>CAVWBL010000022.1:0-29123 GCA_963753205.1 uncultured Acidobacteriota bacterium | reverse complement strand
AACTAGGCAGCTGAAACCTTAAGCCCTTAGTCTGGCTTCGCTTAGCTACCGCGGCTGTTTTCTACGTGGGACCGGGTTGGGACCACATTTCTTCTGCAAAACACGTGCGCTGCCCCCGTGCCTGCGCAGTGCCCACTGAATTGCGCCGGTGATCCCCTACGAAAAAGGTGACGTGATCGGCTTCGGCGCATTCGTAACGATCTTGAAGCCCCAGTGGGAAGAACCGCGCCGCGCAACTCCCGGAAAAGGGGGATGGGGCCACCTTTCGTTGGCTTCTGCGTCCTCATGCCGGGCCGATCGGGCGGTCGAGAGCGAGATGAAGTTTTTCGCTTGCCTGGCGCCACGGGCTTCATCGCGCGATGAATGGACACGTAGAGCGTCTTTTCCGCATCAACCACGCCGGCACGACCGCGGCCTTCCTGTTCAAACACGACCGCATTGCAGGGCAGCAGCAAACCAAGATTCATATCTTGCTCAAGCGCTTGATGAGCGCCGGATTACAGGCGTCCAGGATGAGGTAATTGGGGAATTCAAGAGCGTAAAGCACACAAAACTGGTAGCCATTGGGGTGGTTCAGTCCAACTTCGGTCGCTGAAGTACGGATCGCTCAGCGGTTTGTAAACCAGGTTCTTTTGGGCGACAGTGATTTCCGGCCGGACCCATGGCCACAATACCCAAAACATGCGATTTGTCTGTTGACCCTTTGGATTCTGCTTCTCTTCGTTCTTCGTTCCCGACTGAGCGGTGGGCTGATTGACTCCCTGCTCAGACGAGACGAGCCAGTCTTGCGGGTTTCCGAACTCGGAGCTTGCTGGCAACTTCGTGCCCACTGAACTGGTGTGCAACTTGTGTTTGTGAGTCGGCAACGACGGGCCAGGAGACAATAATCAACACAACCGTGAGCAAAAACCTCTCTGATTTCATGAGTTCACCGTAGCTTGCCTCGCGACGCCGCTTATCAGGCGTAATTTAGACACCTGAAGAAGTTATGCGGTTGCTTATGACAAACTAGATCACGCCGCCGACTGCTTGATTCCGCAAGCATTGTACTGTACCCAAACACGTGCTGGACCATCATACGACTCCTGCTATCAGTGGGCGCTCGGGGATTCGAGCAGTTTCTTCGAGCCAAGCAGGCGGTAGAAGCCGGGAAGGATGAGAAGGACAACGGGTCCGGACAAGACGAAGCCTCCAATCACAGCGATAGCCAGAGGGCGCATGAGTTGCGAGCCTTGGCCGATGCCCAGAGCGAGCGGCGAGAGCGCGAGTGCCGTCGCCAAAATCGTCATTGCGACCGGTCGAAGGCGGCGGCGCGAGGCCTCCTTCCATGCGGCATGCGGCTCTTCGCCTTCCTGCAAAATCAGTTGCGCTTCATTGATGACGAAAATGGCATTCTCGCCCACGATGCCGACCATCATGATGGCCCCGACGTAGCTTGAGATGTTGAGCGTCATGCCGGTGAACATGAGTGCGAGATATACGCCTCCCAGCACAGAAACGGCGCAGAGGCTGGTCGCGATGGGAGCGCGCCAGTCGCCGAATTCAAAAAGCACGACGATAGAGACGAGAGCAAGTCCGGCAAAAAGCACGAGAAGCAACTGCCGGAAGGATTGCTGTTGCTGCTGATACATGCCGCCGTATTCAATGGACATGCCGCTGGAGAGTGTAACGTTGTGAGCGATTTGGCTTCTTACCTGAGCCATGGCTCCGCCCAGGTTTGTGCCGGCAAGCCGCGCGGTCACGCCGATGTAAGTGCGGAGGTTCTCGCGGTCGATCTCGGCTTCGGGTTTTCCCGTCGTAATATTGGCGACGACGTGCAGCGGCAGCAGCGCTCCCGTTGGGGTCTTGATCTTGACGTTTTGAAGGGGTGTATCGCCACGAGTCTCCAGGACTCGCAGATCGTACATGCGCTCACCGACCCGTACCTGATCGACGACCGTACCCGTAATCGCGGGTTGGATTTCCGTATGGATGGAGTCGGTGCTCAATCCATACCTTGCAGCGGACTCGGGCAAAACGCCGATCTGCAGCGATGGTCCGGCGATCACAATGCCGTTGAACACGTCCTGGAGACCTGAAACGTGTTGCAGCGCCTGCGCGACTTGGCTTGCTTTTCGCTCGACGATGCTTGGATCGGGTCCGAAAACCTTCACGTCAACCGGTTGTGGCGTTCCGCCGGTGAGGTCACCGATATTGTCCTCGAGAAGTTGGCCAAAATCGGTATGGATGGCAGGCTCAATCTTGGCAATCCGGGAGCGCAACTCTTCCATCACGACATCGATGGCGGAGCGCTGATTGCGCGGCTTGAGCTTGATAACATAGTCGCCCCTATTAGGCTCGGTGATAAAAAAGCCGAGCTGCGTACCGGTGCGCCGGGAATAGCTGGCGACCGAAGGCAGCGACATGATGATCTTCTCCGCCTGATCGAGCATGAGGGTGGTGTCCGTCAGGGACGTGCCGGGGGGCGTCCAGTAGTCAAGGATGATGGAGCCTTCGTCCATGTGAGGAAGGAAATTGGTAGCCATATGGCGATAGAGCCAATACATCGCGAAAATCAGCACCACGATGCTCAGCACCGGAATGACGCCGTGCTCCACATATTTTGATAGGAGCCAGCGCCCGCCTTTTGAAAACCTGCGGCTGACTGCGCCCACGGGCCGCCACACCCGGCTGACCACTCTCCTCCAGCGCGACCTGTGCGAATTGTCGTCTTCGTGGCGGGGCCGTCTGAGGCCTGGAAGCGATACCGGAATCGCCACGAGCGCGATGGCAAACGATATGAGCAGTGACAGCGCCATCGTAAGCGCAAGCGGTCGAAAGAAAGCGCCCACTACCCCTGAGACCATCGCGAATGGAAGCAGGATAACGATTGTCGAAAGGCTCGATCCGACAAGAGCCGGGCGCAGGTCCGCTACAGCCCGTTCCGCGGAGTCTGCGCCGCCGTGTTGCTGAGCCGCGACATATTCGATGTGCTCGATGACAACAATCGCATCGTCAGCAATCAAGCCAAGCGTCGCTGCGACACCGGCCATGGTCATGAGATTAATGGTTTGCCCGAAAAATCCGAGAAAGAGCGCCACGATGGCGACGGTCAGCGGGATTGCGGCTACCGCGATAAGCGTGAAGCGAACATTACGAAGAAAAACGAAAAGCACGAGCGCCGCGAGCAGCACACCGATTACGATCGCATCGCGCGCTCCTGTGACGGAGGCACTGACAAATGCGGCTTGGTCGTAAAAGTTCGTCCAGGAAACGTCTTTGGGCAGGAGATTGGGATTTTGCTTGAAAAGATTGCGAACGCCTTGCGCGATCGCCGTTGTATTGCCGGAAGGCTGGCGTACGACATTCACCAGCACCGCCTCCTGGCCGTTGGCCGTCGTCCGAATATAGGAAACTTCGTCCGCGACGGTGATCGTCCCTAGCGATCCCAGCGTGACCGGCGGACTGTTGGGTATCGAAATAGCAATGTGAGATAGCTCCGCGATCGTGTGAATTCTGCCGTTTGCAAGCGTGAGGTATAGCTCGTGATTGCGTTGCGTGAGGCCGGCGGAAAGCACTACATTATCTGCCTCTTCAGCAGAATCTGTGGGTGGATTCCGGTTCTGGGAGTCGCCCGAGAGCGTGATATAAAGCGATTTCCATCGTTTCGTAGACGCGAAAGCCGTACGATCTTCTGGTTACCACTCGAATTTTATTGTTGAGGCCCTCCACCGTGCCGGCGGAAATCTCGCCCTTGGCTCGAAACCAGTTGAGCAGGAGTTCTTCGTGGGCCCGGAGCATGTGGGCCACTTTCTTCATAGGTTCCAGCCGGCTGCGCAGGGCTCGCTCGGTCCAGTAGTCGAGAAAGGCGCCGGCCCAGATCACGGACTTGTAGTGCCACAAGTAAGCAAAGATTTCTTTCAACTCCCAGGCCCGGGCGGTGGCCATCTTGCTGGCCAACAAAGCATTGAGTTTTTGCCGGGCCCGTCCGCGCACTCGACTGCCTTTGCGCAACAGAGGCCAGCGCATGTGCTTGAGCCGTTCGGCCCGAGCCTTCCCCGCTGCCCGCAAACGAGAACTTTCCGACCGACGCACCTGATCGACGGCCTGATTCAAATGGGACGTAATGTGAAAACGATCCAGCACATGCAAGGCTTGCCCCGCTTGGGCGGCAATGACGTTCAAATAGGGCTTCCACATATCGCTACAGACGAAGCGCAGTCCTTTCACCACCTCGGGACCCAACACCTTCAGCCCTCTTCGCAAGGTCACCTTCGAACGCCGCTTGCCGACCCACAGCAGGCGCCGACAATGCTTGTCGATCTGATAGATGACGGTCAGGAAATTATCGGCACGCAGGCCGTGGCCCCAATGGATCTCATCCACGCCGATCGACTCGACTTCCCGCAATTCCCGATGGGCCAGCCCCCACTGGACGAACCATTCGACCGAGCGATAGACGGCCTCCCAACTTGTCTGGAAGACCTGTGCCGTTTCTCGCCAGCTGAGGCGTCGGGCCCAGCGCGCCAGGAAGCCCATCATGGCACAGGTCAGCGGACGCTTGCCGTTGCTCCAAGGAATGTGCTCGACCACCACACCGTGCTCGCGGCACTGGACCCGCCGCGGGGCGTAGAGGAAGTAGGTGAGGATGCCCCACAAGGGTACGAACAGCCAACGCCGCTCGGGCAGGCGATCGTAGCCCGGTGCCGGTTGCCGGCATTGCGAGCAACGCCCGCTGATGCTTTCATGAGGTTGGATGGTGATCTCGATGGAGAGCGAGCCGCGCTGGTCTCGCATTCGGACCTCGTCATAGACAAAGCCGACAAAATGTTGCACGCGGTTCAGGACGGTCTTAAGCTTGAGCTGAATAGCTGATCTCCTCGGTCGACGAATCTCTTTCTTGACAACTGCAGATTAATCGATCCGTTGGAGGTCAGCTATTCCTGTTTTGGGGGGCTCTCGCCGTTCTCCTTTCCCTCCATAGCGGAGCAGGGATTCAGAGCGGACCGGAGCAGTCAAGGGCGCGCCGGATTGTGGCGCGGCGGAGCGCACCCTTTACGGCGAGGACCGCTCTGATAGGATCTGCGCAGGAGGGAAGGACCACCGATTTACTCAGGACCAATCAGGACAATCGCCGCTTTCACCCACAAATAGTGTTCTGGATTGCAGAAACCACATCGCCTACGGACAGATTCCAGCCTTGCAGCGCCTTCGGATCCAGCCGCACTTCGAACTCGCGGCGACGCCCACCTTGAATCTGGACCTGTGAAACGCCAGGGATGCGAACCAGTTGGGGTTTCAGTGTGTATTCAGCGAGATCCCAGAGTTCGGCCAGTGTCATCTTTGACGAAGTCAGCGCATAACCCTGAATCGGGAACACCGCCGTGTTCATTCGGCGTATATCGATGCTTGTATTCGGAGGCAGTTGAGGGCGAACGCGCTCGGCCTCGGCTTGCATCCTCTCGCGCGCCACTTCCATGTTTGTGCCCCATCTGAATTGCGCATCGATTTCCGATGAGCCGCGCGATGTGGCGGATCGAACAAGCTGAATGCCGGGAATGCTCAGGATGGCTTCTTCGAGCGGACGCGTCACCGTAGGCATCATGCAACGGCGATCTGGGCGGACCGCTCGTGTTCAGCCATATGTGACGACGGTTCCGAATGCCCGTTCGCTTACCAACGCAAGTGGGCGCGTGGATTTGGGGCTAACTTCAACCAACACTCTCACGCCAAGTGCTTTCACCGGAGGTCGTAAATGAAACCCGATTTCAATTTCTTCATTTCCACGACATCCAACAGCCGCGGAGCCTTTCGCCGGCGGTAAGCGTGCTCGGAGTGTTTCTCGGTGGAGGTAATACGAACGGAACAATCGACCGGCATGAAAGCCACTACGAATTTCAGAACTACACAACCATATCTCTTCGCCGCCATTTGATTCAGTTTGGAGGCTACATCCGCGCCGTTCGTCGCGAACAGAACGACAGCGCGAATTTTAACGGCACATTCATCTTCAATTCGCTCTCCGATTATCAAAAGACCGAGCAGGGTCTGCAGAACGGCTTGACCATGAGTGAGGTCCAAGCTGCGGGTTATGGTCCCAGCCAATTCAACATTACGGCCGGGACGCTCGGTGCGTCCGTTACCCGAATTGATGGGACTGCTTTCGCAGGAGATCAATGGAAGATTTCTTCTCATCTGACTGCCGACTATGGCTTGCGATTCGAAACAGAAAATGCCATCAGCGAACATGCGGATTGGGCGCCGCGCTTAGGAATAGCATGGGGATTCGGTCACGGAGCAAATACGAACACCGTATTGCGTGCAGGTTGGGGTATTTTTTATCAGCGACTGGACGACGATCAGATGATGGTCGCAGCGCGACTAAATGGCATCAACCAACTGACTTACGTCGTAAGGCAGCCCGCGTTTTTTCCCGTTGTGCCGCCAATTTCAGACATTCAGGCTGTCGCCGCTTCATTCCCAACCGTTTATCGCATCTCGCCGAATCTTCATTCACCCTACGACATGGATCTGGCTTTAAGTGTGGAGCACCAACTGTCCCGAACTACAACTGTCTCACTGACCTACATCAACTCTCGAGGAGAGGACCAGTTCCTGACGAATGACATCAATGCTCCACTTCCAGGGACATACAATCCGAACGACCCCACCAGTGGTGTGCGGCCGCTCGGAAACTCGGCCGGCAACGTCTATGAGTATGAATCCAGAGGCATCTACCGGCAGAACCAGCTGATTGCCAATTTCCATGTCAATTCCGACATCGTCTCCCTATTTGGCTACTATATTTTCAATAACGCGCGCAGCGATACGTCAGGCATAGACAGCTTTGCGACAGATCCCTGGAACATCCGAGCCGACTACGGACGTGCGGCGTTTGCTATTCGCCACCGGGCAATGATTGGGAGCACCTTTGGTTTGCCGGTTGCGATTCGGTTGAGTTCCGTGGTGATGGCGAGTTCCGGTCAGCCTTTTAGCATCACGCTACCGGAGGATCTCTATGGAACCGGCATACACAATGCCCGACCCGCGCTTGCGACGCCGTCGACACCAAGCGCAGATGTGGTCGCGACTCCTTACGGCACCTTCAATGTTGCGCCCGGGCCTAATGCCATGCTCATTGCCCCCAACACGGAAACGGGTCCGACGAATTTCATGCTCAACTTACGTGCCAGCCGAACATTTGGATTCGGTAGAGAGGGAGGTACGGTTCACGGCGGTAATGGCACAGCCGATGCTGGCGGTTCGGAGCGGAGAGGATTGGGCGAGAGAGGTCTCAGTGCCGGAGGGGGCTTTGGCCTGGGCGGAGCGACCAGGCGCCGCTATGCACTGACGCTAAGCGTTTCCGCCGTAAACCTGCTGAATACAGTAAATCTCGCACCACCTGTGTCGGTGCTCGGGTCTCCGCTTTTCGGACAGTCCATCTCGCTCGCTTCAGGCGCTTTTTCCGCTCAGGTCGGAAACCCGGTGGCCAATCGAGTTATCTACTTTGGTGCCACCTTCAATTTTTGACGCACATGTCTGAGTAGCTACCGCGGGGCAGCTTGGAAATTGCCCGAGATGAAGACCGTTGGTCAAGGATTGCCTCGATCTTCACTTCGAGCGGCGCCTGACCTTGGCAATCGAAGATTTCAAATCTGCCTTGTTGATGCCGGCCCTTTTCGCCTCGGTACGAGCCTGGCTTAGAAGCTCGTGGAACTCCTCCAGTTTAGGGGGGTAATGGTTTTGAGGATTACCGCGTCGCCCTCACCAATGACGAGGAACTGGTCGCCCTCGCTCAGACCGAGGTTGTTGCGGATCTCCTCAGGAATGACCACCTGATCACGGGACGAGAGCCTCGTAGTGGGCGTAAGCGGCCATCAGTCCTGCTGCGCGATTATACCGAAGTAATCCAGGTCAGCAAATTTGTAGCCCTAATTTGTAGCCCATGCCGACCATTGTGTTCCAGATTGCTTGCCAGTCGTCCTTCATAAGTTTGATTCCCCCGCTTGTGCATGCCGAATTTTCATTTACGCGCCGCCCTCAGTAATACGCATTGCCGAGTCACCAGAACAGAGGACCAAGTGTTCGTAGGCCCGGTTGCAACAAACTGAACACCAGCCGCGAGTTCAAAAGCAATTTATCGCCGGAATTAGTTGTTTACCAGCCCAGAAGAAGGGGGTAAGTATAATACAAGTAGCAGACCTCAAGTAACGAGCAGAAGCCAGCGCACAAGAGTAGATTCTTGCGGTACAAGTACAAAAAATCAATTGGTGGCTAGCGGGAGTATGTCCGAGCGATTCTCATCAACAGAAGCCAATCGCCGCCGCAAGAATTAGCCAACGCGAGTTCGTTCGCGCTGGTGCCGGCTTTAGAAAAGGGTAGAGAGACGGTGAGGCCTTACGCCCCTGTGCATCCGGATCGGATGGTCGTTTCGCTAGGCGATATTGCCGGTGCGGACGCTAGAAGCTTTGCCGGCGGAAAGGGTGCCAGCTTGGCCCAGATGACTTCGGCGGGGCTACCGGTTCCCGCAGGTTTCGTTGTTGGCGCTAAGGCTTTGCGTTTGTTTCTCGCAGGCGAGGGTTCCATACTGATTCATGGCCTGCTCGAGGAGTTAAATATTCATGACGCCGAAAAACTGAGCAATGCTTCCAAGCTGATTTGTGATTGGATGGCTGCGCAGCCGCTGCCGGAGCAGTTCAGGACACGGATTGCGGCGGCGTATGGCGAACTTGCGAATGCAGGCGGCGCGATTCGAGTCGCGGTTCGTTCGAGTGGAGTGAGCGAGGACGGCGAAGCGGCGAGCTTCGCGGGACAACAAGAGACATTCCTGAATATTTGCGGCGTCGACGCGGTTGCTTCGAAGGTGGTTGAATGCTGGATGTCATTCTTCTCTCCTCGAGCGATTTTTTACCGCGGCCAAAAGGGCTCGCTGATGGAGACTGCGATGGCTGTAGTAGTGCAAGAGATGGTTCAGGCAGAAAAGAGCGGGGTAATGTTTACTGTGGATCCGATCCATAAAAATCCGGACCACATCGTCATCGAGGCGGTGTACGGCTTGGGCGAAGGGATCGTGTCGGGAATGATTACGCCCGATCACTACGTAATTCACCGCAAGCACGATTCCGTGGTTCGTGAGTTCATCGCCGAAAAATTGGTGCAGATTTCCTGCAGTGATTCTGAAATTGCGACTGTTGAGCGCCCGGTGCCAGCGGAAAAGCGTGACACGGCCGTGCTGACGAAAAACGAATTGATGTCCCTGCGGAATCTCGGTTTAAGGCTCGAAGACCATTTTGGCCAGCCACAAGACGTAGAATGGTGCTCGCGGAACGAGCGATTCTTTCTTTTGCAGAGCCGCCCCATCACGACACTGTGAGAAAAGACCTGCAGATCGGGCCCGCTCAAATTGAGGCCGCGAAGCAATGGGTCATAGAGAAGTATCCGTACAACAGTTTTCATCTGCTCAAAGCGCTCGAATGGCTGGATCGAATTGCACCCCAGAGCGACGCGGCTCTCCGAATGGCAGCCTTGACGCATGATATGGAGCGAGCGTTCCCGGGACCGGACCAACCTATCGCTGAACGTGGGCGCATGAATGATCCGGAATATTACAAGGCCCATGCCGAACGAAGCGCGCGGATTGTCGGCGCGTGGCTGCGCGAGCAGGCGATAGCGGCGAAGGATGTAGAACGAGTTGAAGAACTGATTCGCGCCCATGAGTTTGGTGGAACGCCCGGAGCAAATCTAGTGCAAGCTGCTGACAGCCTCAGCTTCTTAGAGACGAACATCGATCTTTTTTTGGAGATGGCTCGCAGCGGAAGATGTACGTGGGAGGAAGTTGAAGGTAAATTTGAGGAGACGTTTGAACGGATTCGAGTATCCGAAGCCAAAATTCTAGCCGCCCCCATGTACGCGAATGCACGAGAGAGACTTAATCTCGCGCATTGCGAAAGGAACTGAAGTCGCGCGGATCGCCATGCACTGTCTTAAATATCTGCGGCCCAGCAGCCTGTCGGACGTGTTCGCAATGCTCTGCGACAGTCCGAAGTCCATGATATTGGCGGGCGGAACTGACGTGATGGTCCGGTTGCGGGCGTCAGCTGACGTAGATGCTGTGATCGACATCAAGAGAACCGTTGGACTGTCTTGCCGGATCGAGCCGCATGATGATTTCATCCGCATCGGGGCGAATACCGTGATGCGCGATCTGATAGAGGATGAGGTCGTGCGCCGTTCGTTCCCCGCGCTCGCCGATGCGGCGCGCGTGGTCGGATCAGTCCAGATTCGAAATCGCGCGACTCTGGCGGGCAATATTTGTAATGCATCGCCGGCTGCCGACACCGCTCCGCCGCTCTTGGTCTATCAGGCGAAGGTGAACGTCGTCGGTCCGGCAGGACGGCGTAGTGTAGATATCTCAGAGTTTTTTGTAGGACCCGGCCGCAATATCCTGCAGCGCGGAGAAATCGTGGAATCTATCGATTTGCCGATGCCAACGTGCCGGACTGGGGCGAGTTTCGGCCGAATTACACGCAGGCGTGGAGTGGATCTCGCAACCATCAATGTCTGCTGTCTGGTAAATGCGGAAGGCGAGGCTCGGTTTGCATACGGAGCTGTGGCGCCAAAACCGTTATCGATGTCTGACGACTCCGGATTACTTGCCGACCCAAAAGCAAATGGAGAGACGAAGGCCGGCAAAATAGCGGAATTTATTGCGCGCACCAGTCCGATTTCGAACGTGCGTGGCAGCCGAGAGTATCGTCTCGCGATGCTTTCGGAAATGAGCCATAGATGCCTAGCCAAAGCGGTGGAGAGCATGACGAGCGGCCCTGCCCGCAATTGGTCTTAAAGCATGGAGACGTCAATCACATTCAGGGTGAATGGCGAGAGGCGCCAGTTAGTCGTGGCTACGAATTACACGCTTCTGCGGGTGCTGCGGGAGAGCCTTGGTTTGACCGGCACAAAGGAATGCTGCTCGCTGGGAGAATGCGGCTCGTGCACGGTCCTGCTGGATGGCCGTGCGGTTTGCTCGTGCTTGGTACTCGGCGTTGAAGCCGATGGCGCCGACGTGCTGACGATCGAGGGGCTCGCGAAGCACGACAAACTTGATGCCCTTCAGAGTGCATTTGTCGAACGCGGCGCCGTGCAGTGCGGGTTCTGTATTCCAGGCATGATTATATCCGCGAAGTATCTCCTGAGCAGGAATCCGCGGCCGACAGTAGAGGACGTGAAAGAGGGGCTCTGCGGGAATCTGTGCCGGTGCGCGGGATACAGCCGAATTATTGAAGCCGTGATTGCAGCGGCAACTTCATCAACTTAAATGAGCACCAAACGCATAGGCGTGTCGACAAACCGAGTGGGAGGCGTGGAACGGGTCACCGGCAAGCAGATCTATACGGCCGACGTCGCGATTGAAAACGTCTGGCACGTCAAACTTGTGCAGCTGAAGTGCGCGCGCGCCCGCTTTCGAGTCACGGATACGACCGGCGCTCTGCGGGTGCCCGGCGTGCGCTGTGTCGTAACGGCTGCGGATTTTCCGGCGCCGATGCCGCGTTATGGTCCCTCGCACGTGGATCGGCCAGTTCTGGCAGTGGATGAAACGAAGTTTTTCGGAGAACCCGTCGCAGCGGTCGTGGCCGAGACATTGGACGCAGCCGAAGAAGGCGCGGAGAGAGTCCAGATAGAGTTCGAAGAGCTACCGGCTGTGCTGGTAGTTGAACAGGCTCGTGACTCCGCCGCACCGCTCGTGCAGGATCCCGCCTTGCGTCGCAAAGATGCGTTTTCTAGCACGAACATTCTGGAGGAGTCGCACTTCGGTTGGGGTGACGTGGACTCGACAACGGCGGGATGCGTCATCGAGAACGAATATACGTTTCCAATGGTCACACATTTCGCGATCGAGCCTCACGCGTTCATCGCGGCCCCTGAACAAGATGGCGTGGTCGTCTGGAGTCCGATCCAGCATCCCTATGTCTTGCAACGCGTAGTCGCGGCGGTCCTCCATCTGCCGATTTCGAAGGTTCGCATTATGTCGCCCGATCCCGGCGGTGGCTTTGGAGGCAAGGGCTATCCGAAATTCGAGCCGCTGATGGCGTTTCTCGCGCTCAAAACTGGCCATGCCGTTCGCTTGGTGCTGACGTTGGAGGAAACCTTTCAGGCGGCGCGGCGAGCGTCCGCGCGAGTGCGCGTGCGATCGGGATTCGATTCAAACGGCGCAATTGCATTTCAGGACGTCGACGCGGACTTCCTGATCGGCGCATATGCGGACGTCGGCCCGCGCGTCGTCAGTAAGGCGGCGTTCAGTTGCTGCGGACCGTATTGCATTCCGAATGTCCGCATCATTGCCAGAGCGCTGCTATCGCACACGACTCCGAGCACAGCGTTTCGAGGCTTTGGCGTACCCCAGATGTATTGGGCACTCGAGTCGCAGTTGGACGAAGCGGCTCGGCAATTGGACATCGATCGCGTGGAGATTCGCCGCAGAAATTTAGCTGCTAAGGGCGACGAGTTCATTCTCGGTGATACTCCTGCCGACGGCAATTGGCGAGAAGTCTTAGACAAAGGAGCGAAGGCGATTGGCTGGAATACGCCGTTAGCCGCGAACTGCGGTCGCGGCATTGCAATGGGATTGAAAAGCTCGGCGACGATGGCGACGTCATTTGCAATTGCGCGTCTCCACTTTGACGGAAGCGTATCCGTGATTTCTGGCACGTCGGATATGGGCCAGGGAGCGCGCACGATCTTTGCCCAATTGGCCGCCGAGGAATTAGGCGTGGCACCGGAACGAGTCACGATTGTGATGGGAGACACGTCCGTCGTTCCGTTTGAGATGTCGACTTCTGCGAGCCGCTCGACGGTCTTCATGGGTAATGCTGTCGTGGATGCTTGCAAGAATGTTCGCGAGCAGCTAAAGAAGATGGCGAGCGAGATGTTGACGGTCGCCGAGGATGCCATCGAAGTTGCGCCAGGACGGATTCGCGTGCCTGAGCGGGCGTTGGATTACGCGGAATTTCTCAAGTTGTACTACGGCCCGGCGCGCGGCGAAGTGATCAGCATCGGCGCGTGCCGCAGTCCCTTCATGCCGAAGCATCCGCTTGGCGGCAAGGCAGCTTTTTGGGAAGTGATGTGCATCGGTGCCGAAGTCAAAGTCGATCCCGGCACTGGTTACGTTGATCTGACAAAGTTGGTCCTTGTGAGTGATGTCGGCAAGGCACTGAACCCGGCGCAGGTTGAATCCCAAGACGAGGGCTCGGCGGTGATGGGCCTCGGGCACACATTTATGGAGCAATTGCTCCTGGATGAGCACGGAAGAATCCGCAATTTGGGCGCATTGGACTATCGCATTCCGACGATTCGGGACATTCCCGGGCATCTTCATTCGGTGCTCGTGGAAAACGAAGACGGACCGGGGCCGTTTGGCGCGAAGGGAGCCGGGGAGGGCGGGATTCTCGCGATTTCGCCCGCTATCGGCTCTGCTATTGCCCAAGCGATCGGCGTGGCAATTCGCGATCTTCCGCTCACGCCCGAGCGCGTGTGGCGCGCGGTTCAATCGCAGCGCGGGAATACCCCGACGAAACAGGCGGACTTTGTCGCACAAAAAACTTGAGACCGCGTATCTTCGCTTGACGAGGGCAAAAGATGAATGGTGAACAAAGCAGTAAGGCAGACGCACCCGAAAAGATAATCGATCGGTTTCTGGGCGATGCCACTTACCCGATCCGCTGGGACTCGGAAGAAGAGAAGAATCTGCATTTCTGGGTAGACGATTTGCACTGCCCGCAACCGATCTCGCCCATGTGGTTTGACGTTGGCGGCTGGTGGTACACCTGCGATTACATGTATCGCCGTTTTGGCGCGCCTTTTGGCAAAGAGTGGGTTGCGAAGAAGATCAACGAATATGTGTTAACCGCGGTAGTTCCTCGCAGCGCCTCGGAAGCAGCAGAGTTAGCGCCCTACTATGAAATGGTCATGCCTGTATACGCAGAGAAATTTTTGGATTGGTGGCGGCGGCGTTACCTGCCGGAGATATTGCGCAACTTCGAATATCTGGACACATTTCCAATGAACTCGGCCTCTTTGCCGGACCTTATGATCCTGTTGGAGGAGGCGCTAGACATTCAGGAGCGGCATTTTCGCCTGCATTGGATTTTGAATCTGGCGCAATTTCAATCGGCTTTCGATTTCGAGAAACTTTTTAGGGCGATCATTGGCGAAAAGCACGCGGATCTCGTCGGCCGTATCCTTGTATCGGACGAGGATCGTAACTGGGATTCGATTCGGGAACTCTGGAAAATAAAAGAACTGGTAAAGCAAACCTCGGTTTTAAAGGTGCTTTTTGACACGAGCACGAGCGCCGCCGAGTTGAAGGCGTCGCTGGCTGCGACCGATGAGGGTAAAGACCTTCTGAGGAGGCTCGACGAATTCAGCACGGAATTCGGCAATAAGGCGATTTACTCTCACGAATATATCTTCCCCACGTGGCGAGAGGATTCCACGCCATTCTTGGAAGCACTTCGTGGTTATGTCTCTGACGATTACGACTATCCCGAAGCCGTGCGTAAATTGCGCGAGAATCGCGCGGCGGCAATTGCAGAAATGTGGTCGCTTTTCCCCGGCAATCGCCCCCAATCCGATCGCGAGCGGCTTGAACGAATGCTTGATTGCGCCTTAAAGATGGCGCCGCTAACGCCGAATCACCATTTCTATATGGATCAAGGAACTTACGCGCGTGTGCGGCTGGTGCTGATTGGGATTGGAAGGAGAATGGTAGAACTCGGGATACTTACGCGGCCGGATGACACGGTGTTTTTGAAATACCACGAATTGCGTGTGATCAGCGCCAACCGAGCCGCGTTTGACGTGAAGGGTCTTGTCGCCGAGCGCCGTGCCGCGCGCGAGGCCGCTTTGCAGTTGCAGCCGCCGATGTGGGCCGGAACAATCACGCAATGGTCGCTGTACGAGGAGCCTTACAAGGGAAATTGGGGCTGGCCGGGCACTTATACGAAAGCTGCGGAAGCCGCCAAAGCGCCGAAAGGAAAGCTGCGCGGCCTCGGAGCATCGGCGGGGGTGACTGAAGGCCGCGCACGCCTTGTGACCGGGATCGAGCAGTTCGACGAGATCGAAAAGGGCGAGATTCTCGTTTGTAAGATGACCAACCCGGCGTGGGTTATGGCGTTTACAAAAATCGCCGGTTTAGTAACGGACGCTGGCGGAGCCCTGTCACACCCGGCTGTCGTTTCTCGGGAGTTTGGCATTCCTGCGGTCGTCGGAACTGGAAAAGCGACTCAAGAGATAAAAACCGGTCAGAGAATCCGCTTGGATGGCTCGTCCGGCCTCATTGAAATTTTGGAATAGATGCAATCCCAGCCGTTATTCACGAGCGACGCATGTTCGCGATCAAAGACGAGAGGATCACGCGGGAGGCGCGAACGGGATCGGCGGGCGCATTATCCGCAGAGTACAGCTCGATTGAATAGATTCCTCAGAAGCCCGAATCTTCTGTGGCACGGATGATCGGCGCTAGATCATAGTCTGTGAGCCGATAATTTGAGTCTAAATTGATTCCCTTCGCGGTTTCCATTTCCATGTAAGGGAAGGCCCTTCGAAATTCCACCAGCCCGCATCCGTGGAATCAAAATGCGTGTTTCCCCAATCGAGAATCAGGCGGCACTGCGGGTCGTTAACCCCTTGATCAGCGAAATCAATCTATCGACGCGGAGACATGCACCCACGAAGTTCTTAACGAGCGCTTTGACGCCGAGTCTTATGCGCATCATCGGTCAATTCGCGGTAGGAATCGGACCAGCATCCCCAAAATATCAACCTACGTGCGGGCGCGGCTCGGAGACGCGACGTTTTTGCCCATCATCTACTACGACAACGCATTTCCAATACAAGGTACCAGATCTCTAATCTCTAGAGGCCCGCGTTGCCTGGCTACCGTCGGTTTGTTGCCTAGAGCATTTCCATAAATGATGTAGCTTAACAACGAAGGATTCTTGTGGCAGAGTATGGGCTATGACGCCCATACCTATTCCGGTCCGGCAACGCATTTTGCAACTCTACGAGCGCGGCAAGAGCACTCGCGAGATCGCGCAATTTTTCGGATTTTGCGTAGCGGCAGTGCGCCGCGTGCGCCAGCAGTTTCGGCAGCGCGGCACGCTGGAGCCGCAGACGCACTTGTGCGGGCGCCGCACGCTGCTCACCGAGGAGCGCAGACAGCGGCTCCAACAGCTGCTGTCCGAGCAACCCGACGCCACGCTGGCCGAGTTGGGCGCGCGGATGGACCGGCGCTTCCCGACTTCCACGATCGATCTGTGGCTGCGGCAGCTGGGCTGGAAGTATAAAAAAACCTCTGGTCGCCGCCGAACAAGAACGGCCCGACGTGGCCGAAAAAAGAGCGCACTGGCATGAACGACTTGGCCTCGCATCCGTACAGCGCCTGGTGTTTGTGGATGAAAGCGGAGCCAACACGAAGATGACGCGCTTGCGCGGCCGGGCGCTGGGAGGACGAAGACTGCGGGCGCGCGTCCCGCACGGAAGCTATCAGACCAGCACGCTGATCTCCGGCATCCGCTGGGACGGTCCGTGCGCTCCTTGGCTGTTTGAAGGCCCCATGGACGGCGAAATGTTTTTGGCCTGGGTGGAGCAAGGCTTGGCGCCCACCTTGCGGGCCGGTGATCTGGTGATCCTGGACAATCTGGCCACCCACAAAATCCGGGGAGTCCGTGAAGCCATCGAAGCGCGGGGTGCCCGGCTGCTGTACTTGCCGCCCTATTCTCCGGATTTCAACCCGATCGAACCGATGTGGAGCAAGATCAAACAAATCCTTCGCAGCCACGCCCCGCGCAGCGACGAGCAACTGCTCCTGGCAGCCAAAGCCGCCTTTCAATCTATTTCCTCCGCCGATTGCAGGGGCTTCTTTTTTAGCGCCAGATACGCTACATCATTTATGGAAATGCTCTAGGGTTTATTGCTAGGAACGACTCGCCTTTCAACGGACTGCGCGAATCGGCGCTCTTTTCCTTGAGCATGTTTCGCAGCCAAAGATAGGCGGGAACCTGGCTGCGCGATTTGTGCCACTGCAGGAATTCGACCATGGGTGGGATCTCGATGGGCAAGCGCGTCAGTTTCAGAGGGAGAAATGCTGCATATTTCTTCGCGAGCCGCGATCCCACGGTCGCGATTCGGTTGGTGCCCACAACCAGCTGCGGCGCAGCATCGAAACTTTGTGTAACAACTTCCACGCGCCGTTCATATTTGAATCGTTTTAAAAACCATTCATCATAGCTCGGCGTTGATCCTTCGAACGCGTGGACGATCACGTGGCCAAAGCTGAGGTACTGCTTGAGGGAGAGTTTTTTCCCCACGCCCTTGTTGTCGGCCGAGCTGATGCAGACATGAGTGTCCGTAAACAATGGCTCGCTCGGATGGTCCGAAGCCAGGTAAGCCTCGGGAGCTATCAGAAAGTCCAAAGTGCCGTTCTCTAAGGCTTCCACCGAACGATCACCGAGAGAGTGAAGTTCAAAGGTAACGCCCGGTGCGCAATGCTTTATGCGCTGCAGAACGTGCGGCATATAGACCGCAGTCACGTAATCGGATAGCGCCAAGGAAAATTTGCGCGTGGATTTTGCGGATCAAAATTCGGGCGCGTAGAGATCGTCGCCCGGACCTGCAACAGAATGTCGCGCACGGGCCCGGCCAGATCCTCTGCCAAAGGGGTCAGAATCATTTTGCGGCCGACCTGGACGAGCAATTCGTCGTTGAAAAATTCACGCAACCTGTTTAACGCGCCGCTCATGGCGGATTGGCTCAGATGTACGCGAGCGCCGGCTCGCGTAACGTTTTTCTCCGCCAGCAGAGCGTCGAGCGCGATCAGCAGGTTCAGATTGAACTGAGAGGTTTCCACGTTGTTTTGAGGTATCGGTCAGACCGATATAGTCTATCACAAGAAACGATTTCTTGAATACCACGGCCCGGCTTATCTTCCTGCGAGTTCGGGTGGACTTTCTTCCGTATTTTCGAGTGGAGTCCGGTCTGGGTGTTTTTCTTCTGCCGGAACTGTGGCATATGGTGTTCCGCTACAGGCTCTCATGCGTGGGAGTTGGCTCATACGGCGGCATGAAACGCGGCGCTTCAAGTCTGCTGCAGCCGCGAAGATCACGTCCGTTTCCCAGTCCTGAATTCATTCTGAGCGTGAGGCAATATGGTCGACAGAGCTTCCGCTTTGACGGCGATCAATACGCTATCCTGCCGCCAACCGGTTCGCCCAGCACCGGGCGGCGTCAATTGGTCGAGATGCGCCGGCTCGCGAAACGAGTTCACGCAGAGGACTCGTCGGGAATCGATGAGTACGCGGTGCAAGAGCAATTGTCGCGAATCTTGGCAGCGTATTCTTCCGCAACAGCGAACGATATACGCGCCTTCTGCAATATGTGGTGGACACGGCCTTGCTGAGCGATCCGGCTCTTTTGAAGGAGCGCTTGATTGGCGTGAATGTTTTTGGTCGCGATCCTTCGTATGACACGGTGAAAGACAATGTGGTTCGCATCGCCGCGGCCGAAGTTCGCGGACGACTGGTGCGCTATTACGCGTTGCCTGAACACCGGCGGGAATTGCGGATTGTGTTGTCTCCGGGGTCGTATGTGCCGCAATTTTTGCCGGCGGACCTTGCTCAACAGCCGCAGGACCGGTCGAGAACGAAGAGTCGGCGCTACATAAGTTCTGGAGGCCGCTGTTCGAATCTGTGGAGCCGATCCTGATTGTGCTCGGTCCGTCGCGAGAAGGAAACGGAGGCGGTCGGCACGCGCCGGCTCCGAGCGGGCAGTATCGCAATTGTCAGAGCAAATCACTCTTTCCGACGCTCTGACGCTTTCGAGATTGGTTTCGCATATCTGGAGTCCAAAGGTAAGGAATACCGCGTGGAAATGCAGGTTTTGTGCGGTTCCGAGATTTGCGAAACGGTCCCGCGATCCTTCTCGGAGGCTTGAACAATCAATGGACGATGAGTTTTGCCGAACATCTGCGGTTTGCCTTCAAGTCA
The DNA here is from genome assembly GCA_963753205.1 of uncultured Acidobacteriota bacterium. Classification (GTDB taxonomy): domain Bacteria; phylum Acidobacteriota; class Terriglobia; order Acidiferrales; family UBA7541; genus Palsa-295. Next base: position 10,108 of record CAVWBL010000022.1, on the reverse strand, counting down.
AAGGAGCGTAGTACGAAGACATGGATCCGGGATCAAGAAAGCTACCCTCGCGGCAGCTTTGGATTCACGACTCTTCGTCCTCTGCTAGCGATTACGGAAGATCACGCGATCGTTGCCCGGCTTTTGGAGTCGGCGACTGGCCAGCCGATCGTGATTGCGGGAGGGCATACCGCATATGGAACTGCAGCGGCCGGTGAGTTTGTGACGAATGCAAGTTTCTCGAATCAGCAATACGGCGGACGAGACGGAAGATTGGAATTCGAGCAATTTGGAATTTGTGATTGCAACCAGTGTGGTTCGTGGGGTTTCCGGGCCGCCACGAATCAATGCTGCTCATTGTGGTAGCTTTACTCGATCACCGTGCGGTGAGAGTCTCGACTCGATTGGCTCGGGACTCTGCGCCGAATCAGCTTGCGGTTATGCGCGCTGTAAACGAGACAGCGCCCGTCAGATTCCACCGCGATGACTGTCATTTCTCACCCGGAGCGAGGCTAGGCGAGATGGAGCAATTCAGACGAAGGAGCTGTTTTGCGTTAAAGGACAAAGTCGCGCTGGTCACCGGCGGTTACGGCGGAATAGGGCAGGCCATAAGCGAGGGCCTTGCGAGTCTTGGCGCGAAGGTCGCTGTCAGGGCCACAACGTCGAGAAAGCCAGAGCGTGCGCCGCGAGTCTCGATGGCCGCGGTTTCGAGGCGTATGCATGTGGTTTTGACGTGGTTTCAGTTGCCGACATCCATCGAATGGTGGATGACGTGGCCAGTCACTTCGGGCGGATCGACATTCTGGTGAACACCGTAGGGCTTAACCGTGAGGAAAAGGCCACGGAAGTCACGGAACAGGCGTTCGATTATGTGCTCGACGTGAACCTCAAAGGCGCAATGTTTCAGGCGCAGGCCGTCGCTCGCCAGATGATCAAGCAGGGAACCGGCGGAAAGCAAGTGCATTTGGGATCCGTTCGTACCCAACTCGGTCTCAGAGGCCGCGGTTATGCCGCCTATTGTTCCGCAAAGGGCGGACTGGGAATTCTCTGCAGGCAACTTGCCGCCGAATGGGCGCCAAACAAGATCAACGTAAATGTTGTTGCGCCCACATTTATCGGCACCGAGCAGGTCGCGAAGATGTTGTCTGACCGTACGTTCTACGACAGCATCGTCAGTCGAATTCCATTGGGAAGAATCGGCACGCCGCAGGACGTGATGGGCGCTGTGTTCTTTCTCGTTTCGCCAGCGTCGGACTTTATCACGGGTCAAACCCTTTACGTGGACGGCGGAATTACGGCAACGCAGTGATTCTGCGCGGCATGAGCCGCGCCAAACGGCTCTGGCGCGTTTTGCGCGGGAATGTAGTCGCACGCTTCGGGCGGATACGCCGGCGGCGGGAAAGCTAGGAAGGTAATGAGCGTCACAGCAGCGGCAAAAAACGAGTTAGTTAGGAACTATGTCGAGGGCAAATGGAAAATTTCGCCTGCCTCTGACCAATTGCCGGTGATGAATCCAGCGACAGGAGAACGAATTGGCACCGTTCCCCTCTCCTCGGCTGGCGAAGTCGACGAGGCAGTGTGGGCTGCGGCAAAAGCGTTTCCGGCTTGGCGCCGTGTTCCTGTCGGTCAGCGGATCGATTATTTGTTTCAGCTCCGCAAGCTGCTGAAGGACAACGTTGAAGAACTCGCGCGCACAATCACGATCGAATGTGGCAAAACCCTCGCCGAATCGCGCGGCGAGATGGTCCGCGGCATAGAGAATGTCGAGGTGGCGTGCAGCAGCCCGATTCTTATTCAGGGCTACAACTCGGAAGATATTGCTCCCGGAATTGACGAGATCATGATCCGCCAACCGCTGGGCGTGTGCGCGATCATCTCCCCGTTCAATTTTCCGGCCATGATCCCGCTATGGTTTTTGCCTTACGCCTTGGCCTGCGGCAACACGGTCCTCCTGAAGCCGTCCGAGCGCGTTCCGCTGACGATGCAAAAGTTCATGTCGCTCGTCGAGAAAATCAACCTGCCTGCCGGTGTTCTCAATTTGGTGAATGGTGGTCGAGATGCCGTAAATGCCATCCTCGATCACCCGGATATTCGCGCCGTGAGTTTCGTGGGTTCGAGCGCCGTGGCACGTCACGTGTATTCCCGTGCGGCCGCCTCCGGCAAGCGCGTCCAGTGCCAGGGCGGCGCCAAGAATTGCGTCGTCGTATTGCCTGACGCGGATTTCGATTCCACTTCTGAGATTGTGGCGGACAGCGCCTTCGGCTGCGCTGGCCAGCGATGCCTTGCCGCATCAGTCGCAATCGCCGTCGGAGATGCGGCTAGGCCGTTTACCGGCGCGATCCAACAGAAAGCGGAGTCGCGGATCACCGGTTTCGGTTTGGACGAGGGCGTACAAATGGGTCCCGTGATTACCCCTGAGAGCCGCGCCCGCATTGAATCTCTAATTGCCAAGGCCGTTACCGACGGTGCTCGCGCCCTGGTCGATGGCCGTAAGCCAAAAATATCTCATTACGAAAACGGGACCTTTGTGCGGCCCACCGTGCTTGAGGGCTTGCCCCTATCGAGCGATGTCGCCCGAACCGAAATCTTCGGGCCCGTGTTATCGGTTCATCGTGCCAGTACGATCGACGATGCCATTTCGATCGTAAATTCGGGCGAGTTCGGCAATATGGCCTGCCTTTTCACAACGAGCGGCGCCAGTGCACGCAAATTCCGCTACGAAGCCGAAGTCGGCAATGTCGGGATCAATGTCGGCGTAGCCGCCCCAATGGCTTTCTTCCCGTTTAGCGGTGCCAGGGGCAGTTTCTTTGGCGATCTCCATGGCCAAGGGCGCGATTCAATTGAATTTTTCACGCAGGAGAAGGTCGTGGTCGAGCGGTGGCCAAAGGACTGGTCGCGGAAATTCTGACGTAAAAGTGACTCAATTGTTCACACGCAAAAGAGGGGAGGCCGAGCTTGAGGCTTAAGGGGAAGCGAGCTCTTGTGACGGGTGCAGGGCGTGGAATCGGAAGGGGTATCGCGGAAGTATTCGCGGAAGAAGGCGCAGACGTTGTTGTGAACGATGTCAGCGCGGGGGGCGAGGCTGAACAGGTAGCCGAATGGGTGCGCAGCAAGGGACGGCGCTCCATCGCGATCCGAGCCGACGTCTCCAATCGCGCGCAAGTCGAATCCATGTTCGAGCAAGCGTGGAAGGAATTCGGCCCCCTCGACATTCTTGTAAACAATGCCGGCATAGAAACGATCATCCCCTTCCTCGAAATGACCGACGACAAATGGACTCGCTTGGTCGACGTGAACCTTCGCGGGCCATGGATGTGTTCGCAGGTGTTCTGCCGTCACGCTCTTGGTGCCAAGCGAAAGGGCGCAATCGTCAATATCGGCTCGGTGCAAGCGGCGAGAAGTTTGCCGGGCCGCACCCATTACGCGCCAACGAAATTAGCGATCGAAGCGCTCACCCGGAACGTTTCAACCGAAGTCGCTCACTTAGGAATTCGTGTGAACTGCGTCCATCCTGGCCTCTTTGATACGCCCATGACCGAGTGGGTTATGAAGGACGAGAAGCTTTTGCCGCAGGTTCTATCCGGAATTTCGCTCGGTCGGGCCGGGCAACCACGCGAAGCCGGTGCGGTAGTGGCATTTTTTGCCTCAGACGATGCAAGTTACTTGACGGGGCAATCGATTCATCTCGAAGGCGGATGGATCGGTAAGTAGCAGCAGGTGAGCTTAAGCAAACGCTGTGTTTGTTCAGTCTGACGTACACCGGACAGGCAGTTGACTGGTTGAGAGTAGCTGGCTGGCTGAGAACTTATCTTCAGATTGGAGAATATCTATGAAGCTTACGTATTTCCTGCTTACGGCGCTGATCGGCATCACGATCACCGTGCACCTCGCAATGAACGGCAAGGTAGGCAGTGTTCTAAACAATGCTCGTATAGGCAATGCACTGTTCTGGTGCATTGGAGCTATCGGTGCCGTCGCGATCGGGTTGACAGGCTGGCAGCGCGGTGCACTCGATCCTATTCGCAATGTGAATCCGGTCTTGCTTATTGCCGGTATTCTGGGCGCCTCTCTTGTTTTTGGAGTCGCTTGGCTTATCCCTCGAGTCGGAGCCGGCCCCCTGACTCTCGTTATGGTCGCAGGCCAAATCGCGGCTGGCCTCGTCCTGTCTCATTTCGGCTGGTTGGGATCGCCGGTGGAGAAGGTTACGCTGACGAGAATCATCGGTGTTCTCGTTATGTTTGGAGGCGTAGTACTAGCCACTGCCGTTAAATAGTCATCCGCTGCGGCACGGCGTGGAAGAATTCTCTGTGGCTGCTGAGGAGATTTGTCCGCAGCCGGCATCTATTTTTCGATGAGAATTGGAGTCAGGAAATGGCCAAAGGCTACATCGTCACGGTCTATCACTCTATTTCGGACCCCAACGCTGTCGCCGAGTACGGCAAGCTCGCCGGACCTGCATTGCTGGCGGCAGGGGGAAAGTTCCTTATAAGAGGCAATGCGGTAAAAGCCTACGAAAAGGGAATTAAACAGCGTGTCGTGGTCATCGAATTCGAAAGCTTGGAAAAAGCCATTGCCGCTCGAAATAGCCCTGGCTATGAAGCCGCGCTGAGAGTGTTTGGTAACGCCGCGGTTCGCGACATGAGGATCGTCGAAGGCGTGCCGGGCGCTTAATGCGCGGGCGTGGCGAGATGCATCGCTGAATACAGCCAACTGCGCTTACCATGGTCTGGCACGCGAGTCCCGCAATTCGAAATCTTTGCCAAATCGCGCTCCACGCTTTGTCCTCACGCACGCCTGCGATGTCGTCCAAGTGATCTGTACGAAGTCACTCATTCTATCGGCCCTTCCTCGGGTAAACTGCACGGGACTCAATCACTCTCTTGAGCAAGTAAATCAGGACTGAACCTTGAGCGAAGAACTACTCTCGCGAAATCAGATTCGTGGCTTTTGGGCTTCATGGATGGGCCTGGCGTTGGACGGCATGGACTCCTTTCTTTATGCGCTCGTCCTGGTTCCGGCGCTCCGCGACTTGCTGCCGCGGTCTGGAATCAAACCTGATCAAGGTGCCATCGGCCTCTACGGCAGCATACTCTTCGCGTTGTTCCTGATCGGTTGGGGGCTGTCGTTCCTTTGGGGACCGGTCGCAGACCGAATCGGGCGAGTCCGAACGATGGTCCTGACCGTTCTTTGCTTCTCGATTTTCACGCTGCTTGGGTGTATCGCAACCAACGTTTGGGAACTGGGGATTTTTCGTTTGATCGCCGGTGCGGGAATCGGCGGAGAGTGGACCGTGGGAGCTGTTTTCGTCGCAGAGGAATGGCCGGAATCGCTGCGCAAGCGCGGGGCTGGCTATGTGCACACGGGATATTACTTCGGCTTTTTCATCGCATCGCTTCTGAACTTCGCCGTCGGATCTCATTACGGCTGGCGATGGGTGTTTGCAGCAGGCGGACTGCCTGCCTTTCTGGTCGCATTCATCCGCTACGGCGTTGCCGAACCGGATAAGTGGAAGACGGGGCGGGCCGGAACAGCGCGCTCGGCGTTCATGGAACTTTTTTCGCACGAATACCGGGTGCGCACCGTTCTCATGACTGTCCTGGTCTTCGTATCAATGGTGGGTTTGTGGGCCGGTTCGGTTTATGCACCGAGCGCGATCACATATAAGGCATTGTCAGCTGGTTATAGCGCGGCCAGCGCGACGCGGATCACTTCTTTTGGGAGCGCACTGCTCGCGATCGGCACGATTCTGGGCTGTTTTCTTACGCCGGCGCTCGCAGAGCGATTTGGCCGCCGCGCCACCCTCGCTTTCTATTTCACGATCATGTTTGTCTGCATCTCGGGTGGATTCGGCTATCTGTATTACCGCAGCTCGTTGCTGGCGTACATTGTTTGCATGTTCTTCCTCGGCGTCGGCGGCGCTAACTTCAGCGTCTACACATTATGGGTGCCCGAGCAGTACCGCACGCAATGTCGCGGGAGCGCGTTTGCGTTTACGAGTTCGTTCGGAAGATTTTTTGCGGCCGCGATTACGTTCATTGTGGGAGCCGGCGTAAGCGTCATGCACACGATCGGAAGGCCGGTTGCATACACGTCGCTTGGTTTTCTAGCTGGCTTGCTCCTGATTCCGTACTCCGTGGAAACAAGAGGCCAGAAACTGCCATATTGAGTCGCCCGAGGGGATCGAAGAGCAAGCTTACCAAAATCGAGAAAATTCACCGCCTGAGCACCCGTATCTCAGCTTTCGTCGGCACTTCATCGTCGGGGTTAGGAATCATCACGTCGCGGATCAGTGAATTAAGCTCCTGACATGCGCTAATGAACTGGCGAAGAGTTCTCCGTGTTGGTGGAAAGACATCGAACTGGTCGACGGACAACCCATTTTCGGAGTATGCCTTGCGGAAATCTTCGAAGCTATCCAACGCCTTCACGATCGCGGGGTCCACGGCATCGTCAATTCGCGGACGGACATCTATGCTGCCTGCATTGAATCGCACCTGCCATTTATGAGGCGGCGAGATGACGATATTGCCGCCGACAAGTTCGCTCCAGTGCATATCGTTGCGGAAAGCGGCGGCCAGTAGGCGGGCCCGGTAACCTCTCTCGCGGAATACCTTGTAGATTTTCTTGAACACCGCGATACCGGCCGATTCGAAGATTTCAGGATCAGGTTTGGCGCCAACTGGCTGAAGTGAGTTGCTTGTTCGATCATTCGTCGGGCGTCGCGTAGAGACGGGGATCCGTTTGAAGCGAGAAGCGCCGTTCTTTCCCTCGTGCGCTTCAAATATCGGTTCGAGCAAGCGCGCGGCCCCGGCTGAAATCTCTTTCACAGCTTCGAACTGATTTCGTCTTCTCTTGCCATTGGCGAAACCGCCAGCAACTCTCGGATGCGAGCGCGCCATTCGCTCCATTCGCTCTCCAGTACGTCCGCCACAATGACGGGATTGCATGTTGCGCCCACACCAACGTTATCAATCGAATAGGAAAGCTCAGATCGCGAGGCGGAGTCGTTCCACAGACACGTGCGCGTCGTCTGGGTCATCTTGTGCAGGGGCTTTTATAATATTGCGACGCGACCGTACTGCCGGGCATGGATCGACTCCGTCTCCGGCCAGTTTGCTGGGCGATGTAAATTGAATTCGCCAGTAACTGACCACTTCAGGAATACCATTGCCACAGTCTATGGAAGCCCGCGAGTATAATACAAGTATAAGACCTATAGGAAGTTGTACACCGCGTTCCTGCTTGCTAGGATGTGCTCGTCTGTTGGGCACAGTCCTGACTGCAGAAATGCCGCCCGAGAGACGCCGCGCGCGTATACGGACGTGAGTCTTGAATTCTGTCGGTGATAAGAAGAGCAGCAGCGTTCGAACGCCAACAGCGGAATATTTAAACTGATCTACTGATCTAACGGGACAGAGGTGGACTTCATGAAAGCCGAACCGAGTGTTGCTGCCGTAGCGGGAACGAGCAATGGGCGTCCCACAGCGCGAAAACTCATAGACCTCAGCATGGCTGTGCACAACGATATGGTCGTTTTCCCGCGCGTCGTCCGGCCCTCGCTAGCCATGTACGAGACTTGGGAAGAATTTGCGGAGCGCATCGGCGCGGCGAAATACGGCGTCAAACACTTGACGGCGAGCTACCTCGTTGTTCTGGGCGACCACACCGGCACGCACATGGATTCGTTGCGCCACCTTCGTACCGTAGCTCCCGGCCCTGAAGGCATTCCTCTTGAATATTGCTATGGCGATGGCGTTTGTCTGGATTTCCGTCATTTGCCGAAGGGTGCGGGCATAAGCACCAAGGATATGCAGTGCGCCCTCAACAAAATCAATTACACATTGAAACCATTGGATATTGTTCTGATCCATACCGGTGCAGGAAAGCTTCAGGATAGCGAAAAATATGTTACCGATCAGGTCGGCATGACGGCAGAAGCCACTCTGTGGTGCTTGGACCAAGGCATCAAGATGATGGGAATCGACGCGATTACTTTTGACCCGCCGGTTTGGGCCATGTTCGAGCGCAAGCAATTTTGGGAAGCCCACCGCGTGATGCTTGACCATGAGTACTACCACATAGAAAATTTGACGAATCTTGACGAGTTGCCGCCGTTTGGATTCAAAGTCAGCATGTTTCCCGTCAAGTGGGTGAACACGACTGCGGCGCCCGTGCGCGCGGTGGCAATTTTGGATGCTGGGTAGACTCCGAAATGGCGACCGGTGTGGCCCCATAGGAAACGTCGAGACGTCATCGCTCATGTTCCCGGCACTTGCGACGTCAGAGGCTTTATGAGTTGCTGTCTCGTACGGAAGTGTTTCAAATAGCTATCAACGCAGCATTCGGACACGGACGCATAGAACGTGTTTTGCGTCCGTATCTTACTGCTAAGAGCAGCGCGCATCTGTAACTTACGACCGCGACATCCCTGCATGATCAAATTGCGAGATTATTTTCGCGACACTCTTCATAACTGCACCGCACATTTTGGCTTAGACTTTGAGGTGAGGTTTCGGTAGTTCTGAACCAAATCCACTCGAGGGCCGCAATATATGGATTATCGGATGTCGGGTTTGACTGCTTTCGTATCCTCCGGAGCGCACGGGATCGGACAAGCGACCGCCGATCTTCTCACGCAGGAGGGCGCCAGTGTAATCGTCGCTGACGTCGACGCCGCCGCTCTCGAGCAGAACGGTAAAAGGTGGCACGGTACGGTTGCGGCCGATCTCTCGACCGCTGAAGGAATGGCTCGGGCGATTCCACCGCGCTTCAAAGCAATTTGGCGGCGTGCCCGATATTCTGATCAACAACTTGGGCGTCGGCGATACGGCCGCATTTGACGCGCTCACCGACGAACGGTGGCTCCGCGGATTCAACATCAACTTGATGGGGTGCGTCCGGGCTTGCCGCGCGATCGTGCCGAAGATGGCCGAACGCGGCTCGGGCTGTGTTGTTAACCGGGCTCAGATCTTGCGAAGCAACCGGAGCCCGGATTTGCCGACTACGGCGCCTTCAAAGCAGGCGTGCTTTATGTAACAAAAGCCCTCGCCAAACAATACGCACCGAAAGTTCGCGTCAACGTCGTATCGCCGGGACCTATCTGGTCGCGTATGTGGACGCGTCCCGGCGGCATTGCCGATCAATTAATGCAGCAGTATGGCGTGGACCTGGATACGGCGGTGAAGCGATTTACTCAAGAACGCCAAATGCCCATGGGGATCGGTCAGCCAATCGACCTCGCTGACGCCATCGTTTTCCTCGCTTCTCCGCTCGCCAGAATGATCACAGGTGCGAGCATCGATGTCTGTGGTACGACAAGGAATACTGTAACAACAGCGTAGGTTCGCAAATAAAACAAAGGCCGCAACTCAGTTCACCGCGTAGCCCGTGTAATGGAGAAAGATCTCGCGGAATACAAGGCTTGGAAGTCAGAAAAAGATGCCGTTGTCGAAGGGGCTTCTATGCCATCGCTGCGCATCCAAGCGATCACGCAGTGTGCTGCTCGCAGAAGTGAAAAAAAGCCACCGACGGAAGTTAAGGTGATCAAATCATCGCGGAATCTGCACTGAGTGGCACCGTTGCCAGGACCGCATGCACGGTCACCGCGAATCGTGCTCCTGGCGTATAGCTTCTGCAGCAGACACCGACACCACAGGGCGAGAGCGGCGGTGCAAGGTTCCCGCGACTCTCCCAGTGTAGGTCGCTCGGCGACACGCCGAATCTCTGCCACCCAGGACGTCCGAACAAGACTTACGAATTTGCATCATCCTCGACACCTCGACACGCTGGGAGCATGAATGCCTGCGTCACGGCTTACGCCAGTCGAAGGAGTGGAGTGGTTACATTTCCAGTCTGGTCTACAATGCGACTCAGGCGACCCGCGTCACGTAAATACTATATACGTTATGGCACAAAGCCCGGGCCCCACCGCGGGCGCCATCAACAGACGAGCGCTTTATTGCGCCAGCGCGAGTGCGATCAATCCAACGGGACCTTTCTGATTCGGATCGGCCGCTTTGTCGTTGCACCCGGCATTTCACGATGCACTGAACAACAGGTACTCACGGCCATTAAGTTCGTATGCCGAAGGTGATCCCGACGTACTCGCACCCAAGTCAATCGAGCGGAG
>CAVWBL010000021.1:0-86502 GCA_963753205.1 uncultured Acidobacteriota bacterium | reverse complement strand
ACGTGCAACCATTCGCGCTCTGTGGGAATGGACGTCACGAGTCAAGGCAACTTGGGCAAGATGCCGGTTCTGAACCAGTGGTCGACGAGTTTAAAATGCCCCGATTTGGCCTCGCGCACCTAAGCGCTCTAGCGTGTCCGCCCCCCGAGTTAGCCTGCCTCGCGGCAAGCGCAGGATATGACTACGTAAGTTTCCGCACCATTCCTCTTGGTTTACGTGATGAGCCAAACTACAGATTGGCGACCAATCCCGGCTTATTAAAAGCACTAAAAACGGCATTGAATAGAAATGGTATCAAGGGGCTGGACATTGAGCTTGCTCGAATCGTCGATGGCGTCGATGTGAGCACTTACCTTCCAGAGCTAGAGGCAGCCGCAGAACTGGGCATTCGGCAAGTTGTAAGCAGCGTTTGGACCGCGAATCGCCCTTATGCCCTTGACTCTCTGGGTAAGCTCTGCGAGATTGCCGGCAAGATGGGAACGACAATAAACCTCGAGTTTGTAACTTGGGCGGGCGTCGGAACCCTTGCTGAAGCAGCTGAAATGATTAGAGCCGTTAACCAGCCTAATTGTGGTTTGCTTATTGACACGCTGCACTTCAGCCGGTCACGAGTGAGTTTAGAAGAGTTAAGCGCAATTCCCGACTCCTGGTTTCATATTGTGCATCTTTGCGACGCTCCGGCGGAAATTCCACAGACAAAGGAAGAGTTCATATATACGGCGCGAGAAGCGCGTCTTGATCCAGGCCAAGGTGGAATCGATTTGGCCGCGATTTTGAATCGAATTCCGGAAGTACCGTACTCCCTTGAACTGCCCAATTTCGAGCGCGTTGAGAAGCTTGGTTATGCGGAACATGTCCGACTAGCTCTTCTTAACGCCAAGAATTATCTGGCTGCTCATCCCCGCGAGAAATCAAGTTCTTAACCTCGTGTCAGTTTCGGTCGCTGTAGCCAGGAGCTTGTTTTCCGGACGGCTGCTTTGTAGATTCAACGTATGTTCTGAACCGTCACGGATAAACGATCCGCGCAGGCAGCAATTGCCATTACGGAAAAAGAGAGAACTTATATGAAGCGAGGAATCCAGTCTCCACTTCGAGTGCGGAATTTAGAGTTTGGCGGAAAAAAACCGCTTTTCTGCGTCCCAATCGTACCTCGCGACGCCCCAGAATTAGTCGCACAAGCCGAAGTTGCGCACAAACTGAAACCGGAACTGATCGAATGGCGTGCGGATTTTTTTTCGACTCCAACTGTTTCGTCGCTCCTTGAGGCCGCACGGCTAATTCGCAACACAGCGCCGACCGAGGCCGTGATCTTCACGCTGCGGGCAAAAAATGAAGGAGGTGCCAAGGAGATTTCCCAACTTGAACGGCGCGTCTTAATCGAAGCATTGCTCCGTTCGTCGATGGTCGACATAGTTGATCTCGAATTGTCGAATGACGATGAGTTCCTTCAGTATTTAATGCAAGTTGCCCGACAATGTGGCATTCCAGTGATACTTGCATTTCACGATTTCCAGCACACGCTTGAGAACGACGTCTTACTTTCAAAAATAGAAAGCATGCGTTCACATGGTGCGAATATCGCCAAGATAGCCGTCATGCCAGAAACGGCCGAAGACGTACTACGATTGCTCCAGGTCACTGCATGCGCGAGACGTCTTCATCCGAATTTGCCTCTAATTACGATGTCAATGGGAGCGCTGGGAAGCATCACACGCGTTGCTGGGTTTCAGTTCGGTTCGGATATGTCTTTCGCGCTGGGCCAATCTGGTTCCGCTCCAGGTCAAATTCCAATGGAAGATGCGCGCATAATCACCGAGATGCTCCTTCGTTACTCGTAGGGTCGGCCGGAATAATTTCGCGGGGATTCAGGATGTAATCGCAGTATAGAATTCAGGTCCGGGCCCTCGCTAGGCGATTAGCGCGTGCACCTTCGCAGCGTGCCCAGTACTGGCAAACTCAAACGCATTCGCCAACGAATCAAATTGAAAAGTATCGTTCACAATACAAGAAGGTTTCAAAGCTCCCTTTTCTACGAGGGCGATCGCCCGGGAAAAATCCGAAGGGTGATCGTAGATTATGCTGCCCTCAACACGTACACCTTCTCGAACAAGTCGAAGGGGCACAAAACTGGCGGATGAGGAGCTGAGCCCCAAAAGTATTAATTGAGCTCCTCTCGGAGCCGAGCTGAGCGCCAGCTCCACCGTAGCCGAAGCCCCGGCGCACTCGAACACTGTTGAAACGTTTTCCTTCTGCCACAGACCCTTGAGTTCGTTAGACTGGCATGCGATCGCGCCGAGACTAGTGGCCATTTGAAGCTTGCTTTCAATTTTGTCGTGAGCCAGCACGTTGATACCCTGTCGAACGGCTGCATGAATCAGCAAAAGCCCGATCACCCCACAGCCCACCACTGCCACGGTATCGCCAATCGTCGCCCGAGATTGGAAAAGCGCATGCAGCGACACCGTCAGAGGTTCGATGCTAGCCGCGTCCAAATCCGAAATAGACTCTGGCAATGACCAAACAAACTTTGCAGGGGCCGTGACAAAATCTGCAAAACAACCAGGAACAGTTACTCCCATACTTTCTTTTTTCGCGCAGATGTTGCCCCTACCGGACCAGCACAGAGCACACTCCCCGCATGGATAGTTCGGTTCCACGATCACTCGCTGGCCGATTTTGAAATTGTCCACATGTTCACCAGTCGCTGCTATACGCCCGACCAGCTCATGACCAAGGACAAAAGGATAGCTACCGGGTGATCGATGTCCGAGATAAAAAGAGATGTCAGTCCCGCATATACCAACACGAATCGGCTGAATAAGAACCTCATCAATACGAACTGTCGGTTCCGCAATCTTCTGAATCTCGATTTTAGATGGCGACATCAGCAAAGCCGCACGCATTTGAACGTCCACTCCTGACAACAAAATGTAACTACCAATGATGAATTCCCGTGCCAAAAGCGGCTTGATTCGAATTTCGGATCTAGGTTGATCGTCAGTAATTCGAAACAGCGCTCGTCAAAAGCCTTTGCTAACCACCGACAGGTTTCCGATCATTCGTTTAGCGCGAAATAGATTGAAGCAAAGTCGAATGGTGGTGCGTCAGCTCCTTTGTTAACTTGTCGAGAATTCTATAGCCTTCCGTCTTTTTGCCAGCCCTAACGAGTGTACGGCAGAGCGCGCCCTGAATTCGTGGACTCACTGGGGAACGTCGGATGGCATGTCGAAACGCAGCAATGGCTTCATCGAAATCCTCACGCTCGTCCTGCGCAAGACCTAGGGTCCAGAAAGCCGCAGCGTAGTGCGGATTCTGTTCGATCGTATGATCGCATAGCTCAAGCGCCGCCTCAAAATTTCGCGCGTAATAATGAACAATTGCTAGATCACGAGAGCGGATCGAGGAGCCGGGTCAAGGGCCAGCGCACGTTGCAAATGGTCGAGCACCTGGTCTAATCTGCCGATTGGTCCATACCAATCTTGACGCTATCGAGCGGCGGTGCAATCGGCTTTGTGAGACCGTAGTTAAACGTGCCAAACCAGTAGTGAGCGATACCAAGGTCCGAACGCGCTCGGATGATCGACTCGACCTGCGGCGCGGTCGCGTCCGTAAGCTCCGGTCCTTGGATTTGAGTCAGCCGGGGCCCGCGCTGACGGAGCGTCTTAACGAATGGCGGCAGATCGTGACTCACATGTTCAGGGTTGATGTGACCGGCATAAGGCTGCACGGTCGGCATCACTCATCCCGTTTCGAAGAGTGCGTCGGCAACGTCGTCGGGTGTGCGAAGCCAGTGCAGATGCCGTGAATAAGCATCCAAGGTCAGCTTCCGTGCTGCAACAGCAGACTGCGCTGGAGACGACGTGGCTGTCCGGTTCGACTGCGCGGTTACAGGTTGTGCGGACGCCTGTTGCGCGTTGCCAACGAAGCTTGCACCGATTGTTGCGCTGAGGCCTGTTTCCGGCAGTTAATTTTGGCGTACTGCTGCTTATGAGATTTTTAACTGTGTTGTCTCGAGCGTTCCCGCTTTGCACCCTATTCACCTTGGAGAATAGCCAGTCGTTAGTATTCAGGGCTAGATGGCAAAGTCCTCGACGGTTTTTCCGTCTGGGAACCGCCGCGGGTACCTCGTCCTCCCCGTCCGTCACGAGCGGGAGCCACGGGATTTGCCTCGAGGAAATCCATACCCTTCGTATTCAGCGTTTCGGTTGTGATGCTATCCCCGAAATCCACGCGCTTCTCATTGGCGCGCTCATAGCGAGCGAAGTGTGCGACCGGGGTTGACGGATTCCCACTCTTCGCGAATGCGATGATCACGTCCTGCATATCGTCAGACAATTCGCGGTCCCACTTGGTCCAATCACGCGTCGTCCTGAAAAGGTTGAACGCTTCATACGTTCCGAGCCAGTAGGGCACATCGCTCATGTGGTAGGCGCCAGCCGTGGCGGGATTGAAGTCGGAGAATGTGACGCCCGGCGTGTACGGTTGAATATGGCTGAAGATGTAGAGATACGCAGGCTCCTTTCCTGTCTCTGACTGCGCTCTCGCCCACGCCCGAGCACCGATCGCGAATCCGCTGTTTTCGCCGACCTGCTCTGCCTGTCGTTCCGCTTCAGCGTCGTCATGCGCGGGATAGAGATCGAGGAAATCAGGGGCTTTGTCGCCGTACTCCTCAGTCGCAAGCGCTTTGTATTCGGCAAGTGTCCTCGCTGAGCGAATCGGAGGGGTGGTGCCAATATCATTTGCCGTCGAGCCCGTCAAGACGCTTGCGTCGTTTTGTCTACCTTCGTTGAAGATGTTGTCCACTGAGTCGGTCAGGAAATAGCCGTCGATTATCGGGCCCGTTCGAATGCCAGCCGCCTGGGCTGCAGCCACGACTTTGTCCGACGAAAAACCGCGCATTTCTGTCAGACTGTTCACCTTCAGCGCTTCCTGAAGTTTCACGCCTTGAGCTTCGGCCTGGGCAAGGCGAGTTTCAGACGCTATGCCGCCGTGAACCGTCGCGCCGCTCATCCCGATGACGCGCTTGAACAAACCTTTTGCTAATGCGCTAGCCTGAAGGTCATTGATCGACATTGATCCGGCTGATTGACCGATGAGCGTAACATTAGTGGGATCGCCGCCGAACACGGCGATATTCCTCTGCACCCACTGCAACGCCGCAATTTGATCGAGGAATCCCCAGTCACCGCTTGCATGGTGCCCGGATTGTTTGGTTGCATCTGGATGCGCCAGGAAGCCGAACACCCCGAGCCGGTAGTTGAAGGCGACGTAGATCACTCCCTTTTTCGCCAGTGCACTACCGGCATAGATCGGCATGGATGCTGAGCCGCCAGTGAAAGCGCCGCCATAAATCCAAACGAGCACAGGGAGGCGGTCTCCCGATTTCGAATGCGGTGGTGCCCAAATATTCAGATAGAGACAGTCTTCTCCCGACAGCTCATCGCCGAAGTAGTGGTTTATGGTTGGCGAACGCAGAGCCTGCACACATTCGGCGGGTTCTCGATCGGCGGTCCACACGCCTTTCCAAGGCTTTACAGGCTGAGGAGCACGCCAGCGATTTTCGCGGATAGCAGGTGCGGCAAAAGGGACGCCTAAATACGTCTTTACACCATCCGGATTCATCGTCCCGGAAACCAGTCCCGCATCGGTTTTTACCGGATCGCCAGGAATCGCGACTATGACTTGGGCGGACAACCGCATCACAGCGATCATCGCGAGAATGGTGAGCACGGTTGCAACAGCCACTCGCCACGGCATCCGAAATTGAAGCGCCATCGTTTCCATCCGTTCTTTCAGACTACCATTAGGGTTTTTGCGTGAGCACCGACTGGCTAACACAACATCGCAAGTCATCCAACTATGTCACGGTATCAGCACGGTAACCAACATGGCTTGGGATGCGTGGTTTGGAGCGATTGCCCTCACGCCGACCGTGCTTGCTCGGATAGATCGCCGCGCGTTACTTGTCCGGCGCTACCCCGATGTAACTCCCACTCGATTGACTGTGACTAGGAGGCTTTGTAGCATCGGCCAGGGAACAGACTACAAGTTCACTGGCCCCGAACGTTGATTCCGACGTGTCGAGCGGCATCAGCGTAGGCACGCAAATCACAGGACTTGAACAGTCAGGTGGCGCAGCACGCAATTTGCACTGAAGCAATCGACTCGGAGGCACTCATGCATGAAGGTCGGCGATTCAGACTTTCTAGGCGCAATTTCATCTCGGCTTTGGCTGCGTCGGGTGCGGCGTCCCTTTTGTCTCATAGCTTGCATGCACAGGAGGCAGATCCACGTGCCGTGAAAATCGTGAACAGCAACATGGCCGTGGACATGCATAATCACGCCAGCATTCGCATGCTAGCCGAAGGGAAGACCGATCCCGCAGCGGTGCCAATGTTGGATGTAGCTGCACAGATGAAAAAGGGTGGATTTGCAGCCCTCTGCTATACCTATCCTGTCGACGCAATCGGCGCTAAAGCCACGGCGGATCAGTATTACAACGCCCACATCGATGCGCTCAACCAGATGGACGAACTCCTGAAACGACAAAAGATGCGGCGCGCCTACAATCTGAAAGACATCGAGACAGCGCACAAGAACGGAGAGCCGATTATCATCCAGGACGTCGAAGGTACCGAGTTCATCGGGGGCCACTTGGATAGAGTCGAAGAGGCATATCATCGCGGCGTCCGGCACATGCAGCTCGTACATTTTTACAACGACCCGGTAAAGCCGCTGGGAGATATTCAAGGTAACGTCCCGCCGGTGGGAGGCTTGACGGATTTTGGCGCCGAAGTCATTCGGGAATGCAACCGCCTTCACATGCTCGTGGACCTCGCGCATGGTGAGTTCGCGATGGTCCAGGGAGCAGCGAAGGTTGCTACACAGCCCTTCGTCGTGTCGCACACGGCTTTCGACACTCCTTTCGCGCGACAGGCAGTCGAAGGCATGAAGGAGCCCGTTTCGCCGGTAAAACGATTCGTATCAGCTGAATACGCAAAAACGGTTGCCGATGCGGGCGGTATTGTGGGAATTTGGCATCTCTTTCCCACGCTCGAGGACTACATCCATAACGTAAAAGAACTAGTAGACCTCGTGGGAGCCGACCATGTCGGCTTCGGCACCGATACCGCAATTGCTTTGGCCCCGGGCAATACTAAAAGCCCCGCCGGCAGTAAAAACACAAACAACTTCTTCCCGGACGAAAGAGGCGGTTTCTTTTACGCTGTTGCGGACGAGATGCTCAAACAGGGCTTTTCGCCGAACGAAATCGGCAAAATTATTGGCGGAAACTACTGCCGCGTCTTCGGCGAAGTGACGGGCAATCGAAGCTAGGAGCGGCTTCCGAATTGATCGGGCGCGGAGATCTGTGTCGCGACTTTAGGGCCGAGTCGTGATCCGCTGGGAACGTAGCTACAGCCAGAGGGCCTGACCGGACGGGTCGCAGCCTGAATCAACGGAAGATCCACAACAAGGTCTCGCTGAGAAGGCCGACTGTTCCTTGCTCCAGTACGCCGGCCCGAACACGCCTTCGACGCACTCACCTCCAAGACAATAGACTTTATCCCAAAGCGATGGAGTAGATGAGAGACACAGGCTGGCTGTAGCAACGCCGAAATTGATCCGTATCTCATAATTACCTCTCTATGCCGCGTGCGATAATCGTACTCTTGAATCGGTAGAAGCTACAGACCTAATGGATTCAAAGAGGTTACGCGGCGATTCCAGGTCAACGGCGGCATTCGGCCGGCAAGCAAAGCCACTCACGCCGCAACGCTCTTCAAGGGGTGACGTTCCCGGGAGATGCAACTTTTCCGGGCAAGTCAGATAATAATGCGCGCGTTTGGGACTTTTCACCTCGCGTCGAATCGCCTGGGATCCGAAGGGGAACGGCCGCGAGACCATTCGGGCAGGTTATGGCGTGTTCTACGCCGGCTTGATTTGCGCAACCATAAATCACGTCGTCGACTCGCGCCCAATCGATGGAAGGATTGCGACATCAGCGCACGAACCGGCAGTGCCGCTAAATCGTCGGTGCGAATCACCGAAAGCGCGCCGGCATAACGCCCAAACGGAGTCCGAATTGCGTCGCAGATGTAAGCCCATGACACGTGTTGTCTCCTTTTGCGGGTTGGGGAATTCCGTGATGCGACCGGGTGAATACTTACGCCAGCATTGATCCGAGCAACGATGCTTGCTGACGCAATGCAGGCAGAAATTCGGAGATGAGGCGCTGCTTTGTCACACGGGCTGCGTGCACACCGCTATTCATCGCTGCAACCACTCGTCCCGAACGGGAAGTCACAGGAACGGCTATTGAACGCAAGCCGACCTCAAGCTCACCATCTACGATCGAGTAACCATCAGCGCGTACGCGTTCAATCACGCGAGCCAAACGAGTTTTGTCAACGATCGTCCTGGGCGTAAGCTGCTCAAACTTGCCACGCCTAAGAAAAGCAGAGAGCTCTGTTGGCGAAAGAGCGGCAAGCATTACGCGGCCCATAGATGTACAGAAAGCCGGCAAGCGGCTTCCGACCGAAAGCCCAATGGACATCACGCGTTGCGCGGCGGAACGCGCAACATAAATCATCTCGTCGCCTTCAAGAACACCAAGGGAAGAGGATTCGTGCAGGACTTGAGTAACGTGCTGAAGTAGCGGAAACGCAAGCGACTCTAAAGAACTGGAAGAAAGGTACGAAAACCCAAGCTGCAGAATGCGCGGACTCAGGCGATACAGCGAGCGTTCGTGCGAGGCATAGCCGAGCATTTCCAGTGTGATCAGAAGCCGGCGAACGGCCGCTCGTGACAGACGCGCACGTGAAGCAATCTCTGTCACGGAAAGCGCTTCTGTCATACGCTGAAACGACTCAATTACGAGCAGTCCCCTTGCAAGAGAAAGAACGAAATTCGGATTTCCCGCAAACGCGTCGAACTGAGTGGGGTATTTCCCCTGAAGTAATGTGGTCGCCATAGCAGCAACGATTATCGCACATTCGCCGTTTACTTGACGCAGGCAATCCAACTAGGGTCTAATTTCCGGCGGCTCTTAGAGTAAAGGCGTGCGTTAATCGCACCTAGGAATAAATGGTCAAGTTTCTGAGCGTATCGGCAGCTGTCGAAAAATACGTACTTCCGGGCAGCACAGTTGCGCTCGAAGGATTTACGCATCTCATCCCATTTGCGGCGGGGCACGAGATCATCCGTCAGCAGATTGGCGATTTGACTTTGGTACGGATGACACCGGATCTACTGTACGACCAAATGATCGGGATGGGCCTCGTACGTAAGTTGGTTTTTTCCTGGGGTGGAAATCCAGGAGTCGGCTCATTGCACCGTTTTCGCGATGCAATCGAGCGCGGATGGCCGCGCAAACTCGAAATCGAGGAGTTCAGCCATGCCGCGATGGCTAGTGCATATGAGGCTGGAGCCGCCGGGCTGCCTTGCGCCGTGTTCCGAGGGCATCGCGGCACTGACCTGCCAAGGGTGAACGGGAGTATAAAATTCATTTCTTGCCCCTTCACGGGTGAACAGTTGGCCTGCGTACCTTCGATTCGTCCCGACGTCACGATCGTCCATGCCCAGAAAGCAGATCGGTTCGGCAATGTGATGATTGAAGGGATCGTGGGTGTGCAGAAGGAGGCAGCGCTTGCCGCGAAAGTCGCAATCGTGACCGTGGAAGAGATCGTCGATGAACTAGGCGTGCGGAGCACGAATGCCGTCATCTTGCCGAGTTGGGCGATTGCCGCGGTTGCCCATGCTCCCCAAGGAGCAAAGCCCTCCTATGCTCATGGCTATTACTCGCGCGACAACTCTTTTTATAAGCACTGGGACTCGATCTCTCGCGATCGGGCTGTTTTCCTCAAATGGATGCACGAGAATCTGCTTGGCAGTGACGGTTTGCATTTATTGCGGCGCGAACCTGCAATAACGCGGGAGATCGTGTCGTGACCTACTCGCCGTCTGAAATAATGACGATTGCCGCGGCGCACGCACTGAAGAATACTGACGTTTGCTTCGTGGGTATAGGCCTTCCGTCTATGGCATGCAACCTCGCACGACTAACGCATGCGCCGGACATCAAGCTCGTCTATGAATCTGGGACTCTCGAAACGAGGCCCAGTGTTCTCCCACTTTCGATAGGGGACGGACAGCTGTGCGAGACAGCGCTCACTACCGTACCCGTTCCGGAGATGTTCCGCTATTGGCTGCAAGGCGGGCGAATGACACTGGGGTTTCTCAGCGGGGCGCAAGTGGACAGGTTCGGGAATTTAAACAGCACAGTTATTGGCGACTATTTTAAACCGAAAGTACGGCTGCCAGGAAGCGGAGGCGCTTCGGAGATTGCGACGAATTGCGGCGAAATCTTCATTATCATGCGACAGAACACTCGCTCCTTTGTGGAAAGCATCGATTTTTTAACCAGTCTTGGACATGGGCGCACCGGTCGCGAGCGCAAGGCACTCGGGATTTCCACAAAGGGGCCGACATTGATCGTGACCGATCTTTGCCTCATGAAACCGGATCCTGATACAAGCGAATTCCTCGTCGTCTCGCTCCATCCTGGTGTCACGGCTGACATCGTTCGCGAGAACACCGGCTGGGACATACAATTTACAGACCAACTCGATGAAACTCCGGAACCCACGCAGGAAGAATTGACTGTTTTGCGCGATTTGAATGCGCGAACTGTAGAGGCTCACGGGATGGCCATGGCGGAATCGTAAGTCGTGGAGGTGACAGCCTATGGAAATAATGGCTGGCATATTGCTTCTACTTGGCACTGCTGTCGGGCTTCCTCCGCAGTCGGGTCAAGCCGACAGCCTCTACGCCGTTGTTCGACGAGAAGACGTCGAACAACCGGCCCCAATACGCAAAGAACTTTTCCGCACAGAATGGGCGATGCATATCGAAGAAGTGGCGGAAGGCCGCGTTCAACGCGGCAATATTCGGACTCCACGTTACGCGTTGGATTCCGGTACCTCACTGAAGACGGCGGTGCTCCCGGCGCAGCGAAGTCCGAAGATAGTCCCGGGGCACACAAGCGGTTAATGGCGCGCCGTTGTCGAATGTTGAGGATGTGCATCTTCTTTGTATTCATGCGGGAAAATCTAGGAGGGAATTTATGAGAAGAAGAGATTTTCTGGTTTCAAGTGTCGGGGTTGGCGTGGGGTTGGGGGCGACGGGCGTATTCGCGCAGGGGAATCAGGCGACCGGCCGTGGAAATCGACCTGCAAACTCGTTACCGACGGTGCGCCAAGGGCCCGCGCCGGCCGATGATCCGATTCAATCGCCTTCCAGGGCATCCGGGCCGGTTGCCGATCCATGGCCGGGAACGAAAAAGCTTCTATTCGTGGCCGACGTGCAAACCGGTTACCACCATGACGCAATCAATCACACCATGGGCGTGATCGAGGAGATAGGCCGCGAAGCCGGTGCTTACGTCACCTTTCTACGCACTGACAGCCAGCTGATTACCAAGAAACCGATCGCCCCTCAGGGAAAGTACGCTCCCAGCCAGAACATCAATGTGAAGACGCTCGATTTTTTCGATGCCGTCTTCATGCTGCCGGCAGGCGACGGCACGATGAATGACGAGCAGAAGGATGCGCTGCTGTCGTTCGTTCACGACGATGGGAAAGGCTTGATCGTTGGTCATGCGGCGGGTGTGGCCTTTTTTGATAAAGGCGGAGTATCGGTTTGGCCTGAATGGAACAATCTGATTGGCATGCGCATGGCTGGCGAATTCCATGCGATTTGCAAGGTCATCGTTGAGGATCGGAAATTCCCGGGCGCTATGTCATGGGGCAAGACCAGTTTCATGTTTGAAGAGCAGCATGCCGTGTTCGGGGGCAACTATTCCCGCGACATCGATCACGTCATCCTCCGCCTTGACCCGGCGACGATACCTGAACAGACCCGCAAGCAGCACCCCGGCGACGACTTTCCGGTTGCCATTGCCCGCCAATACGGCAAAGGCCGCGTGTTTAATATTGGCTGGGGCGAATTCGAAGCGACGTACGACGATCCGGGTATGCGGAAGTTCATGCTTAATGCCATCAAATGGGCCCTCGGATCGGTACCGGCCGATGTCACACCGCGCCCCCTGCCGACGACCGGTGTGGCTGCATCGACTTAGGAAGAATGTTTTCGAACGCCCGTGCACGCGATGCGGTCTCTGCCACTCCGCGAGCCGAAGGCATGAGTTGTCAACTAATTATCGTGCGATAAACGCCCAAGGTTCGCCGCAAGTTTCGGCGCGCAGACGCCGGGAGTGGCCCATTATTAAGTGCTGTGCGTTTATCGCCCAACCTAACCACTTTTGCCTTGACAGCGCGTCGGCCTCCGATGTATCAGCACTACCGGGAGCCTGCGCACTAGGGTGGGGCGCGATGAAATATCAGAAGGATTTGACCTCGCGGTTACTTCCGAAATTGCGGTCATTAATTCCGGCGATGCTTATCGTGGCCTTCTGCTTCACTTTGTGGGCGCAGGCCGCGGGCGCGCAGAGTACAGCACAAATTTCCGGCGTTTTGACGGATTCCAGCCTTCCAAAAAGATTCAGTATATTCAGTGGCCCACAATTCGGTACCCCTGCGACCACCTTGAGTAGTACGTCAACGCTGGGCCGAATAACCAGTACGGTAAACAACCAGCGAATCATGCAGCTAGATGATTTGAAACAATTTCTCACGACAGGTGAATTGATACATGCGTGCACACAAGCTAGTGCTTCTTCTTTGCATTGCTATGGCAGTCGGCGCTGGACTTTCAGGACAGAAGCCCGCCAAATCGCCGGCGGATCAATGGCCGAGCTACATGTATGACTCGGATTATTCACCCCTTACTCAGATCACACCGGAGAACGTGTCACGCCTGACGGAGGCGTGGACCTTCCACTATGGCGCCGGCTACTTGCCGTCAGGTTCGGTCTCCTTGGACTACCGCTTCGAGGAACAGCCGTTGCTCGTCCATGGGGTCATGTATTTCTCCACACCCTCTTCCCCGCGGGATCCTAGTGTGAAGTCGACCATTACTGCACTTGAACCTGAAACGGGAAAGATTCTGTGGCAATACAAATCGCCGCTAAATATTCACGGTCGCGGGATCGCTTACTGGAAAGGCAATGGTAAAGTCGGACCGCGTTTGTTCTTCGCGACGGACAAAGGCTATCTGATGGCTCTCGATTTGCAGACGCACGAGCCTGCCGACGATTTTGGTACGGACGGTCAAGTGGATGCGTATGTAGGAGTCGCCTCGGAGGTGGTGGGTGAAAGCAAACGCAACACGTTCACGCTTCCGAATCCGGTGACCGTCTATAAGAACTTGCTGATAAGCGGCGCTCGCCCGGGCGAGGGATCACCTCCAGAGCCCCGAGGCGACATACGAGCCTGGGACGCCGTAACGGGAAAACTGGTCTGGGATTTTCACACGATCCCATGGCCAGGCGAGCCGAATCACGACGACTGGACGGGGGACACTTGGAAAGATCGTAGCGGCGCGAACGTGTGGTCGAGCCTAACCGCAGACGAGGCGAACGGCCTGGTTTTTGGCGCGACGGGCGATTCGAATCACGCGGATACCGCGCCCGGTATGAATCTGTATGCTAATACGCTCCTCGCGCTGGACGGCGACACGGGTAAGCTGAAGTGGTATCACCAACTCATACATCACGAAGCTTCCGATTACGACATGCCGACACCCCCGCTGCTTATCGACGTGCGCCAGAACGGACGGGTGATACCGGCTATTTTCCAAACCGGGAAAGTCCATCTGGCCTATATCTTCAACCGAATTACGGGAGAGCCAATATTCGGTATGGAAGAACAGCCCGAGAAAGGTGCAGGTCCCGGCACGACTGGCTGGACCGCGGACGCAAACCATCCGGATCGCCCCGCGACTCAACCAATCCCGGTGAAGCCTCCGCCGACGGGCCGAATGTTCTTAACCCGCAACGACCTCAATAAAATGACTCCAGAGATCGAGAAATATTGCACCGATTTTTGGGATGCCAATCACATTGAGGATAGTTCTCCGTTCCAGCAGTCGACTCCGGAGCACCCGGTCGTGCAGTTCGTCGTTGCGCCGACGGGAGGTTGGAGCCCACCTTCCTACAATCCACAGCTTGGTCTGGTGTTTGTTAATGTGATGAACACTGCCAGTTTTGGCCGCCGCGCATTCGGCGGCGGCGGCTTCGGCCGTGGCCGCGGGGCAGGTCGTGGTGCAGCGGGCGGAGCCGATGAGGCGGCTCCTGCAGAAAGTGAAGTTGCTCAGGCTCGTGTCAACAGTGCTGCAGGTCGGGGAGGAGCAGGCCGTGGAGCGGCTGCCGCTGCGGAACCCGAGGCAGCCCCTGGCGGTGACGGTTTTTCCTATCGGCTTGCGGGTGGGGCCACCGTGTCGTGTATGGCGCCGCCATACGGGGCACTGACGGCCATCGACGTTAATAAGGGAACCATCGCTTGGAGCGCGCCGCTGGGTGTCAACGAAGCTCTTGTCCAACTCGGTCAGGTCGGGTTGAACTCCGGCCTGCCCAACGTGGGGGGCAGCATCGCCACGGCCAGCGGGTTGGTGTTTATCGGCGCAGCTACGGACCATCGCTTCCGCGCCTACGACGCGAAGACAGGCAGGAAGCTCTGGGAAGTAGAGGTTCCTGCCGATGCGCATGCCACACCAATCACTTACATGGGCAAGGACGGTTCACAATATGTCGTGATTGCCGCCGCTGGCGGAGGACCCTTGTCCGGGGGCTTACACGTGTCTGACACGCTGATCGCTTACAAGCTGGCACACTGATTGGCGTAGCGCACACGCACCGTACCCTTATCTTTCAACAATCCACGGCGTGCAAAAAAACCGGAGGAAGCAATGAGAAGAAGAGATTTTCTGGTTTCAAGCATGGGCGTTGGTTTGGGCTTAGGGGCAGCAGATGCGTTGGGCCAGGCGAATCGACAGCCACGATCCGGAATTCCGCCACCAAGAATTGCGCATCGAGTTCGCCATCCAGCAGCATCTGTAGCATTTCCTTGCTGGCTGGCGTGCGTTCGACGATGCGGATCTTCAAAAGTGGTCCAACGGATAAGACTCAAATCGACGCGGTAGTCGTCCGTAAGAATGCCACGGAGCCATACACCAGTGGTTACTGTTTAAGATCGCACGCTGAACGCCCGAGGCAATCGCGAAGGTGAAATGGATGCCAGTCCCGAGAGCATACGCCCAGCCGCCAATCGCTTTTTGGAATCGGAACCCAAACCCTGTTGCGTTCGGAGGAATACTAGCCAATGGCATTAGATGCTGCGCTCCGACGCAAACAAATCCTTCGTAGATCCAGATGACAATTCTGCCAGCCAGTCCACCGATCAATCCGGCTCGGATGATCGCCGTTGTTGCCGGCTGCCCTAACAAATACGGCGTTGATGGAGTATTCAGTTCCGCCTCTCGTGCCGGTGGCACCATCGGACCTCGCGAATGAGCCAGCGCCGTCGCCTCTCGCGAGTACGGTCTGACGTACGCGCGCGTGATCGGATTCAGAGAATCAAACGCCAACCACAGACATCTCCCAGCATATGTGGCAGGGCTCGGCTTACTCCACAAACAGCAAAGCTTAGAATAGGTTCTAAGCGTTATTGGGGAGATCAAATCCCTCCGCCTGGGCTATCAGGTTCCGGTAGAAGTCGTGATCCCGGCGGACGTTACTGATGTAGAGATCCTTTGGCATGTCCTTTGGGACATTTGGCCTAAGGATGCTGACGGGCCGACTGGCGCCAGGCACATCGACGAAATACTCGCTGTAGTGCAAGATAGAACCGGCGAAACCGATGGCCTTCAGATAATCGAACGCGGCTTTGAAATTGACCATTCCTGTGCCGGGGACCACATACTCAGCCGCCCAGGGCCAATCTGGGCTCGGATCGGAGCGGCGTGGACCCTGGACCGGATCCGTCTTTTTCGCCCAGCGGATATCGTTGGCCGCAATCGAGAGAATGCTTTTGTGGGCGAACCGGATCAGCTCCCACACTTCGGGTCCTCCTTTCATGGTGCAGTGGCCGAGGCCCAGATCCATCGCGATGTACTTCGGATCGAAATCCTTGATCGTAAGCCACAGGTCCCATCCGCCACCGCCGATATTTCCGGCGCCCCCCTCGGTGTGGTAGACAGCAGTCGTGCCGTATTTCTCATTCAACTTCCCCAGCGCCTCAATTCGACTTTTCCAAACGTCGAGCTGTGGCTGAAGATCCTTGGTGTAGTCGTATTGCCCTAATGGTGGAGCTTGATAATAGCGAAGACCGAGCTTATTCATCGTGTCGAGATAAGCTTCGGCATACGGGACCTCGGCGTCTCGTATGGGCGTAATAATGATGGGCACTTGCAAGCCTGCCTTTTTCGCGGCTGCAACGGCCTTCGGCAGGTCTCGCGCCACATTCTCGGGAAGAACATGTCCTCCGCCACGCACCGTCCAGCCGATCGCAGGCCAACCAGCCTCAGCAGCTGTAGCCGCCGCCTCGTCATAGTCAGCCCACTGCAGTGAAATAGAATATAGCGTCAGCAGCGGTTCCCCACCCGGAATCGCGGTCGGAGAAGGCGTCAATGGTCCATCAAAGTGAATTGGGCCGCGCCCACGGCCACCCCTGCCTTGCCCGCGGCCTTCACCTTGGGCTTGGACACGCGCCGCCGCAACGAATGGCGCAGTGCCTAGTATTTTCAACGCCTCGCGCCGAGACTTGAGTTGCTTATTCATATCCTCCTCCAGTCAATTGATTTCATCTGTTTATCATGGCGGCGCACGTACTTCACGCCCGGAATTATAGATTCCAGCATGGCCTTACGCTGCCCCTGCGCCCGGCGTTATTCATGTCGTTGTAATGCGTTGTGCGATATTCGCCCTATCGCTGCGTGAGAACGCGGCGCTGTTATAATGCCTGTTATTTGGGATGGCAAGGATTATCGGTGAATTAAAATCCCGCATCGCGGCGATAATCGCGCTGAAGTGATCGCCTGTCGCTCGGAAAGTATCCATAAGGTAAAACGGGCTACGAATCCGATGATTGTTGGTACAAGCACCGAGCCACAAGAAAACATTCGCCAACAGTTGCACCGAATTCTTAGCAGTAAGTCATTTCGGCAAGTTAGCCGGCTTCATGGGTTTCTACAGTTTATCGTTGAGCAGACATTGGCTGGCCGCGGTGACAAACTCAAGGAATTCCCGATCGGCGTCGAGGCCTTCGATAAGGAGGGTTCCTTCGATCCCCGCATGGATCCAATCGTTCGGGTGCAGGCAAGAAGGTTGCGAGATAGGCTCGATCGTTACTATCGCGAAGAAGGTCAAAACGACGAAATCTTTATCGACCTTCCGAAAGGCCGATACGAGCCGATATTTCATCAGCGCAGGACGCTACGTAAAAAACGAACGGTATCGTCAGTTTTATTCAGGCAAAACACGATAGTTATCCTTCCCTATGAGGACAACAGCCCTGATCATAATCTCGGTTATTTCTGTAATGGTTTAAAACACGAAATAATCCATGCCCTACTAGAGCTGACTGGAGTTCGCGTGGTGGCGATTCCCGAAGCCGAGCAGAGTGGACACGATGT
This sequence comes from uncultured Acidobacteriota bacterium, assembly GCA_963753205.1. Taxonomy (GTDB): domain Bacteria; phylum Acidobacteriota; class Terriglobia; order Acidiferrales; family UBA7541; genus Palsa-295. The sequence goes on along the minus strand of CAVWBL010000021.1, from coordinate 68,916 downwards.
CGGGGAGCAGGTGAACGGCGCCTTGATTGTGGGAGGGAGCGTTCGGAAAACGCGCAATGCGCTGCGAATCAGATCGAATCTCATCGATTCGCAGACAAATTATTATTTGTGGTCGGATTTTGGCGAAGCCGATGTGGAAGACGTGTTAGGCGCGCATGAGCAAGTTGCTCAGCGAATCGTTGAGAGACTTCGGGCGGAGCTTTTTCGGAACGGGGGTGTCGGGACTATCGCGACAGCCCGAAAATCTCAATGCCTATAACCTTTATCAAAAGGGATGCTTTCACTTGGGGCAGCGAATCGATCAAGGATTGATAAAGACAATCGAGTGTTTTGATAGGCGATTGAAGAAGATCCGCAATATGCATCAGCTTATTCAGCCCTCGCAGACGCACACGGTCTTCTCGCCCATCGTGGAGTGCTCGCGCCTGCCGCAGTTTGTACAAAGGCAGCTTCGAACGCGGCATGGGCGCGGTGCTGCTGGACGAGGAGTCAGCCGAAGCACATACTTCTCTCGCACACGTAAACGTTTTTCAGGATTGGGACTGGCCCGGCGCCGAGCGCGAATTCTTGCGCGCCCTCAGCCTCAACCCGCGGTATGCAACCGCTCACCATTGGTACGCTATGTCTTGTCATTACAAATTTGTGAAGCTGAACCAGAAACACCACACTACCGTGAATGTGGCATGCTGTAGCATGGACTTAAAATAGTGCTTTTGTAAGGGTATTTAGATATGGCGGAGAGGGTGGGATTATACCCAACGCAATTTGTTGTTGGGACGCGTTGGGATGCGTTTTTTCGATACCGCAACCTATTGCATCCCAAGGATTTAATTTGAACCCTCTCAAGCCCTCGTAAACAAAGCGTTTGCTGCAACCCCGAAGTCCAGAAAATACGCAAAAGCGGTAGCAAGACGGTAGCAAAAATTAGGCTCAGAAACCGATCTTTTTCTCCATACTGCCGGAGTCATGCCGCCTAACCTTTTGAATCGCTCCGCAATTCCGTCCATGATCTTCCGCTGTTCCTTGCTATTGCCCGAAGGTAGGAAGCGATACCAGCGAGCAAGCTGCTCGTGATTGGCCTCTTCGGCCTGCTCCATGGTCGGGAAATCTGGTCGGTCGCGCCGCATCTTGATTCTGCCTCGTTCTGAAGCAGTAAGTATACCTGAGGTTCGACATTCCGAACACTTGCAACCAGCGGCTCGCTTGCCGTAGATTCACGTGCGAGCAAAACGGCAACTCCAGCGACGACCCCCTGGTGGTGGGACGCTCATCCGGCGGTAGGCACCGCGATGATGAAGCAGGCGATTCAACTCCGGCAGGGCCCGCCGCGCGGTCCCACTCAAGGCCGTGACCATCCGATTGCCAGTGCGGGACCTACAGGTCGCACAGGAGCTCGCGGCTAGGAAAAGTCTGCGCTACCAGACCTATATCAAGATGCTTCTGCTTGAGGCTCTTGAAAAAGAGGGCCGTACCGGCTAATGCTACTAATGATGGAGGCACACACCAGTTGCGGGCGAGTTTGATTCCACCGCCAGCGGATTGGCAGATCCCGTTTCGTGCCCTGGCGGAGGAATGCAGGCTCGCAGGTGATCTCGCCGCGGTGTTTGCGGAAGCACAGGAGTTTATTGAAGGAGTGCGAGTACAGCGCACTGAGCGGTAAACGCAGTATGACCGAGAACGGCTCAGAGTCGCTTCCATTCGAACCCCCCGAGCAGGAAAACATTCGTCTCCGCGAAGAAAATGCTCGCCTGCGGCGGCTGCTGGCCGCTCACAGCATTCCGATTCCACAACTGGCGCCGGAGAAGCCGCTTCGCGCGAAAGCCGTCGGGCTGGCGCCTCCAGTGGACAAAGAAGTGCGAGCCAGAAAGAGGATCGCGCTGTTTCGAAGCTTGTTTCGCGGCAGAGAGGATGTCTACGCACGGCGATGGGAGAATGGTGACGGCCGGCACGGCTACGTGCCGGCGCATGTGAAGGACTGGAAGACCATCAACAAAAGCCCCCTGGAGGATCGCAAAAAGGTCGCCCAGAAGACACGGAAGTTCCTCCCAATGACCGACGCCGTCATCGAGAAGCATCTCCTAGGCAAGGAGACCATCGGCGTGTATCCGCTCCTGCCAGACGAAACGTGCTGGTTTCTCGCGGCGGATTTCGACAAGAAGACCTGGGAGTATGACGCTTTGGCTTTCCTCGAGACTTGCCGGGAGTTGAATGTGCCCGCCGCCTTGGAACGCTCTCGTTCCGGAAAGGGCGGCCACGTTTGGATTTTCTTCGACCGCGCGCTGCCGGCGATCACCGCGCGTAAACTTGGATGCGTGCTCCTCACGCGAACGATGGAACGAAGGCATCAGGTCGGCCTCGATTCCTACGATCGCTTCTTTCCAAACCAGGACACGATGCCCAAGGGCGGGTTCGGCAATCTGATCGCTCTCCCTTTGCAGTTCGCGCCTCGCAAACTGTGCAACAGCGTTTTCATCGACACTGACTTCAACCCGTATCCAGACCAATGGCAGTTTCTATCTACGATTCGACGAATGGCGGGCGATGCCGCCGAGGAAATTGTCGCGGAAGCTAAGCGCAAAGGCGACCTCATCGGGGTCCGGATGAGCATCGCCGATGATGAAGGCACACAGGATCCCTGGACCTTGCCCCCTTCCCACAAGCGCAGGGAGCGGCCGATTGAAGGGCAGCTACCAAAGATTGTTCAGATCACTCGCGCGAATCTTGTTTACGTGGAAAAGAAGGACTTGCCACCAGCGATGCTGAATCGATTGCTCCGACTGGCTGCATTTCAGAACCCCGAGTTCTACAAGGCGCAGGCGATGCGGCTCTCTACCTACAATAAGCCCCGTGTGATCTCATGCGGTCAGGAATTCCCTCAGCACGTCGCTGTGCCCCGTGGCTGTCTAACGGAGACATTGGCCCTTCTGCAATCGCACAAGATTCGGCCTGTGGTTCGCGACGAACGGTTCGCGGGGACGCCTATTGAAGTTGAGTTCCGGGGACAGCTTCGGCCGCTCCAGGAGGAAGCCGTCGCGAAGATTGTCAGCCATGACGAAGGCATCTTGTGCGCTCCGACGGCATTCGGGAAGACCGCCATTGCGGCATGGCTGATTGCGAAGCGTAAAGTCAACACACTCGTGGTCGTTCACCGGCAGCAGTTGCTTGACCAGTGGCAGGAGCGGCTTGGCATGTTTTTGGATTTGCCAGCCAAAGCGATCGGACATGTCGGCGGCGGGAAAACAGATCGGACGGGCTGCGTGGACGTCGCGGTCATCCAAAGCCTGTATCGTAAAGACGAGGTGAAGGACTTCGTCGCGCAATACGGCCAGGTGATCGTCGATGAATGCCACCATATTTCTGCTTTCACGTTCGAACAGGTGATGCGGCAGGCGAAGGCCAAGTATGTCGTAGGACTGACCGCTACTCCGACCCGGAAGGACGGGCACCATCCGATCATTTACATGCAATGCGGCTCCGTACGGTTCAGCATGAGCGCCCGGATGATGACCGAAACAACGCCCTTCGAGCACAGGGTGACTCCGCGCTATACCGAGTTCCGGACGGCGCCTGAACTGACGGAGATCACCATCCAGGACATCTACGCCGCACTCGTCGATGATCTCTCGCGTAATGAGATGATCGCCAATGACATCGTGCGCGCCGTAGAATCGGGACGTTGCCCGCTGCTTTTGACCGGTCGGACAGAACATCTTCAGTTTTTCTCAAACCGACTCGCCGGCATTGCCAGGCATGTTTTCGTCCTAAAGGGAGGTATGGGGAAGAAGCAGCGCCGCGAAACAGCGGCGGCGCTCGCATCCGTATCAGAGGACGAATCGCGGGTAATCCTGGCAACCGGGAGCTACATAGGCGAGGGATTTGACGACGCGCGCCTCGACACGCTATTCCTGGCGATGCCGATCTCCTGGAAGGGGACGCTGCAGCAGTACGTTGGCCGGTTGCATCGTCTCCACGACAACAAGCGAATCGTGCAGGTCTACGATTACGTCGATCACTACGTTCCTATGCTCGCGAGGATGTACGAGCGCAGGCTGAAGGGTTACAGTACGATTGGATACGCGATCGAGGCAGAGGCCTTTCCGCCAGATTCTCCGACGCCTTTAAGAGGGAAAGTGAGTAAGCCATAGAGAAACGGTATGGGAGCAAAGCGAAAAAGGGGACACGCAGCGGGTCAACAGAGTCGCCTGGGCAAGGCACGGCTCGATGAGCTTGTCGAGGAAGCGCTGGTGGACGCCTACGGCGAGTCGGAACAAGTGACCGGCTTCTATACCATGATGGAGAACGATCTTCGACTTCCTTTCGAGACGGAGATTCTCGGCATGACCGTGACCGTGGAGGGCATCGAAATCACCGAAGACGACCAACTCGTTGCGGTGTGCCGGAAGGATAAGACCAAGCAACGGATCTCAATGTTAGAACTGCCCCTGCCCTTGCCGCCGGCGGGAGCGGAGTGGATCGCTGCGTATCGATACTGGCGAACGGGCAAGATTCGATGACCACAGGAGCCCGAAAACGCATGGGGGGACCCACTCCACCCGCAGGGACACCAGCCCGTGCGGGGACGTGCAAGAGGCCATCTGCGATATCTGGCCGGATGGCATCGTCGAGATGTCCCTTGATCCGGGTGGGTAATGTTTCTTCGAACGTCACCCGAAGCTATCAAGAGCCTCCGCATCCGGAACACATGCCCCCTTTACGAGCGCGGAGCAAACGGAGGGCCTGTCTGCCGGGAGGAGTCCGATGCCGAAGACGAGCCACCGTATGAAATCTAGCGATCGCATTCGTATCACACGTTCTTCGGCGGCGGATTTAGCCTAGTTACCCACTTTTCCGGTAACCGCGTTTGGTGTGTCTGGCGCGGAGTTTAACGCGGGTCGAGCACGGGCGTATCAGGCGCAAGACCGTCCCGGCGCAGTGCCTGCTCATAATCCGCTTCCCCTCTAATAGGTGAAATTCAAGCTTGACTGTGTATAACTCTAGAGTTATAGTCTGGTCGTGGCCTGGAACATAGAAGCGACCGATGAATTTCAGGCGTGGTGGGCCGAGCTTTCAGACGCCGAACATGAGGCCATTACCATCGGGATAACGGTTCTTGAAGAAAAGGGACCGACGCTCGGAAGGCCGCGAGTTGATACGCTGGCAAAAGATTCGAAGCATCCAAACATGAAGGAATTGCGCATTCAATTCGCAGGCAAACCGTACCGAATTTGTTTTGCATTCGATCCACGTCAGACTGGAGTTCTTTTAATTGGCGGAATTAAGTCTGGTAAGAACTGGACTCCGAAAATGGTCGCCACCGCGGACAAGATTTACGATACTTACCTAGCCGAACTGAAGAAGGAGGGACTTCTCTAATGGCGCGAATTAAATTTAGCGCACTCGCAAAGCAGACAATGACGCCGGAATCCATCGCTCGATCGCGAAAAAAGGCAATCGAGGAAATCGCCGTGATGGAACTCTCCGAACTGCGAGACGCCCTGAAAGTTACGCAGGTCGACCTCGCGGAACGCATGAAAGTTTCCCAGGCCGCAATTTCAAAACTCGAAAAACGGAATCGAAATATCCACGTTGACCAGCTTCGGTCAATCGTCTCCGCGATGGGCGGAAACCTGATTATCATCGCGGATTTCGAGGACCGGAAAGTCGAACTCAGCCATATTGGCAAAGCAGGAGATGCCTACGTTAGAAAAGTGCACCGGCACAAAACGCCTGCGCCAAAGGTACGGGCACTGCATTCCCAATCTGCCTAATCGAACGCGGCTTCGACGCGCGAAAAATAAACACGCCTACATTTTCAACACTGTCAATACATGCGGAACGGCCCCGAATCGGGCTAATATCAGTTCTACTCGGCATAGTCCGGGACTCGGCATAGTGGCGGAGAGGGTGGGATTGAATTCCTTGTTGGAGAGCGGGAGGGTGAGCGGTCGGCCAGTCTTGGTATGTCTCTTATTTTCAATGTGATGATCTGATTTGACGAAACAGCACGAGTCTATGACGGTCCGGGATTGACGCAAATAGCCCGAGAACAGTAGCAAATAGAGCCAAAATCGCCGCCGTTCAGGCTGGAAGTCGAAGGCGCGGCATCGCGGAAAACGCCGCACTCGTTGCAAACCCGGCAACGAGATGCGGCACCCACAAGAGAAAATTACATCGCCAGTTCGGACCAAAAATGTCTGCTACCTCCCACTTCGCCAATGATTTCGCCAGCTACTTACCGTACATATATTTCAGTTATTTGTGGGCCGCTCGATGTGGTCCACAACAATCGTTTCCATCGGAGCAGAATCCTGTTCCAATCTAAGTCCTAGTTGATCTTTAAGGGCTGCAAGAAAACTAATTCCGCTTGTGTCCGGGATCTGCCCCGGGGTGGCAACATTCATGTCCGGTACGAAGTCTATCAAGAAATCGTAGTTGCCCACGAGCCCTGTCCGAATCGATTATCGGTTTATCCACACCAGATAAGTTGCGGATGCTAAGCATATTTGCAACCGCGCGGTCATGGGCACATTACTAGGAGTGTGTCCGAGAATTCCACTCCGTTCTGCTGAATTTTCTTGAACAAGAACCGGAAGGTGTGCCAGTTTTTCGAGCATGGCAAAAACATTTCGAACCTACCTTCCTGAACAGAATTTACTGTTGCCTGCGAGCCTTCGTGAGTGGTTGCCGGATGACCACCTGTCCTATTTCGTATCCGACGTGGTGGACCAACTGGACCTTTCAGCGATCGAGAGAGTGTATGAAGAGGAAGATCGGGGCCAGCCGCCATATCACCCGCGCATGATGACCAAGATCCTGCTCTATGGTTATTGCGTCGGGGTCTTTTCGTCGCGGAGGATCCAAAAGCGCTTGGTGGAGGATGTCGCTTTTCGAGTATTGGCAGCGGGGAATCAGCCGGATTTCCGGACCATCGCAGATTTTCGGAAGCTGCATTTGAAGGCGTTGGAAGAACTGTTCCAGCAGATGTTACGGCTGACGTTAGAGACCGGGATGATGAAATTGGGGCGGGTGGCACTGGACGGGAGCAAGGTGAAGGGCAACGCGAGCAAGCACAAAGCCATGAGGCTATAATTCATCCGTGACACGCACGTTTTGGGAAAAAGGGAACAAGAAACAACATAATGGATAGAATGAAAATCCAAGGCAGCAGGCTCGTAAACCTCCATACGCTTCCATGAGTTGACAACAGGGCGAGCCCTGCGAGACCGGCGTTCCGGAAAACGATGTGCCATCCAATTCTCGTTCTCTTCCAAAAGCCGACGCAGCCACACTCTATATCGAAGTTCCCGGCCGCCAAGTTCACGGTCAGGGCAACTATAAATAGTACGAAAAGACCGAATGCAGCATAGGCCGACCATGGCAACCACCTGCCAAGCAGAAGTGCTCAGCCGATGATCAATTCAATGCAGTAATCGCGAAGGCGATAGCTTTGCGGAAGCGGTACGGAGTGAGCCGATATTTCTGCAAAACATTTACGAACCATTGATAATTAAGCCATTTGGTCAGCGAAGCTAAAACGAGAATCGTTCCGAGCAGCAGCCTCGGTAGCAACTCGAAGTATTCGCTCATATCGCCGCCTCCGCGCGGTCCGTTACAATCAGCGTTCAACCAAAGAATTCGTACAGATCACAGGAGATTCAACCTAGCAGGTTCCCCTGACGGAGTTCGGACTGCGTTACGGCCCGGCAATCTTTGCGGCGTAGAGACACACACACGCTACCTTCTTCCCGACAAGAACGCTTATCTTTGAAGGTACACTCAACAACTGACGCAGCAACACCAGACACAGCCTGAACATCCACAGTTATTGCATCCAGGTCCACCATAACCGCTACAATCTCCGACGCAACAGCAAGGAAAGCCTCCGCATGGCTGACAATCGGCGAAAACTGAAACAGGTCCAAATGCAACCGTGCTAATCACAGAAGCGAAAAAGCCATTCCTGCGCTGCATGGCCTGGATTGGCCCTCCCTGTACCAAATCTTTTGCCATCCGCCATTCTTCGTCATCCGCTGCATAAACCACCCGAGCCCTTCGTAAATCGCCGCTTCCCGGCCCGTGGAAACTGCTCCAAGCCTGCTAGTGGCGTCCGTCAAACTTGCAAGGTAAAAGTGTCCGTCTCCCCTAAGCTGGAAGTCAAAAATCCAAGCTGGAATTATTTCGCTGCTGTTGAAATCGAAAGTTGAATACAGGAGCGGCCAATTTGCGCCTTTCCGGCTTTACTACTGTCGAGCCAATCCTCAACCGCTGCTGATCGCCTTAGCTCCTCAAGATTGCCGTATCTTGAGCCTTCCTCAAAGTAGCGTCTTTCTGCCGTGTTTAGCCATCGAAATACCCTTACCGCCAAGAACTTGTTTTCGTGCGCGTAACGATCATTGTCACCATCACCCGCCACACCGACCCCTGGTCCGAACAGCGTTACCTTCGCAATTGCAGCAAACATCGGAACCCTTAGGAGACCCCTAGTAACACTTCTGCGAGTTGTCTTTTCCATTCGCCCTCCTCGTTTGCCACTTATACCCGTGACGGCGCGGTGTATAGCACACAATAATAACAAATGGCAATGTTAAACTTTACGTTTCTAATTAGGCTGAGTTGGCAAGACCTACAAGCGTCCTGCCGAGCGTATTCGTTTGCGCTTTCTGACGTGATGTTTGCGGGCCTCTATATTCATTCGGTCGTGAAGCATACCGCCCGCCGCAATTGTTCTGTAATCAAGTATCTTGCCCGCCCCCTCCAGATGTACCAGCCTGGTAGGAGAGTCTAACGCCCTCGCGGCGTTAGTCGACGAGAGGGAAGCGACATAAAGCGCAGGAGGTTATTGCTAAGCTACGTAAGGCGGAAGTGAACCTCAATCAGGCGCGCCGATTCGAAACGGTATACCAGAAGTTGGAGATCAGGGAGAGAAATTTCATGCTGGCACCATCTTGACGGCGGGATCAAGGTGCCGGAGATGGCCGCGCGGGGATGAGTTGAAAGAAAGCGCACGGGTAAGGAAATCGTGCCGCCGCAGGCCATGGACATCGAAACGCTGAAGGACCTCAGCCGAAAAGCCTGGTAAGGATGACGGGCAGGCGAGCGGCAGCGGGAGATTTGCGAGAACAGTGATGGAATAAAGGCGTCGGCTCCTTCGAACGAGTAAACTTGCTTGCTTTTGCGAAAGCCAAGGCTCGGAGGGAACGAGCGAGTATGAGGATCATACGTGATTAATTCCACACGCCAGCAGCATATCGCGATGCTGGACACAGAGAGTAGGGAGGTGGTTGAGCGGAGTCTCTATAGACAGCGCTACGTGGAACGAAACGCTTGCCGATTGGTGGAGCAGCCACGGCGACGCAGCGCTAGTTCCCAGGGGATGCGTGCTTCAGAGCGGCACATTCGCAAGCGGTTGCACGAACTGGCGAAGATCCGGCTTGGCTACCGGCGCATAACCAAGCTTGTGCAGCGCGAGGGATGGCGGTCAACCAAGAAGCGGGTACAGCGGCTGTGGCGGGAGGAACGCTTGTGGAACCCCCTCAGGAAGCGGCGAAAACGAGCATGCGGAGAACAACGAGAACAGTTGCGCGATGAAAAGGGCGGAGCACAAAAAGCCACGCGCGGTGCCTAGCATTTCACCATAGCGTTCTTCATGTCCAAAGTCGTCGATCCCAATACATAGAAACTAGTGACTCGGTTCGGCAAAACGTTATTCGTAATGCAGAGCTTCAACCGGATTGACGCGAAGAGCGCGCCTCGTCGGCACTATGCACGCGATGCTGGCCACAACCAGAAGGATGATTGAAGCACCTGCAAATGTGGAGGGTCATCGGGCGCCACGCCGAACAAGAACCCTTTGAGCAGCCGTGTGAGAGCGAACGCCCCCGTGAAACCGAGAGCGAGCCCCCAAAGCACAGGTCGAATACCTTGATGAAGCACGAGACGAATAATGACCTGCGTCGGTGCGCCGAGTGTTGTTCGAATACCAATCTCACGCGTCCGCAGCGCAACTGTGAAGGATACAATTCCATAAATGCCTACTCCAGCCAATAACAGCGAAAGGGCACCAAAAAGTACTGATATTGTAGCCAACAGTCTGTTTGAGCCGTGCCCCGCGATGGACGCAGCTGTCAAATTGTTCATTGTTGTAATATTCTCGACGTTTGCATCCTTTTCTGCCGCCAGAATTTGGTCCTTGACCATCGGCGCAATCTTCAGAGCGTCACCTGTGGTTCGCAGCAAAAATTTCTCCGATCCTCCCGGAAACCAAGTTTGCTGCCTGAAATCGAGATACGCAGAACGCGGTTCGACATCTAAGCCGAAAGCGCGAACTCTCCCAACCACTCCTACCACTTGCCATGGAGCTCCGTCCGGTCCCACGACGCTGGAGAATCGTAGTGCCTCTCAAGCGCCATCGGATTCTTTAGCAACTGCTCTAGCAAAGCTTTTTCAGCCTTAAGATCTGGAGCTCTTTCCCAATCGGATCAATGCCCGGCCACAATCTGTCAGCGAAGTCCTTGCTAACAACTACAAGCCGCGACGCTGAGCCGTCATCAGCGTCGCTAAATTCGCGGCCACGTAGCACCGGTATTCCCATAGTCGAAAGTAGTCTCGACTCACGACCCATGCCCAGTCGTCCAATTAACCATTGTTCCATTTACTGCAAAATGAGTCGGCCTCCAGTTGTACTTAAAAGGCACGCCATAGCCATTGCGGCTGACGAGACGGAAGGCATCTTTGACAAACGGTCTAGCACTCTGCTCGCAAACACAACTTGTTCAGCCGAAATCCGACCCTTCAAGCTCGGGATCGTTGCTTCCACTAATAGAACGTGGTTTGGATTGAATCCCCACGGGTACGAGTCATTCGAACAAAGCTGTTGATAAGAAGCCCCGCGCCAGTGAGCAATATTAATGCTACGGCGACTTCGACCATCACGAGCAGGTCCAAATCCGACCTGCCCGCGCGGTGAGTGCTAGCTCCGCCTATTTGAAGGGCTAGGATCAAGTTCGGGCGTGCTGACCTCCAAGCAGGAACAAAAGCAGAAAGGAATCCTGTGACAACCGAAAGTGCTAGTGCAAAGAGAAGTACGCGCGAATCAACGGTAGCGGATTCAAAGCGCGGAATATTAGCGAACCCCTAAGCAGCTGTATTCCCCAATATGCGCAAACCACACCGAAGCCACCCGAAACAAGCGAGAAAAGCATGCTCTCAATCAATAGAAGGCGGAAGATGCTGGACGGCTTAGCACCAAGCGCTGCGCGGACGGCAAATTCCTTCTCACGGCCTAAGCCGCGAGCCAAAAGCAGGTTAGCAACGTTGGCACAAGCGATCAAGAATACCAGACTGCTGCGAGGAGGGTATTTCATAAGGACCGACAATTACGCGATGCAGGGGAAAAATTCCGAGACCAATCTTATGACTAGTACCAGTATGCTGCTGATTAGCCGCTTGAGCGAACAGATCCAGTTCAGTCTGCGCCTGCTGAATTGAAACGCCCGGACGCAATCGCACTAGAGCGTGTGCGTCTCTAAATAGTTCGCTATTGCGAAGGAGAGGCACCCAAAGCTTCACATTTTCGTCGGGAAAGAAGAACTTTGGGGGCATGATGCCTACAATGATGCAAGGGTCTCGATCCAAAGTGATCGACCTACCGACGATGCCAGGTCCGAGCCAAAGTGGGATCTCCAGAAATCAAAGGAAAGCACGACGGTCTGAACCAGCGATTGCTGTTTCTGAAATTATCACACCGATATAATACGTCCCCACGATAGCTCCCTACACTATCGCTATCCCCAAAGAAAAATCACTATTCATTTAATCGCAATATCTTCAATTTCCACTCCTATTTCCACGCTTCGAACTCTCACTTTATCTCCCCACATTAAAAATCCCCAATATCCGACCATCCCATCTTTATAAAATATAAGAAGAACACTCCACGAAACTAAAAACCTATATCAACCCTAACCAACCAAAAGATAATACCCGCAGTAACGTGCTTCTTATCATCCTCTATCCATAACGAATATCAGCACGATCATCCACACCTGTTTGCTCCTCTCTAAACGTACTCATCCCATCTATTTTTCTACCGCTCCCGCTCGATCATTCAACTCTAACCTCCACTACCTCTCGCTTATCTTTACGATATTCCTCGCTCAGCTACACACTTAATATATATTATTTGTCACCCTATAATATTTACCTTAAAAAAGCGATAAATTATAGCACACTACGCGATCTCTTTACCTCTATTCCAATATTTTAATATTGCCTGCGAAAACCATAGCTTTGAAATTTTCCAATTAATCCCATACCCCATTCGAGTACTATAACTACCCACAATCTTTATATATAACACCGAAATCCGCACAATACTTTCTTTTATAATATTCTTTACTCGCCCGCAGCGCTTGCGAAATTTCTGCTTTTATCGAACGATATCGATTTCTACACCCTTTTATTTTCTCGTTTTACGCACCTCCGCATTTTCCAAATTCTGACCCCGATTCCAAATTCTGACCGTTCATTTCCCCAAACTCTCCCATTCAATTGTTCCCCAGATCCACCGAGATATAAAGCGCCCGCGTTCCAACACGATCCATATACCGCCTATCTTCGTCGTGCAACACCTTTCCCCATTCGCTAGCCTTTTATTAAGATCATCCGCTTCTTCAGATTCGAACGTTACCACATAACAGCACTTGCCATCCCCCATAAGAGAATACCCAACTTCATCGATCACCAAGCTATCGTGTATCAGCAAATTCGCGCACGTCCCTTCTCTCATTTAGATCTTCGATGAGTTCTGCCCGAGTGCAATCTCGAAGCCATTCTATGCGCGATACCGATCTACCCAGATGTGTTTTTCCACCCCCTTCCGTACAGAATCAGCGAGCGCCCTTCTAACGAAATCCTCCCAACAGCAACGAGCAACTCACGAGCTCTCTGCAGCTAAAATCGAACTCATCGATTCTTGAAGAAGAAATCCCTTGCTCAAACGTTGTAAGCGCGTTTGCGTGCGATCCACTTCTCGCCAGCAGAAGAGCCAGAAAATCGCGATAGCTCCAGTTTTCTTTCTCCTTGATCCGCCACGTCCCTATATCCCGTGTGGCGCCATTCAAGCGCCGAAATAATCCAGTTGTCCGTCCGAGATGTTCGGCTTCTTCAAAGACGTCCCTGCGTCCTGCTGATTCATCATGTGTCGTTTCCTCCCTTGTGAGTGAAATGCACTGCAAACCCGTACTGCAAACCGAGCTTTTCCTCCCTCGCCGATTCTGTTGCAGCGTCCTCGCCGTCAAGGGTTCGCTTCGCCGCGCCAGAAAACGGCGCGCCCTTGACTGCTGCGGGCCGCTGCAACAGGGGCTCCGCTAAGGAGGAAAAGCGAAAAGAAAAAGCTCTCCGAGCGGGCTCTCCAGTGGGCCTTTCATTGCACCACCTCTGAAAAACTCAATCCCGGTTCGAGAAATCGCTCCACGAAAAACGCACCAAAAACCTGCTGTTTCAGCCCTTCTTCCATCGCTTGCCGCAGCACTTCCGGACCGTGGTTCTGCAGAATCCGGTGCAGCCGATTGACATCCTCAAACCACTGTCGCGGTCGGCGATGCACGATCTCGGTCAGATAGCGAATCGCCGGCTCTCCTAGCTCCAACAACTGCTGCCGCTTCAGATAGCGCTTGCCCCGTTTCCCCGATACCGCCGCCACCATCGCCGCGCGGTGCTCCGGCAACGAGGAGCCCTCTTGAGCCAAAAACTTTCGGAGATGCTCCGCCTGATACTTCCCCGCCACGATGCGCACTCGTTGCGCATACAAGTACAACGTGGCCGGCATGCTGATCGCCTCCGGAGGCATGGAATAAGCATGGCCATCGTACAAAACGGTCCCCGTGGGACCGACATACACCGGAATGCGCAGAGCCAGTTCTTCAGGCGGCACCTTCAAAGCGCGCAGGCGGGGGGCTTCTTCCGCCAGGCGCACCGCAGGGATAATCCCCGTCGCCCGGCAGGGACGCTCCTCATTTACCTCGCGATGCCAATCCCCCAACTGCCCGTGCAGATCGTCTGCATCGTAAAAGCTGCGCACCTTGAAGAAAGAAGACTTGACGAATCCCACCAGGTTCTCGACACTGCCTTTTTGCTGCGCTCGATAGGGCCAGCACAGCTCCACGCCTACGCCCATCTCCAGCGTGGCGTATGCGAAGACCGAATTCCATTCCGTCACCTCGCCGTTCTTTCTCCACTTCAGAGCGATGGTCTTCGGTCGATCAAACACACACAGCAAGGGACGTCCGCCCCAGCTGGCCAAGTGCTCGGCCAGGGTGCGCACCAAGCTTTCCACCGCCTGGTCCGGTACCAAACTGACTCGGATGTAGCGTGAATACTTCAAGCGGGAAGCGAAGAAGTGAATTCGCTGGCGGGAGCCATTGCGAACTGCACTTCCACTTCTCCGAAATCGTGCTAACTGAACTCTCCGGGAAGACCTTCAAAGCGAACCAGCGGTCTCACCGGCTTGGGGCGAAGCGAGGCCGCCAGTGCGTAGAGCGCTGTCTTGCCTCCTCTATAGCCGCCTTCCCGAACGCGCCGCAGAATCTCCAACGAGGCAAGATCGGGCGCTTCCTTCAGGATCTCGACGATCTGTTTCCGGAAATTCTCCACCGTACTGGGCCTGCCGATCTTTCGTTTCACGCGCTCCCCCGCATCATCGACATGCACCACGGGATCCTCCTCCGCGATCCGTTTCACCGAACATAAGGAAACGCCTGCCAAGCGGGCCACCTCGGTCTTCGGATAACCCGCCTTCAACAAAATCTCCACTTCGTGTCGCTTGAGCATACTCAGCATCCTCCTTCCTCCGGGGCCTTACCGACCTATCCAGCACCGGGGAGGCCCAGAGAAAGTCTTACCGATTAACGACGTTTTCTAGATCTGGATGGCTCAGAATTTCCGGAATTAGGAGGGTCAGAATTTTCGGAACCCGCACCGCAGATGATAGCGTCGTTCAGGTAAGTGCGAGCATAACTCCCGATACTGCCCAGGCCCGATTCTTTCCTGGGATGGTGGCCGAATCTGCGGCCAGCGTCAGGCCAATTCCACAGGCAGATTTTCTGGCATCCCTTATTGATATAGAGTTCGTTGCATCATTCGGCGGATTTCCATATTCCAGAGGAGGGTGGGGTTATTGCCAGGAATTAGCCTATCATGCCAAGCTGCGATCCAAGAGGATCGTTATATTGGATGATACTACGATATATCACGATGGTATCCCCCAAGGTGGGAACGCAGTCGAGCTGCGGAGGCAAAAAGCGATAGAAGCTTGGACTGTCTATAGCATGAAATATGGAACTATCCGTGGAAAAAGTGAACGGCTAATCTTGAGGAAGCAGACTCTTGCGTCGGCTCTGTGGTCTTAATCTCCGAGCAGAAGGTACATTTCGGACCTTTCTGTCGCTTCGATCAGATCGCAATGAGAGCAGCAGGAAACCGCAGCCTAACGTTACGTACGTACGTTACGAGGTTTTTCCAGGAATCACTCAGAAAATTAAATTAGAGCTTCCCATTAAAGGAAATGTAATTCCCGCGCCGCATTTGCGGCAGGCGTTCTCACGTGCGGGACCTTTATATCCACAAGAGCATTCCACATAGAATTCGCGTCGAATTATATGGTAAGGTGATTTAGCCTGCTCACGTTTGCGCTCCTTCGCGCAAATATCGCGCGAACTGCGCGGGCTGACTTCTCCTCTGGCCGCCAGCGATTCCGCTAGGAAAATAGTCTGCGCTTCGCTCCTCTTTTTAGGAAAGTCTTTCTCGCGTAGCACGCGCAGAATAAGCGGAGCCAATGGCTGAAATTCCGCTTTATAGGGCGTTCCCTCAAATGCGCCGATCACGTCCGCTTCCGTGTGGGCCTTTAACAACCTTTCGCCGACCCTTTCCCACGTCTGACTGAAGATCAGGCGGTAATTGTATGCGCGTCCGCTCACTTCCGAAGCGAGCGCCTTATGCGGACGTCCGCGACCGCGCTTCGGGAAAACGGCGTCAAGTAGTTCGTTGGCCTTTTTGCTCGATGTCTTGCGGGCTGCCATTTTTACGGGAATTCCCCGAAATGCGCCCGAATTTTACGCGAGATTCCCCGGAATCACGGGGAATTTTACGGGCAAAGTGTCCGGTTCCTGTCTTACGGTTGGTGGGACTTGCAATCGGCGATTCGGGATCGGGCTTATCTTTAGTATGCGGGAAGTTTTGAGTGAGAAAGGAAGAGACAGAATGCCTGAACTGAATGGAAAGAAGATGTTTCCCTGTCCGGTCTGCGCAAGTCCTCGTGAAGTGCGGATCACCAAAAAGAAAAAGCCATACGTAACGTGCGACCCGTGCGGCATTCAACTGTTTGTTCGCGGACCCGCAGGAATCTCCAGTTTCGAGAGGCTCCTCGACCGAGCCGACTCCGAAGACCTGTTCGCGCGATTTGCCGAAATGGAGCGCCGCTATTACCTGGAATGTCCCGCGTGTGGACGCCGTTTCTGGATCGAACCCGAACAAATGAAAACGAGTCTATTTGATGGCAGCCTTCAGGGATTCCGCTGCCCCACAAAAGGCTGCCGAGCCATTGTGCCCTGGAAGGCGAAGCGATGAGAGTGACGATCTTAGGCGCTTTCATGGTCGCCCTTGGAATCAGTTTATGCGTTTTATTCCTTCAGTCGCTCTCTGGAAACCGTAACGATATCAAGGACAGTACGAACGAAAGCGGTTCTTGAACCAAAGGCTGCGAATGAATCAGCGTCCCCAGGCAGATTCCGCCGGTGTTGCAAGCTCCCGGCGAAGCATGCCTGCAAGAACACTGGCTGCATCGGTGGCGAATGCCTCTGCCGTAATTCCTGCCGTGCTTGTGCCCCGGCTCTTGCGAATTCAGGATGCCGCCCGGTATCTTTCAGCTACAACTTGGTTCGTTGAAACGCTACTCCGCGAGAACAAGATTCCGTCGCTGATCGTCGGTAAGCGCCGCGTAATCGATGTGATTGATCTGGATGCCTGGATTGAAGCCGAAAAAGCTAAGTCAATCGCGAAAAGCGGCGTTGATGTTGCCGCGTAGCTTTTCGGAATCTGCAACACCCAAATACAGCATCGTAGTTTCGAGGTTCTTATGTCCCAAGTAGTGTTGAATCGTTCGGATAGGCACGCCATGCTGCTCCCAGCGCGACGCACAGGTTTTGCGAAAACGGTGCAAGTAAAAGTGCTGGCAGACGGGCCGGGTTTTGCAAGAGACTTCCACTTGTTTTCTCTTGTCGTATCTTCCTTCGGTGATTGTTGTTCGGCATTGCCCGCAATTCAATCCCGCTCGTAGCGCGATCCTCTTTAGTTTTCGTAAGAAGTGATTGTCCGGTTTCCCTTGCTGGTTTACGAAAATCCAGCGGTCGTGCAACGCACGCTTTCGGCGTTCCTTGAGCAATGCAATGAGTGAATCGGGCAACGGAATGGAGCGCGATTCGTGCGATTTCGGCGTGAAGCCAACATCTTCTTTGCGGCGTACATGGTAGGTCTTCTTATCGAAATCTATGTCATTCCAAGCTGCAAATGTGACCTCTTTGTCACGACAGCCGGTGCCGAGAAAGAACTTGTAGCGCGCCCTTTCCTCGTCATTCATGTATGCAAACAGCTTTTTTAACTCTTCCTCGGTATACGGGACGGCAACTTCTTCCTCGACCACCGGCATTTCGTCTCGGGGAATACGCGCCTTAATTCCGTTCTTCTTGAGGAGAAAAAAGACGATATTCAACCGTGTATCAATCGTCTTCCCCGCGTGCCCTTTGCTTACGAGGTATTTCTTGTAGCTGCGCAAGACATTCTCGTTGATTTCGTCGAGAAATCGGACCTTGCCGTCTAACGCCTCCATAAATTCCCCGAACGTCAGCCGATATTGCGCAACCGTTTTCTTTGCCTTACCGCTCTTCTGTTCCAGATAGGTTTCAACGGCAGTCTTGATCGAAATTCGGTTTGCATTTCCGAGCGATTCGAGTTCGGTAACGGTCAGGCCTTTGGCGTGAGCCTCCAGCGCCAGCGCTAATTGCTCAGCTTCTTGCTTTGCGTCTGTGAAGTTATCAGCCGAGAGAGTCTTCCAGACCTGCTTGCGATCCAAGAACGGTCGTGCATAAAAAGGCGGCTTGAGGTCGCCGGTGCGGAGGCCTGGCGCCTTTGACCCGGCGATAACGCCAGTAGCCGGCTGGATTCTTCTCACGGACGTACAGGCTGGGAGCGGCCATGGGTGCCTCCAAATGCCCACAGAACAGTAGCACAGTAGAGACACAATGTAAAATGTATGTATTTAATTGCTATTCAGAAGTATGGCGGAGAGGGTGGGATTCGAACCCACGGTTGAGTTTCCCCAACACACGCTTTCCAAGCGTGCTCCTTAAACCGCTCGGACACCTCTCCGTCGAGGGAGCGGTTAAAAGCCTAGCAAAATTGAATGGGTAGCGGCAAAACAATCGTAAGTTGGGCGCTATAGGACCGGTCCCTTACGGTCTAACGTTTCGACCTCGGTTACGGATTCGAGGCGCACGTCGCCCGTCTGGCGCAGAATCGTTCCGCAAAGCGACTTGCCATCGTGTTCGACGCGAAGGTCACACTTCGCATCGCCCACTGGCAGATTTGTAATTGTGAGTCCGTGTAGAAAATCGGGCAGGCATTTACCGGCCATACGGATGGAGCCTGTCGCAGGATTGAACGTGATGCCCAGACAAGCCTCGAGCAGCAAATACACCGAGCCGGCCGCCCAGGATTGCGGAGAGCAGGCGACCGGATAAAGTGTCGGACCTTCAGAATGCGAACGTCGATGGAAGCCGCAAAAAAGCTCAGGCAATCGACGCAATTCCATGGTTTCACTCACGTCAAGCATCGCTGAAAGGACATTGGCCGCTTGCTGATGAAAGCCGTAACGCGCGAGCCCACGAGCGATTATGGCATTGTCATGAGGCCATACGGAGCCATTGTGGTATGACATTGGGTTGTAACGAAGCTCCGAGCTTCCCAGCGTCCGGATGCCCCATCCGGAAAAAAGCTCCTCTCCGAGCAGAGATTCGGCAACGCGCGCGGCGTGCTCTTGCGTAGCAATCCCGGAAAAGAGGCAATGTCCGGCGTTGGAAGCTTTCACGCGGCATTTTCTTTTCGCGCCGTCAAGCGCGAGCACGAACGTGCCAAGCTCGTCATCCCAGAAATCGCGATTGAATTTCTCTCGGAGGTCGTGAGCCTGGTCCGTTAGCTGCTGGGCAAATGCCGGTGCGCTGAGCATCCGGCCAAGCTTGGCCCCTGCCAATTTGGCAGCGTAGACGTATCCTTGTACTTCGCATAGCGCAATCGACGGCTCCGCGATATGGCCATCGTCGTAGAACACAGCGTCGTGCGAGTCTTTCCATCCCTGTTGCGCCAATCCGCGGGAAGTCTTGGCCTTATACTCCACGAAACCGTCGTGATCTACGTCGCCGTATTCGTCGATCCACTTTAACGCAGCAAGGAGATTTGGCTGAATCGAGCGGATAAACGCGCAATCATGAGTTCGATCCAGATAATCGCCCGCGAGCATGACGAAAAGCGGGGTCGAGTCGATACTGCCGTAGTATCGACCGAATGGAACCTCTTTCAGCGCGGCCATTTCGCCGGAGCGCATTTCGTGGATAATTTTCCCCGGCTCCGCGTCTTCTTCGGCATTGCATTCCGTGGCTTGTGTTTCAGCCAAATATTTCAACACGCTTTTGGCAATCTCTGGACTGAGCCAGAGACATTCCCGCGCTGTAATGATTCCGTCGCGGCCAAAAACCGTGTTGTACCACGGTACTCCAGCGTAGGGATAGGCGCCTTCGGGATTCCCAGCGATCATCATCTCAATGTCGGCCGCCGACCGGCTCAGCCAGGCGTTCAAACGAGGATCAGAGGCAATCACGCTTCCATGGTTTCGTTTCGCGCTGTCGATCTCCGCGGACGAACGCCGCAAGGCGTCTTCAAAAAAAAAGACAGTGTTGCGATGTTCGCCCTTTTCGAAGGAGGCGGTGACGTACAGGGCGGCCTCTTCTTTTGGTCTGAGGCCGAATTCAAAACGCGCGCCTGACGGACCGATTTGACGAGGCTTAATTGAAAAATCCAGACGCGTGCGCCGCACGACCTTGTCCAACCCTTCATAGCGGAATAGGATTCTCGAATCGCCTATTTCGGGAGGGGCGCAGATTCCACTACGATCCCGTCGGGTGCCGCGGACTTCGAAGATATCGCGATAGTCAGCCTCGAATTCGAACGTGATGAAGGTCTCAAGCCAATCGAGACTGCAATTCGAAAGCCGTACGAGTTCGTAGCAAACTCCGCTACAGAGAAATTTCGACCTGAAAACGTGGATGTCTCCGCGCGGTATCGATACGAATTCGCCATCCGAGAGATCCACGTTCATGGCGTCGACGGTAAAGAAGGCGTTGTCGTCCCGTATCGTCGAGCGAAGCAACTGCGGGCTTTCGCCACCGAGTTTCAGCGCGAGCCGCGAAAGATAGCGCGTGCCCTCATGATAAATGCCCTGCTCGCCGAGCCCGAGCGATTCGATATCTCCGAAGCGGTTGAAAACGGCAAAGGTTCTTCCGTACTTCAGGACGCGGCTGCGATCGTCGGCAAGACTGGACGTGGCAAGCACGTAGTACTGATTATCGACCTCAATGACGTCCTTCACTTGCCACCATCTCCCGGCCTGTTTTTATTGGGATGCGAAGCTCTCAGTTTTGGAGGCTATTGTCGTCGGGGAAATTTCCGGAGCGGATGGCGATGCGCAAAGTTGCTCTTCGTAAATGCGAAGGTAATCCGCAGCCATACGGGCCGAAGTGAACCTCTCTTCGAACACTTGCCGGCAGTCCGCCCGCGAGAGGAGATGGATGCGGGAAACAGCATCGACTGCCTCTTCGACGCTATCGACGATGAACCCGTTCAAACCATCCGTAATGATTTCAGGAACAGAACCGTGCCGAAATGCAATCGTCGGCGTCCCACACGCCATTGCCTCAATCATGTTTATCCCGAAGGGCTCGGGCCAATCTATCGGCATCAAACAAGCGAGCGCGTTTCCCATGAATTCCTGTTTCTCTAAGTCGGTGATTTCACCGATGAACTCGACCAGGGGATCTGAGAGTAAGGGTTTAATGTCACGCTCGAAATACTCCGTGTCGACACGGTCGACCTTTGCGGCGATTTTTAGAGGAGTTCCCGTCCGCTTAGCGATTTCTATCGCCCGGTCCGGCCGCTTTTCAGGCGAAATTCGTCCAATGAAGGCGAGATAACCTCCCGAACCGCTGTCTAGGCGCAAAGAGTTCGCAGGAAGACCGTGGTGAACGTTGCCCACCCAATTGATCCATGGCAAGGGCTTGCGTTGAGCGCGCGAAATTGAGACCACCGGCATTTCCGGAAATTCACGATAGAGCGGTACGAGATCGGCGAGGTCGAGGCGGCCGTGGAGCGTCGTGATTTGGCATAGCTTCTCATAGCGGCTAAAAGGGAAGTGAAGATAGTCGATATGAAAGTGAATGATGTCGAATCGTGCCGCTGCTTGGGCGACGCGCTCGATAAGGGCGATGTGATGAGCTAGATAGTCGCGGCAATCCGGGTCGGTGCGGAGAGACCTCGGCGAACAGGGGATGAGTCTGCTCATCGTTTTCGAATCTCCGCTCGCAAATAGCGTAACGTCGTGACCGTCATTAACCAGTTCTTCAGTAAGCCACGAAACAACGCGCTCTGTGCCCCCATACCGCAGCGGCGGGACACTCTCATAGAGTGGTGCGACCTGTGCAATACGCATGGTGAGGCGTATTCTTGCGGGCTGCGATCCGGATGACAATCGAACCCGTCCATTACTTCAGAATGCGAATATCCAGTAGGCGTAGGATTTGTCTGGCAAAAGCCCAATTATTTGCTCGCGCCCGTGTAAGGCGGAAACCTACATTAAGGACCAAGCGCGCTACATTTCGCCGATTGCCTGACATGGCATCGAGATTAGGCACTACAGCTAAGTGTTGCTGAGCGTCGTGCAGACAACCCATTTGCCATTGAAAAAACCTCGCACAAAAAACCAGGCTTTTTCCGGGGTTTGCGCTCGGCTCGGTTCTATCGAGTTGCTAACGGAAGCTCTTCTATCAGCGACGGAAGTGCGTGCAAAAACTCACGTTCGAGGCCCATCAGCGCCAGATGTTCGCGCACCACGTTGCCGGAAGTCTCTGCGATTGACTTTTCCCGACGCTAGTCTTCAGGGGATGAACGATAAAGCCGGGGAAAGAGAAAAAAGAGAAGGACGAGAACCACAGACATCGCCGAACTCGCTTCCGGGCCCAACATGCCTCCGGTTAGCCAAGCGGGGCCTGTCCACGACGTTCGCAGCAGGTGCCCCACTGCGAATTCGCCGCCATTGCGACCGGAATAGAAAAACGTTAAGCCCCAGTCGAACGCGGCGTGAAAGCCGATAATAAAAGCAAGCGAACCGGTTCGGCGAATCGTCAAGCAGCTGAAAAGCGCGAGCAGACCCATGCAGGCAAAATCTTCCCAGCGGTGGTACGGTCTGAAATATAGCGCGCCGAAGCCGACGGAGACCAGAACGGCAGCGGGCCAGAAGCGGATTCCATCGGCAAGGGTTCGCAAGAGATAGCCGCGAAAAGTGATCTCCTCGGCCAGTCCGATTGCGAGCGCGGCAAGCAGCCACCAGACTGCGCAATATGCGAGCAAACGGCCATGCATGGCGAAACCAGCGACATGATAGCCGTGGAGCGCGGCGATGAGCCCGATCAGAAGGGAAACGGCCAAAAAGCCCCAGAGCGAGCCTTGCCAGAAAAATCGGCCGAAAAAGGTTCGCGTGGGAATGTAATAGTCGCGCAAAGGGAGGCGTTCAGCTCGGCCCACGACGAGAGTGGCGACCACGGCGCCCGCGAAAAGCGCGGCACTAACTGCGATCACCCAGGCCGGATCGAGAAGTGGGGGTTCGGTAGCATGCAATTGCAGCCGAATAATGTTGACCGCAAATCCCACTAAGACTTCGACGCCGAAGAAGATTGCAAGCCACGAGACAAGACCCCAACCAGCGCGGAAGACGCGGTTGTTCACGAATATTTCAGCAGCACTCATAAGGCTTGGGTTGCTGGTTCCCAGCCAGAATACTACACCGCTGAGAGCCGATGCGGCTACCGGTGGAAAGTGCATGGTAGTCGCTGTAAGCGGGGCCTGTTGTGCTCTGCGCTATAATGAAGGTTTCGGCTCACCGGGAAATGCGGCGTGAGCGTGCAAGGAACCCCGAATGGCGAATTTCAAGCTAGCCAGCGACTACGAACCTCGTGGCGATCAGCCCGAAGCGATCGCCCAGCTTAGCCGTGGTGTGCAAGACCGCGAAAAGCACCAGACCCTGCTCGGCGTCACCGGTTCGGGCAAGACGTTCACGATGGCGAAAGTCATCGAGGCGGCCAACCGGCCTGCCATCGTCCTTGCGCACAATAAGACTCTCGCCGCGCAGCTTTTCCACGAATTCAAATCGTTCTTCCCGCAGAACGCCGTCGAATACTTCGTCAGCTACTACGATTATTACCAGCCCGAAGCCTACGTTCCCGCGAGCGACACCTACATCGAGAAGGAGTCGACGATCAACGACGAACTCGACAAGTTGCGGATGAGCGCCACGCGTTCGCTTTTCGAGCGCCGCGATGTGGTGATCGTCGCTTCCGTTTCGTGCATTTACGGTATCGGCTCCCCCGAAGCGTATTACGGCATGGTGATGAGCCTCGATAAGAGCCAATCGATCCCGCGAGAGGCCATGCTGCGCAAGCTCGTCGAAATTCAGTATGACCGTGCGGAGGATTTACGCCGAGGCACGTTTCGCGTGCGCGGCGATACGGTCGAGATTTATCCGCCTTATGACGATTTCGCTGTCCGGGTGGAAATGTGGGGCAGCCAAATCGAATCGATCCGCAAAATCGACCCGCTGACGGGCGCGATTCTTGGCCAAAACGAAGAAATCTCGCGGCTGATGATCTATCCAAAATCGCATTATGTGCTGCCGGCTGCGCAGCGCGAGCGTGCCATTCAAGGCATCTACGAAGAGCTCGACTGGTGGAAAGCTGAGCTGGGGCGCCAGGGAAAAATCGTCGAGGCGCAGCGCGTGGTGCAACGCACTCATTTCGATATCGAAATGATGCGCACGATCGGCTATTGCCACGGCATTGAAAACTATTCGCGCCACATGTCCGGCCGCTTGCCAGGCGAAGCTCCGCCCACGCTGCTCGATTACGTGCCTGAAGATTATTTGCTTTTCATCGACGAATCTCATCAGACGGTGCCGCAGCTTCGCGCAATGTTTCACGGAGACCGCTCACGCAAACAGGTTCTCGTCGATTACGGTTTCCGCATGCCGTCTGCGTTGGATAATCGGCCGCTGACGTTTGAGGAATTCGAGCATCGCACGGGGCAAGTGATTTACGTTTCGGCTACGCCCGGGCCTTATGAGCTGACGAAATCCGGCGGAGTGGTCGTCGAACAAGTCATTCGCCCGACGGGATTGGTTGATCCCGAGGTCGAAGTCCGGCCCGTGAAAGGGCAGGTTGATGATCTGCTTGAACAAATTCGCGTGCGCGCAGCGCGTAACGAGCGCGTGCTCGTGACGACGCTTACCAAGCGAATGTCTGAAGACTTGGCGGAGTATCTTGCCGAAGCGGGCGTGCGTTGCCGTTATCTGCACTCAGAGATTGAGACGCTCGAGCGCATCCGCATTTTGCGGGATTTGCGGCGCGGTGAATTCGACGCTCTTATTGGCATCAACCTGCTGCGCGAAGGACTGGATTTGCCTGAAGTGTCGCTCGTGGCTGTTCTCGACGCCGACAAAGAAGGGTTTTTACGCAGCACCACGTCTCTGATTCAGACGATTGGGCGTTGCGCGCGCCACATCGAAGGGCGCGCGATTCTATACGCGGACGTGATCACCAATTCGATGCGCCAGGCCATGGGCGAAACGAGCCGCCGCCGCGCCAAGCAGGAAGTCTACAATCGCGAGAACAACATCACGCCGCAATCGATCATCAAGTCCATCGACATGCAGCTGGCAAAAATCGTCGAAGCCGATTACATCCCAGTCCTTGGCGACGACACGATTGGCGTGATCAGCAGCGAAGAGGATCTGCAAATGGCCATCGCGCAACTGGAACAGCAGATGCGCGCCGCCGCGAAGAGCTTCGAATTCGAGCGCGCCGCCGCAATCCGCGACCGCATCCGCGGCCTCAAACAGCACGATCTCGGCGTGATCGAAACGACGGAAGTCTCGCCGGCATCCCAACCCGCCCAGCCTCCAGCGCAGCCAGACACTCCTCCTGCCCCACGCTCCAAAGCTTCGTCTGGACGAAACCGCTGACGCCGCCGCCGCGGCCGCCGCGTCTGCAATTTGACAGCGGAGGGCAGCCGCACTACTCTAATGCCCACTCAGGATCGGGCCGGGGCGCCTGGGAAGCACCAAAAACTAAAATTGAAAGGGATGGGGATGAATCGCACACGAAATTCATCGGCGCTCGCGTCTGCCTGGATGGGAGGTTTGCTGGCCGGACTGGGGATTTGCGCGCTCGTTCTCGCCGGCACATTCGCATTTCATTCTTCGGCCTTTGCGCAGGGTGGTCCGCCGCCGGGCCAGATGGGCGGGCCGGGCGGAGGACAGAGAGGCCGTGGCGGCCGTCAGCAAGCTCCTCCGAAGCCATTTCCGCTGACGCTCACGATCACGGACGGCACAACCGCTTCTTACCGCGTCCGCGAACAACTGGCGGGCATCAGCTTTCCGAGCGACGCCGTTGGCCAATCGACTGCGGTTAGTGGTTCGATCGTATTCAACAAGGACGGCTCGATTGATTCGAACGCGTCCAAGCTGACGTTTGATCTACGCACGCTGAAAAGCGATCAATCGATGCGCGACGGCTACATTCAGCGCCGGACACTCGAAACCGATCAGTATCCGATGGCTGAGTTCGTGCCGAAGTCGATCACCGGAATGCCGAATCCACTCGACGGACAGATGGGCTTCCAGGTGACCGGCGATATGACCATACACGGAAAGACGGCACCGATAACATGGCAGGGAATCGCCACGGTTGATAATAACGACGGCATCGTCGCGGGCCGCGCCAACACCGATTTCAAATTCGAGACGTTCGGGTTGGCACCGCCGCAGATTGCTCGCGTGATGAGCGTCAACGACAATATCGGCCTCGAAGTGGAATTCCGTTTCAAGACCAACTGAAAGCGAACTCGCGTTTTGCCCTAGGCCCGGCCGTTCTCGATGAGCGGCCGGGGCTTTTTTTTTTGCGCGACACGACAGAAGATTTCCGCTGGCGGGAACCGCTTGCGTGGCATTGCGAGCGTGGAATTTAATGTCGCACCTCGTCAGCCGACCTGACGCAGAATGCACCCTAAACACGGCTTAAGTGGCGCAAATTTTCGCAAATTGACGCGCTTAAATGGCCTTAATCGCGTTAAAGGAGCTTGTTCATGTCAGAGGCGGGAGCGAGGAGTGCGATCCGCAAAGGAAGCCCCACGTGGGCTCGGGGGGGGAATCCCGGAACGACGGGAGTGTGCATTTCGGGCTTACCTGGACCTGCTCGGGACGGCAGCATGGTTGCGGTACCAGGTCGAGCCGCAGCTTGCCGACTTCGACTTGAACCTCGAACAGTTCCGATTTTTGGAGATGCTCTATTGCGAAGGGCCGATGACGACGGTTGAGGTGGTGAAGAGAAGGTGCTGCACGCGGCAAAGTGTGTTTTCGCTTGCCCGGCGGCTGGCGAAGGATGGGCTGGTTGAGATTGAGCGCGAGAGGCTGGCTGCCGCCGAACTCACGGAAGCAAAGCTGCCGAAAGACAGGCGCGGTCGGGAACGGACCGGGCGTCGCGTGGCGACGTTGCGTTTGACCGAGGAAGGCAAAACGCTTATCCGAGCAGCAAGGCGAAAACATGCGAAGCTGAGCCCAACTTCCGCAGTTGTGTGAATAAAGTCTTTGGAATCAATGTGTGTACCCGACGGTTTCCACTGCATTTGTGCCTTTTCTAACGCTGTGGGTAGGCGCATACCAAGCCGTTGCAACAGAATCCGTTGGTGCTCGGTGGGCTGGCCGATGCAACGCTTCCGTACCTCCACACCATGGCGCGTCGGCAACACCACATCGACCAAAGCGATCTCCGAGAGCTCTTCGAACACTTGCCGGGGCTCATCACCGAGTCCGGCCTGTCGACAACTGGCTGACAGCGTCTTCCACAACACATAGGCCAGAAAGCACACCAGGATGTGTGCGTTCACGCGATGCTCTCGGTGGTGCCATAGCGGCCGGATCTGTAAGTCCGATTTGTGCACGCGAAAGGCGGCTTCCGCTTGCGTGAGTTGCACGTAAGCGCGCCACAACTCTTCCGGCGTCCATTCGGTCACGTTGCTGCGCAACAGGTAGCAGCCTTCACTCCTCCGCGCCCACTCCCGCAAACTCTCCACCTTCGTCCAGCGTAGTTGCGTGAACCCCTGGGCATTCACCTCCACGCGCACATCGAACAGCCGCGCTGCACGGCTGTTTCGTTCCAGCAGCCGCCCCACACGGCGCTCCACGACGCCCGATGGTTGCCGGCGTTTGTCACAACTCGCGGCGATCTTCAGGAATCCCTCTGCGATGCGTTTCTCGAAGCGTTCGTGCATGGCCTGTTCCTTGGCTTGCCGTTCCGCGCTCCGACAGAGGATCAACACTTCCTCTCCGTCCGGGGCCGGAACCAGCCGCACCTCCAGCCCTTCATGCACGTGCTTCCAGTCTTCGCTCAGCAACTCCTGCTCAAACTTCCGCAAAGAGTTTTTTGCTGTACCCAGGATGTAGCGTCGCCCGCCGTCTCGCAAAAATCGTACATTCTTCTCGCTCGCCAGACCGCGGTCCATCACCCAGACTCGTCCGGCCCGTCCGTAAAGTTCTTCCATGTGCGGCACGATCTCTTCCAGCGTGGTGGCATCGTGCCGATTGCCGGCGAATACCTCATAGCCTAACGGCATTCCGCAACGGCTCACCACCAGCGCAATATTCACCTGCTTGCAGTCCGGGCGATGATCCCGCGAATAACCCCGCTGCGCCTGCGGGTTGCCTTCCGCTTGCCCCTCGAAGTACGTGCTGGTGATGTCGTAGAGCAGCAGGTCGTAGTCCAGATCGAACAGTTCGCCCAGCCTCTCCTGCAGGAGTTTCTCGAGCGCTTTCTTGTGCGGCAGCAAGTGTCCAGCGCGCGGTACAGGCGATCTTCATTGACCTTCTCGTCCGGTACACCGAGCAGGTCCGCCAGCGCGCTGGCCTCGTAGACGTGCTCGGCGATGTGCAGTTCGCTGGAGGGATCGCACAGCCGGCCGAGAATCAAAATCGTGGCCATCGTCGACCAGGGAATCTCCTCGCGTCCGTTCGCTAGTCTCTCTTCCAGGAAACCATCCAGTTCCAACCTCCGCAGCAACTCTCTTCCCAGCCAAGGACCACCGAATTCCGGCTGCGTTCCACGCGCACGCGCTTCCCATCGACTTCCACCCATTCTGGTTCCGTCCGGGTGAACACGTCCGTTTGATAACCAGACCGTTGCTCCGCACAACGCTTCACTCCCAAACGGCCCCGTTCGTCCATCACTCCTAACCAGGCGACGACGCGTTGTCGGGGGCCTCGACTGGTTCGGTAACTCTCCACCAACGCCCAGTAGGCGTGACGTTTGCCGTCCTTGCGGCGATAACAGCGTCGCAGATACATACCGCGATGCTACGAATCGCGCAGACAAAATCAAGGGGGTTGGTCGTCACTACAAACAAATTTCAAGCAAGCAGCACTGGGATTTGTAACACTCGCACACAAACAAAAGCACTTTCTCCACTGGCAAGCTCGTGAATGTGCTCAAAATATTTTCAATTCATTCGAAACTGCGGAAGGTGGGCTAATCTACGCGCTCATGCGCGCGACTGACATGCGGGATGCGGAGCGGTTGAGCCGCACGTACCGGAGAATTCGCGAAGGCGATGCGGTGAAGCTGATTAAGGAGTTGATGAGGGAGGATTTGGAGTGACAACCTAAGAGACGGCGTGTTTTTTTTCGATGGCAAATGGCAGTTGTGTCGAAAATAAGGCTCCGACGCTAAGACGGGGAAGCGGTATCTTGGGGCTAGCTAACGAAAAGAAAAATTGCGGCATCCCTCGGCGGTGTTTTGCGCTCGTAAGGTTTGAGTCGCGATGGAGGATCTAGGAAACGGGGCGCGATGTCGCTTGGTCGAGTTCCGCTTTGAGGACTTCGATTTGCATATTCTTGTTACCGAGGATTCTGCGCAGCTTGGAGTTTTCCTGCTCTAATTGCCGAAGGCGCCGGACACCTTTTGCGTCGAGACCTTCGTAATTCATCTTCCAATTGTAAAACGTAGTCTCACTGATGCCCGCACGGAGGCAAATCTCGCGGACCGGCACACCTGATGCCGCTTCATTTAGGATGCTTACAACTTCTTTCGGCTTGAAGCTACTGGTCCGCATGGCCCTGCCCCAGAAAAGCAGTTACAGCCGAAGAGAAAAACTGCTGAAGCATTAGCAAGCAGGTGTAGGGATGCGCCGTGAAGCGCATCCCTACCCGCCTGGGCTGAGGATTAGAACTTCAAATCCAACGCAAGCACAACAATGCGAGCCGGGTTGGTGGCATTGAACCGGCCGAACGGCCCGGTCCCGGCATTGGAGATTGTGCCACCGCTGGTGAAGTTCGCACCGGTGCTGACGCCGCTAAACTCAGTGTGGTTGAATGTATTGAACGTCTGCAGACGGAACTGCAACTGGCGCGCCTCATTGTGGCCAAGCTGGAAGCTCTTATACAACGAGATATCCCAGTTGTTTGTTCCGGGCCCGAAGTAATACGCCTGTCCCGCATTACCGAAGCCGCAGGTCGTTGGTGTCGGGGCAGCGGCATTGCAAGTTCCGCCTATGAGCGATGATTGGCCCTGCGGCAACGCGAACGCTGCCGGGTTGAGGTATGCTGGCCCATTGCCGCCAGCCGCAGCTCCACGCAGCACAACGCTTTGACCTGAAACCAGATTTGGGCGGGTCGGAGCATTGCTCCCCGCGTAGTCGGTACCGCTCGGGAAGGTAACGCCGATCGTCCCCGGCGCACCGGAGATGAACGTTGCTACACCCGTCACCGTCCAGCCGTTGAGAGCTTCCTTAGCAAAGATGTTCTGGAAGGGGCCGTTCGGCAAGTTGTAAGTCCAGTTGATCTTCACGTTCTGGCGGCGGTCGTTTCCGGTCGGGCCGTAGAACGCACGACGGGGAATTCCGAGAGTGTCGTTGAAGCTTCCCGGAATGTTGTAGGCGAGTTCGTGAGACCAAGTCCATGCGCCGCCCAACGTCAGCCGCTTGCCGAACCGCTTGATCACGGTGGTCTGAAGCGAGTTGTAGTTGCTGCTGCCGCCGTACGTAGAGTAGTTGATGCCCTGGTATCCCTGATACGGCTCCAGGAAAACATCAGGCAATGTCTTTCCGTTCGTCATGTCGACACTCGATGCCTTGAAGCGCTGACCATACGGCAACGTGTTGTACCCCAGATTCATGAGAGCGTGCCGCAATTGGTTGCCGACGTACGAAACATCGAGGAGAATTCCGTGTCCCATATCGCGCTGCACGCCCAGATTGTACTGGTACGTGACGGGCGAAAGGTTGCTATGCACGGAACCATTTACGGAGGCAGGTCCAATCAAGCCGCTCGCGCCAGCGAGGTTGCTGATGGTGCTGTTGTAAACGACTGGCGTGTTGATGAGCGGAGGACCTTCAAGGAATACGAAAATCTGGCCGTCCGTCGGCTGGTTGCGGTCGTAGAAGATGCCGAATCCACCGCGGACTGCCGTCTTTCCGTTTCCGAATACGTCGTATGCAAAACCGACGCGTGGACCAACTTCAACCGGTGGGGTGTTGATCACCGAGCCATTCGCGTACTTGACCATGCCTTCGTACGGAGTTCCGGGGCTCGTGGGATCGAACTGTCCAATCGCACCGGCAGGGAATACTGGATTGCCAGTGTGATCGCAGCCGACGCGAGTACCACTCCCGTTGAGGCAAGGTGTGATGAGCGCGGGTTGAGCAGATGCGCTATAAGCCGACCCGATTCCACCGGCCGTTGTTGCGCCGGGCGGCACAAACGCAGAAACCGTCTGGTTGGCTACCGTATCCGGGAAGATCAGCTGGAACCGAACACCGTAATCCAATGTCAGACGCCGAGTCGCTTTCCAGTTGTCCTGCCCGAACCATTCGATCTGGTGGTAACGGCCGTGCCCAACCGGACGGAAGTCCGATTCGGTGTAGCTTTGAAATCTGCCCAGATATGCGTTGGCGAAGGAATCGCCCGTGTCGATCGGGTTGATCGCCGTAACGGCAAAGTTAAGGGCACCATGGAATTGCGAGGCGCGTTGCGTATTGCGCGACGTTTTTTCAAAATAGAAACCGAACTTCATGTTGTGGTTTCCGCGGACCCACGAGAGGTTATCGGTGATGTTGTACGTTGTGTCCGTACCGAAAAATGGGTAGCGGTTCGATGCGTCGAGGACGTAATTGGGCGCGTTGTTCGCGTCCGGTCCGACGCTCGATCCGCCAAATGTGACATTGGGGATCAAATCGAACGGGTTCACGCCCGGCTTCTGTGCCGTTCCGGGGCCGCCAGAAGGGAAAAGCACGGGAAGAACTGTTGGTCCAAGGCCATTGGGCCCACGCTGGTTCTTCGCCAGTTGTGCCGTAGTTGCATCCACCGTCTGCAAGGCACGGTTGGTACCGGCGGTGAACTCGTTCACCAGGTTCGGACGAAGCGTGGAAACGAGGGTCGAAACGGCGCCGCTGCTGTGAATGGTATAGAGGTTGATCAACTGCGGCCAGTTGCTCGATCCCCCGAGGAAACCGAAGTTGTACTGCTCGAAGTTCTTGATTAGCCGCACATACCACAGCTCGGTTTTGGAGAGGTTGTAGTCGACGCGAAGGATATCGTTGTCCCACGGGTGCGGGGTTGTGATGCGCGCATTATAGTTGAACGAGTTGCCACCGCAGGACGGCAGGGATGCAATCGAAGCATTCGCTGCCTGGATAGCCGCGGGCGCACCCGCGTCAATCGTGCGAAGGCACGTGGGTTGGGACAGCATGGTAAGGAACTTATCGCCCGCTGCACTTACGAATGCCGGATCAAGGGTGCAAGAGTAAAGCGCGCCATAGGCGGTGCAGCTGCTGCTTCCGGGGAGATTCTGCAGTGGTTTGGAGAGGCCGTAGAACATGCCCGCGCGTTCGGCCGGAGTCGGCGTCGTCATCGTGCTGGGACCAGATGCGGAGCCGATTGTGGTTTCGTTGCGGCGGATGTAGTCTGCCGAGAAGAAGAAGAACAGTTTGTCGCGGTTCTTATTGAAACGGACGCCTGGGATCAGAACCGGACCGCCGATGGTGCCGCCGAAGTTGTTGAACTTGTAAGGGGCCGGGTGATCGGCGATCTGTGCGTTCTTGGAAAGCTTACTGAAATAGGTGTTCGCGTTGAAGAAGTTGTTACGAAGATATTCGTATACGCTGCCGTGAAACTGGGCGGTGCCATTTTTGATAATCACGTTGACCGTGCCGCCGGCGCGGGAGCCGTATTCCGCGTCAACATTTCCGGTCTGGACGCGAACTTCCTGAATTGCGTCAACGCTGGGTGAGATGTAACCAGTCGCCGAGCCTTGGCCAGTGTCCATGCTTGTGATGCCGTCGAGTTGCATCACGACTTGGCCGTTGCCACCATTAAACGTAACTGCGCCGGAGCCCCAGCCAGGAGCATCCGTTCCGGTGCCGCCGGCCGTCACGCCGGGCAGCAGGCGTAGGAAATCGAGGTAGTTGCGTCCGCGATCTGGTACGTTTTGATATTGCGTGTCTGTCAGCAGGCCGGCGTGTTCGGAGCTGTCCGTCTGGACGTGCGCCTCGTTGGCCGTCACCGTGACCTCCGTGCTCACATTGCCGACGCTCAATTGAATTTCGTGTAACGCTACGCGCTCGCTGGCCCCGACTACGATGCTCGTCTGCGAATACGACTGGAAGCCGTTCGCTGCGATTGCGACGTTGTAAGTCCCGGGAACTAATTCAGGGAAGGTAAAGACGCCTGAGGTGTCCGTGACTACTTCGCGCTGTTGCCCCGTCAGCGCATAGGTCAAGGTAACTTTTGCCCCTGATATAACGGCGCCGCTTGGATCGGTAACCGTGCCTGAAATCTGACCGGTGACCGTTTGGGCGGCTAGACTTGAGGAAAACATTCCTAAACTGAGAACGAATGCCGCGATCAGCCAAACGAGGCGCATCGTTCCCCCCTTCCTTAACCCCACCCCTTGCATTTTTTGCATTTGTCGCTCCTTAACGACTTTCGTCGAATGCAATTCCGAGAATCACCCCTGGATGCGCGCCCAAGCTACTGCAAGCCCCGACCGCCATCATTGCGGTAGAGCAGGCTGCCGAAACAGAACCGAGATTGAGTCCCGGCATCATCTCTTAAGGTTAGGTTCTTTGTGGTACAGCCGGTTGAGAGTCTCCACCCCTAATGCCCGTTGCGCCTGACAGCACAAAACCCACGCTTTGCGCCATCGTGGCACTACAGTGATGGGCGGAAACTACATCGGAAAAGAAGGTGTGTCAAGAAAAATTAATTGTATTCTCTATTGAAATATGAAGGCTAGGCATTAATGATTTTCCATATTCGTTTGCTATTGGCCGTTGAGCTGTGCCATGCCTGCGGCGCTTCCGACGCAAAACTTGAAACCGTTGCGAAAGTCCGCTACGTTCGTTTGGGAAGATCATCTAAGTGAAAGACCGATCAAGGCTAAGCGGGGAGACGCAATTCATTATGGCGGAACGGCAATTTGATGTGATTTGTATTGGAGCGGGCCCAACGGGGCTTGCCTGCGCAATCGAGGCGAAGCGCGCGGGAATGTCCGCGCTTGTAATCGACAAGGGCTGCCTCTGCAATTCCTTGTATCACTACCCGACGAACATGTTTTTCTTCACGACGCCCGAGCGAATGGAAATCGGTGACATTCCGATGACGGCATTCGGGGGAAAGCCGACGCGAGCCGAGGCGCTCAAGTATTACAGGCGCGCGGTGGACCATTTCGGCATCGAAACCGCCTTATACCAGCAGGTAGAACGCATAAGCGGCCACGATGGCTCCTTTATTGTGCATACAAAAGACGTGAACGGCGCCGCGCACGAGCATCACGGCAAAAAAGTGATCATTGCCACCGGCTATTATGACCGCCCGAATTACCTGTGCGTTCCAGGCGAGGATCTACCCCACGTTTCGCACTATTTCAGCGATCCGCATCCTTATTGGGACCAGAACGTAGTCGTGATCGGAGCAAAAAACTCCGCGGCCGAGGCAGCACTCGATTTATTCAGGGGTGGCGCGCACGTTACGCTGATTCATCGAGGCCCGGAATTAGGCAAGAGCCTGAAATTCTGGGTGAAGCCGGACATCGCGAATCGCATCGCCGCCGGAGAAATTAAAGCGATGTTTGATACGCAAGTGACGCGCATCGAACCGAATCAAGTTTGGGTGAAGAACGGCAATGGCGAAAAGGCAGTTCCCGCCACCCATGTTTTCGCGATGACGGGTTACCATCCGGATTTCGATTTTCTGAGGGAGCAGGGAATCAAGCTCGATCCCGAAACGCTCCGGCCGCAGGTGAATCCCGATTCGCTCGAAACGAACGTGAAGGGAATCTATGTGGCAGGAGTGGTCGTCGGCGGCAAAAATACCGGGGACATCTTTATAGAGAACGGGCGCTTCCACGGGCGCCAGATCATCGCCGCGATGACAGGCAAAGGAAAATTGCACGAAGCGGCGCCTGTCGCGCCTCCGGGCGAGTGATAAATGCGCTGGCGCTCGCTCGCCGCTCGCCATCGATTTCGCAAAGTCAGGGCTGGATCGACCGGAAGACATTGAGCTCGATAGCTTTCTGAGGTAAATCACTTCCCCGATCGTTTTTGCAAGTTCGCGTAGCCCTTGACAGCTCCTTATTTCTGGGACTAATATAAGTGCCAGACGGAAAGCGCCCCCTCGGGGCGAGCTTCCCGCCTTAGAATGGGGGTCCCTATCTTTATGGCTGGCGATCCCGATCTGCAGTCCCGCGGTAAACTCGTCCGACGCCTCGGACTTTTCCGCGAAATGCTGCCCGGCTCGTTTGTGGAGAATAAACGCTCCTGCGGGCGACCGAACTGTCATTGCGCGGACGGCAAAACCCTGCATACCAAGTATCAGATTTCTGTGCTGATCGACGGCCAGCCGAAGACTTTCCACGTACCGAAAGGCATGGTCGACCAAGTCCGCGAGAAGATCGCCTTGCGCCAGCGGTTTGAAGCAGCGGCTGCCGCCATTTGCAAGATCAATCTGCGCCGTTTTTTGAAAGAAAAAGAAAGGGAAGACTCATAGCCTCCTCGCCCCGCCACCGGTTGGAAGCGTATTTGAACAAGGTGTTCGACTTTTCCTCTCAAGTGGAGGCTTTGCCCGATGGACGCATTTCTCCCTGGCATCCCGGAAAGAAGATCTTTGACGCCGTGTTTTTGGGCGCGGCTTGCCAATATCCCGCTCTCCATCGCATCGAGACGGCCTGTCAGCGGGGCGGTGTGCTGTCGAAACGCATCGGGCCGCTCAGTGAAGATGCCATGGGATACGCGCTGGAACGATACGATTCCCAGGCGGTGTTCCGGCTGGGCTGCCAGGTCGCGCGCCAACTGAAGCGCAACGGGGTGTTGCGCTCGTCTTGGTCGAGAGGTTTGGTGGTGGCCGCGGTAGATGGCATCGAAATCTGCAGTTCCTTTGCGCGCTTCTGCGATCACTGTATGGAGCGCAAGGTCACCCATGTGGTGGACGGAGAATCGCGGGAAGAGATTCAGTATTATCACCGCATCTGTGCGGTGAGTGTGGTGAGTTCGGCCTTTCCCATTCCTCTGGGGATTCGCTTTCAGAAGAAGGGAGAGGACGAGGTGAGTTGTAGCTTGGAGTTACTGCGTGAGCTGGACGAACAGTTGGGGACGCAGTTCCTGGATGTGTTGGTGGCCGATGCCTTGTATTTGCAAACACCGTTTGTGAGAGCGATCGAAGGGCTGGGTTTGGACTGGGTGATCAATCTGAAAGAGAATCAGCCGCAATTGCTGGCCGAATCCGAACGGGTCCTTTCCACTTTGGCTGCCGAGAAAATGGACGTTCATCCGGAGTTGCAGCTGTGGCATGCGTCGGAGATCTTCTGGCCGACGGCCGACCGCTCGGTTCGGGTGGTCAAAACCGTACGCCAGCAACTGGTGAAGCGTGTGCGCGTCGAGCGGGACGAGGAAGGGAAGAAAAGCGCAGTGAAAGAAAGCGTCGTCCAGCAGGGCACGAATTTCTACGCCAGCAATCTGGAGCTCGGTTCTATCCCCCCGCTGTTCATCCATCAACTGGGTCGCAGCCGTTGGATCATTGACACCACCGTGTTTCAAACTATGACCACGGAGGCTCATCTCAAACGGCCCTCGGTGCACCAGGGCTCTGCTAAGGCTTTGGTCGTGCTCACGATGATTCGCGTCTTGGCCTATACACTGACCGTGGTGTTTTTCCATCGGCAAGTACGCAGCCATTTCCGAAAATGTTCGTTCGGTTTTTGTGACCTGGCGGAAAAGCTGCGCGACTGGTTTTTGGTCCCGCAAGCAGACACCGGCTGAAGCTGCTCCACAAATCGAATCCTCCGCGCTGCCGGTCGTCGGGCGCCAGGATTTCCTTCCCCCGAACGCTTCCCGCAGTTGTTTTACCCCGGTTCGAGGCACTTTTTCTCGCGCAAATACGGCGCTTCGTCAGGAAAGCTGCCAAGCCGTATCAAAATCAGGGCTTTAGCTTTTGCTCGCACTCGACTTTGCGAAATCGTTGCGCCGCTCGCGAAGGCGATTGTTTGCTTGCGCCAACTTTGTTACAGTGAAAAGCGATGCCATCGATCATTCAGGAAGTTGGGGAGACTTTTGTAACCCTGTTTAAGGGCTTCCGCGTCACCTTTCGGACGATGCTCCAGAAGACGACGACGGAGCGTTTTCCGGACGCGCCGCCCACGGTGCAGCCGCGGTATCGCGGTATACACGTCCTGCAGCGCGACGAAAACGGCCTCGAAAAGTGCGTGGGTTGCTTTTTGTGCGCAGCCGCGTGCCCGGCGAATTGCATTTACATTGAGGCTGCAGAGAACACGGAGAAGGAACGCATCTCAGCCGGCGAGCGCTACGCGAAGGTGTATAACATCGATTATTCGCGCTGCATTTTCTGCGGATATTGCGTGGAAGCGTGCCCCACGGACGCGATCACGCACGGCCATAATCTGGAATTGGCCCCCTACGACATCAACGCGTTCATCTATCGCAAAGAGCAACTACTCGAGCCGTGGCCGCCCCGCGCGACAGCGCAGTCCGCGTAACACAGCGAATGATCGCAAGGCGTTCGCGCGTTTCAGCACGTACGCCGAGACCCTTTCTTGAAAATGGCGGTTTCCCTCCGTATTCTGTCTTTTACCCATGAAAATCGCACTTGCGCAGTTCAATCCCATCGTCGGGGATTTTGAAGGCAACGCGAGGCGCATCCGCGAACTTTCGTGCACGGCGAAACGCGGCGGCGCGGATTTGGCGGTTTTCTCCGAACTTTGCTTGTGCGGCTATCCTCCACAGGATTTGATCGAGCGTCCTGCATTTGAAGAGCGCAATCGTACGGAATTGGCGAAACTGGCCGGGGAAGTGGCGATTCCTTCGCTCGTGGGATACGTGGGCAAAGCGCAGGACGATACGGGCAAGCCGGTTGGAAATTGCGCCGCGTTGATTTTCGGCGGGCAGATTCTTTTTGAGCAGCGCAAGATGCTGCTGCCAACGTATGACGTCTTTGACGAGACGCGTTATTTTCAGCCGGCGCATACGCAATTTGTGTTTCCGTTCAGCAAGGAAACACTTGGCATTACGATTTGCGAAGACACTTGGAACGACAAGACCTTTTGGGCGCAGCGACTGTATGCGCGCGACCCGGTGGCTGAGATTGTCGGCAAAGGCAGCACGGTCTTGCTGAATATTTCGTCGTCGCCCTACACGATGGGGAAGCGTGGGCTGCGGCAGGACATGCTGCGGGCAATCGTGATGAAACACAAGCTGCCGATGGTCTATGTGAATCAGGTGGGCGGAAACGACAGCCTCGTTTTTGATGGGTCGAGCATGGCAATTGCGGCTGATGGCACTGTGGCGGCGCGGGCGAAATCGTTTGAGGAAGATCTGATTTATTTCGATACTTCAACGGGCCAGGGTGACGTTCACGAGAATATGGAACACGAGATCGACGCGATCTATCACGCGCTCGCGCTCGGAACGCGCGATTACGTCCAGAAATGCGGATTTCGCAAGGTCGTGGTCGGATTGAGCGGCGGCATCGACTCGGCTCTGGTCGCGACGATTGCGTCCGATGCGCTGGGTCCGGAGAATGTGGTCGGTGTGTCGATGCCTGGGCCATATTCGTCCGAAGGTAGCATTCGCGATGCGAAACAATTGGCGAAGAATCTTGGGATTGAGCTGCTGGTGTTGCCGATTGGCGATGCTTTCCAGAGCTATCGAAAGATTCTGGAGGCGCCGTTTGCGGGTCTTCCGATGGACGTGGCGGAGGAGAACTTACAGGCGCGCATTCGCGGGAATGTTTTAATGGCGCTTTCGAACAAGTTCGGTTCACTGGTCTTGAGCACGGGGAATAAATCCGAAATGGCCGTGGGTTACTGCACGCTTTACGGCGATATGGCCGGAGGGCTGGCGGTGATTTCGGATGTGCCGAAGACGATGGTGTACGAGCTGGCGAATGCGGTGAATCGGCATGCCGGCCCGAGCAATCGCATTCCGGCAGAATCGATCACGAAACCCCCTTCGGCGGAGTTGCGCCCGAATCAGACGGATCAGGACACGCTGCCGCCGTATGACGTGCTCGACCGCATTTTGAAGGCTTATGTAGAGGACCTGCAGACGCCGCAGCAAATTGCCAAGGATATCGGTTTTGATATTGCGCTGGTGCGATCGGTCACGCTTCGAGTGGATCAAAACGAGTACAAGCGCAAGCAAGCTCCTCCCGGACTGAAAGTCACTTCGAAAGCGTTCAGCGTGGGTAGAAGATTCCCTCTGGCGCAGAGATACTCTCTGCAGTAGCAATCTCTATCCCTATTTGTTGTCCCGTCGCCGGACAGATTCGACAGGCGGAATCACGGCGCCTCATTACGTTAATTCCGTGGGCAGCCCTTTCGCGCCATTTATGCAGCGTCCCTGACCACTTCAAAAAATTACGAAACGCGGGATGCGTTTGGTGCGTATAAAACTTGACGGAATATCGAATGAAATGAATTTTCAGACGGTATTCAGATGGGTGGAAGCTCCAGAGGCATTTTTAGCTAAAACGTAGAAACCAGCCCTAAAGCAAACGGATAAGGCAAGGGATCGGTGATGAGAACGATCTGTATGGCGGTGGTTTATGCGGCATTTCTCGCAATCGTAGTCGCTTCGGGATCGGCGGTGCAGGCGGGGCAGACGGCGCCCGCTGTTGCCGCTGCGCGCGCGATCGGAACGGTCCAATCAATCTCCGGCAATACTTTCACCCTGAAGAGCGATCAGGGAGTTGCGTATAGCGTCACCGTGCAGGAAGGGGCAAAGGTGTTGCGCCTCGAACCTGGCCAGACGAGCTTGAGCGGCGCGGTGCCGTTGCCGCTGACAGATATTCAGGCGGGCGACCGTGTGCTCGCGTCCGGAAATCCCGGCGCAGCCGAGCACACGATTCTTGCGAGCAGCGTCGTTGCGATCAAGAAGGCTGACGTCGAGGCGAAGCAGCAGCAGGATTTGCAGGCATGGACGAGCCGTGGAGTGGGCGGGCTGGTCGCCGCCGTCGATCCGGCCGCCGGGACCCTATCGCTAAAGGTCGGAACGCTGAGCGGAACGAAGACGGTGACCGTGCACACGTCGAAATCGACGCAGATTTTGAGATATGCGCCGGACTCGGTGAAATTCAGCGATGCGAAGCCAAGCACGCTGGACCAAGTTAAGCCCGGGGACCAACTGCTTGCGCGCGGGACACGGAGTCCTGAC
This sequence comes from uncultured Acidobacteriota bacterium, assembly GCA_963753205.1. GTDB lineage: Bacteria > Acidobacteriota > Terriglobia > Acidiferrales > UBA7541 > Palsa-295. The sequence goes on along the minus strand of CAVWBL010000021.1, from coordinate 28,785 downwards.
GGAAACGATCTGACCGCCGATGCCGTTGTCTCCGGCGCATTTCGGAATCTTTCCGGTGCGATCAGTTCGGTGAATTCATCGCAAAACACGTTGACCTTGAAAGATGTTGCGACGAAGCAAACGTTTACCGTGAAGGTCACTCCCGATTCGGAACTTCGCAAGCTCTCGACGCAAGAAGCCACGATGCTGGCGTCGCGAATGAAAGCTGCCAATCAAGCAAACGCGGCCGGAGCCGGCCAGGAAGCGGGTCAGGCAGGCGGACGCGGGCTCGGCAGGAGCGGACGGTTTGGCGGGCGCGGCGGCGGCGGTGGCGATCTTTCGCAGGTGATTGCGAGAGCGCCTAAGGTGGCTCTGGCCGATTTGCAAAAGGGCGACGCCGTGATGATCGTCTCGACCGCCGGAGATGGGGCGGGAGATGTTTCTGCCATCCAACTCGTTGCGGGGGTGGAACCGATTCTTGACGCGGCACCGTCGGCGAGTCTGCCGGCTTGGGATGTAACGGGCGGCGGTGGCGGGGCAGACGCAACCGAGTAAGTTTTCCAACTTAAAAAGTGGAACCAATTCTCGAGAATGTTTTAATTAGTAAAAGCATCGTTTTAATGGCCAATATGACGCCACGAGCGAACAGTAGCGAAGGTGGAGGAGGCAATATGAGATTTTCGGCAGTTGCGCGGCGAATCGCGGTGGGTTTCTTGTTCGTGGCGCTTTTCCTTTGTGTGAGCCGCGCGCAGGCGCAATCAGAAACGGGCACGCTGCGCGGGACGGTGACCGATCCTTCGGGCGCGGCCGTAGTGGGTGCGACCATTACTGTCACGTCTTCCTCTGGCCAGGCGACAACAGTGACGAGCAACGCTACCGGGGCGTACGACGTGCGCGGGTTGGCGCCCGGGCAATATCAAGTCACGTCAGACGCGTCCGGCTTCCAGCAGTTTCAGAATCCGGCCGTGGTGATTGCAGGCGGCCAAGCCAAAACTTTAGACATTCCGCTCGCGATTCAAGTCGAGCAGCAGCAAGTGCAGGTGAACGCGGAATCGCAGTCCCTCGACGTCAACCCGGAGAACAATGCAGACGCGATTGTGATCAAGGGAGCCGACCTGGACGCGTTGCCGGACGATCCGGATGAGTTACAGGCAGATCTGCAAGCGCTAGCGGGACCATCAATCGGACCGAACGGCGGCCAAATGTACATTGACGGATTCACGGCAGGGGAATTGCCGCCAAAATCCTCAATCCGCGAAATTCGCGTGAATTCGAATCCGTTCTCGGCCGAATGGGATTCTCTGGGATACGGACGCATCGAAATCATCACCAAAGCGGGTGGCGGCCTGACGCACGGCTCCTTCTTCGTCCTCGGAAACTCGAAGGGCCTGAATACCGGCGATCCCTACGTCAACTGGATTACGGACCCGGTCACGGGAAAACTGACGGATCCTATTCCCGGATATTACACTTTGCAGTACAACGGGAGTATCGGCGGGTCATTGGGGAAGAATACTTCCTATTTCATCAGTGCGCAGCAGCGGAGGATTTCGAATGCGGCGCTCGGGGCGTTATATGATCCGACGACGTTTATCGCGACCGAGTCTGGAACTGCGGTTTCAAATCCAAGGATTACGACGCAGATTAGCCCGCAGCTTCAATACAATCTGTCAAAGAACAACACCCTGAGCATTCGGTACTCCTACAATAGAACGCATTCGGAAAATGACGGAGTGAGCGAATTTGTCGCTCCGACCGCCGCCTATAACCAGAACAGCTACGAAAACAGCTTGCAACTCAGCGACACGCAGGTCTTCGGCACGAAACTGGTGATGGACACTCGTTTTCAATTTAACGAGGAACACGCGAATGTAACGCCGTTGAGTAACGCGCCGACGATCTCGGTTCCGGGGTATGTGACGCTAGGTGGCGCGGCGCAGGGAAAGAATTCCAGCACGACGCAGCGTTATGAATTACAGAACTACCTCACGATGACGCTGGGCAAGCATGCTTTGATGTTTGGCGCGCGGTCGCGCGATACGCAAGCCGATGCCACTCAAGTGTCGGGCGCTAACGGAAGCTTTTCGTTCCTGAACTATCAGCAATTTCAGACAGCCCAGCAGTTTCTCGCGGCGAACCCCGGCCAGCCTCTCCCGACGGCTGACTATCCGACTTCTTTCAGGCTGACGACGACGTCAAACGGCGGCTATGCGAGCGTAAACGTGTTTGACACTGGGCTGTTCATTCAGGACGACTATCGTTGGAAGCCGAATATCACGCTTAGCGGCGGGCTGCGTTTCGAATCGCAGACGGGTATTTCCGATCACATGGATTGGGCGCCGCGCGTTGCGGTGGCGTGGGGCGTGGGAAAGACGAAAACAGGCAGCCCGGCGTTCGTTCTGCGCGGCGGTTGGGGGATCTTCTACAACCGGTTTGGCGAAGGTAGTCTCATGGCGCTGGCTCGGAACAACGGAATAGAGCAGAACACTTACCTGGTTTACAGCCCAAGTTTCTTCCCGAACGTGCCGCCACCCAGCCAATTGCAGGTTACGCCGGGCGTAACGCACAGTCTCGATGTGCTGGCTCCTAATTTCCATGTGCCGTACACGATGGAGAGCGCATTTTCCGTTGAACATCAACTAACGCGGAACGTCACGTTGACCGTGAATTATTTGAGCGGCCGCGGCGTGAAGCAGACGTACACGACGAACATTAATGCTCCCACAGTGGCGTCGGACTTCACGGTGCGGCCTCTTGCTTCGACGTATGGAGATGCGAACGTGATGCAGTACACATCGGGCGGAATCTTTAAACAGAATCTGCTGTCGACCACCGTTGTGGTTCGTGCATCGGCCCGCGTAACCATCAACGCTAACTACACCTTGAATTATGCGAACGGCACAGCAAACTCCGTGATATTTGCGGACGATCCGTCACTCGATTACGGTCGCGCCGCTTTTGATTCGCGGAACCGGTTGTTCGCGAGCGGGAATATCAGCCTGAACCACGGGATCACGCTTAGCCCGTTTATTACGGCGAACTCGGGATCGCCGTATAACATAGGTGGGGCCACGGATTACCTGTTGAACGGAGGAGCAAACCGGCCAATGATGACGACCGACGCGGTTTGCGCTCCGAACTGTTCGACGCAGATATACGCGTTTCCCGGTCAGCCGTTCAACCTGGAGAATTGGTCAGTGGTGAATGGCACCACGAGCTATAACGGCCCGCTTAGCGAGGCTGCAATCGTGAAGGCAATGGTGCCAGTCAACTACCTAACGAATCCAGCTAATTTCACGATGAACCTGCGCGTGGCAAAGGTGTTTTCATTTGGCAGGCCACGCGAAGCCACGAACAATGCCAACGGCCCCGGCGGCGATCAGGGTAGAGGCGGCCGCGGCGGCTTCGGCGGTCCCGGTGGCGGAGAAGGAGGCGGCCGCGGTCCGGGCGGCGGCGGAGGCGGCCGTGGCGGCTTCGGTGGCGGGGGATTTGGTGGTGGCGGAGGCCGTGGCGGCTTCGGAGGCCGTGGCGGTGCTGCGGGACGGCGTTATACGTTGACGCTTAGCGCTAACGCACGCAACTTGTTCAACGTTGCGAATCCCGGTCCGCGCAATGGAACCGACTCTTCGCCATATTTCCTTCGGTCGACAGCTCTTGCGGCTGCCGGTGCGACGACTACCTACAACCGTCAGATTTCGCTGCAAGCAGTGTTCAACTTCTAAATTAGAGAACTTCTATAAATTTACCGCGGTTCAGTGATCCCCGGAGGCGGAAGCTTCCGGGGATTTTTTGTGCGCGTGCAACTGATTACTAATCCGACCCTCAGGATCCAGCGTTGGGCGTGTAAACTGTGAGCGAGGAGAAGAACTAAACTTGCAAAACGGCAACGGGAAGTTCTCGGGGAAAGCGTCGTCGATTCGGGCAGTGATTTTTGATTACGGTGAAGTGCTGTGCCGAATAGCGCCGCTTGAGCAATTTGCTCCCATGGCTAAGATTCTGAATATCACTCTGGAGCGGTTGGTGCAGCGCTACATGCAGAACAGGTTGGATTACGATCGCGGCGATGTAACGGCGCCGGAATACTGGCGTGGGTTTGCGCAAGAGGCGGGCGTGACGCTTACCGATGAGCAGGTGGATGAGCTTAACCGGCGAGATTGCCAGCTCTGGTGGGATCTTGACCCGGAGTTGATGGATTGGACTGACCGGCTGCGCGCCAATGGGATCAAAGCGGGCGTGATCTCCAATATGTTCATCGGCCTCGCGAAGGAAATCCGCGCTCGCGCCCCTTGGCTCGATCATTTTGACGATTACACATTTTCCGCTGAGATTCGTGCGACGAAGCCCGACCCCGCGATCTACCGGCACAGCTTGCAGCAATTGCGTGTGAATGCGCACGAAGCGCTATTTCTCGACGATCGGGAGACAAACACTATCGGGGCGCGCGCCGTCGGCATGGAAGGGCTGGTTTATTCGACGCCGGCGCGGTTGCGCGAAGATCTGGAAGCGTGGGGATTTCCGATTTTGCCTGGCGTCTCAAACAAGAGCCCACCGATCCTCAAAACATCTTGACCGCAATGTCCCGCGGTGCCGTGCCTACTGGAATCAGCGTAATCAGCACCGGCGTCGGGATATTTGTGCGAATCACGGCGAGATCGCTCGAGCCGCTATCCGCGACGAGAAGCATATCGCCACCGGGTGTGAGGACGCACGAAACCGGCGCGGTTCCCACGTGCGGCCATTGCCATTGATTTGTCGGCGTCTGCACCTCGCGCGTCTGCACCAGAACCGGAACCACGTCGTTTGAGGCCGAATCGGCCACATAGAGCGTCTGTGCATCGGCAGTGAGAGCCGCAGACGCCGGGGAATTACCCAGCAGAACGAGATCACCGACGACGGAATTTGTTTGCGTGTTCACGACGATCAAGCCGTGTGCATCGGTCGAAATGACGTAGAGTTCGCCCCCATCCGGCTTTAAGACAATATCGCTGGGTGAGCCTCCCAAGGCAACGTTCGCGAGCAGCTCCATGCGCTTCAGATCAACTACGGAGATTTCTTTCGTACTGCCGGATGTGATGAACGCTTTCGAACTGTCCGAGAGAATTGTGATTTGCTCCGGCTGTTGGACGACCTTAATGGTTCCGCGCGCAGCGAGAGTGGTCGCGTCGAAAACCGATACTGTCCCGTCATCGGAATTTGAAACGAGCAGAAACTTTCCATTCGGTGTAACGCGTGCGATCCAAGGTTTGCGCCCTGTACGGGCTCGGCCCACTATGCGGCGAGTCTCACAGTCGATTGCATACACCGTGTTTGAACCAGCGGCGGCGACGTAGGCCCGTTTGCCATCCGGCGAAAAATCGAGCGCAAAGGGATCGGAGGGGACGGGAATCCGTGCAACGATGCGGTTCGAGGGAGCATCGAGTACCCAGGCATAACCTTCGGCGGAGCTAAGGCCCCAGATTTCAGGCAAAGTTGGATGAGCGCGAATACCGGAGGGGCGCGCGCCGACAGGAATTGTCGAGATCGTCGCGAGCTTTACCAGATCGATTACGGAGACTGTTCCGTCGCCGGTGTTGTCGACGTATGCGAAGAGATGCAGGCCGGGCCGCAGGAAAAATGGGCGCAACTCCACGGCGACTTCGTGCACTCCGAAGCCGAGCAGGATCGCAAGCGCGATCAGCAGTCGGTAATTAAGGCGGCCTAAGCGGCTCATCAAACGCGGACGGCGGTCAGTATAAAAAAGAGGTCACGACGCGAGGCAAACGGCCCGGCAAACTCTGACCATGGCAATGCCCGCTCGAATGGAAAAAGGAGTCTAACAGAGTATCGGGAAATCAGACGCGGGAAATCGGGAGAACCATGGATGGAGCGATGGCTAGATGGTCCCTATGCTCTCGGTCCAGGGAGGAACTACTTTGTTGCGCCTGCTCTTGATTGTGATCATCGTCCTGCTGCTGATTGGGAGTTTGCCGGCGTGGCCGTATAGCGCGCACTGGGGGTACTACCCAAGCGGCGGCTTGGGGCTGATTCTGTTCATTATATTGATCTTGGCGGTAATCGACCGCATCTAATCCTCGCAGTTTGTGCGTACTTGGCGGTTCGAAAAGTGCGTTTACGCCAGCAATCACTAAGGCACGGATCTCAGGTTGGCATGCGAGCACGCATTCTTAGAATTGGAATGTCGCATGCGCTTTTTTTTGGCACATTTTGGCTACGAATGCGTCTCGGTTTTGAATTGGAAAACTGAGAGAAACCGGAAGGACCGATGGTTGGAGGCGCGGGGCGGAATCGAACCGCCGATAAAGGTTTTGCAGACCTTCGCCTTACCACTTGGCGACCGCGCCGGACCCTAAAGAAATTCCCCTGCACAACCCCAACAGCCCAAATATCATAGCATCTGTTTGTTTTGATATTCCATAAGGATTCGACCCTAATTCCAAGTAGGCATTGGCTGTCAGTTTGCGTGTCCGGCTGCTTTCCGATAAAATTGGTTTATCACGCCGAGACAACCTCAGGGAATGACTGAAGAACAGCCATCAAGCAGCACTGTTGTATTCGATGCTTCCGACGAATATCGCCCCGCACCTGTTCCTCCGCCCGAACCGCCATTTTGGAAAGACGGCAGCCTGCGAATCGGCATTCATACTTCGATAGCCGGGGATATCTCCGGCTCGTTGGAAATCGCGCACGGATTGGGCGCAAACGCTTTGCAGATTTTTTCCGCTAGTCCCCGGATGTGGACAGACCGCAAGTCGCGGATTGGCGAAGCGGACGCGAAACGTTTTCGCGATCGACGCGCCGAGCTGAGGCTGGGGCCGCTGGCTATTCACGCAAACTATCTGATTAACCTCGGATCGCCGAATCCGGTGTTGCGCGCGCAATCGGCGCAGGCCTTTCATCAAGAGATTGTGCGGGCGCTGGCGTTGGGCGCGGATTTTTTGATCGTGCATCCGGGCAGCGCCGTGGACGGAACGAGAGAATCGGCTATTGCGGCGATTGCGCAAAGCCTGAGGCAAGCGGCGCGCGGCTTGCGATTGCGCGATCTGGGAATCCTGCTTGAGAATACGGCCGGTCAGGGCAACTGCATCGGCTGCCATTTCGAGGAATTGCGCCAGATACTCGATCTGAGCGCGCATCTTCCACTGGGCGTTTGCATCGATACGGCACATCTTTTCGCGATGGGGTGGGACATCCGGACGCCGGAAGGCCTGGAAACGACGCTGGATAGAATCGATCGCGCTGTCGGCTTGGAGCGCGTTCCCGTGTTCCATATGAACGATTCGAAGGCGGCGCTGGGTTCGCGTGTGGATCGACACGACCATATCGGAAAAGGGAAGATCGGGCGCGATGCGTTTCGGATGGTGCTGCATCATCCGCGGCTGATCGGGAAGGCCTTTCTTTTGGAGACGCCGGTGGATAAGCCGGGCGACGACAGACGAAATGTGGCGATGCTATGGCGGCTGACGGGGAGAGTGGTTCGCGCGAAGGGCGAGGGCATGAAGCCGCGGCGTAGGAAGGCGCGGCGCTGAGCTGAACTCAGCGACAAAAAAGCAAGAGGTTGCCGGAAAATTCACAAGGTGCGGCCTCAGGGGCTAAAGCCCACTAGACTATGCGTACTTAATGTCGGAGCTCAAGCTCCGACCCCCTAAAATTCGAGCCGGCGATACGGGAGACGGGAATTGGCGGATTACGACGCGAGGCGGGTGGAAGAAAAGTGGCAAAAGATTTGGCAGGAGCAGAACGTCTCGCGGGCGGTCAATAACGATCCGTCGCGGCCGAAATATTACCTCTTGGAGATGCTTCCGTACCCTTCCGGCACGTTGCACATGGGCCACATGCGTAATTACACGATCGGCGACGCGGTGGCGCGTTATAAGCGCATGTGCGGATTCAACGTGCTGCATCCGATGGGATGGGATGCGTTCGGATTGCCGGCCGAAAACGCCGCGATTAAGAACCAGACCGATCCTCGGGATTGGACCAACGCTAATATCCAGGAGTTTCGCCGTGTGTTGCGGCGCTTCGGCTTTACCTACGATTGGACGCGAGAAATTTCCACGTGCGAGCCGGAATACTACCGCTGGAACCAATGGTTCTTCCTGCGGATGCTCGAAAAGGGAATCGCGTTTCGCAAGAAGAGCCGCGTGAACTGGTGTCCGGACTGCGCGACGGTTCTGGCGAACGAGCAGGTGATTGATGGATTCTGCTGGCGACACGAAAATACGCGGGTCGAACAGAGAGAACTAGACCAGTGGTTTCTAAGAATCACGCAATATGCGGACGAACTCCTAGCGGATATGGACGGACTCGCAGCAGGCTGGCCCGAGCGCGTGCTGGTGATGCAGCGGAACTGGATCGGCAAGTCGAGCGGGGCGCGCGTGCGATTTGACGTTGCTGATATCGCCGGGATCGGCCTGGAAGTATTCACGACACGGATCGACACGATCTATGGTGTTTCGGCGCTACTCGTCTCGGCGAGCCACCCGAAGCTCGAAACACTGTTGGACGGCGTACCGGGGCGCGCCGCCTTGGACGCGCAGCTCAAAGCGATGCGGCAGGCCAGCGTGAAAGCCGCAGATATCGCGACAGCCGAAAAAGAGGGCATTTTCACGGGACGCTTTGCCGTGAATCCATTTTCCGGCGAACGCGTGCCTATTTGGGTCGCTAATTTCGTGCTTGCGGAATACGGGACGGGCGCGGTGATGTGCGTCCCGGCGCATGACGAACGGGATTACGAGTTTTGCGAGAAATACCATTTACCGGTGAAAGTGGTGATTCAGCCGCTTCATGCTGCGCCGTTGCGAGCGGATCGCATGAATGAGGCGTTCATCGAATACGGCAAACTCGTGGATTCGGGGCCATACAGCGGGCTTACGTCCGAGCAGGCGCGGGAAAAAATGACGTCAGACGCGGCAGCAAAGTCGTTCGGTTCGAAAGAGACGACTTATCGGCTCAAGGATTGGGGTATTTCACGACAGCGGTATTGGGGCACGCCGATTCCCGTAGTTTACTGCGAGAAGGATGGCATCGTTGGCGTGCCCGAGGATCATCTCCCGGTACGGCTGCCCGAAAATGTGACGCTCACTGGACAGGGCCAATCGCCGCTGGCGAGCGTGCCGGAATTTGTCAACGCCACCTGCCCAAAATGCGGCGGCCCAGCGCGGCGCGAGACGGACACGATGGATACGTTTGTCGATTCATCCTGGTATTTCTACCGCTATACCGATCCTCACAATGAGCGTGCACCTTTTGATAAATCGAAAGCGGCATATTGGTTTCCGATCGACCAATACGTCGGCGGGATCACTCACGCTATTCTTCACCTCTTGTATTCCCGCTTCTTTTGCAAGGTAATGCGCGATATCAGGATGGTAAGTCACAACGAGCCGATCGCGCGTCTCTTTACCCAGGGCATGGTGCAAAAAGGCGGCGTTGCGATGTCGAAGTCGCGTGGGAATGTGGTAGGCGCGATCGACATGGCCGATAAATTCGGGTGCGATACGGGCCGAATGTACACGCTTTTTGCGGCGCCACCGGAAAAGGATTTGGAATGGAGCGAGCAGGGAATTGAGGGCTCGTCGCGATTTCTGAATCGCGTCTACCGGCTGATCGACAAGCACGCGTCGCGCGTGAAAAGCGTTCCGCTGAATTTCGATGTGCAAATGGACATGAATAAGGCGAGCGGGAAGGAAAAGTTGCTCATTCGCCGCGCGCAACAGACGCTAAAGCGGGTGACGAATGACTTTGACGCGCGGTGGCATTTCAATACGTCGATCGCGCTCATTATGGAGCTAGTGAATGCGCTGAGCGCACAGGAGCCGCTGGATGTGGATATTTCGCCGGAGATTCTGAAGGCAGTTCTTTGCTTGCTGGTTGTGATGCTATCGCCGATGACTCCGCACATTGCCGAGGAATTGTGGGAGATGCTGGGAAACGAGGGCGGACTTGCGAAGCAGACGTGGCCTGTATATCGCGAGGATCTGGCGCGCGAGGAGCAGGTCGAGGTGATCGTCCAGATCAACGGGCGCGTGCGCGGAAAGATGCTCGTGGATGCGGAACTGGGCGACGACGAGTTGACCGACCGGGCTTTGACGGACGAGCGAATCAAGGTGCTTTTGGACGGCAAGGAGATCGTGAAGACGATCGCGGTGCCTAAAAAGCTGGTGAATATTGTGGTGAGGTAGTGGGTCGTAGCTCTCGAAGGCAGCAGGAAAGGCAAGAGGGCCCTTCGCTTCGTTCAGGATGACGGCGTCTTTCCTAATGGTGGCTGGCGATTTCATGTCGGAGTGGCTTCACGGTCGGGGGGGGGTGCGTAGTGACCGGCTGAAAAGAAAGCCGGTCGTTACGAAACGGCGGTCGTGGTGCGACGTGTGTGACGCGTCGGGGGCGCAGCAAGCAATCGCGCCTACTACGATGGCGCTGCAAGCAAGCGTCCCTAGGAATCGGAAATGCGGCAGGGCGTGGGATCAGGTTTTCTTCAGGAAGTCGCGGCAGAATTGGTAAAACTGGAGGCGTCATGTCGGCGAACCCGGCGACGGCGGCTGGAAAAGAGTCTGGAGGCACCGTGGCGACCAAGCACGGCATCCTGGTGCTCGATTTCGGCGGTCAATACACGCAACTGATTGCGCGGCGCATCCGCGAGCAGCAGGTGTTTTCGGCGGTGCTGCCTTGCACTGCCTCGCTTGAGGAGATTCGCGCGCAGGAGCCGGTGGGTATCATCCTTTCGGGGGGACCAAGCTCGGTTTACGACCAGTACGCGCCTGTTTGCGATTCGAAGGTATTGGAACTGGGCGTTCCTGTGCTGGGAATTTGCTACGGCATGCAATGGCTGAGCCACACTCTTGGCGGCAAAGTGGAGCGCGCGGAGCGGCGCGAATATGGCCCCGCGCATTTGGAAATCGAACCTGGCGCCGCGCTCTTTCGCGGAATTTCCGGGCGCATGAAGACGTGGAGCAGCCACGGTGACCACGTCGTGGGGCTGCCGGCCGGATTTCAGGTGGCGGCCCGAACGGATAATGCGATCGCAGCAGTGGAACATCCGAACGCGAGATTTTACGGCGTGCAGTTTCATCCGGAAGTGAACCATACCGAGCGCGGCACGGACATTCTGAAGAATTTTGTGTTTGAGATTTGCGGCGCGCAGAAGGATTGGAATCGCGCGGGCTTTATTGCTTCGACGGTCGGTGCGATTCGTAAGAAGACGGAAGGCGCGCGAGCGATTTGCGCGTTGAGCGGAGGCGTGGATTCGACTGTTGCGGCGGTGCTTGTGCATCGCGCGATGGGCGATCGGCTTACGAATATTTTTGTCGACTACGGGGCTGCTTCGCCGCGATGAATTTCAGGAAACACTGGAGATGTTGCGCGAGAGGCTGCGGCTCAACGTTATCGGTGTGGATGCCTCGGAACGCTTCCTAGACAAACTCGCAGGTACTTCTGATCCAGAGAAAAAGCGCAAGATTATCGGCAGTGAGTTTATCGACGTGTTCGCCGAAGAAGCCCAAAAGTTGGCTGCCGCGTCCAACGCACTGCCGGTGAAGTTCCTCGTACAGGGCACGCTTTATCCTGACGTGATCGAGTCCGTTTCGGTGAAAGGGCCTTCGGCCGTGATCAAATCTCACCATAACGTGGGAGGATTGCCGGAGCGACATGCCTTTCGCGTTGATCGAGCCTTTGCGCGACCTTTTCAAAGACGAAGTACGGCTGATTGGCAGGGAGCTGGGTTTGCCGAAGGAAATTCTGGTGAAGCATCCGTTCCCCGGGCCGGGATTGGCTGTGAGAATTCTGGGCGATATCACCAAAGAAAAGCTCATGACATTGCGCGGCGCCGATGCCGTCGTCGTGGAAGAAATTCACCGCGCTGGTCTCTACGAAAAGGTCTGGCAGGCTTTTGCGGTGTTGCTGCCCGTTCAGAGCGTGGGAGTGATGGGCGACGACCGCACGTACGGGCACACGATTGCGGTGCGGGTGGTGGAATCGCAGGATGCGATGACGGCGGATTGGTCGCGGCTGCCGACCGAAGTGTTGGAACGGATCTCTGTGCGGATCGTAAACGAAGTGCCGGGAGTGAACCGGGTTGTTTACGATATCAGTTCTAAACCTCCTAGTACAATCGAGTGGGAATAGACGGGATGAATCAAGCGCTCGCAACGGGGCACTGGACGAGCTATGATGGAGGCAAGCCACACCCCCAGCCAGTGCTAGATGCGATCGTGAGCCAACGACTAGCGGTTGGCCATTTTCTGGGCCATGTAGAGCAGGAGCCGGCGGTCAGGCTTCTTCGATTCTGCCGAGCAGCCTGCGAAAACGGCCCAGATAGCGCGCGTCTTTCCCAGTGCTGCCCCAGGCGATGTCGTCCGCGCTCTTCCTCTTGGGAAATTGGGAAGTTCGGGCGGCTCTTCGCCATCATAGAACATCTGGTAGAGCGGCACTTCCATGGCGCGAGCCAGCTTCTCAAGGGTCTCGATGGCAGGAACGGTATGACCGTTCTCGACGCGCGAGATGTAGCAGCGAAGCAGGCCGGTGCGCTTTTCGATGTCGCCCTGGGAAAGTTTCTTTGTTTCACGGAGTAAACGGATACGGTCGCCGATTATCATGACTGGTATTGTTACATGGGGATCGGTGTAATACGGCAAGTTAAAATGGGCGCGAGTATAGGCGGTTGCTTTTTCGACGGATGATACGTAACCAAAACGAATGCCAAACGTCCCAAAGAATATGGCAGCGACTGCTCCGGCGATATCGCTCCCGCTGGGAGCTCGCGAGGAAGGGGCAGGAAGAGCGCGCCCTTGTGCAGCGTGCGCAAAAGGGCGACGAACGCGGCGTTTGAAGAGCTTGTCAGGCAGCATCAGCAGCGCGTGTTCGGCCTGGTCGCCGGGTGCTCCACCGGCACGGACGACGTGGAGGATATTGCGCAACAGGTATTTCTGAAGGTGTATCTCTCGCTCAATCGTTTCGATCAGCGAGCGGCCTTTTCGACGTGGTTGTATAAAATAACAGTGAACGAGTGTTGGGACTATTTACGGAAGAAAAAAGTCCGGCCCCTGCTTTACGAGTCGGACTTGTCGGAAGAACAGGTTTCCCGGCTGGATGGTATCGTTTCGGCGCTCGGGCGGCCCACCGAGGGGCTTGACGAGCGAGCCGAAGCGAAAGACACACTCGAACGGATGCTGGAGATTCTGCCCGAGCAGGACCGCCAGTTGTTGTTGTTGAAGGAGATCGAAGGTTTTTCCGTGCAGGAACTGGCGGAAATACTTGGCCTGAACGTGAATACGGTTAAGGTCCGGCTGTTCCGGGCGCGCGGCAGAATCATCGAAGCACAAAGGCGCCGCTCGGGAGTGGGAGGTCCTTTGAGAGGGACCTCGGCGACAGAAAGGAAACCGTGAGCACAATGAACGCAGAGAACGATTTTGCAAGCTGTGCGTGCCCGGAATACGAGGCGGTTCTGGAAGATTACCTTGCCGGAGCGCTTGAGAACGGAGCTTCGCGCAAAGTGGCGGAGCACTTGAAGTCGTGCGCGGGATGCAGCTATGCACTTGCAGACGCTGCGGCAGCGTCCGAGATGCTGCGCGGTGTGGAACGCGTGCCGGATCCCGGGCCGAGCTTCACGCACATGGTAATGGCTCGCGTGCGGACGGCGGAGTCTGAGTCGCGCACGAGCTTCTGGGAGCCATTCGTTTCGATGGCATGGAAGTTCGCGACGACGGCAGCGCTGGCGCTGGTGGTGATGCTTGCCTACGCAACGCACGGGACGACGAACTCGACGGCGAACAACAGCGTAGCGACGGCGGCGCCACAGGGCGAAGTCCAGCAGCTTCTGATGGCGGGGCAATCGATGGTTCCCGCTACGCGGAGCGAATTGGTGAGGATGGTTACGGAATCGGACAATGCCCAACAGTAGGACAAAAAGCGAAGCCGGCATTCTCGTGCTGGTGGTGTTTGCCCTGGGCCTGCTGGTTGGGGGCGTGGGCAACCACCTGTGGGGAGCGCACGTGTGGGGAAGCGGGCCGACGCGTGGCGCCGGACATCCGCCGCCGCAAGGACCGTCGTTTAGCCAGCGGATGGGGCTTTCGCCGGATCAGCAGAAGCAGCTAGACGCGATTTTCAATGATACCCACCCGCAATTTCAGGCGCTAGACGCTCAGCGTGAGGCACTTCACCTGCAAGTGCGAACAAGGATTCGCGCTATTCTGACGCCCGACCAACAGGTGAAGTTTGACGCGATGATCAAGGATCAGGACGCGCATGGCAGAGGAGGGCCGAACCGTGGCGGACCTCCGCCGGGACGAGAAGGACATGGCCCCGGAGGCCATCAAGGGCCCGGCTTCTAACGCTATCGGTTTTCGGCCTGTCGCTAGGGTTATACTAGTCTCCGGCGTTTCGCCGGTTCAGCAACGGAAGTAAAAATACGAGAGGAATCGTCTAATCGTTTTATGAGTACAGCGACCAGCCCTGCAACAGCAACGCCGGCCACGGGCACGGTAACGATCAAACTCGACAACGTCCACAAGGTGTACGACCTGGGCGAGATGAAGGTGCACGCGCTGCGCGGCGTCACGCTGGAGATCCGTAAGGGCGAGTTCGTGGCGATTATGGGATCGTCCGGTTCAGGCAAGTCGACCTTGATGAATATTCTGGGTTGCCTCGATAAGCCGACGAAAGGCCATTACTTTCTGGACGGCACGGACGTTTCCGGGCTGACAAAGAGCGAACTGGCAAAGGTGCGAAGCAAGAAGATTGGGTTCGTGTTTCAGCAGTTCAATTTGCTGGCGCGGACTTCGGCGCTCGAGAACGTCGAATTGCCGACGCTCTATGCGGGTGTGCCTCTTGAAGAGCGGGCATCGCGCGCCAAGGACGCTCTAAATCGCGTCGGCCTCGGAGAACGCATGGGGCACTTTCCCTCGCAGCTCTCGGGAGGTCAGCAGCAGCGTGTGGCGATTGCGCGCGCACTGGTGAACCGGCCGTCGATTCTGCTGGCGGATGAGCCGACCGGAAATCTTGATAGCAGGACGAGCGTGGAGATTATGGAGATTTTCCAGGCGCTCAACACCGAGCAGGGACTCACGGTTGTGATTGTTACCCACGAGCCGGATATCGCGCAGTATGCCAAGCGGGCCATGGAATTCCGCGACGGGCGCTGCCGCAAGGATTTGATCGTGCAAAATCGGTCGATCGCTTCGGAAGTGCTGCCGACGCTGCCGTTGCTCGATGAGGATGGCGTCGAGGGCATCGTGCAGGGCACTGAAGCCGCGTCTGATAACGGCGAACGCCCGCAGCATTGATCTTTTAAAACAGCCGCATACAGGGAAGACCCTATATCGGGACTCCGCTCGCCTTATATAATTCGCGTTCGAGCCCGGCATTCTGGAACTGCGTAAAAATCGAAATAAGTAGCGCGTAGTTGCGGGGAGTCCGCACACGTCCTCTTGCCCGGGCGATCTTTGCGTGATGATATTTCGCCGAGAGCAGCCTCCATACAATCCTGCTGTCACGCCTCTTAGGACGTTATTGCGAATCCTGATTGCCGGCGACGTGCGCCTTCCACTGGTGGCTGCGTGAGGCGTAGGCGGGCACGATACGTCTTGGCGCTGGCATCTTCCACGGCCGGAATCTCTCTCCTGTTGAGTGCGCCAATCGCCAGATCTGCCGAGCAGTCCGCCACTCAACAACCGAACAGTAGCGTGAAGCCGTTAAAAGAGCTGAGCCTCGCACAGCTGGGGGATGTGCAGGTTACGAGCGTTTCCAAGGAGCCTGAGGAAGTCTGGGATACGCCGGCGGCCATCTACGTTCTCACAGGGGAGGACATTCGGCGGTCCGGCGCGACGACGATTCCAGAGGCTCTGCGGCTCGTGCCCGGAGTGGAGGTAGCGCGGATCGATTCGGATCACTGGTCGATCGGTATTCGTGGATTTGGAAGCGGCTTTTCAAAGTCATTGCTCGTCTTGATCGATGGGCGCAGCGTTTACACGCCGCTGTTCGCGGGCGTGTACTGGGACGTGGAGGATGTACCGCTCGACGATATCGACCGTATTGAAGTGATTCGCGGTCCAGGCGGGACGATCTGGGGCTCAAACGCGGTAAACGGTGTAATCAACGTCATCACAAAGAGCGCGAAGGACACCCATGGGGTTCTAGTTTCTGCGGGCGGAGGCAATCTGGACGAAGGAACTCTGGTAGCGCGATACGGAGGATCGGTTGGCGGCGATTTCGATTACCGGGTCTACGGCAAAGCCTTCACGCGAGGCGCCGAGATTCATCCGGAGGTTCCGCACTATGACGAATGGAGGCAGCAGCGCGGGGGATTCCGCGCGGAATGGCAGAAAAGTACGAAAGATTCGCTTGTGGTTCAGGCAGACATGTATCATGGCCAAGACGGAGAGATCACGTCGCTAGGGTCTTTTTCGCCGCCAAGCCAAGTCACGTTGGCCGCGAGCGATGACGTGTCCGGCGGCAGCCTGCTGGGCCTCTGGCGGCATGATTATGGGAACGGATCGGATTTTCAGGTGCAGGCATATTACGACCGCACTTATCGAAACGCGGCCCAATATGCCGAAACTCGCAACACGTTCGATGTCGACCTTCTTTATCATCAAAGGCTCGGTTCAAGACAGAGCTTCCTTTGGGGACTCGGAGCGCGGATCAGTCCCAGTACGTTCGTTCAAAAAGTAGCGACACTCAACTTTGTTCCAGCAAGCCTCACGTACAGCCTCTACAGCGGCTTCGCGCAGGACGAGATTCAGCTCGTTCCCGCGAAGGTGTCGCTCACGCTGGGCACCAAGATCGAGCACAACAATTTTAGCGGCTTTGACGTGCAGCCGAGCGCGCGGCTTCTGTGGACGCCGACCGCGAGTCAGACTCTATGGGGCGCCGTGACGCGCGCGGAAAGAACTCCGTCAAGTCTGGATACGGATATTCAGCTGACCGATTTTCTCGGCACGCCGGCGACGTTTCCCTATCCTCTTTATCTTAGGCTTAGCGGCGATCCGAATTTTCAGCCGGAGAAACTGCTCGGTTACGAAGCGGGTTACCGCACGCTGCTGACGCCACGCCTCTATCTCGATTTTGCGAGTTACTATAATCGATACAGCGACCTCGAAGGCTACACTCCAGGGACACTTTCGGTGGAGAATTCGCCGATCACCTATGACTTGTTCGCCTTGTCCTTCACAAATGCAATCAAAGCTTCCACGGGCGGTTTTGAAATTGCTCCCGACTGGAAGCCGGTCACATGGCTGGAACTAAAAGGGTCTTACTCCTATCTGCATCTTCACACAGAAGATCAGGGCGCTTCGAAAGACACGCTGAACGTTCAGTCGTACAACGGCTCAAGCCCGACTCATGAAATTGTCTTCGAGTCTCTTGTGAATTTGCCGGAGCATTTCGAATCCGATTTCACTTACCGCTACGTCAGCGCGTTGCCGGCGCAGCGAGTTTCGTCCTACAGCACCGGAGATGCGCGATTCGGCTGGCAGTACGACAACCTCGAGTTCTCGATTGTGGGGCAAAATCTGTTTCAACCGACTCACGAAGAATTTGGGAACACACCCGGACCCGTGGTGCAAATCAGAAGAACTGTCTTTGCGAAAGCTACCTGGAGTACGCAACCGCGGTAGCGCGGCATATTCTCGCAGAGGTTTCAGATCCGATTAAAAGGGGATGTCTTCGTCGGAGATTTCGCCGCCGGAAGAATGCTCTTCGGGCGCCGGACCGGCTTCGAAATCCGCGTCGGATGAGCGTCCGTGGGGTGCGCCTGCGCCGCCGCCCATCGAAGCGCCAGCCGCTGCGCCTTCGGCCTTGCCTGAGAGCATTTTCATCGTGTCAGCGACAATTTCGTAGGATGTCTTTTTCTGACCGTCGCGCTTATCTTCCCACTGGCGGCTCTGGATGCGGCCCTCGAGATAAACGAGCGCACCTTTCTTCAGATATTGCTGCGCAATCTCAGCGAGTTTGCCCCACATGACGATGCGGTGCCATTCGGTGCGCTTCTGGCGCTCGCCCGCGCGATCTTTATAGGTTTCGTCCGTCGCCAGCGAAAAATTGGCCACAGCTTGCCCGCCGGACGTGTACCGCGTCTCGGGATCCTTACCTAAACGTCCTACAAGCGTTACTCTATTCACCATGAGCGAGAGTATATCTGAAAAAATGCCACGAACCAAATCACCCAGCTCAAATAGGGAAGCGGCTCCCAATGGCCGACTACATAACGACCTGGAAAGAGGCAGGAATAGGTTGCGAGGCTACTGCCGGTCCGCTACGGATGACGATTTCTGCGCCAGAATCTTGCGCACGTTGGCGTAGAGCGCTTTTGCTTGCGGCAACGAAGCAACGGCTTTATCCAGCTGGGGGTCGTTTTCGAGCTCGACTTTGTACCCAGCGTCGAGCCCGAAGAGTGTGGTGAACACCTCGCGCTTGATCTCCCACTTCAGCCATGGAAGGTTCTGCTGGATCTCCGCCAACGTGTACTCGATGTGCTGCCGGTCCAGGAACCTCTGGAGTTGGCCGATCACGGCATCGTCAGTATTGAAATCTTTCGTGACGGCGGGCTTGGTTCCGAGATAATAGCGAACGAAATCGCCGACGCCCTGCGATGTGGGGAAGAAAACGCCGCGCGCCATCAGCAAGGTCTGAAAATCAGTCGGCTTGGGCTCGGGTGCGACCACATCGGGCGTAATACCGCCGCCGCCGTATACCGGGCGGCCGCCATCGGTATATTTCAATTCGGGCGACTTCGGCTTCTGCGGGTTATTGTGATAGTCCCACAGGGTCACGTTCCTGTAGTCGCGCTGAATCAAGCGCCCGCTCGGCGTATAGTAGCGCGCCGTCGTCAGCAAAAGCGCTGTATCTTCGCTGAGCTGGAATTGCGTCTGCACCAATCCTTTGCCAAAGGTGGTTTCGCCGACGATCAATCCGCGGTCGTGATCCTGAATCGCACCGGAGACGATTTCGGAAGCCGACGCGCTATCGCGATTCACGAGGAAGACAAGAGGCACTTCGACGCCGCGGTTTCCGCGCACGGCGTAATACCGGCGCTCTGGCGAAGAGCGTCCATGGTGCGACACCACCAGTTCATTCTGGTCCAGGAACATATCCGCCATACCGACTGCCTGATTAAGCAGGCCCCCGCCGTTTTCACGCAAGTCGACGATCAGCCCATCGAGCTTGGAATAATCGAGCTGCTTCAAAGCATCGGCGAGATCGGAGTCCGTCGTTTCGTTGAATGTAGTCACGTGGACATAACCGATGCCCGGGCGAACCATTTCGGAAAATTCGACGCCGGGGCGGGGAATCTCGTCACGAAGCAGCGTAACCGGAATCGGCTCGACCCAACCTTCGCGGCCAATCAGAACGTGTACTGCCGTGCCCTTGGCGCCCTTAAGCAAGTTCGCCACTTGGGTGGTCGTCAGGCCGGTACAATCTTTGTTGTCGACGGACAGGATGAAGTCGCCAGGGCGTATGCCGGCTTTGGCCGCGGGCGAGCCTTCAAACGGAGCCAGCACCATCGTCTGCTTCTCGCGCGGCTCGACGATCATGCCGACGCCATAGTATTTGCCTTCCTGATTTTCGCGGAAGAGGGCGTATGCTTGCGGATCGAAAAAGTTGGAGTGGGGATCGAGCACGTGCAGCATGCCGGGAATCGCGCCGTCGTAGATCACTTTGTCGGCGTCTACGGGGTCCGCATAATTTGCTTCGACGGTTGCGAGGACCGAGGTGAAGGTTTTCGTGGAGCTTTGCGCGTCATCGGCAGCGGCCGCATTCGTTCTCGACGGCCCTAGCAATCCTGCAAGGATTGCGCCAACGGCCAAAACTGTGCAGAACAGAGCGATTCCGCGTTTCGAGCTGACGGCGCATTGTGCACAGGGTCGCGCGGGCGGATTTGTACCGGCTGCCTTGGACTGCTGCGATTCCATATGACCTCACTATGCCCCGTATTGGAAAAGTATAGCACAGGGCTTTAGATAGGCTGTTTAGATGCGGCAGAAGAGCCTGAAGGAGGCCGATCGTTTCACCGGCCTGCGGAAAAAGTTCAGAAGCGCAATATGCGACGCTATTGCCGGTCGGCCGTTGGCGCTTGATCTGCCGCCGGATTGGCAGAGTGGTTCTCGGCCAAAATCTTTCGCGCATTCGAATAAAGTGCCTTCGCTTGTGGCAGCGCCTCGATCGCCTGATCCAGCTGCGTATCATTCTCTAATTCGACGCCATAGCCCGCGTTCAGCCCGAACAAAGTCGTGAAGACTTCGCGCTTGATCTGCCATTTCAGCCAGGGAAGATTCTGCTGGATTTCGGCCTGAGTGTATTCAAGGTGCTTCTGATCGAGGAATCTCTGCAGTTGACCGATGACGGCATCGTCGGGAGCAAAGTCCTTCGTCACGGTGGGCTTTGTTCCAAGATAATACCGAACGAAATCGCCTATACCCTGTGGCGCGGGGAAGAAAACGCCGCGTGCCATTAGCATTGTCTGAAAATCGGTCGGCTGGGTTTCCGCCACGACAACGTCAGGGACGATTCCGTCGCCGCCGTAAACCGGGCGACCGCTATCGGTATGCTTCAATTCAGGCGATTTAGGTTCCTGCCGACTGTAAAGATAATCGTAAAGGGTCGTGTTGGCGTAAGCTCGCTGAATCGATCGGCCGCTAGGGGTGTAGTAACGCCCGGTAATGAGCACAAGAGCAGTGTTCTCGCTCAAGTCGAACTGCCTTCCAACAAGCCCCTTGCCGAATGTGGTCTCGCCTACGATTAAGCCGCGATCATGATCCTGAATCGCACCGCTGACAATTTCAGAAGCGGAGGCAGTGTCTCGGTTAACGAGGATTACTAACGGGACGTCTATGCCCTGGTTCCCCCGCACCGCATAGAGGCGCTCCTCTGGCAGGTTTCGGCCATGGTCTGAAACCACAAGCTCGTTCTTTTCCAGAAACATGTCCGCCATACCTACAGCCTGACTGACCAGCCCACCCCCGTTCTCTCGGAGATCGATAACCAAGCCGTCGAGCTTCGGGTAATCGAGCTGGTTTAGTGCATTTGCGAGATCGCGATCCGTCGTTTGATCGTTGAAAGTGGAAAGACGGACGTAACCGATACCTGGACGGACGATCTCAGAAAACTCGACCGCAGGGCGCGGAATCTCATCGCGGGTTAGAGCCACGCTAATCGGTTCGGCCCAGCCCTCCCGGCCAAGACGAACCTGGACGGTGGTACCCTTCGCCCCTCGCAGTAAGTCCGCGACCCGCGTCAAATCCAAGCCGGTACAATCCTTGCCGTCGATCGACAAGATGATGTCGCCCGGCCGGATATCCGCCTTCGCCGCGGGTGATCCTTCAAAGGGAGCCTCAACCCTGGTTTGGTTGCCGCGTTGTTGAATCATCATGCCGACGCCGTAGTACCGACCTTCCAGGCTTTCCTGGAACTCAGCGTATGCCTTTGGATCGAGGAAGTTCGAGTGGGGGTCCAGAGAATGCAGCATCCCGGGAATCGCGCCATTGTAAATCGCCTTGTCCGTGTCGACGGGATCGGCGTAGTCGGCCTCGACCGTTGCAAGCACCTCTGTGAAACTCTTTACTGAATCCTGAACATCCCCTGTGGCGGAAGCCGCAATCGTCTTTGACGGTCCGAACAGACCGCCCAGCAGAGCCGAAATCCCCAAAACAGAGCAGAGCAATAACAATCCGCGCTTCGAGGCTTTAGCTTTCTGTGTGGAGCTCGGCGTAGCCGGATGAACGCCTGCGGGGCTCGGTCGCTTCGATTCCATACACCCTCACTGTGCCGTAGCGAAAAGTATAGCATAGGCTTTCGATAGCCTACTTCCATGCGGCGGAGGGCTTGCGAAGAACGTTGCGTTGAGATTATGCGACGCTTCGGCTATTGGCGGTCGGTAGTTGAAGCTTGGTCCGCGGACGGATTCGCAGAACGGTTCTCGGCCAAGATCTTTCGCGCGTTGGCATAGAGTGCCTTCGCCTGGGACAGGGAATCGATGCCCTTGTCCAACTGCGGATCGTTTTCGAGTTCGACCTTGTAGCCGGCATCGAGACCAAAAAGCGTGGTGAAGACTTCGCGCTTGATCTCCCACTTCAGCCAGGGAAGGTTCTGCTGAATTTCCGATTGCTCGTAGGCGATGTGTTTCTGATCGAGATATTTCTGGAAATCCGCGATCACCGCGTCGTCCGGTTCGTAATCCTTGGTGATTTGAGGCTTGCTGCCGAGGTAATACAGGACGAAATCGCCGACGCCTTCCGGAGTCGGGTAGAAAACGCCACGAGTGAGAAGCATCGTCTGAAATGCCGTTGGAGTGGCAGGCGGAGCACTCACGTCCGGCGTGATGCCGCCACCACCATAAACAGGCCGTCCGCTATCGGTGTGCTTTACTTCGGGCGATTTCGGCTCCTGGCGATTATAGAGGTAATCGTAGAGGGTGGAATTGGCGTAATTGCGCTGAATCAAGCGGCCGCTTGGCGTGTAATAGCGCGCTGTGGTGAGCAGCAGAGCAGTGTCTTCGCTGAGTTCGTATTCGCGCTGCACGAGACCCTTGCCGAACGTCGTCTCTCCCACGATCAGGCCGCGATCATGATCTTGAATAGCCCCCGAAACGATTTCAGATGCTGATGCGGTGTCGCGATTCACTAGAATCACCAGCGGAACGTCAATGCCCTGATTTCCACGAACCGCGTAAAAGCGCTCTTCCGGAGAGTTCCTGCCGCGGTCGGAAACGACGAGCTCGTTCTTTTCCAGGAACATATCCGCCATACCAACCGCTTGATTGAGGAGGCCGCCGCCGTTTTCGCGGAGGTCAATGATCAGGCCGTCCAGCTTTGGATAGTTTAGTTGCTTAAGCGCCTGAGCCAGATCGCTATCGGTGGTCTGATCGTTGAAGGTGGAAACGTGCGCATACCCGACGCCGGGGCGAATCATTTCGGAAAATTCCACGCCGGGGCGGGGGATTTCGTCGCGCGTCAATGTCATCGGAATCAGATCGGTCCAGCCTACGCGCTTTATCTTGATGTCGACGTTCGTGCCTTTGGCGCCTTTCAACAAATCCGCCACTTGGGTTGTCGTGAGCCCGGTGCAGTCTTTGCCTCCGATTTGGGCAACAATGTCGCCGGGGCGAACGCCCGCTTTTGCGGCTGGAGAGCCTTCAAAAGGCGCCTGGACCATCGTCTGGTTCCCGCGTTGCTGGATGATCATGCCGACGCCATAATAGCGGCCTTCCTGATTCTCGCGGAACAGCGCGTATTCCTGCGGATCGAGGAAATTCGAGTGCGGGTCGAGCGAGTGAAGCATTCCGGGAATCGCGCCGTCATAGATCGATTTGTCCGCATCGACGGGGTCCGCATAGTTTGCTTCGACCGTGGCCAGCACGGAAGTGAAGGTCTTGGCCGAATCCTGAACATCGTTAGAGGTAGCGGCGGAAGTGGTGCGGGAGGGGCCGAGAAGACCGCCCAGCAGCGCAGAAACGCCGAGCACCGCGCAAAGGAGAATCATTCCGCGTCTTGAACTCGTCGGCCGGCTGGTGGGAACCGTCCCAGATGGTTGATTGCGTGTCACCGATGGTTTTTGCGATTCCAAATTGCCCCCACTTTACGCCATCCTAGAAAGTATAGCATGCTCGCTCGCAGCACAATTATCGCCGTATCAGAAGAGCAAAGAGCGCTGCAATCAGAAGCGCCGCGTCGGCAAGAACCCGGAGTGCATGTCCAGATAGACGCGTGCGGACGGAATTCAGGAGCAGGATCAGGAGAGCGGCAGTGCCTGCGGCCGCGATCGCATTGCTGTCGCTCCGGAGGACCCAGAGCCCGGCGACGCCGAGCAGAGCCGCAGCCGCGGCGAACATCGCGATGCGTGAGTCGGCCCAACTTATGACGCGCGAGCGCTGGTTCTCGCCAGCGCGAACCGCAATCTCGTCTTCCCAGCATTCAATCGCGACGCAATTCAGCACGCACACCAGGGCAAAGAGCATCCATGAATAGAAGCCGTCCCAAGAAAAGGCTTGAGGTTGCGACCAAATTGGCAGGGCGGTTCCGGCGGCGAACAGAACACCCACCGCGATTTCCTTTGGGAACAAACGCAGGGCTGCTGAACCGCCCAGGTGAACGCAGAGCATATAAGCGCCGACAAGGCCGCCCAAAATCATTCCGGCCCTCACGTCCGCGGCGTCCAGACCTTCGTATGCGAGCCATGCTGCCGCGAGCGCACCGAGCACGCCCAAGGCAGAAACCGCGGTCCGGTGACGTTGGCAAAACCGGTGGCGCTCTTTCAGCAGGCGTTTATCGCCGGCGCCGAAGCCGTCCAATAACCGGTCCGCGAGATAGATTACCCAGACAACGAGGGCGAGCACGGCGACTGTTGCCGCCGGAACTTCGACGTGGCTAGCGCGCGCAAAGAGCAGGGCCCATGCGACGGCAACGGCCGGGGCGTCCAAGCTGAGAATGTTCCACCAGAGCCACGGTGGGAGGGATGCACGCAATTCGGCGGGAGGAGTTTGTCTTCCGGCAATGCATGTAGACGCGGTGCCGCGGGCGAGTTCGGGCGCGCCAATCAGCAGGTCGTTGTGAGTTTCGATGGAGCGAGTGGAACCCAAAGGCAAAACGCCGGCCTTTCCTGCAGAATCCGGAGAATCCTACACCTCAATTGTACCGCATTGCGCGGATGGGCGCGGCAGCTGGCGCGTTCTGGCGCGATTTGAGGAGTTTGACACGCTCTCGGGGCTCTTCTATGATTCAGATTGAATGCTCAGTCTCCCTCACTTAATCATTGTGTTTGTGGTGGCTTTGGTGGTCTTCGGCCCCGAGAAATTGCCGGACCTTGCGCGGAATCTCGGCAAGTTCATGGCCGAATTTCGCAGAATGACCGGTGAGTTCAAAAGCACCTTCGAAGGCCACATGCGGGAACTCGAGCGCGAAGCCGACGAGCGCCGCCGTCCCGCCCCGCCTGCAATGCCGCCTCCTGCTCCCGTGGCGGAAAATTCGATTCGTGGTGATTCAACCGAAGCCGCGCCTGCCGAACATGCTCTGCCGGCGTTGAAGCCGGCTGAGGGAATCGTGACGGCTGCCGACCCAAGAGTGCCCGTTCAGGAAACTGCGCAGCATGAAGCCTCAAACGGCGCCCACGGGGCTTCGTCCGACGCCTCAGCTCCAGCCGAGGAGGGCAGCGATACTCCCGAAACCGTAACCGATGGCCACCAACATTACCCCGACTAACGCTGGCGCCGCGCCCGATTCGGACGACTCCGCGCAAGGGCGGATGTCGTTTTTCGAGCACCTGGCCGAACTGCGCAAGCGCATCATCAGCGCGCTAATGGGCATCGCGATCGGCTCCGCCATTGGGTTGACGTTTTCACAGAAGTTCGTGATCCTGGTCGAAAAACCGTTGCTGCTAGCCCTCAAGCGGAACGGCCTTCCTCCCTCTTTGTACGTCCACGCGCCCACGGATGCCGTCAGCCTCTGGATCAATATCGGGGTCTATATGGGCGTCGGGATCGCCATGCCGTGGGTGCTCTACCAGGTGTGGCTATTCGTCGCCCCGGGGCTTTACAAACACGAGCGTCGCGCGCTTAGCAGCTTCATTTTTTTCGGCACGCTGCTTTTCGCCCTCGGGGTGGCGTTCGCGTATTTCATCATGCTGCCGCAGATGCTGGACTTTTTGGTGCACTTTACCACTGAGTTTTCGCTCCAACCGCTGATTGAAGTGAACGAATATCTGAGCCTGATTCTTATCGTGACAATCGGAATTGGCGTCATTTTTGAAATGCCGGTCGTCGTTTACATCCTTTCGATTTTTGGGCTGGTGACACCGAAATTTCTTCTCAGGAATTTCCGTTACGCGATGCTGATCATCACCGTGGCGGCCGCGATTATTACGCCCACGCCGGACGCGACCACAATGCTGGTCTTTATGATGCCGATGGTCGCTCTTTATTTCGTCAGCGTCCTGGTCTCGTACCTTGTGTTCAAGAAAAAACGCGCTAAAGAGGCTGCTCCGGCCACTTCGTAAACGCAGGGTTAAAAGTCTAAATTTTATGATTCCACCCACATTGTTCCCGCATCCGATGGTGTTTTAAGGAGGAGACCCGCAATGAATCTGACGGACTACATCACCCTGGGACGTACCGGCCTGCGCGTCAGCCCGCTTTGCCTTGGTGCGATGACTTTTGGCACCGAATGGGGCTTTGGCGCGGAGGAGAATATTTCGCGCGACATGTTCAACCGCTACATCGATGCGGGCGGCAATTTCATCGATACCGCCGATGGCTACACGATGGGCCATAGCGAGGAGCTCGTCGGCAAATTTATCAACGACCGCAAGCTGCGCGATTTCGTCGTGCTCGCCACAAAATTCACTTTTAATTTCGGCGGCGGCAATCCAAACGCCGGCGGCAACGGCCGCAAGAATATTTACCGGGCGCTGGAAGCCTCGCTGCGACGGCTGAAGCAGGATTACATCGATCTTTATTACGTGCATGCATGGGACGTCGTGACGCCGGTTGAGGAAGTCCTGGAAACGCTCAACACTCTGGTGCGCGAAGGCAAGATTCGCTATTACGGATTCTCGGACACGCCGGCGTGGTACATTGCCCGTGCTCAGACGCTGGCCGAGCAGCAAGGCAAAGTCGGCCTAGCGACGCTGCAACTCGAATATTCGCTCGTCGAACGCAACATCGAGCGCGAACACATTCCTGTTGCGCAGGAGCTCGGCATCGGCATCTGTCCGTGGAGCCCGCTTGCCGGCGGATTCCTCGCCGGTAAATACACGCGCGAAGGGCAGGCGAGTGGCAAAGGCGATGGACGGCTTACGGCTCCAGGCGCGATACCGTTTTTCAATCGCTTCAAGGAAAGCAATTGGAGTGTTCTCGACACGCTGCTCGCCGTCGCGAAAAAGCTGGGCAAGCCACCCGCGCAGGTCGCGTTGAACTGGGTGGCCGCGCAGCCTGGGATCACTTCGACAATTCTCGGCGCGCGCACATCGGCGCAACTTGACGATAATCTCGCCGCGATCTCCTTCGAAATTCCGGCCGACTTGCGCAGGCAGCTAGATGAAGCGAGCGCGATCGAACCGGGACATCCGTATATCTTCTTCACCCCGGCAATCCAGCCGCGCATCACCGGAGGCACGTCGATTCATCCTTGGCGTCCGGCGTTTACCTACGAGCGTCCCGCGGCGGAAAAGAAAGCGGCCGCCTCGGATTGAATTCTGCCGTTGTCGCATCGGTTGCATGGACGCTGCGCCCCTTTCACAGCGTCGATCTTTTTTGTGTGTTTCTGACCGACGGTCAGTTATAATTTCCAGTACCCAAACGTAAGAATCTTGCAGGCGAAGTGTATCGCCTCGCGGCGCAACGCCTTAGTGCGCTCGCCTGCTGTGCGCCCGAAGTGAAAGGATTTTTGTTTGACCTCAGCAACCGCCACACTCGACGGCGTCTGGCAGCCCCGCGTCAACCCGTGGATCATCGCCTTTACGGTGACGCTCGCGACGTTCATGGAGGTCCTTGACACTTCCATCGCGAACATCGCGCTGCCTCACATCGCCGGCAGCTTCGGCGCGAGCACGAACGAATCGACGTGGGTGCTCACCAGCTATCTCGTTTCCAACGCGATCGTATTGCCGATCAGCGCTTGGCTTGCAACGCGCTTTGGCCGCAAGCGCTTTTATATGACGTGCGTAGCGCTCTTCGCCGCAAGCAGCTTTATGTGCGGGCTGGCGCCCACGCTGGGCATTCTCGTCTTTTTCCGCATTCTCCAGGGTGCGGGCGGCGGCGGCTTGCAGCCTAGCGAACAGGCCATTCTCTCCGACACGTTCCCGCCGGAAAAGCGTGGCTTGGCGTTCTCGATGTACGGCATGGCGGTGGTGGTCGCGCCGGCGATCGGCCCCACGATCGGCGGCTGGCTCACGGACAACTACAGCTGGCGCTGGATTTTCTACATCAACGTGCCGGTGAGCATTATTTCGCTCTATCTCACGTCGCGCGTCGTCGAAGACCCGCCGCATCTAAAAGTCGAGCAGGAGAAAAGCCGTAATGCGAAAATTGATTTCACCGGGCTCGGGCTCGTCGGCCTCGGCGTCGGCGCGCTTCAGCTTGTATTGGATAAGGGCCAGGAGAAGGACTGGTTCGGCTCAAACCTGATCACGGGCGCGACGATCTTCGCGATCGTTGTGATCGTCATTTGGATTTTCTGGGAATGGCATCACCCTCAACCGATTGTCGAATTGAAGCTGCTGAAGAATCGTAACTTTGCCACGGCGGTTTTCTTCCTTTTCGTTCTCGGCATGGTGCTCTACGGCACCACCGTGCTGCTGCCGCAATTCATGGAGCTGCTGCTCGGCTACCCGGCGGTGACGGCGGGCATGGCGCTCGCAGGCGGTGGCTTCGCGATGATGGTGATGATGCCTGTTGTAGGACAACTGGTGAGCCGCCACGATCCCCGCGAGCTCATGGCGTGCGGCTTTGCAGCCTCGGCATTTGGACTCTTCTATATGTCCACACACCTTACGCTTGGCGCCGATTTCAGCACCCTCTTTTGGGTGCGCGTGATTCAGGTGCTCGGGTTGCCATTTATTTTCATTCCATCGAATGTGCTGAGTTACGTCGGCATTCCGCGCGAGAAGAACAATCAGGTCTCGAGCCTGATCAATTTCACGCGCAACATCGGCGGCAGCATCGGAATCGCGCTGCTGAATACGCTTCTCACTCGCGAGACGCAGAAGCAGCGCACCTATTATTCGTCGCGAATGCAGCACGGCAATCCGCAGTTCGAGTTGATGCTTAATGGCTTGAGGGCCAAACTGCAGAGCCGCGGCATGTCGGCCGTCGAGGCGACGCATCAGGCC
>CAVWBL010000020.1:0-103616 GCA_963753205.1 uncultured Acidobacteriota bacterium | reverse complement strand
TCCATCCATCTCCATAGGCCCGCGCCCCGGCATCAGGAAGATCGTCTTCGCCACGCTGCTGTAGTTCCC
The DNA here is from genome assembly GCA_963753205.1 of uncultured Acidobacteriota bacterium. Lineage (GTDB taxonomy): Bacteria > Acidobacteriota > Terriglobia > Acidiferrales > UBA7541 > Palsa-295. The sequence goes on along the minus strand of CAVWBL010000020.1, from coordinate 103,547 downwards.
GTTTGGAACGAGGAGCATCTTCACGCTCATCTGCCCGCGCTCCGTGTCGGTCGTCGCTTCATACCAGTAGCCGTCTTTTCCACCGGACGATTCCTTGCCAACGATGGCGATCTCCACATTCATCTTCGTGCCGTTATTGGTCGTCACGTCATATTGAGCCCCGGCGCCAACCACTGGGTTAAAGATGCCCTGAGGCGTCGGCATCTGAAGGCCGCCGCCCATCTGGCCGATGGCCGCAATACCAAGAACAAGCGTGGCGATTAGCAACAAACCTCCCATTGCAAGCTGCTTTTTCATGTTTGCACCTATGGGGCGCCGGATTGGCGCGGAGTGGAAATCGCGAGAAATTGTACTCTAAATGCGAGCGGAGGGAACAGGAATTCCCTGCCTTGTTCACCGGATTACACAGAAGCACGGCCCGACTACAATGTTATTGAATGTCCTCTTCGGATGCTTCCGCTGCGAGTTTCGCAAGCCCGCAAGATGCGGGTGTGATCATGGACAAAACATCGCGTTGGATGGTGGCCATCGCGGCGATGTCCAGCGCGATTATGGAATTGATTGACACGTCCGCCGTGAACGTGAGCCTACCCTACATTGCCGGCAATCTCTCCGCTTCCGTGGACGAGGCGACCTGGGTTCTGACGTCCTATCTGGTGGCAAATGCAATCATCCTGCCGCTCTCAGGATGGCTCGCCAACTATTTCGGACGCAAACGGCTGCTGATGATGGCCGTGACCGGCTTCACAGTTGCCAGCGTGTTGTGCGGGCTCGCGCCAGATCTACAGCTTTTGGTGGCCTTTAGAGTGCTGCAAGGCCTCTGCGGAGGCTCGCTGCAACCAACCACACGCGCCATCATGCTCGAAGCATTTCCTCGCGAAGAGCGCGGGCATGCAATGGCACTTTGGGGAGTCGGCATCGTCGTGGCGCCGATTGTCGCGCCTGTGCTCGGCGGTTGGCTTACGACGGATCATTCCTGGCGATGGGTATTCTTCGTCAATGTTCCCGTCTGCATTCTCGCTCTCCTACTCGTTAGGACCTATGTGTTCGATCCATCCTACATACGCCGCCGCTCGAACCGTATCGATTATTGGGGAATGGGAATGCTCGCGACGGGAATCGCCGCGTTACAGGTGATGTTTGATAAGGGACAGGAGGATGACTGGTTCGGCTCGCGTTTCATCGTCATGATGGCCATCATTGCAGCGGCCGGCCTCATTTCGTTCGTGATTTGGGAATTGCGTACGCGCGAACCGGTCGTTCATTTTAATTTGCTTCGATATCGCACATTTGCAACCGGCACAAGTCTATCGATGATTCTCTTTTTCGGTCTCTACGGCAGCATCGTCCTGCTGCCGCTCTTCATGCAGACGCTGCTGGGCTTTCCCGCCGTTACCGCCGGTTTTTGGAACTCGCCGCGCGGTATAGCCACGCTGATTTTTATGCCGATCGCCGGCTTCTTAATTGGCAAACGCTGGGATATGCGAGCCCTGTTGACAGGCGGCCTAATCGTTTCCTCAATTGGTGCGTATATGTTCTCGCATCTTGATCTCAATGCCGGTCCATGGAATTTCGTTTGGCCACAGGTCGTAATGGGCGCAGGACTTTCGTTTATGTTCGTGCCGCTGGCAACGATAACGGTCGATCCTATTCCGGCCCAGGAAATGGGTTATGCGACGAGTTTGATCGCGCTCGCTCGGAATCTCGGCGCCGGAATCGGCATATCTGTCTTCACGGCGTTTGTTGCACGTAGGACACAATTTCACGAAACGCGGCTTGCAGCTGAGACTGGACAGGAACCGCAGCGATTCGCGGCACTGCGTGCGGCTATCGCACGCGATCTGGCCGAACATGGTCAAGGACCGATGCGCGCAACGCAAGAGGCTCTCTCGGGAATCTACAATCAACTACTGCGGCAGGCTTCCGTCATGAGCTATCTTGACGGATTCCGCATACTGGCGCTGCTGCTTCTGCTGGCCGCGCCACTCGTGTGGATCATGCGCAAACCACAATTCAAGAAATCGGCCGCGGCAGGAGACTGAACGCCTTTTCGCGAGAGCCATACCAGTGGCAACTAAGCGAGATCCCGGTATGTGATTAGCTTTACGTGGTGTTCCACTACCGCACGCTTCACGTCCGAATCCATCAGCGCATTCATTTCCAGTTCGCGCTCGCCTTGCAGCCGCGATCCGGTTTGTGCCAAATCCGCGTCGCAGATTCCCGGATGCAGCATGATTTCGGTCTGACCGTGAGGAAGTGTGTCAATTAGGCAACGCAAAGCCCCCGCGCTTAAACCCCCGGTCAACGCCAAACCGAGGAAGTTCTGTGGAGAGCGGAGCCCGTACCTGCGCGAGAGTGTCCGAAATTTCAGGTTCATCGTTCGCGCCGCAGAAGCAGCAAGAAGCTGCTTCATCGGCGCACCTCCTGCCCAGGAGTCGCGCAGGCCTTCAATGGGCTTGCGTATGCATGTGATACCCGTCACTTGGGCGACGCGGCCTAGCGCTTCGAGCACTCGCGGATGTGCATGCGTGTGCTTGTGCGTATCGAGATGCGTGGGCGATATACCGGCGCGCTGGATTTTCTCAATTTGGGCGCGCAGTTCCCTTTCGATATCGGCCCGTCGGATCGCTCCGACGCTCACGCGCGCAACCAGTGCACCGAGAGAAGCGGGCAGCCTGCCCTGCGAGTCCGCCAACGAGGGAATCTCGCGCCTCGGCGCGACGGCTTCGCCTCCGACAAGTACTAAGTGACAGCCAACACCAAGGGAAGGATGTGCAAGAGCCAGCGCAATGGCGTGATCGAAGGCAGCGCCGTTCGCCATGAGCGTCGCGCTCGTTAGGATTCCTTCGCAGTGCGCGCGGATAATCCCGTCATTGACACCCTTCGTGAGCCCGAAGTCGTCGGCGTTCAGGATAAGTTGCTTGATCACTCGCGGGATTGTTACCGGAAAGCTGAACGAATCATATCACGGAGATCGCTGCGATCGAGCGGCAATTCTCCTTCCAAATAATTTCCTCACGCGCCCGATTATGAATGTGCTGTTACAGTTTTCAACAGCTCTGTTGAAAACCGTGTGAAAAAAGCCTCGCTACCGGACGAAACTCCGCAGCAGTACACGAGTTATGCTCTTTGCACATTTTCAGTGCAACTTGCGGCCGTGCGCCCGTCTTATGTGCGTAACGAAGACTCCGCATCACAATTTTTTCAGAATGGAAACGAGCAGAAACCTTTTCGGGAAAATACTCGCTAAAAATCTTGTCCGAAGCGACGAGCTGTATCGGGAACTAATACCAGTGAGGAGGCTCTTGCAGTTGGATTTTGACTGTCCCGTCTTTCTGCACGTCATACCATTCGCCGAAGGTATGCCAGCCTTTCGCGATCACCTGGATCTGAACTTTTCCCTGCGGAACTAAGGGCACCTTCACCGAGCCGTCCATGTTCGATTTCAGATCCATTTCCTGCAGCGAATCATGGCGGAAAAGAGTGCCCGGTTTCGGATAGCGAACATAGACGCTAGCGTTGCCGACAGGATGACCCTCGGGACTGGTAATGATGATCTTCAGCCTCGCGACGCCGTTCGAGCCCTGGTAATCCTTTTCCGTCGGCGCCGACGTGATCGCAGGCGAAGATTCAGCGCTCGAATCCGAGCTAGCGTTACTCTTTTCCTGCGCCGTGGCCGAAGAAACAAACAAAAGGCTTAACATCAGGTTCCCACCCAAGAACAGCGCGAACCAATGCGCACCCGGTGATAAGCGGCGAATCATTTCTTTCTTTTTTACTCCAATCCACTCCACTGCTCAAGGCCTCAAGCGAAATTAAATCTGCTATCATGCGGGGATCGTTGGTCATTCCTCATGGCAGATCGTTGGCAAACCGTAGCTCTTTTAGGCGCGGGCCCCGTCGGCCTTTGTGTCGCTAAGACGCTCAAGGCCCACAATATCGAATACGAGCAACTCGAAGCGGATCGCGAAGTAGGCGGCAACTGGCTTCACGGCGTCTACTCGACCGCGCACATCATTTCGTCGCGTAAGACGACCGAATATCCTGATTATCCGATGCCGGTGTATTACCCGGATTTTCCGAGCGCGGGCCAAATGCTGGAATATTTGCGTGATTACGCGCAACATTTTGGGCTGCGGGAACGTATCCAATTCAATACAAAGGTTTTGATGGCGATACCATTGTCCGATGGACGCTGGAAAGTGGACATTTTGGGCGGGGAAAGCCGCTTATACAAGGGCTTAATCGTCTGTAATGGTCATCATTGGGACAAAAAATTCCCTTCTTACCCCGGTATTTTTACGGGAGAGATTCTTCATTCGAAGGATTATAAGTCGCCATCGCAACTGAAGGGAAAAAGAGTTCTCGTCATCGGCGGCGGCAATTCGGCGTGCGACGTAGCATCCGAGGCGGCGCGAGTGGCGGAGTCTTGCAGCCTGAGCGTGCGGCGCGGGTATTGGTTCCTGCCAAAGACCATTTTGGGAATTCCCTCGGCAGAATTAATAAAACCATGGGCGCCGGTTTGGGCGCAGCGCCTCTTCTTGCGCCTGGTGCTGAGGCTCATTCTCGGGAGGTACGAGGATTATGGGCTGCCGGAACCCGATCACAAGATTTTCGAGGCTCATCCGACGATCAACAGTGAGCTGCTCCACTACATTCGTCATGGTCGCATCAAGCCAAAGCCGAACGTTGCGCGTTACGAAGGTGAGACCGTCCACTTCACCGATGGCACGGATGAGGAATTTGACTTGATCGTTTGCGGCACAGGCTTTCACGTCAGCTTCCCGTTTCTGCCAGAAGGACTGGTACACACGCGCGGCGGCATCGCTGACCTTTACGGCGGGATGTTCTTGCCCGATTGCAAAAATCTCTACATTGTTGGGACCGGTCAGCTTCGCTACGGCTTCGGTCCAGTTGTCACGCCCGGTGCCGACCTTCTTGCCGAGATGATTCTCCTGCAGGACAGAATGGAACTCCCGATTGGACTGGTATTGAAGGAATCCGGCACGAAGCTTCCCACTACACACCTCGTTGATCCGCACGCGGCGATTCGCGGAATTCGCCGTGCGAAAAGGATGCTGCCGCTACTCGTTTTGAAGGAAAAGCGACTACGGAAAAAGTTTGCCGTCCCTCCTCTGCGGGCGTTCGATTCCTTGGCCGTCCGGACTTTGCGCGATATGGAGGTGTTTTGAAGTTTCGTTGGACCGCCCGACGTCAATTTTTGACATTTGGGCAGTTAGCGGTAACACACAACTCAGTGCGTATTCTGGTTGAGCCACGACAAATAGTCGCGTGAACCGGCCACAATCGGCAGGGCGATAATCTCAGGTACCTCGTAGCTATGCAATTCGTGAATCGCGCGTTCCACGGCGGAAAAGCGCGCACGCGAAGTCTTGATAAGCAACAAATACTCTTTCGCCTTCTCGACTTTGCCTTTCCAGCGATAAACAGACTCGATGGGGGCGGTCACCGTATTTACACAAGCGGCCAATCGCCGGTCCACAAGAGCTTTGGCGATGCGGCGAGCCTCTTTGGCCGATCCGCAGTTAGTCAGGACGATGATTTTGCGGTTGGATGGCATTCGGCAAAACTCCCGAAACTTCGATTCTGTTAGTTCACCTTGCGCGGCAGCATCGGTTCATTGCCGTAGAGGGCGGTTTTCGCGGCGCGCCAGAAAGAGTGCAGCGCGTCTAAAATACCGTGATTGCTGCGCGCAAGGCCGCGAATCGCGATGCCGTGCGCCGGCAACGTGCTGATCGCCCAAAGCGCTTCGGCAGGCGATGCCAACAATCGAGCCCTTTCACGCAGTTCATTCTCAACCGCCAGCCATCGCGCCGAATCGACTCCTACACGGCAAATATAGAAACTCACCCAATAACGAAAGCCGGCTAAGCGCCCTAGCGAGCTGATCGCGCGACGCTTCGGCTCGAGCCGGGTGCGTTCGGCAGCGATCAGGCGGCCCGACGCAAATATATCGATGCTCAGGTTCACGCATTCGTACTCGAAGACCTCGCCGCGCGCTTCCCTGCCGGGCGAAAGAATCTCCCACCAGAAAATCCCGGCGCCCTTGGCGAGGCGAATTTCGGAATGTTGCGAGAACCGAACGTCGCGATACGGAATGATCTGATCAGGTACATACTCGAGGATCGCGTCTTCGGCAATCTCGATTTTGTTGTGTTGCTCGGCGGGCGCGGCAATGGTGCGCGGCCTGTAGATGCGTGTCGCGCCCGTCGTAGTGATCAGCACCTGTGCTCGGGTACCAAGGATGGCATTAAGAAAGAGACGATCGCCGCCGAGAATGCCGCCTGACACATTGTGAAGATGTGCCAGCGATGAGCCGTCTTCACGGGCAAAGGCGCGGACGACTCGCAGCGGTGGCTCCTGTGTGCTGGCGGAAAGGCGTGTGACGCCGCTCGCGACTTCCTGCTGGAAATCCAGCGCGAGCCTCGCCTCCATGCCTTGCCGGGCACGGTTTGGCTCCGATTGCTTCAGGATAAACGCGCTGGTCATATAGCTAGCTTATGAAGAGGCGCGTGGTCAGCGCCGTATGTTCCATCGCGCCCCAATCAACCAGCGGCGTAAAGCAGCACGCCTCTTCGACACTGCATTCCGCGCTGCGGGTGGCGGCGCTGAGTATTGCCGGCTTCAAATTCCACAACATGCGCGTGGCGCCGGTTTGCCCCAACGGCATCAAGCGCTGGCATGCGGACACAAGGCTCGCCAGTGACTGGTGCAAAAAGGCCCGCGCCGTACGTTCCGGAGCAACGCCCAGCGCTCCCGCAACCATGCCGAATGCAAGGCTGTGGTGGACAGACGTTCGCCGGCCATCGCGGAGTTCGCGCGCCGCTTCTAATGCGTGCCGCACGACAGGCAAGTTCTCCACCGCGAGTGCGGTAGTCAGCAGGTTTTCGCCGAGCACGGTACTTCCTGCGCGCGCTTCGCGCCCCGGCTTCAGTGCGCTGAGCCGGTCGTTACCCTCCAGCCATCGATCCAGGCGAAAACTTTCTGCCGACTGCCGAGCAAGCTTATTCCCTTCGCGGCAGAACGCGGCTTCGAGGACACCCGCTTCCTCCAGATAGCCCTCGAAAAACGCAGGTAAGTCCGCGACCGTCAATGCCCCTGAGTCGACCAGTGTCTCTAATCCGAACGAGTGCGCGAGAGCGCCTATCGGGAACGCAGAATCGGCAAGATGCAACAGGCGAAGCTCAGCGAGGGAGGCCGCATCCTCTTCTGGTCTCACGTGTTCACTCATGAGGGTTTCAGAGCCAAAATCAGGGTGCGATCAATGCGAGTGGCCGTGGGCCTTGCCGTGCTCGTCTGAATGACTATGGCTGTGATCGTGGGCATGCGAATGGCTGTGACCCTCGCCGTGGGTGTGCGGAACTCCGACATAAGGAGCGTGCGCATCGATCAGCGACCGCCGAGGCTCAGCAAGCTTCGTCTCGACCCACTCAGCAACGCGGTCCAGACCTTCGCCACCGCGCAAATTTGTAAAAAAGAAGGGACGCTCGCCGCGCATTTTCTTCGAATCGCGCTCCATCACCTCGAGCGAAGCCCCAACATAGGGCGCCAGGTCGATTTTGTTGATTACGAGCAGGTCGGAGCGGGTGATGCCTGGTCCGCCTTTGCGAGGAATCTTGTCGCCTTCCGCCACGTCGATCACGTAAATCCACACGTCGACAAGCTCCGGACTGAATGCCGCAGAAAGATTGTCACCGCCGCTTTCGACGAACACCAGCTCCAGCCCAGGCAAACTATCTTCCAGTTCGGCGATGGCCTGGAGATTCATCGAAGCATCTTCGCGGATCGCGGCATGCGGACAGCCGCCCGTTTCCACGCCGCGAATGCGCTCGGCGGGAAGCGTCCCTTGGCGAAGCAGGAATTCCGCGTCTTCCTTTGTGTAAATGTCGTTGGTGACGACCGCAAGATTGAGCCGTGGAGAGAACTGTCGGCTTAGACAATCGGCGAGAGCCGTCTTGCCCGAACCGACAGGTCCGGCGATGCCGACACGAAAAGCACGAGAGGAATCTGGAGATTTCATGTGTTAATCCGGAAGTAGTGTCCGCCAAAGAAGCGGCGCTAAAACCAATTACCGACGCTGAACTATCTTGCCGTCCAAGCTGCCGTCGCTTGACGCAGCGACGCCGTCGCGGGCTAACGCGATAAATACCGACGCCGAGCGCGGCAGCGTCCGGTCGCGCCGGTAAACGATCCCCAACTCGCGCCAAACATCCATATCCGAGATGGGAATCAGCTTCGCCTGCCCCGCCGCTAGTTCATCTTGAGCGAACTTCTCGCTAATGACGGAAACGCCCAAGCCGGCCGCCACAAAACGCTTGATCATGCCGACGCTCGGAAGCTCCATCGTGATTCGCAACTGCGCGCGGAACGGACGAAACTGCTTATCAAGCACCTGGCGCATGAATCCTGTCTTCGGAAAAATCCACGATTGGTCGAGGATATCGCTCATTTTGACGCTCTTGAGCTTCGCGAGCGGGTTCTGCGGATCAACCATAAGCACTAACCGGTCGCGGAAGATCGAATGAACCTTGAGGCTCGGCGATTTCACCGGCAGCGTGACAATGCCGACGTCCACCGTGCCGTCCTCAATTTTCTCCAGCACTTTATGGCTGAAATTGCGGTAGATGCTGATCTGGACGGCGGGAAAGCGCCGTTGATACTCGGAGAAGATATTCGGAAGGACGTAGAGGCAAGTCGCCTCGTTTGCGCCGATGGCCAGCGAACCACGTGGCGTTGCGGATTGGTCCGCCACGGCGCGCAAGGATTCATTGCGAAGCGTAAGAAGGCGACCCGCATATTCAAGAAGCGTTTCGCCGGCTACCGTGAGCCTTACTGACTTACCCACGCGGTCAAAAAGCTTTTGCCCGTATTCCTGCTCGAGTTGGCGAATCTGCGCGCTGACGGCCGGCTGCGAGCGGTAGAGCTTCTGCCCCGCCCTCGAGAAACTACCTTGCTTGGCAATCTCCAAAAAAGTGATGAGGTGATCGAAGTCCATAAGGATGGGTCGGATTATAGCAAAAGCCCATGCAACCCGGTGGAGAACGGCATAATTTCCGCAATCGCGATCCGCGGGTAAGGCGAGATGAGCTCCGCGCTCTAAAATCTTATGCGTACCGTTCCGCGCCCGATTGCCTTTATACTGCGCTCAGCTGAACGGGGTTGCATGCCCCACCATGAGCGCCGAGTCACACGCGAGCCGCCGAGGCTTTACCGCAGACATCGTTTCCCGCTGCAACAAGCAGATTTGCGATCCTGAAAACTGGAAGCTGGCCTGGGACGCGCTCGTGAGCAACCGGATGCGCGCAATACTCACGATGCTCGGCGTCGTGATTGGAACGGCATGCGTAGTCCTCGTCGTGACGATTGCACTGGCGGGCAGGCGCTATATTCTCGGCCAGATCGCAGGAGTCGGCGCAAATATCGTTTACGCGGACAGAGTCGATCCGGGAACGGGCGCGCCGGCGGCTTTGCAGGACGAGATATCCAATGGCGATCTTCAAGCCCTGAAAGCGAACATTCCCAACGCCGTAGAAGTCGCGGGCACGCGAACGATCCAGATGACGGTGATCGCGAACGGCAGTCCTTATCCCGTCGATCTCGTCGGCGTCACCGATGGCTACCAGCAAATTCGCAACCTCATCGTAGATCGCGGCGGCTATTTCACTCCGGACGATCTCGCGTCGCAGAACAGGCTCTGCCTGATCACAACGGGTCTCGCGGCACTCGTTTTTCCCGCCGACGACCCGGTGGGCAAGGATATCCGCATCGGCGAACTGCATTTCAACATCATTGGCGTCTTTCACGAGCGCTCGAGCCTTTTCGGAGACTCCGGCTTGACCGCGCGCTCCGTGATTGTCCCCTTCCCAGTGATTCGTTATTACACAGGAACGGACTTTTTCGACCGGCTCTACGCCAAAGCCGACCAGACGAGCGACGTCGAGACGGTCACAAGCGAAGTAGCGGAAGTGCTGCGCGACCGCCACCGGCCAGAGGCCGAGTATGAGGCGCAAAATTTGTCGGGAATCGTGAACACGGCGCGCGACATTGCAGCCGCGCTTACTATTTTTCTGATTTTGATCTCGCTGATCGCGCTCGTCATCAGCGGCGTTGGAATTATGAACATCATGCTCGTCACCGTAACCGAACGCACGCGCGAAATCGGGATTCGCAAGGCAATCGGCGCGCGGCAGGACAACATTCGTTTCCAATTTCTGATCGAGGCGCTCATCATCAGTGGCGTGGGAGCCGCTATCGGCGTGGGAATCGCGGTGACGATTCCAGCGCTGGCCAATTTTGCGATTCAGCTCGCCGATATTGGCGATTTTACGCTGCCGATCTCGTGGACATCGGTTTTCGTGGCATTTGTCATCTCTTGTGCGACCGGCCTCATCTTCGGTTATTTGCCTGCAAATCGCGCCGCCAAGCTGTTGCCTACGCAGTCCTTGCATCACGAATAACGGATTTTCGCCAGAATTCGGAGGCTGGCTGGCTGCGCCACGATTGTGGAACACAGGTAGTGGAGATAAGCCGAATGGTGCGGGTCTAGGGCGCCTTCTTGTATACCCTGACGTAATCGATCAGCATTTTTTGTGGAAACGTAGATGTTGCGTCGGGATTTCCCGGCCAGCGGCCGCCTACGGCGCAGTTCAGCAGGATGTAGAACGGATGGTCGTAAACCCACTTTGTGCCCGGCGGAAGATCGGCGGGCGTGCGCGTTTCGTACACGTGATCGTCAACGTAGAAGCGTATCTGGTTGGGCTCCCATTCGATTGCGAAGAGATGGTATTCGTCGGTGAAACGGCCTGCAGGTAAAAAGTACGGCGCGCCGATTCCCTTCGAGCCGGAATATCCCGGGCCATGGATCGTTCCGTGAACCGTGCCCGGCTCGCGACCGATATTTTCCATGATGTCGATCTCGCCCGCGCCGGGCCAGTGCGCGGTAGGCATGTCCGCGCCGAGCATCCAGAATGCGGGCCAGATTCCCTGCCCGTACGGAATTTTGATTCGTGCTTCGAACCGGCCGTAGGCCTGCGCGAATTTGCCCATGGTTTGCATGCGAGCGGAAGTGTAATTGCGCGTAAGGCCTTTCGCGCCTGTGTAATCCTCCTTCAGCGCGGTGATGACGAGATTGCCGTCTTCGATGTGCGCATTCTCGAGACGCGATGTGTAATATTCCAGCTCGTCATTGCCCCAGCCGCTGCCGCCCGTGACGAGCGTCCACTTCGTGGGGTCGGGTGCAGAGCCGTTTGGCCCGTTAAATTCGTCAGACCAGGTGAGTTGCCAATTGCCGCCAGTAGTCTGCAGTGTGCCGTCAGACTTAGGGATCGACACTTGACTGGCATTAACCGTGACCAAAACGGCCAGTGAAAGAACGGTTGCATATGCGATTCTCATCGTTTTCTGTGCGTGTATCATAATTCAGTCTGAACCATTTTGAGGCAAAAGTTGATGTGGAAACCAAACATGAGCGGAGACGAAGCCGCGCAAGTCATCGAGCGATTCTTGGAGGGGTGCAGTCTTACGCACAGGAGTGGAACGATTTTGTGGATACACCACAACGCAACAAACAAGTGGATTTTTATAGAAAGCGTGCCTACCAACTGGATCCAGAGGTGAACTGTCCCGGATGGCAAGATCCGACCGCGATTGCAGAACTGCGATCGATTGTTGAGGGCGCTACGTTCGTTGCCAGATTAAGCCCTGGGACGATGGCATTTAGGTCTTCACAAGCCCAAGGAACTGGCGCGGGTCATTTGCAAATGCCGGGAACACAGGTTTCAGATCGCGCTGGCCCAGGTGCTTCGCCATGATCTCGCCAAGGACGCTGCGATAATCGGTCGTGACGGCGAGATCGCGGCCGTCATGAAGTTGGCCGTCTTCCATGCCCGGCCAACGCGTATAAACCTTGCCGCCCTTCACGCCGCCGCCCATCACGAACATGCAATTGGCGTGGCCGTGGTCCGTGCCGCGGTTGCCATTTTCGTGAGCGGTGCGTCCGAATTCGGACATGCTGACGAACACAACGTCGCCCATGCGATCACCCATGTCCTGATGGAATGCGGCGATTCCCTGCCCTAAATCGCGCAGTAGGTTTGAAAGCTGGCCTTGCACGCCGCCTTCGTTGACGTGGTGATCCCAGCCGCCGCTATCGAGGAAGGCGACTTCGAGGCCGACGTCCGCCTTGAAGAGTTCGGCAATTTCCATGAGGCTCTTGCCGAAGCGACTCGTGGGATATTGCGCGCCGTTTTCAGGCTGATAAGAGGCTGGATTGATCTTTTTCAACTGATCGACGGCTTCGAACGTTTCGGTGCCGACTCCGCGCATCGCCTGATCGACCGTCTGCGCGTACATCGCTTCGAAGCCGCCTTCGATCGTTTGCTGCGGGCCATACATTTTGAACTGGCTCAAGTCGGGGATCGCAACTGCGGGCGCAGTACCTTGCAGTGTACGCGGGAGATATGGGCCGAAGGCGACGGCACGGAATGGAGACGATTCCGGCTCGGGCGCGGATTGGAGCGCGCGATTCAACCAGCCGTCCTCGGTGGATTTCACGCCGGGCGTGCCGGATTCCATGAAGTCCTGCGCGTCGAAATGCGAGCGCGTGGGATCGGGAGAACCGACGGCCTGAACAATCGCAAGCTGATTGCTCTGAAAGAGCGGCTGGAGCGGAGCAAGGCTTGGATGGAGGCCGAAGAAGCCGTCGAGATCGATCGCAGCGTCCTGGCCGCCGCGGCTTGGCTGCGGAATCGCGATCGTCGGGCGCAAATTATAGTAATTCGGCTCACCGAAAGGGACGACGACGTTGAGACCGTCCATCGCGCCGCGTTGAAAGAGGACGACCATCTTCTTTTTGCCGGGAGATGGAAGTTCCGCTACCGCGCGTTGCAAAAATGCCGGCAGAGACGCCATGCCCAACATGGCGATCCCACCGCCCTTCATGAAATATCTGCGGGAAATGTTCATAAGTGCTCCGTTCTACTGCGCCTGCGAATTAGAGAAAAGCGTAAGAGGGATTCTTCGCTTCCCTCAGGATGACGATCGTTAAAAAGAACCCGAGCAACACCGGTGCCGAACACTAGCGGCGCTGAAACTCGGGCGCGCCTAGCACGAGCCCGGCGAGCAGGCCTTCGTTCACCTGCTTCACGGGATCATCGAGCGTCGCCTGCAAAATCTGCGGATCGTTCAAGCGTTCTTCGAGCGTATCGCGTGTGCTCTTTGCAACTTGTCCGTCGAGGAACAGATCCAAGGCCTTTGAAAGCGCCATTTCCGGATCTTTCGCAGCTTCGTCGCCAAACATTGCGTGCAGATCGACCGTCGAGCCGGCAACGCGGTTCGTCGCAAAGCCGAGCGCGAAATTCAGGCGGTTGAGCAGCGCTCCCGTGTTCACCCAGGTTTGCGCCTTATCCGAATAGCCCGTGGGCGGCTGGCACTGGAAGAGCGGCTCCCCCATGCGGCCGACCCAGTTCACGAGCGGAAGAGAAACCGTCACGTTGGCATCGAGAGCGCGTGCCGTGCTTGCCACGAGCTCAAACGGCGTCTTCACCTTCTCCCGATAGGCATTTTTTGACCAGAATTCGGGCGAATAAATCATCGTGCGCAGCACGCTGCGGACATCTCCGCCAGTTTCCGTGTACGTCTCGGCCATGCGATCGACGAGTGCGGGCGGCGGATCATCTGAAACGAAGTGGCGGGCCAACTCAGTCGAGATGAAGTGCGCAGCATGAGAATCGCTCGCGAGCATTTTCAGCGCTTCTTCGCCGTCTTTTTGGCCACCATAGTTAAATTTGTGGCCCATCACGACCTTCGGCTGCTGATCGTGCCAGCGATCGTTGAAAAAGAATTCGGGGTCGCGACGGGGTTCCTTTATGGTCCAGCCGGTAAGCGTGTCCGCCATTTGGATCACGTCCTGCTGGGTGTAGCCGGCGTCGACGCCGATGGTGTGAAGCTCCATTACCTCGCGGCCGTAATTTTCGTTGAGCCCGCGGTCCTGCTGTTTTGCGGCTCCGGTGCGATTCTGCTGCTGGCCGGCGGCCGGAGGCAGTGGGATGCCCATCCCAGGATACGGCCCAAAAATGCCGCCGTACCGGGCGCGTTGCGCGCGCCGCATCTCGTTTTCGCGTTGCGCTTTCTGGAAAGCCGTTGGATCGACGCTCATCCAGTTGTCTAGAAAGAAGAGCATCGCCGGACTCTTCGCGGTGGCGAGCAGCAAATCCGAAAACTTGCCCATCGTGTGCGGGCGAATCGTGTCGCGCACGTAGGAAGTCAGGAACCAGCGATCGGCCCCTTTGCCGGCGTAGACGTTGAAATGGTTGAACCAGAAATCTTCCATCACCGCTTCGAGCTGGCGGTTGCTGTAGATGGCGCGATCCATCTTAGCCATTGAAAGCTCGGCCACGATGCGTTCTGGGCCTTGAATGCGCGCGAGCTGCATCTCGCCGTTGCTCACGTTTGAGTTGTCGCCATCCATCATCTGCTGCGAACGTGCGTTGGCAACGGCCTCGCGGCGCTGTTCCGCCATCTGTTCTTTATAATCCTGCTTCGTTTCGCCTTCCTTTTTCGCCGCCTGATTCGGAGCTGGATACGCGGAAAGGAGCTGCTGCGAAGACATTTTGAGGGTCGGATATTGCTCCAGTCGCTCGTTTAGAGCCGAATCGTCAATCGATTCGGGATGGAGCTGCTCGTCGATCCATTTTTCGAGCCCGATTTGCCGGATGCGCTCTACGTCGCCCGGGCGCGGACCGTAAGCCAGACGATTGAGCGCGTGCAAGATCGCCTGGTCTTCGGTGAGCTCAGTGATCGGAAGGTTTCCCTTGAATTTCTTGTCGAGCGCTATCTTGCCGCCGTCGTCCGCGGCGGGCTGGGATGTAGCCGCACCCGAATTTCTCGGCGGCGCAGCGGACGCGTGCGTTGCGAGCAGGATGCCGGCGGCAGTGGCACACGCCAGAACGAACGCGATAAACATCCAACGCTTCGTCTGCCTCTTGGCAGGCCTAACGGAGCGATGTGTCCGTCGGCGGCTGTTCGAGCCTCGCGAAGTTTTGCCTTGCTTCTTCATGATTCATCTTAACCCTGCGAGAAACGGAAAGTTGCGGCTTGCGGCTTGTCGGATAATAACCCTACACGGACGTACAGGTATTTCCTCTCTCATTTCAAACTTCCGCAACACACAAAGGAAGCGATCAATGCCGTGTCGCACGGAATCCGTCAAGCGTCCAGCAGTCTTGAGCTTCATCGTGGCGAAGAACATAGTAATTCCCATCGTCCGCGAGCACGCGGAAATAGGTGGCAGCGGGCGAGTACCATTGGCCGTCTACTTCGCGAACATCAAAGAAGTGATCGCGAATGGCGAAGCGCAAAGGCCTTTCGTCAGCTCGGTAACCGGCGTGGCATTGGACGTGAATGTCGTTCATAGCTGCTTCTTAAGGAACGTCGGCCGACTTCGTTCCTACTCGATAGACGCCCTCGGGCTGCGGAATTACGATTGAGCTTGCGGGCGACGCAGTCGCCGCCTGGTGTGATTCACGATACTCCGCGTTGTACGCTGCACCGATCAAGACGATGAGCGCCGTAAAAAACATCCAAAGCAACAAACCAATCGCTCCGGCAAGGCCGCGATAAACGGTCGTATAAGGCATCACGCGCACATACCAGCCGAAAATAATATCCACAGCCCACCACAATACGGACGCAACGGCCGCTCCGGGAATCAAGCTGACATAATTAGGATGATCGGGCCGACCGAGACGATACAGGACCACGAGCACCGCCATGGCCAGTAAAAACGTAAAGCCTACCTGCATCGCGATCTCCAGCTCGCGGGAAACATAAGCAGAAGCGATATGCTCGCCAATCCACACTCGCATCGATTTCCCGAACACAGTCATCGTAACGACGATCAGCATCGGCACAATCGTGAGGCACAACAGCCCCAGCGCTCTAAGCTGACGGAAAAGGTAAGGAGGGCGAAAAAGATCGCCTTCAATCACGCGGAATGCTTCGATGTAGCCAACCATAACTTGCGTGCCGGCGAGGAGCGTTCCGCCGGTGCCAAGCACAATCCAGCGCCACGGATAAAGCGTCGTGCGCACAAAGTAGGCTGAGACTACGTCCGTGGTGCCTGGAGGCAGAATCAGCACGAGGTGTTGCGGAATCTCGCGGAGAGCCTCGCGAAAGACGGATGTCTCGCCGAGGAGACCAATGGCAAGAAGGAGCAGGGGGAAGAAAGCGCAGAACATATTAAACGCGATGGCTTGACCGATGATGATGCAGTTGGGGAAGACCCGCCTAAGCGCGCGTTTAAGGTTTCGGAGCATTGCTCCTATGCCACCCAAGGACCGTCGGCCGTGATTATAAAGGAACTGGGTGAAAGTCCCTACCCTTGCTGAGAAATATATCGGCTATTTCCAGCAGCTAGGGGGCAGCTAGGGGGTCGCACGCTTGCCTGCCGCAAACGCAGCGAGGTACACTCGTCGCGCTCCAGGTGGGCCCTACGAGACCGAGCGAGCGCTCCCAATAAATGAACCACCCCCAACAGCACAACACCAGCGGCGAAGAAGTGATCCGCAAACATCGCGAATACCTGTGGCCAGCAGTGGTGAATTTTTATAAGCGCCCACTGGTTCCCCATCGTGCCTCGATGCAATACGTCTGGGACGCGGACGGCAAGAAATACCTCGATTTTTTTGGCGGCATATTGACCGTTGGAGTGGGCCACTGCAATCCAAAGGTCACCGCGCGGATTCAAGAGCAGGCCGGAAGACTCGTTCACACTTCAACGCTTTATCCGACCGAGGCAATCGTAGCGCTCGCGGAAAAGCTGGCGCAGATCACACCGGGGAGCCTGCAGAAGAGCTATTTCACGCCGTCGGGCACGGAAGCGAATGAAGCGGCGATTCTTTTGGCGCGGATGGCCAGTCCGAGCTTCGATATTGTAGCGCTTCGGCAGGCATATTCCGGCGGGTCAAGCTTGGCGCGCGGCGTGACTGCTATTTCCTCGTGGCGGAAAGCTGGAACGGTTAGCGTTGGAGTCGCACACGCGATTAGCCCGTACTGCTACCGTTGCCCGCTGCACCTCAAATATCCGGATTGTGGCGTCGCTTGCGCCCAGGATGTAGAGAACACAATTCAAACCGCCACGAGCGGCACCATCGCCGCCTTTATCGCCGAACCTATCCAGGGCGTCGGAGGCTTCATTACGCCGCCGCCGGAATATTTCAAGATTGTCTACCGCATCGTGAAAAACTACGGCGGAGTGTTTATCGCGGATGAGGTCCAGACCGGATTTGGACGCACCGGCACGAAATGGTTTGGAATCGAGCATTGGGAAGTGACGCCGGACATCATTACCTGCGCCAAGAGCCTGGGGAACGGCTTGCCGATTGGTGCAACGATAACCACGGCTGAGTTGGCCGGAAAATTCCAGGGTTCGGCGATTTCGACATTCGGCGGAAATCCGGTTGTGACAGTCGCGGCGCGCGCCGTAATCGAAATCATTGAAGAGGAAAATCTTCGTGAGAATACGCGCATCGTGGGAGATTATCTTCGCACGCGGCTGGAAGAACTGCAGGAAAGACATGCGCTTATCGGGGACGTTCGCGGCATGGGGATGATGCAAGCGCTTGAATTAGTCCGCGACCGGCAGACCAAGGAGCCCGCACCCACGGAGACGCTGCAACTGCTCGAACGCACGCGCGAAAGTGGCTTGCTGATCGGACGCGGCGGGCTATACGGCAACGTCGTTCGCCTTGGCCCGGCCATGAATATCTCGAAATCCGATGTCGACGAAGCCTTCCATCTGCTCGACAAATCGCTAGGCGAGGTTGAACAATCGGGCGGGGCGTAGCGCGGGTGCCGATTTGCCGGACCCTCGCCGCGAATCTGGCGCGACGGACAAAAACCGCCATCTGTTGTAATCTTTTCTTGATGGACCATTCCCACCAGCATGACGGAAATCGGTGCTCACTTCGTTTTCTTGTTACTTGTGCGCTTGTTGCGGTCGCATTTTTCGCGCCGGTGATTGCCCGGGCGGACGATGCGCACGATTTCCACTGGAAGCCCGTCGACGGCGCGCAGGTGAAGCTCGACGACAAAGTGCCTCTCAAATGGAATGTTCTGCAGGTTGAGAAAAAGAAACAGTCCAATTTCGTATTGGTATTGCTCGGGCGACGGTATCTTCTGCTGGATACGAAGGCAAAGCGCGTCTATGTCGTTTTCCCCACCGATCTTCATGCAGCGGGAGACGATTTTGAGAGCGATGACCTTGCAACGGCGTCTCGCATGATTCCGAGTACGGCGTGGAGCGATCGCGATATTGGACCCGCAGAAGAGTATCGCGTGACGCTTGGCGACTACGGGCGTACTCTTTCCGTGCAACTGCCGCATCCATTAGACATCCGGCTTGGAATCTATTGACCGCTACTTCTACCTTCCTTATCCGCTGCAAATCCGAGCATTTTCCCTCGCTTATACGGTGTTGCCTTGGTTGACCCCAGCGGGCCCTGCCCCTAACCTGAAGAAAATTTAGGGCGCACCGCGCAGCAAAGGCAGAACCGATGTACCGCTCGCAAATTCTTCCGATTCGGAACAGTCTCAAGCCAAAATTTCCGCTCATTTATACTTGTGGACTCTTGACCATTGCCGCAGTGCTGTCGTTCGCTACAGCGGTTTCCGCTCAATTCGAGCGAGGTTTCGGCCGTGCAACCCTTAGTGTAAGCGTGTACACCGCTGACGGCGAACTCCTTTCTGTGCCGGCACACATTGTCTTATCCTCCGAAGATAGCCTTGTCGCGATTCAACAAACGATCTGCGACAACGGCATCGCGACTTTTAATTCCGTGCCATCCGGAGATTATGTCGTCACAGTGCAAGTGCCTGGTTTCAAGGACGGCAGCGCCGAGATCGAGCTGTTTGAAGGTGCGCAGGCGGATGCTAGCGTCACGCTCGAGACTTCGCCGGACCCGTCGCCCGCCGTCGGCGCAATGGGCGCCCTGCTTGCACCGAAAGCAAGAGAAGATCTCACTCAGGGGCTCGCGGCAATCGACACGCAGAAATTCGATGAGGCTCAAAAGCATCTCGAAGCCGCATACAAGCTCGCGCCCGGTGACGCGAATGTGAACAGCGCCCTAGGGCAGCTTTACCTCGCGGAAAAAAATCTGCCGGAAGCCGAATATTACGTTGACCGCGCTACCTCGCTCGGCCCGGATAATTTTAACGCCCTGATCGAAGCAGGCGAACTCGGCATCTTGCAGCAAAATTTCGCCGCCGCCGAGGGCCCGCTCGAACACGCGGTCGATATTGCGCCCCGGAGCAAATTCGCTCATTGGCTCCTCGGCATCACCTATTTCAATCTTGGTCTTTATAAAAAGTGTAGAACCGAGGCGCTCGAGGTTATAAAAATTAACAAAAGCACGGCCACCGACGGAGCATTTCTGCTCGGCCAATCGCTGGCCGCCCTCGGCCGGCCTACCGAAGCACTCAACACGTTGCAGAAGTTCGTCGACCAGGTTCCGCATGACATATACACCGCGGACGCAAAAAAGCTCATAAAGAGCCTGCGACGGCAGACCACGGCTGATGCGAGTTCCGCTACGCCAACAAGCATCGCCTCAAAGTAAAGATTGAACCGACGGATGCAGCGAGCAGTTCGCCTGTTCGCAGGCTCTGCCAGAGTTTCAAAGTACTGGAATGAAGAATCGTATCGGGAATGCTGCGGAAGGCGACTCCGGATGACCCAGCAACACAGAAACTTTCTATTTTGCTTGACTGGCGTTTGTACCGTTTGAAATTGCGGCAAGCTGGGCGCTGACCGCAGCCGGACCGTCAGGCTCGTGGGAGAACTTTAGATACTTGCGCACCCGCGCTGCGGCTTCATCCGATTTTTTCATAGCCGAATAGATTCGCGCCAGAAGCAAGTCAATTTCAGGGAGCTGATGACTTGTGTCGGCGCCCGCTGCGTCCAGCGCGCTTCTTTCGGCGCCGGGAAGGTCCTGCTTGTGAAAGGCTGCTTCAGCCCTGTAATACAACGCAAATGAATTTTTAAGAGGAGTAATCTGAAGCGCTTCATCAGAGAGCTTCTGGGCCTGATCCCAATCCTGCTGGCGATCCGCGATGGCGGCAAGGCACAGATATGGGGCCACATATCCGGGATCGATTTGCGAGGCCTTCGAACATGCTTCGCGCGCCTGACTCATGTCGCTGCTATTGTAATAAAGCTCTCCCAGCAGAACCCATGCGGCCGGATAGTCACGATCGTCGGCAAGAGCCTTTTCTGCATCGCGATGAGCATCGTCCACTTTCTTCTTCTTCAGTTCGCCGCAGGCCTTCTGGTAGATACCACGGGCTTTCCCCGGCACCTCAAGGCGAACCATGCTCACAGTAGCGCTGTGAACACCCACTTGAGTCCAGGTGCCGCAGTCTTCCTGATTGATCGAATCGATCGCAGACACTGTCAGTTGGGGGGATGTATCTTCATACATCATGCGCCGGAGGCTACTTAAGCTGCTGCTCGCATCGAATGGGGAATAGGGATCGGTGCGTAAGGACGAGCCCGGACTGTTGTTTCCGGGCATGCCGCCATTCGTGGAGGACGATCCGATAGACGCGTCCGAAGTCCCTACCGATGCGCTCGCGTTTGAGACAGCATCGGCGGAACCCCCCGACGCATCATTCGGCGAAGAGACCGAAGCTGACTGCGCAGAGGCGCAGACGGCACATGCGAAAATGGCAAGAACACATGGCGTTGACCGACTCAGTCGCATCGCGCACCGCCGAAGGCGTCTTTCAGAATTTCCGGCGCCATTCATTGCCATCCTACTCCCGATTGGCGGCCGAATGGAAGACGGTAACTAACGGACAATACTGTAATTCTGCGCGCCAAGTACCGGACTGGCTAGCAGGCCTATTGCTGCCATGGGCACGGGGGTGTAATTCGGGAACACCCCCGAACCTCATCGCATCGTAATCTATTTAGGCAATTGGTTGGGGCATACGGACGCGGCAGAGCAATTCCCTTCGCATCAGCCTCCGGTAAGCGCATCAGCATAACCGCCCCGCACGAACCCAGGAGGGCACCGATGGATATGCCGAATACCGGCGTGGCGACCAGCGACACCAAGGCGGCCGTCCCCACCGCAAATCTGATTGCGACCATGCTGCGCGCCGCGAAAAACACAAGCGACCTGATCTTTTCACCGGGCCGCGCCCCCCAGGTAGAGGTGAGCGGCCAGCTGATGCAGCTCAAAATTACGGGCGTGGGGATACTGGACGCGGAGGACACCGCGCGTATCGCGGCTGACCTCATCGGGCGGAATAATCATGCCGTAGAAAAGCTGAAGAACGAAGGCTCGTGCGACCTTTCCTACAGTCTGCCCAAGATTTCGCGATTCCGCGTGAACATCTTCACACAACGCAGCAGCTGCGCCATCGTGATGCGGGTGATCGCCAGTAACGTACCGGATTTTCAGTCGCTCAAGATTCCCGCGCAGCTTGCTGAGGCGGCCGAACTGCGGCCCGGCATCGTCCTCGTTACGGGGCCGACCGGCAGCGGCAAGTCTTCGACCCTCGCGGCGTTCGTCGACAAAATCAACCAAGAGAAAGCCTGCCACATTATCACGATCGAAGACCCCATCGAGTTTATCCATTCCCACAAAAAGGCTACGGTGCACCAGCGCGAACTGCACACCGATACCCCTAATTTCGCGCTCGCATTGCGTGCGGCGCTGCGGCAGGCGCCGAAACTCATCCTCGTGGGCGAAATGCGTGACCGCGAGACCATCGAAGTGGCACTCGAAGCGGCAGAAACGGGCCACCTTGTGTACTCAACTCTTCACACAATCGACGCGTCAAAGACCGTCGAGCGCATCGTCGGTTCATTTTCATTGAGCGATCAGGCGGCTGTCCGTATGCGCCTGGCAAAAAGCTTTCGCTTCATCGTCTCTCAACGTCTCGTCCGCAGACGAGATGGCAATGGGCGCGTTGCCGTTTTCGAAATACTCAAATCCACACTGCGGACGCGCGAATACGTACAAAAGGGTGAATCCGAAGGCAAATCCCTGCTCGATGCGATGCGCGACGGCTCAAACGAGGGCATGCAGTGCTTCGACGATGAAATCGAGAAGCTGATCCGCGCGGGTGTCATCGATATGGATACGGGGCTTTCTTACGCAACCAACGCCGGTAATCTACGCCTTCAGCTCGCCGATTTGCTCGAGCAGGATTCGGGCGTCCCTTCCGTCGCAAAGGAAGTCGCGGAAGCAAAGAAGGCCGCGGACACTCCCGTCGGGACCGACCCAGAGCTCGAGCTCGAAACGCACAAGTAGCGGGCGATGAATTCACAAGCTATGAAGCAGCCCTCCTGCGGCCAGCCTGCTCCTCTGCTATAATTCCGCGCATGACATTCATGACTGTTACCTACGAATTGCAGGACAAACTGCGTCCCGACCAATTCCGCGCGCTCGGGAATTTTGCCAATACGTACGGCCTGCAGAAGTTCCGCTTTGACGAAAAGACGAATCTCCTCCACTTCGATTACGACGCCTCGCGCCTGCGCGAAACCGTCGTCGAACACGTCCTCCGCGAAGCGCGCATCCCCGTGCTGCGCCGCGTCCCCCACGCATAACAAACAGACGCGCGTGCCCATCCGTGCGCCAAATATTCTTCGGAAGAGGCAGAATCGAAGCGGGAGGCATCTACCATGTTCCGTTCATTCGCAAAGACTTTGCCAATTGCAGTGGCGTTTCTGCTGATTGCGCCGTCTATGTCGTGGCAGAACACCACCGCACAACCGCAGGCTCAAGGTTATTGGAAGGATGCACCTCCGCCCCAATGGGGAAGAGGCCGCCCGCCGGGCCGTGGCGCTTGTTTCTACAAGGACGCGGACTTCAGAAACGTTTACTTCTGCATGTCCGAAGGTCAGCGATATAACTCGCTGCCTCGTGGTTTCAACGATCAAATCTCGTCAATTCGCATCTTCGGCTCTACTTCCGTGCGAATTTTCAATGATACCAATTTCGGGTGAATGAGCGCTATTACGCGCCAGAGTATTGCGAACCTTAAGAATTTTCCTCTAGCGGGCTACCCCGGCAAACATTGGAACGATCGCATTTCGTCGATCGCAGTCTTCGGATCCGGCCATGATGAGTGGTACGGCCGCGGCCGTCCGGGCGGAGAGGCCGGTTGGCGTCAAATCACGTACCCGCAAGGACGGGGCAAGTCTTATTGCGCAGGGTCCCGAGGCATCAGCCAAGCGGAAATCGTAACCACGACCTCCGGTTCCCGTTGCGTTCGCGGGTCCACATTTGGCGTCGATGGTAACGGACTGTGGGTCAAGAGCGGATGCTCGGGGATATTTAGAATCAGATAGCCAGGCTGAGCGCCTAGCCAGGAATGTGCCTTGGCTCGCGAGCCTCGGTACAAGTCGAATCACGCCCGAGAAAAAAAGAAGGGGGCCTTCGCTTGGGATCGAAAGCCCCCGTGTCGCGTTCCTTGTTGGTCCGGCTTAGGCGTGACCGGACCATGGGGTCATCCATCCTTGCTTCCCTCTCAGAGGCAGGTGGTAACGACCCGAGCCACTTTGTGAATGGGCCCCTTCCTCCCCATGCACTCGCAGCACGGATCGTGTAGGAACGCGACCGCACCCTGTCGTATGCAAACTCATCGCCCAATTTCGGGCCTCTTTCAATTTCCGGCGCTCTTTTATTTTCAATAACTTAACTTCTACATTAGCGAGCCGTCCCGGTCTTGCGAAATCAAATCGGGAAGCGCTGTCCCGGAACCGAACGCTTGCACTTGTGTCACCTAGCGAATTGCCTCCGCTAACGCTCTGCCCCATAATGGAGTCATAGTCATCAGGAAGGCACAGCGGGAATGCGCAAATCCTCGATCATTCTCTTGAGCGCCGCAAGCGTAGCGGCCTTCGTCGCGGTGTTTGCGATCGGCATGGCTGCTGCCCACATGCGCCGCAACAGTGCAACGGCCATCAAAGCCGTCTCTTCGTCCGGACCGCCTCTGATCGTAAAGTTCGCGAGTGACCCTGCCCTCGCGCCTCCATTCACTGCGAAAGACCTATCGGGCGAGACGATTTCGTCCACCACATTTCCCGGCAAAGTCGTTCTGTTGAGCTTTTGGGCGACCTGGTGTCCGCCCTGCCGGCTGGAAATCCCTGAGTTGATTGATCTGCAGAAGCGCTACAAAGATAAGCTCCAGATCATCGGCATCTCAATGGATGAGACCGATACTCCTGCCGAGGTAAAGCATGTTCACGATGTGGCCACCGAACTGGGCATTAATTATCCAGTGGTTTTGGCCGACCAGAAGCTGGTAGACGAATACGGGGGCGTCCCCGCATTGCCTACGACGTTCGTGCTCAACACAAACGGCCGCGTTGTGCAGAAGCACATGGGCCTCTACGGCGAAGACGATTTCGACACGGAAATCCGTCTGCTGGCGAATCTGCCGGTGAACGCGAAAGTCGAGAACTTTAAAGATACCGGACAGATTTTCCTGCAGAACGCGTCGAAAGCAACGCAACTGCCGGGCGTTGATTTCTCAGGTCTCACGCCGGATCAAAAGCGTCTCGCATTGAAGCGAATGAACTCGGAAGAATGCACATGCGGGTGCGGCCTCACAATCGCCGAGTGCCGCATGAACGACAGCGAATGCGCGATCAGCAAGGATCTCGCCGCTAAAATCATCCAAGAAGTGAAGCAGGGCTCGCCGGCCGCTCAGAAAACGGTTAAAATCGCGGCAGCTCAGTAACGCCATCGCTGCTGCCTGACTCCTCCACGCGCTGGGGCCAAGAATTGTTTCAGTGCCCGCACGGCTATAACTGAGAAGAAATGTAAGACCAGCCTGCGGCGCCCCAGCAAGGTCGGGTGCCGCAAGCTGGCCCAAGAGCCTTATCGATCGTATTTCATGCAGATCTGAAGCTGGCCAATGGCGTTATCGATCGCTTTGATTGCATCGACGCGATGGCCGCCAAAATCGTGGTCGGCTTCCTGCAGGTGCATCTTGGCGCGCTGAAGCGAATTAATCGCCGCCCGAATCTCCGGATGTGGAGCAGGAGCCGCTGCAGGTGTGGGCTGTGGCTTCGGAGCGGCCATAGACGCAGTAACCGCCGTCGAAAACGTCAGAGCCAGAACCATTCCTCCCAATAGGAATCCACGAATCATCCAATTCTTCATGAACTTTTCTCCTCAGAGCCCGCGTTGTGCAGGCCTCACTGTCACAGCTTCAACGCGTCAAACACAGGGACGATGGAAATGTTTCGCGGCGCTCCGGGCTGGGCCTGGCGTCAGGTTGAAGCGCCGCAGGAGTGATCATAGCGCCGCGCCGTGCGCGTCAATGAGGTACGGCAGAAGTATGTCGTCAAAGAAGCACGATGGGCCGTTAATTTAGCCTGGTTTCGTCGCGCAATTTATTGACGCGATCGGGCGAGTGGCGTAGGCTGCGCTTTCCAATAGTCTCCGGTTAAAAATGCATGCTTTTATGAACAGAGTGCCAAAACCGCGACGAATTTCCCGGCGGGATTTCGCGCGGGGAGGCGCGATTGCCGCAGCGTCGGCCGCATTTTCGGCATCGCTCTCGACCGACGCCGCTGCGCAGTCGGCTGAAACCGAACCGGCGCTCACTACCGCTAGTCAAGCCGAAGTCGATGCGAAAGTGGCCGCCGTCCTCCGCCAATACGCGAATCTGCTTTCGAACCAGCAAAAGCTCGAGGTGCGCCGCTTATTGACCGAAGGGCAGAAACCACTCGATACAATGCGGCTTTTCGTCACAAATAACGCAGATCAGCCCGGCGACGTCTTGAAACTTTATCCGGACGCGGCCCCTTCGCTGAAAAAAGCCGCTGTGGCTGGTGGCAAAGGCTGATGGAGCGGGGCGCATGTTAGGCGACGACGTTCTTTACCTCACCGTCACCGAACTGGGTGACCGCATCCGTACCAAGCAAATTTCCCCCATCGAGCTCACCGAAAGTTATCTGGCGCGCAGCGAGAAATTTGATCCGCGACTGCACGCCTATGTCACCCTTACGCACGATCTGGCGCTCGCCCAGGCACGGCGCGTAGAAGCGGAGATTGCCGCCGGGACTTACCGTGGCCCGCTGCACGGAATTCCTTACGCCGCGAAAGATCTGCTCGCCGTTAAGGGCTATAAGACCACCTGGGGCGCCCAGCCCTTTCGAAACCAGACTTTCAATTTCGACGCGACGGTAGTTGAGAAGCTCGACGCGGCAGGCGCCATTCTGATCGGCAAAGCCGCAATGATCGAATTAGCCGGCGGCATGGGCTATCGTTATGCGTCGGCTTCGCTTACAGGCGCTGCGATGAATCCGTGGAATACCGGCTATTGGACCGGCGGTTCATCGAGCGGACCCGGCGCAATCGCGTCGGCGGCGCTTGCCGCTTTTGCAATCGGAACGGAAACGTGGGGTTCAATCGTTTGCCCCTCGGCATTCTGCGGTGTCTCGGGTTTGCGGCCTACGTTTGGACGCGTGAGCCGCTATGGCGCGATGACGTGCGCATATTCTCTCGATAAGATCGGGCCGCTGGCGCGCTCCGCCGATGATTGCGCAATGGTTCTCGCGGCGATTGCCGGCCATGACCCGCTGGACCGCAGTTCCCTTCCCGAAGGCGAAGCTTCCTTTCAATATGCAGTTCCAGCAATGGAAAGAGATCGCAGCATTCGCTCCGGAGAGCACCTGTCTCGCGCCCCCTTGCGAATCGGTTGGCTGACGAATGCCTGGCAAAAACCGACCCCGGAAATCGCCGCCTCGACCCGGGCTGCGGTTGAACTACTGGAACACAATGGAATGGCACTCTCAGACGCGAAGCTGCCGGATGGCCCGTACGAAACTGCCGCCGGTACGATTCTGTCGGTCGAATGCGCCGCGGCCTTCCGGATATTCATCGAGGAAGGCCGCGCCGCTGAACTGACCGATCCACTCGGTCGAATCGGCGGCTACGTTAACAAGCAGCTTTCGGCTTCCGATTACGTCTTGGCCCAGCAGATTCGGAAAACTTTTCAGCAGCGCATCGATAAACTCTTTGACGATTTCGATGTGATTGCAGCGCCTTCGCTGCCGGTGCCGGCGACAAAGTTCGATGCGAATCTCGAAACCGAACTCGCCTTCGCCGATCCGCTCGGCGGTATCGGCAATCTCTGCGGCTTACCCGCGATCAGCGTGCCCTGCGGATTCACAGCGACTAATTTGCCCATCGGCTTGCAATTCGTAGCGCGCGCCCGCAACGATCGCGCGCTAGTCGACATAGCGAACCTCTTCCAGCACCACACACAATGGCACCGGCAACGGCCTCCAATCTCCTGAATCAAACATCTGGAGAAAGAAGAGTCGGTTCAGTGCGTCTTATTGGGCGGCATGACCGTCAGAATCTGCGGCAAGGAAGGTACGACGACCGCGCGGTCGGATTAAGAAGCACAAGATCGACGCGGCGGTTTTGTGCGCGACCTCCCGGCGTGTCGTTGGACGCGACGCGACAATACTCACCATAGCCGGACGCTGAAAGGCGGTTCGGCGCGATGCCGTATTGCGCGATAATCATTTCGGTTGCGCGCGCTGTCGAGAGTTCCCAATTCGAGTCGAAGCGAGCGGTGTGGATCGGAACATTGTCCATATGGCCCTCAATGCGAATGTGAACGGGATATGAGCGGATCACGTTGATAAAATGCGCAGTCGTGGGCAGCGCGTCCGGACGGACGGTGGCTGAACCGCTATCAAAGAAGCCGGCTTCCTTCAAGCTTACTATGATGCCTTCGCGCGTTGGAGTGACGGTGATCGTGTGCTTCTTGATTTCAGGAGAAAGCGCGAATTCGAGTTGGTTTTGGAGATTTGTCATCACCTCGCGAGCCGGAGCATTGGTCAGTTCGCCTTGCGGCGAATTCACGAGACGACCCATTGCCTCGTTGCGCTCCGAATTTTCCACGATCTGCACGTTGGAAAACGGCATCGGCTCGGACGTCATAAGAGCGGGTCTGCTGTTTGAGGCCTGGAAAATTCCCATTTGCTGAAAGGCTACCTGGATCGCCAGAGCCAATTGGCCGACGCGCCCCTTATCGGCCTGCGCCGAAGAATAGAGCACGACGAAAAACGCAAAAAGCAGCGTAATGAAATCCGCGTAGGAAACGAGCCAGCGCTCATGATTTCCGTGTTCTTTTTTTCCCTTTCTCATCGCACGCCGTTCCTGTTCTGGTGCGCCTCGCTGATGAAACTAAGGAGCTTTGTTTCGACCATCCGCGGATTCGAGCCTTCGAGGATGGACATTACGCCTTCGAGAATAATTTCGTGCCGTAGCTGCTCCTCGCGATTGCGAATCTTGAGCTGTCCGGCCGACGGTAGAAAAAACAGATTGGCGGAGGCGACGCCATAGATCGTGGCGACGAACGCCACCGCAATGCCGCGGCCGACTTCATTGATGTCGTTGAGATGCTGCATCACCTGGATTAAACCGAGCACGGCGCCGATGATGCCTATGGTTGGCGAAAAACCGCCGACCGATTCGAAGACCCGTGGGATGTTCTCATCGCGGTCAGCGCGCTTTTCCGGGTCGAGTTCCATGATGTTGCGCAGTTCGGCGGGTTCCCTGCCGTCGACGGCCAGCATCAGCGTCTTTTTCCAGAACGGCTCTCGGATTTTGTCCACTTCGCTATCGAGCGAAACAATGCCGTCCTTGCGGGCCTTTTGCGCGTAGCGCACAAGTTCTTTGACAACTAACTTGACTGGCTAGGACAGGGTCTTCTGCGCGCCTGAAAAAGACGTGCGCGAGGCTCGAAATGCGGCAATCACGACCGAGAGCGGAAATTGCACCATCACTGCCCCAAGCGTGCCGCCAAAGACGATCAGCGCCGCAGTCGGCTGCAGGATCTGCCCTATTTTCCCGCCTTCAAGGGCGAGACCAAGCAGGATTCCGCCGATTGCTACAACGATTCCGCCAACGCTTCCTTTGTCCACGCAGGCACCCTCTCTCAGGATTTTTCTCTACCGCCCGATGTGACGTGCGGCGTGCTACAAGAGCTGTCGCCAGACAAGCTCGTATCAAATACCACGGTCGGCGCAACGCGCCGGTAAAAGCGATCGTGGAAGTCGCCGACTCGCTTCAGCACTTCGTTCACAGACTCGCGCACGACCAGCTTTTCGCCGGTCAGTAACGTGATAACCGTGTCCGGAGCGTTCTCGATGAATTTGATCAAGTCCGCATTGACGACAAGCGGCTGGTTATTCAAGCGAGTCAGATGGATCATAAGCACCTCTGCTCACGGATCCGGCCCGATGCTCCGTAAGGGTCAAGTGATACACAACGACCCTCATGATGCCTATCGGCACAATCGCGAGGGATTGCAGCCGAAGACTTCTCTAAAAAGTGATTTTTAGCGCACGCTTTTTTGGCAGGTGTTTTGCAATCAAGACCGCGTTGATACGTCGCGCGCGGCGCAAGCCTCCTCTTTCGGCAGTTTTTGCCGATTGATACGGCAGGAGATGCCGAAGGCGGCATGGTGTGCCGGCTCGGACAAAACAACGATGCCAAGGCTTGCTTTATCGATGATTGTAAAGAACGCGGCGGACGACTTGCCGGAGTGCCTGGGAAGCGTCGCCGGCGCTGCGGACGAAATTGTCGTTGCGGACACCGATTCGAGTGACGATTCGATCGAGATCGCGCGCCGTGCCGGTGCGAAGACGCTGTCGATTCCTGGGAAAATGACTATGCGAAAGCGAGAAATCTTTCGCTGGAGCAGGTCACATCGGATTGGGTGCTGATGCTCGATGCGGACGAGAGACTCGATCCGGACGCGCCTGACAAATTGCCCTCATTGCTGGCGAATCGAAACGTCGCCGGTTACCAGGTAACCATCCGCAATTACGTCGCGGACGCAAGCAAGAAAATCTGGGACCGGCCATCGCGCCGGAATGACGGCTCGTATCCGCCATCGCGGCCCTATCCCGCTTACATCGATCGTCTGTAGTACAGCGATCGCGAAGGCCCTCTTTTTGAAAATCGCTTGCCGGGCAATCGCGCCGCTAAGCCCGGGCACAACCTTGCACGAACTGCGCTAAACTCATGCCGTACGCTTCCCTTCTTCGGATTCTTGCGCGATGGATAATACTGTCGAAGCTCGCCCAACTCCTCATGCCGCGCAAAACAACGGCGCAAACGACTCCGTCGCCATTGCCTCCTGTGGCGAGTTCAATCCTCCTGCGGACTGGCGGCGCGGCTTTTGGAGCCTGATCCTTACCCAGTTTCAGACGGGATTCAATGACAACGGCCTGAAATACCTCGTGATTTACATCGTCGTCGCAATGAATCTTCCGCAAGCGGTTCGCGACCGCTTCGTTTTCCTTGCCGGGTTCCTCTTCGCCGCACCTTTTATTCTTTTTTCGATGACTGGCGGCTTTTTCGCCGATCGATTCAGCAAGCGAACTGTGACGATCGGTACGAAGCTGTTCGAACTCGGAGTGATGGCCTTCTTCATTGTGGCGCTTGCATTGCGAAATATTCCGCTCGAGTGTGCCGGCGTATTCTTGATCAGCATTGAAGGCGCGGTTTTTGGGCCGTCAAAGTACGGACTGCTTCCGGAGTTGCTCTCGGAGACAAGGCTTTCCTGGGGGAACGGAATCATCGAATTCGGTACGTTTCTTGCCGGGATCGGCGGGGTCGCGGCGGCCGGCTTTCTGGCCGAGCGTTTCGCTACCCGCGAAGCGGTGGCGGGTTTTATTCTGCTCGGTTGTTCTTGCGTGGGCCTGGTCACGAGCTTGGGCATTTCCAGGGTCCCTGCGGCCAATCCTACGCGGCCTTTCCGCAAAAACCCATTCGGCGATTTCGCGGATCAATGGAGAGTTATCCGCTCGGACCGGGTCCTCGAATGGGCCGTGCTCGGCAATACGTATCTTTTTTTCCTGGCCACGCTGCTTCAGCTCGTGATCGTAATTTACGGGCATGATGCGCTTCGCATCGACGAACAGCACATCAGCTATCTGCAGGCGGCGATTGCAGTTGGGATCGGCGTTGGCAGCATTGCGGCCGGCTATCTTTCCGGCGGCAAAATCGAATATGGCCTGATTCCCATTGGTGCAATCGGCATGACGATTTTCGGCGGAATTCTGTACTTCCCGGTAAAATCTCTCTGGGTTGCTGGAACACACCTCGCTCTCTTGGGCTTCTTTGGAGGGATGTTTGCAGTCCCATTGAACGCCCTGATCCAGCATCGTCCGCGACCCGAACAAAAAGGCGGCGTGATCGCTGCAGCAAATCTCGTGTCGTTCGTCGGAATTGCCTTTTCGTCCATTGCCTACCTCGGGTTCACGCGGTTGCTGCATCAATCTTCGCGTGAGATGTTTCTGGATGGCGCCATTCTCACGCTGCTGACGACCGGATATTCGATGTATCTGCTTCCCGATTCGCTCGTGCGACTGATTCTTTGGTGCGCTACGCATACGGTTTACCGCCTGCGCGTCGAGGGCCGGGAAAATATTCCACAAACGGGCGGCGCACTCCTCGTCGCCAATCACATGTCGTTCATCGACGCGCTCTTCCTGTTTGCTTCAACCGACCGCGCCATCCGGTTTCTCATTTTCAAGGATATCTACGAACTGCCATTCATAAGGCCATTCGCGAAAATCATTCGCGCCATTCCCATTTCTTCGCAACTGCGACCGCGCGAAATGCTGCACTCTCTGCGCGAAGCGACAAACGCAATTCGCGGCGGCGAGCTTGTCTGCATTTTCGCGGAAGGGCAGATCACGCGGATCGGCCAGATGCTTCCTTTCCAGCGCGGCATGGAGCGCATTATGAGAAACGTAGATGCGCCCGTGATCCCGGTGAATCTCGACGGCGTATGGGGCAGCGTCTTCAGCTTCGAAGGCGGCAAATTTCTTTGGAAGTTCCCGCGGGCCTGGCGTTATCCGATCACGGTCAGTTTCGGAGAGCCAATGCCGGCCGACGTTTCCCCGTTTCAGGTGCGTAAAGCCGTTCAACGGCTCCAGACCGACGCCTTTCAGTATCGGCGTACACGAATGAACCCACTGCATCGTTCGCTGATTCGCATCGCGCATCGTCACCCGTTTCTTTTCTCAATGGGGACAAGCGCCGTCCTCGGTTGAAATGGGGCGGCGCCTTGCTCAGTTCAATTTTCTTGGCCCGCCGGTTGCGCAAAGTATGGGAGGGGCAGGAAATGGTCGGTATTTTTTGCCGCCATCCGTGCCGGGCGCACTGGTGAACTACGCAGCGATGCTCGCGGGTAAAATACCGGTCAACCTGAATTACACGCTTTCCGACGACACGCTGGATCCTGCGTCGCCCAGTGCGAGATTCAAACCGTCATCTCCACCAAGCCTCTGCTCGATAAAATCCCGCTGCATGTGCCCGGTAAAACGATCCTGATCGAAGAGGCTGCCGCGCATTCCCGCTTCGGCGAACACCTTACCGCCTTGCTTCTGTGGTTCCTGCCCGGCGCTCTCATCGAGCGCGCAGTTAGCGGCAAGACAAAATCGCTCGACGACCCGGCGACGATTATTTTTTCCAGCGGCAGTACGGGCGAACCCAAAGGGCGTCGTGCTCTCGCATTACAACATCGCGGCAAACATCGAGCAGATCGGGCAAACGTTCATGTTCAGCAGCGAGGATCGCATTCTCGGCGTGCTGCCATTTTTTCATTCCTTCGGATTCACCGTGACGCTGTGGCTGCCGCGGTTGACGGCGTCGGCGTCGTTTCTCATCCCAACCCGATCGACCTTGCAGCCATCGGCGAACTCGTCCGCGATATATCAGAGTCACTTTTCTGCTTTCGACGCCGACTTTTCTGCAAGGTTATGTCCGCCGCTGCTCACCCGAGGATTTCGGAGCCTACAATACGTGTTCGTCGGCGCGGAAAAATTGCCGCGAGCGCTCGCGCCAGGCGTTTGAAGATCGCTTTGGCATTGCGGCCGCTGGAAGGCTATGGCTGCACGGAATGCTCGCCCATCGTCGCAGTGAACACGCCGCGATTTTCGCGCCGCCGGTTTTCGCCAAGTCGGCGCGAAGCGAGGGACGATCGGTCATCCGCTGCCAGGCGTGAGCGTTCGAATCGTCGACCCCGAGACGCAGGCGAACTGCTCGGCACGGATCAGCCTGGATTGCTGCTCGTCAAAGGGCCGAACGTGATGCAGGGCTATCTGGACGATCCGGAGAAAGACCGCCGACGTGTCTGCGGATGGCTGGTATCATCACTGGCGACATTGCCGCGATGGACGAAGACGGCTTCCTGCACAATCACGGACCGGATCTAGCCGTTTCAGCAAAATCGGCGGCGAGATGGTGCCGCATATCAGGGTGGAGGAGAGCCTCCACGAAGCGATCGGCGCATCCGAGCAGCGATTAGTTGTGACGAGCGTTCCCGATGGTAAAAAGGGCGAGCGGATCGTCGTGCTGCACACGCTTGATCCTGACGAGCTGCGCGTCGCGATCGAAAAGCTACCCACCATGGGCCTGCCGAACCTCTGGCTGCCGCGCGCCAATCAATTCTATTACGTTGAAGAACTGCCTCTGCTCGGCACGGGTAAGCTCGATCTCCGCCGTATCAAGCAACTCGCCCTCGAATTTTCGCCTGCAAGCGACGTATGATTATTTGGGGCGCATCATATTCGAGGTGTAGTAATGAACAGCAAGTTCTTCGGTCGCACGGCCACGCACACGATATGGGCCGCCTCCATCGCTCTCTTCTTTAGCCCGATCGCCGGGCCACAAGCCCAGACGACGAATCCTGCGTTCGGAGCTTCGAATCCTTTCTACGCACCCAGCACGCTCCCTTTTCACGCCCCGCCGTTTAACAGGATCAAGGACTCCGATTACGAACCTGCCATCAACGCGGGCATCGCGCAGAATCTGGCGGAGATCGATAACATTGCAAATGATTCCGCAGCGCCCACGTTTGCAAACACTTTCATTGCTCTCGAACGAAGCGGACAGCTTCTCGACCGGGTTGAGTCCGTTTTCAACGGCGTAACCGCTGCGGATACTGATCCAACGCTTCAAAAAGTTCAGGAGACGGAAGCTCCGAAGCTGGCCGCGTTAGAAGACGCGGAGATGCTCAACCCGAAGCTCTTCGCCCGCGTAAAAGCCGTCTATGACAAGCGCGATTCGCTAAAGCTCGATCCAGACTCGATGCGCCTCGTCGAGCGCACCTATGCAAACTTTGTTCATGCGGGCGCAAACCTCTCCGACGCAGACAAGACGCGGCTGAAGCAGATCAACGAGCAGCTCGCGACCCTTTCCACAACTTTCATGAATAAGCTGCTCGCCGCAGCCAAAGCGGCCGGGTTCTCCACGACGGACAAATCGGCGCTCGCAGGCTTGACGGATGAGCAGCTGGCCACTGCGCAGAGCGATGCCAAAACCGCTGAACAGCCTGGCTACCTCATTCCTTTGCAGAACACTACGCAGCAACCACTGTTCACGTACCTGAGCGATCGCAAAACGCGCGAAACAATTTTCAACAACAGCTGGAATCGCGCCGAACACGGTGACGCCAACGATACTCGCGCCACGATCGCGCAAATGGCTAAGCTGCGCGCTGAAAAGGGCAAGCTGCTGGGTTATCCCACATTTGCGGCATGGGAGATTTCAGATCAGATGGCGAAGACGCCGGAGGCCGTGCTTCACTTCCTCGATTCGCTCACTCCCGCGGCCACGGCCAATGCGAATGCCGAGCGAAAAGAGATTCAGGGCGTGATTGACGCACAGCACGCCGGCTTTGCGCTCACGCCCTATGATTGGAATTTCTACGCAGAGGAGCTACGCAAGCAAAAGTACGGTATAGACGAAGCGGCCGTGCGTCCCTACTTTGAATTGAATCATGTGCTGGAAGACGGGGTCTTCTATGCCGCGACGCAGCTCTACGGCATTACCTTCCACGAGCGGCATGATATTCCCGTCTACAACCGCGACGTGCGAGTCTTTCAGGTGAACGACGCGGACGGTAAACCGCTCGCTCTCTTCTATTGCGATTTCTTCAAACGCGACAATAAACAGGGCGGAGCGTGGACCGACGGCTTCGTGACGCCTTCAAAGCTTATGAATAGATTGCCCGTTGTGTACAACGTCGAAAATTTCGCGAAACCCGCGCCGAGGCAGCCGGCGCTGCTCAGCTATGACGATGTCTCGACGATGTTTCACGAGTTCGGCCACGCGCTGAACGGTCTGTTTTACAATGGCGAATATCCCTCCCTGTATTCGCTCGGCGACGATATCCCTCGCGATTTCGTCGAATTTCCATCGCAATTTAACGAGCATTGGCGCGACAACCCGACCGTATTCGCTCATTACGCGCGGAATTACAAGACAGGGGCGCCGATGCCCGCAGAAATGGCGGCGAAGCTGCGCGCATCCTCGAAGTTCAACCAGGGATATGCGCTGACCGAATTGCTGGCGGCCGCCGAACTGGACATGCAATGGCATCTCTTGCCTGCGGATGCGCCCTTGCAAAACCCAGACACGTTTGAAAAGGCGGCGCTCGAAAAGACGCATTTGTGGCTTGTGGACGTCCCGCCGCGATATCGCTCGTCCTATTTCCTTCACATCTGGGCAAACGGATACGAGGCGGGCTACTACGCTTACCTGTGGAGTGAAATGCTCGATGATGACGCCTATGCGTGGTTCACCGCACATGGCGGCCTGACGCGCGCGAACGGGGAACGTTTCCGCAAGTTGATCCTGTCGCAGGGACGCACGCCGGATATGGAGGCGCTTTATGAGGCTTGGCGCGGAGCACCGCCAAATCCGGACGCGCTGCTTCGTCAGCGTGGGCTGACGCCGTAAGACCCGGTGCGAACAATCCACCGCATTTTGCAGCGTTCTCTGGTCAGCGTTTCACGATCCGATTGCAAATCGCATCACGGAGATAGCCGCAATCACCGCAGTCTCTGTCCGCAGAATATTCTCCCCAATTGACGCTTCTGCGAATCCCGCTTCGCGGGCAGCCGCAATTTCTTCGTCGCTCCATCCCCCTTCGGGGCCAATTGCCAATGCGGCGCTCTGAATTTCCGTCCCAGGCCGCAAGATCTCGCGCAAGGGAGGAGCATCCGCGCGTTCTGATAGGAGAATTTTGCGGTCTGCGGTTGTGGCGCGAAATGCAGCCTCAGAACGGATGATCTCGCCGAGTCTCGGCGCCCGCAGCCGCCGCGCCTGTTGCGCCGATTCAACCAAAATCTTCTCCCATCTCGCTCGCCGCTTATTTGCGGCATCGATGAGCGGCTTATCCGAACGCGCGGCGGCCAACGGTACAATTTCGTTGGCGCCCAACTCTGTCGCTTTTTCCAGGCACCACTCAAACCGATCAAACTTAATCAGCGAAATCAAAAGATGCAGCGCAATGCGCGGTTCGCGTGGCGCAAGCGATTCGAGAAGCATGAAATCGATTCGGCTTTCGCCTCGCTTCGGTAGAGCTACGCTCTCAATCCGCGCCAGCCACACCTTTGCGCCATCGCTCAATTCATAAAGCTGCCCCGGCTCAGCCCTCAACACCCTCCCGAGATGATCGGCCGTCTCCCCGTGCACCACCGCCGACCCATCCTCAAATTTGTCCACAAAAAAACGACGCCGCATCATCAAATTCTACAAGTCAATTCAAGGAAGTAAAGGAACGAGGCTGGCGCCGGAACCCTGTGTCCGTGGCCGAAAAATGACAGAGAGCCTTCCACATTCTTGTCGTCCCTATCAACGGATCTTATGGCCATCCAGTAATACAGTAACCAACGTATTTTCCCGATCTGAAAGAGTGTGTACGCTCGCTCAGCAATGCCCGCTGAGAAGATTAACGTCCTCATGGTCGATGACCAGCCTAGTAGGCTCCTCACCTACGAGGCGATGCTTTCGGATCTTGGCGAAAACCTGATCCGTGCCGGCTCCGTCAATGAAGCGTTCGAATGCCTCCTGCGAAATGAGATAGCCGTCGTTCTTACGGACGTAAACATGCCTGGCCTGGACGGCTTCGACTTGGCTGACAGCATCCGCGAGCACCCGCGCTTCCAGAACACTGCGATCATCTTTATCTCCGGCGCCCACATCACAGACACTGACCGCCTGAGGGGCTACGAACACGGTGCGGTCGATTACCTCTTCATCCCAGTCATCCCGGAGCTCCTGCGAGCAAAAGTCAGAGTCTTCGCGGATCTTTACCGCAAGACGCGCAAGCTTGAGATGCTCAGCGCGGATGCGCTGCGCGTTTCCGCCCGGATGATTGCCGCGCAGGATGACGAACGCCGCCGTATCGCTCGGGAACTGCACGATGGCCTGGGCCAGGAACTGACCCTCGTCAAAATTTTGATCGATAGCCTTCATTCGCCGGATGCACGCGCCGGCGAAGCGACTAAGGCAATCGAAGCAGCTCTGCAACAGCTTCGTAGCCTCTCCCACCTCTTGCATCCGCCCCTCCTTGACGAACTCGGCCTCGAATCCGCCGTGCGCTGGTATGTTCAGGGCCTATCGAGGCGTAGCGGCATTGAAACTTCGCTTGAAATCGAACCGGCCGATTTTCCTCGGCTGCCCCCGCCGCTTGAAAATGCCGTCTATCGCATTATTCAGGAGGCCCTCACGAACGTTTTCCGCCACTCCGGCTCCAAGAGCGCCGGCGTCATCCTCAAGAGCGGCGACGGGTATGTTGCCGTCTCAGTCCGTGATAACGGCAAAGGAATTCCAGACGACATCGCATCGTTCAAACCCGGCAGCTTCGGCGTCGGAGTAAGCGGGATGCGCCAGCGCGTCAAAGAATTTGGGGGCGAAATAAAACTGATGAATGCCGGCCCGGGTACGCTCCTTGAAGTGACCATTCCCCATGTGACCGCCGAGACCCATTCCCTCTCGGCCGCTACCCGCTGAGCTACTCTGAGTTGCCCTCTCGTGTCCCGGCGGACTCACTTGCAATGATCGCGCACGGAGTGCGTTATCACCACATTAAGAGCCCTATAAGGCGCCAATCCGGCCTAAATTCACGATTTTACGGCGCCAAACGTGGCATTTGTCGACAGTCTCCCTGTCGTATTTGCTGCGATTAGCGCACGCTCTGCGCTGCTTCGGAAGGGTGCTGAACGCGCTCCCGCATCGTCCTTAACGAGAGCCCGCTACGCACCAACGCCGCCATTCCCAGGAACAAAAGCGGCAGCGTCAGCGCGATGAACACGAAAATCGAAAATCCGGTGGCCGTCGTCTTGTCCACCTGAAATACGCTAAGTCCAAGCACACAAAAGAATTGGTACGATCCCACGTTTGCCGGCGCATTCGGCAGTGAAATGCCGAGGTTGATCACCAACACGACGACCACCGCCACAAGAAATGAAAGGTGCAAACTGTAGGACTTCATCATCGCCCACATCGCCAGGATCTGAAACCCTGGCACAAGCAATGAGATCAGTACCGCCGGATAGAAGCTTGGTGCCGTTCCCATTGCATGCAGCGCAGATAATGCCGCCAACGCCTTTCCTTTCAATCCCTCGCGCGCCGGTTCTGCGGGCAAGTCGTCGGTGCCCATCTTAAATTCGAGATACAGAATCATTCCGACGATGATGATTACCAGCGCGAGCGTGGCTATGCCCAAAATATCAGCCGCGCGCCGGAACTGCGGCGGTAAGTCTACGAGCAGCGACACCAAGCCCAGCGAAGCCGTCGCAATCACCAAATCAATCAGCCGCTCGACGCCGATCGAACCCAGCGTTCGACCCAGCTTGATATCTTCGGAGCCCGAAAGGAGGTATCCGCGAAGAAACTCGCCGGGGCGGAGTGGCAGTACAAGGTTGGCAAAAATCCCGGCAAAAACGGCGCGAATCGCCTTTGTCATCCGCACCCTGCCAAACGGCCTCAACAGCAATTTCCATCGCCATGACTGTGCCACGTAGCTCGTTACGTCGCACACCATGCCCAGCACGACCCAACGCCAGTCTGCGTTGGCCATATCGCGCAGCGCGCGCACTACGTGGAAATCGCGCAGAACCCAAATCAGGAAAACGATGGACAGGCCGTAACCGAGCAAGCGCAGAACGCTTGTCCGGGCCGGCTGGTCTGGCTCAAACAGGGTCATTAATGAGAGATTTCCGGCGTCATCGATGCCGGCGCCGTGGCTGTGATCGTTCTCGTTAAAGGGTACAAAGTCATCAAAATCACCCCGCCAGCCTACGACAACCATCCTCCCGAGGCAATCCGAGACTCTACCGACCGAATCCAGCGTATAATAGACGTTGCCGATGATCGCATTTGGGCTACCTCTCCAGCAAATGCCACCTGTATCCCGATGAAAGGCGCTCGTCCTGTCGAGCGCCGCGAGCGCGTTTTGCTCATTGGTGTCAGCCTCAAAAACTCGTGCAAAAGCCGCCGCGCTGCCTTCAGCACGCTCGCTCGCGATAGTATGGCCGAACTTGAGGAGCTCGCCCACAGCGCGGGAGCCGAAGTCGCTTCCACGATGCTCCAGGCGCGCGACACGATAGATCCCGCTACACTCGTCGGCCGCGGAAAACTCGAGGAAATCCGGAACGAAGCCCGCCTGCATAAGACGCCGCTCATCATCGTCGATCAGAACCTCACGCCCGTCCAGCTCCGTAACATGGAAAAGGGCACGGACTGTCGCGTGATCGATCGCACTCAGCTCATCCTCGATATTTTCGCCGCGCATGCGCGCACTCGTGAAGGCCAATTGCAAGTGGAACTCGCGCAGCTGAATTATTTACTTCCTCGGCTCACAGGGCGCGGCGAAGACCTTTCACGACTTGGCGGAGGCATCGGTACGCGCGGTCCTGGGGAACAAAAACTTGAAACCGACCGCCGTCGCATCCGTGACCGCGTCCGGAAAATCAAAGATGCTATTGAAGTCGTGCGACGTCAGCGCACCACGCGCCGCCGCTCGCGAGAAGCCGTGCCTCTCGCAACTGTCGCCTTAGTCGGCTACACCAACGCCGGCAAATCGACGCTCTTTAACGCGCTCACTTCCGCCGACGTCCTCACATCCTCGCAAATGTTCGCCACACTCGACCCCACGATAAGAGGAGTCCGGTTGCCGTCTCGCCGCCGCGTTCTGCTTTCGGATACCGTTGGATTTCTTCGAGATCTGCCCCCTGATCTTATCGCGGCATTTCGCGCCACGCTCGAAGAGGTACAGGAAGCCGCGCTGATACTTCACGTCACGGATATTTCCGATCCGCAGCACGCCGAACACGACTCCGAAGTTCTGAAAGTTTTGGCCGAGCTCGGCGTTCAGCATCGCCCACGCCTGCATATTCTCAACAAATCTGATCGGCTTTCGGAACCCGAGCGCAAGGTCTTTGAAGAATCCACCAGCAACGGCCACCCTCGGATTCTTGTTTCCGCCGCCACGCGCACGGGTCTGCCCGAACTCTTACAGCTGATCGATACGCACATGGCGGTCGACCCCGTCGTTCGGTCGCGGTTCCGCATTCCCGTCTCCGACGGTCGGCATCTCTCGCTGGTTCACGGCTTTGGCCGGGTACTCCGCTCCGAGGTGGCAGGCAATGATATGGTCCTTGACGCCGAAGTGCCCCAATCGCTCCTCCACCGCCGCCTCGAGCCCTTCGTCATCTAAATCAGGGCTGCTTTTGCTTCCCTGCACTGACGCAGTCCGTCTGTGGAATTTCTGTGGATAAAGGTACTAAGCATGTCGTTTCTCCTCCTGCACCCGGAGCAGGGCTCTTCCGAAGATTACAGCCCGGTAAAGGCGTAAGCTACGGAAAATGAGCAAGTTATTACGCTTCAAGACAAAAAAGGTGCCGAAAACAATGGGTTTCTGACGCGTTCAACCGCTGCACCGAGATTTGCACAGATTTGAGGCAGACGTGCCTGTTAGGCAGTACTCCGGGGTATCCCCTAACGTACGGCACCATCGGTATTTACGGTTCGCGACTTCGCGTCATTGCAGCGTTGACTCGGTTGCGGCAGCGGGACTATAGTCGAATCGCTGAGCGCGCGCCGAAGCCAGAAAAAATCGGCTCTCCGTAAGCAGGATCATGAGCAGAAACATTACCCTGCCGAACCTACCCAACAGCCTCACCATCTTGCGTATTTTCTTTGTCCCGCTGATGGTAGTCGTTCTGCTGACGAAACAGCCTAATTGGCCCGTGCATTTCGAAGCTTGGGGCGTGATGATCCTCTTGCTCGCCGCCGCGACGGATCTTGCCGACGGCTACTTTGCGCGCAAGCGCCGCGAAGTAACGACGCTAGGAATCCTCCTCGACCCAATAGCAGACAAGCTGTTGATTGCAGCCACATTTATTCCACTTGTCCAGATGGGCCTCATGCCAGCGTGGATGGCGGTGGTGATCATCGGTCGTGAGTTTATCGTGCAGGGTCTGCGCGAAATCGCATCGGTCGAGGGACTGGTAATTCCGGCGGGAGTTCTCGGCAAGACGAAAATGTTTCTTCAAGTGATCGCGGGATGCGCCGTGATCATGACGGCAAATCACCCCGCGCTCCGCCTCGTGGGCGTAATTTTGCTCTGGCTCGTCGTAATCACTGCCCTCGCCTCTGCTTTCCATTATTTCGTGGCGTTTTGGGGCCAGATTCGATTCCGGGTCGATGAGCGTCGGCGCAAGACGGTTGTGCTGGTAGATCGCAAAGAAAAAACGCAGGATGTCCTCACTCGCTGAGAGCGAGAAGAAAGCCCTTCTCCAAATCGCGCGCCGAGCGCTCATCGCAGCCGTAGAAGGGTGCCCCATGCCCAGCTTGTCGGCACACGCAGCGTTGTCGTCCGCGGGCGGCGCGTTTGTAACGATCACGCGCAATGGCCGCTTGCGCGGTTGCGTCGGCCAACTTCCGTCCGCTGCCCAACTTGCCGATGTTGTGGCCTATTGCGCACGGAGCGTTGCCTCGGAAGACCCGAGGTTCCCCAGAGTCAAACCGGACGAACTTCCTGCCATTGAGATCGAACTTTCCGTGCTATCTACCGTCGCCAGCATCAGGCCGGAAGAGATCGAACCAGGAAAACACGGCCTCTTTGTAAGCAATGGCGCGCGACGAGGCGTTCTGTTACCGCAGGTCGCCGTGCAGTTTCGTTGGACTGGAATGCGCTTTTTGGAGGCGACTTGCGAGAAGGCTGGGCTCGCGCGTGACGCCTGGAATCATCCCGCGACCGTCGTGCAAGCCTTCACGGCCGAGGTGTTCAGCGAAGCGGAGTTTCGTATCGCCGAATCCGAAGTATCGAGTTGACGGTCATTCAAGTTCGACGTAATCGCCCGAATAAATTTCGTGTACGGCGAAGGTGATCAGTACCGTGGACGAATTCTCTCCAGTCCGCAAAACGACTCCTTCGCCCAACACTTCGCGCGGCGTATTGGTCCAATCGTATTTCGACGGAACCGCGCCGAAGCCGTATCCGGCGCCCTCCCCGAACTGCTGATCAAATGCATAGCGCGGAGTTTGGTAGGCTATTTCGTGCTGTGTGCCCGTATAGCGGAAAATCCGGAAGTATTGGCCGACGTGCACACCTTGGGCATTCCCGAGGTTCACATACATGATGTCGTTGTTACCGAGCTCGTTGCGGAAGCCCTTCCCGACGATCACCATAGCAAGGGGCTTTCCGTCGGGCGGCGCAAACCGCTGGAATTCCCCCACTGTCTTCAGTGTAGGAGTCGGCTGCTCGGTGAACGGAACGGCGATATCGCCACGTTGCACGGTATCGCACATGTGATCGATGGTGGCAATCGAGCTCTTCGGCAGCACCTGCACTACCTTCGCCCGACCTAAGTCAACCCAGAGTGTTCCCATTTTTCTGAAGATTGCATGCTGCCATTTTGTCCATTCAATCGGCAAGGGATCCTGCTCAGCCCGAATCAGCGAGTATTCGTCGCCCACCTTTGCGCCTTGATCCGACCCTTTGTTAATGTAGACCACGTCGCCTAGGGTGTAGGTGAGCCGGGCGTTCGATTCTTCTCCCGTGATCGCGAAGGTCTGCGTCGGGACGGACGCAGTTTTAACGACTCCGGAGCAATAGACATCGTTGGGAAACGATGGAGCGGCGTTCTGCGCCTGCATCGAAAGCCCCGATAAGCTCAAAATCAGACCAGCAAGTAGAATCTTCCCGCGCATGGCTTCGCTCCTGTTTACTGTCGGCGTCCCAGGAAGGGTTCCGCCCCCGTGAATCGACCGTAGCACTCGCCAAATAGGGGGTCAAGATAATGGTCGGTCAGGCTTTACATATCGTGCACCTACATGGTAAGAAGCAGAACCTGACCTTTGGGGATCGGCAAGTTCGGAGCGCACCTCGTAAGCCGCTAGAAACACAGATGATAGGTCAAGATAAAATCTGTGCGGTTGTGGCCGCACCAGACGCAGGGTCCATGCTGCGCCAACTAGCTATTGCAGAGAAGGAATCTCGCACAATCGAACTGCGCCTCGATTGGCTCGCCGACGACCGTGAGATTAGCCGTTTTCTTGGCCGTCTGGCTACACAACGTTCAAAAGCGACCCTGCTCGCCACCTGCCGTCGCCGCTCCGCAGGTGGACGTTATCGTGGTTCGATCGGTAAACAGTTGATCCATTTGGCAGACGCGATCCGAGCGGGCTGCGCTTGGTACGATCTCGAAATCGAGACGTCGGCCCTTTGTCCGCCAGAACTTGTCCAGCTCCTGCTTGGCGAGGCGCGCCAGTTGGCGTCAGCACACTTTTTTAAAGGCATGCCTCCGAGCTTGCCGGCCGTCGCTGCCCGTCTCTCGCGCAATCGTCCCGACGTTGTCAAGATCGCGGCCCGCTGCAATTCCCTATGCGAATGCGGGAAACTCGCGCAATTTGGCCACGGCCGCCGCTATACCATCGTCATTCCGATGGGAGATGTCGCCCTTCCCGCTCGAATCCTCTCGTTGCGCGAACCTAATGGCTTCGCCTACGCTCCTGTCGAGAACGCCACCGCCTCCGGCCAAGTCGACCTATACGAAATCCACAAGATATACCATGCGGAAAACCTCACCCGCGCAACGCAGCTCTACGGCGTGATCGGCAATCCCATTGGCCATTCGCTTTCGCCGCACCTGCAAAACGCGGGTTTCGCGGCCCGCAGCGTCGACGCGATCTATTTGCCTTTTCTCGTTGAGCGGCTTCCAGACTTTCTCGATTCCATTGGTCCAATGGGCATCAAGGGCTTCAGCATTACGGTTCCCCATAAAGAGCGGATCGTGAGCCATCTGGCGGGTTGCGATGCTCTGGCACGCCAAATTGGCGCAGTTAATACCGTTGTCGTCCGTGGCGGCGGTAAACTTTACGGCTACAATACCGATTATGTCGGCGTTCTCCAGACACTCGAGAGTCGCGTGCGTTTGCGCGGTAGCCGCGTGCTCATCGTAGGCGCTGGAGGAGCGGCTCGGGCAGTCGCCTTTGCGTTGGCGCACGCCGGCGCGACAGTCTGTATCTGCGCCCGCCGCCAAAAAAAGGCCCGCGTACTCGCTGACGCCGTCCACGGCTCGCTGATCGACTGGAACCGGCTTAGACGGGAGTTCTTCGACGCGATTGTGAACGCGACTCCGGTCGGCATGCACCCCTTCGAGAACGATTCG
This sequence comes from uncultured Acidobacteriota bacterium, assembly GCA_963753205.1. Classification (GTDB taxonomy): domain Bacteria; phylum Acidobacteriota; class Terriglobia; order Acidiferrales; family UBA7541; genus Palsa-295. The sequence continues at coordinate 59,005 of CAVWBL010000020.1, read as the reverse complement.
CCGGTCGAAGCGCAGGATTTGAATTGCCGACTTGTGTTTGACACCATTTATCGTCCGCGAAAGACGAAGCTCTTGCAGCTTGCCGAGCGTCGCGGAATCGAGACTGTCTCGGGTATTGAAATGTTCGTGGCGCAGGGCGTGGCCCAATGGGAAATCTGGACGGGCCGGCGCGCCCCCATCGATCAAATGCGCCGCGCCGTACTGAACGCGCTTCGGCGCGAGGAGAAGCTCCGGGAAAAGAAATGACGGGACCTGACTACAAGACATTTGAAAAATTGGCACGCGAGGGAAATCTCGTGCCTGTCTACGACACGTACACCGCCGATCTTTTGACGCCGGTCGGAGCGTATCTTCGCATGGCTAACGGCGCAAAATATTCCTTCCTGCTGGAAAGCGTCGAGGGCGGTGAGAATATGGCCCGCTACACCTTCGTCGGCGCGAATCCGAACGAGGTCTTCCGCGCGCGCGGGCGGAACTGCACGCTCGAATCGGAGGGAAAGAAGACCCATTCCGAAGAAGATCAGGATCCCATAGAGCAGCTTCGGCGTCTCACGCGCCGCTATCGACCCGTTCGCATGCCAGGGCTTCCACCACTTACGGGAGGCGCGATCGGCTACTGCGCTTATGACATGGTCCGGCTCGTCGAAGACATCCCGGCGAGCGGTCGCGACGATCTCAGCCTCGATGATTGCGTCATGATGTTCTATCTCGGCCTCGTCGCGTTCGATCACGTTCGTCATCGGATTTGCATCATCCGCAATGTATTTACCGACGGCCCGGGAGGCCTTCGCTCTAAATATGACGCAGCTGTCGAGGATATCCGACGTACGCGTCAGGCGCTTGAGGGCCCGCTGCCCAAGCAAGAGCCCACAAGGCGCACAGGACCACTGCGTGTTGAATCCAACATGACGAAGGCGCAGTTCACTGGAGCCGTTCGGAAAGCGAAGGAGTACATCCGCGCCGGGGATGCCTTTCAGATCGTCGTCAGCCAGCGCTTTACAGCAAAGACAAACGCCGATCCATTTGAAATCTACCGGGCCCTGCGCGTAATCAATCCATCGCCCTATTTGTACTTTTTGAAGATCGGCGACCTCTCCGCCGCCGGCAGTTCACCCGAGATGCTCGTCAAAGTGCAGGGCCGCGACGCATTTTACAAGCCACTCGCAGGCACGCGCCCGCGCGGCCGTGACGAAAAGGAAGATGCCGAACTCGAGGCAAGCCTGCTCGCCGACCCTAAGGAGCGCGCCGAACACGTGATGCTGGTCGACCTGGGCCGCAACGATCTCGGCCGCGTTTGCGAATACGGCAGCGTCAAAGTCGAACGCCTCATGTTCGTGGAGCGTTTCTCGCACGTGATGCACATCGTATCGGCGCTGAGGGGCCGGTTGCGCGAGGGCGTCGATTGCTTCGACGCCCTGATGGCCTGCTTTCCCGCCGGAACGCTCTCTGGCGCGCCGAAAGTTCGTGCTATGCAAATCATCGACGAACTCGAGCCCACAAGGCGCGGGATCTACGCCGGTGCGATCCTCTACCTCGATTTCTCGGGCAATCTCGATTCCTGCATCGGTCTGCGAACGCTGGTAGCGAAAAACGGCCGGGCTTACGTTCAGGCTGGCGCCGGAATCGTGGCGGACTCCGTGCCGGAAACTGAGTTCCAAGAGTCGGTCAACAAAGCTCGGGCGGTCATCAAGGCGCTGGAGACCGCTCACAACGAAAACAAAGGCTAGGCTTTTTTGAAAATCGCGTGTCAATTGCGATTAGAAGGGGCTGCTTTCCTTTTTTTCCATGAAGTTACGTCGTTTTTTAATTCTTGACAGTTGCGATTAGAAAAGTGCGAAACGACGCATTTTTGCGGTCGTTTATTCGGCAAACACAGCAACACTACAACTGTAGTGTGTAGATGCCAGGACCAGTGCCATCCTAGCCTGACTTCCCTTTAAAAAAGAGAAAACCTCTTATAAAGAAGGATTTTCCCTCTGAAATGTAGCAAGTAATCATTCAAGATTTAACTTGCATTGCTGGATTTATTTGCTGTAATGTAGCACGTATGTTCGTCCAGGCCACCAAGTGCAAGCGCGGCCATACCACCTACCTCACCTATCTGGTTCGCGAGTCCTTTCGTACCCCGCAGGGCCCTCGCTCCCGCACGATCTGCAACATCACGGCCCTGCCCCCCGAGACCCGCGAGCTCATCAGCCAGTCCCTCCAGGGACGCAGCTTTGTGGCCGCAGAGTCGCTCCAACTGGCCGAAGCCTGGAATTTCGGCGGGCTGATGGTCCTGTATCAGGCCTGGGAGGAGTTTGGCTTGAGCGCGATCTTTGACTTCGTTGCGGATGCTCGGATGGTTGGTCTGCTTAAGGCCATGACCCTGGGTCGTATTCTGTTTCCCAGCGCCAAACTGTCCTTGGTCGATCACGCTCGCGGCACCCTGCTGGCCGCGGCCTGTGGCCTGGATCAGGCCACCGAAGACTTCGACGAGGACGACTTGTATGCCGCTATGGATCAACTGAACGGACACTGGGTCGGCATCGAGAAGCAGCTCTACCAAAAGAGCTTTCCCCAGGGCGTCTCGCTGGTGCTCTACGATCTGACCAGTGTGTATTTTGAAGGGAACGGTCCGTCAAGGACCAGTCAGTATGGGCATAGCCGGGACCATCGCTCGGATCGGCCGCAAGTCCTGCTGGCGGTAGCCACCGACGCCCAGGGCTTGCCGCTGCATCTGGAGGTCTTGCGCGGCAACCGCGGTGACACCACCACGCTGCAGGGACTGTTGAGCACCTTGCGGCGCCGTTTCGGCATCCGCGAGGCGGTCTTCGTGTTTGATGGCGGCATGAGCAGCAAGGTCAATCTGGAGGCCATGGACGAGCTGCAGCTCAAGTATGTGACGCGGTTGGGCGCCAGCACGCTGGAAGGGTTGCTAGCGAGCTTGCCCGCCGAACAGTCGCCCGAGCTGTGGGATCGCACGCAGGTGATGGAAATCGTGCGCAAGGGCAAGCGCTACGTGATTGCCGGCGGTTCCTGGCGTCAGCAGCGAGATCAACAACGGCGGCAGGCGCGACTGAGCAAAGCGGAGAACGAACTGAAACGGCTGGCGGCGGTCCAGCGCAAAAAGGTGAACCCGCAGAAATTGGCTAGCCAGGTGGGACGCGCGCTGCAACGGCTCAAAGCCCATAAATACTTTGACTATGTCGTGGACCCAAACGGTCAATTGCAATGGAGCCGCCGGACCGAGGTGATCCAAGCCGAGAAGATCTGCGACGGCCTCTATCTGCTGGGAACCAACGCTACTCCGGAGCAGATTCCCAGCACCGGAGTCTTGAGCCACTACAAGAATCTCCTGGAGGTGGAGGATGCTTTTTGCCATCTCAAAGACTATTTACGAGTGCGGCCGGTGTTTCATTGGCGACCGGATCGGGTTCGCAACCATGTGCGCATTTGTTTCCTGGCTTACTGGTTGAGCGCCAAACTGGAACGGCAGTGGCGGCAGAAGGAGCAGACCATCGAGGTCCACAATCTGCTGCGTCAGCTACAGGCCATCCGGCTGGGGCAGTTGCAGGTGCATGGCAAGCCCTTCAAAACGATGGTCACCCAGGTACCCAAGGACTTGAATGCCATCCTGAACAAGCTGGGGCTACTGCCGCTGTTTTCTCAACCGCCACCTTGGGCGCCAGCGCTTTGTAGCAAGTGAAGTCAGGAACAAGGCTTGCAACTCAACGACTTACGTTTGCGACAAAGGGAAGTCAGGCTAGTTTGAGGAGCGCGGCAGCGCGAAGGCGACGTACGTACCTTGGGTGGGTGCGGCTCCGCGCGCTGCGCCTATCTCCACGCCCGCGTCACAGACGATCAGGTATTCTCGTCCGCCAGCCTCGTAGATCATTGGAACGCCTTGTGCCGCGTAATTGAGCTGCTTCTCCCAAAGGACTTTGCCGGTTTGCTCGTCATACGCGCGAACAAAATGGTCGCGCGTCGCTGTGAAGACTAAGCCGCTGGCGGTGATGACCGGGCCAGATTTCATTTGCCCTGCGCCGGTATTGTGAATGCCTTTCGCGGCAAGCGAAGGAACGCCGCCGAGCGGGAGCTGCCACTTAATCGTGCCTTTGTTCAGATCGTACGCCGTCAGAGTCGACCATGGCGGCGTGATCGGCGGTACTCCGAGGCTTGTATTCATGTAACCGAATCCGCGCATGTAATACTGAGTGATCCCGTCGCCGGTGGGATTCTGTCCTTGCGCGGCTGAGCCATCGGCTGGAGCGTCCGGCAATTGCAATTTCAGTATCGTGGGAAAATCCATCGAAGCGACAATGAAAATGCCGTTCTTCGCGTCGGCCGCTGAATTGCCCCAATTCGCACCGCCTGCATTTCCAGGCATCTCCATCGTGTCATTCATATCCGGCGGCGTGAACATGCCATCATTGCGAGAAGCTTCGATCTGCTGCTTCCATTTCGCCGCTTCTTCGGGAGGAAGATAGGGATTCAGATCCTTGGACGTGAACGATTGCCGCGCAAATGGCGGAGGCGCGGTGGGAATCGGTTGCGTCGGATACGTCTCTTCCCCCGGCATATCCGATTTCGGCTCGGGCTTTTCAACGATTGGCCATAACGACTTGCCCGTGACGCGATCAAATACGTAAATCCAGCCGGTTTTGCCGGCTTGCGCCACCACATCTTCGGGCTTGCCGTTGTGCATCACGGTCAGAAGCTTGGGTGCGGATGTATTGTCATAATCCCAGACGTCGTGATGGACCATCTGGAAATACCAAAGCAATTTTCCCGTGCGCGCATCGAGAGCCAACAGGCAATCACCGAAAAGATCGGCGCCATGGCGGTCGCCGCCGTAAAAGTTGTATTTCGGGCTTGCCGTCGGAATGAAGACGATTCCCCGCTTCGCATCGAGCGAAATTTCACCCCAGCTGTTCGCGCCGCCAACGGTCTTCCATGCGTCTTTCGGCCACGTGTCGTAACCAGGTTCGCCCGGATGCGGTACGGTGTGAAACGTCCAAACGAGTTTGCCCGTTGGAATATCGAAGGCGCGAATATCTCCCGGCGCCGATCCCCACCCCTGATTCGTGGCCGATCCTTCGATAAGGAGATTCTCGAAAACGCGCCCCGGCGTCATCGATTGCACCACGGTGAGCTTCGATGTGTCGCGGCCGAGTCCTTCGCGCAAATCAATCCTTCCGTCCGTGCCAAAGGTCGTGATCGGCTTGCCCGTTTGCGCGTCGAGTTCCTGCAGAAGCTGGTTGCGCGCGAAAATCAGGCGCCGGTCCTTACCGTCCTTGCTTTCCCAATAGTTGATGCCGCGGTCGGTCATCGCCGTCGTCTTGCCATCAGGCTTCCACTGCCATAATTGCTCACCCGTTTCCGCGTCGATCGCGCTGATCGAGTGGCCGGCGCTCATCACGTAAACCACTCCGTGTGCCTGCACCGGCTCAAAGAAATACCGGGCCTCGTCCCCAGTCGGCAATGTCCATGCAACTTGCAGCTTGTCGACGTTCGAGCGATTGATTTGCGTCAGCGCCGAGTATTGCGCCGAATCCGTGCCACCGCCGAAGTCACTCCACTCCGTATGTTCTGCGGGCGACGCCACCGCAACGTGTTTGCCGCTGCCCGATTGCGCCCTCGCCATCACAGCATCCATCAAAAACGCTACGGCAATTACCAAGATCCCGAAAATCAACGCCCGCACGAGCCCTTTGGTCAACTCCATCCATTCCTCCCCGCAGAACTAGGCCTAGTAGGCTACACCAATCCGCCTCGCAATGCTGCCAAACGAATGCAAACGATGCAAACGCCTCGTTGCCACGACCGCATGGTGTCGCACCGACCTTTGAGACCACCGGCAAACCGGACATCAAGTCGAGTTCCAGGGCTTCAAATGGACGACTACGGCATTCGTCAGGACCCGGCAAAATTATCCGCTAAGTTCGATTCTCCAGCTCGGAGCGGTCGGCGCTATACTTGTTGAAGTGAGCAGACAAGCAGCTGTCGTGCTTTACGTGATGACGGTTTCAGCCGTCGTAGTCGCCGTAGATTTCCTGTTCTTCAGAAACCGGTTCTGGGAACGGCTGGTAGTGAATATTGGCATTGTCCTCGTGTTCGCAGCCTTCTATTTCAGATTCCTCAGGCATCCGTAAACGAAGCTCGCATTGAAGGCCCCCTATTCAAATGCTCGCACCTAGGTTCATAGCGATATTCGTCGGCGCACCCGCAGGCTGTATCAATTCGGGTTCGTAACACCTATTGTATCGTCACGACGGCTGCATCACCGGCTTTTCGGTAGGGGTTGCGCTTGGACGCACTCTTTGGGGCAGACTTGGAGGTCTTTGCCTCCGAAGCCTTTGCGGGAAGGGCTCTTGGAACTGGTTTGGCTAACGCGGCTGTGGAATAGAGGCGCCGATATATGCCGGCATTGCGCGTGATGATTTCGACGTAATCGCGCGTTTCTGTGAACGGAATGGAATCGACGAATTCCGGAATGTCGCGATATGGCGTTGCCGTCCACGCGGAAACGCGATCCTCACCTGCGTTATAGCCGGCGAGCGCCGCTTCGACGCTGCCGAACGTCTGCTTCAGCCAGGCGAAATAAGCGGTGCCGAGGCGGACGTTATAGTCCGCATCGAGCAACCGCTCAAGCGAATAGCGAACGTGCTGGTCTCTGGCCCACTTGCGGCCCGTTTCCGGCAGCAGCTGCATCAAGCCGTAGGCGTCTGCCACGGAAACCGCGTTAGGATTGAACGCGGACTCCTGGCGCGAAAGACCCGCGATAAGCATTGGGTCGAGCTTGTTGTGCGAAGACCAACGCACGATCGAAGACTTGTCGGGCAGCGGGTACGCCGCTTCCCACACTGCTCGTGGCACTGTGTCGTAGGGGCGATATTCGAGCTGCGGGTAAACGAGCCGCAGCGTCACGATCGCGACCCCGAATTTCTGCGCGGCGACATCGGCTTGCGCCGCTTCGACGAGAAGCTTTGGCTCGCCGGTATCGGCGTACGCGGCGCGCAACTCGAGATCGGCGGAAGAATCAAATGCGATTGAGCGCAGCGCGTCGGCGCGCGCCTGGTGTTTGGCAGCGGCAGCAGGAATCGTATCGCTCACGGCCGCCGCGGGTGGAATCGCCGGAATAGTAGCGAGTACGTCGACCACAGGCTTCGGGCCCGGCTTAAGGTGCGGCTTCCGTTGAGCCGCAGCTATATCAAAGAAGTTTCCCGGAAAGCGCTCGTCTAACTTCGCGTAGTAGGCTCGGGCGAGGCCGTCATTGTTGGCTTCCTCGGCGAGACGGCCAAGCCAGTACAGCGCATCAGGCGTAAAGGCCGAGCCCGGAAAGCGGCGCAGGTGTTCGGTGAGGAGTTCTGTCGCACTGGGGTCGCGCTTGAGCACAGCCGTCCATGCAACGCGCCACTGCGCAGGCGCGGCATGCGAAGATGTGGGAAATTGCTGCTCATCGCGCCCATAGAAACTGGAGGCCTGGTCGCGGTCGAGATTCACCCAGTAGTAGTTTCCCGCAAGGAAGAGCGCATTGTCGGCCCAGATGCTTGACGGCGCCCGCGAGACAGCGGCTTCTACGGCCTGCTTCATCTGCGCCTCTTGCTGCAGAGCGCGGTAATAATCCGCCGCGAAGTAATCGCGCTCCGCGTCGACGTCCGGGTCGTTAATTTGCATAGCCGCAAGATCACTGACGCCGGCCCCCAGCGCAACTCCACATTCCATAATGCGAACTTGCGCGCGTTCGCGGTCCGCGCCGGTAAGCTGCGGAAGGATTTCCGAGTACTCGGTGCGCGCCTCGCTCCACTGCCTGTCATTGAAAATCAATTGCGCGTGCGCCAGACGCGTATCGATGGGAACCGGCGGAATCTGGCTGCCCAGGCTACCGCGCAGATAGTCGAGCTTGTTCGAGGCTTCTTTGCCCTGATCGCTCAACGGATAGTGAGTGTAAATGGATTCGTAATCGCCGGCGGCTTGAATGGGCTGCTGCGCGGCTTCGTGCGCTTCGCCGCGCAAAAGCAGCAGCGCGGGACGCTCCGGCGTAAGTGCGTAATCGTCAAGAGCTTCCACGCCCGCCCCAGGCTGATTCGCGGCAATCGCCGCCTCGGCCAAGGTTTGCAGGGCCGGTTCGGTCATCACCGAGTCTGGATAAGCCTTGCGGAACTGCTGCATCTCGGCGAGAGCCTGCGCGTTATGCTGCTGCGCGAAGTCGTTTTGCCCCTGCCAATAAAGGGCGTAATCGGCAAGGAGCGGATCGCGCTTGGCTCGATCGAGCCATTTCGCGGCATCCGTGTAATGCTGGCGCGAATAATCGAAATAGCCAAGGGCTAGCGCGGCACGAGCGCCTTCGACACCGGGGGATTTTGCAGTCGCCATCGCGCTTAGGCGGGAATATGCGAACTCAGGCGACTTCCCTTTCAGCGCACGGGCGAGCAGTTCGAGTTGCTTCGCCGCAGCACTGCTGTGCGAACGCCTTGCCAGGACAGATTTACCGCTGTGGCCGCGCTTCGCGGCAGTATCCGATTTATGTGTCCGCGCAATCGCAGCGGGCGAAAACACCAGCAGAAAAATGAGAGCTCGACGAAGATTTCTTCCGGGACACCGCACGCTCAAATCGTACCCCTTGCGCAAGCCGGCGCAAGTAAAACTTTTTACCGCCCCGAGAAAGTAAGAGAAAAATGTGACCTGCCGGGAACTAGTGCCGGAGGACGGCCGATGGATAGGGATATTCGCCGAGCGCAGCGCCATCACCCGCGGCGAGGATCTCGAGCATCCAATGGTGGAAGTAATCCACGGGATGATCGGAAATCGCACGGAAGCGCCGATCGTATTCCTTTCGGGCTTTGTCCAGATCGCCACGAAGTCGCTCGCAGATGTCCTTGTGCTCGCGGCCGGATTCGACGTCTTTGGGCCGCAATAGTTTGATGTCTTGCATGGCCACTTTGGCTACCCGGTTGGCTCGACGATGTAGGTCCTGTAACTCGGGCGGCAGCGCCGCAATGTCAAAGACCGGGATTTCTTTAGCCGGAGGCTCAATGAAGCCTTCCACGATGTGGTCTTCGGGAGCGACGGGTTCAGGAGCGGGCTGAGGCCGGGGCGCGACGGCAACTTCGGGGTCGTGATCAATGTTAACGGCTTTTTGTGGCGCCACTTGAGCCATTTCTGGCTCTTTTTCCTGAATTAACGGCGCCATTTCGGCCGAAATTGGCTCTTCTGGAGCCTCGGAAACCTCAAGTTCGGCTTCAGACGTCGGCTCGGCGTCGCGCGGATTCAGCGCAACTGCAACAAAATTCGACAGTACCGAGAGACCGGCAGCAAGAGCAGCGGCTGCCGTCTGAGCGCGGAGCATCGCTGGCAGCGCATTGCTGGGCTTTGTCGAGCCGCACGACGCCACCAGGTCCGCATAGGCCTGATGCAGTTCATCCGCCGTCCGCTGCAGTGGCGCAAGGTTATCGCGCAATGCCCGCGAAACGGCCTCTTCGAGCGCACGCTCAAGTGAACTCCGCTGTGGGGTCAAGGAAATCCTGTCCTCTCAGTCGATTATGGAAATCGGGCAGCGGAGCGTCAACCGGGATTCCCGGAAGGCGTTCGCAAAACGCAAGAGGAACACATGCGGTCATCGAAAAGAAAAAGGGGCAGACGAGACAATCTGCCCCTTTTGGATCAATGACTTACCGACTACGCTACGGTCCATCGCTCGTCGGATAGCGCGACATGGGGAAACCAAAAGCGTACACCGTGTTGTCGTACGTGGCGATGTACGTTTGCCCCAAGCTGCTCCACATACCGGCATTTGCGAAGGAGGTGATTGCGGCGCCGCTTGACCATAACTGCTTGCCATTCGTCGCATCGAGCGCGTACATAATGGCCGGGATGGACTGTTTCACCCGCTCCGCGGCAGACACCGCCTTGCCGGCAGGCGGATAGTATTCGCCACTGGATGCGGCGAACACGACGCCGTTGATAACCAGCGGAGGAAGCGGCGAAATCAAGTCTTGGGACACCCATTCTGGCGTGAGAGATAGCTTCCCGCCTTCGTCCTTAAGTTTCAGGGCGAGGACGCCACCATTGGTCACCTTGCCGTTTCCGGAGCCCCCCGGTGGTCCGGTGCCTGCGAACGGCTCAGCGATCCAATCAGTGTGATCCTCGTCCTGCCATGACGCAAGGGCTTGAGGTGCAAACTCCGTCTTGGCGCTGGAGAACGCGGGCGAGACGAACATCGGTGTCTTGTGGTCGCTACCGCCCAGAGAAGCGGTATCGAGCAGATAGATTCGACCATCCTTTGTCGCCTCCGCGACTACTTCTTTGTCACCATGTTTAATAATCGTGGGTCCCGAAGAGAAGTCAGCGTTTGGAGCGGTGAGCCAGTCCTTCACAGTGAGAGTTTTCGGAGTGAGCGCGACGATCGCGTTCGAGTAGGCCGAACCCGTCGCGCCGTTGCCCACGGCCACAAACAGAGTTCCATCTGTTGAGAATGCGGGATCGCCAACAGGATTTGCGCCTGTTTCGAAATGAGTGATGGGCTTAGCGTCATCGGCTAAGTTGACCGCCCACACGCCGTTTTTCACGCCGCCGCAATTGTTTGACGTGGCTGTGTAAACGACATACGAGTGCCACTTATCGTTGTTTTGCGGAATCGCCATCAAGTCAGATGCGTGCGCATTTGGAGCAAGGAACTTCACCGGGGCTTGCAACTCGACGCCGGAGCCGTCGGCGACGGTGTGAAGGACGCCGTCGCTCGTGAGCACGTAGAAACCGCCTCCGGAGCCAAAGCGTCCGCCACCAAAGGGGACTTTGTAAGTGGGGGGTGCCACAGGCCCACGAGCCGGGCCGCGGAACCCACCACGCGACCGAACCACCAAATCATCCGGCAAACCCGCGCCGGGTTGCCCTACGTAGCCTTCGTAAGCGGCGCCGCCCCTTCCAGCCAATGCGGCACCGCCTCGCTCCGCCGGAGGTGCTGGCGGTTCGAGGTTTACGGGCCGGCTGCTGTTCGCAGTCATTCCACCCGGGCACGCCATTGTGCCGGCGGACGGAACCGCAACATCGAAGTGGCGAACCCAACCGACAACTCCCGTGTCATTGTCGACGGTAGTGAGTGTGTTGTTGCTCGTGTTGATGACATTGAGAGGCTTGGTCAATCCGCCGCCGGACGTATTCGCGCCGACAACCGACATGAGTTGCCGGGGCTGATTATTGACCTTGATTTTCCACTGGAGCTTGAAACCGCCCTTTTCAAAGGCTTCTTTGGATATAAACCGATCGGTTCTCACCCACGACGTGCGCTGGGCGTCGACGCCGGTAGCGTTGTATTCGGTGCCGCCGCCCCGGATAAATTGCGCATACGCCACGCTCGCACCAACGATTACGAAGACGAAGCCGATAGCCAGAGATCTCTTCATTTTCGATGTTCGCATCTTCTTGGCCTCCTTTGACGTTGTCTTGTTCATGGCTGCCTCACAGTCCGAAGCAATAGACATCGCCGCTAAAGGTTGGAACGTATATGCGGCCGTTGGCCACGGTAATGCCGACGAAGTGGCTGAACGAAGTGATCTGATCGCCACTGGACCAAAGGACTTTGCCCGTTTGTCCATCGAGCGCATAGAGCGTTATGTGAGTCGAACCTTTGATTCGCTCGGCTGACTGTCCGGCGGGCAGAGGCGGATTTTTATCGTCGTAGGGACGATCAACGTCGCGCTGGTGCGTATCTTCACCGCTGCCATAGGCGAAGACGACGCCGTTTGCAACGACAGCGTCATCGGCTTTCTGCATGTTCACAGAAAGCCAGGCGGGCGTCAGTTGCCATTGCCCGCCTTTCTCTTCAACCTTGTATGCGGCTACACCGCCATCGACAGGACGACCGTATTCAATCGGCGCATGGAAATCGCGGCTGACCGGGCCCCAGAACGGCACCAAAACCCATTGGTTGCCTTGCTGATCCTGCCAGGCGGCCATCGCTCCCCAAACACCTTGCGAATCCCAGGTCTCGTCGTCATTGCAGAGAAGCGGCGAACGATAGAGCGCGGTCTGATGGTCGGCACCGCCAAAATTATCCCGATCCAAGAGGTAGAGGCGGCATTCCTTGCTCGAGCCAACGAGGAAATGCTTGCCTTTGTAATCGAAGGCGATCGGGCTTACGTTGATGTCCAGATCGCGCCCATGCATCCAGTTTGCGTCTGGCGGACCATAATATCCGGCGAGTTGTAATTCATGGTTGCTGTCGGGTTTGACCGCGACAACAGCGTTGCCGAGTTCTTTTTGCTCGGGATAGAAATTACCGTCGCCCGTCCCCATGTACGCGGTGCCGTCAGGAGTCACCGTTACGCCGCGGCGGCCCCAAAGTCCGCCACCAGCAGGCAGGAATACGCTGGCTTTGTCAGTAGCGAGATTGAAGGCGTAAAAACCGTTCTGGTTACCACCGCAGCCTTGCGTGTTGCTTGTGTAAATCGTGCCGTCGACCAGATTCAAGGCCTGCGGCTTGGCGTTCGGCGGCATGAATTTTTGCGGGGGTTCGACTTCCTTGCCGTCAGCAACATTAATCTGGCGCAAGCGGCCATCCCACGAAACGGTGTAAACGGTGAATTTGCCGGCCGTGTCGGTCGGGCCGACCACCGGCTCATCCGTTTGACCCCCAGGGCAGAGGGCGCCACCACCGCGCGCGCCTTGTGGTGGAGTGTATGTGCTGTCGAAGTGAACATGCCAGATCTGCTCACCTTCGGAAACATCGATGCCAAAGAGATCGTCGGATACGCCGGCGACGACGGCGATCTGTTTCGTACCACTGTCCGTCTTCACGCCTGAGACGATGAGCGGGTTGAAAATGTTGTGCATCTCGCGAGGTGTGCTATCAAGATGCGTCCTCCAAAGAAGCTTTAGGTTTTTGACATTTGCGGTGCTGAGGGTCGTCTCGCCTTTGATCCAACCAGTGCGGCTCGAATCGCCGCCCTCGGTAAGCCAGTCCGTTGCCGCACACGTAAGACATGTGCTGATTAAAGCCAATAACAAAACGAGTTTTCGCATTCGAAAATCCCCCCGGAGTGTTTCGGTCCAATCCCCGATTACGCCGACCAGGCCCCAGCGCCGGGCGCAATCATACTCTCTAATGAAACGCTTTCAAGTGAAAAGTCGTTGCGAAGGTTTGCTGAATCTTGAGCCGCCGCTTTTGGCTGAAAAGAGAGACACACCCTCAGAGCACCAGCTCCCGGAGGACTTGATCCGCCGGCGTGGTCCCGCGCCCCACGAGGGAAAATTGGCTGCAACTTGACTCACGTGAGCGATGCCACTAATATTCGCCGCAGGATGATACACAGAAGCGCCAAGGCGTTTCACGTTCTGGTTGGGTTAGCACTGCTGGTCTGCATGGCCTGCCCGGACATTGAGGTTCTGTGCCACTCGACGGATTGCATTTTTCTGAGCGGGCACGACCTTGAAACGTCCGCCGCGCTATTCCTGGTGATTATCGAACTCGCCGTAGTTTCGCTAAAGCTCGCCGTAGCTTTGCTGCCCCGGTTGCTCGCGCGCCTGATTTCGTTCGAGCCCGTTCGCATTGCGTTTAGCGGAACTCCCGTACTCGCTGTGGCACCTACCGCTTCCCCCCCGTTCGCCCTGCGCATCTAGCATTGTCATGGAAAAGTTAGGGCGGACGCTCGTCCGTTCGCCGGATTCTTTTGCGTGGAGAGGTGCGATGCGCTTTTCAATTACGAGACAAATTCTGGCCGTTTCAGTGGTAGTTGTGTTCACGGGTTGTGCGGCACAGCGATACAAACCGGCGCCGATTGTCCCGGCCGATTCCGCTTCGCGGCTCGAATCGTGGACTCTTTCCGACGCGGGCCTTCGATCTTTCCTCGAAGAGAGCCTGGGTAAACCGTTTTCATCGTGGCCTCCGAGCAATTGGAATTTGCAGATGCTTTCGCTGGCGGCGTTGTACTTCAATCCTTTATTGGATTCGGCACGCGCCCGTGTTGCGGAAGCGGATGCGGCGATTGTTACGGCCGGGGGATGGCCAAATCCTACGCTCGATATTTCCCCAGGAGTTCCCAGCCCATACTTATTCAGCATGGACCTTCTCTTTCCGGTTGAAACGGCGGGAAAACGCGGTCACCGCATTCACGCGGCGAGCGATCTCATGGAAGCCGCCCGATTCGATCTCGCGGATTCAGCCTGGAAAGTGAGGAGCGGCGTTCGCGCGGCGCTGCTCGACTATTTTCTTGCGTCGCGCAGCGTGGATCTGTTGCGGGCCGAACAGGATTTGCGGGCCACGCAAGTGCGGCTGCTACAGCAACGGCTCACGTCCGGCGAGATACCTCGGGTCGATCTGGATACCGCGCAAATCGCAGCCGCTCAAACGCAAGTGGCGGTGGTCGCCGCGCAAAGCCGAATCGCTGAAGCGCGAGCCGCGCTTGCGGCTGCGATTGGCGTGCCTGCTTCGGCGATGACCAGCCTGACGTTGGTTTGGAATGATTTGGATTCTCCACCGGGCGCTGCGTCGATTTCAGCGCAGGAAATTGAACGCGACGCCGTGCTGAACCGGATGGACGTGCGGCGAGCGCTCACACAGTACGCGGCCACCGAAGCGGATTTGCAGCTCGAGATTGCGAAGCAATATCCGGACATCGAAATCGGGCCCGGGTATAGCTACGAGGAAAAGCAAAACTACTTCACCACGGGGCTTTCCGTTACCTTGCCAATTTTCAATCGCAATCAGGGGCCTATAGCCGAGGCCGAAGCAAAACGCAAAGAAGCGGCGGCGGCAGTTCGCGAGGCACAGGCGCAAGTGATCGCACAAAGCGGAGAGGCGCTCACTGCTTACACGGCGGCGCTGAACGAACTCTCCGCGAGCGATCGGTCGCTGCGCACACTTCAAGACACACGTTTGCAAATGACGGAACGCGCGGCGCAGGTCGGCGAAGTGGACAGCCTTGCAGTGAACGGCGTGCAGCTTGAAGGCAATGCCCTTTCGTTGTCGCGTCTGGACGCGCTAGGCCGCGCACAGACGGCCCTTGGGCAGCTGGAAGACGCCGTTCAACGGCCGCTCGATCCCGGCGATTCGTTCCCTACGACGAAGCAGCTGATCGAGCCGCAGAAGGAGACTCAATGAGACAGCCGTCGCGAACGGTTGTGATATGGATGGGGGCAGTTGTTTTCGCGGCGGCTGGATTGGCCTGGTTAGGCGGATGCGGAGGGCAAAGCGGCAGCTCAGACGATGACGACGACCAAACGACTCTGCCGAGCGGGCAAAAAGAGCTCGCGAAGATTGCAATTGTCAACGGCGAGACCGCAATCACGCTCGATCGTGCTACACAGGCACGTCTGGGATTGAATACTGCCGCGCTCGTGCCTACTACGAGTCGCGCGCAACAGACGCTCCCGGCCATCGTTCTTTCGTCGATGGATCTAGCCACTGCGCGCAGCAACTACCTCGCGGCGCAGGCGCAATTGCAGAAAGCGCGCGTGGACGCCGATGTGGCGAACAAGGAGTACGCGCGGCTCAAAGGGCTGTATGCGGAAGACCAGAACATATCGGAGAAATCGCTCGAAGTGGCGCAAGGTGTGGCGGAAACAGACCAGACGGACGTTGCTGCTGCACAGCAACAAGTTGAACTGCAAAAATCGCTGATCGCGCAGCAGTGGGGCGGCACCGTCGCGGATTGGGTGCAGCAAAATTCATCGGAATTTCAGCGCGCAATCTCGCAGCAAGACGCGCTCGTGCAGGTAACAGTGCCTGCGGACACCTCGCTTACGGCGCCAAGGACAGTCAGTGTAGAAAACCTCGATGGCTCTAAGACGGAGGCGAGGTTCGTTTCGCCATTTCCGCGAATCGATCCGCGCGTTCAAGGGCGAAATTTCCTTTACGTAATGTCGCCGCGCTCACCGATCGCGCCCGACACGAGCTTGCTCGCGGACGTATCGGTCGGCAGTGAAACTAGAGGCGTGATTGTTCCGTCTTCAGCGGTGGTCTGGTCAGAGGGAACAGCGTGGGCATATCAGCAGACGGGTGCGAGTCAATTTACGAGGCGGCCTGTGCCGACGGATCTCCCGATTGCCAATGGATATTTCGTGTCGAGCGGATTGCCTGCTGGAGGCAAGGTCGTTACGACGGGTGCGCAAGCGTTGCTTTCCGAGGAGTTTCTGCTGCGCGGCGCAAGCGCGGGAGCGAACAATGATTGAGGGGGAGGACGTTGCATGCTGACCGCGATCGTCCGCTTTTCTATCCGTTTTCGCGGCGTGGTGATTGCGCTGGCATTTGCGCTTCTTGGTTATGGGGTTTTCTCCCTGTTTGGCGCTTCTTACGATGCTTTTCCCAACTTTGCTCCTCCGGAAGCTTCGGTGCAGACCGAAGGTCCTGGTCTTTCGCCCGAGCAAGTAGAAGTTCTGGTCACGCAGCCCGTCGAAAATGCGATCAACGGCGTACCGGGAATCGCCGCACTAAGGTCGCGATCCATTCAGGGACTCTCCGACGTGACCGTCATTTTTGATCCTGCGACGGACGTCTATCGCGACCGACAAGTCGTGTCGGAACGGCTTTCGACGCTCGCGAGCCAGTTGCCCTCCGGCGTCCAGCCGCCAACAATGGCGCCGCTTATGTCGTCGACTGGAAACGTGATGGAGATCGATTTCACATCGGACACGCAATCGCTGATGACCGTTCGCAGCGTAGCCGACTGGACGATCAAGCCTCGGTTGCTGGCGGTTCCCGGCGTCGCGGGCGTGGAAATTATTGGCGGCGAGGTTCGGCAGCTTCAAATTCAAGTCGAGCCCAAGAGGCTGATTCAGTACGGCGTGAGCCTCGAGGAGGTTGTCAACGTGGCACGCGAGGCGACCGGTGTGCGCGGCGGCGGCTTCGTGGACACGCCAAACCAACGGATCGTATTGCAAACCGAGGGGCAATCAATCACGCCTGTCGAACTTTCGCGTACGGTGCTGGTGCATCACAACGGCGCGAACATTACGCTCGGCGACGTGGCGCATGTGGCCGACGCGCCTGCACCGGAATTCGGCGCCGCATCCGTGGCGGGGAAACGCGGCGTGGCCATCATGGTGGACGCGGCGTATGAATCAAACACGCTGGCGGTGACGAGCGGTATCGATGCGGCGCTCGCAAGCCTGCAGCCCGATTTGGAGGCTCAAGGCATCGTCACTCATTCGGACGTGTTGCGCGCCGCGGATTTCATACAGATCGCCGTGAGGAACGTGAGGAACTCGCTCTACATCGGCGCGATTCTCGTTGTTGTGATTCTTTTTCTTTTTCTCTTCGACTTGCGCACCGCGGCGATTTCCTGCATCGCCATTCCCCTCTCGCTGCTTTCGGCAGTGATTGTATTGCAAAAGATGGGACTGAGCCTGAATACGATGACGCTCGGCGGGCTTGCGATTGCGATCGGCGAAGTGGTGGACGACGCGGTGATCGACATCGAGAACATTTATCGCCGGCTTCGTGAAAACAGGCATTCGCCGAATCCGCGCCCGGCTTCTCAGGTGGTGCTGGAAGCTTCGATCGAGGTGCGAAGCGCAGTTGTTTATGCGACGTTCGTGGTGATCCTGGTGTTCGTGCCGGTTCTTAATATGTCCGGGCTGGCCGGCAGCCTTTTTCGACCGCTGGGGCTAGCGTATATCTGGGCGATTCTGGCTTCGCTCGTCGTGGCGCTGACCGTAACGCCTGCACTGAGCCTACTTTTTTTGGGGAAACGCGAACTGCCCGAAAGAGAACCTCCTGTAGTGCATTGGCTAAAGCGAAGATACCAGCGATTTCTTATCGGTTCGGAAGAACGGCCGCGCTTGCTTATTGGAGGAGTTGTGCTTCTGATGGCCGGAGGCGTCGTCACTCTTTTCTTTTTGAGCAGCTCTTTTTTACCCGAATTGCGCGAAGGAAATATCACCGTGCACATGACGGCGATTCCCGGCACGTCTCTGGAAGAGTCGATGCGTCTAGGAGATCGCCTGACGCAGTTGCTCCTAAAGATTCCTTACGTAAAGTCCGTGGCGCAACGCGCCGGGCGCGCGGAAGTAGCCACGGACACGAACGGGATTCACGAAAGCGAAATCGACGTGAACATGCAGGCAATTAATGGAAGCCAAGTGAAGACGACCGAAGACGGTATACGCCGAGTGTTGGCGCAAATTCCCGGCGCGATCCTTACGTCCAATAGCTTTCTCACGGAACGCATTAACGAGACGCTTTCCGGTTACGGCGCTGCCGTCGTCGTGAACATTTTTGGCAACGATCTCGATCAATTGGATCAGGCGGCAGCGCAAATTCCCGGGATTCTCGCGAGTATTCCGGGAGGCACGGAAATTTCGGTTGAGTCGCCTCCCGGTATGCCGGAAATACAAATTCGCCTGCGTCCGCAAAGTCTGGCTCGGTGGGGATTCGATCCTGTAAACGTCCTTGACGCTATTCGGACCGCGTACGGATCGGAAGTGGTGGGGCAGACGTATGAAGGCAATCGCGTATTCGATGTTGCTGTGCGCCTCGCGCGAAGCAGCCAGCCGCAAATCAGCGAAATCGGCGCGCTGCCGCTGAGGAGCCCGGACGGCAACTTCGTCACGCTGAGCCAGCTTGCAGACATTCAAAATTCGTCTGGGCGATATGTGATTCTGCATGACGGCGCGCGACGCGTGCAGACGATCACGTGCAATGTCCGCGGGCGCGATGTGGCATCGTTCGTGGATGAGGCCCGGCAGCGCGTGGCGCAACTCAAGCTGCCCGCGGGAACCTATGTGGAGTTTGCGGGCACAGCTGCAGCACAAGAACAGTCAAATCGCGAACTTTTGATCAATTCGATTTTCGCCGGA
Organism: uncultured Acidobacteriota bacterium; assembly: GCA_963753205.1. Taxonomy (GTDB): domain Bacteria; phylum Acidobacteriota; class Terriglobia; order Acidiferrales; family UBA7541; genus Palsa-295. The sequence continues at coordinate 40,231 of CAVWBL010000020.1, read as the reverse complement.
CTTGGGATGATCTTGCTGCTGACCGTCGTGGTGGGACACGCGCGGAATCTGCTGCTGATGCTTGCGAATCTGCCGTTTGCGCTCGTCGGAGGAGTTTTTGCCGCTGGTATCACAGGCGTGAATCTGTCTCTGGGATCGCTCGTGGGCTTCGTGACGTTGTTCGGCATCACGCTACGAAACTCCATCATGCTGATTTCGCATTATGAGCATCTCGTGAAGGCGGAAGCAATGACATGGGGCGTCGATGCGATGTTGCGGGGCGCATCAGAGAGGCTCGCGCCCATTCTGATGACCGCGCTTGTGACGGGACTCGGGCTGCTGCCGCTTGCGATAGGCAGCGGCGATCCCGGCCGAGAGATTGAAGGCCCGATGGCCATTGTCATTCTCGGCGGCCTTGCCACCTCCACATTGCTGAATTTGCTGGTGCTGCCGGCGCTCGCGCTTCGCTATGGAAAGTTCGAACCGAAAGCGCGAACCGCCAACTTAGGGGTCTGATTCGTGCTGCTCGGACTCGCTAGTCGCGCCTAGCTTGCCGAGACGGAGCGCTGCAAATTCTCAAAGTCGGCTGCCTCGATCTTCAGTCCCGCCGCTGCGACGTTTTCCTCAAGATGATCGACGCGCGACGTACCGGGAATCAGGAGCCTGAGCGGCGAGCGCCAAAGCAGCCAGGCCAAGGTATCTGGGAAGGAGTCGCGCTGGATTTTCTGGCTAGGCGGCCCAAGGGGCTATCTCCGCCCGAGAGGCGCCCGGCAGCGAGCGGAAACCACGGTATGAAGCCGATTCCCTGCTGCTCGTAATAGTTGAGCACATCTTCCGAATTGCGGTCGCTGAGGCTGTAGCGATTTTGGACTGTCGTTACACTCACTATCGTCCGCACATGCTCGATTTGGCGGACGGTCACTTCGGAAAGGCCGATGTGTTTGAACTTACCCTGAGACTGGAGGTCCTTCAGGGTTCGCAGTTGGTCGTCGGCCGGCACCTTTGGATCAATTCTGTGCATCTGATAAAGATCGATGCGGTTCCAACCGCAGGCGGCGCAAGCTGCCCTCGCGTGCGGAAATCAGATGTTCCGGCCGGCCATTTTCAACCCACCGGTCGGGGCCCGGACGGTCGAAGCCGCCCTTTGTCGCGATGACAAGATCTTTGGGATAAGGATGAAGCGCCTCAGCGATCAGTTTTTCGCTCACACCGGGCCCGTAGGAATCAGCGATATCGACGAAGTTGATTATAAGCTCGACCGCTCGCCTCAGCACGCGAATCGCTTCCTGGCGGTTGACGGGTGGACCCCAGACGCCCTTGCCGGTGATCCTCGTAGCGCCGAATGCCAGGCGCATGACACGGAGATCGTTTCCAATAAAAAATTCGCCCGCCTTGGCAGCGACGGTGCCCTTTTGGCGATGCGCTGATTCGTTGCTCACTTTTCCCCCTGTCCGATCGCTGACGCGCTCAAACCCGAAGCGCGTGGACCGCCAGGGCCGTCGAAATTATATGAATTATATAAATGTTCCGCTGGCCTACATATGGGCAACTTATTGTTCGTAATTCTCGACAATCTTCGCCGGGCGCACTTTTGCCTTATTCGGATCTCCCCCAAATTCCCGCAAAGCCTCGCGCTGGCGCAAAAGGTCCCAGCACTGGTCCAACTGAACCTTCAGCGCATCCAGGCGAGCCTGATTTTCTGGGCCAGTATCCGCGCTCCTATAAAGAGCCTTCTCTTCTTCCACGAGGCGGTGGGATCCGGGTTGCCGGAATTTATTTTTTGAAAGAAAGCTGCCTGTGGAAAATGAATGCAGGACCACGCTCACCAATTGCTCACACTATTTTCCGGATGTCAACGCCCGCTTAAGAATTTGGCCAGGACGACGCCCGCCCCAAAAGCGACCGCCAACATCGTACCTGGGCGGGCGTTAAACTGCGTCCGCCAGTCGACAGCTTCGCGCGCCCTTTCGTCGAGAACCAAAATGTTCTGCTGGAGTTGATCGCGTTCTGCAGCGATATGGCTCTCTATCTGGTTTGCTGTTTGGCCCATTGGACTTGCTCCTTAAGATTTGCGGCGGTCCTCTCCAGCGGCCGGTTTACGTGCTTCAATCCGTGTATACCCTTACCAATCAGCGCGCCGCCGATGGCTGCCGCGATTATGAATACAATCAGCGCAGCCAGCCATTCCGGCAAAACGATGCGCAACAGGAACATAACCGCGAGCAGAAAGAATCCCAACGCGAACATCGCAAACACCGCGCCCATGATCGTGTCGCGGAGTGGAATGAGTGCCTTGTTCGCAGACTCGCGTATTTCGAGCTTTGCCAGCCGGAATTCGGACCGGACAATTTCCCCTATGTTGTTTGCCGCATCTCGCAGCGCCTCTCCAAACGATTTTTGATTCTCCAGAGACATTGATACCTCCTTCATCCTTAGCTGCTTTTCCTCAAAAGCATGCGTTCGAACAAAAAGCCAGCGGCTGCGGCAATCGCGAGCGCTCCGGCCGGATAACGCTTGGCGACTCGCTCCAAATCGCCCGCCATCTCCGACGCGGTATGAGTCCGAACGTAATTGACAACGGTTCCGGAGACCTCGGAGACCTCACGCGATAAAGCGGCGCTTTTGCTTTCGATTTCGCTCGCGGCTTTTCGGATTTTTCGCATGTCCGACCTGTGCTGCGAATCTAGCTTTTCGTAAACCACCTTGCCGGAATGGACAATTTTCCCAGCGGTCCCTCCGATAACTTCGCCCATCCTGATCAACGCCTGCGGCGCCACGGGGAGAAAATCTGCACGAACCGACTCGGAAAAGTCCTCGGGCGTTGCTATTGGGTTGAAAGCCGTTGCGTGGGATGGTCCATCAAATGTACCCGGCATGTTGGATTCCTTTCTTGTCGTGCGTCAGGAGGGCGGGCTCATCGGTACAAAAACAGAAAACCTTATGTGTATCTTGGCGTCCATCGGCAACTTCCCCTAGGAGAGATGGCTCACATGGAGTAGAGCCTTTCACGAGAGCCTGTTTGCAAATGGGGAGCCAAGCCACGTCCCGATCCATGCAAAAAATAGCACTGGCTCGCCTAAAAGGCGGCTGGGAGAAATTAATAAAGAAGCGTGACGACTCGACGCCGCAGAGATAGCTTATAATCGAAATCCATGTTCACGTCGGGGCGTAGCGCAGCCTGGTAGCGCGCCTGCCTTGGGCGCAGGAGGTCTGGAGTTCAAATCTCCACGCCCCGACCACTTACTTCTTTGTTTTCAATTCCATCTTGCGGGTGCCGTCTGCGGCGGAGGCTGAACTTGGGTCCTTTGGGTCCAAATACAAGTCTCTCGACGCTTTCCACCGCGCGACGCTGTTCTTCCGGGATCGCGTGCAAATAAATCTCGCGCGTGATCTCCGGCGTGGAATGGCCGAGGAGCGATTGCATCGTCCCAATCGGCGTGCCCACGGAGTCCAGCATCGTCGCGTGGCTATGCCTCAGAAGGTGCCACGTGACACCAGGAAGCCCTAATTTCTTCGCGGCAGGCTTCAGGTGCTTGCGCAAGAGATTCCATCGCTCTAATGGCAATCCTTCGCGCGTGGCAAATACCAGAGCCTTCGGATCAATATCTGTGGGACGAAGCGCGGCAAGAGTTTGTGCCGTCTCCGTTCCAATCGGGTTGGTTCGTGCGCTGCGCTTCGTTTTGGGCTGATCGAAATGTCCGCGTACACCCTTTCACAAACGCGGAGCAATCGGGCATTCAGATCGATACTTCCCCATCGAAGCGCGAGCAACTCTCCAACCCGCAAGCCAGTCAGCGCAAGCAGCAACGTAATCGAGCGTGCCGGCTCATTCAAACCGGCGGCGAGGTTTCGCACCTGGGCGGGAGTGAGGATCGCCCTCTCCCCTCCATGCTGTCGTCGCGGGAGTTTCGTTTTCTGAGCGACGTTCTCGGTGATGCAGCACCATTCTTCGGCTGCACTGAGAATTTTGCTCAGGCCACATTTGAAGTGGTGGACCGTCTCCCATGACAATCCGCCGTTGAGCTTTCGGCTAAGAAAGCTCTGCAACTCCGCGCGCCTGAGCTCGCGAAGCTGCCGTTTGCCGAATGCCGGAACGAGATGCACGTCGAGCATGTATTTGTAGTGCTTCTGTGTTGCGTATTTGCGAGTCGGCAAGACCACGGGCATCCAATCATCTTTGGCGAAATCTCCAAACGTGCGAGTGGACTGTGGCCTTACCTTGCCGCTGTTGATCGACCCTAACCTCTGAGACAAAACCTGCATCGCACGGCGGCGCGTCGGAAATTCAGCGAGCGTGCCGATCACTTCGGATCGCCGCAATCTGCCGAAAGTGCCGTCCGTGTGAATTACATCCTCCCACCAGCGCGCCACCCAAACTTTCTTACGAGTGCCACGCCGAAAAAGCGAGCCTTGCTGGAAACCTCTTCGAGCCATCGGTTCTCCCTTCCTTGGGGCCTCGATGGCTCGCCCAGCTTGCTCTGTGTCGTTTCTCAGTGTAGTGGGCATGTCAAGCCGCCTTTCGGCCCTCGCGCTGTTCCGCCAGCCACGCCAAGACTTCCTCCTTGTCGAAACGCCAGTATTTTCCAAGCCGATAGCCGGGCAATTTTTCGAGCGAGCGTTTGCGTAAGCGCCCGTACACCCAGGAGACGGGGACTTGTAGTAGCTCGGCGACCTGCTGGACGGTCATAAGTTCACACTTCGATTCCGTGCTCATGGCGGCGGCTCCTTTTGAGGCGTTTGCAGTGCGGAAAATTGCTGCGCTTTACGAGGGGGTTTTACGACGGGTGCGGACCGCGAATTGGCTCGCTATTTCGTGAGTGAATTTACCGCGTTCTTTAGGGGCCGTCTTCCTCACTGTGGTCCCCTGATTTTTCCGGCTTGTACGACGCGAGAAAGTCTTGGAATTCTGCATCCTTGCGGAACAGACGTTCGAGGGCCGCAGTCACTACGTATGAAGCGTTGGCATGGATGAATTCGGCGTAGCGCATGAGCCTGAACTTTAAGTCCTGCGATACGCGCAGTTGCAAGGTTTCGTTTTTCGGTTCAGCAGGCGGTGCTTTGAGAATGGGCATACGGTCTCCTTTCGATTGTGAGGAACCAAAACAAACTGTTCGAAATGCTGGGGCGGTGTGGCTCGGTGGCAGGGGAGTCAGCGTCGAGTAACGAAGAGCGGCCCTCTACTTATACTAATGGGCAAGAAGTCGGAAAAAGTCCCCAAAGAAAATATACGCACGTGAAGTGAAGAATTTTTTAGGGGGCGGCGGATGCTGCCCAGGCCCTTCTATAGATACTAATGGGCAGGAAGTGAGCAAAATGTTTCAAAAAAAATCCTTTCACGCTTTGATGAAAAAGGTGGAAGTATTTGGTCATCGTCTTGCCGGCCAACTACAAGACGCATGACAAAACACATGGCGCGGTTCATCGCACCGACACGGGCGGGAGTGACCCCACGAAATGTGTTCGGGGCCGCAAGGCGCGCGAAAACATGGGGTTCTATAAAAGGGGATGTCAAGAAAAAACACTTCTCCATGCGAAGCGGAGGACGAGAGTTTTCTGACATCGAGCTCCCGCCCACCGCTACGATATGAGAACACCGGCGTGCTGTTCGTCACCGTCGGAATTTGTCGCATCATGCTGGTCGCTTCCGCCGACATCTGGCGCACTGCAAGCAGCGTGGTTTGGCCAACCATGGTTCTATCTGAGACTCGAGGCCTATCGCTTTATCGGGTTGTGCGAGGGGGCATACGGTCGCTCGTGAGACTCAGGGCCTAACCCCGCCTTCTGCTACTCACCCTCGAACCCATGAGCGCCTCGTGACAGCGGACCGCGGCACACCAGCGATTGCGTTTCCGAGGGCACGATGCGCTCAAGCTGCTTGTGGCTTTACTTGTTCGGCGTTGAACGTTCCTCCTTCCTTCCAGATTTTCAGTGTGATGGCGGCGATCTTGCGCGCTAGCGTCAGTCGTGCCATCTCCGGGCGCATGCCTTTGGCCAGCAGCCCGCAGTAAACGTCACGGAAAACTCCGTCACGATGGGCGGCCATGGTGGCGGCGCTCTTGAAGACGCCTTTGAGGTCGTGGTTGTGGTTCCAGTTCAGGCCGCGGACCTGCACGAACCTGGGCTTGCGCTGCACCTGGTCGTGAACCACGTGATACTGCGCGCTGTCGTGCGTCTCCAGTGCCAGTCCGCAGTAGGACCAGAACTGTCGCTTGGTGCGGAAGCGGTGCGGCGTCTGCACGCGGCCAATCAGCACGGCGGTTCGCACCTTCCCCAGAAAGGGCACGGATCGCAGCGATTTCATGGCCGGGTGCTTGCGACACTCGGCGAGCATTTCGCGCTTGGCCTGGAGTCGCAGGAGATGCACGGCCTGAAGTTCTTGATACAGAAGCTCGGCCCGCTGCCGCAGGCCGGAAGTGGGCAGTTGGGCAAGGTAGGCTTCGCGGTGATCGGGCCGGAAAACACTCTTGCCTTGACAACTGATGGCTTGGCCGCGGAACACGGCCTTTAAGCGGCTCATGATCCGGGTGGTGTCTTCGGTCAGCATGGTGTAGCTGCGCGCGCGGCGCTGAACCTCCAGGGCGCTCAGTTCACCGTGGTAGACAGGCGACAAGGAATTGTTGCGCAACAACTCGGCGAGTTTTCGCGCATCGATCAGGTCGCCTTTGTTGCCTGACTTCAGAAGTTTGTTTTTGCGCGGATCGCAAACCACTACGCGGGCCACTCTTCGCTGCAGCAGATCGTAGAGCCAGGCGGAATGAATTCCTTCCTCGAAGGTGATGTGAAGCGTTCCGCGAATTCCGTGGAGGAAATCGAGGAGTGCCGGCGCGCGGGTTGGCAGTACGGACTGCATGATGAGCTTCCCCTCACGGTCAAGCACGGCGGCAGAGATGGTGTCGCGGTGAACGTCGAGTCCGATGTATCGCAGGTTATCCATGGAGAATCCTTTCTCGTTCTCCGGTTCTGCATGCGAACCGAGAAGCAGACCTGCTTCTCATAGCACGACAAGACCCGCAGCGAGGATGGCGGTCAAGGACGCGCGAGGTGTGCGCGCCGCGTAGCGGTCGAGCGTAGCGAGATCCTTGACGGCCACCGCAGCGGAGGGTACCTCCACTTGGGCGGGAGCGACCCTTTTCATAATGGGTCGCTCCCGCCCGTGGTAGTGTTTTGTCCGCGTACTGCAGAGGGTATCTTGAAGCCTGCATGTAGCTGTGGCCACGATGGTTGAGCCTGCCCGTACGCTGAACGGATATCTGAACAGGGTGCTGAACCGGGCAAAACGGCCCCGTTCAGGTCATTACGACGGGCCCCGACGCGAGTGCCGCCACTCAGCGACACGGTCAACGCTTGCTGTAGGGACCGGATTATTCACTGAGCGTCGGGTGCCACCAACGCGACGCCTACGAGATCGGTTTGGGCGGTAGCGACCCCCAGCACTACATTTGGGCGGCATTTTCGCACAAAACCGGGGGTCGCTACCGCCCAAACCGGGGTTTTCGTTCGCGGTCTTTTTTTCAGCATCGAAGCCCGCAGTTCGTTCCTTAAGGAAGTGTTGCGGCGGCCCGTAGGTGAACGCAACGCCTATCTTTAGGGGTGAACACTGCGAATATTCCTGTGTTCACCCTTGGCGGCGCACCGCAGAACGCGACCGGTATTCTTCAACCAGAACACTGCGGGTGTTCCTGCGTTCTGCTTTTTCTCTGACAAACGCGAGACCCGGGGGGGCTTAACTGGGAAGATGCGGCTGAACGGCGGACCAGTTCCGATCATTCGAAAGGGATGCTAGCCTTCAGAAGTACAGGCTCAGGTCATGCGAGAGTCCAGGCACATTGAAGCGCGTCAACTGGCGTTCGGGCTAGGACTAATGACTGTGTTCCTTATGCTCGTCACCTTGCAAAGCATCGCACAGACAGGCTCTTCCCCTCCCACGGACTGTAATGGACGCGCTGCGAAAGGGTTGAACCCTTACGCGGGATTCACAGGATCGCTTTTATCACCAGACCAACGATGGCAACTCATGAGCGTAGGCAGCGAGTCGCCGGAGCGAGGAGCTGCACTCTACATACGGAACGTTGAAAGCTCGAAAAAATGGAATGTTGGCGGGATTGAGCGTAGCGGAACCGCGTATTGGAGCGATGACAGCAAGTGGCTCCTTTTGAGAGACGAGTTTGCTGCTGACGACACCAAGCTTCGAGCCTTCAACGTAGCCGGCGACAGACCGAAGGAAATTAGTGGGCTCGATGGCCGAATCAGAAGAGCGATTTTCGCCAAGATTCCGCCAAACGAAACAACGCTCTGGCTCTACTATCCCGAAGTGTGTTTTGGATCCGGCAAAGCTCCTACAATCATTGTGACCGCGGACGCTCCCCTCGTTCCAAAGACGGAAAGTGGTAGCGGCAAGTCCTTCAGGCTTAGGCTGACAGTTAACCTCGATCCCCTCGAAGTTCAAGCGTTGACTCATCTATCGCAATAATGCGACGCGACTTCGTGGATTCGCTGGATGACAAGCCGCTGCCCGAATTGACGCCTTTATCGAGCATCTACGCGTCTACGGCAATTGAATGCAAGGTAAGTTCAGGCAGAGATGATCATTCGGACCGGAGCGGTTAAGCTGTCACGAGGGCCACGCCCGCAGAGGTAGTCGCTCTCCGGAGTTCGGAATCGTTTGTCGCCAAGGGCAGGTGGGATCTCGCGGCAAGCTTGAGATAAGTCGCGTCGTAATTCGTGAGGCCGTGGGATCGTGCGAAGATCGGGAGGTCGAGAATTTCGGATGGAGTCTCTTGAGCAACGTCGATGGGGAGCACTTTCAGGCGTGTGAGAAACCCATCCATCTGATCAACAGCGATTCGCTTGCGGCGGTGCGCCATCAAGAGACCGTTGCCGACTTCATAGAACCACAGGAGCGGGACCAAAGCACGCTTTTCGGAAAGACTGGCGAGAACGGATAAGCTGTACTTCCGGTCTGCTTCATCCTCGAGAAACCACTGGAGCGCGAGGGAAGCGTCCAGCACTAAATCACTCACAGACGATGACCCTCGTGGATCAGCTCCTTCACCGATACGCCCTCAAGACGGACACGATTCTTTTCGACAAATGCGAGCATTTCGCGTACGGCTTCGCGTTGGGCACCGTTAGAAGGAGCGACCGCAGCAGACCTCTCTTTCTCCCGCAGGACTTGCAGAGCCTCGCCAATCACTTCCTCGGCAGAACGAAAGTGGCCGGCTTTCAGCTCGTCTTTCACGATTCTTTCCTGCTCGGGTGTCAGATTGATATTCATCGGCTCAGCCCCTGGTTCCCAGATGCTCAATGATACCAGCGTTCTGTGGCACTGTCGTCGCTGCAAAGCATCGAACCCAGCCGAGCCCAGCGTCAGTCACCTTTTTAGAAATCCAGTGGCGATTGTATAGCAATTATGCGATACTTCGCCGATGAAACAAATCGTCAAGCGCGACAAACACAGCGGCGTTGTCGAGCAGCGAGCGCGGAAAAGCGCGACGTACCGCAAGACGTTCGAGCGCACCCTGCATCAGATTGACCTGGCTCTCCTGGTTCGCGAGATGCGAGAGGATGCGGGTCTGACTCAGGCCGAACTTGCCAAGAAAGTTGGCACCACGCAGTCCGTGATTGCCCGCCTTGAGGACGCAGAATACTCCGGGCATTCGCTCACGATGTTGGAACGGATCGCTACGGCCTGCGGCGTGGCCCTAAAGCTTCACGCGGAAAAGAAACCCAATTTCGACCGCGAAGTAGCGCTGGTTTAGAAGCGGTCGCGACAGGCCCCCGGAGTTAGCGGAATGCAAACGAAACGAGGGAAAAAGCGGAAGCGAGCGGACCACAGTGGGTCAACCACCGGATGGGCCAAGCGCAGTCTGTCGCACGCCTTCGTGGGGGTCTGGGAGCAAGTGCCGAATCGTTTCCATACGACTGCTGTGGTTTACAGGATCGCTAGGGAGCGAGGGACGGTTCGGATCACGGCCATTGACGAAAGCGACCAGAGTACGTTGAAAATATCGCACATTGGCTTGAGCGGCAGCGAGCTTCGATTTCAGAGCCTCTACCCACCTACGAAGCACAAGGCATTTCACACGATGCGGCTGACTGCAAAAAATCGTGCCACCCACGTGGTCACATATACCGATGAAGACGGACGGTGTGTGAGCAGGGAGCGGTGGCGAAAGGGAACGGACTACAGTGGGTCAAAGGCGAGATAGCCGATCAGGTCGCTGGTTCGCAGCGAATTGCCGTGAATCCCGTCGAGTTTTCGTGGAATTCCGCGAACCCGTATGGAGCCAGCGCCTGCTTGGCAGTGTCTGTGAGCCGGGTACCGAGAACTTCAAGCTCGGTGTATGGCGGATCCGCCGAATGCACGCCATGATGCAAATCGATTGAGTCAAGCTCCGCTATCAGGAGTTCATCCGGGCTTGAAGATTCCGTGTCGTTGAACGTGGTGATGCCCGTCAAATGACTCTCGTTGGGGCGTTCCTTCCAAAGACGTTGCGCCACGGCCTTATTGGAGGGCGTGTCCACTATCCACACCGGCAGGCCTCTCGGGAGTTCGGCCAGTCGCTCGCCAAAATTCCGGTCAACGACCACGCAAACCTTATACGGCGCAGCCATCCGGGAGAGTCTATCTTCCAAAGCCTGAAACGAAAAGGTCTTTCGCCTGCGGCTAACCGGGCCAGCGTGTCGCGCTGCGCCTGCCTGGCGTCTGCCTAGTTGCAAGAAAAAACTTGGGTCCATTTGGGTCCAAATGCTGACAATTTGGGTCTAAAACCGGGTACCATGACGCAGAACAAAGCTAGACGAACCAACGAGATAGATTTTTTGCAGTTGCCTTGGGCGCAGGAGGTCTGGAGTTCAAATCTCCACGCCCCGACCAAATTTGTATAGATCAGCAACTTACAGGGGGTGAAATGTTGCGCTGCTGCATTGTGGTGCAACTTGGGAACAATAACAAAAATGCTCGCCGAAAAAGCGCATTCAATGATCGGGTAAGTTCGCGCAAGTAATTGGAAACATTGAGGAGGGATGCGGGCCGCCTGCGTCCCGAGTAGGCGGCCCTAAGTTCGGGCGCACGTGCCTCTTGAGCACGGACGCTGCTTTTTTACTGTGCTGAAAGACCGGTACTTTTCGAAATCAGATGAGTCTAGCGATCGGGAACCAACCACAAATGACTGAATCTCAAGCCGTCAAAATATTTCAGTCAGAATCGGCCGGTGAACCGCGAAGAGAAAAACCGTTTGGCAACGGAGTGCGAGAGCAGCCACTGCGAAATTGTCAGATCGAGCCCCTAGGCGTGAGACAGTTCCCGCAGGGCCGATGGTTTAGCTTCCGTCGCGAATGATGCGACAGGATTCGATGTCGAACGTCACCTCGCCAATCGTCAGGCGAGTTTGATCGCGGAACTGTGAGATGAATTGCAGGAAGCGCCAGACATCTGCGAAATTGGTAACGAGTCCGATTGAGGCTCGAATCGAACCAGCGCTCTTGTGGCGCCGTTCGCGCATCAGTCGGCCAAAGCTGAGCAGGTTGGCCTCGGCGCCTAGAGAGAGCCCCGCTTGCATGTCTTCCTCCGTAAGACCTTCGGCCATTTCTCCCGCGCCTGGATTGCAGAAGCAGCCGGTGCGCAAAGAAATCCCCTCGTTGCCGGCCAATTCCTCAATGCGTCTGTAATCGAGTAAGTGCCCGTCCGGATCGTAGAGGTTGAAAGTCACGGTACCGCCCCGCTTTTCAGTCGACGCTGGTCCATAAATGCGGACCATCGCGCGGCCGTTTCCATGCCGCAGAGAAAAAAACTCCTCGAGCAACCATCCGGTCAGACAGCGGATACGCTCGCCTATGAGGTCCGTACCGATGGATTCGAGGTGGCGCAAGCCAATTTCGACGGCGGGAATTGAAAGGTAATTCAACGTGCCGTCCTCGAATGCGGCCTCGTTCGATGAAAGCAGGTGTGCCTGCCCCTGCACGGACGCAAAATTGATCGTTCCTCCTGCGAACCAGGGACGCTTCAGCTTCGCGAAGGCCGGACGCCGAATCAAAAGTGCGCCTACGCCCGTTGGGTAGCCAAACATCTTATAAAACGAGACGCTCGCGAAGTCCGGCCGAACTGCGGCGAGGTCAAGACGATTTGTGGGTACGAAGGCTGCTGCGTCGAGTAGCACATCCCAGCCTTTGTTCTGCGCTTTGGCTACTAAATCCAGCGGGTGCTTGACTCCTGAAAAATTCGACTGTGCCGGATAAGCGAAGAGGTTGTTACTGCCAGAATCGGCTTCTGCAAGGAGCGAATCAATGCGCGCGATGTCGCAATGCAACCCTGGCGTTAGCAGCGGCGAGTAGGCAACGCTCGCGCCCTTCGCCCGCGCGAATTCGCGGATTCCGTTAACCGAATTATGGTTGTCGAAGGTGAGCAAAAATCGGCCGCTCGGCAAAAATGGATACGACTCCCCAACCAGTTTCAAAGCGGCGGAAGCGTTTTGCGTGAAGACAAGTATGTAATCATCGGGCGGAGCGTTGAAGTACTTCATCACCGCTCGGCGCGTGCGTTCGACATGATCCGTCATTGCCGCAGATGTGGGGTTGGCCGAATGCGGATTGCCGAAGACCCCAGAGCGCAGCAATTTGAAATGCTCTTCGAGCTGGGACTCAGCGTAGAGGCACGCGCCCGTATAATCGAGATAGATTTGGCGATGATCGTCGAGCTGGCGATATTGAGTCTTGCGCAGCTGATCGAGCAGCGTAGTTTGGACGTACGTCGGGTAGCGCGCAAGAAAATCCGCGTGCGCTTGCTCGGCTTCGCGGATTCCGGGTACTCCATCCCGTGTCGAAGACATGGCGAGATCTTATGCCTTCACTCCCGCTTTGCGAAGAATGGTCATCATGGGGCACCAGTTGGTGAAGGCCGATTGGAACAGGTTCAGGCCGACGAAGGCCGTGAACAACAACCAATACGGACTCACCCAGTATCCCAGCGCGACAGAAAGCAAAACAAAGAAGCCCGCAATCATTCGAAGATAGCGTTCAACGTTCATGGCACAGCCTCCTTATACTTCGGCCTCGGGAAACATCGTTCCATGCGGTGAGGCCAGACTCTTTGAGTCGTTCCTCTGGCTCAGATAGTAGAGAACAGGCACCGTCATCCGCGACAGCACTGTCGAGGCAACTTCACCCGCCATCAGCGAAATCGCAAGCCCCTGAAAGATCGGGTCAAACAGAATCACGCTTGCGCCCACAACTACAGCCGCCGCCGTCAACAGCATGGGCCGGAATCGCACCGCGCCCGCATCTACTACTGCCTCTTCGAGCGACATCCCATGCTCGCGGCGAAGCTCGATGAAATCGACAAGGATGATCGAGTTGCGAACGATGATCCCAGCGCCGGCGATGAAGCCGATCATCGAAGTGGCCGTGAAAAACGCTCCCATCAGCGCGTGCGCTGGCAGAATACCTACCAGCGTCAGTGGGATCGGCGCCATGATCACGAGCGGCGTCTTGAAAGACTTGAACCAGCCGACCACGAGCACGTAAATCAACACCAGCACGGCAGCGAACGCCAATCCGAGGTCGCGAAACACTTCGACCGTGATGTGCCACTCGCCGTCCCATTTCATTGAGTACGTGTCCGTGTTTTCCGGCAACGTCGTGCCGCTAGTACTGCTTCACGTGGTAGCCATCGGGGAGCTGAATCTGGTTGATGGCGTCCCGCATTTTTAGAATCGCGTAGACCGGGCTTTCAATCTGTCCCGCGACGTCGCCGGTCACGTAGACCACGGGGAGCAGATTCTTGTGGTAGATGCTCTGGTCGATTGCCGTTTCGCTAACATTGGTGACTTCACGCAGCGACACTTGTCCGCCGGAGGCCGTGGGCACCTTGACGTTCTGCGAGATCTTCGATTCCGGAGCGATCAGCGCGCGACAAGCGCACCTCGATCGGAATGTCTTCACGCGATGCGGGATCGTGCAACAGTCCAGCCGATGCCCCGCCTAGTCCGATCTCAACGGTTCGGGTCACGTCCGCCGCGGAAACTCCTTCTAGGGCTGCTTTGTCGAGATCGACCTTCATGTCGTATTTTTTCTGCGGGTCTTCGACGTACCAGTCGACATCGACCACTCCCGGAGTCTGCTGGAATATTTTCTTGATCTTCGCGGCAAGGTCAGTCTGGCCTTTGTAGTCCGGTCCATAGACTTCGGCAACGAGCGTCTCCAGTACGGGCGGGCCGGGAGGAACCTCAGCGACCTTTATGCGAGCGCCGAAAGGTTCAGCAATCTTGTCGAGTTCCGGTCGCAGCCTCCGCGCGATATCGTGGCTTTGCGCTTTGCGATCGTGGCGTGACAAGAGATTGACCTGAATATCGGCCTGGTTGGGCTGGTCGCGCAAAAAATAGTGCCGGACCAGACCGTTAAAGTTGTACGGCCCGGCCGTTCCCGCATAAATCTGGTAGTTGATCACTTCCGGCTGGTCCCCCAGATAGCTGCCGAGAGCCTGCGCCACGCGAACGGTCTGCTCAAGCGGAGTTCCGTCCGGCATGTCGACGATCACTTGAAACTCGCTCTTGTTATCGAAGGGCAGCATCTTCACTTGCACCCATTTGAGCGGAATGAATGCGATAGCGGCCCCAAGCAACAGGGCCACGGCGCCGAAAAACACCCATCGGAATGTCGGCTTCTGAATCAGGGGATTCATCAGGCGGCGGTAGAGCCGCGTGGTCCATCCTTCGATCTCGTGCGTGGATTCGGACCGACCGGCATCGTGTCGCAGGAGACGCAACGCAGCCCACGGCGACACGACGAAGGCGACCAATAGCGAGAAAATCATTGCGGACGAAGCGCCTACGGGAATCGGCCGCATGTACGGTCCCATGAGTCCACGCACGAATGCCATCGGCAGGATCGCTGCGATGACTGCGAAGGTTGCGAGGATTGTCGGATTGCCGACTTCGTCGACTGCCTCGACCGCGACGTCCGCGAGCGAACGCCCGCGATTAGCCGGTAGGCGGAAGTGGCGAACGATGTTTTCGACGACGACGATCGCGTCGTCCACCAGAATGCCGATCGAGAAAATCAAAGCGAATAGCGTGACGCGATTGAGTGTGTAGCCGTAGAGGTAGAAAATCGCGAGAGTCAGCGCCAGCGTCACCGGAATCGCCAGCAGCACGACGCCGGACTCGCGCCATCCCAGTGCCAAAGCGATGAGCAGGGTCACCGAAATGGTGGCGATGAAAAGATGCTCGAGGAGCTCGTTCGATTTATCCTTCGCCGTCTCGCCGTAATTGCGCGTGACAGTGATATTCAAATCTCTGGGCAGCATATTGCTCCGCAGGGAATCGACTTTCCGCAACACATCCTCGGCGATCAGAGAAGCGTTTGCGCCCTTGCGCTTTGCGAGCGTGATTGTGACCGCCGGATACTCGGCATTGGCAGTGCTGCCGGAGGCTCCCTCGGCCCGGGAGAAGAGCACGTAGTTCTTGGGCTCTGCCGGACCGTCTACAATTCTTTCCGACACATCTCGTAGGTACACGGGACGGCCTGCGTGAACTCCCACGACGACCTGCTGCAGATCAACCGCGCCGGTAAAGAAGTTGCCAGCCTCGACCTGGAACTCCTGGTTGTCACGTGCAAAGCTGCCTACAAGGGCACGTATGTTTGCTCCGCCGAGTTGCGACACAACGGCGCTCGGCGCGAGGCCGTATGCCGCGAGCCGCTCAGTGTTTAGCACGACGCGGACCTCGCGCGGCTGGCCACCGATAACCGCAGTCTCAGAAACGTCGTTTTGCTGTTTCAGCGCATTGTCGAGCTCAGCTGCCATCAACCGCAACTGGTAGGCGTTGTAGTTCTTTCCCCAGAGCGTGAGAGCGAGGATCGGGACATCGTCGATCGAACGGACCTTGATAATCGGCTGGGAGACACCTTGCGGAATATGATCGAAGTTTGAATAGAGCTTGTTGTACGTCTTGACGATTGCGTCTTCTTCCTTCGTTCCCACGTAGAAGCGCACCGTGACCATGCTCAGGCCGGGATGGCTGACTGAGTAGACGTATTCGACGCCGGGAATTTCGCGCAGGAGTTTCTCCATCGGCACGCTCGCGCGCTCGGCCACTTCAGCGGACGACGCGCCAGGCATTTGTACGAATACGTCCAGCATCGGTACGGCGATCTGGGGCTCCTCCTCGCGGGGCGTTTGCTGAATGCTGAAAGCGCCAAGGAGAAGCGCTGCCACAATCACTAAGGGCGTCAGCTTTGACTGGATAAAGACGTGTGCGATGCGGCCCGCGAGCCGCAGAGGACTGCCCGAAGCATCCGGTTTGGCTGGAATTTCGGTCATGGCTGAGTCGCGACTCGTTTACCGCCAAATTCGCGGTCTCCCGGCACGGCGAGCAGTGTTTCTCCGTCTTTAAGCCCGGAGAGAACTTCGGTTTTCTCGCCGTACACCGCACCGAGCGTAATGTACCGCAGCTCGGCAATCTGATTTGCGCCGACCACGTAGACGCACGTAAGCTGTCCACGTTCGAGAACAGACGACCGCGGTATAAGGAGTGCTTGTCGTTGACCGCGCACGAAGCGAGCTCTCCCGAAGAGCCCGGAACGAAGACGATTGTTGGCAGGCAAGCTGATCTTGACGAGAAAGCTGCGGCTTGATGGATCGGCCGCAGGCACGATGTCCTGAACCTTGCCCGAAAGCCCTTCATCCCCAAGCGCATCGATTATCACTGCCGCAGCTTGCCCCACGCGGAGGAGGTGAATGTCACTTTCATCGACGGTCGCTTCGAGGCGGTAGTTCTGCGTATCTTCAATTGTGAAAAGCGCCATGCCCGGCGCCGCAAGTGCACCCGCATCGACTAACTTCGCTGTCACGATCCCGGCAAACGGTGCGCGCACCCGCGTGTAACCCAGTGAAGTGCGAGCTTGTAGCAGCGCCGCGTTGGCTTGCGCCTCGCCAGCCTGAGTCATCTCCTGGTGTGCTTCGGCCGATTGATAGCGAGCTTTGACTTCGTCGAATTCCTGCGGGCTCACGGACCTCTTGTCGTAGAGTTGCTGGTAGCGCTTCAGCGTCGCGCTGGCCAGAGCGGAGTCCGAATCCGCTGCTGCCACCTCCTTTTGGGCTGCGGCTAACACGGCGGCGGACTGATCCACCGCGGCGCGCGGCTGTGAATCGTCAATCACCGCAAGTACTTGCCCGGCTGCGACGCGATCTCCCTCTTGAGTGCGAATTTCGAGGATGTTGCCCGTCGCTTGGCTCGCGACTTGGGAGGTTTGGACGGCGCGCACAGTTCCGACCGCATCGAGCCAGTCAGGCACGGTTGTTTCGTGAGCCACGATTAGCGAGACGCTAGTGATTGTCTCGGGCGACTGTACTCGACGGATGCTGTTCGGTCCCGCAACCTGCGAACGTCGTGCTTAGAGAGATGGCTAAAAGTGAAAGAAGTGTAATTGTCTCGTGTTTGCGACTCATGGCGCCACCACCGGAGATTGAGGGCCAAGGGTTCCGCTTGCGAGTTCGAGATTCGCGTATCCAACCTGATAGCCATAGACCGCCTGCCAGTAGTCGCTTTGAGCGCGCCGAGTGGTCTCTTCGGCACCAAGCAGGTCCGTGATCGTCGAGAGGCCAGTGTCATAGCGGTCCTGGTTGATGCGCAGGCTCTCCTGGGCTTCGACGATCGTCATGCGCGAAACGTCGATCTGCTGCCGGGCCACATCAAGATCGTAGTAGGCACGACGGACCTCCAGGCGAATAGCGTCCGTCGCCGTTTCCTGTAAGGCGACCATCTTCTCTTCGAGCGCGTTTTCACGGGAAAGCTCTGCTCGCTTCGCTCCGCCTTGAAATAGATCGACCTGAAGCTCGACTCCTGCAACCCAATTGTTTCCGCCGCCCCCCGCGAACATAGTTGGGTTATCCGCCTCCCAATCTCCGTATGCATTGACGCGTGGGCCGAAAGACGACTTCGCGATCGAAACACTCTGCTGCTGTGCTGCCTCTTCTGACCGAATCCGATTTAGGTCAGGGCGTCTTTCGAGGGCTTGCTTTTCTACATCGTCGAGTGAAAGAGCGGGCAAACTCCTTTCCGCGAGAGCTTCGGCAAGAGTAAATTCGTCCGCGATTGGGGCGCCTATCGCCAGGTTGAGCTGTGCGCGCGCCAGTGCAAGATTATCTTGTGCGCGAACCAACTCCTGGTTGCGCGTCGCGAGCCGGACCTGGGCGTTCAGGTAATCGGACTGCACAACTACGCCGCTCTCGTAACGATTCTTCGCGAGATCAAGAATCGCCTGCGAGGTCTTAAGGCCCTGCTCTGCCACGTCGAGCTGTTTTTTTGCGAGTAACACGCCGTAGTAAGTGTCGATCACGTGAAAAACAATCTCCTGGTCGGCGCGCTCCAGTTGTCGTGACGCAGCGTCCTTCAGGTGGTGTGCGCGCGTCACTCCGTGCCAGCTGGCGAAGGAATCGAAGAGCGTCCATGTGCCACCGAATCGCGTTCCGAAGTTTCCGTAGGGAGCCGGCGTATTGAGAACGTTCAGCGCAAAATCTCCCGTCGTGAAGCGCTGTTGTCGGAGCTTGCTCCCGAAGACATACACGGGATCATTGCCGCGCTCAGCTGACTCAGAAAAGGTGATGTGTGGCAAAAGAAAAGAGCGGGCCGTGGCGACATCCGCTGCAGCGGCTTTCGTATCGGCAATTGCCGCTTTGCGTTGCGGGTTCTTTTCAAGAGCGATATTCACCGCTTGCTGAAGCGTAAGTGGCGAGGGCGTGTTCGCGTCCTGCGAGAACGCCAGACTTGGCATGCACAAGATCAATACCAGCAAGCCCGTGTGGTGCGATATTTGTCGCCAAATCCTCTCAAGCTCCATCGCGTCGGTACCTCTCATCAAGTGTTATATGGTCGTCGTCAGTCGATAGCTGTGATGTGTCTCACATCGCACACCAACGCCTGAGATCACGCGGCAGTGGGTCGCGCCCAGCCCACTTTTTCTTCGACAATTTCGTACGTCGTCTTTAACTTAGCCGTCCCCTTAACCATCGCGCCCACTGAACAATATTTGTCTTCCGAAAGCCGGATCGCTTGTTCAATGGCTGCAGAGTCGATTTCAAATCCGGCGATAATGTGGTGAATACGGACAGTCGTGAATACTTGCGGCGGGCGCTCGGCTTGATCGGCCTCGACGCGTACTTCATATCCCGTTACCTTCTGGTGATATTTCTGACGCAGGATCGTGATGACATCGAACGCCGTACAGCCGGCAAGCGCCACGGCGACGAGTTCGATCGGCTTGGGGCCAGTACCTCCCGCAGCATCGTCGAGCAACAGATGGTGTTCGCTTCCTGTCGTCGCAACGAATTGTCGCTCGGCCCTAACCGGTTGATTTAGCTGCACCTTAGCTGTGATCATATATGTCCCCTCGTCGGCTTCAGTGATGCTCATCTGAAGAAATGCAAAATCGCGGAATTTGTTACAGAAAAATGCGAGGGGTTTGGTGCGGTTAGTTCCTAATGAATCGCGACCCGCTCTGGGGTGCAATCTTACTCAGTACGCCCTGATACTCGGCCATCAGTTCACGACGCAGCTGAGCGGCGACCTTTCGGTCAGGAGATTGGTTGGGCGCGGTTCGGCACTGTTCGATCGATCTTTCAAGACTCGTGAGGAAGGCCTTACAGGGCTCGCAACTATCCAGGTGCTTTTCCAGTTCGGCGCAGAGCGAACCATCGAGTTCCTCGTCAAGGTAATTGGATAGCTGCGCAAACATTTCCTTGCAGCGCGCCCTGCGCGCAGGAGCCGAAACCTGCGTTTCCGCCAGTCTCTTCGGGAGCTTCTGGCGCACCTGACGTCCATCTTGCTTTGCCAGTTCCTTTCGCACAAAGAGCCGTGCGCGATGTAGCCGGACGCGAATCGTTCCAAGGCGAAGCCCAGTGATTTCGGCAATATCGGCGTCGCCCAACTCCTCCATGTCGTGCAGAACTAGAATCAATCGATATTCAGGCGGCAACTTCTGAATGGCCTCCCTTAATCGCTTGGCGCTTTCGCGCCGGAGCAATGAGGTCTCTGGCGTGCCGTCCGGGTTTCCCGAAAGCTGCCGCAATTCCTTCCGGTCAGGCATAAGCTCTTCCAACGAAAGAGACTCCTTCGGCGCGAATTTGCTTCGGCGGCGACTCATCAGACACCGGCTTTTCGCGACCTTGTAGAGCCAGACCATCAGGGCACGGGGATTGTCGAACTTGGGCAGGTTAGGAACTGATTTGACGAGCACTTCCTGCATGGTATCTTCGGCATCTTCGCGCTGGCCGCAGACCTTCATACTGAAGGAATAAACCGTGCCTTGGAGGAGGGCCAAAGCTTCGTCCAGGGACTTTTGGTCCCTGGATTGAATTAGCCGCACCGCTTCCTCTATCTCAGGACGCATTGAATTACCTCTCGCGTGTCCTGTCTAATCTCCCCCTGGGACAATCTTGGGGACTCATGTCTGTCTTCGGTCATCGGATGCCGAAATAGCGAAAAACGCGAACCTTCAGGCCATCAATCGCGACAAGAAAAAGTACGACAATGGCGAAGAGGGCGGCCACCAGATGCCACGGAATCGCCGCCATCAAGATGCCCGTCGTTGCCATTAGGCTCACGACTATAACATCCAGCCCAGAGGCAATCGTCAGCCAGCGGCTGGGCCGAGAATTCCAGAAGTCGGTTGCTTTCGCGCACCAGATACACGTTGCCCTGGCCGGTAAAGACCAGCATGAGGAACACGAGTGTCTGGAGCTGCCGAATCGGCAGATGAAGTACGTCGCTGCCGACAAAAAAGACCGCAAAGGAGAGAACCAGAGACCAAGTCCGGCGAGCACGCCGGCCGTCAGCATGAGCGTTCGAATGTCCCAGCGGTCGGGATCGCGGCGAAAACGACACGCGGTCGGTCGCAATCGACATCGTGACGAAATCATTAGTGAACAAGAGCAGTACCACGAGCAATGGCGTGATGACGAATGTTCCCGTCAGCATTACGCCGACGCTCAAGAAGACGGCGATTTCGAGTGTCTTGATGATTTTGTTGAGCGTATACGTCAGCATCCGCTGATATATTCTGCGGCCGGTTTCGACGGCGCGAAGCACGCCTGACAAGACCACTCTCCGTGAGGACGATACTTGCGGCAGCCTTAGCCACGTCGGTAGCCGTGGAGACGGCGATGCCCGCTTCAGCTTGTTTCAGCGCCGGAGCATCGTTCACGCCGTCGCCCGTCATTCCGACGATGTGCCCTTTGCGCTGAAGCGCCTGAACCAATCGAAATTTGTCTTCAGGGAAAACCCCAGCGAAAACGTCGTATTGCTCGGCGGCTTCGGCCGCACCGTCACGCAAGTCGGCGACCGAGCCCACGCGATCGCCGATACCCACTCGCTCTGAGACGGCGCGCGCCGTAGACGCTCCATCTCCCGTCACCATAATGACGCGCACGCCAAGATTGTTGAGATTCTTAACGAGTGCCTTTGGAGTCTTCCCGGATCGGGTCTTCCAAGCTGAAGAGGCCAAAAAGTTCGAGCGATGCGTTCGCTCCCGCCAGCAACGGCGAAGACCCTCGCGCCTCGTGCAGCCAACTGGTTCGACTTCGTCGGCGATGTTACTGCCCCCGTTCACAAGCTGTACGACGGTGCTCGGCGCGCCCTTGATGACCCGCAGTTTGCCGACGGCTGCTCATAGATAGCTTCGGAGCGCTTCGTGGCGGGATCGAAAGGGATGAATTGAACCCTTTGCGGAGTAGCGTTTAACAGCCCTCTTGCTCGCGCCGCTTCGAGAATGGCCAAATCGATCGGATCTTGTGTCGCGGCATCGGAGGCGAGTAGCGGCCATGCGCAGCACTTCGTCAGAGCTTCGATTTCC
This sequence comes from uncultured Acidobacteriota bacterium, assembly GCA_963753205.1. Lineage (GTDB taxonomy): Bacteria > Acidobacteriota > Terriglobia > Acidiferrales > UBA7541 > Palsa-295. The sequence continues at coordinate 18,409 of CAVWBL010000020.1, read as the reverse complement.
CATCGGAAGGATCTGTGCGACGGATAGCCGATTCTGAGTAATGGTTCCGGTCTTGTCAGTGCAGAACACATCCATCGCCGCGGCTTCCTCGATGGCGGAAAGGCGTGTGACAAGGACCGCGTGATGGGACATATCTAAAGCGCCCAGCGCAGTCGCGACAGTGAACGTTGCGGGCAAAGCGACAGGCACTGAGGCCACGAGAAGAATCAAGCGCGAAGGGCAAGACTTCCGACCAGGGCAAGTGCGTCAAGCCAGCATACACGAGCAAAGCTGCCACGAGGACGGCATCGAGAATTACGCAGATACTTGACGATGGCAAAGATGATTTCCTGGAAATGGCTGGCTGTCTTCGCTGTCTTCACCAGCTCGGCGGTTTGCCGAAATAAGTCTGGGCCCCTGTGGCTGTCACCTCGCCGCCCGCTTCCCCTTGTTTGAGCCTCGAGCCGGCGTAAATCGTCGCGCCTGCCGATTTTTCGACCGGCAGTGACTCCCCAGTTAGTTCCGACTCGTCCGCTTGCAAAGTGCCATCAAAAAGGCGGACGTCCGCCGGGACAAGGTCTCCTAAGCGCAGATGGATCACATCGCCGGGAACAAGCTCTTCGGCAGGAATGAGCTGCCAGCGGCCGTCGCGCAGGACGCGCGCCTGCACCGAGAGCTTGTCGCGCAGAAGCGACAGCGCCCGATTTGCCTGATTTTCCTGGACGAAACTCAGGAGCGGAGTTGAAGAGCAGCAAAACAGCCATGATGACTGCTTCGTCCGCTTGCGAACCAGGATCTCCAGCACGATGGTGGCTTCCAGCATCCAAGGGACCGGCGCCCAGAATTTGGCGAACAATGCCCGCAGTGGATGGCGCCGCTCTTGCTCGACGCGGTTCGGTCCATACTGGCGGAGACGCTCTTCCGCCTCTATGGTCGTTAGACCCGCCGGCCGTCCAACGCCGTTCGCGCTAGTGCTTTCCATGAGAGCCCATTCATCCGCAGCCTGTGATTCGTGTCACATCCGCACTTCCGAAGGTGAACTAAGCTTCGAAACGATGGAGAGGTGAACTATGAAGATTCTACTTGCAATTGATGGTTCGAAATACGGCGGAGCGGCACTCGAGGAAATTGCGAGACGCGAGTGGCCTCGCGGCAGTGAGGTTCGCATCCTTTCGGTCGCGCATCCGACGCCGCTGGTTACGGATCCGATACTGGTGCTCGCAGCTGCGCACGTCGAAACGCTCAAGGAGGAAAGTGTCCGAGCCCCACGCGATGTAACCAAAGCTGCCGACGAAATCAAAAGGAGCGCTCCAACACTCACGGTGTCGACAAATGTTTTGGAGGGCGATCCAAAAATAGCAATCGTAGAAGAGGCCAAAGACTGGGGAGCTGATTTAATTCTCGTCGGATCGCATGGGAACGGACCGGCCAAGCTCGTCCTCGGCTCAGTTGCGCAGGCCGTTGCCGCTAACGCACCTTGCTCCGTGGAAATCGTGCGGTCAAAAGCCATGGCCGCAGCTTAGAAAATGTGATCCTTTCACGGGCTCCAGACTAGGACGCGATTCCGAACTTTTGACGCGTTACCTGGGCTCTTTGCCAACTGCCACGTAAAATCGATCTGGTGATTCTTACCGGCTCATTCACCCCAAAAGTTGGGTCCAAATACAAGTCTCTCAACGCTTTCTACCGCGCGACGCTGTTCTTCCGGGACCCGTGCAAATAAATCTCTCGCGTGATCTCCGGCGTGGAATGCCCGAGGAACGATTGCATCGTTCCTGGCGGCGTGCCCACAGAGTCCAGCATCATCGCGTGGCTATGCCTCAGAAGATGCCACGTGACACCGAGCCCTAATTTCTTCGCGGCAGGCTTCAGGTGCTTGCGCAAAAGATTCCATCGCTCTAATGGCAATCCTTCGCGCGTGGCGAATACCAGAGCCTTCGGATCAATATCTGTGGGACGAAGCGCGGCAAGAGTTTGTGCCGTCTCCGTTCCAATCGGGTTGGTTCGTGCGCTGCGCTTCGTTTTGGGCTGATCGAAATGTCCGCGTACACCGTTTCACAAACGCGGAGCAATCGGGCATTCAGATCGATACTTCCCCATCGAAGCGCGAGCAACTCTCCAACCCGCAAGTCAGTCAGCGCAAGCAGCAACGTAATCGAGCGTGCCGGCTCATTCAAACCGGCGGCGAGGTTTCGCACCTGGGCGGGAGTGAGGATCGCCCTCTCCCCTCCATGCTGTCGTCGCGGGAGTTTCGTTTTCTGAGCGACGTTCTCGGTGATGCAGCACCATTCTTCGGCTGCACTGAGAATTTTGCTCAGGCCACATTTGAAGTGGTGGACCGTCTCCCACGACAATCCGCCGTTGAGCTTTCGGCTAAGAAAGCTCTGTAACTCCGCGCGCCTGAGCTCGCGAAGCTGCCGTTTGCCGAATGCCGGAACGAGATGCACGTCGAGCATGTATTTGTAGTGCTTCTGTGTTGCGTATTTGCGAGTCGGCAAGACCACGGGCATCCAATCATCTTTGGCGAAATCTCCAAACGTGCGAGTGGACTGCGAGATTCTTGCCGATTTTCCGAGCCTGAAAGCTGAGGATGTGCAAGCCGCCATTGCATTCGCCGCCGCTTCCGCTGAAGAAGACTTGCCGGTCCCGGAAGTTCCACACATTCGATGAAGATCATGCTGGACGAGAATCTACCGCTCCGGCTTGCAACGCAGTTCAAAGACGTCGGTCATGACGTGCAAACCGTCCATGACGAGCGGCTCGTCGGCCACTCAGACATCGAAATCTGGCAAGCGGCTCAGAAGGAATCGAGATTCCTGATTACTCAAGAACTTGGACTTTTCAGATTCGCGAAAGTTTGTTCCTGGCTCGCACCGTGGAATTTTGCTGCTCCGTCTTCGCTCGCCGAATCGCAAAATCTTGGTCGGTCGAGTTGTCGAGATTTTTCAAAAGGAAAGCATAGGCGAGTGGGCCGGCTGTTTTGTTGTCGCGACGGAACGCAAGATTCGGGTGCCGAAGCCGCAGAGCAAATCGGCTTCTTAGAACGGAATGCCGATGAAGCCAAGAAAGAAGCGAAAGCGAGCGGACCACAGTGGGTCAACCTTCGATAGCTTCCTCGAAGACGAAGGGATTCGCGAAGAGGTCGAAGCCGTCGCCATCAAACGCGTACTCGCGCGGCAACGCCAATCAGGAGCGCCGTCCGGCGATCGTGGAAGCCAAACGAGCTCGCACCTGCCGCTAATTGCACTCACCAGCAATCTCAAGAAGGAATTTCCGGCGTTGTGCATGAATCCGAGATGACAGCGGAGCAGGTGGTAATACAGCGCTTATAGGATTGCTTTCGACTGGGAGTTGAGCCATCGTAGCGGCGACATGGTTTCCACGGCCCAGGCACGGTGCGCTTCTTACGCGAGCCGAGTCGAATACGTAAGGAGGCTTTTGCGAACGGCGGTCCATTTCGGCGAAAAAGGAATGCTGGAAGGCGACGTTGCGAGCGTTCGAAGATGCACTTCAACCATGACGCGCGCCTACGAGACGGCGCTTAAACGCAGCCTTGGTATCTCACTTACAAAATGGCATTGTGAAATTATCGACGAGAAGAGCCACGAAATAGAATTGCTGCGACCCAGACTGGAAAAGAGAATTGTTGAGCTGAGTCACCGCAATGGATCCGCGGCGGGCCGATGCGCGTTAAAAGCGAACCACGACTTGACGCGTGAGGTTCCTCTTTTCCTCGATCATTGCATGGAATTCAGGGAGAACGCGGAGATCATGCGGAAGATGAACGCCGAGCTGATGCGCCGTTCGGACTTCCGGCGGATGAGCTCGCAATTCTGCGCTACGTAGCCGCCTCCACGCTTCTGCTCCCTGACCGCTCCGCTTTCCAACGAACTCTTTGAAAAATCACACAGCAAAGCCAATTCTTTGCGAAATTCTGCAGGCTCAGGCAATCGGCGTGTCACGTTTTAGGCCAGCAGCCCAGCAGGCGGCGGACGAGCACGAGTTGGCCGAGATGATATGCGTTGTGGTCGGCGATCAAGAGCGCTTCGCGAAGAATTGTCTGGCCGGAACCTCCGGGTATCGGCGCCAGTAGGTCGGCCTTGGGATCGTTCATCAACTGCTTCATCTGCTCCAAATCACGCTCGAGTGCTTTCACGCTCTTTTGCCATGCGACCGCATTTGGAGGCTTCGGTTGTTTGGGCCAATATTCCGCAGGCCAATCGGGCGATTTGTGTTTCGGATCGCGGCAGAACTCAAGAATGTCCCAAGTAGCGATGCGCATGTGCACGAGCAGCTCCCACGGCGAGTGCTCCGCTCCGTTGGGCCGCCTGCCTTGATCCTTTGCCGGGATACCCTTGACGGCTTTCTTCCAATCAACATGAGCTTCGTGCCAATCCAAGGCATGGCTCAACTGCTCGCGCAAAGCATTTTCATCCATTCCTGCCTCCACTTTGAGAGGTCGCAGTACAGATCGTCATCTCGGATTCATACGCGCGAGGCAGGCTGTCGTCAACGCCTAAAGAGGTGTGGAACAGGCAGCTGAGCCCTGCAGGAGGAGGGAGCATCCCCGGCGAGTGGTACAAGTTCTAAGCTATACTCGCGGCGGCGCGATCGGCAGCTTCGGCGTGCGGACATTTCCTGTTAGCTGAGCGATATGGAAGAAAGACGAAATTTCGAAGAACAGGCGGAGTCCGTCAGTGGAGCAGCGGCACGGCTGAATGAGTTGTTGCGGCTGCTGGTTGCGGCGGGCGGGAGCGATTTACTGCTGGTCGCCGGAGCGTCGCCTTGCGTGCTCGTCGAAGGACGCATCAACGCGCTGGAAGACGGACAGTTGCAGGGAGGTACGATTGAGGAGGTTGTCCTTCCCGCGCTATCCGCTCATGCGCTTGCGGAATATCGCGCGAATGGGATTGCGGATTCTTCGTATCGCGTTTCGGGGCTCGGACGATTTCGCATCAATCTGCATCAACAGCGCGGAAAAGCGGCGGCTGCGATTCGCGCGTTGCCCAGTGCCGTTCCTCAATTGAGTGAACTGAATCTGCCGGGAGCCGTGGAGAGCCTTGCGCGTTTGCAGCGCGGTCTGGTGCTGATCGGCGGACCGGCAGGTTCCGGTAAATCCACGACGCTCGCGGCTCTGGTGAACGAAATCAATAAGAAGGAAGCGCGGCATATCGTTACCGTTGAGGATCCGATTGAATACGAACACCAGCACATTCACAGCATCGTGGAGCAAGTGGAGATCGGGACGGATGCGCCGGCGTTTCCGACGGCTTTACACGCAGCTCTGCGGCAGGCTCCCGATGGGATTGTAGTGGGAGAGATGCGCGATCCGGAAAGCATGCGGATTGCGGTGGGCGCCGCGGTGACCGGGCACCTAGTCCTATCAACAATTCACACGACGGACGTGGGAACTACGATTGCACGAATCGCCGACAGCTTCCCTGCCGAGCGACAGAACGCCGTGCGACAGGAGTTGGCGCTGGCGTTGACGGCCGTTTTGACGCAGATTCTTTTGCCGAGCAAGAAAGGCGGGCGCTTTCCGGCGGCGGAACTGCTGATGGTGGGATATGGCGCGCGGCAACACATTCGCCGAAATGCATTGCATCATTTGCACCAGGAGATCGCGCTCTCGAAGAATCGCGGATCCTTCAGTATGGAGGATTCGCTGGTGGCGTTAATCAAAGCGGGACACATCGAGCGCGAGGAAGCGGCCTTGTGCGCAACGCATCCGGACGATTTGGAGATTCTGCTGAAGGAGCCGCGGCGCGCGGCAAATGTGCGGGGGAGTTGGTAGAGCAAGGACACGGCTGGCGCGGCGAGGATAAGAGGCTCAGGTTTGCCGCGTAGGACCGAATGGCATGATTCGTTCCCTTAGGACTTCTTTGCTTGGGCAAATTCCGAGTGCCTGCGCCAGAAGGCATTTGTCACAGCAGTATTTCTGGAATCGAAGATTTTGTAGGCGACGAGCTTGACGCGGTCGTTAACTAGGAACCAGGCGAGCGCGTATCCCCACACCAATAGGGCCAAACGCCATCCGATGGGCGACATGAATACGCCGTAGACGGCGATGAGCGTGGCGAGCGTTTGCGTGCCGGCGACGGCGGAGAAAAGAGCCGTGGAAGGGCGGATTGCCCAAAACGGCCTTCTCGCTCGCGTGACAAAAATCGTCAGATGACCTGCCACGGAAAGCTTCAGGTACATGAGACTCTGGACCGTATCCCGGTCGAGGCGAAACACGCGTTCGGCTAAATAGAAGAGACCGAATGTAGAAACGACACCGGTGAGTCCAAGTATGCTCGAAACGCCGAGGACGATGGGCATATTCCATTTTTCGGGAGCGTTCGAATAGCGTACGCGGTCATAAGCGATGCTGAGAATCGCGCCGTCATTGAGGATGGCGAGAAGGACGATCATGACGGCTGTCACGGGATAAAAGTTGAAGACGAGGATTGACAGCGTCATGAAGAGCAGGACGCGAATCGTCTCGCAAATGCGATAGATCGCATAACTATTCATGCGCTGGAACATTTTGCGGCTTTCCTTGATGGAATCGATGATGACGGAAAGCCCCGGCGTCATGAGGGCGATGTCGGCGGCGGCACGGGCTGCGTCAGTGGCGCCGGAGACGGCGATTCCGGCGTCGGCCTGCTTGAGTGCGGGCGCATCATTTACTCCATCGCCCGTCATACCGACGATGTGGCCTTCGTGCTGCAAGGCGCGCACGATACGGAATTTGTGTTCGGGAAAAACTTGCGCGAAGCCGTCGCCTTCGTCGATGGCTTTGGTGATTGCGGCGGTGTCGTACTGCTTACTTTCGGCAAGGAGAGTCGCGTCGACAATGTTTTGGCCCAGGCCGAGTTGGCGCGCGGTCTCTTTGGCGATGGCGACCTGATCGCCCGTCACCATTTTCACCTTTATGCCCATCTGAGAAGCTGTGGCGATCGTGGATTTTGAATCCTCGCGCGGAGGATCGAAAAGAGGCAGCACGCCGAGAAATTGCCATTGACCACTTGCGCCGGTGCGAGCGACACCGAGCGAGCGAAAGCCACGAGAGGCGAAATCGGCGACGGCGCGGTCGATTTCGGGCTTGGTTTCGCTTGGGACGGCCGCTAAAGCCAAAATTACCTGCACCGCACCCTTGGAAACACGGAATTGCTCGGCGTCCGGGCCTGCGACGAGGCTTTCGGTGCGTTTGTGTACGGGATCGAATGGTTGGAAATGGAGGATTTGGTAGACGTCAAGGGCGTGAGCGTCCGGGAGCCCATGCAGGACGGCCTGATCGATTGCATCCTGGCTTTCCGGGCGCGAAGCAAGCGAGGCTGCGAGGATGATTTCCGGGCGTGCGACACCTTTCACACAAAAGGGATCGCCGAGCGTCAGCTTATTTTGCGTGAGCGTGCCGGTCTTATCCGAGCAGAGGACGTCGATGCCCGCCAGCTCCTCCATAGCGGCTAAATGAGTGACGATGGCCTGCTTTTCGGCGAGTTTGCGCGCACCGACAGCCATGGTGACGGAAAGGACGGCGGGCATCGCGACGGGAACCGCGGCGACCGTGAGAACCAGGGCAAATTGCAAAGTGGTGAGCATCTTATCGCCGCGGAACATGGCGACGACAAAGATCAGCACGACTAGAACGATGGCGATCACAATAAGGAAATCGCCAATCTTCAGGACGGCGCGCTGGAAATGGCTGACAGTGTGAGCCGTCTCGACAAGATGCGCGGTCTTGCCGAAATACGTGTTTGCGCCCGTGGCGGAGACAAGAGCATCGGCTTCGCCTTGGCGAACGATTGAGCCCGAATACACGAGATCGCCAGTTTTATGTTCCACGGGAAGCGATTCGCCGGTCAGCGCGGACTGATCGACTTCGATGGGGTCGCCTTCGAGTAGGTGCGCGTCCGCAGGAACGATTTCGCCGATGTGGACGCGCATCAGATCGCCGGGGACCAATTCGCGCGCCGGGATTGTTGACCACGCGCCGTCGCGTTTCACGGAAGCGCGCAGCGCCAGCTTGGCCTTGAGCGCGGCGACAGCGTTACCTGCCTGGAATTCCTCCCAGAAGCCGACGCCAGCATTCATCAGAAGGAGCGCGAAGATGATGAAGAAATCTTCCCAGTGGCGGACGAGCGCGGATAGGATCGCAGCGACTTCTATCATCCAAGGGATCGGCCCCCAAAAATAGGATAGAAATTTGAGGAGTCGGTTGGCTTTTTCTTCGGGGAGTTCGTTATAGCCGTACTTTGCAAGGCGTGCCTGCACTTCGGCGTTCGTGAGGCCTTGCGAGGAGGCATTCGCTAGAGCTTCCGGGGCTCTGCCTGGGGCGCTCACTGAATCACCGTGGACTGAAAACGTTACTGCATTTTCGGGCTGCATCATAGAAAACTCTAACGGACTCGATGTTCGCCGACGATACCCGCAATCGCGGTGACCTCTATCACATGAGCGCGCGGTTTCGGCAGGGTGTTGTCAGCAAAAGACGGACATCTTTCAGTTCGTCTTCAGATGCTTTTCAGACCGCATGTTACGCGAAAGATGCTGAAGATTTAGACACAAGCCCGTCTCCGAGGCTGCAATTCTTATTACTTTACAATAAAGTTGAGATTGACATATTCTCCGCGATGACGAGCAGGGTTCCGCGGTTTCCGACACGGACCCGATTGGATCGATGGGATGGCGGCGAGCTTGGGAGCCGAAAAGCGTTCCAGCAGACGGTTCGCTCTTTGCATACCGTTGACTGTGAGTTGGCAGGAGCCAAACGGCGACACAATCGAAGAAACCGGCACAGCCACGGAAGTTAGCGCCGGCGGCGCCGTGATTGAGATGGGCCGATTCCCTTCCGCAGGCAGCGAGATATCCCTCGTTGAAAAATCATCGGATCAAAAGATGATGGCTCGAGTTGTGCGCGTGCAGAGCAAGGCGGGGCGCGGCGGCTACCGCGTGTTCGTGCAGCTATCGCGGCCGGGCGAAAGGTTCTGGGGATTAGATTTTCGGCTGAAGAAGTCCACGGCCGATCTTGTCGAACTGGAACAAAGCTTGACTTCGGGTAATACAGATCCGCAGGTGCTACGCGAATTTCGCGATGCGGTGGATTACGTCCGCAAGGCGGCGTGGGTGGTGCAGGAATGGCAGGAAAGGCAATCGCACAGCCGCGACGTCTCGACGATCCTGCCGCTGCTGATGTTCGAACGTATCCGGAGGACGACGCAACTCTGCAAGGTGATTGCGGCGGAGATCCAGAACCATGCCGCGTCAGCCGAGTCACTTGGAATCGGAGAATTGTCTGCCGCGATTGAAGACCTGCGGGCGCGATTGGAGGGGTTTCCGAAACCCTAGCCGGACAGCACGGGCCGCATGTCACGATAAATTAACACTTAAATATTTTGACTTATCCGGGAAAGGCGGGCCATCTTCTCCGCAAGAAGAGCGCGCACGCTATGGGCGCCCGAAAAACCGGCTTGGTCCCAATCAAGTTCCAAACCGACAATTGAGCGAAAAGCTACGCGGCTTCCTTCAACGCTAAGGACGAACTCTCGCCGCTTCCCCTGTGAAAACCAATTGGACTGCATTCGGCAAAAAGAACCGGGCACCCGGCCGCGTCTATATGGTTTCACTGGAAGTGGAGGTGTTGGCCGCCGGAGAAATCCGACCAATAAAGCCGGGGACATATACTGCGACGGAGGTTTCACTTCAGGGATTTTATCTCCTTTGTGATGACCCCATCGACCTTCCGCATCGGTTCAACTTCGCGGTGCTTTTTCCTAAGCCCTCCACGAAGGAAAACGTGCAGCTCATTATTGGAGCTGCGCGAATTATCCGGCGCGAGCAGCATTTCGCGGAGGAACGCGAAACCCTCGGGCTCGAGGCGAGGATCGAGCAGATCGATAGGATGTGGGAAGGCGAAGAAGAAAGGGCGTCTTGAGCCGGGCCCGAGGCGAGCGAGCCGATTGAGTCAAAACTCCCGAGGCAGGAGCCTCGGGACCGGGGTTGTACGCCGTGCATGTTCGGCAGCTAGCGGGTGCAAGTCCCGTCCCAACCTGATGGAGGTGAAGGGTAGCGAAGCGCAAGGGCGTCACCGTGAGGTGGGGTCTGAAGGAAGCGTGGAACAAAGATACGGGCCGATGGACAAGAATCGGATTTGAGGCCTACGGCGTCGGACGAGCGAGCAACTGATCGCGAAGTCCGTATCCGTCAAGGACGCTGGTGGTAAATCCGGCGGTCGCGTGTCAAAAGCAGTCGAACGTATCGCGGGAGATCTGTTGCCTGTCTCGGATTCGTGACTGAGCGTGAAGTAATTCACGCTGACCCTGCAGCAGAAGTCAGCAGCGGGCGTAGTACTCACGGAAGTGAGGAAGGCCCAAACAGCGAGAGCGAGCAGTAGAACGTCGAACGCACGCTGGCACTGCGCCAGCCAATCAGCTTCGGCTGAGTTTTGCAGGTTCAGGAGACGGTGAAGCCGAAACGGAAACCTGCAGAGCGGCGAAGCCCTCGTGGCGAATGACGAATCGAACCTCACGGCCCGCCAGGGCTCAACTCGCTGAACCGCCGTATGCGGACCCGCATGTACGGTGGTGTGGCAGGGGAGGACGGGCGACCGTCCCCCCTATGCCGATTCGTGACTTTAGGCCGCCAACAACCTCACATCATGCTCCTGAAGCCCAAAGCTTTAGGGCGCCGGCGGGTGGATTTGCCTCCCTGAGTCTTTCGATGGCCGCTATCGGCGGCGACCGTTTTTGCGGCCATCGCCTTCGGAGCCTCAGGATTCGCGAAGCCACCCGGCAAGGGTTTTCCGGCGTTTTTATTCCTGCGTCCGTTCGGCGGGCGCGAGGAAACTCATTTCACTCTTCCCTGCTGCGAATTTCCCGGGAGCGAGAGCGCTGAATTCAAGACGTCATTTGCGAAAAAATATTTGCCATCACCAGGCACTATCATGATTTGAATTTTGTCCGACAGCCGCTCGGCGATGATCTTTTGGATCAGCAATGGATTATCGTGGATCGCCGCGCCCTCAATCTGGAGCTGTTCGCCTTCAGCCTTTGCGGTTTGGCGAATGCGGTCAGCGTCAGCCTGAGCGAGCAAGGCTTCGCTCTGTTGTTCGGCGCGAGCGTTGGTGATTTTATTCGCGGCGGTCGCATCGGCGAGTAACTCCTGACGCTGTTGCTCAGCTTTGCTGTCGTCAATCTTGGCCTGCGCTTGCGCCTCCGCGAGCAATTCCTGACGCTGCTGCTCGGCTTTGCTGTCGATGATCTTGGCCTGCGCCGCGGCATCGGCATTCTGGAGAGTGGTTTCCTTTGCGGCTTCGGCTTCCAGGCGCGATTGCTCGATCTGCTTCTGCTTCAAGGGCAGCGTGTATTGCATGGAATCGGATTGTGCCTTTGCCATGATGACTTGCGACTGCGCATCGGCTTCGGCCTTGCGAATTTCACGCACTTTCATTTCCTGGGCCTGCGAATCGGCGATTTTCACGTGTTTGGCTTCGATGTCCGCCTCAATGTCCGTTTGATCGTCCTGCTGCTCTTTGAGTAGAAGCCCTTCGAGGCCTTGCGCATATTCTTCGGGCAGATCGACACGGCCAAGCAGAACCTCTTTTACGACCATGCCATCCTGGGCAAGACGCGCAGTAATCAGACGAGCGGCTTGCTGGCGAAATTCCTCTCGCTTGGAGGAGAAGATTTCGCGGACGACGTAATTCGGCCCGAGTTCGCGGAAGATGGAGGTGACGACAGGTTCGACAACTTCAGTGTCCATAGGCTGCGGTACGTTGGCCTGGATGTAATTAAGCTTTTGGGGATCGACGCGGTAGCGAACCGTGACGCCGAGGCCGATCGAGAGGCCCTCCTTGGCGTCGATCGTGAGGACTTCGCGTTGTTCTTTGCTCGCTTCGGAGGCAGCGGTGGCGAACACTTGGTCGCGAATGTCGTACGTCTCGACGCGATCAAAGAGCGGGAAGATCAGGTGCGTGCCAGGATAAAGCGTACCGGGCAAGACGCCATACATCTGGCTAATCAAGACGCCGGCGCGACCATCGGGAATCACAAGAATGCTTTTCCCCAAAAAGAGCGCGACGATGGCGGCCACTACAAGTCTGGCCGCGGTGCTGACGCGAATCGTCCGCCGAGGCCGCGGCAAGGCCGGCGAGGAAGGCTCGCCGGCCTCAGGGGACGCCGCAGCCTTGGGGGAACGTCGTAGGATGCGGTCGAGTTCGAAGACCTCGTAGATGTCGTAGAAGATCAGGCCCGCGGCGGTGACGAGAAAACCGAATGCCGCATAGATCAGCAATAAGCGAATCAGAAGCATGGTGCGTCTCCCCTCAGTACAATCCAAAACGACACCGCGAATATCGCGGCGCTACGACATACCGGCAAAAGCGCCCGCCGGAAGGCGAGTCGGACGCTACAAGGTCAACCCACGCGGCCGCACCCGTTCCGCCGCGACTACTTTTTGGCTGGTGTCTGGGCATCCACGCGTTCGTGCGCTCGGCCGGGCATCAAGCGAAACAGACCGTTTAAGCCCACCCATTCGAGAGCGAGTGCCAGCCCAATCGAGCCGATGATTGAGCTTGCGAATGCTGCGTATTCGATGAATCCGTTCATGGCCGCCTCCAGATCGCCCGGCTGGTTGGCGATTCGGCAGATATGATTGCAACGGCCATGCCGCGCCAAGCTTTATTGAAAATGAGGAGCTTAGCGGAAGAGCAGAATGCGCATCACTGTGGATATTTGGAGACAGCGTAGATGAATGCACGCAGCCGCGGCTCCTAATTGGTTCGAGAGATTAGGCGTTACGGGCTTCCAGATATTGCGCGGGCGGCGGGTGGAACCTACTATGGAGAGTGTTGGGAGGAAGCTTATGCCTCAAACCCCGCCGCCGGTGCAGCCAAAGGGCGCATCGGGAATGCGCCTTGGGCGCATTTTCGGCATTCCGATCTACATACACACCAGCTGGTTCATCATTTTCGCGCTGATCACGCTTTCTTTGGCAACGCAGTTCAAATATCAGCACCCGCACTGGACAACCGCGCAGCACTGGTCACTCGGCCTGATTACGAGCTTTCTCTTCTTCGGATCGGTCTTATTCCATGAGCTGAGCCACAGCGCGGTGGCGAAGCATTACAAAATTCCGGTGGATTCGATCACGCTTTTTGTCTTCGGCGGCCTTTCACGGATCTCGCGCGATCCGGACAGCCCGTGGAAAGAATTTAATGTAGCGATCGCCGGCCCTCTCTCAAGCTTTTTCCTGGCAGGCTGCTGCTGGCTGGTGTGGAAATACCTGCCCGGCAATCAGATGGTGACGGCCGCGGCGTATTGGCTGGCGGAGATCAACGCACTTCTCGCCGTATTCAACCTGGTGCCTGGCTTCCCCCTTGACGGCGGCCGAATTTTGCGCGGAATCGCCTGGGGTATAACCAAGAATTTCGACAAAGCGACCCGGATCGCAACTCTTTCGGGGAAGTTTTTCGCCTATGTAATGATTCTGTGGGGCATCTGGGACGCTCTGACCGGCAATTTTCTAGGAGGGATCTGGCTGGCGTTTATCGGATGGTTCTTATTGAGTGCGGCGCAGGAGACCTATATCCAGAACACGATCCGGAGCGCGCTGACCGGAATGAGCGCGAAAGACATCATGAATACGGAAGTGCCGACGGTCCAGCGGGACATGTCGCTCGAGGATTATGCGCATGAGGTGCTGCGGACCGGCAAGCGGTTCCATATCGTGACAGGAATGGGCGACCCGGTTGGGCTAGTGACATTGCATACGGTGCAGAAAGTGCCGCGAGATGAATGGGCGAGCACGTCGATTCAGGCGGTGATGCATCCCGTAAAGGATATACACTGGGCGTCTCCCGACGAATCGGCGCTGGGCGTTTTTGAACGGCTAATGAAAGAGAATGTGAGCCAGATGCCGGTGCTTTCGAACGGGCACATCATCGGCGTGATCGGGCGGGAATCTCTCTTGCGGGCTTTGCAGATGCACGGAAACGTGGGGCACGCCAGCCCACACACGCACACTCCATGAAAGGAATTCGACCGACTGCATGCCACTGACATTGCCGCCGGGAAAGTTTGAAGCGTACCTTTTTGATTGCGATGGAACGATTGCCGACTCGATGCCCCTCCACTATTTGGCCTGGCGACGAGCGCTGGGCGAGTGGAAATGCGATTTCGATGAACGGCTTTTCTATGAATGGGGCGGGCGGCCGACAACCGAGATTATTGCAACGCTGAATACGATGCGCGGGTTGAAGATGCCCGTTCAAGAACTGGCGGATCGCAAAGAGACGCTTTACTACGAATTTCTGCCGCGGCTGAAGGCCATTCCAGAAGTTCTGGAGCACATTGAAGCGCAGCACGGACAGATTCCGTTTGCGGTCGTGTCCGGAAGCACGCGGGAATCGGTCGAGGCGTCACTGCGTTCGCTGAATCTGCTCGACCGCTTCGACACGCTGGTCTGCGCTGGCGACTACAAAAGAGCAAAGCCCGCGCCGGACGCGTTTTTGGTTGCGGCGGCGCGACTCGGAGTGAAGCCGGAAGCGTGCTGCGTTTTTGAAGATACTGAGATGGGCATTCAGGCCGCGCAAGCGGCGGGAATGGCGTCCGTGAAGATTCCCCTGCCTTGGGAACGGGCCTCCAACTCCTGACTCCTCGAAGAGCTAGAAAACAGAAGGCGCCTCGGCGCTGTCGCCGCGCCAGTCCATTTTTTTTCAGATATATTTCAGCTTCGAAAGGCAATGTCTGCGCATGGGTCTGCGATGCGCGTTCTAGTGATCGAAGACGACAAGGCAATGGCGGGCCTGCTGCAGAAGGGCTTGCAGGAGGAAAGTCACGTCGTCAGCGTAGCGAATGACGGCCGAAACGGGCTGCTGCTGGCGGCCGATTATCAATTCGACGTGATCATTTTGGACTGGATGCTGCCGGGGATGGATGGGCTTGAAGTTTCGCGGCGGCTGCGCAAGGACGGAAACACCACGCCGATTTTGATGCTCACCGCTCGGGACGCCGTGCCCGATATCGTGAGAGGCCTCGACGCGGGCACCGACGATTTCCTGACGAAGCCGTTCTCTTTTGCGGAGCTGCTGGCAAGGATTCGCGCGCTCGGGCGGCGCGCGAAAGCGTCGTTGCACCTGAAGCGGCTAGAAGTTGCCGATCTTTCGCTTGATCCCACCTCACATCGGGTCTTTCGCGGGAAGCAGGAGATTCATCTGACGCCGACGGAATACCGGCTGCTCGAATTTTTGATGAGGCGGCAGGGCGGCGCGGCTTCGCGTCGCGCGATCGTGGAGGCTGTCTGGGGCCTTGAGGCCGAAGTGGAGGAAAATACTCTCGATGCGTTCATCCGGCTGCTGCGAAGCAAAATCGATGGGGGAAACAAGGCGCGGCTGATTCATACTGTGCGCGGATTTGGATATCGGTTGCAGGAGGAAGCAAAGGAATGAAACGGCCCGGCATTCGCGGCCAGTTGACGGCATGGTACTCGGTGATCCTTGCGCTTTCGCTGGCGGCGTTCTGCGCCGTGGCTTACTTTGCGATGCTCTATAGCATCCGCGAAACGGTGCAATCCGAGCTGCGGCAGCGAACGGAGGGCGCTCGCGACATCATTGCGCAGGACGGGCCCGAGGGACGCAAGGCGCTAATGGACGAACTGCGGGAGTATGCGGACGGCCTTGGCCACGAGGGACGGCTGCGCGTTGCGGACGCGCAAGGTTTGCTTTTTGCTTCACCCGGCATGGAGCAGCCGATGGAACCGCGGCACCACTTCGCGCAACTGCGGCCGTGGCGCGAGTGGATTAATGGCAAGGCGTATTTGCTGCTTCGGCAGAATATCGAAGTGGAGGGAACGCCATATGACGTGACCATGGCGGTGCAAACGAGCGATTTTGACCGCACGCTCACGCGTGGGAGCGTCCTGATCTTCGCGACGGCGCCGCTCTTTTTAGCGATCGCGGCATTCGGCGGATGGTGGATGAGCCGGCGCGCGCTCGATCCTGTGGATCAAATGACGCAAGCGGCGCGCAGCATCGGCGGGCAGGACCTGGCCAAAAGGCTTTACGTTCCGCCGACGCGCGATGAACTGGCGCGCCTTGCCGAGACGCTCAATGACATGCTGGCGCGGCTCGAATCGACCTTCAAGAAGATCACCCAATTTACAGCGGACGCTTCACACGAATTGCGCACCCCCGTTGCCGTGATGCGGACGAGTGCGGAACTTGCCTTGCGCAAATCGCGAGGCGAAGAGGAGTACCGCGAGACGCTTTCGCAGATCCTGCACGAAACTGACAAAGTCTCCCAGTTGATCGAAAGTTTGCTGGCCCTGGCACGGGCGGACTCCGGCGCAGCGCAGATGCAGATGGAACGAACGGATATGGGCGCAGTCCTCGCCGACGCCTGTGAGAAGTCGAAGCTGCTCGCCGAAGAGAAAGGCGTGGCGCTCAGCCGAAACGGCGCATCGGGACCCGTTTGGGTACAGGCGGATGCGGATTCGATCGAGCGGCTGTTTGTGATTCTGCTGGACAACGCGGTGAAATATACGCCGAGCGGCGGAAGAATCGACGTGAAGCTCGGGACGGATGACGGCTTCGCCACGGCGGAAATTCGCGACAGCGGAATCGGAATTTCGGCGGAAGACATGCCGCACATTTTTGACCGATTCTACCGCGCCGATCGAGCACGCACGCGTGAGCACGGCGGCGTAGGGCTGGGTCTGGCGATCGGCAAATGGATCGCCGAGGCGCACGGCGGCGAAATTCAAGCACAGAGTGAGCCCACGAAGGGATCGGCGTTTCGGGTACGAATTCCGATTGCCCGCGAAGAGAATTCGGTTCCGATTTGAGTCGAAGAAAAGATCGAAGGCGCCCCACTGAAACGTCAAGCGGGCCGCAACGTAGCGGTTGTTTTCGTAAGTTTCATGTAATCTTCATGTGCGACGGTTAGCTTTTTCGTGCTTGCCGCCTTAAGCGGCCTTACCTGCAAGCGTTTCGATGCAGACGCCGAAGGGCGCTGCCGATGCGGGTAATCTCGGGAGATGGTGAATGGCGGTTTTGAAGTGGAAGGGTGTGCGAATTTACGGTGCAGGCCTCGTTTTATTGGCAGGAATTGTTGCAGGCGGCGTTGCAATCGCTCAGCAGACGGGCGGCTCGGGATATAAACTCGCAAAAAAGGCAACGATCGGCGGCGAGGGAGGATGGGACTACCTCGAAGTTGACCCGGCGGCGCATCACGCATTTATTTCGCGCGGCAAGACGGGAAAGTGATCGGCGATATACCGGACACCCCCGGCGTGCACGGAATCGCGCTGGCGCCGGAATTCAACCGCGGTTTCACGAGCGATGGGCAGGCCAATCAGGTAACGATCTTCGACATGAAGACGTTCAAGACAATCGGCACGGCACCCACAGAGCGCGGACCGGATGGAATTGTTTACGATCCGGCTTCGAAGCGTGTCTTCACGATGAACGGCGCGGCGAACAGCGCAACTGCGGTGGACGCCGAAACAGGCAAGGTCGCGGGAAGCGTGGCCCTCGGCGGACGGCCGGAATTCCCGGCGGCAGATGGCAAAGGGCACGTTTTTGCGAATCTGGAGGATAAAAGCGCGCTGGTTGAGCTGGATTCGAAAGACCTGAAAGTGCTGAACACGTGGCCGCTTGCGCCGTGTGAATCGCCGTCGGGGCTGGCGATCGATACCGAGCACGAAAGGCTCGTGGTGGGATGCCATAACAATATGATGGCGTTCGTCGACGGGACGAACGGCAAGGTCGTGGGCAATGTGCCGATTCCGGGCGGCGTGGACGCGGACCGGTTGACGGGCAGCGGCGACGGAGCCATCACGGTGGCGCACGAGGATTCACCGGACAAGTTCACGCTGGTGGATACGATTCCCACGATGAGCGGCGCGCGGACCATGGCGATCGACTATGGCGATCACACGATTTATACGGTAAGCGCGCAGTTCGAGGCTCCAGCGCCTCAACCGGCCGCGGAATCTCCTGCGCCCGCAGCGGGCGGACAGGCTGGCCGCGGAGGCGAAGGGCGAGGCGGCGGCCGAGGCTTTGCGCGCCGGACAATGGTGCCGGGGAGCTTCACCGTGTTGATCTTTAAACGGTAGCAGTCGAATGCGGGCGGGCGTCTCGTGCGTTGCGGGACGCTCGCTATCGCAACATCGCGGCGCGCCTTTGAACGAAAGCAATCGTTTCTCGCCGGCAAGGCGTATCCGGAGGAATATTTCATGAGACATCCGTTGAGAGTATCGGCGTGCCTTCTTGCGAGTGCGTTGGGGCTGATGGCGTGGCCGGCAGGAGCGCGGCAGGCTCCGCCGGCCAATGGAGATCTGCAAACCCAACCGACGAACGAGACACAGCAGACTCCCACCACAAATGAGGCTCCGCAGCCCTCAGTGCAACTCGAGCAGCCCGCTGGCGCGGCGCAGGCACCGGTCACAA
>CAVWBL010000019.1:0-260078 GCA_963753205.1 uncultured Acidobacteriota bacterium | reverse complement strand
CCTAAATTATGCACAGATTGCGCTTGATCCGAGGTGGAAGCCGGAATTCCGACCTTATCAGTTTTTTCTTCCCAGCGTGTCATCGTTTTTTGATTTGTTTTTTCTCTAAGTCGCTCCCTGTTGCTTGGATCCCGTTGATCCCTTTCACTCGGTGGTGCATAGAAAACTATGCACAACTCAAAACCGTAAAGCACGGGCCAGCACCGGCTGCAATTTCCCCTGACTTGAAGCGATGTTGCGCAGCCGATTCATCAACCGCTGGAACAGTCCTCGCTCCGGATACTGATCGCTATAACTGACGCCCACTCGCCCCGCATGCCGCCAGATCTTGGCCGCCACAAACAGAAAACGCAATCGCGCCGTCACCAAGGTCGTATGCTTGACATCGTCGACGACAAGTTTTTTCTTCCCGGTTAAACAGCAACAGCCAGCAGTTCAAGTTATAGGCCAGCATCGCCAATTGGAAATGCACGCAGTTGGCGGCCCACTGATGGGAAGGTGTTGGCCGGTTATCCCGCGTCGTTGTTGGCTTCTTTAATTAAGTTCTCGGCACCGGCACGCTGGTTGTAAAACCACACCAAGTGGTGGATGGCGTCTTTCATATCCGTCACGAAAAGCTCTATAGATGTACTCCGGGGTCTGCCACAACTGATACTGCTCTTTGGAGCCTCGTCCTTTTTCTGGTAGCGCAGAGCGATGAACCGATAAGCCTTCGCCGTACCCTCGGGCTGATAGTCGAATTCGCATTGTTCATCCGCATCCGTCTTCGGCGAGGGCCTCCAGTGGGCCGTTTCCAGCTCTTCCAGCAAACGCGGGGTCTTGCGCGCCACGATGATGAAGGAAGCCTTCCCCTTCTCATACGCTGCCACGGCCTCCCCGCAATAGAAGCCCGAATCGGCCCGCGCGTAAATTTTGTTCACGCACCGGGGCACTGCGGCAAACACGGCCTCCAGATGGCGCGCGATCTGCGCATCCGCCGGCCGGTCTCCGTTGCGTAACTCCCCACCCAATATTCCCGGGTCTCGGCGATAAAGGTGAGAATCGGCTGTAGCTCTCTTCCTTTTATTCTTCGGGTTGTCGTGCGCGCCCCCATCTGCTGGCCGTAGAGAGTCGCCTGTATCGGTATCGAGAGTGATCGCCGGCAGCTGCACGTTGGCCGCTTCCCAGACTCGTTCCCGCAAGAGGCGCTGCAGTTCGAACACTTGCTGAGCGACCGTCAGCGGCAGGGAGGTTAAGAAACGCCAGAAGGTGCATTGTGGCGGCAGCGCCCCCACCTGCAACACTCCGGTCAGCATTGGGTCTTGGGCCACGAAACGAAGATGGTTGACCGGGAGAAACCCACATAGATGGCCAGCACCATCCCCAGCAGGAATTGATAGATGGTCATCGCGCGCGGAATGCGATGTATGGTCAGGGTTTCTTCCACCAGCTTCTTGAAACCCAACTTCTCAAGCATGATCGCCACGGGAAACAGGCCACCGTAGGGCGTAAGGTTCTTCGCGCCGAAGTCGAAGGTGTAGAAGCCGCAATTTTATAGGGTTCCGGACGATCTGCAGTAAGAGCCTTGTTTGGCGCGGGTTTTCTCGCTATGCGGCCTTTGTCCTTCACGATTTCGGGTGACCTCCGCTGGAGGTCGAGTTCGCAAAGTTGCCAGGCTTCGCGAACTCGTTTTTACCCCATGTTCTTGGGGTCACCAAATGGTTCCTTCAAATTGCGGCCCTATCACGTAGACCGGCAGGGCGAGTGCGACTTAACCGTATTGGCACCGTTACAAGATTTCGGCAAATTGCAAACGCGAAGGGTACTGTTGTTCAATGCAAGGTGAACGAATTGAATTCCATTGAGGAAGAGCTCGCGGAATGGCCGAATATCGCACGGAGCTGGACGCGGATTGGCAAAGGCGTGCGGTTCAAGAGTCGCTGCGAGGAATTACGAAGGACTCGTGAAATTAGGAGATGATGACACGCCGCCGACGGTTGGTTTTCTCGAAGTCATCACGCTGGGTGCGGCCTGCATCCTTCTTGGTTCAGCTGCGGCTGGCACCGTCAGTTTGCCGAGCGGTCCAATGCGTTTGGTTTTTGAACAGCCGAGCGACGAATTCGTTGTCGAAATCGAATAGGAAGGCATGGCGTCGGAGGTGAGCGTGCTTCGATCAAGTCTAGCCTGTACAGCGCGAGTGCAATTTAAGAGCGA
The DNA here is from genome assembly GCA_963753205.1 of uncultured Acidobacteriota bacterium. Classification (GTDB taxonomy): domain Bacteria; phylum Acidobacteriota; class Terriglobia; order Acidiferrales; family UBA7541; genus Palsa-295. Next base: position 257,885 of record CAVWBL010000019.1, on the reverse strand, counting down.
AGTCCTATCCCCGTAGCTGGTTTGGATTGATCCGAATCGGTCTGTACCGAAGCAAAGGGAGTTCCTGAAACGTGAGTAAAATCACAACACGAATAATCCGAGCATGATTACCCAAGAACGCGTAGACGTGGGCAGCCCAAAACCTAGTCGTGTTCGTTATTTCATGCTTTTCCTCGTGTGCATTTTAACGGCACTCAATTATCTCGACCGCGCCAATCTCGCTGTCGCTGCTCCTGTCATCCAGAAACAGCTGAACCTCTCCCCAATCTACATGGGTTTTCTTTTTTCGGCTTTTGCCTGGACATATGCCGCCATGCAAATCCCATGTGGTTTTTTCCTCGACCGACTCGGCAATAGGTTAACGTATTCGATTGCTCTCCTCGGTTGGTCTCTTTGCACTGGCCTTTTAGCACTTTGCAATAATATCGTTGCTCTGATCAGCACGCGATGTGCGATCGGCTTCTTTGAGGCTCCATCGATTCCGACGAACAGTCGAATCGTTACAGCTTGGTTCCCACGCCGGGAGCGGGGTCTCGCCATAGGCTATTACACAGGGTCCGAATATGTTGGCTTGGCCTTTTGCACACCCTTTCTCACTTGGCTGCTGGTGACGTTCGGCTGGCAGTCGATTTTCTATGTCACGGGCGGCCTTGGACTGCTACTCACAGTATTATGGGCCGTATTTTATCGCGACCCTAAGAATTCGAATCATGTGAACGCAGCCGAAATGAAATTGATCAAAGAAGGCGACGGATTAGCCGACGAACTCGGCAGTCCAAGGAAATTCACGCTAAGACACCTGATTCAATTTTTCAGCTATAGGCAGTTCTTGGGCTTGTATATTGGTCAATTCTCAGTCTCCTGCACTACTTGGTTCTTTCTGACGTGGTTTCCCTCTTATCTAGTTACAGGAAAGCACTTGGCGCTTGCTAAATTGGGTTTTTACGCGTCCATACCTTTCGTAGGAGCAATTTTTGGTGTTTTAGTTGGAGGGAAATGGTCCGATTGGATGATTTCGAGGGGATACTCGGTCGCAACGTCTCGTAAGCTGCCTGTCATTGTTGGGTTCCTACTCTCCAGCTCGATTATAGGTGCCAATTATGCATCATCAATCGACGGCATCATCGGATTCATGACGGCAGCAATTTTCGGTCAAGCGATTGCCTCGACGGTAAGCTGGGCGCTCTTTTCAGAGATCGCACCAAAGGATTTCATGGGATTGGGTGGTGGCGCCTTGAATTTCTGTTCGAACCTAGCATCAATAGTCACACCGATCGTCATCGGGGTCATCTTTAGCCAGACGCATTCGTTTGCCGCAGCATTGGTCTTTGTCGGTGCGGTGGCGATTTGTGGCGCGCTCGCATACATGTTTGTCATTGGCCGCGTTTACAGAATCGAATTTGAGAACTGAGCGTAAAGCTGAAGCGGTGTTTTGCGCAACTCTGTTTTGTTTCAAGCCAGAACCTTCAATCTTATGTTCAGCGTCAATATTCGGCATCATGTTGATCAGCGCGGCTGTTCCTGTTATTCTTCCCGCGCGAGTGGTGGGCGCCCGCGCCAGCTGCATACTCGTGAGCATCGTGCGCGCCTGAAAATCTGGCGAGCGTGACGCAGTTCGGGTCAGTGTTGGCGCGGGCCAAAACAGTACAGCCTCACTGCATGAAGACGTCGATTTTGCTCGCACATACGCGGACGCCACACTTCTTCCACGCGGGCCGAGAAGGGAAACCTCCCTCGTTGTCTCTTTCTAAATCGGAACAGGTCTCTAAATCGACGCATCGATACAAGATGGGCGCAGGTGAGGAGTTCATAGCGGTTCCGGTCCCGTAGTATCCTGTGGAAGCTCAAAGCTGAAGCGTGTACGGCGACCATGAATCGTCCAAAGAGTGAGACAAAGGGAACGCTCGATTGTTTTCGCGGCGCGGTCGAAAACGGCGGGATTCTGGTCTTGTTTTGGCTACGATGGGCTGGCGATAATCTCCGATTCCCCATTGGAGTCGGTTCAAGCTCTTTCCGAATCTAGAAACGAAGTTTAATGCGGCTGCTTTCGCATCTTGCTGATGCCGCATACGAAGATCTTCGTCGTGAAATGCAAGCACTAGAGGGTAGGAGCGAAGAAGAGCGTTTGGCGGGTATCATACAGTTGAGCGGTTTAGATAATTAAGCGCATGGCAAGGAATGAGGGCGTGAATAATTCGCGAGGAATCTATCTAGTAGGATTCAGCGCTTCAGGAAAGTCGACGATCGCCAAGCTCGTCGGCGAGAGGCTGAATTGGCGCGCTTTTGACCTCGATGAAGAGATTGAGAAGCAGAGCGGCATGACCATTCCAGTGATCTTCCAGAAGGAAGGCGAACCTGGATTTAGACTGCGAGAGACGAAGGCTCTGCGTACCGTGTCTGACTCTGACGGGTTTGTTCTGGCAACAGGCGGCGGAACATTTATCTCATCCACAAATCGCCAACTAATGGCAAGGAATGGCTGGACGATTTGTTTGGAAGGTCAACCGCAGACATTACTCTCACGAATTCAGCGGCAGCTCAACGACGCCGATCCCAAAGCGATTCGCCCATTGCTCGATGCGATGTACCCCCTAGACCAAATCCGAACGTTGAAAAACAGCAGACAGTCTGCCTATGCGTTGGCTGACTGGACGGTTCACACGGACCGTCTTACCGCCGACCAGATTGCGGATGAAGTGATCCGAGCCGCGAGGGTTCTTGATGCTTCGACCGCTCCGGCTTCCGAGATATCTGGCGTACCTATGCGTCACTCTCTCAATCCGGATTCGCCTCCGCCAATTGTCGTTGGGGGAGGACCCTGGCCGTCTTACGTTGTCGTGGATTGGGGGCAGCTGTCGGCATTGGGCGATCAGATAAGACACGTGCTTCCCCATGCGAAGCGAACAGCCATTGTCACAGATTCCGACACCTGGCAACGATTGGGCAGCGCTCTGAGGCCTTCGCTGAGCACTGCAGGCCTTGAAGTTCATGTGCGCGAAACTGCGAGGGACGAGCGAATTAAAACGCTAGACGAGGTAAAGGCCATTCATGATTGGCTACTGACCATCAAGATCCGACGGGATGACGCGGTAATCGTAGCGGGAGGGGGGGCTATCGATGATGTGGGGAGTTTTGCCGCGTCGACATACATGCGTGGTGTGCCGCTCGTCAAGGTCCCCACGTCACTCGAAGGGATTGTCGATGCATCAATCGGAGGCAAAACGGCAATCAATCATCCTTGTGCAAGAAATCTGATCGGTACATTTTTTCATCCCAGACTCGTTTGGTCCGATGTTTCTCTGCTTCAAAGTGAAAATGCCGAGGAACTCAGATCAGCGTGGGCTGAGGTTGTGAAATATGCCATGCTTGAGAGCTCTCTGCTCCGCGACGAAGTGATGGGGACCACGCTGCTGGAGCAACTCGAACAGCAGGTTGAAGCTCTTATCGTATTGCAAAGACCAATCTTACTGAACGTTATCGCCAGATGCGTAGCACTAAAGGCCCAGGTTGTTGCCGCCGATGAGAGGGATTTAGGTCAGTACCGTATATTTCTGAACTACGGTCATACGATTGCCCACGCTTTGGAAACGGCAACAAACTACGAATTGCTTCACGGCGATGCGGTCGCGATCGGCATGAGCGTGGAAGCAGCACTTGCCGAACGACTTGGCATGGCGGAAAGGTCCCTGGGGAACCGCCAGACGCAGCTTCTCTCTAGGTTCCACCTTCCCGTGCGACTGCCCCACGTTTCGCTTCATAAGCTGCTGGAGCTCATCCATCACGACAAAAAGGTGTCTGGCGGCGCACCTAGCTGGATACTCCCGGTCGGCGCGGGCAGGGCCGTCGTGTCCAGAGCGGTGGGCGAAAGCGACCTCATGGCCGTCCTTAAAGAACTTTCTGCCTAAGAGAATTGGACTTCCAACTCAAATCGCACCTCCGTGCGGATAGCGACGTCTCTAGATTGCGCAACTCGCAAGCCGCAGCTCGCCCCCGTGCGTTTATCGCACAGATTTAACCGTAGCTTGACCGTATTGGGGTTGACAAAAACTCCGACACAGATGTAATAGTCCATCAAACAACTTCAATGGGAGGGTGGGATGCACAACCGGGCGAAGAATTTCGGGTCGAAGTCGGCTAAAGGGCTGTCGATTTTCTTTCTGTTGGTTGGTTTGGCATTTTGCTTCATTTCCTGGCCGCAACGCGCGGCCGCGCAGCAGGCAACTGCGCAGATTTCCGGAACCGTAACAGATGCTACAGGCGCTGTTGTAGCGGGCGCGCAGGTCACTTTAACGGACACGGATACCAATGCGGTGAGAACCGCACAGACCGGCGAAGATGGCAATTATGTCTTCCCGGCACTTCCTATCGGTCCTTACAAGCTTGAGGTTGCAAAACAAGGTTTCCAATCATTCGTTCAGTCGGGCATCGTGCTGCAAGTCAACACTAACCCGACGATCAACGTTAGCCTGAACGTCGGTAGCGTGAGCCAGACCATTGAAGTGCAGGCTAACGCTGCGATGGTGGAAACTCAGAGCAACGGGGTGGGCCAAGTGATTCAACCTGAGCAGGTAGTGGATTTGCCTCTCAACGGTCGGCAAGCCACCGATTTGATCGCCCTTTCTGGTGCAGCCGTCAATACGGGGGGATCTGGTGGATTGGCCTCAAACCTTGATTATGAAGGTCCGGGAGGGACCGGGGCGGTAACATTCTCCGTAGCGGGATCGCAGGGCAATGCCACGAATTACTATTTGGATGGCTCGTCCAACATGGACTATCGCACCAATGCGGGTGAGCCCATGCCTTTCCCGGATGCGATCCAGGAATTCAAGGTGGAATCCAGCGCTCTGCCCGCCAACCTGGGCAGTCATCCAGGCGGCGCGGTCAGCGCTGTCACAAAATCGGGAACGAATCAGTTTCACGGCGATGCTTTTGAGTTCTTTCGCAATGGAGTGCTGGACGCCGCCTCCTACCACTTTCCGAACTCCAAGGGAGTACTTACCGGGAAACCGAGTTACGACAATCTCAAGCGCAATCAGTTTGGGGGGGTAATTGGTGGGCCGATTAAGCGCGACAAGCTATTCTTTTTCTATGGATTTCAGGGAACCACGGAACGGCAAACGAATCCGCCAACGGTGAGGACCCAGGCTTTACCAACCGCCGCTATGTTGGCAGGCGACTTTACCGCTCTCCTGCCTGGTAATCCGTACGGATGCAAAGCTTATACTCTGCCTTCCACGGTACCGAGCCCAACTGGGGGGACGCAGCAGTTCACAACGGCCGCGAAAAGCAACATTTTGGCCCCTGGCTGGCTTGTAACCCCTTCCTATCAAATAGACCAGAAGATTGCAGCGCTCTACCCGATTGCGCAGGAGACTGACGCTTGCGGTTCGGTGACCACGAACAGCTTTCAGGACGACCATGAGTTCCAAAACGTGGGCCGGGTCGATTGGCAGCGGACACAGAACGATACGATTTTCGTGCGCTACTTCACTACCGGCTACTTGTTGCAGTCTACTCTCTCATCCCCGACGAACATCCTAAGTTCCAACGGGGCTGGCTTGAATGATCGCGTACAAAGTGTTAGCGTCGGCGACACGCATATCATAAACGCGCAGATGATCAATTCTTTTCGGGTAAGCTTCCTGCGAACGGCGACCCAGCGGACCCCCAATACCAGTATCCCCAATCTGTGCAGCCTCGGCATGAAGGCAAGCTGCCCGACGCAGCATATAATCTCGTCGTTGTTTCTGTCGCCGGGGTACCAGGGCTGGGACTATGAGAATTCTTTTGGAATTTCTGACGGCCTCGGGTGGCAGATCCACTCTCACCAAGTCTCCATCGGATTCCAGGGCGAACATATTCAGATGAACGGCGATGGGACTTTCCAAGTGAATCCGCTGGCGAGCTTTGCGAGTGGTAACAGTTCCTATAGCGGAAACAATGTTGCGGACTTCGTCGCTGGTATGCCGGATTCGTTGGGACAAGGCAACGGCCAACTGAGCCGCGACGGCCAGAACCTGCCCTCAATCTACTTCCAGGACAACTGGAAGATGACCCGCACTTTCCAATTGAATTATGGGTTGCGCTGGGATCCTTATTTTCCATCGCACAACAAGTATGGCCAGGCATCTAATTTCAGTCTGGCCGGCTACAATGCAGGAAACGTGAGTAGCAAGTTTGTGAACGCGCCTCCGGGCGTCACGTTCCCAGGCGATCCTGGGTTTAACGGTAAGTCCAGCACATTGAATCACGCTCACGATTTTTCGCCGAGGATCGGTATCGTGTGGGACCCGCGCGGCAAGGGACTCGAGACCATCCGCGCCGGCTACGGCATTTTCTATGACACGTCCCTGATGTGGAACGCGATGCACGTCGTCCTGAATGCGCCTTGGGGCAATACCGTAAGCTTCACGCCGCTTCCTCCCCTTGCCGGTTCCACCGATCCGTTGTCCGGCGGCGGGGAGGCCAATCCATATTATGGCCAGCCGGGCGGTAATATCTTCCCGACTCCCTTCTATCCGCCATCGACCTGGAACTTCCCTATAAACGGAGGATACGTCTTCCAGGACCAGCATCTTACGCCTTCAAACGCGCAGCTTTGGAATTTCTCATTCCAAAAGCAGATCAGCGCCAACTGGCTGGTGTCGGCGTCCTATCTAGGCAGCAAGACGACACACATCTGGCTCGGCAACGACTTGAATCCCGCCACGGTAATCACCGCGGGGATGACCGCGCCCGGAATCGTGGCGAACAACGTTGTCGCGGGCAATCCCGCAAGCGGGGCATGCACCCTGCTTTATGATGGCGCGGACTACACCTTCAACACATGCAACGCCACGGCGAGTTCGTCCGCCACGGCGGTGACTGGATCCACTTGCTATACGGGGCCATGCCCCGTTGTCAGCAACACGACCGCTCGAAGGGCCCTGAATCTCAGCAATCCGGCCCAGGGTTATAAGGTGGGCGGTGGCATCTTGATGGCTCGGTCGATGGGCAATGCCGCTTACAACGGTCTTTTAGCGTCGGTTCAGCACCGGTTGAGTCAGGGGTTCTCCATCAATGCGAACTACACATGGTCCCATTGCCTGGACGACGGGGAGGTCGGGCAGGACATCTCCGACAATTTCCAGAACCCGGCCAATCCGAAGGCCGATTGGGGTAATTGTGGTTCCGACCGTCGGCAAATCTTTAACCTCTCGCTCGTGGCGCAGTCCCCGAAGTTCTCGTCGCCGTGGATGAATCGTATCCTTGGCAATTGGAACGGGTCCGGCATCTTCACGGCTTCGACTGGTTCGTACAGCAATGTTGTCGATGGCACGGATGTTTCGCTGCTCGGGCAAAGAGGCGTCCCCGGCTCCGGCGGCTACACTGATCGGCCGAATCAGGTCGGAAATCCTTTCCAGGCCGGCAACTTGCCCGGGAATACGACGTGCACGGGGCCGCAGGCGGTCCACACGCTATTGGCTTGGTTCAATCCGTGTGCATTTCAAAAGCAGCCAGCAGGAACCTTCGGCGATACGGGAAGAAATTCGCTGCTTGGCCCCGGGCATTGGAATTTCGACGCGGCGATCTGGCGAACGTTCGTGGTCACCGAACGGTTAAAGATGGATCTCCGATTCGAGGGATTCAACGTGTTCAATCACCCACAATTCGGAAACCCCAACGTAAATCTGAATTCCAGCTCACCTCTTGGCTATATCTCCAGCGCAAGTCCTATGCGGATCATGCAGGTGGCAGTGAAGTTTAATTTCTAACATGACCGTTTGAAGGAGTAGCTGAGTGTCCGGCTACTCCTTCGTGCCGGTTTCGTGTTAGCCGGCATAGTGATCGCGGGCGTAAGCTCGATGGCGCGGCGTCTGGAGAGAACTTCGAAATGGAAGAGAGAAAGAGGAAGTGGGCCAGCGTCACCGATTTGCGAGCGCAGCAGGGTTGGACTAGTTATGGTCATGATCCCGGACCGGCAGACTTTTTAACCTTAACTCAAATCACGCCAGCGGATGGTTCAAAGCTCGAAGAAGCTTGGGTAATATCAGTATGGAGCTGTTGATTCCGATGGCGGGAGACATGGGCTTGGACTATCGCTTCAAAGTGACGCCATTGGTAATCAACGACGTGATGCGCATAAGCTCGCCCGCGCCCCCTCGCAAGCCCGGTCTTAAGGCGCATCGCTCTTCAGTTCGAGGATCGTGTCCCAACAAACGCTGGTTTATGGCCTTTTGGATGAAGTAACTTCCGTAATATACGGTTCGATTGCCAGAATGCGAGGAGCACGGTCATGGCACTCATTCGACGGATTGCAATCAGCGCCTTCATCCTGGCGTTTCCGGCCGCGGTCCTGAGTCAAACGGATTGGCCAACCTACGGGCACGACCCGGGCGGTATGCGCTATTCGCCATTGAAGCAGATCACGCCCGCCAATGTCGCGACGCTCACGCCGGCGTGGACATACGACACAGGTGAGGTCGCTTCGAGCTACGAAGTGACGCCCCTTGTGATCGGGACCGTGATGTACTTCACCACGCCGAACGAGCGCGTTGTCGCGCTGGATGCCGAAACAGGAAAAGAAATTTGGAAGTACGACCCAGCAACCAAGCAGCGCGGCACGCAGCGCGGCGTATCGTATTGGCCAGGCGATGGCAAGAACGGGCCGCGCATCGTGTTCAGCACTGGCGACAGCCGCCTGCTGGAGCTCGACGCGAAGACGGGCAAACCGGTTCAGACGTTCGGTCGGAACGGCGAGGTCAACCTTCTGGAGGGTGTCGCTGACAATTTCCCCAACGCAATGTACTACCTCTCGTCGCCGCCGGCGATCTATCGCGATCTGATAATCCTCGGCCCCCGCCTCGGCGAAGGCGCTCCAAATGGCAAGGGCCCCTCTGGCGAAATTCGCGCGTTCAACGTGTTGACTGGGGCGCCCGTCTGGAGCTTTCACACCCTGCCTCGCCCGGGCGAGCCTGGTTATGAGACATGGGCAGCCGACGCGTGGAAGGAGGGCGCCGGTCCGAGCGCGTGGGCTGGCTTCACTGTCGACATGGCGCGTGGCCTAGTCTTCGTACCGACGGGTCAGCCGACAGGTGGCAGCCCACTGGCCAGCCGCAATGGCAAGGAACTGTATTCATCGTGCCTGCTCGCGCTGGATGCCAAGACTGGCAAATTGAGGTGGTACTTCCAGAGTGTGCATCATGATCGATGGGATTTCGACGTGCCGGCGCCGCCAGCGCTGATCGAAGTAAAGCAGGACAACCGTACGATTCCAGCCGTCGCGCAAATAACCAAGCAGGGCATGCTGTTCATTCTCAATCGCACGAACGGCAAGCCGATTTTCGGTGTCGAGGAACGGCCGGTCCCGACCGGTCCCGAAGGCGACGGTGTGTGGCCCACGCAGCCGTTCCCGGTGAAACCACCGCCGCTCGCGCGCGACAGCATGACTCTGACCGAAGTGAGCAAGCTCTCGCCCGAGGCAGAGGCGTATTGCACCGCGGCCATGGGTGGGCATGCGCTGGTGCCCTACTCGCTCACCGCACCCGCATTCCCGAGCGGCGTCGGCGGCGGCAACTGGGGTGGCGTAGCGTTCGATCCGAACCTCGGGTTGATCTTCGCGAATACGAGCGAGTTAGGGCGCGCGCCCGGGGGCGGCCGCGGCGGCCGAAGGGGTCCGGAACTGGGGCGCGGAGCAGGGCCGGGTGGTCGCGGTGGCGAGCCGGATGCCGCCGATCAGGGCGCAGCTTTCACATTCGCGAACGACCGGCCGAACAGCAACCGTTTCGTGGGTCCAAATTACTATCCGTGCAATCAGCCGCCGTGGGGATTGCTGACCGCCGTCAATGCCGACACGGGCGACATTGTGTGGAACGTGCCACTCGGGAGTTACAAGGAACTGGAAGAGAAAGGGATCAAGAACACCGGCACGCCGAATCTGGGCGGCGCCATCGCCACGGCCGGTGGCCTCGTCTTCATCGGAGCGACGAACGACCAACGATTCCGCGCGTTCGATTCGAAGACGGGAAAGGAGCTGTGGGCATGGGACATGGACGGCGACGCGATGTCCGTGGCTATCACTTACCAAGGCAGCGGCGGCAGACAGTTCGTCGCGATCGCGACCGGCGGCCCTGGCCTTCTCTATGGCGTCGGACCGCGTGACGCTGCCTCGAAGCAGTATAAGGGCATGATCGTCACGTTCGCGCTGCCCCATTAAGAAAAGCTTACCAGCGAGATCGGCCCTTGCCGCTGCTGATTCCGCTGATCAGGTGCGGCATCTTCACCTTGGACTAGGAGAAAACCCGAGAAATGGGCCAATGTAAATCAAACGGAAGCCGTCGGCGGCGGATGCAATTGCGGAGTGGGGGAATTCTCCTATCTTGCGCGGTACTGATGCTGGCGGCCACTGGTTTGGCGACACTTGCACAGGAGGGCTGGTCGAGCTACGGTCACGATCCCGGACCGGCCGACTTTTCAGCTCTTACGCAAATAACGCCTGAAAACGTTTCAAAGCTTCAAGAAGCCTGGGTATACCACTACGGTGCTGGTGATTCCGATCGCGGCGATATGGGCTTGGATTATCGCTTTGAAGTAACCCCGTTGGTAGTTAAGGATGTAATGTACATAAGCTCGCCTGCATCTCCTCGAATGCCCGACCTGAAGGCTGCCATCGTAGCTCTGCAGCCAGAGACGGGAAAAGTAATCTGGAAGTACGAGTCGGCCGAGAACATTCATGGCCGAGGTATCGCGTATTGGCCTGGTGGCCACGGGATTGACCCTCGCATTTTCTTTGCAACGAATCACGGTTACCTGAGTGCCGTCGACGCGAAGACGGGCAAGCTCGTCACGAGTTTCGGCGACAATGGCCGGCTTGACCTCTATTCCGGCGTCGTATCCGCGGACGTACCACCAATCTGGCGGGACAGGTACACCGTGCCTAACCCGGTTACGATCTACCGCGACCTGGTTGTCACAGGCGCAAGGCCGGGCGAGCAGGGCCCACCGGGACCTAGAGGCGATATCCGCGCTTGGGACGCGCGGACCGGAAAGCTCGTATGGACGTTTCATACCGTGCCTCAACCCGGCGAAGCGAACCACGACACGTGGCCTGGAGACAGTTGGAAGGACCGAACCGGCGTGAACATGTGGAGCATCATGACGCTCGACAGCAAGCTTGGAATTGTTTATGCCGGCCTGGGTTCTGCATCTGTGGACTCGAACGGGGCGGACCGTCCCGGGCCAAATTTGTACGCGGATTCATTGGTGGCTCTGAACGCCTCTACGGGTAAGCTCCTATGGTTTCATCAACTCACTCACCACGATCTGTGGGACTTCGACCTTCCAACGCCCCCAGCATTGATTGATATTAAAAAGGACGGCAAAGATGTTCCTGCTGTTGCACAGGCCGGGAAAAATGGATTTCTTTTCATCTACAACCGGAAGAACGGGGACCCGATCTACCCAATAGAAGAGCGACCCGTACCCAAGGGAGACGATGCAAACGATCCGACGTGGCCCACGCAACCTTTTCCCGTCGTTACCCCGCCGCTGGCCCGTGTGAGCATGTCGCGCGATGAAATCGCAAAGATAACACCGGAAATGCAGTCCTACTGCACCAAGATTTGGGATGACAATCACGTTGAAAATCTCGGACCGTATACGCCCAGTCTTAGCACCGTTGCCACGGTGAATTTTCCGAATGGCACTGGCGGTGCTAACTGGAGCCATCCTTCGTTCGACCCCAAACTAGGTTTGCTGTTTGTCAATGTTTCGAACAATGGTTCCCTGCACGTTCCGCATCCGTCAGACAGTGGCTCTGCTGCCAGCAACGTTAGCGCTGCTGCAAGCGAAGCACCGAGCGAAGATGCTCCGGCTCGTGGTCGCGGCGCTAGGGGACGTGGGAGATTTGGACCATCGTTCATGTTTGATGGTATGCCGTGCTGGCAGCCACCTTGGGGTGAGCTAATCGCGGTGAACGTGAACACAGGAAAAATTGCGTGGCGAGAACCGCTCGGTGTAACTCCCGCGTTGGGAGACAAGGGCCTCAATACGGGTGCCTTCAATCTGGGTGGCAGTATTTCGACCGCGACCGGTCTTGTATTCATAGCGGCGACAGCTGATAAGCACTTCCGTGCGTTTGACGCCGAAGACGGCGCTGTGTTGTGGGACTTCCAGCTGCCTGCCAGTGGGCACGCCACACCAATTACGTACATGGGCAAGGACGGCAAGCAATATGTTGTTGTTGCGGCAGGCGGTGGGACCGCGATCGACAGAACTGGCCACCTTTCCGATGCTCTTGTTGCTTTTTCGCTTCCATAGGAGACGTGAAATGATTTTTCAAAAGCGGTTCGGAATATCGCACAAACCGTCGTGTGGATTTTGGGTTCGCCTTATGTCTGCGACTCTTCTTGTGATATTGGGAGCGTGCGAGATCGTTCCCCGTCTTTCGCATGCGCAGGAAGCCCCGCAATCTGGGACTGCTTCGCCTAACCCGAGCCAGACGGAAGCCGGTGCCGCGCGAGGTGGAAGAGCGGGTCGAGGTGGGCGAGGACCGCGTTACGTTGAGCCGGAACCTATGAATTTCGATGACCATGCGGGCTGGCAGTCCTTATTTGATGGCGTGAGTCTTAAGGGCTGGGACGGCCCGACTGACGTTTGGACCGTTGAAAACGGCGCAATCGTCGCTACCTCGACCGCCGCGAACCCGTCAGGATCGACTTATATGATCTGGACAGGTGGAGAGCCTGCGAATTTCGAGTTCAAGACGGAAATGAAGCTCGAGGGAGAAGGAGCCAACAGCGGCATTCAATTCCGGGCTACGCGACTCGATGCCATCCCCGGAAGAAGGTATTCGCAATGGGACACGCGGGGTTATCAGGCAGATGCCGATTACAAAAACAGTAACACCGGTGCATTAATCGAGTGCTGCGCGGGGTCCAGCCGCGGAGTGCCGATACGTACGGACCGAGCGTATCGTGGCCAAATGGTAAGTGCCGCCCTTGGTCCGGACCAGAAGCCCACGTTGCTGGCGACGTTCGGAGACCCGGACGCACTGAGCGGGTACATTAAAATCGGCGATTGGAATCAGGTATATCTCATCGCGCACGGCGATACGATGTTCTACATAATCAACGGCCACCTGATGTCCATCTTCGTCGATGACCATCCGACTAGGGCCAGAAGCAAAGGCGTACTGGCGCTTCAACTCGAAGGACGAGGCGACATTAAGGCGTATTTCCGTGATGTTTGGTTAAAGCAACTTCCTTAATGTGAGTTCGACAGGAACGAATCGAGGATCAGTCGCCCGTTTGGGACTAGTGCAACTTTCTTGCTGGCGTTTTGTTTTGGAAATCTTCAACGCGAGTGGCGCAAACGGGACCTTGCGCGATAATCGCTCATCGCGATTGAGAGGGATGCGGTTCTCCAGGAAGCCGACGCTTTAGTCCTCGGTAACACTGCGATGAACCAAGCTTGAGCGATCCATGCGTGCGTTTACCGCACATTTTTAACCGTATTTTTCTTGACAGCGCCGCCGACGAGGATGTACTAGTCCACCAGAAAAATTGCGCTGAACAGGACGGCGAGTATGAGCCAGATTTAGTTGTTGCTCTTTGCACAAATCGTAAAATGCGAGCATTTGCAAAGAGCCTCCAGCGTACTAGAAACGACCAGCAGGATGAAGCTTAAAGAAAAGGAGCACTTATGAACGGTCAATCGCACTCTCGGCGGGACGTGCTAAAGATGCTCGGTGTGAGCCCAGTCATCGCTGGCGCGGCGGCTCAGGCACAGGAGGCGCCGGCTTCTGCCGCAACGCCGTCTGAACCTGCCACGAATGCGTCCGCGCCAGCCCCAGGGCAAGGCCGAGGCCGAGGAGGTCGCGGAGGCAGGGGTGGGCGCGGGGGTGGCGCTGGCTTCGGTGGCGGAGATTTTTGGCCGGGGCTGAAGCGCTTGCTGTTTGTTGCCGACACTCAGACCGGGTACATGCATGATTCGATCCCCCACGCCATGGCTACGGTGGAGCACATGGGACGCGAGACGCAGACGTACATGACGATGCTCAAGACGGACTCGCAGCTGATCACCGACACGCCGATCAAAGCGCAGGGCCGATATGCAAGGGGTGGTCCAAACACACTCGCGTACGCACACATTCTGCCCTATTACGATGCGATTTTCATGCTGCCGAGCGGATACGGAACGCTGAGTGACCAGCAGAAGACCGATCTTGTGGCTTTCGTCCACGACCAAGGCAAGGGGCTAATCGTCGGGCATGCGGCAGCCACTTGTTTCGAAACCTGGCCTCAATGGGCCGAGATGATCGGGGCTAGTTGGGGCGGAGAATTTAACGCTAACGCGACAGTGATTATAGAAGACCCGAACTTTCCAGGTGCGAACGCCTTTGGCCCGCTTCCATTCACGTTCTATGAGCAGCACGCTATTTGGGTAGCGCCGGGATATTCGAGGGACAGTTCGCACGTTATCTTGCGTCTCGATCCCAATAGTTTGGATCCGGCAATACGTGCGCGGAAGCCGGACGGCGACTTTCCAGTCGCCATCGCCAGGGAGTACGGCAAAGGCCGTGTCTTTAACGTGAGCTGGGGCCATTTCGATGCAACTTGGGACGACGCGCGGTTCCAGCGGATGATGCTTCACGGCATCAAGTGGGCCATGGGAATCACCCCAGCGGACGTCACGCCCCGACCTTTCCCGGAGACCAAGGCTGCGTCTTAGCCGGTACGGGAAATCTACTGAGTGGAGAAAAGACCTATGAAGGTGGTTGGATTCGCATTGCTGGTATTTTTCGCGGTAGCAGTGGGGGGCGGCCTCGATGGGCAGAAGGTCTCCAAGGCGCCAGCTGACCAGTGGCTGAACTATATGAACAACTCGGATTTTTCGCCACTGACGCAGATCACACCGCAGAATGTCGATCGCCTCACCGAGGCATGGACGTTCCATTATGGCCCCGGGTTTTGGCCTTCGGTCTCCTTCGTGGATTTGGATTACCGCTTGGAAGTTCAGCCGCTCCTCGTTAATGGCGTGATGTACTTGTCTACTCCTGCGTCCGAACAAGATCCAAATCTGGAATCCACGATCACGGCGCTTCAGCCGGAAACAGGAAAGGTGCTCTGGCAATACAAGTCGCCGCGTCGCATTTACGGCCGGGGAATTGCCTACTGGAAGGGAAACGGCACGGTCGGGCCGCGTCTTTATTTTGGTACCGACAAAGGCTATCTAATGGCGCTTGATCTTCAAACGCATGAGCCGGCCGATGACTTCGGCACCGATGGGCAAGTGGATGCGTACATCGGCGTCGCTTCGGATGTAGTCGGTGAAAGCAGGCGCGACACATTCACAATTCCGAATCCCGTGACGGTCTACAAGAACCTCCTGATCACCGGCGCGCGACCGGGTGAGGGAGAACCTCCCGAACCACGCGGCGATATCCGCGCGTGGGATGCAGTAACCGGCAAGCTGGTCTGGGATTTCCACACGATTCCGTGGCCGGGCGAAGCCAATCACGACGATTGGACCGGCGACACCTGGAAAGATCGGAGCGGCTGCAATGTGTGGTCCAGCCTAATCGCCGATGAGGCGAACGGCCTGGTCTTCGGCGCGACAGGCGATTCGAACCACGCGGATACAGCGCCCGGCAAGAATCTCTATTGCAACTCGATCATCGCCCTGGATGGCGATACCGGCAAACTCAAATGGTTTCAGCAGTTGATCCATCACGACAACTCCGATTACGACATGCCGACGCCCCCACTCCTGATCAACGTGCACCAAAACGGACGCGTGATTCCGGCAGTTCTCCAGACCGGTAAGGTCCATCTGGCCTACATTTTCAATCGCCTTACGGGAGAGCCGATATTTGGTATGGAAGAGCGTCCACTAAAGGGTGCCGCGCCTGGGACTACGGGTTGGACCGCAGATGCAAACCATCCAAACCGAGTCGCAACCCAACCGATTCCACTGAAGCCACCGCCAACCGGTCGCATGTTCATGACGCGCAATGACATTAATAAAATGACTCCTGAGATCGAAAAGTACTGCGCGGATTTTTGGGATGCCAATCACATCGAAGACGGCTCTCCGTTCCAGCGCTCGACTCCGGAGCACCCGGTCGTCCAGTTCGGCGCTCCCGCTGGCGGCTGGAGCCCGCCCTCTTACGACCCACAACTCGGCCTGGCTTTTATTAACGTAACGAACTCCGGTAGCTTCGGCCGTGGATTCGGCGGCGGTCGAGGTGGTTTTGGGGGCGCACGCGGGGCGGCAGGTCGCGGTGCAGTTCCCGCTGCTGGCGGAGCAGCCGCGCTCGATGATGCTGCGCCGCGCGGCCAAGCCCCAGGAGCCGAACAGGCTCCGCCGGGACGCGGCGCACCTGCTCAGAGAACTACACCTGGCGGTGTCGGCTTTTCCTATCGGCTTGAGAATGGAGCGACCGTATCATGCATGGCACCACCGTACGGCGCGCTGACAGCAATCGACGTCAATAACGGAACGATCGCCTGGAGCGTACCGCTGGGCATCAACGAGTCTCTGGTCGAACTTGGGCAGGTCGGCTTGGATTCCGGCACGCCGAATGTTGGTGGGAGTATCGCTACCGCCAGCGGCCTCGTATTCATCGGCGCGACCACGGATCACCGCTTCCGTGCCTACGACGCGAAGACAGGCAGGAAGCTCTGGGAAGTAGAGGTTCCGGCCGATGCGCACGCAACGCCGATCACGTACATGGGCAAGGACGGTGCACAGTACGTTGTAATTGCGGCCGCAGGTGGCGGGCCGTTGGACCATGGATTGGCAGTGTCCGACGCACTCGTCGCATTCAAACTTGCACCGCGATGACATTTAGATTGAAACGTAACTGCCGCAAGAAAGGATAGCTATGCTCTTCAGAATGCTACGAGTCAGCGCATTCATTATGTTGGCACTCGCAGTCGCAACGGCTGCATCGGCACAGAACTCCAGTACGCCTGCTGACAATACGGACAGCCAGATGGTCCCTCTCATCGGTATTGCGGGTGTTACGTTCAAGGCCAGCAACCTCGACAAATCCCGCGCCTATTACCGGGGCGTCCTCGGGCTTCCGGAAGCATTTGACGTCAAGGATTCGTCCGGCACGGTCACCGCCTACTTTAAGGTGAATGACGATCAATACATCGAGGTCACGCCGACTTTGAAACCCGGCGAGTTAATTCGCGAGGCACGGGTTGTATTCCAGAGCTCCGATTTGCAAAAACTGCACGCCATCTACCTCGAGCGAGGGATAAAGGCTGGAGATATCACGAAAGGGCCTGACGGTAACCCGGTGTTTCGGGTCATTGACCCGGAAGGGAATGCGCTGGATTTCATCCAATATGTTCCGGCATCGCAACAGGGCCGTGCCTTCGGAAAATTTCTAAGCGACACCCGGATTTCCGGTGAGATTTCGCACGTCGGCGTAATGATGAAAGACCGCACGACGGGCATGCCTTTCTATCAAAAGCTCGGACTCGATCAGTTGCGTTCGATCCCTGGCGGGCGAGGCGAATACGTGGAACTGCCCAGCTCCGATAGCAATTTGGAAACGAAAGACCCACCGCTCGACCGGAATAATCCGGCAACACACGACCAGTATGTGCGCGAAGTGTACGGGGCGGTCTACCACGTTTCGCTTTGGGTTCCCGATATCCGAGTTACGCGCGATACGGTGCAAAAGCGGGGAAACTACAGCGATGTCCGCGTGCGCGCCGCCGTCGGGCATAATCGACATTGGCTAATTCATCTTTTCGATCCGGACGGAACCCGTACGGAAATCATGAGTGTAGGCTTTGAAAACGATCTTCCCGCCGGAACTATCATGGCGCCCGGCCCTGCTGGAACACCACCTATCCTTCCGCCACCCGGAAGCTCCGAAGGGCGGGGACGTGGGCAGGGGCGCGGCTTCCCTGCACCAGGGCCAGGTCACTAAACGCAATTCTTGGAATACCGGATCGCAATGCGTCTCAAGGGGCTACGCCTATGAATCATGAGGTCCAACGAGAGGCCAAAAAGATTGTGCACAGGCGCGTTCGAGAAGATCCAGTCTTTCGCAAGGAGCTTCTCCGAGAAGCAGTTGAAACTTTGATCTCCGGCGACCTTGAAGCTGGAAAGGTCAACCTTCGCACCTTCATCAACGCGACGGTCGGCTTTCCTAGGTTGGGTGACCTCACTCGTGTTCCGGATAAGAGCCTGATGCGGATGCTTGGACCACATGGTAATCCGCACGCGCGCAATCTACTGCAGATCGTGCGGTGCTTGCAGGAATTGGAAGGCGTACATTTCGAAATCCGAACATTTCCGGCTTCATCGATGGTAGACATCTCTACGGGTAAAGCGCCGTGGATAGGGTAAGCAGCATTGTTGAATGGGGTCGCACCCGCTTTTACGCACCTCACCTAGACGTTGCCGCGCATATCTTAGACGGTCTTGAGCCGCATGTTCGCCCAGAGGCTATGCACTGGCATGCTACATTGCGTGCTTGCTGCAATTTCAGCTATCCGTCGAGTTCGTACGTTTTCAGCACACGAACAAGATCACACAAGGCCATGTAAGGTCATGCAAGCCACGCTTTGAATGCCACCCTCTCCGCCATATCTGACTAAATACCCTTATACAGGTGCGCCAATTCCACACTTACGTCCCCTGCGGAAATACGCTTGAGATTCCGGCAGTGCGATTGAGCCCATGCGGGCCAAGCTTGACTTAGCGCGCGAGCGTGCGGTCCAGCGCGTCAGCTACGGATTGCATGCATTGCAGTTTTGGGTGGTAAGGAACTGGGTTGAAGCCGCTTGGCGAAGCAGGAACTTCGAAGCCGTAAACCCAAGGATCAGCCGAGCAGACGTCGTGGCCCTTTGTCAGATCGGAGGCTTTCACGAGCGTCGAGCCGGTCTCTTGCGCAACTTTTTCCGTTACGGCAGCCAGACGGGCGGCGACGGCGCGGGCTTTCTGCAATTCACTGTTACTGAGCGGAAGCCTATCGGGACAGGAACCGCTAGCGGGAAGAAGCGTCAGGTAGTTGATGAAAACAATTTTGGCCTGCGGAGACCGCTGGTGAATACCCGCGACGATTTCCTGAAAGTTTCCTTCAAGGTGTGCGAAAGCGGCTTCGACCTCGGCCTCAGAAGCCGGTGCACGGCATGAGCGCGTACGATTGGTCGCCGTCGCGCGCTCGAGCGCATTTTCGCAGGACCACGCGAAAAGGTTGCTCATCCAGAAGACGTCATTGCCGCCGACGGTTATGGTTACCAGCGTAGTTTTCGCGTCAACGGCGTTGAGCTGCGGCGGCAACCCGCGCCATGTTTTCAGGATGCTTTGCGTGGTAGCGCCCCCGCAGGTCACGTCTTTCAATGTAAGGTGCCGCTTTTTCGCGAAAAGGTGTGCGTAATTTTCAGAGGATTGTCCGCACTCGCTGGCGCTGTCCGGCGCGCGCGTGCCGATACCCGGCCCGGCGGCGTACGAGCTGCCCATCGCAACGTAGTCGCCACGTGACAACGCGCTGTCTTGCGGGTGCGCTGCGCCGAGACTCGCCAACATTGCCACCCACACGAACAGCAAAAGCATTTTGCCCTCCGGAAACGTGCAGCGTGGCTTGATCACAGTTATTCTCCCAGAATGTTGCCAACCCAGAGGGGGCGATTGTAACCGACTGAGTGACTCAAAAGAAGCGATGGAGGCAAGCGATGCGTGCAAATCACGCGGTAAAGTCCTTGGTCAGCGAGTGCTGGCATTCGCAGTCTTCCAGAACGTGAGCGCGAGACTTCAACGTGACTGGGATGTGCTAGCGAACGTTAAACCACGGGCGATAAAAGAACACCGCAGATGGCAAAAAGTATTCATCGAGAGGAAAGGCAGAGTTGAGCAATTGCTAGCGGATTCGCTTGAGGCGATTGTTGTGACGAACGATAAGCGCCGTCTTTTGGCCGCGAACCCTCCGGCTCTTGCACTCTTTGGTGTGTCGCCCAAAAACCTAGAGAGATTTACTATCGACGCTTTCCTGCCAGCGAGTGAACTTCTGGAATTTGAACGAAACGGCCCGTTGTTCCTTAGGGGCAAGGAGAGACGAGGCGAGTGTAAGATAAGGCGCCTGGACGGCACTCTGCGGGTCGTAGAATTTACCTTCCAGGCAAATTTTGTTCCCCGCCGGCACTTGTCGAGATTTCGCGATGTGACTAATCGTGAAAAACGAAAAGTACTGAACACGGAAAAAATGAACCACGCTCATAAGCAGACTTGGGATAACGATGGATCAGTTCGTGGATCATGTCAACGGTTGTGTCATAGCCTCCAGGCATTTCAGCAGACCGAACGCGTGGATCCTCGGCGAGACAGCGCCCCAGCAGACCTGGCCATTCGAGCTCGACACTAACCTCGATCTCGTGTGCGTGGAGCCTAGAGATTATGCCTCCGCGCGGCGGCACGCGGCCAAATAAGGCTTGTATTTTCGATAGCACTTGTGAAATGACAGACCGGCTTCGCAGCCCCACGTTCAAGGGCTGCGAAGGTCCTGGGCCAGCTACTTGCTAATGCGTTGAGGCCGGAAGGTTTTCAGATACGGTCCCGATTTGAGTTCCGATCACATCACCCGATACGACCAGTTCCACGCGGCGATTTTGTTGTCGTCCCTCTGCACTGTCGTTAGAGGCAACAGGTTGGGTCTTACCGAATCCTTGCGCGGTCATTGATGCCGCCGGAATGTTTTGTTGCGCCGGGAAGTCCATCACCGAACCGGCTCGCTTTTCTGATAACGTCTGATTCATAGCATCGCTTCCGACACTGTCCGTATTGCCCTCAATCGCGAGCTTCAGGTCTGGATAAGCGAGAACAATGCCGGATATCCTCGCCAGTTTTTCGCGGGCTAGCGGACGGAGCGTGTATTGACCGCTGTCGAAAAGAACGTCAGGCATGCTCACAATCAAACCGCGGGCCGTATCGTGAGTGACAAGGATCGCGTTGAATTGTTGCAGCAGCTTGGCGCGAAGGGCTTCACGATCTCGCGTGGCTTGCTGAAGCTGTTGGGCCGAGATTGAAGCGTCAGCTCTGCTTCTTGCCGATTCCGCCTCCGCATCTCTTTGGCCCTGCTGAGCGTTCGCCGTTGCGATGTTAGCGTCCGTCGCGGCTGCAAGATTCCGGTTCGATTCGGCTTGAGCAGTCAGTTTTTCCTGTCGTGCCAAAGCGGCTGCTTTGTTTGCGTCTGCGGCGTTTAATTCGGCATCTTGACGAGCCGCGTTATCCATTTCGGACTTGGCAGTAGCATTCGCGACTTGCTTCGCTGACGCATTCTTATCTGCGTCTATGCGATCGGCCTCGATGCGCTTAACGGAGACTTCGCGAGCGTCGTCCGCCGTTTGCACCACTTCGCGTGATTCTGCGATTAGCGCTCTGCGGTCAACGTGTTTCGCTGTTGCCATACCGTCGGCTGCTTTCATCTGCGTGACGGCGCTGTCATAACTGGAGGTTGCGTTCTGTTCGGCGCCCGCTGACTTGGCGATGCGCACCGCGTTACGCGCTTCAAAGAATTCAAGCGGCAATTTGGCGTTCAGGACGACAGGGTCGAATGTATAGCCCGAGGGAACGTAGCCGCCACGGTCGATCAGTTCGTACTTCGCGACAACCGCTTCAGTCGTTCCGACCGTGTCCGCCCGAACCACATTTTCGAGGACGACAACGTTACTTGGGCGTCTGACCGCGTAATAGGGTTCGGCGGTTACGATGAGCGCAAACGCCTGAAGATCCGTGGTGACGTCCAGCTTGCTGCGATGATTGTCCCCGACCAGGACTTCACCAAGATTCACCGGCCGGCCGTCTGGTGAAATCGCCCACAAAACGTATGTGAGGTATTCGTTGCCAAAAGTAGAGGGCTTTTTGAGCCCTTGGAGTTCGGCGGAGATTTTGGTGTCGCCGCGTTTGCTCTGAACCGTTGCCGTGCCTGTGGAGGCCGACATCAGGTCGGTGCCCTGGAAATCGATTTTTGTCGAGTCGGACCTGTGCCCGTAGTTTATTGCCGGCGTAGAACGGCTCACTACATTTTCCCGGTATTGGGATTTCTGATCAGGATTCGAAACCGTGCTTTGAGCGTGGATAAAGGGTGTTGCGCCCGAACACACGATGACTGCCGTAAGTACTGCTGAAAGCTTCATGTTGAATCTCCTTGAGGAACTTGAAGACGCAGTATCGACCTTCCAGGGCTTCAATACTGTGCTCTATTGCACTGTGGTGGAAGATAACCAAAGTAAACAGTTGTTCTGCCTCGGTTGTGGTAAAAAGCGCCTCAGAAAAGTGCTGACTCCAGGGCACAAATAAGAGAACGGTCGTTCCCTCCCGCCCCATTGAGGAGTACCCTGAGGTGAGCTTGAGACCGAAACGGTGCGGCCCAAATTGAACGATGTCTCCATCGGGCGCCCCCCGCAAAGCCATCCAGGATGTCGGGAGCCTCTGAGGCTTCGATCTCCCATATTCGTCTATTCTTCCGAAACAGCGCGGCGCCTACGAGCGGTGTCATGCGTGGCAGTCGAAGCCGCCGTTGACAGCTGTGGTAATCCCGCCCGGGGCGGGAATCGCCTCCGTCGCCATAAAGAGCAGCAGTTCCGCCGGTTTGATCAGCAGCAGTGCCCATCCGCGGGGACGCGGTAAAAACTCTAAAGCAGTTTCTATATGCAGTAAAAAAACTCTATAGCCGCGCGATTTTTTTTCAGCGCGTTTCAGCTTCAACTGGGTCTTTGGGCAGAATGACCGGCTCGCCATTCTGATCCCGGAGCTCAGCCCATGAGTAATCGCCCTTGTCGTTATTGCCGGCAACTGTTCCAGCCTTCTCGCTTTCATCCTCAACAAGGCGTCTGTAGACAAGCTTCTTGCCAACGGCAACGCGATTATCGGCAGCAAAAGATTCGCTCCGATTCCCTCTATGCGCAAGTCGTTCGCGAGAGTCGTAAAAAGTGGCGCGACGCGAATTCCGGCTACCAAAAGCAGTATCGGCGAACGCACCCGCAAGCGGCGGAGCGTAACCGGCAGCAACAGAAAGGGCGCGATCGGCGTCGGCGCCTGCAGAACCTTGTAAAGAACAACTTGGCTCGCTCCCAACTGCTGCTTTTTTCAACCTCTCCAGCGCCTGCAAGCGGCTGGGTATTCCGGCGGTCACACCATCTTGCGCGACTACTTAAAGCAAGTGCGAGCCGCTCACTCCACTCCACCTGCCTTCGTGCGTATGGAGCCCGGCCCCGGTGAGCGCTTCGAGGTTGACTGGGGCCACTTCGGCGCGCGCTCGATTATCAAGGCGACAGACGAAAGCTCTACGCCTTCTGCCTGATCGAAGCCCACGCTCGACCAGTTCCACTTCTCTCACCATAAATCGCGCCAGCAGGCCAAGAACCGCATCCTGCGCTTGCTCGAGCTGGACTTGCTGAAGCAGGGCACCAACGTGGTGATCATCGGCAATCCGGGCGTGGGAAAAACCTTCTTGGCGGAGATCCTCGCCTGGCGCGCCTGCCAGGCCAACATCCGCGTCCTGTTCACCACGGCGATGGATGTGCTCAATCATCTGCTCGCCGCTCAAGTCGATCATTCCCTGGTGCGCAAACTCAAGGTCTACACTGAGCCAACGATCTCGCCGTGGACGAATTAGGTTATCTGGCCCTCGACCAGCAGACCTCGAATCTGTTTTATCAGGTCATCTCCACCCGTCATGCTCATAAGCGCAGCAGCTTGATTACGACCAACACCGCCTTCTCGGACTGGGGCAACATCCTCTACAACACCACCATTGCTGCGGCCATTGCGGACCGCTTGGTGGAAAACTCCGAGATCTTTCTGTTGGGTGGAGAAAGCCTGCGCAAAGCTCAGAAGAGCCCGCCACCTGCTTCCTGAACGCGGGCCCTTCTCAGGCGCCGCTCTGTGCGATAGCCCCTCACCGGAGGAGTCCGGCGGGTGAACCCCTCAACGGCGCTGCCGATGGGGCGGGAGAGCCAATCTCCCGCTCCTGACTTCTTCGACCATGTTCAACTTCAGCGCCAAATCACTTGTTCTTGCTCTCACGGAAAGAGTACCGGTCGTGTGCGGTGTTCCTGCTCGTTGACCGCGACACCCAGCGTGTCTATCGACTGCATGACTTCAGCAAAGC
This sequence comes from uncultured Acidobacteriota bacterium, assembly GCA_963753205.1. Classification (GTDB taxonomy): domain Bacteria; phylum Acidobacteriota; class Terriglobia; order Acidiferrales; family UBA7541; genus Palsa-295. The sequence goes on along the minus strand of CAVWBL010000019.1, from coordinate 233,773 downwards.
CCACCAACTCGTGCCTGACCAGGCCTACTGCGTGGCGGGCAAAGTCAACAGCGCCGATAAACTGTACCTGGTGATCGAATCGGTGCGGCCCGACACCAAACACGTCCGGCCCTCTACGGTTCCCGTTCCCGCTGACCGCGCGGGAGGTCATTCCTTGGACTGAGTTACTGCGCAGGAGGAAATTTCGGCGCCAAAAACTGCGTACTCAGTCGCGCAGCGAGGCGACCGTGTGTCTGCACTTGAAAAATTACGCGGCCGGCTGCTGATCAAACCGGCGGAACTGCTGCTCCCTTAAACCGGCGCTAACAGCACGTACCCCACCGCGCGGCACGACCTTCGGCCTCGAAGCAGGAATGGCTTGACGTAGGCAACCCCAGGGCGCAATATGGCGTCATACGACATGTCGATGAATGGACTATGGAAACGTGCCGATAAGTGAGCCGGTATTGCTGGTGCTGCTGAGCTTGGCCGAGCAGCCACGGCATGGCTATTCGATCTTGAAAGATGTCGAGTCGATGAGTGGCGGCCGCGTAGTGCTCAGCACGGGCACTCTGTATGGCGCGCTGCAGCGCCTGCTCGATAACGGCTGGATCGAACGCGTTGAAGAGGACCACGCTCCGCGCGACCGGCGCACGTACAGGCTCACCTCACGGGGGCGGCGGAATCTGGGAGCGGAAGTGGAGCGTTTGCGGCAGCTGACCAAGGTGGCTGCCCTACGCATGGCCCGCAAGGAGGCGTGATCTCCGTGATTACGGTTTACCGTTGGTTGCTGCGCCTGTATCCGCAAGGCTGTCGCGATGAATTCAGAGAGGAGATGACGTCCGTCTTCCGCGACGCACAGAGCGGCCTTCCGCCGGGTTTGGCGGCGAAGTTGAGTTTCTACTTGCGCGAATATTCTGGACTGTTATTGGGTGCCCTCTGTGCGCACCTTGATCGTCTATTCGGCGCTAACATTCCATTTGGGAGGCTTTCTACGCGATCCCAGTTTCATTTCCCACTCGCCGCCGCGTCGCCTCGCGACTCCGGGCCCGATCCGGCAGAAGTCGTTCCATTCGGGCGTTACGGTTTTGGGCTTTTCAGGGGTCACCCCGTTGGGCTGGTTATTGTCCTCGGCCTCCTTCTGATGGGCTTGGTAGCAATACCTGAGGCGCGCTGGTTTTTTGCAGGTGCTATTGCTTTAGGCGCCCTGTGTGGATTCTTCCTGTGGCTTCATCATCGATAGAGATTCTCGCAACTCGTCTTTATTCCTAAGTCCATCGCCCAGCTTCCCTTTGGCATTAATCCCGCGTTGGCGGCATGAGATAATGTATGGGGGGAGGATTACATCGAGAACACAACGAGCCGGCAGGGGGTTGCCACTTCGAAAAGAGACCCTCCCGCAAATATTGGCTCCCATAGTCGGCAACGCCCGCGATTTCGAATCGACAGTCTGCCGATTAGAAAGGCGCGTAAATCCCTGAAAACAAAAGACAGAGCCAAGTTCTAATCGACAAAAAGGGAGATTTTTTTAACGGTTCCCGTTGGCCCGAAACGGCTGGGCCATTGCGAGCATCAAAACCCCGACACCCGATGAGAAGAAAAAAAAATCCGCCGAAGGCGCGAGTCGTCGCCCATGCGAAGCTCCCGACCGGCTTCGGCAAATTCAAAATTGCGGGGATTGAAGGCCGCAGCGCGAAAGAAGAGGCAATAGCGGTTTTTCATGGCCAAATCGGGCCGCATAACGGGGCTAAAGCGCATTTCAAGGCGCCAAAACCGCCCCTCGTGAGGGTCCATTCGCAGTGCCTTACAGGCGATGTTTTCAGCTCGCAACGCTGCGATTGCCGCGCCCAGCTCGAATTTTCACTGGAAAAGATCGCCAAGGAGCCGTCCGGCCTCGTGCTCTATCTCCCGCAAGAGGGCCGCGGCATTGGACTTATCAACAAAGTGAGAGCCTATGAACTCCAGGACGCAGGCCTCGACACCGTCGAAGCGAATCGCAAACTGGGCTTCGCGGCTGATTCCCGCAATTACGAATTCGCCGCCGAAGCCCTCAAGGCCTTAGGTATCAATGAGATCCGCCTTCTCTCGAACAATCCCGACAAGGTCGCCCAGCTCGAAAAAGCCGGCGTCCGCGTCGTCGAACGAGTTCCCTGCCGCCCACGCACCACGCATCACTCTAAATCCTACTTGCAAACCAAACAACGCAAACTCGGCCACATACTCGAAGGCGTGTAAGCACATGCCGGACGGAGCTGTACGATTTCGCTAGACAAGCGCGAATCGCTGTGCAACAATGTGGTTGCGTTTGTTGCTCTTGTATAACCTTTAGATTCGTCGAGAGGCTGCAAGTTCACAACTTGCGGCCCTTTTTGTTTTAGAGGCGGTAGAGACACCAAATAGCTTAAAAAAGAAAAGAGAATTTAGTTGAGAGAACAAGGAACTGTGAAGTGGTTTAACGCCAGCAAGGGATTCGGATTCATCCAGCGCCAATCGGGCGAAGATGTTTTCGTCCATTTTTCATCGATTCAGTCGGACGGTTACAAGTCCCTGAATGATGGGCAGGCGGTTGAGTTCGAAGTGACCAAGGGCCCCAAAGGCCTGCAGGCGTCGAACGTCTCCCCCCTCTAAAGCAGCGAGAACCATGTAGTTAGAAACGGGCGGGTCGGTGAAAGCCGATCCGCCTTTTTCTTTTGTGCGGCTGCACCAGCGGAATCTTTTTTCCCATTGAAAAATCTTGCCTTGACTTCGAATTCGCGCCCCAAGTAGGCTCTCGGCGGCGCAAGCTCAGCGCCGCCCGCGCCGGGAGGCAACCATGAATTCACCGAACCACCTCGATAAACTCGCTCTAGTCACAAAGGGCTTTCTGACAGGCATCGTCACCGTTTGTCTCGTCTTCCTGTTTGTTCACATCCGAACCTCTTCGGCCCAACAAGCTGGTCAGGCGCCACAAGCAGCGAAGCAGGTGCAGGTTCAAGCAGGCGGTGCGGAATTTCAACAGCAAGGACGCGGCCGGGGCGCCCGCGGCGGCGGATTCCACGAACCTGAGCCCCTTGATTTCGACGATCACACCGGCTATACGCAGATCTTTGACGGCAAAACTCTCGACGGCTGGGATGGCGACCCGAGCGTGTGGCACGTGGAAGATGGCGCCATTGTCGGCATTTCCACGCCCGAGCATCCCTCCCACTCGTTCATTTCGTACAAAAACCTGGTCGCCAAGGATCTCGATTTGAAGTTTGAGATTAAAGTCGAGCAGGGCGGCGGCTCCGGCGTTCAATATCGGAGCAAGACTGGTCCCTGGCGCGCGCGCCCGCAAAACAATCCCCGGAACCCTACGCCGAGCAATCCGAATTGGCTGATGACCGGTCCGCAGGCCGACTTTTGGTTTCCGGTACGTCCTTCGGCCGAACAATATACGGGGCAGTTCTATACCGAGGATAGCCCTCTAGGAATCATTGCGTGGCGCGGCGAGACAGTGGAAATGGGCCCGGACAGTCCGCCGCATCTGGTCGCTACCATTCAGGATCGCCGCGCGCTCGGTGGTTACGTGAAGACGAATGACTGGAATCAATACGAAGTGATCGCGCGTGGCGGTACCTTTCTGCATATGATCAACGGACAACTGATGGCCGTGCTGGTCGATGACGACACGTCGGATGTCAATAATCAGTCCGGCATCATCGGAATTGAAATCGAAGGCGCTCCGTGCAAAGTTTCTGTGCGGAACATCTGGGTGAAGAAATTCAATTAACACTCCGGCGGCGCATATTTCCTAAAATTTCGCGACGAGGCCCGGAAATTTCGTTCGCCGATTCATAAAACTTTCAGGTAGGCAGGCCTATCGTCTTTGTGCAGCGGCTCGGTTGTTCGAGTGGGGCACGAATCGAACGGAGGTGAACTGTGGCTAGCGGAAGTCCCAAGTGGAAAAAAATCGGAATCGCGGCGGGCGCCGTTATTGTGATCGTCGCATGGTTTGTGATTCCTCCCACGCATCAACTGACGGAGAGATTTCTCGATTCGCTGCGCATGCAGCAGGTGCAAGCGGTTAACGTGAACCTCTCGAATTTCACCGGGCCGAACGCCAATCCGACACTGCAGCAGATGTTCACGGACATGATTTCGAAGCAAGTGACTACGACCGCAAGCGAGCAGCCAGAGGCAGTCAGTAACGTTGCCGACGCGGCAAAAATCGCAGGCTTTCGGCCCGAATTGCCTAAAGTGCGAAAGGATAAGCCGCAACTGACTGTGAATGGGCGGCACGCGTTCACACTAGTTGTCGACCGGGCGCGTTTGCAATCAATCTTGCAGGAAGCCGGACGCTCGGATCTCGTGGTGCCGCAGTCTGTAGACGGAGCCAAGGTGGACGTGAGCATTCCGCGGACGCTGCGCGCACGATATGGGACGTGTCCTAGCCGCCAAAGCGCGACAGCAAATATCGCCACGCCTCCGCCGCCATCAGCAATGCAGTATTCGGATTGCATTTTCATCGTCGAAGGGCCAACCCCGCAGGTAAATGCTCCGAGCAGTCTAAATCTGGCGCAACTTGCGGAGATCGGGCTTGAGCTCGCCGGTATGAATTCGGACCAGGCCCACCAGTTTCTGCAAACGGTCGACTGGCGAGATACGCTCGGCGTCTCGGTACCGCGGTTCTTGCGCTCGTATGAGGGCGTGACGGTCAACGGTGCCAAGGGGACGCTGCTCGGGCTTGGAGGAAGACGTGACAGCCCAACGTACAACCTTACCTGGGCAAAGAACGGGATGGCCTATTCCCTGAGTGGATACGGAAGTACAGGGGACGCGCTCTCGATTGCGGAATCCGTACAGTAGATCCCGGCTATGTCGTCTGCCGCAATTTCTCGGAACGAAATTCCTCTGGCCGGCGCTGTTTCGGCAGCAATTGAAAGTCATAATCTCCGAAAGGAGTATGGCGAGAAGGTCGCGGTGCGCGCGCTTTCGCTGACTGTGCCACGCGGGTCAATTTTTGGCTTCCTCGGACCAAATGGCGCCGGAAAGAGCACATCTATCAAAATGCTGCTGGGCCTCGTGCGGCCTACGAGCGGCGAAGCGCGCGTTCTCGGCGCACCGGCGGGCGACGTAGAGACGCGCCGCAAGATTGGATTCCTTCCAGAACACTTTCAATTTTACAAATGGCTCACCCCGGCCGAATTGCTGCGACTGCATGGCCAACTGTGTGGAATGACCTCGACGCAGTTAAAAAGGAAAATTCCCGCGATGCTCGACCTGGTTGGCCTAACTCCGCACCGCGACAAACGCGTCGGGGAGTTTTCCAAGGGCATGTTGCAACGCATCGGCCTCGCGCAGGCACTGATCCACGACCCGGATTTAATTTTCCTGGATGAGCCAACCTCCGGCCTTGATCCGATGGGGCGCAAGCTGGTCCGCGATATTATCCGGGCGCAGCGCGATCGTGGCGCGACAGTTGTGCTGAATTCCCACTTACTCGGCGAAGTGGAGATAACCTGCGATAACGTGTCATTCCTTAAGGATGGACAGATCGTCGCGACTCACGACGTTCGGACGTTAGGAGCCGAGGAGGTTCGCGTCACTATACAGGTGCGAAACCTTTCCGCAGAAGCGGTTTCCGGACTATCGGCACTGACGACTTCAGCAGTTCTGGAGGGCGAACGCCTTTCCGTCACTGCTCTTTGCTCGAATGCGCAACCCGATATTTTTCGCTATTTGGCCGCATCTGGCGCGGAGGTTTATTCGTTCGTGCCGGAGAAGCTGTCGCTCGAGGATGTGTTCGTCCGAATCATGGGCGAAGACAGGGGCTTGTGATGGGCTGGTGGGTAATGGCGAAAATTACTTTCCGCGAGGCGGCACGCAAAAAAATTCTCCTCACAGCGTTGATTTCCGGGGTCGGATTTCTCGGTCTTTTCGGTATCGCGATGCATTATCAGATGCAGGACTTTCGGACGCGCGAAACAGTGCCTTTTATCCGCTATCAGATTTTGAGCGCGATGCTGATGGTAGGGCTTTACGTGGTCGATTTACTTGCGGTGATTATGGCGATTTTAACTTCGGTAGACACGATTTCCGGCGAAATTATTTCGGGGACGATTCACGCGATCGCGACTAAGCCAATCCCGCGATGGCAAATCTTCTTGGGTAAATGGCTCGGTTTTGCCGCGATGATCACGGCATTCGTGGCGCTCACGTTTGGCGGGACCATCCTGGTCGCGTATGCGATGGGCCGCGTGGCTCCAGAACATCCTCTCGAGGGCGGATTGTTTGTGCTGCTCGAATGCCTGCTGGCGCTGACGGTCACCTTCTTTTTTGGCACGTGGTTCAGCACGCTCACAAGCGGGGTGCTGGTCCTCGGACTGCAAGGGCTAGCCTTCATGGGTGGATGGCTAGAACAGATGAGCGGATTTACGGAGAGCGCGAAACTGGAAAGCGTCGGCGTTGTGGTCAGCCTGATGATGCCGAGTGAATCGATTTGGCGACGGGCAGCCTTTGACATGCAATCGCCACTGGCCGCAGCGCTTCCCTTTTCCCCGTTCGCGAGCGTTTCGATTCCCAGCAACGTGATGATTGGCTATGGCGGGGTTTACCTGATCATCGCGCTGTTGGCGGCTCTTTACAGTTTCTACCGACGCGATTTTTAGCCTTGCGTCGAAAACCGCAAGAGCTCTCCTTCCGGGCTTACGCGGCTACGGTATTACCCACCGCCCACGAAGTGGACAATTTCGAAGCTGTCGTTGGGCTGCACGGTTGTGCTCGCCCAGGAGTTGCGCGGCAGGATATCGAGATTGCGCTCGATCGCTACACGATCGTTCGCCATGCCTAAATGAGTAAGCAGCTCGGTGACGCTCAAGCCTTCGGGAACTTCACGATCTTCTCCGTTAATGCGAATCTTCATGGCGTCGGTTGGGCTTGGGCGGTCTTGAGGCGCGAACGCATGGCAAAACGAATCTCGTCCTTCATGGAATCGGAATCCGCTTGGATCACGAGCGCCAGCTCGCCTTTCCCGAGCGGTGGGAGATCGAATTGGATGGTCGCACGGCCAGCGTCATCGCTTATGGCGCGATGGCCTGCGTCGCTTAAAGAGCCAGCAATCGACGCCTCGATGTATGCGCCTGAAACGGGCTCCTTATTGCCGCGCCGAACGATCTCTATCTCCAACGAGACCTTGCCGGCAGCGAGCCAGGAACCCGGGTTGAGCAATTGCACCTGAATTCCAGCCGCACGAACGGCCTGCTCCTCGGCCGCGGCGATTTCCGCGTCGAGCGCTCCTCCGCGAAGTGCGTCGATTACCCCCCGATGTTGCGCTTCGACGCGCCGCTTCAGGCCCTCCGGCGAAAATTCGGCAGTTTGGGTGAAATCCGAGTAATCCGAAGAGTGTCGATGGAGAATATGCCCGTTCCGGTACACCACGGTGTCAATGGAAGGACGTTGAGGCCCTCGATCCTCCGTTTGGACGTGGAAGACGCGTTCGCCGCGGCTAACGTCTGTGTTGAACCCGGAACTCATAGGCGCTCTGGGCTTTCACTCCAGGGAGATGAGTCAAATTGTAAAAATGTGCGGCCTGCAATTGACCGATTTGCGCTCGGACGTTATTATAGCAGCGCAACCAAAATGAGCGGCGAATACCTCGATAGTTATGGCCCGATTTTGCTGATGTTTATACTGGCCGCCGGGCTGGCTGCCGTGCTCATTCTGGCATCGACGATCGTCGGCAAACACAAGCGCACAAAAGAAAAAGATCAACCTTACGAGTGCGGCATCGCTCCTACAGGGGATGCACGCGAGCCGTTTTCGGTTCACTTCTACATGGTGGCGCTGATCTTCATTTTGTTCGATATCGAGGCGATTTTTCTTTATCCCTGGGCGCTGGTCTACCACGACCTGAAATTGTTTGGCTTGGTGGAGATGTTGCTTTACATTGTGATTCTACTCGTCGGATATATATATCTGTGGAAGAAGGGCGCGCTCGACTGGAATCGTTGACGCGGCCATCCGGACAACGGCCGGAAAACGGACGGATAGTGGATTCTCAGGAAATTGCAAGACACCCTGTAGCAGAAAAGCTCAAGGCTTGGGACTCAAGAGCAGTCGCCGGACTGATTGAATTCAGAGGCGAAATAACTCTTATTGTCCTGCGAGAGCATTTGGTTCCTGTGGCCGAATACCTCGCCAAGGAACCGTCGCTTGGCTTTACGTTCCTTTCTGACATCACGGTTGTCGACCGGTTTCCTCTTGAGCCGCGTTTTGAAGTGAATTACCAGTTTCTCTCGCTGGAGCGCAAAGAGCGCATCCGGTTGAGAGTGAAGCTGGCTGGAAAAGATCCTTCGATGCCGTCTGTAACGCCTTTAATCCCCACCGCGAACTGGCACGAGCGGGAGATTTTTGACTTATTCGGCATTCGTTTCGAGGGTCATCCCGATTTGAAGCGGATTCTGATGCCCGACGACTGGGAAGGTCATCCGTTGCGCAAGGATTATCCAACGGAGGGCTTCCGATGAGCGCTCCCGACACGAAAATTTCCGGGTCGATGACCATCGAGACACCTATCGGCCCTGCGCAGCCGATGATCCTCAATATGGGTCCGCAGCACCCTTCGACACACGGTGTGCTGCGAGTAGTACTGGAGCTCGATGGAGAGACCGTCCTCAAGGCCGAATCGGTAATCGGATACTTGCACACGGGCATCGAAAAGTCCTGCGAAGCAAAGACTTACTCGCAAGCCATTACTTTGACGGACCGGATCGATTATCTCGCTCCGATGTCCAATAACTTGGCGTATTGCCTCGCGGTCGAAAAGCTGCTCAACCTGGAAGTACCCAAGCGCGCACAATACATTCGCGTGTTGCTTACGGAATTGACGCGCGTTGCCTCCCACTTGGTCTGGCTTGGAACCCACGCGATCGACATGGGCGCGATGTCCGTGTTCCTCTACGGCTTCCGCGAGCGCGAAGAGATTCTCAAGATTTTTGAGTATGTCTCCGGTCAGCGGATGATGGGGAGCTATTTCCGCATTGGCGGACTCGCCCTTGAGCCTCCTCCGGATTTCCTGGATCGCGTGCGCCGACTTATCGACGCTCTTCCCTGGCGCATCGACGATTACGAAGACCTGCTCACGGAAAATAAAATTTGGAAGGGACGAATGATCGGCGTCGGGCATTTGACTGCGGCCGATGCTATCGGGCTCGGTTGTTCTGGGCCACTGCTGCGCGCCAGCGGCGTCAATTATGACATTCGCAAGATGTTTCCGTATTCGAGCTATGACGAGTTCGAATTTAATGTGCCAACGCGCACCGAGGGCGATTGCTACGCACGATATCTCTGCCGCGTGGCAGAGATGCGCGAGAGCATTAAGATCGTGAAACAGGCGTTGCAGAAAATACCGGCGGAGGGACCTTTCCGCGCAGACGTACCGGGAATCATTCCCCCGTCACGCGAGGAAATGAAAACGTCCATTGAAGGCCTGATCTATCACTTTAAAATTTTCACGGAAGGATTTGCGCCGCCACAGGGAGAAGTTTACAGCGCCATTGAGTCGCCGCGCGGCGAATTGGGCGTCTTTGTGGCGAGCGACGGCTCGGCAAAACCTTACCGGGTGCATTTCCGCGCGCCTTCGTTCGTGAATTTGCAATCGCTGCCTCGGCTCTGCGTCGGGCGCTTGCTCGCCGACGTAGTAGCCTGCATCGGCACGACGGATATCGTTTTGGGAGAAGTGGACCGTTAGAAGGAGCGAACGGCCGTTCGCTGGCCGAAGCTAGAACGATATGCAACTGCCGCCACAACTCGAAGCGAAGTTCAATCAGCTTCTGAGCCGCTATCCGGTGAAGCGTTCGGCGCTTATTCCGATGATGCTTTATGGGCAGGATGAGTTCGGCTGGCTGAGCGACGAACTACTTGAGGAAATCGCGCGCCGTCTCGACCTGAACATGACGCAGGTGACCGAGACGCTAGCGTATTACTCGATGCTGCGCCGCAAACCCGCCGGGAAGTACCACATCCAGGTCTGCACGAATATTTCCTGCATGCTGCGCGGCGGCAACGAGCTTTTCCATCACGTTGAGAATCGGCTGGGAATTGGCAATCGCGAAGTGCAAAAGAGCGGCACGTTTTCGCTCGAAGAGGTCGAGTGCATCGGCGCTTGTTCCGGCGCGCCGGCGATGCAGGTCAACTACGATTTCCACGAGGAGCTCGATCCCGATAAGGTCGACTTGATCCTCGAGCAACTCGAGGCCGGCAGAATACCGAAGCCCGTGCCGGTGATCTCCGGCGCGATCCACGAGCGGCACCCGGACGAGATCGTCGTCATCAGCAAACGCTTTGGCATGCCGAACTCGACGAAAATCGACACGTATCTGCAAACGGGCGGGTATAAGGCGCTGGAAAAAGCCCTGACGCAGATGACGCCTGATTCCATCATCGACGAAATGAAAAAGTCGAGCCTGCGCGGCCGCGGCGGGGCCGGTTTCCCGACAGGAATGAAATGGAGCTTTGTCCCAAAGGACATCAATAAGCCGAAATACGTGCTTTGCAATGCGGACGAGAGCGAGCCAGGCACGTCGAAAGACCGGCCGCTGCTCGAAATGGACCCGCACCAATTGGTCGAAGGGATGGTGATTGCGGGCCGCGCAATCGGGTCGAATCAGGGCTACATATACATTCGGGGCGAATATCACTATCTGTTTGAGATCGTCGACAATGCCATTGCCGAGGCCTACGCAAAAGGCTATCTGGGCAAGAACGTTCTGGGCACCGGGTTCGATTTCGACCTGTGCACGCATACCGGCGCGGGCGCTTACGAATGCGGCGAAGAGTCTGCGTTGATGGAGTCTCTTGAAGGCAAGCGGGGTTATCCGCGCATCAAGCCGCCCTTCCCTGCCGTGGTCGGCCTCTACGGATGTCCGACGGTCATTAACAACGTCGAAACGCTCAGCACCGTGCCGGCAATCATCAATGGAGGCGGCGAATGGTATGCGAGCTTGGGCACTCCGAAAAACGGGGGCACGCGGCTATATTCGATCTCCGGTCATGTGAATCGGCCCGGTGTCTACGAACTGCCCCTCGGCTTTCCGCTGCGCAAGCTGATCTATGAAGTAGCGGGCGGCATGAGGAACGGCAAGCAGCTGAAAGCGGTGATTCCAGGCGGGAGCTCTTGCCCGTTGCTTTCGGCGGACGAGATCGATGTCGCCATGGATTACGATTCGGTCGCGAAAATCGGCTCGATGCTCGGCTCGGGCGGCACAGTGGTTATGGACGAAGATACCTGTATGGTAGACGTCGCCCGGCGGATCATGCATTTCTATGCGCATGAATCGTGCGGGTGGTGCATCCCCTGCCGCGAGGGCACGGCATGGCTTCGAAAGGTGCTGGATCGCTTTCATGACGGCCATGGCCAAGCGGAAGATATCTCGCTCGTTGACGAGCTTTCGAAAAACATGCTTGGCAGGACGTTTTGTGCTTTGGGCGACGCTGCCGCGATGCCCACCATTAGTATCGTGAAAAAGTGGCGCAGCGAATTCGAGGATCACCTCCAAGGCAAGTGCGCGTACAAGCCGGCTGAGGTGCTCGCCGGAGCGGACTAAGAAATTATGGCGGATCAGAAACAGATCACGTTCACATTGAATGGGCAGCAGATCACGGCGCCGGCGGGAACGCTTGTCATTGAAGCGGCGAAGCAACAGGGCGTTGAGGTGCCGTCGTTCTGCTACTATCCAGGACTTTCGTTGCAGGCCGCCTGTCGCATGTGCCTGGTCGAAGTCGAAAAGATGCCGAAGCTGCAGACGGCGTGCACGCTGGTTGCGACCGACGGCATGGTCGTGAAGTCCGATACGGAACAGATTCACGGCGCCCGCAAAAACATGCTGGAGTTCCTGCTGTCGAATCATCCGCTTGACTGCCCCGTTTGCGACAAGGGCGGCGAATGTGAATTGCAGGACATGACCTTCCGGTATGGGCTCGACCACACGCGCTTCACCGAAGAAAAGCTGCACTACCCCGAAGAGAAGTGGTCGCCTCTCGTTTATTACGATGCCCCGCGCTGCATTCTCTGTTTCCGATGTGTACGCGTTTGCGACGAAGGCATGGACGTGAAGGCGCTCGGCGTGGGCGCTCGCGGCGTGCAATCGGTAATCCTGCCGAATACGCCCGGCGAGCTTGCCTGCGAAGAGTGCGGCATGTGCATCGATATTTGCCCGGTCGGCGCGCTCACGAGCGGCACGTACCGTTATCAGACGCGCCCCTGGGAAATGACATACGTCGGCGAGCCGTGCACGCATTGCTCGAACGGCTGCAAGACGACGCTGAGCGTGCGGAACAACGAAATTCTTCGCGCCAACAACCGGGACCACTCCGGCGTCAACGGCGAATTCCTTTGCGCCAAGGGCCGCTTCGGTTTCGATTTCACTGCAAATGCCGAGCGCGTTCGCCAGCCGCTCGTACGCAAGGGCGGCGTGCTGCAGCCCGCCACATGGGAAGACGCACTCGAGGAAGTTGCGCGGCGGCTAAAGCAGGTGAAAGACACCCACGGACCTGACTCGATTGGCGTGATCGGCTCGAATCACACGACGAACGAAGAAAATTATCTACTGAATCGCTTCGCGCGGACTTCCTTGGGCACGAACAACATCGATCACCATCGGACCGCCGATTACGCCGGCTTGGCCGCTGCCCTTGGCCCGAAAGCGACACAAGCGCTCGCGACGATGCAGGACGTGTACACCGCAAAGGCCGTGCTGCTTATCGGCAATGACGTAACGAATCAGAATCCGCTCGTCGCTTGGCAAATTCGCACAGGCGTTCGGCATCACGGGCAGAACCTTTACGTCATCAATGGCCAGCCGAGCAAGATTCACCGCAAGGCCGCAATTGCGGTCGAAGTGGCGAAAGGCGGCGAACGCGATGCGGTTCGTTGGCTCACCACCGAGCAGGGCCAGTTCGACGCAAAAACTACGGAATCGCTCGTTCAACTGAAAACTGCGCTGGAAGCCTCGAGCGATGTTGTCATCCTCTTTGGCGCCGATATTCAGGGCGCGGCGATTCGCGACTTGGTCTCCCTTGGTTCGCGTTTCGGTGGGCAAACGAAGTATATGGCCCTCGGAGACTATGCCAACTCGCGCGGCGCCTCCGATATGGGAATTCTCCCCGACCGCCTGCCCGGTTACGCCCATCTTTCAGACTCCTCCGAGCGCGCTCGCTTTGGAAAGCTCTGGGGCGGAGAGATTTCCGCGGCTCTCGGTCTTACTGCGCGGGCCATGATGGAAGCGGCCGCCACCGGTAAACTCAAGGCGCTCTACGTAGTTGGAGCAAATCCTGTAAAGACTTTCGGCGTATCCGCTGGAAGCGACCGCTTCCCCGGTCTTGAACTGCTCGTGGTGCATGACATGTTCCTAACGGAGACTGCCAAGCGCGCCGACGTCGTTTTGCCTGCCGCCTCGACTTACGAAAAAGACGGCACGCTTACAAATACTGCGGGCGAAGTGCAGCTGACTTCGCGTGCGGCGGATGCGCAAGGGCCGCGCAGCGATTTCGACTTGCTGCGCATTCTCACGCATCAACTCGGCATGCTCGGCGCGGGCGCTGGGATAAGACTGCGCACACCCGAAGCTGCATTCGACGAAATTCGCCAGAATGTTCATGGTTACAACCTCTCGCACGCGGGTTTACTCGCGGGAGGCGCGGAGCTTTCTGCCGCCACTTGCCGGAATGTCGAAGCCCAGTATGAGGTTCCTGCAGGCGCGGTGTTTTCTTCACACGATTCGCTGTTTACAAGTGGCACCCTGGGCCGTTACTGTTCCAGACTCAACTCAACGAACGAGGCAAAAGAAGCACCGTGGGCTTCATCACCCAGCACCCAGTCCTGGTGGTATCGCTAGTCAAAATTGCCCTCACCCTATTTGTGGTGATGACAGCGCTGGCATACCTAACCTGGTTTGAGCGAAAAGTCGTGGCGCGCATGCAGTCGCGCTGGGGCCCCTACTACGTGGGCGCCCATGGGCTATTGCAGCCTCTCGCCGATGGCGTGAAATTTCTTTTCAAGGAAGACGTCACGCCGCCATCGTCGGATATCGTCACGTACCTCCTGGCGCCCTTTCTCGCACTGGTGCTCGCGCTCACAGCTATCGCCCTGCTCCCCATCGGCCCGCCAGACGTCACTATCCTGGGCCAGCCGGTCTTTGCCGTCTCGAATATCAACATCGGCCTGATTTTTCTCTTCGCGATCACGTCACTGGGCGTTTATGGCGTGGCGCTCGCGGGCTGGTCTTCCAATAGCAAATATCCTCTGATGGGCGGGCTGCGCAGCTCCGCACAGATGATCAGTTACGAGGTTTCGCTCACGCTTTCCGTTGTAGGCGTGCTGCTGCTCGCAGGAACTCTGAATCTTTCTGACATAGTTAGCGGGACGAGCGGCCAGACCGGTTACTGGCTGCATTTCATTCCAAGGTGGAATGTTTTCCCGCAGATTGTGGGCTTTCTCTGCTACATCACCGCGGCAATTGCCGAAACCAATCGCGTGCCGTTCGATTTGCCAGAAGCGGAAACCGAGCTTGTGGCGGGCTTCCACACTGAATACTCGAGCTTTAAGTTCGCGATGTTCTTCATGGCCGAATACGCGAACATGATCACCGTCTCGTGTCTGGCAACCATCCTTTTCTTTGGCGGATGGCTGTCTCCGTTTGGCGGCCATCAGTGGGAAAAATTCATCCCCGTGGTAATTTTTCTGAGCCTTGCGGCTTATTGCCTGTTTAGCCTCGCCACTGAACTTGAGTCTATTATTCATAAGCTGCAGTTCACGATCGTCGTCGGCCTATTTTTGGCGCTCGCCGCTGCGTGCTTCTTCTTCCCGCAATACGCGATGCCGCCTTTCTGGTTCATCCTGAAGATCGCGATTTTCATGTTCTTTTACGTTTGGGCGCGTGGCACCCTACCTCGCTTCCGCTACGACCAGCTCATGTCGTTCGGATGGAAGTTGCTTCTGCCGATAGCACTGGCCAATCTCGTCGTGACGGCGGTCGTCTGGCTGGTGATGCATCCATGATCGCGCCGCTGATCGTTTTTTTCGCATGTGCCATCGCGGCCGTGATCGGTGCGATTCTTTTGATTGCGGCTCGCGAGCCGATTCACAGCGCCTTGTCCTTGGTTGTTGTGATGGTCTCGCTCGCGATTCTGTACCTATTGCTTGGGGCGCCATTTGTCGCTGCAATTCAGATTCTCGTCTATGCGGGCGCGATCATGGTGCTCTTTATCTTCGTGATCATGCTGCTCAACGCGGGCGAAGAAGAGCGTACCGATTGGTCGAAAATCGCAAAGTGGATTGGCTTCCCGTTGGGATGTGTTCTGGCGGCTGAGATTTTCTACTTGCTCTTTCATTCCGAACCGGGCACTGCGATCGCAAACGGCGCGGCGGCTCCCGGCCCAGCAGACACTGTCGCGCTCTCGACTACGTTGTTCAGGCAATATCTACTCCCATTTGAAGCTACGTCTATCCTGATCCTGATCGCGATTCTGGGCGCGCTTGTTCTGGCAAGGAAAGACCAATGAGCATTCCGGTCTCTTACTATTTGGCCCTAAGCGGTGTTCTTTTTGGCTTGGGCGTTGTGGCCTTTGTATTCAAGCGCAATATCATCACGATTTTCATGGCGATCGAGCTAATGCTCAACGCCGTGAATCTCGCGTTCGTTGCCTTCTCGCGCGCGCACAGCACAACGGGACATGTGGCGCTGGACGGCCAAGTTTTCGTTTTCTTTGTAATTGTGGTAGCCGCGGCTGAAGCGGCCGTCGGCCTGGCGATCGTTCTAGCGCTGGCTCACACACGCCAGTCGCTGAACGTCGATCGGGTAAATTTGCTCAAGTTCTAGATGCCTATACTCAATCATCTTTGGATCATCATGTTGTTGCCGCTGCTGGGCTCGGCGGCCAACGGTCTGCTGGGCCTGCCGCTCGGCGCGCGCTGGTCAAAATCGGCCGTGAATGCGGTCGGTGTCGGCTCGGTTGCGGCTTCGTTTCTCTGCGTTTGCGAAGCTGTTCGGGAATTTTCGCAGCTTCCAGCCGGCCAGATCCCCGTTATTCGCGACTACTTCACATGGATGACGGCAGGTCCGTTCCGCGCAGGCTTCACGCTGCAGGTGGATCAATTAACGGTCGTCATGCTACTCGTGGTTACCGGCGTCGGTCTCCTCGTTCATATTTTTTCAGTCGGATATATGGCCCACGAGGGCGGCTATTACCGCTTCTTTTCTTACCTGAACCTTTTCGTCTTCTTCATGCTGACTCTCGTGCTCGGCGGCAACCTGCTCGTCACGTTCGTCGGCTGGGAAGGCGTGGGCCTGTGCAGCTACCTGCTGATCGGCTTCTGGTTTTTGAAGAAATCCGCCGCGGACGCTGGCAAGAAAGCCTTCATCACCACGCGCATTGGTGACATGGGCTTCATGATCGGCATCTTGCTTGTTTTTGCGACATTTAAGACAGTCGATTATGGCGCGATCTTTCAGGCCGTTGCGCCCTATCCCGTCGAAACGCACTTCGGCGTGATTACCGCCATCTGCCTGCTGCTTTTCGCCGGCGCGGTCGGTAAATCCGCGCAGCTTCCTCTTTACGTTTGGCTACCCGACGCGATGGAAGGCCCCACGCCCGTCAGCGCATTGATCCACGCTGCAACCATGGTCACGGCGGGCGTCTACATCGTAGCGCGGATGAATCCCCTTTTCGCACGCTCGCCGATTGCGATGCTTGTTGTCGCTATCGTGGGCGCGGTTACTGCGTTTTACGCCGCCACGATCGGTATGGCGCAAACGGATATTAAGAAGGTCCTCGCCTACTCCACGATTTCGCAGCTCGGCTATATGTTCCTGGCCTGCGGCGTGGGAGCGTATACGGCCGGCATCTTCCACCTGATGACGCACGCGTTTTTCAAGGGTTTGCTCTTCCTTGCTGCCGGCAGTGTGATTCATGCCATGGGCGGCGAACAGGACATGCTCAAAATGGGCGGCCTGTGGAAGAAAATTCCTGTCACGGCATGGACGATGTTGATCGCCACGCTCGCAATAGCGGGTATCCCGCCGTTCGCCGGCTTCTTCAGCAAGGACGAAATCCTTTGGGCCGCATACTCTGGCCCGTACGCAAACAAAGCGTTGTGGGCGCTCGGCTTCTCCGCCGCCTTGCTCACTTCGTTTTATATGTTCCGGCTGATCTTTCTCACGTTCTTCGGTCAACAACGCTACGACGAGCATCACGTGCACGTGCATGAGTCGCCGTGGATCATGCTCTGGCCGCTCTGTATCCTGGCGTTCTTTTCCACTGTGGGCGGCTGGTTTGCGGCGCCGAAGCTGTGGGACGGTCCTGATTATTTCGCGAACTACCTGAAGCCTGTGTTTGCGGGCTCGACTGCCCTTGCGCCGCAAATACTCGAGCCGTCGCACGCGCTTGAGCTGTATTTCTCCGGTTTTGCGGTTCTGGCTGGAGTCGTGGGGCTTGCTATTGCTGCGTGGCTCTATCTCGGCGATCCAGAGCGGCCAAAGCGGCTGGCGAAGAGTCTCGGCGGTGTCTACAAGCTCGTCTACGGTAAATATTTTGTCGATGAGCTTTACGGCACGGTGATCGTGAAGCCTCTGATCTGGGGCTCCGAACATATTCTCTGGCATGTAGTTGATGAAGGCATGATCGACGGCACCGTGAATGGCACTGCGGATGTGGCCCGTGCAGCGGGTGCAGAAGTACGCAAACTGCAATCCGGCAATGCGCGCAGCTACGCAACCTGGGTGATCATCGGCGCCGTCGGATTCACGGCGTTACTTCTGGGAATGCTGGGGATGAGGCATTAGCGTGGGAACGCAATCGTTCTTATTGACGGTAATCACGTTTCTTCCGCTCTTGAGCTGCGCGGCGCTTCTGATGCTGCGCAAGGAAGATGACGTTTGGATCCGGCGCATCGCCTTGGCCGCTTCGCTCGCGGATTTCGTCCTGTCCCTCTTTCTTTTGCCCAAATTCAACGTAGGCCGGGCGGATTATCAACTGGTTGAAAATCGCGCTTGGATCGGCCAGGCAATTCACTATCACATGGGGATCGACGGGATCAGCCTGTTTCTGATTCTGCTCACCACGTTCCTCACGCCGCTCGCGATTCTGGCTTCTTGGAATTCGATTCAGGATCGCGCCAAGGGCTTTTTCATTTCCCTGCTCATCCTTGAGACTGGCATGATCGGCGTCTTCGTCTCCCTCGACCTCTTTCTCTTCTTCGTTTTCTGGGAAGTGATGCTGATTCCGATGTATTTCATCATCGGCATCTGGGGACACGAGCGCCGCGTCTACGCGGCTGTCAAATTCATTCTATACACGATGCTCGGCTCGATCCTGATGCTGGTGGCGATTCTTTGGCTCTTTAACCTGACCGGTACATTTGATCTGCCAACGATCCAACGCCAACTCACCGAGGCGATCGCGCTCTCGCCAACGACGGAGATGCTGCTTTTCTGTGCCTTCTTCCTCGCGTTCGCGATCAAGGTGCCATTGTTCCCGTTCCATACGTGGCTGCCAGACGCCCACACCGAGGCGCCCACCGCAGGCTCAGTGATTCTGGCGGGCGTTATGCTGAAACTGGGCACTTATGGCATGCTGCGCTTCTGCCTTCCGTTGTTCCCGGATGCGGCCCACCGCGCGGCTCCAGTGATCGGCGTTCTTGCGCTTATAGGAATTGTTTACGGCGCGCTTGTCGCGGTGGTGCAAACCGACCTGAAGCGCCTTGTCGCATATACGTCAGTAAGCCACTTGGGATTTGTGGTGCTCGCAATTTTCGCTTTCAACACTACGGCCATTCAAGGTGCGATCTACCAGATGCTGAACCACGGCGTTTCTACGGGCGCGTTATTCCTGGCCGTTGGGATGCTTTACGACCGCCGCCACACGCACGAAATTAAGCAGTTTGGCGGACTCGCGAATCCGATGCCCGTACTTATGGCCTTCTTCCTGTTCATTGCGTTGTCGTCGCTTGCGCTGCCGCCCCTGAATGGCTTCATCGGCGAATTCCTGATTCTGATCGGCACGTTCGCGACGAACCATGCTTGGGCCGCGTGGGCCGCTAGCGGCGCGGTGCTGTCGGCGATTTACCTACTGTGGGCTTATCAACGTGTGGCTTTCGGCGAAGTGACGGTCGAAAAAAATCGATCGTTGCCTGACGCATCAGGCCGCGAAAAGCTGATTCTTATGGTGATGGCCGTGGTAATCATCGTCATGGGGGTCGCGTCGCCGATGTTTACGCGTCGCATGGCCGCGTCGTCGGATAACTTGCTTCAGCAAATGGATCGCGCAGCGGCAGCGCACCGCCTAAAGCCGGCCGCCATGCAACCGCAATTTGGCTCTGTTCCCTTTCCGGCCAAGCATCACTTGCTCGTTTCGATCGACAAAGGGCGGGTGCGGCCGTGACGATGTCCGAGCAACTGCTGAATCTGCACCGAGTATTCCCTGAGGCGATTCTGTGTTTCTTCGGGATTGTAATCATGCTGGCGGATCCATTTGTCAAGAGAACGAGCCAGCGCGTGCTTGCATGGGTCTCTTTGGCGGGGGCGCTGCTGGCGCTGATTTCGGTCCATTTTATGGCTGCGGTCGGCGGCGCCGGCTATAGCAACCTGATCTTGGCCGACGATTTCTGCGTCTTCGTGCACGTCGTCGTGATCCTTGCGGCAGCTCTGGTGATTCTGGGTTCGGTGGATTACCTCGACATGGAGGACATGCAGAGCGGCGAGTTTTATGCGCTGGTTTTATTCGCCACGGCCGGAATGGGAATTCTCGCCAGCGCGAACGAGCTTGTCACGGCATTCGTCGGTCTCGAAATGAGCTCGATCTCCAGCTATATTCTCGCAGGGTATCGCCGTCGCGCCCCGAAATCCAACGAAGCCTCGCTGAAATATTTCATTCTGGGCTCGTTTGCCACCGCTTTCTTTCTGTATGGCATAGCCATGGTATATGGCGCCACTGGCACCACGCGCATTGACCTGATTCAGACAGCTTTTAAGGTAAATCCGCTGGACCCCAAGGCGGCCTCTTCGATACTGCCTCTCTTTGGCTTGGGACTCATCTTCGTCGGCCTCGGATTCAAAGTCGTTGCGTCGCCTTTCCAGATTTACGCGCCCGACGTTTATGAAGGTGCTCCGTCACCTGTCACGGCGTTGCTTGCGTCTGCGCCCAAAGTTGCGACATTCGCGGTGATGCTTCGCATCTTTTACGTCGCATTCGGATCAGCCACAGACGTGTGGTTCTGGGTGATTTGGGTCTCCGCCGTACTGACCATGACAATCGGCAATCTCGGCGCGCTCATGCAAACGAATGTGAAGCGCATGCTGGCATATTCATCGATCGCGCACGCGGGCTATATCCTTGTAGCATTTGCTGCCGGTACCGATATTGGCATCGCAGCGATTCTTTTTTACCTCACTGCGTATTCGCTTATGAAGGTTGGCGCGTTTCTCGTGGTCTCCCATCTCGGCCAGCAGGACGAGCAGCGTCTTGAGCTGAAAGATTATGCCGGCTTGAGTTCGAAACAGCCCGTGCTGGCCGCCTGCTTCTCGCTCTTCCTGCTGTCGCTCTTGGGACTTCCCGCAACCGGCGGATTCCTGGGCAAGTTCTTTGCCTTTCAGGCCGCGCTGGATTCGCGCGTCGTTTGGCTTGTGGTCATTGCGGCTATCAACAGCGTGGTCGGCGCCTACTACTACTTGCGTGTGATCATCTCCATGTACTTCTGGGACCCCGAACAGGATTACGTTCCCACAAAAGTGCGCCCGGCGCTCACCGTGGCCTTGTCTCTGGCGGCGGCCGGCACCTTGTACCTTGGCATTTTACCTTCACAGGTCCTTGACTGGGCTCGTGCTGCCGCAGACTCTCTCGCCCTCCGTTAGCACTCTCGCCTCACCAAGGCTCGACGGACTCGTAGCAGGACTCTTCTTGCCGCACACTCCCCTTACCAATTACCGAAACGCCTGTATGGACGCGCTCCGATAAGGCGGCAGATAGTTACGTCAGTGGCGTGGCCCTCCCACAGTTGATGGACATTGTTGAAGTGACCGAACAACAGTTCGGTTGAAATGGTGTTCCCCTCGGCTGTCCTAGGAGCAGAACAACTCCAGGCGCCACCCTTATATCTCTGAGAGGAGAATTTCTCATGTGTGACTACTCATTGATGGGAGTTCCAAATCGTTTGGCCAATGAAGGTGACGACCTGGTTGTACATCGCTTTTCGACAGGAACAATTGGCCTCGTTCCGGCGCGCACAAGCGCAGCTACTAAGACGCCCACGCCGCTGGGTTATCGCGCGATCTGGGAGGCCGTCAAAGATTTCTTCCGGGATGCGGAGCCGAATCAGGCAACCGCAGTTTGCGTTCCCCCCGGCGCCCGCTTGCTCGTCCGCGATATGCCCGACGACATTCAGCGTATCTGCAAGTCCGGTCCGGCCGAAATCGTCACCTTCACTCAGCTTACGGCAGCGGCAAATGCGCATCGCGATGCCATTCGGCTCGATAACGGCGCCGAAGTTCTTTTGCAACGCCTTCACGAAGGACAGCGCGTGCGCGTATTGCGTTTGACAATTTCCGAAGTCGACGAGGTGCCGGTGCTGAAGACAGCCGGGGTTCGCTAACCAAGAGGCAGTGAAGATTCATCGCATGTTGCTATGCGTAGGACTATGCATCAGCTTCTCATTCCAGCGAAGGGTCTACGGCAAATGTGAGGCGGCCGTAGATGAATCGCCCTATTTAAAAAATTAATTCCCGGCCAAAGATAGAAAGTGATCCTTCTCGGCTTCCATGTTCCCCTGCGGCACTTCAAGCGCATGTTAGCGATGATGCAGTAGAACTATTTCTTATCAGGAGGAAAGCATGGCAGACATCAACAACCAACTAGAAACCATCGAGGTCCAGACGCGCCCGAACTGGGGTGCGATCTGGGCAGGCGCATTCACATTTATCGCCATCTGGTCCGTTTTCGGCTCACTGGGGCTCGCTATCTTCGCCAGCAACGCGAACGCTGGTGCAACTCAACCGGTGATGGGGATGGGCGCCGGCATGGCGGCGTGGTCGATAGTTCTCACAATCATAGCGATGTTCGTCGCGGGCCGCACCACGGGACGGCTGGCGGGAATTACTACTTCCCGCGAAGGCATGTTACAGGGCATGGTGATGTTCGGACTCTCGGTCACGGCGGCATTGCTGATCGTTGTGATCGGCGGAAACGCTTTCGGCAGCACGGCTGTGGGGGTTGGCCCGCATAGCTCGTATGTAATCGGCGTCTTTACATACCTGGGATGGACGCTATTCGTCGCCCTGTTTTTGGGCTGGCTGGCGGCCCTAGGCGGAGCATCTACTGCCCACAAGCAACTGCCGACCGCTGCGGTCCAGCGTCAGCAGCAAGTACGGCACGCGTAAATACGGGAATGCCCTGTTCGAGGCCGCCGGGCGCGGCGGCCTCGGCGGCATTCAGGTAGCTGCAGTTCATCCAGATTCTTCAGCAAAGAATGGCACCGCGGGAACTCGGATTAAATGAACAAACGTTCCACTGGCGATTCATGGGCTGGCTAGACGCGGCGCTTCGACACTTCCTCTCGTCTTGGGGCTACTGGGCTGTATGTGTCGCATTGTTCGGCGAGAATGCTGGCTTGCCGTTGCCCGGCGAATCGACGCTCATGCTTGCGAGTTTCTATGCCCATAAGCATTCGGGTTTGCACATTCAATGGATCATATTAGCCGGTACTGCCACTTGTATCATGGGCGACAATCTCGGCTATCTACTCGGACACCATTACGGTGAATCGTTGGTCCAATGGGGCAAGAAGCATCTGCCGATTGATGAGCAAGACGTGAAGGCGGGCCGCGACCTCATCAAGCGGCACGGAGGCATGGCGGTGTTTTGGGCGCGCTATATTTTTGGGTTGCGAACGATATTCGGTCCGCTCGCCGGCAGCCTCGGAATGGAATGGCGGCGCTTTTTAAAATACAACGTGCTGGGCGCCGCTGCTTGGGTCTGTACGATGGCCTTTATCGGTTATGGGATCGCCAGCCAATTCCAGAGTATGCTCGGCTATATCGAAAAGGCCAGTTGGGCAATCGCCGGGGGTATTTTCCTGGGCGGCTATCTGTTTTGGCGACACTATAAGCATTCGCGTGCAGATGCGTGACGGCAGTGGACAGGCGAGACAATGCCTCGCTGTCGCGCTCGAGCCCGGTGGGACGCTATTGAGTCACAGTCTTTGCTGTGTCGCCTTCCTTAAAGCCCGAACCCGATACGGGCGTGCACACGGATGAGAGCGCATCCACGTCAGTTACCTTCACTACGCCGACAGGTGTCGTCATGCGCCGGATCACGGCGCCGGTCGTAGGATCCTTGATCTCCTTGGTCACGCGCTCGATCGTGAGCTGGTCGCCCACCTTAATTCCGACTTTGGAACCAACGTTAAGAATCACTTGGCCGCTGTCCACCGCCGCGACGAGGCCGCTCACCGTGACTGTGCGTGCCTCAAATTTCGAGGAATCGGCGATCAGGCCCGCGCTAAGCTGATTCACTGCCTGGTTCACCGCTTCACCGATGATTGTCTGCTGGAAATCGCTGCTACCGAAATCGACGCCGCCCGCGCCGAAGCCGTGCCAATTGCCGCCGCCGCCCAGCAACGAAGTACTGTCGCGTTCCGATTCGCCTTTCCCTTCAGCCACGCCAAGGATTTCTGCGGTATCGATGTTGACTATGCGCGCGTCGAGCATCACCACGGCCTTGCTCTTCTTTTTTCCAAAGCCGCCTAGTCCGAAGCCGCCAAGACCCGCGCCAGCGCCGCCGATCTTCGTGTCCTTGTTGTCGTTTCCGAATTGGGTGACGCTGCCGACGATAATGGCGTCCACACCCAGTATTTTGCCGATTTGCGCTGCGGAGGTTGGATTGGCACGATCGCTGTTCGAAAAATTCTGTTCGCTCAAAATTTTGTCCAATTGCTGCCGCTCGATCACGGAGTAAGTGCCGTCCTGCACCAGGCACTTAACGAGCAGATCCGAGATGCCCTTTCCCACATCAACGTTCGTTCCGAATACCGCCGCGCTATTCGTTTGCACGGTCGCGTAATCAAAATCGAAAATCGCAATCCGCTTCTTGCGGCCTTGAGGCTGCGCAGGCGCAACCGCGGGAGCGGCGGTAGTTGCTGCGCCCCCGGCAACAGGTGGCGCGGGCGCTGCGACGCAAGACGTGGGAGTAGCTACTGGCTTCGATTGCGCGTGGACATCTGGCGCGCTTGCGAAGAAGAGCAAAGCAAAGGAACACAAGAGGAACAGGGCCCATGCGAACTTTTTCATGGTTTCTCTCCGACCAGAGACGTTGGCTTAGCCGCCCCGACTAGGGCACTCGGTCGGAAATCTTACAGAGGGACGGCGCTCGGGTCAATAAATTAGCGCGGAAGACTCGGAAGTGTGTTTTGGGCGCAGAATTTAAAAACCTGGGAACCGGAAGATACTGAAAACATGAGGCTTACACGTCTGTCGGCTAACCGACAAACTGCGCTCGTGCTCATTAGCAGACGCAAGTTCGCAATGCTAATGTAAATACGGTATTGCGCTGATGCGGGAATCAAACAATGATGGAGGGTGATGGAGAATTGCGAAAACGCAGTGCTCATCGTGGACGACAGTAGCACTGTACGGTCGGCTATTCGCAAATTTCTCGAAGTCTGCATGAAAATGCGTATTTGTGGCGAAGCTTCCAATGGGGTCGAGGCTATCGCAATCGCAGCCGAACGCAAGCCCGGCGTGGTTCTAATGGATCTATCTATGCCCTCAATGAACGGCATAGAAGCGGCATCGGTCATCAAAAAGCAGACGCCCGAAGCCCGAATCATCGTCTTCACCTTGTATCAGGACTCTATCGGGAAGGCGATGGCTAAGGCGGTCGGCGTTGACGTAGTGGTGTCCAAGACCGAAGGGGCTGGCGGATTGATGTCCGCGCTTATGCCACTGCTTCTCGGAAGGTTCCCAGTTTTGCTGACTATTCCTGCGTTTTCAGCTTTAGCCGCGATTTGTTCTCTTCCATGAATTTACGCAGGTCTCCAGACGCGTCCAAAAGCCTCACCCATTGCTCATAATATAAAGTGACCGGGAATCTGCCCAATCCGTAGACGCTCACGCCACCCTTCTCCCCGACGCGAAACTCAAGAGTGCCTTTTGGGCGCGATCCGCTCTTCTTCTCCAGTTCAGCAATTCGTGCGAGTAACTCTTCCCTGCTCGGTTCAGATTCAGGCATGCTTTCTTCCCTCCGAAAAGTTCAAGTCCACGATAATATCAGTTTTTGGCGCGCTTCACGCTAAACGCCTAGGAGAGGAAACGCATGACGGAAACGATCACGGGAAAAATAACGCTTGCCGTCGCGGACGGTACATCGATGGACGCTTTCGTTGCGCGCCCCGCAGGCGGAAGGAAGTGGCCTGGTCTGATGGTTTTTCAAGAGGCCTTCGGTGTGACGGCCCACATTCGCGACGTCGCCACTCGCTTCGCCCGCGAAGGTTACATAGCAATTGCGCCGGAACTCTTTCACAGAACCGCGCCGGGCGCCGAACTCCGCCATACCGATTTCCCCGCCGTCATGCCTCACATTCAGGCGCTTACGAACGAAAACTTGCAGAGCGATATCCGAGCCGCGTACTCGTGGCTGCAAAAAGATTCGCAGGCAGGTGCTGCCCGCATCGGGCTGCGTCGGATTCTGCATGGGAGGACGAACATCGTACCTAGCAGGTGCCACGGTGCCGCTGCAAGCCGCCATTTCATTTTATGGAGGAGGAATTGGACCCAGCAGCCGGGGTCCGTCTCTTCTGCCGCTTGCGCCACAGATTAATGCGCCCCTGCTCTTTTTCTGGGGTGGTCTCGATAAGCACATCACACCCGATCAGACGCGTCCTATTGAAGACGCTCTGCAAGAAGCCGGAAAGGAATTCGTCAACGTGAAGATTTCTTTCGCGGATCACGCTTTTTTTCGAGATGGCGGCCCTACTTACAACGCGAAAGCCGCGGCGCTGGCCTGGGCTCTCACGAAGGAGTTTCTCGAGCGGAATATGCTGGGCGCGATGGAGTAAGCGAGACCAGGACGCGCAATTTTCGATCCAGACTTTCGGATGACGATTAATCGCGAAGCACGAACTCCATTGCAACGCCCGCCACAGCAATAACGTCGCCGGAAGACAGTTTCGTCGGATGCGTGATGGGATTTCCGTTTACGCTTGGGGTTTTGTCCGCCGCACCTATGTAATAAGAATTGTCTTCGCGGCGGTTGATCTGCGCAGCTGCTTTGGGCGCGAACCAGCCCTTTAGCTTCACCGTCGCCAGCGCCGACTTTCCCACAACAGTCAGCTTGTCCGTAAGAGCATATTCCTGGCGATCCGTCTTGCCGCTCCGTACGATTAAAGTGGCCACTTTCACGCGTGCCGGAGCGACCTGTGAACTCTCGCCGACGGCGGCAATTTTCTGCAGAAATTCCCTGCGCTCCTTCGTATCGAGCATTACCGTTTCGTTAATCTTGGGCGCCGCAGCCTTTGCTACTCCGGCGCCGACCGGCGCAAACCCATCCAGATCGTGGGAGTCAGAAACGACAATTGTGTGCTTGCCGACCGTAACGCGGTCGCCAGGCTTCAGCATGACCATTTTCACACGCTGGCCGTTTACAAACGTACCGTTCATGCTGCCGAAGTCTTCGAGCATTATGCGGCCTTCTTCGTTGAAAACGCGCGCGTGATAATGGGACACGGCCGGGTTATCAATTACCATTGCATTGTCCGGCGAACGGCCAATACTCACTTCTTTCGAACCGACGGGGACCTCCCCGAGGATTGCATTGTCAAATTTGAGCGTCAGCTTTGGCATCTATTCCCCTTCCGCCTTTCCCGATATCGTCAGTTTCCAGAGCGTGTGATCCAGCGGCCGATTTTTCCCAATGTTCCTGGGGCTTTTGCACCGACTCGTACGACGATTGCAGTGATGTTATCTCCGCCGCCGGCGAGATTAGCAAGATCGATCAGCTGGTCGGCTGCACTCTGCGCATCCGCCATTTCAGTAAGAACCGCGGCGATTTGACCGTCCGAGAGTTCGCGCGTCAGCCCGTCAGAACAGAGGAGGTATATGTCCCCCTCGATCGCGATCTCTTCGTCGACTTCAACTTCGACCGTTTCGTCGACTCCCAATGCGCGCATCAAGACGTTCTTCAGAGGGCTCGCTTCGGCCTCGGCTTCGGTCATGCGCCCTTCGCGAACTTGCTGCGCAACCAGCGAGTGATCGTCCGTAAGCTGCAGGAATTCGCCGCTGCGGAGCCGATACGCCCGGCTGTCGCCGACGTGCGCCACGCTGACGCGGTCCGCGAAAAATTGCAGTGCAACGTACTGTCGCACCCATGCCCTTGGCTGGTCTGGGAGCATTGTCTGACAGATCCACGGAATGCTCATTCGCCTCTGCAGCGGCGGCTCGGACCAATTTGTTCGCGAGCTGAATCGCGCTCGCAAGGCGATTTGACGTTTCGGAAGCTCCCTCGACGCGCTCTCCCTCGCAGGGCACGTTCGGATTTGACTCGGCGTCGCGGCAATGTGCGTAGATCGTTTCCACGGCGAGCTTGCTTGCGATCTCGCCTGCGTCAAGTCCGCCCATGCCGTCGGAGAGAACAAAGAGACCAAGCTCGGCGGCAATTTGGAAATTATCCTCGTTATTTTCGCGGGCCCGGCCGGTATCGGAGCGCGCAGCGAAATCCAGCACCGATGCAATCATCGGTTTGGCTGTGGTACTCACTGGAGCTCCCGTCGAAATCGTTTGTGGAGTCCAACGCCGGATTGCGACCACGCAGCTGGCCGGTCGGTATTTTAATTTCTCGAACGTTTTGAAACCCTTGCGTTCGAAGCCAGTCGATCACGCTCGGGATGCGAGTCGCAGGAAATGGGCCGGATAACACGACGAAAGCTCGTTTGTCACCTCCGATGCGGCGCGGAATAACTACGGATGTGAGGCCGAGTCCCTGTATTTTGCGCGATGCGTCTTGAGCGCGGTCTTCGCGATCGAATCGCGCGACCCAAATGTAGGAGGGGGCGTTGCCGCGGAGCACAGAACCCATTGGTTGGGCCGCTCCGGAAGCGACATTGGTGAAGGTTTGATCGGACCTTGCTGACGGCGCCTCTTTGGCTGCATTGTTGGCGGGTTGCTGCGTAGTTGCCTGTGATCCCGCAGCCCCTGGCGTGCTTGGCTTTGAGAACGGTGCTACTGCAGCTGTCGCAACCGGCTGCGGCGGCGGATTCGAGGGAGTCGCGCTTGCTTGTGGCGAACTCTGGGCTTGAGAGGGGCCTGAGGCGGCAACCGGCGCGGCTGTGGTCTCGGACTCAGGTGCGGTGACGCCCGGCGCAGGCTCGGGAGCGGCATGCGTCAAGGCAAAATTGGGCAAAGATGGCGCGATTGGCGCCGCAGGTGGCGGCAATTTGTCGGCTAAGCTCGCCTTTTTGGCCCACTTTGCCGCGCCCGCGGCAAATAGTGCAAACAAAACAAAAGCGATCACCGGAGCTGCCCATTTCCCTCGCGATGGTTTCGATTGCGCGGCGACATGAGCGACTGGCACGCCGCTTGACATCGCGACGGTGGGCTGGAGGGCGATGGCATCTTGGGTGGAACGGCCGGCGGTCGTACTGCCTCCGGAGAATGGCGTGGCAGATACAGCCGGAGACGAGAAAACTCTTTCCATCTCGGCGATGGACTGGAACCGCTTCTCGGGCTCCTTCTCGAGAGACCTCAGAATGGCTCGCTCGATTGGAACTGGAATTCCGGGTTCGACCTCGTGGGGCGGCGCCGGCGATTCACGCAGCTGCTTCATTGCGACGGCGACGGCATTGTCTGCCGTGAAGGCCTGCGTTCCCGTGAAGACTTCGTATAGGATCAGACCGAGTGAGTAGATGTCCGTTCGGTAGTCGACTGGCTTGCCAGCGACTTGCTCGGGCGCCATATATGCGGGCGTGCCAACCATCGCGCCCGTCATGCGCGTCAGCGATTCCATCGAGCGCGCGATGCCGAAGTCCATAATCTTGACGTTGCCGCGCGAATCGATCATGACGTTTTCGGGTTTCAGGTCGCGGTGAACGATGCCTTGGGCGTGGGCTTCCTTCAGGCCCGAACACATCTGCCGAGCGAGATCAATCCCTTTTCGCAAGGACATTGCCCCGAAGCGGTTCAGAACCGAGCGGAGGCTTTCGCCTTCGACAAATTCCATTGATGTATAGGCGATGCCGCCGAGGCGATTGAATTCGTGGACGCGACAAATATTTTTGTGAGTAATTTTGCGGGCGAAGAGAAGCTCGTTTTTGAAGCGGTCCATCATCTGCTGATCGGACGCAATTTCGGGCTTCAGGAGCTTCAGGGCGACAATTTCGCCGGTTTCGCGGTCGCGGGCTTTGTAGACATTGCCCATGCTGCCGTGACCGGCCGCATCGAGGATGTCGTATCGTTGTCCGAGAGCGGCTATTGCGGCGGAGCTGAGATGCAGAGCCGCCGGATTCACCGGGGCGTCGTGGCTCGCGGTGTCTCGCGAGGATGCGATTAAGGCTTCGGCGTCGGGAACGTCGCTCAGCAGGACAGTGTCCTGCTGGGAGCGCGAGCCGCGCGGCGAGTCGCCTGCAGACGCGTTGCGGTCGTTCCCGTTGGAGCCACGGGGATCGGATGGCTGGTTCATGGCGCTGTCCAATAAGGATACGGGAGAAAAAGGGCCGGGGCCTGACGGCGAAAGGGGTGTGTAAGGAAAGAGTATCTGGTACCCGATGCGACCAAATTGAGGCCTTTTGGGGCGTTAAAAAATGCCGCTCTTTCTCGATTAGGAAAAAACCATGTGGCTGATTTCAGGATGGTTGCGGTCATTTCTAATCGTTTCATCTCGATTAGGATTTGGCGTTCCTCGTGTTGCGGCCGACCGCGCCACTTTCGGCCCTCTCCTTTCGGCCGCGGCTCCCTCTCTCGCAGCAAACAAAAACAACAAACGGTAGCACGGGCGAAGAAGGATTTCTATTGTGGGAAATACGGACATAGTACTTAAGGCCGTGATCGTGACTTGTAACTTGTGACTCGTGAAGGCTCATTAAGAAACCGCGGTGAGTTAAGGACAAGCACAAAAGAACTTGAATTTGCCGCAATCGGCGTTAGCATACGGGCGCTTTGACTGTTGGGTATTTCATCCAAAATTGCACTGAGACATGCAGGAGGATATTCCGTGAAGAATTTCGATTCGCTACGCCGCGATTTTCTGCGGACCGGCAGCCTTGGCGTGGCTGGAGCTGCCTTGCCCGCTGTGGCTTTTGGGGCTAAGGAGAAGAAGGTGGCTGCGCAACCCACGGTATTCGATGTTCACCAATACGGCGCCGTGGGCGACGGCAAAACCGTCGACACTCCCGCTATCAATCGCGGGATTCAGGCTGTGGCTGCCGCGGGCGGAGGCACGCTTTACTTCCCGGCAGGCACTTACGTTTGCTTCACGCATCTCGCAAGCCACGTTGATCTCTATCTCGCCCGGGGTTGCACGATTCTCGCGGCCGACTCGCCCAAACCCGGCGACACCACGGGCTACAACGGGGGCACCTACGATGCCGCCGAGCCCAACGATCCCTGGACGCCCTACCAGGATTACGGGCACAACCACTGGCACAATTCGCTGCTTCTGGGCGGAGAACATCAGCGACTTCTCCATTCGATGGCCCGGGCCTTATCTACGGCAAGGGCCTGTCGCATGGATCGGGCGGTGCACGCGCGGCAACTATACGGCGTTCAACGCCGAGCAGGCGGGCGTGGGCAACAAGTCCATCGCGCTGAAGAATTGCCACAACGTGACTGCTGCGCGACTTTTCCGTCCTGAAGGGCGGCCACTTCGCCCTGCTCGCCACCGGCGTTGACAACATGACGCTCGACAATCTGCTGCATCGACACGGACCGCGACGGTTTCGACATCGACTGCTGCCGCAATGTGCGCGTGTCTAACTGCACAGTCAACTCGCCGTGGGACGACGGCATCTGCCCGAAGTCCAGCTACGCGCTCGGCTATCAGCGCTCGACGGACAACGTGACGATCGCCAACAACTACGTCACCGGCACTTACGAATCTGGGCACCGTGCTCGACGGCACGTGGAAGAAGTTTCCCGATGATTCCCACGTGTTCGCGCAATGGCCGCATCAAGTGCGGCACCGAATCGAACGGCGGCTTCCGCAACATCACCATCACGGGCAACGTGATCGAAGGTTGCAAGGGCATTTCGCTGGAATCGTCCGATGGCGCCTTTCTCGAAGACATCGCCATCACCGGCAACACGCATGCGCGACATTGTCGACGCCCTCTCTTTCTTCGCCTGAACGCGCGCAATCGCGGACCCAAGGAGACGATGCGCCCCGGAACCCTGCGGCGCGTGCTGATCTCCAACCTCGTGATTCCACAACTCCGCCGTCGTTCACGGCCTCGCTTTTCTCCGGCATTCCCGTCGAATCTCATCGAAGACGTGAAGCTCTCGAACTGCTACTTCGGCCATCTCGGACTGCCCGAAGCATATGCGGATCGGCGCGGCGAGCCCTAGACCGATGCCCGACTGGCACACGATCAAGGTTCCGGAGATTGAAGCAGGCTTATCCGGAGTTGCTTCAGCTTCGGGCCGACGCCGTCCAACGGCTTCTTCATCCGGCATCTGAAGAATCTGGAGATGTCCCATGTGGAAATCGCGCCATCGGCTGCGGACCCGCGTCCTAGTGTTTGGCTGGAAGACGTGAACCGCGCCGACTTCTTCGCGATTACCGCACCCAATCCGGGATCAGCCTTTGCTCTGCACAAGGTCAACGATCTACGTATCGGCTGGAGCCGCGCCGCCAAGGACACTACGGTCGATACGGCCGATGACGAACTGATTTAGGGGAACTTGGACAACCCGTTGTTGTTAGTACTACATCTTGAGGAACGTTTATTTTTGGAGCCATTCAATGTGAGTGACTCCGCTAGAACGTGACCGTGACCATCGCGTCGATTTCCACCGGATCACCGGCCACGATGGTTGGTTTGTAGCGCCACTGGCGAATGGCTTCTACGGCAGCGGCCGCCAGATCGGGCGACCCGCTCGTTGCCGTGGCTTGAGAGACGCTGCCGTCGATGCCGATGATGACGCGAACGACGACTTCGCCGTGCTCAAAGCTCTCCGATGGAGAGAGTTTCGGAGGCACGCGATAGGCGAGCTGTGCGTCAACGACTTGAGCCGGCAGTCGGACCCTGGGCGGTTTAACGTTTGGGAGGCTAAAGAATGTCTGATTGCTGACGGAGCGAAACTTTCCGTCTGCGAAAACAAAGATTCCCGGCAGCGGGGCCCGCGCGCCATCCTTCACGTCAAGCTCGGCCGTATAGACCCATAAAGGACCAGCCGCATCTTGAAGAATGTCGCGAATGAGATGCTCGCCGAAGACGGGGCGCTCA
The DNA here is from genome assembly GCA_963753205.1 of uncultured Acidobacteriota bacterium. Taxonomy (GTDB): domain Bacteria; phylum Acidobacteriota; class Terriglobia; order Acidiferrales; family UBA7541; genus Palsa-295. The sequence continues at coordinate 201,360 of CAVWBL010000019.1, read as the reverse complement.
GAAGCGGGGAAAGATGCAAGCGAGAACGCTACTACAGCGATCGTTGCTTTCTTAGCCTTCCGTTGTCGAGGGAATACATCCGCGATTGCGCTTTTATAGTTCTGCCACGAGGCTCTATAAGCGGCGGCCAACTTGGGGCCATTGTCATCTCCGAAATTCGCCTGGAACCACTTCGAGTCGGAAGGAACTTCCAGGTCGTCTACCAGGTTATTCAAGTCTTCCGGATTACGATTTTTTGCCGCTGCCAAAAATGGAAGCAGTTGCGATTCGAGGGCCGATGATTCGGCGGCTGACTGCGGCGCTTTACCGCCCCACGCCGTCTTTTCGAAACCCACAAATGACGCCAAAAATGCGAGGCCCAGCAGAACTGCGACCCACGAAAATCGGCGACAGGAGATATGCATAGGCGTGCCCCGAAAAAATCAGTGCCGGCGGCATGATACCGAGACTGCCGCTCGTTGGGAAGGTGATGTTTGATAACAGACCGGCGCCCGCGCATGCTTGAGCCCTGAGCGGATTCGCTTATGAACAAAGCAGTTGTATTCGGCGTGTGATGCGCTAGCATACCCGCCATGATTCGATCGAGCTCGTATTTCGCCTCGATGCGTCATTCCCTTCTGATCTCTGCAGGCATTTTCGTATTGTGTGGCTCGCAGACGTTTGCGCGGCGGCAGAATAGTGCGCCTGTGCGGGTGGCAATTGTCGGGCTGGAGCATGGGCACGTGGCGGGATTTCTGAATGCGTTTCCCAAGCAGCAGGATGCCGAGTTAGTTGGCATCGTGGACGCCGATACGGCGCTTTGCGAGAAATACGAGAAGCTGTATCACTTCAGCGCAAGCATGTTTTACCCGACACTCGACGACTTGCTGGCGCATCAACATCCTCAGGCCCTGCTCGTTTACACGGCTGTGGGCGAGCACCGGCGCGTCATTGAGGCGGGGGCGGCGCACGGACTCGACGTGATGGTTGAGAAGCCGCTGACGCTTTCGATTGAGGATGCGCTGGCGATCCGGCACGCGGCCGAAGAACATCATGTTCAGGTGCTGGTGAACTACGAGACGACGTGGTACGCGAGCAATCGTGCCGTGTATGACATGGTGCAGCAGGGGCGGTTGGGCGAAATTCGAACAGTGGTGATTCATGACGGACATCAAGGACCGATCGAAATTCACGTGCAGCCGGAGTTTTTGAAGTGGCTGACCGATCCGGCACAAAATGGCGCGGGCGCGCTCTACGATTTTGGCTGCTATGGCGCTGATCTGATGACCTGGCTGATGCACGGCGAGGCGCCGCTGAGCGTGACGGCCGTGTCCCAGACGGATAAGCCGGATGAATATCCGCGCGTCGATGACGATGCGACGATTATCCTGCGCTATCCGAAGACTCAGGCCGTGCTGATGCCTTCGTGGAATTGGACGTTCAACCGCAAAGACATGGAAGTGTATGGAACAAAGGCTTACGCGATTGCCGTGAACCCGACGGACGTGCGCCAGCGCTTTCATCAGTCCGATCCCGAGCAAACGGTGACTGAGCCGCCGCTTGCTGCGCCGGAAGACACTTCTCTGCACTATCTGGCTGCCGTCGTGCGCGGGCAGATTCAACCGCATGGCGATTTGAGCGCGCTCGATACAAATGTGACGGTGATGCAGATTCTGGATGCGGCGCGAGAATCGGCACGGACGGGAAAAACAGTGAATTTGAAGCGTGAATAGTGATTGGTGGACCGCAAGCATGTGCCATAGCAACGGTGGTTATAGCCGCTTGCAGATACAGCGAGACCCGGATACGCGATTTATGGAATTGCGTCGTAACTATAAATCGCGTTTATGTGGCTATATCCTAAACTTCCTTGACAGGGCTGTGCGCTGACGGCTAGAGTTATTTTGTTCACGGAAATGAAGACGATCGGCATCTTCGGGCAGGGACTGAGCACAGGGGAACTTGTGCGACTTCGCGTAGTAGTATCTGTAGTAGTAGGCGCGCGCCGGCCCGGAGGGTGTGATTGAGCTGAGAAACAAAGATTGAAAAGCTCATTAGACCCACCGGCCAAAAGGCTTGGTGGGTTTTTTAGTTTGTGGCGGCGGAGCGACTCAGAGAAAAGCGACCGGGGTCCTTCGCTTCGCTCAGGATGACCGGATCTCGATAGGGAGTGATCGAAAAGCGGGCGAACGAGACACAGCAACGAGTGGCTGTGCCACACGGAACGGATTTGAAGGCTGAGGAGGATGGGATGAGCAGCGCTAGCAAGAGCAGCAAGACGAATTCGGGCGCGGCAGAGAAGAAAAGTCGCGCGGGAAAGCAAATTCTGACCGGCGCGAGGATTCTGTGGGAATGCCTCGAGCGCGAAGGCGTGACGGACGTTTTCGGTTATCCCGGCGGAGCGATTCTGCCGGCGTACGACGCGCTGAAGCACAGCAAGATCCATCACATTCTCGTGCGCCACGAACAGGGCGCGACGCACATGGCTGACGGCTACGCGCGCGCGACGGGAAAAGTGGGTGTTGCGGTGGCGACGTCCGGCCCGGGCGCGACGAACATGGTGACGGGCATTGCGACGGCGATGATGGATTCTTCGCCGATTGTCTGCATCACGGGACAAGTGGGCAGCAAGCTTGTCGGGTCGGATGCGTTTCAGGAGACCGATATCACAGGCGTGACGTTGCCGATCACCAAGCACAATTATTTGGTGACGCACGCGGACGAAGTGGCGCAGGCGGTTCGAGAGGCGTTTTTTATAGCGCGATCAGGGCGACCCGGACCAGTGCTGATCGACATCACGAAGGATGCGCAGCAGACCGAGTGTGAATTCGATTACGAAGCGGCCGAGCCGAAGATGCGCGGGTATCGTCCGGATCATTCGCCGGCGCGAGAGGAAATTCAGCAGGCGCTTGAATTGATCCGGCAATCGAAGCGACCGCTGATTCTGGCGGGCCACGGAATTACGATTTCGGGCGCCGAAAATGAGATGCAGGCTTTTGCGGAGAAGGCGTGCATTCCCGTGGCGATGACGCTACTCGGGCTTGGCGGGCTGCCGGCTTCACATTTTCTCAATCTCGGAATGATGGGCATGCACGGCGAAGCGTGGGTGAACTCGGCGATTCAGGATGCCGATTTGCTGCTCGCGTTCGGCATGCGATTTGACGATCGCGTGACGGGAAACCTGAAGACCTATGCGCAAAATGCGAAGAAAATTCACATCGATATCGATCCGGCTGAAATCAACAAAAATGTGAAGGTAGACGTCGCGCTGGTGGGCGATCTGCGCGAGATATTGAAAGAACTGCTACCGCAGCTTGACGCGGCAAATCATAGCGAATGGATCGATCATGTTCGCAGGCTGAAAGGCGATTCGGCGGTGCGCGACATTCAGAATTTACCGGACAGCGGGCACCTTTACGCCGCGCACGTGATCAACGACTTGTGGCACGAGACGCGCGATCATGACGCGGTGATCGTGACAGACGTGGGGCAGCATCAGATGTGGGAAGCGCAATATTACAAGCACGAACGGCCGCGTTCGCTGATCACGTCGGGTGGATTGGGGACGATGGGATTCGCACTGCCGGCCGGCGTGGGCGCCAAGGTGGCGCGCCCCGAGGCGGACGTATGGGTGGTCGCGGGCGACGGCGGATTCCAGATGACGATGGCCGAGTTGGCGACGATCGTTCAGGAAAATCTGAAGGTGAACATCGCGATTATCAATAACGGCTATCTCGGCATGGTGCGGCAGTGGCAGGAATTTTTCTACGACCGCAACTACGAAGCCACTCCCCTGCTGAGCCCGAATTTCGTGAAGCTGGGCGAGGCGTTCGGCATTCACAGCATCGCCGTGAAGAATCGCGCGGACGTGATTCCGACGGTGCAAGCTGCGCGCGCGCACAAAGGGCCGGTGCTGATTGATTTTCAAGTGGAGCAGGAAGATACCGTTTATCCGATGGTGCCGGCGGGCGCGTCACTGGGCGATATGATCCGGCGACCGAATCCGCTGGTGGAGACGGCGGAGGACGAGTAATAGCCATTCATCGGAGTGGGCGGCCCGCGCGAAGCAGAGCGGGGAGGGTCGCTTCCACTCAGGATGACGACATTTTCCAGGTGAATATGTGAAGGCGAGATGTTGTATCGCCGAGATTGAGAAGGTTGGACGAGGGAAATTATGCTGAATACATTGGTGGTTTACGTCGAAAACAAGCCGGGCGTGCTTTCGCGCGTCGTGTCGCTCTTTCGGCGGCGGAATTTCAATATCGATTCACTAACGGTGGGTAGGACGGAAAAGCCGGATGTTTCGCGGATGACGATCGTGGTCGAGGGCGATGCGGATCAGGTGCGGCGCATCGAGGCGAACGTTTACAAGTTGGTGAATGTGCTACTGGTGGACGACATTACGAACAAGCCCGCCCTGATTCGCGACCTGGCGCTAATCAAAGTGAGCGCGCCGCAGGAGACGCGCTCGCAGATTTTGGATATTGCGCATGTGTTCAAGGCGCGCGTGCTCGACATCGCGATAGATTCGATCACCGTGGAAATGACCGGCGGCGAAGAGAAAGTCGATCGGCTGCTTGAGATTTTGACGCCGTTTGGATTGCTCGAGGTAGTGCGGACGGGCACTGTGGCGATGCGTCGGGGGACGTCGACACGCGTGCCTGCAACGCAGCAGTCCGCAGCAGCGGCGCCGGCGAGGAAGCACGATCCGACGGTTTCGTATTCGGTCTGATCGCCGCTATTTGCGCTTGGAAATGTTGCCGTAGGCGTGGACTTTTTCGCACACCAGACGCAGTTTATCTTCCAAATTTCCTGACGCGGTTTTGAATGAATCGGCGTCGATTGTCAGCGGAGCGCCGAGAACCACGAGCGGGGCGCCATATTCGGGCGTGCGCACCGCTTGCTCAACAGAAAGACCGCCGACGGCCTGCACCGGGATATCAACGGCGGCGACAACTTCGCGCAATTGATCGAGCGGGCTCGGCCACGCCTTCCCTGCTGCGGCGAGGCCGCGGCGTTCGTCGTAACCGATGTGATGGACGACGAAATCACAGCCGAGATCTTCCAGGCGTTTTGCGGCGGCGACCATGTCCTCAGCGCCGAGGTTGTCTCCCATCACGTTCACGCCGAAATCCTTCCCCGCGCGGACGACCATCTTTACGGTTTCCGGATGAGCGCGTTCCATGACGACGACGTGGGTGGCGCCGGCTTTGGCCATCATTTCGGCTTCGAGCCAGCCGCCGTCCATGGTTTTTAGGTCGGCAACGATGGGAACGCCTGGAAATTCCTTACGCAGAGCGCGGACGCCGTTCATACCTTCTGCGATGATCAGCGGGGTGCCGGCTTCGAGCCAATCCACGCCGCAACGGATCGCGAGTCGCGCCGTGTCCAGAGCTTCAGGAATATTAATGATGTCGAGAGAGATTTGGACGATGGTTTTCATGTCAATTTGAAAAGTGCTGAGCGATTTTTGATTTCAGGAATTTGATGGATTCACGCAGGTCCTCCATGCCGTTCATGCCGTCTTCGATGGAAATCCAGCCGTGGAAGCCGACGGAATTCAGCATAGAGAAGATCTCGTCGTAATTGTTCAACCCTTTGCCGATTACCCCGTGGGCGAGGCGGCTTGCGTAGCCGACCGAGTCTTCTTCCTTGCGCAAATCCTCGAGGTGCCGAATTTGAGATAGCGATCGCTTGCGTGCATGGAGACGACGCGATGCTTCACGCGATCGAGGAGCACGAGAGGATCGTCGCCGGCGAGAAACGCGTTCGATGGATCGTAATTCACGCCAAACCACGGCGAATCGATCTGGTCGACGATTTCGGCGAAGACGTCCATCTTTTGCGCGAATTCGGGATATTGCCAGTAGTTGTCCTTGTAATGGTTCTCCATCGTTAGGACAACTCCATGCTTTTCGGCAAACGGAAGCAGGCTTGTGATCACGCGGACGACCTGAGCGACGCCAGCCGCGCGTGACAATCCGGCGCGACGCTGACCGGAGAGTACTCGGCAAAAATGGCCACCGAAAAACGCGGTGATTTCGAATCATGCGCTTTTCGCGATCGATCTCGCTTTCAGTAAAGCCGGATCGGGCTGAGTGAAATCGGGCGAACAACACAGCATCGGCATCGCGAGGCCGTGCTTTTCCAGAGCGGCTTTCGTCTTCTTGAGGAATGCTGGATCGTCGTCGAGAAAGCCCGACGTAAAACTCGAGACCTTCCACGCCGAGAGTAGCGGCGAGATCGATCCATTGCGAGAAGCGTCATCGTATGGTGGATGCAAAGATCGTCCATGAAGCACTTTGGGAAACGCGGCGAGTTTCGGTCTCATAGTTGCTTGGGCGGATTTCGTCCAATCAGCGGGAACTGTTCGAAATCGAGAACCGCGCCGTTTATAAGCGGCGCCTCGTCGGAGAGGAAATATACGGCGGCCCAAGCGATGTCTTCGGGCGAGAGAAGACGACCGGAGGGCGCGAATGCTTGGGAAGCTGCGAAGGCCAATCGTCGGGAAGGCCGTCTTTCTTTTTGAGTTCGTATTCGGCTTTGGTGAGCGTCCAGCCGACGTTGAACTGCTGGATGCGGAGACCTTCGGCGCCGTGCGCATCGGCGAGATTGCGCGTGAGCGTCATCAGGCCGCCTTTGCTGATCGAGTATGCGAGAAGATTGCGTTCGCCGCAGTAGGCGTTAACGGAGCCGATGTTGATCACGCGGCCGCCACCCTGCTTGCGGAAATGAGGCATCGCAGCTTTGATCAGCAGGAACGGCGCACGAAGATTGATAGCGATGATGCGATCGAATTCGGCTGCGTCGGTATTGTCGAGTTTGCCGCGCGCGGTGATGGCGGCGTTATTGACTAGGCCGTCGAGGCGGCCCCATTTTGCGACGGCCTCATTGATGAGGCGCGCGGGCACGGTAGCATCCAGCAGATCGCCTGCGATGGCCGTTACTTGGCCGCCGGACTTTTCGATTTCGGTTGCGGATGCTTTTGCGTCTTCGCAGCTTTATGCCGTGGACGACGACGCGGGCGCCTTCGCGTGCGAACCGGCGCGTCATGCCTTCGCCGATGCCGCTCGTCGAACCCGTGACGAGGATGACTTTGTCCTTCAGGCGTTGCGATCGCTACTAGCGAGAGAACAGCCGGAGGGGTCCTTCGCTTCGCTCTGGATCACGGGAATTGTAGAAACGGCAGTAAAACGAATCGCGGTCATGGCTTCAGGACGCCTTTGACGATTTCGCCGGCGTGCATCTCCTCGAAGGAGTCGCGCCAGTCGGCAAGCGGCGAGACGCGATTGAGGACCAGGTCCAGATTGATTTTGCCGCTTGCCAGCAGCGAAATCACTTTTTCCCAGATCGGCCAGTTGTGCGAAAAGCTCCCTTGTAGCGTGACCGCCTTTTGCACGAGCGGATCGAGCGAAAAATTTAGCGGCTGCGGCCCCCAGCCGACCTTTGGTGATTCTGGCCTGCAGGGCGGACAATGTCGAGCGCCAGCTTCAGCGAAGCCGAAACGCCGGCGGCGTCGATGACCAGATCGAGGCCATAGTCCATCGCCAAAGTTCTTCACCCATTCGTGACATCTTCTCGTTATGCGCCCCGAGGACCGTTTCCGCGCCGATCTTTCTGCGCGACCTCGAGGCGCTTGGCGTCGGCTTGGAATGCCAATCACGATGAGATGGCCCGCGCCCGAGAGTTTGGCCATCAGTCGCGCAGAGCAGGCCGATTGGGCCCGGGCCGATTACGGCGACGGAATCGCCCGGGGCGAATGTGCGAGTTGACGCACACCGCGTTGTAGGCCACGCAGCAGGGCTCGGTCAGCGCGGCGACTCTCGAAGGCAGCCCTGCCGGGACGGCGATGCAGGCAGCGGGCGGGCACGCTTACGAACGGCGCCATTGCGCCGTTGACTCCGTAGCCGAAGCCGAGCCGCTTGGGATCAAGATTGTAGAGGCCTTGGCGAATAAATGCCGAGTCGATCGGAAGGACGGCGGCGGTTTCGCTGACGACGCGGTCGCCTTCCTTGAAGCCGCGGACGCGATTGCCCGCTTTCGCAACGACGCCAGCGAATTCGTGGCCGAGGACTAACGGGAAAATTCACTGGCCAGCTTTGCGTGCCGGCGTACTGATGGAGGTCGCTGCCGCAGATTCCGACGGCCTGCACGGCGAAAAGGACGTCTTCTTCGCCGAATTCAGGCTCGGGCACCTCGCGCAGCTCGACGGAGTGAGGTTCTTTTGCGTAGTGAACTAGACCGACCACGGCGTTAAGTCTGGCAAAAATCGCGCGGGAAAATCAATGGGAATGCCGCGTGACGCAGAAATTTCTTCCGGCACGGCGGCGCGAGATAAAAAGTGGCATCGCAAGACGGTGAAAGCCTCGGGTCCAAACTGCGGGCCGAGCTACAGAGAAGCCAAAGTCAAAGGCGCGCGCCAAAAAAAGGGCGGCTAACTCCAAACTGAACTTATGATACGAATACCCGAAGCGAGTTATTTCGGCGCAATCGGCTCGGGAATGGCGGCGCCGTCTTTGCGCGGGTCGGAGGCGCCAAAGTTCACCTTGCTGGAGAAGTTGCGCAGAACAGCCTGGCCGCCGCCGGTGTCCGACGCGTACGAGCCGAGTACTTTGATCTCATGGCCGCGCTTTGCGAGATTATCGCGGACGCTTTGCGGAATGCGACTTTCCATCTCGAGGTCACAGCCGGAAAAAGTGAGCTTTGTGAAACGCGGGGCCTCCATCGCGGCCTGGATGTTCATACCGAAATCCACGACATTGGAGACGAATTGTGCGTGCGCCTGCGACTGATTGAAGCCGCCCATGATTCCGAAGGAGATACGTTCGTCGCCTTTGGTCATGAAGCCTGGAAGAATCGTGTGCAGCGGGCGTTTGTGTCCGGCGAGTTTATTAGGCGAATTCGGATCGAGACTGAAAAGACCTCCGCGATCCTGCAAGACGAAGCCTGTGCCGATCAGGGACAACGCCCGAGCCGAATGCCTGATAGTTGCTTTGGATAAGGGAGACCATGTTGCCGTCACGATCGACTGCCGTGAGATACGTAGTGTCTCCGTGCGGCGATAGTTGCGGCTCACCAGGCGACACGTTGCAATTGGCCTTTGCCATGTCGATCGATTCTGCACGCTGCGCGGCATATTGCTTGGAAAGCATTCCCGCGACCGGGACACTACTGAATTTCGGATCGGCCACGTAGCGCAGCAAGTCGGCATAAGCCAGCTTTTTGGCTTCGATCATCACGTGAAGTGCGTCAGCAGAGTTTTGGCCGTACTTCGAGAGCGGGAACTTTTCCATCATGTTAAGCATTTCGAGCGCGGCAATTCCCTGTCCGTTTGGCGGAAGCTCGTAGACAGTCCAGCCGTGATACGTGGTCGAGATTGGATCGACCCATTGGCTGGAATAGTCGGCGAGGTCTTCAGCCGTCATGGTGCCGCCGAGTTCTTTCGAGCGCGCGACGATGCTTTTGGCGAGTTCGCCTTTGTAGAACGCGTCGCGGCCGCCGGAAGCGACGCGTTCGAGCGAATGCGCGAGGTCTGGATTGCGAAAGACCTGACCTAGTTTTGGCGCTTGGCCGTCGATCAGGTAGGTAGCCGCGGCATTCTTATCCTGCCTAACCCTCTTAACAATTGCGGGATCATTCCAGTAGGCTGCATCCCATTCCGCGACGGGAAAGCCCTCGCGTGCGTAATGAATCGCGGGCGCAAGCACCTGTGCCAAATTCTTCGTGCCGAATCGCGTCAACAGCTTTGACCAGCCATCGACAACCCCGGGAACCGTGACGGACTGAATGCCAAACTGTGGCATTTCCGTGATGCCCTTACTCTTGAGAAATTCAATGGAAAGGCCGGCGGGAGCCCAGCCGCTAGCGTTGATTCCGTAGAGTTTGCCAGTTTTGGCGTCATAAACGATGGCAAAAAGGTCGCCGCCCATGCCGTTCATCATCGGCTCTATGACGCCCATTGCGGCATTTGTCGCGACGGCGGCATCGATGGCATTTCCACCTTGGGCAAGAATCTGCGCACCAGCCTGCGCGGCCAAGGGACTCTCCGCCGCCACAATGCCGCCTTGGGAGATCACCATCGAGCGGCCCTGCGAACGGTCTTGAGCCTGTATGCGCGCTGTCGGCATGGCGATGGCTAAGAGCAGCACGAATAATGAGCGCCGCGAAAGACCGAATATTCGTGGGCCGTTTCCGTTTGCGGTACCTGGAGAACGTCTCTCATTTTGCTTGTAAGACCGACGGTTCATACGATTTTAGGCCTCGCATGTGAAGGGAGATTGTACTGAATTCGAGCGGGCGAGCGAGGACAAATATGCCGCCCAGTCGACGAAAGCTCGTAAATCGCCGGTCCGCAAATCGCCTTTCTAATCGTGTAGTATCTATCGCGCAGCCATTACAAGCTGAGCGCTCAGAAGACGTGCATCTGGTGGCGCGTCGCTGTAAGAGTTGTATCCATTCAATGCCAAAGGGGCGGATGCGATGTCAAAAATGCTGGAAGAGGTGCGGCAGCAACCGGATGCGCTGGAAAAAACGCTGAAAACGGGACTGCGAAGTGCGCAAACGCTCCGCGAGCATTTCGACGCGCATCCGCCAAAGATGGTTCAAATCGTCGCGCGAGGAACGTCGGACAATGCGGCGGAATTTGGCCGTTATCTGATCGAGATTACGACGGGAATCCCCGCGTCCCTGGCGGCCCCTTCAGTAGTCACCCTTTACCACAGCCGCGTGAATCTCGACGGTGTTGCAGTGGTGGGGATTTCGCAGTCCGGAGAATCCACGGACGTGAACGCCGTGCTCGAAGACGCGCGCAAGGGCGGCGCCTTCACCATTGGCATAACGAATGAACCCGATAGCGCCATGACCAGGATCGCCGCGCAAACGATCCTTGTTCGCGCGGGCAGAGAAAAGAGCGTTGCCGCCACAAAAACCTACACGGGCCAGCTTCTTGCGCTGTATCTCCTCGCTCACGCGCTTGGAGGAAATGTGGACCTTGAGGATCTGCGGCAGCTTCCGGCGTGCGCGGCGAGCGCGCTGGGCACAGAGAAGACGATTGCGGAATTGGCCCCGCGTTACCGCTTCATGAATCGCGCCGTTACGGTCGCTCGCGGACTGAACTACGCGAACGCGCTCGAGTTTGCGCTGAAAATGATCGAAACCAGTTATGTGCTTACTGGACGCTTTTCCGCGGCCGACCTCATGCACGGGCCGGTCGCGCTGCTGGAAAATTCCCTGCCGGCGTTCGTTTTTGCGCCGCCGGGCGTGACCGAACCTTCGATCGTCACCGTTCTGGAGCGGCTTGAGAGCGTGAAGGCGGACACATTGGTGATTACCGATACGAGAAACAAAAGAGTCCGTTCGAAGACCGAACGATGCGTCCAGCTTGTGTGGACAGCAAATTTCCGCAACAAGCTGGCGGACCTCTACACTCCTATCCCCTACATTATTCCGGCGCAGCTCTTTGCGGGACACCTGGCGGTGACTAAGGGCTTAGACCCTGATAAGCCGCGCTCGCTAAGTAAGGTGACGCGCACGATTTAATCAAGGTATTAAACTGGCGGCCGATCCGGTAGCTCCTCCTCAATCTTGCCGGCGCGACTAGCGGCACATATCTAGCAGAACTCCCTCGGAGTATGACCGCGCTGATCTAAACGGAACCTTCGTGCTTACAACGTGGTTGAAGCAAGGCAAGAATCGCCAAGTCGGAATTCGAGAACAGACGGCTCTCAGCACGGATTCCGGCCACCACAGCGCTGGCGATCGTTCCGATCCGCTTTGCTCTCGCAAGATCGCGCAAATGTTGCGAGCAGATTCCAGTGAGACTGGCCACTTCGTCTTCCGTGAAATATTTTTGGCTCGATCGAATTCGGAGCATTTTGCACCCACACCCGATTGCCGTGAGTGCAATTCTCCCGCCGCTAGCCCATAAGGAAAACACGAGGCTTACAGCACGGTTAGCGGCCATTAGCCGCAATTATTTTCACTTTCTGTGCGGCCAACTTACCCCGACGCCCGAATCCTCGCCCAACCATGGCGCAGGTCGCCTCTCATGCCGGCGCGGTTTTGCTCACACGTGTATTCCGAGTTTGTCCTCGAGATATTTCTTGCTCATCTCAGCGGACTCTTTAGGCGGCCGGGATTTATCGTTTTCACTATCGAGTTCGACGATAGCCCAACCGTGGAATTTGATTCGATGCAGCGCGTCGAAAACGCCGGGAATGTTCACGTTACCCCGCCCAAGTTCGACAAAGTCCTCCAGCCGCCGGGGATTGTCGGCCGGCAAGTCGAAAGGCTTGCCGAGATCCTTGATATGGAGAAGGGCGATGTGATCCTTATATTGCGCAATTCCCTTCACCGGATCGCCACCGCCGGCCTGATAATGCGCGATGTCGAAAAGAAGCTTCACGTACTTTGAATCGACCGCGTCAAATAACCGCGCAAGTCCCTCGGGATGCTCGCTTACGGAGTTGAGGTGATTGTGATAGACGAGCGGAATCCCGATATCCAGCATTCGTTTTCCGATTTCAGTCAGAACGCTCCCGAAATATTTGTAATCGGCTGCCGAAAAATCGCTCCGGCCGGGTTCCTGATCGAGCACTTGGAGATAATAGCCGCCTGAGTCGCGCATGTAAGTTGCATGCGCCATGTGAGCAGCGAGGTCGCTGTCATGCGAGGAGGGTTCGATGTGAACGTTGCCGCTCGATAGCGCCACGAACTCGAGATTCTTCTTATGCAGCTCGTCCCGCAACGCGGTAGGCTGAAATTGCGTTATGTCGTCGCTGCGCAGCTGAATTCCGTGATAACCGACGGCTGAAATATCGTCAATTGCCTGCTCCGCCTTGCCGCCCCACGTGATCGAAGCATATCCGATACGAATATCCGGCGTTGCACCGGCGGCCGGCCTCGCGAATCGAGTCAGGCTCGTGCCAGCGACGGAACGCGCCAGCATTGCGGCCGAACCGCCGGCTGCACTCAATGTCCCAAGAAACTTACGCCGTGAGATCGTGTCGTTCATGAAGCGGCTCCTTTATCGTGGCGAATCTTGGGCTAATGCTGGAACTGATCATCGCGGTGGCGGAGCGGCAGATGGCGGCACTGGCTTGCCGTCCACCGTATTTGGCTCCATCAGCTCGACGCGCGTGCCGTCCGGATCGTAAAGATTCGCCTGGCGCTTCCCATTCTTCCCCACGTGAATTTCGATGGGCAGCTTGTAATCCGCGGCAACGGCGCGCTCTTTCAGCGCCGCAACGGCTTTTTCCATATCCGGCACGACGAGGCAAAGATGATTCATCACGCCCAGCGTGCGCGCGTCCGGCGCATCCGCATAAAGCATAAATTCAAGATAATCCTCGCCGTCGGGAACGCGCATATCGACCCAGCTGAGCACTTTGCCGTTTGAGCTGCCTCTCCAAAATTCGCGGAAGCCCAGAATATCGCCGTAGAATTTCACCGAGGGATCGAGAGCAGCAATTGTGACGCCTACGTGAGGCATGTGCGTCGCGACGCGCGTGGCGGGCAGGTATTTGCCTCGCCGCTGCGTCGCCCAACTATCGGGCGTGTATTGCACGATCTCGACCCAGTGACCATCCGGGTCCCTAATCGTGAAGTTCAGGTTGCCGATTTTGCCCGTAGGTACTTTGTCCGGCACGGTGACGCCGCGCGACGCAAGATACTCGCGCATGCCTTCGGCGGAGTCCGTGTAGACCGCGATGTGGCTGAGTTGGCCGTCCTGCTTGCGCGGGCCCGTGGAAAGCTCGATAGTTTGCTCGTCATTGATCTTGATGAACGCCAGACTCACGCTGCCGTCGTCGCGTTTCAGATCGTAAGGCTCGGCGAACCCGAGCAAGTCCTCGTAAAAACGGCGCGCTTTTTGCAGATCGCTCACGTAGAAGTTGACGTGGGAAATGCCGAGGATTCGAGGGCGCTTCGGTTCGTCACTGGCGCGCACCGCTAGCGCGAAGCTCAGTAGGACCAGAAAAATCGTCAGTCGCTTCATCGCCTATCCGTGCTTTCGCGAGTTGCGTACCATCAATACACCGAGTCTGTTACAGCGTCAACGCGAACGGCACGCATACGTACGCTTTTCGGCAAATCGTAAGAGGATATTGCCGAAGCGCGCGAGGCTCCGACTAAAATATTTCCATGCATACATCCGGACCAAATGGCCTGGCGTTAACCGCGCTCATCGCAGGCCTCTTTGCATTTTCTTGGATGTTTACGGGAGTCGCGGTAAGCAGGATGACGGGGTGGCATCGGCTCGCGCAGCGTTTCGCGCTTCAGGGGGATTTTCCTTCTAAACGCTGGCGTTTTAAGAGTGCCACGGCCCGATATGGTACCCACTACAACAATTGCCTGACCGTTGCCGCTCGTCCTGAGGGGCTCTACATGGCGATGCCATGGCTCTTTCGAATGAGCCATCCGCCGCTATTCATCCCCTGGAATGAAGTTAATATCTCCCGAGCAAAAGTGTTGTTCTGGGATGTGGTGCAATTTCAGCTCGGCCGGGAAGACCCGGTCACCTTCGGCTTCCGTGAAGATTTCGCCGATCAAATTCGGCATGCGGCCGGCCCATCTTGGCCGAAAGAGAGCATCGGCTAACGCGTGATCAACCCCACGCGAAACTTTCCTCGCCTAGGGGGATGCTAAGCATTCCCTCGACGGGCAGTACGTCGACGGGCAGACCTCCGCTCCAAAGCGCCACGCTCAGCAGCAACTCTCTTCTGCCGGAAAGATCGAAAAGCGCCTTTGCAATGCTCACTTCAATGATCTTGTCATAGGCGGCTACCACATAGTCCTTCGGCTGCAGCAAACATATGCCTGCACGTTCGACGATTACGCCGCTGAGCTTTCGATTCTCGATGCGTAGCGTAAGCCGTGTTTCCTTCGCCGCCCAAATGGTCACCCGCAGCTGAAATTCCCTCATGCTCTCCACAGCTTCTGAAAACGGATCGACGCGCAGAAACAGCCGGTCCTTGCTGAAACCGTAAAGAAACTCGGCCAGCACGTATAGGCGCCCGTGCATTGCGCCACCCTGCCGCGAAGTGGTGTAGAGTCCCGCTCCCAGCCATTCGAAGTAGCTGCTCTCGTTGCCGCTGATTTGTACGTCGAGCAACGCTTGCGGCAGGATGTTCTGGCCGCGTTCAGGGGCTTTTTTGATCGGTCGTGCGAGAGCATCCGGGGCAGGCTCGCCAAGCGCACGATAGATTTCGCTCAAATGCTTCCGGTACAGGGCGTCGAAATCCGCGTCGTTCTGCGAACCGTGCTCCGGCCCATACCACCAGCACCAGTCACTGCCCTCCGCGGCCAGCACGGATTCGAATGCCCGGGTCAGCCGTGCAATCACGGAAGGATCCCCGGTACCTCCGTCGTTCGGCGCCGAAGGAGCCTTTTCCGCCGCCTTTACTTCTTTGCCGCCACCGGCAGTCGGCTTTTGCGCAACCACGGCGGCCGCAGAAGCGGGGTTGCCCTTCAACCCAGCCCGCTCAACGGCTCGTTCATACGCTTCACGCGCATCACGCAGCAGGTCCCATGCGCGCACGTCTTCGCCATCCCCGATCCAAACGTCGAAATTCGCATTGATCCATGATGCAGGGAAAATTCCTTCCAGCACCGGCTGAGCGGGAGTCGCCTCCATCGCTTCGCTCATCGTGTAGGCAAAAATCTCCGGATCTCTTTCGATCCGCCGGTAGAATTCGCGCAAAAACTCGCGACCGTTTTCCGGGTAGTATTCCCAGGCGTTCTCGCCATCGAGGATCACACTCACGGTGGCCGTGCGTCCCTTCGGTTCGCGCTCTCCAATCGAACATATTCTCCGGTGCAGGTCCTCAGCCGCAGCCTGTGCGCCCATTCGGCTGTAAACGAAGCCCGCGAGGTCCGAAATATAGTGATCGCGGAAGAATCCGCTCATCTCGCGGCCGTTTCGCCGCAACCGCCACGGCGTGTATAACTCCGCGCCGTTTTCCGGATATCCGCTCGCGTCGCGCCAGAACCCGATGTTTTTTGTCCGACCGAGGACGCCTTCATCCGTGGCAAACCACCTGAAGCCCAACTCCATGGCGATTTCGAGCGCCTGATCGGAGACAGATCCCTCCGAAGGCCACAGCCCGGCGGGTTTTTGCCCAAATACTCGTTCGTGATAGGCAACGGCCCTCGCCAGCTGCTCACGCGCATCCTCCGGATAGCGAAACGCCGGCACGGGCCTTGGCGTATGCGGATTCGCCACGGATGCAATATCGCTGTCGCACAAAAGCGGAAGAATAGGATGGTAGTAAGGAGTGGTGGAGATTTCGATTTGACCGCGTGCCGCGGCCAGCCTGTATTCCGGCAGCACCGCCGCGAGCAGTTCGTGCTGCTTATCCAACAGCAGCGCTTTATCGTCCTCGCTGAACCCGCTTCCCTTGTCCGAGAGGCCGCGTACGGCCGGATCCTTTTGCAGATATTCCTCGTCCATCCATGCCAATTGCGAAAGGACCTGCAAATCGCGCCAGTCTCCGGCGCTCCAGTGCGCGGCGCATGCCTCAACGCCGCTCGAATGCAACCGCGAATGCAACTCGCCAAAACGCGGCCATCGCTGCAGGAAAAGATCGTTCACTTGAAACGCCCGCTCGAGCGCCGCCTTTCTTTGCTCGAGCGTCAGGGAGGCAGCGTCCGCGAACGCGATGTCGAACCACGACTCCTTGAACTGCCCGCTCGCGTACTCCTCAATCTGCTCAGCCAGCAGCGGAACGAAGTTGAACGTCGCGTGTACCTTGGGGAACTCTTCCATCATCTTCACCATTCCCCAATAGTCTTTGAGCGCGTGCAGACGCGTCCACGGTAGACGGTACTCGCCCGTAACCGGGTCCTTGTACTGCGGCTGGTGCATGTGCCAAAGAATCGTCAGATGAACGCGGCTCAATCGCTCCTCTCTTCTGTCCATCCACAAATAGTTAGTACAGGCGGCGCCAGGCGCTGCTTTACTTCCTCAACGTCCTTTATCTCTGCGCGGCTCGTCCGATGTTAAACTCGTATTTATCTCCATGCGTTTGCTGGACAAATACATCGGTCGCGAAGTTCTCACGCATTCCCTGCTTGGATTGCTTGTCTTCACTTCCGTGCTGTACGTACCTCAACTGGTAGTTCTAATGGGTGTGATCGTTCGCCACTCGAGCGGCCTCGGGACAATCGCGCTCCTTCTTCTTAGTACGCTGGCGCCCGTGCTTATCTTCACCATACCAATGTCCGTTCTGGTGGGCGTCTTGATCGGCCTCGGCCGCATGTCCGCGGACAGCGAAATCGTCGCGCTGCACGCTTGCGGTATTAGCCTGCGCCGACTTCTTCGACCCATCGGATTCGTCGCGCTTGCCGCTGCCGCGATCACTTCGATCATGACATTTTGGCTGAGCCCATTAGCGTCTCGCGAGTTCGATCGCTTGGAAATGCGCGTGATCGCCTCGCAAGCGCCTTATGCGATTCAGCCGCGCGTCTTCGACGAGCGCTTTCCGCGCTTCGTATTATACGTACAAGAGGTCGTCAACGGAGCCTCCCGCTGGAACGGCGTTTTCCTCGCGAACACAGATAATCCCAACACGAGTACCAACCCTCCTTACATCACGGTCGCGCAATATGCCCAGATTCTCGAAGGTCCCGGCTCGAATGAGATTCAGCTCCATCTCGGCCCTGGCAGAACCGATCACTACGATCCACGGCACCCTGCGAATTACGACGTCACCGATTTCAGCGCGAGCGATCTCTCGATCAGTCTCTCAAGTACGGTTTCCGCGCGCACGACGTCTCCTCGTCCGCGAGAAGAAACGACGAGCGCGCTCCTTCACGATAACGGTCCGGATTGGCTCGAAGCGCGCGTCGAATTTCAAAGGCGCTTCGCGTTCCCCTGCGCAGCCCTCGTTTTCGCACTCCTGGGCGTGCCGATTGGAGTTCGCCCGCGCCGCGGCGGCCGCGCTGCGGGCCTGATTCTTACGATCACCCTCATCGGTTGCTACTACCTGATTTATGTCTACGGCTACGAAATGGCGAAGCAGGGACGTATCTCGCCGTTTTTAGGTGTCTGGGCCGCGAATATCGTCACAGCTGTTTTTGGATTCATCTTTTTGAAGCGCATAGAGACCGTTCGCAAACCCAGCAAAATCGCGGAGTGGTTCGAAATGCAGTGGTTTAAATTCCGCAGGCGCCGTGCAGCCGCCGCACGCAGCACTGCCCACAGCGGTAACGGCTCAGGAAACGCGGGTAACGGCTCCGCTGTTCTAAGCGTCGTTCCCAGTGGCGGCTATATCGCCCGCCGCGCAACTCGGATTAACAATGCAATCGGCTTTCCCCTGCTGGTCGATACCTACCTTCTTCAGCGCTTCTTCTACTATTTCCTGGGTCTTCTCGCGGGATTCGTGCTGATTTCAGATGCCTTCACGCTTTTCGACCTGCTCGCGGACATCTCGAAGAATCACATCTCCGCGTTTGTTGTAGTCGATTATTTCCGCTATTTGGTTCCCTATATGGTTTATCAGCTCGCCCCTCTGGCAGCTCTGGTGGCCACTCTGATCACCTTGGCGATCCTTGCGAAAAACAACGAAGTCGTCGCCTTTAAAGCCAGTGGCATCAGCCTGTACCGCCTCATTCTGCCTCTTGGGCTCGCCGGATGCCTGGTCTCAGGAGGAATGTTTCTCTTAAGCGAAACGTATCTCCCTTACGCGAATACGCAGCAAAACGCGCTACGCAGCGAAATTAAGGGGCGCCCGCCGCAGACGTATCGCCAACCGGGCCAGCAGTGGATCTTCGGCGAGAATTCGAAGATTTTTAATTATGGACTGTACGACCCCAATCTAAAACTCCTCGGCGATTTGACGGTGCTCGAGCTCGACCCGAAGACGTTTTCGCTTCGCCGCCGCGTCTATGCCGAACGTGCCACATGGGATCCTGTCCAAAATGCTTGGGTTTTAACCGCGGGCTGGATTCGCGATTTCTCTGACGGCAAAGTCGCCAACTACGGCAAATTCAAGGCCACATCGCTCGCCGAACTCACCGAGACGCCAAGCTATTTCGAGCAAAAGATCAGCACGTCCGACCAGATGAACTGGCGAGAATTGGACGCTTATATCAAAAAATTGAGTCAGGCCGGGTTTGACACGTCCCGATTGCGCGTGCAATGGTACGAAAAATTCTCTTATCCACTGATTGCGGCAATCGTAGTTTTGCTCGGCGCGCCTTTCGCTCTCCTTGTAGGAACTCGCGGCGCGGTCAGCGGCCTTGCCGTTGCCGTCGGCATCAGTATTTTCTATTGGGCAGCCTCGGCGCTCCTCGAATCCATGGGCACGGCGGGCCTCCTGCCTGCCGTACTGGCCGGCTGGTCTGCTGACGCAATCTTCGGCTTCATGGCTGTTTATTTCTCTCTCCGAATGCCGACGTAGCAATCGATGGCGGGACATCTAGCGCAACCTCAGTCACGCTCCGGATTTGCTCCTGTCGTCTGTACCGCTTCATTCTGGCTCGCGGGCACCGTCGAAACATATTTTGATAGCGCCTCCCGCGCGCCCGGCGAGAGAATCATCACCAGCCGGTCATTCGCTTCCATCAGAGTGTCGCGGTGCGGCAGCAACACGTGCTCTCGCCTCATGATGGAGATAATCTCGAATTCATAATTTCGCAATTCGTCATAAACGGTTCCCAGCTTCTTCCCGGCGAGCGGGCTATCTTCGTTCACCGCACCCATCGTCATTTCCTTGTGTCCCGGCAAGTCGAATCGCACTTTTGACCTCAATAGCCGGAGCAAATCCAAATGTCCCATCTGATCCGCTATCGGAGCGTCGCGCTTCCCCAGCAAATTGAGAGCCACCTGTATCTGCTCCAAATAATGCGCGGGCGAATCGTATAGCGATGGAACCTGTCCTTCATACAAGCTGCGATATTTCGCAAACGACGACAGCCTCACTTGAAGCATATAACTGACCATCACCGCCAAGCCCGCGGGCAGGAGCAGTTTGTAACCGCCGGCCATCTCCGTCACCATCAACATCGTCGCGATCGGCACTCGCGCCGCTCCGCCGAAGACGGCCGCCATTCCAACCACGACGAAAACGGACGAAGGCTGGTGCAGCAGGGCCGCCATCCCACCGCCCAGCATTGCCCCCACAAACAACGACGGCGCAAAGACGCCTCCCGATCCGCCCGAAGAAACGGTAAGCGCAAACGCCGCCATCTTCGCGAAAAGCAGAATGACCAGCATTCGAAAAACGATCTGCCCGTCCATCGCCTGCTGAATCCAGCCGTATCCCCCTCCCAGCACTTGCGGCAGCCACAATGCGATCAAACCCACGCCCAGCCCCCCAAGGGCCGGCTTCGTCCACAGCGGCGTGCGAATCGCGCGGAAGAAATCCCGCGTCCGGTAAAACACTTCCGGCAAAATCGTTGCGATCAACCCCGCCGCAACGCCTAATGCCGCATAGGCTGCATAGCTCGAAACGCGCGGCGTTCCTACGGACGCCACACGAAATAGCGGTTCAAATCCGACGAACACGCCGTTCACGGAATACGCCACGGCCGACGAAAGCATGGTGTAAAGCAGCGCCCTTGCTTCGAACTCCATGCTGCCGTATAGCACTTCAATCGCAAACACGCCCGTTCCCATTGGCGTTCTGAAAATCGCCGAGAGGCCCGCAGCCATTCCTGCTAGCACGAGAAGACGCCGCTCCTCATCGGAACGATGTGCCAGCCGCGCATAGATCGATCCGAGTCCAGCGGCCACCAACGCGATCGGGCCTTCGCGTCCCGCCGATCCGCCTGAGCCGATCGTGATCGCTGACGCGACCATTTTTATCGGAGAAACGCGCGACCGGATCTGGCCTTCGCTGCGATGAAATGCGTTTACCACCGTATCGGTGCCGTGCCCCTCGGCCTCCGGCGCCCAGCGATACACCAAAATCCCAGAGAGCAACCCGCCCAGCGTCGTCACCAACGGAATGAACCACAGCCCATGTGGCCCAATGACCTGCGTCGCCGAGCCCGTCTCCGATCCGGGCGGAACATAGCCTGCCAGATCGTATAGGAGGAGGTGCATCGCCAGACGCAGCATCCACATGAATGCTTGTGCCGCGAGCGCTCCTATCACGCCTAGCAGAGCGGACTCTAGCAATAGCCGCGGTTCTCCTTCGCGAGTCACAGTTCACTTCCAGAAAAAATGGATTGCGACCGACGCGCCGGCGCACCGCACCATCCCTTGAATTTTGTGACTGAAAATAAAGCGAGGGTCAGATCGTAAGTAAGTTCCCGCACGGGAGGTTCCGCTGTCGCTCTCGTTAGCATGACGGGGTAGCTGCGCATCCGCCTATACCCGAAATCCCTGAGCGACGCATTCAGCAGATCTGAACGGTGGTCTCGGCTCGTTTGAAGCGGACCCCTGCGGCGCGCTCCACTTCCGCATCGATCTCGCCGCCGACGAGCAATGCGAGCCCGCCGATATAGAGCCACGCCAGCAGAATCATCACCGTGCCGAGCGATCCGTAGGAGTAGCTGTAGCTGTTATAAAAGTGCAGATACACGCGGAATCCCAAGGAAACGAGAAGCCACAGCAGCGTGCCAAACGCCGAACCCGGCGTGATCCAGTGCCAGCGCCGCTCTCGCAGGTCCGGGCCGAAGAAATAAATCAGCGAAAACGCAATCAGGACAAACGCAATTGCCGAAGGCCACTGCGCGATTTTCCAGATTTCAAGCACGGCCGGTTGAATCCCAAGCCGCCCCGCAATCCACTGAAGAAAGTGGCTGCTCGCCAATACCAAAATCAGCGCGCTAAACAGCAAGACCGAAAGGGCCAAGGTCAACGCCAGCGCCACGATGCGCACTTTCACCCATGATCGCCTCTCCGCCACACCGTGCGTCAGATTCAGCGCCGAGATAATCGAACTCACCCCGCTCGACGCGAACCACAGCGCCAGCACGATTCCGACCGTCAGTGTTGCTCCTCCCGCGCTTGTCTTTAACTCAAGAGTTGTGTTCCTCAGTAACTCGAAGGCGGTTTTTGGCAGGAAATCGGCAAAATAGGAGAGAAAATCCTGTTGCAGTTCCCACCTGCGGGACGCAAAGAGCCCGAAAAGATTCATCATGAACAAAATCAGAGGAAAAAGAGCGAACAGGAAATCGAACGCCAGCTCGGATGCTCGCCCTAAGAGGTGTTTCGCTTGAATCTCGCTCGCGACCCTTCGGCCAAGCTGCCACGGCTTCAATCCTCGCAGCTTCCAAAGCGACGCGCACGATCGCGCCGGCGGCGGCTTCTTGCGGCTCACAGTGCGATTCTTTCACGAAGCAATCTCTACGGCAGGCCGAGACTCCCGTATGATCGCGGATACGTCACGATTCCCCATGGCAAATTGAATCCCGAGATCGTTCCAATCTGCTTGTACGAATTCGGATCGACGATCACAATCGCGTTCGACCGCCCGCACGCCAGCAAAAGCTTCGAGTCATCCGGCGTAAACGTAAAATGCCAGCAGCGCTGCCCGATAGGCACCTCCGCGATCAATTGCAGAGAATTCGCATCAAACACTTGCAGCTTCTGCGCCATCGCCGCAGCTACAAAGATTCGTTTCCCGGGCCGGTCAAATGCAACTCCATACGGCTTCGCCGCTGTCTGCACCGTTTTGACCACGTTGAAATTGGCATCCAGCTTCGCAAGTGTGCCGGACGCCTCCATCGTTACTGCATAACTCTCGCCGTCAGGCGATACTTTCACCCCGCGCGGACGGATGCCATAGGGTTTCATGTCGACCGTGCGCACTAGCGTCCCTGAATGCGCGTCGTAAACCCCGATCGTGTTCTGCGCCTCATTCGCAACGATCAAATACTTTCCGTCGCGGGAAAATTCCAGTCCTTCCGTCTCCGTCCCGGCGACAAAGTCCATCTGTTTTTGCCATCCTGGCACGCTGAATTCCACGACGTGCGACGGTGGCTCATTCTCATCGTTATCCGCTTCCGGCGCACCCGGAGTCGGTGGTCCGCCGGTCGATCCCGGCTCGTACGACGTCACCAGGCCGTTCCCTGCGGGATTCATCTTCACGAACTCCGGATTGTCTCCCACATGAAACTTTGTCGCGACCTTCAGCCCCCGCGTATCAATCACCGTCGCATCGGCGGTATCTTTGTCCGCCACAATCACGTACTTCCCGTCAGGCGTGATGTTAATCCCGCGCGGCGCCATATCCTGCGGATGGAGTCGCTTGATAATTTTCATCGTGTTCAAGTCGATTTCTGCCACACCTTCGTTCTCACTGCTCACGTACGCCACATTCGTTGGAATTTTCATTTCTTTTTCGTAATAAACGATACCGCCCGCTATCGCCACCCCCGCAATCACCAACACGCCGATTGTTTTTCCCGCGCTCATCCGCCATTCCTTCCTTTCCTGCTATGCATGCCAGTCGCCCCGCACGATACCATACACCGCTAATGTTCCAGAACCGCGCGAAAAAATATTCCAAATTTCTCTTCGGTGCGTCGTCTCGCGTGCAATCTGCATTACAATAGTAATAGGGAAGATGTCCGTTAACACCACAACAAGCCCTGCTCTACCGTCCGAAGAGACTCCGGGATCAACTTGCCGAAATTGTGGTAGGCCTTTGCCGGCTGCCGGCGAGCCGTGTCCTCGCTGCTCGCCTTCCAGTCTTGTCGCCTGGAGCCGCTCCCGTACCGTATTTCTTTCCCTTTGCGGCCTGCTTCTGATCCCGATGTTTACCACGACGGGCGTGATCGTTCGCCTTTTTCATGAAAAGCAAGCCACTATCGCAGCCTCATGGGAAAAGGCCGGCAACATCAATCTTCAGACGGGCCATGCGGAAGTGGCCATCGAGGATTTCCGCAATTCTCTCCTTTATTCTCCGGACGACAGCAAATTGCAGCTCGAACTGGCTGAAGCGCTGGCCGCTCAGGGCCAAATGGACGAAGCGGAAAATTATCTTTTTACACTACGCACCGCCGATCCCGAAAACTCCATGATCGATCTGCAACTCGCCCGCATCTCAGCTCATCGCGGCGACATCGATGCTGCCGTTGCGTTTTATCACGATGCGACATTCGGCCAATGGCCCAGCGACGCTCACAAGAACCAGCTCGCCACCTGGGAGGAATTGATCGGGTTTCTTCTGAGCAATAACCGGCGTGATCAGGCCCGCGCTGAAGCGCTCTCGTTGGCCGCTGACAATCCCGCCGATCCAGATGTCCTCGATACCGCTGCCGCTTATCTGGCGAAGGCTGGAGATTATCAGAGCGCGCTCGCGGAGTATCGGGCCGTTCTGCGCGTTGCTCCCACAAACGTGGATGCTTTGGTCGGTGCTGGAAATGCCGCGCTGGCCCTTTATCAGTTCCCCGAAGCGGATCGCTATTTCACGCGCGCGCTGCAACATGGCGCAAAGGATCAGAGTATCCCGGGTAGGCGCGACCTCGCCGCTGCGGCATCGGAACTCGATCCGTTCAATACTCGCCTCAGCGAGCGCGAACGTCAGGCCCGGACGATCGAAATATTCCAAGCGGCAGAGCAGCATGCAAAAGCCTGCTTCCCGGGGTTAATCACCGGCGGTGACTCCGTCCCGAACAATCTGAAACCATTGGCAGCCGAAAGGGCCGCACTTCCGCCCAATCTCACGCGCTCGGATTTTAGCGCCCATCCCGAGTACGCCGATCAGGCGTTGGATTGGGCTTTCGCGATCGAGCAGGCGATCCCGCCGCAATGCGGCGGCACGCTCGCCGATCGCGCGATTCAATACCTTGCAGCACGAAATAAAGAAAGCTAGGCATGAGCGAAACCGCTACTCTTCCGCGATCTCCGCGCAGTGTCCGCGCCGCTAACCTCTGGCTCGGTATCAAACGATTCGGTGGTGCTTTGACGGCCCGGGAAGACCGCTTTTTCCTTCTTCTCGCCGTGATGATCGGTATCTTCTCGGGACTTTCCGTAGTCTGCTTCCGGATGGCGATCGAATGGGTGCACCTCTGGTTGTTGCGCTCGGCCGAACAACCGCCGATCCTCCGCCTGCTTTTAGTCCCTGCGCTGGCTGGACTCGTAATCGCGGTTATTGTGAAGCGATTCGCGCCCGACCTTCGCGGCAGCGGCGTCAACCAAACGAAAACCGCCGTTTACATCTCCGACGGCGATATTCCTTTCCACACGGTTTACGGCAAATTCTTTTGCTCCGCATTAGCGATCGGCGCCGGCCATTCCCTCGGCCCCGAAGACCCGTCGCTGCAGATCGGCGCCGGCATCGCCTCAGTGATCGGGCGCAAACTGCGCCTGTCGCGGGATAATCTGCGTCTGATCGCGCCCGTCGGTGCAGCAGCAGGCCTTGCCGCTGCATTCAACGCACCCATCGCTGCCGTCATCTTCGTTATCGAGGAGGTCGTCGGTAAATGGAGCTCCGGCGTCCTTGGTGCAGTCTTCCTGTCCGCCGTCTCTTCGGTTGTTGTCATGCGCGGCTTTCTGGGCACGCAGCCGATATTCCGCGTTCCTCCAATTCCCAGCGGAATTCACCCCGCCGAGATCCTAGGCTATGCGGCCTTGGGCGTTTTTGGAGGCGTCTTTTCGCTCTTTTTCGTTAAATTCGTCGCGTGGTTGCGTTCCTGGCTCCGCACGCTGCCAAAATGGACGGAATACGCACAGCCAGCCGCAGCAGGCCTCCTCGTCGGAATTATCGGGATTTGGCTTCCGCAAGTTTTGGGCGCGGGCTACGACGTCATGGACCAAGCCATGCATGGACGCTACATCTGGCAAATTCTTGCCATACTGGCGCTCGCAAAAGTGGTCGCCACAACGCTGTCATTTTCCAGCGGCACGCCGGGCGGGATGTTCGCTCCCACGCTATTTATCGGCGCGATGCTCGGCGGCGCAATTGGTGGCGTGGAACGCCACTTCTTCCCTGCATTGACCGGCAGTGTGGCCGTTTACGCCCTTGTCGGAATGGGCACTCTCTTTGCCGGCTTTCTGCGCGCCCCGATGACTTCTGTTTTTATGGTTCTCGAGTTGAGCGGCAATTACTCGTCGATCATTCTGCCCGTTATGATTTCCAATACGATCGCCTACCTGATCTCTCTGAAATACCAGCCGGTTCCGATCTTTGACTTGCTCTCTCGGCAGGACGGCCTTGAACTGCCGTCACTCGAAGAAGAGCGCGAGGAAGAATCGCTGCACGTCGAAGACGCGATGCATCCCGCTGCTAGTCCTCCACTGCGCGCTGAAAAAACAATCGAGCAGGTGCGGCCTGATATTGAGAAGTCGCAACAGGAGTGGTTGCTTATCTACGATAGAACACGCGGCTGGCTGCTCGCGCGCAAAACGGAAATCCTTCAAAATGCAGCAAACGTCCCGCCAAACACGCGCCTGGCGGAAATCGTTTCAAACGATTCCGTGCCCATCGTGCATCCGGATCATTCCGTCGATCTGCCGCTGCGCAAACTCGGCGACCGCCCGTTTCTCCCGGTCGTGCATCGCGCCCACCCCGAGCGCCTCGTCGGCATCGTCTCACGCGAAGACGTGCTCCGCGCTTACGCGAACACCGGCCTCGAGGAAGTTGCTATCCCGGGCCCTTCCTAAAAAGTTGAATGTCGGATTAACCGAAGAGCTGCGCAGAGGTGCTCGAAAAATATTTCAGAGCACCGTGCAGCACGAGGTAGTTCAGCGTCCTCCGATCAGATGAATACGTCCGGCGCCTTTTCCTACTTGCCAAATGACGCCGTAATCCCCGTCGAAAACAAGACATCATTGGTCTTCGTTCCCGCAATCGGCGGATTACTCACGTAGCGGTCACTGAAGGTCACCTGCCACCCCAACCAGCCATCGATCTTCGTGTCCATCGCGCTGTCAAACGCGAACGTGTACTGCCCGACGTTGGAAAGGTCCGGATAAATATTGAAATCCTGCGTGAACGTAATCGTCGAATCAAACGTGTGCTTGAAATCCTCACCCACCGTAACTCCAAGCAGATTCCGGTCCACACTTGGCGTAGGAGTCGTGCTGCCCTCAATCGCGCCATAGTTCTGCCGCGTGTAGTTGATACCGGCTAGCACATCAAGAGTCGTCTTTGGGGAATGAATTGCATGCCATCCAAGACCGCCCGTGTAGATCGATTGCAGGTTCAACCCTTGAAGCGCGTTATGAGTGTAGTTAGCGTCTACAAACCAGAAGAGCGCATCATCGTACGCGTTTCTGTCGTATCGCGCTTCGCCCAGCACGGTATTGGCCGTGACGCCGCCTCCGATCGCGTCGTTGTTTGAATATAGGATGGCCGATTTCAGCGAAATCTGATCGACCAGCGTCTTTCGATTTGAAGCGAAGCCAAAATTAAAATTGGTCGTTTGCGCATTTCCGCGTGCCAGCGCAAATCCGGCGTTCGCCTGCGCCTTCCAGTCTTGCGCCAGCGATGGGTGCAAGCTCTTCTCGTAAGCCGCCTCCGCATCCGGCGATCTCACTACCGAAAGTTTCGCCAGAGGCACATGAACGTCTCCGTTTGCCTTCGTATGCACCACAAGGTCGGTTCCCTCGATCGTAATTGGGCCGCTCACCGTCTCTTTCGCCGGCGTCAGCACAAACAGGGTGGTATCGCCCGTAATCTCCTGCACGGATGACCAATTCACCTTGATACTGCCCGCAAAATCCGTCTTTACCGTCACGGCCTTATTGTCCGCTCCGGTGATCGTCCCGGTGATGTGATCGCCGCTCTTCAGCGTCACAGTGTCTGCCAGCGCGCCTATCGCAGATAGTCCGAACACGCAAAAACAAACGCCCATGAGAAATCTCCGCATGTAATTCTCCCTTATGTTTATGATTGCAACGCTGGCGCGCCGGAAAGGTTGTCTAGTCTAACAAATGATTTTGCCGCTCGAAAGATGGAAAACAGGGCTTCCCCAAAAACTTTCCGATCTAGGTTTCACGTCCCTGGAGAAAATTGTAGGATAGTTGGGTGAAGTTTTGGCGTCTTTCATTCATCTTTTTCTTGATCGCGGTATTTCCGGCGTTGGCGAATGCCTGCGCCTGTTCCTCCACCGCGCCCGGCCAATGCCCCGGCCTGCAACCTACCGACGTCGTCTTTGTGGGTACGGTTATCGACGCCCAGCTCGTGCCGCCCGAGCTTCCCGAACAGCCTATCGCCAGCGACCCCGCCGCAGCCACATCTGCTCCTGCTGGTGCTAACGCCTCCGAGGCTCCCGCCCCAGTTGCTCCTCTCGAAGCTCCAATCTGGCGCTATCATTTCCGCGTTGACGAGCGCTTCGCGGGGGCCGATCGACCCGAAATCGATATCTTCGCCGGTGGTGACGACGCCGACTGTGGCTATAAGTTCCAGAAAGGAAAGCAGTACGTCGTCTTCACACATGAGGGAACGGACACTCATCTTTATGCGACGATTTGCGATGGCACTCGTCCCGTGAGCGAAGCCGCCGCGCTCATCCCTCAGCTTCGCGCCATGCGCGACCATCAGCGCGTTGCTTCCGTCTTCGGCGTTCTCCGCCGCGCCGATCCGCCGTTCCTCGCGCCGCCGGACGATCCAGACGACCCGATCCCGGTGATCTCGCTCAAACTTCGTTCACAACTAGATCGCTTTCAAACCAACTCAGGCCCTGACGGCGTCTACAATTTTTACGACGTCCACGCCGGCACCTACAATTTCACTGCGAATCTCCCGCCCGGCACCGAATTGACCCAAAAGGCGCAGGCCGCACCACTCTCGGCCTTTGAAATTCCGGACGGCGCCTGCTACGAATACGATGTCTACGCCCTGCCCACTGGCCACATCCGCGGCACCGTTCTCGGCCCCGATGGCAAGCCTCTGCCCATCGCCTCGCTGGAACTCTATCGCGCCGGGTCTTACAAAGACTCGCGCCCGGGCTATTGGGGCTTTCAAGGAGCGACGGGCGTGTTCGAATTCGACCACGTAGGTCCGGGCAAATACGTCCTCGTCTACAATCGCCCAAATCGCCACGACCCGAACTCCCCCTTCGAGCGCACCTTTTACCCGGGCGTGACCAGCCTCGCTAGAGCGAAGCCGATTGTGTTGAAAGATGGCCAGGATTTGGACAAGGTGAGTTTTAAAGTAACGAAAGGCTACCCCTCGCGCGTGCTGCGCGTGCGCGTGAAATTCAGCGGCCCGCGCCCCGGCGGCACGGTGACCGTCTCGGCAAAGGCTGACAAGTATGAAAACCCGAGCGCAAACAGAATCGGAGACGATCTATTCAGCGTTCGCCTTTTCACGGACGTGAACTACACAATCTCCGCCTGGGAAGATTTGACTCCAAAGCGCGCCGCGCGTCGTGGCAAAGACGCGTGCTCATTGCCCGCCCGCATCCAAGCCGAAAACGTAATTGTTGGCGGCGCCGACTCCGCCAGCAAAGAAATCACGTTGCTCTTCCCCAAACCCGCCTGCGCCCAGCAGTAGCAAGTCCTGGGCGTGGGTAAACTTAAGGCGTCAAATGCGCCATTTTTGTCCCTTTGACGGCCTTTATGGCCATTTTAAGTCGCCATGGGCATCAATCTCGCTGTCGCTGATGGCGGAACTTTTTTTGGCTCGCCATGCTGAGTAATGCGCGGGATTCGGGTACAAGAATTTTGTACAAGAATTTTGTGTTTTGCAAATCGGCGGCGGGGATTTATTCTTGAGGGTCGCAATTTGACAAGGATACCCGCAAGCCAGATATGTCCGCAAAGTCCGACGTGTTCTCCAAGTCTCAAGGCGCCGTTTCGCGCGGCCCCTATCGTTTTGCCGTATTGACTGCATCCGTTACCGCGATCCTACTAATGGCGGGCGCGTTGGTAACCAGCAACGACGCGGCCGATTCGGTTCCCGATTGGCCGCTCTCCTGCGGCCTAAGCATCGGTAAATCTTCGTGCATGATCCCGCCGCTGGTCGGCGGCATTCGGTTCGAATGGACGCATCGCGTGATCGCCGCAACAGTCTCTATCCTCACGCTGATTCTGGCGATCTGGATTGCGCGCACCGAAAAGCGTTCGTTTGCCCGGAAACTGGGCTGGACCGCTCTCGGCCTTGTGATCGCGCAGGCTGTTCTCGGAGGCATTCGCGTGCTCGAGGGATACCCTGCCATCACGGCGACGGCCCACGCAATCTTGGCGCAGATATTTTTTATCACGCTGATCGGCTTAGCCCTTTATCTGAGTCCATGGTGGCAGCGCGACCTGCCACAGTTGGAAGACAACGTAACGCCAACGGCACGCGGCGTCACTTTATGGACGACGATCGTGATCTTTTGCCAGCTGATTATGGGCGCGGCTTTTCGGCACGGCGCCTTCGGCCTCACGCCTCACCTAATCGGCGCAGGCGTAGTGACGGTAATGGTCATCCTCGCCGGGCGCGTAGTGAAAAAGCGGTTTCGGCACGTGCCTGAACTGCGGCGCGGCGTCGTCCTTCTGCACGCCTTTTTTGGCATACAAATTCTGTTGGGGGGATTGGCGTGGTGGGCGATCAATGCCACAGCCGATTATGCACAGCCAACCATGCTGTACGTGATTCCGACCGTGGCGCACGTGCTGGGTGGCGCGCTGACGCTGGCAGCGTCCCTGCTCCTGGCGTTGACGTGCTACCGCTTGATCCGTCCGCCCATCGCCGTAACGGCTGAATCCACACAAGGTGCCAGAGCATGAGCGAGAACGCGGGGCGGGTGCGCGAAGCAGTCGTTTCCAGTTCATCGAGCAAATTGTGGTCGTATGTGGTGCTCACCAAGCCCGACGTCACATTCCTCGTCGTGATCACCACTGTCGCCGGCTTTTATCTCGGCTCGACCGGCGCAATCAATTGGATACTACTGCTGAACACGCTATTTGCGACAATGCTCGTCGCAGGCGGAACAGCAGCCCTCAACCAATACGTCGAGCGCGAGATGGACGCGGTGATGCGCCGCACGGCGAATCGTCCGCTACCGACCGGTACGTTGCAGCCGCGGGACGTGATGATTTTCGGTGTGAGCACGATTCTCATCGGCGGGCTTTGGCTGGCCCTGGCGGTAAACGGCATTTCTGCCCTCGTCGCGCTGGCGACCACGCTGCTTTATCTTGGCGCGTACACGCCGCTCAAGACGCGCACGCCGCTTGCAACTGCCGTTGGCGCGATCCCGGGCGCGCTGCCCCCGCTGATCGGATGGGCAGCCGCTCGCGGCTCTCTTTCGCTCGGCGGATGGGTGCTCTTTGCGATTCTGTTTTTCTGGCAATTCCCGCATTTCATGGCGATTGCGTGGATGTACCGCGAAGACTACGCGCGCGCAGGCATCAAAATGTTGCCGGTAGTCGATCCCAAAGGAGATTCGACCTTCCGGCAAATCGTGATGACGTCTACGATTCTTGTTTGGGTGAGTGCACTCCCCACGGTAATCGGCATGACGGGCATCAGCTACTTTTTTGCCGCCCTCGCGCTCGGAATGCTCCTCCTCCAGATTTCACTCTGGGCAAACCGTCGCCGCACGAACGCCCGCGCGAAGTGGTTAATGCACGCCACCGTAGCCCACATCCCGATCCTCCTCTGCTGGATGATCGCAGACCGGCTGGTCCGCTGATCGCCGGTTATCGCGGCGGTCTAGCTAAGCATTGCCGTTACGCTTTTTAAATAAACCATGGCCCTGTTTGCGATTCCGGTGCGGACGCTTCCGGCGGTGAACGCCTCTCTCAACGGGCTGGCTGGAATTTTACTGGTTATCGGGTTCTTCTTCATTCGCGCCAGAAAAATCGGCTGGCACCGTTTCTTCATGATTTCCGCGTTCGTTTGCTCGTGCCTATTCCTCACTCTTTACCTCTATTTTCATTTTCACGCGGGGGTGATTCGCTTTGGGGGGCGGGGTTGGATTCGGCCGGTATACTTCACGCTGTTGATTTCACACACCACGCTGGCGGCGGTGATCGTGCCCCTCGTGCTGATCACGCTCAGCCGCGGCTTGAGCAAACGGTTTGCGGCGCACCGCGCAATCGCGAAATGGACGTTTCCGCTGTGGCTCTATGTTTCCGTGACGGGCGTGATCGTCTACTGGCTGCTCTACGTGGCCTACACGCCGATCTGGCCGGCCTAATCGCAAAACAATCGGCGGTTTTCCTTATTCTACCGGCTTCTCAAGCGAGAATGCGTAGAGGCTATCGCCCGCAATCGCGAGCACGTATTGCTTGCCATCAATCATGTAGGTAATCGGCCCCGCGGTTGACGGCGCCATCAACCCCGTGTGCCACAGGATTTTCCCGTTCGCAGGATCGAAGGCGATCACGTAATCGCTGTTGCTCGTGAAGAGCAGCTTGCCAGCTGTGGTCAACATCGCGGCAGCCCCTCCTCCGCCGGGCCATTCGTGCTTCCAAGCAGGCTTGCCGGTCTTGTAATCGATCGCGAGGAGCGCGCCGCCTTCGCCACCCGTAGCAGAGTCCACTCCACCCCAGCCCTCCGGGTGATCGTCGGTGTCCGTTTTGTAGAACTCGCTCCATGACGTGCTTGTCCCGACATAGAGCAACCCCGTCTCCGGATCGAAACTCGGCGGCGGCCAATTCGTTGCGCCTCCGGTGGGTGGCGAAACGAGCGTGCCGTCGGGACTCGGATACTTTGCCGGGTCGGGAATCGGAACTCCCAACGAATTAATACCCTTCGACCAGTTCAGTGAATCAATCAAAGGCGTCGTGAGAATGTTCTTTCCGTTCGTGCGATCCAACAGGAAGAAGTAACCATTGCGGCTGGCCTGCGCAAGCAGCTTGCGAGGACGCCCATCAATCGTGCCGTCGATCAGCACGGGTGATTCGGTCGCGTCCCAGTCGTGAGTGTCATGCGGCGAAACCTGGAAATACCAAGCCATTTTTCCTGTATCGGGATTCAGAGCCACGATCGAACACGTGAAGAGATCGTCGCCCTTGCGGCTCTGATCCGCCATCACCGGATCGGGATTGCCCGTGCCGAGGTAGTAGAGATTCAACTCCGGATCGTACGAGCCGGGAATCCAAGTCGTCCCGTTTCCGCGCGCAGCGGCATATTCGTCCGGCCATGTGTCAAACCCGGGTTCGCCTTTTCTCGGCGTGGTGTTCCACTTCCATTGGAGCTCGCCTGTTTCCGGGTCGCGCGACTCAAAGAAGCCAGGATTATCGATGTGGTCGCCGCCGATACCTACGAGAATGTGGTTGCCAACGACAATCGGCGCCGCGGTCGAGGTGTAGTCAAGCTTGGGATCGACGATCTGGATTTTCCAGCGGAGCTTGCCAGTGCGTGCGTCTAGGCTGATGAGATTGCTGTCCGGGCTCTCGAAATATAACCAGTCGCCATAAACGCCTACACCACGATTGCCAATCGTGCTGCCCGTGTTCGGCGGATATTCGTAGTGCCAGATTTCGCGCCCTGTAAGTGCATCTACCGCCCATACGTTGTTGGGCGCCGAAAAGTACAGAACGCCATTGATCATCAGCGGCGTTGCCTTAATCACCACACCGCCGCGACCGCCGCCGTTGCTTCCGCTAAAGCGCGAAGCCCACGCCAGCGTAAGCGTGTTCACATTCGAGGAATTGATCTGCGTCAGCGAACTGTAACGCCTTGCCGAGTAATCGCCGTTGTATGTGGGCCAGGACTCGCCCACTGGCTTGAGCAAAGACTTAGGATCGAGCCCTTGCGAGAATGCCGCGGCAGACGCAACGAGGAGCACTGCAAACGGAAGAAGTCGGCGAATATTCATTTTGTTTTTCATTTCAGGCTCGCCAAGTAAGCGGTCACGTCATGAATCTCCTGATCCGTATATTTCCGCAGCATCTCGACGTGAACCTTCAAAGGATCATTGATGACCACTTTCGGTTCATCTCCATGGCGCGGGAAGGTGTGCAGCACGCCATCGGCATCGTGTAGAGAGACAAAGAAATCATCGATGCGGTCGAGCGTGCCGGAGTACGTCTGGCCACTCGGCAGAGTCACGGTAACCGTCGTCTCGCTACGTGAAGACGAAGGCCCCGCAAGTCCGCCACGTCCTCTGCCGAATCCGAAACTGCCGCGCGGATAAAGCCAGCGTTGTTGCAGGGCGTGAGGATCGTATTTCGCACCGATTCCGGCAAGGTCTCCGGTAACAGAGTGGCACGTATTGCACTTCCCGGCGCCATTGAAATACTGCTCGCCGCGCTTCGGATCGCCCGTAAGAATGTCACGAAAGGCGTAGGTCGTGCGATGGTCGGCCGCGTAAAATTGCACATGCAGCCAGGCGACGATATCGGAGATTTGCTCGTCCGTTAAATCGGACTTGGCCATGCCCTTATCGGGCTCGCCGTTGCGGATCACGGGCGTGAGCAAATTGCCGTGGTCGTCATCGATCAAAAGCGGCGAGCGAATCAGATCGGCGCCGCGGTCGGTTCCCTTCGCGGTCATGCCGTGGCAATTGCCGCAGTTCGCGCGATAAAGCGTTTCGCCTCGCGCGACCGCCGCCGGATCTTCATGCGAGCCCTGAATCGCCGCTCTCGTGCCCTCCACGTTCTCGTCGACGGGATTCGCCTGTCCTCGCAACTCCGACGAATACGCGAAGACAACGCATCCCGCCGCAATCATCAGGAGAGCCCATCTTCTCTTGCTCGAAAATACCATGAATGTCACTCCCGGTTTCCGTCGCAGACTATAGCTCCATTCCGCGTTGAAGACAATTGCCACCGCATGAATTTAGACGTAAGGGCTCGCATAACGCAGAGTAAAAGGCGCAGAAATCTGTTGCTGCGTGCAAGGAAACGACGGGAATTTAGTCGATGTGGAATCTATTTATACGAGACGACGACCTGGCCGTCTTGAACCTGAATATCGCTCACGTCGTCGGGCAACCGCAGCTTTTCGCGATTTTCGGGCGAGTTCATCATCTGGCTCACAGCCGCATCGAGCGCGGATTGCGGCAGGGGCAGTGATCCTATTTTTCCGGCGACCGGTTCGAATTTCATGTAGCCGTTTTCGGCGCCGAGATGCCCGTCCAACTCCAGGGACAGATCTTCACCGTGCAAATTGAAGACCACATATGTCTTAACGAGGTCGCCCACCATGTCGACTTTCACGTCGCGCACCGAGGACTGCACCTCTTCGATTGAAGGTTGCTCTGTGCCTGGCGCATTGGGATCGGCCGCAGGAAGAGCAGGCGCATCAGGCGCCGGGCCTGGCAAGTCGAGGTTTTGCGCGAGAAACGAATTGAGTTCGCTCGAATCAAGCTGGACTTGAGCCGGCTGGCCCTGCGCCTTCGCTTGCGCGGCAGCCTCAAATTTTTGCTCCACATGTTGGGCAGCGGCGGGATCGACGGCCACCGCAGGCGGCGGCGATTTGTGCAAGACCAGCAGAACGGTGACAATCAGGCTGGCGATCGTAAACCATCTGAAATACTTATATGCGGTCTTCAGGCTGGAAGAATTCCGCGATGATAGTTGCTCCATTCCCTTAGTTTACAGGGCATAACTTCACATGGCGCAGAGAGCCACTGCTCTATGCCCAAAGCTCTCACTGTACGAACGTACAGGAGTTGTTGGGCGGGTCACGCCAGTTCCGCGATGACCGCTTGGGTGAACTGCGCCGTCGTTGCCGATCCGCCTACGTCGCGCGTCCGCGTCTTTCCTTCGCGATAGACGCGGTGCAGTGCCGCCTCGATCCGGCGCGCCGCATCCATCTCACCGAGGTGGTCAAGCATCATGATCGCGCTCATAAGGAGCGCCGTGGGATTCGCAATTCCCTTTCCGGCAATATCCGGCGCCGTCCCATGCACAGCCTCGAAAATCGCAGCATCAACTCCGATATTTCCGCTCGGTACCACGCCCAACCCTCCCACAAGCCCTGCCGCAAGATCGCTCATGATGTCGCCGTAAAGATTCGTCAGCAACAGTACATCGAACTGGCGCGGATCGAGCACCATCTGCATGCAAGCGTTGTCGATGATCAGTTCCTTATACTCGATCGCCGGGAACTGCTCGGCAACTTTGCGAACGCTCTTCAGAAACAGCCCATCGGAGAGCTTCATGATGTTCGCTTTGTGGATCGCGTGAACCTTCTTACGTCCATGCTTCACGGCATAGGCGAACGCGAATCGGGCGACTCGTGTCGAAGCCTTTTCGGTGATGATCTTCAGGCTTTCGACTACGCCCGGTACGACCGTATGCTCGAGCCCCGCATAAAGATCCTCTGTGTTCTCACGCACGATCACAAGATCGACGTTTTGGTAGCGCGCTTGGACACCCTCCAGATTCTTTACCGGTCGCAGGTTCGCGTATAGGTTGAGGGCCTGCCGAAGGCCCACGTTGATGCTCGGGGCGCCAGAAGCTACAGCCGTCGCAAGAGGTCCTTTTAGAGCGACCCGATTCTTGCGGATCGAATCAATTACGCCCGACTGCATGAAATCGATGCCGCGTCGTTCGAGCTCCGCGCGAGCGGCAGCTTCCTCCCAATGAATACCGACTCCCGCCGCGGCCAGAATATTTTTCACGGCAGCTGAGACTTCGGGGCCGATCCCGTCTCCGGGAATGAGCGTGATGGTGTGTTTCATGGTCGAGAAACAGTTTAAATGGGCGGGCAAACTTTTGCAGATGGCTTTTTAGGGCCTGTTTCTCTTAAGCCCGCGGGTAAAATGAGCAATATCGGCGCTTTCGGTTGGTTGTTCAAAATAGGAGTGCCAATCCACATCTGGATGGCCCAGTCGCGTGGCTACTGACGCCATTTCTTGTCGCAACGGAGCCATGTGAGCTCGAAACGCAGTTCGCAGGCAGTCATAGACAACGCGATGCTCCAGATTGGTCCATACATAATCGGAAAGTTCATCGAGGAGAGCCTCAAAGTCACCCTTCGACGCGTTCGGGTCGGAGAGGCCGCTCGCGCGAGAGACCAAGAAACGGAGGGCATTCAACTCCGCATGAGAGCGGACGCAATAGTCCATGGCTGAGTTTTATCCGGGAGAATCTTAGCTTGACGGCCAGACTTGCGCGAATGTTAATAAGAACTAATACAAAAACGGGTTACACACCAACAAGGAAGGGTGAGAAAAGCTCCGGGAGAGGACCAGAAAGAACTAAGCGGCGTTGGTCATGACCGGGCGAACGAAGTCGATCCGGTCAATCGTCGCTGCAACGCCATAGACAGGTGCCACCTCGTCGTCGAGTTGAGAAACGCGCAGCGCCTTCGCACTGGCGCGAACCAGAACGGAATTGCCACGGTCTTTCTCTGTGGGCAGGGCAAATGTGAGTTCAATGCCTGCACCCGTCTCGATCGCCTGGTCAGAGTGGAAGTAAATCCCCGTCCGGGAAATGTCCCGCAATTGGGCGGTATGGAATTCGGCTGGCTTTTTGCGAGACACGCAGACCTGCAACGGCAGATACACCTCGTACCTTCTTGCTTTACGGCGTTCTCCCATAATTCCCCCTACAAAATCCGCTGCACGGACCATGCCAGCGTGCTCTAGGCAGCAGCCTACTGAAAATACATGGTTTACCCCACAGTTTGGGTAGACTTTTACCTACATGGGTGGGGAGAATTTTCCTGAGGTGGGAAATTGTTGCAGACTGGTAAAAGCGGATTTTGTTAATAAAACGGCAGGTTAGATCGGCGATATCCGTTATATTAAGAAGGTCTTAGAGGACTATTTCTCAGCGATCTCTGCCCGGATTTCGATCTCTTGTTCGATGGCTTGAACGTCTTTTTGCGAGATGTCCACGAACTCGACACCCACTCCCACGCCCGGCAAGCAGTACCTCACTTCCGCACGGGAATGGACCTCGTGCCCGGAAATAGCCAAACGGAACCGCACATTAAGAACGGCGCCTTCCGGGAAGACCCGCGTCGTATTGATAAACATGCCCCGCACGCTGATGTCTGGTGGCCTCGTTATTACGTCCTCGCTATGTCCTTCATAAGTGACCGACAGGTCCCGTAAGCTCGAGAACCGCTTCGCCGCTCGGTGCGGGCCCCAGGCGTGATCGCTCGAACCACCTTTTTTACCGTGATTATTACCGGTCGTCATGACACTGAACTCCCTTGTTCAACCAACGCACCCTCTTGTTGAGTTCCGTCCGCTTTGTTCCCGCAATAGGGGCAGAAGAGAAAAGCCGGCGAGAGTTCTCGATGGCAAGAGGGGCATGCTATGGCCCGAATCGGCTCAAACGGCACAACCCGCTGAACTTCTTCCAGCGTCGTGAGTCCCTCGCAAACCCTTTGGAGTGCATATTCCTGCATCAACTTCATTCCACTCTGGCGAGCCAACGCTCGCACCTCATCGTTTCGGCTGCCATTGCGCACAGCTGAGCGCATCTGGTCGTTTAGCACGAGCATTTCATAGATTCCGATACGGCCCTTATAGCCGGTAAGATCGCACTCGTCGCAGCCCGTCGCTATCGCTTGCTTGTCGGGCGCGTTCGTCACGCCCGCTTGGCGCAGCCGCGAAATGTATTCTGGAGAGGCCGGAATCTCGTCATGGCAGGCGCAAAGACGGCGCACCAACCGCTGCGCAATAATCCCACTCACCGAAGTGGCGATCTGAAATCCAGGAACCCCAAGATCGAGGAGACGAGTCATAGCAGCGATACTGTCATTCGTATGGAGCGTAGAGAGCACCAAATGCCCGGTCTGCGCCGCCTTGATGGCGATTTCAGCCGTCTCCTTATCGCGAATTTCGCCGATCATGATTACATTGGGGTCTTGGCGCAGGATGGACCGAAGGCAGTTGGCAAAGGTCAAACCGGCCTTGTTGTTCACCTGCACTTGGTTCAGCCCCGGGACCGCGTACTCCACGGGATCTTCAACGGTGATGATATTGACTGTCGGCTTCCGAAGTCGGTTGAGCGAGGAATAAAGCGTCGTGCTTTTCCCTGAGCCCGTCGGCCCCGTCACCAGGAGCATGCCCTGCGGCTGCGCAAGAATGCGCAGCAGCGGTTGGCAGATTTCGTCGGGAATGCCCAGCATCGAGAATGCCTGGGCCGGCGCGTCGGATTCCAGCAGCCGCATCACCACTTTTTCGCCGTATTGTGTGGGCAGCGTCGAAACCCGCAGGTCAACCTTGCGGCCAGCAATTTTTACCAGGAAGCGGCCGTCCTGAGGCGCGCGCCGCTCGGCAATGTCCATGTCGGCGAGGATCTTTATGCGCGAGACGAGCGAGTTTTGCAGCGAACGAGGAATGCGCTGAAAGTCTCGCAGCATGCCGTCCACGCGCAAACGCACGATCGTATCGGTCGACTGCGGCTCGATGTGAATGTCGCTCGCCATTTTGTTTGCGGCTGCGGTGATTGTCGAGGCCACGAGCCGCACGGCCGGCGTACTCTTCTGCATCAGCTCGGCCTGCATCTCCTGCATCGCATCGATATTGCGTTGCAGCGAGCTTGACGAAATGAATTCCATTCCCGGATCGGAATTGGGCGGTGGCGCAATCGCCTCGGCGACGGTGGCTTCGGCCTTTTCAGCCGCACCGTACCATTTATCGACTGCAGCCTGAATCTCGCTGCGGAAGGCCAAGCGAGTCACGATATCCATGCCAGTGGTAAAACGCAATTCGTCAAGCGTAGCCAGATTCTGCGGTTCGGCCATCACTACAACGAGTTTTTTGCCCTGGCAGTGTAGCGGGAGTACGGAACAACGCCTGGCGACAGCATGTGGCAGGAGTTTCAGAACTTCAGGATCGGGCTCAACATTGTCGCAATCGATGTAAGGGACGCGCGTGACCTCCGTTAGCGCGGCGCCCAAATCCTTTTTGGCCACGGCTCCGCTTAGGAGCATCAGCTCTCCCAGATGGATGAGCTTACCCTGTTGTTCTTCAATGGCCTTCGTAAGATCGGCCGGCGAGATGTGGCCGCGCTCACGGAGAACCTCGCCCAAGCGTTTCTTCTTCATGCCCAATACCCGTCCCGCTTAGAACTGACCGCTTCAGATCAAGGGATCGAAAAATACGGAGCTGCCTTCGGATTCCGTCAGGACGCCTTTGCTGATTAGGAGTTGCACGAGGCGGATAAGAGCGGTCCGGTCCGTCGCAAGTTCTTTCAATTTCTGCCCGGGTCGCTTGCTTTCCGGAATGGCCACCTTCCCCTGCGTTAATTCGCCGAGCCACGCGTCCAGCGCCGCACGCTGGCCCGGCTCTAATTTCTCAAACGCCACGCCCATTCCCAAACCGGCTTGCGAATAGACCACCACTCCGCGGGACTCAAATCGCGAGTCTGTTTTATAAACGGTCACACGCACTTTCGAACCGACAGGGAACGGCGTGAGCGTATCGACGAAGCAGCCGCCGGGCCCCAAATCCGTAGTGCGTGTCGAAAATCGTGCGCCGGAACTCAGTTCCACGATTTCTGCGGAAGCTATTACCAAATGGCGATCTCCGCCGCGGCGCTCCGAGTCTTTTGTTGCGGTCGCCGTACTTTTCAGATTGTCGCGTTCGTATTTTCCGGATCCGTGCTCGTACATCAGTTGGCCTATCTGGCTCGCTTTCAATCGCGGGAAATCCCGGCGCACGAGCCGCCTCCGGGCATCTGGTTCATTGTCTCCGCCACAATTATGGACTGACAAGCCCAATCCCCGCCGCTTTGCCCAAAGTGGCACGCCGAAAAGACTTACAGCCCCGGCCGCCGCCAGCGGAGAACGTCGCCCGCGTATGACGATATTTCTATGGCCGGAAAGCCGCTAATGGAGAGACCGTACCTATCGCCACAAACGAGAGTTTGCGCGAGAATAGTACGAGGACGGCCGCTGCAACCCCGGCGACGCGCTGCCGCTTTCAGAGCATCCAATGGAGGATATGGCCATGGGCATGGAAGAAATCGGGCAGTTGCTTCACCACTCGGCGCGGGCAGGACTGCGTCGCGCCTACGATCAAGTGCAGGTCGATCCGGACAAATACCTCGAAACCGCTCGCGTGAAGTACGGGCTGCCAATCCAAAAATGGCAGGACATCCACGCGCTCGATCACAGTGTGGTAACACCGGCGGCCGAACATATCGTAATGTCGTCTTCGCGAACGGCAGCTCTCGAAGGGGCCGGGCTGGGTCTCGGCGGCCTTCTGGGAACCGTGCCTGATATGGGGATCCTGGCCGCGATTACCGTGCGCATGCTGCAGAAGCTCAGTCTGGTTCATGGATTCGAATTTTCCACGGGGGAGGAACTGGCTGGCCTGTGGATTGCCGCTGCCAGCGCTGCCGGAATCGACTGCGGTCGAGAGTTTCTCGAAAAGCAAGCCGCAGAGAAGCTCATTCCACAGCTGATGGATAAGGTCGCCTGCAAAATGGGGTCGGAATTCGCGGAGAAGTCGGTCGGCCTCCTCATTCCGATGATCAGCGCGGGAATCGCAGGCACGATCAACTACTATTTCGTCCGTTCCTGGGGACGCCGCGCACATCGACATTTCGCTGAACGTCACCGCGCCTTCGCCCGGCTCGGCCCCAATGCTCCGCTGACGATTCCTTCACCCGATTTCCCGGTTTAACGCAACATAAGGCTCGCGGACTACACCGCGCTCGCATGCATCGCGAGGCGCTTGCGTGTCTAAATCGAGAGTTCGCGTCAAGCCAAACGCAAATCACTCGCGCGGTATGGACGCTTCCTTCGTAATGCAGTGACGGCAGAGGCAGTCGGTGTAACGCTCGCGGAGCGCGGCGAGCTTTTCGCGGTCCAGGATGATTGATTCGCACCAGCAGCCGGACTGCGGGGAGGCGCATTCAAACGATTCGCCGCAGGAGGCACAGATCTTCCGTTTCGCCATGCAGGCATTATGGCACGCGGAGCGCGCGATAAATGAAAAGCGACAAAGGATTTTTCGGCGCCACCTTCGACTTCAAGGCTATTCGCGGAGCGAACAGACTCCAGAAAGAAAAAGCAAAACGCGCAACCCACGGGCGCGGCAAAGTCCTTGGTCAAGGGTGACCGCTACGAAAAATAAGGAGCTCGCCCGCGGCAAGCGCCTCGATTCAGCGATAAACGATTCAGATGTTTCCAGCGTCTCGTCAGGCCGTGATGTGCTTCTGGATCGCCTTGACGATGGTGTCTTTCGGTACGGCGCCGACGACTTGCTCGGCCACCTGCCCGCCCTTGAAAATAAGCAGCGTGGGAATACCGCGGATGTTGAACTTGCCAGGCGTGTTCATGTTGTCATCGACGTTCATCTTCACGACCTTAAGCTTCCCGGCGTGCTCCTTGGCGATCTCCTCGACGGTCGGCGTGAGCATGTGGCACGGCCGGCACCAGTCGGCCCAAAAATCAACCATCACGGGCTGCGACTTGCTCGCCTCAATCACGTCAGCTTGGAAACTGGCGTCGCTTACGGCTGGAATGTTCTCTGCCATATCTGTAAGTATCCTTTGCAGCGCGAGCGTTTTGAGCCTCTCGCGCTAACGTCTATTGGATGTACCCGCAACGCGGGGGATTCGAGATCGTTTGGCTGCTTCATACAGAGTGACATACGAAGCCGCCGATGTCTTCCAGGAAAAATCTTTGAGCATGCCGTTGGCCTGAATCACCTGCCAAAGCTTGGGATCCCGATAAACCGCCAGCGCACGGCGGACTGCATCCAGCAACTGCTCGCCCGAGTACTCTTCGAATTTGAAGCCGGTCCCCTGATTATTCGACGGATCGTAATTCTGCACCGTGTCATCCAGGCCGCCGGTGGCCCGCACTACCGGCACCGTACCGTACCGCAGGCTGTAAATCTGGTTCAGACCGCACGGCTCAAAACGCGACGGCATCAGGAAAATGTCTGAACCGGCCTCAATACGGTGCGCGAGCGTGTTGTCAAATCCGATCTTCACCGCAACTTTATCCGGATGCTTTTCCGCAAACGCCTTGAACATCTTTTCGTACGCAGGTTGGCCCGTCCCGAACGCAATAATCGCCATATTTTCGCCCGCCAGCTTTTCGGCGATGTCCGCGAAGAGATCGAAGCCCTTTTGATCGACAAATCGCGAAATAATCCCTGCCAGCGGCCGCTCGAGATTTTCCTCCGGCAGCTTGAACTGCGCAAGTACGTCTTTCTTGCAGGCCATCTTCCCGGCCATGTTGTGGATCGAATAGTTTTGCGCAATCAGCGGATCGGCCTCCGGGCTCCAGGCGGCATAATCGACGCCATTGAGTATGCCAACGAGGCGCTCGCCGCGACTGCGAATCACACCTTCGAGACCTGCTCCATATTCGGGCGTCTTGATCTCTTCTGCGTAACGTCGGCTTACCGTCGTCAGATAATCGGCGTAAATGATGCCGCCCTTCAGATAGTTCATGCGACCGTAAAATTCCAGGCGATCCATTGTGAAGAGCTGCGGCGGCAGGCCGATCGCATCCAGCGCCTCGCGTTGGAAGACACCTTGGTATGCGAGATTGTGAATCGTCAGCACCGACGGCAGCGAGCGCACGGCAGGATCAGTGGCGTGCTGAGTGCGCAGAAGAACCGGAATGAGCGACGCCTGCCAATCGTGGCAATGGATTACGTCCGGCAGCCAGACCCGCTTGACGAATTCGATTGCCGTGCGGGAAAACTCCGCGAAGCGCTCGGCGTTGTCAGGATAGTCGCCGGTGCGATCGCCATAGAGGTGCGGCCGATCGAAATACTCCGGATCGTCGACAAAAAAGTAGCGCACTCCATTGACGGCTTTGCCTTCAACGATTGCCGGAAACCGCAGTTGATTGCCCAAGGCAATCGTGACGCTGGAAACAAGCACGGAGCCGGCTTTATTGCCTCGATGGCGTGGCAGCAGAACGGCGACATCATGGCCCAGGTCGCGCAAAGCGTGCGGCAGGCCTTCGATCACATCGGCGAGGCCGCCCGTCTTTGAGTAGGGCAGGCCTTCAGAGGCCACAAAAAGGATCTTCATCGTTCCCCGGTTCGAAGTGGCAGAAAATACCGAATCGCGCATGGGTTCGTCAACAACAAGAATATCGTCTTTGACACGCACGCGCAGCCGAAGATGCTGACGTGTTTACAAATCAAGGTAGCGTCAGTGCGCATCGCTTCCGTGCGGACGTCGGTACGGAGAACCATGTATTGCGGGTTTCGGCAAGCTGAACTATATGCAGACGGACTTTCTTCGGTCAATTTGCGCGAAAGCCTTGTTAGGATCGCGAGCAGTGAGTAAGATTTAAGTGCCGCTGTGGGGGGTGAACTCAACACAACTCTGCGCTTTTAAAATCTACAAGCCGGCCAACCAGCCCTTCGTGCTTGCCTAAAATTCGATGCCCTCGAAGGAAACTGCGTCAGCCGTGCGTGCGGAAAGGCGCGAGTCCTGTGGGGCCCAGCCTGCTATCCCTTTGCGGTGAAGCAGCTCGCAGCTCAAGTTCGGGAATTCATGGCGACCATCCTCTGCATCGACGACGAAACCGCGGCTCTGCAGGCACGCAAGCTCTTGCTGGAGTCGGAGGGCTATCACGTGATCGAGGCGCACTCTGGCAAGGAAGGCCTCGACCTGTTTCAGGCGAATAAAGTCGATCTGGTGATTTTGGATTATTGGATGGCCCCCATGAATGGTACGGCCACAGCGCACGAGATGAAAAAAATCAATCCAAAGGTTCCGATCATCATGCTCTCGGGCTACGGCGAGTTGCCGGGCGAGATCGTGGGCATCGCCGACCGCTGGATACTCAAGGGCCGCGCTACCCGTGAGCTTCTGGACGCGGTGAAGGCTTTCACTTAAAGGAGCTATGCCGCCCGCGACGCGACTTGCAGCCGTGAAG
Organism: uncultured Acidobacteriota bacterium; assembly: GCA_963753205.1. GTDB lineage: Bacteria > Acidobacteriota > Terriglobia > Acidiferrales > UBA7541 > Palsa-295. The sequence goes on along the minus strand of CAVWBL010000019.1, from coordinate 156,784 downwards.
CGCGGAAGTGTGCCGCCTAGGCGCTCGCGCGCCGCTTTCCTTCGTCTTGCGTCATCCTTTTCGCTGATTTCCGCGAGCATCCGACACGAATTCCTGCAGATTCGATTCATCGGTGCCATTTGCCTCTTCCTGCCACTCGCTTTGCTCGCCGCGCGACAGGGACGACCGACCCAATACGATGTCGAGGCCGTCTATCTCTATCAGTTCGGCAAATTCGTGCAATGGCCCGCGACATCCTCGCCGACCGAACCCTTTTACATATGTGTGATGGGACGGGACCCGTTTGCACAAACGCTCGACAACACCATCGCAGGCGAAACGATAGGCAAGGCGCCTCTAAAAGCCGACCGCATCGACACAATCGACGACGCAAAGCATTGCCGCATCTTATTTATTAGCGCTTCGGAAGACGCACGCATCGAGGAAATTCTGAATCGCCTCAGAAAAACGCCTGTGCTCACGGTAAGCGACGCACCCGGCTTCGTCGCGCTCGGAGGCATGATTCAGTTCGTCGTCCAGGATGATCGTGTGCGCTTCGAGATCAACGTGAGCACGGCCAAGCAGGTGGGGCTCACCATGAGTTCGCAATTGTTGAAGGTTGCGGCAGCCGTTCGAGGCGCGCCTGCGGCGGGGGCAAATCAATGATGCCCAAAACGGCCAAAGTGCAGGAGTCCTTTGCCCGGCGCATGACGATGTTACCTAAAATGCCCAGCGTGCGCGGGTCTCTGGCGCGAAGGATTACGGTGCTCAACATCATGGTGAGCGCCGCCGCTGTGGTCCTGGCCTGCCTCGCGTTTCTCGCGTATGAAGTAAACAGCTTCCGGCTAAACATCGATAACGACCTGTCGATTCAGGCACAGATCATCGGGTCGAATGCCGCTTCGGCCCTGATTTTTAACGACAGTTCGTCGGCGCAGAAGACCCTCGCTGCTTTGCAGGCCTCGCCGCATATCACATACGCCGGCATCTATACACCGACGGGCCGGTTTTTCGCCGGGTATTGGCGTGACACGAAGGGTCAGCTGGAGACGCTCCCCGTTCTGCCCACTTTAACGGTCGAATCGCATTGGTTCGCGAATTGGCGCGCCAACCTTGTGCGCCCCATCGTGTTTGACGGCAAGAACGTCGGCACCGTTTACATTCGCTCCGACCTGCAGGGGCTGATCAGCCGCGCCGGAACATACGCCATTATTTTGGGTGCCATTCTGGCGGTTTCGCTGATCGGAGCGTTGCTCGCCTCACGCGTCTGGCAGCGCAAGATCACTGAACCTGTGATCGAACTTTCGGAAACGGCGCGCATTATTTCACGCGACCGTAATTACGCTTTGCGAGCCACACCGATAGCGACCGAAGACGAAATCGCCTTTCTCATCGGTTCGTTTAACGAGATGCTCTCGGAAATACAGATTCGCGATACAACTCTGCAGGAGAGCGAGCGGCAGTTCCGCACTTTGGCCGATTCTCTTCCCCAAATGACGTGGATTGCGGAAGCCGATGGAGCTATCACCTGGTACAACCAGCGCTGGTACGACTACACGGGCACTTCACCCGAAGAGATGATGGGGTGGGGATGGCAGTCCGTTCACGATCCGGTGCGTCTGCCGGAGGTGATGGAAAAATGGACCGCTTCCATAAAGACGGGACAGCGGTTCACGATGATTTTCCCGCTGCGAGCCAAAGACGGCACCTTCCGCGATTTCCTTACAATTGCCGTACCGGTTTCTGACAGCGCGGGAAAGGTCGTTCGCTGGTTCGGCACGAACACCGACGTTACTGAGCAGCGCCGGTCGGAAGAGGCGCTTCGCCAGACGGAAAAACTCGCCGCCACCGGGCGCCTCGCCGCCAGCATTGCGCATGAGATTAATAATCCGCTCGAAGCGCTCACCAACCTCATTTATCTGGCGCGAAAGAATCCCGGAAAATCCGAATCGTACTTGGCCATTGCGGACCAGGAGCTCGATCACATTGCTGAAATCACCAAGCACACCTTGGGCTTCTATCGCGATACGACTACCCCGGTGCGCGTCAATATCGCGGACGTCCTGCATGAGGTGCTCGAGCTTTACAGCCGCAAGCTTCAATTCAAGAATATTGCGATAAAGGAACGATATGAAACGGGCGCGGGAATCGTCGGTTATCCGGGCGAGCTGCGGCAAATTTTCGCCAACCTTATTGCCAACGCGATCGAGGCAATGCAGCCAGGGGGGCATCTCAGCATCAAGACGTCAAGCGTACGCGACGGGGCCTCTGGAAACGCGCCGGGAGTTCGTGTTAGTGTTATGGACGACGGCTGCGGAATCGAAAAGTCGGACATGATAAAGATCTTCGAGCCGTTTTACACCACGAAAAAAGATGTCGGTACAGGTCTGGGCCTTTGGCTCACGCAAAATTTAGTGGCTAAGCACAACGGGCATATTCACGTGCGCAGCAGAGTCGATCATGATAGGAGCTGGACGGTTTTTTCAGTGTTTTTGCCGCAGGATCAACCCGCCGTCCGGCCCCCGATTGGCGGCACCCCTGAGAATGGAGTAACTGCCTCGGTATGATGCAAACATCCGTTGGCATCTTGTTTCCGCTTCCTGAGGCACCTCCACCGGATTTTCCACACTTCGACGGACCGGTGGACTCGCGCGCGCCGGCGAGCAGCGCTCGGGGCAGGCGAGTAATCGTTGTGGACGACGAGTCCCGAATTGCAAGCACGCTCGTTGAGATTTTGAAGGGCGAAGGCTATGAAGCAATGGCCGCTTCCACCGGTGACGGCGCCATTGAGTTGGCGCGCATTTTCAATCCGCATATCGTGCTCAGCGACGTAATTCTTCCAGGTCTCAACGGCATTGAGGTGGGAGTCCAGATCAGCGCGCTTTTCCCGAACTGCCGCGTGATTTTATTTTCCGGTCAGGCCGCCACGCTTGACCTAATCAAAGAGGCGCGCCAGCGCGGGCACGAATTCGAAATTTTGGCGAAACCGATCAAGCCTGCCGCGCTGCTTTCCATCATTCGCCGTTAGACCTGTTCAGGCCGCAAGCATTTTTCGCAAAAATTCCAGACCATCGAATGCGACCGCCTCCGGCTCGCGCTCTATATCGCGCCAAATAGAAGCCGCCGCGGCCAGTTGCCCCATGCTGAAGCTGAAACTCTCGATCACCATCCAACCATCGTAATGGATGGCTTTCACCGTCTCGAAAAACTCTTGCCAGTTGACGTTTCCGCTTCCCGGAGTTCCACGATCGTTTTCGCAGGTGTGGATATGCTTCAGGTGCCTGCCGGCCTCCCGCAGCGCTTGCCCGATCGACTTTTCTTCGATATTCGCGTGAAACGTATCGGCCAAAAGTCCCACATCCGGACTGCCTATCTCGTCGCAGAACTTCGCCGTATCCGCGATGGTGTTGAGGAAATAGGTCTCGAAGCGATTTAGCGGCTCAATGGCGATCGGAATGCCGTTCTTTGCGGCGATTGGCGCAAGTTCTTGCCAACTTTCCACGCCATAGTTCCATTCGTCAGACGTTCGACGCTTTCGCGAGAAATATCCCACAGGGGAGTACATCGGCCCCGCCAATATCCGCGAGCCTGCGTCCGCGGCGAGCTTGACGCACTCTTCCACGTGTTTGCGTCCCTTCCGCCGTTGCTCGGCGTCATCGGAAATGAGGCTCGCGCCTTGCGGAATCACCGCGCAGGCGGTGCACTCGAGTCCGGTCTTTTCGAGTTCGCGGCGAATGGCCTTCGCTGGAAACGACTTGGGAGCCAGAATACCGATTTCAATGCCGTCGAGACCCGCTTCTTTTAGCCGCGGCAGAATCCCAAAGTGCTCCGCTCCAAACTCTTCCGCCCAAAGATACGAGATCGCGCCAATTTTCATTTCAATCTCCAGTCGACCGCCGATTCCGCGTCATCCCTTATGCCTTGCGGTAAAACCATACCGAACCGAACGGCGTACCCGGCAGCTTCAAGTCCGCAGTGCCGGAATAACTATCGCCCAGAGGAGTTCGTGTCATTTTCAACGAGTCAATATATTCCGCTCGATACGTGACTCCGGCAGGCAGATCAATCGAGGCCTGCGCCGGTGAATGCACGTCAAAATAGACAAAGACAACGTAGTTATTCGCTCGCCTGGCGCGCGTTCCGAACGACGCGCTTTCAAAGGTGAATCCAATCGGCCCCGGGCCGACCGCGATCATCTCTTCCAGCAGCCTGCGAAGAAAGGCGATCTGGGGCGGACTCGTTCCGCGCAGTACGCCGCCCTTGGACCACCAGAGCACGTCGTTCGGATCGAGATACGTCTCGCCATGGCCGCAGTAAGCGCCCCGCGCCGCTGCGAGCCAGAAGCGGCGCACGAGTTCATCGCCCGTGATGCTTCCCCAGTTCGTCGGGATATTTCCCTCGTATTGGCACTCATCGAAGACGACCGGCTTGCTCCAATCCATCCGCCAATCAGACGCCTCTTCGAACGCGTACGACTGCACGCCTGCATGGGTGCACCACACGCGGCTGTAATCGTACATCACGCGCGAATAATGCACGGACCGCAAATGCCCGTACGGATCTTCCTCCGTGACGATCCTCGCAAAACGGTCCCAATCCGAATTGTTCTTCGCCTTGAGCAGATCGAATTCGTTTGCCAGCGACCACCACACATTCCGGTACGCCGCATATCGCGCGATCACGTACCGCAAATAGCGGTCGTCCACATTCGCCGGCATCGACGAATAGCCCCACTTATCGTAAGGATGAAATAGAATCAGGTCGGCCTGCACGCCGATCGCACGCAATTGTCCGATCAATTCGTCGAAGTGCTGAAAGTAGGCTGTATTGAACGTGGAAAAATCGTTCGCGTCGCCTGTTCGCGGAAACGGATATATCGGCGGCTCGCTGCGATTGTAGCGATACCATTTCGGGAAAATGCACATTCGGAGCTTATTGAATGGCGATGCCCGCAGCGTCTGGATGGTCTGCCGCTGCGTCTCTTCCGGCTGGAACGCCCACGCATAGCACGTCGTTCCGCATTCCACGTACGCGGTTCCGTCTTCGTAGCCGAAGTGAAATCCGTCGCGGACGCGCACCGGCCCGTGATTACCCTCGCGCGCCGCTGTGCACTCAAAACTCCCGGCGTGTCCGTTCAGCTCAGCGCGATTGCTGGCGGTCCTATAAACCCACGCGCCCGCTTCGTCCGGCATGAATCGCACTTTGTATTTGCCGTCGCCGTCGTAAAACCCCGCGCACGTGACTTTGCGATTCCCGGTTTCAAACGTAGCCCCAAAGGTCACATCGAGAAACGGATTCCCCGCGGCGGGCCCCTATCGAGCGCCAACTCAAAAACGTTCCAACGCTCGACCTGCCGGATCGCACCCAGCGCGGCCGCATCGCGAAGCGCCGCGCCCGGAAGCAGCGCCGCAGACGACATTTTCAGCAATTCCCGCCTGTTCATCGACGTCAGCCTCCGCTCCAAACACATCCCGCCCGCAGAAAGCGGCGGCGTTTGGATCAGCCCGCCTGATTTATCATAAATGTGGCGGTCTGCGACAGAAATTCGCGCAAAAACCCCTCCGCCTCTGCCGGCAAAGCCGCCTCCGCGAACGCCCTATCCATCAGCGCCATCCAACGATCGCGCGCCGCCTGATCGATATGGAAAGGCGCATGCCGCATCCGCAGCCGCGGATGCCCTCGCCGCTCGATATAACGTTGCGGTCCGCCGAATCGTCCAATCAGGAAATCGCGCAGTCGCTCCTCAGCCCCTGCGAGATCCTCCGGCGGATACATGCGTCCCAAAATATCGTCTTGCGGAACCTGCCGGTAGAATGCGGCTACCAGCCGGGCAAACCCTCTTTCGCCGATCAACGAATACAGGTTCATTTCGTCCATAGGTTTGAAATTCTACCCGAATCCGGACGCAGCATGCCTCAGACGTGAGACCTTTGATACAGGAAACACCGTATAGGGCTTGCCAAACCAACAACTTAAGATGAAGCGTTTTCCCATTGGCCGGGCCGGTAGTTATAGCTGGTGGCGTTTTTCTGTTGTGTTGTTCTCGTTTCAAGACGCAATCCTCGTATTTATGCCATTGCGAATCCTCGTAGTTGACGACAATCCGGCCGTCCGGCGCGGTTTGCGCTCTTTGCTCGCCACGCACGCCGAGTACTCCATCTGCGGCGAAGCCTTTGACGGCAACGACGCGATCGAAAAAGCGAAGCAGCTTCGTCCCGACGCGATCTTGATGGACGTGAGCATGCCGCTGATGGACGGTCTGCAAGCGACTCGGGCAATCCGCCGCGATTGGCCGGACACGAAGATAATCATCGTCAGCCAGAACGATGCCCCGGTCGTTGCACGCCAAGCAGCCAGCTCAGGCGCGCACGGTTTCATCGCAAAAGCGTCGCTGGGCCAGGATCTCATTCCTGCAATCGTTCGGCTTTTCGATAGCTTGCCAACCGGAGTCTCAGCCCAGTCGCGCTCCGAAGGCGACGCCGCTTCGCCATCCTTATCGCTGGGCGGCGAGATGGCGCAGCTCATTGCACGCACGGACTGGGCCAAGACTCCCATTGGCGCTGTCACGACCTGGTCGCCAACTCTACGGATGATGGTAAATTTCCTGCTGGCAAACCGATTCCCGCAGCTTTTGTGGTGGGGACCTGAATTCTGCAGCCTGTACAACGATGCCTACATTCCAATCCTCGGCGTAAAACACCCCTCGTCTCTCGGTAAGCCAGTTAAAGACGTCTGGCAGGAAATCTGGCACGTGTTAAAGCCGCTGATCGAAACGCCATTCCATGGAGGGCCGGCGACATGGATGGAAGACATCTCATTGGAGCTCCAGCGGCACGGTTTCTGGGAAGAAACGCATTTCACCATCGCCTATAGCCCTGTGCCGGATGAAACTGCGCCCGGCGGCATTGGTGGCGTGCTTGCCACCGTGCATGAGATCACTGAAAAGGTCATTGGAGAACGCCGCATCGTCGTTTTGCGGGACCTTGGTGCACGATCCGTCGAGCCCAAGTCAACACAGGAAGCTTGTACGATTGCCGCAGAGACGCTTTCGCGCCATCCCAAGGACGTGCCCTTTGTCCTGTTGTATGTCGCCGACGAAAAGGGGGAAACGACCCATCTGGCTTGCGGCACGGGCGTCGACCTGAGAGACCATGGTTGTCCCAAATCGATTCGTTTGCGACCGGGATCCGAGGATATCTGGCCGATTCTCAAGGTTCTCGAGACCGAAGAAACTCAACTGGTCGAAAACCTGGTTGCAAAATTCGAAACGGTGCCGCAAGGCCCCTGGCCGGACCCTCCCAACGCCGCTGCCGTTGTTCCCATCCGCTCAACGATCCCTCATCAACTCGCCGGTTTTCTGATCGTCGGGATCAGCGCGCGCCTTCAATTTGACGAAAACTATCGCAATTTTCTCGAGTTGATGTCGACGCAAATCGCTACCACGATAGCTAACACCCGCGCGTATGAAGAGGAGCGCAAGCGCGCCGAGGCGCTCGCCGAAATCGATCGCGCCAAGACGGTGTTCTTCAGCAACGTAAGCCACGAATTTCGCACTCCGCTCACCCTGATGCTGGGCCCGGTGCACGATTTGCTGACCGGCCGCGCCGATCGACTCTCTCCGGCGGTTAGCGAACAATTGGAAATGGTCAGCCGCAACGGGGCGAGGCTCCTGCGCCTAGTGAATACGCTGCTCGACTTCTCACGCATAGAGGCGGGCCGCATGCAGGCGAACTATGAAGCGACCGACCTCGCGACGTTCACCGCGGAACTTGCCAGTGCGTTTCGTTCGGCCACAGACCGCGCCGGTTTACAGCTTCGCATCGAATGCGAGCCGGGCCCCGAGCAGGTGTATGTGGACCGCGACATGTGGGAAAAAATCGTGCTGAATCTGGTATCGAACGCATTTAAATTCACGTTCGATGGCGAGATCGCCGTCTCCGTGCAACGCGCCGGCGATTCCGTCGAGTTGATGGTACGCGATACCGGTGTCGGAATTCCGGCCGAGCAAATGCCCCGCCTGTTCGAGCGCTTTCATCGCATCGGAACGAGTCGCAGCCGCACGCACGAGGGCAGCGGAATCGGCCTCGCGCTCGTCCAGGAACTCGTGAAGCTGCATGGTGGCACCCTTGGCGCTGAAAGCGCGTTAGGCCGCGGAACTACATTCACCGTCAGCTTGCCTCTCGGCAAAGAGCATCTGCCGCCCGAGCGAACTGGCGCTAATACTTCGATCCGTTCTGCGGCCGCCGGTGCCATGCCATTTGTCGACGAGGCACTGCGCTGGCTGCCGGATGATCAGACCAGACAGGACATGCTGCCCGGCCGCGGCGAATTGACGGCCGTGACTGCCCCGCGAGCCGACAATCGAATTGCCGACCGTCCTCACGTTATCGTCGCGGACGACAATGCGGACATGCGTCACTACATTGTTCGGCTGCTCAGCGAGCGCTTCAACGTAAGTGCCGTGGCTGACGGCCAAGCAGCTCTCGCCGTGGCTCGCAAGCGCGCTCCCGATCTCATACTCAGCGACGTGATGATGCCGAGGCTGGATGGTTACGGCCTGTTGCGCGAACTGCGTGCCGATCCGGCGCTGCAAGACACCCCATTTATTCTCCTTTCGGCGCGAGCAGGCGAGGAAAACAAACTCGAAGGCGTCCACGCCGGCGCGGACGATTATCTCGTGAAGCCATTCAGCGCGCGCGAATTGACGGCTCGCGTCGAGGCACAGGTGAAGCTCCATCACACGCGGCAGGAAGCGAAGCGGAAGCAACAGCAACTTACGGCCGAATACGAAACCCTTCTCAATCAGGCACCACTCGGCATCTATGTCCTCAACTCATCGTTTCGCGTTCGCCAGTTGAACCCGCTTGCGCGCCCCGTCTTCAAAACAATACCTGACCTGATCGGCCGCGATTTCGGCGAACTGATCCGTCTGCTTGTCCCGGAAGAGCGAGCCCTCCAAATCGTGAACGTCTTCCGCCATACCTTGGAGACAGGCGAGTCGCATCAAGTGGACGAGGATCCCACTGTGGACCCTGAGAGCGGGGCCACGCAATATTACGAATGGCGCGTAGATCGCATCCCTTTGCCGGACGGAACGAACGGTGTGGTCTGCTATTTTCGCGACATTACACAGATCGTCCACGCGCGTGCGGCCATCGCCGCGTCGGACGACCGCCTCAAGTTCGCCGCCGGAGCTGCGCAGCTCGGCTTCTGGTTCTGCGATTTGCCCTTTGACAAACTGCAGTGGGATAAAACGGTCAAGGAGCACTTCTGGCTGCCGGAGGACGCGGAAGTCACGATTGAGGCGTTTTACGAGCGCTTGCATCCCGAGGACCGCGAACCCACGCGCCGCGCGGTCGAAGTGTCCATTGCGACGAACGCGCCTTACGACGTCGAGTACCGCACCGTCGCTGCCCACGGCCGGCAAAAATGGGTCCGTGCAATGGGCCGTGCTTTCTATGACTCCGCGAACCAGCCGAAGCGGTTTGACGGCGTCTCAATCGACATCACAGCTCGTAAGAGCGCCGAAGAGGCCTACCGTTCACTTGCCGAATCTCTCGAGGCCGAGGTCCGGGTTCGTACAAGCGAGCTCGAAAAACGCAATCTTGAGGTGCTCGCGCAATCCGAACTCGTGCGCGAATTTTCGCAACGCCTCTTGCAGACGCAAGATGCCGAGCGCCGCCGCATTGCACGCGAATTACATGACAGCGCAGGCCAAACGCTGACGGTGCTCGGCATCCAGGAAGCGATCATCGCCGAACGCCTCAAAAGAGAGATTCCCGAATTGTATAAGAAGATGGAAGAGGTGCAGAGCCTAACGCTGCAGCTCAATCAGGAAATTCGTACCGCTTCCTATTTGCTGCATCCGCCGATGCTCGATGAGACTGGCGTCGCGGGCGCATTGCGATGGTATCTGGATGGCTTCAACGCTCGCAGCGGCATCGATATGCGGCTGGAAGTCGATGCGGACTTCGAACGATTCCCCGACGATATTGAAATGGCGCTTTTCCGAATCGTCCAGGAGGCGCTCACAAACATTCATCGACATGCGGCAGCCAAAAGCGGTCTGATTCGAATCGGACTGAACGACAAGCAGATTCATCTGGAAATTCAGGACAGCGGCAAGGGAATTTCTGCCGAAAAGCTCATGGAAATTCGTGCCGGGGGCGCCGGCGTCGGTTTCCGAGGCATGCGTGAGCGCGTTCACCAACTTCACGGCAATTTCAACGTCACTTCCGATTCGTCAGGTACACGCATTTTCGTCATCCTCCCCCGTCCCACCACCCAATCGTCAGAGCCGCCTGACGCATCGCACCAGCTCTCCGCGAACGCCGATTAGCGCTCGTTTGTGGTGGGTCCTTGCCTACCTCGTGTACCGTGAACTTGCCAGCGGTGCGCCAATGCTCTCCAGCGACTGCCGCTCCGCCTTCACGCCGAATTTCCATTCCATCGCCGCCGCGCCAATCATCAGAGTCGCAGCAAACAGATATCCCCACACGACGATCATCTTCGAACCTGTCCCAATCAGCACTCCAAATAGCGCCGGCGCACCAACGCCCCCAATCAAAGTGCCCGACGCGTAAAAGATCGAAATCGCCAGAGCGCGAATCTCCAACGGAAATATTTCGCTCACGGTGAGGTAGGCCGCGCTCGCCGCGCACGACGCAATGAAGAAAATTACCTTCCAGGCAATCGTCTGCGTTAGCGCGCTCAATATGCCCACCTGAAACAGCCAGCCTGTGACGGCGAGCAGAACGCCCGCCAGCGCATACGTACCGATGATCATTGGTTTCCGGCCGATCGTGTCAAACAATCTGCCCAGCAGAAAGGGCCCCATCGCATTTCCGGCCGCAAACGGCAGAAGATAATATCCCACGTGTCCGGCGGGCACGCCGTAAAAACGGATCAGCAGCAGCGCGTACGTGAAAAAGATCGCATTGTAGAAAAACGCCTGCGCCGCCATGAGCGATAATCCCAGCAACGACCGCGTACCGTGCGTATGAACCATCGCCTCCCAAATCTCGTGCCACGGAGTATGAAACCGCACGCAAATGCTGAGCGGGCTTCCGGCGCTGGCAGTTCCGTGCCGGTCATCTCTCTCACTTCCTTTTCAACCTCCCGTACAACCTGCTCTGCGTCTTCCTTGTCGCCATGCGTCATCAGCCAGCGCGGACTTTCCGGAATGTAGCGACGAATAAAAATGATGACTAATCCGAGCGTCGCGCCGATTCCGAACGCAAAGCGCCAGCCCAGCGTTGGTGCAATGAATTTGCCGTTCAAAAGCACAATCGTCGCCGCCGAGCCAATGGCAGCCCCGATCCAATAGGTCGCATTGATCGTCAAATCGACGTGGCCGCGAACGCGCGCGGCAATCAGCTCATCGATCGCCCAATGGATCGCGGCATATTCGCCGCCGATTCCCATTCCGGTGATCGCGCGAAAAAGCGAATAGCTCCAGAAATTCCACGAGAGTGCGGACGCGGCCGTCGCCAGAAAATAGGTGAGCAGCGTGACTGTGAAAAGTTTCTTGCGCCCGAGCCGGTCTGTCGCATAGCCAAATCCGAGCGCGCCCGTTACCGCGCCGATCAGATAAAACGTCGCGGTCATCCCGACCTGCGCGTCGGAAATATGTAGGCTTTCTTTCAACACGCCGCCGATGGCGCCCGCGAGCGTGACCTCAAGGCCGTCGAGAATCCATGTGGTTCCCAGGCCGATCACGATGAGCCAATGCCAGCGGCTCCATGGCAGCCGGTCCAACCTGTTGGGTACATCGGTCTCGAATCGTTCGTTTTCTCGCAACGGCAACTCGCTGAGGCATTTTTCAGCTTAGCCGCCGCGGGAAATTCGCCTCCATACAGCGCAGCCGTTACAAACACGCGCTAAATCATGTAAACTCCCCGTTCTCGCTGTCCTCTTCCTCCGGCTGAATCCGGCTGAACAGATCCTTGACACCCGCCGCTCGATCTCTAATATGGTTGGTGCCCTTTGAACAGCTTAGGCTGGGTAATGCGCGTATTGTGTTCGCTGCGGGGATTGCGCTGCGCGCGTCGCATGTCGAGAATCGCAACTGATGGAAATTAGGACGAAGCTTTCTACAACCAGCACAAATGCGACTTCTCGTAGCAATCGGAAATTAAGGAGATTTTGAATGGCAAAAATGTTCTTCGAAGCCGATGCCAAGCCCAAGGCGCTCGATGGCAAGCGCATCGCCGTGATCGGCTACGGCAGCCAGGGACGCGCGCATGCGATGAACCTGCGCGACAGCGGCTTAAACGTTGTGGTCGGTTTGCGTCCAGGAGGCCCCTCCGCCAAGCAGGCTGAAAAGGACGGCTGGGCGATCCTTTCGCCCGCCGACGCCGCCAAAGGCAGCGACGTCGTGATGATGCTCCCGCCGGACATGGCGCAGCCCGCGATCTATAAAAACGAAGTCGCGCCCAATCTCAAGCCGGGTGCGCTCGTGCTTTTCTCACACGGCTTCAATATCCATTACGGCCAAATAGTTCCCGCCGCCAATCTTGACGTTGCGATGATCGCCCCCAAGGGCCCCGGCGCGCTGGTACGGCGTCAATTCGAGGCGGGCCAGGGTGTGCCCTGCCTCATCGCGATCCACCAGGACGCAACCGGCCAAGCCTTTGATCGCGCGCTTGCCTACGCGCACGGCATCGGCGGCACGCGTCCCGGCGTGATGCAGACCACTTTCGCCGAGGAGACTGAAACGGACCTATTCGGCGAGCAAGTCGTCCTTTGCGGCGGCCTTCGCGAATTGATCCAGGCCGGATGGGAAACACTCGTCGCCGCCGGTTATCAGCCCGAGGCCGCCTATTTCGAGTGCCTGCACGAAGTGAAGCTGATCGTCGATCTGATCTACGAAGGCGGCATCGCCAAGATGCATCATTTCATCAGCGAAACGGCCAAGTTCGGCGATATCACTCGCGGCTCACGTGTGATTGACGACCGCGTCCGCGAAACCATGAAGAAAATCCTGAAGGAAATCCAGACGGGCCAGTTCGCGCAGGAGTGGATTCTTGAAACGCAAGCTGGCCGCCCGATGTACAACAAGCTGCTCGAGCGCGACAAGAATCACCCAATTGAAAAGGTGGGGGCCGAGTTGCGCAGCCAGATGTCATGGCTCAAGCAAGAGGCAACCGCGGCCGGAGGCAAGAAGTAGCGCCCTGGCGGCGGACGACGGCGATGGCAGACAGCGTTCCTTTTCGTCGCATCGCCGTCATCGGCACGGGCCTCATCGGCGGGTCGTTTGGCCTCGCCGTTCGCAAGAAATTCCCTTCAATCGAAACCATCGGCTGGGATCGCGATTCCGCTTCGCTCGATTGTGCTCTCTCGCGCGGCGCCGTGCAGGAGAAAGCAAACGGTCTCGCGTCGGCGGTTCGCGGCGCCGATTTGGTTTATGTCGCCCTGCCCGTCAGTGGAATCGTCAAATCGCTCGCCCCCATCGCCGCCGCAGCGGACTCCGGCGCGCTTGTCAGTGACACGGGCAGCACGAAGGTACTGATCGAGCAGGCCGCGCGCGAATGTTTTCGCGATAAGCCGTCGCTCTTCGTCGGCGGTCATCCGATGGCGGGAAAGGAAAACTCGGGCATCGACAGCGCAGACGCCGATCTATTCAGAGGCGCGCCCTACGCCCTGATCGCAAATGTGAATAACGCTGACGAACGAACTAGGAATTTTGCGGCGCTCACCGAAGCCATCGGCGCGCACGTCATCTGGTGCGATGCCGAGACGCACGACTGGTCCGTCGGCATCGTCTCACACCTGCCCCAGCTTCTCTCCATCGCATTAGCGCAAGTTATCCAAGACGAATCGGACGAGACGGGCTTCCCTCTCGCCCTCGCAGGTCCCGGCCTGCACGATACGCTTCGCCTCGCCGGCAGCCCCTACAGCGTCTGGCGCGACATTCTCGTCGCTAACAGTGACAATGTAGCGCGCGCACTCAACCGCCTCGGCCAAGCCATCGAACATTTGCAGCAAAATTTGAAATCCAAGGAACTCGAGCAGGAGTTTCGCGCCGCCAACGATCTCTATCGCCAGCTCCGCAAATAACCTCCTCGCGCAGCAATCCGCCAAAAGAAAAACCGCCGCCTCCAAGATTGCCGTGCTCGCAATCCCGAAGACGGCGGAATTTTCTTAATCGCCTAGAAAGTAATTTTGGCCCCGAACTGCAACTGGCGCGCGGTGAAGAAAACGCCGTTGTTCGCTGCCGTAAGCGCCCCATGCGTGTCAAACGACGAATTGTACGTCAGAGTCGGAGCGGCTGCGGTCCCACCGACCGTGTAGGCCGTCGTTGACGCCGCCGTGAAGTCCCGGTGGTTAAACAAATTGAAGGCCTGCACGGAGAGCTGGAATTTCACGGCCTCTGTGAGCCGGAAATTCTTCGCCAGCATCAGGTCGGTGTTGACCGTCGCCGGGAGCGTATAGCCGTATTTCGGGAGAAAAAACGCGCGCGTCGAAGTTCCCGCGCCCGTCGGTCCACCCGCGCTCACCGTCGCATTCAAGCCGGACGGTTCATTCCCGGAGACGGTCCCATTAAACGGCGTGCCGGTCTGTGCGGTCTGGTTGAGAGAAATCTCCCACCCCGCCAGTGCCGTCCGCGCAGCCATATTCGACGACGCGGAGAAGTAAGACGGCATCCAGACCAGCGTCCCCACGAAGCGATTCGGCACGTTCAGATACGATGTCCCTTCCTCCTGCGCCAGATTTTGAGGATTCACGGGCCCGTTGCTGGTGATCGCCGCGCTTGAGGATGCGCCATCATCGGTTCCGTGCGAATAGGTGTAACTGAAATTGAATTGCAGGCTGTTCGTCAACCGACGGTTAACCTGCGCCACAAACGCGTTGTAGTGCGATGTAACGCACGAACAGTATTCCACCATCTTCTGGTAGCTCGCGTTCGGGCGGGCTCCGGCGAAAAACGGATACGTCACCGTCTGACCGTTCGCCGGGCCACCGTTCACCGTATAGCTGAGGGTGGAAACGGCTGGGAGATTCGTGTCGATACCAATGGGAAGAAAGCGGCCAATACTTCCGATATACGAGAGCGAAATCGCCGTGTTTGCGGCGATGGTGTGTTCGAATATAGCGTCGAACTCTTCCGCGCCCGGCAAGCGAACGTCGCTGGGGAAATACGCTATGTTCGGCTTGCCGACGCTCGGGTTATAGGTAGCCAGGATGTTCGGATAGACCGGCAACCCAGGAGTCGGAGTGCCGGTCGAATTCGAGCTTCCGGTCGTCGGAAAGATCGTTGCGTTGATCTGGCTGTTGGGAACTCCCGTCAGCGTCATTTCCTCATAGATTTGCTCATTGGTGATCCGGCCGTAGAACATTCCATAGCCGCCGCGAATCACAGTTCTTCCTTTGCCGGTCAAGTCGTACGAGAAGCCGAATCGCGGCGCGAAGTCTATCTTGCCGCTCGGGAAGCTCACGGTCTGCGGAATCGCCGAGTTCGGAAGCACGGGCGACGGGAAGGCTTCGTGATCCCAGCGTAGCCCGAGATTTAGAGTCAGCCTGGAGCTGGTGTGCCAGTCGTCCTGCGCGAAGAACGCCGGCTCTACCGTGTTGACATTGAAAGTCAGCGGGCCGAACGTCTGAAAGTAGTCGTTGTAGCACGGGATGCTGTATGTCGTGGTCACGGTGCCAACCGTATTCGTGCTCGCGCAGAATCCGGGCAAGCTATTCACGGCGGAAACATAGTCGCTGATGTAGTCCTGCATGTACGTGTAGCTGTACTCGCCGAACTGATCGCCCGCCGCATAGCTCTTCAGGAAGTCACCTGTTCGCGTAATGTCCAATCCCAATTTGATGGAATGATTTCTCTTCGTAAATGCAAACGTATCCATCACCTGATAGCGCTTCTCATTCGGATAGGCGGGGCGATCCAGATAGTACGGTGTACCAAGCGTCCATCCGCAGGAGAGCGTGCCTCCGGTGGAACTGAACCCGCAACCGTTGATGTCCACCTGCGGCGATACCCCGGTGAGGCTGCTCACAGGCTCGGAGGAAAGCGAAGGCGTCTTGAACTCGAACTCGTTGTCCTGTGAATAGATGAAGCGAAACTCATTCAATTTCGAGCCGCCGAGAATCGAATTCCAGCTGGTCACCACGCGATTGTCGTGAACGTAATCGTTTCCGTTGCTGTCGATCGAGCGCGACACCACGCTACCGGTCTGCACGCCGTACGGAGATGTCCAGCGCACTCGATTGTAAGAGGCCGAAACGGTGTTATTTGCGTTGGGATGCCAATCCAGTTTCGGGAAGAAGATTGTCTGGTCGCCCGTGCGCGGCGAACGTCCCGTGGTTCCCTCCAAAAACGAGAGAGCGGCATTCGCCTGCGTCTGTGTGATGCCGCGGCAATAAAGGATCTGGCCGATCGGTATCTTGGGCGCTGCCGATCCGCTTTTTGTCGCATTCGCGCAGGACGTGGGAGCCGTCACGTTGATCGCCGTGAAGAAATTCGCCGGCGTCGAAGGAATATTCACCGCTGGAAAATGATGGATCTGATCGTCAAAGTTGAAGTACCAGAAAAGCTTGTCCTTAATGATAGGTCCACCTATGTCCGCCGACATCTGCTGGCGAATATCCGTCGGCTTTATCGGCTGAACCACGAACCCGCCGCCCGGCTGCGCCACGGCACCCGTCGCAAATGGGGTGTAAGCCCCGCCGACGGAGTTATCGCGGTTGTAATAAAGCAGGTCGCCATGCACTTGGTTCGTTCCGCTTTTGGTCACCGCGTTGATCACGCCGCCCACAGCCCGGCCATACTCCGCCGAGTAGTTCGAAGTCGTAACCTGGAATTCCTGGACCGAGTTCAAGCTGGTCGAGTACGCCATGCGCGTACGGCCCACCTCTTCGGCGAAGAAAGCCTCGGTATTTGCGGCGCCGTCGATCGTGTTGTTGTCGAAGATATACCCGACGCCGCGAAATGCGACGTCGCCGAACGTTCCGTCGGGCACCGCGCCGGGCGTCAGCAATGCGAAATACGACCATCGCCGGATGTTCATCGGTAGATTGTTCAGGTCGACCGTATTGAAGTTTTGGCCAAAAACGCTTTGTTCCGTGTTCACAAGAGGAGCCGCTTCGGCGCTTACGGTAACTGTTTCCGTTTGGCTCGCGAGCGCCAGTTTCACGTCGATCGTGGTTACGAGACCGACTTCCACCGATATATTCTGTTCGCGGAACTGGCTGAATCCTGTCGCGTTGATCGCTAGGCTATACACGCCAGGCTGCAACTGAGAAAACAAGTAGCGGCCCGTCGAATCGGTCTGCGCCGAGACGTTCTGCCCCGTGGCCGCTAAAGTGACCGTAACGGTCGTTCCGGGCAGAACCGCGCCGCTCGTATCCGTTACAGTTCCGCTTATCCCGCCTTCGGTGTTGGACTGCGCGGACACAGCAACGGCAAACGAAAATACCAATACGAACACCATGAATAGCTTTCGCATGGCTCCTCTCTCTGTTGCGATGCCTTGGTTCAATGGACGATATATGGCAAATATTTCAGAAACTTAACAGATCCATGACGCTGCGACGACAAATCGCCCGACCCACACCCTATAAACACCTATGATGGCGCCTCGAATGCGCGTGACATTATCAGACAGTACCGCCATCTGCAAGTACCTGCCTCTCTGCGTTCGCTACGGCTCGGCTTCGATAAGCATCCTGACGAACTAGAACAAAAAATATCGCTGCGCCAGCGGCAGCACGCTCGCCGGCTCGCAGGTGATCAGCTCACCATCCACGCGCACTTCATACGTTTCCGGATCGACGTCGATCTTCGGCGTGGCATCATTGTGAATCATGTCCCGCTTGCCGATCTTGCGGCAATTCTTCACCGTCGCGATCAATTTCTTCAGCCCTAACCTTTCTGGAACTCCCGCTGCCACCGCCGCCTGCGAAACGAACGAAATACTCGTCGCCGCAATCGCGTCGCCGAAACTGCCGAACATCGGCCGATACGATCACAGGCTGCGGCGTCGGGATCGACGCGTTCGGATCGCCCATCACGCTCCACGCAATAAAACCGCCTTTCACCACGAGCTCCGGCTTCGCGCCAAAAAACGCCGGTTTCCAAAGCACCAGATCCGCCAGCTTGCCCGGCTCGATCGAACCGATTTCCGTCCGCCATCCCATGCGTAATCGCCGGATTGATCGTATACTTGGCCACATAACGCTTCGTCCGCGCATTATCGTTCCGCGCCGAATCCTTCGCCAAAGCGGCCCGCGCTGCACCTTCATCTTGTGCGCCGTCTGCCACGTCCGCGTCACCACTTCCCCGATGCGCCCCATCGCCTGCGAATCGCTCGAAAGCATACTCAACACGCCCAAATCGTGCAGAATGTCCTCCGCCGCAATCGTCTCCGGCCGAATCCGGCTCTCGGCAAACGCCACATCCTCCGGCACCTGCGGATTCAGGTGATGGCACACCATCAGCATGTCCAGATGCTCGGCGATCGTGTTCACCGTGTAAGGCCGCGTCGGATTCGTCGATGACGGCAAAATATTCGCGCGCGAAGCGATCGCGATGATATCCGGCGCGTGTCCGCCGCCGGCGCCCTCGGTGTGATACGTGTGAATCGCGCGCCCCGCAATCGCCGCAACCGTCGCTTCAAGAAATCCGGCCTCATTAATCGTGTCCGTATGAATCGCCACCTGCACATCGATATTCATCGGCTGCCTTCAGGCAGGCGTCAATCGCTGACGGCGTCGTCCCCCAGTCCTCATGCAGCTTCAATCCGCACGCGCCCGCTTCGATCTGCTCGGTTAGAGGCGCACGAGTAGCTGCATTTCCCTTGCCGAGAAATCCGAAATTCATCGGCCACGCTTCCGCAGCCTGTAACATTCGCGCGAGATTCCAGGCTCCTGGTGTGCACGTCGTGGCGGCCGTCCCAGTCGCGGGGCCGGTCCCGCCGCCGATCATCGTCGTGATGCCGTTGGAAATTGCTTCGTAGACCTGCTGGGGCGAAATGAAATGGATGTGGCTGTCGATCCCGCCCGCCGTGACGATCAGGTTTTCGCCCGCAATCACCTCCGTCGCCGCGCCAACAATCAACTCCGCATCGACTCCCGCCATCGTGTCCGGATTCCCGGCCTTCCCCACTTTCACGATGCGGCCATCTTTAATTCCGATGTCGCCCTTGACGATTCCCCAATGGTCCAAAATCACGGCATTCGTGATCACCAGATCCAGTGCGCCGTTTCGCCCCCCCGCAGCTTCGCGCGTCGCACCGCTGCTCTGCCCCATGCCGTCGCGGATCACTTTGCCGCCCCCAAAGGTGATCTCGTCGCCGTAATGCGTAAAATCCCTTTCGATTTCGATGATCAGTTCTGTATCCGCCAGACGAATTCGGTCGCCTGTTGTCGGGCCATAGAGATCGGCATAGGTACGCCGAGGAATTTGCAGAGTCATCGCTTCATCCAGCTAAGCAGAAAATTTAAATCCAGCCGTCCGCGCTTGGGAGATAGCTTGATCGCGCCCGCCTGCCGCATCGAGCGGTCCTTCCACCAATCCATTGCAGCCAAACGCGAGGCGCGCGCCCGCGAAGTCCGTCAGCTCAATCTGCTTTTCTTCGCCTGGCTCAAAGCGGACCGCGGTCCCGGCGGGAATATTCAAACGCATGCCGTAAGCCGCGCTGCGATCGAACGCCAGCGCCCGATTCGTCTCAAAAAAGTGGTAATGGCTGCCCACCTGAATCGGCCGGTCGCCCGTATTCCTCACCAAAATGCGCGCCGTCTTCCGGCCCGCATTCGCCTCGATCGGGCCAGCCGCCTCGTTCAACAAATATTCACCGGGATTCATAGCTACCTCGGCAAACACTTGTATGGCATCCCGCGCCTTGGCGCAAGCAAATTACCGCGATACGACAAATAGGAATTGTGGATGCGTGATACGGCCATTCCCTGCTGTGTGCATTTAACGTTGTGGCACAGCCGCTCCTGGCTGTGTGCTTCGCATTTGCGTCAACGTCCGACTCCGACCGCTAAAAAATTACTGCCCCGCCTTCGCCCTCGGGGCAAACATCGCCACCCTAAACGCGCCCGCCATCATCTTGTATCCCGCGTCACCCGGATGCAGCATGTCCGGCGAATCCGCCGCCGCGCTGAATTTTTTCGGATCGGCCGCATCGCGCGTCACCTTGTCGAAATCGACCACCGCGTCAAACTGGCCGCTCGTGCGAATCCAATTGTTTGCCGACTCGCGGATCGCCTCGCCCTCATCCTTGTAGCCGCTCGATTCGCCATAAGGCGTCAACGTACATCCGATCACCTTGATCCCGCGCATATGCGCCGCTGCGATCATCTGCTCGTACGCCGCAATCAAGTCCTCCGCCGAAAACGGCTCCAGCTCGCCCCCGCGACCCTCTGCGGCCAGCGATTTCGCGCGCATCGCGGCATTGATGTCATTGATGCCTTCCAGCACCGTGATCCACTTCACTCCCGGCACATCCAGCGCTTGCAATCGAAACCGCGAAAGCCCGCTCACGTTGTCGCCGAGAATCCGATTCCCCGAAATGCCCTCATTCACCACCGCAACATTTCGCGTCGCCGCGTTCGCCTGCAAACGCTCCGCCAGAATCGCGGGCCACATCGCGTTCGCGCCGGGAGTCGATTGATCGCCGTCGGTAATCGAATCGCCAAACGTAACGATCGTCGCCGCATCCGCCGGCGCCGCCACATCCACGCCCTCAACATAGTAATAAGCCAGAGTCACGCTCGTCGGATCGCCAATCTCTGCCGCGGACGTAAAATCGCCGGGCCCAGACGTATACGTCGGCTGCAAGCCCAAAGGATGGTACGTAGGTGCGCCCGTCTCCTGAGGAAAATACAAACTCACCGCGAGTTCGCCGAGCGCCGGGACCGTCAGCTTCACCGGATCGCTCATCAGCGTTTGCCCCGCATACATCGTCGCCGTCGCCCTCCCGCCAAACGTGAGCGCGCGGTCGCTTCCCGGCACAATCCCGGAAGCCCGCGCGTGCAGGGCCACATGCGCCGCACCGATCTTTACCGCCTGCGCGCCAAACGCATTGTAGAAACGCACACGAATCGTCGATCCGCCGATGCTCACACGAAAAACCATGCGCACCGTCTGGTTCTCAAACTTGGATTCCGCGCGCGGCAAATTGTATCGCCGCTGCGGCGTGCTCCCCCCGGCGGCTGTGTTCGAAGGTGGCGCCATTTGCGGCGCAATCGGAATAGGCGTCGCCAACCGGTTTTCCATCACCGCCGGAGGCCCAGCGGGACCTCGTGCGTTTGCCGGTGTTTGCGGGCCTCGTGCCGCCGATGTCGGAAACGGAATTCGCGCGGGTGTCTCGGCCGTTCCCCATGTCTCCACCCAATGCACATTTTCCGCCGTGGCCTTTTTCACGGCCGCCGTGTGCCCGCTCGTACTTTGCGCCGTCGCTCCATGCACCCACGCACTCGTCGCCGCACACGCCACCAGACAAAAACTCAAAAGCCCCGCCTTCGCTCGCATCGCAAAACCTCCGTCCGCCGCATCAACGCAATCCCGCATCTTTTATCACGATTCCATGCGTATCGCACGCGTCTCTGCCCGTCATCGCAAGACACTACTTGCTCACACCGGCTCTCGATGCCACACAACCGCTTCGCTAAGGCAAAATTGCTTTTCTTCTACACGAACGCGCCGATGAACAAATCGTGCCATCGCTCGCATTCTTGTTCCACCCGCTCGAACCCTTTTCCAAACTTATCGAGAGTGAGCCAATGAAGATCGAATCCGCTGCACAAGAATCGTGTCATCCGCGTTCCAATATTCTCAAGCCTGTGAAATGGAGCCTGCTGGCGGGAGGAACGGTGCTCGCTCTCTACGGCGCGTCCCGCAAATCTCCCTGGTCAATCGGCCTCGGCGCAGCCACGGGACTAGCCGCCGCGTTGGCCGTGCCAGCCGGCGACGTTTCGCAAGGCTCTCACTTCAACTGCAGCTTTATCATCAATTGTTCTCCACCCGACGCCTACAACTACTGGCGAAACTTCGAACGCCTGCCCTCCTTCATGCGCCATTTGCAATCCGTGAAAGACCTCGGTAACGGCCGCTCCGAATGGATCGCTCGCGGTCCGCTTGAGCGTCCGGTGCGCTGGGTCGCCGAAATCGAAGAGGACGTTCAGAGTCACCGCATTTCCTGGCGTTCGGTTCCGTCCCTCTCCGATTTCCAAATCCGCGGCACCGTCGAATTCAATCCCGCCACGGGCAATCGGGGAACAATCGTCGAAGCCTCACTCGAATACACCGTTCCCGGCGGGGCCATTGGAAAGCTCGTTTCCAAGCTCTTCGGAAAAACTCCGCAGTTCGCCATTCGTGAGGACTTACGCCGCTTCAAGACCCTAATCGAGGCCGGCGAAATCCCTACCACGCAGGGCCAGCCTCACGGTCCCAGATCGAAACTGATTTCCGCCGTCCACTCAATGCATCCTCAGCGAATCGAACCATCCGCAACGGAATCCGGTTTTCAACCGGCGGAATTGAGGGCGTCATGAAGGCTGTCTGCTGGATGGGGAAAGAGAAGCTCACTGTCGAAAATGTTCCGGACCGCAA
Organism: uncultured Acidobacteriota bacterium; assembly: GCA_963753205.1. Lineage (GTDB taxonomy): Bacteria > Acidobacteriota > Terriglobia > Acidiferrales > UBA7541 > Palsa-295. The sequence continues at coordinate 134,244 of CAVWBL010000019.1, read as the reverse complement.
AATCCTGAACCCGCGCGATGCGATCATCCGCATTACCAGCACCTGCATCTGCGGATCCGACCTCCATCTCTACGACGGCTACGTTCCCGCCCGCGAGCAGGGTGACATCCTCGGCCACGAATTCATGGGCGAAGTCGTGGAAGTCGGCGCCGCCATCGCTCCCGAAAAACTCAAAACCGGCGATCGCGTCGTCGTGCCGTTCACCATCGCCTGCAGAAAGTGGTTTTTCTGCGAAAACGGCCTGTGGTCCTGCTGCGACAATACGAATCCAAACGCGTGGATTGCCGAAAAAATGATGGGCTACTCACCTTGCGGCCTCTTCGGTTACCCACACATGATGGGCGGTTACGCCGGAGGCCAGGCCCAATTCGCCCGCGTCCCCTGTGCGGATGTTGGCCCGCTGAAAGTCCCTTCGCATCTTTCTGACGAAATGGTCGTCTTTCTCAGATCGCGACCGTGTCGCCGGGTTTGATGTCGCAATTGAGCGCGCCCATGTAGCCGGTGGGGAAGATGTCTGAAAGGCTGCGGCCCTGTCGGGCAGTTTGCGATTCGCAGCGCCTTTATGCTCGGTGCGGGACGAGTGATCGCCATCGACAAAGTTGCCGAACGCCTGCAAATGGCCAAAGTTGCCGGGGCGGAAACCATCAACACCGAGCGCGTCGAGAGCATCGTCGAGACTCTTCAATATATGACCGGCAATCGCGGCCCGGATTCCTGCATGGACGCAGTAGGCAGGGAAGCCTCCGGCCATTCCCTTTTCTTCTTCATCGATCGCATGAAGCAATCTCTCAAACTCCAGATGGACCGCGCCGAGGTTCTTCGCCAGTGTATTCGCGCATGCCGCAAGGGCGACACTGTCTCGATTCCGGGCGTCTACGCCTCGTTTGTCGATAACATACCGATGGGCGCCGTGATGAATAAAGCGCTCACGTTGAAAACGGGCCAGACGCATATGGACGCGAATTCATTATTAAAATTCTCGGAGGTAAAAAATCATGTCTGAACGCAAATTTGAAGGCCAAGTGATCGTCATCACCGGCGCATCCAGCGGATTCGGCAAAGGCGCGGCGCTCGAATTCGCGCGTCAGGGTGCCAACGTCGTTCTCGCCGCGCGTCGCGATCAGGCGCTCGATGAACTCGCTCAGCGTTGCAAGGCCCTCGGCGGCGATGCCATTCCCATCCAAACGGACGTCAGCCAGGAAGGCGACGTAGAACGCCTCGCGCGAACCGCTTTGAATGCGGGCGGCAAAATCGACGTCTGGATCAACAACGCGGGCAGCGGCTCTCCGGCCGCTTCGAAGAAATTCCGCTCGACGAGCACGTGCAGGTGATCAATACCGACCTGCTCGGCGCTCTCTACGGCAGTTATTACGCCATGCGAGAATTTCGCCGCGAGGGCGCCGGCACGCTGATCAATATCGCCTCGGTCGTCGGAAAAGTTCCCACTCCCTATTTCGCTTCCTATGTTGCCGCAAAACACGCTGTCGTCGGGCTCAGCCCCGCTCTTCGGCTCGAACTGAAAGAAAACAACATTGATACGATCCACGTCTGCACGGTTCTGCCCACCTCGATGGACACTCCATTCTTCGAACACGCCGCCAATCATCTTGGCCGAAAGACCGTGCCAATTCCGCCCGTTTACGATCCGCGAAAAGTCGTCGACGTAATCGTCAAGCTTGCGGCGGAGCCGGAGGATGAAGTCACCGTCGGCCCATCCGGAAAATTCATGGCCTTTGCGCATCAACTCGCCCCAGCCTTGACCGAAGCGATGATGGCGCGCCAGAGTCACAAAGCAATGGAGAAGGATGCGCCTCCTGCAGGCGACACTCCCGGTGCCGTTCAACGTCCCATGGACAGCGGCAACGAAATAACCGACGGCTGGCGCCACTAGAACCGTCTACCGCCTATCTCACGTAGCGGTGCGGTTGTGAGGCAGACACGCATTGTACGCATTTTGCTGGAAGCGCTCCACGAGTCTCACGTTGACATTCTACCTGTCAAGTCGTAGCCTCACGTAGAATGTCTACCAAGGAACGCATCGAGCTTCTCCAGGGCACACTGGACCTCTTGATCCTGCAAACGTTGCGTCCCGGTCCCGTACACGGCCACGCGATTGCCAAAGCTATCGAGTTTCGTTCAAATGACGTGCTTCAGGTCGAACAAGGCTCACTCTATCCCGCGCTCCATCGCCTCACCAAACGCAAATGGATCGCTGTGGAAGACGGCATCTCGGAAAACAATCGCCAGGCCAAATTCTACCGCCTCACCACTCGCGGCCGCCGCCAACTCACGCGCGAAACAACCAAATGGCACAAGTTTGCCCGTGCTGTCGGCCTGATTCTCCGTCCCGCGAGTCGCGAGGGTACGTAAAATCATGATCCGCCGCAGCTGCATCCTCGACGATCTTGACGAACAAATCCGCGATCACATCCAGCGCGAAACCGAAGACAACATCGCTCGCGGCATGTCCCCCAACGAGGCGCGCAACGCCGCCCTCCGCAAATTCGGCAATATTACTCGCGTCAAAGAGGACGGCCGCGAAGTTTGGGCCATCCTTTGGCTCGATCGCTTGCTACAGGATCTCCGTTTCGCCTTTCGCTCACTGCGCAAATCGCCGGCCTTCACCTCCATCGCCATCCTCACCCTTGCCCTCGGCATCGGCGCCAACGCCACCATCTTCTCGATCCTCGATCCTCTATTGCTTCGCAAACTCCCCGTCCAGGCGCCAGATTCGCTCGTATTTCTCGGCAACGCCGGACTTTGGAACGCGGCTCGCAACGTGGATTATGAGACAGCAATCATCTCTGAAATCAACGCCTATCGCCATTACCGGGACGAGAATCGCGTCTTTTCCGACATCCTGTTCTTCACTCGCACGGAGGATTACGACCTCTCACGCAGTGACGAGGCTTCCTCCGCATCGGGCGAGACGGTCTCCTCGAATTATTTCTCGATGCTCGGTATCCGCCCGTACCTCGGCCGTTTGATCGCGCGGGAGGATGGCGACAGCGCAACCGCGAGCCCCGTGGCAGTTCTCAGCTACGCATACTGGCAACGGCAATTCGCAGCGGATCCGGCGGTAATCGGTCAAACGATTTCACTCGCTAACTCGGGCTGGTCCTTCGATCCGCTCCAACATCAGGTCTACCGGATCATCGGCGTCACGCCGCCCGACTTCTCTGGTGTTGAAGTTGGCATCGATCCGGATTTCTACCTTCCTGCTCCGAATAGCGGTGATTCGCCCGCTTTCGTCACCATCGTGGCGCGTCTCAAGCTGGGAATTTCGCTCGCGCAGGCGCGTGCTAGTCTCGCGCCCATTTATCAGGAGATCGTTCGTGAGTCTAAATTGCCCGCGCTTGAAAGGGCGCAGGATATGGCCGGTCTGGAAATCCAGCTCATTCCCCGCGGTCTTTCGCGCGTGCGTGATAAGTTCGGGCTGGCAGCGCAAATCGCCATGGCCTTGGTCGGCTTGGTCCTGTTGATCGCTTGCGTCAACGTCGCAAATCTTCTGCTCGCTCGCGGCATCAGCCGCAGGCGTGAGCTGACGGTCCGCATGGCGCTCGGCGCCGGCCGCTGGCGATTGATCCGTCAAATGCTCGCTGAAGCCGCGCTGCTCGGTTCGGCGGGAGCCATAGCCGGTCTCCTCGCCGCGGATTGGACCGCAAAGTCGCTTGCCGCCGCCCTCTCTACCAAGGAATTTCCGGTGCAGTTGGATGCCGCTCTCGACGCGCGTGTTTTCGCATTTGCCACGGGTGTCCTCGCGATCGCCATTTTGCTTTGTGGCCTGATTCCAGCGATTTGCGCAACAGGCGGTGATCTCACCTCCGATTTAAAAGTTGCCGGCGTGAATGCGGCGCATGCCGCGTCTCGTTCGCGCCTCGGCAGTCTGCTGCTTGCGGCGCAAATCTCGATTTCCGCGATCGTTCTTGTCGCCGCGGGTCTGCTTCTGCACAGCCTGTTCAATCTTGAAACCTATAATCTCGGCTTCGACGCCGATCACGTTTTGGCCCTCACGCTTACCGGCAAAGGCGCAAGTCAGGCGTTCTACGACCAGTTGTCAGATCGCGCGAAGCATCTTCCCGGCGTAAAGGCCGTCGCATATTCCGCGCTGCTCCCACTGCAAGGGAACGTCCTGGGAATTAACGTGACCGTTCCCGGTTATATGCCGGGTTCTGCTGCAGAGACGCATGCGTATATGAACGACGTTTCTCCCGGATACTTCCAGGCCATGCGGATTCCTCTGCTGGCGGGTCGCGATTTCACGCCGCAGGACGCAGCCTCACAGATGCCTAGTGTCGTGATCATCAGCCGCACCATGGCGCAGCACTACTTCACGGGAAAGGATGCGATCGGGCAGGAGATCAAAATTGGAGGAAGCGGACGACCACCTCTGCGGATCATTGGCGTGGTCGCGGACTCGGTTTACTTCGGCGTCCGCGAGAAAACGTCAGACGTCTTTTACACGCCGTATGGAAGAACCACTCTTCACACCAACTTGATCCTGCGCGCTAACGGAAATCCCGCAGCGCTGGCAGGCGCGATCGCCGCTCTGATCCGCGCGCTGAACCGTTCCATCAAGATTGAGTCCATAGAGACCATGCGCCATGCGTTGAACGATTCTCTCCACGAAGATCGTCTGATCGGTGCTCTTTGCGGCGTGTTCGCCGCGTTGGCGCTTGCCCTCACCTGCATAGGAATTTACGGAGTGCTCTCCTTCCAGATCGCGCGGCGCACGAATGAGATCGGGATTCGCATGGCACTCGGCGCCCACCGGCGCGATATTCTCTCGTTGATCCTGCTCAGTGGAATACGAATCCTCATCCCTGGCCTCGCAATCGGCGTCGCTGGTGCACTCGCGATCACCCGCGTAATGAGGCACATGCTCTTTGGCATTTCGCCGTCCGATTTCTTAACGTATGCGGCCGTGGAACTTGTCTTGTTGCTCGCCGCGCTCGCGGCGTTCTATTTTCCCGCGCGCCGCGCCGCCAAATCCGATCCTATGACCGCGTTGCGGTTCGAATAATCTCAAATTCTAGGAAAAGCAGTTGGCACCCCAAGGCGAGTGCTGTAAAAGATTGTGGCAAAAGTGACACACATAAAACCCTTGCGAGTACCTTCAACGTATGGTAAACTTTCATTTGGATTTTGCACGATGGCGACCGTCACAGCAGGTATCGTCTCACCGCTCCGCATCAGCACCAGGACCCATCAACCGATACTTCCAACGCATCGTTCTAATCGCAACTGCAAAGAATTAAAGATCGACGTAACTCATGACCAGCTCTAATCGCGGTCACCAGGAGGGAAAAGCGAAACAGAGCGCAGAGGCAATTTTTCTTCTCACCAATCACAGTCACTATTCACAGGTCCTCAGGGGAAACGGGATGGTATGCTGATGCATCTTAGGTTGCGAGGGCGATCAGCGGATGAAGCGGAGATGGGTAGTAGTTTTTCTGGCGGCACTGGTGCCGGTGGCTGCGGTCATTGCCGGGTCCAAGGCGCAGGGTCAAAACGCGGACAGCGGCGCGGCCGCCGGGGTTTCGGCAATAGCCGAAAATAAGGCGCCAAATCCGTGCCAAAGAACGCTTTTAACGAATTTTGACCCCGATAAGGGGGAATTTTTCGGCCACGACGTACCCATTTGGAGCCTGGGCGACGGCTCGGCGATCATGTTTCGCTCGGGGATGACGATTGACGCCGACGGCGCACCCAATGCTTACAGTCCTGACAACACAGGGCTTGATGATCTTTCAAATGCCGGCGAGCCCGGCCACTGGGACGGTATCGTGACCGATCACGGCGAACCGTTCGTCCAAGGTGCGAGTGATCCCTTCCCCGGCTTCTATGTATCTCAAACGGCCCTAGTTGACTGGAGCAAAGAACGCACGGATCCGGTCCGTTACGTGGACGCCTCGAAGATTCCCTATATCGTGCTTCCCGGCGAACTCTCGCGACAGTTCGGCGCCCGCCTGGGCGATTTCGCGGTGGTCGTAAATATAAGACGAGGCATCGCGGCGAACGCGATCTTTGCCGACATCGGCACGCTTGGAGAGGGTTCCATCGCGCTGGCCGACGCGCTCGGCATCTGGTCCAATGCCCGCGAGGGCGGCACGCGTGGCGGCATCCTATACGTGGTATATCCGGGCTCCGGCAATCATCGCCCCCGGCCCCTCGACGAGATCAACAGCGAAACCGAGAAAATCTTTCAGCAATGGGGGGGAATGGAGCAGCTGAATTCGTGCCAGACGGGGTTGGAATCGACGCATCCTCAAGTGGTGGATAAAAATTTCCACTGAGCTTCCGTCAGCGGCACGACGGACAAGCGCCCCTGACGCACCAAAGGCGATGTAGAGAAGGATTTATTGGATTTTATTTCGGCAAGCGTTATCGGCTTTTTCAGCGCCGCGCCTGGCTTGAGCGTCACCTGCGGGCTTTTTGGATTCGAAGTGTCGACCGAAACGACGGACGCGCTGCCGACGGCACTCTTTGTATCGCCCGTCTCGTAGATGATGAGTTTGTCGCCGGGTTTCATTTCGCGCAGATTTTTCACGGCCACGGGATTGGAAACGCCGTCCCAGACGGTTTCGACATCGCGTTGGAGATCGGCGAAGGAGTACTCGGAAGGCTCGGTCTTTAGAAGATAGAAAGGCATCGGGATTCTCCTCAAAGGTCAGTGGCAAGCATTTTACACGGAGGAGACGTTGAGCGCGAAAGGATGCAGCATGGCCCTTACGGCGGACAGAGACTAAATGGCGAGCCCAGCGACGGAATTGCGGCGCAAGCCGACGAAAGTAAAGATATACGTGACAACGGGCGAAGGCGTCGAAATCGCCTGGGCCGACGGCCACGCCAGCCGCTACGATTTCCCCTATTTGCGCGATAACTGCCCGTGCGCCGTCTGCAATGACGAGCGCGAGAAAAAAGAACAGCAAAACGCCAAAGGGCTGCCGGCGCTGCCCATGTTCAAAGAGCGCGTGAAGGCGCGAGGCGCAAAGCCGGTCGGAAACTACGCGATCCAAATCGAATTTTCAGACAACCATGCCACCGGAATATACAGCTTCGACTACCTTCGTTCGATTTGCCCCTGCGCGGAGTGCAAACAAGCGCGAGCATCGGCTTGAGGCAGAAGCCGCATCCCACAGTCTTACTATTGCAAACGCGCGCCGCGGCATCGCTTTTTGATTTCGTGTGAGCGTAGAATAGCGCGTTCACTTCCCCGGAGATAACAGTATGGCCGACGAGCCGGAAAAAATCAGCGAACCGGAACAGAACGAAGATGAGGAGCAGGCTAGCGCGTGGTTCGCGATCATTTTGGTTGCGATCACGATAATTGTGGCGATTTTCAGCATTTCGTACGGACTGCAAACGTTGCAGTGGATCTCGGGTCATCAATGGGCTCGTCAGAATGCGTGGCTTTACGACACGCCGAAGCCTGTCACCAATTCCAACGCATCCGCCGCAAATGCGACCGCACCTGCGGCGGAACTAACGTCAGACATAAAGGGCAAGAAAACGGACGTGCGGTCCAAAGGGACAGACCTGAGCGAGTACGGTTATGAGATGAACGTGCCCTGGATGAGCAAGATGAAAGAGAATCCGTCGGCAGGCGGCGCGGAATTTCGGTTCGCGACGGGGCAGGTCGTAATCTTCGGTGACCCAGACGCGCAACTCGATACGGTACACATTTTGCGCGATACGCCCGGAGAAGGGTACCTTGCTTACGCGCCCCTTTTCGCCAATGGCGTCATCCAGACGAACTACGATTTGTATAACGCCGCTTATAACGCTTCGCCGTCGCAGGTTACACCGTTTACGAATTATGCGACGGCGCAACGCGACCGCGTGCTGCTGCTGATGAAGCTGTCCTTTGGATTCGATCTCGCAAGACCGATTTACTCGCTCGATCTCGGAAACAACCGAGGATTTCAATTCGGCGATCCGTCCGCCGGCCCCGTGGCGCTGCACGTTTTCGATCCGCACGACAAGCATTTGCGATTTATTTTTACCGTCGCCTCCGGATCGGGAGGGCAGATCACGCAGGCGGACATCAATCAAGCCGTCCAGTCCCTATTACCGGTTGAGGCGACCTACGGTAAAGGCAAAGAAGGCCAGTGAAGTCCTGATCAGGCTGAAGCCGTCGCGCCTTCGCCGCGAAGAACGCGTTCGTAATAGGCTTCGTACTTGGGGATGATGTCGTTTGAGCAATAGCGCCGGCGCGCGTTTTTGCGGGCCATCTGCCCCATAGCGCGCCCGCGGTCCGGAAGATTAAGAATATCTAGGACCGCTTTCGCGGCACCGGCGACGTCACGCGGCTCGACCAGATAGCCATCGACTCCGTGCGTGACGACTTCGGGTACGCCGCCCACTCTCGTCGCGACAACGGGAACTTCGCAGGCCATCGCCTCCAGCGCCGCCAAGCCAAACGACTCTTCGTCGCTCAGAAGCAACAGGACATCGGCCACACCCAGCTTTTCGTGGATGCGGTCCTGCTTGCCGAGAAAAAATACGTCTTTCGATAAGCGCTTTTTGCGGACGATGTATTCCGCGGCGCCGCGATCTGGGCCGTCACCGATCATGACGAGCTTCGCGGGCATTTTTTCGCGGACTTGTGCGAACGCTTCGATGGTATCCGTGACGCGTTTTACCGGACGGAAATTGGACAAGTGCATGAGGATCGGCTCGCCATTAGGCGCCCACGTGGTGCGTAGGTTTTCGCCGTCGCGCTTATAGAGATCGCAATTCACGAAATTCGGAATCACTTCGATGGGGCGCTTGATCTCGAATTCGCGCAGGGTACGGTCACGAAGGTAATTCGATATGGCGGTGACGCCGTCGCTCTGTTCGATGCTGAAACGGGTGATCGGAAGATAGCTGCGGTCGTTGCCGACAAGCGTGATGTCGGTGCCGTGCAGCGTTGTGACGAAAGGCAAACGACGCGGAGCGGCCATCTGGCGTGCAAGCAGCGCGCTGACCGAGTGGGGAATCGCATAGTGGACATGGAGCAGGTCAAGCTGCGCGCTTTCGGCCACTTCGACCATTTTGGTCGCGAGAGCGAGTGTGTATGGCGGATGATCAAAGAGCGGATACGTCGTGACTTCGACTTCGTGAAAAGAGATGCGTTCGGAGGAACCTGTGAGCCGAATCGGGACCGAATAGCTGATGAAATGGATTTCGTGCCCGCGCGCGGCAAGCTCGATGCCAAGTTCAGTCGCGACCACACCTGAACCGCCATACGTCGGATAACACGTGATTCCGATCCTCATCCGCCCCCCGGCGCCCATATTGGCGCGGAACCCCTGGAAAATCCATTTGCTAAGGCTTAACGATTAGACGCGGCTATACCGATCACGTTGCAGGCGAAGATGTGGATCGGAGGAAAAGAAAAAACGGCCACGCCGAGTCGCGAGGCTCTAAGGTCAGCACAAATTGCCGCATATAGCCCAATGACGACTGTTATTGGCCGTTATTGCCGCCGCGAGCGGATTCTTCGCCATCCTTGTAAAGATACTTGATGCAGTGCTTATAGACCATCAAGTTCGGGCTGCCATAGCGGGTGAGCTTGATGCAGTCGCGATCGTACCATTCGACGATGCCGCGGAGAATTTCTCCGTCGTTGAGAACGACAGCGACAGGTGTGCGAGCCTGCATCTGCTTTACGTAGTAAAAATTCTCGGCGTGGGTTTGTTCAGGGGGGGCGGGTTTCTTGCGCGGCGGCGCTGCTTGAGGAGCCGGCTGAGGCCGCGGCGCAAGATTCTGCTCCTTCATTTCGGTCAGGTTCGGTCGAAACAATTTCCGGTTCACGATGAGGGCTCCTTCAAATAAATGCCTGCAATGCTATCAGTATTGACTACCGGGAAAACAAATGGGTTTCAACTTACTTATATAGAAAAAACAAATTGATCCATTGGCTCAGCGGACTCCGACGGAAGCGACCAGCGCGTCCAAACCCAATTGCCGCCCGACATTGCGGCGCAGACGGCCTTCGAGGCCGTCGAGACATTGCGTGGCTTTCAACACCCACATCCAATCGACTTTCTTGCCGAGGGATTCCAGTTCGCGGAGCAAATCCGGATTCCGGGGCAGGCTGTTTTTCCGGCCTTCGGAAACTTCCAACAAGTCCGTGAAAAGACTATAGAGCAGCGCCAATATATTTTCAAACGATTCCTTCTCCTGCTTCGCAAGCTGAGCAGTGGCAGCAAAAATTTCCGAATATTTTTCTCCAGCTACTGCTTGTTCCAGCAGCCGCAACAGCAGCCGCCGAAGACGCACGGATTCCGAAAGATCGACCGAAAGCGCGGCGCCAGGGCTCCCATCTGCCAGTTGCGCCGCAAGTGCAAGTTCCTCCGGCTTCCCCTGCCGACGATTCCCAAGAAAAGCCTCAATGCGCGCGGCAGGAACCGATGCGAAATGAAACTGCAAGCAGCGCGAACGAATCGTCGCTGCGACCGAATCCGGAGAAGGCGCAAGCAAAATCAGCGTGGCGGAAAGCGGCGGCTCTTCCAGAACCTTCAGAAAAAGGTCGGCGTCGTTCGGCCGCATCGTGTGGGCGCCATCCATAATGAAGACACGCCTTTTGCTGATTGGCTGAAAATAGGCAGCGCGCTGTACGGCCCGCAACTGGCCGACGCGAATCATCGGTCGCGCTACGGGAGTATTCAATCGGACCGGATCAGGAACGATCAGCCAAACGTCGGCATGCGTTTCGACGATCAGGGGCGTGCGTTCGACCATCGCCGCATCGGCGTTTTCGCCACGCTCGCTCAAACCCGCTTCAATTAGCGGCGCAGGATCCTTCAGCCGACCGATTCGGCGGCAATTTTCGCATTCACCACAGAAATCGTCTTGAAGGCCTTCGCAATTCGCGGCCTGTGCGAACATGACCGAAAGAGTGGCTTTACCGATACCGGTGGGGCCGGTAAAAAGCATTGCGCTTGGGATGCGCCCGCGGCGGAGCATGCCGCGCAGAGCGTTCACAATGCGCTGATTGCCAAGAAATTCCGAAAAGGCCATTCGTCACCGCGCCGCGTGCGCCGGCACCGAGAGGCGCTCGGCGATCACCGAGATGATTTCGTCGTTTATAGAGTCCGGCGAACGCATTTGCCCACTCATGCCTGCCATGCAATCGATCTTCACCCAGTTCTTTTGACGCGCCAATTCGTTGTAGACGTCCGCAGCCGCGCCTAAATGGGCGCGATCGGCCTCCTGCAAATCGCGACGGCGATTTGTGTAATCACGTGCACCCTTTTCGCCGATGAGCCGATGGGCCTCGTCAACAGGTACGCTCAAGTAGATCACGAGGTCTTCGGGAGGCAAACCGTAGACATGATATTCCAGATGCCGAAGCCATTGCAGGAATTCTGAACGTGCGCCGGGAGGCACGCGAGCTCCCTGATGAGCGAGATTCGAGCCGATGTAGCGGTCGGCGAGCAGCACCTTGCCGGACTCGAGCGCCGCCTCCATTTTTGGTTTTAATTCAAAACGATCACCCGCGTACAGAAGAGCCGAAAAGTGGGGATCGACCCCTTCGAGCGGACCAAACTCCCCATTCAGGAAACGAGCGACTACTTTGCCGAAGAAACCCGAGTAGTTGGGGAAACTGACCTGCTCGCACGCCATGCCTCGCTCACTGAGAGAGCGCGCAAGCATTTCCAGTTGCGTTCGCTTTCCAGAGCCGTCGATTCCTTCAAGCACGATGAATTTTCCGCGCGCGGCCATGTGTGTGCCGATCAGTCTAACATGACATGAAATCCGAGCCGGACGCCGCGGTGACCTCTCTGAGCACAAAAGAGAGCACAAACCGCTCGGAATCGATTGTTGCGGCCCGAAAGCAGTGTTACACTTGCGCGCTCGGGTTCGTGTAGGCCCGGACGTGCAAGGTGGCGGAGCGGCTCGAAGCAGCCGCGCCCAGCAGACGCAAGAAGTTCCGACACATGTAGCAGAGCAGATATGTTCTGAATCACTCGGAATCGCCCTCCATTTGTGCAATTCCTGTGAAACATATTTGCGATGGCGCACGTTTAAGTACCTTAGGACTTCTTCGACAACTCAGAGGGGAGACAGATGATCGCAAGGAAACTGCAGGTGTGTGCCGCGCTGCTGCTCGCGGCCTCGATGACATTCTCACCGCTTTACGCGCAGACCCCGGAAGGCGCGCAGACCACGCCTGCAGCGCCGCCGCAGAACATTCAGCAACCTGGACCGGGACCGATCGCGCCGGCACCCCCTGCTGCCAGTGCAACGAACACGACGACCGCTCCTCCTGCGCCGTTCCCTCCGATGAGTCTTTCGCTGGCGCCGGATTATTCGCATGGGCGCTCATGGTTTCCCAACGTCGCAGCGCCCTACATGCCCCGACATATTCTCCAGCCGCCGTTGACGAACTCGCCGCGACTTGCGCAGCTTGTCCAGGACGGCAAACTAAATCTGACTCTTCAGGACGCGGTTGCGTTGGCGCTTGAAAACAATCTCGATATCGCCGTGCAACGCTATACGCCTTGGATCGACCAAATGAACCTGTTGGCTGCTAGGGCGGGCAGCCGTGTCAATTTCGACCCGAACGTAACCATGAACCTCAACTTAGTGGACCAGACAATACCGGTCGCCAACCCGCTGATTTCGGGTGTCGGCGTCACGTCAGCCGCTGCAAGTTCTCTTACCCAACATTCGACCGTAGGCAATTTCGGCTACTCGCAGGGCTTTGCACCCGGCACGGAAGTAGCGATGACGTTCAATAACAACCGAACCAGCTCGTCACAGTCGGCAAACGTTTTTAATCCGAGCTTATCGTCGACACTTGGGGTCTCGATAACGCAGCCTTTGCTTAACGGCTTCGGATTCCTGCCCAACGAGCGCTTCATCATAGAGGGCAAGAACAACGTCAAAATCGGCGAGTGGGGATTCAAAACGGCCGTGACGAATGACGTCACGACGACGACAGATGACTATTGGAACCTCGTTTATGCCCGCCAACAGGTGAAGGTGGAACAACAGACCGTCAGTGTGGATGAAACACTCTATAACAACAACCAGAAACAGCTCCAGATTGGAACGATGGCGCCTCTCGACGTTCTCACTGCGCAGTCCCAGTTGGCCAGCGATCGCCAGGCGCTGATCGTTGCGCAGACTTTGCAGCTGACAGATGAGACGAAACTTCTAAACGACATCACGAAAAATCCGCAAGATCCGATTTTGAACGGCGTCGAAGTCGTGCCCACAACCCCGATTCCGACGACAGATACGGTTGGCAATCCGCCGCTCGAAGATGCTGTGCAGCAAGCGTGGGCTGCTCGTCCTGAACTGCAGCAGATCGCGCTGCAGTTGAAAAACGACGATGTGGAAGTGAAGGTGACGAAGAACGCGCTGTTGCCCACTCTCAACCTTGTAGGGCAGTATTCAACAACGGGATTGGGCGGCGTTGGTAAGGAAACGACTATCAATCAAGGTGCACTCGCCCCGAATCCGAATGCACCTATATTCCTTAATGGCGTGCTCGTTCCCGGTGAGTTCGTCGGAACGACTCCGACTACTTCGACCGTAACACCTGTTCCGGGCGGAATCTCAGATGCATGGGATAGCTTGATCCATTCGCGCTTTCCCACGTTTCAGGTCGGCCTGCAGATGACGTTGCCGATTCGCAATCGGGTTGCACAAGCGAACAACGGAATCGCTCAGCTAAATCAGCGTTCAGAAGAGACGCTCTATCAGGAACAGAAGAATGCGATTTATCTGGCCGTGCGAAATGCGTTGATTGCCGTTACGCAGAACCGGAATGCGGTAGCCGCGGCTTCCACGGCGCGCCAGTTGGCGCAGCAGACGTTCGACGACGAGCAGAAAAAGTACCAACTCGGTTCGTCGGATTCGTACACCGTTGCTCTGCGGTCACGCGATTTGACGGCGGCAGAAACCACGGAGCTGCAGGATGAAATTAACCTCGTGGAATCGATTGTCGCTCTGGATCAGGCGATGGGCCGCACGCTCGAGACGCATAGCATCACCATCTCTGGCCAGGACGTGCCGAACCTGACGCCCGTTCCCAATATTCCGGGCGCGCCGCTGCCGAGCAGCAATCCGGCAACGCCAAATCAATAATTGCAGTCGCGTTTCGCGAGCCTGGGGCGGCATGGTCATCCTGCCGCCCCATTTTCTTGCGGCCCGCATTCTCTTCACCTAGAATCGAATCTTCGCTGCTACAAGCCGCTTAGCGGACCAAGACGCTCGCATCAGCGAATTCCGCCCACACGTGCCTGAGAAGCGAATACGCGTGCTAATTGCGAAGCCGGGGCTCGACGGACATGACCGCGGCGCGAAGATAATCGCGCGCGCGCTGCGCGATGCAGGCATGGAAGTGATTTACACCGGACTGCGCCAGACGCCGGAAATGATCGCCGCCGCGGCGGAGCAGGAAGACGTTGACGTGATAGGTCTTTCGATCTTATCGGGTGCACACAATACACTTTGCGCCCGGCTGATGGACCTGCTGCGGGCGAAGAAGATGACGGACGTGACTGTGTTGGTCGGCGGGATTATTCCTGAGGCCGACATTCCTTCGCTCAAGAGCGCTGGCGTCGCTGAAATATTTCTGCCGGGCACGCCGACGCAGGCGATCGTGGACTTCATAAAAAGCAAGAATGCGACAAACGCACAATAATTGACCGGAGAGACGTTGGAAAACGTAACGATCGTCGAGTGCCCGCGAGATGCGTGGCAAGGACTCGAAAAAGTAATCCCGAGCGAGGAAAAGATCGCGTATCTTGAGCGGCTAGTTTCACTTGGCTTCGGACACCTGGACGCGGTGAGCTTCGTTTCGCCAAAGCACGTGCCGCAGATGGCGGATTCCGAAGAAGTGATGGAAAAATTGCGGCTTGCCAAGCTTTCCTCAGGCGAGTCGCCAGAAATCATCGGTATTGTCGTGAACGAGAAGGGACTCGAACGCGCGCTTGCGGCGGGCGTTACGACCATTGGCTACCCGTACTCGATTTCGGCCTATTTTCGCCGCGCCAACGCGAACATGTCACGCGGAGAATCCCGCGAGCTCGTTGGAATCCTACAGCGCGAAACAAAGAAGGCCGGGCGAAAATTGGTCGTATACGTATCGATGGCGTTCGGCAATCCTTATGACGAACCCTGGGGACCGGAGATCGTCGAGGAAACGCTAATCTGGCTAAAGGACACGGGCGTGCGGACCGTCTCGTTAGCGGATACCGCGGGAATGGCAACGGCGGAACAGGTGGCGGCGCTCTATCTCGCTGTGAAGGACTGCGTCGCGGGCATCGATATCGGCGTTCATCTGCACAGTCGGCCGGACGAGGCTGCTGCCAAGGTGCTCGCGGCGTATGAGGCCGGCTGCCGGCGCTTCGACGGCGCGCTAACCGGCCTCGGCGGCTGTCCCTTTGCCGGCGATCATCTCGTGGGAAATTTGCCGACGGAAACAATACTCACGGCGCTGGCAACGCGCGGCGTCGCGACGGGAATCGATGCGAAGTCACTCGCGCTGGCGTGCGCGATCACTGGAGAGTTGCGCGAAAAGTATGCTGCGCAGGTCGCGCAACCGGAAGCAGCCAAACTGAATTAGACGGGAAACTATGGGCTATTCGACGCTGACCTTTCAAACTGACGGAGACGTTGCCACGATCGCGCTAACGCGACCTGAGAAGCGCAACGCGATCTCCTCGCAGATGATTTCGGACCTGCTCGGTGCGCTCGACCAGGCTGAAGCATCGTCCGCACGAGTCACGATCCTGACCGGATCGGGCAAGGCATTTTGCGCGGGCATGGATTTGGACGAGCTGCAAGCCCTCGCCACAACGCACTCGCTGGCGAAGCATCTCGAAGATGCGCGGCGAATCGCAAAAACGTTTTACCGGCTGTACAGCTTCTCAAAGCCGGTGATTGCTGCCGTAAACGGCGCGGCGATCGCGGGCGGCTGCGGCCTCGCGACTCTGGCGGATATCACGCTGAGCGCCCCGGAAGCGAAATTCGGATACACGGAAGTGCGGATCGGTTTCGTGCCGGCGTTAGTAGCCGTTTTTCTGCGGCGGCAGCTTGGCGAAAAGCACGCGCGCGACCTGCTACTGACCGGAAAAATCATTGATGCAGCCGAGGCCATGCGAATCGGATTGGTGAACGAGATTGTTACCAATGGCGGCGTGATGCAGCGCGCGCACCAGGTAGCCAAGACGATTCTAAAGTGCAGCCCGTCGAGCGTGATGCAGACGAAGAAGCTGTTTCACGCGCGTGACGACAAAGCCCTGCGTGCCGAACTGGAGCTGGCAATCGAGGCGAATGCGGAAATCCGTACGACCGACGATTTTCGCGAGGGATTGGCTGCGTTCCTGCAGAAGCGAACGCCGCGCTGGAGCGGAAGCTCGTAGATTCCGCAGGATTTCTAAACATGACGAACTATTGCGAGACGACAGTACGCGTGCGCTATGTTGAAACCGACCAGATGGGCGTGGTATATCACGGCAATTATTTTGTGTGGTTTGAAGTGGGGCGCGTCGAGTGGTGTCGGCAGCAGGGGTTTGAATACAAGCGCATGGAAACCGAAGACGACAGTTTCATCGTCGTGGCAGAGGCGAACTGCCGTTATAAGCGGCCGGCGCGATTCGACGATTTGCTTGTGGTGCGAACGCGCGCCACTGAATCCAAGCGGCGCATGGTGAAGTTCGGATACGAAATCGTGGATCACGCCAGCGGAGACGTTGTGGCGACTGGCGAAACGGTCCACGTGATTTGTGATCGCCAGGGACGGCCGAAGTCCCTACCCGAAAAATACAGGCGATATTTCTCGCTCGACGGCTCTGAAGCGCAACACGCCGGCCACAAACGGCCCTAACTCACGGCTTCGACAGGTTGGAGATCTTCTTTTCGATTTTCTTCGCATCGGGCGCGTGCGGGTAGACCTGGAGATATTCCCGGTAATATTTGAGCGCGTTTTCCCTGTCGTCTTTCTTTTCGTAAATCTCGGCGAGCATCAAGCGGGGCTTCGCATAATTAGGCCGCAGGCGTATCGCCTCCTCAAGACGGGGAATGGACGCATCCGGATCGCCCTTCCTCATGTAAAACGTCGCGACGTCCACGTCCTTCTGGGCCTGCAGGGGATTGTACTGGGTGGGCTGGCCGGACGAATCCGCAGACGAATCGGACGTCGCTTGATCGCCTTTGGTCGATTTTGGCGGAGAGGAGGAAGACTGCCGAGCCGCTTGCGCGATGGGCAACGCGGCCGCCAACACGCAAGTCAGCGCGATCATCCGTCGAACGTTGCTAACGTGGCGAAGACAGAAAGCCGAGGGATGAAAGTCGATCTTTAGGCCGCCGATCGGCATTGTGTCCCGGCCCGCTTAGGATTCGGTTTTGCTATCATGGAGTTGTCCTTTGGCCCGGCGCGACTGCGCCGCGCTTTGCCGCATCCAATATTGTAATCCGTCCAGATGGAGCCCCGCGAAAAAGCCGCTCAACTTCCCTTGCGGCCAGGTGTGTATCTCTTCAAGGACGCAGCCGGGACAATTCTATACGTCGGCAAGGCGCGTTCGCTGCGCAATCGCGTCAAATCATATTTCCTTGAAGCACGCTGGGTTGACGCAAAGACCGGTTCGTTGGTGCGCGAAATTGCCGATCTCGATTACATTGTAGTCGATAACGAAGCCGAAGCACTCGCGCTTGAAAACAACCTCATTAAGCAGCACAAGCCGAAATTCAACGTGCTGTTGCGGGATGACAAAACTTACCCCTATGTCCAATTCACGGCATATGAGAAATATCCGCGCGTTTACGTGACGCGGCGCCTCAAAAAGGACGGCTCGGCCTATTTCGGCCCGTATTTCCCTGCCAGCCTCGCGTACAGATTGGTTCATTTGATTCACAAGCATTTCCTGGTTCCATCCTGCACTGTGGACCTGACGCGCCGTCACCCGCGCCCGTGCTTGCAGTACTACATTCATCGCTGCTACGGCCCGTGCGTCGCGAATTTGGTCAGCGATGGGCGTTACGCCGAGGCGGCGAGAGATGTCCGACTCTTCCTTGAGGGTCGGCGCAGCGATCTGACGACAAGCCTGGAAGATCGCATGCAACATGCGTCTGAGGAGCAGCGTTACGAAGAAGCTGCAAGCTATCGCGATCTGTTGCGAACGCTGGAAGACATCAGCGAACGGCAGAAAATAGCGGCAGCGTCCGGCGACGACACGGATGTGGTCGCGTGGTACGCGGAACCTCCGCAAGTCGCCGCCAATCTGTTTCACTTGCGAGGCGGGCGTGTGGTCGATCGTCGAGACTTTTACTGGGAAGAGCTGGAAGAATTCGATCCGGCCGAGTTTTTGCCTTCGCTGATCAAGCAACTCTATCTCGATGCCGCGTATGTGCCGCGCAATATTCACGCCCCGATGGATTTCGAGGAGCGGGAGCTTCTCGAAAACGTACTCAGCGAAAAAGCCGGGCATCGCGTCGAAATCTTCCATCCGCAGCGCGGCAAGAAGCATGCGTTCCTCGAGCTCGTGGAGGAGAATGCGCGGCACTCGTTCATGCAACGATTCCGCGTCCTCAAGCCCAGCGCCAAGATCGTGGCGGAGGCGCTGGAATCAACGCTTGGGCTGCCGGAAACGCCCAAGCGCATCGAGAGCTTCGATATTTCGCACATACAAGGGTCCGATACAGTGGCGTCGATGGTCGTTTGGGAAAACGGTAAGATGAAAAAATCCGACTATCGTAAATTTATCATTCGCGGCGAAGCGATGCCCGATGGAAAAGAAAAAGATGCGGGCCTGCTGCGCGACGATTTTGCGAGCATGCGCGAATCTGTGGAGCGGAGGTACCGGCGATTGCAGGAGGAGAATAAGCCGTTTCCCAACCTGATTCTGATCGACGGCGGCCTTGGTCAGTTGCATGCGGCCGCGGCGGCGCTCGAGAAGTTGGAAATTATCAACCAGCCGTTGGCGAGCATCGCGAAGAAGGAGGAGATCATTTACGTGTTCGGCCGCGAAAATGAGCCGATCGTTCTTGAGCGGCATTCGCCCGTATTACATCTCATTCAGCAGATTCGCGACGAGACTCATCGCTTTGCGGTCACGTTTCATCGGCTACGCCGGACTAAGTCGCGAGTCCGCACGTCCCTCACGGAGATTCCCGGCGTGGGTGAGCGAACGGCGCAGACTCTTCTGAAGCGCTTCGGAAGCGTCGCGCGACTGCGTGGGCTCTCCGTAGACGAGATTGCCGCGGCGGTGCCGCGCGGGCGGGCCGAACAAGTCTTTCAAGCATTGCACTCGGAGACGCCGGCGGCTGCGGAGCCCATTGTGCCGCAAGCAGGTTGAGTTAAATTCACTCAGCTCTCGCGGGTTTTCTTTTTTCAGCGCCACATCATCGAAGATCAAATACCAGGAAACACCGATAGCAGTCACAAGATAGAACGTGCGTAACTTGCCTGTCTCTGCGGGCTATGCTACTGTCGAAAAATTGGAGGCGAACATGGCTGATAATGCTGGAAGTAAGGTGAGCTTCTTCGTCGTGGGACTGGGAATCGGCGCGCTGATCGGAATACTGTTTGCCCCGAAATCCGGTGAGGAGACACGCGACTATCTGAGCGGCAAAGCGGATGAAGGCCGCGAGTATGCCCAGAAAAAAGCGCGTGAACTCCGCGAACGAGCCGAGGACCTGATCGAACGCAGCAAGGAAATCATGGCCCGCCAGAAGGATGCGGTATCGTCCGCCGTCGGCTCTGCCGTCGAAGCGGGCAAGGAAACCTACCGCCGCGAAGCGAAGATTTCCTGATCGCCGGGATCTTCACAACATGTGGCGTGCCTGAAGGCTTGAGGGGGCGGAATGTCCAGTGGGTTGGTGGAAGCATTCATCATAATCGCGGCGGTTGCGATCGTCATTCAGTGCGCCGTGATGATGGCGATGTTTATCCAGTTGAAAGCCGCCATCCAGGAAATCACGAAGGTTACCAACGAGTTTCAAAATCGGATGGGCCCTATTCTTTTGCGCGTGAGTCGCATCCTCGACGATTCCGAGGACCGCATTCACAGCATCATGGGCGACGCGACTGAGATAACACGCGTCGCGCGAACCCAGGCTCAGAAATTCGACCGCGTTTTCACGGAAGCCGTCGAACGCCTGCGAATCCAGATCCTGCGCGCCGACCAGATCCTCAGCGGAACGCTCGAAATCATCGAAGAAACGGGATCGAAATTCAAGAATACCGTTTGGCGGCCGCTCCAACAGGCCACCGCACTGATCAAAGGCATCAAAGTCGGCCTGGATGTCCTTCGCGGAAGGGGCGAGTCCACGAACGGCGAAGCCCCCGTAACCGAAGACGAAGAACTCTTTATCTGATTTTTCCTGCAGTCTCTAATTCACAGAAAATGCGCTATTTGCTGTCGCCGTCATGATCGGCATCGCCGGCGCTCTGATGCGTTTGGCTCGCCTGTTGCGCGGCCCGACCCTGCGCGCTGATGGTTACGGTGTCTTGCGGCGCGGCAGTGCCAGCGTTCGCGGGCTTGGCGGCCTTGGAAATGCTTTGCGTTCGTTGAACTTGCGTCACTTTTGGCGCATTTGTCGCACCAGCAACTGGATTAGACATGGAGTGCCTCCAATTTCCTTATCGGCTTAGGACCGTCAGAGTTTAGCGGAGGGTGCGCTCCAGAAATGTTCCAAAACGGTAGCCTGTTATGTGGCTGAACGGCGCGACAGCGAGCGAATAATGGCCGCATGGGAGCGCTAAATGGTCGAATTTGACGCTGTTCTGGCGCAATTCGGCCAGGAATTGCTCCGTTAGTTCGGGCCAGAACGTCGGATCATAATTCCCGGTGATCGCGAGGATGTTTTTGCCGGCGCCGCGCAGTTTCGGGATGTATGGAAACGGGCTGATGGGCGACCAGTAACGGATTGCGTCCTCTCGTGAGACGTATTGCTTCATCGACTCCCATACGTTCGTGGTGGTTAGGCCTTGCGAGACAACCTCACCGAAAAACGTCGAGACGTGCAGGAAGGCTCCGGCGCGAATCGCGGGCTCGTGGCACATCGTGATAAAGCTGATGCAGGAGCCGATACTGGTCCCAATAATGCCCAGCCGGTCGTAGCCCTGCACTTCCAGCCAGCGAAGCACTCGCCTGACGTCGAGAACGGCCTGGCGGTTCGCCTGCAACGTCAGGCCGATGTTCGGGCCGACCAGATGATCGGCGCGAGGGTGGCCGGGAACCGCGCGCCGGTCATGATACGGCAGGCTGATTTTGATCGCCGTCAGACCCTTGCGATTGAGCCAACGGCAGACGCCCTGTTGCTCTTCCCATCTGGCATTCCATTGAGCTAAGACGACCACGGCCGCGCTGGACTTGCGCACGGGAAACAATTGCGCGCGGACGCGATTGTTTTCCGGCCAGGGTGAGACGATTTGGCTCGCGAAGGTGAGAACGCCGTCTTTTAGCTCATAATCGTCGGCGGGGGTCGCTGCAAACCAAGCCTCGCTGTTTGGGACCGTTTCGGCGACGAAGCGGTCGAGCAGGACACGGGGGCTCGTGCCGTTAGGCGATTCGATGATGTGCTCAAGCCCCCAGCCGAATGGGAGCATGCGCCGATTCGGCTCCTCGGCCCATCGCCGGTGTTCGTAGCGCCGGATTTTCTGCTCAAACCACTTCACCGCTGCCCCCTCCTGCGACCGCGATTAGAATAGTGCCGGCCGTTATTTTACATACAGTTACGGACGATTTTAATTCTTGGCAGTTGCGATTAGGAAAGAGTGGTTGGCGATTTATGAGTGGTCATTGGTGAATCTGCCGGGCAATGGCCGCCGTTTGGGTCGCGGTCAAAAAGGTTACCCTTTTTTTCTCGATTAGAATCTGAAATTCCGATGATTCTGGACCGCTTAGGTCGATTTCTAATCGAGCCTTCTCGATTAGAAACTGCCTCTGTCTCGTGGGATTCTGTTTGCCGACCTTGCGCCATCTTTTTCCCGTTTTTATTCGATCGCTCGATTTTCAGAAGCGTTCATTTTCAAAAACAGCGAATGGTAGCGCGCGGCAAAAACGAAATGAACCTTGGCGCAGAGCAAAGTCTGAATCCAGTTGACATAAACTTCACACTTTGTGAAGCTTGCCTATGCAGACTGTAGGTCGCGACAAAGTGTCGGCAGCCTATAAAAAACACTCGCAATGGAAGGCGTCTTTGACGAAGTGGTTGGCGACCGTAGCCGATGCAGACTGGGATAATTTCGCGGACGTCCGGCAAACATTTGCGTCAGCATCGCACGCCGGAAAATATGTGATCTTCAACATCGCCCATAACGAGGCTCGGATTGAAACCATAGTCAATTATGTCGATAAACGCGTCATCGTCATGGACGTTCTGACGCACAGAGACTACGATAAGAAAGTGTACAAATGACCGTGCTCGAAAAATATAAATTGGATCGTCCGACGCCCACCGTGATCGCGTCCGGAGCGCAGCATCAGTATTACACTAGGGTCCTCACCGAACTGGAATTGCTGGAACATCCGACCGCAGAAGACAGGAAATACGCCAATGTGCTAGCCGCGTTGATCGAAAAATACGAAGACGAGCGTTATCCGATTGAGAGCGTCGAGCCGGTCGCAATTCTCGCGGAGTTGATGTCGGCGAATGATCTGCGCCAGAAAGATCTGGCCGCACTCCTCGGGGGAGAGAGTGGCGTATCGGCGATCCTTAACGGCGACCGGCGAATCAATATGGATCAGGCTTTCCGTCTCGGCGAACGCTTCAAAGTCTCGCCGATCCTGTTCATGTCCGCCAAGATGCCGAAATAGAGGAACTCCAGCGTTGTCCGTCGATCGTAATAAACGATAGTTGCCCGCAGAGATCAATGCCACGCGTGTCTTTACAAGCGCACAACTTATTGGGCGCGGCGGAAGGGGATGGACTGGGCGGCGTCTAGGCGGTGCGGGTGCTTTGCGAAGGCTTGGATGAAGGCGTCTACGATCTGGGCGATGAAGGCGGGCGGGGCTTTTTCGTCGCGTGAGCCGGCGACGAACATCTGGCGGTACATCATCGGGCCGAAGAGCAAAGCGACGGCGACATCCATCGAAAGATTCCGGTCGACGTCGCCGCGGTCGATGGCTGCATGCAAAACGTGCGTAAGATAAGCGGTATGACGAACGACGACCTTCGAGCGCCACGCTTTGCCGAAGGCCTGATTGCGAGCCGAATACGCGATCAGGTGCGGCATGATGCGCTCGCGTTCTTTGGGGTGATGCTCGACGGGCCGGTAGCTTAGAGCGGCGATAAGATCGTCACGCAGGTTTCCATGCTCGGCGGGCTTTAGGTCTTCGTCGAGGTCATAGAGCCAGACCAAGACCTCCATTGCGAGTGCGTCCTTATCGGGCCAATGCTTGTAAATTGTGGCCTTGCTCACGCCCGAGCGCGCGGCGATCGCGTCCATGCTCGTGGCGTCAATTCCCTCCTCAGAAAAAAGGCGAACGGCGGCTTC
Organism: uncultured Acidobacteriota bacterium; assembly: GCA_963753205.1. GTDB lineage: Bacteria > Acidobacteriota > Terriglobia > Acidiferrales > UBA7541 > Palsa-295. The sequence continues at coordinate 110,798 of CAVWBL010000019.1, read as the reverse complement.
GAGAACCTTTTGGTGGGATTTTTCGCTGCGAGGTCTGGGCATTTAATTTGAGTGGCGTTTCCACGCGAAACCGCACAGCCAAGAGCGGCTGCGCAACACGTCTGGGCGTTTAATTTGAACGCAATTTTTCATTGCACTTTGAAAAAAGAATCGCCGCGCCGATGATCACGAGCAGCAGCGGCCAATAATACAGGTTCTGGTGCCCTTGCCTTACCGACGGCGACAGGTCGATGATATTCCAGATTTCGCCGAACAGGGTCCCCAAAAGCCATTCATTGTGCCCGACAATGCGCGTGAAAAGCAGTTCCATCCACTGGAGGACAAAGCCCAAAGCGATCAGGATGGCGGCGACGAAGGCCGCGATTTTGTTTTTGTAGAAGCAGCGCGTTGAGTCGGTCATTTTGTCCTCCGTTCGATCGTTAGTGCGATTACGACGTGTCGGGCCTGTGTCGCACCTACGGCGCTCTACGTCCTTTTGCGTTCACTCCGCCCTGCCGGGCGGGGCTAAGTTGTACCGTGTCAACGGCACTGAATTCGGTGATTCGCGGCGCCATCCCGGCAATTGCGTCAGGAGCAGCCCGGACAGTTAGCAAAAAACAGAGTCAAAGGCGCCGGCGTGAAGGCCACCCGCTACGAAACCGTTGCACCTCGCGAACGCTCGGCGGCGATACGAATCGCATCTTCGAAACGCGTCGTCCGCGCATTCTGCAAAAGCTGCGTCATGTGAACCCTGCCGAACTGTACCTTCGCCTCTGGAGCATCCAACGTGACTTCGCCTGTCCAGATGCGGCTATGAAAATCCCTGAAATCCGGGATCGAAGCGTCCGTGTCGACCGGCTTCCCTGCAGTTCCGATTTGCGTGTAGACCGTCGCGTAGAACATGTGAACCAGCTGGCGCATGAGGTAGAACCGCGCGGTTCTGTATTCACCTGCCTCTTCGCCAAAGTATGAACGGAGATACGCGCCTTCGTCCGCGTCATTCGCGACGACAAAGTTCGCCATCACGGCGATATCGTTGTAGCGATCGTTCAGGAAGGCCGCTTCCCAATCGATGAGCCACAGGCGTTGTCCATCGAAAACCATGTTTGGAGGCTTCAGGTCATTGTGGCTGGAAACCAGTTCTGAATCAGGGAATAAGTAAACGCCGCGCACGCGCTCGTAGATTTTGAAGAGTTCGATGCTTTCCTTTTCGGGCAGAATCTTTGCGGCCTGACATTTTTGGATGAATCCGTCGCGCAAAGGCGACGAGCGCAGCAGGAATGTGGGAGCCGTGTCAAAGTCATTTGTGAGTTTTGGGAATGGCGGCAGCGCATGCACGGCCTTTAGAGTTGCGGCCACTGGAGTAGCGGCCTCCGTGACCGCCAGCGGCCGTGACTCCACGAAATCAATGATCGAAACCCGGTCTTCAACGCTGGTATACAAGACGCGCGGAGAAAGTCCCGCGTCGGCAGCAATCTTCATGCAGAGGAACTGGCGTGTTGGGTCGGCGTGGACATCGGTTCGCGTGATTACGCGCAGCAGATAAGGCTTTGTTTCTACGACGATGCGGAACACCAGGGCGGAGGTGAAGTTGCTGGCGCTTAACATGCGAATTCCTTCGGGTTCGCATACGCTGAATGTCTTGTCTAAGGCTCGGGCCACCGCGGATTTTTTTGTTTTCGGGATCATGAAGCCCTCCTGATTAGGAGCACGCAGCAAACATGCGCCCGTGCCTATAGCGCGAAAAACACACAGCCAAGAGTGGCTGTGCCACAACAGCGAGTCGGCCGTTACAGAACCTCACTACGCTGCTAAAGCTGGATACGCGAGAAAAGCCAGGCGCCGGCGCAGAGAAATGCGGCGGCGAGAAGGCTCAGCACGATCATGTCCAGCGTGAAACCGAACTGCCAGGTTCCGATCAGCATTCCGCGAAGCCCGTCAACGCCGTACGAAAGCGGATCGGCATGCGTGATATATGTGAGCGCGCGCGGCAAATTGCTCAAGGGATAAAGAGCGCCCGAGAGAAAAAAGATCGGCAGGACCAGGAAGTTCATCACGAGTTGGAAGCCCTGCATGTCATTGATCACCGAACCCAGCGCCGTTCCAAACGCCGCGAACACAATGGCAATCATCGCGACGAAAACGTAACCCACGGGAATCGCCAGCCAATAGCGTGGGCGGAAGCCCGCGATAACGCAGATGACCACGATGAGCGCGCCCTGGATCATCGCTACGGTTGCGCCGCCTAACGTGCGGCCGATCATGATGTAGAGTCGCGGAACGGGAGCGACGAGCGTTTCTTTCAGAAAGCCGAACTGGCGATCCCAAAGCATCGCGATGCCAGAGAATATGGAACTAAAGAGCACTGCCATTGCGACGATGCCGGGCGCCATGAATTGGAGATAGTTCCCCGCCCCGGCTCGCTTGAAAATGGGGCTGAAGCCGTAGCCGAGCGCGAGCAGATAGAGCGCCGGCTGACCCAAGGAAACAACGATCTGCACACGCGAACGGACGTAACGCTTCAATTCGCGCAGCCAAAGAATATAAATCGCAGCCATTCTGTTATCTCCTATTGCCGCGCCACGCGGCGGCGAACTGGCGCATGCGGTCGGCTGAACTGGCGGCTTCGTCACGAAGCGACGTGCCGGTGAGCGCAAGAAACGCGCCTTCGAGAGAATCGGTGCCGGTCTGCTGCTTGAGTTGCGCGGATGTGCCCCGCGCGACAATCGCACCGTGGTCCATGATGGCGATGCGATGCGTCACGCGGTCTGCCTCGTCCATGTAATGTGTCGTGAGAAAAACCGTTGTGCTTTCGGACTGGTTGAGGTTTTTCACGTGCGTCCAAAGCTGGTTGCGGCTTTGTGGATCGAGCCCGAGCGTCGGCTCATCGAGAAACAGAATTTTCGGCGTGTGCAGGAAGCCACGGGCGATTTCCAGACGGCGTTTCATGCCGCCGGAAAACGTCTTCACGAAGTCCTTGCGGCGCTCCCAGAGTTCGAATGTCCTCAGCAGGCTCTCGATGCGTTCGGCGCGAACCTTGCGCGGAACGTGATAGAGCACGCCGTGAAGTTCCATGTTTTCATAGGCCGTCTGCTCGGCATCGAGGCTCGGGTCCTGGAACACGATGCCGAAGCTTTGGCGTGCCTGCTTCTGGTGCGTCCACGGATCGAGGCCGTTGAGCTCAATGCTACCGCTCGTCGGCCTGAGCAGCGTGGTAAGCATTTTGATCGTGGTAGTTTTGCCGGCGCCATTGGGACCGAGAAAGGCGAAAATCTCGCCTTGGGCGACGTCAAAGGAGATGCTTTTAACGGCTTCGAATTTGTCGAACGTCTTTGAGAGATTCTCAACGCGGATCAAGCGCACTCCTCCCCTGGGTTGAGGTTCCTTGGCATGGCGACAATACTGAACGGTTTAGTTTAGTTCGTCAAGAGACAAAAATAGGCGAACAGGAGGCCTGGATGCACCCGGGATAACAACCCGACTGTGGGCCAAAGAGCGTGCGCGGGGCGGCAATGGCGTTTCGCGCACAGGGGCGAGGCGGTCCTCCAAATCGGTGATATGTTCGGAGCGACTGGTATATACTCCGCGAAACCTTGGGCCCCTGGGAATTAAATCTTATGTACTGGGAGGCTATTCCGATGAGCATTTCGGCCTTGCTGCTTCAGAACGATGCCGCCAACGCCGCGGTCAGTGGTGGATTGGCGGCAATCGGCGGCATGATGTTGCTTTTCTGGCTCGCGATTGTCGTCGTGTGTATCGTCGGCATGTGGAAAGTGTTTGCGAAGGCCGGGCAGCCTGGATGGGCAGTGCTGATCCCCTTCTATAACATTTACGTCATGACGCAAATCGCAGGACGGCCCGGTTGGTGGCTCCTTCTCTTCTTCGTCCCTCTCGTCAACATTGCGATCGCGGTCGTTTTGGCCATCGACATCGCGAAGGCGTTTGGGCAGAGCGCGGTGTTCGGAGTTGTGCTGCTCTTCCTCTTTAGCGTGATCGGCTATCTGGTCCTTGGCTTCGGGAATTATCAGTACCGGAAGCCTGCGCTGGCAGCTGCGGCGTAACGATCCGCGCAAGATTGGTTATCGCTCCGGGCGGAAGCAAGCGCATTCGGCGTCGAGTGACGAGAAACTCGGGCGCTTCCGCTCGCCGTGTTTATTTTTTATCCGTCCAGGCTCTCCAAACCCACTAATTCATTAGTTCCTGTGCGGTCCTACAAGGCCACTGATTGCGAAATGGGTGCGCCTCTGTTATATCTGCCGGGCGAGCGAGATTGATTGGAGGGTCTTTCATGATTGTGCGTGGTTCTGTTTATGCTTTACAACGAAAGACTCGAGCGATTGCTGCAGCGCTGATATTCGCTTTGGGCGCGCAGACGGCGTTTGCGCGGACGATTTTGTTTGTCGGGAACAGCTTTACGTTTGGCGATCGCTCGCCGATGAAGAGATTTCATCCCGAGCGCGTGACGGACCTGAACAAAGAAGGCTTTGGCGGCGTGCCTGCGCTTTTCAAGACGTTCACGATGGAGGCTGGGCTCGATTACGACGTTTCGCTCGAGACGTCGCCCGGGAAATCGCTCTCGTGGCATTACGCAAACGAGCAGGCCCAGTTGAAAGGAAAATGGGATGTGGTGACGCTGCAAGGTTACAGCACACTTGATCAGCAGCATCCTGGCGACGCGGCGGATCAGATCAAGGGCGCGCATGAACTCGCAAAGATGCTGGTGGCGGAAAATCCAGATGCGAAGGTGTTTTTGGTGAGCACGTGGTCACGCGCCGACCAGACGTATAAGCCGGATGGACATTGGTACGGCAAATCGATTTATCAGATGGCCGAGGATGTGGCCGCGGCAAACACGGAAGCGGCGAAGGGGTTTTCCGCACTCGCCGGCGTGATTCCCGTGGGGTTGGCCTGGAATCGCGCGATGAAGGAAGGCGTGGCGGATGCGAATCCCTTTGATGGCGTCGATTTCGGGAAGATGGATTTGTGGTCGTGGGATCAATATCACGCGAGCACGGAAGGCTACTACCTCGAGGCGCTCGTGATTTTCGGGAAGATTACGGGAGTCGATCCGGCGTCGCTTGGAGCGAAAGAAACGGCGGCGAACGACTTGGGGATGTCGCCGGCATTTGCCGTGGCGCTGCAGAAGATCGCGCATGAGGAATTGGCAGCGGAGGGCGATCCGCTGCGGTAATCGCGGCTTTATTCTCCCAGGCAGGAGCCTAGGGGCTGGGGACTGACAACCAGCGAACCCTTCACAGCAGATTGCTCGGGGCGGCCTTCGGCAGCTTCTCAGAATGACAAGTCGCCATTTTGCAGCAAAATTTATCTACGGTTTCGAGGGGATCGCGCCGGGGGCGAAGAGATCCGAGAGGTCCTGCACGTTTGCGGCGTCGAGCAGATACGGCCCTACGTGGAAAATCTCCTGCCAGGTACGCAGGTCGGATGAGTGCGACATGTTGACCGGGCTTGCGTAGGGACGGCCGTTGACGTTGGGATGCGCGAGCGGCGAAATGATGATTTCGGGAATCGTGTGCGCGAAATCGTCGGCGTTCTCACCGTGGTGTTCGGGCTCGGTTTCGTCGCACCAGATGACGATCGCGCCGCCATCCTGATAGGCCTTTGAGGCCATGATCATGGGAACGATGGCGCGGAGAAAATCATCGCCTTGCCTGATATTGGCCGCGTCATGGGTGAGACCCTTGTAGCCGCCGGGCAACGCGGTGTGCATGTCGTTGTAGAGGTCAGGCGTGATCCAATTGTAGTCGGCGACGTCATGGTTCTTGAGATCGACAAAGAGCTGCTGCAGCGGTTCGTAATGGCTGGTGAGGGGATTGGTAACGGTGGTGATGGCGTCGCCGTTGGTATCCACGAAGAAAGCCATTGGGTTGTGTTTTGCGCCGTAGGCATAGCGATCTGAGCCGTTGTAGGCGTTGGTTGAGCCGGGAGCGAAGACTCCGGCGAAGCTGACGAGCGGCACCGTCCAGCGGTCTTTCGGCAGTAGCACATTGGTGAGCTGGCCGTCACCATTTTGAGCCAGGTCGATATCTTCCTGATAGGACTTCCAGGTCTTTCCCGCTTTCATCAAGAGGGCGCACAAGTGCTGGTTCGTGTCCTGCACGGTTTGCCCTTTGGGAGAATAGGGATCGTTGTCGTTGAAAACACCGAGATTCGAACCGGCTTCCGCCCAGATGTAGTTGGGCTCGGAGGGATGAATATGCGTGTTTTGGCCGCTCTCGGTGGCCAGCACGTTGTGGTAAGCAGCGGCGTAGGCAACCTGCTTGCTGATGTCGACTTTTTTGCCGTCGATGGTGGCCGAGGCAGTGCCGTCGGCGAGACTGTTTATGAAGGGCGCGTCGGGACTCTTGTAGATCTGCTGAAGAGGCGCGCTCGGACCGTTGTCGGGTTGCGTCCAATTGTGATTTTCGAGCGCAATGACGAAGACGGTCTTTACCTGCTGCGATGCGGCGGATGTTGCGCCAGCGGCGACCAGCGCGGCACACACAGCGATCCTGCGAAGAAATTTCGACTGCGGCATATTAGGCCCTCCAAGTGCGAATCTTAGATGTAAGGACACGATTGTAGCTGAATGTTTGCGGCTGAGGTTACAGACGCATTAAAAAGGGCAAAAGGCTTTGCCGCAGAGGTCGCTGAGACCGAAAAAGCACCGGCATCGGAAGACGTTTCGTTTAGAAGTCAGGCACGGGCGGCCGGGCGCAGCTTGAGGGGCTCGGCGCGATGTGGCACAGTCAAAATGTGCTGTCTCCTATCCTGATTGGCGCATACGTCTTTCTGCTTGGGCTGCTGATCGGCAGTTTTCTGAATGTGTGCATCTTGCGCATTCCGGAGGGCAAGTCGATTGTATTGCCGGCCTCGGCGTGTCCGAAATGCGGCGCGAAGATACGCCCGTATGACAACATCCCGGTGATCAGTTATTTGCTGCTGCGCGGGAAATGCCGAGGCTGCAAGACGCGAATTTCGCCGATGTACCCGCTGGTCGAACTTCTGACGGCAATTCTCTTTTTTGGCTGCTATTGGGCGTTTGGAATGACGATTGAGACGGTAAAGTGGTGCACGTTCTCGGCAATCATGATCGTGCTGGTGTTCACGGATTTGCGCGAGCGGATTCTGCCGGACGTGGTGAATTTTTTCGGCTTCGGCATCGGGCTCGTGTTCAGCCTTTTCCTGATGCCTGAGGACGGCACAGCAAGCTGGCTGGCTCATTCCGTCTTCCCTTCTCTTCACGCAGCCTGGGCGATTTCCCTGCTGGATGCCCTGCTTGGCGCGGCGGCGGGCGGAGGACTGCTGTGGCTCGTCATGGAGGCCTATTTTCGGTTGCGGCATCGCGAGGGCATGGGATTGGGCGACGTGAAGATGATGTTGATGGTCGGCGCTTTTTTGGGAATCAAGCGCACGATGTTGACGATTTTCGCGGGTTCACTGTTGGGGAGTTTGCTCGGGATTGCGTTCATTTTGGCCCGCGGAAAGAAATCGGACTACGAGCTGCCGTTTGGGGCATTTCTCGGGGCGGCTGCGCTGCTGGTGATGTTTTTCGGCACGCCGGTCGTCAACTGGTACTCCGGCCTGTTGCTCGGGCGCTAGCCGCCGCCGTTACCCTTGCGGCATGGGACCTAAGGTGATGGCCTCTACCAACCCTGCGGACGACTAAAATTGATAGAGAGCGTGAATGCTGTTCCGCAGAGGCTCGAATTGTCTGGAGGCACTGTTATGCGAATCCGACCGGCAGCATCAGCCGAACAGGCGTGGGGAATGCACGGCAAAAGCGTTGTCACTGCCCGAACAGTTGTGCTGGCAGCAGTTGCTGCTCTGGCATTCATTCCAGTCGCGTCCGCGCGACAAAGCTCAAGTGCGAGCAGTAGCGCTTCGTCGACGGCCGCACCAGCCGATCCGCTTGCAGCTGCCGCGCGGCGCGCGAAAGAACAAAAGAAGCAGGACACGAAGCCGGCGAAGGTCTTCACGAACGACAATTTGCCTGCGGCGGGCGGCGTTTCAACCGTGGGTACGGTGCCGACCGACTCAGACGCATCGAGCGACAAGGGTGCAGCCACCAGCGCGACTGCGGCAGCTCCGGCTCAGGGCGAAAGCTATTGGCGAGATAAGTTTTCGAAGTTGAATAAGAAGCTCGAGCAGGACCAGTCCGAACTGGACGTCTTACAGCGCGAACTCGGCCAGCTAAACCTTCAGGACTACAGCGATCCCAACAAAGCCATGCAGCAGGGACTTAGCCGCAGCGATATCGACAAAAAAACAGCCGAGATCACTGCGAAACAGAAAGAAATCGACGCGGACAAACAGGCGATTTCAGACGCGCAGGATGAGTTGCGGAAATCGGGCGGCGATCCCGGCTGGGCGCGCTAACACCAGCGGCTCGTCGTAAACTTGCGGCACTCTGATCTTCCCGGCTAGACAGGTTCCCTGCAAGCACCGCACAGTTTTGCTTGTGGCGTCCTAAGAGGCCTGCCACATTTTTTGCAAGGCGGCCCATACATTGACAGCCGGTGATGGTATACGTTGGCGGGGCGGTTTGTCTCGTCAAGCCCCGTGATCCCATTGTATTCCCTTAGGACTTCCCGAAACTCCTCCTTCAGCGGGAGCATTTCGCCCACTCTCCGAAGAGATACCACGTGCGCGAACTCTGCCTCCTCGAGCATCGGCACTTTAGCATTGCATCGCCAACACCAAAGTCGTTTCATGGCAAGGGGCTCAGAACGAAAAAAATGGCTCTCCGAATTTGCGTTCGGAGAGCCGTAATTTTCGCGGAGACGGGCTTTAGACTGAGAAGGAACTGCCGCAGCCGCAGGTGCTCTTCACGTTCGGGTTGTTGAACTTGAAGCCGGAGCCTTCGAGGCTCTCGATATAGTCGATCGAAACGCCTTCCAAATACATCTCGCTCATCTGATCGACCATCACCTGCAGACCATCAAAATTGTAAACGTTATCCGTGCCTTCATTGACCTGATTCTCAAAAGCCATGTGATAGCTGAAGCCCGAGCAGCCGCCGCCGACTACGGCCACGCGCAGGCCCGTCGGTGCGGGCGTCTGCTGCGACAGAATTTCTTTCACCTTCGTTACCGCAATTGGCGTTAATTGAAGCATTTCCAGCCCCCCCTCCAGATTTCCGCGTGCGGGTGAGACAAGCCCCGCGAAACGCGACCTTGAACAAACCCATTATATCAGATTCGTCGCACCAGCGCAGGATGCAGACCGTCGCAAATACGGAAAATACGTCGGAAGATTGCTTAAACCGCCTGTTTCTTGTCCGTTTCTCTTGCGTTACCTGGTCCGAGGAGTGGTATGCTCGCGCCGTCTGGATGAGGTGGTCATATGGCAATTGCCCTTTCACGCCGCAAGTTCCTAAAGGCCGCAGCCGCGGTCGGCGCATCTGCCCCGATAGTGCGATCCGCCTCAGGGCAGGATGGCGACGCATCAGGAAGGACAGCAGAACATATTGTCGAAGCGCAAGGCTGGGCCAATCACGGGATGGTTTACGCTCTACCAGCCCCAGCGCCGGCTCCGATCCCTGCGCCTCCCGGGTTCGGTGTGACGGCAGGCCCGTTTCAGCCGACGTGGGAATCGCTCGCCGCCGGACAAAGCATTCCCGACTGGTACCGCGACGCTAAATTCGGCATCTGGGCGCACTGGGGACCGCAGTGCCAGCCCGCGATGGGCGATTGGTACGCGCAGCGTATGTATCAGTTCGGCGGCCCGATTTATAAGTTTCATCTGGAGAATTACGGACATCCATCCGTGTTCGGCTTCAAGGATGTAATCAATACATGGAAAGCCGAGAACTGGGACCCGGCCCACCTGCTCTCGCTCTATAAGCGCGCGGGCGCGAAATATTTCGTCGCGTTGGCGAACCATCACGACAATTTCGACAATTTTGATTCGAAATATCAGCCGTGGAACTCCGTGGCGTACGGCCCGAAGAAAGACCTGATCGGCGGCTGGGCCAAAGCGACGCGCGATGCCGGATTGAAATTCGGCGTCTCATCGCACGGCGACCGCGCCTGGAGCTGGTACCAGGATGCGCAAGGCGCCGATCCGAGCGGGCCCCTCGCCGGCGTCCGCTATGACGGGATCGCCCCAAAAATCGCGGGCGTAGGGAGATGGTGGAATGGGTTAGATCCGCAGGACCTATACGCGCAATATCACGAATTGGGAAAATACGACTGGCCGCAAAACGGCGATCCGCCGCTCGCGCCGGCCTATATCGAAAAATACTTCAACCGCACGATCGATCTGATCGACAAATACAGCCCCGACCTCGTCTATTTTGACGATACCGTGGTGCCGATCTATCCGCGCAGCGACATCGGCCTGCGCATCGCGGCGTATTACTACAATAAGAGCATGGCCCGCAGCGGCAAACTCGACGTCGTGATGACGGGGAAGAAGTTGAACGACCAGCAGCGCGCCTGCTTGCTGCTCGATGTGGAGCGCGGCGTCACCAACGGCGGCGAAACGCTTCCCTGGCAGACGGACACCTGCATCGGCTCGTGGCATTACGACCGCCGCATTTTCGAGCAACACAAATACAAAACGGCCGAGCAGGTCTCGCAGATGCTGGTCGATATCGTCAGCAAGAATGGCAACTTGCAGCTGAGCATTCCATTGCGAGGCGACGGCACGCCCGATTCGGACGAGCTCGCGTTCCTAGCGGATTTCACGGCATGGATGGACATCAGCAGCGAAGGCATTCACGACACGCGCCCATGGAGCGTCTATGGCGAGGGGCCGTCCGTGACAAACGTCCAGCCGGCCGGTCAATTCGGCGGCGCGAAGGATGTGCGACCGTACACGTTCGAGGACATTCGCTTCACCACGAAGGGTGATGCTCTTTACGCTTTTCTGATGGCGTGGCCGGACTCAGGAACTGCGATGATTAAGACTCTCGCTAGCGGCACTCAGCAGACAGCCGGGAGGAAAATCGGGGACGTTTCCCTGCTCGGTCACAATGGGAAGATTGCTTGGGCGCAGGACAGTCAGGGACTAAACGTGAGATTGCCGGCTGCGCCACCCAGTCCGCATCCTGTGGTCTTGAAGATTCGTGGGTTGACCTGACCTTCTTCACTCGCAGACAAAATCGAAGGAGACCGCTTCGAATCGATCGGCCGCCGCATGACCCGATGCGCGCGCCGCGCTTGTGCTGTCAATCGTATCGATGATGCGCCTCAAGTAAGCGTCCCAAACAAAATAACGGCCTGGCCGCTCGATGGCCACCTTGTTCATGTGAACATGCGCACTTTCGATCCCGTCCGCATTGCCCACCCATCTCGGCGCGAGGCCAGCCTCCGCACGAAAGATATCGAGAATAGGTCCGCCCGACATATGCCCTCCGTACTCCTCCACATGTCGAAAATAGGGGAACCCGAAACCGTTGGCCCAACAGCGATTCCGTCTGAATGTTGTTTTTTGGCTAGTTTTGAAAGGGGGACGATTGCGCTTTGTAGCAGCCAGTGGATGTAGGCAATTTTCTGGCCACGCCATGAGGATATTGAAAAAAAGCTAGTTACGTCTCCCTGATTGATGTGAGTGGAAGAGAATTGCATATTTTGGGCAATATCCTGGACTGCTAAAGCGTCAGTTACCTATACAGGGGTCGTTCGAGCTCTTTTTCGCTCGGCACCAATATCTGGTCGAGTCGTGCGCCCCAGCCGCTGTGGCTGGCGCCATCGAGAGGCTCGCAGGACAATATTCCGAGCGGACCTAACGCCAGGTCATTTTCCTTGCTCGAGGAGGTCGATTAGGGCGGGGACGATTTCGAAGAGGTCGCCGACGATGCCGTAATCGGCGATTTCGAAGATGGGCGCGTTCTGGTCTTTATTGATTGCGGCGATGGTGCGCGCGCCCTTCATGCCGACGACATGCTGGATCGCGCCGCTGATGCCGAGGGCGAGATAGAGCTTTGGCGCGACGGTCTGCCCGGAGCTGCCGACTTGGCGGTCCATCGGGAGCCAGCCTTCGTCGCACACGGGCCGCGAGCCGGCCACTTCCCCGCCGAGCAATTTTGCAAGCTTTTCGGCCATAGGCAAATTTTCCGGCCCTTTGATGCCACGGCCCACTGAAACCAATACAGGCGCTTGCGTCAAGTCGACGGCTTGCCTGGCTTCGCGGAAAAGATCGAGCGGCCTGGTGCGGATCTGTTCGGGCTTCAGTGTGACGCTGATTGGTTTTACGGGCGCTTTGCCGGTGGAGTTCTTTGCAGCGAGGTCCGCCCGAAATGCGCCAGCCTGAAATGTGGCGATCCATGGCGCATCACCGCTGAAGACAACATCGGCTGCCGTGCGTCCCTGAAACATCTGCCGGACAAAGATCAGTTTGCCGTTTTCGTAGCGGTAGCCCGTACAGTCGCCGATCATTCCTTTGTTTAGCGAAGCGGCGAGCTTCGGCGCGAAATCGCGGACCTGGTACGTGTGCGGCAGAAGCACCAGATCAGGCTTCGCGGATTCGATGACTTGCTTGAGAGCGCTGGAAAAACCGTCCGGCGTATATTTTTCGAGCAGGTCGTGTTCGACGAGCAGGACTTCATCGAGCCGATAGGCGGCGAGTTCGTCGGCGAGCGGCGCAACGCCTTTGCCGATCACGACCCCGGTAACGGCGGATTGCGTTTGCTGTGCGATCTGCTGCGCCGCGGCAAGCGTTTCGAAGCTGGTGCCGGTCCATTTGCCTTCGCGCTGCTCGGAGATAAGGAGGATTTTCATGGATGTTCTACCGCTTCGCGCGCCTGATCAAATTCGTTTTGGGAGGCAGACGTCAGAATGTAACCGTGATTTCGATCCATGTGATGCGTTTCCAGCCAACGCTTCGCCTGAACGTTAATGGAGGAAACGTATGCACCCCAATCGCCGTTGTACGCAATCGCAGAATCGTATCCACTATAGTCGAGTATCTTAAATCCATCCTCGACGACTTCCCCAGCATCGAAGCCGAGGACAGCGATAGCGTTGTTGTTCGCTACGTCGACGGCTCTAAGCGCGTGCTCATACGGAACAATTAGCTCATTTCCGATAGCCAGAGACTGCTTGCGGATATCGTCCGGGAGCAAATGGTCTAACTTCCGGTCGATTTTTGCGCTTTCAGGTGCGACTTGTCGACGCAGGCGGTCTCTCTGCTCAAATTCATCTCGTCGCGACTGGTCTAGCCAATTCATATGATCCGGGCTTCGTGCTTGAGTCTTTCGAGCAATTTGGCGGCGGCTTCTTTGGGTGTGCCGGTGATGAATTCGGTTTTTTTTGTTTTTTGCGGGACGTAGATTCGTTCGACGTGCTGCATGGGTGCGCTGTTCACGCCAAGCGAGGCGCGATCGATCGTGGCGATCTCTTTTTTCTTCGCGGCCATGATGCCTTTTAGGGTGGCGTAGCGCGGCTTGTTGATGCCGGACTGAATTGTGAGGACCGCCGGCAAAGGCAATTCGACGTGCTGGAACCAGCCGGCTTCGAGTTCGCGCTTGAGCTTCATCTGCGAGCCTTCGACTTCGATTGACATGATGATCGTTGCGTGTGGACGTCCGAGAAGTTCGGCGAGCAGGACGCCCGTCTGTCCGAAGCCCTGGTCGTCGCTTTGAAGGCCGGTGAGGATGAGATCGAAATTTTCTTTCTCAATTGCTACAGCGAGAGAGCGGGCTGAGGCTAACGGATCGAGCTTGTAAAATTCCGAGTCAGCAATGTGGATTCCGCGGTCGGCACCTTTGGCGAGCGCTTCTTTGATGGTTTGCTTGGCGCGCTCGGGGCCCATCGAGATGGCGACGACTTCGCCGCCGTGCTTCTCTTTAAGACGAAGGGCTTCTTCGAGGGCAAACGCGTCGGGCTCATTGGTTTCGAAGCCGATATCGGATTCGCGAATCCAGTCGCCGTTTGGGCCTATGGCGAGCGGCGCGTCTTTAGCGGGAACCTGCTTGACGCAGACGGCAATCTTCAAAGAAATTTCCTCGGTTTTCTTCAGCTAAATTCGGCGCTTCATTGTAGCAAAAGGAGCAGCGGAAATTCGCGCGAGAAGAATCGTTGGGATTGAGTGAGTGTATTTTCGGGCATTCGCCAGTGAGGATCGGCGACCGTGCCGTGGCGCGTGCGGGAGAATATTCAGCGGAGGCGATATGCCCGTGCGCCGCTCGATTCCGCTGTATGTACTGCTTGGATGGACGGCACTCGTCCTGCCAGGTTGCCGAAGCGATTCGCAGACCCCGCCCAGAGCGCCAATCCAGATCACAAAAGAGCCCGTCAATTTTGCTATGCGGACGTTCAATCCGAGCGCGCCGCCGCCGGAGATGCCTCCGATGAGTCCAGGAGAATTGGCAGTGTGCGATTCGAACTTCACATCCAGCGCAGCGCTCACCGGTGAGAACCATCGCACCGACAGCACGCATGCGACGCTCACGATCACAGGCGCGACGGTAACGCTGCAAGCCAACATCACGATCTGGACTCCGATTGGAGCGAGCGAGCACGTGATCGAGCACGAACAGGGACATCAGCAGATTTCGGAGTATTACTACCGGACAGCCGACAAGGTAGCGGAGCAGATTGCGGAGACGTACGTCGGCCGACAAGTGCCGATTACCGGCGCGGACCTTAACGCCGAAGCGTCCACTGCATTGCGCGACTTGGCGGAGGAGTTCACCGATGAATACGGCAAGGAGCTTGACCCGGACCCTGCGCAAGAGCTCTACGACACGATGACGGATCACAGCCGAAACCAGACGCCCGTGAGCGATGCCATTGCCGCCGCGATCAAAGATGCGGAGATTACGGCGCCGCATCCCGTGGCGGATGCGGGAAACTGACACTGCGGGAAGTGCAAGAGGTTTGGGGAAACATTGGGAAGTGGCTAGTAGCGAGTGGCTAGTGGCTAGAACACCAAATACCTAACCGCAGAGAACGCAGAGACGCCGAGGCGACAAGAGTTTTGCGCCCGAGCACCACACCTACGGTCAACCAACAAACGCCGGCAAGATGCCGGCGTTACAAAATGAAATCTACTCGGACCAGCGTTTGAAGAGCAATGAGGCGTTGGTGCCGCCGAAGCCGAAGGAATTTGACAGCGCGTACTCGATTTCGAGTTTGCGCGCTTGGTTTGGGACATAGTCCAGATCGCACGCTGGATCGGGGTGCTCCTGATTGATTGTCGGCGGGACAATCTGATCGCGCAACGCGAGAACGCTGATGCCCGCTTCAAGTCCGCCAGCTCCACCAAGCAAGTGGCCGGTCATGGATTTCGTCGAGCTGATCGGAACTTTTTTCGCTCGTTCGCCGAAGACGCGTTTGAGCGCGATGGTTTCGACGGCATCACCGATTTGCGTCGACGTGCCGTGCGCGTTGACGTAACCGACTTGATCGGGCATGATGCTGCCGTCCTTCAGTGCTGCAAGCGACACGCGATAACCGCCGTCTCCGCCTTCCGCAGGCTGTGTAATGTGGTATGCGTCGCCGGACATTCCGTAGCCAACGATCTCGGCGATGATATTGGCGCCGCGGCGCTGGGCGAGTTCGAGAGCCTCGAGGATCAGCACGCCGGAACCCTCGCCGACGATGAAGCCGTCGCGTTCGGCATCGAACGGGCGGCTGGCTTTTTCGGGCTCGCCATTATGCGTGGAAAGTGCCCGCATGGCAGCAAATCCGCCGATACCCATGGGAGTGATGGATGCTTCGGCGCCGCCCGCGATCATTACGTCTGCGGCGCCGCGCTGAATGATTTTGAAGGCATCACCGACCGCGTGCGCCGAAGCGGAGCAGGCAGTAGCCGTTGCGGAATTTGGACCCTTCGCACCGTAGCGAATCGAGACGTGACCGGAGGCGAGATTAATGATAGCGGCCGGAATGAAAAAGGGAGAGATCTTCCCTGGGCCGCCATTGAGGTATTTGGAGTGCTCGCGCTCGATGACGTCGAACCCGCCGATGCCGGAGCTGATATAAACGCCGGTTTGGTCGGCGAGTTCGGGCGTGATCTCGAGGCCAGACATCTTTATGGCGAAATCGGAGGCGGCCATGGCGAGCTGAATGAACCGCGCCATTTTCTTGAGTTCTTTTTTCTCGACCCAGTTCAACGGGTCGAAATTCTTCACTTCGCCTGCGATCTGGCAGTCGAATGCGCTCACGTCAAATGCGGTGACGTGTCCAATTCCACTCTTTCCGGCCAATAGATTGCGCCAGGCCTCTTCGGTGCCGATACCGCATCCGCAGACCAAGCCAACACCCGTCACGACAACTCGGCGGTTCAAAGGGAAAGCCTCTCCTGTGTGTATTGGGGCCCGCCGGCGATTGAGAGAGGATTACTTGCTTGCCTTGGCGTGCTTCTCGATGTACTCGATGGCGTCCTTCACCGTGGCAATCTTTTCGGCGTCCTCGTCGGGGATTTCGATGCCGAAAGCTTCTTCGAAGGCCATCACGAGCTCGACTGTGTCGAGCGAATCGGCGCCCAAATCGTCCACGAACGAAGCGGTGGGGGTCACTTCGCCTTCATCCACACCGAGCTGCTCGACAATAATCTGCTTCACGCGTTCTTCAACGCTGGCCATTCTGAATATTCCTCCAGTATCGGCAGTCTTAAGTTATGCGCGGCCCGCCTGCCCTGCGGCAGGCGCTTTGCTGCTTGGGAGTCGCACCCCGTTTGCCCAAGCCATTCTATGCGTGACGTGGTGCAGAATCAACATCGGGCGCGGGATTTCTAACACTTATGCTCCTGACTGCGCAAGCCCGGGAAGCGCATTTCTTCGTCATAGTGTTTGCGTCGGCTTCGGTGCCGGCCTCGCGCAAGGCCTTGTGCTCCCTTCGGACTCGACAAAGCCGACTGTTGCGAGGCCCGAGTCGAGGAGCCGGCAGAAGATCGGCGCGTCACTCTTCATAAGGCGGGGTATGAACATGATTATTCGGCGGTGAGGAGAATCGGCGCTCGCTCGGTGATCACGATTGTATGCTCGAAATGGGCTGAGAAGCTGCCGTCAACGGTGCGCTCGGTCCAGCCGTCTTCGGCGGTCGCGGTGCGCGGTGCGCCGGCGGAAATAATCGGCTCGACAGCGATTACGAGGCCGGGCGTGAGGCGCTCGCGCGAAAAGCGGTCCTCGTAATTTGGCACGCTTGGCGATTCGTGAATCGTGCGGCCGATTCCATGCCCGCAGAGCGCGCGAATCACCGAAAATCCGCTGCGCTTTACCTCACGCTCGACTTCGCGCCCGATTTCGCTCAGGCGATTGCCTGCGCGCGCCGCATGCATTGCGCGATTGAAAGCGCGTTCGGCGCAACGAGCGAGGCGACGCGCCTCTTCGGTAACCGGCTCGACCGGAACTGTAATTGCCGCGTCCGCCATATAGCCGCCCTTTTCGAACGTCACGTCGAGCTTTACGAGGTCGCCCGCTTCGAGGCGGCGCTCGCCTGGGACGCCGTGCACGGCTTCGTCATTCACGCTGACCAAAATCTCGGCAGGAAAGCCGTAAACCATTGGGGGAGCGGAACGGGCGCCATTTTCGCGCATCACCTTTGCGCCGATGCTCGCCAGCTGCGCCGTCGTGACGCCCGCCCGAACATTCTTGCGCATCGCGTCCAGAGCTAAATGGCAGACGTGTCCGACTTTTTTCAGGGCAACCAAATCGTCAGGAGATTCGACTGACATGTCACCTCCTCAGAATGCAAGAGGGCGCAGCGAGCGTGCGCCTCCTGGGCAATTATCCCATGTGCATGCCGCCGTTCACGTCCAGGACTTGGCCGGTGATATATGCGGCTTCGTCGCTGGCTAAGAAGACGACGGCTGCGGCGATTTCCTTGTCCGCGCCGAATCGGCCTAGCGGAATCATGGATTTCATCTTTTCCTTTAACTCGGGCGAAAGCGGATCGGTCATCGGCGTCTCGATGAAGCCCGGCGCGATCGCGTTCACGGTGATACAGCGCGACGCGACTTCGACGGCGATAGCGCGGGTCAGGCCGATCAGGCCTGCCTTTGAGGCGACATAATTCGCTTGGCCTGCGTTGCCGGTTTCGGCAACGACGGAGGTGATGTTAATGATGCGGCCGCTGCGCTGCTTCAGCATGGCGCCGAGCGCCTGCTGGATGCACAGGTGCGCGCCGGTGAGATTCGTACGCAGCACAGCGTCCCAGTCCTCGAGTTTCATGCGCAGCGCCAGCGTATCGCGTGTGATCGCCGCATTGTTCACCAAAATATCGAGCCGCCCGAATTTGCCAAGGGCCTGCTGAAACCCCGCTTTCACTTGACCGGGATCGGCAACGTCCATAGTTACGGGAAGCGCTTCCCCGCCCATTTGAGCGATTTCCGCCTCCAGTGAGGCGAGTTTTTCCGCATTCCGCGCTGCGATTGCTACTTTTGCTCCGCCTCCGGCCAATGCGCGGGCCGTCGCGCGGCCGATCCCCTGCGATGCGCCGGTGACCATCGCTACTTTGTCTTTGAGTGAAAACATAGCGACATACTTTAGCGCAATCGGAGCTTCCCAGGTTTCGATTTTTCTTTTCGAACTGGCGTTTTCGCCTTTCGCTTTTCCCCGCTGGCGACTGCGATTAGAAAGTACGCCTCCTTTTTGTTTTCAATGAGATACGCCGAGTTATAATTCTTCGCAGTTGCGATTAGAAACTCTAGTAGCCGTTTCGTATCCGCCCATTTTCCCGTCTTGGAACTCGTACATGCTGCGACGTTCCATTCTCTAAAAACGCGAAAATGTACCAGGCGCGGAACTAGATTTCTATTATGGAAAATACGGATATAGTACTCCGTCGAGAGCCGCTGTACGCGACAGAAAGGCGCTCGCCTGCAAAGGATACCTTGCGCGGCAGCAGCTCTCTGGAATGAGGGTTCGGCGCGTGAGAAAATCGGGTTGCGATGCTGATTGCTCCTCTACTTCTGGCGGGAACCGGTTGTGCGGCGGGGACATATTCCTGGGCGGCTTGCGTCCCGTCGGCGCAGCTTTTTGGACGCACGGTTCGCCACACCGGGGATTCACGGACAATCGCGCTCACGTTTGACGACGGCCCGAATCCCGCAGCGACGCCGGGCCTGCTCGGACTGCTCGATCACCACGCAATTCGGGCGACTTTTTTTCTGATCGGCGCGCATGTTCGAGCGTTCCCTGATTTGGCGCGCGAAATTGCGCAACGCGGACACGTGGTCGGAAATCACACA
Organism: uncultured Acidobacteriota bacterium; assembly: GCA_963753205.1. GTDB lineage: Bacteria > Acidobacteriota > Terriglobia > Acidiferrales > UBA7541 > Palsa-295. The sequence continues at coordinate 91,682 of CAVWBL010000019.1, read as the reverse complement.
GATACACATCCGGCGCTGCCGCTGCTCTCCGCGCGGAGCATTTCCCAAGAGCTGAACCGTTGCGATGAGGCTATCCACTCGGCAACTGAGGTTGTCCCTCGCTGGATGCGACCACCCTACGGGTTCCGAAGTCCGCTGCTCAACGGTATCGTTATACGGCGCAAAGGTGCGGGAGTGGCGATGTGGTCGCGATTGGCGCGCGACTGGAATCCGCAGCCGACCCAGCCGGTGGTGAGGCGCTTGCGTCGCGTCCGGGGTGGGGATATCGTCTTGCTGCACGATGGAGACCATCGCACGCCGCGTGGCGACCGCCGCCACACCGTGGAGGCGCTGTCGCATTGGATTCCGCGGTGGAAGGATATGGGGCTGCGGATTATAACGTTGGACGAAGTCATCTCCGGGCGTGGGGGAAATGCAGCGGAGCCGAAGATCTGAAATTGGGCGTTCGTAGTGGCTCCGCGATACCGAGAGCCGCTTGAGCGGTGACCGGCTGAAAAGAAAGCCGCTACGAAAACCTTCGCTGGTTGCGACAGGAACTTTATCGCTGCATCGGCGGCAAGCGTGACGCCCTTTACATGAACGAGGCCCTTTGCCATAGCGGGAACGCATCGAAGCTGAAGAGCTAAATTACATGAGATCGAAAGGCCAAGAATCCTAATGGACGACAAGCGCTTTTACACCGAGAAAGAAGAAACGAAGCAGCTTCCGTTGACATGCCCGCACTGCCGCCAGGAAAATTCATATCCGGTGCGCTGGATGGTGCGAACGAAGAGGGACAAATTCCCTGGCGGCAACGAACAGGACCGCGAGCACTATGCCAAAGCAAGATCGTACATGGTCCGAATAGACAATCTCGTGGCATGCCGAAACATCCGATGCCGAAAGCGTTTCGATTTGACCGGACAGACAGTTTTCCTGATCTAAACGCCAAGCCGAGTGGTGAGACCATAGCTCGGGCATCCCGGAATTGGCGCATTGCATCTTGAGCAGCACGAGGGGGAAAGATGACGAATTGCACATGGGTTCCCGTGTTCGCTTTGCTTTTTGCGGCAGGTACTTTCGGCGCGCAATTGCAGGAGCCTGTTGGGCCGATGAACAACCCGCCTCCCGAGTCCGCGCCAATCGCCCAGCCGCCTGCGCAACCACAGAACTCTTCCCAGAACGGCGCCAGCGACCGGTCTGTGAAACCGGGGACCATCGTCGATCCGGAAATCAAGGTCGAGACTCCGCCGCAGGCCGAAGCAGCGCCCCTGCCGAATAAGCTTCAAACAGCGAACTCGAAGCCCGAGGCGAAAGTTATCGTACCCACAGGCACCCATCTGCCGCTCGTGCTACACAACGCGATTTCCACGCGTAGCGCGCGACCGGGTGATCCCGTTTATTTCGAGACGGTGTTTCCTGTGATGATCGACGGAAAAGTGGTAATTCCGGCAGGGTCCTACGTCAGCGGCGAAGTGACGCAATCAAAGCGAGCCGGCAAGATAAAAGGCAAGGCGCAGATCGCGATAAGACTGACCACGATGATTCTGCCCAACGCCTACGAGGTGAATCTCGCGGCGATGCCCAGCAATGTAGGCACCGGCGGCGGCGAAACCACAAACAATGAAGGGACGATTACGGGCGATAGCGATAAAGCATCCGATGCCGGAACGGTGATTCGCACGACTGAAGCAGGAACCGGAATTGGCGCAGGAGTCGGCGCAGCGTCCGGCCACATTGGCGAAGGCGTGGGAATCGGCGCAGCAGCCGGCGCTGCGGCTGGATTGGCGGCGATTCTTCTTACGCGCGGTCCCGACGCGGAATTGCCGCGCGGTACTACGCTCGATGCCGTTCTCGATCGGCCGATCACGCTCGACGCAAGCAAAGTGCAATTCACCAGCCCGGGCACTTCTACTGCACTCTCCGGGCCGCCCGACCGTGAGCCTCAGCGGCAGAAGGTTCCATTTTAGCCGGTGCAAGCGAGGAATCACGGTCGTGCGAATTTTCGGCTTCGTAGAGGCCGATCGGCGTCTGCAGCGCACGATTGATCCAAAACAGCATCAGTTCCGAGCGGCTCGACACCCCTAGCTTATCAAAAATGTGCTGGAGATAATTTCGCACGATGAATTGCTCGCCCAAGGCTGGAAGGCACAAAGCGTGGCTCTGGTTTCGTGTATGGTCGTCGCGTTGTGCGGAGCCGTCGCGATATGCGTCGTGCGCCTACGCGCACCTATGGCATTGTCGTTGATTGCTTTCGTCATCGTCGCAGGATGGATTAGCCTCGCAGCCTCATCACGTGTAAAAACGCTCCCAGAAGATCGCGCGGTAGCAATTCGTACCAATTGCAAACTTGAGTGGTAGTAAAGGCAACAAGGTCGGTCCGCGAGACGGCAAAGAGTTCTAGCTCTGAGTGTTGTAAATCGTGCGCGGGCCGCGGCGATTGCGGTCCTGCGGCTTCGATTCCTTCCGCGCATTGCCCAACTGGACCAGCAGCTTGCGTAACTTAACTCTCTCTTCGAGATCCATCTCGACAACTTCGAAGGCGCGGGCCTGGGTGTTCGCATCGCGAATAATCGTTTGCGCGCGCACTTGCTTTGGGCCGCTTTGCAGCTTCAGGTCGACCACGCTGCCCGGATGAAGCGTCTGGTCCGAGATCGCGACACCACCGCTGAGCGCCATTTCGGGGACTTCTATGCGGCAATTCTCCTTTAGATTCGTCGTTGAGCCTGGCACGGGATGCTCAAGACGCAACCGCGGGTAGCGGCGTTGGCGCATGGCGGAAGATGACGGGTCCGGATCAAGCGGCTCAATGGAAAGTTCCGCGGCGCTCAGACCGCTCTTAGGCATGAAGTCGCGTACCCAATCGGGGTCCAGTTTTTCAAGTGCCTGCGCTGCAACGATTCGCAGTTCCATCGGATTCGCCCAGCGCCACGCCTTTCGAGCTTCGACGATCCTGCGCAGCACGGTGGAAGCACCTGAGGTTCGGAGCCTTCCGAGTGCTTCCATAGCCTTCAATTGCAGGTATGTGGTTGAGCCATTGGGAACGTCGCCTTCGGCAATACGTAAAAGGCGGGTATCGGCGCTCCGTTCTCCGCTCATGCCGATCTCGTCGATCGCGAGAGGGCGGATCATGGGATCGAAATGGTCAAAAAGGTCAACCAACAGCCTGCCACGCTCGGAGGCTCCGCTGGCCGCAATCTGCCGTACGACTCGATCATGGCCGGTCCTTTTCCATTCGGAAAGAAGCTCGGGCAGCGATTCCATGAGCGTCTCAATATCGACTCGGGCGAGAATTCCCACGGTATCGATGGATTCGTGCGGCGCCCCTTGACGAAGCTGCCTGCGCAGGTGATCGAGAGCCTCCGGCCCCAGCGACTCAATCATCGAGATCAATAGCTCACAGTCTTCGCGGAAACCCGAGCGGCTAAATCTGGCCGCGATATTTTCGGTTGCAGCCCCTGGGATGCGGCGAAACAGATCTGTTAAGCCTTTTGGTACCTCGCCCGATTTCAGAGCATCCTCTATAAACTCAGGCAGGCGTCCGTCAACGCCGATTCTTGGCCGCAGGCTCTTGCCGGACCCAGGCCGCTCCGCATCGAGGTAGTCCGCCATCTCGATCGAACGTTGCATCGCACCATAAGACCGCTTCGCTCCGCCCTCTTGCGAAAGGCGCACAAACGCGGCGCTCACGAGACTCTGGAGCTCAACATCTGTCTCCTCGGCTAATTGCAAGCCAACCTGACGGATTATGCTGACGAAAAACTTTTCCTCGCAGCCGGCGTACATCGACGCAAGCTCCGCCAGACCCATTGCTACCTGCCTGCGATGATCCGGCACCTTGTCCGTTATGAACGAGGCGTAATGTGCGAGTATTTCTTGCGCTTTCTCGTTGTCGCCCCGCGCGCGCAACGCCTCGACATGCTCGCGCACCTTCGCGCCGGGTACACACCATGCGTCTCCGCCTTCGAGAACTCTCTTCCGCTTCTCTTCCGGAACCTGCGCCCAGAATTCCTGCGCCAGCGTTTCGATATGCGATTGCACGTCGAGGCCGGCGCGCTCCATACGCTCTTCGTAAACACCGAGAATTTTGCGCAGGCCGTCCAGTTCCGCGCTCATATCGCCAAGCATTTCGCGGACGGCGTTCACTTTCACGTCGCCGCGCTCGTAGCTCTCGAGCGCGAAGCGTACGGCAACGTGCTCGGCGAGTTTCAAGAGCGTGGGCTTGTCAGACGCCTGGGCTGGAGCTTGCGCAGCCAGGGCCGAAAGTGCCTGGCTGACAGTGAAGCGCGCACGGCGAGGCAGAGTCGAGAGTCTCGATTGGAAGGATGTGGGATCGATCTTTTCCTTCGGGTTGTCACTCGTGCGAGCGATTTGAGCCAGCACTTGCAGAATGCCCTGCAATTCTTGCTCTTGCAGCGTCATCAAACCGGTTTCGACGGTCATGGAGCCAGGACCGCCGCGCACAGAGCGCCGACTGCGAATGCCGGTTGACGCCGTGGTCCAACTGCCTATTGCCATGCCGCCCGGAACATACTCGCTGGGAGTTCCGCCGCTATATCCGTTGGCCGTCGTAGGTACGCCACTCCCGCCATTTTGCGAAGGCCCTTCGACGCCAGACGTTGGTCCTGCGAGACCGGGTCCCGCGCCGGTTTGGCTCGGAGCATTCGACTTGTTGAGCCAGAATCCGGCAGCGTTTGGATCGACTTGCGTTCCCGTCTGCTCGCCGCTGACGATGTTCCAGCCGGACGTCCCACCGGGACCGCCAACGCCGGCCGCGGGGCCGCTTAGGCCTACGACGGGTGCTCCTGAGGGACCTCCAGCTTGCTCGGGCGTGGATCCGTCAGACTTCTTGAGCCAAAAGCCGCCGGCGTTTGGGTCGATGGCTGTTCCGCCCGAACCGCCCACAATGTTCCAACCGGAATTGCCACCGATAGTGCCCTGGGCCGCTGCGGGTCCTGCGGATTGAAAAGAGGCCGGGCCATCCAGAACGGCGCCGCCGCCAGCATAACCGGGTCCTCCATTTTCCCCAGAACCTCCCGGTGCGCCATAGCCTCCACCGGGACCGTAGCCAGCGCCTCCTCCGCCAGGACCGGGCCCAAAACCGCTACTCCCTGGTCCATCGGTCTTGTCGCCAGGACCGTAACCAAAACCGCCAGAGCCAGAGCTCGAACCAGAACCCCGGCCGCCACTGCCATCGCCCGGCCCTTTTCCGGGCCCCAAATTACCTCTTGATCCTTCGGCGGCGACAATCAGTTGCAGCAATTTTTCGGGGTCTTTGAAGAGTTCGTCGGTTTGCTCAGACGTCATGCCGATCGTGCGCGCGGCAAGTTGAGCCGCGACCGTGCCCTTTGCAACGGCGGAATCGGCGGGCACGAAGCAGACTTCGTTGACATGGATGTGTGAATCGCCTTGCAGAGCGACCTTCAGCTGCTCGGCGACTTGTGTGGGCTTTGCGTTCGTGCCGGAGGGAAAGGCGCGGACAAATTTCGCGAGGCTCGTTTGGGGAATATTGGGAGCAAAGTGGATGCTGGCGATGCCGGCTGACGAAAGCATCCTTGCGAAACTTTTCTCTGCGGCCGCGGATTCCAGTGGAGTTCCGTCGAGCAGGAGTTGATCGCCGGAAACTGCGAGAAGAAGGCCGGACCGGTCTTCCGAACCGAGCGCGGTGCGCAGTTCGTTCCATGCGGTCTCATATTGCCTGGCAGTGCGGGGATGACCGAAGTCATACATTCTGGCGAACTTAAGCAGGATGTTGAGGCTTCGCACGAAACCACGTGCGGCAGCCGTCCGCGTATTGACTGAGGTCGCCATTCGCTGCGAAGTGTCCGTCGAGTAGGTTATCGGCGATGCTGAGAGGCGGCAATGGTACCGGTGTCCTTCTTAGTACTCCCTGAAAGTCCTAGGACAAGCGATTACCTGAGTGAACAACCTTGCTGCGTGAGCGTCAGGTGACCTGACGCGTTGGGGCTCTTATAACGCACATAACCGACCACGAAATGGCTGCGTTACCGCCATAAAGGTAAGAATTTTCGGCTTGCGCGGCGGGCCTGCCTAAGCTAGTGGCGGTTGCTCAACCACGGCTCAAGTTCGTTCACGTGGCCGAGGATCGTGAGGGCACCTCGCTCTTTGAGTGTATCGATACGCTCGCGGCGCTCGTCACTGCGGCGGCGGAGGATGCCGACGAACGGCACGCCTGCGGCTTGGGCGGCTAGGGCGTCATCGACATTGTCGCCGAGGTAGACGGCAGATTCAAGCGGGCGGCCGGCGAGTACTTTAAGCAAGCCTTCGGGATCGGGCTTGGTTCGGGAGACGTCCTCGGCGGTAACGATGCTGCGGAAATATTGGCGCGTCTTGCAGCGATCGAGAGTGTGGTTCATTTCATCCCACACGCGGCCGGTGAAGATGCCGAGTTCGGCTTTCTTTGCCAGGCGCTTGAGGCTGGGCTTAGCAAGGAGCCATTTTTCGCGGTTCACAAGACCGTCGCCGTTTGTGCCCCAATAGATCTCGAGAAATTTCTTTTTTATTTCGTCGTATTTTTGTTTGCCACCGAGCGATTGGACCCACGCGGTTGAGAGTTTCCAATCGTCGTTATAGCCGGGAAGATTCTTCCATTCGTGAAGCTGCTTGTGCGTGACGGGTTTGCCGGTGAAATGCTTCACCGTCTTGAGGACAGTTTCATGAAACGATTCGTGCACGTCGACGAGCACACCATCGACATCAAAGACGATGATTTCAGGAAATTTTCGGGCCAATGGATTTTTCTTGCTTATGTTTCATCTCCGTTTTCGTTCGGGCTGCGTCTTCGGCAGCAGGCTTGTGCCGCACCTACGGCGCTCGAATTTTTCGCGCCTTAGCCTCGCGATTTGCTCCAACTTAGTTTGCCTGACGCAGTGTACTACAGGACCGAGGCCGGCTCCTGCGTAGTGACGTTGGCCTAAAACGCGTGCGGTGAAGCGAGCCTTTCAATTCCTGGAAAATTTCGACTCGCGTAAGTCCCAATAGATCTTCTACACGGACAAGTTCTGGCCTAGTACTGGCATTCACAGGCAATCCGTCTTCGTAAGTCACGAACTTTCCCGGTTCCGACGTCAGGCCTTGCAGGTAGCAAGCGAGCATGCCAATGGTGTTTAGTTGCCGCTATGATGATGTCAAAAACGCTGGTTTCCCTGAGCGCTAGCTAGGCAATCGCCCAGTCCTCAGGGACGAACGCGGATAATCGTCTTTCCCTTGATCCGTTCGGTCGGGTTGAAGGCGGCGACGGCATCGTCGAGGGCGGCCACTTTGCCGATGTTTGTCCGCAGTCGACCATCCCGGACCCGTCGGACGACCTCACTCAATTGGGCGCGATCGGGTACGACGACGAAGTCAATAGTCAGGCCGCCAGCGGGCCGCGCATCGGTCGGCCCGGTGACGGTTACCAGCGTTCCTCCGGCGCGAATGAGGCCCGCAGACCGCTTCCCGATGTCGCCGCCAATGACATCGAAAACCAGATCGACTTCGCCGACGTCTTGCAGAGTGTCATTATCGAGGTTGACGAACTCCTGTGCGCCGAAGTCGAACGCCGTCTGACGGCTGGCAGCGCGCCCGGTGCCGATGACGTACGCACCGGCCTCACGTGCGAGCTGGCTCGCCATCGAACCGACTACGCCGGCCGCACCGTGCACGAGGACTCTCTGCCCCGCGTGAAGGCGGCCGTGCTCGAACAACCCCTGCCACGCTGTCAGGCCTGGCATCACGAGGGCCGCGCCCACTGTGAAGTCAACGTCGCCCGGCAGCGGTGTGAGATTGCGTGCCTCGACGGCCACGTATTCCGCCAGCGTACCGTCGCCATACCAGTCCGTGAGGCCGAACACCCGCTGTCCAATCGACAGCCCCGTCGTGCCATAACCGAGAGCGGTGACCACTCCGGCCAGTTCGTGTCCGGGGATCGAAGGCGTCCGGTCACGGCCGACGCGATCGGTCCAGGTCGAGGGCCACGTCAGCTCATCTCCAGTGAATCCCGACACATGAATCTGAACCACGACGTCGTTTATCGCCGCCTGCGGCTCAGGCCGCTCCACCAGCTTCGCCCCGGCCTTTCCCGCAGCCTGATCCGCCACTACAATCGCCTTCATGAGTCACCTCTCTGTGTCGAGTTCTTGCCTATAAGGCACCCACTCCATCCGTTGTCAAAAATCTTGACGTATCCTCGATGCGAAATGCGGAATGGCGGTGCCATGTCTGTTTCATAGGAACTGTCTCCTCGGTAATGTCTCTCTCCACTGTAAATGTAGATTATCTTCCCAGTTGCCTACTCCAAGAACACGCTCGATGGTTAGGCGCCCGATCGCGCGGGTGAGTGCCGTTCGAACGGTGACCGGCTGAAAAGAAAGCCGGTCGCTACGAAACCATCCTCGATTGTTGCGATCTGCGGGCGCAGCGAATGGCTCCCCTACAGCACCACAAAAACACAACACAGCCAGAAATGGATGTGCCACATGACATAACGGCGCTACGAATGAGAATCTTCGGTGTCGTCAGCGGTTTCGGAGGCGGATTGCTCGAGGGATTCGGCGGGTTCGCGTGGCTCGTCCTGGTCCAGCATGTCGGAGGACCATGCCTCGCCGGCGGCGGTTGGCGGAGTGACGGCGTTTTCATCGTTGGGATTCTCACCTGCTTTCGCAGCGGCAGATTTGGAGGTGGCATCGGAAACGATGGTTTCCGGGGCTGCGGCTTTCAACTGTTCCTTGCGGATGGAGAGGATTTCAGCCAGGAAATCCACGAGCAAGTGCGCGCACGAGCCATCAGGATCTTTTGATGGATTGTATCCGGTGATTTCAATGGCGGCCAAATGCGGCCGTGCCGCGAAGATCGAAAATGCTTCGCGTATTTCTTCAAGATTGAGGCCTTCCGACGACGGCAAATTCGTCGCCTGAAAACCTGCGATTACATCTACGTCAAAATGCAACACGAATTCGTGCGTGCCGCCATGAATTCTCTCAATAGCTTCGCTCGCAGCTTTCGCAGGAGACTTTCTCCGAATGTCTTCCAAGAGATAGCGGCGCAGAGGAGACGTTTGCAGCGCCTGCTCTTCGGCAGGATCCAACCGGCTCACGCCGAAGAGCGCAAGGTCCGGCTCGCGCACCAGCGGCGGCTCGCTGTAGAACCGCACCATTTCCGATGCCCCACGTCCGACCAGATGCGAGACGACCATGCCATCGACGCAGCCTGAGGGAGTCGTAGCGGGAGTTTGCAGATCCGCGTCGGCATCGGCATACAAGAGGCTGACGTGGCGAAAATAGCGGCGCAAACCCGCTACTACGGCAAGCGCAACAGAGCAATCTCCGCTCAGGATGACCGGAAGTGCGCCAGACTTGACGGCGACTTCGACGCGGGAACGCAACACATCGAGAGCTGCGAGGACGTTGCGCAAATTGCGAGCGCGAGGGCTTTCCTCGTCGATTTCATATGCGTGGACAGGGTCGTCACCCATGTCGACGAGTTCATACCCAATTGATTGAAGTTTGGGAACAAGACCTGCGGTGCGTAAAGAGGTGGGGGCGCCTTCACCCCCCGGCGCGAGGGCCGCGGCGCTCATCGGGGCGCCCAGCAGCGCGATTCGATTCTCCTGGCGGACGATTTTGACCGCCACTCATGGCCTCCTTCGTTTTACAGCACCCGACTACAAAGCGATTCGGACACTGCATACTACGAGACACGTTCCACGGATGGCTGCTAATCGCGTGTGAGCGCCATTCGATTGCTGACCGGCTGAAAAGAAAGTCGGTCGCTACGAAACCATGCTGCCGCGCTGCGCGGCTGCGATCCAGTCTTCGCGGGCGCAGGCGGCCCTACTGCCACCAACAACAACCTGCACAGCCTAGTGGCTGTGCCCACAAAGCCGCCGTAGCGTTATCTGTCCGCGGGCGCTAGATGCCGCGTTGAAGACCGCAGCGCTACGTTTAAACCCAATAAACCCAAGCCCCGACACAACGCTCGAAATTAACTCGCGGCGGTGCGTTGCTGCTGTGCCGCCAGCTCGGGCGGAATCGTGAAGCGTACGTCTTCGCGAATCAGCTCGATATCGCGATGATTCGTGAAGCCGAACGCCGCGAGTCTTTGGCTCACTTGCTCGACCAACACTTCGGGAGCAGAGGCACCAGCCGTCAAGCCTATCGAATCGATACCTGCGAGCCATGACTCATCGATATCCGCCGCGTCTTCAATCAAACGCGCCGGAACTCCGCCCCGCTGCGCCACTTCCACGAGTCGATTCGAATTCGAGCTGTTCGCCGAGCCCACGACGAAAATCAATTGCACTTCCTTGCACAAAGCCTCGACCGCTTCCTGGCGATTCTGGGTCGCATAGCAAATGTCGTCCGATGCGGGGCCTGCAATGGTGGGAAATCTCTCGCGAAGGCGCGCGACGATTTCCTGCGTGTCATAAAGCGAAAGCGTCGTCTGCGTGAGAAACGCGAGACGGTTCGGGTCGGGAACCTCGAGCCGATCGACCTCTTCCACCGTGCCGACAACAATCGTTCGATCGGGCGCTTCGCCGGACGTGCCGACAATCTCCTGGTGATCGCGATGGCCGATGAGAATGAGCGTGCGGCCCTCGCGCGCAAATTTCAACGCCTCGAGGTGAACTTTCGTCACCAAAGGACAGGTCGCGTCGATAACCTTCAGCTTCCGCTCTTTGGCTTCGGTTCGGACTCGAGGCGGAACTCCATGCGCGCTGAAGACAAGCACTGCGCCTTCCGGAACTTCGTCGATGGCCTCGACGAAAATCGCTCCGCGGCGGCGGAGTTGATCGACAACGTAACGGTTGTGCACGATTTCATGATGGACATAAACAGGACTGCCGAAGGCGCCGAGCGCAAGTTCGACGATATCCACCGCGCGCACGACGCCGGCACAGAAACCGCGCGGGCGCACCCGAACGAGCGTCTTAGACCCGTTCGTGCCCTGTATGTTGGTGAGCGTCAATAGTTTTCTCCGGGGGACACTGTATTCAGATTGATTTTACCCGAAGGGACATATACAGGGCCACATATTCTCTCGTTGCAGAGCGAGATATGAAACCGCGGCACGCCCGCAGAAAGGCAAACAGATCCTTCGGCTCGCCGCTTCGCGCGCGAGCCTCCGGACGACAGGTTATAGCGCGATTGGGGCGCAGCGAGCATGCGCCCCAATCGGTTGGATAAGGCGAACTACTGGTTAAGGACGAAGTCGTAGATGCTGTCGCCGTCCGCAACTAAGACGTTCTGCTTACCATCAAGCAGGTACGTTTCTGCCGCATTGGAGACCCCGCCGATGTGCGTGTGCCACAGCGCTTTGCCGGTGGAGGCGTCATAGGCCACAAAGTTGCCGCCTTCGTCACCACCGAAGACCAATCCGCCCGCGGTGGTCAGTAGGCCAGTGCCGCCGCCGGCGCCGCCGCCTTCGGGAAACGAATGCTTCCAGACGATTTTGCCCGTGTGGTAATCGATGGCGTCAATCGAGTTGCCGGTGGATCCCACTCCATCTTCTTCCTTCCCGCCGAGGCCCATCGCGCCGCGGGGGTCGGTTTCCGTCAGATAGTACATCGAGTAGGAGTCGTGCTCGGGAACGTAGAACAAGCCGGTCTCGGGATTGAATGCAGGAGGCGGCCAGTTCGTAATACCGCCGTTGCTGGGCGAAACGAGCGAGCCGGGAACCGTGGAATCCTTTTCTGGATTGGGGTATGGCTGGCCCTTGTCGTTCAGCGGCTTCGACCAGTTGGCGGACTCACCGAACTTGCTGGTCAGCAGGTGCTCGCCGGTAATGCGATCGAGAACGAAGAAGTATCCGTTGCGCGTCGCCTGTAGGACCATCTTGCGCGGCTTGCCTTTCCAGGTGCCGTTGACGAGCACGGGTGTTTGGTTGGAGTCCCAATCATGCGTGTCATGCGGCGAAGTCTGGTAATACCAGGCCATCTTCCCGGTATCGACATTGACCGCCAGCAGGGTACACGCGAAAAGATTGTCGCCGAGGCGGGACTGCGGTGTGTAAGCCGGAGTTGGATTGCCCGTGCCGTAAATGTAGAGATGCGTTTCGGGATCGTAAGCGCCATCGCCCCAAGGCTGGCCACCACCATGGCGAGCGGCATCCATGTTGGGCCAGGTGTCAGCGCCAGGATCTCCCTTCTCCATAGGAACATCGTAATGCTTCCACTGAAGTTCACCGGTCTCCGGATCGAATGACTGGAGGAAGCCGGGCGCATCGAGATCGTCACCGGTTCCGACGAGCAGGTGGTTGCCGACCAGATATGGAGCCATCGTTGAGAAATATTGCTCGGTGAAATCGGAGATGACCTTGTGCCAGCGTTCTTTGCCGGTCTTGGCGTCGAGGGAGACAAGGTAATCATCGGGCGTCTCGAAATAAAGCCAATCGTCGGACATCGCCATCCCGCGATTACCGATGTGAGTGCCGCCTTTGGTCTTCCAGAAATAGTGCCAGAGGACAGTTCCGTCGCGGGCATCCATGGCCCAGGCATTGTCCGGCGTGGACATGTAGAGGACACCGTTGACTTGAAGGATGGCGCCGACGACACGGGCCGAGGTGGGGGCGTTCGGAGGAGGCTCAGGACCTTCGCCACCAACGATGGTGGGGGTTGTCGCTCCGCCACCGCGTGCGAAAACGAAACCGCCCGCGGCTCCGGCTCCGGGACCGGCAGTGAGATGACCGACCCAAGAGAGAGATATATCCTTGACGGTGGTCTTGTTGATTTTGTCGAGCGTGCTGTAACGATCGGAGGTGTAGTCGCCGGAATAGGTCGGCCAAGAGTCGGTGGCCGGTTTGAGGATCGATTCGGGATTCAAACCGGAGCCGGGCTCTTGCGCAAGGAGCACCAGCGGCACAATACAAACAACCAAAATAAGAAACAGCTTAGTTATCTTCGTCATCGTCCTTGTCATTTCAGTGTCACCAAGTAGGCAGTCACATTGTGGATTTCGTCATCGGTCCATTTCGGAAGCATGTCAATGTGGTATTGCAGCGGGTTGTGAACGACTATGCTCTTCACTTCCGTGCCGCGATTGTAAGTCAGATGATTGTCGTTGGCGTCCGTGAGAGACACGGTGAAATCATCGAGATGATCGAGCTTGCCTTCGACAGTCTTGCCGTTCGTGAGCGTGACCGTTACCGTAACGGTGGTTTTGGGATTATCTTCGGCAGCGGCTCCAAAGCCCCTGCCTCCGGCACGACCGGAAACGATCGCATTCTGGAGCATCTTCGGCTCCATCCTCGCGCCAATACCGGCGAGATCGCCGGTGACGGAATGGCACGTATTGCATTTACCTGGACCATTAAAGAAGGCTTCGCCGGCTTGCGCGTTCCCTACGACGATATTTGTGGGAACCATGCGGCTTAGATCGTAACCGGCAACGCGGAAGCTGTGAATGTATGCGGCGATGTCTGAAATCTGGTCCGTGGTGAGATTGAATTTCGGCATGGCGGTGCCGGGGCGACCGTTTTGAACGACGGGAGTGATCAATTCTCCGTTCTGATCGTCCATGACCATTTCGGAGTGAAGCAGGTTCGGGCCGCCTTCGCCGCCGCGAGCGTCGGCGCCGTGGCAGAAGCTACAGTTCACATCGTAGAGCACCTTGCCAGCGGCGATTTTTTCCGGCGGAGCCTGCTCATGCTGCGGATATGCGTTCGCGAATCCGCCACCACCTCCGCGGCCGCCTCGTCCTCCACGGCCACCGCGACCCGCGGCTTGCTGGGCAGGCTCTTCGGTCGTGGTCGCCGCGCCTGCGGCGGCCTGCTGCGAAGCAGTCTGCGGAGTGGGCGCGTTTGCCTCTGGAGCAGGCGAGGGCGCCTGTGCTGCAATTAGGGCCGCGGCTCCCGCTGTGAAGAGAAACGCGGCCAGGGTAAAGCCTTTCGACAACTTCACTATCTCACCTCCTCTGAGCAATTTTGCAAAATCGACGGCACTGTATCACGATCCGCGACTTTTCGGAACGCACGTGTGCGCACGAAATCCGACATATACAAATTGGACGTGACAAAATGCCATCCGGTTATCTGTTTTTTGAAGATCGCGCTTTATCGACGATGCGTCATTCGTCGCGCAGGCCGAATACAAAAAGTGCGTGGCCGGCGCACATCGCGACATATTGCTTGCCGTCAACTTCGTATGTGATCGGCGCGGCCGCCATCTGGCCGCCCGTCGTGGCGCGCCATAAAAGCCGTCCGGTGCGCGCATCGAGAACCTGGAAATAGCCCTCGCGATTGCCGGTGAAAAGCAGGTCCGAAGCGGTGGTCAGAATGCCGCTATCGCTTACGTCGTCCATTTTATAGACCCATTTTTTTCCGCCGGTGTGCGGATCGATCGCCTGAACCTCGCCGTGGCCGGCTTCTTCGCTCCACGTGTTCAATGGGCCGCGAGCTAAATTAGGAAGCGGTGAGCGCGGAATCACGCCGACCGTGCCGCCCGTGGGCGAGGGCTGCTTCAAGTAGACGGCCGAATAATCCTGCCACGCCGTGACATAGAAAAGACCGGTGCGCGGACTATACGAAGGAGAGTACCAGTTGGTGCCGCCTTGAATGCCGGGGAAAACCTGATTTCCTTCAAGAGTCGCTTCACCGTTGGGCGAGCGAATCGGTCTGCCGTTTTCATCGAGGCCGGTGGCCCAGGTCTCTTTCACAAATGGCGTTCCGTGCAGAAACTTGCCGGTGGCACGATCAAGAACGTAGAAAAATCCATTGCGGTTCGCCCAGAGGATTACTTTTCGTTTCGCGCCCTGCCAGTTGATATCGGCAAGCACAGGAACCTGGATCGAATCGAAATCGGCGCGGTCGCTCGGCGTGAATTGGAAATGCCATTTAAGTTTGCCCGTATCCGGATCGAGCGCGATCGCCGAGTCGGTGTAAAGATCGTCGCCGGCGCGGATTTCGGGATCATAGTCCGGCCAAGGATTGCCGATGCCCCAGAAGATAAGATTCAATTCGGGATCGTAGGAGCCGGTCATCCAACTCGAGCCGCCGCCGCGTTCCCAGCTATCCCCTTTCCAGGTTTCGTTGCCGGGCTCGCCGGGGCCGGGAACAGTGTAGAACTTCCACAAGGGCGCGCCCGTTTGCGCCGAAAATGCGGCGACAAATCCGCGGATTCCGCTTTCCGCGCCTGCCATTGCGACGATCACTTTGTCTTTTACCACGAGCGGCGCTTCCGTGATGCCATAGCCGAATTGATTGTCGCCTAGTTGAACATCCCAGAGAAGATGGCCGTCTTTGGCGTCGACGGCGACGAGATGTCCATTGACGGTGCCCATGAAAAGTGTGTTCCCGAGGATCGCGAGGCCGCGGTTGACGAGACCGCAGCAGAGGTGCACATCGGTCGGAACGGGATAATGATAAATCCAGAAAACGCGGCCTTCTTTGGCGTCGAGCGCGACAATATCGTTGGGCGGCTGCGTCACGTACATGACGCCATTGACGACGAGCGGAGTGGCCTCCATTTTTTGCACGGAGTCCGCTTGAAAGATCCATTTGATTTCGAGGTCTTTGGCGTTGGCAGGCGTGATCTGGGAAAGCGTGCTGTAACGCTGCGATTGATATGAGCCCGAATACATGAGCCAGTCTTGCGGCGTAGCGGGAGCGTCGAGCAATTGCGGGTAAGTGACCTGCGCCGGTGCGGTTGCCGCGGTTGCCAGCAGGAATACGAGGCCACAAAGGATCTTCATTCCTGGCGACCTCCGGCCTGAGGCGCGGGCTGCGCTGGTTGCGTTGTTTGCGGCGGAGTAACGGGCAGACCGGCTCCGCCCCGCCCTCCTGCCGCTCCGCGGCCCCCGCGGCCGCGCCCACCAGCGCCGAATCCTGAGCCAACTCCCGCTGGCGCGCCGAATTGTGCCGATGCGGCGAGCGCTGGAGTGGATCGCAGCGTCGAAAGATAGGCAACGAGGTCGCTGATCTGCGCGTCAGTCAGCTTACCCTTCAGCGAAGGCATGGGCGATTCCTCTACGACTATAAGCGAGCGCAGGTCGGACTTGTCGAGCGAGACGAGATTCTGATGCTCGTCCATTAATTGAATCGTGTACGTATCTTCGTTGAGACGGCGCCCGCTGATGACTTTCCCCTGCTTTGTGACGGCGCGAATCTCACCGCTGCCTGGGTCCGCAGCGAGCGACGCATCGGGATCGAGCAGGGCGCGCTCGATGTAGGATGGAGGATGAAACAAGCCGGCGTCGCTTAAATTGAGCGCCGTGTAGGAACCCTTGTCGCCGACGCGATGGCAATTCAAACAGCCGTTGCTCTCGAAGAGAGCTTTTCCCTTCTCCGGGTCGCCCAGCTTCACCGGGCTGGAATGATCGGCCGCCAGCGAGCGGACGTAGGCCAGCAGGGCTGTCACGTCCGCGGGAGCAAATTCGTGCGGCGGCATCATGGTGCCCGGAATGCCGTTCCGGATCGCGTTGATGATGTCATCGTCGCTCGAACCGACCGGAAACTGGCCCGTCCGGAGATTCACGCCTGGGACGCCCGAGCCGTCGGCGTGGCACTCTTCACAATTAGAGGAATACAGAGTCGCGCCGCGGTCGATTTGAACCTGCTGATAGCTCTGCTTCATCTGCTGGGCACGCACCGGCAATGAAAACGGAGAGAAAAGCGCAGCCAGCGCAACCGTGGCAGGGATACTACGCACGCGCACACGAACATTTCCCATAGCTTTTGCCGGTAGCTCCCGTTTCGCCTCGCTCTACGTGTGCGGCGGCTCCGATTGGCTTAACTTTCAGGAAGATACACGGCTGGCGGCTAGCGCGCAACGCCCCATGGAATTACTCCTGCAGGGACACTTTGCCCGTGGAAGGCGGGATTGCTTGTGCCTCGGCGCGCGAATCCCGGTGGTCCACAATGAGTCCAGGCAGCAAGAAAACGAAGGGCACAGCAATCAGCGAAATTACGCCGTTTGCGATAGCCATCGTACTGAAGTGAAAATGATACGTGTCCATGGCTTTCGAACCGATCCAGTCGGCGCCAAATAGCGAAAGATTTCGAACGCTGACCATCAGCGAGAAGCCGAGCGCCTCGCTCCCGCCGGGCGTGGCACGCATGTAGAGGTCAGTCAAAGCCATATCCGCCGACGCCCATCCCAATCCCCAGAGGCTTTCAATGATGTACGCCTGGTGCAGCGAGTTATAAAAGGCATAGCCCATCTGTGCGAGCGCGCCGGCAACGATGCACCAGAGGAGCAACTTCCGCAGATTCCAGCGCTTCGCCGCATAACCGCCGTAAATCGCGGCAGTCAACATTGCAAAAATGCCGTTCAAAAACAGCATCAGCCCTTGTTGCCTGGTGCTCATGTGCAACACGTTCTGCTGCCTGTAGAACGTAGCGGTCTGAATTCCCGGCGCAAAATAAAAGAGGAAACTGAATCCCGCCGCCGCCCACATCGTCTTGGCCTTTGCAATTTTCGAGAGCTGTTTTCTTGCGTCTCCGAGCAGTTTGTGCGAATCGACGGTTATGCGTTTGTCTTTGAGGAAGAAAATGGCGGCCGGTATAGGCAAGAACATGATTACCGCGCTAACCGCGTTCGTCCATCCGAACGCGACCCCGGCCAAAATTCCGCCCAGCGGCCCGCCGAGAACATAGGCCATTTGGTAAGCGATTTGGAAAACAGACGCGAACCGTCCGGAGGCCTTAAACGATTGGGCCTTCTCCGTCATGAAACCGCCGACCGCCGTGCTCGTAATCACCATGAAAACGTTGACGGCGACGCACATCGCCAGCAAATCGGCATATCGGTGCGGGGTATAGATAAGGGCTATAAAACTGGCGACGGAGAGCGCAGCGCCCGTCATGATGTAGCTTTTGCGCCGAGTGCCCAAGAACGGGAATGCGTCGATGAAAATTCCGAAAAACGGTTTTAAGTACCATGCAATGCCGAGCCAAAAGAAAAAGGCTGCTGTCGCGGCTCGGTTCTCGTGCAGTTCGTTCTTTAGGAGATTCTTGAGCGGGATGAGCGCGATCGCGTTCTGCTGGCTGAGCGTGACCGCGGTAATTCCGACAAAAACAACGATGAAGGCGTACAGCAGCTCTCGCTTGCCTTTTTTCGCGTTCGGGGGACCGGTCATCCCCGCGTCAGGGTGCGTTATTTCTGTGGCCAATGGTTTTCGTTAGCGCCAGAGTTTCAGCTAATTTCTCGTTGCCAAGCCTAACACGCCTACCCACTAAGACCTACAAACAGAAATACCGCCTCGGTATACAATGTCACCTTGCCCCAAGCTAACCTCCGCTAACCGCTCGACTCGCTCGATTACCCACAGAGGAGGCAACAACTCGGTTTCTGGCCTCACGGACATCTACCGGCCCAGTAACCCAAATGGACAATTACGGCCTTTATCAGGACCTGGCAACGTTTCATGGCGCAATAGGCTCTGATGACTCATTCGTCGCGTAAAAAGGTGGGTCCCACGCGCGAATCGGATGTGGTGTACGGGGTGCGACGGTGAAAGTTCCTTACGCGAAAAAATGGCAGCAGGAAGCAGACAAACTGAGGAAGATTGCGCTCGACTCTGACCTGATCGAAGAGATCAAGTGGGGCAAGCCCTGCTTCACCTTCCAGAAAAAGAACGTGGCAATCGTGATCCCGCTGAAGGACGCCTGCGCTCTCTCGTTCTTCAAAGGCGCGCTGCTCAAGGACCCGAAGCACATCCTCCGAAAGATCGGCCAGGCGCAGGCAGGCCGCTGGATTAAATTCACCTCCCTCAAAGAAATTACAGCCGTGCAGCCGATTCTGAGGAACTACATCTACCAAGCCATCGAAGTCGAGGAGTTGGGGAAGAAGGTTGCCCTCAAGAAGGCTTCAGAGTATGCGGTTCCTGAGGAGTTGCAGGCCAGGCTGGATGCAGCTCCGGAGCTGCGGCGAGCATTCGAAGCGCTCACGCCGGGACGGAGGAAGTCATACATCTTCCATGTTTCGGGTGCGAAGCAGGGGCAGACACGCGCAGCGCGAGCGGAAAGGTGTGTCCCGATGATTCTGAGCGGCCGAGGGTTCAACGAGTAGTTGCTAGGAAGACCGTGGAGAACGTGGTTGCACCCAACCCATCTGATAGTCGGCTTCCCGTCAATTTCGAGTGGAACTTTATATGGACGGCAACCGCGTTACACAGGACCTTCGATCCGAGTGATCTCCGCTAATCAGAACTTCACTGTATTATTGGCTTAGGGGCGTGAGCTGTACCTGTTTCGCAAGACCGAACGCAGTCGATACGTCGCTGTCGCTATAAACCAGGGTGCGCCCGAGAACAAGAACCGAATTGTTCGGCGAGGAAATTTCCGTCATGCCACTCGGCACCGTTCCGTGCCAGCCGGGGCCGGCGATAAGGTACTCGCCCGCTTTGGTCCCCGTGGTTCGTGTGCCGACGTAGGCGAAGTCAGTATCGAACGGGTCGGTGAATTGGATGCTGTAATAGCGGCCGGAGAAATCCGGTACGGAGAGCACAAGCGGCCCCTTGTTCAAATCGAGCCATCCGACCGTAAGGAGCGTATCGTGGTTCACACCGCGTGTCATCAAATCCGAGCTTCCGGATGGCAATGATGTATGGAGTGGGTACGCAAAGAGCGCCTGAGGTTCGGTGTAAAGCGTATTGACCGGAACTGGGCCGTCGCCAAACCCATGATCGAGGATTGCCTTCTTAAAATTGTTGTTCACCAAGTAGGGCCAATAGTAAGCGAGAATGAATGTGCCGAGCACCCCTGCCGCGATCGTAATCGAACCAAATAGGATGAGATGTTTCTTCACGGAAGATGTCATTGTTTTTCGACGATTGGCGGCACTCTATATGAGCCCTTCACGACGGATTGGCCAGACAGGTATACGCGCAACCAGAGTATGAAATTTCCAGTCGGTGCTGGCAGCCAGTTGGACTCGTGGCCTGCGGGAGCCGCATCCCGGATATAAATATCAACGGAACCGTCGGCGTTCGCGACCAGGCCGGAGCGGTCACTTACGTCATACCGGTTGATCGGGTTCGGCACGAAATGATTACCCGCGTCGCCCATTGTGAGCGACCAAAACGCATGGTTCGGCGGCAGTTGTCCTGACGGAAAATGGATGGTGTAGTCGTGCGCTCCGGACAGCGTGTGGCCTGCGACATCCGTTCTCGCCGTCCAGTACATTGCCTCTTGCGGTACGTTAACCGGGCCCCTAAAGACGACATTGCACATGCCGCGCCAAAAGAACCCGTCGCCGGGCTCCCCGCATCCGTACATCGTGGTCCAGCCGTTCACCTTCGCGATATAGAAATTCGGAAGAATGACGAACACCACCAGGTAAGTGATGCCTGCGCCGATGAGGATGCCTTGCAGGATATCCAAGAAAACGGTCCGTCGCTGCCGAAAAAGCGAATGCCATTGGAGCGTCCCAACAAGGATTACCACCGATATGATTACGGAAATACGGAATAACGATGTTGAATCGAAAAACCACGCGAGAAACTTGGCGATCGCGAGCGCTATAACAATGCCGAGAACGTATGTCCACGGAGGCCGTTTCATGTTTTCATTCTAGTCAGCTATACCTGCCCTCTTGCCAACTTACCTCATCCTATGGTCTTGAAAGACCAGCATCAACGAAAACGGACCGAAAAGCCCCTGACGCAAAATGCAATGTGAGGCGCAGTCCTCGGACGCAAATCGGCATAGGGGGAGCGGTCGCCCGCTCGCCCCTGCCACACCACCGGACATGCGGGTCCGCATCGGGCGGTTCAGAGGGTTATGCGCTACCGCTTGATGCGCCGAGCGTTTCGGCCGGAACCCATGACTGTGTTCGGAGAATGTTGGGTCCCATCTGCGTTGTAGAACCTGCATTACCGCCTGCTGGATCAAGCGATCCAGCACCGTGGGGATGCCAAGCTTTCGCACCCCGCCGTCCGGCTTGGGGATTTCCACCCGTTTCACCGGTTGTGGCTCGTAGGTCCCATGCAACAGCTGTTCCCGTATGGAGGGCCAGTGCTGCTTCAGGTAGCCCGAGAGCTCTCCGACTTTCATGCCGTCGATTCCCGGACTTCCTTTGTTCGCTTTGACTCGCTTGTATGCCTGCCAGCAGTTTTCCCGCTCGCAGATCTCTTCCATCAACTGCTCGTGGTTAGCCGGACGTTCGGTTTCGCATTTCGCCGTGGGCGATTCGGTCCCTTCCTGAGAAGTCGTCGGAGCTTCACTCCCCCTCTCCTCCGTAAAGGCCAGCACTAGCTGGTTCTTCTGCCGCTTGTCGCTCATCGAGTCCTGCGTCCTACTTGCCGCTCCCTGCTGTTTGGGCCTTCCTCACTTCCGTGAGTACTACGCCCGCTGCTGACTTCTGCTGCACGGTCAGAGTGAATCGCTCCACTCTCAGTCACGATTCCGTGACATGCCGCAGATCTCCCGAGGTAAGTCCGGTCGCCTTCCACGCACAACCGCTGGATTTACCACCAGTGCCTTTGATGGATGTGGGCTTCGCGATCATTTGCCCGCTCGCCCGGCACCGTAGGCCTCAAATCCAGTTCTTGTCCATCGGCTCGTGTGTTTGCTCCGCGCTTCTTTCAGACATCACCTCGCGGTTCAGTCCTTGCGCTTCGCTATCACTTTGCCTCCATCAGGCTGTGAAGAGGACTTTCACCTCCAAGCTATCGGACATGCTCGGCACACAAAAAAGCGGGAACGGAGGAGGACCGTTCCCGCTCGCCAGGGATACAAACAGCTACTTCGTTGTTTCGGAGGGAAGATGACGGACTGATTCTCGGGCGAAAATTTCGAGCATATCGTAAGAGCGGCGCGCGCCTTGGGCGGCGAGCCGCAATCCCGTTTCGGTGAGATCGATGCCCTTCAGACCGACCGTTCCGAGCGCGTAACAGATTCCCACGATGGCCATCACCACCACGAAGCCAATCGCGAAAAGGGCTTCGGCGACGATGAGTTCGCGGACAAAGTAGATTTGGAGGATGAGAAGGACCGCAAGGCCCCTAAGAACAGGCTTGCGGATCTTTGGTTCTTTTGCCGCCCTCAAAAGAAGGCACTTAGACTGCTCCCACAGCTTATTCATGATCCGTGACCCCTTAATTGCTGACCCCTGTACTCCTGTACAGTAGATGCACGAGAACACCCAAAAGTAGCAATACAGTAACCCCTTGAAATTGGATGGGTTGCACACCGAGGTACAGGTATAGAGGGAAAATTCGTTCCGTTTTGCGGAGAAACTATATGTCCTTTAGGACAGGGTACTACGGAGTACTACCTGTTCCCGAGTCAGTTAACAATTTGCGGCTACTGGAAAGTGCGGATTTGACTTTGTTTCGTGGCGAAACTTTTGCGTCAGCGGGTCTCGAACGGATAGCGGTTTTGCGCGAGCGCGGCATGAGCGATCTTCCTACGCAGCGCGATCGTGTCTACAGGGGCGTGTTTGGTGAAGCGGCGGAGCACGGCCAATTGGGTGGAAAGCGCGTCGCCTTCGACTGTTGCCGCCAGCGCAGTGCGCGCCTCCTTCTCAATGCGATCCACGGCGTCATAAATATATGTGCGAGCGGCATCGCCCATGATGCTTGCGTCGCCGCCTGCTGCCGCGGCTTTCTCCGCGCGCAGGCTGGACGATTCCATCGCGTAAATATCGATCACAATGTTCGCGAGCGCCGCGACAATTTCCTGGTGTTCGGCTAACTTGTCCGAAAAGCGCTGCACGGCCGCGCCGGATGCCAGCAAAAACGCCTTCTTCGCTTGCGCAATCGCTTGCTGCTCGGCCGCGAATTCGCCCGAAGGCCCTTCTTCGAACGACGGGCCCGCGAGAATTTCGTCGGCAAGCTTCTTCCCTGCCGCGATCAACGGCAGAGCACCCGTCGTCGCGCGCTTCGTCAACATTTGAATGATCAGCAACCGGTTGATTTCGTTCGTGCCTTCGAAAATGCGGTTGATGCGGCTGTCGCGATACGGGCGCGCCATTGGATAATCTTCGTGGAAGCCGTAGCCGCCGAAAATCTGCACGCCTTCATCGACGCAATAATCGAGAATCTCGCTTCCTGCCACTTTGCTGATCGAGCTTTCGATGGCGTATTCCTCGAGCGTTTGCATCGCCGCTCTGCTCTTGTCAGGACCTGACTCGCCAGCGGAGACGGCAGCTTCGATCATTCCTGCGGTGCGATAGATCATCGATTCAAGTGCAAAAGTGCGCACCGTCATTTCCCCGAGCTTCGCTTCGATGAGGCCAAAATCGGCAATCGGATGACCGAAGGCAGTGCGCTCCTTGGCGTATTTGGCCGAGTCGGCAATAGCTTTCTTCGCGCCGCCGAGGCAATAGGCGCCGAGCGAAAAACGTCCGGCGTTTAACGTGTTGAAGGCGACGATGTGGCCGCGCCCTACCTCATGCAAGAGATTCTCTTTGGGGATGGCGGCGTTCTCGAAAAAGAGCGGCACGGTGGAGCTGCCGCGAATGCCCATCTTATTTTCTTCCGCGCCGACGGAAAATCCGGGCGTTCCGCGCTCGACGATGAAGCAGGAGAACTTTTCGCCGTTGACTTTTGCAAAAATCGTGAAAATATCCGCGAAGCCGCCATTCGTGATCCACATTTTCTGGCCGTTGAGAATCCAGCTCTTGCCGTCCGGCGAAAGAACAGCGCGGGTGCGCGAAGCAAGGGCGTCCGAGCCAGCCTGCGGCTCCGAAAGGCAATAACACGCGAGCCATTCGCCCGTCGCCATTTTAGGGAGATATTTTTTCTTTTGCTCGTCGGTGCCGAAATAGACGAGCGGAATGGTTCCGATGCCGGCGTGACCGCCATGCGCAACGGCCATTGAAGCGTAAGCCGCGAGCTTTTCAGCCAAGCAGTGTCGTCGCGACTTTATCGAGTTGCGCGCCGCCGTATTGCTCAGGAACGAGCCCGCCGAGCAGGCCGATTTCGCCGGCTTTCTTCAGCAACTCCGGCAGAACGCCTTTCTTGTGCTGCTCCAGCTCCGGAATGCGCGGCAGTACTTCCTTAGCGACAAACTCCTCAGTCGTCTGGCCGATCAGGCGCTGATCATCCGTCACGTCCGCGGGCGTGAAGATTTCGCCGGGCGCGCTCGTCGCGACGAGAAACGCGCCGCCGCGCCGCAACTCTTGCGAAATTGGAATTGTCGCCATGTTCGTCACCTCGGTCAGCTTGGGTCGGGATTCCCTTCTCGATATTCTAAACCCGCTGCGGATGGGAATCCTGATTGATTGCGTGGCGTGTGCGCATCGACCACTTGTTTGCGATACGCGGCGAAGATTTACGAGACCGGCCGGAGTTCGCGAACGGCCTCGGCCAACCATTCTTCGAGGATCGAGCGCTGGCTGGGCTCAATTTCCGCAAACGAAAGCCCCATGCCGCAGCCGGGATGGCAATAAACCACTTTCCCCTTCGTCTCAAAGGCGCCCCTGTCGCGGAGAATCCGCACCGTGACGGGGGTGCCTTCAGGAAAGGGATTTAGCGCGTCCACATAGCAGCCGCCAACGCCCAGTTCCGAGATTCTCGCCGAGAGCCGCGTGTCCGAATTGGTATCGAGCACTTCCGCCGAAGCGACAAACGGGCAGCGGCGCACGGCGCGCTCTTTGCGCGTTTTCAGCGGCTTCTTTCTATCGATCATCGTGGAACCCGGCTCCGGCGCAGGGGCTTTTCCGCAGTAGCCAGCGTGCTCATCGCTGGAAGAGAGAAAGCGGCCCATTCGCCCCTATCCCGAATAAAGCTACCAAAACGCGGAGCGCCGTTGCAGAGGGTAGTGATGGAACCGTTGTCAGAAAGCCAACGTCACGCAAGCCGCTCGGGCGCGCCCGTGCGTGGCTAAAAAGCCGATAACTTGATGAATGAGGCAGGAACTGGAGCCTGTTCTAGGACAGGACATGATTTTTACCGGCGGCAGGCAAGCTCGGTCGTCGCATGCTTGATAACGCAGCGCCAAGGAATCGAGAACGGCGTTCGCGGCTAATCGTCGTGGGAATCAGATAAATCCTCTGCAGAAATTTGCGAATTCATTTGATAACCCGGCTGAATTTGGCTTACTACGGCCGCCTCAAAGGTTTTCCCTCGGGGCACAGGGTCGAGCGACGCATAGCCCGCCGTCTTCACTATCGTGTCGGGTCGGGCATCAACTGGGCCAAAGTCGAGCCGCGCAGAATCGCGAGAATCACTAGAACCGCTGCAACGAAAACAGCCTCACTGCATTTCCGCCACGTTTTATGATCGCATGAGCCTTTCGATTTCCGATTCCATATCGGCGAGATTTAGCCCCCCAACAATCTTCTTGACGATTTTTCCGTCAGGTGAGATCACGATAGTCGTAGGATAGCCAAGCAATCCACCAAATTTCGTAGCAATCGTATCGTTACCCAGCACGATCCGGTAGTTCATATTGAGCTGCTGCCCCTGCACGTCAAATTTCCTGCGGCTCACAAACGGGGCCACGACGCTCTTGCCATCTTCGTCCATCGCCACGCCGAGCAAAACGAAATTCTGCGCGCCATATTTCCGCTGCAACGTGATCAGCGTCGGCACTTCCGCAAAGCAAGGGTCGCACCATGTGGCCCAGAAATTCACCAGGACTACTTTTCCTTTCAGGCTGCCCAGCGCCAAGTCGGCGCCCTGCAAATCGGTAAAGTTCACGGCCGGCTCATCGCCTAGATCCGTCGCCGACATGCTTCCCCCGTGCGAGTTCGAGCTGGCAACGGTGAGATTCCGAGCGCCTGGGATCAGATTTTCCGGGTTGAAGAAATTCAGCTTGCCGGAAAGGAACGTGAGCTGATTCGTGAAGATCAGGCATCCGATCGCCAGCAGCAAAACACCGCTGAATACTTCCACTGTGTGCAGGTGCCTGCGAAATTTCTGGTAAAACTTCAAAAATCGCCCGATTCCCAGCGCCGTCACAAGGAAAGGTATCGCGAGGCCCGCGGAATAGCACGCCAAGAGAAAAATACCTTCGTAGACTGTACTTTTAGTTGCGGCCACCGCCAGCACCCCTGCCAGAATCGGTCCGATACAGGGGGTCCATCCAAACGCGAAAGCAAAACCCATCAAGAATCCGCTAACGATTCCAGGGTTATTGCCACCCACATCGCGCAGATGAACGTCGCGGTTTAACCAGCGCGTGAGGCTCGGACCGATGAGAAAAATCAGCGAGATGGCGTAAAAGTCCACCGGCGTCAAATGCCAGCGCTCGGCTCCCGCCCACAGCCCGACCAAGAAACCGAGAATCACCAGTATTGCGCCCACCGCAATACCTGTCTTTACGCCTATCTTCACCAGCCAACCCACAAGGTGTAAACCGAATAGCAGGATTAGCCCGCCGGCGATAGGCGCAAGCAGTGCACGGTTTCTCAACAAAAATGCGCCAACGGCGCTCGCTGACGCTCCAAGCGCCACAAACACCACCGAAAAACCGATCACGAACGCGAACGCGGAAACCAACACACCCGCGCGTGGTGCCTTGTCTTCCTTCAATTGCTCAACGCCGATTCCGGACAGCATCGAGACGTAGCCGGGAACCAGCGGAAACACGCACGGAGACAAGAAGGACAGCAAACCAGCGAGGAGAGCAGTTAGTGCAGTCACCAGCATGAAATGTTTTCCTTTTCACCCTCTGCGAAAAAGCACTCCGCAGCGGGGCCCCCGAACGCACGAAAACCTACCGGGACGTTCGGTGGTGAAGCTCTAACCATCACGCCGAACGTCAGCCGGTTGGCAACATTTATATTTAAGATTCAGGCGGAAAGAGCCTTGGCCTCAGTCCTTATTGCCCTTTGACCACGGACGTCCAGTACTCTTGAATGTCAGCCCAAGGTCCATCGTTTGGGATCGTCGCAAGAATGTTCCAGCGGACACGCAAGATGTCCGCCTTGCCGGTCTTCGTATACGCGACATTTCCATCCGGTCCAATCACCATCGCGAAAGGCGTGCCGAGCTTCCAGTTCTCGCCCACAGCTGCTTGCAACGCCTTCGTATCCGTCGAGCTGAACTGCAGGTTCTTGCCGCCGGCGTGCTGTTGCTTTAGGTAGTCAAGTACGGCAGCCGAATCCTTTGGGGCGTCGGTGTTAACGGTGACCATGTCGAACTTGCGCAAGCGATACATCCACCACGTGGTTTCGTAGTTGTTGAATGTTGCCAGGCAGTCCTTGCACTTGAGCGACCAGAACTCCACGAGCACAGTTTTACCGGTGTTATTCGCGCGAAGTGCCTTCAGGTCGTCCGCGCCTGCCGGCGTCAAACTTACCGGCTCCGCATCGAGTCTTGCCCTTTCCTTCTCGACGCCCGCCGAATGAGAAGAGAGCCACTTGGTCGAACAACCGAACGTCTGCGTCGATGGGACGGGCACGGGCTGGCCAGCCAACAACGCGTCGATGGCATTACGCGCATCGCTGACTTTCACCTTAGCGATAGCCGTGGAATCGTCGATACGGCCCTCGTAACGCAACTTGCGATCCTGGTCGAAAATAAAGATGTGTGGTGTGGCCACAGTTCCGAACTTTATCGTCGTCGTTTGTGTATCTCCGTCATACAAGTACGGCCAGTCGATGTGGCGCAGCGCCGCTCTGGTCTTCATGTCCGCCATATCGTCGGTCATATCCGTATAACCAAGTTCACTCAGTTGAACTGTATTCGGATTGTTGGGATTGATGGCAACAAGTTGAAGGCCCTTGCTCTTGTAGTCCTCATAGATCCCTCGAATCCGAGATTCGTAGGCGATGGACACAGGGCAGTGGTTAGACTCGAACACGATGGCAAGGATCTTTGCATTCTTATACTCGTCCGATGAGTGCATCTTCCCATCGATTCCCGGCAGATTGAAATCCGGCAATGGCGAGCCAATCGGAAGGACTGGATGCTCTAAGTTCGCGTAGAGCCCGCGGCCAGCCCCACGACCCCGTCCCTGGGCTTGGCCCCTGGTAGGCGCGGTCGCCGCAACGGACGTGCTCTGCGTGGCGTTCTGCTGTGCATCTTGCGCATAAGTATGTACTGGAGCGAAAACGACCGCACCAGCAACAAAAAGGGCGCAAGCAATCGTAAGAGCGAACAAACCGCCTGCACGACGCCGCGCCGTTGCCTTACATCTCGCTGAGCAATTCATTGAACTCATTCTCATCTCCTCCTCCGTCTTCGTTACAATCGACCGCCAGCAAAACTAGGTTCCGCAAGGCTGCCGAGATTCTGACGGCCAAGGGTGACCCAATTCCGTAGAGCTTACTCCTATCTAGGAAATTATCTTCATCACATTGTTGTAATTCACGCGTGCGGCGGCGAGAGAGTCTCCCCAAGTCGCTGCATTGTCCTGCTCGATGCCAATGTGCTTCAAGCCGGCTACGCCGGCATTCGCAAAAAGCGTCTTAAGGTCAACTTGACCCAGGCCAGCGGGAACAAAGTAAGACGCTCGCCTGCGATCCGACAGGCTCATTGCAGGCGTCATGTTCCCAAGACCCACAACATCCTTCACGTGCCACAATTCGTAGTGGCCCGGATTGCGTTTGAACATTCCAACGATGTCTTGCCCAGTCACGGCCGCCCAGCCAATGTCGATTTGCATCGTGACCAGCGCCGGATCAGTGTTATCAGCGATCACCATGTAAGGCATCATGTTTGGGTTATCCGAGAGAGGAACGAAGACATCGATATCCATTCGCACAAGCATCTTGATTGCAAATTTCTTCGTGATTTGGGCGTGCCTGTTGATTTCATCGACTGTTCTCTTAACCGCGTCCGTCGTGCGCACAGGAAGTGGCGCGGGACCGCGTCCCCTTCCAGCCGGTGCCTGCGCCGGGATGGGTTGTGGGGGTGAAGCAGACGCGGCGTTGCCGGCGTGGGGATTGGAGGGCTGAATCACTTCCGTGTATTTAATTCCCATAATCTGGAAGCCCTCCAATTGCTTCTCCAGATTGGGTCCCTCGATCGCGCTCGAATGCGTACTCGGCATGCTTAGGCCGTTTTGATCAAGCAATGCACGAAATGCTTTTGGCTTAAGCCCCGCATAGGCCACGCCTTTCGCATCGGTACGGTCTGCCGGCTCGACTTCCTTGTAACCGATCTCGGCGACCTTAGCCAATACCGCCTGATATGCCGACGAGTCCGTCATCAAATCGCGAACGGTATACAGTCCTAGACCGATCTGTCTCGGCGCACCGCTAGCCGTCGGCATGCCTTGTGCGGCAAGAACGGGCCCCGATACCTGCGCCGCTCCTGTGAGGGCAATCGCGCCACCGTAGGTAGCCATCTGCTTCAAAAAAGTGCGACGCGTCGCCGGATTTTTGTCCCCACAATCGAACACTTGCTTGCCTCCTAGTTCTTTAAGCCTGCCTCCGCCACAAAAGCCCACTCTCCTCGCCGAGCGATAATCGAGGACTCAATTCAACGCAAACGCATAGATGATGTCCCCGCCTGAAACGGATACGTTTGAATGTCATCTTTAATGATCGTCTGCCAAAGGGCTTTGTAGGCTCGCAGCGGGTCGTGCTTGCGATGGTACCGCCGCAGTGTCTTGAACCCTGATAACAAGGCCTATCGCCAGTGCGACTCTACGGATCCCTCGCGCGTTTCTCAAAATCTCTCCCGGGCCCACAATCACCAACAACCTGACAGACAGAATTCGCTGGCCGGTTCTCTCGAAACCGGCCAGCGAAGTTGAGGTTTTATCGCCGATTGCGAAAACCTAGAACAGAACCTTCAATGCGAACTGAATTTGCCGTGAGTTGAAGTTCGAGTTCAGGCTCGTGATCGCTCCCACCGGCACAGCGTTCGGGTTCGTGTTTACGTTCGATCCGGCCGTTCCCGCAGCTCCCGCGCCTGAACCGCCAGCGAACTGAGTAATCGTTGAGGTCGGGTTGCTGAAGTTCGGATGGTTGAACAAGTTGAACACTTCCGTCCGGAATTGTATTCGGAGCTCTTCCTTGATCGGAAATTCCTTGAAGAACGAGAAATCCACCCTCTGCAAGTGCGGACCGGAAAGCTGCCCGCCGTGTTCATTGCCGAAGGTATTCGCAGCGTACTGGTGGACAAAGCAGCCTGCGTTGAACCATTGCAGGTGCGTCGGATTGGAGATTTTGCCCGAACACACCTGGTCAGGGTTCCCCGAACTGCCAATACCGGTTGTATTGACGCTCTGGCCCACAGTGTACGGCAACCCCGTAGACCAACTGCCAGCCATATTCACTGCCCAGCCCTTGATGAATCCAGCTTCCAAGCCGGTCGCTGATTTGCCGAATGGCAGCTGATAATTGGCCGTATAGGCTACTCGATCGCGGATCGTGGTGTTGCTGTTGTTAAAACCGCCTTTGTTGAAGTAAGAAATGACGATTGGGTTGGAGGGTGATGCGGGATTGTCGTAGTAGCAAGGGTTGATCGCTGCTGGCACGTTCACCGTCCCGCTCGGTGTCTGCACCTGCCTTGCAGCCGTCTGAGTGGGCTGGCAAGCCCCCCCTGTGAAACTCATTCCGCGCGCCCAAGTGTAGTTGATTGAGGCCGTCAGGCCTTTGTTGAAGCGCCGGACGAACGATGTCTGAAGAGCATGATACGCGTTCGCGCCATAGACGCCGTACTCGCTAATCGACGCCGTCTTCGCCAGCCACGGGAATTCGTTGGAGAGCGGCAATACGCCGCTTTGAAACGGATTCGAAATGGCTTGCAAGTTGAGCATCTTGGGGGCGTGGCGCCCCAATTCTGTCACTCCGCCCACGGTCAACACGTTTGATCCAAACGCCTTCTCCAAGTTTAGGTTTGCCTGTTCCAGATATTCGTTTGGTTCACTAAACGGCTGCGCGGCGTTGATCGAGTAACTCTGATACGGATCGGTTGCCGCCGGACAAGTCGTGGCATATTGCGCAAGTGTGGTGAAGTAGCACTGCGCCGGCGTAGGCGGAAATACTAGGTTGACATTCGTGACAGCGATGGGAGCTCCAGCGGACAATAAGGAGCCACCCGTCTGCCCGACGGGGCTGAGCGAGTTAGAGGTTGGCAGTCCGTACTGTGCCACAGCGGTGCTGGCATAGGGCGCCTGACAAGCCGTATTGGTTCCGGCTTCGTTCTGGATTTGGCAGTTAGCATTGAAATTGCCAGGGGCATTCTTCAGGCTGTAGTTGGAGCTGTAATTGATTGGGAAGAACGTCAGTCCCATGCCGCCGCGTATCACTACGTCGTGCTTAAGCGTGGCGGCAAATCCGAACCGCGGTGCGATATCGAGGTAGGGAGTCTGAATGCCTGCCGTTTTCCCGGATGACTGCGATCCGGGAATTGCCGGCCCAACAATCACTCCTCTAGTCTGGTCGTAGTTTGTAATGCGGTCGCCCCGCTCCGTAAACGGCGTGAAGACGTCATACCTCATGCCGAGATTCAAAGTAAGCCAGTGCTTGGCGCGCCAATCGTCCTGAATATAGGCCGTAGGTTCCCAGAACTGGTATCCGCCTTCCCACAAGGTGTAACTGCGAAGAGCCGCCGGCTGTCCGCCCTCGGAGACTCCGCCTTGCACGAGGCCTTCAAGAAGATCCCCAAGGGGTTCCCCCGTGTAATTCCCCGTAAAGCCAAAGGCTCCGTTAGGGCTGGGGCTCTGGCCAATGGCCGCCCTGCGACGAATGACAGAGACTCCTAACTTGAGACTATGCGATCCCCTATTCCACACCAGCTGGCCGGCGTATTGGAACG
Organism: uncultured Acidobacteriota bacterium; assembly: GCA_963753205.1. Classification (GTDB taxonomy): domain Bacteria; phylum Acidobacteriota; class Terriglobia; order Acidiferrales; family UBA7541; genus Palsa-295. The sequence goes on along the minus strand of CAVWBL010000019.1, from coordinate 60,111 downwards.
TGTTATCGAATTCAAGCAAGGGGACGAACGGAGAATCACCGAGCACCTGATAGTTGCTTACCGTGACGATCGCCAATCCCGTTGCAAAAGCCAGGCCGGGTGCATTGATGCAATTCCCTGCCGTGCTCAGAGCATTGGGCACCGTACTGCACGCGAATCCGAGCTTGTTTGAGGCGTTCGTGTTGTTGTTAATCGGAAGCGAACGAATCGAAAGCCGGGTGAAAGCCGTCTTGAGGTTCAGCACAAGGTTCGGGTTGATCACGTGGACGAAAGACACCGCCACCTGCTGCCCTCGTGTGTAGTTAAAACCGGGGAAGCCGTTTACGCCTCCGAATCCGGGTGCGCCAGGATTGAGCGTCACTCCTCCGGACGTTCCTCCGGCTACGGGATACCCGGTGGTCGGATCGAGGGTCACGTTTGGAAATGACGGAGGAATCTGTGTGACCGAGTCATTGATGTCGTAGCGCGCAAAGAGCGTGTTGGTGTCTGAGAAATGCTGATCAATCCGACCGTCGATTGTCTCCAGGTGCTGCCTTCGAATCGCGCTCGGCGTCGTATACGAATTGCAGGTTGAAGTCAGCGGCGCGCAGTTCGGGACGGGGAACATGCTGAAGTAGGCAAGCCCTAGCGGAGCGATACCCGCGCTCGGAACAGTCACATAAGGGCATGCAGAAGTCCCATAGTTTCCGCCGACCGCATTCGAACATGCCGACGAACTGCCCCCAGGTTGCGAGATCGTTGGATTATCGGAGAAATTTCCGGGCAATGTTGGGCTTGTACCGTCCGGACACGTTATCGCCCCAGTGTATCCCTGCAACGCGGCTAACTTGCTTCCTCTCTCGCAAAGCGTCGGAACGGTGGACGCCGCCAACCCCGAAAGGCCGTATGCCTGTTTGAACTGCTCAAAGTCTGCGAAGAAGAACGTTTTGTTCTTCCTGATTGGTCCGCCGATGCTACCCCCATATTGATTCTGCTGATATGGCGGATTTGGGGGAACCAGCGTTAAGCCGCCCTTCGAGTTTGACGGGAACGCGTAGCCCGGGTTCGTGTTCAGCACTTTGTTCCGGAAAAACTCGTAAAGCGAACCGTGAAAATTGTTTGTGCCGGACTTGGTGATGATGTCCACAGTGGCGCCGCCCGTCTTTCCGAGAGAGGCGTCATACATGTTTGTTGTAAGGTTCACTTCTTGAATCGCGTCGACAGAAGGGCGAGCGGCGTTGCCGCCAATAACACGCTCATTGTTGTCCATACCGTCGATCATATTGTTGTTGATGCTCTCGTCTTGCCCATTCGCAGTGAAAGAACTCACCGCCCGACGATCATCCGGACGCGTTCCGGACAAAAGACCGTTCGTACTTCCTTCCGCGACCCCCGGAGCCAATTGAATCAGCTTTACAATGTTGCGGCCGTTCAGTGGAACGTCTTCCACGGCTTGAGTCGTGACCAAGGTGGCTAGGCTGGACGTATCCGTCTGTAGGGCTGGAGCGACGGTGCCCGAGACTTCGACCGTCTGCGTCACGTCGCCCACTTCCAGTTTCGCGTCAATGCGTGCACGGTCGCCGGCGGACACGGCAAAATCGGGAGCTACGAATGTCTTAAATCCTTTGGCCTGCACCTTCACGTTGTAGGTACCCACTTGCACTAATGTGAAGACATAATCGCCCGTTCCGCTTGACGTGGTCGTCTGTACGATGCCCGTGCCGGCATTCGTAAGCGTCACGGTCGCGCTCGGAAGGATCGCGCCGCTGCTGTCCGTCACCGTACCGATGATATCGGCTGTGTTCGCCTGCCCCTGGGTCCGAAAAACGCAAATGGCCAGCGCGAACAGAGCAACAAAAATGGGAACTATTGTCTTCATGAATGGAAAACGAATGTCGTGACGAGCTCTCTCTTTGCCGGACCCCACCGAAGTTTTCATCATTGCCGCTGGTCCCCCTTTTTTCCTCATTGTGGCAATTGCACAGCTGATTCCCACCGAACGAACACACGCCGCGGTCAGAGCAAAGCCTTCATTCACACTTCTCCTCAATGGCGTGCGCGTGGTGATCCCGACCGTGGCTCGCGTTCAACACGGCACGGCGTCTGGATTAATGCGCCAACGCTAGCTTAGCTAGACGGAAGTCGTAGTCAGCGCAACGCAAAGTTCTGAATCATTTAGGCGGACCCCTCCCCACAGATCGGAAGCACGCTCGTCGTGTTTCCATTTTTTTTCTCTGGACGGCCTCGCTCCGCCCGTCACCCGTCTGAAGCCGGACCTATTTGCCGGCACCAAGCAAATGCGCGAGCTTGGACCGACCGCGAATTTCAGATTCGCGCGTCATATCAAAATCGATTGGTAACAAGAAAGGTGCATACAGTACTGTCCTCGTATCGTGTTGCTTCCCTTGCTTTTTCAGTGTGTTGCAGACTCGCGGCCTTCCAGTTTGTCGTTGTACCGATACGAAAACCTCCTGTCGGCTCGTCTTCGCTCACGGTTTCGCGGGCGGAGCCGAGCGCGCTCACCTTCTGCCATTGCGCTCCTTGCACCCGTGGAGTATGCTCTCCAGCAAACCACCGCTTTGCTTCACCAATACGTTGGGGGTGCGAATGTCTTCCTCGTTGCCTTTGTCGGACCGTGATGCCGTTCGCGAGCAACTCGAGCGGGTTCTTGCCAGTCATTTTTTTCGCAACAGCAAGCGCTTTCCCGATTTCCTCCGCTATACCGTCGAACATGCTCTCAGCGGCAATACCGACGACGTGAAAGAGCGGACACTGGGAATCGAGGTTTTTGGCCGCCAGCCCGATTACGATACGAGTCTGGATCCGGTCGTTCGCGTAACGGCGGCCGAGGTCCGCAAGCGCCTTGCTCAGTACTACCAGTTGCCGGGCCATGAGAACGAGACGCGTATTGAATATCCGCTGCGCTCGTACGTGCCCGAGTTCAGCTTCCCCAAACCGCCGCTGCCGGTGCCGCAAGAGTCGGTCGTTACTCCGCCGGCGACCCTGGACTCCCCTCCAAAGAGCAATCGGATTCCGGCAAAGCGATGGGAACTGATATTTGCGGTTCTACTTTCCTGCCTCCTTGTTTCGGCGTTCATATGGTGGAAGCTTCCTGCGCGAGAAACGGCCCTGGATCGCTTCTGGAGCCCTATCCAGAACAGCTCAGAGCCGGTTTTGCTCTGCCTTTCAGACGCCAACGGCTCACTAGGCCCCGGCGCTAATCCTCGGGACCCGGTCAACGCCGTTGTCGCTGCTCTCCCGACTTGGTATCGAGAGAACCATGTTGGCTTTCATGATGTGATAGCGCTCACCACACTCGCTGGTTTGTTGGGAACAGAAGGCCGCGCGTTTCGAATTCGTCGCTCGGATGATGCCGCGCTTCGAGACCTGCAGGAGGGTCCGGCTATTCTGATCGGCGGTTTCAACAATCCATGGTCTGTCCAACTCGATGGGAATTTGCGTTTCAGTTTCGTTCGCGATGGGAACTTGCGCTACATTCTCGACCATAACAATCCTTCGTCGAGGCAATGGAGCGTGCTGGGCACAGGTCACGATATCGACGTGACTGTCACTAAAGACTTTGCATTGATCTCTCGAGTGTTCGATCCGACCACTGGACGTGTCATCTTTACCGCTGCGGGCATTCTCGGATACGGAACCGTCGTTGCCAGCCAATGCCTTACCGATGCGTCCTGCCTAGCGCAAGCCGAAACTCTTGCGCCCGGAGACTGGAAGCGCAAAAATGTCCAGATCGTCCTTGGCACAACGATTATCGGCGAAGATCCCGGCAAACCCATGGTTCTCGCAAGCTACACGTGGTAAATCTGTCGCGCGAGTAGTTCGCTTGAAATTTCCTTCGTTGATCGGCAATCAGTGGGTTTCAGCGGAGCAGCCACTTTTCTAGGCAAATAAAAATCAAACAGTTAGCCGTATTCGGCTTCGCCTCAACAGCAAACTGTGCCCAATTCTGTGCCACCTTTATGGAGATACTCGCATATCCGCATGGAAGCCAAACGGAACGTAGTCAATACCCTCAACGGCACAGACTTTTGAGCCGGGTGTGGCACAAAATTGGGCACAGTTCTTTGCCTCGGAAAAATCAGAAGAGGCTAACTTGTTGAAAAGAAGTGGTGAGCCGCGCAGGACTTGAAGCTGCAACCCGCTGATTTCTCCAGAAACGCTATGTAGTTGGCTTTTCTTGCATTTCCTTGCGCGCAATGGAACGGTTCTTGACGCTGTTTGGCAGGGTTTTGTTCCTAGATATGTTCTCAGATCATCGGCGCTATTCTCCGGCAGCTATGGACTGCACCCTTCGCATGTGAGCGGCGTCAACACCATCTTCGTATTCAACCGGGTCGGTCGAGGTGCTGTCCTCACCGCTATTCGCAAGAATAATGCCTGTTTTACCGCCGCCGAGATCGGCGACGTTCAGGATATGAGGCAAATTCACATTTTGGTTCGCTTCAACTGCAAGGATTCGAAGGCTCGGTACCGGGGTGAGCCATGCGCCGAGAGAAAAATCAGACGGAGCGGAGGCCCCGCCAGATTTCCACTCTGCAGTCGCGTAATATCGGAGACTACCATCAGCGACTCGAAACGCTTGGACGGAGAAAACGGGCGAATGGACTTGCGCAGCACGCCGTTGCTGCTCTGAGGCGATCGATATCATGCGCTGATTGAGCAACGCAACAATCTGCGTCTGAACGTCAAATCGTACGGGATCGTGCAGAAGCTCAGCAAATCGCGCAACACGCCACCGGGCCACGCCTGTCGCGGACTGCCGCAAACCGGGTCCCTATGGCGCCGCACTACATAGTACTCATTGGTGCCAAGTAGCGAGCATTTACCCACCACTGTGGCTATGGCACCGATATAAGAATCGTTGCCAACGCCCTCATCACCCTCCGTACCCACTAGAGTTGTTACCTTGACGGAAATGGCATCGCCACCACTGAGAACGTCGTACTCTTCACCTAGAGCGAACCGATACGCATTCGGTTCTCTCAGAAAACTGGCAATATAATTTGCTGGCAGTTCGACGGGCATGAAGAAACCGCTGGCAACCGGGTCGGTAATGCGAGGTGTGTGTGCTGGAACCGTGTTGTTGTTAAACTTCACAGCATCGAAATAAACGATGACCCGATTTCCGTCGTAGCGGCCCCCGATCCAAAACGGTTCGGGCGGCGTCTGAGCGAAGATGAACCCCGAGTGCATAGCCCCAAACGCGCTAATGAGGCCGACGCAGCTCGCCAGAAGGAGTCTGCTGTTACAGCGCAGTGGCATTACGGATGCTTCGGCAAACCGTTAACGAGACTTGCAGCATGCTTCTATGCTTCTCATGCGATTGCTTTCGATGGGTGTATCATACCGCGACGCCAAATCGCTTCTCTAGCTGGCGAATGGCGGTGTTACCGAGTTAGCAAGGCGATTCTTTCTGGTTCGCTACAATCGCACTGCTCTAAGATCATGGAGCAGTCCTTGTAGGCCCACTGTGGTCCACTCTGCACTGCTTTTTCTTCGGCTTCATCGGCATTCCCTCAGTTCTAACGGCTCGCATTACCGGCTGCCTACACAAGCGCGACTTCACGGTCGAAATTTGGCTTCTTCTCGGCATGAAGCTTCAGGGCCACGCCGCAGGCCGTAGCGATGCGCTCCAGCATCGTGAGCGAGTGGCCGGCATACTCGGCGTCCTCAAGACGGGCGATCACGGACTGCGTGGCGCCAATCTTTTTGGCAAGTTCGGCCTGAGTCAGAGCCGCATCCTCTCGCATCTCGCGGACCAGGAGAGCCAGGTCAACCTGATGCAGGGTGTGCTCGAAGGTCTTGCGGTACGTTGCGCTCTTTCGCGCTCGCTGCTCGACAATCTCGCTGTGTCTGTCGCGCTTGCCGGTTTGTCTCATAATCCTGCTCGTAATCTCGGTCAACGGCCGTCCGGGGGGTTTAAGCCCGCTTCGCTGCCTTAGCATCGGTAACTCGAATAATTACGCGCTTGCCGAGCGCCCGCGCAGCGCGAGTGATCGTGTCCAGCGTGACGGACACGTTGCGAGGGTCGAGCAAGCGATCCAGTTGTGACCGGCTCGTATGAAGCTGCTTCGCCATCGCTTGTTTTGTCTTTTGCTGGTTCTTCATGGCCTGTTCCAGTTGCCAAGCCAGCACGCGCTTGATGGCAACGGCTTCGACCTCTTCTCGAATTCCCTCTTGTTCAAGAAAGCTGTCGAAGGTTGACCCACTGTGGTCCACCTTTTTTCGACTTTTTCGCACGTTCATTGCAGTCCTCTCTGATGCTTAGCTTTGTTGCTTTTAGCGAGGTCGAAATCCTCTCGCGGAGTCTTCCTCGTTTTCTTGATGAATCCATGTAGTAAAACCATTCGACTCCTCTTGTCGATATAGAACAGAACGCGAGCAATTCGGTTCTGACCCAGACTCGTCCTCGCCTCATAGATGCCGTCTCCCAACGGCCTACAAACGGGCATCCCGATGGGCCAGCCAAACTCGACAGTCTTAATGTCCTCTCCAATGCGCTTCCGGTCCTCCGGCGAACGCCCCTTAATCCATTCCCGTACCGGCTCGCCGCCGGCCTCTGTCCGATAGAAGATCGCCGGAACTCTTTTGCCCTGGTTTTCTTGCGTTCCAGAACCACGGGCTATCTTCGTGAAGGGCTTCGGGCTTTTGGTCACCGAACTAGTGTACCACATAAGGTACACGAGATGGTGTGGTGTTCCCGGTTGGAAGAGTTGCGGTGAGACGGGGACCTACATCACGACATCGATCCTCTTGGGGGTTCCGTTCCCTGCAACCGTTGTGATGATATACGTCATTGGGTCAACACGGCGGATGCGGTTATTCACGTATTCTGAGATGTAAAGGGCGCCCTGGGAATCGACATCAGGTCCCACCGGGTTGTTTAGTGTTGCCTTGGTCGCCGGCCCTCGGTCCCCGCTATATCCCTTCTGGCCTGTTCCCGCGTAAGTGGTGATAATGCCGCGGGAATCGATTCGACGCACCCACAGAGGGGGCGAGGGTCAACTGATTCTATGGCAGAGAGTTACGGAGAAGAGTGGTGAGCCGCGCAGGACTTGAACCTGCAACCCGCTGTCACCGAACCAAATGGTAAGTAGCTGATTCGTCTAGCTCGGTCTCGCGTCATAGTAGCTGGTTTTCGAGCCTGTTCGTCGCTTAACGTTCCCTTACTGCTCCCCGCTCGCGCTCACGTTAGCGAGTCAGTGAGAAAACCGCCTCAGGGCGGGCGCTTTTTGCACTCGCGAGCATCACCCGAGCCAATCCGGTACAAGAATAAAATAGTACGTGATGCTTACGCCATGCGTATGAGGTAAAAACAGACTATGGATATTGCGCGCCCTACACAAGACGGACGAAGCGAATCCGGTGGACGATCTACATCTCGGTGGCGCTGGTTGTCGTCATCGGGATCGGGTTAGGGGCTCTCGCGCCTTTCGCCGGCAGCGCCTTCGGTGGATCGGGCAAGGATTTGGACCGATACGGTGAAGCGCGGGCCGATGGTACGGGACGTGCGGAGGCTCGGGACGCTAGTACCGGAGACGGTCTGGACGGTTCCCACGAGGACGGATGGCGCGTGGAAAGACGTTATTTGCTGCCTCGCAATATCGCACGGCGGAGATGCAGAAGGAATCAAACGAGGCGCTGGGTAAGTTAGGACTGAAGGATGCGCTGACGGTAAAAACGTCTGAGGTGCAGGCTGAAGAGCTGGCGAAGGAAAACGATCTGGCGGAGATGTTTCAGGATTCAATCCAACTGCAGCTTGCGGTTGCCCAGCGACGGTGGATCAGAAGCAGGCGCGCTTTACAATCTCTACAAATCGGAATTGGACGGCTTGCACGTGCGGATTCGCGATGGAAGGAGCCAGGAATGAGCACCGCAGCGCAACCGTTAATCCGATTGGAAAGCTTGAGAAAAGTTTTTTACACGGATGAAGTGGAAACGCACGCGCTCAGTGGCGTGCGCCTCGAGATCAAAACCGGCGAATTCGTTTCCCGCGGTAAAGAACGCAAGTTCGTGCCTCTTCAGGCCGAAGGAACAAGCTTCCCAGTTGCGTGCCTCGCGCCGCGCGACTTCAAATTGCGTAACAAGGCAGGCTCGTCGAAACGGCCTTCCAAGCCAGCGCCCAGTTCGATGCCTGGTTTATTGGCACCGTGAAAATCAGAACCGCCCGTCATGAGCAGCCTATGACGCTTGGCGATTTCCTGGTAGCGTGAGATTTGCAGACTATCGTGTTTGCTCGAATAAACTTCGATTCCCCTCAAGCCCTGTTTGATAAGGCCTCGGATGCACATTTCCAGTTCCTCCTCCTTCACTTGCAACGTCGCCGGATGCGCCAGCACCGCGCTGCCGCCAGAAGTACAAATTAGGTCGATAGCCTCTCGTGGAGTCAATTGAACATTCTCGATGTAACCTGGTTTTCCCGGATTTAAGTACCGGCTAAACGCCTCTGAAATGCTATCCACGCATCCTGCATCGACGAGAGCCCTGGCCACATGCGGTCGGCCCACGGAGGCGCTCCCCGCAAGCTCCACGACGCAGCTCCAAGAAACCCTCGCACCCGCTGCGTTGACGTGATCGATGATTCGTTGAGCGCGCTCACGCCGGCGATCTTTCAGCCACGCTAATTGACTCAGCAGGACTGGGTGGTGGTAGTCGATGTAATAGCCTAAGATGTGCATCTGGCCCGGTCCACACCAGTGAGCTCCCAGCTCCACGCCTGGAATCACCAGAACTCCTCGGCCCTTGCCATGCTCGATAGCGGCGGAAATCCCGGCGACTGTATCGTGATCGGTTATGGCGATTGTGTCGAGACACTTTTCGTCGGCGAGATCGACCAGTGCTGTCGGCGCAAGCGTTCCGTCGGAAGCGGTAGTATGCGTGTGAAGATCCATCATCAGCTTTCCCCCTTCAGTTGCATGCGCATCCTTTACCGCTGCGTCAATGCAGCTCGCAAACTGAGGTCCGCGCCTTTACATAACCGGACTTCGCCAGCAATTCCAGGACTTTGCGAGCGCTAGCCTCAGGCGCCTCTTCGTTCGTGTGCAAGACCAGGTCGGGATGAAGAGGCGCTTCGTACGGGTCCGACACGCCGGTAAAATGCGCCAATTCACCTGCTATCGCCAGACGGTACATTCCCTTGATGTCGCGCTGAATGCAAACGTCGATCGGGCACTCGACGTAAATCTCGAGGAACGAGCCGATCAATCCACGCACTTCCTCGCGTGGCGCGCGATACGGGGAGATTGCCGCTGAGATGGCGACAACGCCGTTTTTGGTAAGCAAATGGCAGACATATCCAATACGTCGGATGTTTTCGTCCCGGTCCTCCTTGCTGAATCCCAGACCTTTGGTGAGGTTTTGGCGCACGACATCGCCGTCGAGTAATTCCACTCTCTTTCCGGCTCGATTCAGTCGCTCAAAAACCAGACGTGAAATTGTGGTTTTGCCCGAACAGGGCAAACCGGTAAACCAAATGGTAACGCCATCGTCGCGACCGTTGTCAGTCACGTTTTTACTGGTCCCTCTAAAAATCATCCGTCCGAGTCATCTCTACGCCCCTGGTTTCAGGCATCAGAATATCCGTAGCTGCATCGCGTTCACTCCTGCGAGCCAGAGTCTCGTGACCGCCCGGCGTTGATACCCTGCATGACCGCCCCGATAAGATAACCTCGTCCAGAATGCAACTAATAAATATAATATAGCTCGGCGCTGGCAGTCAGCGGCCATTACGGACGAAGACGTCACAGCGCGGTGGGGTTCCACGATTGTAATACGAGATGGGGGAATACTGCCGGCCGATGGTATAATTTGTGGTTCCGTAGCTCGATATCCGAGTTGCAGGAGTAATATTTATAGCGCAGGACGCCATTAACGTGAATGGAAGAAGTGTTCTGCTGTCCGTGATCATTCCTTGGTCGAATCGGCCTGATTTGCAGAACGCTCTTGCTGGCAATGAATCGTGGTTGCGGTCGCAATCTGTCGAAATCATAATCGTGAACTGTGCTGGAGATCGTTCAACTCTTGAGCGGATACTGCATGAAAAATCGTTCGCACCGATGACGCACGTCGAATTGCCTGCTCCAAGGTTCAACAGGTCACTCGCCCTTAACATCGGATTATATGTCAGCACTGCTCCGACAGTGTTCATTCTCGATGCAGACATTATTCTTCAGTGTGATCCGTTAGCGGATTTACTACCGCTTGTAAATGCTGAAACATATGTCGCCATGGAACAGGTCTCGGAATCCGAGCCGCCAAGTCCCTGGTGGAAAGGGGCCGAACCGCTGGAAAGCTCCGTCAGCTTTATTAGATCTATCAAGGAAACGCGAACGTTCGAATTTGGTTGGACGGACGGCACTACTACGAGCATTACCGAATTTGCTTCCAATCACTGTACAGGGTGTCGTGCCATTACTGGCTTGATTATGGTGGATCGAGATCAACTACGAGCGATTAATGGCTATAATTCGTCATTGGAGCTGTGGGGTTGGGAAGATAATGATGTTGAGCTCCGATTGGCCAAGGCATTCTCGCTGAACCGCCTCGCTAGCGGACGTGCAATTCATTTATCTCACAGTGACACGTTGCGCGCACTTGGCGAAAAAACGGTAGCGCAATCAAACTGGGACAACCTAGTCGCTGTCTGCCGACAATATTCGCAAGGTAACTTTCACGGCACCTATTCTTCCGATGTCGCTCTTTGGTGGCCGCATACCGCCGTTGTCGTGGAAGGCAATTAGAGAATCGACCGTAAAATAATCCTCCGCCTCGAACAGGATAACGACTAGGCGGATGCATGTCGCCGTGCACTTGAATTGCGTAGATGCGGTCTCGGCCCTAACACGGGGAACCAGTCAAACAAGCATGCAACAAAATCCTCAAATTCGCTCCCGTACCCAGCCAGCGATATTCTCATAGCAGCCAAGAGTTCCTGTTTACCAGCCTCTCCCAGAGACATCAGCTGTGACAGAGCACTCGCCCACTTTTGTTCGTCCATCGTCCTAATGAAACATGAGCTTGGTAGAGGGGCTTCTCGCAATCCGCCGGCCCAGTGAGCGAGTACCAGGCATCCGCTATATGCAGCTTCAACAACTACTCTCCCAAATGGTTCCCGTATGGACGGCGCAAGGAGAATGGATGTTTGTGAATAAATATCGCCCATGTTTGTAGTCCGCGGATTTAGCCTAATATTTGGCGAGGTCAAACACTCGTACACTGGATCACCCCAGCCGATCTGTGCGAGAAATGGCCACCGAGGGAAACGCGCGGCCATTCTTCCAAACAACTCAACACCCTTTTTGCGAATCGGGTTTACTAAGGTTATATAGTGCCGCCGATTGCCGTCAGAATAGGGTAGTGGCCGTATAGGTGGGTGCAGCAGTATACTCACTACCTCCTTCGAAAGCCGCGACATGGCCCATTGACTGTTTGAAACCACGTATCGCGCACCTACAGTGTCTTTGTCCATGCGAGGATGATGGCGAAGAAAGAATACCGCATGTGCGCGTTCGCTCTTTAAAGCACTATCAAGTCTGATTCCAAGATTACGAAACTCAGAAGCCATTTGAAAAAACACGACATCGGAGTTCGGCAATAAAGCATCTAGAACTAGAAGAAAATCTTTTCTCTTCGTACGCCGAATACGCACGCCATCAACAGTTTCTTCGTTCGGCAGGACCTTTATATGCGACAGAAGTTTGTGATTGCTGATTGTTAAAACCTGCGTCTCGATGTTCCTTTGAGAAAGGCGGCGAAGAGTCTCGTGAAGACTAGCCTCGGCTCCTCCTGGCGAGGGTATATAGTAAGGTGAAATGGCGAGTATTCGGCTCATGCGCCACAAATTGATTCATTCTATGCTGCCGATGGTCGCGTTGATCGGGGGCGACTCTTCTTACTGGCCGTCTCGATCTATTCCTGGTGACTTCCGAACATCGTATACCTTCCAATCCGGGCATTCCAGTCCTCGAGATGTCCAGGATTCTCGCCATTCGGCTGTATTCGCTACCGGAAACGGAACATCTGGCGCTCTATTGCCTAAAAACTCGCATAGCTGCTCCCAACTGGCACCTCGGGTGATATCTATTACAAGTAAATCGCGCGGCTGCTGACTGAAATATTGAAAGACAGATTGATTATGAGCTTCGTATCTCCTTACATATTCCGCTTCATTGCCGATGGGATCGCCAACGCCATAGATCCACTCCCGCATCGGAGTAGACGTACCGCCAAAATGCCGTACGACGCTCCGTATCCAAGAGTCAGAGGGCCGTACCGTTAAGATGAACTTGCTGTTGGGTACAAAGCGGTCGAGCTCTTTGTATAACAATGGCCACGGATTATCTTGAAATGCATCATATTGGTTGACAAGATCCAGCACGATTGGTAGGGCACGTGTACTTATCTGAGGATCGAAAACGCCCCTCGGCCCCGTAACCGCGTAGCCGAGAATCTGGAGCGCTATTGCGAGTGATGAAGTGCCCGTCTTGTGGTAGCCGATTCCAAAGACTTTACCTCGACGGTTAATCGCATCAATTACCATAGTTCAAGTCCATTTGTACTCACATAATCATTTCACAGTTAATGCAGCGAGCTAATACACGGCCTGTGTGGGTACGGCTCATAACACGCATCACGCCATGGCGGAGAACGTCAATGAACTGCATCGGGTCGATGTGAGCGACCAAGAATTGGCGTTGTGCCATGGCTATGGCGCGCAGGTTAGGCGTTTCGAGGATCTGACGCAATTTGTGGGCCAGACCCTCTGCGCTAGGCACGTAGCGCCATTGCGACGGTATGTATTCCGTGATTCCCACCGTTTCGGGCCGATCAGGCACCAACACCGGGAGACCAGCTAAAACCGCTTCGATGGGGGTTATTGCAAGAGTCTCGTAAATTGATGAAAGGACGAATACAGTCCGGTGACAGACTGTCAGAAATAAGCGCTGAAGACAACAGTGTGGTAGTCGTGGTCGCAAAATACTCCTGGCGCGCAGTTTATCTGCCATCTGCCGCTGTATTCGTGACCGGCCAAGGCTATCGCGTTCTTCCCCTATAAATAGAGAAAGCGTAAGATCGGTGCCTTCACCCACCAATGTGTTAGCAGCTGATACTAGCTCGCTAAGATTTTTGAATTCGTCGACTCTCGCCGTCGCGGAAATTACGTGAAGCGATCGGTGAGCCGATGTTAGGTGCGGGAGGTGAACCAACCCGTGGTGGCATCTCTCACGTGCTAACCATTCCTGCACAGGAGGGCCGGCACGGAGTACCGTGCTTCTGGATATGCCGTTTCGACGGAGTACAGCAGCCTGGACATCTGAAAGCTCTATTGAGACAGCAGGCCGAGTACTCGCTAGCGTGCGTAGCCCTTGTGCTTGCGCGCGTATAAGGTGCCGCACCTTTGCTGCTGAGCCCTGAAAAGCCTGTATCGCGAGGCGGCTACCGAATCTGTTACATACTTCCGATGCGAATGGACCATGGTGTGTCACAAGAAAGGGACAATTTGCGGTAACAAACGGAAGGAGCGTATTCGATTGGTGATACGAGATCGGTGTGTATTGTTGCGCATAACGTGATGTGTCTGGGGCCAACAAGTCGAGCGCAGACTGGAGCACACTTCTAACGAGTTCGTGTCTCATCCGGAAGTTGAAGGAGACCTCGACTGCCTTAAACCCCAAAAACGAGGTGCTCTTTATCGTGGGAGCGCTGAGATTTTCATTTCTTCGGTAAAGAACGAATCCCGCAAATAGGTCGCGACTGGACAATAAGGAAGCAACCGCTGACGAGAATCGCCCGGCGCCTGCGGTATAGCTGGACCAGTGCGTCTCTGGCGCATATCTGCTGTTCAAAATGCAGGCAATTTGCGGTGTTCTTCTATCCATACGTAGTACTTTCGCGACTGCGGCGTTTGATGCTGGTGACTGCGGTGCAGCCATCCATTTAAATGTTTGAGCTGTCGTTGACACTTAGAAGCATGAGAATTCCAAGGAGTCACTTGCCCCGCCGACCCTCCTCTTGGTTAAACGGTCGCTTTGCTGCTGCCGGTTAGATTCGCACAAACGAACTAGAAGCAGTAAATTAGCTCGATCATGCAAGGCACGCTACGACGGCACCAGGTCAGCGTAATTCCCGGTTCTAGAATTGTTTGTGCTGGTTATCGGCCTCCAGTGACGTAAACTTTCCTCCACCCATTACGCCGCGGTTAAAGTCCTCCTTAGTTACGTCCTCAAGCTTTCCGTAACTCACAATTGTTGGCGCCACATATTCCGCATTCGCAACTACGTTTCCGTCATGCATCTTTCTTCTCCTTCGCTTAAGTGATTTAGGTGTTAACAACCTGCATCGTTAGATTCAGATCGGCGGGTCTCGTGCTTGCCTTTGAAATCGTCCTAAGCCACAACTCCGCACTCAAAGACACAGCTAAATGGGCTACTTCATGTGCGTCTCCCTGCAAAAGCGCCTTGAAAGCTCTCGTCAGTTCAACTGGCTCGACAAAGCCAAGATCCGCTAGTTGAGCGTCTCGTATGATCTTCAGAAGATCTTGCTCAGAACGGCGTAATTTGGCGATGAAAGCCACATCTCCACTTGTTGGCTGAAACCATTTTGTTCTGACATCTTCGGGAATAAATCCACGCATAGCTTCTCTCAAGAGCCATTTAGAGAGCGGAGGGTGCGCACGCTGCTCAGGAGGAACGCAGAGGATGAATTCCAAAAGCCTAGCGTCCTCAAAAGGGAACATTCTCGCTACTCCAAATTGTGCCCCTGCGCTAGAAAGAGTGGCTAAGTCACCCACACCTTCAACCACATGTTCGAAAAGATATTGGTCGGCAGCACAGGAGAAATTGTGCAGCGTTGACTTTCGCTTGTGGGCGGATTTTCGCGGTCGCAGCCAGGCAGCAGCGGAGTTCGCGCTGTGGCAAAGACGGGGGAATATGCAGGATTTAAGCAGCAAGTCAAAATATGAACGATGGGAAGCCCTTGCCCAACCATCAAGATGTGTAGCGGCAAGTCGAAACCGTCCGGACCAAAATAAGTTGCGTAAATACAAAAGAATAGGTGCTCCAAGAAGGTGGTCCGCGCCGTGACCACCTAAGTGAGTGTCCGCACCGGAGCTTCGAATTCGGTTACAGAGGCCACATATTTCGGGAAGCTTGAGGAAGCTAAGTCCCAGTTCTCCCGTAGGTTGGTGCGGCATCTCGATCACTGTGGTTATGCTGGGCTCATCTTCGGCATACTCGTAAAAGACGGACAACCCCAGCGGGCGTGTCACTCGAACTATGAAATCGGACTCTGAAAATTCTGGCAGTGAACGATGCACTATGCTGCGGCAGCGCATGCGGTCCGCGGGAATGCTACCAGATTCCCTGAATATCTCCGAGGCCAGGTAGATAATTGACGTTGAATCGAGACCACCAGATGCGTCGAACCAAAAAGGAGAGGCGCCTTGCAACTTGGAGCGCACGACCGTTTTGAGCAGACCGCGGAACTGATCGGCGTACTCGCGGCTGTCTTTATACTTCAATCTTCCAATCTTAGTCGGATCCCAATAGAGAGACTCCTGAACGGTATCGCCAAGCACTTGAATTCGGTGTCCAGGTCGAAGCCGTAGTATCGGTTCGAAAGCAGTCGCCGGCTCCATCCACAATATCGATTGGTACTGCAAATAATCATTGAAATAATCGAGATTTAAGCGACACCTCAGGTCTGGATGGCGCGATAGGGACACAGGTGACCAACTAAAGAGAAAACGGTCGTGCAGAACGGCATAATAAAACGCGCACAATCCAATTCGATCCGTATAACAGGTCAAATTGTTTTTGGTGCGATCCCAAACGGCGAATGCAAAACTACCGAATAGTCGCTGCCCGAGCGACTCGACTCCCAGACGAAAAGAAAGTTCTTGCACTATGTCAGTATTGCTGGAGGCGTCCGAAAGGCCCAGTTCGGAAATCAATTCGCGGCGATTGTCGAGCAAGAGCGACCCCACGACCATAAACCGATCCCGAGAAGCAGTACCGTGCCGCACTTGGCCGTCTGTCTGGGGCGGTCTAGTTTGTATCGCCGGACGCCACGCCATAATCAACCTACTCGTGACGATAATCTTGCCTTTATACTGAGGAAGAGCACCAACCGCGAGGTTGCCAACAATCGCGTTAACGTCCTCTCGTGACATCGAACCGCATTGATCAAAAAGGACGGCGCCTGCGAACTGGCTAGTCATCAATCTAACCTAATTATGCGGGTCAAGCCGGAGACCAGTCTGATATCTTCTGCGAACACGGGCCCATTCAACTCGAGCCAAGCGTGCGAAGTAAACGGAAATTTTCTGACACCGACATGAAATTGTACGGGAATGCGGCGCTTCCGAGCCAATATGTACAGAGCCAGGGACCGTGACAAGCATTCCACTCGCCGCGGAAATAATCGCACGGCAATGCTGTAAGCAGCCTTAATGCGAGCCATCTCGAATTCCCATTCGTGCGATGATCGCGGGCGGATCAACGTTCGAGCCTTGAGTCTATCGATAAACCGTGTAGCACCCGCATAAGCGATCGACCATTCGATATAAGCAAGGATAGCTAGGATCTGAACGACAAGCTTAATCTTCATCCTGATTCCCGTCGAAGATGTTCGCGATCCAGCCGCGCGTTTCAAATTCAAGCGCACATCTGTGCACGTCATTTGCAGCAGTAGCTAAGTCAATACGGAAATGCTGAGAGTAGATCTTCGTTATCGCGGGAAGTGACAAACCCCGTAAGAGATGCGTCCAAATCAGCGTCGCTGAGGCGTTGAGACCGTAATACCGGTTATCGTTGGAGCTCAAAATTAGCGTCTCCCCGCGTTCATTCACAGTTATGCATGTTGTCTCCCTCGTGTTCGGTTGCGTGCCCGGAACGTGGCTAACCACTGGGTCCATGTCGGTTTACCAGTTAGGAGAAGTACAATTAACATTATCGATTATGCTAGTCAATACAGAGAAACACTTAGGACACAATGCGTAGTACCGACTTCCTGAATTCGTCGGATGTCATAAAATGAAGTTCAAAATCTAAATTTTGTTGGCTAATTCTGACGCGTGAGTATAATTTCCGACGTTTGGCGAACGGATCTGGCGGCGCCGAATCTCATTTTGGCGCTAGCTGTCGCGGATGGTACATAGCCTTATGGACTGGAATTCTACAGAAACGTGGCAAGCAGGAGCACTTGCAAGCGAGATAGACTGTTTCCGAGGTGCTCGTCGAACAAGTCCGTTATCTAAAAACATCATCTTGCGGCAATCAGACGCGAACAACTTTAAGGTGGGACTTAGTCGGCCTAGTCCTGGGCTTCTGCTGGTTCGCCATCTTTTTAGCGAATTGAATTTTGATGAGGCGAGAGTGTTTCGTTGGCGGTTCGAGCATAAACTAGTTCAGGCATTGATTCTTCATCACTATTGTGACGATGTTGTTCCACCTAGCACGGGGCTATGGCGTGATCTGCGCAATAGGAAGGGCCTGGACATCGACGCCACGCTGAGTAGAAGTGACGCGAACGTCATCATAAAACGGTCTCTGGGAGATGGCTCGGGTGCAAGCGGATACCTAAAGTACCTTCCCATCGCTGTCGAAGCTCGCCAAAGGGGGAAGCATATAAACGATTCTCATGACTTGGCAGAGGAGGACTTTCTCATACAAGAGAAGTTGGATATCATCGCGGAGTATCGCGTACACACTGTGGAAGCGGACGTAATTCCTATGCTGACGTTCAGACGGTACGGGGGTGGTATAGATGCTGAGGAACGGCATGCGCCTAACATTTTTGTACAGGCCATAGTTGATCGCCTCCCAAGCGGGTTACTTTCCGGTATGTTATATGGCTGGGATGTCGCCCTTACCAAGGCGGGGAAATTCTTCATTATTGAGGCGAACCCGGCTGGGTTTCATCCGGTCTTTCGACGTGGGTTCCAATGTAGTGGTTATTTTACGGCGAGCGGGGGTTTGGCCATCACAGGTAAACTCATTGAGTTCATTGGTGACCGCTACTGTGTGGACATTGGAGTTGAGGCTGATGGCGACCCAGAGTCTGATGACCATTATTGCTATTGGTGGGTCGGTCAGTGGCTCGAGCTGTTCAGAGCTGCCAAGAGAGCCTGCTCGAAGATGCAGACTCTCGACGCGGTGCGCTTAAGAACCCTGGCTAAAATCGGCTCTGAAGAAAAGGAATTCATTTTGGCTGTCTCGGCACTACGTGAAATTTCCGATGCTCTTGATAATCTTTCATTCGTGTTCCGCTGTGATTCTCTGTTCCATGAATTGCGAGGGCCTCGTCCAGTACCTCTTCGGGTGACCACCTTTAACTGCGAATCGTCGAACAGTCGATCTCGTGCGTCATGAACACCTTGTACCGCTCTATAGCTAGCGCCTTATTCATTTCTCAGCGCGGCCATCGGGTCCACTCGCATTGCGCGCTGAGCGGGAATGTAGCTCGCGACAATTCCAACGCTTGCCAACGTGCCAATTACTAGAGCAAACGTCGCAAAATCTACCGACGAAATGCCAAAGATGACGCTCTGAATCACTCGCGTCGCCGCCAGCGCACATGGCAATCCGATCGCAACACCGACCGCAACGAGCAGCAGGCCTTCGCGCAGCACAGATCTAAGAATATCTGCGCGTTGTGCTCCTAGGGCCACGCGAATCCCGATTTCGCGGGTTCGTCCTGACACTGCATACGATAGTAGGCCGTACAGTCCAATAATGCAAAGCAGCAAAGCCGCCAGCGCAAAGCAGCCGGAGAGAAATGCCATTGTGCGCTCGGGTAGAAGCGTCTGCGCAGATATATCCTGGACGGTTCTAATATTGAAAGCCAATTCACGACCGAGCGCTTCGATTTGCTGCCGCACCGCCGCGATTACCTCTTGCGAATTGCCGGAGAGCCGGACCAGAAGATTTCCGGTTCCCGGTTGCGAGTAGAGGGGATTCTGGAGTATGGCAAGGTAGATGGCCGGACTCTGAGAATCGCGAATGTCTAAGAGGCGGCCATCGTTCACAATCCCCACCACTTGAGCTTCTTCATAATTCGGGTCGCTGCCGACGTGAATGAACTGGCCCACAGCGTTCCCGGTGGGAAATAAGTTGCGCGCCAGCCTGCTATTCAGAATTGCGACGTGGCCGCTCCGATCATTATCTGCCCAACTGAAATCTCGACCGGCAATTAGCGGAACCTCCACGGTGCTGAAAAAGCCGGGCGAGATGAATCCCTCAGCAGCAGGAACGCCTCTTCGAGACGTTTCGAAGGTACCCGCAGGGAACACATAATCGCTTGGAGCTGCGATCCGACCTGGCGTGATCGCCGTCCAACTCGCACCGCGAACTCCCTGAATAGACAAAACTCTCCGCAAGAGCTCGCGATAATAACTGCCCACATCGATTTCGTCGGAGCCGTTCGTTCGGGGATAGAGGACTACACTGGCTAGGCCGCGCTGATTGAAGCCCAAAGGTTGTGATTGCAAGGAGTGAAGACTTCGTGTGAGCAATCCGGCGCCTACGAGCAGCACCATCGAAAGCGCCACTTGTACGATTACCAGCGCTTTTCCAATCTTCCCGGTCGAGCGGCTGAATCCCCTCGCGCTCTGTTGCAAGGCTCGCGCGGGATCGGTCCGAGCGGCCATCCATGCGGGTGCGGTTGCGCAAAGTAATCCGGCCAATACTGCCGCCATAGTAGTAACTGCAAAAACGCGAAGGTCAGGTGAGAGATTCAATGCAGGCGGCACCTGATAATATTGCGTCATGTAATCGATCAACGGGCGGTCGCAGCGGATCGCCAAGAACAAACCAAGTAACGCTCCTAATCCACCAAGAAGAAGGCTCTCCGACGCCATTTGCCGAATCAATCGCGAGCGGCTCGCTCCTATCGCAGCTCGTACACTCAATTCGCGGGAGCGCGCAGCCGCGCGGGCCAGCATTAGATTTGCGAGATTCAGACACGCAGCCACCAACAAAAGAGCGACCATTCCCATCAGCATAAGAAGTTGCTGCGAAAAGGTCGCGCGAAGCGACATCGCTGTGCCTGTGGCGATTGAACTCACTTCGGCTTCCGCCAACAACCGCTGGCGGGTCTTTCCCGAGTTTCCAGGCGGAAGCGTCGCAGCGAGCAACTCCGGCCAAAACGTTTTCACTTGAGCAAGCGCCTGGCGAATACTCACTCCGTCCCTAAGACGGCCTCCGATAGAGAGCCATGCGCGGTTATTTTCCGTGAGATTCAGTCGTCCACCGGTTAGTAAAGGAATTGCAGTAATCGGCACGGTAATTTCGGGCGCGGCCACGGCGCTCATGGCTGAAAATTTCGCCGGCGTAACACCAATAACGATAAACGGGTAACCGTTTACTATTATGGTCCGACCAACGACGTTCGAATCCCCATCAAATTGCCGCTGCCAGAATTCATAACCAAGCACGGCGACTTGCCCTGGCGAACCATTAGCAGGATCGGCGTCGCTGGGAACCATCAGACGGCCCAAAAAGGGCGAGATGCCGAGTTGCGAATAAATGTTTCCCGTCACTGCCCATACATCGTCAAATGATTCCGATTGGCCAATCCGTACCGGAAATAGCCCGTCGCCGTACCAGCCGAAAACCCCAGAAAAAACCTGCTGGTGCTGTCTGATGTAGTCGAACATGGGAAACGTCAACGGCAACGTCCTCCCACCTTGTACTTCAGAGATTTGCACGAGCCGTTCTGGCCGGGCGACGGGTAGATTGCGCAATAGGAGAGCATCAATCACACTGAAAATCGTTGTATTGGCCCCGATCGCGATAGCGAGCGTCGATACAGCGACGATCGTGAATCCAACGCTTTTGCGGAGCATGCGTACGCTCAAGCGAAGGTCTTGCGGCAGCGAACTTAGCCACACAAAGCCGCGACGTTCCGCATAAGCCTCTTTCGTTTGCTCCAGGCCACCCAGTTTCATAATTGCTTGGCGACGAGCCTCGTTCGCCGACATCCCTTCGCGCAGATTATGCTCGATGTCCATCTCGAGGTGAGCATTAAGTTCTTCGGCAATTTCCCGAGCCCATTGCCGCCGGTAAAAGAGTCCTGCAAACTGGATCAACCGCGCCCGAATTCTTCGCAAGCTTCCCAGCCCGCACAGTCCGTACAAAACCGTCACACGTGAGCTTAAGACCGAAACTCCCATAAATCAAGAGAACGACGCCTTACGCGCCTTACGTGTCTTACGGCGTCTTACGGGACATGATCTGCTCGTCGGACCTTCGCCCATGGCTAACGATTGTGCGGCGCAGCGTAAACGTCGCTCCCATTCTTTGCAGCACCGGAACCCAATTTTGCAACCAACCTAGCCCACAATTCGGTGTCTTGTACGACGTGCGCGGTGTTTGGCAATCCCCGCGATCTGGTACGTTATTTTATCCGTTTGGGCCGAGTTTGGGCACAAAGATACACGAGAGAATTCCACGGTACGATAATGGCTTTGTCACGAGCTGCGCCGCTCGGGATTTCTGGTTGAGCTCCGGCGTACTACGTGCGGATCCTCCAACGGCGAAGCCGGCTCCCCTTGGCGCGAATAAACCGGATGTGGAAGACCTCGGCGAAACGCAAAACTCAGAGCAGTAATACCGCAGCTGCATGGAGAACAGAGAACACTGAAGCGATGGAACAAGAGGGTCTCGGTGCTGCGGGCTAAGTGAGGTTGCGCGCTTTCACAGATCGCGCATGCTCATTTTCTCTGCGATTATCTCAGCCGCACGGTCCTCAGTCCTCTTGCGCTTGGCTGGACTCAGTTTCCGAATTACTTCATTCACGTTCCGGGGCACAGTTATGTCCTCCCCTTCCGACAAGCAAATTCAATTGAACCATCGCCGAGGGAGGATCCGGGCTCCACGCAATCCCGCGTTAGACGTTCGAACGTCGCGCCATCCGAGGCGTGCCCGGCAGCTCCGTGCGCTTGGTGCGCGACGCGATGCGCCTGGGCCGGATTTCAAAACTGCACGCTCTCGGTTTCTGCAAATACTTGAACATCTCAAACAGATTCCGTGCTTGGGGATTGCCGTGTGGTCCGAACATCCGCATCAGACTCTTTGCAGAACGATGCGTGATTTCGCTTAGTTTGGGAAACCCGACATCGCCCGAGAGAAAATTCTCAATTCCCTCGCACAGTAGCGCCTCGCGAAAACCCAGGTCGCTTTGAACCCGGGCCCGGATCGTTTCCTTACGATCTCGTGTCAACGCCATTGCTTATTCCTCCAAGACACAGAAGCCGTGCTAGCGGCCTGACATCTTGACGGCACTGGGAGCAGCGGAGCCTTAGACTTCGGCGTGCGCGTGCTTCCGAGGTGATTTGCGTGGTGGGTCGTCCTCGGATAATTCCGAAAGCACAACTGGCGCGCGATCCGGGAACTCAGCGACAATGCGGACGTCGCCGCCCATGGCTTTGACCGTCTTTCGCAGTGTCGAGATCAACAGGTCGCTGCGTTTCTCAAGTCGGGAAACGCTGTCTTGAGTGATGCCGAGAGTCTTGGCGACGCGGGCCTGCGTGAGCTTGCGGGCCTTTCGGAGATCACGCAAGCTCATTTCCTCCGCGATTATCTCAGCCGCGCGGTCCTCAACCTTCTTGCGCTCGGCTGGATTCAGTTTCCGAATTACTTCATTCACGTTCACGGACATAGTTACGTCCCCTTTCCGATCCGGGCAAGATGCGCGTCAAAACGCTCATCTGCCTTCCTTATCAGTTCGCGGTAGAAACGTTTTTGGCTCCCACCCGATTTGTCTCCCGCTACCAGTAGAATCGCCGCACGCCTGCGATCAAAGGCGAAGGCCACTCGCCATTCACCATCTGCCGCGCTGAATCGCAATTCCTTCATGTTCGCGTGCCGCGAGCCTTTCAGCGTATCAACACGAGGCCGACCCAACTGCGGCCCAAACTGTTCTAAAACAATCGCAAGCGCCAGAATCTCTGTCCGCACATCTTCGTGCAGCGCCCGAAATTCCGGTTCGAATTCACCGGCTATCTCAACGGCCCATTTCACGCCAACAAATATGGCATAGAATACATTATGGCGTCAAGTCCATATATTTTGCAGGCCGGTAGCTGCAAGGCGTTGTATACGAGACCACAAGAATCTTTTAGTTGACACTGTGTATGCTATACATTATACTGTCACAAGTTTCGGGAGGCCCGCATGCCTGTTAAATTCCCAGAGAACCCAACCTACCGCCGTCGAAGATCGATCTGGCTTTTCTATGGCGCTGCAGTAGTTTCGGCAATTGCGATCAGCGTAGTCGGCAAGGTCCCTTCACTTCGTGTCCCGGTCCTCGCCCTCGCTGTCCTGGCAGCAGGGGCCGCGATTCTGTTCCTGCTTCGCTTCCTCCGCTCCAACGATGAGCGGGAGCAACAAATCAACTACCGCGCCCTGACGTTTGCCTTCGCGGGCACACTAGTTTTCTCGCTCGCTATAGGCTATTCGCAGGCGGTTGGCTTCCATTCCGTCTCATGGCTGGGAATCCCGGCATTGATGGTGGTGCTGTGGAGCATCGGCCTCATTTTGTATTCATGGCGGTACCGATGAAGACCCGGCTGCGTGTGTTACGTGCAGAAGTGGAATGGTCGCAGGCCGAGCTCGCGGCACGTGTCGGGGTAGCTCGCGGCACCATCAATGCCATTGAAACTGGCCGGTATGATCCGAGCTTGCCGCTGGCATTCAAGATCGCGCGGGCGTTCGGAAAGAATGTCGAAGAGGTGTTTCTGTACGCCGAGGACCAGGATCACGCGTCCCGCACCTGAGTCCGAAGGCTAAGTGAAAAGGTTCCTATGGACCGGCCTTACAGCATCTCCGATTTCGCTTTGCCGTCCCGTTGGGATTCAGACTCACGTCCCAGTGTAATCGAACGGGCGGGCAGGTCCCGAAGCGACGAAAGAACACGTACTCAGACAGACCGCGAAAAAGGTTCCAATTCTGGCGCGTCGCGAGGCTCGGATCGGTCCAGAACAATCTACCGTGGGCGCGACCGTGAGTATTCTCTCCGTGATTCGGAAGTCCATACATTGACCGATGTGGGCAAGTTTCGCGTGGTTCCGACCGAAGATTTGGCACGGTTCGGATACCAAGGCGATCAGGCTCGCATGGAAGCCGACATCAGAAATCTGCGGAAGCATGGCCTAGTCGAACAGCGGACAATTGAAGGTCATTCCTCGTATTCGACAAAGGTGCTGACGCTGACGAAAGAGAGTCAACAGCTGCTCAAACATGCGCAGCTCGTGTCCAGCCGCCAGGCGACATATCAGGGCTTTGCGAAGCCCAAGGAAGCGCGTCACGATGCCGAACTCTATCGACTCTACCAGAAGGTCGCAACAGAAATAGAGCGCTCAGGAGGCAAGGTGCGCCGTGTAATTCTCGACTTGGAGCTGAAGAAGGAGCTCTACCAGGCTATCTCAAGAATGCGGCCTGACAAGGACCCAGCCTATGAGCGCATCGCCATCGCCAACCGGTTTGATTTAAAGGTTGTGAATGACAAGATTCCGATTCCCGACCTACGAATCGAATATGAGGATGAGTGCCGGGAAGTGCACCGGCTCGATTTAGAAATAGCCACCCGCGATTACCGACCTCAGGGTCTGGGCGAAAAAGCCAAAGCTGGATTCCACGTTTTTGCTCGGCAGCAGGACCACGACAGACTGCGTCGCGTACTCGATTCACAGGGAATCACCGCGAGGATTTTTGCATTATGAAATTCCTCCCCATACATACGGACGCCTTGCGCGGCTTTGGGTATACCGAGGAAGAAGCACGTTTCCTCTACCTTGTGGCAACGCATTCCGGCTACTTCACTTGCCAGCAGTTCCTGCATTTCATCCAGACGAAGCCGGGAAAGCGCAGCGTTGCGTTCGCACGAAAGGTGATCGAAAAGCAGCACGCGAAGACGAAGCCGTATCTCCGGCATGGCCGCGTGTTTCACCTTTTCTCACGCAATCTGTATGAAGCCATCGGCAGGGAAAATATCCGCTTCCGGCGCGTCCATTCAACCCAATACGTCCGAATGCGGCTCATTGCCCTCGATTTCATTCTCCGCAATCAAGACGTGACGTATCTCGAAACCGAAGAGCAGAAGCTCACATTCTTCTGCGATCAAATGGGAATCGCCAAGAAAACCCTTCCTCACAAGCGGTATTCGGGGGCGATCAAAGGCCAGTTCACCGACCGTTATTTCGTCGACAAATTCCCGATGTTCTACAACCCCAGCATGTCTCTGCCGCCTGTGGTCACCTTGAGTTTCATCGATCCGGGGTTTGAGAGCATGGAGAGTTTCAGGACCCACCTGGACGCATATATGACGCTGTTCACCAAGCTCAGCCAGGTCCGCCTCTATTACATCGCGACACGGGACACGAATTTCGAGCGGGCCAGGAAGCTCTTCCACGAGAGGTTTGAGCGACTCTGGAACCCAGATTCTCCGTTCGGAGTGCTCCAGTATTTCCGCACGAGGAGATTCTGGGATGAGAAGCAATACGCAAAACTGAGCAACGGCGACATCGAGTTTTTGAACGCGTCCCAAGAGCGTTTTGGCAATCCTGGAATCGAAGACCTATACAAGAAATGGCGTGCGGGTACGATCACAGAGAACGCGGTCCGGTCCGAATCCGGCAAATACCGCCAACCTGCGCAGGCCGCGCTTATCTCCGTTATCGTGAACGGGCAGGCTGCATTATTCGAGAGGCATCCGCATCGGCCCGTAAATCTGCCGGTGAAAAGTTCCGGGGAAGGACATTTCCAGGGAGATTTCACCTCCCGGTTCAGTGAAGCGAGAACCTAACCCGAAGAAAGAACAAGAAAATGCGCGAGGCAAGGCACGGAAACGGAACGCGGCCAAAACACGACCAGAGGCGGGAGCGACCCCATCGCGCCGCACAATCGCGGCCCGATCCCTTCGGGCTTCGGGGGTCACTCCCGCCTCTTGCTGCTGGGAAGCGCAGCTCGTGTTTTGGCCGCGTCATCAAACCAGCCCAACCGATCTCAAATGCAATCCGCAGTGCATTTCATCAATCACGAAAGGAGACCAGCCGTGCCAATCCTGAAAGCACCACCCAAACAACCGAAGAATGAATCCCTGCAATTGCGCATACCGACGGAGTTCAAACACAATCTCCAACATTACGCGGAGTTCCTCGAAGCAACTCCATCCTATGTCGTTATTGAAGCCCTAAGCCGAATCTTCGAGAAGGATCGCGATTTTCAGACATGGCTTCAGCAGCGCCTGTCCGCCAGCAGCGAACCGCAAATCGAAATGGAGATCATCAGGAAAGCATAATGTCGCGCCAACCTCAATTCGGAGCGCGCGAGAATACGTCCACAAGGCAGCATGTCTCGCGCTTTGCCGTTCCAAGTAGGACGGCGGAAGTATCGGCTCAGCATCATCAGGCAACTACTCCGGCCAAAGCACTCATAAGTACAAGCCCGCAAGTCGCGTCGCAAACTCCAATCCATGCCGCGCCACCGCACGCGGCCACAGAGGGGAGGCCGCCCGAGAATTCCAATCGCCTCCTTACGGTCAGCGAAGTTGCGGATCTGTTGCAGGTGCCCGTTTCATGGGTTTACGGGCGCACTCGTAAACGCTCTCTTGACCGTCTGCCTGGATACAGGCTCGGCAAGTACTGGCGCTTTGATCGAGAGCAAGTGCTCGCGTGGGTCGAACGTCAAGCCAAACACGAGGCGGCTTGATATGTACGCTACACTAGCGGCTGACGCGAGAACGAGCGGACGAATCACGGAGAGGAGAATCGTGATTCGACGCAGATTCCAAAATGGTTGTTTAACAATCAAAGGAAAAGGCAAGAAGATGTGGGTTGCTCGCTGGCGCGAAACCGTTCTCAGGCCTGACAACACCTTGAGCAAGGTACTTCGCTCAACAGTGCTCGGGCCTGTGAGCCAAATCTCCAAAAGCGAGGCCCGCAACTTGTTGGCCGCTTGCCTTCGATCCACTAACCAGGGCCACAGGCGCCCGCTTGCAACTCTCACATTCGAGCAGTTTGTACAGGAGAAGTGGGAACCGCTGGCGCTGCCTACGATCAAGCCTGCTACAGCCCGTTATTATCGCTTCCAAGTTCACCGCCATCTGTTGCCAACGTTCGGTGGTTTGCGGCTCCGCGATCTTGACCACGAGACGCTGCAAGCGTTCGTTGTCGGCAAGCGGCAGCAGGGTTATTCGGCCTCAACACTCCATGGGATACGTACTACGCTCAGCAAGATTTTGAGCCAAGCCGTAACGTGGAGATACCTCGACGAAAACCCTGCAGGTGGACTGACCATCGGAGACCGAACACCGAAAAAGGAACCCACGTTCCTTGATCCGCGTGATGTGTTACGGCTCATCGACGCGTTGCCGGAACCGTGCCGCACAATCGTACTTGTCGGGGCACTGACCGGACTACGCATCGGTGAAATCGCAGCCCTTAGGTGGGGGCGTGTCGACTTCTTTCGAGGGGTCATCCAGGTGAAGGAGACCTACTCGGAAGACGCCGGCTTCGGAACGCCCAAGACGCGAAGCAGCATCCGTGATGTGCCAATGAGCGAACCCGTTCAAACAGCTTTGCTGGCGCACCGGCAGCGTTGCGTTGATCCTGACGCAGCGGCTCCGGTGTTCACCAGCAGCATCGGCACGCCTATAGGACCCAAGAATCTCGCCAATCGAGTTCTACGGCCTACATGCGTGAAGTTAGGATTGCGCCCGATTTCGTGGCACGTGCTTCGACATACGCACGCGCACATGGCTCAGTGAGTCGGGTGCGACGATCCGGGCTGCTCAGGACCTCCTCGGCCAATCGGATGTTGAGACGACGCTCCGCGTATACACGCATTCGGTTCCAGAGTCCAAACGGCGTGCTGTGGCGAACGTCGCGGCCTTATTGTTCCCTTCTGTTCCCCCGCAGGGGAGTGAACAAGAGGAGCGGCGGGAGTCAATCAATTGAAAACAAAGAACAAAGCGGAAAAAGTGGTGAGCCGCCCAGGACTCGAACCTGGAACCCGCTGATTAAGAGTCAGCTGCTCTACCAATTGAGCTAGCGGCCCAGCAAACGTACATTCTACACGAGAAGCTAAATTTTCAATCCGGCGAACTCACGCCCGGCCAACTCCCATCGCCCCACCGCACGCGATGCCGGCATTGACCTTACTCGCACATGTGCATAGGATAAGCTATCGCGCAATGGCTGACTCTTATCACCGTAGCTTTTTCCTCAAAGGCTCCGCTGGCAAACTTGAGGCGCTCCTCTGGACCGTCCCAAAGAAAAACCCCGCCTCGGCCGCGCTCGTATGCCATCCACACCCGCTCTACGGCGGCACGATGCATAACAAAATCGTCTACCAGGCGGCCAAAGCGCTTCACGAAGCTGGAATGCCCGTGCTGCGCTTCAACTTTCGCGGAGCGGGACTAAGCGAAGGCGAGCACGACAACGGCCTCGGCGAGCGCGACGATGTGCGCACTGCCCTCGACTATCTGCAGCATGAGTATCCTCGCGCGACGCTTCTGCTCGTGGGATTCAGCTTCGGTGCCTGGGTGGGATTGCGCGTCGGATGCGAAGACCCGCGCGTCACGCGCTTGATTGGCATCGGCATTCCCGTCGGACGCAACGACATGCACTTCATGCGCGACTGCAAGCAGCCCAAGCTCTTCATCTCCGGCACCAACGACCAATACGGCCCGCTCGAAAAGGTCGAGGAAGTCTTCGCGATCATGCGCGACCCGAAGCGCCTGCGCTTGGTCGCCGGCGTCGACCACTTCTTCACCGGCAAAGTGCCGCAGGTCGGCGAGGAGATCACCACGTGGCTAAAGGAATTTCCCCGCTGATCGATTCTGCGTAGCCTTTCGGATTTTCGGAAGCTTGCGCGGGCACGGTTTTCGTAGCGACCGGCTTTCTTTTCAGCCGGTCACTCGTCGAACGGCTCCGATTATCTCCGCGCTGCGAACGCCCAATTTACCCGCGCATACGGTTCTGCGTTTTCTCTCCAGCTTGTTGGGCTCTCAGCGACTGAAGCACATCTCCCGTCCTCGAGCGCAAGCTACCGCCCATGTCCAAAAAGTTTCAGGAATTGGTCGCGCGGCGCGGGCTCAACGCTCAGCAGCGCCAGATTCGCGGCCACATGCTCCACGCGGCTCATCCCGACGAGCGCCGTCGTCACCCCCGGCATGCTGCGCACGAATTGCAACGCGCGCTCTGCGTCATTCGCCAGCCCGAGCACTTGCGCCATCTGCGCCGGCAGATTGCGCGTCAGTTGGCCTTGCAGCAACGCCGCGCTCGCTACCAGCGTAATCCCCAGCGGACGCGCCGCCTGCACCATCGCCATCGTCTTGCCGTTCACCACCTGATTCGCGTTCGTCAACCCCTCGGGCA
The DNA here is from genome assembly GCA_963753205.1 of uncultured Acidobacteriota bacterium. Lineage (GTDB taxonomy): Bacteria > Acidobacteriota > Terriglobia > Acidiferrales > UBA7541 > Palsa-295. Next base: position 30,737 of record CAVWBL010000019.1, on the reverse strand, counting down.
TCGCCAGATTCAGCGGCAGCTGCACAAACCGAAAATGGTGCGCATCGCCTGCCAGCTCGCGCGCGATCGACGCCATCTCCTCCAGCGATACATAGCTCTCGGATTTCGCATTCTCGCGGAACGCTTTCCACGTCGCCAGTCCGTACGCCGCGATTTTCCCACGCACCACGGCCGCTTCGCAAAACGCGAACGCGTCGCGAACCCGCCCCCGGAATTCGTCGCGCGAAATCTCATCGAACTGCGTCTCCGGATTGTGCAGGTAAAAGACGTCGACGCATTCGATGCCGAGATTTCGCCGGCTGCGTTCGAGCTGATCGGCCAGAAATTTCGGCGCCATCGAATGGCAGCTCGCGGCGACGTCTTCCACGCGAAGAATGCCGCGCCCAAGATATTCGCGCTGGAAATAGTCGTTCACGTCATCGGGCATCACCGCATCGGGCGTCAGAAAACCGGCCTTCGTGCAGACCACAAACTCTTCGCGTTTATATCCGCGCCCGACGAGCACCTGAAGCGCCGCGCCCACCGAACGTTCGCTGCGCTGCAAGCGATAGTTGATCGCCGTGTCGATGAAATTGACGCCGCCTTCGCCCGCGGCAATCACGGCTTCCGTGTAACGCCGGTCCGTCGCGGCGTCCGCTTCGCCCAGATACGTCCCGATGCCGATCGACGAAACCGTGAGCCCGCCCGCCGCCTCGGGAACGTGTCCGCTCCCGGTCACGGCAGAGTGTCCGCCTGCGGCCTGACGAAAATGCCCCTGCGCGGCCCGCGAAGCGAATCGCGCGGCGTAGCCTTTTGTACCTTGCGGCGTCGCACGCCCCGGCAACAGATTCTGGTTTTGGGATGAGGTTCTTTCGCCCTCGCGTGATGGCACGTGCTCTCCGGCGGCCTTCTGCAGCGCGGGCAGTATATCAGCTTCGAATCGTGATCGCGTCGCTACGGTCTGCGGGAATCAGGGTACCCAGACGGGCGCCTTGCAGTTAACGATCGTCACAAAATTCGGCGGATTGAAAGTCATCTGGCTGTAGGGGCTCTTGCGGCGGCAGCCGGCTCCTATTCGAAAGTTGTACACAATAATCGCAGCCTTCTGCGGATTAGGACTGAACTGCCATTTCCTTGCGTTTGGGACCGCCAATAGCGAAAGCATTGGCGCGCCCGAGAGGGCGGCAGCATCGAGAACGCGCCCGTCATCATCGAGCCTTAGTTTTACGACAACTACCCCCTCGATTTTGTCAGAAGCTGCCGCAGGTGGATACTCCAGCTTTTCGTAGTGAACTACATGGATGTCTTTGTCATTTAACATCACACCCTGTTGAGCGGTCGCGGAGTTAAGCGGGACAATAACCGTCGTGATTGCCAGAAACAGAGTTTTTGCGTAGATGCTTCTCATTTACCCCTCCAAGGAAGCACTTCCTTGCTTTACGCATTCCGACGTCACTACACAGTAAACGACGGCCCAGTCGCGGGCACACCTCCAACTGTTACGACCACGTTTCCGCTTTGCGCGCCCGCCGGTACCAGCACTTTGATCTCGTAATCCTTCCAGCTCAGTATCGTCGTAGCCTGCACACCGCCGGGTCCGCCAAAGGTGACAGTACTGCCATTCTGGGCGCTTCCGAAATTCCTACCCTCTATTGTTACCGTACTACCGATGCCGCCAGCTGTCGGAGAAACCCCTGGAAGAAAACCCGCGGGTAGGTCCGTTGGCATATCCACACTCGGCAAAGCGCGAATCATTTCACCGCAAACGTTATCCAGCGTCTCATCGTTGCTGATCGAAAATCGCCCGCCGTTTCCTCCGTCATATTGTTGCCACTTCCAGCGCGGCTTCGAAGGCGGCGGCTGCGGATACGCGGTCTGATGAGCCAACTCGTGCAGAACGACTTGAGCTTGTTCCAAAAATTCATTACCAGCATAGCCTCTCGGCGTTAGACCTTGATACGCCTCTGTCCCGCCAAACACGGGATGTTCCGCGTTGAAGAATGCGCTGACGTCGTTCACGATGGTCTGCATGTTGGCTGGCGTGCCGTCGCCGAGGTGTGTAACTGCCTCGGTCCAATAATCCGGCCTGCCTTTGTTGTACGCCGTTGCGTGAAACCAAATGTTAGGGGCAACAGTGTGGAGGTCGTCGAGCGAGTTTTGCCCCGTCGCAAGCCAATTCTTGCAAGAGCTGGCTCCGGGAACATTTGCAAGCGGAAGGGCAGTGAAAAGCTCATTTAGCACTCCCTGAATTACTGCTTGATTGGGGTTGTCCTGCGATTGGTTTTGGAAAGTGTAGACACTCTTCGACGAGTGGCCACCTTGTCCGTCGGTTGCAACCCACCAGGCGTCAGCCACCTCTGTACCGTTGGCGGAAAACTCGGCAATTACTCCGCCGCCGTCTTCTGTCCCACTCCAAAAGTTACCGCCGAAGTTAATCACATTCGATGCGGTCCAGGAATCGATTGTAGCGCCGCCCGATGAGTCGAGACGCACGACGGTGTCTGTTCCATTCAAGCTATCCTTCGCTACCACGCCACCACCTTGTGAAGATACGACGAGGGAGAGCCCGCCGGACGGCTGGTAGTACGTCCAAAGCGGCTGAAGCGACGGAACAGTGAACGAGACAATGCTGGTGCCGTACGAAATGAATCCGGCGTTGTTGTCTCCAAGTACCATCTGGGTCACACCGTAGGATGGCGGAAAGATTGCGTCAATGGTACCGCTGGTGGATACATCTGTGATGTGGCTTTCCAATTCCGAACTGCCCGGCGAAACTGGAATTCCCCAGGAGATCAGTGGAGATCAGTGCCCCGCCTTGACCGTCGGGAATCACATCCGCTATCTCCACCTGCCTCGTGTTGACCGGCATGCTGACCGAATTGTACGGAATATTTGAGACCGCACCGCTCGCATTCACCTCCAGCATCGAAAGATTTTGAGTGTAATTGGCCACGCCGCTACATGCGGTGGTCGTGTAGTTGTAAGAAACAACGGCGGAGAACACAGTTCCATCCGGGCCAATCACGGGATCGGTCATGGAAAGGGCCGGCCCGCCCGTTGACGTTGCTGAGTCGCCGTGGCAGAAGTCTTGGAATATTTGGACTCCGTTGGCTGGCATCGGAATATTGACCACTTCGGAGCCAGTGCTCCCATCCAAGCCGATAAGCGACCAGATATATCCGTGAGCCGATGGAATGCCTTCCCGAAAGTAGATTATTCCGTCTGCCGAAACAGCAACCTGGCCATCGCTGCCAAACGCGCGGACTGGAGGGTCTTGGTACGCCCATAGCTGCTGACCCGTTTGCCCATCCAAATCGATAATTTGCCCGGCAACCGAAAGGATGATCCCTCCATTCATATCAGGGCTGGCGGTTCCAACTCCGGATGTTTGGGCTACCCACAGCTGCTGCCCATCGAGTGTCAGGGCCCGAACGTCGCCATTCGCTCAACGGAGAACAAATCAGGCCCGACAGGCACGAGGTCACCCTCAACAATCTGCTGGACTGCCGACCCCGGTGCAGGAGAAACCGACCACTGGACGGTACCGTCGGACATGCTGGAAAGGACGTTAACGGTCGTTTGAGCCGTGACGCCCTGAACCGTCGCTGTCACGGTAACTTGGCCGACGGTAACGCCCGTTATTTCATTCGTCACGGTCGGATCGAATGCCGCGATCGAAGTATCGCTGACAGACCATGTCGCTTCTGGACGGACGTGACCCTGATCGTCAACCGCCGTAAACGATTGTGTATCTCCAACAAGAAGATTTACGCTGGATGGCGTTATCTGAATGGACTGAGGGGCAGGCCACGAAGTCGTCAGAACGACGTGAGGACTCGCCGCGGCGACATTGCCCGCGAGATCGCTCACACGAATCATGATGACGTTGATGCCAGGATTCAGCGTGACATCACACGAGAATGTCCCTGTGCTGACGGTCGCCGCTGCGCCGTTACAGGTGACCGTCGCTAGCCCGGACAATGCGTCCGAAACACTCCCAGTCGCTGTAATGGTTGAAGTCGAAACTGACGTGCCGTCCGCCGGAGAAACGTTTGAAAGTGCGGGCGGCGTCTTATCGAGATTTACAGTCACGCTCGCGCTAGCGGAGCTTTGCGCGGCGTCCGTAACAGTTCCGCTGACGAGCTGGCTGGCTCCTTCCGTGGAGACGGCCTGCTGAGGCGGGCACGTAACGATATTGGCGCTCCCTGCTTGGCATACGAAGCTGACCGTCACGTTTGCGTTGTTCCACCCGTTCACGTTCGCAGACGGCGATGCGGACGCTGTGATCGTGGGCAGTGTGGCGCTCGACACAACCTTGAGCGTCGCTGATCCTGCGGCAGACCCAATCGATGCCTGAATTGTAGTGCTACCGACGGCCACCGCTGTGACAAGTCCGTTGGAGCCAACCGTTGCGATGTGCGTATTGAATGACGTCCATGTTACGGCGGGCGAATTGTTTATGGTCCCGTCGCTGTAAGTAGCGCTCGCCGTAAACTGCTGGTTGTTGCCGGCGATCATGCCGCCAATCGCTGGCTGGACCGTTATAGAAGTGAGGCTGGCCGGACTCACAGTGATGGTGGTGCTTGCGTTAAGCGAACCGGTCATCGCCTGAATGCTGGATGTGCCCGCGGAGACAGGCGTGGCCAGGCCGGAGGCATTCACGGTCGCGATGCTCGGGGCACTGGAGGCCCAAGACACGTTCGCCGAAAGCACTGCCGTCGTTCCGTCGCTGTAGGTACCGACGACCGAGAACTGCACGGGAAAGCCGAAAGGAGACACCGGATTTTGCGGCGATAGCGCGATTGACACAAGCACTGGAGGCGTGACCGTCAGAGCCGTCGAGCCGCATACGGACCCTGTGCAAGCGCTGACTGTCGACGAACCTGCGGCTAATGCAATGGCAACTCCTGAGTCGGTTATATCATTGGTGACACTCGCGACCGCACTACTCGACGAGCTCCATGTTGCAGATGCGAGTAATTGCGTGCTGTTGTCGCTGAACGTTCCGGTAGCTGTGAACACCTGCTGCGTTCCGACGGAAATCGACGGATTGGCAGGGGTCAGAGTAATCGAGACCAGATTTGGAGGAGCCAAGCTCGCCGGCTGGTACACTTCGGAAACTGGAAGAGGGTTCGTGTATGCATCGGAGCCGCCAGCCTCAAGCACATTCCCGTTTGGCAGCAGCGTAGCGGTCTGAGTGTATCTGGCGTAAGTGGGCATGGCCGTCGTCGTAAAGGAACCGGCGTCCACATCGTAAAGTTCCGCGTCCGTGACATTGTTTCCCTGGTCCGTGCCGCCTACGAAGAGCACCTGCCCGTTGTCTAGGAGCGTTGCCGAAGGGGAACCGCGCCCACTGACTAAGTTACCAGCCGACATGAACGTGCTGGTCATTGGATTATAGACCTCCGCCGAGTTCAGAGTGCTGTAGTTGGCATCGTACCCGCCCGCGACCAAGACATCTCCATCGTCCAGAAGTACGGAGGCATGCGTGTAGCGGCCGGTGTTGAGGCTGCCGGTGACCGTATAGGTGTTTGCGGCCGGATCGTATAATTCCGCGCTGGCAAGAATGTTCCAGCTGCTGTCGGCGCCACCGACGATTAGGACTTTCCCGCTATTTAGCATGGTCGCGGTGTGGTACAGACGCCCTATATTCAGATTGGCGGCGTAAGAAAACGTCCCGGTCTTTGGATTGTATAATTCGGAGCTTGCGAGCGGCGTTCCACTGCTGTCCCCACCGCCCGCAATCAACACCATCCCGTCGCTAAGCAGCGTCGCGGTGTGCAGATAACGCGCGCTATTCAAGCTACCCGTATATGTGAATCCCCCTGTCGCGGGATTGTACAACTCGGCCGTCGAGAGCACGTTGTAGCTACTGTCATAGCCGCCTACGATCAGGACGAAGCCATTGGGCAGAAGTGTCGCTGTGTGTCCCGCACGAGCGTAGTTGAGATCCCCCGTAGCCGTGAATGTGCCACTCGCCGGGTCGTACAGTTCCGCTGTGCTAACCCAGGTACTGGAGGCAGAGCCCCCGGCAATAAGAACGAGGCCGTTTTCTAGTAGTGTGGCAGTCGCTCCACTGCGTGCCGTGACCATGCTCCCCGAGGAATTGAACGTCTGACCGCAGGCCGAGCCACAAAGGGTTGTGGAGAGAGCGAAGACAACTAAGGCGCCCCAAAATGCTGCGGTATGTGAACCCCGAGATAGGCGAACAGATACGATCAAGAGAAAGGATTCAACTCGCGGGACTATATACTGCGACTTCCATTAACGTATAATCAAAAAACTATTCTTGCTTGCATTACCGAGCAGATTCCATTGGCCGGATTTTTCGAGCTGCAAAGAGGAGCCGGCAAGGAAAAACCGCGGCAGCTCGATCTACCCTATTTTTTGCTTCGGCGATCGCGCTTTATGGCGTCGACTGTGCCAATCTGATCCAAATCCCGCGTTTTATCGCTCGCTTCGAGCCGATTTGTAGCAAATGTCGCCCTAGCATCAGCCAAGACCAGTGTCTCCAAAATGACACACACAAAGTCCTTGCAAATACCTTGAATCTGTGGTAAACTTGTGTCTGGATTTTAAGTGATGGCAACCGTGCCCATAGATAACCTCCACTACAAACGACGCACCGCTTCGCCCCAGTGCAGTCCTGCTAGCCACTTGCCACTGACCACTAATCACTGTCTTTCTAATCCTTGCCCGCCAGCACGTTGGAGGGCCTGCCCGCCGGCATCCTGGCGGGGCAACTCACAAGAATTAAAACTCGACGTAACTCCTACAAAACAAAGAACAGTGACCAGTTCTAATCGCGGTCGCCAGCGGGAGAAAGCGAAAGGCGAAACCATACGCCAAATCCGAAGGCACTCCGGACGGATTTACCTTGGGCGCTCCGATCCGTTACCGGCAAGCGAAAGTCTAATCGTTACTCTCCCGATTAGAAAACCGTCTCAAGTCTCGCATTTTCACCAGATCCGGATTTCTAATCGTTAGTGACGTGGCGTTTTTCAGGAGGTGCAACCAGCAGCGACGGCAATCTCAGCGCTTTGTAAGTAGCCGCGCGAAGCCGTATCATTTGCGGGGGGTCTTCCGATGCCGATCGTAATGGACAACACGCTGAACCAGATTCGCACCACGGCGATGGGCGGGGGCAGCCGCGCGGAGAAGGCGAAACACCTCGCGGAAGGCATCTGCAAACTCGGAAACTATCGCTGGGTTGGGATTTACGACGTCGGCGCGGAAGAGGTCTCGATTCTCGCGTGGAGCGGACCTGCGGCGCCGGAGTTTCCAAAATTCCCTGTGACGAAAGGACTCACGGGCGCCGCGATCGCGGAGAAGAAAACGATGATTGTCGGCGACGTGCGCAATGACGCCCGCTACCTTGCGACGTTGGGCAGCACGCTTTCGGAAATCATTGTCCCGGTGCTTTCGCCGAGCGGCAGCGTGATTGGCACGGTGGATGTGGAAAGCGAGCGCGCCAATGCCTTCACCGATCGCGACGCCGAAATGATCCACCAGTGCATCGCCGCCGCGCTCCCACTCTGGCTCATCCGCTAAGAAATAGAACCCGTGAGGGAAACCGGCAACAAAAAATTAAGGAAGCGCCTTCGGCCAAGACCGGCGACGCTTCCCGGGGTGTGTCCTAGAAGTATTACTCTTATAGACGCAGGAAGGGCCAAAAAAGTTTCCCGCAAGCCGGTCGCGGAACAAATTAAAATAACTTACGCAGGCTCTAGAGTTTGCGGTTACTTCGCCGGGTAAAGACCTGGACCAACCTCCAGCCCGTTGCCACCTGGCCGGCGTGCGTCTCGTTACACAGAGCCCTATAACATAGGCTTACACACAATAATCTAAGGCATCTAGGTAAAAGCCCTGATCCAGGCAAAGCGGGAATTCGGTTAGGCTTGCGCGTCCGGCCGCTTTATGGGAATCCGCTAAGGCTAGGGCTTTTGAGGCTGGGATGGAATTGCTTCGCATCTTGATCGTTGACGATCATCTGGCTGTGAGACGCGGCGTGCGTTCGCTGCTTGCGACCCACGGCCATTGGTCAGTCTGCGGCGAGGCAGGCGACGGGTACGAAGCGATTGAACGGGCAAAGGCGCTGAAGCCCGACCTGATCCTGATGGATCTTTCCATGCCCCGAATGGGCGGCGTCGAGGCAACGCGAAAGATCCTTCGCGACAATCCCGAATCAAAAGTGATTATCGTCAGCCAAAACGATCCTGCCTTGGTGCGTCAACAAGCGCGGGAGATCGGAGCGCGAGCCTATGTGCCTAAGGCGGATTTGGCGCGCGATCTGCTGCCCACGATTGAAAGCATTATCGGCCCTGCACGCTCGCATGACTTGAAGACCCAGGAGTGGAAGCGCCCCAACCAAAGCGGCCCTGACAACGAGTCGCAGATTCATGCGCAAAAACTTCGCGCCTTATTCGATACATCGGCGCTTGGGCTGGCCGTTTTGGACCTGGACGGCCGAGTCATCGAGGCAAACGCTGCATTCTGCGCAATTACGGGCCTGTCGTCGAGTGAACTGAAGGCTCAGGACAGCGCGAAGCTGGTCCACGCACAAGATCGAGACCGCATGCACGCGCAGCTTCAGCGCCTTACTGCCGGCGACATTTTGAGCTTTGTTCTCGATCACCGCTTTTCAAACAGAAAGCACGAACACGTTTGGGTGCAAAGCAGTATTTCTCTGACGCGCAAGGAAACGGGCGCGCCGCTGAACATCGTAATGTTAACCCAGGAATTTACGGAACACAGGCGGCTTCTCAGCCAGTTTCGAGAGGGCGAGCAGCGTTTTCGGGAAATGATCGATACGCTGCCCGTCGCGATTTATACGACGGACGCCGAAGGCCGACTTACGCATTTCAATCCGGCCGCAGTCAAGTTTTCGGGACGGGTCCCCGAAATTGGCACGATGAAATGGTGCGTGAGCTGGAAGCTCTATTATCGGGACGGACGACCCATGCCGCATGACGAGTGCCCCATGGCCGTGGCCCTAAAAGAGGGGCGAATCGAGGAAGGCGTGGAGGCGCTTGCCGAGCGTCCGGACGGGACGCGCGTCTGGTTTACCCCCTATCCGCAAGTGTTTCGCGACGTCGAAGGGAAAATCGTTGGCGGCATCAACATGCTGCTAGACATTACGGAACGCAAACTGGCCGAGAGAACCACGAACCTTCTCGCGGCGATTGTGGACTCCTCGGATGATGCAATCGTCAGCAAACGCTTGGACGGCGTGATCACGAGCTGGAATAAGGGCGCCGAGCGACTTTTTGGCTACACAGCGAAGGAAGCGATAGGACGTCACATCGGATTGATCATTCCGCGTGATCGTCTGCAGGAAGAGACGGATATCATCAGCCGGTTAAAACGAGGCGAACGCGTCGACCATTTCGAGACGGTCCGAATGCGCAAGGACGGGGCGCTGCGGGATATTTCGGTGACAATTTCGCCCGTAAGGGACGCTTCGGGCGAGGTGGTCGGCGCGTCGAAGGTGGCGCGCGATATTACGGATCGGAAGCGGGCAGAAAAAAGTCTCGCGGACCGCGCGCGCGAACACAAAGCCCTCTATCGCTTGGCCGATAAAATGCATCGCGCAATTTCGCTCGAAGACGTGTACGAAGCGGGGCTAAATGCGATCTTTACCGCCGCGCAATGCGATCGCGCGTCCATTTTGCTCTGTGACGATGCCGGCATCATGCGCTTCGTCAGATGCCGCGGCTTATCCGAGGCGTATAGGAAAGCTACAGAGGGCCATTCTCCATGGTCTCAAGACGACGCGAATCCCCTGCCGATCTGGACGAACCGGATTGACGAATTGAATTTGGACGAGACTATTAAGGATGTGGTGAAAAATGAGGGAATCAACGCGCTCGCCTTCATTCCGCTCGTAGCATCTGGCAAGCTCATCGGTAAACTCATGATGTATTTCGATTCGCCGCATGAATTCAATCAGGCCGAAATAGATCTTGGCCTCACCATTGGCCGGCAGATTGCGTTCGGAATCGGTCGCAAGCGCTCCGAAGGAGAACTTCGTGCAAGTGAGGAGAGATTCAGGAATCTCTCCGCATCGCTCGATGCAGAGGTACGCGCGCGCACGGGAGAACTCGAGGAGCGCAATCGGGAGCTAATGCGGCGGTCCGAACAGCTTCGGGAGCTTTCGCGCCGAATGCTCCAAGCGCAGGACGCCGAACGGAGGCATATCGCTCGCGAGCTACACGACAGCGCGGGCCAAACGCTCACCGTACTCAATCTAAACCTTTCGTCGCTTGCGAAAAATGCAGCTCCCGAGGACGAGGCGCAGGCCATGGAAGCCCTCAAGCTGGTGCAGCAATTGAGCCGCGACATACGGACGACTTCGTATCTGCTCCATCCCCCGTTGCTCGACGAAAACGGCCTGGTGGACGCTCTCAACTGGTACGTGGAGGGATTGATCCAGCGCAGCGATCTCGAAATTGGGCTACTTATTTCCGAGGATTTTGGGAGGCTTCCGTCCGATCTGGAACTCGTGATCTTCCGACTCGTACAGGAGTGCCTGAACAACATTCATCGCCACTCGGGCAGCAAGAGCGCCACAATCCGGGTCGCGCGGCGTCCCATCAGCGTCTATCTCGAAGTGGAAGACTATGGCAGAGGCATTCCGCCTGAGAAATTGGCGCAGATCCAGGCGCAGGGGTCAGGCGTTGGCATTCGGGGAATGCGCGAGAGAGTACGGCAACTCGGGGGTGAAATGAGCATCGAATCGAACGGCTCCGGCACAAGGGTTTTCGTAACTCTTCCCATTCCGTCGTCCCAACCTCAGCCGAACGGCAATCGTCACGACAGTCTCGAAACGACTGCCGATTAGCCCTCAAAGAGGCGGACTACGCTTCTTCTTCCCTTTTGAATCAACCAAGTGCCAGGCTTCGAAGATGTGTTCCGCCAGGTCGTGATCGCCGATTTCGTCCAGCTCAATGCCAACCCATCCTGCTCCGCCGACATATGGCGGCTTGAAGTACGTCTTGGGCGAGCTCTTAATGAGTGCGGCTTGCAAACCGGGTACGGCGGGAATCCAAACAGCGATATGACCATCGTCGTGGTGATTATTCGCAAACATCGTGAAAACGTGCTTCTTTACGAAGAAGGTCGGCTCGCCATGAGAAAGCTTTTCCGTGGCGCCCGGCATCGAGATGCAAATCCGCCGAACACGCCCTAAGTGTTCCTCCGCAACACTACTTATGCGCTTTCCCGGCATGTTGATGTGTTCTCCTCGAAATGGGTCGATCCAATTTGGCGAGACATACTTCCAGTGTAGACTGAGTTGCGCCTGCTTGTGCCTTTCGTAGACGACGCAGGCACATTTCAGGAGCGAAGCCATTTCCCTGCTCTGGTTCGGGCTGTTCGCTGTTGCCGCGGCGGCGATTGTCATAGACATCGTAATTCACAGGCGCGGCGAGATGTCCGTTTCGACAAAGACCGCGCTATTCGAAACAGCAGGATGGATCGCCCTCGCACTGCTCTTCGATCTTTGGATTTTTTATGCCCGCGGCAAGCAGGCCTCAATTCAGTTTCTTTCCGGGTACTTGATCGAACAAAGCCTGAGCATCGACAACATCTTTCTGTTCCTTATCATTTTCAGATCGTTCCAAGTTTCTCCGCGTGCGCAACACCGCATTTTGTACTATGGCGTGGCCGGGGCTCTCGTAATGCGCATTGCCTTCGTATTTGCCGGAGTCACTTTGCTTGAGCATTTCCAACCAATCGTCTACTTCTTTGGTGCGATCCTCTTTATAACGGCAGTGCGCATGCTTTTGCCGCATCGCGAACAAACCGCTGCTCCCGCGTGGATCGTCCGGCTGGCCGGCCGATTCCTGCCGATGACGGAAAAGGGCGACGACCATCATTTTTTCGTTCGCGAAAATGGAAAATGGATGGCGACTTCGCTCTTTCTAGCTGTTCTCACGATTGAGTTGGTGGACGTAGTCTTTGCAACCGACTCGATTCCGGCAGTGCTCGCGGTTACCCGCGACGTCTTTATTGCATATTCCTCAAACGTCTTTGCAGTGCTTGGCCTGCGTGCAATCTATTTTGTGCTATCGGGGATCCTTCGGCGGGCGCGCTTTCTCCATCAGGGGCTAGCGGCTGTATTGATTTTTACCGGCGTGAAAATGGTGCTCAGCAACTACGTCTCGATCTCGGACGCGTGGTCGCTTGCGATGATCGGTGGAATCTTCGCGGTGACCACAGCCGCGTCGCTTTGTTGGCCGGCCGAACAGACGCAGACGCCGCAATGAGAATTAGGAACGGAGTCAGGATTCTATCGGCTTAGTGATGCGACGCAACTTGGAGATCGTGAGTGCCGGAGAAAATGTATAGCCCCGTGCCAAGGACCTGCGGGAGCCACCACGTATGGCGGATCACAGGATTTTCGCTCCTCTGCATGTGCCTAGCGGTATAGTCGAGAACAAGCGGGCAAACCTGAATCGCTGCGTAAATTCCGGACGAATTGGCAAAGGGCCGCATGAACGGGTCGGCCTCGTGCGCGCCATTTTCAATGGCTTGCCGCGTCGCATACGCGTCAAAGGTTGCCGCTCCAGACTGGACAATTGAAAGCGCTAGCCAGTTGCGCCGCGAAGCTGTATCTTCAACGCTAATCCTGCGAAGCGGTTTCGCATCCTCCGGAGGAATGTGGATCGTCGAGAAGGTCTGTGTGTTATTCCCTGCCGAATCCAGCGACGCCAGTCGAAATACTGTTGGATTTGCCTGCGTGGCATCCGACGCTGAAACCGAACTACGGGAGGAGCTGGAAGCTGCTGCCGTCGTGATGGGCGGCGCGAGTGCCGGCAATGGAGCATCCGGCAAACTCGCCGCGGCTGGAGCTGGCGCGAGCTTTGCGGAAGCTGCTGATCTTGCGGCGTTTGCGGCAGCGGCGGGGATGGCGGGCCCAATGTGGAACAGAAGCGCAGCTATGGCGAAAACCATGGATAAGTACCTCCCTCGCATCGTGAATGGGAGAATGCACGGATAGTACCATGTGGTTTCGCACAGCTAAGTGCTTTATTTTCAGCAGACCTCTATAGTTATGGAATAGACACAGTGTGAATCATGAGGGACAAGCCGCGGGATAATGGAAGGACTTTTCCACAAGTTGCCTAAGAGCTTCCATTGAATGTGCCAATTAGGGCGCGATTGGCGCCTTAAAATCGCGAATTTGGTATGGATATGGCGCGTTTTGGCGCTTAAATGAGGGCTTGTAACGCTTCTTTCGCGGCTTCGAGAGTGTGGTCTATATCCTGGTCGGAATGCGCTGCGGAGACGAAGAGGGCTTCGTATTGCGACGGCGGTAGTAGGATACCTCGCTTGAGCATCTCGTGGAAGAAGCGAGCGAACCTTGCGGAGTCCGACCTTTTCGCGCTCGCATAGTCCGTCACGGGCTCTTCCGTAAAGAAGATCGTAAGCAGCGAGGCGACTTGGTTGACTTGGCCTGGGACGCGCGCTTCCCTCAACGCCAGCCGGAAGCCCTCCGCCAGACGTTGTCCTTTTTTCTCCAGCGAGGCGTAGAAGTCCGCTGAGTCGAGTTTCGGGAGCGTGGCCAAACCTGCGGCCATCGCGAGGGGATTTCCTGAAAGGGTTCCGGCCTGGTAGACCGGGCCGAGCGGCGCAACCATTTCCATAATGTCGCGCCGGCCGCCATAAGCAGCAACGGGCAAGCCGCCACCGATCACTTTTCCCAAGATTGTCAGATCGGGTTTCACGTTCCAATGTTGCTGAGCTCCACCGCGCGAGATGCGGAAACCCGTGATGACTTCGTCAAAAACAAGCAGGGAGTCCGCGCGACTCGTGATGTCGCGCAGCCCTTCGAGGAATCCATTTGCGGGCGCGACCACCCCCATGTTGGCCGCGACTGGTTCGACGATCACGGCAGCGATTTTTCCTTGGTGCTGTTCGAAAATTCGTTCGACCCCCGCGAGATCGTTGTAGGGCGTATTGAGCGTCAGCCTAGCGAGCGCGTCAGGAACACCGGGGCTGGAGGAAATGCCGAGCGTCGCAAGGCCGGAGCCGGCATCGACGAGGAAGCTATCTGCATGGCCGTGGTAGCCTGCTTCGAATTTCAGGATCAGGTCGCGTTTTGTGAACGCGCGCGCAAGACGGATCGCGGACATTGCGGCTTCCGTGCCGGAGCTGACGAAACGGATTTTTTCGATCGAAGGAACCGCACGGGCAATCTCTTCACCTAGGTCGATTTCCAACGGCGACGTCATACCGTAACTGGTACCGTGGCGCGTTTGATATGCGATGGCATCCATAACGTCGGGGTCGGCGTGGCCCAGAATCAATGCGCCCCACGAGCAGATGTAATCGATGTAGTCGCGTCCATCCACGGACTGGACGCGCGATCCGGAGGCTCTTTCAATGATCAGCGGTGTGCCGCCGACGGCGCGAAATGCCCGGACGGGACTATCGACACCTCCAACCAGGATTTTTTGCGCGCGAACGAAGAGTTCGGATGAGTTCTTCGGCATTCGTCCGCACCAGTTTACTTGATTCGTTGAGAATCTGTCGCACGGATTCCGCTTGTTGGCTAGCTTTGTTGACGCGATTTACGTCGACGGAGCGCGAGGAGGGACTTACTTCCCTGCCCCTTGGGCGTTGAACACAGTGACTCCCAAGAGGCTTGACGATATTTCTAACTGGGTAGATTTAGGTTACGAATACGACCCGTTCGGCAAATGCACAATACCGGAGGGCGGGTGAGCCGCGTTTTAGGAACCGCTCGGGTTCTTATTAACGTGTGTGGATTCCAGTTCGCCGTGGTCGTGCGAAACGATCGAATAAAGGAAAAGCAAAATACCGATGGCCACTAACGGGCAGCTGATCAAGAGAAACGCCATGAACGCAAGCGGATGGATAAAAATCAGCGTAATCATTTGGATCACTAACCCGCAGACGACCAGCAGACCGGCCCAGCGGATTCGGCGTTCAATTACCGGCAGCGTCATTTCGTCTCCTGCTTCGGCGTCCAGAACGTTGCATCGCCCCAGTTCCCTACTTCATGCACGATGTCATGACAATCGCTGCTCATACAAGAGACCTGATTGGTAGCCGTGAGCTGCAACAGGTTTGGCTTCTTGTGGTGTTCGGGCGCCTCTTCGTAGGCGCGCATTCCGGAATGGCAATGCAGGCATTCGCGGTTGTTGTAAGGCGTATAGAGCTTGATGTCCTCAGACTTCGGGATCTTCCCGAAGTACTCCACCAGAACGTGGTGCACGCCACGCCATTTCGCCTTGTAAGTCACCGAACATCGTGTAATCCGTGTGGCAAGTAAAGCATGCGTGATCGCGCGGGAACAAAATTGTTCTGGAAATGCACGGCGGGGATGTAGCTCTTGTCATCAATGTAAAGACTTTTGCCGAAATCGGCCATGACGTGGCAGGAGAGGCAGAACTGCGTCGAGGTCGAGCGCTCGAGATGTTCGTTAACTCCCGCCCAGACCGCAAGCACGGGTAAAATGCATAAGGCGACAAAGGCCAGAATCTTGCCTCCGCGCGCCACGGGTCAGTTCCGGCCGCATGGCCGATGAGCAGGCCGAGCACGGCGACAATCGCCGTGAAGAATATCAGGATTACTGCCGCGGTGTGCTGTTCAGTTCCAAGGCAGACTCCTCCTCACTGCAGGTCCGGCGCGTCCGGTTCAAGGCGCGCTTAAATGACTCCGATCCGAGTTAGTGCTTACCAAAAGTTGTTCGACACGTACTTCTCGAGATCCTTCACCATGTCGGCTGCCGAGTTCTCTTTCAAAGCCGTCCATGTCCTTGCCCTTGCCTTGGCCAACAGCGTGGATCAATTCCGTGTCTGTCATTTTCTGGACTTCCGCGGAGCGCAAATCCTTGGCCTTGACCTTGCGGCCTTTGGCCGTGTTTCCAGAGCCGTCTTTCGCGTGGCAGACCGAGCATTTGTCGAGATATACGTCCTGCGCGCTTTTTTGAGGTGCGGGAGGAGCGCCATCGAATGACACCTGCGGTGCCCGCGAAACAAGTGAACGCAAGACGGCGCCGGCCTAAGAAGCACATCTTGCAGTTCTGCGAGATTCATCATCGGTTCCTTCCTCCAGAATGCCCATTCGGGGATGCCTTCCCGCGTGATTAGAACGCCTTTGTCCAGCGGATCGTCAGCAGGTTGGCGCTGAAATTGTTCACCGTCACGATCTGCTCGATATAGTAAGTGCGCTGCAAATCCATGGCAACCCGACCAGCCTTGGGCAGATTGTAATAGACAGTTCCTGTGATGAGCGGCCAGGCCAGCGGGCCCATAGGCGGGCGGCTCCGCCGGATGATCGCACCCGAACTCCGCTCGATCGGTCGAAATTCCCCGACAGGCGCAGCCCGAACCGCTTCGTCGGCTTCGCTTCGATCCCGCCCGACCAGACGCGGTCCACTTCCTGGTCCTGCAGCGAAGTCGGCGAGCGGCGCCGTGCCGCGCGCATAATGGATGTCTCCCTGCGCATAGTAGCTGTCGTAGCTGAATCCGCCGAAGATGGAGAAGCGGTCCCCCAGCGAGTAGGAAACGGTGATCGCGTTGGAGCGGATATTGTTCTGGAAATTGGTCGTGAGGAGCTTGTTGTTGGAGACGTTCACCTCGTCCTCGATGGTCAGACTGCTCGATCGGATGAACGCGCACACAAAATGCGTTCGCCTGCTGCGTGTGCGGCGACATCGCCGTGTACGACGAGCCGTTGTCCGTGCTGTGGAAGTCGCCCCGAATGCTGAACTACTTCGATGGGTTCGTATCCGAAGCTGATTCTCCGGCCGCACCGTGTTGTTCGCAGCGTGTCGTCCGGCATTAATTACGCCATTGGTCAGCGACTCGACGTCGGATCTCAGGAACTGAACTCCGGGACGGATCAGGAGCGTGTGGATTGGCGTAAAATCCATGCTGAAATCGAGGTCGCTCAGGCCGTCGCGCCAGATCACCTCGGTCGTTCCCGCCGCCGAAGTCGTGCCGTTTAACAGGCTCTGGTAGTTCCCCGTCGAATCGCTCGTGAAGCGCGAATATCGGTAATCGGGGTCGAGGCTCCACCAGGCAAACAGATGGTACGTCAGCCCCTGGGTAATGATATTGTTCGGCTCGATGACCATGGCGTTCGCGCTCTGCTGAAACGCTGTAAGGAGCGAGGGCCCCGTCGCTGTCCGGCGCGATTCCGTTGAACGCCTGTGTGAACGTGACCGGCCCTTGGTAGCGGTAATACATGTATCAGCCGCGCCATTCGAGCTTGGTAAGCGGTTTCCCGACGAACGAAAACTCGCTGATCGGCGTCGTCAGCCGCCGGAACTGCGACCCGGCAAGTGCGTCAGACGGCTCAGTCAACGAGGACTGGCGACCGGATCGATGCTGAGCTCGGGCGAGACCACGTTGGCGAGGTTGATGTTCTCCGTGAACGTCTGATAGCCGATCGTGTAATGAAAACTCCAATTCTTGATGAGTAATCGAAGCCGCCGGTGAAGCGGTTCGTGTGGTCATTCAGCGGGGCGTAACAAATAGTATGGATTGCGCGCGGGCATAGTTGCCCCAATAGCTCGGCGAGCTCGAAGAAATCCGAGCGAGCGCGTCGTGAACGTCGGCCCTTCGTCCGAGGGACGATAGTAATTGAAGCGGAAGCGCAGATTGTTCGTCGCGTGCAGCGTGAAATCCACCGACCCGAATTTACGCACTGTCGCCCAGTCGTGATTGCTCGTTAACCCGGTTGATTGTCCCGCCGCTACCTTCGCGATTGGCAAGACGACGTTGTCGTTCTGGTTCCAATAATAGTAGCTCCTGACGCCAGTCGACGCGGAAGTCGTAGACCTTGTTTTTTGAAATCGCGAACTGCGCCGTGGGAAAAGGGTCGCCCCCGAGACCGCTTATGCTGAGGGAAAACGTGTCCGCAAAAGGATTTTTGCCGTCCTGAGCATCGCCGTTAACGTTCAAATCGAGCAGCCGGAACCCCCCGTTCAGATCAAACATCTGTCTGTACTGCGGAGCGTAGCCCTTCACGTCGGTGAAGCGAAAACCGGCTGTGGACGAACCCGACAGGGTGAAATCGCCTAGAGTGACGGGAACGATATCGGAATCCGCATCGTCCTGGGCCTTCGCCGCGGGCGCGACGGCGATCAGAAAGACGGCCAGTGCAAGTGCAAATCGCGCAGCGCTCTTCATTTTGCCGCCTCCTTACCGCAAAAAGTTCGGGTCAAGGTTCGATCCGTGAATCGCAACGTGGCAACGAACGCACTCGCCGCTCGTCTGGAAGCCCAGACGGCTGTGGGGGACTTGGGGCTGGTTGTGGAAACCGGTGTGGCACTGCAGGCAGAGCTGACGGCCTTCACGCCGCACGAGCAAGTGCTGCGTGGCGGTGCCATGGGGATTGTGGCAGGCGATGCAGCCACTCACCGCAACGGCGGGATGCTCGAAGATAAACGGCCCGTGCTTTTCGACGTGGCACTTTATGCAGGTTTCGTTGACGTTGGTGGAGCTAAGCGTCAGGCTGGCGATGTTCACGGTGCCATGGGGATTATGGCAATCGGTACACTTCATGAGCCCCTCGGGAACGCGGTGATGATCCGGCAGCGAGAAGGCTGCTTGAATCGTCTGGTGGCAGCCGTAGCAAAGCTGCGGTTGCGATTGCTTCAGGAGGCTGTTGTGCAGCCAACGGGTTTCCTCTGGCAGCTTCGGTACCTGGAAAAAGTAGGCTTGCGGGGATTGCATGCTCTTGCTTAAGTCCCGAACCTCGTCGACCAAGTGCGCTGAGTGGCATTCATTGCAGGAAATGCCGTGGGCGGCGTGTTGGGATTCCCCGAAGAAGTCCTGCATTTTGCTAGTGCTATGGCAACCGAGGCAATGCGAGGCGTTCTCCTCGGCACTGGCCTTGAATGCGAAAACGGGGTGTGCGACGAGGGCCTTTGCGATTTCGGCGTCGTCACCGTGGGCGGCCTCGACGGCGTCCGCGTGAGCCTTCGCGGGGCCGTGACAGGTTTCGCAGCCCTTAATATACGGCTTATCGGGAAAGGATAGCTGCGAGTGCGCTGTTTTGTTGAATTCGAGCAGCTCGTCTTTGTGACAATCGCGGCAGACTTGCGGCCCAGCGAAGGCGCTGGCCGGAGCGTCATAGCCCGGGGTACGAGCGGCGACCGATGGACCCTGGATCGATTCCGGCCTTTTCTGGGCTGTGGCGGGAACCGGAAAGCAAAGAAGAACCAGGGCGAGAAGTGGTGCCAAAGCGGAGAAACGTTTGTAAGCTATTGGAATTGCAAGCCTTTGCAGTCCCATTGACGGTAGCCGCTCCTCCCTATGCCAGCCAATTCGAATTACGACGCGATTATGCCGTGCCGGAAGAACCGGAAGATGTGACGAGCGTCACAAAACCGGCGTGAGATTGAGAAATTTTGCTTTAAAGAGTCCGATGGACGCCGTGTATGCATGCAGTTCGCCATTGTCCCGTCGAAGGGGAAAAGTCGGTTCTCTCCGGTGCGTAAGGGGCGGTTACTCCAGGAGTTCCGGCCCAAGGCTGTAACACTGCGTAGACATTGAAGATCCTGCATCGGTGCTGTGCGCAAATTCCCCAGCGCAAAAATTGTGTTGACAAAAGACTGTCTGTGTGTTATAGAACACTCAGATGAATTGGTACGACGCCAAAGGCGATCCCGCCGCGCGCTTGCGCCAGCGCAAGCACGACCTTGCTTCGCCGCCTGCGACATACCCGCCGATGCTTTGCCCGGCTCACTCGCCCTGACGCATAGACGCTGCGGGAAACCCAACTGCTGATGCGCCGAGGGAGAAGGACATCCCGTCTTGGTCGCTGACCTTCATGGTCGACGGCAAGAAGCGCGTCGAGCGCATTCCGGATGAATGGGTGAAGCAGATCCGGCCGTTGGTCGATCAGGGACGCGAGTTCAAGGACGCCATTGCCGAGGTCTTCGCCGCCAATGCGCAATCTGCTGGCGCTGTGGCGTCAACAGACCGTGAAGAAGAGAGGCCCAAGAAGAAATGAGCGGGCCACAAGGCGGTCGGCGCGTGGAGTCCTCGGAACCGCTGACGATGGCACTCACCCTGAGCCAGCCGCAGCTTCGGACGGGGTGAGTGGAATCGTCGTCCTTCCGCCCCGCCTGGGGCGGAATGAACTGTGCCACTGCGGGAGCGGCGCAAAATACAAGCACTGCTGTCGGGAACAGGATGAAGTTCTTCGCCGGGAGCAGCGCGCGGCCGCGTTGCCCGAGTGGATCGAGAATTCCCGCGGCAAACTCCACCAGTTTGAAAAGTATGCCTCGAATGTCTTTGACCTGCCCGGTTTATTAGCGAGCCTCCGGGACCAGCGGCGTCGTCCGAAAATCCCCACCTTCGATGTGGCCAACAGCTTGTTGCACACCGCGGTGCTGCGCATCCCCAGTCTGAACGCATTAGAGGGCGATCTGAAAAAGCACGATTTCCAGATGCTGATTGGCCGAGAGCCCATGCCGGAGGTGAAGGCCTTCAGCGCCGAGGTGGTGGCCAACGTTTTGGACAAATTCGAACTGGACAGCATCCGCAACGCGATCGAAGAGGTGATCCACAAAGCGGAGCGGAATAAAGCCTTTCGCGACGGCTACGGGCCGTTGCGCTGCGTGGCCATTGACGGCTGGGAACCGTTCTCCTCCTACCAGCGACATTGCCCCCATTGCCTGGTGCGCAAGGTGGAAGTGAAGCAGGCCGACGGGGAGGTTCGAAAAAGTCGAGCAGTATTACCACCGCTATGTCGTGGCCCTGTTGCTCGGGCCGGTCCTCGATGTCGTGTTGGGGATCGAACCGGTGCTCAACGAGGAGGCTCTCCGCGATATCGACCCCGATCATGAAGGCCATGAGGGAGAACTGACGGCGGGGCGGCGTCTGATCCAATGGCTGCACCAGACTTACGGAGGATTCATCGACGCCATCGTCGCCGACGCCCTCTATGCCGTGGGGCCGGTGATGACCGAGGTCACCGAATTATGGCTACGGAGCCTTCCTGGTACTGAAGAAGGAAAACAACGAACCGTTCAAGGAAGCACTCCAGCTCTGGGAGATGGAGGGGTCGTGCGAGAGCTGCGAGGATCGGGATCGCAAAGAGCAGGTGCAATTCTGGGACGTCGATGACATCGAGACGCTCGATAGCTTACCAAGGAAAAGTCCGCGCGATCCGCGCCGTGGTCACCAAACCGGACCAAGAGAAGCCCAGGACCTGGTGCTTCGCCATCGTCGGTGAGCGCGCGCGCCGAGTCAGTCGCTCCTTGGCGCTACGGATCATCCGGGCCCGTTGGCACATCGAGAACACCTGCTTTCATCAGTGGACCCGCTATTGGAACCTCTCGCACATTTTTCGCCACACGGCCAAAGGCCCTGAGTGCCATCCTGTTGCTGTGGGCGCTGGCCTTCGATCTACTGCAGCTGTTCATCTATCGCCGCCTGGGCCGGAGTCGAAGGCCGAAGGACCCAACGGATACGATCCGGAATCTTGTCGAGGTCATGCTTCGCGAAGTAGCCACTCTGCCTGCGCCGATTCCGTGGGCCACGCTCCTGCTGAACACCAGTTGACACCGCGCCGGAGCCGCGCCCAATGGGCGGCGCGGGTGCTCCGGCTCGGTGATCCACCAGCCCTCATCTCTACCCTGCTCGGAGGGGGGCGCACTCGCCAAAAGCAAACCGGATGCTGCACTGACGGGCTTGTGCGCTCCGGAGCTTTCCACCTAGCTCAACCGTCGCCTCTCGAATCCTCGGTTGCCGCTAGAAGCGGAACTCCTGCGGTCACTCCGATTATATATAGAACAATTAATACATAACTATCTGAGCTACATCAACATTCGTTTCGAAAAGAGACTTGTAGTTGCGCGCATCAAAATCTTCAATAGGTTCTCCGGGTAAATTTTCGTCGTAGCCGCGAATCATCCTCCCAAAATGGAACGATTGACTCCCGTTCCGGTACGTTCGCTTGCGAGCAGAAAATGCGAGTTGGAGGCATTCCATAAGAGGGGATGCCAAAATTGCAAAACTTGCGGCAAATTGCGCGGCATCCATCGGCTGCCTAGGAGCGTTCTCGTGTAGAATGTTCAAACTGCCTTTAGGGGCGTAGCTCAGTGGTAGAGCAGCGGCCTTTTAAGCCGAAGGTCGTGGGTTCGATCCCCACCGCCCCTACCAATCCTTCTCCTTGAAAACACGCGAGTTCTGGCGGCGGGTCTCGCCGTGTACCCCGCGTGTACCTCTTTAATCAGCGGATCGTTGCTCCAAGCGGCCCGGAGATCGGCTTCGATCTGCTCTTGTCGAGATCGCGTCCACGGCGCGTAATGCCGTTCCGTAATGCGAATGCTACTGTGCCCGAGAAGAATCGAGACTCTATCGAGAGGCACACCTGCGAGAAGCAATTCGACCGCGAACGTATCGCGGAGGCGGTGCGGATGGCCGTTGGGGACCTTTGCGAATTCAAAGAGGCGCTGCAAGCGGCGCTGCCATTTTCCTTTTGCGCTTCGCACCGTGGATGCGCCTGTCCAGAAGAAGTATCGCTCGCTCGAACGCGGCGCTGTTTCCAATGCGTCCACAACGGCATCCGGCAGGACGCAATACACAGGCACGCCAGTTTTCTGCGTATGGAGAAGCAGCTTGTTCCCGTCGAGGCGGCTCACTTCAAGCTGTGTTGCATCTCCGATTCGAAGCCCGGAATAACGCAGCAAAAATAGAAAAGCTCTGAGGCGCTGGGCATTGCGTTTGCCGGCACTCGCGCCGTAAGGTTCAAGGGCTGCCACGATCTGTTTCATCTCTTCACGCGTAAAGGGCATTGTCGGTTTGTTCGGCACCTTGGGAGCCTTCAGGTCAATTGCTGGATTGTCGGCAATCCATTTTCTCTTTTCAGCAAAACGCATGAATGCCCGCAGTCGTTCCAGCTTCTTGAGGCTCGTGCGTGGCCCTTGTGTCCACGTTGCACGAAACGTTGCCAGCGTGTCGAGGTCCAGCTGTGCCAGGAATTGCAGCTTGTAGGCTTCCGCGAAAACGTCAAGCTCTTGGAATAGGAGGCGGTACTTATAGAGTGTGGATTGATTCAGTTTCCGCGCTTCGGCGTCCGCAATGAATTTCCGATGAGCGTCCTTAATCGTTATTTGCTGTTCCGGCTGACGTGTCCGACGGTCCTCCGCTTCCCATTCCCGGACCATCTCTTGCGCTCGCTGCCAGTCGCGCAACTTGAGAGACTCACGTATCTCCTTGCCGCCGAGGGTTCCGTCAACCCAAATAGGGCACTGGCAATGCCGGTGTTTTCGCCCCTTCATTCGCTGCTTGCAGCTTCTTCGGTGACGGCGATAGATGGTCAGCATCGCGCAACCTCCTAGCGAACGCGGCTTTCGCCGATAGTCGCCGATGGACCCGCTGTAATACAGAGTGAGGAATCCGCAGCGTAACATAGCGTCTCTTGTGGCGGGGACTGCGTTCTCCGATCACAAGCACACCTGGCTCATTCTCGAAAATTTCACGAACTTTATCAGGACTGAGGTTCCACATCTCAGCGATTTCCGTAACGGCATAGTGCCGCTCGATGTGCACTGAGGTTTCGAGTTGTAGTTCGACGGCCATTGCTCGCAGCTACTCCTGGATGAATCTGGATTCGACAAATCCGTGTTGCTCTCCCCCTGTGGTCCCCTGCATTTGCAGCCGCTGTGATTCAGGGGCATCAGTGTCACGCATGATGCGCAGCGGGCGGGTCTTCGTCCGCATTGCCAGCATGTTGATCTTGCCAAGATTTGAATTCCTTGTCTCTCCTGAACAAGTCTTTCAAGGCTTCCGTAATCACGTAAGACGGAGTTGAGCCGATGAATTCTGCATAACGGTCCAATTGAGCCTTGATTGCTTCCTCCACCCGCGCTTGGATCGTTACTGACTTTGGCTGTTTGGGTGGTGCCTTGATGATCGCCATGTTTCGCCCTCAATCCTCCTTCGGAATTTGTCTTACAGCTCGTCTTACAAAGCCGTGGAATTTGCTCGATAGTCCGCGGCCAAAACACGAGCTGCGCTTCCTAGCAGCAAGAGGCGGGAGTGACCCCCGAAGCCCGAAGGGATCGGGCCGCGATTTGCGGCGCGATGGGGTCGCTCCCGCCTCTGGTCGTGTTTTGGCCGCGTTCCGTTTCCGTGCCTCGTCTCGCGCATTTTCTTGTTCTTTCTTTGGGTTAGGTTCTCGCCTCGGTGAACCGGGAGGTGAAATCTCCCTGGAAAGTCCTTCCCCGGAACTTTTCACCGGCACATTTACGGGCCGATGCGGATGCCGCTCGAATAATGCAGCCTGCCCGTTCACGGTAACGGAGATAAGCGCGGCCTGCGAAGGTCGGCGGTACTTGATGGATTCCGACCGCACCGCGTTCTCTGTCATCGTGCCCACCCGCCATTTCTTGTATAGGTCCTCGATTCCAGGATTGCCAAATCGCTCTTGCGACAGATTCAAAAACTCGATATCGCGGTTGCTCAGTTTGGCGAATTGCTTCTCATCCCAGAGCCGACGCGTGCGGAAATATTGGAGTAGTCCGAACGGAGAATCCGGGTTCCAGAGCCGTTGAAACGTCTCGTGGAAGAGCTTCTTAGCGCGCTCGAAATTCGTGTCACGCGTCGCGATGTAATAGAGGCGGACCTGGCTGAGCTTGGTGAAGAGCGTCATATATGCGTCCAGATGGGTCCTGAAACTCTCCATGCTCTCAAACCCCGGATCGATGAAACTCAAGGTGACCACAGGCGGCAGAGACACGCTGGGGTTGTAGAACATCGGGAATTTATCCACGAAATAGCGGTCGGTGAACTGCCCTTGATCGCCCCGGAATACCGCTTGTGGGGAAGGATTTTCTTGGCGATTCCCATTTGGTCGCAGAAAAATGTGAGCTTCTGCTCTTCGGTTTCGAGGTACGTCACGTCTTGATTTCGGAGAATGAAATCCAGCGCAATGAGCCGCGTTCGGATGTATTCAGTCGAATGGACGCGCCGGAAGCGGATGTTCTCTCTGCCGATGGCTTCGTACAGATTGCGCGAGAAAAGGTGAAACACGCGGCCATGCCGGAGATATGGCTTCGTCTTCGCGTGCTTTTTCTCGATCACCTTTTGCGCGAACGCCACGCTGCGCTTGCCCGGCTTCGTCTGGATGAAATGCAAGAACTGCTGGCAGGTGAAGTACCCGGAATGCGTGGCCACAAGGTAGAGGAAACGTGCTTCTTCCTCGGTATACCCGAAGCCGCGCAGGGCATCGATGTGGATCGGAAGGAATTTCATAGCGCGAAAATCCTGGCCGTGATTTCCTGTGAGTCAAGCACGCGACGCAATCTGTCATGGTCTTGTGGTCGAGCGAACAGATGGAAACCGGCCTTCGCCTTCTCGCCCAGGCCCTGGGGTCGGTAGTCGCGAGTGGCAACTTCAAGGTCGAGCCGGTGCACCTCGCGGGAGTCGTCCTCACACTCGATGCGTAGATCGGGAATGGGAATCTTGTCCCCGACCACTTTCAAATCGAAGCGGCTGGCGACGGAGATTCGCTCATACGCTTGGTCCTTGTCTGGCCGTATTCGGGCCAGCGCCTGGTAGACATCTTTCTTGAGTTCCAGATCGAGGATCACGCGTCGAACCTTGCCGCCTGAGCGTTCGATTTCTCGTGCGACCTTTTGATACAGCCGGTAAAGCTCGGCGTCGTGGCGGGCCTCTTTCGGCTTCACAAAGCCGTAGTAGATCGCTTGCTGATCCGGGACTATCTGCGCATGTTTTAGCAGCCGGTGGCCTTCCTTCGTTAGCGTCAGGACCTTCGTCGAATACGAGGAATGGCCTTCAATTGTCCGCTGCTCGACAAGGCCGTGCTTTCGCAGATTTCTGATGTCGGCTTCCATACGAGCCTGATCGCCTTGGTATCCGAACCGCGCCAAGTCTTCGGTCGGAACGCACGCGAAACCTGCCGACATCGGCAAGCGTGCGGACTTCCGAATCGCGCAGAGAATACTCGCGTTCGCGCCCACGGTAGATCGTTCTGGATCGGTCGGAGCCTCGCGACGCGCCAGAATCGGAACCTTTGTCGCGGTCAGCTTGCGTCCGTGTTCTGTCGTCGATTTCGGGCCTGCCAGCACGCTCGACCACGCTCGGGCCGGAGTCCGAGTCCCATCGGGAGGGGAACGCAAAATCGGAGACGTTATAGGGCAGGTCCATCGCAGCTTCTCCAGCGCTTTTCGGACTTAGGGCCGGGGCCGGTGCTCCTGGTCCTCGGCGTACAGAAACACCTCTTCGACATTCTTTCCGAACGCCCGCGCGATCTTGAACGCCAGGGGCAAGCTCGGATCATACTTGCCAGTTTCAATGGCATTGATCGTGCCGCGAGCAACGCCGACACGCGCCGCGAGCTCGGCCTGCGACCATTCCATTTCTGCACGTAACACACGTAGCCGGGTCTTCATCGGTACCGCCATGAATACAAAATGAGGCCGATGCTCCACAGCACGACCATCAATGCCGGGATTCCCAGCCATGAGACGGAATGGAAGCCGACAGCCTGCGAATAGCCAACCGCGAGCGAAAAAATCAGCGTGCCTGCGAATGCGAACGTCAGGGCGCGGTAGTTGATTTGTTGCTCGCGCTCATCGTTGGAGCGGAGGAAGCGAAGCAGGAACAGAATCGCGGCCCCTGCTGCCAGAACAGCGAGGGCGAGGACAGGAACGCGGAGGGCAGGAACCTTGCCGACTGCGCTGATCGCGATTGCGGAAACCACCGCAGCGCCATAGAAAGAGCCAGAGCGCACTTCGACGGCGGTAGGCTAGATTCTCTGGGGATTGAACAGGCATGCGGGCCTCCCGAAACTTCGATGAGTGTAATGTATAGCGTACATATTGTCAAGCACAAGATTCTTATGGTCTCGTACACAGCTCTCTGCGCTGCCCGCCCAGAAAATATATGGACCTTGACGACATAATGTATTCCATGCCATATTGTAGGCGTGAAATGGGCCGTTGAGATGGCCGATGAATTCGAACCGGAATTTCAGGCGCTGCACGAGGATGTGCGGACAGAGATTCTGGCGCTTGCGATTGTTTTAGAACAGTTTGGGCCGCAGTTGGGTCGGCCTCGTGTTGATACGCTGAAAGGCTCGCGGCACGCGAATATGAAGGAATTGCGATTCAGCGCGGCAGATGGTGAATGGCGAGTGGCCTTCGCCTTTGATCGCGAGGCGTGCGGCGATTTTACTGGTGGCGGGAGACAAATCAGGCGGGAGCCAAAAGCGTTTCTACCGCGAACTGATAAGGAAAGCAGATGAGCGCTTCGACGCGCATCTTGCTCGGATCGGAAAGGGGAAGTAACCATGTCCGTAAACGTGAATGAAGTAATTCGGAAGCGGAGTCCAGCCGACCGCAAGAAGGTCGAGGACCGCGCGGCTGAGATAATCGCAGAGGAAATGAGCTTGCGTGATCTCCGAAAGGCCCGCAAGCTCACGCAGGCCCGCGTCGCCAAGACTCTCGGCATCACTCAAGACAGCGTTTCCCGACTTGAGAAACGCACCGACCTGTTGATCTCGACACTGCGAAAGACGGTCAAAGCCATGGGCGGCGACGTCCGCATTGTCGCTGAGTTCCCTGACCGCGCGCCAGTCGTGCTTTCGGAGCTATCCGAGGACGACCCGCCGCGCAAATCACCTCGGAAGCATGCGCACGCCGAAGTCTTAGGCTCGCCGATCCCGGTGCCGTCAAGAGTTCGGGCCCACTAGCACGGCTCCTTTGCCTTGGAGAAATAAGCGATGACGTTGACACGAGATTCTAAGGAAACGATCTGGGCGCGCGTTCAACGCGATCTCGGTTTTCGCGAGGCGCTTCTGCGCGAGGGGATTGAGAATTTTCTTTCCGGCGATGTCGAAACAGGGAAGATCATCCTGCGCGATTTCATCAACGCCACAGTGGGGTTTCCTAAACTAAGCGAAATCACGCATCGTTCTGCAAAGAGTCTGATGCGAATGCTCGGGCCGCATGGCAATCCCCAAGCGCGGAATCTGTTTGAGATCGTCAAGTACTTGCAGGAAACCGAGGGCGTGCAGTTTGAAGTTCGGCCTAGGCGCGCCGCCTCACGCACGAAGCGCACCGAACTGTCGGCCACACCTCGCGTGGCACGACACTCAAACTTCTAGCCCGCACTCGTCGACCGATATCCTCGGCGATGTTTCAATTGAATTTGGTTGTCGGAAGGGGACGAAGCCATGTCCGTGAACGTGATGAAGTTATTCGGAAACTGAGTCCAGCCGACCGCAAAAAAGTCGAGGACCGCGTGCGCATCTACCTGGAGCAGTGGCCGGCCGAGGATCCCAACGAACTGATCCGGCAAGCCGTGCACAACTACTTCGCGCACCGCGCCAAGCTGACCGAACTGGAGTTCAGGCGCCTGATGAAGCAGGGCCGGACCAGTCTGCTCATCGGCCTGGTGTTCCTGGCCGCCTGCCTCCTTATCATTCAGACGCTGCTGCACGGTGAGGCAGGCACCTGGGCCGGCGTGCTGCGCGAGAGTCTGACGATCGCGGGCTGGGTCGCGATGTGGCGGCCGATGCAGATCTATCTCTACGATTGGTGGCCGTTGCGCCGGAGGGGCCGAATCTATGCGAAGCTGAGCCACATGCCGGTGGAAGTTATCCAGCACGCGAAGGGTTGAGCGATTTCGATCGAGGTTGTGGTCCGGGAACGCTACACAGGCGCAGGATTGAACAGGAGGTGGGCATGGAATCGACTGGGCAGGGCCGGCCGGACGCGGCGCAGCAGCAACGGATGGTCCAACGGCAATCGGCGCTCGACTTCTTCGATCCCTCCCTTGAGTGGCGGCGCGTCTTCGCGGAGACCTGGGGCACGTTCCTGCTCGTGCTGGTCGCCGCCGGTGGCGGCGTCGTTGCGGCGATGAGCGGCGGCCGGGTCACGCTGGGCATGATGGTGGTCGCGCCGGGAATCATGGTGATGGCGATCATCTACTTCATGGGCACAGTCAGCGGCGCGCACTTGAATCCGGCGGTCACGCTGGCGTTCGCGGTGCGGCGCAACTTCCCCTGGAAGAGCGTGCCGGGCTACATCGCGGGACAGCTGGTCGGAGGCATCGGTGCGGCTGTTTTCCTTCGGACCATGTTCGGGACGGTCGGCGCGCTCGGCGCGACGCTGCCGGGCAGTGGTGTGACCGGCGGGAAAGCGCTGGCGATGGAAGTGGTGCTGACGGCCGGGCTGGTGAACACGATCCTGGGCACGGCGTCCGGCGCGCGGAACATCGGCACGAACGGCGCCATCGCCGTGGGCGGGTACATCGCGCTCGCGGGACTTTGGGCGGCGCCGGTTTCCGGCGCGTCGATGAACCCGGTGCGCTCGCTTGCGCCGGATCTGGTGCGCGGCGACCTCCACACGACTTGGATCTACGTCGTCGGCCCCTTCGTCGGCGCCTTGATTGGCGTGGCCTTCGAGTGGATTCTCAAAGGCAAGCCCACGGCGGCCGGCAGGATTGCCGCGCAGGGCACGCTCGGCGTCGACGATCCAGCCGGGACAAATACATGAGTAAACGTAACTCCCGCCGACCGCGAAGGCTATGGGTGGCGCAACTCTATTTGGGAACAGAGACATGTGGACGCTGCCGCGTCAGTACCTATACGCGGATCGGGCCTCCTTCCAAATCAACGGAGGAAGTTCGACGTTAGCGCCCTTCAAATAGGCCTTTACATATTCCGCAGCGTTCCCCTCCCCTTGTTCGATGTCTTCAACTGGCTCAGAAGGGGCAATCCATCTCTTCGCGTTAACATCGTACACGGACGCCTGCATTCCCAGCGCATTATGCTCTGAGAAGAGCCTCAGGCGTTCGCCGCCCACTTTAATTTCTGCCGAGACGCCTTCATCTAGCATTGGAGAACCGTGATCGATGGCACATCGACCTCATTTTGCCCGATAATGCCGATAAGCGTAGGCGCCCCACTGGGTTCCGGTTGATGACATAACGACACCAGCCTCGCGATGGTCCGAGTATGCCTGCCTCGGGGTTCACGCAATTCAATTTGGATCACACAAACACTATGGAGCGGGATGAAGCAGGACCGTGGCAGGCTTATACGGATGCCTCGGCTCTGTTGACATCCTCGTTACGACAATGAAAATTCGAGATACCGGATCGGTTGAAATTGTTGTTTGCTATCGAGGCAGGAGGTGCGATGGCCGAAGTCGGACTCCTGCCGTTTGCTCGCATCGCCCTGCAAGTCTCCCGGGCGGTGCTTCCGCGCTACCGAAGCCGTTTCAGCAAGCACCAATTCACCCAACCGCAGTTGCTGGCCATTCTCTGCCTGATGCGTTACGAGGACTGGACCTTTCGCGAAGCCGAAGTGCGGCTGGGCGAACACCGCGAATTGCGCCAGGCGCTGGGGACTGGCGAGCGTGCCCGATTTCACGACTCTGTATCGCTTCCTGCAGCGTCTGGACGATGCAACCATCGACCGGGCGGTCGGCGAGACGGTGCGCCGGTTGCGCGGCGCGCGCAGAAAAGGCCGGCGGCGAGCCCGCGTGGCGGTCGATGCGACGGGCTTGGCGCAGGGAGCGGTCAGCACGTTCTTTGTGCGGCGCATGCATCATCACGGGCAAAAACCGCTGCCCTGGCGGCACTGGTTGAAGTGGGTGGTCGTGGTGGATCTGGATCAGCAGTTCCTGTTGTCGCAGATCGCGCGACGCGGCCCGTGGAACGATTGTGCCAATTTGCCCGCGGTCGTCGAAGCGGCTTCCGAGCAAACGCGCATCGGGCTGGTGCTGGCCGACGCCGAGT
>CAVWBL010000018.1:0-330977 GCA_963753205.1 uncultured Acidobacteriota bacterium | reverse complement strand
TATGTTTTTTTCACTTGGTTCAGATTACGTATTGCTAATGAGTTCGGATTTATCGAGTCGCCCTATCGCAAAGTGAAGGGCGGCCGCGTGATTGATTTCGTGCAGATCGTGAACTCGGGCGACAGCGAATTCAAGGCCGGACGAAATCGTCGAAAAGGAAAAGGTGGATGCCGACGAACGAGGAACTGAAGCGGCGGCACATCACCGCCGAGCCGTATTGCTTCTATCTTTCGGCGTGGGAAGAAGACCGCTACGTGGTCGCGCAGGCCAATGCTTCGCTCGACGAAAAGCGGCGATCACCACCGAACTCGTCAACTGCCGCCAGGCCGGTAACTTCGTGCTGAAGAGCCGCGAAGAAGTGGATTACATCGACGTTTCGCCGAAGCAGCTGGTATCGGTGGCCGCGAGCTTGATTCCCGTTCCTCGAGAACGACGACGCGAACCGCGCGTTGATGGGTTCGAACATGCAGCGCCAGGCCGTGCCGCTGATCAAGGGCGAAGCGCCGCTGGTCGGAACGGGCATGGAGCGCGTGACGGCGCGCGATTCGGGCGCGGTGATCGTGTGCCGCCGCGACGGCATCGTCGACCAGGTGGATTCGGAGCGCGTCATCGTGCGCGTCGAATCCGACCAGTCCGGCGTGCTCAGCCGCGAAGTCGGCTCGGACATTTACCTGCTGACGAAGTTCAAGCGGTCGAACCAGAACACCTGCATCAGCCAGAAGCCGCTGGTCCGCGCGGGCGACCGCGTGAAGCAGGGGCAAGTGCTGGCCGACGGACCTTGCACGGATCGCGGCGAACTGGCCCTTGGCCGCAACGTGCTGGTCGCGTTCCTGCCGTGGCGCGGGTACAACTTCGAAGACGCCATTCTCGTCAGCGAAAAGCTGGTGCGAGGAGGATTACTACACTTCGATTCACATCGAGGAGTACGAAATCGAGGCGCGCGATACGAAACTCGGTCCCGAAGAAATCACGCGCGACATTCCCAACATCAACGAGAGCTTCCTGCGCAATCTCGATGAAAGCGGCGTGATCCGCATCGGCGCCACGGTGAAGCCGGGAGACATTCTCGTCGGCAAAGTGACGCCCAAGGGCGAAACCACGCTGACGCCGGAAGAAAAGCTGCTGCGCGCGATCTTCGGCGAAAAGGCCGGAGACGTTCGCGACGCTTCGCTCTACTGCCCGCCGGGCATCGAGGGCACCATCGTGGACGTGAAGATCTTCTGCCGCAAGGGCGCGGAGAAGGACGAGCGCCACAAGGCCATCGAAGCCGCGCACGTCGCCAAGCTCGAAAAGAACCTCGCCGACGAAATCCGCATTCTCACCGACGAGCGCCTGAAGCGCTTGAACGATCTGCTGGGCGGCCAGAAGCTCGTCGCCGACCTGCACGACGAGCGCACCAACAAGCGCCTGCTGACCAAGGGCACCGAGCTGACGCGCGACATTCTCGAGAAAATCTCCACGCGCAACCTGAAGCGCCTGCGCCTGAATGACAAGGATCCGCTGCTCATCGAGAAGATCGATGAGATCGAGGAAATGACCTCGCGGCAGATCGATGTGCTGCGCAAGATCACCGACGAGCGCATCGGCAAGCTGAAGAAGGGCGACGAACTGCCGCCGGGCGTCATCAAGCTGGTGAAAGTCTACATCGCCATGAAGCGCAAGCTTTCCGTCGGCGACAAAATGGCCGGACGCCACGGCAACAAGGGCGTGATCGCGCGCATCGTTCCCGAAGGAAGACATGCCTTACATGCCGGACGGCACGCCGATGGAAATCGTGCTCAATCCGCTCGGCGTTCCTTCGCGTATGAACGTCGGCCAGATTCTCGAGACGCACCTCGGCTGGGCGTCGAAGGAACTGGGCGCGCAGATCGGCAAGCTGCTCGACGCAGAAGCGCGCGCGCGAAGCGGTTCGGAAATGGTTCAAGGACGCGTTCGGCCCGACTTCCGTTTGGAAGACGCTCATCGATCTCGACGACGAGACGTTCGCTCGACGTCGGCGCACAACTTCCGCGAAGGCGTTCCGTTCGCCACGCCGGTATTCGACGGCGCGCGCGAAGACGACATCCGGCACCTGCTGAAGTTCACCGAGCTGCCGGAGACGGCAAGATCACGCTGTACGACGGCATGACCGGCGATGAGTTCGCGCAGAACGTCACCGTCGGCTACATCTACATGCTCAAGCTGTCGCACTTGGTCGACGACAAGATTCACGCGCGTTCCATCGGCCCGTACTCGCTGATCACGCAGCAGCCGCTCGGCGGAAAAGCGCAGTTCGGCGGACAGCGCTTCGGAGAAATGGAAGTGTGGGCGCTCGAAGCTTACGGCGCGGCGCACATTCTGCAGGAACTGCTCACCGCGAAATCCGACGACGTCTACGGCCGCGCCAAGATTTACGAGGCCATCGTGAAGGGCGAGCCGGGAATCGAACCCGGCGTGCCCGAATCGTTCAACGTGCTCGTTCGCGAATTGCAGTCGCTGTGCCTGGATGTGGAGTTGATGAAGCGGCAGAAGCCGCAGCTGGAGAAGGCGGAAGCGGCGGACTAATTCGCGCCCGCGCCTTTTCTCGTCGCGGGAGCGCACCACGTTCTTAGATTCTTTGTCCCGGCATAGCCGGGGCAGGAGGTCAGCCCTTGTATCGTTCTAGCCCTTATGATCGCGCCAGCCAGATTGCGGATTTCGATTCCATTCGCATCAGCCTGGCGAGTCCTGAAAAAATCCGGTCGTGGTCGCATGGCGAAGTAACCAAGCCGGAAACCATCAATTACCGCACCTTCAAGCCGGAACGCGACGGCCTGTTCTGCGCCAAGATTTTCGGCCCGGTGACCGACTGGGAATGCTTGTGCGGCAAGTACAAGCGCATGAAGCACCGCGGCGTCATTTGCGACAAGTGCGGCGTGGAAGTCACGCTGAGCAAAGTTCGCCGCGAGCGCCTGGGCCACATCGAGCTGGCTTCGCCCTGCTCGCACGTGTGGTTCTTCAAGGGTCTGCCCAGCCGCATCGGCTACCTGCTGGACATCACCATGCGCGACCTCGAGCACATCCTTTATTTCGAGACGTTCGTCTGCATCGATGCGGGCGAAGTGCCGGGAATCAAGGAGAAAGATATGCTTCCCGAGGAGAAGCTCCGCGAACTGCAGAAGGATTTCGCCGGCAAGTTCCGCGCGGGCATGGGCGCGGAAGCGATCAAGGAACTTCTGCGCCGCGTGGACGTCGAGAAGCTTTCCGAAGAGCTGCGCGAAAAAATGAAGACCGATCCGAGCCTGCAGAAGCGGATCAAATTACGCCAAGCGCCTGAAAGTGCTGGAATCGTTCCGCAAGAGCGGCAACAAGCCGGAGTGGATGATTCTGGATGTGATTCCGGTGCTGCCGCCGGAGTTGCGTCCGCTGGTGCCTCTCGATGGCGGCCGTTTTGCCACTTCCGATTTGAACGATCTCTATCGCCGCGTGATCAACCGCAATAACCGGCTGAAGAAGCTGATGGAACTTGCACGCGCCCGACGTGATCGTGCGCAACGAAAAGCGCATGCTGCAGGAAGCCGTGGACGCGCTGTTCGACAACGGCCGCCGCGGCCGCGTGCTGCGCGGAACCAACAACCGCCCGCTCAAGTCGCTTTCCGATACGCTCAAAGGCAAGCAGGGCCGTTTCCGCCAGAACCTGCTTGGCAAGCGCGTGGACTATTCCGGCCGTTCGGTCATCGTCGTCGGGCCCGAACTCAAGCTGCACCAGTGCGGCCTGCCGAAGAAAATGGCGCTCGAGCTTTTCAAGCCGTTCATCTATCACCGGCTCGAAGCGGCGGGCCATTGCACCACCATCAAGCAGGCTAAGGAGCTGGTCGAGGCGCAGGAATCGATCGTTTGGGACATTCTCGAAGAAGTGATTCGCGAGCATCCGGTGCTGCTCAACCGCGCTCCTACGCTACACCGCCTGGGCATTCAGGCGTTCGAGCCGGTGCTGGTGGAAGGCAAAGCGATTCGCATCCATCCGCTGGTTTGCACCGCGTTCAACGCGGACTTTGACGGCGACCAGATGGCCGTGCACATTCCGCTTTCGCCGGAAGCGCAGGTGGAAGCGTCCGTGCTCATGCTCAGCTCGCACAACATCCTTTCTCCCGCGAATGGCTATCCGCTGGCCGTGCCGACGCAGGACATGGTGCTCGGAATTTATTACCTGACCAAGTCCAAGCCGGGGCCAAGGGCGAAGGCCGCGCGTTCGGCTCGACCGAAGAAGTGATCATGGCGCTGGAAACGGGCGAAGTGGAGCTGCTCACGCCGATCCGCTTGCGCTACAGCGGCGAAGTGATGGATCTGACCAAGGCGTATGACGATCAGGACGTTTCGCACACCGAGCCGGTGACGCTGAACAAGCAATTTCTGCAGACCACCGTCGGCCGCGTGATCTTCAACGACCATCTGCCGCCGGAGATGCCGTTCATCAATGGCTTGCTCAAGAAGAAGGGCGTTCAGCAGCTCTGGTGCAGTATTGCTACCTGCGCTTTGGCCTGGAGAAGACCGTGATGATGCTCGACAAGCTCAAGGAGCTTGGCTTCCTCTACGCCACCAAGGCCGGCATTTCCATCGGCATCAGCGACATGGTCATTCCGGGCGACAAAGCCAAGCTGGTGGATAACGCCGAGCACGAAGTGGTGAAAGTGCAGCAGCAATATCTCGATGGCGCGATCACCAACGGCGAGCGCTACAACAAAGTCATCGCCATCTGGAGCGACGTGACCGAAAAAGTGGCCGACGAAATGTTCAAGGCCCTCGAAGATCAGGACAAAGAGGGCATCATCAACCCGATCTACGTCATGGCCGACTCCGGCGCGCGCGGATCGAAGCAGCAGATTCGCCAGCTTTCCGGCATGCGCGGATTGATGGCCAAGCCTTCCGGCGAAGTCATCGAGACGCCCATCACCTCGAACTTCCGCGAAGGATTGACCGTGCTGCAATACTTCATCTCGACGCACGGCGCGCGTAAGGGCTTGGCGGATACCGCGCTCAAGACCGCCGACTCCGGCTACCTGACGCGCCGTCTGGTTGACGTGGCGCAGGACGTCATCATCAACGAATTCGACTGCGGCACCGCGGATGGCATTTACGTGGAACCGATTCTCGAAGCCGGCGTTGAAGTCGAGCCGCTGCGCGATCGCGTGATTGGCCGCGTTTCGCTCGAGAAAATCAAAGACTACGAAGGCAACGTCATCGTCGAGGTCAACCAGGAAATCACCGAGGAGCTGGCCAACGCGATTCAAGCGGCGGGCATCGAGCGCGTGAAGATTCGCTCCGTGCTGACCTGCGAATCCCGCCGCGGCGTTTGCGCGCGCTGCTACGGCCGCAACCTGGCGAGCGGACGCTTCGTAGAGATGGGCGAAGCGGTGGGCGTGATTGCCGCGCAGTCCATCGGCGAACCGGGCACGCAGCTGACCATGCGGACGTTCCACATCGGCGGAACGGCGACGCGCGTTACCGAACAATCCAAAGTCGACGCCAAGAACAACGGCTTCGTGAAGTTCATTGACCTGAAAGTGGTCGAGGGCCGCGGCAAGACTTTCATTGCCATGAACCGTTCCGGCTTGATCGCCGTGGTTGACGAAAAGGGCCGCGAGAAAGAGCGCCACCACGTGGTTTACGGCGCGCGCCTCAAGGTGGAAGATGGCCAGCCAGTCACCGTTGGCCAGACCATGGTCGAATGGGATCCGTACACCTTCTCGATTCTCACCGAGACGGGCGGCACGGTGGAATTCAAGGACCTGCAATCCGGAATCACCATTGAAGAGCAGGTGGACGAAGTCACCGGCCTTTCGCAGCTCGTGGTTACGCTGCCTCCGGGAGACGAAAAGCACCAGCCGGCGATTCAGGTGCGCGATTCAGCGGGCCGCGTGCGCAAGAAAGTACCTCATGCCTTCGCGCGCTCACTTGATGGTCGCGGATGGAGATGAAGTGCAGCCGGGAGACGTGCTCGCGAAGATCCCGCGCGAAACCACCAAAACGAAAGACATCACCGGCGGTCTGCCGCGCGTGGTCGAGCTCTTCGAAACGCGCAAGCCGAAAGATCCGGCTGTCATCAGCGAAATCGATGGCGTGGTGAAATACGGCGAAATCGTCAAGGGTCAGCGCAGGATTTACGTCGAGAGCGAAGATGGCCGTACCATCAAGGAATACTCGATTCCACGCGGCGTACACATCAACGTGCAGGAAGGCGAGCACGTTCGCGCCGGCGAGCCGCTGATTGACGGCCCGCTCAATCCGCACGACTTGCTCGCGGTGCTCGGCGAAAAGTACACGCAGGCCTACCTGGTGAACTCGGATGCAGGAGGTTTACCGGCTGCAGGGCGTGAACATCAACGACAAGCACATCGAAACCATCGTCCGGCAGATGATGCGCTGGGTGAAGGTGGAAGACGTGGGCGACACGCCGTTCCTTCTCGAAGAGCAGGTCGATAAATTCCGCTTCCGCGAAGAGAACGACCGCGTGATTCACGACGGCGGTCGTCCGGCGACCGGGCGGCCGCTGCTGCTGGGAATCACCAAAGCTTCGCTCTCGACCGATTCGTTCATTTCCGCGGCGAGCTTCCAGGAGACCACCCGCGTCCTGACCGAAGCGGCGATTTCCGGTAAGGTCGATTATCTGCGCGGCCTGAAGGAAAACGTCATCATGGGCCGGCTGATTCCCGCAGGTACAGGACTTGACCGTTACCGCAATATTCAGTTCCTCACCGAGCTTCCGAAAGAAGAGCCGGAGCCGGAAGAGCCCCAACTCACGCCGGAGGAAGCCGCGGCGCTGGATTTCTTGCGCAAGGATACCGACGCGGTCGCGGAAGGCTAGCCAAACTAGCTGCAAATTACGAGAGGGCGCAGTTCGCTGCGCCCTCTTTTTGTGTGCCGAGCAGGGTCGAAAATCACCTTCCGGCCCAGTTGGCGGGTTGCGAATTTGGTAGTTCGACTTGGTAGCCGAGTTTGCGGAGTTGACGGATGATTTGGGGGTGCGTACTTGCCGAGATTGTTTGGTAACCGCTGGACGGTGTTCCTGGTAACGGACTGCTTGGTGCAGGATCAACCAGATCAACCGACACTGTCGATGGGCAATGGCCGCAATGACTTGGTGATGTGCTAGGCGCGGGACCGAGCGCTGATAAACAATTTCGAAGATACTTCCTTTGACCTTCACGGCGGCATTCGCGGCCTTCGAGGATGCGCCCGGCCTTGGTCGCGAAATCCGGGTCGCGTGCAGGATCCAACTGCGATGTCGCCAAGGGCGGAGCGCATCGGCGCTGAGCCAGCGCCACAGGGTTGCCCCGCTGATCTCCGCCACCAATCGCTGGGTGATCACTTCACGTCGTATCTCGGAAAGAGAGAGTCGCGACAGCGGCAGCTGCAATCGATAGGGGAGCTCACAGGCGAGAGCTTTCACCTGGACGACGACGCCGGGGGGGGAAGTGGGCGGGTCGCCCGCCCCGAGGCTGTGCCTCGAGGCCGGGAAGCCGCGCGAGAGCAAATCGCTTGCGCCATTTGCTGACAATCTGGCGGGGCGTGTCCAACGAGCAGCGATGACATCGTTGGAGAACCCTTCGGCCGCGAGTAGCACGATCTTCGCTCGAATAACTTCGCAATACGGTGACGTATATTGGCGAACCTGAGTCTCCAGGATGGTGCGTTCTTCCTTAGAAAGAACTATCGAGAATTGGCTTTCCCTGGGCATGAGAGAGCGATCTCCTCATGCCGAGTTTATCAGAACCAGTCTGCGCAGCTATTTAATACGTCATCGTATTTGTGAAATGGAGTACTTAGCCAGGGTCACGGGCTATCGCCGCTCCCCCTGGGGGAAGACAACGACGCCCAATTATTCGCTCAAACACGCAGGCTCCGCATCAGACATGTTCACGGCTTCGACTTTTCCAATGCTCAGTTCGACCTCGCCGCTGCAAGCCCTTTGTATTCTTCCTCGACGCTAAGTGATTTTCATAAAGTTTCGCGGGCAGGCCCTAATAGGACATGTTCAACAGCCAGGAGGTGAAAGTCCTCTTACAACTGGCGCACGTGAAGCGATAGCGAAGCGCAAGGGCGTCGCCGTAAGGCGGGGTCTGAAAGAAGCGTCGAGCAAAGACGCGAGCCGATGGACAAGAGCTGGATTGGAGGGAGACGGTGCTGGATGAGTGGGCAATGGACCAACGAAGTCCGTATCCATCACAGGCACTGGTTGGCATCCGGCGGTTGCGCGTCGAAGGCGACCGGACTTAGCTCGGGAGATCTGCCGTTAGTCTCGGAATCGGGACTGAGAGTGGAGCGATTCACTCTGACCGTGCAGCAGAAGTCAGCAGCGGGCGTAGCACATGCCGCTTATTTGGCGCAATTAGAGTGGTTTGCGGCGCCTGTTGAACGATAGGAAGCCCCGTTGCATTCTCGCCCGCTTCGAAATCGCCTGCCTTGTAAAATGCTGTAGTCGCATTTGCGCCGCGCAAGCTTATGCCAACGAACCCTCCGCAAACACTGCACGAACACGAGAGCGCATCTCCCTCCGAGGCGCAACTCCAGAAGCTGATCGAAATCATCTCGCGGTCCCAACAGGGCTTTCGCGAGTTGATCGATCATTCTGCCACCAGGCCGTTTTTACACTCACACTTGAAGGCGAAATCCGCGTAGCCAATGCGCGCTTTTCCGAGATTATGGGAATGCCATTTGCGGACCTGATCGGTCACAACCTCTCTGAATTTGTTGCGTCGCCGGCGCCCGAGGACATCGCCAGGGAATTACCCGGTTTTTTGAATGCCGGGGCTTGGTCTGGTCGCGTGCCCATCCAGCTAAGACGCACCAGGGCGACGTTCTATTTCGATTGCTACCTGCATGCGATTGCCGAAGCAGGGCGAGAGGTGGTTGTGAGCGGATGGGCGCGAGATGTTACGGTGCTGCGCGATAGCCAACTGCGCTCAATAGAGCTATTTGAATCGCTTCACGAAGGCATTCTCTTCAGCACTGCTCACGGCCAAATCCTCGATGCGAATCCTGCGCTCGTTCGTATGCTGGGTTATGCGTCGAAAGAAGAGTTGCAAAAGGTCTGAACCTCAGCGAGATGTAATGCGGAACCGTCGCACCGCTCGACGTTGATCACGGAAATCGACAAGGTCGGATCCGTGCAGGACGTTGAGATTGCCCTTATACGCAAGGAAGGAAGGCAGATCCGATGCCTCGGCTCTGCGCGGGGAATCCGCGACGCCTCGGGCGGGCTCATTCGGATTCAGACCACGCTTCGCGACGTCACCGAGCAGCGGCTGATGGAGCACGAGCTTCACAAAGAGCGAGAGTTTGGACGCAGACTTTATCGCCTGCTTCCCGGACGTGATTGCGCTGCTCCGATACCGAGAGTCGTCTTACATACGTGAGCGAGAGTGTCCGTTCGGTTTTGGGGCAGCCGGCCAGTTTTTTCATCGGTCAGCGGCTCGGTTCGAATTCCCAGCCAGAGGACCGGGCGAAGCTCGACGCTATGTCCAGAGCCTCCTTTCCGGCGCGTCCGTGCGCGGTCAGGTGGAGGTGCAGGCGCCTCATGCCGATGGGTCGCGGAGATCATTTCTATCTTTAGCGCCGCTCCACTTTTGCATGAGGAAGGGCAAATCACCGGAACTGCCAGGCTCCCGGGCGGCTAGTTACGGAGTCCTGATTCTTCTCCACTGCGCAGCCTGCTGATCGGGGAAAGTTTACGGCGATGGGGCAGATGCTTGCCGGTGCCGCGCACGAACTGAATAATCCGCTCACGGCAATTCTCGGTGTCAGCGATTTGCTTACGGAGGGCGATCACGACGAACTGACGAAGCGTCAGGCGGGTCTGATTTTGAAGCAGGCCCGTCGCGCAGCGGATATTGTTCAAAATCTTCTCGCATTCTCCCGACCCCGCGCGAGCGGGCTTCTGCCGCTTCGTATAGAAGACGTAATCCACCATATTGTTCACGCCCAGCGCGCCGAATTCGAAAAGAAGCGGATCACTGTAACGGTCGAAGCGGCACCCGGAATGCCGCCGGTCGAAGCGGATCGCAAGCTACTTACGCAAGTGTTCTCCAACATCGTTGTCAATGCCGAGCAGGCGATTTCGGCTGCCAAACCGGCCGGCACGATCGCGGTCGCGATTAAATCTGCTGGCGACCGAGTCTGCATCACTTTTGAAAATGACGGGCCGCCTATTCCCGCAGAGATTTTAGGGAAACTGTTCGATCCTTTTTTTACAACTCAGGCGTCCCGGTGGCGGCAGCGGCCTCGGTCTGACGATCTGCCTCGCCATCGTGAAAGATCACGGCGGCAGTATCGAGGTCGAGTCGCCGCAGTCCGGTGGCGTAGCGTTTCGCGTTTATCTGCCGGCCGCGAGCAGCTATGCGTCTGAAGGCGAATCTATCGCGAATGCGCTATCGCCTAAGGCGGAGTCACAAGCACGGCAAGACGGCAGCCAAGGGCACGTGGAAATGCCGGCAAAGCCAAGAGGCGGCGTGTCCAGGATTATTCCAGCGCTCGCGGGCCACTCGATTGTCGTCGTGGACGATGAAGAGAGCATCTTGGAAATCGTGGAAGATGGGTTGTCGGCGCGCGGCCTTAAGGTCGCCGGCTTTTCGAAAGCCCAGGAGCGCTGGCGCACCTGGAAGAGAATCCTTGCGAAGTGGTTCTTTGCGATTTCAATATGCCCGGATGACGCTTGGTTGCTGGAATATCCTGCGCCTGAGGGCAGCGATTATTGTCGTGATAGACGATATCCTTTTCCGCGTACCACGGGACGGTCTTGGACACGGTGACCTCCTTTGGAGAGAGACTTCCGTTGCGCGCGAGACTACTGCAAACACTGTAGGCAATGCAACGCCTGGTTTATGAAAAAAGCGGCGGGCCCTATTCAGCTTTGCGGCTGGAAGATCCTTAGCAGAAGGCCCGCAACGGCGGGAATGTGAAATGGCTTTTGCAGCGTCAGTGCACCCTGCTCGCGCAGCGCGGCAATCGTCTCGGACTCGACAAGTTCGCCCGTCATAAAAATGAAGCGAGGCGCACTCTGGCCATGTTTTGCGAGAACCCGCTCGAACAGTTCGCTGCCCTTCATACCGGGCATATTGAAATCGCAAAGAACCACTTCGCAAGGATTCTCTTCCAGGTGCGCCAGCGCTTCCTGGGCTTTCGAAAAGCCGGCGACCTTAAGGCCGCGCGCCGACAACCCATCTTCCACGATTTCCAAGATGCTCTCTTCATCGTCCACGACGACAATCGAGTGGCCCGCGAGCGCTGGAATAATCCTGGACACGCCGCCTCTTGGCTTTGCCGGCATTTCCACGTGCCCTTGGCTGCCGTCTTGCCGTGCTTGTGACTCCGCCTTAGGCGATAGCGCATTCGCGATTGACTTCGCCTTCGCGGCATAGCTGCTCGCAGCAGGCAGATAAACGCGAAACGCTACGCCACCGGACTGCGGCGACTCGACCTCGATACTGCCGCCGTGATCTTTCACGATGGCGAGGCAGATCGTCAGACCGAGGCCGCTGCCGCCACCGGGACGCCTCGTTGTAAAAAAAGGATCGAACAGTTTCCCTAAAATCTCTGCGGGAATAGGCGGCCCGTCATTTTCAAAAGTGATGCAGACTCGGTCGCCAGCAGATTTAATCGCGACCGCGATCGTGCCGGCCGGTTTGGCAGCCGAAATCGCCTGCTCGGCATTGACAACGATGTTGGAGAACACTTGCGTAAGTAGCTTGCGATCCGCTTCGACCGGCGGCATTCCGGGTGCCGCTTCGACCGTTACAGTGATCCGCTTCTTTTCGAATTCGGCGCGCTGGGCGTGAACAATATGGTGGATTACGTCTTCTATACGAAGCGGCAGAAGCCCGCTCGCGCGGGGTCGGGAGAATGCGAGAAGATTTTGAACAATATCCGCTGCGCGACGGGCCTGCTTCAAAATCAGACCCGCCTGACGCTTCGTCAGTTCGTCGTGATCGCCCTCCGTAAGCAAATCGCTGACACCGAGAATTGCCGTGAGCGGATTATTCAGTTCGTGCGCGGCACCGGCAAGCATCTGCCCCATCGCCGTGAACTTTTCCCGATCAGCCAGCTGGCGGTCGAGAAGATTGGACTCCGTAACATCCCGGCCAGAAGTGACGATTCCGGTGATTTGCCCTTCCTCATCCAGAAGTGGAGCGGCACTGATGCGAAATGATCTCCGCGACCCATCGGCATGAGGCGCCTGCACCTCCACCTGACCGCGCACGGACGCGCCGGAAAGGAGGCTCTGCATCATAGCGTCGAGCTTCGCCCGGTCCTCTGGCTGGGAATTCGAACCGAGCCGCTGACCGATGAAAAAACTGGCCGGCTGCCCCAAAACCGAACGGACACTCTCGCTCACGTATGTAAAGCGACTCTCGGTATCGAGCAGCGCAATCACGTCCGGGAAGCAGGCGATCAGTCGGCGTCCAAACTCTCGCTCTTTGTGAAGCTCGTGCTCCATCAGCCGCTGCTCGGTGACGTCGCGAAGCGTGGTCTGAATCCGAATGAGCCCGCCCGAGGCGTCGCGGATTCCCCGCGCAGAGCCGAGGCATCGGATCTGCCTTCCTTCCTTGCGTATAAGGGCAATCTCAACGTCCTGCACGGATCCGACCTTGTCGATTTCCGTGATCAACGTCGAGCGGTGCGACGGGTCCGCATACATCTCGCTGAGGTTACGACCTTGCAACTCTTCTTTCGACGCATAACCCAGCATACGAACGAGCGCAGGATTCGCATCGAGGATTTGGCCGTCGGGCGTGCTGAAGAGAATGCCTTCGTGAAGCGATTCAAATAGCTCTATTGAGCGCAGTTGGCTATCGCGCAGCACCGTAACATCTCGCGCCCATCCGCTCACAACCACCTCTCGCCCTGCTTCGGCAATCGCATGCAGGTAGCAATCGAAATAGAACGTCGCCCTGGTGCGTCTTAGCTGGATGGGCACGCGACCAGACCAAGCCCCGGCATTCAAAAAACCGGGTAATTCCCTGGCGATGTCCTCGGGCGCCGGCGACGCAACAAATTCAGAGAGGTTGTGACCGATCAGGTCCGCAAATGGCATTCCCATAATCTCGGAAAAGCGCGCATTGGCTACGCGGATTTCGCCTTCAAGTGTGAGTGTAAAAACGGCCTGGTCAAGATGATCGATCAACTCGCGAAAGCCCTGTTGGGACCGCGAGATGATTTCGATCAGCTTCTGGAGTTGCGCCTCGGAGGGAGATGCGCTCTCGTGTTCGTGCAGTGTTTGCGGAGGGTTCGTTGGCATAAGCTTGCGCGGCGCAAATGCGACTACAGCATTTTACAAGGCAGGCGATTTCGAAGCGGGCGAGAATGCAACGGGGCTTCCTATCGTTCAACAGGCGCCGCAAACCACTCTAATTGCGCCAAATAAGCGGCATGTGCTACGCCCGCTGCTGACTTCTGCTGCACGGTCAGAGTGAAT
This sequence comes from uncultured Acidobacteriota bacterium, assembly GCA_963753205.1. Taxonomy (GTDB): domain Bacteria; phylum Acidobacteriota; class Terriglobia; order Acidiferrales; family UBA7541; genus Palsa-295. The sequence continues at coordinate 317,548 of CAVWBL010000018.1, read as the reverse complement.
CGCTCCACTCTCAGTCCCGATTCCGAGACTAACGGCAGATCTCCCGAGCTAAGTCCGGTCGCCTTCGACGCGCAACCGCCGGATTTACAACCAGTGCCTGTGATGGATACGGACTTCGTTGGTCCATTGCCCACTCGTCCGGCACCGTCTGCCTCCAATCCAGCTCTTGTCCATCGGCTCGCGTCTTTGCTCGACGCTTCTTTCAGACCCCGCCTTACGGCGACGCCCTTGCGCTTCGCTATCGCTTCACGTCCATCACGTTGTGAAGAGGACTTTCACCTCCTGGCTGTTGAACATGTCCTATTAGGGCCTGCCCGCGAAACTTTATGAAAATCACTTAGCGTCGAGGAAGAATACAAAGGGCTTGCAGCGGCGAGGTCGAACTGAGCATTGGAAAAGTCGAAGCCGTGAACATGTCTGATGCGGAGCCTGCGTGTTTGAGCGAATAATTGGGCGTCGTTGTCTTCCCCCTGGGGAGCGGCGATAGCCCGTGACCCTGGCTAAGTACTCCATTTCACAAATACGATGACGTATTAAATAGCTGCGCAGACTAGGTTTTGATAAACTCGGCATGAGGAGATCGCTCTCTCATGCCCAGGGAAAGCCCATTCTCGATAGTTCTCTCTAAGGAAGAACGCACCATCCTGGAGACTCAGGTTCGCCAATATACGTCACCGTATTGCGAAGTTATTCGAGCGAAGATCGTGCTACTCGCGGCCGAAGGGTTCTCCAACGATGTCATCGCTGCTCGGTTGGACACGCCCCGCCAGATTGTCAGCAAATGGCGCAAGCGATTTGCTCTCGCGCGGCTTCCCGGCCTCGAGGCACAGCCTCGGGGCGGGCGACCCGCCCACTTTCCCCCCCGGCGTCGTCGTCCAGGTGAAAGCTCTCGCCTGTGAGCTCCCCTATCGATTGCAGCTGCCGCTGTCGCGACTCTCTCTTTCCGAGATACGACGTGAAGTGATCACCCAGCGATTGGTGGCGGAGATCAGCGGGGCAACCCTGTGGCGCTGGCTCAGCGCCGATGCGCTCCGCCCTTGGCGACATCGCAGTTGGATCTTTGCACGCGACCCGGATTTCGCGACCAAGGCCGGGCGCATCCTCGAAGGCCGCGAATGCCGCCGTGAAGGTCAAAGGAAGTATCTTCGAAATTGTTTATCAGCGCTCGGTCCCGCGCCTAGCACATCACCAAGTCATTGCGGCCATTGCCCATCGACAGTGTCGGTTGATCTGGTTGATCCTGCACCAAGCAGTCCGTTACCAGGAACACCGTCCAGCGGTTACCAAACAATCTCGGCAAGTACGCACCGCCAGAAGGATCCGTCAACTCCGCAAACTCGGCTACCAAGTCGAACTACCAAATTCGCAACCCGCCAACTCGGCCGGAAGGTGATTTTCGACCCTGCTCGGCACACAAAAAGAGGGCGCAGCGAACTGCGCCCTCTCGTAATTTGCAGCTAGTTTGGCTAGCCTTCGGCGACCGCGTCCGTATCCTTCCGCAGGAAGTCGAGCGCCGCAGCTTCTTCCGGCGTGAGTTCGGGCTCCTCCGGCATGCGGCTCCTCCTTCGGAAATTCGGTAAGGAGCTGGATATTGCGATAGCGCTCAAGACCCGTACCCGCGGGAATCAGGCGGCCCATGATGACGTTCTCCTTCAGGCCGCGCAGGTAATCGACCTTTCCGGAGATCGCCGCTTCGGTAAGGACGCGGGTGGTCTCCTGGAAGCTCGCCGCGGAGATGAACGAATCGGTCGAGAGCGATGCCTTGGTGATACCGAGGAGCAGCGGACGCCCTGTTGCAGGACGGCCACCTTCGCGGATGACGCGGTCGTTCTCCTCGCGGAAGCGGAACTTGTCGATCTGCTCTTCGAGCAGGAACGTGGTATCGCCCACGTCCTCCACCTTCACCCAGCGCATCATCTGCCGGACGATGGTCTCGATGTGCTTGTCGTTGATGTTCACGCCCTTGCAGGCGGTAAACCTCCTGCATCGGAGTTCACCAGGTAGGCCTGCGTGTACTTTTCGCCGAGGACGGCGAGAATGTCGTGCGGGTTGAGCGGACCGTCGATCAGCGCCTCACCGGCGCGAACGTGCTCGCCTTCCTGCACGTTGATGTGCACGCCGCGCGGAATCGAGTATTCCTTCACAGTGCGCCCATCTTCGCTTTCGACGTAGATCTTGCGCTGGCCCTTGGCGATTTCGCCGTACTTCACCACGCCGTCGATTTCGCTGATGACCGCCGGATCGCGCGGCTTGCGCGTTTCGAAGAGTTCGACGACGCGCGGGAGACCGCCCGTGATGTCCTTGGTCTTCGTGGTTTCGCGCGGAATCTTCGCGAGCACGTCGCCCGGCTGAACTTCATCGCCATCGGCAACCATCAAGTGAGCACGTGAGGGCATCAGGTACTTCTTGCTTAGCGCGGCCCTGCGAATCGCGCACCAGATGGTGGGCTGGTGCTTTTCGTCGCCCGGCGGCAGCGTGACGACCAACTGCGAAAGACCGGTCACCTCGTCCACCTGCTCTTCGATCGTGATGCCCGGGCTGCAGGTCCTTGAATTCGATCGTGCCGCCGGATTCCGTAAGGATCGAGAAGGTGTACGGATCCCACTCGACCATGGTCTGGCCGACGGTAACCGGCTGCCCCTCTTCGACCTGGACGCGCGCGCCGTAAACCACGTGGTGGCGTTCCTTCTCGCGGCCCTTTTCGTCGACCACAGCGATCAAGCCGGAGCGGTTCATCGACGACGATGGTCTTGCCGCGGCCCTCGACGACCTTCAGATCGATGAACTTCACGAAGCCGTTGTTGCGGGCCTCGACCTTCGACTGCTCGGTGACGCGAGTAGCCGTGCCGCCGATGTGGAACGTGCGCATGGTGAGCTGCGTGCCGGGTTCGCCGATGGACTGCGCGGCGATCACGCCGACGGCCTCGCCCATCTCGACGAAGCGCCCCGTGGCCAGGTTGCGGCCATAGCAACGGCGCGCACACGCCGCGGCGGGATTCGCAAGTGAGCACGGAGCGAATCTTCACGCGCTCGATGCCCGCCGCCTGAATCGTGTTCGCCAGTTCTTCGGTGATCTCCTGGTTGATCTCGACGATCACGTTGCCTTCGTAGTCCTTGATCTTCTCGAGCGAGACGCGGCCAACCACGCGATCGCGCAACGGCTCGACTTCGACGCCGGCTTCGAGAATCGGCTCGACGTAAATGCCGTCGGCCGTGCCGCAGTCGAATTCATTGATGATTACGTCCTGCGCCACGTCAACCAGACGCCGCGTGAGATAGCCGGAATCGGCGGTCTTGAGCGCGGTATCGGCCAAACCCTTGCGGGCGCCGTGCGTGGAGATGAAGTACTGCAGCACGGTGAGACCCTCGCGGAAATTCGACGTGATCGGCGTTTCGATGACTTCGCCCGAAGGCTTCGCCATCAATCCGCGCATTCCGGAAAGCTGGCGAATCTGCTGTTTCGAGCCGCGAGCGCCGGAGTCCGCCATGACGTAGACCGGGTTGATCACGCCTTGCTTGTCCTGCTCTTCGAGAGCCTTGAACATTTCGTCCGCCACTTTTTCGGTGACGTCGCTCCAGATGGCGATGACTTTGTTATAGCGTTCGCCGTTGGTGATCGCGCCATCCAGATACTGCTGCTGGACTTTGACGACCTCGTGCTCGGCGGCATCCACCAGCTTGGACTTGACGCTCGGGATGACCATGTCGCTGATGCCGATGGAGACGCCGGACTTCGTCGCGTAGAGGAAGCCAAGTTCCTTCAAGCTGTCGAGCATCAACACCGTCTTCTCGAGGCCAAAGCGCAAGTAGCACATACTGCACAAGAGCCTGAACGCCCTTCTTCTTGAGCAGGCCGTTGATGAACGGCATGTCCGAAGGGAGGTGATCGTTGAAGATCACGCGGCCGACGGTGGTGTGCAGGAACTGCTTGTTCGAGAGTGACGGGCTCGGTGTGCGAGACGTCCTGATCGTCGTAAGCGTTGGTCAGATCGATCACTTCGCCGCGTGTAGCGCATGCGGATCGGCGTGAGCAATTCCACTTCGCCGGCATCGAGCGCCATGACCACTTCTTCGGTAGAGCCGAACGCGCGCCCTTCGCCCTTGGCCTGTGGCTTCGCCTTCGTCATGTAATAGATGCCCAAGCACCATATCCTGCGTCGGAACCGCGAGCGGGTAACCGTTCGCCGGCGAAAGGATGTTGTGCGAGCTCAGCATCAGCACAGACGCCTCAACCTGCGCTTCCGGCGAAAGCGGGATGTGCACGGCCATCTGATCGCCGTCGAAGTCCGCGTTGAAGGCGGTGCAGACGAGCGGATGGATGCGGATCGCCTTGCCTTCCACGAGCGTCGGCTCAAACGCCTGAATGCCCAGCCGGTGCAGCGTGGGAGCGCGATTGAGCAGCACGGGATGCTCGCGAATTACATCCTCAAGGATGTCCCAAACGATCGATTCCTGAGCCTCGACGAGCTCTTTCGCTTGCTTAATCGTGGTGCAATGGCCCGCAGCCTCAAGCCGGTGATAAATGAATGGCTTGAACAGCTCGAGCGCCATCTTTTTCGGCAGACCGCACTGGTGCAGCTTGAGTTCGGGGCCGACGACGATTACCGAACGGCCGGAATAATCGACGCGCTTTCCAAGCAGGTTCTGGCGGAAGCGGCCCTGCTTGCCCTTGAGCGTGTCGGAAAGCGACTTGAGTGGGCGGTTGTTCGTCCCACGCAGCACGCGTCCGCGGCGGCCGTTGTCAAAGAGCGCGTCAACGGCCTCCTGCAGCATGCGCTTTTCGTTGCGAACGATCACGTCCGGCGCGTGAAGTTCCATGAGCTTCTTCAGCCGGTTGTTGCGGTTGATCACGCGGCGATAAAGGTCATTCAGATCGGATGTGGCAAAGCGGCCGCCGTCGAGAGGCACCAGAGGACGCAGCTCGGGCGGAAGCACAGGAATCACGTCCAGAATCATCCACTCAGGCTTGTTGCCGCTTTTGCGGAACGCTTCCAGCACCTTCAGGCGCTTGGCAAACTTGATCCGCTTCTGAAGGCTCGGATCCACCTTCATTTTTTCGCGTAGCTCTTCGGAAAGCTTTTCGACGTCGACGCGGCGCAGCAAGTCCTTGATGGCTTCGGCGCCCATCATGGCCGAGAAGCGGCCAGGGAACTCGCGCTGAAGCTCACGGACCTTCTCCTCGGGCAGGATTTCCTTTTCCTGAATGCCCGGCACTTCGCCGGGATCGACGCAGACGAACGTCTCGAAATAAAGGATGTGCTCGAGGTCGCGCATCGTGATGTCAAGCAAGTAGCCGATGCGGCTCGGCAATCCCTTGAAAAACCACACGTGTGAGCAAGGCGACGCGAGCTCGATGTGGCCCAGGCGCTCGCGACGCACTTTGCTGAGCGTGACCTCCACGCCGCACTTATCGCAGATGACCCCGCGGTGCTTCATTCGCTTGTATTTTCCGCACAGGCACTCCCAATCCGTCACAGGGCCGAAAATCTTGGCGCAGAAAAGGCCGTCGCGTTCCGGCTTGAAGGTGCGGTAGTTAATTGTTTCCGGCTTGGTCACCTCGCCATGGGACCACGAACGAATTTTTTCCGGACTCGCCAGCGAAATACGAATGGAATCGAAATCCGCAATCTGGCTGGCTCGGTCATAAGGGCTCGAACGATACAAGGTATGATCCTCCCCTCCGGCTATGCCGGAGAAAGACTCTAAAAACCGTGGTGCGCGCCCGGCGATCGCTCGCGCAGGCGCGCGTCGCATTCATTAGTCGGCGGCTTCAGCCTTTTCCAACTGAGGCTTCTGCCGCTTCATCAACTCAACGTCCAGGCACAGCGACTGCAGTTCGCGTACGAGCACGTTGAACGACTCAGGGACGCCCGGCTCGATGCCCGGCTCGCCCTTCACAATCGCCTCGTAAATCTTGGCGCGACCGTAGACATCGTCCGACTTGGCCGTGAGCAGCTCCTGCAGAATGTGCGCAGCACCGTACGCTTCCAGCGCCCACACTTCCATTTCTCCGAAGCGCTGGCCACCGAACTGCGCCTTTCCGCCGAGCGGCTGCTGCGTAATCAGCGAGTAAGGTCCGATGGAACGCGCGTGGATCTTGTCGTCGACCAGGTGCGACAGTTTGAGCATGTAGATGTAACCGACAGTGACGTTCTGTGCGAACTCTTCTCCGGTCATACCGTCGTAGAGCGTAATCTTCCCGCTCTCCGGCAGCTCGGTGAATTCGAGCAGGTGCCGAATGTCGTGTTCGCGGGCGCCGTCGAATACCGGCGTCGCAAACGGAACTCCCTCGCGGAAGCCGTAAGCCATGTCGAGCAATTGCTCGTCATCCAACTCGTTGATGCTCTTCCACACCGAAGTGGGGCCAAAGGCCTCCTTGAAGTACTTGCGAACAGCCTCGGCACGCTCGTCCGGACCGAGCAGCTTCCCGATGCGCTCGCCGAGTTCTTTCGAAGCCCAGCCGAGATGCGTTTCGAGAATCTGCCCCACATTCATACGCGAAGGCACGCCGAGCGGGTTGAGCACGATTTCCATCGGCGTGCCGTCCGGCATGTAAGGCATGTCCTCAGCCGGCACGATCCGCGCGATCACGCCCTTGTTGCCGTGGCGGCCGGCCATCTTATCGCCGACGGACAGCTTGCGCTTCATTGCGATATAAACCTTCACCAGCTTGATGACGCCCGGCGGAAGTTCATCGCCCTTCTTCAGCTTGGCGATGCGCTCGTCGGTGATCTTGCGTAGCACGTCGATCTGGCGCGACGTCATCTCTTCTACTTCATCGATCTTTTCGATTAGAAGAGGATCCTTGTCGTTGAGGCGCAGGCGCTTCAGGTTTCGCGTCGAGATTTTCTCCAGGATGTCGCGCGTCAGTTCCGTGCCCTTGGTGAGCAGGCGCTTGTTGGTGCGCTCATCGTGAAGGTCGGCGACCAACTTTTGTCCGCCGAGCAGGTCATTCAACCGCTTCAGCCGCTCGTCCGTCAAAATGCGGATTTCGTCGGCGAGGTTCTTCTCGAGCTTCGCCACGTGAGCCGCTTCGATCGCTTTGTGACGCTCATCCTTCTCTGCGCCCTTGCGGCAGAAAATCTTCACGTCCACGATCGTGCCCTCGATGCCAGGCGGACAGTAGAGAGACGCATCGCGAACATCGCCCGCCTTTTCGCCGAAGATCGCCCGCAACAGCTTTTCTTCCGGCGTCAGCGTGGTTTCGCCCTTGGGCGTCACTTTGCCGACGAGGATATCGCCGGGCTTGACGGTGGCTCCTATGCGGATCACTCCGCTCTCATCCAGGTTCCGCAGGAAGCTCTCGTTGATATTGGGAATGTCGCGCGTGATTTCTTCGGGGCCGAGTTTCGTGTCGCGCGCTTCGATTTCGTACTCCTCGATGTGAATCGAGGTGTAGTAATCCTCCTGCACCAGTTTTTCGCTGACGAGAATCGCGTCTTCGAAGTTGTACCCGCGCCATGGCAGGAAGGCCACGAGCACGTTCCGACCGAGCGCGAGCTCGCCCTTGTCCGTGCAAGGACCGTCCGCCAGTACTTGCCCCTGCTTCACGCGGTCGCCCGCGCGGACAAGCGGCTTCTGGTTGATGCAGGTGTTTTGGTTCGAGCGCTTGAACTTGGTCAGGAGATAAATGTCCGAACCGACTTCGCGGCTCAATACGCCGGATTGGTCCGATTCGACGCGCACGATCACGCGCTCCGAGTCCACCTGATCGACGATGCCGTCGCGCTTGCACACGATCACAGCGCCTGAATCGCGCGCAGTGACGCGTTCCATGCCGGTGCCCACGAGTGGAGCTTCGCCCTTGATCAACGGCACAGCCTGGCGCTGCATGTTCGAACCCATCAGCGCCCGGTTCGCGTCGTCGTTTTCAAGGAACGGGATCAGGCTCGCCGCCACTGATACGAGCTGCTTCGGCGAAACGTCAATGTAATCCACTTCCTCTTTACTCTTCAGCACGAAGTTGCCGGCCTGACGGCAGTTCACCAGTTCGGTCGTAATGCGGCCCTTGTCGTCGAGCGAAGCATTGGCCTGCGCTACCACATATCGGTCCTCTTCCCACGCCGAAAGGTAGAAGCAGTGCGGCTCAACGGTGATTCTCCGTCGCTTCAAATCCTCATTCGTGGCCTCGACCTTTTCGCGCTCGACGATTTCCCCGGCATTGAACTCGCTGTCGCCGGAGTTGACGATCTGTACGTAGTCGATCACGCGGCCGGCCTTTACCTTTCGATACGGCGACTCGATAAAGCCGAACTCATTGATCCGCGCGTAGCACGAAAGAGAGCTGATCAAGCCGATGTTTGGACCTTCCGGCGTCTCAATCGGGCAGATGCGGCCGTAGTGAGTCGGGTGAACGTCGCGAACTTCAAACCCTGCTCGCTCACGCGACAGACCACCCGGTCCAAGAGCCGAAAGACGCCGCTTGTGCGTGATTTCGCTCAGCGGATTGGTCTGGTCCATGAACTGCGAGAGCTGCGAACTGCCGAAGAACTCGCGAATCGCGGCCATCACGGGCTTGGCGTTCACGAGGTCGTGCGGCATCGCCGTGGACATTTCCTGGTAAACCGACATCTTTTCCTTGATGGCGCGTTCCATGCGTACAAGGCCGATGCGAAACTGGTTTTCGAGCAACTCGCCCACAGCGCGGACGCGCCGATTACCGAGGTGGTCGATATCGTCCACCGTCCCGATGTTCTTGCGCAATTTGAGCAGGTACTTGATCGCCGCGACGAAATCCGCCGGATCGAGGGTTCGCTTATCGAGCGGAGTTTCAAGGCCCAGCTTGATGTTGAACTTCAACCGCCCGACCTTGCTGAAATCGTACTTGCGCGCATCAAAAAACATTCCGTTAAAGAGCGCAGTCGCCGTTTCCAGCGTCGGAGGATCACCCGGACGAAGCTTGCGATAAATTTCGATCAGCGCTTCCTTCGGCGTGCGGATCGAGTCCTTATCGATCGTGCGGGAAACGATGATCCCCGCGTCATCGCGCTCCGGGAAGCAAACATCCACTTCCGTAATTCCCGCCTCCGCGATTGAGGTCCACAACTCGGGCGTGAGCGGCTTGTTTGCGTCAAGCAACACTTCGCCCGTTTCGCGGTTCACAAGTTCACCCACCGTGTACGCGCCTTCAATGTCCTGGTGAACCACTTCGGCGTGCGTCACCTTGGCCTTGACGAGTTCCTTGTAGAGCGCGTCACTGATGCGCTTGTTCATTCCGACGATCGTCTCGCCGGTCTTCGGGTTGCGAATTTCCTTCGAGAGCTTGCGATCGACCAGGCCTTCGGACACGTTCCAAAGCAGGTCCTTGTCCTTCAGAGTGATCCGCTCCACTTTATAGAACGTCCGAAGAATGTCTTCATTCGACTTCATTCCCAAAGCGCGGAGGAAGATGGATCCCAGGAACTTGCGCTTGCGGTCGATGCGCACATAGAGAATGTTCTTCGTGTCGTACTCGAATTCCACCCACGACCCGCGGTATGGAATAATCTTCCCGAGAAAGTAGCTGCGGTTATTGGCCGTCTCAAAGAACACACCCGGCGAACGGTGCAACTGGCTAACGATCACCCGCTCGGTTCCGTTAATGACGAACGTGCCGTTCTCCGTCATCAGCGGAATATCGCCGAAGAACACTTCCTGTTCCTTGATATCGCGAATTGTCTTCGCGCCCGTGTCCGGATCCTTGTCGTAAATCGTGAGGCGAATGGTCACCTTGAGCGGGGCTGAATAGGTCATGCCGCGCTCTTCGCATTCGCTTACGTCATATTTGAGTTGTAGGGTGACCGGATCGCCGCACTTGTTGCAGAAGGTCGGCGTGTTTTTGTTGAACGCGCCGCACTTCGCGCAGATCACGTCACCGGATTTATACGGGTTCGTCACAACCGAAGCGCCGCAATTGCGGCAGGTGGCGCGCAGATGGTGCAGTCCGCGCAGGTGGCCGCACTTGCACTCCCAGTTGCCGATCGCATAATCCACGAAATCGAGTTGCGAAAGTCCGCGAAAATCCTGAATGGGGAAGACGGAACTGAAGACGGACTGCAAACCCGAATCATCGCGCTCGCTCGGCAGTAAATCCATCTGCAGAAAGCGCTGATAGGATTTTTTCTGGACATCGATCAGGTTGGGGATCTGGACAGCCGTTTTGATCTTGGCAAAATCCAGGCGTTCCCGTTCCCGGACGACGCGCATTCCATTACGATTGCTCATTTGTATTTCCCTTCAAGCCGAAGCCGAACGGGCAGACGGGGAGACACCCATTCTGCCGGTCCGGGGAGGACGGTTTTGTATGATCTGAATTCCAAAGGAGCGCGTGCGTACGCGATTTCCTCTGCAGCCGAGGCACAGGCCGTGTGCGGGCCGCCACTACTTGATCTCGACCTTCGCTCCGGCCTCTTCGAATTTCTTCTTGATCGTGGCTGCCTCATCCTTGTTCACGCCCTCTTTCACAGTTTTCGGGGCGCCGTCCACCAAGTCCTTGGCTTCTTTCAAGCCCAGGCTGGTGACTTCGCGGACAGCCTTGATCACGTTGATCTTGTTTGCGCCGACTTCGGTGAGGACCACCGCAAACTCGGTCTTCTCCTCGGCCGGAGCGGCAGCGCCGGCCGCCGCGCCACCCGCCATCATCACGGGAGCTGCCGCAGCTGCCGAAACACCGAACGCATCTTCCATCTTCTTCACGAGGTCCGACGCTTCGAGAAGCGTCAGCCCCTTTATGTCTTCCAGAATGGTTTCCACTTTGCTCGCCATTGCCGTTCTCTATCCTCCTCGCAAGATGACAAACTGTTTCGATTGAAAACTCGAATCTCGTTTACTGCGCCGGCTGCTCCTCGGCCGCTTTCGCTTCGCCGCCTCCGAACTTGTTCGCCTTCACGGCTTCGTTCGTCACCACCGCGAGATTCCGCGGCAGCGCCGCCAGCGCCGTCGCAATCCGCTGCGCAGGAGCGTTCAACAAGAACATGATCTTGCTGATCAGCTCCTCCTTTGCAGGCAGGCTTGAGAGCTGGTTGATCTCCGCGATTGAAACAACACGTCCTTCGACCCAGCCCGCGCGGAATTTGAACGCCGGCACATCCTTGGCGAATTTCGTCAATGTCTTCGCCAGCGTAACGGGGTCGGCGGTCGTATAAGCAATCGAATTAGTGCCCTTCAGATCCTTCAGCAAACCTTCGGTCGGAGTACCCGCCGCGGCGCGCTCGGCCACGGTGTTCTTCACCACCTGATACTTGCCGCCCGCCGCTTCCACCGCGCGGCGCAGCCTCGTATCGTCTTCCACTGTAATGCCCTGAAACGTGGAGAGAACCACGGTCGAAACACTCGCGAGCTGCACGCGCAATTCGTCCGCTTGCTGTACCTTCTCGGCCTTCTTCCTCATGCCGCATTCCCCCTCGAAAATTTCGCCGCGAAACTCGTTCTTTATGCCGCCGCCGCTACTGCCGTTTCAGCTTCCGCGTGGTCGATTGAAACACCCGGCCCCATCGTCGAGGTCAGTGTAATCTTCTTCACGTACTTGCCTTTCGCCGCCGCTGGCTTCGCTTTCACCACGGCGTTCAAAAGCGCCGACGCGTTTTCCGCGAGATTTTTCGCCGGAAAGCTGACCTTGCCCACAGGAGAATGAATAATCCCAGTCTTGTCCAGCCGGAACTCCACCTTACCGGCCTTGATTTCCTTCACGGCCTTCGCAATCTCGAATGTCACCGTGCCCGTCTTTGGATTCGGCATCAGGCCGCGCGGCCCGAGCACTTTGCCGAGGCGTCCGGCAGACTTCATCATGTCCGGCGTCGCGATCACGGCCTCGTAATCGGTCCAGCCTTCCACGATCTTTTGCACCATGTCGTCGCCGCCGACGAAATCCGCGCCTGCCTCTTGCGCTTCGCGTACCTTATCGCCGCTCGCGATCACCAACACGCGCTTGGACTTACCCAACCCGTGCGGCAATACGACCGTTCCGCGCACCATCTGATCGGATTGCTTCGGATCCACGCCAAGATTCAGCACCAGCTCGACCGTCTCATCGAATTTCACGAAATGCGCCTTGCGAAGAAGCTCGGCGGCTTCCTCCAGGCGATACGGACGCGCCTCTACCAGCTTCCTCGCGCGATCAATATTCTTTCCGCCCTCTTTTGCACCGTGCCCCATCGCTTGTCTCCGTTACTCCGTGACTTCAATTCCCATATTGCGCGCCGTGCCCATCACCGAACGCATCGCCGCTTCCAGATTCGTCGTGTTCAGGTCGGGCAGCTTTGTCTTGGCGATCTCTTCCACCTGCTTCTTCGTCACCTTCGCCACCTTGTTGCGATTCGGTTCCGGCGACCCTTTAACGATTCCCGCTGCGCGTTTCAGTAGCACGGAAGCCGGCGGCGTCTTCAAGATAAAGGTGAACGTGCGATCGCTGTAGATCGTCACCAGCACGGGGAAAATCATCCCGTCGGGTTCCTTCTGCGTCTTCGCGTTGAACTGCTTGCAAAAATCCATAATGTTTACGCCGTGCGGACCGAGCGCCGTGCCCACGGGAGGCGCCGGGGTCGCTTTGCCCGCCGGCAACTGCAACTTCACCAGTGACTGAACTTTCTTTGCCATTTCGTTGTTCCCCCGCGCGATTTACGCCGCGCGCGCTTCCAAGAAACTGCTAGGCGACCTTCTCGACCTGCGCGAAATCCAGTTCGACCGGTGTCGAGCGCCCGAAAATCGTTACCGTCACCTTCAGCGTGCTGCGGTCCGTATTCACGTCTTCGACCACGCCGGTGAAGTTGATAAAAGGCCCTTCGTTGATGCGAATCTTCTCCCCGCGCTCGAAAGACAACTTCGGCTTGGGCTTTTCCGCAGTCGTCGTTGCGCGGTTGAGAATGTTTTGCACTTCCTCTTCACTCAGCGGCGAAGGCGTCTGTCCCGATCCGACGAATCCTGTCACGCGCGGCGTCTGCCGCACCACGTGCCAGGTGTAATCGTCCATATCCATTTCGACGAGTACATAGCCGGGATAGCACATGCGCGAAGAAACCACCTTCTTGCCGCCGCGCACTTCCACCACCGACTCGGTTGGTATCACGATCTGGCCAATCTTGTCCGTCAAGCCGTACGCCGCCACGCGTCCTTCGAGACTTTCCTTCACCTTCTTCTCGAAGCCGGAATACGTGTGCACGATGTACCAATGCTTCCGGGAATCGCCGCCGGCATGCTCGCCCGCAGGTTCAGCGTGGCTCGGCAGCGCCGTGTTCTCGCCGCTTGGATTTGCCTGAGTTTCGTCCATGCTAAAGACTCTTTCCAATCTCAATCAGCCAATTGACGAACCTTTCAGCAACGAGGTCCGTTCCCAAAAAATAAAGACCGAAGAGCGCTACCGTGATGATCACCACGATTGTCGTCGAGCGCACGTCCTGCCAGGAAGGCCAACTGACCTTGTCCATCTCAACGCGCACTTCATGCAGGAACTGCCGCAACCGCCGCGGATGCTCGCCCAACTTCTCGATCGCGCCGGAACCGTTTCCCTCACCACCGCCGCGAATAGTTTGGTCTTTCATCTTTACCGCTTCTGCCATAATTGCTGACCTTATTTTCTCTGCCGCTGCCCCATCCTTGCCGACGCTGCTCGTTTTACTGCCGGTCTCCCAAAATCTGGCAGGGGAGGAGGGATTCGAACCCCCACTCTCGGTTTTGGAGACCGATGGTCTACCGTTGAACCTACTCCCCTGAAATTTTCGAGCCTCTGGCTCGAAAATTCACCCTGAACCCGGTTCTCAGGCGAAGGGTGAATTTCGGCGGCGCTTGGCAATGGAGCCTTACTTTTTGCTCGACTCCAGCTTTGTGCGTGACAGAGCGCCGCAGCCGTCCTATTTCACTTCCTTATGCGCCGTATGTTTCCGGCATGTATTGCAGAATTTCTGTGTTTCCAGCCGCTCACTGTGCTTCTTCTTGTTCTTAGTCGTCGTGTAGTTGCGGTTTTTGCAATCGTTGCATTGAAGTGTAATGATTTCGCGCATCGCCCTTACTCGACAATCTCGGCCACGGCGCCTGCACCCACCGTGTGGCCGCCTTCCCGGATCGCAAACCGCAGCCCCTTCTCCAGCGCCACCGGCGTGATCAACGTAATCTCCGCGCTCACGTTGTCCCCCGGCATCACCATCTCCACTCCCTGCGGCAGCTTCACGTCTCCCGTCACGTCCGTCGTCCGAAAATAAAACTGCGGCCGGTATCCCGTAAAGAACGGCGTGTGCCGCCCGCCCTCTTCCTTCGTCAACACGTACGCTTCCGCCTTGAACTTCGTGTGCGGCGTGATCGAGCCCGGCTTGGCCAGCACCTGCCCCCGCTCCACTTCATCCTTTTCCGTGCCGCGCAAGAGCAATCCGACGTTGTCTCCCGCAATCCCTTCGTCCAAAAGCTTTCGGAACATCTCCACGCCCGTCACTGTCTTCTTCATCGTCGGACGAAAGCCTACAATCTCGATTTCTTCTCCCACCTTCACCTTGCCGCGTTCGATTCTCCCCGTCACTACCGTCCCGCGGCCCGAAATCGAGAAAATATCCTCAATCGGCATCGCAAACGGCTTATCCACATCCCGCTGCGGCAACGGCACGTTCTTGTCCACCGCTTCCATCAAATCCAATATCGACTTCTCCCACTTCGCATCGCCTTCCAAGGCCTTCAAAGCCGAGCCGCGAATCACCGGCAGCGTGTCTCCCGGAAACTGATAGCTCTTCAAGAGCTCACGCACTTCCAGCTCCACCAGCTCGAGCAACTCCGGATCGTCCACTACGTCGCACTTGTTCAAAAACACGCAGATATACGGCACCCCTACCTGCCGCGCCAACAAAATATGCTCGCGCGTCTGCGGCATCGGTCCGTCCGTCGCCGCCACCACCAGGATTGCTCCGTCCATCTGCGCCGCGCCCGTGATCATGTTCTTCACATAATCCGCGTGCCCCGGACAGTCGATGTGCGCGTAGTGCCGGTTCGCCGTCTCATACTCCACGTGCGACACCGCAATCGTAATTCCGCGCTCGCGCTCTTCCGGCGCGTTGTCGATCGAATCAAACGCCCGGAACGCCACCTTCGGGTTGTTCTTCGACAGCACCTTCGTGATCGCCGCCGTCAGGGTCGTCTTGCCGTGGTCAATGTGCCCGATCGTCCCAATATTGACGTGCGGCTTGCTCCGTTCGAATTTCTCCTTCGCCATCTCGCCTCACCCTCGTGAAGAACTGTTTTGCCGCCATCCACTGTCTGCTGTTGCGTTCACTAAGCTTCGATGGAGCGGGGGACGGGGCTCGAACCCGCGACCATCTGCTTGGAAGGCAGAGACTCTACCACTGAGTTACCCCCGCTCATTCCGCCCTCATCACGTATTGCCGAAAACCTGGAGCCTGGGACCGGGATTGAACCGGTGACCTCGTCCTTACCAAGGACGCGCTCTACCGACTGAGCTACCCAGGCTCAAAACCGGCATTCCCTTTTGCAACACCACGACAGCCACGACCAACTGCAACCACCAGAAGTCTTCCGCGAAACTGGTGGACGGGGAAGGATTCGAACCTTCGTAGCCCGCAAGGAGCGGCAGATTTACAGTCTGCTGGTTTTAGCCACTCACCCACCCGTCCCGCAAATCCGCTGGGACGCAACGACGCCCCTTTACTCTCTGCGGCGCGAGAACTTTCCACTTCTAAGTTACCGTTTGCCGCTTTCGAAGACACAGCATCCGCTTCCAGCAAACGGCCAGAAATAGTCAGGACAGCCTTCGAGGCACTCCGCAATGCAGAAAGGGCTCGTGCCGTGAAGACACTAGCCCTAGCGCTTTTTGTTGCGAGGAAATCGTCCGCAACCTTGCTCGTTAATCTCGACGCTTCAAGATCAGCTGGCGGAGGGATTTGAACCCCCGACCCTCTGATTACAAATCAGATGCTCTACCAGCTGAGCTACGCCAGCCCCGCGCAAACCTAAAGAAATTATCACGCGGGCAATGGAATTGCAAGGGGTAGCAAAAAAACGCCCAGAACTGCTCGCAAGCCCCATGCCAATCCACCTTCATTGCGCGCCGGCCATGCCCAATCGTATAGCCAAACCCTATTCTCACTTACTATCCTTCACCAGGGGTTGCGCAAATTCGCTGTCATCCAGGTCTACTCCGTGACGAATTTCCCCAATATGGATCGTGAAATCCGCGCTCCCGCCCGTTTGCACGATCGTAAACGGCAGTTCCAGCCCATCCACTGGGCGATAATTCGAAAAGCCTTCCTCGATTTTCGCCTCGCCATCCGGCGTATGGCGTGTGCTCACGATCCGGAGCGCAAGTCCGTCCTGCGCATCGAAATACATTTTGTCCGGTTCGGTTTCAGCCGGCGCGGTTCCCTCCAGCACATATGCGTCGCGGTCGCCAACCTTCTCTGTTCCCGAAAATGTTAGCTTCGAATAGATCTGCTGCAAGTGCAGCGGATGAAAAAAGTCCGCATCGCGCTTGGCCTCGGCTAATTCAACGCCGGACAGTACACGCAACCCATCGGCCGGATCGTCCGTCCAGGCGGTCGTACCGTCAAAGCCTTGCCGAAACGCGTTACCGTTGAACACCACCACTTGCAATATCTTGTCGGGCGCCTTCTCGTGAATCATCACGGTACCGGACAAATTCATCGACGGCACCTCGATTCTTCCGAGCGATGCCCGCGACGTAATTTTCTCAATCGCCGCGCGCCCTCCGATCGCTGCGATATAACGATCGATGATCTGATCCACCGTCGGTGCCGCAGCAGCCGACGCGGGCGGCAACTTCGCATCTTGGGCTGGCAAGCAGGCCACCAATACCAATATGGCGATCACGCTCGCCGGCAAGCTCCGCGCTCGAGTCATTCGCATTGATCGCTCTCTAACCTATTTACTGTTCGAGGCGGCGCCGCAGCGGAAGGTTGCCGCCGGTTGCCCCGCCTGGGCCAGCTTTTGTGATGCGCAACGGCAGCGGAAACTTTAAACTCGTCAACAGCAGTCTGAGCAGGAGAAGCCGGTGCCTTGGTCCACAACGAAAAAGATTCTGATCGCGATGGTCCTGATCCTTTTGCTTGCTGGAGTAGGCGTGGGAATCTATCTTTATCGCGTATCGCAGCCGCTGGCAGGGCCTGCAACCGCGTCGGGTCCGCCACCGGGTGTCTTGAGCCTGATTCCGTCGAACGCACCAATCGTTGCCTTCTTAGATGCAAAAGCGCTGCGAACGACTCCTAACTCTTCGCTCGCGGCCGTCGGCAGCATTCTGCTGCCCACGCCGCAGCAGGATCCGGACTACACGCAATTCGTTAAAAACACAGGATTTGATTACTCCCGCGATCTCGACCGCGCCGCGATTGCGATGTGGCCCGCCGAACTCGGCGCTGCCGCAAGCGCGGCCGGCGAAAACCGCACGCTCTCCATCGCCGACGGCCGCTTCGATCAGCAACAGATTGAGGCATATGCGCTTCATGTCGGCGGACACGCGATCAAACGGGGCACGATCACAATTTACGAAGTGCCCGGCAAGCCGCTGCTCTCATTTGAATTCCTCTCGGCCACACGAGTCGAAATGGCGAGCGGCAAAAACGCCACGGACCTGCTCACGAATCCGGCTCGGTCCCCGCGCGACCCTGAAATGCAGGCTCGTATCGATCGAGTGGCCGGCGCGCCACTCTTCGCCGTCGCGCGCACGAATGATCTTCCCGATTCGCTTTACGCCGACTTCAAAAATTCCCCACAGCTCCTCGGCTATATTCGCAGCATTCAGGCCATCACGCTTGCCGGCCAGCCGCAAGGAAACGACCTAGACGTGACGCTTGATGGAGAATGCGATTCGATGAAAAACGCCATTGAAATCAGCACCCTGCTCAATGGCTTCCGCATGATGGGGTCTGTGGCGCTGAAGGATCCCAAAGAGCGGGGCGATATGACCAAACAGCAAGTCGGTTTTCTTTCCACGCTCCTCGCTAAAACAAAGGTTACTGCGCAAGACAAATGGGTGCGCCTCAGCATCGCGCTCACTCCGAAGATGCTGGCAGCAGCGGCTTCTTCGCAATAAACTACCCCCGCGCTTCACCATGGCGAGGACTCGAATGCCGGCCGCCTCTGCAATTCAATTCGTTCACGTTGCTCATCTGAAGGCCTCCGTGGCGCCCGCCATTGAAGTCAGCCCGTCTCGCCGCGTCATCGCAATCACCGGCGGCGAAATTCGCGGTGCACGCGTTAACGGAATCGTTCTGCCCGGCGGCGCCGACTTCCAAACGGTCCGCGCGGACGGCGTCATCGAATTGACCGCCCGTTACGTTATTCAAACCGATTCAGGCGCTCTGATTTACGTCGAAAATTTCGGCCTGCGCCATGGCCCTCCCGATTCTATGGACCGCCTTCACCGTGGTGAGCCGGTCGATTCCAGCCTCATCTATTTCCGCACGACGCCCCGCTTTGAAACTGCTGCTTCAGAATATCAATGGCTCACGAAATATATTTTTGTCGGCATTGCGGAACGACTACCCGACTCGGTCGCTATCTCCTTTTATCAAGTGTTATAAAATCCTGTGTCGCACATCGACACTAAACCCACGCCAGGGACAAGCGACCAGACGATGCGCACGCAAATCGGAATCGTTGGGGCCGGACCTGCCGGGCTTTTCCTCTCTCATCTTCTGCATCTGCAAGGGATCGATTCCATCGTCATTGAGTCGCACAGCCGCGAACACATTGAAAGCCGCGTACGCGCCGGTGTTCTCGAACAAGGCACCGTCGATCTGTTCAACGAAACCGGCGTCGGCGAACGCATGCGCCGCGAAGGGTTAGTTCATCACGGCTTCGAGCTACGGTTTAATCGAGGCGCCCATCGCATCGATATGTTCGAATTAACCCGGGGCCGTTGCATCACCGTCTACGGCCAGCAGGAAGTGATCAAAGATCTTGTCGCCGCGCGCCTCAACGCAAACGGCCAAATCATTTTTGAAGTCGAAAACGTCTCCGTTCGCGATTTCGATTCCGCGAGGCCGAAAATCCGCTTCTGCAAACATGGAAAGTCACAAGAAATCGAATGCGACTTCATCGCCGGTTGCGACGGCTTTCACGGCATCTGCCGGCCATCCATTCCGGCTAGCGCACTCTCATTTTACGAGCGCGGCTATCCATTCGCCTGGCTCGGCATTCTTGCCGAAACTTCTCCTTCATCTCACGAATTGATTTACGCCAATCACGAGCGCGGCTTCGCGCTGCATAGCATGCGGACACCTTCGCTCACCCGTCTTTATCTGCAATGCGCGCCAGATGAAAATCTCGGCAATTGGCCCGACGCGCGCATCTGGGAGGAACTCAGCGCCCGCTTCGAAATGGACGGCTTCATTCTGCATACCGGCCCTATCCAACAAAAAGGGATCACGCACATGCGCAGCTTCGTTACCGAGCCGATGCGTTTCCGGCGCCTGTTTCTCGCCGGCGACTCCGCGCATATCGTGCCGCCCACAGGGGCGAAAGGTATGAATCTCGCCATTGCCGATGTGCGCCTCCTTGCCCGCGCCCTCGACCGCTTCTATTCAACCGGCAGCGACGGTGAACTCGGGACGTATTCCCAGCGGTGCCTTCGGCGCGTCTGGCGGGCCCAGTATTTCTCGTACTTCATGACGAATATGCTTCACCGCGCTGACGTCCGGGACGCCTACGACTATCGCCGGCAGCTCGCCGAGCTCGACAATGTCACCTCATCGCGCGCCGCCGCGACGAACCTGGCCGAAAACTATAGCGGACTTCCCTTCGACTGACGCGGGCGGATTTTGGGCGAAAGTTGCCTTCGGAATTCCTGCTGGCGACCGCGATGAGAAGTACCTCCTTTCCTTTGTTTTCATGGAGTTACGTCCGTTTTTAATTCTTGTGAGTTGCGATTAGAAATCAACGCGTTGCGGGTTTTTCAGGTTGTCGGCTTATACGGGCCGCTCTTCCACTAGTTCGATGAGGAGCTTGCCGCTTTCCTGTGCCGAAACCAGAAAAAAATTCACTTTCGTGCCGTTTGCTCCGGCGCGGCTTTTCGGATAAACCGGCGTGAGCGCAAAATGATGGCGCAGCAGGTCGGTTGCGCGGTCTACGCTGCCAACGTTTAGCTCGACCTGCTGAATCGCTTCGCCGTGTTTCCGGAGAAACCGTGCCATCGCGCCCTCGGCGCCGGGAACGGGGGTGGTCAAAATGTCTAGTCGCACGTCGTGGCCGACTTGAATCTCAAATTCTTCGGCGTCCTGGTCGGGAGGCACATCGGCGAGACGCGGTGATCCGTTTGCTGCCCGTATTTGAGCGAATCTCTCTGGCTCTACTGCGACGCCGACGGTCATCCGCGGGAACCGTGCCCCAGTTCCCGACTCGTCGAATACGAAACAATCGGCAACATCGGGATCGGCAAGCCAGCCGCTGACGCACTCCACGGCACGAGCAAATCCAAGGACGAAAATTGCTCGCGCCGCCTGCTCACGCACGGCTTTCTCGTGCACACTGAGTTGATCGATCAGCTGAGGGAGACCGTTATTGCCGGCCGGCTTTGAATTATCAGGGAGTGACATGCGCCGCGTCTTGAACGGCGTTTACGTTGGATAGGGTTGCGTAGGAAACTTGGCCCGGCTGCACCGTAAGCGGTACGTCCCAGCAGGGGCGCACGTCACCGACGGTGGCCGGTACGTTCAACGTGCTCAAATAATACGTGCCCGCCGGAAGATTCGGGAAAAATCCCTGCCCCTGCAAATTGGTTTCGGTGCGAGCCACAAGATACTTGCCTTCGGCAAGGTCGATTATGCGACGCTGAACTTCCGGATTGCGCTTGGCTTCGAGCGCGTTCCACTTTCGGCTCGGGTCGATATCCTGCAGGTTCATGTCGATGCCGTTGATGCTTTCCGGCACCTGTTCGATGTAGCGCCGAACGGCGTCATCGTACTTCGTCTTTTCTTTCTCGTATTTCTTGGGGTTCTTCTCCTTGTCGGATTCCTTCACGTCCGAGACGGGAAAGCCGGAGGCCCGATCGCCCGCGTTCCGGTCCATGTAAGCCTTGTGAAATTCGGGAATATCCATGACATCTTCAGGCTTCAGCTTCTTGATGAAGTCGACGCCCGAAAAGGTGATCCACTTGTTTTTTTTCATCCAATCTTTCAGTTCTTTGGAGACGTCGAGGCTGTCGATGAAATCGTCGAGATTCTCTTTGGGGTAAGCCGCGTCGGCCTCTTTTTGGATGTCTTCGAAACTCTTGTTTAGCAGGAAAACGGGGAAGCCGCGGACGGGCTCTTCCAATCCGTCCGTCGGGCTTACGTGAATGGCGAATTCAATCGAACCGCTTTGCGGCGCGGCGTGAACCGCTAAGGAACCGGAAATCGCGGCGCATGCGCAAGCGACTGCGGCCCAAGTGGCGAATCGTTTCATGCGGTTCATGGTAGCAGAAGCGAGCACCGACGCGTCGGCGAAACACGGAAAAATGCAGCCTGGAGTGCCGTTTTAGACATGAGCAGACTCTGTGTCGCGCCGACCGCGCTGGTTTGGTAGTGGCGTTAGTAGAGGTGGAAGACGACTTCGATCGTTTGTCTAACTGCCGTCGGCTTGCCATCCGGACCGAGCGCCGGCTTGAAGCGCCAAGTCTTCACGGCGGCTACGGCATTCTCGTCCAGGCCGAGACCGAGGCTCTTCACGACTTTGGCATCGATAACGCGCCCATCCGCGCCGATGATGGCGGAAACCAGGACCGTACCCTGGTATTTCGCCTTTACGGCCTCGTCTGAGAACTGGGCATTGGGGCAGTAGAGGCAGCTCGGCGTTCCATAACCGCCGGTACCGGCCGTTGGATACCCGCCGCCTGTACCGTTCTCGAAGCCGTTGCCCAGGCCGCCGCCGTTGCCGTTACCGATCCCGGTGCCCTTCCCATTACCCATGGAATCGCCGAGCACGTGCGAGAGCGGATCGCCCCAAGTCGTCGCGTTTATGTTCGGCGGTGTAAGCGC
This sequence comes from uncultured Acidobacteriota bacterium, assembly GCA_963753205.1. Classification (GTDB taxonomy): domain Bacteria; phylum Acidobacteriota; class Terriglobia; order Acidiferrales; family UBA7541; genus Palsa-295. The sequence goes on along the minus strand of CAVWBL010000018.1, from coordinate 295,610 downwards.
CGGATTTCCCAAGAGAGTGGGCGTCATCGCGATTTGCGGATGTTCCACGGGATGAGAAATGGGCACCGCAATCTGCTGCGTTGCGAACTTGGGTGCACGTCCGCGCGAAGCCGGCGTCAGGTCACGCGCACCACCACCACCGCCCGCCTTCTTTATGGAAGGCGGCGCCATGTAGGGCGTGATCGTTACATCGGTTGCGAGAGGAGTGTTATTGGCTTTGGTCGTCGGAGGCGAGAAGAGCGCGGGAAGCAGCGGACCGATAATCAACGCCAGTACTACTACGTGAAAGGCGAGCGATAAGGCCTGCACGCGAGTGAATTGCGGGTTCTTCGACCAGATCTCCGGCACCGGCTCGCCGGTCGTTTCCATCGGCGGCATCTTCGGCGGCGAAACCATGTCCTTCACGTTCTGCCAGAAGCCGCTGAAGCCTACGTTCCAGTTGGTAATCAGCCGCGAATTGACAGGTCCGCGCGAGGCAGGCTTAAAAAATTCCTCAAAATTCTCCTTTACGCCGGTCCCGAATCCGCTGCTCGAAAAGAGGTCGCCTTCGGCGACGCCTCGAATCTTCACTGGCCGCTCGACCAGAAAATCGCGCAGGTTCGAATAAAGGAGCTTCAACCGCGATTCCTGCACCGGCGACCGCAGGTTTCCCAGCGGGTTCTTTGGGGTCAAAACTTCTTCGTGGGGATTTGGCATCGTCGCTCTTCCGCGCCCGGCTTTAGACGCACTCTATCATACAAAAAGGGATTTGGCCCTCAACCCCATCGCCACAGTTGCCCCCACGGAGCGCCGGCTCCAGAGCGCACTTCTGCTCACCGGTTCTTTCGGCCTGCTCGCTGGGTTTGCTGTCTTCGGGATGGGGCATCGGTCGACCGCCTGGTGCGCCTTTGGTGGCGCTCCACAATCAAATAAGTTAGACGCCATCCCTCCGGAAAGGATGTATGCGCCCAAGGCTGACAGCACTGCGCGATTCATTGTAACATACGACTCTTGGCGCTCTGTTTTGGTTACATTCCCTGAAAAGAGGCTCGGCTTCCCTGTAATGGCGAAATCGCTTAACGTGAAAAGCACTTTAAACCTGCCGCGCACGGAATTCCCGATGAAAGCGCGGCTGCCTGAACGCGAGCCCGCTCAGCTCGCTGCCTGGGAGTCTGCCGGACTCTACCGACGCATCCTGGAGTCGAGGGCGGATGCCCCGCTGTTTGTTCTTCACGATGGGCCGCCCTATCCCACTGGCGAGATCCATCTCGGCACCGGTCTTAACAAAGTGGTGAAGGATCTGATCGTTAAGACCAAGACAATGGCCGGCTTCCGTTCGCCGTATGTCCCCGGCTGGGATTGCCACGGACTTCCGATTGAGACGAAAGTTGAAAAGGAACTTGGCGGGAAGGGTAACGTCTCCGCCGCTGTGTTTAGAGCCAAGTGCCGCGAGTTTGCGGCGCGCTATGTGCAGGCTCATAAGCGCGAATTCAGGCGATTGGGCATCTTCGGGAGTTGGGATGATCCGTACCTTACCATGGACCCTCGCGACGAGGCTTCCATCGCCGGCGCATTTATCGATTTTCTGGAAAAGGGCTATGTTTATCGCGGGCTGAAGCCGGTCTACTGGTGCATTTTTGACCGCACGGCGCTCGCCGAGGCCGAAGTGGAGTACGAAAATCACGAGAGCCCGTCCATCTGGATTAAGTTTCCGCTGGCCTCGGCGATTGGTTCCATTGGTTTGCAGCCGGCTGACGACCTGTCCGCGCTGGTCTGGACGACCACACCATGGACGCTTCCGGCAAACCGCGCGCTCGCCTTTCATCCGGACTACGAATATGTGGTCGCCCATACATCCGCCGGGAAGCTGCTGGTTGCGAGAGACAGGCTGCATGGGTTTGCGCACGAACTGAAGGTGGAAGTGGGCGATGTGCAAGGCGGCTGGAAAGGCAAGGAATTCGAGGGTGCGCAATTCCAGCATCCCTTTCTCGAGATGAAGGTGCCGGGCGTGCTTGCCGATTACGTCACGCTCGATGCGGGCAGCGGGATCGTTCACACAGCGCCGGGTCATGGTGCGGACGACTTCCGCACAGGGCAGAAATATGGGCTGGACGCTTATGCGCCGCAGGATGACGAAGGGCGCTTTGTCGAGGGCTTGCCTGAATATAAAGGCAAGACCGTTTTCGAAGCGAACCCGATTGTCGTCGGGATTCTTAAGCAGCGCGGGATGCTCGTCGGCGAACGCAAGCTCGCGCACAGTTATCCTCATTGCTGGCGTTGCCATAATCCTGTGATTTTCCGCGCCACAGAACAGTGGTTCATCCAGATGGACGAAGGCTCGGTCAACGCGCCCGCGCCGAAGGCGCCGCCGCTGCGCAAGCGGGCGCTTGAAGAAGTTGAAAAGGTGAAGTGGTATCCGGCGTGGGGCCACGATCGCATGCAGGAAATGGTGGCGAGCCGGCCGGACTGGTGCATTTCCCGGCAACGTTTCTGGGGAGTGCCGCTGATCGTTTTTTATTGCGACGCGTGCGGGAAACAGTTGAAAGACGCCGCCGCGCTGCGGCACGTTCTTCCGTTTTTCGAGCGCGAAGGCGCGGACGCATGGTTTACGCATTCGGCCGAGGAACTGCTCCCGGTGGGTTACAAGTGCGCTTGCGGCGCGTCGAAATGGCGCAAGGAGTCTGACATTCTCGACGTTTGGTTCGATTCGGGATCGACACACCTTGCCGTCCTTACGCGCAAAGATTTGCGTTGGCCGGCGGACGTTTACCTCGAAGGCCCTGACCAATTTCGCGGCTGGTTCCAGAGTTCGCTGCTCGTGGGCATCGGCACGCGCGGCGCGGCGCCCTACAAGCAGGTGGTGACGCACGGTTGGACACTCGACGAAAAGGGCAATCCGATGTCGAAGTCGCTCGGCAACGCGATCTATCCGGCCGAGATTTGCGAACAATGGGGCGCCGACCTGCTGCGGATTTGGGTTGTGTCGCAGGATTACACGTCCGACATGCGCATTTCCGAAGCGATGATGACGCAGCTATCGGATGCGTATCGCAAAATCCGCAATACGTTTCGGTTTGCGCTGTCGAATATTCCGGATTTCGATCCTTCGCGCGATTCGGTTGCCGATGCCGATTTATGGGAAATTGATGCGTGGATACTGCGGCGCACGGGCGCGCTCGTGCGCGAATGCCTCGCATGGTACGAGGGATTCGAGTTTCATCGCGCGTATCACGCGATTCATGATTTCTGCGCCGTCGATTTGAGTTCGTTTTATTTCGATTTGCTCAAAGATCGTCTGTATACGTTTGCGCCGCGAAATCCGGGTCGGCGCTCCGCGCAAACGGCTGTCTATCGCATAGCGAGTGCACTGATCCGGCTGATCGCGCCAATCCTGGTCTTCACGGCCGAGGAAGCGTGGCAGTATCTGCCGCGCGTTGCCGGCGAACCGGAGAGCGTTCACCTGGCGATTTTTCCCGAGGCCGCAAAGCTGGAGCACGCACTCGACGAGAAAAGGGGCGAAAACTGGAACCGGCTGCACGCGGTTCGAGAAGAGGTCCTGAAGACGCTCGAACCGCTTCGCGTGGCAAAAACGATTTCGGCGAACCTGGAAGCGCGCGTCATGCTTTCGGCTTCGGGCGATCTCGCGGCCCTGCTGCAGAAATATGCTGCGTTTTTGCCCGCGCTGTTTATCGTGTCGCAGGTTGAAATTGAAACGCGACCGACCAATGGATCCGCCTCCGCTGCGGGTTTAGGCGATTTGAAAGTGCGTGCAGAGAAGGCGAACGGGGTGAAGTGCGAGCGCTGCTGGAACTATTCCGTTCATGTGGGTGAGAGCGCCGATTACCCCACACTATGCGAAAGATGCGTAGCGGCGCTCGACGAAATGGAACGCGACGGCACTCTGGTGGGAAGCAACAAATGACAATGCGCGGCACATCACAACAGGAGCCGCCTTTTTAATGTATCCACTTTCCGATCCTCGCAAACGTTGGTTCGCGTTGGCAATTCTGTCCTTTCTTGTGCTCTTTGTCGATCAAGCGAGCAAATATGCGATCGATCGCTTCACGTCTCCGGGAGCGTTTCGCGTTGTCATACCGGGCCTGTTGAACATCGTGCACACGACAAATCCGGGCGTCGCATTCGGCCTTTTCGCCGATTCGGCGAGCCCGATGCTCGCGCCGCTGCTGATTGCGTTTTCGATTGCGGTGATCTGCCTGTTGCTGTGGCTCTTGGCCACGGGACGCGCCGGCGGCTGGCTCGGCGAATGGGGCCTTGCGCTGATTCTGGGCGGCGCAGCAGGAAACGTCCTCGATCGGGCCGTGCGCCACAGCGTGATCGACTTCATCGATTTCCATCTGGGCGCTTATCACTGGTATACATTCAACCTCGCGGACTCGGCAATCGTGGTGGGCGCGACGCTCGTCGTCATTGAACTGCTGCGCGATTGGCGCCCCAGCAGCGAACACGCGTAGATTCCGGTGCACCCAATCCTTTTCCAATCCCGCGCGTTCACCATTTACACCTACGGCGTTCTCGTCGCGACGGGCGTCCTCATCGGCGTCTGGCTCGCGGCGCGCGACGCTCCCCGCTTGGGTCTGCCGCCGGTAAAAATTTGGAATCTTTGTATTTACGGAATTATGGTGGCGCTGGTCGCTTCGAAGCTGTGGCTGATTTTCAGCGATTGGAGCTATTACGCCGCGAATCCCGGCGAAGTATTCAGCGCCGCGACTCTGGAATCCGGCGGCACGTTCTACGGAGGGGTGATCGGCGGCATTCTCTGGACGCTCTTTTACACGCGCCGCGAAAAGCTGCCCTTGCTTTCCACGTTTGACGTTTGCGCCGCCCCGCTCGCCCTCGGGCACGGCATTGGGCGCGTCGGCTGCTTCATGGCCGGCTGCTGCTTCGGAAAGCCCACTTCGCTGCCGTGGGGCGTTACCTTCACCAGCCAGGTTGCCGCGCGCATCTCGGGCACGCCGCTGAATGTACCTTTGCATCCCACCCAACTTTACGAAGCCGCGGCGGAATTGCTGAATTTTCTCTTTTTGTATTTCGTTGCGCGCCGCTGGCGTGTTCCCGGACAGTCTATCGGCGCCTATCTTATCCTTTACGGCACTGAGCGCGGCCTGTTTGAATTTCTGCGCGCCGATCCAGGCCGCACGCCGCTCTTTAACGGCGCCGTCTCCCTGATGCAAATCGTGAGCATCGCGATGATTTGCGCCGGCCTCGCGCTCTGGTCCCGCGCCCTGCGCCAACCGAAGCCCGCGCGCGCATCCTAATGGCCGACTGCCCCGACGATTCCGACGCGTCCGAATTTCTTGTTTCCGCCGAGGATTCCGGTCAGCGACTCGACCGCTTCCTTGCCTCGCAGCTTCCCGAACTCAGCCGCAATCGCATTCAATCTCTGATGGATGACGGTCACGTCCTTGTCGATGGCCTGGCAAAAAAGCCTTCGCATCGCGTCGCTCTTGGAGAAACTATCACGATTGGCGTTCCGCCCCCTCCCCCCGGCGGCGTCGAGCCTGAGCCGATCCCGCTAGAAATTCTCTACGAAGATGCCGATCTCGCCGTGATCAACAAGCCTGCCGGCATGATCGTTCATCCCGGCGCAGGTGCGGAGACCGGCACGCTCGTCGCCGCGCTTCTCCATCATTTTCGCCATCCCAGAAACGCGAACGATGCAACAAACGCGGCGCGGCCGACGGCGCCAACAAGCCTTTCCTCAATCGGCGGCCCTCTGCGTCCCGGCATCGTTCACCGCCTGGACAAAGACACCTCCGGCGCCATCGTCGTTGCCCGGACGGATGCGGCGCACACCAAGCTTGCCGCCGCATTCAGCAACCGCCTCGTCAAGAAGGCCTACATCGCGCTGCTACACGGCAAGCCGCGCGGCGAATCTGGCCGGATCGATCTTCCCATCGCGCGCGATCTCCACCGTCGTTCTCGCATGACCACGCGCCGCCGCGAAGGGCGCGAAGCCCGCACCGACTGGCGCGCGCTCGCTCACATCGGCAATTTCACTCTCGTCGAAGCCGACCTGCACACCGGCCGTACGCACCAGATTCGCGTCCATTTCTCGGCGCTGGGATGCCCTATCGTGGGCGATACCGTCTACGGTGCGCCCCGCGAAGAACGCGTCGGCAAAGAGCTTCTGGCGCCGCTTGGCCGAAACTTCCTTCATTCGGCACGGATCGCCTTCATGCACCCTCGCACCGGCGAGCGCCTCGAATTCCGAGCGCCGCTCCCCGCCGAACTACTCGACTATCTCCACGCGCTTGCCCGCGCCACAGGGACTCCTTCCGCGCCGATTGACGCGGCCCTTCACGCCTACCTATAATCTTGGCGGGTGAAATCTCTTCGCATTTTCGCATTCATTACCATAGCTCTTTTTGCGATGGCTGCAGTGCGCGCGCAGGTGTCCGCGCCGGCTGTTCCTCGACCGCCGAACGCGGACGCATCGCAAGCGCCGGCCGAGCCCGCAGCGCCCGGCCAAAAGGCTAATCCCGCGATTCGCGTCACGACGCAGACGGTTCCGCTTACCATCACCGTCTCGGACAAGAAGCACAATTTCATCACGGATCTCGGACAAAACGACTTTCGTGTCCTCGAAAACGGCGTGCCGCAGGACATTCGCTTTTTTTCGGCCGAAACCGATCTGCCACTTCGCATCGCCGTCCTCATCGACACGTCAAACAGCATCCGCCCGCGCCTCCAATTCGAACAGGACGCCGCGATCGACTTCCTCAACCGCGTAATCCGTCCGCTCAAGGACGAAGCGTTCCTCATGACCTTCGATAACGAGCCGCAGATAATTCAGGATTACACCGACGATGTGGGCGTGCTCAGCGACGCCATACGCGAGCAGCGCGCCGGCGGCGGTACCGCCCTCAATGACGCGCTCTACATGGCCTCGGAAAAACTCACGAACGCTCCGCTTCCGAGAGGAACGGATAAGGACGTTCGGCGGGTGATTGTTCTCATCAGCGACGGTAATGACAATTTAAGCGACCGGGCCCCGAGCGACGCAATTGAAGCCGTCATTCGATCCGGCGCGGCCGTCTACGCCATCAGTACGAATACGGACTGGATCACGCTCGATCAGGGCGAGGCACCGCGCAAGTATGAGTTCACCGAGGGCGATAAAATCCTGATGCAGTTCAGCGATCAGACAGGAGGGCGTACGTTCTTCCCGTACAAGGTAGAGGATTTGGGTGAATCGTTCGTTCAGATCGGGACGGAATTGCGCAGCCAGTACTTCATTGCTTACACGCCCACGCTGCCGGCTGACGGCAAATATCACAAGATCGAGGTGCAAGTTGACCGCAAAGGCTTAATCGTTCGCACGCGCAAAGGCTACTACGCCAAAGCACCGGATGCTGCCGCAAGCTCCGGGCACTGAAGCTCGCGCGCATACTCCTGGAGTAAAACGGGCGCAGCAATCGCCGCCCTTATCGCAATTTGCAAGAGCCAGCCACTGTCTAATAGCTGTTGGGAGCGTAATATCCTTTGCGCGATAGGATTTTCGTCCCCGGGTCGGTGGTTTCCACTTTGATTTTCCGATAAGTCCCGTCATGCGCGGTATTCGACGGGACGTATCCCAGCACGTACTGAGAACGCAGTTCCTCGGCGATCTCGTCAAACGCCTTGTTCATCGTTTTATCGTTGTGAACCGGGATCACGCGCCCACCGGTTTCCCTGGCCATTTGCACGGCGACGCCATAGCCATATCCCTCGGACGCAGTCGGATCCGAAATCAGAATCACGTGAATCACCGCGTCGGCCCGCTGCGCGGATTCAATTGCCTCGTCGATGCTCATCTTGCTTCCCGTGTCTTCCGCATCTGAGAGCACGATGATCGCTTTGCGTCCCGCCTCATTTGCCAGCTCGTCATGGCAAGCGAGATAGATCGCATCGTATAGATTTGTCCCGCCGGTCTGCGAAGGAACTGTGCCAGGCGTTCCTCCAATTCCCGAGGCATCCACGTTGATTTCCGCGCGATTGATCGCACGCGTCAGCACGGCCGGGTCCTCCGTGAAATCCGCCAGCAAGTCCTCGTCGGTATCGAAACTCATGACGATCGCCTCATCCTTTTTGCGCATGATTTCGTGCACGAAATCCGAGGCTGCATCCTTTTCCGCGCCCAAAATATTATTCATGCTGTAGCTCGTGTCCATCAGGATCGCCAGCGTGATGGGCATGTCCGATTCTTTGCCGAAATAGGTGATCTGTTGGGGAACGCCATCTTCGAAGATCTTGAAATCGTCTTTGGTCAGATTTTCCATGATGGCATTGTGGCGATCACGCACAGTGGCAAACACTTCCACCAACTTGGTTTCCGACTTCAGCGTTCCGCCGCTCTGGGGCGGCTGTTGCTCGCTGCCTTGGCTGGTCTGTCCCCGGGCCGCGCGCGCCGTCAGCACGCTCAGAGCGAGAATCGCCACCACGGCCGCGGTGAGAAGAGTCGCCACCAACTTTGTCCGTCGCATTGTATAATCTCCCTTGGAACGCTTTTAGGGTGATACGATGCGTCGCGCGTCCCCGTTGGATGTTTGCAGGCACCGCTCGGCAAACGGCATGGGCGGTCGTATCTGCGGTCCGAACAGGCGAACCTCGATCCGATGCGAGTTGCGCTAATTCTCGCCTTATTTTCGTCGTTGTCAATCGCTGCGCTAGCGCAGAATCGGCCCACGCTCGTGCAGCCGCCTCAGCAGGCGGTTCCGGCGCCTGCACAACAACCTCCGCCACGGCCCATCAGGAACGTGACGCGCCTCGTGGTGGTTCCCGTGATCGTGAAGGATTCGCAGGGCCAGCTCGTGAGCGGCCTCACGCGCAGCGATTTTCGCATTCTCGAAGACGGCGTCGATCAGCCGATTGTCACCTTTTCAGCCGAAGCGGTTCCAATGTCCGCCGTCGTTGTGCTGGACAACGACCTTTCCGACAAGCAGGCCAAGCAGCTGCAAAATAGCCTGGAAACCATTTCGGCTGCGTTTGGCCCGGGCGATGAAGTGGCCCTCGAGACATACGACCAGTTTCCGACGACGGTCTCCAATTTCACAACCGACAATGACGCTCTCTTTACCGAACTGAAGCGTCTCCAGCTTGGATCGCATTCCACTTTCGTTTATCCCGATCCTGAGACTGCCGGGCCGATCAATCCGAATCCAAACGACCCCACGTCGGCGGTGCGCGTCAAGGGGCCACCAAAATATCAAAACACGAGCTTTTTGGATGACGCGGTTTACGCCGCAGGCCAGATGCTCGGCGACCGCGAACGCCAACGGTGTGCTGCGGAGGCGAAGCAGGCGGAAAAGCTAGGGCAGGTCAGCCAGAACACGTGCCGGGCGGTTCGCAAGATCATCTTCCTCGTTTCCGATGGCACCGACGCGCGCGACGAAAAGCACCCGTACGACGAGACGTTAACGACGCTTCTTCAACACGACATCTCGGTCTTCTCGATCTCGGTGACGCGTTCAGTGCCGATCGGCAAATCGCTGCTGCAACACGGCCAGAGCGAACTCAACAATTATGCCACGCATACGGGCGGAGATACGTTTTACGCCGCCAAGCAAAACGACCTCGATCGGATGTATGCCAATCTCACTGAGGAAGCGCGCAACGAATACACTCTAACTTTCCAACCTGCTCCGAAGGATACCGCGAAGGATTACCACACGATCGAAGTTCGCGTGGAGAATCACGGCACAAATCTCGACGTTCTCACGCGCGACGGCTATTACTTAAGCTCCATCGAAGCCAATCCCTAAAGCGACCGGCAATCAAAGCCGCCGATTCTTTTCACCGATTCGCCAAGGTGGCGATTGCGCCAAGTCCTAAAAGCCTGCGGTCAACTGTCACGAGGACGAATGAACTTTCAGCGAGCGGCGAACCTGGTGGCGCGCCGCTATGTCGACTTTTATCGAAGAACGGTTCGACAATTCTTTCAACATTTTCCCTGAGGCGCTGTGCCTCCGTGGCCAACGCCACAAGACTTTTTTCTTCTTGACTATAACGTTGGCGGCCTTTATAGATAAACGAGGCGAATATGCCGCGCTGGATTTTCGAGCGCGCATGCTCGTCGGGAGAAGGTTCCAAAGTAGTTCATGCGCGAGACCGATCCGGCTTCTGCAGTTGAAGCTTTCGGAAACGAAAAAGCGGGGCGAACGCAAAATGTTCTCCCCGCTTTTGCTTTTCTCCGTCGTCAAAAAAACTCTCAACACAAAAACTAGCTCGTCGTACTGGAGGACGCGACGCGGCCTGAAAGGCCTTTCTCGATTTTCACTGCCATTGGATCGTCGCCGTGCGGCTCCGCTTCTGCTTTGCGCACCATCGGCCGAATGGGAATCAACTGTTCATGCGCCGGGCAGAGCGCCTTGTAGTCGCAGTGCCTGCAACCGAATCCCGGCTTCACGGGAAATTCTCTCGCTCGAATCTGGCTCGCGACGTCCGCGATTGTGGCCTTCGTTGCGGCAATTGCTTTGGCATCGCGCGTTGTTGCCACGGCTTCGTTTGTCACCAGGTTGTAAAGCACCAATCGCTCGGGCTCGAGTTCCAGGATTTCTTTCGCGGCGAGCGCATAAACGCTCAACTGAAAATCCTGCTCCGCCTTCTTTAAATCCTTCGGTCTTCCCGTCTTGTAGTCGATAATCTCCACGCGCTTGCCGCTGATGCGGTTGACCTGGTCGATCCTACCGGTGATCACGACGTCATTTTCAAGCGGCAACTCGAACGGCTTTTCGAGATAAAGCACATCCGCGGGCGACTCCGAATACTTTCTGTAAAACTCTTCGAGCTGTCGCCGACCTTCCTTCCGATATTCCTGCTCGTGGTAATCGTCGGTAAATCCGGCGGAATACCATTCGCGATCGTATATAGCGAGCAGATCTTCGAGGGCGACTCTCTTTGTTTCCTGCATCTGTTCCGCAAATTCGCGGATCGTAGTGTGCATGACCACGCCAAAAGTCATTTGCGCATGTGGTCCGCCGCGAACGCCCCACGAACGCCGGAACTGATACTTCATGGGGCATTCCATGTATTCGTTGATCGCCGAAGCGCTCAACTGCAATGGCTCAGGCCGGGGCGGATGATACGCCTTGGCCCAGAGAGCAGCCCGCGAGTACGCGCCCGTGGTCGCCTGAGCCGTTCCCGGAATCAAGCCGAAAAGACGCGCCGGTTCTATCGGATTCGCCGCCGGCTCAGATAATTCCTCGGTGGGCGGGACTTCCACGCGCGGCGTCGACTGCACCGCGTCGGATTTTTGTATCTTCGGATTCTGCAGAAAATCTTCGAGGAACGGCGATTCCTTCTTGCGCTTGTTTACAATCGTCGAAAGCGTGAGCTGTTGCCTCGCTCTCGTCAACGCCACATAAAACAGGCGTCGCTCCTCTTGGATGTGAAAATCTCCGTGAGGCTTCTCCTCTTTCATCAGGTCCGAGGGGAATTCAAAGACAGGCTGGTGCCCGCGAACGGGGAAATCGCCTTTCGCAAGACGCAAAATGAAGACGCGCGGAAATTCCAGGCCCTTAGCCGAATGCACCGTCATCAGCTGCACGGCGTCGGCGGCGGTTTCTTCGTCCAGGCAAATATCTCCGCCGAGCTCCTGGAAATAGTTCATATATTCAAGGAAATCGTTCAGGAGCGTGCCTTCGCTCTTTGGTTCCCATTCCTTGACGAATTCCACCAGGCGGTCGAGATACTGCCGGTCGGCATCGGAAGGCAGCGGCGCCACCCCCAGCCGCGCGATAAGCTCATCAAGCAGTTCGCGAGTGCTGATCTTTCGCGCAAGCTGGCGCAAGTCACGCAACATGGCGGCAAGCTCCGCAAGTCGAACACCGCCACGGCTGAACGGCGCCTCGTCCTTTGCCGCTTCGATTTCGTCCGAAAGCGAGCGCCTCTTGTTTTTGTCGGCGCGTTCCGTGAACCGAACCAGGTCGCGCGGCTCAAGCCCCCAATATGGCGCAGCCAGGATGCGCGCACAGGAGACGTTGTCGCCCGGACTGCCGATCACGCGCAGATAGGCCAGAAGATCGCGGATCAGTGTGCTGGAAAGAATCGAGAACCTGCGAATCACGAATGGAATTCGTCGCCGGCGCAGGGCGCCAAGCAAATGCTCACGGTGCGTATGATTGCGATACAGCACGGCAAATGTCTTCCATGCCGCGCCCGCCTCATGCAGCCGGTCTATTTCCGAAGCTACCCAATGCGCCTCTTCCTCGGGCCGCGCGAACTCGACGACACGAACTTTGTCGCCGTCGCCCTTATCGGTACTAAGATCCTTCGCGGGCAGCAGAGAAGAGCGTTCATTCTGCGCAATCACTTCGCCGGCCACGCGCAGAATGCGTTGCGACGAGCGGTAATTCCGCGAGAGCGATACGAGAAACTTCTTCGCCGCGCCTGCTGACGCAGTGCCGCGAACGCCGCAAAAGCGCTCGAGAAAGATCGTGAAGCTTCCAAACGACGCCCCGCGAAATCTGTAGATCGCCTGATCGTCGTCGCCAACGGCGACAATATTCCGCCGGTCGCCCGCGAGCAACCAGAGCAATTCCAGTTGAGCGACGTTCGTATCCTGAAATTCGTCCACTAAAATGTGCTTATATTGAGCGCGCATCCGCTCCGACAGAGCGGTATCGCTACGCAGCCGCTCGACGGCTTGCATCAGCTGCGCGCCGAACGTGACCAGATTTTTCTCGCGCAGCAACCGCTCGCTCACGCGATATGCCCGCGCTACTTCCTCCTGTTTGGCTAGCTCGTCCTCAGCGATCGCACGTTCGTCTTCCTGCATCGTGGCACGTTGCGCCAGATATTTCCGCTTCAGCCCATCGAGGTAACGCTGGTAATCGTCGGGCGTGACGAGTTCATCCTGACAACGCGAGAAAAACTTCACGAAATCTTTCAGGAACTGCGCGGGCTCGGCCAGCCGCTTGAACCGGTCAAGCTCAAGCTCCGCGATTCGGCGGCGCAGCAAGATGCCGTGGTCGATGTCGTCCAGCGCCTGAATCTTGTCGTTTTCGTTTTGCAGGATGCGTTCAATGCAGAAACTGTGAAACGTGCTGAGCCAGACGCCTTTTGCGCGTTCACCCGCCGCCTTTAGCAGGCGGTACTTCATCTCCCCGGCGGCCTTGTCCGTAAACGTCAACCCGAGGATGTTCTCGCCGGCGAGGTTCGGATCGGATTCCAGCAGATAGCGAATTCGCTCCGTAATCACCCGCGTCTTGCCTGTACCGGCTCCCGCAACGACGAGCAACGGGCCGTCTCCGTGCTCCACGGCCGCGCGCTGCTCCGGATTCAGAGGGAAACTTTCGGTAAAAAGGTCGGTTTGAGAAGACATACAAAGGGTCCCGCGTCATCCTACCACGCTGGCGAACGAAAGGCGAATAGCTAAAAACCCTCAACCGATTTTACGGCGCCCAGCGCACCCTTCTTGGCTGCTTAAGGCCTTTTAAGACTTTTTAGGTCGCCAACTGGGTCATTATTCGCCGCTCTGTTCGATCAATTTTGCCACCAGAGCGGTCCATCCGGTCTGGTGACTTGCGCCCAGCCCCGCTCCCGTTTCGCCGTGAAAGTACTCATAAAAAAGGATTAAGTCGCGCCAGTAGGGGTCGCCTTGAAACATCGCCGTCCCGCCGTACACCGGTCGCCGCCCATCCTTCCGCAAAAATATTCGCGTCAATCGCCGCGAAATATCGCTCGCCGCGTCCCACAGAGAAATTCTCTTTGCCGATCCTGTTGGATATTCTACCCGCAAAGTATCTCCATAGTAATAATGGATACGCTGGAGCGATTCGATCAACAGGAAATTCAACGGAAACCAGATGGGACCGCGCCAGTTGGAATTGCCGCCGAATAAACTTGAAGACGACTCCGCCGGCTCGTAGTCGATCGAGTGCGTGCGCCCGTCGACGTCAAGTTTATACGGATGATCCTTGTGGAACTTGGAGAGCGCGCGCACGCCGTGCGGTGACAAAAATTCGTTCTCGTCGAAGACATACTTGTAGACTCGCTCCAGTCTCGCGCGATTTGCAATGGTGAGCAGCAAACGTGGGCCACGGTCCGAATTCTGGCTCATATCGACATGTTCGGCGACGTCCTGGTTGTGGTCCAGAAACCACTGCATCCGCTTGCGAAATCCCTGCAGGCGCAGGTAATCTTCCGGCTCAAATGTCCCTACCGCAAACAACGGTATGATGCCCACCATCGAGCGGACTTTCATCGGTATATGGGTCGTCCTGCCCATATGCAGGACGTCATAATAAAAACCGTCCTGCTCGTCCCAAAGCCCGATGCCTTCGCCGCCCATGTCGTTCATCGCGCGCGAAATGTAAACAAAGTGTTCGAAAAACTTGCTGGCGACGTCTTCGTACGCCGTGTCATAGCGGGACAACTCGATCGCCATAGAAAGCATGTCAAGGCAATACATCGCCATCCAGCTCGTGCCATCGGATTGTTCGATGTAATTACCGGGTCCGAGCGGCACCGAGCGGTCGAATACCCCGATGTTGTCGAGACCCAAGAAGCCGCCCTGAAAGACGTTCTTGCCTTCCACGTCCTTTCGGTTCACCCACCATGTAAAATTCAGCAATAGTTTGTGAAAGAGTCGCTCAAGAAAAGTCCTATCCGGCTCCCCCTGGACGCGCGCCGCTATTTTGTAAACCCGCCAAGCCGCCCACGCGTGCACGGGCGGATTCACGTCTGAGAAGTTCCATTCGTAAGCGGGAAGCTGGCCGTTCGGGTGCATGTACCACTCGCGCACAAAAAGCCCTAGCTGATGTTTGGCAAACTCCGGATCGATCAGCGCCAGGGCAACGCAATGAAACGCCAAATCCCAAGCCGCATACCAGGGATACTCCCATTTATCCGGCATCGAAATGACGTCCGCGTTATAGAGGGTGATCCAATCTCTATTGCGACCTTCGCGCCGCGCCGGATCCGGAGGAGGCTGCGTCGGATCACCGTCGAGCCATCGCTTCACTTCGTAGTGATAGGACTGCTTGCCCCAAAGTAGTCCCGCAAAGGCTTGCCGCTGGACGCTTTGCGCATCCGGACTTAGCTTTCCGCCGATGCGTTGGGCGTAAAATTCATCCGCTTCTTTGATCCTCGTAGCAAATGTGTCAGCGAAAAACGATCCGAATACAGTCTCGGCCGTCTCGCCGTGCGCTACCGGATTCCGATTCGAAAGCCTGAGTCTAAGTGTCCAACTCTGGTTCGGTCCGATATCCTTCGCGTAATGAGCAGCCACCTTTGTGCCTGTTTGCGACGGATTCACAGCGTCACGTTGGTTGTTGATCAGATATCTGTGAAATGCATCCTTCACGTAATGAGTTCCGTTTTTTGCGCCGAAAAGCCGCTCCAGGTTCGTCTCATTTTCGGTGAAGAGCAATTCCGGATTGCCTTCTAGCATCAGCCAGCGCTTCACATAGTGGTATTCAGTGGCCTCAACCAGAACGGTGCCTTGGGGACCATTGCTGCTTATGGCGCCCGGCTTATCGTACGGTTCCCCCCAGTCCCAACGGTTGCGGAACCAAAGCGTCGGCAGGAGGTGTAATTTCGCCGTGTCCGGTCCACGATTCCACGCGGTTACGCGAATCAGGATGTCCTCGGGCTCGGCCTTTGCATACTCGACGAAAATATCGAAGTAACGATTTTCCTCAAAAATTCCTGTGTCGACGAGTTCATATTCGGGCTGCGTGCGGTCGCGCCTTGCATTCTCCGCTACGAGTTGATCGTATGGATAGGCACTCTGCGGGTACTTGTAGAGATATTTCAGGTACGAACTTGTCGGCGTCGCATCCAGATAAAAATAATATTCCTTTACGTCTTCGCCATGATTTCCTTCTCGATTCGTAAGTCCGAAAAGCCTTTCCTTGAGGATCGGGTCTTTTTCATTCCAGAAGGCAAAGGCAAGGCAAATGTGCTGATGGCGGTCGCAGATTCCGCCGATTCCGTCCTCTCCCCAGCGGTAGGCTCGCGAGCGAGCCTGATCATGGGTTAGGTAATTCCAAGCGTCGCCGTTTGGGCTATAATCCTCACGCACCGTTCCCCATTGTCGCTCGGAGAGATACGGACCCCAGCGCTGCCAGTGGGCTTTTCGGGCGGCGGTGTCGGCGAGCCTCTGATCTTCTTTAGTGATCAAACGTCTTCCTTTTTCGACCACGGCAGTTTATCAGGTGATGTTGCATCGGTCCCATGCGTTTTGGCCGTTGTTTCAACTGAATCACCGGTCTGGCAAGCGCGGCGCGCGCTTTTGTATTCTGAATTCGTTTTCGGCGGCAGTATTCTGAATTTGGTTTGGGGGGGGGGGCATCATCGCTGACGTTTCGACAAGCTGCGTCTCTCCGAATTCGCGTGAAATGAATTATCCGCTCGCAAAAAGACGGGTGCGCTTGCGCGCCGCAATTGTTTTTATAGCGCTCGCGGCAACAGCCGTCATTTCACCGTTCTTTTTTCTCGGGAATCCCAGCGGACACGACATTCAGTTCCATCTTAGCTCCTGGATGGATGTGGCCCGGCAATGGCGCGAAGGAATTCTTTTCCCGCGGTGGTCCGAATGGGCAAATTGGGGCTACGGAGAACCCAGATTTATTTTTTATCCCCCGGTTTCGTGGGTACTCGGCGCATTATTCGGCTCCATATTGCCGTGGAAAATGGTCGAGGGCGCAATGATTTGGCTGACGCTCGTGATCGCGGGCGTTTCCATGTGGCTTTTTGCGCGCGAATGGCTTTCTGGCCCTGCCGCAATCGTCGCCGCAGTGTTATTCGCCGCTGACCCCTATCATCTTGTGACCCTCTATTACCGCAGCGATTTCGCCGAACTGCTGGCAGCCGCGCTCTTCCCGCTGCTTTTTTGGAGCGCGATTCATGTTGTGCGGGGCGAGAGACGCTATGTCCCTCCTTTGGCCGTCGTGTTTGCGGCAATCTGGCTGTGCAATGCGCCGGCAGGAGTGATGGCCGCGTATTCCGCGGTGCTCGTGCTCATCATCGGGTGTATCGTGGAACGCAAACCGTCCGGGCTATTGTGGGGCGCCGTTGCGCTGTTCGCAGGATTCGCGCTTTCCGCCTTTTACTTATTTCCGGCGGCCTATGAGCAGCGCTGGGTGCAGATTGCCGGCGCGCTCAGCACGAGCCTACAGCCGTCGCACAATTTTTTGTTCGCTCACAACAACGAACTCGGCTTCGTCCAGTTCAATACGCGCGTTTCGCGCGTGGCGACGGGAATGATTGCCGCAACCCTTGTCGCGGGCGTTCTATTTGCTCGCCGATTTCGCCGGTCGCGCGCGCTTTGGTGGACGCTGGTTGCAGCGGTAGCCGCTTCGATCTTCGTTATGTTCCCGCCAAGCCTCTTTCTCTGGCGGCTATTGCCGAAGCTCTGGTTTGTACAGTTTCCATGGCGTTGGCTCGACGTGCTGGCTGTCCCTCTGGCGCTCTTTATCGCGGGTGCTGCAGATAGTTTCGGGAAGCGCTGGGCCTTCTGTCTTATTTTCCTGATCGCGGCCGGTGCCGTGACCGTGTGCGCCACTTTGATTATTCAGGACGCATGGTGGGACGGAAAAGACGCCGCATACATCGCGCGCGAAATTCAAGCCGCGCACGGCTTTGACGGGATGGACGAATACACGCCGCTCGGCAGCACGCACTGGGATTTGCCCGGTGCGCCGCAAACCGACGATAAAGATGCGCCGATTCCTCCTGAGACCCCGCGCGTTGAGGAAGAGGATCCCGATTCCGGAGATGTAGTGCCGGCAAAAGACGCAATCGTGACGTATCCGTTGTGGTCAGCGGAACACCGAAGCCTGAATGTAGACGCGAAGCGCGATATATCAATCGATCTTCGGCTGCTGAATTATCCCGCATGGGTCGTTCGTGTGGATGGAGCGCGCGTGCAGCCCGGCTACGAGCCGGACACTGGCCAAATGGTCCTTCCGCTTGCGGCGGGAAATCACCGCATCGATATCATCTTTCGACGAACGTGGGACCGGACACTCGGAGGAGTAGTCTCGCTGATCGCCGTGCTGTTTCTTTTGTTTCTATCACTGGCATTCCGGAAGGAGTTCACCGTAGACAGCCGGCCCACCTAAACGGCGCGATCGCGCTCGTACAATGACGCTACCGCTTTGCAAGAGCTTCGGCTTCCGCTTCGCTGGTCGCTTCGTCCCCTCCCGCCTTGACAATCATACGAATCGGCTCGCAGACGCCAAGTTCCGCGGAAAAATTTCGCACTCTCTCCTGTAGTCCGAGCGTCACCTGCTGGCCGCGTGCAGTCAGGAGCAAGCCTTTCGACGACCTCACGTCCTCGCCAAAAACCATTCCCAGCTCAATCTGCTGGAGCCGCAGTTCGTGTATGAGGATTTCGCGCTTGGAGCTTCCATGGAGCTTGGCCAGTGCTTCCAGCAGTTTGGGATCGTAGAATCCATTCCGGCTGCGAAGTGTATCGTAAGGGTGCCCTTCTTGCTCCGATTCGAGAACGTCGAAATCGAGAGCTAGCTTTACCGGCACTCCCAGTCCGCGTCCACGTCCGCGCCAACGCCAAGGCGCCGCTCCACGGGTCGAATTGCCAAAATTGGCCGCGGTCGCATCCGCAGACATCAGAGAGGGTGGATCTCGGTCTCGGCAAGGGCAAGGGTTTCAGATTCTGCAAGTGCCCTCGATACTGCATTTTGCGGGGCGCCGCGCCGGATGCCCCTCTGCCGCTCGATGCAATAGAGCAGGATTCGTTCGATGGCGGCGGCATTTTGGCACCCTAAAAAAGCGTTCAACGGCGAGGCCGCAACGGGTCGCCTGGAACTGCCCCAACCGCGCGTTCGCGACCAATGCCAGAGGACTCGCGGCGCGCTCCCAAACGGGGCTTGCCATCCCCGCAGGGACCGGAGTAAAAGCAGTGTCGTGCGACAGCGGCGCCCGGTGGACCAGATTGATTTTTGTCGGGCGGCATAACGGCGAAGAGATCGCCGAAGCACAGATGTAAACGGACATCGTCCGCCAAGGATTGAAACCGCGATTCCGGGCGTTGCGAGGAGGAAAAATGGCTGATAGCGAGAATGGCACCGTGAGTTTTTCGGCGAGGCTGACCGCAGAAACTTTCTTGGTGTGGCGGCAGGAACCGCGGGGGCGATGCTCCTTAAGCCTTCGCTCGTGCGTGGTTCGGAGGCGAATTCGGCTGTGCGTATAGGATTGCTCGGATGCGGGGGCCGCGGGACGGACGACGCCACCGTGTTTGTCGGAACCGGCAATGCACGCATCGTCGCGCTTGCGGACATGTTCCAGGATCAGCTCGATAAGGCGCATGCACATTTCGACACCTTGCAACAGGCGCAAGGTTACGCGCCGCTCGATTCGTCGCAGCTTTTCGTCGGGCCGAATGCATATCAGGAGATTGCCAACTCAAAGGAAGTGGACGCCGTCGTGATTGCGACGCCGCCGTACTACCACGTTCAACATCTAGATGCGGTTGTCACCGCCGGCAAGCATGTGTACGTCGAGAAGCCGGTGGCCGTGGATGTGCCGGGCGCGAAGAGAGTGCTCGCCATCGGGAAGCGTGCGGAAGGAAAGTTGAGTCTCGACGTGGGATTTCAAATCCGCGAATGCCCACCGTTCGTGGAAACGGTGCGACGAATTCATGCCGGCGCTCTCGGCGACATCGCCTGCGGTGAAGCTTGTTACTTCGGCGGATACATCAGCCGCCCGGCTTGGCCGAACGCTTCACCGACGGAACGCCGCTTGCGAAACTGGGTCTACGACCGCACGCTTTCGGGTGACATCATCGTGGAGCAGAATATCCATGTGATCGACGTCTGCAATTGGATCCTGCAAGCTCATCCGCTCAAGGCTTCGGCCACCGGCGGACGCCTGGGGCGTCCAGAGGACGGCGACGTCTACGGAAATTACAACGTGATCTATTACTATCCCGGCGGAATCGACGTGACATTCAGTTCAACGCAATTTTCCAAAGGCTGGTCGGACATGAACGAGCGGTTCTTCGGCACAAAGGGAACATCGCAATCGCCATATAGCGGCCCGCTGGGCATTTGGGGCGACGAAGCCTGGCAACCGGAGGCGGCCGTTGACCCGGCGACGGGCAAGCCGCTCTCGAATCTCGCGCAGGCAGATCCGATGAAAAAGCAGTTGTTCGTCGATAGCATAACGAGTGGCAACTTCCATAATCAGGCGGAGCAGGGCGTCGAGACGGCGATCACGTGCATGATGGCGCGCGAGGCAGCCTATAAGGGCCACGAAGTCACTTGGGAAGAAATCAACAAGTCGACCGAAATCTACGACCCGAAGATCGATTTAAACAAATTGAGTTGAATCGCCGAAACGGGACGAAACAACGAGCAAGGAGAACGGGCCTGCGGCAACACTTATCCACCACCGCGCCCTATTCCACTCCCGGATCAATGGCCGTCGTACCCTTGGTTGAGCTCGATGTATGTGCCCCACGGATCGGTGACGAATGCAATTCCGGTCAGAAAGCCGAAGTTTATCGCTCGATAGGGTGTGTTCACCGTAACGCCTGCCGCCTGCATTTTCGCTACGAGGTCCTTGAGGTTATGGACATCAAAACCGATATGATCGAGCGCTCTGCCGTGCGTTCCCGCAGCCGGTGTGCTGGTGGCGACAAAGCGCATGTTCATCCCGGGGATTTTCGCAATTCTGTCGTTACCATCCGTAGTGACAGAAGCGCCGAACCATTTTGCATACCACGCCGCTGCCGCCGCAGGATCCGGGACCTTCATAAGCAATTCGTCGCTAGCGGCCGCCGTACCGAGTGCGGGATCCTTAGTGAGCAGTACTTTGACCTTCGCGGGGGACATGACGGCGGCGTGCATTGCCGTGGCTCCAGGCTCCGGGCGGATTCCGAGCGCGTCTAGCTTCGCGAGCGTCTCGCGCAGATTCTTCACCTTTATGCCGATCGCTTCCGCAACGCTGCCGACGCTGCTTTCCGGGGGCGGAGGAGGCGCTGCCGGCTGGGCCGCCGGCGCTCCGCTCGCGTTGCGACCGCCTCGGCCACGGTTGGTCTGAAGAAGAATGTAGATTCCAGGAAATCGTACGCCGTTCATCGTTGCGACTTGCGTGGCCTCGCCGCCAAGCGCCGTCCAGAATGCCCTACTGCTATCGATGTCCGTTGTGGTCAGATGCTCGTGCGCGGCAAACACGCCAGCCGCATTCGGAGCCATAACCTGGCCAAAGCTGACAGAGGCAAATGCGATTCCGACCGCAACCAAAAAGCAAACCTTTTCCTTCATCTTCTGTTCCTCGTAATGGTAATGCTTTGCCGATGATTATCACACACGGCGCGGCGAGTCTATCACCGCTGCTCCCTATTGGCCGGGCGTGTTCGCGCGTCATCGACACGTCTGGCTGTAACACCCGATTAGCCCCCGAACTGCACATCTAAGGGCCCCGTACGCCCGTACAATGACGGTTCGCAAGCTCGATTTAGCGTTTAGGTGCGTAGGCAAGGCGGCTACGGCCGCTTTGCTTAAGTTTGGGTTCCCGGGTGACGATTGCAGAGCTGCTCGGCTGGAAAACGAGTAGCAAGGCTGATTACAGAGAAGCGAGCGTCGGAGTTCTTAGCGGCGACATACCGAGTCGCGCCGGGCACTATGAAATTCCCGGCGTAACGTAAGTCAAGTTCGAGTTCTTTGGAAAAGGGCTGGAATCCGTATAGTCGGTTCCTTGATCCAGAAAGGTGGCGCTGCGCGTTTCACAGGAATCAGTTCGGCGATGTTCCGGGGTGATGGGCGGCCCAATCTTGCTGTGTAAACTCGACACCCCAGAAATGCGGGCTCGGGGAGAGAAACTCCACTCCAATTCTAGTGCCCTTGTCCGAAGTATCGCCCATATACACGACACGGCATTCCTGCTCTTCTTCGGTGGCTGGATTCATGAGGACGAGTTCGGTGCCAAGATCGAGTTCTTCCTGTAAATAAAGCAGACCGCCGTGAGCGTTGATCACAATCGTCTGGCTGTTTTCTGTGAATTTGCGGCCCGCATGGCTCTTCCCTTTGGCTTTCACGGGAATGCGCGTGAAGACGCGCGAACTGCGCCGCTCGCTACCGGACTTTACCTCGGTCGCCATATAACATTAATCGTGCAATGTGCAGCAATTCGAGTCAACAATTCCGCCCGTGCGCGTGTCCAAAAGCACAGTCCAAAAATGTTGCCGTTCGCAGGCACGATTCCCGTAATATCTGTTTCTGGGCCCGATCCAGAAAATCCATGGGGGCGGCGGCAGCGACGTTCGGAGGACAAAATGGACCTCAAAAGTTATCTGGATTCCATGCGGGATGCTCACCTGGAAGAGCTGAAGGAGTTCTTACGCATCCCCAGCGTCAGCGCTAAGTCAGAGCACAAGGCGGATATTGAGAACGCGGCGCGCTGGGTGGCCGAGAAGCTTAAGGCAGCCAGCCTGGAAAACGTCGAAATCGTGCCCACTAAGATGCACCCGGTCGTCTATGGCGAATCGCTTCGCGCACCCGGAAAGCCGACGATTCTTTTTTATGGGCATTACGACGTGCAGCCCGCCGAGCCTTTGGATTTATGGACCACTCCTGCCTTCGATCCGGCTGTTCGTGACAACAACCTTTTCGGCCGGGGCACCGCGGACGATAAAGGACAGGTGCACATCCACATAAAGGCTCTTGCAGCGCTGCTGAAGAGTACCGGCAAACTGCCCATCAATATAAAGGTAATGATCGAAGGCGAGGAAGAGGTGGGCAGCGTTAGTCTATGGAACTTCGTCAAGGAAAACCGGCAGCGGCTTAAGGCTGACGCGCTTGTGGTTTCCGACACGTCGATGCTGGCGAAGGGCGTCCCGTCGGTAACATATGGACTGCGCGGATTGAACTACTACCAGATTGAACTGACTGGAGCTTCGCAAGATCTCCACTCGGGCGTGTTCGGCGGAGCTGTGCCAAACCCGATCACGATTCTAGCGGAGACGGTCGCGAAATTGCACGACCAGAACTTCCACGTTACGGTTCCCGGCTTTTACTCCGACGTGGCGGAACTATCGAAGGCGGAACGTAAGGCGCTGAATTCCCTGCCTTGGAAGGAAAAGGATTTTCGCAAAACGGTTGGCGCACCGGATTTGTGCGGAGAAAAGGGCTACACGATTATCGAGCGGCTATGGGCGCGTCCGACGCTCGAGCTGAATGGCATCTGGGGCGGCTACACGGGGGAGGGCGCGAAAACGGTAATTCCATCAAAGGCGTTCGCGAAGATTTCCACACGCCTTGTGCCTAAACAGGATCCAAAAAGGATTGCGCGGCAGGTCGAGCGCCATATCCGGAAGCTTCTTCCCAAAACGGTAAAGTGCAAATTTGAAGTACTCAGCACCGGGAAGCCGTGGGTCGCGCCGTATACCGCCCCGATTTTTCAAAAGGCCTTGCACGCGCTGGAACAAGGCTTCGGCAAGAAGGCCGTTTTCATCCGGGAAGGCGGTTCGATTCCCTTCGTGACACAGATGTACGACACCTTTAAGGTCCCTTGCGTGCTAATGGGTTTCGGACTTCCGGACGAGAATGCTCATGCTCCCGATGAGCACCTTTCTCTGGAAAACTACTTCGGCGGAATTCGCGCGGTGGCGATCTTTTACGAGCAGCTCGCCTCCATCTGAAAAATCGGCATAAATGAAGAGGCTGACGCGGTCTGATTGAGAAAAATGCCGATTTTCCGGGCTTTTTTGAATGTTTTCGCTTGCGTTCGCGCCAAGGGACGGCTATAGTTCCCCGCGGCATCCCGCTCGCCGGGGCCTACGCGTTACCAACTTGAGGAGGCAACAGAAATCGATGGCAACTCCGATGAGCAAGTCCAAGATCATTGCGCATCTTGCGGATAAGGTCAGTACCAGCGACAAGCCCGTATCCAAGAAGCAGGTTTCCACATTTTTTGACGAGCTCTTTAAGCTTGCGGTGAAGGAATCGAAGAGTTCAGGAAAGTTCGTCATCCCCGGCATCGGCCGTGCCGTGAAGGCGCATCGCAAGGCGCGCATGGGACGCAACCCCGCGACTGGGGAAGCAATCAAGATCAAGGCCAAGACCGTTGTCCGCCTTCGCGCGGCCAAGGCTTTCAAAGACGCCGTATTGAAGTAGCGCGTTTCGGCCCCGGATTCCGGCAAAACCCCCGGTAGCGTCCCTCGCGGCGGTCCATAGGGCGCCTGGGGGTTTTGTCTTTTCGCGCAGCTCCATTCGGACCCGGTCGGACGCATCGAATACTTCGACAAATGGAGTCTCCTCAGGTGAATTCGCAGTCAAGCGCGCCGCGCTCTCCTGTGATCGAATCCTTGCGCAATTCTTCCGGTCTTCTTACCGACCTCTATGAATTAACGATGGCTGCCGGTTACGTGCAGACGCACTTCGAAGCGCTTGCCACGTTTGAATTGTTCGCCCGCCATCTACCGGCACGGCGCAACTATCTGGTGGCAGCAGGGCTTGAGCAGGCGATCGAGTTTCTCGAAAATGTACGTTTCACGGCGGAAGAGATCGATTTTCTGCGCAGCAACCGGATTTTTCGAAAGATCCGGCCGGAATTCTTCTCTTATCTTTCAAAATTTCGTTTCACAGGTGATGTTTGGGCCATGCCTGAGGGAACGATCGCGTTTCCGGGCGAGCCGCTACTGCGCGTGACGGCGCCGATCGTGGAGGCGCAAATCATGGAGACATATCTGCTCGCGACGCTGAGCTACCAAACGATGATTGCGAGCAAGGCGGCGCGCGTTTGTACCGCTGCCCAAGGACGAGACGTGGTGGATTTCGGTGCACGCCGCGGCCATGGCGCCGAATCCAGCTTGCCTGCCGCACGCGCGGCCGTCATCGGTGGATGTGTTGGAACTTCCAATGTTCTCGCCGGTTTGCGCTTTGGCCTGGCGATTTACGGTACGCAGGCGCACTCGTGGGTAATGGCACATGATCGCGAATCGGAGGCGTTCGCGCAATTTCTGGATGCGTTTCCCGATAACTCAACGCTGCTTCTCGACACGTATGACGTGCGTCAGGCGATGAAAGAAATTCTTGCAATGGGGCGCAAACCCGCTGGTGTGCGATTGGATAGCGGAGACGTCGCGAAAGACAGCCGCTGGGTGAGGCGTGAATTGAATCGAGCGGGCTGGCAGGACGTTAAGATTTTTGCTTCGGGCGATCTGGACGAGTACCGTATTCGCGATCTGTTGGCGCGACACGCGGCGATCGATGCGTTCGGCGTCGGCACCGCGCTTGCAACTCCGGGCGACGCGCCCCATTTGAACATGATTTACAAGCTGGTTGAAGTCGAGCGTAGTGGCAAAATCTGGGAAGCAGCAAAGCTCACGCGTGCAAAGGCGACCTATCCCGGCCGCAAGCAGGTGTTTCGTCATTCGAATGCCGCGGGAGAATTCAAATTCGATCGCGTTGCACTTGAGAAGGAACCACCGCAAGGGGCCGAGCCACTGCTTGTGCCGGTGATGCGCGCTGGGGAACGCGTTGGGCGCGCGGATTCGATCGAGGCCGCACGCGAACGTTGCCGAGCCGGCCTGGCGCGGCTGCCGAAGAGTTGTCGGCAGATCAGCCAGGCGGCCGCTTACCCAGTGCGCTATAGCAAAACGCTGAAAGAGCTTCTCGCTAATGTGCGGGAGCGGGTCCGGCGCTCCGCAGTAGAATAGGGTTGTATTCGAAGCAGATCACAATGTCCAGACGCTTCGTTTTCTGGGAAGTGGATGCGCAGAGCGACTTCATGTTGCCGGGCGGGAAGCTCTACGTGCCAGGCGCGGAAAAGCTGATTCCCAATATTCGACGGCTCGTCGAAGCAGCGGAGTCGAGCGGAACGCTCCTGATCTCCAGCGCGTGCGCGCACACCGAAGACGATCCCGAATTTGCCGTTTTCCCGCCGCACTGCGTCAAGGGAAGCGACGGCGCACGTATCATCCCGGAAGGCACGAAAGAAAAATTCGCATTGATCCCGAATGACTCCTCGTTCAAATTGCCGTCGAATATTCTCGATTCTCCTCAGGTCGTTATCGAAAAACAGGTGCTCGACGTTTTTTCGAATCCTCAGACGGACGTGCTCGTAGAGCGTATCGGGCCGGGTGCGGAATACGTGGTCTTCGGCGTAGCAACGGAATTTTGCGTACAGTGCGCGTCGAAGGGCCTTCTGGATCGCGGGCGCAAGGTCTTTATCGTTCGCGACGCCATTGAAACGCTTGCTCCACGTAAAGGGCGGCAGACGATCGAGGATTTGAAGCTCCGCGGTGCGCGCCTCATTGATACCGAGGAAGCCGTCGGACTCGTCTTACACAATCGCCGTTGACATCGCCGTACCACTGGTTTAGAAGGAGCCATGCGCTCTGCTCCTCAACACCGCGCGCGGAACCTTTTCCAAAAGGCGTACCGCGCACAGATGAAAGGCGAACTCGACCAAGCGGTGAGGCTCTATAAGGATTCGCTCGAAATTCATCCCACCGCGGAAGCGCACACCTATCTCGGCTGGACCTATCACGACCAGGGAAATGCCGAAGCTGCGATTGACGAATGCAAGCGCGCCATCGCGCTCGATCCCGATTTCGGAAATCCGTATAACGATATTGGGGCGTATCTAATCGCTCTTGGGCGCTACGACGAAGCCATCCCGTGGTTGGAACAGGCTATTGCGGCGCCGCGTTACGGTCCACGCCACTACCCTCACTTTAATATGGGCCGCGCTTACTTCGCCAAGAGCATGCTGAAACGGGCGCGCGAATGCTTCCAAAAGGCGCTCGAGGTCGAGCCTGAATATGGCCTGGCACAGCAGGCCGTAGACAGTCTGCGCCGCATGATCAATTAGGCTAAACCGCTCTTGGCCCTCGGCTTGAAAACCTTGTCGTAAAGCAGCATCAGCGCCGCTGTCAGTATCCCTACCCCCACAACTGGCCACCACATCGCCGTAGGCTTCTTCAGCACATCGCCGAACTCATGCAGTAGCCAGCCACCCATCAAACCGGCTACCCACGCCCCCAGACCGATTGGCGGAAAGGCATAGCCCATGTAGAGGCCCTCCCGCCCTTCCGGCGCCAGCCGGGAACAGTATTCGTAGTACCGCGAGGCTTGCGTCACTTCGCCCAGCGCAATCACCACCAACATCACGGCGAACGAGGCCACAGATGGATGTACCGCCATCAGAATGAATGCCAAGCCCGTAATCAGAAACCCGAGCGCAATGGTCGGCACGGCTGACATTCTACGCGTGACGTACGTCACCAGAATCTGCAGAGAGATCACCGCCAGACCTTCGATTGCGAGCAAACCATCCGTATTCGCATTGGGGTCCACAAACCGGCGGATGAAAAGCGGGGCCATAATGTATATCTGCCACCAGGCAATGTAGAAGCCAGACGTAATCAGCAGGAAAATCACAAAACGGGCGTTTCGAAGAACCACGAACAAATTCTTGAACGCCATGCCGACGCTGGAAACCTTTTCATCGCTCGGCGTTAACGGCTCGCGATAGAAAAACAGCGTCACCCAGAACATGAGGAAAACGCTGAGCGCCGCCGTCCGAAAAACGTTCTCCATGCCCAGGCCCAGGCGCTTGCGTACAAGGAACGCCATAAGAGGGCCGAGTGTGCCGCCGACGTTCACAAGCGTGTAGTAGATCGAGTAGCCGAGCGAGCGCACGTTTTCCGTGGAAGCCTTCGCTATAGTTCCAGCCACACAGGGCTTTACCGTCGCAGGACCGAGCGCGGGAATCAGAAGCACGGCGATCACGAGCCACTTGTCGCCAAGCGCGCTACGTACGGATTGCATCCATGGTGCGGATAGCGATCCCAGGAGAAAATAGCCGATCGTCAGCACGAAATATGCAAAAAGCAAGGCTCGGCGAAAACCAAAACGATCCGCGAGGGCACCTCCGACAACCGGCAGGAAATAAACCACGAGGCCGAACAGGCCGATAATCGATCCGGTTAGTTCAGCTGAAAAACGAAGTTGTTCGTTGAGGTAAAGCGCGAGGACCGCCAGCGTGCCGTAGTAGGCCAGCCGCTCAAATATTTCCGTGAAGTTAGCCACCCAGAAGGAAGGCTGAAAGCCCGAGCGAATTTCCCGCAGCCGCTCTCCGGCGCTCAACGCGGCTGCCTCGAAGCGCGCGGAGTCGTACCGTTCGTGACGTCGGCTCCCATCAGCCCGGATTGTAACGGATGCGCCAATGAAAGGCGGGTCTTTTCGCGGCACTCGCGCAAGAACCGCGAATCAGGCCGTGGCCACTTGGTGCCGCATCCTCTTGTGCACGGTCAGGACGTAAGCGCCCAGGCCCCAGACAATCACCACCCACATGCTGAGCGGCCCCAGGAACGGAATTACGCGTATGACACGCAAGATCGCAAGTCCCAGGGCAAGTCTCGCGAGCACAGGGCCGATACCAACCCCCACTCCCAGCAATTTTTCTCCTAGCCATTCGCCAACAAAAACCTGAGACATATACACGGCGACCAGATAGATAAGCAGCGTAACAATCCCCACTCCCAAACCCACTATCGTCACACACGCAATTATGGCCGCCACAGGAATGCCGACCAGAAAGAGCAACCCAATTCCCATCGAAAGGCCGACTTTATTCGCTGCGTTGGAAGCATCCAGAAATATGACAGGAGCGACCAGAAAAAGTACCAAGCCCAACAGGAATGCGGCACCCCAACGAAGGGTCTGATGCCAATAATATGACCACGTAGAGTACGTTGGAGCCGGCTTTCTCATGATCATCTCGACAGGCGAAGCAAGTTTGGCTCCGGGAGCAATCTGAGGCTGCTTCGGGCCCTCGAATTCCGTTCGTCCGGCGATCTGAGCGGTTGATCCAATCCTCATGTCATCGCCGCGGACCTTCACGTTTCCTCCGATGGGTCCATCGAGTTCCATCGTTCCTGCCATCGCAAGCAGATCGCCTTTGATGGGACCGTTCAGCTGAACGTCACGCGAAAAAAGAGTTGCCGAGCCGCCCACGCTGGACTTTTCGTCTACCTCGAGGGACTGAACGAAGCCCATCAGATTTTTCCCCACGGTTCCGGTCAGTACGGTCGACTGCGCGAAGGCGCGAACATTGCCATCGACCGTGCCGTTCATTCGCAGTTCTTGCGTGAACGCGATGATGTCTCCTTTAATTTGGCCATTTACTTCAATCTCGTGAGCCCAAACAATCAAATCGCCGTCTACGGTGCCGTCAATGAGCACATGGTCGCCCGCGACGAATAAATCCGTCTTGATCTCCTGTCCTGCCGGTAGCGTGTAACTGGGGTTCCCGTGGACTGTTTGGGCCGCGCGCGCGGGAGAAGGCGCCAGAATCGCGAGGCCCAGCATACCCATCACCGCCGCTGTGCCCGCTTGACGGCGAAAGTAGCGCCGCAGCGCCCACACCGCTACGACTCCCAGCGTGAGCATCGCCATGAATTCCACCGCTTTGCCCACATCGCTCCATCCGCTCCAAAACGCTCCGCTGAAAAAGAGCATGGTCATGAGGTTTCCTTGAGTTAAGCCGATATTCGAGGCCTGAGTCATCCACGGTTCTATAAATCCGCTCCACAACGTATAAGCGCCAGCCGCTCCAAAACCCAAGGTCGCCAACCATCCCCAAGGCGCTATGGTGCGCGCGGGTGCCACTAATCGCGCCGGAATCGATTCATCGTCTGCCAATAAGGCCTCGCGCAACCATACACTCTCGTTTTTTAGCACGCGCAGCAGTTCGCGGCACGTCGTGCAGGCGCCGGCATGCTCGGCGATCATCTTTGAATGCAGATCGTCGAGCTGTTGTTCGAGATAAAGCAGCCCCGTCATTTCGTCGAAATGAGGGCTGCCGGTGTGGCCGATATCCGGCTGGCTCATAGCTTTCCTCCGGCGGTAGCCTCGCGTGCAGACTCCGCGCCGCCCTGCAATATGTCCCTCAACTGATGCCGCGCCCGCAATAGCAATACGCCTACAAACGCGCGCCGGACGCCAAGGGTTTCAGCAATTTCGTCGTAGCTCATGTCCCCGAAATAGCGGAGCACCAACGCCATGCGCGCGCGATCGGGCAGCTTATCGAGCCCGGCGCGCACTTCCTTGCTGTTATGCTCCTCCTGCAGACGCTCCAGTTGTCCGGGGTCAGGATGCTCCAAAGGGAGGGTTTCCACGTCACCCGTCTCAAGGTCCTGGCGGATGCGCCGACGCCGCAACATGTCCCAGCAGTGATTGCTGGCCACCTTGTACAGCCATGCAGTAAATGGTCGCGATGAGTCGTAGGTCCCGAGCTTTTGCCGCACCTTCATGAAGACCTCGTTCGTGGCGTCTTCCGCATCCTCGCGCGACGGGAGCGCCCGACGGCAAAACCGGAAGATCGCCGGCGCGTAGCCGCGATAGAGTTCACCCCAGGCGTCCGAATCGCCCGCCCGGACCCGCGACAGCAGCTCAGCCAGTTCCGTCGAATTCATCTCTCCGGCAGTCTTCCGTCGTTCCATAAGCTAATACGCGGCGCGGCCTCCGAATATTACACATCCCTCTTGATCGGTTGAGGTTGGAGTCTCGATAGGGGTTTCCCGGATTAGGGAGATTATATATAGGGCAGACGCCAACCAAGGCGCTATTTCAGCGCCATCAGCAGGGCAGACCCGTTAGGGCTTCCAAGCCCTGTGCAGGGGTCCCAGCCGTGCCCGGCGGAATAACCGCCATTGCTGCCTGAAGTGATGTCATGGAATGTCGGCTTCGCCTTCGTTGAGTACAGCATCGGGTTCAAAAAACCCACGCTCTTGCCCAAGGATTCGTTCATGCGCGCCAGCAAGGCCGCCCATAATGGCGCAACGGCGCTTGTACCACCAATGACCGCCTGTTGTCCGTCAACCAGGACGTCATACCCTGTCGCTGGATCGGCGTTTCCGGCCACATCCGGGACGCCGCGGCCCGCGAAAGCATTGGCTGCTTTCGGCACCTTGGCATTTTTCTGATAGCTCGGTAATGCGAAGTTTTCACTGACGCCGCCGCCCGTCGCTCCTTCGTTTGACGCAAGGTCGTTCCAGGCTTGCTCGCCGCTTATCGAAGAGCCGGAGATCGTTAGCTTCGTACCACCGCATCCGGTCACGTAAGGGCTAGCTGCTGGAAAATCGACCGTGGCCTTCCCGTCGGAGCTGCCATCGGAAGCGCCGTCATCGCCTGAGGCGGCCAGAACAGAGATGCCTAACGTTGAGGCGTCTTCGAAGGCGGAGTTGAGCGCATTGCGCGATTGCTCGGTCCAAGAATTTTCTGGTCCGCCCCAACTGATCGAGATAATCGAGGGTTTCCGCCTCGAGTCGTGTACGGCCGACGTAACTGCGTCGATAAATCCCTGATCCGTATTCGGCGCAAAATATACGGCGATCTTTGCACCTGGCGCCACTGCACCCGCCACCTCGATATCCAATTCTACTTCCCCGTCCGGGCCATTGGAGTCACCAGTGGGCGAATTCTTCGCGCCGTCAACCGAGACGGCCGTTACTTTCGGAGCCGTGATGCCGAGATTTTTGAAAAACGAGCTAAGGTCGCCGCTTTGGTAGCCGCCTCCCAATTCGATCAAAGCAATGCATTGGCCGGCTCCCGTTGTGTCGGCCGGGAATCCGTACGCCAGCGCGACCTGAAGCGGCGAGTAGGAAACCTCGACGGCATGGGCACGAATCCCAGAGATTACCCTTCGCACGCGAAAATGCGTCTTTGCTTGGGGACGGTTATCGAGTCCGAATACACCTTCAATCGCGGACTTCAATGCCGCTGGAATCGTCAGCGCGCCGGTACGGACGCGATAGGTCCCCGAGCTGTGCTCGCAGCGCCGCAAGTCTGTCTCGAATGCTTCGTTGAAAGCTCGCACGCTGCCACTCAGTTTTACGGTGCGAGCGGCCCGATCCTCGCTCGCGACTTTCAGCCCGTATTGCTTCGCAAATGAGCGAATCTTGTTCATGTCCGCCGCAAAAGCTCCATGCCGCCGCGCAAATTGTTCGCGGCTTAAATATTTCCTGGCGCGCGGAGCGGCTTTCGTCGCATGGCTTTTGGCGGCCACTAGCACACTTTTTGGCGAGCCTCGGCGCAACACAATGCTGACGACGATTCGCTGCTTCGGGTCCGCTGCGCCCGCATCCCGGCCGCCGGACAATTCTTCTCGCTTGCTGCCCTTGAGTACTACGCGCTTGTTTATTCGAGCCATCGAACCCTCCACCAGATTTTCCTAAGTGTTAGGGCTGGATTCTGAAGAGTATATCGTTGTTTCTTCGCCTCTCGATAAACGCCATTGTTGCAAGGATCGCAAAGTGGTCTGGGTATTTTTCTATAAGCCGAAATGTCGTCTTTGCTGCCACGATGTCAGTGGGCGGCTTCATCCAAGCCAAACGCGAATAGTTTGTTGTTGCCATTGCCTTCCGCACGCGCTCTCGAGTAGCCGGAACCCCAATAGACAACGCCGTCTACGATCGCTGGCCCCGCGTTGACTGAACTCCCCGCCGACTGCGCCCATAGAATCTTTCCCGTAGCGCCATCCAGCGCGTAGAACTCGTTGCCGCTTTTCGCCATGGATGCAACATAGGCAACGCCGTTTGCCGCGGCTACGGGCGCCAAATCCCACACGCCGACGGTCTGTCCATTGAGAACCTCGGTTTGCGGATCGGCGACCTGCCAAACGATCTTGCCCGTGTGCGGGTCGAGAGCCGCCCAAGACCCGCCAGTGGACGAAGTATCCGTGAGTTTGCCGTCCTGCATCATCCGATAGTCGATGTGGTGCTGATTCGTTATCGAGACGTAGATTCGCTTGCCGTCGTAGGCCGTTCCCCACTCCATGCCACCCATGTCGCCACCGGGACCAACGAGCGTGTTCCAGATAAATTTCCCGGTCTTCGCGTCGAGAACGATATATAAGCCGCTCTTCTCACCGACCCCGACGACGGTCCGTCGGTCGCGCGCAGGGCCGAGTTCAAAAACGTTCGGGCCGGAGCCACCGACGTCCCACTTGTCGCCATGGTTCGCCGGATTATCGGATTCTGGAGCACACCAGGTGACATCGGCTGGCTGCGAGCCGCACGCTCTCCGCCACGGAGCCTCGCCAATCACTCGGTACGACCACACCGGAGCGCCGGTTTTCATCTTAAATGCCACGATGGAGCTGAAGTAGGAGCCTGGCTGCTCGCACGACTCGCTGAATCCGCCTGGCGCAGCAGCGTTGCAGGCTTTCACTGCAGGCGGTTCGCCTCCGGCAGACTTGAAGGAAGCAAAGACGAGACCATCCTGAACGTCAAGGGATGGCGGGCCGAGCATCACGGCACCCCAGTAGCCTCCTGAAGCACCATCTGGATTCGGCAGCGAATACCTCCGCCACAGGATCTGGCCTGTCTTCGCGTTCAGTGCGACGAGCGCACCCGGATACGTAGACGCGCCCGCCTGCGAAGTGCCCACATAGATCGTGTCACCGGCAAGGACCGGCGAGCCCGTGACGATTGCGTGCGGGTCCGGATCAAGAGGTGTGATCCACCGCAGGTCGCCGGACTTCTCATCGATGCCCATCATCTTCGCCGCCCGCAGATCGCCAATCACCAACGTGTCGCCGGCGAGCGCCGGGCTCGAACGCGACATATCGCCCTCGATACCGGTGTAGTTCGACACTTTGCGCGACCAGATTGCATGTCCGGTCGCGGCGTCGAGTTTCCACTCCATGCCGCCCATGTCGCCAAAGTAAACTGCCCCGTCTGCGACTGCGGGAGTCGCTGAAACGTCGCCCGACGTCGTGGCGATCCACTTCACCGCGAGATGGCTGACGTTGCCGACCCCAATATTCCGCTCAAGGGGCTGCGTGCGGTTGTTTCCGGAATCATTTCCGATCATTCTCCACTGAGGTCCAGCGCCCTTCAAGGCGAGCGTCTCTGAAGCGACCAAGAGCACCACGGCTGCCAGCGCAACTTTGCAGGACGATAGACCCAGCCGAGTCCGTTCGTTGTAATCCCTCGAAGACATCGTTTCGCCCCCGTCGATGGTGTGCCAGCGTCTATTGGAACGCCGGGCGCGCCGATACTTACGCACTTTTCACGCTGATTCAAGTGCTTCGACGGCGACCGACGATCTGAATAAACAGCACAACCGGGGGTGTTCATTTCCAGGACGTAGAAGAAAACCTTTGAGCTTCTTCCGTTACTCGAACTAGTATGGCGCGGGCCAAGTCGGCTCACTATTCGGAAGCAGCTCAGCCTCTCTGAACCCGCAGCGCGATATTGGAGGAATTCTTGGCCCACGGCGAAGCGGTGCAATCCGGGAGCACGAAGGTTCCCGCTTCCTGGGTCGTCGGCTTGGCCATTTTTCCTTTTGGCCTCGTGGTGGGGTTCACGGTCACGGCCCTGCCTTTTCTCCTAACGCATCTCGGCATTCCGCTTTACAAAGTGGCCGCCGTCAGTGCCACCGTGATGTCGCCCACCTTTTGGGGTTTTCTGCTGCAGCCTCTCATGGATACCGGTCTCACGCGACGCGCCTACGCCTGGCTGACTGCGGCCGTGTCAGCGGTCTGTCTCGCCGCCGCTTTGCCTCTGCTTTCGCTAGCGCACCTGGGTATCGCCACGGCGATTCTGCTGCTTGGCGAACTGTCAATGATGCTGTATTCGGGCGCCGTTAGCGGCTGGACCGCGCAATTCACGCCCGATTCGCTCCGCGGCTCTGTCAGCGGCTGGACGAACGTCGCCAACCTAGGCGGGGGTGCGCTCGGTTCGCTGGCGGTGATGTCCCTCGCACCGCATCTTTCGGTGCACTGGGTCGGACTTGGACTCGGCGTCGCGGTCGTCGTGGGCGCCACACCCATGCTGCTTTTTCCCGAGGCGGTTCGTTCCTCATTCCGCTTCCGCCAGATCTTCACCGATGCGATGAAGGCGACCTGGCATGCCTGCAGAACGAAGGAATGTCTCACCGGCTTCGCCGTCTTTCTAGTCCCGGCCAGCGCCGCGGCAGCGATCAATCTTTTCTCGGGCATGGGCAACGATTTTCACACCAGCACTACGGTGGTTATTTGGGTCACTGGAGCAGGATGCGCCATCAGCGCGTCAATTGGCGCTCTGCTTGGCGGATACGCCGCGAATCATGTTGCGCGCGGCCGCCTCTATCTCAGCGCGGGACTGGTCACCAGCTTCATCGCCTTGGCGATGGCTGTCTCGCCGCATACGCCTCTAACCTTTGTCATCGGTGTACTCGCTTACAATGGCGTGGCTGGTGCTGCCTACGCAGCGTTCAATGCCTTCGGCTATCAGTTGGTTGGCCAGAAAAGCGCTGTGGCCAGCACTCAGCTGGGACTGTTCGCCGCATCTACCAATTTTGCCATCACCTATATGACTTGGGCCGACGGCCACGCCTCGAAGCATTTTGGCGTTACGGGCCTGCTGCTCATGGACAGTCTTGCCAGCATGATCTCCGCGGCCCTGCTCTTGATCCTATTGCGTAAACTGCTGACGAAACCTCGCGGCGATGAAACGGAAACGCTGCCTGTGTCGGAGCTCGCCTCTTTCGAATCCGCGGATTGAAAATCACTTAAATCTTGACTTTCATCGGGGCTGGACGCCAGGTCCGATTACGCCCGTCAAGATTTCGAATCGCACCCCACGCGCGAACCCGTGCTTCCTTACCTCTGCTTCCCTGCTTCCTCTTTCTCCTCTGCTATACTGAAATTTCTTCGGCTCAATCACACAAATTTAAAATGCCTGCTTCAATTGCAAAACGCCTGTTTCTCGTCGACGCGATGGGTTACATCTTCCGCGCTTTTTACGCACCGATGGATCGCCTGCAGACCGACTCCGGCGTTCCCACGAAGGTGCCCTACCTCTTTGCCACTATGATGCGCCGTCTTCTGCAGAATAAAGACTTGCGGCCCGACTACGTCGCGGTCGTGTTCGACGTGTCGGCACCGACTTTTCGCGACAAGCTTTTCGAGCAATATAAAGCGCAACGACAGCCTATGCCGCAGGACCTTTCCATACAGCTGCCGTTCGTGCGCCGCTACTGCGAGGCGATGCGGCTGCCGATCCTGGAATATCCCGGCTATGAAGCCGATGACGTGATCGGTTCTCTCGCGCATCAAGCCGCCCACGAAGATCTCGACGTTTATATCGTCACCAGCGACAAAGACATGCTGCAGCTCGTTGCTGATCGCGTGAAAGTGCTGAATCCCGCCAAGAACGATTTGCTCGTCGATCGCGCCAAGGTGGAAGAACTTATGGGCGTGCCGCCCGAAAAAGTTGCGGATGTAATGGCGTTGATGGGCGATTCTATCGACAACATTCCCGGCGCGCGCGATCCCAACGAGAAACCGGCTCCAGGCGAACGGCGTAAGGCGGGCATCGGCGAAGTCGGCGCGCGCCAGTTGATTCAGCAATTCGGCAGCGCGGAAGAAGCCATCGCGCACGCGGGCGAGGTCAAACGCGCAAACTATCGCGAGGCACTCGAAAAATATGCCGCGTTTGTCCGGCTCAGCAAACAACTGGCAAAAATTCCGACCGACGCGCCTGTACCGTTGCAACTCGACAAGCTGAAGATCGCAACCGCCGATTCAGAGGCTCTTTGCGCGCTCTATGCGGAACTTGGCTTTACCACCCTGCTGAAAGAAGTGGCGGCTCCGGTTAGGCAACCGGCCGGCTCGACGGATTATGCAAATCTCGACGGCCCCGCAGCATTCGCCGACTTTCTCAATGGGCTCGCGCACGGCAAAGAAACGGCTGTCTGGCTTAACTTGGATTCGCAGGATCCCGAGGAAGAGGGATATGGCGCACGAGTATTGAGCATCGAGGTGTCTGCAAAAGAAGGCGTCGCGCGCAGCGCAGCGAATGACGTCGAGAACAAGACGCTTGCCGCCATCGGCGATTGGCTCGCGGATCCCAAGCGCCCCAAGATCGTCCACGATCCCAAGCTTTTCTGCCTGGTTGCCTCTCCCGATCAATGGGACTGCAAGAAGATGGTCGCCGGCATCCGCCACGCTACCGAGCTTTATTCGTATCTTCTCCGGCCGACGACAGCGAATCACGTTTTTGCCGACGTCGTCCTCCGCACGATGAACTGCGTGCTGTCCGGTGCGCCCGGGGAACGCGCCGATTACCTCTTTCGCATAGCGCCCATTCTCCGCCATGAAGTCGAAAAGCAGGGCCTGGCGGAACTTTACGAGAGAATTGACCTGCCTCTCGCGCCGGTTCTCGCCCGCATGGAAACGGCGGGAATCGCCGTCGATTCCGATGCGCTCGACAAAATCTCGCGTCGCGCGGAGCAGGAAATTGCGGTGATTGAAAAGGCGATTCACGAACTCGCGGGCTTCGAATTCAAGGTCAATTCGCCTCAACAGCTAGCCGAAGTTCTCTTCGATAGGCTCAACCTGCAGCCGCCCCGCAAGTCACGCACAAAGGCCCGATCGACCGCCGCTGAAGCTCTTGAGGAACTTGCGCTGGTCCATGATTTGCCAAAGAAAGTCCTCGAGTATCGGGAACTTGCAAAGCTGAAGTCCACGTACGCGGATGCGTTACCGCGGCTTGTTCATCCGGCGACGAGACGCCTGCACACGCGTTTCAGTCAGACCGGCACGGCAACCGGCCGCCTAAGTTCTTCGAATCCGAATCTGCAAAATATTCCGATTCGCACCGAACTCGGTCGTGAAATTCGCGCGGCGTTTGTCGCCCCGCCCGGCAGAGTGCTCCTTTCCGCCGACTACTCGCAGATTGAGCTGCGCATTCTGGCTCATCTCTCGGAGGATCCGATTCTCGTCAAAGCCTTCCGGGCCGGCGAAGACATCCACGCGCGAACGGCAGCGGAGGTGTTTGGAGTGGGGCCGCTCGCACAAACGCGCGAGCATCGCCGCGTCGCCAAAGTCATCAATTTTGGCGTGATTTACGGGCTTTCCGCCTTCGGCCTGGCGCAGGAACTTGGCATCGATCAGAAGGAAGCCGCCAAATTCATCGCGGCGTATTTCGAACGTTATGCCGGCGTGAAAAAGTTCCTCGATTCGCAGATTGCGCAGACGCGCAAGACAGGTTTCACTCGTAACCTCTTCGGCCGCGTTCGCCCGATTCCGGAAATCAACTCGCCGCAGCCGGCTCTCCGCAATTTCGCCGAGCGCACAGCCATGAATACACCCATGCAGGGCGCTGCGGCCGATCTGATCAAGCTTGCCATGATCGAGCTCGACCGCCAGCTCGCAGACGGCTTCGAATCACACATGATCCTGCAAGTTCACGACGAACTCCTCTTTGAAGTCCCCGAAAAGGAACTTCCGCGTTTGAAAAAGCTCGTCAAGGAAGTGATGGAAGGCGCGCACAAGTTCCGTGTTCCACTCCTTACCGAGACCAAGTCCGGGCCGAATTGGCGCGACCTGAAATAGCCTCCGTTCACCATTTTTCGACGTAACGCCTTTCCACGGCCGGACCGAGCGTAACGGTTTATTAACATTGCCGTCACAGTAGGTTCAATGAGAACGCATAGGCTGCGTGCGCGTGAACGGTGTCTCGAAGCGCGGCATGCCTCATTTGGCTGAGGTGTGTCCGCCGGTGTGGTTTTCCCGAACGACCAATTCGACGCTGTCATAGAAAGCATAAGCCATATGACTGTCACACCGAGGCCCTACTCTACGTGTAAATGCTATCAACTCAAGGAGGAAGGAATGCGCGTACTTGCAGCATGTGTCGTCGCTCTGTGCCTCGCCGCTTCGCCCGCGATGGCTGGAGCAAACGGAGACGGAGGCAACGCCGCCACCGCTTCGCCTGCACCGGCCAAATCGGAGACGGTGACGACGGAAACCGATCTGCAGCAGCTCAAGGATCTCGTGCAGGCACAATCGAAGCAGCTTCAAGAGCAGCAGGAGGAGTTACAGGAACAGAAGCAGGAGATGCAGACACTCAAGCAGCAGCTCGGTTCGAGCAACACAAGCGGCGGTGTGCTCGTTGCGGCTCCTATTGCAACGCCGACCGCCGCGGCAATCGGCCCCGTTGTGGGCGTATCGACCGCACCGGCGCTGACGGGCGCCGCAGCAGCTCCCCAGACGAACAATGAGCCCACCTCCTGGGCTTTCAAGGGTGTCACGTTCACTCCAATTGGTTTCTTCGCGGCAGAAACGGTTTGGCGGCAGCGCGGACTCGGAGCCGACATCAATACTCCATTTAACTCCCTCCCAATGCCGGGTGCCTCGCAGTACAACATTTCAGAGTTCAACGCCAGCGGCCGCCAGTCCCGCATCGGTATGCTGGTTCAGGGCAAGCTCTCGAACGTGACGATCGGCGGCTACTACGAAGGTGACTTCCTTTCAGCAGGCACCACCTCTAACGATAACCAAAGCAATAGCTACACCTTTCGGCAGCGGCAATTCTGGGCACAAGCGGCGTTCAACAGCGGCTTCACGATCACTGGTGGCCAGATGTGGTCGCTGCTAACCCAAACGGCGAAGGGAGTCGACAATCGCACTGAAGTTCTGCCGGAAAATATCGATGCGCAGTACAACGTTGGCTTCAGTTGGGCGCGCCAGTATGGAGTCCGCTTGGCCAAGAATTTCAATAACAGAATGTGGCTGGCAATGTCGGTGGAGGAGCCCCAGATAAGCTTCAAGGGAGCCGGACCGACCACTCCTTTTTTGTTCGGTCAGGCAGGCACAGGCGGCGGTCTCTATAATTCCACGGCAAACTACTCCTTTAACATGACGCCGGACTTCGTTTTCAAGGCTGCCTTTGAGCCCGGCTTCGGGCACTACGAGGTCTTCGGGCTCGTCAGCACCTTCCGCGACCGCATTTTCCCCGCGGGCGCGGCGCCCTATAACGCCAACACGGTCGGCGGCGGCGGTGGAGCGAACGCCTGGCTCCCATTCGATAAGGGGCATATCAATCTCGGTATTCACGCGCTGGTGGGCAACGGCGTCGGTCGCTACGGCAGCGCCCAATCCGCTCCGGACGTGACCGTGCAGCCAGACGGCACCTTTGCCACAGTCCGCAGTTATCAAGGGCTAGGCACGCTCGCGTTCCACTACCCTAAATGGGACGTCTACTTTCATGTGGGCGAGGAATACGGCGGCCGCACTGAGTTCACCGCAACTGGCAGTACCATTGCAAACGTAGGATTCGGCGCCGCCGGCTTCAACAACGCTGGCTGCTGGACCGAGCCCGCTCCTGGATCGGGTGGATATGCCCCGGGTTCAGTCGGAAATTGTGCTAACAACATCAAGAGCATTATCGAAGGCACCGCGGGGGCCTGGTACAGCTTCTATAGCGGACCGAAAGGCACCTTCAAGTTCGGTTTGGAGTACTCTCGCGAGAATTACAATACGTGGACGGGCGTCGGTGGCACGGGCGCTTGCACCTCAGCTGCGCACCCAACCTGCGCTCCGAGCACCAACGACAATATGGTCTTTACTTCCATGCGTTACTACATTCCGTAACGATCCGTGCCCCAGAGGGGAGGCTGCAACAGCCTCCCCTTTTTTTTGCTAGCGCCATTTTTTGATCGAGCAAACTCAGGGGGACATTAATTCGAGACCCAATTTTTGCTCAGAACGGCGTAACATTCCGGTTCGCCGAGATCGGTGGCGCAAACGCCAGTCTCGGCCGATCGCGTCGCGACTCGCTCGTTGTGGAACCTTTATCCTTATCATTTCCCCAAGTCCAGTAAAGGCCGAGGTAGGCGTAATTTTCGGTCTGGCCGGCAACCGTGTGACCGTAGGCGAAAAGTAGTTGGAATCCTGGATTGCGAAAATAATAGTAGCCGCCGAGGTCGATCATTGCATCGGCGTGCGTTTGCGGTGCGGCATCTCCTTCACCACCGTGCGAGAACACTTCGCCTCCCAGTGTCCACTTCTTCCCGATATCGCGTTGTAGCAGCCATCCGCCAAACGTGAAGTTCCTGTAGCCTGGTGCTGGATTGATTGTCTCGCCCACACCGCCGTATGTCGTCCATGGTCCAAAACTCTTCTGCAGCCAAACCGGCAGTCGCGCCCATCCTCGTCCAATGCCGAGGCCTTTGGCCGGATTTCCAGACGGCACTTCGAACATCGTAAACGTCCCGATCATCGGCCGGTGCCTTGTCTCTTTCAAGTAACGGTATTTCGCCCCTAGCTCGATGTCACCCAAGCCGAATTCGCGCGACCCGTCGGAAGGAAAGATCGCCGCCGCCGGTACCACGATGTGGAGTTGCAGGTTCGGCCGTGCGCCCCAATTGAATTCGGCCGCTGGGCCTGCCGTATCCATCTCGATTGGCGTGCCGTCCGCGTTGCCGAACGTATAAAACTCAAAATGCCGAAAGTCCACTGGCTCCGGATCGTCGGTTTGGAACGGCGGCCCTGCAAACGCGGTTTTGGGAAACGTCACCAGCAATATCAGCAGCAGGGCACAACGAAGTTTCATCGCTGCTCCTCGAAGAGTTCTCCAAAGAGTTGCTTAACGCGTTTCTTTGCAGTGCGAAGGGTTGCACGTCCGGTGGGCGTGGCCCTGTACATACGCCGGAATTTTCCCTTCACGCCTTCGCGGGATGAACGCAAAAAACCTTTGCGCTCCATTGCCGCGAGCAGCGGATAAAGGGTTCCGGGGCTTAGGCGATATCCGTGGTGAGAGAGTTCTTCTATCATCCATAAACCGAAGAAGGGCTGTTCGCACGCGTGGTGAAGCACGTGCAGTCGGATCAGTCCGGAATACAGCTCACGCGGTTCCGTCAAATTGTCCTCGGCGCTACATCAAGAACAGCGATCATTTTGCCGAAGTTGAGCCGCCTGGCTCAGGTGCGAAGTCCTGATCGCTGAACATTCCGGGTGCGGGCGTTTGAATTTTTATGAAAGCATGGTTCTCGGTGGCGTGACAACTCGAGCAACCCT
The DNA here is from genome assembly GCA_963753205.1 of uncultured Acidobacteriota bacterium. Classification (GTDB taxonomy): domain Bacteria; phylum Acidobacteriota; class Terriglobia; order Acidiferrales; family UBA7541; genus Palsa-295. The sequence goes on along the minus strand of CAVWBL010000018.1, from coordinate 253,871 downwards.
TGGACAGTTCCCGGTAGGCTTGTACAAACGCTTTCTCGTTCTTTTGCTGAATAGCCTGCTGAACGGCGTCAATGCTTCCCTTGGTCATAGCGGGGATGATCTGCGGCAGCGGCACGGTCACGTTTTTAAACTTATCAGGATAGAGCTGCATGGCGTCGTCCAGACTCTCTTGTATTTCATCCAATTCGTATGCTGCCAGCGGCCAATCTGCCTTGGTCCCGGCATAGTATAGCTTTGCGTGATGCTGCTCGATCACGCCCATGATCTCGCCAAGGCCCGGCTTGCTGTCTTTGACCTGCTGCTCAAGAGTCGTGACTTTGGATTCCAGAGCGGTATTGGCGCTCATATTCTGCTGCTGCGAGCAACTGGCAAGAAAAATTACGGCGACTCCAACCAACATCATTTTCATTCCGCACGCTCTTTGGCCGGCCTTCTGGTTTGGCCTCCCCCGGCTTGGGCAGCATCGACTTGCGATATCGGTATCCGATATCTTGGCACTACATGCTAAGAGTGTGGCATTGAATGTCAACTGATTTTGTGCAGCTTGGAGCTGGTTTCGGCGGCTTGTGCGTCGTTTGCCGCCTACCAGAGGAACTTCAAGGCAAACTGCACCTGTCGCGACGTCGTTGATGTGCTCGTACTCTGGCCTGCCGCCGGATTTGCCTGAGGATTGTTGGAGCCTGGGGACAGAATCGCCACAATTAGGTTAGGCGTGCTGAAGTTGGCGCGGTTGGTCAAATTGAACATCTCTGCGCGCAATTGCAGGCGCAAGGATTCTCGAATCGCGGTCTCCTTTACGACCGAAAAATCCCACGTGGCCAGCCCTGGGCCCAGCAGTGAATCCCGACCGAGATTTCCATAAAACCCGCTGTTGTTCGGCTCCGTAAGAAACGCGTTCGCATCGAACCATTCGTCGGGCTTGCCTACAATAATCGGGCCACTAAACGAGGGGTTCACGAAAGGACGGACCGGGTTCTTGGTATCGCCGTTCCGCGTGGGGTTGTAACTAAGCTGAGGGGTGAAGGGAAAGCCGGATTGTGCAGTGATGATGCTGTTTACCGACCAGCCGCTCGCCAACCGATTCCGCCCACCGGTCAGGTCCGCCGCGAATCTCCGGCCACCGCCAAAAGGCAAGTCGTAGACGACATCGATTACTCCGATGTTTCGCGCGTCATAGGTGGCTGGCCCCCAATCCGCACGCAGATGAAACGGATTCGAAACCAGCCCAGGCGCGTTGTTTGCGGTTGTGCTGTTGAGCGAATCGCCGTCGTCAAGCGCTTTGGACCACGTATATACGCTGCGAAGGGCGAGTCCATTGCTGAAACGATGGTTTGCGTCAACTTCCAGCGCATTGTAGGAGCTCACGCCGCGCGAGAACCATGTCCAAGTTCCTGCCAGAGTCGGATTGCAAGTGGAATTCGACGCGGAGCAGGCTTCCGGAACGTAATACGTGCCGGCGGGCACGGCCAATCCAGTGACCGGTGTGCCGTTGGCCCGGTAGAGTATGGGATATGTTGCGGGACACGGAGCATCGGGGCAGATCACCGGCGCGGGTTCATTCGCGTCCTCGCCAATCAGCTCATGATATCCGTGCGAGCCAATATAGCTGACCGTAAGAGATGTGTTCGCTGAAATTTCGCGCTGCACCCGCAGCGAGTAAGAAATAAGGGTCGGCGGCTTCAGCTTCGGATCAACGCCCCCGGGCGATAGCTTTGTGCTGACAGTCGGCACGGAAGCGAGCGGAAAACTTGCGACGTTCAAGCCGCTCACAGAGTAGGTAGGATTGAACGGCGCGTTCTGGTCCATGCGATAGCCGAGCCCGTCCTGCAGTTCGTTGTAGATGCCGAAGCCGACTCGAATCACCGTCTTCCGGCCAAATGGGCTCCAAGCCAGTCCTAGGCGCGGCTCGGGCAAGAACTTTTGATGATTCGTCGCCAATGCCGAGCTTCCGATATGCGGCGTGGAATTGATCACGCCCTTCGTAAAGAAATAGTTTGCAGCGCGACCGTGAGCCTCATTCCAGCCCGTTGACGATTCCATCCGCACACCGACCGTAGCCACCAATTTCGGGGTGACGAGAATTTTGTCCTGAGCGTATTCTGCGGAGAAAAGCGAACGCCAATTCATCTGCGTCGGCACCGGATCGTACGTGAGTGTCCCAACGACACCGCCGAGAAGCGCGTTGATACTGGCGAACGATGCCTGGCCATACTGGCTGAGCGCAAGCTTTTCGTTGGATTGGAACTGCTGAAACCATAGTCCAAAGCTGAATTCATTGCGACCCAACGACCATGTGGCCTGGTCCTCGTAAGTATAAAGATTCCGAAACACATCGAGGTTCGTACCATTGTTGCTGCCTGCAAGCCCGAGTTGGGTGGCTGGATTCGAGGCCGTTCCACCTCCAACGACGACGGCCCCCACAGGATGACTCCCCACGAAGCTGGTGACGCTGGCGGCCGGAGATCCGGACGTCGGTTCACCCAAAAAGAAATAGGACGCCCGGGAAAAGCCAAACCGCCCCGTGTTTACGAGCTGTGGCGAGAAAAGATGGGTTTCGCTCAAGCTGAGAGCTTGTTCACGTAGATCGGCGACATCGGTACTATAGCGATCCGCAACGGTTGCCGTTGAATCGGCGCCATCATCGATCGTGTAGACACCGGAGAGCGAGTCGCTATCTGAAAAGATCGGATCAAGCCGCAGGGTACCGAAATCTTCGCGAATTTTTTGAAAGGGACTGCTCGTCAGCTGAGCTATTCCGCTGGCTGCGCCGTTCGGAAGCGTCAGTTCGGGCCCGTTCGCGGTCGGCCAGAGACTCAAGATCTGCTGCACAGCAGCTGCGCAAGCCGCCTGGCTGGCTGGCGGATTCGCCGCTGGACAACTTGATCCAAACGGGACGAGGGTGCCGCTGCGAGCATCCGCCGCCGGAACGAAGGTCACCGAAGTTTGATGGAGATTTTGCCGAAACCCCTCATAATTCGTGAAGAAAAATGTTTTATCTTTTGCGACCGGACCGCCCAGCGAAGTGCCCAACTGGTTGCGCTGAAAAGCAGGCGGAGAGGGACCAACGTCGAAATAGTTGCGCGAATCGAGAGCGCTGTTGCGCAGAAACTCATATACGCTCCCGTGGAAGCTGTTTGTCCCCGACTGAGTCACGATACTGACCTGGGCGCCCGGCCGCTTGCCGTATTCCGCGCCGTAAGAATCGCGCAGCACGTGAAACTCGCGCACGGCGTCCACTCCAAGCAGCATGCCGCTGGTTCCCCCGGGTTGCATGTTGTTTTCGGCGGCTCCCGTGAATTCAATTCCGTTCAGAAGAAAGAGATTCTGCTGAGGGCGATTCCCGGAAACTGAAAAGTTGTTGCCGTTCGTGGAGTTTGATACGCCCGTTCCTCCGGCTTTTTCCGATGTGAAATTAACGACTCCAGGATTCAGCGCGACCAGCAAATCATAGCTGCGGCCGTTCAAGCGGAAGGTCCTTCACCTGCTGCTCTCCGACCAATCCCGAAGCGTCCGGAGACTCGACACTTACTGGAGGCGCGTCGCCAACTACGCTGGCTGTCTCGCTCACGCTGCCGAGGCGCAGCGCGATAGATAGATTCGCATCCTGGCCCAACACCAAATGGATGCCGGAACGGACCTCCTCTTCGAATCCATCCTTTCGAACCTGAACCTCATAGTTCCCGACCGGAATTGCGGCTACGCGAAAGCGGCCCGCGCCGTCGGTCGCCGTGCTTCGCATCGCCATGGTATCGGTATTCTTCACGTCAACGGCTGCTCCAGCGACCACCCCGCCGGATGGGTCCGTTATTGTGCCGGAGATGCTGGCGAGGTCTTGCGCCGAAGCGGGCAGCAGAAGCGACGGAACCAGAAGCCAGCACGCGAGAAGGCAAGTCAATCGACCGAACCTGAGATCGACCTCACGGACGCGGCGCAGCGGCGATTTAGCCAAAGCAGGCGGTTTGCGAAACACGGAAGTCATGCGATTCCTTTCAAGGGGCTAACAAGTAGACCACTTTAATACGATTAGAGGCACCATATCAATACGTTACAATACATATAAGATTGCGAACGGCTGTGCGTATAGGAGTACAGCCGAAGAACAAGGTAGGACTGCCGAAATCTACAGTTCGAATGGGCCGAGCGGAACACGTTGGGAGGCGATGTGCAAAGAACCAGCGAAAGTAAATTCGACACTCCGGCTCGCGAGCGCCTGCTCCGCCGTAATCTGCGCGAGGTCGGGCGTATTATTCTGCTCCGAGAGATGCGCTAGGACCAGATGTTTGGCGCGGCCATCGAACACGTCTGAATCACTCAGGAACTCACTGACAACCGTATTCGAAAGATGCCCCGTACGGCTCATCACGCGCTGCTTGATAAACCATGGGTAGGGGCCAACTTTGAGCATTTCGAGATCATGGTTCGATTCGAGGATCAGAAAATCGCTCTCGCGCAGATGCTGCTTCACGTGCTCGGGCATGTAGCCGAGGTCCGTGGCGAGGCCGACCTTTGTTCCATTGGAACGGAACGTAAAGCCAATCGGATCGATAGCATCGTGAGGGATCACGAAGGGATTGATTTCGATGTCGCCGATTGCGAAGCGTTCGCCGGGACGAATGTATTCGATGCGCTCCATTTTCTGGAACGGACCAGTGGGAAACATCTTCAGGATTTCGCGATGTGTCGGCTCGGTGAGATATGCAGGGCAGCGCCATTCGCGCGCCATTTGCGCGAGGCCTGTGGAATGATCCGAGTGCTCGTGCGTGATGAGAATTGCGTCAATGCGCTCCGGACGGGCGCGACCAAGGGCTTCGAAACGGCGGAGGATTTCTTTGCGGCCAAGGCCGGCATCGATCAGGAGAGTCGTATGCTCGGTTTCGAGCAACGTTGAGTTGCCCGTGCTGCCGGAGGCCAGAATGGAGATGCGAAAAGAGATGCGCGGTTTCTCCGTGCGACGCGCAAAATCATTACACGGAGCAAAGCAGCCGTCAAAGGAAATCCACAGTTTCGCAGCAGAAAAGGCTAGACGACCAGTTGGTCGCGAGTAAGGGAAAAGCCGTCAAGAGAGCCCACCACACTGGCGGCGAGCCGATCCGACTGGAAAAATTCCTGTGCGATGGCCTGGATTTCTTCGGCGGTGACGGCTTTCAAGCATGGCGATCAGTTCGTCCGGCATAAAATGACGATTGAAGTAGATGTGATAGCGGGCGAGGCTGTTCATCCGCTGCCCGCTGCTTTCAAGTGCGAGGAGCGTCGCGCCTTTCAAGTGATCTTTCGCGCGGCGCAACTCGTCTTCTGGCAATTTGTCGTCCCGAAGGCGCCGAAATTCCGCCAGAACGCATTCCACGAGCTTCCCTGCTGTTTCCAGCGAAGTGCCCGCGTAGACAGACAGCACCCCTGCGTCGCGATAAGAATTGAGCTCGCTGAAAATGGCATAGGCCAGGCCCAGCCGCTCGCGAACATTTTGGAAGAGTCGCGAAGACATTCCCCCGCCGAGCACGTTGTTAAGCACCGAGACAGCGAATCGACGGCGATCCGTCATGGGGAAAGCCGGCAGTCCAATACAGATGTGAACTTGCTCAAGTTCCTGTTTGCTACGAAGAGTGACGTGCGGCGCCGGGTGCGGCGCCGGGTCGGATGCGCCCTCGTCCACAGGCTCCAGACCGGCAAAGCGCTCGTTTACAAGATCGAGCAACTGCTGATGGGTTAGATTGCCGGCTGCCGTGATAACGAGATTGTTCGGCGCATAACTGGCGCGAAACCAGTCTTGTAAGTTATTGCGAGTAAATGAAGCGACTGTTTCAGGAGTGCCGAGAATCGGTCTGCCGAGCGCGTGCGGCGTCCAGAAATTTTGGCTGAAAAGCTCGTGGACGAGGTCCTCCGGGTTATCTTGCGTCATGCGAATCTCTTCGAGGATCACGGACTGTTCGCGCGCGATATCTTCTTCGTCAAATTTTGGCTCGAGAGCCATATCCGCAATGATGTCGAATGCGCGTGAAAGATGTTCGCCGAGGACTTTCGTGTTGAAGCAAACCATCTCCTTCGCGGTGAACGCGTCGAGCATTCCGCCGACGCTGTCGACTTCGCGGGCGATGTCTTCGGCAGTGCGTCGACGAGTGCCTTTGAACACCATGTGCTCGATAAAGTGCGAAACGCCGTTGAACTCGGCGGGCTCGCGGCGGGAGCCGGAGCGCACCCAGATTCCCACCGATACCGAATGCACGTGCGGCATCGGCTCGGTGATAACGACGAGACCATTGGGAAGAATATCTTTATGAACTCTTGGATTCTTCTTTGGAGCACTTTTCGGCATAACTTGAATTATTTTTGCACGGACTCGCAGAAAGTCATAGAGTTCGCCACGAATTAAATCCACAAAAATTCCACAGTCGAGAAGCGAAGACCGTGGAGAGGATCCGCCACGGAACCGCTAGAGAAAGTGCGTGCTATGATCGCGAATATGGGCGAAAGGCCTTCGCTTCCTACTGTAAATCTGCTTGGGCGATCGGTTGACGAGCTGCGTGCCTTAGCGCAATCGCTGAGCGAGCCATCCTATCGAGGGACGCAAATTTATCACTCTCTCTATGCCGAGCGGCGCTTCGATTTGGCGAGCCTCACAAATCTTCCGGCGGCCTTTCGCAAACGGCTGGCGGAAGCCACGGCGATTGAGTTGCCGCGCGTGGTGAGGCGGCATGTTTCAAACGACGAAACGGTGCGATACGTTCTTGCGCTTGGATCAAATGGGCCTACGCAAAAGCCGGCGACGATCGAAACCGTTTTCATGCCGGAGGAAAACCGGCAAACAATTTGCATTTCGTCGCAGGCCGGTTGTGCGGTGGATTGTCAATTCTGCCTGACTGCAACGCTCGGGCTGGTCCGTAATCTGACGGCGGGCGAAATCGTCGGCCAAGTACTGGTTGCACTCGAAGACAATTCGGCGGCGCTGAAGCCGCAAACAAACGTGGTCCTCATGGGCCAGGGCGAACCCCTGCTCAATTACGACGCCGTGATGGCAGCCCTGCGCATTTTGCTCGATCCGAACGCGCTCGCGATTTCGGCGAAGCATGTGACGCTCTCGACGAGCGGCATTTTGCCTGGAATCGACCGGCTCGCGAAGGAAACAGTGCGACCGAAGCTTGCCATCTCGCTGAACGCGTCGACCGCTGAGCAGCGCAACCGCATCATGCCGATCAATAAGAAGTATCCGATTGAGGCGCTGCTCGAAACGTGTGCGCGATATCCGCTGCGGCCGTGGGAGCATTTGACGTTTGAATACGTGCTGCTCGGCGGCTTCAACGACGCGCCCGAAGATGCGCGCCGCGTGGCGCGGCTTGTGGCGAATCTGCGCGCGAAGGTGAATTTGATTCCGTGGAATCCCGGCGACTTGCCTTACCAGAAGCCAAGCCCCGAGCGCATCGTGGAATTCCGGCGAATCCTTACCGATAAGGGCGTGCGCGCTTTTGTCCGTTATTCGCGCGGGCAGGATGTGATGGCCGCGTGCGGACAACTGGCGCTCCTCGAAAATGCCGCTTCAGTTTGACCTTTCCCCTGGCGCCATGATCTGTTCGATTTCGGCGGCGCCGCGCGGCAGCTGTCCGGTCAACACTTTGTGGCCGTCTGGTGTGACGAGGACATCATCTTCGATGCGAATGCCCAGATTTTCCTCGGGGATATATATCCCGGGTTCGGCGCTGATCACCATGCCCGATTGCAGCGGCAGATTGCGGTCGCCGGGGTCGTGCACATCGAGACCGATGTAGTGGCTGATTCCGTGGATGAAGTAGCGGCCGAGAGTCCGGCCTTCCTTGTCGCGGCCGGCGGAGCGATTGATATAGTCCGTAGCAATCTGCTGGAGATTGTGCGGACCGCCGTACATCGTCACACCGGGCTTGATCGCGTCGATCACGGCCTGTTGGGCGCCGAGAACGATGTTGTAAATCTCCAGCTGTCGCGGTGTGAATTTGCCGTTGGCCGGAAGCGTCCGCGTAATGTCCGCTGCGTAGCCTCCGTATTCGCCCCCAACGTCGATTACGACCACATCGCCATCTTTGATTTCGTGGTCGAGAGGGCTGTAATGCAGGATCGTGGAGTCGAAACCGGCGCCGACGATGGGCGCGTAGGCTTCGCGTTCGCAGCCGCCCCATTCGTGGATTTCCTTCATGCGCGCAGCGATCTGATATTCGAATAATCCCGGACGCATCATTTTCATCGCGTCGAGATGCGCATCGACCGAAAGGTCGACGGCTTTCTGCATCAGGGCGAGTTCGCCGGGAGATTTGATCAGACGCAGCGTGTCCAGTTCGTTCGTCGCGTCTTTCAGATTCTCGCGGGGCACGATTTCGCGAATCGTTTCGACGGATTTTGTGAAGTGTGGGTAACCGTCTTCCTGCGGCGGCGGCATAACAGTGTAGAGGTTGGGAAAAGCCTTGGCGAGATTCTTGAGATCGCCGGGCAGATTTTTGGTTGAGCGGACGGCCTCGAAGCCTGTGGTTTCTGTGATACCCGGATCGTCGGGGCCGAGTTTCGGCCCTTCCCACTGTTCTTCGTCATGATCGCGAGGCGGAAGATACAGAATCTCCTGGGGGCCCTGAACCGGTTTGCCGGAAACGTCTGGAATGATGACGACGGCGGCGCCGGGTTCGTCGTGGCCAGTCAGGTAATAAAAGTAGGGCTCCTGGAAGAAGAGGGCGACCTCGGAGGCGTCTTCATGGCCGGTATAGCCGTAAAGGATGAAGGGAGCGTCGAGGGTGGCGCGAAGTTTGGCGCGGCGCCCCTGATATTCGACGTTGGGCTGGCGAAAGCGGGCGCTGGCGGCTGTCGCGAGGACCAAGAAGGCCGCGACCGCCGCGAAGATCGCCGACCATTTTGGGCTGCAAACAAACACCCTTTTTTGTCGATTAGAAATGGTTCGCGCCTTGGGAGCACAGGACTTAATCGGCAGACTGTCGATTAGAAATCGGGGCGTTTGTCGATTAGCGCTCGTGGGATTTTCTCCTGCGTGGCGTTTTTGAACTGCAGTCCATTTCACCTAAACATATTTTATCAGACGGCACAACTTGACAGGCGTGTATCAGATGCCATAAGAGCCTCAGTCCATGAGACTTGACAACTGAGCGCTGGCTGACGAGAATCGCCGTTTTTTGCGGTGGATGGCGGGAAATGGCCAAGGATCATATCCTGTCGGAAAAAATTTCCAACGAATTCTATGGCAACCAAGCATGCAACTGCTAATCCGGTGTTAGATGGAGCTTGGATGTCCGGCCGTCGAGAAGAGTGGAGGAGTTTCTAATGGAGGACAGAACGTGCGACAGCGCGAACAACTCGAGGAGCAATCCGATGGCAATCATCGACGATCTGAATTTGCAATGGTTCTATCATGGAACAAGGGCCGACCTGAAGCACGGGGACCTGATCGAGGCCGGCTATAACTCCAATTACGGTAAGAGGAAAAAGGCCGGCTATGTCTATCTGACAGCCACCTTGGATGCGGCTACCTGGGGCGCTGAGCTCGCCGCCGGCGAAGCACCCGGCAGAATCTATATAGTGGAACCGACTGGACCGATTGAAGACGACCCCAATCTCACGGACAAAAAGTTCCCGGGAAATCCGACCAGATCATACCGTTCTCGGAACCCGCTTCGAGTCACGGGTGAAATTACGGATTGGCGCGGGCACTCCGAGGAACAGCTCAAAGCCATGAAACAGCACCTTGAGCAACTCAAGCGGCTTGGTGTCGAAGCGATCGAGGATTGAGTTCGGTTGCGGCTTGACGCGGTTGCGAATCAGCAAAGCAGAAATCTGACGTGAAGAACCAGATCCGATTCCAGGAACAAACTATCGAAGCGTTCCCAGGCTGTTTGAAAGACGTACAATCGCTCTCTGCGGCAAAGAGGGTTCCAAAATGCCGGACGGGGATGAAGAGCTATGACAAAGAACAAGTATTTGATTCTCGGCGGCGGCATGGTGGCGGGTTACGCGGCGAAAGAGATGGTCGCGCACGGACTGAAATCGGGCGAACTGAGGATGGTTTCGGCGGACGAGGCATTTCCCTATGAGCGGCCGCCGCTATCCAAGAGTTTTCTTGCGGGCAAGGACAACGAGACCGCAATACTGATCAACCCGGTTGACTGGTACCGGGAGCATGGAATCGAGGTGAAACTGCGTACGACCGTAGACCGCGTGGACCTCAACAAGAGGCTCTTTCATACGACGTCGGGAGAAGACTTTCAGTGGGATCATTTGCTGATTGCGACCGGCGCTCGCGCCAGAACGCTCAATGTGACCGGGAAGGATTTGGCCAACGTCTTCTATCTGCGATCGATGGTTGACTCGCGCAAGATTCGGGAGGCGGCTGAAAAATCGAAGAGAGCAGTCGTGATCGGCGGCGGATTTATCGGCATGGAAGTCGCGGCAGTGCTAACCCAAAAGAACGTTCATACGACGATGGTTTTTCCTGAAGAGCGGGTGTGGAAGCGGATGTTTACGCCGGAGATGTCCACATTTTTTGCGAGGTATTACGCGGACCGCGGCATCGAGGTGCTCGCAAAGAGTAACGTCGCCGGATTCGAAGGCGAAGGAACCGTAAACGGCGTTCGGCTAGAGGGGGGCAGGACAGTTTCGTGCGCCATGGTTGTCGTGGGCGTCGGAGCGGCATCAGTGACGGAACTCTTCGCGGACAGCAAAATCGCGGGACGCGATGGCGTGGAAGTGAATCAATTTCTGGAGACCACGATCCCGGGGATCTATGCAGCGGGCGACGTGGCGAATTACCCCGACGCGATTTTCGAGAAACGGCGGCGCGTGGAGCACTGGGACAATGCTGTATCGCAGGGGCAGCATTGGGCGCGCATTGCAATGGGCGATAGAAAGCCGTTCGTGCACGTGCCTTACTTTTTCTCGGATGTTTTCGATCTCTCTTACGAATTTTGGGGCGATTCGGACGGAGCGACGCAGACGGTGGTTCGCGGCGATTTGAACAGTTCGAGTTTCAGCGTGTGGTGGCTGAAAGGCGAGCGGTTGATTGCCACGTTTGCGATGAACCGGCCGGAGGAGGAGCGTCAGGCTGCTCCGGACTGGATTCAGTCCAAGAAGGCAATTTCGGCAGCACGGCTCGGAGAAAACAATCGGCAGGTCAACGAAGCCGCTCAAAGCTAATCTTGCCGCGGAAAATAAGCGGGGTCCGCTGTGTCAATTTTGCGATCCCTGGCGGAACAACCCGAGGGGTCTCTTGAGCAAACCATAGGCAATCAGCCATCCCGCCGTTCCGCTGCCAATGAAGACCGCAGCTACCGTAAGGACGCGGCTCAGGGGAATAGCACGGCCGCCGTCACCTTCGCTCATCTCCCCGATCAACGAAAAAACACCAACGGCGAGACCTAGCACCGTAATCGCAGTCCATTGAAGGCCATGTCTGGAATGCGGCCCCAGCCTCATCGAATCCGGCCTCTGCCGTGTCGTACGGCACCAGAGCAACTGCAAGAACGGCCTGAGAAACGACAAGAAGAACAACGCCAATCGCTATAGTCGATAAATGGAACCAAACAGCCCGAATGGCGTCTTCCGGATATAACCAAAGAAAGATGAACGACACCGGCACAACGATGAGAGCATTTCTCGACGCCTTGCGAACCGCGGGCAACTGAATCCCACGCGACGAGCGGCGGACCATGAAGATAACGGCGAACGAAAGTGCCACCATCCCAAGCACGAGGGCCAAGAGCTGGCCTGCCGCTGGCTTTCCGGCCCACGGGGACGGGTAGCGCCCCATCGCTATTCCGTCAGCGCCGAGCGGTACCAATACCGCGAGCGCGCTCGCTATTTGAGTGCGTGCGCGGAACACGCTGCGCAGCGCCGACGGCGATCCTGTCCGGTACGGTCGGAACGCTCGAAAGACCGAGAGAATTGCCAACAAGACGGAAATGATCATGCCGAACGAGCCAATGGCATCATACGGATCGGCAGCAAACGGAATAATGGCCGAGAGTGCCGGATCATGTTTCGTGAACATGAAGAAGCGATTGAACAGCAAGGCTAGGCCAAGAGCGATGGCGGAGCTGATTTTATGTTTTCGTTCCACGCGCTGTCTATTGGAGTCGTCTTTTTGGGCTCGACCCATAGTCTTTAAAATGCAAAGTACTTCTCCATGTCAAGCCATGCCCTCGGTGGACGCCTCTCGAGAAACCGAGGGGGCCTCAGCGGAGGCTTCCGTCGCGCCGCCGCGGCGCTGGCCGCCATTTTTCACCATTAACGTCAACTTAGATGAGCAAGAAATCGGCGGATCGCCGGGGAGTGAAAAGTTCGCTCAGGAGAACGTCCTGCTCCTGGATTACGGGGTAACCCTCGCAACAGGTGATGAGGTGCGCGAGCGCGCGAGGGAGAAACAGGCCTTCGTCGCTGGCGCGCAGATGCTGGCGCGAGTGCCATAGGCCAATCATGGTGCACTGAGGCTTCGGTTCGTCGATCAAGCTGCGAAAGAGAATGAATCCGCGAAAGCCGCGTTCCTTCTTCGCTTCCGGCAGAAGAGTGCGGACGGATTCCACAAATTCATTCAGCTTGCCGGGAAGAATGGTGAAGCGCCACATGCGTGCGTACATGGACACCCTCTCATTCCGCTATTTCCGAGTATCGGATGATGCGCCGCGGTTCGCTGGACCGGCGCGGGAACGTTCCGCGAGACTAACATGGGGAGGCGCGCAAGCGCGAGCGTTTTTCATTCGGTTAACCCGACTAGCCACGCCATGGGGCAAGACGTTGCGAAAGCTTGCCGGCCAGAACGCTGAAGGACGAACGGAGTATCTCCGCGCGCTAAAAGCCGGGGGCGCCGGTGGAGGCTGGGCGCACTTCGGCGGCCATTTCGGCTTGGGCTGGGCCGAAGCGGAGGCGCTCGAAGTAGATTTGGCCTAAGGACATCACGCCCGTGTAGAGGTAACCCCAAACGAAAAGCAGGAAGAACGGGATCGTGGCGTAGTTCTGCATCTGTGCAGCATAGAGAGTCGCGGCGGCAAAATAAAGGCCGAGAGCAATTTCAATGTAGGGGTACAGTCCACTGCCCTTGCGATAGGTGCACTTCTTGTTCCAGGACGAGCCCCTATTGGATTTCGCTTCGACGCGGTATTTGGGCGTGCGGACGAATTCGGATTTTACGCCGAAGAGTGCTTCGAGGACGGCTACGGCGTTACGAACCGAGAGGCCAATGCCGAGAGCCATCACGAAAGGCAGGTATACAAAGGTTCGCTTCCACGTCTTGGGATAGAAAGCTCGCTGCGCGGCCAGATAAAACGAGGAAACCGAGCACGTCGAGGCCAGGAATAGCGGCAGGTCGATGATGAGGACCTGAAACCATCCCTGATAGAAGCGGACGATCATGGCCGGCAGCAAAATCAGCGACATGAAAACCATTAGCGGATAGCTGATGTTGGCCGTGAGATGAAAGATCGCTTCCGCTTTCACCGCCGCGGGCTGATCGGAACGCAGCACGCGCGGGAGGATCTTTTTCGCTGTTTGCATCAAGCCTTTGGCCCAGCGCGCCTGTTGCGATTTGAAAGCGTTCATTTCAACGGGAAGCTCGGACGGGCACTCAATTTCCGGCAAATAGACGAAGTTCCAACCGCACATCTGCGCGCGATAGGAAAGATCCGTGTCTTCTGTCAGCGTATCGTGCTGCCAGCCGCCGGCTTCCTCGATCGCGGCGCGGCGCCAGATGCCGGCCGTTCCGTTGAAGTTGAAGAACAGTCCGCTGCGGTAGCGCGAGGAATGCTCGATGGCGAAATGTCCATCGAGAAGGATCGCTTCGCATTCGGTGAGCGCGGAATAGTTGCGATTGACGTAGCTCCAGCGCGTCTGAACCATTGCGATCTTTGAATCGCCAAAATATGGGACGGTGCGGCGAAGAAAGTCGGCGGGCGGGATGAAGTCCGCATCGAAAATGGCCACAAATTCGCCCTTAGCCGATTTGAGGCCCTCTTGCAAAGCCCCGGCCTTAAAACCCGCGCGATTATCGCGGTGAATGTATTCGATGGGAATGCCCAACTGGCGATAGCGCTCGACGCAATCGCGTGCGACGACTTTGGTTTCGTCGGTTGAGTCGTCAAGCACTTGAATATCGAGCAGCTCGCGCGGGTAATCTGAAGCGGCGACGGACTCGACCAACCGATCGATCACATAACGCTCGTTGAAAATCGGAAGCTGGACGGTGACGCGCGGCCATTCTTTTACTTCCGGCGGCGGGCCCGCGGCGTTCTTGCGATATTTAAAATATTTGTAGACAAGGGCGTAGCGGTGGATCCCAAAGCACGCCAGCACCGTCATCACAAAGAAGTAGGGAAGCATGATGCTCATGTCGAAGGCATTGGCGTGGTACAAGCCGCGAAACGTGGGGTTCCAAATGCGATGCCAATAGGCCGTAAGAGCGCCGCTTTGGATAGAGATCAAGGCCAGGTTGTGTGGCGCGGTCAGAGCGTTCACAGGAGCTTCAGCCTTTCAACGAAAAGCGAGGAGTTCACACGTACGCGAACCGGAAGGCCGGAGACGGTATTATACGGGGGTTGCGAGCGGTGTCAACGAGGAGCTCTCCTTAGACGAACTGAGGTAAGTCCCGGCAAAAGAGGGGAAGAGACCGAGCGCAAAGAACGGGGCATTCGCTGGGGATCTGAATGAACACGGCCCGTCTCCACTCTGGCCGAGATGACATTTTTTGACCCTTTGCCAGCTCAATAGTTCATCGAAACCAACCTGCCTCGCCGTGCGTCCTGATATCTAGGGTTCTTGTCGACCAAGACGGCGTTTGGGCTGCGAAGGAGTCCGCCCGGAGGGAATCGGCGACGAGAACTTTCAGGCGAGTAGGGAGCGCAAGGCGCTATTGCGCCGCGCGCCTGCAAATGAGAAACCCGTGAGGCCTGGGCGTTGGACGGATTAAGCAAAGCTACTAACTATATGCGAGTTGCTGCGTCTGAAGATGTACCGTCGACGCTCTCGGGAGAGGTGTGTGCGCGCGGATATGGGGCGAGGCGCGCGGGATAAAGAGATTTGGCGTTGAGCAAATCGCGATGAACTCTCTCCGTGGGTTGCTATCACCAGCGAGAAATGGCCGGTCCGGTATAATAGTTTGATCCCTAAGCAGAAATGGAGCCAGACGTAATCCAATGCCCGAGAAGATGCCGCCTTCGACGCACACTGAAACTTCCTCTGTAGCGGTGGAGACACCGCGCCATCCTTCGCCCCCAAGCCATGGGCACTATACGCCGCAGCCAACAAGCGGTAAGAAGAGCAAGGCGTGGATCTGGCTCGTCATTCTGGTGGTGATTTTGGCCGCCGGCTATTTCATGTACAACCAGTATCAGGCGATGCAGCAGCAGGCTGCGCAGCGTCGAAACCGCCGACCGCAATCCGTTCCGGTCACTACGGCACGCGCGCAAAAGAGCGACATGAATGTCTACGTCGAAGCGCTCGGAACCGTCACCCCAGTCTATACGGACACGATTACCAGTCGCGTCTCGGGCCAGATTGTCGACATTCATTACCGCGAAGGGCAGATGGTTCACAAGGGCGACCCGCTGATGGATATCGATCCTCGCCCGTATGAGGCTGCGGTGACTCAGATGACGGGGCAACTCGCGCAAGACAAGGCGGTGCTGGCCGAAGCCCAGATCGATTTGGATCGGTATCAGACCGCGTACAGCCGGAACGCAATCGCCAAACAGCAACTGGACGATCAGACGCAATTGGTGCACCAGGACGAAGGAACGGTTCAGAACGATGAGGGCCAACTCGAAAACGCGCGAGTGAACCTGGTGTATTGCCACATCACGTCGCCGATTGACGGACGAGTTGGATTGCGGCTGGTAGACCCCGGAAATATTGTGCAGGCGAACAGCACTACGCCTCTTGTTGTGGTTACGCAGCTTCAGCCGATCACGGTGATCTTCAGCGTGGATCAAGGTTATCTCGGCCAGATCGAAAGCCAATTGCGGCAAGGCCACAGGATGAGCGTGGAAGCGCTGGATCGCAACCAGGAGACAAAGATCTCCGACGGCACTCTGCTGACGCTCGATAACCAGATCGACCTGAGCACGGACACCGTGAAGCTGCGCGCTTCTTCACTAATGCGGACGGCAAGCTCTTCCCGAACCAGTTCGTCAATGCGAGGCTGCTGGTGAATACGCAGCACGGCGACACGGTCGTACCCACGAATGCGATTCAACGCAATGCGCAAGGCGCGTTTGTGTACGTGATCAGTCCAGACCAGACGGCGAAATGCAAAACGTAACAGCGGGCGTCGCCGACGACAATATGACGGCGGTTCAGGGCATCCACCCGGCGCCGTGGTAGCGACGACGGGTTTTAACCAATTGCAGGACGGAATTAAAGTAACGCTTCCCGGCGAAGGTCGCGGAGCACGGGGGAATCGGACAGCCGATAGCAATCCCGCAACTGGAGAAAACGCGCATTGAGTCCGTCTCGCCCATTTATTCTGCGGCCGATCGCGACGTCGCTGTTGATGGCGGCGATTCTGCTGGCAGGTATTGTCGCGTTTACTGCAACTGCCGGTTTCGGCGCTGCCGGAAGTCGATTACCCGACGATTCAGATCGTGACGTTTTATCCGGGCGCCAGTCCGGACGTGGTGGCGTCCGCGATCACCGCGCCGCTCGAACGCCAGTTCGGCCAAGTGCCCGGACTGAATCAGATGACGTCGATCAGTTCGGACGGCAGCTCGATCATCGTCTTGCAGTTTTCGCTGAACCTGAACATTGATGTGGCCGAACAGGAAGTGCAGGCCGCGATCAATGCCGCGGCAGACTTTCCTGCCGACAGACCTTCCCACGCCGCCGATTTACAGCAAGACGAATCCCGCCGATGCGCCGATCCTGACGCTGGCGCTTACGTCGGACGCCACTCCGCTTTCGCAAGTGGAGGATTTGGCGGACACGCGCCTGGCGCAAAAGATTTCGCAGCTGCCGGGCGTCGGCCTGGTGAGCATCAGCGGCGGCCAAAAGCCGGCGGTGCGCATTCAAGTGAATCCCGACGGCGCTCTCTTCCAACGGAATCAATCTGGAAGATGTGCGCACGGCGATTGCAGTCAGACCAGCCTCGATCTCGGCGAAGGGAAATTTCGACGGCCCGCACCAGGATTATCAAATCGACGCGAACGATCAGCTCTCACCAGCGGAACGACTTCAAGATCCGTTGTGGTCGCCTATCGCAACGGCGCGCCCGTCCTGCTTTCCGATGTCGCGAACGTGGTCGGACTGGACGGCATTGAAAACGTGAAGCAGGCGGCGTGGATGAACGACACGCCGGCCGTGATCGTCAACATCCAGCGGCAGCCGGGCGCCAACATCATTCAGGTGGTGAACAGTATTCAGAAACTGCTGCCAGTGCTTACAGACACAGCCTGCCCGCCGCCATTCACGTCACGATTCTGACCGACCGGACGATGACGATTCGCGCTTCGGTGCAAGGACGTGGAATTTGAGCTGATGCTCACCGTCGCGCTGGTCGTGATGGTGATCTTCCTTTTCCTGCGGAACGTCTCACGCGACGATCATTCCCAGCGTCGCGGTGCCGCTTTCGCTGGTGGGCACGTTTGGCGTGATGTATCTGGCCGGCTACAGCCTGAACAACCTCACGCTGATGGCGCTGACGATTTCGACTGGGTTCGTCGTGGATGACGCGATCGTGATGATCGAAAACATCGTCGCGCTACATCGAGGAGGGAGAAGCTCCGATGGAGGCGGCGCTCGAAGGGCGCCGAACAGATCGGCTTCACGATCGTTTCGCTGACGATTTCGCTGATCGCGGTGCTGATTCCGCTGCTCTTCATGGGGGATATCGTCGGGCGGCTGTTCCGCGAATTTGCCGTCACGCTGAGCGTGACGATTTTCGTTTCCGCCGTCGTTTCGCTGACGCTGACGCCGATGATGTGCTCGCGGCTTCTGCGGCACACTCCGGAATCGCAGCAGAGCCGCTTCTTCCGCAAATCCGAGAGACATTTTCAAACGGATCATCGCGTTCTATGGGCGCACGCTGCACTGGGTTCTGCAGCATCAGACGAGCACACTGTTCGTTGCTGCGGGAACGCTCGTGCTCACCGTTTTTCTTTACATCGTCGTGCCGAAAGGATTTTTCCCGGTTCAGGATACGGGCATCATTCAGGGTATTTCGCGCAGGCTCCGCAGATCCGATCTCGTTCACGGCGATGTCGCAATAGCAGCGGCGACTGGCGCGCAGTGATCCTGCAGGATCCCGGCGGTGGAATCGCTTTCGTCGTTTATCGGCATCGACGGCACCAACACCACGCTGAACAGCGGACGCATTCTGATCAATCTGAAGCCGCTGGAAGAGCGCCAGATCAGCGCCACCGACGTGATCCGCCGGCTTGCAACCCGAATTGGCGAAGGTGGACGGCATCACGCTCTACATGCAGCCGGTGCAGGATCTTGACGGTGGAAGACCGCGTGAGCCGCACGCAATATCAATACACGCTGGAAGATCCCGAACCAGAGACGAACTGAACCATGTGGACGAAGCGGTTCGTCGACAAGCTGAAGCAGATTGCCGGAACTACGGGACGTGGCCACCGATCAGCAGACTCAGGCGGCCTGCCGAGCAGCTGGTGATCGACCGCGTGACGGCTTCGCGCATGGGCATTACGCCGACAGATGATCGACCAGACGCTCTACGACGCGTTCGGGCAGCGGCAAATCTCTACGCTGTACACGCAGCTGAATCAGTATCACGTGATTCTGGAGACGATGCCGGATTTTCAGAAGAATCCCGAAAGATCTGAACGACATTTACGTCCGCTCGGCACGGTTCCGGCGTCTCAGGCGGCGGGAGAACGGCAGGAACGCCACGACGGCGCGGCGCGGGAAACGGCGCGGCAGGCGGAGCTGCAGCGGGCACTGCGAATCCGGCGCCGGTGGCGGCGGTCGAATGGCGGCGGCGGTGCCGCTGAGCGCGTTCAGCCCATTTCGAATCGGCGAGCGCGCCGCTGTCGATCAACCACCAGGGGCAATTCCCGGTCGTGACGATTTCGTTCAATCTTGCGCCCGGCGCTTCGTTGGGCGACGCGACCGACGCGATCGAAAAGGTCGCCAGAAGATATTGGACATGCCGCTCAGCATCCAAGCGGCGTTTCAGGGAACGGCGGCATCGTTTCGAAGCGTCCCTGCAGGAATGAACCCCTGCTGATTCTGGCGGCGTTGGTCACGGTTTATATCGTGCTCGGCGTGCTCTATGAGAGCTATATCCATCCGCTGACGATTCTTTCGACGCTGCCTTCGGCGGGCGTGGGCGCGATTCTGGCGTTGCTGATCTGCAATCAGGAATTGAGCGTCGTCGCGCTGATCGGCATCATTCTGTTGATCGGCATCGTGGAGAAGAACGGCATCATGATGATCGACTTCGCCCTGGAGGCGGAGCGCAAAGAAGGCAAAGAACGCGATCGAAGCGATCTATCAGGCGTGCTTGCTGCGGTTTCGCCCGATTCTGATGACCACGATGGCGGCGATGCTGGGCGGCGTGCCCCTGGCGCTCGGCACCGGAATCGGCTCGGAATTGCGCAAGCCGCTGGGTATTTCGATGGTTGGCGGACTGATCGTGAGCCAGGTGCTCACGCTTTACACGACGCCCGTGATTTATATTTTCTTCGACAAGCTCGCGCGCAGGTTCTCCGCGCTCTGCGAGCGAGGTCACGCGCAGGCAGAGCCTTATCCCGCGGACTAGCTCATGAGCCTCTCCGTCTCCATTCATCCGCCGGCCGGTGGCAACGACGCTTGCTGACGATGGCGATTGCGCTCTGGCGGGCGTTGTTGCGTTTCTCGTTCTTGCCGATGGCGCCGCTGCCGCAAGTGGATTTTCCGACGATCTCCGTCGGCGCGAGCCTGCCCGGCGCAAGCCCCGAGATTATGGCTTCATCGGTGGCCACGCCGCTCGAGCGGCAATTCGGGCGCATCGCAGGCATCACCGAGATGACCTCGTCGAGCGGCTTGGGCTCGACGAACATCACGATGCAGTTTGACCTGAACCGCAACATCGATGGAGCCGCGCGCGACGTGCAAGCCGCGATCAACGCGGCGCGCAGCTATCTGCCGGCCAATCTCCCGAGCAACCCGCGCTATCGCAAAGTCAATCCCAGCGACTCGCCGATCCTGATTCTTGCGCTGACCTCGAACGATCTATGACACAGCCGCGATGTATGACGCGGCTTCGACGGTGCTGGCAGCAGGGTCTCTCGCAAGTCAACGGCGTGGGACAAGTGAGCGTCGGCGGAGCTTCGCTGCCGGCGGTACGGGTGGATGTGAATCCGACGCAATTGAACAGCTATGGCTTGGGCCTGCCAGCCATTGCCAACATGCTGCGGTCACAAAATGCGAATCTGCCGAAGGGGCAGATTGCCAACGACCAGATGACAGCGGACATCCTGGCAAACGATCAACTGCTGAAGGCCGAGCAATACAAGCCGTTGATCGTGGGGTTATCACAACGGCGCAGCGATCAAGTTGTCCGATGTGGCGAACGTTACGGATTCGGTGGAGAACATCCGCGCGGCGGGCTACGTCAACGGCGAACCCAGCGTCTCTGTCATCGTCTTCCGCCAGCCTGGCGCGAACATCATTGATACTGTCGACGCGCATTCGCGCGGCGATGCCCGTCACTAAAGGCTTCCATTCCGGCCGGAATCAACCTCACGACCGTGATCGACCGGACCACCACCATCCGCGCATCCGTGGACGAAGTGGAGCTGACGCTTCTTATCTCCATAGCGCTGGTCATTCTGGTTGTTTTCGTCTTTCTCAGGAATGCCCGAGCCACGTTCATTCCGAGCGTCGCAGTGCCGGTCTCGCTGATGGGAACGTTTGGCATGATGTACCTGGGCGGCTACAGCATCGACAACCTTTCGCTGATGGCGCTGACGATTTCGACCGGCTTCGTGGTGGACGACGCGATCGTCGTGATCGAAAACATCACGCGGTACATCGAAATGGGGTAGCGGCCGCTGGAGGCGGCGCTTCAAGGCGCGCAGGAAATTCGCTTTACGGTTCTGGCCATGAGTATCTCGCTGGTGGCGGTGTTTATTCCGATTCTGCTCATGGGCGGGATCATCGGGCGCCTGTTCCGGGAATTCGCGATCACGCTCTCGGGTGCGATCTTCATGTCGATGTGCATCTCGCTGACAGCGACTCCGATGATGTGTTCGCGCCTGCTCGACACGAGACGCAGGAAGGTCACAACATGCTTTTACCGGGCAAGCGAGCGGGCGTTTAACTGGCTGCTGCAGTTGTACGAACGGACGCTGACCGTTGTTTTGCGCCATCCCGCGTTCACGCTGGGCATCCTGCTCGTCACGATCGGAGTGAATGTCTATCTCCTGGATATCGTTCCGAAGGGATTTTTCCCGGAGCAGGACAACGGCACCATCGGCGGCGGAATCGAGGGAGCGCAGGACAGTTCGTTCACCGCCATGAAGAAGCTGACCCAACAGTTCGTGAAGATTATCAAGGCGGACCCGGCGGTCGAGAATGTGTTCGCGTTTACGGGCGGGCAGGGCGCTACGAACCACGGATTCGTCTATATGGGACTCAAGCCGCTCGAGCGAACGAAAAATCAGCGCTCTGCCAGGTAATCGAACCGTTTGCGCCCCAAGCTGAATTCCGTGCCCGGTGCGCACCGTCTTCCTGCAAGCCGGGCCAGGACTTGCGCATCGGCGGGCGGATGAGCAACGCGCAGTTTCAATACACGATTCAGAGCGACAACGTGGACGATCTGGTGAAATGGGGGCCCCATCTGCGTACAGGCGCTTAAGAAGATTCCCGAGTTCACCGACGTAAATTCGGACCAGCAAAACAGCGGGCTGCAGGCGACTCTGACCTACAACCGCATGAACGCCGCGCGAATGGGAATTACGCCGCAGGCGATCGACAACACGCTGTATCAGGCGTTTGGCCAGTCCATTGCTTCAACGATGTACACCGCCCTGAACCAGTATTACGTGGTGATGGAGGTCGCGCCACAATTCTGGCAGTCTCCCGCAGGGCTCAAGGATGTGTATCTGAATCCGAAGCAGGGTGCGGAAGTTCCGCTCGGCGCCGTGGCCCAGTATCAAACCAAAACGGCGGCCCTCTCGGTGAATCACCAGGGACAATTTCCTTCCGTGACTGTTTCGTTCAATCTCGCGCCGGGCGTGGCGCTAGGGCGATGGCGCGGCGCTTGTGAACGAAGCCCAGCGCAAGCTGGGCATGCCGTCGAGCATTCACGGCATGTTCTCTGGGACGCTGCAGGCGTTTCAGACATCGCTCTCGACAGAACCGTTTCTGATTCTCACGGCGCTGGTGGCCGTCTATATCGTGCTCGGAATGCTCTATGAGAGCCATGATTCACCCGATTACCATTCTTTCCACGCTTCCTTCGGCAGGAGTCGGCGCGGTGCTGGCGCTGTTTGCGTTTCGCACGGACCTGAGTATTGTGGCGATGATCGGCATGTTGCTGCTGATCGGCATTGTGAAGAAAAACGCGATTTTGATGATCGATTTCGCCATCACCGTGGAGCGCAGCGAGGGTACGAATCCGAGGGAAGCCATCTTCCAGGCCTGCATGCTTCGCTTCCGCCCGATCATGATGACTACGATGGCAGCGCTCTTTGGCGCGCTGCCTCTGGCGTTGGGCACCGGCGCGGGCTCGGAGTTGCGGCGTCCGCTGGGAATCACGATCGTCGGCGGACTGATCCTGAGCCAGATGCTGACTCTTTACACGACGCCGGTTGTTTACCTCTATATGGACCGCTTGAGCCTCTGGTGGCACCGCGGTCATCGGCATGGGCACGTGGCACCTGCCCCGCAGGCGGCAGACTAATCCATTCAGGGAGAAAAGAACGAGGGCATGGCTAGAAGACTGACTGCGCTGGGTGCCAGCGTGACGATTGCGATGCTTGCCGCTGGTTGTACGGTGGGACCGAAATATCACACGCCGGCCGTCCAGGTTCCTCCGGCTTACAAGGAAGCGACACCGCCCGCAACTCCACCGCCGGCCGTTCCGCGATCGAGCGTGGCGCCGCAGTCCTCGACAACGCCAAACGCCACGCCAGCCTTTGGCGCGAATGCGGCCAGTGCGCCGGAGTCAGCGGCTCAATCACCTGCTCAGGCTCCGGTGGCGATCAATCCCCCGTTTCGGGTTGCGCAGCCCAACGACAATGTATTGCGCGGCGATTGGTGGCAAATGTTCAATGATCCGGAGCTGAGTGCTCTGGAAGCGCAGGTTGACGTGTCTAACCAGAATATCGCGCACGCGATGGCCGCCTATTTTTCTGCTCGGGCGCTGGTGCGCGAAGCGCGTTCGGCGTATTGGCCGACCGCCGGCGTCTCTACGTCCATCACGCGGGGGCGCTCTGCGTCCACCTTGGGCAGCAAAGGCTCGCTCGCCAACTTTTCTCTGCCCGGCGATGCAAGTTGGGTGCCCGATCTTTGGGGCCGCGTGCGGAATACGGTCGCTTCGAATGCCGCTGCCGCGCAGATCAGCGCCGCGGACTTGGAAAACACACGCTTGAGCATGCACTCGGAGCTTGCCCTCGACTATTTCCTGCTTCGCGGAGAAGATAATCTCAAACAGTTGCTCGACTCGACGGTTACCGCTTATCAACAGTCTCTCGACCTCACAAATGTGCTCTACCAGACGGGCATCGACAGCGACGAATCGGTCGCACAGGCCGAGACGCAGCTTCAATCAGCGCAGGCTGCGGATACGAACGTCGGCATCCTGCGCTCACAATACGAACATGCGATAGCGGTTCTCGTGGGCCAGCCGCCCTCCATCTTCACGATTCCGCCGCTCGCCAAACAACTTGAACCGCCGCAGGTGCCTATTGCGGCGCCCTCATTCCTGCTGGAGCGCCGGCCCGATATCGCGGCCGCCGAGCGCTCGATGGCCCAGGCAAACGCGCAGATCGGAATCGCAACCGCCGCTTACTATCCTTCGGTGACGCTAAGCGCAAGCGCAGGGCTGCAAAGCACTTCGATCGCGGACTGGTTCACGTGGTCGAGCCGCGTCTGGTCGGTGGGAGCTTCTTTGGCGCAGACTGTTTTTGACGCAGGCCTGCGCAAGGCCACGGTGCAGGAGTTCCGCGGCGTATACGATGAGGACGTGGCCACATACCGCCAGACTGTACTGGCGGCCTTCGAGCAGGTGGAAGACGATCTGTCGTCCGAGAGAATTCTCGCGGAGCAGGTTCGGCAGCAGGACGCCGCCGTGCAGTCCGCCGAACGCTACTTGAGCCTGGCGACGGAACGCTATCGTCTTGGCATCGATCCGTATTTGAACGTTATTACGGCTGAAACGACGCTGCTGACGAATCAGCGAACTGCCGTGGATCTGCGCACGCAACAGATGACTTCTTCCGTGGACCTGATCGAAGCTCTTGGCGGCGGGTGGGATGTGAACCAGCTACCTTCGCAACGCGCCGTCGCGCAGGTTTCCGCGCCAGCCACTCCTGTTGCCGCCGCGCAAGCGCAGCCTGCTCCGGCCAATCAGACCAATCAATAGCCGCGATCAGCCCTTAGGCTTAGCGCTCTTCTCAGGTTCGACGAACCGATAGCCGACGCCGCGCACCGTCAGCAGGCGCTGCGGATTCGTCGGGTCGTCCTCGATATATCGTCGCAATCGGACGACGAAATTATCGATCGCGCGCGTGTCCGTATCCTCATGCAATCCCCACACGTCTTCAAGGATGGATTTTCGGGTTACGACCTTGCCCTTGTTTGCGATCAGGTGCCGCAGGAGCTTCGCTTCCATGAGAGTGAGTTGAATGGTGGTGTCACCGGAATGGAGCTCGAGCGCGGAGAAATCGATCTTCTTGCCGTCGAATACGTAGACATCGCTGTTTGCTGCAACCGTACCGTTCTGCTCTGTAGCCGCGGCGCCGCTATCGCGCAGCCATGCGCTGCGCCGCAAAAGCCCCTGCAACCGCGCCAGAAAAATCGGCAGTTCGAAGGGTTTGGGCAAATAATCGTCGGCACCGGCCGCAAATCCTTGCAAGACGTCTTCCGGGACGGCCGCGCGCGGTGAGCATCAGCACGGGCGACGAAATTTTTCGCGGCGCAGCTGGCCGCGACGACTTCAGAAGCCATCGCTGGACGGGCAGCATCACGTCGAGCACGACGGCGTCGAACTGCTCGCGATCCCGAGCGAGCGCTAGACGGCGCTTCGCCGTCACCGACGATTTCGCACCCTGGTGGCCCTCGGCTTCGAGATTGAAGCGCAAACCGTCGCGCCAGATGCGCTTCGTCCTCGACCACCAGCATGCGGCTCATGCGGCGCTCCGCGGCAATTCCAGCATCACGGTCGTGCCGCGCCCTTCGCCCTTCGCTTTCGATCGAGACGCGCGCCACCGTGCGCTCGCGCGATGGAGCGCACGATGAAGCAGACCGAGACCGGTCCCCTTCACCTTGCGTGCGCCCGGGGACGCGATAGAAGCGCTTGAAAATCCGCTTCACCTCCTGTGGCGGAATGCCGACGCCTTGGTCGCGCACGCGCAGCGCAATGTGCTTTCTCATCGCGGTGCTCGCGATCTTCACGTCCACTTTGACGCGTCCATTCGAATATTTCACGGCATTGTCGAGAATGTTGGCAAGGGCTATGCGCAGATCTTCCGGCGTCGCCGCATGCACCGTAACCGGATGGCCGTTCACCGGCTCCAGGTTTCGAGTTGCAGCTGCATCGAAGATGGTGCCGCGTGCGCGCCAAATCCACGCATTCGCTGAGCCAGATGGGCCAAATTCACCACTGCGCGATGCTGCGCACGCGCGGCCATAGCCCACTTCGCCTGCTTTCAGCACCTGGTTTACCGTGCCGAGCAGACGGCGAAGTATCCTCCAGCATCGAGCGATAAAATTCGCTGGCGCTGCGTCTCGTCCTACGTCGCGGCGCTGCAGAGTTTCCAGGTATAGCCTGATCGATGCGATTGGCGTCTTCAATTCATGCGTCACGGCGTTGAGGAAACTGTCGTGTTGCTCGTTGCGCCGGATTTCGCGCACCAGAAATCTCGGTGTTCAGTATCAGCCCTACGATGATTGCCAGAAAGAAGATCCGTGCCGAAGAAAAGCAGCACTCCCTGCCGCCAGTGCAGGATGATCCAGCTAAAATTTAGCGTCACCGCTACCGCAAGGCACACCACCAGAACGATGAAGGCGATGATTCTTCGGCGAGCGGTTACGGTGACGCGCATGGCCTTATTCCGTGATTGTGGCACAGCCAAATCAGGGCGGCGCCTTATTATTTGGCAGCGCGGCGTGCAGCAGGCCCAATGACAAAAAAGCCGCGAACGCCAGGGGCGCTCGCGGCTGAAAAGTTGCGGTTTAGAGTGAAATTACGCGGAAGCTAGCATCGGTGCGAGTCTCCGCCGCGGCGCTCGTTGCTGCGTGCGCCGGTACGGCGCGATTGGATTTCACCTCCGCCTTCTTTCACCGGCAGCTTTACGCAAAACACGTTTTTCGCCAGCCCGAGTTTCTTGAGCATCCAGATGCCGTACCAATTCAGATCGAACTCATACCAGGCGAGGCCGTGGCGCGCCGAGGTCGGATTCGCGTGGTGATTGTTGTGCCAGCCTTCGCCGAATGAGAACAGAGCCACCCA
Organism: uncultured Acidobacteriota bacterium; assembly: GCA_963753205.1. GTDB lineage: Bacteria > Acidobacteriota > Terriglobia > Acidiferrales > UBA7541 > Palsa-295. The sequence continues at coordinate 227,254 of CAVWBL010000018.1, read as the reverse complement.
CCAGCTATTGGTCGAAAGGTCGCGCGTTTCGTAGCGTCGCGAACCCCAAGAGTGGGTGGCGGAGTTGACCAGCCAGGTCGAGTGCAGTCCCACCACGGTGCGCAAGAACATGCCCCAAAGCAACATCTTCCAGCCGCCGATGGCGAGCAGGACCACACCAAGGACGATGTTCGGCACGTAATGATACTTCGTGATCCAGACGTGGAATTTGTCTTTCGCAAGATCGGGCGTGTAGCGAGCGAGCGTCGTGGCGTCGTGGTGCATGGACTTGCCCATCAGAATCCAGCCCATATGGGCCCACCACTTGCCGTCGATCGGGGAGTGAGGATCGCCCTCTTTGTCCGAGTGCTGATGGTGAATGCGGTGCGTGGCGACCCAGAAGATCGGGCCTCCTTCGAGGGCGAGCGTCGCGCAGGTCGTGAGGAAATATTCCACCCATTTTGGCGTCTTATAACCACGATGCGTGAGCAGCCGGTGATACGCCATCCCGATACCCAGGCTTCCCGCGACCCAGTAAAGAAAAAGTGCTACGAAGAAATTCGTCCAACTGAAAAAAAACAACGCGGCAATCGCCCCCGCGTGGAAAATTATCATTGCAATTGATGTCACCCAATTGATGCTGTTGTCGTCGTGGTGGGTGCGTTCTAAGTCGGTTAATTCCATTGGTTGGCCTCAGGTCTTTGGTGCGTTTTTAAATATCGCCCTGTCTCAGCTTAGCAAGGGGTCATCAGGCCTTCTGTAATAGTTCTGTAATAGCGTTTGCAGGCGAAACAGTCACCTGTACGAACGGCCGCAGTGTCGTCTTAGTACCTTTCCTTCACACCGATAAAGGCGTGTGTTGCTATTGCCGAGGGCAACGCGAAACTTCCGTGCCACGGACCGTGAACATTAGCGATCGTTATTCATATGAGCCCAGCGCGTGAGCGCTCCGTATGCAGCCGCATCAAAGAGCGCCGTAGTTGCGACACGAGGGGTGAACAAGGAGTTCCCTACCTCGTCTTTCGACATTGTCGTTCTCTCGCAAATTCTCGAGAGCATCGCTGACGATCCCATGCGTGTGATCGTCGAGGCGAATCGCCAGCTCAAGCCGAATGGCATGCTCGTGCTAAACGCAGCCCACATCGCCAGCGCTCGCAGCCTGCATACGCTTTTGCGCGGCGGCTCGCCTTACGTCGATGGCCGCTTCTCGCCTGCCGGTGAAGCGGCGCATCACCGCGAATACACGGCTGCGCAACTCGAAACACTCGCCCAAGCCGGAGGGTTCGCACAAATTCAAATCCTTACGCGCGACGTAGTTTGGAAATCGCTGGATGCGCTAATGGCGAGTCTCGCCGCGTCGGGCTTCAGCGTTGCGGCACGTGGCGATACGATCTTTATGACGGCTCGTAAGGAATCGGGCGTACGCGACCGTTTTCCGGCGAAGCTGTATGATCTTTCGAGCGTCCAAGTGATCATGGCGACCGCTGAAAACAATACGCCTCTGCGCATTCTCGTGATTTTCGAGACGCTGCCGCTTCCCGAAGGCGGCGGCGCCGATCACCGCCTATTGCAGATCGTCCGCTTGCTGCGCGAGCAAGGCAACGCCGTCACTTTTCTTGCGCCGCGCACGTCCGGCAATCAGATGCGCAGTTCCGTTGTGAAGGAAATGGGAGTTGAAGTTCGGCTGGAGGATTCGGAGGTTCTCCGCCTCGAAGGAATCGATATCGTCGGTAAATGGACGCTCCAGGAGGTTCTGCGCGAAGGTCAATTCGATCTCGCGATGATCGGCCTATGGTTCTGGATGGGCATCAATCTCCCTGAACATTATTTGGACGAGATTCGTCGTATGTCGCCGGCCACCAGGATCGCCATTCTCACCGACGATTACCACGGCCTTCGAGAGCAAGGGGGCGCGGAAATATCCGGCCTCTGGTCCGATCGCGAACGCGCCATCGATTTTACCGAACGCGAACTTGAAGCCTACCGGCGCGCCGATCTCGTGATTTCGATTTCCGAGTTCGACAGGAAGAAAATCGCTCGCGAGATCGGGAATGTCCCGATCGAAGTGCTGCCCATGATGATCGAGACGCGGCATCCCTATTCTTCTGTCGACCGCCGCGACCACCCCACAAGCAACGGACGTGCTCTCACCGCCTCACCCAGCTTCGAACAGCGGGAAGGCATCGTTTATCTCGGGCATTTTAACAATCCGCCCACATTCGACGGACTGGAATGGTACATCCGCGAAGTCGCGCCGCTTGTTCGCAAAGAACTGCCGGATGGGAAGCTTTACGTCGTCGGTGCGCAGCTGCCCGACAACTGGTCCACACCGGATCCCAATGTTATCCGCGTGGGCTTCAAGCCGGACCTCGCGGCTGAATTTGCCAAGTACCGCATTCTTGTTTCGCCCGTGCGCTTTGGCACAGGCATCAAGACGAAAAATCTGCACGCGATTGCGCACGGGCTACCAATCGTCACAAACACTAAAGGAGCCGACGGCGCGAATCTCGTTTCCGGCGAGACGGCGATGATCGCCGACGATCCGCAGGCATTTGCGGCCGCCGTTGTGAAGCTCTACTCGGATCGCGACCTATGGGAGAAGCTGTCAAACAACAGCCGTGAACATGCCGAAACGCATTTCTCAAAGCGAGCTATGGATGCGGCTTTACGAACAATTCTTGACCGCGCGCGAGCGCTGAAACCGCAGCCTTACGACCCGTCGCACGTCTGGTCGATGCGCCTCGTCGAGAAGATGTTTCTGGAAGTATCCAGTTACCAGCCGGCGCGCCATCGCCACGCAATTCGCGTGCTCGCCTATTCTCGCGCCGCGGAGGAGTTGCTCGCGCAGGCGAATTGCGCCGAGGCGCGGCGGCAATTGCGACATGTCTTCAACTATTTTTCGCATACCGTCTCACGCGGTATCTTCTTCGGCAGCATGGCGAGCGTCGCGGAAGCGATGGAGCGCACGTATCGCGCGCTTGGCGAAGACAAAGGCGCGGAGGAGTTTCGCCGCGAAGCCCGGCAGTTTTCAGCGGCAGTATTCGCCAAACCTTCGGCTCCTTTTGTCCGGTCGGCAGAACTGGAGGCCGCGCCGGCCACCGTTCCGCAGCTTTCGCACAAGTCAGGCGTGAGCCGCAATGGTCGAAAGAACGCAAAGCTCGATTTTTCGGTTGTGCTCCCTACCTACAACCGGGTGGACGTTCTAGCCGATTGCCTTGGCGCCCTCAATCGCCAATCGCTCTCGCCGCACCGATTTGAAGTGATCGTGGTCGATGACGGAAGCGCAGACGGCACCGGCGAGCTTTGCGCCGAGCACAAACCGCGCCACGAATTTCATTATCTCCAGCAGAAAAATGGGGGCGCTGGCGCCGCCCGGCGTCTGGGAGTTGAGTGTGCTCGTCGCAAGTATTTGCTCCTGGTCAATGACGATACGATCGCCAGCCGCGAACTCCTTGCCCAGCACCTGGAACTGCAGCGCGCTCACGCCAATGAAAAAATAGCGATTTTAGGGAATTTTAAGTACGCCGAGGCGGCCAAAAAGCGCGCCTTAACGTGGTTTTTAAGGAGCCAACCGTTGCTTTTTCCGCAGCTCGGCCGGAAGCCGGGAGTTTACACAAATCATTCATTCTTCATCACTTGCAACATTTCCGTGCGCCGCGACCTGGTTCTCGATGCCGGCAATTTCGAACCCAATTTCCGCGTCGGCGAAGACACGAAACTCGGCGCGCGATTGATGCGAAACGGTTTGAAGGTAATTTACTCGCCCGAGATCGCGGCCACTCACGATCATCTCGATTTCCGGCTCGCAGACCTAATCGGACGCGCCAAAGTTTACGGAAACGTCTTAGTGAAATTCTTTAAGAAGCATCCCGATCTGCTCGCGGACGGAAAAGGAGTGCTCGGCACGCTCGATGCGAGCTCGCTTAGCAAAATCGATTCGTTCATTGCAGAACATGCGGCCGAAATTCCGGCTGCGACGGAAAGCCTCACAAAATTCGCTTCGATTGCTTTCCTGCCTTTCTTTTCCAAAGAGATCGACGGCAAAAACGCCGCCGAAACCGTGATGGAACTCTTCGCGCGTTCGATTCCTACCGTCTACTGCTATCACCTTTTCCGGGGCTTTCTTGCAGCCCGAGCCGCGGACCTCAATTCCACTGAGACGGTCGGTGAACCGGGATTCATCACGCAACGTGCCGACGCGTAGCATATCCTCTCGACTCCGCGTTTGACAGGCTTTGCGCCCGCGTCATACACTCGGCGTGAACAATTAAGCTGGCTATTGGCAGAGACCCTTCGGATGCACTGCGGTGCGCCCCGAGGCAAGGAAGGCCGTGCAAATCGGCCACGGTCCCGCCACTGTGATCGGCCGGCGCTGCGAATCCACTGGCTGCGGAAACGCGGCCGGGAAGGGCCCCACGGACGGGACGCGGCGCTCGCGTCTTCTCGCGGAATTTTTTGCGACGAAGAAGCCGAGAGTCAGGATAACTGCCTAGCCAGAGCGAGCCTCACTCTTCGCGAGAGAGAGTGCGGTGACGGCCTCGCCTTGTTTCGCGAGGCTTTTCTGTTTTTGGAGAGCATTTTCGATGCGGAAGCTGCTGATTGCCGTAACCCTTTTGCCCTTGCATGCGATGTGCGCGCGTACGACTTGCGCGATTTCGCTCGCTCAAGGCAGCAGCCAACAGCCGGTGCGCGCGGTGACGGACGAGACCGGCCGCCGCATGACTGTTCCCGCAGATGTGCGCCGGATCGTATCGCTTGCGCCGAATCTGACCGAAATCGTATACGCGCTCGGCGCTGGCGACCGACTCGTTGGCGACACAAATGCGTGCGATACCCCGCCGGCCGCCAAAGGGAAACCGCACGTCGGCAATCCCCAAGATCCGAGCCTGGAAGCAATTGTCGCGCTACGTCCAGATCTTGTTCTAGCGACGGGCTCAATCAACATGCCGCAAACGGCGGACACTCTGCTGAGACTTGGCGTGCCGGTCTATACGACGTATCCTCACACCGTTCTGCACATGCTGGATTCGATCACGGAAATTGGCGGCCTGATCGGAGCAAGTTCGCAAGGCGAGACGTTGAAAACAAGCCTGCGTGCGCGGCTCGACGCGCTGCAAACGAAACTCGCCGACCGGCCGCTCGTTCACGTTCTTTTCCTGGTGTGGGATTCGCCTCCCATGTCAATCGGCGCGAATACTTTTATCGCCGACGCGCTGCGCTGGGCCGGTGCCGAATCTATTCTTGTGACGGATCAGAATTGGCCGCAGCCGAGTTTCGAAGAAATTCTGAAAATACAGCCCGACTATATTGTTGTTACTGCCGATCACGAAGGAGATATCAGCGAAGCGGCGGATTTGCGGTCAAATCCTGAATGGAAGAATCTAACGGCGGTGAAGCTGGGCCGCATCGTCACAGTAAGCGATAAATTCGACCGGCCCTCGCCGGGGTTGGTGGACGCGATCGAACAGCTTGCTCATGAACTGCATCCGGAGGCGTTTCTGCCGGCGGTGAATCAGTGAAGCCGCTTACGCCGCGGCGCGTGCTCGCGATTTGCGGTGCCTTGCTCGTGTTGCTTTTCATCGCGGTGGTGATTTCGCTGCGGATGGGCGCGTATCCCATCACCGTGCCCGAAATTGTGAGAACTCTTTTTTACCGCGTGGCGGGCCGAACAGACCAGATCCCCTCTGCATTTCTGCTCGTCGTGTTCGGGTTGCGACTGCCGCGCATCGCGCTGGGAATTATGGTGGGTGCGGCGCTTTCGACGGCGGGCGCGGGATTCCAGGCGCTATTGCGGAATCCTCTCGCAGATCCCTACGTCCTCGGCGTTTCGAGCGGCGCGGCTCTGGGCGCGATCATGAGCCTGATTTTCACGCCTCATGTGGCTGGCGCGATTCAGGTCGCTTCGTTCGTGGGTGCGGGCGTCACCATCGGGATCGTATTTTTGCTTGGACGGCGTGGCGGCCAGCTCGATGCCGCTACGCTTCTGCTGGCGGGCATTATCACGACTTCGTTTCTTTCGGCCGTCATCATGTTCCTGATGACCACGCTCAGTGGGCGCGATTTGCGCGGCATCGCATTCTGGGTGATGGGGGATCTGCAGACGCAGCCGGTGATCGGCCTGAAGTGGCTGTTTTTAGTGCTGATCATCGCAGCGGGCTGCATTTATACAACCACGTCCGATTTGAACCTGATTTTGACCGGCGAGCAGGAGGCGCGGCATCTCGGTGTCAATGTTCGCCGCGTGAAGCTCGTTGTTTATGTGGCTTCGTCAATTCTTACGGGGCTCGCCGTTTCCGTGAGCGGCTCGATTGGGTACGTAGGCCTGCTCGTGCCGCATGTGATGCGTATGCTCTTCGGCACGGATTACCGTCTGCTCGTGCCGACTTCGGCGATTGGTGGCGCAATTTTGATTGTGGTGGCGGACATGCTGGCGCGCACCGTGCTCGGCACAACGGAAATCCCCGTCGGTGCGATGACGGCTCTTGCCGGTGCGCCGGTATTTATTTATCTGATGCGGCGGAGGGTGCGTTGAGCGCTTCTTCCATTGGCGGCGCTTCTGTGGCTGCTGACGCTACGGCGGTGCCGCGCCTTCGCGTCGAGCAGGTAAGCTACGCCTATTCCGTAACGGACCGCTCGGCGCCGGAATTCACACTCGGCCCGGTGACTTTCGAAGCGGGTCGGCACGATCTGCTTGCCGTTCTCGGTCCGAATGCAAGCGGCAAATCGACCCTGCTGCGGTTGCTTGCTGGCATTACGAAACCGCTCGCCGGACGCGTAGAAGTGGACGGCGCCGAAATCACGTCGCTCGATCCGAAGGCTCGCGCGCAGAAAGTGGCACTCGTACAGCAGGAAAGCCAACTGCTTTTTCCGCTGCGCGTCTGGGAATATGTGTTGCAGGGGCGCTACCCTTACGGCCGCCGGTTGCGCTTCGAATCCGAGCAGGATTGCGTGATGGCGACCAATGCGCTGGCTCAAGTGGGCGCGGCTTCCTTTCGCGATTACTGGATGGAAGAGTTGTCAGGCGGACAAAAGCAGCGCGTCATCCTGGCGCGCGCGATGGCCCAGCAACCGGCTCTATTGCTGCTGGACGAACCGACGCAGCACCTCGATATCGGCGGAAAAGTCGAACTGCTCAGGCGATTGCGGCGGCTGGCAGATGAACATCGACATACTGTGCTCGTCGTGACGCACGAGCTTGATTTGGCGGCTGAATTTGCCGACCAAATCGTGCTGCTGCACAAAGGCAAATGCTTGCGCGTAGGAACGCCTGCGGAAGTCTACGAGCGCGAGCTTCTGGAGGAGATTTTTGAGGTGCCGCTCGAAATTGAATTACGGCCAAACGGGCGGCCGCGCGTTTCCTTGCGATCGAATTACTGACGCGCACCATTTTGTACATGCACAAACACACCGCGGGATGAGTAGCGCCTCCCGCCAACGGCGCCTGCCTAGCGGTCGCCGTCCACAACCACCCGAGACTCCGTGCCCGGGAAGACGGTGCAAATCCGTCGCCGCCGCGCGACTGTAAGGCGAAAAATATTCGGCTCGTGCCACTGACGCGCCGGCGAATCGCTCGATTCGCCGGGCTGTTGGGAAGGCCGCGCCGCTGCACAGCTTCGCCAAGCCAGGAGACCGACGGAGCCTCAGCCCAAACGAACGCGCATCGTGCGCGGCGTTGGGGACAACCTTCAACTCCCGCGCGAGAGGGAGAGGAGGAAAATGATGAGACTTTCACGCCGATCAGCTTTTCCCGTTACATTTCTGTTCGCCATTCTGCTCTTTCCCGCAGCTTCCCTTGGGCAATCGAACGCGACCATTCAGGGCACGTTGACCGATTCGAGCGGCGCAGCCATTGTGGGTGCGCTCATAACGGCCCAGCCGTCTGGCCGTGCCGGTTCCGCACAATCGACTCAAAGCAGTGAACAGGGCGGATTTTCCCTCGTGCTTGCTGCGGGCGATTATCGCGTTACAATTTCCGCGCACAATTTTGCACCGGTCATGAAAGATTTGACGCTCGAAGCCGGTGCCGATGAGAACCTGGACTTGCGTCTCGCTCTGGCAAGCATGTCGTCAAGCGTGGTGGTCGCTGCTGAGGCAGAAGCGCAGCCGTCGGTGGATGTAGTGGCGCCCGTCAATATTCTTACGCGCGACGACATGGATCACGAACAGCAGATCTGGCTCACCCCGCTGCTCGCAACAGTGCCAGGCGTTGCGTTTTCGCAACTGGGGCCGGATGGCGGCACCACCTCTCTGTTTCTAGACGGCGGCAATTCAAACTACACCCGCGTGATGATCGACGGAGTACCAGAAGACGTGAGCCTTCCGGGCATTTCGATCGATCTTTCGGATTACACCACGGATAGCGTGGACAAAGTAGAAGTGGTCCATGGCGCGAGTAGCGCACTGTATGGCTCGGATGCGATGACGGGCGTGGTCGACATTTTGACGCACCACGGATCGACCACAACGCCGCAACTTGTCTTGCAAGGCCAAGGCGGAACTTTCGGCACCGGCACTGGTAATGCTCAAATGAGCGGCCTTCTGGGGCGCTTCGATTACTCCGCGGCCGCGGGATATTTCACGACGCGCGGTCAATCCCCGAATGCGGCCACTTTCGAGAACAATCCCGGCGATGACTATCCCTATTTTCGCGATACGACGCTGTCGGGAAATTTTGGCTGGAAATTTTCAGATGCCGACACGCTGAGGCTGACGCTCCGCAACGGCGCGAGCGACGCCGGCCAGCCCGGGCAAACCCTCTTTCCGGCCGTCCCGTTTGCCGTGACGCCCGGCGCGCACAGCGGATTGCACGATCTCTCGTCCGGTTTAAGCTGGGACTTCGCGACCGGCGAGCACTGGCAGACCCACGTGCAGGGATTTGAATCGCGCCACGAGGATTCGATCGACGAGCCTTCGTTCGATTTCTCCACCGTAGACAAATTCAATCGCGCAGGACTGGACGCGCGATCCACATATCAATTCGCTCGCGGCGGCATTACTGCGGGATATTACTTCGAAAATGAAACCGGCGGCGTCCTAGGCAGGCACGACAATGCCGGGTATTTCGAAGCGCGCTATCACCTCAACCGCCGTCTTACCACAGTCGCGGGCGGGCGAATCGAAGCAAACGACTCGTATGGCACGCGTTTCGTGCCGCGGGTCGGTGCGACCTATGCCGCACGATACGGCAGCGGCTTCTGGGGCGACACTCGCTTACTCGCCTCTTACGGGCAGGGGATAAAAGAACCGCCCCTCTTTCCTGTCGACTGCACGCCCGTTCTGCAACCCGAGCAGAGCTCCACATTCGATGCGGGAGTCGACCAGGATTTGTCCTCGGACCGCGTCCGCATCTCAGCCATGTACTTCCACAATGATTTCCGGAATATTGTCAGCTTTGCGTCCGGATTTATGCCTAACAACCTGCCGCAAAACTGCCCTGCATTTTTTGGCAGTTACTTCAATACGGACAAAGCGCGCGCTTTCGGCGTGGATTCTTCGATTGCAGTACGGGCGGCACGGTGGCTTGATCTTGGCGGCACGTACTCCTACGATGATTCGCGCGTGCTTGCATCGCCCTATGCTACCGATCCTGCCCTCGTGCCGGGCAATCGGCTGCTCAAACGCCCGCTCAATTCCGCGAATCTTTTCGTGAACGCGCATTTCCGCGGCGTCAATTGGAACGTAACCGGATATTTTGTAGGCAGGCGCACGGACAGCGATTTTCTTGACCTGGGAATTACGAGCAACCCCGGCTACGTCCGCTGGGACACCTCCGCAACTGTCCCTCTGCGCTACGGCATCTGGTTTACCGCACACATACAAAACCTTTTCGACAAGCACTATCAGGATGCAGTCGGCTATCCGGCCCTCGGCTACAACTACCGCCTGGGAATCCGCTACGTCTGGGGAGGAGACCGCTAGGTGCGGATGCTTGATTGCGCATAAGCGCCGTGGCCGAACTCTTCGCTACGGGGCTTTGGCCGCGGCGTTTCGCGGAAAAAGAGGCCCGCCAGAACGACGAGAACCATGCATCCGGAAGCCATCCACAGCGGTGTGGCCAAACTGAATTTTTCGGCCATCGCGCCGCCCAATGTGGGCGCGAGTGCGCCGCCGAGGATTTCGCCAACGAGCGTCGTCATGCCGATCGCGGTGGCGATGAATTGCGGAGGCACGCTCTCGGCCGGCATCAGTACCACGACGAGGGCGGCCATGGCCTGCCCTCCCTGCGTCAGGAAGAGGATCGCAGCTAGAAACCAGAGGTGCGAATAAAGACCCGGTATGCAGAGAGCAACCGGAAGAATCGCTGAAAGAGCGGCCGAAATCAGCAGTGCCGATTTGCGCCCGATGCGGTCGGAAAGCGCCGGAAATATCAGGCCGATAAAAAAGCTGCCCAGGCCGGCGGCGCCCATCAGAAAGCCGGCGGTCGTGCCCGACTGGTGCGCCGACTCGGTGACATAGAGCGGCGCGAACACGTTCTGCAGGAAAAGCCATCCCATGAATCCCGCGGCGCCCATGCAGCAGAGCCACACGTTGGGAAATTTTAGGATGGAAAGGTAACTTGCGGGCGATATCGCTGCGCCATGAGCGCTCTCGGCTTCCGCCGTGTGTTGCGGCTCACGTACAAATTTCCAGAGCAGAAATGCCATCAACAGGCCGGGCGCTCCGGCGATAAAAAAGCCCCAGCGCCAGCCAAGATGCGCCGCTACCTGCGTCGTCAAGATCGGCGCCACGAAAAGGCCAATCAGCGCGGCGGCGCTGACGACAATGCCCACGTTGCGTCCCCGATGCTTCGGATCTGATGTCTCTTCATTGATGGCGTTGATTACCGTCCAGCATGGTCCTTCCGCCACGCCCATCAGTGCGCGAATAACCAGCAGCTCTTCAAAGCTGTGCGCCACACCCGAAAGCCACGAAAGAAGCGAAAAAATCAGGACTCCCGGAATTAGAACCGCGCGCCGGCCAAATCGGTCGGACACCGCGCCGAAAACAAGAGAGGAGAGCGCCCACGACGCCGCAACCACCGATGCCAGAAATCCCACTTGCGCATTGGATAGGTGGAACTCCGGCGCAAAATAGGGCGCCAAATAAAGCTGGGACATTCGATCCAGGAAGACCGTGCCCCATGTAAAGAAAAGTATGGCGACGACCGTCTTTTCGTATCTCTTCGATGCGGCCATGTTCACCAAGCCTTGTCTCCATGCGCGATATTCGCGCGTGCAAATTCTCGCAAGTCGTGGCCGAGACTCTATTCCAAGGCCATGGGCCGGTCAACACACGATTCGCCGGCGAATGTTATAATCCGTCTCTTATGGCACGAACGGCCGAAGAGATGGCGCGTATTGCTCCCGAAGTGATGGCTCGCTACGAGCCAGTGATTGGGCTCGAGGTACACGCACAACTCAGCACTTTGACGAAGGCATTCTGCGCCTGCGCGACGAAATTCGGCGCGCCTCCAAACTCAAACACGTGCCCAGTGTGCCTTGGCCTGCCCGGTGCGCTGCCAGTGCTCAATAAGAAGGCGCTCGCGCTCGCGTGCCGCGCTTCACTGGCGTTGGGATGCAAGCTCCAGCGCCGGTCCATCTTCGCCCGAAAGAATTATTTCTATCCGGACCTGCCGAAGGGGTACCAAATCTCAATGTATGAGTTGCCGCTGGCGACGGCGGGCGAACTTGAAATCGCCGTGGACGGCGTCGCGAAACGCATCGGCATCACGCGCCTTCATATGGAAGACGACGCGGGAAAAAGCCTGCACGAGGGCTTTCCCGACTCTGACGCATGGAGCTACATCGATTTCAACCGCTGCGGCGTGCCGCTGATCGAGATTGTGTCGGAGCCCGACCTCCGTACGCCTGCCGAAGCTTACGCCTACCTGAACACGCTCAAGCAGATCCTCGAATACACCGAAGTGAGCGATTGCAATATGGAGGAGGGCTCGCTGCGCTGCGATGCGAACGTCAGCGTGCGGCTGCGCGGAGCGGAAAAGTTCGGCACCAAGGCGGAAGTGAAGAATCTCAATTCGTTCCGCTATTTGACTCATGCGCTCGAATATGAAATCGAGCGGCAGATTGGCCTGCTCGAATCCGGCGGCAAGGTTGCGCAGGAAACGCGACTATGGAACGTAGCGGCTGGGCGGACGGAGCCGATGCGTTCCAAGGAATTTGCCCACGATTACCGCTATTTTCCTGATCCGGACCTGCTGCCAGTTCTGCTGAGCGAGCGCGAAATCACCGACGTGCGCTCCGCCATGCCGGAATTGCCCGCGGCGAAGGTCGCAAGGTTCTTGCGCGATTACGGAGTGAGCGCTTACGATGCCGGCGTCCTCACGGCAACGCGTGCCCTCGGCGATTATTTTGAGGGCGCCGTGAAGGCGGGCGCTCCAGCAAAAGCGGCGACGAATTGGATTTCGGTCGAGTTGTTGCGACGGCTGAACGACGCGGGCCAGGAGATCGGTTCGTGCCCAGTCAAGCCCGCAGCCTTAGCGGAATTGCTCGCAAAGGTTGAAAAGGGTGACATCACAGCGGCAAGTGGGAAAAAAGTTTTCGCGAAAATGTTTGAATCCGGCAAAACCGCAGCGGAAATCATAGCTGCGGAAGGCCTCGCTCAGATCACGGATACCGGTGCGATCGAAAAAGCGGCGCGCGACGTGATTGCCAGGAATCCGGATAACCTGGCGAAATACCGTGCCGGCAACGAAGGCGTTTTCAAATTCTTTGTGGGCCAAGTGATGCGCGAAACTCGCGGTCAGGCGAATCCCCAGGCCGTGAACGAAATTTTGAAGCGTCTTCTCGCGTAAAGAGTAGTGAGGAATGGACAAGATGCCAAAACAGGGTGAACGGGCGCCGAATTTCCGCGTCACGGCCGACGACGGCCAGACTGTGTCGCTCGACGATTACGCCGGCAAAAATGTGATCCTTTACTTTTACCCGAAGGCCAATACGCCCGGCTGCACCAACGAAGCGACCGAATTTCGCGATCGCATTCCGAAATTCGACGCGCTCAACACCGCGATTATCGGCTGCAGCGGCGACTCGACCGAAGCGCAAACGAAATTCAAGCAGAAATACAATTTGAATTTTCCGCTGCTCGCGGATACCGAACACAAGGTGATCGACGCCTATGACGCAGCCCGGATGAAAAGCTTTCTCGGCAAGAGCTTCCTTGGAATTGCGCGAATCACCTACTGGATCGGTCCCGACGGCGTGATCCGCCGCGTTTGGGAAAAGGTGACGGCGAAAGGCCACGCAGCGGAAGTTCTCGCGGCGGTTGAACAGGGCTGAATGCGGCTTTAGAGACTCACCGTGAATTCGTCGCCGGTTTGCTCGATCAGCGCGTTATCAATTAGCCGCGTTCCGCCGACTTTCGCCGCGAGGACTGCAAAGCAATTCCCGCGCAGATTCATCACTTTATCGAAAGTCTCCGCATCGACGATCTCAGCGTAATCCAGCGTCACCGACGCTTCGCTCGCAATCACCGTTCTTATCGTCGCCAATAGCCGCACAATGTCGTGTTCGCCGCGATCGATCTGCTCGCGCAAAGCGACGAGTGAGCGATGGAGAACTGTGGCAGCGCGGCGATCGTCGCCCGTGAGATACACATTGCGCGAAGAAAGCGCCAACCCATCCGCTTCCCGCACGATCGGGCACGTGACAATTTGCGCGTCCAGATCGAGATCGCGCGCCATACGGCGGATCAGCGCCTGCTGCTGCGCGTCTTTCCGGCCGAAAAACGCCAAGCTCGGCTGAACGATTTCGAATAGCTTCAGCACCACTGTCGCAACGCCGCGAAAGTGGCCAGGTCTCGAACCCCCTTCGACCCGATCGCCTAAGCCATCTACGGAAACGGCCGTGGAAAAGCCCTTCGGATAGATCTCTTCGAGAGATGGCAGAAACAAATAATCCGCGCCGAGGCTCTCAATCGCTTCACGGTCCGCTGCAAACGGGCGTGGATATTTGGCGAGGTCTTCGGAAGGACCGAATTGCGTGGGGTTTACGAAGATCGACACAACCACAGGCGAGCACCGACGCTTCGCTTCGCGCACGAGCGAAAGGTGCCCTTCGTGAATCGCGCCCATCGTGGGCACGAAACCCAAAACATGCTCACGCGAACGGGCGGCGCGCGAAACCTGCTTCATCCATTCCACAGTGCGGATGATTTCCATGCGGGCGGCGTGTCAGGCTGTCGCTCGCGCCGCAAGTTCGCGATGATAGTAGATCAAATCGGTGGATACGGGCTTTAATCCAAGTTGCCGGAGCATGGTCGTCACCTGTCCGCGATGATAGGTGCCGTGATTCGCCAGATGTTGCAGCATGGGACCAAGGGGTCCCGACTGCGCCGTCCCATTCATCAGCTTGTAATGGAGATCGCGCGATAACGTTTCCGGCGTAAGCCGCGACACAAATTCGATTAATGCGCGATCCCTCTCCGTGAGCTTGCTTCGGATCGATTCGAAGGTTGAAAAATCAGTAGGACTTGGCAGCCCGGACGGTTCTTGGGAATTCCATCGCTCGAGCCAAACGAACTCCGCGCCATAAATATGCGCCAGGGTATCGCGCACAGACGCGAAGCTCGATTTCATATCCTGTAGGAATTGCTCGGGCGTGAGTGAGGCACACGCTTCGAGCGTGCGCCGATTGGCCCACGCGTTGTAATCGTAGAGCACACGAAAATCCGCACTGTCCATAGAGTCCTCTTGCCGTAAGAATTAGCGACGTGGTCTCACAGGCGTCTCGACCGATATCGCACCGGGCGCATGGTATGACTCCGCATCGGTCGGGAAATTTCCGCCACGCACGTCGTCGCAATAATCCGTCACCGCTTGCGAGATTATGCCGGAAAGATCCGCGTAACGTCGCGCGAACTTGGGCACCCGCCCCGCTGTCAATCCGAGCAAGTCGTGGAGCACCAGAATCTGGCCGTCGCAATCGGGGCCGGCGCCGATGCCGATCGTCGGGATTCGAAGCTTTTCGGTAACGCGCGCGGCCAGTTCGCGAGGAATGGATTCGAGCACCACGGCGAAGGCGCCCGCCGTTTCCGCGGCACGCGCATCGCGCTCGATTTGCCGCGACGCCTCTGTAGATTTTCCCTGCACGTGAAACCCACCCATCGCGTGAATCGATTGCGGCGTAAGTCCCACGTGGCCCATCACCGGGATTTCCGCTTCCACGAGCCGCGCGATCAATTCAATGCGCCGCTCCCCGCCTTCGACCTTTACGGCTTCCGCGCCACCTTCTTTGATGAGCTTCACCGCGTTGCGTACGGAGTCTTCCATGGAAACATGGAAACTCCCGTACGGCATGTCCGCCACGAGCAGCGCGCGCTTCACGCCACGGCGCACGGCGCGCACGTGGTGCAGCATGTCTTCCACCGTTACCGGCAAAGTGCTGTCATATCCCAGCACTGCCATGCCCACCGAGTCGCCAACGAGAATCACTTCAACGCCCGCTTCATCCAGCAGGCGCGCAGTCGGATAGTCGTAAGCGGTTAGGCAGGAAATTTTCCGGTTCGTATGGGGAGAGCCGTCCGCCGAAAATGATTTTCTAGAGAGAATCTCGGGAACGGTAATCTTCCCGTCGCCCGAAAGGGGTGTAACGCTCATGTTGGCCTCCGGTGCCGCTCCCAAGTAGCAGGATGCAGCCCGATAAGCTGATCCTATCAAAACAGCCGAAATCAGCCAAAAAAATAATATAATCGCTGTAGCTAAGACAAACTTCCCCGCAGAAGGACAAGGCCATGCCTTACGTCGTGGGGCTTTTTATATTTGCACTGATTCTTTACGGCATCTACAAAGCCGTTACTGGCGACCGGTACTCTGAAATGACCGACCGCGAATTTGAGGCCGAGGCGAGGCACGCCTCGCAGTTGGCTCCCGCGCTGATAGGCTTGCAGAAAATTGTGGATCCGAATCATCACGTGGAATACGTCGAAGAACAGCAACAAAGGATAGAGGCGGATGCTGCCGAATCCGGCGATCGCCCGGAAACGGGATCAACATCCCGCAATCCGAAATATGAGATTTAGCGGTGAAGACGCCGCTTGATCACGCGTGCGCTACGCTTTCAGGCACTTGCGGTTCGACGACACCGCGCCAGCCAACCGGCCTACCCCTCACAGCTTCCTTCAGCGAGCGGAAGAGCACCACATACATCATCTGTCGATAATAAAACCGCTGAATAATTAGCGGCGCGAGTAATGTCCAATCCTCACCCTTCTCCAGCGCGAACGCGACCACACAGGTAAAGAGGTCAATCACCATGAAGAGCGCGAAGAAAATGAGCGAGCGTTCCACGTCCTGTGAAGTCCAAAGCTGCGGCAATGCCGCGATCCGCAACTGCGCCAACCCCCAAAGTGCCAGCGATAATAAGAAGAGAAAGTCGATGATCGGCGAAACCATCGGCAGCACGATCTGAAACAGGAAAATATTGGGAATCGCGACCCAACCCAAAGTACCGTAACGCGGCTTTGCCGTCGTATCGCGATGCTTCCATACGGCCTGAAGCGTGCCGAACGTCCAGCGAAATCTCTGCCGGATCAGTGCCTCGACCGTATCGGGCACTTCCGTCCGCCCGATCGCGTCTTCATCGTAAAGAATCTTCCAGCCATTGCGGCGAATCGTGAGAGTGAGGTCGGTGTCTTCCGCCACGGTGTCGCCCGAGAAGCCACCGCTTTCGCGCAGCAGCTCCGCGCGCCACGCGCCAGCGGCTCCCGGCACCACCGGAATGCAATTGAGCAAATCGAACGCGCGCTTTTCAAGATTCTGGCTGGTGATGTATTCCAGCGCCTGCCAGCGCGTGATCCAGCTATTGCGGTTAATCACTTTCACGTTGCCTGCGACCGCGCCAACATTCGGATCCGCAAAGTGGCGCACGAGCCGCGGTATCGCCTCCGGATCCACAATCGTATCCGCGTCAATCGAAACGATGATTTCGCCGTTCGCCACCGCTAAGCCATGGTTCAGCGCGGCGGGCTTCCCATGATTTTCCTGCGTAAGCAAGCGGACGCGCGGATCGCTGCTGAAGTTTTTACGCACCAAATCAGCCGTGCGGTCTGTGGAGCCGTCATCCACAACAAGTACTTCGAGCCTTGGATACCCGGAGGCAAGCGCAGCTCGCACCGTGTGAACGATCACGCTCTCTTCGTTGTATGCCGGAATCAAGACCGTAGCGGACGGCTGATAATCCGGATGCTCCGGCGGAGAAGGCCGGAGTTTTTCTGCAAGAGCCAAGAGTCCCACGATCAAAGCCCTCGCGCTGACCAGAAATATGCCCGCGACAAAAATAAACGCGATACTCGACCGGAACCAGCTGAAGACATCAAAAATGAGCGCATCGGCGCGCGCCAAAAGCCACTCATGCGAAGTCAGCGGCGGCATCACCTGGGCGCGCGTCTGACCGAGCAACTGCGAAACTGAAACGAGCCGATAGCCCGCCTCGCGTACCTGATCGATGATTTGCGGCAATGCGGCAACCGTGTGACTCCGGTCGCCGCCGCCATCGTGCATCAAAATAACGTTGCCGCGGTTCGCCTTCACGTCAGACATCACACGTTGAACGATTGTTTCCGCCGGTGGAGGCGCACCGCCATTCAACTCGCCCCAGTCGTGCGGGTCGATCTTTGCACCGACGATGATATAGCCGAGGTTCTGGGCCTCGGGAAGGTTCCG
This sequence comes from uncultured Acidobacteriota bacterium, assembly GCA_963753205.1. Classification (GTDB taxonomy): domain Bacteria; phylum Acidobacteriota; class Terriglobia; order Acidiferrales; family UBA7541; genus Palsa-295. The sequence goes on along the minus strand of CAVWBL010000018.1, from coordinate 209,619 downwards.
AAATTCCGTCGCGGATTCCGGTTCATGATCGATGCCGTAGGGCGGCCGGAAAAGGGTCGTCTTCACGCCCAGGCGGCTGTCGAGAAAGAGTTCCGTCAGATTCAATTCGAGTTGAATCTGCGCCGGCGAGGCGGTCTCAAAATCCGGATGCGTAAACGTATGATTTCCGATCTCATTGCCCTCGGCATATTCGCGCTTTACAAGATCGGCCTCTTGCGCGGCCGATTCTCCGATCACGAAAAAGGTAGCGGTCGCATGCTTCTGTTTCAACACATCCAAAATCTTCGGCGTCCATTCCGGATCGGGCCCATCGTCAAACGAGATCGCAATTTCCTTCGGTACCGCACCCATCTGCTGCACGCGCCAAGCCGACGGATAACTCTCGAAACTCTCGTCGTCGATCACGTCGCTTTCCGAGTCGTAGTCGATCGTGCGCCGGCCGCTTTGCGGCATGGCCGTAATTTTCCAGATGTCGCCGGCGCCTTCCATAATTAAGTCATAGCCGGCAGGAACTTCATCCAGCTTGGCGCGCGTGGCGTTGTCTGCGTGAACTGCGTCCCAAATCGTCCACATGGAGGGATCTTCGGTGCCCAGTCGCCATAACGCAGTGCCGGCCACACCTGCACGCTCGGACGCGCGAAGTTCGTTGTAAGCCGTCACCCCGTCCAGCATCCATACCGTGTGCAACCTGCCGTTCTCATCGTAGGAGTAGTGCAGGTTGAATGTGCTCGGATCGTACGTTACGTCGGAGCCCGATTCCACTGCCGTAACCACTCCTTGCTGAAAGGACACCGGCTGCGCGATGGGTTTCGGATCTTGCTTGGTCTTCGCCGGCCAGTCGTAGCCGTAATTGGCGATACCCATCACAATCTTGCGGGCCGGAAGGATCTTCAGAATGTTATCGATATTCGTCTGGAACCAGTCCTGCGGCGCAATCGGGCCCGGTGCTGACGAACTCCAGTGAAAATCGTAGTTCATCAAGATGATTTCGTCGGTCTGCGCGGCAAAATACTTATAGTCATAGCTCCAGTCGGCGGCGGGCAAAGCAACCATCAGCTTCAGATTTTTCGCGTGCAGGTCAGAAGCCAGATCGTGAACAAACGCTTGAAAGTCCTTCTGGCTTGGGTCCGGCAGCGATTCGAAATCCACCACAACGCCCGGCTGGTGCTGCGCATACGCGTACTGTTCGATCGCGCGTGAAAGCCGTGCGCGTGAGGAGGCGCTGGCAAGCATCTTTAGAAAACCGGGCGGGCACCACCCTGCGGCGTCGTCATAATTATTCACCATTGTCATGACGGGCAGGTCGATGTTCCTCTTCTGGAGACCCTGCAGGAAATCTTCGAGCTTTGCCTGGCGATCCTCCTCCAGGGTCCCATCGGCTGTGACCGAATGGAGAAGATCGGGAATCAGCAGGTCGATATCGCGATAGTGTAGCTGCAATGAAGAAAGACTCGTGGGATCGTCGCTGACGTAAAATGCGGCGCGTACCAGCGGCGTATAGCCCTCGGGAATCTTTCCGAGCGCTGCGACGCGTCGCAGCCGGGGCCGCACAGGGGGGCGTGCCTTGCTCAGTGTGCGTACAGCATGCAAGCCTTCCCCCACGTCCGGCCGCAGAATCTGTGGCAAATCGGGCTTTCGGGAGACATTCACGAGAAAGACGACAAGGATCAGGGTGAAAATACCACCGGCAATTTCCAGAGCGCGGCGCGTACGGCGCCAGCGCCGTCTTTCCTCATCGTAAAAAATGGGCTTGCGTTCAGCCATTCGGAGATTCCAAGCTAGCGGTCCATTGAAAGCGTGTCAATGATCCTAAGTAAGATGCGTGCGAATGTAGCTCTAGCTGTATGCGTGGGGCTGGGTTTGCGCCTGCTCTTCGTCCTGCAATTTCCGGCTTTCGACACCGGAGATGGCCCATTCTACATCCGTTTAGCCGCTAACTGGCTCAAAAACGGTGTCTACGGTTTTTCGATTGATGGCAGGCTGACGCCCGTGGACATGCGCGTTCCCGGCTATCCGGCGTTCCTCGCGGCGATCTTTGCCTTTGCCGGAAATTCTCAGCGCGCTGTGATGCTCGTTCAGGTCGTGGTCGACCTCGCTACCTGCTTCCTCCTCGTAGCGATAGCCACACTGGTCGCACGACCGGAATCGCGCCGAGGAGTGGCACTTGCCGCCCTATGGCTGGCCGCCCTGTGCCCGTTCGTCGCAAACTACACCGCCGTCGTCCTCTGTGAGGTGCTCGTCACCTTTCTGACGGCGCTCGCGCTTCTCGTGCTGCTGGAAACTGAGATCGGTCGCCCCGGGGGTGTCAGCACAAGAAAATCCGCAACCCGCATGGCTTGGTTCCTGGCTGGCGTCGTGGTGGGCCTGGGAACGTTGGTGCGCCCGGAAACTCCCCTTGTGCTCGCAGCCGCTGGCCTGACTGCGGCAGCGAAATGGTGGCGTCCGCGCGACTGGGCCAAAATCGTCCGCGTAGGCTTTCTAATGGCCGCCGGACTCCTGCTGCCATTGTTCCCGTGGGCGGCTCGCAACTGGCGCACTCTCCACGAAGTGCAATTTCTCGCGCCTCGCTATAGCCAGTTGCCCGGCGAAGTCATTCCGCGCGGGTTCACAGCCTGGACCAACACATGGATGTGGCGCATGCGAGACGTATATCTCGTCACGTGGAACCTGAACGACTCTGCGATTTCCGCGGATGACATTCCATCGAGTGCCTTCGATTCTCCACAGGAGCGCAGCCGCGTCGAAGCGTTGCTCGATACCTACAACGACACGCTTACGGAAACAGATGAAATGGACGCGCAGTTCGGCCAAATCGCAAGCGAAAGAACGGCGCGGCACCCACTGCGCACCCATCTGAAAATTCCGGCTCTGCGCTGCTTTGCGCTTTGGTTCACGCCGCGCACGGAGCTTCTGCCGCTCGCAGGACATTTGACGCCCGTCTTTAAGGAATGGGACGAAGACCGTCCCGATTTTCTCATGACGCTGGCGTTTGCCGGCCTGAATGTGGCCTTCGTCGGACTTGCAATCGCAGGCGTCTGCAAGGCCTGGGGTCGCCCTGGAGTCGTATTTCTGCTTGTTTTTGTGATTTTGCGGACAATTTTCATAGCTTCATTCGCGGATTCGCCCGAGCCGCGCTACGTTCTGGAATGTTTTCCTATTGTGCTGGCATTTGGCGCCCTGGCGTTCGAAAAGCGCATTCGCCCAAAAGTGGATCAGCTTTCGTCAACCGGCTCCGGATGAATCGTAAGGCGTGAGATTTCCGGGAATCTTCCTTTCACGCGATCCTCAAGCGCAGCCGTCAGGTCATGAACCTCCGTGATCGGCAGCTTGCCATCCATCGAGCAGTGGCACGAAACAAGCACGCGGTGTTGCACCGAACGCGCTCGGACTTCATGGCAATTCACAAGCTCCGGATACTCCTCTTGTAGGGAGTTCAGGTAATCCTGCACCGTACCCTCGAGTTCCTTCATCTTCTCCGCACCGGCGATATTCACGCCCAGCGGCTCGATGTGGATGTTTATATCCGCGTCCGCTTCGGTTTCGCCGCGAATATCGTCCTCGAGTTCAGTAGCTAGGCGATGTGCCTCCTGCAGGCTTGCGCTCTCGTCCACCTCGAGATGCAATTCGATGAAAAGGCGGCCTTCGTAGTGATGCGCGGAAAGTTCGTGAATCGCGAATCCGCGCCGCTGCGCAATCGCCCGGATGGTCTCGAAAAGGTGCTCGCCTGTGCGCGCGCGGGGCTCCACGTGCACCACCACATCCGAGGGTACAATCTCCGCGACGCGCCGCTCCACGTTTTCGCTGGCCGCGTGCGCCTGTTCCAAACTTGCCGTACGCGGCACGCTAATCGTCACGTCCACGAAATATCGCTGCCCTGAGCGCCGCACGCGCACGCGTTCAGTTTGCAGCACGCCTTCCACTTGGTCCACTGCGCTGGCGATCTTTTCGCGCAGTCCGCTCGGAGCCACGTCAAGCAGCGCGTCGATCGTGCGCCTGCCCAATCGCGAGCCGACCCACAAGATCACGGCCGAAACGCAAAGTGCGGCGAAGGCATCGAGCATCGTCAGCCACGGCAAATCGAACCGAACCCCGAGCCATGCACCGCCCACACCCACGATCACCGCCAGGGTGCTCCATACGTCTGTGGAAAAATGCAGCGCATCCGCTTCCAGCGCTTCGCTGGGATACTCCCGCGCGACCCGCTTCAGCTTGCGGGCTCGAAGCAAGTCAATCATCAGACAAAGCAGCAATACCAGGATTGCTGAAACACTCGGTCGTAGCTGCGGTGCATTGAAGAGAAGCCTCTGGAACGCCTCCCAGATAATGTAAACCGCAGTCAGCAGCAGCAGGCCCGTCTCGACGAATGCGGAGAAGCTTTCATATTTTCCGTGGCCGTAGAGGTGCGTCGCGTCGGCAGGGCGATCGGAGACGCGAATCGAAAGGTAGGTGATGACTGCCGCAACCAGATCGAGGATCGAATGAAGCGCTTCGGATAAAATGCCCAAGCTGCCCGTCGCTACCGCCGCGAGCACCTTCAACGTCACCAGCACGATTGCCGACCCGACCGATGCCAGGGCCGCTAAACGCTTCTCGTGGCTGGGATTGGGCTGCTTAGCCATGGGTGCCGATTATATCGGCAAGCCCTCCGCCCGCCAATTTTGACTCTTCCTAGTGCGTCGAATCGGGCATGCGTTTTTTCCGAGGCGCGATGCCCTGTATAGTTAGAGTGCCGCCATTCAAAGGCGCAATCCACCACAATGGTGCAGACCGCTCTGGAACCCAATCCGGCTGTTCGTGCTGCGGCTCGGCCGCGGCGCCGCCTTTGGCACAGATGGTGGTTTTGGCCGCTCGCTCTCTTACTGCTTGGCCTTTTCGTCGATTCCGTCATTATCGAGCCCTACCGCATCGAGACCACGCATTACGAGATTCAGGGAGCTGTGACGGCGCCGCTCAAGATCGCACAGCTCAGCGACCTGCACACGCACGGCCTCGGACCGCGCGAGCGCCACATGATTGCGATTATGGCCGCCGAAAAGCCGGACGTAGTCGTGATCACGGGAGACAGCCTCGGCGGCTACGGCGGCACCTGGAAGGAGGTCCAAGAGGTCTATCAACAGCTTCATGCACCGCTTGGCGTCTGGTTCGTGCTCGGCAATTGGGAGAATAACCACCCGTATCGCCCCTTCCGCCGCGAGCGCGAATTCTACGAGGAGTCCGGCGTCCACCTCCTCGTGAATGCAAACGCGCAATTGCGCCCAGACGCCTGGCTGATCGGTTTGGACGATCCCTCCAGCGGTACCGTGCGGTTGGAGAGGGCGCTCGCCGGAGTGCCGACCACCGCCTACAAGATTGCCATCTTCCACGCGCCCGGCTATTTCGACCACATCGCGAGCCACGTCAATCTGGCTCTCGCCGGCCATACGCATGGCGGCCAGGTTCACATTCCCTTCGTTCCCACGTTCTGGCTGCCCAGAGACAGCGGTCCATACCTCGCTGGCTGGTATGCCAAAGACGGCGCCAAAATGTATGTAAATCGCGGCCTCGGCTGGACCGCGCTGCCCATTCGCTTCCTTTGCCGCCCGGAAGTCACGATTATCACCGTCGAGCCCGAAGACAAACGCACTTAGCTTGCCCGGGCAATTCGCGATTTCGGTTATCATAGAGTTTCCTGAAGGCCGCACGGAACAGCTAGCAAGATACCGGGAGGCAAAGTTGATCGCACGTTACACGCGCGCCGCGATGGGCCGCGTCTGGAGCGAAGAAAACAAATTCCAGAAGTGGCTCGACGTGGAGCTGGCCGCCAGCGAAACGCTTGCCGAGGCCGGCATCGTGCCGCGCGAAGCCGCAGCCAAGCTCCGCGAACGCGCCCGCGTTGATGTTGCCCGCATCAACGAAATCGAAGCCAAAGTAAAACATGACGTGATCGCATTCACCGTTGCCGTGCAAGAATCCGTCGGTGATCCCGGGGCCGCCCGCTGGCTGCATTACGGCATGACGTCCAATGACGTCGTGGACACGGCACAAGCATTGCTGCTTCGCGAAGCCTCGGACCTGATCGCGAAAGGCATTGCCCGTCTCGGCGAGGCCCTCGAAAAGCGCGCATGGGAATTTAAAGACACGCCGGAAATCGGTCGCACGCACGGCGTCCACGCTGAGCCGATCACCTTCGGCCTGAAAGTCGCTAACTGGTACGCGGAAAATCGCCGCGATTCCGTCCGCTTCGAGGCCGCCGCGCAACAGGTTGCCGTCGGCAAAATCTCAGGCGCCGTCGGCACCTGCACTCACCTCGGTCCGGAGATCGAAGAGAAAATCTGCAAGCGCCTCGGTCTTGCCGTCGCACCAATCACTTCACAGGTAATCGAACGCGATCGCCACGCCCAATACGTCAGCACGCTGGCGATCGTTGCGGCTTCGCTCGAACGCATCGCGCAGGAAGTCCGCCATCTACAGCGCACGGAAGTCCGCGAAGCCGAAGAGCCATTTGGCGGCGAACAGCGCGGCAGTTCCGCGATGCCCCACAAGCGGAATCCGGTCTCGAGCGAACAGATTTGTGGACTCGCGCGAGTCGTCCGCGCGAATTCTCTTGCCGCGCTCGAAAATATCGCGCTCTGGCACGAGCGCGACATTTCCCACAGCTCGGTCGAACGCGTCATTCTTCCCGACTCCACGATCCTGCTCGACTACATGCTCCACCGCACCACGGAAATCGTGTCGAATATGAAGGTGTTCCCGGCACGCATGCGCCGCAATCTGGACGTGACACAGGGGTTGGTGTTTTCAGGTCAGCTTTTGCAGGACTTGGTCGAACACGGTGCCCCCCGCGAAGACGCCTATAAATGGGTGCAGGGCCACGCCATGGCTGCATGGGAAACGGAAACGAGCTTCCGCGATCGCATCGCGGCCGACGAAGATATCCGCAAGTTCATGGACGAAAAAGCCCTCGCGCACACCTTCGATCTGCAGCGTCAACTCCGCGCCGTAGACGCAATCTTCGCACGCGTCTTCGGCCGCACCTCCGCCGCAGCTTCATCGCAAAAGTAACGTAGCGAGCGAATGTAGCGTGGCCAATCCCTGGCTGCGCCCGGAAGCCGTTTGCTGGCGGGCTCTTACGAGCAAACTTAGCAACGGCAGCCGACGCATTCTAAGAATGCCCACCGCTGGTCCCAGGATTTAGCAGTTATAGCTTGGCCGCTACCGCCGCGGCGAGATCTTCTTCTTGCTTCTCTTTCGTCGCGTCAGAGACGCTTGACGGTGCACTGACGCTGATAAAAAAGCGGTAGTTTCCCTTCAGCACGTGCAGCGCATGGTCGCTGTCGAGGTAGGCGTCATCTCCGATGCCCGTCGGCTTGGATTTTGCAGGAAACAATCCGATCAAGCTCGTAAACGTCTGCTTCGCTTCAGCGGCCGAGTGATCGGAATAAAAGATGAACCTGACTCCAGTTCGGCCCCCTTCGTAGTTACACTGTGTGCCGTCGGATTGGCCCATGTACACGGCAGGAAACACGCTCTTCTGCGGCGCACCAAACGTAAGCCCCAGCGTCTTTTTCAGTTGGTCCGCCGTGAGTAGCGAGCAGACATCAGAAGGGATCGCATTACCCGGCGCAGCCTTCACACTGAACCGAACAGGGAGAGCCATGGCAAGGAGAATGAGAATAGACAGGGCGCAAAACAGGAATCGCAGAAACCGCATGTGAGCCTCCCAAAGGCATTCCAGAATGGGACGTCTTTACCTGGCCCTAACTTACAATCGATTCCTTGAATTGGCAATGCTTCGGTCAAGCTTGACAGGCGCTACTGCACGCGCTGAATGTACCGCCCTTCGGACGTATCCACTTTCACCTTGTCGCCCGTTCCGATAAACGGCGGCACGTTGATCACGAGTCCCGTCTCGAGCTTAGCCGGCTTCATCACCGCGCTCGCCGTGGCCTTCTGGATGCTCGGCTCGGTATCAACCACCGTCAGATCGACGGTATCCGGCAGGAGAACGCCGATAGCCTTGTCGTTGTAATATTCGATCTTCACGGGCATGTTGGGAATCAGATAGTCCTTCGTATCGCCCACCACGTCCGCCTGCAAGGCAAGCTGCTCGTAATTTTCCGTATTCATGAAGTGATGCGTGTCGCCATCGCTGTAAAGATATTCGAACTCGATTTCGTCCACCACCACTTTGTCCACAGTCTCTTCCGCCCGGAACCGGTAATCCATCATCGAGCCGCTGCGCAGATTCCGCATTTTTGTTTGCATCGAGCCGCGCTTGTTGCCCGGCGTCCGGTGGTCCACGCTGTAGACGACGTGCAAGTCGCCCTCATGGTTAATGATCATGCCCGGACGCAGTTGTGTTGCCTTGATCATGAATCGCTCCTGAACTCTTCTCTGGGATTTACCTCAGAGTCTCGCTGCCGTGACAAGCGTAGGCGAAGCACATTCCGCGCAAAGCGGAAGTTTCAATTATACGGAACACGCGCGTAGCGGGTCAAACGAGTCGGTTGCCCAGTGTTGCCCAGTCGCTTTCCGGTCGTTTGCTGGGGTTGACAGTTTTAATTGGCTGAAATCAGCGCGTCGGAGGACTCGCATCGCTAGGCGTTGGTGAAGACGTCAGGCTGTCTGGCCGTCTCGGCGTAAGTTCAACAAGACCGGCTGTCCTTCGCCGTGCGGCACGGGGGTTAGCCGCAATCGAAACAGCACGCGCCCTGCTAGGCAAAAAACTGCCAGCAATGAAGTGTAACCAAGGAGGTCTGAAAAGTAAGCGACGTCCGGCGCGGACGGCCAGGAATCTCGCAGCTCCACCTGGCCATGCGCCTTTGGCGAAGCAGAATGAGTCGAAGTGCCATACATCGCGGCCAATCCGGCAAACGCAGCGGCGACCAGTGAAACGAGGACAAGCCGTGACAACAAGCGGAGCAATTTCACAATGAGGACTCCCGGAATAACCGAAAAAGACTTCCTCTAGCTGCGAGCAGCCAGTCCCAATGGATCGCCAGGTGAAACCCCGCGAAAATGAGCACCATGTGCGCGTAGCTTTCGTGAAGTCAACGCATGCCCATCTCCCGTGAGAACTTGGTGCCGGTTAACGCGGGAATCGCCTTCTGCGATATCAAAATTCCGGAGAGGATCGCGGCGGTAACCGCGAAGAAAAGGACAACATTGATAATGTAATTGATGCGATCGCGGATGGTTTGCTTGACGAAAAACCGCCGGCTTTGCGTGGCGATCCAGCTCCAAGAGAACAGTAAATGAGCGAGAACCATAGCCACGATTGCGAGTCCGAGCCACTCGTGGATAACAAGCCCAGTGAAACGAATGCTCTCCAACATGCAAACCGAGACCAGCAGCACTATGTCCAGCCAGAAAGTCGTCTTCAATCGCCAGTGCTGCTTCATACCGAACCCTTACATCCTGCGCATTCCGCTATATCGCTGTCCGACTTATGTGTCACGCGGAACACAACGGCTAAAAACAGTCACTTTGCTTGGCGGCTCAGATCGCGGTCTTCCCTAATCCTGTCCTGTCGCAGCCGAGATAAGCTTCCCGTTGACGATGACGTGGTCGAACTTGAGATTGCTCACACCGGAGACACCCAGGTTGGGTCTTTGGAGGGTGACATCAAAGTCTTTGAAGGTAATGTCGCTGATTGTGGTCTGGCCGGCATTCGGTCGGATCGTGCCGAATGAACCAAAGCGACCCTTAATTCCCGCGAGGCTCAAATTGTGAACCACCGATTTTGGCGGAGCTTCTCCCAGAAGGTTCGCATACTGGGACCATGGCCGAACGGACACGATTGCGCCGCCGGACGAATCGAGCGAGATGTTGCGGAACGAAATGTTTTCGTAGCGTTGGGGCGTATCCGTCCGCAGCTTCAAGACCGCGACGCCCACGTTCCCAATGACTTTGCAATTCTCCACAGTCACATCGCGGACGATCGTGGCTTCGCTGCCTAGGGTCAGCACGCCACCGCCACGTTTGTACGTGCAATTCCGCACGTGCACATGCTCCACCGGAGGGCTATCGGTGTCTTGCAACGCATGCGGGCCTTTTGAACCTTTTACCGCGATGCAATCGTCCGTCACCGAGAAGTAACAGCCGTCCACTGTCACCTTCTGGCAACTGTCCACGTCGATACCGTCGGTGCTGGGAGCCTGCCTATAGTCGTCCGGCACCTCGAAGCGCGCCTGGCGAACGAGAACGTCTTGGCATTGGTAGAGATGGAGATTCCAGAATTGCGAGTCTTTGAACGTAATGCCCTCGACGGCTACGCCGCGTGAACTCTCGATCAGCGCCATGCGCGCGCGAGGAACGCCGATGTTTGGAAAGTTCCCCGGGTTGGGAGACGCATTGCGAAGTTTCCAGAAAAGGTCCCAGATTGGCCGGCCCGCGCCGTCGAGTGTTCCCTGTCCACTGATGTGAAAACCGTCGCACTGCTTGGCATTGATCAAGGCCGGATTGAACTTTTCCTCGAAATGCCCTTCAATCCGCGTGCGCTGAGGAGGAAAATTGGCCGTTACGTCGGTCGAGCACTTCAATACGGCTCCTTTTTCCAAACGCAGGTTGACCTTTGGTTTGAAGAACAGGGCGCCGCTCACAAAGACGCCTTGCGGTACGATCACCGTTCCCCCACCACTCGACGCCAAATGGTCGATGGCGGCCTGGATCGGCTTGGTGTTAATCGTGGCGTCATCGGCGACCGCGCCGAAATCGGTGATCGAGGCCTCGCGATTGGCCGCTGCATCAAGCGCCATTGCCCCCCAGAAGGGACTCGAAAGAAGTAGTGATGTAAACCAGCGTCGAGTGTAACGGTCGTCAGGCATGCTTATCCTATGTGCGGCTAGCGCTCGGGTTGCGGAAATGGCTTCTGATTTCTCTGAACGTGAGCTAATTCGCGCGCAACTCCGCGGCAGTCCTCGCGATGTCCCAGCCCATGCATATGGCGCTAGATTGTAACGCTTCCCTCAAGGCGCGTCTCGTCTCACTTCGCATGCGACGCCGGTGTTCCCACGCTTTTCGTTGCGTGGGTATTAATTCCAAAGATCGCCCACGCCGGGCAATAGCGCACCACGCCCGTAATGATCGCGATAGCGCCCACCACGTAAGCGAGAATCATCACGCCGCCGGTGAAAACATGCAAAAAGGCCAGCGCGAGCAGCGCCAGCCCAAGAATCATTCGTATCGCTCGATCCGCACCTCCAACATTCGCCGCCATTTTCTCCTCCTCTGTTGAACGCCACATGGAGCGCCAAAAACTATCCATCCTGTCGAAGCTCGCGCTACTTGCTTGGGGACGGAATCACCCGATCCAGCGCACGGCGAAGCTTCTGATTCACCTCGCGGGCAACCGAATGCATCGCCGGATGGCCCGCCACCGAAAGCATCTTCTCTGCATCAATGACTCCGGCCCTGATTCGGCCTTCCTGCTCAAACACGACCGCGTTGCACGGGAGCAACAAGCCCAGATTCATGTCCTGTTCGAGCGCCTGATACGCAAGGGGCGGATTGCATGCTCCCAGGATTATGTAGGGTGGGAATTCGATTCCCAACTTCGCTTTCAACTGCTCTCGCACGTCGATTCGGCAGAGTACACCGAATCCTTCCTGTTTCAGCGATGCCTCCATCCGGTCCACCACGTCTTTGAATCTACCGTCCGTCACGCGAACCTCACCATATCCGCTTTCTGCAATCACCTGCATAAATCACCGTGCCTTTCTCCGCTGTCCGGAAAATTACCCACTCAGGCGCGCGTTCACAATCAAAACCGTCCGGACGACTTGCCTCAAGCTGCTGCCGCGCCCTTCAGGCGTACGATCTCGACCGAGCAGGGCGCGTTGGCCGCCACGGCCTGTGCGACGGAGCCCAGCACAAGTTTCGCAGCCCCCCGCCCGTGCGATCCCACGAGGATCAGGTCCGCGCACCAGCGCCGAGCCTCTTCGATGATCGCGGCCTTCGGATCGCCCTCAAGAACCTTTGTCGTAACAATGAGGCCCGGTGCGCGACGCGTGATTTCTTCCATCGCCTTAGCAACATCGCGAGACGCCCGCGCACGCTCCTCCTTGAGGGACTCTACATGAGTTGCGGCCAGCACCAGGATGGGATCGGTCACCAGCGGCGTGGGATGCGCCACCGAAAGCACGCGAACCTCCGTTCCGAAAGGCCACGATCGCCTGACCAGTTCTTCCATTGCCGCTCCTCCGTATTTCGAACCGTCAATTACAGTGAGGATTTTCATAGCCGCCTGCCTTTCGTCACCCGCCTAAATCATGGCCCTGGCCAGAGAAAGCGGCTGTGATGAGAGTCACATCCGCCTAGCGTGAATTAGAGGGACAATAAAACTGAAAAGGAGGTTCCCCATGATCGAGAGACTGAAAGACCTTCCGCCAGGAATTGACGGCGTGCGAGCCATTGGAGCCGTTTCAAAGGGCGATTACGAAAGGGTCTTTCCGGCAATGCTTGAGGAAGCGCGCCGGAACGGCCGCCGCATTCGATTTCTCTATGAACTGGGAGCGGAGTTTGAGGGCTTCACGCCCGGCGCGGCGTGGGAAGACGCGAAGATCGGCATCCATTCCATGCGCCTCTTCATCGGCTGCGCGATTGTCACCGATGTGCGCTGGATTCGCGAGATGGCGCGCATGACCGCGTTCCTAACGCCTTGCCCGGTGCAGGTTTTCGAAAACAAAGACCGAGACAAAGCCTTGGCTTGGCTTGGTTCGATTCCCGCGGAATCAGGTATTTCTCACCGAGTGCTTCCGGAGTCCGGCGTAATCGTGGTCGAGGTGAAGCATGCCCTGAGCGCGCAGGATTTTGACGCTCTATCGCTGACGGCCGATACGTGGATCGAAGCGCATGGCGGGCTTCCGGGGATCGTGATTCACGCGCGCGAATTTCCCGGGTGGGAAAATCTTGGCAGTCTGATACGACACATTCAATTCATACGCGATCATCACCGCAACGTGAAGCGTGTCGCGCTTGCCGCTGATGTTAAGCTCGCCAGCCTTGCCCCGAAAATCGCCGAGCATTTCATTCAGGCGCAGGTCAAGCGCTTCGAATATGACGAACTGGACTTGGCAATTGCATGGGCGGGAAACACGCTTAAGCAAAACGCGGCCGCGTGACGCGTTCGTCCGCGGCCGGTGGATTACTCCACCGGCCCGGCGTGAATCGCGTTGATCACGGCATCGACGAGAGGCTTTGATCCCGTCAGCATCGAGGTGGGATCATGCCGATACTGGACCATCTGCCGATAGAGCGAGTCTGCAATCTGGGAATTGATGCCCCAACCGGCCAGATAGCTCAGGCGCAGATCGCCGTCGTGATTGACCGCGGCGCCGCGAATCCAAGGATCGAGGTCCGCCGCGTTGCCGGTGTATACCGAGAGCAGATCGGGCAGCGAGTGCACGTCTATGCCGACCAGCGACTCCCGCACCTTATCGTAATCCGGCCGCTCAAGGCGTTGCTGCGCCGCATCCACGTCGATTTTCAGCGGCTCAAGCTGGCCGAGAAAGACCATGTCGTAGCCTTCGCCGTCGCGATTGTTAGCCCAGATCGTGCCGTACGGAAAGGCCTTAGAAAAAGGTCAGCAACTCGCTCTTGATGGTGTCCTCTGACGTTTCGTAGAGCGGCACGTAAAGCGTGAAATACCCGCCGGGATTCAGGTGCTGCTTCACCACGTTGAAATATTCTTCCGAATAGAGCGCCGCCGTTCCCTTCACGAACACATCCAGAGGATCGGACGCGATGATGTCGTACTTCTGCGTCGTGGTGAGCAGGAAATGACGAGCGTCGTCGTAAACGATGTGCGTCCGCGGATCGTTCATCACGTGATAATTTTGATCGCCGAAGTAATACGTGGAGTTCGGCGGAATCACCGGCTCGATTTCGCAGATCGTGATGCTTTTCACGCTCGGATACCGCGTAAACGTGCCCGCCGAAACACCCGCGCCGAATCCGATTCCCAGAATCTTTTGTGGATTCGGATGTAATATACCCGGCAAATCCCCGACCATGCGCTGCAGCTTCATGTCCGCGAGCTCGGTCGTTGCCTCCACGTGTCCATTCACATTCACGTAGATCGCGCCGTTGTTCCATTTCGTATATGCGACCGACGAATTCCGCCCTTCGACCATTTTCAAATCGGTCGATTGCCCAGCCCAACTGCTCATAAAACGCCCATAAGCGACGAGTTGCGTCGGAATCGGGCTCACCGTCACCGCCAGGAAAACGACCGCGACCAGAGCAAGCCCCGTCGAGACAGCCATCGTGATCGACCGCCGCAGATACGGCAGCAGAACGAGCAATCCGCTCAGCGCGGAAACGACCACGAGCAAGCGCTGCGTGTTTTGCGAGCCAATCCACGGGATCAGCGACAAACTCACTGCAAGCGCCCCGACGATGCCGCCTAGAGTATTGGCCGCGTAGATGCCGCCCGCCACGCGCCCCGAATCCTCGTCGGGCCGTGCCACCGCAGCGCAGGCGAGCGGGAAGCTCGCCCCCCAGAAAAGCGTCGCCGGCAGCACGGCGTAAAACACGCGCTTCAAATCCAGGGAATACATGTGCCAGGCGTCAGGCGTCGTGAGCACGTCGTCATTCCACCACGGGAGCGAATGAATCATCGTGTAAGCCGTCCACGCGATTCCGAGCGTCAGCAGGATTTGCGACCACCCCAGCGCAACGGCCGGATTCATCTTGCGCAGCACGCGTGACCCTGCCCAACTGCCGACGGCCAAGCCCGTGAGGAACACGGCCAAAATAATCGAGAACACATAAACGGTCGCCAGCAACTCCATCGCGAGCGTCCGCGTCCACACGACCTCCGCGCCAAGCGCGGTTGCGCCGGAAAGCGCGATCGTTACGTAAACCTGCCACGGCCTGTCCTTAATTTCGCCGGAGGCCGCCGGCGACTTCTCCGCCGTCGGATCAAGTCCAGCCGAAAAAGGCGTAGCTCCGGCCAGAAGCAAGCTGAGTCCCGCTATGCCGAGATTAACGGCCACCGCGACGTAAGTTGCCGTTGCCATATTGAACTCGCGAAGGAGGTAGAACCCCGCCAGGAGGCACCCGAAAACGGCGCCGGCCGTATTGCCGCCGTATAGATAGCCCCACCAGGAAACGCCTTCCGGCGAACCCTCAATCCAGCGCGTGATCGCCGGCAGTGAGCCGCCCATCAAAATCGTCGGCGGCAACATGCAAATCGCAGCCAGCAATCCACGCAGCAGCATGCCCGGAAGGCCGTGTTCCGCACCTGCAATATAGGCGCGGTTCAGATAAGGGAGGCTCAGCTGCACGAAAACCGCAAACACCCCGATGCCGAGTTCCAGTGCCGCATAAATCTTCAGCGGATGTTGCCGCAGTTGCAGGCGAGGCAGCCAGATACTGCCGATGCAAAGCCCGCCCATAAACGTCGCCAGCAGAATGCCCAGGGAGACGGACGTGGATCCGATCGCCAGCTGCAGTAGCTGGTACCAGACGACCTCATAAATCAGCGCCGCGCAGCCGCTGCCCGCAAAAAGCAGCATCAGCAAAGGAAGATATTTGCGCGCGTCCGAAGACGTACGTGTATCTGCTTGCGCCATCGTGGAAATAACGGTATTCAAGGGTTTGCTCCGGCCGCGTAGCCTATCACGGTTAGACCTGCGCAGCCACAAAATCAGGATCGCTGACGAGACCGGGTGCGAAGCCTGTAGCAAGTTCGACGTAGACTCCGCCAAACACGTTTCATGCTCACTGGTGATTCTCCCGCGCCTCAGGTGGTACAATCCCCGACCTGTCGCACAAACTTAGCGAGGAGAACTACATGCGAACCATCAAAGGGCCCGCCATCTTCCTGGCCCAATTTGCAGGAGACGCAGCTCCCTTCAATACTCTGGACTCAATCACCAAATGGGCCGCCGGCCTCGGCTATAAAGGCGTCCAAATTCCCACATGGGACGGCCGCCTCTTCGATCTGAACAAAGCCTCCGAAAGCAAAGCCTATTGCGACGACCTGCGCGGCATGCTCCAGAAAAACGGCGTCGAGATCACCGAGCTCTCCACCCATCTCCAGGGCCAACTCGTTGCGGTCCATCCTGCTTACGATTCCCTTTTTGATGGCTTCGCCGCCGAATCCGTTCGCGGCAATCCCAAAGCGCGCCAGAAGTGGGCCACTGAACAGGTCATCATGGCCGCGAAGGCGTCGAAGAATCTCGGCTTACCCCATCACGCCACGTTCCCCGGCGCGCTCGCTTGGCCGTATCTATATCCCTGGCCGCAGCGTCCCGCCGGCCTAGTTGAATCCGCATTTGACGAACTCGCCAAGCGCTGGAAGCCGATTCTCGATGCTTTCGACGAAAACGGCGTCGACGCTCTGCTTCGAGGTCCACCCCGGCGAAGACGTTCACGATGGCGCGACGTTCGAAATGTTCCTCGACCGTCTGAAGGGTCACAAGCGCTGCAACCTGCTGTTCGATCCGAGCCACTTCGTCCTGCAGCAGCTCGATTATCTCGAGTACATCGACCTCTATCGCGACCGCATCAAGATGTTCCACGTGAAGGACGCCGAATTTAATCCTACGGGACGCCAAGGCGTTTACGGCGGCTTCCAGTCGTGGGCCAATCGCGCCGGCCGCTTCCGTTCGCTCGGCGACGGCCAAGTCGATTTCGCGGGCATTTTCTCCAAGCTCACGCAGTATGATTTCCCGGGCTGGGCCGTAATGGAATGGGAATGCTGCATCAAAAGTTCGGAGCAGGGAGCACGCGAAGGCGCGCCGTTCATCAAGAAGCACATCATTGAAGCCGCCACGCGCGCCTTCGATGATTTCGCCGGCGCCGGCACCGACGACGCCGCAAACCGCAAGCTTTTGGGAATCGGCTGAAGTGTGGCACAGCCAGTCCTGGCTCTGTGCCGCGCGCTGTGACCGTAGGGGAGCTGTTTACTGCGCTCCATTCGTGGAAGCAATCTATCGCAGGCGAGAATGTCCTTGCGACCTCGCCGTGAAATTCTAAAAAGGAGATAGAGCCAATGGCTAAGAGACTTCGCACCGCAGTAATCGGAACCGGCTTCGTCGGCCGCGTTCATTTGGAAGCAATTCGCCGCTTGGGATTCGTCGATGTCGCCGCAATCGTCGATCCCAACCTCCCAACCGCTCAGAAATACGCCGATGAATTCGGCGTGGACCGCTGTGAGGCGGACATGAAGAGCGTGCTTGCCGATCCCTCGATTGACGCCGTGGAGATCTGCACGCCCAACACGTTTCACGCACCCATGTCAAAAGAGGCGCTTCTCGCCGGCAAACACGTTCTCTGCGAAAAGCCCCTCGCCACCACTGCCGCGGCCGCTGCGGAACTTGTCAAGATAGCTTCCGAAAAGAAACTGAGAAATTGCACCGCTCACAATCTGCGGTACTACCCGCTCGTGCAGCATATGCGCCGCATGGTCGAGGCCGGCGATCTCGGCGAAATCATTGTCGTTCAGGGCACTTATTCGCAGGACTGGCTCCTCTTGGATACGGATTACAACTGGCGAATTGAGTCCAAAGAGAATGGCGCATCCCGGTGCATGGCCGACGTTGGCTCGCACTTCTGCGACATGACCGAGCACGTCACCGGAAAACGCATCACCGAAGTCTGCGCCGACTTGTACACGTTCTACAAAACGCGCCGCAAGCCCAAGGGCCAGATCGAAGCCTTCGCCGGCAAGGCTCTTCCTCCCGACGCCTACACGTCTTATCCCGTCGACACGGAAGACATGGGCACCGTGATCTTCCGCATGGACAACGGCGCACGAGGCTGCTATTCAGCGAGCCAGGTTTCCGCGGGCCGCAAAAATCATCTCAGAATCGAAATCTACGGCACCAAGGCCGGCGTCGCATGGAACCAGGAGCGCCCCGACGAGCTCTGGATCGGCAAACGCGATTCCGCCAATGAGACCATGATCAAGGATCCGTCTCTGCTCAAAGGCGATGCCAAGACCTTCGCCGATATTCCTCAGGGTCATAGCGAAGGCTACGATGACACCTTCAAGCAGATGCTCCGCCGTTTCTACAAATCGATTCTCGATCCTGCCGCAAAGCCCGAATATCCGCAGTTTGCCGACGGCCTGCGTCAGCTAACGATTCTCGAGGCAGAGCTAGACAGCAACAAGAAGCACGGTTGGGTCGAAGTGCCGAAGGCTGCGTCGTAAGCAGTTCGAGTCGCTGCGCAAGTTCTTCATAGCTCGCTGCGTGCAAGCCCTGCCATCGTGGCGGCGCTTGCGATCTCAATTAGCATATGGCCCCTGATTGAGTCAGGGGTCGAAACCTTCGGAGTCCGCGCCACGACGCTGCTCCTTTTTTTAGGGTTAAACGTAGCGGCGCGGACTTCAGCGCGGCACGGAAGCCGCTCGGTGCAAAATCCGCCATTTTCGTCCCCCGCGAACCCAGAAGTCTGCTGTTGTAATATTCCTCACCCAAAAGCGTATTAGAATCTGAGCAGGCGGATCCGCGACACCGGAGACCCTTATGAAATCGCTGTGCGCACTTGCGATTGGAATCTTTGCGGCAACCTTAGCTCTTGGACAGGCCCCGGCCACCAATCCGCCCACTGCCGCCAGCCAGCCTTCGTCTGCCAAACTCGAATTCGAAGTCGCTTCGATCCGCCCGGTACCGGCCACCGACCCTAGTCGCGTGGATGCTGACCTGCGCATGGACGGAGCGCAAGCACATTTTGGCGCCCTTAGCATCAAGAATCTGATCGCCCGCGCCTACCGAATTCAACCAAGCCTGATAACCGGCCCGGACTGGATCGCATCCGATCGTTTCGACATCACCGCAAAGTTACCCGACGGCGCCACCACTGATCAAATCCCCGAAATGCTGCAATCTCTGCTTGCGGAAAGATTCGGCCTGAAGATTCACTTCGAAAAGAAAGACCTGCCCGCCTACGCGCTTGTGCTCGGCAAGCCTCCGCTCAAGCTGAAAGAATTGACGCCCGATGTGGAACAACAAACCAACAATGGCGGCGCCGTAAACGTGGCCGTCTCAGGCAGTGCGCAAGGCGTCTCCATGGACCTTGGCAACGGCAGCTCTTTCACGTTCGCTGATGATCAGTTTCAATTCACGAAGGTCAATATGGATGTGGTCGCCGCCGAACTGGCGCGCTTTCTCGATCGGCCCGTCGTCAACATGACCAGCCTGCCGGGCAATTACAACCTCACTCTTCCGGTCACCCAGGAGGATTACTACATTCTTCTCGTCCGCTCAGGTGCAAACGCCGGCGTCGCTCTTCCGCCGCGCGCGCTTCCGCTGCTCAACGGCACGCCCGTTTCGCTCTTTGACGCCATCGACGCCGAAGGCCTCCACCTCGATTCCCGCAAACTCCCGCTGGATACAATCGTCGTCGACCACGCCATCCAAAGCCCCACGGAAAATTGACGTTCGGCTTATTATTCTAGATCAATTCCGGTTTGAACCGGGCACACGGGCTTTGACTCTCTCGTCCGAGCGCAGCATCCGCGCGTTCTAGCCGCTTTTTTTCCACGTAGTCGATCCTCGCCGTATTTCTGTTCCATGAAGTTGCCTCGGACAGCGAGGAACCACCGAGTCATCGACGGAAAGTTAGGTCGAGGGCTTCGACGGCGGGCGGGAGGGCGTCCTCGAAAATGAGTCGGCGGTCGGGCTCGATCTGATTCTTGTGCGCGGCATAGAGACATGTGCCCCAGAACAGTAACAAGATTGCCATCAGTTGCTCGAAGGGAAACCGGCTATCGAACGCGCGCTGTTCGAGCGCCGGAATTGTGCCGACGTAAACATAAAAACCAACGACATAGAGAAGTACAGCAACGATAGAGGTTTGCTTGAATGGCGGCGGCGTGCACGTGAACGGAATCTTTCTAAAGCCCAGCAGCAGCGTCTCCGCGAGCAGGAAGGCCATCGCAGCGACAACCAACGAGTGGGTCAAAGCAACGCGCCAGCCCCAAAAACGCGCGCATACGCCAAGACAGACGAGAAGCAGCGGGGCCTCGAACGTCAACATGACTCGCCTTGCCAATGCAAGCGATTGTGCCGCGCACGGATCAACGGCAAAGCGAAACGTCCAGTTCGCTCGAAGCGAGGCGGGAATTTCAAATGCCAAGCGCAATCCGAACATCAGGAAATACGTGAGGATCAGGGGCACCCCGAGTAGATCTGCTGAAGGGCCGCCGCCGAAAGGGGCATATCTTAACGTAACAGCAAACACTCTTTGGGAAGCGACGATGATGCCGATGCCGGTGAAACCAATCCAGGCGATCGATTGCGTTTCGCTTCGAAAAAGCGTTTTCAGCACGAAGCGATAGCCGGCACGTTGGAAAGGACCACGCAGTATGGTTCTATCGAAAAGGCGAAATACAAAACGCGCGAGCGTGCCGCCTCCGACGGGAAGAACAATCATGGTTTCCGCACTGCGAAGAAAGCAGCGCTTATAGCTGAGCGCGTAAGCCGCGACCGCCACCACGAATGCCCCCGCCGACGCGCTAAACGCAGCCCTGCCAAGGGCGATGAATAGTGGGCTGTGCAATCCACGCAAGGATTGGCACAGGCCTACAAACCAGGCGGGAGGTGGAAAGGCACTCCATGAGCGGCTGGTTTGCTGGAAACGTTCGACCTTTCGAGGTCCGGAAAACGATGTAGTAAGAAGCGCAACAAAAAAGACAATCAAGCCGCAACGGATGTAAACCGACGATTTGCGGAAGATGCGGTACGGTAGAAAGGCCATCAAAGTTCCCAGAAGAGCCAGCACGCCAAAAAATCCAAATGCTGCGGCCAGAACCACAGCGAGAAGGTGGGTGGAGAAGAAAAGAACCGTGTATCCGATCATTCCCCGCGACGAGGAAGCAAGCAACGGGAACAGAACCGAAGAAGCGGCATTGATATCGAGCGCGAGAATCGCCGCCAAGAGAAGCAGAGCAAGTAGGTTGGCGGAAAAAATGTGCCGGCTCGGGATGGGCAGAGGGACCAAGTTCACGTAGTCACGGCGATCCGGCAACAAGCTGTCCCATTTCCAAATTGCGACTGCGCCGGCCACGGCCATGGAGAGCACGACGAAGAAATATTCGTCGGGCAAAGACGCTGCGGACGGATCGAAATGCAAACTCGAGGCGTCATGGAGAAAAAAGCCGCGAAACCAGAGAAAAAACGAACCATACTTGCTCGAAAGCGCGAAGGCGATGAATGCACCGGGTGCGGCCAAGATTGCGAGCAGTACGCCAATGCCGATATCGAATTCGCCGTCCCCCGTGCCGCCAGCATCAAATATCCGGTCAACACAATGGCGAACGAGCCGGTAAAACGGTTTCTGAGCCAGCGATTGCCAATGCGAGCGCAACGGTTTCGCAAACACGGAAATCATTAGGCACTCATCACGGAGGCGATATCGCGAGCCGTCTGTGTGGCGTCGCCGCCCTCAACGATGTGAGCGAAGGCGTGCTCGAGCGAGGCTTGCCCGGCCGCTTTCATCAGCTCCGTGGGCCGACCGTAGGCAATGGTCTTGCCCCTGCGCAGCACGATCACCTGCGAACAGATTTTTTCGACGACTTCGAGCACGTGGGAGCAATAGAGGATCGCTTTTCCTCGCTCGCCGAGCGTCGTAACGAGGTTTTTCACGATCATCGCGCTTGTGACGTCGAGGCCGGAAAGAGGCTCATCGAGAATGAGCAGCGAAGGATCGTGCAAAAGCGCAGCGATCAACAAAATGCGCTGGCGCATTCCTTTTGAATACGAACCTATGGCCGAATGGCGATGGGGCGTGAGCGTAAAGAGCTCCAGCAGCGCGTCGATCTTCTTTTCGAGGAGTCGACGAGGAATACCGCGGAGAGTGCCGACCAGCTCGAGATATTCCCAGCCGGAGAGAAACGGATAGAGATCGGCTTCTTCGGGAACGTAACCGAGGCGCTCGCGATAGTGGATCAGATTGCGTTCGATCCTGCCGCCGCAGGAAAGCACGTGGCCCTGTGTAGGTTCGAGCAGACCGGTAAGCATCTTTACCGTGGTGCTTTTGCCTGAGCCATTGGGGCCGAGGAAACCGAGAACTTCACCTTCACTAAGGGTGAACGTGAGGTCGCGCACGGCGGGAACCGACGAGTAATAGCATTTCGTAAGGCTCCGTGCTTCGAGAGCGACCATGTTTTTAGTCCTATTTAATCCTGGGCAGTATCGTCGGGGGCGGCGGGTTGTCGGGAACGCGATGAATGAGGTTTTTTCTTATCGGATGCACGGAAGCGAGCGAGCATGGCAACGGCCCCCGCTGCTTCGCGGTTAAATTCGGCCTGATTCAGTGGAGCCGGATGCCGCTGCTGCGCAGCGAATTGGATTTCGGCGGCCCTTACTCCTTTTGCCTCCCAATGCACAATGCCGCCGATCAGCAGAGCCGTGAGCCCTGCACCAACGGCCCATCGCCAAAACGCGGAGCGCAGGATCCATTGCCGCGCAAGGGAACCTACACCATCCGCAAGGAAGACCAGTCCGTCTCCATATGGCGCCTCGTCAACGACGCAGAGCATTTCGTCGCCGAAACGCTCGCGGAACGGGCGCGGATGCAGGCGTATCAAGCAGCGATAGATGAAACGGCTCATCAGGCCTCGCCGGAACCTTTGGTTGCGAGACGCATTTTGGCAGCGCGAAGGACGCTACCGAGGCGCGCCACTTCGGCCGATAGAACGCGGCGGCCAAACGTCGTCAGTTGGTAATAGCGGCGGCGCGGATCGTCACCCGCGGAGGATCTCGCGACTTCTTTGATCAGGCCGCGATCGATCAGCTTTTCAATATTGTCGTAGAGAGTTCCGGGACCGAGCTTATATTGGCCGTCGGACTGGCGCGCGACTTCCTGCATGATGGCATAGCCGTGGCGCTCTTCACCGGCCACGGCAGTGAGGATATGGAGAGCCGCGGGCGAAAGTGGGAGGAGCGATGCGAAGGGGTCTTTCAGTTTCATAGTCGGAGTACGTTATATCGGAGTCTGACTTATGTGTCAAGCCGAATCTTCCGTTGTGCGATGTCCCCGGAAGGACCGGGCGCGAGCAGGACGTATGCCGAAAACCTGCGGAAGTGTTCGCGCTGGGCTTTTGAGGCAAAGGCTGCCCGAATCATGCCAGCCATCTTCATCCAGAAAGGCAAATCGACCGGCCGGCGCAAGCGTTTGCCTTCCTCGGACAGATAGCGCGTCTCCTTCGCGTGCCATCCGCATTGCGCGAAGAAACCGAACCAATCTCCCGGTTTAAATTTTAATTGGAGCATTTTTCAGCTTTTCCTGGACGCCGGTGCGTTCGCGAAACTTGACCACGTCGGGCGAGAAGTATTCGGCGATCCAGTAGCAAACGTGGTTTAGAGAGTGCAAATCACCGGCCAAAGCTGCGACCTGCTCGTTGGTCAAATAGGGGACCACGCCTTCCGTAAGCACGAGGATCTTCTCTGCGCGGGCATCGATGGCGGCGAACAGGGAGCGCCGCTGCGCATCGTCGCTGAGGTCGACTTTAATGCGTTCGAGGCGGCAGCGCGGCATCTCATTTGCGAGGCGCTCTTCTTTGTAGGCGATCATTTTCGCATAGTCGGCTTCGATCCACAGGAGAGAGGACGGCAGAGGCATGCGATAGGGACGGGCGTCGAGACCGGCACCGAGATTGACGATCGTATCCGTTCCTTCCTCGAGCGCTTTCTCGATGAAATCATCGATGATGACCGTGCGGATCGCGAGCGTCCACGCGGTGACACGCGACAGCGGCATGGATAAGGCTATTTTTCTGCCGTGCTCGCCCGCGAGGCGGGCGGCGAGCGGGTCGCGGAAAAGCGCGTCAGGGCGCTCGGTCTCCAGCGCGCGATAGTAGGCCACCCAAAACGCAGTGTCCGATACGTTTTCAACGACGCCGTGAGGCATGCTTCCTCTCAGGCCGCGCGAGGCCGCGACCGGTGAGAATTATCATATGAATCCGGGCCGGGAAGGATATAATCCGCGTCACAGTGACGCCGGTTCGTGACCGCGCGATTCGCACCGCCAAGTGGATTCTTTCAACAAGGAGGGAGTGCCGATGAAGAAAATGAGAATCGCTTTATCCGTTTCGGTGATCGTTTTATTCCTGATGTGCTTTCCCGCAAAGACCCAGAACGCCGACCAGCAAAAGCTGATTGAAATTGAAAAAGCATTTGTTGCGCAGCCGACGCCTGGCCCCGAAGCCGCAGCGACAGCGAAACAATATCTTTATGAGGGCTCGCTGAACCAACTGACACCGCTGGGAAGGGTTGGAACATTGCCGAAGGCGAGAATCGTTGAACTCTCTTCAAAACCGGATCCGAACGATCCGGACGCCAAAAGCTCACAGACCATCTCTGCTTTTCACGTGGATCTTTATGGCGACACGGCCTTGGTAAGCTACAAGCTGGGTGACACGGAGAGCGGTCACAAAGACGCGGCGCTGAATACGACGGATCACTTCGGCTGCTTGGATACTTTTGTGAAGCGCAACGGACAGTGGTATGTAATCGGTAACGCGTGCTCGCCGTCGGCTCCGATTTCAGCAACCGAGCGTGCCGCTGCGAAGAAGGCGATTGCCCAAGAGCCGAAGGACGTGCAACAGGCCTACCACTGATCTGAAGAGCGTTTTTCAATTAGAGCGAGGCGGCGGCAGCGTCGAGCAGCGTGCGCAGGCTGCCGCCGGGCATCTCACTCGAAAGATGCTGGATTGCGGCGCGCGCTTTCGCGGGATCGCTTGGGTGACCGGCGAGATGCGCCGCGATTGCCCTGAGTTCGCGCTGCGTGTTCTTTGGGCTTTTCGGTGCGATACTTTCGGCGATTTCCAAATAGCGCGCGGCGCGCGCGGGATCGGACGGCGGCAGGATTCGCGCCTGGAACGAATAGTCGCCGGAGCGAATCGCTTGAACTTCGATTGATACCTGATTTCGCGTCCCTCCCGATGTTCGCAATTCCTGCGTCTGGCCGCGCGTGAAGCGAATCACTTCTGGCGAATAATTTTCGACGACGATCCGCAGCGCATCTGCGGTCCCCTCCGCACGAACCAGTAGGGTGCCTTTGCGCCCAGGCTGCAGCGGCGGATTCGGCGGCGCGAAATCCAGCGTAACGAGCGAGCTAGCGGCAGCGGCGTGTGCGCCTGCTGCATCGACCTCGATTTTTACCGGGCCAGCCAGAGTGCGAGCTTGCGGGAGAATCACGACGCAAACGGGCGAAGCGGCGAGCACAAAAGCAGCGTCACCATTGATCGTGACGTGGTCGGCGCTTACGTCACCGCTGAACGTTGAGCCGCAAATTGCGAAACGATCATGCTGAGAGACATCGGGGGCGACACTGGAGGCCTGTGCGGCTTGCGGCGACGCGGCATCCACGAGTGCGGCTGCCGAAACCCCTTGGCTTTTTGCGATGAATGCGCCGTCCGGCGGCGCGGTGAATGATGCGCGACCGGTTGCGTCTGTAGTGATGCGGTGGCCGTTGCCGATGTCGACGACTACGCCGGGCGCGAGGTGGCCGTCGGCGCCGAGGATGGCGAGCGTTGCGGGCGCGTTCGCGAGCAGACGCGGCGGGAGCACGATGGAAAGCGGCGGCGTTTGCGCGCGTGTGTGTGGAGACGCGACGACCGCGACGAGCAGAATGAGCAGCAGACGGCGATTCATATTCTAAAATGCAGAATACCGCACGAGGCTAGTCTCTGGGTGAGACAAAAGCTCTCCCGCGGCGCTGGGGCTACGAGGAGACGATGGCGCGCTATGCGTTTCGGTTGAGAATCAAGCCGGGAAAAGAAGCGGAATATGATGAGTCGCACCGGCACGTCTGGCCGGAGCTGCTTGCGAGGCTGAAGGAAGTAGGAATTTCGCGCTATTCCATTTTTCGGCGCGAGCAGGATTTGATTTTGGTGATGGAAGTGGAGAATTTCGATGCTGCTTGGGATGCGCTGGCGAGGGACGAGACGAATCTGAAATGGCAGGAGAAGATGGCGCCAATTTTCGATGCGGTTCCCGGCATCAAGCCTGGGGAAAGATTCGCGATGATGGAAGAGGTGTTCTACCTGCCGTGACGCTTTGGCGCTAGTCGGCCCAGGGTTTGGGGACGCGGTCCCAACGATGCGCCTTTAATTTTTGGAGCAGCGTGGGATCGAGGGCACCGGCATCACTTGCGGTGATGTTCATGCGGACGTGTTCGTGTTTGCGCATGCCGACGATCGTGGTGCTAACGACGGGATTCGAGAGAATGTAACGCAGGGCCATTTCGGGCAGCGTCATGCCAGTCGGGAGAAGTTTTTTCAGGGCTTCGACGCGTTGGATCGTGGGCGGCAGGTTTTCGGGGCCGAAATACATGGCGCGCCAATCGCCCTTCGGAAAGCGTGTTTCGAGCGTCATTTTGCCGCCGAGGCTGCCTTCATCGAGCGGGACGCGCGCGATCACGGCGATGTCGAGCTGCTTGCAAACGGGAAAGAGCTTGTCTTCGGGCGCCTGGTCGAAAATGTTGTAGATAACCTGCACGGCATCCACGAGGCCGGTTTTTATAGCGGCGATGCCATTTTCCGGTTCCCAGCGGTTCAGACTCAGGCCGAACGAGCGAATCAGGCCGTCGCTCTTCAACTTCTCAACGGTTTCGCGGAACTCCGACTCGGTCGCCCAGGAATCATCCCAGACATGAAACTGCAGCACGTCGATGGCATCGGTACGCAACGCGTCACGAATCAGGCGGGCGTGCTCGAAGACGTGATCGGCCGGAAAAACGTCGCGGTACTTGTATTCGGGGCGCGCGGGCCATTTGAGATTCTTCGGCGGAACTTTGGACGCGGCGTAGATGCGCTTGCCCTTATTGCGCGCCATGATTTCGCCCAGCAGCTTATCACTGTGACCATCGCCGTAAGCCCAGGCGGTATCAAAAAAATTGCAGCCATTGTCAATGGCAAGCTGCAGCGCGCCGAGCGATTCTTTGTCATCCGAACCGCTCCAGCCTCCCATGCCCCAAAGGCCCTGGGCCATATCACTGACGGAAAACTTTGTGCGACCGAAGCGACGGTACTTCATGGCGCGATCTCCTCGCTGGCTGAACTTTGCAAAGGCGCCCATCGAGAAACGTGGATAAACAACGCCCTGCGACGATGGCCGCTACGAATACCGGGCATGAGAATATCAGCATCGGGGCCACGCTGCGCGGAGAAATTCGGCAAGCCGTATGCGCGGAAACGCTTCGGACCGCTTGCGACTCCTGCTAGAATCTGGTGTTAAAGTGAAAATCGAGTGTCAGGACGGAACGGTTGTCTGCGGATGCCATGCGGCGGATCAAATTTGACGGAGGATCGATTCGATGGCCGATGAAGTAGCGGAGAAGGTGATCGCGACGCTGGCGTCCGTAAAACGGATACCAGTGGAAGGCATCAAGCTCGATACGAACTTGCAAGAGATCGGGATCGATTCGCTCGACGTCTTCACGCTGCTTTTCGAACTGGAAAACGCGTTTAAAATTTCGATCCCCGACGATGATGTGCGCTCGATCCGGACCGTGAACGACATCGTCGAAGGCGTTAAGAAGCTCCTCTCCGCCGCGCCGGCCACTCCTCCTCCGGACGGCTCAACCAGCCCGGCGAATCCGGCGGCTTAGGGATGGCCCGCCGCAGAGTCGTCGTCACGGGCCTCGGAATCATTTCTCCTCTTGGATTAAACGTAGAGGAAAACTGGAAGAACCTGAGCGAAGGACGCTCCGGAATCGGCCCGATCCAGTCGGTAGACTTCACCAAAACGCCCATGCGCTTTCAAAACGGCGCCGAAGTGCGCGGCTACGATCCTTTAAAGCACTTCGAAGGCGGTAAAGAGGCGTACATTGACCGCTTCGCACAGTTTTCGGTCGTCGCAGCGCGCGAAGCTTTGCGGGATTCCGGCCTCGAACTGACGCCCGCCCTCAAGGAACAGGCCGCGATCGTCTGCGGCTCGGCAGTCGGCGGACAATCCTCCATCGAGGCGGGTTTCGAGGATTTGTGGGTATCCGACCGAGGCCGGGTCCATCCGCTTACTATTCCCAAAACCATGGCCAATGCCGGCGCGAGCCATATCTCGATGGATCTTGGCCTGAGCGGGCCCGCTTATACGGTTTCGACCGCCTGCTCATCGGCCAATCATGCGATTGGGCAGGCGTTTCGGCTGGTGCGCGACAGCGAAGCCGAGATGGCGATGACAGGCGGCAGCGAAGCCATGTTCACAATTGGCATGCTCAAAGCGTGGGAAGCGATGCGCGTGATCGCGCCGGATACGTGCCGCCCCTTCAGCAAAGACCGGCGAGGGATGATCCTCGGCGAAGGCGGCGCCATGATGGTACTCGAACCGCTCGAAGCGGCCGAGGCGCGCGGCGCGAACATTTATGCGGAGATTTGCGGCTTTGGGATGACTTCTGACGCGCATCATCTGACGCAGCCCGCCATGCACGGGCCGTCGCGCGCGATGAAGGCCGCTTTGCGCGAGGCGGGGCTTCTGCCCGAGGAAGTAGGGTACATCAACGCTCACGGCACTGGAACACCGGGCAATGATCCTGTCGAAACGGCTGCCATTCACGACGTTTTCGGCACCCACGTCAAGAACCTTGCCGTCAGCTCAACCAAGTCAATGCACGGTCACGCGCTCGGCGCCGCCGGTGCAATTGAAGCAGTAGCGACAATTCTGGCCATGAAGCATGGCATTCTGCCACCCACCGCAAACTACAGCGTGCCCGACCCTGAATGTGATCTCGACTACATTCCCAACGAGCCGCGCAAACGGAAAGTGAGCGCAGCGCTTTCTAACTCATTTGCTTTTGGCGGGCTCAACGCGGTGGTCGCCTTCCGCACTATTTAACCAGCAGAAAAGCTATCCGCGAATGGGTGCTATTTCGTTGGTTGCCACCGAATGAGACGCGGGATAAATCGCGGCACGTTCCGGCAATACAGGTCATACGATGCGCCAAAGCGGCGCTTCAACTGTGGCTCCTCGACAAGCGGAATGTAAATTAGATTTAGCACTACGCAGAAGGCGGCCCACAGAGCGTTCGGTAATGACAACAACAGCAGCGCTTCGCCGCAAAGCATAAAGACCACGCCGGAAATCATCGGGTTGCGCACAAATCGGTACGGACCGCTGGCGACGAATTCCGGCGGAGGATCCCACGGCGCGAGCGTGCCCTGCCCTTCGATCACGAAGCGGCGCAGGGAAGCAAGGAACAGCAGTAAGCCAAACGCCATCGCAAACAGGCCAATCATTTGAAGCGTAACTGCACCCGACGATCCCGCAAATTTCAAAGCCATGTGATAACGCCGTGCAACCCAGGCCGGAACCACAAGGGCGACGGTGACAGGAAGAATTGCGATTGCCGCTATATGGCGCAAGAGCACGAAGATTGGGCGCGAAGACTTTGAGGCCGCTTTTGACACCGCGATGAGGGATCCTAGCCTGACTTCCCTTTAAAAATGAGAAAACCTCTCATAAGGCAAGGATTTTCGCTCATAAATGTAGCAAGTAATAAGTCAAGATTTGTTAAGATTTGGCTTGCATTGCTGAATATACGTGCTTTAATGTAGCACGTATGTTCGTGCAGGCCGCCAAATGCAAGCACGGCAGTGCCACCTACTTCACCTACCTGGTTCGCGAGTCCTTTCGTACCCCAAAGGGCCCTCGCTCCCGCACCATCTGCAATATCACGGCGCTGCCCCCGGAGACCCGCGAGCTCATCAGCCAGTCCCTTCAGGGGCGCAGCTTTGTGGCTGCAGAGTCGCTGCAACTGACCGAAGCCTGGAATTGCGGTGGGCTGGTGGTCCTGCACCAGGCTTGGGAGGAGTTTGGTTTGAGCACGATCTTTGACTTCGTTGCGGATGCTCGGATGGCCGGTCTGCTCAAAGCCATGATCCTGGGTCGTATTCTGTTTCCCAGCGCCAAACTGGCCTTGGTCGATCACGCTCGCGGCACCCTGCTGGCTGCGGCCTGTGGCCTGGATCAGGCCACCGAAGACTTCGACGAGGACGGCTTGTATGCCGCCATGGATCAACTGAACGGACACTGGGTCGGCATCGAGAAGCAGCTCTACCAAAAGAGCTTTCCCCAGGGCGTCTCGCTGGTGCTCTACGATCTGACCAGTGTGTATTTTGAAGGGAACGGCCCGTCCAGGATCAGTCAGTATGGGCATAGCCGGGACCATCGATCGGATCGCCCGCAAGTTCTGCTGGCGGTAGCCACCGACGCCCAGGGTCTGCCGCTGCATTTGGAGGTCTTGCGGGGCAACCGCGGCGATACCACCACGCTGCAGGGACTGTTGAGCACCTTGCGCCGCCGTTTCGGCATCCGCGAGGCGGTCTTCGTGTTTGATGGCGGCATGAGCAGCAAGGTCAATCTGGAGGCCATGGACGAGCTGAAGCTCCAGTATGTGACGCGCTTGGGCGCCAGCACGCTGGAAGAGTTGCTAGCGAGCTTGCCCGCCGAACCGTCGCCCGAGCTGTGGGACCGCACGCAGGTGATGGAAATCGTGCGCGAGGGCAAACGCTACGTGATTGCTGGCGGTTCCTGGCGTCAGCAGCGGGATCAACAACGGCGGCAGGCGCGACTGAGCAAAGCGGAGAACGAACTCAAGCGGCTGGCGGCGATCCAGCGCAAAAAGGTGAACCCGCAGAAATTGGCTAGCCAGGTGGGACGCGCGCTCGAACGGCTCAAAGCCCATAAATACTTTGACTATGCTGTGGACACAAACGGTCAATTGCAATGGAGCCGCCGGACCGAGGTGATCCAAGCCGAGAAGATCCGCGACGGCCTCTATCTGCTGGGAACCAACGCTACTCCGGAGCAGATTCCCAGCATCGGAGTCTTGAGCCACTACAAGAATCTCTTGGAGGTGGAGGATGCTTTTTGCCATCTCAAAGACTATTTACGAGTGCGGCCGGTGTTTCATTGGCGACCGGATCGGGTTCGCAACCATGTGCGCATTTGTTTCCTGGCTTACTGGTTGAGCGCCAAACTGGAACGGCAGTGGCGGCAAAAGGACCAGACCATCGAGGTTCACAATCTGCTGCGTCAGCTACAGGCCATCCGGCTGGGGCAGTTGCAGTTGCATGGCAAGCCCTTCAAAACGATGGTCAGCCAGGTGCCCAAGGATTTGAATGAGATCCTGAACAAGCTGGGGCTACGGCCGCTGTTTTCTCAGCCGCCCACCTGGGCGCCAGCGGTTTGTAGCAAGTGAATTCAGGAGCAAGGCTTGCAACTCAATGACTTACGCTTGGGGCAAAGGGAAGTTAGGCTAGCATGCCGCCAAGTTCGGGACACCACACCTAAGGGATGTGACGCAGATCACATCCTTGGGTACCGGCCCGCCCATAGCATGTAAAAATGAGTGGTGTTGTCCCAAACGAGAAGTGGCTGCCGAAGTCTTTCCTTTGCCTCTAAGGGACTATACACTCCCAGAAATTCCTCCACGATTTGATCGCGGGCATTACTGTTGGTTCGGTTGCTTTGCCGCTGGTATGGCATTTGCCATAGCTTCGGGGCTTTCTCCGCAGGCCGGGATCTATTGCTCGGTCGCGACCGGATTTATCGTGTCTCTGCTGGGTGGATCCAAAACGCAGATCGCCGGGCCGACAGGGGCGTTCGTGGTGGTGGTGGGCGGGGATTCGTGGCCACTCGGGGCGTGGACGGCCTCTTCCACGTAACGATGCTCGCGGGCCTTCTCCTGAAAATCATGGGCGTTACCGGGCTGGGCGCGGCCATAAAGTCTATCACGAGATTAATGGTGCTCGGCTTCACCAACGGCATCGCGATCCTGACAACCTGCCGGGCGCGTTCCTCCCGCGCATGGAGTTGCTGGCGCACAATTTCGGGACGATCTCCTACGCCGCAACAGGACTCGCCGCGGGCACGGCAAGCGTCATGGTCGGGTGCCGCGCGATTTCGAAGCGCATTCCAGGACCCATTGTGGCTCTGCTGCTCACGACGGGACCATCTGTCGCGTTCCATCTACATGTAGAGACAATCGGGACCCGCTTTGGAGGGGTGCCAAGCGGTGTGCCGCATCTCTCGATTCCGCGATTTGAACCCGGCATGCCCTACGGCTTGCTCGGACCGGCATTTACCGTCGCTATGCTGGGGGCGATCGAATCGCTCATGTCCGCCGTGGTTTCCGACCGGATGAGCAACGACCGGCACAATCCGAGCGTCGAACTGTTCGGCCAAGGCGTCGCCAACCTGATCTCGCCTCTATTTGGCGGGCTGCCGGCGACCGGCGCCATCGCCCGCACGGCAACCAAATTCCGCGCTGGAGCCGCAAGCCCAGTTGCCGGCATGATCCATTCCCTGACCCTCGTCTGCATTCTGCTTTTCGCCGCGCCCCTCGTGGGCTACGTTCCGATGGCCACTCTTGCCGGCATCCTGATGGTCGTCTGCTGCAACATGGGCGAGTCGAGAGAGATTCCTCAGCTTCTGAAACGGACCAAAACGGATATCAGCGTCTGGGCCGTGACCTTTGGCCTGACCGTGTTTGCGGATTTGACCGTGGCAGTCGAGGCGGGGATGATCCTGGCTGCGCTGCTCTTCTTCAGCCGCGTGGCCAACACGACGACCGTCTCGCAGGTGACCGACGATTATATCGAGGATGGCCGCGTGCATATTTTGCAGGACAAGGACATTCCCTACTACACGACGGTCTTCCGGATTCACGGGCCATTTCTCTTCGGCGCAACCGACAAGCTCGATGCGGTAACGCAAGACCTTCACACGTTGCCGCCTATCGTGATCCTGCGGCTACGCAATATGACTGCGCTCGATGCCACGGGCCTTTTAGCCATGGAAGAAACGGCCAAGGCGCTTCACGCCAGCGGCCGAACACTGATCCTGTGCGGTGCACGCCAACAGGCCGCCAAGCTCATGCATCAGGCGGAATTTGAGGAGGTAGTCGGCACGGCCAATATCTGCGCGAACGTGCAGGAAGCATTGCGCCGGGCTGAACAGGTGTTCGCGGAGATCGAAGCGGACGCCGCCATCAAGGAAATCTAGCTGCCCCGAAACGGGCGATTTCGAAAAACGGATCAGAACAAGAAGCGCACAAGGTGAGGAACATGCGGGATGAGCGCGCTCCAGGGCGAGGGGTTCATTTCCCAGCCGCGGGTGAGCTCATCGGAGAGCGTGAGCGTCATCATGATGCCGAGCCAGAAGAACGCGCAGATGATGGCCAATCGCGTGAGCCCAGGGTGATACTTCACATGCATGAAGAAGAGGATCACGAGAAGCATCTTGATCACAGCGATGGCCAGCGCAACCACAGTGTTGAAGACACCCAAGTCTATGTAGGCAACGCCGGTAGTTGCGGCCGTGAGAATCAACAGCGCGACAAAAGTCAGCACATACGTTCTGACGGGTACGATTACCTCATAGTGCTCGTTGCGCTCTTCTGTCCCGTGGTCGTGCATCCTTTAGCTCCCTTACTAAACGCCGAATCCGCCGCAACAAATCTTCAGTGCGGATAGCGCCCGCCGATCAAATAGAGCAGCGGGAAAAGAAATATCCAGACAATATCAACAAAGTGCCAGTAAAGCCCGCTGATCTCGAGCGGCGCCACGTATTCCGGCGAAAACTTGTTGCGGGCCGTCATGATGATAAGCACGGTGAGAATGCCGAGGCCGACGACCATGTGCAAGGCGTGCAGGCCCGTCATGAAAAAGTAGAAGCACATGAACATCTGCACCTGCGGCATCTGCGAGCCGAGCGAGGCCCACTCCGGACGGTACTGAAAGCCAAAACCGGGAACGAAATGGTGGAGGTAATCCTCGTACCATTCGAAGCGCAGCTTAATGCCGAGGAAGGTCAATCCGAGGATCATGGTGAGGACCAACCACATGATCGTGATGCCCTTCTTCTTGCCGCTGTGTGCCGAGTGGATTGCCATGGCCATCGTGAGCGAGCTGCAGATCAGCACGGCGGTGTTTGTGGCGCCGAATTGAACTTCAAGAATGTCCCGGCTGCCCGCTTCAAAGGCGGGCAGGTGCAGCGAACGATAGACCGTGTATGCGGTGAACATCCCGCCGAAGAACAGGATTTCGGTCATCAGGAAGAGCCACATGCCCAACTGCCCGGCTTCCCGCTGCTGTTCGATCGTCTCGAACTGGTGAGCAAATCCGGGCGGGTGAGCGTGAGCCTCGTGAGTTACAGCGGCGTCAGACACTGTGGTGCGCTCCCTTGAGTGGTTGATAGTTGTAAGCGTCTTCGGTGACGACGGGCATCACGTCAAAATTCTCGGTCGGAGGCGGCGTGGGCGCAGCTTCCCATTCCAAGCCCTTCGCGCCCCACGGATTCTGCGGCGCGATCGGCCCGTAACGCATCGACCAGATGAGATAGATCAGCGGAATCACGTAGCCCACCGCCGAGAATTGAAGCGCCCGCCGAAGACAAGACGTTGAGCACCTGGAATTCGGCCGGATATACGGCGTAACGCCGCGGCATACCGAGATAGCCCAGCACGAATTGCGGAAAGAACGTGAGATTGAATCCGATGAAGATGATCACCGCGGCAATTCGCGCCCACATGTCCGGATACATTCGCCCTGTTATCTTCGGCCACCAGTAGTGGATTCCGCCCAGGTACCCCATCACAGCGCCGCCCACCATGATGTAGTGGAAGTGCGCTACGACGAAGTAGGTGTCCGTTGAGGTGGACGTCGGTGGCGAGCGAGGCCAGGAAAAGCCCGGTCAAGCCGCCCATCGTGAACAGGCCGATGAAGCCGAGCGCGTAGAGCATCGGCGCTTCGTAGGAAATCGAGCCCTTGTAAAGCGTCGCGGTCCAGTTGAACACTTTGATCGCCGAGGGGATCGCCACCAGGAAGCTCAACACGGAGAAGACCAATCCGGCATAGATCGACTGGCCGGTGACGAACATGTGATGGCCCCAGACGAGGAAGCCGATCACCGCGATCGCCATAGCTCGAGAAGGCGATGAAGCTATAGCCGAAAATCTTCTTGCGCGAGAACGCGGCTGATCAACTCGCTGACCACGCCCATGGCCGGCAGAATCATGATGTAGACCGCCGGGTGGGAATAGAACCAGAACATGTGCTGGAACAGCAGCGGGTCTCCGCCGAGCGCCGGATCGAAAATGCCGACGTGCAAGCGTTCTTTCAAGCGCCAGGAGAAACAGAGTGATTGCAATTACCGGCGTGCCGAGGATAAAGATGATGCTCGTCGCGTACATCGCCCAGATGAAGAGCGGCAGCCGGAACCAGGTCAGTCCCGGAGCGCGCATCTTGTGAATCGTGACGATGAAATTCAGGCCGGTGAGAATGGACGAGAACCCCGCGATAAAGATGCCCATTGCCATCCAAGTGACGCGCCGTGTGCGAATACGTACTGCTATAGGGCGTGTAGAACGTCCAGCCGGTATCGACGCCGCCCGAGAAAATCGCGACTAGGGCAAGGCAGCAGCCGGTGACAAAGATGTACCAGCTCAGCAGGTTCAGCTTGGGAAAGGCAACGTCGCGAGCGCCGATCATCAGCGGAATGCAGAAATTGCCCAGCGTGGCCGGAATCGACGGCATCAAGAAGAAGAAAACCATGATGATGCCGTGAATCGTGAAGAGCTTGTTGTAGGTTTCCGGCTCGACCAGGGCGCCCTGCGGCTCGATCAACTGGAGGCGCATGAAAAACGCAGCCAAGCCGCCGAACATGAACATGATGGTGATCGTTGCCAGATACAGCAGCCCGATTCGCTTATGGTCCTTTGTCAGCAGCCACGACTTGATGCCGTAGGTGGCATTCAAGTAGGTGACGCGAGATTCGGCCGGTACTGCCGGTGGTAGATCTAGGGTGGCCGTACTCATTGCCCGTTGTTCCTTTCTTCCGGTCCCAGCGACTTCACATACGCGATCAGCTGAAGCATCTGCTCTTCATCAAGCTGGCCCTTGAATGTGGGCATCACGTTTTTGTAGTTCGGAAGCTGAACGGAATCCGGCTGGATGATGGCCTGCCGGATCAGGGTATCGTCGACGACATGTGCGGAGCCATCCGCAAATTTTTCCGATTGGCCGTATATTCCTGCGAGCGGAGGCCCGTCTCCGCCAGCCACATGGCATCCGCTGCAACCGAGCACGCTGAACAAATGGGCACCGGCTTTAGACATCGACTCGTTCTGTTCGCCGCCCGCAAGCCACGCCGCATAATCCGACGGAGACATGACGTAAACCCAGCCAATCATGTGCGAGTGGTTCGTGCCGCAATATTCGGTGCAATAGAGATGATACGTTCCTACCTTATCCGCTTCAAACCATATTGACGTATAGCGGCCCGGCAGCACGTCTTTCTTGATGCGAAAAGCGGGAATATAGAAGCCGTGGATGACGTCCTGCGACGTCATCGTGACCTGAATCGGCTGGTTCACCGGCACGTGCAGCTCGTCGATTTCGCGCGGGCCCTCTGGATGCTGGATGTGCCACATCCACTGCTTGCCGATCACGAAAATTTCCGTGGCGGAAGCGGGCGGGCGCGAGTTTCGCACGTAAAGGTAAGAGGCCCAGAAGAAGATCACCACGCAAATGATCGAGGGGATGATCGTCCAGGCAAGCTCCAAAGCCAGCGGCGCGTGCGTTTCCGGGGGAATTTCATCCGGCGCGCGGCGCCGGTATTTGATCATGAAGTAGAAGATGATGGAAAAAATCAGGACCGTGAAAAAGAGCGTGATGCCCGTAAGAAAATAATAAAGCTGATCGACGCCTCCGGCGATGGTGGAAGCAGCAGGCGGCTGAATCGGGAATATAGCCGCCATTTCGTGGAAACCGGGTTGAGTTAGAACCGTCATCAACATTCCGTCACAATCCTTCGCGGCGCGATGCCGAGCGCTCCGATCATGCGTGCCCGTTGCGAGGCAGCGAATAGTTTTCGCCGCGCGACAAAAAGAAAATCAAAGTGCCCAGTCCCAGCAGAGTCAGGGCGCCGCCTACCTGAATCGCGCGCGAGATCACCAGGCCGTACTTGCCGGTATTCGGATCATAGTGATAGCAGAAGAGCAGCATCTGATCGACCTTCGGCCCGATTTTGCCGTCTGACGCGTCCTCCAGCCCGAAGCGCACATCGCGCGGCGAGTAGTTTACGCCGTAGAAATAGCGCGAAATCTTTCCGGTCCCCGTGAGCACCATGATCAGCGCGGCGTGCGCGAACTCTTCGGTCTGAGGATCGTAGGCGTAGTGATAGCCGACCGAGTCAGCCAAGGCCTTGATTTGCGTATCCTGGCCCGTAAGAAAATGCCAGCCCGCAGCAGCGCCAGGACGTCCATACATGCCCGTGTAAAGCTGCTGCTTGGCGTCGGCCATGATCGGCTTGTCCGTCGGATCGATGCTGACCGTAACGACCTGGAAGTCCTTGCCGATCGACATTGGAATCTGCTTCAAAACGCGGTCGAGGCCATTCAATTCCTCGGTGCAGAGCATCGGGCAGGTGAAGTAGACCATCGAAAGCACGACCGGCTTGCCGGGCGTAAAATATTCACCCAGCATCACCGGCTTGCCATGCTCGTCGCGAAAGACCAAATCCATCGGCACCTGCGCGTCGAGCTTCTGATCGATCGAGACGTCCTTGAGCAGGTCCGGCCGCACGGCGATGTTCTGCATTGGGTCCATCGTCTGCGCCACAATCGGGCGCGCCGTGAGCAGCAAAGCAGCGAACGCGGCGACAAAAAAGACGCGAAGCACCTGGGCTCTAGCGATAGTCGAATTGGCAAAAGACACCTTCACGGCAACTAAACTCCCCTAAGATTCCTAATCCTTCGGCACCGCCGCAGCCACGCTGGGCTGCGCTAGATACCCGCACGGCCCTTGCTCATATGACGCGTCGGGCTCGCCCGCGGCACCCACCGGCGGGATCGTGCCGCCAGCCGCCTGCATTTCCTGCTCGCTGCGAGCCGGCAGTCCGCGCTGGAGGGTCAGATCCATGGCGCGGTCGATGGGAATCTGCACAATGCCGCCAGCCTTATTGAGCCATGCATAGCTGTCCACCTGTTGCCGCTGCTCGGCGCAGAACGAAACCAGATCCTCGTGCGGATTCGCCTGGAGTAGCGGCCCACTGGGAATCTCGCGCGTATTGGCAAAGGGCGAAGCCTTCGGGCCGAGCGGCGTAATTTTATCCAAATATCCGAACACAAAGCGCATGGAAATTAGCGTCACCGCCAGCAAGACCGCCAGCCAGAAGCCAAATTTGAGCAGCGCTCGAAGATCGGCGTCGCGGACTTCGTATCCCGGCCCTCTTCCGTTGCCGCCTTGGGGATCGTGATTGTTCGGCCCGCTCACGTCTCGACCTCCCTACCATGCGGCCCCAGATGATGCAGGAAATCCGACGTCGGCGGAATCGCGGGGGACCTGCCGGGGAAGCGCGGGTCGTGTAGGGGCAGCAGCGGAAATCTCTTGAGCTGCATGCAGAAGATGCCCACCCAGATACCGCCCAGGCCGATCGTCGCAAAAAGGATCCCGAGGTCGCTCCAGCTCGGCCCTTTTTCGTAGGAAGGCGCAATCTGCCAATAGAGATCCAAAAGCGTGAGGCAGAATTGCCAAGCCGCTACCTTCGCCAGCCGCGGCAGGCGGCGCTTGATGCTCCGCATGAGAAGGCAGAAAAATGCGACAAAGAAGTGCAGCAAGAGCAGCAATCCGCCGATCACGCCCCAGGCGCCAAAAGCGCGGATCGTGTAGAACGGAATCTCATTCTTCAGGTTTCCCGCCCAGATGATCAGAAACTGCGAGAACGAGAGATACGCCCAGAGAATCGTGAAGACGAGCAGAAGATTACCCACATCCAGGTAGCGCGACGGTTCGAGCGCGTCTTTCAGGGGCTCATTCACGGCCAATCGGCTGAGGGTGAAGATCGAGAACGAGTAGCCGACCATCAGGAAAATCACGATGAATAGAAAACCGAAAATGGTCGAAAACCAGTCCGGCTGCAGCGACATCACCAGATCGACGGCGATCACCGTGACCGTCAGGGCGCCGAGCACCAATCCGGGCGCGCTCACGACTTCCATCGAATGCGATAGAGTCGGGTCACCGCTTTCGTCTTCCCTCCTGGAGAGGCTGTTCAGCCGCCAAACAAGGAAAAACCAGATCGCGAAGTAAACAATGGCGCGGATTATGAAGCCGTGCACGTTGAGGTACCACACCTTCGACATTAACGACATATCTGCGTGATTCGGGTATACCCAAGACGCGTAGACCCGCCCCACGGTGAAGAGTGGCACGAGAAAGAGCAGCGCGACCAACGGGAGCGTGCGCGTTCCCGCCTCGAAGATCCGGCGCAAGGGGTAGCCCCACCATCCCCCGGTCATGTGATGGATCATCAGTATGCCGAGCATGCCGAGCGTAACACCGGCCCAGAAGACGAACGCGACCAAATAATCGCGCAGGAACGGCAGCCACGCACCTTCACCCGACCCGCGCGCGATAAATCCGATAATCACGAAAATGACGATGCCGGCAAACCCGAGCGCGAAGGCGCGCTTTTGGCCCGCGTCGATCAAGGCCAGGTTTGCATCCCGATTTGTTGCTGGTGAACTCATTGCGATTGTCCCGAACCCTGTCCGGCGGCAGTCTGGCCCGTCGACTCATTGGCAAGTATGGACCGCTCCGCTTCCGGCACGTCGTCAAGCGTGGCATTGCGGCTCAATTGCAGCACGCGGATGTAAGCGGCAATCCTCCAGCGGTCGCCTACGTCAACGCGGTCGGCATAGCTATACATCGCACCAAAGCCGTTGGTCATCACGCCGAAAAAGTGTCCGACGGGCGCCTGGCGCAGGCGGTCTGAATGAAACGACGGCGGATGCGGAAAGCCCCGCTGAACGATCATGCCGTTTCCGCTGCCGGTGTAGTCGTGGCAGGGCGTGCAATAGATGTTGAAGCGCTCGCGCCCGCGTTCGAGGTCGGCTTTGGTAATCGGGAACGGGAAGCGATTCGCTTCCACGCCGTTTTCCGTACCGGTAAAGAGCAGCGTATCCGTGCGCAGTTCGCCGCGCGCCACCGTGCCCGCCACCACCGGCCGCTCCGAACGGCCGTCTGCAAAGAAAGTCGTGGGCTCGTACGGCAGATATTTTGGCTGGATGTGCATATCCAGACGGCAACCGGAGACCAGGAACGCCACGGCGCCAAGCCAGACAGCCATGCGAATACGGGCGGATTTGCGGCTACTCTTCAACTTCAATTACCTCGCTAGGGCGCAAGCCTTCGAGAAATTCCCTGGTTGCGGCACGATCGAACTTCTTGTCCCGCGCCGTGATGCACAAAAAGAAACGATCCGTCGACGCCATCATGAATCGCGGAGCGTTGAACAGCGGGTGATACGGCTGCGGCAGCCCGTTGAGCGCCAGCATACCCAGCACGGCGGTAAGCGCCGCGCCAAGAATCGTAAGTTCAAACGTGATCGCAATCCACATCGGCCAGCTATTCGGCGGCTTCCCCCCAATATTCCACTGATAGCTGATGACGTTGGCGTAGTAGCACATGCCAAATCCCGTGCACCCACCCAGAATTCCGCCACACAGCACCAATGAAGGCAGAGCCGTCCAATCGAAACCCACCGCCTCCGCCAAGCCCTCGACGGGAATCGGCGTATACGCGTCGAAATTCTTATAGCCCGCTTCGCGCGTGCGGTGCGCGGCGGCAAGTATCTGTTCCGGAGTATCGAACTCCGCGAGAAGGCCGTAAATTGGCTTGAGCTCCATGGCGTTCTCTCTCGACTAACTCGTAATTTCCGGATTCGCATTGCGTACGCGCGCCAGGAAGCTGGTGCGCGGACGCGTATTCAAGTCCGCAAGAATCTGGTAATTGCGCGTCTGAGCCTTTAACTTCGCGACGCGGCTGTTCGGGTCGTTGATATTCCCGAAGACGATCGCGTCGGCCGGGCATGTCTGCTGGCAGGCCGTGAGAATTTCGCCGTCACGAATCGTTCGATTCTCTTCTTCCGCGTTGATTCGCGCCGCGTTAATGCGCTGCACGCAATACGTGCACTTTTCCATCACCCCGCGCGACCGGACGGTTACGTTGGGGTTGCGCACACCGAAAAGACTCGGCGTCGTGTAATCGGAGAAGAGATAGAAATTAAACCGCCTAACCTTGTACGGGCAGTTGTTCGAGCAATACCGCGTGCCCACGCAGCGGTTGTAAATCATGTCGTTCAAACCTTCCGAGCTGTGCGTCGTCGCGCCAACCGGGCAAACGTACTCGCACGGCGCGTTTTCGCACTGCATGCACGGCATGGGCTCGTAATACATCTCCGGCGCGTCGAGGTCACCGCGGAAATAGGTGTCGATGCGGATCCAGTGCATGGCGCGCCCACGCTCGACCTGCTCTTTGCCCACTACGGCGATGTTATTTTCCGCCTGGCAAGCGATCACGCAGGCATTGCAGCCCACGCAGCGGTTCAAATCAATCGACATGCCCCATGCGTACGCGTTGTATGACCAGCCCGGATACAACGAAAGGTTCGCGGTCGCCTCTTCCTCGGGATTTTGCGCGAAGCTCGGGTTCTTTTTGAATTCGTCGAGAGTGGCGATCTGAATCAGATCGCGGCCGTGGCCCGGCTGCATGGCCGTGACGCTCTCCTCGTCAGCCGGATGACCGTCGACATCGATCGTGTATTGTTGCTGGGTTGTGGCGAACGAATAAGTGTCGCCGGTCTTCTTAATTTGCAGGCCCGTCGCAAAGCCCGGAGCGCTGCTGCTCCTGAGGAAGTAAGCATTGAAGCCCGGCCCTGTGCCGACGTTTCCGGCGCGCCGTCTGCCGTATCCCAAATGCAGTGTGACTGAATTATCCGCGTGGCCTGGCACGATATAAACGCCCGCATCGACATTGCGGCCGTCCAAAGAGAGTGTTACGTAGTCTCCCCTGTTCAGGTTGAGGCGCTGCGCCGTGGCCGGCGAAACCATCGCCGCATTGTCCCAAGTGAGATGCGTGATCGGCTTTGGCAACTCCTGCAGCCAGCCGTTGTTTGCGTAATGGCCGTCACCAATCGAAGGATCGGGCAAGAACACGATTTCTATCGCATCTGCTGCAGGCGCCTGCACCGAGGCCTGACTCAAAAACGCAGAATTCACCGTCATCGAGCTTGAGGGGAAAGCGGTCCCTGCGATGAGCCCGACTTCCAGCGACTTCTCCCACAAATCCTCGAATGCCTGACCCTTTTCCGTCCGCTGGCTCTGCCAGTAATTGCGGACGAGGTCGTGAGCCGATGTGCCCGAATCGCCACTGAGCAACGCCACGATTTCCAGCGGGGAGTGGGCCGCTTCGTAAAGTGGCGCAATCAAGGGCTGGACGATTCCCGCCGTGCCGTCTACAGCGCGTGCGTCTCCCCAGCTCTCGAGGTTGTGCGCCATCGGAATGTGCCAGTGGCAGAGTTCCGCGGTCTCGTCAGCGTAGAGTCCGCAATGAACGCGCAGGCGCGCCTTGAAGATTGCATCGACGAAATTCAGATCGGCAGGCGCGTCGTAGACCGGATTGACGTCCAGAAGCAGCACAACCTGGGCTTTGCCCGCATTCAAGTCCCCAACCAGCTCTTTCAGCGAATCCGTCTCGTTTACGGGATTCGCCTCGACCGGGTCAGTGTATTCGACAGTCTTGCCGACATTGCCGAGGGCTGCATTCATTGCCTGCGCGAGCGCGTGCACGAAAGCAGGCTGCTGCTCGCCGGCAATGACGATCGAGGAGCCGCGATGCGACGTGAGATCGCGCACAACGCCGCCAACCCAATCGGCCGGGATCTTGGTAGCGCCGCCCGCGTTCGCTCCGGCGGAAACACCGACCCCTGCGGCAACGGCGCGCGCATACGCTTCAATGTCACACGAGCGCATGGCGAGACGATGATCGGCGGAAGCGCCGGTGCTGCTCGGCATGCTCTCGACCACATACAATCTATTCGGATTTGACGATGGCCCCGCCGCCAAATCGCGCCGCGAAGTGAAGTCCTTCGTGTGGCGAACATGTCCCGGACCGACGTTGAAGAAGTCCGCATCAAGCGAAAGGACAACGTCAGCTTTATCGAAGTGGTAGACGGTATTTACGTATTTTCCAAATGCCAGGCGACCACCTTCGCGCGCCGAATCGCCGGTGACGGGCTCATACTGATGCCACTTCGCCGCCGGATACATCGTGAGCAGCTTCTTGATTTGTGCGGCAAGGGTCGGCGAACCGATCGTTCTGGTCAAAATGCGGAGGCTGGCGCCGCTTTGTCCGACCTGCTGATTGAAGTCCGCCATCGCCGCTGCAAAATGGGGCCAATCCGTAATTCGCCCGTCAAAAAGTACCGATTGCGATCGATCCGGATCATACATATTCAGAATCGACGCCATCGTGAAGACATCTGATGCGCCCAGGCTACCCGGATGCTGCGGATTCCCTTCCATTTTCGTGGGGCGGCCTTCATAGCTCCACACAAGCACGCCCGTACCGACGCCCTGCTGCACGACGGACGAGGCATAGAACAACGGACGACCAGGAATAATCTCTTCGGGCGGCTTTACGTAAGGCACAATGTGCTCGGTCGGCAGCTTCGTGCAAGCGCCAAGCCCGGTGAGCGCGGCCGAAACGCCGATCAGCTTCAGCATGTCGCGCCGGCCGACACCATCTGAAAAACGGCCTGGCATCGAAAGATCGGCCTTGGCCGGAAATTCGTTTTCCTTGAACTTGCGGAACTCCTGCGTGTCCGACAGTTCATC
The DNA here is from genome assembly GCA_963753205.1 of uncultured Acidobacteriota bacterium. Taxonomy (GTDB): domain Bacteria; phylum Acidobacteriota; class Terriglobia; order Acidiferrales; family UBA7541; genus Palsa-295. The sequence continues at coordinate 166,011 of CAVWBL010000018.1, read as the reverse complement.
GAGGCTTTGCCAGAAGCGCTTATCGCCGTCTTGAGCAAGCCGCGCGCGGGCTGCGGCGAGGTCGATGGAATTGTTGGGCTCTTTGCTCATCGTTCCGCTTTCATCGGTGACACGTCGAACAGCTTTGCATAAAACGCTTATCGTGAATCTTGTAATCCGCGAACAGCTTGCGTCCAAGCCTGGCCTGGTCCGTATACGTCACTCCGTTGTACGTCACCGGAGTATCTCGTGAAGGTTGCTGGTAAAACGCGTTGAACACCTCCGACCTGGGCCGCAGATTCTTTTCGGGCTGGCGGTGGCAATCGAGACACCAGGACATGTAAAGCGTGCCGGCGCGGTACGTAAGCGGCATCTCGCCCACCGGGCCATGACAGGTGGTGCAACCAATCCCTTTATTGATGTGAATGCTGTGGTCAAAATAAGCGAAGTCCGGCAGGGCGTTCACACGAACCCACGAGAGAGACGTGTTATCGCGATAACTGGCGCGGACCGGCTCGAGCATCTCGGCATTGGTCCAGATCTGCGAGTGGCATGTCATGCACGTCTGCGTCGGTGGGATACCGGCAAAAGACGACTTCTCCACGGTCACGTGGCAATAGCGGCAGTCGATTCCCAACTCGCCAACGTGATGGCGGTGGCTGAACGGGACCGGCTGCTGCTCGGTGTAGTTCTGCCGCGTATACCAGGGCGAGAGCGCGATCGTATACAACGCCCATCCCAAAAACGCCACGAAGACGAGGCCGCCAAATATCGTGAATCGCGAGATCAGGTTCGTGCTGCGGTGAAAAATCTGCGCCATGATTTCTTTTCGATCCGCCCGCTAATCTGCCGCGGCGTGCGCCCCTTCCTCATTCGTCTCATGCACGAGCGAACGAACCTCGACGATCGAAATCATCGGGAGATACCGCAAGAAGAGGTAGAAGAGCGTAAAGAACAAGCCGACTGTGCCGAGGAACGTGGCCCAGTCCCAGCGCGTCGGATAATACATTCCCCAAGCAGAAGGCGTGAAGTCGCGCGACAGGCTCACGACGACGATAACGAAACGCTCAAGCCACATGCCCAGGTTGATCACGATCGAAATACAGAAGAGCGCGAAGGTATTGCGCCGCACCTTCTTGCTCCAAAGCACCTGCGGAATGATCAGGTTCGAAGCGATCAGCGCCCAATAGGCGAAGGCAAACGGACCAAACATCCGGTTCGACATCATGTCCCGCTCGAACGGGTCACCGCTGTAGTACGCCATGAACGTTTCCATCGCGTACCCGTAGGCAACGATCAAGCCCGTGGCCAGCATGACCTTCGCCATGATGTCCAAATGCCGGATCGTAACAAGGTCTTCCAGGTGGTAGTACTTGCGCAGAGGAATCGCCAGGGCCAGTACCATCGCAAACCCGGAGTAGATGGCGCCAGCAACGAAATAGGGCGGAAAAATTGTGCTGTGCCAGCCCGGAACAAGCGCAATCGTAAAATCAAAGCTCACTACGGTATGCACGGAGACGACGAGTGGCGTGCATAGGCCGGCCAGTAGAAGCGAAGCCGTCTCATAGCGCGACCAGTGCACGGCAGAACCGCGCCAGCCCATCGACAGCATGCCGTAGACAATCCTCGTCGCCTTGCTCTTCGCGCGGTCCCGCAGAGTGGCAAGGTCCGGAATCAATCCCACAAACCAGAAAAGGAGGGATACCGTGAAATAAGTGGATACAGCGAACACGTCCCAAACCAGCGGGCTACGGAACTGAGGCCACAGCCACATGGGGTTCGGATACGGAAGCAAATAATAGAACATCCAGGGACGGCCCATGTGAAGGAGCGGAAACATACCCGCGCACATGACGGCGAAAATCGTCATCGCTTCCGCAAAACGGTTGATCGAGGTGCGCCACCGCTGGTGCAGCAGCAAAAGGAAGGCGGAAATGAGCGTTCCGGCGTGACCGATTCCGATCCACCAGACGAAGTTGACGATGGCGAAGCCCCAAGCCGCCGGGATTCGAATGCCCCAAATCCCTACGCCCTTGATCAGCAACATGGTGACGACCAAGTTCAGCAGCAGGAGCAGGCCGAGGCTGATCAGGAAGCCAAAAGCCCATCCGGGCGTCGTTCCTCGTGAAAGCACGATCGCGCTGATCTTGTCCGTTACAGAAGAGAACGTGTGCCCAGGCGAAATCAGCGGCTCAGGCTTGTACGACACAGCTGTTTTTCGAGAACCCTCAGAGTCCACTCGAAGTTCCTCAGACTTTTCGGTCCACCCGACTGACGATCGGAAGGGATGTGTTAACGCCGAATGACCGCACCCGAACGACGACCTACTTCCGAACCGCTCCCGAGAGCGCTCTTACTTCGTATGATTACGCTCGACCATCACTTTAGGACGCAACAGATTAAACTCATTGCCGCGTCTACGCAAGCTGATTTCAACAATTTTTTACGGTAGAAACTTTGCTTGCCATGTTCGCAAAAAAATAAAGCAATCGCTAATGAACGGCGGGCAAAAGGGCAGAAATTTCGCTCTCTAATCGTTGTTTACATTAAAGAATGGTGCCGTCTCGCTGGCCGCAAACAACGCGCACCAATTGCTAAAATTGCCTGATGGAATTCCGCGCGCCAACTTCCCTGGTCGCCCGCCGGCCCGCTCTCGGCGCGCTCGCCACCTTCTTCGTGGCAGGCGTTTTCTGCGCGCCGGGTTCGTTGGCAGACACGATCGTCCTAAGAAACGGCCGTAAAATTGTGGCCTCTGACGTGAGCGAGGCTGACGGGAAAGTCACTTACCAGACTCCCGCCGGCGAAATGTCCATCCCGCAATCTATCGTCGATCATATCGATAAAAACGATTTCGATTACACCACCGCGGCCGACGCGGCAAAAACCGCAGCCGCCTCGGTCCACGTTGACCCAGCGGCCATGTCTCCGGCGTCTGGCTATGACGCCATCGCCGTGCTCGCCGTTCACGACGATGCGATCGACTACGAGTATCTCGCGCGCATGGACAACCAAGCGCGCTTCGGCGCGGCCATCGACATTATTAAGGACGCTGCTGCGCATCACGCCGCGGCGCAATACCTGATAAGAAGAGGCAACACCAATTCCGCCATCGATCAGTACAAGCAGGCGCTCGTCTTCGCGCCCCAAAACACGGGCCTTCTGCTGAATCTTGCTGTCCTTTATTTGCGGCAGAGCCGTTTTACCGACGCAATTGATGCTCTGGAGCAGGCGCGCCGCGTCGCGCCGAATTCCGCTGACGTCGCCAAGCTGGAAGGATGGGCATATTACGGGGCAAATAAGCTTGATCAAGCCGTGTCGGAGTGGCAAATAGCGCAGAAACTGCGTCCGGATCCGGACGTTGCGGAGGCGCTTGAGAAGGCCGAACGCGACAAGTCCGAAGAAGAGACTTATCGCGAAGGCGAGACCGCACACTTCGATCTGAAATATTCCGGTGCGGCTACGCCCGATCTTGCCGCCGCGATTCTTGCCGCGCTTGAAGACGATTTTAACGACATCCAGTCGCAGCTGGATTACACGCCGCCCGAACAGATTGGCGTGATCCTTTATACCGATCAGACTTTTGCTGACATTACGCGCGCCCCTAGCTGGGTTGGTGCTCTTAACGACGGCCGACTGCGCATTCCCGTGCAAGGACTCACGGGGGTTACGCCCCAGCTCGCTCATGTTCTGAAGCACGAACTCACGCACAGTTTTGTCGGCCAAAAAACGCGCGGACGCGCGCCCACGTGGCTCCAGGAAGGAATTGCACAATATATAGAGGGACTCCGGAGCGGGCCGTCCGCCGCCGCTCTACTAGACGCGGCGAATCAAGGCCGACCGCCTCAATTCAATGGACTGGAAGGCTCTTGGATGGAACTTTCCGGCGACTCGGCTGCTTACGCCTACGGATGGTCGCTTGCCGCCGTGGAATCCATCGTCGATTCGGGCGGCATAGGCGACATTAGCCGCTTGCTCGATCGCGTTGCGGTTGATCCCTCGCCGGAACAAGCCCTCGAAGCCGCGCTGCATGAGAATTATTCCGACCTCGCCGCCCAAACGATTCAATACTTGCAACGCGAATACGCGCACTAGAGTGAGGCAGTCGCTGCTTTGCTTAGCGAGCAAAAATAAATGGCGGCTTGGGCGACAAGTAGATTGACGCATACGGCGCCTTAAAAGCCGCTTAAAAAGCCAAAAAAAGGCACAAATGGCGCCTTTGGCGCCATAATATTGATGCGCCAGCGTTTTGCGCGGCAGAGCAAGCAAGGAATTTTGATCGACTTCAGAATCCGTTCGACTTTTGAGGCGACGGAGCGGAGTGTTGAGCCACGTAACTGCGCGCCTGGGCAAGCTGCGGGAGGTTCGGGTCGGCATCTTTCCATGCGGCGAGGAAATCCGAGTATTCTTTTCCGGCCGATTGAAGGTCGCCCATTTTTTCGCTGCAGACGGCGATGCCGTAAAGCGGGAATCCGGAACGCGGACGTTCAAGCAGGGCTTGCTGGTAAGCGGCTTTTGCATCGGCGAAGTCGCCTGCCGCGAAGAGCGCTGCGGCTTCGGTCTCGCCGACCGGTCTTATGTAAAGAGGCGGTTCGTGATAGCCGAGCGCCTTCTCTTCTTTGGCCGCGCGGGCAAACACAGATTTCGCTTCGGCCGTCTGTTTCGCCGCTTCAAGCGCCGAGCCGCGCAATTCGCGTGACATGACGGAAAGCATACGGAGCAGCGGCTCGATGTCTGCGTCAGAATCGACAGGAATTTTCGGGGGCCCGGCGAGTTGGGCCGCCGGCGCGGCAGAGGGAGACTGCAAGCGCCTCCCCGTTTGCGCCTCGTCGATTTGCTGGGTCATGCGCCAAAGCCCTGCGTCGAATTCCGCCGACTCGGCCTGCGCCTTTTCGGCGTCGCGCGTATCGGCGGCCTGCATTCCGGTGCCGAACGTAACCAGTTCGCGGCCGAGGAACCGCAGATTCGGTTGCGAAGCGGGCGTCTCTTTGGATTGCGCGAGTGCGATCACTTGCGTCCAATCGGCGGTACGTAGCGCGACGGGCAATTCCGGATTAAGCCGTGCGATCGAATCGCGCGCGGAAAAGGGATAAAGCGTCGAATCCAATTCGCCTCGTGCTGCAGTAAGTTTCGCGGAATATTCCGTCGCCTCTTTGAGCTTCCCTTCTTCGAGCAGATTCGCGACGGCATACATCAAGTTGTGAACATAATTCCAATCGTCGTCCACCGCTACGTGCTGCTCGCGCATGTACGTCTCATCCACACGCATCGACGCGGCAAACGCCTGCTCGGCCTTGGCATATTCGCCGAGCCGATAATAGATGTGCCCCGGCATATGGACCATGTGCCCCGAGGCGGGCGCGAGACTCGGCAATATTTCCGCGCTGTGCAGCGCAAGCTCCGGCTTCTGCGCTTCCAATCCGTGTATGTAATAGTGGTTTGCGGCAGAGTTGTTCGGATCTTCCTTAATGACGCCTCGAAGCGCCGACAAACCCTCAGGGCTCCCGAAGCCGACTGCAAGCGCCAAAAAAATGGGGGCCTGAGTGTCTTTGGGATATTCCTTCACAAGTCTGTGCCAGACTGTCAGCGATGCGGATAAATCTGGCATGCCTCTGGCGTTTTTCATCGCTGCCATGTGCGCCGCGTCCGCCTCGATATACATCCGCTCGCGTTTGCTTGCGTGTTTTTCGAAGCTCACCGCCCTCGCAAGCGAAACGGCGGCATAATCCGGCGAGGTGCTGTGGTAGTAGCTCTCGGCGCGATAGAGGCCCCAATAGCACATCGCGCATTGCGGATCGACGCGGACGGCCTGTTCAAACGCGCGCGCCGATTCGTAATCCCAGAAATCGTGCAGCAGATTCAGCCCCTGGTTGAACCACGCTTGCGCTTCGGGCGTTGCCGTGATCTGCATGCTCACATTGCCGATGCCGGTCATCTTTTGTGGCGGCGGGAGCCGATCCGGTGGAATCTCATCTTTCATTTCCATTACGGGGCTCGACATATTCATCTGAGCCACAACCGGGCGTGTCAATACCGCGGCCAGGCACAACGAGGATAGCAAGAGGACAGTGAAGCTACGCGAGCATAGAACAATGCGAAGCAGAAGAGTTCTCCAGCGGAGGGATTATACCCCGAGCTTTCTGAAGGGTGGATACCACGACAACTAATGCAATGGCCGGTTTTATCTGCCATTCATCTGTAGACAATACATCCACGCGCTTCAAGATCATCGATCCATCCTGGCACTTTTAGAGAACTCGCCCAGCGTAAATCCAATTTCTCCAATTTGGGCAAGTCAGCGACGGTCGAAGGCAGGGACGTCAGCGGGTTGGCACGAAGATCGAGCTGCCGTAATCCACTGAGCATTCCGATCGACATTGGCAACGTCGTTAGTTTGTTGTTACGAAGGTGGAGTTCGCGCAGATGGGAGAGATTCGATATGCAATCTGGAAGAATCGTAATCCGATTGCCAGTCATTTGAAGCTCTGTCAGCCCCGTCAAACCACAGATTGGTTTAGGGAAAGCCTCAAAGGCGTTTTGACTGATGTTCAGGTACCGCAATTCCGTCATCCGGGCTATGGAATTCGGCAGCGATGTCAGCCGGTTGTCGTGCAGGTAGAGGAAGTCGCTCAATCCAACGATTTCAGCGAGACTTTCCGGCAGTTGAGTAAGCTCATTGTGGCCAAGATCGAGCGTCCGCAGGTTCCTCATGCCACCTATTCGCGGTGAGATCTCTTCCAAATTGTTGTCCGCGAGAATCAGAGACTCCAGGTCCGTTTGCTCCCAAACGGAATCCGGGACGCGTCTGAGGTGCTGTTTCCAAAAGTTGAGGATGACCGCAGACGAGTGGGGCACGATCCCTATAATATTCCGACCGGAGTCTCGTTTATAGCCGGGACGCGTGCTGGTATTCGAAAGAGCCGCAACCACCGCTTAGGTTCACTTGATCTAATGCGTGCTCCGAACGACAGCGGCAGCTTTATTCACAGTTTCCTTCGTCATGTTGCGCGCGAGGAACAGGCCGCTTTTGCCGCCGGCGACTACGTCCATGTCACCATCGCCGTCGATATCGACGACTTCCAGCTCCGTCCCACCGCCCATGCGGCCGCCGTCGCTGATTACGTGACGAACCCACTCAACCTGATGCTGCGGATTTGAGATAAATTCATACCAATAGACAGCGAGCGGCTCGCGCGCGCCGGGATCGTTGCCGTTGTGCGCGAAATATCTTTTCCCGGTCACCAACTCCAAATGGCCATCACCGCGCATATCGGCGAGAACTGAATAATGCCCCTGTGACCATGTGCAATCGATATTGTGCTTGACCCATTGATCGTTCGGCTTCTGCTCCATCCAGAAGACGCCATAATCGTGCGCGCACGTGGTGAGCACGTCGGGCAAGCCATCGCCATTGATGTCGAGCACGTGGATGAAACCGAGTTCTCCAGGCTGGCTGCCGGGAACCGGCGGAGGCGGCGTGCCTTCTCCGGTGACCGAAGTCGAATGAAGCCCGCAATAGCTTGCTCCCACGTTCGAGTTCCAATCGGGATGAAATTTCCAATCCGGCGAGCGCGGGTCGGCCGGCGCTTCGAGCCATCCCTTCGACGTCAAAATATCGGTCCGGCCATCGCCATTCACGTCACCGGCGCCGATGCCGTGGCCGTAACTTTGTGACGAGACAATGTGTTTGACCCAATTCCCGTCCTTCAGCTCATACCATGCCAGCGGCAGCCGCGGTGACACGAACTGTGGCAGCAGGTCGCGCCTTTTCCCCGTATTTTGAATATCGACGAGAAAGGCGAATTCAATCGGACCACTGTCATCGATGATGTGCTCGGTCCAAGGGGTCTCTGCCTTCACTACGTCTGGTCCAGGATTCTGAAACCACGACATTTTGTGCGAGAAATACGTAACGCTGACGATGTCCGGATATCCGTCACCGTTCACGTCGATTGGAATGTCTATGAAATTATCGATGTAGTTTCCGACGTAATTGATTTGGCGGAATTGATGTTTTTTCCAGTTGGGAGCTTCGTACCAATATTCGCCGGAAATAATGTCGAGCTTGCCGTCGTGATTCACGTCCGCAACGGCTGCGCTCTCGCTCTGGCCCGGATCAATCATCTCGATTTTGAAGGGAATGTCCGGCGGGCGCGTATCGGCGAGTGTCCAAAAACCAGAAAGAATAAGCAAAATAGAGCAGTCTGCGCATCGTCGGGCTCCCTTGCGCGCCTGACGAGGGCGCGCCCTGGACAACGAGCCGGGCACCGCAAATAGCGGCGCTCGAAAAACGAGGCGAGCCCCGGAGAACAGCACCTCCCCAGGGCTGCCTCTGCAAACTATTCGGGGAACTTCTTTAAGTAGATGTCCTTGATGAACAACTCGCCGGTGGATTCGATTTCAAAGCCGATGTGCCCGGTTCTGCTGAAAAACAACGGGTTGTTATCGACGAAAACACAAACGAGATGACCGTTGAGGAAATGGAGATAGGTGTTGCCCTCGGCAATCACTTCCTCGTCGTTCCAATCGTTCGGATGGAACCAGCTCTTGAGTGTGTCCGCATCAGCCAGCGTGCCCAGCAACTGCTTCGGCTGACCGTCATTTTCGATCACGACTTCACCGGGCCACGCAATGATGCCGCGCCCAGTAGCCTGCTCGTAGAACTGGCCGGGATAGTGATCACTGTTGTCAAAGTCATACTGCGGACCACCCATGTCGTACTTTGACTCCATCGCACGGTCAGGCGGTGTTCCGCGAGGCTGGCCGCTCGGGCAAGGCCCTGCGGGTCCGCGACCCGCGAAACCTGCACCTCCCCGGCCAGCAGCCCCACCTCGTCCCGCTGCTCCTCCGGGCCCGCGGCCGGCCGCTCCGCCGCGGCCTGGGAAACTCGGCCTGGGGAATGAGGCGCATCGAGGTCTGCAGCAAGCCAGCTGCGATACTGTATGCCGCTGTTGACCACTTCCGTTCCCTTCATCCGCACCTTTAGATCGAAATTGCCGGCCAATCCGATATCGGAATAGATATAAATCGTTCCGGTCGGGTGCTCGCAGGTCGATTGCGCATAAATCGCTCCGTCCTTAACCGACCAGTTCTGTCCGTCAGAAGTCCAGCCGTCGAGGTTATCGCCATTGAACAGAGACGTAAAACCTGCCTCGTCGTTGTAATCTGCAGCGGCTGCGTGAGTAAATCCGCCGCCACCACCTCCACGTCCGCCACGCCCAGCTTGGGCAGCGGGGGCACCTTGCGCGCCCTGTGGCGCTTGACCGGCTTGCGAAGCGGCTCGTGGTGTGTAAATCAGGAACGCCAAAGCCGCGACCACACCTACAGCGATGGACATGCAGGCCGCCCTGCCTCCACCCATCTTTCGGATATTCATTTTCCCCCTCCAAAAGTTGCAAACTCTTCCGAATCCCACCCAACCATGCCCACCGCGGCAACCGGCAGTCCCGAACTCAAACCCCATACCCGTGGATGCCTAGGGCAGCGCGTCCGGGATTCAAGTTCTGCCGTGCAGAACGACGGCGATTGTACACTCGAATTTGGATTCCGCCAGTGTTTTTAGAAAAAGTTTCAAATGAGAAATGGGACCGCGATGCCCATTGCGCAGGCCAGCCGCCCGGTGCAAGATCTCATGTTTGCATCCCGTTCGAATCCATTAAATTCTAGGCGACCTGCAAGTCTTGTCGGCGTCCACGGCCAACTCCGAGTGCCGCAGGGACTCTGCAAGCCGGTGCCGCGAGATTTCTCCGTTTCGGCTCTCGGAAGGTTCACTTCTCGGTAGACTTTACTGATCCGTTTTCGTATAAGGTGATGCAAGCCCGCCAGGGGCAAACCGTCGAAGGAGGATCACATGGCCAAGAAGGCGAAATCGAAGAAAGCCGCGAAGCCTGCCACAATGAAGGCTCCGAAGTAGCTCTCAGGATCACCGTTTGAGTTGTGCTAGGAAACTGCGTCAGAACCTAAAAGACATGAACAGGGCTGCGTCGCTTGCGGCGCGGCCCTATTTTTTTCGGAGGAACGACAATGGCAAAGAAGCCGACGGCAGACGATGCGAGACTTATCCTGGAACTTTATGACCTACGGCGAGAGCCTGAAATGCGCAAGGCGCGCCAGTGGTGGGTAGGGGCCTTCTGGCCCACGCAAGTGGACGACTTCCTCAAGGTGCAGGCTGCGGGGGGCACGCCAGAGAACCATTGGTATAGGCAGGTATCAGGCTACTGGAGTATGGCGGCAAACATGGTGCTGAAAGGCGCTGCAAATGAGGCGCTGTTTTTCGACCCTCCCTTCTGCGGCGAGATGTACTTCCTTTTTGCGAAGGTTCGGCCGTTCCTGAAGGAATTGCGGGAGAAAACGAACAATCCCGCGATGTTTGGACACATCGAAAAGGCCATTATGGGTTCCAAGGTCGCGAAAGCGCAATTTGCAGTCACTGAAAAGCGAGTGGCGGCGCTGCGGGCAGCGAGGGGAACATCCTGAATCGGCGAAGCAGGAGCCTCAGGAATGGGGAACCGGGCGCGTTGCTCACTCTCTTCTTCAGAGGGATGAAAATGCGTCAGCGCCCGAGCAACGCCAGGCGGCCTGGGTTCACTCGTCACGAGAGGGCACAAAGAAGAGGGCTCCTGCAGGCCGCTTCGTGTGCCGGAGGATGACGAATTGATTTAGGTGAAATTCATTCAGTTAAAGCCGCGCCGTACTGCCGTGAGAGGTTCGGAGCGATCACGTGTGCACCGGCGGTTTGACGCGATATGAGGCTGCTGTTAGATTGAATTTTGGTGCGAGTCGGGGCGAAGGCGTTGAAAGCAAGCGGCTTATCTAAAATTATTATCGCCTGTGCGATTTGCGCCGGAGTGGCCGGTTGCGGCGCGCGCCAAACCCGCATCGCCAAGGCTCCAACCACACCTCCGCTTAAAACTGCGACAAAAGCCGATCTGGTGGCGGAGTACAACCAGATCGCTCAAAGCATTACGTCAATCAATGCCGGTGTCACGATGCAGTGGACTTCGAGCTCGTCGTTTACCGGCATCATGAAGCAGTATCCGCGAGTCAGCGGATTCATACTGGCGCAAAAGCCCAATCTTGTGAGGGTGATTGGGCAGGCGCCAGTGATCGGAACAAACATTTTCGACATGGTAAGCGACGGAAAGACGTTTTCGATCTATATTCCATCGAAAAACCAGTTCTTGACCGGTTCGACGAGTGTTCAGCAAGCGTCGGATACGGCCGTTCAGAATTTGCGGCCGCAGCACCTGATGCAGGCAATCTTCTGGGAGCCAATTCCGGCGTCTGACGTGGTGCTTTTCGAGCAAGCAATCGACAATAATTCGAATGATTACGTCCTGACTGTAGCAAGCGAGAGCGGCGGCTCCGGTGGAGCAGAAACCACGTCCGGTAATTGGCGAATCACGCGAAAGATATGGTTCGAGCGCATCGGGCTCAGCATGGCCCGGATCCAAGTCTACGGGGAGGACGGACGGATCGAATCGGATATCCATTACACGCAATGGCAGCCCTTCGGCACCGTACAATATCCGCAGAAGATTACTCTGGAACGCCCCGGCGAAGGCTATACTCTGGCTATTACCGTGACCAAGTTGACGGCAGATACGACGATTGAGCCGAGCCGGTTCGTTCTGAAACAACCGGCGGAGTCGCAATTGGTTCACGTGGGCGAAGAGGCAGGCGACCAACAACATTGATCGGCTACATGATTTCCCAAAACGTGACGCACCGGCCCGTGCGCACGCTCGTCACGATGATCGCAGTGGCTCTGGAAGTGACGCTCGTCATTATTGTGATTGGCGTCACAAGTGCGCTGCTGCTCGATTCGGCGAAACGCACCGAAGGCGTGGGCGCCGACATCATGCTGCAGCCACCTTCGGCCTCTGTTTTTCTGGGCTTCACGGGCGCGCCCATGCCCGTCTCGATCGGGACGAAATTGCAGCAATTGCAATACGTGCAAGCGGTCGCGCCCGTCCTCACACAGCTGAATTCCGTCAACAGCCTTGAAATGGTCTGGGGAATCGATCCGGCAAGCTTCCGCGCGGTGTCCGGCGGCTTCGTCTATTATTCGGGCCACGGTTTGGAGAATGCGGACGACATCCTCGTCGACGACGTGTATGCCAGGGCGCACAAGGCGCGAGTGGGCCAGATGCTCCACGTTCTGGGGCACGATTTCCATATTGCCGGCGTGGTGGAGCACGGCAAAGGGGCGCGGCTCTTTGTGCTACTTTCGACGCTGCAACAGATGTCCGGAGCGACGGACAAGGCGACTGTATTTTTCATTAAATGCGACCGCAGCGATCACACACTGGCGGCAATGGACAAGATCAATCAACTGCTGCCGAACTATACCGTGCGACCGATGAAGGACTATATCCAGATGTTCACGGCATCCAATGTTCCGGGGCTTGCGGCGCTGCGAACGGTCATGATCGCCATCGCGGTGTCGATTGGGTTTCTGGTGATCTTTCTCTCGATGTACACCACGGTCAACGAACGCACTCGCGAGATTGGAGTGCTTAAATCGCTGGGCGCGTCGAAGTTTTACATCGCGAAAATTATCCTGAGCGAAACAGCTCTTCTGTGCATGGGCGGCTTTGTCTTTGGCATCGGACTGAGTTTCCTCGTACGGGTGTTTATACGCTTGCTCTTCCCCTCTCTCCCACAGGCCCTGATCACAGCGGAATGGTGCGTTTACGCTTGCTTGATTGCCGTGGCGGGCGGCTTACTCGGCGCGCTCTATCCCACCTGGATCGCCAGCCGCAAGGATCCCGTGGAAGCACTCGCATACGAATGATTGCTCTCCCCAACTAGGCAGAACCGCGAAAGCCGCATAGAATGTTCAGGCTTCGGGCGTTGCGAAGCTACGTAGGGGACGGCTGTTGGAGCGTATACTCAAGACCGAAAACCTGTGGAAGATCTACGGCAGCGGCAAGCTTGAGGTGTCGGCGCTTCAGGGCGTCAACATGGACGTGGCGCCGGGCGAGTTTGTCTCGATCATGGGACCTTCGGGCTGCGGAAAGTCGACGCTGCTACATGTGATTGGCGGCCTTGCCAGGGCAAGCCGCGGGCGCGTGCTGCTCGATGGCAACGACCTCGCAGCAATGAACGATGCCGAGCGGACATCGTTGCGACGTCATAAGGTGGGATTCGTTTTTCAAAAGTTCAATCTGCTGCCGACACTGGATGCGCGCCACAACATTACACTTGCGCAGCATATTCACGGCAACGGCTACGACCCGCATCGCTTCGAGCTTGTGACGAACCTGCTGGGCCTCGGAGCGCGCCTGAACCATCGGCCATCCGAGCTTTCCGGCGGCGAGCAGCAGCGCGTTGCGCTGGCGCGGGCGATCATCAGTGAACCGAAGATTGTGCTGGCAGACGAGCCGACGGGAAATCTCGACACGAAAAGTTCGGACGCGGTTCTTTCGCTGCTGCGGCATCTCAATAAAGAGTTGGGGCAAACCATTGTGATGATCACGCACAATCCGGAAGCGGCCACTTATGGCAACCGGGTATTGCATATGCGCGATGGACTCGTCGTCGACTCCGTCATTCATTAACATGCGCAAACTCTGGCGGGGCATCGCCAATACCGTTTTCTGGTCCTACGAACGGGGCAGCTGGCCTTATGACGTCCTGGTAGCGCTAATTCTGATTTTTCTCCTTTTAACGCCGCGGAGCTGGTTCCAAGACGGTCCACGCCCGACGGTTCCAGCAAGCTCGCAAGTGCAATTGATTTCGGAAGATGCCGCAACCAGCGAAGCCGTTTATCGCGTGGATGCACGGCTTCTTCCGCCCGAGAAGCGCGCATCAAAGAACACTCCGGAACTCGAGCGCGGCACGCATGACATTCTGGCCCGCACGGTTCCAGCTCTCCAAGACCGCACCTTCCAAGTGGAGAAAATCGAATTCGTCCGCGCAAGCGATGGAACTGTGCTCGATTACGATGTCACGCTTCGCACAGAGCCATAATCGTCTACTCGCCCGCCCGAAGCGCTCCGCACCGCTGTGCTATTATGAAAGCGGCGTTTGCCCAGTCTTAAACGTGCAAGATGGAGGAACGTTTGCAGGTGAAGGGATTGCTGAAATATACGGCGGGCTGCGCTCTCTTCGCCGTATTGGCTGCAGGGCAAATCTTTGCCGGACAGGGCCACGGACTTACGCTGGACGCCATCCTTACGCAGCTTGACCGTTCCGCAAAGAACTTTCACAGCCTCTCGGCAGACGTTGAACGCACCAAGGTGACCGTCGTTGTGAACGACCGCTCGACCGAAAGCGGTACGCTGCTTGTGCGCGGCGACAAGATGCTGCTTCAGATGAGCGCGCCCGATTCGCGAACGATACTGCGCAATGGGGACAACATCTACGTCTATACGCCAGGCTTGAATCAAGTCGAGGAATATAACCTCGGCAAAAATCGCGATCTGGCCGACGAATTCCTGCTCCTAGGATTTGGGACGTCCGGCAACGAACTGCGAAAAGGCTTCCAGATCAAATACGCCGGCGAAGACACAATCGGCGGAAAGAAAGACGCATTACTTGACTTGACGCCGCGATCGGCGGCTGTGCTCAAGCAGTTCTCCAAGATTCAGATCTGGCTGGACGAGGCGACCTGGTTGCCTGACCAACAGCAGTTCACTGAAAATGGCGGCGACTACCTCACCATTCGGTATACGAAAATGGTTCGCAATCCGAATATTCCCGATTCGAGGTTTAAGCCACACTGGCCTAAAGGCACCGAGAAAGTGAAGCCGCAAGGCTGATCTCGCTGCGGGCGGCTCTCGCCCGCGCTTACCGAAACAGGGGATGACAGCAACGCTTTCCAAGCTTTCACTTTTGTTCGGGCATGGCCGGTGTGGCAAACTGTCCCAGCGGGGCGCGAATCGGGATGCCGGAAGACAAAGGGTTGCTGATCGTCTATACGGGAGCGGGCAAAGGCAAGACGACTTGCGCGCTCGGCACCGCTTTCCGCGCCGTCGGTCAGGGGCTGCGCGTGCTGATGGTGCAGTTCATCAAGGGCTCATGGCATTATGGCGAGCTCGACGCGGCCGAGATGCTCGGTGCCGATAAGTTCGAGATTCGGCCTATGGGTCGGGGCTTCGTGAAAATCGGCGGCGCGGAAGCGGATCCCGAGGATATTCGCCTTTGCGAAGGAGCCTGGCGCTTTGGACGGGAACAGATTTATAGCGAAAAATACGATCTCGTGGTGCTCGATGAGATCAATTACGTGATCAGCTATAAGATGTTGGACGCGGAACAGGTGGCGTCTTCGCTGGCGGCGCGGCCGGAGCGAATACACGTGATATGTACTGGACGCAATGCTCACCCGAAGCTGGTGGCGGCTGCGGATCTCGTAACGGAAATGCGCGAAGTGAAACACCCTTATACGAAGGGGATCCTGGCGCAACGAGGAATCGATTATTAGCCTGGGCTGCCCGGAGCCACGGGCATCGATTATCCCGAACATGTCTTGGTTTAAGCGCGACAAAAAGCCGATTGAAAACCCCACTCCGGTGGACGAGCGACGCGTCCGCACGGAAGGACTATGGGAGAAATGCCCGTCCTGCCGGGCGGCGATATGGAAGAAGGATCTCGAGCAGAACCTGAACGTCTGCCCTAAATGCGAATATCACTTTCGCATCGGCGCCCGCGATCGCCTGGCGCTCCTTCTTGACGAGAATACTCCCGGCATCGAGCACGATGCCGATCTCGCATCGAGCGACCCTCTCCATTTTTCCGATACGAAAGCGTATGCGCAGCGGCTAAAGGATGCAAAGAACAAGCTAGGAATGAGCGATGCGATCCTCACGGCGGAGGGACGGCTCGACGGCCGTCCCGTGATCTGCTGCTCGATGGAATTTGGATTTATCGGCGGATCGATGGGCTCCGTTGTCGGGGAAAAAGTCGCGCGAGCGATTGAACGTTCCATCGAGAAGAAGATGCCGCTTATCATCGTATCGTGCTCAGGCGGAGCGCGGATGATGGAGGGTACCGTCAGCCTGATGCAGCTCGCCAAGGTGTCCGCCGCTCTGGCCCGCCTCGATGAAGCGCGTGTGCCGTTCGTCTCGATTCTCACCGATCCGACGACGGGCGGCGTTACGGCCAGTTATGCAATGCTTGGCGATCTCAATATTGCCGAGCCGGGAGCGCTCATCGGCTTCGCGGGTCCGCGCGTAATCGAGCAAACGATCCGACAAAAGCTGCCCGAAGGCTTTCAGCGCGCCGAATTCCTGCTGGAACATGGCTTCCTCGATGCCGTCGTGCCGCGCAAAGACCTAAAAGGCTACCTTTCGCACGCTTTCGGCTTCTTTCTCGATTAAAAATGAATTACGAAGAGTCTGTTCGCGCTCTGCTCGCCCTTGGCAGAGAACTGTCCGCGCCGCGCCAACCCGCGCAAAGCTCCGCGACGGGAGCACAAATTCAGAAATTCGGCCTGAAAAACATCGAAACGCTCTGCGCCTCGCTCGGCAATCCTCACCGTGCCGTCGCTTGCGCTCATATCGCCGGAACCAATGGCAAGGGTTCAACTGCTGCGATGCTCGAATCGATCTTGCGTGTAGCCGGCTTGCGTACGGGCCTGTACACGTCTCCACATCTTGAACGCGTGAATGAACGCATTCGGATCAAGGGCGAGAATATCTCCGACGACGATTTCGCGGCCGCATGGACGCTGGTGCATTCCAAAATCGAGTCACTGATGGCGTCCGGCGCCCTCGCGGCGCACCCGACTTACTTCGAGTGCATCACGGCAATGGCCTTTGTTGTTTTTGCCGAAAAGAAGCTGGATTTTGCGGTCTACGAGGTGGGCCTCGGCGGCCGGCTCGATTCGACGAATATCGTGACGCCGGCCGTCGGCGTCATTACCTCCATCGATTTTGACCACGAGAGCTTTCTCGGAAGTTCGATCGCGGAGATCGCCGCGGAAAAGGCCGGAATTATCAAGCCCGGCATCACCGTCGTAGGTGCCGCGGAACGACCAGAAGCGCGCACGGTGGTCGCTGAGCGCTGCCGCCAGCTCGGCGCTCGCCTGATCGAAGTCGATACGACCTATCGCGTGAAATTCACACATTCGATAGATGGCCGCTATCCGGCAATGGTGGCGTCCCGACGCGGTGGCGGAGGCATGCTGCGCCTGGAACCGTCGCTGCCCGGCCGTTTTCAGATTCGCAATGCGCTCGCGGCCGCCACGGCTGCGCGGGTTTTGGCCGAGCTGGGCTTCCCTGTGAACGATGAAAACATTGAATTCGGGATCCGTTCCGTTCGCTGGCCGGGGCGGCTAGAAAAGCTCTCGGATCACCCCGCCGTATATCTGGATGGCACACACAATCCCGCGGGGGCGCGCGAACTCGTGAAATTCTGGAAGGAAAACTTCGCGGGGCGCCGAATCTTTCTGGTTTACGGCACGGTTCGAGACAAAGCCGTGGACGAAATCGCCGGGCTGCTCTTTCCCCACGCTGAACAGGTCATCCTTACGGCTCCGCGCCAACCGCGAGCCATTACCGTGGAAGTGCTGGCGGAAATGACCGGGCACCTCGCACCTTTTTTCGTAATCGAAGCCGACCCCCAACGGGCTCTTGAGCGAGCGCTGGAACTGGCTTCGCCCGAAGACGCTGTGTTTGCAACCGGTTCGCTGTACCTAGTAGGCGAATGGCTGGCATACTGGCGCAGCCGCAAGACGGCACCGCAGGCAGCTGCCGAAATACGCCATTCGGAATAGCACGCCTCCGAATTTCCGTAGCCGCTGCAACATCGAACGGAACAAACGCGCGACTCGCTGCGTACCCTCTGCTACCAGCCCAATTTCATTTCAAACCGCGCTGTAGCTCAATTCAAGCAGCCAAATTGGGACTACCGCGTCTAAGGTCAACAAGGTAGGAATGTCCTATGAGCATCGGCAGTGAACGCCGCAAAACTCTGGAGTCCTTCGGCCGCTCTCCGGCGCTGCTGTGCGCCGCGCTGCGCGAATTCCCACGAAAGATGTGGCTGTACAAGCCGTCGGCGCAGCGTTGGAGCATTCACGAGATCATTTTGCACCTGGCCGATAGCGAGGCCAGCGCATACATCTTCTGCCGCCACTTCATCGCGGAGCCGGGTATCGCCCCGGTTGAATTCGATGCCGCGCGCTGGGCCGATTCGCTCGGCTATTTTCATCAAAGCACGCGCGAAGCTCTGGAAATCATCCGTCGCCTTCGCCGGACGACTTATCAACTTCTCGTCACGGTACCCGAACCGGTATGGTCGCACTCGATCGTCCATTCCAAATCCGGCGAAATCGATCTGGAACAGTGGGTCGAGCTTCAGGAACAGCACATCCCGCATCATCTGGCTCAAATGCGCGAGAACTATTTGTTGTGGCTGGAGCGAAATCCGCCGAGGAAGGCGGTTAATTCACCGCATTCGAACCAGACTCCGCGCTCCTTCTTAGCGACAGCCTGCTAAGCGCTCGGAGCCGCATCTTACTGATTACGATCGCTGCTGCCTTGGAGCGGCATCGACGTCATCGGCAATAATTGAATCGATCCGTCCGGTTCATGCTCCAGCGTGGGCGCATACTGGCCGAGCAGTTCCCGGCGCCACCAGTTGCCAGTCTCACGCTTCGTCTTCAATGATGTGAACCAATATTGGTAGATTACCGATCGAACGCGGACCGGGGGATTGTTCCGGAATGGATTGCCCGCGAACAGTGCAAGGACGTCGGGATCGTTCTCGAGCAGCCGCTCCTCTGTGAACACGACAAAGCGGTAATCCGGCCACGATCCGAGCGAGGCAAACCACAGATTCCAATCGAAGCGGGGCTGATAGGGCGCGTAAATTCCCGGGGCTTTATCTAAATCCTGCGGCTTGTACCGGAATTTGTAGGGAATCCAAGTCTTTCCGTCGCGCGTGCCCTGAAATTCGATCTCCTCGCGCGTGGGCGTCATGGTGCCGAAGAGATGATAGTCATTGGCGATGCGCAACTGCTCGATCCACGCGGCAGGATAGGCAGGCATATGAAAGCTCAGGGGAGCGAGTTCCTCGAGCAATTTTCCGGTGGTCACGAAAAGAACGAGCCCAAGGCACAATCCCGCGATTACCATGCCCACTGCTCTTAGCCGCTCGCGCCATTCAGCGCGCCAGCCGGGAGCAGCGCCTTGATCGATCGGTGCGCTCTGCGTCCTATCGACAAGCCTGCGCAGGCTGCCGGGCACGATCCACTCAACGAAGCGGTCATCCAGCAGGAGAAATCCGAGGGCAAGCACGATGTAATTCAGAAAAGTGTAGTTCGCCGTGAGAATGATGCCGATCTGGAAAGGCGTCACAATCCAGAAGCAGATGATGCGAAAGCGGCGCGGCAGGAACATCATCCAGACGATGACGAGTTCCATAGCAAGCGTGAGGCCCGTGCTAAAGGCCTGGAACCAGTGCGGCAGGTGCTGCGCGTACCACCCGATCCACGTCGGCAGCGGGCCATTCTGATAATACTGATCCATCGCGGTGAAATTTCGCCAGGAAGGATCGCCGCCCGTCCATTTGGCTACGCCGGATTCGAAGTAGATCCGAAACCACTCCCATCGCAGCAAAAATAGACTGGCTCGCGATGCCGGATGTGCCCGGCCTAGTCCCGGTCTGAATCCGGGCGGCGCACAAAACAGTGAGATAAAGCCCGCCGCCAGCAGCATTCCGTCGGACTGGTAGCCGGAAAAATCCTGTGCCGCGCTGACGAACGAGACGAAGCAGACGAAACAAATCAACAGCGACGCGCGCGGCCACAAATTGAGCAAGGCCAGAAGCGAAGCGATAAGCCCGATCGACATCACGGTCATCAGGGCGCGGTCGCTTGAAGCGAGCCAAAAGAGAGTCGGCGCGAAGTCAAATTTCGACCACGGAAACGCGTGCCCGACGGCCTCCAGATAGTCGCCAGCCGGAAGGAGGCCATTCGGCCCGATTAATCCCTTAATTTGAAAAAGGAGAGCGTAAAAGGCAGAGAAATATATAAATCCCAGCCAGCGCAGAAAAATCCATCGCGCCCAAAGATGCCCGCCCTGCCCCTCGCGGGGCTTCTCGGGGCCCAAGAGCCAATTCGCCGCATCCCGGAACAGCGCAAACATCGCTCCCGATTATACCGGGCCGAGTTCCCGGTGACCGCGATTGGGACTCGTGACGACTGTTAAGGATTTACCGTGAGTAGACTGCGGGCAGCGAACGCAGATATGCGATTACGGCGAGCGCGTCCGACTGGCTCATGTGGTAGATATGCATCGGCGGCTGAATCGGCAGGCCGTTTGGTCCGATGCCGCGCTCGAAAATATCCTCGCCCTGGGCGTCCGTGAATCCCACAAAACCGGCGATTCCAGGTGCACGATTCGCCCAGTTCGTCATCGTATGCACGGGCTGGATCCAGATCTGCGCGCCCTGCAATTGCCGCGATTCGTCGAGGTTGCCGTTGGCATCGCGCGGCGTGTGGCACTCCTCGCACATAGCCACGTCCTCGACGATATAGCGCCCACGCTCGACGTCACCCTGGGATGCGGTAGCCGTCTTCTGCGCCGGCATGTGCATTTGCGCAGCCCGCGTCGGCGCAGGGCGCGAGGCAAACAAGGCAGCGCACGCGACGGCCGCGAACAGTATCGTCAAGCTGAAAGCCAAACGGCGATTTGCATTCATCGATATCTTCCCTAGATTAATGTGGCGCGGAGTAGGCGGCGCCCGCGACTGAAACACGAAAGTATCCCAAAAACGGCGCGGCGATGTCTATGCCCTTCTCTGTCCGTTTGTGTGGCGTCGATCCGCAGATCACCCATATTGCAAACGCGCCTCATCAAATGCGAAACTTCGTTCGCGGCGAGACGCCGCCATCCATGAGCCATTTTTCATGCCCCTTCTGACAAGCTCTCTCGATCCGAAATCGGAAAAGTTCAAAGCGAATGCAGCGGCACTAAAGAGTCTCACCAAGGAACTGCACGCAAAGATCGACGCTGCCAAAATGGGCGGCAGCGAGGCTGCGCGCAAGAAACACCTCGGTCGCGGAAAACTCCTGCCGCGCGACCGGGTCCAAACCCTGATCGATCCCGATTCGCACTTTCTTGAGCTTTCGCCGCTCGCCGCTTTCGGCATGTACGGAGAAAATATCGCGTCCGCGGGAATGATTACGGGCATTGGCCGCGTCTCGGGACGCGAGTGCGTGATCGTCGCCAATGACGCCACCATCAAAGGCGGCACGTACTACCCGATTACCGTGAAAAAACATCTGCGCGCGCAGGAAATCGCGATGGAGAATCGCCTGCCATGCATCTATCTGGTCGATAGCGGCGGCGCGAACCTGCCCAATCAGGACGAGATCTTCCCCGACCGCGACCACTTCGGCCGCATTTTTTACAATCAGGCGCGCATGTCTGCGGCGGGAATTCCGCAAATCGCCGTGGTGATGGGATCGTGCACTGCAGGCGGCGCATACATTCCGGCGATGTCCGATCAATCGGTGATCGTGAAGAACCAGGGCACGATTTTCCTCGGTGGGCCGCAACTTGTGAAAGCCGCGACGGGCGAGGTCTCTACCGCCGAAGAGCTTGGCGGCGCCGAAGTCCACTCGCGAATTTCCGGCGTGACCGATTACATGGCCGATAACGACAGGCATGCGCTCGCCATCGCACGCGAAATCACCGCGAACCTGAACTACATCAAGAAAACGAGCCTGAAGCTGCGGAAAACGCGCGAGCCTCGTTTCGCGCCGGAAGACATTTACGGCGTAGTGCCGTCGGACCTGCGACGCGCCTACGACGTGCGCGAGTTGATTGCGCGACTCGTCGACGACAGCGAATTCGAGGAATTCAAGCAGCTCTACGGGCCGACGCTCGTCACCGGCTTTGCGCATATCCATGGATACCCGGTCGGCATCGTCGCGAACAACGGCATTTTGTTTTCCGAAAGCGCGCTGAAAGGCACGCACTTCATTATGCTGTGTTCGCAGCAGCGAATTCCCTTGGTTTTCCTGCAGAACATTTCCGGCTTCATGGTCGGACGCAAATACGAAGCGGGCGGCATCGCCAAAGACGGCGCAAAGATGGTGACGGCTGTCGCGAGCACGGCCGTTCCAAAATTTACGGTGATCGTGGGAGGCAGCTTCGGGGCGGGAAACTACGCGATGTGCGGACGCGCTTATCAGCCGCGATTTCTGTGGATGTGGCCGAATGCGCGCATTTCCGTGATGGGCGGCGAACAGGCAGCGTCTGTTCTGGCAACCGTAAAACGCGATAATTTCGAGGCGCAAGGCAAGCAGTGGAGCAAAGAGGAAGAAGAACAATTCAAAGCGCCCCTTCGCAAGCAATATGAGGAGCAGGGCGACTCTTATTACGCCACCGCTCGCCTCTGGGATGATGGCATCATCGATCCTGCCGAGACGCGCGACGTTCTTGGCCTCGGGCTATCGGCTGCAATCAACGCGCCGATTCCTGAAAGCAAATTTGGTGTCTTTCGCATGTAGCGCACCGGGAATCTATTCATTCGCTTCGTTCAGAAGGCCGGCGGCTGCATGCGATTCGTTACCGTCGATTCTTTCATGCAGCCGCTGATCGCCAGAAACGGATGAATCGCCAGAGACAGCATATGCCACGGCGGCTCCGATCAGGGCGGGAATGATGAACGCGTGCCCGCCCGTCGCCTCTGCAATAAACGTGACGGCAGCAAGCGGCGTCTTATAGCCCGCGGCGATAAATGCCGCCATGCCGACCGCTGCATAAAGTTCCACGGAGCCGCTGTGCAGCACCTGCCCGAAGGCTGTGCCGAGGCTCCCTCCGGTCAGAAATAACGGCACGAACATCGCGCTCACACCGCCGGATGCCAACGAGAAGAGCGTCGCCGCCAACTTGAAAACCGCAAAAGCGACAAGCTCTGCGCCACTATGCTGCGCCCCTAGGATTAAACCGACCGCTTCGTAGTTTGGCCCCAGCGGCACGAGCCCGTCCTTAAAAATCAGGACGAAGATCAAACCGCACAGACCAGTGAGAAATCCTCCGATCGTGAGCTTCGTCCAGTGCGGCACTGCCCATTTCACAAAGAAGCTGCGTGCATGCCGGAAGGTGATGGAAAAGACCATACCAACCAGTCCGATCACGGCGCCCAGCACGGCGCACCACATCAGATCCTTTCCACCAAAGGAATGAGCGCTTCCAAAATCGAAAATGGGTTGCGGCCCCATAAAAGATGCCAGCGTGACAAACGACACCACCGATGCGATGAGCGACGGCAACAGCGCTTCGTGCGCCAGATCGTCCTTGTAAGGCATTTCCAGGGCAAAGACGAGACCGGTGAGCGGCGCACGAAATACTGCCGCCATGCCCGCGGCAGCACCGCTGATCAGCATGATTCTGCGGTCGCGCGGACTGAGGCGAAAGCGGCCCATTTTTGTCCACAGCCACGAACCGATCGCGCCGCCACCGTAAATGCTTGGACCTTCAAGT
Organism: uncultured Acidobacteriota bacterium; assembly: GCA_963753205.1. Classification (GTDB taxonomy): domain Bacteria; phylum Acidobacteriota; class Terriglobia; order Acidiferrales; family UBA7541; genus Palsa-295. Next base: position 142,597 of record CAVWBL010000018.1, on the reverse strand, counting down.
GCCGCGCTGCCACCGAATCCCACGGTCGTCACTGCGGCAAAGAGCTTCGCGAAGAAAGGGCGCATGTCGATATCGCCCTGATGTTCGTGATAGGACTTAACGATCTCTTCCGTGGAATGCTCGTCGGGATTCGGGGTAAGGAACTGCATGATCAATCCCGTCACGGCAAATGCCGCTGTAACGACCGGCACAATCACCCAGACGTGATGAAGAAAATAATCCAGAGTAACCGGCCATATCACTCGAAGAACCAGCGCGGCGATTCCTGTGATACCCAGCCCTGTGATCACACCGATGACCGGGGCGATGAGCAGCCATTTATGGAGATTTCGCGAATACGTCGCGCTCAGATCCTGATGCACAAGCGGCAGGTATCTACGCAGCAGTCGATAACGTTCTTCCGGAATTTTGGCCATAGAACTGTGCTCTTAGCTCTTGTTATGCCGCACGGCTTCCGCGCGGCTCGGGTTTCGCGCCATTCAACAATCCGGCTCGCAAACGTTCGACCTCTGCGCGATGCAGTTTCGTAAGCTTAGAAAGGATCTTCTCGCCGCGCGGTGTAAGAGATACGTAGACGTACCTGCGATCACCCGAGTCGTGATCCTTCCTCACCAGGCCCTTCCGAACCGCGCGGTCGGCCAGCTCGACCACGGAATTGTGCCGCTCCTGCAAGAACTCGGCGAGTTCGGAAATGGTGGCGCGGCGCGTGCCGTTGAAGCCGATCGTTCCGAGCAGCAATTGATGTTGCTGCGGCGTCAGCCCTTCGCCTTTCGCCGCGCGTTCGCTAAATCGAAGGAATTTTCGCAATTCATAGCGAAACCACGCCAGGTCTTGGACGATGCCCTCTATCGGCTTCTTCTCGGCGGCGCTGGATCGCCGCTTGGCAGCTTGCTTCTTCATACTTTTATTATATCGTATTGCGATATTTTATGCGGGTGCCTCCTGTTCCGAAGTACTGTTTTTCGTTTGAACAAAAACCGACTCTGCGGCCACTAGCGCGCGCCGTCTTCTTGTACGATTAAATTGGTAAATATAAATGCCACGACTCGTCATTCATCACGCCGACCGCCATTCTCAAGTGCTCGAGCTGACCGGAGACAGACCCCTTTCCATCGGCCGCGGCAAATCGAGCGATCTGGTACTCGATGATCCTGACATTTCGCGACTTCATGCCGTTGTGCGCGCGAATCCCGACTCCCGATGGGAAATCATCGACCGCAGCAACGCCAACGGAATCAAGATAAACGGCAAAGCCACGAAGGAAGCCCTGCTGGCCTCGAACGACGAGATTTCCATCGGAATGTTTCGCCTGCGCTTCGAGGATTCGGCTGAACGCAAAATCATGAGCTACGGCACGTCCACGCTGCCTGGCGGCGTCGCAAAGTTAGTGGGAGAGAGTTCCTACTCAAGTTCCTTCATGTCCGTAGAACCTGTGGGAGCGCTTCTGGCGACCGATGCAAAGGGCCACGCCGCGCCTTCTCAGTCACGCGTCCAGTCGCTTGAAGAGGAAAACCGGCTGCTAAAGGTGTTGTATCGGGCGAATCAGGCACTCGGCCAAATCGAGCGCGTGGACGAGCTAACCCACCGGATTCTCGACCTGGTTCTCGAGATTGCGGGCGCCGAGCGCGCTTACAGCATGCTGCTCGATGACAATCACGCGGCGAAGACAGATCTTGCCAAGGGAGACTACAACTTCAAGCCCGCCGTCATTCGCTACAAGGCAGACGCAGCACGTGAATCGACGGCTCCGCAACTGATCATTTCCCGCACCATCATCCGCCAGGTAATGAAGTCAGGAATGCCGCTGCTTGTTACCGATGGCCAGGCCGATTCGCGATTCGCCGCTACCAGCAGCGTCGTCAATGCCGGAATCCAATCCGCCATGTGCGCACCGTTGGGAATGGCCAATCGCGTCCGCGGACTTCTCTATGTGGACAATCTCTCGAAGCGCGGAATGTTCACGGTAGAACATCTCAACGTATTCGCGGTGATTGCCGTGCAGGCTGGCCTGGCCATCCATCGCCTTCAAGGTTACGCGGAGCCAGCCGAGGTTACGCACTAGCCCGGAACCATTCCTCCGAAGACTCCGCCTGGCCATATCCACCAAGTAGACTGTTGCTTGCGACGATGAGTTCTGCCAAGTTGGTCGTGGTGAATTTTGATGGCGCGTCCTCCCGTAACTTTCATCGCGCTTCTGCGCGGCGTCAATGTCGGCGACAACACGCTGAAAATGGATCGCCTACGCGCAATCTGCTCCGAGCTTGGCGGAAGCAACGTGCGGACTTATGTCCAGAGCGGAAATCTCGTTTTCGGCGCAGCCGGATCTGCCGATCAATGGTCACAGCGGCTTGAAAAGCGGCTCGCCGGCGAATCGCGCCTGCCAATCACCGTGATCGTCAGAACCGCCACCCAACTTGCAGCAATCCGCACAGGCAATCCATTTCTGAAAGAAGCCCATATTGAGATCGCCCGGCTGGCGGTTACTTTTCTACAGCAAGAGCCGAACGCCAAAGCGCTGGCTGCTCTTGGCGTTATGGACACCGGCTCCGAACGTTTCCATGTCGCCGGCCGGGAACTCTATCTCCATTGTCCAAAAGGATTTGGCAATTCGAAGCTCTGCTTGCTGGATAAAGTTCTTGGCCAGAAAACCACGGTTCGCAACTGGAATACGGTCTCAAGGCTCTGCGAGATGTCCGGTGAGCCGTGATTAGAAGAATTTTGCAATTCTGTGCGTCTGAATCCGGAATAGCGCATCTGATGCCAAGATGTGGGGCCACCCCATGGTCCCGAAGATGATTTCGAATCGATTAAGGAGAGGTTCCGTGAACCATTACGGAGGAAAACAGCTGGCTGCAAGTTCTCGCACTGTCCGTAAGAATACGCTACAGATCGCTGAAGACATTCCCGAAGACAAGTACGGTTTTCGGGCCGCGCCGGATACACGGAGCGTAGCAGAGCTGCTCACGCACATCGCAATCGGTACAACATTTCAGGAAGAGGTTCACGCCAAGCAGAGGTTATCGACGCTCGCTGGCTTCGACTTTCCAGCGATGATGCAGCGAATGGCCACGGAAGAGAAAAAACCGCGTACGAAAGCGGAGATCGTCGAGCTGCTGCGCACTAACGGCGAGACATGGGCCGCATGGCTTGAGGGGCTCAGTGACGATTTTCTGGCGGAAAGCATTTCGATGCCGCCCGGAGGAAGCCCTGCGTCACGGACTCGTTTCGATATGCTGCTCAGTGCTAAGGAACACGAGATGCACCATCGCGGCCAACTCATGCTGATCGAAAGGATCATCGGTGTCGTGCCGCATCTCACGCGCGAACGCCAGGCGCGCACGGGCGCCGCCACGACTGCCAAACAATAAGAGTCTTCGGGATTGTCGCGACCAGGCCCGTCATGCGGAGGGCACGGAGAGCGTCTTCCGCATCGGCCGGGATTGATTTCAGAAGAGACCAGGCTGTCGTCGCGGCTCGTCGAGCCCAAAGTGCTTGTAGGCGAGGGCGGTTGCGACGCGTCCTCGCGGTGTGCGATCGATCAGTCCAAGTTGCATCAAGTAAGGCTCGTAGATCTCCTCGATTGCGTCCTCTTCCTCGCTTAGCGAAGCCGCCAACGTGTTCAACCCAACCGGCCCGCCCGAATATTTCTGAATGATCGCAAGCAACAGGTTCCGGTCGGTGTCGTCCAGGCCGTGTTCGTCAACACCTAGCATCGCCAGCGCGTCCCGAGCAACGCCAAGAGTAATATGTCCCCGCGCGCGCACTTCCGCGTAATCGCGGACGCGCCTTAGCAAACGATTTGCGACGCGCGGAGTGCCGCGGCTGCGCCGCGCAATTTCGAGCGCCCCGTCGCGATCAATCGTGATGCCGAAAATTCCAGCCGACCGCGTGACGATGCGCAGCAAATCCTCTGGCGTATAAAATTCGAGGCGATGAACGATGCCAAAACGCGAACGGAGAGGCGCCATGATCAGGCCCGCTCGCGTGGTCGCGCCGATCAGCGTGAAATGATTCAACTGATACGGATGGATTCGCGCACCGGGGCCCTGTCCAATGATCAGGTCCACGCGAAAATCCTCCATCGCGGGATAAAGAATCTCCTCCAGCGACGGTTGCAGGCGGTGGATCTCGTCCAAAAAGAAAAAGTCGCGCGGATCAAGCGACGTGAGGACAGCCGTCAGATCGCCCTTTTTCTCGAGCAGCGGCCCCGAGCTGACCTTGATGGCCGAACCCATCTCATTTGCAAGAATTTGCGCAAGCGTGGTTTTGCCGAGCCCCGGAGGCCCGTACAGGAGAACGTGATCCAAAGCTTCGCCGCGAGCGCGCGCCGCCTGCACCGCAATTTGCAGGTTCTCTTTCACGCGATCCTGACCGATGTAGTCGGCGAAACTGATCGGCCGAACGCTGGCGTCGAGACGCGTGTCTTCATCAAAAGCCTTGCCGGAAATGATTCGGTTGCGCGTTTCGGTCATCGGAGATTATTCGATCCCGGCGTGCGCGGATTTCTGCATGGCCGCGGCCCCGAGGGTTTGCAGAGAAGCTCGAAGCAGAGCCTCGAAATCCGAACCATGAGCGGATCGTGCTTTTTCGATGGCCCTTTCCACGGCTCGCGGATCATAGCCGAGATTAATCAAAGCCGATCCGACGTCTGCCTCAAGCTGCGAACGAGTCGCAGGCTTTCCGCTGCCCGGAACGTCCACGGCGGCGAGCTTGTCGCGTAGCTCCACCACAATTCGTTCCGCTGTCTTTTTTCCGACGCCGGGAATACGCACAAGTTGTGCGATATCACCTTTGCGGATGGCCGGCACCAAGTCGTCCATTCCCATCCCGGAGAGAATTTTCAGGCCGAGTGACGGCCCGACACCTGAAGCGGAGATGAGCAACTCAAAACACTGTTTTTCGCGCGCGGTGAGAAATCCGTAAAGCAAGAGCGCGTCTTCGCGCAGATGCGTGTGAATCAGGAGCGTCGCTTCCTGGTGCAGCGCGCCGAGGCTTGCAAACGTGGAAAGCGGAATCTGCACCTGATACCCCACACCAGCCACGTCCAGCAGGACTTGGTTGGGGCGTTTTTCCAGCAGCGTGCCGCGGAGCATTCCAATCATGAGCAGCGATTATCGGTTAGCACAAAAAATGTGTCAACGAACACACGAAACAAATCGGGGCACGACTTCGGATCTGCAGAATGAAGGAGCAAAAATAAAAACCAACACTCTATGAGATTTCGGAGTCTTGAAATTCTACAAAAATCCGTAGAACAAGGAAACTTTGGCGCCAGAAGCGGATAGATCGACGCCGCAAAACGCCATATTTTATGGGGCGAAGCGAAAGATCACGCGCAAGTCGCTGTTTTGTAAAAACATTGTGCCGGCTTGCTCCTTTGCGCGATGTTGCAGCGTCTTATCGCTGGCAGCACTTTCCAAAAGGAGAAAATATGTCCCGCAACACCTTTAGATCGTCGATTGCGTTTGTTGTATTTGCGCTGATGTTCTTCGCATCTTCGGCCGTTCCTGCGAACACTGCGGCCAGCAAGGGAGACGTCTCAACCACATTGAATGTTATGACTCCAGTCACGCTGGGCGGCACTTCCATCGCTCCGGCACATGCACCGTGAAGGCCGGCGACACGAAAGTGATATTTCTTCAAAACGGTAAAACCGTCGCGCAGGCAAACGTGCAATGGAAGGACTCGGCCCAAAAATCGCCGTATTCAAACCTTCTCGCGGAACAAGGTGCAGTGAAGGAAATCCACTTCAGCGGGAAAACTCGTTACGTGACGATCGCCGATTAACCATCTCGCGCGAACGAACGCTACTGTCGCGATCGATGATTCCGCAGCGCGTCGTCGATCAGAGCGTCCAATTCCTGGCGTGTCAGCGTGATGCGCTCGGTCTCATTCGCATCGGACGTAACTAGCGCCTCGGCATGCGCGGTGACGGGAGGACCGATGCCCGCGCGTGCCCGCAGCGCCAGCAGCTGCGAGACGTCGGCAGCGGAAAGCAAGTTCTGCTTGCCGAGCAACTCGGTGACGAGCGTTACACGCGCGATATGCTCCACTGCCTCCATTCGCCCGAACGCGGTGAAAAGGTCCGTTCCATAGGCAACTACGCCGTGATTGCCCATCAAAATGGCATCGTGGCCATGCACGAAAGGCTCCAGGGCGGCGGAAAGCGCCGGCGTGCCGGGCATCGCGTAGGGCGCCACCGGGATTGTGCCGAGCGAAAAGACGGCTTCGCAGAGAAGCGCTTTATTCAGCGAAACTCCGGCGGCTGCGAAGCCGCTCGCAACCGGAGGATGGGCATGGCAGACGGCATGAATGTCCGGCCGGCAGCGATAAATCAGGAGGTGCATTCCCAATTCCGACGATGGTGCCCGCTCGCCGCTCAGTTTGTTGCCGTCAAGCCCGGTGATGATTAGATCATCCGGCTCCATCAGCCCTTTGTTCACACAGGTGGGCGTTGTAAGAATTCTGTGCGGGTCCAAGCGAAGCGAAATGTTTCCGTCCGTTGACGGAACAAAGCCACGTTCCCGCAGCCATTGTCCAGCCAAGCAGATATCGCGCCGATGTTCGGATTCCGGCTTGTGCGTGCCAGGCGAAATGGAGCAGTTGTGCAAGATGTAGCCCTTGGGAGTGCGGACACGATACCCACTTCGCAGGGCGAATGGAAGGAAAAAAATTCCTGAAATCGTCCGCAATAGAACTGTGGGGGTAAACGCTTTCCGATCGACTTGACCCCGCGCTCTTGGGATTTCTCAGGCGTAAAATCCGCGCAAGGTGAGGGCCCGGGCCACTCGCTGAATTGCCACCATATAAGCGGCGGTTCGATTCGAAACGTGATTTGTTTCGGCGTAGCGCACTACCTCGGCGAAACTGCGGTCCATCACGTCCTGCAGCCGCTCGTTCACTTCGCTCTCGCGCCAGAAAAATCCTTGGCGGTCCTGCACCCATTCGAAATAGCTGACGGTTACGCCCCCCGCATTCCCCAGAATGTCGGGGATCACGAAAATTCCTTTCTTATCGACGATTGGGTCCGCATGCCACGTCGTCGGACCGTTTGCGCCTTCGCATAAAACACGGCAATCGAGCCGCTGCGCATTTTGCGCCGTAATTTGATTCTCCGTTGCGGCGGGCAGGAGAAGGTCGCAGGGTCGGAACAAGATTTCCTGTGCCGATGTCTTTTCGCCGCCTGCCGGAAACTCCGGGAGCGGACGGCGCTGCGTGTATACCCAATCGAAGAGCTTCGGTATATCGAAGCCGGCTTCGTTGTAGAGGCCGCCGTGAATATCCGCCACGCCGACAATGCGATAGCCCGCTTCGTGCATCAGCAAGGCCGCCTGCGAGCCGACGTTTCCGAATCCTTGCACGATCACACGGCAGCTTTCGCGCCTCAGGCCGAGTTTGGCGACGACGCTATGGCAGCAGAACATCAGTCCGCGGCCGGTGGCTTCGTGGCGGCCTTGCGATCCGCCGAGTTCGAGCGGCTTGCCCGTAACAACGGCCGTCGTCGCCTGATTCACGTGCATGGCGTAGGTGTCCATCACCCAAGCCATCGTTTGCTCGTTGGTGCCGATGTCCGGCGCCGGAATGTCACGCTCAGGGCTGAACCAATCCGCGAGCTGCGCAGTGTAGCGGCGGGTGAGGCGCTCGAGCTCGGTTTTGGACATTTTCGAGGGGTCGCAGATCACGCCGCCCTTTGCGCCGCCAAACGGAATATTCACCACGGCGCATTTCCAGGTCATCCAGGCAGCCAGGGCGCGAACTTCATCCAGCGAAACGTTCGGCGCGAAGCGAATGCCGCCCTTCCCGGGGCCACGGACGTTGGAGTGCAGCACGCGATAGCCAGTGAAAATTTCCATGTGGCCGCTGTCGCGCGCGACCGGAATGTAAATCGTGATTTCGCGATCCGGATATTTCAGATAGCGATACACGCCCTCTTCCAAGCCGAGCTTTTGAGCGGCGGCCTCAAATCGCGCTTCTGCCGATTCGTATACGTTGAGCTCATCCTGAACGACGACAGCCATAGGAACCTCCACCACTGAGGCCAGTATACGAGCCACGAAGTTTGCTGGCTATAACCGGCTGGATCGATGTGTCTCCATTTGCGCGTTAAAAATTCCCCCTTTTCCGTCGATTAGAACTGCTCGCGATCTTTATTTTCAATGATTTGCATTGCTTTCTAATCGGCAGACTGTCGATTAGTAATTTGCGAGTGATCCGGCATTTGCGGCGGTGGCGCTCGATGGCGGGTCCGGTTCGTTTTCAGCAAGGGTCTGTGGCGCCGGGACGATTTCGCGGCATGGTGAAGGGGGCGATGCTTGGCTACATTCAGTCAGTTCGTTCATGTCCAAACCTCAAAGCCAAGTGTACCGGATGTTAATCCACAAGTCAATAGAGAACAACGTATTAGAACCACTTTTCCCGATCTGGAACCCGGATTAATCGACTAAGAAGGCGCACGGGCCAACCTGCAAGAGATACCGGGCATCTCTCGCGTTCTAGAGGAGGCAGAGCAGGTAAAGGAGGCAGAGGAGGTAAAGGAAGAGCGGGCGAGTGGCGAGATTTTCGGTGGCTTCGCGATCATGCGGAGGAGTTTGAGAAGTGAGCGGCTGAAAAGAAAGCCGCTCGCTACGTAAAGCAATTGCAACGGCGCCCGCCTGGAAGGCGGCCGCTCGGCGAAGATTGATTGCGTGGGAGATTTTGCGAATGAAACGAGTCGTTATGCGCAACGTGATTCTGCCATTTGCCCTTTTCCCTTTGGCGATTGCGATGCTTGCCGTAAATTCAGCACCTTCTCAAACCGCATCCGAGCAGTCATTGACGCCGCAATGGGAGATTGCGGCGGGCGGGAAGATGGCATTCGATGTGGCGTCCATAAAACGGCATCCGTATGATCCGGCTTCGCGCGTGTACTATCCGCGTTCAAACTTTCCTTTGGACAGTAGCGATCTGTACAAGCCAACCGGCGGCCTGCTCTCTACCGAGGACAGGCCTGTGCTCACATACATTTCCTTCGCTTACAAGCTAACTGCGGATCAAAGCGAACGGCTGACCTACCCGAAATGGGCCGCGAACGAACATTTCGACATTGAAGCGCGAGGGCCGGAAAACGCCACAAAGGACCAGATGCGCCTGATGATGCAATCTCTGCTGGCGGACCGCTTCAAGATGACCGTTCACTGGGAAACGCGAGAAGTGCCCGTGTTCAAGGTCGTGCTGGCGAAGTCCGGCAAGCTGGGGCCGGATTTCGAATCGTATTCCGGACCTGAATGCCCGGATGGGACGCCTGCCCCGAAGTCAAACCCGAAACTTCCGTTTGGAATCTGCGGTCGGGCCGGGATGCAAGAGCAGCCGGACCGCGAATGGAAGGTGATTGGCCGAAGCATGCCAATTCAACAGCTTGTGTCCACGCTGGCGCGCTGGGCGGGCACCGGAATCGACCGCCCGTTGATTGACGGCACTGGATTGTCGGGCGCATTCGATTATGTGTTGACCTTTGCTCCTGAGGCGCAGCCGGGACAACCTCAAGCGGACGGGCCGAGCTGTATCGAGGCGTTAAGAGACCAGCTTGGGCTGAAGTTGGAGCCAGATACGGCGATGATGAATTTCCTCATGATTGATCACATTGAGGAGCCGACGGCGAACTAGAGGAGTCGAGGAGGTAATGGGACGGCCGAAAAAAAAGCCGCTCGCTACGTAAAGCAACGGCAACGGCGCCGGCAAAAGGCGCCAACTGGGATTACAGGTATTGCTGGTTACGGGATGTAACCTTCACAGCCAAGAGTGGCTCTGCCACTAACGCAATACCTGACCATTGTGGCTGCTGAGGGAGGCGGGAGATTTTCTGATGAATAGAGGAATTGGGCGAGTGATTTGGCTTGTTGGGATCTTCTGCGTGGTTATTGCGATGCCGACGTGGGCGCAGACGCAGAGCGAAGATTGGGAAAAGGCGGCGGGCGGGAAGATGGCATTCGATGTGGCGTCGGTGAGACAGAATACGTCGGGGCTGCCACCGCGCGGCGATCCTATCCGTTCGAATGTGCCGCTCGGGCCAGACGACTCTTATGCTCCGACCGGAGGACTTCTCTTAATGAGCAATCACGCTGTGTCCGATTTTATTTTGTTTGCATACAACCTTGACCTTCGCGAGGAAATCGCGATGAGCAGCACGCTTCCGAAGTGGGCACGAACAGAGCGCTTCAATATCGAGGCGCGCGGGCCTGCCAGTGCGACAAAGGATCAGATGCGGCTGATGATGCAGTCACTGCTTGCAAATCGATTCAAGCTGGCTGTGCATTTTGAGACGCATGTGCAACCGATCCTGAACTTGGTGCTGGCAACGGCCGGAAAGACCGGCCCGCAGCTCGTGAACCATTCGGATTCGCATCCCTGCATCGACCCTGCGCATTCCGTGACGCAAGGCACGGATGCAAACGGCGCGTCGCTTGCGGCGTGCGGCTTGATGCTTGCGCGGGACATGCCCGACGGCAGCGTTCGAGTAAGCGCGAGCGACGTCACCATGCAGAAAATCGCAGATGATCTATCGTTCCTGCCGCCCGTAAACGCCGACCGGCCAGTGGTGGATCATACAGCGCTGACCGGCAAATTCGATTTCGTGATCGATCTGCCTAAAGGACTACGCGGCGGCGTTTCAACCGACCCTGCGGTGCCATCGTTCGTAGACATTTTGCGGGACCAGCTTGGGTTGAAGCTGGAGTCCGCGACGGGGCCGGTGCGGTCGATCGTGATCGATCATATTGAGAAACCGACGGCGAATTAGAGGAGGCCGCACATGGACCAAAGCGAAGAAATACGAATTGTGCCAAAACAAGAAACGATCAGGCGGAAAGTATGGGTTGAGATCGTCTCGTGGTTCTGGGTGATCGTCGCATTTATTGGAATCGAGGCGGGTGTTGCGCAGGCTCGGATGATTCCCAGTGCTTCGATGGAGCCGACCATCCTGGTGGGCGATCATCTGCTCGTGAGCCGGGTCGGATATGACGTGGGAATTCCGTTCACGTCGATACGCGAGCCGCTGTGGCGAGACCCGAAGCGGCAGCAAATTATCGTCTTCCAGGCTCCGTTGGCCGATCAGGGATTCCCGGACTTCATCAAGAGGTGCATTGGATTACCAGGAGATCACATCAAAATCGTAGCGGGCACAGTCTACGTGAACGGCAAAGCTCTCGACGAGCCATATGTCCAGCACAGCCCCGGCTATGAGCAGTTACCCCGGGAGAATTTTCCTGCCGATGCGGCGAAAATGACATCCTATTTCGTCGATCGTCCGGAATGGGCCGGTGAGTTGGCGAAAAATACCGTTAACGGCGAACTGGTCGTGCCTGCCGGCAGATATTTCATGATGGGCGACAATCGCGACGATTCGAACGATAGCCGCTACTGGGGTTTTACATCGCGCGAGAGCATTATCGGGACGCCGATGATTATTTATATGTCGATCCGAGCGCCGGAAAGCGAATGGGATTCGGGTCGTTTGCGGGATCGTTTTGTCGCTTACGCGAAGGCTGTGATTCATCCGACGAATATTCGTTGGCGGCGCTTGTTTCATATTTTTGAAGTGGGAAAAAAGTGAAAGAGGGGTCCTTCGCTTCGCTTAGATGACGAGATATTCCTTTACGAGATGAACGCAAGTTGACCCGTAGGAGCGCCCGATCACTCTTGAACAAGAGTGCATTGCCATGCGGCGACCAGAAATAATCTTTTGCGGCAACGCGACCGAGGCCTGTGAACTGAGCCGCAGCGGCTTTTCTGTCTGAAGGAAGCGGCTTTGGCTGTGACGCATTGAGAAGCACACTCTTTCGACCTTTGGTTTGACCTTTGGCCACGTTCAATTCACTTTTTTGACGGATCGGCTCTTCCTGCATGAGGGAGACCCGCGTGCTAAAAGTAGGTAAAGCATGTATTGCCGGTGATTTCGGGGAGGAGCAGGATGGGTCAGCTTTGGGGGGGCTGGGGTGTAACGCGCGCCTCCCTATTGGATGTCTATGAGACGAGCAAAACCCTTCTTCGTGATACCTCAAGTGTTACTGCTGCTTGTGCTTTGTGCGCCGGTTACAACGGGTGCGCAACAGGTTGTTTTGCCGCGTGCGGCGAAGTTCTCGTTTTCGCCGGTGCGGGACGCCGACTATTCATCGAGCAGACCGATTCCGCCAGCTTCGGAGCCGCTGGTCAACGGCGACGTCTCATGGAAGACGCTTCCCTGGAATATTCTTCGCGATGAAAAATACGTTTTCTACAACTACCCTTTGAGCCTCGGAAGAGGCCAGCACTTGGTGCCGACTTTTGCGGTCGTGGGAACGACGGCGGGGCTGATTGCAGCCGATCCGCCTACGATGCGTTATTTCGGGCCGACGACGGATTTCAACCGATTTAATGAGACGTTCAATGGCGCGTTCACGGGAGCGATGGAGGCGGCTGTGCCCGCGTCACTCTATATTTTTGGGGTGGTGACGCACGACAATTATGCAGCGAAGACTGCCCTGCTGGCAGGCGAGGCCTATGCGGACAGCGCCATCCCTCATGTGCTAATCAAGGTGGTGAGCCGACGAATCCGGCCCAACGCGATGCCACCCGGCACCGATTACACTCATTCGTTCTTTCGAAGCAGCGTGACGCCATTTGGAAAGGGCAGCAGTTTTCCCTCCGGACATGCGGCGGGGGCGTTTTCGATCGCGACCGTGATTGCGCACCGGTATGGCAATCACAAATGGGTGCCGTGGATGGCCTACGGCATCGCAACGGTGTTCAGCTTTTCGCGCGTGCCAGACCGGGCGCACTATCCATCGGATGTATTCGTGGGCGCCACTCTTGGCTATGTGATCACGCGATATGTGACGCTGCGCCAACAACAATAGGGGATTCAACTGCTGCTTACATGCGGCCTTCGTCGGCGGAGGGGCCGTAGGTGGAAGGCACGGAAATATCGTTCATGCGCAGATAAACACCGAGTTGCGCGCGATGATGGATTACGTGGCTGAAGGCGAAGGTGCGCAGGATCGCCGCCTTCGGAAGTGTAAATACGGTCTTCCCGCCGTTCAGCAGGGACCACGGTTTCATCAATTCCTGATCCGAAACCGAGGAGATCGCGGCGCGCGCAGAGGCAACACTCTTCTCGAAGAGCTCCAGAAGCTGCTTGCGCGAAGTCATTTGAGTGGGTGTAACCCCCGAGCCTCCGGGCGGGTTAATGTCGAGACTGTCTTGCGTAATCGTGGTGGCAGCCCAGCCGGGGAGTTCAGCGATGTGGGCGGCGAGACGGCCCATCGGCATCGACTTCTCGTGGGGCTTCCAGGCGGTTTTGTCTTCAGGGACACGCTCGAGGAATTTACGAGTCGTGGCCATCTCTTGTTCGAATTCGGGAAGCAAAGCGTCGCGCATAGCCATCGGTTCGTCTCCAGGCTCATCAATGGATGCTCGTTATTGTAATTCTCGCGGGAATCTGAGGCAACGTCATGCCCTGATCGACCCGGGAAAGTCGAGGGGACGTTAGCGGCCGCGGCCGGCGGTGCGGGTGAGGAGATTCGGTACGGCCGCGGGATGTTGGTCCGGGGCGGGGCGCGGAACTTGCGGGACTTGCTTGGGGACTGATTTCTGAGCTTTGGTTTCCTTCCACGTGCGCAGAATGCGATGCATCACGGTGACGTTCGCGCCGATGGCAATTATCCAGAGGACGAGCGGCATGCGATTCACGAGGCCGCCCAGGATCATTAGGACCAGGCGTTCGGGGCGTTCCCAGAAACCGACTTCGCCAACGGTGACCAGAGATTCTGCGCGGGCTTTCGCATAGCTGACCATCACGGCGCCGGCCATGGCGATACATGCCAAGACGGCGTAAAGGAAGCGGTTCACGCTGACGTAGTAAACGAGCAGACCGAGAAACAACATCAGGTCGGCGTAGCGGTCGAGGATCGATTCCAAGAAACCGCCAAACAGGGAAACGCGGCCCTGACGACGAGCAACGGGGCCATCGAGCAGATCACCCAACCCAGCCAGGAGCATCAAACCGGCGCCAGCTCGGAATCTGCCGGCGGCAAAAAAGACGGCGGCCCAGAGATTAATAACGAGGGCCGACCAAGTGATGACATTGGGAGGAATCCTGGTGCGCGCGAGGAGCGCCGCAATACGTTCGATCGGCCAGGAAAGCCACCGGCCGATGGTGCGAGTTAACATAGAAGCTTCCTACGATTAGCTCTCGTCATAGATGGTCGTCAGTTGAACGACCTCGTATTCTTTCACGCCTGCGGGCGTGGTAACAGTGACTTCATCGCCTACTTTTTTGCCTAGCAGTGCCTTTCCAATCGGCGAAGTGGTGGAAATCAAGCCCTTTGCTACGTCGGTTTCCTCTACCGTGACGAGCTTATACTCGATTCTGGCGGACTTCGCCACGTCCAGAACGACGATTCGTGAGCCATAGGCAGCGCGATCTTTGGGCAGGTTGTTCAGGTTGAGCATCGAGAGATCGGCCATGCGCTTGTGAAGCTGGCCCAGCCGCGCAGCGACGTATCCCTGGCGCTCCTTCGCGTACTTGTATTCCGCGTTTTCCGAGAGGTCGCCGTGTGCGCGCGCGACTTTGATCTCTTTGGGAAGCTCGTCATGGAGTTCATGCTCCAGGGCGGCAATCTCGTCCTTAAGCTTTTTCTTAATTTTTTCGGCTAGATCGGTCATGAGAACGTCAAATTAGGAACAACGGTGCCCCCCAGATGCGAGCCTTCCGGATTATAGAGGATTTACGCGGGTGCGGCAAATCGGGGAATTCCTGCTTAGCGAGATTTGTACGGTGAATGTATGATCGTCAGACGACCGGGTTCTAGTACAAACATGACCGCGGACGGGGAGATTCCGGGAGCTTGCACCCTGAACTGGGTGCGTTTCGTTATGCGAGCTTGAATGGCGCGGACTTTTGATGATATAAAAAAGTTTCGGCAATCGTGTGACCGGTCGGCACCGTAGCGTCGTTGCCCAGCCCTCGTAACAGGAGAAGTTTAATGACCTATGTAATTGCGGAACCCTGCATTGGAACCAAGGACACGGCTTGCGTGGACGTATGCCCAGTCGATTGTATTCACCCCCGAAAAGACGAAGCGGACTTTGAGTCGGCGAAAATACTCTCGATCAACCCCGATGAGTGCATCGATTGCGGAGCATGCGTGCCGGTTTGCCCGGTGACCGCTATTTTCGCGATGGAGGATCTGCCCGAGAAGTGGTCTTCGTTCGCGGCTGAGAACGCGCAATATTACAAGAAGTAGCGACTTCGATTTTCAGAGCAGTCAGACGGCGGCTCCCCTTGGGCCGCCGTTTTGTTTATACGCGGCGAAACCTTTTGTGTAGATTTGAAAATTTTATCCTTGATCCGGAACCTTTTATTGCGAATCGGGGTATCCTGATTGGCGGCTCTGAGGAAATTTGTGGCCAAATTCCAGCTCGTCCTTCTCCTGCACGCGCATCAGCCGGTCGGAAATTTCGACGACGTAATCGAACGAGCGTACCAGGACGCGTATCTTCCGTTTATTGAAGTGCTCTCGCAACATCCCACGATTCGTATAGGTTTGCACTATTCCGGCCCGCTGCTGGAATGGGCCGAACGCGCGCATCCCGAATATTTCGGCAAGCTGCGCGGGCTGGTGGAACGCGGCCAGGTGGAGATGGTGGGCGGCGGATTCTACGAACCGGTGCTGATCGCGATTCCGGAACGAGATCAACAAGAGCAGTTGACGCGGCTGGCCGACTACGTGGAAAAGCATTTCGTGAAACGGCCCACGGGTGCATGGCTTACAGAACGCGTCTGGGAGCCACAGCTGCCTTCCTCGCTGGCGCAGGCGGGCGTGGAATATACGCTGGTGGACGACAACCATTTTCTCGGTGCGGGATTTGAAACGGAGCAGCTCTATGGCCATTACACCGCCGAGAATATGGGGCACGTCGTAAGGCTCATACCCGGCCTGAAGATCCTGCGATATACAATTCCGTTTCGCGCACCTGAAGACACCATCCAATTTTTGCGGCGAAGCCAGCGGGATGCATCGGGGAGGGTTTGCGGCAATGGGCGATGACCTCGAGAAGCTCGGCTCCTGGCCGGAAACGCACAAGCATTGCTATGACGACGGTTGGGTGACGAATTTTTTCAGCGAAATCGAGAAGTGCGCGGACTGGCTCGAGACGGCCACGCCGAGTATGGCGATAGCAGCGCGTCCGGCACAGGGCCGCGCGGACCTGCCGACTGCATCCTACACGGAGATGATGGAGTGGTCGCTGCCGACTCGCGCGCGAATTCGCTATCACAATCTCGTGAAGGAGTTCGAATCGAGGCCTGAGGCGCTGCCCTTCCTCCGCGGCGGCACGTGGCGGAATTTTTTCAGCAAATATTCGGAAGCGAACCTGCTGCACGCGAAGATGCTGCACGTCTCGGACAAGGTGCACGCGGCGGCGCGCGCGCCGGCAAAAACGGCAGCGGCCGCGAGCGAGGTGCGGGAGGCGACGACGTCGCTCTTGCGCGGCGAGTGTAACGATCCTTATTGGCACGGCGTCTTTGGCGGACTTTACATGCCGCATCTGCGCACGGCTGCGTGGCGTGCCCTTGGCCATGCTGAGGCGCTGGTTGACGCACGCGCACACAAGCAGGCCGCGTATGCGCAAGCCGACCGGCTGGATTTCGATGCGGATGGAAACGAGGAGGTTTATCTTACGTCGAGCGAATATAGCGCGTTGATACAGCCATCGGATGGCGGAACGCTGAGCGCGCTCGACCTTGCGAAGACAAACGTGGCGCTGATTAATTCGCTGATGCGCCGGCCGGAAGCCTACCACGATGCAGTTCGACAAACAAAAAGCATCGTGCCCGAGCATTTCGTCTCCATTCACGATGAAGTCCGGACTAAAGAAGCAGATCTGGATAAATGGCTGACTTACGATCGCTGGCGACGGAACAGTTTTCGCGTACTGCTCTTCGCGGCGGAGAGAAATTTCGAAGACTATGCGCCGATTCGGCTGGAGGAGGACGGAAGCCTGGCCGGCGGGCGGTATGGCGTGACGAACACGTCTAAGCGCAGCGTTGAGCTGGTTTCCGAAGAGTCGTGCAACTGGTCGCTGGCGAAATTGTTTTCGTTCGCGCCGAGCGATGAGGGATTTGAGGTGACGTGCGACCTCACGCTGAAGAAGACGAGCCCGGGCGATGCGACGGTGCAGATTGGCCTGGAGGTGGTGGTCAATTTTTTGGCTCCCGCCGCGACCGATCGCTACTTCGATGCGAACGGGCAACGGTTTCCGCTGCGCTGGTCCGCCAAAACAGATGCGAACCCGTTGCAAGTGATCGACGAATGGCAGAAGACGGGAGTATCACTTCAGGCGCCAGGCGCGCGCGAGTTTTGGCTGGCGCCTATCGAGACCGTATCCGAATCGGAGGGAGGCTTCGAGCGTATTTATCAGGGCTCGCAGATCGCGGCGATTTGGCTGGTACCGATTGCATCAGGTGGCGAGTGGCGCGGGAAGCTTACGCTGAAGGCTTTTCAGGTAGGATAGATTTTTAGAAATTGACAGGAGCGTTGAATGGCTGTCTCGCAGGAATTGCTGGAAATGCTGGTCTGCCCGGTGTGCAAAACGCCGGTGAAGATGACCCCCGATCAGAAGGGATTGAAGTGCCGCACATGCCACCGCGTGTACCCGGTGCGCGACGATATCCCCATTATGCTGGTTGACGAAGCCCGCATCGAAGATTAGGGTGCTCGTGCCTAGCTGGGCGGGAAACTGATCGATTCGTCGTTAAATTGCACCCAGAGTTGTACCTGCTTGGTCTTGCTTTCCTTGATCGGGTCGTCGTCTCCCGGGAACGGTCGATAGGGGCTCACATCCACGGTAATCGAGACGACACTCCCCTGCTTCTGCGTCAGGTGATTGTCGATCCGAAAGCTTTTCACCGGGCCGTAGTACCCGTTGGGGCCCCAGTCCTGCATGAAATCCTGGAAGGTGTAAGACGGAGACGGCTTCCAGACTTGATATGCCTGCTGGAAGTTGCCTTCCGCAACCGCATTCATGAATTGGCGCACGGTGTTGCGTTCGGTATGGAAGCGCAACAGAATGGCAATCGTAATCGCGGCAATCACAAGACCTGCGCCGACTGCAATCGCCAGCCGGCGATACCTCCACGGCGGCTTTATCGGAGGAGCATCAAAGATGGTCATAAAGTTCTTCCCCGCGTTCGAGCATCACAGCTGCCGCTGAAACAGTGCGATGCAACCCGCGGTCATCAACACTGTGAATCCCAACAAAGCTAACACGTCGCCGTAAATCCCTTCAATACCGGTGTTTTTTAGAGTGAGATTTTGCAGCGCGTGCACGATCGGCGTGAGCGGATCGACAGTGGCGATCCATCTCAACCACGACGGGAAGGCTTCGATGGGATAGACAGCGCCGGAGGGAAAATAGAGCAGGGTATTCAGCACGCCGAAAATCGCGCGCGGCACGAGCGGGTCAGACACGCGCACCATGAGCAAAAACATGAAACTCATCATGGCGAGAGATGCAGAGAAGATAACACAAGCAATATAGACAAGACGCACGGGATCCCATAAGCGCGGGATTCCCACCATGAGGCCCCCGATGATCGCAAGACTCATTCCGGCCATCAGTCCTTTGATCGCGCCCGCGCCGATCAGGCCAAAGACCAATTCGGATTTGTGAATCGGCGTGACGAGATAGCCCTCGTGGAGTCCGCGAGATTTGTCGTCGATGAAGGTGATGCCGCCGCCGATCATTGCAACGGAGAAGATACCGAGCGTCACCGCGCCTGCTAGAAGAAATTTTGCATACTCAATATACGGATAGACTTCGACGACATCCAGCGCGACCTGCTGATCGAGTGGAGCACGCACCGAAGGCGCATTCAACTGGTTCACCATGCCCTGGATCTCGGACTCCAGCGCGGTAGAAATAAACTGGTCGGTGTTGTCTTCGCTGAAGGAGATGCGGGGGCGGTTTTTCTGGAAATAACGCTCAGAGAAATCGTGCGGGATTTGGATCACGCCGCGCACGAATCCGGCGCGGAGGTCTTGAATAGCGTCCGGAAGATTGTTGTAGTCGACGATTTTGAAGGTCTGCGGCCCCGCGGCCACGGCCTGAAACATCTCGCGGACTTTGCGCGACTCGACCGAGTGGTCCAGATCCACAAATGCGACGGGAGCGTTTTTAATTTTTCCGCCAAAGGCGTAACCCAGGACCAAGAGCTGCACGAGCGGAAAAATCATGGAGACCATCATTAAAGCCGGGCTACGAAAGAATTTTCGCAGATCCCGCTCAATAAGCGCCCAAACTCGATAGAACTTCATCTCTGCGAACTCCTCTTTGCGCCGACAGAAGGACTTCTTTTCGCGTCCACTCGCGTCTACTTGTAAAGATGGCTGATGTCCAATGCGCCGCGCTGCGTGGTATCACGCAAATCGCTTCCTGTGTAATGCACGAATACGTCATCGAGCGTTGTGCCTTGCACGGTGACACGCTTTACCGTAACTCCGCGCAAGCGCGCCAGATCCATCAGGGCCGCCACGGTCGCCGGTCCTTCGTGTGATCCGATATGAAACGTGCCATCGCGCTCGACGACTTTGGCAGTCTGAGGCAAGGCGCGAAGCTGTTCCGCCCAGTCTTTCGGCGCACCCACAAATTCGGCTTCCACGGTGTCCGTCCCGGGTACGTTGTCTTTCAACTTGCCTGGCGTATCGAGCGCAACGAGGCGGCCGTGATCGACGATCGCAATGCGTTCGCAGAGCTTGTCCGCCTCTTCCATGTAATGCGTGGTGAGCAGAATCGTCAGATCGGAACGGTCACGCAGCGCGCGAATCATTTCCCAGACGTTGCTGCGCGATACGGGGTCGAGGCCCGTGGTAGGCTCATCGAGAAAGAGTACCTGCGGCGAATGTACCAGCCCGCGCGCGATTTCCATGCGCCGCCGCATGCCGCCGGAAAACGTCTTAACGAAGGCATTGCGAAAGCGCGTCAAGTTCACCGACTCGAGGAGGTCATTGATCAGTTGGTCGCGGCCGTCGGCCGGAACGCCGTAGAGCTTGGCGTGCAAGAGCATATTCTCGTAAGCGGTTAGCTCCGGATCCGAGGTAAAGGCCTGCGGGATCACGCCGATGGCGTGGCGGACGCCATCAGCGTCTTTACAAATATCGTGACCGGCGACAATGGCGGTGCCCGACGTGGGCGGCGTCAAAGTCGTCATCATGCGGATCAATGTGGTTTTTCCTGCGCCATTGGGTCCAAGCAACCCGAAGATTTCGCCTTGGCGTACCGCGAAGCTGACATCGTTAACTGCGATCAGCTCGCCGAATCTCTTTACGAGATGCTCGACGCTGATCGTGTTGACCATTGCCGACGCCGTGGCGTTCACGCACGCCTCCAAAGCCGGGTGAACCAGTTTCCCTGCTGCGGCACGGGCAGCAGGACAGTCGCCGTCATGCCAGTGAAGAGCCGGCCGTTATCGGGCGGCAGCGAGACTTTGATTGCGAACGTTTTGATGTCGCGTTTCGTGCGGCTGACGTCACGTTGGGTGGCAAATTCGTTTTCCACGCCTTTATAGAAGACTCTCCCTTGCAAAATATCGCCGGAAGGCAGCCGGACACGCATGGTCTGACCGAACTGAATATCGTCGATATAGGTTTCCTCGACGTCCGCGTGGACCCAAAGGTTGTTAATGTCTACCAGCACGACGATGGGCGAACCCTGCGCGACGACTTCCCCCTGCTTGGCCACGCGGACGGAGACGACGCCGTCGCTGGGTGCATAGATTTTCGTGTAGCTCAGCTGGGCCGCGACCTGAGCTTCGTCGGCGCGTGCTTGCTGCAGCTGCGCGAGCGTGGCGGTTACGTCGCTCTGCCGGACATCCACTTGCTTGCGATTTGCTTGAGCCACGTTGAGGGCAGCGGCCTCCGCCTGGGACGTTTGCTTCAGCGCATCCACATTCGCTTGGGCCATCGTCACCGCGGCGAGGGCATGATCGTAATCCTGGGCGGAGATCTCTTTTTTGTCGTAAAGATCTTGCATGCGCTTGAGGTCAGACTGATTCAGGGCCAGCTGGGCCGCGGCCTGCTGAAGCTGCGCATCGCTTGATGTAACTCTCGCCTTGGCTTGCTCGATCTCGGCACCGGTCTGATCGTTCGTCCAGGTGTAATTGTGGTTGGCGGCGTTGACCTGCGCCTCAAGGCTCGTGACGTTGGCTTTGGCAGCCTCGAGATTCGCCTCCAGTTCCTTAGGATCGAGCTCCGCGATCAGATCGCCTTTTTTTACTGGAGAGCCTTCGTCCACGTCGAGCTTGATAATCCGCCCCGTGATTTGTGGGCTGACAATCACATCGTTTCCGTCGACGACGCCGGTCAACGGCAATTCCGAGCCGTGAGGCGTGGTGAAGTAGTAGACAGCGAGGGCGATCAGGAAAATCACGGCAATCAACCGGAAAAATTTTGCGCCCGTCATCGAATCGTTTCTCCTTCAGAAATCAAGCCTTGCTCCAAGAAATCCAGCAGCGCCGTCCGCCGCGCCGCAACCGCTTTGGGGGCGAGCAGGTCGCGTCCTGCAATCCGGCTCAAAATGGGCGCCGCAGCGAAATAGGAGGTGGTCATACCCAGAATCGAAAAGGCGGTATGCTCCGGATCGATATTTCGAATCTCCCGGGCTGCGATTCCGTCGCGTATCGTCCGCACAACTTCGGAGTGGAACGGATCGAGATACTCGCCCACGATCCACTTGAAATTGCGACTGGCCTCCATGGCCTCGCGCTGGACGAGCCGCGGATAGTTCGGATGAGCGGCGAGAAAATCGAAATATCCCGCAGCCAATGCCAGCAGCCGGCGACGGGGCGAATCCGTCTTGGCCCGCAATGCGTAAACGCTCGACCGAAACTGGCGGAAGAGATTTTCGAGCACCGCGCGATGCAACTGCCGCTTGCTCTTAAAGTAATAAAACAGCATCGCCTTGTTGACGCGCGCGGCCGACGCGATCTGCTCCGTGCGCGTTCCCGCCACGCCGTGGGCAGCAAAGAAATTCTCTGCGGCCTGCAAAATTCTCCCGGCCGCTTCCGGGTTCTGCTGTTTCTTACGTCCGCGTGGCATTGTTTGTTACATCCAACCTTCCTCGCGCAAGGGGCAGCAAGACCCGCAGATGCCACCGAATGGCCGGATCGGAGTTCTCGACGCCCTATGCGCAGGGCCGGAAATTATCGACTAACTGGTTAGTTTAATTAATACGGCACCGATTGTCAAACGCACTTCGGCGGTATGATACACTGACGCGCTCGCCCAATCAGAAAACGTGGGATCGAGATCCCCGGGGGTAGGAATGTCCGTAAAGTCAGACAGGTGGATTCGCAGGATGGCGCTGGAACACAAGATGATCGAGCCGTTTGAAGATCGCCAGGTGCGCGACGGGGTGATCAGCTTCGGCGTCTCATCCTATGGCTATGACATGCGGGTGGCCGACGAGTTCCGGATTTTCACGAACGTCAATTCCACCATCGTCGACCCGAAGAATTTCGATGCGAAGTCATTTGTGGAGTTCAAGGGGGCCGTTTGCATCGTGCCGCCCAACTCGTTCGCCCTGGCGCGATCGGTGGAGTTTTTCAGGATTCCTCGCAACGTGCTCACGATCTGCGTCGGCAAGTCGACCTATGCCCGCTGTGGAATCATCGTCAACGTCACCCCGTTCGAGCCCGAATGGGAGGGTTTCGTGACGCTGGAGATCAGCAACACGACTCCTCTACCGGCGAAGATCTACGCCAACGAAGGCCTCTGCCAGGTGGTCTTCTTCGAATCGGACGAGCCCTGCGAAATTTCGTACAAGGACAAAAAGGGGAAATACCAGTCCCAGACGGGCATCGTCCTGCCGAAAATTTAAGGCGGCCGTCGCACGGCGTCTCGGAATGTTGCACGGTCGCGCATGCCGGATTCGACTGATTCAGGGCGGCTTCTTTTTTCGTGATACTTTTCACGAAGGGGGAAGCCAATGGCCGTGACACCGCAAAAAGCGCCGCCAAACGCGCAGACGGTCTATCCTTCGCACGCGACACATCCACGCAAGAAGGCTAGCTTTTGGCATAGGCATTCGCTGAGTATCGTCGCGACAATCATCGTGACGGTGTGGATCGTGGCGTATTGCTTTTCCGATCCAAGCACGCACCTCGGCTCGTTTTTCGGCAATGCAATCGCCGATTGGACCGGCGTCGTCGTGACGGTGCTTGCGACCAAGTGGCTCTATGAGAAAAGCTCGCGGGAGAGCCGCACGCCTCCGAAGCATCGGGGGAATGCTGTGGTCTGCACTCTACGAGACCATTCGCTAAGCATCTTCCTCCTGATTACAGGCATCGGCTGGGTGATTCTGTTTGCACGTATGAACGCGAACGGAAAATGGGGCGGGGTGGTAGGCAATATCGTTTCGGAATGGACGCAGATATTCGGCATGGTCGTTCTGACGAAGCGCCTCATTGAATGGAAATCCAAGGAGTAAGCGTCCTTCCCAAATCGCCAATCGTCGCCGCGTCGCAGGCGGCGAGTTATTTGGATTTACCCGCCAACAAGGGAGACGTCTCACCCCACTTTTCCGTAAAGACAAATGAATCGAGCGGTTTGCGGCTGCGCGGAGCAAGTTCGCGATCCTTCAGTTGACCGGGAAGCGAAGTAGGATCGCCCGGGTAGCCCAGGGCGATGCCCGCCACGGCTTCATAGCCCTCCGGGATGCCGAAGATCTGCCGGGCTTTTTCGGGAATGATTCCCGCCATTTGATGAACCTGGAGTCCGAGAGCCGTGGCCTCGATCGCTAGCGTTGCTGCGGCCTGGCCCACGTCATGAAATGCGTGGCGGTTCGAGCGGCCGTCTTCAAACGTGGTGCGCGCGACGCTGATCGCAAGCACGGGAGCATTCATTGCCCAGCCTTGGTTGAACTCGACGAAGCACTCGAGTATTCGTTTGTAATTTTTGGGGTCATCCTTCGTGGCCACGATGAAGAACCAAGGTTGAGCATTATAAGAAGAGGCAGCCCAACGAGCCGCCTCGAAGAGGCTGCGGAGCTTTTCAGGTTCGACCGTACGATCTTCGAACGCGCGCGGGCTCCAGCGATGACTGATGATTTCGTGAATTGGCGCCGATACGGAAGCAGGCCTTGCGGATGAAGTCATGAACGTTTCCTCCAAATTAGATGTTTGAATTGCTCAGAGTGCGGCGTTTCACGACAGATCGAAAAGCAGAACTTCCGACGGTTTGGCGGCCTCAACACGAATTTCGGTTTCGTTCGAAATTGCGGCGCCGTCGCCAGCCGACAGTTCCTTTCCGTTCGCGACCATCGAGCCTTTGGCTACTTGTACCCACGCGTGGCGTCCGGGTGCGAGGCTTTGCACTGCCTTAGCGCCTTCGCTCAGCCGAGCGATGTAAAGGTTCGCGTCCTGATGGATGGTAAGAGGTGCCTTGGGGCCGGCCACGAGCGCGAATTGATTGCGCAAATCTGCGTCTGAAAACGCTAACTGCTCATAACTGGGCTTCAGTCCCCGACGCTCGGGGAGAATCCAAATTTGAAGCAAATGAACCGGGTCCTTCGCCGACGCGTTGAACTCGCTGTGCATCACGCCCGCCCCGGCGCTCATGTGCTGTAGTTCGCCGGGACGAATTACGCCGGAATTTCCCATACTGTCCCGATGCTGGAGCGCGCCCTCCAGAACCCAGGTGAGAATTTCCATGTCGCGATGCGGATGCATGCCGAAGCCCTGCCCGGGCGCGACGGTGTCTTCGTTTAGCACCCGCAGCGAACGGAATTGAACATGCGCCGGATCGTAATACTGATCGAAGGAAAACGTGAAGCGCGTATTGAGCCAAGAGATTTCGTTATGGCCGCGCTCTTCACTTGGACGGATCTGAACCATGTGCTGCCTCCTTAATGCATTCGTGAAAACCGTAAGGTGCTCCGCCGACTGTCATTTTCCGGCACGGCGACCGCTCCTGATCGGGCGCGTCGCTGACGGAACGTCAGATGCCGGGTTTGCTCCGAGGCCCAGTTTGCGACACAAGGTGCGCAACGCCCCCTGCTCTGCGGGAGAGAGTCGGCTCATTTCGGCCGTGATCGCCCTTGCGTGCGAGGGGAAAATACCCTCAATCAGCCGCCGACCAGCCGGAGTAAGACGCACGATTACCATGCGGCGGTCATGCCTCTGGCGTTCGCGGCGCACCCAGCCGCGTTTTTCGAGATTGTCGATTACCACCGTCAAGTTGCCGCCGCTGCGAAGGAGCTTAAGAGCCAAATCGCACTGGTTTAAGGGGCCGAGATGAAGCAGCGCTTCCAAAACGGCAAATTGGCCGTGGGTCAGGCCCCCCATTTCAATTTGAGCATCTAGCCGCGCAACCACCGAATCGCCTGCGCGCATGAAATTAATGAATGCGCTGAGGGCGCGTTCCTCCTGGTCTGTTCCTTTGTAGTGAGTCGGCATCGTTTCGCAATCGTTTGAATTCAAACAATTCGATGCGATTGCAGGCAAAAGGATTCAGCCCTCAGGAGCCGAAGGGGAATCGGGTGGTGCCCTTCAGGGCTTCTGAGTGGGTCTGAGGGATATCTCGCTGATGAAGCTCTGCGGCGCCTGGGTAACGATCACCTCGAGAGCGTGGGCTACGTCCTCCGGCTGGAGCATTTTTGCCGGGTCCTTCTTACCGTGAGGCGAAAAATCGGTGGCAACGCTGCCCGGGCAGATCGCGCTCACGCGGATCCCATGCGCACGCAGATCCTCAGCGGCGCATTGCGTGAGGCCGAGCAGGCCCCATTTAGACGCGCAGTAGATAGCGCCACCGGCAAATGCATTCTTTCCAGCCAGAGAAGCGATGTTGACGATATGCCCGCTCCTGCGTCGAATCATCCCAGGCGCGACGGCCTTGATTAGCAGGAACACGGCCTTCAAATTGGTGTCTAACATCGTGTCCCAGTCCGACTCGGCTGCGTCCTGGATCGGACTGAAGGTGCCGACCCCCGCGTTGTTGACGAGGATGTCTACGGCCCCGAGTGCGTGCTCGGTTTTCGATACGAGCGCTGCAATCTCGTCCGACCGCGTGAGGTCTGCGGAGATTGCAGCTACCCTGGTGCTGGATTGCAACTCGCGCCCTACAGCGTCCAGCCGATTGCGGTCTCTGGCAGAGATGCTCAGACTTGCGCCGAGGGCGCCGAGACGACGCGCAATGGCCAAGCCGATACCGCGGTTCGCTCCAGTAATGAGAGCGACTTTTCCATCGAGAGGCTTTTCTGGTTGCATGGGCAAACTCCGGGAGGCGACATTTTACGATCATTCACCATCCCATAATCAGACCACGAGCGTTACAAAAGTGCAAAGAGAGGGGAATCGGCGCCAAGCGAAGCGCATTTTGCCTTGCGCGTGTCGAACGGTTTACCTATAATCCCGTTCGAATTATTGTCTTTAGACCATTCAGCATATAGGCGAAAGGTTTCAAATCCTTCGGATGCGCGCCCAGGAGGCAGGCGAGTGAAGATGCGAAAATACACACAGACAATTCTGATTGCGCTCGGCGGTTTCGCACTGATGGCGCTGTCTGCCGCGCCAGCGAAAGCCCAAGCGGCGCAAGGCGGGCAGCAAGCGAAGCCGACGTACACTATGCCGGAATACAACGCGTTCACGGCATGCCAGAACGAGAAGGACCCGAATCAGCAGGTGAAGTGCTTCGACGATTTTGTATCGCGTTTCCCCAACTCGACACTCATGCAGTATGTCTATCAGTTGGAAATTCCTGCCTATCAAAAGCTAAACAATTGCCAGCAAGTGGTCGCGGCGGCCGACAAGCTGATCGCTATGGAGAGCGTTGCGATCGGCACGCGTGCTCAGGCTGCGATTTCGCGAATCCAGGCTTTCCAGCAGTGCTTTAAGCCGACAGATCCTAATGCGACCGATGAACTCACGAAGGACCGGGATCTAGCATTGAAGATACCGGCGATGCTCTCGCAGATTCCGACGCCGGCGGGGAAGACGCCCGAACAGATGCAGGAGGCGTTGAAGCCGGCGCTGGACTTGGTTTACGACCAAGCCGGTTGGGCGAGCCTGCAGCTTAAGGACTATCCGGGCGCGGTCAGCGCTTACAAGAATGCGCTGCAGGCCAAACCCGATGACGCCGCCGCAAGTTACGAGCTCGGCACGGCTTATTTGGCGTTGAACCCGCCGCAGACGCTGGATGGATTCTGGGCCATCGCCCGCGCCATAGATTTGAAAGTTCCGCAAGCCGACCAAGTAAAGCAGTTTCTGCGGTCCCGCATTCTGGCATATGAGCAGCCGGGCTGCGACAGCCAGGTAGATCAGCAACTCAGCAACATGCTGCAGTTGGCGCAAAATTCGCCCGACCGCCCAACGACGTTCACAATCCCCAGCGCTGCCGACCTAAGCCAAATCCGCAGCAATAGCACAATTCTTACGATCATCAGCGACCTTTCGGGTGGCGGCGACAAGGCCTCCATGACCTGGCTGGCCACCTGCGGTTCGGAGCTTTCCGCGGTCAGCGGGAAGATAATCGACGTGCAGCAGGGCGATGGGTTCGTCGACTTCATGGTCTTCACGGGAGACAGTTCACAAGCCATGCAAGCCGCAACGACCGCGAACATGGATGTGAAAGTCTACACTACGATGCCAGCGACTCCTCCGGCTGCTCCGACGGCGGGCGGCACCGCTCCGCAGATCACGCCACAGCCCGATGTAGTGCGTTTGCAGAAGGACGATCCCATCGTCTTCTCAGGTACTATCGTGAGCTACGATCCTTCGCCGTTTCTGTTGCATTGGGACGACGTGAAGGTCGACCCGACGATTATCCCTGCGGAGAAGGGCGCGGGACGGAGAACAACGAAAAAGCCGTAGCTCCTGCGTAGGTGAGTGATTCGGAGGCCGGATCTCGAACGAGGTCCGGCCTTTTTTTATTTGGTCAGGAGTTTTCCGGCCGAAAGCGTGCCGCCGCTTCGGAAGGAAAAGGACAGCCGCTTCAAATTCAGCGGTGGCGGCCTGCGTGGTCGAGTTTATATTCGGAGACTTTGCGGCTCAGTGTGTTGCGATGGATGCCGAGAACTTTGGCGGCGCGGGACTGATTGCCCTTCGAGTTTTCCAGCACGCACTTGATGAATTTCTTTTCGAACTCGGTGATGGCCTCTTCGAGTAGTATTCCGCGATCTACCATCATTCCGATCAACGACTCAAGTTGCTCCTTCACGCTAGCACGCTCCCTGGACGAGGTCGAGATTAGGCGAGTGCGTGGCCCGTGATGCGTTGGTAGGCTTCCCTGTATTTCTCCCGTGTGGCGGCGACCACATCGGGCGGAAGTGCAGGACCGGGCGGCTGCTTGTTCCAGCCGATGCGTTCGAGATAATCGCGTACGTACTGCTTGTCGAAAGACTGCTGTGTGCTGCCGGGCCGATAGTCGCTGGCAGGCCAGAAACGCGACGAATCCGGCGTAAGAGCTTCGTCGATCCAGATCAATTCGCCATTGAGCAGGCCGAATTCAAATTTCGTATCCGCGATGATAATGCCCCGCGCGGCGGCATATTCGGCGGCGCGGCGGTAGAGTTCGATACTGATGTCGCGAATCTTCTCAGCCAGAGGACGGCCGATGCGTTCCACCGTCTGATCGAAGGAAATATTTTCGTCGTGCCCCGTGGTCGCCTTGGTAGACGGCGTAAAGATCGGCTGCGGGAGCTTGGCCGATTCGCGCCAGCCTGCAGGCAACGGGATTCCACAGATCGCTCCTGTCTTCTGATAATCTTTCCATCCGGATCCGACGATGTAGCCGCGGACGACGCATTCTACCGGCAGTGGCTCGGTTCGGCGCACGAGCATCGCGCGGCCTTCGAGCGCCTCAGCGTACGGAGCGAGAGCACCCGTAAAATTGCTTGCCGTGATTACGTGATGCGGAAGGATGCTGGCGAGCTTCTCGAACCAGAAGAGCGAAAGCTGCGTCAGGACACGTCCTTTGTCGGGAATCGGAGTCGGCAGCACGACATCGAATGCCGAAAGACGATCCGTCGCGACGATCAGTAGATCGCCGCCGACTTCGTAGATATCTCGAACTTTGCCGCGACCGCGAAGCGAAAGACCGGGAAAATCCGTTTGTGAAATTGCAACATTCATTTTTGGAGATGCCACTGGATGCGCTACCTCATTGACGAGAGGCGCATATTCTAGCGCGTGGACCGCGGAAGTCAATCGGTAAGAGCGCGGAAAATTTTCTGTGGAAAATAAATTTCCCTTCGAGGGGACGCGGACTAATGCCGCAATATTGTTTTGAAATGAACTGTCAGGCCGCGTTGCTGGCAGCAGCGGTACGAGGCTCCGCAACCGCGTCGGAATCTTCCCACTTCACGGAAACGAGTTTGGAGACGCCCGGCTCCTGCATCGTCACTCCATAAAGAACCGAACCCATCTCCATCGTGCGCCGATTGTGCGTCACGACGATGAACTGCGTTTGGCCGCACATGTCCGCGAGCATCTTGTTGAAACGGCCTACGTTGGCTTCGTCAAGCGGAGCATCCACTTCGTCGAGAATGCAGAACGGGCTCGGCGAATAGCGGAAAACGGCGATGAGAAGCGCGAGCGCCGTGAGCGCTTTCTCGCCGCCGGAAAGAAGCATGATGCTTTGCAGGCGCTTGCCCGGAGGCTGCACGACGATGTCGATTCCCGCGTCGCCGGAGCTGTCGGGCTCGCTGAGCCGCATCTCGCCGTGGCCGCCCCCGAAAAGCGTCTGAAACGCAATCGCGAAATGCGCATTGATGAAATTGAACGCCTCTTCGAATTTCTGCCGCGACACCTGATCGAGTTCATTGATGGTGAGCTGCGTGTTTTCGATCGACTGCACAAGATCGTCGCGTTCGCGGCGAAGAAATTCGTCGCGCTGCTCGCACTCCTGAAATTCCTCGAGGGCCATCATGTTCACCGGGCCCATCGCCTCGACCCGCGCCTTCATTTCGTTGTAATTGGTCTCCGCGGCGATGAGGTCTTCTCCCACAAGCAGGTTCGCCTCCTGCGCCATCAGCTCTTCCGGCTGTGCGTTGAGTTCGGCAACGCAGGTCTGCCGCAGGTAGTCGCGATCGGCATCGTTGCGGGCCTTCTCGATCTGCCGGTCGTTGCGATGGCTGCGGAGTTCCTCGAGCGATTGGCGCCTCGAGCGAACGGACTCCTCGAGTTCGCCGGTGCGGGCGCGCGCCTGCTGCCATTCCCCTTCGAGCGCGGTCTTGCTTTCTTCATAGCGCGATTTGTCCGCACGTAGCGCTGTGACCTGCGCGACCAACTGGTCGCAAGCCGATTCGAGCGCCGCTCTTTCGGCGAGCAAGGCATCGTGTTGCTGCTGGAGCGTGATGGAGCGTTCCTTGGCTGCCGCGGATTCTTCGGCAAGGCGTTCGGCGGCCGCCTCGGCGCTCGCGAGGCGCTCAGACATTGCGGCAAGTTCTTCGCGTCTTGCGATGACGCCTTCCTGCAAAGATGGGAAAGAAGCGCGCAGTGACGCGAGCTTGCGCGTCGCCTCAGCCGCTTCCGCTTCGGCCGCGGCACGGAAGCGCGCTGCCTCGGCGTGTCTATTGAGAGCCTGTTCTGCCCGAATCCGCGCGGCAGACGCTTCGGCGTTTAAACGGGCAATTTCAGTGCGTTCGCCATCGAGTTGTTGCTCGATGCGGGCAAGATCGTTGTACGCCTGATCGCGCTGATGCGCCGCCGTGACAAGCGCCTTCTCGGCCTCCATTTGCTGGCCGGTCGCAACGGAAATGTGGGCTTCTGTATCGGCAACTTCCTGCGCGATTCGCGCAAGCTCAACCTGCCGCTCTTCGGATCGGCGTTCCAGGCGAGCAGCTTCTGCCTCGTGGAGACGAAGTTCGCGCTTTAGCGCGAGCGGTCCGGCATCGCCCGCACGGCCGCCGGTGACCATGCGACCGTGATAGCACGTGCCATCCGGCGCGAGGTAATAGCTGTGCGGATTTTCGCGCGCGATGCGTTCGGCGACGGCGCCGTCTTCGACGAGATATGCCGTACGGAGCTTCGTAAGGAAATGCTTCGTCGCAGGGCCGAGCGGGTCGCGAAATTCAACAAGGCGATCGAGACGAGCAATCACCCCTTCGGGCAAAGGCAGATTTGCATCGGCTTCTTTCAAGTCAAGATTCAGCGAGCGCAATGAGTCGACAAAGAACGTCGCGCGTCCACCCATCTCTTCGCGAAGCAGCGCAACGCCCGCGCGTGCGTGGTCGAAGGATCCAACAACCACGTATTCGAGCTCATCGCGCAGGAACTGTTCAATTGCCGACTCGTATTGCTCTTGCACCTCGGCGTAATCGGCCAAAAGGCCGATGGCGTAGAACTTGCTCGAATCCGCAGCGCCGTTACTGCCGGCATTAAAAAGCTTTTGAACTGCGTCGGCTGTATACGCGCGCTCGCGAAGAATCTGTTCAATGGAGGCGTGGCGTGCGCGGGCCGCCGAAAGCTCCTGCCTGGCGCTCTCAAGCTGCT
This sequence comes from uncultured Acidobacteriota bacterium, assembly GCA_963753205.1. Classification (GTDB taxonomy): domain Bacteria; phylum Acidobacteriota; class Terriglobia; order Acidiferrales; family UBA7541; genus Palsa-295. Next base: position 111,102 of record CAVWBL010000018.1, on the reverse strand, counting down.
GCGATGTTTCCTGCTGCGAGCGGCGCGATGCGGCCAAGTTCGCCTGTGCCTCACGAACCACCGTACCGGTTTCCCGGGTCTTACGTTCGGCGGCTTCATACCCTTCGCTTGCGATCTGCACCTGGGATTCGAGGCCGACAAATTGCTCCTCCATCGCGCGAATCGCAATCGAACGTTGCTGCTCCGCGTTTGTGAGGCGAGTGGCCGCTTCCTCGGCGCGCTGCGCCTCGGCTTGTTCGCGCGACGACTCCTCCACGTAGCGGGCGGCGAGTAAGCGAAGCTCTTCGGTACGAGCTTGCAACTGCTCCTGGTCAGCCGCACTGCCGGAAACCTCTTCCATCGAGGAGCGCAAGGCCGTCTCCAGTGCGCTGGTCGTCTCCCGAAGGCCTCCAATGGTCCCGTGCTGCGCCGCAAGACGCCCGGAGAGCGCCTCAGCCTGGCGAATGGCGTCCTCAACCTCAACCGTGAGGCGCAGAGCGCGGGATTCGATCTGTGCGACCTGTTCCCGGTTAAACGTGATGCGATTTTCTGCGCGATCGAGTTCGATGGACGTCTGATTGAGCAGATTCTGCACTTGCCGCAATTCGCCGTCGAGTTCGTAATTGCGATTGCTTAGGCGCTCCTGCTCGGATTCGAGCGTCTGAAGCGCGGCCGATTCGCGCTCCTCGGCGGCCCGCATTTCACGCAATAGGTTTTCCAGCCGAGCGGCTTCAATATCGAGGTGCTCGGCTTTGCTCGCGAGCACCGTCCGAAGCAGGCCGCGCATCTGTTCACGCAATTCGGCATAGCGCCGTGCTTTGGCAGCCTGGCGTTTCAACGAAGCAAGCTGCTTCTCCACTTCCACCAGAATGTCGTTCACGCGCGAAAGATTGAGCTTGGAAGCTTCGAGCTTGGCCTCGGAAAGGCGGCGCTTCGTCTTGTACATGGTAATGCCGGCCGCTTCTTCGATGATGGCGCGGCGGTCCATTGGCTTCGAATTGAGAATTTGCCCGATGCGCCCCTGCTCGATAATGGCGTAGCTGTCCGGCCCCAAGCCGATACCCATGAAGATTTCCTGGACGTCCCGCAGGCGCGCGACGCGGCCGTTCACGAGATATTCGCTTTGGCCGGAACGGTACAGGCGGCGCCCAACGACAACCTCGCCGGGCCGAAGGTGGACGGCAGGCTTCTGTCGACGCCGCTTGCTGGGCTTGCGCTCCTCATGCGAAGGCGCCTCTACGGCAGAGCCGGCCTCGCTCACAGCATCCATAGCGGCAGACGCGTCTAACCCTTCCTGCGTCTCCGGGGCAGGCTCGGCTTGCTCACCGATCACCTGGGCGACTGCCTCGGAAAGCTCTGGATCTACAAGGGTTAGCGTTACTTCGGCAATGCCCAACGGTGGCCGCTTGGCCGTGCCATTGAAGATGCAATCAGACATCCGCTCGGCGCGAAGCATCTTGTGGCTCTGCTCGCCCAGAACCCAGGAAACCGCGTCGACTACGTTAGACTTACCGCAGCCGTTTGGACCAACGATGCAGGTAATCCCGCTGCCGCTGAAGGTGATCGGCGTCTTCTCACAGAAGGACTTAAACCCAATGAGTTCGACTTTGCGCAGTCTTAGCACGCAATTCCTCGCATTTTTGGCAGAAAAAGATGCCTATTCATTTCCTTACGGAGGACGTTCGAGACAGAAACGTTCGGAGGGTTCCTAATCGGGTAGCCCTTCCGCCTGGCGCTACGATTCGGCGGTTACGGGAGAACAAGCTAACACGGGAAAATACCGATGTAAAGTGGGCTTTTGCAATCGTGCCACTAAATATCGTAGGCCTGGCTGCCGGCATACAATTGGAACCAGTTGCTGTCCGGTTCATTTCGGCCTGCGCCGGTTAGCCTGAATATCGAGCGGCTGATAGGATGTGAGCTCGGAGGTTCGCGAAATTGCACGAAGCGCTTATCGAATTGCGGAACGTCCGCGTAATGCGTGGTGACAAACCAGCTCTGGACGATTTTTCGTTGCGCATCGCTCTCGAGGAGCACTTAGCCATTCTCGGCCCGAATGGCTGTGGCAAGTCGACGCTCATTAAGACGATTACGCGCGAATGTTACCCAGTTGCACGCGAAGAATCCTGGATGACAATTCTTGGACGGGAAAGATGGAACATCTTTGAGCTTCGATCCTTGCTCGGAATCGTCTCGAATGACCTCCTGGCATGGTGCAAAGCAGAAACGCCCGGACTCGAAGTGGTGCTCTCGGGGTTTTTCAGCAGCCAGCGCGTGTTTCGCAATCACCATGTACAGCCCGATCAGGAGAGCAGAGCGGTGGCCGCGCTAAAACGGCTCGGTGTCAGGCACCTTGCTGAGCGGCCGATGGAAGAGATGTCCTCCGGCGAGGCACAGCGCATCTTGATCGCGCGTGCGCTGGTCCATGAGCCGAAAGCCCTCGTATTCGATGAACCGACGAACAGTTTGGACGTGCTGGCGCAACATGAGCTGCGCGAAACGATGCGCGAATTGGCGGGCTCCGGGGTGGGTATCGTGCTCGTCACACATCACGTAGCTGACATTATCCCCGAGATTGAGCGCGTCGTGCTCATGCGCGACGGGCGCGTCATCGCCGACGGCTGCAAAGAGCGGGTGTTAGCGGCCGATCAGCTCTCGGCGCTTTTCGGCCTGCCGGTCGAAATCAGCAAACACAAGGGCCACTACCATCTGTGGTGATGGATGATGCCCGCAAAAACGCAATCAGTTATGCCTCTTGAGATGCGGCAGCGGAAACTGTTCGACCGGTTCGCCGCGCTGTCGTTCTTCGCGTTGTCTTTTCGGCCGGTACCATTTGAAATAGACTAGCGCGCTGATGCCGCCAAGCGCGGCCAGTCCCAGTAGACTGTAAAGAACAGGCTTGTAGTACTGAGAGAGTGCCGAAATGATCGCTCCCCCATAGATATGTCCAAGATAAGCCACTGCAAAAAAGCGAATCCCTCTGCCCAGAGAGAGGGATGCAAAAAATCTTTTGAGCGGGTAATGCATGGCCCCGGCTGCAATCAACATGGGGGACATAGGAAAAGGCGGAGGCAGTACAGAGTTAATTACAATCATCGTGAAGCCGCGCTTCCTGAATTGTGCATAGACCTTCTTGGAGCGTTTCTTGCCGATCTTTTTTTCGAGAGTCTCTTCGCCTCCCTTTTCTCCCAGGCGAAACGTAAGGAAACCGCCTATTACTGCACCGGCTGTAGCCATGAAGCCGTAATATGGCCACCATGTCCGGTGATAAGCCGAGAGCAGTATCACGACCACATCCATGCTTCCCGGCACCGGAACCACCGAATTGTCCACAATTCCAAGCAGTATTAGGCCCGGCCCGCCCAGACGGTGAAACCATTCCAGCATCTTGCCGGCAAGAAACAACAAAACCGATGTGAGTGCCTGCGTTTGTGTCTCGATCATTCCGTGAACCCGAAAATTTTTGCCGATGCCTTTTTCTTTAGGCCTTAATTGCAGGCGCGCCAACGCAAAAGCATTAGATGCGTCGCCCCGTGGTATCGGGCTAGGGTTTGGCCATGACTTTGCGTGGTGACGGTAAGGTATTGCATTGACGGCTGTATGCGGGCTGATTCCTGTAACGTGCCCGGCATTCAAGCCACAGTTAGTCGCGCAATTTATCCCGGTGCCATCGTCGATTGATACGCGTCCTCGGCAACTGAACTACGTTGACTTGCATGCATTCTCCGCCTAGCATTGCGCGACGGAGGACGACCAGTTGGGACCCGAGCGTTCACCGGGCATTCGAAGAGCGGCCTCCAGCGTCCTGGTTTTGGTCGCTATTTTTATTCTTTGCTATTTTGGAGTGCGTCCTCCGGCGCCGAAGCCCGCAAATGCTCCTCCTTCTCAGTTTTCTGCCGGGCGCACCGTTGCGATGCTCGGCCAATTGCTTCAGGGCGACACACCTCACCCGGTCGGCAGCTCTGCCGACGATGCGATCCGCGGGCGGATTCTCGCGCAACTGAGCAGTTTCGGCTATGAACCGCAGGTGCAGAGCGCATTTGACTGCAACGGCTACGGGAATTGCGCCGTCGTGAACAACGTCATTGCTCGCATCGACGGCAGCGATTCTTCGCCCTCGAGCGGCGCCGTGCTTCTCGCCGCACATTACGATTCTGTTCCGGCGGGGCCCGGAGCCTCGGACGACGGAGCGAGCGTAGCCGCGATTCTTGAGATCGCGCATGATCTGAAATCCTTACCTCGGCCGCGTCATTCGATTATCTTCCTGATTGATGAGGGCGAAGAGGCGGGACTCCTCGGTGCGCGTGCGTTCATCGACTGGCATCCCTGGGCCAGACAAGTGCGTGCGGCCGTGAATCTGGACGCGCGCGGCACTTCGGGCGCGAGCGTCTTATTCGAAACAGGAACTGCCAACCAGTGGATCGTGCAGCTTTTCAAGCGGGCTGCGCCGCGTCCGGTTACAAGCTCGATCTTCTACGACGTCTATCGCGAGCTGCCCAACGATACCGACATGACGGTCTTCAAGTCCGTCGAGCAGCAAGGCGCCAACTTCGCTTACATCGGAAACGAGCCTCAATATCACACTCCGCTCGATGACTTTGCCAATGTGAATCCCGCGAGTGTCCAGCAGCAGGGTGACAACGCTTTGGCCATGACGTGGGCGCTGGCGAATACCGACCTTTCGAATCCGCCGCAGAAAGATGCCGTCTATTTCGATACTTTCGGCCGCCATGTGTTCGAGTGGCCCGCCAGCCGAGCCGTGCCGGTGGGGATCATCGCGGCTCTTCTGCTTACCGGCCAGATTGCTCTTCTTTTCTGGACTAAACGAATGGCATCGCGTGAGTTTCTCGCCGGACTCATGGCTTTCCCGTTGGCGCTGGTATCCACGGGCGCGCTGGCGCTAATTCTCTATCGTGTGCTGCGGTTACTGGGGGCCGTTCCGGTCAACTGGATTGCGCATCCGGCACCGGCGAGGATCGCCTTTTGGGTGCTTGCCTTGGCTGTCGTTGTGATTCACGGCATTGCTTTTGCCAGACGTGCCGGATTTTGGGGGCTTTGGTCTGGCGTTTGGACTTGGTGGGCGATCGGCAGCATCGTGCTTTCCGGCATTCAGCCTGGGATGAGCTACCTGATGCAGGTTCCGGCATGTGCCGCCGTAATCGTTGGACTATCGATCGCCGCATTGCGCAAAGACAACGACTTGGGCCAATGGTTGACGGGAGCGATTCCCATGGCCGCAGCAGCACTCGTCGGCTTTGAGCCTCTGATTCTGCTGTATTCCGCGCTTGGCGCGCCTGTGCTGACGCTGGTGGCTATTCTGGTGGCCCTGGTGCTCACGCCATTGATTCCCCTGTGCGTAGACCTGAGCGAGGCCAGCGGTATTCTCGCTATATCGATACCGGGTGTTCCGATCCTGGTGGCTGGCTTGGGCATTTTTGCGGCCGCTGTGGTGCCGACCTATTCGGCGCAGGCCCCCGAACGAATGAATATGCAGTTCTGGCAGGACGCCGACTCCGGAAAAGCCCAATGGGTTGTGCAGCCGGATTCCGGAAAACTCCCGGACCCGATCAGTTTGGCGGCCACATTTCATACGGCCCGTGCGGGGCAATTGCCCTGGGAGCCCGGTGCGGGCTTTCTTTCTGACGCACCTGCGCTTGATCTCGGCGCCCCGTCATTTACTGTGCTCGATTCGATCGTCATGGGAAACAAAAGGCAATTTCAGGCCTTGTTGCGTTCAGAACGAGGTGCGCCGGCCGCAATGGTGATGTTTCCCCCGGATTCCGGCGTGGAAATGGTCCGCGTGGAAGACGTTGCTGTGCCGCCTGAGACCGAACGCCTACGGAACTACTTCAATGGTTGGTTCGTCTATGCTTCCCCTTCGATGCCGGCACGTGGTGTGGAGCTGAGTTTTGAACTGCCGGTGGGCAAGCCGGTAACTGTGATCGTTGTCGATCATTCCTACGGTCTTCCCGACACTGGCGCGTTTCTCACGAACGCGCGTCCGCTAACGACCGTGCCCTCGGGCGAGGGCGATTTGACAGTCTTGACCCGCCGCGTGCAGCTGAACCCTTGAAAAAATTCGCGACAGCTTAGAACTGGCGCTGGAGGACGCCCGTCAAGACCAACGTGTTATTCGCATCCTGATCGAAGAGCAAGGCCTCGTTTGCGTTCACCACGTAATACAGCAGATCGTACGTCACCGAAGGACTGCTGGCGCTTATGACGAGAGTGCCGCGGCCGGTCGTTCCTGCGGTACCCAAGCTAGCCGAAGTAATCGGATCGCTTGAGCGCGGCTGGAAGAAGTTTACGTCCAGACTCCCGGCTGAACCCGAGAAATGTCCGTCGACGTTCTGCGCAGAGGTCGAGCGGCTTCCGTGCGTAATTCCCTGACCCGCGAGCCCGAGGGCAAATCCCCCGCTGCTAGCAGATGACGCGGATGTCTGCTGGAGCGCAATGCCCGTCGAAAGGGCATTGGCATCGATCTCGATGACGATGAAATTCTGCGGCTGAGTCGTCGTGCTCATCTGATAAGGATACATCGCAAATTCAGACGTGTTAGCGCCCGAGCCGCTGGGGCATAGCTTCAGATCGACGCGTCCACTGGTCGAATCCACCGTATAGCCACATGACGTGCCGAGCGCTGAGTTGGCGGTCACGGTTCCTTGATTGTTGACGTCGACTGTTCCGCTCGAAATGCTGCCGCTTCCACTCGAGGCAAAAACCGCACCCATAGCGTAGGAGCCGACTGCAGTTTTGCCCGGCAAAGTCGCCGCACCCCCCGCCGTCATCACGTAGTTCGCCGCCGCCAATCCTGGTGCGCCTGTGGCAGCGCTGTACATGGTGCCTGCGAGATAGCCCTGGTTGCCGTCGATCTCGACTAAGTACAACTCCGTGCTATCGACAATGTAAAACGCGAATTGTAATGAGCCGACCGGCGTATTCAGGGTTAATGTGCCGCGCCCGGAGCCCGGGTTGAACGTATCGAAGCCGTACGACGAGTCCGAACTCAGACTTGCCTGGGTTGTGACTGCGGCTGAAGACGTTGCGCCCTCATGGATATCGACCAGGGAATTTGCTGCCGAGATTGTTCCGCCGCTCGCGGAGAATTCTCCCGCAATCGCCTCTGGATTAAATGACGCGTCGGTTCCCATGGCGCTGAAAACGTAAGGTCCTGAAATAGCAGACACAGAACCGCCGATGTCGTTGAGATTCTGCTGATCCATCGAACCGCTGCCTGTCGCAGTCGAATCGAACCGGGTAATGATCGCGTGCTGGTTCGTGGTGAGCACGAAAGCGATGGTCTGTGTGCCGATACTAGTATCGAGAGTCGCCGTTCCCCTGCCATCAACGCCGATGATGTACGTGCTGGTGGCCTTGATCTGTACTTGCTGGTCGATCCCGGTCAGAAAACTCGAAATATCTTCCGCTCCACCGACGATTCCGCCCTTCCCATTGGCCACGAGGCTTCCCGCCGCGGCCAGGAATCCCTGCGTGTCGTTGCCGGTGTACGAAAACGCGAAAGAGCCGTTGAAAACACTGTCGGCATAAGCGATCGAAACCGTAGTGGTGGCAGTTGTTCCCTGATCGCTTGCGGTGATGGTGACCGTGTCGCCTGGCGGCGGAAAACTGGGAGCGCTGTATACGCCACTGTTCGCGTTGATCGTCCCATAGTCTCCCCCCGCCGTCGAGGACACTGTCCAGGTCGCGTTCGGGTCGGAGACACCATTCAGCGTTGCATTAAATTGCGCGCTGCCGCCCGCCGGAACCGTCGCTGGCGGAGAAACAATTTGCAGCCCAAGCCCAGGGCTGACGGTGATCGTCGCGGTGTTCGAAGTGATGGGAAGATTGGCCCCGCCACCGCTCGTGCCGTTTGGATTTTTCAGTGCGGTGGCTGTGATCGTGACCTGCCCGCTGTTGACCGAGGGCACCGTGGTCGGCGCGGTGTAAATTCCGACTTGAACGTCGCTGGGGTCCGTGACGATCGTTCCATACTGAGAGTTGCCGCCGGAAACGCCATTCACGTACCACGTCACGGCGGTGTTTGCAGTGACGGTGCTTGGCGTAGTGGTGTTGTTCTGCCCAGCTACGGTGACCGAAGCCGTGAAGGTAAGCTGCTGATGGACGATGACGCTTCCGCTCGTTGGCGTGATGCTCACGGCTGTGACCGTGCCCACGGTGGCGTTGTTGCCGCAGCCGGATATTGCGATGGCAAGGCAGAGCAGTGCGAAGACCGCCGCCGAATACAGAATGCGTTTTGAGTTTATCGCCACTTTGGCCCCTGCTCCCCTAATTAGCGCGCCACAAACAAAGACTGCAAATAATACACCGAGACCCGGTCGTTTCCGAAGCGGATCGCAAAACTCATGTGGAATCTTCGTCGGTGTTATTGGACACAAGCCGGACCCAACGGGTTGCCAGCGGCACGCGGCATCCTCTCCGGTAAGTAGTTGCCTGTCATTCTGAATCCCATTAGACTGACAATGAGGTTTCGTGAGGCGCTCAAGGGTTGAGCGCTCAAACTTCCTATGAGTCCGGCTAGTCCGGAGAGCCCCTGCTGTCCAGCCTGCGGGATTGAAAAGGCGCAAGTTCACGTGGACGAACCTCTCTCGCTCCATTCGGTGGTGATTGCCACGCCGCAGCAGGTATCTTGTGCTCTTGGCGATGAATCGGCCATCCTCAATATGAAAAACAGCGTTTACTACGGCATGGACTCCGTGGGGACCCGTGTTTGGAATATGCTCGGCGAGCCCCGGAGCATTGTGCAGCTTCGCGATGCGCTGCTGGAGGAGTACGAAGTGCAACCCGCCCGTTGTGAACAAGACCTGCTACAGCTTCTGGAAAAGATGCGGGCCGAGGGACTAATCGAGGTCCGATCCGCTCAGCCGCTGTAGTCAAGGCTTCGTAGATCCCGCCGGACGGCAAGGATCACTGTCGGCTTTTTTTAGCGTATGGCCGATTGCGGGTGTTCGGAAATTTATGAGGACCTGGAAGAGGTTCTGGAGCTTGAGCAGGCGGGACCGAAGCGCGGCTCTGGAAGCTGCTGTTATGATCGCCGCCACTCGAGTGGGGCTGCGCGCCGCCGGGTATCGCCGCTGGAGATCCATGCTTTCGAGATTGTCGGGGCGCAATGTACAGCGCGTTCGCGATCCTCGATGCTTCGCCCGTGACACTTCCCCGGATCACTTCGCGCGCATAGCAGCCAGTGCGGCACGAAATTTATTTTTCCGCTCGACGTGCCTGGAGCGATCTTTTGGGCTTTGGTGGGTGCTGCGACGACGCGGATTCGATGCGGCCCTTCGAATCGGTGGCCGAAAAACCGGCGAGCGATTCGAAGCGCACGCGTGGGTGGAATATGCAGGCATTCCTCTGAGCGACCCGGGCGATGAGCATGATCGGTTCTCTGTTTTTGGCGATTCCGATGCGGTCGCGGCGAGGCAATTACATTGAGCGGCTTTGTCGCATTATTTCAGCGCAACGGCGCGCCCGTCGATCGCCCGTTGCTCGACGGCCTCACCGCGCTTCTTTCTTTTCGCGGACCTGACGCGCTCGAAACATGGTCTTCCGGGCCCATCGGCTTGGGACACACGCTCCTGCGCACATCGCGATCAGCTGCAAACGAACGGCAGCCGGTGAGCTTCGACGGTCTCTGCTGGGTCGTGGCCGACGCACGCTTGGACCGACGCAGCGAACTTAGGCATCACCTCACAGGCGTCGGTCAGGATGTCGAACGCAATGCAAGCGACGCCGAATTAATCCTCCACGCATATCTCGCCTGGTCAGACGATTGCGTGAAGCGCCTGTTCGGTGATTTCTCTTTCGCAATATGGAACGGCCGCGAACAGCGGATCTTCTGCGCGCGCGATCATTTCGGAATCAAGCCATTTTATTACGCCGAAGCTCGCGACTTCTTCCTCTGCAGCAATACACTGGACTGCATCCGCCAGCACCCCGGCGTTTCCGACGAATTGAACGAGCAAGCCGTGGCGGACTTCCTGCTTTTTGGTCTCAATTGCGACAAAGCGACGACGACATTTCACAGCATTCAACGATTGCCGCCAGCGCATTCCCTGTCTGCGTGCTCCGATCGCCTCCGTACCCAACGCTATTGGTCCGCTCCGGTGAACGGTTGGATTCGCTATCGCCGAGAAGAGGAATACGCCGAACACTTTCGTGAGATTGTGCGTTTGGCTGTGGCGGAGCGCATGGACGTGGATCGTGCAGGCATTCTTCTCAGTGGTGGTATGGATTCTGGCGCACTCGCCGCAACCGCAAAGGAACTCTCGGCGGCTTCCGGCACTCGCCTGAAGGGCTACACCGTTACTTACGAGAAGTTGCTTGGGGACCGCGAAGGCTATTTCGCCCAGCAAACGGCTGACTTTCTTAATATTCCGCTCGAAATCATTCCCATGGACGACCTGCAGCGTTTCAGTCCTGCGCGCAACAAGGATGTCGCTTTTCCTGAACCGATCGACGATCCCTTCTCGCTCGCCATCTGCGAGCAATTCCGCATCATCGCAAAGGATTCGCGTGTGGTTCTCTATGGCGAAGGCGTGGACAATCTGATGCATTTTCAGCTTGCCGCTTACCTGAAGAGTCTGGCGCGCCGAGGTGAATGGATCACGCTTCTCGGAGCCTTCTCCGGCTTTTGCTGGAGACAACGTTCCCGATGGCACCGTCTTTGGCACCGCGCAGTGCGTCGATTCAAGCCGAAGCGCTCCCGGGTGGGCGTGCCGCACTGGATTTCGCCCGATTTCGCCCGCCGCTTCGATCTTGAGGAGCGCTTTAATCACTTTGGGCTTCCCAAAGTTTCGCCAGCCCACGCCGTTCTGCCGGTCGCGCATGCGTCGCTCGAGCTGCCCCAATGGCAGCGGCTCTTTGAATGGAGCGATACGGGTTTTACACAGGAGCTTGTGGAGGTGCGTTATCCGTTTTTAGACTTAAGATTCGTTGAATACCTCCTTGCTCTTCCGCCATATCCCTTGTTCTTGCGCAAGCAGCTTGAACGCGACGCAATGAAAGGCAAGCTACCAGAAATCACGTTGCGCAGGCCCAAGACACCGCTTATAGGCCACCCATGCTTGGTCGCATTGGGGCAGGCCAGTGAGCCACCATTCCGCAATATCGATTGGGCCGATGCCATCGGCAACTACGTCTGTTGCGAACAACTCCTCGAGCAAGAAAACGCAAAGAAATCCCCGTATTCGGACTACGGGAGTTCCTGTATCCGCCCTGTTTGCTTCAACTTCTGGTTGCAGTCTTCCCAAAGAGTCCGCTATAAGTTCTCAATGGAGATTCGCAATGCGTAAGTTCGAGAACCGGTCGGCAAAGAAAGCATACAAACAGCCGGTACTGACGGTCTACGGCACGGTCCACAGCCTAACTAAACAAATCTTTTCCAACTCAAAGAATCTGGATGGCGGGACTCCCCCTAGGAATCTTACCGGGCAACCGTGACTACCTGCTACGAGCTTTTCGGCTTTTCCCTCGCATCCAATCGGCCGATTCCAGGCTTACGCACCGCGAGAGTTGAAACACCTTGCCTGTGCGTGACTCTTGGGTACGCGCCCTCTGCTTCCCAAATTGATGGCAGTTCTGAAGAGATAGCGTACACGAGTGCAATCATTACGCCTGCGGGAGAACCGGCTCTTCGGATATTTAGGACCTCTACTGGGGTACACCACCTGGTTTACAGCGACGGCGTCGAATTTTGGCTCGATCCGGCTGCCGGCAGGATCTGGGCAGTTTGGTCTGAAGCTCTGACGCTGGACTATGTAGCTCCTTATCTCCTGGGCCCTGTTTTGGGGATATTCCTTCGTTTGCGCGGCGTCGTGTGTTTACACGCTAGCGCCATCGTTTTAAATGAGTTGGCAGTCCTGTTCGCCGGCGATCCCGGAGCCGGAAAGTCGACAACTGCAGCAGCCCTGTCCAAGCGTGGTTATGCTCTGCTCGCGGACGACATCGTGGGCATCGTCGAGCGCGACGGAACATTCTTTGCGATCCCCGCGCATCCGTACATTTCTCTCTGGCCGCCGTCCGCGGACATGATCTGCGGACCAGATGCGAATCTGCCGAATCTCTTGCCCGGTTTTGAAAAACGGCGTTTTACTCCTTCGGCATTCCAAGAAACGCCCGTGCCGCTCGGCGCGGTGTTTGTGCTTGGCGACCGAACTTGCGGTGAAAATTTGCCTCGCATTGAAAATCTGTCGCCGCGCGATCAATTGCTCGCGCTGATTGCCAATTCTTACGCCACAAGAACTTTGTCTGAGAAGTCCCGCGCCGATGAGTTCCAGCTCTTTGGCCGGATGGTCGGCACAATTCCGATCCGTCGCCTTTTTGCTCACAGCGATCCCGCGCGTCTATCCAGCTTCTGCGAATTCATTGAGCGAGACTGCGATCGTCTTGCAATGTCTGCCCCCGCTTAGTCCTGCAAAAGTGGTGCATTCGCCTTCGCGCGCTTTGCAAATTCCTTTTCGATCCGCCAAACCGGACTTTTTTGTTTTTGGCAGGCCCGGCTTTTGCGCTAAATTGGTGCGCCGGAAATATTGCCCCGCGATGTGCTGGCGTCGTTCGCTATCCAACCCGCCCGCCACGTGCGGCGTCCAAGCAAGGGCATCCGACACACACGGCTGATCCGAACGCAACTTGAGCCGAATTTGAGGCGAGGGGCCTTGCTCGAATGAAAAAAATGGCTGGGACGCTTGTTTGCATCGCGGTGCTGTGCGCCGCGCCAATCATTGCAAGTGCGCAAGAGAGGCCAGCGTCAGCGCCGCAAGAATCTTCGAGCGCGCCCGCTTCAACAACGCCAAGCCAGCCAGCCGAGCGATACAACGCACGTGCCACGCCGACTCTTGAGATCTCCGGCGGCTATTCTTACCGCGCCTATTCACCCACGCCGTCAACCACGATGAAACTCAATGGTGGGTACGCTTCGGTGGACTACAACATATTCTCAAGGCTTGGCATTACGGCTGAGGTAAGCGCGGCTGTGAGAAAAGAGGGAGCACAGTCGCTGGGCACGGCTCAGACCTTGAGTATTTTTACAGGCCTCGTAGGCCCGCAAATCTACCCGCTGCGCCATCGAAAATTGACGTTGTTCACGCACATCCTCGTCGGCGATGGTTATTATTATGCAAAGGCGCCCGCCTTTGGGGGTTTTTCAGCCAACGTCACCACAAAGAGCGGTTTTGCCTGGGAAGTCGGCGGCGGCCTGGACGTGCGCATCAAAAAACATTGGTCGATTCGGTTGGTCCAAGGCGATTATGGAGAGACCTCCTTTTCGCTCCCCAGTGCCAATCCCCATCAGGTGGGTTACCGCCTTTCTGCCGGCATTGTGTACCTGCTCGGTGAAAAGTGACGCATTGCTCCACTCCCCTCTCAGCAAAACGAATACCTTCGCAGACATTAAGCGCAGTGAACCAGCGAAGGGAACGGATCTCACGATAGATGATTTTGCCTTCGATGTGTCGACGCAGAATAAGGTCCCGCCCTTCGCGCTTTGGGGCGGCTTTTCGGCTTCTTCCCTTACAAAATCCTTACAGCTCGCTTATTCCTTCCTGATGCCCAGTAAGTAATCTCAGGCTGTCTTCCGATCGCGCTCGAGCGATCTCCGGCACGCGCCTTGCGTGACGTTCGTCACAGGTGCCTCCTCGCGACCAGAGTAGATTTCGTTTCCGGAGGAGGACCTGTGACGAGAGACGGGAAGGAGAAGCGATGGCCACGATTGTTTTCATATCGATCCTTGCCGTGGCTTGCGTCTTCATGGTGTACGTGCTCGTGGAATTTCATCTCGAGGCAAAGCGTCCTCGCCATCCGGGGCCACCTCTCCCGAAGGGCGTTATCAGTTTTCGCAGAGGTTCTGCAGGTTCTGGCGAACACCTACGGCAATACGCGAAGAACGCAGGTGATTCTCCGCAACCGCGTGCTGGAAAATCGGGTAGTGAAATGACGGCAGCGGTGCTTCGCGTGGGAATCGGTCGGTTAGCTGCGAAACGCATCGGCAGGAGCTGACAATGCAAGATCTCGTCTTCGTGCTTTGCACGGCTGGATTCTTCCTTATCGCCGTCGCCTATGTGTGGGCCTGCCATCGTCTGAACTGAGGGGGCGATCGATGCTCGGAAACGTTGTGCTGCTTACCATTTGCGTGATGACCGGCACTTACCTGATTGCGGCTTTGCTTTGGCCAGAAAGGTTTTGAGCCATGACTGCGAATGGTTGGTTTCAAATTGGATTGTTTTTTTTGATTCTCCTTGCGGTTACCAAGCCCCTCGGTCTTTTTATGACGCGTGTCTTCGCCGGCGAAAAGACGTTTCTCGATCCCGCGCTTAGGCCTGTCGAGCGCATCATTTATCGCAGCTGCCAAATCGATCAAGACCACGAGATGGACTGGAAAGAATACGCCGTAGCGATGCTACTTTTCAGCGTCGTCAGCATGCTCGTCCTTTATCTCATCGAGCGTGTGCAATTCTGGCTGCCCTGGAATCCTCAGCATTTGCCGAATGTTCCTCAGGCGCTGGCGTTCAATACAGCCGCTTCGTTCACGACGAACACGAATTGGCAAAACTACGGTGGCGAGTCGACCATGAGCTACTTCACGCAGATGGCGGGACTTGCTTACCACAACTTCACGTCTGCCGGAGTTGGAATTGCCCTCGCGATCGCGATCATTAGGGGAATCGCGCGGAGAGAATCGAAGACAATTGGCAATTTCTGGGTCGATCTTACGCGCTGCATGCTCTGGGTATTCCTGCCTGCGTGCATCGTGATTGCGCTGATCTTCGTTTCGCAGGGAATGATCCAGAATTTCCGCGCCTATGACACGGCGACGCTGCTGAACCCGCAGACCGTGCAAACGACGGATTCGAGCGGCAAAGTGACCACTCAGACCGTAACGACTCAAGTGATTGCCCAAGGACCCATCGCATCGCAAGAAGCCATAAAAATCTTCGGTACCAATGGCGGCGGATTTCTGAATTCCAATAGTTCCAATCCTTTCGAGAATCCGACGCCGCTGACCGACTTCATGCAGATCGTGATGATGCTTTCCCTGGGATCCGGTCTCACGTATACCCTCGGGCGGATGACGGGATCGCAGCGCCACGGATGGGCCGTCTGGGCTGCGATGGCGATTCTGTGCCTGGCCGGCGTGACAGTTGCTTATGCCTCCGAAGCTCGTGGAAATCCGCTTTTCAAAGGTGTGGATCAGAAGCAGAGCGCGATGCAAACGGGCGGCAACATGGAGGGCAAGGAAGTCCGCTTCGGAATTGCCTCGACCGCCCTGTACGCCACCACGACAACCGATGCCAGTTGTGGCGCCGTCAACGGCATGCATGATTCGTTCACGCCTCTTGGAGGCATGGTTCCGCTGGTCAACATCATGATCGGCGAGGTGATTTTTGGCGGCGTCGGAGCAGGCCTCTATGGAATGATTGTCTTCATTATTCTCGCCGTGTTCATCGCAGGCCTGATGGTCGGCCGCACTCCCGAGTATCTGGGCAAAAAGATCGAGGCGTTTGACGTCAAGATGGCGATGGTTACGGTTCTGATTTTCTGCTTCCTCGTGCTCGGCCTGACCGGCTTCGCGATCGTTAAGCCGTATGGAACATCCTCTATATTGAACCCGGGCCCGCACGGCCTTTCGGAAGTGCTTTACCTATACACGTCGCAGGCAGGTAACAATGGCTCCGCATTTGCCGGCTTGAACGGAAATACCCCCTGGTACAACATCAGCGGCGCCTTTGACATGCTGTTCGGCCGCTTTTTCATGGTAATTCCGGTTCTGGCCATCGCCGGAAATCTTGCGCGAAAGAAAATCGTCCCCGAGTCAGCGGGAACTTTCCCAGTGACGACGCCGCTTTTCGCGTTCCTGCTTGTTTCGGTCATTTTGATTGTGAGCGCGCTTACATTTTTCCCCGCTCTAAGCTTGGGTCCGATTCTCGAGCATCTGCAAATGTACGCCGGAAAGGTTTTCTGAGGCTGACCATGAATGGACAACCAGTAAGGAAGTCACTCTGGACCTGGGGCATTGTCGCCGGAGCAATTCGTGATTCGCTTATCAAATTGAATCCGAAGACGTTGATGAAAAACCCCGTGATGTTCGTGGTCGAGATCGGCTCCGTGGTGACGACTTACGATTTGATTCGCGACCGCGCGCTGCATCAAGCAAGCTTCGGATTCGAGCTTCAGATCACGCTGTGGTTGTGGTTCACGGTCCTCTTCGCGAATTTCGCCGAGGCAATGGCCGAGGGCCGTGGCAAGGCGCAGGCCGATACACTGAGGAAAGCACGCGCCGAAACGATGGCGCGGCGCTTGCGCACGGATGGCTCCGAAGAGAGCATCCCGGGCTCGAAATTGCGCGCGGGTGATCTCGTCAAGGTGACCGCGGGTGAGTTTATTCCCGGGGACGGCGAAGTCGTCGAAGGCGTCGCTTCTGTCGACGAATCCGCGATCACCGGTGAATCAGCTCCCGTGATTCGTGAATCGGGCGGCGATCGTTCGGCGGTTACCGGCGGCACGCGCGTTCTGTCGGATGAAATCACGATAAAGATCATGTCAAATCCGGGCGAAACGTTCCTCGACCGGATGATCAAACTTGTGGAAGGCGCCGAGCGACAAAAGACGCCGAATGAAATCGCGCTCAATATCCTGCTCGCTGGGCTGACGATTATTTTCCTCCTCGCTGTGGTAACGCTTCAGCCGATTGCGATTTATTCCGGATCGCCGCAGTCCATCTTCGTGCTGATTTCGTTGCTCGTGTGTTTGATCCCAACGACGATCGGCGGCCTTCTCTCGGCGATCGGAATCGCGGGCATGGACCGTGTCGTTCAACGCAACGTTCTCGCAATGTCCGGCCGCGCTGTGGAAGCTGCCGGCGATGTGGACACGCTTCTGCTCGACAAAACGGGCACGATCACACTCGGAAACCGCCGCGCAACCGAGTTCATTCCCGCACCAGGCATAAAGGAGACTGAACTTGCCGATGCAGCGCAACTTGCCTCCTTTGCGGATGAGACGCCCGAGGGACGCTCCATCGTTGTGCTAGCAAAGGAGAAATACGGTCTCCGCGGAAGAGAACTCTCCTCGTACGCCGCAAATTTTATCCCGTTCTCCGCCGTCACCCGCATGTCTGGCGTCGACCTCGACGGGCGCGAGATTCGCAAGGGCGCATTTGAAGCAATCGTTTCGTATTGTTCGGTGAACGGCTTCCGAGTTCCCGCCGAGGTCGAAGAGACCGTGAAGACGATCGCAAGCTCCGGCGGAACGCCCCTGCTCGTTGCCGAAGACCGCCACATTCTCGGCACCATCCAACTAAAGGACATTATCAAGGGGGGCATGCGCGAGCGCTTCGATCAGCTCCGTGCCATGGGCATTCGCACTGTGATGATCACGGGCGACAATCCGCTCACGGCGGCGGCGATCGCCCGGGAAGCCGGTCTTGACGATTTTCTCGCACAGGCCAAGCCGGAGGACAAACTTGCCCTGATTCGGCGGGAGCAAGCAAAGGGCAAACTCGTCGCCATGACAGGCGACGGCACCAACGACGCACCGGCACTGGCACAAGCGGACGTCGGACTTGCCATGAACGCCGGAACACAAGCCGCCAAAGAAGCGGGCAACATGGTGGATCTCGATTCGAATCCGACAAAACTCATTGAAGTCGTGGAGATTGGGAAACAGCTCCTGATTACACGGGGCGCGCTTACCACATTTTCAGTTGCCAATGATGTGGCGAAATATTTCGCAATTATTCCCGCAATGTTCGCGGGCGCGTTCCCTGTATTGCAGGTCCTAAACA
The DNA here is from genome assembly GCA_963753205.1 of uncultured Acidobacteriota bacterium. Classification (GTDB taxonomy): domain Bacteria; phylum Acidobacteriota; class Terriglobia; order Acidiferrales; family UBA7541; genus Palsa-295. The sequence continues at coordinate 93,332 of CAVWBL010000018.1, read as the reverse complement.
TCATGGGCCTCAAAACGCCGGAGTCCGCGATTCTTTCTGCAGTGATTTTCAACGCCCTGATCATCATCGCACTCGTGCCGCTCGCTTTGCGGGGCGTGAAATACCGTCCCTTGGGCGCTTCCGCATTGCTCCGCAGAAACTTGCTGCTTTATGGAGTCGGTGGAATCATTGCGCCATTCATCGGCATAAAGCTGATCGATTTGATCATCACTCATATAGGACTGGCGTGAGTCCGCGATGGAAGCGACAGCAGACACATGGCCTAGGTAAGCGATTTGGCGGTGTAAAAGGCCGATTGGTCGAGGAGAATCTGCCATGAAAAAAAATCTGAGTATCGCAGCTCTTTATACTATCGTCACCACGATGCTTCTGGGAATCATATATCCCTTAGTGGTGACGGCATTTGCGCAGGTCCTTTTTCCAAAACAAGCGAACGGTTCGCTCATCGTCGAAAACGGAAAGCTCGTTGGGTCACACTTAATCGGCCAGCCGTTCACGGCACCAGGATATTTCTGGCCCCGGCCCTCCGCTGCTGGGCTCGCCGGATACGACCCTACCTCATCCGGCGGTTCGAATCTTGGTCCGACGAACAAGACGCTGATCGACCGCATTGATGCGAGTGTCAAGCGGCTTCAGGCGACAAACCCGGGCGTCCCAATTCCCGTCGACCTCGTCACTGCCTCCGGTTCGGGGCTCGACCCGAACATCAGCCCGGCGGCAGCCGCATTCCAGATTCCGCGCGTGGCAAAGGAGCGAGCAATAACGGAAGGCGCCCTGCGCGCTTTAGTTTCAACGCATACCCAGGAAAGACAGTTTGGCTTCCTCGGTGAACGTCGCGTAAACGTGCTGGATCTGAATCTGGATCTTGACGCATCTCACCCCATGCCAAAATGAACTGCTCTCGCGGGCTCTTTATGATTGCAAAAGCTGTTTAGCTCTTCTTCTTTTTCCGGGGTACTTTGGCGCCTTTTTTGCGGGCCTCAGAGAGACCGATTGCAATCGCCTGCTTTCTGCTCTTGACTTTGCCGCCCTTGCCGCCTTTCCCGGACTGCAGAGTTCCGCGCTTCCGCCGGCGCATAGCGCTCTTCACGCTTTTCTGCGCCCCTTTACCGTATCTCGCCATCAGCCAGCCCTCCCCATATCCCTCCTCATATCAATGAACCCTGAATCTGCTTTCCAAATCTCCAAAACGGCCTTTTGAAGGCTAAGGAGTTATCGAAAAAAGGTCGATACAGTAAACGACGTAGGTAGGGATACATTCGCGGACTAAGTGCCTTAGCTTTCAATTGCCAGCATTGCCTGTTACACGCTTCCCCGTATTGCACGCTGCTGGGGGTGCTCTCCATAATCGGTGCGCGTAGTTTTCAGATCGTCTACGGGTGAGTCATGTCCACGAGTTCGGGTATCAGGCGGTCGCCGGCCTCCGCAATGCCAAAGATCGTTTCCGGGGAGAAAAAGGACGAGTTTTTGGAAGAATTTCGGAACCGGGTGTCAAAGCGTGCGTACGAGCTTTTCGAACAACTCGGTCGCGTCGACGGCGACGATCTTTCGCATTGGCTGCGCGCTGAAGATGAGTTATGCCTCCGGCTGCCGGAGGTGCAGCAGTCTGGCGCATGGTACACGGTAAGCGCTCCGGTTGTCGCTGTGCCGGCGGATCGAATCAAGGTTTCCGTGGACGGCGATCAAGCGCTGATTTCAGCCGAAAATGGTTCTTGCAGGGGTGCGTCCGCCGATAGCCGCGAATACTCATCCACGTACTATGCAGTTCGCTGGCCGGAAAACGTGAGTCCGGAAACAGCGAGCGCGTATTTGAAAAACGGCACGTTGACGCTGGTTGCACGAAAGGCCCGAACGCTTGAGAGCGAGGATAAAACAGCCTCTCCCCACCTTTCGCGTAAACAGCGCAATGCCTTTCGACGTACGCAACGTTGATATAACATACCGTTTCGACAGTCTCCAGTTGCAGTTTTGCCTGACCAACATGGAAAAATTTGGCGTCACACCACTTTCCGATAGCCGCTATCGTTTTGCCGCATGGGCTCCCGGTTTGTCCGATCTATCCCTGATACTTTACGAAAAAGATCGTCGCGTGATTCGCATGACTCGCGGCCGGTGTGGTTTCCATTCGATTGAGGTAGAGACGAGCTCGGGTGTTCAGTACCGCTATCGCCTTCCGGATGGCCGCGAACTCCCGGACCCGGCGTCGCGATTTCAGCCAGACGGGGTGCACGGCGCCTCCGCAATCGTTAATCCGTCGGCATTCCAATGGACGGATGCCGCCTTTCGAGCGCATTCGCTGCCGGAAATGGTTATTTATGAGCTGCATGTCGGCACCTTTACGACCGAGGGAACATTTGCCGCGGCCATAACGCACATGAACCTGCTGGCAGACTTAGGCATTACGACAATCGAGGTTATGCCTATAGCGCAATTTCCCGGCTCGCGGAATTGGGGCTACGACGGAACCTACCCGTTCGCCGCGCAAAATTCCTATGGAGGTCCCGCTGGATTTCAACAATTCGTAAACGCGGCTCACTCCCACGGACTGTCTGTGATTTTGGATGTGGTCTACAACCATCTTGGTCCCGAGGGCAATTATCTCGGCGCCTTTGGCCCGTTTTTCACGAATCGTTATCACACGCCTTGGGGGGATGCGATAAATTTTGATGATGCGTACAGCGCTCCTGTGCGCGACTTTTTTATTCAAAACGCGCTCTATTGGCTCGGCGAACTTCACGTCGACGCCTTGCGCCTGGACGCGGTCCATGGAATCTTTGATTTCAGTGCGCATCATTTCCTCGCCGAGCTCAACGAGCGCGCCCAAGATATTTCGCTGCAAACCGGCAGAAAACATTATGTGATTGCCGAGAGCGATCTCAACGATGCGCGGCTGCTTCACACGCCTGCACGCGGTGGTTATGGCCTTGATGCCCAATGGAGCGATGACTTTCATCATTCGGTGCATACGCTTTTGACCGGAGAAAATACCGGCTATTACGCGGATTTCGGTTCGATCGACGATCTCGAGGTGGTTCTAAGAGAGGGTTGGCGCTACGCGGGCCAGTATTCGCCGTATCGGCATCGCAAGCACGGAAATTCCCCGGACGGGATCGCGCCCGAGCGGTTTGTAGTTTTCACACAGAATCACGATCAGGTCGGCAATCGCGCCAAAGGCGATCGCCTTTCGCAACTTGTCGATTCCGAGAGTCTCGCGCTCGCCGCCGGCATCACTCTGCTTTCGCCGTTTGTGCCTTTGCTTTTCATGGGCGAAGAGTATGGCGAGACCCACCCCTTTCAATACTTCACCAGCCATTCCGATGATGCCCTGATTGAAGCCGTTCGAAAGGGCCGGCGCGAGGAGTTTGCGTCGTTCGGATGGGAGGGCGATGTCCCGGATCCGCAGGACGAGCAGACGTTCAAAAGGTGCATCTTGGATTTCACCGTTCGGGATGCGGAGCCGCACCGCACGCTTTGGAATCTCTATAAGTCGCTCATCGCCATTCGGAAGCGTTTTGCTATTGGCGCCAGAAAGCCCCAGATTCGGTGCGACAAGGCATCGAGAACGCTGTCGCTGGATTATCGCGGCAATGGAGCACCGCTAATTGCATACTTTAATTTTGGAGACAATCCTTCGCAAGCCGCCCTTCCCAACGGATCGTCTCCCCCTTTACTGGGTTCTTCTAACGGAGCGATCCTTGCATTGCACGTCCGCCGCGAAGAAGAACCCATGAGCGGCGCTTTCACTATCCAGCGGCGAAGCTTTGCCGTATTTGAACCGATGCCTTCAGGAGAGTAATCATGAGGTACGTTTGCGTCCACGGCCACTTCTATCAGCCGCCCCGGGAGAATCCGTCGCTCGAAGCGATCGAACTGCAGGACTCCGCCTACCCATATCACGATTGGAACGAGCGCGTCACCGCGGAATGTTATGCGCCCAATGCCATTGCGCGCTTGTTGGATGATCGGCAGCGCATCGTGCAGTTGGTGAACAATTACGCGCAAATCAGCTTTAATTTTGGACCGACATTGCTGCTCTGGATGGAGCAGAAGGCGCCGAACGTGCTTAGCGCGATTGTGCAGGCAGACAAGATGAGCCAGGAGCGCTTCGGCGGCCACGGCTCGGCTATGGCCCAAGTGTATAACCACATGATTCTGCCGCTCGCGCATCCGCGCGATAAGGAAACACAGGTAATTTGGGGCATCCGGGATTTTGTTCACAGATTCGGCAGACAACCGGAAGGAATGTGGCTCCCTGAAACGGCTGTTGACACTCCAACGCTCGAGGTCCTCGCAGCGCAAGGCATTCGCTTTACGATTCTTGCTCCCCGCCAAGCGAAGCGAGTGCGTCAGCTGAACAGCCGAAACTGGAAAGACGTGACTGGGGACCGAGTCGATCCAAGTCGAGCCTACCAGGTAAAGCTTCCCTCGAAGAAATCAATCAATGTCTTCTTTTATGATGGGCCGATTTCGCAGGCCGTCGCATTCGAAGGACTGCTCGACGATGGGAAACGTTTTGCAGACCGCCTGCTCAGCGGTTTTTCCGATCAACGGACTTGGCCGCAACTTTGTCACATTGCGACGGACGGAGAGAGTTACGGACACCACCATCATTACGGCGAGATGGCGTTGAGCTACGCTCTGCACAGGATCGAGACCGGTGACCAAGCCAAACTGATCAACTACGGTCAATTTCTGGAGCTGCATCCAGCGGAGGTTCTGGCGGAAGTTGTCGAAAACACCTCCTGGAGTTGCGTCCATGGCGTCGAACGCTGGAGATCGAACTGCGGCTGTAACTCCGGCGGCCGCGGAGGTTGGAATCAGGAATGGCGCGCACCGCTCCGAGAGTCGCTCGATTGGCTCCGTGACGCATTGGCGCCGCGATTCGAGCAGGAGGCTCGTGCGTTTTTGAAGGATCCGTGGGCGGCGCGCAATAGCTACATTGACGTCATAGTCGACCGGTCTGACGACTCTTTGAATCGCTTCTTTGCGCAGCATGCGGTTGGGGAACTCGATCACTCTTCAAGCGTGAAAGCTTTGAAGCTCCTTGAAATGCAGCGCAATGCGATGCTGATGTACACGAGTTGCGGCTGGTTTTTCGACGAGCTTTCAGGAATTGAGACCGTCCAGGTAATTCAGTACGCCGGCAGGGCGATCCAATTGGCACGCGAAGTGATACAGGCCGACGACCTCGGAGCGCAGTTCTGCGAAAGGCTCCGAAGAGCGAAGAGTAATCTTGCCGAGCACGGTGACGGTGAACAAATTTACAAGAAATGGGTAGTGCCGGCTGAAGTCACGATGGAGAAGGTCGTCGGTCACTATGCGGTAAGTTCCCTCTTCGAAAGCTATGGCGATCATACAAAGATTTATTGCTATGGCGTCGATCGACTTGAGCACCATATTGAGAGCGAAGGCCGCGTAAGGCTCGGTCTCGGCCGCGTGCGGGTACAGTCGGATATCACCAGAGACGAAGAAACCGTGAGCTTTGGCGTCCTCCATCTTGGCGATCATCATATTACCGGCGGCGTCCGCGAATCGCAGGACGAGAACGTGTTCCATCAATTGCAGCAAAACCTCGGCTCCGCTTTTTCTCGCGCGGATATGACGGAGGTGATCCGCATTTTAGACGAAGAGTTTAGCAAGTCCAGGTTCTCGCTGAGCTCCCTCTTCCGCGACGAACAGCGCCGCATCGTGAATCTCATCCTGAAGGACACGCTGAATTCTATCGGCGCTTCCTTCAAAAACGTCTACGAGAATCAAGCAACATTAATGCGGTTCCTTACCGGACTCGGTGTGCCCGTGCCTCCGGCTCTCAGTTCCGCCGCTACGATTGCGTTAAACACCGAATTGCAGCACGCACTGGAACGCCCGGAAATCGATTACGCCGCCGTTCAGGCGTTAGTAAAGGAAGCGACGGCAAACCGCATTACATTGGACGACACGACGGTCGAATACGCGATGCGTAAACGATTGGAAGAACAGGCCGCGCGTCTGGCAGAGAAGCCCAATGATCTGGATACACTCAAGCACTTGCACGCCATGTTGGATATCGCAGCCGCCTTGCCCAAACCCGTGACGCTCTGGGAGGTCCAGAATTTGTGCTTTGCACCTTTATCAGGCGTCAATGGGCATCGCAATGGAAATGGCTCTTCCCCTCTGAGTGATTCGGACAAGCAAGAGTGGTATCGTGAAGCGGCTGCCGTAAGAGAACAACTTCGAATTAGCGGCGGCAACGATTCATGAACCGCAACGTCCCACTCGCTACGTATCGACTCCAATTCAACTCGAATTTTCAGTTCCGTGACGCTATCGGTATCCTCGATTACCTGCGTGATCTTGGCATATCGCACATATATGCGTCTCCCGTTTTCACGAGCCGTCGCGGCAGCGGCCACGGCTACGACGTCACGGATCCGACAAGAATCGATCCGGATCTTGGCGGTGAGCAGGGTTTTGCCGAGCTGCAGGCGGCTATCGAGGAACGCAACATGCGGTTGCTTCTCGATATCGTTCCAAACCACATGGCCGCGAGCAGTGAAAACCGTTGGTGGATGGACGTCCTCGAATTCGGCCCGGATTCGTCATTTGCTCCCTACTTCGATATCAACTGGCGCACTCCTTCGCGTAGCCTGGAAAATAAATTGCTGCTGCCGTTTTTGGCCAAACCGTTCGGCGAAGTACTTGACGGCGGCGAGCTGCGGATCACGCATGAAGACGGAAGGCTGTTTTTGCGATATCAGGAGCAGACGTTCCCCATCGCTCCGAGCTCGTATGCCGAAATACTTCGTTATCGCGAACACGATCTGAACCTTGCGGTCGAAATGGGTTCTCCGGCCGAGCAGGAATGGCATGGTATCGTAGCCGCCGCGCAGTCGATCGCCTCTGACCACGGCGTCAGCGCCCAGGCCGCCACCGAGCGCCGCACCAAGGCCGAACGTTTGCGAGAGCGCTTGCGGCAATTGATCGGGGCTTCTCCGGAAATGGCCGGTTTTCTCGATCGCACTCTCGACGCGCTTCATGGAACTCGAGGGAACCCGCAGAGTTTCTGCGGCCTCGAACGCATCCTCTCCGCACAGCATTATCGTCTCGCGTTCTGGCAAACAGCCAGCGACAGCATCAATTACCGCCGGTTCTTTTCGATCACCGATTTGGTCGGTGTCCGTGTCGAAGATCCGGCGGTGTTCGATGCGACTCACGAAGGAATCATTCGTGCCGGCGCGAAGCGGGGCATTTCCGGCTTTCGTATAGATCATATCGACGGATTGCGGGATCCTCGCGGCTATCTGGCGCGCCTGCGCGACCGTCTTTCAGTGGATGCGCCCGATGATGGCAACGCCTACGTTGTCGTCGAAAAAATTCTTGCGCGCGATGAAGACCTTCCCTCCGATTGGCCGGTCGAGGGCACCACTGGCTACGATTATCTGAACTATGCGAACCGGCTGCTCGTCGATAGCGAAAGAGGCGCCGCTATCCTGGACGTTTATTCGCGCTGGATCAATGGCCGCATGGATTTTGCGCAGGTGCTCTACCAAAAGAAAAAGCTCGTGATGAGCACGCTCCTCGCAGTCGAAATGCGAACGCTGGGCCGCGAATTGACGGAACTGGCTTCCGATGATCGTTACGCCCGCGAACTGCGTGCCGCCGAGTTGACCGAGGCCTTGATTGAGACCACGGCGTGCCTCCCCATTTACCGGACCTACGTTCAGGCTCTTGAGGAGCCGGAAAATGCACAGGCACTTCTCGAACTTGCGGTCCGTACAGCTCGCGAACGCCGTCTGACGTTGCCGTCGGAATGCTTTGATTTCGTCGCGGATGTGCTCCTTCTCAGGGCCCCGCCACATATTCGTGCCGATCAGAGGGAGAATCGCTTTGCGTTTGTCGGCCGCTGGCAACAGTTCACCGGCTCGATCATGGCGAAGGGATTTGAAGACACTGCGCTATACGTCTATTTTCCGCTCGCCTCGTTGAACGAAGTCGGCGGAGATCCCCGGGGGTTCGATGCGAGCGTCCCGGCGTTTCACGCGTATATTTCCGCGCGTCGTGAGAAGTGGCCGTACAGCATGAACGCCACTACGACTCATGACACCAAGCGGTCTGAAGACGCACGTGCGCGTATCGCCGTGCTTTCCGAGATTCCCGAAGAATGGGAGCGCGGTTTGCAGCAATGGTCGAACATCAACCGCAAATACGCCGCTCAAGTTGCCGGCGGTTATGTGCCTGACCGCAATGAGGAATATCTTTTCTATCAGACGCTGATCGCCGCGTGGCCCCTTGATCAAGCGGAATGGCCCGCTCTTGTAAAACGCACGCAGGATTATCTGCTCAAGGCAGTGCGCGAAGCGAAAGTCCATACCCGGTGGTCGCAGCCGAACGAACCTCACGAAAACGCCGTGCGAAATTTTATTGCAGGCGTTCTGAACCGCGAGCGAAACCCGGAATTCTGCTCCGATTTCGAAGAGTTTCAGAAGCGCACGGCTCGGTACGGAATGCTTAACGGGCTTGGGCAAGTGCTGCTCAAAACGGCGTGTCCCGGCGTGGCTGATATTTATCAGGGTTCGGAGTTGTGGGATTTTCGGCTCGTCGATCCCGACAACCGGGACCCGGTAGACTTCGCAAAGCGCATATCGTTATTTGAATGCCTCCGAACCTCTCAAGAATCCGGCCCCGCCCCTCGCGCGCAACAGCGACTTGAGACCTGGTGTGATTCTGGCGTGAAGCTGTATGTCCTCAGCCAGGCTCTTGCAGCACGGCGGGAAAGTCCTGCTCTTTTTCTGGATGGAGGCTACCAACCGCTGGCGGCCTCAGGAAAGCATCGCGAACACATCGTCGCATTCGCGAGGACCCACGATGACGATTGGGCGGTCGCAGTCGTTCCTCGTTGTGCCGCTTCCATTCGTGCGCCCGTGATTGGCCCCGAGCGGGCCGCCTTTTGGCGACACAGCGCTCTCAAGCTTCCGGACCACGCGCCGCAAAACTGGGTGAACATCCTTGCGGGTAAAGATTCTCGCGTCATCTCCGCTAACGAACTGCACTTATCCATCGGCGATATTTTTAGCGATTTTCCCGTTGCCTTACTCGCTCCGGCGACAACCGTAGGCCGTTCGTAAGCGGCACCCGCCATAATCATCAATTGCTTAGCCGAGTTAGGACAAAACAGTGCTATCCAATTTCGGAATTCAGGTTTATAGAAAGAGAAATGCTGCGAGGACTAATGCTCACCCAGATGTGGAGCGCGTCCGGTATGAAGAAATGTGGGAGCCGCAGCCGCTGTTCCAACCCGAAAACTGGCGTCGTCGCGGCGCAGATCGTGAGCAGAGGGGCCTTCGGCGGGAAAAGCGGCATGTTCGGCTATGGATGTAACATTCATCGCATCGTCAATCGCCGATTCTTCTTCGTCTTGCGGCGATTTCATCGCGAACGTCCAACGGAGAGCGATAGGAGTGAGAAGAGTGGTAAGCAGGACAACCGTCACCATGACGGCAACTTCTGCACGACCGAAAATTCCAGTGCTCGCTCCCATTGCGGTGACAATCAGCCCCACTTCCCCGCGCGACATCATGCCGAAGCCCACGCGTGCGCTGCGGACCCAGTCCATCCCCGATCCCATCGCCGCCAGCCCGCACCCGATAATCTTGCCCACGACCGCGACGAACAGAACGACCAGCATCAGCGTCCAATGCCCGGTAAGAGCGCGGAAATCGCTCAGGAGTCCGACGGACACAAAAAATAGCGGAATCAGAAAACCGTGACCGATAGCGTAGAAGCTGCGCTCGACGTCCGCCTTGAATTGCGAGCCCGCAAACACGTAGCCGATCAAGTATGCGCCCGTAATCCCGGCAACACTGCCAAGCCATTCGGCCGAAACCGCGTAGAGCAGCACGAGCGCCAGAACGCAAGTCGGAACGGCCTCTGTGGCAGTCAACTTCCGGAGCTGCAGAATCAGAGGATCCAGGTATCGCTTGGCCGCTCCGTAGCCGATCACGAAATAGACGGCGACGCACACGCCGATCATGAGCATTTGAATGATCAGCGGATGGGCAGCCGCGAAGCCGATCTTCTGTTGCAGCCACCCGCTCACCGTCGCCGCCACTCCAAACGACTCGCCGCCTTTGGAACTGATTGTCGAGGCAGCCAAAAAGGCGAGAACGAACAGGCCCATAACGTCGTCGATGACGGCCGCGCCGAGAATGACGGTTGCTTCCTGCGTCGCCATTTTGCCCGCATCCATCAGTGTGCGAGCCGAAATGGAGACGCTTGTGGCCGTCAGCGCGCCACCAAGGAAACAGGAAACCTGCCAGGAGAGACCAAACGCGCGCCCCACGCCCGCGCCCAAAATAAATGGCCAAATCACTCCGGAAAGAGCGACTAGAAACGCGGTAACGCTCGCTTCGCGCATCCGGTCGATGTCCGTCTCGATTCCTGCGACGAACATCAATACGTAGCCACCGATTTGCGCCAGGATCAGCAGAGCGCTGGTTGCTTCTCCACCGGCGAAGAGATGGAAATGCAGCAGATCGAGCAGGCCCGGCCCGAGCGCCACGCCCACAAGCAATTCCCCGAGAATCGGAGGAATACCGAATCGACTGCAGAGCGAAGCTGCTAATTTCGTGGCCGGCAGCAGGATTGCAAGCAGAATGGCAAGCTGCAGAACCGGGGGCATAGTCAGCTGATTTCCGCCACGGTAAGCTCCTCACTGCGATTTCGAGTCCACAGTTTACGCAGGAGCGCGAGCGAGAGCCAAGACTTTCTGTTGTATCCTCCTCGTTCGATTCCTTCACGCAGCATCTGGCGAATCGTCGCCGCTTGCCGCCGGGCAAGTTCCGCCTGAGCCAAATTTTCAGCCAGTAACTCCGCCTGATGCGTGTGATCGGCCGCCTTGTTGCAAACGCGCAGGCGCATCCAGAGCTCGCCCATCTTCAGATGGGCAATATAACTATCCGGCGCGAGCGCCACCGCCTCGCTCAGTTGTTCCATCGCTTCGTGGGCGTCAAGATTAACGCAAAGAGCCATGCCATAGAGTACGCGCACCTCGGAGACTTTCGGATGCAACACAACGGATTCGCGAAGATGGGATACGAGTGCCGCTCGATCCTCCTTGGCCAGCGAATTGGGATTGGCAAACATTCGTCCAAGCAAAGACTGCGCTTGCTGCGGAATTATTGCGAGTGTGGATGAGGGGGCGATTGATATCTGTGAACTATCGGCTCCCAAAGACGAAACAATTGCGGTCTGTATCATTTTATATCCTTAGGTGCTGCGTTTTTCATTTCGGCCATGTTGAACGCCACATCCCGGCAGGCAAAGCGCGTGGCCGAGACGCGCCTTGCCGCCAGGGTGTGTACTGCTAACTCGCTACGCTACTGCGTATGCCTTTTCTGCCTTCAAAAGATAGTCCGGCTCCGGCTTCAGAACGAATTCGGGATAGCCGAGCTGGCCCATTTCAGGAAGGTCGAGACCGGCGACCTCAGTTTCGATCGAGACGCGCTGACCGACGAAATAGTCGAGCAACAGGTTGATGACGAAACTCAAGGTAAAGACGAAGCCGATCAGGGTTGAGATGCCAATGAGCTGTGCAGCAAGCTGGCTGGGATCGCCGTAGAACAAGCCCGTCACCGAGCCGGTAACGCCGTTCCAGCTCCCGCCGTAGTTGCTCGTGCCGTCGGCAAACAGCCCCACCGAAAGCACGCCCCACAATCCACAAGTACCATGAACTGAGATCGCGCCGACCGGATCGTCAACTTTGAGAACGTTGTCGATGAAGCTGCAGCTGAGGCATACGAGAACACCGGCGATGAGCCCGATGATGCAAGCGCCGACGGTGCTGACGAAACCGCTGGGTGCCGTTATGGCGACCAAACCGGCCAAGATGCCGTTGCCGCTCATCGAGGCATCGACCTTGCCGTTTTTGATCCACATGTAAAGCATGGCTCCGAGCGTTCCGGTGCAACCGGCCAGCATCGTGTCTACGGCGATCGTGCCGATGCGGAGGTTGCCGTTGGCCGAAGCGCCAAGCGTGCTGCCGGGGTTAAATCCAAACCAGCCGAACGCGAGAATAAAGCATCCGATCAGCACGGCCGAAATATCGTGGCCGATAATCGCGTTGCTTGACCCGTCGCGATTGAACTTCCCGATTCGAGGCCCAATGATGAAACACACTGCAAGGGCCGTTATGCCGCCGACGGCGTGCACTACCCCCGAACCCGCGAAGTCGCAGTACCCCTTTCCGAGACCGAGGTTGGTGCCGAGCTGCGAGAGCCAGCCGCCGCCCCACGCCCAGTTGCCGTAGATCGGATACGTGATCGCTCCCATGATGCTCGACGAAACGGCGAATGCCAGGAACTTCCAGCGTTCGGCGCACGCACCGGTCACGATCGTGAGCGCCGTATCCATGAACACCATTTCGAAAAGGAAAATCACCATCACGCCCACGTCATACGTGTGACCTGACAGCAGGTGTCCGGTCCATCCGAATAGTCCCCATGTCTTTCCGAAGAAAGACGCTGAGTGCTCAGCAGAGAGGGACTGCAAGCCGCCTAAGTTACTGTTGCCGGCAGCGCCTCCCATTTGTATGGCGAACCCTATCAGCCAGTAGGAGAACAACCCCGCGGTGTACACGAAGAAATTCATCATGTACGTGTGGTTGGCGTTCTTCACGCGGCAGAGGCCCGACTCGACCATCGCGAATCCAGCCTGCATGAACATGACCAGGAAGCCGGTGACGAGAGTCCATATGAAGTTGGCTGCGATCTTGTTTTGCCCGACCTGATTCGCGACATCGCCAAGGGTCAGGCCCGTCTTAGAGTCGGCCACCGGTACGTCGTTCACCGTCCCGGTCAGCGTGCCGCCCGGGTCGCCTTTGGCTAGATCGGCGGTTGTGGGTGCCTTCGCGGCGGCCGCTGCAAGTTCCGCAGTCGTCGCAGCTGGCGCGGCGACTGGAGGCGCGGCCGCTGCTGGTGGAGTGGCGGCAGGAGCCGGCGCTTGTGCGTAGACTGCAACGCCGGCGCTGAGCGCCAGGATAGCGACCGTGATCATCAAAAACAGATTGCGCATTTTTCTCATTCTTCTTGTTGCTCCTCAATTATGAAATTTTGGCAGTCGGCCTGGGGCCGATGCGTTCAGCTCTTCCAAACTGCATTTTTGTTGAAGGCCGCCGGCAAGATCACAAGGATCCCAAACAAGCTCACTCCTATGCCGACCAATGCGAGGACAATGCGCCCACCGGTGCTGGAGATTAAATTCGCCCCGATGATTGTCACGAGCCAGCCTGCCAAAGCTACGGCTGCTCCGACCCACTTCATCCCCTCGGGCCCTGGCTTCACTGCGGTTTTGCCTTCGGCTGATTTGATCTTCATCATGCCGAACAGACCGGCGAGAATGCCGAGGATGCCGAGGATAACTAGAAGCATCCCTCCTCCGCCCGAGATAAAGATTCCGGCGCAAAGGACCGTGCATCCCGCCAGGAACAGAGTGTAAAGACCGCCCTGCGACTTATTTGCTGCCATTAGTACTGCCTCCTCGACCCGGAAGGGTCATTTCTAAGCTCCTACTTCGATTAACTGATCGTCGCCCGGAAGCGCCTCCAAAACACCGTCACCCATGGAGAAGTGGAAACCCAACAACTTCGCGCGCATGACCACGGATGCACTTTTGGGGATAGCTTCTCTTTCCCGCGTCACGTCACCGGCGATAATCAACTCGCACGGTTCGCGAGGCGACACGCGGTAAGCTCGCAGCTTTGCGCGGTGCACCTCGGGCAACGCAAGAAAAAGAATTTCGCGGATCACGATTGCGTCCTTTAGCGCCTGCAGCGACTCCTGGCTAACACGAATATCCGCGGGAAGATCCGTGTCCCAAGGGTCTTCTTGCCGCGCGATCCAGTGGCACTCGGCGCCGCCGAATTTCCACTCCAGTCGGGAAAACCGTAGCGGCGCCCGCGAGAGCTCGCCGAATCGCATCCGCGCTTGCAGCGCGCGAATTGCGTAGCCGAACTCCCAAAGCTGCTTCATCCGCGACGCGCCCTTTCCGGCGCATAGGCCGGCAGCGCCAGAAAAACCGTGAATTCACAAAGAGCAATAAGCTCCGTGATCAGCGGAAGCTGCTGCTGCAGCCGCAAAACCAACATGAACGCCACCAATGAAAACCACGCCCATCGCGAGCTGCGCAGACGGTCGATGCGCCCGGAGAGGTGGAAAAAATCCCCGATCCGCAGGTGAGCATCCTCGGAGAATGACGGGTGAGCGCGCAGGCAGGCGACAGCAAAGAACCCCGCTAACAATATTTCGATCAGAATCGTTTTCGCATTCATGGAATCGGCTCCGTTTCAAACAAAACAGTTAAAAAAGACCTCGCCGCGCGTAAACTCTGCGCATAAACAAATTCGACAGTCCTCCGCCTGCGGCTTTTCGGCGAAGCAGCCGACACGGCCACGCAACGGAAGCTCTTCATCGAGCGCGATCTTGCAATGAGTTGGACACGGCGTCGTGTCCGAGAAATCCGGTCAAAGCGGAAACTACAAGACTCCAACTTTCATCGACGAAAGCGAGAGGAAATCGAGACTCTGTCCTTGAGTCGCGTGCAGTGTGCAGGCATTCGGAGGGACAGTCAAATCGAAATTTTAGATGGCGGCAATCAAATCCCTGCATCGAGAAGTCGTTGATACAGGAAGAGTTCTGCTCGGACGCCAATCAACAGCGGGGGCCGTGTTTCAGATCGTCGTTCAGGATAATCGATTCGGAAATGTCCTTCATCGACTTGCGGCGCTGCTGGCTTTCCCGCTGCATAATCCGGTAGGCTTCCGTTTCGGTGATCTTCAGGTCGCGCTGCAAGACTCCCTTCGCCCGTTCCACGAGCTTTCGTGTTTCCAAGCGCTCCGAGAGCTCGGTCTTCTCCGTTTCCAGGCGAGCCCTTTCCACTTCGGCGCCTACAAGGAAGCCGATCGCCGTCACCAACCCGATTTCCCGTTGCGTGTATTGATGCGGTGCTCGATTCTGAAGATTGATTACGCCTACGAGATGCCCGCCTGTCACAAGAGGAACTGACAGAAATGCCTGATACCGGTCCTCTGGCAGCTCATTGAACAGCTTGAAGCGGAAGTCCTCCGACGCGTTTTCCGCAACCGCCACCGGCTTGCGGTGTTCGGCTACCCATCCCGTGATCCCCTGTCCAACGCGCAACTTGAGCCGGTCGATTATGTCTGGATGCGGATTCTTGGACGCACGAAGCACGAGTTCATCGCCTTCAATCACATAGACCATGCAGGAATCGCATTCCACAATGGCGGCGACGAACTCCACCACCTCATCGAGAACCTGATGCAATGGATCCGCGCCCGATAGCCGGCTCGCCATCTTGTTGAGAATCGCGATATCAAATGTTGCGTCGCGATCTCGCGATGTAAGTTTGTCGATGCGGGATTGCAGCGCCGAAAACTCCGCCTCTTCCTGAAGTCTCCCGCGATCGCGGGCAAGCGCGACATGAATCGCCGCCAGCAGCTCATCCTTCTGAAAAGGTTTCGCGAGAAATTCCACGGCGCCCGCCTTCATCGCGCGCAGCGTCATGGGAATATCGCCATGCGCCGTGATGAAAATGATCGGGATATGCACTCCAGCGCTCTCGAGAGTCTGCTGGAAATCGAGGCCATTCGTTCCCGGCAGCCTCACATCGAGCACCAGGCAACTCGGAACGTTCGGCCGTTTTGCGTTCATGAATTCCGCTGTCGACCCGAAGACTTCCGAGTAAATGCCCATCGATTTGAGCAAGCTGCGTACCGAGTCGCGAATGGATGCATCGTCGTCGATTACGAACACCGCCGACGTAATTTCAGTCGCCACATTCATTACGATAACACTCTGAACCTGCGCCTATGAACCGATTGGCAGGACGAACTCCACGATAGCACCTCCCGCGGGTTTGGATCCCGCCGAGAGGCGGCCCTTGTGCGAGTCCATAATCGCGCGGCTGATTGAGAGTCCCATGCCTATCCCATGTGGTTTCGCGGTGAAGAACGGCTCAAAAATCTTCTCTTCGATCTCCGGAGCAAATCCAGGACCATCATCTTCCACGCTTACGCGGACGTTTTCAGCGCCTTCCCGCCCCGAGCGGATGACGATTCCGCCATGACTCCCCGCTTTTTCACGGATCGCATCAATCGCATTCATGAGCAGGTTTAGCACGACTTGCTGGAGCTGTACACGATCGCCTTTCACGCGAGGAACCTCCCCAGCCAATTCCGTCCGAATGACAATATGATTTCGACTCGCTTCGTGTTGAACCAGCGCAACCAGTTCCGTGATGGCCTCATTCATGTCAAACCAATTCTTGGAAAGCGGCTGTTTCTGAAACGCGGAGCGAATCCGGCTGAGAACACCGCTGGCACGCGTTCCGTCAGCGACAATTCTCTCCGCTGCAAGCCGCGCCTCGCCGAGGTTCGGCGGATTCGCCGAGAGCCACTGCAGACAGGCGTTCCCGAAAGTCACCACGGCGGTGAGCGGCTGGTTCACTTCATGGGCGATGGAGGCCGCGAGTTCACCCATTGTCAGAAACCGCGACACATGTGCCAACTCCGCCTGGGTTTCGATAAGCGCTTGTTGCGCTTTTTGGCGCTGCCGAATACTCTTCTCAAGCTCCGCGTTCAAAGATTGAAGCTCCTTCGTCCGCTCCGCCACGCGGACCTCAAGCTGATCCCGGGCTTCTTCCAACGCAAGATGATCCCGCTTTTTCGCAGAGCTGATCCAGCTCGCGACAAGCGCGCATAAGACGAACGCCGCAAAATAGGCGCCATCTGTCGCGCTAATTGCCAAAGAACGTAGCGGAGGGACAAAATAGTAGTCAATTGCCACTGTAGATAGAAGTACCGCGAACAGGCCGGGACCGATTCCGCCAATCCAGGCGCTGGCAATCACAGCGGCAAAAAATAGAAACAGGAACGGATACGGGAAAAAGCGCTGCAGCAGAAGGGTCAGAATCAGCGAAACGCCTACCATAAACAGAGCTACGGCATAGTTTCTGGCAGTCGGCTTATGGATTCGCCTCCAGAGGCCGAGATACGAAGTAACGCGACGATCCAAATACCACTCCCCGGGAGGCGCATCCATCTTGGCATACCCTTTATCGGCAGCAGGACACACTCCCAAAAACTACTGGTTCCCGAATCGGCCGTCCAATCTGGATTTTCAATACGGATTATCGCCTTTTTCAGGAGTGAAAATCGAGGCTGGAGACACTAGCGACGCTCATTTCCGCGAGAAGTAAATCAATAAGCCGAAAATGAGCAGCGGAATCAGCGCGATTGCGGTAAAAAACAGCGCACGTCTGCTCTTTGCCGTGAAACTCTTCTTCCATTCGAGCACTTCTGGGCGTTCTGCTACACCCACACGGTCGAGATGGCTTAGATCCAAAGCCAGCTCGTGAGCCGACGCATAGCGGTTCTTGTGCTCGCGCTCCAGCGCTCGATAAATCACCTCTTGCAACTGCGGCGAAATCGAGGACTCTAGCTCCCGCGGCGGAACAGGATGAGTTTGAAGGCGATCGAAGGCATCTTTGCCTGGAAAAGGAAGGCTGCCTGTCAGCATTTCGTACAAGATCATCCCGAGCGCATAAATATCGCTGCGTGCGTCGCCACGCTTGCCGCTCAGTTCCTCAGGCGAGACATACGGTGAGCCGCCCAGCAATTGCGTCAGATTCGTGAAGGTCAGCCTGGGCGATCCTTCCTTCGCCGCAACTCCGAAGTCGACGAGCTTTATTTGGTCGCCCGTTCCAACAAGAATATTCTCGGGCCGCAAATTGCGGTGAATAATGCCGTGCCCGTGGATGTATTCGAGCGCATCGCAAATGCTCAGTGTGATCCGGATCGCTCGCTCCTGCGGGACCTTCTTCAAATCATCCATCAGCTTGCGCAGAGGCTGCCCGTCGAACCACTCCGTCACCAGATACGACTTGCTCCTATGCGCGTCGCGCACGGCCTTTAATAAGCCGGGATGATTAAGAGACTCGCTGATCTCCTCTTCGCGATGAAAGCGGTCTGCGAAGCCCGGATCGGCTTCCATATCCGTATGGGGTATTTTGATGGCGACGCTGGCCTTCGTCCTGAGGTCTGTACCGCGGAAAGTCGCCGTAGTCGTCGTTCGATCGATTACAGCATCGAGCCGATAGTGATCAAGCTGATCGCCGGGGTGAATGGGAGGTCCTATCCGAGTCTGCCTCACACAGCCAAGATTATCCGGCTTATCGCAGACTCAAAAGCGCGCCCTCGGCCCGGTGCGTCGCAGGCCCTTATATTACGTAGCTAACCTCCCCAGCGCAACACCCGTAAGGCAACCGCACCGGCTCCCGTTAACGATTGCCAAAATAAAACAGAGTCCGCGTCGGCTCCAAACCAGCAAGCGCAAAGCCCTGCCTACGCCCTTTTCAACACCATGAAAACCCGCCTCATTCCTAATTTCCGTATGCACGGGACTGTCACGATATTGACCCGCAAGCTAGAATGATCGGAGAACTTATCCGGAGGGGTGGCCGAGCGGTTGAAGGCGGCGGTCTTGAAAACCGTTAGGCCCGAAAGGGTCTCGTGGGTTCGAATCCCACCCCCTCCGCCACCGTTCGAGCCAATCTCACAATTGCGCGAATCCTTTTGCCACGCCCCGGCACCGCGGTCGGCGAATTGCATCCCTCATAACATTCCCCGCCTCCGCTGCGTATGCTAGATTGAATCGAAATGGACACTCCCGCGATTTCCACCACGAATCTCACGCGCCGTTTTGGCGATTTTGTGGCCGTTGATGCCATCAACCTGCGCGTCACCCCGGGGCAATTCTTTGGTTTTCTCGGTCCAAACGGTGCCGGCAAATCCACCACCATAAAAATGCTCACCGGCCTGCTCGCGCCGTCTTCCGGGCGAATGGAAATTATGGGTCTGGATCTCGGGTCGCATTCCCTCGAAGTAAAGCAAAATATCGGCGTCGTGCCCGAGGGTATGGCTCTATTCGGTCGTCTCACGGGCCCGGAATATTTGAATTTCGCCGGTCGCATGTACGGACTCGACCGCGAAACTGCCGCGAAGCGCACGGCCGAATTGCTCGAATTCATGCAACTCGATCGCGAGCCCAAAAAACTAATCACCGATTATTCCCACGGAATGCAAAAAAAGCTCGCGCTTGCCGCCGGTGTAATTCACGGCCCCAAGATCCTCTTTCTCGACGAGCCCTTCGAAGGTGTTGACGCGATCGCCTCCGGCACTTTGAAGGCAATGCTCCAGCGCATGATTCTTCGCGGCGCCACGATTTTTCTCACGTCCCATGTTCTCGAGATCGTCGAACGCCTTTGCAGCCATCTTGCGATCATTCATCAAGGCAGGCTCGTCGCCCAAGGCTCGCTCGAAGAGTTGCGGAGCGGCGTTCAGGCCATGCCCGCAGACCAGCAGATTCCCGGCGCACCACCCGAAAAGCTCACGCTGGAAGAAATCTTCCTGCGCATCGTGGGCGGCTCGCGGTCGGACGAGCAGGAGCTCTCGTGGCTGACCTAGCGGCCGATTCATCTCGCGTTTTGCCCGATACCGGCGCGCAACTTCGCGCTATCGCCCTTCTGCGCTGGCAGATCCTCAAAAACTCTCTCAGGACGATGCGCGGCCGAATGGAAGTCGTTTCGTGGATCTTCATCGGCTTCTGGTTCGCCGCTTTGGGGCTGGGAGGCGCCTTCGGAATCGCCGTGGGTTCGTGGTGGATGGTGTCCCATAATCGTAGCGATCTGCTTGCCGCTTTATTTTGGCCGATCTTTGTCTTTTGGATTTGCTTTCCGCTGGTTGCGACCGCATTCACGGAAGTATTCGATTCCTCGAATCTCCTCCGTTATCCTTTGCGTTATTCTTCCTTTTTCCTCGTCAATCTGATTTATGGTTCGCTCGACGGCGGTACAATCGTCGGGCTCTTATGGCTGACTGGCGCCGCGTTCGGTATATCAATCGCCCGCCCATCACTCGCGCCGTGGACTCTATTGGCGCTTGCCGTCTTCGGTGCCTCCAACATCTTTCTTGTTCGCGCGCTTTTCGCCTGGATCGAACGCTGGCTTGCCCAGCGCAAGACGCGCGAGATCATGGGCATCATTTTCTTCCTCATCATCATCTGCTTCCAATTCATCGGGCCGCTCACACGACAAGCCAGCAGGAAGCATTTCCAGCTCCCGTCTTATGTTTCGCAGGCGATCGTAATCCAAAAATTTCTACCGGCGGGTCTAATCGCAGGAGCGATCGACGGCTCAGTCCGCTCTGACTGGTTATCTGCAGCCGGTCCCTTATTGCTGCTGTCGGCCTACGCCGGTGCATTCTGCCTTCTCTTCCACATCCGTTTGCGCCGGCAGTACGCAGGCGAAAGCTTTAGCGAAACGGCCTTTCGCGAAAGGATCCGCGCGGAAAAAGTCGCAACGCAATCAGGATGGGCCTTGCCGGGCCTCTCCGGACAACTCGCCGCCGTTATGGAAAAGGAAGCGCGTTATCTCTCCCGCAGCGGCCCAATGCTTTTCGCATTGATCATGCCCGTTGTCGTCCTCCTGTTGTTTCACATGGGCGGCGGCAATCCCAACCGCCAGAATGCCGTTGCGCACAATCCCGACCTCGCCTTTCCGATCGGGGCCGCCTATTCGCTCTTGCTACTCACTAATCTCATCTACAACATCTTCGGAGCCGACGGCCCGGGCATCCAGTTCTTTTTTGTGGCTCCCGTAAGGATGCACTCGGTCGTGGTTGCGAAAAATCTCGTGCACGGCGCCGTGGTCGCATTGGAAATGGGCCTCGTGTTTCTTGCAACCTATCTGATGTACGGAGCACCTGCCCCGGATGTCGTCAGCGCCACGCTCGTCGGCGTACTGTTCGCTATCCCGCTTGATTTCTGCGTAGGCAATCTGTTGTCACTCTATTCGCCAAAAAAATACGATTACGGCGCGTTCGGGCGTCAGCGCGCGCCAGGGCTTACAGTACTCGCTAGCTTCGGCGTGCAGACACTTACCATTGGCATCGGCGTCATCGTGGTGCTGATCTCGCGCCATTACGGCTCTCTTTGGCTCGCAACGGCCATATTTGCAATCTTGGCTCTCGCTTCATGGGCTCTCTACCAGGCGGTCCTCAGCCGCATCGATAGTATCGCCGCCTCTAAACAAGAATCCCTGATTTCCGCCATCGCGAAAACAGGCTGAAACTCTTCTCCCGAGCATCGGGCTTCTGCGACGCCTTTGCTATAATCGCTCGCCATGCCCGGTCCAGCTTTCCGAACCCCGCGCTATATCGCTATCGAAGGGCCCATCCGCGTCGGCAAATCGACGCTGGCGCGCATTCTCGCCGAGCAGTTGCACGCGCGTCGAATCTTTGATTCCGAAGACAATCCCTTTCTCGCGGAGTTTTACGACGAGAAACCCGGCGCAGCCTTCCGCGTCCAGATGCATTTCCTCTACGAACGCTATCGCCGGCTTGCCGAAGCCAGCGCAGCTGAAAAGGGCGTCCCGGTCCTAAGCGATTTCATCTTCGAAAAGGACAAGATTTTCGCCTACATCAATCTCGATAACGAGGAGCTTCGTCTTTATGAAAGGTACTTCGATCTCCTCTCGCCCTCACTGCCCGTTCCTGACCTTGTCATCTATCTCCAGGCGAAGCCTGATGTCTTGCGCAAACGTGTTTCGAAAAAGGGCGATCCGTCCGAATCGGAAATCTCCGCGGAATACCTTGAAGCCGTTGCCAACGCGTACGAACACTTCTTCTTCCGCTATTCCGCTTCCAATCTTCTAGTCGTGGATACTTCGGAGATTGACTTCGTCGAGCGCAACCAAGATTTGCAGGAGTTGCTGAATCGCCTTCGCCAGCCCGTGAAAGGCACACAGTATTTTCTTCCTCTTGGCCAAGGCTAATTCCGGGTCTAGAGCAGACCATCTCAAAATAAAAATCCGCGCCGGCGCGCAAAGCATCTGCTCTCCGGCGCGGTTATGATTCTGCGTTTAGGCGGCTTTCGACGGCCCTGAGATACGGTGCCGCCACTGCCCAAATCTCCGGTTCAGAGGATGGGCGCGGTCCAGGAATGAGAAGACCGGCTCGCGTCGCGTGCCGATTCTCTCAAGAGCTCGGCGGATCCTGAAATCGCGGCCCGCTGAGATCATTCCCTTCTCGAGTGTCTCAATCGCGTCTGGTGTTCGGCCTGCCTGCACATAAACTTCCGCGAGATTCAAATAGAGCTGAGCGTGATTGTGCCGCAGCCCCAGTGCTTCCCGGCATAGCGACTCCCCGTCCCCGAAACGGCGTTCGGCTATCGCGGCGAGTAGTCCTGTGTAGGAAAGATAAAACGGATTCTTGGGGGCCGTTCCGAGGGCGCGGCGTGCATGAAGGAGAGCTTCACCGGCGTTTCCGTCTCGCAGAAGTTTGAGGCATTCCTTGAAGTCGGTCATCCCGGCATCCACCGGTGATGCCGTTCCAATCCAATGGGACATATTCACCTTCCTTACCCCTGAGCGTGTTACGTAACGCCGGGCGTCACGTGTATGAAGATTAATGACAGGGTTGCCTGCGGGAAATAGGACGCACGAACAGATTTCGTCCCAGTACGAATGACTGTACGCAGTGACAGGCGAAGACACGGAGACGACGCTTGCCGTCCCTTGGTACGGGCTCCTATCAATTTGCGGACAACGGCACCGATAGCAGCAGGGTGTCGATCCTGTTAGTGAGCCAGCTCCGACGCAAATACGAGCTGAATTCCATGTTCCTTCAGGCGCGGCAGCATTTCGCGCAGGGCCGCAATCGTCTCTGGGTGCGGATGCCCTATCGCAATCGCTTGCCCATCGCGATCAGCATCCTTCATCGCAAGATCAATTTGCTCCTGAATTGCTTTCTTTTTGAGTGAATCGTCCAGGAATACCTTCCGTGACGCCGCGCGAACGCCATAGCGACGCGCCGTATCATACGCAACCGTCGAAGCCGTCGTTCGGCTATCAATGAAAAATAATCCGCGCTCGCGAAGCGCAGGCATGAGCGCGTCCATGAGGTGCGGGTCAGCCGTCGCTTTGGATCCTTCGTGATTATTTACTCCGGAAGCGTGCGGTACCGTATCCAGCATGCCGGCGAAGATCGATCGAACCTCCTTGGCTGGCATCCCCGGACGCAATTCGACCGCCTCGTGAGCCGTGGTTTCAGAGTCGGGCTGCATCGGCAGGTGCAACATCACTTCGTCGCCTCGGCGAACTGCCTCGTCAGCGATCTCGGCGGAAAGCGGGAGGTGCGGAAGCACGGAAACAGTCAGCGGATAGGGCAGCGCGATGACGGCATCGTCTTCGGCGCGGTCGTTGCCCATATCGTCGATGATGATTGCCAGCCGATGGTCGCTTCGGCTCGCTGTGCCCCTATGAACCGAGCGCGACGAACGAGCCTCGCCCTCTTCCTTCTTGGCGGGGACTCTGCCTCTCGACTTTTTCCCACAGCCGGCGAGCACCAAAGCCACGAGGGCGCACCCGTAGAGCAGGGCTGCCGCGAGCGATCTAAATGCCAGAGAATTGTGGACCAGTAACCGTTTGCGAGGATGCACGGCGCGAGGCGAGCGCGCCGCTCAGGCTGCCTTTTGCGCCTGAGCGGTGCCCTGCAAAACCTGCAACGCCTTCTTCATGGTTGGGTCATCTGCAGACGACGTTTGCCCCGGTGGCGGGAGTGGCGCTCCCGTCATTTGATCCATTCCCGGCGCAATCTGCACGTTCGCGCCAACTCCATCGGAGGGAATTTCCTTGCCGCTGGGAGTGTAGTAATTCGCGACGGTCAAGATCAGCGCGGACCCGTCATCCATCGGTATCAGCTTCTGCATCGAGGCTTGGCCGAATGTACGGTCCCCGATGGTTTGGCCGCGTTTGTTATCGGAAATTGCCGCCGCTACAATCTCAGCGGGGCCCGCCGTAGCGTTTCCAATCAGAACTGTTACTGGCCCATTCCAAACAACCTTGGCAGGATCCGCGGACGAAACTACCGGGCTAACGGTCTGGCCCTTAAGAGTCGTAATCGTCCCGGAGGAAAGAAAGAGCTGCGCGGTCGAAATTCCCTCAGAGTCCTCACCCAAGGAGCAATTGCGAAGGTCGAGGATGAGCTTTTGCTCGCCTTCGTGGCTCATTTCGACGAGATCGTCATGGATTTCTTTAGTTGTGTCGGCATCGAATTCCGGCACGCCGATGTAACCGACGTTGTCCTGGAGCTTCGCCTCGGTCACTTTCGGTGGCGCAAGCCGGGCAAGCGTGATGTTCATTTCCTGCGGTTCTTGCTTTGTGCGCGTGATCACCGATAGCTTTACGACGGTCCCAGGATCGCCGCTCAGCAGCAGGTTAGCTTGCTGGATCGACATTTGCTCGGTGCTGAAGTCCGCGATTTTTTCCAGCACATCCGCATACTCAAGCCCTAGCTTGTCGGCCGGGCTGCCGGGCAGGACGGAAAGCACACTGATGTATCCTGCGCGAATCTTCGTGAGCGCCATACCCGCGCTAGCCTTGTCCTTCACCAAAATGCGCTGCTTGTAATCCTTGTATTCGAGCGGGCTCATGTAGCTCGATTCCGCGTCGAGTGAATCGAGCAGCCCGTGCAGTGCTCCAGACGTCACCTTCGGAATGTTCGGCTCATCGACGTAGTCGCGTTGAATGCGATCCATCACTTCACTGTAGACCGTGAGAGCCTGATAGGCCTTGTCGTCTGAAGAGTGCGCCAGCACATATCCGACGCCTACGTAGGCAAACGCAATGATCGTGAGCACCACGACAATCGCTTTTGAAAGGTTGCTCATTCCAGTATCCTTTACCCGCCCCTGCGCTTCTTCCGTCGCCGTAACCCACCCTTGAAGCGAACTTTGATTATATCAGAACCCACGATCCACGGCCGCCGAGCGGTACCCAAAGTTTAGACGTACCGCCGCGCTCCCGGGCGCGCCGGCTTTACTTCAATTTTGCCGTGGAATTTGCTCTCTAGCGGCCATCGTTACCCGCGAATTCTGCGGGCGTTTCTCGATGGGCCGCCTCCCCAGTCTCCAGCCTGGAGGATTCGAAGGAAGCTCTCACAACAGCGGGGGTTGCACTGATTCTGTTTCTGCTGCCGGAAATCAATTTTTCAACTTGAACGCCATATCCACGCTTTGCACCGTCTCAATTGGCTTTCCATTCAACGTCGCGGGTTTATACCGAAATTCGCGCGCGGCGTCGATTGCGGCCATCACCAGCATTGGCGGTCCGCTTACCAGCCCGACGTATCGCACGCTTCCGTCCACAGCAACCACAACGCGTAGCTGGACGTCCCCCTCCACACGAAGTTGTTTTGCCTTCTCCGGGTAAACAGGCTGTACAGAGTAAACGAGCTGACAGGGCTCAATTTGGCCCGCCGAGGCGGCCGTCGGGTCGATTGGCTTGTCTGAGGTTCCGGCGTCGAGGTTTTGATCTCCGGGCGCACTCGGAATAGCTCCCGACGACGCGGATGTCTCCGCTACCAGTGGCATCTCACTCGCGGGCAGCATATTGTCGAGTTGAGCGGATGCAGTCGCCGTTCCATCCGCGTGAACCGATTGAGTGGATGTCCCTGTCGTGCCGCCCGAGGTTGGCGGATCTACGATCGGTGCGGTTTTCTCGTGCAGGGTCGCGTTGAATGCTCGCGTGGCGGCGTCTGCTGCCTCGATTGAAGCCAAGCTCTTGTCCAATGCGGAAGTGTCGGCGGCCGCGCGCGGGGTCACGCTCAGGGTGTGAATCTGTTCGCTTGGCGCGATCCGCGCGTCAGCAGCCGGCCTTTGAAAATCCTTATCTCTCCCGTTCTCGGATACAGCCTTGGTCGCTGCTTGAGTAGATGCAGCGGGCACAGGTGGTAGATTCACCGCCTCATCCACCGGCGGGGCTCCTGGCCCTTTTGCGGCGTTCGCCTGATTTCCGCCCTCGACTGGTTGCGAGAGCCCGCTAGCGGGAACGGCGGATGCATCCGCTTTTTGCGCGCTAAAAATGCTTCCCCCTTTCCAGCCTCGGGCAACGATCCCGTAGCCGACCGCGAGCCCAGCTCCAAAAATCAGCACACTCACAAGAACGATCACTAGCCAGAAACTACGTTTCGAATAGGGCGCCTGTGCTCTCGCGCCCGCCGGATTCGGAACCTCAGTGTCTTTTGGTGCCACCGGCAGGTCGGCAACAGGGGCGGATTCAGTTGTAAACAATGCCCGGACCACCCCCGCAGGTTCAGGTGACGGCGCCGAAGCAGGACCGTCTCCGTCTACACGAACGGGCTCATCGCGTTCAGAGAGCAACCGTGCCACAAGAGCAGCGGCTTCTGCCACTGGCGAAGCCGGCAGGTCCGGACTGTCGTGACGCTCGCTGGCAGCGTCGTTCGTCGCCGTCGGCCTCTTTTCTGGCCGCGAAATCTCCAGGGCTAACAACCCCGATCCGCTTTCGTGTTTCTTCCCTAGCATCGCCGGACTCAGTTCCTAAGAGTTTCCGTTCCCGCCGCCGTGACCATGGCCGCCTCCGCTTCCACCCCCATCACCCTGTCCAGGACCTTGACCAGGAGGATTCGGAGTAGGAGGTGGAGCTGGTGTCGGGGCGGGGAGGGGGGGTGGGAGTTGGGGGTGGGGTCGGGGCTGGCGTGGGCGTCGGAATAGGAGTTGGAGTTGGAGTTGGAGTGGGTGTGGGTGTGGGTGTCGGAGTTGGAGTTGGGGATGGAGTCGGTGTTGGGGCTGGTGTTGGAGTGGGTGTTGGGGTCGGGGTCGGCGTGGGTGTGGGGGTCGGAGCTGGAGGTCCGAGGTTGGCGGCGTGTCCGCCAGCGCCGTGATGGCTGGCAACAATTGCAGCCGCTACGCCCGCTGCGACGCCAATGATCAGGACCGTCCGCAGCCAGTGTTTATTGCCGCGGTTGGGCGACGCCAGAATTGGGTCGGCGGGAACCACTGCCGTGACAACCTCACCCCGCGAGGCGAGACTGGTGGACTGACCGGACCGGAGCGCGAGCGAAGTGTCGCCCTGCAACGCCACAACCTCCACGCTCCCTTTGGCACAGGACACTAAGCCAAATCCGTCGCTCGTGCGTCGAACGGTAGCCGAAGTACCGGGAATAGTATCGGAAGCGACCGTTACAACGTAATCCCCGGCGCGCACGCCAATATCGGAATGCTCAGCGATCGTCTCGAATCCCAAGGTCCCGACGTAGAGCTGAGCCGCATACTGGGGACCGTCTCTCACGACAATCTGCGTGAGCGGACCAATCTCGAACTCGCCTTGCTCGCCAATCGTCAGTTTCGCCGTCCCGTCCTCGCGGGTCGTAATCGTGTCGCCTGCATGCACCATCGACTGTGCTGGCACGGCCGCACCGTTAACTTCCACCGCCCCGCTGGCCGCCAGCGAACCCATGAACTCGCGACCGTTATGTTGGGGCATACCGCGCGACCAAGCGGGAGCCGAGAGGCAAAATGACAGCGCTGCGAAAAATAGACCGAGCCGCAGGCTGGCCTCTATGGCTGCCGCGGCACGGCCCGCCTCCATTGCTCTGCCGTCACTCCCCTTCGTCATCGCACACCCCTTCTTCCGGCCCGGTGCGCTGTGCCGCTCGACCAGACCCCTAGCGTTCAGAAGGGTGGCATTAACAGGGGCGGTCCGGATATTGGGTCATACCCGGAAAACGGGCTAGGTGATTTGCGGATGTCGACGACCCGCCAGCCGGAACCGGCGACCTGCCCTGCCCCCAGAAAGAATCGAAACCTTTCGCCGCCTACTGCGCGACGAACCCCTGGTCTCGCCGCACGATCTGTTCACCACCCAAAAGTCCGTTCCGCATGGTCATGTCCAGGCCATCCTGGGAATGATCGACCGGCTCAAGCTGGATCGCTTGATTTCCGCCGAGCGCTGCCGGGAACGAGATCTGGCGGTGGCCATGATCGTTCAGCGCTTGATCGATCCCTGCTCGAAACTAGCAACCACGCGCGAGTGGCACAGCACCACGCTAGCCGAAGAATTGGGAGTGGGCGAGGCCACCGAGAATGATCTGTACGAAGCCATGGACTGGCTTTTGGAACGCCAGGAGCGCATCGAGAAGAAGCTGGCTGCTCGTCATCTGAGCGAGGGCGGCTTGGTGCTCTATGACGTGTCGAGCAGTTTTTATGAAGGGCGGACCTGCCCGCTGGCAAGATTTGGACACAACCGTGATGGGAAGAGCGGTTTGCCCATCATCGTCTACGGGGTGATGACCAATGGGGAGGGATGTCCGGTGGCGGTGAGCGTCTATGCGGGGAACACGGGAGATCCGACGACGGTAGCTGATCAAATCGATAAGCTGCGGGAGCAGTTTGGACTGCTGCGGGTGGTGATGGTGGGAGATCGCGGCATGCTGACCCGGCCGCAGATCGACAAGCTCAAGCAGCATTCTGGTTTGGGATGGATCACGGCACTGACCAGCACGGCGATTCAAGAGTTGGTGAAGCAGGGTGCCTTGCAACTATCTTTATTGGACGAGAAGAATCTGGCCGAAATCACGGCACCGGATTATCCCGGCGAGCGGCTGATGGTGTGTCACAACCCGGTGCTGGGGGAGCAGCGCAGGCGAAAGCGGCAGACCTTATTGGAAGCCACGGAGAAAAGCTTGGAGAAGATTAGCCAGGAAGTGACGCGGCGAAAAAAGAAGCAATTCACGCCGCGGGGATTGGTGTGAAGGTGAGGAAGGTGCTGGACGCTACAAAATGAGCAAGCACTTTGAGTGCAAAATCGGCGAGAGCAGTTTCACCTGGAGTCGTTGTGCGGAATCGATCGAGCAGGAAGAGAAGCTGACGGGATTTATGTGCTGAGAACGAGCTAGTCTAATCCTGCCCGCCAGCATTCTGGCGGTGCAACTCACAAGACTTAAAACCGGCGTAACTCAAGCAATAAAGGGAGGTGCTTCTAATAGCAATCGCCAGCGGGGGAAAACGGAAGACAAACCGGCTTCTGGGCCTCCATCGAACGTCACAGGCTGCGAGCAACTTCCTTCTTCAGCCTGTAAACGTCAAGGACGACCCAGATCGCCAAAAAGTAGTTATGGCTTCGTGGAACTGCCAGCGCCGCTTGGGCGTGTCGTGTGCGGCGTTGTAGAAGATGGCGCGCTGGTCGAAGACGTCTTCACCGGATAGGTCGAGTCGTAGAGCGAGATGATCGGCTCGGTGATGTTCACCTGCGGCGCCGCCCAAACGACCGTGCTCGACTGCGAGCCGCCGTCGATTATCACGCTGTAGCCGTTCTC
This sequence comes from uncultured Acidobacteriota bacterium, assembly GCA_963753205.1. Classification (GTDB taxonomy): domain Bacteria; phylum Acidobacteriota; class Terriglobia; order Acidiferrales; family UBA7541; genus Palsa-295. The sequence continues at coordinate 64,114 of CAVWBL010000018.1, read as the reverse complement.
TTTCGCGTACTTGTCGACCACCTGCACCATTTTTGATCCGATCTCCTGCACAAAATCCTGTTCGCGGGCGTTCATGTCGTCCGAGAGATCCTGTTGCTTCCGCTGGCCGGACTGCGTTAGCTGATTGATCTGCGTCTGGATGCGGGCCTTCTCGTCATCGCTTAAAGTATTTTGACCGGTGCGAAGCTTCGTGTTCAAATCGTCGATCTGCTTGGAGATGCCCGCTAATTCGTTTTGGCGCGGTGCGAACTCGCCCTGCAGTTGGGCCGCATCCTTCTTGCCTTCGGCGGTGCCCGCGATGGCGCCCTGAAAATCGATCACGCCGACTTTGGCGGGCACGTCGGCGGCCTTTGACGCCGTCTGCGCTGCAGCGATCGACGACAACGCAAGAGCCGCAAAAACCGGAACTACAAATCGCATCTTCAACATTCTGACTCCTTCACCTAAATGTGGCGCTTAAACGCGAGTGCGGGATTATAACTTCGACGCGGAAGCCGGTCAATTTGAACCGGCAGACAAATTACAACGAAACCGTGCTCCCGTCCACGTCAAAAACGAGCAAACTTCCGGCGTCTATGCCCCCGTCGGATGCTTAGACGCAGGCCGGGGTTGGCCGCTGAGAAACAATTTTCCGTTTCCAATCGCCCCATCAATAGGGCAGAGGAATCAAGAGCACGCGATTATTTTCCGAATCGACCAATACGGCCAAATTCAGAAGGGGATCGATATCGATCGTTTTCGGCCCTAAAGGAGCGGTGGGCGAAATTTGCGATCCCACCAAACCAATCGTGTCGCGGACTTGCGGCGCCGTGCAGGCTGGTTGGCCTGTCAGGGGAGGACACACATAGTCGAGAACTGAGAGCGTGCCCGTTGCGCCATTTACTGTCGCGATCGTGCTGGTCTGCGAGTTGTACGCAATGGACGATGGATTGAAACCGCCTCGCACCGTGACAGGGACAAACGTCAGCGGGTTGATCATTACGATGTTGTTATTCAAGCTGTCCGATGCGAGGAAGGCGTGGTTCAAGGAATCGTATACGACGCCGGCGGGCTGGACGAGTCCCGTAGTACGGCCCACGACGAGCTCCGATGTGGTATTCAGAAAATCGATAACGCTGGTCTGGGCCGACGACGCGATCGCGGCATACGTCAATGACGGATTCGGGTTGTTCACGGGGTCAAACGGATCAAAGGACGGCGCGATGGCCAAGTCGCCCGGCGTCTGATCGACAGGCTGCGGCGTGCCGGGACTGCCGATCGAAGCGGCCGAAGTAGCCGAGGGTGCGGTGACGGTACCGAAAGCCACGTCGCTGTTCGCGGCACCGATGTTCGTGTCCGTGACGAGGAACGCGTTCGTGTCCTGGTTGAATGCGACCGCGGCCGGCCCTGTGCAAACGCCGGTGGAGGCGCACCCTGGGATAGCCGGGGAAGAATAGGGCGCGGCCATGTTCACTTCGGAGTAGTCCACAAGCGAGAGATCATTGCTGTCGTAATTGGCCACGACCGCCACGCCAAGTCGCGGGTCAACGGCCACCGCTCGTGGATTCAGGTGCGCGGGAAGCGGACTGCCGACGACGCCGACCGGTCCAAGAGACTGGGGAGAGGAGTTCGACGGCGGCGCGATGGATACGAGCGAAATAGTGCCGCTGCCCGAATTCGTGACCACTGCAAGATCACGATCCGGGTCGACGGCGACTCCGGCTGGGGCCGTGCCCACGGAGACGGCCTGAACAATTGTTAACGGCTCAACGTTGGAAACCGAGACGGCGCTACCCGCTGTATTTTGTACTTGAACAGCGAAGCGTCGGGCGGAGACGAGAAGACTTTCCGGCACACTGACCTGAATCTCACGTGAGTTTACGACGGCGGCGCCAGCGAGAGGTGTTCCATCTAATAAAACTGTCGAACTGGCATCGAAGCCCATTCCGTTGATCGTGAGAGAAAGCGGCGTTGTGGAAGTGAACGCGCTCGACGGACTGGATTCAAGGATCTGGAGCGGCTTTGGATTGGACGCGCCGAGCGGAATCACCGAGACCGTGCCTGCGGCCGAATTAGCGATGAGAGCTTCGTTGGTGGCAGGATCGACAGCAACCGCGGCCGGCGTACCGTCCTGACCCGTCAGGTTCGTCACCGTCTGAAGCACGTTGTGATTTCCGAGATCCACGATCGAAGCCGTGCCTAAGCCTTCGGAGTTTATCGCGACACCGATGTCTTGCAGGGGATTCACCGCGGCGGCGCTTTCCTTGGGCAGCGTAAGCGCCACGCCGAAATTCGTGACGGAGTTCACGGTATTGTCCAGCAGGCTGTACGTGGTGACGTTCCCTGTGTTGAAATCCGTAAAGAGTGCGGTATGCGTCTCGGAATCGACGCTCACGCCCTGCACGGTAGTGGAGAGTGAGAGCGAAGCGATCACCGCCGGCGCCCGTCCGTTGCTGCCGGGATTGGGACTGCCGAAGCCGAGATCCACAATGCTGATGGAACCCGCGCCGCCCGGCGTGACTACCGCCCAATTGAGTTCGGGATCGATTCCAATCGCAGGGCTACCGCCCGTGCTGTAGCCGGTGGAGGTCCCCCCCACAGTGACGAGCGGGCACGGCGCGCTGGTGCAAGCAGGATCGATATTGGTGTTTGCGTTAACCAGATCAATTACCGTGGCGAGGTTGGTGCTCGCATTCGCCACAATCGCACGGTGCGTCTGCGGATTGATCCCGATCGAAACAGGATACGTGGTTGTGGGCGTGAAACCGGCGAGCGAAATCGTCTTCGTCACGGCCCCCAAGGTTAGATCGATGACTGAGACGCTGTTATCGCCGCTGTTGACCACCAGCGCAAGATGATGCGGCAACAAGTCATCCACGGCGACGCCGGTCGGCGCCTTGCCGACGGGAATCGTCCCCGTGACGGTGCCCGACGCAATATTGACTAGGGCGACCGCATTCGCACCTTGCTCCGCTACTACTGCCGTTCCGGTTCCCAAGTCCACCGCAATTGAAGATGGCTGCGAACTGCCGCCCAACGAGATCGAGGTCGCACCGGTCGATGGGAGCATTGCCGAGGTCGGCGTGACGGCAACGTTGACTGCCGACATCGAGGACTGGCCCGGTGCAATGCCCGGATTCTGCGCCGTGAGCGCGTAAAGTCCGGGAATGCTCAGACCGTTTGCAGGGAGTGTCACGCCCAAACGCTGCGATGGATGCGCGGTGTCGATGGTTGACGAAACGGCCGCGCCCTCATTGCCGCCGTCAAACTGGACGGCAGTTTTGACGGAGGTACCTTGCAGGAAAAATCCTCCGGTAAGGCTGACGGTCGAGGCCGCGCTGGTGGAAGTGAAGCTTTGCGGAGAGTAAGCCACGATCGAAGGGCGAAGCGGGACGATCGTGAGATCCTCTGTATTGGAAAGCTGTGCCACCTGCGGAGGTATTGGTTGCAGTTGAAACGCGAGAGAAACCGTACCAGCTGCTGTAAGGTCGCTTGCGGGAATTATGGCGCGCACCAGCGACGTACTGAGAAATACGAATGGGACGGGCGTGCCGTTTACAAGCACGGAACCGTTGCTCGTGAAGTTTGTCCCAGAGAGATAAACCTCCTGCTGCGAAGAGCCTTGCCCTGTGACCTGGGGCTCTATTCCCGTGAGTGTCGGCGACGCGGCCACGATGCTCACAGTGGCAGTTCCGCTCGTCGCCTGGTCGGCGCCCGATACCGCTTTGATCGTGACGGAGGCTGTGCCGGTCGGCGGCGCTGTATAAAGCCCGCCCGAAGTAATTGTGCCGCCATTGTTCGGGTCGCCACCAGCTGTGCCGTTGACCTCCCACGTGACGGACGTATTGGAAGTGCCTGTCACGCTGGCCGTGAATTGCTGCGTCTCTCCAGCACCGATCGTTACAGCGGTCGGAGTGACTTGCACGCGGATTCCCGAATCAATGGTAACGGTGAAGGTGGCAAAGGCCGTAAGATCGACCGGACTGGTCGCCAGGATGACAAAGCTATTCGGATTCGGAATTTGCGCAGGTGCGGTATAGAAGCCATTCTGGTTGATACTTCCGTAGCCAGTGAGGACGGTGTTGCCCGGACGCGCAGTGACGCCGGGAATTGCAGTGCAGTTTGTCGGAATACGCAAGTTCGAAACTGGAGTCGGCAAACAGACCTGCCAGTAGACGGTCGTAACGGAGACTCCAGAGACCGTCGCGGCAAACTGTTCCGTGCCGTTGACGGGAACGGTTACGGAGTTCGCTCCCGTGGTCGTACTGGCAGCCGTGATCGTAATACCGGCGGTGGTGCTGTTGCCGCCGCACCCCGCCACGAGCGCGACGAAAAAGAGCAAAACCGCGCTCGTCGTCCACCGATTCATTCCGATTCCTCCGACCCCATGTCCAAGGTCACTGCAAGCGCTGCAATCATCCGTTACATCCGCCTCAGTCCGGCTGCATTCTCTCCCCAGAAATCCGGGGCATGACATCTTGCCTCAATCCAGCCGCGTAGTCGCGGCCTTTTTGCCATTCCCCATCGGACCTAGAAGGTCCGGCTCACCGTGAAGTTCAATGTGTGCGCCGGTTCCAGCAGGGTCGGCGGAATTCTTTGCCCCGCCTGGTTGCTCTGCATGATCAGGTTCAACTCAGGCCGAATCTGCGAATTCAGCACGCCGGCCGGCAGGTTACCAAACCCCGAATACGTACACGCCTTGGTCGGATCCTGACACGGATACAGGCCAAGCGGCGGTTCGATCGCGTCTCGTACCCTCAAGTAATTCCACGCATAGTACACCCGGACTGGGGCTCCGATAATCGGCAGCTGCACAACGACCTGAAGACCCACGGACGTGTGCGGCGTAAAGTTCGTTCCCGGCATAATCGTAGGGTGCGTTGACGCGTTCGGAAACTGTTCATGCAGGAGGGCGACAGCCGAAGGATCCAGCGCCAATTCAGATGTGCGTAGGATCCCGTTAATGCCGAAATCGTGGAACAAATCGAACTCTACAGGCCCGGCTATCGGGATTCTGTACTCAATATTTGAAATGGCCTTTAGATCGCCGCCGGGACGCGTGGGAATGAACTGCAGAGTCGGGACAGAGATGGAAACGGGCGTCGGTTGCCCGACGGAGTTGATTCTCGTCGGGTCGAGAAAAGTGACTGCCGTGCTGGTCTGGTACGGAAGTACGACGAAGGGCGAAATTGTGTAGAGATAGAAGCCCCGGATGTCATTCTCGCCGCCCAAATAGAATTTGTTGTACGGTGGAGCGTCCTTGCCGCCATAACCGGTGATATCCGCAACCTGGAAGTGCATCGCAATCACGTTCCGACGGTGGAAGCTCGGCCGGTAATACTGCGAATCAAAGATGTTCTCCAGCGAGTTCACGTTGCCACCCATCGGGCCGCCTTCGAGACCCATCGAGTAGGAGAATTCCTTCCCACCAGTAGGGTTCATGGCGCTGTTCACGCTGCTGTATGTGATTGACGGCGTGATTTTGCTGGACTGGATTCCCTTCAAAGCGTTCGGGCCTGCCAGGCTCGTAAACTTCGTCAGCTCGAAAAGAAGCGAGGCGGATTGGCTGAATGTCGTGATGTTTGTGGTCGAAAAACCATAATTGACCCCGAAGCGGGCCGGCAGCTGCGTCTTAAAAAATGGCAGCTTGCGGATGGGGTAGCTGGCGAAAACGGTGAAGCCCTTCGAATCCGTGTTGTAGTTTTCCTGCAGCGCCGGATTGATCGCGACCGATTGACCGTAGAGCAATCCGTACTGCCGAGCCGTGTTGTAATCATATTTCGATGAGAAGACCGTGAATCCCGCCGAGAGCGGACGGTCGAAGAGATAGGGCTCTGTGAAACCAAAAGTGATCTGGCGCTCGATGCTGCCTATATTCGCCGCGAGCGTCAGGGTTTCACCCAATCCAAGGAAATTGTTAGTTTGGTAAGAAAAGCCAATGAAACTGCCCGTGAGACCGCTCACGCCGCCCGTAAGGCTGATCGATTGCTTGGCCTTCTCCTTCACCTTCAGCAAAATGTCGACCGAGCCATTTTTCACGTCCTTCTGCAGGTCGTAATTCTCGGGCTTAATAGTATCGAAATAGCCCAACTGATTCAGGCGAAGGATGCTCAAATCCCACAGTCGCTTGTTGTAAACCTGGCCCTCGTCGAGCACGATCTCGCGCCGGATTACTTTGTCGCGCGTCGTGGTATTGCCGGAAAATTCGATGCGCCGGACGTAGTATTGTTTCTGCTGATCGAAATCGAGAGTGAGGTTAATAATTTTGTTCTTATCATCAAATTGGAAATCGGGCGTCGGCGTGAAGTCGATATATCCCCGCTCACCATAGAGATTGCGATACGTCTCGAAAGACTTGCGAAGCTTATCGGCCGAGAAAATATCACCCTTTTTCATCGGGAAGATTCGTGCCAAATCTTCCGGCCTGAAGATCAGACCCACGTCCGGATCGGCGCTGACAAAGCGGACCGTACCGAGGCGGTACTGCGGGCCTTCTTGAATGGAGATCGTGATGTTCGTTGCTTTCCCGTTCTTATCCCACGGAAATGGGACGACCGGTTTCGTATTTACCGTCTCGGTGCTCTTGACCACTGGATCGGCGCGCATATACCCGTTCGACAGATAGAGGTTGCGGATTCCCGCTTCCAAATCTTCGTCGAGCTTGTCTCTGTCAAAAGTCTTGCTCATCACGGGAATAAATGCGAAGCCTAGCGGGATGCTGTACGGCCTGTCGTTGTGCATCGACCGGATTATTTTGCGACTCGAGAACGCGTGATTACCTTCAATAATTATTCGCCCGACCTTGACCTTCGGTCCCTCATTGACGTTGAAGACCAGCTTGATGGCGTTTGCGGCGGGAATAGCCTCGATCGTGGGCTTAACCGTGGCGAATTGACGGCCGTGCTCGGCGAGGAGAGCCAGAATGATCACGCGTGCACGCATCACCACCGTGGGATCGTATTGACTATCGACCGAGAGGCTTAACTTTTTGGTTTTGTACGCGTCCAGAATGTCCGATTCGCTGATCGATTTTTCGCCGACGTATTCGATGCGCCGGATTACGGGCCGCTCGGTGAGATAAAACGTGACGATCACCCCATTTGGATTGCTGGGATCGTCGGCTTCCTCGAGGCGGATATCCGTGAAAAAATGCGTGTTGTACAAGGCATGAAAGTCTGCGTCGAGCGCTTCGGGGTTGTAAGGGTCGCCCTGATGCGTGCGCATTCTCGCGAGCAACGTATCGCGGCCAACACGACGGTTGCCCTCGAAGTAGATATGCGTGATGATTCGCTGGTTCGCAGGCTGCTGCGCCTGCCCAAATGCAATTGGAGCAAACGCAACAAAGCACAAGCACACCACGACGAAAGTCTCTACCGCGCGCAAAAATATCCTCTTGTCAGCGGCCGCGATCTGCTTCAAGGCCGCAGTCCCCCGCCCAATATTTTTACTCCCCTCACCGGACTGCTCCGGTCCGGCTTCGCGCGTGTAGGATTCTTAGTGGGCCACCGGGGTTGCTTCCGCGACAGGACGGAAGGATAAGCCGTCGCCCGAGAGGAAAATCTCGAGCGTTGCCGGCCGTTGCAATCCGCCCTGAATCAGAGCTTCCGACAGTGGATCTTCGACGTACTTTTGCAGAGCGCGCCGCAGCGGTCGCGCACCATAACTGCGATCACTGCACGTTTTTTCCAAAATCCACTGGCGCGCTTCCGGCGTAATAACGATTTGCACCTGTCGATGAATCAGCGTCTCGTTGATCTGGCTTACCAGCAGGTCGATGATAAGGAGCAAATCGCTATCGGTCAGCGAATTAAACAGAATGACTTCGTCAAGGCGGTTCAAGAACTCAGGATTGAACACACGTTTCACTTCGGTCATCACCAGGTCGTCCTGGCTCTTGGCGACGACGCCTTCCCCGGCGGAGATAAATCCGAGGCCAGACTGCTTCTGCAGTTGGCGAGCGCCAATATTGGACGTCATGATGATAATCGTATTGCGGAAATCGACCGTGTTGCCCAATCCGTCGGTCAACTGGCCGTCTTCAAACACTTGCAACAAGATGTTGTAAACGTCCGGGTGGGCCTTCTCGATTTCGTCGAGCAGGATAACGGAATACGGAGTGCGGCGCACCCGCTCCGTGATTTGGCCGCCCTCTTCGTAGCCCACGTATCCCGGAGGCGCACCGATCAACTTGGAAACCGAGTGCTTTTCCATGTACTCGGACATATCGAAGCGAATCAGCGACTTTTCGCTGCCAAACAGGAATTCAGCGAGGCGGCGAGCCACTTCCGTCTTGCCGACGCCCGTCGGACCCAGGAAAAGGAAGCAGCCAACTGGACGTCCCGGCGCCTTCAGGCCGGCACGGCTGCGGCGAATCGCACGAGCGAGCGCCGTAATCGCACGGTCCTGGCTAATGACGCGGCGATGCAGCTCCTCCTCAATGCGCAGTAACTTCTGTTGTTCGTCTTCTTTGATCGACGTGACAGCGATGCCGGTCCAGCGTGCCACAACTTCTTCGATATCTTCGCGAGAAACGATGCCCGTTGAGGAATCGTCGATCTTCAGCTTCTCGCGAAGCGCGCGCAAATGCTCTTTCTCCTTGCGCTCCTCTTCGGAGTAAAAGCGCGCCTTCTCGAATTCGTGATTTGCGATGGCTGTTTCCATGCGATGCGTGATGAACTTGACGCGCTTTTGCACTTCGGAAACTTCATCGGGAAGCATCGCCTGGCGCAACTTTACGCGGGCGCCCGCTTCGTCGAGAAGGTCGATGGCCTTGTCCGGTAGATACCGATCCGGAATGTAGCGGTTCGAGAGATACACTGCGTATTGGATTGCATCCTCGGTGTAGCTGACCGCGTGGAATTTTTCGTAGCGATCGCGCACACCTTGCAGCACGCGAATCGCTTCCTCTTCGTTGGGCGCAGAAACTTTTACAGCCTGGAACCGCCGCTCGAGCGAACGGTCTTTCTCAACGGACTTCCGATACTCGCCCGGAGTAGTCGCGCCAATACACTGAATCTCCCCGCGCGAAAGCGCCGGCTTCAGAATATTGGCGGCATCGAGAGAGCCTTCGGCAGAACCTGCCCCGACTAACGTATGCAGCTCGTCTATGAACACAATGGCGTTCTGGCTCTCCATCAACTCCTTCATGATGGTCTTCAGCCGCTCTTCGAATTGCCCGCGGTATTTCGTACCGGCGACAATCAACGAGAGATCGAGCGAAAGAATGCGCTTATCGGCCAGGAACGGCGGCACGTCTCCATCCGCGATGCGCTGTGCAAGCCCCTCGACGATCGCCGTCTTTCCCACGCCCGGCTCGCCGATCAGGACAGGATTATTCTTGGTGCGACGGCACAAAATCTGAATAGCGCGCTCGAGTTCACGATCGCGGCCCACGAGAGGATCCAGCTGCCCTTCGAGAGCCGCCTGCGTCAGATCACGGCTGAATTCTGCAAGCAATGAGGCTTCTTTTGGCCGGTTCACGGGCACCTTCTCTCCCGCGGAGCGAGACAGTTCGTCCCGCACCGTCGAAAGGCGCAATCCACGCTCGATTAGGATTTCGGCGCCAAAGGATTTTTCTTCCCGCAAAACTCCGAGCAGCAGGTGTTCAGTGCCCACGTGCTTGTGCCCTAGACGTTCAGCTTCTTCGGCTGCGTAGTTGAGTATGCGCTTGCATTCTTGGCTGAGAGGGACTTCTACCGATGTGGAGATGCGCTCGCGCACCGTGATGCGCGACTCGATCTCCTTGCGAATCGATTCGATCGAGCCATGAGTACGCAGGAACCGATTGGCGAGGGCTTTGTCCTCGCGCAAGAGTCCCAGCAGAAGATGTTCGGTCTCGATATAGGGGCTGCCGTACTGGCTCGCTTCGTATCGCGCGAAAAAAATCACGCGCCGCGCTTTTTCCGTATAACGTTCAAACACGAGTCACCCGCGCTTCTCCGGCCAGGGTCAGCTTCCCGTGCTCCAAATTGAGAACACGATCTGCGCGCCGTGCCAATGACAGATTATGTGTTGCAAAAATCGAGGTCAGTTGGTGAGACCGATGAAGACGCTGCATGAGCTCGAAAATGGCCTCGGCATTTCGCTCGTCCAAATCGCCCGTAGGCTCGTCTGCCAACAAGAGACTTGGACTCGTTACCAGCGCACGCGCAATCGCCACGCGCTGCTGTTCGCCCCCGGAGAGTTTACCAGCAGGCTGCTCGGCGCGGTCCCGTAGGCCGACTTCGGCGAGCCGTTCGGAAGCTTCACGCAGCGCAGAACCGAGCGGCTTGCCTTGAATCAGCAGAGGCATCGCGACGTTTTCGGCCGCCGTGAAATCGGGGAGCAGGTGATGCCGCTGCCACACCAGACCCACGGCGCGATTGCGATACTCCGCCAGTTCCGCCTCGGCAAGCGACCGTAGCGAATTTCCGGCGAAGTATACTTCACCGCTTGTTGGAGTGTCCAGCGCAGCCAGCAAGTGCAGAAATGTGCTTTTGCCCGCGCCGGAGGGACCAACAATTGCTACCATTTCGCCCCGTTCGACGCAAAAATCGACTCGCTCGAGCGGTACGATTTCGTGTGTGCCGGACGTAAAAACTTTTCGGAGGGATTCAACGCGCAGTACTTCGCTCGATTTTGAGCCGCTCACTTCCGGCGACTCGTCAAACATCACACTCGAGCTCGCTTGCAAGCGCATCCTTGACGATTACCTTCACACTTTAGATGCCGAAACCGGCCCGCCGTATGTCCTTCCTTTGCAACAATTTAATACGGCTAGGGTGCGCAGCGGTTCTAATTTCTTTCCTATTATTCCCCACCGGTTCCCAACCTCTTCTCGGTGTCCCCAAGACGAACATTTCGGACGCCGCCCAACTAAACTCGATTTTAGCACGTGACGCGCCCGCAAGCGAAACTGGTAATGTGAAGAGACAGAATTTAAATCCCGATGCGATGCTGGTCAGTTCACGATTCATGAACGAGCTATGCGGCGGTTCGGTGAGGCGTCACTCGAAACGGAGAATTTCAACTGGCAGCGTACTCGCTGCGGCGCGCGCAGGAAGAATTGTGGCCAACGCGCTGATGGAAAGCGCCGCAGCAGCAATCCAAATCGCGTCGACCGCGTTGGTCGAAAACGGGACGTAGGGTACGGCGTAAATTTGCGGATTGAGTGGAATCAACTCCCAGCGGTTCGCCGTCCATGAGACCGTGTAGCCGATCAACAGACCTGCGCCGGTCCCAATTAAGCTGACGATAAGGCCTTGCAAAACAAAAATGTCACGCATCTGGCGGCGTCTAGCTCCCATGGCCATCAGGACCGCAATATCGCGCGCGCGATCAGACACCGTCATCGTAAGAACCACGAGAATATTGAGTCCGGCCACCAGCGTAATCAGCCCCACAAATAGCGCTGTCACAAGCTCTTCAAGTTTCATTGCGCGAAAAAGCGCGGCGTTTTCCTCCATCCATGTCGTCGCCGTGTATCCGGGACCCGCGCGCTTTAGAAGAGTATCGGCAATCTCGGCGGCATCGTCCAAATTATTCACACGTACCTCCAGCAGAGAAGCGACATCGCCTACACCGGCAAGCTGCTGGGCAGATTTGAGCGTCGTAAATGCCCAGTTCGCGTCATAGTCATAAAAACCGGAATTAAAGACGCCGACGACGCGAAACCGGCGCGGGTGCGGAAACATGCCGAAAGGCGTGAGATCTTCTTGCGGGCTTGTCACGGTAACGTAGTCGCCCGCTTTAACGTCGAAGTCGGACGCCAGCAGCCGGCCGATCATGACTCCCGGCGTGCCGTTAGCATCCGGCACAAAATTGTCCGATCCTGAAACGAGGTGGCTCCAAGCAGAGCTCGCCTTTCGCTCCAATTCGGGTTCGACGCCTTTGACGACAACGCCCTGCGTTCGGTCCTCGTAAGACACCAGAACGGTTATATATAGCGCGGGCTCAATGGACTTCACGCCGGGCGTCTTGCTCAGCTTGGCAGCGAGGGACCGGTAATCAGCAATTCCGCTGGGATCAGTAGGTTTGATATTAACGTGCGCAGTCACCGAGAGCAGGCGGTCGCGAATGGCCTGACGGAACCCTGTGTTCATCGAAAGCGCGATGACCAGCGTCGTCACGCCTGCGCAGACGCCAATCACCGCAAGAATCGTGACCAGGCGCAGAACAGCGGGCCGATTGGGCGAACGCAAGTACCGCAAAGCGACTAACCATTCAAATCTCATTTGACGCTTCCGCCTGCTTCCGCACCCTTAAGCTTCGAATGGTCGTCTTCCTCTGCCGATGCGCGCGGACGCAATAATGGAAAGAGAATCACTTCGCGTATCGCTTGCGAATTCGTAAGTAGCATCACCAGCCGGTCTACGCCGATCCCTTCGCCGGCCGTCGGCGGAAGCCCGTGGCTGAGCGCGCGAAGGTAATCCATATCCACTTCCTTAGGGGCCTCGGTGCCGCCCTTCGCCACTTGCGCCTGAAACCGCCGCTCCTGATCGGCCGGATCATTCAACTCCGAAAAACCGTTGGCAATCTCCATCCCGGCAACGAATAGTTCGAATCTCTCGGTTAGCGACGGGTCGTCCGCCCGGCATTTTGCCAGGGGCGAAATCTCTGTCGGGAAATCATATATGTATGTCGGCTGTATCAAGTGCTGTTCCGCGACCCGCTCAAACAATTCCCCAGTCAGCTCGCCGGCAGAGAAGCTGCCCGGCTCGGGAATCAAGTCGCCATTTGTCGAGCGAGCCCAGTCGTTGTAACGCGCTGCAATCGCCTGCGCCCCGGAATTTGAGCCGAGTTCGTCTGGGTTCGGTGCGGTCCCGCCGCCGGCCGGCCAATATTTCGCCACCGCCGCCCGCATCGAAAGCCGCTCTATATTGGCGAAGTCGATCTCCAAGTCGCCAAACTTCACCTTCGTGCTGCCGCAAACCTTCAGGGAAAGCTCGCGGAGCAGTTCCTCCGTCAAAGCCATCAGCTCGTTGAAATCGCTGTAAGCCTGATAAAACTCCAGCATCGTAAATTCCGGCTGATGCACCGCGTCGATGCCCTCATTGCGGAAATTTCGGTTGATTTCGTACACGCGATCCAGCCCACCTACAACGAGCCGCTTCAAATAAAGCTCCGGCGCGATTCTCAGGTAAAGATCGGTGTCGAACGTATTGTGATGCGTCACGAAGGGCCGTGCCGTGGCTCCGCCCAGGATCGGATGCATCATGGGCGTTTCCACCTCCGCGTAGCCGCGATCATCGAAGAACCGCCGCAGTTCGCGGATAATCTTCGCCCGCTGCAGGAAAATCGTTCGCACTTCCTCATTCACAATTAAATCGACGTAACGCCGGCGATATCGTAGCTCTATATCCGAAAGCCCGTGCCACTTTTCCGGCAAAGGCAAGAGCGCTTTGGTCAGCAAATCGAGTTTTTCGACTTTGAGCGTCAGCTCGTTTGTCTTGGTGCGAAAGAGGTGTCCTGAGACGCCCACGATATCGCCCAGATCGAGCAGCTGAAAAACGCGAAAAGTCTGTTCGCCAACTACGTCGAGCCGCACGTAAATCTGCAAGCGCCCACCATCCCCAGCAAGATGTGCAAAACCCGCTTTTCCCATGGGCCTCAGCGCGACGATGCGACCTGCCACGCGGGCTTCGATTGGCTCGGCGTCGAGATGCGTCCGGTCGCGCGCTCCAAATTGTTCGATGACCTGCTGGGGCGTGTGCGTCCAGGCGAACTTGTGGGGGTAAGCGGGATATCCCAATGACCCCAGTTCGACGAGTTTCTTTTGTCGCTGTTGAAATTGGTCTAGCGGCTCAAATTCCAAAGGACGATCCTTCCGATGGTTTCGGCTCTTCGATTGATCCTAATTGCGTTTGTGGTGCTGATCCGGCCGATTTTACGGTAAAACCGGGATGCATGCCGCGAGCCGGCTGAAGTATACGGTGGGCCCTGCGGGCGGTCAAGAAACCAGTCCGCCGCGAAGCCCGAATTGTTATATACTACCGGCCTCTCGGGAGGCACCGTGCGATTCCGAATGGCTGCTTGGGACTCATCTACGCGGCGTAGTGTCTCGGACGACTGGGTTTGCGCACTGCCGAGGGAGAAGAGCCAGACCTTTGACCTGCTTGTAGCCAAGTGGGAATCTGTCTACGCAATGATGAGCGTTTCGCTGGACGACTCGCTCTCGCTGAAGGCGCGAGGCGAGCTGGTCTGCGCACGCGAGCAGGTAACCGTAACAGCAGAACTTTTTGAACGCGTTTCCTTCGTGCTCGTGTCGTTCTGCGAAGTTGTCGAGCGGCACTCGCGACATCTGCGTAGCTTCCCAACTGTGCATCCGCTCAATACGGACTTTTTCCGAGGCAATATTGCCCAGAGCGCCGCTTCCTGGAATAGCATTCTTCATCGGATTCTCTTCGGCGACCGTTCGCGCTTCCATCACAAGATTCGAATTCTCTCGGAAACTCTCCGCCGCCTTAATGTGGAATTTCACAAGGCCGCATTGGCGATTTCCAAGGGCTCGACGGTGCATCCCGCCGAATCGTGGAAGGCGGTCGACTGCATCCATTACGATCTAAATACATGCCTTCGCGAAAGCGAGGTTCTTCTAAAGTCATTTTTGCGCGTTCTGCCGGTTCAGAACCTGGGGGCATTCGCGCTCGATATGGGTGTGCCGCTTGCGACCGTCGCGGTTGGCGCGCAAGCGTGGTTTTCCGGCGCGTCTGCTTAACATTCTTTCGTTTGAAAACCAAGTGGAATTGTGCCGTCTGTTACGCGTTGGCGGCACCACTAGACCTGCCGCAGCATTCCAGCCAAAATATAGGGATGTGCCTGCTAGACTAAGGCCGATTTCAAATTGACATGGGAGTCCCGGCGTCTCCCCGCCCCGCAAAATTGGGTGGTTGATTCGTGGGAACGCCGAGTGCAACTTCTGAGGCGGGGTCAGCATCGCAGTAGGAGGGTGCGCCCCGACGGGTAGCGTGGCCCGAGCGAGACGAGCGGAATCTGGGGAAATGCCGGAGGCAGAAGCCATCCGGCTTGCGCAGCAAGGGGATGCAGGAGCATTTGAACGCCTGTACCGACTGCACAACAGACGTGTCTACTCCCTTTGTCTGCGGATGGTGAGTAATACCGCGGAGGCGGAAGACCTTACGCAGGAGGCGTTCCTGCAGCTCTTCCGCAAGATCGCCACGTTCCGGGGCGAGTCGGCCTTCTCCACGTGGCTGCACAGGCTCGCGGTCAATGTCGTGCTGATGAAGCTCCGGCGCAAGTCGGGTACGGAGACTTCACTCGAACAAGTGACCGAGCCGGACGAGGAATCGGGTAGTCCGCGGCGTGATTTTGGCGGTCCGGATATACGGCTGAGCGGTTCGATTGATCGCGTGAACCTGCAACGTGCTGTGGATCAGCTTCCGCCGGGCTACAAGGCAGTGTTCGTCCTGCACGACGTGCAGGGTTACGAGCACAACGAGATTGCGGAAATCATGGGCTGTTCGATCGGAAACTCGAAGTCGCAACTTCACAAGGCCCGCATGAGACTGCGTGGATTGCTTCACGAGGCGGTCCGGGAAAAGGCCCGCGAAGAACGCAAGGCCGCTGGTACCGGCTCTGGCGGCGAGGATTAACGGCCATGAGTACGATGAATTGCACCGATTTTCTGAATCACATTGATGAGTGGATCGAAGGACAGGAGGTTCCGGGAGCGCGCGATCATTCTCGGACTTGCGCCCACTGTCGCGGGCTCGCCGAAGACCTCGGCACGATTCGTCTTGCCGCGGTCACCCTCCCTGAGGCCGATCCCGATCCTTCTGCACGCATCTGGACCGCGCTTCGCGGCCAACTTGAGCAAGAAGGCCTGATCCGCAACGGCGCGGCGCTTCCGTTCGCGCATCAAGGAAGCTGGTTTGATTCGATCTTTTCCTTTATTCCGCGGCCGGCGTTTGCAACAGTTTACGTGGGCGCGCTCGTCATAGCTGGGTTCGTTCTGAGCGGCCCTGTGCACATGCGCACCGACCAGGATCGTTGGCGCGAAAGAACGCAACGGACCAGCGCCGAGTTGAACGCCCAGTTGGACGCCGCTGAAAAGACGGCGATGGGGTCCCTGACGACGTTTAGCCCCGCATTAACCGCCGATCTGCAGAAGAACCTCTCGATTGTTGACAACGACATCGCTTTGTGTGAAAAAAGCGTGCAGGAATCACCTGAAAGCGAAATCGCTCGCGACTACCTGTATAACGCTTATCAGCAGAAGGCGGATTTGCTCGCTCAAATCAGCGAGCACGGAGAAGCGAGATGAGCATAGCCAGAGCATCCTCCCATGTTTCAAAGAGCAGGGCCGCGATTCTCGTTCCCGGCCTGCTCGCGTTGATTGCGGCGCCGGTTTGGGCGCGGCACATCGAAAAACATTTCAAAGTCAACGCCCATCCTATCGTGACGATCCATAATCCAAATGGCGTCATCACGATCAAGGCATGGACCAAACAGGAAGTAATGGTTATGTCCGACCAGACCAGCGACGCCGTCGAGGTCGAAGCCGACCAGGTGAACAATCGCGTCGATATTACGACGCACGCGATTTCGGACACTGCTTCGCCGGACGATATGCGCGCCGATTATCAGGTGAATGTTCCCGAAGATGCCGACTTGCAAATTCACGACGATTCCGGCGCGGTGAATGTTGCCAACGTGCTTGGCGATATGAACGTCGAAACGATCGCGGCGGGCGTCGGCATGGCCGATACTGCAGGTTATACGACTGTCTCGACCGTGAATGGCTCCTTCCAGTGCCTCCGCTGCAGCGGACGTATTGAAGTGCGCTCGATCAGCGGGAATATTCGGCTCGAAGATCTGCGCAGTTCGGATGTTCTTGCACAGACTTCTACGGGCAACATCGTTTTCAATGGTCAATATCTTCCCAACGGCAGCTATCGCCTGAAGGACTACAGTGGCGTTGTTGAAGTTCGTTTTTCTCCGGCTGATTCCTTTGACTTGAGCGCTACCTCCCTCAAAGGCAAAGTGAACAACGAAGCGAAGCTCGAGCCGTCGCATCATGGCTTTTTGCCGCGTATCGGCAATAGCCTGGTCGGTGCGCTCAATGCCGGCCGCGCCCGCGTCGAAGTCACTTCGTTCAATGGTACAATCAACATCCTGAAGCGCAATTAGCTGCAGCCATCTTCGCCGTTTCACGCACCCTTATGACGCCAGATCCTCGTCCGCGCCGTCTCGTGTGTCTTGTAGGATTCATGGGCAGCGGGAAATCCACAGTCGCCAAGCTTCTGCGTCGCCAGACCGGCTGGCCCGCGATCGACCTCGACAAGCGCGTCACCGACGCCACCGGGCTCGCGATTACGGACATCTTTTCCCGAATGGGCGAGCCCGAATTCCGGCGCATCGAAACCCAGCAGCTTGAGCGTGCCGTGGCCGAGGCGTCCGTCGAGCAAAGGCCCACGATTCTTTCTCTCGGGGGCGGCACGATCACGCAGCCGCAGAATGTCGCTTTACTTCGCGAACATGACGCAGCACTCGTCTGGCTGCAATGCCCCATCGAAGAGCTGCTTCGTCGCTGCGCCCAAATCAATGACCGACCTCCCTTTCGTGATGAGCACAGCTTTCGCCGCCTCTATCAGGATCGCCTTCCTTTCTACGAAATGGCGGATTTCCGCGTGGACGGCAATGCCGACCCGCTTCGCGTCGTAGAGCAGATCCTTTCGCTTGGCGTTTTTCCTCGCGTTACCGCTTGAACGGCCCGCGAACTGAAAGCCCTGGCTGTTTACCCTCACGCAATTGCACAGCTTCGTTTTCTTGTATCGACGCTCCTTGGGTTCTAGCATCAATTAGCGCGTCAGGGGGATTCACATGAATTGCCGTCGTTATGTTGCTCGCGTGTTATTGTTTGCCATTATTGGCGCCGCATCCGTCGCAATCGCCGCTCACGTCGCTTCGGCTGCGCGCTCGCATCTTGCATCGCGTGCAGCTTCAGTGCGCACCGGATCAGGAGTCCAACTTGTGCCCGACAAGGGAAAATTCCGGATCCTCGCCAACGGCAAAGAGGCCGGCCAGGAAGACTTCGAAATCACTCCATCGAATGGCGGGTGGGTCGTCCGCGGCAATTCGACAATTCAAACAGCCAAAGGTCCGGCTCATATCAACGGCACGCTGCAATTGAAAGCCGACGGTTCGCCCGTCCGCTACGACTGGGCGACCGACGGCGACAAGAAGGCGGCGGCCATCGTTACGTTCAATGGCGTTGCCGCCGAGATTGCCCTCAACGTTGCGAACACAAACCCCTACCGGCAGCAATTGTCGTTCAGCACGATGCCGGTCGTCCTGGACAACAATCTTTACGATCAGTACGCTGTTCTCGCCGGTCTTTACGATTGGTCGAAAAAGGGCGTGCAAACCTTTTCAGTGCTCGTGCCGCAGTCACTCGCTCCAGGTACCATCACCGTCGAATCGCTCGGCAGGCAAGATGTCGACGGCAAACAGATGGACGAGCTGCGCGTGAAGTCTGACGATCTTGAGCTGGACCTTTTTCTCGGCAAAGGTCGACTGATGCGGATCGATGTCCCCGGCAGCAACGCCGAGATCGTCCGCGATTAACGGTCAAAAACGCTGTGGTTTCTCCCTCTGGCGTCCGCGATTAGAGCGCGTTTCCATTGCCTCCACGCGTCGAATTGCGCTACCGTAATTCGGCCACAATGAACGCACAATTGTCCACAGAACACACCGGACGCGGCTTGCGAGTCGCGGCGCAACGATGAAGATCGTTTACGACTGGCTGAAGGAGTTCGTCAACGTCACGGCGCCGGCGACTGACCTTCGTTCGCGGCTTTCGCTGGCCGGCGTTGCCATTGATTCGATCGACGAGAGCGCCGCGGGGCCCGTGCTCGATGCGGAGGTCACCGCAAACCGCCCTGACTGCCTTGGGCATTACGGAATAGCGCGCGAAGTCGCCGCGATTTATCGACTTTCCGTCAACCCGCTGCGCCCCAAAGTTAAGGAATCTTCCGAAAGGGTCGCTTCGGCAACGCGCATCGATATCGAAAGCCCCGAATTGTGTGGACGATACACGGCCCGCGTCTTGCGCGGAGTGCAAATCCAGCCCTCTCCGGGCTGGCTGCGGCAGCGGCTCGAAGCGATCGGGCAGAATTCAATCAACAATGTGGTCGATGTCACAAACTACGTCATGTTCGAGCTGGGCCAGCCGATGCACGCGTTCGATTTCGACAAGCTGGCCGAGAGACGTATTATCGTGCGGCGCGCGCGCGCGGGGGAAAAGGTTCGCACGCTGGACGGCGCTGAACGCAATCTTGCCAAAGAGATGGGCGTGATTGCGGACGCGTCGCGGGCCGTGGCGATTGCCGGCGTGATGGGCGGTGCGGATAGCGAAATCGGATTCACCAGCCGAAATATTCTCCTGGAGTCCGCGTGGTTCGATCCAATTTCAGTGCGGCGTACATCCAAGGCGCTCGGCTTGCGTACTGAGGCGTCATATCGTTTCGAGCGCGGAGCCGATCCTGAAATGGCCGATCTCGCTTCGCGGCGTGCGGCCGAGCTGATTCAGCAAGTGGCGGGCGGAGAATTGCTCGAAGGTGCTGTGGACGTCTATCCTGGACGCACTCCGGAAAAAAGGATCGAGCTCGCGCGCGAAGAGTTGCTGCGCGTGATGGGCGCGGATATTCCCGACCGCGACATCGAGGAAATTCTCAGCGCGCTTGGCTTTCACCCCGTGCGCAATGACGATAATCGTGGCGCGGCGGAATCGCTGTTGGCAACGTGGGATTGTCGGCAGCCTTCCTGGCGCCAGGACGTGACGCGCGGCATCGATCTGATCGAAGAAGTGGCACGGCATTACGGCTACGAGAAATTTCCGCCGCGCTTGCCTCCCGCAAAGCAGCCCGCGCGCCGATTGCCGCACGCGAAGGCCGTGGACCATTTACGCGAGCGCATCATCGGGCTCGGCTATCAAGAAATTATCGAAATTCCCATTGTGGACGCTTCGCGCGACACGATCTTTCGCCCCAAGGGGCTGACACCCGCAGCAATCGGCAACCCCTTGGCGGAAAACGCGTCGATGATGCGATCGTCCGGGATCGTCAGCATGATTGGTGCGATCGAGTGGAATTTGAATCACGGACAGCGCAATTTGCGGCTGTTCGAAATTGGAAAGATATATGAAATGCGAAACGGTGAGCCGGTGGAAACACCGATTCTTACGCTTGGGGCGACTGGGCTTGCACGCGAGAAGACGATCTACGAGCCTGCGCGCGAGTTCAGCTTCGCGGAGCTGAAGGGCGATGTGGACAGAATCGCGGCACTCGCGGGCGGTGCATCGTGGGGCAAGGCGGACCGCAGTTGGCTGGCTGGCGGACGAGCCGCGGAGATTTCGTTTCGTGCTGATTCAGGCGAGCCCGAAGGCGTGGCCGGCCAGCTTGCGAAGCGCGTTGCCGATCAACTGAAGCTGCGCCAAGACATTTTCCTTGCGGAGTTGCGTCTTGATGCATTCTCGCGTGCGACGGAAAGTGCGCTTGGGGCGTTGAAATACAATCCGATTCCACGCTTCCCGGCTGTCGAGAGGGATTTTTCGCTGGTCCTCTCCGATGGCATCACGTTCGCTCAGGTCGAACAGACGATTCGCGCGCTTGCAATTCCCGAAGTCCAGCAGATCGAAGGGGCTGACTTATTTCGCGGAGGGCAAATTCCTGCGGGGAGATTTTCGCTGATGATTCGCGTGACGCTCCAAAGCGCGCAGGCGACGCTTACCGACGCGCAAATCGCGGACTATTCCTCCCGCATCATAGCCGCCCTCGAAAAGGAACTCGGCGCGTCGCTGCGCGCGAGTTAACGGCGCGAAACACACACGGCGCGCAGGGCCAGAGCTTCCGTTTCGGTTAGTTGATTGCTGGCAGTCGTTACGGAAGAGTGGCGCGGTGACGGTCGGAGGAGGAGACGATGAGCGGAACGAATCGGCGGCAATTTCTGATGCGGAGCGCGATCTTTGCGGCGGCTGGCTCATTTGCGGCGATGCCAAAGTGGACTGCGGCTGACCCGCTGGGCTTGCCGATCGGCATCCAACTCTACACCGTGGGCGACGATATGAATAAGGACGCGCCCGGAACAGTCAAGAGGATCGCGGAGATCGGCTACAAGGAGGTCGAGACGGCGGGCTTCGGCTCAGTGAAGACCGCGGCGGCGCTGCGCAAGGTGCTGGACGACAACGGACTGAAGTGCCCCAGCGCTCATCTGAGCTTTGATCTTAAAAACCTGAACAAAGCTTTCGATGACGCACACGCACTGGGCTGCACCTACGCCACTGCATCTGTGCCGCGCTTTTTAATTATGGATATGCCTTCGGTGGACGATGTGCCGCCGGCTGAACGGCCTGCATTGATCCAAAAGATGATCACGGCACTCAGCGCGCCGATGTCACGTGACGAATTGAAGAGGCTGATTGACGCAATGAACCAGGTGGGAGCGGCGGCGAAGAAGCAGGGAC
This sequence comes from uncultured Acidobacteriota bacterium, assembly GCA_963753205.1. Classification (GTDB taxonomy): domain Bacteria; phylum Acidobacteriota; class Terriglobia; order Acidiferrales; family UBA7541; genus Palsa-295. The sequence goes on along the minus strand of CAVWBL010000018.1, from coordinate 42,675 downwards.
TCATTTTTGCTTCGCACAACCATACTTTTGAATTTCAGATGCTGAATGGTCAGCCGGTAATTCACTACATGATCGCGCAGACCGATCCCGACAGCGTGAAGTTTGAAATCGATTGCGGCTGGGCGGAAGTGGCCGGTTACAACCCCGTAGAGATCGCGAACACCTATCCCGACCGGATTAAGATGCTGCACATCAAGGATTTCCTGGCGTTTAAAAAGGGAGCTAAGCCCGGCGGCGGCCCGGACTCACCTAAAGGTTCCGAGATTGGGCAGGGTGTGATCGATTACAAAAGGATTTTTGCGGGGATGAAGGGCAAAGGCATACAGCACATTTTCGTGGAGCAGGAGGGACCATTCAGCCGCATGCCGGCCATACAGTCGGCCGAGGTGGATTACAAATACCTGCACTCGCTCTCGTAACCGGGGAATGTACGTGCACCGCTTACCTCCCTAGGTTCCAACCGGCTTCAGCAGCCAGATCTCCTAATTCTTCGGTGTAGCGAAGCCTCTGCCGGATTCGCGCTAAACTAGCTCATCTTTAATGAAGACGGTGTACCTCGCGCTCGGATCGAATAGGGGGGATCGCGAGCAGAATATCGCGCGGGCGATCGAGGCCATCGAGGCGCGTGGAGTGGGCGTGGTGCGGCGGTCGGCGCTTTATGAGACAGAGCCGGTGGACGTTCGTGGGCGCGGTTGGTTTTTGAATTGCGCCGTGCAGGCGGAAACGGAACTGATGCCGCTGCAACTGTTGCATGCGCTCCTGCAAATCGAGCGGGAGCTTGGTCGAAAGCGACCGGCTGCATCGACCGGAAGCGAAGGCCTGAAAGAACCGCGAACGATCGATCTGGATATTCTGCTGTATGGCGATAGCGTGATTCGTTCGCGCGGGCTGGAAGTGCCGCATCCGCGAATGACAGAGCGGCGATTCGTTCTGGTGCCGCTGGCAGAAATTGCCTCAGGCGTGCGCCATCCGATATGGAACGCGACCATCGCGGAATTGCTGGCGGGAACTGCGGACCGCAGCCAGATTCGTCCATATAAAGCTGCGCCGGGAGCGGATCGGAAATGAGCACCATTTATGCGGGGACATCCGGATGGTCTTATCCGGGTTGGAAACCGAAATTTTATCCGGCAAAGCTCGCATCGGCGAAGTTTTTGGGCTACTACGCGACGCGGCTCAACACGGTCGAGGTGAACTACACGTTTCGGGCGTTTCCTTCCGAGAAAATGCTGACCGGCTGGGTGGCTGCAACGCCGGGGCATTTCCGCTTCGCGGTGAAGGCACATCAATCGATTACGCATATCAAGCGGCTGCAAGATGCCAGCGAGAACGTCGCGCGCTTCGTAAAGGCCCTCGAGCCACTGCGCCAGGGCGTCCGGCTTGGGCCGATTCTTTTTCAACTGCCCCCATTTCTTAAGTGCAATGGCGGGCGGTTGGAGGAGTTTTTGCGCGTGCTACCGGCGGGCGTGCGGGTCGCTTTTGAATTTCGGCACGAGTCCTGGTTCTGCGAGCAGATTTTCGCTCTCTTGCGCAAGAGCAATGCCGCTCTTTGCGAGGCGGAGAGTGAAAATATGAAGACACCGGCTGTGCAAACCGCGGATTTCGCATATTTGCGACTCCGCAGAGAAGATTATTCGCCCGCTGCGAGGAAACAGATTGCACAGCGCGTTGCCGAAGCGGCCGCAGCGGGAGATGTGTTCGTCTATTTTAAGCATGAAGACACGCCCGAAGGTGCGCTTTACGCAGAGGAACTGCTCGCCGCGAAACGCTGAAGTTGTGCGATAAAATAGAGCGCATAGGATTTTAGGAAGCGGCGCAACTTTATGATTCATCGCAATGTATTCCACAATGATCGACTGCTGCCTGTCGAGCAGGTGCGTCTTTCGCCCGGCCAATCGGGCTTGTTGAGCGGTTGGGGGCTTTTTACGACGATGCGCATCGTCGAGGGCGTGGCGTTTGCGTTTGAGCGGCATTGGAAGCGGCTGGCGCGTGACGCGGAGCGCACGCACTGCCCGTTTCCTTTCAAGGAAGAGACGGTGCGCGGACAACTCAGAGAAGTGCTCCGCGCCAACGAGGTGCGCGAAGGTTGTGCCCGGATTTACGTGATTTCAAACCAGATCGGATTCTGGCGCAGCGATGAAAACTTTGCGCCGGCTGATTTGCTGATCACTTCATCAGGACTGCCTTCGTATCGCGATCCGCTGCGGCTGGGCTTGCGTGCACAAGGCCGTCATGCCGCTTCGCCGCTGGCTGGAGTGAAAATAACTTCCTGGCTGGCGAATGTTTGGAGCTTGAGCGAAGCGCAGCGCGACGGCTACGACGAAGTGATTCTGCTCAATGAGCGCGCCGAAGTGGCCGAATGCACGGCAGCAAACCTCTTTTGCGCGAAGGGCGGGCGAGTCTTTACGCCGCCGCTTTCGTCCGGGTGCCTCGCGGGAATTACGCGCGAAGTTGTGATGGAGATTGGGCCGGGCAAGGGGATTGCGATCGAGGAGCGAGCACTTTTTCCGGACGATCTTTATTCGGCGGACGAGGTTTTCATTTCGTCGACGAACCGCAGCATGCTGAATGTGAGCGAGATTGCCAGAAGGAAGATAGGTATTCCGCGCGAACCGATCGCACGCAGGCTGGAGAAGATTTTTAACGAGTACGTCCGGGAATATGTGAGCGCTTACTCAGCAGCGGCGACGAGAGGCTAGTCGGCGGAGCGTCAGGGCGGCATGGTATATCTTCGCGGCGGCGATTGGGTAGAATGAAAGCGCGGAGGTAAGGGCGATGAGCGATCTGGCGAGCAAGACGTGCGTTCCATGCAAAGGAGGCGTGCCGCCGCTGGCGGGCGTCCAACTGAACACGCTGGCGAAAGAGGTGCCGGACTGGAAAGTGGTGAACGGGCACCATATCGTAAGAACCTTCGACTTTCCCGACTTCAAGAGTGCCCTTGCGTTCGTGAACAAGGTCGGGCACATGGCGGAAGAGCAGGGACACCATCCCGACATTATGCTCGCGTGGGGAAAGGCCGAAGTTACCACCTGGACGCACAAGATCGACGGGCTCACCGAGAGCGATTTCATTCTCGCCGCAAAAATCGACAAGCTCGCGGGATGAGCGAATTTTACAAATTGCGCGGCGTTCTTTATTATCGGTTATCGAATGTCGCCACTTTTTAAGAAAAAAGACCCGCACTCACGGGAAATTCCGCACCAGGCGTTCCGCAATAGCCCGTTCTTCTATCCCTACAAGCGGCTGGCATATCTCGGCGAGTACACATGGTGGCGGCTTAAAGGCTCGCCGGGTCCGCGCGTGCCCCACCTGATCAAGCAAAAAACGATTGCGGAATTCCGTGAACGATTTGGTCTGAAAGTGCTAGTGGAGACGGGCACGAACGTCGGCAACATGATCAACGTGCAGAGAAAACATTTCCGCGAAATTTACTCCATCGAAAATAATCCGTGGTATGCACAACGCGCAAAGGAAATTTTTGCAAAATATCCGCACATTCACACTTACGAAGGCGATAGCGGCAAAGTGCTGCCTACAATCATGCCGCTGCTGCACGAGCCGTGCTTATTCTGGGTTGATGCGCATTGGGGAAAGGTTTCCGCGCCGATCAAGGAAGAGATGGAATGCATCTACCGGCATCCGATACGGAATCATGTGCTGCTGATCGACGATGCGCGTTGGTTTGACGGCGAGGGCGACTATTACTCCGTGCAGGACCTACGGGATCATGCCGCGGTGGAGTTTCCGGGGGCCATGGTTGAAGTGAAGGACGATATTATCCGAATTTATCGGCCCGAAACCTGCTAACACGGCGAGTCATTAAGGCATTAGCTCGATACCTTATCGCACGCTGACCTTAACGATCACAACCTTCAAATCGCTCGCCGAATCGAAGCGATTGCTTGCAAAGCAGTTGCTCTCCCAGCTGAGCCACCCGCCGACAGACAAACCGCAGAGCAAGTGTATCGTATGCGAGGCCACTATGTAAGTTCGTTGATCGCTGAGCATACGCAGCGATTAAACCTGACGCAAGCGTTTTGCCTCTAACTCGCGCGCGTGGTTACTACTTAGAGAAACTCCTTGTGCCGGTGTGCTCCGGAGCGCTGGCGCGCCGGCCCTTGTCGCGTGTGCAAGTTGATGATTGTATTCACGAGCGCCACATGGGTTAAGGCCTGGGGAAAGTTTCCCAGGAAGCGACCCCCTTTGGGGTCGTACTCTTCAGAAAAAAGGCCGACGTCATTCTGTGCGGCAAGAAGGCGCTCTAAAATCTGGCCGGCCACGTCCTGGCGACCGATTAGCTCGTAGTAGTCCGCAAGCCAAAAACTGCACGGCAAGAACGCGCCTTCGCGGTTAATAGAATGGCCGCCCGGTTTGTTGAGCCGATACCGCCTGACGAATCCCTTACGCACAAGAACTTTTTCGATGCGCCTTACCGTACCCGTGATTCGTGGATCAGTTGGAGGCAGAAAACCGACCAGAGGAAGCAGCAGGAGGCTGGCGTCCACTTCTTTGGACCCGTAAAACTGAACGAAGCTTCCTAAGCGCTCGTCGAAGCCCCGCGCACAGATGTCCTGATGAATCTGCTCGCGCACTCGCCGCCATTCGCTCAAAGGTGGCGCCTTCAATCTGAACCGCTCGACGCTGCGAATGGTCCGATCGAACGCAACCCAAGTCATGACTTTCGAATGAGTATAGTGCCGCCTTTTGCCGCGTACCTCCCAAATCCCGTGGTCCGGCTCCCGCCAGACTCTGCAAAGGTGCTCGAGCAGCGCGTATTCCACCTCGAAATCCTCGCCGTCGCGCTTACTTGCAAGGCGTGCTTGATACAGAACGTCGGAAAGTTCACCGTACAAATCGAGTTGCACCTGCTGACTGGCGGCGTTGCCGACCCGAACCGGTGCAGCATCACGGTAGCCTTTCAACCATGGCACCTCCCACTCGCGCAGCAAACGCTCGCCCGTTGGGCCATAGAGGACCTGTATTTGCTCGGGGCTGCCGGCGACCGAACGCATCAGCCATTTCCGAAAGGCGCTGGCTTCATCATGAAAGCCCGCATGAAGGAATCCCAAGATCGTGAACGTCGCGTCGCGCAACCAGCAATATCTGTAGTCCCAGTTCAGCGACGCACCGAGCTGTTCAGGGAGCGAGGTTGTCGGTGCAGCGATAATGCCTCCCGAAGGCTCGTAAATCAGAGCTTTCAGCACGATCAGCGACCGCTCCAGATCGGCCGAAAATGGCCCTTTGTATCTGCAGTGGGAAATCCAGTTTCGCCACCATTTCTCAGTCGTCTTAAGCGCCGATTTCGGATCGCCTTTGGCGGGCAAAGTTGCCACCGAGTCGCCATATGTGAGTTCGAAGAGAACAGCTTGTCCAGCGCGGACCTCAAAGTCCGCAATCGTGTGCAAACCCTCACCTCGCAGGGGAACGGATGTAGCAAGGACGAGTCGATTGGGTCCTGAGATTGCTACAAGAGTCCCATCGCGCCGCTGCGTTACCCAAGGCACCGTCAGACCGAAGTCAAAGCGCATCACCAGGTCCATATGCATGCGGACCGTGCCTCTCTTGCCCTTCACGATCCTCACGATCTTCGGATGGCGCGCCCGTCGTGGCATGAAGTCAGTCACTGTCACAACGCCACCCTTCGTGTGAAATGTCGTTTCGAGAATGAGGGTATGAGGAAGATACTGGCGGCTGACGCGCGATTTGCCCGCAGGAGCAACCTGCCAACGCCCGCTCTCGGCCGTGTCTAGAAGCGCTGCGAAGCAAGCTGGGGAATCAAAACGCGGAAGGCACAGCCAATCGATCGACCCGTCCTTAGCGACGAGCGCGGCCGTTTCGCAATCGCCGATCAAAGCATAGTCTTCAATCGCACTCGGCATCGTCCCTGATCCTGATCAAATTCCGGTTGCGGTTCCACGACCGAGACCGCCACATACATTCACATACATTTTTCGCACATTCTTGCGAATTGCAAAACAATGTACATAGATTTTACGGGCACTATACAGCTTTTGTTTGATGCAACTCCGTGGCAGGCGAACGCCATACTCGTTTTGAGCGCAACGAAACCCGCACTAGAGCCGCTCGATCTTTATATCTAGACACTTTTTCAGGTATATGGACACGTTGCGACGAGAGGATGATATGAGGCCAATCGGAAAACGTACGTGGGCGATTGCTGAAGGTTACATTCCGGGCTGGAGTCATGGACCCGAGCCGCAAATGACCAGCCACGAAACGGCCTGCATCCTAAACGCAAACGATCAGGAAGCGCACGTGCGCATCACAATTTTCTTCTCCGATAAAGAACCGATCGGGCCATACGAAATCACCATTCCCGCGCGTAGAACGAAGCATATCCGCTTCAACAATCTCACTTCGCCGCAACCGGTGCCGCACGATACCGATTACTCCAGCGTGATTGAATCCGACGTATCGATCGTGGTGCAGCATAGCCGCCTTGATTCGCGCCAGGAATCGAACGCGCTCCTGAGTACGATCGCTTATGCTGACTCGGAATGAACGTCGCCGATTGTGCCTCCCGCTATGCAAATGAAATGACTACCGTGCTGAAATCGTCTGCTTCCCGCATCGAGGCGATCGATGTCTCTGCCTATACGATTCCAACGGATTTTCCTGAGTCGGACGGAACTGTCGAATGGAATAAGACAACGATTGTCATCGTAAAAGCTCACGCGAACGGGATTACAGGGATCGGATACACATATGCAAATCAAAGCACGGTGCAATTGATTCACGATCTCTTGCGCAACACCGTCGAGGGCCGTGACGCCATGGACGTCTCCGGCATATGGGAGGCGATGGTGCGGTCGATTCGTAATCTCGGCCGCCCCGGAATTTGCTCCATGGCGATTTCGGCAGTGGATATAGCGCTGTGGGATCTGAAGGCGAAAGTTCTCGATCTTCCTCTCGTGAAGCTATTGGGCGAGGTTCGAAAAGCGATTCCGGTGTACGGCAGCGGGGGATTTACCTCATATTCGATCGAACAGCTTCAGCGTCAGCTTTCCGGATGGACAAACTCCGGCATCCGCATGGTAAAGATGAAAATCGGGAGACACCCGGAAGAAGATCCGCACCGCGTTCGCAATGCGCGGGAAGCAATCGGGAAGGAGGCGGAATTGTTTGTAGACGCGAACGGCGCCTACACGCGCAAACAGGCGCTTAGGCTCGCGCAACGTTTTGCGGAAGAAGATGTGCGCTGGTTCGAAGAGCCCGTGAGTTCAGATGACCTCGAGGGCTTGCACCTCATCCGCGATCGAGCTCCAATCTGTATGAACATCGCCGCCGGTGAGTACGGCTACGACGCAGACTACTTCCGTCGGATGCTGGAGACGGGCGCAGTGGATGTTCTTCAAGCGGACGCCACGCGCTGCGGCGGCATAACTGGTTTCATGCAGGCAGACGCGCTTTGTATCGCGCGGTCCATGCCACTTTCGGCTCACACCGCACCGTCGGTGCATATGCACGCATGCTGCGCGGCGCAGGCCGCCGTACACTTGGAGTATTTTCACGATCACGTTCGCGTCGAGAAAATGCTTTTCGATGGCGCTCGAGAGCCAGCCAACGGCGAACTGATCCCCGACCTGACGCGCGCCGGCCTGGGCATCGAACTGCGCCAACGGGACGCCGAAAAATATGCCGCTCACTGATGCCTAAAGAGGATTTCTTCGAACGCTATTGGCCCAAAATCATAATCGCTCTGTTGCTCACATTTGCGTCCGGACTCGTAGACATCGTCGGATATGTTGGGATTTTTCACTTCTTCGCGGCGCACCTGACCGGCACCACTGTCCATCTGGGCCAAAACCTGGTAGAGCGCAATGGAACGGAAGTCCTTTCCGCGGCTGCGATTGTCGCAGCGTTTCTGCTCGGCTCACTCTTCGGCCGCAGCGTCATCGAAGCCGGGTCGAGAGCCCGAATTCGTAAAATCGGCACGGCCACTCTCGCCATCGAAGCCGCAATGCTGTGGGGACTGGTCGAAGCGGCGACAAGATCCGCTGCCGTGAAATCATCGATCGCGAATCAACCGTACTGGACTCTGGCGGTTCTCGCCGGCGCAATGGGCATTCAGACCGCGACCCTTACGGGAATAGGTCCGCTGACCGTCCATACGACGTTTGTCACCGGCATGGTTAACAAGGTCGCGCAGCTGATCTCGCATATCGCGTTCCGCTCTTACGACATGGCACGCAAACGACCCCTCACTGCTTCCGTCTTGCGGCAATGGCATGAAGACATCAAACAAGCGGCGTTCCTTTCCACGATTTGGATCTTTTACGTATGCGGCGCGGCGTTCGGAACCTGGTCATACATTGAATGGGGACTCCGCAGCCTTTTCGTTGCCGTCGGCCTTTTGTTCGTCGGAATTGCAGTAGATCAGTTCGTTCCCCTTTCCATAAAAGAAGAAGTCGAGCAATCTGAACGCTAAACCCGCCTAGCGAAAAATCCTATCAAAAGAAATGTGACGCCCGTCACTTACTGGAGTATTCTGTCCCACTAGCCTGATCCCCCTTCACAGGCATGAGTCTGTCTAAAGACGTTCTGCCGAAGTCCTGGCGCTTCTGGCGCCATCATGCAGAGAGAGGAGACGGAGCGCTTCATGAGCCTTGAAAAGTTTTTGCGACGCGCTCTTTCGTTTGCGCTGGTGCAGGCCGTTTCATGCTTTGCCGCACTCGCCCAAAATAGTCCCCTCAGCCCGACGAACATCTTCGCCCCGGAGTCCACACCCGCTCGCTCGATTTTTCGTATCTCCACGTTTGTTCTTGAGATTACTGGCGCCATTTTTGTCGTGGTGTTCAGCTTGCTTGCTTACGCCATTATCAAGTTCCGCGAGCGCAAAGGCGACGAAGCATTCGAGCCGCCTCAGGTTTACGGCAGCAACCAGATGGAGGTCGCCTGGACGATCCTCCCCGTGCTGATCGTGGTCGTCCTTTTCCTCAGTACTGCCCAGGTGATCCATCGCGTGCAGGATGCTCCGCCCCCCGCTGGCGCAATCCAGGTGACCGTCGTCGGCCACCAATTCTGGTGGGAATATCGCTATCCACAATACGGCTTCGTCGCCGCCAACGAACTCCATGTCCCGGTGAGCGATCCGGAGAATCCTACGCCCACTTACCTGAAACTCTTGTCTGACGACGTTGATCACAGCTTCTGGGTCCCGCGCCTCGCAGGCAAGACGGACCTGATTCCAAATCATCCGAATAGCATGTGGATCGACCCTTATCAGCCGGGCGTTTACCTCGGGCAGTGCGCGCAATTCTGCGGCGCCGAGCACGCCAAAATGTTGATTCGTGTTTACGTTCAGAGCCGCGCCGATTTCGATGCGTGGGTGCAGGCCCAACAGCAACCCGCGGTCTCCGATCCGGCTGCAGCAGGAAGTGCGTTATTCGTTGCCAAGACGTGCTTCGCCTGCCACACGATCCGCGGAACGATCGCTGCGGGCACCGTCGGCCCGGATCTTACGCATTTGATGAGCCGCGACACAATCGCTTCAGGCGTGCTGCCGAACACGCCGCAGAATCTGCGCGCCTGGGTTCACAATCCAGACGCGTTCAAACCAGGCTCGAAAATGCCTGTGATCGATATGACGGATGACGAGCTAAATCAGATCACGGCGTATTTGCAAACGCTTCGCTAAGTGCGAGCCGGGAGAGCAGAAGGGAGAAGACGCTAGACGCATCATGGCAACCGATTCGATTTCGCTGCCGCTTCCGAAAGAGTCTTCCCGGTCCGTTTTTATGGATTGGCTCTGCACCGTCGATCACAAAAAGATCGGGATCATGTACATCGTCTACGCCCTCCTTTTCCTTGTCGTAATGGGAGTTGAAGCGACGCTGATGCGTATTCAGCTCTCGCGCCCGAATAACGGGTTCCTTTCTGCCGAGGCGTTCAATCGACTCTTCACGATGCACGGCACCACGGGCGTTTTCTTCGTGGCGATGCCAATTCTTTTCGGCTTCGGCAACTATCTCGTCCCGTTGATGATTGGCGCGCGCGATATGGCGTTTCCGCGCTTGAACGCATTCAGTTTCTGGCTCACTGCGTTCGCCGGATTGCTTCTCTACGGCAGTTTGTTTGCCGGCGGTCCATTGTCACAAGCGGGCAGCGCACCGGATGTTGGCTGGTTTGCATACGCGCCGCTCACTGCAACGGCTTTCTCCGCCGGTCACAGCACCGATTATTGGACGCTTGCGTTACTGGTCGCCGGCGTCGGATCGATCGGCGGCGCAATCAATTTCGTCGCAACGATTCTGTGCCTTCGCTGCCCCGGCATGACTCTTAACCGCATGCCACTTCTGGCCTGGATGAATCTCGTGATGGGTGGTCTGGTGCTCGTCACCATCAGCCCGCTTACCGCTGCGCAGATCATGCTCATGATTGACCGGTACATGTCAGGCCACTTTTTTGATCCCGCCGCTGGCGGCTCTGTTGTGATGTGGATGCACTTCTTCTGGATTTTCGGCCATCCGGAAGTCTATGTTCTGATCATTCCGTGCTTCGCATTCATTTCCGAGATTATTCCGGTCTTTTCACGCAAGGCGATTTTTGGCTACCCCGCGATGGTCGCCGCGACGACCGGAATCGGTTTTGTGAGCCTCGGCGTCTGGGCCCATCACATGTTTACGGTCGGCATGCCGTCGTACGGCAACGCGTTCTTCGTCTTCACCACGATGCTCGTCGCTGTGCCAACAGGCATAAAGATCTTCAATTGGCTCGCGACTATGTGGGGCGGAAGAATCCGTTTCGCCACGCCGATGATTTTCTGCATCGGCTTTCTTTTCCAATTTCTCATCGCGGGCCTCAGCGGCATCATGCTCGCCGATGCACCGTTCGATTGGCAACTCAGCAATTCTTATTTCGTTGTGGCGCACTTTCATTACGTCATCGTTGGCGGAATACTTTTCGCCATTTTCGCCGCGTTCTATTATTGGTTTCCGAAAATGACCGGCCGCATGCTCAGCGAAAAGCTTGGCCGCTGGCATTTTTGGATATTCCTGATCGGTTTCCATCTGACCTTTGACTTTATGCACATTCCGGGCCTGCTCGGCATGCCGCGCCGCATCTACACCTACGAACCGGGTCGCGGATGGGAAGTCTGGAACATGATCTCGTCGATAGGCGTGATCTTCCAGGCCGCGGGAATTTTGATTTTCGTCTACAACATGGTGCACTCCTATTTCAAAGGTGTCGTCGCCGGCAACGATCCCTGGGACGCGTGGACGCTCGAGTGGGCCACCGCCTCGCCTCCTCCCTCTTACAACTTCGCCGTCGTGCCTGAAGTGCGCAGCCGCCGGCCGCTCTGGGATATCAAGCACCCGCAGGATCCGGACTGGAAATACGAATGAGAGGACTGAACCGGCAATGAGCGCAGTACCGATGGAGTTGCACGAAAAGAAGACCGGCGCGGAGTTTCTCTCCCGCGGGCGCGTTGGTATGTGGTGCCTAATCCTGGCGGAGTCCGCCATCTTTGCGATCTTCGTTGCCGCATACGTCTTCTATATTGGTAAGAGCCTCTCCGGCCCGACGCCCGGCCAAATCCTCTCAGTGCCTGTGATCACCACGATCTGTCTTCTATCGAGCAGCCTCACGATGCATTGGGCCACGGCTGCGCTTCGCAAGGGCAATCGGATTATGTTCAACCTCTCGTGGATCGCCACGTTCGTGCTTGGCGCCATTTTTCTCGGCGGCACGGCGCGCGAATGGCATCACCTGATTTTTCAGGAGGGATTCACAGTCAACACGAATCTGTTCGGCACAACCTTTTACTCGCTCGTTGGCTTGCACGCCTCGCACGTTGCCGTTGGCCTGATCGCGCTCGGCACGGTAATGATTCTCTCGCTGTTGGGCAAAGTGCGAGCCGAACACGCGCAGCGTTGCGAAGTTCTTGCCCTCTATTGGCATTTCGTTGATGCCGTCTGGGTAGTTGTTTTTACCGTCGTCTACGGATTGGGCCGATAGGATGGAAAGAGCCATGAATCCAAACGTCGAATTGCCCGAAAGAACGAACTTGCCGGAACAGGTGCAGCTTCCAAGGCCGACGGCGTGGCCGCTTCTGCTCGCTTTCGCCATCGCCTTAATGGCCACCGGCCTTGTAAGCAAAGAGGTAGTCAGCCTCATCGGCGCGATCCTTGCTGTCGTTGCTTGCGTCGGCTGGTTTTCGCAAATACTCCCGTTCGAGCGTCATGAAACCATACCTGTGGTCGTGCGAAAAATCGAGATCGCCAGTTCGCGCCGCGAAGTAGCGCGCATTCAAGCACAAATCCCCACGCGCGCGCGCCTGCCGCTTGAGATTTATCCCATCTCCGCCGGCATAAAGGGCGGGCTCGCCGGCGCTGTCGCCATGGCCCTGATGGCCATGTTCTATGGGATCGTGAGCCATCGCAGCGTCTGGTATCCGGTCAATTTACTCGGCGCAGTTGTTTACGCACGCGTGCAGGTGACAGCCCAGGACATGGAAGCATTCCATGCAGGGCTCTTGCTGATCGCTATCATCTTGCACCTTACGACTTCTTTGCTCGTCGGGCTGCTTTATGGCACGCTCCTGCCGATGCTTCCGCGTCGGCCGATTGTGCTCGGAGGCCTGTTCGCGCCGCTCGCATGGACGGGACTCTTGCATAGCGTGCTGGACATTGTCGATCCGGCTCTGAATCAGAACATCGATTGGTGGTGGTTCTTGGCGTCGCAAATGGCGTTCGGTCTCGTCGCGGGTCTCGTCGTCGTCCGGCAACATCGCGTCCCTACATGGCAGTATCCCCTTGCGGTGCGCGCGGGTGTCGATACGCCTGGAGTGACGGACGAAAGCAGCCATACTCGATAAATGCAGCAGGCGTTTCCCGCATCGATCGCTCCTTCTTCACGCGTTCTTTTGAAGTACTGCGTCAGCGGAACCTAAATGATGCCCCCCTTGCAAGCGATTCTCCTTTCCTGGACATTTCCGCCGATCGTGACCGCTCTCGATCTGCTCGCCGTCCTTCTCTATCTTCGCGGCTGGCTGTCGCTGCGCACGCTGCTTCCGGAAACATTTCCTTCGTGGCGTGCGGCGAGCTTCGTTGCAGGTATCGCTATTCTCCAAATCGCCCTCGCGTCGCCTATCGATGCGTTTGATGCTTTTTCGCTTACCGACCATATGATCCAGCACCTGCTCCTCATGATGGTCATTGCTCCCTTGCTTCTTCTCGGCAATCCGGGAGTTCCTGTGATGCGAGGCCTTCCTCGCTCAGTGCGACGCGCGATGGGCTGGTTGCTGAGGCGCCCACCGGTTTCTTGGCTTTCAGATCTCGTCTCCCGGCCCGCCCTCTGCTGGTTTCTCTTCACCGTGTCAATGCTCGGCTGGCATTTGCCGCGGCCTTATGATTTGGCGTTGCGCTCATCCGCCTGGCACGAAGCCGAGCATGCCACATTCTTCGTCACATCGATTCTGTTCTGGTGGCCTGTGATTCAGCCTTGGCCCAGCCGTGCTCACTGGCCGCGCTGGAGCATGATCCCTTATTTGCTGCTCGCGGATTTCGCCAATAGCGGGCTTTGCGCCTTCCTCGTCTTCTCCGGCCGTGTCTTTTACCCGTTTTATTTGCAACGACCCCGCATCTATGGTCTTTCGCTGGAGAACGACCAAGTAATCGCGGGAGCCGTCATGTGGGTTGTCGGCTCGCTTGCGTTCTTGCTTCCCGCCGTGGCGATTGCTGTGAATCTGCTCTCGCCAGTGCGCCCGGCAAACTCCTTTCGGCGAGGACATCGCTCTGCCTTAACCCCGATGCGCCGGGTCGTTCTTCCCATACTGATATGCCTGCTGCCGCTCGCCGCCCTCGGCTACGGTTTCGGCACCAGCGATTCGGTCGACATCGACGGCGACGTTCCTTTGGCGCATGCGCTCAAAGGCCGGTTGCTCGTCACGGTGTTCGCAGCGCCGCAACCGCTCTCGACCGGGCCAAATGATCTCGCCGTCTTGATACAAGATGCGTCTTCAGGGCAGCCCATGAGCGACGCGTCGGTGGAGATTTCGGCGACCTGTGATGGCGAGTTCAGCTGCGAGACGCAGGCTTCGCCGCAAACGGCCGCAAACAAATTACTCGAAGCGGCCACGCTGAATTTTTCCAAACCCGGCTCATGGGATATAAGAACGCTCGTGCGCAGGGGCACCGATGAGTTTGTGTTGCATTCCTCAGTCGAAGTAAAATCGTCAGTTTCGCAGCGCTAGAAAATACAATCCGGGGGAATGATGGCAGAAATACAGCCGTTTCGCGCATATCGGTACGACGCTAAGCGCGTCGCCTTGCAAGACGTGCTCACACAGCCGTATGACAAAATTTCACAGCCGATGCAGGAAAAGTATTATGCGGCCAGTCCTTACAACCTGATCCCGGTTGAGAAGGGCCGCACGCAGGAAGGGGATTCAGCCGAAAATAACGTTTACACGCGCGCGGCGCAAAAGATACAGGAATGGATCGCCGACAAAGTCCTGGTGCAGGATTCGGCCCCAACGATCTACGTTTACACGCAGGAATTCCAAATTCCCGGCACGCAGACGCGCCGCACGCGCTCGGGATTCATTTCGCTTGTGCGCGTCGAGGACTATGACGCGAAGGTCGTCTTCCGTCATGAGCACACGCTCTCCGGACCAAAAGCCGATCGCATTGAGCTCCTCCGTCGCACGGGCGCGCAGACTGGCCAATTATTCTTCCTTTACGAGGACCCTGCTCGCCAGGTCGACTCGCTGCTTGCAAACGTCACAAAACAGGCGCCGGCAATCGAGTTGCACGATGAATACGACACGATCCATCGCGTCTGGCCGGTCACGGATAAGGCGTTCATCGAAAGACTACAGAAGGCGATGGCTGACAAGAAGCTGATCATCGCTGACGGGCACCACCGTTACGAGACCGCGCTTAATCTGCGGAACGAAGCCCGCGCAAAATCCGGCAACCACGACCGTATGGCGGCGTCGGAATTTGCCATGGCTACAATCATCAACGCAAATTCGAAAGGGCTCACGATTCTGCCCACGCATCGCGTCGTGCGCGCCGCGAATTTTGATTTTGAGAAATTTCGCGGCGGCCTGAACCCCTATTTCGATTGGTACTCGTATCCGTTCCAGAACCCCTCCGAGCGCTCTGCCAGCTACGCCGAATTCCGCAAGGACTTAGAGAGCCAAAGCGAGACGCGCCACGCGATCGGTGTTTATCCCGCGCCGACAGGAGGAAACGGCGCGTTTTACCTTTTTGTTCTGCGCAAAGACGCGGACCTGGAGGCGCTGCTTCCTGATCTCTCTCCGGCACAACGCAATCTCGACGTCGTCTTGCTCCACCGCTTGCTGATTGAAAAGGGCTTGGGAATTACAGCGGAAGCTGTTGCCGGAGAGAAAAACATCACCTACGAACGCGAGATGGATGCCGCCATCGCGCACGTCGACCGAGGCGAAGCGCAACTTACCTGCCTGCTGAACCCGGCGCGAATGGAACAGGTCTCAGAGATCGCTTTGGGCGGTGGCGTCATGCCTCAGAAATCCACGGATTTCTACCCGAAGCTTTTGAGCGGTCTCACAATCTATAAAGTGGAAGGACGCGTGGGATAGCACGTGTCGGGACGGAAAAAAGCGCGGTCCGGTTGCAAGCCAGACCGCGCCCAGATTTGGGTAGAGAATTACTTTCCGAAGCTCTGGATGGCGGCGGCTTCGCTTTCGTACGTATCGAACACCGTCATCAGTTTCGTCACCTGCAGCACTTCCTTGAACTTCGCCCCCAGGTTGGCCAGCTTCAGCGCCGCCCCTTGCGAACGCGCGCTGTGGAAGGTAGCCACCAGTGTCCCAAGCCCCGCGCTATCGATGTACGTCACGTTAGCTAGGTTGAGCACGATCTTCTTCTTGCCCGAAGCCAGCAGTCCCTTCACTTTTTCGCGGAACGAGTTGCTCTCCTCGCCCAGCACGATGCGTCCCTCGATGTCTAGCACGGTGATCCCGTTTACGTCTCGCTCTGCCATTCTCAGTGCCACTTTGAAGCCTCCTGGAACTGCAAGATTACGTCTGGAATTGAACTTGAAAAGCCCTCGCGCTCGTCAGTAAAAATCCGAGCAGGACATGTAATAGCCGCAGGTCGCGCAGATCATTTTGCAACTTCGCGCCTCAAGCCTCGCCGAACAGCGCGGGCAATAGCTCACGGCAAATTCCCTTGCCTCAAGCGCAACGCCCCCGAGCGCAGTAGTGGCGGACAATTTGACTTCGCGAGGCCGCTCCGATTCGGTCACCGTTTTCGCCATCTGATTCGGCCCGTTGTTTATAGCACACCCAGGCCCGAGCGCAAAGGCAGCGAAGGCCTGAATCTAGGGCCGTTGCACAGCCAGGCGAAACACGACCTTGACTCCCTCAATTGGCCGTCGTACTACATCACCCGTCAGACAACCATAACGCCGCCGCCCCGCGTCTGTTAATAGGAGGACGCGTTTTATGGCTATCCTAAGGCCATCCCCGGTTCGCGCGTTTTTCCCGCTGATACTGCTGTGCGCGGCTTGCATCCTGTCCACCGTCGCACCTGTAAACGCACAAAATCGCGGTCCGATTATGCGTGCGCCCGTACAAGTTCGCCAAGCAGTTCGGGTTGCCCCAACAAGGCCCCAAGGCGCGCACATTGTATCCGCCGTGCCGGTTGTGCGCCCGTTTCACAGCACGACCAATCGCACGGTACCGCGGACTTTCCCACCTAGCCGCGCGAACGGAAATCGCTCGTCGCAAAATCAACCATTCGGATGTGCCTACGGCACGAGCGCGCAACAGCTCCTCAGCCCCGTGCCCCCTTACGGCTTCAACTACGAATATCTCAATGCGATCAACCATGACCTGAACATCAAGGCCGCGATCGACCCGGCCACGCAGTTGGCGTTAAGTCAGGCTGCCCGGTATGGCTGCAATGGTTTTGCCGGGGGCGGCTATATCATTTGGGACGGCGGCGCATACGCTCCGGTCGAGCAAATCGCGCAGCAGCCACAAGAATCCGCTCCTACTGCGCAGCCGCAGGTCATCGTCGTGCAAGTACCTGCGGCAGTTCAGGCCACCACGCCCGTAAGAGCCCCAAGCGCCGCGCAACCGGAAGAGGAGCAACCGCCCCCTTTGCCGGACATCGGCCAATTCACCCTGGTGATGCGCGACGGCACCCAAGTCAAAGCCGCCGCCTTTACGCGCTCAAATGACCAGATTATCTACATCACGCCGGACGGCATGCGTCACACCATAGCCGTCGGCGATCTCGATACCGATGCAACGCTTCGCCTAAATAGCGAGCGCGGCTCCCAGCTCCAGCTCTCTTTGTAATCGATAATTCCCCAGGACCAGTTTCTATTTGCTCGCTTGCCGCGCCCGCTCCGGCATGTACAAACCTTCTTCGCCCGCCAGTCCAGCGCGCTCAAACTGAATCGTGGTGTGCGTAATCCGAAAATCGCGCGCGAGCATTTCTCGCATTCGCGTCAAGATGCGCTCGCTGTCTTCCATGTGCATGTCCGGGATCCGAACGTGGCATGAGAGTGCGTTCAGATTCGTGCCGAGCGCCCAAATATGAACGTCGTGCACCTCGCGAACGCCCTCGACGCACAGCAGCGCCCTTGCTACTTCTTCCAGACTCATTCCTCGCGGCATTCCCTCGAGCAGAATGTGACCGCTCTCGCTCAGGATGCCGGTTCCCGACCAGAGCACCATCGCGCCGATCCCGATGCCGATCATCGGGTCCACCCAGTTGATCCCCAAGTAGCGGATCAACAACGCAGCCACAAAAATCGCCACGTTGGAAAGCGCGTCGCTCAAATTATGGATCCAGACCGCCCGCACATTCAGGTCCTCGCGCCCGGCGTGCAGCGCAAACGTGATTCCGCCGTTCACCGCGAGCGCGATGAGGGACACCCACAACATAATCGTCGTATGAACTTCGACCGGTTCTCGCAAGCGTCCGACGGATTCGTAGATCAAAAATAGCGACGCAATCGTCAGCAGCATCGCATTCACGAACGCCGCAAGAATTCCGGCCCTGTGATATCCATACGTTTTCTGAGCGGTCGGCGGCCGCAGCGCCCAACGCATACCAAACCACGAGATCACAAGCGAAGGAACATCCGTCAGGTTGTGAATCCCGTCGCTGACGAGCGCGATCGAATGCCCGAAATAGCCTGCCGCGACCTCCACAGCCACCAGCGCCAGCGTCGCTATTACGGCGATGCCCATCGTCAGCGTCATCTTTTCGCCCACGCCGTGCACGTGGTGATGCCCACGATGCCCGTGTCCGTCGTGGAAGTGGCCGCCGTGCGAATGGTCGTGCATCACCTGGATTTTACTCCGCGAGCCGCTCAAGCAACAGCGCCTCCAGTGCCTCTGATCCCGCAGGGATAACGCACAAGCACGCGGCACGGAAACGCAATTGACTTGCTTTGTAGCCGCCCCTACCATCAACTCAGGCACTCTTCAAAACCATCGGAGTCGTTCAGGGGGATGATCGCCTCGCGCGTCAGGCTGATCCCGCGATGACGCACACTTCAGCCAAGCTCGCTTTTTGCGGCGTCCGCGGCTCGACGCCTACGCCCGAGCGTGCAAATGGGCGCTACGGCGGCAATACGCCTTGCCTCGAGTTCACCGCTCCTGATGGGACACACATCATTCTCGATTGCGGCACGGGTTTGCGTGTGCTCGGCAATCGTTGGAACCAGTCCTACGTCAGCACCGAATCCCACATCCTTGTTTCGCATTACCATTGGGACCACATCCAGGGCATTCCGTTCTTCCATCCGTTCTTCGAGCCGCAGAATCATTTCCATTTCTACAGCTTTGAATCGCGGTATCTCGGCCCCGATAGCCTTCGCAAGGCCCTCGAAGCGCAGCTCGCCAGCCCCTATTTTCCGGTGGATGCCAATATGATGGCCGCGCAGCGCACCTTTCGCGACGTAAACGGCGGTGAAAGTTGGCAAATCGGCGGCGTGCATGTGACAGCAGAACGCCTCAACCATCCGCAAGGCTGCCTTGGCTACCGCCTTGAGACTAGCGCCGGCTCAATCGTTTACGCCACTGACAATGAGCCCGATGGCGCCGACCACGACCAGAATCTCAGGCGCTTGGCGCGCGAGGCTGACGTCCTCATCTATGACGCGCAGTATTCTCCCGAGCAACTCGCCTCGACGCGGAAGGGCTGGGGACATTCGAGCTGGCTGGAAGCCGTCAAAATTGCGCGCGACTGCAAAGTCGGCAACCTGCTGCTCTTTCACCACGATCCCGATTCGTCGGATCGCATGATCGATGGATTCCTCTCGGCGGCGCGCCAGGAATTTCCGGCCACTTGGGCGGCAACGGAAGGAATGTCCGTCAAGCTAAGCGATCGCGGCGTGGAAGTGAAACTGCGCGAATCGCGCGTCGGGCTTCGGCGGCGTCTACGGTTTACGGCGACTGTCAGCGGGCGCGACGAGGCGGGCAGGAAATTCGAGGAAAAGGCTGTCGTGCGCGACCTGAGCTTGCTGGGAGCTTATCTTTGTCTGGAAAGTCGACCGCGCTTGCAATCGGAGTTGCGCGTTATAATCGAGGTTTCTGGAGAAGGGAACCGCGCCAGCTCAATGGCTTTCCGCGGCACGGTAGTGCATTGCGACCTCGGTCGTGAAAAGACGCAAAACGGCGTGGGCGTCCTCTTCATCGAAGAAAACGACTCCGGCCTTCCTCGCGATTAGCGGCACAACCACGCCTACACAACAACGGTCGTCATTCAGAGCCTCGTCACGGAGCAGCGGGCCGAATGACCGCTCTTATTCTTCAAGCCGGCCTTCGAGAGAATCCCCGAAAGCTAGTTGTTGCTCAGCCGCGAAATCTGCGCGTCAAGATCGGCCAGCGCACGAGTGAGCTGGTCGCGATAGCGCGAGTCGCTGCTGGACTGCAAACCGTCGGCCACGCGAGCACGTGAAAGCAGGAGAACCTGCTTGCGTCGGTTCGCGTCGCTCTGGGCGACGGTTAGTTGTGTTTTCTTGTTATCGCGTTGCGACTGGGAGTCCTCGACCTGACTTTCTACTGCTTTGCTTTCCCATCCCTTAGCCATAACTCTATTCTACAGCCTTCCACCGATTGTGCTCGGCCTTTTTCAAAATTTTTGTGCGGATCAATCCATCTTTCGCCTCTACGGTTTTCATCTTCGCATTAGTTACGCCTTAGGACACGCGGCGCCCGTTTCCTCCGTCATCCACCGGCCCCTACATCGTATGCTGAATCACTAGCTTAGCTCGAATTTGCAAACGCGCCCAGGTGCGCAGGAGAAGATCGAAATGTCCAATCCGACCCCGACGCTTAAAGCCACCAGCACGCAATCCGAAACCTTTGCCGGAGTTACTTACCATCTCGATGGGGAACTCGTACCCGTGCTCACCGTCGAAATCGGCAGCGTTCCCGTTTACTTTGAACATCACGTTCTGCTCTGGAAAGACACGCGCACGGAAATCGGTATCAAGTCTCTTGCAGGTGCCTTCAAACGCGTTCTTTCCGGCATGCCGGTTTTCATGACCGAAGCGCACGGCCCCGGCCGCATCGCCTTTAGCCGCGACGGTGCCGGCCACCTTTTCGCCATGCACTTGAACCAAGGCCAATCGCTCGACGTGCGCGAGCACCAGTTTCTCGCCGCCACTGATCAGCTCGATTACACGTTCACGCGCGTCAAGGGAATCGCCAACATGCTCATGGGAGGCACGGGTTTCTTCATCGATACGTTTACCGCACATAAAGGCGACGGCGTCCTTTGGCTACATGGCTATGGAAACGTGTTCGAGGTATTTCTCAACGTTGGCGATCAAATTGACATCGAGCCCGGCGGCTGGATCTACAAAGACCGCAGCGTCACTATGGAAACGCAATTCCAGAAGCTCTCAACAGGCGTCTTTGCCAGCTCAGGCCAAATCGTCTGGAACCGCTTCCGTGGCCCCGGCCGCGTCGGCATCCAGTCCATGTACATGCCCTTCGTCTCCGGCGAGTAGCTTGCCCGAGAAACCTAAAGCACGAGAACTGCAAAGCACCATTGGCGCAGAGGCGAATACACGACGAAGATAGAGTGCATGGCTTTTGAACAGTTCGACAGGATTGGATATTGGTCTGAAATCAAACTCGAAATCAGTAAAGAGTATGCTTCGGCCTACTCCAGAATCCTTGCCGCTCAAAGAAATCCGTCTCTCTCGCACGTTTACATCGACGCGTTCGCCGATGCTGGGGCGCTACTAAACAGCTCCTTGCAGTTTGCAGCCAAACAATCCCACATCTGGTGGGGTGTGAGCGTCGAGGATAGAAAGTACGGCGTCCCGAGAATCGACGACTTACGCGCAGCCGAGGCAGCGGTGCGGTTTCTATCCGTCGAACCTCCTCGAGGATGTCGGAATCCTCAACCTCAAGGGAATACATTGGGTAATCGACGGAACCACGGCGGCGAGAGCGGCCCCGGGGCTAGGCCAATGCACAGGGATTGGGTGGTTTCGCTCGGGAATCAGTGTCACAAGGAAAAAATCGCGTTCTTTTTTAAGTAGTGGGGAGGAGTGCGTAAGTCAAAAACTAATCGACATCTCGACGACAGAACATACGACGGATTCCCGCCACGCGTCCGCAACCTGGTAGGAGCGACCACCGTCTCCCCGAACTGGAAAACGTATTGCAGCTGTAATTCCTTAGCCGCCTCAATTCACTCCCGCATCGGCTGCCCTTCTGACGAACTGGGACGTAACCACATTTCCCCAAAATTTTAACGAACTGCTCGCCAGAGAGGACCGGTAGCTTAGGACTCATTGATTGACAACAACGCTGCCAATCAATACGTTCGAGGGATCAGGTACGGGCTCACCGTGCTCCTGCAAATCCTCAAGGCACAACTCAATCGCCTCGCGAATATTTGCGAGAGCATCCTCGACGGTATTGCCTTGTGAGTAGCAACCCGGAAGTGTGGGGCAGATGACGACGTATCCCCCATCTTCGTCGGGTTCCAAAAGAACTTTGAAATCCAGTGCGGCCATGCCGATATCCTATCCGACCAGCCACAGTCCGGCAAGCCGTACCGGCGTCGGAAGCACCAAAAAGCAAAAGGCCGCACCGGAAATTCGGATGCGGCCTTTGAATATATCCCTGGCGGTGACCTACGTTCCCGCGTCGTTTCCAGCGCAGTATCATCGGCCCGGCGAGGCTTAACTTCCGTGTTCGGGATGGGAACGGGTGTGGCCCTCGCGGTAAGACCACCAGGAAACTCTGGAAGCCGTCGCCAAAAATTCAACGAAGCTTCGCAATCCTGAAAAATCTTGCGATCAAATTTGACCATGAAGGAAGCGGCGTAAACCGCAAATTCCGCTGGAGAGTAGCACTTTGTGAAAAGACGCTTTTCCTCCCACGCATTCCGTCTGAACTCAAAATTCACAAGGAGTTCAAACGCAACTGCCGCGTTAGGAAAATTTTATGGTTAAGCCGAACGGCCGATTAGTACGGGTAAGCTACACGCATTACTGCGCTTCCACCTCCCGCCTATCAAAGTCGTAGTCTTCGACTGGCCTTCTTAGGTGGCCGCAGCCACCTTGGGAAACCTTATCTTGAGGCAAGCTTCTCGCTTAGATGCTTTCAGCGATTATCTCTTCCGAACTTCGCTACCGAGCGATGCCACGGGCGTGACAGCTCGATCACAAGAGGTTCGTTCATCCCGGTCCTCTCGTACTAGGGACAACTCCTCTCAAGTTTCCTGCGCCCACACCAGATAGGGACCGAACTGTCTCGCGACGTTCTGAACCCAGCTCACGTACCGCTTTAATAGGCGAACAGCCTAACCCTTGGGACCTTCTACAGCCCCAGGATGCGATGAGCCGACATCGAGGTGCCAAACCTAAGCGTCGATGTGAACTCTTGGCTTAGATCAGCCTGTTATCCCCGGCGTACCTTTTATCCGTTGAGCGATGGCCCTTCCACGCAGAACCACCGGATCACTAGATCCCACTTTCGTGCCTGCTCGACCTGTGTGTCTCGCAGTCAACCAGGCTTGTGCTCTTGCACTCCACGGCGGGTTTCCAATCCGCCTGAGCCTAGCTTTGAGCGCCTCCGTTACCATTTAGGAGGCGACCGCCCCAGTCAAACTACCCGTCTGGCCGTGTCCTCCACCCCGTCTCGGGGTGTAAGTTAGAGCGACAGAACTATCAGGGTGGTATTTCACCGTTGCCTCCCCCTCAGCCGAAACCGAGGGTTCCCAGGCTCCCACCTATCCTACGCAGACAGATCCGTTATTCATGACCAGAGTGCAGTTAAGGTGCACGGGGTCTTTCCGTCTAGATGCGGGCATCCGGCGTCTTCACCGGAACCACAAATTCGCCGAGCCGTTCGCCAAGACAGTCGTTCGATCGGTACGCCATTCGTGCAGGTCGGAACTTACCCGACAAGGAATTTCGCTACCTTAGGACCGTTATAGTTACGGCCGCCGTTCACCGGGGCTTCAGATCAAGCCTTCGCTGCCTTACGGCAGCTGAGCCCTCCCTTTAACCTTCCGGCACCGGGCAGGCGTCACCCCCTATACGTCGTATTCGACTTAGCAGAGAGCTGTGTTTTTGTTAAACAGTCGCCGAACGCATTTCACTGCGGCCGCCTCGGGCTATAAACCCTACCGCGGCACCCCTTCTCCCGAAGTTACGGGGCTAATGTGCCTAGTTCCTGAGCGAGCGTTCTCTCGAGCGCCTGTGGATATTCACCTTGTCTACCTGTGTCGGTTTGAGGTACGGGCACCACATGAACTCCTTAGAGGTTTTTCCCGGCAGCGTGAAATTAGGGACTTTGCGAGCGTGTGCTCTCGCTCCCAGTCTCACCGTTGAATGACCCCGTGGATTTTCCTGCGGGATCCGGCTTTCACTGGTCGATCGGGACATCCATCACCCGACTCCCCTATCCTTCTGCGTCACCCCATCGTATAACGTTCACATGGCGGGGCAGGAATGTTGACCTGCTGTCCATCAGCTACGCCTCTCGGCCTCACCTTAGGACCCGCCTAACCCTGAGCGGATTAACCTTCCTCAGGAAACCTTAGACTTTCGGCGACACGAGTTCTCATCGTGTTTATCGCTACTTATGCCGGCAGAGTCTCTTCCGTGGCGTTCAGTAGTCCTCTCGGTCTACCTTTGCCACCACAGAATGCTCCCCTACCAAATGACGATTTCCGTAGAAATCGTTAATTTCGCAGCTTCGGTCGTACACTTGAGCCCCGTTGGATTGTCGGTGCGCGAACACTTGACCAGTGAGCTGTTACGCTTTCTTTAAAGGATGGCTGCTTCTAAGCCAACCTCCTGGCTGTCTGTGCGTTCACACGTCCTTTCCCACTTAGTGTACAGTTAGGGACCTTAGCTGGCGATCTGGGTTCTTTCCCTCTCGACCACGGAGCTTATCCCCCGTAGTCTCACTCCCGTGCATTTGTCCTCGGCATTCGGAGTTTGATTGGATTCGGTATCCTGGATGGGACCCTAGTCCATTCAGTGCTCTACCACCGAGGCAATTCGCACCAGGCTGCCCCTAAAGGCATTTCGGGGAGAACGAGCTATCACGGAATTTGATTAGCCTTTCACCCCTACCCTCAGCTCATCCGAGCGATTTTCAACTCACAACGGTTCGGTCCTCCAGTCGCGGTTAAGCGACCTTCAACCTGGCCAAGGGTAGATCATCCCGCTTCGCGTCTATTCCCACAGACTGAACGCCCTATTCGGACTCGCTTTCGCTACGGCTCGCTTTCGCTTAACCTTGCCTGTGAGAATAACTAGCCGGCTCATTAAGCAAGAGGCACGCCATCAGGCATTCCGTATCCGAAGACACGGCATAGCCCTCTGACTGCTTGTAAGCATACGGTTTCAGGTTCTATTTCACTCCCCTCGCAGGGGTGCTTTTCGCCTTTCCCTCACGGTACTGGTTCACTATCGGTCGCCAACGAGTATTTAGCCTTGGAGAGTGGTCTCCCCAGATTCCCGCGGGGTTTCTCGTGCCCCGCGGTACTCAGGATACCGCTTCGAGTCCGGTAAGCTTTCGGCTACATGGCTGTCACATTCTATGGCCCGGCTTTCCTGCCGGTTCACCTAGCCTCCGGATTGATAACTCTACTCACGCGGTCCTACAACCCTCCGGTATAAATACCGAAGTTTGGGCTCTTCCGATTTCGCTCGCCGCTACTTTCGGAATCTCGTTTGATTTCTCTTCCTCCAGGTACTGAGATGGTTCACTTCCCTGGGTTGACTCGCACCCGACTATGTGTTCATCGGGCCGTTACCTGGTTTTACCAAGTAGGGTTTCCCCATTCGGACATCCCCGGATCAAAGCCTGCTTGCGGCTCACCGAGGCTTATCGCAGCTTGCCACGTCCTTCATCGTCTGTTGGCGCCAAGGCATCCACCGTACGCCCTTAGTAGCTTAACCATAAAACTTACCCAACACGTCCCGACTCTCACGAGTTAGGATCCAGAAATAGCCATCTATAAGGGTCTTGCAAGCCCTTTTAATGACTTTTAAGGGGTGTTTAGGGTGCCAACTGCGCCATTTCTGACTCAATTTGCACACGAAAACGGCATGCAGAGGTAGGTTCGCCTTTCCACAAAACGCTACTCTCGAGCAAAACTTGCGGTTTTATGTCCTGCGCGAATCATACTTCACCTCGCGCAAGACAATGCCAGCTTCCTTCAATTGTCAAAGAACCTCGCTCTAATCAACAACTTCCGATTAAAGCGTCTCCGTTTCAAACGGAGCGTGGTGCCAGTTTGGAGCCGACCCACGAAACCTTCAGGCAATAAAAAACCCGGCGTCAAGCGCCGGGCGTATCCGTCTTTCGCTTGGGCCGCTGTTTCCGCGCAGCCTCAGACGGATGTACTCGAAGCTCGACTGTGATCTATCCGGTGCTCGTAACCAATCTCACCTCTTTAAGAAGGCTAGACTAGGTATCAGAACTGCCCCCACAACGCGCAGGGCACCACCGACTTCAAGGGAGTATAGCAAAACTCCTGATTTCGTCAAGTCCCCATGCATTATTTTCTCACAGCCTTCTGTGGATTTTAACTCGTTATGTGGAAAACGCGGAAACCCTGTAGAAATGCAATCAATTCGAATATTCTCATCGAATTCACATGAGGAGCCTTGACAATCCATGCCGTACTTTGCGTTGATCTATCGCTTGGTTGACGACTATCTCGAACGTCGTGCATCGTTTCGATCGCAGCATTTGGCCCTCGCCAATTTAGCTCATGCACGTGGAGAGCTTGTGCTCGCAGGCGCATTCGCGCAACCGGCTGACAAAGCCATCTTGATTTTTTACGTGACAGATGAAAGCGCCGTAGAAGTCTTCGCAAACAGCGATCCGTATGTCATCAATGGCCTGGTTAAGGACTGGGAAATTCGCCCGTGGAACGTTGTTGTCGGCAACCTTGATTAAAGGGCAGGCGCGATAGGCTTCAGCGATTCGTCACTTGGATCGAAATGCTGGTTTGCCTGAGCGGGACATACATTTTGTCCCATTCATCGTGAAGGGCGCTCTCGGCGTACGCATCGGCTGCACCTCGGTTTGCGAATTCAATCGCGAACGCGGCATTGAAGTCTCGTGGCTCCAGCCGATCCGCCTGCGTCCAGATATTTTTCACGCCGGGAGTTCTCATTGCGACGCGCTTTAGTCCGTCCAGCACCGCCTGCCTTTGCGCCGCGGAAACGCCTGGATTCCATTTGATCTCGACGACGTGAATGATCGTCTTCGGCTGACCGACTCGGCTCTGACCCGCCAAATATCCACCGCCAAATAGCACAAGAGCCGCCACTATCGTTGGCGCGATTTTCGCAATCCTAAATCGGTGCGATGACATGATTCCTCCTTGCCAAAATCGGATCTGATTCGAGTTTATGCAACCCGATACCACCGCCGCAATATCGCACTCCTTAGGTTGGCCCGCCAGGGAAACGAATCGTGCAGAGAGAGAACAACCGCTCAGTTCTTGAACAGCGATGTGCGCGGGTGTTGACCAAGTGTTTGCGCTCCAGTACTATGCGCCAAATCGTTCGCGGCCGGACGGGCCGCATTTTCCGGGAGGAAAATTATGTTTTGCCAGGCATGCGGGGCTAATGTAGCTGATGGGGTAGCATTCTGCACTTCGTGCGGTCGTCCGGTGGTTGGTTATGCCGTCGGCCAGCCGGGCGGAGCTGGCGCCGCTGTAATGGCGCCGCCAGCGGCCATGGCCGGAACAGCAACCGGGTTTGCCGGTTTCTGGCTGAGGCTTGTCGCGGCGATCCTTGACAATGTGATTCTTGCGATCCCAACTGCGCCATTGGCGATACTAACATTCGCCACCATGCTGCCGGAGCTCGCTCTAGCGCGGGGGAATCCCGCATTGCTTTTCGCAACGTTTTTTCCGCGCATCATTTTTTTCGTGATTCTGCTGCTTGCGGTGAAATGGCTCTACTGGGCTCTCATGGAGGCTTCCAGTTGGCAAGCGACACTGGGGAAAAAGGCCTTGGGCCTATACGTCACCGATCTGGAAGGGAATCGCGTCAGCTTCGGGAAGGCCAGCGGGCGGTTCTGGAGCGGTCGAGGACTTAGTCTCGTTCCGCTCGGAAACCTCTACTACGTGGTTGATTGTATTTGCTGCGGCTTCACCGAGAAGAAGCAGGCCGTTCACGATATGATTGCCGGGTGCCTCGTGATGCGTAAAGTTTGAACGCGGGACCCGGGAGGCGAATTGTATTGCGGAAAATGCGGCGCTGAAATCGCCGAGGGATCTGATCGATGCAATGCGTGCGGCGAACCCGTCGCGCCACCCCCACGCGGCGATCAACAGGAGTCGCCTGGTGTCGCTCCTCCGCGTCCGCCAAAAGTGACGATTGCCTACGCTGGTTTTTGGCTTCGCGCCGTGGCATTCATATGTGATTTGCTGATCCTTACGTTCGCCTCATTTCCAATCCTCTGGAAACTGATCGAGCAAAATGTCGGTCCCAACCCCTCTGCTCATGACTACTTCGCGTTCTACGCAAGCGGCACGCGGCAGGCAATCGCGTTCCAGCTTCTGCTGCAATTGATTTGTTGGCTGTACTTTGCTGCATTTGAAAGCTCGCGCTGGCAGGCGACGCCGGGCAAGAAGCTCCTCGGACTTTACGTGACGGATTTGAGCGGCAAGCGACTCAGCTTTGCGCGCGCCACCGGCCGCTACGTTGGTAAGGCCCTCGAGCAGCTCACGCTTTTCATCGGCTTTGCGATTGCAGGCTTCACAGCCAGGAAGCAGGCGCTTCATGACATCGTCGCGGGCTGCCTCGTCTTGAAGAAAAGATAGCGATTGAAGTGCGAGCAAAGCGCGTTCAGTAGTCCCCTCAAGAACCCGTTTTGATTGCGACCGGAACACACCCAGTTTCTTTTTTTCCATGCAGTTACGATGATTTTTAGTTCTTGGCAGTGCGATTAGAAATACGCGAATTGTGGTCCCTTCGTCGCCCGTTAGAGCGGCACTCGGCTTACTACTACATGTGTAATTATCAGTAAAGGCTGGAGGATCTGCCTATACACCCCAGCCGTAACTTTTTTGATGGGTGGTCGCCTCGCGCAGTTCGGCCCGGATTTGGGCGGTGAGTTCGGAACCGCGGACCGTTTTCCCTCCGGGGGCAGCGATATCGGCTGTGCGATAGCCTTTTTCCAGCGCCCGATCAACGGCCGCTTCAATCCACTGCGCCTCAATATCGAGCCCAAACGACTCGCGCAACATCATCGTCGCCGAGAAAATCGCGCCAAGCGGCGAAGCCAGATCCTTGCCCGCAAGAGTCGGTGCCGAGCCGTGAATCGGTTCGTAGAGGGCAGGCTCTCCGGCGCGCCCGCGGCTCATCGACGGAATCAGCCCGATCGATCCGGCCAGCGCCGCCGCTTCGTCGCTCAGAATGTCTCCAAACAGATTGCCCGTGAGGATCACATCGAATGCCGTCGGCCGCAGCAAGATTTGCATCGAGGCGTTGTCCACATACATGTGCTCAAGCGTGACGTTCGGATATTCCTTCGCGAGCGCAGAAACGGTCTGGCGCCAAAGGGTCGAAGTTGCGAGGACGTTGGCCTTGTCCACGCTCGTCAGCCGTCGATTCCGCGCCGCCGCACGTTCGAACGAAAATCGGGCAATCCGCTCAATTTCTTCGTACGTGTACGTGGCCACGTCGCGTGCTCGCGCCTGCGATTTCTCTCCCTCGATCTTGTGCTCGCCGAAATAGATATCGCCCGTAAGCTCGCGGACAATCTCGAAATCGGTTTCGCCGAGCCGCTCCGGACGCAACGGCGAAATATCGCGCAACGCGGGCCGGACGCGAATCGGCCGCAAATTAATAAAAAGCCCGAGCGCCTGCCGCATCCCGAGAAGGCCCGCCTCGGGACGTTTGCCGAGCGGCAAACCTTCCCATTTCGGCCCACCAATCGCGCCGAGCAGAATCGCGTCCGCTGCCCGGCAAGCCGCCAGTGTTTCCGCGGGCAGAGGCTCGCCGCAACGATCGATCGCGACGCCGCCGAAAGGAAATTCGCGAAATTCAAAAGTGTGGCCGAACGCCAACGCGCAATCCGTGAGCACTGCAATTGCGGCGTTCGTCACTTCCGGGCCGATCCCATCGCCGGCAATTACCGCAATCGTTTTTCGCACTTGTGTCATCTCTAAAATGAAGGCACAGAGCCAAAAGATTGTCCGCTAGGACAGCAATAAAACGCGTCGGCCGCTACACAAGGCAATCTCAAATCAAAAGCCAAAGGTCAGCAGTGGCTGGGCCACACCCTAACGCGACGCTGCAGTACTCGGCTCAGACGCAGGCGCCGCCGTCCGCCGCACCTGATGAATAATCGAAATCAGGTCGCGGTCCGTTATTTCCTTCTCTTCGTCCGCGCGCTGAATCGCCAACCGGTAGCACTCCGCAAGCTCTGCGTCCGCCGTTTCGTACCCCAAATCCGCGAGCCGCGCGCGAAACGCGTTCCGCCCCGAATGTTTTCCAAGCACCAATTTCCGTGCCGGAACCCCTACCGTCGTCGGCGAGATAATTTCGTAGGTCAGAGGATTTTTCAAGATGCCGTCCTGATGAATCCCGGCCTCGTGTGCGAACGCATTCGCACCCACGACAGCCTTATTGGGCGGCACCGGGACATTCGTAATCGCAGTCAGCATGCGGCTGACAGGATAAAGCCTCTCCAGCTTGATCCGCGATTCAACGCGATAGCGGTTCTGCCGAACGTGCAGCGCCACGGCCAATTCTTCAATCGAAGCATTCCCTGCGCGCTCGCCAATGCCGTTCACCGTACATTCAATCTGACGCGCGCCGCCTTCAATTGCCGCGAGCGAATTCGCCACGGCAAGTCCAAGATCGTCATGGCAATGCGCGCTTAAAATGACGTTCGGATGCGCGCCGATCCTTGCGCGCACGTTGCGAAACAAATCCGCATATTCATCCGGCGTCGAATAGCCCACAGTATCGGGCAGATTCACGATCGTTGCGCCGCACTCGATCACGGCCAGCACGACTTGGCACAGATAATCGAAATCGGTCCGGCTCGCATCTTCGGCGGAAAATTCCACCTCTTCGCAATGCTGTTTGCCGAAGCGCACCATTTTTACGATCCGATCGAGCGCTTCTTCGCGGCCGATGCGCAGCTTGTGTTTCAGGTGCAAGTCCGAAGTGGCGAGAAAAACATGTAAGCGGGGTTTTGCGGCAGGTTCCAGCCCGCGCAGCGCTGCGTCCACATCCTCCTGACGCGCCCGCGCGAGCGCCGCTACTCGGCAACCCTTAATCTCGGCGGCTACGGCTCGCGTCGCTTCCAAATCGCCGGGCGACGCAATCGGGAAACCGGCTTCGAGCACATCGACGCCAAGCTGCTCGATCTCTCTCGCGAGCTTCAGTTTCTCCTCGCGATTCATGGAAAAGCCGGGCGATTGTTCGCCGTCGCGGAGTGTCGTGTCAAAAAATTGTACGGTTTCCATGGGCCACTCCTTCCAATATTGACAGTAAACCGCCATCGGCGCAATCAGTCCAATTTATAATCGTTGCGACGCTCATAAATACGCCTTATATAGTTAGAGCACGGGTCAAGAGGGGCTTTCGCTCCGCTCTGGATGACGTCGGCTCGTTTAGTGCGATTAGGGGAAAATAGATGGACCTTGCTTCTCTTCAGGTTTTTCAAACCGTGGCGCGCGAGCGAAGCTTCTCTCGAGCGGCCGAAAAGCTTTACCGCACACAGCCGGCCGTGAGCATATCGATCCGCAAACTCGAAGATTGGGTCGGCCAGCCGCTTTTTGTACGCGGCTCCGGCGCGCGTACTCTCACCGACGCAGGCTCGCTGCTTCTCGAATACGCCGATCGCATGTTGAATTTGCGCGAGGAAATCCAGAAGGGCATCCGCGAGCTCCGCGGCCTTGAGCGCGGCCACGTCGCCATCGGCGTGAACGAAAGCTCAATTCACGCACTGCTGCCCGCGCTTGACCGCTTTCGCAAGTTGTATCCCGGCATTCTCATTCGCGTGCATCGCGTGTTTTCACGCGACGTCCCGCGCGAAGTCCTCAATCATCACCTCGACGTGGGCGTCATCTCTTACATCCCTGAAGCCAGCGAACTCGCGGCTATCGAATTTCATCGTGACGCGCTCGCGCTGGTCGTTTGGCCGGGGCATCGCCTTGCGCGCCGCCGCGAAGTGGACATCAATGAACTCGCTGACGAATCCTTCGTCGCGCATATCGTGGAATCGCCCCATCGCCAGAGTGTGGTGCAACTTTTCGCACGTCACCGCGTTCCTTTGCACACGGATATTGAGATGCCCACGATTGAGAGCATCAAATTATTCGTGGAAATGAAGAAGGGAATCGCAATCGTGCCGAAGATGTGCGTCGAACGCGAAATTCGCCGCGGCGACCTGCGCGAAGTCCGCCTGCGCCAGATGCGCATCGAACGCCGCCTCTATCTTGTCTACCGCCGCGACCGTGCCCTGAAAGCCGCGGCGCAAGAACTGATCGCCGTAATACAGCAGACGTGAGTCAGCCGGAACACTGCGCCCCCTGCAACTTTGACTCTGTCCTGTCCAGCCCGTAAAATCATCAGAAATGGCTTTTTACAGGCGCACCTACGGCGGCGGTGGCTACACCTTCAACATAGGCGATTACTTTCCGCGCGCCATTAAGATCATCTGCATCGCGTGCATCTCGGTCTTCGTCCTGCAGGTTCTGTCCGGTTGGATTCCCGGGGGCGGAACGTGGTGGCTGAAGTGGTTCGCACTGGTTCCGGCTGAAGTTACACACGTCGGCTTTGTCTGGCAGCTGGCGACCTATATCTTTCTGCATGCGACGATCTGGCACATCCTGTTCAACCTGCTCTACCTCGCGATGTTTGGCGCCGACCTCGAGCACATGTGGGGTGCGCGGAAATTCACGACCTATTTTTTCCTTTGTGGTGTTGGAGCCGGCCTGATCGATGTGGCTGTGCGCACCCTGCTCGACCCGCATGCTTTAGGCATGGCCCGCGACCCCACGATTGGCGCTTCCGGCGCCATTTACGGTGTTCTGCTGGCTTGCGCGGTTATCATGCCGCACCGCCAGGTGTATCTGTTTCCGCTGCCCGTCACCATCTCAATGCGCCTCCTTGTGATCATCATGGGCGCGATCGAATTCATCAGCACGATCGGCGCTTCGGGGGACACCGTCAGCCACGTCTGCCACCTCGGCGGTATGCTGGTCGGCTATATCTACTTGCGACGGGGGTCCTTCCTTTACAACGTCCGAAATCAAGTCTCCGACTATAAGCGCCGGCGGCTGCGCCGCAAATTCGAGGTCTACGTCCGCGACCGGAAAGAACCGCCTTCGCGGCCCGATAATTGGGTCAATTAGTCCGAATTGGCGTTGAATCATTCGACGGCCCGAGCACCTTGAGCATCCTGCCTCCTTAAATCCGCGTTATCTCTGTCGCACACCTGCCGCGCGGAAGGCCGCGGCTCTACGCTTAAACCTACGTCAAACCCTTTCGGAGTGCAGTAAAGTCTGATAGCATCAAATGCTACAAATCCATAGGTTTTGCTGGGAGTATCAAGATCATGGCACTTGCTTGTGAAATCTGCGGCAAAAAACCGAGCTACGGGAATGTGATCAGCCACGCGCACAACGTGCGCCGCCGCCGCTGGAATCCGAACCTGCGCCGCGTCAGGGCCGTCGTCAAAGGTGTTCGTAAGCAGGTCCGCGTTTGCACCGCGTGCATTCGCGCGGGCCGTGTCAAGAAAGCCGCCTGAAAGCGGTCCTCCCGGAAAGGGTTTCCGTTGAAAAGGAAATCGCCGCTGCTGGCAGGTCTGGCTCTAGTCCTGTATCTGGCCGCCTGCAACCGGCAGGCTGCGCCCAATCCGAACGTGTGGGCTGTGGTCGACGGCAAGCAAATCCTCCGCGAAGACGTCGAGAAGGTCTACCGGACACGCGTGAACGCAAACGGTCCCGCCCCTTCGCAGGAAGAAGCCCTTTCGCTGAAACTCAGCATTCTCGACGAGCTGATCAACAGCGACATATTGATCGATCGCGCCGCGAAAATGAATCTGATCGCCAGCGACGCCGAGGTTGAGGATAAGTTCACCGAATCGAAGGCCCCGTCCACCGAGGAGGAATTTCAAAAGAAGCTGAAGGACTCCGGCCTGACGGTGGACGATCTGCGCAGCGACTTGCGGCGCCAGCTTTCAATCGACAAGCTGCTTAACCGCGAAGTCGTCGCAAAAATCTCCATCACCGATCAGGACATCACGAATTTCTACAACGCCAACCGCGCGCAATTCAACTTGCCCGAGACGCAGTATCATATCGCACGCATCGTCGTGACGCCCCGGCCCGATCCCAGCGTGCACAACGCTAAGGCGGATAAAGCTTCGAACGAAGCCGATGCGGCGCGCAAAGTAGCGATGCTGGAGAAACAGCTGCAGTCCGGCGCGGATTTCTCCCAGCTGGCGGAAGATTATTCGGAGGATTCCAGCGGCTCGACTGGCGGCGACATCGGGTTCGTCGCTGAATCGTCCCTGAATCAGTCCGACCCCGCTCTCAAGCAGGCGGTTCTGTCCTTGAAGCCCGGCCAGGTGAGCGCGCCCATCCAGACGAAGGACGGTGCCTATAGCATTCTCAAGTTGATCGCAAAGGAGCCCGCGGGCGACCGCCAGCTATCCGACCCGCAGGTGCAGCAGGCCATTCGCGACGCGCTACGCAGCCGCAAAGAACAACTGCTTCGCTCTGCCTACTTGATCGAGGCGCGTGACGAGGCGCACGTGACCAATTATCTCGCCCGCCAAATTCTTGAATCCGCGGGCAAGCTCCCGGCCGGGAACTAGTATTCGCTGGCTTATCTTGCGCAGCTTGCGCTGCGGCCGACTGAAACTATGTATTGTTGAACTTCTTGCCGTTCCACACCTGCGCCCAAGACTTCCGGAAATTGGGCCTGACGTACTTCGTGGCGTCGTCGTTATTCGTGAAGCGCATTTTGTCGGAATCCCATTCGAGTTTACCGTCAACACGCGTAGCGATCGTCGCTAGCAGGATCCATTCTGCGAAAGGCCCGGCGACGCTGAAGTTCGAGCAAGCGGGCTGTCCGCCCTTGCAGGCCCGAATCCAATCGCGCCAATGGCCCGGCGAACGTGGCAGCACACGGTCTGGCAGCTTGTAGTCGTTGTTGCGCGATTCGGGCAGCAGGCGGACGCGCGCTGCGTAAGTATCCGTCGTGAGATACCCTTTGTCGCCAACGAAAAGCGCTCCGTTGTCGCCGGTGTCGGGCTTAACAACAAGCGGCAGCGGAGTCTGACCGCTGCCGTTATAGCTCGCAATGGCACGCGCGGCATCGTTTGTTGGTCCATTACCATCGCCTTCGGTCGCGCCGAATGAACCGGGACCGCCGATGAGCGGCTCTGTTTTCGGAATATCCTTGGGCCAGTAGGCGGGGCCGCTTTGGCCGTCGTACCAGTAAACGGTGACAGGCGGCATATCTGCCCGCGCCGGGAATTCGAATCGTGTGACCGTCGTTTTCGGGAACGTGAGCGAATTGCGCCCCTCCTGCTTCACAAGTTCGACGCTCGTGGGATTCGTAAGCTTTAGCGCCATGTTGGGCGCTCCGAGGATGTGGCAAGCCATGTCACCGATCGAACCGCAACCGAAATCGAGGAAGCCGCGCCAATTGAATGGCTGGTAGAAACCGAATTGGGTTTTGTATTCCTGATGATAAGCCGCGCCGCCATCGGTATAGGGCCGGTCCGCCGCGACGCCGAGCCAAGTGTCCCAATCCAACGTGGACGGAACTGGATCGGGAGGGGGAATCTCGTCCATTCCTTGCGGCCAAATGGGGCGGTTCGTCCAAGCGTGGACTTCGGTCACGTTACCGATTTCGCCCGACCAGATGATCTCCGCAGCAAGCCGCGTCCCGTCGTTCGAATAACCCTGGTTGCCCATCTGAGTGGCAACGCGGTAGCGCGCGGCGGCTTCGGTGAGCATGCGGGCTTCCCACGGCGTATGCGTCAGCGGCTTCTCGCAGTAGACGTGCTTGCCGCGTTCCATGGCCCACATCGCTGCGGTGGCGTGCATGTGGTCGGGAATTGCGATCGTCACGGCATCGATATTTTTTTCTTCCTTGTCGAAGAACTGGCGGAAGTCGGCATACTTCGGCGCGCTGGGATACTTCTTAAAAGTTTCCGCTGCCCGGGCTGAATCCGGGTCGACGAAAGCGACAAGATTCTCAGAAGAGACGCCGGCAATATCAGAACTGGCGCGGCCACCGGCGCCGATGCAGCCGATGTTCAATTTGTCGTTGGGCGATTTATAGCCGAGTAGTTTCAGTGAAGGAACGCTTCCCCATCCGCCGGCGGGTATCAAGCCCGCCAGGAGACTGCCGAAGAAAAAATGCCGCCTGCTGATGCCATTGTTTGCCATGTTCCCCCCCTTTGCGTGAAAACGTTTGCAGCCGTTCCCGGCACGCACTAAGGCGCTTAACTGCCTAAGTCGCGGATGATACACCAACAGCGACTCAGTGGCGAAAGGGATTAGGTTAATTCGTTGTGAGCGCGGGATTTCGGCTTGGCGCTGGTCTTCATGCGTCGGCGTGCACGGCGCTACTTTTTGTGTTCCCGGGAATTGTGAATGCGCTTGGAGAGCAGCGTCTTGGCACGCTGAAGCGTCTTGCGCCGCGTGGTGCTGAGATTGTGTCCGGCTCGGTTTATGAAGTAGTTGAGCATGCGCATGCCGGAAGCAGGCCCTTTGGGCGCAACGCGCTTGGATGCGTGCGTTCGCGCAATCGTAGCCGCGCCTTTCGTGAACAGGCCTCTTGGCGGGTGCGTTGAATCGCTTGTCTCGCGACTTTTGAAAACAGAAAATTCGGGGCGGTCCAGCCAAGCTGAATCGTGCGCTATTTCCCGCGCATCCAACCAACGAGCACATTGCTTTCCTGAACCATTCCGAACGAAAAAGCCACGCGAGAAGTTGCCGCCGTGGCGTAGTCGATGTGGGACAGCGCAGGCCAAGGAGGCCAATATGGCGAAGGCGACATTTGCTGCGGGCTGTTTCTGGGGCGTTGAAGACGCATTTGCGCAGTTGAAGGGCGTAAAGTCAACGACGGTCGGATACACGGGCGGATCCAAGGTGGATCCCACGTACAAAGACGTCTGTACCGGGACGACTGGCCACGCCGAGGCCGTGGAAATCCAATTTGACCCGAAGGAAGTTTCCTATCGCGAGCTGCTCGCGTTCTTTTTTCAAAGTCATGATCCGACGACGTTGAATCGCCAGGGCCCCGACTTCGGGACTCAATATCGCTCAGCGATTTTCTTTCATGATGCTGAGCAGGAGGCGGCGGCGCGGGATTCCAAAGCAGCATTGGAGAAGGCGGACATCTTCAGGCGGCCGATCGTGACGCAAATCGTCCCGGCTGGGGCGTTTTATCGGGCTGAGGAATATCACCAGAAATACTTTGAAAAGAGCGGAATGAAATCCTGTCACATACCATCGGCGGGGCGAGCCTGAGGCTAGTTTGCGTCTGTGTGTGCAATTCTTCCGGTAAGTCACAGTAATCAGAAGACATAGACGATTGGAGATATCCAGTTTTCCACAGGTAAGCATCTTGCACGGCTCGTTGACCACAGAACCCGCAATGTTGTATGCTTCCAAGGTTTTAGAGGAAACTGGCGGTCTGCGACGAGCATCCAATGAGGGTGTCTGTGGGCGCAGGCAAAAACGGGCGCGGGCACGAAATCATCGAAGGGGATTCTCCTGTCTTTCCGTCTAAATTTACGTGATAGCGAAAGAGTCGTGGTGTGCCGCAATGGGCGCATCTCGCTTGGAATTGCATTTGTGCGTGGAGCCTGGATTGAACGGGGGAAAACGGCGTGACGACACTGGCTCTTGAAGAGAAATACGATCAGGTGCGGCAGCTCATCGCAATGGGCAAAGAGCGGGGTTACCTGCTCTATGATGAGGTGAACGATATCCTGCCTGCCGAGGTTCATTCCTCGGAGGAAATTGACGATCTGCTCTCGACCTTCGAGCGAAACGGGATCGACGTGTACGAAGATCTCGCCACGGCGAAGGCCGCTTTGGCGGCTTCCGATTCCGGCGATACGGTCGAGGTGAAGGAAGAGGCCAGCGAAGACGGCGATCTCGACCTCACACCGGGTTCCCTCGAAAAAACCAACGATCCTGTCCGCATGTACCTCCGCGAGATGGGCACTGTTCCGCTGCTGACACGCGAGGGCGAAGTTGCAATCGCGAAGCGCATTGAGCGCGGCCAACTACTCGTCCTGAAGACGATTTCGCGCGCTCCTCTCATTCTGAAGGAACTCGTCCAGGTCGGCGAAGACTTGCGCAACGGTTCGCGTTCGATCAAGGAAATTGTTCAGTTCGACGACGAAGAACTCACTGAAGAAAAGATCGAAGCGAAGACCAAAGAGACCCTCAAGCAGATCGATAAGATCGGCAAGCTCTATCTGCAGGCGATGAAGCTCGCCGGCAAGCTGGAAAAGGTTCCCAAGGCAAAGAAAAAGCCTTATCTGCACGCACGCTACGAAGTCGCCCGCACCCGCGTCGAAATGTCGAAGCTCGTCCGCGATATCGACTTCAATCCATTTGAGAAAAAGCGGCTGATTGACAAGATTCGCCAAACCGTCGAGCGCGTTCACTTCCTCGAGCGCGATGCGGCAAAGCTCGAGCGCCGAGTGGAAGCTTCGAAAGCCGAAGTCCAGGCCGAAGCGCGCAAAGACCTGCGTGCGCGCCGCCAGGAACTCGAAGAAATCGAAGTCGCCAGCGAAGTAAGCCCGGCCGAACTGAAGCGCGCCCTTCAGGTGATTCTTCGGGGCGAAGCCGAAGCGGAAGTCGCGAAAAAAGAGCTGATCGAAGCGAACCTGCGCCTCGTCGTCTCAATCGCCAAGAAATACACCAACCGCGGCTTGCAGTTCCTTGACCTAATTCAGGAAGGCAATATCGGCCTGATGAAGGCCGTTGACAAGTTTGAATGGCGCCGCGGCTATAAGTTCTCTACGTACGCCACGTGGTGGATTCGCCAAGCCATCACGCGCGCCATCGCCGATCAGGCCCGCACGATTCGCATTCCCGTGCATATGATCGAGACGATCAATAAGCTCGTCCGCACGCAGCGCCAACTCGTGCAGGAACTTGGCCGCGAGCCTACCTCAGAAGAAATCGCGAAGCGGATGGACATTCCCGTTGCCAAGGTGCGCAAGATTCTGAAAATCGCGCAGGAGCCGATTT
Source organism: uncultured Acidobacteriota bacterium (assembly GCA_963753205.1). GTDB lineage: Bacteria > Acidobacteriota > Terriglobia > Acidiferrales > UBA7541 > Palsa-295. The sequence continues at coordinate 3,949 of CAVWBL010000018.1, read as the reverse complement.
CGCTCGAAACTCCGATCGGCGAGGAAGAAGATTCGCATCTCGGCGATTTCATCGAAGACAAGGCCGTCGTGTCGCCATCTGATGCAGTCATCAACCTGAGCCTCAAGGAACAGACCTCGTCCGTTTTGAAGACGCTCACGCCGCGCGAAGAGAAAGTCATCAAGATGCGCTTCGGTCTCGACGACGGCAGCGAGCATACGCTCGAAGAAGTCGGCCAATCGTTCGCCGTTACGCGCGAGCGCATCCGCCAGATCGAAGCCAAGGCGCTCCGCAAGCTACGCCACCCTTCGCGTTCACGCAAGCTCCGTGCCTTCCTCGAAGGCTCAGCAAACGACTACTAAGTTTGTGCAAAATTGAAGACGAAGAGGGGCTACTCGGCCATCTGCTGTTGGCCGTCCTTCTCCAACAATCCCTTCAATTTGCACCGCATTTGCCCTGGACCCCCCAGAAGCTTTCCGGCAGCTCAAAAGAGGCTCCCTTAGAAAGGGGACGCAGCGCCCAGGACGCCATCAGAGGGCGAAGTGATACAAGCCTCAATCGCTCTAATAAGTGGGTCTGTACGGCACGCCACGAAGTCACTTTGGTGCCCTCTACCGACGCATCCAACGGCTACGATGGGACAAGAATCGCACGGTAAAAGGAGCCACGGTTAATCGGGAACCGGCTTGTCTGCACTGCATCTTCCAGTTCGCCCTCAAGCGAAAGTACTTCGGCGAGAAACCCACCACCGGAGTGAAACATTTCGATGAGCGCCGGGAACGGCCGCCCAAGAGAATGCTTACTGTTGAAGAAGAACGCCGAATTCTGGCAGCGGCGCCGCCGTATCTGAGGGTGGCAATCGCCTTATTGGTTTAGAACGGTGGCCGTACTTACACTGAGCGGCTGTCGCTCAAATGGGACCAAGTGGACCTCGATCACGGGGTCCTGCATCTCGACAGCGACCTCAAGACAACCGGCTCGGCTCAACCGTTACCGTTAAGCCGGCTGGCGTCCCAAGTTTTCAAGGAATGGAAGAGTCGACATAACCCAGGACAAGCCGCAGCGCCGAAGGAGGGCCGATGGCGCGATCCGGTCCGTTGCTGACCGAAGCGCAGTGGAAGAAAATCGCGCCCTTGCTCCCCAAGCCGCCCAAACAACGCAAGGGCGGTCGTCCGTGGATCGAGAACCGCCGTGTGCTGGAAGGGATTCTGTGGATTCTGCGGAGCGGGGCTCGCTGGCAGGACCTGCCGGAGAAATTCCCGCATCCTTCGACGTGCTGGCGGCGGCTGCGGGACTGGGAAGAGCGGGGCGTTTGGCTGAACATCTGGCGGGCGTTTCTGAGCGAGTTGAACGAGCGCCAGCAATTGAAGTGGAGCGAATCGTTTCTGGACGGCAGTTTCGCTCCGGCGAAAAAAGGGGCTGCGGAGTCGGAAAAACCAAGCGGGGCAAGGGGACGAAGTGGATGGTGGTGGTCGACGGCCGCGGTCTTCCTCTGGGAAACTACCTTCACTCTGCATCCCCGGCGGAGGTCAAACTCGCGGAGACGACGCTCGCGACGATCCGAGTAGGACGGCGGCATCAGGCGGGCCGTCCGCGGCAGAAGCCGCTGCGGCGTGATCGCCGACAAAGCCTACGACAGCGATCCGTTGCGGGAGCGCTTGCGGCAGCGCGGGATCGAACTGATCTGCCCGCACAAGAAGAATCGCGTTCGGCCCGCCGACGCAAGACGGTCGAGCGCTGCGGCGCTACAAGCGGCGATGGATCGTCGAACGCACCAATCGCCTGGCTGGGAAACTTCCGCCGCCTGGTCGTGCGCTACGACCGCTCGCTCACGATCTATCGGGCTTCTTTCATATCGCCTGCTTCATGATCGTCTTACGGAGGGTTGTGCAATAGCTTCTACGAATTTACTACGTTTCCGACCAGGCGAAGAAACAGGCTGCGAAGGCGTCTGCAAGTCGTTAGAATGGAAGGGGTAACAGCCGTGGGCGTGTAGCTCAGCTGGGAGAGCACCTGCTTTGCAAGCCGCCGAGAGCTCACTAAACCTTCCGTTGCTTCCTTCGCTTTTCGTTTATTTACAATAACTTGGGGCATCTGCTCTTCGCTCGAAAGCTAAGCCCAACGACCAAAACAGATAGGGTTTTGACACATTTCTGCCACAGCAAAGGCCAACCGTTTGTGTTCGAGAAGCCAATCTCCGTACTGGATCGGAAGCTCGAATTGAGATCGTGGCAAGGAAATCCAATGGTGATTCCGTTGACAAAATATGACAGATCTGTTATAAATTGACATTATGAAATCAAGGGAACTCAAGCAGGCCCGTCAGCACAGAGGCTGGACGCAGGAGGCTGCAGCTAGCCACCTGGGGGTAACGCAGGCATATTTGAATTTGCTTGAAAATGGGAAACGGCGGTTGACGTCCTCGGGTGGTTCGCCGGGCCGTTTCTGTCTATCGGCCTGTCGCCGGAAGTTCTTCCCCTCGAAGAGGATTTTGTGCCAGCCCGGACAAACGATGACCAATTAGTTGAGTGGTTGGCGAGACTCGAATATCCGGGCTTTGCTTACCTCAAACCGCATACCGCAAGTAAGAACCCTTATGAGGTGCTGCTTACGGCATTGGGACAGACGAGTCTCGATGGCCGCGTGGCGGAGGCTTTGCCGTGGGTAGCGATGAAGTACGCGCGGCCGGATACGTGGCTGGTTGAAACTGCCCGGAAATTCAATCTTCAAAACAAGCTGGGTTTTGTCGTTAGGCTTGGGCGGCGTGTGGCCGAGAGTCATAGCGACAACGCCAGATCGAAGGAACTCGGCAAGCTCGAAGAGATGCTTGAGGAAAGCCGTCTTGCGAAAGAAGGGTTTTTCTATCGTCCTCCCGATGACCGAGAGAGAACGAGAGTGGCTTTCGAAGAATCGAACCGCCGACGCGGTACACTGGAACTTGCTCGCGGACATGCGGTCGGAACAGCTTTCCTATGCCCGATGAAACGCCGAGCGCTAAGCTCCCTTCACCCTGGAAGGATTTCCTCGGAGAGATCGACAAAGCGTTAGAAAAACCGCTCGAAATCCACTGCATCGGAGGTTTTGCGCTCGTCTTCTATTACGGGATTCCGCGCACAACCGGGGATATCGACTACTACACGGCTGTGCCCGCGGACCTCAATCTAGAAGAAATAGCTGGCCATGATTCCGACCTGCATCGCAGGTACAAGATCTATCTCCATCGAGTCACGGTCGCAACTCTGCCTGAAGAGTACGAAGAGAGACTTTCCGAAATGGCGAGTGGACAGTTCGAACGGCTTAGGCTTCTCGTACCCGACCCCTACGACTACATCTTGTCGAAGTTGCAGAGGGCGGGGTTGAAGGATTCCGACGACGCATTGTATTTATTCCGATCGAGAAAGCTACAAAGCGAAATTCTTCGAGAGCGGTATCACCGGGAATTGAGGGATTATCTGATCGGCCCGCTCGAACAGCACGACCAGACTTTGGAGCGCTGGATCGAAATCTTCGAATCCGCAGGTTGACACTACTCGAAGCTCGACGCTCCCACATGAACCGAAGCTGAATTGCGGCTCCTTTTCGTTGGCGTCGGCATCGCGAAAGGATTGTTTCGTTAGAGATTTCGTAACGAAACTATAGGGCATTTTCCTTTGTCATCCAGGGAATGCTTGGCCGGACGGAATACTTCAACCTCAATCCGCGGATCCTTGGGTCACAATGTAGCCGAGAGACGAGTACCCAGCCAATCGCTTCTTGTACATTCGAGCCAGCATCGGCACAAGCACATCGGCATAGTCGTACACGAGAACTTCCTTCTTGTTTTCGTGCAGCCGATGGAGCCGCCCTACGTATTGCTGAAGCGTTCCTCTCCACGAGATCGGCATTGTGAGGAAGAGCGTGTCGAGACGGGCATCATCGAAGCCTTCGCCAAGATAGCTCCCCGTGGCCAGAATCAATCGCGGTTCTTGGT
>CAVWBL010000017.1:0-18692 GCA_963753205.1 uncultured Acidobacteriota bacterium | reverse complement strand
TAGTACATACGGAGTAGTGGCAAGCCATCGCCAGCGACGACATCCTTAGGTTGTTCTAGGACCTTCGGAGGACTCTGACGATGACTTGCAAGACTGATGCTACCCCGCCCCGCACTTGGGTGGCGATTGATATCGCCAAAGGTGTGAACGTTGCCGTAATTGAACACCAAGACGGCAGACAGCAGCGATTTCGCTTTGTACATCAACGAGATGACTACGACCGCTTGGTAGAGTTATTGAGGAGTTGCTCGAGCCCATGCCGCATCGCATTGGAACCCACGGCCGACTATCACCGAACGATCGCGTTTCGGCTGGTTTCAGAGGGTTTTGATCTCGTGCTTGTTCATCTGTGGCCGGCGCGAGGCTACGGGAGGTGGTTTACAACTCCTGGGATAAGAACGATCCAAAGGACGCTCAAATTATTTTGCGCCTTCTCAAGCAGGGAATGACCCAACGTTACTGCGACCCGCTCATCATGCACACACATGATTTGCAGGAGCTCTCGAAGACCTACCTGCATATTTCCCGAGCAAGAACGCGGCTGCAGCATGTCCTTATCACGCATTACCTGACCCTGTATTTCCCTGAGATTGAGCGCTTCTGGACTACACAGCGCAATGAGTGGTTCATTCGCCTGCTCATTCAGTTTCCGACGCCGGCATCGATTACGGCGCTCTCGCTCAAAGAGTTCAGAGACGCGATCTGGACATCTATGGGCCGTCGAGTACACAAAGAAGCCAAGATCGCAGAGATTTATGCCTGGCAGAACGCACCATTGCCCTGCCCATCGCAGTGCACTCCGCGGCAGTAGGCACTTTCCGCATGCAGCTGCACAGATCTTGCAGCTTTGCGCTGCGCGCGACGCCATGGAGCTTCAGGCCGATGAGATCCTAGCAGGCATCAGGATTTCCAGCTCTTGAAAGGCGTGCCGGGCATTGGATCGATCATTGCGTTGGTGGTTCTTGCGGAGGCGGGCGATCTTCGCCGATTCCCTCACACCGACAGTTCCTGAAGTTCTGTGGCCTGGACCTCTCCAAAAGCCAGTCGGGCGCCTCTCGTTCTCGAGAGGAGCTCTCCAAGCGCGGCAACGCCAGGCTGCGTGGGGCGCTTTGGATGGCCGCGATGAGTGCGGCGCGCATGAGAGAGAACGCCTTCCGTGAAAAATATCAGCGGTACATCGCTCGATCACCCGAGGACGGCGATCTTAAGCGAAAGGCGCGTACCGCAGTGACCGCCAAGATGGCTCGGGTTGTTTATGCACTGATCAAACAGGGAAAGCCATATCGTCGACTCTTTGATGCCGATTTACCCAGCGGATCGATCCCTCTCAATGGAGCCGTGGGGCCACTAGGACCTCGTAGATAATGCTTGGACCTTCCGCTGGGACCTTATGCTGTTTTAGGTGCGGTGAAGAGGTCGGCCGTCGACGGATCTTGTGTTCATTATGGTCAGCAGGGATTTCTGTAATTAGCGGAAGACCATTGGGTAAGACGGGCGTCCGAGGTGACAAAGGTACGGCGCAATGTATCAGCAACGCGCCACAGGATGCTTTTGACTGTCGATAGTTCTTGCTTCCGCTCTTAGTACGTTGTCTCATTTGAGCCGCATCCGGCAAGCGTTGCCCCGGGCATCAGCGTGCGGCCCGCCCCCCCTCCGGCGAGGCGTATACCCGCCCTTTAGGAACAAGGATGCCGGACTGGGCGAACCACCGTTTCGACTGGTATCCGTGCAAATTCATGAATTGTCCCTAACTGCCGATCCGGTCGCGTAAGGCGCGCTATTCTGAATTAAGCTTGGGGGCAGCGCAAAGCAGCGGGGAAAGACGGAATTGAATCGCCAGTTCGATAGACGAATGCACCATATCGCCCGGCGCGACCCAGCATCATCTGGCGGGTGCTCGCGGTCCTTAATCTGTACCGAGTTTTGTGCCGTTGGTTCTACTGCCCTCTACTTTTTAGGAGGCGTCCGCGGCTTCGCTGTTTACTCCCGTCAGTTATTCTTTGGCGCCGCCGTATTTTATTTTGGTTTTGGCCTGGTAAGCGTGCTCTTCGTACGCCAACGCCTGGCGAGTGCGCGGGTGCAAACTATCCTGCAAGCGGCAGTCGACATGTTTGTGCTGATTTTGCTGCTGCACACTTGTGGCGGCGTCGCCAGTGGACTCGGGGTTTTGTTCTTGGTGCCGATCGGTGCACTGGCATTTTTGCTGCCGCCGCGCAGCGCGCTGTTCCTGGCTGCGGTGGCCGTCATAGCAATCCTTGTCGATACGATCGTGCAGCAACTCGGCGGCACGAGCGACATCAATTCGTACGCCACCGCCGGATTGCTAGGTGCGGTTCTCTTCATGACTGCCGGCGCCGCCTCGTACGCGGCCGGGCACATGCGCGAAAGCGAAGCATTGGTCCGTCAAAAGGATGTCGACCTCGCGAATCTAGCAGAACTTTCTCAATATATTGTGCAGCATTTGCGTGAAAGCCTTTTGGTGGTCGACGCAGCCGACAAAATTCGACTCATCAACGAATCAGCGGCGGAAATTCTGGGCGACGATCACGCCGTCCCCGGCGCCCTAGTGGGCGAAGTATCGCCGCGGCTGCTGTATTCCTTGTCGACATGGCGACAGCGCGACCCAGGAGAGGATTCACCATCTAGTTTTGTCGCCGCCGACGGCGCACGGGTCATCCAGCCGCATTTCGCACCGCTCGGGGCAGAGCCCGGACCCACCCTGACTTTCCTCGAAGATACCAGCCTGATGGCCGAACGCGTGCAGCAGAGCAAGCTTGCCGCACTCGGCAGGCTATCAGCCAGTATTGCCCACGAAATAAGAAATCCGGTCGGGGCAATGAGTCATGCCGGCCAACTTTTAGCCGAAAGCCCGCGGATCGGCGCGGACGAGCGCAGATTGACCGACATCATTCAAGGTAATTCCGAGCGAGTCAGCACCATCATCAACAATGTCCTGCAATTATCTCGGCGCGAGGCCACCAAGCCGACCCGCCTGTTGCTTGGTGACTGGCTGGAAGACTTCCTGGAAGAATTTTGTGAAACCATGCAAGTCCGCGAGGCTCAAGTCGGCGTCCATGAAACCGCGGAAGATCTGGAAGTGCGATTTGACCCCAGCCATCTGCATCAAGTGGTTTGGAACTTGTGCGACAATGCTATGAAGTACGGCGAAGTGCATGACGGAATCAGCGTCGAGATCAACCTTGGCCGCCTCAATCCCAGCAACCGACCTTTTCTCGAAGTCTCGAATCGCGGACCGGGAATTGAACCGCAAGCGGTTGATCGTATTTTTGAGCCGTTTTTTACCGGCCGCAATGGCGGCACCGGGCTCGGGTTGTTCATTGCTCGAGAATTATGCCAGCTGAATCGCGCCATTTTGTTGTACGAGCCGCGGGATGCCGGTGGCAGCACTTTCAGAGTTGTTTTCAGCGATCCGCAGCGATGGGAGGAAAAGGAGTAGAACTCACTGCGGAATTTCTGAGATCAAGAATTGCCGTTCATCTCTGCGCCCCGGAATCGGCTGCCGCCGATCCTCGGATCCCAAATACCATTGATCAGCCGCCTGGTTCCCGGAAATTTTCACGGCGCCGGGCCAATTCCGCTCGACTAATTGCGTATCCAACGCCGAGCCGTGGCTCACCAACAAGAGATCCTTGTTTCGAAGCAGCGGATCAAACTGAATCATGTCCGCCAGGTAATGCCCCCCCAACGGATGAATAAAATAGATGTTGTTGCCGGGCCTTTTTGGCGGCGCAAGCTGCGCCAAGTGCTGAGTGATGAATTGGTCGATTTGACACATTTGGAGAGGAAGCAAGAGCAGAAGGCTCAAGATGGCCGACGCTCCGGCAAATGAGACGAGCCGGTCGTTGGCCTGCTGTCTATCCGCCATCGCACAACCCGCCAATATCGGCACCACTCCCCACGCCGCGTGAAAATACCGATATCCCCAGCCATGTCCCTGATCAAATCTCACAAAGAGATAAGCCGTGAAGGTGAGGATTCCCGAGGAAATGAGTAACCACACTCGCGAGTCTGCGCGCCGCAGGATGCAGCCCGATAGCGCAATGGCAAATATCGACGGCATCGCCCACACACACATCTTTACCAGAGCAGCGCTGCGCGCATTTAGCAGGGCTGCATTCGGCCACGCAAAGATACCGTTTGCGATGCCATTGATCGCCGCCAAGCCGGCGCCATCCGATGCGATCTCAGCGCGAAAAAGCAGCCAACCGACCCCCAACGCGATCCCAGGCAGGTAACCTGAGAATAAGTGCATAAGATACCGGCGCCGATTCGGCTTTATCGCCATGGCCACGATCCATGGAAAGGCGAACAGCGCGTGTGGAACCGGATTGTGCAAAATCAGGGCGAGTGAGCCCACAAGTCCGGCCGCCATTGCCCGCTTTTCGGTAGGTCTTAATAGCAGCGCAATGAAGGCGAGGTTTGCAGCCAGATGCGCTTGCATCGAGTAGTACGAAATGCCGTCCGCGAGGAATGCACCCGAAGCGAGCGAGAACAGGACCGCCCACCCCGCCGCCCTCTTGTCCTTGGTGATTTCCCGGGTGATGCGGTAGATAAGAAGCAGCGAAAGCCCTGAAAGCGACGCGTTGCAAAACCATGGGACCATGAGAAATTGAAATGGCGCCAACAGCAGGGCAATTCCCGGCCAGTATGCTTCCATGACCATGCCGCTCTTCGCCGATGCAATCAGGAAGGTGCCATTGAAGCCCCGGACCACCAGCCAATCGACAAGGTCAGGCGGCACTCGTGCTGCCACTCTACCGGAGGCAAAGACTTTGGACTGAAAGACGCCCGCGTATTCGTCCATCGATAGCGGATAGTCGTGATAAACCACTAAAGTGCCGATCGCCAGCACCGCGGCGGTTACCAAGGCAACGCCAACCGGATGCCGCGCTATGAAATCCACCACCTGCAGGATGGGCGCGGGTCGCCGCCATAAGATAGCCGCGAGGCAAATTGCGAGCGCCAGCCACGCTGCTGGCTGGTCATACCTGATCAGCAAACTACGAAAAATGGGTGAAAACTGAGCGCTCGAAAACACGAAGTGATCGAGCGCGAAGAAGTAGACCACGCATGCAGCGCACAGCGCAAATCCGGTTGCGCGAACGTTGCGCTCGATAAAGCCGCTCAACATTTCCCTCTCGACCCTCCCAAGAACTGAGCGCAGGCACGTGCCGCGATGCTGCGTCGTGCATAATGCGATGTTTACACAACGACTCTAGCAATGCACTGGTCGAGCCACGGGTTTCAATCGAAGATCTCCGGCACCGTCTTCCTATCGACGGCGGTTGCGGCTTGGCTGCTGCTGCGCGGTTATCACGGACTTATCGGAGACGCACAACTCTACGCGTTTCAGGCACTGGCTCGAATTCATCCACCGCTGGCCCTTGACTTATATCTCCAGAATACTTCGCAGGACCAATTCACGATTTTCTCGCCCGTCTACGCATGGTGCATACAACTACTCGGGCTCGAGCCGGCGGCCAGATTTCTCACGCTGCTCTTTACCAGTTGGTTTCTCGCGGCGGTATGGCTTGCAGCTCGAGCCTTCACGAGTCGCGACGGCGCCTGGCTCACCGTCATCTTCCTGCTCATTATCGATGGAAGTTATGGCGGCTCAGGAGTTTTCAGACTTGCCGATCAGTTTCTGACCGCGCGGCTGCCAGCCGAAGCGCTCATTGCAACTTCTCTGGCCTGCTTTCTCCGCGGCGCCAGGAAGCTCGCCGCAGTAACGGCGGCGGCGGCTTTGCTTGTCCATCCGCTAATCGCACTCCCGGGCCTGCTGTTGCTGTTTTGCCTTGAGCTTTCCATCCGCGCAAGCCTCGTGAGCGCACTCTGCGGTGCAATCGCATGCCTGCTCCTGACATTTTCCGCCGTGAAATTGGCGTGGACTCAGCGATGGTTGCCAATCATGGACCCGACCTGGTTGAGCATTGTCGAAGAGCGTTCGCAATTCTTGTTCTTACGACTCTGGTCATTTCGAGACTGGGAAATCAATGCCCGGCCATTCTTTTATTTAACATTCATTGGGCTTGCGACTCGAGACCATCGCGTTCGCAAAATGTGCGTGGCGGCTGCCATCATAGGAGCCTCAGGACTGGTCGTCGCCCTCATCGCGGACGCGATTGGCCCCGTCGCCATAGTAGTACAGGGCCAGGGCTGGCGCTGGGTCTGGATTACCGTTTTTGTCGGAGTCTTGCTGTTGCCGGCCATCTTACTGCAAATCTGGTCGGACAAAATGTGCGGGCCGCTGTGCGCAGTGTTATTGCTTTTAGGTTTGATGATGCCCGCACTTAACGGAACAGCATGCGTTTCGTTGGCCCTGATTTTATGGCTTATGAGACCGCACCTTCCAATTCGAGCAGTCAAAGTCGTCCGCGGGATCTTCTTGGCTATCGTTCTCTCGGTCGCCGCGTGGATATGTCTGCATGCCTGGGAAATTGTGTGGCCCGCATTTCAAAAATCGGGAGCGACACTCGCCGCGCAACTGCGAGACTTCTTCGGACTGAGAATACCGGCAGTGCTGGGAATCGCACTTTTTTGGTGGAAATTGCAAAAGCGCTACAGCGTTCGGAGTTCGGCGCTACTCTGTGTCGGCTTACTGGCCCTATCGATTCTTGTTTTGCCAGCTGCATTCAAGCAATCCCGCTCGCTGGCCTCGGCGCCTGACGGCACCCAGTTCTCGGACTGGGCCAGCGTTATTCCTCCGACAAGCACGGTGCTGGTCACACCCGCTCGCGACGTCGGGACATTCGTTTGGTTTACGCTCGAGCGTCCGAATTATCTATCTGTCGATCAGTCTGCAGGGGTGGTTTTCTCTCGCGCGACTGCGCTGGAGGTCGAGCGCCGTTCAGAGGTTCTGCTGCCGGTGATGAATCCAAATTGGATGATACAGTCCGAACTCCGGGCCGCCGCCGCTTCAGGGACGCATCACATCGAAGCCCAGAGCCGGCCTCTAACCGCAGCGAACTTACGTGAAATTTGCGCGGATACACAACTCGGCTTCGTCATTTCATCGGAGCACACCGGCTTTGAGGCCCTGACCCACAAGAGTCCGGGCCCATGGAACGGCTGGAATTTGTACGACTGCCGCATGGTGCGGACGTTGGCCATCGCGAAATGAGAGTCTTTATTTTGGAAACGCTGCGCTACGCCGTCATGTCAATTCTTTTGCTGGGCGTCGACATCGCGCTGTTGTGGATTCTGGTGCAATTCTTTTCTTGGCCTTACCTTTTAGCTGCCGCAACATCCTTCTCAGCGGGCACCATAATCGGCTACATCTTGGCAGTGACCGCCGTGTTCAAGCATCGAAGGGTTAAGAATCAACCGATGGAGTTCGCGAGCTTTACCGCAATCGGGATCGTCGGCCTGGCGATCAACGCCGCAGCCATGTCGTTTGGCGTCGGCTACTTAGGAGTGCATTATCTAGTGTCAAAATGCGGTGCTGCATGTCTTACCTTCCTTTGGAATTTTACTGCGCGCAGGCAAATGCTCTTCCTGCCCCGCAGCGGCCTCACAGACCCCGCATATGAGTGCGAGCGGAGGCGAAAAGAAAATTGCCGTCATTGCAGGCGCGGGACCTGCAGGGCTGACGGCCGCCCTTGAACTGCTGCGGCAATCCGACATCATGCCGATTGTGTTCGAAGCCGAGAATCAAGTCGGTGGAATTTCGAGAACAATCAATCACCGCGGCAATCGTATGGACCTCGGAGGTCATCGTTTCTTTTCAAAATCGGATTGGGTGATGCGCTGGTGGCAGGAAATTCTGCCGGTCGCGCCCGAAGACACAGACGAATCAAGCTCCCTCCGAATCAGCTATCGGGGGAAATCCCGAGACCTGGTGCCTGAAAAATATTCTTCCGTAAGTCCCGATGCCGTCATGCTGATGCGACGTCGCTTGTCTCGCATTTTCTATCGGCGTCGATTTTTCGAATACCCGCTTGCCCTGAATCCGAACACCCTGCGGAATCTAGGTATCGCGGAGGCAATCAAGATTGGGGTAAGTTACGGAAAGGCGCAATTGAAACGTCGATCGCCGGAGTCTTCATTGGAGGACTTCCTGATCAACCGCTTCGGCGTGCGTCTGTATCAAACGTTTTTCAAGAGCTACACAGAGAAGGTGTGGGGGGTTCCGTGCAAGGAAATCTCTGCCGAATGGGGCGCGCAGCGAATCAAAGGACTATCGGTCGCAAAAGCGCTAAAGCACTCGCTCGGCAGGGTTTTCAAATCCGACGGTCCAATGCATAAGCACACGGAGACCAGTTTGATCGAGCGATTTCTCTACCCAAAGTATGGACCGGGTCAGATGTGGGAGGAAGTTGCACGTCGTGTCACAAACCGGGGAGGACATATTTATCTTCGGCATCGAATTACGGGAACTGAACAGCGTGCGGGAAGGATTACTGCGGTCAACGTCCTTGACACAGATACCCAGCTGATTAGACGAGTTGCGTGCAGTCATTTCATCTCCACGTTACCGGTTTCCGAGCTGGTTACATTTTTGCAGCCGCAGGACATACATGTTCAGCGAATCGCAAGTAGTCTTCCTTATCGCGACTTCATGACGGTGGGATTGTTGCTGACTCGAATGAAGTCTGCAGGGGGCGCACGGCAAGAGCCCCGGTCAAACGGAATGCCTCCCGATAATTGGATCTATGTTCAGGAAACCACGTAAAAATCGGGCGCATCCAGGTGTTCAACAACTGGAGTCCCGCCATGGTTGCAGACCCGAATACGATCTGGCTGGGCTTGGAGTATTTTTGCAGCAAGGGTGATGATTATGGTCAATGGATGACGGCAGATTCGTTGATTTTGCGGCCGCGGAGCTTGAGAAAATCGGATTGATTGACCGTAAAGATGTGATCGATGCTAATTTGGTACGGGTTCCTAAAGCCTACCCGGCGTACTTCGGCGCGTATCGAGAATTCGATCGAGTGAAGGCTTACCTGGATCGGATCGACAACCTTTACCCCATCGGCAGGAACGGAATGCATAAATACAATAACCAAGATCACTCGATGCTCGCGGCGAAAAGCGCGGTGATTTCAATCGTCAATCATGGCCAGGGTAAAGACGACGTATGGCGCGTCAATGCCGACGATGAATACCATGAGCAGCTTGGCACGGCTTCTTAATCAACAAGCGAACCCGCCGTGGAACTGACAATTCTCATGCCCTGCCTCAACGAGGCCGAGACCGTCTCGATCTGCGTGCGCAAGGCCAGCAGTTTTCTTGTGCGCTCGGGTATCGAAGGTGAAGTCATTGTCGCCGATAACGGCTCGACGGATGGATCTCCGGACCTTGCGCTTGCGTCCGGCGCACGGGTCGTGAGTATTGCCAACAAAGGCTACGGCAATGCCTTGATGGGCGGAATTGGGGCCGCCCAAGGCCGTTTTGTGATCATGGCTGACGCGGATGATAGTTATGATTTCTCGGACTTGGGCTCCTTTGTAGAATCCTTGCGCACCGGCAATATGATGGTGATCGGCAACCGCTTTCGGGGCGGCATTCGGTCAGGCGCGATGCCATTTCTGCACCGTTTTATTGGCAATCCACTACTCAGCCTGACGGGCAGGATGTTCTTTTCATCATCTATCGGAGATTTTCACTGCGGTCTTCGCGGCATTGACAGGGCGGGTGTGCTGAAATTGGGGCTACAAGCGCCGGGAATGGAATTCGCGAGCGAAATGATCGTCAAAGCGACGCTCGCGGGTTGGCGCATCGCCGAGGTGCCGACCACCCTGTCCCCAACGGGCCGCTCGCGTCGGCCGCATCTTCGGAGCTGGCGCGATGGATGGCGCCATCTGCGCTTTCTTCTCATGATGAGTCCCCGATGGCTCATGCTCTACCCTGGCGCCTTTTTGATCGCCGTCGGCGTGGCCGTGCAGCTTGCAATCGCTCGTGGTCCGATAGTCATTTCCGGGATCGGATTTGACATTCATACCATGCTTTACGCGGGAGGTGCGGTAATACTTGGGGTGCAATTGGTGTTGTTCTCCGTTCTGGCGCGTGCGGTCGGCGTGCTTAAAAACGTATTGCCGATGCGGTCGACGTTTTTTCGATTTTAAAAGTGTTCACGTTAGAGCGCGGTATCGTTCTCGGTTCTCTGCTTTGTGTCGGCGGCCTAGGGCTTGCCGTATATTCCGTCACCACTTGGGCGGAGGTTCATCTTGCCGCACTTGAACCAACGGTTGTAATGCGCCTGGCAATTCCTTCTGTGACGTTGATCCTGGCTGGCGTCGAAATTATTTTTTCCTCATTTCTGCTGGAATTCATCGACGTCCGAGCACGCACGATAGATTCATGAACACATGGCTTTAGGACCAATAACAAGACGATTCTTGGGACCTCGCCTCGCACGCCTCGTTGGCGAATATTACAGGGCGATCTTTGTCGATTTGGCGCTAGTGGCGAAAGAATTGGCCGGCGTGATTCCTCGCGGTGCACACTTGCTCGACGTCGGCGGTGGTGATGGTCTGCCTCTCAATCACCTGTTATCTTTGCGCCCGACATTAGTATTACGCATTGGATCCCGCGCCCATAGTCGGCCAGTGGATCAATCCTTGCTACGAGGCTCAGGTGAGTCGCTTGACGTGTACCAGTCTCGCGGAGTTTGTAGCGTCGTCACGAGCGCATCCCGACATCCTATTAATTGCGGATGTGATGCACCACATCCCCGAATCCGGACGTCACGATTTTCTCGATTCTGTGCGGGTCCTTCTCGATCGGTGCCAGGCCTACGCATTATTGTGAAAGACGTGGAGCCCGGGTATTGCGTGCGCGGCTTGGTTTTTGGTGTGACCGGTACATCACAGGAGATTGGAATGTGAGCCTGATTTCCAGAGACGACGTGACGCGCTTATTTAAAAGGTGTGGACCGCTTCATCGGGAGGATACCGGTCTTATTCAAACAGGATGGCCCGAACTACGCTATCGTTTATTGTCGGCAATCCAGCGAATGACCGCGAAATCTATTTGTCGCCTTCACGGTAAACTCGGTAATCAGCCCGCTGGTGCTGCGGCGCGGACTACAAGACTTGGTAATCCCCGTCAGCTTCACGAATCTACCGCGTTTCATTGGCAGTGCCGCGCTCTCACCTTGGATCTACGCATCCATCACGCTGCAGATACTGAGCTACGTGATGTGGATGATAATTGTCTCACGTGAAAAACTCGGCGTCGCCACGGCGACCGTCGGCGCGGGCTTTTACACCTTAATGGCCCTGTCCGCATGGCTTGTTTATGGCGAGACCCTCTCGCTCGTGCAATGGGCCGGCATCGCCTTCGTGACACTCGGAGTGGTCTGTATCAGTTTGGGAGCCTAGGCTACATGCGATCGCCCGATATCCCAACCTATAGGCTGCTGCCAGTGCAGCGGCAACGGGCCGCGGCCACAGGGCATCGAAAAGCACCCGATCCTCGCGCTCTCTCGTACGATTGGCGATAGTAGCCGTGGTCGCACTGTCAGCATGGACACCCTTGGATATCAGGCGATCGCGCACATAGACAAATCCGCCGGGGCCGCGCGCTAGGCTAAGCCATGCCATCCAGTCCAAATTGGTGTGAAAGCCACTTGGAAATCGAAAATTGGGGATTTTTGACCGATCGAGCATAACACTGGGGCAGCAGATCGGGTTGCCCAACGATAACAGGCGCACTTTGTCGCGCGGCGCGGAAATGCACTCTCGGGCGCCGAAGACTCTCGTGCAAAGGGCGCGCTTCATCCGCAGATTGAGATTTCGCGAGCGCGGCCCATGGGGCGAGTGCTCGGAATAATCGCAAAAGGCCAGATTGCCGGGGTTCGCAGCAAGGGCGGCGCGTAGCCGCGTCACATATGAGCATTCGAAAAGGTCATCTTGATGAGCAAGCGTCACATATCTCGTGGTAGCTGCGGCCAGTGCAAAATTCCAGTCAGCGGATATATCCACCCGGTCTCGGTTGATGTCAACGGTATTGCGTGATTTTCGCGATCGATCCAGTTCAGCTGACGGGGTGGAACTCGACAGGAGGATTTCACTGGGGACTCCGGCTTGTAAGCGCAACGACTCGATTAAGGCAGCGAGAACGGATGCGGTCCGATAGACCGGAATTACAAACGAATGGTCCATAATCTCTACGGTGAGGAGTTTTCGGCGGCCTCATTTCAGAACTCCGGCTACTGGCCCCGCCCATTATAACGCGCACTGTCAAGCGACTGCGCGGAAACGCTACAATAGGCCATGCCAAAACCCGTCGTATTGATCATCGATGATGAGCCGGATCTTTGCGAGCTGTTGTCGATCACCCTGCAGCGCATGAACCTCACTCCACGTACCGCAAACTCAATCGCCGCGGGCCGACGGTTGCTCAAAGCCGAGCGCTTTGATTTGTGTTTGACTGCATGCAGTTGCCGGACGGCAACGGCCTCGAACTGGTTGAGTGGATGCAGCAACATACGCCGGCTGTGCCGGTCGCTGTAATTACTGCGCACGGCAACATGGAGTCGGCCTTCGCGCCCTCAAAGTGGCGCATTCGACTTTGTGTCCAAGCCATTGGATCTAGCGGGATTGCGTAAATTGGTCGCCACGGCCATTAAGCTGTCCAATCCAAATGACGGCGATACCAGCGTATTTGGTCCGCGCCTACTAGGCTCCTCGCGGCGATGCACAACATGCGCGAGATGATCGCTCGGGTCGCCCGCAGTCAGGCGCCAGTGCATATCTCGGAGAATCCGGAACCGGCAAGGAACTGGCTGCCAAACTGATCCATGAGTCGGGGCCCCGTCGCGATGGTCCGTTCGTACCCGTTAATTGCGGCGCCATTCCGACCGAACTCATGGAAAGCGAATTCTTTGGACACAAGCGCGGGAGTTTTACCGGCGCGGTAAATGACAAGAACGGACTCATTCAACGCCGAGGGCGGCACATTGTTTCTTGACGAGATCGCAGATTTGCCATTGCACATGCAGGTTGAGCTCTTGCGCGTCATTCAAGAAAAAGCTGTACGCGCGATCGGGAGCAAGTTGAGGTTGGCATCGACGTTCGAATCCTGTCCGCGACGCACAAGAATCTCGCGCAGTTGGTTGCCGAAGGAAAATTCCGCGAGGACTTATTTTATCGGGTCAACTAATCGAGTTGCGCGTGCCTCCTTGCGAGAACGACCGGAGGATGTGCAGGAACTCGCCGAAGCCATCTTACGTAGACTAGGACGCCGCATGAAAATCGTGACTCCCGTGCTGGGTAAGGATGCGCTGGCCGCGTTGGAGGCTTATGCTTTCCCCGGCAATGTTCGAGACTTTAAATATTCTCGAACGGGCTATCACATTAACAACCGAGGGCGAAATCCGGGCACCCGACATACAGCTTAGACCTGCTCCTGGCGGGGGACTCGCGCCTTCGAGTTCTTCTGGGACGCACGCACTCGGCGATCATTTAGAAGACATTGAGCGCGATGTGATCATAAAAGCCTTGGAACAGACGCGGTTCAACAAGACGGCCGCGGCAAAGGTGCTGGGAATGTCCTTTCGTGCTCTGCGCTATCGCATTAAAAAACTTGGAATCGAGTAGCGAACCGATATCATCGGGCAAAACCGTGATTGCTCTCACTAAATCAGGCGTCGCTTATGTTTAATTTGCCCCCTACTCGGTGATGTAGACTTGAACATTCTGAATAGGAAAGCGCTACACAATGCTCGATTGGTTCAATTCGCGCAAAGCTGCTCAAATTGGAGCTGCACTTGCAGAAGAATTTGCGACTCCGGTATGGTCCGGGAGCACACAGCGTTCGTCTGAGCGACACCGGTTCGGTCGAACAACTAATGATGCGCGGGATAGCGAGGTCCGTTCGCTGCACCCCAATCTCTACAAGAAAGCGAATTTTGCTAACTCTTTCAAATGGCCCTTTGAGAATGGCGTAGCGCCCGAGATTGCCGACGAAGTCACTCAATCGTTGGTGGTTCACCTGTCCCAACAGTTAAGCCGGAGTCGCCGCCGATTGAAGGTTCTAACCGGTCGCCGGCGCGGCGACCGTCGACCGTCACGCGAAAACAGCTGCTCATCCAAGGTAACCAAGCCTTCGCTAAGGGTGCTTATAACGAAGCCGTTGCAATATATCAGGATTATTGGAGCTTGGACCCGCTCAACGCCGATGCCCTGCACAACCTCGGCTCTGCGTTAACCAGCTCGGGCTGCTTCGGGACGCAAAGAGTACGTTCGTCAGGCGATTAAGAGTCGACCAGATTTTGCAGAGGCGCATTGCACTCTAGAGGAATCATACTTCAAGGAGTAGGGGCGAGAAACGCGGAGTCAGAGATTTGGCTGCGCCGCGCACTCAAATTGAAGCCGAAAGACTTTCTGGACGCCCGAATTCATTCATGGCGTGAGCCTGGTATAGCCCTTGGCACGATTTAGAAGAGAGGCTCGAGCGCGGTTTACCAAAGTTCTGAAAGTCGCCCCCCTGCCTCGTGAAGCAGGTAGCATCTTCTTACTGGGTCAAATTTCCCAGGAATGGAGGGTAAATTCACCGAGGCCGAAGCGAATTTATAAGCAGAGCGCTCGACATACAAATCCCAAGATGCCCGAATAGCGTTGGCGGCGCTTCGTCGGCACGCGAAAAATGACCACATGACTGATTCCGCTTGGCTCACCGCTGCCCAAGTCAAATCGTCAAAAAGCGGAATATGAGCCTTTAGAGGAAGCGAGAGATCTTCGCTTTGCGATGGGCAAGGTCTGTTGGACGACGTCCGCGATTATCGAACATGACGTTTGAGAATTACCCAAGCGAGCCAATCAACTTGCGGAAGACAGTAGCACGAACCATACGGAACGGAGAGGAGCGCTCGCGTTTTCGTCGGCGGACATAATCCGAATCTATACCCTCACAGCGGCCATTTCGAGTGTGGGCGAACACGGCGCTTCGGAATCGAAAAAGCCGGTGTTCGTGATGGGCATACCGCGATCAGGTACCTCTCTGGCGGAGCAAATCATCGCGTCGCTCCCGCCGCAAAAGGTGCCGGGGGAATTGGAGATTCCTCGACGACAAATATTGACAGCGGAGAGATCAAGCAGAGTTGCGGCGAGGGCCCCCTGAGCGAATCGACGACTAGACCAGCCTCCCTCGCGGATACTTAACTTGCGCAGTTTTGGAAGCATCGGAGACCAGGCGATGCATAGAGAATTGTAGAGCAAAGCCCCCGTCAATACAGATTACCTGGGTCAGATTTACTCCACGTTCCCAAACGCGCGCATCATATACATGCAACGCGACCCAATCGGGGCACCATGCCTTTCTTGTGTTATTTTCAATATTTTTTCTGCCCGCCATGAATTTCGCGATGGACCTATCAGGATTTAGCACACTGCTTCAGAGAGCACCGGCGGCTAATGGCGCACTGGCGCGCGGTACTGCCGCCTGCATCGAATCCTCGACGTACCGTACTCGGAACTGGTTTCCGATCAAGAAGGCATGGACGCGCAAGATGTTGGATTTCCTCGGGCCTTGAGTGGGATCAGCGATGTTTGTCATTTTCACGAGACCCAGCGCTCTAGTTAGTGACGGCAAGCGCGTGGCAGGTTACGCCAAAAAATCTACACTCGATCCGTACAGCGCTGGCAGCAACTATGAAAGGTTCATCGCGACCCCTGCAAGGGCTTGAAGGACTGACCCGTCTAGTCGCGTTGACAAAAATTGTCACTGTCCGCCCCGATGGGCTCTCGAAGCGGCGCCAGCCAACGACGGTTACTATGTCAAAAGAGTCGTAAAATATGATTGAAAAATCATTCAGTATATTCATGCTGACTTACGTTATTCTCAAACCATCGTTGGCACAGCATTTGCTTTTCTTCCAAGTTCACCGGCCCAGCCGTTGTTCGATACCACAGGTTCTGTTGTGTTTTCATCAGGAGTCAAAAATGCTTAAGAAAGTGCAACAGGGTTTCACCCTCATCGAATTGATGATCGTGGTGGCCATCATCGGTATTTTGGCCGCGATCGCAATCCCGGCTTATACGGACTACACCGTTCGCTCGAAAGTTACGGAAGGCATTAACCTGGCGGGGGCCGCCGAGACGACTATCGCTGAGGGTTACGAGTCGGGCGGTATCTCCGGGTTGAGCGCTGCAGCGAGCGCGTGGTCCTTCGTTGCCGACCAAGTACGTGAGCAACATCACACTCAGCTCAACCGATGGCACCATCACGGTAACCTACAATGGCGGTACTAACGGCATCTCGCAGTTCGCTGGCACCAACTACACCTTGATTCTGCAGCCCTTCGTCCAGGGCGCTGCTCTGAGCGGCACGAGTTTGGCGGGCAACATCGACTGGGCCTGCGCGTCCACGCGATGTCACGGCGACCACCGGTGGCATGACTCCCACTTCCAGCGGGACGATCCTGCCAAGTACGTGCCCACGCAGTGTAAGTAACGAGCTAGTTTTTAAAATGAGCTCTTGGAAGCCCCTCTCGTGAGGGGCTTCCTTTTTTCGCCCGTCGATCAGCGAGAGGAGGACGTCAATTTGCGAACGATAGTCACGAGCGAACCGGCGCCGATATGCGACCATCGACGGATGATTTGACAATTGCTTGGCCAGCTAACGATAGTAAGCTACAAGTAACGGCGTGGGGTTTAGCCTAAGTCCATGAATGATAACGCAATAGCGGCGGTTGGGGGCACCGGCCGGGCAGCCTTGGGCGGCCTTGCGCAACGCCTGGTCCAAGACGGACTGTTGGACGAACAGGCCATGCAGGACGCTATTGCCAAGGCGAAAGAAAAGCGCCTCAGTTTGGTCACCCATTTGGTGCCGCCAACCTGGCCACAGCCCGCGATATCGCCATCTCTGCCTCGAATGAGTTCGGTGTGCCCTTGCTGGACCTGGATGCGATGGCCCTTGATATGGACGCCTTTCGCGCAGTGAGCGACAAGCTTCTGTAAAAGCACCGGGTCTTGCCGCTGATGAGGCGCGGCAAGCGCCTCTTCCTGGCGGTCGCGGATCCGACCAATCTGCACGCCCTGGACGAGATCCGCTTCCAGACCTCGATGAGCATCGAGTTCGTCGTGGTCGAGGACGATAAGCTGCAAATGGCCGTCGAAAAGCCATCGATCAGGCCGAAGCGGCCATGCCGAGTTTGACCGACGATGACTTCGATCTGGAGAACCTCGAGGTCACCGGCGGAGACGAAGACCCCAATGCGGATGCGCTCGGGCGCGACGACGTCGAAGACGCGCCGATCGTGCGTTTCGTCAACAAGATCTTGCTGGACGCCATTAAGAAAGGCGCATCGGACATCCACTTCGAGCCCTATGAGAAGATCTTTCCGCATCCGCACGCGCTTGGACGGCGTGCTCAAGGAAGTCGCGCTGCCGCCGGTGCAGCTCGCGGTCAAGATGGTCGCGCGCCTCAAAGTCATGGCGCGCCTCGACATCGCGGAGCGCCGCGTGCCGCAGGACGGCCGCATCAAAATGCGCCTATCGAAGAACCGCGCCATCGATTTTCGTGTCAGCACCTGCCCGACGCTGTTCGGCGAGAAGGTCGTCACGCGTATTCTCGATCCTTCCAGCGCCATGCTGGGCATCGATGCCTTGGGCTACGAGCCGCTGCAGCGGGAGATGTATTTGCAATACCTGGCGAAGCCGCAGGGAATGATCTTGGTCACCGGCCCTACCGGCAGCGGTAAAACGGTGTCGCTGTACACCGGGCTCAACATCCTGAATACCGAGGATTGCAATATTTCGACCGCCGAGGATCCGGCCGAAATCAACCTGCCCGGCATCAATCAGGTCAACGTGAACCCAAGGTGGGGCTCACCTTCGCGTCGGCGTTGCGCGCGTTCCTGCGCCAGGATCCCGATGTCATCATGGTCGGCGAAATCCGCGATCTGGAAACCGCCGAAATCGCCATCAAGGCCGCGCAAACCGGCCACTTGGTCCTCTCGACGCTGCACACGAACGATGCACCGCAGACCCTCACCCGCCTGGTCGACATGGGCGTCAAGCCCTACGCGATTGCGACCTCGGTGAGCCTGATCATCGCGCAGCGGCTGGCGCGCAAGCTCTGCAACAACTGCAAGCAGCCCATCGATGTCCCGCGCCGAAGCCCTCAAGAAGGAAGGCTTCGAGCCGGCGGACATTGACAGTGGCATTCCGAGTCTTCAGGGCCGTCGGCTGCGGCCAATGCATCGATGGCTACAAGGGCCGCATGGGCATTTACCAGGTCATGCCGGTCACCGAACAAATCGGCCGGATCATCATGCAAGGCGGCGGCGCCATGGATATCGGCGAACAGGCGGCCAAAGACGGCATCTGGAACCTGCGCCGTTCGGGTTTACAAAAGGTAAAGGATGGGTTGACGAGCTTGGAAGAAATCAATAGCGTCACCATCGATTAGATGGTAAGGTAAGGGTCGATCTATGGCGATATCCGCGGCCGCAAGCAAAAAGGAAACCCAGTTCCTCTGGGAGGGCAAGGACAAGCGCGGCAACAAGGTACGCGGCAAGTCACTCGCGCCAACGAAGCGGCGCTGCGCGCGGACCTGCGCCGCCAGGGCGTCGCGCCGACGCGCGTCAAGACGCCAAGGGCTTGTTCGGCACCGGCGGCGGCGGCAAGGTCTCGCCCAAGGACATCGCGGTCTTCAGCCGGCAGCTCGCCACCATGATGGCCGCCGGCATCCCGATGGTGCAATCGCTCGAGATCGTCGGCAACGGA
>CAVWBL010000016.1:0-20391 GCA_963753205.1 uncultured Acidobacteriota bacterium | reverse complement strand
TTGTCTCATTTGAGCCGCATCCGGCAAGCGTTGCCCCCGGGCACCAGCATGCAGCCGTGCTTTGACCACCCACAAGGCACCCCCGAGACTCTGGCCAGCGGCAAAAGCCGCCGACGTCGAGTGGGCCACCCGACCTTTAGGAACAAGGATGCCGGACTGGGCGAACCACCGTTTCGACTGGTATCCGTGCAAATTCATGAATTGTCCCTAACTGCCGATCCGGTCGCGTAAGGCGCGCTATTCTGAATTAAGCTTGGGGGCAGCGCAAAGCAGCGGGGAAAGACGGAATTGAATCGCCAGTTCGATCGACGCATGGACCATGTCGCCGGGCGTGACCCCGGCATCGTGTGGCGTGTGCTCGCGGTCCTTAATCTGTACCGGGTTTTGGTGCCTCTGGTTCTGCTCGCCCTGTACTTCTTAGGCGGCGTCCACGGCTTCGCTGTTTACTCCCGTCAATTATTTTTCGGCGCCGCCGTATTTTATTTTGCTTTCGGTCTGGTAAGCGTGCTCTTGTACGCCAACGCCTGGCGAGTGCGCGGGTGCAAACTATCCTGCAAGCGGCAGTCGATATGTTTGTACTGATTTTGTTGCTGCATACCTGCGGTGGCGTCGCTAGTGGACTCGGAGTTTTGTTCTTGGTGCCGATCGGTGCGTTAGCATTTTTGTTGCCACCGCGCAGCGCGCTGTTCTTGGCTGCAATCGCCGTTATTGCAATTCTGGTCGATACGATCGTACAGCAACTCGGCGGCATCACCGACATCAATTCCTACGCCACCGCGGGCTTGCTCGGGGCGGTTCTCTTCATGACTGCCGGCGCCGCCTCGTACGCGGCGGGGCACATGCGTGAAAGCGAAGCCTTGGTTCGTCAAAAGGACGTCGACCTCGCGAATCTGGCGGAGCTTTCCCAATACATCGTGCAACATTTGCGTGAAAGTCTTTTGGTGGTCGATGCTGCCGACAAAATTCGCCTGATCAACGAGTCGGCGGCGGAAATTCTGGGCGACGATCACGCCGTCCCCGGCGCCCTGGTGGGCGAAGTATCGCCGCGGCTGCTGTATTCCTTGTCGACATGGCGACAGCGCGACCCCGGTGAGGACTCACCATCTAGTTTTGTCGCCGCCGACGGTGCACGGGTCATCCAGCCGCATTTCGCGCCGCTCGGCGCTGAGCCCGGACCCACCTTGATTTTCCTCGAAGACACCAGTCTGATGGCTGAGCGCGTACAGCAGAGCAAACTTGCCGCACTCGGCAGGCTCTCAGCAAGTATCGCACACGAAATCAGAAATCCGGTCGGCGCCATGAGCCATGCCGGCCAGCTTCTAGCCGAAAGCCCGCGGATCGGCGCGGACGAGCGCAGATTGACCGACATCATTCAAGGTAATTCCGAGCGCGTCAGTACCATCATCAATAATGTCCTGCAATTATCTCGGCGCGAGGCGACCAAACCGACCCGCCTTTTGCTTGGTGATTGGCTGGAAGACTTCCTGGAAGAATTTTGTGAGACCATGCAGGTGCGCGAAGCACAGGTTGGCGTCCATGAATCGGCCGAAGACCTGGAAGTGCGATTCGACTCCAGCCATCTGCATCAAGTGGTTTGGAACTTGTGCGACAACGCAGTCAAGTACGGCGACGCACACGACGGAATCAGTGTAGAGATCAACGTTGGTCGCCTCAATCCCAGCAACCGGCCCTTCCTCGAAGTCTCGAATCGCGGACCTGGAATTGAGCCGCAAGCTGTCGACCGCATATTTGAGCCATTTTTTACAGGACGCAAAGGCGGAACCGGGCTGGGGTTATTTATCGCGCGCGAATTGTGCCAACTCAACCGCGCCATATTGCTTTATGAACCTCGCGAAGGCGATGGCAGCATTTTCAGAATCGTCTTTAGCGATCCGCAGCGCTGGGAAGAATAGGCGTAAATCGCCTAGTGAGGCACGTGGGCAACAACGAACCGGCGCCGGCCGCTTCTCCCTGGAATCGGAATTCTGCAGTCTTCTGCAATGTACCATTGATCGGCCGCTCGGTTGCCGGCAATTTTGATGGCACTGGGCCAATTCTGCTCGACCAAGCGAGCGTCCAATTGTGCGCCATGACTCACCAAAAACAAGTCAGGGTCGCGCAGCAACGGATCAAATTGGACCATGTCCGCCACGTAGAACCCGCCAAGCGGATGGACAAAATATATGTTGTTACCCGGCCGGCGTGGCGGACCGATTTGCGCCAGGTGGGCGGAAATGAATTGCTCGATTTGGTTCAGTTGAAAAGGCACCAAGATCAGCAGACTCAGAATCGCAGTGGCCCCGCCGAAAGCGACTAGTTTCGTGTCTGCAGCCGGCCGTTGCCACATTGCGCATCCGGCCAGTATCGGAACTACTCCCCACGCGGAGTGGAAATAGCGATATCCCCACCCGTGGCCTTGATCGAATCTCACAAACAAATATCCGAAAAACGTGAGTAAACCGGAGTACACAAGCAGTTGCACCTGCAGGTTCGTGCGGTTGCGGACAAATCCATAGAACGCGAATAGGAACAGGCTGGGCACTGCCCACACCCACATCTTGACCAGAGCGGCAGCCCGCATGTTGAAAGTTGCCGCATCCGGCCACAAAAATATGCCGCCGCCAGAGGCTGCGACCGCTGCCAAATCGTCATAGCCCGCTGCAATATCTGAACGAAACATAGCCCATCGCAAACCCACCGCCACTCCCGGTAGATAGCCGAGAAGCAGTCGAAACAAGTACGGCCTCCGATTGTGCTGCAAGGCGATTGACGCAATCCAGGGAAGAGCAAACAAAGCATGTGGGACCGGATTGTGCAGATTTAGCGCAAGCGAACCGACAAGACCCGCCCCGAAAACCCTCAACCCGGTGGGTCGAATGAGCAAGCCAACGAACAGCAGATTCGCTGTGAGATGTGCCTGCATCGAGTAGAACGAAATACCGTTCGCAATGAATGTCGTTGAGCCGAGCGCGAAAAGAACTGCCCATCCGGCGCATCGACGGTCGGAGGTGATTTCTCTCGTAATCCAATAGATCAGGTAGATCCCAAGACCTGAGAGCGCTGCGTTGCATAGCCATGGCACTCCGAAGAATTGGAATGGGGCAAGCATCAATGCAAAACCCGGCCAGTACTCTTCGATGGCTCTGCCGGTTTGCGATGAAGCAACCAGAAAGGAGCCATTAAAACCGTGCACTACCAGCCAGTCGCTTAGGCCGACCGGCATTTGCGCAAAGATTTCCCCGGAAGCGAAGATTTTGGACTGAAAGACTGCAGCATATTCGTCCATCGAAAGCGGATAATCGTGATATACGAATAAGCATCCGCCTGCGATCACGATAACAGTGGCGGTTGCCAGCTGGACAGGATGAGTCCCCAGATAATCCACAAGTCTTAAGATTGGAGCGGGGTGGTTCCAAAAAACCGCAAAAAAACATACGGCCAACGCCAGCCAAGCTGTCGTGAAATCATGCATGGTGAGCAGAAATCGAAAAATCGGTGAGAAACGCGCGGTAGAAAATACCCAGTGGTCCAGCAGGTAAAAGTACGCGACGCACAGCGCAGTTAATCCAATACCACCCCATTGGAGGCGCCTGCCGGCGCAACTCACCGGCAATGTCGCTTCTTCCAGGTTAATTGATAAGGCGGCGTTTGCTCGAGGATTGCGTGATGCATAATATGATGTTTACACAACAATTCTTGCAATGCACTCGCCACCGCTCCGGTTCCAAACCAAGCTTTCCAGTCTCGTCCCCGTCCTGATGCTGGTAACGCTTTGGCTATGGCTCCGTGGTTACCACGGGATTACTGGCGACGGACAGCTGTACGCGTTCCAAGCGATTGCCAGAATCCACCCGCAGTTGGCGACCGACCTTTACCTGCAAAACACGTCTCAGGATCAATTCACGATTTTTTCGCCTATCTACGCGTGGGTTATCGATCGCGTGGATTTGGAGCACGCAGCTCGACTGCTTACGTTGCTGATCACTATGTGGTTTTTTGCTGCGGCATTCAGCGCAGCGCGAGCGGTCGGCGGGCGCAGCTGGGCATGGCTAAGCGTCGCCGGCCTGCTGATAATCGGCGGAAATTACGGTGGTTCCGGGGTGTTCGGATTTGCCGAGGAATACCTGACGGCACGGTTACCCGCCGAAGCTCTGATCGTGAGTTCGCTTGTTTGTTACCTGCATGGGCGAAAGCCGATGGCGATCGCAATTTCAGCCCTTGCTCTGCTCGTTCACCCGCTAATCGCTCTTCCCGGACTGCTCTTATTGCTGTGTCTCGCACTTTCCAAGCGATTGGTTGCTATCGGAGCCTTGGGCAGCATTTTGGTGGCCGTGGCCGTTGCTTCGGCCGCGGCGAATTTTCCTTGGGTATCACGGGTGCTTCCGGTGATGGACCCGGCGTGGTTGGATGTTGTGCGAGAGCGATCGCAATTTTTATTTTTGCAACTATGGTCGTTCCGCGATTGGAACCTCAACGCGCGGCCCTTTTTTTCGCTCGCATTGACGGTTCTGGCAGTTCACGATTCCGGCATTCGCAAGATCTGTTATGCAGGCGCTGTGGTAGGAGCCACCGGCTTGGCGATAGCCGGCGTCGCCGTTCTTGTCAGCCCAATCGCGCTATTGGTCCAAGGCCAGGCATGGCGATGGGTCTGGATTACAGCATTCCTGAGTGTTTTGGTGCTTCCGGCAACAATTTTGCAAGTCTGGCGAGATGAGAGATGCGGGTCGCTTTGCGCACTTTTGCTGGTAATGTCCTGGACACTTGCGGCGAATAGCGGGCTGTTGTGCATTTCGCTCGCTATGTTTCTATGGGTGTTCCGAGCCGCATTCGACAATCGAGCGGTTCGGTTGTTTCGTTGGGTCTCTTTGATCCTCGTAATTGCGATCGTTGTCTGGCTAATGAGCCAGGTGTGGGGATTCAAGATTTCAAATGAGTCCGCCGGAGGGCCGGCCTTTCCCCTGGCTCATTTCAAGGACAGCTTTGCTCTGCGGATCCTCGCCGCGAGTGTCGTCGCGCTTGTCTGGCGTTTGGCGCACGTTGACGGCCCACGAGCCCAGTCATTTCTCGCTGCCACACTCCTCGCGGCGGCGATCTTTGTCCTACCCGCGGCGTTCAAACAATCGCGCACGCTGGGCGCCGCTGCGGAGATTGTCGAATTTTCTGATTGGGAAAAGGTCATACCCGAAACGAGCACGGTGCTGGTCGCGCCCGCTCGTGATGTCGGGACTTTCGTTTGGTTCACGCTTCAGCGGCCGAATTATTTGGCTCTCGATCAGTCGGCGGGCGTGGTGTTTTCGCGCGCTACGGCCCTCGAGGTCGAGCGCCGTTCCCAAGTTTTGCTGCCGCTAATGGATCCAAGCTGGAAAATTTTAAGCAGGCTGCGAGCGGCCGCCGCGGCCGGGAACGGATCTGCCGCCGAGTCTCGACCGCTGACAGCGAAAAGTCTGCGCGAAGTCTGTGCGGACAGCCGCCTCGGCTTTATCGTTTCGCCGGCAAAGGTCGGATTTGCCCCTCTCCGCCATGAAAATAACGATTCTTGGACGGACTGGAATCTCTATGACTGCCGCAAGGTGCGGCCGTCCCCCGAAAAGTCAATCTTCCCGTGAATCCGCCCAATCAGTATAAAAAGGTCGCGGTGATCGCGGGCGCGGGGCCCGCGGGGTTAACCGCGGCGCTCGAGCTTTTGCGCCGCTCCGATATCGCGCCCATCGTCTTCGAAGCAGATGCCCAGGTCGGGGGAATCTCCAAGACGATCAACTATCGCGGTAATCGCATGGATCTCGGTGGTCATCGATTTTTCTCGAAATCCGACTGGGTCATGCGCTGGTGGCAAGACATATTGCCTATTGCACAGGGGGAAGCACAAAGACCGGACGCCTTGCGAGTTCATTATCAGGGCAAATCGCATAACCTGACGCCTGAAGGCCCGGGGACTGCGTCTTTGGATGATGTGATGCTGGTTCGTCAACGCCTGTCACGCATATTCTACCGCCGCCGGTTTTTCCGGTACCCACTCAGCTTGGATGCGGACACCGTCAAGAACCTGGGGCTCATGGAATCGTTGCGAATTGGTCTGAGCTATGGCCATGCACGCCTAAATGTTCGATCGCCAGAAATCACATTGGAAGATTTTTTGATCAACCGTTTCGGTGTCCGGCTATATCGTACATTTTTCAAGGCCTATACCGAAAAAGTCTGGGGGGTGCCTTGCGAACAAATTTCGGCGGAATGGGGAGCTCAGCGCATAAAAGGTCTGTCGGTTACAAAGGCTTTAGCGCACGCCCTGGCGAGTCCGTTTCGCAATTCGGCGGACGCCGCCCAAAAGCACACTGAAACCAGCCTCATCGAGCGATTCCTCTATCCTAAGTTTGGCCCGGGACAGATGTGGGAAGAGGTAGCACGTAAAGTTTCTGCGCGTGGAGGAGGAATGCATCTCCGCCATAGAATCGTGGGTGTCGAAAGCGATGGCCTTGTCGTCACCGCTGTCGATGTACTGGACGAAGCGACCGGATCGCTGCAACGGGTTTCATGCGACTATTTTATTTCTACAATGCCAGTCCGCGATCTTGTCTCAATGCTCCGCCCGGAGGACTTGCAAGTACAACGGATCGCTGACAACCTCCCGTACCGTGACTTCATGACCGCCGGACTGTTGGTCCGCCGAATGAACTCCGACAAAAACTCTCGAAACACGCGAAACTCGAACGGCATGCCGCCGGATAATTGGATTTACATCCAGGAGCCGGATGTAAAGATCGGGCGCCTTCAAGTCTTTAACAATTGGAGTCCGGATCTGGTCGCCGACCCGACCACAATATGGCTGGGTTTGGAATACTTCTGCCGCGAGGGCGATGAACTCTGGAGCATGAACAATGGCCGGTTCGTCGATTTTGCGGCCATGGAGCTCGAAAAAATTGGATTGATCAGCCGCGCGGACGTCATTGACGCTACGTTGGTTCGAGTGCCCAAGGCGTATCCCGCTTATTTTGGGGCGTACGGCGAATTCCAAAAGGTGCGTGATTACTTGGACCGGGTTTCAAATCTTTATGCCATCGGCAGAAACGGCATGCATCGCTATAACAACCAAGACCATTCCATGCTGGCGGCAAATGGTGCGGTGAGTAGCATTATCAACGGCGGGAGCGGCAAGACAGCCATTTGGAACGTCAATGTGGAGTGCGACTATCACGAGGAGATCAGCGAGGAGTCCTGAATTCGCGACTCCCGTCACGCCGTCAAGGTTGTACTTCACACACTGTAGACTAGAATCGATTGCCGCGGATCTCATGGCATTCACCACGACGGGTCACGATTTTGTGGAACTGACGATTCTCATGCCCTGCCTCAATGAGGCTGAAACTGTCGCGACGTGCGTGCGCAAGGCGCGCAGCTTTCTCATCCGGACCGGGATCGAAGGCGAAGTGCTGGTCGCGGACAACGGGTCGTCGGACGATTCGCCCGAGCTGGCCGCGAAGAGCCGGAGCACGAGTGGTGGCTATCCCGAAGAAGGGCTATGGCAGCGCGCTTCTGGGCGGAATCGCTGCGGCTTGCGGGCGCTTTGTGATCATGGCCGATGCGGACGACAGCTACGATTTCTCGCAGCTCGATGAGTTCGTAGAGGGTCTGCGCGCAGGAAATACCATGGTCATCGGCCACCGCTTTCGTGGCGGCATCCGGCCGGGAGCTATGCCTTTTCTGCATCGTTATCTCGGCAATCCGCTGCTGAGCTTTGCTGGGCGGCTGTTATTTTCAGCCGACGTCGGAGATTTCCATTGCGGACTCCGCGGCATCGATCGCGCAGCAACATTGCAGTTGGGACTGCGTGCTCCAGGAATGGAATTTGCCAGCGAAATGATTGTCAAGGCGAAGCTCGCAGGCTGGCGCATCGCCCAGGTACCCACAGTGCTTTCACCCGACGGCCGCTCTCGCGCGCCGCATCTGCGCAGCTGGCGTGATGGCTGGCGGCACCTTCGCTTTCTATTGATGATGAGCCCACGTTGGTTGATGCTGTATCCAGGTGCTTGCCTGATCGGTGTCGGCGTAGCGGCTGAAATCGCGATTCTGCACGGGCCCGTCGTCATTGGCGGCGTCGGTTTCGATATCCACACGATGCTTTACGCTGCCGGCGCGATCGTGCTCGGAGTTCAGCTGGTGTTGTTCTCGCTTTTAGCCCGAACTATCGGAGTCCTGAAGGCGCTTTTGCCCATGTCGCAGCCGCTCGAGCGTTTCTTACGAATCTTTAGTCTCGAGCGCGGCATCCTGGTCGGCCTATCTCTCGGTCTCGCGGGTTTGGCGCTTGCAGTCTACTCGGTGGACAGTTGGGCGCATGCGCGTCTCGCGGCTCTCAATCCGGCGTCTATGATGCGAGTTGCGATCCCGTCCGTTACGCTGATGCTGACCGGCGCCGAAATTATTTTCGCGTCTTTTTTGCTCGGTTTCATCGACGTGCGTACGCCCAGTTCTGGCGATTCATGAGTTGGGCCGAGCGCTCTGCGGCGGCGGACCGCCCGGATGTGCCTGTCGTCACGATTCGCTTCAACGCGGTTCGCCATCTGCCGGTGTACGTTGCCTGTACCTTGGCGGCGCTCGTAACCAACTATCTGCTTGGCAAAGACATGGCGTGGGATACGCTTAACTACCATCTCTACGCCGGGTTCAGTGCCGTCAACGACCGCTTTGCTCAGGACTACTTCGCGGCCGGACCGCCCTCCTACTTCAATCCGTATGCCTTTGTACCTTTCTACCTTCTAGTCAAAGCGGGCCTCTCGCCGCTCGTTATCAGTTCCTTATTGGCGGTGGTTCACAGCGTCGTCTTCTGGCTCGTCTACGAGCTTGCCATTTGCGTTTGCCCCTCGCACAACAATCGTGCGCGGATGATTTTCGGCGTTTGTGCTGTTGCCATGACGTTTCTCAACCCGATCTTGGTGCAGCAGCTCGGTTCTAGTTTTGCAGATATTACGACGACAGAACTAATGCTGGGCGGCTGGCTGCTGCTCGCTCAGGCCGTACGCGCACCCCAGGCGGCGCGGATCGTATGCGCGGGCCTTCTGATTGGCGCGGCCACCGCATTGAAGCCCACCAACGCCGTGCACGCAATTGCCGCCTGCGCCCTTCTGGCATTTCTGCCACGGACTCTTCCAGGCAGAATTCGCTACGCACTGAGCTATTCCGCTGCCCTGGCGCTGGGGTTTGTCATGATTGCTGCTCCCTGGTCTTTTCGGCTCGAGCGGATGTTCGGCAATCCCTTGTTTCCATTAATGAATGACGTGTTCCGGTCGCCGGAATTCACGACCGAACCGCTGCGTCATTTCCGGTTCATTCCGGGATCTTTCGCCGAGGCCTTGTGGCGTCCTTTCGCCATGGTCGACCCGAGAAGCATGGTGCAGGAAGAATTGATGGCCCCGGATCTCAGGTACGCCATATTGGTGATATTAGCCGGCCTGCTTTTATTGCGTTGGCTGAGCAAACGTTTTGCGCACTCTTCGACTTACGCGCCGCCGCTCGAACCGGCGGCGGCTCGGGTGCTGGCCGCTCTCGGCTGCGGTTTCGCGACGGACTGGGCGTTGTGGCTAACTGCTTCGGGCAATGGACGCTACTTTTTGCCGATGGCCAGTGTCGCTGGCATCGTGATCGTGGCGCTAGTCTTTCGACTTTTCGCCTCGCGTCCGAAGCTGCGCAACTACGCTCTTGCCGCAATTCTCGGCGCTCAGACGATCCAGCTCTGCTATGGAGCCGACCATCGGTGGAATGGGATGCCGTGGGATCGCCAGTGGCTCGACATCGAGATCCCGGAGAAGCTGGCGACCGAGCCCAATCTTTATTTCACCGCCGGCGTGCAATCGAATTCTTTCATTGCAGCCTATCTAGCCCGGGGTTCGGGACTGGTTAATTTCTCCGGGGCGTATGTGCTCGGGCCAGATGGAGCGACTGGAGCGCGAATCGAGACGCTGATTCGTCGATATGCTCCGCACCTGCGCGTACTCTGGCGTGCCACACAGGCGGAGGCCGCGAATTTGCCGCTTGACTATCAGTTCCCGGTCAATGATGCGCTAGCGCGCTTTAGCCTCCGCATCGACCCTGACGACTGCGTGAGAATTGCCTTGCACGGCTTGCCTCCCGAATTCGAATTCACTATCGGAAGATTGCAGGCCACTCAGCCTGTTCGCCCCGCTGCGCCCCAAGCGGACACGAGCTATCTGATCAGCTGTCGCATAGTACCAGACCACAGCACCGATTCTGCTGAGATCGCTCGCGAGCGAGGTGTCGACGTAGTATTCAATCGCCTTGAGGATGCCTGTCCGAAACTTTTCCAGCCACGGCGGCTACGCACAGAACACGATCGAGAAGGCTGGCGCCGTGTCTACGTTAATACCGATATTGTACTGTTGGCGAGCCACGGCTCCGTGAAGTTCATTAACCCGCCCCAAAGCGGCGCGGCGATTAGTCTCGGCCTCGAAAGCCAATGGACAGAAGCGCCCCCGCGGCTTGCCTGTGGACGTCGAAATGGTCGCTACTTTGTGGAAGTTCTGAAATCGAACCAATAAACAACCTCTATGCCAACATACGTAACAACCTCTATGCCAACATACGTATTGATCATCGTCGTAACCGTAAATGCCGTCGTCGGGCAGCTGCTTCTTAAACACGCGCTCGCAACTTTGGGTGGTCGAGCGGCGTTGGGGGAGGCGTCGAAATTTATATTTGATGCTCTCACCTCGCCCTGGATGTACGCGTCACTCGCGATCCAGGGACTGGGCTACATATTGTGGATCGTGCTTATCTCACGGGAAAAACTCGGCGTGGCCACCGCGAGCGTCGGCGCCGGCTTCTATGCGCTGATGCCACTTTGCGCTTGGGCAATTTACGGCGAGTCTCTTACAAATGCGCAGTGGTTTGGCATTTGCCTGATCACAATAGGCGTTACATGCGTGAGTCTGGGCATCACCACGACGCCTTGACGGATTGTAAATTCAGGCATCACACGTCGGCAAATTCGCGCACCTGCATGCAGGAGACACTACCGATGGCATTCGCCAAAATCAAAGAAATGATAATAAAGCAACAGCAAGCGTCTGGTTCCCGTCGCCTGGCGCCCGAAGATGCAGAGCGCGTAGCTGCCATGTTCGCGTCGCTCGAGTCGGGTGATGTTCGAGCTCGGCCGTCCAAGTATTGGGTGGAGCTTAACAAGATGAACCTGGCTCAGTTGCAAGAGCACGGTTACGATAACTTTAAGCGCACGATTGCCCTTAATTACTTTACTTTTGTACGAATCCTCCCTTGGGACGCTCAGTTTCGCTTTCTTCTGAGACACTTGCCGCTGCGCACCAGCATTGGCTGTCTCAAAAAGGCTTTGCTTTCACCCAAACACGAGTACTTTTCTTCCTTCAATTGGATCCAGTCTCTGCTCTACAACTTCCTGACTATAGCGTCATGGGAATTCACAAGATCCTTCGTGTCTGATGCCAATCTGCTCGCGCTGCGCGAACCTGCCGACGGTAATCCGGCGCAGATCCACGATGCGTCGGGAGCGCTGATATCGCAAGACTTGGCAAGTTCCATTCTGGAATCCTCCTCGATGGGAGCGGGCCTAGCGCCCGGTTCGATCGTATTCGAACTCGGCGCCGGCTACGGGCGCAATGCCTTTGCACTTCTAGCCACGCGGCCCGGCATCAAGTACGTCATCGTTGATATTCCCCCCGCACTCTGGGTAGCAGAGACGTACTTGCGTCGTCAGTTCCCCAACCATCGCATATTTCGCTACCGAGAATTTGCAAACTTTGAGGAGGTCGAAATTGAGTTCCGGGAAAGCGACATTGCGTTCTTTCTCTCAACACAAATCACCAAGCTTCCTGACAGCCTTGCCGACCTCGCGATCAATATTTCCTCGCTACATGAAATGCGCCCCGAGCAAATCGCTTTCTACTTTTCTCAATTCGATCGCTTGCTGAAAGAAGGAGGATTGTTCTACTTCAAGCAGTGGAAACGAGGTGCCATACTGTTCGAGAATGTTGTCATCCGGCAAGAAGACTATCCGGTCCCGCCTGGCTGGGCCTGTGAGCTTTCGCATCAAGCGCCGCTCCAAAGCAGTTTTTTCGAGGCGCGCTATCGTAAGCCTACGAGATTTAATTAGGCAGGCGAACCAAGGTGGCAATATTGTTCCACCATGGCTTAACCCTCGCCTCGGCGATTAGCGAAGCCGCACCGAAGCTAATTGCAAGACGTTCGCGCATTTCGTCCCGCGTCATGTAACTGATCCGGTCCCCCGTGAGCCAGCGGTCCGAGGCATAACACAGCCAATGGATCGGCGCGGAATTCCGTTCCCAATCCTTGAAAACAAAAGTCCCCTGCGGAGCCATGGCGATCCGTATGGCATCGAGCAATTCTTGCCTCAATTCGACAGGAACATGGTGTAGAACGTCGCTGAGTACCACCAGATCGAATTGCCCCGGTTCCCTAGCGGCAAGCTCCAAGACGCTGCTCTGGATAAATCGGACATCGGCACGCGGTCCTCGATACAAACGTCCGATCCGCGGAGTAATGTCTATAGCGGTGATCCTGGCGCCCGGATAGAAGGCATTCAATCGCCCGGTAACTGCACCCTCCCCGCATCCTACCTCTAGAATCACGTTCGCAGTCGGCTTCCATTGAAGCATCAGTTCGACAAAAGCATCGATGTCAATGTAGATCGAGCGGTAGGCTTCGCTGATGCGGTTCTCGTAGGGACCAAACAATCCGCGAATGAAAGGGCCTGTTTTCACGTCAGAATGCACCCGTCAGTTTCGCACGCATGCGAGGCGCCAGCCGCTCCAATATCCTGGAGTCGCGAAAATAGCGGCGCATACCGGCGGGCCCAAGCCGCATTATCTGCGAGGCTGCACGCAATAGACCACTCGGATGGCCGGCGGAAGCCAAGGCCAGCGCTGTATTGACCGTGATCGAAGCGCGTCCTGCGCGCTCAACTTCTTCGCGCAGACCACCACCTAGTTTGCCAAGGTGTCGATGGAGAACGATCTCCATCTGTTGCGCAAACTTTTCGGCATGGCGGCTTCCGGTCGCGGTTAGCGAGTCGTTGTGTATACGGAACCCCACGGTGACGCAGTCATGATAGTAAACGGAACTGCAGCCAACCAGCTTCAGCCAAATATCCCAGTCTGCGGTGTACCAGAGATTCTCATCCAAACCGCCGCAGTCAAGCCAAGCGTCGCGGCGGAAAATAGGTGCGGGTGCTGCGATAAAATTTTGAACCAGCAACCGTTCCGTCACCAGAGCCGATGACAGTTTGCCATCTGGGGCCAACGGACAGCGCCAAACGCCCAGTTTTCGCCCGTCTTTGTCGATAATCGCGCTCGGTGCGAGGTGCAAAGCAGCCTGAGGATCGGACTCTATCCAGGTCCTAGCCGCAGCCCCGCGGCCGGGAAGCCAGATGTCATCTACCCCCAGCCAGCAAACGTGCCTGGACTTGGACAGTTCCACGCCGAAATTCGTCTTGCTTTGCCATGAAAAAAGGTCACAACGCTCGAATACCCGCAGCGGCAGCCGATCAACATAGCCTTGTGCAATATCGCGCGTTGCAGATGTTGGGCTGCTGTCTATCAGCAAAACCTCGACCCCTTCCACCTCCTGCGAGGCTAGCGAAGCTAAGGCGGCACCGATCCATCGCTCACCGCAGTAAGAGGGTATTATCACCGTGAGCCATGGAGGGCGCTCGGCCTGGCAAAGATCAGCCGTCAAAGCCGTCCCGACTGGAAGGTTTCAGCAGTGCCCCCATCAACTACCCCTGTTCCCCCAAAATTAAGACGATGAACCCATTTGCATCGATGAAATGTGATCGTTCTCGCCATTTTTACAGATTTGTCGCGCGGGGCACTATCTGGACGAAGTTATCAGGTTTCCAGCCGTAATCACCGCTTGTTTGGCGGCCCGGCCCTGACCGCGGCAGCATCGATAAGGTTTTCCATCATTCCTAGCCGCCCAATCGGGCCGCTGACGCTAGAATATGCCCCATGCCAAATCCCGCTGTCTTGGTGGTCGATGATGAACCCGACATCTGCGAGTTGCTATCCATCACCCTGCAACGCATGCAGTTAAATCCGCGAACGGCGAACACACTGTGCCATGGCGCAACGCTTGCTCAAAACAGAGCAGTTCGATCTGTGTTTGACCGATATGCAGCTGACCGATGGCGATGGGTTGGAGCTGGTTCAGTGGATGCAGCAGTACACCCCAAGTGTCCCTGTTGCAGTGATCACCGCACACGGCAATATGGAAACCGCGGTCCGCGCGCTCAAGCTTGGCGCCTTTGATTTCGTCTCCAAGCCCTTGGATCTCGCAGGCCTGCGCAAACTCGTAGCTACCGCCATCAAGTTATCGGGGCCGTTGGATACGGATACCAGTGTTTTTGGCCCCCGATTGCTTGGATCGTCCACGGCCATGCAGCAGATGCGAGAAATGATCGCCCGCGTTGCACGAAGTCAGGCACCCGTGCACATTTTCGGCGAATCAGGCACGGGAAAAGAGTTGGTCGCCAAGCTAATCCACGAGTCCGGCCCTCGCCGCGACGGCCCCTTCGTGCCTGTCAACTGCGGTGCGATCCCGACCGAACTGATGGAAAGCGAACTATTCGGTCACAAGCGAGGCAGCTTTACCGGCGCGGTCAGCGACAAGAAAGGACTGATTCCATCCGCCGAAGGCGGCACGCTGTTCTTAGACGAAATTGCCGATCTGCCGCTGCACATGCAGGTCAAGCTGCTGCGCGTCATTCAGGAAAAGACCGTGCGGGTGGTCGGTGAACAAAATGAGGTCGGCATCGACATACGAATCCTGTCAGCCACT
Source organism: uncultured Acidobacteriota bacterium (assembly GCA_963753205.1). GTDB lineage: Bacteria > Acidobacteriota > Terriglobia > Acidiferrales > UBA7541 > Palsa-295. The sequence continues at coordinate 5,559 of CAVWBL010000016.1, read as the reverse complement.
CACAAGAATCTCGCCCAGCTCGTCGCTGAAGGAAAATTCCGCGAAGATTTGTTCTATCGCGTCAACGTCATCGAGTTGCGGGTGCCGTCGCTGCGGGAACGACCTGAGGACGTTCCGGAACTTGCCGAGGCAATACTGCGGAGACTCGGACGCCGCATGAAGACCGCGCCGCTCCTGCTGGGCAAGGACGCCCTGAATGCCCTCGAAACCTACGCGTTCCCGGGAAATGTTCGAGAGCTCGAAAACATTCTCGAGCGGGCAATCACCTTGACTACCAGCGGGGAAATACACGTCGCGGACATACAACTGCGTCCCTCCCCGGTGGCAGTTACCTCAGGGCGAGTCGCGGATGGAAGTGCGAATGCGGCCTCCGCCGGCGCGCTAGGCGACCATCTTGAAGATATTGAGCGCGACGCTATTCTGAAGGCGCTGGAACAAACGAGGTACAACAAGACCGCCGCTGCGCGGGTGCTCGGCATGAGCTTCAGGGCGCTGAGGTACCGAATCAAGAAGCTCGGGATTGAATGAAATTGTGACAAATGTCATGTTGATGGTCATTTGACATAGCAACCGAGAATAAATTTCGATAATGTCCCTCGTAAAGGCCGCAGGGACACTCGTGATTCCGCGGCATCGCAGTCGAATACTAAACTCGTACGGATTAAAACGATGCTGCTCGAATGGTTCAATGCACGCGAAGCAGCAAATGCTGGCATCGCCCTTGCCGACTCCATAGCACCGACCGCGGAGTTGCGCGGCGCCAAAGCTGAACGCAAAGCGGAGGCAGGCGCGCTGCGAGAGCTACTGCAGCGCGCCGACCGGGAAGTGCGCGCGCTGCGTTTGAACTTCTACAAGAAGGCAAAGTTTGCGAACTCGTTCAAATGGAGATTGATCGAGAAGGGCGTTGAACCCACCGTCGCCAACGAGGTAACCCAGTCGCTGATATTGTATCTTTCGCAGAATCAACCGGAGGAAATGAAGACAAGCGACTCAGGATCCCGTCGCGTCAATTCCGATCAATTGCAGCATCTGCTCGATCAGGCCAATCGGAGTCTCGAAGAAGGCGCACATGCGCACGCCGTGGTGCACTATCAGCAATTGCTGGAACTGCGGCCTGAGCATCCAGAGGCCCTGGCCAATCTCGGCGTGGCATTATTCAGCCTAGGGCGCTACGAAGAGGCTGAGCAATGTTATCGACAGAGTCTGGAAATCAATCCCATGTCCCCATCGACGCTTTGCAATCTCGCGACAGTTCTGCAAAGTGACCCGCCGGAAGCCGAGAAATACTTGCGTCGCGCTCTGAAATTAAATCCGAAATACGCAGATGCGCGCAGCAAGCTGGGTTTGTCGCTCGCCTTCGCGGGTCGCTTGCGGGAAGCCAAGGCTGCCTTTCAAAAGGCGCTCAAGGTCGAACCTCGTCACGCTGAGGCGCTGCTTGGTCTCGGACAGGTCGCGCGCACAGAGGGACACTTCGCAGAAGCTGAAGCATTTATCAAACGCGCATTGAAAATTGAACCCAAACTGCCGGGCGGCTGGGCCGCCATGAACAGCATTCGCAGAATGACCGTTGCCGACAGCGAATGGCTCAAGGGGGCGGAGGAGATCGCCTCAAGTGGGATCTCCCTGTGGCAGGAAGCCGAACTGCGTTTTGCGATTGGCAAGTATTGCGATGACGTCGGGGATTTTGAGCAAGCCTTCCAGAACTACGAACGCGCCAACGGGTTGCTGAAAAAAGTGACGCAAAAATACGATCGAGAAGCGCAGTCGCGTTTCGCGGACGGCATGATTCGCAGTCACTCGCGCGAGGCCCTGGCGGGGGCAGCGGCTGTCGGCTCCGCCTCCATGAAACCGGTTTTCGTCTTGGGAATGCCGCGTTCCGGCACGTCGCTGGTCGAGCAAATCATTGCCTCACACCCGTCGGCCAAGGGTGCAGGCGAATTACAGTTTTGGCTTGATACAGGACGCACAAACCGAGCTGAGTTACAGCAGGGAATCCTTGGCGACTCCGTCAGGAAAAAGCTCGCCGAGGACTACTTGAGCATTCTCGCGCTCCACGGTCCAGGCGCGCTGCGTGTCGTCGACAAGGCCACATTCAATTGCGACTATATTGGTCTATTGCACTCGGTATTCCCGAAGTCGCGCATCATCTATACGCGCAGAGATCCCATTGACACCTGCCTTTCCTGCTATTTTCAGAATTTCTCTGGGGGTATGAGCTTCACCAGGGACCTATCTGACCTTGCCGACTATTATCGCGTGCATCAGCGATTGATGAAGCATTGGATTGCAGCGCTGCCCGCAGGAACGATACTCGAGGTGCCTTACGAGGAACTGGTTGTCGACCAAGTCACCTGGACACGTCGGATCTTGGATTTCCTGGGACTTGAGTGGGATGATCGTTGCCTATCGTTCGAGAAGACCGAGCGTGCCGTCAATACTGCCAGCGCTTGGCAGGTTCGACAGAAGATTTACACGCGGTCAGTTGAGCGTTGGCGCCACTACGAAAAGTTCATCGGACCGCTGAAGGGACTTCGAGCCTAGAAACATTCGTGGCCAGTGACAAAAATTGTCAGTGGGTGACGGCGTGCGCCAACTGCGGCGCCAGAAGACGACGATTCTATGTCAAATAACTGTCATTGGTATTCGGTAAATTCTTTATATTTTATGATGTTAGCCATGATGGCCTGGCATTGGCACACCCCTTGCTTTCCTCATATCACCGGCGTGGGCCGTTGTTCAAGATTGATTTCAACAGGAGTCAAAATGCTTAAGAAAGTGCAACAGGGTTTCACCCTTATCGAATTGATGATCGTGGTTGCGATCATCGGCATCTTGGCGGCGATCGCCATCCCGGCGTATCAGGACTACACGATTCGCGCGAAAGTGACAGAAGGCATTGATCTTGCGGATGCGGCGAAGACGCGGTCGCTGAAGGCTACCAGTCGGGCGATTTGGTGCCGGCGTATCGGCTTTGGCGGCAGCTGGACTCCGACTTACAGCTACGAAATATGTGAGCGTCGGTTGTGATTGCCGCACTCGGGTCTGATTACGGTCACGTACCTCGGCTGCGGTTCCGCAGATCACCGGTAAACCTTGACGTTGTCTCCCAACATAAACGGGGCAGTGCTTAGCAGGCCGGCCTTTCGGGCAATATCGACTGGGCATGCGCGACGGTGACAATGCCACCGCGACTGCCAATCAACCTGGGCGTCATTGCTAACGGAACTCTCTGGCCAAGTACACGCCGTCTTCTTGCAAATAACTTGGGCTGCGGCGTTTCTACGCCACGCATATGCAGCTACGGAAGCCCCTCCCCGGAGGGGCTTCTTCTTTTGAGCGGTTATGTGCAATCCCGCCGAATGGAAGGCTGCTATTTTGCGATCAGTATCACGAGCGGGCCACCCGCAATATGCGACCATCGCTGGCTGATTTGACAATTGCTCGATTGAAGCTACCGATAGTAGCCCGAGGATTCGCCATGGGGTTTAATGTAAGTCCATGAATGATAACGCAATTGCGTGCGGGAAGCACCAGTCGACTAGGCGCTGGGCGGCCTGGCCCAGCGACTTGTGCAGGACGGCCTTCTCGATGAGACGCCATGCAGGACGCTATCGTCAAGGCAAAGGAAAAGCGCGCCAATCTGGTGACCCATCTGGTTTCGGCGAACCTGGCGACCGCACGCGATATTGCCATCTCCGCTTCCAATGAGTTCGGAGTCCCTTTGCTGGATCTGGATGCCATCACCGCCGACGCGGAGGCCGTCCGCGCGGTGAGCGACAAGCTCCTGCAGAAGCATCGTGTTCTGCCCTTGATGAAACGCGGCAAGCGGCTTGTTCTTTGCGGTCGCCGACCCAACGAACCTGCATGCCCTCGACGAGATCCGATTTCAGACCTCCATGAGCATCGAGTTTGTCGTTGTCGAGGACGACAAGCTTCAGAAGGCCGTGAACAAGGCCATCGATCAGGCCGAATCGGTCATGCCGAGCCTGACCGACGATGACTTCGATCTCGAGAATCTGGAGGTCACCGGCGGAGACGAGGAGGCCAATGCGGAGGCGCTCGGACGCGACGACGTCGAAGACGCGCCCATCGTTCGTTTCGTGAACAAGATCATGCTGGACGCCATCAAGAAAGGCGCCTCGGACATCCACTTCGAGCCGTACGAGAAATCGTTCCGCATCCGCACCCGATCGGACGGCGTGCTCAAGGAAGTCGCCGCTGCCGCCGGTGCAATTGGCGGTCAAGATCGTCGCTCGCCTCAAGGTCATGTCGCGACTCGATATCGCCGAGCGCCGCGTGCCGCAAGACGGTCGCATCAAGATGCGTCTGTCGAAGAATCGAGCCATCGACTTCCGCGTCAGCACCTGCCCGACACTATTTGGCGAAAAGGTCGTCACTCGTATCCTCGACCCTTCCAGCGCGATGCTGGGCATCGATGCGCTCGGCTACGAGCCATTTCAACGCGAGACTTTACCTCAGATACCTGGCCAAGCCGCAAGGCATGATCCTGGTCACAGGCCCCACCGGCAGCGGCAAGACCGTGTCGCTGTACACTGGGCTCAATATTCTAAATACCGAGGACACCAATATCTCGACCGCGGAGGACCCGGCGGAAATCAATCTGCCCGGAATCAACCAGGTAAACGTCAACAACAAGGTCGGGCTGACCTTTGCATCTGCGCTTGCGAGCATTCCTGCGCCAAGACCCCGATGTCATCATGGTCGGCGAAATCCGAGACTTGGAAACCGCGGAGATCGCCATCAAGGCCGCGCAAACGGGACACTTGGTGCTCTCGACGCTGCATACCAACGACGCCCCGCAGACGTTGACTCGTTTGGTCGATATGGGCGTCAAGCCTTATGCAATCGCCACCTCGGTGAGCCTCATCATCGCGCAACGACTGGCGCGAAAGCTTTGTAACAACTGTAAGCAGCCCATCGATATTCCGGCTGAAGCCGCCAAGAAAGAGGGCTTCGAATTCGGCCGACATCGCCAATGGAATTCGGGTTTTCCGGGCTGTCGGCTGCGCCCAGTGCACGGACGGCTACAAGGGTCGGCTGGGAATCTATCAGGTCATGCCGGTCACCGAAACGATCGGACGCATCATCATGGAAGGCGGTGGCGCGATGAATGTCAACGATCAGGCCGTCAAGGATGGCGTCTGGAACCTGCGGCGATCGGGACTGGAAAAGGTTAAGGCCGGTTTGACCAGTTTGGAAGAAGTAAACAGCGTCACCATCGAATAGGCAGTGACTGCGAGGGACTGATTTATGGCGATTTCTGCAACGGCGAGCAAGAAAGAAACCCAGTTTTTATGGGAGGGCAAGGACAAACGCGGCCACAAAGTGCGCGGTAAGGCCCTTGCGGCAAACGAGCAGGCGTTGCGCGCCGACTTAAGACGGCAGGGCGTGGCGCGCCACCAGAGTCAAGACCCAGAGCAAAATGCGCGGCGGCGGGAAGGTTCAGCCCCAAGATATAGCGGTGTTCTCGCGTCAGCTCGCGACTATGATGTCGGCGGGCATACCCATGGTTCAGGCCTTTGAGATCATTGGAAATGG
>CAVWBL010000015.1:0-87647 GCA_963753205.1 uncultured Acidobacteriota bacterium | reverse complement strand
AAAATATTGGCAACTCTGAAGGCTGACCCAGATCTACCGTAACAAAAAGGATGCACATAATAACTGAAGCAATTGCAAGAAATTCACCAAGTATTGTAACTTTCCCGAATTCTTTATAATTGTGCAAGTAATACGGCAGTACAACCATTACGGCTGAAGCTGCTACTCCAACTATAAAAGTGAATTGAGCAATATATAATCCCCAGCTAACATTTCTGCTCATTCCGGTTATCCCTAATCCATAATTTAATTGCCTTAAGTAAAAATAAAAACCAATTGCTATTAGGAGACCTAAAAGAAATAACCATCCCCAATATTTTTTATTTCCTTTTAATGCATGTTCTAACATATTAAACCTTATACTAAATAATAGATTTCAGGGTTTGTTCCCAAACCAGGTTTCCGCCTTATTGAAAAATTATCTTTTAATAATTTTCTTACTTCAGATTCAGGATCGTTCAGATTCCCGAAGACCAATGCTTTTTCCGGACATACTTCGACACAAGCAGGAGGCAAACCCTGGATAATCTTTCATCACAGAATTCACATTTTTCAACCACACCCTTTGTCCGGGTTGGAAATTCAGGGTTGACATCCTTGATAAAAGGTTTCGGATCTCTCCAATTAAAGCTTCTTGAACCATAGGGACAGGCAGCCATACAATACCTGCATCCGATGCATCTGTGCCAATCCATCATTACAATCCCATCATCACGTTTAAAAGTCGCTTGTGTGGACAGACTTCCACACATGGCGGATTATCGCAGTTATTGCAAAAAACAGGAACTTTTTTACTTTTAAGTTCATCTGTCATATAATAATTTTCCTGGTCAATAAAGGCATCTTCATACGGTTCTTTCCAAATCCATTTTATTTCATCTTTTGACTCGCCAAAATCAGGGATATTATGAATTTTGTTGCATACATCGATACATTTTGTGCATCCTTTCTGAGATATACATTTTCTCAAGTCCACAACCATCGCAAGTCTTTCTTTTTTAACAACTTTTGTTTTTACTATTCTTTTTGCTCGGACCCGCGCCTTCGTTAATTTAGATATTGTATTTTTAGTCACGGGCATTAGATATTATCCGAAGTTATACCAACTGCAGTTATCCCGGCTATTTTAAGAAAATTTCTTCTGCTCTTATTCATTGTCCTCACTCCGTTTTTGGAAACCAATCCAGGTCCGGTAGGATGTAATTGTTCAGAATGACAGTCCCAGCAATAAGGAGAAACTCCGACATAGCTGTGGCATTGATCGCAGAATTCCGATGCATTTGAATGACAGTTTAAACAGGTTTTTGTAAGGCTCATATCAAAACTCTTATGTCATTTGAGATATAGGTTCTCTTCCCTTCTCTCACAACTTCAGACCTCCATTCATTTAATAGGACCATATGATTGGTCCTCATATATGTTGAATCTGCAACGCACAGTTTCTGATTTTCTTTTGAAGGAAGGAGAAGGTCGGGTTGTTTAAGTGCTGCCTTCCCATTTAAAAATGTACCAGATCGGTGAAGTGAAGAGCCCGACAAAGATTAATAAACCTGCTATTATTTTCCCTTTATCATACATCGAGTTTTTTCTCCCAAATTCTCGGCGGCTCTGTATCGCCTTATCTGAACCCTCTGTGTAACTGCTTTAAAAGTGGAACACAGAGAGCACAGAGTATCCAGAGAGCCACTGAGGAATTATCTTATAAATCTTCTTAATTGATCAATTTAATTTTAATGTATTGAAATTCATTAATAAACCAATTCTTTTATTAGCAAACTTTAAATAAGTTAAAATTTGTGCTTCATGAACCGGCGTTAAACATTCTACAGATTTTAATTCAACAACTACTTCTTTTTCTACTAAAATATCCATACGATAACCTACGTTAAGTTTAACTTCTTTATATATAACAGGTATAGAAACTTGCCTTTCAATAAATAATCCATTAGCTGTTAATTCATAACTAGTACACTTTTCATAAGCAGATTCCAATAAGCCGGGACCAAGTAGTTTATGAACCTCAATAGCGCAACCAATAATTTTTTTAGTTAATTCATTTAACATTTCTAATTCCATTTTCTCTTTCTCTGCGGCTCTCTGTGTCTTCTCTGAGTCCTCTGTGTAACTTTTAGGGAGAGCACAGAGTACCTAGAAACTCAAAAATAATTATCCCGCTAACTCTTCACCGCGTAAATCTGTGGTACGCTCCTTTTCACCTTTCATAACCAAAGCATTGCCTACTAACTCATGAACACCGCCAACATCTACGCTGCCTACCCAATAATCCATGAGCGGGGGCAGCGTTGCCTTGTCGATAGCGCAAATACATCCTAAGAAATTAACACCGTTTTTCTCTTTAACATATTTTACAGCATTAGCTCTTGGCAGCCCCCCTCTCATTCTCATTTCCAAATTTTCATCAGTTCCCAAACCTGCTCCGCTTCCACAGCAGAATGTTTGTTCTTTAATTGTATTTTCAGGCATCTCAAAGAAATAATTACAGCGTTTTTAATTATATATCTCGGTTCTTCAATCAAACCTAAAGCACGTGCAGGGTTGCATGAATCATGAAATGTTATTCTTCGATGATTGTTACGGTTTTTATCCAGCTTAATTTTATTATTTTTAATCAAGGTCGGCAGTAAATTCACAAATGTGAACCATTTTTGTTGAAATAGTATTTTCGAATTTAGTTCCTGTGATATGGTATACCGGTTCTTCTAAAAAATCGGCAGGTCCATTTAAAGTATCCATATATTGATTTACTACTCTCCACATATGCCCGCACTCTCCGCCGATTATATATTTAACTCCCGAACGTTTTGCCTCGGCATACATTTTCGCATTTAAGCTTTTCATCAAATCATGGGAAATAAATGATCCGAAGTTTGCCCCCCTCCGACGCATATGAACTCCAGGTATAATCCAATCCTATTTCATGGAACAAGCAAGGTAACCAAGTAAGGTGAAATAATGGGGAGTACCGAAATAATCTGCAGACGGAGCAATAAAAAGAATTTCAGCCCCTTTTTTATTTATCGGGCATCCACTTTTATCCCTGTGAGGGATTCCAATTCATCAACTGCAAACTCAATGCTGTCTTTGAAACCGTGAGGCTGAATACCAAGATGATTCCGGTCCGGAAGCTATTTGCAACCGGTGTGATAATCCAATCGATATTAATCCCGATCAGATTAAGAAGCTCTCTTACTAAGATTGTTATTTCTGCAGTATCAATACCATAAGGACAAAATACCGAACATCGCCGGCATTGAGTGCATTGAAAGAAATAATAGAACCATTCTTTTAATACATCAATAGTTAATTCACGTGAACCTGAAAATTTACCGAAAAGTTTTCCGGCAAGAGTAAAATCATTTCTGTAAATAGATCTTAGAAGTTCGGCTCTAAGAACAGGCATATTTTTAGGATCGCCGGAACCCAGAAAGAAATGACATTTATCTGCACAAGCACCGCACCGGACACAAATATCCATAAACAATTTAAGTGAGCGAAATCTATTTAACCTATCCCGTAAACCTTCGAGAATAATTTGTTTCCAGTTCTCAGGCAGCTGCCAATCCGGATCGGTCGGCTGCCATTTCCTGGGATTCGGCAGTTCCAGGTATTCAACATTTTTTGGAACCCCGCTGTAATTGTATACTCCATGTTTAAACTCAACAGCAGGATTCAGCCAGACTCTTTGCTCAGGTTCATAATTTATATCTCCGGCTATTTCTTCAGGTTTTATTTTTTTTTCAGACATTGTATCTATAAATAATTAACAATTAAAAATATTCGATAAGGTTATAATCTATTATTTGAACTCTGCATATCATTAACATTTAAAATTTTTCATTTTCAATCCTATTCTTTATCTAAAGGTAACTCCGCAGCCTTCATCTTATCCCTGAATTCATCTTCATATTCTTCGTAAGTATGAACTCTAACAGGACGATCCCAGGGATTTATATGTCTTTTCATTCTACTGTTATTTGCCAGATTTCTTGTCGGAGAAAGAAATATTCCAGGCATATGCAGCAGTTTGCTGAATGGGATATATACAATCAAGCTGCATACTAAAAATAAATGGATATAAAATAAAACTCCAATTCCTTCGGGAACAAAGGGTGAAAAGCTGAAGAGACCGACAGCTAATTCTTTTATTTTTATAATATCAACTTTATAAAAATAACGCATTAAAATCCCGGTAACTACAATACTTAAGATCAAGAATAACGGGAAATAATCCGATGCTAAAGAGATATATCTTATCTTTGAATCAATAATTCTTCTAAATATTAGGAATAAAACTGCCATTGAAATTAATGCATCGGTAACAAAAAGAACCGGGACACCGACCTGGAAAAAACTATCAAGATTTTGAAGAGCAATTACAAATGAAGGAATCGGCTCCATGAAGAACCTGAAATGCCTTAAGACAATAATTAAAAATGACCAATGGAAAACAATAGCACCAAGCCACAAATATTTACTGCTGCTGTAAACTAATCTGGGTCCGCTCTTTAATTCGGCTTTAGTGTTTCTAAATAAAGATCGGAATAGTAAAATTTCCAACAGCATTCGCCCGATAACGCCTAATGTCGTACTCGGACTTTCCAGCTTGCTGCTTTTTATCCATGGAAGGGATTTTTGCTGACCTGCAACTGTAGGAATATGAAAGGAACCGGCGAGCTTGCCCATTTAATGACCTGAAAATAATTCCTGCTATAAAAACAGCTAATGCAGCATAAGGAATTATAATTCCAAAAAGATAATTCAGGTTAAATGTGCCGGCCCCAAAAATAGCCGCAACTATTAAGCGAAAAACAGCAACAAGTGAAAAAATAATATTCATTTTATTTCCTTTTAGAATCAGAATTCTTCATTCCCACTTTCATAGAAATCCGCACCGGGTGTTAGATATAAGTTGAATTAATGTTAAAATTAAAAGGCAGATATTACTTCACAATTCCTTTTATATCATTTCTATATTTTAAATGAAATCCCGCTACTCTAACATTCCCTTATTATAAGCTAATCTGTGATTTTATCTCGCTTACACGGATTTTAAAAGTTTTTCTCTTGCATCCATATATAAATCAAAGGCAATTAAAGCTATTTCATCAATGGTGATTCAATATCATTTATTCTGATAGAATTTTCCCTTCAATAACTTCCTGACCAATTTCTTTTCGAATAATCTTCTTTAAAGAGAAAATAAAACCCGTAGCCTGGGAAGGTGAAAAGTCCTGCACAGCTCTTATTTTTATTATATCGGTTAGAAATGATTTAATTCTTTCAATATTATTACCGTTTATTATCTCTTCAAATATTTTTTCGGCACTGTTTGATATTATATACCCGACAGGATTACCGAATCTATCTTTTTGTGATTTTAAAAACTTGAAGTTTTCGATGGATAAGTTTTAACTATTAATTGAATCCATTTTTCGACTATCGATGATTTTTTTTCTATTAGAAATCTTTAAGCATATATTTTAAAACTCAATAATATCTAACCTTCGAGGTTTTCGAAAAAACCAGAATTTTAACCCACGAATATTACCTATTTATACACAACCGGTCGGTTTTGCCAAGCCGGCTACTTTGCAAGCTCCTTTTGCTGGACCAGAAGGATATAATTCATAAATCTCTTTAAGTGAAAATCCCGTCTCTTTGCAGAGCTTCCGGATCATCGGAGCTATTCCGTATTTCTTATAATAATCACGAAGATAATTTACAATTTTCCAATGGGCTTCAGTCATTTCAGCGACGTCTTCGGTGGTAGCTAGAGCTTTTGCAACTTCCTCGTTCCATTCTTCAGGTTTTTCAATGAAGCCATCTTCATCAACTTCAATTTTCAGATCTTGATATTCAAAGATTGGCATAATACTTTCCTTTATATTGTTAATTATTAATAATATTTTATATTTAATTCTTTATTTAAATAATTTCAATCGCGTATGTTTATTTAATAAATACTTGATTTCCGATATATTTTTTTTTAATTATTCTTTCGAGAATCCGGAGCTCACCTCATTTCTATATATCCGCACGGACAATTTTCGGCACATTTTTTACATCCGTTGCAGAAATCTAATTTAAATTTATATGCTTGATGTTTAATTACAGGCTTTACTATTGCCTGATCCTGGCAATAGCTCCAGCAGGTGCCGCAATCGAAACATGAACCGCAGCTCATACATCTTTTCGCTTCATTTATAACCTGCTCTTCCGTTAAAGTAGAAGTAATTTCAAGATTTAATTCTTTTAGCCTTTCTTCAGGCTTAAGTTTAAATGGTTCATTTCTCAATTTACTTTCGTAATAGCTTAACACCATTCTGTCATGAGTAAATACCGGGGGTTTAATTTCTTTTTCCTGTTGAATATTTTGAAACCTGTTATGAATAGTTTCTGCGGCTTTTCTTCCGTTAAATATTGCTATTGTAACTAAGCCGAGTTCAAGAGCATCACCGCCCGCATAAGTACCCAGGGACTTTCGTTAAACAATTTTCATCTGTTTTAATCCAATCTTTTCCTTCATGCAGATTATCCAGTCCCGAAAAGTCCGGTTCCTGGCTGATAGCAGCAATAACTGTCGAAGCATCCAGATAAAAATATGAATCGGGAATTGGGACAGGTCTTCTTCTGCCGGAATGGTCAGGTTCTCCCAATTCCATTCGCTGGCATTTCATTTTTGTTACAAAGTCTCCATTTTTTTCAAATTCAACAGGAGCAGCAAGAAATTCGATTTTAATTCCCTCTTCTTCTGCACCGACAATTTCTTCTTCAATTGCGGGCATTTCTTTTCTTGTTCTTCTGTATACAATTGTTGCATCGGCTCCCAATCTTTTTGAAACACGTGCAGCATCAATTGCAGTATCTCCACCGCCAACACCAGAACTTTATTGCCAACTTTAACCGTTTCGCCTGAATTAATTTTATTTAAAAATTCAGTTCCTGTAAATACATTTGAAGCTTTTTCGTTCGGAATACCAAGCAGTTTTCCCTTATGAGCACCAATGCCGACAAATATTGCATCATAATTTTTCTGCAGATCTTCATAAGGAATATCTTTCCCTATAATCTGGTTACACTTTATTTCAACTCCGAGATCTTCAATTCTTTTTATTTCTTTATCAAGAATATCTTGTGGTAATCTGTAATCCGGAATGCCGTAACGTAACATTCCACCTGGTTTACTGAATGCTTCATATACCGTTACTTTGTATCCTCTCCTTGCCAATTGATATGCGCAGGATAAACCTGAAGGACCCGCACCAATAACAGCAATTTTCTGAGGATAAGTTTCTTCGGATAACATCTTTAATTTAAAACCATTCTCTAGCGCAAAATCTCCGACAAACCTTTCCAGATTATTTATACTAACAGGACCTTCTTTATGATTACGATTACAGTCAATTTCACAAGGATGTGGACAAACTCTTCCGCAAATTACTGATGGAAATGGATTTTTTTCTACTAAATGCCCCAAGTTTTTCGAATGATTCTTTATTTGTTCTTCCGCAATCTTCTGATTGACTAATGGTAGTAAAAAATTCTCTTATATTAGTTTCATTCGGGCAGCCATTAGAACATGGAGCTGTTTTAGGAACCTGATAAGGTCGAAGCGGTGAAGTCTCTACCGAAGAGCTCCCTACGAAGAGATCTCAAACTTAAACCCCTAAAGGTTTTTTTGCTTTTTTTACTAGCTTTGCCATTTATTTTTCTTTCAATGACAATCGGCATAACCGGAATTGTTTTTTTAAAGATTGATAATTGCGGGCGCACTGTACTATACCGTCTGCCCATTCCGGCGTTGCCAAAGCATGAACATGTAAATAACTTGCAAATACATTTTTATAGATTAAACCGTCTCTTGCGTGAAAACATCCTTCACCGCGGCGAAATTGGTAAGGCAACTTTTTATGCCGGGGTCGTAATCAAATATTTTCGAGTAATGAAATTCATGCCCTCTTAGCAATACGCTGAATGAATACGTTAACAGGAAACTCAATTGCTGGCTCCCAGACGGTCGTGGATTTCTGAACACCGACAACATACTCTAAACCCAGTTCGGTGAGCCCTTCTCGAAACTGGCTGTCGTTGCCATAGGCGGCATCGGCCAACACGGGTGCCGTTGTGACTTCCTCCTTCACCGCTTTCTGAATCTGCTGAGCGCGATCGCCGGCTTGGTTGCAAAGGTGATCTCTTGCGGAATGCCCGTCGCCTTGCGCCGCTTCCTGATCCTCCGCCCAAATCTCTGGCAAGTACAGACGCCACGCGATCGGGAGACTGGCCTGTTCGGTGGCCAACGACAAACTCACTGCTACCCGGCAATTTTCTTGCTTGCCCACCTGTCCGCAATACTGACGCACGACCCCAACGGAATGAATTCCTTTCTTGGGGAAACCCGTGTCGTCCACGATCCAAGCCACACCGGTCCGTTTCGCTTCATCATCGGCAGGACAGAGTGGCGCACGCTTTCGAGTAAGGCCTCATCACTCCACGGTGCGTTCGCTACGAAATGATGGAGAGATTGATGCACGCGCCGCACATCATGGGGAGCCAATCGCGCGGCCATGGGCTCGACACTCTTGCGTTCACCGGGAAGAAGTAGACCGGTGCAATAGGATTCCAGCGGTACGACTCGATCGGCGTGCCCTGCGGCTCGCGCCAGGCTGTCCAGATAGGCCGCAAAGCGTTGTTGTTGCCTGCCTGGCGCCGAAGAAGAGGCGCTCATGCCGCCAGAGTGTATGGGAATAGCACGCAATCGCTGCTACATGATTGATTCGCAATGTGTCGAATTTAGTAACACAGTAGTACTAGATAGACATCGCGGAAAGTGTGTATTTCAGCACGGAGGCCAATTGTGCTAACCACATCATGCTACTGTGTTTAGGGCGAGCAGCGAAGAACGCAAGGGCGGAGACGACGGCAATCTGCCATGACGAGAGTCAGCATAATCGTTCCGAATTATAACCATGCGCGGTATTTGCCCAAGCGCATAGAGAGTATTCTGCGCCAGAGATATCAGGATTTTGAGCTGATTCTCTTGGACGACTGTTCGACGGACGAGAGCCGCTCGATACTCTCGCGGTATGCGGATGATCCACGGGTGCGTGTCGAGTTTAACGACGTGAATTCGGGCAGCACATTCAAGCAGTGGAACAAGGGTGTGCGTTTGGGACGAGGTGAATATATTTGGATCGCCGAGTCAGATGACTACGCGGACGAGAAGCTGCTCGAAGTGCTGGTGAAAGCTTTGGATCGTGACGACCGCATCGCCTTTGCATATTGCCGGTCGTGGCACGTAGACGCAGACGGCGCAGTCAACGGTTCAGGCGACAGACACTTGGATAAGCTCGATACGGAATTGTGGAGCGCCGATTTCGTCATGGATGGGCGCGAGCATTGCCGAAAATATTCATTGCGCTCACCTGTGATTGGAAATGCAAGCGGCGCGGTTTTTCGCAAATCTTCCTACGAGCGAGTCGGAGGTGCTGATGAAAGCCTACGCTTGTGCGGTGATTGGAAATTGTGGGCGGCGATGGCGCTCTCCGGCAGAGTTGCCTACGCAAATGCTCGCTTGAATTATTTCCGATACCACTCCTCAACCGTGAGGACGGCCACAACCCTTGATGCTCGCGACGTCAAGGAGAAGCTGAGTGTGCTGCGATGGATTTTAGATCAGGTTGACGCCGATGAGATTGATGTTCGCCATGCTTGCGAGGAAGCTGCAAATCATTGGGTCCCGGCTGTGATGAGCCTGAGGGTGCCATTAGATGTAAAAGTCAACATCTGGCGGCTTGTAAAGGAACTTGATCACCGTCCCATGCTGCGGCTGGCGCGGCCTGCAGGATCGGCCATCCGACGGAAGGTGACAAGGCACTGGCGGGCAGTTCGCTGCGCATTTGCGGCTCCAGACACCTCGCGGCGTATCCGCCTCGTGAAATGAATGCGTGATGCGATTGTATTTTCGACGTGGTCCTGGGAGATGTTTAACGTCCCCGAGCGGATCGCGCTTGCGATCGCGATGCGTGGGGCGCGCGTGCTGTATTGCGAGGTGCCAGCATCACGATTCAAAAAGAGAGGCGGCTCGATCGGAGAGATCGCGAGAGGCGTTCACGGGTTTCGCCCAGAGTACTTTGGAGCGAAGTTGAATACCTTCTCGCCGGCTCGCAAAGTGCAGTGGAAGATGGTAGCGCGGCAAGTGCTTAAACAGGCGGATGAGCTTGGGTTAAAGAACCCTATTTTTGTGTATTCGCATATTAAGACAATCGAGCCGCTATGCGAGGCGATGAGGGAGCACGGACTGCCGTTGGTGCATGTGTGTATGGACTATCCGGAACCCTACCAATACGCACAAATTGCGATGGCGGATCGTACATTGGTGATTCCGAAGACAGTCGCTCAAAAATTGAAAGCAAGATTCGGCGAGGGCAAGATTGTCACAATTCCGCAGGTCTACCATGCGGTGAGTAATGGTCTTCATCGCGCCAACGATGAAGAAGCTGCAATAGCTGCTGATTTGGCGAAGTTGAAGGCGAAAGGCCACCGAATTCTGGGTTATTTGGGGCCGTTGTATGGACGGCTGAGCGTAAGCTTGTTGACCGAATTACTTCAATCACGGCGCGATTGGGAGTTTGTGTGTTGCGGAGGCGCCGCGACATTGCACCTCGAGAACGCGACAGATTTGCCGTGGGTGTCTGCCACGCAAATTCCCTCGTATTTGCCGGCGTTTGATGTGGGGTTCATGCCGTATGACTGCCTCGATGACAAAAACCTACATTGCTCGCCTCTCAAGATATTCGATTATTTCAGCCTGGGTATGCCCGTCGCTGCCACGCCCGTGCTTTCGTTGCGCGAGTTTGAGGATCTGATTTATCTGGGAGAAACTTCTCGTGAATTAGCCTGTGCTGTTGAAATGGCGCTGAATGAGCCGAAAAACAGCGACAAGCGCCAGCGGAGAATGGATGTCACGCGATCGCACACAACGGAAGTGCTGGGAGAAGTGCTTGAGAGTACCTTGAATTTTAGCGATAGAGGGTGACGTGCATTTTCAGCTCGGGACGAATGTCCCTCGGGGACAACTCTGTAGCAAGAAATAGCCCACGTGGAAAAATGGATTGCATTGATGGGAAGGCGCGATGAGCCGACGGACGGCGTAGCAGATTACTGCGCGTTTCTCGGGCAGGCGCTGTCGCGATTGGAAGTAGACATCCAATCGATGCATATTTCCTGGGACAAAGAAGGATGGCTGTCGGCGCTCCGCGAATTGCGGCGCGAAAGCAAAAATTGGAGGGGCCGCACGATTCTCATTCAATATACGGGCATGGCTTGGTCGCGGCGTGGCTTTCCGCTTGGAGCTATGGCCGTCGTGCGAACGCTGACTCGCAGCGGCAGCCGATGCATTGTGGTTTTCCATGAATATAAGCGCCAATCCGGCTCGCGGCGCTGGATTGATCGTATTCGCGGTGCCTGCCAGGAAAGAGTGATTCGCGGCTTGTATCGTGCGGCGGCGAAGGCAATTTTTACTGTTCCTCTGGAAAATGTCCCTTGGTTGCCGCAAGACTGTGCCAAGGCTCAGTTCATCCCGATCGGAGCAAATGTCCCTGAACGCCTGAATCCTAGGCAGGCTGCGGACGCAGGTAAAACGGTCGTGGTGTTCGGCGTCACCGGAGCGCCCAACATGGCGCCCGAAGTGGAAGCGATTGCTGCGAGCATCCGGCGCACTGCGGAAACATCGCCGGACCTGCGGCTTGTGCTTTGCGGCCGCAATTCTTTGGTTGCAGGGCAACTTATCGAGCCGCTATTGCAGGGCAGCGGCGCGCATGTGATCGCGAAAGGTGTACTCAGCGCAGATAAAATCGCGAGTGAATTGGAATCCGCCGATGTTTACCTGTTTGTCCGCGGTGCAATCACACTGCAGCGAGGCAGCGCGCTTGCCGGGATTGCGTGCGGCGTGCCGATTGTCGGTTATAAAAAGGGAAGCGTGAGCCCTCCGCTCGATCAGGCGGGAATTCAATGGGCCCCTCTTGGCGATTCTGAGTCTTTGGCGCGGAACTTGGTCCAAGTCTTGAATGACCGGCGATTGTGGAATGTCCTTCACGAACGCAATCGGCGGCTCCAGCAGAGTTATTTTTCGTGGAACCGGATCGCTGAACAGTATCTGGCAGCATTGTCGCAATGAAGGAACAGCCCCTTCGAGTGCTCTTCGTGGCTTCGCACCCGGTCCAATACGCGTCGCCTATATTTCGGCGGTTCGCTGCCGATCCCAGAGTCGCAATTCAGGTAGCATTCTGCACATTGCAAGGCGCAGAAGCGGCCGTCGATCCGGATTTTGGCGTTTCCGTGAAATGGGATGTTCCGCTGCTCGAAGGATTCCCGTGGATCGCGATGCGGAATCGTTCGCCCCGTCCGCGAGTAGGCTCATTTTTTGGGTTGATGAATCCAGAAATCTGGAGCCTGATTTGCGCACGGAATTTCGATGCGGTGGTGGTTTATACGGGCTACATGTATGTCACTTTCTGGATTGCTCTCGTTGCCGCGAAGATGAGTGGCGTTCCCATTCTGTTTGGCACAGACGCGCACCAACTCGCGCCCCGCGATGGCAAGCGTTGGAAATTAAAGGTCAAAAGGCTTTTCTGGCCATGGCTGTTTAAGCTGGCCGATCAGGTGCTCGTGCCGTCAACAGGCGGAGTTGCCCTAATGCGCTCGCTCGGAATTCCTGAAGCGCGAATCGGGCTCACTCCCTATGTGGTGAACAACGATTGGTGGACTGAAAGGGGAAAGGAAGCGAATCGCTCTGACGTTCGCAGGCGCTGGGGTGTGCCCGAGCGAGCGGTCGTTTTCGTTTTCTCCGCGAAACTCCAGCCCTGGAAACGGCCCATGGATCTCTTGCGTGCGTTCGCGCGCGTTCCTGCAGCCAACGTCTATCTTGTCTTTGTCGGTGACGGTCCTTTGCGGCGCGATTTGGAACTCGAAGCGCAATCGCTTGGGGTCGCGGACCGGGTCCGCTTTCTGGGTTTTGTGAACCAATCCGGGCTGCCGGAAACGTATTCTGCCGCCGATGTTTTGGTGCTGCCTTCGGAATACGAACCGTTTGGGGTTGTAGTGAACGAGGCCATGCTCTGCGGCTGTTGCGCTGTCGTAAGCGATCGCGTTGGCGCACGGCTCGACCTTGTGCGTGAAGGCGAGACTGGCTTCGTGTATCCCATTGGAGACGTCGATGCGCTCGCCCGGATTATGAGCATTCTGGCTGTGGACCCATGCGCAGTGAAACGATGGGGCGAGGCAGCCCGCCGACGAATGGAAACCTGGTCGCCCCAGCTCGGAATCGACAAAACCATAGAAGCCGTTGAACGGAGTCTCGCGTTGAGCCGCCGATGAAAGTGCTGATCTATACCCACGCGTTTGCGCCCTCTACCGGGGGCGTCGAGACCTACGTGATGTTGCTTGCGGAGGGACTTTCCAGGCTTTCAGTCGAGAAAAATGGTCCGGTCGAAGTGACTGTCGCGACCCAAACTGCTGCCGGCAGGATGAATGACAGTCTCATGCCCTATCGAATCCTTCGCCGTCCGAGTCAATTGGCACTGGCGAAATTGGTCCGCAGCGCCGACGTGATTCATGCCGCCGGCCCTGCATTTCCGCCCCTTGTATTCGCGTGGCTATTTCGCAAGCCGGTTATCGTCGAGCATTCGGGTTATCAGTCGATTTGCCCAAATGGAATGCTGCTTTATGGCCCTAAGCGCACGCTTTGCCCGGGCCATTTTATGGCCCGGCACTACCGAGAATGCGTCCGCTGTAATGAGGATGACTGGGGGCGAGTCCGGAGCATGAGAGGGTTATTGTTGACGTTTCCTCGCCGGTGGCTATGCCGCCGCGCAGCTCGCAACGTAGGCCCGAGCCGCCATATTGCAAGCAGGAGTGCTTTGCCAAATACGGAAGTGATCTTTCATGGCGTCCCGCCGCCCGCCGCGATGCCGGCTTACGAAAGAAATCAAAATGGGCCCGTCTGCTTCGCATATGTTGGGCGCCTCGTGATTGAAAAGGGCGTGCCCGTCCTGCTACAGGCCGCCAGCCAAATTGCGGAGAAGGGGTTCGATTTTCACGTAAGGATTCTTGGGGATGGACCCGAGCGTCAGAATCTGGAGAATCTGTCTGAGCATCTTGGCTTGAGAAATCGAGTGGAATTTCTCGGATCGGTTCCCGTGGAGAGAGTCCCAGAAGCACTTGGGCGCGCCGATGCGATCGTGATGCCCTCTGTTTGGGAGGACGTTGCTCCGCTGGTTGCGATCGAACAAATGATGCAGGGAAAACTCGTGATCGCCTCCGATATCGGTGGTCTAGGCGAGGAGGTGGCAGACCGCCGGATTGACGTTTCCCGCAGGAGACGCGGCGGCTCTCGCGAACTGCATGGAGCGAGTGCTCGAAAAGCCCCAAATCGCCGGCGAGCTTGGCCGGGCAGCGAGTACTCGGGCCCTGGAATTGTTTAACACAGATCGCATGGTCGAAGCGCATGTTTCCCTGTATAGAAAGGTCCTGCAATCTTGAGAGTCTCGGCGCTTGCCGCGAGGAGTGCCTTTGGCACACTATAAGAATCGCAGGCATTCGCGCATTGGAACTTTCGGGGCCGCTTCGGCCTTGCGTGCGTTTTGAACACAAGGGAAGGACTTTTCGGATGAGTCCGACGGAATCTTCTCTTTCGATTGGCGTTCTCGTGCTGAACTACAACACATGGGACCTCGCGCTGCGTGCTCTCAATGCCGCGATCCGTCTGGAAGGAGAAACGGTTCAAGAGTATGTCTTGTTTGACGATGGATCGCCGAAGCCGCCGCCTACGGACATCGACAGCAGAATTCGTGTGATCCGCAACGAGACCAATCTCGGATTTGCCAGGGCTCTGGGCGCTGCTTTCGCCCACATGAAGAGCGACATCGTCGTATTGTTCGATTCCGACGCTTATGCGCTCACTCCATTTGCCTCACAGGTACACAAGCGCTTTCAAGAGGAGCAAAATTTGGGCCAGCTCGGATTCTTGTCCCAGGACGAAAACGGGCGTTTGACCGAATCTTTCTTCAGCGAACCGGATCGCTGGAGCTTGCTGCTGGGTCAAAAGATCCACGGCTGGATTCCAAAGCGCGAACCGCAGCCCTCGAATATTTGCGTAATTACCGGGTGCATGGCCACGCGCGTGACTGCCTACAGGCAAATCGGCGGGTTCGATGAGAAATTCGATTTTCTGGATATCGACGTCGATTACAGCATAAGACTGCGAAAGAGCGGCTGGAAAGTGGCGTAGACCCATCAATCAAAGCCTTTCACATCGGCGGCGGCACAACCCAACTGCAGCGCCATCGTGTGCTTCGCTTTTATAAGACTCGCTGGTATTTGCTTCGCAAACACAATTTAATCGGAAATCCTCGCGCAGCGCGAAGTTTGATACTTGCCCGCCTCCGTCTTGAGCAATTGTTTCTGCGTCTCTTTGGACCAATTCTCTATCCCTCGCCCGCGATTCGTTCTGAGAAGGTGCTGGGCCGTCGGGACGTGATTTCTTACTGTCGGGAGTACTACCATTAGCGGCAACAAGCGCAGGCGCGCACGGGGGCAAACGCTTTGTTGAATCCACGCGTTCGCACCATTAACAACCAGACCCTAATCGGCATAGGCCTGTTCGTATTCGCGCTGCTCGCGGGATGGAAAGTGGCGGGGCTCCTCAATGCGAATGATACGCGCAACTTGCTTTTCTTAGCTGTCGCCGTAATTGGTTGCGGCGCTGCCATAGCTATCCTGAACAACTGGCGAACGGGCTTCTACATGTTTTTCGTGTGGATGATGTTCGAGGATCTCGCCAGGAAATATATGGGCAACAATCTTTTTCTTTTCTTTGGAAAGGACATCCTTCTCGCGCTGATCTACCTCTCGTTTTTCGCCGCATTTCGTAAAGGACGCGAGAAGGTGTTTCGGCCGCCTTTCCTTCTGTTCCTGAGCATTTTCTTCTGGCTGGCCGTGCTTCAAATCTTCAATCAAAACTCCCCCAGCGTTTTGTATGGCCTCTTGGGAATCAAGATGTATTTCTATTACGCACCACTGATGTTCATCGGGTATTCGCTGGTTCGAAACGACGAGGAGCTGCGAAAGTTTCTGGTCCTGAATGCCATCTTATCGATTGTGGTCTGCGGGATTGGGATAATGCAATCCGTCCTCGGTAACAGCTTCTTAAATCCGGCAAATCTCGCGCCCGAATTGCAAGAACTCGGCAACCTCCAAAAGGTGACGGCTTCCGGGCAGGCGTTCAACCTTCCGGACTCTGTATTTGTTAGTACCGGTCGTTATTCTGCATATCTGGCCATCGCGTTTTGCATCATGATCGGGGCCGCAGGGTTCCTGCTGCTTTACACGAAAAAGAGTCGCAAATTAATCTTTGTGGCCTTGGGGTTGTTGGGGGTTGCTGCTCTTATGAGCGGTAGCCGTGGCACGTTTGTATCTGCGATCTTAACCGCTGCGTTGCTGTCGGTCGGATTCATCTGGGGCGCGCCATGGCGGTCGCGCCGGGCGAACCAAATGAGTAAGGCGATTCGGCGGTCAGTGCTGGCGGTTGCCGCTGCCCTCGTCCTGATGTTTTTTCTCTTCCCGCAGCAGGCGGGCACGCGTTGCAGTTCTACGCGGAGACTTTATTGCCAAATTCAAGCGATTACCAACTGGGCTTCCGCTCCTGGGATTATCCGGTGAACAACTTGCTAGAGGCGTTTGACTCAGCCCAATTGGGTTTGGGGAAACGGCATCGGCACGACGGCATTGGGCACTCAGTACGTGCAGAAATTGATTGGCAAGATCCGCGATGCCGGCTGCCGTGGAAGAAGGCTTCGGCACGATGATTGTCGAAATGGGAATACTCGCGCCATTTTTGTGGATTCTTTGGGGTGCTTCGCTTCTCTATTTTGCTTGGAAGGTGGCCGGCAGTCTTCGTCAGACGAGGTTGTTTCCAATTGCCCTCTCGATAACCTGGTATTGCTTTATCCTGCTGTTCCTCTGGACGTGGGGTAGTCTGGACGCCTATGAGAATTACACGTGCAATATCTTTCTTTGGCTACTCATCGGGATTCTTTTCGCGTTGCCTGAGATAGCTCGAACTTCGGGGCCCCCTGTTGCCTTGGTCAACGGGACGTCATCGGGTGACCGGCAGGTCGTATATCAGCAAGAGTGAAAACGCGGGCGTCGTGCTGCGAATCGGGGCCGTAACTCTCAAATAGAGAAGTAATTTGAGGCTGATTGGACATATCGAATGAATGGCAAGCCTCGCATCGCAGTCGTATCGCCCTTTCTGGATAAAGCCACGGGACAGAGCGTATCGTGATCGAATGGCTCTCGCGCCTCTCCGACGAATTCGAGCTTCACGTTTATAGCCAGCGAGTGGAGGACTTTGACCGTTCGAAATTCACCCTTCATCGAATTATGGAATTGCCTGGGCCGCACATTATCAATTATGCCTGGTGGTTCGCGGCGAATCACATTTGCCGTGTTTGGGACTCAATCTTTTGCGGCTTGAAACCCGACCTCATATTTACGCCTGGAATCAACTGTGTCGATGCGGACGTGATCTCGGTTCATATCGTGTTTGCCGAGTTCTTTCGGCAAGCGAGACCTGAACTGAAGTTATTCTCAACTCCCGCTCGTCGCTGGGCTCGGCTGCTGCATCGACGTGCGTACTATTCACTGATCATGTTTCTCGAGCGCCTGATTTACCCTTCCAACCGTCACAGCCAATTAGTCCTGATCGCCAAAAAGACGGAACGCGATTTGAAGCGCTTTTATCCGAGCGCAGAAGCCATTGTCCGATTCTCTATTTGGGGTTGGAGCATGCACGTTTCAATCCCATCGCGCCGCGCCGAAATGCGGGATGCCGCACGCGAGTCCCTCGGCTTGGCCGCGCACGACTTCGTGCTGTTGCTCGTGGGAAACGATCTGCTGAAGAAAGGTATTCTTGTTCTGTTTGAGGCATTGGTTCCCACTGCTCGACCTTCCATTGCGACTATTGATTGTGAGTCGCGAGTCCGGCAACGGTTATCAGGATGCTTTGAACGAAAAAGGGATCACAGAGCGCGTGCGACTTTCTGCTCAGCCGCGCAAGGATGTGGAATTCTATTTCTCCGCCGCCGATTTGTACGCCGGGCCCTCCTGGAAGACACTTTGCGATGCCTCCGAAGAGGCCATGGCCTGCGGCTTGCCAGTGATCGTGTCCGTGGCAAATGGCGTCTCGGAAATCATCAGTGATGGCGAAAATGGGCTCATTCTGGAGGACGCCCGCGATGCAGACACGCTCGCCGCATTGATTCAGCGAGTTTACGAGGACGACGCTTTCCGCATTGCGCTCGGCCGAAATGCCGCAGAGTCGGTCCAGCAATTCACCTGGGAGCGCAACGCGCAAGATCTTCGCGCGATCTTCGAAGAAGTTCTGCGCAGGAAGCGCGATTCGCCCCTCATGCCCAAGGCTTTGGAGCCTGACCGATGAGATTTTCCTGCCAGAGCACCCGCCTGGCAAAGCGGCCGTGAACGCGCCTCCTTCGGCGTCTGTGCACATAACGGCACTGTTTCCGGAGATCCTCGGCGTCGGCGGCGTGCAGGAGGCCGGTCGCCTCACGGCTCTTGCTCTTCACGAAACCGCGCAGCGCCGCGGCTGGTCTGCCAGCTTCGCCGGCCTCAACGATCCCGCCGGCCCGCAGCAACTTTCCGTAGCGGGGCGCACAATCGCAGTGCAAGGGTATTCTCGCGCCAAGAGTCAATTCATTCTCGCGGCAATTCGTGGAGCGCGGGCGCAGCAAAAAAGCGGCTCGCACATTGTTCTCGCCGCTCATCCCAACCTTGCGCCGATCGCTGTCTGGATGCAGAAAACGCGGCCGCGCGCGCACGCCGTAGTACTTGCACACGGCGTCGAGGTATGGGAGCCGTTGCCGCTTCTTCGGCGAGCTGCCATTCGCGAAGCGCACATCGTTGCCGGACCGAGCTCGGATACACTCCATAAGCTCGTCGAGGTGCAGCGCGTTAATGCATCCAGAACGCGCCTGCTTCCATGGCCACTCAATCCCGATTTCCTCTGCCTTACCGACCGCGCCGATTTACCACTGCCACCTGAATTTCCCGACGGCAAACTGATTCTCACGATCGCGCGCGCCTCATCCTCTGAACAGTACAAAGGGACCGACGACTTGATCCGCGCGGTTTCGCAACTTGGAACGGAATTTCCGGATTTGCATTTAGTCGCTGTCGGTGGCGGCGACGATCTCCCTCGTCTGCAAAAGCTGGCAGCTGAATCGGGCGTTGCACGCAGCGTGCATTTCCTGCAACGTCTGTCGCGCGAGCAGCTCGCTGCCTGCTACGCGCGTGCGGATGTGTTTGCTATGCCAAGTGCGGGCGAGGGTTTCGGCCTCGTTTTCCTCGAGGCGATGGCGTTTGGCAAGCCGGTAGTCGCCGCAGCCTGCGGCGGTGCGCTTGATCTCATACAGGATGGCGTCAACGGTTTGCTTGTTCGCGAGCGCGATTCATCTGCACTGGCCGGTGCACTGCGCTGCTTGCTTCGAGACGAGTCTTTGCGCTCGGCGCTCGGCGCTCAGGGCGCCTGCATTGCGCGAGACAAATACCGTTTCGACTTGTTCCAGGCCAATGTTGAGCATTTACTTCAAGAATGCGGAATATAAACAGGCGAGCAGCGTTCGATCTCGAATACCGTAGTATTGTTGGGAACTGTTAGGCGAACAGACAGCCCACACATCCGGAAGAAAAGCGCCGGCGATTCCTAGGACGCATGCGAGTATTGAAGACAGTCCAGTCCTATTACCCTTTCCAGGACCGCGGCGGCCCGGTAGTTAAGGTGCGTGCGCTTGCGCGCAGCCTCGCCCATCGCGGCCATCGGATCAGTGTTCTTACTGCCGATCTTGGCCTCAGCGGCCGTTCCTGGGATAACCTGCACGTCGAAAGCTGCCGCTGGGGTTTGCGCGCCGAGGAAGATGGCGTCGAGGCGATCTATCTGCCTACGGTCGGTCACTTTCGGGCACTCACAATCAATCCCGGTTTGATGAAATTCTGCGGCGCATCGCTGAAGCAGTACGATCTCGTTCATTTTTACGGTCTCTACGATCTTCTCGGACCCGCAGTGAGCTACTTCTGCCGTCGGAACGGAGTTCCCTATGTGATCGAGCCGATGGGGATGTATCGCCCAATTGATCGGAGCTTCCGGCTGAAGCGCATGTGGCATCGCCTCCTGGGCTCGTCGTACGTGCGAAACGCGGAGAAGATCGTCGCGACTTCCGAGATGGAGCGGCAGGATCTGCTCGAGGAAGGCGTGCCGCGCGAGAAAATCGTCATCCGGTACAACGGCGTCGAAGTGGATCGTGCGGACGAGGCTGTTTCTCGTCGCGGTGGTTTCCGTGCAAAATGGGCGATTCCTCCCGACGATAAACTAATTCTGTTCCTCAGCCGGCTCATTCCGCGCAAGGGCGCCGATATTCTGATCGAAGCTTTCGCGAAGGCCTGCCCTGGGAGTGGCACTTTGGTCATCGCTGGACCCGAAGGCGAACCGGGTTACGTAAACTATTTGAAACGGTGCGCGGAAGTGAACGACGTTGCGAATCGCGTGATTTTCACAGGCCCCGTTTACGACGCGGACAAAGCCGCCATGTACTCCGATTCGGATATTTTCGTGCTTGCTTCGCGTTATGAGAATTTCGCGAATGTCGTCGCCGAAGCCGTGGCCTGTGATATTCCTGTGGTGGTTTCAAACATGTGCGGCATCCATTCGCTTGTCGATGGCCGGGCAGGCATCGTCACTTCGATTGAACGTGACTCGGTCGCCGCCGCCCTTCAGCGGCTCTTGTTCGATAAAGCGCTGTACGCGCGACTGAAGTCGGGATGCCGGGGAGTGGCAGACGAGTTAACTTGGGGAGCCCTTAGCAGTCAAATGGAGAACTATTATTCTGAGGTGCTGGCGCGCTGCAACCGGGTGCAGTAAGCCCTGAATGTCGTGTTCGTTTGCCGCTTCCTGGCCTTGGGAAGATCTCCAACTGATCCGCTCGCAGCATTGTGGGTGATTGGAGGTTTAATGAAAGTCGCGCGCGCTTCTGCTCCGCTTCCCGTACCCCGCTCTCGGGTTTCGGACACCGTTACCGGAATGGCAGCGCCACGCAGCGACTCCAGGGAAACCGGCGTTGGGCACGATGCCTTTCGAGTAGGCAGTTATGCCGTAAACCTCTTCTTACTGATTTCGCTTCTGGCTGTCTTCTGGGCGGCTGCATGGGAATATTCCACGGAGCGCTATTTGAAGGGCTTTTCGGACGCAATCATTCCTTTCTCGGCCACTCCCGTTCAGAAAGTTCAAGCGATTTTAAATTGGATGGGACACGCTCCCGCGCGTTCCGATCAGGCACCCGAGTCGATGGCTGATGACAGGAATCCCACCGAGACGCTGAATTACGCTTCGCTTTTGAACGTCTGCGGCACGGCCACGAATGCCTTTTTAAATCTCGCGGATACGGGTGGGCTGACGGTGCGCAGGCTCTTATTGCTTGACGCGAACCGCAACACTGTTCATGTTGTAGCCGAAGTTTTGATCGCCGGCCGATGGATCGTCGTGGATCCGGTATTCCGCACGATTTTTCGCAGTGCCGATAGCAAAATGCTCACAGCCGACCAACTCGCCGTCCCCGCTATCTTCCGATCAGCAACGGAAAACATCGCCGGCTACGATCCCGCTTACGTCTTTGATCACGCTGTGCACGTGCGCCTGTCGCATTTTGGACCCGCTGGCCGATGGCTGAGGGAAATAATGGGAGTACCGCGCTGGGAGGGTTGGCCACTGCTGAGCTTGGCCACGGAGCGCGAGTCGCTCGAGCTGACAATCGTGTTTTCGTTGATGGCGGTGTTTCTGCTGATCCTGCGAAGCGCAATGCGCTGGTACGGCGAGGCTCGCCTCGGCATCCGCACGGAGCGCATGCATCGCAAGTTGCTCCGCGCAGGCCGGCTGCTCTTTGAACCCGCCGATTAGCCCGGCTATTCGACCGAGACTCGCGTGCCGCGGCTCTCCGCCTTGGACATCCGGTCGATCCGTTCGTCAATCACGCTGCGAATCGCCTTCAGGAATTCAATCCGCGAATTCTTCAAATGCTGCCGGACCGTGGGCGAAACGCCAAAAAGATCCTGCACCTGCCCGAACACCTCCTCGCACACGCATTGGTGTCCGCGCTCTCCTGCAGCTTCTTGATTCGCTTGCTCGTTCATTGCGCCTCCTTCATTTCCACCGTAAGGACCTGATGCTCAAGCCGTGCACGCCCGGGATTCAGCATTGCCATCGACCGCGGTAAGCCGATATGCCTCCGCAACGTCCCAATCTCCACCACAAGCTCGTCGCCCTTCTTGAAAAGCCCCACGTCGCCCTTGGCCGCAAACGGTAACAGAATCCTTACCTGGTAATGCCCATCCGACTTCTCGAAAGTATACGGTTTTTCGGTGCGCGTTACAGCAGCCGGGTCCTCACCGGCAGGATACAGCAAACTGGCGAGACGTTCGAGCCGTTCTTTTCCCAGCACTTCCTGTTCGAAAAGGGGCACGCGCTTCACCGGCACAGGCGCGAAATATTCCTCGATTTCCTGCAAGATGCCTTCTTGCGACTTATGCCACGCGGCGAACCATGCATCCTTCACGTCCGGAGGCAGCAGTCGATTGACGACAACCGTATCGACTGTCAGCCCGTGCAACGAGAAATAGACGAAGGCGCGCTGCGTCTCGCGCAAGACCATCTTCTCGGGATTCGTCACCAGCCTTACGCTCGTAGTGTTCGGATCTTCCATCAGATCGTCCACGCCTTCGAGCTTTTCGAAAAGATTGCGAATATTTACGAAATAGCTGTCCGCGGGCAGTTCGAAAGGCGCCACGCGGTTGGCAATCGGCCGGACGGCCTTCAGCAGGTTCCGCTGGAACGGAAAAATATGCTTCATGTACCAGTCGAGAGTCGTCGGCATGCTGATGAAGCGCATCGATTCGGCGGTAGGCGCCGCGTCGAGCACGATCGCATCGTATGTCTGTTCGCGCCGGTATTGGTTGATGTACATCATGGCGCTGAGCTCTTCCATGCCGGGCAGAATCGCGAGCTCCTCAGCTTCCACGCCACTGATTCCCGTCGTGCGCAGTACCGAAGTGATATACGACGAAATCTCCTGCCAGTGACGCTTGATCTCTTTTTGAATGTTGAGTTCAAAAATCGAGAGGCGATTCGTAATCGGTAGGGGATCGGACGTTTGCGCGTGAAAAAGATCCGTATTGAGATCGAAGGAATCCGCCAGGCTGTGCGCCGGATCGATGCTCATCACCAGCGTCCGGTAATTCAGCTCAGCCAGTTTCAGCCCCGTAGCCGCGGCGAGACTCGTCTTGCCCACGCCGCCCTTGCCGCTAAACAATAGAATTCTCATAACAGTTCCATTATAGAGGGTTTCCGGAGCAGTGGTGTCTCCGCCCTATTCCCGACCTCGCGCGGACCGAAGAGTTGCCAATCGTACGATTCACGTGTATTACACTTGTAGTCGCACGCGCTCCGCGGTCATTTCCGCATCTTTCTAATCGCAACTACCCAGAATTAAAGATCAACGTAACTGCAAGAAAACAAAGGAAAGCGGTGTGTTCTAATCGCGGTCGTAGAGCCATTTTGAAAAGGGAGCTCCGTTTCGTTCTGGCACCGCCACCGCATCGGTTCACCGCTGAACCATTGAGCCGAAAACGGAGTTGTGTGATTCTGAGCTTCGGCAAGTGAGAGGCTCTGCATGTGCGGCATTTGCGGAATCATTGGACGCAACTCGGGGCTCAACTCGGGACGCGACTCGACGGAGGAAAGCGCTGCCATCCTCGGGCGGATGCTGCGCTCGATCGTTCATCGCGGCCCCGATGAAGAGGGTTCGCTCGTTGCTCCACGCTTTGCTGCCGGAACGCGACGGCTGAGCATCATCGACCTTGCCGGCGGGACGCAACCGATCTGGAACGAAACCCGCACTCTCGCGATTTGCTTCAACGGGGAAATTTACAATTTCCGGGACCTTCGCGATGAACTTATTGCCGCCGGGCACGAGTTCCGCACGCACTCGGATACTGAGGTCATCGTCCATGCCTACGAGCAATGGGGAACGGAAGGTTTCGCGCGTCTTCAGGGCATGTTTGCCTTCGTTCTTGCCGAGATGCCCGAAGGCCTGTCTGGCCCACCAAAAAGAGCGATCCTCGCCCGAGATAGATTCGGCATCAAGCCCCTCTACTACGCGGCGGTCGACGGGGCCGCGATCTTTGCCTCCGAAGTGCGCGCCTTGCTTGCCTCTGGGCTAGTGCCCGCACAAATCTCAGCGGACGCAGTGTCCTCCTATCTGCTGTTCGGTTCCGTCTGCGAGCCAAACACACTTGTAGAAGGCGTTTATTCGCTTCCGCCTGGCCACTTTGCCGAAGTTTCTCCGGGTGCCCCAGCGAATGCTTTTTCATACAGATCGTTTTGGAGAGGTTTTCCTGCGTCCTCGGCGTCTCTGCGGCGGAATGAATCCTCTGGTCGATACCAAGACGGCTTTTCCCAGACTGGGGCTGCCTCGTCCGCCAGTTCTCAAGCAATTAACCGAGTTCGTTCATACCTGGACGATGCAGTCCAATCCCATCTGATCGCCGATGTGCCCGTTGGTGTGTTCCTCAGCAGCGGTTTAGATTCAACGGCCATTGCCGCCATTGCCGCGAAAGCTCATCCCGGAATCCACACATTCACCGTTGCGTTCCCCGATTTGGAATTCAGCGAAGCCGCCGAAGCACGCCGTACGGCGGAGCGCCTCCGTACCCAACACTCGGAATTGCAGCTTTCTGGCCAGGAAATGCTCGCCCGTCTCGAAGAGGCGATAGCTGCCTTCGATCAGCCCAGCATGGATGGCATCAACACATACTTTGTCTCCTGGGCTGCCCGCCAATCCGGCCTCAAGGTGGCGCTGTCAGGTCTCGGCAGCGACGAGATTTTCGGCGGCTACCCGACTTTTCGGAGCACGCAATCCGTGGCACGCCTCGTCTCACTCGCCGGTGTGCTTCCGGGCAGTTTCCGTCGCGCCGTGGCGTGGACCGCGCGAGCCGGGAAGGGCTCGCAGCAAGGCCCGGCGTTCGGGAAGGCCCTGGCGGCTTGGCTCGATCCGTGCGCCTTCCCGCATCCCTATTTCTTTACCCGAACCCTCTTTACGCCCAACCAATTGGCCACAGAGGGTGTTCAGTTCCGAGGTCCGTCCGAGGACGGTGCTGCGGTCGGCAATCCGAGGAACGACCCAGCCTGGCGGAATTGGCTCGCACAGTGCGCACGGGAAACGGGCGAAATGGATGCATTTACGGCCGTATCCTGGCTCGAATTGCGCTCTTACATGCTTAATACGCTTCTTCGCGATACGGATTCCATGAGCATGGCGAATTCCCTTGAAGTCCGGGTGCCTTTTCTGGACGTTCCTCTCGTGGAATATGTACTCTCCCTTCCCGAAGCCCACAAACTTGGCCCGCACGGTCCCAAATCGCTCCTGATCAGCGCGCTCGGCGACCTTCTGCCTGCCAGCGTTGCCAGCCAAGTCGGGCAGCGCAAACGAACCTTTACCTTTCCCTGGGAGAAGTGGCTCCGAGGGCCTTTGCGTGAGCAGATAACGGCCGGCCTTTCCGATTGGTCGCCCGCGCTGGCGCCGGTTCTGAGCGGCGAGTTCGCGCTCCGCGTCTGGAATGGATTCCAGCAGGGCCATACGACTTGGTCCCGCCCGTGGAGCCTCTATGTCCTAAACGAATGGGCCAAGCGCCACCTGCAACCTTCCCAAGCGCACTACCCCGGGGTGGCTGCCACGAACGGCATAGCAGTCGCGTGAGCGCGCCGCCGATTGCTTGTTTCTACAGGATTCACCGTACCCATCTCGCATATTTACGGAAATAGGACCTTGTTTTCCGCAGGGTAGTTCCTATGATGGTTCTGTGAGAATTGTGCTCGTTTCGGAGTCAAGCGACCGTGGGGGTCGGCCCGCGCCGCATTGGCGCTCTGCGTAGCCACATGATCATTCTTGGGATCAATGCCTATCATGCAAACTCTTCCGCTGCGATCGTCGTCGACGGTCGTCTGATCGCAGCGGTCGAAGAAGAGCGCCTCAACCGCGTGAAGTATGCGGCTGGGCTACCGGTCCGCGCGATTCAGTTTTGTCTCGACGCGGCGGGCGCGAAGCTTACTGAAGTCGATTACATAGCGGTGCCGCGCGACCCATTGGCGCGGCTCGGCACCAAAGCGCGCTTCGCAATGCGCATGCCGCGATTCGCCCTCGACCGTATCGGCGTGATGAAGAAATTCGCGGGTATACAGGAAGAGATTGCGAAGGCTTTCGACCTTTCGCTCGAAGCAGTTCGAGCTCAATATCGGCGGGTCGAACATCACATGGCGCACCTTGCCAGCGCTTGTTTCTGCTCACCCTTCGAACGCTCCGCCGTTCTCTCGATGGACGGCCTGGGCGACTTTGCCAGTGCCATGTACGGATTGTGTGAAGGCGCCCAATTGCGGTCACTCGGCGAGGTCACCTTCCCACATTCGCTGGGCATGTACTACACCGCCGTAACTCAGTACCTCGGCTTCTGGAAATTTGGCGATGAGTACAAGGTGATGGGTTTGGCTGCTTACGGGCAGCCTGAGTTTCTCGAGGAATTCCGCAAGATCGTCAAAGCCGATGGAGCGCTTTCGTTTCGCCTTGGTCTCGACTATTTCATCCACCAATCGCACGGTGCGGAAATGACCTGGCGCGACGCGAACAGTACGCCGGTTCAAGGCCGCTTGTTTTCCGATTATCTCGAAGAGAGGCTTGGCCCGGCGCGCAAAGCCGAAGAGCCGCTCACACAGCGCCATTACCACTTAGCCGCAAGCATGCAAGCCGCCCTCGAAGAGGTGCTCGCCACGAACTGGTCCGGCCTCGCCGCGAAAACGGGGCAAAAAGATTTGTGTCTCGCCGGCGGCGTTGCCTTCAACTGCCTCGCGAACGGCAAGATTTTCGCGAAATCGCCTTTCGAGCGGGTTTTTGTGCAGCCTGCAGCGGGAGACGCAGGCCTTTCGGTGGGTGCGGCCTTCGCGGTATATCACGGCGCGCTAGGGAAGCCGCGGAATTTTCAGATGGATCACGCCTATTGGGGGCCTCGATTCACCGCGCCTCAACTTCGCTCCGCAGTCGCCGAATCGCACGCGACCAATGGAAGCGCGCGCATCGACGAATTATCCGAAGAGCCGCTGCTCCAGGCGACCGCACGCCATATCGCCGATGGGAAAATTGTGGGCTGGTTTCAGGGCGCTACCGAGTGGGGGCCACGCGCGCTCGGCAACCGCAGTATTCTTGCCGACCCGCGCCGGCCCGAAATGAAAGACATCCTCAATCGCCGCATCAAGCACCGCGAAATCTTCAGGCCGTTCGCGCCGTCGATCATCGAGGAAGCGACGGGCGAATTTTTTGAGCAGACGCACCCCTCTCCGTTTATGACTTTTGCTTATCCTGTGAAGACCGAAAAGCGCTCGCAGATTCCGGCGCCGACGCATGTTGACGGTACCGCTCGCTTGCAGACCGTAAGCCGCACGTCCAACCCGCTCTATTGGCGTTTGTTGCGGACTGTCGGCGACATCACAGGAGTTCCCGCGGTTCTCAACACGTCCTTTAACGACAATGAACCTATCGTGTGCCGCCCCGAAGAGGCTCTCGATTGCTTTCGGCGCACGCAAATGGATGTGCTCGCCATAGGCAACTTCCTGCTGGAGAAAAGGTCCGCGGCCGCCGCCGGCGGAGCCGAATAGCCCTGCATGCGCATTCTGCTTTTCAACGAATACTATCCGCCGGACACGTCCGCCACTGCGAAAATGGCGGCGCTGGTTGCCGAGCATCTTGCACAGCGCCACGAGGTCACGGTGCTCGCCGGCCGCCCCTCCTACGATCCCACGGAATACTACCCGTTCGCATTTTTGCGGCGCGACGTTCAAAACGGTGTGACGGTCGAGCGCGTCGGTTCGACAGATTATCCGCGTCACAAAATGAGACGCCGCGTTGCGAACTATCTCTCCTATCTGGCGCTTGCCGTGCCGCGCGCAATCGTCCTGCGTCCGGACGTCATCCTGGCGATGACCGATCCGCCGATCGCCGGAATTGTCGGCGCGTTTGTCTCGCGCATCTCGCGCCGGCCGTTCGTTTACAACATCCGTGACCTCTACCCGGATATGGCTGTCGGAGGCGATATCGTTCGACGCGGCGCGTTGGTACAGCGCTGGGAAAGCCTTCACCGCAGCGCTCTCCGGCGCGCAAATCGCGTGATTGTACTCGGCGATGACATGCGCGATCGCATCTTGTCGAAGGGCATCGCTGCTGATCGTGTGGCAATAGTACGCGACGGTACTACTTTTCCATCGTCTATGCCGGACCGCTCCGATCCGCTGGTACAGGAACTCCGTTGCGGATTCCCATTCGTCGTCATGCACGCGGGAAACTTGGGCTTCTATGGGGCTTGGAACACGCTAATCGAAGCCGCGAAGCTTCTGCAAGGCGAAAACATCGGTCTGGTATTTATAGGCGATGGCGCGAACCGTGCGGCCATCGAAGCTTCCGCGAAGGGGCTGCCGAACGTTCGATTTCTGCCTTTTCGCCCCGCCGAGCAGATCCCGCACGTAATGATGGCGGGTGACGTTCACGTCGTCACCGTGAAACGAGGTCTGGAAGGTGTGGTAGTACCAAGTAAACTGTATTCAATCCTAGCCGCGGGTCGTCCAGTATTAGCAGTAGCACCGACTGAGTGCGATGCGTCGCGCATCGCGACGGAGTCCGAGTGCGGAATGGCTGCCGATCCAGACGATCCGGCAGCCGTGGCGCAAACGATCCGCAATTTGCGGGATTGCCAAGCGCGCTTGGCGAAAATGGTGTTGTGCGCGCGCGATGTCGCATCTAACTACGCCAGGACCAAAGAGTTGGACCGGTTCACGACTATCGTGGAAGAAGCTGCTGGGAAAATGTAGACGCTCATGACCAAAATTCCTGCTGATTTCATCGCGTTCGTTATCGCTCTTTGCGCCTCGCTCACGCTGACGGTTCCCATTCGATATTTCGCTTTGCGCTACGGTATGG
This sequence comes from uncultured Acidobacteriota bacterium, assembly GCA_963753205.1. Classification (GTDB taxonomy): domain Bacteria; phylum Acidobacteriota; class Terriglobia; order Acidiferrales; family UBA7541; genus Palsa-295. The sequence goes on along the minus strand of CAVWBL010000015.1, from coordinate 58,491 downwards.
TGGATCGGCCGGGACCTCGCAAGGTTCACATGAAGCCAATACCGCTGCTGGGCGGTATCGCTATATTCCTCGGTTTCGCACTGGCAGTGCTGCTCACGCGCCACGGCGGCACCTATGAACAGGTTTTGGGCATACTCTCTGGCGCAATGCTGATCACGTTTGTGGGTTTCCTTGACGACGGTGGGTTGCTTCATCATCAGGTGAAGCTCTTCGTCGGCATGCCTGTGGCGGCGATCATCTTGCTGGTTTCCGGCATTCGCGCCGATTTTTTCTCGCAATTTATACCAAGTCCAGTGGGCAATTTCCTGGATATCTTCTTCACGATTTTCTGGGTTGTGGGAATCACAGCCGCTTTCAGCATCCTCGATCACATGGACGGCCTCTGCGCTGGTATCGCGGGCATCGCCGCGGCTTTCTTCACTCTATCGGCGATTTTCAGCGGACAAACCATGGTTCGTGTGCTCGGTGCGGCTGTATTGGGCGCTGCGCTCGGTTTCCTGCGCTGGAATTTCAACCCTGCAAAGATTTTCATGGGCGATGGCGGCGCAATGTTTCTTGGCTTCATGATGGCCACCTTGGGGCTGAAAATGCGCCCTGAAGGTGCGCAGTTTCCCCTCACTTGGTTCGTGCCGATTTTGATCCTTGGCGTGCCGGTATTCGATACAACGCTAATTTCCATTTCGCGCTCGCGGCGCGGCCTCTTGCCGTTCACTTCGCCGGGAAAAGATCACACGGCGCATCGCCTCTCGAATTTGGGGCTCGGGCATCGTGGAGCGGTCCTCGTAATGTATGCTTTTGCAATTGTGTCCGGTTCGGTCTCGCTAGTTGTTTCACGAGTCTCTGAGCAGATCGTGATCGCGATTGTCATCGGGCTTGCCTGCGCCGGAATGGCCGCTGTTTACCTGCTGGAAAGCGTCCCTTTCGAGCGCCAGGTGAAAGTCCCAAAGTCCTCGCCGATTTCATGATTCTTGTAGCCTGGCCCGTATCAGACCCTGTTCCGCATTGGATGGATTCGCCGCGTACGATATACTCTTCGCGAGAAAATTGTGTCCTCAGCCGCTGGGCGCCGGTTCCCTTCGTTTTCGCCCCCGGCATGCTGCCGAAATCGCAGTGATTTCAGTCAGTTTTCAGGTCGTTGCGCGAAAAACTTGCGAATAGGATTGCGAGATTTTGGCTGAGATACGTTCACAGGAATTGGGAAGCACCGCCGGTGCGGATCAAACCCTAAGCAGCGCAAAACGGAAGATCGCTGTCGTGGGCGGATCGGCGGCTGGATATTTCGCTGCTTCGCTGCTGGCACGCAGGGGGCTCTCCGTGCGCGTATTCGAGCGCAATGAAACGCTCGACCCGCTGCCGCGAACCTTGATCGTTACCCACCGCATGCGCAATCTTTTGGGCCCTGCCGGCGAAAACAGTATCGTCAACGAAATCCGTCGTTTCGAAATTTTTACGGATGGCCGCTTCGCCACGGTTCGGTTGAAGAATCCCGACCTGATTATAGAGCGCAGCAGACTGATTCGCAGCCTCGCTCAAGAAGCCCAGGCGACCGGTGCCCAACTTGAATTTGGCAAGCGTTTCCATTCGCTTCAGCCGAATAGCCGGGGACTGGTTCTTGAGATTGAGCGATGTTCGGACGGATCTCGCGAAGAAGTTCACGCGGACACTGTGATCGGCGGCGATGGGGCAACCACTCGCGTGGGACGCGCTGCAGGATGGCAACCCGTCCGCACAGTGCCACTGATGCAGGCGATCGTGAAACTGCCGAAGGATGTGGCTCAGGATACGTCGCGCGTCTGGTTCGTCCCGCAGGACACGCCCTATTTCTACTGGCTCGTGCCCGAGTCTGCGACGCAAGGCGCTCTGGGTGTAATCGGCGAAAGCGGACCGGAGATGCGGCGTGCTTTCGAACGGTTCCTCGAAAAAAAGGGATTCGAGCCCATCGAATTTCAGGGAGCGCGCATTCCCGTTTATTCGCGCTGGATTCCGGTGCATCGGCGCGTTGGGCGCGGATCGGTGTATTTGGTCGGCGACGCTGCTGGCCAGGTTAAGGTCACGACCGTGGGCGGCATCGTCACCGGCCTTCGTGGAGCGATGGGTGTTGCGGAAGCGATTCTCAGCGGCGGTCCAAGCCGCGAGCTTCGCGCCCTCCGCCGCGAGCTCGATCTGCACCTGCTTCTACGTAGAACCATGCACGAATTCAAGCAATCGGACTATAGCCGCATGGTCGATTTATTGAACGACTCGACGATGCGATCCCTTGCGACGTATTCCCGCGACGAAGTGTGGAAAGTCCTCTCCCGCGTCTGTTTTCGCCAACCGATATTTCTATGGCTTGGCCTTCGCGGATTACTCACAAGCCGGCGTCCCATCGCTCCGCCGCGTCCCTAGCCAGTGATGGCTATGCGCAATCGCGCGTCTCGCTTCCTTACTGCCGTCGGCGTTCTTACCGTGCTTGTAGCCTGTGCCATCTTTGCATTTCGTCACGCGGGCCGCTGGCTTATCCATCAAGACCGGCTGGCTCACGCTAACGTAATCCTCGTTTTGAGTGGCGGCTTGCCCTTTCGTGCCGAGGAAGCGGCGAAGGTTTACCGCGCTGGCTATGCGCCTGAAATTTGGCTCACTCGTCCCGCGAGCCCTGCCGCTGAACTGCAGACGCTCGGAATTCATTTCGAATCTGACGAAGATTACAACACGGCGGTCCTGACCAAACTTGGAGTGCCGTCGCCAGCGATCCGCGTACTGCCGGGCGAAATTGTCGATACCGAGCAAGAAGTGGAAGAAGCGGCCTCGGAGATGAGGAGGGAAGGGAAGTCGACAATCATCATCGTCACTTCGCTCGAGCATACTCGGCGTGCGGGTGCACTCTGGCACAAGTTGGTTGGCGCTGATCCGAAAGCGATTGTTCACGGCGCTCCCGAGGACCCGTTTGACGCCAATCACTGGTGGCGGAACACGCGCGATTCGCTCGCCGTTACGCGCGAGTATCTTGGCCTTCTGAACGTGTGGACCGGCCTGCACATTCGGCCTCATGCTCGCGTGGGCTCTTGATTCTAAGTATTCTACAATTATATACTTTCGTATAGAATCTATATGAAAGAGGTGTTTGGTGCCACTCAGCATTAAGAGTCCCGAAATCGAGCGCCTAGCTAGGGCGGTTGCTAAGGAGACCGGCGAATCGCTGACCGATGCGATCGGCACTGCTCTGCAAGAGCGGTTTGAGCGCCTTCGCCGACGCCGCAATTCTCGTCTCACAGACGAACGGATACGGGAAATACTCGAGCGGCTTGATCAGCTGCCGCGTCTGGATAATCGGTCTCCCGATGACATCCTGGGGTATGACGAAAATGGCCTCCCGCACTAACTAATGGTCATCGATACGTCGGCTATTGCCGCGATCCTTTTCGGCGAAGCGGAGAGATCTCTGCTTCTCGACTTCGTCAAGCAGGCCGAATCCGTTGTGATCTCGGCCGCTACCCTTCTCGAGACGGCCATGGTGATCGAATCGAGGTTGGGGCAACCAGGTAGCCGCGAATTGGATGACTTGCTTAAACAAATTGGAATTGAGATCATTCCAGTCGATTTAGAACAAATCGAAATCGCCCGAAACGCGTGGAGCAAATATGGTAAGGGGCGGCATCCGGCCCGTCTGAACTTTGGAGATTGTTTCGCCTACGCACTCGCGAAATTGCTGGGCGAACCGTTACTTGCGAAGGGGGACGATTTCTCCCAATCCGATATCGAGGTGCTCGGCTGACTCCGCGCTCCCGGTTTGTACCCCGCGCGCGAGGGTAACGAGTCAGCTAGGAGTCAGCTCACCGGTCTCTTAAATGCGGTAGGCGCAAGGATGCGCGATTAGCTCCGTTTACCAACGGGCCCCACCCTCCCGTGTAACGCAACGCCCTTCCCAAACGTCTTCTAAAGAAGCAAGGAAGGCCGGTAGTCCGGATTCGGCCCAGGGACGCCGTAAAACTACGGTGCCTTCCTTTTCACATTTCGCAGTGAATTTCAAGGAGCGCATCGATGAAGAGAAATATCGCTTTGCTTGCAGTACTGTGTTTTGCGCTTGCGGGCATTGTGGGCATTGCCGCAGCGCAAGATGCACAGGTCGCAGGAACGTGGACACTCAGCGCGCAGGGTCGCGGCGGTAACATGCAGAACAGCACCCTGACGTTGAAGCAGGATGGTCAGAAGCTTACAGGTACGCTTGCGGGCGGCCGTGGCGGCGACGCACCGGTCACCGGCACGATCACCGGCAACAACATCACCTTCTCGGTTACCCGCCAGACCCAAAACGGCGATTTCAAAATCGACTATACCGGCACTGTTAGCGGCGACTCGATGAAGGGCACCGTTACCATGGGCCAGAACACCAGGGACTGGACCGCCACCAAGGGCGCGCCTCCAGCGGGCGGCGGCTCGGGCAATTAAGCTTTTCCCATCTCCGCAACTGAGAAAGGGCGCTCGACCAGCCGGGCGCCCCTTTCATTTTCTCAATCCGTTTTCGGCGAAGGTTAGCGCGTAGGATTTTCCGCGGTTACGCGCTCGCGGAAATATTCGAACGTTTTCTTCAGTCCTTCTTCCAGATTCACCTTAGGTTCCCAATGCAGAAGGCGTTTCGCCTTGGCGATGTCCGGGCATCGCTGTTTGGGATCATCCTGCGGCAGTTCGCGAAATACCATTTCGGTGTCCCGGCCCACCAGCTTCCGAATCCGTTCTGCAAACTCCAGGATCGTGATCTCATACGGATTTCCGATGTTCGTCGGCATATGCTCGTCGGACTCGAGTAGACGATAAATGCCCTCGATCAAGTCCGAAACGTAGCAAAAGCTCCGCGTCTGCTTGCCGTCGCCGTAAACGGTGATCGGCTCTCCCGTGAGCGCCTGATACAGAAAGTTGGGTAGCGCGCGGCCATCGTTGAGGCGCATGCGCGGGCCATAGGTGTTAAAGATTCGCACGATGTGCGTATCGACGCCGTGGTGGCGGTGATAAGCCATCGTCAACGCTTCGGCAAATCTCTTTGCCTCGTCGTAAACGCTTCGCGGCCCGACCGAATTGACGTATCCCCAATACGTTTCCGGCTGTGGGCTTACCGTCGGATCGCCGTAGCATTCCGACGTTGATGCGAGCAAATATTTGGCCTTTTTAGCCAGCGCCAAGCCCAGCGTGTTGTGCGTTCCAAGCGAACCAACCTTCATGGTTTGAATAGGCCATTTCAGGTAATCCGGCGGACTCGCAGGCGAGGCGAAGTGCAGCACCGCATCTACGGGCCCCGGTACCTCGATGTATCGCGAGACATCGTGCCGCGCAAACCTAAAACGTGGATGCGCAAGCAAATGCGAAATATTCGCGTCTGAGCCCGTGATTAGATTATCGAGGCAGAATACTTCCCATCCGCGTTCGATCAGCAAGTCGCAGAGGTGCGACCCCAGAAATCCCGCTCCGCCGGTAACGACTGCCCGCAAGTTGGCTCTCCTATTCGACAATACCCTGGTCTTAGCGCCGTAGAGCCATTATCGCCGACCATCCCGCGAACGCCAAACTCGCGGCGAGCCGAAGCACTCATTCCATAAACGTTTGTTACAGCGAAACAACTCGGCCAGCGATCATTCGAATGCGTGTTGAGTTACAGCAAACTGCGTCAGTCGAAATGACATCAACTCGAACCCCGCAGCCGCGAGCCTGGGCTTCGCTCGCTCCACAATACGGTCGGCGACCGCTTCCTTCACTTTCAGTTCCGCGGGCGTACAGCCGTTCAATACAAACCGCGCGCAGCACAAGAGCACAAACGCCGGCACATGATTGTAGTTGCCCGCCGAATAGATCGCCTTGCGCGCGTCCTGAACACGCGCGGCGCCCGAAACGCCATAGAGTGCAGCCGATCCGTCTCGTAGCGCTACAGCCTGATCCTCATAACTCACCTGTATTGGCCGCGTATCCACCACCATCAGCTTTTCGACGCCGGTGAAAATCAGATGGCGTCCCGTGCCTACTTCGCGCACCGGACGCCCCTTGCGGTAAAGCACCGCACGCTGATACTCAAGCAGTGTCACACGGCTGGGACGCCCGCCGAACACGCGCATTGCGACGGTGGCTAGAATAAACGTGAAGCAAACGATGGTGATAATCATGAGCGCATTCAGTCCGGCATCTAGTTCGGCCCACTCGCCGGACGGGCGAACGTCGAACGCGAAGACAGTTCCGTAATTTCCACGTTCGAAATCTTCATTCCAAGCCGCTTTAGCTCCACATTCACGGCGCCCGCAATATCGTCCGCGGCCTTTACACGATATTCCAAGCTTGTGTCCGCAATTCCGCGCGACAGGGTCGATCGTAGCGTATCGCGCACGATCGGCAGCGAATCGCCCACTTTGTTTTTCAGCGAAGTCGCCGCGAGGTATGGATCATCGACGAGCACTTCGGCGCCAATGCTCACCACCGAATTGCTCTCCAGCGCGTCGCGATAAAAGATACGGTCCAGAATCACCGGTACGGGCCGCATATCGACGACCTCGATCTGCACGCGTCGCGTGAAATTCTGATAGCTTCCCGGCCCAACCACGTCGCGAAAAGCGCCTTTTATAAACCGCACCCCGCGCGCGTAGTCTGGAATGTAAACGCGCGGAAACCGCCGCAGGTAATACACAAATGCGATCGCCGCAATCGCTACCGGGAAAAAGATCAGGGAGAGAAGGTCGTTGAAATTCATCGCCAATTACGATTTTCGCAGAATGGCGGTGATTTCCTGAGCGATTTGCCGCGCCCGAACCAGATCGCCGGGCCCGAGCGAAATGGCTGCGACTTTCGCATGCCCGCCGCCGCCATACTTTTCGCAGAGGGTAGCTAGATTCACGTCAGCTGACGCCTCCTTCCAGGGGCTCGTGCCGACTGAGACTTTCGCTCGCGCAGGCGAGGCGCTTACTCCGACGGAATACGTGGCATCACGGTAGAGATAATACGGAATGAACTTGTTGTAGCCCTCGAGATCAAGATCGCTCACGTCAAAATAGACCACGCCATCGCGATAATCGGCGCGCTCGCGCATGATCTCGATCGAGCGCTTGTGCCGCTCGAGCAGGGGAGCGAGATGCTTCTGTACCACGGGCAATTCGACCATCTCCTGCAGCGATCGGTACGCCAGATGCGGAATCAATTGCTGAACGAGATTGTTTTCCGGCGCCGCCTCGATCACCAGCGCCAGCTTCATCGCCGGTTGTCCAAGTCCCACGGCTTCTTCGGGCGAAGCAAACTGCGCGCCGTCGATAATATCGCCCCATTTGATGAGATCGGCGATGGGGCTCGCGTCGAAACCGAACTTTTGCGAGGCGATCGTGGAGAGAAATTTCGTGCACGACTTGTAATTGGGATCGTAAAACTTCTTCCCCGAATGATCGTGCCGGAAATGTTCCGCGTCCTCCGGCGTCAGAAAAGCGCTTTGATGATGATCGAACCACCACGTAAGCAGCGGCGAGCTCGAATACTTGAAATCGACGATGACGTTTTCGTCGCCGTCAAAAGTGTCGTTGTCGAACGGCTTCGAGGCCTTATGCGTCATGCCTGTATAGAGAAATTCCGCGTCCGCAAAGATGCGTTCGCGGTAGAAGCGGGAAAAGATCGCGGCAGAGCAAGCGCCGTCGAAACACCTATCGTGAAAGCAGATACGAACCTTCAATTCCCGCACCCGTGGTTTTATTACTCGCGGGCAGAACAGGCCCGAGAGGAAAGTCGATTAGGATGGCTGGTGCCGAAGAGGAAGTCAAGAGGGATTCGCGGTTTTGCGAATCATTCGCAGCAAGAGAAAGGATTCTCGGCGGGAATGCTGCGCCAATAGCCCGGAAATTTGCGCCGCCGGTGTATTCTTCTTTTTGTGCTCTCGATTGACGATAGCCTCGAGTTCGATCCAGCGAGCGACGCAGATTTCTTTGCCGCTTTACCTCCCATGCCCGGCGTGATCCTTCTTGAAATGACCGATCCCGCCGCGCAGCCTTATCTTGCACAGACGGCGGATCTTCGCCGCGCAGCCGAGCGCCTGCTTCACGCGCCGGAGGGCGAATCGAAACGCCTGAACCTGCGCAATGTAGCGGCGCGAATTCGCTACCGCGTCACAGCGTCAAAATTCGAGCGCGCTTTTGCCTATTATCAGAATGCGCGCGCTCTTTTCCCGCAGAAATATCGCGACCGCCTGCAGCTTCGTCCGCCGGCTCTGCTGAAAATCAATCTGCGCAATAGCTATCCCCGCTGTTACGTTACGCGCCGCATTCGCGCCGATGAAGGCTTTTACCTGGGACCGTTTCCCTCCCGCCGCGCCGCCGATGCATTCAACGAAGGCATTCTCGATCTCTTCAAAATCCGGCGCTGCCAGATCAAGATCCGCCGCGATCCCTCGTTTCCCGGCTGCGTCTATTCCGAAATGAAGATGTGCATGGCGCCATGTTTCGCGGGATGCACGCAAGCCGAATATGACGCCGACGTTGCGGCGCTCGTCGCCGGTCTCGATACGCGCGGCTCAGCCCTCCTAGAACCCCGCGAACGCGAGCGCGAAGCCGCGAGCGAATCGCTCGATTTCGAGCGGGCCGCCGCTCTGCACAAGCGCGTCGAAAAAGTCAAAGCGGCTCTCGGTCCGCTTCCTGATATAGCGCGCCGTCTCGACGAACTGGATGCCGTCATTCTGCAGCGTGGCACAGGTGAAAAGACGGTCATCGTCTTCCCGCTGTTGGCGGGAATCCTTGCCGAACCGATTCATCTCAATTTCGCGGACCTCTCCGAGCCACGCTCAGTGGAAGCTGCTTTGCGCGAGTCGCTGGAGCCGGATTCATCGGCCGAGAAGGCCGAAAAGAAAAAAGCCAATCGCCGCGTCTCCGCGCCGGAGACAGGAAACGATGGACAATCGCCGGCCGTGCCCACGCGCCCTAATTCGGGCAAAGAACTGCGCGAACTTTACGGACTACGTTCCGCCCCCGCCGATCTAAGCGAGCATCTCTCGCTCGTCGCGCGCTGGTTTTACTCCAAGCCTCGCCAGGGAGAAATCCTTTTCCGTGAGAAGGACTGGCCCTATCGCCGCATTCTTCGCGCCTGCGCCAGACTTCTCGCCCCGCCTGCACCGCCCCAGCCTGAAACCCCGAACCCAAAGAATGAGCCGTAGGGACGCTGCTTGCTGCGGCCTGCGCTTCACGCCGGCTAGGTAATTTCTAGGTCGCTTGCCGATCATCGTACAATCAACTGTATGGCGGCATCGGAGACATCTCCCCCGCGCGAAACGCCACCTGCACAGCGCCGCTCGCGCATGCAGGACATGGTCCGTTCGCTGCACCACCGCAATTTCCAGCTTTTCTTCAGCGGACAATTGATCTCCCTAATCGGCACCTGGATGGACACGATAGCCGAAGCCTGGCTCGTCTACCGGCTGACGCATTCGTCGTTGCTTCTCGGGATCGCCGGGTTCGCCAGCCAGATCCCGGTCTTTTTGCTCGCGCCGATCGGCGGCGTCGTCGCGGACCGCTTCAACCGCCATCGCGTCGTGATCGCCACGCAAGCTTCGTCAATGCTTCTCGCCTCGATTCTCTCGTTTCTCACGCTCACGAAGCGCGTCACCGTAATTGACGTCATCACCCTCGCCGCGCTGATGGGCTGCGTCAATGCATTCGACATTCCCGCGCGGCAGGCGTTCCTGGTGGATATGGTCGGCCGCGAGGACCTGATGAACGCCATCGCGCTGAATTCGTCCATGTTCAACGGCGCGCGCGTCGTCGGCCCTTCCGTCGCCGGAATCCTCGTCGCCAGCATCGGCGAAGGCTGGTGCTTCTTTGCCAACGCCGTCAGCTATATCGCCGTAATTGCCGGGCTGCTGCTGATGAAGATCGAGCCTACCAATACCCAGCGGCGCGAGGGTTCGCCGATCGAGCACATCAAGGAAGGCTTCCGCTTCGTCCGCAACACGGCGCCCATTCGCGCCATCCTTCTTCTGCTTGGGCTTGTGAGCCTTGTCGGCATGCCTTACACCGTGCTCATGCCCGTCTTCGCGACGAAGATTCTTCATGGGAATGCCAGCACGCTCGGCGTCCTGATGGGCGCCACCGGCATTGGCGCGCTCATGGGGGCTCTGCTGCTGGCTTCGCGGACGGAGTTGCACGGCCTAGGCCGCTTTGTCTTCCTTTCCTGCGCCGGCTTCGGCGGTTCGTTAATCATCTTTTCGTTTTCGCACTGGTACGCGCTTTCGGTCGCGCTGCTCGTTCCCGTCGGCTTCTGCATGATGGTGCAGATGGCCTCATCGAACACTCTCATTCAGGCCATGGTGCCGGACGTATTGCGCGGCCGCACGATGGCCGTCTACTCGATGATGTTCATGGGTATGGCCCCACTTGGCGCGCTGATTGCGGGAGCTGCCGCAGACCGCATCGGCGCTCCGTGGACAGTGGCACTCGGAGGATTGATCGCCATCGCGGGTGCAATGGCGTTTGCCCGCCACCTGCCGAAGATTCGCGTCGAAGCCCGCCAACTCATTCTCGCCCAAGGCATGGCCGCCGGCGAACCCGCCCAGGAACTCAACTCCTCCCCCATGCCCTAAGGCGTCAATTTTGCGCGCCGATATTCCCCTTTTATGTTGCCTTTTCGCGCCCAAACCGCCAAGAACATAGAATTTTCCTCCCGTGCTAAGTTGATGGCTGTCGGCGAGGCTTAGCAGGCTGCGGGAAGATGAAGCGGCTACCTCAGGGGCTAAAACCCAGTTATCTACGCCGCTATGTCGGAGCTGAAACTCCGACCCCTGCAGCCTTCGTTTTTCTGCACGCTTTTAAAGCGAGTCATGGTTACGAAAAAGATTTCGTGCTGGGAGGAGATTGCGAATTCGGCGGCGGCGTTTGGCGACGCGGCAGTAGCGTCGCCGCAAACGGGGACCGGAAAAGCGGAGATGCCCGCCTGCAAAGCGCGGCGGCCCCTACGAAAGGCAAGGCAACGGCAGAGGCAACGGGCATAGCCGATCGGGAGATCGGCGATCGCCAGGAAGGCGCAAAAGCACACAGCCAGGACTGGCTGTGCCACACTTCTCTGACTATGGCCACGACTCCAATACGTAGAAATTTCCTCCGTGATTGCGATTATATTTCACGTGCTTCGATTCGACGGTGAGGCGTGCTAAGTTGATGGCCATCAGCGAGGCTTAGCAGGCTGCGGAGAAGACGAAGGTCACCTCAGGGGCTAGAGCCTATTGGATACAGGCGGCTCTTATCGGAGGAGTTCAAGGGTCTGTGTGGCAATCTTGAAAGCGTGCCCTCAGCGGCTGCAGCCGCACTTACTTGGGGCAAGTTTAGCGGCACGGCTGAAGCCGTACCCTGGCATAAAAGCGAGTTGCCGCACGACGCTGAAGCTTCGATCCGCTGAAAACCTTCGTTTTTCTGCAAGCTTTTAGAGGCGAGCTATGAGCACGAAAACAATTTCACGGCGGGAGTGGATTGCGAGGTCTACGGCGGCGCTTGGAGCGGCGGCGGTTCCGTTGGCAGCATTTGGCGAATCGGGAAAGGCCGAGCCGCAAGGGGCGAGCGCGCCAGGTTCGATGCCTGCAAGTGCGCAGGCGCAATCCACGAAGCAGCCATCGACGCCAGCGCAATCTTCGCCGCCGCAGCCTTTGGTGGCGCCGGATGGGCAGCAGCTTTATGAGGGGACGCGGCGGGCGGAGTGGATGCAGAATCCGCGCTATGCGTGGGGGGTGATGACGCATTACCTGGCCGACTGGCAATCGCAGGTGAACAATCTCGACATGAATGTGGACCTGTGGAACAAGATGATCGACGGATGGGACGTGGAGGAGATGGCGAAGCGGCTCGCGTCCGTGGGGGCGGGGCATTACCAGATCAGCATCGGGCAAAACTCCGGCTACTATCTCTCGCCGAACGCGACCTACGACAAACTTACGGGAATCAGGCCGAGCAAATGTTCGCAGCGCGATCTGGTGGCGGATTTTTACGAGCCGCTGCGGCGGCTCGACATTAAGTTGATGGTGTATTTGCCATCGGGCGCGCCGAACGGCGACAAGGCCGCGGAGACCGCGCTCGAATGGCAGAACGGCGGCTATCCGAACAAAAATTTTCAGCGCAAATGGGAAGCGATCATCCGGGACTGGTCACAGCGCTGGGGGAAAAAGGTTGTGAGCTGGTGGCTCGATGGCGTCGTTTATCCGGACTCGATGTATCGTTCGCCGGAACCGCCGAATTTTACGAGCTTGGGAGCGGCGGCGCGCGCGGGGAATCCGGATGCGTGCGTCGCGTTCAACCCGGGCGTGTACAACCGGCTGTTTGCGATGTCGCGAGACGAGGATTTCACGGCGGGAGAGATTGACGATCCGAATCTGGTGAATGTGAGACACCAGTTGAACGGGCGCGTGGATGGATCGCAGATTCATATGTTGTGTTTTCTGGGACAGCACTGGGGAAAAGGCGAGCCGCGGTTTACGACCGAGCAGGTGATAGCGGCGACGAAAAAGGTACGGGATTGGGGAGGCGCGGTGACGTGGGACGTCCCGGTGGCGATGGATGGAACGATTTCGAAGCCGTTTATGGAGCAGTTGGAGGCGATTGGCGAGGCGTTTCCTAGGGGGTGAGGCAGAGAGGCAGGGAAAGGCAACGGCAAAAGATTTACCGCAATGGGATGAAAAATCGAAAACGAAAGCAAAAACAAAGACACCCCCCGAAAACCAAAAGCAAAGGCTGCCGCGCTGAAGACCGCGGCGCTACGTTTAAACTTACGGCAAAGGCAAGATGAAGGTTTAGAAAATGACTACGAGCGGAAGCCTTCCTGGTGGACGTATTTGATTACTTCGACTTCGGACACGGCGATTAGGCCCTGGTCGACGGCTTTGTCGAGGAAGGGAAGGAGTTGCTGGATTTTTTCGTCAGTGTCAATGACGGTGACCATGAGCGGCGCATCGTGAGAGAAAGAGAGCATGTGGGATTCGCGGATCAGGCTGCTCGCGCCGTATCCGGCGATCCCGCGGAGGACGGTGGCGCCGGCGATGTCGAGTTCGCGGCATTTCTCGACGATGGCACGATAGAGAGGCTTGTCCTGCCATTTGTCGTCTTCGCCGAAGTAGATGCGGATCATTTTCGCTTTGCCCGGGAGTTTCATCAGCGGCCCTCCGTACGGCGGTCCGTGGCGCTGAAATCGTGCGTGTACTTGATCACGTCGACATCAGAGAGAACGACGAGGCCTTGCAGCACCATTTGGTCGAGGACGGGGAAGTAGGTGCGCAGCTTTTCCTCGGTGTCGACGACGGAGAGCATCACGGGGCGGTCATGCGAAAGATGCAGAGCGGAATCTTTGTGGATGCGGCGGTTGGCGCCATAGCCGAGGATGCCATGGTAAACAGTGACTCCGGCAATGTCATGCGCGCGCATGCTCTCGAGGAGAGCTTTGTAGAGCGGCATGCCGCGCCATTTGTCGTTTTCGCCGATGAAGATGCGCATCAGTTTTGCGGTGCCTTGGCGTTTTAGAGAGGGCAGCGAGGGCTGCTGTTTTTTCTCGGCTTCGGTCTCGGCGGGCTTGACGACCATTGTGTCCTGAACTTCGATGAGGCCGGTTCCGGCGAGTTCGCGGAGCTTGGGCAGGACCTCCTCGATCCTTTCGGCAGATTCAATGAATTCGATTTTCATCGGGAGGTCGGCGGTGAGGGCCTCGACGCGCGTCGAATGGAGATGATGGTCGGCGCCGAATCCGGCGATGCCGCGCGCGACGCTCGCGCCGGAGATGCCGTGGTAAAAGAGAAAGTTCAAGATGGCGGAGTAGACCGATTGGCCGTGGTAGCGATGACCCTCGCCCACGTAGATGCTTACCTTTTTGGCAGGGCCCGGTTTTAGCATTCGTTCTCCCTCTACTGTACTCAGCGCTCCCGCGCGGAACGAAGTTGTGCCGCTCCCACCATAGCGCGACCGGGCCACGGCTGAGCTTCGAATGCCGCGCTGAAGACCGCGGCGCCGCGTTTAAACCTTAAGCCTTGACGAGCTGCCACAGGAACTCTGAACGCCGCTCTTTATGTTGCCTTTGCGAATTCTCCTAATTTCTTTTTCAGGCGACTGCTCTTCCTGTGATGACGCCGAGCCAGACGGCGACGAAGCCGACAGCGACGCTGAGTGTGATGTTCAAAGCCGCGATTAGAAATTCGCCGTCACGGAAGACGGCGAAGGTCTCCCATTCGAATGAAGAAAATGTGCTGTAGCCGCCGAGGAAGCCGATCACGAGCAGGTATCTCCAGTTGGCGCTGAGGTGGGCGCGCTCGGCGAGAATCGTCATGATAAAGCCGATGAGAAACGATGCGGTGATGTTGATGACGAAGGTGCCGTAGGGAAAGCGCGTGCCGAGGCGGCCGCCGACGAACGTTCCGGCCCAGAAACGCAACATGGAGCCGAGCGCTCCGCCAAAAGCTACGATCAGGTACTTGGTCATAAGGATCGCGTTTGCCGTGCCAACCGATACTTTTCGAGGGATTCAGCGCCGGGAACAGCGAGCAGGCAAACGACCCCAGGCCAGGAAGAAACCCTCTAGTAGGAGTCATCTGCCCCCTTTAGGGGCGGTTTAGGGTGAACTCCAACACCCGAACAAGTGCATTATTCCGCGAGCAAAATGCAGAAGTCAACGGGCTATGTGGGCGAAACGGGTATGAGTTTTCGAGATGATGACGGGTCGGCGGTGAGTACGTCAGGAGGATAGTTCGGCGAGGGCTTCGGCGAGGACGAGGGTGCCGCGGGAGATGTCTTCGATGGAGGCGTATTCGTCGGGACGGTGGCTATAGCCGTTGCGGCAGGGAATGAACAGCATTGCGACGGGGGCGACGCGCGAGAGGAAGAGGGAATCGTGATAGGCGCGGCTGACCATGCGCAAGAATTTTTCGCCGAGCTTTTTGCAGGCGGAGGCGAGAGCGTTGACGACTTCGGCGGCGCATTCGGCGGGGGCGTCGGCGTTGAGGATTTCGAGTTGCGTGGATACGTCGCGGCGGGTGGAGATTTCGCGGACGGCGGTTTCTATGGCGCGCATGACGGCGTCGCGGCGGGCGAGGTCCGTGTCGCGAACGTCGAGACTGATACGGACGCGGCTGGGAATGCTGTTGATCGCGCCGGGGAAAACGTCGCACATGCCGACGGTGGCGACCGTGTCCGGCGAGCCGCTGGTGCGGGCGGCATTGTCGATGGCGAGGATGAGTTCGGATGCGGCGCAGAGGGCGTCACGACGGCCTTGCATCAGCGCGCCGCCAGCATGACCGCCTGCGCCTTCGAGGGTGATGTAGCCGCTGGCGGGCGCGGCGATTTTCGTGACGATGCCGAGGGGGATTTTTTCGCGCTCGAGGATGGGGCCCTGCTCAATGTGCAGTTCGATGAAGGCTTTGTAGTAGCCGATGGGAAGCTTCACGGTTTCGAGTTCACCAGTGAGGCCGGCTTTGCACCGGATGGTTTCGAACGGTTCGCCGTTTCTGTCGATGAGCTTTCGGGCGGCGTCAGGCGAGAGAGTATTGGCGAGAAGGCGACTGCCGAGGCAGCCGATGCCGAAGCGGGTCGGCTCCTCGGACGTAAGCAGGAGGAGTTCGAGAGAGTGCCGCGGGCGAAAACCGGCACGCTGGAGGGCGCGGATGGCTTCGAGGCCGCCGAGAACTCCCACAACGCCATCGAATTTGCCGGCATTGGGGATAGCGTCAATGTGAGAGCCGCTGCCGACGACGGGCGCTTGTGGATCGGAGCCTTGCCAGCGCGCGAACATGTTGCCGATGGCGTCGCGGCGGATGGCGAGACCGGCCGATTCGCAGCGCTGGTTCAGCCAGGCGCGCGCGCGCATGTCCGCGTCGGTGAAGACGATGCGCGTCACGATAGGAGGCGCGACTTCGGAGATGAGCGCGAGCTCTTCGATTTCGGAGAGCAGGCGGGCTGAATCGATTTCGATACGATTCATTTCTGTGCGGCTACTCCTTTGCGGCTATTTTCCGCCGAGTGGATGGCGGTTCCAGTTTTTGTAAATGAGATACTTCGCGGGTTTTTTACCGAGCGCGCCGAACCACTGCGGGCACCATGGGCCCATCCAGATGAAATCTCCTGCTGCGACCGGATACCACGAGTCGCCCAGACGATAGATGCCGCCGCCTTCGAGCATCAGCAGGCCGTGCTCCATGATATGCATTTCGACAAGGCTGAGTGCGGCGCCGGGCTGATACGTCATTGTGTTAACGGCGAAATCGAATTCGGGCCCGTCCGGCAAAAGGCAGCGAACCTGGAGATCGGAGTCACCGCCGAGGGCGCTGGACGGGACGCTGTCTTCGGAGGAGACGATTGCGGCAGGCGGCTTGATGGATGCGAAAGGCTCGTAGATCTTTTCCATTACGGCTACGCGGCTGGTGCGAGTCGCCGTGATGCGGTGCGAGGAGGCTTGCGGAAAGAAGGCGTAGCCGCCGGCCTCCAGCGTGACGCTTTTCGATTTTGCCGCCGCAACTTTCACACTTCCTTCTAGGACGTAAATGAAGCGCTGCGCGTCCGTGGGACCCAGTTCGCCGCCGGGCGCAAATTCGGCGGTGTATTGCGTAAATTGCGCTCCCATCGCCGGGCTCACGTGGACAATCGCGGCGCAAGATTTCATTCCCGGCAGAGGCGCGCGGATGAAAGTATCGGGCGTGAGCAGCAGATGATCGGAACGACGGGCACTGCGCGTTTCACCGAGGTTATGCACGTTTAATTCTCCTTTGAGCGAGCGAGGAAACGAGCGATTGGAGCAGGTGCGAACCGGTTTCGATTGCTTTTGCCACGTCTTCGAGATGGACATTTTCCTGCGGGTTGTGGCTGATGCCGCCGGGAGTGCGCAGGAAAATCATGGCTGTGGGGAATTGTTCGGCGAGGATCAGTGCGTCATGGCCCGCGCCGCTCACCATGCGATGCGGCTTGCAGCCGGATTCGCGCATGGCATGTTCGATTTGTTCGACGAGCGAAGAATCCATGGTTACGGCCGGCTGATTCAGCTGGACAGTATGCCGCACGGAGATGCCGCGGCGCGAGGCGATTTCTTCGGCAGCGCGAATCAGGGTATCGACGGCGTCGAGGCGAACACGATCTTGGCGATGACGCACGTCGAGGCTGGAGCGCACCTCTCCGGCGATGACATTGCCGGCGTTGGGCTTGGCCTCGATGGCGCCAACGGTGGCGACGAGATCGGTTGTGCTTTGGGCCTTGCGTTCGACGGCGCCGATCCATTCTGCTGCGGCGGCGACGGCATCGCGACGCAAGTGCATCGGCGTAGTGCCGGCGTGATTCGCGCTGCCCAGAAAAGTGAAGTCGAGGCGGCTTTGACCGGCGATTGCCTCGACAGCGGCCAGCGGAAGATTAAGGCTCTCCAGCACAGGCCCTTGTTCGATGTGAAATTCGATGTAACCGAGAATATCGCCTGTTAGCGCGGCGCTCAAAATAGCGTTAGCGTCCAGTCCGAAGTGACGAATTGCATCGCGGACTGTTGTTCCTTGTGAGTCTGTGCGGTCGAGAATCTCGCCGTCGAGCCGGCCGGCGAGGGCGCGGCTGCCGATGAAAGGAGTGCCGAAGCGTACTCCTTCTTCTTCTGAAAAGCCGAGGAGCTCGATCGCAAGAGGGAGACGACGGCGCTGCAAGTTCTCCAGTAAGGTAACGGCCAGGACGACGCCCAGCACTCCGTCAAAAGCCCCGGCATCGGGAACAGTGTCCAAGTGAGAGCCGATCAGCAGGCGCGGGACGGTATCGTCGGCGCCGGCGTGCAACGCGCGAAAGTTTCCGGCGGCATCGATTCTGATCTCGGCGCCGAGCGGTTCGAGCCAGCTAGCCAATTCGCGATGGCAATCGTGCATCGGCGGCGAGAGGAATGTGCGCGTGATTGTGCCCGGGATATCGGTGAATTGAGCAAGTTTCCGGCAGCGATCGATTACGCGGCGAGCCTCAGCGAGACTGTTATCGGCGGCTGGCACCGAATTAGCTCTGCCTGCGGACGCGCGCTTCGATGTAGCCATATGGCTCATCCGTGGGAACGAATATTTCGTTTGGATTGTCTTGCCCGAAGCGAGAGAGATCAACGAGCAGGCAATGGATATTTGGCATCGTCAATTCGATTTCGGAAACCTCTGCGGCCTTTTGGAGCACGCATTCCCCCATGGCGTAGAGCGTGTGTTGCACAGATTTGCTCGCATGACCGGCAAAGGTGCCGATCAGAGTCTCGCGGATGTTGGCCCGCAACTTCTCAAAATCCAAATCCGGCGAGGCGTAATTCCATTCCGCGCGTACGGCCGTGGCAAAGAGCCGATCAGAAGTTGGCGGCAGAGTGGTGAGCGTATCCCGGATATAGCCTTCGAAGCCTGAATTGGCCGTTTTCATGACAACGAGATTATCGAGGCCGGAAGTTACGCAAAATTCGCCGCCCTGAGTACGGCTCACCTGCGTCGTCTGGAGTTCACCGCTGCCTCTTATGAAGGTATTGGGATTGGGCTTGCCTTGAATCACGGCGCGGTCCCATTGTTTCTCGGATATTGTGACTTCGGCCTCGGAAACCTGCGCGTTAGGCTGGAGGAGAAAATCGATCAGTTCCTTTGCGAAATGCTCGATGCAATCGGCCGGGGATTTCCGCGCCAAAGAATAGACGGTATTCTTCATCGTGTCTGTGGGCAGAATCTTGCTGTTGTCGCCCTGGGTGAAACACGATTCGAAATCGCCCTGGAGCAGCAGATTGACCGTCCATTCGCGCATCTCATGGCATGCGGAGCCGCGTTTGACGCGGACCAAGCGAACGCGGGATTTGCCGTAGCGATTTTCGCCGAGCGCGATCACGATTCAGCTCCCCCGGTATGTGGTGTACCCGTTCGGACTCAGGAGTAACGGGATGTGGAAGTGAGTTTCGCCCTCGCGCAGGAGAAATGTGACCTGCACGAACGGATACAATGAGGCTGTGTTTTGTGCCGCGTGATAGGCAGCGGTTTCGAAGACGATGCGATAGATCCCAGGCGTCAGTTCTTCCCCTTGCGCGAGCAGTTGGGCACATCTGCCCTCGGCGTCAGTTCGAGTAGAATTCAGAAGGCGCCACTCGGAATTTTGCAGACGCTCAAGGCGAACGGGGACATTGGCCGCCGGTTTGCCGA
This sequence comes from uncultured Acidobacteriota bacterium, assembly GCA_963753205.1. Lineage (GTDB taxonomy): Bacteria > Acidobacteriota > Terriglobia > Acidiferrales > UBA7541 > Palsa-295. The sequence continues at coordinate 39,386 of CAVWBL010000015.1, read as the reverse complement.
GGGACGCATCGAGGATGTGAGTGGAGATTTTGGTCATTCAGACATCCATTTCTGCAAGCGCAGGCGCGTGATTTGGCGCTGCTGCTCGGCCGCTTCATGAAGCTCGGTCGTTTCGTCATTGCGCAGACGCAGCCGGCAAATATCTAAAATGTCGGCAGCCGTTTTTCCCGTAGCACAAACAATAAAGGTCCGACCGAAGCGGCGCTCGTATTCGCGATTCGACTCAGCAAGCGCGTCTTTTACTTGATCGCTCTCTTCGCTTACGCTGCTTTGTTCCTGAGCGGACCATGCGGTTGAGCGCGTGCTTACAGTGCGTTCCGCGCGCGATTCGCCAATGCGCGGGTGGGCGCTGAAGGCTTCGAGCCAATCGGCCGAGGTGAGCGCATTCCATACTTCGTCCGCAGCCTGCAGAAGAGTCGAGGAGTTTGAAAATGGGCGGCGGTCTGCGACGCGGCGCGACCATTCCTTAGAGCCGCAGCACGCAGCAATTTCTCTTTCGGCCTCCGCCGCGGAAAGCCGATTCCATCGCGCTAACGTCGCGTTGGATACGACGTCATTGGCCGCAAGGTCTTCAAGAAAGTCGGCGACGAGATTGCAGACCACCGCGGCGCGATAACGCGCTGTGGAGCGAATATCGTCGATTGTGCTTGTCTCCTCCACTGCTGTCTTCTGTGCGAAGGCGATCGTCTTCGGGCCGAGATGCTTCCCGCGAATCGCCGCTTCCGTTGCCATCAATCGGAGCGGAACGGGCGCGACACTGCCGAGAGCGATGCGGACGTCTTCGACGGTGCTGTTTTTGAGCTTGCCCAATGCCGCCATGCACACTTTTGAGATTGCCTGCGCCTTTCGCCCGCCGACTTTCCTTGCATACGAAAAATAGGGGGAGCCGAGCCGCGGAATGCGCACGGCACGAATCAGCTCGTCCGGCGCAAGCTGCATCTTCTTATACGCGGTGTGAAAAGACAAATACGGGACGCGTCGCTCGCCGCGCACTGAAATGAGGATCACTTCCGCCCGGTATACGAGCAGGGCGGGAAGGGAATCGGCCGCAGGCGAGGCATTTGCGATATTGCCGCCGATGGTGCCACGATTCTGGTTGGCAATTCCGCCCGTCCAACTTGCGGCTTGCGTGAGCAGAGGAAACTCATTCGAAACAACGGCGTGGTTACGAAGATCCGTATACGTGGAGCCTGCACCGATATGAATTTCATTCGCAAATACTTGTATGCGCCGCAGTTCCGGCAGATTCCATATGCTCAGCAATTTCTTTGTTTTAAGCGATCCGGCGGCAAACTGGACCATAATGTCCGTGCCACCTGCTATCGGCAGCCACGCGCCGGGAGTTTGTGCAAGAAGCGACACGGCCGCTTCGAGATCTTGCGGCACGGAAAGCTGGTATTCGGCTGGATTTGATCTCATGGGGCTGCCTCGCGCTGCGCCGCTTCTGCGACCGCCTCAACAATTTGGCTGTATCCGGTGCAGCGGCAGAGATTTCCGGAAAGCGCTTCGCGAATTTCCTCGGTTCTGGGCGCGCTATTGCGGTCGAGGAAGTGGATCGAGGCAAGAATCATGCCGGGCGTGCAGATGCCGCACTGTGCGCCACCGCATTGGACGAACGCATCGAGGAGTGCACGGTACCGCGGATTTGCGCAGGCGCCTTCGATGGTGACGACGTTTGCTCCCGACAGTTGCCCGATCGGCACAAGACAGCTATCGACGAGCGCGCCATCGATCAGAACGGAGCAGGCGCCGCACTCGCCCTCGCCGCAACCCTCCTTTGTGCCGGTCAGCCCGAGATCGGTGCGCAGCACGTCAAGCAGGCGCTCCATCGGGTAGGCGCGGACGCGGCGAGGCTCACCGTTTACAGTGATTGACAAATCACGCTTTGCATCGGGGCTTGCGTTCATCGAACTCCAGCGGGCAAAGATGTGGATTGCTCGCGAGTTTCTAATGCCTGAGCGCCCTCGAAAATGTTTTCGGGCAAAAGCGGAATCGTATCGAATGGGATGCCCAGAGCGTCCTCAATTGCGTTGACGACCGCGGGCGCAGGGCCATCCATCGGCAGTTCGCCGATGCCTTTTGCCCCGAATGCGCCGTGCCGATTGCCCAATTCCTCGAAATAGACACGAATCGAGGGCAGATCGGAGGAGGTCGGGATAATGTAATTGGTCATTTGGCTGTTTTGCATGCGGCCGTCACGCCACGCCACTTTTTCGAACAGAGCGAAGCCAATCGCTTGCGCGACGCCGCCGACGATCTGCCCGCGCGCGAGAATTGGATTCATCACGCGGCCGACTTCCTGAAGAGCGACAAAATCATCCACATCGACACTGTAAGTTGCCAGGTCAACCGTCACTTCAGCGACATAAACTGCCCATGCGAATGCGGCGTAGGCTTCCCCGCGGTACTGCTGATCGTCCCAGAGAACGCCTTGGGGCTGCTCATATCGCGCGAACGAGCGAAGCGCGCCGTGCTTAGCGACGTATTGCCGGCATGCCGCACGAAATTCCTCGGGCGAGCAATTGTCAGCAAGTAAAGCAGAGGCGGCGAGAGTGCGCTTGACGCCGATCGCGGCGGAGGCGACCAGTTGCCCGACGACCATGGCGGTGCGCGAGGCGACCGTGGGGCCGCTGTTTGGCACAATGCCGGTGTCCGGCTGCGCGATCATCACGTGATCGTACGGCAGGCCAAGCGTTTCAGCTGCGATCTGGCAAAGAACTGTGTTGGTTCCCTGCCCAAATTCGGTGCTCGAAACCAGAATTCTCACACCGCCTTCAGCCGTGCCTTCCACGCCGACGACGGAACTCAGGTAGCGTTCGCCGGAACCGGTGAATCCGGCGCCGTGAAGGAAAGCGGCGATGCCGACGCCCTTCTTTTTTCGCGACGATCGATTGGTCTCGATGAAGCGGCGCTTCTTCTGTTCGTAATCGGCAAGTTCGAGAGCGCGATCGAGGAGGTGAGGTAGATCGATCGGTTCGTTGATCACCTGACCGGTGGTGGTAGTTTCGCCAGGCTTCAGGAAATTGCGGCGGCGAATTTCCGCCGGCGAGAGGTTGACGGTGCGCGCGATGCGATCCATGTGGCGCTCCATCGCGAAGAGCGACTGCGGCGCGCCGAAGCCGCGAAACGCGCCATGCGGAGGGGCGTTGGTGGCAACGGCCTTGGAGCGAATGCGGATATTCGGCCAACAATAAGGGCCGCCGGCATGAATTGTGCCGCGCGAGAGAACGACCGATGAGAGGGTGGCGTAGGCGCCGCCGTCGATGACGAAATCGATCGTGCCGCCGAGTATTTTTCCATCTTTGGCGACGGCGGTGCGATGGCGCGTTCGCGAAGGGTGGCGCTTTGTTGTTGCGGCCATGTCTTCGGTGCGGTCATAGATCATTTTTACGGGGCGGCCGGATTTCATCGAGAGAAGCGCTGCGTGCGCGGCGATCATCGATGGATATTCCTCTTTACCGCCGAACGCGCCGCCTGTTTCGGTCTGGATCACGCGTACTTTTTCTTCCGGCAAGCCGAAAAGTGGCATCAGGGCTTTGTGTACGTAATATGGGCATTGGAGCGACCCCCAAACTTCGATGCCGCGCTCGGCGGTGAAATGGGCGATCACGCCATTTGTCTCGATGTAGAGCTGCTCCTGCGCTCCGGTAAAGTATTCGCCTTCAACGATGGAATCGGCTTTTGACCAAATGCTCTCGACGTCGCCTTTTTCCACCAGGAATGACTTGAATATGTTGTCGGAACCCCAAATGACTTGGTCAAGCCGCTCGCTTGCTTCGAGAGTGAAAATTGGAGGAAGCGGTTCGCAATCGACGGTAACCGCGGCGACGGCTTGCGGCAAGGCGTGCCTGTCGGGATGAGCCAACAAGAGAAGGGGCTCTTCGGGGTGGTTGACGATGCCGTCGGCCAGACAGGGCTGATCATTTTCGATCAGCGCGATGTAATTCTTGCCCGGAATATCTTTTGCGGAAACGACGACGAACTCGTTCCAGTTGATTGACGAGTCGAAATTAATTTTGGCGACTTTGCCGCGCGGAATGCGGCTGCGCACCGTGGCGCCGTACAACATGTGAGGAAACGAGAGATCGTCGATGTAGCGCGCGCGGCCGGTGACTTTGTCGCGGCCTTCCTTGCGCGGCGCGGACGAACCGATGATATGGTCAGATTGGGAGTCCGGCATGTCCTATTGTGTACGAAAACGACTCATATTTGTAGACTGCATCGACGATTGCACTTTCCCACTGCGTCTATCGCCTGTACTCCGACCCTCGCGACTCTCCGAGGAACACGCCCCTTTCGAACACGGGTTGGCCGCGAAGATAGGTTGCGATGACTTTCCCCTTTAGTTTTTCGCCGAGGTAAGGCGAGATTGGATGGCGTTGGTGCAGGTCGTTTTTCGTTACCTTGAATTCTGCTTCGGGATCGAAGACGACGAAGTCCGCGTCATAGCCTGTGGCAAGGCGGCCCTTTCCTTCGTGTAGGCCTGCAAGGCGGGCTGGGCCGTCCGCCATCCACTTCGCGATGTTTTGCAAATTGTGTCCGCGGCGTTGGGCTTGCGTCCACACGAGGGAAAGGGCAACGGGCAAACTGGTGATGCCACCCCAGGCCGTTTGGAAATTTCCCTCGTCGAGGCGCTTCATCGCGGGAGGGCAAGGCGAATGGTCCGTCGCGACGAGGTCGATGATGCCCTCGCCGAGCGCTTGCCATAATTTTTGGCGATTTTGAGTGCTGCGAATCGGAGGGGCGCATTTCCAGAGCGTGGCTTCGTCATTGATCGTTTCGGCGCTTGCGTAGAGATAGTGCGGGCACGTTTCCACGGTGACGGGGAGCCCTTCGGCCTTTGCTGCACCAAGTAAATGGAGCGCTTCCCACGTGGAGAGGTGAACGATGTGGAGGCGGAACTGAAATTCACGACAGAGCGCGAGCAGTAGGCGGATCGCTGAGAGTTCGGCCTCCTCGGGACGCGAGTGGAGGTACGTCGCGTACGATTTCCAATTCGCGTGCTGCAAGGATGCTGTTGCGGCGTCTACTGGCGCCGCGAGTTCTGCATGCACGAGGAGCGGCAAGCCAGTTCGCGCGACGTGCGGCAGAGCCGCGCGAAGCTGCTGCTCTGTGACCATCGTGAAGCCGTCGATTCCCGGATGGATGAGGAAGCATTTGAAGCCGCGCACGCCTGCCGCGGCTAACGCCTCGATGTGCTCCTTATTGTCCGCGACGATTCCGCCCCATGCGGCCCAATCGACGCGGCATTTTCCGCGTGCGGCGGAACGTTTTGCTTCGAGCGCGGCTGCGGTCGTTGTTGCCGGAAGGCAATTCAGGGGCATATCGACAAGCGTTGTGTAACCGCCGGCTGCTGCGGCGTCGGTGGCTGTTTCGAACCCCTCCCATTCCGTGCGGCCGGGCTCGTTAATGTGCACGTGCGAATCGACCAAGCCTGGTAGCAAGACAAGTTCGCCGAAGTTTTTCGCTTGAATGTTTGAGGGAACGTCCGCAATGGGCACGACTGCATTAATGCGGTCGCCATCGACGAGAACTGCCGCGGGGAGGGTGCCTTGCGGCGTTATTACTCGACGTGAGATGAATGCCTTTTCGGTCATGGCCTTCGATTCTGATTCTTTATTCCGTGCCTAAGAAGACGTATCGGAGCAGGAACAGCACGCTCAGCACCCAGATCAGCGGGCTGATCTCGCGGGCGCGGCCGGAAAAGAGTTTGAGGAAAGTGAACGAGAGCAGGCCCATGCTCAGGCCGGTGGCGATGCTGAACGTCAATGGAGTCGCAATCAGCGTAAGAAATGCGGGGACGGCGTCAGTGAAGTCGTCCCACTTAACGCGCGCTACGGCGCCGCACATGAGCGCGCCGACAAGAATCAGCGCGGGCGCGGTGGCGTAAGAAGGAATTGCCGCCACGATGGGTGCGCAAAACATCGCACCAAAAAAAAGCGCGGCGATCAGCAGATTACCGAGGCCGGTCCGCGCGCCAGCCGCAACGCCCGCGGCGCTTTCGATGTAACTCGTCACGGTGGATGTGCCCGTGAGCGCGCCTACTATTGTTCCGAAAGCATCCGCGAGTAAGGCGCGGCTTGCGTGGGGCAGTTTACCGTCACGCATGAAGCCGCCCTCTTCGCACACGCCGACGAGCGTGCCGACGTTGTCAAACAGATCGACGAAGAAGAAAACGAAGACGAGTTCGCCGAGGCCTAATTTTGCAGCCGAACGCAGGTCGAGCTTCAGGAACGTGCCGGAGGGATGCGGAAGGGAAAAGAGATGCTGCGGCCAATGACTCACGCCCAGCGGGATGCCTGCAATCGTGACCACAAGAATACCGATCAGGATGGCGCTTCCGATCCGGCGCGCCATGAGGATCGCGATCAGCAGGACGCCCAGCAGCGCCAAAATCACTTCGTGATCAGACAATTTGCCTAGAGCTACGAAGGTGGCGGAATTGGCGACGATGATGTTGGCGTTACGGAATCCGATGAAGGCGATGAAAAGACCGATGCCGGCGGCGGTACCATGCTTCAGGCAATCGGGAATGCCGTTGACGATCTGCTCGCGGATGTTCGTGAGAGTCAAAATTAGAAATAGCACTCCGGAAAGAAAAACGACACCTAATGCGGTCTGCCACGGCACGCTACGGCCAATGACGATGGAATAGGTGAAGTAGGCGTTGAGGGACATTCCCGGCGCCAAGGCTATTGGGTAATTGGCCCACAAGCCCATGACGAGCGTGGCGATCGCGGCCGAGATGCAGGTGGCGAAGAGAACGCCATCAACCGGCATTCCCGCTTCGGAGAGGATGCGCGGATTCACCACGACGACATAGGCCATGGTCATGAACGTTGTGAGTCCCGCGAGAAGCTCGCGGCGGACCGTGGTCTGGTTTTCCGATAGATGAAAGAGACGCTCAAGCACTTCGAAAAACCCCCGCGTGAAAAATGAGCCACTATAGGGCACAGAAAGTCGCGGCGTCAATGCGAGCGTGGAAGTGCGAGCGCGGAAGAAGGCGGGATTTGGCGCGAAACGCGGATTGCTGGCGGCGGCGCGTCTGGCGTTACGGCTTGCGAAAAAGCGGGTGAGACCTGTATGGTACGCCATGGTCCCTCCGCACTCTTCTGAAAACTCCGCATCCGTTTTGCTTCGGCCTGAAAATTCGAGTAACGACCAGGCTGCGGGTTACGGACTGAGGCACGGAGTCCTCTCGCCGCTGGAGACGCTCGCGCAATCGGTTTCGACGATCGCGCCGACGACGACTCCTGTTGCTACGATCCCGCTGGTCTGCGCGCTTGCGGGAAATGGCACTTGGCTCGCGTATGCGATCGCGACGGGCGCGGTTCTCTTGGTCGCGTGGTGTATCGGAAGATTCGCGCGCTATTCGTCTTCGCCCGGCTCGCTGTATACATACGCCAGAATGATTCTGCCACGGTGGCTAGAGGCGACGGTGGCCTGGAGCTTGCTATTGGCTTATGTCGGGACCGGAGCGAGCGTCATCGGCGGCTTTTATCAGTACGCGAATGTGCTTCTGCGCGATGCGACAGGCCATACGACGTCGACTGTGTTGCTTGCGCTGATTGTGACGGCGGTTTCGATCTGGATTGCGTGGCGTGATGTGAAAATCTCGGCCCGGCTCATGCTGTGGATCGAAGCGGTTTCGGTGCTCTTGATTCTCACGGTTGTCGCGCTCGTGCTAGGCAGGCTCGGCGGACATTGGGACGTGGCCCAGTTTCAACTTCGCGGCGTGACGGGCAGCGGGTTGCGGCTGGGACTCGTTTTGGCGCTATTCAGTTTTGTCGGGTTCGAAAGCGCGACCACTTTGGGCGCGGAGGCGCGCGACCCGCTGAAGACGATTCCACGCGCCGTGATTTACACCGCCATGGTCGGAGGCGCTTTCTTCACTTTGTGCGCGTATGCCGAGGTGCTCGGTTTCCGCGCGGCAGGGCAGGACCTAGGCGCGAGCGGCGCGCCCATGCACATACTAGCGGCAGTGGGACACGCGCCGATTCTCGGGCTTCTCATCGATATTGGCGCGCTCGTGAGCCTTTTCGCGTGTACGCTCGCCTGCATTACAGCCGCAGCGCGAGTGCTGATGCTGATGGCTCATCACGGTCTCGCCCACAAGGCGCTGCGGTCTACGCATGCCCGGAATGAAACTCCGCATATTGCAGTGCTCGTGGCGGGGACTGCTTCCGTGCTGCCCGTGGCGATCCTCGCGTTTCGCGGAGCCTCCGGACTCGACGTATACGGCTGGATGGGCTCGCTGGCGACGTACGGGTTCATTGTCGCGTACGCGCTGGTATGCGTCGCCCTGCCGCGTTATCTACGCGAACATGGCGCTGCACGCCCGGCTGCGCGGCTTATCTCCGTGCTCGCCGGCCTGGCGATGCTCCTGGCACTGGTAGGGAACCTTTATCCGGTACCGGAGGGCCCGTACGGCAAGCTTCCATACGTTTATCTCGCCTACCTCGCTGCGGGACTGCTTTGGTTTGCGCTCGGCGGCCGCAAAGGGAAATCGATAGCCGAATGACGCCCGCATAAGGATTTCATTAGGACCTGACATTGAAATCTCTGATCGAGTTCACAAAAAGTATGAATTTTCCAGTTTCCTCGATATGGAATAGGCTGCGATAGAGAAGTTGGGGTTTGCGATCGACACAGCCGTGTGAACAGCACTATCGAAACTGAAAAGCATAATCATTCGCATCGCTGTTGAGCGTTCAGCAGGCTGTACGCAATTTCAGGAGTTGTGTGCACTATGACCAATAGATTTCGTTGTGCTGCGATATTTTGGATGGCGGTCTTTGGCTTGACGCTTTGGGCCGTTCCTGTTCGCGCCCAGCAGACGCTCGGTGGCATTACGGGGCAGGTGACGGACACCTCCGGCGCAGCGCTTCCTGGAACGACTATCTCGCTCGTTGGCGACCAAACGCAGTTGACCCGGACGGTTTCCGCCGACGCAACCGGCGTCTACACCTTCGTGGATCTTCCTATCGGGAACTATTCTCTGAAATTCACGCATGACGGTTTTGAAGCGCAAAGCGTGCCGGGAATTCTCGTTCAGGCCAGCCGAACCGCGACCGTGAATGCGACGCTCAAAGTGGGACAAATGAGCGAGTCGGTGACCGTGACCGAGACGCCGCTTACGAATGCCGTGGATACGACGAATGGTTACGTGCTCGACACATCGCAACTCGATACCGTTCCACTGCCGACCGGAAGTTTTACGGGTCTTGCGATTCTTTCGCCGGGCGTGAATGCGGAGCTCTCTGGCGGAACGGGAGTGAATACGGGCCTCGGGAATCAGCCGATTTGGGCGAACGGGCAGCGGGATACCAGCAACACGTTTCTTCTGAATGGCGTGGATGCGAGCAATCTTTTCAATGGCAAGAGCACCAGTTCGGTGGCTTCGGCCCGAATCGTGAACAATACGGGTGTGACTCAGGCGAACAACACGACGGCAGAGCCTGTGCAGACCACTGCATCACCTTACCTGGCGATTGGACAGGCGTTGCCGACGCCCGCGCCTGAGACGATTCAAGAAGTACGCGTGAATACGTCCATGTATGACGCGCAACAAGGCTCAACGAGCGGCGCGCATATCGATTTGAGCACCACGTCCGGGACGAACAATTTTCACGGAAGCGCCTACGCTCATCGGGGCACCAATGCGTGGAATGCGGCCCCCTATTTTTACAAGCAGGACGAGAACATTCCCGGCTTCCGAAAAGGTGCCTGGACTCCATCGTGACATTCTTGGCGGGACCGTCGGAGGTCCGCTGCTTAAGAATAAGATCTTTGGATTTGTGGGCTATCAGCACCTTCACGATTCCGATCAGGAGATCGGGAGTTCGCGGGTCGCCGTCCCTTACCTCCTTACGGACGATCGCAGTCCGGCGGGATTGGCGGCCGCGGCGGAAGAAACGCTTGCCAGTTCGACGTGCGCTGCGCCTCCGTGTCCGTACTTTCTTTCGACGATCAATCTTCCGGCGCAGATTGGCACGGGCCCTGGGCAGATCAATCCGATTTCTTACGCCTTGTTGAATTACAAGCTGAAGAATGGCCAATACATGATTCCGTCCGCGAACGGATTCACGCCGACCGTCAATTTTCCCGAGAACACCTTCACGGTCGGCACTGCGTATTTCATTGCAGACCAGACTGTGGCTAATCTCGACATTTTGGCCAGTCCCCGCGACACGCTGGCGCTCAAGTATTACTACCAGCACGATCCTACGGTGGCGCCGTACGCGTATTCGGGCGTCTCCGGCTTCTCGCAGCATCTGGATGCGGGCAGCCAGGTTGCGTCCATAACCAACACCCAAACACTGACGCCGAATTTCAGTCTCGTCGAGGTGCTGGGTTTCATCCGCGAGAAGGTCTACAGCACCGTAGCTCAGCCCTTCACCCCGGGTCAGTTTGCTTCTTACGTGCAGAGCCTTGTGCCGGGAACTTCACTTTCCGATGCGACGATCAACACATTCGGTTCTTCGTTCTTTCCGGGAATGACAATTGCCGATGATTTCGGGAACCCGTCGGATTTCTCCAACAGCTATCTCTACAACCAGAATTTTGTATTTGGTGCGGCGCTAAGCCTAGGCGAGGGAGGCGTGTCGCAAAGCGCATTTACCGGAGTTTTTCAGAACCGCTTCATGCCTTCGGCCGATGCCATTTGGATCAAAGGCAAACACACCATAACGTTCGGCGGCACCTTTTCTTATACGCAATTGAATCCGAGGGACGATCGTACAAATAAGGGAATGATCGGTTTCAACGATTTCTCACAATTTCTGCAGGGAGTGCCGGTCAGCTATAACATCAATGGCTTTATCGTAACGAGCTTCCTGCAAGGCGATGCGAACCGGCATTACCTTTCGCACGAAACCGGCGAGTATGTTCAGGATAAATTCCAAGTTCGGCCGAACCTGAGCGTGACGGCGGGTCTTCGCTTCGATTATCACGGAGGCCTGACGGAAAAGAACGGCAGACTCTACAATTTCGATCCCTCGTTGTACAGCTACGACGCGACCAACGATGTGATCACGTCGAACGGCTTCATCATCGCCGGGAACAACAAGGACTTTCCGACCAAGGGCGTTAGCGACTCTACACTGACAGGCCGGCAGTGGGGACTTGCCCCGCGACTCGGCGTCGCGTGGAGCCCGAAGAAGTTCGGGGGCAAGATGGTGGTCCGCGCCGGTTGGGGGATGTATTACGACCGGGGCGAGTTATTCACATATTTCTCGCCCGGGTTTGCTTCGGGCGTGATTCCTGGCGGTCCCTTCGGGGTGGTGCAGTCGCCGCCTTACGTGAACTCGGTATCTTGCAGTCCCTATGGGTTTGAACTATGTTCTGGCGGTTTCGAGAATCCCTGGGGCAATTCGCTTCCAGCACCTCCGACCGGCAACCCGAAGGATCTAGCGATACCCAATGCCGCAACGATTGAAACGGGGCTTCCTCTCTTCTCGTTCGCCGTTTACAACAGGAAGAACAAGCTGCCGTATAGCTTGAATCAGACGCTCGATATTCAGTGGCAGCCGCGAGACGATCTCGCAATTGAGATTGGTTACGTCGGCAACCTGGGGCGGCACGAAGTAATTCCGGTTCCATTCAACGAGCCGCAAATCGCCTCACCATCGCACCCGGTTCGGCCAGGCACGCCGTTTGAGCAGGACTACACGTATGGATACTCGATTGTTACGGAGCCGGGTTCGTTTGACACGATTAATCTGCCGAACGGTCAACCTTACGAGGAAAATTTTGAGGGCGGAAACGTGGATCTTCGCGTTCCTTACATCGGATACTCGGCCGAATCGGAGTCTTACAATGCCGCTGGCATTTCCTCTTATAACGCGCTGCAGACGCACATCGAGAAACGGCTAAGCCATGGAGTTCAGGTCGGCTTCTCGTATACGTATTCGCATGCTCTCGACGAGCAGAGCGCCATGGGACTTTTCTATAACGGGAACAATCCTACGGATCTTCGATCCGGCTATGGAAACTCCGACTTTGATCGCACGCACGTAATCAATTTTGATTATCTTTTCAGGCTGCACAATTTCTTCTCGCAGTCGACATTGCAGGGAAAGATCGCGGACGGATGGGCGTTGCAAGGAATCACCGTGCTGCAGAGCGGGCAGCCGTATAGTGTGATCGACTACTCCGGCGCGGTGGGCAGCATTTATTTCGGGACGTCGGATGGGATTACGAATCCGATTGTGCCGCTTGCTCCCGGCTGTACCCCAAAGAAGGCGCTAACAGGGGCCAGCGGCGCAAATCCCAACGGCATGCGGGCGCTTAACGCCGATTGCTTCACGCTGCCGCTTTTGGCTCCCGGCGCATTGAATGGTGCAATCCCTTCGAATGATCCTTACGAGACGAACTTTATCGACAAGGGGCAACGGAATATTTTCCGGCAGTCGTGGCAGCGGCGGGCAGACATTGCGGTCGTCAAGGACACGCAGTTGAGTGACCGCTTCGCGCTGAAATACAGCTTTCAGGTGTTCAACCTGACGAACACGCCGAGTTTTGACATTCCCATCGATAACGTTACGCAAAACGCGAACTTCAATCCGTTTCCCTATGAGGGGCAGCCGGCGACAGGCACCGGAGGTTGCGACAGCACGTTTACTGCTTTGTACGTTTGCCCCGACCTTTTCGGTCTCGGCGTAACGAACAAGACGATCGGCAGCATGCGGCAGATACAGATGTCGCTGAATCTGACTTTCTGAGCTTAGCCGATCGCATAGTGGAGGGCCGACCTGCCGCGCGATCGGTTCAAGGCTTTTAGTGATGCGCGGCTGCGTGGTACCCTACCGCATGCGCGGGCTGCCGGTGATTTTCTCTTTCGTTCCCTGCCACGTTTTCGTCTGCCGAGCTAATCGGTCTACCACTTCGGGAAGAACAATATGGACCTGTTTATAAGCGGCGGCACCGTAATCACGATGGATGCGGAGTTCCGCGTCATCGAGGATGGAGCGGTGGCGATCGAAGGCGGCACGATCACGGCGGTCGGCAGGCTGGTGGATCTCGAGCGGCAATCAAAAGGCGCGCGCCGAATTGACGCGAATGGGACTCTCGTAATGCCGGGAATGATCAACGGCCACGCGCACGCGGCGATGAGCCTTTTTCGCGGCGTGGCCGAGGATCATTCGCTCGAAGATTGGCTGCAACGATATATCTTCCCCGCCGAAGCGCGAAACGTCGACGAGGACTTCATTTTATGGGGAACGCGGCTGGGCGTGCTCGAGATGCTGCGCGGCGGCGTAACGACGTATGTGGATATGTATTATTTCGAGGACGTGGTTGCGCAGGTGACGAAAGAGGCCGGGATGCGCGGCGTTCTGGGCGAGACGATCGTGGATTTTCCGGCGCCCGATTATAAAACCCCCGCAGCCGCGCTGGCCTATGCGGAAAAGTTTATCGAGCGATGGAAAAATGATCCACTCATTACACCTGCTGTGGCGCCGCATTCGATCTATACCGTTTCGACAGAAAACCTGAAGGCTGCGGCAGCGGTGGCGAGACGCGCCCGGGCGCCGATTCTGATTCATGTGGCCGAGGCGCCGTTTGAAAGTGCGATGAGCAAGAACAAGTATGGGTGCTCGCCGGTAGCGTATTTGGAGAGCATCGGGCTGCTCGGCCCGGACGTGATTGCCGCGCACAGCGTTTGGGTGGATAACGATGATATTGCGACGCTTGTGCGGCGAGGCGTCGGTTGCATTCACAATCCCTCGAGCAATATGAAGCTGGCTTCAGGTGTAATGCCCGTTGTGGCACTACTTACGGCGGGGCAACCGGTGGGGCTCGCGACCGACAGCGCGGCAAGCAACAACAACCAGGATCTGTTTCAGGAGATGAATATCGCTGCGAAATTGCAGAAGGTGACCTGCATGGACCCGCGGGCTCTTACGGCGCGGCAAGCAGTCGAGATGGCGACAATTGGCGGCGCGCGGGCGATTCATCTGGAAAAGAAAATCGGTTCGCTGGAGCGGGGAAGCAGGCGGACATTGTGCTGATTGGGACGGGGGCAACGCATTCGACGCCCATGTATAACGTTTATTCGCAGCTTGTTTATGCGCTGAACGCGCATGATGTGCGCGCGACGATCATTGCGGGAAAAATCGTGATGGAAGACCGCGTAATGATGACGATGGATAAGCCGCAAATTCTGGCCAAAGCGCATGAATATCAGCGGAAAGTGGCTGCTTCGCTTATTTCGCCCTATCCGGCCGCTTGAGTTCAGACATGCCGCGCCAGCGCGCTTATTCTTCGCCGATGTCTTCGTTCCAGAGCTTTGGATGGTCGCGGATGAAATCGCCCATCATCTTGATGCATTCCGCGGAGTCGAGGTCGATTACGCGGACGCCATGTGAGCGGAGCCAGTCCGCTCCGCCCTGGAAGTTGCGGCTTTCACCGACGATTACAGTGCCGAATCCGAACTGCCGGACAAGGCCGCTGCAATACCAGCAGGGTGAGAGAGTGGTGACCATAATCAGATCGCGATAGCTGCGCTGGCGGCCGGCGTTGCGAAAGGCGTTGGTCTCGCCGTGCATGGAGGGATCGCCATCCTGGACGCGGCGGTTGTGGCCTGAGCCGATGAGGCGGCCGCTGGAATCAAAGATCGCCGCACCGATCGGCAATCCTCCTTCTGCGAGTCCTTTTCGCGCCTCCGAGATTGCAACCGCTAACATTTCGTTGTATTTGGGATCGATTTCCACGGCGTCCTCCCGATGAACGATCGGGATAGTATACCGATCCATTGGCCAATGGAGAGCGAGATTCGGATGGTTCGCCTTGCAGGCGGCGGCTGAATCTTTGCATTGTTGCCGACCATCGAATCTTTCCAGCGTTTCATGCGGGCGAATGAAAGCAACGGAAGCACCGCACTGGAGTCGAAAGGGCTCAAAGTTCTTCGACCATGGCAAGCGTGAGCCAAGCCGCTAATCCCGGTACCGTGCTGCAGGGCGCAGTTCGGTCCGAGGCGGCTACTCCTGCTGTGTCTGTGGCGTGGCAGCCGAGCTTCAATCCTTGGCTCATTGCGGTTGTAGTTGCGATGGCGGCGTTCATGGAGGTGCTCGACACTAGCATCGCGAACGTCGCGCTGCCTTATATGGCCGGCAATTTGGGCGCGAGCACCGACGAAAGCACTTGGGTCCTCACCTCCTACCTTGTTTCCAACGCGATCGTGCTGCCGATCAGCGGCTGGCTCGTGACGGTCTTTGGGCGCAAGCGGTTCTTCATGATGTGCCTCACGATATTCACAATCAGCTCGTTGCTTTGCGGGATTGCGCCGAGCCTCGGTGCGATCATTTTTTTTCGCGTGTTGCAGGGGCTTGGAGGCGGCGGGCTTCAGCCGATCGCTCAGGCGATTCTGGCGGATACGTTTCCGCCGGAAAAGAGGGGCTTAGCTTTTGCGCTTTACGGTGTGACGGTGATCGTTGCGCCGACGATCGGCCCGACTCTCGGCGGCTGGCTTACGGACAATTACAGTTGGCGCTGGATATTTTTCATTAACTTGCCGGTGGGGATCATCGCTCTCTTCCTGGTGCTGCGGATGATTGAGGACCCGCCTTGGGCAAAACGCGTTTCGGGAGCATTCGCACGGATCGATTACATCGGCGTTTCGTTTCTCGTTCTCGGCGTTGGAGCGCTGCAGGTGATGCTGGATAAGGGGCAGGAGGACGATTGGTTTGGATCGCATTTCATCCTGCTGCTGGCGGTGCTCGCAGCGGGCGGCCTCGCCTCGCTGGTGATCTGGGAGTGGTTCTACAAAAATCCCGTGGTTGACGTGCGACTTTTCAAGAATCTGAACTTTTTGGGCGCGAACGGGATGATGTTCATTTTGGGAATGATGCTTTTCTCCAGCCTGGTGATGATGCCGCTCTTTCTGCAGTCGCTGATGGGTTACACCGCGGAGTCTGCCGGTCTGGTACTTTCGGGCGGAGGGCTCTTGTTGCTATGCATGATGCCCGTTGTCGGCGTGCTCACAACGAAGGTGCAGTCGCGTTACCTTGTAGCTACAGGATGGCTGGTGCTTGCGTTCGCGATGGATTACTCGACGCGAAATCTCGACCTTCTTATAAGCTTCAGAAGCGCCGCTTGGTTGAGAGTCGTGCAGGTTGCCGGTCTGGGCTTTCTATTCGTTCCCATAAATATAACGTCGTACATCGGCATGCCGCAGGAAAAGAGCAACAGCGTAGCGGGCCTGATCAATTTCATGCGCAATATCGGCAGCAGCGTAGGTACGTCTATGGTGACAACGCTGGTCGCTCGGCGGGCGCAGGTTCATCAGAATTATCTGGTCGCAAACCTGACGGCCGGCCATTCGCAGTTCGTTGCGGGCGCCGGTGGTCTGACGGCGCGGTTGGGAACAGGCGGCGCGAACAGCGTGCGGGCGGCGCAGCAATCGCTCGCGTTGCTGTATCGGTCCGTAATTGTGCAGGCGACGACGTTGGCTTATATTGATACCTTCCTTGTACTCGCAGGAGTGGCAGCGATCATGTTTGTGCTCTCTTTTGCGCTGAAAAAGAATCAGTTGGGCGCCCGGCCGATTGCGCTCGAATAGGAGTTTGGCCGCTAGCGAAGAGCGATGATTCGAGTGCTCACGATCGAACGGGAGTACGGCAGCGGCGGAGCCGACGTCGCCAAAACGGTGGCGAACCGGCTCGGGTGGAAACTATGGGATCAGCTTCTTACGAACGAGATCGCTCAGCGGATGGAATGCGATTGCAAGGTAGTGGAGCAGCACGAAGAAAAGAGAGATCCGCTCTTCTACCGTCTGGCGCGCGCTTTTATGCGGGGCAGTTATGAAGGCAGCCAGAACGCGCATCGGATCAAAATCGCGGATACCGAGTGCATTCGTGAGGTCGCCGAGCGAGTGGTAAAGGATGCGGCACAATCCGGCAACTGCGTGATCGTGGGACGCGGCTCGGCCTATTACTTGCAGGACCGCCCAGACGTGTTTCACGCATTCGTTTACGCGCCTTTTCGAGCTAAGGTACAGCGTCTGCGAGGGGAAGGAAAGACGGAAGCCGAAGCGGTCCACCTTGCTGAAACGGTCGATCAAGACCGCGCGGCCTTCATCAAGCAATACTTCGGGGTCGAGTGGCCTGATCGGCACCGCTTTCATCTCATGATTAATTCCGCCATCGGTGAAGAGACTGTCATCGAGACCATCCTCAACGGCATTTCGATGCTCGACAAGCGAACGGAAGCGGCGAGCCTTTCGGTGGGGAAATAGGCTTTGATCTCAATACTGCCTGGATTTCCGCCGCGATCTAAAAGCAGAGGGAAAGATTTACGGATCGCCGATCGTAAATCTATGAACAAGGGGTCGCATGCGCCGGCCGCTCCCCGGCATAACGCTTTTGGGATGACTTGGTGATTGATGGAAATTGGTCTTCGCGAATCGGGAAATTCAACTGTGGTTGATCTGAACGGCGATATCACGTTGCGAACGACGCCGCAGGTGAGGAAGGTACTGCTCGGGTTGTTTCGCGATAAGCATGCACAGCGCGTGGTCGTTAATATGAATGCGGTGCGATACATCGATAGCGCAGGCGTCGCCTCGCTTGTAGAGGCGTTGCGCGTTTCCCGGGACTTGAAGAGCGGATTTGCCCTCTTTGGATTAAGCAAAGCCGCGCGACAGGTGCTGGAGCTGACGCGCCTGACAAGGGTGTTTGAGATTCACCAGAACGAGCAGGAAGCTTTGCAGGCGGACGCAGCTACCGGATCGTAACGGTTGTAGCTGCGCATTTCTTGCGGTGCCGCGCTATCCACCATGGCCTTCACTAGAGCGATTGGCGAATCGACGATCGATGGGCTGGCTTATTTGGGGAACCTGGCCGGATTGACGGCTGGATCGGCCAGGGCTGTCTTTATCGAGCCCTTTCGCGGGCGGAAGCTCCGCTTGAGCCGGGCCGTGCATCAGGCGATGGCGATCGGCGTCGAGGCGATCCCGATTGTTTCGCTGATTTCCTTTTTTGTTGGCACGATTCTCGCGTTGCAGGGCGCCTACCAGTTGCGCAAGCTGGGCGCGATGCAACTGGTGGCGGACGCCGTCGCGATCATCGTTACGCGGGAGCTTGGGCCGTTGATGACGGCAATCATCGTGATCGGTCGGTCGGGTTCGGCATTCGCTGCTGAAATCGGAACGATGAAGGTGAATGAGGAGCTCGATGCGCTGGAGACGATGGCGCTCGACCCAGTGCACTTTCTTGTCGCTCCGAAATTTCTTGCGATGGCCCTGATGATGCCTTGCCTCACGACCTGGGCGGACTTCATGGGCGTCTGCGGCGGCGGAGCATTCGGAGTGGCTTTTGCTGGATTTACGTGGGGCAGTTATTTTCGAGCGACGCTTCATGCGCTCGTCTTGCGCGATATCGTCACGGGTTTGATCAAGAGCGTTTTATTCGGCTTTGTGATTACAGCGGTAGGCTGCCAGGAAGGCCTTTCCACGAAGCTGGGACCGGAAGAGGTGGGGCGGGCAACAACCTCTGCTGTGGTAAAATCCATTTTCCTTGTAATCGCTGTCGACCTCGTCTTCACGGCGCTCTTCTATTTCACTGCGCCGCAATAAGTGATGACTCCGCCCCTCACTGCAGCCAGCAACAATCCCGCTTCCCCGAATATCGCCATCTCGGTTCGCGAGCTTCGCGTGAATTACGGCGAGCGCGAAATTCTACACGGCATTAGTTTCGATGTACGCAGCGGCGAAACGCTCGTGATTCTCGGCGGCTCAGGCTCGGGGAAAAGCACTCTGCTGCGCGCGCTGGCGGGTCTTGAACGGCCGAGCGGAGGCGGGATTTGGATCCAGGGGCGCAACTTCGTGGCGATGAGCGAGCGCGCGCGAGATGAGCTGCGCATGAAGATGGCAATGTCGTTTCAGAGCGGGGCGCTTTTCGGTTCGATGACCGTGGGTGAAAATGTGGCGCTGCCACTGCATGAGAATACGGCGCTCGATCCTTCGACGATCGAAATCATGGTGAGGCTCAAGCTGGATCAGGTGGGTCTTTCGGGATTTGAGAACTACGTCCCCGCTCAGTTGAGCGGAGGGATGAAAAAGAGGGCCGCGATTGCGCGGGCGCTGGCGATGGATCCGGAAATTCTTTTCTTCGATGAACCCTCGGCTGGGCTTGACCCGATCATCGCGGCGGGCATCGATGAGCTGATTCTGAAGTTGAAAACCGCGTTTCAGATTACAATCCTGGTCGTAACGCACGAGCTCGCGAGCGCATTTCTGATCGCGGACCGGATGATCTTGATCGATAAGGGAAATATCGTTGCCAACGGAGCGCCTGAAGAGCTGCGCGCCAGCCACCACCCGCGAGTGCGGCAATTCCTGGATCGCGTCCCCGAGCCGGAAATTAGCGATGAGATCGATTACCTGCAAATGCTGACGGGGGAAACTCCGCCAGCGCGGCACTGAGGCCAACTGCTAATGGATTCAAAACGCGAACAGGTGCTGGTCGGGATTTTCGTGCTGGTCGCCGTCGGTCTGCTCGTGGTGACGGTCTTTATGCTTTCGGGCGTGATGAAAGGCGGCGAGACGCCTTATCGCACGTATTTCAAGAATGCCGGCGGGCTTGGACCTGGGGCACTGGTGCGCTATGCGGGCGGGCCGCCGGTTGGACGCGTGCGGAGTGTTGCAGCCGACCCGCAAGATCCCACGCGGATGGAGGTCGATTTTGCGGTTCGGCCGGATGTTCCGGTGAAGGTAGACAGCAAAACCCTGATCACCAGCACCAGTCCGCTTGGCGATAATTATCTGGGTATTCTTCCGGGCTCGCTCAGTTCTTCGAAGGCGCCTGCCAATTCCACCTTGCAGTCGATCCAATATGTTGGCTTCTCGGACGTGCTGGCGACGGTTTCCGAACTCGGACCCAACGCGAACGACCTAGTGCGGAATTTGAACCAGCGGGTGCGCGAATTGGGTAGCACGCTGACTCGCGTGGACGATTTACTGAACGAGCGGAATCGCGCGAATATTTCGGCAAGCCTCGGCAACGTGCGCGGGATGCTGGACGAGGATCGCCCGGAAATTCACGAGGCGCTGAAAAACGTGAATGAGAGCACGGCGAAGCTGGCACCTTTGCTCGACGATTTCAAGAAGTCAGCAGCGCAGGCGGATGACACGTTGGCCCATCTCGACGCCGCGATTGGAGAAGATCGGCCCGATTTGCATCAGGCGTTGGCGAGTTTGCGGCAGACGCTTGGTTCCACGGCGACTCTGAGCGATCAGTTGAACCGCACGGTGAATACGAACGCGGAAAATCTGGATGAGATTCTCGATAATTTGGAGCGCATCACGGAAAATCTAAATTCGTTTACCGAGACGATCAAGACGCGGCCTTACACACTGATTCGCCCATCGGGAATCAAGCCACGAAAACCCGGCGACCCGCCACCCCAATGATCTTGCGAATAGGCACAAGAGCGCGCGAAGTATTACTGATTCTCATGGTTGCGGGCTTTTCCGCGTCGTGCGGGAGTTCGCGTCCGGTGAAATACTACGAGCTGGATGTGCCGAATACGCCGGCCGAGGACGCGTCGTCGATATTGCCGGTTTCTTTATTAGTGTCGCGCGTGACGGGAGATCACCTGTATCACGATGAACGGCTCGTCTACAGGGCCAGTGAGCTGCAGCTTGGGACGTATGAATATCAGCGCTGGAGCGAGCCCCCAGTCGATATGATTCAACAGAGCCTGATTTCGGCGCTGCGCGCGACGCATCAATATCGAGCGGTGGCCGCCATCGCGAGCAATCTGCGCGGTGATTACATCGTTCGCGCGCATCTCGATGCGCTGGATGAGGTGGACAAGCCGCAGTTGGCGGCGCGGTTCTCGCTCGAGTTGGAGTTATACGATCCGAAGTCTGCGAGCATCGTTTGGAACGATTCCTACACGCATGACCAACCGGTTAGCGGGAAGAGCGTCGTGGATGTGGTGAAGGCACTGAACGATAACGTTCGAACGGGAACGGAGACGCTTGTTGCGAATTTGGGCCGGTATTTTGCTACGCAGCCGCCGCAAAACTCGCGCTAAAGCACTTCGAGCAGGACGAGAGAGACGTCGTCGGTGGGTGGGCCGTCGCGCCACTGGGCGACTCGCTCCAAGATTCCGCGTTTCATTTCGGCAAGCGGCAGATCGGAAGTTTCGCGCACGAATTTCTGAATACCTTCCACACCGAGCATTTCGCCGTGAACGTCGAAAACGTCTGTGATTCCGTCTGTGTAGAGGACCACGCGATCGCCGGGTTCGAGTTCGGCTTCGATGATGGCATCGGGAGCGACGGCATTTCCGAGCGCGCCTAAGACCATGCTTCGGGATTCAATGGGGCGGGGCTCCGCGCCAGGCGAAACGATGAATGCAGGTGGGTGCCCGGCACCGGCGAAGGACATTCGACGGCCGCCATAATCGATGCGGGCCGCAGCGAGCGTGAAGAAAAAGACGGCGCCGCCGATTGTCTCCAGAAAGAAGCGATTGAGGTCGCGCAGCATCGCATCTAAGGGAGTGTTCGTTTGCAGGAGAGACATCGTTTCGGTGTAGATGCGATTGGCTAAGAGCGCCGAACCGATACCATGGCCGGAGACGTCGCAGACGAGCATGTTGAGACGGTCATTTACCGGGCTGACGAGGCCAAAGTCTCCACCGATGGTCCGCACCGGATGAAAATAGGATTCGACTCTTGTTCCGCCCCATATCAGCGAATCGGGTGCAAGGCTTTGCTGGACGCGTGCGGCTAGAGCGAGATCCTCTTCTATTTCCTGCTGGCGCTTTTCGAGCAAGGTGTTCGCCTCGCGCAGAGCGGCTTCGGCGCGCTTCTGCTCGGAAATGTCAGTGAACGTGACGATTCCGAATTCGCGGCCGTCTGGATCTTCGAGGCGCCGCGAACTGACCACCACGGGCATGCGGCTGCCGTCGCGGCGGGGCAGCACGAATTCGAAGCGATTTTGGCCGTCTGTATCGCTGGCGATCTCGGCGAGAATCCTATCGAACTCCTCGGGGCTGTAGAAATGCGCGGCGCTGCGGCCGACGATCTCGCCCGGTGGGCTACCGATCATGCCGGAGAGGCAGGAATTGATGTAGAGGATGCGGTGGCAGTCGTCGGAAACGAGGACACCCTCATTGATCGTTTCGAAAAACGTCTCCATTTGAGAAAGCCAATCGGGCTTTTCGATTTCCACAGGGACCCCTTGGACCGCCGACCGGTCGCAACGATACGTAGTATACGCATGCAGCGGGTCCGTTTTGTCCATATCGGATTACAAATGGACTTTTAGCCCTTTCGGCGGTGAGGCCCGGCACCCGGTTAAAATTCGCTTGACACGCAACCGAATAGTTCCCTATTGTGGTTATGGAACCAGAAGGTTGCATATTCCCTTATGAGCGATGAAAACGCGGTATTTCAGGGCCCTGGCGGATGCAAGCCGCCGGAAACTTCTGGACCGGCTTCGCCAGCGAGGCGGGCAGACGTTAGGCGAGCTTTGCGAGGGCTGGATATGACCCGCCAGGCGGTGGCGAAACACCTGGCGATCTCGAGGAGGGCCAACCTGGTTTCGTGGAAGCGCGAAGGACGGGAGAGGCTGCATTTTATCAACCCGGTGCCGATCAACGAAATTGCCGAACGCTGGATCAGCAAGTTCGATATCCCACGTCTGAACGCGCTCTCGAAACTGAAAAGGAATCTGGAGGAGAAAGATGACGAACGAATCAGATCAGAGCAGTTTTGTCTATGTAACCTTCATCCGCACTACGGCGGAGAAGTTATGGTCGGCGCTGACGATGCCGAATCAGATGAAGGAATACTGGTTTGGAATGCAAATCAAGACGCAATGGAAGGCAGGAGCGGAGTGGCAGATGCTCTTCCCCGATGGGAGGGTGGCGGACACCGGAGAGATTCTCGAGTGTCGAGCGGCCAAAGCGGATTCGGCTGAAATGGCGCAACGAGTTCAGGCCGGAATTGAAGGCCGAGGGTTTTGCTTCTGCACCGATCGAATTGAGCCTTCGGCGCGCCGTGCGGCTTACGATCACGCATACGATCGAGCGCGCGGAATCGAAGTTCATTCAGGCGGTTTCAGGCGGGTGGCCAAAGGTCCTTTCGAATCTCAAATCTCTGCTCGAAACCGGCCAAACTGTCCTGACGGAAGCAGACCATTCTCATGCGCGGTGAATCCACTGAAAGGTGGAACATTCAGTGGCAGGGCTTTCGAACGTTGTGGAGAGTCGTTTCGCATAGAATAGATGTTTCAGGACGCGACAGCGATTGCGGCGACCGCGAAAAGAGCGGAGTCCGAATCGTGCGTACGAGCATCCTATTCTGTTTGAACAGGCAGCTTCGACAATTAAGGGGAGACTCGGGGAATGTTGCGAAGGCTTGGAGTATTTGTTGCCGTTGCCGTATTCGCGGCGGGCATTGTGGCAGGCTTGAGTGGCTGCCGTGGCGGAGCGGAGGCGAACTCGCCCGCGGGCGGATTCGTACCGACCGTTGATGTGGCGCCGGTGCAGCAGCGGGACGTGTCGCTGACGAGCGAGTGGATTGCGTCGCTGGATGGCTACGTGAATGCACAGATTCAGCCGCACGTTTCCGGGTACCTGATCCGACAGGAATATAAGGAAGGGTCGTTCGTTCATAAGGGCGACGTGCTCTTTGAGATTGACCCGCGTCCATTTCAGGCCGCTCTGGATCAGAGCAAGGGGCAATTGGCTCAGGCCGAAGCGCAGATCAATCAAGCGCAGGCGCAACTAGCGAAGGCCACGCAGGATGTGGAGCGGGATACGCCGCTTGCCGAAGCAAAGGCGATCGCACAAAGCCAACTGGATGACGATCTGCAGGCGAAAGCGGGCGCGAGCGCGGCGGTTACGGCCGCTCAGGCGGCTACGACTGCGGCAAAGGCAGCCGTCGAGCAGGCGCAGCTCAATCTCTCGTTTACGAAAATTACTTCGTTGATCGATGGCGTGGCGGGAATCGCACAAGCGCAGATCGGCGATTTGGTGAGTACGAGCACGGTGCTTACGTCCGTATCGCAGGTTCAGCCAATCAAAGTGTATTTTTCGATGAGTGAGCAGGACTATCTGCATGCGCAGGCGGGGCACGACGGGAAGGTGCGCGGCGACGTGCTGCCGCTGGCAGGCGTGCCTCTGACGTTGATACTGGCGGACGGCAGCGTCTATCCGCATACGGGGAAGGTGTTGTGGACGGACCGGCAGATTGACCCCAGCACAGGAACGATCCGCGTGGCGGCCGCGTTTCCCAATGACAATAATGTGCTGCGGCCCGGCGAGTATGGGCGCGTGCGCGCGGTGACGGAGGTGAGGCACGATGCTTTGGTTGTGCCGCAGGCAGCGGTGACCGAGTTGCAGGGTACATATTCGGTCGCTGTGGTTAGGCCGGACAATAAGGTAGCGGTGCAGCAGGTGCAGGTAGGGCCGCAAGTGGGCGCAAATTGGATTATCACGCAAGGACTCAAAGCGAACGAGCGGGTGATGGTCGGGGGGTTGCAGTATGCACGCCCTGGAGCCACGGTGAACCCCAAAGCGGTCGCGGCAGCGGCGCCGGAGGGGCAGTAGCTCATGGCGAAGTTTTTTATTCGGCGTCCCATTGTCGCGATCGTGATCGCGATTATTACCGTGCTTGCCGGTATCGTATCGATCGTTCGCCTGCCGGAAGCACAATTTCCTGACATTGTTCCGCCGCAAATCATCGTTTCGACCACGTATCCAGGCGCGGATGCGCTAGACGGTGGAGCAGTCGGTTGCGACGCCGATCGAGCAGCAGATGAATGGCGTCGACAACATGCTCTACATGCAGTCGACGAACGGCAATGACGGGACGATGGCGTTGACTGTGACGTTTGATGTAGATACCGACGTCAATACGGATGAGGTGAACGTCCAGAATCGCGTGGCGCAGGCGTCTCCGAACCTGCCGCCAGACGTGACCAAGTTCGGGACAACGATTCGTAAGTCAACGGGGCTGCCGCTGCTCGCGTTTGCGCTATATTCGCCTCACCATACGCACGATTCTCTGTTTCTTGCCAACTACGCGAACATCAACATCAACGATCAGTTGCTGCGGGTGCCGGGCGCGGGGCAGGTGCTGCTGTTTGGGGCGACGGATTATTCGATGCGCGTCTGGATCCGAGCCACAGGTGCTCGCCAAGCTTGGCTTGACCGTAAACGACCTAGTCAACGCGTTGAATCAACAGAACGCGGTAAATCCAGCCGGGCAGCTTGCCGGTAATCCGGCTCCGCCAGGAACGGCGATGACTTACACCGTCCGCACGCAGGGACGGCTGGTGACGGCGGAGCAATTCGGAGACGTCGTTGTGCGCGAAAATCCCGACGGGTCGGTGGTACGGCTGAAAGACGTGGCGCGGATCGAACTGGGATCCCTCAGCTATAACGAGACGTCGCGTTTTGATGGACAGCCGAGCTGCATTATTGCCGTCTTCCTGACCCCGGGCGCCAACGCTGTGGCCGTAGCGGATGGCGCGCATAAAGTGATGGACCAGCTTGCGAAGCAATTTCCGCCCGATCTGGAATACAAAGTGCGGCCTCGATACGACACTGCCGGTGACCGAAGGTATTCACGAAATTTTGCTCACGCTGCTGATCGCGATGGCGCTGGTGATCCTGGTCGTGTACCTGTTCCTGCAGAATTGGCGCGCGACGTTGATCCCGATGATCGCGGTACCGGTGTCATTGATCGGCACTTTTGCGTTCTTCCCGGCTCTGGGATTCTCGATCAACACGCTATCGCTGTTTGGTCTGGTGCTGGCTATCGGGCTGGTCGTGGACGATGCGATCGTCGTTGTCGAGGCAGTGGAACATCATATTGAAGAAGGCATGAGCCCGCGCGACGCGACACTGCAGGCGATGCGGGAAGTTTCGGGACCGGTTGTGGCGATCGCCCTGATTCTTTCCTCGGTGTTTGTTCCAATGGCGTTCATGAGCGGCATCCAGGGACAACTGAATAAGCAGTTTGCCGTCACGGTGGCGATTTCCGTGATCATTTCGGCTTTTAACGCGCTCACGCTTTCGCCGCGCTCTCGCGGCGATGCTGCTGCGCCCTCGCAAACAAGCGAAAGGTCCACTGGCGCGCTTCTTCAAGGGATTCAACTGGGGGTTTGAAAAATTTAAAGGCCGCTATGTGGGCGTGAGCCATGGACTGATTCGCAAAGCTGTGGTGGGCATGGCGATTCTTGCGTGTTTTTTCATGCTGGATCTGGGCATCGGCAGGAAGTTGCCGACCAGCTTTTTGCCGCAAGAAGACTATGGCTTCTTGTTTTTGAACGCACAGCTTCCTCCAGCCGCTTCGCTGGAACGAACGGACGCCGTAGCGCGCAAAATTGAAGACGTGCTGGCGAAAACTCCCGGGGTGGCAGACTACACGACGATCGACGGTTTCAGCCTTCTAACGCGCGTCTCGACAACGAATAACGCTTTCTATTTTGTGGCTCTGAAGCCGTGGGCCGAGCGAACCGGCGCGAATCTCTCAGCGGACGCCATTCTGGCCAATATCAACCGGCAACTGGCAATGCAAGTTCCCGAGGCGGTGGCGTTTGCATTCAGCCCGCCGCCGATTCCGGGCTTGGGCAGCGCTGGCGGGTTTTCGCTTTGGATGCAGGACCGCTCCGGCGGGACGGTTGAAGATCTTAATGACAACCTGCAGAAGTTCTTAGCAGCGGCACGCAAGCGGCCGGAATTGACCGGCGTCAATTCGCCAGTTTTCGGCCACGACTCCGCAGATGTATGCGAATGTCGACCGCGATAAGGCCTTGAAGGAAGGGGTGCAACTTAGCGATATCTATCAGACGCTGCAGGCGTCCCTGGGTGGACTGTACGTGAATCAGTTCAACCGTTTTGGCCGGCAATGGAAGGTGTTCGTCGAGGCGGAGGCACAGGACCGCGCTTCGCCCCAGTCGATCGAACAGTATTACGTGCGGAATCATGCGGGCGACATGGTGCCGCTTTCGACGCTGGTTTCCATGACACCGACGAATGGACCGGATTACACCAACCGGTTCAATCTTTACCGAGCGGCGCAAGTGATCGGTTCGGCGGCGCCAGGGTACAGCTCTGGACAGGCGCAAGCAAGCGCTCGAAGAGGTGGCTCGCGAAACGCTGCCGGCCAGTATGGGCTACGATTGGGCCGATCTCTCCTATCAGGAAAACAAGGCTTCCGGAACGGCGGGACCGATCTTCGGACTCTCGCTGCTCGTTGTGTTCCTGATTCTTGCCGCGCTCTATGAGAGCTGGACTTTGCCGTTTTCGGTGCTGCTCTCGGTGCCGATTGCGATTTTCGGCGCGTTCGCGGGATTGTATCTGCGGCAGTTCGATCTGGATGTTTATGCGCAGATCGGACTCGTGATGCTCATTGGGCTGGCCGCGAAGAACGCGATTCTGATCGTTGAATTCGCACGAGATGAAATGGCGAAGGGCAGAGACGTCGTTGAGGCTGCGCTCGAGGGAGCGAAGCTTCGGTTGCGCCCGATTCTGATGACTTCTTTCGCGTTCATCCTCGGTTGCGTGCCGCTGGCGGTCGCGTCGGGCTCGGGAGCCGTCGGGCGACAGATTCTCGGCACCGTCGTTGTGACGGGAATGATCGCCGCGACCGCATTGGCGATCTTTATCATTCCGGTTTTGTTTGTGCTGTTTGAACGGCTCGCGCTCCGATTGCACGAGGCCGCTCCTGGGGAAATCCACATGCCCGGAATGACGCCGGGCCACGATGCGGCCAAGGGGGACGACTGATGAGGCGGCGGTGCGGGGCGTTATCCGTGGCGATTCTGATTGCGATGCTGGTATCCGGATGCACAGTCGGGCCAAACTATAAGCGCCCGGCCGTTGCGACTCCGCAAGCCTATCGCGGCGAAAAGACGGTTGCATCCCAGACTTCCTTCGGCGAAGAGAGATGGGCTGACGTATTTCAGGATGCGCAGCTGCAGAAGTTAATTCATACCGCTCTCGTGCAGAATTACGATGTGCGGATCGCGGCTACTCGTGTGGCGCAAGCGCAAGCGCAGTTGACGATTGCGCGCAGCGCGCAATACCCCGGCGCCGGGGACTCGTCTCGAGTTCGCGCGCCCGAAATGCGGCGTCGAAGTTTTTTGGACCTTTCGACGTGACCACTACCGAACTGGGTCTGGGGGCTCAGTGGGATCTCGATTTTTGGGGGAAGTACCGGCGGGCGACGGAAGCGGCCCGCGATCAATTACTCGCCAGCGATTGGGCGCAGAAAGAGGTAGTTTCCACACTGGTTGCCAATTTGGCATCGGCATACTTTACGTTGCGCGAGCAGGATTTGGAGTTGCAGATTTCGCGGCAGACATTGGCATCCGATCAGGATTCCTTGAAGCTGACTCAGTTACTGGTGGACCACGGGCGGACGTCATTGCTCGACGTGCGGCAAGCGGAGCAATTGGTGTATGCAGCATCCGGGTCGATAAGCACGATCCAGAAGCAGACGGCGCAGCAGGAAGATTTCATCAGTACTCTGATCGGAGAGAATCCGGGAGATGTGGCTCGCGGACTAGACTTGACGGCCCAGCCGCACGCGCCGGAAGTTCCGGCGGGCCTTCCGTCATCGCTGTTGGAGCGCAGGCCCGATATTCGGCAGGCCGAAGCGCAGCTGATGGCGGCGAATGCGCAAATCGGTGTGGCCAAGGCCGCTTATTTTCCGGCGATAACTCTCACAGGAAACGGCGGACTGCAGAGCATCGATTTGGCAAGGCTGTTTACAGGGCCCTCCGGCGCGTGGAGTTTTGCGGGACAGCTCACGCAGCCGCTTTTTGCAGGCGGAAGCTTGAAGGGCAATGTGCGTCTTGCGCGGGCACTGGAGCAGCAAGCGGTGCTCGTGTATCAGCAGACGATTCAGCAGGCGTTCCGGCAGGTTTCCGACGCACTTGTGGCGTACACGCAGGATCAGGACTTCCGTAAGCAGCAGGAGCTGCTCACGCAATCCGCGCAGGATGCGAGCCGCCTTTCCGATTTGCGATACAGAGGCGGCGCGGCGAGCTATCTGGAAGTTCTGGATGCGAACACGCGTTATTATGCGGCCGAACTCACGCTGGCGCAGGCTGAATTGAACGAGATGCTCGATTATGTGGAGCTTTATCGGGCGCTTGGCGGCGGCTGGCAGCAGTAAACAGTTATTGCCCTCAATTTCCGACTCTCGGGCGCCTGCGTTCCGAAGACCCTGTCGTTTTGCGCGACGCCTGGTCTGATCACCAGCCGGCGCCGGCAACCCTTCCAGTAGTAACCGCATGACGAAAAACTCGGGATAACTCTTGGTCTCAGACCGCAGTGGCGCTATTTTTGAGAAGGATGTGAATTTGGAGGAATGCGCTGACAAGCGAGACCACAGCCTCCGGCGGGGATTTAGTTCATGCCAGCCAGACATTTTGATGCGCGACGTCGGGTTGTAATTGAGCGAGTTCGTCCAGAGATCGACGGAGGGCGTTTTGCGATCAAGCGCGTGGTAGGCGAGAAGGTCGTGGTGGAGGCGGATACTTTCGCCGACGGTCACGATCAACTTTCATGCCGACTCTTGTATTGGGAAGAGACAGACAAGGAGCCGCACACGGCTCCGATGGAACCCGTGGCGAACGACCGCTGGCGCGGCGAGTTTCGCGTTTCAGAAATTGGAACGTGCCGCTACACCGTGGAAGGATGGATCGATCACTTTAAGACTTGGCGAGGCGATTTGCTTAAGCGGATCGCCGCCGGACAGGACCTGCGCATCGATCTCCTGATCGGGGCGGGAATTATTGAAGAGGCAGGGAGCCGCGCGCCAGCCGAAGACAGCAAATTCCTGCACGAATGGGCGGACCGTCTGCGCGCAAATTCCGATCGAGAGCTCGGAACCTCAATCGCGCTGGAAGAGGATTTGCTTCCGGTAATGCGGCGGTATCCTGAGCCCTTTCTCGTAAGCCGTTATGGTAAAGAACTGCTCGTGACGGTGGACCGTCCGCGAGCGGCATTTTCCTCATGGTACGAACTTTTTCCTCGCTCGACCGCTTCAGAGCCGGGACGCCACGGCGCGCTGCGCGACTGCGAAAACAGGCTTCCCTATATAGCGTCGATGGGATTTGACGTGGTTTATCTCACGCCAATTCATCCGATCGGACACACAAATCGCAAGGGGAAGAATAATACTGTTGTGGCGCAGCCTGACGATGTTGGCAGCCCGTGGGCGATCGGATCGGAAGAGGGCGGACATAAGGCGATTCATTCGCAATTGGGAACGCTGGAAGATTTTCGTAGATTCGTCGCGAAAGCCGAGGAGCATGGACTGGAGGTAGCACTGGATATTGCGTTTCAGTGCTCACCGGATCATCCATACACGCGCGAGCATCCGGAATGGTTCCGCATGCGCCCGGACGGCACGATTCAATACGCCGAGAACCCGCCGAAAAAATATCAAGATATCTATCCGATAAATTTCGAAACGCCCGAGCCGCTGGCACTGTGGGAAGAGCTGAAAAGCGTGTTTCAATTTTGGATCAAGCAGGGCGTGCGAATCTTTCGCGTCGATAATCCGCATACGAAGGCGTTTCCATTTTGGGAGTGGGTAATCGAAGAAATCAAACGAGACCATCCCGATGCGATCTTCTTGGCAGAGGCGTTCACAAGGCCGCATGTGATGTACCGGCTTGCAAAGCTTGGATTTACGCAGTC
This sequence comes from uncultured Acidobacteriota bacterium, assembly GCA_963753205.1. Lineage (GTDB taxonomy): Bacteria > Acidobacteriota > Terriglobia > Acidiferrales > UBA7541 > Palsa-295. The sequence goes on along the minus strand of CAVWBL010000015.1, from coordinate 8,714 downwards.
TTATACATATTTTACGTGGCGCAATACGAAAGCAGAGTTGACCGAGTACTTTAGGGAGTTGACGCAGACGGAAGTTCGCGAGTATTTCCGGCCGAACCTTTGGCCGAATACGCCGGACATTCTTCCGGAGTTCCTGCAGGTGGCAGGAAGGCCTGCGTTTATGACGCGAGCGGTGCTGGCGGGCACGCTGGGCGCGAATTATGGCATTTACGGCCCGGCATTCGAGCTGTGCGAGAACGTGGCGGTGGCGCCAGGCAGCGAGGAGTATCTGCACTCCGAAAAATATGAGATCAAGCAAAGGGACTTGCAGGCGCCGTGGAGTTTGAAGGACTTCATCGCACGGGTCAATTCGATCAGAAGAAGCCATCCGGCTTTGCAGAGCGACCGCGGGCTTCGTTTTCACGAGACGGATAATCCCATGTTGCTTTGCTTCAGCAAAACGACGGAAGACCTTTCGAACGTGATCGTGGTGGTGGTGAACCTCGATTCCTTTCACAAACAGATGGGTTGGGTCAATTTAGATTTACAATCGCTGGGACTGAATGGAGAGCGTCCGTATCAGGCGCATGATTTACTCGGCGACGCACGGTATCTATGGCAGGGCGCGCGGAATTACGTGGAACTGACGCCGGGAATTTTGCCGGCGCATATTCTGCAAATTCGACGCTGGGTTCGCACGGAGCGCGATTTTGATTACTATTTATGAGCAGCGGAGTCACTGGATTGCGGGCTGCGGCCCGAGGCGCAGCTCCAATTATCAGGGACAAGCCTGATGGCGAAACGGTACGGCAGTGCGAGCGATCCCCTTTGGTACAAGGACGCGATCATTTATGAGCTGCACGTCCGGGCGTTTAAGGACGGCAACGGCGACGGAATCGGCGATTTTCCGGGATTGATTCAGAAGCTCGATTACCTACAGGACCTTGGCGTTACGTGTCTGTGGCTGTTGCCGTTTTTCCCTTCGCCGCTTAAGGACGACGGGTACGATATTTCGGATTATCTCGGCGTCCATCCGATGTACGGGACGATCGAGGACTTCCAGAATTTCCTGAATGCCGCGCATGAACGCGGGCTCCAAGTCCTAATCGAGCTCGTAATCAATCACACTTCGGAGCAACACCCATGGTTTCAAGCTGCGAGGCTGGCTCCGCCAGATTCGCCGGAACGGAATGTTTACGTCTGGAGCGATACCGACCAGAAATATGCGGATGCGCGGATTATCTTCACGGACACTGAAAAATCCAATTGGACGTGGGACCCTGTCGCGAAGGCGTATTACTGGCATCGTTTTTTTTCTCATCAGCCTGATCTGAACTTCGAAAACCCGCGAGTCGTCCAGGAAGTTGTGAAGGTAATGAAATATTGGCTGGACATGGGAGTGGATGCGCTGCGCTTCGATGCCATTCCTTATCTCGTGGAGCGCGAAGGGACCAATTGCGAGAATCTGCCTGAGACTCACGCGGCGATCAAGACGTTTCGGCGTGAGATGGATGAAGGTTACGCGGGGCGAATGATCCTGGCGGAGGCGAACCAATGGCCGAGCGACGTCCGTCCGTACTTCGGAGACGGCGACGAATGCCATATGGCGTTTCATTTTCCTCTGATGCCGCGGATCTATATGGCTTTGCGGCAGGAAGATAGGCTGCCGATCACGGACATCATCGCGCAGACGCCGAGTATTCCGGAAAATTGCCAGTGGGGCCTCTTCCTGCGGAATCACGATGAATTGACGCTGGAGATGGTGACGAACGATGAGCGCGACTACATGTATCTCGCCTACAGCGCGGATCCTAGGATGCGAATCAACCTGGGCATTCGGCGGCGGCTGGCGCCTCTCGTCGATAACAGCCGGCGCCGCATTGAGTTGCTGATCAGCCTGCTCTTTTCGTTTCCCGGGTCGCCGATCATTTACTACGGCGACGAAATCGGGATGGGTGACAACATTTATCTCGGCGATCGCAACGGCGTGAGAACGCCGATGCAATGGAACGCGGACAGGAATGCCGGATTTTCCACGGCGACGCCGGCGCGTCTGTATAGCCCGGTGATTATGGATCCGGTCTGGGGCTATGAGGCGATTAACGTGGAGGCGCAGCAGGGCGATCCTTCGTCGCTTTTGAACTGGATGCGCAACATGATCGCGCTGCGAAAGCTATTTCGTGTCTTTGGGCGCGGCAGCATCGAATTTTTGAATCCGACGAACCGCAAAATCCTCGCCTATTTGCGAAGGGACGGCGACGAGCAGATTCTTTGCGTCGCAAATCTTTCGCGGTTCGCGCAGCCCGTGGATCTGGATCTTTCGGAGCTGGAGGGGATGGTTCCGACGGAAATGTTAGGCTATGTGGAATTTCCGTTGATCGAGCGACAGCCGTATCGCCTCACCTTGGGGCCGTACGGATTCTTGTGGCTCGAATTACATCCGAGGCCGGACGCCAGCGCGGCGAACATGGACATGGAGGAGCAAGCGCCGCTATCGTTTGCGCAGGAGTGGGAGACGATTTTCGCGGGCTCGGTGCGCGAACGATTTGAAAACAATGTTTTGGTCAAATATCTCCCGGTGCAGCGATGGTTTGCGGCAAAATCGCGCAGGATCAAGACGACGCAAGTGCTCGATTGGTTTGTTCTCGAGGCTTCGAAGTCGGCGCTGGCGCTTGTGCACGTCACTTACGACAACGGATCGCCGGATACATATCTGATGCCGCTTGGGGTGACGCTCGGCGAGCGCGGCGAGGAATTGCGACGGGCTGCGCCGAATGCGGTGATCGCGCCGGTGCTGTCCGGCGGTTCGTTCGGATTGATACATGACGGCACGCTCGATGATGCGACGTGTCTGGAAATACTCGAGCTAATTGAAAAATCGAAACAGATTGCCACCCGAAATGGGCGTGTTCAAGGGCAGCGGGGCATTGCATTTGGCGACATTCAAGGCGACCGCGAAGTCTCTTCTTTGCAGGTTCGCCGAGGTTCGGCGGAGCAGAGCAATACCTCGATCCTGTTCGGCGACCGCTTCATTATGAAACTCTTCCGGCATCCGCAAGCGGGCGTGAATCCCGACTGCGAGATCGGGAAGTATTTGACTGAGAAGATCGGTTTCGAGCGGATACCGGCCTTTGGAGGTTCTATCGAGTATCTGCGGTCGGAAGGCGAACCGATAACGATCGCGATGTTACAGGGGCTGGTTCAAAACGAAGGCGATGGCTGGAAGTGGACCCTTGACGAGTTAGACCGTTATTACGAAGCGAGTGCACCGCTGCCCTTTCCGAAGAAGTTGCAACGCCACATTGAGAAGACCGCTCTTGAACTTTCGGAAAGCGAACCCTCTCAGCTGGCGCGCGATCACGTGGGCATGTATCTTGACGCGGCGGCGACGCTCGGACGCTGCACAGCGGAATTGCACCTGGCGTTGGCGACACCGACGGACGACCCGGCGTTTTCTCCCGAGGACCTAGGGGCGTCCGGTTTACAGGCGCTGCTCGAACAGGTTCGACAGCACGCGTCGATTGTGTTCGATACGCTTAAGGATCGCGTGCCCTATTTGCCCGACGATGTGATCGAAATTGCAGGATCCGTGCTGAGCAGGCGGCGCCGGATTCTGCAGTATATCGAGCGATCTGAGCGGTCTGATTTTCGGACACAACGCATACGCATTCATGGCGATTATCATCTCGGGCAAGTTTTGCGGGTTAAGACCGACTTCGTGATTCTGGACTTTGAGGGCGAGCCCGCACGGTCGCTGGAGTACCGCCGCTCCAAGCAGAATGCACTGAAAGACGTGGCCGGGATGTTGCGTTCGTTTAATTACGCCGCTTATGCCAGCCTGTTTAATTATATTGCGAGACACACGGGCGATTTTGCGAAGCTGGAGCCGTGGGCCCAGGTGTGGGAGCGGTCGGTTACAGCGGAGTTTTTAAGGGCGTACCGGCAGACGATTGGGACGGCGAACCTCGTGCCCGCCGGCGAGGACGATTTCCGGATGCTTCTGGATACTTTTCTTCTGGACAAGGTGCTCTATGAAGTGCTGTATGAACTGAATAGCCGTCCGGCATGGCTGCGAATTCCGCTGACCGGCATCTTGTCGCTGCCACTGTGAGGGCTTAATGCGGCAAATGGGAAGGAATGTTCACAAATTGCGGCGCGAGTGACGTGATCGAGAAAAGATAAATGGACGAGGCACAAGATTTGCAGGCGGAGCAGGTCCCGCAGGAGCCGGTGAAAAGCATCGAGCAAATCGAGGCCGCCGATCTCGTGGTGGGAATCCTTGCGGATTTGCCACAGGATGCCACGGTCGATCTGTGCAATGCTCTGCGAAGCTTACAAGGAAGTCCACGAGTCGTAGTGCTGCAGAATTTTCCGGCAACCGTTGCAATGGGTGTGGAGACCGCGTCGGAAGGACCCTCGATTTTCCTGCTTCCGTGGGCGCTACAGGAGCAAAATCTGTCGACAGCACCGTTTGAGACTGTATCGGCTGCCTACAATTCGGTCGTTGCGGTAAGTGAAAAGGTCGGGGCTCGCGGCTGCTGCGCAATCGTTTCGCATTTGGAGTCTCCGCCTTCGCGTTGGATCTGCCAGTTAACCGGACCATTGCTGGATGGCACCGCGGATTTTGTTGCGCCGCGATACGCTTTCCGTAAATTTGAGGGATTGTTGAACAGCAGCATCATTTCGCCTCTCACGCGAAGCCTGTATGGAAAGCGCATTCAGAACCCGATGGGTCCTGACTTCGGTCTCTCCCAGCAGCTTTTTCACACGTTTCTGGGGGGAGGGGCTCAGAACGGCGATCGCGGCAGGGGAGTGAATTTGCTGGCTGCACTCGTGCCACGCGTGGCGTGCGGAACCTTTCGCGTTTCCCAAGCGTACCTTGGCGCGCGGACGTATCCGCCAGCGGACTGGACGATTGTGAGTTCGCTGCTCAGTCAGGTATTAGGGCCGATTTTTGTGGCCATGGAGAAAAGCGCAGCCTGCTGGCAGAAAGCACGGACTTCGACTCCTGTAAAAACGCTAAATGAGCCGATGCCAGTGCCTCAGACCACAGCTAACGTCGAAATCGGCCATCTTGTGAACTCCTTTCAGTTGGGCGTGCGCGATTTGCAGGAAATCTGGAGTCTGGTGCTGCCGCCTGCAACACTTCTTGATCTCAGAAAACTTTCGCGTCTGGCACCCGAGCAATTTCGGTTACCGGATGAGCTCTGGGCGCGGATCGTCTACGACTTCGCGCTGGCGCATCGGCTACGGACGATGAACCGAGATCATCTGCTGCGTTCACTGACGCCGCTGTACTTGGGATGGGTGGCTTCCTACGCGCGCGAAATGGAAAGCTCGGATTCAATTGCCGCGGAGCAGCGGCTTGAGCGCTTGGCGGTCGCGTTCGAAGTAGGCAAGCCCTATTTGGTCTCGCGCTGGCGCTGGCCGGACCGTTTTAATCCATAGTTCTTGGAGTCCGTGAGGGGGGACTTATGTGGCAACAAGTGAAGCAAGCTTTGGATCAATCGGCTACTGGATTTGTGACGAGGCTCGCTGCCCTGCTGCCGGGGTTTGTGGCGCTTGTCGTCGCAATCCTGATCTCGATCGTCCTCGCATGGGTTATCGGGATTATCGTGCGGCGGGCGCTTATCGGGATTCAGTTTGACGAGAGACTCGGTCGGTGGGGGTTTTCTTCCGCGGCGGAATGGTCGCCGCGCAGGAGCCCAACTCTGCTCGTCTCGGCAGTTGTGACGTGCGCGATCATTTTGATGGGTGCGCTGATTGGAATCGCGGCCTTCAATTCGGACATTACGTCTTCGTTGGTCAGGAGTATTTTTGCCTATGTTCCCAATATGATTGGCGCCATGTTTGTGCTTGTGATCGGCACGATTGTGGCGCGATTCGTAGCCAGGAGCGTTTTGATAGGCGCGGTGAATTTGAACCTTGGTTATGCGCGCCTGCTCAGTATGGGAACAAAGTGGATGGTAATTGTGCTAACGATCGCGATGGCTCTAGTGCATCTGAGGATTGCGCCTGGCATTGTCGAACTTGCGTTTGGGATCCTTTTCGGCGGAATTGTCTTCTCTTTGGCTCTTGCTGTGGGGCTAGGTTCGAGCGAAATTGTAAGCAAACAACTTGAGAGGGACACAAAGAAGGTTTCCGCGGAAATGATTGAGGAGCCTTTCAGGCATCTGTAAGCGAGAGCTGTGTCCGCGGTCCGTCCTCGTTAGAATTCGGGATGAGCGGCCCATTCGTATGACAATCTTCCCAACAACATCACGCCAGCCCGGCGAGGCGGTCCTAAAAATCGACGAATGTCAGCTTGCACTCAGCAGCAGCCACACTCTCACGAATACGAGTAGACGAGTACCGCAGTCTGGCATATCTTGTCTACGCGCCCGCTCAGAAGAACTCGACGCGCTGAAGCGATCGGACACCCCAAGTTCGCGCGCGCCGCTTCCCGATGTGGCAGAAGCGACGTCGTTGTCTTAAGATTTTGAAAATTTCCGTTGCCTCATAGACTCGGGACATCGCTGATTTGAGAGGAGCTACCGTGATTCGCAAATTCTGGATCTTTGCGGCCGCGATTCTTGTTGTCGCGGTGGTTTCGTTCGTTTACGCCGCGGAGCCAAATGTCATCGGCACTGATGCCGGCCAGGTTTCCGGTGTCACTGATTCGCAGGGCGTGACCTCCTATAAAGGCATTCCGTTTGCGGCTCCGCCCGTCGGCAAACTGCGGTGGCAAGCGCCGCAACCAGTCGAGCATTGGAGCGGCGTTCGCAAAGCCGATCGTTTTGGTAATGCCTGCTTCCAGAACGAGGCACATTCGCGGCTTCCCTGGACCGAGCCTTTCATGGAGCAGGGGCCCGTCAGCGAAGACTGCTTGTACTTGAATGTTTGGACCGCGGCGAAGTCGCCGAACGACCGCCGCCCTGTGATGGTTTACATCTACGGCGGAGGTTTCAACGAAGGGTCAGGTTCCGTCGCGGTTTACGACGGGACACAGCTCGCCAAGCGCGGGGTTGTCGTCGTGAACATGAACTATCGCGTTGGGCCGCTCGGCTTTCTCGTGTATCCGGAGCTTTCAAAAGAGTCCGAGCATGGCGTTTCGGGCAATTACGGCTTGCTCGACCAAATCGCCGCGCTGCAATGGGTCCATAAGAACATTGCGGCCTTCGGCGGCGATCCGGATCGTGTGACGATCTTCGGCCAATCCGCGGGTGCGATCTCGGCTTACGATCTGATGCAGAGTCCGCTTGCGAAGGGCCTTTTTGCGCGAGCCATTGCAGAGAGCGGGCCGGGCCTTCTTGGAGGCCGGGGTGGAGTGGCGGAACCCACTTTGGCTGATCGTGAGCAGGCGGGCGTTCGCTGGGCTGAAGCGAAGGGTGCGCATTCGCTTGCCGAGCTTCGCGCGCTCCCGGCGGACGAGATCTTCAAATCGATGGGCCGCGGCGGACCTCCTTCGCCAAATCAGCCGGTGGCAGATGGCTGGGTGCTTCCGCTGCCGGGGACGGCGCCGCCTGCAACTGAAGCTCCGCTTGTTGTCGGTATGGTTGCCGATGACATCGGCGTTAGCGCTGCTGGTTCTGCGCAGAAACCCACCGTCGCCTCATACGAAGAGGCCGCAAAGACAAAATATGGAGACAAGGCGGAGGAATTTCTAAAGCTTTATCCTGTGACGTCGGATGACGATGTTGCGGCAACGATGAAAGTTGCCAATCGCGATCAGGCCCGCGTGTCGATTGACTTGTGGGCGGCAAATCAGGTGAAGCTAAGCGGGAAAATCTACACATACTTTTTCGATCGCGTACTCCCATGGCCCGAGCATCCCGAATTCGGCGCGTTTCACACTTCCGATGTGCCTTACGTGTTCGAAAATCTTGACCTGACGGGCCACCCGATCGAAGCGATCGATCGTAAAGTTTCCCATGCTGTTTCTTCGTATTGGATGAACTTTGCCGCGAAGGGCGATCCAAACGGAAAATCGCTCGCGCATTGGCCCACCTATGCACCCGGCGCGCACAAGACGATGGAATTGGGCGAAAAGATGGGGCCGATGCCGGAAGCTGCCACGCCCGAGCGGCTGGCGTTCCAGATTGCTTATCTCGAGCAGCGGCAGCAGGGCCAGGGAAGATAGCCAAGGCGCGGGCCTGAGATGGCGAAGTTTGTGTGGGGATCGTCCTTTGCAGCCCTGTTCCTCTTAGATTTACTCGATGCATAGTGCATTCGGCGAGATCATTCCGCAACGTGGATAGAGCGGAAGCTCCGGCAAACGCGTTCCGTAATCTCGAACCGCCCCTCCCAAGAGCCCTGAGTCCTTTAAAAGACGATTTGGGCAGCAGAGGAAGCACACTTCATCAACGGCCTTTGAGCAAGGTCGTGAAACTGCAGAGGAACAATGGCTCCCCGATGTTGCACCCATAGCACCCAATGAATGGTTTGGGGAGTTCGGACGAATGGCTCTGTATTCTACAGAAACTGGGAAAGACCCTCTAGCTCTGCCATCAGGGTTAGAGCAGATACCCTTCGGTTTACAACCGAATGCTAATTGGCCAAAATTTGCAGTTTGAAAAAACTCAAATGACTGAAAAAGAAAAGGTTGGCTCCCTGGGTTAGATTCGAACTAGCGGCCCTTTCGGTTAACAGCCGCGGGTGAAAATCACTAAGTCATTGCTTTGGCGTCACTTACAAATTTGATATGGCGCTTGAGTTGGCCAATTGGCCAACCATACCCACTTCGATCATTTCCCTGA
>CAVWBL010000014.1:0-246240 GCA_963753205.1 uncultured Acidobacteriota bacterium | reverse complement strand
CTGACCCTGACGGTTTCCGTTCCGGCGCCGGTAATCAGCAGCGCGACGGCGGCAAGTGGCACCGTTGGTGTGGCCTTCTCCTACCAGATCGCAGCGAGCAATTCGCCGAACAACTACCGAGCTACGGGATTGCCTGCTGGTCTCAGCGTCAACACCAGCACAGGCCTCATCTCCGGCACACCGACTGCTGCCGGCACATCGACAGTGACCCTGAGTGCTACCAACGGAACTGGCACAGGCAACGCGACTCTGACACTCACAATAGCCAACGGGGCTCAACTCAGCATCAGTCCCGCGACGGTGGCCTTTGGTAACGTCAACGTGGGCAGCAACTCGAGCCAGACGGTAACGCTGACGAATACGGGCGGCGCCACGCTGAATATCACTGCTGCTGCGATCTCCGGCGCAGGTTACACCATGACCTTGCAGCCGACCTCGATCACTGCTGGTGCGAATACCACGCTTACGGTGACCTTCACACCAACTGCAAGCGGCAGCGCTGCCGGCAGCGTCTCGATCACGAGCAATGCCGCCGGCTCGCCGTCGACGATTGGCCTGAGCGGCACGGGATTGCAGGCGCAGATTGCCGCGACGCCGTCAACCGTGGCTTTCGGCACGGTGACTATTGGCAACAGCAATTCGCAGCCGATCACTTTGAAAAACAACGGGAATACGACGCTGACCTTCTCGCAGATCAGTGTGACGGGAGCAGGTTTCGGCCAAACCGGGCTGAGCACGTCCACGACGATTGCCGCAGGTGCGAGCGCGGCGTTTAACGCTACGTTTGATCCGTCTGCGACTGGCGGTGCAAGTGGCTCCATCACGCTCACGACGAACGGAACTCCATCTTCACTCGTGATTAATCTCTCGGGCACGGGCCAGACGGGCCTTAGCGCCCCGACCATTACGAGCGCAACAGCCGCGAGCGGAACAGCCGGAACTGTGTTCTCGTACCAAATCACCGCAACCAACTCTCCGACAAGCTACAGCGCGACGGGATTGCCTGCGGGGTTGAGCGTCAACACCAGCACAGGACTGATTTCCGGCACACCGACGGTTGCAGGAACTTCTACTGTGACGCTGAACGCCACAAACGCAACGGGAACGGGCAATGCGACGCTTACGCTAACGGTCTCTGTCCCGGCGCCAGTGATTACCAGTGCCACTGCGGCGAGCGGGACGGTAGGGACGGCATTCTCGTATCAGATCACTGCGACAAACTCACCGACAGGTTACGGCGCGACGGGACTGCCCGCTGGCCTGAGCGTTAACACCAGTACTGGTGTCATCTCCGGCACACCAACCGCAGCGGGCACCTCGACTGTGTCGTTGAACGCAACGAACGGAGGCGGTACCGGAACTGCCACGCTAACGCTGACGATCGCTGTACCAAAACCAGTGATCAGCAGCGCAACGGCGGCAAGCGGGACGGTAGGGACGGCATTCTCGTATCAGATCACTGCGACAAATTCGCCGACTAGCTACGGAGCAACAGGATTACCCACTGGGCTGAGCGTTAACACCAGTACTGGTGTCATCTCCGGTACGCCAACCGCGGCGGGCACCTCAACGGTGACGCTGAGCGCAGCGAATAGCAGCGGAACGGGTAACGCCACACTGACGCTAACGATTGCAGTTCCGGCGCCAGCAATTACGAGTGCGACGACGGCGAGTGGAACAGTGGGGAGTGCGTTCTCTTACCAGATTACCGCGACAAACTCGCCAACGAGCTACGGCGCAACAGGATTACCCACTGGGCTGAGCGTTAACGCCAGCACTGGCGTGATCTCCGGTACGCCAACCGCGGCGGGCACCTCAACGGTGACGCTGAGCGCAACGAATAGCAGCGGAACGGGTAGCGCCACACTGACGCTAACGATTGCAGTTCCGGCGCCAGCAATTACGAGTGCGACGACGGCGAGTGGAACAGTGGGGAGTGCGTTCTCTTACCAGATTACCGCGACAAACTCGCCAACGAGCTACGGCGCGACCGGTTTAGCAGCCGGACTAAGCGTCAATACGAGCACAGGTTTAATTTTCGGCACACCGACGGCTGCGGGAACTTCGACTGTGACGCTGAGCGCCACCAACAGCACGGGTACGGGAAATGTCACGCTGACTCTGACGATAACGAACGGCGCGCAGCTTAGCATCAGCCCTTCGCCGGTGGCGTTTGGCAACGTGAATGTGGGCAGCAACTCCAGCCAGACGGTGACGTTAACAAATACCCGGAAATGCGACGCTGAATATTACGGCAGCGTCGATCTCCGGTGCAGGCTACACCATGACCTTGCAGCCGATGTCGATCAATGCCGGAGCAAATACGACATTCACGGTAACGTTCACACCAACTGCAAGCGGCAGCGCCGCGGGCAGCATCTCGATCACGAGCAACGCTCCTGGTTCGCCTGCCACGATTACATTAAGCGGCACAGGATTACAGGCGCAGATCTTCGGCTACTCCGTTGAGCGTGGCGTTTGGGACGGTCACCGTCGGCAATACGAATTCGCAGCCAATTACGTTGAAAAACAATGGGAACACGACGCTGACGTTCTCGCAGATTAGCGTCACGGGCGCAGGCTTTGGTCAGACGGGGCTGAGCACTTCAACCACAATTGCTGCGGGCGCCAGCACCAGCTTCAACGCGACGTTCGATCCGTCATCATCGGGCGCGATGAGCGGGTCAATTACGCTGACGACAAACGGTACGCCTTCGTCACTGGTGATCAATCTTTCGGGTACAGGCCAAGCTTCAACCCTTCTGTTGGGTGCCAGCCCGACGAGCCTGGCGTTTGGGAATGTGCTCGATCAGAACAGCAACCAACTAACGACTTCGGTGACCAACAGCGGTAATTCCAACGTGACGATCTCGAGTGTGACCGTAACCGGCGCCGGATTCACCGCAAGCGGCATCGTCAATGGGACGGTGCTGACGCCGGGACAATCGGCGACGCTGACGGTAACGTTTGCGCCGACATCAGGTGGGCCAGTAAGCGGCGCTGTTGTTACGATCACGAGCAATGCGACGAATTCACCGACCCTCGTCACCTTATCGGGAACAGGAACGCATTCAGTGGTGCTGACATCGGCTGCGAGCCCCACTGGGGGAGTGACTTACAACGTGTTCCGCGGAACTTCGCCGGGCGGGGAAGGCACCACGCCGATAAACACCTCGCCCATCACTACACTGAGCTTCACCGACACGAACGTTACGCCCGGCAGCACTTACTACTACACAGTCGAAGCAGTTGATTCGGGCGGCAGCAGCGGTCCTTCAAACGAGGCTTCGGCAGCTATCCCGAATCCGTAGGATTGACCTAGCGCGAAGCCTGGTGAGCGATCACCGGCTGCGGCTCCCGTGCCTCCGCGCGCTTGCCAGCCTCACGCCACTTCAAGAACCCGTCCATGTACGTATAGAAAACGGGGGTGAGATAGAGCGTCACGAACTGCGCAAAGAGCAGGCCGCCGACCACGCAAAGACCAAGCGCGCGACGTGCATTCGCTCCGGCGCCGAAGCCGATGGCAATCGGAAGCGTGCCCATAATGGCGCACGCTGGTGGTCATCATGATCGGGCGGAAGCGAACAACGAAGCCCTGATAGGCTGATTCGCTCGCGCTGTAATTCCCCTTCCGCTCAAGTTCCAACGCGAAATCAACCATCATGATGGCATTCTTCTTGACGATGCCGATTAGCATGATGAGGCCAATGAAACCGTAAATATCCAGCTGCATGTGAAAAGAGAAACCGGTACCAACCCTCCAAAAGCCGCTGCCGGAAGACCAGTAAGAATCGTAATCGGATGAACGAAACCTCGTAAAGAATGCCGAGAACGATATAAATGATAAGCACCGTCATGATCAACAATATATCCTATCCAGTAAACGATTGTTGGAAGGCCTGCGCTGTTCCCTGAGAAGCTGGTATCGATCGAAATCGGCAGCACTCTATTTAGCGAGATCTTGAATGCCGTTGACCGCCTGGCCCAAAGCGACGCCGGGAGCCAAGTCAAACGAAACCGTAACGGACGGAAGCTGACCCGTATGATTGACCGTCAGTGGACCGATGCCCGTCGTAAATTTCGAGACGGCGCTCAGCGGAACGAACTGTCCCGTAGAAGAATTCATGTAAAGTTCCGAGAGCATGCCGGGATCGCTTTGAAAACGGTTCTTGAACCTGGAGAACGGCACCAGTATCGTCGTTTGACGTGTAGATGGCGAGACGAAACGTTGGCCGTACGCGCTGTAGAGGGCATTTTCGACGCAGCGGGCGTCACTCCAGCGCGGACGCTTTGTCGCGATCCACGACGACATTCGCTTGGGGATTGGCGTTTTGAAGATCCGTGATTACATCCGTGAGGTACGGAAGGGCACGCATTTTTGTTCAAACGCCCTCGCGTCTCGACAGAGTTCGACGGTGTCAGGACTCGAAAGCGTGAACTGATATAGGCTCCTTGTCGACCGACCACCGATGCGAATCGAAGGCGGATTTTGCAGATACGTCCTGATGCCGGGAATGCGTTGAGCTTCGGCTGCAATTCGTGAATCACGTCATCGATGTCCATATGATGTTCGAAAAGCGGACGGATGAACTGGACCATGGAACCCAGAACAGCAGTCCGAGCCATACCGCGCGACGGAATGGTCGTAGGTCGGACTATCGGTCCACGGACGATTGTTCAGATCCTTCAAATGGAGGAAGGCCTGGCCGTTGTTAGACCGCTATTGCTCGAAGAACTCACGCTCGAAAAGAATTGCATACGTTCGGATCATCTTGCAGAATTTGATTAACCGCCTCCTGATGCGCCTTCATCGAATCAAACGAAATGCCCTGGATGGCTTCGGTAGAAACGGATATCTCCGATTGGTCTTCTTGAGGCAAGAAGCCCTTCGGAATCGCCCAGAATTCCCAAGCTGTTCCCGCCAGGATGAGAATGCCGAAAACCATTACAGCAATTCGGTGACGGAGGGCGAGCCGGAGCGACGCGCCGTACCAACGCAAGGACGTATCCAGGATGTTCTCCAGTTTTTGGTACATCCAGCCATGCTGCTGGCCGTGCTCAATCCGGAGATAGCGCTTCGACAGCATCGGCGTGAGAGTAATCGACACGAAGCCCGAAACCAATACTGCCGAGATAATGACGACGGAAAATTCGTGAAGCAGGCGTCCGAATACGCCCGGCATGAAAAAGACGGGCAGGAAGACGACCGCCAGCGACAGCGTCATCGCCAAAATTGTGAAGCTGACTTCTCTCGAGCCATCCAGCGCAGCTTCCAGACCGCCTTTGCCCATCTCCCGGTGGCGTACGATATTTTCGAGCATGACGATCGCGTCATCGACGACGAAACCAACCGAAAGCGTCAAAGCAAGCAAGGACAAGGTGTCAATCGTATAGCCGAGCAGATACATCACCGCGAACGTGCCCACGATAGCCATGGGCAGTGCGAGGCTGGGCATGATCGTGGCGGAGATATTGCGCAGAAACAGGAAGATCACGAGTATCACGAGAAAGACGGCGAGCAATAACGTGAATTGGACGTCATTCACCGACTCGCGTATGGGAATGGACCGGTCATACTCCACCGACAGGTTGATCGACGGAGGAATCATCGAGTAGAACGTGGGAATTAACTTGCGGACACGATTGACGATGTCGACAGTGTTTGTGCCCGGCTGCCGCTGGACCTGCAACATGATCCCGGGGACGCCGTTCACCCAATTGGCGACGTATTGATCCTGAATTCCATCGGTGACCGTCGCGATTTGGTCGAGGCGCACGGGAGCGCCATTGCGGTAGGCAACGATGAATGGCCGGTAGACGCTGGCGTCGGAGAGCTGACCGTTGGACTGGATGTTATACGCCTTGTTTGCACCGTAGAGCGTGCCCATCGGCATATTCACGTTCGCGTTCTGAATGGCCTGCTCCACTTCGTCAATCCCAATCTGGCGGCTGGCGAGCGCTTGCGGATTCAGATCCACTCGAACTGCGTACTTTGCCGACCCCATTACTGAGACTTGCGCAACGCCAGGAATTTCTGAAATCTGTTGGGCAATCAGGTTTTCCGCGTAATCGTCCACTTCATACAACGGAAGCGTTGGAGAGGTCACGGCAAGGGCAAAGATCGCCTGGTCTGCTGGATTCACCTTTCGGAACGTCGGCGGCGACGGCATGTTAGCCGGCAGTTGCCTTGAGGCTGTCGAGATGGCCGTCTGCACATCGAGAGCGGCTGAATCCAGATTGCGGCTGAGATCAAATTGAAGGGTGATCTGGACGTTGCCGAGCGAACTGGTCGAAGTCATTGAGTCCAGCCCGGGAATCGTCGTGAACTGTTTTTCCAGGGGAGTCGCGACGGAAGAAGCCATGGTCTCCGGGCTCGCTCCGGGAAGCCCGGCGGACACCTGGATCGTTGGGAAATCGACGTTCGGCAGATCGCTGACCGCCAGGTCGCGATAGCCGAGAATGCCGAACAGAAGAATCGCGAACATCAGCAGAGCCGTCATCACCGGTCTGCGTATGAAGATTTCAGAGAGATTCATACCATCCCTGCCCCTTAGAGGCCTTTGGCAATATAGACCTTGCTGCCGGGCACCAAGCGCACCTGACCATCTGTGACTACCGTTTCGCCTTCGGAAAGCCCTTGCAGGATTTCGGTTTGATCGTTGATCGTTTGTCCCACCTTCACTTGCTGAACGGCAACGGTCATATCCGGCTTCACGACAAAAACGTAACTGCCTTGCTGTCCGGTTTGCACCGCCGGCGAAGGAACGACCAAAACGTTTTCTTGTTCGTTCAATTTGAGCGACACATTGGAGAATTGCCCGGGCCACAGGCGCTCATCGGTATTGGGGAACGTTCCCCGCAGCTCGATCGTGCCGGTTGTGGGATCGACGGCATTATTGACAAAGGTCAAGGTGCCGCTTTCCGGTTTAGAGTCGCTCGGCGGCGTCGCCTGAACGGGCAGCGAACCACGCGCCATGAATCTTTTCACCGATTCCAAGTACTGCTGCGGGACAGAGAACTTCACAAAGATGGGCGAAACCTGGTTGATGACGACAAGGACAGGACCGTTATTGGGTGTGACAGTTGCACCGGGAGAGATAAGCTGTGCACCGGTCACGCCGTCGATTGGAGCGTAGATCGAACAGTAGGAGAGATTAATTTTGGCCGTTTGAATGGCGGCTTCGTCGGCGGCGACGGTGGCATTCGAGGCGGATGACGTCGCTTGATGCTGCTCGTATTGCTCTTGGGGAACCACTCCTGCTTGCAGCAGTTCGTTATAACGCTTCAGCTCTGTTGCGTTGAGCTGAGCCTGCGCCTTGTCCCGCGTCAGGGTCGCTTGCGCTTGCGCGAGGGCCGCAAGAAAAGGACTTTCGTCGAGCGATACCAGCAAATCCCCTTTGTGAACCGCCTGGCCCGCGCGGTAATTCACTTCCTTCACGATGCCGGCCACCTGGGATTGCACGGAAACTGTTTCGGAGGCTTGTCCGGTCCCGATGGCGTTCAGCTCAACCGGCAGGGTGCTCCGCGCGGCCTTGCCCACCAGAATCGGCAAAGCGGCCGTCTCCTTTGGCCGCGCAATAGCACCGCTGCCGCCTGGGTCCTGGTTGGGATCGGAGGAGCCTCCGCAGCCGCTGCTTAGAAAAACGAGCGGCAATAAAGGAACCAGTGCGAGCGCTGAAAAGATTCTTTTCATTGTGTATAACGATTATCGCCCAGCGCGGACTCTTTTGCACGCCCAGCAGATCTTCCCGCCTTGAGTGTCCGAGCGCGCCGCTGAGGCGATGACTGCGGATCTGCAATATAGGTCAATGGTTAGACGCGGCAGGTGCCTTGATCGGGTGCAGAAATTGTGCAAGGTATCTTAGGCAGCCGAGATTCCATCACGAGAGGGCGGCACGGTCGTTGTGAAACAGCGGCGATTGGCACCCAACGAATCGCCGGGTACGAAGCGAGAGAACTTAACCTCATATCGTCACCGGACCAAGTTTGAGAAAGGGGAAAGCTGTCGGTAGCGGCGGCGGGCCAGCCGCTGGCCTCCACAAATGAAATTCCACTTCACCGGACATCGCTGGCGCTAGAAGTCGGGAAGGTCGCATCGATGCGTCGGTTCGCCCGCCGCAGAACGCACCGACCGACGCCAGGCCTAGTGTAGTGTCTCCAACGCTTCTTTACATTTGGCGATTTTGCCCATAATTCGTTTCCACCGATGCGCTCCAGACGAAAACCTTGGGATTCTGATTGTGGGTTTGGATGTAGTGGTGGATAGCAGCGATGGCGTTTCAGCCAAGATTGGACGCGAGGATGCTTGTGCGTCCCGTAGTTGTCGACGATCAGATGCAAGTCCAGATCCAGTGGTGTCTTGACGTGGATCAGTTGCAGGAAGCGGATGAATTCTTGATGCCGATGCCGCGGCATGCAATCGCCAATGACCGTCCCATCCAGCATGTTCAGCGCAGCGAACCAGGTCGTCGTGCCATTGCGTTTGTAGTCGTGCGTTTGCCGGGCCGGGACTCCCGGCCTGAGCGGCTGAGTGCGGTCGAGGGCCTGAATTTGACTTTTCTCGTCGACGCAAAGCACCAGGGCTGTCGCAAAGGCAGTGAGCATTCCTACACACGCCGCCAGCTATGATTCAACGAAAGCTGTTTTTGATCAGATGCGTGCCCTGATCGAAAAGTACACGGGATTAGAGGAAAGGTGGAGCGCACTGGCAAGTCACGCGGCCTTGTCAAGTTGGCTGGTTGATCTGGCGCCAGGACCCATCAATGTGTCGCTACTCGGTCCGGAATCGGTTCAGAGATCCCAATTGTTTAGACTCCTGGGCTGTTTTTATCGAAGGCCAATCATGTTGACCGATGTTACGGTCGCGGATTTGACGGCCTTGCCCGACAGTTTCTGTCCGTCGCTATTCATAGAGCGATGTGTAGATACATCGCAGCTCGACAGACTGCTACGTGCCACGAGCTCCCGCGATTGCTATCTTTCGTCAAAAGGCCGACTGATCCGCCTATCCGGATTTTTCGGTCCTGCGCCGCCGAATTTTTGGTGGGAAGAAGACTCACAAAACCGGAACTGACCTCGTCTTCGAGGAGCGGGGAACGCTATTGCTCGCTTATGCGAACACCGGATTCTCGGTCTCGCTCTAAGGCAAGGACGACCAGTCGGCCGCCCGAGCAACACCCACAGCAAACTCTGCAACACCACGATCGACTACACGCGTGTAAGTTGCGGAAGTGCATCGAAATGGGCGTCGCGGTCGTAGAGCATCAGCGAGTGCTGAAGCACTAGGGCCGCAATCCACATGTCGTTGGTGGGCATCGGTGTGCCCTGCTTCCGCAGTTGCCGGTACACACTTGCATAGTGGTGTGTGGTCTGTTCGTCGGCATAAAGGACATCAACTCCCGGCTTGAGAAGAAAGCGGCGCAGAATTGCTTCATTGCGCGGTCCCTGGCTGCCTACGGCAAACCCGGCGCGCAACTCGCCCAGTACGATGAACGGGAGCCATACCTCATCGGCTGCTTCGATTCTTTCGACCACTGGCGCGTCTCCACGGCAGAGATCGGTGTAACGACTGGTATCGAGCGCCAGCCTCACTGCCACAATTCCTTATCGACAGTATCCTGTGCCGCCAGGGCGCGGTCGAACGCGCGATCGCTGTGCCAAGTGCCGGCAATGTCGCGGAGATCGCGTTGCGGGCAGTGCTCGCCGGTGACGCCGGCCCCCCTAGCCAGCGCTTCGACAGCCACCTCGTTCAGGCTCTTGCCCTGTTCACGCGCTCGCTGACGGAGGGCTGCGTCCAAAGAATTCGGCACTTTCCGGATGGTGTATTGCATGCATCAATTGTAGGCGGTGCAGGCACAGGAGCGCAAGCCTGAAACCGCCATCACTCGCCCTACCTGACGCGTTGCGATTCCGCGCAGAAACGCCTCCCAGATTGGTCCGGCCACGTCCGGCGAGCGCCGTTCCAGCGGCTGGATGCCATGCGGCAGAAGGACCGCCTCTGCGTGCGCGGAATGCGCAGCCGGATCACTCCCAGCGCCGTCACGTGATCCCGCTCGTAGAAGCCGTTGCGGTAATCGGTCCGTTCCCGCTCCCCTGGCCGTTCAATCCCCCCTCCAAAGCTTTCCTGCACTATTCTTCACTCGCATCGGGTGTAGGCTCCCTTACCGGAGATTTTGTTGCTCGCACAACATGCTCCGCCTGGTTTTGGATGAGCAATCTTTCAAAAGCGCCTCCGAAATGGGATTGGAGCAAGCGAGTTTGTTTTTACGGGGTTAGTGACCTTCATTCTCATGCAGGGAGGACGAGCTGAGTTACTGTATTTCCTTCACGTTCTCGTAGGATCTAAAGAATAATAATCTCCCTCGAACGCCTCCATGCGTCAGCCTTCGACGGTCTGCCGCAGACGAGCTTGAGCCGGTACGCGTGATATTTGGCGATACTGGCGGGCGAGCGGGCGACTGTGTGTTCGTGTTCGAGCTTGAATCGCGCCAGAATAGCTCGACCTTCGTCCACATGGCGGAGCCTCAACACTACCCCCATCTCGAGTACATTTTCATGGTTCGTTGTGGTTCGAAGAACCATGAATTATTCGTAGCGGAGGCCTCAATCGGGTCGAGCGCGGACGCTTTGCGCGCGGGATAATAGCCGAATACGATTCCGATTCCCGCGGCGAAAGCAGCCGCGATTAAGATGGCCAGTATCGAAATCTCCGTCGGCCATTGCAGCGACTGCGAAATTGCCGCCGAGGCTCCCACGCCGGAAACGATTCCGCAGAGTCCACCGATCAGGCTGAGCGCGAGCGCTTCGATCAAGAACTGGCTGCGGACATCGTGTTCGGTGGCGCCAATCGCCATACGGAGCCTATTTCGCGCGTTCTTTCGGTGACCGAGACGAGCACGACGTTCATCACGCCGATTCCGCCCACCAGCAGCGATACGGAAGCGATGCTGCCGAGCATCAGTGTGACGTCTCGCTCGTCTGCTCCTGCGCCTGCAGAATGTCTTCGGGATGGCGAATGTTGAAGTTATCGTCCGCATCGGCGCGCAGATGATGCCGCTGGCGCAAGTGCCGAGATAGCAGTTTCCGCGAAGGGATGTTCTGCGCGTCGTCGACGGAAAAATGCGCCTCATCAATCCACGAAATTCCTTTCAGCTTATGCTGAGCCGTAGTGTAGGGAATGATGATGATGTCGTTCTGATCCTGGCCCCAGCCGGATTGCCCTTTCGTCTCTAATACACCGAGTACGCGAAAGGCGTCCATACCGACGCCGAATGGTTTTGCCGATTGGGTTCGCACCCTGAAATACCTGTTCCAGCACGGTATGGCCAATTTCATAAATGTTCGCCGCGTCATTCACATCCTTGCCGTAACGCCGCGCCCTCACGACGGGCCACTCACGAATCTGAAAATAGTCCGGCGAAACACCGCGATAGTGCGTATACCAGTTTTGGTTGCCGTAGACGATCTGTACGTTGTCATCGACGTTGGGCGATCCGCCTACGATGTGCGGTATCGTCTCGCGAATGGCGCGTGCATCGTCGGCCGTGAGGCTCTTTCCTTGGCCATCGCCTGTGCGCATGCCATTGATCTTCCGACGGCCGGCCTGATCCCAGATCATGTTCTCGCCCAAAGCCCGCCAGCGGCCGCTTGATCATGCTGGAGCCGCCCTGTCCGATGCCGACCGTGCAGATCACCGCGCTGATACCGATGGTGATGCCGAGAATGGTCAGCGCTCAGCGGATCTTGTTGCGCCCAAGAGCGCGAAAAGCGACGTGAAAGGCTGTGGCAAATCGCATGCAAAAAGGCTCCGAAATATTGGTTTAACTGGCCGCGTGGTGGTCCCGCGTCAGATAAAACTGCATCGCCGGAGTAATGATCAGCGACAGCACCATGGAAATCAGGATGCCGCCGATGACCGCGATCGCCAGTGGCTGCAACATCTGCGAACCCGCCCCAAAGCGAGCGACAGCGGCAACATGCCCGCCACCGCGGCCATCGCCGTCATCACAATGGGCCGCAGCCGGCGGCGCCCTGCCTGAATCATCGCCTCCTCCGGGGAGAATCCTACGGCAGAGAATTTCTGGTTCGCGTCGAGCAGCAGGATGCCGTTCTTGGCCACGATTCCGATCACCATGATCAAACCCATGAGCGAGGAAATATTGAACGTGGTGTGCGTGATCAGCAACGCAAAAAATACGCCCGAAGTGGAAAGCACCGCCGAGGACAGAATCGCGATCGGCGCCGAGAAACTGCGGAATTCAAACAGCAGCACGATAAAAATAAGGACCACGCCAGCACAAGAACGAGCATCAAGATCAGCCGAACGGATTTTTGCTGCTCCTTGTACGTGCCGCCGTATTCGACGCGGATCGCCGGCGGCAGATTGCATGTCGGTCACCACCTTTTGCACCGCCGCCACGCCGGTTCCCAGATCCACGCCCTCCAGTCGCGCCGTGACTTCCTTCTCCTGCTGCAAATTGTCACGGAGGATTTCCGTCTGGCCGGGCAGCTTCGTGATCGTGGAGCAGGAACCGAGCGTCGCGGTGCCTCCGGTGGAATTGACGAGCATCGTGTTGCTCATGGCCTCGAGCGAAGCCCGATTCGCCTCCGGATAGCGCACGCGCAACGTGTAGGGCCGGTCATTGATAATGATCGGATTGGTGGCCGGCTCGCCATCCACTATGGCCGACGCCACCGTGGTCAGCTGATCGGTTGTGAACCCTGCCTTTGCCGCGGCCTGGGATTGACAGTGAAAACGCACGGCGGGGCCGCTGGTCGTGTTTTCGATGCCGTCTTCGATGTCCACGACGGGCTTTTTATTGCTATTTACTTGAATTCTTCCCAGGCGTCCGCCACCTGCGGGCCCAGCTGTCGAGCAGTTTGCCGATCGGGAGAAAACAGTTGCACGACGACGGGCTGCGGGCCGCCGGTCAGGTCGCCGAAATCATGTCCTGCAACACCTGCGTGAATTCGACGTCCAGCGCAGGCTCCTCTGTTTACTTTGGCGCGAACCTCGCTGATGATTTCATCGATGCCGCGGCTGCGCTTGCCCTTCAGCTTGACCGCGATGTCGCCGGTGTTCGGCTCGGTCACGGCCGCGAGACCCAACTGCAATCCCGTGCGCCGCGAGTGCTTTCGACTTCCGGAACGGAGCGAATGATTTGCTCCACGTGGTTGATCACGCGGTTGGTTTCCTGGAGGGAACTGCCCGGCGGCATGACGTAATCGAGAATGAAGCCGCCTTCATCCATCGCGGGCAGCAGATCGGTGCCCAGAGCGCTGATAGAAACATAGGAAACACCGATCAGGATCAGGCAAAATCGCCCAGCCACACCGGATGCTCCAAGGCGCGCCGCATCCACCGTTCGTAGAATTTCGATGATTTTCTCGAAAAAGCCGCCCTTCAGCGATTCCTCTTCCGCGGCCATCATGCGCCATCATTCGTCCTCGAAGCGTCTCAGCTTCGTCCATGGCGTGTTCAGATGCCTCCCTCGGCTGGTCTTCCGCTGAGCTGTCTCTGCGGCCTTTGCGGCGGATCAGGTGCACGCCCAAGGTTCGTGGTCCAGCCAAGGCCAGCGCCAAGGAAGTCAGCAGCGAGACGCTCATGGCGATGGCCAGAGCGCGGAAGAATGTTCCGGTCACGCCGGTGATGGAAATCAAGGGCAGGAACACAACGATCGGCGTCAGCGTCGAACCGATCAGCGGAACCGTGAGTTCCTTGAGGGCGCTGCTGGTCGCCTCCAGCGGGCCTTCGCCGCCATCGCGGTGCAGAACGATGTTTTCGACCACCACGATGGCGTCGTCGATCACCAATCCGCCCGCCGCCGCGAGTCCGCCCAGCGTCATCATGTTGAAGCTTTGGCCCAGCACCTTCATGGCGATGAAAGTCACAAAGAATCGCGACCGGAATCACCAGGCCGGTCATCAGCGCCGTACCCCAGTCCCGCAGGAACAGCCAGATGATCAATCCGGCAGCAACATCCGATGATAATGGCGTCGCGCACGCTGCCGATGGATTCGCCGCACGATATTCGACTGATCGTAAAAGACATTCAGGTGATCCCCGCGGGCAGAGACGACCGCAGGATTTCGATCTCCTGATGAACTTCGTCGGCGACCTCCACCGTGTTGCTGCCCGGCTGCCGGTTGATGCTAAGAAGCACGGAAAGCCATCCGTGCTTCTTAGCATCAACCGGCAGCCGGGCAGCAATACGGTGAGGGTGGCGGATGAAGTCCACGCCGAAATTCAAAAGATACAGTCCGGTTTGGCGCATGGTACCCAGCTGAATGTTTTCTATGACCAATCGGATGTGATTAACGCCTCCATCTCCAGCGTTCGCGACGCCATCCTGATCGGCATTTTTCTCACGGCGCTCATTATCTGGCTTTTCCTGCGGGATCTCGGGACAGCGGTGCTCGCCGGCGTGGTTGTACCGGTGACGATCTGCGTGACGTTCGTGGGGATGAAGCTGCTCGGGCAAAGCTTCAACATGATGACGCTTGGCGGACTGGCAGCGGCGGGCGGGTTGGTGATCGACGATGCCATCGTGATGGTGGAAAACATCGTGCTGCATCGCGATGGCGGCGAGCCGCCACTGGAAGCGACAAGCCGCGCACTCAAAGAGTTGACGATCCCATTGATCGGTTCGACTCTTACGCCGATTGTTGTCTTCCTGCCGCTTATTTCGATTACAGGCGTGACGGGAACGTTCTTCAGCGCGCTGGCGATCGCGATGAGCATCGCGCTGCTCACGTCGCTTGTGCTGGCGCTTGGCTGGACGACAAACCTTGGAACGTATTTGATCCGCCACAAAGGCGCGCCTGAGATAGCTCCAGCGGAAAACCACTCCGGGGAGGCATCTGAACACGCCCATGGCGAGGCTGAGTACGATTCGCAGGAGGAAGTGCGCCGCATGATTGCGGCCGAGGAAAAGTCGCTGCAGGGCGGCTTTTTCGGGCGGGTGGTGAATTCCTATGCGCGCTGGATCCGGTTTGCGTTAGAGCATCCGGCGTGGCTGGCGCTATTTTGCGCGGTGCTGATCGTGGTCTCGTATTTTTGCTATCGCGGTCTCGGCACCGATCTGCTGCCCGCGATGGATGAAGGCGGCTTTATTTTGGATTACGTCATGCCGCCGGGCAGTTCGCTGCAAGAGACCAACCTTGCCATCGAGCGCGTGCTGAGCGTCATTCGCTCGGTGCCGGAAGTTGAGAGCACCTCGCGAAGAACCGGCCTGCAACTGGGACTTGCGGCGGTCACCGAGCCCAACACGGGCGATATTTCGGTGAAGCTCAAGAGCAATCGCAGTCGCGGAATCGACGAAATCATTAACGAAATTCGCACCAAGGTAAATCAGAGCGAGCCGGAATTGGATACCGATTTCGTCCAGGTATTGCAGGACACAATCGGCGATCTCAGCGGCGAGCCGCAGCCAATCGTGGTGAAATTATTCAATCCCGACGGCAATCTGCTCAACAGCTGGGCACTGAAAGTGGCCGACGCGCTAGGGAACATTCAGGTAAACGGCAGTCATCCGGTCGTCGATATCGATAACGGCGTGGATAGCGCGACGAGCGGGCCGGCCGTGCTCTTCACGGTAGATCCCGCCGCCGCTGTACGGGCAGGATTCACGATCGATCAGGTCGACGTCGCCGCCAGCACGATCCTGGATGGAGAGCCCGCGCAAACACCGATCATTCTCAACGATCGGCCGTATCAACTCATCGTGCGATATCCGGAGGCGAATCGAGCTTCGCTTGACGCAATGCGAAACACGATACTGACGAACTCTGCCGGAGGGACGGCCACGCTCGGTTCAATGGCTGCCGTCACGGAGCTGCCGGGGCAGACGGAGATCCGCCGCGAGAATTTGCAGCAGGATGTGGAAGTTTCGGCGCGGCTCGAGGGGCTCGATCTCGGTTCCGGCATCGCAGCTGTGCAAAAAGCCGTTGCCGCGCTAAATGTTCCGCCGTCGATTCGCGTGGAATACGGCGGCACGTATGCCACGCAGCAACAGTCCTTCAAGGATCTTTTGCTCGTGCTTTTGCTGGCACTGGTCCTTATTTTTCTCGTCTTACTGCTTGAATTCAGATCATTTTCATCTCCCGTGGCTATTCTGGCCTCGGCTGTATTGTCAACGTCAGGCGTGTTTTTCGCACTGCTGATCACGAACACGACGTTCAATATTTCGTCGTTCATGGGCTTGATCATGGTGATCGGTATTGTGGCGAAAAACGGCATTCTGCTGCTCGACGCGAATCAGAAGTTTCTCTCCGTAGGATTTTCCGCGGAAGAAGCGCTGATTCAAGCAGGGCGGCGGCGGTTACGGCCGATCGTGATGACCGCAATGGCCGCCGTCGCGGGAATGCTGCCGCTTTCGCTCGCTTGGGGAGCGGGATCGCAGATGTTGCAGCCGCTGGCGATCGCCGTGATCGGAGGAATACTGATTTCGATGGTGCTTTCGTTGCTCATTACGCCCTCGATCCAGTTTTACCTTACGCGGGACCGCCACGCCGCCAGTTAAACCAATATTTCGGAGCCTTTTTGCATGCGATTTGCCACAGCCTTTCACGTCGCTTTTCGCGCTCTTGGGCGCAACAAGATGCGCTCAGCGCTGACCATTCTAGGCATCACCATCGGTATCAGCGCGGTGATCTGCACGGTCGCCATCGGACAGGGCGGCTCCAGCATGATCAAGCAGCAGCTCGCGGGCTTGGGCGAGAACATGATCTGGGTTGAGGCCGGCGGTCGGAAGATCAATGGCATGCGCACAGGCAATGGCCAAGGAAAGAGCCTCACGGCCGACGATGCACGCGCCATTCGCGAGACGATACCGCACATCGTAGGCGAGTCGCCCAACGTCGATGGCAACGTACAGATCGTCTACGGCAACCAAAACTGGTATACGCACTATCGCGGTGTTTCGCCGGACTATTTTCAGATTCGTAAGTGGCCCGTCATCCAGGGCGCCAGCTTTACGGACAAGGATGTGAATGACGCGGCGAACGTCTGTGAAATTGGCCATACCGTGCTGGAACAGGTATTTCAGGGTGCGAACCCAATCGGCGAAACCATTCGCGTCGGTATGGACGCCTTTCGCGTACTCGGTGTATTAGAGACGAAAGGGCAATCCGGCTGGGGCCAGGATCAGGACGACATCATCATCATTCCCTACACTACGGCTCAGCATAAGCTGAAAGGAATTTCGTGGATTGATGACGCGTATTTTTCCGTCGACGACGCGCAGAACATCCCCTCCGCGGAAACTGCTATCTCGGCACTTTTGCGCCAGCGGCATCATCTGCGCGCCGATGCGGACGATGACTTCAACATTCGCCATCCCGAAGACATTCTGCAGGCGCAGGAGCAGACGAGCGAGACGTTCACACTGATGCTCGGCAGCATCGCTTCGGTATCGCTGCTGGTGGGCGGAATCGGCGTGATGAACATCATGCTCGTCTCGGTCACCGAAAGAACGCGCGAAATAGGCGTCCGTATGGCGATTGGCGCCACCGAACACGATGTCCGCAGCCAGTTCTTGATCGAAGCGCTCGCGCTCAGCCTGATCGGTGGACTCTGCGGAATCGTTTCCGGCGTGGGAGCCTCGGCGGCAATTTCGCAGTTGCTGCAATGGCCGACGGAGATTTCGATACTGGCCATCTTAATCGCGGCTGCTTTCGCCGCGGGAATCGGAATCGTATTCGGCTATTATCCCGCGCGCAAAGCGTCCGCGCTCGACCCGATTGAGGCACTCCGCTACGAATAATTCATGGTTCTTCGAACCACAACGAACCATGAAAATGTACTCGAGATGGGGGTA
This sequence comes from uncultured Acidobacteriota bacterium, assembly GCA_963753205.1. GTDB lineage: Bacteria > Acidobacteriota > Terriglobia > Acidiferrales > UBA7541 > Palsa-295. Next base: position 228,424 of record CAVWBL010000014.1, on the reverse strand, counting down.
GTGTTGAGGCTCCGCCATGTGGACGAAGGTCGAGCTATTCTGGCGCGATTCAAGCTCGAACACGAACACACAGTCGCCCGCTCGCCCGCCAGTATCGCCAAATATCACGCGTACCGGCTCAAGCTCGTCTGCGGCAGACCGTCGAAGGCTGACGCATGGAGGCGTTCGAGGGAGATTATTATTCTTTAGATCCTACGAGAACGTGAAGGAAATACAGTAACTCAGCTCGTCCTCCCTGCATGAGAATGAAGGTCACTAACCCCGTAAAAACAAACTCGCTTGCTCCAATCCCATTTCGGAGGCGCTTTTGAAAGATTGCTCATCCAAAACCAGGCGGAGCATGTTGTGCGAGCAACAAAATCTCCGGTAAGGGAGCCTACACCCGATGCGAGTGAAGAATAGTGCAGGAAAGCTTTGGAGGGGGGATTGAACGGCCAGGGGAGCGGGAACGGACCGATTACCGCAACGGCTTCTACGAGCGGGATCACGTGACGGCGCTGGGAGTGATCCGGCTGCGCATTCCGCGCACGCAGAGGCGGTCCTTCTGCCGCATGGCATCCAGCCGCTGGAACGGCGCTCGCCGGACGTGGCCGGACCAATCTGGGAGGCGTTTCTGCGCGGAATCGCAACGCGTCAGGTAGGGCGAGTGATGGCGGTTTCAGGCTTGCGCTCCTGTGCCTGCACCGCCTACAATTGATGCATGCAATACACCATCCGGAAAGTGCCGAATTCTTTGGACGCAGCCCTCCGTCAGCGAGCGCGTGAACAGGGCAAGAGCCTGAACGAGGTGGCTGTCGAAGCGCTGGCTAGGGGGGCCGGCGTCACCGGCGAGCACTGCCCGCAACGCGATCTCCGCGACATTGCCGGCACTTGGCACAGCGATCGCGCGTTCGACCGCGCCCTGGCGGCACAGGATACTGTCGATAAGGAATTGTGGCAGTGAGGCTGGCGCTCGATACCAGTCGTTACACCGATCTCTGCCGTGGAGACGCGCCAGTGGTCGAAAGAATCGAAGCAGCCGATGAGGTATGGCTCCCGTTCATCGTACTGGGCGAGTTGCGCGCCGGGTTTGCCGTAGGCAGCCAGGGACCGCGCAATGAAGCAATTCTGCGCCGCTTTCTTCTCAAGCCGGGAGTTGATGTCCTTTATGCCGACGAACAGACCACACACCACTATGCAAGTGTGTACCGGCAACTGCGGAAGCAGGGCACACCGATGCCCACCAACGACATGTGGATTGCGGCCCTAGTGCTTCAGCACTCGCTGATGCTCTACGACCGCGACGCCCATTTCGATGCACTTCCGCAACTTACACGCGTGTAGTCGATCGTGGTGTTGCAGAGTTTGCTGTGGGTGTTGCTCGGGCGGCCGACTGGTCGTCCTTGCCTTAGAGCGAGACCGAGAATCCGGTGTTCGCATAAGCGAGCAATAGCGTTCCCCGCTCCTCGAAGACGAGGTCAGTTCCGGTTTTGTGAGTCTTCTTCCCACCAAAAATTCGGCGGCGCAGGACCGAAAAATCCGGATAGGCGGATCAGTCGGCCTTTTGACGAAAGATAGCAATCGCGGGAGCTCGTGGCACGTAGCAGTCTGTCGAGCTGCGATGTATCTACACATCGCTCTATGAATAGCGACGGACAGAAACTGTCGGGCAAGGCCGTCAAATCCGCGACCGTAACATCGGTCAACATGATTGGCCTTCGATAAAAACAGCCCAGGAGTCTAAACAATTGGGATCTCTGAACCGATTCCGGACCGAGTAGCGACACATTGATGGGTCCTGGCGCCAGATCAACCAGCCAACTTGACAAGGCCGCGTGACTTGCCAGTGCGCTCCACCTTTCCTCTAATCCCGTGTACTTTTCGATCAGGGCACGCATCTGATCAAAAACAGCTTTCGTTGAATCATAGCTGGCGGCGTGTGTAGGAATGCTCACTGCCTTTGCGACAGCCCTGGTGCTTTGCGTCGACGAGAAAAGTCAAATTCAGGCCCTCGACCGCACTCAGCCGCTCAGGCCGGGAGTCCCGGCCCGGCAAACGCACGACTACAAACGCAATGGCACGACGACCTGGTTCGCTGCGCTGAACATGCTGGATGGGACGGTCATTGGCGATTGCATGCCGCGGCATCGGCATCAAGAATTCATCCGCTTCCTGCAACTGATCCACGTCAAGACACCACTGGATCTGGACTTGCATCTGATCGTCGACAACTACGGGACGCACAAGCATCCTCGCGTCCAATCTTGGCTGAAACGCCATCGCTGCTATCCACCACTACATCCAAACCCACAATCAGAATCCCAAGGTTTTCGTCTGGAGCGCATCGGTGGAAACGAATTATGGGCAAAATCGCCAAATGTAAAGAAGCGTTGGAGACACTACACTAGGCCTGGCGTCGGTCGGTGCGTTCTGCGGCGGGCGAACCGACGCATCGATGCGACCTTCCCGACTTCTAGCGCCAGCGATGTCCGGTGAAGTGGAATTTCATTTGTGGAGGCCAGCGGCTGGCCCGCCGCCGCTACCGACAGCTTTCCCCTTTCTCAAACTTGGTCCGGTGACGATATGAGGTTAAGTTCTCTCGCTTCGTACCCGGCGATTCGTTGGGTGCCAATCGCCGCTGTTTCACAACGACCGTGCCGCCCTCTCGTGATGGAATCTCGGCTGCCTAAGATACCTTGCACAATTTCTGCACCCGATCAAGGCACCTGCCGCGTCTAACCATTGACCTATATTGCAGATCCGCAGTCATCGCCTCAGCGGCGCGCTCGGACACTCAAGGCGGGAAGATCTGCTGGGCGTGCAAAAGAGTCCGCGCTGGGCGATAATCGTTATACACAATGAAAAGAATCTTTTCAGCGCTCGCACTGGTTCCTTTATTGCCGCTCGTTTTTCTAAGCAGCGGCTGCGGAGGCTCCTCCGATCCCAACCAGGACCCAGGCGGCAGCGGTGCTATTGCGCGGCCAAAGGAGACGGCCGCTTTGCCGATTCTGGTGGGCAAGGCCGCGCGGAGCACCCTGCCGGTTGAGCTGAACGCCATCGGGACCGGACAAGCCTCCGAAACAGTTTCCGTGCAATCCCAGGTGGCCGGCATCGTGAAGGAAGTGAATTACCGCGCGGGCCAGGCGGTTCACAAAGGGGATTTGCTGGTATCGCTCGACGAAAGTCCTTTTCTTGCGGCCCTCGCGCAAGCGCAAGCGACCCTGACGCGGGACAAGGCGCAGGCTCAGCTCAACGCAACAGAGCTGAAGCGTTATAACGAACTGCTGCAAGCAGGAGTGGTTCCCCAAAGAGCAATACGAGCAGCATCAAGCGACGTCATCCGCCTCGAATGCCACCGTCGCCGCCGACGAAGCCGCCATTCAAACGGCCAAAATTAATCTCTCCTACTGTTCGATCTACGCTCCAATCGACGGCGTGACCGGTGCACAGCTTATCTCTCCCGGTGCAACTGTCACACCCAATAACGGTCCTGTCCTTGTCGTCATCAACCAGGTTTCGCCCATCTTTGTGAAGTTCTCTGTCCCGCAGCAGTACTTGGAATCGGTGAAAAGATTCATGGCGCGTGGTTCGCTGCCCGTTCAGGCGACGCCGCCGAGCGACTCTAAACCGGAAAGCGGCACCTTGACCTTTGTCAATAATGCCGTCGATCCCACAACCGGCACGATCGAGCTGCGGGGAACGTTCCCCAATACCGATGAGCGCCTGTGGCCCGGGCAATTCTCCAATGTGTCGCTCAAATTGAACGAACAAGAAAACGTTTTGGTCGTTCCTTCGCCGGCGGTGCAAACCGGACAGCAAGGCAGTTACGTTTTTGTCGTGAAGCCGGATATGACCGTTGCCGTTCAGCAAGTGAAGGTGGGACAAACGATCAACGATCAAACCGAAATCCTGCAAGGGCTTTCCGAAGGCGAAACGGTAGTCACAGATGGTCAGGTGCGCTTGGTGCCCGGCAGCAAGGTCTATATTGCCAAAGGCCTCTAAGGGGCAGGGATGGTATGAATCTCTCTGAAATCTTCATACGCAGACCGGTGATGACGGCTCTGCTGATGTTCGCGATTCTTCTGTTCGGCATTCTCGGCTATCGCGACCTGGCGGTCAGCGATCTGCCGAACGTCGATTTCCCAACGATCCAGGTGTCCGCCGGGCTTCCCGGAGCGAGCCCGGAGACCATGGCTTCTTCCGTCGCGACTCCCCTGGAAAAACAGTTCACGACGATTCCCGGGCTGGACTCAATGACTTCGACCAGTTCGCTCGGCAACGTCCAGATCACCCTTCAATTTGATCTCAGCCGCAATCTGGATTCAGCCGCTCTCGATGTGCAGACGGCCATCTCGACAGCCTCAAGGCAACTGCCGGCTAACATGCCGTCGCCGCCGACGTTCCGAAAGGTGAATCCAGCAGACCAGGCGATCTTTGCCCTTGCCGTGACCTCTCCAACGCTTCCGTTGTATGAAGTGGACGATTACGCGGAAAACCTGATTGCCCAACAGATTTCAGAAATTCCTGGCGTTGCGCAAGTCTCAGTAATGGGGTCGGCAAAGTACGCAGTTCGAGTGGATCTGAATCCGCAAGCGCTCGCCAGCCGCCAGATTGGGATTGACGAAGTGGAGCAGGCCATTCAGAACGCGAACGTGAATATGCCGATGGGCACGCTCTACGGTGCAAACAAGGCGTATAACATCCAGTCCAACGGTCAGCTCTCCGACGCCAGCGTCTACCGGCCATTCATCGTTGCCTACCGCAATGGCGCTCCCGTGCGCCTCGACCAAATCGCGACGGTCACCGATGGAATTCAGGATCAATACGTCGCCAATTGGGTGAACGGCGTCCCCGGGATCATGTTGCAGGTCCAGCGGCAGCCGGGCACAAACACTGTCGACATCGTCAATCGTGTCCGCAAGTTAATTCCCACGTTCTACTCGATGATTCCTCCGTCGATCAACCTGTCGGTGGAGTATGACCGGTCCATTCCCATACGCGAGTCGGTGAATGACGTCCAATTCACGTTATTGCTCGCCGTCTTTCTCGTGATACTCGTGATCTTCCTGTTTCTGCGCAATATCTCCGCCACGATCATGCCCAGCCTCGCACTGCCCATGGCTATCGTGGGCACGTTCGCGGTGATGTATCTGCTCGGCTATACGATTGACACCTTGTCCTTGCTTGCTTTGACGCTTTCGGTTGGTTTCGTCGTCGATGACGCGATCGTCATGCTCGAAAATATCGTACGCCACCGGGAGATGGGCAAAGGCGGTCTGGAAGCTGCGCTGGATGGCTCGAGAGAAGTCAGCTTCACAATTTTGGCGATGACGCTGTCGCTGGCGGTTGTCTTCCTGCCCGTCTTTTTCATGCCGGGCGTATTCGGACGCCTGCTTCACGAATTTTCCGTCGTCATTATCTCGGCAGTATTGGTTTCGGGCTTCGTGTCGATTACTCTCACGCCGATGCTGTCGAAGCGCTATCTCCGGATTGAGCACGGCCAGCAGCATGGCTGGATGTACCAAAAACTGGAGAACATCCTGGATACGTCCTTGCGTTGGTACGGCGCGTCGCTCCGGCTCGCCCTCCGTCACCGAATTGCTGTAATGGTTTTCGGCATTCTCATCCTGGCGGGAACAGCTTGGGAATTCTGGGCGATTCCGAAGGGCTTCTTGCCTCAAGAAGACCAATCGGAGATATCCGTTTCTACCGAAGCCATCCAGGGCATTTCGTTTGATTCGATGAAGGCGCATCAGCAGGCGGTTAATCAAATTCTGCAAGATGATCCGAACGTTATCCAATTCTTTTCGAGCGTAAGTTCTTCGAGCAATAGCGGTCTGAACAACGGCCGGGCCTTCCTCCATTTGAAGGATCCTAACAATCGCCCGTGGACCGATAGCCCAACCTACGACCGCTTAGTCGCGCGCTATGGCCAAACCGCTGTTCTCGGTTCTATGGTTCACTTCATCCGTCCGCTTTTTGAGCATCACATGGACATTGATGACGTGATTCACGAACTGCAGCCGAAACTGAACACCATTCCCGGCATCAGGACGTATCTGCAGAATCCGCCTTCGATCCGCATCGGTGGTCAGGTGACCAGGAGCCTATACCAGTTCACGCTCTCCAGTCCTGACACCGTCGAACTTTATAAAGACGCGCAGGGCCTCCTAGAAAAAATGCGTGCGCTCCCCTATCTCACGGATGTAAATACAGATCTGCAAAACGCCAATCCGCAGGCGAATGTCGTCGTGGATCGCGACAAAGCGTCTGCGCTGGGAGTAACGCCCGCTGCCGTCGAGGATGCCCTCTACAGTGCATACGGGCAACGGCTCGTCTCGCCTATCTATACATCAAACAACGAATACTGGGTCGTTCTCGCAGGTTCAAGACCGTTTTCAAAGCGACCCCAACATGCTCTCGGAACTTTACATACATTCTTCTACGGGACAGCTCGTTCCGCTCAGCGCCGTCTCAAAATTTACGACGGGAGTGGGTCCACTGACGGTCAATCACACTGGCCAGCTTCCATCCGTTACGATCTCGTTTAACCTTGCTCCGGGCGTGGCTTTGGGCCAAGCGGTGAACGGCGTGGAGGATTTGGCTAAATCTCTGCCGATTTCGATCGACACCAGCTTCCAGGGAACAGCGCAGGCCTTTCAGCAATCTCTTACAGGATTGGGCATATTGCTGATCATGACGGTGCTGATCATTTATATCGTTCTCGGCATTCTCTATGAGAGCTACGTCCATCCGATCACGATTCTCACCGGGCTTCCGGCAGCGGCCTTTGGAGGATTACTCACTCTCTCCCTCTTTCACATGCAGCTTGATATTTACGGTTTTGTCGGCCTGATCATGCTAATCGGCATCGTGAAGAAGAACGCGATTATGATGGTCGACTTCGCTTTGGAACTCGAGCGGAAGGAAAATTACACGGCAAGTGAATCCGCCTACCAGGGCTCTATGGTTCGTTTCCGGCCGATTATGATGACTACGGCTTGCGCGATTATGGGAACTCTGCCGATTGCTATCGGCTTCGGCGCAGGGGCAAATGCTCGCCGCGCGCTCGGCCTCTGCGTTGTAGGCGGCCTGCTCTTTGCCCAGTTTGTGACGCTCTATCTCACCCCCGTTTTCTATACGTACATGGACGGGTTCTTGAAGTGGCGTGAGGCTGGCAAGCGCGCGGAGGCACGGGAGCCGCAGCCGGTGATCGCTCACCAGGCTTCGCGCTAGGTCAATCCTACGGATTCGGGATAGCTGCCGAAGCCTCGTTTGAAGGACCGCTGCTGCCGCCCGAATCAACTGCTTCGACTGTGTAGTAGTAAGTGCTGCCGGGCGTAACGTTCGTGTCGGTGAAGCTCAGTGTAGTGATGGGCGAGGTGTTTATCGGCGTGGTGCCTTCCCCGCCCGGCGAAGTTCCGCGGAACACGTTGTAAGTCACTCCCCCAGTGGGGCTCGCAGCCCATGTCAGCACCACTGAATGCGTTCCTGTTCCCGATAAGGTGACGAGGGTCGGTGAATTCGTCGCATTGCTCGTGATCGTAACAACAGCGCCGCTTACTGGCCCACCTGATGTCGGCGCAAACGTTACCGTCAGCGTCGCCGATTGTCCCGGCGTCAGCACCGTCCCATTGACGATGCCGCTTGCGGTGAATCCGGCGCCGGTTACGGTCACACTCGAGATCGTCACGTTGGAATTACCGCTGTTGGTCACCGAAGTCGTTAGTTGGTTGCTGTTCTGATCGAGCACATTCCCAAACGCCAGGCTCGTCGGGCTGGCACCCAACAGAAGGGTTGAAGCTTGGCCTGTACCCGAAAGATTGATCACCAGTGACGAAGGCGTACCGTTTGTCGTCAGCGTAATTGACCCGCTCATCGCGCCCGATGATGACGGATCGAACGTCGCGTTGAAGCTGGTGCTGGCGCCCGCAGCAATTGTGGTTGAAGTGCTCAGCCCCGTCTGACCAAAGCCTGCGCCCGTGACGCTAATCTGCGAGAACGTCAGCGTCGTGTTCCCATTGTTTTTCAACGTAATTGGCTGCGAATTCGTATTGCCGACGGTGACCGTCCCAAACGCCACGCTCAACGGAGTAGCCGAGATCTGCGCCTGTAATCCTGTGCCGCTTAATGTAATCGTGGCAGGCGAACCAGGAGCGTTGCTCGTGATCGAGATGCTGCCCGCGGCGCTGCCGCTTGCAGTTGGTGTGAACGTTACCGTGAATGTCGTATTTGCTCCGGCATTGATCGACATCGGCTGCAAGGTCATGGTGTAGCCTGCACCGGAGATCGACGCTGCCGTAATATTCAGCGTCGCATTTCCGGTATTTGTTAACGTCACCGTCTGGCTGGAGTTGCTGCCCACATTCACGTTGCCAAACGCCACCGGCGAAGGGCTGATGCTAAGCTGCGCGCCGTTCGTTATCGTCAGAGTCAGCGTGACATTTCCCGTACCCGTGCTGTTGGTGGCGCTCAGCGTCACAGTCGAAGTTCCCGCAGCCGTCGGTGTGCCGAAAATTAAACCTGTGCTCGTATTGACGCTTAGTCCGGCTGCTAAACCGGTCGCGCCGTAGCTCGTTGGCGAGTTTGTCGCGGTAATCTGGTAAGAGAACGCACTCCCCACTGTTCCACTCGCCGTCGTCGCACTCGTAATTGCTGGCGCCGGAACTGCAATCGTTAGCGTCAGTGTGGCGCTACCCGTTCCGCTGCTATTCGTTGCGCTCAGCGTCACCGTTGAGGTGCCCGCCGCGGTTGGCGTACCGGAGATCACGCCAGTGCTGGCGTTAACGCTCAGCCCAGTGGGTAATCCTGTTGCGCCGTAGCTCGTTGGCGAGTTTGTCGCGGTAATCTGGTAAGAGAACGCACTCCCCACTGTTCCACTCGCCGTCGTCGCACTCGTAATTGCTGGCGCCGGAACTGCAATCGTTAGCGTCAGTGTGGCGTTACCCGTTCCGCTGCTATTCGCTGCGCTCAGCGTCACCGTTGAGGTGCCCGCCGCGGTTGGCGTACCGGAGATGACACCAGTACTGGTGTTAACGCTCAGCCCAGTGGGTAATCCTGTTGCTCCGTAGCTAGTCGGCGAATTTGTCGCAGTGATCTGATACGAGAATGCCGTCCCTACCGTCCCGCTTGCCGCCGTTGCGCTGCTGATCACTGGTTTTGGTACAGCGATCGTCAGCGTTAGCGTGGCAGTTCCGGTACCGCCTCCGTTCGTTGCGTTCAACGACACAGTCGAGGTGCCCGCTGCGGTTGGTGTGCCGGAGATGACACCAGTACTGGTGTTAACGCTCAGGCCAGCGGGCAGTCCCGTCGCGCCGTAACCTGTCGGTGAGTTTGTCGCAGTGATCTGATACGAGAATGCCGTCCCTACCGTCCCGCTCGCCGCAGTGGCACTCGTAATCACTGGCGCCGGGACAGAGACCGTTAGCGTAAGCGTCGCATTGCCCGTTCCCGTTGCGTTTGTGGCGTTCAGCGTCACAGTAGAAGTTCCTGCAACCGTCGGTGTGCCGGAAATCAGTCCTGTGCTGGTGTTGACGCTCAACCCCGCAGGCAATCCCGTCGCGCTGTAGCTTGTCGGAGAGTTGGTTGCGGTGATTTGGTACGAGAACACAGTTCCGACTGTTCCGCTCGCGGCTGTTGCGCTCGTAATGGTCGGGGCGCTAAGGCCCGTCTGGCCCGTGCCCGAGAGATTAATCACGAGTGAAGATGGAGTTCCGTTCGTCGTGAGCGTGATGGAGCCACTTGCACCGCCAGTCGCAGACGGATCAAACGTAGCGTTAAACGCCGCGCTCGCACCTGCGGCAATCGTCGTGGACGTGCTCAGCCCGGTTTGGCCGAAACCTGCTCCCGTCACACTGATCTGCGAGAAGGTCAGCGTCGTATTCCCGTTGTTTTTCAAAGTGATCGGCTGCGAATTGCTGTTGCCAATAGTCACCGTGCCGAAAGCCACGGTTGACGGCGTCGCGGCAATCTGCGCCTGCAATCCCGTGCCGCTCAGGCCAATCGTCGACGGCGAGCCGGCGGCATTGCTCGTGATCGAGACGCTGCCGGCAGCGCTGCCGCTTGCAGTTGGTGTGAAGGTCACCGTAAGCGTGGTATTCGCACCAGCAGTGATCGAGGTCGGCTGCAAGGTCATGGTGTAACCTGCGCCGGAGATCGCAGCAGCAGTGATATTCAGCGTGGCGCCGCCCGTATTCGTCAGCGTTACCGTCTGGCTCGAGTTGCTGCCCACGTTGACGTTACCAAAGGCCACCGTCGCGGGACTGATGCTGAGTTGAGCCCCGTTGGCTATTGTGAGTGTCAGAGTCGCGTTGCCTGTGCCAGTTCCGTTGGTAGCACTCAGGGTCACTGTCGATGTGCCGGCAGCAGTCGGTGTGCCGGAGATGAGGCCTGTGCTGGTGTTGACGCTGAGACCAGCAGGCAATCCCGTAGCTCGGTAGTTGTTCGGCGAATTGCTCGCTGCGATCTGGTAGGAGAAGGCCACACCAACGGTGCCACTTGCCGCCGTCGCGCTGCTGATTACCGGCGCCGGAACGGAAACCGTCAGGGTCAGCGTTGCACTTCCGGTACCAGCGCTGTTCCTCGCGGTCAGTGTCACGCTCGAGGTGCCCAAAGTGGTGGGCGTGCCAGAAATAAGACCGCTGCTGGTGTTGATGGTCAGTCCGGCAGGTAGTCCTGTCGCACCGTAGCTGGTCGGTGAGTTGGTCGCTGCCATCTGGTACGAGAACGCCGTTCCGACTGTAGCGCTTGCCGTCGTCACGCTGGTGATCGTAGGAGCGCTGAGCCCAGTCTGGCCCGTGCCTGAGAGATTAATTACCAGCGGAGACGCTGGTGCCGTGCTGGTAATCGAAACACTTCCACTAGCGTTACCGGAAGCCGTAGGGCCAAACGTAACCGTGAACGTAGCCGTTCCGCCGGGTGTCAAAGTTTGCGGCGACAGTGTATTCATGCTGAAGCCCGTGCCACTGGCGCTCGCTGCACTGATCGATAGATTCGCCGTACCGGAGTTCGTGAGGGTCACGTTCACCGACGCCGTGTTGCCCACCGGAATGCTCCCGAAGTTGATGCTCGACGGATTCGCAGTCAGTGCGGCCTGCGTACCAGTCCCGCTTAGAGTGATCACGAGCGGCGAGTTCGTCGCCGTCGATGCAATCGTGATCGTTCCTGATGCCGTCCCCGCAACGGTAGGCGCAAACTTGGCTGTGAGCGTTGCGCTTCCTCCTGCAGCGATGCTCTGTCCCGAAGTAATTCCACTGGCGCTGAATCCCGACCCGGCGAACCCGACGTTATTGATCGTGATCGCAGAAGAACCCGAGTTTGTCAGCGTAATCGCTTGCGTGCTGCTGTTCCCGACAAGCACATTCCCGAAATTGAAGCTGCCGGGATTTGCGCTCAACGTGCTACCCGCCGCCAAGGCGCTACCAGTTAAGGTGACCATCTGCGGCGAATTCGGCGCATTATCTGTGAATTGAATACTGCCGTTCGCCCCGGCGGTCGATTGCGGCGTGAATTGCACGCTAAACGATGCCGACGCGTTAGGAGCGATTGTCGCAGGCATCGATAGGCCGCTCATGCCGAAGCCAGTTCCGGAGACAGTTGCTGCGCTCACGGATAGGCTCATGTTGCCGGTATTGCTGAGCGTCACATTCTGCGTACTCGTCTGACCGACAGCCACGTTGTTGAAGTTTAACGACGACGGCGAAAATGCCGGGACGGCTTCGAGTCCCGTGCCGCTCAATGCAATTTCCAGGCTTGAATTTGTTGCATCGCTGGTAACCGTCAGAGATCCTGTCGCCGCTGCCATGGAAGTTGGTGCGAACCGAATTTGCACCGTCGCCGTCTGCCCCACCGCCAACGAACTCGACGGTGTTGCGCCGATGACCGTGAAAACCCCGCCAGAAACCGTCGCCCCGGAGATATTCACGGCGCCCGTGCCGGTGTTCGTCACCGTCACGGTTTGCGTCGCACTGCTACCTACTGCCACATTTCCAAACCCAATGCTGCTCGGAGAAGCCGTCAGAACTCCTCCGCCGGAGGTGCCGGCGCCGCCACTATTTCCGCTCGATGCGTTCGTCGTATAGCCGGCGCAGCCGCCGAGAGTCACGGAAGCAAGGAGCAACACGATTCCAACGAACGAACAGACAGCGAAGTTTGCTTTTGATTTCTTTTGGCGCGCCGCACAGTCGCAGCTTCGTTTTTGTGTTCCCATCACGCGGAACACTGTATGCAAGTGCGTCGTTACGACTCTACTGGACGTGAGGCGGGAGAAAGGGAGATGAAAAAAACTGTTCGACGGCAGGTGTAAACTGGCCCTTCGTCATGTTCGGTGCAGAAAATACCCTGTACCTCGGCAGGACTCTGTGCAGCCGAACCTAAAGAGAAAACCCAATAGTTCTGTCCTGGCGATTTCACGCGATTTTGCTGACGCTTCGCCGAACCATGCAGGCGCAAGCAAAGGCGCTTGCGAATCTAAAGGGCGTAGCTCTGTTTTGCAAATGAAGGAAGAGAATATCTCAAAGCGAAGATTGCAGACGGCAGACCGGTGCACGAATCTACACCAGTCTGTACGTTGTTTAAGTGAAAACGAGAGGCACTAAGGATTCGGAACGGATGCAGGCGCTTCGTTTGACGGCGCACTGCTGCCCGCCGAGTTGACCGCTTCGACCGTGTAGTAGTAGTTCCCGCCCGGAGTTACGCTCGTATCCGTATAGGTGAGTAAATTCACTGGCGACGTGTTGATGGGGGTTGTACCTTCGCCGCCAGACGAAGTCCCGCGAAAGACGTTATACGTTACTCCGCCGGTCGGGCTGGCATTCCAACTTAATACGACTGAATGGATTCCCGTTCCCGACAGGCTCACGACGGCGGGAGAGTTCGTCGCATTGCTGGCGATGCTCACATTTGCGCCGCTCACCGCTCCGCCCGATGTTGGCGCGAATGTTACTGTCAATGTCACGGACTGTCCCGGTGTCAAAACCGTCCCATTGACGATGCCGCTCGCAGTGAATCCCGCACCAGTGACTGTTACGCCGGAGATCGTCACATTCGCGTTGCCGTTATTTTTCAATGACGTCGTCAGTTGAGTGCTGCTTTGATCCAGCACGTTGCCGAATGCCAGAGTTGTCGGGCTGGCGCCAAGTAAGAGACTCGTGGCCTGACCTGTGCCGGAGAGATTGATCACTAGAGGAGAAGGCGAGCCATTCGTCGCCAAGGTAATCGAGCCACTCGCTGCCCCTGTCGCAGAAGGGTCGAACGTCGCATTAAATGTCGTGCTGGCGCCGGCAGCAATTGTTGTCGACGTACTCAGTCCTGTTTGATTGAATCCCGCGCTTGTGCCCGATACGCTGACTTGGGAAAAGGTCAGTGTCTGGTTCCCCGTGTTCTTCAGAATAATCGGTATGGAATCTGTGTAGCCGATCGCAATACCACCAAAACTCACGCTCGTCGGATTTGCAGATATCTGCGCCTGCAAACCGGTGCCGCTCAGCGCAATGGACAACGAAGGATTCGATGCGTCGCTGGTAACGTTCAAGGTAGCTGTCGCCGGCGTAATCGAAGTCGGTGCGAACTGTACCTGTACCGTATCGGTTTGTCCGGCTGCCAATGTAGCGCTGCCGCTGCCGCTGATTACGGTGAAGCCGCCGCCGGATATAGAGGCAGCTGAGATATTGACGGTATCCGTGCCGGTATTCGAGACGCTTAGGGATAGCGTGGAGGTGCTGCCCACGGCGACGTTGCCGAAGCTCAGGCTGGCGGGCGAGGGCGTAAGCACGCCGTTGCCGGTGCCTCCCCCTGTGCCGCCACCATTTGTGCTTTGGGCGTTGGACGTGTAACCCGAGCAGCTTGTGAGAGCTACGCTGACAAAGATGAGCGACAAGGCGAGGACCAAACCACGGCAAATCCTCGGTTCGCCTTTGAGGACCCTGGGCGGGCGGCTTACCTTCTGTGTTCGCATCGCTTCGAGTTTAGGTATCCCAAGTGGCCGCTTCTACTGGCCGGGAGGACAAAGAAAGGGCAAGGGTTAGCACCTGTCCTACAATGAACCCCTACAAAATTGCCAAAAAACTCATTCCGATCCAATGCGCCGCGAGGAGCTTGATCCGCGTTTCAAGAAACCCGAATCCAACTGCGATTAGGATGGATCGCTGTTGTTTGTTTTCAGCGAGTTACGCCGATTTTCAATTTTGCGGAGTTGCGATGCTGAGCGACAGCGCCGCCAGAGTTCAATTTTTAGCTTTTGGCCGGCACTATCTCGAGACGGTTTTCCACATTGCCGTCTCCGACAATGGCAGTGGCTTTGGCCAGTACGGCGGACTTTTCGTTGCTCGAGTCAACATCTCCGAGCAACGTGACGCGCCCATGGCTCGTGGAAATCTGGATCCGGCGTGCATCCACCGAAAGCGATGCGTCGGCGGCGATGGCATCGCGGACTTTCTTGGTCGTCGCCTGATCGGCGGGCTCGAGGTTCTGGCGGCTGAATGCTGAGGCGATCCTTCCTGCGACGCGCCCGCTGCGAAGGTAACCAGCGGGGCCTTGGGCTTGCAATGAGCCGGCGCACGCAAAGAATGCGAGAGCGGCCGGAACAGCGAGATGATGCGCGCGGAACTTCATCGTGCGTTCTCCTTGATCATGTTTTGATCATGCTCAGACAACCAACGGCAAAACGAGTTGCAGACGGGCGGAAATATTTTTGTTGGCGCGGGGACGCGCTGCGCTGCGGTAGATGCAATTCCGCAGTGGCATTCGAGGATGCTTATATCACGGCTACGAAGCGATAAGGTGATCGCTGCAAGAAATTTCGCGATATTTTTGTATAGCGGGCCGAGTACTGGAAGTAATAGGCGAAGCGGCTGAGGCACGAATTTTCGCGAGCTAACGAAAGCGCGGTACCAAAGTGCATAAGCCAAGCACCCGTGTCGGTGCGTATAGAGCACCCTTAAAACATCCCTCGCGGAGACGATACTTGTTGAAGCTGGCGGCCTAAAGTAAAGTCTTGGTGCGGCTTTTCTCAGCCGATCCTTGCTGGTTATTCAACTCGCCGGAAAAAGTGAAGCTGCGTTCATGAAAGTACCCATTCTCGATCTCAAGAGCGAGTACGCCGAACTGCGCGAAGAGATTCTCGCGGCGATTGACCGCGTCGGTCGCGAGGCGGCGTTCATCCTCGGTCCTGAAACGGAAGCTTTTGAGCGTGAATTTGCCGCACTTTGCGAAACGAAATACTGCGTTGCGGTCAATTCGGGGACTTCCGCATTGCATCTGGGCTTGCTCGCGCTGGGCGTTCAACCGGGCGATGAAGTAATTACCACGCCGAATAGTTTTCTTGCCACAGCTGAAGCGATCACGTATTGCGGTGGCGTTCCCGTTTTGGTGGATATCGATCCCGCAACGGCAAATATTGACCCAAAGCTCGTAGAACGCGCGATAACTCCACGAACCAAAGCAATCTTGCCCGTGCATCTTTACGGCCGTCCCGCGGACATGGACGCGCTACGCGATATCGCGGCGCGACACAATGTACGCATCCTCGAAGACGCGGCGCAGGCACACGGCGCACGGTATCGCGGCCGGCGCGTCGGCTCGCTGGGGAACGCCGCGGCGTTCAGCTTCTATCCGACGAAGAATCTCGGCGCCTATGGCGAAGGCGGCGCCCTTACGACGAATGATGATCACGTCGCGAAATTCGCTCGCGCCGCACGTTCGCACGGACAGGTGGCGCGCTATCAGCATGAATTTGTGGGCTACAACTACCGCATGGACGGTTTTCAAGGGGCTGTGCTGCGGATAAAGTTGCGGCGTCTATACGCCTGGACCGAACAGCGCCGCCAAATCGCCCTCGAATATCGGCGGTTGCTGGCGGGCACGCATCTGGACCTGCTGGTGGACGATTCGCGCGACGAATGCGTGTATCACCAATTCGTCGTGTACGCGAATAATCGGCGGGCGCTGATCGCCGCACTCAGCGCGGCCGAGATCGAGACCGTGGTGCATTATCCGATTCCGATTCATCTACAGCGCGCCTATTCCGGACTCGGTTACCCGCAAGGCACTTTTCCGCATGCCGAACGCGCCTGCGAGCGCGTGCTAAGCCTGCCGATTTATCCTGCTATGACGGCCGAACAGATTGCCCACGTGGCAAAATCTGTCCGCGACGCGGTAGGCCAGTAAGCGTTTTCGTTCGCGCGACGCGGGGCTTCGGATCAGTGGGGCAATAATTTTCGCAATTGTGCGAGCAGGCGCGGCAGCGGGTTCCATTTTCCGAAAGGCTGCGGCGGCTCAAGTACGTCCACGCCAACGTGCTTTCGCGGCGGGACGCTGCGTCGGCTACCTGCTGCTGAGGGCTGCGGCTCCTCGTCGCGCTGAGTGAACGGATGAGGCATAACGAGATTGTAGCGCCATATGGAAGAAAACGCTTGCCGCGTCCGAAGCGGAACTTGTTTCGTGCGCTACTCGAAAAGCGCAGTGGCCCGTCCAATTTATTGGTCCTTCCGACGATGAGAGGATAATCGTCTTAGGTTGGTTCATCGTAACGTGCAGTCAAGAACCAGCTATGTTTCGGGAAAATATCGATGAAAAAATTCAAGACGGTAGAGGAATACGTGGCCGCGCTGGACAAAACACCAAAGCAAAGGCTGCAAGAACTCAGAAAAATAATTCGCGAAGCGGCTCCCGAGGCTGAGGAAGTGATCAGTTACAGCATTCCTGCGTTCAAGTCGAGCGGAGCGCTGTTAGTGTGGTATGCCGCATTCAAAGAGCACATCGGTTTCTATCCGAAGGCGTCTGGAATTGCCGCGTTTAAATCGGAATTGGCGCGCTACAAGACTTCGAAGGGAGCGATTCAGTTTCCGATCACAAAGCCTATTCCTGCCAGCCTCGTGAAGAAGATCGTTAAGTTCAGAGTCAGGCAGAACGAGGCAAGGTCCTGAGCCAATTCGATCGCTGCCGGATGGTTCAGGATTTGGCCGAGAGTGCAAAAGAGCTTGCTTCTCGTCGGCTGCGAAGGGGGTGGCCGTCTGTTCCTAATTTTGCTGAGCGAATCGCGCCTATTCCGCTGGATTTCTGCTCCCGCTTTTGGCAGGATGTGGCGCAACCGGGCCAAAATTCACTCGGTGCTTTTCCCAGGGGGGATGATGAGAATTCCTCGGATAGCAGCTTTGGTTTTGACAGCCGTCTTTATAGCAGGAATAGCAATCGCGCAGGCACCGGCGGGTCCTCCGCAAAATGCGCCAGCCGAAGGGCGCGGTGCAGGCAGAGGCCGCGGTGGCCGCGGTCCCATGGTGGTCTCGCCTCAGATCAATTCCGACCGCTCGATTACGTTCCGTTACTATGATGCAAACGCGCAAAAAGTGACCGTTAGCGGCGAATTGGGCGGCCAAACTGCGACGTTGACCAAGGGCGATGACGGCGTCTGGTCGGCAACAATCGGCCCACTCCCGCCAGACATCTACGCCTACTCATTTAACGTGGACGGCGTGAACGCTCTCGACCCGCGCAATCCCGATACGAAATATGGCTACGGAGGCTTCGGCGCTACCAGTGTCGTCGAAGTTCCCGGCGACGGTCCGCAATTCTACGACGCGCAGCCAGGCCCTCACGGCCAGGTCCGCATCATTCCTTACCTCTCAAAAACTCTCGAAGTCAGCCGCACGGTCTGGGTCTACACTCCGCCAAACTATGACAAAGAAAAAGATCTGCCGGTTCTCTATCTTCTGCATGGCGCCGGCGACGTGGAATCCGGCTGGACCATGATCGGCCGCGCGAACATCATCCTCGATAATCTGATCAACGCCGGCAAAGCCAAACCAATGGTCGTTGTGATGCCTCTCGGTCATACAATCCAAAGCTGGTGGACCGGCCCCGCCGAGAATTCGCCCCACGCTCCCGCGCAGGCTTTTCCCGGCGGAGGCAGAGGCGCCCAATCCGGCGAACTGCAGCTTTTTGGCAAGGACCTTATCAACGACGTGATGCCGCTTGTCGAATCGGATTTCAAAGTCTCGAAGAAAGCGGAGGATCGCGCGATCGGCGGTCTCTCGATGGGGGGTGGCCAAACGCTCAACATCGCCTTCAACCGGCCGCAGCTATTTCGCTACGTCATCATGATGAGCCCGGCGGCCGGCCCGCAAGCCGAGCAGCAATATCCGAAGATCTTCAACGATCCGTCGATCGTGAACAAACAGTTCAAACTGTTCTGGGTCGGAGTCGGGAAAGACGATACGCTCGTTGGTCCCGGCGTTCACGGTTTCGACGCAGCTCTCACGAAGGCAGGCATCAACCACAAATTCGTTGTCGGCGAAGGCAGACACGAGTGGACCGTCTGGCGCCACAATCTCAATGATGTCGCGCCAATGTTATTCAGATAGCGTTCGCGGAATTGGAAGTCAGGATTCGTTGTTTTCGAGCTCTGCTTCGCGCGTGAGTGTCGTCAGGATACTTCGCGTGACCGGGTTCTCGGCCTCGAAGCCTTTCTTCCGGAGATTGGTGTCGCCGGGGGATGGCAGCATCCACTCATTGATTGCGCCAAGAATTGCACTGACGGTGTTCGGCGCGAGCGCCTCCACAATCGCCGCCGCATGCGCGGCGGCGCCAAGGATGACCTCTCCGGTTCCGGCGACGCACGCGTCAACGATCTTCCTCGCCGCGCGCTTCGCGTCCATCGAAACACCGGGCAATGAGTCGCTTGCGGCAAACCAGCTGTATTCTTTCTCGTGCTGTTCGGTCGTGTCGACGTTTCGCGGACTGCCCGTTCGCATGAGGCCCGGAACTACCGTCGTAACGGAAATACCGTCCTTCGCAAGCTCCGCCCGCAGCCCTTTACTGAAACCGATGAGGGCGAACTTGCTGGCCGAATATGGCAGCAGGTGCGGCATGGCGATTTTTCCGCCGATAGACGTGATATTCACGATATGGCCGTTTCCTCTTTGCTTCAGGCTCGGCAAAACGGCAAGGGTCGTGTGAACGGCGGACCAGAAATTTGTTCGCATGGCCGCATAAAAATCGTCCAGTCGCTGATTTTCGATCGGCCCCACCTGAATGACGCCCGCATTGTTTACGAGCACGTCGATCGGCCCAAAAGCTTTTTCAATTGTTTCCAACGTGAAGATCACCTGATCGTTGTCGACCAAGTCGCATTGAATCGCGAAAAAGCGGTCTCCGACGGGCGCAAACTCTTCGCGCGTGCGCGTCAACTCCTGCTCGTCACGCGCACAAACCGCAACCTTGGCGCCGCGCTCGATAAATTCGCGGGCGAGCAGGAGACCCAATCCGCGCGATCCGCCCGTGACGAAAACTACCTTTCCGTCCAAACGAAACTGTGGCGTCTTCTTCAACGCAAGTAGTGCTGCCGCCGCGCATGCGGCTGAGCCAAGCACCGCCCAAGTGACCGTCGTTCCGGTGCTGCGTCCCATAGAGCCCCCCTCCCGATCCACAACTACTTACACCGCAATTTGGCGATTGATTCTCGCGCGCCCGCTGCGCGCATTCGATAAGGCAGATCGTGTATTCGGGATGAAGAATTGCCGTCGCGCGAAATGCCAATGCTAAAGGGTAGCGCTGATCAGACGGGCTAAGCCGCCGCCGACTCTCAGGCCGTCCGCTCGATTGGCGAAGTACCGCTTGTTTATTTCTTCGACGCCGAGTTCGTCCACAGAAGTGAAGCCGAGCCCGCGCAGCTTGCTCGCAAGTTCCACCGGATCGAAAAAGAGGCGGAACGGTTCTCCCGCGGCTTCCACGCGGCGCATCAAGCGGTCCAGAGCGATCCTTTGGAACAAGTTCAAAGAGTCGCGCGCGACGGAATAATCGAAAACAATGCCGCTGCCCTGTGGCATAGACGCAACGAACTTCAATGTGCTCATGGCGGCTTGGCGCGTGAGGTACATGATCACACCGAGCCACGAAAAGAATGCCATCTTGCCCGAATCGAATCCCGCCGCCTGCAAGCCATCGGCAATCGTGCAGTGCTCAAAATCGACAGGCGCGAACGTGAGCGAAGAGGGAACGGCGATGCCTGCTGTCGCGAGCCGCTCGCGTTTCCATGCTTGCGTGTCGGGGTGATCGACTTCGAAAACCCGCAGCGCCGATTGAGGATATGGATTGCGATAAGCGAATGTGTCAAGGCCCGCGCCCAGGATTACGTATTGCGTGGCGCCACGCTCGACTGCCCGCGCGAGCTCGTCTTCGGCGAACCGGCTCCGAACGACCATGAACGCACGCATATATTTCGCGGCAAGGGCCGGCATGAACGAAGACTCGTCGGTGAGGCTGGCGCGCGATTCAGGACTGAGAATTGGAACGGCAAACGGGTCGTCGAGAACTTTCGGATTATCGAGCAGCTGATGCGCGGCCCGGCGCATGGCCACACGGTTTGCAGTTTTGCTGGGACGGGATGCTTGCATGAGTCGGGGCGCTCTAAAAAGCCCGTCCAATCAAGCGCGCCGCGGCAAGGCGGATGGGCTGGCCGCGCTCTACCTAATCTCCATTACTTCTTTTTCTTTCGCGACGGAAAGGTCTTCCATTTTCTTGGTTTCAGAGTGGGTCAGCTTTTCTAGCTCTTCGAGCGAACGCTTTTTTTCGTCTTCGCTGATTTTCTTGTCTTTTTCGAGGCGCTCGATGGCTTCCTTCTGATCGCGGCGTATGTTGCGCGCAGCCGTGCGATGATTCTCGAGAACCTTATGCAGATGCTTTACCAGGTCCTTGCGGCGGTCTTCGGTCAACGGCGGAATCGGAATTCGCACCACCTTGCCGTCATTGGTCGGATTAAGTCCAAGGTCAGACGTGCGAATCGCTTTATCGATCAGCGACACGGCGCCCGGATCCCACGGCGAAACGACGATCGTCATCGGATCCGGAACGTGCACAGTTCCAAGCTGATTCACCGGCATCGGCGTGCCATGATAATCGACGCGGATCTGGTCGAGCAGGGAGGCGTTGGCCCGGCCTGTGCGGATCGAGCCCAGCTCCTTGCGAAAGTCGTCGACGGCTTTTTCCATGCGCGTCTTAGCTTGCGCGAGAGCTTCTTTGCTATTGGTAACGGTGTTCATTGAGGGACCTGCCTCCGATTCGGGCTTATTGTATTCGAAAAAAAGAGCGCAGCAAGCCCGTCGCGGAAGCACAGGCATCTGCCTTATAGCTCGCCAGACTATGCGGCTTCGACTACGGACCCTACGCGCTCGCCCATCACGACACGCTTCAAATTTCCAGGCACGTTCATATTGAAGACGACGATCGGCATTTTGTTGTCCATGCAGAGCGAGATCGCCGTGGAATCCATCACGGAGAGTCCCTTCTGCAGCACGTCAAGATAGCTGATGCGCTCAAACATTTTCGCGCCCGCCACTTTTTCCGGATCCGCGTCGTAAATGCCGTCCACCCGCGTAGCCTTCAAAATGACCTGGGCCTTGATCTCCATTGCGCGAAGAGCGGCAGCTGTATCCGTGGAAAAATACGGGTTCCCGGTGCCTCCGGCGAAAATCACCACCCGCTGTTTTTCCAAATGCCGTGTGGCGCGGCGGCGGATGAAGGGCTCGGCGACTTCGTGCATTTCGATGGCGCTCATCAGGCGTGTGTGGCACCCGGATTTTTCCAGCGTATCCTGAAGGGCAAGTCCGTTGAGCACGGTTGCCAGCATCCCCATATAGTCGCCCGTGGCACGGTCGATCGAAAGCCCGCCCTGGCGTGCGCCGCGAAAGATATTTCCTCCGCCCACCATGATGGCAACTTGCACGCCCAGTTCATTCACTTCTTTGATTTCGCGTGCGATATCGCGAATCGTCTGCGCGTGAATGCCATATTCATCCGGCCCGGAAAGAGATTCACCGGAAAGCTTAACGACGATGCGCTGGTAACTCGGCGCGGTTCGGGTTTCGGCGGATCGTACGGCGGCGTCGGAACTCGTCATGGAAATTGGCGTTTCGTGTCCTTGCCCGTTGCTCAACAGGCAGAGGCATTTTAGCAGAGAATTGCGACCCGACGCTCGCTTTCGGAGCAAGAAGCGACAAGCAAAAAAAAGAGGCGCAAGTGGCCGCTCCAGGCGAGCGTTCTTGCGCCCCAAAAACGATATGTAGGTTTAAACGGCGGGAACCGCTTCCGCCTCGGACGCAGGCGGCTGCGTCGCGCCGTCCATTTCGCCCACCTTGAACCGGGCGAAGCGGCGAATGGAAATATTTTCGCCGATCTTGGCGATCAGCTGATCGACCATTTCCTTTACGGTGACGCCTTCGTCTTTGATGAAGTGCTGTTCATAGAGGCAATTCTCCTCGTAGAACTTCTCCATCTTGCCGTTCACGATTTTTTCGATCACCGGATCGGGCTTGCCGGTCGCCTTCGCCTGCTCGCGAAAGATTTCACGTTCGCGGTCCAGTATCTCCTCGGTCACCTGCTCGCGCCGGAGGAAGCGCGGATCGGTCGCGGCAACATGCATGGCCAGATCGTGGCAGAGACGCTGGAAATCCTCCGTGCGCGCCACGAAATCGCTCTCACAGTTCACCTCCACAATCGCGCCGATCTTTCCACCGGCGTGAATGTAGGATCCCACAATGCCTTCGGATGTGGCCCTCTGCGCCTTCTTCGCGGCAGCGGCCTGTCCTCTCTTCCGCAGGAAATTGATCGCCTGCTCGATATCGCCGCCGGACTCCGCCAAGGCGTTCTTGCAATCGGAAAAGCCTGCGCCGGTTCGATCGCGCAACTCCTTCACAAGCTGCGCGGGGATACTCTTCTCGGGTGTAGCCATAAGATGCACTCAGTTCCTTCTGTTTAGGATGCTTCGATGTATTTCCATTAGACGTCGTTAAGCGCCGGATGAGTGAAGTTCCGAAAAATTTCGTTGCCAAACTGCGGCTTATCTAGGGTGGCCGCTGTCTTCGCCCGACCCGTACTGCACCGATGCCTCTTCCGGCGGCATGATTTCGGCGTCGGGAGCAGGCTCGCCTTCGACGAAGTCGCCTTCCTGCTTCTCATAGACCTCGTAGGCGCTCGTATCGACGTATTCCGGCGATTCCTCGGCAGCCAAATCTCCGGCCGCCTTGCTATCGGCAAGCTGCGTCTGCTCGAAGGATTGGCGCCCGACGACGACCGCATCTGAAATCTTCGAGGTAAAGAGGCGAATGGCGCGCAAAGCGTCATCGTTGCCCGGGATGACCCAATCGACGAGTCCTGGATCGCAATTCGTATCGACAATAGCCACAACCGTTACTCCCATGCGGCGCGCTTCGCGCACGGCGATTACTTCCGAGTTCGGGTCAATGACGAACATCACGTCTGGGAGCGTTGCCATGCTTTCCACGCCCGCGAAATTTTGCTGGAGGTGCTTCAGCTCGCGTTCAAGGCGCGCCGCTTCCTTCTTTGGGAGCGCCGCCATGCGACCGTCTTCAATCATCGCTTTGAGCAGTTTGAGGCGCTTGATCGATTTCTGCAGCGTAACCCAGTTCGTCAGGGTGCCGCCCAGCCAGCGGTGGTTAACGTAATACATTCCGCAGCGTTCGGCTTCTTCCTTGATCGCTTCCTGGGCCTGGCGTTTGGTGCCCAGGAAAAGAACGCTCTTACCCTGGCCGGCGCGTTCCGAGACAAATCGCGCAGCGTCGCGAAACATCTTCAAAGTCTTCTGCAGGTCGATAATGTGAATACCGTTGCGTTCGCCGAAGATATACTCCTTCATCTTCGGATTCCATCTGCGCGTCTGGTGGCCGAAGTGAACACCCGCCTCCAGAAGCTCTTTCATTGTGATTTCGACTGCCAAAGTACCTCCTTTTTTCGAAGGGATGCTTCGATTTCGGGCTTGCCGCTGGGCGACCGGCCCGGACAGCATCCTTTTTCGCCGGTTCCTTGCCGGCCGTGGGATTCGTGCGGCCTTGCGGCCGGACGTTTACAACAACAAACTACCGCTTGCTGAACTGGAAGCGACGGCGCGCCCCCTTCTGCCCATACTTCTTTCGTTCCTTCATGCGTGGATCGCGCGTCAGGAAACCGTTTTTGCGCAAAGCCGGACGCAGTTCTGGATTAATCAGCGAAAGCGCGCGAGAAAGCCCCATGCGTACCGCTCCGGCCTGGCCGCCTACGCCGCCGCCTTTTACCTGCGCGCGAACCTCGAGCTGATCGAGCATCTGCGTGAATTTCAGAGGCTCGACAGCTGCGGTGTGCCATGCAACGTTGCGAAAATAATCCTCTACTGGACGGCCATTGACGGTGAATTTCGCAGCACCGGCCTTGATGTAGACACGCGCGATTGCCTCGCGCCTGCGGCCCGTGCCGTAGAACTGCTTGGCACCGTTGCTACCCAAAGAATTCGGCGTGGAACTCAAATTTCCTCCTCAAATGTGCGGCGGACACCAGTCCGCGCGCAGACACCCATCGGCTGGTACAAATCACCGAAAAACTACAGCGAGATAGGCTGGGGTTTCTGACCGGCGTGCCGGGCGAGCGATTCCTTCCCGGCATAAACGCGCAACTTCTTCGCGCGGCGAGCGCGAAGCTTGTTCTTCGGCAGCATTCCAAGCACTGCTTCCCGCACAACCTCTTCCGGACGCCGCGACAGCAGCGACTTCACGGATTCTTCTTTCAAGCCACCAGGCCATCCACTGTGGTGGCGATACACCTTCTGGTCGATCTTATTGCCGGTGAGCTTCACTCGCTCGGCATTGATCACTACAACGTGATCGCCGCAATCCAGATGCGGCGTATACGACGGCTTATCTTTGCCGATCAAAAGGCTCGCCACACGCGTGGCAAGACGCCCGAGCACCTGGTCCTCAGCGTCAATCACAAACCAATTCTTGCCGACCATCAATTCTTCGGCCTCGCGGCCCTTGGGAACATACGTCTGCATCGATCCAGTAACACCTTTCCGGTAGAGACAAACCCTAAGTTTAGGCTATGGAATGAGGCAAGTCAAACGAAGAGTGCCGCTCTTGTCGCTCTGCATTATGGTCGATCAGAGCCGAAAAAGTGCTACTCACTGCGGCAGGGTGGAACGTACACTAGGCCGGAAATGGGTGGGCGGCCATTGCCGAATCTGCGTGCCACGCGCGTGCTGGGTGTCGATCCTGCGGTTGCGGGAGCGACGGGATACGGCATCGTTGAAATTGACGATTCGGTGCACCGGCTCCTACGGTTTGGCGCGCTGAAACTTCCTGCGCGGGCCCCATTTGACGAGCGCTTGCGCGAAATTCACGGCTTGATTGCCTCTCTCGTCGAAGAATTTGCCCCCGATGCGGTTGCCGTCGAGTCGGTTTTTACCGCGCTCAACATGCGTACCGCGCTGAAGCTGGCGGAAATGCGCGGGGTGGTTTTGCTGGCGGCGGCCCAGGCGCATGTTCCGGCGCACAGCTATTCGCCGCGCGAAGTGAAGGCGAGTGTGGCGGGATTCGGCGCGGCATCCAAGCAGCAGATTCAAAAGATGGTGGGAATGCTGCTGGGCCTGGAAGAATGTCCAGAGCCTGCCGACGCGGCGGACGCACTCGCCGTCGCCCTTTGCCACGCGCAGATGTGCCGCGCAAAAGAGCGATTTACGAAGGCGACCAAGATCAACTCCGCACTCCCAGGCAGCACGAGCCGCGCCCGGCGCATCCCTGTTTCTGTTCAGCCATGACGAAGCTCATTCGATATTTAGCGTTCCTGGTCCTTTCGCTGGCATTGCTTGCTGGTGGCGCGGCTGCCGCCGATTCCAGTGGGGGGCCGACAATAACCTTCCGTAAAGTGTTCAAGTCGAGTTATCCCGAGTTCGTCGAGATCACGGTCTCGCAATCGGGCAAAGGGACTTGCGACATTCGCCAACTTGACGAGCAGCCCAGCCCACAGCCGTTCCAGATCGATGCGCCGCTGGTGCAGAAGATATTCTCGCTGGCGGCAAAGCTTCACGATTTCCAAGGCGTCGACCTCGAAGTCCACAAGCGCCTCGCCAGCCTTGGGCAAAAGACCTTCCGCTACCAAAATGGCACTCAAGACTATCAGGTCACGTTCAATTACACTCTCGATCCCACGGGCGCTGCTTTGACGTCGTTATTCGAAAATCTTTCGCAGCAGGAAACCGACCTCGGCGACCTGATCCGCACCATGCAATACGACAAGCTGGGCGTCAATGACGTGGTTCAGACCATCGAGTCGCATTACAACGACCACCTTCTCCCCGAGCCGGCCCAGTTCATCGCGCCTCTGGAAAAACTCGCGGCGGATAACCAATACGTTGATATCGCGCGCGCCCGCGCCCGCAGGCTAGCCGACCGAATCCGCAGCGAGAATCCGCAGGCGACACAGTAGCCCTCTTCGAGCATCTCATTTCGGCGATACTTTTCTTTTGCAAGCAGGTTGGCCGCTCCCAGGCGGCATTCTGGTACGACTGTTCGTACGTACGGATAACTCTCTCGTACCGTTCCTGTGCGGGATGATTGCTCGTTGCCCGCATTTCGGGAACCATGGTCGTATCGCTCCAGAAGTGCCATAAAGCCGTTTCGGAGAAAGAACGACATGCGCCGTAACGTCAGCATATTTCTGGCGACTCTGTGCGCCATCACATTGAGTTTTTTCGTTCGCGGACGCGCACAGGGCCAAGCCGGCCGCGTGCCTTCACGCATTACCACGGCGATCGACGAATCGAAGCTCGCCGTGCTGCGCGGCAATACCTATCCTCTGGCGCGTGCCGCATTCGACCGCGGCCCTGCGGCGAATTCCTTGCAAATGGACCAGATGCTGCTTGTTTTGCAGCGCAGTCCATCTCAACAGGCCGCGCTGGACCGCCTGCTGGCGGCGCAACAGGACAAGACTTCGCCGAGCTATCACCAATGGCTTACGCCCGATGAATTCGGGCAGCGGTTCGGCGCATCGGATGCGGATATTCAGAAGATCACGGCCTGGCTCGAATCGCACGGCTTCGCCGTCAACGGCGTCTCGCGCGGACGCACGGTCATCAATTTTTCCGGCAACGCGCAGCAGGTTCGCAGCGCGTTCCATACGACGATTCACGATTATTTCGTGAATGACAGGGATCACCTCTCGAACGCGACGGACCCGGCCATCCCCGCAGCACTCGCTCCGGTCGTCGCGGGCGTTCGCTCGCTCAACGATTTTTTCCCCAGGCCAAAATATCGCGCCTCTGCCGCGCCAGGAATGAAGGCCTCGATTCACCCGCATCTGACGCTGACCGATGCCAAGGGCAACACGCTCTTCGGCGTCGGCCCCACGGATTTTGCGACGATTTACGGCATCACGCCGCTCTGGAACGCATCGACTCCGATCGACGGCACAGGCGTGACGATTGCCATCGTCAGCGGGAGCGACATCAATACGACCGATGCCAGTCAGTTCCGCACGCTCTTTGGCCTACCGGCGATCAAATTCACGAAGGTAATTCCCAAGGGAAGCACCGATCCCGGCGTCGTGTCATCCAGTGCCAACGGTGGCCCCGATGGCGACGAAGATGAGACCGAAGCAATCTTCGACGTGGAATGGTCCGGCGCGGTGGCGCCGAACGCGAATATCGACCTCGTCGCGAGCAAGGACTCCGCAACAAGCGCGGGCATCGATCTTTCCGCGCAATACATCGTGGATCAGGATCTCGCGCCGATTCTGAGCGAGAGTTACGGGAATTGCGAACTCGGCCTCGGATCGGCGGGTAACGCGTTCTACGACAACATGTGGAGCCAGGCTGCGGCGGAGGGAATCACGGTCTCCATCGCTACCGGCGACAACGGCTCAGACGGCTGCGATTTCGCGCCGTCGGGCAACGCAACGGGAGCGGCCGCCGGCGTCTACGGCCTGGGCGTGAACGGGATCGCCTCGACTCCGTACGATGTCGCGGTCGGCGGCACCGATTTCAACAACCACACATCGCCCAATGCGTTTTGGAATTCCTCGAATGCCGTCGGCACGCTGGCCTCGGCGAAGAGCTATGTTCCCGAGACGGCGTGGAACGACAGCTGCACGAATCCCCTGATTTATGCAGCTTTTGGACAGAGTTCGGCTGCAGCCGCTTGCAATAGCGGCAGCGTGCAGACCGACGGGAATTCGCAAGGTTTTTTCTTCGTTGCGCCGACGGGCGGTTCGGGCGGCGTGAGCAACTGCACCACGGCAAACACGACGACCACGTCCAATTGTTCGGGCGGTTACGCAAAGCCCTCATGGCAAAGCGGACCGGGCGTTCCGGCGGACGGTAAGCGCGACATTCCGGACGTTTCATTTTTTGCCGAAGGCGCGGCGGATTCTTACGGGCTCGAGCAGGCTGTCAACGCGACAGTACCCGGCAGCTTCTATTTCGCCTGTGAACAGGACGCGCAGGGCTCGGGCGGCAAATCCGCCGCATGCGGCACCAATGGATCGTTCCTGCTGGGCGGCGGCACGTCCCTCTCCGCGCAAGTGTTTGCCGGCGTGATGGCGCTCGTCGATCAAAAGACCGCGTCCGCGCAAGGCAACATCAATCCCAGTTTCTATTCGCTCGCGGCCGGCCAATCCGGACTGAATTGCAACGCCAGCAGCACGACCACATTGCCTGACGCTGCGTGTGTCTTTAACGACGTGACCTCCGGCACGAATGCGATGCCTTGCGAGGCGTCCTCGTCGCATGACGGCACGAGCGATTGCAATACAGACGGCGGCGGCCCCATCGGTGTCCTGACGGGTTACAGCGCGGGAACGGGCTACGACCTGGCCACGGGCCTTGGCTCGATGAACGTGACGAATTTCGTCGCCAGCATGCCGTACCTCTCGCTATCGGCTTCTCCGGCCACGGTAACCGTTTCAGCGGCGGGTCAATCGGGAGCTACGACGCTCACGTTTGTGGCGAACAATGGATTCACCGCAACTATTAATAATCTTTCGTGTTCGAATCTTCCAGCGGGCGCAACTTGCTCATTCACGCAGAATGGCGCGACTGTTTCGTCGCTCTCGTTCAGCAGCGCGACGACCTCGGCGAACGTGGCACTCACGGTGAATACGGCCGCGGGAAGCGTGGCGCCGCCCGCGGTGTTCGGCGCGCCGAAGAACTGGATTCCAGCCCCGCTCGTCGTGTTCGCGGGTGGCTTGATTCTTGCCATATTCTGGTTCAGCGCGCAGCAAAATCTCCGGCGGTTCAGACTTTCGTTTGCACTGATCGGTTTCGTGCTGCTGTGTGGGATGGCCGGATGCGGCGGCGCGGTTCCTAACAGCGGAAGCGGAAGCGGCAGCGGTACGCCCTCGGGATCCAGCACGGCGACCATTACCATGACGAATACGGCGAACAACGCGCCGATTTCATTCAATTTCACGCTGGCGATAAATTAATTCCGCGCGACGGGGAAGCAGTTCCGCAGCGGTCACGCCGCGTTTCTGCGTCTTTTTGCTTCTCGTGCTCGCAAAGAAACATTTTTCAATCCGCATCCATCTTTTCGGAACGATTGGCGCATCCGATGTCAAGATATAAGGTCCGGACTCGTCGGACAACTAATGAGGACACCGAAACTATGTGCCGATACTTTTTATACGTCTTCGTTGCACTTGCCGCAGTAGGTGTGTTGTTTTCGGGCGCCAGGAAAATGCTCGCGCAGAGCAACCTGCCGCCCTCCATGGTCACGCATGCAGTCGACGAAACGCAGCGTGTTTCGCTTCGCGGAAACGTCGTTCCAATGGCGCGCGCCCAGAATGATCAGGGCGCGGTGGCTTCCACTATGCAGATCAACCACATGCTGCTGGTGCTGAAGCGCAGCCCGGAGCAGGAAACGGCGCTCGAGAATCTGATCGCGCAGCAGGCGGACAAGAATTCGCCGAACTATCACAAGTGGCTCACGCCCGCCCAGTTCGGCGAGCAGTTCGGCGCTTCCGATCAGGACATTACGGCGGTCACCACCTGGCTCGGCTCCAACGGCTTTCAGGTAAACGGCGTCGCCAATGGCCGCGACATGATCGATTTTTCCGGCACGGCAGGTGAAATTCAGGATGCGTTCCACACGGAAATTCACAGCTATCTCGTGAACGGCCAAAATCACTTTGCTAACGCGAGCGATCCGCAGATTCCCGCGGCGCTGGCTCCGATTGTCGCAGGCGTGAACCGGCTGAACAATTTCCGTCCGAAGCCGACGATGCACAAGCTTGGCGCGTTCAAGATGCAGATGCCGAGCCGGAAGATTACGCCGGTGAGCCCTCAATTCACATTTACAAATGCCGGCTGCTACGGCACGAATACTCCGTGCTATGGAGTCAGCGCGTATGATTTCGCCACAATCTACAACCTGCTGCCGATCTGGAGCACTACCTGCGGCGCCAATCCTTGCAACGGCACTGGGGTCAATATTGCAATTGTGAGCGACAGCAACATCAATACTGCCGACGTGACGCAATTCAGAAGCCTGATGGGGTTGCCCGCGCAGACGGTAAACGTGAAGCTCGCGAGCGGCGTCGACCCGGGCCTGCAAAATTGCTCGGCGGATAGTGACGAGCAGGAAGCAATCCTTGATGTGGAATGGGTGGGCGCGGCTGCGCCTGGTGCGACGGTCGATCTGGTCGTGGCGCCGACGGCAGGGAGCTGTGGCAATCCTTCGACGACGGGCGAAACGAACTTGCCGACCGGTGATACGTTCGGCGGAGATTATGCTGCCTATTACGCGGTGAATACGCTCAACGATCCAATCCTCACGGACAGCTATGGCGCTTGCGAGCTTCAACTCGGCACTTCCGCGAACGCTTTCTACAACACGCTTTGGCAGCAGGCCGATGCGCAGGGGATCACAGTTGTCACCGCATCGGGAGACAATGGCTCCGCGGGCTGTGACGCCACAACGGGAACGGCTCAATTCGGCCTGCAAGTGAACGGTACGTCATCGACGCCATATGACGTATCGGTGGGCGCTACGGAATTCACCTACACCACGGCCAGCGGCGCGGCCACATACTGGAATTCTTCCAACTCGACAACCGGCAACTCTAGTTTGTCGGTAAAGGGACCAATCCCTGAAACCGTTTACAACGACTCGTGCACGAATCCGCAGCTCGCCTCATTTCTGGGTACGACAAACATTTTCAACGCATGCAATTCGGTGAATGCTGCCAACGCTTCGCCGAGCGTACTCGTGGCCGTCGGCAGCTCGGGCGGGTTTAGCAACTGCGCCGCGCCCACAGGTCTGGCCGTCACTAACTGCGCGGGAGGCTACGCGAAACCTAATTGGCAAACCGCTGGCACTCCGGCAGATAGCCATCGCGACATTCCTGATGTTTCACTGTTTGGCGGCGATGGCTCGATTTCCGGCACGTTTTATATCGTTTGCGAAGCAAGATGCGTTCATCAACAGCAATCCGCCCAGTCAGCCGACAGATTGCGCGCTTACGGGCTCGTCGCTCTTCTTCGCAGCGGACGGCGGAACGTCGGTTTCGACGCAGGCGTTTGCCGGCATCGTGGCGCTGCTGGATCAGTATCAGAGCAACGCTCAGGCAAAAACGGTCCGCTACGGCAGCACGGCATTCAACACGCAACTGTATTCGCTGGCCGGCAGCCAGTCGGCTTCAAGCTGCAATAACAGCGGTTCCACGCCCGTCGCCTCTTCGAGCAACTGCATTTTCAAGGATGTCACGACCGGAAACAATTCGGTCCCGTGCAATACGGGGACGACGAACTGCGGAAATTCGATTTCGAGCTTCGTTCCGCCGGTCGGTATAGACCGGCCGTGGATTCGATTCCGTTGGACGCCGCTCGGAATTGGGTTGCTCGTCTGCACGCTCGGCGCGGCGATGTTCCTCCTCTTGCTGAACGATAAGCGCCGTCGTTGGAGCGCAGCACTGGCATTGCTGGTGTTCGCTGCGATGTTTGGCGTCGTGAGTTGCGGGGGAGGCGGCGGTAACAACGGTGGCACTGTCACGCCGGGAGGCGGAAACGGAGTCGGCGTCTTGAGCGGCTACAACGCGGGCACCGGGTATGATCGCGCAACGGGGCTCGGCTCCGTGAACGCGGCCAACTTGATCAAAGCCAATGGCTGGTAACGCTCTGCAAAAATGTACCTCAGGTCGATCGCGCACTTTACCATCGACCTGAGGCTCTTTCTTGAAGACCTAAACGTAGAGCCGCGGCCCTTAGCGCGGCATTGGTAGCGCCACCTCGCAGCAAACTC
The DNA here is from genome assembly GCA_963753205.1 of uncultured Acidobacteriota bacterium. Classification (GTDB taxonomy): domain Bacteria; phylum Acidobacteriota; class Terriglobia; order Acidiferrales; family UBA7541; genus Palsa-295. Next base: position 196,397 of record CAVWBL010000014.1, on the reverse strand, counting down.
GACGTGATGAGTTCGTTTTTCCCCAGTCCGCCAGGCGATTCATCGCAGGCTATCGAACAATCACGCCGGCATACCCCACCACCCGCGAATAATCCCCATTAGTGTCGCCCGACGTGGCATAGCGCACCAGTCGCGCTTCCGTGGCGCCAAGTTCGCATGCGGCGACAATTGTCGCAACCGTCGCTGCGTAGCCGCACATCGTAATTCCCTCATTGCGGACCGTATCGTAGAGCCCGCGAGCATCGAGCGCGAGAAGGCGTTCAATGGCTCGCGCGTCTTTCAGGCGCGTTGCCGCGTCGTTTTCGTAATGGTTCATATCCGTGCTGGCGATAATCAGCACGGGTCCCGACTGCGCTGCGTCTGCCTTCACCACGGTCTGCGCTACTGCGCGTCCCAACTCTTCGAGAACGGGATAGCGATCTGACGCAAGCACGATGGGCGCGAACCGAAAACTCCGCGCCGGCCGCTGCGCCAATCGTTGCAAAAAGGGAATCTGCACTTCCAGCGAATGCTCGCGCGCGTGCGCCACGCTGTCCTCGCGCAACAAAGGGCATGCGTGCGCCAGACCGGCCGCTAATTGCGCGTCGATTTCAGCCTCTCCGAGAGGTGTGCGCCAGCTTCCTTGGCTGAGAATGGCCATTGGCTGGCCTTGCGGGAAATGGCGCGGCCCGAGCAGGATGCATCGTTCGGGAATCTCAAGCTGCGCGTAGACGGCGCCCGCGACATGGCCCGAATACATGTAGCCGGCGTGAGGTACGACGCACGCGATGGCACGAGTTTTCGGCTGTTCGCCCTGACTCGCGCAAAACGCATCTACCTGCTGCTCCAGCTCTTGGCTATCGGCAGGGTAGAAGGCTCCGGCAACGGCAGGCGGACGCACCATGCGTGCAGTTGTAACACATCCCCGAGCAACGATGCAGCGAGACTCAAAATGCAGCGCAAGCTCAAACTAGCAGAATGCAAGGTCGGTGTGTCAACGTGGCCATAAACGCGATAGCACGAAAGGGGCTAGGCCCTGAGCTCTATGAGTTCCTTTTCGCGATTACTGAGTGTTGAGGGCCGTTGCGGGTTTCGATGGCTTGCCGTGAATTTTCAGCGCGACGGTCTGTCCGGGCGTGTACCGGATTTTGATCTTGTCGCCGTACTGATAGCCGCCCGAATCCATGATCTTCTGCATCCTGGCTTTTACTTCCGGGCTATAAGTGAAGGTGTGGATCACTCGTTCGTTGCCCTGCTCGCTCACGACCATCGAGTTGTTGTCGGCGTGGAGCAACTCGGCTTTCATCCACGTTCCCGAGTGCGATTCCGCTCTTTTACGCGCGATCGTGTGAACCACAATCGGCGCCGTGACGGCGACGGCGGTAGACACCGGGTCTTGCGCACGCGCAGGAGCGGCACCCATCGCCAAAGCGGCGATCAGCAGGGAAGCGGAGAATACAGTGGATATTTTCATAGCTCTTCGTCGAAAGAGATTTTCAGCGATTTTAGAAACTTGATGTCCTGGGCCGTGATCGCAATTTTCGATTCCGCAGGCTCGTCTTCCATCACGTCTTCGTCCACGCGAATGCGCATCGATTCGAGGAAGCGGCGGTCCTGCGTCGTCATGCGCGCTTCGTCGGAGGTGCGGCGCGCAAGCCCGATCGTTGCGTCGAGTTTCAGCACAATCTCATAGCCGGCCGCGCGGACTCCCGAAATCGCCTCCGCGATGCGGTCGGATTCGGCGACCGAATCGTTGATGGCGTGCCCAAGTTTCTGGAGCAACTGTTTCATGCGGTTATCAAGTTCCAAGCCGGCCTCCTCTGCAACTAACTATCGCCCATTTTAGGGCGTGTCTGAGCCCGATACAAGGCCGGTAAAAGCCCGTTTTCCACGTGCGTTAACAGTACCAGGGAACCCGGTAACAACCGCACTTTGAGAGGGGAGCGCCGATCTTCCGCTTTTGGCTTATGCCCCCGATGTGCCATCAATCTCGCGCCACGGCCCCCGGTTTCGTAGCGACCGCCTTTCTTTTCAGGCGGTCACCGGGCAAAGCTCATGAATGATCGCGGAGCCGCGCGGCGTGCAAATTGCAATGGCTCCTTCGGTGCAGGCGCTTTTCTTAGCGAGACGATGCTTCCTGCGTTCGGTAATGTTGAAGTCCGCAATGGCTTTCATCTCTGCCCAATTCGCTTCCGCGCGAAAAACAGCGCAGCCAGCCGATTCTCGCGACAAAACAATCCTGCCCACACGAGGATTCCGAAGAAAACGGGAAAGAGGGTCTCAAAAGGCGGATTGCCAACTCGCAACTGACAGCAAACAGCTCCGCCCAGATACCCAGTCAGCAGCACGGCGCCGAGCACCGCCGTCCGCGGGATCACATAAATCAGAGTGCAAAACAGCAGGATGCTCCCGATCAACGGCATCGTCCAGCCCGGAAATCCCAGTTGAACGGCCGCAGCCATCACATGGCTTTCCTTCATCACCTTGGTCACGCCGTCAAATACAAGGAACAGTACCGCGAGCAAACTGAGCACCCGTCCTGTCCAGACCCTGGCTTTTGAGACTTCCGAGGTTGAAGCCTTTTCCGACGTCATTTCCATGGCGCCTCCACTCTCCTTTTAGCAGCCGAGCTTTCGCAGCTCATTGCTCCTCCTATATACTCGTCGAACGAGAAAACGCAATATCGACAGGCGCCTCATCGAGAAAAACGTACTGGCTCTTGCCGTCGGAATCGAGAAAGCGCTATGGTTCGCCGATGAAACGGCCTAAAAGGCGGCTCGCGAGTTCGTTTGCGGAACACGAATTTCTAATCGACACTCTGTCGATTAGAAATCGATTTAAGTCCTTTTTTTTGTGATGCGGATCCCGATTCTAATCGACAATTTTCGGGGAAATTTTGAAATGGCTGATTCTGATTTTCTCGACATTGACTCATTCTTGAGCGACGAGGAAAAGCTCGCCCGCCAAACCGCCCGCAAGTTCACCGATGAGCAAGTCCTGCCGGTGATCGTCGAGGCGAATCGCCAGGGCAAGTTCCCCATGCAGCTCGTCCCGCAAATGGCCGAGCTGGGTTTCTTCGGCGCGAACCTCCAAGGGTACGGCTGCGCCGGCATGTCCAACGTCGAGTATGGCCAGGTAATGCAGGAGTTGGAGCGCGGCGACTCGGGCGTCCGCAGTTTCGCCTCCGTCCAGTCGGCGCTCGTAATGTACCCGATCCACGCCTATGGCTCGGATGCTCAAAAGGAAAAATGGCTGCCGCTGCTGCAACAGGGCAAAGCCATCGGCTGCTTCGGTCTCACCGAACCGCAGTTTGGCTCGAATCCAGGCGGCATGTTGACGCGAGCGGTCAAGAAGGGCGATGGCTACGTCCTCAATGGCGAAAAGATGTGGATCACGAATGGCTCCATCGCCGACGTCGCCCTGATCTGGGCTAGATGCGATGACGAAAAGATCCGCGGCTTCCTCGTCGAGAAGGGAACTTCCGGATTTAAAACGTGGGAAGTCCACGGCAAGCAATCGCTGCGCGCTTCGGTCACCGCTGGACTCGCCCTGACCGACTGTACAGTGCCCGCCGACAACGTTTTGCCAGGCGCCGCCGGTTTGCGCGGTCCGCTCTCCTGCCTCGACCAAGCCCGCTACGGCATAGGCTGGGGGGCTGTAGGCGCCGCCCAAGCCTGCTATGAGACTGCCCTCCGCTACGCCAAAGAGCGAAAGCAGTTCAATAGTCAGCCCATCGCGTCGCACCAGCTTGTCCAGGAGAAACTGGTCTGGATGATCACCGAAATCTCGAAGGCGCAGCTCCTCGCCTTGCATAGCGGCAAATTAAAAGACCAAAACCACATCCAAAGCGCCCAAATCTCTCTTTTGAAGCGAAATAACGTCTGGATGGCCCGCGAAACAGCCTGCCTGGCGCGCGAAATCCTCGGCGCAAACGGCATCGTCGACGACTTCTGCATCATGCGCCACATGGCCAATCTTGAATCCGTCTACACCTACGAAGGCACGCACGACATCCACACCCTGATCATCGGCAACGAAATCACCGGAATATCAGCATTTACGTAGGGTTGTCGGTCACGACCTACAGACGAGGTCTAAACAGAGCTATAGGGAAGAGCATGAGGCGGTGGATGAGCGAGGATCTGCGGGTGTCCAAAGTAGCCGACCTGTCGGCCCGAGCCTCTGCTCCAACGGCTCGCGCCGACCGGCTTCGCCCGGAAATTCGAGCGAAGAGCTATCTCTGGGCAGCCAAGTCAGCGATTTACAGCCGCAGTGTGTCCCGGCTGAAACGCCTGACGCCTCGGAATGCCAGTGGCAACTCGCACAGCCGGCTGCGGCGGCAGCGGACGAACCTGCTGGCTCGTGTTGACGTGCTCGCTGATCGCCTGCAACCGTCTGAGAATGCCTTGCCACTGAGTCCAATCGAGCTGCCGCAGGAACGGCCGAAGCCCCTGAATGAACGGGTCTTCGAGCACGGTCTCGCCATTCGATTCCGGAATAAAGAAACGGTTCAGGCCAACACCCAATGCTTCGGCGATCTTTTCGAGCGTTCCGAGGCTGGGGGTCATCTGTCCGCTCTCGATCCTGGACAAATACGAACGCGAGACGCGTGAGCGCGCCTGCAACTGGCTCTGCGTCATGCCGCGCGATTCGCGCAACTGCCGGATGCGCTGGCCGATGTTCTCCACAGTTTCGCGGTTGGGCCAGTTCTCGAACAGTTGCCGGTCATCGCCCGGCAAATCTTGCGGCGACGGCGTCGGAATGACGAACGTCACCGTAGGTGGGAGCAGACGCAGGCACCGGCGGCAATTCCCAGTGCGCGTGCGATACTGCACCAACCCGCATACCTGACAACGTATGACTTCACGGTCCATTGCTATGTTGGCTTCTAAACCATCTTTTTCCGCCACCGGTTCTCCTCGCAAACGTTTCCGGTGAAGCGAAGGGGAGGAATAGCACTTTCAGGGAAGGCAGATAGCTGGCGCGAAGGGATTTTCCACAGCGTGCCAATTATTGTCAAGCCCTATTTTGCTCCTCCACCGGCACTCATTCTAGCCATACCCCTCTCAGCGTTACAAACATGAAGTTTGCGAGCGTTTCTAAGCAAGCAAGTGGGTTTCTAATTTCTTCGCCTCGACGATTCGCGTCCGCTAACGCTCTAAACACAATGCCATCTTGCGTCTGCGCGGTTTGCTGCATAACTCGCTCGTCACACGAAAGGAGTTTTCCACAATTTCCACAGCCCCATGAATACTATTACCAGCAGTACTTCGCTTTTTTCGTTGACTCAAACTGCTTATCGTCTGTGTTAGCGTATCGCTTCACGGAGTGATCGATGCCTGAACGGAACGATGCCTGGAAGCTGCTTTGCGAATACACCGCAAGCGATAGCCTGCGCAAACATGCGCTCGCCGTCGAGGCGTGCGTCCGCGCCTATGCCAAAAAGCTCGGCGGCGACGAGGAACTTTGGGGTCTGACCGGGCTGCTGCACGATTTCGACTACGAGAAGTGGCCAAATGACGCGCATCACCCTACTCAGGAGCATCCCTACGCCGGAACTTTGATCCTGAGGGAGCGCGGTTACCCCGAGGAGATGATCCACGCGATGCTCGGGCACGCCAATTACTCAGGCGTCGAGCGTGTCTCGCCGCTCGACCACGCTCTGTTCGCCTGCGACGAGCTTTCGGGCTTCCTGACCGCGTGCGCGCTCGTAAAGCCAAGTAAGAGCATTCACGAAGTGGAAGCCTCCTCGGTAAAGAAGAAGCTCAAAGACAAGGCCTTCGCGCGCGGCGTGAGCCGGGATGACGTCTATAAAGGCGCCGAGGAATTGGGAGTGCCGCTCGAAGAGCACATTGCCTTCTGCATCTCCGCCATGCGCAGTGTGGCCGACTCGCTTGGGCTCGCCGGCGCGGCTCCGTCATCGGCTTGACAGAAAAAGAGGCCTGAAGTGACTCAGATTTGACACAGGATGGTATCCTCTGGAAGGGCAGAAGGCGGTTTGTCCCATTCCGTCCAGTAGTCGGTCCGCTGCAAGTCGAAGAAACAATAAAGAGGTAAGTTCGTGCCGCAAACGCGTTCAAAGCAGGTCCGGACAGCCACTGTTTCGATTCAGAGGAAGCCCGCGCACGCGCGCAAGGAATGGAAGGTCGCGCTGCTTGGATACGGCACCGTAGGCAAGTCCGTAGCGAAGATTCTTTCGGCGGACCCGAATAGTCCGTTTGTCTTGACCCATATCTTCAACCGGAATATCACGCGCAAGAAGACCGACGGCCTGCCGAGCCGAGTTCGTTGGACCGAGGACATAGAGGACATTCTTTCCTCCGACGCGGACATCATGATCGAGCTGATTGGCGGCTTGGATCCCTCAGGCGAGTGGATTGACCGGGCGCTTCGCTCCGGGAAATCGGTCGTTACGGCCAACAAACAGCTGATTTGCCGTCGCGGCGGGGAACTGATGAAGACTGCGCGGGAGGCTGGCCGGCGCTTGGAATTCGGCGCCTCCGTCGCGGGAGGAATCCCGGCCATTATCGGCATTCAGGAAGGCCTTTCCGGCGACCGGCTCTTCAAAATTGCGGGCATCCTCAACGGGACCTGCAATTTCATTCTCACCAAGATGGATTCGACGGGTGCGACCTTCGAAGAAGCGCTGAAAGAGGCTCAGGAACTCGGTTTTGCCGAGGCCGATCCGACTGCTGACGTAGAGGGCTACGATGCGCGCGCCAAGCTTGTGATCCTCTCGCAGGCCGGGCTTCGCGTGGACGTCCGCGACGACCAAGTGCTGACTCGCTCGATCTCGACAATCGACTCTGTCGATTTTCTCTATGCCGGGGACCTGAACTGCACGATCCGCCAGCTTTCGATCGCACAGAAAGATACGAAGGACGGATTACGTCTCTTTGCTGCGGTACAGCCCGCTGTGATTCCGCTCACCTCGATGATGGCACACGTGCAGGGCAGCCAAAATCTCGTGATGGCCACAGGCGAATACGCCGGGCGCATGCTTTTTTCGGGATATGGCGCGGGCGGCGATCCGACGGCTGTGGCTGTGATTTCCGATCTTTATTCAATCGCTAGGACTGCGGGCGCGCCGTCTGAGACTTTGCCAATCGTGCCGCAGGTCCCCGATAGGGTAAGCGGCGACTTCACGGTGCCGCACTATTTGCGCTTCGTGGTGCGTGATCGACCCGGCATTCTGGCTGAGATTGCCACGGTGCTTACCAAATATCGCGTCGGCATTGATGCCGTGCTGCAAAAGCCGGGTTTCCCCGAAGAAGAACTCTCGTTCGTGATGACGCTCGAGGCTTGCGACAGCGCCATGTTGCAGAAGGCGCTTGCCGAAATCGCACGGCTCGATTTTCACGTGAAGCCGCCGCTCTGCCTGCCGATTTACACAGACTAGGCCCGCCTCATCTGAGGGTCAGCGAATTCCACTCTTTTTTTAAATCGCACCCGGATCCGAGATTGGGGCGAGGCATTTCTTGCAGCAACTGCGACAGGGGCTCTGACGCAAAAAGGCGCATTTGGCGCCATAAACGGCCGTTCAATGGTCAATTTTGGCGCGAATGACGACTCAAAAACGCTATTTTTGCGTTTCGCTGCGCTGCACGCCGCCGGTGCGGTTTCCCCTCGTCGACCGATACGGCACGGAGAACGGGGGACCTAAGCCGCCTGGAGGTTCTTCGTGGTTTCGCGAGAATGGAAGCCGTCCGAGCGGTGACGGGCTGAAAAGAAAGCCCGTTTACGAAAACCGTGGCACCTGCTGGCGCGCTTATTTGCGGCGGCGAATGAAAGGGAGATGTTCGTTATCGGATTCGCGCGTGGCGCGTTTCAGGCCGGGCTTGGCCTCGTCGGCCTTGCTCACGGTCCGCGGCGTCGCAACAAACTTCACTTCTTTGACGAGCTTTCCACCCCAAGCCTGATTGATGCGTGTGCAAAATTCCTGAGTCATCGGCTCAAGCTGGCTCTTCCAGTCTTTGCGGTCGGCCGCAATCTCGAGTCGCCCATTTTCGCATCGGAGCGGACGCGTATGAGCTGCGAGCATCTTCCCCACGATCGTCGGCCACGCGCTTGCTAGCCACGCGATTGTGGCTTCGGGCCGCTTCATCCTGCGAACGGCACCGCCCAGAAGTTCTCCAGCTTTTTGCATGAGCGGCTGGATTCTATCACGGAGCAGAAATTTAAAAAGAGGGTAAAGACCCGCGCGTCGGAGCGGTCTTGTGCGGTTGCGGCAAATGAAACAGTAAGATAAAGTTGCAAGACCGTGCTGGTGTGGCGGAACTGGCAGACGCGCCGGACTCAAAATCCGGTGGCCGCAAGGCCGTGTGGGTTCGATTCCCTCCACCAGCACCAATCGTCTTCATGGCTCCCAACCTCTACGTCATCGCCGGGCCGAATGGCGCTGGGAAGACGACTTTCGCAAAGCAATTCCTGCCGAAATATGCGGATTGTAGGAATTTCGTTAATGCGGATCTGATTGCACAGGGTCTTTCGCCATTTGCACCGGATGCCGTCTCCGCGCGGGCGGGACGCCTAATGCTCCAGCAAATCCGCGAATACGCGAGCCGCAATGAGAGTTTCGGTTTCGAGACCACGCTGTCAGGACACGGTTAGGAAAAGGAGTTTTGATATTTCGCAGCGCAAGCATACGTGATTCACATCTTTTATCTCTGGTTACCGGACATCGAAACTTCACTAGAGCGAATAAAGCTGCGCGTTGCGGAGGGCGGGCACGACATACCGGAAGACGCGGTGCGCCGCAGGTTCAATCGATCTATGTCTAACTTCATGACGACCTACAGGCGGCTAGCTGATTTTTGGATACTGTTTGACAATTCCTTGAAACCTCCTTCGATAATCGCTTTGAAAGAACAGCATACGATCCGTATAATAAATTCATTACTCTTTGAGCGGTTGTCAGCAGAGTACGGCCACAAATGACGAAGCCACCCGCAAATGTGTTAACACTGCCGATGAGCGTCCGCGCCGAAATGGCCATGAGGGCGGCTTATGAGAACCTCGTGATTGAACATGCGCGTCAGGGATGGCCTATCGTCGTCTGGCGCGACGGGAAAATGGTCGAAGTTTCGCCTGAAGAATTAAAAGTTGAAGCCGCGAAAATTCTCGCCGAGTAGTTCCGCAGCAAACAACTTCCGTTGCGAGGACCCGATGAGCCTGCGCTGACGAAGCCGTTTGTTGCGCGGCGGCGGAACTGCTGCGCTAAAGGCCGCAGGGCCACCTTTAAATTGTGAACCAACCCCGAGGTTACGGGTTCTTGCTCAGCTTGCGGAAATATTCCGAGACGGCGTCCTGATAGCCGGCCGGGACGGGCATCGGGTCCGTGCTGCGGACCTGCCCTGATTGATTGGCCGTATCGGATTTGCTCTGCAACTGCAGCTCAAGTTTATCGACGTCATTGAGCACGCGGTTGTGCAGCTCATCGACCATCGCGGGATTACCCGGGAAGCGACGTGGATCGAGCGCCGAAAGTTCTTTGATCAGTTGATCGACCTGCGCCGCGGTGGCCGGATCGTTTGCCACGTCCTGGCGAAGCTGGCTGAGTTCGTTGAGTCCTTGATCGATCGCCGCCTGCTGATCGGCAGCGCTGTTCATCGGGACGTTCCCATTGTCCAAATGACCCGCCTGATTCGGATCGGTGTTGTTACCCGTGTCCAGCCAGCCGCCGTAAACGTTGTTGCGGTTATATCCGCCATTGGGGCCGGTATATGGCCCGCCGCGGTTGTAGCCATACGTTCCGCCGTTCGGCCCAGTGGGACCGCCGCCGCCGTTGCGGCCTGCCTGCATTCCCTGGCCGCCCTGCTGGCCATTCCCCTGCTGACCATTCTGGCCGGGCTGACCGTTTCGATTGAGCTGGCCGTTCTGTCCGTTCTGGCCCTGACGATTCGAGCCGTTGCCATTGAAATTGCGGTCAAGCTGTTCGAGGCGATTGCGTAGATCTTGGACGCGATTGAGAGCCGTTTCCGGTCCTTGACCGGGCTGTGCGCTCGATGCAGTTTGCTGCGCTTGACGCACTTCCTGGCTCAACTGCTGCATGCCGGACACGATCTGACGTTCGCTGTCGTCGTCCGTGGGAACGTAGCCCGTGCGCAGACGATCGGCGCTGCGCTGGATGCGGGTCTCGAGATCGTTTTCGTCGAGATTGCTGAGCGCATTGCGTAATTGCGAGGCTGTGTTGCGATCGCTGGACGCGGCTTGGCGTTCGGCATCGCGCAAACCCTGCTCAAGATGCGTCAGGTCGTCGGCCTGCTTCTGACGATCCTTGAGCAACTGCTGCATTTCGGCTTCGGCCTTCGAATACTCTTCTTGTGAACCGTTACCGTTATTCAGCTTTTGCGCTTCCTGTTCGAGCTGCTGCAAGCGACCGGCCTGCGCCTGTTCCTGACTTGCCAGCTGATCCGCCTGGTTCGCGAGCGAATCGAGAGTGCCCGCACTTTGCTGGCGTTGCATTCCCGCCAGATCGTTCTGCGCCTGGCGCAACCGATCCGCCGCGCGACGCGCATCCGCGCCGCCGGGCTGTTCGTCCGCGCGACGCATATCGTCGTTCGCTTGCCGCAACTGATCGAGCGCCTGTTGCGCCCGCTGAGCATCACTAGTGCTGCCTTGCTGGCCGCTTTGGGAAGAGCTTTGCGAGCCGCTCTGTGAATTGCTTTGCGACGAGCTCTGCGAGGTGCTCGAACCGCTCTGCGAATTCTGGTTTTGGGCGAGTTGCTGAAGCTGCTGCTGAAGCTGTTCAGCCTCGCGCCGCAGCATCTCCTGCTGCCAGCGCTGGTCCGGCTGGTTCGCCGCGTTCTGCTGCCCGGCAAGACCTTCCTGCCGCTTGGCAAGCTCGTCGAGCTTTTTCAGCGCGTCATCGATCTGCTGTGCCTGCTGACTCGGGGAATCCTGAGCCGTCTGCGCCGTCTCATACTGATTCTTCGCCGTGTCGAGTTCCAGATCGAAAAGGCTTTGCAAGTCGCGCCCGGCACTGCCGCCTCCACCGCCGCCTCCGCCACCGCCGCGCTGGACCGCGACTTCAATCTGCCGTATCGTCGCCTCGGCGCGCAGCAAAGCTTGCAACGCCTTTTCTTCACTGGGAATGGCGTCTTTCCATTGCTGCGCTTTGAGTTTATCCGAGGCCGGACTCATCGCCTGCGCGGCCGTGGTCATATCCTGCTCGAAACTGCCGAACTCCTCATTCGTCGAGGGAATGTCGCGGCTTTGCAAACGGCCCGCGAGCGACACGGCCTGATCGCGCAATTTCGATTGCACGTCCGAAAGGAACTTCGCGTTTTCGGAATTCTGCTGCGCGGAAGAATTTTTGTCTCCCGCCTGCTTCCAGGTTGAGCCGATGATCTCTTTTTCGCGTTGAGAGATTTGCGCATTCTGATTGCCGGCTCCGCCACCGCCACCGCCCGACTGCTGCGATTGAGAAAATTCAAATTCAAAGGGCATCGCCTGAATGAAATAAATATCCGTTCGAGATTGCGTCCGCGCGTCGTTGGCCGTCGCGTAGACGCTCACTACGTCTCCCGGCTGGACTTTGAAATTCTCCAGCGAGAGCAGAGCCGAGCCGTCCGCCGTCTTTTCACCCTTTTTCTTGAGCAGATCGATGGTCTTTTCCGGGCCCCCGTTCACAGAATAGTGCAGCGCAAAATCGGTGAGGCCAAAATCGTCATTGGCTTTCGCGGCGAGAGTGACCTCTTCAATCGGGCTGGCCTGATAATCGCGACCGGGGCGATTCAGCGCCACGTCGGGCGGATTTGGCTTGTCGGCTTCAATAAAATAATCCTCCGAGAGCCGCACCGGCTGGCCGTCATCGACCGTGCCGACGTGATACACGCCGTCCTTATTCATCGCGATCGAAGCGTGGTACACGTATCCTTGGCCGGTAGGCGTAAGCTGCACGTCTTTGTCGTTCACCACGAGCAGGCCATTTGCAAGCGGTTTGTCGGTGATGACTTCCAAATCCGCTTGCGTGCCCTGAATGGCGTGAATGTCGCCGCCGTGCAGGTCCGTTGAAGGAGCCATGCCGGTCCAACTCGGATAGTGATACGTCACACGAATCTGCTTTACGGCCGCGACATCGACGACTTTCAAATTGTAGTGGCGCGATTTCAGCGGTCCGGCGACGACGTAATATTCGACGCCCATGGGCAAGCCCGCGAACAGGAATTGGTATGCGTTGCCATTCTGCTGCGGCTGCATCGCAACTTCGTTCCACTTCGTCGTGTTCGCATAGCGAGCGAAGATGCTCACCTTATCGGCCTGCAATCCACTCGGAAGCGCGGTCACAAGTTCATCCGCGTTCTTGCGCACCGTGGCATCGCCGGGAGAAACGCGCAGGTCGTACATCGGAGCGACGTTGCCGCGACCACCCATCCAGAGCAGCGCTGAGCCATAGCCCAAAAAGCCGGGACCCCACACGACCATCCAGACGAGCAAGCCGAGCGAGGCGATCCCTACGCCCAACGCGGCCATCATTTGCCTGCTCGGTACGAGCGATTCGGCCTCGGCATTGCGCGTGTGGCGCAACGTGTCCGCGGCGAGAAGCTCAATAAAGGGATCGGTGCCCTGCGCTTCGCGTTCGGTGAAAGTGATGAGGCGCTGATCGAACGACGGATTCGCCCTCTCCGCAATTCCCGAAACGTGTCTGCGGGTCAGACGCCAAAGTGGAATAGCCAGCCCAAACGCAATTCCCAGCGCCAACACGAAGAAGAGGATGGCGCGTGCGCTCCAGAGGCTTCCGTCGGAGAACGCGTAATGGTTTGCGATCACTACGAGCGCCATGGTGAAGAGCAGAGCCGAGCCGGTGAGGACGGCTACTCCCCTTACCCAAGCGTGTCTCTTGAGCCGGCTTTCCAGATGATCGAGGTAGGAATTAAGCTCAGTGCGTGCGCTCATGGCTCCTCCCGCTGTGTACCTAAGTATCTGCTTGCCAAGACCGATTCCGCAAGTGCCACCGCTGCCAGTGCCAGCAATACATACCATGCGATGCTTTGAGGCGTTTTTTCCGGCACCAAGTCATCCGCCGCCAAGCCTCCCGACGCAGCCGACTGCGTTGCGCTGGGCGATTTGCCCGTCCACAGCGACATCACGTCGTCTGCCATTGGCGCCAGATCCGATTCACGTCGGTCGGCGTTGACTCCGACCACGTCCTGCCGCCCGTTGGCCAGCCGCAATTGGTAAAATCCGGCCTCGGTTAACTGGATTGACTGCGCCGACGCGGCCTGCTGGATCGAAAGCGGATGCTTGCCTTCGGGATCGGTCACGTCGACGCTTACCGCCTGCTCTTTGGCCGTGCGCAACTGCATGTAGGAATCGACAAGTGCCGTGCCTTCGCGCTGCTGCAAGCCTGAGAGATCGCCAGCCGTCTCCTGCACGAAGGGAACAAACATCGGATGCAGCGGCAGATCGTTTGTCAGATTGTCAAAGCCGGATGCAAAGACGACCACGCGGCCTTCGCCGATCTGCTTTTCGAGCACCAGTGGTGTCTGATCGTTCAAATGCGCGATCACGTGCGCGCCTGTCGGGTCGATTGCCACGGCGTAATAGAATTTCACGCCGCCCCACTGCTCGGCTTTGCCGACGGGGGCGTAGGAGGTGTCGGTGTCGCTCACGCTCGCAAATCCGGTGCCGTCGCGCGAATAGTAATGGCTACCGGTAATCGCGTTGCCGAAGACCGGCACGGTGGAAAGACGAGCCATTGACGTTCCGGCGGCGATCAAGAGACTCCCGCCCGCCCGCACGTAGCGCGTCAGCACGTTCACCGCTCCCTCGGGCAGCGACGAAACGTCCGAAATCACCACAAAGGCATACTTTGTGGGATCGGTGCCTTGCACCTGCGAGCCGGGAACGGTTTCCATGATGTAGGCCGACTGGGCCGAGGAACCGAGGGCCGCGCCGAAATAGAGCGGCGAGCGGGAATCGTTCGATTCATGAACAAAAAGAACGCGCTGCGGATCCGAGCGTCGCACCGAGAACAGGTATTGATCGTCGGCGGGCAGCGCGTCCGCCGAATCGATTTTTACCGCACAGCGGCTAAACCCGTAAGGCACGTCGAGCGAATCGAATTCGACGCTGGCGCGGCCGTTCGCAGGCACGCTCACCTGCTTTGTTGCCAGCGCTTTCCCGTTTACGACCAAAGACACGGTGCGTGTCACGGCCGCGGTGCCAAATCCGGCCACGACGGCTTGGACCTGCGCTTTCTTCGGATCCCACACCTGTGCAGGCGCGTTTACGCTCTCGACGGTCCAGTTCGGCGCCGCGCCTTTTGCCACCGGATGAAGCACCAGCGAAACATTTGCGGGCATCGCCATTTCCGCAAAGCTTGGCGGCATGTTCGTGCGCTGCATATCGCTGAAAACGTGTAGTTCGATGGGCGTCTGCACCGTTTGCGCGATCGAGCGCAGTGCGCCGGCAAGTGCCCCATAGCTGCCCCGGGAATCACCGGGCTGGATCGCTTCGACAGCATTACGCAGGCCGGCCGGATCGACGATCGGCTGCGTCATCACCTCCACCTGAGAGCCGAAGGCAAGCACCTGCGCCCGTTGCGCCGCGCTGCGCGACGCCAGCAACGAGACTGCCTCGCGTTTTGCGTCGTCGAGGCGCGAACCGGCTCGCATGCTCAAGGAATGATCCACGGCGATCACGAGCAGCTTCTCGCCTGAGGCGCTCACCGTGGCGCGCCTGATATAAGGATTCGCAAACGCCAGCGCGAGCAGCAGCAGCACCAGAAGTCGTAGGGTGAGCAGAGCGAGATAACGCAGACGCCGGTGATGAATCGAGCTTTGCGTCCGCGCCTCGAAGAACATCAGCGAGCTGAACTGCTGCGGCGTGCTCGTATGCCTCCGAAGCAGGTGCAGATACAGCGGCACGCCGACGGCGAGCGCTCCGGCCAGAAACCATGGCGCAAGCAAGCCCATCAATCCCTCCCCTGCCGAATCGTCAGATATTCGGAGAGTGCGCCGTCGAGGGGCTTGTTCGTTACGAGCAGGTGATAATCCATCCCGGCGCCCTTCGCTCCGTCGCGCAGCGCTTCGATATGCGCATCGATTTTCTGGCGGTAGTCCTTATTCAGGTAATCGGGTGTCACCTCCAGGTGCGCGCTGGTCTCCAGATCCACGAGCACGACCGGCCCCATTCACTTTCGGGTCGATCTCCTTCGGATCGAGGACGTGGAACAGAACCACCTCATTGCCATGGAAGCGCAGCGGCTCGATCGTGCGACATGATCGTCTTCGGGTCTTCGTAAAAATCCGAAATGATCACCACCATCCCGCGCCGCCGCAGAAATTCCTGGAAGTGATGCAGCGGCTTGCCAAAATCGGTGCGCGCCGCGCGGTTCCGCCTGCTCCAGCCCGGCGAGCAAGCGATACAGCTGTCCCTGCCGCGTCGAGGGGCGAATGTAATTGCGCACCTCGTCGTCAAAAACGATCAGCCCCGCCGCGTCGCGCTGATCCTGGATCGCCAGATAGAAAAGCGACGCCGCCATGAAGCGCGCATAATCCATCTTCGTCACCGCGTGCGACGTGTACTTCATCGAGTTGCTGGCGTCCAGCAGCATCGTAAGCTGGCTGTTCGTCTCGCCGCGATAGCGCTTCAGATAGGAGCGCTCCGTCCGCGCAAACACATTCCAGTCCACATGCCGCAGATCGTCGCCCGGCGTGTAGGCGCGGTACTCGGCGAATTCCTGGCTGAAGCCGAAGTCCGGCGAGCGGTGCAGTCCCGCAACGAAGCCGTCCACCACCGTCTTGGCCACGAGGTCCAGCCCGGAGATCGCGTTCAACACCGCGGGATCGAGAAACCGCTGCATCATCAGGCCTCGCCTTGGGCGGCGGCAACAGTCTGGATCAGCCGCCGCAAAATCTCGTCCGCATCGATCCGCTCCGACTCCGCATGGAAATTCAGCAGAATCCGGTGCCGCAGCACCGGAATCGCCAGCGACTGCCACGTCCTCATACGTCACGTGGTAGCGCTCGCCGGCGAAAGCGCCCGCGCCTTTGCCGCCAGCACGATGAACTGCGCCGCGCGGACGCTGCCGCCATAGTTCACATACTTCTTCACGAAGTCCGGCGCATTCTCGCTCTTGAACCGCGTGGCGCGCACCAGCCGCACCACGTACTCCGCCATCGAATCCGCAATCGGCACCATGCGGACGAGCTGCTGGAAATCCAGAATCTCCTCCGCGTTCGTCACCGCTTGCACCTGCGCGCTTTTCGCCGTGGTCGTTAGGTCGACCACCTTCAACTCTTCGCTCCGCGCTCAGGTAATCCAGCACCGTGTTGAACAGGAAACGGTCCAGCTGCGCCTCGGGCAGCGGATACGTGCCTTCGAGCTCGATCGGGTTCTGCGTCGCCAGCACAAAGAACGGCGCCGGCAGCTTGTACATGGTGTCCGCGCACCGTGCAGGAACGCTCCTGCATCGCCTCCAGCAGCGCCGACTGCGTCTTCGGCGGAGTGCGGTTGATTTCATCCGCCAGCACCATGTTGCCGAAAATCGGCCCCGGCACAAACGTCCACTTGCGGTGGCCCGTGGTGGTGTCCTCCTCGATGATGTCCGTGCCCGTGATGTCCGACGGCATCAGGTCCGGCGTGAACTGAATGCGCCGGAACGTCAGCCCCAGCGTCTGCGCGATCGTGCGCACCATCAGCGTCTTCGCCGTGCCGGGCAAGCCCGTAATCAGGCAATGGCCGCCGACGAACAGCGCGGTCAGGATCTGATCCAGCACCTCGTCCTGGCCGACGATCACCTGCCGCACCTGCGCCAGGATTCCGTCGCGCACCGCCTGAAAGCGCTCGACCCTCTTTTGCAGCTCCGTTGAATCCAAGCCCATTTCCGCAGAGGTGGCCATCCGTCATTTTCCTTTCTGAGCGTCTTGGAGTTCCAGAAGTAACTTCTAAGCAGGCCGGTAATCCGGCGCCGCTTCCAGCGAGGCAAGCACGCTGTCTTGCGCCTTGTCGCGCTCGCCCGCCGCCATATATGCACTTGCCAGATCGTACTCGGTGCCGGCCTTATCCAGAGGATTCATCGCCACCACCGCGCTGAACTCTCGGATCGCGCCGGCATAATCCTTTTGCTGCATCAGCAAATGGCCGAATTTCGTGTGGTAATCGGTATCGATCAGCGGATCGATATCGTTGATCTCCTGATACGTAGTCTCGGCGCCTTTCGTGTCACCCAAATCCTGCTGCAGAGCCGCGAGCTTCTCAAGCACGCCCGGCCGTCTGCCGCGCTCTGTTTGATATTCCGCCAGCACCTTCTCGGCGTCTTGTTTGTTTCCCTTCGCAAGGTCGGCCGCCGCCACAAACTCGTACGCGTTCGCGTCATAGACGTATTCGGGATAAAGCTGAATCACCGCGGCACCATCCTTCAACACCGCGTCATAGTCGTCTTTTTCCGCTTCGGCCGCGAGCGCCTTCAGTTTGCTGTGCCAATCGTCGAAATGCGACGTCACCGCCGCTGTCTGCCCATAGATCCACGGCAGAAATTGTTTGTCGAAATCCGCCGGCGACATCCCGAGATTCTCCTGAAACGCCTGCTCGGTCGTCATATTCGGTTTCGCGTACGAATGTACGAATCCCAGCAGCTTGTCCGCGCCCCAGTGATCCTGAATGTAATCGCAAATCTTCCCCGCCTGGTAATACGAGACGATCACCTGCGACTCATAGGACGGTCTCACGAATCCTTTGTCCAGTTCGGCTACCGGCAGCAACTTTTTGTCCCGCAGCGCCACCACGATTTCCGGCGTCATCGCGTCGCCCCATAGCCGAGAAGCCTGCGTCTCCTCATGCACCGCCAGCCCTTCGGTAAACCACCGCGGCACGCGATGATCTGTCGCCGTTAAGATGTAGACGTGGCTCATCTCGTGGCGCAACGTGCTCGCCCACATGTTGTCGCCCGGTTTGCTGCCCTCCGGCCCGCTTCCGGGACTGTCCATCGCCACGACCTCACCAAAGGTCACGCCCAGAGCTCCCAGCCCCGGCAAACCGAGTGTGCGCACGGCGAAATCTTCGTGATTCGGATAGACCTCCACCTGCACCGGCCCCGGCAGCGTCATCTGATACTTCTTGTCGTACGCGGCCATCGCATCTTTCATCACCTGCTCGTAATACGGCGTCAGCGCGTCCGCCTGTTTCTTGTCAAACATCAAAATCATCGGGCCGTCTTTCACCGTAACGAAGTTCTTTTGCATGCTGTCGAGCAGGTTCAGGCTGTTCGAGGTTGCCGCATCGGTAAAGCCATGGTTGAATGCCAATTGCAGCTCTTTGCCGGCTTCGGCGTCTTGCCCCAGGCGCATCAGGTTGATTCCGAGCTGCGAATGCGCCGACCACAAGTCGGGCTCAATCGCGATCGCTTTGCGGTAGTACGCGATTGCGTCTTCGTAGCGCCGGTTGAGCATCAGATGATGCGCGATCAGACTGTACCCTTCGCCGTAGCTCGGATTCACAGCAAGCATTTTTTGAATCCACTCGTCCGGCGACCGGTCGGCGAGCAGCTCAACCGCGGCATGAATTGCCATCGCATCCAGCGCCTCAGGCGACATATTCAGAGCCGCGTTCGCCTCCGCAATCGCGCCGGTTGGTATCTGAGTCCTCCAGATGCAGGCTCGCCAATAGTTCATGCGCTTCGACCAACTTCGGGTCCAGCGTTATCGCCTGGATCGAATACTCGAGCGCCTTGTCGTCGTAGCCGTCCGCGCTAAGTAGCGCGAGGCCGTAATACGCTTGCGCATTCTTCGGATCGCGCTGCAGCGCCTCATTAAACAGCCCCGCGGCGTCCGCGTTGTTGAACCGCTCGTGAAGCAACATGCCCCAGCGAACCCGATACATCGCATTGCCGTCGTTTTGCGCTATGGCCGTGCGAAACTCGTTGTTCGCCTGATCCCACATCTTCAGTCCCCAGTAGCCTTCGGCGCGCAAATACGGCTGGCTCTCCTGCGTTAGCCCCTCGTAACACTTCCGTGCTTCCGCCGTCTGGCCGCGATGCGTCATCTCGTGGCACTGATCCGGCGTCGCTGCGGCGCACGCCGCAGCAACCGCGGCCACCGCCGCAAACAGCACCGCAATGCGCCCGATCTTCACTTATCGAGTTGCTCCTGCACTTTGGCCAGCTGAACGAGCAGCTGCGTCAACTGCTGCTTGTAGTCGTTCTCGTCCATCGCGGCCTTTTGATACTTCAACTCGTCGATCTTCTGCTCCAGATCCTCTTTTTGCGCGAGCAGCGCCTGCTTCGCGGGATCGTTTGCCGCCGCCTGATCCGTCCCAAGCCGCACGAGAGTAATGCTGGAAAGTAGCAATCCTTCGCCGGTCTGCGGCGAAGCTTCGCGAACCGCGTCCGCCTTGCCCGTGTCCTCAAATTGCGCGTGCTCCGTTGCCAGTTGCTGCTCAGAATCGTAAAAATTCGCCGTTTTCTTGGCCGCGTAGACAAACGCTTCCAACGCGCTGATCGAGTTGTCCTTGTTCGTATCCGCGGCGGGGTCTTGCAACGCTTCCGCAAAATAGCGCGCAAAAATCGTCGCGTTTCGCTCCGTGCCGGATTTCGTCGCCATAATCACGGCGCGCCCCGGCTTTTCCAGCGGAATCAGCGAACCGCCGCTCGCGCTTGTCGTGTTGACGATCAATTGCCGCTTCGACGGGATCTTGTCGCACAGCGCCGCCAGATCGTCCGCCGAAATATCCGGCCCGACGAGATTGAATTTGTACTCGTATCCGTCAAATGTTCCGTGTCCGATCAAAATCAGCACGAAATCGTCGTCCGGCTTCGCTTCGGCGGCGACTTGCTGCAAAGCGGCCGTCAGCTTGTCCTTCGTCCCATCGGCGCCATAAAGCGTGATTGCGTGAAATTGATCGCCCTCGGACTTGAACACGCGCTCGATGTCCTTCGCGTTCCCCTCAAAGCGCTGTTCGTAATCCGGCTCGCCTCCGAGCCCAGCAATTGTCACAACGTATGTCCCGGCCCATGCAGGCAGCGCGAAGAACATCAGGCAAAGAAGACCCAGCCAGCGCGCCGCCTTCATACGATGCCCCACTTGCGCCGCAGGAACCACTCCGAGAAGCGCAACAGGATCACGAGGAAGAAGATGATCGGCATGTCCCAAAGCTCTTTCGTGTCGCGCATGGTGATCCCCGCTGCCGAGTACGGAATCTCCGCCGGTAGTTTCGATAGATCCGAAGGCGTCCAGTATTTTCCGCCCGTTTGCGAGGCAAGCTGTTCGAGCAGCGCCCGGTTTTGCTCCGTGTGAAAATTCTCCGCCACGCCGTCCAGTCGCTGGAAGGGGACCGAGTCGCTGCCCAATTCCTGACCGGCCCGTTGCGCGGTCACTTCAGCGATATACGAACCCGGCTGATCCGCCGTGAAATCGGCCTGGAAGACGCCCGGCGAATTTGGCGTCGGTTGCATATCGACCATCGTCGAGAAACCATTTGGTCCCATCACGTGCGCTTGCACCTGCGCGTCCGTCGCGGGCATGTAGGTCTTATCTCGAACGTCCGCCGAAATCTGGATATGGCCGTTGTCGTAGATCATGGGGTTCGGCACGCTGGCCACAACTTGGCCCGGCGTGTCCTGAATCATCCACCGCAGCAATTGCTGCCAGAACGTCACATAAGAGGTATCGCCCAGCGGCATCAGCATCTGCCAGCGCCATGAACCGCCGGTAGCCATCACCGCTGTCCGCCCGCGCCCGTAATTTTCGGTCACAAGCAGCGGCAGCGTTCGCCCATCCGCGCGCATCTGCAAAAGCACCGCGGCACCCGGCTTGATCGTCCCAGCGTCCTGGTAATCCATCATGTACGGCAGCTTTTTCCATTTTTCTGCGTTCTTCTGCGGATCGTCATCCAGCCGCGTGATCATGCTGTCCGCGCCCGCTTGGGTGAGGATGGGATAGGCTGGATCGCGCCGGAACGTGTCTTTGCTCGTCGGCAGAATCACCGGCAGCAAATCCGCCACAGCCGAGCCTTGCCAGATGCCCGCCGCGAGCGACGACCGCCCGCCCAAAAACAGCAGCCCGCCGCCGCGCCGGTCGACAAACTCGCGCATCAACTCCTGCTGCGCCGGCGTGAAGTATCCCGCCTCAATCGAGCCGATAATGATTGCCTGGTATTGAAAGAGAACGTCCGCCGTCGAAGGGAAGCCATCGGCAAGGTCGTCGGGATTCGTAATCCCTTGCCGATAGATTTTGTTTTCCGTCGTCCGCAGCATGGAAACAAGCTGGACGTTCGGATCGTCATCCTCCGCGCGGCGTATGAATTTGTATTCCCAGCGTGGCTCGCCCTCGACGTACAGAATTTTCCTTTTCCCGGGCGTCACATCCAATTCGCGCGTCACGGAATTATTCTGCGTGTTTGTTTCGCCGGGCAACACGTCCAGCGAGAAGCGCAGCGATTTCATCCCGGCCGCTCCCGCATTGAACGGCAGCGCCTCGGTTTGGACCTTGCCATCTGAAGCCAGCGTGATCTGGCGCGAAGCAAGCACTTTATCGCCGTCGCGCACGGCAAGAGTCGCCTTGCGTCCTGAGAATCCGCGCTGATGAAAGCTGACGCTGGCCGAAAGGCGCGAGTTCTGCAATGCGCGGGGCGCCACGCTCGCATCGTTAATTTCTATATCGTTAGGAACTTGCTCCGGCCCGAAGCCGACAGTCTGCACGGGAATTTGACGGCTTCGCAGCGCGGCGATCGTTGAAGCGTCGATGCCGCCGGAATTATCGGCTCCGTCGCTCAGGAGCACCACAGACCCGATGGGCAACCCCGTAGTTTGGTCCGCGAAGTCCTTTAATTCGTCGCTGAGCCGCGTCGCAGGCGCAGTCGCATTCGTCAGGCTGTCAAGGCTTGAAACGCGTGTAAGTTGGTTGTCAATGCGATAGATTCGCGTCTGAAACTTTTTTTGCAGTCCGTCGAGTACGCCTGATTGCAACGCTTTGACCGCTTGCTGTTCGCGCGTGGTGCCATTGTCCGCGATGGACATGCTGCGTGAATCGTCCACCAGGACAGCGATGATATTCTGCTGGGGTTTTAACTCCGCGATCACGATGGCCGGCTGCCACACGACCAGCAGCAACAGCACGGCTAGCAGAGCCTCAAGGGCCCAAATTACTCCCGCGTGCCAGCCCTTCACTCCTGCCGCCGCTTGCGCCATGCGGCGGTGAATCAGCCACGCCAGCACGCCTGCCGCAGCCGCCATCAGCAAGTAAAGCAGCCAATGCGGCCAGCCGCTTAACAGAACAAACTGGCCCTTCGAGAAGATCGCGGTCGGATACTTGAAAAAGAATTCAAACATTATCCCCACACCCGCGAGCCCCGATCGCGGCGCCTATTCAATTGTCAGCAGGACTGAAAAAAAATCTGCAGCACAGCTTGTACCTGAATCTAGTGCGTCATTCCGTAGACGATGTAGTTCAGCCCCACGCGGAATGCCAACGATGCAAATTTTTCCGGATATCTCGGGTCGTCCGCCCATTCCCACGCGTCGCCCAAGTGCATATTGAAGCAGATGGCCACGATGATCCGCCCTTTATCGTCGCGCACGGCACGCCATCCGGGAATGTATCCAATGTCCCCGCCCGCACCCGCTTCATAAGTGCGGCCCGACCACACGTATTGCTCGCCCGGGATCTGGAATCGCTGGCTCAAATCAAAAAGGACGTGGAAGATCTCGTCCGTGTCTTTCAGATCCTCCACCTGAGCATTTGGCAGAAACTGGTGCAGACCTTGCATGAAAAGCTGCCAGTCCTCTGCTCCGTGGAAATCGTCCACCATCAGGAAGCCGCCCTTCATCAGGTAATCGTGCATGCGCTTGGCTTCATCGGCATTGAAGGTCCAGGTTTCCGCTTGGACGGCATAAACCCATGGATAGTTATCGAGGGTGTGCGGATCGCTTTCGGGTGTGTCGATGTCCACTACTTGCGAAGTGGATCGCGTATTGACGTTCGTCAACCGCTTCATCGCCATCAAGAACTGAATATCGGCCTTGGGATAATCCCGCTGCCACGGACCGAATCCCTCGCCACAGCCTCCTCCGCCGCCAAAACCGCCAAATCGGCGGCCGAACCCGCCGCCCCCGAATCGGTTCCCGTACGCGGAGGCGTACTTCAGCCGAGTCCAATAAAATTCAGCTTTGTCGGTGGAATTGCATTCGTCGAGGTAGCGGGAGCGCGCATCGTACGGGCCGCCTCCATACTGAAAGCCCCTCGCCTGGATGGCTATGACAGCGCACACCAACAGCGCCGCTGAAATCCCAATCGAGAGACGCTTGAGGAGCTTCATCGCGGCACCTTCCGTTTCCTGAGACTAACAGAATGCCGTCTCCTACTACAACGCGCCGCCGGCCAAATTGGTTGCATCAAGTCGGACGATCCCATGCATCTCAGGCTCATCGGTTGGGTTTCGCGATGAACCCGCATTCCTTCCTCGCTTGTGAGCCGCTGTGGACGCGCAAGTTTTGCCGCGTACTTTTCCGTGCAAGAACCTTCCGCGCGCGATAGGGGCGCCAAACGCGCCATTTCCGTCCTTTTGTGTCCCTTTTAAGGCCGTTCGAAAGCGCCATGTGCGTCAATTCGCTTGTCACTCATGCTGGCACTTATTGTTGCTCGCAATGCCAAGCAAGCGCCGCCTGCCATTCCGATTCCGTGGGCATCCGCTCGCCGCTTGTATGAATCTGTGACAACGTGAGAGGATTTTCCTTCCGTTTCCATTTTTTCGCGGTTAAGGGAAGGGCCTGTGAAAAGAAGAGACTTTTTTAAAATCGGCAGCGCAGGCGCGGCCGGCCTGCTAATCGCAAATAACGCGCTGGAATCCCAGGGAGATTCGCAG
The DNA here is from genome assembly GCA_963753205.1 of uncultured Acidobacteriota bacterium. Classification (GTDB taxonomy): domain Bacteria; phylum Acidobacteriota; class Terriglobia; order Acidiferrales; family UBA7541; genus Palsa-295. Next base: position 172,616 of record CAVWBL010000014.1, on the reverse strand, counting down.
GGCATCCGGCTAAAGCCTCCAACCTCGCAAGGTGCGAACCCAACATCGCACGAAGGACCTGCCGCTGACATTACGGTTCACATCTCGCCCGTCGAGGTCGAGATCTCGCCAAGCCGCTTCATCAGCACCATCGGGTACAACGGCACTTCCCCCGGGCCAGTCTTGCACATGCGCGAAGGAAAACCCATTACCGTGGACGTGATCAATGACACGGATGCTGCCGAGTTCGTCCACTGGCACGGCCTTTTTCTCCCCTCCGAAGTGGACGGCTCCGAAGAAGAAGGAACTCCGCCTGTTCCCGCGATGGGCCGCCGCAGATTTCAATTCACGCCGGCGCCTGCGGGAACCAGGTGGTATCACTCGCACGCAATGGCCAACGGCGATCTGCACCGCGGCACATACACCGGTCAGTTTGGATTCCTGATGATCGATTCGGGCAACGATCCCGGCCATTACGATCAGGAGATTTTTCTCGCATTGCGCGATTGGGAGCCGTTCTACACCGATCAAAACATGGATACGGACGAACTCAACGGCGCAGGACCTACGCCAGAGAAGCCCACGGTGATGGATACGCGCCCGAACGGTCTCGAAGCCACGACGCAAACATTCACAATTAACGACCGTATGCTTGGCTTCGGCGATCCCATACGCGTTCGCGCAGGCACGCGCGTGCTCGTTCATCTGCTGAATGCCAGCGCGATTGAGAATCGCGTCGTTTCGCTACCCGGCCATACGTTTCACATCGTCGCCCTTGATGGCAATCCGGTGCCGACGCCGGCGGACACAGAAATTGTGATGCTGGGCCCGGGCGAACGTGCCGACGCTTTTGTCGAAATGAATCAGCCCGGCGTATGGATTCTCGGCGCGACAGACGATCCCACGCGCAACAATGGTTTGGGCATCGTTGTCGAGTATGCAGGCCAGCAAGGGCAGCCGCGCTGGATTCAGCCGAAGCAGACCTTTTTCGATTACACGATTTTTGGCCATGCCCCGAAGCAGCCGGAGCCGGATCACACGATCGAAATGGTCTTTGAAAAAATTCCAAGCGGCGCCGGTCGTTTCAATCTCTTCAACGTCAATGGCAAGCCCTACCCGCACGAAAATGAATTCCTATTGCAGCAAGGAGGACGCTATCGAATTCTTTTCCGCAATCGAACCGACGATTCGCATCCGCTTCACTTTCACCGCCATACTTTCGAACTTGTCGATGTGAACGGCAAGCCCACGGGCGGAGTGATGAAAGACACCGTGATCGCTCCTCTCTACGGCCGCGTATCGGTTGATCTAGTAGCGGATCATCCCGGCCTGACGCTGTTCCACTGCCATATCCAACAGCACATGGATTTCGGGTTCAAGGCCCTGTTCCGCTATTTGTGATGGCACGATTCGTTAAAACGATAACGAAAAGCAAACTACACAACCAATCTTCGGCCTCTAAGGTAAATCCTGTATCGCCTACAGCGGGTTCGCGTGTGACACTACGGCGTCTTTACGCGCATTCCCCTTTCTGCGCCAGGAAGCCCGTCGGGCAGAAGGGGAGAACAATATAATGACTGGACTTAGGACAACCGGAAACAATGCGGCGCAGGATCGAGCCGCGTCACTTGGCTCCGTCGACGCGATGCCTTGTGCCGTCCAGGCGTCGGCACGGGCCCGCATGGGGGCGGTCTCAGCTCCCACGGTGGCAAGAGGGAAGAGCGGCGCTCCTGACACTGCCGAGGATGGCGGAAGCAAGCCCGAGGTCGGCAAGAAGACCTACCGCATTTTGATCGCTGATGACCACGAAGCGCTCCGCAGAGGTTTGCGATCGGCATTGCTCGGAGCTGGTTGGCAGGTTTGCGGCGAAGCCGCGGACGGAAAGCAAGCCGTCGAAAAGACGAAGGAACTCAAGCCCGACTTGGTTTTGTTGGATCTCAGTATGCCCGTAATGAGCGGTCATGAAGCCGCGCGCGAAATTTTGCGCAATAATCCCGGCGTCAAGATCGTGGTTTTCACAATGCATGAATCGCAACAAGTGCGTGACGCGCTCAACAAGATAGGCGTGCACGCTTTGGCCGTGAAATCGGCACCCCTTTCGCTTTTGCTGGATACGATCCAGACCGTGCTCGGAACATAGCTTTCTGGCAGTTCCAACGGACTAATTGCCCGTTTGGAAAGGAGAACCATATGGCGAGTCTCAAAATTCTGTTAGCTGACGACCACGATCTGATGCGTCGCGGTCTCAAATCGCTGATCGGTCCGCGTCCCGAGTGGTCGATCTGCGGAGAGGCGCATACAGGTGCGCAGGCGGTGGCGTTAGCAAAGCAGCACCAGCCCGACGTGGCCATCCTGGACGTCTCCATGCCGGAACTGAACGGTTTGGAGGCGGCCCGCCGCATCCGCACCGTTTCGCCGAAGACCGAGATCCTGATATTGTCCGTTCACTACTCTGACCATTTGATCCGCGAAATCCTGCGTCTTGGCATTCGCGGCTACATGGTGAAAACGGACTCGGACCGCGATCTCATTACAGCGATCGAGACCCTGGCAAGGCACAAACCCTTCTTCACGACGTGCGCCACCGAACTAATCCTCACGCACTCTCAGCGCGCCGGAGCGAACATGTCTGGCCCCATGGACCTCAGCGACCGTCTTACGTCGCGTGAGCGCGAAATCGTGCAATTGGTTTCCGAGGGGAAGAGCACGAAAGAGGTGGCTTCGCTGCTTGGCATCAGCGTAAAGACGGCCGAAACTCACCGCGCGAATATCATGCGCAAGCTGCAGGTTCACTCCGTTACGGACCTCGTGCGCTACGCCGTCCGAAACGAAATCGTGCAGGCTTAACACGGGATTCTTCGCCGCTCCTCCAACTCCGATGCTCCTGCTCGCGGCGAAGTCACAGGGGCAGGTTTTACCTGCCCCTATCTTTTAGAATAGGTAAGTTAGCGGCCTTGAATGGCTTTTAAGATGTCGCTATACGTAACAAAGGCAATTACGGCCAGCAGGAAAATCAAGCCCACCTGAACGAACCGCTCCTTAAACGCGATGCTCAGATCGCGCCGCATTCCGCTCTCGATCAGCAAAAGAAGCACGTGTCCGCCATCAAGAATCGGAATCGGCAGCAGATTCAGCAATCCTAGATTCAGGCTTATTATGGCGGTAAGCTCAAGCAGAGAGATTGGCCCACGCTTGGCGGCCTGGCCCGAGTAGCGCACGATTCCGACCGGTCCGGCAAGATCGCGCACCGAAACCCTGCCGGCGAAAAGTCCTGCCAAAACTTGCACGATCGCTTGGCCTGCGCGTTGAGTTGCATCGGCGGCATCGGTGACGGATTCAAATGGGCCTTGATGCTCGTACACGTCCTGCTCTCGCTGGAGCACGCCGATTTGCCAGACCATCTGTCCATCCATGTCTGGGCCTTTAACCGGTGTCAACACCGCAGGAACCTCTCGGGAGCCGCGCTTTACCACCAGGTGCACAGGCTGGCCGTTGGAATTGTGTATGGCATCTACGAGCTGGCCGAAAGAGACCACTTGAACGCCATTTATGCGAACTATTTCGTCGCCAGGCTGCAGGCCAGCTTTGTCTGCGGGAAAGGTCGGTTCCACTTGATCAATGATCGCGGGCTGCGCCGGGTATCCGACTAGGGAATCCGTCGAGGCGTCATCGGTCGGCATCTTGAGCTGTAGCGACTGCTGCCGTCCGTTGCGCAAGACGACGAGGGAAACGTCGCCGCCCGCTTTTACTTTGTCCAGCGCCGTCTCGACATTTTCCCATTTCGGTGTCTTTGTCCCATTCACTTGGAGGATACGGTCGCCAGGCTGGACGCCGTTAGAATCGGTCGATTGCGGAACGGCCGCAACTACCGAAGGCAACCTCAAAGAGGCATCCGTAGGCATGCCCACGATGGCATAGATTCCCCAGAAGATCAGGAAAGTCGTGAGGATATTCATGAATGGGCCGGCGACGGCGATAATGAATCGTTGCCAACGCGGCCTGGACAAAAACTCGTAGGGCGCGCCCGACCGCTCTTCGGCGGGATTGTCTCCCGCCATTTTGACGTAGCCGCCCAGCGGCAGCCAGCTCACGCGATAATCCGTATCGCCGCGCTTCCATCCCCAGATGCGCGATCCGAATCCGATGGAGAACACGTCCACCCGCACTCCGCACAGCTTTGCCGCGATGAAGTGTCCCCACTCGTGGATCAGAACCAAGACTCCTAGAACTACCGCGCCGGCAATGATTTCCCGCAGAGCGTTTGTTAGGTGCGCCATGTTCCCTCAAATTGATTTTAGTGCAAGTCGCCACCCAAGCGAAACGTAGCTGCGGGGTGTGATTCGGAAACGCAAACGAGCCGGAGAGCCCGTCACCACTGACTTAGGATGCCTTTCGCCGTCCAGCCGCTGCATCGCGGGCCAGCCGGCGCGCCTCGGCATCCGCGGCGATCACATCTTCGATGCTGCCCAAAGACGTTCTCGGCATCCGTTCGAGCACGTATTCCACGACTCTGGGGATTTCCAGGAAATCCAGCCGGTTCTCCAAAAAGGCTGCCACGGCCACTTCGTCGGCCGCATTCAACGCGCACGGCAGAGGACCGCCTATCCGTGCCGCCTCCCGGGCGAGCGATAGGCAGGGGAACTTCTTCTCCGGCACTTCCTCGAAATCGAGTGTTCGCAATGCACCCCAATCGAGTGCACACGCCTTGGACGCGATCCGCTCGGGGTACGTAAGCGCGTACTGAATCGGCATGCGCATATCCGTCGGGCCAAGTTGCGCCAGGATCGAGCCATCCACGTACTCGACCATCGAATGGATCGTAGACTGCGGGTGTATTACGACTTGAACTCTTTCCAGTTCCACAGCAAAGAGCCAGTGCGCCTCAATCACTTCAAAACCCTTGTTCATCATCGTGGCCGAGTCGATCGTAATGCGCTGGCCCATTTTCCAGTTAGGATGCGCGAGCGCCTGCTTCGGTGTGACCTTGGCGAGCTGGGCGACGGGCGTCTCGCGAAACGGACCCCCCGAAGCCGTCAGCACCAGCCGCTTCACCTCGTTGTGTTCGCCCGCCCGCAGGCACTGATGAATAGCATTGTGTTCGCTATCCACCGGAAGCAACGCAACGGCCCGCCGCGCAACCGCCGCCATTACCACCTCGCCCGCCGCAACAAGCACTTCCTTATTGGCAAGCGCGATGTCTTTGCCGCATTCGATCGCCTTGTAGGTTGCCGGCAGCCCAACGACGCCGACCGTCGCCGACAGCACCATTTCAGCGCGCGGATGGGTCGCCACGCGCTCGATTCCTTCGGCGCCAAACAGGATCTCTGGCGACGGGCTATCTTTTTCTAAGCAGCTGCGCGATTCCAGCGCCGTGCACACTTGCCGCGCGGCTTCTTCTGTGGAAACGGAAACAACAGCCGGCCTGTGGCCAACGATTTGCTCGACGACAAGGTCTACGTTCGAGCCTGCCGCGAGCGCGACCACCTCGAATCGACCGGGCAGCGATTCAACCACGTCGAGGCATTGTCTGCCGATCGAACCGGTAGAACCCAAAATGGAAATTCGTTTCATGGGCAAGTAATTCTATGCGCGAGAGCCGGGGCGTGGCTAGGGCACAATTCGTTTCATGTTAACAACCACGGCAGAACGCGGCGAAGCATTCTCGGTTATGGCGCGATGAGCCTTACGCCGAACCACTGGAATAACATCCACACGACTGGTGCAGCGAGAATGAGGCTGTCGATTCTGTCGAGCATTCCGCCGTGTCCGGGCAGCAATCCGCTCGAATCCTTCACCGAAGCGCCGCGTTTGTACGAAGACTCGAGCAAGTCGCCCATCTGCCCCGCGATATTGGCGAGCGCCGCGATCCCCAACATGATCGCGACGTCCGCATGCAGCCAAACCGCGAATCCGTACCCGACAGCCAACGACGCCGCCACGTTCCCGGCCGCGCCTTCCCATGTTTTCTTGGGGCTCAGCGCAGGTGCCATTTTGACGCGCCCGACGCTGCGCCCCACAAAATACGCCACGATATCGCCGGCCCACACCAGACAAAGCGTGAACAGCACAAGCTGCCGCCCGCGAACTGCGATTTCAGCGAGCCGCACGAGATAGCTGAAGGGCAGCGCAATAAAAAGTAATCCCGCCGAGCTGACACTGATGGCCGGAAGCGCGTCGTGCAGAGGTCGCTTCATTCCCAAAATGATCCCCGCCGCACCGAGCAGAAACACGATGCACACAAGATCGAGCGAGAAAACGCCGCCTGCAAAGGTGCGCACCAGCATATTGCCGCCCGAAAATATGTGTGTTTCGCTCAGCCCTGCAGCGTATTGCACAAAGAAGATCGCAGCCGCGCAGACGATGGTCCAGTTAGGGAAAGCGCGAAAACCGGAGCGCTCGCCAAGTTTGAGGAATTCGACAAGCGCCAGGATGGCGACGAGCGCCGCAATCGCAGCGAGCAATGCGGGCGGGCCAAACCAGACGAGCGCGACCACCGTGGGCGCCAGCACCAGCGCGGTCACTACACGAGCGAGCATTCGCCGGCTATCCTCGCCTCGTGGTTTCGTTGCCGTTGCCCGAGGAGCCCGCTGCCGCGGCGCGTTTTCCGAGGCCGCCATAACGCCGCTCACGTCTCTGAAAATCGATCAACGCTTCAAGCAATCGCGCGCGCGAAAAATCCGGCCAGAGCGTTTCCGTCACGTAAATCTCGGCATAAGCAATTTGCCACAACAGAAAATTGCTCACGCGCATCTCGCCGGACGTGCGAATCAGGAGGTCTGGATCGGGCAACCCGGCGGTATACAGATGATTCGAGATTGCCTGCTCATCCGCATGAAACGCGGAAAGCCCGTTGGCGCGAATGTCATCGAGCATCGAATTGAAAGCGTCCACAAGTTCCGCCCGTCCGCCGTAATTCAACGCGACGGCCAGTTTCATCCCGGTATTGCGCGCCGTCATCCGCATCGACTCATCAATGTCGTGGTGCACGGCTTGGGGCAGTTCGGATGCGCGGCCAATCGCGAGAAATTGGATATCATTCTTGTGAATCGATGGCATCTCGCGTTTCAGGTATTCGCGCAGCAGCCGCATCAGAAAAGCGGTTTCGGCCTGCGGCCGCCGCCAGTTTTCCAGCGAAAAGGCGTAGAGCGTCAGGCACGGCACGCCTAGCCGTGCGCACGTATCCACGATTTCGCGCGTCATTTTCACGCCGGCCCGATGCCCTGCGACGCGTGGCAGATGCCGCCGTTCGGCCCAGCGGCCGTTTCCGTCCATGATGATGGCGATGTGGCGCGGCAAGCGGCGAAGGTCGATTTTTTCCAGAAGTTGCGCTTCCTCGCGGTTCGCGGGAGTCAGCGGTTGCAGTGCTTTCACAAAGATCGCTCGGGGAACGCCCAGCGAGCGAAAGTAGCATAGCGCCCAACGGAAGCGCAACCTTAAGCCGGTTCGCTTTGCATTGCGCAAATAAGTAAGCGAGATTACCGCACGCCGTGGCCGCGCTTGAGCGATCACGCTTCTCTGGGCTCGCGCTCGATGCGATAATCGTCGCTCGCTATTACCGCCGATCTGACTGTGGCTCTTGCGCAGCATTCATATAAGGGGAAACCTCTTGCCCATGCCGGTTGCTTATATATGCGACGCAATTCGAACTCCCTTCGGCCGTTATGCCGGCACGCTTTCGGTGATTCGCACCGACGATTTAGCGGCGCTGCCGATTCGCGCACTGATATCGCGCAATCCTTCCGTCGATTGGGCGCGTCTCGATGATCTGATCTATGGTTGCGCGAATCAAGCCGGCGAGGACAATCGCAATGTCGGGCGCATGGCTCTTCTCTTGGCCGGTCTACCAAAAGAAGTCCCGGGGACAACGATCAATCGTCTTTGCGGTTCGAGCCTGGACGCGATCGCGATTGCCGCGCGAGCCATCAAAAGCGGCGAAGCCTCGTTGGTAATCGCAGGCGGTGTGGAAAGCATGTCGCGGGCGCCCTTCGTCATGGGCAAGGCCGAAGCGCCGTTCTCCCGCAATGCAAAAATTGAAGACACGACAATCGGCTGGCGCTTCGTCAATCCGCAAATGAAGGTGAAGTACGGCGTCGACTCCATGCCCGAAACCGCGGAAAACGTAGCCGAGGAATTCCATATTTCGCGTGAGGATCAGGACCGTTTCGCGCTGCGCAGCCAGCAGAGGACGGCCGCCGCACAGGCGCAAGGATTTTTCAGCAAAGAGATTGCGCCTGTGGAAGTGCCGCAAAAAAACGGCCCGGGAATTTGGGTGGAGCAAGACGAGCACCCGCGTCCGGATTCTGCGTACGAAGGGCTCGCGCGGCTGAAGCCCATCGTAAAAGCGAATGGCACCGTCACGGCCGGCAACGCGTCCGGCGTCAACGACGGGGCCTGCGCTCTTTTGCTCGCTTCCGCAGAGGCGGCGAAGGCTAACGGCCTGCATCCGCGCGCGCGCATTATCGCATCGGCAGCGGCCGGCGTCGCGCCGCGAATCATGGGGATAGCGCCGATCCCGGCAGCACAAAAAGTTCTCGCGCTTGCAGGCTTGCAACTCTCGCAGATGGATGTGATCGAGTTGAACGAGGCGTTCGCCTCTCAATCCCTGGCTGTTCTGCGCGGCCTCGGCCTTCCCGACGATGCGGGGCACGTGAATCCAAACGGCGGTGCCATCGCCATTGGCCACCCGCTCGGCGCAAGCGGCGCCCGACTCGTCACGACCGCACTTTGTCAACTCGAAGGCACCGGCGGCCGCTACGCGCTCTGCACGATGTGCATTGGTGTAGGGCAGGGAATCGCCACGATTATCGAGCGCCTAGCCTAGGCAGTGCAGGCGAAGCATCGCTGCTGCGGATTCTCTCGGGTGAAAGCGAATTACTGAACTCTTTGCGGAGTCGAATCGTGGCCGATAAGGTTTTCAAAGATAGCTAGAACGTGCCGGCGGTACCGGACCATTCGGTCGAGCAACTCTCGCAATTGCGGCTCGTGCGCGACCTCTTTATCCCACTTTGCCAAAACAGTCGCCGGCACCTCTATATCGCGCCGCAGCTTTTCAGGTGAATGGCCGCGCAGAAAGAGTCCGTAGAAAAAGGCCGCCTCACGCTGCGGGAACTGGAAATCCCGCAAGACATCTTCAATCGGATTGGGCGCCGTTGCCATGGCGAAAATGCAGTTTACAGGTTTCGGCGCAGTCGTCAAGAGGCGACATGCGTAAAATGGAACGGTTAACGCTTATGCTAAGGCAGGTGTCCTGCGGCGTCGCTAAGGGCAATGGTGGCAGTAGCTTGCGGCGATGGAATGCCCTCTAGTGCGGCCGCTCCGGTCTGCTAACCGGAGCGGCGCTCGCCAAAAACGGCTGTAAGCGACGTGGTTATTTCTTGGCGCTTGCGAAGTTGTCTGTCACCTGCGCCCAGTGAATCGTGTTCCACCAAGCCTCGATGTAGTCCGGGCGCTTATTCTGATACTTCAAATAATAAGCATGCTCCCAGACGTCGAGTCCAAAGAAGGCCTTGCCGCCGTCCATGATCGGGTTGTCCTGGTTGGCCGTTGATTCCACCGCGAGCTTGCCGTCGCGGAAGAGCAGCCACGCCCAGCCGGAGCCGAAGCGCGTCGTCGCGGCCTGATTGAACTTCGTCTTGAAGTCGGCGAAGCTGCCGAAAGCGCTCTTGATCGCGTCTGCCAGTTCGCCGCTCGGCTCGCCGCCTCCGCCTTTCTTCATGATCTTCCAGAACATCGAATGATTCATGTGTCCGCCGCCGTTGTTGCGGACGGCCGTGCGGATGTTCTCCGGCACCTTGTTGATCTGCGCGAGCAGTTGCTCGACGGAGAGATTTTGCAGATCGGCGTGTCCCTCCAGTGCCTTATTCAAATTGTTCACGTAAGCGGCATGGTGCTTATCGTGATGAATTTCCATCGTTTTGGCGTCGATGTAGGGCTCGAGTGCGTCGAACGAGTACGGAAGAGCAGGTAGCGTGTGCGCCATCTGGGGAGCGGCTCCTTGTCCAGAAGTTTGAGTCATAAGTCCACCTTTTGCTGAAGATTACATCAGCCGAGCAATTATACGCGCTTCGTCCGCATCAGCGTAATCGGATAAGATATTTAGTCATTTCAGATGCGGATTATTGTTGTGCGGCCTTCACCGCAGCGCTTGCCGCAAATCCTCGATCAGATCGTCCGCATCTTCCAATCCGATGGAAAGTCGCACGGTCCCGGGCTCCACTCCAGCCGCACGCAGTTCATCCGTACTCATTCCAAAATGTGAAGTGTAAATCGGCAAGCTCACCAGCGATTCGACGCCGCCCAGGCTGGTGGCAAGCAAAAAGACGCGGATGCGGTCGCCAAAGCTTCGCGCGCCTCGCAGCCCGTTTTTAATATCGAATGACATCATCGCGCCAAACGCGCCCATCTGCTTTCTTGCCAGTTTCCGATCGGGATGCGACGTGAGCCCTGGATACCGTACGCGCGCCACTTTGGGATGTCGTTCCAGAAACTTCGCTACCGCCATCGCCGTCTTGCACTGTTTTTCGACGCGCACCTCCAGCGTCTTCAAGCCGCGAATGAGCAAAAAAGCTGCGCCCGGATCCATCGATCCGCCAAGGTAAATCACGTATCTACGAACTTGCTTGATCAGCTCGCTACTTCCGATCACCGCGCCGGCAATGATGTCTGAATGACCCGCGAGATATTTGCTCGCGCTGTGCGCCACAAGATTGAATCCGAATTCGAGCGGCTTTTGCAGCACAGGAGTGGCGAAGGTATTGTCGATGATCGATACCAATCCCCATTCGCGCGCAAAATCTGCCGCTTTACGCAAATCGACAAGCCGCAAGGAAGGATTCGTTGGCGTCTCGATGTAGAGCACCTTCGTCCGCGGCGTCACCATACGCTCGATCCCGGACAAGTCTGGTCCGACAAAGCGGACGCGAATGCCAAAACGCGGAAAGATATCCCGCAACAAGCGATAACTACCCCCATAAATCTGCGCGGACGAGATCACTTCGTCTCCCGCCTGCAATTGCGAGAGCAATGCCGACGAAATTGCCGAGCTGCCTGAAGAGGTCACCACAGCCGCTTCGCCGCGCTCCAGTGCAGCCAGTTTCGCTTCGGCGACGGCCAGCGTCGGATTGCCATAGCGCGTATAGATATAGACCGAACTGTTGCCCTCGGCCCAGCGCCTCATCTCGTCCACGGTCGCGAATGTGAATCCGGACGTTCGCGCGATTGATACGCCGACCGGCCCGCTTATGCGAAATTTATCCTCGCCGACGTGAATCGCCTGCGTCGAATTGCCGTGCCGCTTGCTGGGATTTTTCATGGCGCCCAAAGCGTGCCGCAAATCGTCCGCAATTCGCAAGCGCCAATTTGTCGAACTCGCTCGCTACGAAGGCGCTTGACATTTATGGGACACAAATCCTAAGAAGTGTAGGCCTGAAAGTCTGCGTGCGCTTGCTGCGTATAAAGAGTTGAGTATTTACGGATCATCGAGCGGGGAATATCGATGCGACTAAATCCCGGGGTTCTGATTGGCAGTGTGATTACCGGTACGTGGATCGTGTTTCTCGTGTTTTGGGGTGTCTCGAGCTTTACGGCGAAACGCATTGCCAGAGGAGAAGGGCGCTCCGGAGTGCTGGGGCGCGTGTTAATCGTAGCCGTCGCCTGTTTTTTGTTAATCCGAGCGGATGATCCACGGCTTGGTCCGCTGAGTCTGCGATTTGTGCCCGAGAGGCTCTGGATCGCCTGGGTTGCCGCTGCGGTGACCGTTTTGGGCGTGCTTTTCGCGATTTGGTCGCGGGTTCATATCGGCAAGTACTGGAGTTCAACGGTCGCACTGAAATCGGATCATCAATTGATCCGCAGCGGACCGTACGCCCGAATTCGTCATCCGATTTATACGGGGATCATTCTTGCGATTGCTGGAACCAGCCTCGCCGTTGGCCGCTATGCGGCGATTCTCGCACTGGCGTTTTACCTCGTCGCTTTTTGGTCCAAAGCGCGAAAAGAAGAGGCCCTGCTTGCCGGCGAATTCGGCCCGGCATTCGAAGAACATCGCCGCAGCACAGGCTTCTTCCTTCCCAGACTATTTGGCGCACACTGATTCACCGGAGGCGTTCTCGAGGCAACTCTCGTAATACAATTTGAAGTGTGGAAACTCGCAGCGTTGCTCCGTTTTCCGTTGTCACGAACATGGAGCCAGTCCTAAGGCTCCACCGCCAAGCACGGCCGTGCTCTTTCTCCCCCACCTCCTTTGCTTTCTGTACCTCCTTTGCCTCCGCCCTGCTATGCCGTAACCGCCTCCGCCTCCTCGTCCCCGGCATGATGAGGCTTGTGCGCCGCAATCACTTTTTCAGCCAGTTCCGACGGCACGAAATCGTAATGCGAGAATTCCATCGAGTAGCTGCCCCGCCCCTGCGTCAGTGAAGTCAATTCGTTCGCGTAACTCAGCATTTCCGAGAGCGGCACCTGCGCCTTGATGATCACGTTGTGACCGCGCACTTCGCTGCCGCTGATTTTTCCGCGCCGCCCGCTCAGATGGCCCATCAGGTCACCCGAATATTGATCCGGCGCATAAACCTCCACGTGCATAATTGGTTCGAGCAGGGCTGGCCTGGCCTGTTTCATCGCTTCTTTGAATGCAAGCGACCCGGCAATCTTGAATGCCATGTCGCTCGAATCCACATCGTGATATTTCCCGTCATAAAGGCTCACCCGGAAATCGACCACAGGAAAGCCGGCCAGATATCCGCGTTCGGCCGAATCGCGAACGCCTTTTTCAACCGAAGGAATCCAGTTCTTCGGAATTGCGCCCGCGAAAATATCGTCCACAAACTCGATACCCTTGCCGCGCGGCAGCGGTTCCATCTTGATGCGGCACAGTCCAAATTGCCCGTGTCCGCCCGTCTGCTTCTTGTGCTTGCCTTCCGCGTCCGCTTTGCCGCGAATCGTCTCGCGATAGGGCACCTTCGGCGGCTTCACCGTCATCTCGACGTGATAGCGCTTCCTCAGTTTTGCCACCACCACCTCGATATGCTGCTGTCCCGACCCGCTCAGCAAAAACTCCTTCGTCTGCGGGTCGCGACCGAAGCGCAGCGCCAAATCTTCCTCGAGAACCTTGTGAATCGCTACGCCGATGCGATCCTCGTCCGCCCGCGTTTTCGGCTCAACCGCAAACGTAATCGACGGCTCCGGAATCCGCGCGCCGGGATAGAAAATCGGCGCGTTCTTATCGCCTAACGTTTCGCCCGAAACCGTGTCCTTCAATTTCATCACGGCGCCGATGTCTCCCGCGTTCAACGCAGGCACCTCGGTCGTCGTTTTGCCTTGCACCGTCTGAATGTGCTGCAGGCGCTCTTGCGAGCTCCGATTAAAGTTGGTGAGCGTCGCATCATTTTTCAGCGAGCCGGACATCACCTTGAAGTATGTGATTCGGCCTGCGAAGGGGTCGGCGAGCGTCTTGAAAACGAAAATCGAAACGGGCTCCGCACTGGAAACCTTCCGTTTGATCTGATGCTCCGTCGTTTGCGCCGCGCGATCCGGCGTGTCATAACCCACGACCTCGCCCCCGCATGCGGGCGACGGGCAGATCTCAGCTATAAAATCCAAAATCGCGTCGCTGCCGATGTTGTGAAGCGCCGAACTCATGAGCACCGGGAAAATCTTTTTCTCCAGAAGCTCTTCGCGTAATCCCTTCTTTAAATCCTCGGCTGGCAGCGTGCCTTTTTCGAAAAACTCCTGCATCAAATCGTCTTCGCCTTCCGCCACCATCTCCACAAGCTCTTCATGCGCGGTTTTCGCCATCTCCAGCATATCCGCGGGAATTTCCTCGACCCTGGCTTTGCCGTCGCCGTCAGGCGTGTAAATCAACGCCTTCATCGTCACCAGATCGACAACGCCCCGAAAATTCTTATCTGCGCCAATCGGCAACTGAATGGGTACCACCCCGCGCCCGAAAACTTCCTGCAGTGACCTCAGCGCGCGCTCAAAAGTTGCAAGCTCGCGATCCATCCAATTGATCACAAACGCGCGCGGCTGATCGTATTCGGTCGCATAGTCCCACACCTTCTCCGTCACCACCTGCACGCCCGCAAGCGCGTCCACCACGATCAGCGAAGCGTCCGCTGCAATCAGTGACGCCTTCGTATCATTGATAAAGGTGGAGTATCCCGGCGTATCGAGAAAATTGATCTTTCTTTTTTCGGTCTGCCCCGTAGGCGCCCATTCCGCATACGCGATTCCGGTCTGAATCGAAATCTTCCGCGCAACTTCTTCTTCGTCCCAGTCCGTCGGTGCCGTGCCTTCCACAACTTTTCCCAGGCGCTGCGTCATCCCGGCGGTGAATAGCAACGACGACACGAGCTGGGTTTTCCCCGTATCGCCGTGGCCTACAATGCCCAGGTTGCGGATTCCTTCGGTCTCATACGATTTCATGTGTCACCTCTCTCTTTTGGGAAACGTATGACTTCAGGGCGGGCGCGTCCGGAGGAGGGAAGCACGGCGGGCACGTCGGTCTGTGTTGCAACGGGCGTCGCGTAGCGCAAAAGCACTGCCAGGATAGGAGCTGCTTCGGTATCGAGACGGAATCGTCCTGTCCGCAAGACAGGCATTTCGCGAGAGATTGTGAGGCGGGACGAGTTGGCGCTGCGCGTTGCGATGATCATCACGCTTTCTGCTGATGCGCGATGGCCCGCTTCACCGGAGTTCGCTTCGGCGGGTCTTGCTTCCCCGTGAACCTACGCCCGTGGAACACAGGGGCGGCAGAGCCGGGATGCTATCACAGCCCTCGACGGGGATTCAACCGGAGGAAGCGTGTACAGCGTGTACTCCCGTCAGCGCATATTATGTCGGGTCAAATTGACAGCTGAGATATCCGGTTTTTGAGGAGACCGAGAACAAAAGCGCATGAACCCATGCGATGCCCGGAGGCCGCACGGATGTCCCTTATCAAGATAGAATGCCGGATGCATTGACAGTTAGCGCGTCAGTGCTATAGTCGGCGCGATTGCTGCGAACCACGCCATACACCTGCGTCTTTTCGGTGATGCGCAGCAGCAGCGAGGAAAAATCGGAGGGAAATAATGAGTGGCAAGGTTTGGGCACTTCTTCTTGCAGTTTCGCTGTGCGCTGCAGCTGCTTTTTCGCAAAATGACAAATGGCTGCCCAATGACGTGAATCGTCCCGTGCCTACTGCGGTCACTCCCGGGGCTACTCCCGGCGCCGCGCCATCAGACGCGACAATACTTTTTGACGGCAAGGACCTTTCCGCCTGGCAAGGCGCGGACGGAAACGAGCCGAAGTGGAAAGTCGTCGACGGCGCATTTGAGATAGCACCCGGCACCGGGAACATTCATACCAAACAGGCTTTCGGCGATTGCCAGCTGCATATCGAATGGAAAGAACCTTCTCCCGCACACGGAATGGATCAGAGCCGAGGCAATAGCGGCATCATGTTAATGAGCAGCTACGAAATCCAGGTCCTCGATATGGACGGCAACAAAACTTATGCGGACGGCGGCGCCGGCGCGATCTATGGCCAATATCCGCCACTGGTCACGGCTTCGCGCAACTCCGGTGAATGGCAGGCGTACGACATTATCTTCCGCCGCCCGCGTTTCGACGAAAGCGGACATCTCATGACTCCCGCGCATGTGACCGTGCTGCTCAACGGAGTGCTCGTGCAGGACGATACAACGCCTACCGGTCCTACTGCATTTCACGACCGACCTCCGTATTTGCCGGGTCCGAATAAATATCCAATTACGCTGCAAGATCACGGTTCGCCCGTGCAGTATAGAAACGTTTGGATACGCAACTTGCCCGATCCGGTGCCCACGCTTCATTATGCCGCTGATGTGCCGATCGACATTTCGTCCAGCGATTTAGCCGCATATGCTGGCACGTACGACGTGGACGAAAATTCTAAAATCATCGTCGAACTCTCCGGCAAAGGCCTCATGACGCGGCGGCAATTCACGGGCGGTAGAGGTAGAGGCGGTCGCGGAGGCCGCGGCCAGGCGCCGCAATCCGCACCGTCAGCCGACGCCACGCCCATGCCGACGCCGCTTCTGCTGCCGATCAACGAAGATTCATTCGTGGCCGAATGGTCCGGTAATTCGTCGCGCGTCACGTTCACGCGGGATTCCAAGCACCAGATCACAGGGCTCGTGATGCAGAACGGCGACATGTTTTTTTACGCGAAGCGCGCCGATCAAGCACCTGCGGCCTCTGGGCAGACACAATAAGATGGAATAGCCGCTGCAGCGGCGGGAGCATAAGGTTCTGAATGCTCCTGCCGCTCTATGCGGACGTGACGCGCCTTTTGATTTCGCGTTCGTATTGTGGAAAATAGCGGGAGATCACGGTGAGGTCGAAGCGTTCAAGAATCGATTCCTTCGATTCGTGTTCAAGCAGAAATTCAAACGAGCGGCGGATCATCTCCTCGGGCGAAACCTTCCCATTTGCCAGGCGCGCATAATCCTTTTCTGCAAGTGTTACGCGGTGCGAAGATTCGGAGTTGCCTTCGATCACGCGAACCGCGTAAGTATTCTCGCCCGCGTTTTTTACTTCGATCTTCGCCGGCATCGTCTCTTCGGTCCGGACTAGCGCTCTCTCAGAAAACGATCATAGACCATCGGCACGCAATTGCCATCGCCGGTTACGCGATTGCGGCCTGCGCTGGATTAGCTGCGCGGGCTGTTTCCAGGATCTTCTGCAGTATGCCGGGAATCTCGAAGACGGCCCGATTATCGAGCGCGGCTGCATTTGCACGATATCGCGCAAGCGTCGCGGGCTGAATCAGTTGCGCGACGGCCGGCTCGATGCCGCGAAAATTCTGCAACAAGACGCCAACCTCTTTTTCCAGCACCCACTCAGTGTTATATCGCTCTTGCGGCAGCGTCCACGAATTGCATTCGACGATCACTGGCAGCCTCATCGCCAGCGCTTCGCTCACGCTTCCGGGTCCCGGCTTGCCGATGAAAAAATCGGCGAGCTGCATGTAGTAATTCACGCGCGTCGTAAATCCTTCGATGAACACGGGGATGCGCCACTGCCGCGCTCTCAGCGCAGCGGCAAGCTTCTCATTTTTCCCGCAAATAAAAATCAACTGGAGCGGCAAGCCCGAACGATCGAGTCGCTCGGCAATCCACAGCATCTCTTTCGAGCCATGTCCGCCGAAGAGGACGATTCCGGTCGTCAAATCAGGTCGCAATCCCAGCCGCTGACGTTCCGCATTGCGATCTTGGATTCCCGGCTCGTAAAAGCGTGGATGAAGAATCATTCCCGAGGCGCGAAAGATTTTTTCGTCCCGATGTCCCAACGCCTTCGCCTGCGCAACAGCCCGATCAGAACCGCAAATGAAATATTGGTCCTGGCGCTCCATCCAGAAATGCGGCGGATAGTCGGCGATGTCTGTCAGGATCGTGACGAACGGTCTCCCGGGAAAAACGGCATTCAAGCTCTCATACATCGCGCGATTGAAGTGCGGTACGAATGACACCACCATGTCCGGCTGGACCTTCGTCCAGAGCTTCTCGAATAGCTGAACCGTGGGACGGTGATAAAGCCGCAACGTGAATTGCAGCACCTTCAGCAATTGGGCACTTCCCAGCGTCCAACCGCTGCTCAACATCCGGTTGTAAAAGTCCTGAATGCGAATCCCGGCGTATTTCTTAAGGATATCGAGTTCGTCGAGCAGCTCTTGAATGTTCGTAAGCTCCACATCCCAGGGAAGTTGCTGCGATTTAACAGCCATTTGAAGAGCGGTTGCGGCCGCGCGATGTCCGCCGCCTGCTTCGAAAAAGCAGAACTCGATGCGTTCCATGCGCGGCGATTCTGGCAAGACGAACCCTCCGGAATATTACAGTCGCATAAATTGTGGAAAACTAGGTGCCGAAAAAGGTAACCCCTTGCGTTTTCAGAAGTTTAGCGGCGTTGTCATCTCTCCGTAACAGTGAATCTCTACATTCGTACTCGTGAAGTGCGATATGCACGTCCACTCTTACTACTCGGGACTGTGCACCACCCCTTTCGTCAAGCGATTCTGCCGGGAGAGCTATAGCGACCCGCACGAGGTGTACTCAACCCTCCGCAGGCGCGGGATGAACCTCTTTACTTTAACCGATCACGATTGCATCGAGGGTTCCGAGGCCCTTCGCCGCCATCCCGACTTTTTCCTGAGCGAGGAGCTGACGTGCCGGATGCCCAGCGGTACGGAAGTCCACGTCGGAGTTTACGACTTCCATGAGCGCCAGCACGAGCAGCTCCAGCGCAGGAAAAACGACATTTTGTCGCTCATCATGTATCTGACGGAGCGGAAGCTCTTCTTCAGCATTAACCATATCTTTTCCAGTCTCACTGGTCCGCCGGGAGCTTGAGGACTTCACTTGGTTCGAGGAGTACTTCCCGGCAATCGAGACGCACAACAGCCACATGTTGGAAAGCGCAAATGCCAGCGCCGCGCGTCTCGCACAACAGTGGAATAAGGTCGGCGTCGGGGGCAGCGACGCCCATGCGCTTCCTTCGGTTGGCATGGCCTATACCGAAGTGCCGGGAGCGCGGAACAAAGAAGAGTTTTTCGCCGGATTGCAGAGGGGGACGGGACGCGCAGCCGGCGATTGCGGCAGCTTCGCGCGGCTCACGCGCGATGTGCTCATCATAAGTGCCGGCCTGATGCGTGAAAGGGCCTGGACGAGGCTGCTTGCGCCGCTGGGCCTGCTGGTACCTCTCGCAACGGCGATGAACTATTGCCAAGAAAGAGCATTTCACCGGCGATGGGCTGCCCGCGTACTGACGCAGTCCAAACCCAAGCCGCGTAAGGCAACAGTTCCTTCATATCACATTCATACAGAGCATTTAGCGTTCCAGGAGCGGGCTATCGCAAGCGGTGGATGATAAGGAGGGCGCGATGACCGTGCGAAAAGCGGTTTGGAACCAGATCGAGTCCAACGATCACCGGTTGATGCGCCGTGTTCATCGCTGGCGCGCTCCGCGATGGTTTCGCATTCTGATGATCGCCATGACGCGTGGCGGCGACGGCTGGCTTTGGTACGCGACCGGCGCAATCCTGGCGATGTTCGGCGGCAAGGAACGCTTTTTCGCGATCGGCGCGGGAGCTGCGGCAGCCGTAACGGGAATCCTCATTTTTTCTGTGCTGAAGCATTCCAGCCGGCGCAGACGGCCATGCGAGATTGAACCGCATTGCTGGTCTTCCATTTTGCCGCCGGACAAATATTCCTTTCCTTCCGGACATTCAATCACTGCATTCGCCGTGGCGACGCCGCTTGGCCTGTTCTATCCGCAGTTGCTGGCTGTGTTGCTCGCAGCGGCTTTCCTTATTGCCGTTTCACGAATTATTTTGGGCATGCATTTTCTCAGTGACGTGCTGGTGGGATGTGCGCTGGGCGTGCTACTGGGACTGGTAAGCTTCCACTGCTTCACCCTGCTCTGAACGCGGCAAGAACCTGAGTTTGCAGAGAAGTCGTTGTGGACGGCGCGGACCGCAGGTGAGAAGCGCTGCATTCTATGGTCGGCGGAGCGCTCGGCGTCCTCTGCCCTACCAAACGTATGCAGCCAGCACCTGCGGCTCGCCCGAATTTTGCCCGATCACGGTGGTCTTCAAAACGATTTGCAAGTTGCTTTTCCTCCAATTGCCCGGCGCAAGTTTGGCGGCAGCTTCGAGGCATGGGGTTTCGGCGAGGCATTCCGCAGCCGCCTCCGTACCGAAATGGTGGAGACCCGCTACCGTAATCACGGAGTGCCCGGTGGTTGCGTCGATAACACGCGAAATGAGCCCGTAATCAACCGAACTGTTTCCCACCCTGAACTGATCTGCGACCTCCCATTGCCGCGACGAAGGATTTTTGAGATCGGCGATGTAACCTGAAGAATTGTCGTGTTCGAAGGTGAACCTCAGGCCTGTCGCGAGCCGCATCGTCCATTTGTTGTCAAATGCTCCAATCAGAACGACTGGGCCTTCTTTCAAATCGTCCAAAGTAACATCCTCGGTAGCGCGAACTCGAAAATCCTGCCCCTTCCGGCCTAATACGCCGGAAACGAGCGAAAGCGCTACGGAGTCTCCAAGCGACACCAGGTGAGGGACTAAGGCAGACGTCTGTAATGCGGAAAGCGAGCCTGTTGTGCCTTGAGCGGAATCCGCTCCTGGCCGAAACGATGGAGCCACCGGATCAGGAATGCATAAAAGGGCGGAAGAGTCCGCAGAAACGACTGGACCCCAAAATCGGTCCAGCGCCGTTTGACGCGCGCTGCCAAGCAGAAAAATGCAAAGCGCCAGGCACGGCGTCACGCCGCAGCCGATCAGAACCCAATTTTTCGCGTTCCATCGCTGTCTCTTCTCGTTCGTCGTCGCTGGTGCAGGCGTTTCGTGCCGGGGGTGGTCATACGAGAACTTGAACTCTGGAACATAGGAACCGCGCTCGAATTCGATCCGCATCTCATGCTCATGTCCGAGCGCTTCGTAATATTGAGTAATGCGCTTCCGCACTTCCGCGGCGGTCACGCGGACTATAGGATCGGTGCTCGTATCATAATTCGGGTCGCGGCCAAAGACGGAGACGCCCAACGTCCGTTCCTTCAGGCCTTCCGTTTCTCCGATGAGTGCATGGTTTACGGTGTAGCGAAGGAAATCGGGAAACCGCCTGCTGTTTCTAAAGAGCGAACTGGCGAGGATGCGCTCGAGTTGCTCCTTCACCATTTCCCGTTGCGTCGCCGAATATGCTGGATGCGGGAAACTGGCAGCGGATCCATTTCCCGGCAAATGGAAATCCTTCGTTGAAGACATACGTCCCCCCTAGGTTCCCCAAAAATTGGCGGGAGTATAGCTCCGTTTTACGGAGCGAAGCAAGCATTGAAAACGCGAAGTCGCCTTCCAAGAGCGAAAGCTATGTAGTGCGTCGGTATCGATACCTCGCTTTACGTTCCGGGAGCTTTTTATGTATCTCGCGTCAATGGTTGGTTTTATATTTCGTGTCGTGCACTTTACCGCATTCCGCTTGACTGAACCGGAAGTAATTAATCTACAGAGAGGCCCATCATCACGGATGTGGCCGTGTGGACGTTCGGCGAGTTTCTTTCCTTATCTGTATAGAAAAGCCGATGGTCCGCTCGTACTTGGAGAGGCTGCACCGAATGCGGGTGTGGAGGGTAGTTTGATCAAGCGAATAGGGGTGGTCCTGCTTCTCTCTGGCTTTCCTCTTTGCAAATTCCGCGCAAGCCCAGACGGTCGCCGGTTCAATTATTGGCACGGCCGTCGATCAAAGCGGCGCAATTGTTCCTGGCGCAAACGTAGTCCTAACATTTACAGCTACCGGCACGGTTCGCACGGCGACGGCAGACGCTAGTGGCGTCTTCCATTTTCCTAACCTCAGTCCCGGCGTGTACACAGTCACCATAACCGCCCAAGGATTCAAGCAGAGCACGACTACAAACATTGAAGTCGGCCAAGGCGAGACGCGCGACTTGGGCAAGATCGCTCTCGAAATCGGTGCGATGACGCAGGAAGTGACCGTCAGCGCCGCTGTTACGCCGGTTCAGACCTCCAGCAGCGAGAAGAGCACCGAGCTTACCGACTCCGAGATCTCGAACGCGCTTCCGCTTCGCGGTCGCGACCTCTTTGGCGCCCTTAATCTAGTTCCCGGTGTCGTCGACACATCCAACGCCCGTGACGTCACTTCACCGAACGATATCGGCGGCTCACGATCAACGGCAATAGTTCGGCGAAGAACTTCACGGTTGATGGAATCACCGATTTGGATACCGGCTCGAACGGTACAGTGCATTTTGAGCCGAATATGGATTCGGTCCAGGAAATCAAGGTATTGAGTTCCAACTATCAGGCCGAGTATCGGCCGGAACTCAGGCGGCACCATTACGGTTGTGACAAAGAGCGGCACACAGCAGTTCCACGGCAGCGGCTGGTACAACTACCGCAACAATTGGATGAATGCAAACGATTGGTTCAATAAGAACAACTTCAACCCCTCATCGCCCAATGCCGCGTGCACCGGTTGCTACGGCATCACGCCCCGCGCGAAGTACCGCTATAACGTGCGCGGCTACAGCATCGGTGGCCCGGTTTACATTCCCGGCCACTTCAACACGGAAAAGAAGCGCTTGTTCTTCTTCTCTCGCAGGAATACACAAGCCAATTTGCACCGCCCTCAACGGCATCTGGGAGCGCAGTCTCAGGTGCAGCGGCATTCACGGTACCCACGCTGAACGAGATCGGTCTTGGCCCGGGAAGTGCGACGTGTCCCGCAGGAAGCGGAGACTTTAGTGGTTTGGTGAACAATAAGGGTGTGCCTATCGACCTTCTCGACCCTCTTAATTTGGATCCCGTCACTCACCAGCCCCAACCGTTCCCGAACAATTGCATTCCGGCAAGCCGCATAGACCCTCAAGGGCAGAAAATGCTCTCCTTCTTTCCGGCGCCAAACTATACGCCTGCCCCGGGGTCATCGGCTGTTAACCAATATAACTTCTTCTCGCAGAGTTCGGCTAGCCATGCGCGTCGCAATGACACGCTTCGCATCGACGTAAACCCGACCTCGAAGCTGACGGCGTACTTTCGCTATATCCGCGATTACGACGACATGGCCTCGCTGTACAACGGCATCGGCTTTGTCGGCAACGAGCCGAGACTAAATGGTCAGTCAGGCAACCCAGTCAACGTGGTTGACCACCCGAACCCGGGTCACGGCTATGCCGGCTCCGCGGTCTGGACGATTTCGCCGACACTCGTCAATGAGGCGACGGTTGGCGAGGACTGGAACACTTGGTCTTGGTATCTCGGTCCAGACCAAATCCTCGAGCGGAGCAGGGGAAGTAAGTACAATCCGGGATTAAATCCTCCCGTTCTCTTCCCGCTGAACCAATACCATGCACTTGCTGACGGTTCGAAAGGCACCACCCCTGGCAATGCGAATGACATGTTTAATCTTCTACCCGGGTTTTCTGCTGGCGGCGGTCAAAACGCCGAAATGAGCTTTGCCGTCGGCACTTCCCCATACTTCAACGACAACCCGATCTGGACGATTGAGGACAACCTCAGCAAAGTGGTCGGCCAGCATCAGTTCAAAATGGGCGTCTACTGGGAGACGAACTCAAAGGTTCAGCCGGCCGGTAACGCCTACACGGGTTCTTTCAGCTTTTGTACGAGCACAACCAATCCCGTGAACACGGCGTTTGGCTCGTGCCCGCAAGGAGTCACCTGCGGCGACGGCTACGCTAATATGCTGCTCGGTTACTATAACTCCTACACCCAGCAGACGCAGCGGACGGTCTTTGACGTCAAATACCAGAACCTGGAATTTTACGTCCAGGATAACTGGCGCGTCACACGGAGGCTAACGCTCGACCTCGGTATCCGTTTCTACCATCAAACGCCACAGTACGATGCCAATGGTACCTTCGCCGAGTTCGTGCCTTCTCTGTTCAGCGCCAGCGCCGTCCCGTCAATTTTCGTTCCCGCTTGCGCGCCCGGTTCTACCGCTCCTTGTAGCGCCGCCAATCAGAGGTCCGTGGTACCCGGAGATATGAGCGGAAAGCAGTACCCCAGTTCCGATATCGGTGCGTACGTACCGGGCAGCGGCAATGCGGCCAATGGCATGAAAGCCATCGGCACCGGCAATCCTTACACAACCAGTGCGATTGCTCCTGGCCCGCGCATCGGCTTTGCTTATGATGTTTTCGGCAATGGCAAGACGGCGATTCGCGGAGGTTTTGGAGCCTTCTTCAATCGGCTCGACGGCAACCAAGTCTATGGTATGTCCGGTGCGCCGCCTGTTGCCTTCACTCAGGCGGACAACTTCGACTGCATCTCCAGCGGTGCAGCGGCCTGCCCCGCCGGTACGACGGGCCTTCAGGGCATCCAGACCGCTGGAACCGGCGGCTTGATCTCGCCCGCTACGGTCAATTTCTTCAGTGGCCCGGTGCCGTGGCTCGTCGTTCGCAATGGTAGCTTTGGCATTCAACAAGACGTTGGCTTCAATACCGTCGTAGATGTCGCGTGGACAGGCAACTTTACTCGTCACGCGAATCTCAGGCTTAACCTGAACCCAATCCCGCTAGGCGCTGACTTCACAGATATCAGCCCAGTTACGGGACAGCCGCTCACCCAAAATGGCAGCGCTCTCGAGAGGACAGTTTATCCCGGCTGGCAGGACGTCAATCAGGAGGCGTTCTTGGGTTACACGAACTACAACGCACTGGACGTTTCTGTCAACCGGCGCCTCTCAAACGGCCTCTTGCTAGGTTTTGCCTACACATGGTCGAAGGCGCTGACATTGGGGACATATGATTCGCTGTTGACCCCCGCTCAGAACAACGCCCGTTATTATGGGCCGTCTGGCACGGATCGGCGACAGAGTCTGTTGATCAACTACTCTTACGATCTCCCGAACATTACGAAAAAGTGGGACAACGCCTTCCTCGGCTTTGCGCTGGACAACTGGACCTTCTCGGGTCTCACGACTTTCCAGTCCGGAGCGCCGTTTACACCTAGCTACTCGGGTGGTGACGTCACCGGGTCCGGTAGTGAAACCGCACGGCCGAATTACGTGGGCGGTGAGGGCAATCTGACCGCCATTGACTTTGGATCGTGCACGAGCTGGGGCACGCCCGGTCCTGGCGTGAAATACATCTTCAATCCCTGTGCCTTTGCTCCTCCGGTACAGTCCGCTTCATTCGTAGCCACTGCGAATGGCGGAGCCGGCGGCCTGAAGTACACCGGCTGCACCGCAACCTGCCTAGGCACCGTCGGACAGGACATGTTCTATGGGCACGGGCTGAATAACTTTGACCTGACGCTCGAGAAGCGATTCCCGATCGGCAAGGAAGGGCGACGCGCGTTTAGGTTCCAGTTCCAAGCCTATAATGCGTTCAACCATCCGCAGTTCACCGGTGTGAACACTTCAGTGACCTACCTGACCACGTTCTGCAACGCTAAGGGCAACCCATGCGGCCTTGCTAATCCCAATGCGGTCGGTGCCTCGTCACTGATATACAGTCAGACGCCCAACAACACTAAGCTCGGGCAGGCAACCTCAACTACCGGATACCGCATTCTGTCCGGCAACATCCGCTTCGAATTTTAAAGCGGAGCATTCTTCTACGGGCCACCAGCGTTCTAGTACGTGATCGCTGGTGGCCCGATTTTTAATGCGCCAAGTGGGACCATAAGCGGCGCTTTAAGCAGGTTTATGGCGCCACTTGTGGCTTTTTGCGTTACGTCGCCTGCGCCACTTTGCGTAGATTTGTGGGCCCAACTTGCGTAACCATTATGGACGCATTTTGCATAATCGTATGGACACATTTTGTGTCATAGCGCCTGTCGCAGATGCTGCAGATAAGCACACCGTTTGGTGTAACGATTTTTGCGATCGGCACGTCAACTCTACAAGTTTTTTGTTTTGCGCAGTGACCCCGATCCGCGCGGGTCCATGGGTCTTGGCGGCGCGGGAGGCGCGGTCTTTTCATACGGCGCGAATATCGACGCGATTGATTACAAAACGGGCAAGATCGTGTGGCGCCACGCGACGGAAGGAAGCGTTGGCTTACGCACAACGGCCGGCAAACTTCTTGTCAGCGGTGACGGAAATTATCTGGTTGCGTTAGAGCCCGCGACAGGTAAAACTCTCTGGCACACGAAGATCGGGGCCGCTGGAAACGCACCGGAGACGTACCTGCTGGACGGTCACCCGTATCTATTGGCTCCTAGGGGGATCAGCTATTTGCTTTCGTGTTGAACCAGGCATCGGCTGCGGAAAAGCGGCTATCCGCGGTCGGCGGCCACTAAGGGTGGGGCAGAGAAGTAGGAAATTTATTTGCAGGGCGAGGCTTTAACAAAGGAGCGTACATGAAATATTCGAGGCGCGATTTCGGGAAGTTTGCATTAGGCACTCTCCCTGTGGCGTCGGCGATTCTGGCCGATCCACGGCGATTCTTTGCGGCAGAAAAGCCGAATTCCAAAATCAATGGCGTGCAGATTGGCGTGATCACTTACAGTTTCCGCAGCATGCCCGATCAGAGCGCGGAAGCGACACTCGGCTATATCACGAGTGCCGGCCTCAGCGCATGCGAGTTGATGAACGGTCCGTGCTGGGATTACGCATATAAGAAGACGGGCTTCACGCCTCCGAACAATGGCCGCGGTGGGTTTGGCGGCTTCCCTGCCAGAGGGCGCGGACCTCAGGCGGCAGCTGAGCCCGGCCCGGCCGTCCCCGGACAGCCGTCGTGGGACGGAAAGGCCTGCCCGGCCGCTCCTGGCCGTGGGGCGGCTCCCGAAGGCGCAGCGGCGCGGGGTCGCGGCGGACGAGGCCAAATGACGCCCGAGCAACAAGCGGCACAGAAGGCTGCGCAGGATGAGCTTCGCAAATGGCAACTTGGAGTCTCGCTGGACGTTTTCAAGGACCTCAAGAAGATGTACAACGACGCCGGCGTCTCGATCTATGCCGTCAAGATCCTCGAAGTGAACGCGGACAATGACCTGCTCGATAAGCAGTTCCAAATCGGCAAGACTTTGGGCGCAACGCACCTGACAGCAGAATTGCCGGCGCACAGTGATACATCCACGGCCACTTTGAAGAAAGTAGGAGACGCGGCGCTCCGCAATGGCATG
Source organism: uncultured Acidobacteriota bacterium (assembly GCA_963753205.1). Classification (GTDB taxonomy): domain Bacteria; phylum Acidobacteriota; class Terriglobia; order Acidiferrales; family UBA7541; genus Palsa-295. The sequence continues at coordinate 146,014 of CAVWBL010000014.1, read as the reverse complement.
CTGGCGGCGTACCACACGCACCTGCAGGGCAGGATGGATGCATTCGACGAGGCCTTCGCGGCGTCGAAGGGCAACGCAGCGAATATCGACTTCGGCCACTACGTGGCTGCAGGCGAAATCGGCGGCACGCCCATGGACTTTCTGAACAAGTTCCACAGCCGGGTCGCGAGTTTCCACCTGAAAGATCGTACGCTTCCACAGCACTGCTCGCTGAACCTGGCGTGGGGGGAAGGCGATACGCCGATCAAGCAGATTCTGCAGCTGGTGGAGAAGAACAAGTGGCCGATTCCGGCGACAATTGAGCTGGAGTACGAAATACCAGAGGGATCGGACGCCGTGAAGGAAGTCGCGAAGTGCCTTGCATATTGCCGCTCGGCGCTCGCCTAACAATAACTGCCAAATGGATTGGGGCCGGCATAACCGGCCCCGATCAACAAAGATGCGCCTTTCCAATTCTCCTTCCTGGCACCCAACTGGCTTCAGTTGATCCTCGGCAGCGAACTTCCAGCACCAGTTTCCGGTTAATGTGTATTTCTCCTACGCATGTAGGCTTACCGCGAACGGACGCAGTTGCTCCAAAAAATGGGGACACCACATCGAAGTTGCGAATCTTCAGGGTGCCCGTTATACAATTTGCCCGCGAATCGCATGAGAATGGAAATCCCGGCCAATTTCGATCGAAGCAATGCGGGTGTTTGGCCAGGCGAAAACGAACTGCGCGAGGTCGTCACAAGCAACGGTGGCAAAGTCGTGGTGCTGGCCTCGGGTGGACTCGATTCCTGCGCTCTCATAGCCTGCATTGCCCAATTCGCTATCGAAATCCATCCGCTCTTTATCCGAAATGGTCATCCCTGGGAAGACGCGGAGTACGCGGCGCTTCGGCGTTTCGTCAACGCGCTCGCGATGCCGAATATTCTTCCGGTTGCTGAGCGTTCGGTGCCACTGCGCGATTTGCTCGACGTTCATTGGGGCGAGCACGGCTATCAGCCGGCTTTTTCCGAAGGCTACCGCGCGAATTTCATACCGGGACGTAACCTCGCCTTGCTTAGCGTTGCATCGCTATATGCCTACGTTCACGGTGCCTCCGCGATTGCGTTAGGCCTTCTGGCGGGCAATCCGTATCCGGACGCGACGCCGCGTTTCTTCTCGGCGTTCGAGAGTCTCTTTGGCGAGACGTTTGAACGGTCGCTCAGCATCCTTGCGCCATTTTCCAGATTGTCCAAAGAGGAGGTCATCCGGGCTGGACAATCGTTGCCGCTGGAATTGACATTGTCTTGCGTTAATCCCATTGATGGCGAACACTGTGGCAACGCTTGCAACAAGTGCGCTGAGCGGCAGAAGGCGTTTGCGTTGGCCGGAATTGTCGACGAGACGACCTATCGAAACCCGCCTCCACAAATGAACTGGAAGACGCACAAATGGCCGGATTGAACCGCTCTCTCGCAGGAAGTTGGGCTGTTGTTACCGGAGGGCACGTGCGAGTGGGCCGCGCGATTGCCCTTGCGCTGGCCAAGGCGCGCATGAATTTGGTGATTACCTATCGCACAGGAGTGGCCGCAGCCGAAGCCGCAATTGCTGAATTCAAGGCGTTGGGTGTGGACGCACGCGCGCTGGCGGTCGATTTGACGGATGCGAAATCGGTCGCAGATGTAGCGGATCAAATTCTCGTCCATACCGGTTCCTTGCTTCGCGTGCTGGTGAATAGCGCGTCCGTCTACTACGAGACGCCCCTCGGTGAGATCGCATCGGAAGTCTGGGACAGCGTGCTCGCGACGAATCTCCGCGCACCTTTTCTTCTTTCGCAGCGACTCGGTATTGCCATGAAGGCAAGCGCGGCTGGCGGCCACATCGTTAACATCGGCGATTCGGCGGGCATCCGTCCTTATCGCGAGTATCTGCCTTACCTGGTTTCGAAGGCAGGGCTGATTTACATGACGCGTGTACTGGCTTTGGAGTTATCGCCCGAGGTGCAGGTGAACTGTGTTTGCCCAGGAGCGGTTCTTCTGCCTGAGAAGACCACTGAGGCGGAGGCAACTGCGTTGCGCGAAGCAATTCCGCTTCAGCGGCTTGGCACTCCGGAAGAAATCGCCAATGCCGTCCGCTATTTTGTCGAAAGCGAATTCACCACCGGATCGATCCTTATGGTGGACGGCGGCCGCCTGATCGCCTGAACCGATGGCCGATCCATCCAACATGCCCACTCAGGTCTCCTTTTCCGCGCATGTGGCTCTCCTGGAGCAATTCCTCATACGCCGCCGCGAAATCGTCGACAGAATCGAAGAGACGCTTTTGAATGTTCGCGGCAAGGAAGCGGAGCGTATCCGCAATCGAGCCTATTTTGACCGTTTGCTGAAGGATTGCTTCTTCGGTTTACCGGGCTTGTCTGCCGAATTGGTTCAGCTGAAGGGCCAACTGTGGGCCATGCACTTGGCCGACGGGTTCGAACCCATCCATCTCGATAAATTCTCGATCGAGTTCGATCCGCTCGATCTGATCATCCGAGCCTATGAACACTGGGGCACGAACCGATGGCCGGGCCGGAGTGGGCGCCTTATGTGGGCACAGATCATCTATTCGGCGTTCCTGATTCGCCAACTCGAAAATCTTAGCCTGCGCATTTGGGACGAAGGCAATGCTCTGGCAGGCGATCGCTCGCAGCAACTTCAGGCGCTTCTGGACAGGTTAAACGAGCCTGATGCGAACGGAGGAAACCGAGCGGTTATCGTTCGCGATGTCCGCTGGCTGGTGCAAACCGCGCAGGGCGCGCTCACCAAGCACCTGGACCCTTACTTCCGCATCGCGGAACACATTTCTAGCTCGTTCACGGATTCCGAGCGTCTTGGTATTCACGTCGCTGGCGCAAAGCTGGCGGGAGGGCATTTGCGCTCACAGGTGCTCTACCGAGCATTGGAGACCGGCCGCTCCATCGACGATCCCGAAAATTTGGCGATCGCGCGCAACTCAAACTCGATGGACACGGCGCTCCTCCTGCGCGATTTGGTCGGGTTGCTTAAGGAATACGAAAAAGTGTGCGCCGCGGCAGATCAAAAGCCAAACGCGGAATTGCGCTTGGACTCAGCCGACGCAATCCTGCAGGGAGTGTCGTCGGATATCGAGTTGTTCGTCACGCGTCTCGATGTGCTGACGCCCGCCACCATGACTGAACATCTTTTCCTCGAAGGCGGAGAAGATGAAGGCCGTCAACTTAGCTCCCTTGGCCGCACGCATGTGGATTTCCTGGGTCAATATCGTGGCTTGATCGGGCGGCTGGCTCATGCTCTCAAAGAGGACGCGTTGCTACTCGCGCCTCGGCCTGAAGGTTATTCACCATATGGAATCTCGTACGGATTTGCCGCGGATCTGCTGTCCAACCTTGCTGTGGACAAACTGATATCGCCGTTGAGTTCGTGGTCAAGTCTGACTTTCGAGGAGACGTTTGCCAGTCGCGGGAGCCTCGAACTAAAGCTGGCTCGAGCAAAGGCTCTGGCATCGCTGCCAAAGCGGGCGGGCGAACAGGATCACTTCTACCATTCGGCTGAGTTCGCGGAACAGGTATTCGGCCGGATCATTGCCGCGTTGGATGCACGCTCGAGCCGGGCGTTGGATGCGAATGCATCGCCGCAGCAGGATGCGCGAATCTATGTTTCGGCGGAATCCGAGGGAGTTGCGCGTTGTGCTGCTGGTTTGGGGGTCGAGGTTATGTCCGCAAAGGAATACTGCTTTACGTCGACCGTGAGCGCCAGTTCATCTGAAAGCTGGCCGCAGGTCTCGATCAAACAAATTCTGACGGATCGAAACGAAGGTCGCTATCTGGCCAGCGCGGAAATTGATGGAGCGTGGTTCGCTATTTCGAAGTTCATTCTCACGCTGTTTATCTGCCAGGGCAGAGACGTGTTGCTGTCCGATGTTCCGCCGAAGCTGATTGAAATACTGCTCCTTACTTGCCCCGGCCTGATCGTGCCTATCGAGACGAAGCTCAGAAACTGAAGTTGCATTCGTTATGATTCCGGGTCGATTTCAGACGGGCGTTGGCGTGGAGCTGAGAACGATGCATGGCGCCAGGATATCCGTAATTGCTTTTAGATCACGCAACTGAGTTGGTGTGAAATCCGGTCCCGCTTCTGCCGACGAGGCACCTTTTCGTGAAACCTGGGCCACGCCGACCGCTTTTTTGCCGATCGTTACCGGCGCACTCATGATCTTCTGAATCGCTTCGCTGCGTTGGGAATCGGCGATCGGCACGCCTTCAAAAACCGAAGCGTGCGGCACAACGGAGAAATGATTAACGATTTCGGCGCGGCAGTCTCGCGCAGTCCGCACTGCCAGGGAGCTCGTGCTCGAAAGCGGGATGCGGCCTACGGGCCGCAGATTATCGGGCGTCAGGAATCGAAGGAAGCGCTCGTCCGGTGTAAATCCAAGAACGGCGACTTCGTGTGTATGCACGGAGAAATGCTTGCCGATCAGTTCGGCGGCGTGACGCCAGCTCACATCATCGCCGGCGGTGCCGCTCTTCGCGATTTCCGCCGCCCATTTCTTCAGTTCGCCGATGTGTTCGCCGTGCATATTCGTCTGAGTCGATCAAGCAAGCGTAGCACGCGACATGGCGGCATATTCGTATCGACAGCGTCGCTGATGTGCAAAAGCTAACCCGGCCTCTAACGTGTTCTGTAGTTGACCCTTCCGGGCGTGCCACAAGAACTTGAAGCGCGAGGCGCATGTTTTTAATGGTAACCTTGTTATGTTGGGGCATTGATTCTTAGCGACAATCAAAATCTTAGGAGAGGATGGATGAAGATTTCCGCATTGTGCCTGAGCCTTGCATTGAGCACGTTGCCCGCTTTTGCGGGCCAGACGCCTACGACGCATCCCACGACACATTCCGCGACGGTTCATCATCCAACGACACATCGCATGAGCTTCGATCCAGCACTTTTGCACCCGGCCGAATTGAAAGCCCGCGCACCCGAAACGTTTGACGCCACTTTCGAAACCACAAAGGGCAGTTTTGTAATTCAAGTGACGCGCGCGTGGGCCCCGCTCGGCGCGGACCGCTTTTATAATCTCGTCAAACACGGCTTCTTCGATGGCGACCCCTTCTTCCGCGTGCTGCCGGGCTTCGTCGTGCAATTTGGCCTTACCGGTAATCCCGCTGTGAACAAGGCGTGGCAAAACGCCAATTTTCGTGACGAGCCCGTGAAGGAGCGCAATCTTATCGGCACCGTGACGTTTGCAAAAAGCTCGCTGCCGAATTCGCGGACGACGCAGCTCTTCATCAACCTGGGCGACAATAGCGGCAGCCTGGACGCACAGGGATTTGCTCCTTTTGGCCGCGTGATTTCGGGCATGGACGTCGTCCAGAGCATTTACTCCGGTTATGCTGAGCAGCCCGATCAGGGGAAGATCGGTTCGCAGGGCAGCGCGTATTTTCTCAAGGCGTTTCCGAGGATGGACCTGATCAAGTCCGCGAAAGTCACATCGCCGGAGCCCGAGCCTTCTCACCCAACATCGCATACCGCCGGCAGCACGACCCATCACGCGCCGCCGGCCGGACATAAGCCTACGCAGTAGAAGCGTTTCACTTGGCGGCGTCGGCTTGCTTGCGATTCGGCAGGCCGAGGCTGCGTAACTGCAACGCGATTCGACTGCCGCGGAACGATACGGCAATACTCAGCAACCAAACTCTTTCACGATCTAGATCCCGTTGAGCTATGAGCGTTGCCGAATCGTTTGAAGTAGCGGGCAAAAAAGAGCTATGCGCGCACCGTTAATACGGCGGCAATCCTGATCGGAATCGCCGCCGTAAAACTCATCATTCAATTTGCCGGCATTCGCAATTACGGCTTCTTTCGCGACGAACTTTATTACCTCGCTTGCGGGCAGCATCTGGCGTGGGGCTATATCGATCAACCACCGCTGATCGCGGCTGTCGCTTGGTTTGTGCGGCATGTCTTTGGCGATTCCATCGTTGGAGTGCGGCTTTTGCCGGTGCTAGCCGGGGTCGCCGTCGTGGTGATTACGGCACTTCTTGCGCGTGAACTTGATGGCGGGCCGTTCGCGCAAGCTCTGGCTGCAGTGACTGTTCTCTTTACTCCCTCCTATCTGGCGTTCGACGGCTTTCTTTCGATGAACGCTTTTGAACCGCTTTTTTGGCTTTTATGTGCCTGGATTGTCGTAAGAATTGTGAAAGGCAGTTCGCCGCGTTTGTGGCTCGCATTCGGCGTCGTCGCGGGCATCGGCCTGGAAAACAAACACACCATGCTGGCCTTCGCCTTTGCCGTCGTTGTCGCTCTGATTCTTACGGGCAAGGCGCGCCTGTTGATGAGCCGATGGGCATGGCTTGCACTCGCGATTGCACTCCTTATATTTCTGCCGAACTTGATTTGGGAGGTGCGCCACGGCTTCCCGCAAATCGAAGTCGTTCGCAACGCCCAGGAGTTCAAGAATCTTCCGACTTCGCCCTGGAGCTTGCTCAGCGACCAGGCTCTTTTTCTCGATCCGCTTGCGTTACCTGTCTGGCTGGGCGGCCTCATCTGGCTCCTTTTTGCGCCTCGCGGAAAGCGATTTCGTTTTCTGGCGCTTGTCTACCTGGTCGTGACGGGGATCGTGATGTCATTTCGGGAAAAGGCGTATTACCCGCTTCCGGCGTATCCCATGCTCATTGCGGCGGGAGGAGTGGCATTCGAGCGCATTGGCGGACAGGGCGGAAGGCTGCTTCGCAAAATCGTGCCCTCGCTTGTTGTTGTCGGCGGGCTTGCCGGGCTTCCGCTTGCCGTACCCTTCCTGCCGATTCCGGCATTGATTCGCTATTCGCATGCTCTGCCTTTCACAAATATAAAGACGGAACGCGATTCTACCGGCCAGCTTTCGCAGCTTTATGGCGATATGTTGCCGTGGCAGACGATTTCGCACCGCGTTGCGACCGTTTATCACGCGCTCCCGTCCGCCGAGCAGCCCGACTGCGCCATTCTCGGAGGCAATTACGGCGAAGCCGGAGCGATCGATTATTACGGTCCTTCGCTCGGTCTGCCGAAGGCGATCAGCGGGCACAACAGCTACTACGACTGGGGGCCGCGCAACTACACCGGGTCGTGCGTGATCATCTTTGGCGAGCGCGCCGAGCAGTACACCCGATATTTCCGCGATGTACATCTTGCCGACACGATCTCGAATCCCGATGCGATGCCCGCAGAGCAGTCGGTCCAGGTTTTCATCTGCCGCAAACCTATCGCCCCCCTTTCCGAGTTATGGCCGCATTTCCGAATGATCATCTGAGGTGCCGATGTGACGTCTTGCGCCTTGTTTCGCCGTTTCGCTTTACCCTCTGGCTACCGCGATTAGAAATGGTCGCCGTCCTTTATTTGCAATGAGTTACATCGATTTTTGATTCTTGGCAGTTGCGATTAGAACGGCCCCGGCGATCAGAAATCCAGGGTCACGCCTCCTTTGCCTTTGCACCCCGGTGCTGTCGCGGTCTCCTCCGGATTTTCGCGCGACCGGCGAATTCCAGCGTAAAAAGCAGGCAAGGGTAGCACGCGCAGAGAATGATTTCTATTGTGGGAAATACGGACAGTACTCTCCTGAAGCGCGATCGGCTTGGTTCGGTTTGGGATACCGATAGCTTTCTATTTGAACGGTTCATCCAGGAATAAACATTGACGGATTGGGAACGTGGTGCTCTACTTCCGCCCCAGTCATGCGGCCACGGACGCGCCTTTTTCCAGGAAAAGATATGGACAAATTGCGTGGAGCAGTTCGGGTGTGCGCAAGCTGAGGGTATGAGCGCCTCTTCGGGCGGCGCCGAACGAGGCGTTATGTAGCTTGGGGCGTGACTCGGAGGCTAGGATTCGAAGCTGTTGTTACAAACACTGAAAGGAGAAAAACAGATGAAGCACATGCACAGATTTATCGTTCTTGCGTTTGTCTCGGCCCTGTTCTCCAGTGCAGTCCCGGCCCAGTTTGCCGGCACATGGAAGTTAAACGTCGAGAAGTCGCGATTCGGCTCGCGGGCGCCAAAAAGCGAAACGCGCACCGTCGAGGAGGTGGGCTCCGGCATGAACATCTCCTGGAAGGGAGTGGCTGCCGACGGAAGTCCGATTGACTTCAGTCTCACAACCAATCTGGACGACAAGCCTGCGCCAATGACAGGTGAGGGTATGCCGCCTGGGGCAGCAACGACTGCTGTGAAGCGCGTCAGTGCGAATAAGGACGTTTCGACCGTCTTCGGGAAAGACGGTAAGGAGCTCTGGATAACCACGACTACGGTGTCAAAAGACGGAAGGACGACCATCCAGACAAGGGTCGGGAAAGACGCCAAAGGCAAAGCCATGAATGAGCGGCTCGTTTGGGAAAAGCAGTAGGTTCGGTCAAATTAAGAATCTATGAGCCGCGAGGGCGAGCCTCATTAGGATAATGACTTTCGACATCCTGCCTTGCGTGGCAGAATGGGCGGCATGCGAGGGCTGGCGCGGTCGCTAAGGATTCTGCGGAAAAACTGGAAGCTCACGGCGATTGCGGTTTTTTCGCTTTCGATCGCGATGGCTTTGGGCGTGGTGAGCCTGAGCGTCTCGAATACTTCGATCCTCGCTGCTCCAGCCGGCGTCAAATCGGACCGGCTCGTGACGATCTATTCACGCACGCCGGGCAAATCGATAGACCACATCTCCTATCCCGATTACGAATTCTACCGGGACAATAATCACGTTTTTACCGATATTGCCGCCATTCCCGAGGGCATGAGTGTTACTCGTGCCACGTTTGGAGGCGGCGGCGATGCGGACAACGGACCGGAAGTCACCGTTACGAATACCTTGGCGTCCGAGAATTACTTTTCAGTGCTGGGACTGCAGCCCTCTTTGGGCCGGCTGTTTGTCGGTGGCGATGACGGATCAAAGTCCGATATCGCCGTTTTGACTTATACCGGGTGGCAGCGGCTCGGTTCGGATCGCAACATCGTTGGCAAAAAGATCGGCGGCACGACAATCGTCGGAGTGGCGCCCCAGCAATTCACGGGCTCGATGTTCGGTGTCAACGGCGACATGGTCAAGCCGTTGATTACGTTCGACACGGAAGGTCCCCGTGATCGCCGGGACCTGGTTCTTCTCGCACGCCTGCAGCCGGGAGTCACGCGGGAACAGGCACAGGCGGACATGACGCTGCTCTCGGAGCAACTCGCGGCCGCCTACCCGAAGGAAGATAAGGACCGCACGACTGTGGTCATCCGTGCGACGCTGCTGCCGCCCGACGCAATTCAGACGGCCGATCTTATGATTGCGATCCTGCTGATCCTGACGCTGCTCGTGCTGCTGATCGCGTGCGCGAATGTGGCGAATTTGTTGCTGGCGCTCGCGGTGGGGAGACGTCAGGAGGCCACCATCAAGCTAGCTCTCGGGTCTTCTCGTTCTCGGTTGATCGGCGAGTTTCTGAAAGAGAGCACCATTATTTGCGTCGCAAGTGGTGCGCTGGGCTATGTACTCGCGGCAATCGTGATTTTGCGCTACGCAACGATCTCAGTCGCACTTCCCGGCTTCGGCGAATATTCGACAAGCCTGAAACTGCATCTCGGATTGCCCGTGATCGCAGCGACGATTGCACTCGTGCTCATCACGGTTATCGCGACGGGATTGCCGGCGGCGCTGTACGCCTCTTCTCCAAACCTATCGCAAGTGCTAAGTGGAGAGATTGTTGTTGGAGGCACGCGCAAAACCATGCGTCGCAGCGCGCTCGTAATCGTGCAGATTGCGGTTTGTACGGTCGTGCTGGTCGGCATGGGGCTTTGCTATCGAAGTCTTTACAATCTGCGCCACGTGGATCCTGGTTTTTCTGCGCGCAATCTGCTCTCTGAAGGGCTTTATCCTGGGGATGCAAAGTATTCGGAAGCGCAGGGAAAAGTCTTATACGCGAACGCTCGACGCACAATTGCCGCGTTGCCCGGAGTGCAGTCGGTAACGCTTGCATCAGACCTTCCGTTATTTGGAAACGACACGCCCGTTCCGGTGCGCTTGCCTGGTAATACCAAACCGATTTCAGCGATGTGCAACGTCGTGGATCAGGATTATTTTTCGACGCTGGGAATTCCAGTGCTCTCCGGGCGTGTTTTTAGCGTCTCAGACACGGCGCCAAGCCCCGACGTACTCGTGATCAATCACAAGCTGGCCGAGACGCTATGGCCCGGGCAGGAGGCCGTCGGCAAAGAGGTGCTGACGGGGGATCCGCCGAAGAACGCGGTCGTCATCGGTGTCGTGGGTGACGGAAAATATGGCAGCCTTGATGAGGCGCCGCAACCGTTCATGTATTACGCGGCGACTCAACACTATGAGCCTACGATGATTCTCATCGCGAGGACTGCTGGAAATCCACGCCTCTGGATTACGCAGCTGACTCATGCCGTGGAAGAAATGGGATTTAAGGCCACGCTTCGCCCCGTCACGATCACCGATATTGAGGAGTTCTCGCTGTTCTTCGAGCGGCTGGCAGCGGCGTCGGTTGCCGCTCTGAGCGCGCTCGGACTGCTGCTTGCCATTGTTGGGCTTTTTGGCGCGATTTCTTATTCTGTGAGCGAGCGGAAGAAGGAACTTGGGATTCGTGTTGCGCTGGGGGCGCAGCCGTGGCAGCTATTGAAGATGATTTTTCGGCAGACATTGTTTGTGGCCGGTGCGGGGACGGTGATCGGGATCATCTTAGGCGTTGTGGCCACGATCCTGCTGCGCTCACAATTTTTCGGTATCGGCGCCGTCGAGTTGTCCGTGCTAATTCCTGTTGCGGCGGCGATGCTGGCCGTTTCGCTAGGCGTGGCGTACGTTTCTGCACGGCCTTGGATCACGGTCGATCCGATGGAGGCCGTGCGGCATAGCTGAGGCATTCGCGCCGCAGCAACCCGCCGGTGGATTGCCTATGGACAGCCGAGACTAATGAATTGGCCTGTGTCGCGCCTACGGCGCTCTGTCTGTTCCTGCGGTTTACCCAACGCTGACGCATTGGGCTAAGTTGCGCCGCGCCTACGGCGCTGAATGGTCACGGAAATGGGCGCGGTGGTTATGACTGACTACCGGTGGCGCCGCAACGGCGCAGCAAGCGTGCTGCCCCCGCGGTCTAAATTTCGGCAGGATTCTCTTCTTGCAGCGATCAATGGTTGTTCTCCCTGCAGGCAAGCCGGCTTAGCTCTTCACAATTCAGAACCAATGGCGCCTGAAGGCTGCGGGAAAAGATGCATTCATCACCTCAGGGGCTAGAATTTACAGGTGCCTTATGTCGGGGCTGAAGCTCCGACCCGCTAAAAACGTGGCTTTTTCCGCGAACCATAAAGGCGGCAGCTACCGAACCAAAGTCAACGGCACCCGCCCAAAAGGCGGCCGCTACGGAATTCAATTCGAAGCCGCGCCCAAAGCAGTTTTGGCCGGACGTCGGTCTGGCAGATTTGGCGCGATTTGTGGTAGCTTTGCGGAATACTGAGGGCAATATCCTAACTGCGGGAAAACTATGCCCGAGCCCTCCCCACACGAAATAACCCGTCTCTTACACGAATGGAGTGGGGGCAATCCAGGCGCTCTGGACAGGCTGATGCCGCTTGTCTATGCCGACTTGCATGGCGCGGCGCAGCGGTATATGGCGCGCGAGCGCGCCGGACAGACTATTCAAGCAACCGCCTTGATCCATGAAGTGTACGTTCGGCTCGTGGATTCGGCGGCGGCAAACTGGCAGGATAGAGCCCATTTTTTTGCTGTTTGTGCGCGGATGATGCGGCAGATTCTGACCGATTTTGCGCGTTCGCGGCAATCGCAGAAGCGGGGCGGCGGTGCGGAAAACATCACATTTAACGATTCTCTTCACGCCCCGACGGAGCCGGCCACGGACCTGATCGCGCTCGATGACGCATTGAACGGGCTAGCGCGCATCGATGCGCGAAAAAGTCAGGTGGTGGAGCTGCGATTTTTCGGGGGGCTGAGCGTAGAGGAAACAGCCGAGGTGCTTAAGGTCTCCAAAGAGACGGTTAAGAGGGATTGGAGCTTCGCGAAGCTCTGGCTGTTGCGCGAGATGAGCGGAGAGGCTTCGAGTGGAACCTGAACTCTGGCAACGCGTGGAACAGGTTTGCATCGCGGCGCTCGAACGCGGCGAAGCAGAGAGAGGCGCGTATGTTGCAGCCGCGTGCGCTGGAGATGCAGAGCTGCAGCGCGAAGTGAACTCGCTACTTTTGGAGCAGATCCGGGCAGAGCGCTTTATGGAAAGCTCAGCCATCGAAGTAGCGGCGAAAAGACTTGCGTTAGAAGAAGAGAGTTTGCGCGTCGCGTCGTCAATGGTCGGACAGACCGTTACGTACTACCGCATCGTTGCGAAACTCGGCGCGGGCGGCATGGGAGAAGTCTATCGGGCGGTGCGCGCGGACGGCGTGTATGAAAAGCAGGTGGCCGTGAAACTGATCCGCAGCGGATTTGGGTCGGAGTATTTTCTGGACCGGTTCCGCAACGAGCGGCAGATTCTGGCGAGGCTGGATCATCCGGGGATAGCGCGGCTGCTGGATGGGGGCGCGACAGAAGAGGGCTTGCCCTTCATCGTGATGGAGTACGTGGACGGGATTCCGATCGATCAGTACTGCGAAAAGCTGCGGCTGAGTGTCGCGGAGCGGCTGAAACTGTTCCGCAACGTTTGCCTGGCGGTGCAGTATGCGCATCAGAATCTCATTCTTCATCGCGATCTGAAACCGGGGAACATTCTGGTGACATCCTCGGGCGATGTGAAGCTGCTCGACTTCGGAATCGCAAAAATCACGGATGCGGATGAAAAACATCTGGCGACTGCGGCGCAGGCGACCGTGCTTCCCATGATGACACCGGAATTTGCAAGTCCCGAACAGATTCGCAACGAATCGATGACGACAGCGAGCGATATTTATTCGCTCGGCGTGATCCTTTATAAGCTGCTTTGCGGGCGATTGCCGTTTCGAACGAACGGAGCGGCTCCGCACGAAGTGGCGCGAGCGATCTGCGAGACGGATCCCGCCAAGCCCAGCAGCGTGATTCCGGATGCGCGCGGAGCGGATGACAGTGCGGATGGAAACGCGCTACGTCTCAGAGGCGGGAAATCCGGAGCAAGGATCGCGGGCGATCTCGACAATATTGTGTTGAAGGCGCTGCGCAAGGAGCCGGCGCGCCGCTATGCGTCGGTGGAGCAGCTTTCGGAAGATATTGCCCGTTATCTCGAAGGCCGGCCCGTACTCGCGCACAAGGCTACGCTTCGCTATCGCGCGGGGAAGTTCGTTCGGCGCGAGAAGAAAATTGTGACGGCGGCGCTGCTGGTCCTGTTGAGTCTGACGGGCGGCTTGATTGCGGCGCTGTGGGAAGCGCATCTCGCGCAGGTCCAGCGCGCTCGCGCGGAACAGAGGTTCAGCGATGTTCGGTCGTTGGCGAATTCGCTGATGTTCGACGTGAACGATGCGATTCGCGGGCTGCCGGGATCAACAGCGGCACGGGAACTCGTGGTGAGCAAAGCGCTGACGTATCTGGATAGTCTGGCGAAGGAATCGAATGGGGACTTCTCGCTGCAGAGCGAGCTGGCGACTGCATACGAGCGCGTTGGAGAGGTGCAGGGCTCGTTTGATAGCGCGAATGTGGGCGATACGGCGCAGGCTTTGACCAGCTTGGAAAAGGCGGTGGCGATTCGGCGAGCGATTGCCGTCGAGGAGCACGATTCGCACGATAGCCTGACGAGCCTCGCAAACACGTACGAAATGCTTGGGCTGATGCTCTCGTCGACAGGCCAATATCAGGACGCGCTGGAGTACGCGCAGAAGGCGGTGCAGATCGAGGAGGGGTTCGATCGTGCAGGCAGCCCCGCCGCCGATGAAGAGGGATTGGCAGGCGCGTATTACGTGCTCGGCGTTGCGCAGCACGATTTGGGAGATTTTCAAGGATCGCTTTCCAGCTTGAGAAAATCCGCGGCAATACGCGAAACGATTGCGACGACCGATCCGGCTTTGGATGCGCAGGTGCGAACACGGCTTTCGGGGACGTATGGAGAAATTGGGACAGTTTTTTCCGACATGGGCCGGGCTGCTGAAGCGATTGCGGCGACGCGACAGGGACTCGAGGTGATGAACGCGCTCGCCAGCGCGCATCCGAAGGACCGGCTCTTCAAGGAATACGTCTTCGAGCACACCAACGTGATGGCCAGCTATTTCGAGCAGATGGCAGATCATGCCCAGGCCGAGGGCTACTACGAGAAAGCACAGGAGGGTTTGAAGGCGACTTCGGCGTCCGATCCGAACGACACGAATTCGAGACTGTGGCTGGGAGTCTGCGATAGCGAGCTGGGAAAAGTCCAAGTCGAGCTCGGCGAAACCGCGACGGGAATGGAGAATATTCGCAACGGACTCGAGATCGCGCTGGCGCTGTATCGCGCCGACCCAAGTGAGAATGCCGATAAGCTGCCGAATGTGGCGAAGGCGTATGCGGCGTCCGGATTTGCGTTTGCGCACATGGCAGCGCGGCCTGGAATCGCGGCGGTCGAGAGATTACGCGATTGGAGACAGGCGCAGGCGCAATATCAGAAAAGCGCGGAGACGTGGAACGAAGTGCGGCAACTGCACAAGCTGGGGCCGGCGGATGCGTCTGAAGCCGCCAAGGTGACGCAGGAGCTTGCTGAGGCGGACACGTCACGCGCGAGGCTTACGGCTGCGCGTTGATTTCTCGGTGCGGCTTCTACGCGCGCAGTTTGACGGAATTGTCCGGCGCGCCGGAGCGATATGCTACGGGTTGTGCGGCTTTCGAGAGATCGCCGCCGTCCACCGTGATGCCTTTGCTGTCTTCGCCTTCGACTTGCAGAAAGACCTGCGCCGGTGTGAGAACGCGCGAGGCACTCATCAAGACGTCCTGCGTATCGATGAAGCGCAGCAGCGATTCCGCATTGGCATTCCCCTCCGCGCCGAAGCCGTTGATCGCTGCGTCTTGCACATGATCGAAAACTATCGCGGGCCGCAAATCGGACTCGCTGACGCCAACTCGCACGTCGCTAATATTCAGTCCACGTACGTTGCGTGCGTAGAGAGCATAGGCAGGCAGCACTCCGATTTCGAAGTATTCTCCCGCGACTTTCGGCACGTTGCGAAGCGCAGCTTCTTGCGCCGTGCCGCCTCCGGGGAACGTGAACTGGCAGTCATTGAAGCTGATGTTTTCCAAAACGCCGTCGTTGATGGCGTTCAAATCGATGCACGATTTCATTTCGCCGGGCCGGAACGAGCTGGGAATCGGCAGGTCGGGAAGCTGCTCGCCATTCACGACTGTGGCGCGGATTCCGCGGAACGATATATTCCGCGCAATTCCTGCCGGTTCGGTCGCCGGCGAACCGCTCGCCGCCCGCGCTTCCAGATCGGGCCCTTGCCGGCGCCTAGCGCCAACGCCAATGGAAATAGGCCCGGTCACGCGATTCATGATCAAGTCCGAGAAAGAAAGATTCTCGAAGCGCGAGTTTGGTCCGCCCTGTATTTTGATCGGGCAGCCGTACGCCTGATAAATGATGCAGTTCGAGACGGCGATGTTCTCGGCTTGCCCGCCGCCAAAGCGGAAGACGGACCAGCGCGTGCTGAACGACGAATTCGTGATCGTTACATATTTGCAGCTTCCGAACAGTGCGCAGGCATCGTCCTGAGACTGCACGGTGCAATTGCTCACCATGACGTACTGGCTGCTGATGAAATGGAAGCCGTCATTGTTGCCGTTGACACGGTTGTAGATGCGAAGCCCGTCAGCCTTCACAAACGAGCTTTCAATCACGCGGACGGAGTGATAGGCGCTGTCGTAGAGAAAAATGTCGCGCAGATTCAGATTTTTGCATTGGTAGAAAAGAAGATGATAGGGGCGTTGGTTGCCGCCGATACCCGCCGGCGGCGGCACGCCGCGCGTCGGCGAGTGAAATTGCGCGCCTTGCCCATCGATCGTGCCTTGCCCCTCGACCGCAATATTCTCCGCCTTGACAGCGTAGATCAAGGCAACGTTGCCATCTTCAAGAGTGGTATCGCCCTTCAGAGGAATTTCGTTTGCGGCGTGATACTGCTTGCCGTCGGCGCTACCCAGTAGTTTTCCGGCGGCTGCGACATGCAATCTGATGTTGCTCTTCAATTCGACGGTGCCGATCACGAATACTCCGGCAGGGACGAGCACCGTTCCACCCTGATCCTTATTACATGCGTCGATTGCGGCTTGTACGGCGGCGGTGTCCAGCGTGACGCCGTCGCCTTTGGCGCCATAGTCGCGGATGTTGTATGTGCGCGCACCGAGATCATGATCATTTTTCGTCGGACCTGCCGCCGGTTCGGCTGCCGCGGCGGTTGCCGCCATAAGGCCAGCCCCTACCGATGCTCCTGCCGCCATCTCCAGCCACTTCCGACGCGAGGAAAACTGGCTTGTGTCCATAAGTTGGTTTCCGATCTCTGTTCGGCATGCCTTGCGGTTCGGTCTCGAGGCGCGAGGCTCGCAGGCAGCCGCTTGTGCAACGTGATCGACTCAGTTCGCAGGGGAACTGCGTATGGTCGGCGCGGAATGTAGTGCCGGCAAGCCTTTTCTTCAAGTTAATTGGGGATACGGGAAAGTTACACGAAAGATACGCGAGCGTTACTGCGGTTTTGCCTGGGCGCTGGCAACGGGAACGGCTGAGCCCGGCGTCTGGGAGTTGCCCATGTGGACAGAAATCAAATGAACGTCGAACACGTCATTGCCCCTCTCGACGTCGACGCGCAGCAAGGCCTGAAACGAGGGCGCGGCTCCTTGTCCCCGCCACGCGCTCATGGATTCGAGCTTCGATCTCAATTCCGCCATATGCGTAGGCGAGGTCACGAATTGCGCGGCGCCAGCGACGCCTGACGTATCGAGGCCGCCGAGCATTACGATGCGTCGGCTAGGCACAGCGCCGGGCTGCAAAGTGATGAGGCCGAAATCGGTCTTTATCTCTTGCGTGCTGGGGTCCCGTTCGGTTTTATAGGAGAGGCTCTCGCCTGGCTGCGGACGACGGTTCACGTATTCGCCTTTCCACGGACCGGCGACATCGAGCCTGTTCCAGACGAAGTCCGAAGGCCGGCTCAACTGCGCCACCGCATCATTTTCTTCGGGTGAGCCAAGCAGGATCACATCATGCTGCTGCAGGTCGTCAATGGTAATCAACCGGCAGCGTTTGACGAGCATTTGCAGGCCCATTTGCGTAAAGAGTCGCGTGAGGACGAAGACGCTTTGCAGATCACCTGTCCCCGTGTTCCCATCCTCGTAATATAAAGGACCAGCCCTCGCGACGAGCCCCGGACTGGAGGCAAATTGCTGAGCCAGATGACGATCGACGACGGTACCCGTATAGTCGCTCGCTCCGCGCCTGAACCTGAACAGATCCTCGGCGCCGTCCACTAGGTAAACGGCATCTGCGTATCCCACTACGGGTGAGGGATCGTTGCCGAGAAACCCCCGCCAGAAATCCGTAGCCGCATCGTGCGGGCCTGCGTTGGGAGCGCGGGCGAGGGCCGTTCCGTTCGAGGCACTACCTCGCCACTCTTGCCAGTGCGCCCCGATGAAGATTCCAGCGGCTAAAATCACGAGTGCAAGCGCGAACGGGAGGACGCCTCGCGAAAAAAATCCTGTGGCGAAGCCTGCCGTTTTGGCTTGGGTGAGCGGGGCGGCCGGATTTCCCGCAGCGTCTGCGCGCTCATTCGTTTCAGGTGCGATTGAATCGGCTGCGTCGGTCTTTAACGAACCATTTCGAAATTCGAAACTCGGGATGTAGTGGCCTTTGGGAATATCGACAAGGATCGGATCCCCGATTCCTTCGGTCTCGTAATATTCCTTTACCTTGATCCGCAAACGGTGGATTTGGACACGAACGATCGTGTCGCTCTGCGGATCGTAGTCCGGCCCGCGTTCGAACACTTCCATGCCAATCGTATATTCCTTGATGTCGGCGAAAGGATCTGCGAGCGCCTTGGAAATTAAATACTGTAACAGCCGTTGGAGCGCGGAGGCATGGCGAAATGGCTTCGAATGGATGATCTTGCTGAGCTGTCTCTGAATGTCCTCAGGGGTCGGTCCACCAAGTTCAATAGTCCCAGGAACTTGCGTGCTATTCATGAACAACATCCCCCGGCCTGCACCGCAGCGCCACACCGTCACTACGGCTAAACTGGGCCGATTATAACACCGGGAAGTATCTGCCGCGTATCTTTCATGTAGCTTCGGTGTAGCGGTCGCGTATCCCCAATTAACTTGCAGGCCTTCCTCATAGGGTCCTAGATTCCACCACAGCCAAAAGGGTGTGAAGCGTACTACGAAGAACTTCGCGGCAGTTTCAAGCCACCCTGCAACTCCGGCATTTGGACGGAGCTTGACGATTGGCCCCAAGCGGCTCATCGAAAATATGTAAGCGATTACATGAGGCAAGGGAGGGGGAGATGCGGTTGTGCAAATCGATCGTTTTGCTCGTTGGCGCGCTGCTCGCGATCGGGACCTTTAGCTTCACGTTTGGGCAAGGCGTCACTGGGCAAATTCTCGGGACTGTCGAGGATCAAAGCAAGGCCGTGATCCCCGGCGCAACTGTCACAGCGGCAAATGAGGCCAACGGCTACCAAGCCTCCGTTTCGACAAACGCCACGGGCGACTATGTCGTTCCGGCTCTGCCGCCGGGCAGCTATAAGGTGACGGTAGACGCGAGAGGCTTTCAACAGGCTATCTCGAATAACGTTGTGGTAATTGTGAACGGTACGAGCCGTATCGACTTCACAATGCAAATCGGGGCGTCGACGCAAACCGTTGAGGTCCGCGCGACCGCGCCCCTTGTGGACAGCACAAACGCCACGATGGGCAACGATCTGAGCACGCGCCAAGTGGAGAGCATCCCCTTGTATGGCCGCGTCTACTCGCAACTTATCGATCTGATGCCCGGCGCGGTGAAGACCGGCATTGGGTCTTCGGCGGAATCCGGAACGGGAATCGGCGCGAATGGATCGATCACCGCAAGCGTGAACGGAATGCCCTATCAGGGAACGACGTACACGTTGGACGGCGTCTCGGATATGGAATTGGAAAACGCCTTCCAGAATATTACGCCGCCAGTCGATTCGATTCAGGAAGTGAAAGTCTCCGGGAACAACGCCGGCGCCGACGTGGGCGTTTACGGCGGAGCACAGGTCAACGCCGTCGTTAAATCGGGCACCAATCAGATCCACGGCACAGCCTACGAGTACTACCGTTCCGCGGGGCTGAACGCGAATTCCTGGTTTTCCGGCTTCAACCATGCGAAGAAGGCGCCCTTCCGCTCGAATCAGTACGGCGTTTCGCTCGGCGGGCCGATCCAAAGAGACAAGCTGTTTTACTTCGGTGATTTTCAGGGCCTTCAATACGACAACGGAGTCCAGTACACGTACACAGTCCCAACCGTTCTCGAAAGCCAAGGCTACTTCCCGATCAACTACTTTTCCAAGGGCATCTACGATCCGCAAAGTCCGGGAACGCTGTTTCCGACGGTTACGCTCGCCGCTGGAACAGGGAGTTGCGTGCCAGGTGGCACGGGCACGTCCGCGCCGTCATGCACGGTTCAATGCATTCCAAACGGCGCGAACGCCTGCTCCGGCGGGTCCGGTTCAAGCCGATGGGATCCGGTCGCGGCAGCAGCTCTAGCCAATAACGCTATTTGGCCGGCAGCCCAAACGCAGGCAGCACAAAACAATTTTATCGAAAATGTTACGACGACGAACCCTCAGTACCAGTTCGACGTGAAGATCGATTACAACCTCAGAGGCCAGGATCATCTCTTTGGCCGCGCTTCCTATGCCCGTAACGATCTATCGACGCCCGGCCCAACGCGATTCCTCAACGTGGGCGAGGATGCCAACCCGAGAGAACACAACGACGTCTTCGGCTACACGCACTGGTTTTCTCCTAACATACTCAACGAATTCCGCTTCGGCTTCGATCGTTTCTATACGTTTCACCACGGAAACGATTACGGGGTGAACGAAGACACAGTGCTAGGTATTCCGAACGGCAATCTTCCGCAATTTCCATTTACATCCGGCATGGCCTCGATGTCTTTCGGCGGCAATCAGAGCAGCGGCAACTGGGCTTCCACGGGTCATCCCGGCTCGACGAACGCAATACGCCGCACGAACACCTATGAGATCACGGACAACCTCACGCATATCCACGGAAAGCATACGTTTGGCTATGGTGTGGATTATCGGCGGCTTCAGGCGACTGTGACGAATCCGGATCATAACCAATCCGGTTCATTTTCTTTCGACCAGAGCTACACCACGAACTGCGCCAATATCGCGAGCGGTTGCTCGATCATCTCGGGATCCGGCGCGGGATTCGCGGATTTTATGCTTGGTCTGCCAACCAGTCTGAACCGCGACATCGTAAATGCTTATCCGGCCACTCGACTAACGATCGCCGATCTCTATTTCCAGGATCAGTTCAGAGTCACAAGAGAACTGACGTTGCTTTATGGGCTGCGCTGGGACTTGATCACCCAATACGTCGACGCAAACAATCACCAGTCGAACCTCAACATCAATACGGGCTATTTGGATGTAGCCACGCCAGAAAATCGCGGGCCGGATGTTTACACGCCTCTGCATAATTTCGGTCCGCGCCTTGGAATAGCCTATTCGCCCGATGGAGGCAGGACCGCGTTTCGTGCCGGCTGGTCAATGACTCATTTTCCGGACCACTATGGGGCCGCCGGCGGCACTCTAGAACGCAACTGGCCGTGGTTCGAAGAGTACGTCCTCGGTCAGCAGGCTCCCAACACGCCTTGGGCCGCGCTCAGCACAACACTCAACATGCCCGCCGGTGCATGTCCATCGGGTGCCGCGACGCAGATATCCACTTGCTTTATTGGGCTGCCGGGCTTTGTGCCGCAGGCGGTGACGAACACGGTGACGCCTTCGCCTTCTTCGAGCCTTTATTACGTGCCATACAACAATCAGCCTGACACGGAGAGCATGTGGAATATTGGAATCCAGCGCGAGTTGACGCCGACAAGCTCGATCGACATCGCGTACGTCGGTACTAAGGGAACAAATCTCTTCCGCTCGATCAATATCAACCAAGCTTTCCCCGGGCCCGAGCAGATCTACATGAACCTGCCGTGCAGCGGCTCAACTTTGACTACGCCAACCGTGCCCAGCACGCTTTACAGCAATCTGAAGTGCGTCAACGGCACCGAAATTGCGAACTCGCTTCAGGCCAATCGCGTTTACAGTACGCTCGGTTGCTCGCAATTCGACCCCACGGCCACTCTGGCCGCCTACAACCCTGTGACTGGCGTGGAATCAGCCGGAACGCAATCCGTTTGCGATAGCGGCCCAGTGGCGCTCATCCAGTCGATCAACGAGCGCGGCTCGACCGGTTACTCCAATTACAACGCGCTGCAAATCAAGTACACGAAGCGAATCTCACACGGGCTCGAGGCGTTGCTCTCCTACACGTGGTCCAAAGAAATCGACGACATGACCGTGTTCGTGCCGCTCGTCAATCAGGATCAGTACAACCGCGCGTTAGGCAACGCCTCGGCGCCAGACGTTCCGCACCTTTTCATCGGCAGCTTCGTTTACGACCTGCCATTTGGAAAGGGGCGAGATTACATGAGCAACGCGTCATATCCGGTCGACCTGCTGTTGGGAGGATGGCAGTTGAGCGGAGTCACCACGATTCAGCACGGGGTTCCGCTTGCCGTCAGCGATGGAAACGGCAACAACGGGGGCTTGAATGGCGGCTTCAATAACCGGGCGAACTATGATCGTTCCACGTGCGGCCGGCACGCGGGCACGGTCAACAAGGTCAACACCGGCAGCACGCAGGGTCAGTTGTGGTTCAACCTGAGCTGTTTCTCCAATCCAGCTACGGTTGCCGTCGGTCCGACAAACATCGCGGTTGCGCCATACGGCACGTCCGTGCCGGGAAATGTCTGGGGTCCCGGCTTGGTGAACTTTGATTTCTCGCTGACAAAAAGTGTGCCACTTGGCGAGAGCAGGGCGCTGCAGCTTCAGGTGAGTGCGTTCAACGCCATGAACACGCCGCACTTCAGCAATCCGAATACAACTTGCTGCACTTCGAACAACGCGGGTTTCGGCGTTATTACCGGTACTTCAAACCCAAATCGGCAACTGCAATTGGGATTGCATTTCCAGTTTTAGTGGGGCGTTCATTCCGCCAGGCAGCGTTTAGTTTCATCCCGCTGCCTGACGGCAAAATTTGCGAGGCTGGCGTAAGAGAGCGGCTACTCGGCAGCGGCTAAAGGAGGAGTAGAAGTCATGCAATTTTCCGCGGCAATTTGGAAAGCGGTTGCGATAGTGACTCTGCTTTTGGTGATAGCTGCTGCCGGCGTTCGTGCACAGACCACCAGCGGCGAGATATCCGGCCAAGTTCTCGATCCAACAGGCGCCGCCGTTGTCGGCGCTACTGTGACGCTGACGAATCAGCTGACTGGCGACACCAGGGCCGTAAAGACACAGGATTCTGGCCAGTTCGCGTTCGTCGATGTGCAGCCGGGCCAGTTTTCGGTCTCCGTTGAGGCTACGGGATTTAAGAAGCTCGAAAAGAGCGGTTTGAGCCTCAGCGCTTCTCAGCGTCTCTCGGCGGGCACGCTGAAATTGGAGCTTGGTTCGGTGGCGCAATCCGTGAGCGTCACGGCCACGCCCACGCCGGTGCAAACGGATAGCGCTGAGCGCTCCGCTCTGCTTGACAGCAACGAACTCGAGCACATCAGCACTCCAGGCCATGATGTGCTGGCGATGGTGCGGCTGCTGCCCGGAGTCGTGAAGGACGGCGAGGGCGCCTCGCAACTCGGCACCGAAAGCGCGGGCGCGGTTTCCGGCACGCGCGAAGTGAGCAACTCGGTCAGCGTCGACGGCGTGAACGGCAACCCGCGCGGCGGCGGCAATCGCTTCGATACGCCGCTCAACAGCGAGGCCGTCAGCGAGGTGAAAGTCCTGCTCAACGATTACCAGGCCGAATATGGACAAAGCGGTGGCGCAACTATCATCGAGACGATGAAATCGGGCACGCAGACGTTCCACGGAGAGGCGTACTACTACAATCGCAATGAGGACTACAACGCGAACGACACGTTCAACAAAGCCCAGGGGCGCCCGCGCTCTCTATATCGCTACAACACCGTTGGATACAACATCGGCGGGCCCATTTTCTGGCCGGGCAAATTCGATACCAGCAGAAACAAGCTGTTCTTCTTTTTCTCACAGGAAATCTGGCCCAGCAAGACTCCCGGAACCACCGAATATTTCATGATGCCCACGGCGCTGGAAAAGCAGGGCGATTTCTCCCAGAGCGTCGATAAGCAGGGCGACGCAGTAACGCTTGCGGACCCGAAAAACTGTGGCCCGAGCGGCACGTCGGCCTGCCTGCTCGACCCCACGCACGTCAATCCGATTTACGTCAACCCAAATACTCAGGCGCTGCTCAACGTGCTCCCCACCGGCAATGCGACGCCGTTGGGGACGGCGCCCAGTGGCGGTCTTTACAACTATGTGATTCAGTCGCCAATCAAACGGCCCGTAGATCAGCAGGCTCTGCGCGTGGATTACAATGTCACTGAAAAGCTGCACATGTTCGTCCATGCGATGCGCATGACCGATAATGTAGAAGGTCCGACGAACTCCCCGGGCTTCAGCGCGTCCGGCGAATGGGGACCCTCATATTTCTACGATACCCCAGCCAGAAACGTTGCGATCGGGATCACTTACGCCGCCACGCCCTCCATCGTCAACGAGTTCACTGCCGGATACGCCGATTGGCGCGAGCGCTCCGGCTTCGTCAATCCCGCCGATATGAAGAAAGTGCAGCGCGGCTCTTCCACCGGCGTCAACATCGGCCAATTCAATCCGCAGAATAATCCGCTCAACCTGATTCCAAACGCCAGCTTCGGCGGGGGCAGCACCAGTGCGAGCTCAGGATTCGGTATCTCCAACGCTCCCGCGATCAACTTTTACACGCGCTTTCCTTTCAACAACAACACCGGCACTTGGGAATATACAGACAGCCTGACGAAGGTCTGGAACAAGCACATTTCCAAGTTCGGTATTTTTTGGCAAAACGGCCGCTATGTCCAGCATCCCATCGGTAACCAATTTAACGGCTCCTTCAAATTCGACGTGAACACGGGCGACGTTACCGATGCGGGTTACGCGTACGCGAATGCGCTGCTTGGTAACTTCCAGAGCTATGTGGAAGGCACTCGCACCGTCTATGCGCCAAAGTGGCGGATTCTCGAATGGTACGCTCAGGACAACTGGAAGCTTACGCGTAACCTGACGCTAGATTACGGTGTGCGCTTTAGCTACGACTTCCCGTACACGCTCAAACCAGGCGACGGCGTGACATTTGTGCCGAGTCGGTACAACGCCTCGCAAGTGCCTGCGCTGTATCACCCGGTCAACTATTCTGCCCTATCCGGCTCACAGAAGACGTTGTGCGCCGCCGGTTCGAAAAAGACGCCTTCCACATGCGCGCAAAATCCCGACAATCCCAATGACGTGCAGCCCTCCGGCGCGGTCGGCGATTTCGTCGGCCCATTCAACTACACCGGCAGCGTGGTCAATACGGATCCGACGTACCCGCATTCTCTACGCAATACCAACGGCGTGCTCGTCGGACCGCGTCTCGGTGTCTCCTGGGATCCTTTCGGCGACGGCAAAACGGCGATCCGCGCGGGCGCCGGAATCTTTTACAATCTCCGTGAGGACGCGGGTGTAGTCGGCGATTTTGCCACGCAGGCGCCGGTGGTAAGCAACATCAACGTGAATCTCGGGAATGTGTCTACCTTCACGCCAGGTTGCGATAGCGCCCCGGGCGGCTGCGCCAATATCTCCTCCAATCTCGCTCCGCAGAACACTCTGCTCATGCCGATCAATCACAAGATTGCCTCGACGATGAGCGTCAACTTCGGAGTGCAGCGCGATATCGGCTTCGCCACGGTCATTGATGTCGCATACGTCGGCACATTTGGCCGCCACCTCGAGATCACGCCGAACATTAATGAAGTGCCGTATCTCTCCGAGTTCCAGCCGCAGAATCTGGATCCGACCAAGAAGCCGGTCACGACCCTGAACGGCACCGTCACGCAGCAGGGCGCACTCTCGGACAACTTCTTCCGTCCCTATCCCGGCTACGGAACGATCAGCGCACGTGAATACACGGGCACATCCAACTACAACTCGCTGCAGGCCACGGCCAACCATCGGCTTAGTAAAAACCTTGAGTTCGGCGTTTCCTACACGTGGTCGAAGACGATGTCCTACGCGGATACGAGCTCCACGGGCACGGCTGGCGGTACTGCAGTCTATCTGAATCCACGGTTTTGGGATTACGGCGAGGCGAATATCGACCGCACAAACGATTTTGTCGGCCACTGGGTCTACGATCTGCCGAAATTCAGCAGTCTGTGGAACACAAGGGCCATCCGTGCTCTGGCCGACGGATGGGAATGGTCGGGCGTCGCCTCCTTCATCAGCGGTGCGCCGCAGCAGGTCGGCATCAGCCTATCCAACGTCAATTTCACCGGAGGCGGCGACGGTACTCGCGTTCTTCTCTTTGGCAGTCCCTACGCCTTGCCGAATAGCGGACACTGGCAGTACCTGAATCCAGCGAATTTTGCCCTGCCGCCCATTGGCAGCACGTCGCCGGGCGTGATCAATGCAGCCGCCATTCCAAGCCCTAGCATGCCCGGGATCACGGGCCGCAACACCTATATCGGACCAGGCACCAATCAGTGGGATATGACGCTGGTTAAGAATTTCCACTTGACCGAGCGCCTCGGGCTCCAGATTCGGTGCGAAGCCTACAACGTGTTCAATCACGTGAGCTACAACTCGGTTCAGGACACGCTAAATTACAACGCCGCCACGGGAACTCTGACCAGCAACAGCAACTTTGGCCAGTTCAATGGCGCCCTCCCGGCGCGTCTTTTGCAACTCGTCGGCAAATTTACGTTCTGATTCGATTTGCGCGCGCAGCCAGCCGTCACGGCGGTCCCCACCCGCCGTGGCGGCTTTTCTTTTGTCGCCGCAGCCGCGGTGCGTCGCGCGCGCTTGCCCGAATCCCATTGCATGGCCTCCCCTGCTGAATTAATCTGGAATTGCGCAGCATCCCGCCTCAGCCCAATCGCGCAATCACTGATGCGATTGGACGTTCGCATTGCCGATAGCAAACAACGGTAAAAATATTTTGAGCCGTATTCAGCACATCGTCGTGCTGATGCTGGAAAATCGCTCGTTCGACCATCTGTGTGGCCTTCTCTATGCAGGCGGTCAGCAGCCGCGCCATTTATTACCCGCGAACCGCACGTCGCCATTCAACGGCATGCCGCAATCGTTTTCCAATCCGTCCAATGCTAGTTACTTTGGCGGCGGCGAAGCGTCGCCTAATCCGGTCCCTGTGCAGCTTGGCGCGGACAATCGCTGCATCCCGCAGGAAAATCCGCAGGAGCGGTTCGAGCACGTAAATCTCCAGTTGTTTGGCACCACCAACCCTTCTCCCAGTCAAACGCCCACGATGGATGGTTTTCTCGTCAGCTTCTCGCAAGCAGGCGCGAAGCGGCCCGCGGAAATCATGCAGTGTTACGCACCGGAGCAGTTGCCCGTCATGTCGGCGCTGGCTCGCAACTTCGCCATCTGTGATGAATGGTATGCGTCGGTGCCCACACAGACATGGCCCAATCGTGCCTTCTTTCACATGGGCACTTCGCTCGGCCAGGTCGACGACTATCCGTATAGTCCTCATGATTACGACGCGCCCACGATCTTTAACGTCCTAAGCGAACGAAAGATTAGTTGGGCGATCTTCAACGACAGCCATCTCGAGTCGATGACGCGTCTGCAACTTCCCCAGCTCTGGAACCTGCTGCTCGAGCCTCATTTCCAGAATCTGGATGCCTTCGAGCGCGACGCGCGCGCGGGCGTTCTGCCCGCGTACTCCTTTCTCGAGCCGAGTTTTCTCTTCGATCCCAATGACGGGCATCCCCCGCACGATATGCTGTTGGCCGACCGACTGATCTGGCGCGTGTGGCAAGCCGTCAGCGGCGGCGCGCATTGGGATTCCACTCTGTTGCTGATCACCTACGATGAACATGGCGGCTGCATTGACCATCAGCCGCCGCCCTATGGCGCCGCACCGCCTGACGATCGGTGCAGTGAAAACGGATTCGCTTTCGATCGCTTTGGAGTGCGGGTCCCTATGATTGCGGTCTCGCCATGGATTGAACCGGGCACGGTGTTTCGGTCGCCTACGGATATGCCGTACGACCATACGTCGGTGATCGCTACGCTACGCGACTGGCTCCAGATTCCGGCGGACGCGATGCTGAAAAGCCGCCGTGTCGATCAGGCACCTGCGCTGGCGCACCTGCTCACGCGCGCTCAGCCGCGAACCGATATTCCAGCGATTCCTTATCCCGAAGGCACCGTGACGCATCACCGCCTCGATCTCCCGGCAAACGATTTTCAGAAAGGCATGTTGCTCTCGTTCGCCCATCGCTCGGGTATTCGCGGTGGCGTGAAGCTGCTGCGGAAAGTGCACACCAGAAGCCACGTGGCGGAATTTTTCGAAACGTACAAAGAGCGCCACAAGCGCGCCGGATGATGCGCCCCCACGAATTCACTTTGGGGCGTGATGACTAGCAGTTAGCCTCGGTCCTAGCATTTTTAGCGTTCAAGGTGCGAATGCGGCACAATTGAAGGAGTGAATCCGGCACGCTACGCAGGTCATGGGAGATCCTATGAGCACTGACGAAAAGAACTTGATCCTGGCGCGCATTGAAAAGCTCGAGCGGCAGAACCGCCGGCTCAAGCAGGGCGCGTTAATTTTTGTGATCGTGCTCGCGTCGATTGTGCTGGGGGGCGTCCTGATGGCGCAGACGACGCATCGCAAGACGACCAAGCCAGCGACCAAGCCGAAAGCGGCTGCACCAGAGAAGCCTGCCGAGCTTGTCGTGCCGGAGAAGCTGGAGGCGCAGAGCTTTATCCTTAAGGACGCTTCCGGGCGCGAGCGGGCCGAGCTCGCGATGGCGGGCACCGGGCCGAGCTTTCGTCTGCTGAATCAGAGCGGCACGGCGCTCGTCACCATTTCTTTGAATGACGGCACGCCGAGTGGGCCGCAGGTGCTGCTCTCCGATCCGGATCATCAGTCCGGACTGGCAATCAGCGTCCAGCAGGGCACGGGCTCGTCGCTCTCACTGACCGGAACCCAGAACGCGCTCGTGCATATCGGTGTAACGAAAGACGGCACCAGCCTCGAATTGCTCGATCAAGATGGCTCCTCCACCAACCTGGGCAACGGAATGAAAATTTCCAGGAGCGGAAAGGCGAAGCAAACCAGCGGCGCCTCCATCACTCTCTACGACAAGGATCGGAAGCTCCTCTGGTCCGCGCCTTAGGCTTCTGGATGATGCCGCTTCAGACTGGTACAGAAGTCCTTCTGTGCCTTGGGTCCTTTGCGGTTTTCTCCTCGCGGCACGCTCACAATTTAGCAGCGTGAGTGTCTCAAAACTGACACACAAAAAGTCCTTTCAAGTATCTTAAGCCTATGGTAAACTTGTGTCGGGATTTTACGCGATGGCAATCGTGGCGACCGACAACATTCCCGAAAGAAGAAACAGGCCTTCGCCCGCTCGCCGAGTAGGAGGGCCGACGCGCCGCCGGCCGATCCGAATCGATACTCCCGCGATTAGAAAACGCCGTAAGCCGCGCATTTGCAGCAGTTCCGGATTTCTAATCGATACAAAATGGACGAACCGTGGGGCTCACTTCATGGCGGCTAATGAGTCGCGAACGACAGATTACAAGCCGCGAATTCTAATCGACAGTCTGCCGATTAGAATTGAGCCGAACCTCCCTGCTCTCAACAAAATTTCGGTTTCTAATCGACAAAAAGGGGGGATTTTTCTCCGGTTCCAGCCTCCAGCCTCAAGGCTCGAGCATCTAGAAGCTTATCGCAACTCACAAGAATTAAAAACAGACGTAACTCGATGAAAACAAAAGGAGGGAGACACTTCTAATCACAATCGCCAGCGGGGAAAAGCGAAAGGCGAAAGTAAGGGCGCATGCCCCCAGCGCGGGAAGCTGCTGACAGGGCGCTAGCCAAGGCCACCGATTTCGGTGCACAATCCGCGCTACGGAGGCAGTCATGACCGAAGAGCGAGGCAGCAGGACGGATCGGCGGAGTTTTATTAAGGATATGGCGGCGATTGGTGGGGCGGCTGCGGTGGCGGTTGGCGCGATTAATGTGGAGGCGCCGTCGGCGGCCGGGAGCGTGTTTAGCTTGGGTGCGCAACCAGCGGCGAGTGCTGCTGCGGCGGGCACGGCGACTCCGACTTCGCCTGGGGCGCGGGCGGCGCAGGCTGGGACGCCGGACTGGTCGCAGCAGATTGGGCTGGAGCTTTACACGGTGCGGGACACGATGCTCGACCAGAAGAGCTACATCAGCACGCTCGAAAGGGTCGCGGCGATTGGATACAAGGAAGTCGAGCCGGCGGGCGGATACGCAGACCTGGCACCGAAGGATTTTCGGGCGCTGCTCGATCGGCTCGGGCTGAGCATGCCGAGCACGCATTCGGGCGCGACAGAAGGTCCTGATCTCGAAAAGCTGCTTGAGGGCTTTCAAACGATGGGCATTAAGTACTGTGAGATCAGCGCGCCACGCGGACAAGGTCGCGGAACGGCGGGAGCGGCTGGACGAGGTCCGGGCCGTGCTCTCGCACCGGGCGCGTATTACAATCCCGGAAACGGAGTCACTTACAATTCGTTCATAGAGACTACGGCGTTTGGACCGTATCAGCCACCCGCTTCGCTGGAGTCCGTAAAGCAACGAGCGGCGCAGTTGAACGAGCATGGGAAAATTGCGCAGAAATTTGGAATCAAGATGCTCGTGCACAATCACACGGGCGAATTTGAAAAGCTGACGGATAGTCCGAGGAGCACGTACGACGTACTGCTCGCCGAGACGGATCCGGAGTTGGTGACGATGCAGCTCGACGTCGGATGGGCCAACATCGCGGGTGTGAACGTGTTCGACTTGTTCAAGGATCACCCGGGACGATTTGAACTGTGGCACATCAAGGATGTGGTCGGACTCAAGACCGTGAACCCCTCGCTCTCGCCGAATCAGCGGACGGCGAGCATGGCGTTTGTGCCAGTGGGAGCGGGACAGATTGACTACAAGGCGGTGTTTACGGGCGCGAAGCAGGCGGGGATGAAACATTTTTGCGTTGAGCAGGATAATGCGGCGTCCTGGGGAGACTCGATGGCGGCCGCGCGCGTTTCCTGCGATGCGTTGAAGAAGATGTTGGCGGTGTAGGCGCGTTTGACCGGAAGGCGTGTCGACGGTTAAGAACGCAAGGCAAACCCAACGGCAAAACGGCCCACGGAGAAGTGCCCCCCTGCGGTGAGCATGCCCGTAAGATTCGCGGCAAGAGTGCGGCTACGAAAGCCGCACAGCCAGCAGTGGCTGTGCCACAACGGCGGTTCGTCCGCTACGAAGGCAAATGCCGCACGAAAACCAATGCTCGAGGGCTTAGGTTGACGGCTAAATTTTACGTTATACGCGTCGGACAGATGCCGCGCTGAAGACCGTCGGCTCTGCGTTTAAAGCTATGCCAAGACCTTTGTGTGTTTTCACGTGGTAAAATACTCTTTTTGGTGGCCAAAGTGACTTTCCGGCGTTACACTCGCTACCGTTTTCCGGGTAAGTGGAGAGCCGAATAGCTTTAAGGGGGAGCAAACCCATGAATTTGAAATCTGTGTGGAGTCGTCGTTCGTTTTTATCCGGTCTTTCTGCGCTGGGCGCTTTTGGCGGCAGCCTGTTTGCGCCGAGCGAACTGAGCGCGAAGGCGAAGAAGTCGAAACACAGCGCGTCGAACGTTGACGGCAATCCGATTGTTCCGATCACGAAGGGGTTGGGCTCGACCGGGGATATCTACGCCGAGCTGGGCGTGAAGCCGCTGATCAATATCAACGGGACTGTGACGGTGATCGGCGGTTCGGTGATGGCGCCTGAAGTGATGGAGTTGATGCGGCTCGGCAATCAGCACTTTTGCCTGATCGACGACCTCGAGGTTGCGGCAGGGAAGTTCATCGCGAAATTGTGCAAGTCGCCTGCGGGCTATACGGGCCTGGTGACGGGCGGTGCGGCGGCTGCGTTGGTGGTGGGATATGCGGGCATGATGACGGGGGATTCGGAGCCGCGCATCCGGGCGTGCCCGTACGTGGCCGATTTCCCGAAGACGGAGGTGATTATCCAGAAAGCGCATCGGTATCCCTTTGATCACCAGATCCGGCAGACGGGCGCGACGTTGGTCGAGGTTGAGACGAAGGAGCAGATGATCAATGCGATCAATCCGAAGACGCTGGCAATCCACTATCTGAATATTCAGTCCGACCGGGGCCAGGTGACCGGACTGGAGACGATCGAAATCGCGAAGGCTCACAACCTTTATACGTTTAATGACGCGGCGGCCGATGTGCCGCCTGTCGAAAGGCTGTGGACATATCCGGCGCAGGGCTGGGACATGGTGACGTGGAGCGGCGGCAAGGATATCAAAGGACCGCAGGCGACGGGCCTGCTGATCGGCAAAGAGGAGTTGATGCGGTACGCGCTGCTGAACATGAGCCCGCAGGAAGATCGAGTCGGGCGTCCCTGCAAGGTCGGCAAAGAAGCGATCTTTGCGTTTTTGAAGGCGCTGGAGATGTTCGTCAACCAGGATTATGACGAGACTTTGGCGATGTACGATGCGCGAGCGAAAACGATCAGCGACGCGATCTCTAAATTCGGAGTGACGGCTTTGCCGCGCCAGTATAATCCCGAGGCTCTAGGAAACGTGACGCCTCGTTACAGTTGGCAGATTCCCGCGAACCTCAATATTACCGGTCAAGAAGTGATGCAAAAACTCGCCGATACAGAACCGATCGGTATTGGCAGCATGGGCGCCGGTGCGAGCGGCATGCGAGGGACCTGGCCGGAGGGAGCGTCCGAGGGTAATGTCAACGAGGGAGTGAACACGACGTTCGAGGGCGCCGCAGCTCAGACAAGTGCTGAGAATGAAGGCGGACGCGGGGGACGTGGTGGACGTGGCGGGCGAGGTAATCGCGATCCGCATACATTCGGATTCACTGTGTGGCAAATCAAAGACGGCGAAGACAAGATTATTGCAGATCGGCTGGTGGAGATTTTCAGCCAGGCGCCGAAAGCGTAGCAGAGCGCAAAGGGGCAGGGCTAGAGACGGCCCGCCGGTGCGAATCCGCGGCTGCGGTTTGCGGCGAGGCGGCGCTTCACGTGCCGCGCTGAAGTGCCGTGGGGCTACGTTTAGACCTGAACGTAGCCGTGACAAAATTCCCCAACAACTATTTTGTCAGCGCCGGCACGTTGTTTGTCCCAGAAGTTGCGTCATTCGTGGCGAGGAGCGTGCGACGGGGATCGACGCCGATCCAGGCGACGGCTCCCAAGGCACAAAGAACCGCCGCGACTGCGAAAGATGCATTCCAACCGTACCGACCGGCTATCCAAGGCGTGAGGGAAGCGGTGATCGCACCCGCGATCTGATTGCCCATGTTCATCATGCCCGAGATCGATCCGGCAAAGTGGCCGCCGATATCGGCGCTGGCAGAGAAAAACGAGCTTTGCGAAAGATAAAGAGCTCCGGCGCCTCCGGCGAGAATTAAGCTGGCAAGCCGCGCATCCTGTGCGTGACTGCCGAGAGCGATGAATATCGCGGAAAGCACCATGCCAACCGCCGCGATGCCGCCTCGGCCAAAACGCTGTCCGAAGCGGCGGGTAGCAAAATCGTTGATGCCGCCGCCGATCAGCGAGCCAGCCGTCATCGCCAGGAACGGGAGCATGCTGTAATAGGCGCTCGACTTCAGATTCAGCCCGCGTACGTTGACCAGATACAGAAAAAACCAAGTAAAGAAAATATAGGCGGCATAGCCGAAGGTGAAGTAGCTGACCGTAAGGGCGAGAATGTCACGACTGGCGAAAGCCTTTCGCCACGGAAGCTTTGCTTTCGCGACGGCGGGCCCGACTCCAGCGCTGATAAATTCCCTTTCGCGTGGGCTCACCCAGGGATGCTGCCCGGGCTCATCGCGCGCAAGCAAGTACCAGACGAGGCCTGCGAGCAATCCGATAATCGCGCTGAACCAGAATGACCAGCGCCATCCCCAGTGCGTCATGATCCATGTGACAAGCGGGGGCGTTATGCCGGCTCCGAAACCTACGCCCGCGAAGATGATTCCATTTGCGAGGCCGCGTTCCGGGATGGGAATCCAGCTTGCGACGACTCGATTGCAGGAAGGATAGACGACTGCTTCACCGGCGCCCAACAGGAATCGAATCAGCACGAAGGCCAGCAGGCCTGAGGCCAATCCAGCCGGAATCGAGGCTGTGAGTGCCGTGAAGATGCCCCACCAAATGATGCCGATTGTCAGAATTCGCCGAGGTCCCCAAGCGTCGGCCAGACGGCCGTCCGGTACCTGGAAGAATGCGTAGCCGAGAAGAAAAGCGCTGAAAACGTGGCCGAGTTGGATGTTTGTGAGGTTGAACTCCGTAGCGATATCTTTGGCGGCGATCGAGATATTTACACGATCGAGATACGCCACAGAGCTGATCACAAACATCCAGAAGACCAGGGTCCAGCGAAACCTGCCGACTTGGGGTCCTGCCATCCGCATGCTCCTAGATGCGCCCGAATTTCTTGACTGCTTCTTCGATGGACTTGTATTTCATGATGTAGGCGTCAATTGAGTGCTCGGCGAAGTCCATGTTCTGGGCCATTGCGAGAACCTGGGCTGCGCGGGCGCGCGGGACGACGACGACGCCGTCGTTATCGGCGACGATGACGTCATTTGGTGAGACCGGGACGCCATCGCAGGTAACCGGAATATTGGAACCAGCAAAGGTGTAGTGGTTCACGGACGTAGAGGGCACGATCCCCGTGCCGTAGACGGGGAAGCGAATCTGCGTGAGATAGGCCGTGTCGCGAACGCCGCCATCCACAACCGCTCCGACGAAACCGCGAGCCGCCATCGCCGTCCCCATTTCACCTCCCATGCCCGCAATGTCCGAGCCGTCTTGCACGACCATGACGTAAACGGAATCGGGCTTTCCGTTATCGATGGCCGCGAGCATTCCGGCGAGCGCCTGGCCGCCCTGAGAGTTTTCTTGATGCTTCAACTCGACGGTGAGGGCGAATCCGGCGAATTTCGTCGGGAAGAGCGGGCGCATGCGGTGGCTCATGTACATTTTCTTGCCAAGGATTTGCTCTTCCGCGTCGGAGACCGAGGCTACCTCAACGTGACGAAAGCCGGCGAGCAATTCTTCCGGCGTGTTCGCGACTGGAGGCGCGGGTTGCGGTGATTGTGGCGAGCTTTGCGTCGAGTTCTGCGCGGAGCCCGGTCTGCCGGCCAAAAGCAGGGCGCATAGAGCGATTGCCGATACACCCGCTCCGCTCAGGGCCACGCGTTTCAGTGCTTTTGCGGTGCGAAAATTGCGTTCCATTTTTTTTCTCCAATCTGATTTCTATTTCATATATAAAGCTCAGTGTTTCTTATTTGCGCTCCATAAGGAGATTCACATGTCCGCATCCAAGTTGCGTCTCAGCGTCATCGCGACGCTATTTATCGCCTTAAGCACGCTCGTGTCATGTGCGACCAGCACTGAAACCGCTCCCAGCAGTAGCAGTGTGTGGCGCGCGATCAACCCTCCAGGCGCGGAAGTAAGCCCGAATTTCAGCAACGGCATCCTCGCCGGAAACACGATGTACGTTGCCGGAACGCAAGGCACCGACAGCAAAGGGAATTTGGCTGACGGAATCGGCCCCCAAACCACTGCCGCGCTACAGAACATCAGCGCCATTCTTGAGGCAGGCAATTTTTCGCTGAGTGACGTGGTCGCCGTAAACGTCTATTTGTCCGATATTCACGATTTTGGGGACATGAACAAAGCTTACGTCGCCATCATGCCTGATCCGAAGCCCACCCGGACGACGGTTCAGGTGGCCGCGCTAGTAAACGGCGCGAAAATCGAGATTTCGGCGATCGCAGTCAAGCACTGATCGGCTAATCAGTCGGCCGCTGCGCACCTCGATACGAAGAGTCGGCCGCTCACGAAACAACGCCGCTGTGTAAAATCTCCGTGAGGCGTTGGGCAATCACCCTTTCTTCACCGGGTTTCAGTTGCCACGCGGAAATGCTAATGGTTTGCGGCGGCTTCACGGCGGCGGTCTGCGCGGCTTGATCGCGATTCGCGTCGTTTCCGACGGGATCTCCCATGCGAATCGATATCGGCCGCGTGGCGAGCAATTGCTGACGGACCTCTCTGGTTGTGAGGTTTACTTTCGAAGTGTCCCAACTGATCGTCATGCTCACGGTGTGGTTATCGATCTGATTCGGATCGAATTGATAGGACGTCGTCACTCCGGGCACTTTGGTCACCGCATCGGAAACTGCGCCGAGCATCGCATAATACTTTTTCAAAAGCGCGTCCTGATCGGAAGCCACGAAGAGTTCGAGGGCTTTCAGCATGCCGAC
The DNA here is from genome assembly GCA_963753205.1 of uncultured Acidobacteriota bacterium. GTDB lineage: Bacteria > Acidobacteriota > Terriglobia > Acidiferrales > UBA7541 > Palsa-295. The sequence goes on along the minus strand of CAVWBL010000014.1, from coordinate 110,463 downwards.
GATCTCTTCCTTGCCAACCTTGCAAGGCCGGCCAATTGTGTCTTCTTGCGGGCTCATATTCATTAGGGCGGAGTTGATTAGGTCCTGCTTGCCGAGCAGGAGGCCTGCGCATTGTGGGCCACGAATGTCTTTGCCTCCGCTAAAGGTGACAAGGTCATAGCCCATGTTGACGTATTCCCAGAGGCGCGAGATGGGCGGCGTGTCGGCGGCTGCGTCGTTGTAGGCGGGCAGATTGTGGGCGTGCGCGACTTTCACCCATTCGTCGACTTTGATTTGGCCCTGGGGATTACAAAGATTGGTGAAGTGCATTGCGGCTGTCCTGGGATTTATGGCCGCCAGCAGATCGTCGTGAGTCTCGACCTCGATTAGCTTTACGCCCGTTTGACGAATCTGGTGATCGAAAGCGTACCGGTGGCTCTTCTGGATGATTACTTCGTTCTTCGGCATGCCGGTGAGATCAGGGATTTGCGTGATCCATTTCTTGTTGTCGCCCGTGAGAATCGCGGCGTAACCGACGAGAAGTGCGGCGGCGGCACCAGCCGTAATGAGGCCGGTGTAGCCGTCAGGAAGCTTCAGCAATTGAGCAATTCTCTGGCCGACAGCGCGTTCCAGATCGTCAATCACGACGAAGTGCGCGCTGGCCATGCGCATCACGGCTTCGACTTCGGGAGGGATCAATGAGCCGCCGATAACGGTCAAAGTGCCAGAGCCATTCATCAGCGGGACAATGCCAAGTTCCCCGTATACGTCGCCTGTCGAACCGAAGCCTGTGACTGCCACTTTATCGTTGTAGCCGGACCCGGGCCAGCCATAATAGCCGGTGCCGTTGGCGGCGCGCGAACCGGACAAGGGTGAAGCGTTCACTTCTTTCCCGGCAAAAAATGAGGCACCCATGGCACTCAGCGCAGACAGAAAGGCACGCCGATTCCATTGCAGCTTCAACGCCATCTTTGTGCTCCTTCAGCCGCCTAGGACGCGGTGCGGCTATTGCTGCGGCGGATTTACTACGGCGGCGATGCCGCAGATTTCGAGCAGCGAGTCGTCCGGAATCCCGGCGACGACCACAGTGGTTCGAGCAGGGCCGCCATTCGTGAAGTATGTTTTATAAACTTCGTTCATCGGCTCGTAGTGATACATCGAAGCCAGATAGACATCCAATTTGAGGATGCTATCCATCGTGCCACCGCCGGCTTCGACAGTTCTCTTGATGCCGTCCATGACCTTGCTGGTATGCGCGGCGATGTCCGTCGATTGCGGCTGGCCGGCCACGTACGGAATATGTGCGCCAATGCCCGAGATGTAGATGAGGCCATTGTGGCTCATGGGCCCGCGGCCTCTGCCGCGACCCCGTCCGCCGCCGCGCGCCTGCCCCCCTTCTGCGCCGGCTCCTGGTTGCGGGGCATCTTGTGCAGACACTGAACTCGGGACCAAGCTTTTCACGCCGATGCCGCCCGCCACCACCGCGGCTAATCTTGAAAAGAACCCACGACGACTGCTTGCTTTCGTATCCATGTTCTCCTCCGTAGAATTTCTAGCTCTTGACCACAGCAGCGATGCAATTGACTTCGAGCAGCGAGCCGCCCGGCACTTCAGCCACAGAGATAGCGCAACGAGCGGGAGCGCGATGAGGGAAATATGGCTGATATGCCTTGTTCATAGCCTCGTAGTAATCGAGTGACGCAAGGAAGACGGTGAGACAGAGGACGTTGTCCATGTCGCCGCCTGCGCCCTCGACAAGAGCTTTTACGTTGTCCATCACCTTTTGCGTGTGTGCCGTGATGTCGAGGTTGTCCGGAACGTTCTCGTCCGAGCCCGCGATTGCACCGCTTTGCATCCCGGTCTTCGTCTGATAGCTCGTCGTCATCTTTCCATTGTCATTTGCGCCTTGGCCCGAAACATAAATCAGGCCATCGTGCACAACGACGGGAGCGATCATCGGACTTCCAGTCACGGGCTTGCCGTCATATCCCAACTTTTGGATCGATGACGCGCCGGCGGACTGCCCCTGGGCACCTGCAAGGCGAGCGCGCAAGGCTGCCCAGGCAAGCCCAACGGTCGCCGCCATCGACGAGAAACGAAGTACGAATTTTCTTCGAGTAGAAAGGTCTGACACTATTTTCTTCCTCCCTCTGTAAATCGGAGTCCGTCTCAATGCGCTGATACCTGGTGTTGTGTTGTTTGCGACAAGGCAAATGCTAGAACATTATCGCCTGACGCGATTGCGACATATTGTTTCCCCCGCACAGCAAACGTCATGGGAGAAGCGGTGAAGGATTGTCCCGTGTTGAAGTGCCAAAGTGAACGACCTGTATGGGCGTTAACGGCCTCGAGCGAATCCGCATCGTCGCCGAAAAACAGCAGCCCCCCGCTCGTGCTCATTACGCCCGATTGTCCGCCGCGACCAACCTGCGGATAGCGCCAGACGATAGAGTTCTTTACAGGATCATAGCCGAAGAGCCAGCGGGTGGGCATTTCGCCGGGAACGCGCCTCGTGCCGGTGGCGTAATACGTATCCCCATACGAGTAGTGCTGCGGCTTGGCCACGAAGACGTTGCAGCCGTTGTTGCCAAGGAAGTAGAAAAGAGCGGTTTTCGGGTTGTAGCTCGGCGAATACCAGTTTGTTGCGCCACCGTAGCTTGGACAAACCTTTGTGCCGTCCGGTCCGGGAATAATACCGGTCTTGATGGGACGGCCTTCTGCATCGATGCCTTTGGCCCAGTTAATGTTGTCGGTGAAGGGAATTGCGGAGAGGAACTTTCCGCTTGTGCGATCAAGTACGTAAATGAAGCCGTTGCGATTTGCCTCGACGATCAATTTTTTGGGGCGCCCCCGGTAGGTCGTGTCGACGAGCACAGGAGTTTCCACGGAATCGTAGTCGTTTAAGTCGTGCGGAGTGAACTGGTAATACCACTTTAGTTTTCCAGTGTCCGGATCGAGTGCGATCACGGAGTCCGTGTAGAGATCGTCGCCCGGCCTGCCTTCGCCATAGAAATCGGGAGCAGGATTGCCCGTCCCCCAATACAGGGTGTTCAGTGTGGGATCATAGGTACCCGGCATCCAAGCTGTCCCGCCTCCGTGCAGATACGCGTCGCCGGGCCAACTGGAATTGCCGAACTCGCCGGGGCCAGGAATTGTCCAGAATCGCCAAAGCTCTTGGCCGGTCTTTGCGTCGAATGCGGCCAGAAAACCGCGCACGCCATCGTCTCCGCCGGAGGTGCCGACGAGAACTTCATCTTTCAGAACGAGAGGGCTGCTCGTGGCGCCGTAGTTTGCGCTCGTCGTGTTTGCGTAGGCGACGTCCCAAAGCAGGTTGCCGGAGCGCACATCGAGAGAAAGCAAATGTGCATTGTCGGTTTCCATGAACAGGCGATCGTGCCAGATGGCTACTCCGCGGTTGTGGTGACTCGAAGCATCGTCGATCAGACCCTGAGTGATTGGCCGGGAAGAGTGCCAGATCAAGCGGCCGGTGCTCGCATCGAGCGCGTAACAATCATTTGCAGCGGTTACGAACATGACTCCGTCAACGACCTCGGGGGTCATCTCCAACCGGTCACTGTTGCTGACATGGAATACCCATTGCGCCGCAAGACGGCCTACGTTCGTTGTGTTGATCTGGTTCAAACCGCTGTAGCGGCGCCCCGTGTAATCTCCGTTATACGAGGCCCAATCCGAGCCCACGGGAGTTTTCATCAGATCGGCAGTGGAGACATCGATAGGCTTAGCACGGCCGGCCTCTTGCGCTGTCTTTTTAGCCGCCGAGGGAGGTACCGTCGCAAAGGACGCCTGGCCGTTCGCGACGAAAAGAACGAAGCAAATCACACACAGCGCAGCGCCAAGAAGCTCCAAGGTTTTCGCCAAGCCAATCTTCTTCCCGGCGGATAATTGCATCGCCTCGTTCCTTGTCGCCGTGCACGCCTACCTGCCGCGAACGCGAAAAATTGTCACGGCCTGCGGTATAGAGCGCGGCCCAGCAGTCGATAAAGCGTTCGTTTCATACTGCGAAAACGAGGTTCGCATAGCATAAAAACCCACGGCACGAACAGAAAGCGAGATAACTCCAGTTTGAAAAGATTGTCAAGGTTTTTTCGCCATTTTTGCCATATCTAAGCTTGATTTTGTCTGAATTGGTGGGATAGCATACGCGCGGGTGGCGGAGGTCAACCTCGTTACATCCTCAGACTGAGTTTTCATTTTGGCAGATCGGGTTCTCACAAATATGAAAGATCACCAACCGCCCCGCTACAACATCACAGCACTGCATCGTGGATTAAAACTCCTCGCTCTCGTGGGTGAGGCGCAGCGAGCGCTTGCAGCAGGTGAAATTGCTCGTCTTTCGAATCTTCATGCGAGTACGGTTCACCGGTTTTTGGTGAATCTGGAGGCCGCGGGCTATTTGACACGCGAAGATTCCACGGGGAAATATCAACTGGGTCCGGCATGCGTCAGCCTCGGACGGGCTGCCCTGGACCGGCTTGACGTTCACCGGATCAGCCTGCCTTATCTTCAGGAACTCAATCGGCTGACGCGCGAGACCGTGCATTTGACGGTGCGCCAGGATCTGACGGCCGTTTACGTGGAAAAACTGGAATCGCTGGAGCCTTTGCGAATCTTTTCGCAGGTCGGCGCAGCTGTGCCGCTGCATTGCACGGGTGTGGGGAAGGTATTGCTCGCCTATGCAACCGAGGAGGAATTAAAGTCGATATTGCCGCGTCTGCCGCTGACGCGTTGCACATCCAACAGCATTTCTTCCTTGCAGGAGTTAGAGGCAGAACTCAATCGCGTGCGCCGGCAGGGCTATGCCACCGATCTCGAAGAGTATGAGAATCACATTCGATGCATCGCGGCGCCGCTTTGGGACCATGCGGGCCAGGTTAAGGCCGCTTTCAGCATTACCGGTCCCGCCACGCGGATGACGCGGGCGCGCCTCCGTCAGCTATCCTCGCTCGTTACTCGAGTGAGTCAAGACGTATCGAAGCAACTCGGCTATGGCGATTCCGCAACGGCGCCCTCCTCGCGGCGGGCAGTTGCGGTAGCCGTCGGCTAATCAGCAGGAATTCCCGGAGGTACGTGACGGATGCAAGAAGCGAAGTGTTCCCAGAAGATTCGCGACTTCATTGATTCGGCGGCCCAGACCTCTCGCAAGGACGCACCCGTACGCCACCATGGACTACGCGCCGTAATCGCAGTTTCCTGCGTTGCGTTGGGCACGTTGGGAGCTTCTGCACGACGCGGGCGCGCCGCTTCCCCGCGCGGATGCACCGTTTCCGAGACGAATTACGACGGCTGGAAGGCCGAACAACTAGCGAATCAATGGGTGAAGCTGGAAATCGTTCCGCAGCTTGGCGGACGTCTGATGCAGGTCACGTTCGGCGATCATGATTTTCTTTTCGTTAACGATCAATTAAAAGGCCAGTATATGCCGCCGGATACCGCACAACACCGGTGGTACAACTACGGTGGAGACAAAATCTGGCCAATGCCGGAAGGCTCGCAGGATGAACAGCATTGGGCGGGGGCGGGCGGGGAACCGCTCGATGACGCTCCATATGATTTGCAAGTCTTGTCGCATGGTCCGACGTGCGCGGTGCGCCTCACAGGTCCTGTGGACCCGCAAATCGGTCAACAGTATATCCGGGATATCAGCATCACCGGCGAATCACCGACGATCTCATTTCACGCGGTGATGAAAAACGTGAGCGGTTATCCGCAGAGTTGGTCGGAACAATCGGTCTCGCAATATAACGCGGCGGCGCCAAGCGATCCGACGCAATTTAATCCCGATTTCTGGGGTGTGACGCCGGCGAATCCGCAGAGCGCATATTTGAACGGCTTCCACGTGCGAACGGGCAACGCCTCGAATCCCGGCTATTCGGTCAAAGACGGGCTCTTCCGCGTGCATTGGAACAATATCGGCGGCGAGGTATGGATCGATTCGCCGGGCGGGTGGGTCGCGGTTGTTGATGGGACGACGGACTACACGATGCTTGAGCGCAGGAAGTATCAGCCGACTTCCGATTATCCAGATAAGTCAACGATCATCTTCTACACTACGGGGGCGCGAAACCGGCCGGGTCCGCCGCCCGCGCAAACAGTCCAACCGGCAGAGCCTCCGCGGCCGCCGATTTATTACATGGAGGCCGAGGTAAATAGCCCTGTCGTCGAGCTTGCTCCCGGGGAAAGCTATGCGATGGATAGCGAGTGGTATCCGACGCGGATGGACAGCAGCTTTCAAGGCGCCACCTATAGCGGAGTGGTGGGCACGCCGTTAGCGGCGGCCGCAACTCCGAATGGTCTCGTGCTCACAGGCGATTTCGGCGTCTTTTACACCGGCCAGTTGATCGCGCACTTTTATAACCGAGGCGGCGAGGCGATTGGCACGGCGCCCGCGGGAGACGCCAATCCGCTGCAACCGCTTAAGCTGCAGGTGACGCTGCAGGCTCCGCCTGAGACGAATCGTGTTTCGCTTCATGTGGTGGATGCCCAGGGCCTTGATCGCGGGCCATTGGGTGAGGCGTTCGTAAATCCTCCGCCTCCAGCGCCGCAAGGGCGCGGCGGTGCAGGCGACGGGCAATAGCCGGTTAGTGCTTCGTCTTTAAATATGGGACGAAGCCGCGGACTTTTGTGCGTAGCTTGTAGACTGTATCGCCGGACGTCAGATAAAGCGTCTTGTAATCCGCATCTCCCCAGGCGAGATTCGCCGGTCCTTTGGGCATCATGATTGTGCCGAGATGATTTCCGGCGGAGTCCCAGACCCAAACGCCGCCCGGGCCGGTGACGAATAAGTCTTCTCGCGTATCGATCTTCATTCCATCAGGAACGCCTCCACGTTGTCCTGCAGGGGGCTGCTCGCTGCCAAAAATGCGCCCGTTCGAGATCGTGCCGTCGTGAAAATCGTAGACGCGAATATTGCGCTGTTTGCTGTCGTCGAGGTAAAGCCGCTTGCCGTCTGGGGAAAACGCGATTCCGTTTGGCTGGTCGAGTTCTTTCGTCAGCAATGTAACGTTGCCGTCGGGGGCGAGGCGGTACACGCCTTGGAACGGCGTTTCCTGCTGTTGTCCCTTCGGCAGATCGAGCGTGGGATCGGTGAAATAGAATGCGCCGTCCGGGCCCATCACGATGTCGTTCGGGCTGTTGTAGCGCTGCCCCATATAGCGATCCGTAAGCGTAGTAAGCGTACCGTCCGGAGCGACGCGTACAATGGCTCGCAATACGCTGGCGGTAGTAAGCAGTCGAAGCTGTTCGTCGAACGTGCTGCCGTCAGGGTCGCCGAGGCTCGCTACAATCGTCTTTGATCCGTCAGAATTCACGCGATAAATGTGGTTCTGCTCCTCGTCGCTCACGTAAAGGAAACCGCCCTCGCGCGAATCCCAGACCGGGCCCTCGGTGAATCCAAAGCCGGTGGCAACGGTTCCGAGTTTCGCTTTCTTATCCATTCGCTTCCAGAAGCCGGATGAAATCGCGTCCAGGGAAAATTGCCGCGGCTGAAAAGCACGGCCTCGACCGGCGGGCGCGGTCGGCGCGCCCTGAGAATTGGCGGCTGGAGAGGGTGATTGCTGCTGCGCTAGAGAAATCGTTCCAAGAAGGCAGGCACAGATTAAAAAGGCAAGTCGTTTCACGAACGCGCTCCGATGTTTTCCACCACCCGCTCGGCTGCTAAGTGGCTGGATTAGATTTGCTCATTGTCTTCGACGTCCGCGACCGCTTGCGGGATGCGTTTCGCTTGCAACGTAGGCGACCAAATCCTGCAAATCCGCGGGCGTTAGCCGAGTCGCATAATCTGCCGGCATGAAAGGCGTTGTCGCTTGGTCGATTTTCGCCACGTTCGCTTTGTCGATCGAGATAAATGCACCGCTTTTCTCGATCAACTGGATCGAAAAGTTGTCCTCGTTGCGAACCAAGCCGCTATACGTCGGGCCATTCTTCATTGTGACCGTAGTCAGCGCGTCCGTGGGGGAGGTCGGCGGATTGACGATAGCCGTGCGAATGTCGTCAGCGGATAACGGGACGCCGCTCAGGTCAGCGCCGAGAAAGCCGCCTTCGCCTTTGATCATGTGGCACTGCGAACAGCCGGCCGAGCCAAAGAATAATGCTTGGCCGTTGGCTGCGTTTCCTTGGAGGGTGGGAGTGCGTTGATGCTGCAGGTCGCGCAAATAGCTTACGACTGCCGCAATATCTGAATTGGAGAGCACAGTCGCGAAACCCGGCATGCCACCGGTATGTCCATCGTGGATGACCGCAGTGAGCTGTGCGTCAGATAAGGCTTGAACGTCTGGAGTGGTGATGTTCGGTGCTTCGCCGCCTCGCGCGTCGAGGCCATGGCAAGCGGCGCAGTGCGCCTCGTAAATCGTCTGGCCCGGGGTTGGTGGATTGTTGTTCTGATTCTGGGCGGCTATGAGAGCCGAGCCGCCCAGAATCAGCAAAGCAAGTGCGATTGGTTTTCGCATTACGTCAGAAGATAAACTTTACACCCAGCTGAGCGATGCGAGGCGGATGAGCGCTCGTCACTCGCATAAAGCTGCCCGACCCGAAGTTACCAGACGGATTGTTGAATTGAGTGTGATTAAAGACATTGAAGGCGTCAATGCGGAACTGCACTTGGCGCTCGCCCGTGATCGCGATGCTCTTTTCCAGGCTAAGGTCGGTATTGTTCCATCCTGGACCAATGACGAAGTATCGCATTGCATTACCGATCTGGCCGAGAGGTTCCGGGCAATATACCCCAGGTTGCCCGCACGTGCCCGCCTTGGGATTATTAATCCAAAAATGCTTGGGATTGTTCCGCGGATTGAGATGACTCACGTTCCCACCCTGATAGTTTGGCACGTCTACGCCAAATGTCCCGAGGTAGGAATTGTCGTTCGGGTAGCTGACACCGATCGGTGTGCCCGTTGCAAATCGAGTCGTTCCGGTGATGACCCAGTCCTTCGTTAAACGAGAAAAGCGGCTGGTCAGTTTATCAAATGGGAGGTCATAGTTGTAGCTTATAACGAAATTCTGCGGCAGGTCGAAGCTCGAGAGCGACCAATAGTATTTGTAGTCCGGCTGCCCGAACGTTGTGACGGTTTGCGGTTGTGGCGTGAACAAGCTGGACGGCAAAGGACTGGGTACTGCAGGCAGAGGATTCGGCAGAGGATCCAGAGCTCCTCCCAAAGTCGACCCAGTGTCCATAGATTTTGACCATGTGTACGCGGCCAAGAACGAATAGCGGTTCCCTGTGTGGCGCAGTGTGGCTTGGAGCGAATTGTAGTTTGAACTACCCACTGTCGAATAATGCTGGTCGCCACCCCCGAAATTGATTCCCATCGGCAGGCGGGTCCCAAAAACGCACGGGAATCCAGCAGGCGAATTCGAGTCGCACACAGTCCCGGTGGAATTCGGCAGTGTGAACACGTTGTTTTCGCTGTTGGGACCACACGTCTGAGTGCCAGATTGAACGTTAGCCGGGTTGCTCAAGTACGCACAAATGGAAGGAATTCCAGGATTCGCTTCCACAGCAGACGCGAGACGGTGGCCGCTTGATCCGACGTACGCGACAGTAGCGGTGGTGTTCGGAGTGATCTGCCGTTCGATCGTAAAGTTGTACTCGTATGTGTAGGGAAGACGGTTATTAATGTCGACGCCGGGCGAACTCGAAATGGGTTCAAAGAACGACCAGTCGATGTTCTTGTCCCCTACGGGAGGAATCGTGAACGGAAAATGCTGACCGTAAACCTGACCGTTCATGGCAACCCACGGTGTCCCAAACTGCACGCTCGGCACCTGCCAGTACAGCCCGAACGGCGCGTCGGCGACTTCTGTGAAGAGCGTTCCGTCATCGACGACGGTATAGAAGACGCCCCAAGCACCGCGAATGGCGGTGTGTCCTGAAGGACCGAAGGCCTTACCCAAGAACCCATCTGTGAAATTGGGGGAGTAAGCAAACGCCAATCGCGGAGCAAAGTTGTTGTAGTGGGTGGGTGCAAGCGTCCGGGGAACACCTGGGTCGCCGGGAAAAACCCAACCTGTGGGCGAACCAGGATAAACCTGCGAGTTCAAACCGGGCACGATGGCCTGAATTTTGTTCTGTGTGTCATACCAGAAGGTGCTGACGTCCTGCCGCAGGCCATAGTTGAGCGTCAAGCTCGGCCTGATGCGCCAAGTATCCTGCAAGAATGCGCCATAGTACCAGGCCCGGGAATCCAGCACTTGGTTGCTTGCCTGGGTAAAGGTGTCAACGGCACCAATAAGATAGTCGGCAAAACTGTCGCCTGTTTCGGTGCCGTCGAAGCTGAAGTTGCCGTTGGGCTGTTCTACGCGGCGCTCGATGACCTGCACATAGTTGGCTTCGCCGCCAAACTTGATCTGGTGATTTCCCTTGATAATCGAATAATCGTCGCTGAATTGGTACGTATTGTCGATCTGGCCGACTTGCGAGCCCACCATGCCACCGGAAAACTCGTTCGTACTGAACTGCGGCACACCGACATATTTCGGGTTCGAGGAAACAAGTCCGTTCCCCCCAGACACAAATCCTAGTGAACTATAGCTCGGGCCGATGCCTCCAATCGCTTTATTACGAGTGCCGCTCGTGCGCGTAAAATTCAACTTAAAGTCATTCAGTTGGTTGCCGCCGAAGGTTTTCACATCTCCGAAATTGTACTGCTGGGCACGAGCCGGCGTCTGTGCAGCGAACCCAGGCAGATTTCCGCCGGCATAAGGATCCAGCGTACTGGAGTTGTCCAGGAAATAATAAAACGAGAGTTGTCCAATGCCGGTGTTCGCATCGATTCGGGCACTCCCCTTGTTATCCTTCAGCGTACTTTTTGCTGAGGTGGTTTGGAAAATCGGGAGACCATTCTGCACGCCGTTTGCCGCCGGCACATATTTGAGCAAGCCAACAGCGGGTCCCGCCCACGCCGATTTTGGGATTATCGCGTTCGGAAAAACGCACGCGGTCGAAGACGTGCATCCGTCGAAATAATACGGTTCGTTTTGCGTTACCGTGTACCCCAGCCGACTTTGCAACGTGCTGGCCCAGGTGGGACTGGATACCGAGCCGTAAAAATCATTGTATGCAGAGGCGGATCCGGTACGATCGGACAAATTGCCCGCCAGCTCATTTGAGGTTCCTGCGACGGTCCCGTCGGATGGAACAAAGACGGTGTCAACCACGCCGGTTGTTTCCCTCGTTCCTTGGTAATCGCCAAAAAAGAACAACCGGTCATGCTTAATCGGCCCGCCAATTGTGCCTCCAAACTGATTCTGGCTGTAGGCGCCTTTGGTGTTTGAAAAGGGCTGAATGGCGTCCATGTTCTGGTTGCGCCAAAATTCGAAGGCATCCCCATGGAAGCTGTTTGTTCCCGATTTGGTGATGACACTCACCGCGCCGCCGCTGTAATGCCCATATTCAGCATTGGCGGAGTTCGTGATGATACGGAACTCGGCAATCGAGTCGGCGTTCGGAATAATGGAAGTCCCGTTCGCCTCGCTTTCCTCTACGTTACCGCCGTTAACACTGAAGCCGTTCGCATCGGCGCGTGAGCCGGATACCGACACGTTGCCAGCCGAGAGATTCCCGGACACCCGGCCCGAGGCGTTCGTTGACGGGTTAACGCCTGCCTGCAGGCCCATCAAGTCAATGTAGCTGCGGCTTACCAGCGGCTGGTCGACGATGCTCTTTCCACCGATAACGTCGCCCAGAGTCGCTGTAGTTGTGTCGACGTGCGCGGCGTTGGCGGAAACTTCGACGGTTTGCGAGACGGTACCGACCTCCATTGCAACGTCGACCGTGATGTGGTCGTTTACGTTCAGCGTGATGCCGGTCTGCTTGTAATTCTGAAAGCCTGTCTGCTTGGCTTCAATATCGTAGGTTCCGACCGGCAAAGTCAGAAAAGAATATGCTCCGGAAGCATTGGTCTGGACAGTGTTGACGACGTTCGTCGCCTCGTTGGTGGCAGTTACCGTTACCCCGGGGATTACGGCGCCGGTTTTGTCCGCAACCGTTCCGGATATTGTGCCGCCCGTTGTCTGCGCTGTTACACCCGAAGCCAGCAGCGCAAAACAGAAGAGCAGGCAAGCCGTACGCTGAATCAAGCGCATACTGTTCATGTCGAAAGTTCCTCCTCTTTCGCATCACTTCTAGCTGGGCCACCCACCCATGGAGGCCCAAAACCTTCTTTTACTGTACAAAACGCGTTTCCACGTTTTCTAGTTCCGGGTGCGCCGCCGCGAGAAGCTCGCCAATTCGGTTTTCATTCAGTGAAATGATCGGTTGCGGATAATGAAAATACGGACACGCCCAGAACGCAAGCCAGATAATCCCAGTTCGCCTCTGCTGTCAAGGATTTTTTGTTTTTATCGGACGTGTCGCGGAATGAAATCGATCAGAGCGACGCCGGATGGGTCTCGCACTGTAAAATAACTTGAGGAAATTCCGGGCGCTCGTTGCCGCTGCGCGCGAATTCTGCCGGCGTGCGCGTAACTCCGTTAAGGTCAAAGAGGCTTGCCAGACGGACGATTCATAGAGAGCGTGTCGGGGTACGCGCGACCGCGGATTCTAAACGGCGATGCCCAGGTCGCCGGCCACTTTTCGGATATACTCCGCGCCCTGACGGTACTCCTCGGCGCTGGTGAGATGTTCCAACATGAGCGGCGATCCGAGTTTTACGACTTCCGCAACGTAAGCGTGGTAGTCCACGCCCGGGATTTTCGCCGTTTTAATGCCGCCGTTTCCTGGAAACGTTTCCTGAAAATTGACATTTACCTGTGGAACCCATATTAGATCCTTCGCATGGCATGAGCGCACCCACTTGCCGAGTTTGGCGAAGGTTTCTTTGATGAGCTTCGTATTGTTGTAATACAGCGTCGGCGAGTCGATGATGTTGCAGATGTCGATGTGGACGCCGAAACCCTGCGGCCTGTCGACGGCTTGAATGAGTTTCAAATACGGGTCCGGCCCATCAGGGAAATTGCACCCTTTCATTTCGATGGCAAACGCGGAGCGCTTCGGCTTGACCGCGTCGATAATCTTGCGGCAGTTTTCGACCGTGCCATCGATAAATTCCTGCGACTGATTTTTCGGATGAGGACCGGAAAGTGTGGCGGCGTCGAATGAGCCGGTGATGTCCACGCAGCAGCGGGCGCCGACTTCTTCCGCTACGGCCATTTGGCTTATTACGTAGTCGAGATTCGCTTTGCGCGCGGCGAGATCCGGCGTCATCAAATTGCGCCACGCGCCAACTTCGGCGATGACGATGTGCTGCTTCGCAAATGCTTCGCCGATGGCTTTGAGCCTTGCGGTTTGCTCGGGCCTTGCCGGCGGACAGTACGCGGCCGTGTATCCGAGGCGCTTGCATTCTTGCGCGAGTAGATCCGGATCGTCCTTATCGGTGTTGCCTACTTGTCCAGGGCCGGGAAATGGCTGCCCGGGAAGTCCGGCATAACCGCCCAGCAATAACCGCTTGTTTGTTTGCGCCGCGACAGTATTTGCGAGCACGGCCGTAGCCGCGGCACCTATGATTAGTTCGCGTCGGGTCAGCATTGCTGATTCGTTTTCTTTGGTTCCCATCGGACTCCTTACGCAACATGCACACAATCGCTCAAGTGCTGGCAATCACGCGGCGAGTGGTCGTAGTCAGGCAGGAAAGTAATCTTTTTGGCGGGTAGTCACAAGCTTGTAACTGTAATGGCACCGTAACGCATTGAGTGTCGAGGCGGGCAATGGGCGCGTTAATTTAATAAGGAATTTCTGGTCTGCGATCATCTGCAAAATTGGCCCAACGATCATTGGGAATCGTGGGCGTCCAGCCGGGCCGCAGCGGATCGCGGTCGTACGGGTACGGTCCGAGGCGGCGGTACATTTCATTGTATTCGGCTAATTTGTCGCGGTCGAGACGCACGCCGAGACCTGGAGTGGTAGGAACGGAAATGGATCCGTCCGTATAGTTAAATTTGCCACCTTCGATCACATCATCGACGAGCTCGTGATAGTGGGCGTCCGCTGCGAACGGCAGATGCGGAAGGACGGAGGCCATGTGGAGCATCGACGCAAGCTGAATTCCCAACTCGCCCGAAGAGTGAACGGAAACGCCCAGTTGGAATGTGTCGCAAATTCCTGCCGCTTTCACGCAGGCGCGAATCCCGCCCCAGAAAGTTGTATCGAGAAGGATTACGTCCACAGAAAGATCGCGAATATTTGAGGCTAACTGCTCGAAGTTTACAACCACGGTGTTTGTTGCTAAGGCTATTTTCGTTCTCTCGCGAGTCTGACGCATTCCCTGCAAACCAAAGACAGGGTCTTCGAGGTAATCGTTATTCAAGCCGTCGATCGCGCGCGCAAATTGAACGCCTTGCTCCGTCGACCACGCACAGTTCGGATCGAAGCGCAACCGATCCTCGGGGAAGCTTCTTGCAAGCGCCCGGTAGCATTCCAGTTCATATTCGGGCGCAAACACGCCGCCCTTCAACTTGTGGGACGTGAAGCCGTGCCTGCACTTTAATTTTTGCGCGTGCGAGACGAGATCGCAGACCGTTCGAACCTCGCCTTTTCCGGAGGCCGGATTTGGATAACGGAAAAACAGGTATGAGGCGAAGGGAATTCGATCCCTCAGCCGTCCGCCCAGGATTTCCGAGACGGGAACCTGCCAAGCTTGACCGAGCAGATCAAGGCAGGCGAATTCGAGCGCGGCGAGTATTTGAATGTGATTGTTGTAAAGCGACGCCGTAGGATTGCTTATTCGGAACCTTAATTCTTCCAATCTACAAGGATCCCATCCGATGAGGTCAGCTTTCAGCGCTCGAAATGTGTCTTCGCAGGATTGACCGCCGCCACCCATTTCTCCCAGGCCAATCAGACCGTTGTCGGCTTCGAGTTCGACTATGGTTCGCACGAAGCGGCCCCAGTGGCATCCGTTAGCGTGGCGCAACGGAGCTTCCAGCGGAACACTCACAGTCGTCGCTCTGAGGTCTGTGATTTTCATCGAAGCAATCGCGCCGCAATTCAGTTGACGTCGGCGGTTCGCGCTCCCTCGTAATGCATGATGTGGTAGTACGCTTCCCAGTTGGCCCAAACGATCGGCGGCGGCATGGGCGACAACGGATCAACGAGATGCGTTTTGAAAGTTTCAAGCAGTTCGCGCGTTCTGGGAATGCCGGTGAGCCAATCACCGCGGTACCAATTTTTCCATTTGCCGTACTCGGCAGCTTTCTCGTTCTTGAAAATTTCATCGAAGGCTGCTTGCGCTTGATCAACTTTCGCGAGTGAGTCTTCCGTTTTATTGCTTTGCGCGTCCTGGACGGCTTGGGCGACCAGATAAAGAATGCGATTGCTCTCGCGGCCGATGGAAATCGTCGTGAGCACGTTCGCCTGATAGAAATCGCGGCGCTCGGGCGACACCAGTTGCTCCGCCGCAATGGCCTTTCGCCAGAGAGCATCCCACCGCGGCTGCGCTTCGCCGCAGCGCTGTATTTCGGGTTTCAAGGAGTCGGCTAGATTCGGCATTCCGGCACTTTGGGATCCGTCAGCCACGACTCGCGCGGTCTCCCATGTGGGCGCCTGGCCCGGCAGGGAATAGAGAGGGAACTGCACCGTGTAATCCAACAAGAAGCGCCGAGCTTCGGTCTGGTAGTAGTTATCGCCATACTCGAGCTGTGGCTCCGGACCCGGCCGATGAGCGGGTGCCGCAAAATATTCACGATAGATCTGCGCGACCTGCGAAGCTGCCTTTGGCCCGAATTCCTCTGACGACCATTGCTGATAGTAGCGATCACTCTCGGCGGCAGATGCAGAGTCGGAGGGCAATCCTTTCCAGGCAATGTCCATAGCGGCTTTCGCTGTCATTGAGACAGGCCGGATGTCGCTCGTGTTGAGAAGCAGATAGTTTGTGGCGCCGGCTTTGATGTAACGCCCGAGTTCGGAGTCAATGCGCTCGACCGGGACCATTTCGGTGAGCTGATTGGCCATGCCGTTCATCATTGCGTCGTGGTAATAAGCTCCCTGACCGATGGTTACAAGGCCCTTATCTTGGAGATAGCCATAGCCTGTATCGGCCCACACTGCGCCGACTTCCGACGGGATTTTCAAATAGCCCTCTTGCACCAGCCTTGCCCCTTCCTGCCAAAGGCTGGTGATGAATTTCGCGTTGGGTCGCTGGGCGCGGACGATCTGGATTTGCTCTGCGATCGCTTTGGTGATCAATTCGCCGAGCGCCTGATCATTGCCGCGCACGCTTGGGTCAAATGCGGCGTAACTCGCGTCGGACAATCCACGCAGGCCCACCGTCCACAGCACTTCCTGATCGTGCGGGTACGCGGCAACGGCGTCTTTCCACGCCCGCTCGAGAATTTCGGGATGCGCGGTGTAGGAGTAGGGAACATCTTTCGGCCAGCGAGCCACGTTTAAGCCCAGCGGAATGGCGTGGTGCTGCGTCAAAATCAGCCCGCGCTCTCCCGCTAATTTGACCTGCGGGTCATCAGGGAAAATCCACGTCCCCGGCGCGACCATATTGCCTTTGAGCCTGAGGATCGTCTCGAAGATTTTGTTCCACACGTCGAGAGAAATGCCGGTGTGGTCTTTTTTTTCGCCGGGAGCCCAACCTGTCAAGAGGTCTTCATCGTTGATGAAGAAGCCGCGGTACTTGAAGACTGGCGCGGCGAACTGCTCATTCAAATTCGGCGGCAACTGAATTTCGGCGCGCCGTGCGGGCTCGTGATCGGTCCAGTAATAGAGAGGGTCTACTCCCAGATGTTCCTCGGAGAACTGATAAATTGCGTAAATCGTTCCGCGCATATCCGCGCCTGCGAGCACGATGGTTGCGGGGCGTGGAGCGTTGGCTGGAGGGTGGGCAACAGAAATCGAGAAAGACTCCGGCGCCGTTAGCGGTGCGGGACGCAGATTCTCCGGAAGTTTGGAATACTCGCCAACGAGGATCGTCGGTCCGCCTGTATTCTCGGTGCCGCTGACAATTTGCGGCGTTTTCCCGAACACCTTTCCTAGATCGCTTTGTAGATCTTTCGCCGCTTCCTGGACTGGGCTGGGCTCCTCAGGCGCGACGAGAATCGTCACGGTCGAATCGAGCGTGACTGAACTGTTGGAACGAGCGTTGGAGGTTTGAGAGTTTCTGTTCGTGCTTGTGGCTGCCAAGCATGCCGCCGTCAAAAAGGCGGTGCCGGGAAGAGCGAAAACGACCAATCCGAAGAAGAGAGAATTGAGTTTCATCTTCTCAAACATGATCCCGATTCTCTCCTCTTCGAAATTGCAACCTCTGCTGCCTTTTTCGGAACGAACAGCCCTAAAAGGACAGCTTCAAAGCGAGCTGAATGATTCGATAATCAGAAGCTCCGCCCACGGTGCCGCGGATCTGCCCAAAATTTCCGCTGCTAAACGTGGCGGTCGGGTCCGCGAACTGCGGATGATTGAATATATTGAAAAACTCTCCACGGAGTTGCATTGCAATATTTTCATGCGACTTCATCGGATAAAAATTCTTGATGAGCGCCATGTCCATATTCCAGTGCGATGGACCGCGGAATGCATCCTTGCCGACGTTTCCAAAAGTTCCGGTGGCCGGCGCGCCGAACACCGATTTGTTTAGCCAGGGGACGCAAATTCCTGATCCTGTACACGGAGTTCGCGTTGCTTGCGCCGGAACGCCGCCGTATTCACTTTGCGGACCGATAAAGTTTGGCCGATCGCCGCCAAGAGCCGTTTTAGAAAAGTCCGTTCCGGTGGTCAGAGCGAGTGGGTCACCGGTGGACGCTGTGAAGATCCCGCTCCATGTCCATCCGCCGACCGTCCAGCGGGTCAACGAGTTCATATCGTTGAATTTCGGGAGGTCCCACGAATAGGACGCCACGAAGTTGTGAGTACGGTCAAAATCCGAAGGCCCGGTATCGAACTGGTGTTGCAGTGGGTTGCCGTAGGGAACCCCGGAACCCTTGCTCGATCCGAGGTCGGTCGTGCCGCCGTTGTTGGCGAGCGCAATGTCCATGGCTTTCGAGTAGGTGTAATTTACGAGGAGCGTTATGTTCCTAAGAATGCCTTGCGAGCCCGCTTGCGGCCGTTTTTCAAGGCTCACTTGCAGGGCGTTGTAGTTCGAGGCTCCTTCGTTCAAGTCCTCCAAAATGTCAGTGAATGGCTGGTAAGGACGACTGGCCTGCGTTCCGATGCCGATGCCTTCCGGGTTCAGGTCAATATCTTCGCGCAGATGAACGTTGCGAAGACCGACGTACGAAAGGTGGAGAGCCATGTCCGAACGCAGTTGATGTTCGATCGTCAGGTTCCAGTCATACGTGCTTGGTGTTATCCAGCTCTTGCCCGGTATCAATCCGAAGACTGCCACGGGCGGCGTGTACGCTACGTTTTTGGGAACCTTGCTCAAAATGAAGCGCTGCGGGAATCCAGCGGCAAAGCTTGGAACCGATTGGACCGGAGCGTCGAGGGGTATGAGGTTATTTGGCGCCGCCAGTGACTCAAGTAGGTCAACTCGAAGGCTGAAGGGCTGGCTGATCGAAGCGTCGTTGAGAAAGAGGCCGGGCAAACGAGTCGAATAAAAAATGCCGCCTCCGCCTCGCACGACCGTCTTGCCAGTTCCGAAGACATCGTATGCAAATCCCGCTCGCGGCGCTAGGTTATTGTAGTCTCCACTTTCGCCCGTGGGTGGAAACCCAATTCCATTGTAAGAATCGCCCACAAAGAACAGGCCCGCAGGCGACGACGGAATGACCGTGGAATGTACGCCAGCCGCATACGCATCCGGACGGAACTGTTCGGTGCGTCCATAGATCTCCTTCATTACGCCTTGCGGTTCCCAGCGGAGGCCGAGCGTCAATGTTAGTCGCGGTCGCACATTCCAGGTGTCTTCTCCGAAAATTCCTATCACGTTTTCGCGAGAGTCTGAGAAATCTCCGGAAGTCTGGGAAAATGAATGCAGATGTCCGATCACGAAGTTTGCTGCCGCCAAGCCCGCACAAGTGGGGCAGGAAGCTGTCTGGTATGCCGCAAGAGCCGGAGAGTCGTCCGTAAACGTCCAGCTTCCATTCTCGAGGTCCGTATTGCGGATATTCGATTGATCGTGTTCGAAGTCGCCGCCGAAGGAAAAGGTGTGCTTTCCGTGTGACCAGACCAACTGATCCCGCACGCCAGATGTGTTACGAATGAACCTGCCATCCGTGAAAGCGCCACCGCCGGGGTTGAAATAGTTACTTACGTTGAAAGACCGTATTCCCCCTTGTGATTGCGGCAGCTGAAAGATATTTGACCCGAGGGTGTTCATCTGCGGAACATTGCCACCCTGTCCCCGGGTTGAGGCGGCACGCTCGAAGCTTACGACGGTGTTGTTGACCACCGTGGGGCTGGCAATCCAAGTGTAGCCGAGGGCATAATTCTGCGTCTGGACAGTCGAACCAGTGCCATCGGTCAAAAGGTTTTTGCCGTCGAACGGCGGCGCGTGAACGTAACGATCGAGATAGAATCGACCGAAGAGTTTGTCTTTTTGCCGAACTACCTGGTCAAAGCGAACAACGTATTCGTTTAAGTTCTCGACGTCAGGAAGTCCGAACGTAACTCTGCCGTCGACTCCCTCTTGCGAGATTGGAAGATACTTCGCAAAAGCCACCGCGACTGGATCCACAGGTAGTCCCGTATCTCCCGTGAACGGAGCTCCCGTGGTGGGATTGAGGATTTGGACGACTTTGCCTTTAGGGTTACCCGGGTTTACTGTTTCGTAGTTGGAAAAATCGCCCGCAAGATTTGCGGGAGTGGGGAGCGTCGCCGTCTGGCCATTTCCCACCGTGCGAATGCGCGTCGCCTGGTAGCCGAAGAATATGAAGCTATGTCCTTGTTTGATCGGACCACCAATCGTTCCACCAAACTGATTTCGTTTGAGTGGGTCTCTCGTCGTAGAAAAATAGTTGTTGGCATTGAACACGCGGTTTCGCACGAACTCGAATGCATCACCGTGCCAGCTGTTCGTACCCGATTTTGTCACGACGTTGACCACGGCACCCACATTCGCGCCGTATTGGGCATCGAAACTATTCGTTTGAACGCTGAATTCCTGCAGGGCGTCGGGGAACGGAAAAGGATTGTTCGTATTGCTCATGAGGTCTTCGTTGCTGGAACCGTCCAAGTTGTAGCTGATCTGGTCAGCCCTTGCCCCATTTACGGCGATCGATTCAGCGCCGGGAACCTGCTTGGTGTTGCCTTGTTGCACGCCGTGGCCGTTTGCGCTGACCGTGCCGGGCACCAGCAACGTGAGGTCGGCCGCATTGCGCCCATTAAGCGGCAGGTTGATAACACGCGAAGTCTCGAGCACTTGGCTCAAGACCGGGGTAACTCTATCAACCATTACTGACGAGGCTTCTACGGTCACCTGCTGAGAAGTCGCGCCAAGCTCCATCTTTACTTCGATTGCGCGTTGCTGGTCGGCCAGCAAGGTGAACTGCTGCGCGGTCGTTTTGAAGCCCGAGGCCTCAATCGTCACGTTGTATGTGTCTGGCGGCAACGATGGTATGTCGAAGGCGCCATCCGCATTTGTGGTTACGGAGCGCTTAATACCAGTGCTTTGCTGTGTTACCGTCACCGTGGCGTTGGGCACCACCGCTCCCGTCGGGTCACTAACTGTGCCCGTAATCGCGCCGTTTCCACCACCTTGGCCGTAGCTGCAAATGCACAAAGCCATCATCAGGACCGCGAACAAACAGGCTTTGTTTTTCACCCCAAGTAGGAACATAGAACCTCCTTGCCTCTCACAATGGATTTGCGAGCGCACCATCCCTCCGACCATTGCTCCGCCATATACTACTTGCCGAGAGTTGATGTCAAGATAAAATATTGTAGATATATTGTCTTGCGGAGAGCGCTGCTGTAGGTTGCGGGCGAGCAGCGACAACGAAGAAGCATGGTTAGGTCGGGCAGGGAGCGGAGAGCAGTCTGAACGTGACGGGTGCTTAGCCGGCTGCCGCCGCATCTACTACGGCGGCAGCGACGCCGGACAGGCCTACCAAGATCGTCTGCGCCTGCTGTATATCGTGCACTACGGCATTGCGTGCGGCAGTCCGGTCGCGTCGCCGGATGGCTTCGACGATGGGCTGATGGAGAGTTTGCAAACTCATTTCCGTTCTTTGGGCGCCTATCGAACGAGCTACGCTGTGGTCCAGACGCCGGGTACGTTCGAGCACTCCTCTCTCCAGCCGCAAAAGTTCGCCATTGTGGGCCATGGTGGCCAAATGCAGGTGGAAATTCGCGTTTACTTCAGCACGCCCATTGTCACTCTGCGAAGGGCCGGGCGAGAAACTTTGGCTTGCCAGGCGTGCCAGTTCATCCGTCTCGTGCGCGGTTGCCCTGACGGCGGCAAGTTCCGCGAGTGCTCCTTCGACTAAGACTCGGATTTCGAAGAGATCCCGCACTTCCTGCAGGCTCATGCGCGGAACCAGGTAGCCTCTGTGAGCCACGACCTCGAGCAAATGCTCGTGATGCAGGCGATTGCATGCTTCTCGGAAGGGCGTACGTCCGATACCGTATCTCTTCATAATCTCCCGCTCGGAAAGGAAAACGCCCTCCTCGATCTCGCCGCGCACGATACCTTCTTTGATACAGATGTAAGCCTTTTCGGTCAGGGTGCGCGTCGGGTTGCGTAGGCGGTTTTCCGCGGATTTCGGCATGGATACAGAACGAGGATTGCGTCTAATCATATCCAAGGAATATATAACACTTGAGCTGCGGCCGCCGCAAATACTACGGATATTCAGCCGGCGTCGTGCCGCGCAGGCGCCTGACGATACCTGGCCGGAGATTGTGCAAATGACTTTTTGAAAACAGTGGTCATGTGTTGTACGGATCGAAACCCACTATTGGCGGCGATCTCTTTGAGGGGTAGTTTTGTCTCCGATACCATAGCGCGAACCCGATCCATCCGGGTTCGGCGAATGATCGCGTAAACGCTGAGGTTTAGCCCCTTCCTAAATCGTGTTTCGAGTGCCGATCGGGAAACACCAAGCGCTTGCCTCACGTCGGAGACTTTGATTCCCTTGAGGGCGTTCGCATTGATGAAGGCCATCGCGGTGGCCACCAACTGATCTTCCACCGCAAGAACATTCGTTGAGTAACGAGTTACAACGCGTACAGGATCTACGATGAACCGCCGACGGCGCGGTTTTTTCCCTTCCATCATTCGATCTAAAAGTGACGCTGCTTCGTAGCCCATTTTTTCCGTTCCCTGCTCGACGCTTGTCAGACCGGGGTTGCTCAATTGGCAGAGCAATTCATCATTATTCACGCCAATCACGGCAATCTGCTGGGGCACCGCTAACCCCACCGCTCGGCATGTTTCCAGCACTTGATGGCCACGGCTGTCATTTGCGGCAAGCAACCCGACGGGCGTGGGAAGCGAAAGCAGCCATTTGCCGATCGATCTCTGCTCGGCTCCCCAATGGCGCGCGGTCCGGAAGAGATCGGAATAAAATGCACACGAATAGCCGCGGCTTTTCAGATACGAAGCGAACGCTCGCTCTCGTTCCTGTGACCAACCGTTAATTCGATTCTTCGCATAGCCGCAGAATGCGAAGTTTCGAAACCCGCGAGTGAGGAAGTGATCGGCAGCCTTTTGCGAAATCATTTTGTTATTGCTGAAGAAATACGGAATCGAACAGTTCCTCCAGCCGTACCCGCTGCCGAATCCCACGGCAGGCAGTCCCGAGCGGGAGACGGCCGCAGCCACCGACGGATGATCGAAATTGGCGATGATTCCGTCGCCATCCCATTCTGAAAACCGAGGGAGCCTCTGATCCTTGAGGGCATCCCGCTCTAGATAAACGTTGAAGCCTGGATTCTCACGGACATACCGCGCCACACCCATCATAACCTTCCAATCGTAGGCATGCCGTGCATCGTAGATGAGCGCGACGCGTCGCATGGAGGCCGTTACCGTTACCGATAACAAGATTTTATAAATCATTTAGCAAAAGAAGTAAACGGACAAAGTTGTAGGGAATCTGTTTCAACTGTACAACGCGACTATCGTTGACACGTTCAGCGAACAGGGTTACATCGCGCTTTGATACTCAGAGATATTGCTGACCGCGTTCTGCGACTTGAAGCCCAGGCGAAAGAACATATCCGGCGGATTGGTGTGGGGAGGCGTTCGAGAGGCGGGATGAATCGACGAACACTTGGCAAGCGCCCTTCGGTGTTGGCTTTAGGTGCTCGTGTGCTTCGTTCGGGCTTGCGTGTGGCGTAATACGCGGATGTGTCCAGTAGGCATGAGCCGGGAACGGGCGACATCTTGCACAACATCTTCAAGAAGCTACTGGAACTCAAATACGACAGAGCGTGGCGGAACACCGCGGCGCCCTCGAAACCGTTTTGTCCGTCGTGTGAAAGAGCAGTGAGCTTTTCCAAGGGAAACAAATGCGCAGACGAGATTTTATTGGCACGGTGGGAGTTGGTGGACCTCTTGCATTGACGGCGATAGGGGTTGCAGGATCGCTCGCGCTTGCGAAAGGGGCTCGCGCAGATGACGTGACGCAGTCGCAAATGGCTGCGTTCGATAGTCCACCATTTCCAGAGAAGGGAGATGACGTGAAGCCGGCGCCTCGAAAGGGCCGGATCAAGCAGGGCGTTACTCGCGGCGTTTTCATCGCGCGAGTGCCGGGGCAACCCTTTGGACGAGGAGCCGGCGGCGGAATGGAGTTCGAGCAAATGTGTCGGCAGGCCGCTCGGCTCGGCGTTCGTGGCTTTGACCTTGTTGGCCCTGACGACTGGCCCATGCTGAAGAAATATGGCCTGGTATCGAGCATGATCTATGGAATCGGCATTGGACCTGGTGCCGGACGCGGAGTTGCCCGTCCAGCCGGAGCAATGACTCCCGCTACGGGTACGCCGTCAGGCGCACCTCCGACTGCGACACTGGGAGCAGGCCCAGAACGGGGCGCAACAGTCGGCCGCGGCCCCGCCGCTCCTAAAATTATCGACAAAGAAGCGCACGACCATTTCGTGCAAATCTATTCGGACACGATTGACCTCGCCGCGCAAAACGGATTCCCAAACGTCATCTTGACTACCGGTAATAGAGGCACTATTAGCGACGAGGAAGGAGCGGACGCCCTTGTAGCACTTTTGAACAGTCTTAAGGCGCGCGCCGAGGACAAGGGCGTGACTCTGTGCACGGAACTGATCAGTTCCAACGTGAACCAGCCGTTGGAAAATCGATATATGGGTGATCACGGCGCATGGTTATTTGGCGTCATGCAGCGCGTGAATTCGCCTCGGGTAAAGGTGCTGTATGACATTTTTCACGCTTCTGTGATGGATGGAAATGTTGTCACTACTATTCGTGAAAACTGGCAATGGATCGGTCACTTCCACACCGGCGGAAATCCACCCGTTGGGCCCGGTTCAGGCGCCCGCAACGAGCTGGATCACACGCAATCATTGTATTGGCCGTTCATCATGAAGGTCATTGCGGATATGGGTTTCACGGACTACGTGGCCCATGAATACACTCCGGCTCCAGAAATGGACCCGATTGCCAGCTTGGAAAAGTGCATTCGAATCTGCGACGCCTGAACGAGCACACGGGACTCTTTATGGTTTTTGCGGCAGTACCAAATCTGGGTGGGTTTGGGAATTAATTAAAATAAGGGGGCGTGAGATGACTTCAAAGCAGTTGTTTGCGCGTATGGGTATGCTCCTTGTGTGGCTCTATCTTGCGCTATGGTCGTCCGGAAACCTGAAAGCACAACAAAACAATGCGGCGGTCGTCGGCACGGTCACCGACTCAAGCGGAGCAGTTCTTCCCGGCGCCAGCGTAACCCTTACGAACAGTGCGACAAACGTTGCGGAAACCGCGCAAACATCCGGGGCAGGTGACTATGTCTTCCCGATGGTTCAGGTCGGGACGTATTCAATAAAAGTGGAAATGAAGGGGTTTAAGACCTTCACCTCGGCGGGGCTTACGGTTGCTGCGGGCGACCGCGCTCGCGTTGACGCGAAGATGGAGGTCGGCGACATCTCGCAGACCGTGGAGGTTTCGGGCGCTGTTGCGCCAGCACTGCAAACGGATACGTCGACGATTGGAACGCTTGTGACGTCGCAGGGAGTGGAGGACCTGCCTCTGAACGGGCGCAACTTGATCAAACTCGTTCAGCTTTCGAGTGGCGTTACCGAGGGTTCGCCGGGGTCCGCCGTGCAGGGCGCTCGCCCGGATGACCGCCGCGCGACTTCCGCGTTTTCGACGAACGGAAACGTCGATGAGATGAACAACGAGCAGATCGACGGCTTCGATAACAACGAGCGGATCATTGGGTCGGTGGTGGTTCGCCCGGCGATCGATGCGATTCAGGAAGTGAACGTATCGACGAATAAATACGACGCTTCGGTGGGTCACACGCCTGGCGCGGTGGTGGACATCGTGACAAAATCAGGGACGAACAGCTTTCATGGGTCTGCGTACGAGTTCTTTCGGAATAGGGTGCTGAACACAAACCCGAACTACAATTTCAATCTGGCTCTGAATCCGATTACGAAATCCTGCCCCACAGCCGCTGCGTGCCCTGCCGCTCCCAATCCGGCGTTTCGACAGAATCAGTGGGGCGGCAGTCTGGGTGGTGCAATTAAGAAGGACAAAACTTTCTTCTTTGCCGATTACGAAGGATTCTCATACGGACTTGGTTTGGCGGCGAGCACGTACAACGTTCCTACCTATTGCGAGCGCGGCCTTGGCAATAGCAATAGCCCATTTGCGAAACCATGCCCGGACGGAGGGACGACACTAGGGGATTTCTCAGATTATCCATCCGTGTCCAAATTCGGCGGTTCGAGCAGCTCGTGTGGACCGCCGGCGTGTCCCAGTGTGGTTGTTCCCAAATCGAGTATTACTCCACTGGGCTTGGCATTCTTCAACATGTTCCCGCTGCCGAATACGGGTGGAGCGGGTAGCCTGACGAGCAATTACACCTCGGCGCCGTTGAAGACGCAGAACACCGACACATATGATTTGAGAATTGATCAGCATTTTTCGGATAAGGACACCCTATTTGGCCGCTTCACGCATAACGGAGAGACGACCATCAGCCCGAATGGTTTTCCCAACGTGAATCTGAATCCCGACGGCACACTCGCATCGGCCGGTGCCGGGATTTTGGTCGATCCCGTGGTCACCAGTTACGCCGGACCGAACAATGAAGTACAAAACGCTCTTGCCATAACGTTTAACCATGTTTTCAGCCCGAGTCTGGTTGTCACCGTCAAAGCCGGTGCATTCCACAGCTCGATCGAGTCTTGGCCGGCGAACCAACACACGAATGTTTCAACGAAGCTGGGCTTCCCTTGTACCGCGACGAGTTGCATCAACTATGCGGATACGGGGGTGGGATCCTCCGGCCTTGTTCGCGTCTCCGTTAGCGGCCAGAACGGCACGCCTGGGTATTCCACAATTGGCGATACAACATTTATTCCATTGCTTGAATATGACACCGGTTTCCAGTACTCCGGTGATCTCACGTGGACGAAGGGAGCGCATAGCGTCCGGTTCGGGGTGGGAGTTGTCCGCCGCCGTGCCACAATCGGGGAAAGCAGTTCACCGCAAGGATCGTTCAGTTTCAATGGCTCGTATACGGGCGTTCCGATGGCCGATTTGCTTGAAGGCTTGGCAACCAATCAGTCGCGCAACAACCTTTTCCAGCAGTACGGCTTTCGCTCATGGGAGCCCAGCGCATATGTTCAGGACGATTGGCGGGCGCGGCCGTGGCTTACCTTGAACATCGGGGGGCGCTACGATATCTTCACCCCGTACACTGAGGTGCATGGTCGCATATCAACCTATAATATATTCACTGGTTTATTGCATTCGCCGGCTCTGCCCGGCATATACCAGAGTGGTCCTACCGCTGGAGTCCCGACCAACTATACGGACATTTCTCCGCGATTCGGCTTTGCCGCTACCTTGAAACACGATATGGTCGTGCGCGGCGGCTTCGGATTAGTGTTCTACCCGGTTAACTACCACTCACCATACTTCATGGAAAGTCCGCCTTTTGTGTTCAACGAGAGCTGCAATTTACAGAACGAAGGAGGAACCTCCAGCTCGTGCGCTACGGCGCAGTACAGCGGCGGGACAGTTGGACAGTTCAGCAATACGGCTGTCGCGAACTACGGAGGCTGTCCCTACAGTGGTAGTGGCTGCACGACAGGAACGAGCTTCACCGGTTCTACCGTCGCATGCCCGGGTTGCGTCGATAGTAAGGGCAATCCGGCGCAAGGCGGCAGCGGGGGTTCGCTCATGGCGGCCGGGCTTCCCCGGCCGGTTCTGGATGTTACGCTCGCTACCGACCCGACAAGGTATTCCGGTGTGAGCTTTCAGTCGAATCCACCCGATGCCGCTGACACCTACGATGAACAGTTCAACCTACAACTCCAAAAAGAATTCGGCGGTAACGTCGTCGAGATCGGCTATGTGGGCGAGCTCGGACGCCACGTCGCTGCGTTTAATGGCAGCCGCAACTGGAACGGATCCGCCAACCCCACGGAAAACGCTCCGAACGGTGCAACTCTTCCGGCGGTTGTCGGCGGAAAAACGCAGGCATTTGGAGTCTTGCAGGGATACCCGTATTTGAATAAGACCTCCATCAACACTACGATCAGCAACGGTTCATCCGCGTACAACGCGCTGCAGACGTCATTTGTCCGTCGTTTCAAAAACGGCCTGACGGTTAATTTCAACTACACCTGGTCGCACACGATGGACAACGTAAGTACCAATAAGTGCACTGAATCGCCGCTTACAATACCCGAGCCGTGCTGGATGGATTTGGCGAATGGCGGCGGCCCGAATATAAATAATTATGCCCTGCCGCTCGACACTTGTGCCTCAGAGCCTACGATGTGCAAAGAAGTCTGGGGAATGGCGCCAAGTTGGGGTAATGGTGGTTACGACGTGGCTGACAATTTCCACTGGGCCGCGAACTACCAGATCCCATTTGGAAAATCGCTCACGGGTGTTCCAGCCGCCCTCTTGAAAGGCTGGGGCGCCAATGTTTCCGGTTCGTGGCAGACGGGTTCAGTTTTTAGTGTTAACAACAACAGTTACGATCAGATCGGCTCCGGCCGTGTGAATAATCCCACGATCCTCGATTGGTTCAACTACAACGATTTTGTTGTCGCTACGCCGGGCACGATTTCCGATCAGCACGGGAATCAGTTCTTCGGGCCTCCACAGCGGCGTCTTGATTTCTCCGTCTTCAAGGAATTTCCGGTGAAGGAGCACATTCGAGCTCAGTTTCGTGCGGAGGTCTTTAACCTGTTCAACTCGCCGAACTTCGGAAACCCGAATACCGGCATCACGTTTCTTGGCACTGGTCCCACGGGCATCAAAAACACCGCACCGCCCGTGCAGATCGATGCTTCGCACACGACGGGCACGATTAACAGCATGAACGGAAACTGGAACCAGCGCGAAATTCAGTTCGCACTGAAGCTGTTGTTCTAAGTGTGCCACGAGCAAAACAGTTTTCGACAAAGACTGGTTTGCGTAGCTGTGTAATCGATGAAGGGAGGTCCTTCGGAGCCGCCTTACAGGAGGAGGCTTCAAACTACCCTCCGCTGCTGCTTCCTAAGGGAGGCGGTAGTGAACGGAGAGGGAAAAGGCCCGGAAGCAAAATTCGGGTCAAGTAACGTTCAGGAAGAGGAACGAAAGTGACATCGACCGGCAGCCGACCCTCCTGGCTCTCTGGGCACGACAGCGCGGTGAGGTTTTCACCATGGGAGCCGTATGAGTCGAGAGGCTCAAGTACGGTTCTGGAAGGGCCTCGGGGTGAAATTCCCCGGGGCTACTTAACAAATATCCGGTAGGTTCGAAACGGCCCTTTGGTGCTAAGCTCTGGTACGTCTTGGCAGCAAAGGGACGTTGAATGTTGGGAAACGCTCTAGATTGCAGGAGTTAATGATTTGAAGAGTTTCATTGCCTTAATCCTATGTCTGCTAGGCATTCCGCTTTCTGTTCCCGCGCAAATTCAGCCCCCTCCAGTTGACGAGGCTGCTGCCGCTCGTGGTCAGCAGTTTTTTACGGCGTCATGCGCGCAGTGCCATGGAGCTGATGCCCGCGGAACCACGAAGGGTCCCGACTTGATCCGGTCGCTTGCAGTTCTCCATGATCGCGCACAGCAGTTGCATGGCCGCGAGCTGGCGCCGCTTCTGCAAAAGCAGCCCGATCACGCCTTCAACCTAACTCAGGATCAGGTGAGCGACCTGTCACAGTTTCTTACGCGCGCTGTCAATCGAATCTTGCGGAGCGGCGGATACTACAACCAGCCCTCCGACCTTCTTTCCGGCGACCCCAAAGCCGGCGAAGCCTATTTCAATGGCGCCGGCGGCTGTAACAAATGCCATTCGCCTACAGGAGACCTAGCGGGCATCGGCAGTAAGTTTCCTCCAGCCACTTTGCAGCAGAAGATTGCGTTCCCGCAAACGGGTTTTGGTTTTGGCGGCCGTGGCCGTGGTGGCGCGTCTGGCGAATCGCGTACTCGCTCCGCAGTCACTGTAACGCTCTCCGACGGTGCCACGATCAAGGGCGATCTGGTTCGCATCGACGATTTTGATGTGACTTTGCAGGATTCGTCGGGCGCCTATAAGACATTCTCTCGCACGCCGGGAACGAAAGTGGATGTGACGGATCCGTACGCGGCGCATGTGGCTTTGCTGGACAAGTATACTGACGCGGACATCCACAATTTGACGGCGTACCTGGAGACCCTGAAATGAAGATTGGTAGAGTGCTGGCGATACTAATCGCGGCGGTCGCCTTCTCCTGGGCGCTGCCAGGGCAATCCGGTTTAGATCCCGCGAAGCTGTTACAGCCTGCAACCGATACTTGGCCAATGTACAACGGCGATTACAGTGGTCGGCGGTTTAGCACGCTGAAGACCATCAATACGTCCAATGTAAAGTCGCTTGCGCTCGCGTGGACCTATCGCATTCAGCCGACGGGCGGGCGTGGCGGGCGGATTTCCTCGACGCCTCTAGAGGTAAATGGCGTGCTTTATTTTACGATTCCGAATCACGTCTGGGCTATCGACGCGCGCACGGGAAAAGAATTGTGGGCCTACAATTGGGATTCAAAAATTAGCGCCATAGGAAACCGCGGCGTAGGGATTGTGGGACAAACGCTCTACTTCGAGACCCCCGATTGCAACCTTGTCGCCCTCGACATCAACACTGGAAAAGAAAAGTGGCACACATCCATTTGCAGCGTCGATCAGATGTACTTCGGGTCGGTGCCCCCGATGCCGGTGAAGAACCATCTGATTCTCGGCGTCAGCGGTGATGACATGGATATTCCCGGTTACCTTGAGTCAGTCGATCCCGAAACCGGCGATCTCCAATGGCGTTGGTACGCGCATCCGAATCCCGGCGATCCCGAAGCAGCGACGTGGCCAAACGAAGACGCGATGATGCACGGCGGCGGTATGACGTGGGTTCCGGGGACCTACGATCCCGAGCTGAATCTCTATTATTTCGGCACCGGCAACGCCCAGCCTGTGATCAATGGAAGCGCGCGCCAGGGCTCCAATCTTTACACGGGCTGCATTATCGCTCTGAACCCGGACACAGGGAAAATGGCGTGGTACTTTCAGGCGAATCCGCATGATTCGCACGATTGGGATGCAGTTCAGACGCCGATTCTTTTTGACGGCGAGATCAACGGGCAAAAACGAAAATTGCTGGCACAGGCCAGCCGGGATGGATGGTTTTTCGTCCTGGACCGTACGAATGGTAAGGCATTGGTCAGCATTCCATTTGCAAAGCAGAATTGGGCGAGCGGCGTGGACGCGAGAGGCCAGCCGATACCCGATCCCGAAAAAATGGCCAAAACGAATGGCGTGCTTGTAGCGCCAAACCAGGGCGGCGCTGTTAATTGGCCCCCGTCCAGCTTTAATCCGGACACGGGGCTTTTCTATGCGAATGCGATCGACACCTATAGCATTTACTACGTCTTCGATAATTCGGAGAAGCCGGAAGGCTGGGCCGGCAATGATCGTGGCGGATGGTCGCAGGAAACGCTCAAGGCGCTCGACTATCGCACGGGGAAGGCCGTATGGAGCCACAAATGGCCTGCCGAAGGCGGTCGATCCGGCGTGCTCACCACCGCGGGCGGCCTTTTATTTACCGGTGACCCGTCGGCGAATCTTGTCGCGTTCAATGCGGCCAACGGGACGATCTTGTGGCACGCTGGCCTGAACGGATCGGTCGGCAACGGTCCAATGACGTATGAACTGGACGGCCTGCAATACGTGGTCGTCGCGGCTGGTGACACGATGTACGCCTTCACCGTGTGGCACTAAGAGAAGTCGCGGAATTTGTTTTGAAAACCTGCGCCGCGATTGCGATTCGAAACGCCTCCTTTCTCTGTTTTCAGAGAGTTACGTCGATCTTAATTCCTGGCACTTGCGATTAGGCATGCGCTCCCGGTTCATGAACCCGCGGCACTTTTCGCGATCAGGCGCCAGCGGCCGGCGGGCCGATCATATTTCTCATCGAGCTCCGCGGACCAGAGCATTATGTCCAGCAAGCGCGCTCGATCGATATTCTGCAGCTCCGACCGCGCTATGAGGAAACCGGCAATGCTTGAAGTGCATTCGCGCAGGAAGGAGTAATTTTCCGAAATCGCGTCGCCCGGAGGCGCAAGGCTGCGGCCAACCTCTTGCTGACATTTTTGAAGGCGCTCGTGACAGTGCTCAACCACGTGATCCAGGCAAAACAAGTGGAAATCGATGCGCATAACCGCCGATTGCAAGCAGTCCTTCATATCGCAGCGGATTCGTTTCGCAATGCCTGACGTAGATGGATTCGGATCCCAAGTATTCTCGTTCATAGTCTTATCCTGCTTCCCGCTAACTGTCCTGGCGGCTTGATGCCGGTTTTGTATCGCGGCAACTTCAGATTGCGTTAGCACGATTCCGGTGAGGAAAGCTCAGCCATCGTGCCGTGGAACGTTTGTGTCCTCGTGCAGACGTCGACCAAGGGGTAGACCATCTGGCACACCGCGGAAAATTCTTCCCAGCAAGTCTGGATGGCCTGCGCTTCCGTTTTCCAAAATGTGAGGACCGTTACATTTCTGTCCTCCTTATGGGCGCGAAGAACAACGGCGCCGCTAAACCCGGAAATTTCGCGCAGCAGTCCCATCAATGGGCCGTTAATGCAGAGTGTGAGATCGTGTACCGAGTCGGGCTTTGCAATAAATCCAGCGGCACGGATGTTCGTGTTCGTCCTGCTCTGAAGTCGGGTTGCCGGCTTAGAAATTGCAAACGAATCAGCGACGAAGGAGCTGTCCTGCAAATCTTCAGTGAGAGTTTCCAGTTGCATCGTTCCGTTCCTCTTCAGCGGTGCCTTACCCGTTCTTAGGGGGAGGCAGACCACCCGCATTCGGGGGCGAGGAGGCAGGTGGTCTGCCTGACAGGTGCCGCATCCGCTGATGCTATTGGCTTGTCATCGTAATAGTGCTGATAGGGCCGCATTCGTTTCATGATGGCGCAATTTTCTTTGCCAATTCTTATTTTCCTCTGCTTTCGCCGAGCAGATTCGCATCGCGTTCGCCTTTCTTGCTCTCGCGTTTCGTTGCTTGGGCGAAGGGCGCAAGGATATACTTTGGGCCCGGTGACGAGGCCATGGAATTTTTTGATTTCGACAAAGAATATTACCGTCGCCTCCAGGACCGCGATCCTCAAACGGAGAACCACTTCGTCGGATACTTCGGCAATCTCATGCGGATCAAGCTCCGGTCGCGCCTCTCTTCTCGGCAAGCCATTGAAGACATTCAGCAGGAGACGTTCGCCCGCGTGCTGACGGCCGTGCGAAGCGAGGCGGGCATCCGCGAACCCGAGAGGCTCGGCGCATTCGTCAATTCGGTTTGCAATAACGTCCTGCTGGAGTTCTACCGCGCCTCATCGCGGAACCCTGAAGAAAAGGAAAATGCCCCGGAATTGGCCGATCCTGGGATCGATCTGGATGGATTCCTCGCATCGAAGGAGACGTGTGCAACGGTGAGAAGCGTTCTCCAACGCCTTCCGGAGAAGGATACGCTCCTACTCCGAGCGATCTTCCTGGAAGAAGAAGACAAGGACCAGGTTTGCCGGGAACTCGGAGTCGAGCGCGACTACCTCAGAGTTCTCTTGCACCGGGCCAAGCAAAGCTTTCGGGCGCTCTACGAGAAGGAAAACGCGCCGCCGTATATGCCGGCAAGAGGCTCCTAATGAGCAGTTTGGGGAACGTGTCGAATCTGCGCCGAAACGATTCGGCCTTCCCGGTCACTATCTACCAGAAGAACAGGAAGAGAAGGAGCGATGGACCACACTGAAGCCATTCGAACGAAGGCTGCCGAGCAGTACCTTCTCGGCGAGTTGCCGGTTCGCCAGCGCGACGAGTTCGAAGAGCATTTTATGAGCTGTGGTGAATGCGCACAGGATTTGCGCGTTGGGGCGGCCCTCATTGGGAATATGAAAGACGCCCTGCGGTACGAGACCGCCGATGCTCGTATGCCCACCCAGGCACGCGGCGAAAGGTGGATTGCGGCTCTCTTCAGGCCATCGATCGCGGTGCCAGCCTTTGCAGTGTTGCTCGCTGTTATCGCATATCAAGGATTGGTTTCGATTCCCCGTATGCAATCCGCTCTATCGAAGGCGACCACGCCGACTTCGATCGCCTCCTTTTCGTTGCTGGGTGGAAGTTCTCGCGGTGAGGCGTCTGTCCCGATTGTTACTAAGCCCGGCGAGCCATTTGCTCTTTACGTGGATATTCCGCCACAGCCCGCATTTCGCTTGTATACTCTCGACGTAGAAAGCGCCGCCGGCGCTTTCGAGTTCTCTTTGCCCGTTTCCGCGTCACAGGCCCAAAATACGGTCGAAGTTTTTGTGCCTGCCGGGCGTCTCGATCCGGGCGACTATCTTGTATCGATTCGCGGCGCGCAGTCGGAGTCCGGGAGTGCGGGCGCGCAAGTTGCCCGGCTGCGTTTTTCGCTGGCTTATAAAAACTGATGCTGGAAGTTACCTCCAGAGGAAAATCTAATGACCGACGCCATTTTCAAAAAGACTTACCACTACAATGCGCACGCGCACGGCCTGAGCGCAATATTCGACCGCCCGGTGCAGCGCTTGATTGAAGTTCAGGCTGGAGTTTCCTTGCCTACAACCGGAGGTCACGGAAATTCGCGCACCGAGAGATTCAAGTTCGAGGAATTCCTGTCTTATGAAGCGACCTATTCCCATGTTTCCGGAAGCCAGAGTAAAGGGGACTCATCCTATACAACGCTGGTGACTGCGACCATCGAAGGACTGAACATCCTGGATATCGTGACGGCGGACCGCATCGTCTCGCGGCTCTCGTCCCAGCATCCCACCGAACATCGCGAGCCGCACATCGTTTTTCTCGGCAGCAAGTTCGAGAATCTACGCATCGCGGGCTGCCCCGTCGACGTCGAACTGAACCACGATTTTTTCCTCCGGCTCGACACCTTTGAGGCAATCGGAAAAGAGCTTGAATCGAATGCCGATTTCCGCAAAATGGCTGAGGACCCCTATCAGACGGGACAGGCGCAAAAGCTTCCCGATGCGCACGGTGTGCTGCTTTGTTCTCTGGTCAAAAACATGAAAGTAAATTGTCCGGGAGTGACGCGCCACGGCCACGCCTTCGCCGTTCCACAATTCGGCAAGATTTTTCTAGGCGAGATTCTCGCGAAGCACGGCACGAGAACGCTGACGATGCTTCGCCTCGAGATGGGTTCGCCGGTAGCAGGAAGCGCCTGCATTGCCGAAGTTATCGTCAATGGGCAGACCTGGCCGTAATTCTCTTCGCTCTTGCGCTCCCTTTTGCAATCAGTGCGTGTCGAAAGCCCTCCGAATCTTCGCCTGCGCAGGTGTATGCGGACGCATGGCTCAAGCTACAGCGCGGTGATTTAAACGCCGCACAGCAAGAGGCCGATCCGGAACTCCGCCGCTTTCCCGATTCAAGCACCGAATGGCATTGGAAATTCCGGACTTTGAAGGCGGAGGCGCTGCTGCGCAAGCGTTTGAATCAGCAGGCACTCGATCTGCTGCGCGCGGGTCTCCCCGAATCCCTCAAGTCGAGCGACGTCGCCGTTTGGCAGAAGCTGACAGAAGCCAGCGCGTCGGGATACCTTTTCCAATTTGTCGATGCCGATCGCTTTCTTTCCGAGGCCAGTGATCTAGCCGCCCGATACCATCCCGAATTGCGCGGCGAAGTGGACCTTCGAAGGGGCACTCTCCAGTTCCTTGAGGGCGACACGCACGGCGCACAGTCTTCCTATCGCACGGCCCTTGCCATCGCCAAGGAGGAAAAAGATCCGTTTCTCGAAACGGCATCGCTCGGTAGTCTCGGTCTGATCGCGACGCGTGAAGAACATTATGACGAGTCCATCGAGTTGAATCGCGCTGCGCTCGACCTTTCGCGATCCGTCGGTGCGCGAGGTTCTGAGCCTGTCATCCTCGGCAACATGGCGTGGGGCCTTTTCGAGCTTGGCGATTACGACGGCTCACGGAACCTTTTCCAGCAGGCCCAACAATCGGCCGAAAGGGAAGGGAATCCCGGTGTGGAGTTGGGCTGGGCGGTCGATGTCGGCACGCTGAACGTTTATCTGCACAATTATGCATCGGCCGAGAGCGAACTGCGCGGGGCGCTGGATTTAGCGAAAAAGCTAGACCAGCAATCGCAGATCGCGGCGTCTCTGGACGCTCTGGCCTCCGTCGCCTTGAACCAGGGCCAGATCGAAGCGGCGGAATCGTACGATCAGCAAGCTCTCAGTCACTTTCGCGCAATCGGCGATCAAGCTGGAGAGATCTCCGCAGAGCTCACTGAAGCGCAAATTGAAGCCGAGAGACCGGACGGCGCCGCCGAAGCTGCGAGAATTTTGAAGAATGTCTTGAATGATCCACATTCGGAGATCTCGGCCCACTGGATAGCAGAGGCCAGGCTGGCGAAGGTTTATGCGGAGGAAGGCAAGGCCACCGATGCCGAGCGACAGTTTCGCCGCGCGATTTTCACCGTCGAGTCGGCGCGTCATTCCGTACAGGAAGAGGATCTGCGCCTTTCATTCCTCTCGAACGCGATCGAATTCTACGACGATTACGTCGACTTTCTTGTCGCTCAACACCGAGCCGGCGAGGCTCTCGAACTCGCCACGCTGTCTCACGCGCAGACCTTGCTGGAGGGCCTCGGCCTTCATAGTCCTGCGGGTGGGCATGCGTCAATCGATTTGGAGCGAGCCGCCAAGCGCGATCGCGTCACAATCCTTACTTATTGGTTAGGCGAGCACCATTCCTACTTGTGGGCGATAGCGCCGAGCGGAAAACTTCAGTTGTTTACGCTGCCGCCCGAAAGCGAAATTGACCCGATCGCGAAATCGTACGCGGACGCCGTGCAGGGCGCACGTGATCCGCTTTCAACTGGAAGCGAAGACGGGGCGCGCCTCTTTGAAATGCTCGTGCAGCCGGCAATCGCATTCATACCCAAGGGATCGCGCGTGGTAGTGATTCCGGACGCCAGCCTTTTTGGAGTGAATTTCGAGACGCTGCTGGTAAGGTCTCCGGTTCCTCATTACTGGATCGATGACGTCACCGTCCTTAATGCCAGTTCGCCGATGTTTGTCGCCGAAGGTTCGGTGGCGAATGTATCGAAGCACGGAAAAGTTCTGCTGATCGGAGACCCTGTTTCGCCGAGCGCCGATTTTCCGCCGTTGCCACATGCGGCGGAGGAGATGAGCGACATCGAAAAGCACTTTCCGAGCAATGAGGTAACTTTGATTGCCGGGGAAAATGCCACTCCTCAGGCTTATGCGCACAGCCGGCCCGGCAAATTTTCATATATCCATTTCGTTGCGCATGGCACTTCGAGCGTGACCGCACCGCTCGATTCCGCCGTGATTCTTTCGAGGGAAGGAGACTCATTCAAGCTCTACGGCCGTGAGATCGTGAATCTTCCTTTGCACGGAGCGTTGGTCACGATCTCAGCTTGCCACGGCGTGGGGTCGCGGAATTATTCCGGCGAAGGACTCGTCGGTCTGTCTTGGGCATTTCTTCGCGCTGGAGCGAGAGCGGTAGTTGCGGCACTGTGGGAAGTGGACGATGCTTCGACCGCCAATCTCATGGACCACTTTTACGAACAGCTCAGTGAGGGTGTTCCTCCCGCCGACGCATTGAGAAAAGCTAAGCTGATGCTCCTTCATTCCGGTACCGTGTACGCGAAGCCGTTTTACTGGGCTCCCTTCCAATATTACGCCGGCGCCTAGCTGCATCAGGCCCGATCGAGGCCGTCGCACTGAGCCAATTGCGGATGTGCATATAATATGCTGGTGTTCGGTTGTTGACCGAAATCCAAGGCGCTCACCATGGCACGCATGCAGTCAGCAGCGGTTATTCTTCTCGCGGTGATCGGCGCGACTTTCGCGCCTAAACGTCCGACAAATCACAAAACGCCGGAGGAAACCGCGCAGAGCGGCGCCACGGAAAATGATGAGAGTAAGTCCAGCTTTCTGATCGCGCGGCGTGAACTTGAGGACACGCTGTTTGAGAAGACCGTTGTGCTGATGTTGCCCTTAGTTGACAAGGACGTGGTCGTAGGATTGATCGTCAACAAGCCGACGCGCATCACGTTGCATGTGTTGTTTCCAAAAACTTCCGCCTTCAAGAGCGGAACCGATGTGGCGTATTTCGGCGGTCCGGTGGACGTACAAACGGCGGGCGTGTTGTTTCGCTCGACTAAAGCATTCAAGTCGGCGTTTCATCTAAGCGGGGACCTGTATGTGACTTTCGATCCCGATCTCATCTCGAAGATCATGAAAAGGCCAAAGCAAGTCTCGGACGCGCGGCTTTTTCTCGGGCGTGCGCAGTGGGGACCCGACCAGCTTGCGGGCGAGATGGAGCGCGGCTCGTGGTTCGGCGAAAAAGAAGAAAACAGCATGATTTTCCGGCCCGATTCTGCGAATGTGTGGCTTCAATTGATTGGGGAGTTGGATCCGGGCAATGTGGCGCAGTTGCGCGCCTTTCGCTTCAGTGACGCAAGCGGGATGTGAAGGAGCAGCGGATTGAAGACATTTCCTATTGCTGTGATCGCAGGCGATGGAATTGGGAATGAGGTCGTGCCCGAAGGAATCCGCGTGCTCGAAGCTGCTGCGAGGCGTTTTGGATTCGGCTTCGAATGGCGTCCATTCGATTGGAGCTGCGAGAGATTCTTGAAGACGGGCGCGATGATGCCCGGGGATGGTCTTGAACAGCTGCGAAAATTCGACGCTATTTTTCTCGGCGCAGTCGGCAGACCCGACGTGGCGGACCATGTGTCGCTTTGGGGTTTGCTGATTCCCATCCGGCGCGGATTCCGCCAATACGTGAACCTGCGTCCCGTACGATTGTTGCAGGGGATCGAGAGTCCGCTGAAACGCTGGAGCCCCGGCGAGATCGACTTCATGATCGTGCGCGAAAACAATGAGGGGGAATATTCGAACATCGGCGGGCGCATTTATGAAGGGACGGACGAAGAAGTTGTCGTGCAGCAGACCGTTTTCACGCGCCGCGGTGTGAATCGGATTTTGCGTTACGCGTTTGACTTGGCGCGGAGGCGAGGGAAGCACCTGACGTCGGCGACGAAATCGAACGGAATTATCCACACGATGCCGTTCTGGGACGAATGTTTTCACGCGATGGCCGCGGAATTTCCGGACGTGCGGACAGATCAATATCACATCGACATTCTCACGGCGCATTTTGTGAGACATCCGGACTGGTTTGACGTGGTCGTGGGGTCGAATCTCTTTGGCGACATTCTTTCGGACCTCGGGCCGGCGGTGGTTGGCTCCATCGGAATTGCGCCTTCGGGGAATTTGAATCCGGAGAAGGAGTTTCCATCGATGTTCGAGCCGGTGCACGGTTCGGCGCCGGACATTTTCGGAAAAAAGATTGCGAATCCTATCGGGCAGATTTGGTCGGGCGCAATGATGCTGCGGCATTTGGGAATTGGCGAAGCCGCGGCTGCTGTGGAGCGGGCGATTGAGGCGACGCTTGCAGAAGGTAAGGTGCGAACTCCTGACATTGGCGGAGAAAGCTCCACGGAAGAGTTGGGCGTCGCCATCGCCGAGGCGGTTAGCCACGGAGGCGCGGCGAGCGCAGCGGCCCGGAAGCCGGGGCACACGAAGCACGGAAAGAGCTAAGAAACGCGCCAAAGGCCACGTGCGATCAAGACTAGCCGTGCATTCACGCTCTCAGCACCATCCCCACTTCATTTTGTCAGCCGAAACTGTTGGTCGCTACGAATAGTGACACGCTCCAGTCTGGATCGGGATTAGAATTGCTGCGCCGCGGCGCGCGGGCCGGTCCGGGGGGACGAAATTCCTGAAGAGCGCGAACTG
Source organism: uncultured Acidobacteriota bacterium (assembly GCA_963753205.1). Taxonomy (GTDB): domain Bacteria; phylum Acidobacteriota; class Terriglobia; order Acidiferrales; family UBA7541; genus Palsa-295. Next base: position 71,086 of record CAVWBL010000014.1, on the reverse strand, counting down.
ACGCAGGAGTTGAACGCGGAAGCAAGCGCCTCTTCAGTGGCGGGCGACGCTGTGTTCGCCCGGCAGACGAACCGGCGAATCGCACGACGGCTGGTCCCCTTCCTTTTTCTCCTCTACATCATCGCGTTTATCGACCGCACAAATGTGGCGGCTGCGGCGCTCGAGATGCCTCGCGATTTGGGATTCACCGCCAAAGTGATCGGGCTCGGTTCGGGAATTTTTTTCTTCGGGTACATGCTCCTGCAAATTCCGGGCGCTTTGATCGCCGAAAGGCTGAGCGTGCGACGATGGATTGCGGCCGTTATGGTCGCGTGGGGAATTCTGACGATCGGAATGTCATTCGTCCATACCGCGTCGGAATTTTATGTGGTGCGATTTCTGGTTGGCGTTGCGGAGGCGGGATTTTTTCCGGCCGTCGTGGTCTATCTGACGCATTGGTTTCGCAGCGTGGACCGCGCGAAAGCCTTGGCGGGATTTTACGCCGCGATGCCGCTTTCGTTTGTTGTGGGATCGCCGCTCGCAGGATTGCTGCTGAAAATTTCGTGGTTTGGCATGCACGGATGGAGATGGCTGTTTGTGTTGGAGGGAGTTCCGGCCATCGCGATGGGGTTCGTCGCGCTGAAGTATCTGACGGACTGGCCGCGCGAGGCGCACTGGCTTCGTCCGGAGGAACGCGACTGGATCGCCGGGGAACTTGATCGAGAGAAGGAAGCGAAAAAGAAACTACGGCCATTCGGAATCGCGAAGGCCCTGCGCGATCCGAACGTGATCTTGCTGATGCTGTGCTATTTCTTTGCGACAAGCGGGAATTACGGCATCGCGTTCTGGCTGCCGACGATTCTGAAGAAGCTTTCCGGGAGGAGCGATCTAATTGTGACGGTGCTGGCGGCACTGCCGTACCTGGCGGGGTTCGTGACACAGCAGATCAACGGCTGGCATTCGGATCGAACTCGAGAGCGCAGGTGGCACGCGGGCCTGCCTGTAATGCTGGCTGGGGTCTCGCTGTTTTTTGCGATTACCTTTTTATCGAACGTAACGTTGGCTCTGCTTTTCTTCACGATGACCGCTGGTTTTTACTATGCCTTTCAGCCGACGTTCTGGACTGTGCCAACCGAATATCTGGGAGGCAGCGCCGCCGCCGCGTGCGTCGGCCTGATTAACACGGGGAACCTCGGGGGATTTGCGGGACCGTTTGTGCTGGGATTCTTACAGACGAAGACCCATACGTTCTCGGCAGGGCTTTCTTATTTGGTAGGAAGCTTTATTCTCTCGGGTGTGTTGCTGCTCGTTGCCGCCAGCAGGGTGCGAAAAGCGTAAGACGTTCCTTTTGGGGATTTCGATAGCCCTCCACTCTTTTCTTTTTTGCGCCGGTACAAAAATGCAATTCGTGCTTGTGCAACTGAGCTGGGGCTTTCGCGCGAGCTAGTAGCCTGCGTGATAGAGCAGCGCGACAACCAGGGCGGCGGCGAGGCAATAGATGCCGAAGAGATACCAGCGGCCGTTTTCCAGCCAGCGGCTGAGCCATTTCAGCGCCACGAGTCCGGCAAGAAATGCAAAAAACGCGCCGACGATGCTCGGCGTGACGGCAGAGGCGAGCGATACCCCGGGCGTTGCGCGCATCGTTTGCATCAGGCGCAGCACTTCACGCGCAATCGCGGGCGGCGTGATGATCACTGCAAGGGCGAAACTGAAATCCTCCGCTTCCATTCGGGGAACGGACGCGAGCATTGCGGTGGAAATCGTAGCGCCCGAGCGCGAGAACCCCCGGAAGGGCAGGCAAAGTCCTTGTACGGCGCCAATCAGAAGTGACTGCTTCGTCGAAATATCCGACGGCGCGGCGTCTTTCTTAAAGCCGCGTCCTTCGAGTAAGCCGGCAATGATAATCAACACGCCCGCGGCGGCAAGAGCCGGAGCGATCAGGTTGAGCTTGTCGAACAATTGTTCCACCCAGGCGTGCGGCTGCCCTTTAAACACCGTATCCTCGATGAGCTTGATAATTCCGTACCCGACAATGCCCGTGAGCAACGTGGCCCAAAAGAGTGCCATGATAAATTTCCACGACTCACCCGCGCTGCGCAAGAATGCGCGTTGCCATCGCCGCCAGAAGTAGACGATCACGGCGAACATCGTCCCGGTATGAAGCATCACCAGCAGAAGCGTCATGTTTGGCGCGGCGGGGTCCATGCCCATCAGCTTTTCGGCGACGATCACGTGGGCCGAGCTCGATACCGGCAGCAATTCGGCCAGACCCTGCACAATGGCGAGAATAATCACACGTATAAGCGACATATCCAGCGGTTTTGCCTCGCTTTGCGTTGAATCGGGCGCTCCATGCCTCCGAGCGCGTACGTTCCGGGGTGCTCCCTTGAGCTATTCCTGCTCAAGCATCTTGATCATCGCAAAGGCGTCGCGGCCATTGGGGTAATAGCCTTTGCGAATTCCGATTTTACGATAGCCGTGCTTCTGCCAGAAGGCAATCGCAGAAGCATTGTCGATTGCGGTGTCGAGCGCGATCCCACGAACGTCCTTGGCGGCCAGCCGCTTTTCGGCTTCTGCGAGCAATGCTCCCCCAGTGCCCTGTCTTCGCAGGGCGTCGAGGACGTCAATCGTCACGATATAGGCTTGTTGTTTTCCGCGCGCAGTGATGCAGAAGCCGACGATTCCGTAGTCGTTCTCCGCCACGACGCAGTCAGCACCCGGCGTGCTGAGATATGCCCGCATCTCGCGGCGCGAGTAAGCGATATCAGGCGAAAAGCAGGTGCCGTCGAGTTCGCAGAGCGCATCGAAGTCGCGCGGCCGGTATTCGCGCAGACGAATCGTATTGGACGCGCTGGGCGCGGCGGGGCGGCTCATCGCAAGCCACCCTGTGGCACGCGACTAGGATTGTTCGTCGGCGCTGGGGCCGTAAATGGCAGGCACTTTCGCACCCATGGGCCGTAGGTAAGGAGATAGTTGACCACGGTGGTGGATCTGATCCAGCAGAAATCCCCAAGCCATATCGTAGCCGTTTTCGCGCATTACTTCCTGTCCATCCATCAGGAAAGGGAGTTTCGCTTCCCATTGTGGGGCGGGAATAGCTTTGAGGCGCTTGGTCAAAGCGTCGTGCAATTTGTCGTACTCGTCCACGATCTGGCTCACCTTAGCAGGGCAGGGGACTTCGGCCCAATCGAATGCTCCCTTTTCGAGCCCGTCCACCAGCGAAGCCTCTTCGCGGACGATGAGCCACGCAATTTCGCGCGCATTGCGTGATTTTGGCTCGGGCTTGTAGTCGCTGCGATCTTCCGGAATCCGGCTTATGACCTTCCGAGTAGCTGGCGCTTCTTTTTCCCAATGCTTGATGAAGAATTCTTTGTGATCCATGGGTGCTCCTTGAGGGAATTCGACTGGGCGTGCAGAGGGAAATAGTAAGGCAAACAAAAAGCGAAAGTCAAGCTGGCGGGGAAGTGGCTCAGTTTGAAGAGTCATTACAACCGGGGAGGGACATGTTTCGAAGTCACTCCCCGGCAAGCCGGCTTAGTTCGAGTGTTAGCGATAGTTACGGCAGGGAGAGCATGTGCCCTTCGCTCGCCGCGGCGGCCTGCTGCTGGCCGTGATACTGATAGACGACGATCAGCAGTTTGTTGGCGCCTGGCGCTGGGTCCATACCCATCGAGCCGTTGTTCGCAACCACGGTGAGCGCGCCGTTGCGGACCATGTGTTGAAGCATGTCTGTAACATTCGCCATGCGGCCTTGCGCGCCCCAAAACGCCAATTGGATGTTCACGCGGTTCCAATCGCGGTCATGCGCGTCCGCGAATTGGTCGCCGTGATTGTCTCGATCATCCCTATCGCCGCGATCAGCGTGATCGTCGTGGTTGGCACGATCGTCGCGGTCTGCGACGCGAGCGACGAACATATTCGCTGGCACAAGGCGACCTTCCGCATAGTCGAACTCCTGGTCCTGACCCGCGCCGTTTCTGGCATAAATCCGCAGCACTTTATCGGCGCCCGGAGCCGGGTCTCCGCCCATCATTTGGTTGTTGACGACAACCCAGCCATTCACGCCACCGCGCGAAATCAAATCTTTCACGATGCCGGTTACGTCCTTGCGCTGTGCGCGGAATCCATAGTCCGCGCGCATCACGAGCCAGTTGCCGGTCTGCGCGGATGCGGCTGAGGCAAACATTGCTGCTGCGACAGCGAGAGACGCTGCCGCCACGAAAACGATCACAACACGGCGGAAAAAATTCATAGCAGGCTCCTGCGTTTGAGGTCTGGATGCTTCAATTAACTTTAACTGGCTTATCCCTCCTGGCGAACGTCCTTTGCGCTTCGTTTGACCAAAATGCCAAAGCTGTACAAGTTGACGCATGGCCCTGATCCTTCGTACAGGTGACGATTAATGCGTCGTCGCGGCGGCGAAAGTTGTAAACGCGGGCTCCGGTCCGAATACTAGAGCCAATATGAAAATCTCAAGAGTCGCACTGTTCGCAGCCATCGCTTTTTCTTTGCCAGCTTTTGGGCAGCAAGGCCCGCGGAAGTTTGACTGGCTCCCCGCCAACAATGAGACCGTGCGCCTCGACCCGGCCTATTACCACGCCGGACGGACGTACCATCCCGGCCCGGACGGCGGAAATCTCCACGTAGACATTCAGGCGCAGCAGCCCGTCACGATTTTCATGGTCAGTGAAGGTGAGTGGAACAGCGCGCTAGTGCATCCCGACGAAATGGCCCGCCTGCATCCGATCTGCATGAACGAGCATGTCTCGCACACGACCTACACGTGCAGAATTCCCGGCGAACCCATGACGTTGATCGTTCGTGACGAGCGCCAAAGCCTGACGCCTGTCGTTTTCGCCGGGCTCGGCGCCGTATTGGATCCCGACGACAAGGTAGACCGGGCGATCGGCGTTGGCGTAGGTGCGATAATCGCGGCTGGGCAGGCGAAGCAACAGTTCACATCTCCAAATGACGTCCATATTCAGTACTTCCGCTGGGACTGCGTCGAAAATTGCGTCCAGCCGGAATTGCAGTGGGTCGATCAGGCGAGAGAGAAATTCAAGCTCACGAGTTTCGCAAAAATCTACAGCGGTTACACGCCGCAGTTTGACGGCCAGCAGGTGAGCGTGAAGATTAAATCTCCCGTGCCCATGCTTGTTGCAATTTTGCCTTCAGACGTTGCGAATCAGGTGTATGGGAATCCGGAGATGCTCAATTCCGCTTTGCAGAAAAATTCCTGCCAGCAACGCGGCGTACAGACTTTGCAATTTCAGTGCACCTTCAATTCAGGAGACGGTCCTCAGTCGCTTGTCGTGGCGCCCGAGCAAAACGGGCGCGTCCCTCACAAGAACGCGGAAATCGAGTGGCTGACCGACGAGTGCGTAGCGAATTGCGGGGTGCCTCAGCCTCAGTCACAACCGCAGTAAGAGCTGTAGAGGAAATTCTTTTGGTCCGGGAACCGCAGTGAAAACAAGCGTTGCTGAGGAGTCGCTCACCTGAAGAAGCTATTCATCCGGGGCGGGCTCCAAGCGAACGAAGCGTTCTTCGTGCAGGACCACTTCGACGACTACTCGACGGCGGGCCAGCAGGACGCAGAGCAGTGACAATTTAATCGCGTCTGCGCGCGGTCCATCGCGATTGGAACTCGGACGCTACGACATGGCCGCCTGCAGCATAGCTCGCGCGAAACCGACGTTGTAAGCAATGGCTGCATAACCGCCACCGCCGGGATAGCCTCCGATTGGACCGCGTTCAGCATCGTAATCGAGGCGGCGAGGGTGTTCCGGGTAGATCTCCCGCGCGTATTTGTTTTTCACGAGTTCTTTCATCACCGCGAACATGTTGTTCATGCCTTCGTCGATCCACACTTCGTTGTAGCACTCGTAAGGTTTGATGACGATCACGTTGCGGAAATGTACGTGGTTGATTCTGTCGCGCGATGCGAAAAAGCGGCAAACCTCGACCGGGTTTTCGCCCATTTCGCGCGTCACGCCGCAATCGAACGTGATTCCGTTGGATGGACTGTCAACGATGGAAATCAATTTTTTCCAGCCGGCGAGAGTGCCCATGATCTGCTGCGAGCCGCGGCTAATGGGAGCGGGTGGATCGTTGGGATGCAGCGCGAGGCGCACGTTCGCCTTTTCCGCCGTCGGAATCACAGCCCTTAGGAAGTATGTGATGTTCCTCCACATTTCGTCGAGAGTGTGAGCGCCCTCATTGGCCAGCGGAGGCAAGTCTTTGAACTTCATTCCCTTTTCTTCCGGCCTGGTCTCGTACTGCTGATTGGCCGTTTGAACTAAGTCATAATCGAAGCCGGTCCAGCCCGAGTCGCCACGGGAGGGGTCCGTTTCGGCGAAATAGCCCTCCATCGCGCGATGCGCGTAAAAGTTGTATTCGATGACGGGCAAGCCTACTTTGCCTGCTGCGACGATCGACTGATTGATCTTCGCGATATCATCATCCCGCTTTGGTCCTTCCCTCCCGTAGAGAATATCGGGAGACAGATTGATCATCAGATTGCCTATGCTGATCCCGGCATCGCTCCAGCGCTTCATCGTTTCGGTGAGAGACTCCTCCGTCCATGGCGCTCGCCCGCCGCCGCCGAGTACGTGATTCACTCCCAATTGTTTGATTCGGCGCGGTGCTTCGGCAGGATCGGGCCGCCTGCTGCCATTGCTGGTGTCAACGAAGGCGTCTCCCATGCCAACCGCGATCTTTGGCGTGTCTTTGCCTTCCTGGGGCGGAGCGGGAACTTGGCCGGCTGTTTGAGCAAACGCGGCGCCCGGTACCCATGCGCCGGCACCAAGAACCTCCAAAGCGGTTCTGCGAGAAAATTTCATCATCGGCACCTCGCATTGCGCTACTGCTCGCGAGTAGTTAATAGCGTGCGGATGATAGCCCTTTCCCGCGCCGCGAGACAAGGGAACTTGCACGGGAACACAGTTAAAAGCGAGAGCGATTCAGACTTCGAGAATCACGGGTAAAATCAGCGGGCGCTTTGAGGTTTGTTTGTTGAGGTAGCGCTTCAAATCGACGCGAATCTTTTCTTTGATGACGCTCCAATCGGTCTTTTCTTCTGGCGTCGATTGATCGATCGTGCGGACGATCACGTCGCGCGCGCGTGCCATGATTTCCTGTCCGTCATCGCTGCGCAGGAAGCCTCGCGTAACAATCTCCGGCGCCGTGCCCATCAGGCCGGTGTTTTTATCGATGGCGATGATCGGCACGACGACGCCGTCCTCTGAAAGATGTTGCCGATCGCGAATCACTACTTCTTCAATTTCCTCCAGCGAGCCTGAATCGACGCACACGCGCCCCGCCGGAACCGGCTCGCGTTTGAACGCGTTACCTTCGGCGGTGAACTCGACCGGCCGGCCGCTATCCAGGAGAAGGATTTCGCCACTGACCGCTCCGACCTGCTCGGCAAGGGCCGCGTGCTGGAAAAGCTGTCGGTATTCGCCGTGAATCGGAATGAAAAACTTCGGACGCACGAGTTGGAGCAGAATCTTCTGCTCTTCCTGGCTGGCGTGTCCTGAAACATGGATTGGCGCCGAGCGTCCGCCTTCGTAATAGACGAGCACATGGCGGCGGAAAAGGTGATCGATCATGCGAAATATAGCCTTTTCGTTCCCGGGGATAATGCGCGACGAAAGAATCACCGTATCGCCCTCGGCAAACGTCATCGCGCGATGGTTGTCCACCGCCATCCGCGACAGGGCGGACATTGGCTCGGCCTGCGTCCCGCTGGCGAGCACCACCAGCTTATTGGGATCGAATGATCGAATATCTTGCGGTCGAACGACACTGCCGTCGGGAATGTGCAGCTTATCCAGACTGTGCGCAATCTCCACGTTGTCGACCATGCTGCGCCCGACGAAGCCTACCTTGCGGCCCGTGGCCCGAGCGACTTCGATCACCTGCTGGATGCGGTGAACCGAGCTGGAGAAACATGAGACGACCACGCGACGTGGCGCCGCGCGGAATAGTTCTTCGAGGCGTACAACAACGGCGCGCTCCGAGGGAGTGAAGCCTGGCCGCTCGACGTTGGTGCTGTCGCTGAAAAGCGCCAGCACGCCCTGCTGTCCATAACGCGCGAACGCGTGCAAATCAAATGGCCGTCCATCCACCGGCGTCGGATCAATCTTGAAATCGCCCGTGTGAATGATCACCCCAATCGGCGTCCGGATCGCGAGCGCGACGCAATCGATCGTGCTGTGGGTAACATGCAGGTATTCCACTTGAAACGGGCCGATCGTGGACGTCTGGCCGGACGCGATTTCGCGCAAATCGGCCTTATCGAGCAGCGCGTGCTCTTCCAGCTTCTTGCGTACGAGCGCGAGCGTAAATTGCGTGCCGTAAACCGGCACGTTCAGATCGCCGAGAATGTACGGGATTGCACCGATGTGATCTTCGTGCGCGTGCGTAAGAACGATTGCGCGCACCATGTGCCGGTTCTGCTTAAGGTAGGTAATATCCGGGATGACGATGTCCACGCCGAGCAGCTCCTGCTCAGGGAACATCAGGCCGGCGTCGATGACGAGGATGTCGTCGGCGTAGCGTAGGGCCATCATGTTCTTGCCAAACTCGCCCAGACCGCCGAGGGGTATTGCCCACAGTGAATGTCCGCTCAAGAGTTGCTCAGTGTCTCCTGCGCCATCGTATCACAGGCGAAGATGAAGGAATGGTGCGCTATTCGTGCGGCTCGTGCGTCTAAAGGCGCGTCGCCGGGACTTGTTTGCGAAAGTGGAAGCGCTTTGGCTTAAGATCGGCCTAGAGAGTCTGCGGAACGCGACGAAGAAAGGGGAGGGATCGTGCGAAGAGGATCAATCCGCATCATGTTGGCGGGCGCGTTGGCTTTGGCATTCTGTTTTGCGGTGGCCGCGCAGAAAAGCGTGCAAACGGGAATCGGCGACGGCGGCAGCCCGCATTTTCGCAGCGAATGGGACGTTAAGGGCGCACACATTACGATTGAATATGGCCGCCCGTACCTGAAGGGCCGCACGATCGGCAAGGATATCGTGCCTTACCGCGAGGTCTGGCGCACGGGCGCGGACGAAGCGACCATCATCACCTCGACCAAGCCGCTCAAGCTCGGCACGATTGCTCTCGCAGCAAATACAACTTATACGATCAACACGCTTCCCAATCCCGACCACTGGGAGCTGATCATCGGCAAACTGAGCGAAAAGGGACAATGGGGCATCCCTTATCAGCCGAATCTCGAAATCGCGCGCACTCCGATGAAAGTCGGCAAAACCAAACCGCCTGTCGAAGAGGAGACAATTTTGATTGATCCTACTTCTACAGGCGGAACTTTGCGCATCGAATGGGGCACGGTCAGCGCCAGTGTGCCGTTCACCGTCCAATGAGAAATCCAAATCCCCTGGCATAATTTTTCGCAAGGGCCCGCTGTTAATCCGGCGGGCCGCTGCGGTATCCTTGCCATTCGCGCCTTTGCGCGAATTGACGACTGATGCGAACGCAAATCGCTCCTATGCTGGCGGTGCACGACGGTTACGAAGCGATCGCCTTTTATAAGAAAGCCTTCGCCGCCAAAGTTCTCTGGCGACTCGGCGACAAACACATCGTCGCGGGCCTCTCGATCGACGGCGCTCCTTTCTTCCTCGCCGACGAATCGCCGGGATACGGCACGCGCGGGCCGGCGCATGCCGGCTTCACGACGGTGCGGATCGAACTTTTCGTGAAAGATCCTCTCGCCGTGCACAGGAAGGCGCTGGCCGCTGGGGCGCGGCAGCACAGCCCGGTGGAGCATCACGAGTACAAGACGGTCGGCCCGAAACGTATTCGCCGCATGATCCAGGGAGCCGTCGTCGATCCCTTCGGCCACATGTGGCTCATAGGGAAATTTCTGGACTAGAAGGCTCCTTTTGTGACGCCAAGAAAACGCACGGTAACTCTGCCGGCTGCTGACGCAGATTCCTCATCGAAGCCGTGCTCCGGCTGCCTTTACGTTGTCGCGACGCCGATCGGCAATCTCGAAGACATTTCCATGCGCGCACTGCGCATCCTTAAAGAAGCCGACCTCATCGCCTGCGAAGATACGCGCCAGACGATGAAGCTGCTCTCGCATTTTGATATTCACACCAAGCTCATGAGCTATCACGAGCACAACGAACTCACGCGCTCGCCGGAAATCGTAATCGATCTCGAGCAAGGTGCGTCGGTCGCGCTCGTCAGCGATGCAGGCACGCCGGCCATTTCCGATCCGGGCCAGCGACTCGTTAGCCTTTGCCTTCGCCACGGAATCAAAGTCGTTCCCGTGCCGGGCCCGTCTGCATTCGTCGCGGCACTCTCCGCTTCGGGCCTGTCCGCTGAGGAATTTACGTTTATCGGATTTCTTCCGCCGCGCGCCACACAGCGCCGCAAAGCTTTGCGCGACCTTGCTGCCGAGCCGCGTACGCTCATTTTTTATGAGGCGCCGCACCGGCTCCTCGAATCGCTCGAAGACATGCTCGAACTTCTCGGTAGCCGCCCGGCAGTGATCGCGCGCGAAATTTCAAAAGTCTACGAGGACTTTCAACACGGCCACCTTGCGGACCTTGTGGAATCAGTCCGCAAGAAGCCCCCGCGCGGTGAGATCACCGTGCTGATCGGGACGGCCGACGGCGCGCCTATCCACATTCAGAGCGGGGAATCCGCTTCCAACGTGACGAATATCGTGCCGCTTGCCAAGCGCGTCGATCAGCTGATGCGCGAACAGAATCTCGACCGCAAAGCTGCCCTCAAGCAAGCTGCCCGCGAACGCGGCCTCACCCGCCGCGAAGCCTATAAGCAGCTCCTCATCACCCGCGACGAGTAGCCCGGACGTCTGTTCAATCGCCCAACAGGTGGAGGATTTCGCCTTCGCATTCGCCTTTATCGATGATACCGAACGAGGCAGCGGAAACTTTGCCGTCACGGTCGATGACGTACGTCGCCGGCATATTCAGGAGCGAATAGCGGTTTGCGACGGTGCCGTCGTCGACGACGACGGTATAGTTGACGCCGGCTGTTTTCAAGTACGGCTTCACGGCATTCCAGCCATCAGCATCTTCGGAAACGCCGACAACGGCCAACCCTTTGTCCCGGTACTTGTGCTCGAACTCAATTAGCCAGGGAATTTCCGTTTTGCATCCTTCGCACCACGTGGCCCAGAAATTCAGGAGAACGACTTTGCCTTTTAGATCGGAGAGAGTGATGTCGCGGCCCTCGGCATCTTTTAGGGTGAAGTCTGTCTCGGGCCGCTTATCTTGCATCGTCTTGAGATCGGCGTAGACCTGACCGACATACACAAGCTTTGAATCGGAGCCTCTTGTAAATAGCCGCTGGACCGCGTCGCGCGACGTGGGGAAGACGAGAAGGCACAAACAGGTAGCTGCGGCGAGTGCGGCACCGGCGAGCCAGAGTCGTTTGGGCACCTGACGGGCGTGACGACCAATTCTCGCATCCGAAAGCAAAAGCGAACGGGGGATTGCTGGCTGCGCTCGGGATGGCAGATCGGTACGGCTCTGCAAACTGGCGAAGGCGCGGGCGGTGTCCGGCTGCGGCGTGTTTTCGCCAAGGCTAGCAAGCTTCTCTTCAACCCATGCATTCAGTTCATTGTTGTCCATAGCGTCTCACATACTCCTTTCGGAACGCTTCCTGTGCCCGGCTCAGCAGAGTGCCAATAGATGCCGGATTGAGGCCGAGGGCGGCGGCTGCTTCGTCGTAGCTCAGCTGGTTGGCGCGGAGAAGGAGCAGTTCGGCTTGGCGGCGTTTGATGACTGCAAGAACAACGCGGACGCGCTGCTGTTCTTCATTTGCGGCGAGCGCTTGTTCAGGATTTGTGGGCGGGCGGTCGGGGCCCACGAGGCGTTCGTAACGTGCGCGGCGAGTTTGGTGACGAAGTTCGTCCAGCGCTTTGCGGACAGCGACTCGATAAAGCCATCCATCGGCTTTGTCGCCTTGAGCGCGTGGAGTTCGCCACAATTTTAAGAAAACCTCGACGGCAGGTTCCTCGGAGCGCGCTGGATCGCGGACGACTCTGCCGATCACGCGAGCGATTCGCGGGTACTGAGCGCGAAAGGTCGCCTCAAAATCAAAGGCGGCTTCGGGTGTCGTGGAGGCATCGACCAGATCGGCTATGTCGGTGGGCGAGCTCATAGCTTAACAACGCTTCCGGCGGGGATTTTGTGACAGCAATGGTGTTTGACGCGTGAGCCTAGATTAGGGGCCAGGAAAGCGCGAGTTACGGCGTCCGCCAACCAACCCGACCGACCTGAGCTACATGACTTCGCTACTGCGGTGTCCACGAAGTTTATGGATTGGAATGGCGTTATACTCTCCGAGAAACTTCCTGGGAGGGCTCGCGATGCGGCGAAAAGCGGTGCTGGTGACGGCTATTGTCTTGGTTTTGTGCCTTCTTGCCGCTGGGACGACCGCCCAGCGCGGAGCGCGAGGAGTCCTGACTGCGAGCTCGCCATATCCGCCCGATCCGGCAAGCGCGCCTTACGCAACGCATCCGAATATGCCTCACTACAATGTGATCGTGCGGCACAACGTGGCAGTACCGATGCGCGACGGTGTCTCACTGCGCGCGGATGTCTATTGGCCCGATGCCGAGGGACCGTTTCCGGTTCTGATGACGCGCACGCCTTACAACAAAGACGGCGGCGAAAATATGGACGTGGCGCTTCGCGGCGCGCAGCGCGGGTTCATCATGGTGAATATGGACGTGCGCGGGCGATTCGCGTCGCCGGGCGAGTGGTATCCGTTTAAATATGAAATCAACGATGGCTATGACAGCGTCGAATGGGCCGCGAAACTACCCAAGTCAGACGGCAAGGTGGGAATGTGGGGCGGTTCGTACGATGGCGCGACGCAATTTCTGGCGGCGCTGGCGAATCCGCCGCACCTGGCGGGAATTTTTCCGATGTGCACGGCGTCGAATTATTACAAGGATTGGGCCTATCAGGACGGCGCGCTGCAGCAATACTTTGCCGAATCGTGGGCCACGCAGCTTGCAGCCGATCAGATCGATCACCAGATTGCGAGTGGCACCAATCCGATGCAGTTCGTCAATACGCTGCCGCTGGGCGACTACACACCTCTCACGGTTCCGGCACATGAAGGCCATGCCGGACTCGTCGCCATCGATGCGTGGTATCTCGATTGGATCAGCCACTCGAGTTATGACGATTACTGGCGCCAGTGGGCGATCGACGCGGATTATTCGCGGATCAAGGTTCCCGTCTATCAAATGGGCGGCTGGTACGATCTTTTTCTCTACGGCACGCTTGCGAATTACGCCGGCATCAAGCAACACGCCGGCACGGAAGCTGCACGCAATGGGGAGCGACTGCTGATTGTTCCCGGCGGGCACGCAGGCTGGGGCGGCAACGTCGGCGCTGTGAATTTCGCGCCGGAGGGGTATGTCGATTATTACGGCGTGATGATGGATTGGTACGATTCGATTCTGCGCGGCGAAGCGAACGGTGTGGCCGAGGAAAAACCTGTGCGTTATTTCGTGATGGGGAAGAACGTTTGGGCAGAAGCGGACTCGTGGCCACCCGCTGGCGCGAGCCAAACGCGCTATAACCTCGGATCGGACGGCAAAGCCAATTCCGCCCGCGGCGACGGTATGTTGAGCATGGGTGCGGCGGCATCGCCGCGGAGTGCTTGGGACGAATTCGTGGAAGAGCCGACGAATCCCGTTGCGACCCTGGGCGGCCAACTCTGCTGCGATGCACGGCATCTCGCGGTTGGCGTGCAGGATCAGAGGATAGACGAGGCTCGTTCGGACGTGCTCGTCTATTCCACGCCCCCGCTTGCCCAGGATCTGGAAGTGACGGGCCCGGTTCACGCCGAGCTTTACGTCAGTTCGTCCGCCCCGGACACGGATTTTGTCGCGATGCTCACCGACGTTGCCCCGGACGGCGTCTCGCATAATATTGCGGATGGAATTGTGCGGATGCGCTATCGCGATTCGCTCGAGAAAGCCGAATTCATCGAGCCGGGCAAAGTTTACAAGATTGATGTGGACCTTTGGGCAACGAGCAACGTGTTTCTGGCAGGGCATAGATTGCGTCTCGACATTGCGGGGAGCAATTTCCCTCGCTTTGACCGCAATCTCAATACAAAAGAGAGCCCAGAAACAGGGGCGCAGACGGCAAAAGCCACGAACCGCGTTTATCACGACGCATCGCATCCTTCGGCACTGATCCTGCCGGCAATGAGCGAAGGCGGGCCGCAATGAGATTCTTGCGCATTGTGCCACTCGCTACAATTGCGGCCGGAATCGCGGTGGGAGCGCTTCATATTGTGTCGGGCGCTTCCGGCGCGACTCGCCCGAATCTCTTCGGCTACTACTGCGTTTACTGCCAGCACCAGGGCCGCAATCCTTCCGTGGCGTTTACTCCGAAAGACATTGCGACCAGCGGAGCGGCCGATCAGCTCACGGCGATTTACTACGCGTTCGAGCGCGTGGACGAAAATCGCTGCCAGCTGTTCTTTCCCGATGTGGATCTCAACGAACCTTACGCGGCGCAGGGGAGCGTCGACGGTACTGCCGATGCCGATGGGCCGGGACAGTTGCGCGGGGTATTCCACCAGCTCCAGGAGCTTAAGCAGAGATATCCGCGCTTGAAGATCATCGTCTCACTTGGCGGCTGGGGACTCTCCGGCGGATTTTCCAGCGCGGCGGAAGTGCAAAACGTTCACGATTTTGTGCGCTCGTGCGTCGATCTCTTTATTAAGGGTAATTTCGCGCCCGGAATTTCGGCGGCGGGGATTTTCGATGGGATCGACATCGACTGGGAATATCCCGTCTCAGGCGGGACCGCTCCCGGGCGTCCCGAAGATACGCGTGACCTGACGCTGATGGCGGCCGAATTTCGTCGACAACTCGATGCCGTTCGCCCCGGCCTTTGGCTGACAGCGGCCCTGCCAGGCACCGCGCATGACTTCGATAAGTTCGAACTCAAGCCGCTCAGCCGCTCGATGAATGACCTCGCGATCATGGCTTATGACCTGGCGTCGTCGAACGATCCCGTCACCGGCTTTGCGAGTGCATTGCTCGGCGATCCGGCGAATCCTGCGCACGGCGATAATTATGGTGACTATGCCGTGCAGGCGTTTCTGCGTGCAGGCGTGCCAGCGCGAAAGATCGTGCTGGGTGTGCCATTCGGAGGCGCGCGCCACTGGAGCGGCGTGAGCGATGTGAATCATGGGCTTTATCAGCCCGCCGCGCCACGAGTTGCCGCCACGGATGCGAGCGCCGGCTCCGCGCCGATTCCTGCGTTCGGCCGAGGCGGAATCGATTCGCTCCCGGCGGATGCCGACCGGCAGTTCTGGCCGAAGGCGGGCAGCTGTTCGGTGTGGTATGAAAACAATTTCTGGAGCTACGACTGCCCGCGAGCGATGGCGGCGAAGGCCGCTTACGTCCGCAGCCATCATCTCGGCGGGTTAATGTTTTGGGAATTGAGCCACGATCCTGGTGGCGCGCTGCTTCACGCGCTTACGGGCTCTACGACGAGCCCGTTACCGGCGACGCGCCAGCGGCCGGAGTGAGCATCGGCGATGATGCGTTGTGCTGTCCTGCAATCGTGTGGTAGATTTCGCGCGATTTCGCAGCTACTCTAGCGCTTTTTGTCAGCTCCGCGGAGGATACCATGCGTCGCCGTGACTTCCTGAAAACCAGCGCACCTTTTGTCGTTGTTCCCGGATTACTGCCTTATCGCAGTTTCGCGCAAACAGCAGAGGCGGTGCCCGCTTTGCCGCCGCCGGGCGCGGATGGATGGGTGTCGTTGATAAATGGCCGGGACCTGAGCGGTTGGTACACGATGCTGCAGAAATCGGGGAAGGGAGTCGCGGAAAAGCGCAAGATCGTGACGCTGGAAGAGCAGATGCTGCACATCCTGGGGAACGACGAGGGCGACGATCCCGTCGAGTCGGGCTATCTTGCGACAAATCAGGAGTTCGAGAACGTTCACATTCGAGTGGAGTACAAATGGGGCATGAAGAGGCATGCGCCACGGTATACACCGAAGCGCGATAACGGCGTGCTTTACGGCGTCGTCGGAGAGGACAAAGTGTGGCCCACATGCGTGGAGTGCCAGATCGAAGAAGGCGACGTGGGGGATTTTTTCCTGGTGGGCGGCGTTCGCGGTATTCAGGCACGGCACGGAGCCGGTCTATTTGGACAAGGCATCAATCCACTCACGGGATGGCCGAAAGCGGAGAGTTCGGGCGGACCGGGCCGAGCGGGCGGCTCCGGCGCGGCTCAATCGCCACCTGAACCAACCGGAGGGCGGTTGATCAAAGACGGCGACTTCGAACTGCTCGATCAGTGGAACACAGTGGAAGTGATTTGGCAGCGCGACAAGGCCGAGCACATTGTGAATGGAAGGACGGTAAACGTCGCGACCAACCTGCAACAACCGGACCCGCAGAACCCGGGCTCATACATTCCGCTAACGCGCGGAAAGATCGCCATCGAGATCGAGTTTGCGGAGATATGGTATCGGCGAGTCGAGGTGAAGGCTCTCGTTTAGCCTTTCGGAATCTGCTGCGAGCCCTAGGTAGACGCTCCGGCAGAGGCGCTGGTGGTGAAGAACGCGTCGACGCGGGCGAGGATTTCCGTTGTCGTGGATTGCGTGGTGGACTGCCTGGCGGAGTTCGCCGCCGTTGCGGATGCCGTGCGTGAAGAGGGTGGCGAACTGCTTCATTTTCCGATCGCGTCCGGCATTTCGGCGGCGATGAGGCTGCGGAAATAGCTCGGATGAGCAGCCGATAACGGCCCAGCTCGGTCGGCTCGAATGTAGCGGCCGGTGGCGACGTATTCTGCGATCTGGCGGAAAATCCACGGATTTGACGATGCGGCAGCGGCCGATCATTACGGCGTCGCAGCCGGTTTCGTGCGATCATGCGGACGGCGTCTTGCGGCGTGCGAATGTCGCCATTGCCGATCACGGGAATGCGCACGGATTGCTTCACGTCACGAATCACGTTCCAATCGGCGCGCCGGCTGTAACCCTGCATGCGGGTGCGGGGATGCATGGCGATCGCTTCGATGCCGATTTGTTCGGCCATGCGGGCCACGTCCACAGCAACGATATTGTTTTCATCCCATCCGGAACGAATTTTAATCGTAAGCGGAATGTTTACGGCGGCCGCGAACGGCGCGGAACAGAACTTTCGAGTTGCGGGCAAGATCGCGCAGCAGCCCGGAGCCGCCGCACTTCACCACTTTTTTCACCGGGCAGCCGAGATTGATGTCCACCTGGTCGAAGCCGAGGTCTTCGGTGAGCGCGGCAGCGGACGCCATCACTGTCGGGATCGGAGCCGAAAATCTGCGCGGCGATCGGATGCTCGTCCTCATCGAAATAGAGGTAGTGAAGTGTGCGGGCGGACTGTCGCGTGAGGCCCTTCGGCGCTGGTGAATTCGGTCATGATTAGGCCGCAGCCGCCGAGGCCGCGAATCACGCGGCGGAAAACGGTGTCGGTGACGCCCGCCATCGGGGCGAGGATCGTGGCCGGGCGAATGGGCACGTCGCGGATTTTGAGTTCCTGAGGGAACATCTTGAAAGTTTAACGCATTTGCGGGAGAAGGCGGAAGCACGGCAGCAGGCGGGTGAAGAAGCGAAGGTGCGAGGAGGCATGGAACGCACGAATGCAAGCGATTGTGCGAGTAGAGCAGCGGCGTTATGATGAGCTAGAGAACTCCAATGACGCGCGGCGATGGCTTACGGCGCGGCCAGCGTCGCCCACGAAGAGGTCCTACTCCTTCCAGAGGCGCCGATCTCCGGTAAATCCTAAAGTAGGGATTTCTTGGCCGACGAAAGCTGCGCCCGACCTGCAGTCCGTGCATTACGCGAGAAGGGTCACGATGTAACTGCGATTGTCGAACTCTTTATGGGTGCGACGACGAAGAAGTCTTGGAATGCGCCTTGACTGAAAAGCGCGTCCTCATCACCGAGGACCGGGATTTGGGCGAGCTTGTCTATGCCCGTGGCAAGCCGTCGGCTGGCGTCTAATTAGGTTTCCCGCCCGTGCGCGACACCTCAAGCCCGCGACCGTAGTCGAAGCTGTAGCAAGACTGGGGACTCGCCGACGAGATTCCTTCACAGCGATAGAGCCAGGACGGTCGCGCATCAGCAGCAGGCCGCGACCGAATTTTCGCTCTACCTCGCGCTACATGAGTTTCAGGACGAGGAATTATTAGTGGAAAGAGCACGGCCGTCGAGTTGGGCTTTTACGGCTTCTTTTGAGCCGCCGAAGAAATTCTCGACGACCTGGCTGAGCGCCTGCGCGCGAGCGTCCTCGGCGCTGAGATTGGCGCGATAAATATACGCACGGCCCGATTTGCGCCGCTCAACGATGCCTTTGCGCGCGAGGCGATCCATGATCGTCATGATGGTGGTATAGGCGCGCGGACGGCGTTCGGCGAGACGCTCGCGGATTTCGCGCACGGTCCCTTCCCCCATGGGCCAGAGCGTGTTCATGCAATCGAGCTCAAGCGGCGCAAGATCGAGGACAGCGCGGCGAAGAGGGCCGTCGCTCATGCGTTTTTCACCGTGACTTCAACCTTTACGGCGGAACTGCCGTTCGGCTGAGGCTCGGGTTTTTGTTCGGGTGCGCCGGCAAGATATTGCTCGGGGCGGGCGAGCGCGCGTCGCAGCGCGGGATTTCTGTCGGTCCAGACGGCGCCGCTCGATTCGGCAGCTTCGATGGTGGCGCGGGCTGCGGCCATTTTCGAATCGAGATCGTCAAGAAAATGGAGGGCCAGCGCTTCGCGCGTCTGCGGTACGACGGGCGAGGCAAATTCGAGAGAGCCATGATGGCTGAGGATCAAGTGCTCGATGAGGACAGCTAGCGGCCTCGGGAAACCGGCGATTGCGTCGATTTTTTTGCGAACGATCCCTGCGCCGATGGTGATGTGACCGAGCAGGCGGCCTTCGGTGGTGTAGTCGATGCGACGCGTGTAGCGAAGCTCTTCGGTCTTTCCGATGTCATGGAGGATCACGCCAGTGACCACGAGGTCGCGGTCCAGCTCGGTGTAATGCACGCAGAGCGCGTTAGCGAGGCCGAGCAGGCTGACAACGTGTTCAAGAAGGCCGCCGAGGTACGCGTGGTGCATGGACATGGCCGCCGGTGCCCGCTTCAGGCGCGGCGCAATCTCGGGGTCGTCGACAATGCTCGCCAGTAATTTTTGCAGAAACGGATTCGTTACCGAAGCAACGGCGGCGCGGAGATCGGCATAAAGTTTTTCGACGTCGTACTTCGTGTGTGGGAGAAAATCTCCCATCTCATAATCGTGTTCGCGAGCGGGAACGATCTGCTCGATCGTGAGTTCTTTTTCGCCGTTGTACGTCTTCACGCGGCCGCGGATGTGGATCACGTCATCGCATTCAAACGTCGAAATGAGCGCGTCGAAGTTGTCCCACATTTTCGCGGAGATGATGCCGGTGCGATCTCCCACAGAAAGTTGCAGCCATGATTTGCCGGTACGCGGCGACGTGCGAACCTCTTTTTCGTGGACTAGAAATAGCGAAACCACGGCTTGCCCATCGGCGAGATCACGCACGAAGCCGGTCTTCATCAGCCGCCGACCTTGGGGAAGGGAATTTTCTTTTTTGATTTTTTATCCGGGACGTCGGGCGTCGGCGCGACTTCCTGAATCACGGTTGCGCCGGGGATCGCTGCGGTATCCGTATAGCCGGGTTTCACCCAAACGTAGCTTTCTTCGCGCAGTTGCGCGAGATATTTGCGCATCGCGGGATCCATTTGTTGCTCATAGAGCTTGTTTTGGATTTCGTCGCGAACCACTTCGAGCGGCTGCAGGCCGGCTTGATAGTGCTGATCGACGTGCAGGATCATGTAGCCGGTCTTCGTCTCGATTGGTTCGGTGATTTGGCCCTTCTGCAGAGCGAATACAGCGTCTTCGATCGGCTTCGCAAGAGAACCGTCTTTCTGATACACGCCAAGTTGGCCGCCGCTCGGGGCCGTTTGCGGATCTTCTGAATAGCGCTTGGCTAGAGTGGCGAAATCCTCGCCGTTTTCCGCCCGCGTGCGCAGATCGTCGGCGCGTTTTTTCACCGCGTCGATATCAGCGCCACTTTTGCCCTCCGTACTCAAAAAGATTTCGGAGAGGACCACTTCTTCGGGACGGTTGAACTCGGCCTTGTGCGCGTTGTAATACGCCTGCACGTCCTCCGGGCCGATGTTGACCTGCTGCCCGACCTCCTGCCGAATGACTTCCTGCGTGAGCGCGTTGTTCGTGATTTGCTGCTTGAAGTCGTCCCACGATTCGCCTTCCTGCTCGACGGCTTTTTGCAAATCGTCGATTGTGGCGAGGCTATTTTGCTTCCGGATTTCATCGAGACGATTCACCACGTCGGTGGTGACGTCGATATTCATGTCCTTGGCGCGCTGAATGAGCAACTGCTGGTCGATCATGCCGCGCAGTACGTCTTTTTGCGCCGCGGCGATAGCCGTCTGCAGTTGCGGGCCGGCGCACTGGCAGTCCTGTTGCGTCTCTTGCGGAACTGCCTTCATCGCTTTGTTGTAATCGGAAAGCGTGATGATCTCGTTGTTCACGCGCGCGATAATCTCTTCGATCACCGTGCCTTTGGCATCCGTGGTCTGGGCCGGCAGACCCGTCGGAAAAACAGACAAAAGGGCCGCGCACACAATAGCCGCACTGGCACCCCGAACAGCATTCCCAATTTTCATGGCTTTCACTCTCACGAATCTTAACCCCGATTTCTCAGAAGTAGCAAGCGCGCCCGACAACGGCTGAGGATGTCGGGACAAAACTTACGATTGCAATTGCTGCAAAACATTCCTGACGGCGCCCATCGCGCCGCCGTCAGAACCCCTATACTTCATCCAAAGAATGCCCGCCGGATCGAGGCGCAGATCGCGGCGCTTGCGAATCAGCTCGACCATGGATTCCGGGCCTAGCGGCGTATCGTCATAAAACTTCAGCGCCACTTGGTCGCCGCGGCGGTCGATCGACGCGACGAGCAGTTTTTCCGCGAGTGCTTTGAGCAAAGCGTAATCAAGCAGATTGTTCACCGCCGGCGGAGGAGGCCCAAAGCGATCTTCGAGGTCGCGGCGAACCTCGTCGCGCTCCGCTTCGGACGCAACTCCGGCGATACGTTTATAGATGCGGAGACGCAGATTTTCGTTTTCGATGTATTCCGGCGGAATGCGCACTTCCTGGCCCAGGTTGAGCGTCGTCCGGCGTTCGTCGCTGACCTTTTCGCCTTTCTTTTGCGCCACGGCGCGTTCCATCATCTGGCAGTACATATCAAAGCCGACCGACTCGATGTAGCCGTGCTGTTCGCGCCCGAGCAGGTTGCCGGCGCCGCGCAGTTCCAGGTCGAGAGCGGCGATGCGAAAGCCTGCGCCGAGATCGCTGAACTCTTTCAGAGCGGCGAGGCGCTGGCGGGCGATTCCCGTAAGCGTTACGCCTTGCGGCACGAGCAAATAGGCGTAGGCGCGCTGATTCGAGCGGCCCACGCGGCCGCGAAGCTGGTACAGTTCAGAAAGGCCCATGCGATCGGCCCGATTGATGATGATCGTGTTGGCACGCGGAATATCGAGGCCATTCTCGACGATCGTGGTAGAGACGAGCACATCCGCTTCGTCACGCACGAACTTCATCATCACTTTTTCAAGCTCGTTTTCTTTCATTTTGCCGTGTCCCACCACAACACGCGCTTTCGGCACGAGCTTTTGCACCAGCGTGGCGATGGCGCCGATCGATTCCACGCGGTTGTGCACGAAAAAGACCTGGCCGCCGCGGCTGAGCTCTTCATTGATTGCGCGTTGGACGAGCGTCTCGCCGAACGGCGCAACGTTGGTCTGGATCGCGAGGCGGTCTTTCGGAGGCGTTTCAATCAGGCTCATATCTCGCAAACCGACAAGCGACATGTGCAGCGTGCGCGGGATTGGCGTGGCGGACATCGTCAGCACGTCCACATTTTTGCGAAGTTCCTTGATGCGCTCCTTGTGCCCCACGCCGAAGCGCTGCTCCTCGTCCACGACCAGCAGGCCAAGGTCGGCGAATTTTACGTCTTTCGAAAGAATCCGGTGCGTGCCGATCACGACATCGACCTTGCCCGCTTCGAGATCCTCGATAACCCTTTTCTGCTCTTTTTCGGAACGGAAGCGGCTGAGCATTTCGATACGCACAGGGAAAGCTGTGAATCGGCGCCGGAACGTCTCGTAATGTTGGAAAGCAAGAACGGTCGTAGGCCCGAGAACCGCAACCTGTTTTGAATCCGCCACAGCTTTGAATGCGGCGCGCATGGCGACTTCCGTCTTGCCGTAGCCGACGTCGCCGCAAATCAAGCGGTCCATCGGCAGCGACGATTCCATGTCGCGCTTCACTTCGCCGATCGCACGCAGTTGGTCGGGTGTTTCTTCGAAATCAAAAGCGTCCTCGAATTCGCGTTGAAAATTCGAATCGGGCGAAAACGCATGTCCCGTCGAGGCTTTCCGTTCGGCATATAGCTCAAGGAGCTTCTCGGCCATATCGTCGACGGATTTGCGAACGCGCGATTTGCGCGCCTCCCAGACGGTTGTTCCGAGTTTATCGAGTGCAGGCGGGGCGCCGCCGAGCGATTGATATTTCTGGATCAGATCGAGGCGCGCGAGTGGAACGTAAACCTTGGCATCATCGGCGTAGCGAAGCAGCATGAATTCACCTGTCGCCGCCTCGCTGGTGATTTGGCGCAAGCCTTCGAATTGGCCGATGCCATGATCGGAGTGGACCACGTAATCGCCCGGCTTCAAGTCGGAAAAATCGCTGAAGAAACTCGCGCTCTTCGGGCGCGAACGCGGACGCTGCGGCGGCGGAACGGTCTCGAAGAGATCGGCGCTGCCGTAGAGCGCGAGCTTCGCATCGTTGAAAACGACGCCCTGCGCCAGCGGCGCCTTTGCCAGCACAAGCGCCGGAGCGCCGATGCCGCTCGATGTTCCTTCTTCTGCCAGGCGCGTGACGGTGGTGTTTTCTTCCAGTTCGCCGACGCGATAGGGCACTTCGTATTCATGGCAGATATCGGCAAAGCGCTCGAGTTCACCGGTGCTCGCGGCCGATGCGATCACTTGTTCGCCCGCGCTCATCCTGTTGCGAATTTCCGAGATGAACGCCTGCACGTTGCCATGATGCTTTGTCGTCGGTTGCGTTTGCAGAACACGTTGCGATTCGGAATCGTGTGCCAAGCCAAGGTGCTCGATCCCGAGCCGCGGAACTAACTTTCGCGCGAGCTGCCATTCTTCTTCATCGAGAATGTAGCGATTCGGCGGCTCCGCGAGCGCATCTTCAGCTTCGTCGAATGCCTGCGCAAGTTCGCGGCGATATTTCTCGATCGCTTCTTCAACCAGCGGAGGTTCGTCTTCGAGGATCATGGTTTCGGCAGCCAAGTCAAAAAGTACGGCGTTGCGCTGCTCGCGCGCCATTGTGCGAAATTCCCAGCCCGGGTAGTAGCCGGCAGGGAGGCCTTCATCTTCGCGGCCGGAGCTGTCGAACGAGCCCGCGGCAACGCGCTGATGCTCGAGAATTTCGGCCCCCAGCACGAATTCCGAGAGCGGCAGCAGCGTGGCGCGTTCGATCGGATTGGTGGAGCGCTGCGTATTCGCGTCAAAAGCGCGAATGGATTCGATGGTATCGCCCAGTAACTCGACGCGAATCGGCTGCGACGCTTCTGGCGAGAAAACGTCGATGATCCCGCCGCGGACCGCATATTCGCCGGGCATCTCGCAAGTCGTTTTCTTCTCGTATCCTGCGCCTGCGAGGAAATTCGTCATCTCTTCGTAAGGAATGGATTGATCGCGAGCAAGGGAGAGCGCGAGGCGCTGATAATATTCACGAGCTTTGAGCCGCCAAAGCGCTGCCTGAAACGGCGCGATCAGCAGATCCACTTCGCCGGAAGCCAATCTCCACAGCGAAACGGCCCGTTCTTCGGCTATTTCGGCGTGCGGCGAACGGCCCTCGTAGGGAAGCACTTCATAGGCGGGCAAGTGCGCTACGCGCCGCCCAGGCTTGTTCGTGAGTGCGCGATAAAACCAGCGGACCGGCGCGAGCAACTCCTCGGCG
The DNA here is from genome assembly GCA_963753205.1 of uncultured Acidobacteriota bacterium. GTDB lineage: Bacteria > Acidobacteriota > Terriglobia > Acidiferrales > UBA7541 > Palsa-295. Next base: position 47,025 of record CAVWBL010000014.1, on the reverse strand, counting down.
CGTTGCGGCGATTCGACCAGCAGAATTGTGGGCCTGCCCAGTTCCGCGCAGATCATGGGCGCAAGGAGCGCCTTGGCCGATTCCGTAAGGCCGGAAATGCCGCCGCCGGGACGTCCGCGACGCAACGATTCCACGGCGTTATCGACCGCAGGGCAGCGTGCTACGCTCGAGAGAAGCTCGGAAACTAAGGGAAGAATCATTGCCTGGATTGTTGGATGCGCTCGATTAGCTGTGCGGTTGAATATCCAGGCTCAAGCGGGATGCTAACGAAAGATGGGCCATTCGCGTCTGTCTGATCGTGAAGCGCTGTTTGCGCACGCTTCGCCCCGGAGGCGCTTCCTCCTTGGACGTAGATGTCGGGCAGGAAACGTTCGATCCACGCAGCGGCGGAAATATTTTGCAGCCCGGTGACAAAGTTCACGGCTGACAGCGCCGCGAGGATTTCCAGGCGCTCTTCCAGCGGAACGACGGGGCGAAGCGCGAGTCGGCGCACAGGCTTTTTGACATGTTCGCCTTCAGTGGCGGCGCGCACGGTGGCGTCATCTTCGACGGCAATGACGAGCACATCTCCCAATGAGCGTGCCTGCTCGAGCAAACGAATGTGGCCGGGGTGAAGTAAGTCAAACGCACCCGCAGCGAGCACTACGCGCTTCGCATCGCGCCACCATTCCTTTCGCAGTTCGATCAGGTACTCCGGTGAAACGATTTGCCCCACTTGATCGTCCATTTCTATGCTGTATCGGAAATAATGCGCATCTCGATTCTAGCAAGTGACGCTGTGCTTGAATACGTGAACAGCATGTTGATATAGTGCGCCAATCATTGGCTCCGGCAGCGAGGGAGCCTAAAGGAGCGTTGTGATGAGTAATGGAATTACCAGAAGGGATTTCGCAAGGTTTGCCGTGGCAGGCCTGCCCATGGCTGCATTTGCTCTCTCGGGCAAAGACCTATTCGCGCAAGGCAAGCCGGACTCGAATTTTGATGGCGTTCATATCGGTGTGATCACGTATAGCTTTGCCGGAATGCAGGCGAGCGAAATTATTCCTTCGATGGTGAAGATCGGACTCAGCAATTGCGAATTGATGTCTAACCACGCCGAGTCGCTTGCGGGCGCACCCGCGGCTGGCTTCGGATTCGGTGGAGGCGGACGCGGACAGCAAGAGCCGCAAAAGCCCGGTCCCGATGGCCTGCTGCCCCGCTGCGAAAACATGCAGATGGTAGCGATTCCCGAAGGCGCGCCTCCCGAAGAGCCGTCAGCCGGAAGAGGGCGGGGAGGCGGCGGGTTCGGCGGGCGCCAGATGACGGACGAGCAGCGGTCACAGATGCAGGAGGCGCAGAAGAAGCTGGCAGATTGGCGTGCGTCGGCGACGCCCGAGACGTGGAAGGGCGTTCGCAAACAGTTCGACGATGCCGGAATCGATCTGCGAATCCTCTGCTACAACATGGGCGAGAACATCACTAACGAAGACATCGATTACGCCTTCCGCATGGCGCGCGATTTGGGCGTACAGGCGATTTCGTCCACGTCGACGGTGCCCGTCGCAAAGCGCGTGGCGTATTATGCGGACAAATACAAAATCATGTGGGGCGGCCACGGCCACGACGACATCACCGATCCCATCCAATTCTCCACTCCGGCATCGTTCGAATACATCATGACCTTCAGCCCGTACATCGGAGTCAACCTCGATATCGGCCACTTTACGGCGGCGGGATTCGATGCCGTGTCGTTCATCAAGCAGCACCACGCGCGCATCACCAACATTCACTTGAAGGACCGCAAAAAGAGCAGCGATTTCCACGCGGTTCGCACGAACATCGCCGTCAATAATTATCCGTGGGGCCAGGGCGATACGCCGATTAAGGGTGTGCTGCAACTGATGAAGGCGCAGCATTATCAATTTCCGGCGGATATCGAGTATGAATACGAATGCCGCGCTTCGGGAACGCCTGTCGAGGAAATCGCAAAGTGCCTCGCGTACGCGAAGAACGCGATTGAAGGCTGATCGCGAGACGATTCACTTCTGCGCGCAAAGAGGGCCGCAGCCCTCTTTTTTGCGCCACTGCGCTTCTTGGTGAACCAGTTTGGCGCATCCACTAGTGCCGGTCGTGATCTCCGCCGTCATGATCGTCATGATCGCCGTCGGGCGCCGTCTTTCGAACTACACCATGTATCGCTTGCGGTCCAAAGTGCCCCGTTGCCGGTCCGACGAACGTCAAAGTGATATTCGAATAGGTGACCGCGTTACCTCCGGTGATGCAGATTTCAGCCGCCGAACCAGCAAACATTGCATTTCCATTGCCGGTAAGGGCCAGGTTTCCGTTACTTACGTATAGACCCGAACAGCCCGCCACATTTGACGACACACTCGCGCCGGTCAGCGTGATGTGGTGCGTATGCGGATTGCGCCCCATTGAGGTGTCGTCGTTCACTGACGCAGGGCTAATTACATCGACCCAGTAGTCGTCGTGCGTCATATTCACGGCCGCGGAAAAATCCGCGGTGCCGTCATGGTTCAACTTCAAAGACCACGTCCCGCGAACTTCCCATGGGCCGCCCCCGGCATTTTGAGGTGTGTAGTCGTTGATCAGGCCGCTGAAATACAGTGGCGGTGTCGAGGGTCCCGATTGAGGTTGAGTCTGCGCGACTTGAGGCAGTCCGACCAGGAATAACGTCATAAGGAAAGCTATCGATACTAGATAAGCGATAGGGCCTTTTTTCATTCTATCTCCTTTTGTTTCTTAAGTTTTGTGAGGCTCAGAATGTGATCGCCGGGTGTTCCGATCTTGCTGGAACCGGCTTGTCTCGGCCCGGACGTTGCGGCGGAGCCGCGGTTGAGTCGCGCGATAACCTCGCCACTGTGGGAGCGCCATAGGAAGTATTCACCGGGAACGTGTGACGCCAAATCCTCCATGGCTGCCTTTGCAACATCGCGCTCAGCGAATGAAGCCAAGATCATGGGTCCGTTAGGATCGTCGAAGACAACGTCGAATTGGCGGTCGGCGCACATAACAGTAGCGGCGGGCATCAACAGAGAAGACATTCAGGCCATTCGGGCGATTGGTCAAACAGCAAGGGGATGAATTCGCTTTTTGCCGTCGAATACCGTGCTTTGCAGCCCCTGGTCTGGGGGATTACAATGCCGGCTACCTCCTTTAAGGTAATCAGGAGATCCGTCCGTGGGCGAATCGTCGCCTCCCATCCCGCAGCCTCAGACATTGCCCGAGGAGCGGCTGGATTCATGGAAGGAAATCGCCGAATACCTGCATCGTGATGTCACTACCGTCCAGCGCTGGGAGAAGAGGGAGAGGATGCCGGTCCACCGGCACCTGCACGACAGGATGGGCTCCGTTTATGCCTTTAAGGCGGACTTGGACGCGTGGGCCCGGAGCCGCAGCGTCCGAACGACCCGCGAGAATGGGGAAAAGGCTGTGGCAGAGCCCGTCGAGCAACTTCGCGGCGCGAAAGTAGCTGCCTTTGGTTGGCGGACTTTAGTACTGCTCGCCTTAGCCGCGATTTTTGCGATTGGCGCGATTTTTTGGCTTCGTACGACCGAATATTTCTGGCGAAATCCGATCTCGGGCGCTCGATTTCAGCGGATCACGAATTTCGACGGTGTGGCGGAGGCGGCCACCATCTCGCGGGATGGCAAATTCGTGGCGTTCCTGTCTGACCGTAGCGGCAAGATGGACGTCTGGGTGACGCAGGTTGGTTCGGGCGAATTCCATAATCTGACCCACGGCAGCGCGCCGGAGTTGGTCAACCCATCGATTCGTTCCCTGGAATTTTCACCCGACGGTTCTTCGGTATTGTTTTGGGTGCGTCAGCAGGAGCAAGCCGGCGACCCTGCAATCAGCATCTGGACGGTGCCAACCCTGGGAGGGCAGCCGAGGCCTTTTCTTGCAGGAGCGGCAGAAGTCGATTGGTCTCGGGATGGCTCGCGCATCGCATATCACACGCCTGGACCCGGCGATCCCTTGTATGTTGCAGATGCAAATCTTGCGTCGCAGGGAAAACTTATCTTCACGGCCCCGGCTGGCCTCCACTCGCACTTTCCTTTGTGGTCGCCAGACTCGGCATTTGTATATGTCGTGCTGGGCGCCCTGCCGGATAATTTGGATATCTGGCGCGTCCCTTCAGGAGGTGGAAAGCCGGAGCGGATCACTTCCCAGAACTCATATGTGAGTTATCCCGCGATGCTGGGCGGGCATGTGCTGCTGTACCTCGCTTCCGATGCGCAGGGTTCGGGGCCTTGGCTTTACAGCATGGACTTAGACCGTCGCGTTTCCCACAAGCTGACGTCCGGCCTTGACCGCTATACCTCGCTTGCGGCGAGCGCCGACGGCAGACGCCTGGTCCTGACGCTCTCAAGTCCGAAAAGTACGCTTTGGCGAATGCAGCTGGGCGATCCGCACGGCTCCGCCATACCGGCCCAAATTCCGCTCACCACCAGCACCGGCTCGGCCCCGCGTTTTGGTCCAAACTACATGCTCTATATTGCCGCTACTGACACAAGCGAAAGCATTTGGAAGCTTGTCGATGGAAACAGCACGGAATTGTGGAATCGGCAGAGTGCGCATATTTTCGGCGGCCCGGTCGTCTCGCCTGACGGCAAAAATGTCGCGTTCTCGGCGGAAGAGCATGGACAGACGCTGCTCTATACGATGAAGGACGACGGCACCGGCGCACGAATCGTCACAAGCGCTCTCCAACTGAAGGGCTCACCCGCATGGGCGCCCGACGGCAAATCACTTACTTCCGCGGCCGACGATCACGGCGTTCCGCACTTGTTTCGCATTCCGCTCGACCTAAGCACGCCGGCGGCTTTCGTTTCGGAGTATTCGCTTGATCCTTCCTGGGCGCCTGACGGCAGCTATGCAATTTATTCCGGCGCGGATATTGGCACGAAATTTTCTGTAAAGGCTGCCGCAGCAAACGCTGCGCCGCATCCGCTTCCGGCAATGACCCTCACGCGTGGGGCTCGGCATCTCGCCTTTGTCGAAGGAGGACGAAAGCTGCTGATCTTGCAGGGTGAGATTCAGCATAAGAATTTGTGGCTAGTCGACTTGGAGACGGGAGCGGGCCACCAGTTGACTGCGTTACCCGACGATTTTGATGTTAAGGACTTCGATGTTTCGCCCGACGAGCGCGAAGTTGTTCTTGAGCGCTCAGAAGCGCGATCGGATGTGGTGCTGATGGATTTGCCCAAGTGATAAGTCCGCTGTGATGTCAAGGCAAGGGTTGTCGCGGCTGCTTTTCGTATCGTCGTCGAGCAACCCAGACGAATCTCGTTGCACACAATACAAGCGAGTGTATATTCCCATGCGGGCTAAGACGGAAGGAGATCCATGCAACGCTCAAGAAGAGACATATTGAAGATTGCGGCGGCTGGGATCCCGGCATCTGTATTGGGCTGGCCGGCTTTAGCGAAACCGCAGAAGCCCAATAAGTCCTACATTGCCGGAGTACAACTCGGCGTACAGACGTACAGCTTCCATGAGATACCCAATGACGGCAAAGGTCACGTGGATTCGATCATCAAAGACATGCTCGCCTGCGGCCTATACGAATGTGAACTTTTCGGCGGTCCGGTTGAGCCCAGCATAATGACAGGGCAGTTTCCTCCCGCCAGCGAATGTCCGCATCCGGAGCTCGGTTGCTCTGCCGGAAAGGGAGGCTCTGCCAGAAATCCTTGGGCCTGGGAGTTTGTGTATTACAAAGGTGACGAACTGAAGGCCGCTCGCGAAAAGCAACGCATGTGGCGCGAAAACGAATCCATCGCGTATTTCGGCGACGTTCGGAAGAAGTTTGATGACGCGCAGATCCGCGTATTTGCTTATAACCCGCTGGTGATGGCAGATTGGTCAGACTTGGAACTGGATCGTACGTTTGAGGCGGCCGCCGTGCTGGGTGCGAAATCGGTGAACGTCTCGACGACTTTCACCAACCTGAAGCGCATGGTTCCGTTTGCGGAACGGCATAAGGTCATTGTGGCAGCGCACGGACACAGCGAGACATGGAATCCCGAAGCATTCTCTACGGAAGCGACGTTTGAGCGGGCATTCGCGCTTTCGCCCTGGGTCGGGGCGAATTTGGATATCGGTCATTACACGGCGGCGGGTGGCGATCCGGTGGCGTTCCTTCGGAAGCACCACGACAGAATCACCAACCTTCACCTCAAGGACCGCAAGCGGAATACGCCCGGCGCTAAGGTAGAAGACGGAGCGACGGTGCCATGGGGCGAGGGAGACACGCCCATCAAGAACGTGCTCCTGCTGCTCCAGCACGAACATTATCCGATTCCCGGCTTCATCGAGTACGAACATGCGGGGACGCAGCCTCCGGTGGACGAAGTGAAGAAGTGCGTCAAGCTTGCGAAGCAATATCTTGGCGCCGCTTAGATATTGCGCGAGGCCGCAAGAGCTCAGAGGCTGCCAAAGGGAGCGGCTCGTTTCAGCTAGAATATTCAAATGACGCGCTGGCGAGTGTGGCTGGCGATTGCCGGAGCCATTCTTCTGGCGCTCGGCGCGCACTGGATTCGAGAAGGTTCACTGCCGCGGCGCGACATCGCGCTGCAAGCCGGTACTTGCCGCTTGCCGCTTACGATGATCAGTCCTCCATCGAATATCAAACCCGTTGGTTCCGTCATTATCCTTCACGGCCTCTCGGCAAATCGCCGGATCATGTTTTACCTCGGCCAGGACTTTGCCGGCCACGGTATTCGCGCATATTTGCCTGACCTTCCCGGGCATGGCGACAACACGCAACCTTTCTCATTTGCAAGAGCGGAGGATTGCGCAGGCGAAGCGGTCGCGGCGCTAATCCGCGATGAGGCGCTCGATCCGGCGAAAACGATCCTACTTGGCCATTCGCTGGGCGGCGAAATCGCGGTTCGCATGGCGGATAACGTTCCGCTCGCTGCGACGATCGCCATTTCACCCGCGCCGATGGTCATGCCCCGGCGAATGCCCGCGAACCTGCTCGTCTTTAGCGCGCAATTTGACGTGTGGCAATTGAAAGACCAGGCTGCTGCGTTGCAAAAAGCCGCAGGAGGCGACGACCGCACGGCGCCGGAGGACTTTGCGCAAAATCGTGCGTTCGACCTCGTCGAGGTGCCGTTCGCCACGCACACAAGCATGCTCGACGATCGCGCGGTCGCGCATCGCGCGGAATTGTGGGCGATGCAAGCGCTCGTTCCGCAAGCCGATCCGAAAACGCTCGCGCTGAATCTCGACCTCAGCACCTATGGCACGTTTGGCCGAGGACGCATGCGCCTGGCGGGCGCGCTCTTTGGATTGATCGGGCTCGCAATGATATTTCCGCTATTCATCGCAATCGCGGCAAAGGCAGGCGGCGAAGCGCCCGAGATGCCCGAGCAGACGACACCGAGCCGATGGACCCTTCTCGCCGGAGGCATGATCGGCGCTATGTTTGGCGTGCTCTTGCTGACGAAAGTGAATCTGCTGGCATTCATTCATCTCTACGCCGGCGATTACCTTGCTTCCGAAGCCCTCGTCATGGCCATCGTACTGCTGCTTTTCAATCGCGCTGCCGTACGCAAGGCATTTTCAGCTCGGCCACGAGCGCTGTTGGCCGCAGGAGCGCTAGCCTTTGGCGTTCTGCTCGCATTTGGCGCTTGGTTCAACTGGGAGATCAGCGATCTGTGGCTCAACGCGCCGCGCTGGCTGCGTTTCGCCGAACTGCTGCCGCTCGCCTGTGTCTTTTTGTTCGCTGAGCAAGTCGCTCTCGGACCGGTCGGGTCGGGTAAGCCCAGACTCGCACGATTCGCCGTTTTTCTCGCGCTACGATTCGAAATCTGGCTCGCCTGCGTGATTGCATTCTTCGTTCTTGCCAGCGGGCAAATCCTCTTGCCAATTCTAGTCATGCAATTCGGAGCGTTTTCCGCGGTCCAGGGGCTTGCCTCCGATGCGTTACGCCGGCGAATAGGCTCAGCCACGGCTGCGGCGCTCTTTGGTGCTATACTCACGGCCTGGTTCGTTGCAGCTGTTTTTCCAATCACTTGACGCGGCCTGTGGAACGTATCGCAATCGTTGGAGGAGGTCCCGCCGGTGCTCTCTGCGGAGAGCGTCTCGCTGCGGCGGGCTTCTGCGTAACCATTTACGATGAGCGTCTCGCATGGGAGAAACCGTGCGGCGGCGGCCTTACCCATAAGGCCATCCAGGCGTATCCCTTTCTCCTCGACGCGCCATATCCCAAGAAAATTATCCGCACGGCGGAGCTCATTTCGAGCCGTGGGCATCGCGCGCTTTTTCAGATGAGCCACCCGATCGTGATCTATTCGCGCAAGGTTCTGAATGGATTGCTGCTCGACCGCGCGGTCGCGGCCGGATGCAAGGCGGTCGCTGCGCGCGTCACAAATGTGGACACAACGGGCCCCGGAGTGCGCTTCACGGTTTCGGGCGAACAACGCGAAGCGGACTTCGCCGTGCTCGCCGCGGGCGCGCGCAATCAGCTTTTTCCAGAGACAACTCCGCTTCAGCCTCGCGACCTCGAGGTGACGCAAGGCTACTTCGTTCCCGTCGAGGACCAGCGCATCAAGGTGAAATTCCTCAGAAAATTCGAAGGCTATATCTGGTCGTTTCCGCGCGCCGATCATTTGTCCGTGGGAATCTGCGCAAAGATGGGACAAGCCTCGAGCCAGGCGCTCCGCAGCCATCTCGATAAATTCGTTCGCGAGGAAAAAATCCCGATGGATGGCGCGCGCTTCTACAGCCACGTATTGCCCTCGCCCGAAGCGCAAACGATTCGGGGCCGCCGTATCTGCGGCGAAAATTGGGCGATGGCCGGCGATGCCGCGGCGTGCGTCGATCCGGTGACAGGCGAAGGTTTGTATTACGCCCTGCGATCCGGCGACCTGCTCGCGCAATCCCTGACGGAGGGCCAGTTGCAAACGTATCCGGAGCGGCTGCGCGCGGCATTCTCGGCGGATCTGGAATTTGCCGCGCATCTCGCGCGCAAACTTTTCCGCGGAAATTTTCTTGGCGGCGCAATTACCACGCGCCTCGTCCAGTTTGTGAATTATTCTCCGGCATTCCGAGCGCTGATTCGCGATGTCTTCAGCGGCTCGCAAGACTATCGGACGCTGAAGCGCCGTCTCTGGAATCAGCTCGGTATCACCGTCACGGAATTTACGCGCAGCTTTCTCGATCCTCGCCGCATGGCCACATCGGGCGCGGCAACCAATCGCGAATCCTGATTATGAAGCGCACCGCGAAGGGCTCCAAACGACCGCCGTTGAAGAAAAAACCGAAGAAGTCACCCGCTCAGACCGCACCACCGAAGGCCGCGCCTGCCGCCGAAGATGCGTCTCTGCGTCCGCGTATCGGACTCGAATATACGGTCGAAGCCGTCGTTCCTCACGATTGGACGATCCAGTCGATCGATCCGCGCCTGCCGGCCGTGCTGTCCACTCCTCGCATGATCCAGTTGATGGAGCACGCCTCCACGCGAGCGATCCTCGATGAATTGCCGGCGGGCGCGATCAGCGTCGGCACGCGAATCGAAGTGGATCACCTGAAAGCCGTGCCGGACGGGGCCACCGTTCACGCGCATGCACGGCTCGCGGGTTATCAGGGCAGGTTCCTCGTCTTTGACGTCGAAGCGAAATCGGGCGACATCGTGATCGGCCGCGGAAAGGTGTTTCGCGCCATTGTCGAATCCGGCAAGCATGGCGAAAAAGCCCGCGCTCGCGTCGGTGGCAGTTGACCCCAAGGGCGTGCCGGGATACTGGCCGGGCATGCTAAAATTTCCTGGTCGCGGTATTCCTCGCCATACTGAAGGAGGCGCTTCCCTTTGCCGCTTTATGAATATAAGTGCCGCAAGTGCGGGCACCGTTTTGAAAAGATCGAAAACATCAACGCTTCGACGACGAAGAAGTGCCCGAAATGCGGCGCCACGGCCGAGCGCATGCTGGCTGCGCCCGCGATTCAATTCAAGGGAACCGGCTGGTACGTGACCGATTACGCCGGCAAGAACGCTGCAAAGAACAGCGGCGAAGCGTCAGGGGATGCCTCGGCAGACAGCGGCAAGAAATCCGAAGATTCGAAGGCATCGGAAGCGAAACCCAGCGAGACGAAAAGCTCCAGCGGCAACGAAGGATCCAAGAAGCGCAAGAAGTAATTCTGTTTTTCAAGTCTTTAAGTTCTTCAGATAATTGCGAAAATCGGCGCCGAATTTTGGATTTTGCAATCCCAATTCCACGTTAGCGATGAGAAAGCCCAGTTTGTCTCCGGCATCGTAAGTCTTGCCGTCGTAAATGAACGCGAGCATGCCCTTGTCCTTGGCCAGCATGCGCAGAGCGTCGGTGAGCTGAATTTCACCGATTGCCCCGGGCTTGACGTTGCGCAGATAATCGAAAATCTCGGGCGGCAGGACATAACGGCCGGAAATAATTAAGTTGGAAGGCGCCTTCTCGGGCGCGGGCTTTTCGACCAGGTCCTTGATGCGTAGCACCTGTTTGCCCCATTGCGCCAAATTGCCCGGCTCGGCGTCAATCACGCCATACGACGAAACTTTTTCATGCGGCACTTCTTCGACAAGAATCGTCCCAAGCCCGGTCGCCTCATAGATCTCTTTCAGCGATTTCGTCGAAGGAATCTTGCTGTGCATGATCATGTCCGGCAGCAGCACGGCGCAAGGTTCGTCGCCCACAATTTCCGCTGCGCAAAGCACCGCGTGGCCAAGTCCCAGCGCTTCGCTCTGGCGCGTGTAACTGAAATTCAGGTCGCCGCCGATTTCGCGTACCAAGTCCGCCTGCGCTTTCTTTCCGCGCGATTCGAGCAGCGCTTCGAGTTCCGGCGAGCGGTCAAAATGATCTTCGATCGCGCTCTTGCCGCGCCCCGTGACAAAGATGACGTCTTCGATGCCGGCTGCGAGGCACTCCTCCACCGCGTACTGGATCACCGGCTTATCGACAACGGGCAGCATCTCCTTCGGCATCGCTTTTGTCGCGGGTAAAAATCGCGTGCCGAGACCGGCGACGGGGAGCACGGCTTTTCTGAGGCGCTTGGGCTTTTCGGTCATGAGCTTGTTCCTGTGAGAGGATTCATCGGGTTCGCGCGCGTTTCAGTCGCGTCCGCCTCGCGGCGAGTAACCAGCAGGCCAACCCTCGTATGCTAACATAGCGTTTTTGCAGGTCTTGTCCGGTTGTTACCGTATGTCTTCAAAGTAGACATGCGACCGCGCCTGCATGGCTCCTCTATGAGGGATGAACTGATCCTCGGCATCGAATCTTCCTGCGACGAAACCGCCGCAGCCGTAGTAGCCGGGGGGCGTCGCATTTTGTCCAGCGTCGTCGCGTCTCAAGTCGCGATTCATCGCAAATACGGTGGCGTAGTGCCGGAATTGGCTTCGCGCGAACACCTCCGGCAGATTGTCCCGGTCGTGCGCGAGGCCATCGAGCAGGCAGGCATCACTCTCTCGGACGTGAGTGCAATCGCCGTGACTCGCGGCCCGGGATTAATCGGCGCGCTACTCGTCGGCGTCACTTACGGCAAAGTTCTCTCCTGCGCGCTCGGCAAGCCGCTGATCGCCGTGAACCATCTCGAGGGGCACGTGCACGCCGTGCTGCTGGAGGCACACATCGCGGGGAAAGTGCTGGAATTGCCCGCCGTCTGCTTGATCGTCTCCGGCGGCCACACGATCCTGTACCACGTAAAGGCCGAGAGCGGCTCAGGCAATGGCGCTTCGCGATTCATCTATGCGCGCATCGGCGGCACGCGTGACGATGCTGCCGGCGAAGCCTACGATAAAGTAGCGAAAATGCTCGCGCTCGGCTATCCCGGCGGCCCCGTAATCGACCAACTCGCCACGCACGGCGATCTAAAGAAAATTCAGTTCGGCGTTCCCAAAATGAAGGGCAATCCGTTCGATTTCAGCTTCAGCGGAATCAAGACGGCCGTGCTTTATCATCTGCGGCGCAACCCGCAGCTTCAGGCGGAAATCGAGGCTCGTCAGGCGGCGCTTGCGCGCAGCGAACGCACCGCAGCGGCTCTGCTTCCGCTGTGCAGCAAAGAAACGCTCGACCTCGTCGCGAGTTTTCAGCATTCCGTTGTCGAAGATTTGGTTTCGCGCACGCTCGCTGCCGCGGAGCAATACGCGGTGCGCGCGGTCTTCGTTTCGGGAGGCGTTGCGGCGAATAGCGCGTTGCGCCAGGCGTTCGAATCGGAAGGCCAGCGCCGTGGATTGCAGAGTTATTTCCCGAGCCGCGCACTCTCCACGGATAATGCCGCGATGATTGCGGCGGCGGGCTATCCGCGCTTCGTGGCCGGCGAACGCGAAACAATTCTTCTCAACGCCGAGGCGAACCTGCCGCTGGCCTGAATCGTCTGCGCCTCAGTGGGGGATTTGTTTGTCTTAAAGGAGTTCCGGTTCGTAGATGTAAGCAAGCCCGTCGCTAGTGATCGCGTAGGCCTTCGAGCCATCCACACTCCACCGCAAACTCAGCACACCCTCCGCTGGGCATTCGTCAAACACGCTGATCCGGTTCATATCCACCAAAAATAAACGGCCTTTCGCCGAGCTTCGCAGCAGGGAACTATAAAACAGGCAAATCGGCAGATGCGGATGCCACGCACACTGCTCGCCGCCAAAAGGCAGCACCGAAGACTCCGCCGAAAGCGGATCGATGCCGTAGGCCTGCCCCGCTGAGCAATAGACGAGCCGCTGCCCGTCGTTCGACCATGCGAGATCCGTAATGCGCCCCTGCGCTTCGAAGACCGACTTCTTCTGCAGCGTAGCAGCGTCCAGAAAGACAATCAGGTCATCCGCCCATTCCCCGCCGATCTCCACACTCGCTGCGATATGCCGCTCATCCGGGCTGAACATGATCCGCCCGTAGCCGGAGAACCTTCCCGCCTCGTTCGATTCGCCATCGGTCGAGCGCGGCTCCAACCAGTCTGGCACGCCAAGTTGCTGGACGCGCGTGGCAACCGCACCGCCGGGAGATTGCCTCAGTTGCATCTGCCACAAATCGAGTGACGCGCTCCATCCGCGGCAACCACTCGCGACCAACGTCCCGCTGGGCGACCACGCAATGCATGACGGAGCCTGCGCGAAAGTTCCGAAAGCCCCGGCGAGCATTTTCGCCTGAAGGTCGAATAGTTGCAGTTCGCTCGCCCTTGCGCCTCGTGCGCGCAGAAGATAATGCCCGTCGAGCGACCATGCAAAACGTGCGGGCGCATCCAGGTCATCGGGATTATCCGTTTCCGCCGCAAGGCTCAAGGCAAGCGTCGGGACGCAACGCTCCACATCGAAGAGCGTCAGGCTGTGCGCGCCGTGCCGGACCTGCGGCGAGAGCGTGCACACCTGCCCGTCTGGCGAGACCGCCGCTTGTGTAACCGGTCCCTGGAAAACTTTTCGGACCAGCCAGTTCGAATCGCGTGCAAGGTCGCGCAGTCCACGCCGAATCAGCGCGGCTGAACGCACCGCGAGTCCGCGCGAGCCCGTTCGCGCAAGCTTGTGTGCAGGGGCCTGCTTCGGACTCAACTCCTGCGTGAGTGGGGACTGGCCCATGTGAATTATCGTTTGCCTTCGGCCAGACGGCGCTTGGCTTCGGCAATCTGCTCTTCCGTTTTCGTCACCATTTCCTTCAGCACGTCACGACCGTCCTGCGCGGCTTCTTCCACGCGCATCCTTAACTGGTATAGATCCGAACGAAGCAGCGCCTGTGATTCCGCTTCGATTTCCGCCAGTCGTCCGCGAACCTGGCTGATGCGGCGAATCACTCGAACCAGCTCAGCGGCCGGACCTTCGCCCTGAAAGGCTTCGGGGCTCGATTCGTATTCGTTGAGAATTTTTGCCAGCGCTGTCGCGTCGCCACGTTCGTAGGCTTCGTTCGCCCGCGCCATCAGTTGCTGGCGAGTGGCGCGATCTTCGCGGTCCGAAGTGAGATCGGGATGGATGCGCTTCGCCACGTCGCGATAAACGCGCTTCATTTCCTGCGAGGCTTTAAACGCGCGCGGCTCTTCCTCGCTCTTTTCGCCCGCGCCCGCCTTGGTTTCGTTGGCTCGGGCGCGGGCTTCGCGCGCGGCTTGCTGAGCGCGTTCATTCTGCGGCTGCTCGGCGGCAAGCTTTTCCGCAAGCTGGGCCTTGTATTCGTCGAGTTCGGCATACCGCAGACCAACCAGGTGCAAGTACTGCCGTTCAAAGCCGCCAAGCTCGGCACGGAGATTCGTGGCGCGCAATTCGCGTTCGGTGAGTTCGTTTTCGAGCGCCTTTTGCTCGTCGCGCTTGCGCAGCAGCTCCATCTCTTCGGGCTTTAGAGAAGGCTGTGCCGCAGGCTTCGCTGGCGCTTTTGCGGTCGGACGCGCGGCGTCCGTATCAATGGATTTGCGGCTCATCGAACAGATGGTCCGGGCTGTTCAGGCCTGAAAGGGCCCTCCGGGCACGTATCCAATTCTACGGTTCCCGCGCCTGAGCTCGCGGAACTTCACAGGTTACGGTACAGAATCGGTTACCGGACGAAAGTCCTAGCCGCTTGGAAGGATTAGCGGGCTTTTGGGGATTTCAGGATGCGCTCGATCTGCGCCAGATGATTAATGTCATGCCCGGCAATCATCGCGACGCTCATCGCGACGCTCTCTTCGCCCCGTTCCGCATGCGCGCCAAAGTGCTTCCATTGCTCTGGCGAGATGGTTTTCAGCATATTGAGGGTCGCCCTCCGCAAAGCCATGAACTGCTCGAGCGCCGTCGCCGTCTCACGCTTATCATAATGAAGGGCCGCGACCCACCGGTCCTGATCGAAACTGGCGAGAGGGGCACCCGGCGCGCCTAGTATCAGCCGCACGCGAAAACCATAAACAACTTCCGTATCGGCCATGTGCGTCACGATCTCATGAATCGACCATTTCCCTGGCGCCGGCCGCTGGCGCAGCTTTGCCTTAGGCACTCCCTTCAGCAGACGCACAAGCTTTTGCGGCGTCGCCGCCTGGATTTTCAGCGGATCCTGGCCCGGGATGTTGGACAGCATGCGATTGCGATACTGCTCGACCGTTTCCGGCATGGCGCTCTCCTTGTGCGGTGGTGCCGAAGATTGTAGGAAGGCAAACTCGAGACGGTCAAGAAATCACTACACACCATTGAGGTCCAAATTGGCGCAGTTCAATTAATCTGCCGTTTATCGGGCATTTATTGAAAGTGAAATATCCTTCCTCGTGCGATTGTTTGTAAAAATTTCCTGGTACTGGTATCGACGTTTCACCCGAGCCGTTTTCAGTAAGCTACTCATAATGGGCTGCTTATCGTTCTACGCGACGGTGGAGTTTGTCGTGCGCTTAGACCCGGGACGGAGGTGATCACATGCCAAAGAACCAATTCGTTCATATTCTCCTCTTTGAATGTCCGCAATGCGGCGCTCCGATTGATTCGGTTTTGACCAGCGACGACGGCAATCCCGAGGAAATTGATGCTCGGGAAATTCAACTGCGCTGCAAGTGCAACTGGGCGGGCAAGTCTTACGGATTCGCCGCGAAGCGTCGCCTGATGGTTGACTGGGAGCCGCCAAACGCGAAGTCCGCTCAATCCGTCGATCTTAACGGCGCAATTCTCGGCACGACCCTGAAACCGCTCTTTTCGCATGTCGTCAGACCGCAGAATTGATTCGCGTGTCTGTATCGGTGTGCCAGTCTATTTGGTGAGCGTGAGCCGAGAGCGCCCTGCCGAGCAAGCTGTCACGGAAAACGTAAGTGCTGCCGGCGCATGTGTGATCTGCAATCAGCGTTTGCACCCCGGCGAATCGCAGGTTGTAAGCCCATTGTCACTCAACCGTCAGTTATCAGGCCGCGTGGTTTATTGCCGTCCGCTGTCAAACAAGCGCTTTTGCGTTGGATTGGCCTTCGCGAAACGCTGCGCGAATTGGTGGGAATCACGCGCAGAAGCCGCGTCCGCGGGGCAGAATTCAGAGGTCCCGAAATAACATAAAAGAACTAGGGCTTTTTCGCAGGGGCTGCTGGCGTCTGCGAAGGTGCAGGCGCTTGCGAAGAAGGTGCTGGAGTCGTCGGCTTAGCCGGAGCGGGCGGAGTCTTCGCGGGAGTCGGATTCGTGGTTTGCTCCAGGATTGAACCCGAGCCCCCGCTTTGCGATGGGCCGCGCTTGATGGAAAGCGTGAGGGAAGTAAGCATGAACACAATAGCGCACCATGTAGTGGCGCGCGAAAGAAACGTAGTTGCGCCGCGCGGACCAAACGCCGTCTGGCTGCCTGCGCCGCCGAACGCGCCCGCAAGATCAGCCGCCGAGCCGCTCTGCAGCATAATCACCAGGATCAAGATAAAGCAGACGAGGACGTGCAGCGTCACCAGCAGCACCGTGAATCGCCAACCGAGCCAAACGAGCCCCAGCGCGACCACAATTGCTATCGTCCACTTCATCCATGCAGGCATGTAAAACTCTCTTTCTGATTCCCGAAGCTAAAAATTCACAATGGCCGCAAACGATTTTGCGTCCAAGCTCGCTCCGCCGACGAGCCCGCCGTCGATATCCGGCTGCGCCATCAAGCCATGGATGTTATCCGGCTTGACGCTGCCGCCATAAAGAATGCGCACCGCGTTCGCGCATGCCGCGCCGAACTTGGCGTTCGCAAGCTCACGAATGAAACGGTGGGCGTCTTCCGCGATTTCGGGCGTAGCGGTGCGGCCCGTTCCAATGGCCCACACCGGCTCGTAGGCAATCAGGATACGCGAGAAGTCCGCCTCGGTCAACGCGGCGAAACCGCCCTCGAATTGCCGCCGCAGCACGTCATTCGTGATGCCGCCCTCGCGCTCGGGCAGCGTCTCGCCCGCGCAGACAATCGGCGTCAGACCGGCAAGCAGCGCGGCCTGCGTCTTGCGATGAACCGTTTCGTCCGTTTCGCCAAAGTACTGCCTGCGCTCCGAATGTCCGATGATCACGTATTTGCATCCGGCCTCGGCGATCATCCGCGCTGAGACTTCGCCTGTGAACGCGCCTTCGCGCTCCCAATGCATATTCTGCGCGCTAATTGCGATTGCGCTGCCCTCCGTTGCCTCGACGGCGGTCGCAATCGCCGTGAACGGCGGCGCGATCACGATGTCGCAGTGCTTCGCCGCCTTCACCGACGGGTGAAACGCTTCAAAGAACGCGAACGTCTCCGCACCCGTCTTGAACATCTTCCAATTTCCCGCAATCACCGGACGTCGCGAAGGAATCCCCATGTCACGCGCCCTTCGCTGCTGCGTTGGTCAGCGCCTCGACGCCCGGCAGCTTTTCGCCCGCCAGAAATTCGAGCGAAGCGCCGCCGCCCGTCGAAATGTGCGAAATCTGCTTCGCCACACCCGACTGTTCGACAGCCGCCACTGAATCGCCGCCGCCTACAATCGAAGTCGCCCCGGCCTGCGTCGCCGCCGCGACGGCTTTCGCTATTCCCAACGTGCCCTGCGCGAACTGTGGTTTTTCGAACATACCCATCGGCCCGTTCCACACAATCGTCCTCGCCGCCCGCAATTTCCTTCGAAAAAAGCTGCACGGTCTTCGGTCCGATGTCCAAGCCCATCATGTTGTCTGGAGTCTGCGCAATGTCCGCCGTTTCCGTAGCGGTCGAATCAGGCGATTGCGCGAGCACGTGATCCACAGGCAGCAGCAGCTTGAATTTCTTTGCCTTCGCCTCTGCGACGAGACTCTTGGCCAGATCGAGCTTGTCATTTTCGACCAGCGATTTGCCAGTCGCGACGCCCTGCGATTTCAGCAGCGTGTATGCCATAGCGCCGCCGATCAGCACGGCGTCGGCAAGCTTCATCATGTTCTGCACCACTTCGATCTTGTCTGAAACCTTTGCGCCGCCGAGCACGGCTACAAAGGGCCGCTCCGGATTCGAAATCGCCTTGCCCATGTAGGCCAGCTCTTTTTCCATCAGTAATCCCGCAGCGGCTTGCTTCACGTATTGCGTGATGCCCACCACGGACGCATGCGCGCGATGCGCTGAACCGAACGCGTCGCACACAAAAAGCCCGTCACAAAGCGCCGCGAGCTTTTTTGAAAACTCAGGATCGTTCGCTTCCTCCTGCGGATAGTAACGAACGTTTTCGAGCAACAAGACGCCGCCGTTTGGCAGCGCGTTGCTCTTGGCCTCGGCGTCGGTGCCGATGCAGTCGCGCGCGAATTCCACCGGCTTGCCCAGCATTTCTTGTAAGCGAGCAGCCACGGGCTGCAAGTGAGTACTTCGGATCGACTTTGCCTTTCGGCCGCCCGAGATGCGACGCGAGCACAAGCTTGCCGCCGCGCTCCAGCGCCAGCTTCAGCGTCGGCAGCGTCTCACGAATGCGCGTATCGTCTGCGACCTTGCCCTTATCGAGCGGGACGTTGAAATCCACGCGGATGAACACCCGCTTGCCGGCCAGATTCAAATCTCGAATCGACAATTTGTTCATAGCAGTCCTAAGCTGATGAATGTTTCTAAAATGATCGACGTTGCTGGAGTGATGAAACGTCATTCTGAGGGCCGGGTAACGGCCCGAAGAACCCCTCTTTTTTACTCTGCTGCCGGAGTGATCCTTCGGTTGGCTTGGATGACGATGCACTCACGCTTTTTCTTACAGGCTCTTCGCCAGCAGCTTGATCATGTCGACGCAGCGTGAAGAATAGCCCCACTCGTTGTCGTACCACGCGAGCACCTTCACGCAATTAGTGCCGACCACGCGCGTATAACCGGCGTCAACGATGGACGAATTCGGGTTCTTGCGGAAGTCGACCGAGACGAGCTCTTCTTCCGTGTATTCAAGTATGCCTTTCATCGGGCCGTCTGCTGCCTTCTTAAGAGCAGCGTTCACTTCCTTGACGTTCGTCGCTTTATCCACGAATACAGTGAGGTCAACAACGCTCACGTTCGGCGTCGGCACGCGCATCGCGTAACCGTCGAGCTTGCCCTTGAGTTCCGGAATCACCAGGTGGAGCGCCTTGGCCGCACCCGTGCTGCTGGGAATCATCGAAAGAGCCGCCGCACGTGCGCGGCGCAGATCCTTGTGCGGCAGATCGAGCAAGTTCTGATCGTTTGTGTACGAGTGGATCGTGGTCATCGTCCCCACATTGATGCCAAATGTATCGTGAATCACCTTCGCCACGGGCGCAAGGCAGTTCGTTGTACAAGACGCGTTGGAAACCACATTGTGCTTCGCGGGATCGTACGTCTTGTCGTTCACGCCCAGCACAAACGTTCCATCGGGATCGGTAGCCGGCGCGGAGATGAGCACTTTCTTCACGGGACCGCGCATGTGCTTCTTCGCATCCGGTCCCGCTGTAAAGCGGCCCGTCGACTCCACCACGATTTGCGCGCCCACCGACGCCCAATCCAGCTCCCCGGGGTCTTTCACGCGGAATACCTTGATCGCCTTGCCGTCGACCGTGATCGCGTCGTCCGTATACGTCACTTTGTGCGACAGATTGCCCAAAATCGAGTCGTACTTCAGCAGGTGAGCGAGCGTCTTCGAGTCCGTAAGATCGTTTACAGCCACAAATTCGATGGCAGGATCGCCCAGCGCGGCCCGATAGATGTTCCGGCCGATGCGTCCAAAACCATTAATTCCAACCTTTACCGGCATTTCTCCTCCTGGGAGTAGGGCTATAGATTTCTGCGCGAAAGCCCAACTTGTATTTGATTCGGCCCTAGTTCAATTCGCTACATTCAAAAGCTAAATGGGGAAATTCCACGGCGGAGTTGCCTTGAAGACCCCGGCGGAACCGGCGAACCGCCACTACACTCCAACCTCACCAAGCCGTCAAGCGCGCGCCCAATACCGCCCGCCCACACGGGAAGTTTCGAGCGCCCTTCCGCCTCGCAACACGCGAGACATCTAGCTATTCAATTTTCCAGCACAAAGATTTTGGGGTGCGCAGCAAGAAAAGTCAACGCAGAACGCGACAAAAGCGCGCGGATCCACAGCGAAACCTTTTACCGCTGCGGTTGGACGACTGTGTAATCGGCAGGTACTTCGAACAAGCTCGGATCGGGCTCGCTGCGATCGATATTCGTCAATCGAATGGTCTGCTCACCGTTGCGTGGATCGAATCTCTTTGACAAAACCATGAGCTTGAGATCAGGGCTAACCCAACCTTCCTGGACAATCACGATTGGCCGGTCATTGCCCTGAGCGCCAGTCGGAACTGTGGTCGTCATACGCGTTCCCTTTGCGAAAAGGCCCTCTATTGTCTGCGCGCCAAGGTCCTCTTGTTCGACTCGTGGCCGCAGAGACTCGGCCCGCTTTTGTGCCTGAGCCATTTGGGAAATCGCCGCCGGGTCCGGTCTCTTCGGCGGCATCATCTGTCTCGCCGTATGATCCGGCGGATTCAGCAGCCATGTTATCCCTGTACCCGGATCGCGAATACTAATGCTCGATGGTGTATTCGGGTCGGCGTTGCGTATCGCGGGGTCGACAAGATATTCCTCAGTCCGCGTTCTGTCCTGAGAATCGCGGAATTGCTTCTGGGTTATCGTATGCCGCTCGATATGCGTCCCATCGGCCAGCGTTTGTGACATCTCCGTCTCAAACGTCGCGCTGTAAGGCTCGCCAACCACCGCGGGCGGTCCTGATGGTGCGACGGCGACAATCGTTCCGCTCCCAGAGATCGATCCCTGCGCGTGCACGTTCGGCCCAAAGCAAAGAAGAACTGCGCAAGCGATAATTGCCGCATTGCTACGCTTCATGGCGGCCTCCTCTAAGAGGGCCATCGCCGCGTTCAATCAAAAAATGTGGAATAGGTTACTGGTTTGGAGTGGCAGAAACAGGTAGCGCTTTAATCGCCGCGTTCGCCGGTGCTTCCAGGCTGCAATCTGGCGCGCTGGCACCGATGGCCCCCGGGCCGCCACATACTTCCACCTTGGCCACCTTCGAGCCGATAAACGTTACGAACGTCGTCTTCGCTGGCGGATTTCCATAAATCCAGCTTTCCGTCTCGATTCCGTCCGCATTCGTCTCGCGGAATTTCTGGTCCGGGCGCCCGATTGCCGCGATCACAGTCTGCTGATCCATACCCGGCAGCGCCTCGTGGTCGCGGATCGCATCCTGATAGGCCGGAGGAAGCGTCTCCACCCAATTCACCGCCGCGGATTTCGATTTGGAGAAATCGATCAGCGGGCTGAGCTCCGCTTTGATGTCGTTCGGGCTTACGTCCGGCAGCGGCTTCCCATAATCGAGCACGACCACCGCGCCAAGCCCCTCGCCTCTGCGCGCCGCCGTATCCTGTGGCACTCCGATGTCACTTGGGTCTGGATCGCCGCCCAGCCCGACTTGCAAGTGATCCCATAAATGGAACTTCTTCTTCGTTCCGCCGTTGAGCTGAAGGATGATCTTCTTGTCCTCGAACGTCACTCGCGTCACCTGGATCGGATCGCCCTCATTGATCGCCGTGCCTTGCAGACGCAAGGCATCTCTGTAGTCCTGATCGTTGATTGGCTTGCCTACGACAATCGTAAAGCCGTCATTCTTCCCCGGCAGCGGCCGGGTAGCCTTCCCGAATTCGCCGTCGATGTAGCGGAGGATCTGCAACTTCATGTCCGGCGTGATCGGCTGTGAAAGGTCGCCGTGGATGCTCCCTGGCCCCAGGGTTTTTGCGCTGTCGTCTGCAGCATCGTTCGACGGCACATCTGTATTCGCGGCCACTTCAGGCGCTGCACTCTTTTGGCTGGACTGCTTATGCGCACCCAAGGCGGACACCTGCGGCACATCACGCGATGACGCAAACTTCTCTTGCGTAGTCGTAGTCTTTGAAACCTGGGAAGCGCTCGCGGAAACCGCGATGGCCGAAGCCATCAAAACCGTGCAGCGGAACAACGTGGTCATGGGGCACCTGGCGATGCTGGTGAGGCTATTCTAGTGCTTTTTAGCCCGTTTGCAAATCGTTCAGCACCCTAAAACCGCCCCGAAAAATTACTAGTTGCGTTTTCCCCGTAACACTACGTCGCGCGGTGGACGGCCCTTGCAAATGCCTGCCACACGCGGAAGTTCCCGGCGTATTCCTTCAACATTCGTTCCGGGTGAAACTGCAGTCCCACCAGAAAGTTCTCGCGCGGATCGTAGTAGGCCTCGATCAGGCCATCCTGCGCATGCGCCATCGCGGTAAAACGCCGCGCCAGCTTCCGCACGCCCTGATGATGATAGCTGTTCACGCTTAACGTGCGTTTTCCGTACCAGCGATCCAGCGGCGTGCCTGGCACCACCGAAATTTTGTGCCGATACGTATCGTAGTGTTCCTGATCGATATGCAGCAGCTTGGAACGCTTTTCCTTGTGCACGTCGCCAAAAAGGGTCCCGCCGCACGCGATGTTCAGAAGTTGATTCCCCCGGCAAATGCCAAGGATTGGCAGATGCCGCCGCAGCGCATAATGCAGCAGCCGCAACTCGATTTCATCCTTTAGCGGATGCGTCTTTTCCAGATAACGAAAATTCGCTTTCTCCGCCGGATACCGTTTCGGTTCGATATCCTCGCCTTCCACCAGCAACAATCCGTTCATACGCTCACGGTATTGCGCCAGCAAAGGCAGCACGCCTTCCGTGGAGGGGATGATCAGCGGCAGGATTTTCAGCCGGATCAGCAGATCGATGTGCGCCTCGCCGACGTATTCGATAAACCGCGACCGCCGCGCAGTGCGGCGCGTTACCACGACTACGACGGGGCGCTTCATTGCATCAAGCTTTGCAACGCTGAAACGAGGCGCGCATCTTTTTCCCGGCCCTGTGACGCCACGCGCACGTGGAATGAATCCATCCCCAGCTTGTTCGAACAGTCCCGAACGTACATCCGGTGCTCTTCGAGGAGGCGCGCCTGCAATTCGGCGGCTGTAAACTGATTCTTTATTTTGAACAGCACGAAATTCGCGCCGGTTGGATACACCGCGAGCCCGTGAATCTTCCGCAGCGATTCGTAAAGCCACGCGACATCGCTCATCAGCCGCTTGCGCGCCACATGATATTCAGCGTCCGTCCCGGGAAGCTGTGAAAGAAAATATTGCGCCAGCGTATTCAGGTTCCAGGTGGGAACGAGTCGCCGCATGCGATTCAGCACATAAAGATTTCCGCTGTAGCAATAGCCCAGCCGCAGCCCCGGCACGCCGCAATGCTTGCTCATGCTGCGAATCACCAGCAGATTCGAAAAACGATCCGCCACATTGAGCAGGCTCGGTATCGGATCGCCTGCGAAATCGATGAACGACTCGTCGACGATCACGAGCTCCATGTCCTTTGCCCGATGCAAGAACTCAATCATCTCCTCGCGCGGAATAAATTGCCCCGTCGGATTGCCCGGATTAATCACCAACAGGGAACGCACGCCTCGCTGCCGCGACCAATCGAGATAGTCGTTCACGCGCAGCTCGTATGCGCGATCAGGGTCTAGCGCGTAAAGCTCCGCGTCGCGTTGATCTTTCAGCTTTTCGATGTATTCGCCAAAGGTGGGAATGGGAATGGCGATGCGGTCGATCAGGATCGTATTGATCAGCACGATCAGTTCGGTGGCGCCGTTGCCGATCACCAGATGATCTGGATTCACATGCAGCACGTCGGCCAAGTGCCGCTGGCTCGCCGCCGGATTGCTCGAAGGATACGATTTGATCAGATTTGGAAGGCTCCGCTGCAAGTCAAGCAGCATCGCCGGCGTGGGATAGTAGGGATTCGCGATGAAGCAAAAATCGACGATCTCTTTCGCCTTCTCGTAGCCGACCAGATCGGCCAAAGACGGCGAATGCGAAGTCTCATAAAAAAGATGCGTGCGCGGTTCTTCAATGATCGGCCGCGCCCCGGCCACAGCTGACGAAAGCGGTTGCGCCATTATGGTCTCCGCTTTCATTCTATTCCAAAACGTTTCCGGTGCCGCTATAGCCAGGCGCCAGTGCCGCTCAATCGCTGCCTATCTCGACTGCGTTGGGAGCAACGGCAGGAGCGACGGCCGGAGCATGGAGCCCCCCTCCGAATCCCTGCCTGATCAGTTTCGAGATTGTGCGCCGATTTTCCATCGCTATCTTCAGCCACGCAAAGCGCCTCATCTGCGGAAAATAGATTCCCCGGAAACAGAGGCGTGCGATAAGAATGTTGATGCGATAGCCAAGCGGCTGATCGTTTAGAGAATCCACTGCCCGCTCGATTGCCTGTGGGCTATAAGACTCCGCCCACCCAATCCGTACTTCGTTGTGCGCTTCCTCGATGCTCATCTTCAAGGGCGTATGAGCCATCGCGAAAGGTATGAACTCCTGCCAGTGCTTCTTGCGCGTAAGCCGCCCGGCGTCTTCCAGCCTCTTATACAGTGGCGTCGAGGGCAACGGCGTCAGCAATCCGAATATCGGCAAACCAGGTGGCCATTTGCGAATTTGTTCCAGGGTACGCGCGGCCACGCCCGGCGTGTCATTGTCCATGCCAAAAATAAAAGACGTGATTGCGTAAACATTGCGTTGCGCAAGACGCTCGAGCACCGCGGCGTACTCCCCCGGCTTGTTGAATCCCTTCTTCACGTCGGCGAGGTTCGCGGGATCGATCGATTCCATCCCGATGAATATCCACTTGCCTCCGGAAGCCGCGATCAGGTCCACCAACTCTTCATCGCGCAGCAGATTGGCGCTGATCTGTGCCACCCAATGCACCTGGGCATTCGCGGCGATGATATCTCGCAGCAGGGATTTGGTCCGTTTCACGTTGATCGCAAAATTGTCGTCGATGAAAAACACGGCGATCTGCCCGCGCTCCTCTTTTGCCCGCGCTTTCAGCAGCAGAAGTTCGTTCACCACGCTTTCATTGGTGCGAAATCGTATCGAGTCGCCGAAAAATCCCGTCACCGTGCAAAACTCGCATCCATACGGGCAACCGCGCCCCGATTCCATTGGAACGATCCTAAACGTTCCCCATCCCGCGCCCAGCCGCTTCAGCAGGGGATGTAATGCTCCGGGAAGGAGATTGAATTGGTTCAGATTGATTTTGTCCCACGGAATACTGGGATACGGCTGTAGCGACGGCTTTTGCTCGCGGCCCTGATCGTCCACCGGTGCGTACACATCTTTCAACGCGCCGCGCGCCGCGTCTTCCACGATCTTTGGCCACGTCGCGTCGGCCTCGCCAAGGGCGACCGCATCCGCATGCCTCGGGCCACCGTCGCGCCCGAGCGCTTCATCCGGTAGTTCCGTGACGTGCGGGCCGCCCATCACCACCTTGACTCCTGTGGAACGCACAGCGTCCGCCATGCGATATGCCTTCGCGATCATCCTCGTCATCGCGCCGATGCCGACCAGTTCGATGTTATTTTCTCGGACGTAGCGCGCGATGCTCTCTTCATTCATGGGCTGCGCGTTTCCGTCGATCAGCACCACTTCGTGTCCTGCGGGAGTGAGGGCTTGCAGCAGAAACATCCAAAGATGCGGCATGAAATTGCGGGTTACGCCGTTGTCCGGGTTATACAATAGAATTTTCATCGAGTCCTTTGCTCGCGTAACCTAATCACAAATATCGGCTTGTGGCAATACAAAAACCACCTGAAGATTCCTGCACGAGTTTGACGTAAGGTTTGAACGTCGCGCCGCGGTCTTCAGCGCGGCATCCGGGAGTTGAGACCATGCGCATGAGTCCTAAGAAAATTCCATTGTCCGTTTTCGCCATCGCTTGCCTTTATCTGGCCGTGGGCCTCGGCGGGTTCGTTTTTCACTTTAAGGACCTTCGTGCACCGGACGGCGTCTCGATCGAGGTCACCGAGTTTCTCGCCATCGTGTGCGGTGCTTTCTTGTTGCGCGCGCAGAATTGGGCTCGCTGGTTGGCTATTGCGTGGATGGCGTTTCACGTTGCCATTAGTTTCGGCGTAGTTCGCCAACTTGCAATCCATAGCCTGTTTCTTGTCTTAATTGTGTGGTGTCTGTTCCGTGCCGACGCCGCCCGCTTTTTCCGAAGGGCCGAAGCGGAGTAGTCTATCTTGATGAAGCTTATTCTCGCGTCCGGTTCGCCCCGTCGGGCCGAAATTTTGCGCAACGCAGGCTTTTGCTTCGAAGTTCAACCCACCTACGTCGACGAGTCGCTGCCTACCAACGAGCGCGCCGAAGATTACGTCTTGCGGCTCGCGCAAACGAAGGCTCATGTCATCGCCACGGGCGCCGCAAAAAATTCCGAGCGCGCTTTCGTAGTCGGCGCCGACACCACGGTCATCTGCGACGGCCGCATTTTTGCCAAGCCTGAGAACGCCGCCGAAGCCCGCGAAATGTTGCGTGCTCTCAGCGGCAAAACTCACGAAGTTTGCACGGGTATCGCAATCGTTCGCACGCCGGACGGCCTGCAAGCCGCTGGCGTGGAAACCACGCGCGTCACGTTCGTGTCGCTGTCGCACGACCAAATTGATGCGTACAGCGCCACAGAGGAGCCGTTCGACAAAGCAGGTGGGTACGGAATTCAGGGAATCGGCGGCAGATTCATTTCAAGCATCGAAGGCTGCTACTTCAACGTAATGGGCTTGCCGCTTTCGCGAACCTGGCAAATGCTTCGCGCCCTGGGCTGGAGCGAAGAAGCCGCCAACGCAGCTTCTAAATAAAATGGCAGCCGAGTCGCCGCCACACGTATAGCTCGGGACCGCTATCCGCAACCGAGGCTTTTCACTTTGCTTTTTTCTCTCTTCTACATCATAAAATCTCGTCATCACGGGGCGCGAAGCGGGCCGAAGGTCCCCTCCTCCGTTTCCTGCCGTGCGAAGCATCGGGGAACTCCGACAAAGGGGTTGACTCAGAGACGCAGCCTGCTAATGTGAACCACAGCGTTTGCCGTACTGATTGAACTACAGTGACAATCTTTCGCTCGCCCTGCTCCTCGGAGTGACTCAATGCCGCTCGCGCGACCCAAGAGCCGTTCTCATTCGCTGGCCTATGCGATCCTTGCCGGCCTCTTCGTGATTTCGTGCATCCAGTGGGTCCGCAACAGCGGCGACAGCGTCTATAATCATGTTTCCGGAACCCTTGCCCCTTGATCGCCGGTTTCCTTGGCTCAAGTGGCTCGTCTTTGGGGCGCTCTTAATCGACGCGGCGTTGATAGGCGTCATTACGGCCATGCTCCTGCACCACTATGTCATGGCGCGAGCGTTCTGGCCTGTCGTGCTGCCGTTCGCGGCGGTCGGCAGCTATTTGAGCCCGGCCGCGTTCATCTTCTTCTGTGGGATGTTGATTTACAAAACGTTTACGGAACGAAATCGCGACTCGCGCCGCCGTCTGCTGCTGCTGGATGTGGGCGCCGTGCTGGGCATCTTGCCGTACGCCACGATATATATCCTTACGGTCGTGACCACGATCGATTATCAGGGATGGCCGATCATTGGTGCGATCTGCGCGCTCATTATCTTTCCGCTGACCATGGCATACGTAATCGTGGTTCATCGCGCTATGGACGTGCGGCTGGTGATTCGTCAGGGTCTGCAATACCTTCTCGCGCGCAACACGATTTTCGTGCTGCAGATTGCAATCGCGGTAGGCATCAGCCTTCTAGTCGCCACGATGAGCTCAGGCACCGGTGTCGGGCAACGCGTTTTATTGTTCTCCATTGGGATCGCGCTGATCGCTGGAATTCGCGTCTTTGCGCAGCGCCTCCGCAGGTGGATCGATCGGCGGTTTTTCCGCGAAGCGTACGAGGCGGACGCAATTCTGAGCGAATTAGCGACCAAGGTGCGGTCGATCGTGGAGACGAATTCTTTGCTGGAAACGGTCGCGACGCGCGTTGCCGCATCGCTGCACGTGCCGCGAATCGCCATTCTGCTGAATCAAGATGGGGCATTCCGTCCGGCGTACGCGCTCGGATATGGCGACCAGTTGAAGGCGGCGATTGCGCCGGAGGGTGTTACGGTAAGGCGCCTGCGCAAACAGGCGCACGCACTCGTGAATTTCGAAGACGCCAACTCCTGGGTCCAACTCACGGATGACCACGAGCGCGCCTCGCTCGAACAACTGAAACCAGAATTGCTGCTACCCATTTCGCTGAATGAACAGGTGCTCGGGATCATGAGCCTGGGCACCAAGCAATCCGAAGAAGCATTTTCGAAGACCGACATCCGGCTGCTTGATTCGGTGGCGGCTCAAACCGGCCTGGCACTCGAAAACGGCCGTCTTAATCAGGCAATCGTGGCGGAAATAGCGGAAAGAGAGAAGCACACGAGGGAACTCGAAATTGCGCGTGAGGTGCAGCAGCGCCTTTTCCCGCAAGAATATCCGCCCATCGCAGGACTCGAATACGCGGGTGCGTGCCGCCCCGCGCTCGGCGTCGGCGGAGATTACTACGATTTCATCTTGCTCTCGAAAAACGAGCTTGGTATCGCGATAGGCGATGTCTCTGGCAAAGGCATTGCTGCCGCCCTCTTGATGGCGACGCTCCGGGCGTTTCTGCGCGGGCAAACGGTCCAGCGCACGACGGACCTCACAGCGCTGATGGCAAATCTCAACCGCCTCGTCTACGAGAGCTCGGACAGCAATCGCTACGCGACATTCTTCTACGCCGAGTTCGATGCCGCTTCGCGAACGATGAACTACGTCAATGCAGGGCACAATCCGCCGATGATCTTTCGGTGGCGTAACGGCGCGCCCGAAGTTTTCCGTCTGGATATCGGCGGCATGGTGATTGGCCTAATCGAGGACTGTGAGTACAGCCAGGGGCGCGTCGAACTCGAACCGGGAGATGTATTCGTCGCCTACACCGACGGAATCAGCGAAGCCAGGAACGCCGCTGACGAGGAATGGGGCGAAGATCGGATGAAAAACTCGGTACTGGCCAATCAGAGTGTCGCGGCTCCAAATTTGATTGAACGAATGATGGCTTCGGCGGACGAATTCGTCGCCGGCGCCCCGCAACACGACGACATGACAATCATCGTCGTCCGCGTCATTGAAAGAGATAAAAACCGCAAAACGGAATTCCACCTGCAGGAGTTTCTTAGCCTAACTACCGGGTGACGTGTTTCCTGGCGTGTTTCCTGGGCTCCCCGGAGTCCATCCGTCATATCTGCAGTACGTCGCGCGTCCTGCTCTTGAGCTACCCGAACCATCTTCTAATCCATCGTTGATAGCCGAGCCTTCACGCGGTTGATGTAGTCGCCGCGCTCGATTGACCGCCAGGACAGATAAACGAAGCGGTCATCGATTGGACCGCTCGCAAAAGGCCCTGTAAGCACAGGGCACTTCGCGTTCTTGCCTTCTTTCACTTTTAGAGTGAAATCAAAAGCCAGAGCGCCATCAGGCTGGCGCTCTCCTGGGTGGATATTTTGTCTGCTATCTTGCAAACCAAATCGATAAGAGAATTTGTGCGGGTTGCTTGCGGGAATATCGTTATCGCGCAAAAGACGGAACCGAACTTCGTCCGCTCCGGCCGCTTTCGTCCGAGAACCGTTTCGCTCATTGGCCGCGGACAAAAGACACTCTGATTCAGGTCGTGACCGGGACCGACGAATTCACTGTCAGGGGCACCACGCCGCTCGCCGCCGTCAAATTCGCGTTTCCCGAGTACGCCGCCGTCACATGCAGCGCGCCCGCCGGGAGATTGCTCGTTGTGACTGATGCCGTTCCGCCCGCGACCACATTGCCGGTTCCGAGCGGCGTTGAACCATTAAAGAAGCTCACGCTCCCAAGCGATGCGCCACTAGGCGCTGGAGAAACAATCGCGGTCAGCGTCACCGGATGGCCCATCATCGCCGGATTCGGCGAAGCCGAGAGCGTCAAGGTCGGCGTGGTCTGGGTCGGGGGCGCACTTCCGTCGCCGCGCATTCCTTCTTTGAAGCTGCGGATGCCCTCGCCCATTCCGCGCATCACCTCCGGAATCTTTCTGCCGCCAAAAAGCAGCACGACCACGGCGAGTATCACGATCAAATGAAAGGGAGACAAAAGTTCCATACAATTCCTCTCTCGGACTGGCCTGGCCCGGTCGGGTACTTTAACGCAATACCGGTGCGAAGGGAAGCTTCCGAGACTTAGAGTATATCACTTTTGACGCAGCAGGGAATTCAGCGGAGACGCAAGACCACGCGGCATCCAGCGGGCTTTGACGTTGCCTTCGTAGAGACCGGCTTTCTTTTCAGCCGGTCAGGTCCAAAACGCCGCCGCGTATCGCGGAGCCAAGGGTATTTCCGAATCGCGGTTTTTAGTGCGCCAACGCAGCCCCTTTTCGCGATTTTAAGGTGCCAATGTCGAGAGCCTACCTGTCGTCTTTATCGCCAATTGGGTAGGCTTGAACTGACTGCAGCGCACGCGATTTCCGCGGCGATGGACTGCGCCGCTTCTCGTGGATCTTTTGCTCCCGTAATCGGTCGCCCCACTACCAGGTAGCTCGCCCCAGCCCGGATCGCCTCCGCAGGCGTCGCCACGCGGCTCTGATCGTTCGCAGCAGCGCTCGCAGGCCGAATCCCCGGCACCACAATCAGAAACTCCGGCCCGCATGCCTCTCGAATCGACACAACCTCATGCGCCGAAGCCACTACGCCATCCAACCCAGCCTCTTTCGCCAGCCGCGCCAGAGAAAGCGCACGCGCTGCCGGCGTGCCCGCAAGCCCCACAGCTTCCATGGCTTGCGCGTCCATACTGGTCAGGATAGTGACCCCGAGCAGTGCCGGCCGTTTCTCCTTACCGGCCAAGGCCTCGCGCGCCGCACGCATCATCGCCAAGCCGCCAGTCGTGTGCAGCGTCAGCATTTTGATGCGCGGTAACTCCGCAGCGGCGCCAACCGCACCGGCCACGGTGTTTGGGATATCGTGAAATTTCAGGTCCAGGAATATGTCGAAGCCTAGAGCGGCAAGCTTCTCAACGACCTTAGGTCCTTCGGCTGTGAAGAGTCGGCTTCCTACTTTGAAGAGTTCTGCTGACCCGCGGAGCCGTTCCGCCAAAGCGTAAGCCGGCCCCGCGCGGTCAAAATCGAGGGCAACGATTAGTAATGGCGTTCCGTTGCGCTGCGTTTCGGCACCTCAAGCAATTCCAGCCGGACCTTGGCAGTCCCGCGCTGATCAAAGCCTAGCTTCTGCGCCACCGCGTAGGAGACGTCCAGCTCCCGGCCTTCCACGTATGGCCCGCGATCGTTGATTCGCACGATCTGGCTGCGGTGGTTCCGCGGATTCGTTACGCGCACGATCGAACCCAAGGGCAGGGTCGGATGCGCCGCAGTATCTGCATACATATCATAGGTCTCGCCTGTCGCAGTAGGCTGACCGTCAAAATCCCCCCCGTACCAGCTCGTGGTGCAATCCCAGACGGCCAGCGGCCGGGGGCCCTTCTTCTAGCTCTGTACTGCGGGGAAAGCGTTTGCGGAGTGTTTGAGTGGGGTATCTGGGTTCTCGCCTTCGCGACCGGAAGCGGATTGACCGAAGGGGTCAACACGAGCAGACCCAATCCTAAAAACACCGACTCGAGTACGACAAACAGCTTCGCTCTCATTGTCACCTATCCTCATTTGAATCAGCAAATTGTAGCTTTCCGGGGCTCTTCGGGGCGCCCGTAATCGGTCTGTAAAGCTCCTCGTAAGCTGCTGATTTCAGATAGATTTTCGTCCCGGCACCACTTTTCGAGCCCCTCTACCAGCCTTTCTGAAGCCCGAGGGTCCACGAAATGGGCGGTGCCAACCTCAACCGCCGAGGCTCCGGCGAGCATATATTCCGCTACGTCGGTCAGGGCTCTCAATACCACCTAACCCTATGATCGGGATCCGAATCACCCGACTAGCCTCGTTCACCAACCTCACGGTTATAGGTTTCATCGCCGCACCCGACAACCCGCCGGTCGTACTACCGAGACGGGACCGCCGATTGTGTGCGTCGATACACAGTGCGGGATACGTATTTGCGATACCACGAGAGCATCGGCACCGGAGCTTTCCGCTGCCTTTGCTATAAGTCCAATGATTCCAATAGCTGGCGAGAGCTTTACCCAAAGCGGCCGTTGGCAGCCTTTCGCGCAGCCTCGACTACTTCCGCAGTCAAAGACGGGTCAGTACTATATTCCGCCCCACCGTGCTCCACGTTGGGGCAGGAGATGTTCAGTTCGTAGGCTGCGATACCTTCTGCATCCTCAAGGGTCTCGAATCACTTCCACGTATTCCGAGTAGTTTGCCCGAACACGTTGGCGATGATGGACACTTTTCTATAGGGGCGGAGCTTCGGCAGCCTCTCTGCGATAAATGCTCTAACTCCGACATTCTGCAAGCCTACGGCGTTAAGCATTCCGCCATCGGTCTCGCACATGCGCGGGGTCAGATTTCCCGCTTTGGGCTGGAGCAGAAAGGCCCTTGACGACAATCCCGCCCAGTCGATTGAGATCGACCATATGGGCGAACTCGATCCCATAGCCAAAAGTGCCGCTGGCAGCGACGATGGGATTCTTGAGAGACAAGGAACCGACTTCAACCCGGAGGTCAACCCCCGGGGGCCTGGTGGCGCTCCGTCTGCCGGCGTGCAGACACCGAAGCGAGCTGCCTCGGTCGAATTCTACTGTCGCGAAAGTCTATCAGGTACCTGACCGACCGGCCAGCTCAAAAAATTCCGTTTTCCACAGCCATTCAGAGCTGCGATTTTGCTTCTCTATGCTAGGATGTGGCGCCCGATGCGCATTGTAGAAAAACGTCAGCTCCTCTCCGCTGAGCAGATTGATCGGACGCTCAAAAGATTAGCCCATGAAATCGTGGAAAAGACCGGAGGGAGCCGAGGGATCTGGCGCTGATCGGCGTCCGCCGCCGCGGCGTGCCCCTTTCCCAGCGCTTGGCCAACTTCATTCAGGCCGACGCAAGCATCACGTGCCGTGGGCACTCTGGATATCACCCTTTATCGCGACGATCTTTCCACTGTCGGCGCAGCAACCGATCGTCCATGCCACCGATATCGATTTTCCGGTAGATGGTCGCGACCTGCTTATCGTAGACGACGTCTTATATACCGGCCGGACGATCCGTGCGGCCATGAATGGGCTATTCGACCTCGGACGTCCGCGCAGGATCCAGCTCTGTGTTCTGATTGACCGCGGGCATCGGGAGCTGCCCGATCGAAGCCAGCTTCGTCGGACGAACAGTCGAGACAAGGGACACAGAAATCGTGGAGGTCCGTTTGCGCGAAATCGACAACGAAGAGCGCGTGGTGCTCGTCGACCGGGTTACGTAAGCTCACTGCGAAGAGGAGGCGCCCCTAACTGGCGGAGAACAAAGGAAACCAGTGCACCAACGCCTGCAACACTTGCTCGGAATCGAAGCCACTCACCGTCGAGCAAATAACTTTTTTCTCGATCAAGCGAAACCCTTCCAGGAATTCCAGCGCCACCCTCTGAAAAAACTTGCCACCCTGCGCGGCAAGACAGTCGCCCTGGCCTTTTTTGAGGCATCCACGCGCACGCGCATCAGCTTCGCCACCGCGGCTTCGCGTCTCGGCGCGGACCCGATGAATTTGCAGGCGGATTCGTCGAGCCTGAAAAAAGGCGAATCGCTGATCGATACGGTTCGGACGCTCGAGCCATGCGGCCGGACGGCATCGTGATGAGACACGGCGCTTCAGGCGCGGCCGACTTCGTGGCGAGCGCGGCTGGAAATTCCGGTGTCAATGCGGGCGACGGCACGCATGAGCATCCCACGCAGGCGCTGCTCGACGCGCTCACGATCCGCGATCGAGAGGGAACGCTAGAAGGCTTGAACGTCACCATTCTCGGCGACATCTCCATAGCCGCGTGGCGCGGTCGAATATCCACCTGCTCACGAAATTTGGCGCCGCATCACGCTCTGCGGGCCGCCGATGTGGGTGCCGCCCGATTCGAGGCGCTTGCGCCGAGGTGCGCCGCGTGCCGCGCATCGAAGACGCGCTGAAAGACGCAGACGTGGTCATGGTCCTGCGCGTGCAAACGAGCGCATGAACGAACCGGCGCTGTCCGCAGCGGAATACATCCTGCGCTATCAACTGACGGCCGACGCCCGCCTGGCCCGCCCCGACGCGCTGGTGCTCCATCCAGGACCCATGATTCGCGGCCTTGAAATCGATCCGACAGTGGCCGACGGGCCGCAATCCTATGTGCTGGAACAGGTTACAAACGGACTGGCCATTCGCATGGCGCTGCTCTACCACCTGTGGAGGCGCTCCAGCTGACGCGCCCCATCCCGCAAAGGAACGCTCAAATGCTTCTGATTAAGAATGGCCGCGTCCTCGATCCCGCCACGAAGACCGGACGCTGCGAACGACGTTTTTCTCGACGGCGGACGCATTTGCGGGTCGGCGCGAACTTTCGGCGGGAGACGCGGAAGGTTTCGACGCCGAAGGCCTTATCGTCGCGCCCGGTTTCATCGATTTGCATTGCCACCTGCGCGAGCCTGGGCAGGAAATCTCGGAAACCATCGAACTGGCACGAGAGCGGCGGCCAGCGGCGGATTTACTGCGGTCTGCGCATGCCAAACACGCAGCCGGTCAACGATAGCGCATCGGTGACGCGGGGAATTATCGAGCGTGCGCTAGCCAAAGCCAGCGTTCGCGTTTGGCCGATTGGCGCCGTGTCCTCAGGATGGCCGCGGGTTCGAGCGGATCGAATGCTGCGGCAAGCCGTCCCCAGATGGCATTCGCGCTGGCGGTCGAAAGCTGCTGTGCCACAATGATGGCGGCAAGACCGGGAAAACCATCCGGCCGCCGCCGCAACGGCGGCCGCCCGGCTTGGGCTACCAGCGCGCTAAATCGCGGATCGGCTTTCCCGATCGCCGCCAATGCGGCATCGAGATCGGCTTCGGTGTGGATATGAGTGTGCCTCGTCATGTCCGGTCGTCCTACAGGCTGTATGCGAAACGCGAACGGTAAGCTTACCTGATGGAGGTGAGTTGCCGTCATTAGTCGATCTTGCCGATCACGGAAGCAATCGCCGATGTACACGCGCATCTTTTGCTTCGCGCCAAGTCCGAACGGCTATCTGCATCTCGGCCATGCCTATTCAACTTTGCTGAACTACGACATGGCGCGCGAGGTCGGCGGGCGGCTTCTCTTGCGCATCGAGGACATCGACGCTTCACGCTGCCGGCCGGAATACGAGGCGGCAATCTATGAGGACCTCGCCTGGCTCGGTCTCTCCTGGCAACCCGCGGTGCGGCGGCAGAGCGAACATTTTGACGACTACGCAGCTGCCTTGGCCAAACTCGAAGCGACGGGGCTTGTCTATCCGAGTTTCGAAAGCCGCAGCGAGATCAGTGCGCTGGTCGCCGAGCGCGACCGGCAGGGTCATTGGCCGCGCGATCCCGACGGCGTCCCGCTTTACCCGGGCCGGGCCCGCAAAATGCAACGGCCAGAACGCGAACGCCGGCGGCACGAGAATGAGTCGTTCACGCTGAGGCTCGCCATGGACGCGGCGGTGGCGCGTGCCGGCGTGCTGACCTGGACCGAAACCGGCACCGGTCCGCAGGGCCAGTCCGGCATCGTCGCCGCGGCGCCGCAGATGTGGGGCGATGTCGTGCTGGCTCGCAAGGAAGTGCCGACGAGCTATCACCTTGCGGTCGCCCTCGACGACGCGCTCCAGGGCGTGACGGAGGTGGTGCGCGGACAGGATTTGTTCTGGTCGACCAGCATTCACCGGATGTTGCAGGCGCTGCTCGGGCTGCCGGAGCCAATCTACCATCATCATAAGATCATTCTTGACGGCGGCGGCCGCAAGCTGTCGAAATCCACGTTGGCGACGAGCCTGCGCGAGTTGCGCGCCACCGGCGCGACGGCGGCGGACATCAGGCGAATGGTGGGGCTTGGTCGTTAAAGGCTTTTGTCTTTGTCGTTAAAGCTTTGGTCTTTGTCGTTAAAGGCCTGGTCTTTAAAGACTTTGGCCACTAATCCGCGATCCCGCGCTTGTTTTGTTTGATCCGCATGGCATGCTGAACGGCGGGGCAGCCATGGCGCGTCTGAAAACGAGCAAAAAAAAGTCTCGGCCGAGCCGTTGCGGCGCCGGCCGCCGCGGCGGGTGTCAGTCGCCCGCGTGACCGAAGCTTCGTTCGTCGCCTACGCCCACGACATCCGCACCACGCTCACCGGCATCCTCGCGCTCGGCGAGCTGTTGGCAAGCTCCAATCTCGGCGAGCGCGAGCGGCGCTGGGCTTCCGACATCAAGGCGAGCGCCGAGCATCTGGCTTCGCTCACGACGCTGATGATCGACGCGGCCAAGGCGGACGCCGGGTCCCTGATCCTCAGGGAAGAGGTTTTCCGTCCGCGTCGTCTTATCGATGTGCTGGCGGGTTTGCTTTCCTCGCGCGCGGAAACGAAGGGCCTTACCGCGGCGGTGACGGTCGCGGACGCTTTGCCGGAGATGTTGGTCGGCGACCCGGTGCGGCTGCGGGCGGCGCTGGAAAATCTCATCGACAATGCGGTGAAGTTTACGGAGCGCGGCTCGGTACGCATCGATGTTAGCGCGGCGCGTGCGCCTCGCGGGCGCGTCAAACTCGTGTTTACCGTCACCGACAGCGGCATCGGCCTGACGCCCGCCGAGATCAGGCGTCTGTGCCGCCCGTTCACGCAAGCGAATGCGGATATCGCTCGCCGCTACGGCGGCATCGGGCTTGGACTGGCCGTGGTCAAGGTGCTCGCGAAGCGGATGGGTGGCGATCTGAGCATCACCAGTAGGCATGGCCGTGGTTCGTCGTTTCGTTTTTCGGCAGTGCTTTCGCTCGCCGCCAAAGATGCAGCCGAAAATGCGCCGGAGCGGCGGCCGGCGGCTCCGCTGCGGAGGCTTGCCGTCCTTTGCGTCGAGGACAATCCCTACGGTCGGGTCATTCTCAACACCATTCTCACCGAACTCGGGCATCGCGCCGACTTCGCCGGCTCGGGCGAGGAAGCGGTCGCGGCTGTGACGCGCGGTTACGACGCGGTGCTGATGGATATGACACTTCCGGGGATCGACGGGCTGGAGGCGACACGCCGAATTCGCGCGCTGGTCGGCCGCTCGGGGCAAACAGCGATCATCGGCATTTCCGGGCGCACCGAAGCCGACGACGAGAGCGCCGCGCGATCTGCCCGAATGAATGTCTACCTGCGGAAGCCGTTGAGCCCGAGCGCACTCAGTGAAGCGCTCGCGGCGGTGGTGCCGGCCGCTCCTCCTGCGCACGATCCCGAAAAGTAGCGCACGCTCTGGAACGCATCGTTTGGATTGAATTGTTTGATGCACTTAGGGCGTGGATTCATGAACGCGCAGCCAAATGCCCCAGGTGTATGCGTCGCCCGATGTCCGTTTTAGGGGGTAAAGCCGACATGACTCGGACATGACGTCATGCCCGCTAATGACCCGAAGCGGACATGGGGAGGAATGTGGCACGATTGCCATACAGGCGTTCGTTTATCTGGTTTTGAAAAACACGTAGCCGTCCGAACCTCGCATTGCAGGAAGGAATGACGCGATTTACGACGATTAATTTGACCCATATCAACGGCTTATTATGCAGGGGGGCTATTTAATTTGCAGCCCCAATGGAAATCGGAAATTAAAATGTCAGATACTGTAGCGAACGTCGCGGGACGGTCCCTGCAGGGTTCTCCAGGGACGGC
Organism: uncultured Acidobacteriota bacterium; assembly: GCA_963753205.1. GTDB lineage: Bacteria > Acidobacteriota > Terriglobia > Acidiferrales > UBA7541 > Palsa-295. The sequence continues at coordinate 9,560 of CAVWBL010000014.1, read as the reverse complement.
TGTGGCCAGCGTCATGGTCCATGTGGATTTCGACGTCGGCTCCGACAACCGAATCAAAATCGCTGCGGATTGGGCTCGGAAATTTGACTCAGTTCTCATCGGCGTTGCCGGCTGGGTGCCCGGTCGCGAAGTCGGAGGCTGGTTCGCCGCTGAATTAGAGCCGCCCGCAGCCCGGCTTGACCGGATATCCGTGGAGTTAAACAAACTCGGTGACCATTTTCGCACCTTGGCAGGCCGAACGATCCGTGACGTCGAGTGGCGAGCAACATTTCATTTCCCGCGTGAAGTGATTGCCACGGAAGCGCGGGCGGCCGATCTTGTAGTTATTGGTTCACATTCGGTCGCGGAGGATGTCTATCACGCATTTGATGCCGGGATGGTACTCCTCAGCGCTGGCAGGCCGGTCCTGGTCGTACCGGATGGCGTAACCAGTAACGCCGGTCAGCGTGTCGTTGTAGCCTGGAAGGATACACGCGAAGCGCGTCACGCCGTGCAAAGCGCGCTGCCGTACCTGAAAATCGCGAGCGACATCACACTCACCGCAATCGCCGAAGAGGTCTTGGAAACGGCCGCTCATCATCAACTCGATGACGTCGCCAACTATTTGCTTCGGCATGGCATTAAGGTGAACGCCAAGGCGGTGTTGCATCCCAAAGGATCGGTTTCGGGCCAATTGATCAGCGTGGCCAAGAGTGAAGGTGCCGACCTAATCGTCGCCGGTGCATACGGGCACACGCGATTGGGCGAGTGGGTTTTCGGCGGTGTCACCCGCGGTTTATTACAGGGAAGCGAGGTGTGCTGCCTGCTGTCTAACTGACGGAGTGAGAGCCGCCACCGGGCCAATTGAATATCAGCGACGTGGTCCTGAGCAATTGGCACTCACGCAATCGGTGCTTTAGTGATGTTGGTCGCTCCGTTTAAGTAGGCGAGGAAGTAATCGGGCGTTTCAGAACAAACACGCGAAACCCTGCTTCATAGACCTGGACAAGCTCCCATCCGTCCTGGCCAAACTTGTTTAAAGCCTCCTGTATGATTTGGTCCCCGCGGTCCAAGCCGACTGGGAACAGGCGATATTCCCACTTCATGGGACCTCCTTCGCCAAGTGGCCGATTCGGCACCTGATTTCTGATCTCCCGTAGCGGGTCGATTGCCGACTGTGATTGACCTGCATCAATGCGACCACGCGCCGGCGTTCGAATAGTGCGCCGAATTGATAAGGAAATGGGTATGCCCGCGTATATAAAGGTTTGGGATCCACTTGTGCGCGTTGGACACTGGACGATCGTCGCCGCGTTCATTGTGGCCTATCTTTCCGGGGAGGAACTGCTCTCGGTGCACGTCTGGGCCGGCTATGTTGTCGGCGCCGCCGTTCTTATCCGCGTGATCTGGGGAATTATCGGGCCGCAACGGGCGCGTTTCGCCGATTTCATCTACACGCCCAGAGCCGTATTCGAGTACTTCGCCGATCTCGTTCGCTTTCGCGCGAGGCGGTACCTTGGTCATAGCCCGGCCGGCGGAGCGATGGTCATCGCGTTGCTTGTCATGCTCGCCGGCACTGTGGTCACCGGATTGATGAGTCTCGGTGCGGACAAGCACGCCGGCCCATTGGCCTCTTTCTATGCCTCCGTACCAGTTAGCGGATCGCCCGCAACAGCCCGCGGTGATGGCGCTCATGAGCAAGCACAAGAAGAAAGCGCGCTTCGCGAACTGCACGAGCTGTTCGCCAACCTCACGCTGATATTAGCCGGCTTTCATTTCGCGGGGGTGGTGTTGGCGAGCGTCGCTCATCGGGAAAATCTCGTCGCCGCCATGATTACAGGACGAAAGCGTGGCGAGCTCGAACGGCCAAATCTGCGGGCCGGGTCTGTCATGGGCCGGTAAGCCGGCGCGCGCGCGTGCCCCGGAGCGTTTTCATGCTGGATGCCAGACGAGAGCCGAGCCAGATTTCAGCTGACCGGCCGTCGTCCGATCGCAGGTTTGTGCGCCGCTTATTCCTGGTCTTGCTTGCGCTCGCCGCTGTATTCGTCGCCTGGCGCCTTTATGAAGTCATTGTTCTCGCGTTTGGGGCGGTCCTGTTATCCATTGCGGTCTACTCTCTCGCGCATACGCTCAGTCGAGTCACGCGGGTACCTGAAGCCTTGGCGGTCGCTCTGGTGGTGCTTGCGCTCACAGGCGCGATCTGCGCTGTGGGTTGGCTGTTTGGGTCGCAGCTTCGGACCCAATTCGATTTGCTCGCTGTGGATCTGCCCCAGAGCTTGTCGAAGCTCATCCAAGATGTCGGGAGCACATCCTGGGGCGCGTGGCTCGTCGAGCAGGCGAAGGATGCGGACCTCACCGATGCCACGAAACAAATCGCGGCGCGCATCGCCGCGCTTTTCAGCTCGACCGTCCGCGCATTTGCCTATTTCGCGGTGCTCCTGTTCGCGGCCTTATATCTGGCAATTCAGCCTGCCCGATACCGCAATGGGATTCTGCGGCTCGTACCGCCCGCCCGGCGAATCGCTTCGGCGAGGTTCTTGATCTGACCGGCGCCACCCTGCGGCGATGGATCGTCGGGCAATCCATTACGATGATCTTGGTCGGCACCTTAACCGCGCTCGGACTATGGTTGCTCGGCGTCGGGGCGCCTTTGGCCCTTGGACTTATTGCAGGCGTATTCGCCTTCGTCCCCTACGTAGGCCCGATCCTCGCGTCGGTGCCAGGTATACTCATGGCGGCGACGCAGGGGCCAATGACTGCCCTCTATGCAGCGATGGTCTACGGCGCCGTCCATTTTGTCGAGGGCAACCTCCTAACGCCCCTTGTCCAGGCCGAGGCGATCGAGCTGCCGCCGGTTCTGACGATCTTTGCGACGCTCGTCTTCGGTTTGTTGCTGGGGCCCATCGGTGTTCTTCTTGCGGCGCCCCTGACTGTCGTTTTTCTGGTCGCCGTCAACACGCTGTATGTCGAGGACACACTCGGTGAGCAGCGCGCTTGGCCACCTCTCCACGCCCGAGCGGCTGTCACTAAAGAAATTCAGCCCAGCAACGTTGGTCCTGGATGTTCCGACAAATGAAACGCGCGACATAGCCTTATTGGATAGAGTTCGGAGAAACACGAATATGCACTTCGCGCGTCTGAGTTTCGCAGCGATCGGCATGGCCGCAGCAATCTACTATGCTCATGCGGAGGACCGGGATTGGGGCAAGCAGGGCGCTTGCTCGCGCAGCAAGTTTGTAGCGAGTGTCATGCAGTGGGGAAGCAGGATTTGGGCTCGCCCAATTCGCAGGCCCCGAGCTTCGCCAGAATTGCAGACACCCCCGGCATGACGGCGATTGCCTTGAATGTTTTCCTCAACACCTCCCATCCCACAATGCCCAATATCATTTTAACGAATGATCAGACGAATGAGATCGTCGACTACATACTAAGTCTGAGAAAGTGAAAGCGAGCCCACGGCGAAGGATAGAACTCTCGGACTACGTTGAAACTAGTTATCTTGACTGAAGCTGACTTGGCCGCATCACCTAAACTACCGTCCCGAAAACTGCCCGAATTCCAGCGGTCACTGCCATTGCCAATGCGCCCCAAAAGGTCACTCGCGCTGTAGCTCTCCAAATATTGGCGCCACCAGCTCTGGCTCCGATCGCTCCCAGCAATGCGAGAAAGCCCAACGACGCAACGGAGACGACCGGGAGGAGCATTCTGGTTGGGGCAAGGAAAGCCATAAGCAATGGCATGGCGGCGCCTACCGCAAACGTCACGGCTGATGTCAGCGCGGCCTGCACCGGACGTGCAGTGGTGATCTCGGAAATCCCCAGCTCATCGCGCGCATGGGTAGCCAACGCATCATTCGCCATCAACTGTTCCGCGACCCGGCGCGCAAGTTTCGGATCCACGCCGCGCTTGACATAGATATCGGCGAGCTCGTCCTGCTCGAATTCGATATTCTGGCTCAATTCTTTGCCTTCGCGTATGAGATCCGCCTTTTCAGTGTCGGATTGTGAACTAACGGATACATATTCGCCGGCAGCCATCGACATAGCGCCGGCGACGAGCCCGGCGACACCCGCAATCACGACGTCATTCTGCTTCGTTGCTGCCGCGGCTACCCCGACAATCAGACTCGCAGTCGAGACTAAGCCATCGTTAGCTCCCAAGACCGCAGCTCTCAACCAACCTATGCGTTCTATGACATGGTATTCTGGATGGAAGCGAAGACTAGTCACAGCTGCCTCCTAATCAAATCCGGGGACGATTATTGCAAAGATATTGATCTTACTTGGAACGGTTAGTTCGGCTGTTTCGCAAAGGTTTCCGGCACGCCAAACGATGCGCCTTTTTCAGTTCAGCCTGAGACTAAGCATATTCAGCGCGCCGGCCCAGGCCGCCAACGCGGTGAGGATCAAACCAGGCATCACGCGCATGCGGAAAGAGTGTCCTCCGCTGGCAAGCGCGAAGATTATCTTGCTGATCGTGTTGGTAGAAAGCCCTGCGAGAATTGGAATGACTGCGTCAGCTGTACTCATCTTTCCTGAGGCCACGAGCGACGCGATCGAGATGGCGGCTGCATGAGTATCTACGAATCCCGCAACTGCAGCGGCCACAATAACGCCTGTCTCTCCGAACCAATCCCGAAGAGCGGCGGAGGCAACTAGGATGCCGGAGAGGATCAGCGCGAATACCAAAGCCGTATAGAGGCTGAAGGCTTGTCCTGGCTGGGCTGCACCTTCAGTCTTCCGATGCAAAGCTCGGATCGTAAAGAAAACTCCATAGGAGGCGGCAGCAACGCCGGCGCAGATCAAAGGCCCTGACAGCGCTCGCAGAGTAATCACGCTGGTTGCGGCAAGAACTGCCGCCAATTGGAGTATTGTGGCGACTGACGACAGGACCGCACCCGCCACTGCGGCCGCCAGAACCTCCGGCTCCTTTGTGGCCCGAGCGCCCATGGCGCCGATGGTGGCCGTGCTCGAGATAAAGCCTGACGCGAGACCCGCGATCGGTAGTCCAAATCGAGCACCGAGCAGGCGGACTGCGACGTAGCCAGCGGCACTGATGGCCATGACGAGAATCACGATGATCCAAATCGTATGTGGGTTTAGTGCGCCGTATGGTCCCATTGGGCGATCTGGAACGAGCGGAAGGACGACCAGCGTCGCTCCAGCAAAGATTAAAGCGTCTCTAACCTCACTTTCACTGAGCACTGTGCGAACAAAATGATGGAGTGGAGTTCTTGCAGCAAGCAGAATTGCCGCGGTAACTGCCACGCCGGCCGCCAATGCTGGCTGTCGCATGGAAAGCCCCCCGAGCAACGTGGTCAGGATCAACGCGACTTCACTTGTCAGCCCAGGGTCATCGTCGTGGCCTCGCCAATAGGCAACCGCGGTTAAAGCGATCACGCCTGCCATGGTGACGGCAAGCACGAGTTCGCCGCCAACGGTGAAGCTGATGGCTCCAGCCAGCGACGTAACCGTAAACGTGCGGACTCCCGCCGGCGAACGCGAGGGACCCGCGCCTTTGCGGCGCTCCCGTTCGCCGCCGATCAATAGGCCTATCCCAAGGGCCACGGCGAGATTCAGTACTACGGGATCGAGGATAAGCATGTCCTTCTCAAATTATATCCGATCGTCGACTAGGCTAGCACACGGTACATTCAGATAAACTTGTCCGCACCGGCGGCACAGCATTGCATCCGCGACGCCGGGAAAGCCTCACGGATCCTGATCCTGTCCGACATCAACATGCCCGGGATGAGCGGTCTTGAGCTTTTGCCTAAGGCCAAGGCGCTGCGACCAGCGTCCCAGTTATAAGATTACCGCTTATGGTGATGCTGAGACTAAGCGTAAAGGCACTCGAGAATGGCGCTGAGGCGCCTCTGACCAGGCCTATCGACTTCACGAGGCTCCGCAACGAGATCAACGAATGTGCCGCATAGTTGTAACAACTGGCCTAGCCTTATGTCGCTCGTTGGCACCTTACGGAAATAGCGCGAAGTCCGACTTAATTCCGCTTTTGGGGGCAAAGCAGACATTGCCAAACCCCCCGCTCACCAATTTCGATTTTTGAGTACGTGCTCTAGTTACTGTCTGGCGCGGTGTCTTCGACGATGCGCACCACGTCGGCCATGATCCGGTTCAATTCGAAGTCCTTCGGCGTGTAGACCTCGGCGACGCCGGCATCTTTCAAGGCGCTGGCGTCCTGCGGTGGAATAATGCCGCCGACCACGACCGGCACGTCGTCGATGCCGGCCTCCTTCATGCGCGCCATGACGTCGTGCACCAGTGGCAGGTGCGACCCGGACAGTATCGAAAGCCCGATGACGTGCACGTTCTTTTCCGCCGCCGCCGCGGCGATCGCCTCCGCCGTCAGACGGATGCCGTCATAGACAACTTCCATGCCGGCGTCGCGGGCGCGCGCGGCGATCTGCTCGGCGCCGTTGGAGTGGCCGTCGAGGCCCGGCTTGCCGATCAGGAACTTCAGGCGCCGGCCGAGCTTCCTTGAAACGCGATTGACTTCGGCGCGGATGTCGTCGAGCCCTTCGGCATCGTTGCGCATGGCGGTGCCGACGCCGGTCGGCGCCCGGTATTCGCCGAACGCGGAACGTAGCGCGAAGCCCCATTCGCCGGTGGTGACGCCGGCCTTCGCGCAGACGATCGACGGCGGCATGATATTGGCGCCGGTTTGCGCGGCCTGGCGCAAAGCTGCCAGCGCCGCGGTGACCGCCTCGTTGTCGCGCTCGGCACGCCACGCCGTGAGCCGCGCGATCTGGCCGATCTCCGCTTCCTCTGAGACGGTCAGTACCGCGTCCGCTGCATCCGCCAGCGGCGATGGTTCGGTTTCGACAAAGCGGTTGACGCCGACCACGGTCTGCTCGCCGCGCTCGATTGCTTCAACACGTCGCGAATTCGACTCGACGAGTTGTTGCTTAAGATAGCCGGATTCGACGGCCGCGACCGTGCCGCCCATTTGTTCGATCTGCCGGAGCTCTTCCTTTGCCGCTTTCTTCAGGTCCGCGACCTTGGCGGCGATGACCGGCGAGCCGTCGAAAATGTCGCCATATTCCAGCAGGTCGGTCTCGTAGGCGAGGATCTGCTGCATGCGTAGTGACCATTGCTGATCCCACGGCCGCGGCAGTCCAAGCGCCTCGTTCCAGGCCGGAAGTTGCACGGCGCGCGCGCGGGCGTCCTTCGACAGCGTCACCGCAAGCATTTCGAGGAGAATACGGGCGACATTGTTCTCCGGCTGCTGCTCGGTCAAGCCGAGCGAGTTGACTTGCACGCCATAGCGGAAGCGCCGGTGCTTTAAATCGGTCACGCCGTAGCGTTCGTGCGTGATCTCGTCCCACAGCTCGGTGAAGGCGCGCAGCTTGCAGACTTCGGTGATGAAACGCAGTCCGGCATTGACGAAGAACGAAATACGCCCGACCACCTCGCCGAATTCATCTTCGGCGCATTCGCCGGACGCCTTTACCGCGTCCAGCACGCCGATGGCGGTGGCAAGCGCGAAGGCCAGCTCCTGCACCGGGGTCGCGCCGGCTTCCTGCAGGTGATAGGAGCAGACATTCATCGGATTCCACTTCGGCATCTCCTTGGTCGTGAACAGGATCACGTCCTTGGTGAGCCGCATCGACGGGGCGGGCGGAAATACATACGTGCCGCGCGAAAGATATTCCTTGATGATGTCGTTCTGCGTCGTGCCGGTAAGCTTGGTGCGCGGCACGCTTTGCTCGTCGGCGAGCGCCACGTAAAGCGCCAACAGCCATGCGGCGGTGGCGTTGATCGTCATCGACGTGTTCATCGCGCCGAGCGGGATGCCGTCGAACAGCATGCGCATGTCGCCGATATGCGAGATCGGCACGCCCACCTTGCCGACTTCGCCCTTGGCTAACGGATGATCGGCGTCGTATCCGGTCTGCGTCGGCAGGTCGAAGGCGACCGAGAGGCCGGTCTGCCCTTTGCCCAGATTCTTCCGGTAAAGCTCATTCGAGGCCGCGGCGGTCGAATGCCCGGCATAAGTCCGGAATATCCAAGGCTTGTCGCCTCGTAAGGGCTTGTCGCCTCGTAAAGGCTTGTCGCCTCGTACCTTGTCGCGGCGCGGCTGATCGTCCATCGGTCCGTCAAGTGTTTAAGTACATGCAATGTGACGCGTATTTTATTGCGATGCAACATCGCGCTTTAGCGGACCTTTCGGGTCGAGCCGCGCGTTATTTCACCAGCGCGTTTTCATAGGGGTAGATGACTTCTCCGGTCTTGAGGTCGGGCGGATAGACCACGACCTCCGTCTTCAGGTCGCGAAATTCGTCGACGCTGTTGCTTTTGATGTTCTGGAACTGGGCGGCGAGCATTCGGTCTTCCATCCATTCGCCCTCCTTGCCGAACTTGATGTCGCCGACCACGGTGTGGAAGGCGGCCGTGTGCATGTAGTCGGCGAGCGTCTCGTCAGTGAGGCTCTTTGTTGCTGCGATGGCATCGCCGAGCACTTGAAGATCCGCATAGGCCATGACCGGATAGAAGGCGAGCGCGTCGGTCCCGGCGGTTTTGGCGCGTTCCTGGTATTTCTTCAGAAACTCGACGGCGCTTGGCGACGCCAGCGATTTGACCGGCATCCAGGTCTCGAAATTGACGATGCCATTGAGCAGCGGCCCGAGCTGAGTCTTGAGCGCGGTCGACTGCAGACCGACCATCGCACCGCCCCACATCTTCGGCTTGTAGCCGAGTTCGTGGATCGCCTTGATCATGCCGACGGTGTCGAGCGGATAGGAGCACACCACCAGCAGGTCCGGATTGCGGGCCTCGATCGCGCGCACGATAGGGGTGAAATCGACGGTCGATGGCGGATAATTCCTGTCGTAGACGATTTTGAAGCCGGACGCTTTGGCATTTTCGCGCGCGCCGTCGCACGCATTCTGCCCGAACTCGGCGTCGGCATAGGAAAGGGCAATTGTCTGCGGCTTCGGATTCTGTGCCTCGGCTACCTTGAAGAAGCCCAGCGTGAAAGCAGGTTTCGCGTTCGGGCCGGTGGGAATCATCGCGAAATACATCGGATAATGGAACGCATCGTTGATGCCGGTTCCGGACAAGCCGATGAACAGCTTTTTCCGCCCGATCGCGATCGGCATCGCTGCGGCGATCTGGGTCGAGGCCTAGCCGGAGACGATCAGGTCGACGTTGTCGACATCGAGCAGCTTCGAATAGATCCCGGGAACTTGTGCCGGATTGCTTTGATCGTCGTAGTAGACAAGTTTCACCGGCCGCCCGAGCAGTCCGCCCGCGGCATTGACGTCGTCTTGCCAGATTTGCATGCCGAGCAGGGCCATTTTGCCGTTGCCGGCGAGCTTGCCTGTGAGCGACATGCCCAGACCGATTTTGATTGGATCGGCCGCGTTGGCTGGAGCAGTTGGAACTGCCGCGGCGACGACGAGCGATGCCGCAGCGGCGAGTGTTAGGGCCGTATAGGCAAACAAGCGCAATTTCGCGAACATTTACTTCTCCATGCACCCAATCGGCAGTTTAAACATTAACGATAGTCAAGCGTCACACCCGATTTTAACCATCGGGATTCTGCGGGCTTTAACCGGTCTC
>CAVWBL010000013.1:0-144762 GCA_963753205.1 uncultured Acidobacteriota bacterium | reverse complement strand
TACGCGCGCATCGGTGTGCTCCTCGATCAACAGGCCAGCTCGGTCGCCTATAAAGAGATCATCTCCGTTTTGGCGCTGATCATTCTGTGCCTCGTCCCGCTCGTCGCCATCATGCAGCGCCCGCCTAAAACCCAAGGGGAATTACCGCCCGCCCACTAGCCGACGCCTTCACCAGGCCGGCGATCGCGACTCTTCTTTGGGGCGGTAATCGGCTACGGATGACTTTCGGAGGGCAAGCGCGCGGCCTTGGATTTGGCACGTTTGGAAGATCGCTTGCCTCGACTGTTTTGCCACCGCTTTATGGCGCCACGCCTCGAATGCGCTTGCATCTCTTTCTCTATGGCACCCGCATCTCCATATTTGTGCAGCGGGGCAACGGACGATGGACGGAAATTGAGAGGGTCCCTCAGGTTCTGCAGTTCACGATAGTAATAAAGCTCCGTAGGACGAGCGTTCTTGAACTTAAGCTTCTTCAGGAACTCGATTTCCTCCTCGGTAGCACCGCCGCTCAGCGTCGAGTCGCCCAGAAATCGTTTCAGTCCGGGTTCCTCTCCGGGCGGCGCGTCGACTTTCGTCTCCACAAACTCGATTTTTCTCAAGTGGGCCTGGGCCAGCCTGCGGTTCAGCACGATTTCCATCCCGAAGTTAGCCAGGTCGATATCCCATGAGTCGATCAAAGGATCGAGGAAGGAGAGACAGTTGTCAGCGGAGAGGTCGAAGACATCCGCCTCGAGGAACTCAAGAATGCTGACGCGCGCCTGCTCGTAAGTCTGCCCGTTCAATTGTGCCACTAGTTTCAGCCAGCTTTCGTTTGCCAATTCCTGCCGAGCGACGCTCTGGACCACAGCCAAGAGTTTCTGCGTGACCAAGCGCTCCAATTCTCCGAAAGGATGCCTTTCGAAGATCGCCTGAATTTCCTTTTCCCTTGCTGGAGCGCATTTGCGCAGGATCAGCACCCGCACTTGCTTATAGAGCGGCACAGGCGAACCCGGCAGCTTTTTTTTCAATTCTTCCGCGCGCTCGTGCGCAGCCAAATCCGAAAGCGTGGCAGCGCGCAGCCTCAGAAATTTCTCAATCTTGGAGTAAATATCGGTCCGGTCGGGAAGTGGGGGCAGCTTTTTCCGCACCAAAAGCTGGGAGATATAAGAATCCGTGACTTCGGCTGCGGCCGCCAGGTCTTTTTGCTCGAGGTTCAACTCTTCGAGCCGCTGCTTAATCATGAGACCAACGTTCATAGGGTGTCCTCGTCGGTTAACTCTAATCAGTGAATCTTAGCGATGTTATAGCGAATTGTATTGACAATTCAAGTGAATTAACCCAATGTGGTTAAGAGACAGGAACACCCTTCAGATGACATAACAGTTGCAAGTTATCTGGAACTGCCCCGGTTTGCTGGTCGAAGGAGGTTGGTATGTTTGGACGTAAGCTGTCCGTACATTTGAAGCGCAATAGCGTTCCACAGTTTATGGATCGGATTGAAAAGGAAATTCTACCGATACTTCGACAGCAAAGAGGATTTCAAGACCTAATGGTCTTGGTCACGCCGTCCGGAGCAGAAGCATTTGGCGTGAGCCTGTGGGAACGGCCCGAGAACGCGGAAGCGTTCGGCCGGGGGGCTTACGCAGAAGTAGCGAACATACTGGCAGCAGTTACCGAAGGTCCGGCGCAAGTGGAAGTTTTCAACGTTTTAATCTCCGGTGTGAACAAGATGGCCGCCGCTGTCACGGCGTAAACGGAACACTTCCCGGGGTGGGAAGCACCGCCCTCCGCCGCGTTCTCGCAGCGATGGAGCAAAAGGCGTCGGTTCAGGCGAGCGTCTGCAGGGCGGCAAAGGAGAAACTCGATGCAATTACTTTTCTGGGCGACCTATGGTTTGGTGGCGGGCTGGCTTGCGGGAAGGATGGTCACCCTAAGTCAAGGTCGCGACCAGTTTGTGGATTTAGTGCTGGGCGCAGCGGGTGGAATTGGCGGCGGATTCCTCTTCGATATGACGCCTTTTCACATCGAAGGCAAGATGATCTACACGAGCCTGGCCGCCGCGCTCGGCGGCGTAATTCTCTCGATTGGCTCCCGATATCTCACCATGGCCAGACACACGTTCGATTCAACGAACCAACCGAGCGGAAACATTTCGCCGGGTGCGTTAGCGCCTGCTCGTTCTCGCAGCGAGCGACGCGATGACTAATATTGCGATGGCTATTGCGCCGACCGGAATCAAGAGCGGCTTTCCGGTTCGCCGTTGCTCGTGGTCTCAAGACCCTATCGTGTCCTTTGCACTAACTCGCGACATGATTCGATGGCTGGATTCGGTTTGCACCCGGCGAGCGATTCTCAGAGAAAGATCAGGCAACTCGGAGACTGCGATCCGACGAAAGGGGAGCGTCGATGGACCGAGAAATCAAGCCGGGCACCATCCTGATAAAAGATGACGCGCTTCTCCCTGAGCAAGTTTGCTTCAGCGGCGTGCCCTTTGTGCGCGGCTGGACGCTCGTCAGGGATCTCAAAGCGAGCGAACTGGATCGAGAAATTCAGAAAGCAAAATGGACCTTCCTCTGGTTGGCGGGAGAAGTGAAGGCCTCAGTTTTTGGCATGGACGGTCCCAAGATGCTCCGCCGTGCAGTAGAAGCGATCATCGCCAGAGAAAAGTCGGGTCGTTTTAATTCCGTGGAGATCACGCAGGTGACCTTCAAGGGATCGCTGCGCTTTCCATTGGTTCGGTACGCAACGGTATGCGCTCACTGGCGGAACATTCAAGAGGGATTGATTGCGTTTCGTGCCGGGGACATTTCGAATTCGGAGCCGCAGGCGCGGGATTTGGGCGGGGCGAGTGCGGGCCCCGGCAGCCGCGAACGGTTTCGCCAAATGACCGCATGAGCGGTCGATCGAGAGGATGGAGAGTTATGAAGATCACGCAAAGGTTGCTGATATGTATGGGTTTCGCGCTGCTTTCTGTTCCTGCGCTCTCCGCGCAGAATCTTTCCAAATACCGGAATTTTTCGCTGGGGGAAAGCTTGGCCGCAGTTTCCAAACAAGCCGGCATAACGGCCGATCAGGTCAAGACCGTCCATCAAGAGCCGAAGCTGATTCAACAGTTTACCCTCTGGACGGTTCAATCGTTTGCTGCGACGGCAGCCTCGGAACCTGTGCAAGAGATGGAATTCTCTTTCTGCGATGGCAAGCTGTACAACATCGAGGTGACTTACAAGTCCGACGCCACTAAAGGGCTGACCAGCGAAGATATGATTCAGGCCGTTTCCGTGGATTATGGTGTCGCCGCGCAGCCCGCCGCCGAGAATAATACGTCTTCGGCTGCGGCTCCCGGGTATAACAGCGCATACAAACAACTTGCCGTCTGGCAGGACCCGGAGCACTCGGTCGCTCTCTTCGTTTCGCCGCTCTCGCAGAGCTTTCAGCTCGTAATGATCGCAAAGCCGCTCGAAGCCGAAGCCGACGCCGCAATCGCCGAAGCCGAGGCTCGTGAGCGCGCGGACGCTCCGCAGCGGGAAAACGCGCGCCTGAAACAAGAAGCCGACGATTTGCAATCGGAGCGCGAGGCGAATCGTAAGGCTTTCCACCCGTAATTTGTTGCGCTTTACGCGCAGCAGCTAACCCCAGGGAATTTGCTCGGAGGATGGTTCTAGAGTGCCAAGTCATTGGGAAGCCACGGCGGTGCTTGGTCCCATCTAACCGTTTGGTCGGTCTGGGATTCAACGATCAGGAAATCGCTAGCGAGTTGAAGATCACGGAAAGAAGTTAACTTCTGCATCTCCTGGATGTTGAAAGCTTTTGACATATCTGATCGCTTGGACCTGGTTCGCAAAGCTTCCGCAGAGAATGTTCGACATCATTCGCGTCAACGGGGGATTGAGAAGAAAAGTTGTCCCAAACCGGGGCGATCGAAACGGTCAGGCCGTCGGTTGCCGATGGAATAAGTGTCCGACTGGATGGATTTTTGGTAGCGAACTGGGTTTGAAAGGCAAGGAAATGGAACTTGATCGAGCACTCAAACTTGCAGTTGTATCGTCTTGGGAAAGCCTTGTTGGATCGGACAAGGGAAGCGCGATGCGAGTCGAATACGAAAACATCTCAGGCACGCCGCTAAGCACGTTGGAAGTGTGGGCGGCAAAAAAGCGCGGCTACGGGCTTTTGGTTTACCGGTGTTCCGTTGCACCGTCTGACTCGATGCCTGCTCATTCCGGAGGCGCCTCAATGCATTTTGCAAACTCGTACAACTCCAAGACCTTGGCCGATCACATCGAGTTCATTATGCTGAATCAGGGACGCTTTGAGCGTCCGGCAGGGCGGTCGGCTCATGGTTTGGTCCAGATTGATTTTCCGACTGCAGATGATCGGAAAGATGCAGCCGCATGGAGCGATGGATTGCTTGCCGAATTCGCCGCCGTCGGACATTAGCGCAATTTCCCGCACATCTGCGACGTGGTGGCCGCGTATTATCCCACTCCCATACCGCGCCGTCATCGCCACAGCCGCAAAGCGTATAGCCTGATTCGATCCCAATACGCGCCCGACCCGTGGTTCACGTGCCGGCTTTGATTAGCCCGGTTTTTGACGGAATTTGCCTCTGCATTTGCGCGGCTATGCTCTTCGCGCGCTGCAAAGCCTCACCACGAGTCTCATTGACCTGCGGCGCCAGATCGATTGCGACGGCTCCGACCATTTTTCCCGATTCGTCGTGAAGAGGGACGGAAACGTCGAAACGTCTCCCATGCTTTTCAACGTAGGGCTTGCCATTTCGGATCGGTTGGGAGTTTTGCTTTTGGCAATCGTTCCCGATGTCAGTTGAGTTTGTCGATGCGACGATCGAACATCCGTAGCCAGTGACGACGGAAATGTCGATCGTAGTCGCTTCTGGGTGGCTGGAATGCGTTTGGTCAACGAGTTGTTGTGCAAGGCTCGCAGGCTTGGAAGATTGTTGTCTCGCGAACGTTGCTAATGGAAGGAAGCAGATCGCAGCTGCTGCGATGGTCGTTGAAACGAGAGGCAATGCTACGCCGCTACGATGATTACTGAATTTCATTTCGCACTCTCCTGGGGAGCGAGAGCCTGGATGTGCGGTGCTTATAAGCAACATAGCGCTGTGGCGCGACAGACTGAAGCGGGGAATTCTGGTAGAAGCAGTGCAAGCGCCAAAAAGAGAGCGTCGCGTGTTAGGCCGACGCTCTCGATTTGCGCATGGTAGTGGTCAATTAGGCGTGGGGCAGCGCGGACGTGAATTGCTGCGCGTCTTGGGGCGTTTGCACAGAGCCGTTCAGTACTTGCTGCGCTGTGCAGTTCGATCCGTAGACCTTGTGTAGAGTGTCTTTATCGATCGTGATCGTGGAGCCCTGGATGCTCGCTCCGGCGTATGCACCCTGCGATTTCTTGTATGACAAGACTGGCGCTTTCCATCCGGCGGACGCGCTGTAGTTGCTGCCGTTGGGTGCGGCGGCGACGGCATCGGCAGTCAGATGGAAGTTACCGTTGAGCAGATCCTGCTTGCCTTTTTGATTCATGAGCAGCACGATTTGCGATCTCTGGGCCCCGGCTTCCAAGCCAACGCTGCCGCCCGAAATGCTGAAGAACGCTGGGGCACTCCAGCCGCCGCTGGTCCGGCAACTTACGACGCCGCTTCCGTGTTCTCCACCGACGACGAATCCGGCCTTCGTCAGACCGGCAATCACCCCAATGCACTGCGCCTGGTCCAACAGCGTTTTGGGAACCTGATTGGAAGTTGTCATTTCCTGGAGAGTTTGGGTGGCGTTGCTGAATTCCTGATTCTCAGCCGACGCGTTGGAAGCGTTCATTGCCCAAACCGAGCAGGCAAAGAGCAGGGCTATGGCTGCTATAAATCCTGTTTTCATCATCTGTAATCCTCCTGTGTCAATGGAATACTCCGAGGCACTGCCCTGCGTCCAGAATTACAAACAGACGGTGGATCGGCAATAAGCGGACTCCATGAGTTCAGGGTGGGGAATTAGGCTTACAAGCGCCTACATGCTCCGTCCTTAGGATTCAGAGGCTTCGGAGTGCCACGCTGCCCGGCACAATCAAAGTGTGCCAGTCGTATCGTGAAGCGGAAGGCCGGTTGGCTTGTACTGATAATGGTCATTGGTTTCCCGGCGGAGTTCTTCGAGGCGGTTGCGAAGTTGTTCAGTCAGCTTTTCGTAGCCAGGCTTGCCGTAGAGATTTGTGGCTTCGTTCGGATCGTTTTGCAGATCGTAGAGCTCGTATTCCTGCCGATCGATGAAGAAGTGAATATATTTGTAGCGCTTCGTGCGAATGCCGCGGCAGGGCTTGATGTTTTGCCAGCCGGGGTATTCGTAATATTCATAAAGCCAGTCTTCGCGCCACGGGATATTTTTGCCTTCGGCTAACGGCATGACCGATTTACCCTGCATCTCTGCCGGAATAGGAATGCCCGAAATGTCGAGCATCGTTTCTGCAAGGTCGAGATTAAGGACCATTTCGTCGGACTGAGCACCGGCGCGGATACGTTTGGGATAGCGAATCATCATCGGCACGCGAATCGACGGCTCATACATCAGGCGTTTATCGAAGAAATGATGTTCGCCCAGGAAGAAGCCATGATCGGAGCTGAGAATCACGGCGGTGCGGTCGAGCGCGTTCTGGCGCTCTAATTCGGTGAAAATCTTGCCGATATTGCGATCATTGTCTTCGACGCCGACGTAATGATCTTTGACGAGCTCTTCGAGCGAGCGCGGATCGTTGTCGAAGACCTCGCTGACGCCAATCTTGTTATCGGCATGCGCGACGGCGCGCGGCTTGCCCGGATAATCGTGAAGATCTTCGTTGAAGGTGGGAGGGACGGGAATCGGAACGCCGTTGAACATGTTCACCATGTCGGGCGGGCGGTAAAATGGCGTGTGCGGCGCATAAAACCAAAGGAACAGGCAGAAGGGTTTCTCTCGTTTTTGCTGGAGCCATTCGACCGTCTTGCGTGTGAGCAGATCGTCCACGTATTCGCCTTCGTAAAGCTTGGCCGGCGAATATTTGCCGCGAATGCCTTCGGTGATGACTGGACGATAGTAATCGGCCTGACCTACGAAGCCGAAGTAATAATCCCAATAATGATCCATGAGAGCGCCCTCGATGTGCGGTTTGCCGACAAAGGCGAGTTCATAGCCGGCTTCGCGGAGAAGATCGGGGACGACTTTTGTGTTCGCAGGAAGTTTGCCTTCGACGTTGGAGACGGCGCCGGTCGTGTGCGAATAAAGCCCAGTGAGAATTGTGGCGCGCGAAGGAAGGCAGAGCGCATTGATGACAAATGCATTGTGAAAGACGCAGCCTTCTTTGCCGATGCGATCGATGTTGGGCGTATGCAGGATTTTATTGCCGGCGAGCGAAGATTCGTCGGCGCGAAGACCTTCGCCGATAAAGCAAACGATGTTCGGTCGCTCGGTGGCGGGCCGCTGGACTTGCTGCGCCAAGGTTTCGAGCGCCTCCAAGCCTGACACGGACGTGGCAGCGGCGCCCGCGATGTATTTCAGGATTGTGCGGCGATTTTGCATCGTGTCTCTAAGCTGCGGCCGACCGGCGGCAGGCGGACAAAAGTTTCATGTATTTAAGGGAGATGTTCAAGATGTTTTCCGAAGCAAGAGCGAAAAAGTGAGAGCGAAATTTCTGCTCTTCGGGAAATTACCGATGTGGGGAATAATAGAGGGCGCTCACGAGCTGGAGACTGCGCGCAGATCGAAATGGCGGCCCCGAACTCGAAAATCACTACTCTTTTCTGGGACAACGGCGGCGTGATCCTTACGAACGGCTGGGATCGCGGGTCGCGCCGGAAGGCGGTGGAGAAGTTTCATCTCGACGCGGCCGATTTTGAGGATCGGCACGAGTTGATGCTAAATGCCTTCGAAGAAGGCAAAGCGACGCTCGACGAATATTTGCGGCGAACGATCTTCTACCGCGAGCGGCGGTTTTCGATGGATGAGTTCAAGCAGTTTATGTTTGACCAATCGCAACCCATGCCTGAATCGCTCGATTTCATCGGTAAATTGGCACGCACGCGGCGCTGCGCAATGGCGTCGCTCAACAACGAATCGCTTGAAATTAACGAGTACCGTATCCGTAGGTTCCATCTGCGCGATTATTTTGAGGTATTTCTCAGTTCGTGCTATTTGGGCGTGCGAAAACCGACGCCGGCAATCTATAAACAAGCGTTGCAGATCACGCAGTGCGATCCGGGCGAATGCGTGATGATCGACGATCGAAGCCTGAATCTCGAGTTTGCCCGTGAACAGGGGATTCGGACGATACAATTTGAAAATGTGGCGCAATTGAAGAACGACCTGGCGAATCTCGGAGTCACAGTAGACGGCCAATAGGCCGCTGCGAAGAAAAATAACAGGGACCCTTCGCTTCGCTCAGGATGACGACGTATTCTTATTCGGCCCGAAGCAATTCGAAAACGGAGAGGCTATATGGAACTGGGAATGATTGGATTGGGCAAGATGGGCGGATTCATGAGCGAGCGGCTGGCGCGCGCAGGTCATCGCGTGGTGGGCTATGACCGCGATGCGGCTGTCGTGCAGAAAGTAGGCGAAAAAGGAATAGCCGGCGCGAATTCGCTTGAGAAATTGATTCGTGAATTGAAAACGCCGCGCGCGGTTTGGTTGATGGTTCCGGCGGGTAAGCCGGTGGACGACACGATCGACTTGCTTTTGCCGCATCTGACGGCGGGCGATACGATCATCGACGGAGGAAATTCGTATTACAAGGATTCGATGCGCCGCGCGGCAGCGTTGAAGCCGACGAATATTAATTTTGTCGATTGCGGCACGAGCGGCGGCGTCTGGGGCCTGACCGAAGGGTACAGCATGATGGTCGGGGGGGATGCGGACGTGGTGAAGCGGCTCTCGCCGATTTTTGAGACGCTCGCGCCGGGAAGGGACAAGGGCTGGGGACGTGTTGGGCCGGCGGGCGCAGGGCATTTTGTGAAGATGGTTCACAACGGGATCGAGTACGGGATTATGCAAGCGTATGCCGAGGGGCTCGACCTGCTGCGACACAAGACGGAGTTCAATCTGGATCTCCTGCAGACGGGCAAGATTTGGCAGTACGGCAGCGTTATCCGGTCGTGGCTGCTTGATCTGACGGTTGACGCGCTCACGCACAATCCTGCGTTGAAAGGGATCGAAGCCTACGTGACCGATTCGGGTGAAGGACGCTGGACCGTGATCGAAGGCGTCGAACTCGGCGTGGCGCTGCCGGTTATTTCGGGCGCGCTGGATATGAGGTTCCGGTCGCAGGATCCGGAGCCGTTTGCGAATAAGCTGCTCGCGATGATGCGACACGAATTCGGCGGTCACGCGGTGAAAACGGCGGCAGAGAAATAATTCGAACGGCGCAACAGGATGAAAATGGAAAAGCGGGTTTTTGCGGATATTGACGCGCTCAGCCGGGCGGCGTTGGACGAAGTGTTTCGCATCACAAGAGAGGCGGTCGCGAAGCACGGCCGTTGCGCGATTTCGCTCTCTGGCGGACACACCCCGGAGCGGATGTTTGCGATGTGGTCGAAGGGTGCTTACAGCAGCACTTTTAGCTGGGAACGCGTGCATTTTTTCTGGGGTGACGATCGCTACGTGCCATACACGGACCCGCTGAGCAATTTCGGCGTGGCGAAGAAGCTGCTTTTTGACAAGCTCGGCGCCCACGCGGAATTGCATCTGCATCCGATGCCCACGGAGCAAGCTGATCCGAGTGACGCAGCGAGAGCCTACGCAGGGGAGATGCGCAAATTCTTCGGTACGGAGCCGCCGGCATTTGACGTGCAGCTGCTGGGGCTCGGCGGCGAAGGGCATACGGCATCGCTTTTTCCCGGCAACCCCGCCCTCAAGGAAGAAGAGGCTTGGGTGCTGCCGGTGACCGTGCCTGCTACGCCGCCGCATCGGCTGACGATGACCTACCCTGTAATAAACCAGGCCCGGAATACGTATTTCCTAGTTGCGGGCGAATCGAAAAGGGAAATCTTAAGGGCTCTCGCGGCCGAGCCGAACACGGGCATTAGCCGATATCCGGCAGCGCGCGTGCGACCCGCAGGTCCGCTGATCTGGATGCTCGACCAGGCCGCCGCCTGACACAGCCACGCTCTTGAGCCGGTGGTTTCTTGCAAAACTTTCCTGTGCTGCGTCCACTGAGCAGACGGATGTTTAGTGATATGACCCTTTCCTTCTGTTGTACTTTCGTCGCTCATTCCGGGTGGGTTATTATGGACCCATCGCGGTTTTGCCTGAACCCTTAGCCCGTTGATGTCTTGGCCGCCCCGACGGTCGATTTGGCACAGCGGAAAAAGAAGAACCTTAGGACTTGCATGACGAACAGGCTTAGTGCGGCTGGATTATTTCTATGCGTCATTTGTGGCGCGCTTCTCGCGGCGGGGTGCACGCGGACGGCGGAGACTGCTCCGCCAATGATGGCCGCGCCCGTGAAGGTGGCGAAAGCAACGAAGAGAACTGTGCCGATTTCGCTCACGGCTATAGGGACCGGCGAGGCTTATTCGACGGTTTCGATCAAGTCGCAGGTGAATGGCGAGCTGCAAGCGGTGCATTTCACACAGGGCGACTTTGTAACCAAAGGTGAACTGCTTTTCAATATCGACCCGCGGCCATTTCAGGCGGCAGTTGCGCAGGCTGAGGGAACTCTTGCAAAGGATAAGGCCCAGCTCGATCTGGACAATACGCAGGCGGACCGATATCAAAAGCTTTTCGACGCAGGCGTAACGCCAAAGGAGCAATTCGATCAGATGAAGGCCGGAGCCGCGGCGCAAGCTGCTGCGGTTCAGGCGGACGAAGCCGCGCTTCAGGCGGCGAAGCTGCAATTGCAGTATTGCTCTATCTACTCGCCGATCGATGGGCGTACCGGCGCACTCGGTGCTACGCCGGGAAACCTCGTGGCGCAGGGAAGCCTGCCAGCCCTGGTCGTGATCGACCAGGTGACGCCGCTTTACATCGATTTCGCAGTGCCCGAGCAGTATCTGGCGTCGATCAAGAAGTTCATGGATAAAGGACGGCTTCCCGTTTCCGCGACGCCGTATGGAGATACCTCAAGCGAGACGGGATATCTGACGTTCGTCGATAACTCCGTGGACAATTCGACCGGGACCATCAAGCTGAAGGGCACCTTCCCCAATGTGAATCGGCGCCTGTGGCCGGGCCAATTTTCGACGGTCGCGCTCCAGCTTTCCGAAGATGAGAACGCCACGATAGTTCCTTCGGCCGCGATCCAGAGCGGACAGGACGGCGATTACATTTACGTGGTGAAGTCGGACTCGACCGTTGAACAACGGATCGTTAAGCCTGTGAGGACGATTGGCACGGATACAGTTGTCGCGGCTGGCGTGGAGCCCGGAGAGACGGTTGTGATCGATGGACAGTTGCGCCTGCTGCCGGGCATCAAGGTGGACGTCTCCACGACGGCGGCAAACTGAGACCGTATGAATATCTCCGAGCTATTCATAAAGCGGCCCATCATGACGACGCTTGTCATGGCCGCGATCCTTCTGTTCGGAGTCCTGGGTTATCGGGAACTCCCCGTCGCCGACCTGCCGAATATCGATTATCCGACAATCCAGGTTGGCGCGGCGCTGCCGGGCGCGAGTCCTGAAACGATGGCTTCGTCCGTGGCGACGCCGCTCGAGAAACAGTTTTCGGAGATTGCAGGAATCGATTCGATGACGTCGACCAGCAGCCAGGGCTCGACGGACATTACCCTGCAATTCGATCTGAGCCGAAATATTGACGGTGCCGCGCAAGACGTCCAGCAGGCGATTGCGCGAGCGCAGGGTCAGCTGCCCACCAATATGCCCGCGCCGCCGACGGCTCAGAAGGTGAATCCCGCCGCGGAGCCAGTGTATTGGCTGTCGCTTAGCTCGACCACTCTTCCCTCATATGTCGTCGACCAGTACGCCGAGACTTTGCTGGCGCAGCGCATTTCGATGGTGAAGGGCGTAGCGCAGGTGGAGGTGTTTGGTGCGCAGAAATACGCGGTGCGCGTGCAGCTGAATCCCGAGGCGATGGCGGCGCGGCAACTCGGCATCGACGATGTGACCGCCGCGATTCAGAACGCGAACGTAAACCTGCCGACGGGAACGCTCTATGGTGCAAATCGCCAATATACCGTTCAGGCCAACGGTCAACTGAACCGCGCGTCGGCGTACAGGCAGTTGATCGTGGCCTATCGCAACGGGTCGCCGGTGCGGCTCGATGAACTTGGAAACGTGCTGGACAGCGTGCAGACCACGCAGCTTTACAACATATTCGACGGGCAGCCTGCAATCGTGCTGGGTGTGCAGCGTCAGCCGGGCACGAACACGATCGAGGTTGTGGACGGTGTGAAAGCGCTTTTGCCGCAATTCAAAGGAGTGCTGCCGCCATCTGTTTCGCTCGTGCCGATTTACGATTCGGCGGTCAACATCCAGGCATCGGTGAACGACGTAAAGTTCACGCTGCTGCTGGCCATGATGCTTGTGGTGATGGTGATTTTTCTCTTCCTGCGCAATCTTTCGGCCACGGTGATTCCCAGTATCGCGCTGCCGATCTCGGTCTTCGGCACGTTTGCCGTGATGTACGAGTTGGGGTACACGGTCGATAACCTTTCGCTGATGGCGCTCACGCTGTCGGTCGGCTTCGTCGTGGACGATGCGATCGTGATGCTCGAGAACATCGTTCGCCACATGGAAATGGGTGACTCCGCGATGGAGGCGGCGCTGAAAGGCTCCCGGCAAATCGGGTTCACGATTCTTTCGATGACGCTGTCGTTGGTCGCCGTGTTTATCCCCGTACTCTTCATGGGCGGCATCATCGGGCGGCTGCTGCATGAATTTTCAGTGGTAATCATGATGGCGATTCTGGTGTCGGGTGTTGTCTCCTTGACGCTGACGCCGATGTTGTGCAGCCGCTTTTTGCGGCCGCATCACGAAGCACATCACGGCGCCATGTACCGTGCTCTCGAACGATTCTTTCAATCGCTGACGAACGGATACGACCGCTCGCTGCAATGGGCGCTGCGGCACCGTGTTTTTGTGATGAGCGTTTCGGGATTGCTCCTACTGGTAACGGCGTGGCAATTCGTCTCGATACCAAAAGGGTTTTTGCCCGAAGTGGATTCGTCAATCCTCTTCGGCTACACCGAGGCGGCACAGGGAATTTCATTCGATGCAATGAAGCAGCACCACCAGGAGCTGAACCGAATCATCGGGCAAGATCCGAACGTGCTGCACTATTTTTCGGCGGTCGGCGGACCGGCGGGAGCATCTTCCAATTCCGGATTTGTGTTCATTTCGCTAAAAGAGCCCTCCGACCGGCCAAAGATACCGAACGCCACGATGACGGCGCTCGAACAGAAGTATGGCTCGACACCCGTGCTTGGCAGTATCTTGCGAAGCGCGGCGCCCCTTTTTGCACATCATCCCGACATTGACGAAGCAATGGGCGGCATCGCAGCGAGAACGTCGAATATTTCCGGGTTGAATTTTTACGTGCAGAACCCGCCGCCAATTCAGATTGGCGGCGAAATCTCGAAGAGCCAGTACCAATTCACGCTGCAGAGCCCGGATACGGAAGAGCTTTACAAGAACGCAGGAATTCTGGAACAAAAAATGCGGCAACTACCCGGCATCACGGACGTCACCAGCGACCTGATGCTGAGCAATCCGCAAGTGAACGTCAATATCGACCGTGACAAGGCGTCGACACTGGGACTTACTGCGGATCAGGTTGAGAATGCGCTTTACGCAGCGTACGGACAGCGCCAGATTTCCACCATCTACGCGCCGAATGACGAATATTGGGTCGTCGAGGAACTCGAGAATAAGTATCAGCGCGATCCTTCGGCACTGTCGTTGCTTTATATTCACTCTGCGAATGGGAATCTGATTCCCCTCGATGCAGTTTCGAGTCTTTCGACAAGCGTCGGACCGCTTTCTGTAAGCCATCTGGGGCAATTGCCGGCGGTAACGATTTCGTTCGATCTGGCGGGTGGAACTGCGATTGGAGACGCTGTTTCGCGCGTGCAGGACTTGGCGCTGCACACGCTTCCCGCGACCGTCACGGCACAATTTCAGGGAGCCGCGCAGGCGTTTCAGTCCTCACTTTCAGGACTGGGCATACTCCTGCTCATTGCGATCCTCGTCATCTATCTGGTGTTGGGCATCCTGTACGAGAGCTTCATCCATCCACTGACGATTCTTTCGGGCCTGCCTTCGGCGGCCTTCGGCGCACTGCTCACGCTGCAGATTTTCGGATATAGCCTCGATCTTTATGGATTCGTCGGCGTGATCATGCTGATCGGTATCGTGAAAAAGAACGCGATTATGATGGTCGACTTCGCAATCGAGCGCGAGCGATCTGGGCATAAGAGCGCCGCGCAAGCGATTTACGAGGGGTGCCTCGTGCGTTTCCGGCCAATCATGATGACGACGATGGCCGCGCTGATGGGTACCGCGCCGATCGCATTCGGATCGGGAACGGGCGCCAATTCGCGCCGGCCGCTGGGGTTGGCCGTTGTGGGCGGCCTCGTATTCTCGCAACTTGTTACGCTATATCTCACGCCTGTCTTCTACACGTACATGGATACGTTCCAGTCGTGGCTCGAACGACGCTTCGGCAGAATTGCGGGCCTCGCGAAGCCTCGCATGGCGGACCAAACCGTTTCTGCAGATTAGTTTGCGCCTGAGTACTAAGAGTTTTCGCGTGTCTTCGCCCGAACAGCGAAACCACCTGTCTTCTCGTACTATTGATCCGCTGAATTCCCACCCTTAGTATTCCTTTCGTGCGGAAGGCCGCGGCGCCGCATTTTTCCCCTCAGTTCGCCAGGAGATCTTCCGCGGAGCGCTTTCACGATGCCATTTTCGCTGGACCTGCCGAAAGACATTCGCTCGCGGCAAAAACGCCGCGGACCCCGAATGAATTGTCGCGTCCCCGTTTCAATCGAATGGAACGGAAACGTCGGACCGAAGCGCTTCGAATCGGCGTTTACGCGCGTTGTCAACGGCTACGGCTGCCTGCTCGTAAGTCCGCGGGAAGTAGACCTGCAGCAAGTGCTGCGCTTGACGAATTTGGCGTCGCGCAAAGCGGTGGAAGGAAAAGTAGTGTGGAAGGGCGGCCAGCGTCCCGACGGCTGGGACCTCGGCGTGGAATTTCTTGCAACGGACCTTAACTTTTGGGGGCTAGATCTTTGAAACTTGGGATAACCGGTGGCTCTTCGCCGAAAAGCGTCGCAGCCTCCTTTAAACCAGCAGCGCCGGCGTTGCGACGAAACCCCAGCCCAACAATCAAAACAGGCGTAATAACAGAAGAGCGCAAGAAGAGCCAACGCGTGCTGCTGCGCGTACGGGCGAACGTTCACGTAGCCGTCAAAGGCAAGCCTACGACTCTGGAAGGGTCCACCGTCAGCGTAAATCCTCACGGCGCGCTCGTCGTGCTGAAGCAAAATCTCCCCGTAGAGACGAGGCTTGTGCTGGAACACACTTCGACGCGGGAAAAAATCGCGTGCCGTGTCACGCGTGCTGCAAAAGAGATGCCGGAGGGATTTCACGTGCCGGTTGAATTCGATGCGCCGTCCCCCGGCTTCTGGAAAATCGACTTTCCGCCGGTGGATTGGCACGCAGAAGAAATGTAGCCTCGCGCTCGATCGCGTGGGGCAAAACGCCTCTTTAAATTAGAATTTCCATAGAATTGCCGACAAATCACTAAAATCATTGACGGGCTTTCGCGCGAAATGCCATGCTCGAAAAACCTTCCCGCGATCTAACCCAGCGAACTTTTCAGAGTCAGAGGAGGACTTATGTCCGGTAAAGAACGCCGTGTCTCGCCGAGGAGGGATTGCGCGGTGCCCTTTCGGTTTCGGATTATTACGAATGCCATGATTGCCTCGCCCGCCGAGCGCAGCGGGGGCCAAGGCGGTGTCGCAGCCGTCCCATCTCGCATATTTTGGAAGGCGAGGCCGTGAACCTTTCCGAACGCGGGATCTATTTTCGTTCGCGGGAGCGCGTAAGCATGGGAGCGCCGCTCGAAATTTATTTTAGGCTGCCGAGAGAAGTAACGGGGCGCAGCGCAGAAGACGTTCGCTGCAGCGCGGGTGTGGTGCACGTGGACCAAGCCGAAACCGACGGTCTGATCGGAATCGGCGCAATCGTGGAACGTTTCGAACCGATCGCGACGATTCGGAACTGGCATAACTGACGCCCGCAGGCTGATTTGTCTAGCGCGAGGCCGAGGCGGATGGGGTTGACGATTCGGATGACGCGCTGACGGTGAACGTTGTCTTCGCGGCTGTTTCATTGCCGAACCGGTCCGTGACGCGCACTGATACCGTATGCTCGCCTGGCGAGAGATCGGTGACATTCCAGCGATAATCTTCCTTGGCCGCGTCGGTTAATTGGCCGACGGGGAAAACGATGTGCCAATCGGACGAATCCACGCTGTAAGAAGCGCGAGCGATTGCGCCCGAGGTACTTGTTGCACCAAAAGAGAGCGAAGCGAAGGAGCCGTTTGCCTGTGCATGAAGATTGTCGACGCGCGGCGGCGTGTTTCCGACGATAAAGCGGTCGCTCTCGCGCTCTGCCGTGAGCGCCTCATTCGCCGGATTCGAGGGCGCATCGGATGCAACGATCTTCAAGTAATAGGCGCCATCGGGCATCGTCGAAGTATCCCATGAGTAGTATTCGCTCGCGATTTTGTCCTTCAGCAATCGCCAGTTTTTCTCGCCTTCGCCGCGGTAATAGACCGAATATGTGAGCGTATCATCATTGTCGTCGTGTGCGCTCCAGAGGACGCTCTCGTATCCATGGTCTGCCGCGGCCTGCGGGAGGATCTCGACGCGCGACTGTCGGCCTACCGATCCATCCTCATCCGATTGGTTCGAACTATCGGCATCGGAGCCGGGAGTACGGAGGTGAACGGGCGTCGTGTTTCCGCCCTGCTGCGAAAAGCCCGAAACTCGAATGCCAGGGTCCTGCACGGCAATCGCGTCGATCACGGGCGCGACGTTCTTCGGAAGATACGCGAGGCTGACCCAAGAAAGTGAAGGCTGCCCGCCGCTGTCTGCATTGAGGAAAACGGCCTTCCACTGCACGAAGCGCGCCGCAGGGCAAGTGACGTTCGCGCCGGACGCGGACTTGTAAGGACCTGCCCACGGGCTCCAATTCTTTTCGGGATTCGATGTGTTGCCCGACCGAACGTAGAATTCCACGCGGCCCTGCGCGGCACCGTCTTCTCCCCACCACGCGAGGCGTCCCCAGTGCGAGAAGATCGAGGCGTCATAGGGGCTGGAGACGAAGGTCCCGTCAGGTTGGAGGCCAGGCCCAACCGTAAAGATTTTGCCGGGATTCGCAGTCGCTGCATAAATTTTTCCATCGGGCGCGGCAACGAAACTGGTTACCTGCATCGCGGACGTCTGCTCGATGTTGGAGTAAAGCCCATTGCCTTCCAATCGAACGATATCGCCGTGATTGCCGGTGCCGAGCAAAAGTCTGCCGTCGGGCGAGAGTCCAAGGGACAAAACGATTTGGTCAGGTGACGACCACAGCTGCTGCGGGGAATCGTCGGGAGCGATTTTCACGACTTGGGCTCCCGTGGCCGATGCGCCGAGAAAGGATGCCGGAATACTTGGCTGAGAAAGTGTCGCTTGCGGCTGTTGCTCCTGCACGGTGACCGTCACCTGTGCGTTTGGAGCGGCCGGCGCGGCCTGTCTCGCAGCGGCGGGAAGCGCCGGTTGGGCGGTCGCCGTAAGAGGAACGTTGGATCCGCGAGTTTTCTCGCCGATTGCGGCGGCATAGATATTCCCGCCGGAATCCGTCAGGAGGGAAGTGACCTCCTTCCTGCTCGTCTCGTAAAGCACAAAGGGCGAGCCCGCTTCGGGCGCCGCGGAGGGGCCCTTGCGAATCACCGGAATGCGAAGGATCAGGCCGTCAGGCTCGGTCCCGACGAGCAGATTTCCTTTTGCATCAAGCGCGAGGGCGCGCGCGTGGCGCTGGTCGCTATCGTAAAACGTCTTGCCATTTCCATCGGGCGAAACAACCAGGATCTGTCCTTTGTCGCCTGTGCCGACGAAGACATCGCCTTGAGAATCGATGGCAAGCGACCAGATGTACTTCGCTTTCGGATCGAAGAAGACCGTCTTTGCTCCATCGGGCGTGACTTTGTAGACTTTGCCGTCCGGCGACGTACCGACGAAGAGGTTGCCCTTGGAATCGAATGCGATTGCCTGCGCCGCAAGCTCAGAAGACTCAAAAACCGTGGTCGGTTTACCCGCCGAATCGAAGCGGAGCACTTTCGCGTCCGAGCCGCCCGCGGCATAAAGGCGCCCCTGGGGATCTAGGCGCAACGTCCATAGGAACGACATATTCGGGTCGGCAAACGATTCGAATCGAGGAGCCACGGTGATCTTCCCGTCGCTCCGGACCGCCACGCCGGCGGCTGTTCCGCGCTGGAAATCGCTATAGTCCGACTGGCGCCAGAAACGCGTGTGTTCGGCCTTGGCCGCCACGGGCAGCAGACAAGCCACCAGGGCGCACAAAATTAGTCTTTGAGGAGTCATTCGCAAACTTCTCCTTGGGGATGCCTGGTTGGACTGGCGGCTCGCGCTTTCGCGCCAACAAAACGCGCCTACGTGCGCAATCTCACTTGATCGCAATCGTCACGAACTGCTGACCCGAGATCACCTGATGCATATCAACTGACCATTCACCGGCCGCCGATTGCAACTGGAGCCGCGCTCCCGCCGGATTCGGGCGCTGATCGAGCACATTGATGGCAGACGCAGGCACGTTGGGCATCTGCTTGTCGTCGACGAGAAGCGTCGGGGTCGCCTGCAGCAGCGTCGCATAAAGGCGATCGTTGCGCCGCTCCTGGTTGACCAGGGAAATCAGCTGTTCGAGGCCCGGCAATTTGCCTTCGGAGGTGAACGCTGCAAGCTGGACATTGCGATTCAAATACGATGCGTCGCTCACCACAACCGCCACATTTCCCGGCGCGGTTTGTGCCGGAATCGTAATGGGAATGTCCTGCACGAAGGCTGCTCCGCGATATGGACGCAGCAAGATTTTAATATCGACGCTATCGCCGGGATGCGCCTCGGTCTTTTCCGTCCAGACGCTGTCGATGGTCGCCCAACGGCGATCCGTCAATTCCTTGACATGCAGATCGATATTTTTGATCTGAGGCACTTCGTACGGATTTGAGTAGATGTCCGAAAAAGTTTGTTGTACGGAAAGAGCGGCGGAAAGGCCCGTTTGCGCAGCGGCATCAGTTGCCGAGAACGTATTCTCCAGTTGAACAGGCGAGTGATCTTTTATCGAGATCGTGCCATCTAGTTCCAGCGTCTTCCCGCCAGCGTATTCGGGGGTGCCCGTGATGCCGTTGTACGTGGCAATGGCCACGAGCTGCGGCGTGAGCTGCGCGATTGGCGCTACTTCAAAGGAGTATTGTTTTTGCCCACCCGCCGAGTCGACCGTCAGGTGAACGGGTATCATCGCAGGACCGGCGCCCAGCGTGCCCATCACGGCCGTCTGGCGGTCTTGCGTCAGCGTACCGATTTCGCCGCCCGTGTCGATGATCTTGGTCGATTCCTGCGCGGACGCCAAAGTCATCACCACGTGCGCCCGCGAAAGGCCCATCGTCACCGCCCCAAATCCAAAGACCGGATGTCCGCAGGCGAGAACATGTCCAGCGTCGACCATCGTGACGGTGCAACCGGAGCTCACGGAGAAGTCGCCGCGGATCAGGTCGATGCCGACCATATCACCGGGCTTAATGTCAGGGTCGGTCGGTGCCGGAGCGGCAGAGCCTCCTGCCGACATCGCCATGCCCCAGGACGAAAAAACGTTGCTGAACTGCGCGAGCGTCTGCGGATACAAACCCGTAAAAATCAGAGGCGTTTCGATCGGGACGAGCGTTTGCCCGCCGCCGACACTTGTATCGTGCGCGAAATTTTGCGGAATCGTTGTCTGCGTTGGCGCCGTCATTGCCGTGAGGCCGCGCTTTTCGGACGTGGCGGCCTCGGCGGACTTCTCCACGTCAATCATTTCCGAAATGGGCGTCACGCCACCGATCGCCTCGCGGGTGAAAGTGCCGAGTTTAAGCGCCAAGGCACCAGCAAGTTTGCCGTCGAAATAAACCGGGCTGCCGCTCATGCCTGCCACGACGCCCGTTTGCGCAACTTTATCTCCCATCAGTCGCACGAGAATCACGTCCTGTTTGGGTCCGACGGCATTGTGGAGCACCCCAATTACTTCCAGGTCGATGCGCTCGATTGTATCGCCCGAGAAAATCGTGTCGGTGTAGCCTTGGAGCCCGGGATGCACTTCCGATAGCGGGAAAATGCCGGGATCGTCCGCCGCATGCGCGCAAAAGGCCGCAAGAAGGACGATCGCAACTAGGGCTGCGAGGCGGCTGAGGGCTAAGATTCGCATGAAGGATCCATCATAACCGGGGCAATAGGCCGAAGCAAACACGTCGGCCAGCCTGTTTCGAACGGCCAATCCCCATGGCGCTGGATACCCATGGCGCTGGATAATTGTCGCATCACTGCTGAGGGGCGCCAGGGCTCTGGAGCGCGACTTCGAAAAACATCAGCGGTTTATTAGACGTGGCAACCGTCAAATCCGGTACGTAAAGAGTGGCCTCGCCGGGTGCGGGGATCTGGCCGGCGACGTCGAAGAACAGGAACCCATGGATCGTGCCCGCCGGCGGGACAATGTCCGAATTAAGCGCGAGCGGTTTCAGGATTTCGAGCATCTTGTCTCGTTTATCGTCTTTTGGAAGGCTCACACCGAGCGGGAATCGCCGTACCTTGGGCTCGGAGGGACCTTTGGGGTGTGCAACCGCTGTCGCGACCTGAACCGGCTCAAGCCAATCGATATCTTGATGTCTGTCGCCGCCGCCCGAATGTACTTCAAGCTGGATCGTGTCCAAATCCAATTTGACGGGCAGATCGGTGTCATTCTTGAAGAACACCTCCACTGGAAGGATACCGACAGCCAGCGGATTCGCCTTGCCGAACGTTTCCTTGCCACGCGCAACCTTCGTATACGCATCAACGGACATGGTGACGCCCTCGTGTTTATCCTGGGGCAGAGCGGCGGGCGATGCGGCAGGCTGCGCAGCCTGGCCGAACGCGCTGCCCCCCGACAGAACCAGCGCGGCGAACAGTAGCGGGATTCTCATGTTGTCACGTTGTCCGATGCCGGTCGCGCAAGGGAAGTTGTGCGCGTTTTGAACGAGTGCAACTATAATCGCATCTTGCTGATACGTAAATCCCGTTCGTTACGGCTTTCGAATCGCCCCACGCCCGGGCCGCACATCGGCTTGCTCCGGTCGGACGCCGCAGTCCATTCATGATGCTTTTTTACCAACTTTTTACCGCGCTCGCGATGCTGGCACTGGCACCCTATTACGCACTTCGCGGTTGGCGCCGGGGCGAGCCCTTGCAAACGCTCCGCGAGAGGCTCGGCCGCGTGCCTGACGATATCGTGCAGGTATGCGCGGGCGGTGGCGCGATCTGGATTCACGCCGTATCCGTTGGCGAAGTGCTTGCAGCACAGCCGATCGTGGCGCAACTGAAGCAGCAATATCCCGAACGGCCGGTCTTCGTTTCCACCACGACGGAAACCGGGCAGCGCCTTGCGCGCGAGCGGCTTAAATCGGCCACTGGTGTGTTCTATTTTCCGCTCGACTGCAGCGGCGCGGTACGGCGTGCGCTGCGCGCAATCCGCCCGGCAACTGTGATCATCATGGAGACGGAGATCTGGCCGAATTTTTTGCGCGAGGCGTATGAGTCGGGCGTTCCGGTTGTGTTTGCCAATGCGCGAATTTCGAAGCGCTCCTTCGCGCGATATAGGCGATGGAAATTCCTGCTGGAAGATTTTTTCACTGAGGCGCTTCACTACGCGGCAATATTTTTAGCGCAAACGCAAGAGGACGCCGCCCGTCTGACCGAAATGGGCGCGCCGGAAGAGCGCATTCTTGTAACGGGAAATCTGAAGTATGACGCATCGCCGCCCCCACCGGGCCAGTTCGGCCTGTGGCTGGCGGAGCAAATCAAAGCGCAGGAGCGCTGGCCGGTGGTTGTCGCAGGCAGCGTTGTGAGCGGTGAGGAAGAAGCTGTGCTTGCTGCATACGATGCGGTGCAGAGGCAATGGCGGCGGACGCTGATGATTCTCGCGCCGCGTAAGCCCGATCGCTTTGACGACGCATCTCGGTTGGCCGCCGAGGCTGGTTGGAACGTGATACGCCGGAGCCAGTTGGACCTTGCGAAGCCGCTTAATGAGAATACGGATGTCCTCGTGCTCGATTCAATCGGCGAGCTCGCCGCGGTTTATGCCTTAGCGGACGCTGCGTTCGTGGGCGGGTCCCTGGTGCCCTCCGGCGGCCACAATATTCTCGAACCCGCATGGTTCGGCAAACCGCCTGTCTTCGGTCGTTCGATGGAAAATTTTTCCGAGATGGCGGAGCAATTTCTTGCGGCCAATGCGGGAGTTCAGGTGAGCAACGGCCCGCAGCTCGGAAAGGTCTGGGTCCAGCTCATTGAGAATGACTCACTCCGTGAACGCATGGGGCAGTCCGCGCGCGGGCTTTCCGCGCGCAACGCCGGCGCGACAGCACGCACTCTCGCACGTATTCGCGAGCTTTTAGACGGTCGGCAGGGAAGCGCCGCGTGAATTTCAAGCAAACGCTCGTTTGGCCTCTGACCGTGCCCTATGGCGCCGCGACGCGCTTGCGCGCCTGTGCATACGAAATTGGCCTGCTGAAATCGAAAAGGCTGAACGCGCGCGTCATCAGCGTGGGAAACCTGACCGTCGGCGGTACGGGAAAAACGCCGATGGTTTTGTGGATCGCGCAGCGCCTGCTCGACGACGGCAAAAGGACTGGCATACTCACGCGCGGATATCGCGGGACGACAGGGCCCGACGGACCGACGAGCGATGAGGTGCGGCTGCTCAAAGCGCGATTAGGCGACCGGATTACGATTGGCGTCGGCGCCGACCGATATGCGCGCGGTTCCGATCTTGTTGCGCAGGGAATTGAATGGTTCGTGCTCGACGATGGATTTCAGCATTTGCAGTTGGCTCGCGATGTGGACATTGTACTGATCGACGCTATGAACCCATTTGGCGGCGGCCGGCTCCTGCCGGCGGGATTCATGCGCGAACCAAAGACGGCTTTGCGTCGTGCGCACGTCATTGTGATTACACGCAGCAGCCGCGCGCCCGCGGTGGAAGCCGCCGTCCGGCGTGAAACCAACGCCCCGATTTTCTACGCAAGACCCTGGCTCGATTCGATGCGGTCGATCAGCGATGATGGCAAGATAGACGTCAAAGACGCCCGGCGGCGGAAATGGTTTGCCTTTTGCGGAATCGGGAATCCGGCGGCCTTCGGTTCCGACCTGCGCGAGTGGGGCTTTCAAGTTTGCGGCCCACGCTTTTTTCGCGATCATCATCGCTATACGCAATCGGAAATCGATGAGCTTGCAAAACAGGCGCGCACGGCAGGCGCGGACGCCCTGCTCTGCACCGAAAAAGACCGCTTTAATTTGTCATCGGTGCAATCGCTTCCGGCGGAGATTGCCTATTGCCGAATCTCGATGCAGTTCGATAAAGCCGAAGACTTTTGGCGCGAAATCGAGACGAATGTGGCGATTTCCCGTTCGAAAGCGATTGGCGCTGGCATCGGCGGAACGTGATTTGGCCCGTTTGCCCCTTCTATGCTATTTTCTCGCTTCATCGATTGTGAATTACTGAGGAGAAAATTTGCCCCGTACCCGTCATCGTGCCGTCACGAGTTCGCGTCACGCCGATACTTCCGTTGATTTAGCAAGGCTGCTCGAGATTGTGAGCGCGTTTTCGCGGCAAACGATATGCGTACTAGGAGATTTCGTCCTGGATGAATTTGTCTCGGGAGACATATCGCGCGTTTCGCGCGAAGCGCCGGTGCTGATATTGCGCCACCGGCGCACGGATGTGTATCCCGGCGGCGGCGCAAACGCGGCGATGAATTTGGCTTCGCTGGGTGCGAATGTCCTTGCCGTTGGCGTCGTGGGCTACGACGCTGGAGGCCAAACGTTGCTCGAGCGCTTTCGGGCGACAAAGATCAACGCGAGCGGCGTTTCTCGCATTAAGGGATGGACCACGCCCGTGAAGACGCGTTATCTCGCGGGTTGGACTCACACCACTGCGCAACAAGTATTGCGAGTGGATCGCGAACCTTCGGGCGCATTGCTGGACGAGGCCATCAAGAAGTTGGAGCGGAACGCCCGCCGCGCGGCATCAGCCGTAGACGCCGTGCTCGTCTCCGACTACGGATTTGGCGCCACTACGCCCGCTTTAGTGCAGAAGCTGAGCGCCGAGCGAATCACTCTGGATTCGCGATACCGTTTGCTCGAATATCGCGGCTCTGGAATCACAGCCGCGACGCCCAATGAATATGAGCTTCAAGCGGCCTACCACACGGAGATTGGATCGAATGTTGCAAAACTCGACGAGATTGGCGGGCGCGCACGCGAGGAACTCGGACTTGGTGCACTGCTCGTGACGCGAGGCAAGGATGGCCTTGCCCTGTTTCAAAGGGCGGATGCAAAGGCCGGTCAATCGCGGACGGCTCATCATATTCCCATTTACGGGTCGGAGGAAGCCGTAGATGTCACCGGCGCGGGCGATACGGTGATCGCAGTTTTTACGCTGGCGCTCGCCGCGGGCGCTTCTTATTTGGAGGCGGCATACCTTGCGAACTACGCGGGTGGCATCGTGGTAATGAAGCGCCGCACAGCAACGGTGACGCGTGCCGAATTGGAAGCGGCGCTGCGCTCCGAAGCGACGGCCCAGCGCTGACATTCCATGGACACACGCGAAAAGATCGTCTCGCGGGAAGGCCTCAGCGACATCCTTTCCGAGCATCGCCGCGCTGGGCAAACCATTGTTTTTGCCAACGGCGTCTTTGACTTGCTTCACGTCGGCCACGTGCGGTATTTGCAGGCGGCGCGGGCGGAGGGCGACATTCTCGTCGTGGGCATTAATTCTGACGCGAGCACCAAACGATTGAAAGGTGACGGGAGGCCGATCCTTACTGAGCGCGCTCGTGCGGCTCTGGTGGCGGCGCTGGTAGCGGTAAATTACGTCGTCGTCTTCGATGAGCCGGACGTCCGCGCGTTGCTGCGCGAACTTCAGCCGCACGTCCACGCCAAGGGGACAGACTATTCTGCTGGCAGCGTCCCGGAGCGCGACGTCACGGACGCGCTCGGCATACGCGCGGCGATCGTCGGCGACCGGAAGGACCATTCCACGCGCGACTTGCTCGCGCGCCTCCGCTCTCAATCCGATGTCTGAAGCAAAATTTCTCCTCGTGCGGCTGGGATCGCTGGGCGATATTGTGCATGCGCTGCCTGCCGCGAGCGCGTTGCGCGACACATTTCCCGAGGCACGCATCGATTGGGTTGTCGATGCGAAATGGGCCCGGCTCCTCGAAGGCAATCCGGACATTTCAAACGTGATCGTGCTCGACCGAAAAAGCGCCGGAGGCATTCGCGCGACGGTCCAAAAACTGCGCAGCGCAGAGTATTCGTGCGCGATCGATTTCCAGGCGCTTTACAAATCGGCTTTGCTGCCGTTTTGGGCGCGCGTGCCGAGGCGAATCGGCTTCAAGAGCAGTTATGCGCGCGAAGGCTTAGCCTCACTGCTTTACACTGAAACACTCAATCCGCGCGGTCCGCATAAAGTGGACCACAACCTGACGCTCGTCGAAGTGGCGGGAGCGGGCGGCTCGGTCGTGCGTTTCCCGTTGGCAATTCGACCCGAAGACGACGAGATCGCATCGCGTGCCTTGGCACTGCACGAGCTGAAGGAATTTTTCGTTCTTAACCCAGGCGGAGGCTGGCGTTCAAAGTGCTGGCCCGCCGAACGGTACGGTGAATTGCACCGGCGCCTTTACGAAAGCCACGGCTGGCGTGGCGTCCTGACGTTTGGCCCCGGCGAACAGCCACTCGCGCAGCAGGCGAAGCGCGCTGCGGGCGATTCGCCGCTCGCGTTGATCGAATTGGGATTGGGGCCGCTGATGGCGCTTTTGCGGCGCGCCAAATTTGTCGTCTCGGCGGACACGGGGCCGCTGCATCTTGCGTCTGCGTTGGGAGCGCCGACCATCGGGTTCTTTGGCCCCACCGACCCTGCGCGAAACGGGCCGTTTTCGCAAGAAGATATAAGCGTGCGGAATCCCGGCGCAAGCGTCACCACATATAAACGCGGCAAAGATTTTGCGCCTTCGATGCTTTCAATTACAGTCCAGCAAGCGGTGAATGCAATCAACGCTCGATTGGCTCGTGTCCGAACCTTGGGGTAGAGCGAACGCACCATCTTCGGTTGTCACTGCGGTGTCTTCTGTTAGAGTAACCGTTTGCGATTCGAGCGGTTGGCGTGAAATTTCCGGAGTGATGTTTGGCGCAGAGAAAATTCTGGATGCGGTGGCGTGTGCGAACGGGCTATCCGGTCGCGGTACTGTTTTTGGTGCTCGCGTCGCCGACCCCGCGAATGATCCTGATCGGCGCCATCGTGTCGGCATTCGGACTGGCGATTCGCGGCTATGCGTCGGGCTATTTGCGCAAGGACCGCGAACTCGCCACGTCAGGCCCGTACGCGCGAACTCGGAATCCTCTTTATCTGGGCAGTGCAATCCTTGCCGCCGGATTCGTAATTGCCGGGGATTCCCTTTGGGCAGGTATCCTCGTAGCGGTCTATTTTTCTGTTTTCTACTACGCTGTCATGCGCAATGAGGAAGAAGATCTTCGCAAGCGCTTCGGCGCGGCCTTTGACGAGTACGCAAAACGCGTGCCGCTCTTTTTCCCGTCATTTACCGCGAAATCCGTTGGACCGGCCGCGAGCTTTTCCTGGAATCAATACTCGCGCAATCGCGAATATAAGGCATTCATCGGGACGGCACTGGGCGTCGGCGTTATCTGGCTACGGATGTACATTCGCCATCGCTTCGGCTACTGAACCTGCTTGCCGTTCTGCGCCAGCACAGAGCTGGCTTCCGGCGAAACGAACGCCCGCACTGCCAGTTCATGGCCGTTGCTTGAAGCAGTGATTGCCCCATTGCGATCCGTGCGCAACAATTGAACGCCATCCTCCGCATATCGCTCGACCACGCTTTCCGATGGGTGTCCGTACGCATTGTTCGCGCCGACGGGCACAGCCGCAAAGCGCGGCCGGACGGCTTCGAAAAATAGCTCGGTGGACGAGGTTTTGCTGCCATGATGCGGCACCTTGAGAAAGTCCGAAGCGAGCGGCACGTTCTCGGCCAGAATTTTGCGCTCTTCCGTTGCTTCGATATCTCCCGTCAACAAAAAACTGGTTGCGCCGTCTTTGATCCGCATCGCCAGCGAGTCGTCATTCGACGCTTCATCGACAGGATCCTCGGCGGGCGGCCATAACACGCTGCCGCGTACCGCGCCCACGCGAGATCCTCGCCCTCCGATTTGTGAATGACCGTCACGCCGAGCCGGCTCGCTTCTGCAAGCAAATTTCGAAATTCCGCCGTGCTCTCGTCCCGCCCGATCCAGAGCTGCCCGACCTGGAAGTTCTCGAGCACGCTCGCCAGGCCTCCGATGTGGTCTTCGTGTGCATGCGTCAGCGCCACAATATCCAGCCGCTTGATTCCGCGCGACCAAAGATAAGGCGAGACGACCTCTTCGCCCACATCCGGCGCCGACCGCATCCCCTTAACCCATTCAGATCCGGCGAGTCCGCCGCCGTCAACGAGCATCGTCTCGCCGTCCGGAAACGAAACGAAAATCGAGTCGCCTTGGCCCACGTCCAGCACTGTCACGTCGGTTTTGCCGCGTGAGAGCCGCGGAGCAAACGGACAAATCGCAATGAGCAGCCCCGCTGCAATAAGCGCAGCAGCCGCCAGATATTCCTGCCATGCGACTGGCGAAGGCAATTTCCGCCGTGCGATTCGCCCGCGCCGCTGCGCCACAACCTGCCTGCCCAGCGCGGCAACCGCCGCAAGTGTCAAAAAAATCCGACCATAACCCACACCGGCGGCCCCGGAATGCGGTACGAAAGGTGCGGTAGTCGACTGAACCATTGAATCGAGTGAAGCAGGATTAGCGTGAGCCACACGAGAACTCGCGCCAAAAGAATCGCCGCGCGCGACCACAGGAACGAAGCCGCCAGACACACAAATCCCAATGGCACGATGACGCCCGTAAGCAATACGGCCGGAATGTTGCTGATCGGGCCCGAGACGCTGATGCGGTGAAAATCCTGCGCCAGCAGCGGCAGCATTCCAAGTTGAATCGCAACCGAAAGGCAGAAAAGTTCGCATAGTCGCAGGCCAAAGCGCGTAGGAAAGGTAAGTAGCACCGTCGCTCGCGAACCGGTCGCCCGCGGAAAACGCGTCGAGAGCCACTTTGCCGCAGCCCGCGTCTCGATTCGGAACTGCGCAATTTTCGGTGGATGTACCACGTCGCGCGTCACGTCGCCCAGATGCGCCAGACCCGTCAGATAAGGCGCAGTCGTTCGCTCCATCCATGGCAGGGCGAGCGCCGCGATCACACCGGCAGCCAAAAACGAAAGCTGAAATCCGGAATCGGCGATAAACGTAGGATTCCAAATGAGAAGGCAAATCGCCGCGAGCGCGACAACGTTCAGCAGGTCAATCCGCCGGAATAGCGGCTTTGCCAGCAGGTAAATCGTCGCCATCAACGCTGCTCGGAGAATCGGCGCACGATCCTCGACCACGCCCACGTAAGCCGCGAGTGTTCCGAGCGTGATCAGAATTGTAGGCGCGACGCTCAGCCTCAATCGGTGACACAGCCAAAGAAGAAAAACGACCAAAGCGCCCGTGTGCAGACCCGCCACTACGAGGATGTGATACGCAGCGGTTTTCTGGAACGCGACAACGGTCGTGGTATCGACGAAGCTCCGGTCGCCGAGCAACATTGCTCGCAACAATGCGGCGCTCTCAGGCTGCCGCGAAAATAGGTTGTCGATGCGCGTCAAGAGACTGCCGTGAATGTGCGCGAGCCATTGGCGAAGCCCATGCGGCGGGCGGCTAATCAGGGTCAATAATTTAGCGTTTCGCAACGAACCGGTCAGGTCGATGCCTTGCGTCGCGAGATAGCCTTTCGTGTCGAACGCGCCCGGATCATTGAAATCGTGCGGCGGCTGCGCCTTAACGAGGGCCTCCACGCGATCGCCTGCCTGCAGACCCCCAGCATTACCCCAGTCGTCTAGGTCGTCGCTATACAACGTCACGCGCAGGCCGCCGTGAACAGGCATCGCAACGCCCGAGGCTTCCACTTGTTCGAGATCGATCAAGTATTCGCGGCCCCATGGCCGGTCGGCCGGATCGCCGCGCAGCCGTCCTTGTCAGCGCAAAGGCGATGACGGGTCGAGCCGGTTCTGCGCGATGAGCTGTTCGACGTGATAAGGGTCGACTCTCGCCGCTTGAACGCACGCAGCAGTGGCTCCCGTAGCGGCCCACGCGACCAGAGCGATAGTCCACGCAATTGCAGCGTGCTTGCGCCACAGAAAAATAGCCGCGATGAGCAGGGAACCCGCCGCAGCGACCCCACATTCAGCAACGAAAAAATGAGAGTGGCGCGCCAACGCAATACCCGCGGCAAGTGCCGCCGCGAGCCACAGCACCGGCAGTTTCACGCGTGGCGCTCCAGCTTCACAACCGTTTCCATGTGAAACGTCTGAGGAAAAAGATCGAACAGATCGACACTGCGGATTTCATAGCCGCCTTGCAGCATCACGGCAAGATCACGCGCGAGCGTGGGCGGCTCGCACGAAACGTAGGTGATGCGCTGAGCGCCCATTCGCGCCAGACGCGCAGCCGCACCAGGTTCAAGTCCCGCTCGCGGCGGATCGAGCACGATCAGGTCGAGTTTGTCCTTAATGCGTTCGATCGCGCGCTCAACCTCCGCCGTGCGCACGAGAAGTCCCGCTGCCTGCGAAGCATTCGATTCCAAATCGCGCACTGCCGCAGGATTCGATTCGACCGCAATCACGCGCTGAAATCGCCGCGCCAGCGGCACCGAGAATAGTCCGACGCCCGCATATAAATCGCACGCGGCTGCTCCAGAGGCACCGCCGACGACCGTCCTCACCAACTCGTCCGTAAGAAACCGGTTCACTTGAAAGAACGAAAAGTGCCCGACCCGAAATTGTTCGCCCGTGGCTTCGCACGTGACAAAGCCCGGACCATCGAGCTCCATGCGCTCGCGCGCAGGGTCGTGGAACAGCAGGCTCTCAATCTCAGGCACAAGCGCCCGGAATTTCGCCGCATGCTCCTCGGCACGCGCGGGGAAGCCAGCAAACGTCGCGTTCAGCAGCAGCTTCGTGTCTGATGAATCGGCAAAAAGTTCGATTTCGCGCAGTTCGCGCGGCAGTTCACCCGCCACAAGTGCAGCGCGAAGAGCCTTGAGGCTGCGCTCGAGCAGCGGCGAAACAATCGGGCACTGTTCGATCGGGCACAGTGCCGTCGAATTCGCCTGAAAGTAGCCGATTTCGAACGTCTTTTTCCCGGACGCGTCGCGTTTGTCATGCGGCCTGATCTTCCATTGCGCGCGATTGCGGTAGCCGTAGGGAGGGGAACTGTGCGTCGTGGTTTCGCCCGTCCACTCGACGTGGCCGATCCGCCGCAGCGTCTCGCGCAGAATCTCCGCCTTATAAGCGAGCTGTACTTCGTAGGGAACGTGCTGATAACTGCACCCGCCGCAGACCGAAAAATATGGGCACGGCGCAACAATTCGTTGTGGCGACGCCGTCACAACACTTTCAAGGCGCGCGCGTACAAATTTCTTCTTCGTTTCGAGCGGAGCAGCCGCTACAGTTTCGCCCGGAAGCACATACGGCACAAAAACGGTCGCGCCCGATTCGTGCCCGAGCCCGTCGCCGCCATACACGAGTTTTTCGATCTTCAGTTCCATGGAACCATACTATTCGCGTAAGCGGCCCGAGCGCTCGCACAAAAGGCAGTCATGCAAAAGCATCGATTTTCAAGGAAATAGCTGTAGCGGGCGAGAAATCGCTTTGAGAACAGAGTCTGCTCCAGCGTTTAGAAAACAAAATTCCAAGCCGCGAACCTACGTCAGATAAAACAAGCTGAGCCGGGGGACGTCCATCAATTCGAACAGCCGCTTCTGCACATATTGCCGTTCGAGTTGCGCCAACTGCGCCGCGGACATCTTACGCCTGTATGGCGCCAGCGAGCGATCCATTTCGCGCCGAATCGAAAGCATCGCTTCTTCGTCGGCATCCGCCGCCAGCGCCGCCGAGAGCTTTTCTTCCAGCACCGTCAATCGCCGCTCGATATCTTCCAGATCGAGCGCGCCGGGCGCATCAATCGTCGCAGCCACATCGCTGAGGCGAGCCGCCATTTCGTCAAGACGCGCGGCCAGCGCGGGCTTTTGCTCGCGCCGTTTCTGCGCGCTGGATCGCAGCCGCACGGCGTTGCGCTCAAAGTATTTTCTTAGTTCCTCGCGCGAGAACGCTTCCTTCGCTTGCGTGCTACCCGTCTCAGGACCGGTACCCGCCGCGGCTTCGCGCGCTTCCTCCGCGGCGTCGAGCACCGCATCCACGCAATACGCGAGGCTCTTCAATTGTCGCCCGCCGGCAGCGCGTTTCGAACGGGTCCAGCTCTCGAATGCTCGGTCAATCCCTTTCAGCACAGCCGGCAGCGGGATTCCGGCCTTCTGCCATGTCTCGACGATTGCCCAATCGAGCGGCGACACCAGCAGATGCGCGCCGCGCTTTTTCCAGAAATGTTCTTCGATTTCCGTGAAGTAATTGAAGTAGTTGAACGATCCCACAGCTATTTCTTCTTGCCCGTGCCGCGTTGCGCCGGAGCCTGATTCCTTTCCCAAATGATGCGCAGGCCGTCTAGCGTCAAATGCTCGTCGACTTTTTCAATGTGCTTTGATGCGCTCGCAATCAGCGACGCCTGTCCGCCCGTCGCGATCACCTTCGCCTTCTCGCCGATATTCTTCTTGATGCGCCCAAGAATGCCATCGACCAAATCCGTGTATCCATAGAAAAGGCCGCTCTGCATTTGCGAAGCCGTCGTCGTCCCGATGATCTTGCCCGGATCCTTTATTTCAACGCGAAACAGCCGCGCCGCGCGTGCAAATAGCGCTTCCGCCGCGATGCCGATTCCCGGCACAAGGGCACCGCCGATATATTCGCCGCGCGCCGAGAAAACATCGAAGTTAATCGCCGTACCGAAATCCACCACAATGCACGGCGCGCCGTATTTCTCGATCGCGGCAACGCCATTCGCAATTCGATCCGCGCCGACCTCCGAAGGCACATCCACCAGAACCGGCATGCCCGTCTTCACTCCGGGCTCGATGAACAGCGCCTTCTTCTTGAAATACCGTTCGGCCATTCCAGCAAGAGTGCCATTCAGCGGCGGCACCACCGAACTGATGATCACGCCCTCGATCTCGCGCGGCTCAAGTCCCGCCAGCGTGAACAAATCGCGCGTGAGGATGCCGTATTCGTCCACAGTCTGATCGCGCGCCGTCGTTAGCCGCCAGTCCGCTGCCAGCTCTTTGCCGCGAAATACGCCTAGCACCGTGTTCGTATTTCCCACATCCATCGCCAGCAACATCAATCCGCCTCCGCCACATCGCCCGAAAGAATTGCCTCCGTGCCGCGTCCGTCGTCGCGCGCCACCCGAAGCACGCCGCTCGATTCGAGCCCTGCCGTGGTCCCGGTAAACGTCTCGCGCGCCGTTGTGATGCGCACGCGCTTTCCCCGAAAGTAGCTGGAAACTTCCGCAAAACGCCGCAAAAT
This sequence comes from uncultured Acidobacteriota bacterium, assembly GCA_963753205.1. GTDB lineage: Bacteria > Acidobacteriota > Terriglobia > Acidiferrales > UBA7541 > Palsa-295. The sequence continues at coordinate 111,950 of CAVWBL010000013.1, read as the reverse complement.
CGGCGCGTAGCCGTCCTTGAGATAAAGATTGTAGTAGCGGTCAAGATTCCGCAACAAGCGAACGAGGAACTCGAGCCGCGAATGAGTTTTGCCTGTTTCGATCCGCAGCGACGTGGCAATATCGGCAATTTCCGCGGGCATTTTGCTCTGATTCACGTCTATTCCTATCCCGATCACCGCATAATGCAAACGGTCGGGCTCGGCATGCATCTCCGTGAGAATACCGCCGAATTTTCGTCCCCGGACGAGAAGATCGTTCGGCCAGCGAATATCGGGACTTGACGTCAATTCTTCCGCAGCAGCATCGCGTACTGCGAGCCCCGCCACAATCGTGAGCAAAGGCGCATGGGCAGGCGGAATCGGCGGACGCACGAGCACAGAACAGCAAATCCCCGCCGATTTTTCCGTAAGCCAGCTTCGTCCCGCACGGCCGCGCCCGGCCGTCTGATCTTCCGCCAACACAATCGCGCCGTGCGGCTCGCCCGCCTCTCCAAGATGCATCGCGATCGTGTTCGTCGATTCCGCTTTGAAAAAATGATGGATGCGCTTGGCAAAGGCCGTCCCGCTCAGCCGGTGGCTCAGCATCTGCGGCGCCAGAATATCCGGCACGCGCTCGATATGATATCCGGTGCGCGGATGGCCTTTTACGCGCACTCCCAGCGCGCGCAATTTCTCAATCCAGCGAAAAACCTGCTGCCGCGAGACGCCGATTTCTTTCGCGATCTTTGCGCCGCTGATCACAATTGTCGTGTTTTCGGCAAGCAGCGTCAGCAACGCGTCGATCCGCCGGTCCGTCGTCCCGGGCAAAGGTTTTGCGTGTTTGGTGGCCATGGGGAAGGCTAAGGATACGCGACCAACGCCATGCGAACAAGCGATGCGGCTACCGTAGTGAGTACGTTGATCAGGTACTAGACTGAAATTCGAAGTGTTCCTCTTCCGTGTAAAATACGGCCATTATGATTCCGGCTGGCTATATGGCAAAGCGAGTGTGCGCGAAGCCCGATTGGCTCCAGGCGGACCAAGTGACTGACATCTATTCCGTCTCCGGATGCGTGTCTAGCGCATTCGATGATTATATTGACTACTGGAAACACAACGGATTCTGGTTGTTCAACTCACCGGACGTAATCCGCGATATCGCCCGAGAAAACTCGATTGACCTCGCGGGAACCACTCTGTTTTATTATGAGGTTTACGAGAAAGAGTTTGACGGTAAAACCTGGCATCCCTATGGTGCCGATCCTGCATTCAAGACGGACGTAATCGTACTTGCCGACAAAGAACTGGAAGGCTTCGACGTAGCCACTTTCTCCTGTAGAAACGTGCCGGGGTGTTCGCCTCTTTCCTGCAACTATTTGGCGCGGGAACTTCCGACAAATTCTCACTGCCTGTTAAATTCGTTCGAAGATGCCGAGAAGAACGTAACAAACGGAGTCTTCAATGACAGCGAGCCGGGTCCCTATCGAATATTCTCCGTTTATTCAGTCAAGTGGGATCCAAAACTCTGAAACCCAGCGGAATAATCGTAAATGCTGCGGGCAATCGGAAAGCTATCACTAACGATTACTCAAGCTGCTTCAGCCGTTCCCGCAGCTTCTGTAGCTCGATCTCGCGCTCGCGCAGCGTATTTTCCATATTTCGGACGACATTTTCCGGCGCCTTACTCCGAAACGTCTCATCCGCCAGCCGCGCGCTCTTCGATTCAATATCTTTTTCCAGCCGCTCAATCTCTTTCTTGATCTTTGCCGGCTCCGCGGCTTTGTCGATCCCTTCGCCATAAGCGATCCGCACATCAAATTGGGCCGTCGAGCGAATCATCGCCCCAGCCGGATCGAGCGCCTTCTCGGAAACGCGCAGCTCAGAGAGTGTGCCGAGTCGCAGCACCAAATCTTGCTGCTCCTGAGCCAACGTGCGCACCTCCGAATGACTGCTCGAAAAATCGGCGGAAACTTTCCGCTTCGGATCGAGCTTCATCTCCGCGCGAATGTTACGAGCCGCAATGATGATCTCCTGCAGCGTCGCAACGTCAGCCTCTGCCGACGCATCTGCCCAGTTCGCGCGCGCCTCAGGGAAGCGGTCCAGCGCAATCGAACGCGCCGCACTCGGCTGTGGCAGCCGATGCCAAAGCTCCTCGGTAAGAAAAGGCATCACGGGATGCAGCAACCGCAACGCTGCATCCAACGCGGCAAAAATATTGCGCCACGCCGGCACAGCAACATCGCGATCTGCCGCGCCAAGCTGCGGCTTCACCCACTCGATATACCAATCGCAGAAATCGCCCCAAAAAAACTGATAGATAGCCTGCGCCGCCTCATGAAAACGAAAATTTTCCAACGCATCGTTCACCTGCGCGATCACCGCCGCCAGCCGCGAAAAAATCCATCGATGCGGCAGGGAAGCGGCGCCAGCTAGCGCATAAGGTGCCTTCGCCCGTACCTCAAATCCGGCCAGTTCCTCCAGCGAAAAGCCTTCCGCCTCGCGCTTGTCCAGATTCACAAACAAAAACCGCGCCGCATTCCAAATTTTGTTCGCAAACGCGCGCGCGCCAAGAATCCGGTCTTCGCTGAGGACAATATCGGTCCCAGGCGCGGCCATGCTCGCCAGCATGTAGCGCAGCGCGTCCGTTCCGTTTTCCTGCGTCAGTTGCAGCGGATCGACGCCCGTGCCCTTAGTCTTTGACATCTTTGCGCCTTCCGAAGTGCGCACCAGCGAATGCAGGTAGAGCCGCCGGAAGGGAATTGTCTCCGCCGGATCGGTCTTGGGCGGCGCGCCGTTGCGAACGCCGGAAAGATACATCCCCATCATGATCATGCGCGCATCCCAGAAGAACAAAATGTCGTAGCCGCTGATCAGCAGACTCGTGGGATAAAACGTCCGCATGTCCGCCGTATCGTCCGGCCAGCCAAGCGTAGAGTAGGGCCAGAGGCACGAGCTAAACCACGTGTCGAGCACGTCCGTCTCTTGTGTGAGCGCGGAACTGCTGCACTTAGGGCATTTCTTCGGCACGCCCGCCGCCCGCGCATGTCCTTCGAAAAGCTCCACGCTCGAATCCGTCGCGGGTACCATCTCTCTGCAATTGTCGCAATGCCAGACGGGGATGCGATGTCCCCACCAGAGTTGCCGCGAAATGCACCAATCACGAATGTTGTCGAGCCAGTTGAGCAAAATCGTCCGTTGGTTATCCGGCACAACCTCGATCAACCCGTCGACCACCGCCTTCTTTGCAGGCTCCGCCAACGGTCGCATCTTGCAAAACCACTGCGTCGAAATGCGCGGCTCGATTTCCGATTTGCACCGGTCGCACACGCCCACCGAATGCGTGATGTCCTCAATCTTTTCCAGCAGGCCAAGCGCCTTCAGGTCCTCGACCACTCTTTTGCGTGCCTCAAAACGGTCCAGCCCCGCATATTTGCCGGCCGCGGCGCTCATGTGCCCATCGTTCGTCATCACGTCGATTTGCGGCAGGTTGTGGCGCTTGCCGACTTCGAAGTCATTCGGATCGTGCGCAGGCGTGATCTTCACCACGCCGGTGCCGAATTCGCGATCCACATACGTGTCCACAATCACCGGAATTTCGTGATCCATCAGTGGCAGAAGCACGTTGCGCCCAACCAGCTTCTTGTAGCGCTCGTCGTCCGGATGAACGGCCACAGCTGTGTCGCCGAGCATCGTCTCAGGCCGCGTAGTTGCAACCACGACTGAGCCGCTCGATCCGTCCACCAGCGGATACCGCAAATGCCAAAGATGCCCCGCTCGTTCAACGTGCACCACTTCCAGATCGCTGACGGCGGTCTGGCAACGTGGGCACCAATTCACGATATACCGCGCGCGATAAATCAGCTCATCGTGATAGAGCCGCAAAAACTCTTCGATCACCGCGCGATAAAGCGCCGGCTCCAGCGTGAATTTCTCCCGCGTCCAATCGCACGACGCGCCTAGCCGAATCATCTGCTGCTTGATTGCACCGCCGCTTTTTTCTTTCCATTGCCAGATGCGCCGCTCGAACTCTTCGCGGCCTAAATCCTGTCGCCGAATCCCTTCCTTCGCCAACTCGCGCTCGACCACAAATTGCGTTCCGATGCCCGCATGGTCCATTCCGGGCAACCAAAGCGTTCGGTAACCTCGCATGCGACGCCAACGCACCAGCATGTCGATCTGCGTATGTTCGAGCATGTGTCCGATGTGGATCGAGCCGGTAATATTCGGGGGAGGCAGCGCGATAGAGAATGGAGGCCCGTCCGCGGAATTCTCCGCCCGGAATAATTTCTCGTCAAACCAGGCCTTCGCCCAGCGCTCTTCGATCTCTTGCGGTTCGTACGCCTTCGGTATCTCGGCCATGCTTTCCTGTTTGTTTTTGGTTTTACGGACAGGTGAACTTACAAATATACGGGGCGGCGCAAACGAACGCAAAGCACCTTTTGCCTCATGGCAAACGGAGACAAGGCGGCCAGCGCAGCCGCGCTCAAACTAACGGCTCTTTTTGGCAGTTTCGTTCTGGAGGATGTTCTCGACCAGCGGCTTGACGCCCTGCGAGAGTAGATCGCGCAGGTGCGGCTCGAGCTTCTCGAGCACTTTCTGTACTACGGCATCGACGTCTTGTTCCACAGGCTTGGCTTCTTCCGCTTTGGGAGCGAGAAACTCCGGCGGAGGCGAAAGGAAGGGAATCTCAGCAAGAACTTCGCGGTTCGGCGGTGGCATCGTCGGAATCCGCTCATCGGCTGCCTGCTCAGCGTCAAGCGCCGCATGAAACTCATCCTCGCTAGCCGCAGGGGCGGGCGCTTCAAAAGCGAATGCAGGTGCCGTCTTCTCCTCGTGCTTGCCATATCCCGAAGATGCCGGCTGCGATTCCTCATGCACAAGAAGCGGCTCCGGCGTGACGTGCACGGGCGGCGGCTCGACGAGCGCTGGATCTTTGCTGATCGGCCCGCAATCATCAGGCTCCTCAATCAACTCAGGATCGGCCGCAAGATGGCTCACAGGCGCGGGACCGGACGCCTCCAGCGCGGGCTCTTCCATCGCCGTAGGCGCCTTCTTCGTTTCCGCCGAGACAACGGGCAGCCAATCCGAGGCCCCTTCATTCTCATCCGCGAAAAATTCCTCTTGTTCCGCCTGAATCGGCTCAGGTGCAATGGCCAACTCTTCGGAAACGGCGGGGGGTTCGGCTTCCACTGAAGGTAGTACAACTGGTGCCGCAGCGACGGGAGCAATTACCGGCTCCGGCGCGTCAAGGTCCATCTTAACGGCAGGCGTCGGATCGTCCGCATCGCTTGCGCTCCGGTGGGAATCCTTGAGCGCCGCCGTCATCGCATCCATCCAATGTGTGCCTTGCGTAGCAAAACTCGTAGCCGTCTCGAATTCGACCACCGGCGCGACAGGAACTCCTTCGGGCGCCAGCGAATTTTGCTTGCTCTCGCTCACCTTCTTCGCTTCCGTGAAGCTCGAAGCAGCAGGAGGCACCGGCTCTGTAGCCTTCCAATCAGGCGCGGGTGCAACAGGCGAGGCGGAAACCACCGTGGGCCAAACGGGCGGAGCGGCAAGGGGTGCACTCTGCTGCGGCTCGACAGGCGCCGCCGCAGGCGCAGGTGGCATCGTGCCCAACATCGTGGCCGTGAGAAAACTATCATGCGCGTTGGCTGGCCCGACCGAAGGTGCGGATGATTGCGCGAAGTCCGGAACGCTCGGTGCAGAAGCTTTCCCGGAAAGCTGATCCGAGAGCTTCACCGGAGCGGCCGCAACTGGTGGGGCTGGCGGAGGCACAAACGAAGGAGCCGCAACGATCCGCGTTGCCGCCTCCGTGTCAACCAGCGGCATATGTTCCTTCACACGAACATGCTTTGGCGGTACGTCTCTTTCCGAAGGGAACATCGCCGTCGCCGACTCGTCATCCAGCGCGAACGCCGTACTCTTTGAAGTCTCCTCCGGCACTTCGAAATCCATCGCATTTCGACGCCAATCGTGCGACGTCGCGTCGGAATCGTCCTCCTCCGTTTCCTCTTCCTCGGCATGAAGCGAAACCGGCCCGATCTGGTCGCCGGAAGGATCTTCCTTCCCGCGCTTCCCGGAACCGAATCCGTAAACCAGCGCCGCTTCCTCGGGGCTCGGCTCGGGAAATTCCGGCAGCGGTTTGACTTCGGCTCGCGCCGGCGCCTCAAGAATCGCCGGTATCGGTTCCGGCTCGGGAGGAATCACCTCGCGCGCCTTCGCCATCTCCGCGGCGACCTTGGGATTCTTCTCCAGAGCGGAAATCACCATCGCGATCAAGGGATCGGGCGGCACAAAGGGCTTTTTCAGGACGCCGTCGGCGCCCACCCTGCGCGCTTCTTTCTCATCCAACGGATCGAACGCACCCACCAGCAAAATCACCGGCACATGCGAGAACCGCTCATCCTTCTTCACAAACTCGCAAACTTCATAGCCGTTACGCACGGGCATGAAAATATCGGCCAGCACGAGATCCGGATTCATATCCGGGATGCGCCGCACGGCCGCTTCACCGTTTCCGACCGACACCACGTCGATTCCCCGCTCTTCAAACGCGAGCGAAACCATCTTCTGAATATTTGTGTTGTCGTCGGCGACCAGAATTTTCGGCACAGGAACCCTCAGTAGGCGCGCAACGCGCCGACCCCGTTTTGATACTGCTATTGCAGCATCACAGGCAGGGGGCGTCAACAAACACAATCGCCGAGGGTGCTTGAGTTGTCAGTAGGGGTTCTAAGAACGCACTGTCCTTAAGGCCAGTTCTAGAACGGGTTCAGCTTGCCCAAACCCTTCTTTTTCTTGCTTGAGGACTCATTCTTGTTCGGTTTCGAGGAAGAAGACGATGAATCCGGAGATGTATTCGACGCATGCTGCGAACTCTCTCCATTTTGAACCGCAGCGGTCGAAGCTGCCGGCACCGTCGTCGCCGGCGCGGCCGGTGCATCGGACGCAGCCGTCGTCGGCGCGTCAACCTCGCCCACCGGACTGTCGTTTGACGAAGCGGCGCTCGGCGCGGCCGTGCCGGCCGCCGGCGCCGCCACAACGCCGTTCGCGTTCGGATCGCCCGCCGGGCCCGGATCGGTAACTGTCCCCGCGTCACTCGCATCGGTCACAGGCGAACTGCCGCTCAGGTCCGTACCTCCGTTGCTCGATCCCGCGGTTGCCGCGAGGTTAAAGGTCGGCCCCGAATTCGACGGGCTCAGAATATCTTTAGCCGAAATCGAGTCCGCCGGAGGCGTCAGGTTTGGCATTCCCGATTGCGCCGCCATCGAGAAATCCGGCCCTGACTTCAAAATGTCGAGCGGCTCTTTGAAAAGCGACTCGTGATGCGCCTTGACGAACGCGTCCTGCCTTTTCATACGCGAGACTGCGGCGGGATCGGCGGCAGGCACATCCATCCCCATGCCTTTCAGTTCCTCTTTGGCCGCCGCGACCCGAGGCGAAAGCGGGTAGTCCGCAACAAGGCGGTCGAGAACCTTGCCCTCAAGATCGGCGTAGTGGTTCCTCAGATCTTCATTCTTCGATTCCGCTGCTTTGGCCTTCGCGTAGATGCTGGATAACATCCACAGCGCCTCGTCGCTCTGGCTGTAAAGCGGATACCGCTCGGTCAACTCGACCAGCCGTGCCGCAGAAGCCTGATAGTCCGGCCGCAGATAATAAAATCGCGCAACCTTGTATTCACCGTCGGCGATCACTTCCTGCACGTCGCGCAGCTTCTGTTCGGCAAACGCAGCCAGCTTGTTATCAGGATATTTCAGCAGGAATGTCTGCAGTTCTGCTTCAGCGCTCAACGCTTCGGAGTTATCTCGGTCGGACTTCTCCATCATCTTTAAATGCGCCATCCCGATTTGCATCTGCGCGTAAGGCGCCTTGTCGTCAAACGGGAAGAACACAATGAAACTCTTGTATTCGCCGACGGCCTGCGTCAGGTTCGAAACTCCGCCCTCGGTGTAATAAGAGTCAGCGACAGCCAGCTTTGCCTTGTCGAGGTATTCGCTGTCAGGGTAGGTGTTAATCAGCGTCTCGAGAGTTAACCGCTCCTCCTCATAGTGCTTCTTCTTCAGGTCTGTCATCGCCCGGTCGTAGAGCACCTTGTCGGGCTCTGAGGAAGGCTGAGCCGCCGGTTTCGCCGTTTGCTTCGGCTTGATCACCTTGATCTTGCCTTGGCCGAACGCGCTCCCGCACGAACATGCCGCAATGACGATTGCCCCAACGGTTACGATAAAGCGATTGCCCTTCATGAACGCCCCTCTGCCCTCAATTTCATACCATCTGGCGCGTAGCTTCCAAAGCCGCCGCGCGCATTTTGCGGACCGCATTCGCCGGATCGGGCGTGTGGAAGATCGATGTCCCCGCTATGAACGTATTCGCACCGGCCCGCGCCAACTCCGATGTGTGCTCCAACTCAATCCCGCCGTCCACCGCGATCCGGAAGCTTACGCGGCGGCGCGCGCGAAGCTCGTTCAACTGCCCCACTTTTTCCGTCGCCCGCGGAATGAACTTCTGCCCACCAAACCCTGGATTGACGGACATTATAAGGACCGTGTCCACCTTGTCCAGCACGTCAGTAAGCATTGCCACGGGAGTCGCGGGATTGATCACCGCTCCCGCTTCTGCACCTGCTTCGCGGGCCATCGCCAGCGCCCGGTCGAGATGCGGCGTTGCCTCCTGATGGACCAGAACACGATTCGCCCCGGCGCGCACGAACGCGTCAATGTACTGCTCCGGGTTCTCGATCATGAGATGCACGTCGAGAGGCAGGCGGGTTGCCTTCCGAATAGATTGCAAAACGGGGATTCCAATAGAGATATTCGGTACGAAATGCCCATCCATCACGTCGAAATGGATCACATCTGCGCCGCCGCTTTCGACTTCGCGGACCTGCTCGCCCAGCCGCGCAAAATCCGCCGCCAAAATCGAGGGCGCAATCTCAATGCGTTCGTAAGCCATGATTAAGCGGCAGTCTAGCACACGAAATGGCCGATTTTGCAGACGCTACAGCGATTTTCAGGCGGCTTTAAGCGGGAAATCGGCGCGACTGCGCCAGCAAATCAAGGCAACACTACAATCAACAACGCTCGGGACTCGATGACCGTAAATACCGCCGGCCTAGCCCCGCTCCCGCCCTTGGGGATTCGCCGCGTCACTCCGCCACGTGAAGCTCAATCGGCACGCTCGCGTCCACACGCGTCCCGCGCGTCGGCACTTGATCGAGCACAACGCCATGCTCGGCACCCGGCGCCTGCTCTAACGTGATCTTCGAAACTTTAAATCCCGCTGTCGCCAATTTAGCTTCAGCTGCAGTCAACGTGCTTCGATCGAGCTCCGGCATTACGTAAGCCGCAGGCGGCGGTTCGGCGGCGACTAGAATATTTTCGTGTGGACTTATCGCGTTGGCCGTCCCCGGCTCTGGATCCTGATCCAGTACGGTATCCGGCGTCGCTCCTGGCAAATACACCGTGGATTCCTCGCCGAGCTGCATTCCATTTCGCAGAAGCTGTATCCGTGCAAGCCGTTCGCTCATCCCCTCGACCAGCGGAATCGTCACCTTCTGCGGCCCGAGGCTCAACACAACGTGCTCGTCTGCTCCAGCCTTAACGCGCATTTTCGGCGGCGGGCTTTGCCGTACCACCTCGTCAACGGGAAGACTGCTGTAAACGCGATCCTCAACTTTGAGGCCAACTCCAATCGAGCTGAGCTGCCGTTGCGCTTGTTCCTGTGACTTCCCGACTAGATCGGGCAGCGTCACCTCCCGCCCCTGAATCGCATACCGAATAGCGATCAGCGCGCTAAGAAACGTCACCGACGCCAGCACAAAAATAATCAGCGCCATCCGCGCCAGCCACTGCACCCTGTCTTTAAAACTCATAAGCGTGATTCAAACATATCACGCGTCTCGTGGCACAACCACCGTCGCAAACCCAAGTGTTTCGCACCCTGCTCTCCGACTTTGCAAGGAAAATGGTTTCCGTGCGGCATGCATTTTCTCTTCTCGCCAAGCAGAATGGTTCCATAGCACCTGCACCTGCCATCTCTTCCCGCGAGCCCGCACACTCATCCCCGAGCCGCGTGGTAATCTTGTCACCAACCCATGCCACGTATCCGACGCTGCGCACCTCCGCTAGGTGCCCTGATTTTGATATCCGTTACCCTTGTGCCATCCGCATTTTCCCAGGCCCAATCCAGCAGCGCAGACGAAGGTCACCGCGTCGCTGCCTTCTTTTCAAACTGGGACGCACGCGTTCTCCGCGCAGAATCCGAGCAGCCCAACTGGCTCACTCCCGTCGTTACGTCCTCAGCGCGCATAAAGCAGGAATTTCGCTACGACATTTCTTGGCAATCCAATCCCAGCGGCGCTACTCAAGACAACTATGGCGCCAGCAAAGGTTTTGCCACAATCCCGATTGACCGCGTCGAAATCAGCATCAATCCTCCGCCCTATATCGTCCATAACCATTCCGCCGCACGCGACGGCTTTGGCGATTTCTCCATCATGGCCAAATTCCGCATTCTGTCAGCCAACCGCAAGCGCGGCGATTACGAGCTGACGGGCTTCCTCGGTACGAGTTTCCCGACCGGCGCCCGCAAGAACGGGTCTCCACACGCGGTAATCACGCCGACCATCGCGGGCGGGAAGGGAATTGGCGACTTCGTTTTTCAAGGGACGTTCGGGTGCGATCTGCCCAGTTCCCAAACATCTCTCTTGGGCAGGCGCCTGATTCTTAATAACGCTCTTCAATATCGTCGCTGGCGGAAGTTCTGGCCCGAAATCGAAATCAATTCGAATTTCTACAATCAGGGCCCGAATGATGACAAGAAACAGGTCTACTTCACGCCTGGAATCTCGGCTGGCCGCTTCCCACTCCGCGGCCGCGTCTCGCTGACGCTCGCCGCGGGCACCCAGTTTGCGCTCACTCATTTTCACTCCGCCGTCCGCCAGACCGTTTTCTCCGTCCGCCTGCCGTTTTAGTCCAGCCAACCCGGCGAAAACTGGATTGCCACGAGGGAACATCCCCTGGATTTCATCCAACGCCCGCATTGCCCTCCGGTATATATTGGGATTTAGCCCCGTGCGCTTGCGAAGCCCTGGATCACCCGGCAACCTCGCGCCGACCGGCCAATTCGGATGGCTACAGATACCCAGAAGCGTCTTGAACGTGCGCGGCGCAGCCTTGAAAAAAACAAGCTGCGCGATGCTGTAGCGGACTATCAAGGTGTTCTCGAAGAAGCTCCTTCGCACCAGGAAGCTCTGCAAGCCCTCGCGGACATCTATACGCGGCTCAACGAGCCCAGCCTGGCCGCTCCCTATTACGGCCTCCAGTTTGACCGCCTCCTGGAAGTCAGCGACGCCGCCAAGGCAAGTGCAATATATACCCGCTTTTTGCGACCCTTTCCACAGCCTCCAGACCGCCTGATGCGTTATGCGGCGCTGCTGCAACGCCAGAACCGTCCGAGCGAGGCGATCGAGCAATATCTAGCCGCCGCGAGCGCTTTCCAGGAGCAGAAGCGCGACATCGAAGCACTCGCGTGCTATGAAAGCATGGCGCTGCTCGATCCGGAAAATCCGGCGCGGCACGTCGCATTGGGCGAACTTGCTGAGCAGTTGAAGCACTCGGACTTGGCTGCACGCAGCTTCGTTCGCGCGGGACAACTTACGCAGGCGGCCGGAATCCTCGATCAGGCGATCGAATATTTTGAGCACGCGCATCAGCTGGCGCCGGCGGATCGCACGGGAGCATTGCTGTTGGCTGAAGCTCGATTGCGCAAGGGTGACCCCGAAGGCGCCGTCGCACTCCTTGACCCTTTTTCGCCCAATGAGAAAGACACTGCGTTTCTCGCTCTCTTCGGCGAAGGATTGTTGCGAACTGCCAATTTCGATCGCGCCGCCGAATGCTTCCAGGTGTACTACCGCCAGAAGCCGGAAAACTTTGGCAAGCTTTTTGAGGTCGCCTCAGGCTATCTGAAACAGCGAGAGGAGGACAAAGCGATCGCTCTGGTGGAGCAAACCAAGGATTGGATGCTCAGTCTGCGCAAGGAACCGGAGCTGTGCGCCCACATCGATAAGCTCGCCGAAACGTATCCTGCATCCTTACGATTGGCCGAAGTCGTGGCGCATCTCTATGAAGAGCTGAACCGCGAAACGAAATACTTCGACGCGCTGATGAAGCTTTTCGACCTGTACCTCATCGCAGGCCGCATGCGCGAAGCGTGCGACGCGCTTGACCGCCTCGTCGATATCGATCCGTACGACTACCGCAATCAGGAGCGCATTGCGCAGCTAGAGGGAAAGGTTGATCCGGCTTTCCTGCAGAACGTGCTGGCGCGTGCCGCGAAAGCCGCAACGGTCTCTTCGCGGACCGAAGGTTTTGGAGGCGCGGGTGCAAGTGCCGGCGTAGCGGCACCCGCAACGGAAGAAGCCCGGGCGCAGCAGGCTCTCGAAGACTTGATCGTTCAAGTCGAAATCTTCCTGCAGTATTCGTTGCAAACCAAAGCCGTCGAACGCCTTGAGCGCATCGCGCAACTTTTCCCTGGTGAGGAGGAAAAGAACGAGCGGTTGCGCGCTCTTTACGACCGGGCGAATTGGTGGCCCAGCGGTTCGGCGAAACCGTCATCGGTGAATGGAACGCAGGCTGCGACCAAACAGGCCCCTGCTCCGCCCCCCACCGCTGTTGCTCCTGCGCCGTCAGCGCCCGAACCCGCGGCGCCGTCGGTCACTCCGTCCTCGCCTGCCGATACGCACCGCGACCTTGCCGCAATCGCTGAAATCAACCGGCTCATGTACCGCCAATCCACGCCGCGAGAGGTGCTGGCAACTACGGCGGCGCAAGTCGGGAAGCATTTGAACGCCGCGCGATGCCTTGTGTCGGTGGGCGGATCGCTTGATGGCGGCCATCTGACCTCGGAATATTGCGCGCCGGGAATTTCTCCGGCTTCCGTGGCGCATGTCCCCGCTCTGATGCATCTGGTGACGAGCTCACCCGCGGATCCCCTGGGCGGCGTGGAGCTGCAGGGCGCGAAGGCGCCAGTCTTGCGCGAACTGGGGTTGGAATCTGCGTTGGGTGTGGCGCTCACGGATAAAGAGACGCAGGCGGTCGCTGGCACCCTGATTGTGGGCGATCCGGGAGCCAGAAAATGGAAGCCAAACGAGAGTTTTTTTCTACAGGCCGTCGGCGATCAACTGGTGCTTTCGGTGAACCACACTCGGCTGCGGTCGCTGGTTCGTTCGCTGGCCGTCGCCGATGAAAAGACGGGACTCCTGAGCCGCGGCGCGTATCTGGACTGCCTGCTCGTAGAGGCAAACCGGTCGCGCGCGCAGAATACGCGGCTGTCTTTGGTGATCCTGCATCTCGACCACGGCAATGAAATTCTGCGTCAGCACGGAGATCAGCCGGTCGATCGCTATATGGAGCAGTTGGCAAAGGCGCTCGCCTCCGCCATCCGCCAGACGGACATTGCAGTAAAATATACGGCGTGGTCGCTGGCCTTCATTTTGCCGGACACGTCCGTGGACAACGCGAAGATTCTTGCCGAGAAGCTAAAGAAAGCGGCGGCGAATGTGCGTCCTTCGTGGGACGGAAAAGACTTGACGATCAGCGCTATTGTCGCCGAAGCTTCTTCGCGCCCTGGAGACGAGACGGAAGACCGCGTAACGGAATGGATTAACCGCGCGGAATACGGGCTCGACGACTTGCGGCAATCGAGCGGCGGCCAGCTCTTAGCCTTGGCGACCCCTTGATCGGGCAATTTCAAGAGACATCATTCGCATCGTTCAATATCAGGTAGAATTCTCTTTTCGACGAATTTCTGACCGACTGACATCAAGAATCATAAAACTGGGGTGACTGGGTGGCGGAGGAGCCTACGGACCGGAGTCTGAAACCGCGCGAGATGCGCGGAGAGTGGAAAACGGAAGGCCTGCGCTTTGGTATCGTCGTGAGCGATTTCAATCGCTTCATCACGGACCGGCTGCTCACTGGCGTTCTGGACGCGATGGCTCGCGCGGGTGCAACCGAAGAGCAAATTCAAGTCATTCGTGTGCCCGGGTCTTTTGAAATTCCCGTTACCGCGAAGAAGCTGGCGCTCACCGAACGCATCGACTCAATCGTTTGCGTCGGATGTATTCTGCGCGGCGAAACCTCACATTACGATTACGTCGCCTCCGAGACCTCGCGTGGAATTCAGCTCGCGCAAATGGATACCGGAATCCCCATGATTTTTTGCGTTCTCACCTGCGACACGCTGGAGCAGGCGATTGACCGCGCAGGATTGAAGGGCGGAAACAAAGGGTATGAAGCTGGCGTCGCTGCGATTGAGATGGCCCACATTTCAAAAAAATTGCCGGCTTCCAAACCGGCCTTGTCTGCGGTTGCGAATCCCTCTTCCGGCAATCGCCGCGCGAAGCGCGGTTAACGGCTACATGACCACCCTCCGGCATAAATCGCGGGAATTCGCATTGCAGATGCTCTTCGAGTGGGACATGACGCGCAAGAAGCCCGCGCAAGTAAAGCAGCATTTTTGGAAATCCGCGCGCGCGGCCGCGAATACGCGGGAGTTTGCGGATCAGCTCTTCGAGGGAGCCGTAGCTGAAGCGGACACCGCTGACAAGCTCATTTCAAGCCTGTCCGAGAACTGGAAATTCGAGCGCTTGGCTGCCGTCGATCGAAACATCTTGCGCTTGTCGATTTTTGAGCTGCGATTCGGCACGGCGCCCGTAAAAGTCGTTATAGATGAAGCGTTGGAGCTTGCGAAAAAGTTTTCCTCGGAAGGATCCCCTGCGTTTTTGAACGGAATTTTAGACGCTGCAAATAAATCCCTCGAGCACAAGAAGGAAAAAGGCGCGTCAACCGGCGCTTGAGCCCGAAAATCCGCCCGCACACTCCGCGCTCAGACTTTCAGCGCGTGCAAATAGTCGTAGCTGACCTTGATCGCCTCCAGCGGCGGCATCTCCGAAAACGGTGGCTCCTGCTCGACAAAGTAGTGCTGGATCTTCGCGCCTTTCGCCGCCTCGAACACCGCCTTCCAGTCGATCTTTCCTTTGCCAACCTCTGTCGTGGGGGCGCCGCCACCGCCGATGCTCGCAGCATAGCCCGGTTTCTCATCCTTCACGTGAAGCATCTTGATGCGATCCGGATATTTCTTCAGCAGCGCAATCGGATCATGGCCCGCATAGACGACCCACCCGCAGTCGAGTTCGTAATTGACCGTACCTTTTTCCGAATTCTGGATCAGCACGTCAAGGCCGCTGCTGCCGTCGGGGAACTCCTTAAATTCGAGCGCGTGATTGTGATACGCGAACTGCATCCCCGCTTTGTTGATCTTCCCGCCGATCTTGTTGAAAACTTCGGCCGTCTTCTTAAAATCGTCCGGCGTGAGCGTATTGAGCCTTTCTTCGGCTGCGGCGCGGCGCTGTTGAGGCGTGAGTCCTTGCTGCGGCGGTCCCGCCGGCGGCCCGATTGGCGTCGTGGCGCACACCATGTATTGAAGCCCAAGGTTGTGGCAGAAGTCGATGAGCTTATCCATCTCGTCGTCGGTCATCGTCGTTTGCACCACGTGCGCGCTGGGGCATTTCAATCCGACGTTTGAGAACGATTTGCGCAGATCCGCAGGAGACTTGCCCTGAAAACTTGCGAAGCTCGCGCCCTCAACGGACTTGTAACCGATGGCGGCAATCTTTTTCAGCGTGCCGTGGAAATCTTTCTGCAGATCAGAGCCAACGGTATAAAGCTGCAGGCCGATGGGCAGGCCGAGCGGGTCGGCGCAAAGATCGAGAAGCGCGCCCGATAAGCCAGTTGCCGCAACGGCCGCTGCGGTTGTTTGAATGAATTGACGTCTTGAAACAAGTTCTACCGACTTCATCACTACCCCGGGAAACTTCGCTGAGTTTTTCCGCTGCGTCGCTGAGCAGGCGGAAGCCGTTGCTGGCCGCTTCACAGTGGCAGCCGAGCACCGCTCTATCTAATGCAACTGCGTCGCGATGTGCAAGCGAATTGTTGCCCATCCGCATCCAACACGTGCGTGAACGCAATCTTTATCGCCCGCTTATCATTTGTTTAGGAACGCGATGCGATACTCCGCGCACCAATCACAACCGGGCGTTCGCTCGCATCCCCCAACTGCACCACTTGACGCGCGAGCGTCCCGGATCAATTCACTGAACGGGCAGCCTCCACAGCCGGAAACCGTCAGAATATTTTCACACCCCGATTGCCGGAAGAAGCTAAGATTTACTTAGGGATAGCGGCATCATGGACTTTCAACTTTCTGACGAACAGCAGCAGCTGAAAAAGACCGTCCGCGAATTTGCGGAGCGCGAAATCGCTCCCAATGTAATGAAGTGGGACGAAGCGAGCGAATTTCCGCTAGCCACCATCAAGGAACTCGGCAAGCTCGGCATCATGGGCACGATTTTCCCCGCGGAACTCGGCGGCGCGGGAATGGGCTACGTCGAATACGCCACGGCAATCGAAGAGCTCTCGCGCGTCGATGGCTCCGTCGGAATTATCGTGGCCGCGCACACCTCCCTTTGCACCAATCACATTTTTGTGGCTGGAAATGATGCGCAACGGAAGCGTTTTGTGCCGAAGCTGGCATCGGGCGAATTCATCGGTGCCTGGGCCCTCACGGAGCCAGGCTCGGGATCGGACGCCGCGAGCGCAATCTGCTCAGCCAACCGAAAAGGCGACCGTTGGGTGATCAACGGCACAAAAACGTTCTGCACAAACGGCCATTATGCGAACGTGGTCGTCGTCATCGCCGTAACCGATCGTACCAAAGGAACGCACGGGCTCTCGGCATTCGTAGTAGAGAAGGGAACCAGGGGATTTCGCCCAGGGAAGAAGGAAAACAAGCTCGGTCTGCGAGCCAGCGACACCGCCGAATTGATTTTCGAAGATTGCGAAGTGCCGGCCGAAAACCTGATCGGCAAAGAGGGCGAAGGTTTCGTCGACGCGCTTCGAATTCTCGACGGCGGCCGCATTTCGATCGCGTCGTTAGGCCTGGGAATGGCGCAAGGCGCCTTTGACGCCGCACTCAAATATTCAAAAGAACGGAAGCAGTTCGGCAAGCCAATTTCGGAATTTCAGGGAATTCAGTGGAAGCTTGCGGACATGGCGGTGCAAATCGAAGCCGCGCGTGCGCTGATTTGGCGCGCCGCGACCATGAAGGACGCCGGGAAGAATACGACAATGGCTTCGTCAATGGCGAAACTCTACGCGGGCGAAATTGCTGTGAAATGCGCGAACGACTGCGTCCAGATACACGGCGGTTACGGATTCATCAAGGATTATCCCGCCGAAAAGTTTTATCGTGACGTAAAACTCTGCACCATCGGCGAAGGCACAAGCGAAATTCAGCGCATGGTCATCGCCCGCGAGATTTTGAAGCGATGACGACGCCGGACGACCTCAAGATGTCCATGGAGTCTTGTGACGGCTATTGGTGAGTTGCTTGACGCCGCGCCGCTCACGCGGCGTCATTGGCGAATCGCCTTCGTCATCGGCTTGGGCCTATTCTTCGATCTTTTCGACGTTTTCCTTGCCGGCACGCTCAGCATCGTACTGACCAAATCGTTTGGACTCACTCAGGCGACGCTTCCTCTCGTTCTCGGATCGAGTTTCCTGGGAATGTTTTTCGGCGCGATTTTCATGGGAGCCGTTGCGGATCGCATCGGGCGTCGGCCCGCATTCCTCCTTAACCCTGCCATTTATTCACTTTTTACGTTCGCAGGAAGTTTCAGCCCCAACGCCATAGTGCTTATCGGCACTCGCTTTTTCGCCGGCATTGGCATTGGCGCTCAGCAGCCCTTATCCGACGCATATTTGAGCGAGCTTTTGCCGGCACGAGTTCGCGGAAAGATGATCGCCGTGGCTTACACGATTGGCTTTTGCGCGATTCCGGCTATCGGGCTGAGCGCACGCGTGCTTGTGCCGGTGACCGTTCTTGGCTACGAAGGATGGCGCTGGCTATTTGTTGCCGGGTCTCTCGGCGGCATCGTGATTTGGATGCTGCAACATGATTTGGTCGAGTCGCCGCGCTGGCTGGAAGCAATAGGAAAGGGCAGAGATGCTCGTAGTGCTGCTGCGTTTCTGCTTGAAGTGTCCGTGGAATCAATCCCGCCGATTGTGTCGACCGAAGAAAGCCAGCGGAAGCCGCAACAGCCATATCGTGCCTTATTTGCGCCAGCTAATCGCCAACGAACGTTGATGCTCTATGTTTTTCAGATATTTCAGACCATTGGCTATTACGGGTTTGGCACGATGGTGCCCTTGGTGCTTGCGGCGAAGGGATTCTCAGTCTTAACGTCTCTCACCTACACGACGATCGCATTTTTGGGCTATCCCGTTGGTTCGGCACTCTCTCTGCTGATCATTGAAAAGATCGATCGGCGTCTGCTGATTATGATTTCAGCTTTGGGTATGGCGGCATTTGGGCTCGGACTGGGCTTCGCCGCTTGGCCGGTGCTCATTGCGGTGCTTGGGGTTCTCTACACGCTCGTCAGCAATATTTTTTCGAACGCCCTTCATGTTCTGCAGGGAGAAATATTCCCCACAGCGATCAGAGGGCGCGCCGCCAGCTCCGCTTATAGCCTGAGCAGGCTCTCGAGCGCGGCGATGCCGTTCATCCTCTTGCCGGTGCTGAGTAAGTATGGAGCCGGAGCTATGTTCACGGCTGTTGCGGCGGCCATGGCGATCGTAATCGTGGACATAGGCTTGTTTGCGCCGCACACGACGGGAAGAAAACTCGAGCTTATCGCGCCAGACGCCTGAGCAGGCCATTGTGCACCGGAGGACGAAACCTGAAGAGATGGGGGTTTCTTTGCATCGAATAATTAAGGCCGATCGGATCGAGCTCGCTGCTCGCGCAGAATTTCATTGCAAAAATTCCAATCGGGAATAAGCTATGAGGTCTGCACTAAGAGGGAGCGATGGGGGATACATCTGCGGCTCCAGTAAGCCGCTTCGGTAGCACTCTGCGTCAGGATGCGTGGTGGGTTGACATCCTGCCTTTTGCAATCGTCTTTACCGCTTTTGCAGTTTACGCCACATGGCGCGCGTTCCAGGGCGCCTATTACTGGGCCGATCCGTATCTCTCGCCGTTTTATTCGCCGCTGATCGATCCGCAGCATCACTGGTGGCCCTTTTCGCCTGCCATATTGATCATGGGCGGGCCGCTCGGTTTTCGTCTCACCTGCTACTACTACCGCAAGGCATATTACCGCTCGTATTTTCTCGATCCGCCCGCCTGTGCAGTAAGCGAAGGGCGCAAGCACTACTCGGGCGAACGCAAGTTTCCCTTCATCCTTCAGAACGTACACAGGTACTTCTTCTACGTCGCTGTCTTCTTCATCGTCGTGCTTTGGTATGACGCGATCATTGCGTTCAAATTTCCAGACGGCATTCACATGGGCGTAGGCACATTGATCATGCTCGTCGATGTGATCCTGCTCACGACCTACACATTCTCGTGCCACTCGCTCCGGCACCTGATCGGCGGCAAGATGGATTGCTTCTCCTGCACGGCAACAGGTGGGGCGCGCCACGCGGGCTGGAAAGGTGTAACGAAATTGAACGAGCACCACATGTTTTGGGCTTGGGTCAGCATGATTTCGGTTGGCTTGACGGATTTTTACATTTACCTGGTAGCTTCCGGCGTGGTGAAGGACATTCGAATTCTGTGACCGCCTCCTACGAAACTCACGAACATGATGTGTTGATCATCGGCGCGGGTGGCGCGGGATTGCGCGCCGCGATCGAAGCGCTGGCCCACGGCGCGAGCGTCGGCGTGGTTTGCAAATCGCTGCTCGGCAAGGCGCACACGGTAATGGCCGAAGGCGGCGTCGCCGCAGCCATGGGCAACGTCGATGCGAAGGACAATTGGCAGACGCACTTCCGCGACACGATGCGCGGCGGAAAGATGCTCAACAACTACCGCATGGCACAACTGCATGCGATCGAAGCGCCGGACCGCATCCGCGAACTCGAGCAGTGGGGCGCGCTTTTCGACCGTACCGAGAAGGGCGAGATTTTGCAGCGTGCGTTCGGCGGCCACACGTGGAAGCGCCTGTGCCATGTGGGCGACCGCACTGGTCTGGAGATGATCCGGACGCTACAGGATCGCGGCGTGCAGATGGGCTTTGACGTCTACATGGAGTGCACAGTCACGCGATTGCTCAAGGACGGCGACCGCATCGCGGGCGCATTTGCTTACTGGCGCGAAAGCGGCCGCTTCGTTGTCTTCAAGGCGAAAGCCGTAGTGATCGCGACGGGCGGTATTGGCAAAGCGTGGAAGATTACCTCGAATTCCTGGGAATGTACGGGCGACGGTATGTCGCTCGCTTATCAGGCTGGCGCCGAACTGATGGACATGGAGTGCGTGCAGTTCCATCCGACGGGAATGGTTTGGCCGCCTGGCGTTCGGGGAATCTTAGTGACAGAAGCTGTTCGCGGCGAAGGGGGCATCCTGCGCAATAAAAACGGCGAGCGCTTCATGGAGAAGTACGATCCAAAGCGAATGGAGCTCTCGACCCGCGATGTGGTTGCTCGCTCGATTTATACGGAAGTCCGCGAAGGCCGCGGCAGCGAACACGGCGGCGCGTATCTCGATATTTCCCATAAGCCCGCCGAGTACGTGAAGCGCAAGCTGCCCAGCATGTACCACCAGTTCAAAGAGCTGGCGGACGTGGATATCACGAAGGGCCCGATGGAAGTTGGGCCGACCTGCCATTACGTGATGGGCGGCGTCAAGGTAGATGCTGAGACGACCGAGACGGCGGTGCCGGGCCTGTTCGCTGCGGGCGAAGCGGCCGTTGGCATGCACGGAGCGAATAGGCTGGGCGGAAATTCGCTTTCCGATCTATTGGTTTTCGGTCGCCGTGCAGGTCTTGCTGCTGCCGCGCATGCGAAAAGAGTGGGAATGCCCAACGTCGACAGTGCGCAGCTTACGGATGCGGAGCGCGAGGCGCTCTCGCCCTTTCACAACGATGGCGGCGAAAATCCGTACGCGGTCCATCAGGACTTACAGGACATGATGCAAAGCCTGGTCGGAATTTTCCGCAATGAAGAAGACTTGAACAAGGCATTGGTGGAGTTGGAGAAGCTGAAGGAACGCGCGAAACACACGAAAGTCGAAGGATCACGGCTGTTCAATCCCGGCTGGCACCTCGCTTTCGATTTGCGCTGCATGCTCGATGTGGCCGAAGCTGTGACGCGTAGCGCCCTGGCGCGCAAGGAAAGCCGCGGCGCGCATAGCCGCATCGATTATCCGAATTACGATCCCGCGTGGGAGAAGAAGCACAACGTAATGGCGAAGAAGGCCGGTCAAATGACGCGTTATGAATGGCTCTCGCCAGAGGTTCCGGCAGAGTTGCAGCAGATTCTGGCCGAAGAAAAGTGATGTAGGTTAAAACGTAGAGTCGCGGACTTTAGCGCGGCAGGTGCTTACTGGCGCCGGCCCGGTGGCACAGCCGCTCTTGGCTGTGCAAGCTTAAGTTCTGAAGCGGCCGCCTTTTTGCGGGCAGCTTCTGAATCTGGTTCTTGTGGCATTGGGGGTTTAGATGGCCGAGGCAATCATGCGAGTGTTTCGCGGCGGACCTGAAGGCGGCGGCGCGACCGATTATAAGGTAACGGTCGCTCCCGGCATGGTCGTGCTCGACGCGATTCATTCCATTCAGGCGAATCAGGCGCCTGATTTGGCCGTCCGCTGGAACTGTAAGGCCGCAAAGTGCGGCTCATGCTCCGCCGAGGTGAATGGAAAGCCGCGCCTGATGTGCAAGACGCGCATGGATGCGCTCCCGTTGGATAAGCCGATTACTGTTTACCCGATCAAGAGTTTTCCGCTGCTCAAGGACCTGGTGACGGACGTTTCCTGGAATTACCGGGTCAACAAAAAGATTCAGCCATTCACCCCGAAGCCTGGCGTCGAGTGGAAGATGTATCAGAAGGACATCGACCGCGCGCAGGAATTTCGCAAATGCATCGAGTGTTTCCTCTGCCAGAACGTCTGCCACGTGCTACGCGAACATGACTTGCACAACGAGTTTGGCGGTCCGCGCTTTTTCGTGCGCACCGCTGGATTAGAGATGCATCCGCTCGATGGCGCGGATCGCATCAAGATGACGCGCGACGAACTCGGCATCGGCTACTGCAATATCACCAAATGTTGTACCGAAGTCTGCCCCGAAGACATCCACATCACCGACAACGCGATCATTCCTCTCAAGGAGCGCGTCGTCGACCAATTCTATGACCCAATCACCATGCTGTTCCGCAAGATCAGCGGAAAATAGGAATGCGAAGCAGCACTAAGCTCGCAGTGGCGCTGCTGGTTGCTGCGTTTTGTGTTCCAAGAGTTTTTGCGCGCCCTCGGCCTTTCGTCCAGGGCGAAAGCAGTAGTTCCTCCTCGCAATCTTCTGACGCGCCAGCCCGGATTCGCATAGGCGAACCTGTCGAAGCCGCAACGCTCCTGCACCAGGTTAAGGCCGCATATCCCGCAGAAGCGAAGGCTGCCAAAGTCGCCGGCACTGTTCGGATGCACGCGGTCATTGGTGCTGATGGATCGGTGGCTCAACTGGGCTAGGTTTCCGGCCCGATCGAATTGAAGGAGGCGGCCATGGATGCGGTAAAACAATGGCGCCACAAGCCGATTTTCCTCAATAGCCGGCCCGCAGAAGTGGACACATACATCACGTTCGTCTACACGAAAAAAGGCGTCGCGAAGTACTCTCCGAAATCCTCAACAAGCCGGTAGAGAGGGTCTTCCCTTGTTTCTTCCACCTCAGTACTTTCCCGTAGTACTTCGATTCCAAAATTGAATAGCAAGGAATGAAAAGTTGGATTCGCCCGAGTCGGTTACAGGCCGATAATGGAGTGGTATGAACCTGCAATCCGGCTCGGGCGAGCCGCGGGACATTGAATTTCTTCACGAACTGGGAGAACGCATTGCCTCGGCCGACCCGCTCCATAAGGTGCTGCTGCGAATCCTCGATTTCATCGCTTCGGTGATGAAGTGCGACTCATGCTTCGTCTACGTGCTGGAAGGCAATGAACTCGTCTTACGGGCCTCCAAAAATCCGCATACGGAGGTGGTCGATCGGCTGCGGCTCCGCATGGGCCAGGGAATTACGGGTTGGGTGGCCGAAAACAAAAAGCCTGTGACGATTTCATGCAATGCCTCCCAGGATGCGAGATTTCAGGCCTTCAACGAATTGCCCGAAGACCGGTTCGAAGCGTTCCTTTCCGTTCCCGTGCTTTGCCGCGACCGTATCGTTGGCGTAATCAATGTGCAACATCGCGAGCCACATACTTACGCTCAGCGGGAAATCCAGTTGATTTCGACGATCGGATTTCTTGTCGGTCCGGAAATCGATACGGTCAGGCGCGACGACGAAAGCTCGAAGATGTCCGAGTTGACGGGCGCCCGGAAAATGGTTCAGGACGCAACGCGAGTGTTGCAGCGCGACTTGGGAATCAGCGAGGACGAGGCCTTTCTCGCGCTGCAGAAACAGAGCAGGGAACGACGCAAATCGATGAGGGAAATCGCCGATGCGATATTGCTTAGCGACGAAATCAAAGGCACGCAGGATGCCGCGGGGCAAGTTTCGTAGCTTCCGCAGGAGTGGCGGAACGCGCGGAGAGACGCTCCGGCAAGCGTTTCGTTGGAGAGCAAGAGGATTTTGTCGCTGGGCGGCCTGCTGGAGCAAAACCTGAGTGGCGTTCGAAAAACTCCCACCTGAAGACGCGTTCATCTGAATTTCTCTGCATCGCTTGAAACTACCACTTAGCTGCAACTCAGGACACCCGCCCCGCGTAGTACACTGAGGAGATGCCAATGGGTTCAGAAAACGGCGCGGCCGTGCGCGCCGAGCACGTCGCAAAGCACTATCAGATGGGCGAGACACTGGTTCGGGCGGTGGACGATGTCTCGATTGCGGTCCAACCCGGAGAATTTGTAGCACTGCTCGGCAGTTCGGGCTCGGGCAAATCGACCATGATGAATTTGATCGCTGGCCTAGATCGGCCGACCGCCGGCGCGATTTATGCGCACGGCAGGAATCTGGCGCAAATGGATTCAGCCGAGCTTGCGAAGCATCGCAGCCATACGGTCGGCATTGTCTTCCAGGCGTTCAATCTGTTGCCGCGCATGACGCTTGCGGAAAACGTCGAGTTGCCGCTGCGGCTGGCAGAAGTCGACCGCGACGAACGCGGACCACGCGTCATCGAGGCGATTGAACGCGTCCACCTCTCGGGCCGCGCGAACCATCGCCCCGCCGAGCTGTCTGGTGGCGAACAACAGCGCGTCGCCCTGGCGCGCGCGCTCGTGAACAAGCCGACGATTCTGCTCGCGGATGAACCGACGGGAAATCTCGACAGCAAAACCGGCGACGAAATCATGAACCTGATTACCGAGATCAACCAGTCCGGAGTAACAGTACTGATGGTGACGCACGAATACGCACGCGCTGAAAAGTACGCGCATCGAATGATCATTATGAAAGACGGAAAAGTCGCAAGCGAAGGGGGCGGTCATGAAGCTGCGTGATCTTACCGAACTTGCCGGGCGCAACCTCCGCGAAGCCGTGTTGCGCAACTCCTTGACCACGCTGGGAATCGCTGTGGGTGTGGCGTCGCTCGTCGCAATTCTTTCGCTCGGCGTGGGACTGCAGCAACTCGCCGACAAGCGGCTGACCAATTCCGGCCTGTTCAACGCCGTGATCGTGATGTCGCGGGAAAATTTTCGCGGTGGATTCGGCCGCGGGCGCGGTGAGCAGGCGGATTCCTCCACACCCCCGCGTCCGCTTAATGAAGAGGCACGCAAGGAACTCGCGCAGATACCCGGTGTAGTCGAAGTTTATCCCGAGGTCAGATTCCCGACCGGTATCAAGTTCAACGACAGCACATATCCAACCGTCGTCGCGGGCGTGCCGCAATCCAGCAAGGGAAGCGGCGCCTATG
The DNA here is from genome assembly GCA_963753205.1 of uncultured Acidobacteriota bacterium. Lineage (GTDB taxonomy): Bacteria > Acidobacteriota > Terriglobia > Acidiferrales > UBA7541 > Palsa-295. Next base: position 87,021 of record CAVWBL010000013.1, on the reverse strand, counting down.
ATGGAATCGACGGCTCCTTCTTCTCGGGGCCCGACGCGCAAGAGGCGATTCTGCAGGTCGAACTCGCTAAACAGCTTTCGAATAATCCAAGCTCCCTGATTGGCCAGAGCATTACATTGAATTACGCTGAGCGCCAGGCGCTATCGTCGTCCGCGGGCGGCGGCATTTCGGGCGGATTTTCCGTCGTGCCGCACGAAGAGAAATTGAAAATTGTGGGCATCATCGACACGGAACCCACCACGGGTGCTGGTGGTTTCGGCCAGGTGCGGCTAATTATTCCGCTCGATGTTGCGGAGAAGCTCCAGGTTGCGCAGACAAATGATCTTCGCTCGGTTCTCGGCGGCGATGGCGGACGATCGAACTACGCGAGTCTAACGGTTAAGGTTGACGACCCGGCTCAAGTCGAGGCCGTAGAAGACAACATTAAAGCGCGAGGTTTCGGCGCGTTTTCCTTGCTCGATGCGTCTAAGAACCTGACATTGATCTTTCGTGTCTTCGATACCCTGTTTGGCTCCTTCGGCGGATTAGCGCTGGTAGTGGCCTCTCTGGGGATTGTGAATACTCTCGTAATGGCGATTCTAGAGCGCAGGCGCGAGATCGGCATTCTGAAAGCGCTCGGCGCTTCCGATGGCGACGTCAAAAAGCTTTTCTTTACGGAAGCAGGCTGCATGGGATTGCTGGGAGGAATTTTCGGCGTGGTGCTTGGATGGGCCATCGGGCGCGGCATCAATTTTGGCGCGAACGTTTATCTGCACCGCCAGAATTTGCCGAGCATCGAGTTAACAGCCGTGCCCATATGGATGGTGGTTTTCGCGATTGCGATTTCGATCGGAGTGAGCCTCGCAGCCGGGCTTTATCCGGCGTCCCGCGCCGCGAAGCTCAATCCGGTCGAGGCGCTGCGGTATGAATAGCCGCGCGCGCCGCGTGCGCTTCGGTCGATTTGGCGCGCTGGCAATTTTCGCAACTATCGCGTTGCTCAGCGCCATCGTCGTCGCTCCACAAACAAGCGTGGCGGCACGGCAAACCGCCGGAGCACCCGGCCAAGGGCGCGCCGAATGCCGCGACGTAAACAGCAAAATCCTCGCGCGTCCCGTTCCTTACTGTATTTTTCTGCCACCAAGTTACGACGCGGACACGACGCGCCGCTATCCGGTCCTCTATTTCCTTCACGGCCTTGGCGAAAACGAGCAAGTCCTCCTCAATTCAGACGGCTGGCAAATAATCGAGCAGGCCTGGGCGGATAAGACCCTCGGCGAATTCATCATCGTCGCGCCTGCCGCGGGCAGATCGTTTTACATCAATTCAAAAGACGGCAAAGTGCGCTACGAGGATTTCTTCATCCAAGAATTTCTGCCGATCATGGAAAAGAATTACCGCATTCGCGCCACACGAGCCACGCGCGGCCTCGACGGCATCTCCATGGGGGGCTATGGTGCCCTGCGATTTGCATTCAAGTATCCCCGGCTCTTCGGTTCGGTAAGCGCGCACAGTGCCGCGCTGATCGAACGCCCGCCGACAGTGCAGGTCAATCCTCAACAGAACGCGGCGGTCGTGCGACTCGTGGGTTCGGCGTTTGGCGTGCCGTTTGACCGCGCCTATTGGAATCGCGAGAGCCCCTTTACGATCGTGCGCGACAATCCCAAACCGGTGGGCTTAAAGGTCTATTTCGATTGCGGAACAGAAGATGACTTCGGCTTCAACGTAGGCGCGCAGCAGTTTCATGAACTTCTCGACAAGCGAGGCATTCCCAACACGTTTCATCTTTATCCCGGCGGACACAGTTGGATCTATTTCGCGCAGCACTTGCCGGATTCACTCGAGTTTGAATCCAAAGCTTTTGGCCTCACCAGCGGACAATAATTTTTTCCTCATTTCGGCCCGGCGTCGACTTGCTATCGGAGACCGATTTGGAAACGTCAAAGTCAAAGGGCTTGAAATGGGCGGTTTTGCTTGCGAAGCCTGATTAAGTTCCAATAAAGAACTTGATTCAAATCAAGCATCGGTTATATGCTCAGCCCGTTCGTCTCGGTAAAGCGGTGACGTGGCGGTGAGATTCCTGCTCAGCAGGCACGCCTTCGGTTCTGGTACGAGTCTCGGCGGCGCGACTCCCGCCGGGCGCGGACCGCAATAAGCCAGGAACATGATTTTTGGGGGATGCATCATGCGACGATTTTGGGGTGCGGGAGTTGTCTGTCTGCTCTGCGGATTTATCTGGGCGTCTGTCGCGCGAAGCCAGTCGGCAGGGCAAGCCGAGTGGGTGACGAACGGTTATGACATGGAGCGTACCGGCTGGCAGAAGAAGGCGACCGAGATTTCGCCGAGCAGCGTGAAAGATTTCCAGCTTCTCTGGACCTACAAGACCAATAACAGGCCGATGGGCTTGGCAGGATTGCTCGAACCCCTCATCCTTAGCGACGTGAATACCTCAAACGGTTCGAAACAGCTCGCCATTGTTGCGGGGAGCTCGAATACCCTGACGGCGATCGATGCGGACACGGGGCAAATGGTTTGGCGTAAGGATTTTCAGTGGCTTTCTTCCGATCCGCAGACGAACGAATTCCGAGGTTTTATTTGTGAGAATGCGGACACAGCTTCGCCCGTGGCGAATGCTGCTGGCTCGAATCCAAGGCTCGTCTATACGATGACAGCTGACGGTTATCTGCATGCCGTCAATGCGGGCACAGGCGAAGAAGTCGGCAAGGCTATTCAGGTAAGCCCGCATGCTTATATCAAGGCCAATGGGCTAAACCTTTATAAAAATACCGTCTACACGATTTCTGGGCAGGGATGTGGTAGCAGCGCCGGGCGGAATCCGAATACGGTTTATGCAGTGGACTTGACGACGCACGAAACGACCACCATGCAGCCGGATCAATCCGGCATGTGGGGGGTCGCGGGAGTGGCTATCTCGCCCTCTGGTATGGTCTACGCGGAAACCGGCGATGGCCCCTATGACGCAGCGGCGAAGCGCCTCTCAACCAGCGTCTTGGAAGTCGATCCGGAGTCGCTGGCAATCGTGAACTACTACACCCCCGATAACCACCTTTGGCTCACTGAACGCGACATGGACATGAACTACACTCCTTCGATTTTCCCGTACAAGGGGCGGGAGTTGCTTGTCGCCTCCGGCAAAGAGGGCCGCTACTATCTGCTCGATACCAAGGCCATGGGCGGGGCGAATCACGAAACCCCTCTCTACAAAACGCCGTTGGTTTCGAACGTCAACGTCAACTTCCAGACGGAGGGAAGTTGGGGAAGCGGCGCGACCTGGGAGGACAGCAAGGGAACGCGCTGGTATCTGGCGCCCGTCGGCGGGCCGCTCAATCCGGAAGTGAAGTTCCCCGTAACGGACGGGGATATCCCGGACGGTGCGACGATCGCGTTTAAAATCGAGGACGTAAACGGCAAGACCAAAATGACGCCTGCGTGGGTTTCGCGAGACATGGTAACGGCTGAAACTCCAGTGATCGCCAACGGAGTCGTATTTGCCTTGGCCGCCGGCGAGTTCACGGGCCAGGGCCATGATGCCGGCACGGGCCTTTGGACGGCGCAGGAGCGAGTCGAGCGTTCGGTTCCGGCGGTTCTCTATGCCCTCGACGGTCAAACAGGAAAAGTACTCTGGTCGAGCGGACACGAAATCGGTTCGTTCCTGCACGAGGGCGGCATGGCTGTGGCGAACGGGCGCGTCATATTCGGTACGAATGATGGGACAGTCTATTGTTTCGGACTGAAGTGACGAGCCTCTAAGGTTTAAGCATAGAGCGCCGCGGCCTTCAGCGCGGCACTCGAAGCGTCGAATGCGCCGCAATCGCTAGGCGTTCCGGTTGCGGCTTGCAGGCCGTTTTTTGTCGAGCGCTCTAATCCGAGCTGGGGCTTGGATTTGGCAGCGAGGTTCGATTAGGGCTGAGTTGAAGAGCGATTGGGGGGACGTCGTCATGCGGAAACTGGCTGGTGGGTTGGCGCTCTGTTTGGGTGGTTCGTTTGTTTTGCTGTCTGTTGCGCATGGACAGGCCCGAGGCGGCGGTTCGTGGAGCACGGCTGGCGGAGACGAGCAGCTCACAGGCTGGCAAAAGTCGGAATCCCAGCTTACGCGCGATACCGTGAAGGACATGAAGTTCCTCTGGAAGATCAAGCTAGGCTCTCCGCAGGTCACTGAACCAACCGAGCCGCTCTTTGGTGGACATACCATCACGAACAACGGCTTCAAGGATATTGCAGTTGTTCTCGGCCCGGCGAATACCCTCACGAGTGTGGATTTCGAGCTGGGAACGGTGCTCTGGCAGAGGCAGGTCACGCCTCCTCCGCACAGCGGAATGCCGTGCGCCAGCGGGCAGTTTGCTTCGTTCGTCATTCAGCCTGCACCTACGTTTGGCTTCGGGCGCGGGCGAGGCGCTGCAGGACGCGGTGCTGCCGGGCGCGGAGCGGCGCCGGCTCTGCGGCCTCCGACGCCGCCGGCTCCCGAAGCGCCGAGGGTTGGAGCTGCAGGCGGCGGATTTGGTGGAATTCGCGGGATTTTCGTAATTACTCCTGACGGCCAGGCGCACGAGCAGCGCCTGACGAACGGATGGGATTACGGCACGCCGGTGAAGTTTCTTGCGCCGGACTCGAACATGGGTTTTCCCACGGTGCATGACAGCGTCATGTACGTGAGCACAAGCGGAAGCTGCGGCGGTGCCCCGAATGGAGTCTTCTCGCTGGACATGTCGACTGCCGAATATCAGAAGGCTTCCTACAAGTCCGGCGATGTCGGCGTTACAGGTACGGATGGGGGCGCTCTCAGCACTGATGGAAAGACACTCTACGTGACCACGGGAAGCGGCGCCGCGAACGGTGCGGCGCATCCCAATAGCGTCCTTGCGCTTGACGCGAAGACGTTGGAACTGAAGGACTACTACACGCCATCCGGCGGAGAAGCGACCGCGAAAGCCGATATAAACGTGAGCCCAGTCGTCTTCTCCTATAAAGGAAAGGACTGCGTGGCTGCATTTGTCGCGGGCGGACGCTTAGCGTTGCTCGACGCAGAGTCGCTTGGCGGTTCGAATCATCACACGCCGCTCGCGATCACGCCCGCACTTTCAAAGAATGGCGGCGTCGGCGCTTGGGGACGTCTTGGCACCGCAGAGGACGCGACTGGCACCCGTTTTATCTATGTCTCGGTAAATGGACCGTTCCCGGCCGATTTAAAATTCCCTGCGGGCAATGGCGCGACGCCAAATGGCGCAGTCGTCGCATATAAAGTCGAAGAAAATGGCGATAAAGCGAGCCTCGCGCCCGCATGGGTTTCGCCCGACGTGATGAATCCTTCGCCGGCATCGGTCGTGATGAACACCCCGCCCGAAACATTCGCTGGGTTTGGCGGCGCGGCGGCCGCACCGGCGGAAACTCCTGCGGTGAAGCCAGGCGGAATCGTTTTCGTTCTCGCCGAAGGCGAACCGGGAAAAAGTCACGCACGCCTCTACGGTTTTGACGCGGAAACAGGTGCGCTGATTTATTCGTCAGCAGACGAGATCGCGTCCGCTGCTAACCAGGCGAGCATTTCAATCAGCGGCGGGCACGTCTTGTTCGTCACGGCGGACAACACGCTTTATGCGTTCGGCGTACAATACGTCCGCGATTAGCTGGATGGGGCGAGACATTGTAGCGGCCGACTCGCTTTTCAGTCGGGCGCTCTTGTCACGCGGGGTTGATGTAGGTTCAAACGTAGCGCCGCGGCCTTCAGCGCGGCAAGTTTGTCAGATGCGGATGGATCCCAATTTAAACTGCGGGAACAACGCATGGCGTCTGAAGTGGAGCTTTGCCTCTTTTCCGCGGCCTGATTTAAATTATCGAATTTCTTCAAGGGGACGGTATGGTCGATCGATCGAGCATTCAAGATGCAATAGGTGCGGGCGGCGGGATTCTCAGGCTGGAGCCCTGCTGGGTGCCCGCGTTCCTTCATGATTCCCGGACGCAGGCTGAAGCTTCATCCCGATGACCTCTATGCATTCGGCGGGCATCGCGGCGGAATCAACGAGCGCTGGTTTTCCTCCACGACCAAAGCTTCCAATGGCCCGGCCACGACCGCCGGACGAAGGCCTGAGCTACGTGCATCCGCGACACGGGTAGAAATTCCTGCTCAAAGATGCGGTCGAGATCTGCCGGCGACCTGCTGCTCGGCGCCGACGTGATGGAGCGCGAAGGCGGCTGGAACCTGCTCTGCAAGTTCTTCGACAACATGGGCCCGATCCCGCACCACATGCACCAGAGCGATGAGTTTGCCAAGCTGGTTGGGCAAAAGGGCAAGCCCGAGGCCTACTACTTCCCTCCGCAATACAACCAGCTCAGCAACAACTTTCCCCACACCTACATGGGCCTCGAGCCCGGCACGACAAAGGAAGACATCCGCCGCTGCCTTGAGAACTGGAACCAGCGGCGACAACGGAATTCTCTTCCACGCGCGCGCCTACCGGCTCGAGCCCGGCAGCGGATGGCAGATCGATCCCGGCATTCTGCACGCCCCCGGCTCGCTGGTGACCTATGAGCCGCAGGTCAACAGCGATGTGTTCGCGATGTTCCAGTCGGAAGTGGAAGGCCGCATCGTCGATTGGGGCCTGCTGACCAAGGACGTGCCGCCCGAGTTCCATCACGATCTCGATTACCTGATCAGCATGCTCGATTGGGAAGCCAACGTGAATCCGGAGTTTGCCAAGACCAACAAGACGCACCCGATACCCGGTGCGCCCGGTCGAAGAGATGGAAGAGTGCGGCTATCGCGAGAAGTGGATCACCTACGGCAGGCAAGTACTACTCCGCGAAGGAACTCACGGTGCTGCCCGAGCGCACTGTCACCATCAAGGACGCGGCTGCCTACGGACTGATTCTCACCCAGGGACACGGCACGTTCGGCGGCCTCTCGGTGTCGACGCCTTCCATGATTCGCTTTGGCGAGATGACCGAGGACGAGTTATTCGTCACGGCCTCTGCGGCGCAGGAAGGCGTGCGCATCGAGAACCCCAGCAGCGACCGACCCGCTTGTGATCCTGAAACATTTCGGGCCCGGAAATCCGGACGCAGAACCTCTGCGCAGAAATCGCTGAGAAGGTAGTGGCGATGAGCACTACGCAAGCACAAGTTCCCGGCACTGCACAACGCGATGTGGCCGGGCATCGTCGGCAAAGGCGCCGGACTCTGAGCCGGCCATCGATCTCGACACCATGCTGACCTGACGGCAGCCGCCGAAGTCGATGGACGACGTTTCGATGGCGTCGATCTCTTTCTTGTCGCTGCCGCATACCGACATCGATTCCACGCGACGACGACCTGAAGCAGCTCGCAGACAAGCTCGCCGCGCACAATCTTGTCGCCGGCTCGCTGGTCGCGCCGGTATGGCCTCCCACCGGCGGCGGATCGGCCATGGGTTCCGCGAACGAGCGCGCAGCGCTTTCTCACCCAGGTGCGCAAAGCCTGCGCCATCGGCAAGAAGCTGCGCGAATCTCGGCATTCGCAACTATGGCGTGGTCCGCATCGATTCCGCCGCGAGTCCTGCGGATTGGGCCGAAGATCCCGAAGAGAACACGCAAGCGCATCGCCGAGACGTTTCGCGAAGCCTGCACCATCGCCGAAGGCTATGGCGAACGGCTCGCCGCTGAAGGCGAAATCTGCTGGGGCGGCATGCACGGCTGGAAGCACATGGTCGAGCTGCTGGAAATGGTGGACCGTCCGAAGACCCTCGGCTTTCAGGCGGACATGGCGCACACCATGCTCTACACGCTGGGCTACAACTCGCCCGAGAGCCGGCTGCTCCCCGCAGACTTATGACTGGTCGGATCAAGACGTCCTGACCGATGCGCTTCGCACAGGTGGCCCATGCACTGCGTCCCTGGACGATCGACTTCCATGTGGCGCAGAACGACGGCACGGTGAAAGGCTCCGGCTCGCACGACAAGACCGGCCGCCACTGTCCGCCCGACGATCCCAACGGCAAGATGGATATCGTCGAAATCGCCGGGCTCTGGATGCGCGATGAGGACGGCGCGCCGACGCGCGCCTATCGAGCATATCTGCTGGGATGGCTGCATGTTCCCGAATGCGATGATGACCTCGCCCGATACCTGGGTGAAGATTCTGGCCACGATGATCAAGGTGCGCGATGCCCACGGCTGGGACTGAATAACGGAGACGATTGCTTGTGTCGAACAAGAAAGAACTGAATGTCGGAATGGTCGGCTACGGCTTCATGGGCCGCACGCATTCGAACGCTTACCTGCAAGCGCCGCGGTTTTTCGACCTGCCTTATCAGCCCGGTGTTGAAAGCGGTCTGCGCGCGCAATGCCGATCGCGTCAAAGGCTTTCGCCGAGAACTGGGGCTACCAATCGATCGAAACCGATTGGCGCGCACTGGTTGAGCGCAACGATATCGATCTGATCGATATCGCCAGCCCCAACGACACGCACGCCGAGATTGCCGATCGCCGCCGCGAAAGCCGGCAAAATGGTCATGTGCGAAAAGCCTCTCGGGCGCACCGCCGCCGAAGCCAAGGCAGATGGTCGACGCGGTCGAATCGGCCAACGTGCCAAACATGGTCTGGTACAACTACCGGCGCGTCCCGGCCGTCGTGCTGCTGAAACACCTTCTCGACGAAGGTCGCTTTGGCCGCATCTTTCATTATCGTTCCCAATTCTTGCAGGACTGGACCATCTCGCAGGATCTGCCGCAGGGCGGCGAGGGCCTGTGGCGACTGGATGTCTCTGTCGCGGGAAGCGGCGTAACGGGCGACCTGCTGGCGCACAACATCGACATGGCGCTGTGGCTCAATGGCCCGATCACCGAAGTCACGGCGATGACCGAAACGTTCATCAAAGAGCGCAAACACAATCTCACCGGGAAGGTTGAGCCGGTGGAGCATCGACGATGCCAGCGCATTCCTGTGCCGGTTCCAAAATGGCTCGATGGCGCTTTTTGAAGCGACACGCTACGCGCGCGGACACAAGGCGCTCTTCACGCTTGAGATCAACGGCGAGAACGCGTCGGCGTCCTGGGATCTGCACGATCTGCACCGCCTCGAATATTTCGATCATCGCGATGAAGGGCGCCTGCGCGGCTGGAAGAGCATTCACATCACCGACGGCGATCATCCCTACATGAAGCATTGGTGGGTGCCCGGCCTGCAGATCGGCTACGAGCACACCTTCATTCACCAGGTCGCCGATTTCCTCGAGCGGTCGGCCAAGGCAAATCGGCCGCGCCCACATTCCGAGACGGCTTGGCAACCGATTATGTAACCGACGCGGTTTTGAAATCGGCCAGATCAAAACAGTGGGAAAAAGTTCTCGCGTAAATTTTCGACATCATTCGCAGGGCGCTGGCCGCCACAGTTAAAGGCCGCGCCCGCGTGCTCGGCGAGGCGAATATTGCCTAATGCAACGTACAGAGGCCGCCGCGCGGTCTCCATCGAGAGCGAAAATCTTCGCGTCACGGTCACGCAAGAAGGCGGCCATGTAGCGGAAATTCTCGATAAGCGCACGGGCGTGAATCCGCTCTGGACTCCGCCATGGCCAAGTATCGAACCTTCCACCTATTCCGCAGTGAAATTTCCTGAATACGGCAGTAGCGGCGAGGCAAAACTGCTCGCGGGCATTCTCGGCCACAACCTATGTCTCGATATCTTCGGTGGACCATCCGCCGAAGAAACCGCAGCTGGCATGGAGCCACATGGCGAAGGTTCCATAGTTCCATACCAGATTAGCGACAATGGCACGGCGCTGGAAATGAGGGCGACGTTCCCGTTGGCGCAGATTTACTTCGAGCGGCGCATCGAATTGCATCAGGCGAACGTAAGATTCCTAGAAACGGTGAGGAATCTTGCAGGAGCTGACCGGCCGATCGGTTGGACGCAGCACGTCACACTCGGTCCTCCGTTTATCGAGCGCGGAACCACGCAGTTTCGCGCTTCTGCAACAGATTCCGTCGCGCTAGGCGGCGACTTCAGTCCTGCGAATTACCTGAAGGGGGGCGCCGAGTTCGAATGGCCCAACGCCCCGCTTAAGGATGGCGGCACGTGCGACCTTCGCGTTTTCAACAGCGCTGCCGTATCTGGCGCTTACACAGCTCATCTGATGCAGCCGGAGCGCGAGCACGCATTCTTTACGGCATACTCACCCTCGTCGAAGGTTGCGATCGGATACATCTGGAGAACAAGAGACTTTCCGTGGATGGGAATCTGGGAAGAGAATTGCAGCCGCACTCATGCGCCGTGGAACGGCAAAGCAGTCACGCGCGCGATGGAGTTCGGAGTATCGCCGTTTCCCGAATCGCGGCGTCAAATGGTCGAGCGAGGGAAAACATTCGGCGTTCGCGGATTTCGATGGTTACCCGCAAAAGGGACGCTCGAAGCCGAATATTGGGCATCGGTCCGAACCGAGCAGGCCGTGCCTGAATCGATGAGCTGGCCTTCGCTATCGAGCTAGTGCCCGGCGGTACCGGTGGTTGTGCTATCGGAGAACGTGAGCAAATTCTTCTCGGAATCGATATAATTCGCGTCCACGCCGGGCACCTTCTTCAAATCGTCCAGCGACTTGAAATCGCCATGCTGCTGGCGATACGCGGCGATCGCTTCCGCCTCTTTTTCTGGCATCCCCAGCCAGCTGCGCAAGTTCATTGCAGTCGCTTTGTTGACATTTACTTTCGCTGGCATGGGAGGGAACGTAGTCGCCAAATATTGAAGAATGGCGCTGAAGTCCTGGTCGCTGCCTTGGGCGCCGTTTTGAATCATCTGATTCAGAACGTCGGTCCAGCCGCCAACGTCCAGATTGTGGCCGATCACAGTTTCGGGCCCATGGCATAGGGAGCAGGTCTGCAAAAAGGTATCTTTCCCAGGACCCGGAGGCCAGGGATCGGCCGGTGGCAGCGTGGCGGTCTCCGCGGCCGAAGAGGTTGCGGAAGATGAGGCGCCCGTCCCTGACGAATTTGAGGAAGGGGAGGGGGCCGTCCGGGAGGGCGCTGCCGATTGAGATGAAGGGGCCGTTTGCGAAGCGGATGATGCTGTTTGCGATCTCAGCGCAGACGCGCCTATCAGCAGTACCGATCCAGCAAAGCAAATTGCACTTATTTTTCCCAAGAGAAGCCTCATAGCCATATCACCCGAGAATGTATGTAAAATAAGGCGCTTGCGCCGATAGACGCCTTCAAAGTTGCTGCTATTCAAATCATACACGGATTTGTTGGTGCACGAAACCCAAAGCCTTTCAGGACACTTGGGTTTGACGTTTGAAACGTAATTTCGGGGTACGCGGTTTGTCTACTCCCATTCTCGTCGCACGTTCGATTTCGAAATCGTTCGAAGGAGTGCGCGCACTCAAGGGCGTTTCGTTCGAACTGCTCAGTGGTGAGGTCCACGCGCTCATTGGGGAAAACGGTGCCGGCAAGTCGACTCTCATTAAAATTATGACCGGCGCGGTGACCGCCGATTTCGGCACGCTGTCGGTGAACGGCCAGACTGTCGTTCACAACAATCCTAGCGTTGCGCGGGCCCTGGGTATCGCGGCGATTTACCAGCAACCGTCTCTTTTCGCTCATTTGACTGTCGCCGAAAACATCGCGCTTGCGCTGGAACCGGCCGGGGCGTGCCGGCGCATCAAGTGGAAGGTTCGCCGGCAGCGGGCGCGTTCGCTGATCGAAAAGGCAGGAGCATCCATCGATCCCGAGCGGATGGTAAGCACTTTGAGTATGCCGGAGCAACAGATCGTGGAGATTGCTAAGGCAATAGGTGCCAACGCCCGGATTCTAATTATGGACGAGCCGACTGCTTCGCTCACGGAACGCGAAGTTGAGAGCCTCTTTAAAGTGATCGCAGAATTGAAGGCCCAAGGCGCAGGGGTCATCTATATTTCTCATCGGCTCGAGGAGATTTCGAAGGTCGCTGACCGCATCACCGTGCTCCGCGACGGCGAAGCGATCGCAACGCGAGACGCCCGCTCCGTGGAGCGGTCGGAGTTGATCCAGCTGATGGTCGGGCGCGCTGTGAACGCGGTATTTCCCAAGCGAAAAGTGGAACTGGGCGGCGTACTGCTACAGCTGCGCGACATTTCAAGCCGTGCGGCAGGCGTGAGCAATGTGTCGCTGGAAGTGCGCAACGGTGAAATCCTCGGGATTGCCGGCCTTGTCGGATCGGGACGCACGCAGCTGGCAGAAACGATCTTCGGATTGACGCCGCTGGATTCGGGGCAGATCTTGATTGCGGGATCCCCTGCCGACGTGCGTTCATCTGTTGATGCGATTCGCCATGGCATCGGCTACGTACCCGAAGACCGGCGCAAACATGGCGTAATTCTGGAGATGCCGATTACAGCGAACGCAAGTCTTGCCGACTTGGGAGCGGTCTCGCATGCTGGTCTTATCGATTCAAGAGATGAGTACGCAATGGCAGTGCGTTTGGTCGAGCAGCTTCGGATCAAGACTCCCTCCGTGCACGCGAATGCCGGAACGCTGTCCGGCGGAAATCAACAAAAGGTCGCGCTAGCACGCTGGCTCGCGACGAATCCGAAGATTTTGATCCTCGACGAGCCGACGCAAGGCGTCGACGTGAAATCGAAGTCGGAGATCCACTCGCTCATGGTGGAACTGGCGGAGCGCGGTTTAGCAATCATTATGATTTCGTCGGAACTTCCTGAAGTTCTTGGGATGAGCGATCGAATTGCAGTGATGCGAGATGGGAGCATCGTCGGTGTTCTTTCGCGCGAAGAGGCGACGCAGGAAAAGATTCTGTCGCTGGCGTTTGGGCACGAGTTAGCAGGCGAGACTGCGTGACTCTTGTGAGTGAAAGCGAATGAAACGATACGGCCAGGAAATTTCGGTAGCTATTGCGATAGCCGCGTTAGCGGCAGTCCTGGGGTATGCGGCCCCTGCTTATTTTTCTGCGGAGAATCTTTCCGACCTTTTCCTTTCGAACATGCCGGTGCTGGTTGTCGCGGTTGGCATGACGCTTGTGATTCTTGCCGGCGAAATCGACGTGTCGGTCGGCTCGATTTTTGCAATTTGTGGCGTTGCCTCGGGCGTCATTGCGAAAGCAGGCGTGCCGGTATTGATTGCCTGTTTGGCCGCATGTGCAATCGGCGCTGCCCTTGGTGCGCTGAATGGCGCACTGGTCGCCTATGTTCGCGTCCCCTCGATTGTCGTGACGCTCGCGACGATGACGGCTCTGCGCGACGGTTTGCGTTGGGCGACGCAAGGCGCGTGGGTCGAGAATTTGCCTTCCAGTTTTCAGTGGTTTGGCTTAACGCAAGGCACGTATCCAGTTGCGGCACTCGTGACGGCGGTGATCCTCGTCGCAGCCGTGAGCTGGGGGCTCCGGAATTTGGCTGCCGGACGGGCGATCTACGCGACCGGCTCGAACGCGGAGGCGGCGCGTATATCGGGAATCAAACCCCATCGCGTGGTGTTCCTTGTGTTTATCGCCACGGGAGCTTTGACGGGACTGGCGGCCGTTTTCAACTCCGTGCGCTTCGACCAGATTCCAAGCAATGCGGGACTTGGACTCGAGTTGAAAGTGATTGCTGCAGTTGTGGTAGGTGGGACTGCGATTACCGGCGGCCGCGGCAGCATCGCAGGGACTGTGCTTGGAGTGATCTTGCTCGGGGCGATTGGGCCGGCCCTTATTTTCTTAGGTACAAGCGCCTACTGGGAGCAAGCCTTGCAGGGTGTGGTGATTCTCGCGGCGATCACAATCGAAGCGCTCCGAAGCCGCGCGGAAACGAGGGAAGCGGGCTTTGCCGCGCACCGAGTCTAGATCCTGGCGAGCGCGCTTTTCGCCGAATGGCGAATACGTGCTCGTGCTGGCGCTCCTGGCCGAAATCGCGATTTTTTCAGCGATCGCGCAGAATTTTTTCACGACCACCAATTTCTTCGAGATCCTGCGCTTCAGCGTCGAACTCGGACTGCTGGCGATGGCAGAGACGGCTGTAATTCTCACTGGCGGAATTGACCTTTCTGTCGGATCGATGATGGGGCTTGCCGCAGTAGTATTCGCGGGGGCGTGGCAAGATCTGCACGTCTCGCTTGCGACTGCCGGTCTTATCGCGTTGGCCACAGGGCTTGCGGGTGGCGGACTTAACGCACGGTTGATCACGCGATTCGATTTGCCGCCACTGATCGTAACGCTCGGCACTTACTCGATGTTCCGCGGTATCGCCGAAGGCATCACGCACGGCGCGGTAAACTTCACTAATTTCCCGAATTCGTTCCTGTTTCTCGGTCAAGGTTACTTCTGGGGCGTAATCCCCGCGCAATTGCCGATTTTTGTTCTGATTTTTACCGGCTATTTCGTGCTGGTTCACCGGTCCGTTATCGGGCGCGCGCTCTACGCGATTGGGTTCACGTCAAGCGGGGCGCGATACGCCGGAATCCCGGTGCGCCGGAGAATTGGACTCGTTTACGTGTTGGCCGGGCTGGTTTCGAGCATAGCCGCGATCATTTTCGTCGCACACCTCGGCCAGACGAGGGCCGATACGGGCACTGGTTATGAACTGTATGCAATCACTGCGGTTGTCTTGGGCGGCACCTCGGTTTTTGGCGGCCGAGGGACGCTGTGGGGCACGCTCCTGGGCCTCCTCGCGCTTTCGGTGCTTCAGAATGGCATCCAACTCGCGGCTCTGCCGTCTGAACTGACTGGCGTACTTACCGGAGCACTGCTCATCATTGTGCTCAGCGCCGGTTGGTTGCGCACACGAACGCGGAGAATTTTGGTATCTTCTGCCGAGCCGGTAAGTCTGGAGGAAACGGATTCCGTGAAAAACAGTCAAGTTGCCGTTTTGTGTGCCGCGGTGCTCGCTGGTGCTGTGCTTGTTGCCGCGACGAACATCTGGCTGGTGCATTCGCTACGCGCCAGTCTGCCCGGCGCCGCTGCCGCTGCTGCGGCGAGCCGCTCTGCGCCCGCAACGAATGGGCACCAGATTACCGTGGCGATGATGCCGAAGGCGAAGGGCGACCCGTATTTTGTCAGTTGCCGGACCGGGGCGGAGGAGGCGGCGAAAGAGTTGGGCATTAACCTCATCTGGGACGGGCCGACGAGCCTGGATGCGGCGCGGCAGAATGAGGTGGTGGAGGACTGGATCACACGTCAGGTCGACGTGATGGCGGTGGCTGTGGAGAACAAAGCTGGGATTTCGACTGTGTTGCGGAAGGCACGGGCACACGGGATTGGTGTGCTGACGTGGGATGCGGATGCGGAGCCCGATGCGCGGGACTACTTTGTGAACCAGGCCACTCCGGAAGGGATTGCCAACACACTCACCGACGAGGCTGCGCGGCTAATGGGAGGCAAAGGGCAGTTTGCGATTATCACGGGTGCTTTGAGTGCCGAGAATCAAAATGAGTGGATCGCGTTCATCAAGAAACGGATGGTTGCAAAGTATCCAGGCTTGACGCTTGCCACGGTCTTGCCTAGCGACGACGATCGGGACAAAGCCTTTGCGCAGACGCAGACGATTCTGAAAGTTTATCCTGACGTGAAACTCGTGATGGCGATCTCGGCTCCGGCCGTGCCGGGGGCCGGGGAGGCGGTCCGGCAGTCGGGACGGAAGGACGTCGACGTGATCGGTCTTTCACTGCCCAGCATCTGCAAGCCTTACGTGCATGACGGGAGCGTGCAGACTGTGGTGCTCTGGAATACGCACGATTTGGGCTACGCGACGGTTTACGCGGCTTACCTGCTGGCAAATAAGAAGATTCCCCCCGGTGCGAAGTCCATCCAGGCAGGACGACTGGGGACGTTGCAGATCAAGGGCGACCAAATCATTTTAGGAGCGCCATTGATCATCAATAAAAGCAACATCGACAGCCTCGATTTCTAACGCGGTCCTCTCAACTGACCTTTTAGAAAGGCGTTTTGATTGCGGTTGGAAGCAGTGCCTTCTTAGTGTTTTCATCGAGTTGCGGACGTTTTTAATCCTTTGCCGTTGCGATTAGGAACGCAGGACGCAACGCCAATGTTTTACACAGTGCAACGCATTGCTCCGCCAGATTATAAGCCGCTTGCGTTTCGTATTTGGAACAATTGCGCTATTGCAATTTCCGGGGTCCGTGAAGTAATGTTTTCTGCTGCTACCGCGAGGAAGTTCTCCAGTGAGCGCCGGCGCGAAAAACCTGCTTGCCTGTCCTGAGGGTGAGACCTGAGTACGAGGCGAGCGGAATTTGGCGGAGCCCTGCGGTTTTGCTGCGGCTCTCTAGCGATAGGCTTTATTGGATTTTGCGCCCGGCTTTGCGGCAGAAAGAGCCGCTGGGTTTATACCGCGTGCTGGATTTGTGCAGCCCTATGGATTTGTGATGACGCAATGGTAGGACATTACCGTGGCTCGGCGCGATGAAGCGACGAAAGGAAGCTTTGCGCCGGCACTTTTAAGAGTCAGGAAGATCGCCATGTCAACGAGAGGAATCGCAAGAATGAAGACACTTGAACAACTTCGTTATCTTGAGGACCGCTGGAACGATCAGGAGGCGCAGAAGCTGGATGGTCCGGATCAGCTTCGGTATCGCTCGAATCTGCTTGGATCGGATTTGCGAATTACGAATTTCGGTGGCGGCAACACGAGCTCGAAGATTACGTGCAAGGACCCGATCACCGGTGAAGACGTAAAGGTGCTGTGGGTGAAGGGAAGCGGCGGCGACATCGGGACGATCAAGCGGAGCGGTTTTGCGACGCTTTACAAGGATAAGCTGCATTTGCTCGAGCGGCGCTATCGCGGCGTGGAATTCGAAGACGAGATGGTGGGGATGTACCCGATGTGCACGTTTGGTGAGAATCCCGTCGCCGCGTCCATCGACACTTCGCTGCACGGATTTTTGCCATTTGAACACATCGATCACTTGCATCCGGATTGGGGCATCGCGCTGGCAGCTGCGGCGAACGGGCGCGAGAAGATGGAGGAGTTCAATAAACGGTTCGGACACAAGCTGGTGTGGCTGCCGTGGCAACGGCCGGGATTCGAATTGGGGATGATGCTGCGCAAGGCCGTGCAGGACAATCCGGGCTGCGACGGAATCGTGCTGGGCGGACACGGGCTCTTCACATGGGGCGATACACAGCGCGATTGCTATGTGAACACGATCACGATCATCGACCAGCTCGGGCAGTTCGTGATGGATCACGCCGAAAAGAAGGGCGAGAAGATTTTCGGCGGCCAAGTGGCCAAGCAGCTCGCGAATCATCGCGAATTGGCGATTGATATGTTCCCTTATATTCGCGGCCGAGTTTCCGTGCAGACGCGCTTGATCGGGCATTTTAACGACTTGCCCGAAGTGCAGCGGTTCGTGAATTCTGCGCACGCGAAAAAGCTGGCGCATCTGGGCACGAGCTGCCCGGATCATTTTATTCGGACGAAGATCCGGCCGCTTTACGTGGAATGGACGCCTTCGCAGAATCTGGAAGGTTTGCGCGAGAAGATCGACGCAGCGCTGAAGACGTACCGCGTGGAATACGCGGAATACTACAAGAGCTTCGCGCAGCCGGATTCACCGGCGATGCGCGACCCGAACCCGACGGTCGTGCTCGTGCCGGGAATCGGCATGTTCAGCTTTGCGAAGGATAAGACTGAAGCGCGGATCACGGGCGAGTTTTACACGAACGCGATTCATGTGATGGAGGGCGCGACGGCGCTTTCGACGGGCGCGCCGCCGAAGGAGTTGCCGCAGGCGGGACGCGCAGCGAAGACGGATGCGTTTACGGTTTACGAGAATTATGTGGCGCTGCCGCCTTCGGAAGCGTTTCGGATCGAGTATTGGGCTCTTGAAGAGGCGAAGATTCGCCGACGTCCGCCGGAGAAGGAATTGAGCCGGCGTGTGGCGCTCGTGGTGGGTGGTGCGAATGGAATCGGCCGCTCGACTGTGCAACTGGCCGCACAGCGCGGGGCGCATGTTGTGGTGGCGGATCGCGAAGCGGGCGAGGCGAAGAAGGCGGCAGAGGATGCGCAGAAGATCGTCGGCAAAGAGGCTGCTTTGGGCGCGGCGATCGACATCCGCGAGCGCGCCGCGATCAAGCAGGCGCTGCGGGAAGCTGTGGCAACTTACGGCGGTGTGGATATCATCATCAATACCGCAGCGATATTTCCATCGTCGCCGGACGGAAAAATCAGCGACGCGCAGTGGGATGCGACGTTGGATATCAATGTGACGGCGAATCACCGGCTGACGGACGAAGCGGCGCAGATTTTGAAAGAACAGAATTTAGATGCGTCAATCGTGTTGACGAGTTCGGCGAACGCTGTGGTTGCGAAGAAGGGCAGCGAAGCGTACGACGTAAGCAAGGCGGCCGTGAGTCATCTGGTGCGTGAGCTGGCAATTGTGCTTTCGCCGAAGATTCGCGTGAATGGGATCAGTCCGGCGACAGTGGTGAAGGGGTCGACGATGTTTCCGCGCGACCGCGTAATTACGTCATTGAAGAAGTATGGGATTGAGTTTGAGACGAAGGCGACGGATGATCAATTGCGGAACCAGCTGGCGGAGTTTTACGCGAAAAGAACATTGACCCACCAGCCGATCGACCCGGACGACTGCGCGCAGGCGATACTGTTTTTGGCAGGGCCGCACTCACGGTGCACGAGCGGACATATCATTCCTGTGGATGGAGGTTTGAGCGACGCGTTCCTGCGATAGGAAGGGATGTTGAGACTCACGGGATGGCTTCGTTGAAGCGGGGCAAATAGGATCTGGCTCGGGAGAGCGCGTGACAGACAAGGCGCTGGTGGCTGTGGATTTGGGCGGCGAGAGCTGTCGTGTCTCGCTGTTGCGGCGGGACAAGAATGGGCTGACGCCTCAGCTGATTCACCGATTTTCGAATGGGCCGGTCGCGGAAGGGCGCAGGCTTTATTGGGACATCGAGCATGTTTGCGCCGGAGTGGAGGAAGGGCTTCGGTTGTGCGCCAAGGCGGCGAGCGAGGGTATCGCTTCTGTCGGCGTCGATGGATGGGGAGTGGATTACGTCCGCATGAAGGCGGACGGTGCCGCCGCGGGGAAGCCGTTTTGCTATCGCGATGAGCGAACTGTCGAGGCTGAGAAGCAGGTTCATAAGACTATTTCGCGCGACCGCCTGTACGAACTGACCGGAATTCAATTCCATCGCATTAATACGATTTACCAGCTTTTCGCGGATCGCGCGGACGGCATTGACGAGCGTTTGCCCTGGTTGCAAATTTCCGAATATGTTATGCACAGGCTGGGCGGCGAGGCCGTCTGCGAATTTACGAATGTGACTCATTCGGAACTTGTAGCGCGGCAAACGCACGAGTGGTGCGATGAGATTTTTCAGGCCACCGGAATCAATCGCGGCGCGACGCACAAGATTGTGCGGCCGGGATATGTCGCGGGACCGGTGAAGGCGGCGTTGGCGGAGCTGTCGGCATTGCGCGATGCGCAGCTAATTGTTCCGGCGTGCCACGATACGGCTTCGGCGATTGCGGGTATTCCGGCGGACGGCGACAATTGGGCGTTTATCAGCTCGGGGACGTGGTCGCTGGTGGGCACGCTGCTCGATGCGCCGTGCGCGACGAAAGAGGCGTTCGCGAGTAATTTTACGAATTTGGGCGGCGTCGGCGGCAAGACATGTTTTCTTAAAAACGTGAATGGGATGTGGCTGCTGCGGCAGTGCCTCGAGCAATGGAAGAAGCAGGGATACGATATTGCGATTGAGGAGTTGATCGCGGCTTGCGCGACGCAGCCGGCGCCGGATCATTTGATAGACGTGGATGACCCGGAATTTCTGCTGCCGGGAAATTTGCCGGCAGTGATCAACGCGCGGCGGGCACAATCCGGGCATGGTGCGCTGACGAATGGGCGCGAAGGAATTGTGCGCATGGCGAACATCGTGCTGCATAGTCTGGCGGCGCGTTATGCTCAGGTGCTGGCGGATGTGGCAGCGATCACGAAAAAGAAGATTCGCAGGCTGTATATCGTCGGCGGCGGCGGGCGGAATGAGTTGCTCAACCGGCTCACCGCGGAACGCACTGGGCTTGAGGTTGTGGTCGGATCCGCGGAGAGTTCGACTGCGGGAAATTTCGCGGTGCAGCTCGCGGCCCTGGCAGGCGAATATAACGTGGCAACCGGGGTGAAATTCGATGCAGTGGTGAAGTATGCGGAGGCGCTGGTGGGGAATTCGCTCGAGAGTTCGCTGGCGTCAAAATCCAGCAGATTGTAGGAGCCGATTGCATTAGAATGCGTCCCGTGTGAGGGGCGAGATGAAAGATCGACAAGTAGAAGCAGTTGGCAAGGCTCTCGATGAGCTGCAGATTGAACTTCCTTCCTGGGGTTTTGCAAATACCGGCACGCGATTCGGGAAATTCATTCAAGCCGCGGCCGCTACATCCATAGAAGAAAAATTCAGCGATGCGGCCCAGGTGCACGCGGTCACAGGCGCGTGCCCGACGCTCGCGCTGCACGTGCTTTGGGATGTGCCGGAAGGATCGGCGGGCGCGGAGAGTGTCCAGAAGATCGCGCAGAAATATCGCATTCGCGCGGGCGCGATTAATCCAAATGTTTTTCAGGATCAGGAATATAAGTACGGGTCGCTGGGAAATCCCGACGCGAGCGTAAGGAAGAAAGCGCTCGATCACATCAAGGAATCGATTGCGGTCGCGGCGGCGCTCGGGTCACGCGATATTTCGCTTTGGTTCGCCGACGGCTCGAATTATCCTGGCTCGCAAAGCATTCGCAAGCGCATCGAATATTTTGAAGAAGGGTTGCGCAAGGCGCACGCGAACCTGCTTCCGGGCCAACGAATGCTTGTGGAGTACAAGCCATTCGAACCCGCTTTCTATCATACGGATATCGCCGATTGGGGAATGGCTCTGTTGTTGGCAAAGGCCGCGGGGCCGCAGGCCGTGGTTCTCGTCGATACCGGGCATCATTACGCGGCGCAAAATATCGAGCAGATCGTGACCTGGCTCTTGCATCAGCGAATGATCGGCGGCTTTCATTTTAACGACCGGAAATACGCGGACGACGATTTGACTCTTGGCTCGATCGATCCTTACCAGGTGTTTCGTATTTTTCATGAGCTGCATGCGTATCGCGCGGAAAAGGGCAAGCCGGCCGATATCGCCTTCATGATCGACCAGAGCCACAATTTGAAAGGCAAGATCGAAGCGGCGATTCAGACGGTTTGCACGGCGCAGGAACTTTTCGCGAAGGCTGCGCTTGTGGATCAGCAGCGGCTGGCGACATTACAGAAGGAATGCGCGGTTGTCGATGCGGAGGAGTGCTTGCGCGACGCGTTCTCGACCGATGTTCGGCCGATGATTCGCGAATGGCGGCGCGGCAGGGGACTGCCGGACGATCCGATGAAGGCGTTTCGCCAGAGCGGGTATTTGGAGCGGATCACGCGCGAACGGCACGACCGGAATATGGGCGCAAAATCGACCTACGCGTAGAACTCTGCTTTCGGCGGCCGAGAAAAAGAGAGATCCTTCCTTCGCTCAGCATGAATCCAATCGCTTGTTCCTTACGAGCGCACTCCGTCGATTGCTAACTAAGCTATGTAACTAAGAGGGCGCAGCGAGCATGCGCCCCGAGAGCATCCAGAGAATTATTGTGCTACTGCGAGACTTCGACGGAGCGCTCTAGCCGGAAATGGACGAGGCGCTCAGCGGGAATTGAGACGTCGCGGTCGCCGGTGTAGGCTGCGCCGGCTGCTCCGGCGCCCGCTCCGGCGCCTGCTCCGATTGCCGCGCCCTTGCCGCCTCCGGCCAGCGCACCTACGATCGCGCCCAACGCAGCGCCGCCGCCCGCTCCGATGCCGGTACGCTTGCCGCGGGCCTTACCTTCTTCTGTATATGAGCTTGTGTGGATCTCGTAGTTCTGGCCGTTTATGTTGAGAGACGTAAGCGTGATGGTCAGCGTCGCTTTGCCTTTAATGTGACCTGCCTCATCCGATTCGGTGATCGTGCCGCGCACGTGCGCGCCCTTCGGCAGAACTTCATTGCCGTCAACACTGACAGGTTCAGCGAGCGAAGCCTCGAAATGATCGCCGGTGCTGTTGTCCTTGGTGTTGATGTTCTGATCGATCGTCACCGCCAGCGTTTTCCCTGAAGGAATCACGACCGGCGCCGGGGCGGGAGCAGGCGCGCTAGTTGCGGAGTTGTTTGGTGCAGTCGCGCTTGCGTCACTAGCGCTCGTGCTGGCCGAACTTGCTGTACCGGACGAACTGCCCGTCTTGTTGCAACCTGAAAGGGCGACAAGAAGTCCCAGCATGATGATCATTCGGGCCGCGTAACGGTTCTGCATTTCGTTGCTCCTTGTGAACTGATCTGTATTGGACAAATTACGGCAGTGCAGGCTTGGGAACGCTATTGTATCGTGCGCGGGATGGCTTACTCAACGCGTTCGCTTTATTAATCGCGCGAAAGAGGAAACGCTTCTTCCAGTGACGATATGGAACACGGCCGAATAAGACACCCTTTCTTCGCCGCGATCGGTGTCAAATGGGAATGTGGCTGCAGACGAACGCCCGCATCACCTCGACGTCATTGGCAGGGTGCTGCTAGGAAAGTGCCGCGCCGAATCTTCCTTCTATTATAGCGACGCTTGTCGTATTCGTGAGCGCGGTCGCGGCGCACACTTACGTCTATTTTCGCGTTAGACGAATTCAATCTATTCTTTCCTCACTCTCAAAAATTGAAATCGACAAGTCAACCGAGGTGGACGTCATTAAGGCGATGCCTTATTTTAGGCGGTGCTCGGCTGGCGTATCCGTGGGGCCTGGCCGGCTCGACGGTAAGGTAGAGGGTCGAACTCAGAGCTGCTACACCGCCGAAGTCGGCACAAATCCTTTCCAATGGGCGAAATTTGAGGATTTTGCGGGTCACTTCGGATGGATCGATTCCACGCCTGCGCAACAGAGAAATTGGGTCATCAGCGCCGCTCGCTTGTTCGGTTATCGTTACGTCGGTCATCCTTTTGAATGGAAAGGTTTCAAGCGTTCGCTATGCGATCGCGGATCACCCTTTTTTCACCGGTGATGTCGTTTCCGCAAAAAGCGTGCACTCTTATTGGTCACCTGACCCTAGTAGCGTGCGAGTTCCATCTTAGGCGATGAGTCGCCGGATTTTCAGGGTAAGTGGCAACTCAAATTCAAGAGTCGATATTACATTCACGCCCGACACCAGCCCGGTTCGAAAGATGCACGCGTTCACTTTGAACCTTAGCTGCTTTTGGGGATTCCATCGTTGCGACCCAGAGCGAGTGGCGCCCCTTGCCTGGAATGACAAGGCGCAAATAGAGGCTGCTGCGC
Source organism: uncultured Acidobacteriota bacterium (assembly GCA_963753205.1). Taxonomy (GTDB): domain Bacteria; phylum Acidobacteriota; class Terriglobia; order Acidiferrales; family UBA7541; genus Palsa-295. The sequence continues at coordinate 63,772 of CAVWBL010000013.1, read as the reverse complement.
TCAAACGATTGCAAAGCATTGATCCATGCCCCGGCCGCATATTTGGAGGGAGAATGAGGTATTTCCCCGACCTGAACGTTTTACTGCTTCAGTCCATCGGCGATGAAGAAAAGACAGTCAACGTTGAGGGCAGCGTCGAAACCGAAATTTGGACCCACTACAAGTTAATCGCTGCCTTGCGCGGGCATGCCTGTGACACATGGGACTCGATAAGGAGTGACCCGCGAGTTCCTCGTGCAATGGAAAGTTCTCGGGCTTTACCGGATTCTAATGTGCAGTGGGCCCCAGCGGGCCAATAAGTTCTAGCCTTCTCGGGCCCGACGTTCGATTCGTGCCGTGTGGTCTTTGCCACGCCGCCAGCATTGGCGGCCGTTAGGAATATACCCGTACCGACGCGACGAGAGGAGAACAGCTCCCAGGTTCTCTTGTTGTGATCGCACTATCGTTTTGCGCGTGGCACCGGCAGCCGCTTTTCTATGGCGTGGCCGAAGGCAGGATTTCGACGTAGTCGAAGGCGGCGCGCTCTTGGCCGTCGGGGAGACCTTCGATGCGGATTTGATCGCCGGGACGAAGGGCGAGGCCGGGAATGCGGCGGCGCGTAGACGTGTCGCCGCCAATTCTGAAGCTGGGGAAATGATCGTCGGCGGTCCATTCGTCGACGATTTGATCGCCTACGAGAACGCGGTACTTTGCCGCGCCGTTGTTCTGATCGAAATATTCTACGTCTAGCTCATACCAGCCCGGCAGGCGATTAAATGTGAAACTGGCTGAGCACCAATCGCCCGGCGTATCGCACGCTACCGCTTTGCCCCGAGAAGCATTTTCTGCGGGAACGACATCAATGATCGAATCACCGTGCAGATCCATCGATTCGGCTTCCACGCGATTCGGATAGTGGCCGACGCGGCCTTGCGCATCGGGAATGCCGGAAAGATGCAGGAAATAATTGCAGACGGAATCGCGCCAGACGACCGCGTGCCCTGCCTGATATTCGAGCTGCGCGAGAATTTGCGCATAGCGCTCATCATCGATGTGGCCTTGTAGAGACTTCCATTGTTGGACCAAATTGGCGGCTATTTCTGCGCCTGTGTAGTGCGAATCGTAGATGTATTGAATCACCGTTTTGCCGTCGTGCAGGTGATAGGTATAGGGCACATGATGGAAAAAGAGCAGGAGATCGTCGGGAGTAGCAGCAACGGTTTCGTACTGCTTTTGCACTTCCGGGGAATATTGGCCTGCGTAGCCCGTGCCGGTAGAGACCGTGCGATCCATGCCGACGCCTTGGTGGTCGGCACGATGCCATTGTCCCCACCCGTTGTTTTCGGAGGCGGCCACGTTCGGGCCATAGTGGCTGCCGGTAATGTCTGTGAGCGTTTGCAGGCCGAGAGGGCCGGTGTAGTCTTCGTAGGCGCGCCATGAGGCGAGCTGCATCGCGTCGATTACTTGTGCGACGGAAGGATCGTTGCCGAAGGTGAGGCGCGCCCATTCGTCGATGATTTCGCGCGAAGAAAGATCGGGATTCCACGCGAGACGGCCGAAGCCGTAAAGATTCGCCTGCGCCATCTGGCTGCCCATCCAATCCGGATCGAGACCAACGTTGGCCACGCCGACGTAGCCGCCGAACGGACGATGAAACGTCTTGCCGGAGATAATGTTTTTTACGAGCGTGCTGGCGCCGTTCGTGCGCATATCGAAATCGAGCGTTTCCTTCCACATCGGCACCAGAAACGCCATGTGTCTCTGCTGGCCCATATATTCCTGAGTGATCTGCAGCTCGATGGCTTCGTTTGTTTTTTCGAGACCGCCGAAAAGAGGCGAAGCGGGTTCGCGTACCTGGAAATCGATCGGGCCATGTTTAATCTGGACGACGACGTTGTCGTCGAACGTGCCGTCGAGCGGATGAAAGATGTCGTACGCGGCGCGAGCACGATCGGCTTTCATGTTGGTGGGATCGAGATGGTGATCGTAGACAAAGGCGCGATAAAAAAGGACGCCGCCGTGCGGCTTGAGCGCACGAGCGATCACGTTTGCGGCGTCGGCGGGCGTGCGACCGTAGGATGAGGGACCGGGACGCCCTTCGGAATCAGCCTTGACGACAAAACCAGCGAAATCGGGAATCTGCGCGTAGATCCGGTCGACTTTTGTTGTCCACCATTGCGCGACCTGCGAGTCGAGTGGATCGAATGTGGCCAGGCCGCCTAGCTTTTGCGGACTGCTGACGTCAACGGAGAGCACGAGGCGGACGCCCCATGGCCGAAACGCATCGGTGATGCGTGCCAGTTGCGGGAGAAAGTTTTCGTCGAGCATGGAGATGTTCGCATTTACATTGTTGACGGAGCAGCCGTTGATGCCGAGCGCTGCGAGCAGGCGCGCATATTCGGAAGCGCGCGAGAGATCGTCGCGGGCTTTGCCGTTATCGAAAAAGATGGAACGCCCGCCATAGCCGCGCTCGATGGTGCCGTTGATGTTGTCCCACTGATTGATCCAGCGGAGCGGAGCGGAGGGTTCTTCACGGTCGTTGAGCGATTTAAGGTCGTCGCCCAGGGCCATCTTTCTGAGCAGCGCAAAGGAACCGTAGAGGACACCGCGATCGTCTGCGCCGGCAATGACGAGGCAGTCAAGGCCGCGAATGCGCGCGGTTGTCAGGAAAAAGCCACCAGCTTTGAGCGGCGGAGGCACCTGCCAACCGGGAGCGGCGGCCTGGATCGATGCGACGGTCCCAAGAATAATTGCGCTTTCGTTCGGCAACAACTTCTCTGCGCGAAGAGTGCGACCAATCATGCCCCTAATGCCACGCACGATTTCGTCCTGCGAGGATTGGAGGATCGGAGAGTCGCCGAGCTCGACGACATCCGCCGGAAGGGAATTGTATTTGGCGCGATCGCGTTCGCTCAGCGGGGCATAGCGGAGCCATGCGGCTTGGCCGGTTTCGGCGCGGGCTGCGAGCGGGCACAGGCAAATAAATATTGCAACGGCGCAAAACACGAATTGTAGCCGATGCGGCATGCGCGTCGTTTTGACGCGCCGCAATTTAGCACAAAGGAGGCTTGCGTGCACGTTAACGGAGTCTCGGGCGAGGCAGGGCCGCCTTGGGCTTTTGTGCGGTCCGAGGGTGGTATTAGGCCTGGCTCGTTCTGCGCTTGTAAAAGCGCAGCCAGTATTCGCTACGCTACGCGTGGCCATCGGCAAGGAAACGCTCGGCTTCAATGGCGGCCATGCAGCCTGAGCCGGCAGCCGTCACGGCCTGGCGATACTGATGATCCTGCACGTCGCCCGCCGCGAACACGCCCACGACCGACGTTTTCGGGCCATCGTGAGTGATGATGTAGCCGTTTTCGTCCATGTCGAGCTGGCCTTTGAAGACTTTTGAATTCGGATCGTGGCCGATGGCAACGAAAACGCCTTCGACGAGCAGGCTTTTCATATCGCCTGTGTCCACATTGCGCAGGTGAACTTCTTCGACCGCCTTCTTGTCTGGGTGGCTGATCGAATCGACCACGTAGGGCGTGACAAATTCGATTTTTGCATTGGCGCGGGCACGGTCGAGCATAATGCGCGAGGCGCGGAATTCGTTACGTCGATGAACGACGGAAACCTTGCGCGCAAAGCGCGTAAGGAACGTGGCTTCTTCCATGGCCGTGTCACCGCCGCCGACCACGATGATGTCGCGATTGCGGAAGAACGCGCCGTCGCAAGTGGCGCAAGTGGAGACGCCGTACCCCAGAAGCAGTTTTTCGGACTCGATCCCGAGCATGCGGGCGGAAGCGCCGGCCGCAACAATCAGCGTTTCGGCTTCGTAGGTTTCCTTGCCGGCGCTGATCGTGAAGGGTCGTTTGCTCAAATCCACGGCGCTTACGGCGCCCGAGCGGAATTCGGCGCCGAACCGTTCGGCCTGCTTGCGGGTACGGTCGATCAACTCGGGACCGAGAATTCCCTCCGGGAAGCCGGGAAAATTTTCGACCTCGGTGGTGAGCGCGAGTTGGCCGCCGGGCTCGTAGCCATCGAGAACAAGGGGTTTTAAATCGGCACGCGCCGTGTAGATAGCAGCGGTCAAGCCCGCACACCCGCTTCCGATGATTACCACCTTGTGCATGATCTAACCTCGCCGAGTTTGATGACGCAGACTCCGCCGACGATGCAGCGGAGCGAATGCGACATTGTAGCACCAGAGTCCAATCCGCCGGCGCGAATAGCAGTGTTTGCGGGCAGCGGCCTGCTGCGCGATAATCAGCGGCCTATGGCGGCGCGACCTAATGTCCTCTTTCTGATCGGCGAATTTATTGTAATGTTGCTTGGCGGCTTTTTGATTCTGCTTTCGCTATCGAGAACGGTAAGCGTTCCCTCGAAGCTCGTGATGATCATTTTGGGCGTGGTCGTTGTGTATTGGGCTTTGCGGGCATGGATGCGAAAAGAGCCTGCGGCGGCACGGCTTCAGACGCACGTGCGCGCGGGCTCGCTGGCAATCTTGGGGTTAATCATGATTACGATTGCGCTTGTGCCGCTCAGCTTTGCGAATCTGCTGGTGACGCTGGCGGGTTGCGTTCTTGTGGTACGCGGCCTAATCGCAGCACTGCTGTCCGTCCGGCGAGCTTAGGCGTTGCCGATCGCATTCGTTAGGACTAATCTTTGCTGACTCGATTTAAGGTCGTTTAACCCAAGCTGGGAGGCTAACGAATGCTGAAGGAGTTCAAGGAATTCGCAATGAAGGGCAACGTGGTCGATATGGCCGTAGGCATAATTATCGGCGCGGCGTTCGGGCGGATCGTGACGTCGCTCGTCAACGATATCGTGATGCCGCCTTTCGGGCTGATCCTAGGCCGCGTGGATTTTTCGAGCCTTTTCCTGAATATTTCCGGGACGCATTATCCGACGCTTGCGGCCGCGAAGGCGGCCAACGCGGCTACGATCAACTACGGCATGTTCATCAACGACGTGATCGATTTTCTCATCGTAGCCTTCGTGATTTTTCTGATCGTGCGTCAGGTCAACCGTTGGAATAGGCCTGGTCCGCCGCCCGAGGTCGTAACGAAGGGTTGCCCCTATTGCCAAATGTCGATTCCCATCAAGGCTACGCGCTGCCCCAACTGCACGTCGCAATTGGCAACAGCGTAGATCGGCAGCGAACGAAGCGGACCGCTAGTTATTCGTGCGTTTCGCTTGAATTTCCCGTAGATGATCGCGAAGGCGCCTGAGGACGTCGTCGGAACCGTCTTTATCGATCTCGCGTTCGACTTCATTGAGCGCGAAATGGACGATGTCGTGGTGATGGAGTTCCTCCCCGGGCAGCTTATCGGCAAATTCCAGCCAGACGCGATGCAGCAAGTCGATCTCTTTCGGCGTAAGCCGGGGCGCGTGCGGACCGAGGTAGTAGATGTGCTCGCCTCCAGCGGGTGTCACAATTTCCAAGGCGACCCGCGGGCGCGGCTCGGGCATGCGCTCCCACGCCAGACCGATATTGCGGGCCTGATCGTCAATCGAAGTTGAGGAGGAACTTCCGGTGACGATTGTGCTCGATTGCAAGTTCGAAGCGGACCGCAGAATCGCTTCCCACAAATCGTTTCCGGCGGCCACGGCCAAGCGCACGGGCTTGCCTTCCTTTTCGGCGACGGACAGCACTTTCGTGAACAGCAACTGCTCGATCGAGCTGAAGAGTTGGCCCGGCTCGAGCTCGTACTCCCCAAGCGAGCCACGCCGCAATATGCGGACGTGAAGCACGACAATTTGTGCCTGACGTCTTCCGGCGCGTTGCAGAGCCATCTCGAGCGGGTAAAGCGCGTAGTACGTGCTGACGGGAACAAGAATGTTACCCGGTTCGATATCGACGTTGTTCAGCGTCAAATCCGCGGACGGGGCGAGATTAAATTTATCCAGCTCGACGTGGGCATCGCCGCGTCCCCGCTGCACGCGGTGCTCGGAGATTGTGAAACCGAGAAAGAGGAGCGCGGAGAAGATGACGCCGGAAACAGTCGCCTCCGGCTTGGTGAAGAGGTTGACCACGGCTGTGGAGAGGAGGACAAGCGTAATCAGCGCAACGCCGAGTGGGATCTCTTTACCCGCAATACGGAAATTCAGCGGCACCTTGAATTCGCGCTCCTGCGGTTGCGTATAGCGCAGCACGAGCACGGAGACGCCGTTGAGCACGAAGCTCCAGATCACGCCGAACGCGTAGAGGTTCGCCAGTATGGTGACGTTGCCGCGGCTAAAGATGATCATCAATAGCTGAAGGCCGACGACCATATTGATGATGCGATACGAGGTTCCAAACTTCGAATGAGGCTGGCGAAACCAGTCCGAGAGGACGCCGTCTTCGGAGACTCGATTCAGCACACCATTCGAGCCGACGATCGCAGTGTTCACCGCGCCTGAAAGGATCATCGTGCCTACGACAACCACGAAGATGTGGAAAATAAGCCTCGCCAGAAAGGGTCCGGTGAGGTTCATTGCCAGGCCGCCAATGAGGTTTTCAAAATAGAGGTGGCGAGTCCGGTCGGGAATGATCATCACGGCAAAGAAAGAAACCAGCGACGTGAAAACCATGCTGTAAATGAAGATGATGAAAACGGCTTTTTTCAGGTTTGGCAGCTTCGGGTGCTCGATTTCGCGATAGACCTGCGCAAGCGATTCGGCGCCGCTCATGGCCAGCACGGAATGGCCCAGCCCGACGAAAATAGCGATCAGCGTGACTTGCTTCGCCCACGGAAAGCCCCAGAGCCAGCCCATCGAGTGCTTATCGAGCACGATGTTGCTGCGCGTGGGAAGCGGCGGCAGGTGCGCCCCGCGCGCCACGATGGTGTACGTACACCAGGCGATGAGCGCGATCACCATCACGGTGGTGAACTGCATGATCCACAGCGCCTTTTCGCTCGATTCGGTGATGCCTTTGGTGTTTTCCCACCAAAAGTAGATAGTGACCGCAATCGCAAACGCCTCTGCGACGGCGCCGGGATTCAAAGTTGCGTGGATGTGCGCATAGGGAAGCAGTTCATTAATCAGACCGCCGAGGTATTGGCCGGCGGAAACGCCGCTGATGGGGCCGGTGAGGATATAGTCAAACATCAGCGCCGAAACGGAGAACTTCGCCAGCGCCCCGCCCATCGCCTCTTTTACGACGCGATAGACGCCGCCGCGGACGAACATGCTGCAGCTCTCGACGTAAAGCTGGAACACGGCATAGGAGAGCAACATCGTGCCGAGGATGAACCATGGGGCCGTCTTGCCGATGAACTGCTCGGCTTCGCCGCCGGCATAATAGGCCGAGGACGCAATGTCGTTGAGGACGACCGCTGCGGCTCTCCAGTAGGAGATAAACGCCAGCATGGCAGTCGTCGCCACCAACACCTTAGCGACTGGTCGGGACGCACCTTGCTTTTGTGTAGGGCCCGCAGGCGTTGAACTCATACCGGGTAAAAGTCTGGGAAATAGTATACGCGGGTGCGTGGCGGGGGAAGGGGGTATCGCTGATGGGGAGTATAAAATTCCTGAATGGACCAATCGCCTGGGGCTGAGCGGAGATTGAAAAGACGAGCCTTAGAAAGCGCAGCATTGTCACGGTCATTTTGCCTCGGCGCTGTGACTCTCTCTAAATTGCTGGAGTTTGGTCCCCGGTGAGAGTATCTTTGGGCGCGAGAAACGAAAAGGCGTTTGGCTTCAAGTGTTAGAAGCTTTGAGCGAGGAAGGTTTGCCAGCCATGAAAGTGAACCGCCGCAATTTTGCCAAGACCATTGCGGGAGCTGCCGCCGGAGCTATGCTCGCGCCGGAGGCGCGGGTATTCGCCGCGCAGGGTACAGCCCCGTCGGGCTCGGTGTCGTTTCAGTTTTCCGTCATGCTTTGGACAGTTTACAGGGACCTCCCATTCGACCAGCGTCTCGATAAGATGAATCAGGCGGGCTATAAGAACGTCGAGTTGACCGGGGAATTTAGCAAGTGGACAGACGACGATTTCACGCGCTTCAACGCCAAGAAACATGATTTGGGAATGAAATTCGACGCGACCTCTGGTGTACGCACGGGCGTCGCCGATCCCTCGGCCGGCGACAAGCTGGTTGAGGAGATAAAGCCGTTTCTTGACACCATGCACAAGCTCGAGTGCCCCCGGCTGATTCTGCTTTCGGGAAATAAGATTGCGGGGCTGGCCCCCGATGCGCAGCACAATGCCTGCGTCGACAATCTGAGCCGAGCCATCGACGTCGCATCGAAGGCTAACGTGGACATCGTGCTCGAAAATATCGATCCGGAGGAAAATCCGCGTTATTACCTGACGTCCGTGGCGGAAGGTTTCGAGATTATCCGCAAGGTGAATAATCCTAACGTGAAGTTTCTCTACGACTTCTACCACGAGCAAATCGCGGAAGGAAACCTGATCGAAAAGCTGCAGAAGAATATCGACATCGTGGGAATCGTGCACATCGCGGACGTTCCCGGTCGCCATGAGCCTGGCACTGGCGAGATCAATTACATGAACATCTATCGCAAGCTGGTCGAACTGAACTTTGGCGGCACTGTTGCGATGGAGTTCCGGCCGACGGGCGATCCCGTGGCGTCACTGACCACGGCGCGCGAGCAGGCTCTGCAGGCAGCCGCCACAAAACAAACGTAGATATTATCCGCGGCATCCACGCTGTCTACTCCGCAGGAATAGCATGGGCGCACTCAGATAGGTGTCGCCCAGCAGCACGCACTTCGCAATGCCCGCGTATTGGGCTAGCAACTAACCAGCTTCCTCCGCATCTGCCATTGCGCGCTAATCGTGTTGGTCTGCGAAGGCTACTGAGTTGGAGCAGATGGATTGTTCGAGCCGTCTGGAGGATTCGGATTGCCATTTGAGTTGCCATTTGGGCCGGAGGCGCCGCCGGGCGCGGCTGGGGTGGGCGCAGCGCCGCCGATGGGTGCAATCGGCAAGCCCAGTCCCGGAATGCCGCCCACGTTGGGCGCTCCGGTCGCGCCTCCAAGCCCTTGCTGGATCGCTCTCGCCTGCTCTTCAATGGGGTTCCAGATAAATTCCCACTGGTTGTATTTCGTGCCGCCTTTGTAAACGCGCACCGAAGTCTTGTCAACAGTGCTCCCAACGCCAATCAATTGCCCGCCGAATACCGGTCCGCTGACCGGGCCCGTAGGCTGCGGCCCTACCGCCGTTGTTCCCGAAACTGGTTGTCCTAACGGACCCAGCGCCGTCGACCCGCTCGCGGCATTCGAAGTCGCTCCCATCGATGGCAGCGAGAAACCGCCGTTTGTAGAATTGGAGTTGGTCGTTGTGGATGCTGTGGGTGCTGGGCTGCTCCCCAGGCCCATCAGGCCATTCGAAGAACCGTTGGACGTTTGCGTGGCCGGCAACTGCCCGCCATTCATATCCATGAACGCCATTTGTGCCAGGGAACCATATTTCACGCTGCCGATGATCGCACCCGAGGCATTTGTATAGATGAAACGCCACGCGCCATCCTGATTGTTCATCGGGTCCTTCATCACTTCGGAGCGCAGAAAGTGCATATCGGGCACCCCGGTGAGCAGGTCGTCCTGCGATTGCGGGAAATGGCCGGTCTTGCGGTAGTACAGCTTGATCGCACGGGCATATTGGTTGCCGCGCCAGATCATCTCGGCTTCACGCTGGCTCCGGCGCACCGTGACCATATTGCGCAGCACGATTTGCGAACCAATGATCACGGTTAAGACCATGAAGAGCGCCATTATGTAGGCGTAGCCGGATTCGCACTTACGCCGCCGCGCAAAGATTTCGACGGCTGCGATTCGTCGCGCGCCCTGCTTCGAATTTTGCGAAAAATTCAAATGCGAACCTCAGTTGATCGATCCAGACGTCTGATCGACGGGAGGCACCAGCGGCAATGTGGCGTGTCGCCCCGAGGAAATCTCTTCCACTTCTGCGGACTCATTGCCGATGCGCAGCAGACGGAAGCGATTCATAAAAGTATTGCCCGGAGCCACGATAAGCACGTCATCACCGTTCTTCAGAAGCGCCACCTGCCTGCCGCCGGACGACTCAATTCCATAGAATTCGACCGGAACCTGAAGCGGGGGCGGAGGTGGAGGAGGCTGTGGACCGACGAACGGCCGCGGAGCTTCGGTATGGTTTGCAGCTCCAGGCGGAGGCGGCGGAGGCGCAGCGACAAAGATATTGCGCTGGCTGCCCTTGTATTGGTCGTTCTGCACCTGACGCAAGCGGTCTAACTGAAGCGTAGGCTCCTGCACGTTGAGCGGTGTAAAACCGCGGTCCGCCAAGACACCATCGGGAAGAGATGGACTAGAAGTGCGCTCGTAGAAATACAAGCCGCCGGCCACGACGAGCAGCGCAATCAGGAGCTGAATTTTTTTTCGCTCCGACATTCCTCAAGTCCTGAAATACGTATGAAGCACGAGCTGCAAACGGATGCCATTAGCCGCCGCCTCGCCCAGCTCAAGCTGGTTTAAGAAATAGAAGTTCTTGGAACGCTCAATCCCATTCACGAATTTCAGCAGCGAGCCATAGTCGCCATTCACGGACATGCTGATATCCAACTCAGACGCGTTGCGGTCCGGAACGGGCCTCGCCTTGAAAGTGAAGCCATTCGTCTTGACGCCCGCCTTCGATGCAAGCTCCGTTATGTCCGAATCGACGGTTGAATATACCGTTCGCGAATCGAGGAACGCACTTTTGTAAAAATCGTCGCAGTCCTTCCCGACTTGCGGGATGGACGCTTTGATTCTCTGGCCGCGCTGCACATCCGCCTGGAGCTCTTGCGCGGTGCGTGCCAATTGATTGCGCCTGCGGGCCATCTCCGCCGGTCCCTCGCGGCCTGCCTGCCAAAGGGCGACACAAAAAAAGACATCGGCGAGCACAATCAAGCCGACCACTACGACCGCGCTAATCTTCCACGGCGCCCATTTTTTATTCATGTTCATGTATTCGTCGCGTACGAAAAATCGAGTATAACGACGATGCGATCGGAACCGCCCCCTTGCTGTTGGGGCACGAGCTTTTCATCCTGGACCGTCACGTCGGAAAAACTCTTTGAATTTTCGATCGCTTCAATAAAGCGGAGCTTGCTCTCGTTGCTAGAGGCACCCACTTCCATCGAGACCTCGGCATGCCCATTGACGAGCTTGGGCGAAATGCTCACCACGCGGACGCCGGGCGGCAGCGTGTGTTCCAAATCCATGAAAATCTTCGTCCATGGAAAGCTGCGCTCATCGATCAGCGAGTTCAAAAAATCCGCGCGGTCGCGTATTTGCTGAACGTCTTTTCTCGCAAAATACGCCTTGAGGTCCTGCTGCTGCACCTGGAGCGTTTGGATCTGGTCCTCCAGCCGCGCCGTATCGGTGCGGAGCTCCACATTCGAGTGCCAGATGACGAAAGTCTCGTGGGATAGGGCGATCAGCGCGATCAGCGCCATCAGTCCGATCAGCGTCATCCCTGCTAGAAACGGGCGGTTATTCTGCTGCGGCGCCGTTGCAATGTTGAGTCGAAGTTTCATTCCGTTTTTCTCTTAATGCCGCTCGGCCTTAAGCCCCGGCGTTCGCCATCCAGCCGACAAGCGGGTCCAGTCCGTGTTGCATCAAATCTTGCGCGCTGCGACCGAGCGAGGTTGGCACTTCACTTGCCGAGAGCGACCGCACGGGCATTTTCAATTCGTTTTCGATTGCCGCGGCGAAAAGATCCTGGCGTCCCTGAAATCCAGCGAGCAGCACACGATCAATCGATTCTCCCCAGGTGTCCTGATAATACGCGCCTGCAGGAAATACCTCTTCCAACACCCATTTCGGGTCCAGTTGAGCCGCGGATGCAGGCATCTCCGTCGAGCGATAGAGACACAGAGTCGAGGCGCGCACGATGGCGGTGGTCAACGTGTGCCCGCTCATCCGGAGAAGTAAAGTTGAGCCGTTTTCCGGTAGCAGCGGCAGCGTGGCGAGCGTCGCACTCAATACAACCGCGGGTTGCGCTTGAAATGCTTCTATAAGGCTTTCGTATTCGCGCACGATACCCTGCCGCGCGACCGCCGCGATCACTTCCAAAGCGCCATGCCGGGCGGTTTGCCGGGACCAGGAAACGGTGGTTTCCTCGACATCGAACGGCACGCTCTTTTTCAGCCGCCATCGCAGCAGCGGCAAAGCATCCTCCGCGCGCCGGGGCAAATTCTCAAAAGGCAGGATGAATACCCGAACGACGGGATCGGGCAATAGCAGCGCCGCCGGTCCGGAGACATCTCCCACACGCGATAAGACGCGCTGCAACGCCTGACGCAGACCCTCCGGCTGAGTGATATTTGTTTCCACCGGCGAAGGCATTAGCGCACCCGCCGCGAGCGGCTCAACCGCATACGATTGCAGATGGGCGCCGTCCCAGCGCGCCGCCGCAACATGACCGGCCGCGATTTCGATCACAGGCGCGGGATGCGGCATTACGTGCAACCAGCGTGCGATCCCGCTGGTGCGGCCGCTTTTTTCCACAGCGCGCGGCGCAGTCGTGATGCTACTCAAGGAAAGTCACCTTATTGATTTCGCGCAGCGTGGTGACGCCCTCGCGGATTTTTTTCAGGCCGGAATCGCGCAGGAAGGTCATGCCTTCCTCGCGCGCCGCCCGTTTGATTTCAGACGTCGGTCGGCGGTCGATGATCATTTCGCGAATGTGATCGGATAGGTCCAGAAGTTCGGTGATCGCGGAGCGCCCGCGGAAACCGCTGCCTGAACACTCCAGGCAGCCGGCACCCTCATAGAACCGGACGTCGCCCCAGACCGCCGGGTCCATAGCGGACTCGCGCAGAGTTTCGGGCGGATACGAAACGCGCTTCTTGCAATTTTCGCAAATCACGCGAACGAGCCGCTGCGCCAGGATGCAATTCAGCGCCGAAACGAAATTGTAGGGTTCCACGCCCATGTTGATGAAGCGGCCGATCACGTCGGTCACGTTGTTCGCGTGAACGGTGGTAAAAACCAGGTGTCCCGTGAGAGCCGAGTTGATCGCAATCTGCGCGGTTTCCTGGTCGCGAATTTCGCCGACCATGATCTTATCGGGATCGTGGCGCAGGATGGAGCGCAGGCCGCGCGCAAACGTAAGACCTTTTTTCTCATTCACCGGAATCTGCGTGATTCCGCGCACTTGATATTCGACGGGATCTTCAATCGTGATGATTTTGTCCTCGTCGTTTTTAATTTCGTTGATCGCCGCGTAAAGCGTGGTCGTTTTGCCGGAGCCGGTGGGTCCGGTTACGAGCACCATCCCGTAAGGCTCGCGGATATAGCGGCGGAACCGGACGAGATCGTCGGAATCGAAGCCGACGACGTCGAGCGTCAGATTCCGGAATTTTTCGCTCAACGTCTCCTTGTCCAGGACGCGTAACACGGCGTCTTCGCCGAATACAGACGGCATGATGGAAACGCGAAAATCGATGAAGCGGCCCTTGTAACGCACGCGGAAGCGGCCGTCCTGCGGGACGCGGCGCTCCGCGATGTCAAGCTCGGCCATTACCTTGATGCGCGAAAGAATCGTCGCATGCCATTCCTTGTCGAGCGGCTTCATCGCGTATTGCAGCACGCCGTCGATGCGATACTTCACGGCGACTTCCGAATTGCGCGTTTCCACGTGAATATCGCTCGCGCGCCGCTCGAGAGCCGTAAAGATCACGGTATCCACCAGCCGCACGACGGGGCTGACGCCCGACTCCGCCGTCAGCTTCTCCATCGAGATATTTTCGTCGCTCTCGTCCTCTTCGCCGACCACCTGAAGAGTGAATCCCTCGGTCGCCTGATCGAGAACGCGCTGTGACTGTTCGGTGCGCTTCAGCAGCTCGCCGATCTGCGAAGGCGTCGCCACCCGAATCTGCAGGCGCTTCCCAAGCAGATGCGCGAGCTCATCGCGCAACTGCAGCTTGCTCGGATCGGCCAGCGCTACCGTCAACGTGGAGTCGTGTACTTCCAGCGGCACAAAGTTGTAGCGGAACATCATCTCCGCCGGAATGCTGCGGAAAAGCTCCGGATCGATGCGCTGATCGTGCAGGTCGATAAACGGACAGCGATAGCGCTCAGCCAGCTTTCGAGCCTGTTCGCGTTCGGCCGCGTCTTCTTGTTGAAGAGAGGGGTTATTTGTTGTCGACGTCGCCAACTAAGCGCCTCCGCTTCCGATCTGCAGCGAAAACATCGGAAGATAAATCGAAATCACTATGAAGCCTACCACGACGGCCATGACCACCAAAATCGCGATGGGAATGTAGGAAAGCGCCCGTTGCAAGCGGTTGCCGACTTCCTCTTCGTAAAACTCCGCCAGGCTCGAAAGCATCGGCGTAAGCGCGCCCGAAGCCTCGCCGACTTCAATCATTTCGAGCGCCAGTCCCGGCATGAGACCCGTTTCCGCAAGGCTGGCGTGCAGCGAACGGCCTTCCTTCACGCGATCGGCGGACCGAACGATCGAGGTCGAAAAGAGCCGGTTACTGATCGCTTCCGCGGCGGTGTGCAGCGCCGGAACCAAGGGCGCGCCGCCTCCGAGCAGCGTCGAGAGCGTGCGAACGAACTGTGCGATCTGCGCCTTCAGCCAGATATCGCCTGCTACAGGAACTTTTGGCTTCAACCGATCCATCGAAAGCGCTCCACGCTCGGAACGTGTCCAGACAAAAAGCGCGGCGCCGGCTATAGCGGCCACGACCAGGAACAGTAGGAAATAGCTGCGAAGCGGGTTCGCAATGGCCAGCAGCATGAGCGTCGCCCAAGGCAGTTTTATATCCAATTGACTATAAAGAAGCGCGAATTGAGGCAGCGCGTAGACGATGAAATAGGTGACGACCGCGCAGGCGAAGCAGATCAGGACGATCGGGTAGATCATCGTCGTGATCAGTTTGCTGCGGAAGCTCGTGCTGGTACGCAGATAGGAGATATAGCGGTCAAGCACGCCCGAAAGATCGCCGCTTCGCTCGCCGGCGGAGATTACCGTGATGTAAACGGGAGGAAACAACCCTTGTGCCGCCAGCGCTTCGGACAGCAGCGCTCCGTTGCGAACACGATCGCGCACATCGATTAGAATCGGCCGCAGCCGGGGAGCGGCGGCGCGTTCGGCCAGAAGATCGAGCGCCTTCAGAATCGGTAGGCCTGCCTTGACGAGCGTGTTGAACTGCTGGTTGAAAACCAGGAAGTCTTCGGCGCGTATGGCGCCTCTTGAGCGAGTGAGCTGCTTCAGCAAATCGACGTGACTGCTCACAGAAAAGACGTATAGGCCCTGATCGGCAAGCTTCTGCCGCGCCTCATCCTTCGATTGAGCCGTCTCGGTGTGCTTGAAAACGCGCCCCGAGGCGTCACCCACTCTGCAAACGAATTCAGCCATCGATGTTGCCCCTCACCCTTCTCTCAATGGATTCCCGCGGAGCCCGTAGCTTCAGCATACCCTCCCAGCAACATTAACCTGAGGGCAAAAAACGGGATATTAATTGGATGTGATAACACTGGAAAGGCTGTATGGGCCCTCAGATAAGTTCGCTAGGGGTAAGGGCAGAAGGCCCGTGAAAATCTATCTAATCCGCGGACCGGCGCATCGGCATTGCCTTACAGGCGCCCGGGTGCGGCATATGCGCACGCCATTCCCTGCCGTCGCGGCGCAAAAGCTCAAACGCCTGCGCGGGTCCCCATGAGCCCGCAGTGTAGTTAGGAAAATCGCGCGGCGGAAGCGCGGCCCAGACGTCAAGAATGGGCTGCACGACTGCCCAAGCTGCCTCAACCATATCCGCGCGCTGGAACAACGTCGGATCACCCGTCATGCAGTCGTAAAGCAGCGTTTCATAACCGGTGGATGGCGGCGAGCCGAAATAATCGGAATACTGAAAATCCATATCAACCGCGCCGAGACGAACGACCGGGCCGGGCACCTTCGCCTCGAAGCTGAGCGAAATGCCTTCGTCCGGCTGGATATTGATGACAAGTTCGTTCGGATTGATGTTCTCAATCGAAGTCTTGCGAAAAAGCACAAGCGGCGGGCGCCGAAACCGCACCACGATCTGCGACATGCGTTTTGCCAATCGCTTGCCCGTGCGCAGGTAAAAAGGAACGCCCGCCCAGCGCCAGTTGTCGATCTGCAACGCCATCGCCACGAACGTCGGCGTGTTTGACTGCGGGTTGACGTGCGGTTCGGCGCGATAGGCAGGCACGGTCTGGCCATCAATGGCGCCATCGTCATACTGGCCGCGCACGGCGTGATCGAGCACCTTTTCCGGCGTGAGCGGCTGAAACGCGCGAAGAATCTTCGTCTGCTCGTCATGCACGGCTTGGGCGTCGAACGAAATCGGCGGCTCCATCGCGCAGAGCGTAATCAGCTGAAAGATGTGGTTGGGCACCATATCCCGCAACGCACCGGCCTGTTCGTAATAGCCACCGCGCATCTCGACGCCGAGTTGCTCCGAGACTGTTACTTGGACATGATCCACGTAGCGACGATTCCACACGGGCTCGAAAATGCCGTTGGCGAAACGGAAAGCCAAAATGTTCTGAACCGTTTCCTTGCCGAGATAGTGGTCGATGCGAAAAATCTGGCTCTCATCCATCACTTCGCACAGCGCGCGGTTCAGCGCGATCGCAGAAGCGAGGTCGTGGCCGAACGGCTTTTCGATCACCACGCGCCGCCAATTGTGGCCTTCCTCCTTCGTCAGCCCGGCCGCGCCAAGCTGCTTGGCGACGATCGGGAAAAACTCAGGGCTCGTAGCCAGATAGAAGAGCGCGTTGCCCTGCGTCCCCTGGTCTTTGTCTACCTGGGCAAGCAGATCTTTGAGCTGCTGATAGAGTTGCGGGTCCTTGAAATCCCCGGAGATGTAATAAATGCGCTGGGTAAACCAGTCCCACGATCTTTGATCCACTTCCTCGGCCGCATACTCTTTGATCTCATCGGAGAGGCGCTTGCGAAACTCCTCGGTCGAGTATTTTTCGAGTGAAACGCCGACAATCGCAAAGTGATCCGGCAACAGCTTTTCTTTCGCGAGGTTATAAATGGCTGGGATGAGTTTTCGCTTCGTAAGGTCGCCGCCTGCGCCAAAAATCGCCATCGCGCACGGGCCTGCAGGTTCGCCGAGCGCCGCGCGCGTCACGCCGGTTTGATATGGAGAGACTTCCGCGTCTGACAAGGATTCCCCCGTTTGATTATGTAAGTGTTGCCGCAGCCGCTTGAGACATCCCCGCTACGACAAAGCTTGTTCGATTGCTTTTTGAAGTTGCGCGAGACCGGCCGCCAAATCCGTGCCGAGATGTACGCGCAGTGCGCGACGGCCGCGGTCCGCCAGCACCTGGAAATCACCGCGCGCCTGAGCAGCCTTGACCACGCCGAATGTGTACTTTTGCTGCGGAACGGCAATATCGGCGGCATCGTCGCACGTGATTTGCAGGAAGACGCCGGAATTCGGTCCGCCTTTGTAGGCCTGGCCGGTTGAATGGAGGAAGCGCGGCCCGAAGCCGAGGCAGGTCGCCACTCGCTTTTTGTCGCGAACGGAATGGCGGATCGCTTGCAGCGAATTGTCGTGAGCTTCGTTCATTTGGATGTAAGCGAGCAGCGCGAAGTAATCGCCTGGTTTCAGCTGACTCAGATGCGCACGCAAATAAGCCGCGAGACTCGCGTCTTTACCGACGGCTTGCTTCAGCGCTGCCGCGTTTCTCGGATCAGTATAGAGCAGAATGCCGCTGTCGGCCGCGATCGGCGATTCGGGTGGCAACGATCCTTTCTGCTCGTATTCAGAGGTAAGCTTGCGTGTTTCGACCTTGCTCGCTTCCACGTCCGGCTGGTTGAACGCGTTGATGCCGATAACGGATCCGGCTACCGCCGTCGCAATCTCCCAGCGGAAAAATTCGCCCGCGACGTCGTAAACATCCGGAACCGAAATGCGAACCAAGGGCTGGCCGGCCTTTTCAAGAGCCGAGACCGCCGCATCCTGCTTCGCATCCGGCTTGGCTTCGTGGCGCAAGTAAACAAAGACGCGATCATTTCCATATACTCCCGGAGCGCCGATGGCCTCCCGATCAACTGGGATGAGTCCTTTGCCCTGCTTCCCAGTCGATTCGGCCAGCAACTGCTCAAGCCATGCGCCCAGATCGCTGATCCCGGGCGAAGCAAAAATCGTGACTTTATCGCGTCCCGATTTTTGCAGTGTGCCGAGAATCGCTCCGAGCACAACTCCCGGATTTTGGTCCGCCGGGACACTTGAGGCGCAAGCGTGCGCCATTCCCTCGGCGCGATCCAGCAGCTTTCCCACGTCCAAGCCCTGAATGGCGCCCGGGATCAGACCGAAATTTGAGAGCGCGGAATAGCGGCCGCCAATGCTGGGCAGGCCATAGAAAATGTGCCGAAAGCCGTCAGTCTTAGCTACTTGCTCCATTTTTGAGCCCGGGTCGGTAATTGCGATGAAATGCTTGCCCGCTTCGGCCGCGCCAACCGCCTGCTTCACGCGCTCGAAAAAATATTGCTTAAAAATATTCGGCTCCAGCGTGCTGCCGGACTTGCTCGAAACGATGAAAATCGTTTTTGCCAGACCGACTTGTTTCTCGATCGCACGCACCTGCGCGGGATCGGTCGAGTCGAGGACGTGAAACTGTGGATAGCCGCTGATCTTTCCGAAAGTTAGGTCGAGCACCTCGACACACAGACTCGATCCGCCCATTCCCAGGAGCACAGCATGTGTAAATCCTCCCGACCGAATATCGTCCGCAATTTTCGTAAATCGCGCCCGGTGCGACACCTGTTCGTCGGCAATCCCAAGCCACCCGAGCCATTGGCTTTCGTCGGTGTTCGTCCACAACGAAGCGTCGCGTGCCCAAAGCCGCTGGACTTTGTTCGCGCTCTTCCAGTCAGCAAGAGTGGACTTCACGGCATTGTCGAGATCGGACGGAAGCGAATAGGAAAGCCCCTTGAGCCCGCTCGTCGGCGGCTGCTTCAGGCTTTTCTCGACGGCTGCCAAAAGTTTCGTAAATGCCTCGTCAAATAGCTTCACGCCCTCGTCCGTAAGCTGGTCCGTCACCTGCTTCATGGAAATGCCGGCACGCTCGAGGTTTTCCATGGTGTGCCGCGCATCGTCCACGTTTTCTTCCAGGCTCGCTCTCAATTTGCCGTGATCGCGGAATGCATCAAAGGTCGCTGGAGGAATGGTATTCACGGTGTCGCGCCCAATCAATTCCTCAACGTAGAGGACGTCGCGATACGCGGGATTCTTGGTGCTTGTGCTCGCCCAAAGCACACGCTGCGTCTGCGCACCACGCTTCGCAAGCGCCTCCCAACGCGGTCCGCTGAAGATTTTCTTGTACGATTGATAAGCCAGCTTCGCGTTGGCGATCGCCACTTTGCCTTGCAAGCTGCGCAATAGCGCCTGCTGGTCGGAAGACAGCCTGGAATCCTTCAACTTGTCCCCGATCATGCTGTCAACCAGCGTATCGATGCGGCTCACAAAAAAGCTGGCCACACTGGCCATGCCGCTGATATCCCCGCCGCTTTTAACACGGGCCTCAAGCCCCTCGATATAGGCCCATGCCACCTGCTCGTAGACATCCTGCGCGAAAAGCAACGTCACATTGACATTGATGCCTTCGCTGATGAGCTGACGAAAAGCGGGAATGCCTTCCGCGGTCCCGGGCACTTTGATCATTGTGTTACCGCGGCCGACAGCGTCCCACAAGCGCCGCGCTTCTTCGAGTGTCTCCTGCGTTTTGTGCGCGAGCGTCGGAGAGACTTCAAGGCTCACATAGCCGTCGCGCTTCTTCGATTCGTCATAAACGCCGCGCAACACATCCGTCGCGCTTTGAATGTCCTTGATCGCGAGAATTTCGAACACATCCTTCGCACTCAGATCCTTGCGCTGCGAAAGCTGCTGCAGTTCCTGCGCGTAATCCGTGCTTCCGCCAATGGCTTTCTCGAAAATCGCAGGGTTGGACGTCATGCCGCGCAACCCGTCTTCCTTTACCAGGCGCACCAATTCTCCGGTCGTGAAAAGGTTGCGGCGAATGTAATCGAGCCATACCGATTGCCCGTAAGAGAGCAGTTCCTGGAGCGGATTTTGTGTTTTTTGTTCCGGATAAGTTGTAGCGCTATTTACGGATGGCATTTTCTTTCCTCCCGAACGGGTATGGCGCGCGGCCACGCAACGTAAAGATCGATTCTAACGCAACGGGCCGGATGCGGCGCGGCGTTTCATGTAAATAGTCATTCATACAGGCGTTCGATTTGGACTCAATGATTGTCCTGAATCCTATATCGGCGCACCCTCCTATCTGGTTGATGCGCGTCGTCCTGGCTTTGGTCCTTGATTTTCACCGGCAGTCATAAAGAAGCTTTACAACAAAACGTGCCAGTGGGAAGCTTGGCCCGCTCGATATGCCCGAATCGAAACTATTTACGCCGCGAGAAGCCGCCCAGGTCTTGGGGATCAGTTACCCTACATTGAAGCAATGGATTTATAAGAAAAAACTTCAGACGGTCCAGACCGCAGGCGGACACCATCGCATTCCCGAAAGCGAGGTAGACAAATATCTCTTTCGCTCCACCGAAAAGCAAGAAGTTGCCGAAAAGCGCTCCGGATTTCGGCGCGTCAGCGGACGCAATCAGCTCATCGGTCGTGTGACGGACATTCAGATCGATGGCCTGATCGCGCAGATCACGCTCTCGATCGGCGGGCAAAAGATTACGTCAATCATCACGGCGGATGCAGTCCGCGAGATGCGCCTGAAAAAGGGGGACACAGCTGCGGCGCTGATCAAATCCACCGAGGTCATGATTCTCCGTCCCTGATTCTTTGTTCCGCTTCTCCATCTCGGCTTTGGTCCTTATCGCAAACGAAGCCTTTATAATCAGATCGAATCGTCATTATGTTACGATTTGAATCGTTCTCTTTTGGAGACCAATGCGCCGGACACTCCTCCTGACGTTGCTCACGGTCGCGCTTCTCATATCCACTTGCGCGGTTCGGGCGACACCTGCTCAAAACGAAGCTTCCAGCATCACGGTCTCCGCGGCTGCCAGCCTCAAAGATGCTCTTGACGCGATCAGTCCTGCCTTTGCGAAGCAACGGCCGAATATCGTGATCCATTACAATCTTGGTGCGTCCGGAACCTTGCAGCAGCAAATTGAGCAGGGCGCTCCGGTAGACGTTTACATCTCGGCCTCTCCAAATCAGATGGATTCGCTTGAAAAGCAAGGCCTGCTGCTCGCAGGAAGTCGCCGGAATCTTCTTCGGAATACGCTTGTGTTAATCGTCCCTGCCCGAGCTACAGACATTTCCGATTTTAAGGACCTGCTCAAGCCGAGCGTGAAAAACGTGTCGATCGGCGAGCCTCAGGCGGTTCCCGCCGGAAAGTATGCAGAGGAAGTGCTTACGCATTTCGGTCTCTATCAAGCGCTTAAACCAAAACTCGTATTCGCGAAAGACGTCAGGCAGGTTCTCACGTACGTCGCGTCGGGAAACGCCGACGCAGGCATCGTTTACGCAACCGACGCGAAGATCACCTCGCAGGTGAAGGTGACGACCACAGCCCCTGAAGATTCACATGAGGCGATCATTTATCCGATGGCCATTTTGAAGGATGCAAAAGACGTCCAGGCCGGAAAAGCCTTTGTCGCTTTCCTCGCTTCACCTACCGGTCAATCCATCTTCGAGAAGTACGGCTTCTCTCCGGCCGACTGAACCGAAGTTTTCAATTACAACTGGATCGGTAAAATCCTCGGATATCCATCGTTGCGCTCAGTCCGGCAGTGGTCCGGCTCTGATTTGCGACGTAGAGGAGCGACTTGGTTCAGAGAGCTCATCGGCGAACAACTGAATGTATGCCTTCCGGCAACGACCGATACGCGCTTCAAATACTTTGGTTTCGGAACGCTTCGGGTGTATAAGTGCGCCCAGTCGGAATCCAAACAAAAACTTAGACCGCTTCTGGGAGGTGCTATGTCGGAATCCGCACTAGCGGGCCGTGCTGCCCAAAGACCCACCACCATTCGTCGCATGGACAACTACTTTTTCTCCGGAATGGCGGTCGTGCTTCTCATCACAGTTTTTCTCGGTTTTGAGCGCACCTATTTTCTTGCGGGTGCTTTCCATGCCCCGCTGCCGAACCTTCTCATTCATGTCCATGCCGTGGTGTTTTCCAGTTGGATCGCTTTATTGATCGCGCAGACCTCTTTCGTATCCGCCGGCCGCGTCGACATTCACCGTCGCCTCGGCCTGGCCGGTTTCGGCTTGTCATCTCTTATGGTTGTCATCGGGGTTCTTGCCGCAACCAACTCTCTGGCGCGCAACTTCTCACCGCCGGGTTCCGGCTTCGATCCACGGACCTTTTACGCCGTGCCGATACTTGGAATGGTGATGTTTGCAACGCTCATCTTTTTCGCCTTCCGCGCGCGCTCTAATCCCGCTGCTCACAAACGCCTCATCTTGGTCGCTACGATATGTCTCATGGGAGCTCCCACCGGCCGTCCGCCCTTTAACGTGATTACAGGGCGACCTTTACTGGCCAATATTTTTGTCTATTTCTTCCTTCTTGTGCTCGTCTGTTACGACCTCTGGTCTGTGCGCAAGGTACATCGAGCCACCATATGGGCAGGTCTGTTCGTGGTGATCGCCACGCTTGTTAGCATCCCTGTTGGGGGTACCGCGGTCTGGCATAATTTCGCCGGACGGGCCCAAACCTTATCGCGCTCGGTCTACCCGCACTGAGGCCGAGATACTGTCATGCGCAAGAAGGGCCGGAAGGTGGCTTCCGGACGCTCATTTCGAATGTTGCCCTAAAACTTCATCCCAGAGTGCTAATCAGTCGCGCGTCTTCTCGCGAGAAACGCCGTACTTTCGAAAAAGGCGGAACGGCCGCAGCACCACATAGAGCGGCGCCAAAGCGCGCGGAAGCGGCACCATGTTCCAATCCTCCTCGGCCGGGGCGGTCGCGAGACGTAATCCGTACCGCCACGAACCCAGCGCGCCTGGGACCATCTGCCTGCGGTAGCGAAACGATTGCGCGGCGCTGCGAACGGAAACTTTCTTCGCGAGCAACCTCGCCTGAATCTGTTTTACGAGAGCAAAAGCGGTGGCGTCCGCATCAACCCGCACGCGAACCTCAGCGTTCAACGGTGCATCGAGTAATCGCGAAGCAAGAGCGAGACCGAGATTCACCATTCGTGTCGCCCTCAGTTCTTCAGCACGCGCGAAAACGCGAGGCCAGTCCAGGTGTGTCGCTCGCTGGATAAGCTCTGATACGTCCGCGATCCACGAAATCCTCTCCCAAAAGTCCTTTGAGCCATGAATGCAGAGCAGCACAAGCGTATCTTCGGGCCCAAATGTGGCAATCGCATGCCCGCCGATCATCACATTTTGCGCGCGCTTGCTCATTTCATCGAGATTCGGCACGACGGGAAAATGACGAAGCGTAAACTCGGTGTGCAGTTCCACCATGATGCGCCGCTCGCGGTCGTAATAGTTGTATTCGCCCGGAACGATTGCCGATTGGTCGAAAATCCAAGGGTACCGTGGGCTGTACTTCAGCGCGAGCAACAGTTGATTGGCCCGAGCCATGTCCCGTTGCGGAACAATAATGTCCAAATCTTCAAACTGGCGCAGCGCGAGGTCGCCGTAAGCCTGCACAGCGATTACCGGGCCTTTATAGGGTAGCGCGAGAACGTTTTCCGCGCCTAATGCATCGACCACACGGATCAACTCAGCCGAGAGTTGCAGTGAGCGGATTCCCGCGGCGCGGGCGGCACCATTCAGTTTTGCAAACTGTTGGGAAGAGAATGCATCGGGCACAACAAGCGGAAGATGTATAGCGAGCAACGGGAGAACGGAGTTTTCAGCAGCCGCGTGCAGCAGGTAGTCCCAGTCAAGAGACGCCGAGGCAATTTCGCGGATTTGCTGCGCGGCCGCCGCAGTTATCTGCGTGCGAGCGCACGCGATCAGCAGCCGCTTCTCGGGAACAGCCTCATTTGTGGCGGCGGGCATCCGATTCGTGTCGATTTTACGACAGATGCCTCAGGCGGAGCGTCTATTCCTCCATGGTCGTTCCGTAATGAGACTCACGCCAATTTACAGCGCCAAACGCGCCATTCTGGTGCCGTTTAGACGGTTTTATGCCGCCATTTTGGGCTTTTTGCGTCATAGCGCCTGACGCAGATGCTGCAGATAAGCTCCACGGTCCGCGCTCTCGTTCAAGCCGCCAGAGGCCGAAGCAATGGGCCGGCGGCGTTCACCTTGGGCCCCATTTTCAGCAGCCTGGACCGCAGGTTATCCGGATCGAGGCCGGCGTTCGCGCAGACCGCCTGAAAATCTTTGGAATCGTCGAATAGAAATTGCTGCGCGAGGCGACGATTGCGCAACGTGCCGTTTCTCCACTCCTCGACCGCCTGCACTACAACGGCTAACCACAGTCTCCGCTCCCCAACGGAATCCGTAGCTCTGGCTTCCGACGAACCCTTCTCCTGCGTTCCCTGTATTGCAACTTGCATGCCGAGCCCCCTAGCTGGATTTCGCAAGAGCTTTCACTCTTGTTTCGCGTCAGGAGAAAAGCACGAACTGCGCCAAACCGCTCTTCACGCCATCGATCGATCCCGTGGAATGGAAAGACTGAAAACGCGAAGGTTATTTCTATTCGAATCGCAATCGAGGGCCGTGCGAATGAAAGAGGTACTAGGAAGGATTGCTCCAAATCGCGCAACTGTTCCTTAGTGACACATTACGCACAGCTTAGTTGGCAAGGATTTCTTTGAGTTTCGAGGCAAGCGTGGACATTCCGAAAGGCTTTTGGAGAAGTTCCACGCCCTTTTGCAGGATGCCGTTGCGGAATGCAGATTGGTCCGTGTAGCCCGACATGTAGAGGACTTTTATTCCGGGCCTTAACTTCGCCATTTGATCGCTTAGCTCGCGGCCGCTCAAGCCCGGCATAACGACGTCCGTGATCAGCGCATGAATGGGGCCTTCGTGCTCGCGTGCAAGCTCCAGCGCAGAATAGCCGTCCGTCGCTTCGACCACGGTGTAGCCACTCGTTTCGAGGTATTCGCGTGTGAGTTCCCGCACGCCCTTTTCGTCTTCGACGAGCAGCACTACTTCTGAGCCGCGCGGCAATGCGCACAAATTTGCGTCCCCGTCCGCGCCAGAGCGCGTCTCTTCTTCGTCAATGCGGGGCAGATAGATCTTAAAGGTCGTCCCAAGGCCCGGCTCGCTATAAACCCAGATATAGCCGCCGCTCTGCTTCACGATGCCGTAAACGGTCGCAAGGCCAAGCCCCGTGCCTTTGCCTTTTTCCTTTGTGGTGAAGAAGGGTTCAAAAATATGCGCCCGCGTCTCCTCGTTCATGCCGCAACCATTGTCCGTTACGGCGAGCATCACGTACTTGCCCGGTGCAACAACGGTTGGCTGCCGGGGAACGTCCGAACCGATCTCGACGTTCTGAGCCTCAATCGTGAGGCGGCCGCCATTCGGCATGGCGTCTCGCGCGTTGATAGCGAGGTTCATCACGACTTGCTCGATCTGGCTGCGGTCTGCCTTTACGTGACCCAGCGAAGGCGCGGTGACGGCTTCGAGCACGATGTCCTCACCGATCAGGCGGCGCAGGATCGTCTCCATATCCGCGATGATGGTCTGGATATTGAGAACCTTAGGTGCCAGCATCTGCTTCCGGCTGAAGGCCAGAAGCTGTCTCGTAAGCGACGTGGCGCGCTGAGAGGCCGTCTGTATCTGTTCGACATTCTTGCGAAGAGGGTCGCTCGCGTGGAGTCGTTCGATGAGCAAATCGGCATACCCTTGGATAACCATCAGCAAATTATTGAAATCGTGGGCGATGCCGCCCGCCAACCGTCCAACGGCTTCCATCTTTTGCGCCTGCCGGAACTGCTCTTCGAGCTGCTTGCGGTCGGTGACGTCCAGCGCCATACAGATTACGCCCTGGATTTCGCCTTGTGGGCCACGAAGGGGCTCAGCATGACACGCATACGAACCGCCCTTCCACTCTAGATGGAAAGTGACAGGCTCGCCGGCCAGCGCGCGACGGTGCGCTGCCACCGCCGGATATGTACCGTCCGCTGTCTGAAGGTAGTCGGCAAGTTTCGTGCCCACCAACTGATTTGACTTAAGAGCTAGCCGCGCCAGACCTGCCCCGAGCGCCGACGTGAAACGCATGTCCTTGTCTACCGTCCAGAGAACGGCGGGAAGCTGCTCAACTAAGAGGCGGAGGCGGGTGTCGCTCGAGTGCAACCGTTGCTGCGAGCGCGTCCGCTCGATCGCTAAAGCGATCTGGCCGCCGATGGAATCGAGAAATTCGAGATCGCGCTCGCTGTAGGCGTTCTCGGCTTTATAATCCTGAACGATGAGTACGCCAATAGTCGCCGATGGCGTTTTTAGTGGCACTCCGAGCCAGGAGCGGCTAGGTGTACCGACCAGTTCCACTTCACCGTGGGCCACTAATTCTGAGAGCCTTTGCGGAGAGATCAGGGCTGGGTGGCCCGTGCGGAAGATGTAATCCATACAGCTTAGGCCGGCCGGCTCCGGTTCGAATGCGGGATCGAACTCATCCACGAAGAATGGGAATTCGAACATCGAACTTGCTTCGTTGTAGAGCGACACAAAGCAATTTTCGGCCGAAACCACTTCTTTTAGCGCACTGTGAATGAGTTTCAGGAGTTCGTCGAGATCGCCCGTCGCGGTCATCGCGCGGAGGATTTCGGTGGTCACGCGGCGCTCGAGGTCAGAGCGCTTGCGCTCGGTAATATCTTGGACAGCGCCGTCATAGCTGACGATGCGGCCGCGCTCGTCACGAATGGCCCAAGCCTTTTCACGAAGCCAAATTTTGCGCCCGTAGCGGTCGCGTACCTCATATTCGAAAGACTCGACGCGACCCTTTTCCTCCATGAGCCGCTTGAATTCATCGCGTTTCCGGGGATCGACGTAGACAGCCACGCCGATGTCCGAAACGGCGTTCATCAATTCTTGGGCGCTTCCGTAGCCGTACATTCGCGCAAGCGTATGATTCACACGAAGATAGCGACCATCGGGCGTCGTCTGGAACATGCCTTCGAAGGCTTGATCGAAAAGCTGGCGGAAGCGGAGGTCGGCTGCGACGTCAGGCAGAGGCTTTGACGAATCCGTTCTGACCGGTTGGAGGTGTTCTTCACCCCGAAGCCGCGGTGATGCCACCGGACACGGCTTTTCTTTCCGCTTGGGACGAAGCGTAACGATGCGGCTCGACATAAGTCCTAGGACAACAAGAGCTTCGATAGAATGAACTCGATCCCGATCGAGAGAACAACCCCACGAATATGCTACCGTACCGGTAAGGCGGTATCTCAATGGTACGTTCGTACCAAAAGATGGGCGCCTCCGCCAACTCGATAGCCGAATTTTTTCAGTGAAGGGTGGTGCGGGCTCGATCCGCGCAGTAATATGGTTTTAGCTGCAGCATTTGTGGCGGCGCCACCTATGACTGAGACGGGCAAGCGCGCGGAACCGGTTGAGATCGTCGATCCCTTCGAAGTCGAGCTGAGCCTGCTCACCCGAGGCAGGCATCCGAACCCCTACCAAGTGCTCGGGCCACATTGGGTCGAGCGCGAAGGGCGTCCGGCGCTTGCGATACGAGCCTTTTTACCCCGTGCAGCCAAACTGACAGTGTTGTGGGGCACAGAGCCTCACCACGCATCAAAACTCCATCCTGACGGTATATTTGAAGCGATTCTCCCGCTGGAAACGACACGCCAGGGGTCTGGAAGCGATATTCGTCCCAGCTCTTACCGGCTTCGGTGGACTAGCGGCGAGGGCGACGAGGCAGAAACATATGATCCTTACGCGTTTCCCTCTGTGCTGACCGATTACGATCTGCATCTTTCTGGCGAAGGCACGCATTATCAGCAATATGAGAAGTTTGGCGCACATATCCATGAGGTAGACGGAGTGCGCGGCGTGCATTTTGCTGTTTGGGCACCAAATGCTCAGCGCGTCAGCGTCGTCGGGGATTTCGATTCGTGGGACGGCCGGGTTCATTGTATGCGGAACAGGGGGGCGACCGGCATCTGGGAGATGTTCATGCCCGGGCTGGATCAGGGCCAAGTCTATAAGTACGAGATATTTTCGCGAATCGGCGACTATCTCGCATTGAAGTCCGACCCTTACGGATTCTCGGCTGAGATGAGGCCTAAGAGCGCGTCCGTGGTTTGGGATATCGACCGGTACGGGTGGCAGGATAACGATTGGATGTACAAGCGAGCATCGCGCGACTGGCTTCACTCGCCAATGTCCATCTATGAAATTCATGCCGGCTCGTGGCGCCGCAAAACGAGCGAGGATTATCGCTGGTTGACGTATCACGAGCTCGCCGATGAACTCATACCTTATTTAAAACAGATGGGTTACACGCACGTCGAACTCATGCCGATCATGGAGCATCCCTTCGACGGTTCTTGGGGATACCAGACGGTCGGCTACTTCGCGGTGACCAGCCGTTTCGGCACTCCGAGCGACTTCATGTATTTCGTGGATCGCTGCCACCAGCAAGGAATCGGCGTAATCCTCGATTGGACGCCGGCGCACTTCCCACGCGACGCGCACGGGCTGGCATTTTTCGATGGAACGCACCTTTACGAGCACGAGGATCCGCGCAAGGGCGCGCATCCGGACTGGGGAACGCTCGTTTTCAATTACAGCCGCACCGAGGTGCAGAATTTCCTGATCTCGAACGCGCTCTTTTGGATCGGCAAGTATCACGTCGATGGGTTGCGCGTGGACGCCGTTGCTTCAATGCTGTACCTGGATTACTCACGCAAGCCCGGCGAGTGGATTCCCAATGCGTTTGGCGGACGCGAAAATCTCGACGCGATTAATTTGATGAAGCGCCTCAACGAGGTCTTGCACGCGCAGCATCCGGGCGCGCTGATGATTGCGGAGGAGTCCACGTCGTGGCCGATGGTCTCGCGGCCGACGTATCTCGGTGGACTTGGCTACGACCTGAAGTGGAACATGGGCTGGATGAATGACACGTTGCGTTACTTTGCGCTCGATCCGATCCACCGGCAATACCATCACGGGGAGCTCACGTTTTCAATGCTTTACGCGTTCCATGAGAATTTCGTTTTGCCGCTGTCGCATGACGAGGTCGTGCACGGAAAACGGGCGCTGCTCGAAAAGATGCCGGGCGACGACTGGCAGAAGTTCGCGAACCTGCGGCTGCTTTTCGGGTACATGTACGCGCATCCCGGCAAGAAACTGCTTTTCATGGGCGGCGAGCTGGCGCAACGGTATGAATTCTGGGACGGCGGACAAGTCCAATGGGAGCTCGAAGATTCGCCATGGCATAAGGGCGTGCAGAATCTGATCGGCGATCTAAACCGCCTGCACACGGGCGAGCGTGCCATGCATGAAGTCGATTTCGAATGGGATGGGTTTGAGTGGCTCGAGACTCATGACTCGGCGAACAGCGTTCTTGCATTTGTCCGTAAGGCGCAGAATCCCGAAGATTTCGTCGTCGTGGTGTGCAACTTTACTCCGGTGGCGCGGGAAAATTATCGCGTGGGCGTGCCGAAGGCCGGGTTCTATCGCGAGATCATGAACACAGATTCGCAATTCTATGGGGGAACGGATTTCGGCAATTCGGGCGGCGTTCAAGCCGAACCGATTCCGTGGAGTGACCGCCCTTACTCTCTCAAGCTACGGCTGCCCCCCTTAGCGGCCGTTTACCTCAAGCTCTAAACAGCCGCCTGCCTAAACATTTAAACATTTCAAGCGTGCACTTTCTGCAGGGCAACGACATCGTCAATTTTGCCCGATTGGCGCGAATACTGGCAATTATTCGGACTGCATTGCCGCGGCTGGATTCGATAGCTGCGAAGCACGGGCTGAGATCATTGCGGCGGCCGGTGATCCACGGGCGTCTGCACCCGTTTCTTAAAAAGCGGCACGATAATATCGCTTGACCACGAACAACGCGCATGCTATTTCTATAGCATGTTGATGCTATAAAACTAGCATATGGACAAGAAACGAACCGTTCATGCTTCACTTACGCGCCGGGAACGCCAGATTGTGGACGTGCTCTACAGGCTCGAGCACGCCAGCGTGGCCCAAGTGCTTGCCGAGCTTCCGGGCAAACTCAACTATTCCACGGTGCGTGCGCAACTGCGCGTGCTGGAAGAGAAGGGGCACGTCCGGCACCAAGAAGATGGTCCGCGCTATGTGTATTTTCCTGCTGTGCCGCGCGATGTGGCGCGGCGGTCGGCATTTCGCCACCTAGTGGATACCTTCTTTGAAGGTTCAGTCGAACGTGCGGCTGCAGCCTTGCTCGGTGGGGAAGTGTCTGAACTCTCCGCTGAAGAGCTTGAACGCCTGCAGCGAATGATCGCGAAAAGCAAAGAGGAAGGTGCGCCATGAATTTTGCCGGGAATCATGAGCCGCTAATTGCATTTTTGCTGGTATGGACGGCGAAGGCCACGGTGCTTCTTGG
This sequence comes from uncultured Acidobacteriota bacterium, assembly GCA_963753205.1. Lineage (GTDB taxonomy): Bacteria > Acidobacteriota > Terriglobia > Acidiferrales > UBA7541 > Palsa-295. Next base: position 33,382 of record CAVWBL010000013.1, on the reverse strand, counting down.
CGTCGCGTGGATCGTTTCATTTGTGCTGCGGCGTTACTCGGCGGCGGTGCGGCATCGGGTGTGGGCGATTGCGATTGTCGGCTCGCTGGCCCTGCCGGTGGTTGCGCTGGCAATTCCGGCGTGGCATCTGATTTCCGCCGCGCCGGTTGCGCCGACGGTCGCCTCGCAGGTGGCGATTGTGATGAACTCGACGCCGGTTGCTCCGTTACCGACGCCGCCGATACGTTCCTTCGATATCGATACGCTGATCGGCGTGGCGCTTCTGCTTTGGGCGCTTGGCATGGCGTTGATCGGGTTGAGGCTGTGCGCGGGTCTCGCGCGGCTGGCACGAATCTCGGCGTACTCGAAAACCGCCCCGGAAAGCGCGCGAGCGACGCTTGAGGAGTTACGCCGCTCGCTCGGGGTGCGGCGCAATGTGCGCCTGCTGGAGTCCGCGAGCGCGACGACAATGCCGATGACGTGGGGAGTTTTTCGCCCGACGATTGTGCTTCCGTGCGGTGCTGCAGAATGGGACGACGAGCGCCGCCGAATCGTGCTATCGCACGAATTGGCGCACGTCAGGCGTGATGACTGGCCCTTGCAGATTTGCGCTGAGGCTCTGCAGGCGTGCTTCTGGCTTCATCCGCTCGCGTGGATCGCGGCCAATCGGCTGCGCCAGGAAAGCGAACGCGCTTGCGACGACGCCGTACTCAATTCGGGAGTACCAGCTCAGGAGTATGCGAGCCAGTTGCTTGCCCTTGCACAGTCGCTCAAGACGTCCAGTTGGCGCTTCTCGCTGGCGCTCGCGATTGCGCGGCCCTCGAACTTGGAAAGGAGATTTGCCGCCATGCTCGATTCGACGCTCCGTCGGAATCCTTTGTCCCGCAAAATGAGTTTCGTTGTCTTTACGACTGGCGTGCTTGTGATGTTGCCGCTGGCGGCGTTGACGCTTTCGGCCGAGGCGACGCCAGAGACTCCGCAGATTTCTTCCGCTATACCCTCAGCGCCGGTTGCAGAAGGCGCCGACAAGAGCGGCGGAGCTGCCGTTGCGGGGAAGCTGACTGACCAGAAAGGCTTACCGATTCAAGGCGTGAACGTCACGCTGGTGGGTGGGAAAATTTCGGACGGGACCGCGACTGGTCCGAGCGGGGAATTCCTCTTTTCCGATTTGACGCCTGGAGCATACACAGTGCATATCGGGCGCGGGTTCGGGATCATGCAATCAAGATCAATCGAAGTCCATCTGGCCAGCCGCGTCTCAAGGGCCAAGATCAACCTGATTCTCAGGGGCTCAACATCGTCGAGCGCTTCTGCAGCGGCAGACGCTGGGACTGACTCTTCCGAGAGAGCCAGAGCGCAAGACGCCGCATCCGGCCCACTAGGCAGCATCTCTGGTGCAGTGGGCGATCCCAGCGGTGCGAGGGTTCCTCGCGCGAATCTTACGTTGAAAGACGTGGCAACGGGCGCTGAGCAGCAGATCATTGCCAATCCCGCCGGCGAATTCGACTTTGCAAACATCATTCCAGATAACTACGAGCTATCGATTGAGCAGCCTGGCTTTCAAACGTATAAGCAGACGATTCAAGTGCTCGCGGGCGAGCAACTCCAGCTTCCCGAGCTTCTTCTCCGCATCGGGGCAGTCACCCAGACGGTAGTCGTTTCCGCCAGCGGTAGCGGACCCGCCAATGCCAATTCGTCAACCGCGCCTTCTGCGATGGTCCAGGTGCAGGCGTGCCCCGCGACTTTGCAAGCGGCTCAACTCGCCTACAAGAATCCCGTGCAACCAGGTCCGCCGCCAAACCGTATTCGCATCGGCGGAAATGTGGAGCAGGCGAGACTAGTTCAGCAGACAATGCCGATTTACTCGGCTGCCGCCCGCACTGCAGGAATGCAGGGCACCGCGGTGCTCAACGCAATTATCGGCAAGGATGGCACGCTGTTATCGACTTGCGTTGCGAGCGGCCCCGCATTGCTCGCACAATCAGCACTTGACGCCGTTAGCCAATGGCGCTATTCGCCAGCTCTGCTCAATGGCGAGCCGGTCGAAGTCATGACGGAAATCGACGCCGTCTTTTTGTTGAGGAATTAGAAGGACTTCACGTCGCCCAGGGAAAAGCGCAACGGGCATTGCCTCAGGGGCTGAAGCCCATGTAAATAGTGGCTTATGTCGGAGCTAAAGCTCCGACCCCTAGAAAGCTTACTTTTTCCTCAAACTGCCAGATGATTTTGGCGGATCGCGTTAACTACACTGAGCGCTGGAGCGGGCGAACGACACGCAACCTTCAAACCGTGCCCCTGGCGAAAGGGAGTTCCATGCGGTGATGCCGGCACGGCAGGGGGCGGTAGAGGAAATACCCTGGCAAACGGCCCGGTCAATACCCGCAGTATCCGCGGGCGGCGAAATTAGGATGAGGAACCTATTTAGAAAGGCTTACGGATAGTGCGAAGCTGACGACGTGCCCGCGCATCGGGGTGCGGACAGTTCAGAATTTGACCCGGGGGTGCAAGACCATGCTGATATTTCAACCGTATGACGTGATGCTGGATAAACGGATCGCCGAGCGTGCCTACTATCATTGGGTACACCGCGGGAAGCCTATGGGCTCGCCAGAAGTGGATTGGTATCGAGCGGTCGACGAAGAGCGGCGCGAGTTTCGTTGGCACGGCGTGGGCATTTAGGCAGCCCACGGTGGCGGATTGCATTTCCAGATAGGCACGGCCAGGCGCCCAGTGGGGAAGTGTGATTCCACGATTCCACGCATTAGCTTTGCCTTGATTAAGCGGATCGGGGGAAGGATGCGCACGATCCGGTGCGTGCCGAACAGTACCTACAGTACCCGCTGTTCCGCTTCTACTTCCGGCAGTTCCGACCCGTCGAAGACCGCTTCTCCGCTTGACAAAAGAGTAATCCACTCATAAGATCGCGTCCATCTTAGGCCTTTCTTTTCCTGGGACTCTGATTTTCTCTACACTCGCCATACTGGAATTATCGAATTGAGGAGCGTCCCATGAAGAGTTTCGATGCTTGCCGTTTTTTGATCGGTGTCTCGATTTTGCTGTGTTCAGCGTTTTTCTTGAGTCCGCAAAAAGCCGGAGCTCAACAGACGTGGAATTTGGTTGTTGGAACTGAGAGCAGGGACCAGGCCAAGCAGGCTGAGGCGTTTCTGCCGAATGAAGTGTGGATCCGTCCGGGCGACAGCATCACGTGGACGGCTCAAGCAAAGAACGAACCGCACACAGTTACCTTTCTGACGCCAAGCGGGATTGTGCCGCCTCCGCCACCACCCGAAGGACCTCCGCCGTGTCCGCCTCCCGCGAGCGGAGTGCAGCCGAGCGGATCGAGCTTCAGCGGTGCTTCGTGTGTGACGAGCGGTCCACTGACGAACGGCGCCACCTACACCGTAAAGTTTCCCACCGCCGGAAATTACGAGTTGATCTGCCTGTTCCATGCGGACATGACCGGCGTCGTCCATGTCGTCAGCACAGATACGCAATCTCCGTTCTATATGGCGACGCTGCCGTATATCCAGGCAGATTACGACAGGCAGGGGCGCGACAATGCGTCCGACATGATTGGCGATACAGACAATCCATATGAGGAGCGCAACGATTTCCGTCGTTCGCAGAACGTGGTGAGAATGACCGGCGAGGAGTCAGGCACGGCGGGAGGGCGCGAGCAATTTTCGATTGTTCGCTTTTTGCCCGGCAAGATCGTCGTCCATGTTGGCGACACGGTTGAATGGATCAACACCGATCCAGCCGAGCCTCACACGGTCACATTCGGAACGGAGCCCGCCAATCCCATGGCGCGGGTGAACGTAAAGGTGGATGGGGATGGTGGGCTTAGCGGCAAGATCGGTTCGCCGACGGACAGCGTCAGCTCGGGATTCCTGCTAAATACGCCCGAAAACGCGACCGGCGCTCCGCTGCCGGCGCAAGGATTAACGAGAATCCGGATCACGTTTACGCACGCGGGCACGTACAAATACATTTGCGCTCTGCACGATGTGTCCGGAATGGTCGGCACGGTGACCGTGCTTCCATAGATCGTGCGTATGGTGTGTATTCAAATGAAGGCCGCTCAAGCGAGAAAATGGCGATGCCTGAGTTGTTCGGGCTTCGTTCTCGCGGTTTTGCTCGGAGTTCCTGTCGCTGCGCAGGCTCAAGGGACCGCGAAATCCCTCGAGCCTGCCGCGGCAAAAAAAGTCGAACCGGACTTCCGCGGAGGTGAGGTGTCTCCGCCTCTCGAAAAGCCGAAGTTTACGCTCACGGACACGTCCGGCAAGGCTTTTGACTTTCGAGTAAGGACGCAAGGGGCTGTCACGCTGCTCTTTTTCGGATATACGCATTGTCCGGATGTGTGTCCTCTCCAAATGCAAATGCTGGCGAGTGCTCTGAAGAGGATTTCGCCGGCGACGGCACGCGAAATCAAAGTCGTATTTGTTACGACCGATCCCGAGCGAGACACGCCGCCGGTCTTGCGCGCTTATCTCGACCACTTCGACGGCCGGTTCATCGGGCTTACGGGAAGCCAACAGGCGATCGATGCCGCCCAAATTGCCGCAAATCTCAGTCCGGCGAAGAAATCAACCGTGCGGCCCGATGGCGGCTACGAGGTTGGCCACGCGGCATTTGTCCTCGCCTACACCAAAGATAATCGTGCGCATGTGATCTATCCGCTCGGTGTGCAACTGGACGATTGGGTTCACGACCTGCCGCTTCTCATCACGGAGACCTGGGCGCAGAACTAAGCGTGTACCGGGCAGTTCCGCCGGACTGACTTATGGAGACGAGCTACGCAAGCGCCTTTTTCACGGCGGCGCGTGTTTTCTGCAGGCCGGTGCGGGCGTTTTCCTCGGCGCTCATTTTCCAATATTCCTGGTTGAAGAGCTCTAGCGACAGGACGCCGCGAAAGCCGTTGTCGCGCAGATCGCGGAAAATCTGTCCTAGGGGCGCAACTCCATCGCCGGGATAAATGCGATTGGCGTCAGTCAGCTTCGAAGGATCGTCGGCTGTGGGATAGTCGTTTACGTGCAGAACGTGCAGTGCCGCGCCGTTCACCTGACTGAGGCTGGCGAATGACGTTCCGCTCTTATAGAGATGAAAAATGTCGAGCAGCATGCTCGCGTCCGCGCGGCCCGTTCCGATGGCAACGTAGGCGCCGTGCGAGAGCGGCCCTAAGACGGCCGATCGTCCCCATAATTCCAGGAGCGGCTGGACGCCCATTTGCTGGCCGAGTTCGAGGGCGGCCCGGTAGTATTCGATGGCGTGATCGAGCGAGACGTTTTCGCCATTGTTGCCAGGCGGCGTCGCGATGTGCTTTCCGCCAATCTGCGCGACGATGTCCATTTCGCGCTTCAGGTCCTCCATGGTTTTTGCGCGCCGCGTATCGTCGTCATCGAGCCAGGCACTGAAGGCGATTACGTCCTCCACCGTGAGCCCAGAATCGCTGATGCGTTTGGCGAGATCCTTCAGCGTGCCACCCTTGGATACGTACGCCTCGATGTCACGCGCCCACGGCTCGATACCGTCGTAACCAACCTTGGCCGCCACATCGATCTGCGCCGCCACGTCGAGATTATTGGCGCGGATCGTGCTGGTATTGAGGCAGTAGCCGAATGGTTCAGTCGCCGTGCGTTTTGTGGCGCGCTCCGGCAGCGTAGAAGGATTCGCGCCCTGGCTAACGCTGGCTCCCATCGCCGCTCCCATAAAAGCTGCGGTGCCGCCCAAAATCTCCCTTCGAGACAAATTCATGCGCGCGATTCCCCTTATAGATGAAAATGTTGCACGGGCGAGAGTACTTTTAATGGGACGACGATTGCAAGGCTAGCGGTTTGTCAAACAAGCGAGCGAAAATCGGCTCTGTATTGATAAGATGGCGCGGATTAATGTGCATTGCGGAAAGGCGGCGCTTTCATGATCGCAAAGCGGAGTTTCGGCAAGACAGCGGACGGCAAGGAAGCCCATCTCTTTCTCCTCATCAACAGCGAGGGCGTCGAGGCGCAGATCACGGATTATGGCGCGACGTTGGTCGCATTGAAAACGCCTGACCGCGCAGGGAATCTGGCCGACATTACCGCTGGCTACGACAATGTCGCGGGTTACGAGGCCGGCACGAGCTATTTCGGCGGCACGGTGGGCCGTTATGCGAACCGTATCGCGCGTGGCGAATTCACGCTCGACGGGGTGAAATACTCGCTCGCGAAGAACAACGGACCCAATCATCTGCACGGCGGGCCGCACGGGTTCAACAAGCGCTGGTGGTCAGCCGAGGATATTTCCACGCCGCAAGAGCCGCGCCTGCGGCTACGATATCTGAGCAAAGATGGCGAAGAGGGCTATCCGGGAAATGCGAACATCACGGTCGAGTACGCGCTCACGGAAGCGAATGAACTTAAGCTCGATTTCGAAGCGACGACGGACAAAGACACAATCCTCAATCTTACGAATCATTCGTATTTCAATCTCGCCGCTGCAGGAGACATCCTCGCGCACGAGCTGACGATTTTCGGGAGCTATTTTCTTCCTGTCGATGCGACGCAAATCCCGACCGGCGAAATCCGCTCGGTGGGGGGAACGCCGTTCGATTTTCTTCAGCCCCACGCAATCGGCGAGCGCATTGGCAAAGACGATGAGCAACTGAAGATCGGGCTCGGCTATGACCACTGTTACGTGCTCGACAAAGGGGCAGAGGCGGGTTCGATCCTCGCGGTGAGAGCCCACGACCCGAAATCCGGGAGAATTCTGGAGGTGGCTACAACCGAGCCGGGAATGCAGCTCTATACCGGGAACCATCTCGACGGAAGCAGCCACGGCAAAGGCAAAACGTACACGCCTCGCACGTATTTTTGCCTCGAGGTACAGCATTTTCCCGATTCGCCTAACCACTCGAATTTTCCGACGACCACTCTGAGTGCCGGCGAGACGAGGTGGGCGCACACAATTTACAGGTTTTCGGCGAAATAGCGTGGGGGCCACGATTACGGTTCCTATACTTGATTGGCGGCTTGGGGCATGGTAGTTTCGCTTCCGTAATGTAAGTACTTTCATTTCTTTATGTCCTCATCGGTTTCTGGCTCCGCAAACGAGATCAAAACCAGGGCGCGGGATATTTCTCCGGCGGAAGTGCGGAGGCGTGTGTTTTGGCGCGTCGAGGGCAGTTTGCTGGACCTGACGGCCGTACGGCCCGTCGGCTTCTTCAGTTGGAATGCGCAGACTTTCCTGGAGCGATGGAGCCGACGCGGCGCGATGGGTGTGTTGGCAGTGGCGCGGCCGTTGCTCTATTGCACGAATCGCGTCTTCGCTACGCGCGTGTTGCATATGGTGCTGCGTGGGGTGAGCCGCGACCGGCTGGACCTGTTGGGTGAGGAATATTTTGAATACATCCTCAAGCCGCGGCTGAAACAGCGAGGCGTGGCGAAGTTGCACGGAGTGCTGGCCAGCGGCGACGAAGTGGTGCTGGTAAGCCAAGGCATCGACCACATCATGCGGCCGCTGGCGAATCATCTGGGCGTGAAGTATTTGTCCTGCAACCGGCTCGATTTTCGCGATGGAATCTGCACAGGAAGGCTGCTATCCCCGGTAATTCGTCCGCGCGGCCTATTCGCAAGACTACGCGGGCATCAGCCCGATGGCCGCATCGAGCGCGAACGGTTACTGCGGCATTTGGGATTCACGAAAGATCCCGCGACTCTCGAATTTGCAATGCAAAAAGCTGCACGGCAGGTTCCGAAGACGGACGTGCCGGTGGTGCACTTTGACGAACGCAACAACGGCAGCTACCGTTCGGTGCGCGAGGCATTACGCGGCAAGCACATTCTGCTCATCGGCGGCACAGGGTTCATTGGCAAGGTGTGGCTCGCGCAGTTTCTAAACGACCTACCCGAGATCGGCCGCGTGACTCTGCTGATTCGCGGGCACAAGACGGCGACGGCGCTGGAGCGATTCCAAAGAGTGGCGGAGGAATCGCCGGTATTTCAAACCCTTGCCGCCCGATACGGCGACGGTTTTGCGGACTTTCTACGCGACCGTGTCGATGTGGTGGACGGCGATTCGAGCAAACCGGGACTGGGACTGGCGGCGGACGTCCGTGCGCGGCTTGCGTCATCGTTGGACGTGGTAATCAACAGCGCCGGGCTGACGGACTTTAACCCGGATTTGCGCGACGCGCTTGGCTCGAACGTTCGCGCCATGGCTTATCTGCTGGAGTTTCTCAAGAGCTGCGACCATGCTGCGCTGCTGCATCTTTCCACCTGCTATGTGGTCGGGCGGCGCGACGGCCGGGTGATGGAAGAGTTGCGCACGAATTACACACCGCGTGAGATTCGCGGTTTTGACGCCGTCAAAGAGTGGGAATCGCTCGAGAAGTTGATTGCAGAAACCGAGGCGCGTGCGAACTCGCCTGAAGGTCACCGACGAACTGCGCCAGTTTGCCTTGAAGAAAGAGAAGGCCGCGAAGGATCTCCGCGGCGCCGCGCTGGAAAATCAAATTCGCAAGAATCGCGTGCGCTGGCTGCGGCAGACACTCACGGAAGCGGGAACGCGGCGCGCAAACGAGCTCGGCTGGCCGAACACCTATACCCTTACGAAGAGCCTTGCCGAATCGCTAATCAAGAATTATTTGGATGCGACACCGGGCGCTGCGATTGCTGTCGTGCGGCCGGCGATTGTGGAGTCTTCGATTGGAGAGCCGTTCATTGGCTGGAACGAGGGAATCAACACATCGGCCTCGCTCTCGTATTTGCTCGGAACGTTTTTCCGCCAATTGCCCACGAATGAACACAAGTGCCTGGACCTAATCCCGGTCGATTTGGTTTGCCGGGGGATGACTCTCATCACGGCCGCTCTCGCCACACGTCGTAATGCCGAGGTCTATCAGCTGGCCACGTCCGTCGCGAATCCGTGCGACATGCGGCGATCAATCGAGCTGACCGGGCTCGGCCATCGGCGCTTCTATCGCGCGCAGAATGGGTTGCAGCACCGGCTGCGCGCGCAGTTTCGATGCTATTCCAGTTTCGAAGACGCGCTACGAAACGTTTTCAGCGCCGGCGCAGAAAGCGATCGTACAAGCGATCAATCGCAGCATCGAGCCGATTCCGTTTGTGCGGTTGCCGTTCGCGCGGCAGGAGCGCGAGCTGGAAAAAGTGATCAAACTGATCTCGCTCTTCGAGCCGTTTATCTTGCACAACAACCACATCTTTGAGGCCGCGAATGTGGAGCGCCTGAGCGCGGCGCTGCCTCCCGAAGAGCGGGCAATCTTCGGCTATGATGCGCGGTCGCTCGATTGGTGGGATTATTGGATTAACGTGCACATTCCGGCGCTGCGCAAGTGGTGCTATCCTCTCATCGAAGGACGACAGCCGGAAGCATATCCGCGGCGATGCGTGCCTCTCGTAAGTGCGAACGGCGCAGGCGGAAAGGGCACCGGAGCTTCGACGGAAGCCGAACGCGGGGATGAAAGCGCCTCGGCGACAGCGTTCTGAGATCCGAATAACTGTGGCCATTTTTCTGACCGGTTCAACCGGCTACATCGGCGCGCACATCGCGTCAAATCTGCTGGCGGAGCACAACGAGCCGCTGAATCTGCTGGTGCGCGCACGCGACGAGCAAGAAGGGCGCGAGCGGCTGTGGCGTTCGCTGCAGTTGCATATGGATTTTCCGCAATTTGAAGATACGCTTCATTCCCGAATTCGAATTTTCCTCGGCGATATTACTTCTTCGCATTTCGGCCTTCGCGACGAAGAATATGCGCAACTGGTGCGCTCCACGGATTCGGTGATTCACTGCGCGGCATCGCTCAATCGTAAATCGGAGAAAATGCTGCCTCAACGTGAATCTGCGCGGCACGCTCGAAGTGGTTCAGTTGGCGCATGCGGGCGCGCGATCAGCATGGCTTGCGGCGGTTCAGCCACGTCAGCACGGTTGCCGTCGCCGGACACCGTACAGGATGAGGTCGTCGAAGAAGATACAGCGATTGACTGGAACCGCTCCGATTACGATCCCTACGCGCGGACGAAAAAATTCTGCGAGCACATGGTGCGCCAGCTCTTGCCGGACGTGCCAACAACCATTTTTCGTCCAAGCATTGTGCTGGGCGACAGCCGCCGGCCGGAGACGAATCAGTTCGACATGGTGCGTGCGTTTGTGTTTCTGGCGGGGCTACCGGCGCTGCCATTTCGGCCCGACGGACAAAATCGACATCGTCCCGGTCGATTACGTGGCGGAAGCCGTCGCGACGCTGCACCAGAAAGAGAAGTCTGCGTACGAGATTTACCACCTTTCTTCGGGCGTCGGATCGGAAACGTTCGTCCAGTTGACCGATGCGCTCGCTGCCGCGCAGGGGAAACGCGGCCCCGCGTACGTGCCGAGCCTTGAAGGCCCGACATCAGCGATGATCAACGCTCTCGCGGGCCGTGCCGGAAAAAGATCGGCGGTCTGGCGACGCTGCTGAAAGTCTTCCTGCCATATCTCGTTTGGAATACGGTATTCGACAATACTCGGGTGGTTGCGAGATGGGTGCAAAACCGGCGCCATTTTCGCAATACTGTTTTCCGCTGCTAAAATTCAGCCGCGAAGCGAAATTTTCCTATCCTTATCGCGCCTGGCCCGCGGTAAGCGCGGAGGCACACTTGTGATCGACATGGATGCGGTGCTCGAGGCATGGGTCAGCGGCCTTGTGGAGCTGAATAAGTTCGAGTGGATGCTCGGTGTGGGGGAGGCTTGGCAGCCGGGCGAGAAATTGAAGCTGCTGTTTGCCGGCTACAACGGAACGCGCAACACCGGCTCGGACATTCGCGTGCGAGGAAATCGTTCGCCAATTGCGGCAAATTCTCGGCCCGGAAAACGTGGAAGTCGAGCGTGATGAGCCAGAATTTCGATCTGACTCGCGGATATTTCGAGGGCGCGCGGCAGGTCCGTTTGCCGGATGTGTTTCCGCCGTTCGTGCACCGCGAAGTGAGAAAAAATCACGGTGTGATTGCGTGCGAAGGTTCGATGTTCAAAAGCAAGTTCGCCAATGCCGTCACGACGATGATGGTCGGCAGGCTTGGGAATCGCATCCGCGCAAAATAAGCTGAGCGTCGCCTATGGCGGCGAGGCTGGCACCATGGACTCGCTGCTGCAGAAACTGTGCGCGCGCTACGTTCGCGATTCTCTTGTGATCACGCGCAATCCCGAATCGCAGGAGGTTCTTGGCGAATTTGGGGATTGCGAGCGAGTTGGGAACAGACACGGCGTGGACATTCGAACCGCTCGGGCCGGAATTCGGCGCAAAAGCGTTGCGCGATGCGGGTTGGGATGGGCGTACTCCGGTGCTCGCGGTCTGCCCGATCAATCCATTTTATTGGCCGGTGAAGCCGTCGATTGCAAAGTGGCTGGCGCGGGTGACGACTGGCGCCTACAAGAGGAGCCAGTACCGCACCGATCTATTTCCACAAGTCGGGAAAGCAGGTAGACGCGGCGTTCGAAAAATATATCTCCGCGATGGCGGAAGGAGTGGACGCGTACCGAAAACAGTGTGCCATATTTCCGGTGATGATTGCGATGGAGATGCTCGATCAGGAAGCTTGCGAGCGCGTGGCCGCAAAGCTAGGCGGCGCGCCGATTTTCTGCTCCGCGCAGCTAGACATGTTCCAGATGGTCAGCATCTTGAGGCATGCCATCGCATGCTTTCGTCGCGTTTTCACGCAATCGTCACTTCGATGCCGGCCGGAGTGCCTTCGGCAGGAGTAACGATGGATGAGCGAATCGGTAATTTGATGCGCGATCGAGGACACGCTCACCTGCTGATGAGGGTTGACGAATCCGACCTGGCGGACAAGATCGTTGCGGCATTGTGCGCGCTCGATGCCGAAGCTGAGGAGATTCGCGATGCCTGCGGGCGCATTGTGGCGCGCAATCTTCAGATGATGGCCCGGATGGGCGTCTATTTCGAAGAGCGTGTCTCCCGACAATATCCCGAATTTCCGATTCGACGCGGCGTGCTCGGCTGGGAAGAATATCTGCCGCCGATGAGCCGCGAACTGCGGGAACTCCTGGAAACGCATAGCGGAGTGCTCGCTTCGTGAATTACCTGGAGAAAATCTTCGAGAGAATGCAGCGTGCGTCCGCAACGCCCGTGGTTGGTGAAGCGCGCGACGGCCAGGTCCTTTCTGTCACCGGCGGGGAACTGCTCGGCATGGTCGAAAAGGCGCGCGCGTTCATTTTGGCTTGTGGTTTGCGCGCGGGCGATCGTTGCGCGCTTTACGGCCCGAACAGCATTCGATGGATCGCTATCGATTTGGCGTTAATGGCTCAGGGCGTCGTGGTTGTGCCACTCGATCCTCGCCAGGTGCCGAGCGAAATTGCCGCTGTGGTGCGAGACGCGAGTCCGACGCTGATTTTTTGCTCGGATGAGGGTCTTGCGGCGAATCTTCCCCATGCGCCCGACAACGTTATTCTTCGACAAGATTTTTGCCGGGCCCGATGCCGCACCTTCGCCGCCGCTGCCCCGCAAAGACGATGAGCCGGCGACGATCGTCTACACCTCTGGGACTTCCGGCGAGCAAAAGGGCGTGATTATCACCGTTGGGAACATCACGTTCATGCTCGGCTGCACGAATGCACGGCTTGATATTCTGATGGGCGAACGGAACGAACCTGACCGCGTGTTCCAGTACGCGCCTTTCTGTTTTGGCGCCGCGCGGATTCTGCTGCTCACGTCGCTTTCGCGCAATAGTATGCTCATTCTCTCGACGGACCTGACCAAGCTATCCGACGAATTGAAGGTCGCGCAGCCGAATTATTTTGTGAACGTGCCGCTTTTTCTTGAGCGCGTCCGGCGGCGTGTGGAAGAGTCCATCGCGCAACGCGGTGGATTCGTTGCGAAAGCGTTTACAGGAGCGCGCCGCGCATCTCTCGGAGAAGGAGGGCTTACCGATAGGATTTACCTTGCTATCGCCAAGGCGGCGATTTTTCCCTCGATCCGTAAAAGCGTCGGGCCAAACGTGAAGGCGCTGATCTGCGGTTCGGCGCCGCTCGCGATCGAGACTCAGAAATTCTTCATGATGTTGGGCATTCCGGTGTTGCAAGTTTACGGTCTCACTGAGACGACTGCGATCTGCACGATGGACGATCCGCGGCACGTCGAGCCGGGGTGCGTGGGCTCCGCTATTCCGGGCGTCGAAATGAAAGTCGGCGAAGATGGCGAGATTCTGGCGCGCGGCCCCAACATCTTCGCGGGCTATTGGCAGCGGCCTGAGGCGACGGCAAAAGCGCTTGCCGGGGGCTGGTTTCACACCGGCGATCAAGGCGAGGCCGACGCAAACGGGAATTGGCGTATTACCGGTCGTTTGAAAAATCTGCTCATTCTGAATTCCGGGCATAACGTCGCACCGGAGCCGCTCGAGGAAAAACTTGCGTCGCTCCTGCCTGAGGCGCAGCAAGTGATGTTGACCGGGAATCAGCGAAGCTTTCTGGGCGCGCTAATCACGATTCCTGGCGCAAACGGCGCGCAGCGCGAACGCATTCAGATCGTGCTAGATGGGCTGAACGCCGATTTGCCTCATTACAAGCAGATTCGCGGTTTTCAAGTGCTCGGCGAAACATTTACAGCCGAGAACGGTTTGCTCACGACTATGGGCAAGCTGAAGCGCGATGCGATCACGGCGCGATACGCCGATGAGATCGACAAAGTGCACGCCAAGAGGTCCGCGTGAAGCGCTTCCGCGGCGAAGCGCTTTCGTGGCAATTTGTCGATGGCACGATTGAACTGGTGCTCGATCGAGCGCCTTGTAACGAAATCGGGTCGATTGCGCTGGCGGAGCTCGAAAAGTTTGCCGGTGCGCTGGGCGCGCTCGAACGGGAAGCTCATGCGCTGATCGTTACGAGCGGGCGCAAGGAGGGCTTCTGCGCGGGCGCCGATCTTCGGGAGCTGTATCATCGTTCCTCGCAATTGCCGGCTGCCGCGCGACTTGAGGGCGTTCGCGACTTTCTCGAGCGAATTCACCGCGTAATGAATGCAATAGATGAGGCGTCGCTGGTTACCATTGCCGCGGTGCATGGCGTTACGTTTGGGGGCGGATTCGAGTTGGCACTGGTTTGCGACCTGATCGTGGCCGATAAAATGGCCCGGTTTTGCTTTCCCGAGCTGCGCCTGGGGCTGATCCCGGGTTTTGGCGGCATTCCGCGACTGAAGCGGGACCTCGGCAACGCGCTCGTTCGCGATTTGCTCTTTACTGGGCGCAGCATCAATGCCGCAAAGGCGCAAGCCGCGGGGCTCGTGAGCCAGGTTGTGGCGGAAGGCGATGCTTTGCGCGCCGCGCGAGCGACCGCGGCTCAGATTGGAAAGTTCGATCGCGAGGCGACCAAAGCTGCAAAGCGGTTTATCAAGCCCATTCCGCATGAGGAACTCAGGCGAGAGATCGAGATTTTCTGTGAGCTGTTCGCGAAGCCGGCAGTGGACGCCGGTTTGAGGAAATTCGTCGAAAGTACCGACGCTCTGCCCTATTTGCCATAATCAGGCATGAAGAAAGGTTTGTCGTACCGGAGCGAAGATGGCAACCACTTCAAGACACTACCGAGCAGATTCTTGATCTTGCGGCAGCGCACTTCAAAGTAACGCGGGCAGAACTCAGTCCGGACGATGATTTCTTTAAAAAGCTCGGTATCAACAGCCTCCAGGCGCTCGATCTGCTCACCAGGCTCGAACAGCATTTTCGTATTGAGCTGCCTGATTACGAATTGCAGGGCGTAAGCGATTTTCGCACACTCGCCGAGCGCATCCAGTCCCGCCTCTGATGCTTGATCTGCGCAAATACAATTGCCTGGGTGAGGCGTTATCTGCTGCGCTCGAGCGCTGGCCGGATGAAATTTGCCTGATCGAATCCGATCGCGAGCGGGAGAATTGCCGCCTTACGTACCGGCAGTTCAAGGAAGCGGCCTTGCCGCTCGCTGCGGCGCTGCAGGACGCGGGGCTTGTGACCGGAACGCGCGTCGCGATTCTAATGACGAATCAATCGAAGTGGCTGATTTCGGCCTATGCCATTTTTTATTGCGGTGCTGTGTTGGTGCCACTCGACTACAAATTGCCGGCCGAGGATTACCTGAAGCTGCTCGCTCATTCCAAAGCGGAATTTGTGATCGTCGAATATCATCTCTGGCGCGCGATTGCGAAGGCCGAACAGTTCGCCGAGCTTGCGGTGCGAACCGTGCTTGTCACCGAAGCGCCGGCGAACGCAGATTGGCGGGCGGGAAGCGGTGGGAGGAATTTCGCGCAGCGCGTGAACCACGCTTTGTGCCGCGGGAGCGCAAGGATCCCGCGTCCATCGTCTATTCCTCCGGCACAGGTGGACACCCGAAGGGCTGCGTTTTGACGCACGATAATTATCTAGAACAGGCGAGCGCGGTGGCGCCGATTTTCCCGTTCTGGCCCGGCGCGCGCTACCTGAGCATCATCCCGACGAACCACGCGATCGACTTTATGGGCGGCTTCATCATGCCTTTCACCGGCGGTGGCACCGTGGTTCACTTGCGCACGCTGCGGCCGGAGTATATTCGCGATGCGTTCACACGGTACGGAATAACATATATGGCTGTGGTGCCTCTGCTTCTGAAGAGTTTGCAGCGAGGCCTGGCGGAAAAGTTTGCCGCGCTTCCGCCATCCAAGCGGCGCGTGCTGAATGCGCTGATCGCGACGAATCGTGCCCTAACGAAGAGCAAGCCCCGGCTCGGGGTGAGTCGCAGGCTGCTTAGAGACATTCACGGTGCTTTCGGCGGCGAGCTTGCGAGCGTTGCTGGTGGGCGGCGCGTTCACAGAACCGGCGACCATCGAATTTTTTCACGACCTCGGGATTCCGATTTACAACGGCTACGGCTGCACTGAAGCGTGCACGGCAATCACGGTGAACGATCAAAGACCGTTTCGCCCCGATACTGTGGGACGTCCGGTGCGCGGGATGGAAATCCGCATTCTGAATCCGGGCGAGGGCGGCGTGGGCGAAGTCGCTGTGCGCAGCAAAACCGTAATGTCGCATTATTTGAATGATCCAGAGCAAACGGCCGAGACGATTGTCGATGGCTGGCTGATTACTGGAGACTTGGGCCGCCTCGACGAGTCTAGACAATTACGGCTTTTCGGACGCAAGAAAAACATGATCGTGACCGAAGAAGGCAAGAACATCTATCCCGAGGACATCGAAACCGTTTTCGGCGGTTTGCCCGTGAAAGAATCGTGCGTGTTTGCGGCGAATTTCGTTTGGCCTCTGTACACGATGGTCGGCGAGCAGCTTGTGCTTGTGGTCCATCCCGAGCCGGGGAAGGAATTGACCGCGGCCATTCGCGAGGAAATTGCGCAGCGCAACCACCGCTTGGCGAATTACAAGCGCGTCGGGGGCTATCTGGTTTGGGACCGCGATTTTCCGCTGACCGCGTCGCTCAAATGCAAGCGCGGGGAGCTCGCGGGGCAGATTCGCGAAGCTCTCGGCCGGGAAAGCGTCGTGCCGCTGTAGAATCAATCGCCTGTCAAATCACGGATCATCAATTTGAACACTGAGAAAACGCGGTTTCTAGTGATTCTGAATCCCGCCGCGGGCGGCGGCCGTTGCGGAACGCTCGCGCCGTCTGCGCTGGAGCGCGTCAGGCGCGTTCTCGAGGCGAACGGCGCTACGCTCAAGACTGTTCAGACCAAGAAGGGAGGGGAGGCCACTGAACTGGCGCGTGCGGCATATCGCGAAGGCATCCGTCACTTCCTGGCCGTCGGGGGCGACGGAACTTCCTACGAAGTCATCAACGGCGTCTTTCCCGAATCGCTCGAAAATGGTCGCATTTCCCTGGGTTTTCTCCCTCTTGGCACGGGCAATTCTTTTTTGCGCGACTTTACGACAAAGGGCGTGGACCACACGATCGCCGCAATCGCGGAAGGTTGTTCCCGCGTTTGCGACGTGATTCGCGCGCGACACGCAAGCGGCGAAATCTACTTCATCAACGTGCTCAATCTCGGCTTTCCGGCTGACGTAGCTGAACTCACCAATCGCCGTTTCAAATCGCTCGGCGAGGCGGGATACATTCTCGCGGTCTTCGGCCGGCTCGCGTGGCTTTTTTACGGAACGTTCCCTCACCGCGTCGGCGCGCGTGATTGGGACAGGCGGCCGAGCCTCTTTCTCGCGTTCACCAACAGCAAATTCACCGGCGGCAAAATGATGATTGCGCCGAAGGCGGATTCGGCGAACGGAAAAATCGAGTATGTACGATGGGCGCCGATCGGCCGCGCCCGGTTACTGTGGCTTTTTCCTCGGCTTTTCACGGGGACGCACATCGATCATCCTCTCGCCACGCGAGATGCAGCTGACCGAGTAGAATTCGACCTTGCCGAGCCCGTCAACGTCGTCGTAGACGGGGAAAACCTCAAGCTCAAGTTGGAGTCGCTGGAGATTTTGCCCGCTGCGCTGGACGTCATTGTATGAAAAGGGCATGGTTGACGCTGCGGTCGCTGGCCCTCTGGGCCATCAGCGGAGTGCACTTCGCGCTCGTTTGCACGTTTCTGGTATTCCTCGGGATTTTTGTCGATCCGCGCAAGAATGATAGGCCGCAGCGCATCTTCTTTCGAAATATTCTTCGATGTGCGGGTGTTCGATTTGAAGTGGTTCGTTCGCCGGGCTTCGATCCTAAACGCACGAGCATTTTTATCTGCAATCATGTGAACATCTTTGATCCATTCGTGATCTACTGCGCGATTCCGCAGTTCGTGCGCGGTTTCGAACTGGAGTCGCATTTCAGCGTACCAATCTATGGCTGGATGATGGGGCGTTTTGGAAATGTGCCGGTGCCGGATACGCGCAGCCGCGAAGGCATGGAGCGAATGACCCGCAAGGCAAGGGAAGCGCTCGATTCCCGAGTCAGCCTGATTGCATTCGCCGAGGGTTCGCGGACGCGCGACGGCCACGTGCAACGCTTTCACAAGGGTGTTTTTCGTCTCGCGCAACGATTCGGCGCGCCGATCGTGCCCATGAGCATCGTCGGTTCCTACCAGTTCTTCCAGACCGGCAACTGGATACTCAATCCCGGGAAAATCACGGTGTATCTGCACGATACGATCGACACCGCGCAGGTGGAGCGGACCGATGTCGACCACTTAGCCGAGCGCGTGCGAAACATCGTCGCGGCGCCTGTGGAAGAATCGATGAAGTCTGTTTATACTACGTCTCAGGCAAGCGGTAGCGCGCCGTCCGGATCGTGAGCCAGCGAGAGTTGTTGCGAACGAATCTGCAGCGTGGGGGCACCTTCGCTGATTGGCGTACCATCCAAAGCCAGCCCTTGCCTAGAAGGCGCGGGATGCCACCGTTGCTCAAACGCGCAGGTTGAGTATGACCGAAAACGGGAAGCACAACCGGCGTTTTCCGCGAATTGCAACGCCGAGCGGCGTTTGGGTCGCGTGGCAGCAAGACGGTCAAAAACAGGCCGTGTGTCGCGTATGCGATCTGAATGTTGGCGGCCTCTTTATCGCTACGACTACGCCGGCTTCGATTGGCGCTGTAGTTTCCATTCTCTTTTCCGTTCCTGAGGGCGAAATCCGAGGACATGCCACGGTCCGCAATGTGAAGCCGGGCGAGGGAATGGGCGTCCAGTTTACAGCCATGGGCGGTCAGGATACGGACCGGCTGCGAAAACTCGTTGCGCGTCTTCTCGAGGCGCCTTCCACGCAGCGCGGATGAGCGCGGCCACGAACTCTGCGTCAGCCTCGATCGCTAAGCTTATTCATTCTTTTCCGGGCCTCTTGATCCGGAGTTCGCGAAGCTTTTCCTGCAAGCTCTGCCGGTGCAACCCGATCTCATCCGCCGTTTTCGAGACGTTCCATTGATGTGCCTTCAATCGTCGCGATAAGTATTCGACTTCGAATTTTCGTTTCGCTTCCCGGAAGTCCGGCTCGCTTAGAAACGCCGCATCGCCGGCACGCGGAGCCGGGCCTGTGCCACCGACGCGAATTTCTTCGGGCAAATCTTGCGCGTGAATCTCTTCTCCGCTCGCGAGGACAATCGCGCGCTCGATGGCATTGCGCAATTCGCGCGCGTTTCCGGGCCATTCGTAGCGCAAAAGTATCTCCATCGCTTCGCGGCTCAGGCGCACCTTGCGATCGTGCCGGGCGCAGA
Organism: uncultured Acidobacteriota bacterium; assembly: GCA_963753205.1. Classification (GTDB taxonomy): domain Bacteria; phylum Acidobacteriota; class Terriglobia; order Acidiferrales; family UBA7541; genus Palsa-295. The sequence continues at coordinate 14,282 of CAVWBL010000013.1, read as the reverse complement.
GTTGCGCGACGAATGCACCCACCATTCGGGGAAGGTCTTCTTTATGGTCACGCAGAGCCGGCAATTCTAACGTGATCACGCGCAGCCGATAGTACAAATCTTCGCGGAAGCGCCCGGCGGCAATCTCCGCCGGAAGGTTCCGATGGGTGGCACTCAGCAGCCGAACGTCAACTTGGACCGGTTGCGACCCACCCAGCCGCTCGATTGTGCGGTTCTCAATCGCACGCAGCACCTTCGCTTGCGTCACGGGGTTCATGTCGCCGATCTCATCGAGGAAAAGCGTCCCGCCGGAGGCGAGCTCGAATTTCCCTTTGCGCTGCTGAGCCGCTCCTGTGAACGCGCCCTTTTCGTATCCGAAAAGTTCGGATTCGATCAAATTTTCCGGCAGCGCGGCGCAGTTTACGACCACCAAGGGCTTTGCCGCTCGCCCGGAGCGCGCGTGTATCTCCTGCGCAAGTAGATCCTTTCCAGTGCCGCTCTCGCCGAGAATTAGGATGGTCGCATCGGTCTTCGCCGCGCGTTCCGCCATTTCGAAGACACTCCGCATCGCCGGAGTTACACCGATCATTCTCCCGAACTGCCCGTCAGCAATCAGCTCCCGGCGCAGGCGCTCGTTCTCGGCACCAAGATCGGCTACTCGTAGGAGGTTTGCAATACGAGAGCGGAGCTCTGCGATATCGAAGCCCTTCACGATGTAGTCGGCTGCTCCGGTTTGCAGCGCTTCCACGGCTTTCCTCGCAGCATCCAGCGCGGAAACGATCAAGACTGGCGTTTCGTGCCCGCTAGAGCGCATCCAGCGCAGCAATGAAAGGCCGTCCTCACCTGGCATGACGATGTCCAGCAGCACCAAATCGGGCGGGGCCGACGAAAACGCCAGCCGCGCCTCATCTGTCGAGCCCGCTTCCACGATTTTGTAGGTTGATTCGAGAGCGCGGCGCATCCCGTAGCGGGCCGTCGGCTCATCGTCCACAATTAGGACAGTTCGCATCTTCGGATTTTGCGATGAAAAAAAAGAAGACCACACTACGTCGCCGTCACACCGGGAAGCGCCCGGCCGGCCTTCAGTTCACGCCATGTATATACGACGCGATGAATCACGGTGAACGTGGAAAGCGTGGCGATCACCCACAGGGCCTGTGCCATGCGGTTGAACAACCCGCCTAGGATCAACAGCACGAGCCGCTCCGGCCGCTCCAGAAATCCCACTTTACACGAAGGAATGAGCGATTCGGCGCGAGCACGAGAATAGCTCACCATAAAAGAGCTTGCCATCGCCACAGCGGCCAGCGCCATATAGGAAAATCGTTGAATCAGGGTGTAATGAACCACGAAGCCCATATACAGGGCCAGGTCGGAATATCGGTCGAGAGTCGAATCGAGGAAAGCGCCAAACGCCGTAACCCGGCCGACGCGGCGCGCTACTTGGCCGTCCGCCATATCGAGAAACCCCGCCAGGAAGAGAACAGCCGCGCCTTGCCGGAAGTGGCCCATTGCAAAGCACGCGGCCGCCCACGAGTTCACGGCCAAGCCGAGAAACGTGAACATATTCGGCGTAAGCCCGGTGGCCGCGAGACCGCTGACCACGTGGCGCAAGAGCCAGCCAGCGCCTTCTCCAATCCAGTAGGTTGCAGGGCGCTTCTTATCCAAACGAGGACTCTGCATCGGTTCCGATAATAACACCGAAACGCAAAGGTCTGCGGCTGCGGCGCTAGAGAGAAATCGGAGAGTGCGAGGGAGCCGACGAACCACGGCCCGTTCTGCGCCCCGAAAATCTATGGTCACAACGCGCGCAGCGATATGGTTGCAGCGGCAGAACCCAGGAAAGTAAGTGCTCGACCATTCCGCGCTTCCGCGAACGTCGAACTTGAGTGCTTCCGCAATTCGGGCATGTGTGAGACGTCATCTTTCACCTGTCCATATTTGTCATTCCGCAGCCCGAGAGCGCCGGCAAGAATGCTGCGGACGAAGCGCTCTCGCCTGGGCAGTCGGCTTAAGCGTCGCGTAAGGCATTCCAACACATACGCGGAGGCTGCGGAATCGGTAATTTCCTGTAACCGCCTCAGTACGGCGGCGGATGGCGCTACGGGGCTTTGCCTGCATCTGCCTGGGAGATCAGCGTCTTCTGATTTGCTGGTGGATGCAGTATGACCTGCACCGCCTTCTTGTCCCAGCGTATCCGCACCGCATCGACTCCTGCCTTGCCAAGACCGCTCGAAATCAGCGCGGGCCCTTGGCTGAGATACCCTGACGCCCCGGGAACCTCCCACGTCTGCCGCAGGGCTTCCGAAATTACTTCGAGATTCACGCCAACGCCCATTCTGTTTTGCGTGGTGCCCCGAAGCGCGAATTGCGCCCAATTGTGTTTTCCGCCTCCCACAGCTCTCAACAGCACCGGCGGACGATGATTCTGCGTGATGAGCAGGTCGACCGAGCCATCGCCGTCGGCATCGAAAGCAACGATGCTGCGAGGATCGTGGAGTGCAATCTTATCGAGTCCGGTCTCAGGTGTTACGTCGTGAAAGCCTTCGCCCCCTTCATTGCGAAGCAACCCGATCCGGCCCTCTCCTGAAAACGTCTCGCCCACGGCCACGAGATCGATCCAACCATCATTGTCATAATCAAGCGCGGCAATTCCCCATGCACGCATCCAGCCCGGATCGGGGAGCGCGACGCGCTTAAAGCCCTCGCCCGCCTTATTTCGCCAAAGGCCGAGCGTCGTTGGCTGCCAATGCGTGAGCGCCACATCCATGTAGCCGTCTTTATCGAAATCCAGCGCCACGGCGCCCGCCGTCGGCCCTTGTGTCTCCGCGCCCCACCACGACGCAATTTCGAACGCCCCCTCGCGTCCGTTCATCAGCATTGAAGGCGTGGCGCGTAAGGCCGTGAGCAGAAAATCCACAGCGCCATCGCCGGTTAGGTCCGTTGCAATGACCCCTGTGCTGGACGCTTTGCCACCAAGACCCAATGCAGCCGTGACATCTGAGAAGGTCCCATCGCCGTTGTTTCGCCACATCATGTTTCCGGGCGAGTCGTCTTTGGGCCATACGAAAGGTTGCATCGGATTATCCAGCGGGAAATTCCGAAAGCGCGTCGCGTATAGGTCGAGATTTCCGTCACGGTTGTAATCCACAAAAGAAAGTCCCATCACCAATCCGCCCATCTGAACACCCGATGCGGACGTCACGTCAGCAAATTCGCCTTTTCCATTGTTGTGATATAGCCGCACGCCGCCGTCGAAACTGATAGCCAGATCGGGATAGCCGTCGTTGTCGTAGTCGCCGACGGCGCAACCCATCCCCGAGCCGCGGAAATCGATTTTTGCGGTCTTCGTCACATCCTCAAATCGGCCATGGCCCATATTTCGGTAGAGAGCCGCGTCACCGTTTCCGTCCGCATCAACTAGGAAAATGTCAGGCCGCCCATCGTCGTCATAGTCGAAAACGCAGGCTCCGCTGCCCAGAAAATCCGCTAGGGAACGGATCTTGCGCTGCGCCAGCGGTTTTGCGACGCGCCGTAAACGGCCGCGCGCGCCGTGTCCAGACGGTGCAGCAGCGCGCGACGGAAGTAAGAGCCCGGATTCGCGTGTCACGTCAACGAACTGTACAGGGATTGCGGCGCCGACCATATCCGGCGGCGGAATCTCCGCCGCGAGAGAGTATTTTCCTTGCTCGCCATAATGCGCACCAAAAGCCGCCAAGAGCCCGGGATCGGGTGCTTTACCGGTGTTCTCGCCGGCCGTTTGCCGGTCGGCTGCCAGGCCCGTTTTCGCCAACGATTCGGTTGCGCCCGACTCGGCCGTGGCGTTCAGCGGATCAATTTTCAGCGCCGCCTGGAATGCCTTAAAGGCATCGTCGTATTGCCCGTTGGTCATGTAGCTGAGACCGATCAAGCATTGCGTCTCCGCGTCTCCCGGATCAAGCACGGCAACCTTCTGAAAATCGGCGAGGGCCGCCTGCGGTTGCCCTGCTGCGCGGCCGAGTAGCCCCAGGTTGTACCAAGCGCGGACGCTTTTCGGATCGCGCGTAGCTGACGTGGCCAGGATTCTTTGTGCCTGATCGAATTGCCCCATTGCCAATAAAGCGATTCCGCTGTTCAGGCATCCCGTATCCGAATCGGGCACCATGATGCAAGCTGTTTGGAATTGTGCGAACGCTTCGCCAAACCGGTGCGCGTCCATGAGAGCCACGCCAACGTTGTTATCGCGAATCCCCCCCGTGAAGACCGCGTTTTCATCGGGTGCCGTGTTTTCGGATTTTGCGGCCGTATTCCGGGAAGGCTTGCTCGATCTTGTCGTTTTCGGGGAATGGCGTTGCGTAGGTTTGGCTTGCGTAGTCGCGGTCCCGTACGCGGCGGCCGAAAGCGCGGTGGAAATCACGAGGGAAGCGGCGCGCAAACGTGTGGCCCTCGTATGTGTGAGTTCGATTCGCACGTGCGAAAAACTCCCTTTTTACTGTCGATTAGAAACGCAGCGCATGCTGCAGCTAAAGAGTTTAAGCCCAATGCTAATCCGGATACTGTCGATTAGAAATGCCGGCGGACGCCAATTAGCAGGAGTTGGCCGTTGCGTAGAACGGATTCCTGAGATGCAGTCGATTCTCACGCACACATGTTATCAGTGGGAGCAACTCAGCCGGCGAACATCCATCCGCGCGCTGGAGGGCACCGATTTAGCTTTCTTGAGAGCCCCCTCCCACTCAGGGCATTATTCCTCAGAAAATAGGTGCTAGGCGACTTGGGGCAGAGGCTCCAGGGTCACCTTGAAGCCCAGTCCTTCGAGTCGCTTGGTCAATCGGCGACGCAGAGGGCCCGGATTCAGGCGATCGAAGTAATCTGGGCCGAGGTCGCGATAGCAAGCTTGGTCCCGCAAGATGTAGTAAGCGATCAGCAAGAGGTCATGGGCCACGGCGATGGTCGCGCGCTTCCCTCCGCGCCGCGCCGCCAGCCGGCGATACCGAGCCGATAAATAGCTATTCTTCTTGGTGGAGACGGCCCAAGCGGCCTGGCACAGACAGCGCCGCAACCACAGGCTCCCTTTGCGGATCTTCCCGCTCTTCCGCTTGCCAGCACTTTCGGGACTGCCCGGACACAATCCCGCCCCACTCGCCAGATGTTGGGCGCCCGGAAACTGCTTCATGTCCAGACCGATCTCGGCCAGTAAACTTCAAGTGGTCACGCGGTCTACTCCCGGAATGGTGCACAGCCGCGCGACCGCACTCTGAAAAGGGCGCAGTTGTTCCTCGACCTCCTGTTCGATCCGCCGCATCTTGGACTCCACAAAATAGAGATGGTCCAGTAGTTCGCGCAGCAGAAAACGATGGTGCGCCGTAACCCGTCCCTGCATGGTCTGCTGCAACTCCGGAATCTTGTTGCGCAACAGCCCGCGCGACATCTCTGCCAGTTTTTGGCTCTCCTGCTCGCCATGGACGATCGCTTCCAGCATGCTTCGTCCCGATGCCCCCAGGGCATTCGTGGCCACCGAGGCCAGCTTGATGTTGGCATCGTCCAGGACCTTCTGAATGCGATTGCTGATCCGGTTGATCTCCTGAGCCAAGCTTGCTCGATACCGGGTCAGGTCCCGCAGTTCGCGGATCGGCGTCGGTGGCACAAAGCTCGCTCGCAACAACCCGTGCTGCAGCAGGTCGGCGATCCACTCGCCATCCTTCTGATCCATCTTCCGCCCCGGCACCGCTTTGATGTGCTGCGCGTTCACCCCCATCTCGAGTACATTTTCGTGGTTCGAAGAACCATGAATTATTCGTAGCGGAGCGCGTCAATTGGGTCCAAAGCTGCCGCCTTTCGCGCGGGATAGTAGCCGAAAACAATGCCGATCCCTGCAGCGAACGCCGCGGCCACCGCGATGGCCAGTGTCGAGATCGCAGTCGGCCATTCAAGGAGCTGTGAAATACCGGCGGACGTAACGATGCCGAAAATAATTCCGATCAAGCCGCCGATCAGGCTCAGCGCCAGCGCCTCGATCAGAAATTGAGTGCGCACGTCGTGCTCGGTGGCGCCAATGGCCATGCGCACGCCGATCTCGCGGGTCCGCTCCGTGACGGAAACGAGCATAATGTTCATAATCCCAATGCCACCGACCAGCAGCGATACCGAAGCCACGCTGCCAAGCATCAAGGTGAACGTTTGGCTGGTTTGCTCTCTGGCCTGGACGAACTCCGCCGGATAGCGGATGCTGAAATCGTCGCTCTCGGTGGGGCGCAGATGGTGGCGCTGCCGAAGCAGCCGTTCGACACCATCCTCCGCCGAAGGAATGTTGGCGATTGAATCGACGGAAAAGAACGCGTTGTGAATCCAAGAAATACCCGCGAATTTGTGCATCGCCGTCGTATACGGAATGATGACCAGATCGTCCTGATCGAATCCGCCAGGCGATTGCCCCTTCATTTGCAGAATGCCTATGACGCGGCACGGCTGGGACCCCATCCGAATGGTCTTCCCCAGCGGGTTCTCGTTTCCAAAGAGTTGCTGCTCAACGGTGTGGCCCAGGAGGCAAACGTTCGCGAGCCGATCGACGTCCCCAGTCGTAAAGCTGGCACCCTGGACGACAGGCAAATTTCGAATCCAAAAATAATCCGGCGAAACGCCGCGATATCGCGTGTACCAGTTCTGGCCCTGATACACAACCTGAGTGTGTCCATCGACATCGGGTGAAAAGCCGGTGATGTGCGGCACGACCGCCCTAATTTCCTTCGCGTCCTCGGCGGTGAACGTCTTGGTGGCGCCATTGCCGGTCCGCACGCCATTTACATTACGCCCGCCGGCCTGCACCCAAATCATGTTCGAGCCGATGCTGGCAAATTGCTTCTGGACCATCTGCTGGCCGCCCTGGCCAATTGCCACCGTACAGATCACTGCACCGATGCCTATCATGATTCCCAGCATCGTCAGCGCTGTGCGTAGTTTGTTCCGCCCGAGCGTGCGAAACGCGATATGGAATGCGGTCCCGAACTCCACCGATACACCTCCCCTGTGTTGAGACGATCTTCCACGCAGATCGTTAGAAAGAATTTTTAAAAAGTGCCGCGGCAACTGCGGTAAGTGACGAGACGAACCTGGAGAAACGCGAACCCGCGAGCGCACCTTACACTATTAGAATAACGCCCGAGATTAAGATCGCAAGAGTGTTTCGAAAAAAAACCGGTTTAAGTTTTAGAGTTGAAATCGGCGTGAGGCGTTCGTTGTCGCTGTGTGACAAGGCCAAAGGGAATTATTCGTAGCGGAGTGCCTCAATCGGGTCGAGCGCGGACGCTTTGCGCGCGGGATAATAGCCGAATACGATTCCGATTCCCGCGGCGAAAGCAGCAGCGATTAAGATGGCCAGTATCGAAATCTCCGTCGGCCATTGCAGCAACTGCGAAATTCCCGCCGAGGCTCCCACGCCGGAAACGATTCCGCAGAGTCCACCGATCAGGCTGAGCGCGAGCGCTTCGATCAAGAACTGGCTGCGGACATCGTGTTCGGTGGCGCCAATCGCCATACGGACGCCTATTTCGCGCGTTCTTTCGGTGACCGAGACGAGCATGATGTTCATCACGCCGATTCCGCCCACCAGCAGCGATACCGAAGCGATGCTGCCGAGCATCAGTGTGAACGTCTCGCTCGTCTGCTCCTGCGCCTGCAGAATGTCTTCGGGATGGCGAATGTTGAAGTCATCGTCCGCATCGGCGCGCAGATGATGCCGCTGGCGCAAAAGTGCCGAGATAGCAGTTTCCGCGGAGGGGATGTTCTGCGCGTCGTCGACGGAAAAATACGCGTCATCAATCCACGAAATTCCTTTCAGCTTATGCTGAGCCGTAGTGTAGGGAATGATGATGATGTCGTCCTGATCCTGGCCCCAGCCGGATTGCCCTTTCGTCTCTAATACACCGAGTACGCGAAAGGCGTCCATACCGACGCGAATGGTTTCGCCGATTGGGTTCGCACCCTGAAATACCTGTTCCAGCACGGTATGGCCAATTTCACAGACGTTCGCCGCGTCATTCACATCCTTGTCCGTAAAGCTGGCGCCCTGGATGACGGGCCACTTACGAATCTGAAAATAGTCCGGCGAAACACCGCGATAGTGCGTATACCAGTTTTGGTTGCCGTAGACGATCTGTACGTTGCCATCGACGTTGGGCGACTCGCCTACGATGTGCGGTATCGTCTCGCGAATGGCGCGTGCATCGTCGGCCGTGAGGCTCTTTCCTTGGCCATTGCCTGTGCGCATGCCATTGATCTTCCGACCGCCGGCCTCAACCCAGATCATGTTCTCGCCCAAGCCCGCGAGCTGCTGCTTGATCATGCTGGAGCCGCCCTGTCCGATGGCGACCGTGCAGATCACCGCGCTGATACCGATGGTGATGCCTAGAATGGTCAGCGCTGAGCGCATCTTGTTGCGCCCAAGAGCGCGAAAAGCGACGTGAAAGGCTGTGGCAAATCGCATGCAGAAAGGCTCCGAAATATTGGTTCAACTGGCGGCGTGGCGGTCCCGCGTAAGGTAAAACTGGATCGAGGGCGTAATGAGCAACGAAAGCACCATCGAAATCAGTATTCCTCCGATCACGGCGATCGCCAGCGGCTGCAACATCTGCGATCCCGCTCCCCAAGCGAGCGAAAGCGGCAGCATTCCCGCGACGGCGGCCATTGCGGTCATCACGATCGGCCGTAACCGCCGCCGCCCTGCTTGAATCAGCGCTTCTTCCGCGGAAAATCCTACGGAGAGAAACTTCTGATTCGCGTCGAGCAGCAGAATGCCGTTTTTCGCCACAATACCGATCACCATGATCAAGCCCATGAACGACGAAATATTGAACGTCGTGTTCGTGATCAGCAGTGCGAAAAACACGCCTGACGTTGACAATACAGCCGAGGCCAGAATAGCCACGGGAGATGAAAATGACCTGAATTCGAAGCAGTAAGACGAGAAAAATAAGGACCAGTGCCAGCAAAAGCACGAGCAAAAGATCCTTGAAGGACTGTTGCTGCGTGGCATACGTGCCGCCGTATTCCACGCGAATCGACGGCGGAACATTTAGCGCGGCAACGGCTTTTTGCACAGCTGCGATGCCGGAACCGAGATCGAGCCCCTCGAGCCGCGCCGAAACTTCCACATCCTGCTGCAAATTCTCGCGGCGGATCTCCGTCTGCCCCGGCAGCTCCGTGACGGCAGCCATTGAACCGAGCGTGGCCGTCCCTCCGGCAGAGTTCGTCAGTATCGTGTTTCGCATTGCGTCAAGCGAAGCTCGATTCGCCTCCGGATATCGCACGATGAGTTGATACGGCCGATCGTTGAGAATGATCGGTGTTTGCGCGGGCTCTCCATCCAGGATCGTGCTGGCGGCGACGTCGACCTGATCGATCGTGAATCCTGCCCGTACAGCGGCGGCGGGATCTACCGTGAAGAGCACGGCCGGCCCGCTCGTCGCGCTATCCACGCCGTTATCGATATCGACCACCGGATGCCTGCCGTTTACCTGAATATTCCCGAGCGCGTCGGCCACTTTCAGCGCCCAGCTGTTGAGCAGATTGCCGTCGGGATTGAATAATTTCACCACGATTGGCTGCGGCTCGCCGCTGAGATCGCCGATTGTGTCCTGCAATACCTGGACGAAATCGGTATCCAATTCCGGCTCGCTCTGATTTACCTTGGTGCGAATTTCGTTAATGATTTCGTCGATTCCGCGACTGCGATTGCTCTTGAGCTTCACCGAAATATCGCCCGTGTTGGGCTCGGTGACCGCCGCAAGTCCCAGTTGCAGGCCGGTTCTTCGCGAGGTGCTCTCAACTTCCGGCACCGAGCGAATGACGCTCAGCACGCGCTCGATGGCAAGGTTGGTCTCTTGCAGCGAACTGCCCGGCGGCATGACGTAATCCAAAATAAAGCCGCCTTCATCCATCGCGGGCAGCAGATCGGTGCCGAGACCGCGATAGCAAAAATACGAGACCACGATCAGCACCGCGCAAAATAGCGCCAGCCACGCCGGATGCTCTAACGCAAACCGGATCCAGCGCGCATAGGAATTCACCACCCGCCCGAAAAAGCCGCCCTGCAGCGACTTTTCCTCGGCCGCAATCATGCGGCGCACTTCCTCCTGCGAATCGTACTCAGCCTCGCCATGGGCGTGTTCAGATGCCTCCCCGGAGTGGTTTTCCGCTGGAGCTATCTCAGGCGCGCCTTTGTGGCGGATCAAATACGTTCCAAGGTTTGTCGTCCAGCCAAGCGCCAGCACAAGCGACGTGAGCAGCGCGATGCTCATCGCGATCGCCAGCGCGCTGAAGAACGTTCCCGTCACGCCTGTAATCGAAATAAGCGGCAGGAAGACAACAATCGGCGTAAGAGTCGAACCGATCAATGGGATCGTCAACTCTTTGAGTGCGCGGCTTGTCGCTTCCAGTGGCGGCTCGCCGCCATCGCGATGCAGCACGATGTTTTCCACCATCACGATGGCATCGTCGATCACCAACCCGCCCGCCGCTGCCAGTCCGCCAAGCGTCATCATGTTGAAGCTTTGCCCGAGCAGCTTCATCCCCACGAACGTCACGCAGATCGTCACCGGTACAACCACGCCGGCGAGCACCGCTGTCCCGAGATCCCGCAGGAAAAGCCAGATAATGAGCGCCGTGAGAAAAATGCCGATCAGGATGGCGTCGCGAACGCTGGAGATGGAGGCGTTAATCACATCCGATTGGTCATAGAAAACATTCAGCTGGGTACCATGCGCCAAACCGGACTGTATCTTTTGAATTTCGGCGTGGACTTCATCCGCCACCCTCACCGTATTGCTGCCCGGCTGCCGGTTGATGCTAAGAAGCACGGATGGCTTTCCGTTTGCGGTGACGACTGTGTAATTAGGGGCCGTCGTTGACGAAACCACTCCCACGTCGCGAATCTGCACGGGAACGCCGTTCGCGTCCCGCACTACGATTTCGCCGATCTGTTCGGGCGTTTGCACCTGCGCCGTCACCAATCCAAGGAAGAGCTGATGATTCCGCTCAAAGAGGCCGGGCGAATCGATCAGGTTCGTGCGATTCACTGCATCCAGAATGTCCTGCAGCGTCACCTTCGCGCGCTGCATCTCCGCGGGGTTCGGTGTCACCTGGAAAACCGGGACCTGTCCGCCCTGAACAAGCACGTTGGCCACGCCCGGCAAACGTGTTCAGCCGCGGCTTCATTTCGTACGTGGCCATTTCCCAAAGCTGAGCCTGGGTTAGCGAGTTCGATGTGAGGCTATAGCCGATGATCGGAGCAACGCTCGCGAAGTCCATGCGCCGCGCTTCGATCTGCACCGTCGATGGCAACTGACCCTGCACGCGCGCAATCGCCGCCTCCGTTTGCAGCAGCGTCTGTGTCATATCGACGCCCCAATTGAAGAAGAGGTCGATTTCCGCCGAACCGCGGCTCGTGATTGACCGGATATCCGTCAGTCCGGGAACGACTGTTGACCGCCTCTTCGATGGGCCGCGTGATTGTCACTTCCATTTGGCCGATCGGCATCACTCCGTTGTCGACCGCCAATGATGATTCGAGGAAAGTTGGTGGCGGGAAAGACGGCGATGGGGATCGAAAGGGCTTCGTAAATGCCGACGGCCGCGAGAGCGACTACGAGAAATATGATCGATTTGGAGTGCCGCGCGAACCAGTAGTGCGAAGCGGCGTCCTGCCGCGTGCTCTTTTCGCCGGTGACGGACGTTGTGGCGCTCACTGGCGGCTCCCTTGCCGCGATATGCTGTCGCGCGCCATTAGTTCGAATCGTCCCCGGCGGCCGCGGGCTTTGCCACCTGCAGTGTCGTCTTGGCAAGCACGTCCGGATCTTCGGTGCTGAGTTCGTAAGCGCCCGTAGTCACCACTTGGTCGCCCTGCTTCAGTCCCTCGGTAATCTGCACGTTATCGCCATTGCGAATGCCCACCTTCACGTCCTGCTGCTTCGGCTTGTTACCGGCAACTAGAATTACCGAACTCGACCCCTTGGTGTCGGTTAGCAGCGCCGTCGCAGGAATCACGATGGCGTTCTGCACCTTCTGCGCCACGATGCCGACCTGCGCATTCGCTCCCGGCTTCAGCTTGTCGCCCCGGTTCGGCGCCTGCACCCACACTTCCACAGTCGTGCTGTTCGGGTCGAGCGCCGGGCTCACCAGTGTGACTTTTCCCTCCAGCGATTTCGTCGTGCCGATCGCTGAGATCGTGGCGCTATCGCCGACTTTCAGCCGCGAGGCCTGGTCCTGCGCGATGTGTGCGCGCGCGACGATCGACGAAAGGTTCATCACGGTAAGAATGGGCTGGCCGGACGGGACCGTTTCGCCCACGTAGTAGGGGCTATCCGTCACCACGCCATCAATCGGACTTGTGATTTTTGCGTAATCCAATTGCGCCTGTGAGCTTGTGACCCGGCCCTTGGCCGCATTCAACTGCCCTTCGGCGGCCCTCAAGTCGTACTGCTTTTGAACCAGATTATATTGGTTCTGCGCTTGGGTGAGCGCGATTCGCGCGTCCTCCACATCCTTCGCGGAAACAGCTCCTTGTTTCAGCAAACTCTGGCGGCTGTCGTAGAGTTTCTGCGCTGCATCGAGTTGCTGCCTGGCGAGCGTCAGCTGCTGCTGCGCGTTTTGCAACGCCGTCTGGTAGGCTGCCTGGGCTTGCTGATAGCCACCCTGGTTTTCCGTCACCGCTCCTTGCAGCGGCTGACTTTCGAGTTCCGCGAGCAATTCTCCGGCATGAACCTGGCTTCCGCGCTGCACATAGAACTTCGCTATCGGTGCGCTTACCTGCGGCACGATCGCTGCCTGGTCCAGCGGATAAAGCACCGCATCCGCGCTCACGATTTCTTGAATGGGATCGGGCTGTGCCGTCACGGCCTGAACCGTAACGGTGGGCGCCTGATCGGTTGGCTGGTTGGAAGCGCAAGCCCCTAAAAACATGCCGATCGCGAGGCTACCGATTGCTAAGCAGCGAATATAACTCATATGTATCGTCGTGTTTCGCGGCTTTGCCGCGCAAAACCGCTCCCGATTCGTAACTGCTGCAATATGGCGCATATCCATTTCTAGAACGGTCCCGTCAGTGTTTGCAAGGTCGCCAGCGCCACGCGATACTGCATTTCTGTGTTGGCATAGTTCGTGCGCGCCTGCGAGAGCGTGGTTTCTGCAGTCACTACTTCGATCGCCGTCGATTCTCCTGCCTGGTAGCGAAGAACCATAAGACGCAGGCTTTCGGCCGCATCGCTGGCGGCTTGGCGCGCCGTGTTCATGGTTCCACGCGCAACGGAGGCGGCATTGTAGTCTACGTACAGATTCGCCAGGGTTTGCCGCTGCGTTTCGCTCAATTGCACGCGAGCCTGCTCGCGATTCGTCTCCGCCTGATGCAGCTTGCTGCGCAATATACCCCAATCCCAAACGGGAATCGTGGCTGTGGCTGTAATGAAGTAGCCCAAATTGGGCAACGGACCGAAGTCCGGGAAAGCCGACACTGTGCTCTTGAGAGCGAAAGCGTTTGCCTCGATACCGTAGTTCGTATCGATTGTGAACGAAGGGAAAAATGCGCCCTTTGCCGCTGTTACGTTCACATTCGTCTCGCGCAATGCCTCCATCGCAACGCGCAAATCGGGACTGTTTGTTCCTGCCATATTCTGTATTTCGCTAAATCCCGGCAAAGCCGGCGGTGTGTCAAGATCGTCTATGATCACGAATTGTTCGTTCAGGGTAGGGAAGAGCAACACCGCGAGGTTAAGACGCGCATTTTCCATTGCCAGGTTGGTTTGTTCGAACGCCTGCTGCTGCTGTTCGTATTGTACTTGAGCGTTCAATACGTCCGCGTGCGCTACCAATCCATGTTGCTCCTGGTCTTGTGTGATATTCAAGAACCGCTGGGCTTGCGCTCAAGGCTTCCTGCGCGGCGGAGTAGTTGCGTTCCGCCGCGGCGAGACCGTAATAATTGCTCGTCACTGTGACCGACCAGCCCGCGCTTGGCGATTTCGGCTTGTGCCGTCGCGAGCGCTTCGGCTGCTTTGCTGTATTTGTATCCGGTTCCAAGATAAGTGGCCGGCGAGAGATCCTGGTGGAATACGCCCCAAGTCGCGATAGACGTGCACGCCGTCATTCGTCACAAAGCGGCCCGATGAGATCTTTCCGTTTCCCTGCGTACCCAGGTACTGAGAAAGCGCGCTCACTTGCGGCAGCATCGCATCGCGCGATTGTAATGTATTTTCGTGCGCGTTTTTCGCGCCGTTGACTGCTCCCAGATAAAGCGCATTGATCTTTTGCGCCCGCGCGATCGCATCCGCCAGCGTGAT
>CAVWBL010000012.1:0-96835 GCA_963753205.1 uncultured Acidobacteriota bacterium | reverse complement strand
CTGTAACGGATCAGGATCTTTTCCTTTGATGTTCTCAAGATATTTTCCTGTACATTTCTCACATTCCGTACAGCTTTAGTCCGCGAGCGGAGATTACTGGAGAGCGAGCGCCGGGATAGGATACTCAGGGGTGTAGGCAAAGTGAGTATCCCACGAGTGGATTCCGCCCTGAGTCGAACGAGAGGATTTTCAAGGCATGAAGGGGGTCTGTTCGTCCGATATGAGGGGAAGAACGGTGGAGGAGGCAGCGCGGAAGCTATACTTGCTTTCTTCCGCGCTGCCCACATCGGCTCGAATGAGCCCCCACCAGGTTATCCCTCGGCGGGTTGCATCCCTGCAGTGCCCGCTTCCGTTTCACCTGGTCTCGTCGTTCCGCTTGGGGAGCGGAATCATTTCTCTCCACGCGATCTGCGTCTATCCGGGCAAGCGATACTGGCCGTTGTCCTGGACGAGGAGTCCTTGCTGAGCAGCCCGGGTGATGGCCAGTTGCGCCGTGCGCTTGGAACATTGCGTGCGTTGCATGATTTCTTCACGAAGCTGGTTGTAGCGCAGCGCTCCTCCTCGGTTCGCAAGAGCCTGGCGGACGTCCATCATTTCTACCTTGCGGAGCTCCGTCTTGGCAGGCACCGGACCGGAAGCAGAGAACCACAGGGTGTGCGGATCCAGTTCCAGCAGACGCGGCGGACAGAGTGCTGCGTAGCGGAACTCGAAACGCAGCTCGAGGGTCGGCAACTGTGGCGAGGGGCGCGTCAAGAGCAGGTAGCTGTCGCCGACGGCATGCAGCGCGCTCGAGCCGCGAAAGGCGCTGCCGATTTCATGGCGGTTGATCGATTTGCGCACATGATGTACCACGATGAGAGCCGCTCGCGAGGCATCGCGTAAACGCAGCAAAGCCTGGCAGAGAGCGGCCATGGCACGCGTGTCGTTTTCATCTTGATCGTGCGTGGAGTAGAGCGGATCGAGGATGAGGACTTCGGCCGCGGCCGTTTGTGCGGCGGCGAGGAAGTGAGCCAGACCCTGCGGCGCACTGAGCAGGTGCCCGGCAGCGCGAGTATCGATCAGCAGATCGTGGTCGGCCACCGGACCCAGGCTCCGCCGCATGAGAGTTAAGCGGCTGAGGAACTGCGGCAGAGGCAACTCGAACTGGCAGACCAGAACGCGGCGTCGTGCCGGGATGGGAAAGCCGAGGCGGTCCGAGCCGGCCGCCAAGCAGAGGGCCAGATTCGCCACCAAAAGAGATTTCCCCACCTTGGGTTCGCCACCGACGAACAGAATGCCCTGCGCGGGCAGCAGTCCCGGTTCGACCAGGGAAGGACTCGCGGTGGGCTGTTTCTCGAGCAGTTGAGCCAACGACAGCACGGTGGGCGAGGTTGTTTTCTGAGTCGAGTCGCTCACAACAAGGCCTCGCTCACCGCATCGAGCAGGATGGCTTCATTGACCAGGGAGGCCTTGCGCGAAGCGGCCAAACGCAGGGCGGCCACGGCCAGTTTGTTGACTTTGCGGAGAATGCCTTTGCTCGTTTGATAGAGGGCTTGAGTGGCGCTGTCGTCGAATAGAGGATGGCCCGCGCCGGAGGCTTTCAGCTGTTGAGCGAGATAGGCATCGAGTTCCTCGCGCGAGAGTCCTTCCAGGTGATAGTGCACGGCGATGCGCTGGCGCAGGGCTTCATGCATCTGCAGGGAGAGCGTGCGGCGCAACAGAGGCTGGCCGACCAGGAGCAAGGTCAAGTAGTGGGAGGAATCCATATCGAAGTTCAGCAGCAGGGGGAACTGTTCGAGAGCGGCATGACGGAGCAGTTGGGCTTCGTCGCAGATGAGGATGGGATGCTGCTTTTTGCTCTGGTTCAAACGCACGATGGCCTCGGAGATCTGGCGCACCAGATCGCCCAGGTGGTGCGCCGGTTCGAGGTCCAGTTCGCGGGCCAGTTGTCGCAGCAAGTCCAGGGCGGAACCCGAGCTCCAGTGCAGATAGAGGATCTTGTAGAGACTGGGATTGAGCGCAGCAGTGAAGGTGCGCGCGGCAGTCGACTTGCCGCTGCCGACTTCGCCGGTCAGCAGACCAGCACCATGATGATCGACCAGAAACTGGAGCCGTGCCTTGACTTGATTCCAGGCCTGGGAGGCGAAGAGTTGTTTCTCGTCAGGGTTATCGGAGAACGGCGTTTTCTTAAAACCGAAAAAGGTTTCCCACATGAGCAGCTACTCCTTTTCTTCCTCTTTTTTCTTCTGCAGCAATTCGACGAAATTAATCCCGGTGGCCTCCGGCGCGGGTGCGGGAGTTGCTTTCGAGAAGGGGAGTTTCGCGTTGAGAACGGCATCGACCAGTCGGGCCATTCCTTGCCGTTGTCCCTGGAAATAGATTTCGACTTGTGCGAGGTCGAGCGGATCGAAGCGCACTTCGATCTTCTGTCCGACCAGATGGGCCGGAGCTTCGTAGAACTGCCCACGCAACCGGAAGGTACCATCACGGCGCACCAGGCGATCCCAGCGATGAAAGAACAAGCGGCGCAGGTCGGTATCCGGAGGAAGCTGACGAATCTGCTCGATATCGCGCTGCCAACGCAGGAGCGGTGTGGTTCCCAAGCTGTCATGTTCGGTGCGGTGATAGATCTGCTCGATCCAGGTCCACAGCCGTTCATTCAACTGCTCGAGCGAAAGCGAGAGATGGGAATCCAGGTTGGCCAGGAATTGCTCTCGGACCGAGCGAAAAAACCTCTCGATCTTTCCGCGCCCCTGAGGCTGGTACGGTGGGGTGTGCGTGATCAGGATGCCGAGGGAAGCCGAGATGCGCGCCAGTTGTTGGCTGTGGTAGACCTTCCCGTTATCCACATAGAGGCGCGTGCCTATGCCGCGTGCAGCGATGCCTTGCCGCAAGCAGTCCAGCAAGGATTCCAGCCCTTCGTCGAAATAGAACTGGGCATGCGGGATGAGTCGGCTGGCATCATCGAGGATGGCATACAAGAAGGTCTTCCGTTTGCCTCCGCTGGGATGTGGGACGTGGGGTCCGAACAGCATGTCCGATTGCCAGAGCTCGTTGCTCCACTCGGCTTCGAACTTCTTACGAGGCGGCGGAGCCAGCAGTTGCCGTTCGGTCAGGCCGCGTTGTCGGAGGAAGCGATACAGGGTGGGAGCAGAGACTTGGGGCACGTCCGGGCCGGAGGACAGGGCCAGTTCACGGAGTAATGTGGTGCCGGTGCGATGGGGGTTCTCGCGCTTGAGGCGTTCGATCAAATTCGCCAGTTGCGGTGTGATGGCGCGCGACTGACCGCGGTCCCGGCGCGTTTTAGAAGCGAGGGCTTCGAAGCCGCCGTGACGGTAGCGCTGGGCCCAATGCAGCAGCGTGTCGGCAGCAACCGCTCGGCGTGTGGAATAGGGAATGTCGTACTGGCGAGCGGCGATTTCCTGGGCACGCCGAGTGAGTTCGCCGCGAGGAAGAATCTCCAAAACTAAAGGGGCGATCAGGCCGTAACGGAACAAGGCTATTTTTTCCGCTTTCGCGTCCATAGTGAAAACCTCTCCACGTCAGCCACCATAGAGCGCAGCGGTTCGGCGAACGAGACAAATGGTTTGTGGGGAAGCTCAGGGGCTGGCGGGAGCCGCCGAGATCCTGACCCGGCGACCGTCGGGAATGAGAGAACGCGGCCAACCCAGCAGGTGCATGCGCAATTCGGCAAACAGGAAGCGATGCGCGGCGGTCCACCCGATCGCTTCGAGCATGCGCAAGGCTCGCGTCGAAAAATCCGGAGCGGGCAGCGCGGCGATCAAGACGGTCAAGGCAGCGCACAAAGCCTCGACTTGCTTCTGAAAACGGCGGATCCAGAACTGACCACGCTGGTAGGGCATGGCCGGTTGACCCGCTGCCCGAGCCGCTTCTCGCAACGTGCGTCCCTGGAGCAGGCGGGCGGTGAGAAACGCACCGATCACCGAGACACTCGAACGCAGATACGGCAAAGCAAATTCGGGTAAGAGAGAAACGGTTCGCCGACAGCGAGGGCATAGGTAGCGCCGCACGCAGATCGAATCATCAAATCCCACGTCTATCAACGTGCGGCTGTAGGAGCCATACGAGATGAGAAGACACTCGGCCTGGCATTGCGGGCAGATGTCCGGGCGATAGCGATCGGGATCAGGAATCTCTTCCACGTACTGCTGGATGGAACCACGGAAAGGATGTAGGATTTGCACGAGGATACCCTCCTCCGGGAGTCAGGCAACTCCCGAGATTGGTTTTTCGGCCGGAGGGCTAACTGCCCTCCGGATTTAACCTCGCCAATCTTACAACCAGGGATACAGCTGCAGCAGGATAAGCACACCCATCCCCATGCACCGCAACGGACATTCAAATTCCGTTACGGTGATCTCTCGCGATTCCTTCCGTTCAAGCAGAAGCTAATTTGAGAAAAAGCCGTTCCGGCGGGGGAGAAGAAAGTGATCCGTTACACCATTGCTGAGCAATCTGTACATGCGCCGGTTCGTGCTCGGCTGGAAGAAGCTGGGGCACGAAAAGCGTCTGCAAGCCTATATCGTTAACTACGCGGATGACCTCGTGATCTGCTGTCGCGGCAAAGCCGAAGAGGCCTTAGGCACGATGCGGAACATGATGACGAAGCTGAAGTTGACGGTGAACGAAAAGAAGACGCGGGTCTGTAAGCTGCCAGAAGAGAAGTTCGACTTTCTTGGCTATACCTTCGGTCGATGTTACTCGCCGAAAACGGGTCGGGCCTATTTGGGCACGACTCCTTCGAAGAAACGGGTGCAACGCATCTGTGAAGCGATCAGCGAGGAAACCCGCCGGAGTAAAACCCAGCTGGACCGGAAAACGGTAGTGGTAACGCTCAATCGGATGATGATTGGGTGGGCCAACTACTTCTGCCTCGGACCAGTCAGTAAAGCCTATCGAGCGGTGGAACGTCACGCTCGCAAGCGGCTGCGACAGTGGCTGTGTGCCAAACATTACAAGCAGGGGGCGGCAATCAAGCAATTTCCGGAAGCCTCTCTGCACGATAAGCTTGGCCTCGTCCGGCTGACCCAGCGGACGCGCAGCTTTCCGTGGGCGACCTCGTGAACTTTCTCCGAGAGCCGGATGCGTGAAAAGCGCCTGTCCGGTTCGATGAGCGGGGACAGGAAACAGAGCCATGCCAAACCGGACTGAGGCGGCGCAGCGAAAGCTCAGCCATCTGCCACCGGGAGGCTACAGCCACTGCGCCTGTTCTCGACTCCACATCAGACACAGGGAATGTGCCGAGACAACTCATAAGGCAGAGCGGAGCCCCAATCGGCCCGCCGTTCCGAAATGGGAAGAAATCGACAACGGCCGATTTCTAATCGACAGTCTGCCGATTCGAACTGACCGTAGCCCAAGCAGCATCAACGAAAATTCCGTTTCTGATCGACAAAAGAAGGGGATTTTTTAGCCCACTGCGCCCACAACCTGAAACCCGCCACTTGTCGTTCTAATCGCAACTCACAAGAATTAAAAACCAACGTAACTCCATGAAAACCAAGAGAGGGCACCAGTTCTAATCGCGGTAGCCAGAGGGGAAAGCGAAAGGGCGAAAGCCACAAAAAGCCACAGAAGCTAACTAAGAACCAGTCTAGGAATAGTGGCGCGTGTCGGCGCTCCAGAGGAGGAGGGCGAGGGCGAAGAAAGCGACGGCGGCGACAGGGACATCGCAACTTCGGCAAGGAGTGGGGGAAGGCGTGTGTTAAAGTGGGATGGGGCGCTTGGATATGCAAAGCGTACGGCTCTGCATCGCCACGTACGCCGCGCGACCGCTCAGAAGTACCTAAGTCCTTTCATTCCGGGGTAGTGCAATCGGTAGCACGCCAGCCTTTGGAGCTGGTTATCCTGGTTCGAGTCCAGGCCCCGGAGCCATTCTTTCCGCAATGCGCGTTAGTGGTTTGCTCAATTCCACATGGTTGCGTTCCCGCAGAATCAGCTGCAAATTCGGTCCAGCGATTCTGCGATCACGTCATGGATGAAATTGAGGTCAGCCGCGGAAATAACGTAAGGCGGCAAGATGTAAACCACATTCCCAAGTGGTCGAAGTAGAACCCCAGCTTCAAGGAAGAATTTATAGAGCTGAGGTTTCAGCTTCGAAAAATACCCCGCATCGTCGGCGCGCAACTCAACTGCCGCCATCGTTCCTATGGCGCGGGCGTCACCCACGGCTGGATGGCTGCGGATTTTAGCAAGACGCTCCTGGTGGATTTTCGAAACCGTGGAGATGCGTTCGAAAACGGGCTCCTCTTGAAAAATCTTCAGGCTGGCCGCGCCCGCCGCCGCGGCAATTGGATTCCCGGTGTACGAATGCCCGTGATAGAACGTTCGAGTCCGGTCTTCGCTGCGAAACGCATCATAGATTGCATCGGTGCAGAGGGTAGCGCCCATCGGTAGTACGCCGCCCGTGAGACCCTTCGACAAGCACATAAGATCGGGAACGACGCCGGCAAGCTCGCATGCAAACATTTTTCCGCAGCGACCGAAGCCGGTAAGCACTTCGTCTGCGATCAGAAGCACGTCATGTTGGGTACACAGCTCGCGCACCTTTTGCAGAAATTCAACGGGATGAACGATCATCCCGCCCGCGCCCTGCAATAGCGGCTCGACGATCACAGCCGCGATCTGGTCGCGCTTTTCCTCCAAGAGCTGCGCGAGCTTCTGAATGCAATCGATGCTGCACGATGCTCGCTGCTTTCCCACAGGGCACCTATAGCAGTAAGCTGAATGGACCCGGTGAACAGGGAAGAGAAGCGACCGAAAGGGCTCATTGAACGCCGATTCCGCGCCGACGGACATCGCGCCAACCGTATCGCCATGATATGCATGATCCAGAGCTACAATCGATTTCTTTCCGGGCTGGCCGATATTGGCCCAATACTGCACAGCAATTTTGAGTGCGACCTCAACAGCCGTCGAGCCGTCGTCGGAGAAAAACAGGTGTTTTAACTCCGGTGGCAGAAACTTTCGCAGCCTGTAGACGAGCGTCTGCGCCGCGTCATGAGTGAATCCCGCCAATAGCACGTGATCAAGCTGCGCCGCCTGCGCCGCAATGGCTTCCGTGATCGCCGGATGGCCATGGCCGTGAATATTTACCCACCAGGACGAAATTCCGTCGATCAAACGCCGCCCATCACTTGTGTAAAGGTACGCGCCGCTAGCTCCTGTGATTGTTACGGGAGCGGGATCCATCGCTGATTGTGTGAATGGATGCCAGATGCGCAAATCGCTATTCATCTGCTAAAAGCTGTCCTGTCAAAATGCGAATTAAACGCCTTGATGAAGGCTTTGCGATTCAATCGCAACAAAAACGGCAATCTTCCAAGCACGCACACTTGGCCATAGTGTTCAATCGCTTTCCGATTCTCAATGTTTGCGTTTCCCACCATAATCACGCCATGCAAATTGAGCCGCGCCGAGCGCAGCGCGGCAATCGAAAGGAGCGTGTGATTAATTGTTCCGAGAGAGGTGCGCGCCACAAGCAGCACCGGCAAATTGAGCCGCTTTATCAGCGCCGTGGTCAAGTCTGTTGTGTTGAGAGGGACGAAGACGCCGCCCGCTCCCTCCGCGATCAGATTTTCACCCGGCGCGATCTTCGGCAGGTTGATCTTCCGGAGCTGGATTTTCTCGCCGGC
The DNA here is from genome assembly GCA_963753205.1 of uncultured Acidobacteriota bacterium. Classification (GTDB taxonomy): domain Bacteria; phylum Acidobacteriota; class Terriglobia; order Acidiferrales; family UBA7541; genus Palsa-295. Next base: position 89,201 of record CAVWBL010000012.1, on the reverse strand, counting down.
AAGGCGCGCGGCCAAGTGCGGCGAAACTGGAGGAGAGAAGCGGTAGACTTCAGGCAGTGTGCGTGCTCGCGACAGGCCGGCAATGCGCATAACCGTGGCGCGATCCGTGCCTTCGCGGATTCCGGTTTGAACAGGTTTCCAATAAAACGCGTCGAGAGCAGCGCAAAGCATGGCGGAAACGACAGTTTTTCCAACGCCGGTATCCGTTCCGGTAACGAAAAAGCGGCTAGCCATGCGCGCAACTGCTCGCGGATTGTACTCGCTTCATGGCGGCCTCCGTCGCGAAGGCAAGGCGGCGCACGTCGTCCACCGATAGGGAACTGGTAAGAGAAAAACGGATTCGCGACGTTCCCGCAGGTACCGTCGGCGGCCGAATCGCGCGCACGGCAAAGCCTGCATTTTGCAGAGATGCCGCGAGCGAAAGTGCGGCTTCGTTTTCTCCAACGCGAATAGGAATAATCTGTGTACTGGTCGCGCCGCAACCGATGCCTGCTGAAATGAGCGCCCTTCGCAGCTCCGTGCCAATTGCACGCAGGTGCGTCCGCGAGTCCTCGGCGCCGCGCGCCAGCTCGATCGCCGCTCGAATCTGGCCTGTCATATAGGGTGGCATTGCTGTGCTGAAGATAAATGTGCGGGCCCGATTGATAAGGTAGTCCTTCAGCAAACGACTTCCGCAGACAAAAGCTCCTGCGCTTGCGAGTGCTTTGCCACATGTGTGGACAGTTGCAAATACGTAATGTTCCACTGCCAGCGCCGCACAAACCCCGCGTCCCTGCGGACCGTAGACTCCGAGGGCATGCGCCTCGTCGATAATGACGTCTGCGCTGTATTGGCGAGCGAGCTCGACGAGCTGCTCAATGGGAGCGACATCGCCCTCCATACTGAAGATGCTTTCCGTCACAATCAGCTTGGCGCCGGAGTGATGCCGGTATTCGTGTAGCGCGCGTTGCAAGAACGACAGGTCTGCATGCGGATAGATGACCTTCGTGGCGTTCGAAAGTCGGATACCGTCGATCAAGCTGGCGTGATTAAGCGCGTCTGAGAAAATAACATCGCCGCGTCCTGCAATCGCCGATATCAGGCCCATGTTCGCGGCGTACCCCGATCCAAAATAAAGCGCCGCCTCGGTCCCGACAAATTCCGCAAAATCCGCTTCAAGCTCTTCCCATGCGCGCGTGTTGCCAGAAAGAAGACGCGATCCCGTGGAGCCGACGGAGTCCGCTGCGGCAACTGCATCAAGCGCGGCCCTCTTCAACCGCGGATCACGTGCCAATCCGAGGTAATCGTTCGAGTAGAGGTTGATACCCAATGGATTTTCCAAGGTGCGAAACTGCGCTGTTTCTAGAAGCGTCTCGATTTCCTGACGCATTCGCCCTGCAAGGCCGTTTTCGGGCAACTCAGACACGCTCCATAGCCCTCATGCCCAAGTCTTCGAGTAGTTGATGGTCCGCGCTCGCGGACGGATTTGGCGTCGTCAGCAGCTTTTCCCCTGTGAAAATGGAATTCGCGCCTGCCAGGAAGCAGAGCGTCACCGCCTCGCGAGACATCTGCTGTCGCCCAGCCGCCAGACGCACGCGCGAAGCGGGCATCAAAATTCGCGCCGTCGCAATCATGCGCACGACGGCAAAAGTATCGACGTCGTCCGCGCTCTCAAGCGGCGTTCCCGCGGCGCGCACGAGCCTATTAATCGGCACGCTCTCGGGATGCGGATCGAGATTCGCCAACTGCTCCAGCAAGCCGATACGATCCTCTTCGGACTCGCCCATGCCTACGATTCCGCCGCAGCACACCGTAATGCCCGCCTTACGAACGTGACCGAGCGTACGCAAACGATCTTCGTAGACGCGCGTCGTAATGATTTCGCCATAGAACTCCGGCGACGTATCGAGATTGTGATTGTAGGCCGTGAGGCCCGCTTCCTTAAGTTCGACCGCCTGCTTTTCCGTCAGCATACCGAGTGTGCAGCAAACCTCCAGATTGAGCGATGCAACGCCGCGTACCATTTCCAGCACTTTGCAGAAGTCCTTGCCCTCCGGCGCCTGTCTCCACGCTGCGCCCATGCAAAACCGCGTCGCACCGTCCGCCCGCGCTCTCTGAGCCGCGGCTAAAACACCGTCTGGATTCATCAGGTCGTGACGTTGCACGCCCGTATCGTAATGCGCACTCTGCGGACAGTACGCACAATCCTCGGGACACGCCCCTGTTTTGATGGAAAGCAATCGGCAAAGCTGCACTTCGTCTGCAAGGTAAAACTCCCGGTGCACCGTCTGCGCGCGAAAGATCAGTTCCGGTAGCGGCAGCCGGAATATCTGTCTGATTTCGTCGCGCGTCCAATCGTGACGCATCTGCATGGTCGAGTCCTCTGGTTGACCTTCCAACATAACAAAACGCCGAGAAACAAGATGGTCAAAACGAAATAATCAAACCTGCGGCCGCTCCCATTGCCCCGATTCCGCCGAGCGCACAAGGGCATCGATCACGGCCATGTTTCGAAGTGCGTCCTCGAGTGGGACCGGAACTTCGCCGCCTTCGCGAATCGCGCGCGAAAAGGCGTCTCCCTGAACGGTATATTGATCGCAAGTTGGAATGGTCTCAATGGATGCGCCGGTGCCGAACAGATCGCGCCCATCATCGATTATTACGCGGCAGGGCCTGTCATTCGGAGCATTAAACGGTATCTCGACGCTGATTCGCCCTTTCGTCCCGACACAAATCACGGTCTGAAAATAGTTCAACTGAGTACCGCAGGTGAAGATGCATTGGCCAAACGGGAAGTCGAGTATGGCCGAAGTGAGGCGGTCCGTTTTAAATTCAGGATCGCGTTCGATCAACGCGCACACGCGTTTCGGTTCTTCACTGGAAATGAAGCGCGAGATATTGATCGGATAACAACCGACATCCATCAGAGCGCCGCCGCCCCATTCCGCGATGTTTCGCGGGTTCTGTGGATCGCGATTGAAATAGCTGAAATGGCATAGCATCGATCGTAGCTCGCCAATCCGCCCTTCGCGAACTAACGACCGCGCTAGCAGCCATTGCGGGTGCGTACGCACCATAAACGCCTCGCCGATCTTCACGCCTGAGCGATCGCGCGCTGCGATGAGCGTCTTCGCCTCCTCGGCGTTCATGCTCAGGGGCTTTTCACAAAGCACATGCTTGCCCGCCTCAGCCGCCTTGACGGACCATGGCATGTGCAAGTGATTCGGCAGGGGATTGTAAATCGCTTCAACTTCCGGATCGGCAAGCAGTTCGTTGTAGGAGCCGTACGCATTCGGAATGCCCAATGATTTCGCGGCCGTTTCGGCCTTGGTCAAATCGCGCGATGCAATCGCGGAAATTGTGCTCCATTCGCCCCGCTGCATGGCGGGGATTACCTTCCGCGTGGCGATCGACGCGACACCCAAAATGCCCCACTTCACCTTATTCATGCCGTGAAGAAGTTTACCAGCGCCGCCCACGGCTTTGTACAAGATTGACGATCTCACAGCAGTTTCGGATGTTTGGCTGTGGCGGGTCTTTAAGCAACGGTTTTCTATCAGGCAAATTCTCCTTCAGCCGGGCCACCACTGGCCAACCCGCTTCCGTTGCGAGGTGCAGAAACGGAGCGGCGGCAAATCCCCCGTCGACGACCACGTAGTCAATGAAGCGAGCTCCCAGATGGGCGCGCACGCGACGCAAAAAGACGCTGCCCGGCGGTGTATTCGCTGTCCCCTGGCCCGTAGGGCTCGACATCCACGGGCAGAGTGAGATCACCACCCACCACCGCGGCCAGAACCAGGTGATGCCGATAACCGAGGGTTTTCCCCTGCTGTCGGTGAGGACGGCACAAAGGACAGTCTGGTTTTCTCCTCCGCCCACCGGTCGTGCCATCCAGAGCTAGACCGACGAAATGGCAGTCCGCGAAAGCCTTGTTGCGCTTGGCGCGATGGAGCACGGAAACCAAAGCGGCACGCGTGGGCGCCGGATCTAAACGTTCGGTGAAATACCCCAAAACATCATCGCCGAACTTTCGACTGACGCCCAGATTCCTTCGCGCTTTCGATCGCACCAGCGCCTCGATAGCCAGGAAACTTAACTGGCGCACGATGGTGCTCAGCACGATCGACCACAGCAGATCTTTGGCCGGGACCTTGTGGCGGGCACGCCCATCGCCGGGAGAACGGAAGTAGCAGGCCAGATGAAGTTGCTGGCACACGAACTTCCATACCCGGCGTGGGGTGGGACTGTTCAGTGGCGCTTCCTCTTTTTTTCTTGCGCTGTTGCTGGCGAGCCAAGACCAGAAGCTGGGCGTTGGCGGCCAGCACTTCGCGTATGGCGTCTTGCAATTCGCGCCCGGCGCGCACCCGGCGCCGCACTTCCTCGACCCAGAGCTTGGGAATGTGCTGGACGTGCTTTTTTCCCTTGAGCATGAAGGTCAGTGACCAGACCGCATGGCCTTGGTCGTGTGCGCAATGGCAGGTGGATTTACCGCAGCGGAGGTGGGAGTGGGAGAGCGAGCCAGGAAGCGCGTCGTCGGGGATCGGGAATCGGCGCAGCAGCGCAAACTTACGCTGGCGCAGTCGAGAAGCGAGTGATCCGCGAGGTTCGTTGTGCATCATACAGTTATACTACCGTTTGCTGATGCTCTTATTGTTCTAATACCATAAGATAAGCAACAAAACAAGTGATGTTTGCGAGTGCGAAAATAGGAGGCTACTGCCGAGGGACCAAGGAGCTGCAGGAAAAGCCAGTCCTACGAGGATACAGCATACCGCCAGCGCTCGACATTCCGAAACTGCTGACGATCTCAAACGACGCGACCGTACCAGCAATTGTCATGCAAAAAAAAGAAATCCGCCGAAGCCGCTCTAGGCGCCTCCGGCGGATTCGCAAATGCGCTGAAATTATCAGTATTTCCCGTCGAGCACGTCTGTCCAATATTCCTGAACGCCAAACCAGGGCCCATCGTTCGGAATCGTTGCGAGCACATGCCGCCGAACCACGAGAATGTCGGATTTCCCCGCCTTTTGGTAGACGACATTTCCGTCCGGTCCAATGACCATCACGAACGGCTCATTCGCGTTCCACTTTTCGCCAAACGCCGCCTCGAGGGCTTTCGTGTCCGCCTCGTTAAACTGCAGGTTCGTCCCGGAAGCGTGCTGCTGCTTAAGGTAATCGAGGACCTGTGGTTGTTCGCTCGGATTGTCGGTCGAAACCGTGATCATGTTGAACTTACGCAAACGATACATCCGATACGTCGTCTCGTAATCGTGGAATGCGTCGAGGCAATCATTGCACTTGAGCGACCAGAACTCCACGATCACAGTCTTGCCCGTGCTGTTGGTGCGCACGTTCTTTAAATCGTCGGCGCTCGCCATGGTCAAGTTCACGGGCTCGGCGTTGATTTTCTCCATCTCCTCCTCGACGCCCGTTGCCTTCGAGAGCCATTTCGTCGAGCACCCGAAAGCATGTGTTGACGCCACAGGAACTGGTTTGCCCGCCAGCAGAGCCTCGATCGCGTTGCGAGCGTCCTGTTCCTTCACTTTGGCGATTGCAGTCGAATCGTCAATTCGTCCTTCGTAACGAAGCTTCCGATCCTGATCAAAAATAAAAATATGGGGCGTGGCGACTGCACCAAGTTTCGCGGCAAACGCTTGCGTCTCCCCATCGTAGAGATACGGCCAGTCGATATGGCGCAACTTGGCCCGGATCTTCATGTCCGCCATGTCGTCGGTAGAATCCGTATAGCCCAGTTCGTTCAGACGGATCGCAGACGCGTTATTTGGGTTGATCGCGATTAGTTGGACGCCCTTGTCTTTGTAATCCTCGTAGAGTTGCCGAATGCGCCCTTCATAGGCGATGGAAACGGGGCAATGATTTGATTCGAAGACGATGGCGAGAATCTTGGCATTCTTGTACTCATCCTGAGAATGCATCTTGCCGTCAACCCCGGGCAGATTGAAATCCGGAAGAGGAGAGCCAATGGGAAGAACGGGGTGTTCGAGATCCGCCTCTATTCCACGTCCGCGCCCGCGCCCACGCCCCGTGGCTTGGGCTTGTCCTCCACTGGACGCTGTATTCGCAGCCGGTTGAGAAGCAGGTTGAGCCGATTCCTGCACCGAGCTTGCGGTGCAAGCGAACGCAACCATCGCTGTGGCACACACCAAAGCGAGCGGCCACTTCCCCGACCGCAGATACCGCCGACTCTTAAGGCTATTCATGTCGATTCTCCTCCACTGAGCTTCAAAAAACATCGCTGCGCCATTCGGGTGAGAGAAAAAGTGATTGTCAACGAACCGCAGCTTTCGAGCTACGGGGTAGTTAGTTTCCGGCCAACGACGACCAGTATTTCCGTTCGCCCGGATACTGCTTTGAATCCGGTAGGTTTGCCAGGATCGCTCGGCGCAATTTCATAGTATCGAGATCGCCTACCTGCTGATAAAGCACGTCGCCATTGGGCGCAAACAAGAACGTCACCGGAACGGCGCCGGGCATGTTTGGATCGAACGCCGCTTGCATGGTGTAAACGTTGGAATCGCTAAAAAGAAAATTCTGGCTGCTCGCGTGTTCCTTCTGAAGGAAATCTAATACTCCGGACTTTTCCGTCGGATCGTTTTCGGAGATTGTGATGAATGTCAAATCGCGGTTGCGGTACATGCGATAGGTTTCCTGGAGATCCGGAAACTCTCCCACACAGGGGCCGCACCACGTTGCCCAGAAATTCACGACGAGATATTTGCCGGTGGGGTTGTTACGAATTTTGCCCAACTCTTCCGTCGAAGCCAAGGAAACGCTGATCGGTTCAGTTTCAATCTTGGCGATTTCCGCTTGCGCTCGCGCCTTGCCGGAAGCCCAGCTTATCGGTGTGCCGATCGCATCGGTTGTTGCCACGGAAACCGGTTGACCTGCAAGAAGAGCATCGATCGCATCTTGCGCGTCGCGGGATTTTACAAGCGATTCGTCGATATTATCGTCAATGCGTCCGCGGTATTGCAGTTTGCGTGCTTGGTCGAAAATGAAAATTTCCGGCGTTACCGTCGCGCCCAGATCTTTTGCCACAGTCTGTTTATCGCCGTCGTACAGATAAGGCCAGTCGATACGGCGATAGCCCACTGTGTCCTTCATATCCTCCAGGCTGTCGCCCTCGTCCGTATAGGCCAACTGGTCGATGACAACTGCATCCGGACTATCCGGACTGATGGCCACAACTGCCACACCTTTATCTTTATAGGTCTCGTAGAGCTTTCTTATTCGGTCTTCGTAAAGCTGCGAGGCGGGCGAATGGTTTGACTCAAGCACGATCGCCAAGACTTTTGCATTGGCGTAGTCGCTGAGCTTGTGATTTTTCCCATCCGCACCGGGCAAACTAAAGTCCGGTGCTGAGGCGCCGATTGCCATCGGCGATCCGCCGGACGCAACTGCTCCTTTGGTTTCAGAGGCCGGGGAGGCTTGTGAAGTTGCCGCGAATGAATGGAAAGAAAAGAGAACGAGACCGAAGGCGACAAACGATACGCAAGCAACCGCCCATCTGGGGAACCCAGAGGCCCTAAACGTTATCTTCACGTTGTACCTGCCCTCGCCGGCGGCCACAGCCGCCACTCTCATTGTGCTTGAATTTTGGGATGCGCTTAGCGGCCTGTCAAGATAAGAATTCAAAATTCTCTCAAGAGAAGAAGGCCACTCCGTCCTTCAGAATGGTCCTGTAATTCACACGAGTTCGAAAGACTAGCGAGCCGCTGCCGTTGCCCCCTGCTTGGCGCTACGCGCCGCTTCCAGTTCGCTCAAGCCCTCCGTTAGATCGTCGACAAGGTCCTGAGCCGTTTCACAACCCGGGGAAAGACGGATCAGGGTATCGGAAAGTCCTAGCTCGGCGCGTGCTTCCGCGGGAATCGAAGCGTGGGTCATAGTTGCTGGATGGCAGATCAGCGATTTCACGCCACCAAGGCTCTCGCCCAAAGTGAAATAACGCCGTGAAGAGACAAACGAAACGACTTCATCAATCGTCCCGTCCATTTCGAAGGAAACCATTCCGCCAAAGCCGCTCATCTGCCGCTTGGCGATGTCATGTCCGGGGTGCTTCGGCAGGCCGGGGAAGTACACGCGGCGCACCATAGGATTTGCGTCCAGCGCCTTCGCGATTGCCGTGGCGTTTTCCTCATGCCGCTGCATTCTCAATTCGAGCGTCTTGATTCCCCTCATCGTGAGCCAACAATCGAACGGCGAAGGGACGGCCCCGGTAGCATTTTGCAGGAATTTGATCGGCTCAAATATCGCGGCGTCTTTTGCCAATGCGGCACCTTGAATTACATCGGAATGGCCCGCCAGATATTTGGTCACGCTGTGCACAACGATATCCGCTCCCAATTCGAACGGCTGTTGAAAATAAGGCGTCGCGAACGTGTTATCCACCACCACAAATGCGCTTTTCCCGTGTGCGATTCCGGCAATGGCTGCGATATCGTTGATCTGCAGCCGCGGGTTAGTGGGGCTTTCGATCCATACCAGCTTTGTCTTTTCGTTGACGCTTGATTCAACGAGTTTTAAATTTTCCGTCTCGATCTGCCGAACCTTCACGCCGATTGGCTGGAAGACCTTGTTGAGAATTCGATAGGTCCCGCCATAGACGTCTCGCGGAAGCACAATTTCGTCGCCGGGCCGCAGATACGCCTGCAAAACTGCGTTTTCCGCAGCGAGTCCTGAGGCAAACGCTGCGGCGTATTTCACATTCTCGAGCTCGGCGAGCACTGCTTCCAATCGTTCCCGCGTAGGATTATTGGTCCGGGAGTAGCTGAAACCCTTATCGTGTCCCGGAGCTTCTTGTTCGTAGGTCGAAGTCTGGAATATGGGTGCAACCAGTGCCCCCGTTTCTGGTTCGGAGGGCTGCCCTGCGTGGATCGTCTTCGTCGCGAACTTCATCTTCTCCACTCCCTTCGAGGCGCGGCCCTGCTGCAGCTACCCCTGATCGCACGCTTGTAAACGTGCGAGTGTGGGCGTCTGTCCGGGCTAATATGCGCCAAGATAGATCGCCACTGCACTTGCATTCGCAGAGTGCAATGCCGCCTTCAACTTCAGTTTGGGAGTTGAATCTTCAAAGGACCGGGACACGGTCCGTTGAGGATCTTATCTCTCCCCACTGGGCAGGAATTAGCACCTTGGCATCTGCGCCAGGTTGCTGTGGCTTCCTAGGGCCTGTCCCCTCAGCCACTCTGGATAAGCGCCGCCGTGAAGCGGCTCGCAAATGATAGCAAATTCAGGGCAAAAATCAAGCCAGCGTATTTTGCGAATTTTGCGAATCGTTCGCGCCGAGGCAGCGGCTCGCTAGGATTCAGGCAAGCGGTTTGACGGCGAGGATGTGGCAGTCGATCCGGTGGAGGTTGGTGAGTGCCCGTGCCGAGATCGATGGAATTCATGTAGCGGCATTTTGACATAAAAGCGAAAGACCAAAGACGCCGACCGCGTAGCGCTTGCGAACGCCGCAAGCAACAGTGGCCGCTACGAAGGCAACGGCGAAGGCAAAGACGGGTTCACCGCTGAGGCGCAGAGTTTCCCAGAGAAAAACGCAAAAGAAAGCAAAAGCGCACAGCCATGAGTGGCTGTGCCACGCGTCAGGATTTTGTTTCGGCGCGGCGGGATTTTGGGGCGCGTTTTTGCGCGCTTGCCGCAGATTTCCGGGCACGAGTGGAGCGACCCTTGCGCTCAGGTGCGGATGCGGCCGGCGCGGGGTCGCCGGTGGCGGCTTTGGCTACGTCGCCGCCAGCGGCTTTGGCGATGTCGGCGAGGAGGCGGCGCGTCAATACGGAGCGCGGTTTTTCGGCGAGGATGTCTTCGGTGGAGGCGAACTCGTCGCGGTGCTTGATGAGGAGCCAGGAATTCTGGCTGCCACCGAAGCCGCGGGTATGAACCAGCACCCATGAGCCTTTCAGTTTTTTGCCGTGTAGTGTGAATTTCAGGTCGCCCTTTTGCAGAGCCGCGTCGATGTCCGGAACTTCGGGCTCCCAAGTGCCGTTGTCCCAGACCATTACGGTGCCACCGCCGTATTCGCCCTCGGGAATGATGCCTTCGAAGCCGCCGTATTCGAGCGGATGATCTTCGACATGCATGGCGAGGCGCTTGACGGAAGGATCGAGACTCGGTCCTTTGGGTACGGCCCACGAAAGCAGAACGCCGTTGTGTTCGAGACGGAAATCGTAATGGAGGCTCGTGGCGCGATGTTTTTGGATGATGTATTGGAGTTTCGGCGAGGATTTTTTCTTTTGCGGCGCGCCGGCGGGTTCGGGCGTGATTTTGAAGTTGCGTTTTTGTTTGTAGGTGTCGAGCGGCATGTGGTTGGCCTCGCTAGGATGATTGTGCCATGTTTTTGTGGATCAGATTGTTTTCAGGCGGACGGTGGCGGTTTTCAGGGATTGGCGGCTGGCTAAGAAGTCGGACCAGGGGTCGGCGCGGTTGAGGCGCGTGCGGAAATTGCCGAGATTGAAACTCGCGGGATCGAGGAAGGTCTTTACCTCAGACCAGGAGAGAGGCGTCGAGACGGGCGCGTGCGGCTTGCGACGCACGGAATAAGGGCTGACGACGGTCTGCACCTTGCCGTTGCGGGCGACGTCGAGGTAAACGCGATTCCCACGCGCGGACAAGGAATGTTCGGTGGTGAGTTCTTTTGGGTAGGCGTCGGCGAGGCGTTGGGCGAGCGTGGTGGCGAAGGCCAGGACTTCGTCCGAGGTAGGGCCGACTTTGAGCGGGACGAAAATATGGAGGCCGCGACTGCCGGACGTTTTGGGAAAGCCGCGCAGAGCGAGTGCGTCGAGCACTTCCTTGACGAGGAGGCAGGCCTTGGCGGCATCGTCGAATTTTCCGGACATCGGATCGAGGTCGAAGCAGATCCAGTCCGGCTTAGGAAAATATTGGGCGCGGCTGCCGCAGACGTGAACGGGAATGCAGCCAAGATTGACGAGAGCGAGTTGCGTGGCGAGCGAGCCGCCGACAACGTATTCGGTGGTGGCGCGCTTGCCGTGGGCGGTAGCGATTTTTTTCGTGGGCGTGTCGCGTGGCAGGCCCTGTGGCTTTTGCTTTTGGTAGAAGCATTGGCCGAGCATGCCGTCGGGGCAGCGCTCGAGCGTGAGGATGCGACCTTTCACGTAAGGCTGGAGGGCGGGGAAGACGTCGCGATAAAAGTTGGCGAGGTCGAGCTTGGTATAGCCGTCCTCCGGCCAGAAAACTTTTTCCGGATTCGAGACAGGCGATGCGAGTTGGGCTTTTGCCGCCATTCAACTTCTTCCGCCGACTTCCTTGGGCTCTTTGTCGTCACGGAGACCCAGATAGACAGGGTGGCGCAGTTTGCCGTCTTTCGTCCACTCCGTGAAGGAAATTTGGGCGACGAGTTTGGGCTCGACGTAGGTGGCGCCGCGCTCGTTGGTAGGCGCGGAAAAAGGCGATTGCGGACGGACGATGCGCTCGAATTGATTGTGAAGGCCGCGAAGAGTTTTTTCATCAAAGCCGGAGCCGACTTTGCCGACGTAGCGGAGCTGATCGCCGGAGTAGACGCCGAGTAACAGAGCGCCGAAATAATGACGCGAGCCAGCGGGTTCGGTGAAGCCGCCGACGACGAATTCGTCTTCCTGATGGACTTTGAACTTGAGCCACTCGGTGGATCTGCCTTCGAAATAGCGCGAGGTGGCGTGCTTTGCGAGTACGCCTTCAAGTTTGCGGCGCGTGGCGGTGTGAAAGGCCTTGATGCCATCGGCCGCAAGGCGCTCCGCTAATAGCAGCGGGGGCGATGGTTTTAAAATGCGTTCGAGCGCTTCGCGCCGGGCGGACAAGGGCTCGTTGCGGAGGTCGCGTCCATTTTCATACAGGCAATCGAAGACCACGAATTGGGGACGTCCGCGGCTTTGCTGCAGGAGCTGGAAGCGCGAGACTTTTTTTGCGTCGAAGACGACGACTTCGCCGTCGAGCACGAGCGTTCGAGGTTTGAGCTTTGCTATGTCCGCGGCGATGGCCGGATAGCGGTCGCTGCGGTCGATCGCATTTCGGGAAATCAGCGTGACCTTCTCGCCCTCTTTATAGGCGAGGATGCGCACACCGTCATATTTTTCTTCGAAGACCCAGTCAGGCTTGGAGAAAGGCTCGTCCACGAGAGTGGCGAGCATGGGAGACACGCGAAACGGAACCGTTTCCATGGTGCACCGGATTCCCTCCCCCGAGCCCTTGCCCCGCGGCTTATGAGCCCGCACGCTCAATTACGAGCCATCCTTTCGCAGAATAAGTGAACAAATTCATCGGAAAAATCAGGTTAAAAATGCATTAGCGGGTGGTGGCTTTCGAAATTTCGTGTCGTCCGCATCTCACAAGGCCGCCGCGCTGAAGCCGCGGCTCTACGTTTAAACCCGACCTCAACGCCGCCGCGGATCACCAGCTGCGTTAGCTTTGGCGGCATTTGTGATGAGTATCACTTAAAATCGTGCGGCTTCTACGGAATATCTTTGCATGAATTACAGGCTATTCCTAATTTCGCAAGCGGCTGGGCATAGGGACTCTGGCTTGTTGCCCGGCCGACCCACGGAGTTTCAGAGGAGACACGTATGCCCGATGCGGAAGAGAGAAAAGTAGAAGAAAAGGCACGAGAAGATGCGCGCGAAGGCAAGTCGCCGAGCACGCAGGCGGGAGAGTTTGTACGGGAAGAGATGCACCACGTGAGAGAAGGGAAGCACGGCGTACGTTCGCCGCAACAGGCGATTGCGATCGGTCTTTCAAAAGCGCGACGCGCCGGTGTGAAGCTAGCTCCTCCGAAGCGCGGGAGCGCGAAAATGAAGCGGCAGGCTGCGCGCGACACTCAGAAGGGACGGCACCGGTCAGGCCGAAGAGTTTCGGAGAGGCGTTCGCGGGCGGTGAGCGGCGCGCTGCGGCGTGAAGGGCGGTCCGCGGCGTCGCACCGGAGCCTTTCCCGGCAGGCGCGGTCGGCCGCGCGGCGGCGGGGATCGCGTTCGCGCCATCAGGCGGCGGCGAAAACGGCGCGGACGAAGGGCACGGCCGAGATGCGCAGTGCGGCGCGCAAGGCGGCGCGAACGAGAGCGCGGCATCGGAGGGCGGCGTAGGCACGCCGAAAAGCGAAGATTCATCGGCATACCGAGTGACGAGGCGCGAATACGCAGCGGCACGGCACGAAGGCTTGTGTCGCGCCTACGGCGCTGGCGTTTCCAGGCGGCAGCACAATGCGCAAATGGCGTCAGCGCCACATGACGGACTAAACGCTCGGTTTCAGGGGCTAAAGCCCGTTTCTTAAGACGAACGTTACGGCGGGCTGAAGCTCTTGCAGCCCGGGAATTTTCCGCGAATCTACCCGCCCGAAGTCATTGCTCGCGGGGAGCGGGGCAAGCGGCGGCCATGAGGGTGGTTCTGTCTTGCGCGAAATGGCTGCCGGGATGCAGAATCGCGGTTAAGGCGAGCGATTCGCTTTGCGCGATTGCCTTGAGGATGGTGTGCGATGGCTGCTTCGGTATGGAAGGGTGCGCTGACGTTTGGACTGCTTTCAATTCCTATTCGGCTATACGCGGCAGCGCGAGCCCAGCGCACACAGTTGCACCAACTTCATGCCAAGTGCCATACGCGGCTGCGGCAGCCGCTCTTTTGCCCGACGTGCAACCGAATCGTGAATCGAAACGAGGTGGTTAAAGGGTTCGAGTATGAAAAGGGGCATTACGTGATCGTGGACAAAGCCGAGCTGGCGAAGATCACGCCGGAATCCGGCAAGTCGATGGAGCTGCTTGCGTTTGTGAAGGGCGAGCAGATTGACCCGATCTTTTTCGATGCATCCTATTTGGCGCTGCCGGATCGGGATGCAGACAAGCCCTATCAATTGCTGCTAAAAGCGCTGGAGGAGACGCGGCGCGTGGGAATCGCGAGATTCACGATGCACCAGCGCGATTACACGGTTTTCGTGCGTCCGCGCGACGGCGGCATCACGATTCACACGATGTATTTCGTGAATGAGATCCGCCAAGTGGCCGGATATGGCGAAAAGCCCAAGAATTTGCAACTCCGGCCGCAGGAAGTGAAATTGGCCGAGCAGTTGATCGAGAGCCTGGCGGAGGATTTTAATCCCGCGCAGTATCACGACACGTATGAGGACCAGTTGCGCGCGCTGGTGGAAGCCAAGCAGAAGGGAAAGGTCGTGGCGGAGAAGGCTCCTCCGAAGCACGCAAAGGTGATCGACATTATGGACGCGCTCAAGCGGAGTGTTCGAGAGGCTGAGGCCCCGAAGCGGCGGAAGCCGGGGCTGGCGGCTGTGCCTGCCAGGAGACACGCGAGGCTGGCGGCTAGTTAGGAGCGGGCGGCGCCGCCCAGCGCTGTGGCGTCGGTCATGCCCGAAGGAGCAGCGGTCATGTGTAGCCGGTGGCGAGACACTGCGGTAGCTCTTGGGCTCGGGGCCTATCCGCCCTGTGTCATTAGCCCGATGTGCTCGATTCCGGCTCCCCGCATGATGTCAATCGCGCGCGCAATCTGAGAAAAGGGAACTTCGCCGGCACTTTTCACGAACGCAATCTTGTCCGCGCGGGTTTTGAAGATTTCCCAGAGACGAGTTCCGAGTGTATTCCAATCACAGTGCTCCTGGTTGATCATGAGCTTTCCGCCGTACATCACTTGCACGACGATAGTGCTCGGCTCGGGCGTAGTGCTGTGCATATCGGCGTGTGGAATCAATGTAGGAAGCCCCGTGGGCACTCGCGGTGTGATTACCATGAAGATGATAATGAGAACCAGCAACACATCAATGAACGGAACGATATTGGGGTCGGAAAAAGGCCCCTTGTTTTCATTTGCTGTCATTCCCATGATCGGAACTCCTTCTGAATTGCTCCGCCAAGCGCGGCGAATCATGAGAGGCCGAGCCAGCGCAGAGCTGTTTGTCGGAATTTGACACCGAGGCTGGAGGGTTAGTCCCATTGCGAGTGCGCAGACGGAAAGCTGGTCAATACGGCAGTGCTGTCAAGCTGGCCGGCAGGGCCGTTATTTCCTATTGATAACGCCATACCTCCGTACTATTGGCCCGGTACGCGCGAAAGCCCACCATTGATGGATCGCAACGTCTTTTGCAGGAGCCTCTTTTCTACCAGTTCGGGAGAAGGCTAATGAAAATGCATAAGGTCGTGCCAAAAGTTATGCTTGTGGCGCTTTTAGCAACGACGGCGATGGCGGGCAGGACCTTCACGCAGTCGATGGGCGACACGCAGCATGGATCGTTCACGCTACCCTTTGAGGCTTACTGGGGAACTCTGGACCTGAAGCCGGGCGCCTATTCCTTTGACGTATCGACCACAGCGTCTGGATATTTGGTCGGCGTTCAGCAGGGCGACCGGCAAGTCGGATGGGTGACCGCCGCGTTCGTCACCGCACCAATCGGCTCACTGGAAGATTCCGATGGCGCTTTGCTCTGCGTTCGCTATGAGGGTGCCTGTGCGATCCGCGCGCTGAAACTGCCGTGGCAGGCGGTCTACTACTTCAATGTCGTGGGCGGATCGAAGGCATTGCAGTCACAGGAAACAGAAACCGTATCTGTTTTGTACGCGGAAAAGTAAGGCCAAGCGCTCGACGGGAGTCCTCGATGCGGTTAAGGGGAGACAACGGACTACGTTCGTACTACAGACCAAGATCGATAGCTAATTCTCTAGATGTGTAAGCAGAAGAACCGATTATTTCTTCCAATTTCTTCAAAGAGCTTTAAGACTCGATCGCCGAATTCGTTTGCTTCTCGGAAATATTTCTTGCTCCGCTCTCGGTCCATGAATCGCTCGATCAAGTCAGACTCCTCTGCGTTTGTTTCGGAGAGGAAAGACTCGTAGCGGAGGATTAGTTCGTTGATCTCGGCCATATTCGTTGACCGTATAGCCACTCGAGCCGCTCGATGGGTGTCAGGCGATATGATGGCGCACTGGCGTTCAGGATTCTCCTGATCCACGCAACCGGCTTTGCTTTTTTGTCGTTCGATGGCGGAAGAATATGCCGGCGGCAAATAGCGCCGTGCCAAGAACAACGGAGCCACCGTTGCCTTGCCGCATCGTCAGATCGAACGCAATGGGCGGATTGCGAATTGTCTGGTTGAGAGCTCCGAATGCCGCCATGGTGAGGCCGAGCATCGCCAAACCGGCAGCGAGGGAGTTGAATGCGGTCATCGTCGAGTAGGGATCGGCTGGCCGCTTACTGGATCGCAAAAGGATCGCCAGCATGAGGAGCACTAAAGGCACTAGCACCGAACCGGCCACGAGGGTTCTGACAAACCCACCCGGCTTCGCAGCCTCGTCAGCGGTCGGCCACAACACGCTGAACAGCCGAGATGGGATCACGTGATGATAGCGGAATATCTCAAGGTAGAGCGCAAACCAACTCAGAAGCCCCGAACACATAGTGACGTCGAATAGCTGTTGGAGTCGTTTCGTCACACCGGTACCTCGCCGCGGAGCAGTCAATTGCGCTAACGTAGCTCGTTATAGCAGAAGGAAAGAGTGGTGCGCCCAGAGACCCACGGCGGCGGAGAATCCCACGGGAGAAAATGGCGCGCCCGGAGAGAGTCGAACTCCCGACCTTCTGGTTCGTAGCCAGACGCTCTATCCAACTGAGCTACGGGCGCGCAAGTGCGGAAGGACCCAAATAGGATACTTGGATACGCGCGGAGTTTCAACGAGAGTCGCGGGGCGGGGCGGGCGGGGCGGGAGCGTTAGGTGCGAAGCGAGGCAAATTCAAAAAACGAAAGAACGCCCGTCTACACGGTGTCCGCTATGGAGAAGAAAGCCAAAGAGCAAAAACCAGGACCAGAACCAAAGCGCCGACCGAGAAGCGTGCGCGAAGAACGCGCGCAACGAAGACCGATACGAAGGCAAATCAAAAGCAAGGGCGTGGTCGGCTACATGGCGAGGCCGCCCCTACGAAGGCAAATTTAAAGGCTGACCTGCGCCCACCTAAAGACGTTCCCTAACTTGGAAATTCAAAGGCGACGGCAAACAAAGAGTCGCGACAATTCCGGCGCAATTCCCTTGGCCCATCCTTGCTAAACTGCTAACGATGAGGACGTGTGACACCGCGATCATTGGCGGCGGCATTATCGGAATTTCGTGTGCACTCGCGCTGGCTGAAGCGGGGCTGCGAGTGGCGGTGTTCGACCGGCAAGAGCCCGGACGGGAGGCGTCATGGGCAGCGGCGGGTATGCTCTCGCCTGCTCCACATTTACCGGGGGACGAGCGGCTTGTGGCGCTCGCGCGCGAAAGCCTCCGCCTTTATCCCGAGTTTATTCTTTCGATTGAATCTGAGTCACCGAAACGCGCGAACTACAGTCACCAAGGCGCGATGGAACTTTTCTTCGGCGCAGACGCGCCGCAGGAACGCGATCGATACGTGGAGTCATGTCGAAGCCTGGGTTTGGAAGTGGAGGCAATTTCCGCCACCGAAGCGCGGCGGCGGGAATCCGCAATCGCGTCGACAGCGCGCGCGGCCGTATTTTTTCCAGATGAGGCGACGCTCGAGCCTCGGGCCTTGATGGAGGCGGCGATTGAGGCGGCGCGAGCGCGCGGCGTCGAGATTTTTGCGAATGCAGGAGTGCAATCGCTCACGATTCAGCAGGGCCGCTGCTCCGCAATTATCGCTGGGAACGATCGCATCGTCGCAAGTAGCGTCGTAATTGCCGCCGGGTGCTTTTCGAGTGAGATTTTTACGCCGGATTCATATTGCGGGCAGCGCCTCGCGCCGTTTCTGCCGACGCGCCCGGTACGCGGGCAGATGCTGGCGCTCTCTCCGCGCGACACGACACTGGCGCGCGCCGTGCGTTCGGCGCGTGGCTATCTGGTGCCGCGCGGCAATGGTTGGATTGTCGCAGGCAGCACGCTCGAAGAGGCCGGTTTCGACAAGCACACGACAACCGAGGGCCTGCAAAAAATTCGCAAAGCCGCAGTCGAACTCGTGCCGGGTCTCGCGGATGCAGAAATTGCGGAGTCGTGGTGCGGTCTGCGGCCGGGAACGCCGGATGGCCTGCCGATTCTCGGGCCGGTCGACGTCGAAGGAGTGATTCTTGCTACCGGGCATTTTCGCAACGGGATTCTTCTGGCGCCCGTCACAGCTCGGCTTGTCAAGGCGTGGATTACGCAGAGCGAATTGCCCGTCGCCGTCGATGCGTATTCGCCCTTTCGATTTCTTCCTTCGGCCGTGCAGGCTCAGGCCACTTCTTAGATCGCTCGTCTGCAAACCTAAATCTCATCGCTTGCTTTACGCGCTTGTTTTCCGAGTGCTCTCGGACCACACTAGGCGGGTTTGATTTCGCGCAGATTCCACGCGCGAGGCAAGATTGCTCTGGAGGTAAGGCAGCAGTGCGCGTTCTGATCACGGGCGGGACTGGCTTCATAGGCAGACAACTCGCCGCTGAGCTTTTGCGGATGGATAGGTTTCCATTCGAAGGAGCGGCGACGCAGAGGATCGACAAGATCACACTTTTCGACGCGGTTGCTGGCGATCACCAATGGACGGATCCGCGCGTGGAGTTGATTGTTGGCGACATCAGCGACCCACAAACAGTGGCGCGCGCGGTCGAAGAGGCGGATATCGTGTGGCATTTGGCCGCCGTGGTGAGCAGCGGCGCCGAAGCCGACTTCGATCTCGGCATGAAGGTGAACGTCCAGGGAACGTTGAACCTGCTCGAGGCGCTGCGTGCGAAGGGAACGCGACCCCGCATCGTGAATGCCAGCAGCCTCGCGGTTTTCGGAGGCGAGCTTCCCGAAGTCGTGACCGACCGCACGGATCTTAGACCGAAGACTTCGTACGGCACGCAGAAGGCGATCGGAGAATTGCTCCTGGCGGATTACACGCGCAAGGGTTTCGTCGATGGCCGCAGCTTGCGATTGCCGACGATCGTCGTGCGGCCTGGAAAACCGAACAAGGCGGCGTCAACATTTGTCAGTTCGATTATTCGCGAACCGCTTTCGCGGCAGCCGGTTGTGTGTCCGGTGCGCCCCGAGTCGGTGGTGTACATTTCTTCGCCGCGGCGCGCCGTGGAGTCCATGATTCGCGCGATGTTTCTTTCGGAACAAACGCTCGGAGGCGAGAGAACAATTCCGTTGTCGGGACTCACGCTGAGCGTGGGCGAGATGGTCGCCGCACTGGAGCGCATCGCGGGACCGGCAGCCGTGCAGTTGATTCGTTGGGAACCCGACGCGACGATTCAGCACATTGTCGATGGCTGGCCGGGCAGAGTGGAAGCGGCGCGCGCGAAAACTCTCGGTTTCAAGGCAGACCGGAGCTTCGACGAAATCGTGCGCGCGCATATCGAGGATCAGGGCATCGCGAAGTGGTGGGCGCAGTAAGAGAAGCGGCGGGAATTTCCAAAGGAAGCGCGGCTTATGTCCGAACAGATTGCAGCACTGCCTGTGACTGACAGCGAACTCGAACGCCGCACCGTGCGGCACGTCGTGAGGCATATCGTTCCGTTTCTCGGGCTGCTTTACCTGGTTAATTTTCTCGACCGAACAAACGTTGGCTTTGCTGCTCTCCGCATGAACGGCGATATCGGGCTGAGCGCACGGCTATACGGCATCGGCGCGGGCGTTTTCTTTTTCGGGTATTTTGTGGGCGAGATACCGAGCAACGTCTGGCTGCACAAATTTGGATGTCGCGTGTGGATCGCGGGAATCATGGTCACGTGGGGAATCATTGCCGCGTGCATGGGTCTGCTGCAGACACCGGCGCAGTTTATTACTCTGCGCGTGATTTTGGGTGTGGCAGAAGCGGGATTTTTTCCGGGCATCATCTTTGTTCTCTCGCTGTGGATTCCTCGGCGTTATCTTGCGCGGACGATTGCGACGTTCTATCTAGGCGTGCCCGTTTCTCAGGCGATCGGTGCGCCAATCAGCACAGCGTTGATGGCATTCGGCGACCGTGTGGGAATACCCGGCTGGCGCCTGATGTATATCTGCGAGGGATTGCCTGCCGTCTTTTTGGGTGTGGCGTGCCTGTATTATCTGACGGATTTTCCGTCAAAGGCTCATTGGCTCGCGGATGACGAGCGCGAGTGGCTCGTGGATACCCTCGACGCCGAAGAAAGGGAAAAAGCGCTCACGGGCGGTCCTCAACTGAGCAAAGCGCAGCAGGTTAGGCGCGCTCTTTCGAGCAAAATTGTGTGGGCCCTGGCGCTGATTTATTTCGGCATTACGAGCGGCTCGAACTCAATGAATTATATTCTGCCGAGCGTCCTGCAGTCGTTTAAGCGAACATTCGGGATGAACATCAGCCTTATGTCGAATGGGTTGATCACCGCGATTCCGTATGCTTTTGCCGCTGTGGTGATGCTTTTCTGGACGCGCCGATCGGATCGGCTCCAAGAACGCCGCAAGCATACAGGAGCCGCCGCGCTGCTCGCCGCGGTCGCGATGGCGATATCACTGCTGATCAACAACCCTGTTGTAATTATTATCGGCTTCGTATTGCTTGCTATTGGTGGCTATAGCGCGATTAATGTGTTCTGGGCGATTCCACAGCGAGTGCTTTCAGGATTGGAAGCGGCCGCGGGAATCGCGTTCATCAATTCGATCGGCAATCTTAGTGGATTCTCGGGTCCGTATATCACGCAGTTCTTCTATTCGATCAGCGGTAATTACAATACAGGATTTTTCGTAATCGCCGCGCTTGTGGGATTAGGCGGCATCGGAGCGCTTCTCCTGCCTAAGCGGCAAGTGGAAGGCGCGGGAACGCCGAATGGATGATCGGACGGTCGGGTTCGTCGGCACGGGCATCATGGGCGAATCCATGGCGCTTCATCTTGTGAAAGCCGGCTATCGCGTGAAGGCATGGAACCGCTCGCCTGCCAAGCTACTCAAACTGATCGGTGCCGGCGCGGAACCCTGCCCCACTGCTGCCGCTGCTGCCCGGGACGTAGCATTTCTGATTTGCATGCTCAGCGATGGCCCCACGTGCGATCGCGTTATGTTTGAGGAGGGCGTCGTCGCCGCGATGTCGCGCGATGCGATCGTCGTCGTGATGAGTTCCATTCCGGTTGAGACTGCGGTGGCTGAAGCGCGTAAATGCGCCGAGTTCGGCGTGCGATATCTTGACGCGCCAGTCTCCGGCGGGCAGCGCGGCGCACAAGAGGCGCGGCTTGCGATTATGGTTGGCGGTGGGCAGGGCGATTTCAATGCAGCGCGCGAGTTAATGTCCGTGATGGGACGGCCCGTGCTGATCGGGCCCGTGGGAAGCGGCCAGCTGGCGAAGATCGCCAATCAGATGATCGTCGCCTCTACGATTGCGACGGTTTCAGAGGCATTTCTGCTAGCCGAGCGTGGAGGTGCCGATCTGGCGAGAGTTCGCGAGGCTCTCACGGGCGGTTTTGCCGATTCGACAATTCTCCAGCAGCACGGCCGCCGCATGATCGAGAATGATTTTAAGCCCGGTGGCCCGGCGAAGTGGCAGCTAAAGGACACACATACAGCCGTTGGCCTCGCCAAATCGCTCGGGCTCTTAATGCCGGTTCTAAATCTCGTGGATTCGTTATTTGAAGATATGATCGCACATGGAGATGGTGACCTCGACCATAGCGCGTTGATCCGCGAGCTTCGCCGCCGCAACGGCCTTCCACTGGGTCCTCAAAACGACTAAAGCCGATCAGGAATGAAGCGGCTTTGCGATCGCGCAAAGAAAAAGCGGCGCGGTGCACTTATAAGTGCGAACCGCGCCGCCTGATGGTTGTGCCTTGCAGAACTATTTCTTCTTGGCTTCTTCCGTTGGGATCGGCCGTTGTGCCGCTGCCGGAAGAGTGCGTCCGCCTGCTGCGCCGTCCGCAGCAGCGATGGCCGGAGCAGGGAAGGCGAGTCTGCGGCCGTCGGAATTGGCGGCGGCGGCTTCGGCGAGACGTTCGCCGGCCGGAACTGGGGCGACGAGCGCGCCTTCGGCGTCCTTTACGAATTGTAGCGCGTCGGCGCTGCCATCCCAGTCGATCGAGATGACGTCGCCCAGCATCACCTGCTCGGTCGCGAGCAAACTTGCCAGCGGGTAAACCACATGCCGCTCGATCGCCCGCTTCAGGTGACGCGCCCCGTATTTCAGGTCCGTTCCTTCGCGCAACAGAAATTCCCTCGCCGCAGGCGTCACGCGGAAAAGAAACCGTCCTTTGGCCGTCTCGAGCACGCGCTGCTGCACCATGCCCAACTCGATTTCCAGAATCTGCTCGAGCTGCTCGCTGCGCAGCGGATGGAAGACGACAACTTTATCAATGCGGTTCATGAATTCCGGCGCGAACTTGCGCTTGGCCGCTTCGGTCGCCGTCCGCTCGACTTTCTCATCGAGCTTCGGCTTGGCTTCCGGACGCACGATCGGCGCAAATCCCAGGCCGCCCGTCATCAGCTCGGTGATTTCGCCGCCGCCGAGGTTGGACGTCATGAAGATCATCGTCTGCGACAAATCAACGCGCCGGTTATCGCCCAGCGTGAGCGTCGCCTTGTCCAGAATGCCGAGCAGCAACTGCCAGAGCGCATCGCTGGCCTTTTCGATTTCGTCAAAGAGCAGGAAGCTGATCTTCAGCTTGTCGGTGTGATATTGGGCGAGCGCCTCCTGCGTGATCAGCGGATGCGTTTCGCGGTGGCCCAAATAGCCCGGGGGCGAACCGATCAATTTCGCAATTTCGTGCGAGTGCTGGAACTCGGCGCAGTCCACCTTGATCACCGCACGCGGATCGCCGAAGAGCACTTCGGCCGTGGCTTCTACGACGCGCGTCTTGCCCGCGCCAGTCGGGCCGAGAAACAGCAGGTTGCCAACGGGCCGCCCGGGCGAATTCAGCCCGGCACGGAACACCTGGTACAGATCGACCACCGCCTGCACCGCCTCGTCCTGCCCCACGATCTTCCGCCGCAACCCCGCCTCAAAATCACGCGACTCCACGCTACGGAGTGTCGGGTCTAGTTGTGCTGCTGCGCCCATGGCTATGCTCCTACCGGAAAGTCCTTCCGCTCTGGCGAATGCGCGGCTCAGTCCGCTCGAGTTGGTCCAGCTTTATATCGAGCGTTGACCGAAGCAATCGCAATTGCGTGACCAGTTCCCGGCTTGAATTGGCCCGATCGGTCAACCGCAAAAGCGGCGGCGAGAGATCGGCCAGGTCCAGGTTAAGGTTTCGAAGCGTTTGCATCAGGCTCTGCACGTAGGGTGAACGAACGTCGAACAGTTCGACGCGGCTGTTAACGTCTTCCCTCAGTCGCGACCAATCCAGTTCGAGGAAGGGGTGGTTGCGTGTGACGCGCCGGACCACCTCATCAGTTATGCGCGGACGGTCTCCCAACCGCGCCAAGTGGATCTGTTGCACCTTGCCCTGCCGGCGCACGTTGTGCACCAGGAAGTAGGTGTTGCCTTTCCGCCGAACAAACGCCAAAGGAAAACTCCTTTTACGTTTCCAACTGCGGCGTAGTGTACAATCCGTCCACTACGCCGTCAATGATACGATGCCAGGGAACATACAGGGTTGCATCGTATCCGTTATTACTGCTGAAGCACGTGAGCGGGAGCGGCCGAGGAAGGGAAATGAAGCAAACAAAAGCCTTATTAAGGGCATTTGCGCTCAATTCGAATGCGGCCCGAGGAAATTTGGATCGTACCGATTTAGATGTCGAATACTGGCACCGAGTGGCCTCATTTCCGGGTTGCAAGAACCTCACGGCGCGCCCGGAGCGGCACCGATTCGCCCGTAAAAAATACCCGACGATTCAACTGGGTGAATCGCCGAGCCACTAACTCTTAGACACCGGTCCCGGGGAATCAGAAAGCAGGAGGAGAAATGTCCTGGCAACGTGTGTATGCACTGGTAAAGAAAATACCACGCGGCCGCGTCACGACGTACGGTGAAATCGCGCGTGCCTTGCGGTTGCGTGGCGGTGCAAGAGCTGCGGGGCACGCAATGGCAGCGTGCCCGTCCGGACACGGCATCCCTTGGCACCGGGTTGTCGGCGCGGGCGGACGGCTCTTGATCGCCGAACCTCACGCTAACCTGCAACGCCGTCTGCTCGAAACGGAAGGCGTCACGATGACGGAGCGCAGTGTCAATATGAAACAGCATTCTTGGTCACCGGTCCGGTCCAAATCAAAGCACTCCCGTGGCAGGCCTGCCAAACGTCGCCCCAAGTAAACCAGACCGCTGTTTAGCTTTTGTGCTTCGAAGGCTACACGTTTACATAAAGGGTGTCGTTGCCTTTCCGCAACGTTTAACAAAAAAAGCTGGCTTGGCATTCCAGAAGTTGTAAAACCGCTGGCACTCTCAATTTTCCTACCTGATCGCCGCGCATATACCAATGTGATGTAGAATTATCGGTTCCGAAATCCTAAAGGACCTTTACACACTTAAGTGCCCGCACCGGTTATCGAAGTAAAAGACCTCTATAAGAGTTACGGACCCGTTGAGGCCGTGCGCGGCGTCAGCTTTGCCGTGGAAAAGGGCGAGGTCTTCGGCCTTTTAGGGCCAAATGGCGCGGGGAAGACAAGCACGGTCGAAATTCTCGAGGGGCTACGCACGCCGGATCGCGGCATGGTTCGCGTGTGCGGACTCGACCCGCAGGAGTCCGGCGATCGGTTTAAGGAGCGCATCGGCGCCATCCTGCAACAGACCAATCTCCCGGACAAGCTGCGCACAAGAGAGGCGATCGAGCTTTTCGCCGAGCTTTACGAACGGAACGTCGATACGGACGAACTGCTCAGGCGTTTTCAGCTTGACGAAAAGGCGACTGCGTTTTACAAAAATCTCTCCGGCGGGCAAAAGCAACGCCTTGCGCTCGCCATGGCTCTCGTGAACGACCCCCAAGTAGTTTTTCTGGATGAACCGACTGCTGGGCTAGATCCGCAAGTCCGGCGGGAAATTTACGACATCATCGAAGATCTGAAGCACGCCAAAAAGACCGTCCTCATCACGACACACTACATCGAGGAGGCAGAGCGCCTGTGCGACCGCGTGGCTATCGTCGACTCGGGCAAAGTGATCGCGCACGGCACGCCTCGTGAACTCAAGCACAATTCCGCGGGCAGCACGCGCATCGAAGTCCGCCTTGCGCGCCCTCTCGCAAACGGCGCGCTTGCGCACATCGACGCCGTGACGGATTGCCGCGAATTTGACGGTTCGTACGTGCTGCATTCGTCGCGGGCGCCGGCAACCATTGTCGCGCTCGTCAAACAGCTCGAAACCGAAGGCAACGAACTCCAAAGCCTGGAAATGTTTTCGCCTACGCTCGAAGATGTCTTCATCGAACTCACCGGCCGGAGGCTGCGCGAATGACCGCTCCCACCGCAGTCAACGAAACCCGGTGGGCAAAGCCCATCACCGCCACTTGGTCGCTAACCAAAGTGCGTATCCTTCTGGCAATGCGCAACCGCGCATTTTTCTTTTTCAGTCTGATGATGCCGATGCTCTTCCTCATTGGCATCGTCATTTTCGCTGGCCGCCATGGAGGATTCCTTAGCGAGTACCTACTGGCAGATCTGCTTACCATCACCGTCATGGGTAGCTTCTGGGGTTTGAGCGTGCAGCTCGTTACGTTTCGTGAGCAGGGAATTCTGCGACGCTTCCGTCTGGCGCCCATTGGCGCAGGCCCATTGCTCGGATCGAGCATTCTTTCGAATTACATAATGACGCTGCCGACGCTGTTGATCGAAATTCTCGTCTGCCGCTGGGTCCTCCATATCCACAATTGGGGCAATCCTTGGGCGATCTTTCTATTAATCACTTTCGGCTCCGCGGCATTTTCGGCATTTGGGCTGATCATTGCGAGCGTTACAAACACGATGCAGGAGACGCAGCTCATCAATCAATTGATCTGGCTGGCGTTTCTTTTCCTGTCCGGCGCTACCGTTCCTCTTAGCTTGATGCCGATTTGGGTCCGGCGCGCGGCGCTGTTCATGCCAGCGACATATTTGGCCGCGGGCCTGCAAACGGCGACGACCAGCAAGGTCAATGTCATCGACCTCGCCACTGACATTCTGGGTCTGGCTGTGGCTCTGTGGGTCGCGTTTGAAATATCTCGCAGGCTTTTCCGCTGGGAGCCGGAAGCCAAGGTTCCCAGACGCGCCAAACTGTGGGTCGTGGTTGCGATGGTGCCGTTCTTCGTTTTCGGCACGTACGAGAACCTGTACGGTGGCCTTTTGGACCGCATCGACCAAACGCTGAATTTCCATTCCATTGCCGCAAGCCAGCCGCAACGCCCCGCTCCCCCGGCGCACGCTGAAATTCCGCCGCAACTTTCTTTCGCCCGCTGAATCGAATCCAAGATCAGGAGCAGCACATGAAAGCCATTCGCGTCAGAGAATTTGGCGGCCCCGAAGTTTTGCGGATCGAAGACGTCCCCGAACTCAAGCCCGCCGCCAACGAAGTCGTCGTCCGGGTTCACGCCGCGGGAGTGAACCCGGTTGAGACGTACATTCGCGCAGGCGTTTACGCTCGCAAACCGGCCCTTCCATATACACCGGGCACGGATGGTGCCGGGACAGTTGAGGCCAGCGGCAAGAATGCAACGCGATTTCCGCCGGGTGCGCGCGTCTATGTGGCAGGCAGCCTCAGCGGCACGTACGCCGAGCAGGCGCTCTGTGATGAATCATCGGTTTTCCCGCTTCCACAGCACGTCTCATTCGCGCAAGGTGCGGCGCTCGGCGTTCCTTACGCGACGGCTTATCGCGCGCTTTTTCATCGCGGCCGGGCGCGCGGCGGCGAAACCGTTCTGATTCATGGCGCCAGCGGAGGCGTCGGCGTTGCGGCTACGCAACTCGCGCGGGCCGCGGGACTGCACGTTGTCGGGACGGCAGGCAGCGACAAGGGGCGTGCGTTAGTCAAAGCCGAAGGCGCGCACGAGGCGATCGACCACAAAGCGCCCGATCATTTCGATAAGGCGCTCTCGCTCACCGGCGGCCGCGGCTATGACCTGATCATCGAGATGCTTGCCAACGTGAATCTTGCGCGCGACCTCACGATCCTCTCGCACGGCGGCCGCGTCGTCGTCGTGGGCAATCGAGGCAATATTGAGATCAATCCCCGCGAACTGATGTCGCGCGACGGCGCGATTCTGGGCATGACCCTCTGGAATGTTTCCGCAACCGATCTTTTCAGCATTCATTCGGCGCTCGCCTCCGGCCTGGAAAACAAGACGCTGAGGCCGGTCGTTTCGCAGGAAATTCCGCTGGCCGAAGCGGCGCGAGCGCACGTCGCGATTATGGACAGCTCCGCGAACGGCAAAATCGTTCTCGTCCCTTAATGCGCCAACCGGCAGAATCGATGTAACATTTTGCCTTTCCAGCCCCTTTGCGGCGGGCGCCTTTTTCCGCGTTTTGGTGTTAAATTTGCGCACCGTCGCTTTTGAATCTCATTCGTACCCTTGATCGAAAGGAGCATCACCATGGAACGAGCAGCAACCGCGGTTTGGCAAGGCTCACTCAAGGAAGGCAAAGGCGTCATCTCGACGGCGAGCGGCGTCTTACACGACACCCAATATTCTTTCTCCACGCGCTTTGAAAACGGCAAAGGCACCAATCCCGAGGAGCTCATCGCTGCCGCCCACGCGGGGTGCTTCGCGATGGCGCTTTCGGCTCAACTCGGCACGATGAACTTCACTCCGCAATCCCTGAAAGCCACCGCGAAGGTCACGCTTGAAAAGCTCGACGCCGGCTGGACGATCTCCAAAGTTCATCTCGATCTCGCGGCGCGTGTTCCCGGCATCTCCAACGAAGCGTTCCAGGCAGCGGCGGCCGGTGCCAAGGCCAACTGTCCCGTTTCGCGCGTCCTCAACGCTGAGATCACGTTGAACGCGGTTCTTGAGCAAGCGGCATGATCGCCTCGGCGGTCGTTGGGATCGCCGTCATTATGGTTGTGCTCTGGGAGGCGTTTGAGACGGTCGTCCTGCCTCGGCGTGTGGCGCGTCGCTTTCGCCTCACTGTGCTTTACTACCGCACGACGTGGTTCGTCTGGCGCGCCGTTTCCCGCTGGACCGGCAAACGCGCGCGCCGCGAATCGTTTCTCAGCTTCTTTGGGCCTCTTTCTCTACTCATGCTTTTCGTCGTCTGGGCGGTGGCCATCATTGCCGGTTTCGGTTTCCTTTATCACAGCGCAGCGCTCGCGGCCGGAATTGACAGCAGTCTACCGACGCTCTTTTATATGAGCGGCACCACGATGTTCACTCTCGGTTTGGGTGACGTTGTGCCGCATACCCCCTTGCAGCGTGGCTTGGCCGTCGCGGAAAGCGGGCTTGGCTTCGGTTTCCTCGCGCTCGTGCTCAGTTATTTGCCCGTGATCTACCAGGCATTCTCTCGGCGCGAGGTGAGCATCGTCCTCCTCGACGCTCGCGCGGGCTCGCCACCCACCGCGGCGGAACTGCTGCGCCGCCACGTCGGCGTGGAAGGCGCACGCGATCTCGAGCAACTGCTGCGCGATTGGGAGCGCGCCGCCGCGGACATTCTCGAAAGCCATATTTCGTATCCGGCAGTTTGCTATTTCCGCTCGCAGCACAACAACGAGTCGTGGCTCGGGGCGCTTGTTGCGATTCTCGACTCCTGTGCGATTCTTCTTGCGAACCAGACCGGACCCATCGCTCGCCAGGCTCGCCTCACATTTGCGATCTGCCGCCACGCAGTGGTCGATCTGGCGCAAGTTTTCTACGCTGCTCCCAAGCTGACCAGCGATCGCCTTCCTGATACTGACTTTGAACGGCTCCGCGCCTCCCTCGCGTCCACTGAGTTTCAGCTCCGCGATACGACCGAATCCGTTGCGAAAATGGGGAAGCTGCGGGAAATGTACGAGCCTTACGTCCAGGCGCTCGCGTGGCGGCTTGCCATCGAGCTGCCTCCGTGGATTTTACCGCGCGAGGTTGCCGACAACTGGAAGACCAGTGCGTGGGGCCGTATTACCAGTTCGAGCCGCGCTGCAGCTCGATCGGACGCTGTCCCGGACGCTCACGCCGATTGAGGATTCGCCGGACCGAGCAAGAGTTGCTTAAGGCCTTGCTGATGCGATGGGTTGCGGGGCACCCAAATAGTCGCGCACGGCTTCGGCTGTTTTGAACGCATGCTCGACGCATTTTCCGATCGACGGTCCTTCCAGATAGTTCCCCGAAAAAAAAAGCCCCGGAATGGATCGCTCGGCGTCACGGAGCGATTCGACCACATGGCCGTGGCCGAGATTGTATTGCGGCAGAGCCTTCGGATGCCGCCACAACGAGGCCGTAATAGGGCTCCCGCTTATGCCGAGGATTGTGGCGCTGTCTTTCTCCGCAATCGCCGCGATTTGCTTGTCGGATTCCTGAAAAATATCCGGATCGGTGGCACCGCCGAGAAAGCTCGTGATCGCAAATTGCCCGGCCGGCGCGCGATAGGGAAATAGCGAGGAGTTCCATACAATACCCAGCGTGCGGTGCTCTTCACTTCGCGGAATCAACACGCCAAAGCCCTCGGGCGGCAGCACGGCCTGCTTATCGTAATAACCGGCGCCGTAAACTAATACGGACGCGTACGCAATCCCGGAGAGCGCGTCGGCGAGTGACTCGTTGAATGAGCGAACGAGGTGCGATGCATCATAAGCAGGCGCGGCTAGCACAACGGCCGCCGCTCGGATTGCGCCGCTTGCCTCATTCTGCAGCCGTATTTCATATCCCCGCTCTCGTACAATCGGCGCGACCGGAGTAGCTGACTTCAAATTATGGCCAAGAGACTCGGCGAGAGCCGTGGGGAGCGTCGCCATACCGTGTTTGAACGAACATAGCGCGGGTGGCTTCCTCTCGCCGTTTTTCTTGCGTGACTTCATCGCGCCTCGGATCACGCTGCCGTATTCACGTTCCCATTCCTCAAGGGAAGGGAACGCGGCGCGGAGGCTGAGCTTCTCCGGATCGCCCGCGTAAACGCCGGATACAAAAGGCGAGACGAGGTATTCGAGGATTTCGTGTCCAAATTTACGCCGCACAAAACTCGCGAGTGACTCCTCCTCCGTCGGCGGCTTGGTCCGCCGAAATGCCTCGGAAGCGATCTTCCAGCGCGATGTTGGGCTGAGGAATGAACCGGCCAGCAAAGCCTGCGGCGACATCGCAATCTTCTGCATGCGCCGCTGGCGAAGGATATATCGCGGCGAACGCTGATCCGCTTGCACAAGCTCCTTTTCGAGCTTCAATTCGCCGATCAATTTTGTCAGGAGAGGAGTGTTTTGGAAGCTCTGGGGGCCGGTTTCAAACTGGAACCCGCTCTTTTCGATGGTCCCCATCAAGCCGCCGGCGCGGGGCGTAGCTTCGAAAAGTACAGTGGGAATGCCGAGCTGGCGAAGCCGATAGGCGCAGGAGAGGCCTGATATCCCTCCGCCGATTACGGCGACCTGTTTTGAATCGTCCACGTTGTCGGTTTCAGAGCGTTTTTGAGAAAAGCGGCCGCTTGTCCATCTGCTGCTCGTGCAGATAGCGGTCGAATGTCATCGCCACGTTACGAATGAAAATCCGGCCGAGCTGCGTAACGCGGATTTCGTCCGCTCCAAGGGTGACGAGGCCCTCGTCGCGCGGCTCCGCAAGCCGGTCGAGTTCGGGCGCGAAATATTCGTCGAAATCGATGCGGAATTCGCGTTCGATCTCACGCTTGAAAATCACTGTGTGGCAAAGAAGCCGCCCAATGACCGCACGCCGAAGCTCATCGTCATCTGAAAGGCGATAGCCACGCATCGTGGCGACGCCGCGATCCTTCACGGTCGTTTGATAGGTTGGGATTTCCCGCGAATTCTGCGCGTACGCGCGCCCGACCGAGCTGATCGCGCTTACGCCCATACCGTAAAGATCGGCGCCGGCCTTCGTTGTGTAGCCCTGAAAATTCCGATGCAGCGTGCGGTTCTGTTGCGCGACGGCAAGTTCATCCGTGGGCAGGGCAAAGTGATCCATGCCGATATAGAGATAGCCCGCGTCGAGAAAGCCTTCGAGTCCCGCGCGAAAAATAGCGAATTTTTCACGCCCTTCGGGAAGATGCGCAGCAAACGAACCTTGCTGCTTTTTCAGCCATGGCACGTGCGCATAGCTGAACATGGCCACGCGGTCGGGTTTCAGCGTGAGCGCCTGGGCAATCGTAGCGCGGAACGTCTCCGCTGTTTGGTAGGGCAGGCCGTAAATCAGGTCGATGTTCAGACTGGCAAAACCCAATTCTCGCGCCGCAGTAATCAAATCGCGCGTGAGTTCATACGGCTGGACGCGATGAATCGTCTGCTGCACCTTCGGCTCGAAATCCTGAATGCCCATACTGAGCCGATTGAATCCCAGCCGACGCAGCGTCTTAAGATGCTCGCGGCTCGTAACGCGCGGGTCGACCTCCAACCCAATCTCCGCGTCCGGCGCAAATGAAAAGCGGTCGCTCGTGAACGAAAAAAGGTCTTCCATTTGGGCGGGCGAAAGATACGTCGGCGTTCCGCCGCCCCAATGAAACTGAATCACCTGCCGCGCGCGCGAAACCTGCCTGCCCACATGTTCGATTTCCTGCTTCAGAGCGCCAAGATAGGGAATCGCAACAGATTTGTCCTTCTGGATCGAAACATTGCACGCGCAAAAAAGACACAGGCTCTCGCAGAACGGCAAATGCATGTAAAGTGAGAGCGGCGTCGCGCGCTCATCCGCAATCGCATGATATTTCTGTAAATCATCCGGCCCGAAGTCGTCCTTCCACACCGGCGCCGTCGGATAGCTTGTGTAACGCGGCCCCGGTCGGTTGTACTTATCGAGAAACGTGTCCGATACTCTCCCGATATCAAGCCGCATTCCGTTTTGTCGCTCGCCAGCCATTGTCAATTCGCTTGCCCCGCCCGTGCCTGCGCGATCAACGCATTCTGTCCCGCTTCTACAAACGCCCGCGCATTCTCCACCGGCGTAGTCGGCAAAATTCCGTGTCCCAAATTCAAAATGTGCCCCACACCACCCGTTTTCTCCACGGCCGCTCGCGCCGCCGCGCAAACTTCCTCGCGCGCCCCGAGTAGTATTGATGGATCGATGTTTCCCTGCAGGGCCGCACGTTCACCGATCCTTGCCCGTGCCTCACCTAAATCCATATTCCAATCGACGCTGAGCACGTCCGCACGCGTCTCCGCCATCGCATCGAGATGCCGCGCTGATCCCTTCGCAAAAAGTATCCTTTGGACGCCATCGCGTTCGAGCGCCTCAAAGATCGTGTGCGTCGCAGGCAATTCAAACGCCCGGTACTCCTCATCGCTCAACTCGCCGGCCCATGTGTCGAATAGCTGAATCACGCAAGCGCCCGCCGCGATTTGCGCGCGCAAGTACGAGATTGTCGCGTCGGCAATTCGTTCCAGCAATTCGCGCACAAGCGCCGGCTCATCGCGCAACATTGCCTTCGCACGCGAAATATCTCCGCGCGTTTTGCCCTCGATCATGTAACACGCCAGCGTCCAAGGCGCTGCCGCAAACCCGATTACCGGCACATCCGGTCCAGCCTCGGCGCAGATCGCGCGAATCGCGTCGCCAACAAACTTCGTCTCCCGCCTCGGATCGAATTCGCGCAACGCGCGCACCGCGGCCCTATCTCGCACCGGGTGGGACAGCACGGGCCCTGAATCGGGCACATCGAGCGGCATCCCCATGGCCTCCGCCACGATCAAAATGTCTGAAAACACGATGATCGCGTCCACGCCAACCACACGATAGGGCTGCAGCGAAACTTCCGCGGCCAGTTCCGGCGTCTTGCAAATCTCCAGAAACGAATGCTTCGCGCGCACCGCCTGATATTCCGGCAAATAACGCCCCGCTTGCCGCATCATCCAGACAGGCACGCGCGGCACGGGCTCGAATCTGCATGCGCGTAAAAACAGCTCTTTTTGCGTCAAGCCATCCGTTTTTCGGGAGGTCACACAACCATCTTAGTCGACCGCGCCACGATTGCAAAATGCGCTAGCCCCGATAACCAGCTTGCATCAGCCGCATTGCCATGGTCCGCCAACCTGCCATTCGGCGCTATAATTAAGCTTCATGGCACATCCTTTGCAATGGCTGAGCCTCGCGCTCTACGTGGCCAGCTTCTGCTGTTATGCGCGGTTGTTATACGCGGCCAACGAGTGGCTGGGCCGCTCGGCGACGCTATTGCTGGCCGTCGCGATTGTGGCGCACTATTTCGCCCTGCTCGAACGGTCGCGCCTGACGCATACAATTCCCTACGATGATCTCTATGGCTCGATGTCTCTTTTTGCGTGGTTGCTGGGCATTACATACCTAGCGCTGGAGCTCTTCCATCGCCAGCGCGGAGTCGGCGCGGTGATCACTGCATTGCTCGTGCTTTGGATGACCGGACTCGAACTCTTCGCCAGCAGCGCCGCCGGTCGTCTGCCGCGCGCCTCGGGCGCATTATTTGCCTTCCACGTGACGCTCAACACGTGGGCGTACGCAGCTTTCGCCTTATCCTTTGTTCTAAGCCTCGTCTATCTCGCGCAGGATCGCCTCCTGCGTTCGCGCCATCTCAGCGCGGCGTTTTGGCGCTTTCCGCCGCTTGATCTGCTTGATCGGATGGCCCGCGGAGGCGTTTGGGTCGGCCTCGTTGCGTTGTGCTGTGGCGTCGCGATTGGCTTCGTTTGGGAACATCGCCTAAGCGGCGGCTTCGCCTTGAGCGATCCGAAAGTGATCATCACGCTCGCAATTCTCGCCGCTTATATTGCGTATTTGGCGCTTTCGCGGCGGGCGAAATGGCGCGGTTCGCGCGCGGCTTTGCTCTGCGCGCTCAATTTTCTGATCGTGCTCTTCAGTTATACGGTTGTGAATCTCTATATGACGCATTTTCATCGCTATTTTTAATGTCCACCACGGCCAACGCGACGAAAATCCAAGTGGCGCTTATCGGCTGCAGCCATCGCACGGCGCCAGTCGAGCTGCGCGAACGCGTCGCTTTTTCGCAACAGCAGGCGCTCGATGCTGCGGATGAATTGCGCCGCCGCGGCATTCTCGAAGAAGCCGTCGTCCTCTCCACTTGCAATCGCAGCGAACTCTATGGCGTGCCTGCGAATGACGTCGGCGTCGTGACTGAAGCAATGGAAGCCTTTCTAACGGATTATCATCGCATTCAGCGAACCGAGCTGAATGGCAAACTCTACCGCTGGATCGGTCCCGAAGCCGTGCGCCATCTTTATCGCGTTACTTCCGGCCTCGATTCCATGATGCTCGGCGAAGCCGAAATCCTCGGCCAGGTGAAAACAGCTTACGGCCAGGCGCTCGACCACGGCTCAACCGGCCCGGTGCTCAATCGTGTCTTTCAGAGCGCGCTCGAAGTGGGCAAGCGTGTTCGCGCCGAAACGGAAGTCAGCGCGCGGCCCATGTCTGTTGCGCTCGCTGGCGTGAGATTGGCCGAACGCGTTTTCGGTAATCTCAAGGGGCATGCGGCACTCATCGTCGGCGCAGGCAGCGTGGCCGAACAAGTCGTCGACAGTCTGCGTAATCGCGGCATCGGCAATCTCCGCGTCGTGAATCGCTCGTTTGAACGCGCCGCTGAACTTGCGTCTCGCATGCACGCGGAAGCGGTTCCATGGGATTCGCTCGAACGCGTCCTCAGCACGCCGGATGTGATCGTCACATCTGTTTCCGGCAGCGAGGCCGTGCTCACACGCGCCATGCTCGAGCGCGCCATCGAGAGCAGGAAGGGCCGCCCTGTATTTATCGTCGATCTCGGCGTGCCCCGCAACGTCGCCGCAGATGCGGCCGGCCTTTACAGCCTCTATCTCTATAACATCGATGACCTCGGCGAGATCGTCGAGCAAAACAAAAAAGCGCGCGAGGCCGAAATCCCCCGTGCCGAAGCCCTTATCTCCGAGCACATGGCAAAATTCGAGTCTTGGTGCGCGGGACTTGCCGCAGGCTCGATCGTCGAGGATCTCCGCAAACATTTTCACCGCCAGCGCGAGCAGTTGCTGCGCGAACATATCGCTGCAAACGGAAGCCTCTCGCCCGAAGAGCACGCGCGCATGGTGAAGCTCACCGAGCAACTCATCGATCGCGTCCTCGAAGCGCCCGCCGAACAGATGCGCTCCGGTCGCGGGATGCGCGGACGGCTTGGAGCGGTCGATGCGCTGCGTCATCTCTGGGGCCTTGACGGCCCGAATCGCGAGGACAAGGAGTGAACCGTCGTCTGCGCATCGGCACGCGCGGCAGCGCGCTCGCCCTCTGGCAAGCGAATCACGTTCGCGACGAACTTTCGCGCCTTCACGGAGTCGATGCCGAACTCGTCCGCATCCACACCTCTGGCGACAAATTGCAGAACGCATCCATCACGCAAATCGGCGCGGAAGGCAGTGCAAAAGGCATCTTCATCAAGGAACTCGAGGACGCGCTTCTGTTTGGCGTAGTCGATATCGCGGTCCACAGCATGAAGGATGTTCCCACGGAAACGCCTGCGGGCCTTGTGTTCGCGGCGATCACGCGCCGCGAAGATCCTCGCGATTGCCTTATCTCACGCGCGAATAAATCGTTGAAAGGTCTGCCGGCTGGCGCGCGCATTGGCACGAGCAGCCTGCGGCGGCAGGCGCAACTTCGCCTTGCTCGGCCGGATTTAGTGGTAGCCGATCTCCGCGGCAACGTCGATACGCGCTTGAAAAAACTGGCTGCGGGTGAGTTTGACGCGATTGTGCTCGCGATGGCCGGTGTCAACCGCCTCGGCGCAAGCGACAAGGTTACGCAGATCTTCAAGCAGGACGTGATGTTGCCCGCCGTTGGCCAAGGCGCGCTCGGTATTGAAGCGCGAGCGAACGATTCCGAGGCAGTCGCATTCGCCGCATCGCTCAACGATACCGAGACACGCGCCTGTGTGACGGCTGAGCGTGCGCTTCTGCGAGAACTCGAAGGCGGCTGCCAGGTTCCCGTGGGCGCGTGGGCAAAAATCAGCGTGGCTGGCGATCTCGAAATCGAAGCTGGCGTTTTTTCGCCGGACGGCACCGACGCCGTACGCCGAATCGATGGCGGCGCGGCAGCCGACGCGGAAACAATCGGTGTGCGGCTTGGCCGCGCATTAATCGAAGCCGGTGCGGACAAGATTCTGCGTTTGGTGGGGCGTTCCGTTGGCTGATTCGCGCAAACCGCCGCTTGCTGGCAAACGTATCGTCGCAACGCGCGCTCCAGAGCAGGCCGGCGAGCTCGTTCGCGAATTAAACGCCAGAGGCGCGGAGGTTTTGCTGTTTCCGATGGTGCGTTTCGCGCCGCCCGAGGATTGGGCGCCTCTGGATGGTGCCTTGCGGCGGCTGGACGAGTTTGACGCTGTTATCTTCCTGAGCGCGAATGCTGTACGATACGTTTTCGAGCGTTGCCGGCATCTTGGTGTGAAATTCGGCACGGGCGAGAAGCCCTTGCCTTTCGTAGCCGCTGTCGGGCCGACCACTGAACGAGCGCTGATCGAAGAAGGCTCGCACGCCGACCATGTGGGCCGCGACCGTACTGGGGAATCGCTCGCCAAGGAACTGGCTCCGCGCGTTCAGAATGGCGCGGTGCTGCTGCCGCGCAGCGACCGTGGAAACGAAGCCGTCTCAGTCGCGTTGCGCAAACTGGGCGCACGCGTCACGGAAGTAACCGCGTATCGAACGGCGTTGCCGGAGAAGATCGACGCGGCCGCCGCCGACCGAATCAAGCGAGGCGACGTCGATGTCATCATGTTCGCAAGCCCGTCTGCCGTGCAGAATTTCGTGGCGACGTTAGGCGCGGAAGACGCAGCAAGGGTCGGCAAGACGGTTCATTTCGCCGCCATCGGCCCCACGACGGCGCAAGCATTGCGCGAGGCTAATTTGCCGGCGGCGATCCAGGCGACAGAGTCATCGGCTCAAGGCCTGGCAAACGCTCTCGCGCATTTTTACAATCAATGAGGTTTCTAACGTGACCTTCCCAACTCATCGCCCACGTCGCCTGCGCCGCTCCGAGGCGCTCCGCGGTTTCGTCCGCGAAACGCATCTCTCGACCGCAGGCCTCGTTTATCCGCTTTTCGTCTGCCCTGGCATAAATGTTCGCCAGGAAGTCGGCTCAATGCCCGACGTATACCAACTCTCCGTCGATAAGGCTGTCGAGGAATGCCGCGAAGTCGCCGATCTGGGCATTCCGGCCGTGATCCTCTTCGGCCTACCTGAACACAAGGACGCGACCGGCTCCGAAGCCGCGTCTAGCTCAGGTGCAGTTCAACGCGCAATTGATGCAATCCGCAAAGCGAAGCTCAATCTTCTCGTGATCACCGACGTTTGCCTTTGCGAATACACGAGCCATGGCCATTGCGGCATGATCGAGGGCGAACAAATCCTCAACGATCCGAGTCTCGACTTGCTCGCCAACTCGGCGCTTTCGCATGCACGCGCGGGCGCGGACATTGTCGCCCCGTCAGACATGATGGACGGCCGCGTAGCCGCGATTCGCCGCAAGCTCGACGAAAACAAATTCCAGGACGTCGCGATTCTCTCCTATGCCGCGAAATACTGTTCCGCGTTTTATGGACCGTTTCGCGAAGCGGCCGATTCCGCGCCCCAATTTGGCGACCGCCGCAGCTACCAGATGGACCCTGCAAACGCGCGCGAGGCCCTGCGCGAAGTCGAACTCGACCTCGAAGAAGGTGCGGACATGATCATGGTTAAGCCGGCGCTGGCCTACCTCGACGTGATCCAACGCGTGCGCGAGCGCTTTGATGTCCCCGTCGCCGCATACAACGTAAGCGGCGAGTACGCCATAGTGAAAGCCGCCTCACGCAACGGCTGGATCGACGAAAAGCGCGTCGCGCTCGAAATCCTCACCGGCATCCAGCGCGCTGGCGCCTCCATCATCCTCACCTACCACGCCAAAGACGTCGCCCGTTGGCTCAAGCACTGCTAACGAAACACCATGGAATCGTTTGAGCCATTTCTCCGTTCAACCGAAGTCATCGATTGGCAACATCCCGCCGTGCTCGCAAAGAGCAGGGAATTGGTATCCGGAGCGGGCAATCCCGTTGAAGCCGCCCGCCGCTCGTTCGAATGGGTGCGCGACGAAATCCAACACAGCTCCGATTTCCGCCGCAATCCTGTCACTTGCTCCGCATCCGAAGTCCTGAAAGAAGGCACCGGCTATTGCTATGCAAAGAGCCATCTGCTTGCGGCCTTGTTGCGCGCAAACGGCATTCCCGCCGGCTTCTGTTATCAACGCCTCAGCATTGACGACAAAGGCGCGCCGTATTCCTTGCACGGTCTGAACGCCGTCCATTTGCCCCAATTCGGCTGGTATCGCGTCGACGCCCGCGGTAATAAGCGCGGCGTGAACGCGCAATTCACTCCGCCCATAGAGCAGTTGGCATTTCGCATATATTTTCCAGAGGAGCGCGTCTTCTCGGAAATCCTGCCCAATCCCTTGCCGGTCGTTGTAAGTGCCCTTCGCGCCCACACCACGTGGGACGCCATGCTCGCCAACCTTCCCGACTGGGATCGTTCGACGCTTACGGCTGAATCCACACACCCTCGCTGACACGTGATGACTCATTTGTGCCGGTACCATTGACGAGCCCCATCGCGGATTCAATTCTGGAGCAGCTGCGTTTCCGGTGCATTGAAGGTGATCGATGCCTGAAGAGCCGAATGAACAAGACATCATGGATGAAGAGGGTCGGCGACGCTTCGAAGCGGACGCAATGAGCCGGCAGAGTAACGTGCTGCCCTTGGATGCGGCATGCAACGAGGGCAGGTTCTACGGCCAAGTCATTCGCGGACGCCCACTCACAGGTGTGCAACGAGTCGGATTTTTCTTGATTGGATCGCTATTTTTCGCGCAGGGCGCGTTCCTTATTTTGAATGCTTTCCCAGGATTTTTCGGCATTCGAGGTCCATCCGCCACACCGATAAGTGGCAGGCCGGAGTTGGCGTTTTATCTTCCATTCGCGACGATCTCGCTTCTGCTAGGTCTCGCTGCAATCGGCAAGGCTCTCGGACCCGGCAGGGCCAGGAGTGACGGCCGTCAAGATAACGGCTGAGTTTGCTCAGTACCATTCTAGGCGACCCGCCTCCACCAATTATCGTTAGTTAACCAGGGAACTTTTCTTTCGATTGCCTCGGGCGGTCCCACCGCATAATCAATTTGTCTACCGGAACAATTAGCAATGCGCAAGTCCCATCGGCAGAGCGGGGAATCGCGGCTCTATCCAATGCGCTGTCCAAAATGCCAATTCGATCACGAATTGCAGCGAACCGAGTGTCTGAAGTGCGGCGTCGTCTTCGCGCATTATCAGCCGCCGGCCGATCCGCCAACGACTCGTCCTGACGTGCCGCCGAAACAGCCCGCGGCCCCGATGGCGGTTCGCCCGCCAGTGCCGGCCGCTCAGGTTGCGATGGCGGCTCAGGCGCTATCGTGGGCTCTCTCACCGGATGCGAATAGCCCGTCCACGCCTGACGAACTCCGAAAACACGCACTGAAGGAATTAAAGTATCGAATATTCGCACTGCCCTTGGCGTTGCTTGTGGCTCGTTTCCTCACGGGTACGGGTTTTGACACGGCGGCGGGCATGCTCGCGATGGTGGTACATGAAAGCGGCCATGCAATCACCTCGTGGCTGACGGGACGCTGGGCGGTTCCGATGCTCTGGGTCACCATGCACGGCGACACCCGCTCCTGGTTTATCGTCTTCGTTGTAACAGCCGCCATCGCCTTTGGTGGATTTGTGGCGTGGCGAACTCAGCACTGGGGGTTGCTTTGCGCCGCAGCCGCAGTGCTCATTTTTGAGCTGAGCCTCCAAGCCCTCACGCCCTTCAAACAGGAAGCCCTCATCGTTTTTGGCGGCGATGGCGGCGCGATGGTTCTGTCCGCAATCTTGATGGCTACGTTTTATGCGCCGCGTGACAGCGCGCTCTATAAGAGTTGGGGCCTGCGCTGGGGTTTGCTGGCCATCGGAGCGCTGGCCTTCATGCACGTTTTTCGCCTCTGGTCGGGGCCGTACGAAAATATTCCCTTCGGCGAAATCGAAGGAGTGAACCTCTCCGATCCCAGCCTTCTTACAACAATGTACGGCTGGTCCATCCTCCAACTCGTCGACCGCTACCTCCGCCTGGCCACGGCATGCTTCGCCGCGCTGGCCGCACTTTATGTTTGGGGCTTAGCCTCCGCCTATCTGCAAACGCGACCAGGGACAAGCCCGCGAACTCACCCTGAAGAGGCTTCTTCCTAGCTAGTTTCTGGTCCAAAACGCCCGTTCTGGCGAAAAATCTGCCTTAACCATAGGTATTTCAACGGCGCAGGGTGCTGAAACAGCGCGGGTGATCGTGAATTTTGAATCTGCGGAAAGCGCTGCGCGAAAGAAAAACGCGTCGGTCAGCGAAGAGCGAAAAGGAAATTCGGATAAGTCGCGCTAAGCGGCTTTTCGTTTGCGAGAAGATCGTTCGTCGAGCAGGTTCGCAATTCGCATTAGGTTGTTGGCCAGTACGGCCGCACCGACCCATACTTCAAATCGCTGGCGTCCTTCCGCCAGACACCGCTTCATGCCCCGACCGCGGAATAAGACGGAGATGGTCCCCTCGATGCCCGCTCGAAAGCGCTGTCCTTTTTTGAAATCCGGACCCTTCTCGAAGGCTGTGCGCCGGGAGGTTTTCTTTCCGCCGCGCTGCGGGAGGCAAACCTTCCGAACCCCTTGGCACTTGCAGGACTGCTCATTCTGTTCACTATAGAAGCCTCGGTCCCCACTATAGACTTTGGGGGCGCGGCGGAAGTTTTCCTTGTGGCGTTCCAGCGAAGCTTCCACCTGCTGTTCGTCCGGCGGATTTCCTTGGAGCACCTCATATTGGGTAATCAACCCTTGCGCACTTTCGGCCAGGAACACTTTGTGACCGAACTCGACCGGCGTGAGTATCTTGCCGCGCTTGATTAGATCGGTGTGCGCTTCAAAGATGGAAAAAATCTTTTCTTCGTGGGGAACTTGCTCTCCCTCCAGCACACGGCGGCGCGCCTGATCGATCACACGGTCTCCCAGTTTGCAGTAGCGGTCGATCTCCTTGCGGAGTTCGCCGATGCGCAGCTCCGTGAGCAGATTCCGGCTGCGCGTTTTCCGAGTGCGCTCGAGTACTTTCCGTGCAGACTTCGCGACCTCCTCGGCGATTCCGATTAGCTGGCGGTATTTCTTGGTTTGTCGTTCCTGACGTTCCTTGGGAGTCAGGCGCTGGATTTCTTGCATCCTTCGCCGAGCTGCCCGCGTGCGATTGCGAAACCCGCGAAAACGCTGCTGGGCGGCCTTCCCGAGGCGGCCAACCAAGCGCGTAATCACGCGCACGACGTCCCACAACAGCGTGCTGTCAGTGGGGTGATGAATGTCGGTCTGTACGACCGTGGTATCGACCCGCAGTTGCTCGCCATCTTCGAGCCCAAGATCCACCGCCACTTTCACCACCAACTCGTTGACGGCCTTGAGCGTCTGGGGAGTCAGGCGATTAAAAGCACGATTGAAGGCCTGATGCTTCGGCACCCGTCGACAGTAAAACTCCGTGAACTGGCGCAGGGTGAAGCCGTCGGCGATCCGTTCGCGCAGTTCACGATAATCCCAATTCTTGACCCGTATGAGGATCAGGGAACGCAGCACTTGCGCGGGGCTCAATCGGCCGCGACCCGTCCTGGGATTCTTCAGACCTCGTTCCAAATCCTGCCGTACCGCCTCGACCATCTCCGCGTGGTGGTCCAGAAAATCAGAGATGTTTTGCAACACCGGTTCCAGTTCGATGCCCTGCTGCATGAGCTCCCAATCGGCAAAACTGATTTGCTGCTGGGCAGTTCTGGGCATTCTGCGCCTTCCTCTTATCCGTTGGACCTGTCCCGCTCTCGTTTCAGAGCTTGGACATAGCGAGGTGCGGTCTGGTAGAGCAGTTCCTCGAGAGCACGCCCGTGATCCAAGCAGCGACGTACTTCGGGCACGAGTTCTTCGGGAACGTAAACGGCGAAGCGTCGCTTCTTCAGCCGGCCGTACAGGACGTAACTGGCATGCTGTTCACCGGACGCACAAGCGGAGCAGTTCGGTCGAATGCAACGCGTGCGTCGCAAGCTGAGCGAACCCAGCAGGGCGGGCTCGAGGTCTTTGGCTTGAGTCTGAAACCAATTCCAGACATCGGCAGGGGATTCAGGTGAGTGAGTTTTCATGCGAGTATATGTGCCATAGAAACACATATACCTGTCAAGGGGAAAATGCAAAAAGAACCGACAAAAATGCGAAAAACGCCTGATTTGACAGGCTATTTTGCGTTTTGGGACAGAAACTAGCTAGGTTCAATCGTGGCTCCGTTCACAGACGCGCGGCGCTGTAAAAAAAAACACGGTGTTTAAATCGAGACCCGGAAATTTACGGGTTCGGCGTTTATTTATTTTCCGTGGCCGAAATCTTTTGCTCTTGCATTGGCCACCAAATGGTTGCGTGCCGCATGTTTAGAAACGCCTCTGATTCGCGCTTGAATTCCGCCCGGGAATTTTTTAGATTTCCGTGCTCATCCGCTGGATCGCGGGTGTATAAAAGATGTTCCACAGGAGATCGCCACGGTAACCGCAAAATTAGAGTCGTTCAACAGAGGAGTTTTAGGTAAGCGTTCCGCCGTTAAACCATCAGCGTCACTGAGTGCGCTCTTTTTCGCGCTGCTCGCACTATTCACAATGCCGCGTGCGGCAATGGCGCAGGCGCCCGTTTCGACGCAAGACGACAACTCCAACGTAGCTCACATCGCGCAGCAAAAGGGCGTGCTGCCGGCGCTCTTCCAGGGCGTAGGCATTCAACAGCATCTCGGCGCGCAGATTCCGCTCGACGCTGCCTTTAAAGATGAAACAGGGAAGGACGTAACACTAGGAGATTATTTCGGCAAAAAGCCCGTCGTTCTCATCTTGGCGTATTACAAATGCCCGATGCTTTGCTCTCTCGTGCTGAGTGGCGCGACCGACGCATTCAAAAAGTCCGGTTTCCAGCTTGGCGATCAGTTCAACGCTCTCACCGTGAGTTTCAGTCCAACCGAAACTCCGGAGATGGCCGCCGCTGCTCAGAAACAATACCTTCATCAGTACGGCACGGGAATTGACGCCGCAAATTGGCACTTTTTAGTCGGCCAGCAATCCGAAATACAGCGGCTCACGAGCGCGGTCGGTTTTGAATACAAATACAATCCGGCAAACGGGCAGTATGTACATGCGGCCGGCATTGTGGTGCTCACGCCGCAGGGCAAAGTCTCAAAATATTTCTATGGAGTGAAATTTGAACCGCGCGATCTGCATCTTGCGCTCGTGCAGTCGTCCACTGATCACATCGGCTCGATCACAGACGCAGTGTTGCTCTTCTGCTGCAGCTACGATCCCGCTACCGGAAAATATCACGCCGTCATCACGCACGTGATCGACCTCGCCTGTGGCTTCACTGTGCTGGTGCTGGGCCTCGGGATATTCTTCCTCTACCGGTCCGCCGGCAAAGGAAACACGCAACCCGCCTGATTCGTTTGGCAAGCGAAATAAAAGAACAGACCACTTCGTCCCGAGGGCCCCGAAGGAGCCCAAGAGATCGCTATTGGTTTCTGC
The DNA here is from genome assembly GCA_963753205.1 of uncultured Acidobacteriota bacterium. GTDB lineage: Bacteria > Acidobacteriota > Terriglobia > Acidiferrales > UBA7541 > Palsa-295. The sequence goes on along the minus strand of CAVWBL010000012.1, from coordinate 45,735 downwards.
AACGAGGGCGACTGAGGAGAAGCCTAAGCCTTCTTCGCCTTCAGGCCGTTCAACGCCAGCGCCAGCCGCGACTTGTAACGGTTCGCGGTGTTCTTGGTGAGAGTGCGCTTCTGAATGGCCTTGTCCAGCTCTGAAAACGTCTCCGGAGCGAGCTTTTCCGCAGCGGCAGCATCGTTGGAGCTGAGGGCCGCGCGCATCCGGCGCATCGCCGTGCGCACGCGCGTGCGGTTCATGCGATTCACGGCAGTCCGTTTTGCCGTCTGGCGAATATTTTTCAAAACCGACTTCTTCTTTTTCTTTACCTTTACAGCCTGACCCTGCGGCATCCCTGTTCCTCGCTGATTTTATTGGCTTTCAATAGCCGAAATATTCAACTTGTAGGCTGAATGTGTCGAAAATTCGTGACAATCGAGAATATCCGACCCGTCCGCGCAAGTCAATTTCGCCGCTTTCCTATTACGCGGATTCTGATTCGCTCTCGACCCTCACCCTGAAGCCGAAACTACGGTATTCAATTTGTGCTATCGAGAGGGTTTCCGTATCATTCGGCTTGGTCGGCAAATCTTTCTTTTGCCAATCATCCGTGTCGGTCAATTGAATGGCAATCTTCGATGCGCGCTTGCCTGTTTCCTTTTCGTATTTCTCGATGCACCGGAGGACCGATTGCCCGAGCGCCGGTGCTAACTCCGACCTGGGGATCATCAATTCCTCCTCGTACTTGTTCGTCCGCTTACGCCGCCGCGCGCAGCTTTCCGCGTCCCCTGATCTCCGCCTCTGCCTGCAACCAATCTTCCACCGCGTGCCCGTCGCGCCGTCCGCGCTGCTCATAAAGCTGATACGCCCGCTCGCGGATCTTCTGCTGCGGCTCTTCAAGCCCCACACCCGCTTGCTTGAACAGTCTTTTCCATTCGTCCGCGCTCAGAATCGGCGCGAGATGGCCCGCGCGCTGCACGCCGGTCTGTCCGAAAGCCCAGAACGTCGGCAAAATCTGTTCCTTGTCGCTGTCGATTTCGCGCACCATCAGCAAAAACGCGTCGAACTTCTCTTCGCCCTTTGGCCGTTTTCCGAGCCGCACGGTGCGCGTCACGATGTAGCTGTATTCCGCCTCGTCAGGATCGCCGGCATAAACGTGCTCGATCCTATACTGAAGCCCCTTGCCGCATTTCTTGCATCCGCCGATTGCGCGCCCCTCGGAAAGAGCCACGGCCGCTTCCCAAACCGAAACCGCCTTTGTGGAATGCCCCTCCGGACAGCAGATTTTTGACGCCATTAAATTACACCTCCCCCAAGGCACGTTTCCCGTCACCCTGGATAACGGAATTTTACATCGTTATGCGTGCGAGCGATCAAAATGATGAAGGATATTTATGGAGAGCTTCGATCAGTTTTTCTTTGGGGTCGAATCCGCCGGAGGATTACAGGCGAGACAAGCCCTCTCGCCGCACATCTGCATGGCGCAGCGAGGTCCGGCTGGGGCGCCGTTCAGCGGTTGGCGAAACGTCACTACGACAATTGCCGCCGAATCGACCGCATTGCCATCGCGCTTTGCTGGAGCAAACTGCCATTCCTTCGCCGCGGCAATCGCGGCCGAACGAAGCGGCTCGGCGCCGGATAGCGCCCGCACGTCGCGGATATTCCCGTCTCGATCGATAGATTCGTAAAGGATCACGCTGCCGTCGGCGTTGCTCGCCGCCGGATAATTGGGCTCGTGGCTTGTTAGGACGAATGCGGCTGAATCGTGTGTGGCGTCCTTGCGCGCAACGATTCTCACGGCGCTGGGCGCCGACTCCTGGTCAAAATGCTGTACAGTCGGTTGACGCGGCGGCGCGTAGGGTTGCGAAAACTGAAAAGCGATTGCGATTCGTGTTCCGTCCGCTCGCTCGGCCTGTGTTGGGGGAACAAACGTCCACGTGCGGACGGCGTCGAGCGTCTGCTTTAGAAACGGCTGATCGCCGTGCAGCACCTTCACATCGGATAGGGTTCCATTGCGGTCGATGGCTGCGTCGAGCAGCACTTCGCCGCCGAAAAGCGCTGCCGGGTACGGCGCCGCAACCAGCGATAGCGGCGCGGGGCCATTCACGTCTCCGCCAGATGCCTCGGCACTGACCGTATTTCTCGCCGAAACCGCATTTGCGTCGTCGGCATGCTTGGCGGATTGCCAGGCGATGCCGTTCCGCTGCAGCAGCGGCAGGGCGTAATGAATTGGCACCACAGCACCCGGCACGGACGCAACGCCCTCCGCGGACGGTGCCCCGTTGCCCATTTCGCGCACACTCAGCTCCGCGAATACGGCCGAAGTGTCGCGCAGCCATTGACCCTCAACGAGCCCGGCAACTCCGTGCGATTCGTCTGAAATTACAGGCGAGCCGCTTTGGCCAGGTTCGATATTGTGATTGAAAAGAAAAAGCTCCGTATCCGCAGCGCCGTGTTCCAGCTCAGAGAATTCAAAACGCAGTACCTGTCCCGGCGAACGCAATTCCCGAATCGGATCGAGCGAAAAGGCGTCGCGCGGCTGCGACGGGCTGAACGATTCCGCCCTAACTATTTCGCCGGGTTTCGCATCGGCCGCATCAAGCGGGAGAAACGAAACCTCGTATTTGCCGTTAAACGCATTCGTCGTCGCGTGCAGCACGGCGATATCGTGATCGCTGTCCAACGTCACAACGTCGGCGCGCACAAAGCGCACTCGGCCCGCATTGTCGTGCAGCAGCAAAAACGGCTGCCCGCCGGAAAGCTGGCTCAAAACATGCGCAGCCGTCAGCAGGTAGCCGTCTTTGTTGATGAAAAACCCGTTGCCGTAAAAAATGTAGCGATAGCCGTGCGGCGAAGGGACACCCTCATCCACTTGATAGACGATTTGGCAGATCGCGGTGCTAGTGCCGTCAGTGCTAGCCGCAGAGTTCGACAGGCCTGTTTCTGGTGCCGCTGCGGATTCCTGTGCCCAGCCGAGCGGCCCGAAGCAACTCAGCAAAAACGCAGCAAAGCATACCAGCGTCGCCGTCTCCCAAGCCCGTCCATTTCGCTGCGACTTCATTGCGCAGATTCTACGCGAAGCGCGCGAATTTCGTTTCAGCTAAATCGCGCAGTCCAGCAAAAATCCGCGCTCTAGTACGCGAAAAAATGTATTTTGAGGCCGAGTACTATGCGTAACGTACGACGTGGTACATGTCGCGTTTCGCACGAAGCTGTCCAAATTCGAAATGTGTTGAACGCGAGTCCGGGTCTCAGCTCGCTGGAATCGCCGGGCTCTTCCGTGGACGTGATAAAATCTCGGCATGTCAAAACGGACAATTTCGCCGGGCGGCGCGGTGACGGGTGTGGTCGAGCTGCCCGGAGACAAGTCGATTTCACACCGTTACGCGATTCTTGCCGCACTCGCCGAAGGGAAGAGCGAAATCGTCAACTACGCATCGGCGGCGGACTGCCGCAGCACCCTGGAATGCATGCGGCGGCTGGGCGCACAAGTCGAAATCGCGAACGACCGGGTCCGCATCGTCGGTGCGGGGCTCGACGGCTTGCAGGAGCCGCGCAAAACCCTCGACGCCGAAAATTCCGGCTCGACGATGCGTATGTTGAGCGGCGTTCTCGCGGGCCAGCAGTTCGATTCGACGATCACCGGCGACGATTCTTTGCGGAAGTGGCCGATGCGCCGCGTGGTCGAGCCGTTGGCGCAGATGGGCGCCGGCATAAAGACACAGGAGGGAGGCCGCGCGCCGCTCGAAATTCATGGCAGCGAACTTCGCGGCATCGACTACACAACGCCAATTCCCAGCGCACAGGTGAAGTCTGCGATTCTGCTTGCGGGACTATACGCTGAGGGCGAAACAATCGTCCGCGAATCCGTTGCCACGCGCGACCACACGGAAAACGCGCTGCGCGAATTTGGTGCGCGTGTGGAAAGTTTGGATGGAGCGGGCGGCTCCAACAAGGGACGCGCGATCCGGGTTTATCCGCGGCCGAAACTGCTGGCGCGACAGCTCATTGTTCCCGGCGATCTGTCGGGCGCGGTGTTCCTCATTTCGACGGCGCTGATTTTGCCGGAATCGTCGCTGATACTGCACAATGTGGGGCTAAATCCGACGCGGGCCCGTGTTCTCGATTTCCTCGTATCGATCGGCGGCAAAATCAATATCCCGTCGGTGCAGTTGCGCGACGGGGAACTCGTCGGCGACGTTTCGATTTCATACTCGGACCTTATTGGCGGCACCGTTACGGGCAAGCAAGTGGCGGAAATGATCGACGAACTGCCGATGCTCGCTGCACTGGGACCATTTACAGAGCAGGGAATCGAAATTCATGACGCGCAAGAATTGCGCGTGAAGGAAAGCGATCGCATCGCGACAATCGCGGCAGGGCTGCGCGCGATGGGCGCGAGCGTCCAGGAATTTCCCGATGGCATGCGCGTCGCGGGCAAATCGGCGGGGAAGTTGCGCGGCGCGAAAGTCGAATCGCATGGCGATCATCGGATCGCCATGGCGCTGTCGGTGGCAGCACTGGGAGCGCAGGGGGACACAACGATTCGCGATGCTGAATGCGTCGGCGTGTCGTTTCCAGAATTTTTCTCGACGCTCGAAAAATTGCGGGGCGCTGCAGTTTAAAAACTACAACCCACAGCCTACAACGTCATTTCGAGTTGCCGATGTGAATGTCCCCGTACTTTGTCAGGACACGAATCGCAGGGCCGCCGCTGCCCTGCGAAAAGTTGATAATGTGCGGTGCGTGATCGTCGTCGCGCTCGGGATTTGTGGCGAAATCGTTCGTGATGTCGCCCGCATTGGATTGCGCGTAAAGTGTGAAATTGGATTGCGGTGGCAGATTCAGCGTCACATCTCCCGCATCATCACTGATGTTGATAGGCGCAGTGGGCGGCTTCGCGAACGTGACGTCGATATCGCCATGAGTCTCCGTCAGATTCAGCTGACCCTGGACATCATTGAGAGTTAAATCCTGATTGTGCGCGTTGATCGTGATCGGGCCGGTCGCGCGCGAGAGGACCACGTCGCCGGTATCGATTTTCAATTCACCGATGGGTCCGCCGATCTGAACGTTGGCCCGGGGCGAGCTGTAGTGAATGCCTTTCGCTACATTGCGCAAATCAACGTCGCCGAATACATTGCCCCCAAGCGTCGCATCTCCCTGAACATCCGTGATCTCCACATCGCCGCCGCCGCGGCCCGTAAAACTGACCGGGCCGGCCACATTGCGAATGTGCGCGTCGCCATTTTGTAGGTCCGTGCTGACGCTCGAGCCGACATCATGAACCTGGACGTCGCCATTGCGCGTCGAAACGCTCGTAGCCCCCTGGATTCCGGCCACTGTCACGTCGCCATGGTTTGTGTGAGCGTTGACGCTGGCTGCCTTCGGTAGTTGCACATCGAGGTCGACGGAGACGCCGCCGCCGTTGGCGTTGACGGGATGGATTTGATAATTGCCATCCGGTCCGTCGAATTTAAGGTCGAGGTTCTTCATGCGGTCGCGGGCAGCTTGTTCGGTGTTGCCGCTGGCCGACGCATTGCCGTTGACAAGAAGTTCGTTGTCCGCGCCGGCATGGACCTTGATCGAGCCGCTCGGCGTGCTGATGGAGAATAGTGATTTCGGGTCGCCGATCTGTTTGACGTCAATGTGCTTGGTCTCAGTGTAGTGCTGCGTAAACATGCCGAAATCGCCGAAATTGTTCACGAAGCCGCTGCGGCGATTGTGCACCCAGCCGACGAAAGCGACGAGAGCGACGACAAAAATGAGCAGGAAGATGAGGCCGAGTTCGCCGCCGGTGATCAGTGCCGTAGCTGGAGCCCCACCCGGCTGCGCGTAACGGTCGATCAGTTTGGAGAAACCCCAGACAATGATGATGACAGGCCAGAAGTGCGTGATCGCATAGCCGAGGCTGAAGCTGGGATGCAGCGTCGCGACCAGCAACAGGGCGCCCACAATGATGAGCAGCAGGCCTGAAAAAATGGAACGCCGCCGCCGCGCAGGAACCGGCGGCAGCGGAGGTCCAGGGGGAAGCTGGCCGTCCGGTGGCGCCGGAGGCGGCAAAAGCGAGCCGGGATTGGTCGGGCTTGCCATCACGAGTTGGGAGGCTGCTTCGCCCGGCACAAAAGTATCCATGCTCCGATTGCGATCAAAATGACCGGCCAGAACCTGCCGAACACATACCACCGAAAGAGCCCGAAATTAGCAAAGAGCAAGAGTACGCCGAGTCCGATGAGAATAATTGGCCCGATCGGTACTCGCCCGTCGGCGCCGACGAGTGGAAACGGCTCAGGCACGACTTGACCCATTTCGCGCGCTTTGGCGACGCGGTAAGCGTCCATCGGCATATAAAAATAAAAGCAAGCCAGCGCAATCCCGAGCAGGGCGTCGTAACCGCCGGGGATGTCGCTATTCAAACCGGCAATTATGCCGCCGAAGATGCAAACGTGAATGAGAGCCTTCACGTACTCGCCGTTATAGACCGCGCCGAGACCCGGCACAAAGCCGAGAACGAGTGCTGCGCCCGGGCTGCTCGTCGTAGGCGTGCCGGCGGGCTTTGCAGCGGGCCCGCCGAAGACAATTGTCGAGAGGCAGTCTTCGCAATAAAGCGCGCCGCGAACGTCGCGCGTGCATTGGGGGCATAGCGGCTTGCCGCACTGGCGGCAATAGCCGGTTGCGTCCACATCAGGGTGAACGGCGCATTTCATGAGCGGCTCCTGGTTGCGGTGTCGTAGAAATCTGGGTGCGTTTCGGATGCGTAGTAGCTGCGCCCACGAAAAAATCGGCTGGTGCGGCGCGGCGCGGCTTGGCTCTTCGGTTGTGATTCGGGCTGGGAATCAGGGTTCTGGTTCTGCTGCGGAGCGGGCGACTGCGCTGCGGGCTGGGAATCCTGGCCCTGGTCCATGTCGAGGCGCGACTCGATCTCGTAAACGAGCCGCATGTCATTCACGAATTTCGCCGTATGCGCATATGTGACATGTACGGTGCGATCGGCGGCACGGAAAAGGTTCATGGGATTCAGTGCTGCAAAGGCTTGTGTGCGGGACGAATTAGCGGCATGGAAGATAATCAGGAATGATGCCGCAATCGTGATTGCGCCCATCGCGAACTGTGGCTGCCACGCAACTTTTGTCGGCTGAATCCAACGACGCCAGCCGCGTGCGGGCGCGCCGGAGGTGGCGCCGATAATATTGCGGAAGAGCTGCGGTGGAACGTCTACAGCCGGCGTCGCACGCAGCATGCGAATCGTCCCGCCGACGCGCCCGACCAGCGCCGCGCAATTGGCGCAATGCTCGATATGAGCCTTGAAGGCGGCCGTTTCCTCAGCCGACGTAAGTCCCTCGAGATAATCGCTCAGCCGCTTGTCCGATTCTGTGCAGTCCCAATTCATAATTACCTCCCGGAGCTTACGCCGGGCGTACTCCCATTTGATCGAGGATGCGCGCCAATTCGATGCGCCCTCGGTTGATTCTCGATTTCACCGTACCCTGCGGCACTTGCAAAACGTCTTGCACCTCGCTGTAGTCCAGTCCTTGCAGATCGCGCAGAATCACCGCCTCGCGCAACTCCGGCGAAAGCTGCAGCAGCGCCCGCTGAAGCTGCGCGCTGAGCTCTGACTGCTCGGCGGCGTGGTGCGGCGTCAGCGCGACGTGCTTTTCCTCCACCTGCGGCATCGCGTCGTCGATCGAGTCCGTAAGCCGGTCGCGCCGCGTGCGGCGGTAATGATCCACCAGCAGGTTTCGCGTCACGCTCGAAAGCCAGGTCGCAAACGCTCCGTGTTGGGCTTGATAACTGCCGAGCGTCCGGTAAACCCGCAGGAAGACCTCCTGCGTCAGGTCCTCCGCGTCGGTCGAATTGCCCGTGAAGCGATAGCATAAGTTGTGGACGCGGCGCGTATGACGGCGGACAATCTCCTCCCAGGAAGAGTTGTCGCCCCGGAGACACGACAGAACCAGTTGGGCGTCGGGCTCCAATTGTCGTCAGCCTTTCAAACTGCATGGCCTTTCGTCCTCACTCTAAATAACGCAGAATGAGACCGAAAAGTTCCCTCATTCGTGAGATCGTACCCCGATTCGGAGGGCGTTACACGGGAATCGGCGGTTGCAAGAGTTAACGCGATATGTGACGTCCACGCTAAAATGGCGACATAAACCATCCACACGACCGCGCCAATTGGCATGGCCGCGCCACTTCGGCGGATTGCAGGCGTTGAAATCAACTTCCATGGCGGGATCGGCCGGATTGGAGACCGCCGGGCCGCACAAAAACTGAAGCAGCCGACCAATTCAGCAACTGGCCGGCTGCTTTTATACAAAAGAGAGCGTCGACATGGGTAGCGCTGAAATGGTTATCCCATCGCGTTTGCATGCGCGTTTATTGTTGCGTCTTCATTGAGCTGCTTTTGCGTGTGAGACGAATAGAGGAAGGCATGCCCGTAATGCATTCCAGGATAGAACCATCTCATAAGGGCGTCAGGCGCATATTGAGGTTGCTCAGCTAGGGTAACTTGAGTCTTGCCAGAGAGGTTTTCACGGTACGCCGGCGTGCAAGGCAGCATTGCGACCAGATGCGATCTGCTTTTGTTGTAGACCAGCACGAGATCCTGGTCATGAGTCGCACCGATTTGAGGAACACTCAGCCAATAAGTGCCGGGTCCTAAGACGCGATTGCCAGGAACTTGAATAGGTTTGTTAATCATGATTTTGGTGAGCTGATTGGCCTCGCTGGCGCGGGCTGAGGGAACGGCCATAAAAAACAACGCTACCACGGCCATTAAAGTTGCCGCAGTCTTCAGTATCTTCATAATTTTCTCCTTTCACTTGATTAGACGAAATACCAGGCTGCGAGGGGTGTTCGGACCGAAATATACGGCATAAGCTCTAGGGAACTTGCCTGGCAATAGCTAAGCAAATTCGCACTACCCTACCTGTGTGACCAGCGTCACTGTGGATAGGGTCAGGGGCAGGCGATGCTGACAGAGGTGGTGCTTCACAGCCACGCTTGGGAGGACCGCCATGAAAACCAAAAAAAGGGGCGCGAAGCGCGCAGGACCCGCGGAGAAGGCAAGAGACAATGGTAAGAAGCTCCAAATGCGCAATTCTGCGCCTGGAAACGCCGCGCAGATTCATCAGAATATTTACGCGGCAGAATTGAAACGACAGTAATCTCGGTGAAGGTCCGAATCCTGATGCCTGGGCCGGGCTGTGAAATCTTTCCTGGAGGTTTGCGCGTGGTTTTTTTTGTGGTTCGAAGCGCTTCGGGCGGCCTGACGCTACTCTCCGCGGTAGAGATGAACCATGAACACCACTTCGCATGAGCTAGCGGAGTGCGATCGCGGAGAGGCGGTAGGCGGCGCTGGGCTGAGTTCTGACGAAGCGGCCGAACGACTCGCAAGGTTCGGGCTGAATGAGGCGATAAAGTCGAGGGGTGCCTCGGCGCTATGGGGACTACTGCTGCTGTTTCTGAATCCTCTTGTCGTAATCCTTCTGATCGCCAGTCTGGCGTCGTTTGTGCTGGGTGACAAGACAGACGCAACGATTATCCTAGTCATCGTTCTGCTGAGTATTTCCATCAACTTTCTCCAGAGTTATCGTTCCCAAAAGGCGATCGACAGTCTGCGGGAGCGGGTGACGACCACTGCGAGCGTCTTGCGCGACGCGAAGTGGAGCGAAATTAAGCGCCACGAAATTGTTCCGGGCGATATCGTTCGACTGTCCGCGGGAGATCTGGTTCCGGCAGATGCGCGACTGCTCGAATCCCGCGACCTGTACGTTCAGCAAGCGGCACTGACCGGCGAATCGATGCCCACCGAAAAGGACGCGCATGCGAAAAGCCAGGGAAGCGGTCCGGAATCGCAATGGATCAAGTCTTCTTGGGGACCTCGGTGGTAAGCGGCATCGGTATCGCGCAAATTCTGGCCACCGGCTCGCGGACGCTGTTCGGAGCCATCGCGAAACGTTGCTGCGCCGGCCGGAGGAGACCGAGTTCGAGCGCGGCTTGCGGCAAGTTCGGCACGCTGATCATGCGCACGGTTTTTTTTCTGGTTCTGTTTATTCTGATCGTTCGCGTCGCCATGCACAAGGATGCGTTTGAATCGTTCGTTTTTGCCGTCGCGCTAGCCGTGGGCCTGACGCCCGAATTTCTGCCGATGATTACCTCGGTGACGCTCGCGCGCGGAGCGGTCCGCATGGCGCGCGAACAGGTCGTCGTCAAGCACCTGCCCGCCATCCAGAATTTCGGCAGCATCGATGTCTTTTGCAGCGACAAAACCGGGACGCTCACAACCGGGCAGATGACGCTCAGTCCCTCGGTGGACTACTGCTCGGCAACCTCCGATCGTCCGCTGACCTGGCATACCTGAACAGCAAATTTGAAACCGGGCATTCGCAGCCCGCTGGACAATCGCGATCCTGAACTGGACAAGACCGCGACAGCCGACGGCTATCGCAAATGCGACGAAATTCCCTTCGATTTCGATCGGCGCCGCGTTTCCATCGTGGTGGCGCAAACGGAAGACAACGGAGCGAACGCCTGCTGATCACCAAGGGCGCGCCCGGAAGGCATTCTTGATCTGCGAGTCCTACGAAGTCGGGGGGCGCTGCGCGATTCGGGCATGGCGAATTGCAGCGCAGCCAGCAAGACGTTTCGATGAACTGAGCAGCCAGGGCTTTCGCGTTCTGGCCGTGGCGTACCGAACCGTTCGGCCAAGAGCGGATATACGAGCTGCTGACGAACACGCGCTGATCCTCGCCGGTTTTCTGGCCTTTGCCGATCCGCCGACTCCGGATGCGCGCCGAGTCCCTCGCCGCCATGAAGCGCGACGGCGTGCAGGTGAAAATTCTCACCGGCGACAACGAGACTTGTCGCGCGGCACGTTTGCTAGCAAGTCGGCCTGGAAGATCCGGCGATCGTGCTCGGCGATGATCTCGATCATATGAGCGACACGGCGCTGGGCCACGTCGCCGAGGAGACAACCGTTTTTGCGCGTGTTTCGCCGATGCAGAAGCAGCGAATCATTCATGCGCTCAAACATCGCGGCCACGTGGTTGGCTACATGGGCGACGGGATCAACGACGCGCCTTCGCTGCATGCCGCCGACGTGGGAATTTCCGTTTCGACCGCTGTGGACGTGGCGCGCGACGCCGCGGATATTATCCTGCTGCAAGCCGGGCTGGAGATTCTGCACCACGGAATTATCGAGGGCCGCAGGGCGTCGGCAAACGTGACTGAAATACCTGCTGATGGGCACCAGCTCGAATTTTGGCAACATGTTCAGCATGGCGGGAGCGTCGGTGTTTCTTCCGTTTTTGCCGATGCTGCCCACACAGATTCTGCTGAACAATTTTCTTTATGACGTGGCGCAGATCACGATTCCTTCGGACAACGTGGACGAACGCTACATTCGGCGCCTCGCAGCGCTGGGACATGAGGCTGATCCGCAACTTCATGATTTTCATCGGGCCGATCAGTTCGATTTACGATTTTCTGACGTTTTTCGTGCTGCTGTCATTTTTTCCACGCCGAGCGGAGCGTGAGTTTCATACCGGCTGGTTCGTCGAATCGCTGGCGACGCAAACGCTCGTCCTGTTTGTGATCCGCACCATGGGGAATCCGCTGAAGAGCCGGCCGAGCGCGCCGCTCGCTATCGCCACAATCTTCATCACTATCGTTGCTTGCGTTCTGCCTTTCTTGCCATTCGCAACCCTGCTGGGATTTTCGCCGTTGCCAATCCCGTTTTTCGCGTTTCTCGTACTTTCGATGGCGACTTACCTTTTGCTGGTGGAGTTTGCCAAGCACCGCCTTTTTGCCTCTTCGAATGCTTAGAAAAGGCTCGACGGTGTGACGGGAATCACAGCGGCTCTTGTCCCATCCGGAGCAATCTGTGGCCCAAGGAGAATTGCCATGACGACGGCTGCGAGTATCCAAACCCGGGTTGCGATCAAGAATATTCTCTTCCTGACGGATTTTTCCGAGCCATCGGAGGCGGCATTGCCGTTTCTTGTGTCGCTGGCGCGAGGATATGAGGCCAAGGTTCACGCTCTGCACGTCCTTTTGCCGGGGCCTATGACTTATTCGACCCCGGAATCGATGGCGGCTGCGCTGGATGCGCAGGACGAGTGTGCGCAAGCAGGGAAGTACCGACTGCAAGGACAGTTGGCCGGCATCGCGCATGACGTCAGCGTGGTCCGCAGCGTGAACGTCTGGGAAGCGACGGAAGAGGCGATACGTAGTTGTGCGGCGGACATGGTCGTATTGGGAACGCATGGTCGCACTGGGGCGCAGAAATTGCTGCTCGGGTCGATCGCAGAGGATATTTTCAGGCGCTCGCCTGTGCCGGTGCTGACGATCGGTCCTTCCGCGAGAATCGGCGCACATAATGGGGGCCGTTTCCATTGCGTGCTCTTCGCTACGGATTTCACGCCGCATTCGTTGTGTGCCGCGCCTTACGCAATTTCGCTGGCGCAAGAAAATCAGGCACGATTGATTCTCTTCCACGTGATACGGGAGTCCGAGCGTCAGCATCGCGTCGAGAACGCTGTGTCAGCTGTCGATGAATCCATGCAAAAGCTGGAAGCGATCATTCCCGAAGGCTCCGAGCCGCGCCATCGGCCGGAGGTGGTGCTCGGATATGGAGAACCCGCGGAACGAATCCTTCAAGTTGCGCGCGAAGATCACGTCGATCTTATCGTTCTGGGCGTCAGCAGCCGGCATCTTGGAGCCGCGATACACCTTGGGCGGGCCGTCGCGCATAAAGTGGTCGCGAACGCTCCGTGTCCGGTGCTGACGGTGCAGGGATGATCGGATGAGCGGGAAACAACCTACTGAAAAATGTGGCGGGCGCTATCACTAGGTCGACGAATTGCCTGGAATATTAATTTCGGGGGCACCGGATGTGGCCTCGATGGAGGAACGCCATGAAAGTGACTCAGGTAATGACAGGAACACCAGCATGCTGCCGCCCGGAGACGAATCTGGGCGCCGCGGTCGAACTGATGTGGAACTACAACTGCGGAATTTTGCCAATTGTCGACGCTAATGGCAGGGTTGCCGGCTTGCTCACGGATCGGGACATCTGCGTTGCGTTGGGCACGCGAAATAAGCTCGCGGGACAGATCACCGTCGCTGACGTGTGTCCATCCCGGGCGCTGCTGTTTTGTAGACCGCACGACGAAGTGCGGACAGCGCTGAATCGAATGGCCCAGGGAAGGGTCCGGCGGCTCCTTGTGTTGGATGAAAACGAGAAGTTGGTCGGGATATTGTCGATGGACGACATCGTGACGCACGCACAATTTGGGAAGCCGGCTCTGAATGTGGAACTCTCGACCGACGATGTGGTTCGTATACTGAATCTGGTCTATCGGCCCGAATTGCCGGCGCGCATTCATTAATAAGAACGATCTAGGATTTTCGAACAGCAACAATCTGCGGATGTCGCCTGAGGACGGCATTTGTGAAGCGGCTCGCGCAGATCGGGCCGATGATCGCCCGCGCTGGGTCATTTGCTTTGCGCCAGTGGTCTTGTATAAACTCCTCCATATAGCTAACAAGGAAACGCTGGCAGTGTGCTTTGGACCTTCTGGCCTCGTGCACCAGAAAGGGCCGGGCCCAACCCCACGGAATTGAGGCAGTACGGCCGGCATGTCTGATGCGGTGACAAAAAATCTCTCCGATGAACGAAGACACGGTGTAGGCTCGCCGGAAGTTCACGTCTCCGTTGATCCCAACGATTCCAAGTTTGTCGAGCAGCGGTTTCGCGCGTTGGTCCAGGCGGTGAAGGACTACGGCATATTTATGGTTGACCCGTCCGGGACCGTCCTCACGTGGAATCCGGGGGCCGAACGTATCAAGGGCTATAAGCGGGAAGAGATCGTGGGACAGCATTTTTCGCGATTCTACCTGCCTGAGGACATCGACAGGGGAAAACCCGCCGAAGAATTACGGATTGCAGCAGAGAAGGGAAGCATCGAGGATGAAGGCTGGCGAATCCGGAAAGACGGGACGCGGTTTTGGGCAAACGTCGTTATCACCGCGATTCGCGGGAAAGATGGCGAGCTCCTCGGCTTTACGAAAGTCACCCGCGATTTTACCGAGAAGAATCGCGCCGAAGAGGCTCTGCGTGCCAGTGAGAATCGTTTTCGGTCGCTCTTCGAATCTTCGCCGGATGCAATCGTTACGAGCGCCTCGGACGGAACAATCCGCGAGGTAAACGGGCGGGTTGAGGAATTTTTCGGTTACACCCGAAGCGAACTTTTGGGGCAGTCGATCGATGTGCTCGTTCCAGAGCGACTTCGCCACTCACATCCCGCTCACCGCCAGCGCTATACGACGCACTCGAGGGTGCGCCCCATGGGTGTTGGTTTGGACCTGTACGCGCGGCGGAAGGACGGCAGCGAGTTTCCGGTCGACATCATGCTCGCGCCGATGGAAACGCCCGCAGGTACGCTCGTGCTCAGCACGATCCGAGACATAACCGGCCGCAAGGAAGCGGAGAACGCGTTGCGCCGCGCCGAGGAAGAGAAGCGTTACCTGGAAGAGGAGCTGCGAAATAGTTTCGAGGAAATTGTCGGAGAGAATGCCGGTCTCAGACACGCGCTGAAGCAAGTTGAAACCGTAGCGCCTACTGATGCTACCGTGCTCGTACTGGGCGAGACGGGAACCGGGAAGGAGCTTTTTGCGCGCGCAATTCACCATTTGAGCCGGAGGAGCAATCGGACGTTCGTGAAATTGAATTGTGCTGCGATCCCTTCAGGACTGGTGGAAAGCGAGCTTTTCGGACACGAGAAGGGTGCGTTTACCGGAGCGGTATCGCAAAAGGTCGGACGGCTCGAGCTGGCGCATCAAGGGACGCTTTTTCTGGATGAGGTGGGCGATATTCCTCCCGAGTTGCAGCCCAAATTGTTACGCGTCCTGCAAGAGAAGGAATTTGAGCGGCTCGGCAGCACGCGGACGATAACGGTAGATATCCGGCTCGTGGCCGCTACGAATCGGGACCTGGAAAAGATGGTGGAGGAGGGCCAGTTTCGGCGCGACCTTTATTACCGGCTGAAAGTTTTTCCGATCAGGATTCCGGCCCTGCGCGAGAGGCGCGACGATATCGCATTGCTCGTGCGTTATTTTGTGCATATGCATGCGCGGCGTATGGATAAGAGGATCGAGACGATTCCTGCGGACGTGATGGAGGCGTTGACGCGCTGGAAATGGCCGGGGAATGTGCGGGAGCTCGAGAATTTTATCGAGAGAGCGGTGATTTTAACATCAGGTTCGGTCCTGCGAGCGCCGCTCGCGGAACTGGAATTGCCTGAGGCGGATGGGAGCGACTCTGGAAACGTTACGCTGGAGAGCAGCGAGCGAGAGCACATTTTACGCGTGTTGCGCGAGGCCAAAGGCGTGATTGGCGGACCTAATGGCGCGGCGGAGCGGCTTGGGCTGAAACGGACGACGTTGAATTCGAAGATGAAGAAGCTCGGTATTTTCCGCGAGGACTACAGGTAATCTAACGTCCGTCCGATTTTCCTTATCGTCTTCCAAGATTGCCCAGACTCTTTTCGACTAGAACAGCATGGAGAAAAGCAACTGCAGATCGCTCACGGGGAAAGGCAAAAGCTCGGTTTGGGATAACAAGGTTGCGGCGGTTGCCCATGGGTCAAAGTTCGTTGAGCGTTTACGGGGTGCTTTGGGGTTGGCGAGTTTGTCAGACCCTCATGCGGAGCGGGACTCTTTCCAGATGAGCGAAGGAATTTCGATGCCGAGGCGTTTCAGGTGAGCCTTGGCATATTCAGTGGCCTTTTCCTTGCCTTGGTCAATGTCTTCGACCGGCTCGGAAGGGGCAATCCATTTCTTGTTCTTCGCGTCGTACACTGATGCTTGCACGCCTTGGGCGTTGTGTTCTGAGAAGAGTCTTAGGTGTTCGCCGCCAGCTTTCACTTCAGCCCACAGACCTTCGTCGAGCATCGGGAACCTCTGACAAGTTGCAACTACTGTTCATTCTGCCCGAATGAGCGGATTGCGGCCAGCGAATCCGGAGAGACGGGAGATCAAGTATTGCTCACTTCCAAAGGCCAATTCTGATTCTTACGATTAGCCCCCAGTTTCGATTTGACACGTCTATTTTTAGTCTGGGCTGGGGATGTGATTGGAGTCACATCAGAAATGAAAGCAAACGGCGCGAGCGCCGGCGCACGGCAACGATGAGATGTGGCGTTGATCGGGCAGGACGCGAAATATTACGGCTGGTATGCTGAAGGAGGACGCGGTATTCAAAGGAGTCTGCCATGCGCGCTGATATCGTTCCTGGAGCTACCTTTCCCGATTACGAATTGCCCGATCACACAAACACCAAACGCAAACTCAGCGAACTGCAGGGCGACGATCCAATGATCCTCACGCTCGCGCGTGGGCATTTTTGCCCGAAGGAGCACCAGCAGCATCTGGAACTGGCCGCGTTCTACCCGAAGATCGCCGTGGCGTATACGCAGATCGTCACGATCGCGACCGATGACCACCATACGCTGCAAGAGTTCCGTGCGTCGGTTGGCGCTCAGTGGCCGTTCCTCTCGGATCCGGGCCGCGTCGTGCAGAAGGACCTTGATATCCAGGAATACACCGACCCCGAAAACGATCCAATGATTCCGCACACGCTCGTGCTCAAGCCGGGCCTTGTCGTGCACAGCATTTATAACGGCTATTGGTACTGGGGACGTCCATCGATTGCCGATCTCTGGCGTGACCTGCGCGCGGCCTCGGCCGAAATTCGCCCCGACTGGGATCTGAGTAAGCCGGGGCTGCGCGAGGCGTGGAAGGCGGGCGATTTATCGGCCTTCCATGGCTGGAGCAAGCAGCTGCATCGGAAACCAGCCGCGGTCCGGAAGGAGAAATAATCATCGGCCAGCCGACGCCGACGGAGATCATCAATTCGTATTAGTTTTTCGTTACAACGAGTCAGGGCACACTCTCAGGACGAGGCGCGTGTCACTCGATCTTTTGCTACCTGGCGCGGCTCCCATCCAGGGACCATGCGCCGGCGCCTGCAACGACGAGAAAAATCAGCAAACAAAGCATCGCGAAGTCTGTGCGGGCGTCGCTGACCATGAACCAGAACCCCTGGCTAGGGCGGGAGAGTTCCGGGAGTTTTGTCGTGGCGATGGCCGTGACAATAACGATGAGCAGAGGAACGGCGGCGGCTCGCGTCCAAAGGCCGAAAAGAACGAGCAGGCCGCAGATGATCTCGAATGTGCCAACGAAGTGCGCGGTGAATCCCGGATGAAGGAAGCCGATGCGCGTGAATCGGTTAACGCCCATCCCGGGATCGGTAAATTTCAGAATACCTTGCGTGAAAAAGATCAGGCCGACTGGGAGGCGAATCAGAAAAATCGCTCGATTGCCTCTTGCAGGAGCGAAGAAGAAGCCCGTAAGTGAAGACATGGCGCGTCCTTTCCAAAGGATGGCTGACATTCTAACCCTCCCCGCAAGTTCAGTAGCCGAATCGGAGATATGGAGCGCGTTCAGGAAAGGCCTGCCCATCGGCAGGGAGACAATTCCGCGGAGCCGCATGCTTTACTTCGTGCTGGGCATTGGCTAACGTAGCCGAGGCGACGTGAACGCTACTCGCGTAGGAAAAACAGCCGTCTACGGGGACGCTTGGGATCCCTAAAAGACGGGGCCCGGGTAACGATGGGATCCTTTGACACATTAGATCTGCTGACGCTGATGCTGAAGGTCGGCTGGGCGGCATCGCTGGCGGCGCTGCTCGTGCGATTTGCATCGTTTCGGAAATTAGTTTTCACCGAGACGCGCGACTCAGATCAAAAAGTAATGCTGCTGCTCTTCATGACGCCGCCTCTCGCGGTCGGCGTGATGATGCGCGTTCTTTTCGGCTACGCCTATTTTGACTTGCTGCTCGAGGGCTCTTTTCTGATGGGTCTGCTCGGCGGTCGCATCGTGGGATTGCTTGGGGGATCGCTGATTAGCCTGACGGCGTTTGGGCATCACGAGTGGCTCTCAAGTCCGATGGCGGCGCTGGTGGGCTTGCTGGCGGGATTTGTGCGTGAGGCGATTCCGGACAAGGAGGATATCTGGCACTTCGGGCCGTTTCTTTTTTTGAGTATTCCAAAATGGATTTCGCGGCTGATCCGGCGCGGCGAAGAGAATCGCGCGATGCTGCCGCTGTTCGCCTGTGCGGCATGCGAGGCGGGACGTTTGGCACTCGGCAACACGCTCCCGCAGCGGTGGCTTTACTCGCTGCACCCGACGAATATCGGATATGCGTTGCTGGATATTTTGTCGTCCGTGATGTGCGTAGCGATGGCGATCAAAATTCTGAACAACACGCGCATAGAGATGAATTTGGAGCAGAATCAGCAGTTGCTGCTCAAAGCGCGTATGGACGCGCTGACGAGCCAGATCAACCCGCACTTTCTATTTAACACGCTGAATACCGTCTCGTCGCTGATTCGATTCGATCCGGATATGGCGCGCGGTGTGGTCCTGAAGCTTTCGAATATTCTGCGCCGCCTGCTGCGGAAGCATGAGACATTTGTGCCGCTTCGCGAAGAGCTGGAGTTTATCGACGATTATCTCGATATCGAGGTGATCCGCTTCGGGCGCGACAAGCTACAAATTTTCAAGGAGATCGATCCGGAGGCGCTCGAAGCGTTTGTGCCAAGCATGTTGCTCCAACCCATGATCGAGAATGCGATCAAGCACGGACTGGCGCCGCGGCTTTCGGGCGGAGAAATTCGCATTCGCACTCAGCGGCGCAACGCGCGGCTGTTTCTCGAAATTGACGACAACGGAATGGGAATCCCGCCCGAACGGCTGCGCGAGGTATATGGCGGCGGTATCGGCATCAGCAATGTTCATGAGCGGTTGCGGCTGCTTTATGGCGATCAATTCAAAATGGATATTCGCAGCCGCGAGGGCGAAGGCACACAAATCTGCATCGAGATTCCGGAATTAAGCGAAGTGCAGTCGGCGGCGTCCTAGAACGCGCGCTCCGAAATCATCTGGTCCGCGCGGCGCAAACCATCTACGATTAATCTTCGTGACCTCTCAACCTACGCCTAATATCGCGGCGTCCAGGATGATGCATCGCCGCATCGCTACGGCTACTGGCATCATGATGGCGAGTGTGTTTTTGAGCCGCGTGCTCGGCCTTCTGCGAAATTGGGCCGTAGCACATTTTGCTGGAGCGGGTGCCGCGACAAACCCTTTCTTCGCGGCCTTCACTTTACCCGATTTTCTCAATTATTTAATCGCGGGCGGATCGCTGAGTATCACCTTCATCCCCGTTTTTGCCAAATATGCGGCTGAGGGGAATGAAGAAGAAGGCTGGCGCGTCTTTTCCACGGTTATCACAGTCATGGGTATCGCGCTCATTTTGTTGATTTGCGTGGGAGAGATCTTTGCGGGGCCGCTAGTCGACCGCGTTATCGCTCCGGGATTTCATCCTGCGGAACACCAACTCACCATCTCGCTTACCCGATTGATGCTTCCGGCACAACTCTTCTTCTATGAGGGCAGCATCCTCGCGGCGGTGCAATACGCTAAACATCGGTTCACGATCCCCGCATTTGCGCCGCTGATATACAACTCCTGCGTGATCCTTGGCGGTGTGCTGCTTTTTTCCAAAATAGGCATCACAGGTTTCTCGGTCGGCGTAGTCATAGGAGCGATCCTGGGAAACTTTCTTCTTCAGGTCTACGGCGCGCATCGCGCGGGTGCCCGGTTCACGCCGAATCTCCGAGTCAGCCATCCTGGTTTCGTTCTATTTTTGAAACTCTCCGTGCCGATTATGCTGGCCCTCGGGTTGACGTTTGCCGACGACTGGATTACGCGTCACTACGCATCCTATTTAGGCGACGCGGTCACGTGGCTCCAATATGCAAAAAATCTGATGCAGGTGCCGCTGGGAATCGTGGGCCAGGCGCTCGGTGTGGCCTCATTCCCGATCCTCGCACAACTCTATTCCGAGAAAAAATTCGGCGACTTGAATCGCGTCCTCAATGGTTCCGTGAAAGCGCTGATCATTTCGCTCGTGCCGATCTCGGCGCTGATGATGGCGCAAAGCGAACCGCTCATGCGCCTCTTCTTTACGCGCACGCGCTTGGGCAGCGGCGACTATCAGGCGATGGGCGCAGCGCTCGTTTTCTACTCGCTTGGACTCATCGCGTGGGGCACACAGTATATTTTGGCGCGCGGATTCTACGCGACGCGTAACACGATCGTTCCCGCCGTTGTCGGCACAATCACCACATTTGCGAGCCTGCCGCTCTATGTCTTGCTTATGCATCGTATGGGTTTTCGCGGTCTAGCGCTGGCCAGTTCGATCGGCATCGGCGCCTACACAGTGGTGCTGTTTGTGATGCTGTCCAGGCGCACGAAAAACCCGGATACGGCGGGAGTGGTTGGATTTTTCTTCAGGGTCGCTGCGGCCTCGACCGTAGCTGGCGTGGCATGCTACGAGTTCGCGGCTTGGCTTGAGACGCTCGTTGCTTGGCACCGTCCGCTATACGCGCTTTTTATTCTGGTAGTGGACACCGCGATGGGAATAGCACTGCTCTATCTGCTTCTTAAAGCGTTTCGCGTTCGTGAAGTGGATACGTATCTCAGGCGGGGCTTCGGGCTAATGTGGCGCCGCGCAGCTTAGACCTCGGCAACGCAGATTCAACTTTACCGGACCGGGCAACGGCAGGTCACTATTGGGTGCCTGTGCCGTTGTTTCGCGCCGCTTCTTGCTGCTTCTTTAACTCCGCGTAAAAATCGGCTTCCTTCTGCGTCACATATTTCTTGTATCCCTCGGGGTCGATAAATGGATTGCCGCCGCCTTGCTTGCTGCGCGCGTATTTCGCTTCCATTCCGAAGTATTCTCCGTGTGCACCGAGAAAAATGTCACAGGGCAGGGATTTCAGTACCCGCCACATGCGTTCGTAGTCTTGGGCGATCTGCGGATACGCCTTGTTGTTCACCAGCCTGTATCCGGGATTCACGTTGGGGCTGCCGACGATTACGGCGTTGTAGGTTTTGCTGCCGTCGGAGACTCTCATTGTCCACGTCGTGCAGCCTTTCGTGTGGCCGGGCGTAAGATGCGCCACAAGGACGGAACCGCCAAGCTTCACTTCATCGCCGTCATGGAGCACTCGATCGACTTTCACTGGCGGATAGAGCGTCGCCGGATCGTCACCATAATTGAAATCTGCCTTGCCGCCAGACTCGACCACCGGAACGTCCGCATCCATCACCATATACTGCGCACCGGTCTCTTTTTTGATCAGGGAACTGCCCGCGTCGTGATCCCAATGAGCGTGGCTGATCAAAAGGATTTTCGTGTCCCTGAACTTGAAGCCAAGTTTCTCGATGCTGGCCTTGATCATCGGCACGTTCTTCTCGGTGTCGCTGTTGATCAGGATGTTGCCCTGCGGAGTGACGATCAGGTAGTTTGCGAGACCGGCGCTACCGACGTAGTAGAGATTGCCGGCGATTCGAAACGGCGGAAAGGGCTCGGTCCAGTCGGCATTGGAAGGAGTCGCTGTCGAAGCCGTTGCGGATTGTTTGCCAGAGGCGGCGTTCTGCGAGAAAGCGCCATTCGCAAATGCTAACGCGCAGAATAAGGCCAAATAGATTGGTGTCGTCGATTGTCGCATCGTCGCCTCCGAAGAGAACATATATACAGCAAACGGCGTCTGTCCGCCGGCTTAGTTGTCGTTAGCACATGATATTTCCGGTCGAATTAACAAGTGAGATGCCCGCTTTTGAAGCGGTGCGAGTAGAAGACCACGCCGGCATGGACCTTAGACGGAAGGCGGATGGAGCGGGCGATGAAGCACGGGAAGTGATGCTGCAGGCGACCGTGTATTCGAGAGATTTTCCATAGGGTTGCCGATGGGTCTCCGGGTGCACATGGTGGTCCCAGAAATAGAGATCGCCATTGTACCCAATGGCCACAGCTGCTCCGCACGTATCGTTCTCGTGAACGTGAAAGAAGGGCGCTGGATTTGACACGCCAGGCGCTACGACGCATTTGTGCCAGCTGGCGAGAGAGCGGCAAGAGAGATCGTTCGCTGCGCCCAGAATGGCGTCATGTTCTTTTTTGCTGAAGCAGGCGATGGTGGGCTATGCGGCGCAGGCGTTCGCGTAGAGTTGGTGCAGTGTTGCGAGGGCGAGGGGAGCGTCGACGGTGAAATCGTGCGTGCCGGCTTCGATGCTGATGCGGCCGTTGTATGCGATGGCGCGCAGATTCGCGAAAAACGGCACGTATGCCGGACACTCGGCAGGATCTCGCGGAAAGGCGCGCGCGTTGCATTCATTGGCAAAATGCAGGTGTACGAGGCGATCTTTCACTTTGAGCAGAACCGTTGGATCCTCGTGTTCCGTCGCCAGATGGTAGAAATCGCAGATGATCTTGATCTTCGGATGGTTCGTATCGACAGAGAGTTGATAGGCTTCGGCGGTGGTGTTGACGATATTCGATTCCTGATGGCGCAGCGCCTCGATGCCGATCACAAAACCGTAGTTTTTCCGGACGATTTCGTCGCCGACGCGGCGGAGAAAATCCTGCAATTGCGTCCAAGCTCGATCGCGCGGAAACCCTTCCGGCACTTGCCGCGCAGTGCCGCTGCCGAAGACCACGATCTTGGTGCCAAATGCGTTTGCCCGCGCCAGCGATTTCTGGACGTACTCATCGAGCGCGGCGCGGTCGATGTCTGGGCCGACGACCTTCATTTTTCCCGGAATAAAAGAATTCATCGATTCCACATGGCAGGGCGTGGCGGCCACCTTCGCGCGGATCGCCTCAAAATCTGCATCGCTGTAGGACATCGTCTTGACCACTGCGGGCTCGCAATAATCAAAACCCATTTTCGCGAGCGTGTCCGAGTTCTCCAGAATGTCGAAATTGCCGCTTTGCGTGACGCCGTAGCGTAAATGGAACCCGCCGCAAGCGCCCGCGGGAGGAGTTGCGTCAGCGATTCCGCGCAAAGGGAGCGCTGCCGTTGCGAGAGCGGTGCCGAGCGTGCGGCTGAGAAATTCGCGACGAGGAATCATTTGAACGTTATTGAGTATTAACCGAAACAAGATTTAGTTGAAGCGTTTTGTGGTCGCCCTCGGCAAGATTCAGCGTTTCTGCTTTGTTTGCGTATTGCTGCATAAAATCCGGATCGAGAAACGATTGGTCGTCGCTCATGCCTTGCAGCGCAATGATCGTGTATTCTCCCGGCGGCACGCCGTTTATATCGAAACGACCGTACTGATCCGTGGTGGCCGTTCTGTAACGTTGCTCGCGATTCGGCGCGTCCGTGTTCGGAACGGCCACGACGAGCGCCCCAACGCCAGGCTGATCATCGCTCGTTGCGACGATACCATTCACGTCGGCGGTGTTGCTGCTATAGACGATCTCGAGCGGCGACGGGCCTGCGCCGCCTTCAACGTCAATCGGCCTGCCGAATAAATCCGCTCCATTGGAAGCCACGTCTTTCACGAAACAAGCGCCACAGCGCGACCAGACATTAAGCGTATACGTTCCATCCGGAACGGTGATCGTGAATGAGCCGTCCGATTGAACCTGAGCCTGCCGTCCGCCCAAGGCTCGTTCATCCTGCGGGGAAAGCGCGACAGTTACAGGTGCTTCCGTCGACGCGGCGCTGACTTCGAATGACACCCGGCCGGTGATGGTCGTGCCCGGACCAACGGTTAGCGAAATGCCGCTGACGTTGGAATCGACTACGGTGATCTCCTGGCTCGTCGATTGCGGCGCATCGCCCATGTCGACTGACATTGCGTTGACGATGTAATCGCCGGGTGGAACATTGCTGAATCGAAAACTGCCGTCAGAGCCGTTCGCCATGACACGGCGCGTTGTGCCGGCCATGAACTGCGTGTGCGAGTTCCTGTTGATAAGCGTGACAAAGAGATTGGGCCCTCCTTTGGTGGCGGACGGATTCACAGCCCTACCGCTCACTTCATAGTTGCGCGTGTTGTTTGGCATGAGTTGAAAATCCATGCCGGGCATTTCGTCACCGGGCTTCAAGTCGATCGCGGAGGCACGATCAGCGGAATCGGCATTCGGATAAAAAACGGGCGTGTATGTCGGTTCAGCCTGATCGCCGGGATTGCCGAACATGCGTTCCGCTCCCCCTGACGCCATCACGTAATAATGACCGGGCTCGATGTCAAAGATGCGATACGCACCGCGGTCATCCGTCATGACCTGATTGACGGTGGTCATCATTCTTGGTCCGTTCACGTAACTTCTACGAAGGATTTGGACTGCGGCGCCTTGCAGCGGGTCGCCGTCTTCGTCATACACGTGGCCGTCGATCACCGCAGTCTGTTCGAGGTTGAAGGTTATGTCCTTTACGGTTTGCCCTGCGGAAAGAGTAAGCGCCGCGCCGGGGGAATCGGCATTCTCCTGATGATAGCGCTTGGAGACATAGCCGCGATGCGTGGCGGAAAGATCGTAACGGCCAGGAGCGATGTTGTCGATTTCGAAGTGGCCGCTCGCGTCGGTGATCGTACCGAGCGGCGGGTTCTCGTTGTGGTCCCCTATGGATGAGAGGTCGATACGCGCTTTTCGCAGAGGCTGTCCGGTGCTGGCACTCACGACTGTGCCGGAGATGGAGGCGAAATGTTGCGATTGAGCAGCGGCGTTTGCTGTGGATGCGCCCGACGAATTCTGAGCGGGCATCGTTTGCGCGCGAAGCGGGGTGACCGACGCGCAAATCAGGAGCAATGTGAGAAGAATCGACCGCGTGCGCGTGGCCTTGTGCATCGCAATCATGAGCGCGCCGTGACGCTGAAGTAAGAACCCGGGAGCATAGCGACGGTTGCCTCGCCGCAAAATCTTCTAGGCCGAATGGGACGACGCGGACGTGCTCGCGGCACTTGGTCGAGCGCGAACGCGCAACACTTTGCGCTGATTTGCTTCGAGCACTTCGAAGCGAAGGCCGTCGAAATCGATGGACTCGCCGGTGCGGGGTACGTGGCCAGCAACGGAATTGAGCAAGCCGGCAACTGTGGCTGCGTTCGAATGCTCTTCGATTTGCGGCATCTCGATGCCGAAAATGTCGCCGAGGCGATTCACGGCGACGCTGCCGCGCAGAACGGCTGAGCCGCTTGTTTCGCGCACGACTTCGGGCGCCGGGCGGCGGTCCTCTTCGCCAATTTCCCCGACGATCTCTTCGACAAGGTCTTCGACCGTAACGACGCCGGCCATGAGGCCATATTCGTCGATGACGATCGCCATTTGCTGGCTTTTGCGCTGCATTTCCTTGAGTAATTCGGAGCCAAATTTGCTTTCGGGAACGAACAGGGCTGGGCGCATAAGTTCGCGCACGGTGCGACGGGCGGCGTCGCGTTCAAAGACTTCGAGGACGTCGCGGCTCATTGCGATTCCGACGACGTCGTCGAGCGATTTTTCGAAGGCAGGCACGCGCGAGTATTTAGTGTTCACCATCAACTTGCGCAATTCCTCGAGGGTGGAGGATGCCGGAATGGCGACGACATCCGGGCGCGGAGTCATCACGTCGCGCACGCGCGTTTCGCCAAACTCCATCACTTGCTCGAAAAGACGAGCGTCCTCCCGCTCGATAATTCCCTCTTCCGTGGCGGCATCGACAAAGGCTTCGATCGCTTGCTGGTCGGTTTCGGGTTCCGCGACCGGCTCGGAAAGGTGCAGCACGGAGACGAGCAAATCCAGGACGCTTTGCACCGGCCAGACGATCCACATTGTCATTCGCACGAGAGGAACGAACGGTCGCACCCAATTTCCGGGAGCGCCCGCGAGCAGCAGGGATGGAACAAACTGCATCAAGACGATCACTTCGACGCCGAGAAACACGACCATTTCCGCCGCTGCTTCCCACGTGCTCTCCACGAACGCGGTGACGCCGTGTGCCGTCATCGTCGCAACCAAGACGAGCCAAAGGCGGGCGAGCAGATTGAAAGTTGCGGCGGCACGGGGGCGGTCCATATGAAAACGCGGCTCAATTGTGGTTTCGAATGTCTCCAGATGCGCGTGTGTTCGGCCAACGTTGACGCGGCCGAGTTCGCGGTAGACGCGGTCCAGGTAGGAAAAGACAGGCAGCCCGAACGTTAGCGCGAGGACGCCGATCGTGTAAAGAAAGGCGCGCATCTACGCAATCTCCAACGAGCGGCGAAGACGTTGTTCGCGGCGATTCATTTGGCCTGTGTCCGTCTCGTGATCGTACCCCATGAGGTGCAAAATTCCATGCAGGATCAGAATGCGCAATTCCTGATCCAATGTACGGCCGTAGAGGCGTGCGTTGCGGCGGGCGACGGTGGGAGCTATGGCGATATCGCCAAGATAGGAGGTGGAGGAGGCAACGGAGAAGTGCTTTACTCGCAACGACTCCTGCCTAGCTGCTCGTGGACTCTTTCCGGGGTGGTGTGCTTGCGAATCGACAGGAAACGAAAGGACGTCCGTGGGTTTGTTTTTGCGGCGATAGGCAGCGTTCCATTTTGCGATTTGTGCGTCGGTGACGAAGCAGACGGTCGCAGCGCTTTCCGGCAGCCCGACCTCTTTCATGGCTTGGACAAAAAACTGCTTCAGACGGCGAATCGGCACACGAACGGCGCGTTGGCGATTGGAGATCATGCGCAGGAAGATGCTAATCAGTCGCGCGTGCGATTTTCGCGCGGCGCAGCCGCAGCGGCGCTCACGGTGCGCTTCGCTGTGCCCGGATATTCGTCGTATGCCTTGATGATTCGCTGCACTAGGCTGTGTCGCACGACGTCGCGCTCATCAAAGTGGATCATGGCGATACCTTCGATATTGCCGACCACTTCCATCGCCTCAACGAGACCCGAGCGCCGCTCGTTGGGCAAATCGATTTGGGTGATGTCGCCCGTAATCACGGCCTTCGAATTGAATCCGAGGCGCGTGAGGAACATTTTCATCTGCTCGCTCGTCGTATTTTGAGCTTCGTCGAGAATCACGAAAGAGTCGTTCAGGGTGCGGCCACGCATAAACGCCAACGGCGCGATTTCGATGATGTCTTTTTCTAGAAAGCGCTCCAGCTTGTCGGCTTCGAGTAGATCGTGCAAACCGTCGTAGAGAGGCCGCATGTAGGGATCAACTTTTTCCTGCAACGTGCCAGGCAGAAATCCGAGCCGCTCGCCTGCTTCAACCGCAGGCCGCGCGAGAATGATCCGGTTAACGTCCTTTGAAAGTAGCGCCGAGACGGCCATCGCGACAGCGAGATAAGTTTTGCCCGTGCCACCGGGGCCGATCGCAAACACCATGTCATGCGTTTCGATCGCTTCGATGTACTTTTTTTGAGTGGGGCTTTTTGGCGCGACTACTTTTTTACCGAACGTACGCGTGCGCGTGGGCGAGAAGGCGCCCCGCAGAGCAGGCGTCGGCTCACCGGCTGCGGCTCGCAGCAGATCGCGCACTTCCCCGCTGTCCGGCGCATTGCCTTCGCGGACGCGCTGGTTATACGCGCCGACCAGACTCGCTGCGCGCTCTACTTGCTCGGGGTCGCCCTCAATTTCGAGATCGTGATCGCCACGGAGATGCGTGGTGACGCGCAAGGCCGATTCGAAGAATTTCAAGTTTTCGTCAAGCGTGCCGAAGAATTCATGCACTCCTCCGGCGATTCGGACGGTTTGCTTCATTAAATGGCGGGCCGCTGGGCGGCGCGTGGTTTGTCCCCTCTTAGATAGCGTAACGCGCGGAAATCGGGGGGTCAAGCGCACGAACATACACCACATACACCGGGAGCAAGCGAAGGCCGCTGCCGGTGCATTCACCATCTTGCAATTTGAAACGAGCTGTGTCGATTTGTTGCGGCATTCCCTATCGCTCCCGAAAAAACCTTCCCCCACCGACCACAACCGGGCTAAGATATCTATATGCCGGGGTTTAGCTTAGCTTAGCTTAGCTAAGCTAAGCTAGAGTGTCCGCAATGTTGCCCAAGAGATTTACCCGACGCATCCTTGCCATCGCGATGGCACTCGCCATCGTCTCGCTGACGACCGGCTCGCTCACGCACCTGCACAGCACCGCATCCGAAGAAGCGACTTGCCAGGTTTGCCATGTCAGCCACGCCTCAGCACCTGGGCCTTTGGCGCCCCTTACAATCCAGGCTCCCACGCCGATTGCGACACTTGCGCTGATCGAAAGCGTTTCCGCAGATTTTGCTACGTTTCGCGCGCCGAGCATTCCCCGCGCACCTCCCGCCTAAGTTCCCAATCTCCACATAAAAACTGAATCCGCACGCGCCTGATTTTTGCGGCGCGCGCTGTATTTTTCCACTTCATTATCGCCTGGCGCAAAAGCGTTATGGCCGCATTCATACTCCATGGAGAGAGTGATGAGACTTTCGAAATCGGTATTTGCCTCGCTGTTCTTATGCATTGCCGCGGCTGTTTTTGCTTCGTCCTCCTACGCCCAGGGCACTGGCAACTCGGGCAGCATTCAAGGCACAGTGACGGACCCGACCGGTGCGGTCGTAGTCGGCGCAACGGTTGAGATACAGAATCCCGTCAGCGGTTACAAAGAAACGGCCACCACCGACGGCTCCGGAGCTTTTTCATTTAGCAACATCCCTTACAACCCGTACCATCTGACGGTAACGTCAAAGAACTTTGCGTCGTACGTGCAGGACGTGCCGGTTCGTTCGGCGGTGCCCGTGAACCTGAAGATCACACTTCAATTGGCTGGCGCGTCATCAAGCGTGACCGTCACGGCGGGCGCCGATCTGCTAGAAACGGTGCCGACAGATCACACGGACATTTCGCGGCAGCTCTTCAATGAAGTGCCGCTGGAAAGCGCCTCCTCCTCCGTCAGCTCACTCGTCACGCAGACGTCCCCGGGCATCGCCGCCGACTCCAACGGCTTATTCCATGGCCTTGGCGACCACGCGGAGAATTCGTTCTCCGTCGATGGACAGCCGATCACCGATCAGCAGAGCAAGGTCTTCTCGAACCAGATCCCCGTCGATTCGATCCAGTCGCTCGAAGTGATTGACGGGGCACCGCCCGCCGAATACGGCGATAAGACGAGCGTGGTCATAGACGTCACTACACGCTCCGGCCTCGGTGAAACCGCCCCGCACGGCAGCCTCACCGCCAACTACGGTACCTTCGGCACGTCAAGCGAAGCCTTCGACATAGGTTACGGCGGCAAGCGATGGGGCGATTTCCTCTCGGTGAGCGGCATGAACACCGGCCGCTTTCTCGATCCGCCCGAATTCGCGGTGATGCACGATAAAGGCAATCAGGAAAACACATTCGATCGCCTCGATTACCAATTCACGCCCACCGATTCGCTCCAGTTGAATCTCGGCTTCACGCGTTCCTGGTTTCAGAATCCGAATTCCTACGACGCGCAGGACGCAACCGCCTGGAACGGCCTGATCGTCGACGGCACGCCGGCCGAAACCTCCAACAACTGCGTCATCGCCGCGTGTACCCAAGCTGTCGGCTTCACCGATCAGCGTTCACAAATCCGCACCTTCAATCTCGCGCCCACCTACACGCATCTCTTCGGTTCGGACACCGTCCTCACATTGGGTGCGTTCGTGCGGCACGATCAGTACAACTACTATCCAAGTGGCGATCCATTCGCTGACCTTCAGCCCGGCGGCATTGGAGAGGAAACGGTAAGTCAGCTTCGGTTTCTCACCAACGCCGGCTTGCGCGCCGATCTCTCTTACGTAAAAGGCGCTCACAATATCAAGGCGGGCGCCATCATCCAACGCACGTTCCTCACAGAAAATGACAATCTCGCCATCGTCGATCCCACCTACGGCGCATCGTTGGGGTGCGAAAATCCCGACGGCACGCCCATGCCGGACACGGCTTGCGCTTACGATCTCACCAACGGCGGCAGCGATTACCGCTTCCGCGGTCACACCGATGTAAAGGAGGAATCGCTTTACGTGCAGGATTCGATCACGGAAGGGAGCTGGAATTTCAATGTCGGCGTCCGTGGAGACATCTACAACGGGCTTTCCACGGCGAAGCAGGCCGAACCTCGGATCGGAATCGCGTATAACATCAAGCCCAGCAACACCGTCCTCCGCGTCTCTTACGCTCGGACTTTGGAAACTCCCTTTAACGAAAACCTCGTGGTCTCGAGCATCGGCTGCGCCGATCCCGTTCTGAATCCGCTCTTGCTCTGCGCCTCAAACTCCCTCACCCCGCTAAGCCCCGGATATCGCAACGAGTTTCACGCGGGGCTGCAACAGGCTTTCGGTAGGCATCTGGTGGTCGACGGCGAATATATTTGGAAATACACCCACAACGGATACGATTTCAGTGTGCTCGGGAACACGCCGATCACGTTTCCCGTTGAGTGGGCTCGCTCGAAAATCCCTGGGTTTGCCGGACGCGTGAACTTTACCGACTTCCACGGCCTCACGGCATACATGGTAATGTCCGGCGTGGCGGCACGCTTCTTCACTCCTCAGGTCGGCGGCGCCGGTGCAACCCCCTCGGCGCCGATCGGTGTGTTCCGCATCGACCACGACGAAAAATTCAACCAGACGACTCACTTCCAATATCAGATCGGGAAACGCGGTCCTTGGGTGGGTTTCAATTGGCGATACGACAGCGGCCTTGTTGCCGGCTCGGCGCCGTGCTATAGCAGCGATCCCAATAACGGGTGCTTTGGATTCTCAACCCTGCTCAACGGACAGCCGGCGCTCGATCTCGGCGACAATTTCACCCCCGATCAGCAATTCCAGGCCGGGATGTTCTGCGGCACGCAACACGCAACACCAACAGTTGGCTTGGGAATTTGCCCCGTCTCCCGGTTCGGCACGAACCTGCTCTCGATCCCGGCGCCGAACACGGAAAACGACGACAAGAATCCGCCGCGTATCGCCCAACGCAACCTCTTCGATGTTTCGTTCGGCGACGACAATCTGTTCTCATTTAAAAACGATCGATACAAAGTAAGTGCGCGTGTTACGGCGATCAACATCACCAACAAGTACGCTCTATACAATTTCCTCTCCACCTTCAGTGGCACGCATTACGTCACCCCGCGAACGATCACCGCCGAGCTTGGCTTCCACTTCTAGTCACATTCGTGTCCGGAGGGTGCTCATCCCACCCTCCAGACACAAGTGCCTACATGCCGGGTCCAGTTGCGTGGAACACGGCAGGGGCCTTTGCTGCGAACGTCTTTTGCACCAATCCGCGCGAGCGGCTACAATGGTTTCTACGGCTGCGGATGCCAACGAACGCCGACTGAGGATCATCCAAATAAACGCCCATGGACGTTGAAAAGATTGTAGACAGCGTCGTTTCGCGCTTTATCGGAACGAAGCACGAGCGCGACATCAAGAAGCATCGCCCCCTGCGTGGAGCAGATCAACGAGCTCGAACCGGAGATGAAGAAGCTCTCGGACGAGCAGCTCGGCGCTCGCAGCGCGACGCTCAAGGCCGAAGTGCAGGCACGTCTTGAAGGTGTCGAATTGGACGATCCCGATTACAAGCACAAGCTGCAGGATGCGCTGGAGCCTGCAATCGGTGCCGGCCTTTGCGACCGTCCGCGAAGCCGGGACGCCGCACGCTGGGCATGCGCCACTTCGACGTGCAGTTCATTGGCGGTATCGTGCTGCACGAAGGCAAGATTGCGGAGATGAAGACCGGCGAAGGCAAGACTCTCGTCGCGACCCTGCCCGCTTATCTGAATTCTCTGGCCAGCCGCGGCGTTCACATCGTCACGGTGAATGATTATCTGGCACGACGCGACGCGGAATGGATGGGCCCGATTTACCGGATGCTTGGGCTGACGGTGGGCGTGATTGTTCACGATTTGGATGAAACACAACGCCGCGCCGCTTATGGCGCAGACATCACCTACGGCACCAACAACGAGTTTGGTTTCGATTACCTACGCGACAATATGAAATATGATCTCGCAGATTGCGTCCAGCGGGGGCACAATTCTCGATCGTCGATGAAGTCGACTCGATCCTGATTGACGAAGCGCGGACCCCGCTGATCATTTCCGGTCCCGCCGAAGAATCCACAGACAAGTACTACCGCATCGACAAAATCGTTCCGAAACTGATTCGCGAGATCGATTACACCATTGACGAAAAGCTGCGCACGGCGACTCTCACCGAAGAAGGTGTTTCGAAATGCGAACGGCTGCTGAACTTGCGGAACCTGTACGACCCGGCGAACATGGAATCGATTCATCACGTCTATCAAGGCCTGCGTGCGCACACGCTGTATCAGCGCGACGTGGATTATGTGGTGAAGGAAGGCGAAGTCGTGATCGTTGACGAGTTCACCGGCAGGCAAATGCCGGGGCGCCGCTGGTCCGACGGTTTGCATCAGGCTGTTGAAGCAAAAGAGGGCGTAAAAATCGAGCGCGAAAATCAGACGCTTGCCACGATCACCTTCCAGAATTATTTCCGCATGTACAAGAAACTCGCGGGCATGACCGGAACCGCGGATACAGAAGCACATGAATTTAACAAGATTTACAACCTGGAAGTCGTTTGCATCCCCACGAACAAGAAGCTGATTCGCATCGAGCATCCAGATGTGGTCTACCGGACCGAGCGCGAGAAATTCGAAGCGGTGGTCGACGGAATTTTGCAGGAAGACGGCTCGAAAGCCAGCGGCATTCGGCAATATTACGAGAGCGGACAGCCGGTGCTCGTGGGCAGTATTTCGATTGAGAAATCGGAAAAAATCGCCGAACTTCTGCGTAAATCGGGAATTCCGCATCAGGTTCTCAATGCGAAGCAGCACGAGCGCGAAGCGAAAATCATTGCGCAGGCGGGACGCAAGGGTGCGGTGACCGTCTCGACGAACATGGCAGGCCGCGGAACAGACATTCTGCTGGGCGGCAATCCAGAAGCGATGACCCGCGAATATTTCCTGAAAAACAAGACTTGCTATTCCGTATGCTCCGGCCGCGCTGTGATCGGAGGCGGAGCCGGAACAGAAACGCCCGCGCAAGCCGACGCGCATGCAGTCGGAGACGGCGCCAGCGCCTCCGGCAATGGTGCGAGTGGCTCAAACGGCGCGAGCGCTGCCAGTGGTCCAGCGATGGTGCTCTTTCAGCAGGAAGGGAAGATTTTCCAGGTACCGCTTGAGCAGTGGAAGCCGATCTACGATGAGTTTGTCGAGCAGTGCCGCGCCGAGCACGATGAAGTGGTCGCGATGGGCGGCCTGCACATTCTGGGCACCGAGCGCCACGAGTCGCGGCGCATTGACAATCAGTTTCGAGGCCGCGCAGGACGCCAGGGCGATCCCGGATAATCGCGTTTCTTTCCTTTCCCTTGAAGATGATTTGTTGCGCATTTTCGGCGGCGAAAAGGTGAAGGAAATGATGCACTGGCTGGGGATGACCGAAGGCGTTCCCATCGAGTCGCGGCTGATCAGCAAGCGCATCGAGCATGCGCAGGAGGCCGTCGAGGCGCAGCATTTCGAAGCGCAGAAAGCACCTACTCGAATACGACGATGTGATGAACAAGCAGCGCGAGACCATTTACTCACTGCGCCGTGGCTTCCTCGAAGGGCGCGAACAAAAAGAGTTCGTGCTCGAACGCGCGGAAATGATCATGGACAGCCTCGTGGAGACGTATTGCCCGCGCGAGCAGCATCCGGACCAATGGAACGTGACGCAGTTCGCAAATGAGGTTTTGAACCAGTATGGAATCGATTTGAAGTCCGTCGACGTGGATCCGGCGATATGAATCACGACGAGTTGGGCGCGGTGATGGTGGAGAAGGTCGCGAGCAATACGAACAGAAGGAAACGCATGTTCGGCGCACCAACGATGCGGTGGCTTGAGCGGCACATTTTGCTCGATATCGTGGACGCGCAATGGAAAGACCATTTGCTGACGCTTGACCATTTGAAGGAAGGCATCGGTCTACGAGGTTACGGGCAAATAGATCCGTCTGGTCGAGTTCAAGAAACGAGGGATTTAAGCTGTTCGAAGAAATGATGGATCGCATCGACAACGAATCGGTTCGATTCCTGTTTCTTGTGCGACCGGCTGAACCACAGCAGGTCGCAGCTGTCGCGGCGGCGCCTCGCAGCAGTCCGGCGTCAGTTGCCAGAGGCGATGGTTCGGCCGCCGCTCCCCAGCCGGATGAAGCGCCCGCGTCGCCCATCGCGCGACAAATCGAGCAGCGCCAGCGCAGGCAACAGCAGAATCTGCAATTTCAGGCTGGTTCACAGCCGGCTGAGGCGCCGAAGCCCGTCCGCACGGGAGCGAAAGTGGGGCGCAACGATCCCTGTCCTTGCGGCTCGGGTAAAAAATACAAGAAATGCCACGGTGCGGAAGCCTAGAGCCCGGAATCTCCGGGAACCGCAATCTGCATTCATGCTGCCGTTATCGCTCCAGGCGAAACCTCTATTCGCAACTTTTCCCGCCTCGCGGGTTTTGTGATAGTCTCGGCAGCAACCGAAATCCAGTGGGGTGCGCCATGGGACCTTACGTTTCGGGCGCCTGCCGCAGGACATCCTGCGCCAATGCGATCCCGTCCAGTTTAGCCGCCGAACAACTGTGCCTGGACCATTTTTTGGATGAGGCATTCGCCCGTACGGATCAGGCGCTGGAACGATGCCGCGCCGGCCAGACGATCGATTCGCTGAGCCTGGAGTGGCTACTGGCCGACTCGCTGACGATCGTGAATAATCTGGACGACGAACCGATCGAGCGCAATGCCGATCAGCGCGATAGAATGCTCGAACTTCTGCTGATTCTTGCCAATTTGCATGAATACGCGGCGCATCGCCCGGTTCAAATCATTCGTCCCGCGTGACGTATGGCGGAGCTGTGCGATTTCGCGTTTGAAATCGAGCAGCGCGGCAGAGAGATTCTTGCCATGAGGATGGAGTAGGCTCCCGCCGTTTAGCGCAAAAGAAAAAAGCCGCTGACCCGCTCCAGCAAGCGGATTAGCGGCCCTTTCCTTACAGCAATCTAAACCTCTACGAAGTTGCCGTCAGCTCTTCGACTGCGGTCGCCACGAGAACGGCATTACCCGTCTGAGAGTTCACGAGAACGTATCCAACGACTCGGAGAGGCACGGTACCGGTCAGTCCGGAAAGGCCGCTCACGCCGATGAAAATGGTTTGGTTAGTTGTCATCACAGTCAGAGGCGCTGGCAGCAGAACGCCGGCTGTGCCGTTGTCGTCGAGACCGAAGCTGCCCGCGTTGCCGCTCTGGATAACGACGCTATTGGCGTGCAGGCTGCCTTCCTGCCCCTGTCTACGCAGAACCACGCGATGAACGGTGAAGGTACTCACGCCATTCGTGGTCGTGACTTTTCCGGCGATGTCTATATGCTGACCGGCCAAGAGCAGGGAGTTATTGAAGAGCAAAGTAGTGATTGGCAGTGAGATATTCCCGATTCGATAGATTTCTGAGCCGTTCAGCGTCAGGTCAGTGATCGTACCGTCCGTGATGCTGCCTCCACTACCAAGTTCCTCTCGCACGTAAACATCCGCGCCAGTCGCTGGACCTGTCGACGGAGTGATATATGTGAAGAGTCCGCCAACGAAGAACTTGTCGTTTGAGACCACCTGCACCTCGGTGGCGTCGATATAGTGCGACACTGGATCAAGCGTGCCCGAGACCGAAACGATCGTATTCGTCGTGAACGAGGCTTCTGGAACGTTTGGATCATCCATAGCTGTGGTCGGCGCCATCTGGACCGTCCACTCGCGCCCCGCTGGACCCTGCACCATAAACTGTGTCCCGCTAATAACGCTTGTCACGGTAGCGTGGAAATCGTCAATTGAGACCTCTGCGTTCGAGGAATTGAGCAACTTCATGTTGAAGGTAGGTGTCATCGCACCTGTAATTTGGCCGTTGACGCCCACCTGGATCGACTTGCGCAGGTCAAATTCCATGCGCAGCCCGATGAGATCCGCGTTTTGGACGACGAACGGGTTCGCAAACATCACCTTGTTGCTCATGGTCGAGAGTGTTGCGGGCACTGTCGTGACCACAGGCGGCATCTGCGTCGTATCGAGATAGCTGATATTTGCTCCAGACAACGTGACCGTCGCCGAATAATATGTGCCCACGGGAACTGACTGCAGGTCCACCAATTGGTGCAAGCCGCTGAGCTTGGCAAAATCCACGGTCTGCGGGTTTTGCAGCACCGAAATGTCAGTGGTGCCGTTATTGATCGTAATGCCCATGATCGTCACAGGGCAGGAAATTACGGCGGGCAGTGGCGCATCAGTGCCGATCGTAAATACCGATGCGGACTGCGTTCCGCCACCGCCTCCGGTTGAACTGTACGAACCGCTGCCGCAAGCTGCGAATCCAAAAGCGGCAAAAAGGCACGCGAACGCACCCATAGCTTTGGAATGCCGCATTTTAAAATCTCCTTCTCTTAAGAATGGATAATTACTCAGACTTTAGAACCGCAACCCCGATTTCGGCTGCTCCCGATAGAACACAGACCCTGTCGAAAAGTTGCGAGGGCATGGCTGTCCTGAGTCTGTGCCGATGGAATTAACGGCTATCCGCCTAGCGAGACAGCACTTAGGCCCCTACCCCGCATCGTAGTAAACTGAAAAAGCGCTCCATCTTGTTTCTGGTACCAGACAACCTGGCTGAGGGGGAAACACATGTTTCGTTCAAAGTGCCTCACGATGGCGCTCGCCGCGAGTGCTTTGCTCGCTGTGGGTTTGTGCAGCGGCTGTTCATCCAAGCCCAAAGACGCACAACTCGTCACGACGATTCAGTCGCAAATGTTTGCCGATGCGCAGTTGAAAAACGCCAATTTGCAAGTCGCCGCCATTAATGGGGAGGTGACGCTCAAAGGTACTGTGCCGAATGACGCGGCGCACCTGGAAGCGTACAAAATCGCGACGCAGACCCCGGGCGTAACAAAAGTGAACGATCAAATGGTCGTTGATGATCAAGAGGGGCAGACAAGCGCCGGTGCGAACATTGCGCCTGCGGATACGGCTGCGCCGGAGGCTTCGCCTTTGGCGTCTGCTCCCGAAAAGCATGTGGACCGGCCGAAGCGAGAGGCGCACCACGCGTCGGATGAGCGACATCGTGCGGATGATACTCATGCCGAGCTGGCAGACAGTTCCGCGCCCGTTTCACAATCGAACACGCAGCAAAGCCAGTCGCCGGGTGCGTCGTCGGAAGCGCAAATGACTCCGCCGCCGGTATCGCCTCCGGCAGTTCCACCGGCTCCAGCTATTCCTGCGCCGCCGTCGCCTCCGCAGCCCAAGCAATATATGGTTCCCGCGGGAACCACGGTTTCGGTGAGAATGATCGATTCGATTGATTCGTCAGTGAACCAGCCCGGCGAAGTTTTTCAGGCGTCGCTGGATGCGCCCATTGTCGTGGGCAACGAAGTTGTGGTACCGAAAGGTGCGAACGTGTACGTCCGGCTCACTAGCGCGGCCTCGGCCGGGAAAATGACAGGTCAAAGCGAACTGCGCCTGCAGCTCGTGAAGGTGGAGTATCAAGGTGGTTCGTTCCCGCTAGTGAGTAGTACGTATAGTGAATCCGGAAAATCTCGCACGACGGACACTGAAAAGAAGGTCGGCGGTGGTGCGGTTTTGGGCGCGATCATCGGCGCAATCGCCGGAGGCGGGAAAGGCGCGGCGATTGGCGCCGCGGCGGGAGCGGGAGCGGGAACTGTTTATCAGGGCGCGACTCATGGCCAGCAGGTGAAAATTGCGTCCGAGACGAAGCTCGATTTCCAGTTGGAACAGCCCGCGACGATCACCGTGATGCCGAGGTCAACACCAGTAAGGGATTCGCAGTCGAATTGATTTTAGACGCAGCGAGGCTTTGCGTTTTCCTAAGGCGGCCCACAAATTTAGGTGTGCGCCGTCTCTTTGTTGTTGCCAAGTCAGAAAAACTCCAGAACACGGGAGATCCCTTCCGCAAATTCGTCGCTGGGGACGATCAAGCTGACGACCATGTGCCCGTCGTCTAAGAAATCGTAGAAATGCCCTGGATGCACGTAAACGCCGCGCGATTCGAGCAAATCAACGGCCGCGTCTTCATCGGGTCGAATCGCTGGCACACGCAGCACCGCATTCCAACCGCCCTCAAGGTCCAGGCGGCTGCAGCGCGGATTTGACGCGAGTTGCGCATCCAACTCGGCAAGATTTTTTGTAGTCCGCGCCATCAGCCGGCGATGAAAATCTTGGCGCAAGCTGAGCAAAGCAGGCAGCGCACATTGCACGGGCGCGTTCATTGAAAGGTAGGTGTCCGCGATGACCTCGAGGCGCGCCAGGGCGGTTTGTTTGATTTCGTCAGGCCCCACCGTCGCGATCCAACCTGCTTTCATCTGCGGCAAGCCGCAAATCTTGGAAAGTCCACTTAGCACAAACGTGAGCGAACCGTGATTCCCAATAAAACTCGGCGGGCTATGTTGCAGATACGCGAAATCATAGAACACCTCGTCCGCGATCAGGGCCATCCCGCGGCGCGCGCACAAATTGCTGAATTGGGCGGCTTCGGCGATTTTCGCGTAATGCCCGGTAGGATTGTTCGGGTGAACAACTATGGCGGCGCGAGTGCGCGGACCGATCGCCCGCTCCACGCTGTAAAAATCGATCTGCCAGCCATGATCGTAGAGCAGAGAATAGCGGATCAGGCGCACATCGTGAATATCCGCAAGAAAATCAAAGAGCGGATAACTTGGCGTCGGAATCAAAATTTCATCGCCGGGATTGCAGAGCGTCCGAAAAATGAACGAATAGGCTTCACTCGTTCCGGTCGTGAGGAAAATCTCGTCTGGCGAAATCGTCGCGCCAAGCTGGGCATAATAATCGCATACGGCCGCGCGCGCTGCAGGCAATCCATGCGGATCGGGCGAATAGCTTAGCGCCGCCGGATCGGCCAGGGCGCGGAGGATGAGGCGTTCGTCGAAAGAAAATCCGCACGTGGTTGGATTCGAGGTACTCAGATCGAGAACTGCACTCCCTGCTGCACGCCGCCGCGCCAGCGCGCGCGTGAGACGGTTTTCTTCCAAATTCCAGTTCGTGCGGTCCGCAAACATGATTCTTGTGTAGGCATAGACGCTCTCACGCGTGGAGCAAACGCGCAAGGCCAATTGGCGGGGATCGGCTAATTGAAGCCTCAGACACGCGATTTTGCTGCGCCTCTAGTGTAGTGTCGCATGAATAGCTTGTCTTATTGAGGCCGCCCTCTTATCGTGTCTTTCGTTGAGAGCCGCCGAAGCCATCATCTTG
The DNA here is from genome assembly GCA_963753205.1 of uncultured Acidobacteriota bacterium. Lineage (GTDB taxonomy): Bacteria > Acidobacteriota > Terriglobia > Acidiferrales > UBA7541 > Palsa-295. Next base: position 6,588 of record CAVWBL010000012.1, on the reverse strand, counting down.
TCCCCCCAGGAACGAGCGGTGCTGGACAAATGGGCCGCCGGGACGGCGAATCCCGCTTCGATTGGTTCAGCGCGCCCAGATTATTTGCAAAGCCGCCCAGGGGCTGTTGAGCAAAGATATTGCCCGCGACCTGCAGATTTCGCGACCTACCGTGCAACTCTGGCGGCAACGCTTCCTGGCGCTTCGGCTGCCAGGGCTGGAAAAGGATGCGCCTCGTCCGGGGCGTATTCCCCGAGTTTCTCACCGCAAGGTCCAAGCCGTCGTGCACGCCACCCTGCACACCACGCCGCCCGACGCGACCCACTGGAGCGCGCGAAGTATGGCCCAGGCCCAGGGACTGAGCAAAGACACCATTCACCGAATCTGGAAGCAGCACCATCTGAAACCTCACTTAATCGAGACCTTCCAGCTCAGCCGCGACAAGCGCTTCGTCGAGAAACTCCACGACGTGGTGGGCCTTTATGTGAATCCGCCCGACAAAGCCCTGGTGCTTTGCGTCGACGAGAAAAGTCAAATTCAGGCCCTCGACCGCACTCAGCCGCTCTTGCCGCTCAGGCCGGGAGTCGCGGCCCGGCAAACGCACGACTACAAACGCAATGGCACGACGACCTGGTTCGCTGCGCTGAACATGCTGGATGGGACGGTCATTGGCGATTGCATGCCGCGGCATCGGCATCAAGAATTCATCCGCTTCCTGCAACTGATCCACGTCAAGACACCACTGGATCTGGACTTGCATCTGATCGTCGACAACTACGGGACGCACAAGCATCCTCGCGTCCAATCTTGGCTGAAACGCCATCCCCGCTTCCACCTGCATTTCATTTCCACTCCCAGCTTTTGGCTAAACATGGTAGAGCGCTGGTTCCGCGAGATTACCGACAAGCGCATCCGGCGAGGATCCTTCCAAAACGTCCCGGACTTGATCGCTGCTATCCACCACTACATCCAAACCCACAATCAGAATCCCAAGGTTTTCGTCTGGAGCGCATCGGTGGCACGAATTATGGGCAAAATCGCCAAATGTAAAGAAGCGTTGGAGACACTACACTAGTAAGGGATGAAGAACTCGCTTCGATTTCCGGCGGCGCGAAGAATTAACGGCTAGTCTGGACGTTGCCGCTCCCCATCCCTCCATGAGATTCACTTTTTCCGGTTATTTTGCCGCTATAGACGTCAATTGAGCGGAGCTTTGAGATATTTTCTGGGCGTCCCGTTTGCACTGCACCTGCAGATACCCGTCTATTACTCCGCACTTCGCAAAAGCTGCGACCGACTCGGCGTCGCGGCTGAGACTGTGCAAATCGACGCCCAGCATGTAGTAATCGAACGCGTCCGGTGAAGCCTGGGTCGCAAGCTGTAGCTCTTTTGCCGAGTCCACAAAGTCTCCGCGACGGAAATATGTCGCGCCGAGACCGCTGTGCGCTTTGGCCGCCGCCTCTGTCTTTGCAGCTTCAAATTGCTCTACGGTGAGCGTTGACGGTTTTTGCATTGCCGCGATCAACTCCAGCGCGCGCTCTTCGTATTCTTCGCTTTTATCCAACTCGGCGGGGGCGTTTGGAGCGTCCGGATCGTAATGGCGCGGCATCACCCACCCAACGAGCGTCAGCACCGGCACGTTATTCGGATCCTTCGCAAGCACTTTGTCCGCGGTGGCGTAGAATTTTGTCCAATCCTGCTCGCCTTGATACAAGGTCACGAGGGCGCTATCAACGCTTTCTTCGTATTCGCTTTGCGGATAAATCTTGTCGAATATTTCCCCTGCTTGAATCTGCGCGTCACCGTTGGGAGAATTGTTGAAGGCATCGTAGGCTTTCTTTTCGGCGGACTCCACGGCCGCGTGAGAAGCCTGCTCGTAAGCTTGTTGACACGGCTGCTGCATGTCGCCGGCTCCGACGCTGCACTGAGCGAAATCGTCCGCTGCTTCGCTCAATCGATTTAGATTTTCCAAATCGATGCCCAGTACGTACAAATCCGTGGGATCGGGCTCGGACCCTTGCTGCCTGATCGCAATCTGCAGCTCCGCTGCGGAGCCGGCAAAGTCTTTACGCCGGAAATAAACCGTGCCGAGGCCGCTGTGTGCGCGCCACGCGAGGCCTGCCTGCGAATTCTCGAACTCGGCTTGGGTCACCCGGCGGGGCTTTTTCATCGCCGCGATGAGGCTAAGTGCACGCTTCTCATATTTTTCGGCTTCGTCCAGCCGGGCCGCCGCCGTCGCGTCATGCGACTTGTAGTTGCGAGGGATCACCCATCCGACCAACTCGAGTACCGGCACGTTTTGCGGGTTCGTAGCGAGCACACGATCCGCCACAGCGTAGAATTTCACGGAATCGGCCTTGTTGAAATAGAGGAAAGCCAACTGGGTGTCGACCGATTCCTGATAGCGGCTGTGCGGATATTTCTCGTCGAATTGTTCGCCGAGGGTGATCTTTGTGTCGACTACCGCTTCCTTATTGAAAGCGTCATATGCAGCTTGTTCGCTCGGGTCAATGCGGACCGACACGGAAGCTTCGCAGCCGGCCCCTCTCCCTCTAGGGCCCAGGCAACCGGGGGGCAAGCTCATTTGTGCCGAGAGCGGACGTGGTGGCAAAACAGTGGCTGCGAGCACGCAGAGTGGTAAGATCCCGAGCGCGATACGCCAAATGCGAATCTTCATCGGACCACCCGAATTTGTGCTAACTGCGCGCTCGCGATGCTTTTGGCTGAGCGCAAATCGCCGAACGGATGCGTATCTTATATCACCATCGGGTCGGTGGAAGCTAGAAGCGACCTTTCTAAATGAGACGGTCAAATCCAACTCGTGCAAACAGGCTTTCTCGTCTTGCCGCCTGTAGTCTGGCCCTGTTGTTTTGGCGAGCCGGAGTTGCCATTGCTGAACCGGTTCCGCAAGTTTCGGCAAGCGGCCAGGCAGAGAAGATCATCATAGATACGGATATCGGCGATGACATTGACGATGCCTTCGCGGTGGCGTTGGCCTTGCGCAGCTCGGACGTGCAGATTCTCGGGATAACAACCACGTTCGGCGATACGGAGATGCGCGCAAAACTCGTCGACCGATTGCTTGGCGAAGCGGGGCGGACGGATATTCCCGTCGCTGTCGGCACAAAAACGCAGCCGAAAACTGCCTTTACTCAGCGAATCTATGCCGAGAATAGGCGATTTGCCAGGAGTTCGCATCCGGGCGCGGCTGATTTCATTCTCGACCAAATCAAGCAGAATCCGGGCGAAGTGACATTAGTATGCATCGGCCCGCTTTTCAACGCCGGCGCGGCGATCGAGAAGGATCCTGCGACATTTCGCAAGCTCAAGCGGGTGGTGATGATGGGGGGCTCGATCAATCGAGGGTATGGTGATCCGTACGCGGCGCCGACTCCACCTGAACCTGAGTGGAACGTTGTCAATGATATCCCGGGTGCCCAGAAACTCTTCGCATCGGGGGTTGCGATCTACATGATGCCGCTCGATTCCACGCAGCTCAAAATGGATGAGACGAAGCGCGATTTTTTGTTCCGTCAGGCGACGCCGCTGACGGAAGCGCTGGGCGCGCTTTACTTCGAGTGGGGGCAGCAGACGCCGACTCTCTTCGATCCGATGACTATCGCCTTTATCGATGAGCCGAGGCTGTGCCCGGTGAAGCCGATGCACATCGAAGTGGACGGCAAGGGTTACACTCGCGCTGAGTCGGGCCCTGCCAACGCCGAGGTCTGTCTGCATTCTGATCCTGAAGCATTTTTTCGCTTTTACTTGAGTCATTTCGGAGCGGTTCCCGTCGAATCGAAAAGTACAGCCAGGCGCCAAGCGCAGCTTTTGGGGCGAACGGTTCCGCAGGTTGTTTCGGGTTACAGAAATGATTGCGCTTCTGAATCCAAGTGGTTGGGACTGAATCCTGGGAGGCCGGCGAGAGCTGGCGAAGGAGATGTTCATGGTAGCAAAACGAATGTGCAATGTGGTTTTCGCCTTAGCGGCGACTTTGGCGTTTGGCTTTCATATGGCGGCGCAACCATGCCAACGCCCGCGCGTGCGCTGCTCGTGCTTGAGAAGGACACGACGCAGCTTGATATCGTCAATCCGAACAGCCTGAAGATTATCGCGAAGGTGCCAGTCGGTCCGGACCCGCACGAGGTCGATCAGCATCAGCCGACGGCAAGACGGCCTACGTTTCCGATTACATGGGACGTGGCGGCATGCACCACATCCTGACCGTCATCGATCTGGTCGCTCAAAAGCCGCTAGCGCCGATTGACCTTGGCGCGCTCGAAGCGCCCCACGGTCTTGATTTCATCGGTGGCGAACTTTATTTCACCGCCGAGGGTGCCAAGGCAATTGGGCGCTACAATCCCGCGACAAGGAAGATCGATTGGATTCTGGGCACGGCGAGGACCGAACGCACATGGTTTGGGTGTCCAAGGACCTGAGCAAGATTGTCACGTCGAACGTCTGCTTCGGGAACGGTGAGCATTATCGATGAGACGATGCGAAACGGAATGTTCGGGGCTGGCCCACAGAAGAACTGGGAGGTGACTGACGTTCCCGCAGGCCGCGGATCGGAGGGATTTGACGTTTCGCCCGACGATCAAGGAGATCTGGACGGCGAACGCGCAGGACAACACGGCGACGGTAATTGACTTTGCCGGCGAAGAAGGACCTTACGACATTTCCGATTTCTGTCCGAGGCGCGAACCGGCTGAAGTTTACGCCTGACGGGAAATACGTGCTTATTTCAGGATTGGGGGGCGGACCGGGATCAGGTGGACTCTTCGCCCAATCTCGTGGTGATCGATGCGCAACGCACAAGGAGGTGAAGCAGCTGAACTTGGGCGGCGGCTCGGCCGGAATTCTGATTGATCCAGTAGGGAATCGGGCTTTCGTCGCAGTGAGCGGCGGCAATAAAGTGGCCGTTGTTAGTTTGAAGGATTTCGCCGTTACTGGCGATATAGCCCCTCTAGCGCAGCCGGACGGGATGGCTTGGGCGGTTCGTTAATAGGATGATTAGAAAAGGCGGCATGGTTCGTCTAACGATTCTAGCTGCCGCGGGCGCGTGGTCAGTGGTCGGTTGCGGTGACGGTCGCGTCAAGACAAATGCCGAATTGGGACTGAACGAACAGCAAGCCGCCGGCACGCGCCATCTTTAGTCGCTACTGCAGCGCGTGCCACAACGCCTATTCGTCAAGCGGAAGAAAGGGACCGGGCTTGAAGGATCTGTTTCAAAAGAATATTTGCCGAGTGGTTTGCCGGCCAACGACCGTTTCGCGTTACAGGCAATCGCGGGCGGCCGGGGCATGATGCCGGAATTTGGCGACGCGCTTACGCAAGATCAGATGACGCGCTGCTTGCGTATCTCCACACTCTAAATGCCAGAGGAGGGTTTAAAAAATGGCGAAGGGGTATTTTGTTTCGGTATATCTCGCAATTTTCTGGATCAGGCTAAGTTTGCCGAATACTGGGAAGTTGGCGCGGCCCGCGCTGGAAGCCGGAGGAGGGAAGTTCCTCACACGCGGCGCGGCCGTCGCAGCCTATGAAAACGGCCTAAAAGAGCGGGTTGTCATTGTTGAGTTCGAGAGCGCGGAGAAGGCGATTGCGGCGCACGAAAGCCCCGCATATAAGAGGCTTTGCGGGTTTGGGTAAGGCTGCCGACCGCGATATCCGGATTGTTGAGGGCATGAGCTGAGCGGCGAAAATGGTCATCGCTGATGGACTGCTTAAGGGGGCTCGCCACGAGGGATAGCACGTTTCCTAGATAGCACGAACGAGTCAAGCACCCTTCGACCATTTTAAGGATAAAGCCAGCTAGAATTGGAACATTGCTCGCATCGCTTCCCATTGATCCAACCCGACCCGAACAGCGTAATTGCCCATCTTCAATGCCGAGCGCGCTTATCGGTGGGAATCGGCGGTTGTCTTATCCGTGTCCGTCAGCCGTTGGAGGAATTCGGCCCATAGCGACGCTTGGGACCCTTGGATATATCGATGAGTTTGTGATCGTCGATTTCTTTTTCATCGATCAGGAAAGAGCTTCCAGTGGGAATGTCGGGGTTCGCGGTAAGTTCCCGCTTCAGTCTTGAAGAACAAATATTAGGACCGTCCTGGTAACTCACACGGCGAGAAGAGAAGGCTTCGATGGCAATGGTGACGGTGTAATCACGAGAATCCTTGGCGGAGAACCGCACCTGGAATCGCGTACTCACGTCCTCTGTGTTGTGGACTGTGAAGCCCATATACTCCATGAAAACGGCCCCGCTCATTTAACCTTCGTCCGCCCCGATCATCCTTTCCTCTTTTTTGGATGCGGTGCGCCGCCACTCGTTAAGTTCCGTTTGGAGTTCGCTTTTGCGCTTTCATTTGTTTTAACGGAAGCCTTCGCTCCAGCTCCGCGATTCGCCCGGACACAAGTCCGGCCGCCCGGACGATTTCCTCGGTTTTTCAAATCGCATCCCTAGTTTCGCACCCCTCGAGTTCCCATTTGGTTTTTGCCGCTTCCGGAAACCGATCCCCCCTGTGTAGTCGGCTCGCCGATCGCTAATGTCGTTTCAGATCAAAGAGCCGTAACGTTTGAGGCCTGAAGACCCTTTGGAAGCCTGGGATATTGGT
>CAVWBL010000011.1:0-242989 GCA_963753205.1 uncultured Acidobacteriota bacterium | reverse complement strand
GCGAAGATCATCTGTTCTGGCTGGCGAAATCAATTCTCACGCTGCCCCCAAACAAGGATTGGCTCCGCGCATAACTTATTCGCAATCAATGCATTCCCGCGCGAACGACAAAACAAAAGAATCCCTCTCCAATCGCTCGCGCAACGGCAATACCGCATGGTGTTTGCGCGGAAGGAGCGTATTGAAGCTAAGGCCTGTCGCCATCGCCAAATGGCCAAATAGGCTCCGCCAGGATATGAACGACACACTATCTCCGAGACTGAACGTTACCCCGGCTGCACCTGCATGCAGCCTCGCGTGTGGCCGGAAGGAGAGGAGCAGGCGATGCAGGCGATCCGGCGAGTCGGGTGCGCGACATAAGAGTTGACGGTTTTGCGGTTTCTCTTTTTTTGCGCTAATATCCTAGCGTTGTAATACGCTAGGACAGATCGGAATATCCTCTTTGGAGTGTGCCCATGACTGAATCTTTCGATAAGCTAGAGCAACAGCGCAGCAGCATCTTCCAGGAAATGGTTCGACTGCCCGACTTCCGCAGCGGATCGATCACCCCCACGCGCGGCACCTGTGGCAAGCCAAGCTGTCACTGCCATCGGGCCCATCATCCCGGACACGGTCCTTACTTTCGTCTCACGCGGAAACAGAACGGGAAGACCATCACCGAAACCTTCGCCACCCCCGCCGAACTGCGCAAGGTGCAACGAGAGATCGAAGCCTATCACCGTTTTCGTGAGCTGGCGCGACAGCTCCTAGAGGTCAATGAGAAAATCTGCCGTGCTCGCCCTGTCGAGCAGGAACTGACCCCACAGAAAAAAAAACGGCGGAGGCCATCCAGCAGGAAATCGCCCGCGAAATAGAGCATCTCTTGCAGCTTATTTTCTCCGAACGAGGCAAGACGGATGGTCTGGATTTAGAAGCCATCGAGATGGCCATGCGTTCGGCCATGCACCAAGCGGGAGCGGCGGCACTTACCGAACTGCTGCAATTTGATGCGCCGGGCCCAGAGGAGCGGCTGCTGCCCTGCGCGTGCGGCCACCTGTCCCGGTATGTGGGGTTGCGCTCGAAAGCCGTGCTGACTGCCGTAGGAGAGGCGGGATGCCTGCGCCCGTATTATTTGTGCGACCACTGCCGACGCGGCCAGTTCCCGATCGACGTCGAACTGGATGTAGAGAACACGGAATTTTCTCCCGGCGTGCGGCGCATGTTGGCCATGGTCGGTCAGCAAGCGGCTTTTGACCAGGGGCGCCAGCAAATGGAGCTGCTGGCGGGTTTATCGGTCACCACCAAGGCCGTGGAGCGCACGGCGGAAGCCATCGGAGCCGATATCGAAACTCGCCAGCAGCGCGAACAGGCCTTGCAACTGTCTTTGCCCATCCCCTGGGGATCCCGCATTCCTCTCCTCTATGTGGAGATGGACGGCACGGGTGTTCCCATGGTGGGTAAGGATACCGAGGGACGTGCGGGGAAACAGGACGGCCAACCCGCTCACACTCGGGAAGTGAAGTTGGGCTGCGTATTCACGCAGGCCACAGTGAATCAGGAAGGGTATCCGGTACGAGATGAAGACTCCACCACGTATGTGGGCGCTATCGAGACAGCCGAGGAATTTGGGCGTCGGCTGTACGCGGAAGCCTGGCGACGGGGATGGGGCCGCGCGGAGAAAAAGGTTGTTCTAGGAGACGGTGCGGAATGGGTGTGGAATCAGGCTGATCTGCATTTCCCCGAGGCCACGCACATCGTCGACCTCTATCATGCCCGGGAACACCTGGGGATGGTAGCTGGGCAACTTTATCCCGACGATGTGCCGGCCCAGAGGCGTTGGAGGATGGTGAAGCAGAATAAACTGGACCAGGGGCAGATCGAAAATTTAGTAGCTTCCCTGCACGCGCTGGAGCGCTCCCACCCCGGTTTAGCGAAGACCTTGGAGACCGAAGCGAACTATTTCCAACGGAACAAAGAGCGGATGCGCTATCCCGAATTTCGTAAGCAGGGATTTTTCGTGGGGTCCGGGGTGGTCGAAGCTGGGTGCAAAACGGTAATCGGCAGGCTCAAGCAATCGGGCATGTTCTGGACGGTACGCGGAGCTAACGCCATCATCGCGCTCCGTTGCTGTCACCGCAGCGGAAAATTCGAAGATTACTGGGAGGCTCGGCGGGCACACGCCTGACTTTAAAGTCGCACACCCTGGGCGATCCGGCTTCTTGATTTCGCTCCGGTATGTGCCTAGAATTGAAGATGCTTCATGGCCGTAATCCTCGAAATCTAAAGGTCTTCAAGCCCGGCAACTTGGCGCCGGGCTTTCGTGTTTTCGGGGATGGGGGCGGCACTCGCGTGATCGACAGGAGAGACGATGATTGATGGCGCCATCCCCGAGGGGCTGACGTTTGACGATGTGCTGCTGCTGCCCGGGAAATCATCCGTGTTGCCGGCGCAGGCCGACACGCGCACGTGCCTCTCGCGCAAGATCGCGCTGAATATTCCGATCGTTGCGGCGGCGATGGATACGGTCACCGACGTCGCGCCTGGCCATCGCGATCGCGCGGCAGGGCGGCATCGGCTTCGTTCATCGCAACATGACCGATCGACCGGCAGGCCGAAGAAGTCGACCGGGTGAAGCGCTCGGAAAGCGGAATGATCGTCGATCCGGTGACGATTGCGCCGGAAATTACGGTGCGCCAGGCGCTCGAAATCATGAACAAATACAAAGTTTCCGGCTGCCGGTGACGCGCGGCCAACGGCTGGTGGGCATCCTGACCAACCGCGACCTGCGCTTCGAGCGCAATCTCGATCAGCCCGTCAGCGCCGTGATGACGAAGGACAATCTGATGACCGTGCCGGTCGGCACCACGCTGGAAGAAGCGGAGCAGATGCTGCAGCAGCATCGCATCGAGAAACTGCTGGTGGTCGACAAGGATTTCAACCTGAAGGGCCTGATCACCGTCAAGGACATTCAGAAAAAAATCGAATTCCCGAACGCGGCAAAAGACGAGCAGGGCCGGCTTGCGCGTGGGCGCGGCGATCGGCGCCACGGGGGACTTTCTGGAGCGCGCGGAGGAAATGGCCAACGCAGAAAGTGGACGTGCTCGCGCATCGATACGGCGCACGGGCATACGACGCGCGTGATGGACGCGATCCGCGAGGTGAAGCAGCAAGCTGCCGGAGATGCAGCTTCTTGCCGGAAACGTGGCCACGGCCGAAGGCGGCGCGCGATCTGATCGCGCTGGGCATCGACGGACTGAAAGTCGGCATCGGCCCTGGATCGATTTGCACGACGCGCGTGGTGACCGGCGCGGGCGTGCCGCAAATCACCGCCATTGCTGGAATGTTCGACGCGCAGCGCAAAGGCACCGGCGTGCCGGTCATTGCCGATGGCGGAATCAAATTCTCGGGCGACATCACGAAGGCGATCGCCGCAGGCGCTTCAGCCGTGATGATCGGCAGCCTTTTCGCCGGAACGGAAGAATCGCCCGGCGAAACGATTCTGTATCAGGGCCGCACGTTCAAGATCTATCGCGGCATGGGCTCGCTGGGCGCGATGGAGGCGGGTCGGCCGACCGCTACGCGCAGGAAGGCGCGGAACGCGGGAAATCCGTGCCGGAAGGAATCGAAGGCCAGGTGCCCTACAAAGGACCGCTCTCGGGACTGGTCGACCAGCTCGTCGGCGGGCTTGCGCAGCGGCATGGGCTATTGCGGCGCGGCCAACTTGAAAGAGCTTGCAGGAACGCAGCGAGTTCATTCGCATCTCCTCGGCAGGCCTGCGCGAAAGCCACGTGCACGACGTGATCATCACGCGCGAAGCGCCGAACTACCGGCTGGAGTAGGCTTTGTTTGATGGTTTCCAGCCCGCTTCCGAGCCTTCCGCGATGTGCATTCAGCCGCCGCAAACCGTCGCCCAGTCTTTTTTCGACTGCGTGCACGTTTAAAGGCAAGGTATACAATTGGTAAAGCCTCCGGTGTACAAGTTGACCTACACGAAGCGATTCCCTGCCTTACGGGCTTCCGAGTATGGAGCGTCCTTCGATAGGGCTTAAGCTCGTCCGAAGGAGGTGACCTCCCAAATGGCGAGTTCCGTTCAAGTTAGATCATTTTCTGAGATCGAAGACAGTTTTGCCGTGAGCGAAGCGAGAGCGTCCGGCGTTTCCTGGGCCGCTGTCTTCGCAGGCGCATTTGTGACTATGGCATTGTCGCTGATCTTCCTGGCGCTGGGCACAGGCGTAGGACTTTCCGCGGGAGCGCTTTGGTCGAGTGCCGGTGCATCTGCGACGGCAATCGGAGCAGGGGCGCTGATTTGGCTGATCGTCGTCGAAGTGATTGCGTCATCCACCGGAGGGTACATCGCGGGACGGCTGCGTACAAAGTGGGCGTCGATCCACAGCCATGAAGTCTATTTCCGCGACACGGCTCACGGCTTTTTGGTCTGGGCAGTCGCCGTCGTTACGACGGCCGCCTTTTTGGGCGCCGCAGCGGCGTCAATGGCGGGTGTGGCTGCGATGAGCGGACCTTCGACTTTAGCACCTACGTCCGCCGATGCGCGCACGCTGAATCCCAACCAGTATTTCGCGGATTCTCTGTTCAGAACCGGGAATCCGGCCGCGACCGGCAACGATACCGCAGCTCGCGACGAGGCGAATCTCATTTTGATGAACGGGCTGAGAAAGGGTGCCTTGCCCGCACAGGATACGGCTTACCTTGTACAACTGGTGGAGGCGAGGACCGGAATGAACGGGCCAGCTGCCGAGCAACGTGTGCAACAAGTTTTTGCAGACGATCTGGCGGCTGCTGACAGCGCCAGGAAGGCCGCAGCTCACTCGCTTTATTGGCTTTTCGTCGCGCTGTTGATCGGAGCCTATTGCGCCAGCCACGCTGCAACAATTGGCGGAAGGCAGCGCGACCGCGTTCAGCGAGCGGTGATTTAGCTGATCAGGATGGGGGCAGAATCTCGAACGCGCCGATCGAAACATCGGCGGTCACGTTGGTTAAGCAATGCGGAGGCTAGTGTGAGATCGATACTGCTGTTGCTCCTCGGCGTGCCGATTCCGTTGGTGATTCTAATCGGCTTGTTCAGTCACTTCTGACGCGCATCGGCCGCCGCAAATACAAAACGGTCGCATCGCGCGGACGGGCCGTTGTATTGCAAGTTAGGCTGCGTTAGGACTTGGCATCGGCTTCCTTCTCTTCTTGCTCCTCGGGAGCTTCCTCAGCCTTCTTGCGCGACTTTTTTTCTTTCTTCTTCAACTCGGAGCCAAGAAATTCAATAATCGCAAGCTCTGCGCCGTCGCCGATGCGCCAGCCGGAATGAATAATGCGGGTATAGCCGCCGTTGCGATCTGCAAAGCGCGGCGCCAGATCCGCAAACAGCTTCTTCGTAGCGCCCGGCGTGAGTAAAAAGGCGGCCGCTTGTCGGCGAGCATGAAGCGAATCGCGCTTGCCCAGCGTGATGAGGCGTTCGGCCAACGGCCGAATCGTCTTGGCGCGGCGAATCGTCGTCTGAATGCGCTCTTTCTCGACGAGATTCGTGACGAGATTGCGCAATACAGCCCGGCGATGAGCCGGCTGCTTCCCCAGTTTACTCCCTGCATTCAGGTGTCTCATTGTCCCAATCCGTTTTCAAGTTGGCGAGGGCGCAAAGGTGCGCCCCCACGACCGTTCGTAAGTCTTAGAGCGTCGGCGCTTCGGCCTCAGCCGGCGGAGGAGCGGTCTGGCTGGGGAGCGGCGGCCAGATAATCCGGCCGTGCTCGTCGAATTTCATGCCCAGGCTGAGGCCCATCTTCACCAGGATGTCCTTGATTTCGTTCAGCGACTTACGTCCGAAATTCTTCGTCTTCAGCATTTCGGATTCGGTCTTCTGGACGAGCTCGCGCAGGTTCTGGATGTTTGCGTTCTTCAAGCAATTGTAAGAGCGGACGGAAAGCTCAAGTTCCTCTACGGAACGGTCGAGGTATTCGAGCCGCGGATCGTTGTAATTCTCCGCTGCCTCTTCCGCGATTTCCGGCGTCTCCTCGAAATTGATGAAGATGCTCATGTGATCCTTGATGAGCTTCGCAGCCAAGCCGATTGCATCCTGCGGCGTGATCGCGGCGTTCGTCCAAACGTCGAGCGTCAGCTTTTCGTAGTCGGTCATCTGCCCCAAACGTGCGGCTTCCACTGAATAGTTCACCTTGCGAACCGGCGAATGCGTCGAATCGATCGGGATGTACCCGATCGGCAGATCCTCGTCGAAGTTGCGGTCGGCAGCGACGTAACCGCGTCCATTCTTAACGCGCAACTCAAGTTCGAGCTTGCCGCCTTCGCTGACTGTTGCAATGTAGACGTTCTTATCGAGCACAGCTATGTCCGCGTCTTCTTCGATTTTCGCGGAAGTCACCGGTCCCGGTGTATCCACATTGAGAGTGATCGTCTTCGGCTGATCGGTGTTGAGCTTGAGCGGCACCTGCTTCAAATTGAGGATAATGTCCGTCGCATCTTCCACGACACCCGGAATCGGCGAAAACTCGTGCAGCACGCCTTCAATCTTCACAGCCGTGATTGCGGCGCCCTCGAGCGAGCTGAGCAGGGCGCGACGCAGTGCGTTGCCGACCGTGGTTCCCCAGCCGCGTTCGAATGGCTGCGCGGAAAACTTTCCGTACTTGTCCGTCAGCGACTCAGGTTCGGCCGCCAAACGCTTCGGTTTCTGAAAGCCCTTCCACATAATTGCCCTTCCTTCCGGCCCGCGCGCAGCGAGCATGTACAAAGTTCTGCAAAAAACGGATTTATTTCGAGTAAAGTTCGACGATGAGCTGTTCGTTCATCGGAGGCGTTTGCACGTCTTCGCGGCGCGGCATCGCAACCACGCGCGCCTTGAAATTCTCGCGATCGATATCCAGCCAAGCAGCGACGCCCTGGCTCTGCGCCAGATTGCGCGCTTCGAGGACCATCGCGTTCTGGTGCATTTTCTCGCGCAACGCAATTTCGTCGCCGACCTGAACGAGGTAGCTCGGAATATTAACCTTGCGCCCCTTCACCTGGACATGGCCGTGCAAAACAAGCTGACGCGCCTGCGAACGCGAGCCGGCCAACCCCATGCGGTAAACGGCATTGTCAAGCCGTCGCTCGAGCATCACGAGCAGGTTCGAGCCGGTAGGGCCCTTGATGCGAACAGCCTTCTCGAAATAGCTACGGAACTGGCGTTCGAGAAGTCCATAGGTGCGCTTCACCTTCTGTTTTTCACGCAACTGGACGCCGTATCCCACCATCTTGGCGCGGCGCGCCTGGCCGTGTTGGCCGGGTACGAAATTGCGCTTCTCGATGGCACATTTTTCAGTGAAACACCGCAGGCCCTTCAGGAATAGCTTTTGGCCTTCCCGGCGGCACAAGCGGCAAACTGCTTCGCGATGTCTTGCCAAGTGCTTATCTCCTTCTTTAAAACCTGACTTGCTATCTTTCGACGGGCGCAGCGAGCGGCGCCCCTCATTCCTTTACGTTACACGCGGCGGCGCTTCGGCGGACGGCAACCATTGTGCGGCACGGGCGTCACGTCTTTAATCGCGTTAATATGCAGCCCCGCTGATGCCAACGCGCGCACCGCAGACTCGCGACCCGCGCCCGGCCCCTTGACACGCACTTCCACCGATTTCATGCCGTACTGATCGCGCGCAACGCCCGCAGCCGTCGCAGCAGCCTGCTGCGCGGCGTATGGCGTGCCCTTGCGCGAGCCCTTGAAACCCACCGAACCGGCGGAAGCCCAACTCACTGCGCGCCCGTCAGGATCCGTAAGCGTGACAATCGTGTTGTTAAACGTCGCCTGGATGCAGACGACGCCGTGCGGCACCACGCGCTTTTCCCGCTTCTTGCGAAATTCCTTCTTGCGCTTGCTCGTCGCGGCCTTTGCTCCAGCTGCGGGTGCGGCGGCCGCGTCTTGCGCTTTCTCTTTTGCCATTTTCCGTCTCTACCCTTTCGACGGGCGCAGCACGCGCCCTTTGCAAACTACTTGCGGGCCATCACTTTCTTCTTCGCGGCCACTGCACCCTTGCGCGGACCCTTCCGGGTGCGTGCGTTCGTGTGTGTACGCTGCCCGCGCACGGGAAGATTGCGACGATGACGCAACCCGCGATACGCCTGAATTTCAATCAGGCGGCGGACATTCATCTGGATCTCCTTGCGGAGATCGCCTTCGATCCGGCCCTCGCTCTCGATCGCGTTCCGAAGATGATTCACTTCTTCCTCGGTCAATTCGCCGATCTTCTTCGTCGCGTCGACATTCGCCTTCTCCGCCAGATCGCGCGCGCGCTTTTGCCCGATGCCGTAAATAGCGGTCAACCCGATCCACAGCCGCTTGTTGGGCGGCAGGTCAATTCCTGCGATACGTGCCATTCTTCCTCCAAACGGATGGGGCGACCAGCCCCTGAAAAAGTTTATCCCTGGCGCTGGCGGTGTTTCGGATTCGAACAGATCACGCGCACCACGCCGCGCCTGTGAACGACCTTGCACTTCATGCAAATCTTCTTCACGGATGCCCGAACTTTCATTTCAATGCCTTCCTTGCCGCATTACTTGTACCGGTAAACGATGCGCCCGCGCGTCAGGTCGTAGGGCGAAAGTTCCACGGCCACGCGGTCGCCGGGAAGAATGCGAATAAAATTCTTTCTCATCTTGCCGGAGATATGCGCGAGAACCTGGTGCTTGTTCTCGAGTTCAACGCGAAACATCGCGTTGGGAAGCGGTTCCACCACCGTCGCCATCACTTCAATGGCGTCTTCCTTGCCGCTGCTCTCTCCGGGTTTCTTCTTTTCCGGTTCCGGCCTTCTTTGACGAGCCATTTGCTCCTTTAGAACTGGCGCATCAAAAGTGCGCCGCTAAATCCGCAAAAATTCACCAAACCGGTCCACTCGCTTCTCGCGGACGCGTCAAAATCCAAGGACCATTCGCTGTCACCGCCACCGTGTGCTCGAAATGCGCCGAATCGCTGCCGTCAGCGGTAACAGCCGTCCAATCGTCATCCAGCACCTTTACGGCCGGACTGCCCGAATTCACCATGGGCTCGATCGCCAGCACCAGTCCCTCCTGCAATCGCGGCCCTTGTCCCGGCGCACCGTAATTCGGAAGCTGAGGATCCTCATGCATCTTCGTTCCGATGCCGTGCCCTACAAATTCCCGAACCACGGAAAATCCGTTCTTCTCCACCCATTGCTGTACAGCCGACGAAACATCGCCAAGCCGGTTGCCGGCCCGAACCTTGTCAATCGCCCGTTCCAGCGACTCCCGCGTCACGCGCAGCAACTTCTCGCGCTCGGGCGCGATCTTGCCCACAGGTACTGTCAAAGCCGCATCGCCGTAATACCCTTCCATGACGACGCCAAAGTCCATCGACAAAATATCGCCCTCGCGTACCTTGCGCGACGATGACGGAATCCCATGCACTACCTCGTCGTTGATCGACGTGCACACCGAGCCGGGATACCCGCGATAACCCTTAAAAGCTGGTTTCGCGTTGCGCTCCGCCACATATTTCTCGGCGAATTCGTCCAGCTCCTTCGTCGAAATCCCGGGCCGCACCATCGCGCGCATCTTCTCGAGCACTTCCCAGACGAGCAGTCCCGCCCGGTGCATCTTTTCCAGTTCGGCCGTCGATTTACAGATAACCATCGGCTTCCGTTATAGGCCGCATCGCTGCGCGGCCGCCTACCCTGCGAATGATCTTCATCACGGCCGCTGTCACATCTTCCATTGCAGCCGAACCGTCGATCACGTCCAGCACACCCTTGCGCCAGTAATAATCCGTCAGCGGCCGGGTGCGAAACTCATAAGCCGTCAGGCGCTCGGAAATCACTTCCGGCGTGTCATCTGGGCGCTGAACAAGCTTGCCCCCGTCGAAATCGCAGATTCCCGGAAGCTTCGGCGGCGCCTCATAAATATTGTATGTCTCGCCATTTACACTGCACGTCCAGCGGCCCGAGAGCCGCCGCAGCAGCTTGTCTGCCGGGACGCGAAACTCAATCACGACCGGCTTGCCCATTCCGCGCCATTGCAGCAGGTGGTCCAAATCAATCGCTTGTGTGACGGTTCGCGGATACCCGTCAAATACGCAACCCTTGTTGCAGTCGCCGCGCTCGAGCCGCTCGGCGATCATCTTCGTTACCAGCGCGTCCGGCACGAGCTCGCCGCGGTCCATCAGCGGCTTGGCTGCCTGCCCGACTTTCGTTCCCTGGGCAATCGCTTCGCGCAGCATATCTCCCGTAGAGAGATGCGGCATTCCGTAACGCCGGGCGAGTATTTTCGCCTGCGTGCCCTTTCCCGCTCCGGGCGGGCCCAGAAAGATGAAAGCGCGTTCCAGAGCCATCTTGAATTGGGCGCTGAATCAGGCGCGGCGGCCCCGCACACGGCCCTTTCGCACAAATCCGTCGTAATTGCGCATCACCAACTGCGCTTCAAGTTGCTGCACTGTATCCATGGCAACACCAACAACGATCAGCAACGACGTCCCGCCGAAATAGAACTGGACACCTAAACCATCGAGAATCGGCCGCCACATATGCGTGTCAAACCAGTTCCCGACCCACGGCAAGTGCTGCAGGTGAATTCCCGAGATCATCCATTCCGGCAACAAGCAGACCACCGCAAGGTAAATGCCGCCCACCAACGTCAGCCGGGTAAGCACTTTGTTGATGTAATCCGAGGTGTTCCGTCCGGGACGAATACCGGGAACGAACCCTCCGTACTTGCGCATGTTGTCCGCAAGCTCGGTGGGATTAAAGATGATGCCGACGTAAAAGAACGCGAAGAAGATGATAAGCGTCACATAGAGAAGCGTATAAAGCGGCTCACCCCAGGCGATCGTTGCCGAAAGCTTCTGGAAAAAGGGCGATTTATTGCGCAAAAGCAGCGCAAACGTCTGCGGAAACGTCAGCAGCGAGCTTGCAAAAATCGGCGGAATCACGCCGCCCGAATTGACGCGCAGCGGCAAATACGTCATCTGCCCGCCCATGACTTTGCGTCCCATTACGCGCTTGGCGTATTGCACTGGAATTCTTCGCTGGCCGTCCTCCACGAAGACGATGAAGCCGACCACGGCAACCATGAAAACGATCAGGGCCACAAGAACGATCCCGGTGAAATTTCCCCACTGGCCGTTCTCCGCCTTGATCCACAGGTCGCGAACACCGCGAGGGAGCCCATCGACGATGCCGGCGAAAATGATGAGTGACATGCCGTTGCCGATGCCGCGATCCGTAATCTGCTCGCCCAGCCACATGATAAACGCCGAACCTGTCGTCAACGTCAGGACAGTCATCAAGGTGAACGCCCAGCCGGGGTTATAAACCAGGGTTTCTCCCGCCAGCGTCTGCCCGGGCCCTTGCAGCGTCCGCGCGATCATCAGCGACTGGAAGACGCTGAAGATAATCGTGAGATACCGCGTGTATTGCGTGATCTTGCGGCGGCCAAGCTCGCCCTCTTTTTGCAGGCGCTCCAGGTAGGGCCATACCACCACGAGCAACTCGAGGATAATCGCCGCCGTAATGTAAGGCATGATGCCCAGCGCGAAAATCGTCATGCTGCGGAAATTTCCGCCGCTGAACAGGTCAAGAACACCCAACACCGTGCCCTGATTCTGCTGGAACAACTGCTGCAGCATCGCCGTATTAATACCCGGCGTAGGAATAAACGCGCCCAGGCGATAGATCGCCAGCATCGCGAGCATAAAGAGCACACGGGCGCGAAGATCCGACGTCGTAAAAATATTGCGAAACGCTTCAAAAAACTTCTTCATTGCAGGATTTCGGCTTTCCCTCCGGCGCGAGCGATTTTTTCCTGCGCCGACTTACTGAACGCGTGGGCTCGCACCGTCAGTGCAACTTTTAATTCGCCATCGCCCAAGACCTTGAGGCCATCGCGGAGCGCGCGAATAATTCCGCGCCCGGCGAGCGCTTCCGGCGTTACGGTTTCGCCGGCAGCGAAAGAGTTGAGTATTTCAACGTTGACGACCGCAAATTCTTTAGGAAACGGGCTCGAAAAGCCGCGCTTCGGCAGCCGGCGGTGAAGCGGCATCTGGCCGCCTTCAAAACCTGCCCGGCGCGAATATCCCCTGCGCGACTGCTGGCCTTTGTTGCCGGCACCGGAAGTCTTGCCCAATTTCGAACCCATACCGCGGCCGACGCGCACTTTGCGATGGCGCGAACCGCGAGGGGGTTGCAAATTCGAAAGTGTGTGCTTCATGCTTTTTCCTGACCCTGAATTTCCACCAGGTGGTGCACCTTGGCGATCATTCCGCGGACCGCAGGCGTATCGGGACGCTCCACTACCTGTTGCATGCGGCGAAAGCCCAGGCCGCGGATCGTCTGGCGCATGTCGCGCGGGCAGCCGATGAAGCTGCGTACCCACTTGATTTTAAGCGTTTTACTCTTAGCGGTAGCCATGGTCGTCTGCAAACGGCGCTAGGAAGCGGCCGCTTTTTCCGCTCCTTTTTCGCGCGATTCGGCGACCTTGGCAGCGTCCTTTAGATGCAAAAGGGCGTCAAAGGTCGCCTTAATCACATTATGCGGGTTAGACGTGCCCAACGACTTCGTCAGCACGTTCTGGATGCCCGCAACCTCCATCACTGCACGCACCGGGCCTCCGGCGATCACGCCGGTTCCTTCGGGCGCGGGCTTCAGCAGGACCTGCCCCGAGCCATACTGGCCCAAGACCACGTGCGGAATCGTGGAACCCTTCAAGTTGAGCTTCACCATATTCTTCTTGGCTTGTTCAATGGCCTTGCGAATCGCCATGGGAACCTCGCGAGCTTTGCCCATGCCGAAGCCGGCGTGGCCGCCCTGGTCGCCCACAACCACCAGCGCCGAGAAGCTGAGGTTCTTGCCGCCCTTCACCACTTTAGTAACGCGGTTGATCGAGACTACCTGGTCCTTGAGATTGGCCTGATTTGTCTCAATCGACCGGCGAATCGACAGGATGTCTTTGAGCTCTTGTTTCGCCATAAGTTTTTAGAACTGCAGGCCCGCCTCCCGGGCCGAATCCGCTAAGCGCTTGCACGCGTCCGTGATATTGGTAGCCGCCGCGGTCGAACACAACCTTCTCGACTCCCTTCGCCTTGGCGCGCTCCGCGACGATCTTGCCCACGACTTTCGAAGCCGCAATGTTGCCGCCACCCTTGATCACGTCGCGCACTTCCTTGTCGAGCGAACTTGCCGCGACGATAGTGTGGCCCGTCAGATCGTCGATCACCTGCGCTCGAATGTGACGTGTCGTGCGGTGAACGCAAAGGCGCGGGCGCTCGGACGTGCCGGCAATCCTCTTGCGCATGCGCAGATGAATTCGGCGGCGATGCCCCTCTCGCGATAATCTTCGTACCGGTGCAGCCACTTTGGTTCTCCCTTTCGCCCGGCGTTAAGCGGACGTCTTCGCGCCAGCCTTGCCGGCTTTCTTCTTCAGGCGCTCGCCCGAGATCCGGACGCCCTTCTGCTTGTACGGATCCGGGGGACGCAGGCCGCGCAAGTTAGCGGCAACTTGGCCAACCTGCCCCTTGTCCGCGCCGGAAACTGTGAGGTGCGTCTGCTTCTCTACCGCAACCTGAATCCCCTCCGGAATGGGAAATTCCACAGGGTGCGAATAGCCGAGCGCAAGGACCACGTTCTTACCCTTTACTTCGGCGCGGTAGCCGACGCCCACGATGTCGAGTTCCTTCTTGAAACCCTGCGTGACCCCGGTAACCGCATTCGAAACCAGCGCACGCGCCAATCCGTGAAGTGCGCGCCGCTCTTCGGAATCGCGCTTCGCCACCAGCGTCCCGTCCTTCTGCTCAAACTTGATGCCCGCGGGAATCGCGACCGTCATTTTTCCCTTGGGACCCTGTACGTCAACGGCATCTGCCTTGAGCTGCACCTTTACGCCGGAAGGAACGGTTATGATTTTGTTTCCAATTCGTGACATTGTTGTTTCAAACCCTCGTTACTGAATTCCGCTTATTTGCGGTCGTAGGGACGCTGCGCCCTGATCAGCGTCACCAAACCTCGCAAAGCAATTCGCCACCCAGGCCTTCTTTGCGCGCCGTTTGTCCGGTCATCAGTCCGCGCGGCGTGGAAAGAATCGAAATGCCCATACCGCCGACGACGGGCCTGATTCCGGTCTTTCCGATATAGCGGCGCGCGCCTGGCCGCGAAATGCGCTTCAAATCCGTGATCACGCTGTGCCGGTCCGGCGTATAGCGCAAGAACACGCGCAACATCTTCCTGCCCTTTTCATCCACCACTTTGAAATTCGCCAGATAGCCTTCGTCCTTCAGAATTCGCGCGATCTCGGTCTTCAACTTCGAGCAAGGCAGATCCACACGCGCGTGGCGCGCGTGAACCGCGTTTCGAATCTGCGTCAGCATATCCGCGATGGGATCGGTCATCATGATGCTCTTCGGTTCCTTTCGCTTGCCCGCTTATGGACTACCAGCTCGACTTCACCACGCCGGGGATTTCGCCCTTCAGCGCCAGGCCGCGGAAACAGATGCGGCACATCTCGAATTTGCGGATATAACCGCGCGCGCGGCCGCAAATCCGGCAGCGATTGCGCCGGCGAATCTTAAACTTCAGTTTCCGCCGCATTTTTGCGAACTGGCTTGTGCGTGCCATGCTCTTCAGTTCTCCTTAGGACTGGCCCGGCGTCCGGAAAGGGACGCCCATGAGCTTCAAAAGCTCGCGGCCCTCTTCGTCGCTGCGCGCCGTCGTGGTGATGGTGATGTTCATGCCTTTGATTTTGTCAACGCGCGTGTAATCGATCTCGGGAAACACGAGCTGGTCCTTCAAGCCCAGCGTGTAGTTCCCGCGCCCGTCGAACGAATTCGGCGGCAAGCCCTTGAAGTCGCGCACGCGCGGAAGAACCACCGACGTCAGCCGGTCGAGAAATTCGTACATCCGCTCGCCACGAAGCGTGACCATGCAGCCGATCGCCATACCCTTGCGAATCTTGAAATTCGCAATCGACTTCTTGGCCCGCGTGATCACCGGCTTCTGGCCCGCGATCTGTCCAAGTTCAGCCGCCGCCGTATCGAGCAGCTTCACGTTCTGGCTCGCTTCGCCCAGCCCGATATTCACCGTCACCTTTGACACCTTTGGCACGGCCATTGCATTCGTATAGCCGAAGCGCTTTACCAGCGCCGGCATCGTTTCCTTGCGATATCTGTCATGCAAACGGCTCGGCATTTCTCTTCGCCTCTTTAACTCTCAATGGTCGCATTGCAGCGCCGGCAGCTCCGCGTCTTGGTGCCGTCGGGCAATTTCGTATGTCCCACCCGGGCATGCTTGCCGCAACTCGGGCATACCAGCATCACGTTGGAAACGTGAATCGGCCCTTCCTTGTCCAGAATCCCGCCGCGGATGTTCTTCGAGGGATTCGGTCGCGTATGCCTCTTAATGATGTTCGCATGCTCCACGGTTACCGTGCGCTTCAGCGGATTTACGGCCAAGACTTTGCCCGTGCGGCCCTTCGAGCGCCCCGCCATCACTTTCACGGTGTCGCCGTGCCGAATTCCCATCGGCGCGTGCTTGGTCTTCGCTTCTCTCATGGCTACCATACTTCCGGCGCAAGGGAGACGATCTTGGTGAACTTCTTCTCCCGCAACTCGCGAGCGACCGGCCCGAATACGCGCGTACCGACCGGCTCGTTGGCATCGTTGATCAAAACTGCCGCATTGTCGTCGAAGCGGATATACGTCCCATCCTTGCGCCTATGCTCTTTCCGCGTCCGAACCACCACCGCCTTCACAACTTTGCCCTTTTTCACTTGGCTGTCAGGCGTCGCTTCCTTCACTGACGCCGTGATCACATCGCCCAAACCCGCTACCAGACCGGCATCTCCTCCCACCGGGAGGATGCAGGTCAGCTGGCGCGCGCCGGAGTTATCCGCCACCGTCAGCCATGTTCGCATCTGAACCATATTCGTTTCCCCTTGCCGCCGCTTACGCTACGCGCGTCGAGCGCTGGATCACTTCTTTCAGCCGCCACCGCTTCAATTTCGACAACGGGCGCGTAGACACGATGCGAACCGTGTCACCGACGCGCGCCTCGCCTGATTCATCGTGAGCGTAATACTTCTTACCGCTGCGCACGACCCGGTGATACAGCGGGTGCTGCGACGCACGCGTCACCTTCACCACGATCGTCTTTTGCATCTTGTTGCTGGTTACCACGCCGGTCAGTTCCTGCCGCGTGCCGCGTGCGGCCGTAGCAGCCGGAGCCGCAGTCTCGTTCGCCATTACTTCTTCCTCAATTCTGCTTCCCGCAGAAGCGTCTTCACGCGCGCCAAGTCTTTCCTGGTCTCGCGCAGCTTCTTCAAGCCTTCCGTCTGTCCCGTAGTGAGCTGGAACCGCAGCCGGAAAACCTGCTCGTGCAGTTCGCGCTCGGCGATTTCCAGTTCGTTCTTGCTCTTCTCGCGCAGTTCTTCCAACCGCTTGGCCATTACAGTTCTCCCGCCCGCGTCACGAACTGCGTCTTGATCGGAAGCTTGTGCGCCGCAAGCGCCATCGCCTCGGTCGCCGAGGCAAGGTCCACGCCGGACATCTCAAACATTACGCGCCCCGGCTTCACCACGGCAACCCAGCGCTCCGGTGGCCCCTTGCCCTTGCCCATGCGAGTCTCGGCCGGCTTTTTCGTGAACGGCTTATCTGGAAACACTCGGATCCACAGTTTTCCGCCGCGCTTAATAAAACGCGTGATCGCCACGCGAGCCGCCTCAATCTGGCGGTCAGTGATCCAGGCCGGCTCGAGCGCCTTCAAACCGTAATCGCCAAACGCCAGCGATCCTCCGCGCCACGCTTTGCCTGTCCGCCGACCGCGCTGCTGCTTGCGGTACTTTACTTTTTTCGGCATCAACATGATCGTTCGCCCCTGCCCCTATAACTCTTTTGCTTCCGCGGCGGCCGCGGCATTCTTGCTGCGCTGCGGAACGCGCTCGCCTTGAAAAACCCAGCACTTCACGCCGATTAACCCGTAGGTCGTTTTCGCTTCGGCGGTTCCGAAATCGATATCCGCACGCAACGTTTGCAGCGGCAGCCGCCCCTGCAGATACCATTCCTTGCGCGCGATTTCCGCGCCATTCAAACGCCCCGCGACGCGCACCTTGATTCCCTTGCAGCCGAAACGCAGCGCCGAATCCACCGCCTTACGCATTGCGCGCCGGAACGCCACCCGTTTTTCGAGCTGCAGCGCGATCGATTCCGCCACCAGCGTCGCCGCCAGCTCCGGCCGATGCACTTCCTGAATATCGATGTGCACTTCGCGTTTCGTGCGCTTCTGCACTTCGGCCTTGAGTTTGTCGATTTCCGAGCCTTTGCGTCCGATGATGATGCCTGGCCGCGCGGTATAAATGCGGACAACCAGCTTGTTGGCCGCCCGCTCCACGTCGATGCCGTCGATGCCGGCCGACTTTAGCCGGTCCTTGAGCTGCTTGCGTAGAGCCACATCCTCGTGAAGCAGATCCGCGTAATCTCGCTTCGCAAACCAGCGCGAACGCCAGTTTTTCGTATAGCCCAAGCGAAAACCGTAGGGATGAGTTTTCTGTCCCAAACTTGCCTCCTACTTCTTTTTGCGCTGCTTTTGCGCTTCTTTCGCGCGCTTCTCAATCGTTTTGCGAGCCTTGCGGATCGCGCCCTTCACGCCCTTCGACGCGGCCGCTTCCGCTGCCGCCTCTGCCGCGCGGCTTTCGGCGGCGCGCAAGTGCTCCGCCACTTCAACCGTGATATGCGACGTCCTCTTCTGATAGCGGAATCCGCGGCCTTGCGGCGCCGGGCGCATCCGCTTCCATCGCGGCCCTTCATTGACAAAACAGCCCGTCACGAAAAGCTGATCCACATCCAGCGAGCTGCCGGCGTCATCCGCCTTGCGCTCGGCGTTCGCAATCGCGCTGCGCAATGTCTTTTCGATGTCCCGCGCGATGCGCTTCTTAGTAAAGCGCAGCGTCTGCAGCGCATCCTCTGCGCGATGCCCGCGAATCAAGTCAATCACGAGCCTCGCCTTTTGCGGAGAGACGCGCACGAACCGCGTAAGCGCCACTCCCTGGATCTGCCCATCAGTTTGCGTCGGTGTCGCCATCGTCTATCCCTTATCCCTTTGCTGGCGCGCCGGCGCCCGCCGCAGGAGCGGCTCCGCCCGGACTGGCCGCAGCGGCAGCCTTCTCGAGCGCCGCCTTTACGGCGTGGCCTTTGAACGTGCGCGTGGGGGAAAATTCACCCAGCTTGTGCCCCACCATCTGTTCGGTGATGTAAACGGGAATAAACTTCTTCCCGTTGTGAACGGCGATCGTATGTCCCACCATTTCCGGCAGGATTGTCGACCGCCGCGACCACGTCTTCACCACTTTCTTTTCATTCCGCGAATTCAACGCTTCCACTTTTTCGCGGAGGTGGCCGTCGATAAACGGCCCTTTCTTCAGCGAGCGCGGCATCTGTCTCCTGTCCCTCTATTCCTCTACGCGGCGCAACTTGACCCACTGCGCGCGGCGCATCTTGCGGAATCCGCGCACCGGCCCGGGAACGCGATGCGAAACCGGGCAGAACGGGCACACAAACCGCGTGCCCTGCGCGTTCGGAATCTTGTCCACAATCACGGCCCAGCCGGAGCGGCACAGGCGGAAAAGAACCTGCGGCGCCGGAGCGAACCGCGATGAAACTTTTGCCGCCGGCTTCGCGGCTGACTTCGTCACCGGCTTCGGCGTTGCCTTTGCTTGCCGGCGCGAGGCCGACTTGCGGACGGGCGAATTACGCCGTGTTGCACGTCGAGACGTTCGGGTGGCTGTCATAAGCATGCTCTCTATCCCCCGCCGCGCCGGGTTCATTTTTACTGCTACCTCTATCTTCTAGTGCCCCTGGTACTTCCTGTAATTCCTCGACTACGGCTTGCGTCGCTCCACAATCAAGCGGTCGCTTAACCGCTTCTTCTTCCTGGTCTTCGCGCCCAGGGTCGGAAAACCCCAGGGCGTCTGTGGGTGGTTGCCTTTCACGCGGCCCTCGCCCCCGCCGTGCGGATGGTCGACAGGGTTCATCGCCACGCCGCGCACCGTCGGACGCTTCCCGTGCCAGCGGGTGCGTCCCGCCTTGCCGTACACAACGTTTTCGTTATCAACATTGCCGAGCTGGCCAATCGTGGCCATGCAATCCACGCTGAACTTTCTCACTTCGCCCGACGGCAACTTCACCAGTGCCACATCGCCCTCTTTGCTCAGGAGCTGTGCCGCGGTGCCTGCCGAGCGCACCACTTGTCCGCCCTTGCCCGGGAAGAGCTCCAGGTTGTGCACCATCGTGCCGGGCGGAATGTGCCGGAACTGCAGCGCATTGCCAGGCAGGATATCCGCACCTTCCCCGTTCTGGACCGTCATACCCACTGTCAAACCGACAGGCTGAAGAATGTAACGCTTCTCGCCGTCCGCGTAATGCAACAGCGCGATGCGCGCCGTGCGGTTTGGGTCATATTCAATCGCCGCAACCTTCGCCGGGATGCCGGTCTTGTCGCGCCGGAAATCGATCGTGCGATATTTCTTCTGGTGGTCGCCGCCGCGATGCCACATCGTCACTTCGCCGTGCGCGTTGCGGCCGCCAGTGCGCTTCTTGCTTTCGGTGAGGGATTTTTCCGGCGTCTGCTTAGTGATTTCGCTCTTATCGAGCATCGTCAGAAAGCGTCGCGCCGGTGTATACGGTTTAAATGTTTTCAGTGCCATCTTTACCTCTTACTCCACTACAAAACTGGTTTCGCGCTAAGCATCGGAGCTTTTTGCCCCGGCACGCTACTCTTAGAGATTCTCCGCGTACTCGATCATCTTCTCGCCCGGAGCCAGCCGAACGTATGCCTTCTTCCAATCCGGTCGGAAACCCTCGGAACGCCCGCGGCGGCGAAGTTTCCCGTGCTGAATCGCAGTCCGCACGTGGTCAACCTTCACCTTGAAAATCCGCTGCACGGCTTCCTTGATCTCAGTCTTGGTCGCGGCATGTGCCACTTCGAACACCACCGTATGCTGCGTCTCTTTTACGCCCAGGCCTTTTTCGGTGATGATCGGCCGGCGGATGATTTGAAAGTGCTTCGTCGCCATAACTAACCCTTCTTCGCCTTCGGCTTCGCAGCCGATTTCGCCCTAGTCGCCTTCTTCGGCGCCGCTTTTATCGGTTTCGCTTTCGCCGCAGCCTTCGCTGCACGCTTCGGCTTCGCTTCCGGTGATTCCGTCACTGGCGCAGCTTCGCCGGCACTCGCTGCGGCCGCACCATTTCCCGCGGAAAGCGCGCGGCTCAGCTTTTCGGCAGATTCGCGCGAAAGAATCAGCCGGTCGTGCCGCATCAAATCGTACGTTTCAAGCGCCGTCGGAGGAACCAGCGTCACCCCGTCCAAATTCCGGCTCGCGCGCTCCAAATTCACGTTCCCGCCGTTATCGACCAGCAGCATCGTCCGCGTCTCGCCGTCCAGCTTCGAAAGCGCCGCGCGAAACGCCTTGGTCTTGTGCGAATCGAGCTTCCACTCCTCAACAACCGTAATCTTTTCGTCGGCGAGCTTTGCCGAAAGCGCCGAACGCAGCGCGCCCAAAATCATCTTCTTCGGCAGCGAATACGCATAGCTGCGCGGCGTTGGCCCATGCACTGTGCCGCCGTGTCGCCACAATGGCGAGCGCACCGAACCGATACGAGCGCGGCCGGTTCCCTTCTGCCGCCACAATTTCTTACCCGAGCCGCTCACTTCGCTCTTATCCTTCGTCTTATGCGTGCCCGCGCGCTGGCCCGCCAGATAGTGCCGCACCGATTCGTGCAGCAGGTGCGGATTCACCTTTGCCGCAAAC
The DNA here is from genome assembly GCA_963753205.1 of uncultured Acidobacteriota bacterium. Lineage (GTDB taxonomy): Bacteria > Acidobacteriota > Terriglobia > Acidiferrales > UBA7541 > Palsa-295. The sequence continues at coordinate 222,223 of CAVWBL010000011.1, read as the reverse complement.
ACTTCGTCGGCCAGCTCGACCGTCCCAACCTTTTTTCCTGCGAGATCCATCACGTCTACGACAGGCATTGTCTTCTCTCGTCTCTCAGTGATTCTCGTGATTACTTCTTCGCCGGCTTCGCGGCCTTAGCCGAAGCCTGGGCGGCCCTCTTCTGCTTCTTCGCCCGGCTGATGTAAATATAGGTGCCGGCCGGCCCCGGAACCGCGCCGCGCACCAGCAACAAATTTTCGTCCGTATCGATCCTCACCACGCGTAACGTCTTCGAAGTGTTCTGCTCGTTGCCCATGTGCCCGGGAAAGTGCTGCCCCTTCCATACGCGCGAAGGAAAAGAGCTCGCGCCGATGCCGCCAGGAGCCCGGTGGAACATCGAGCCGTGGCTCGCGTCGCCGCCGCCGTAGTGCCAGCGCTTCACGCCACCTTGAAATCCCTTGCCCTTGCTGACGCCGCTCACATCGACATATTCGCCCACCTGGAAGCCATCTACCAGCACACGGTCGCCGGGCTTCGTCTCATCTTTCGAATCCTGGAGACGAACTTCGCCGAGATACCGCATCGGCGCAACCCCCGCCTTTTTAAAATGCCCGGTCAGCGCCTTGTTGATTCGCTGCGGCTTGATGAATTCCACCAAACCGAGCTGCACGGCGTCGTAGCCGTCCTTATCCATCGTGCGCCGCTGCACCACGACGCAAGGACCAGCCTGCAACACAGTGCACGGCACCGCCGTACCGTCATCGGCAAACACCTGCGTCATGCCGAGCTTGATTCCGAGAATTCCGTTGACTGCCATCGCGTTTACTCTCTCTTATCGCCTTTTATACTCGCGCCGCGCCTCTGCCTTACGCGTGCTCGCGGCCGAACGCCTTGATTTCCACGTCCACGCCCGGCGGCAAATCCAGTTTCATCAAAGCGTCCACCGTATCCGGCGTCGGCTCCAAAATGTCGATCAGTCGCTTGTGTGTGCGCATCTCGAACTGCTCGCGCGATTTCTTGTCCACGTGCGGCGACCGCAATACCGTCCAGCGATTGATCACCGTCGGTAGAGGAATCGGACCGGCTACGTCCGCGCCCGTGCGCTTTGCCGTATCGACAATCTCTCGCGTCGATTGATCGAGAATGCGGTGATCGTAAGCCTTTAATCGAATGCGAATTTTTTCTCCGTTTGGCATGGTCACTCAATAATCTCGGCCACGGCGCCTGCACCCACCGTGTGGCCGCCTTCCCGGATCGCAAACCGCAGCCCCTTCTCCAGCGCCACCGGCGTGATCAACGTAATCTCCGCGCTCACGTTGTCCCCCGGCATCACCATCTCCACTCCCTGCGGCAGCTTCACGTCTCCCGTCACGTCCGTCGTCCGAAAATAAAACTGCGGCCGGTATCCCGTAAAGAACGGCGTGTGCCGCCCGCCCTCTTCCTTCGTCAACACGTACGCTTCCGCCTTGAACTTCGTGTGCGGCGTGATCGAGCCCGGCTTGGCCAGCACCTGCCCCCGCTCCACTTCATCCTTTTCCGTGCCGCGCAAGAGCAATCCGACGTTGTCTCCCGCAATCCCTTCGTCCAAAAGCTTTCGGAACATCTCCACGCCCGTCACTGTCTTCTTCATCGTCGGACGAAAGCCTACAATCTCGATTTCTTCTCCCACCTTCACCTTGCCGCGTTCGATTCTCCCCGTCACTACCGTCCCGCGGCCCGAAATCGAGAAAATATCCTCAATCGGCATCGCAAACGGCTTATCCACATCCCGCTGCGGCAACGGCACGTTCTTGTCCACCGCTTCCATCAAATCCAATATCGACTTCTCCCACTTCGCATCGCCTTCCAAGGCCTTCAAAGCCGAGCCGCGAATCACCGGCAGCGTGTCTCCCGGAAACTGATAGCTCTTCAAGAGCTCACGCACTTCCAGCTCCACCAGCTCGAGCAACTCCGGATCGTCCACTACGTCGCACTTGTTCAAAAACACGCAGATATACGGCACCCCTACCTGCCGCGCCAACAAAATATGCTCGCGCGTCTGCGGCATCGGTCCGTCCGTCGCCGCCACCACCAGGATTGCTCCGTCCATCTGCGCCGCGCCCGTGATCATGTTCTTCACATAATCCGCGTGCCCCGGACAGTCGATGTGCGCGTAGTGCCGGTTCGCCGTCTCATACTCCACGTGCGACACCGCAATCGTAATTCCGCGCTCGCGCTCTTCCGGCGCGTTGTCGATCGAATCAAACGCCCGGAACGCCACCTTCGGGTTGTTCTTCGACAGCACCTTCGTGATCGCCGCCGTCAGGGTCGTCTTGCCGTGGTCAATGTGCCCGATCGTCCCAATATTGACGTGCGGCTTGCTCCGTTCGAATTTCTCCTTCGCCATCGCTCTCCGCTCCTCGATACTTCTCTACGTTCTTTTGATCCTGTGGTTGGTCCGAAGCCGCTATCTCTTCTGCCCGCCGCCGTTCTTGCCGATCACGTCATCGGCGATGTTAGGCGGTGCCTGCTGATAATGCGAAAAGTGCATTGTGAAACTGCCGCGCCCTTGCGTCTTGCTGCGAATGTCCGTCGCATAACCGAACATCTCCGCCAGCGGTACCTGCACGTTGATGATCTCGCTTCCAGTTCGCGATTCGCGCCCTTGCAGTTGGCCGCGCCGCGAGTTCAGGTCCGCAATGACCGGTCCCATATAATCTTCCGGAACTACCACTTCCACGCGCATGATCGGCTCGAGCAATTTCGGACCCGCCCGGCGCACCGCTTCCTTAAACGCCATCGAGCCCGCGATCTTGAACGCCATTTCCGAGCTGTCGACGTCGTGATAGCTGCCGTCGACAACGACAACCGCAAGATCGGTCATCTCATAACCGGCCAGAACACCGCTTTCCATCGCTTCGGCGACGCCATCTTCGATGGGCGCGATGAATTCCTTGGGAATCGACCCCCCTATGGTCTTATCGATGAAAAGGAGGCGGCGCTCTTTGTTAAAGCGCCATTTCCCGCCCTTGCCCACGATCTGCTTGGCCAGTTCGTCCAGTTCGTCCGTCGACATTTCGTGCATGTCAGACTGATTGCCGTTATGAGGCAGCGGCTGCACCGTAAGCTTCACATGTCCGTACTGACCACGCCCGCCGGACTGCTTGATGTGTTTATGCTCCGCTTCCGCGGGCTTCAGGATCGTCTCGCGATAGGCTACCTGCGGGCGCCCCACATTCGCCTGCACGTTGAACTCACGCATCATGCGGTCGACGATAATCTCCAGATGAAGTTCGCCCATGCCGGAGATCAAGGTCTGGCCCGTCTCCGCATCGCTGTGAACCCGAAAGGTAGGATCTTCCTGGGCCAGCTTACCCAGCGCGGTGCCCATTTTTTCCTGGTCGGCCTTGGTCTTCGGTTCGATCGCTACGGAAATCACGGGCATCGGAAATACAATGGATTCGAGAACGATCGGCTTGTCTTCGCTACAGAGCGTGTCGCCCGTGGTGACGTTCTTCAGGCCGACGGCCGCGGCAATGTCGCCGGCTTCGATCGATTCGATTTCTTCGCGCTTATTGGCGTGCATGCGGAGCAGGCGACCTACGCGCTCACGCGTTTTTCTGCTGGAATTGTAAACAAACTGGCTGGTCTTCAGAACGCCGGAATAGACGCGGATAAAAGTGAGGTGGCCGACGTACGGATCATTCATGATCTTAAAAGCCAGAGCCGAAAAGGGCTGATCGTCCGAGGCCCGGCGAAGCTCCGGTTCATCCGTATCGGGCTCAACTCCTTCGACAGGCGGAACGTCAACCGGCGAAGGCAGATAATCGATCACGGCATCAAGAAGCGGCTGTACGCCCTTGTTTTTAAAGGCGGAGCCCGCAATTACGGGTACCAGCTTCAATGCGATCGTCGAACGACGGAGCGACGCACGCAGTTCGGCCGGTTCAAGCGTGTGTTGTTCGAGATATTTGGTAAGAATGGCGTCGTCGTGCTCGGCGATGTATTCGACCACCTTTTCGCGGTGTTCTTTGTAAAATTCCGGACTTAGTCCGGCAGCCACGACAGCCTTCTCGATTTCGGGGCGAGACTTGCGGTATTCGGCGTCCCAGAGTTTTTCGAGGGGAAGGATTTCGTATTCCGCGCCGAGAGTTTCGTTTTTCCACACAAGGGCGCGCTCTTCAATGAAATCGATCACGCCGATGAAATTATCTTCGCGTCCAATGGGGTAAGTCACGGGAACGGGGTGGGCTGAAAGGCGTTGACGCATCGAGCGAAGCGAATGATCGAAATCCGCGCCGATGCGGTCCATCTTATTGATAAACGCGATACGCGGCACGCGATACTTGTCCGCCTGCCGCCACACCGTCTCTGACTGCGGCTGCACGCCCGCCACCGCGTCGAACACAGCCACCGCGCCGTCCAGCACGCGCAGCGACCGCTCCACTTCCACCGTAAAATCCACGTGCCCCGGCGTATCGATAATGTTGATGCGATACGTCTTGTCGAACCGTTTCCATGAAGCCGTCGTCGCCGCGGAGGTGATCGTGATACCCCGCTCGCGCTCTTGCTCCATCCAGTCCATCGTGGCCGTGCCTTCGTGGACCTCGCCGATCTTATAGGTCACACCCGTATAGAACAGGATGCGCTCGGTGCAGGTCGTCTTCCCCGCATCGATGTGCGCCATAATCCCGATGTTACGGGTCTGATCGAGTTGTACTTGCCTTGCCATGATCTAAATTCGCTTCCCCGCTAGAAAATTCCGCTTACCACCGGTAGTGCGCGAAGGCCTTGTTCGCCTCTGCCATGCGGTGCACGTCTTCCTTCTTTTTCACCGCGCCGCCGCGGCCGTTCGCCGCATCCAGAATCTCGCCCGCCAACTTATCCGTCATCGACTTGCCGCCGCGCGTCCGCGAATACAGGACCAGCCAATGAATCGCCAGCGACTGCCTGCGAAACGGATTGACCTCGACGGGAACCTGATAGTTTGCGCCGCCCACGCGCCGCGTCTTCACTTCCAGCATCGGCTTGCAGTTTTCGACGGCCTTCTTGAAAAGAGTAAACGCATCGTCATTCGACGCCTTCGCCACCTGGTCCATGGCCCTATAGAAAATCGTCTGCGCGGTCGAGCGCTTCCCGTCATACATCATGCTCGAAATGAACTTCTGCACCAGGTCGCTGCCGTAGACCGGATCTCCCAGAATCTTTCGGCGAAGTACCCATCCTTTACGAGGCATTCTCTAATCTCCCGTGCCTTACTTCGAAGCGGCTGCTTTAGGCCGCTTGGCGCCGTATTTTGAGCGCCCTTGCTTGCGATTTTCCACTCCGGCCGCATCCAGCGTGCCGCGAACAATGTGATAGCGAACGCCCGGCAGGTCCTTCACGCGACCGCCGCGCACGAGCACGATCGAGTGCTCCTGCAAGTTGTGCCCGATGCCGGGAATGTACGTCGTCACCTCGGCGCTGTTCGTCAGGCGCGCACGCGCAACCTTGCGCAAGGCGGAGTTCGGCTTCTTCGGCGTCTGCGTGTACACGCGAACGCAAACCCCACGCTTCTCCGGGCATCCTTCCAACGCCGGAGACTTCGTCTTCGTCTTGATCTTTTCCCGGCCGTAACGCACCAGTTGCGCAAACGTCGGCACGCCAAACCTCCCTAGCGATTCAAATGTGATCGTCGTAAATCGGCGCGCGGATCAACGTCCCGCGCAGACATCTGCGGGTGCATGAACAGAAGAAGCTCGCCCTTCCCGAGGGGAAACCCAGGTACTCCGCGAAGACGCTTCACCCTTCAGGAGTGAGCTGCATCTGCTATAAGCGGAGAGGCTCTTACGGCTTTTCGGGGCTGGCGCCCCATTCCGGCCGCCCTTCCCGACCCCGTTCCGTCCTTCTCTGTTCCGGGGTTAGGAAGACTTCCCTAATCACCACCAGATACAACACCAGATACAAAATGCCCTAGACAGCCGCTAAGTATAGGTAAAACACCAGCAACTGTCAACCGCCTTCACTGTGGAAAAATGGAGACGAAAGTGCCCGTTTCCGCAGCAGCTTCGGACCGCAAAGAAACTTCTCGCAAAGCATTTTGATGCCGCAAAACTGGCGTAAGATGCCACCGCGCGCGACCGCACTATGCAGCTTGCGCAAAGGGGGCGCAATGAAAGGCCTATTACTCCTAGCGATTCCGGCGCTGGCGATCGTGAGCTTTTCTTCGGCAGCTCCACCGCGGGAGCAGAACGCTCCGCAACACAGGCATTTGATGATCGTCGTCGAAAAGGGCCTGCCCGGCGCAACAATCTACGACGCCGATACGGATCAGCCGGTCTGCGACGCCAAAGCTGGCGCCATGAGTCCGCACGAAGCTGCCTTCTCACTCGATGGGCGCACCGCATACATTCCGCTTTATGGCTCGACCAACATCGGCGTGCCCGGAACCAACGAACACGTCGTAGAATTCTTCCGCACGTCGGATTGCAAAAAGATCGCATCGCTCGATACAGGAACGTATCTGCGTCCACACGGTCTGTGGGTCGGGCGCAGCGGCACCCTTTACGTCACGTCCGAATTGGCGCAATCGATTCTGCTGATCGACCCGCGCAAACCGAAAATCATCGCCACAATTCCCAGCGGCTCGCCTTGGACGCATATGCTCGCCGTGACCGCGGACGAAAAGCAGGCGTTTGCGAGCAATACGCGCTCGAAGACAATTTCCATTCTCGATATTCCCGATCGCAAGATCGTCAGCACCATCGACACCACCTCCGCCAATCACCGCATGACGATTAGCCCGGACGGAAAATGGTTCGTGACAAATCTGGAAGAAGGAAAAGTCTCCTTCTACCGGATCTCGGACGACTCACTCGCTTTCTCCATTCCCGTCGATGGCTGGGCCTTCGTCGGCAAATTCGGCTCACACGGCTTTTATTACTTGATGGGCTCTGGGTCGCCGCACTCCAACAAAGCATGGGGCACAGGGCCTGTCCGCGTGTGGAAAATCGACCCGAAGACCCGCAAAGTTTTGGCCTCCGCCACCGATGACCTGGGTTCGGGCACCGGCTCCCTCGCGATCAATCCGTTCAATCACGAAATCTATGTCAGCGCCATGGTCAACAATCAAATAGATGTAATCGATCCGGCCACGCTGAAAGTGCTCGAGCGCCTGCCGACCAAACAAACGCCCGATTGCATAGAATTTACGGCGGTCCGCTAGCTATTCAGCACAACCGGATGACGAAGCACTCGCCGCACAGTTTACATTTCATCACCAAGCCCCACACATTGCCTTTACCTCGAATCCTCCGGTGCATACACTACCGGCCTAGGCCAAGGTCCGGATTGGAATCTGCATGAAACGATTATTGATCGCCTTGCTCTTCATCTTTTGCGTCTCATGGCACAGCGCCGCTCAAGAAAATCCTGTTCAGCCTGCCACGCCACGTTCCACCGCTACGGCATCGCCGTCACAAACCACATCGCCCGGCCCGCAATCTGCACCACAAAAAACCGACTACTCCAATGAGCCCTTCGTCTTCGATCAGTACACCACCAAAGTCCGCTTCGAAAACGACGGCACCGGCGAACGCGAATACATCGCGCGCGTCAGCGTCCACACCGCCGCCGGCGTACAGGCCCTTGGCGAGCTCACCTTCGGCTACAGCTCCACCAACGAGCAGATAACGATTCAATATGTCCGCGTCCAAAAGCCGGATGGAAAGATAATCACCGCCGACGCTTCCGCCGTGAAGGAAATGACGCCGAGCGTCACGCGCGACGCGCCCGTCTACACCGACTTCAAAGAAAAGCGCATCACCGTCCCCTCGCTCCAGCCCGGCGACACTCTCGAATACGACGTCGATACGCGCCTCGTCACGCCTCTCGCCGAAGGAGAATTCTGGTACACGCAAAATTTCCTGAAGGGCGCGATCATCCTCGACGAAACGCTCGAAGTGAATCTCCCCGATGGCCGCGCCGTGAAACTCGCCTCGCCCGGCGGCGAATACAAAACCGCTCACGACAACGGCCGTGTGATCTACACCTGGAAGCATTCGCAACTCACGCATCCTTCCCAGGACGACCAGCAGAAGCAAGCGGACGACACAACGCCCAAGCCGCCGGACGTGCAGTTCACCACCTTCAAGAATTGGGACGACGTCGCGCAGTGGTACGCGAAGCTCGAGCAGGGCCGCACCGATCCCACGCCCGAAATTCGCGCCAAAGTCACCGAACTTACACAGGGGAAAACCACCGAACTCGAGAAAATTCGGCCGCTCTACAATTACGTCGCGGAAGACATTCGCTACGTAAGCCTCTCCTTCGGCCTCGGACGCTACCAGCCGCACTCGGCAGGCGAAGTGTTCGCAAACAAATATGGCGACTGCAAAGACAAAGCCACGTTGCTCGCCGCCATGATGCGCGCCGTCGGCATTTCCTCAGACGTCGCCCTGATCCCCGCCAGCGGCAAGCTCGACGAATCGATGCCTTCGCCGTCTCAATTCGATCATGTGATTACAGCCGTTCCCGAAAGCGACAATCTCATTTGGATGGACTCCACTGCCGAAGTCGCGCCCTTCCGCATGTTGGTCGCTTCGCTGCGTGACAAATCGGCCCTGCTCGTCGCGCCGGACGGGAAAGGCCGCATCGTTCGCACGCCCGCCGATCCTCCGTTTCTCGCTTCTCAAAAAGTCGAAACTGTCGCCGCGGTCAGCGATTTGGGCAAGCTCAGCGGCACGGTCCATTATTCCGTGCGCGGCGATCAGGAACTTATCCTTCGCCTTGCGTTTCGCCATACGGCGCAGGTTCAGTGGAAGCAGATCGGCGCTGCCATACTGCGGCGCGACGGTCTCAATGCCGACGCCACCTCTGTCGAAACCAGCGATCCGGCTGACACGCGCGGCCCTTTTGAAATCACGATTCATTTCACCGAAGATGGTTTTCTCTCGTGGACGAGCAAAGAGTCCGCCGTAAAACTTCCGCTGCTCGCAATCGGACTACCGAGCGCCAACGACGACAACTCCGAACCCATCAAGCTCGGCAGCCCGCTCGCGGTCAACGTCAGCCTGAAACTCACTCTGCCCCAAAATTTCGAGGTAAGCGCGCCGGTCGGCGTCGCCGTCTCACGCGATTACGCCGATTTCAGATCGACATATACACTCAATGGCCAGACGCTCACGGGCGAGCGCACTCTGAATTTCAAAATGCACGAACTCCCCGCCGATCGCACCGGCGATTACCTCGCTTTCGCGCACGCCGTCGAATCCGACGAGAGCCAGTCTCTCCATCTGCAAAATGCCTCCACTGGCGCGCCACAGGTCCCGCAAACAGCCAAGGTCGAAGACGTAATGGACGCAGCCGAAGTCGCGTTGCACGGACATGACGCGCAAACCGCCATTCCGCTCTTTCAGCGCGTAATCGCGCTCGACCCCAAAAAGTATGAAAAGACCTTGTGGAACGAACTCGGTATCGCTTACGGCGACGAAGGCAAATACGACGACGCCGTCAACGCATTTCACAAGCAGCTCGAAATCAATCCCTACGACCAGCACACGAACAGCTATCTCGGGCTCGTGCTCGCACGCGCCGGCAAATACGACGAGGCCGTCGCGGCCTACAAAAAGGAACTTGAAATCGATCCGCTGAATCTCTTGGCGCTTTCGCAACTCGGCGGCACTCTCGAAATCCAGCACAACTACGCCGATGCAGTCGCTCCGCTCGAAAAAGCCTCCGCGCTTGCGCCTGACGATGCTTCTGTCCAGATCGCACTCGGCACCGCCTACATCAACACCGGTGCGAACGACAAAGCCGTTGCCGCGTTTGGCCACGCCGCCCAGCTTTCCCCTACGCCGGGCACCTGGAACGACATCGCCTACGAGTTCGCCGACAAGAAGGTCCAACTCGATAAGGCGCAGCAGTACGCCGAATCCGCTGTCGACTCAATGTCTGCCGCCCTGCGCAATGTTGATCTGTCGCATGTGAGCCTGCAGCAATATCAGATGGGCGAAAGCCTCGCCGCTTTTTGGGACACGCTCGGCTGGGTTTACTTTCAACAGGGCGATCTCGCGAGAGCCGCGCGCTACATCCGCCCGGCTTGGCTTGTCAGCCAGCATGGCGTAGTCGGCGACCACGTGGGACAAATCCTCGCCAAGCAGGGGCAGAAAGAGCAAGCCGCGGATGTCTACGCGCAAGCCCTTGCGGCGCGCCAACCCGATCCCGATACGCGCGCCCACCTGATCCTGCTTCTCGGCGGCAATCAAAAAATCGATGCAATGGTGGACAAAGCCAAGTCGGAACTCGTCGAACAGCGTACATTCAGCGTCGGCAAACTACTCGACCAGAAGGCCGCTTCGCAAGCTGAAGCCCAGTTCGCGCTTCTGCTCTCCCCAGCCGGCGCCGACGGCTCTTCCACGCAAGTCGCCGACGTAAAATTTCTCAGCGGCAGCGATCAGCTTCGCCCCTTCGCCGATAAACTCCGCTCCATCAATTTCGGCACAATGTTCCCAGACGCCTCGCCCGTCCATCTCGTCCAGGTCGGCACCCTAACCTGCCCCGCCTCCGCCGACTGCTCCTTCGTCCCAAGCCTCCCCGAAGACGTCCACGTTCTGCAATAACGCTGGACTTCTACTGCCATTCACCTTGATTCCTCAGCTTATCTCCCGATTGCGCTCCGTTCTGCCCCAGTCTAAGTTACGGCTGCAACAGTATCCAAGACCGCGCGTTCTTCGCACCTGCCAATATCCCCATAGTGCGTGGCTGCCCTTGCTGATAGAGCACAGTTGGAGTTTGCGATTTATTTGATGGGGGATTTCTTCCCAGGAGGTTTGCAAGTATGAAAACCGCATTGCTTTTGGTGTCGTTACTCGCGATTTGGCCGTTCTCCGGTGGCAAGGAATACCGCATGACGGCAGACAGCACCGTTCCCGCAGCGAGCGGAACCGTCCAAGTCCAAACAGACAAGGACAACGGCAACATGAAACTTGACATAAAGGTGAACCATCTTGCCCATCCGTCAACTCTGACTCCGTCCGAAAACACTTACATCGTATGGGTTCGCGCGAACGGAGGGGAGGCGGTGAAGCAGGGAGCTATCGGCGTGGATAACAACCTCAAGGGCGAATTGAAGGTGGTGACTACGTCGAAGGATTTTAACGTTTTTATCACCGCTGAACAGAGTGATAGCGTAGTTGCGCCGTCCGGCGTCCGGCTGTTGCAGACACACGTAGGCCCTTGATCCGCGCATTCGTTCACAATGAGGCCCTGTCGGAGGGCGGCCAGGAAGCGGGCCGTCCACTCCGGTTTTTATACGGAATTGCGTTTCGCCACTTCGTAGATAAGAAACACGAGGGCGCACCGCGGTTTGAGATTTTCCCTCGATGGAATGCCGCCGGGAGTGCCTCCTTCTCTATTTTGGCTCTGGCGCAGCCCCTGGCCCATTCTTACCGCTGGCCACGTGCTCAATTGCCGATATTACGCGAAAACCCGGAGCCGTATAGCCCTTCGGCAAATACTGATCGGGAATCGCGACGCCGTTCCCGTCGCGAACTCCGAAATAATGCGGCGACATGATCTCCACACCCGCCTCGTAAAACTTGTCCTGAATATTCTGGTGCAGTTCGGAATAGGTCTGCGCCATCACGCTCGCGTGGTCGGTAAATGCATTGATCTCGTAGTTGACGTAAAAGTCGTTCAATGCGGTTTGCAGCACGTACGGCTTAGGCTCTTTCCGAGTGTTCGCCGTCGATTGCGCAGCGCTGATCAGCAGCTCGTGTATCTGCCTCCATGGTGTGTCGTAACCAATTGTGACGCTCGTGTGCAACACCAAGCCCTCTCGCCTGGCCACGGCGCTGAAGTTTACGATATGGCTGGTAAGCACCATGGCGTTGGGCACGGCTATATCCACGTTCTTTATGGTGCGCACACGCGTAATGAGCAGCGTTTTTTCCACCACGTCGCCGGTTGTATCTCCAATTTGCACCCTGTCGCCAAGCTGAAAGGCTCGCGTATACGTCAGCACCGTCCCGGCCACCACATTCGAAATCGCCGAAGACGACCCCAGCGAAAGCAACAATCCAAAAAATATCGAGACTCCCTGGAACGCCGGAGATTGAGATCCGGGCAGATAAGGAAAAGCGACGATGATCGTAAAGACCACAATCAAGAACCGCGCGATCTTGTATGTGGGCATCGCCCATTCCGGATAAAAGCCGGGGAGCGATAACGTTCCCCTGCTGACTTCGCGGAACACGAACTTCACGAACTTGCTCAGATAGTAGGCCACTACAAAGATCACAATCAGGAAAAACAGGTTGGGCAGGTAAGCGGTGAACGCCTGCCCGACGATTCGCAGCGGAGCCAGAAAATAATTCAGCAGCACCGCCGTATATCCCTGCGTCCAAGGGAAAAAGCTCGTAACCAGCGCGATATATGCGTAGAGCAGAAGCAAAGAAGCCAGCAGCCTCAGCACCTGAGACAGCGTCTGAAGAAATCCGGTGATGCGCTCGGCGGGAATCAGTTCGAGCTTCTGAATTCGAATCGAGCGGATGTAGGTGCCGTGCCACTTTTCGAGCTGGCTGTACAGGCCTGAGAAGGCGTACGCAAGCAGCTTGAACACGGCCACCAACGCCGCCGTCGCAATCAAAAAGTAGAGAGAGCCAAGCAATATCGTTCGCAACCCATACTGCTGGCGTAAGGCCAGCGCCCTGTCTCGAATCTCCTCCGTGTACTGCTCGGCCAGAGCCTCGCGAGTCTTGCCGGCTGCCTTGGCGTCCCCGTCGGTGATGGTGGCGATCACAACCTCGTCCGATACGATCGCCGTCGTCGTTTCCGCATCCTCGGTATGGATCGCGCGTATCCGCTCCGGCGACTGCCGCGAGAGCCAGCTCACGCGTTCGGCAATTGCCTTCGCCCGATCCTCGGGAGAAAACGTGAACATTCTCGCTGGCACATAAAACAAGGTCTTGCCTCCGACGACGACGGGAGCTCCGGCGGGCTGCGCAAGAGCGGGCGCGCTTTTCTGCGCCGCCTGCGCAAAAGCACCTCCCTCAAGAAGCAGCGCCGGCAAAAACAGCGCCGCCGCAAACGCAAGCGCCACCAATCGTCGTAAACGCATAAGTCCCCCTTTAGCTTCTTGAGATGGCCTCGGATTCGATGCATGCAACATTACTTCAGGCGGATGCTACATCCAACCCCGCCGCACCGTCCATTCACGCAGACGGCGGCCGATGGCAGGGAAAGTTTAAACGTAGAGCCGCGGTCTTCAGCGCGGCACTCTGCGCGCTCTACATAAGTTCGAACAGCGCAGGCTGTGCTGCCTCGCGATAACAAGGCGTTATCGTCTATTGCCGTCGCGTACCCGCCAAAGGCTCGCAGGAAACCATCGTCATAGACCACATCGAAAAGCCCACACCAAACTGATGTCCCCACATTAGCCCACAAATGCAGCCCCGTGTGGTCGGCATAACCCTAGCCCAACGCGTGAGCGTTGGGAAAACGCGAAAAAATCGCAGAGCACCGTAGCGCCACAAGCGCGCCGCGTGCAGCTGTCGCAACAAAACTCTCGGCTCGGACATTTCTATATTTCCTCAGTGTTCCGTGGTGTAAGCTTCCTCATCATGCGAACGGCACATCGCATGTTCAATAAAACGCGATTGTTTCGAGGGAGCCCGCTGGTCTGCACGATGGCCCTCTGCGCCGCCGCCCTCGTTGCATCTTCGCTCCGCGCCCAATCCGCCACCGAACCAGCGCGATCTTTCGAGGTCGCATCCATCAAGCCCGATCCAAATCCCCGCGATTACATCGGCACACACATTGACATGGGGCTTGTGGGAAGTCGTTACGTGGCAACCGGCGTAACGGCGAAGGACCTCATCCAATTCGCCTACGGCGTCGAAAGCTTTCAGGTCTCAGGCGGCCCCGCCTGGATCAATTCCGATAAATACAGCATCGACGCAAAAATAGACGACGCGTCCTTCGCCTCATATCAAAAGCTCTCACGTGAGCAACAGCGCCAGGAAGAAATCTTCAAATCGATGATGCGTTCTCTACTCGCTGACCGCTTCCACATAAGCGTCAGTCATAACACGAAGGAACTCCCCGCCTACGCTCTGGTCGTCACGAAGAGCGGCGCTAAATTCACATCCGCCAAAGACAGATCTCCAGCGAGCATCGGTGGCAACGTGCATTCGGGCAGCTCTGTGGACGGCGAAGGCAATGCAATGACGGCCGTCGAGACCGAAGTCCCTATCAGCACTTTTGCAAAGATTCTCTCCCGGCAGCCGGAACTTGGCGGCCGGATAGTCGAGGACAAAACGGCACTCTCAGGCAATTACACCTTCACTTTGCGATGGACGAGGCAGCTAACAGAACCGAACAGTGGCGGGACTCCCGACTCCGCAGCAAACGCATCGCGTCCATCGCTCTGGACTGCCCTGGAGGAGCAACTCGGCCTTCAACTCAAATCGATCAAAGCCCCAGTCGATACCATCGTCATTGATCGCATCGAAAAGCCCACAGCAAACTGAGGCTTCGCACGCCGGTCCATAGCGCATCGCGGGCGGCCAAGCGCTACTTCTGTTGCAGATAGGCGAGAAGGTCGGCTAAGTCTGTGGCGGAGTAGTTTTCGAGCAGCTTCGACAAGTCGCCGGCCGTCCTGCGGAAGCCAGCATTGCGAAATCGTCGTGTAGACGTGCCGCGGCTTAGAAGCCGCTGAAAAAGAGCGGGGCGTCGAGTTTTGATGCGTAGCTCGGCCGATAGCGCTGTGTGTTATAGAGCCGTTCGATATCGACTTTGCGCGGTCCGAGTGAGGCTTCGGGAATTGGGACGTGCGTATATCGGCCGTTCTGAACGGCGACCATTCGGCCGGTGAGTCCATCGCCGATTAGTTTCACGGCGATGTTGCCAAACGTGAGACCAACGATCTGATCAAGCGTGTCCGGCTCGCCGCTGCGAAGATCGTACGTAAGATCGCTGATCACCATTTCGTTGCCGGTGCGCTTGCGGATCTCTTCGCCGAGCGCCTGCCCGATATCGACCTTTTTGCGGTGGCCGAAAGCGTCGGCCTCGCCGTATTCTTCCACTTCGCCCTCCGTCCACATCGCACCTTCGGACGCGACAACAAGTGCATAACCGCTGGGATTCTTCTTCTTGTCTTCGACGAGCAGGCTGCAGATACGGTCGACGTCAAACGGATATTCGGGGATCAGGCACCGAATCGAAGTGACATAGGCGGTGTAGAGTGCGGTGAAGCCGGCGTCGCGGCCGAAAATCCGGAAGATGCCGATGCGTTCATGGGAGCCTATTGTCGTGCGCTGGCGCGTGATTGCATCGCGTGCGCGCGTAATCGCCGTTGAAAAGCCGATGCAGTATTCGGTGCTCTGTACGTCATTGTCCATCGTCTTGGGAACGGCAATGGTGGGAAAACCGGCCTTCGAAAGCGCCGAAGCGAAGCTAAGCGTATCGTCGCCGCCGATCGCGACGAGCGTGCCGATGCCGAGCTTTTCGAGGTTTTCGATGACGACGGACGTGAGATTGTAAACTTTGCCGTCAAACGGCAACTTTTTGATCTGGTCGGCCGTGAGCGTGTTCGGCAGCTTGGCTTGCGTGACCTTCCGCGGATTCGTGCGCGACGTGTGCAGCACCGTGCCGCCCGTCCGTTCGATCGAACGCGTATTTTCGCGCGTGAGCGGCCAGACGTACGTCGGATCGTCAGGGCCGTTCATGTACGTTAGGCCTGCCCAGCCTTTACGGATGCCGATTACTTCGCGGCCCTGCGCGGTGGTGCCGTACACCACGGACTTGATCACGGGATTCAGGCCGGGCACGTCGCCTCCGCCTGTAAGAATGCCAACTTTATTTCCGCCAGCCATTTACTTGAGTCTCCTCGGGTTGAGTTGGACGCATCGGGCTCCCACACGGACCGCGCGGCCGGATTTACTTGATTGAAGCGAACAGCCATCGTAGCAACCCACGCGAAAAAACGGAAATAGGAAACGCGGACACTCACAAGCGAAACCGGAAGCAAATCAAAAGCGGGACGCAGCGCAGAAATGCAGAGAAAAACTCAAAGAGCGCGTGACGAGACGATTTCTTGAGAGTCAGGCGTGAGCCGCACTTCGTGCCACCGATTGCGGGCACATTGTCCCGCAATGCGGACTTTCAAATAATTCGGCGTGACAGCTTCGGTCCAAGCCTCGGTTGCGCGTCCCAATGTAAGCGCGCGAATTGGCTTGCCCGATTGCGCCACGCGAAAGGCGCGCGCCTTTTGTTCGCCGATGCCGCGCAGGGTGCGGGCCCGTTCGCGAATGGCGGCCGCGGGAATTTGGTTCGGCAGCCTTGCCGCTTCGGTGCCGGGGCGGGCCGAAAAGGAAAATACGTGCAGATACGTAAAGGGCATGCTGCTTACGAACGAGGCCGTCGCTTCAAAGTCACCTTCGGTTTCGCCGGGGAAGCCGGCGATCACATCGGCGCCGATCGCGGCATTCGGCAGCATTTTGCGGATCAGCTCGACGCGCGCAGCATAATGTTCGGCGCGATACCAGCGGCGCATCGCGCGCAACATGCGACCGGATCCGGATTGCAGCGGCGCGTGGAAATGCGGAGCGATCCGTTGCGAGAAGCCAACGAGCGCAACGAAATCTTCCGTGATGTGCTGCGGCTCGATCGAGCTGAAGCGAAGCTGTTCGAGGACGGTCTCGTCGAGGATGCGCCGAACAACCGAAGCGAGAGGCACGCGCGGCACAAAATCACGGCCATAACTCCCCAGATTGATGCCGCTGAGAACCACTTCGCGCACGCCCGCTCCCACATAGCGGCGCACCGACGCGACTACCTCGTCCGGAGGCAGGCTGCGGCTGCGTCCGCGAACCGCCGGAATAATACAGTAACCGCAGCGGTTGTTGCAGCCGTCTTGAATCTTCAATATGGGCCGCGTCGCATCACCGGCTAGCGATTCGGTATCCCCGGTCTGAACGTTCGTTTCGTCCCGAATGTCCTCAACCAAAACGGGCGCGACGGAGCCTGCTTCATCCATCGTGCTGCGGAGATTTGCGAGAGGGAAAAAATCACGCGCCAAGCCCGGGATTTCGCCTTGCCGCGAATTTCCCACAACGCAGGCGACACCTTCGAGAGCCGCGATTTCCTCGGGCGCTCTTTGCGCGTAGCAACCCGTGACGATGATGCGCGCTGCGGGATTCGCGCGATGAATTTTGCGGATCGCTTCGCGCGATTGCGCATCGGCGGCCGAAGTCACCGTGCACGTATTAAGAATCACTACTTCGGCGCCCTCGCGTTCGACCGCCTGCGACCAGCCTTCGGCGAGCATGGCATGGCGTATTGCGACGGCGTCTGCTTCCGTCGCGCGGCAACCGAAATTGTCGATGGAGAACGTGGCCATAGGCGCAAAAGCAAATTATAGCAGCACGCCGAGCGCGAATAGATTGTGAACGCTCAATCCAGCAAAGAACACGCGCGCGCCAGAAGCGCTAGCTCTACCATTCACTCGCGGCTTTTACCTGGCTAATTCCCTTATTTCAACCCCGACCTGCTGACCGTTTCCCTTGCCGCGTTTCGTAAACCAATCGCTCATAGCGGCGGCCAATCGCTCGGGTTGAACGCGCAGCCCCGCCTCAAGCCGACCCTCGCCGGTGGGAAGCGTATCGTCAAATTCCGCCGAGCCCGTGAAATTCCGCATGCAGAAACTGTCCAACCAATCGAGAGGCATCGGTCGCCGCTCGCCTCCGATCACGATTTCCGCAACCAGTTTTCGCGCGTACATTTCAGTCCGAGTCCTCTGGCGCAGCTCAGTATCCCAGCTTCTTGTCGACTACGTTCAATAGCGGCTCGCCCTTGCGGTAGCGCTCGAACTGCGCGACAAAAAAGCGCATCGCGTCGTCGAGCCATTCCGCGGTGTGATCGGCGCAATGCGGCGAAAGCAGCACGTTTTCCATTTTGTAGAAGGGATGGCCCTTCGGCAGCGGCTCTTCGTCAAACACATCCAGCGCCGCCCCTCTTATCCGCCCTTCCGAGAGGGCCGCGATCATCGCCTTCTCGTCGATGACCGGACCTCGTCCTACGTTGATCACCACAGCCGATTCTTTCATTGCCGCAAATTCCGGGAGGCCGACCATCCCACGGGTTTCAGGTGTGAGCGGCGCCGCGACGGCGACGTAATCGCATAGCGCGATCATTTCGGTTAGTCTGTCCCCGCCGAAATAGTGATCGACCAAGGAGTCCGATTTCGGATTAGCCGGCAGATGCCGCTTCAGAGCCAGTATCTTCATTTCCACTCCGCGGCATCTCGTCGCAATGGCTCGGCCGATGTCGCCGTATCCGACGATGCCCAGAGTTTTCCCCGACACCATCTCCACATCGAATTGTGACCATGCGCCCGCCATTTGATTGCGAATCATCCGGCGGAAATCCTTCGCGAAATACAAAATTGCGGCAAGCGTGAATTCGCCGAGCGATGGGCTGAAAACGCCGCTCCCGTTGGTCAGGGGAATATCTTTCGCCACGAGTTCGGAAAAAAGCGAGCGTTCCAGTCCTGCCGAACGCGAATGTACCCAGCGCAGGCTGGGGCACATCAGGAACACTTCGCGAAAGAGCGATAGTCCGCCCGACCAATTAAAAATCACTTCGGCTTCCGGGGCCGCGGCACCGAACCCGTCCGGCGAGTCTGCGACCACAATATTTTCTGTGTCGCGCAGTCCGTCCAGCAGCGTGAGCGGTGGTTCTTCTTTGCCGCCGCACAACAAGAGAATCGTCGTCCTTTTCATGAGTACCAAGTCGCAATCTGATGATTCAAGTGACTGAAGTTCCTGCCGAGTTTCAACTCGCAAACTTCGGCTGTCTACAATACACTACTCCGCGCACGCGGGTTAAAGCGCCTCTTCAATCCTCTTTTTCGCGCCACGCGCGCAGGAAAATCCGGTCGATCTCATGCCAAAGAAAACTCCTGAAACTTTAAGAAGCTATCGCTGGTTCGGTCCGGAAGATCTGCGCTCCTTCGGGCATCGCTCGCGCGCCGCTTCGATGGGATGCATTCCGGCGGACTATCGGGCAAACCCGTTATCGCCATCGTCAACACCTGGAGCGAGGCCAACCCGTGCCACAGCGCGATGCGTGAAATGGCCGAAGATGTGAAGCGCGGCGTCTGGCAGGCGGGAGGGTTTCCGATGGAGATGCCCGCGCTCTCTCTGGGCGAAACACTCAAAAAGCCCACCACCATGATGTATCGCAATTTGCTGGCGATGGAGACTGAGGAGCTGCTGCGCTCGTATCCCGGTGATGGGGGCGTTCTGCTGGGAGGGTGCGACAAGACGACGCCGGGGCTAATGATGGGCGCGATCAGCATGAACGTCCCGGCGATTTATGTTCCGGCAGGACCGATGTTGCGGGGAATCTGGCACGGGGAGATTCTGGGCAGCGGCTCGGATGTGTGGAAGTATTGGGCGGAGCGGCGCGCGGGCAATCTTCGATAAGCAAGCCTGGGCGCAGATTGAAGAAGGCATCGCGCGCTCGGCGGGTACCTGTATGACCATGGGCACGGCTTCTACCATGACCAGCCTTGTCGAAGCGCTGGGCTTTTCTTTGCCGGGGGCCAGCTCGATTCCCGCAGCGGACTCGAACCATCCCAAGATGGCGAACGGTCCGGGCGGCGGATTGTGGAGATGGTATGGGAGGACCTGAAGCCGCGAGGCATACTGACCCCGGCTGCGTTTGATAACGCCATCACAGTCCTGCTGGCGCTGGGTGGCTCGACGAACGCAGTGATTCATTTGCTGGCAATGGCGGGGCGGGCGGGAATGGAGCTTACACTCGAGCGCTTCGATCAGCTTTCGAAACTTACGCCGGTGCTGGCCAATATTCGTCCCAGCGGAAAGTATTTGATGGAAGATTTTTATTACGCTGGCGGGCTGCCTGCTTTGTTGAAGCGCGCTGGCTACACACTTGAAGTTAGACTGCCTTACCATTACCGGCAAGACGCTGGGAGAAAACATCGCCGAGGGCCGGAAATTTACATTCCTGATGTGATTCGCACACTGGAAAATCCGCTGTTTGCCAACGGAGGGTTGGCTGTTCTGCATGGCAATTTTGCGCCCGACGGAGCGGTGATCAAAGTCGGCGGCGGCAGAGCCAGGCGCTTTTGAAACACGCAGGGCGGGCCGTAGTCTTTGACAACTACGAAGACATGAACGCGCGCATCGACGATCCCGCCTGGATGTGGATGCGGACAGCGTTCTGGTGTTGCGCAACGCCGGGCCGAAGGGAGCTCCGGGAATGCCGGAGTGGGGGCATTGCCCGATTCCGCAGAAGCTGCTGAAACAGGGCGTCCGCGACATGGTGCGCATCTCTGACGCGCGGATGAGTGGCACCAATTATGGGGCCTGCGTTCTCCATGTTCTCCGGAATCGTTTGTAGGCGGCCCGCTGGCGCTGCTGAAGGAGGGCGACTCATCGAGCTGGATGTTGCGGCAGCGACGCTCAACCTGCGCGTTTCTAGGAAGAGATCTCGCGGCGGCGTGCTGCCTGGCGGCCGAAAGAGGGAATCTATCCTCGCGGCTACGGCAAGCTATTTATGCAACACATCAAGCAGGCTGACGAGGGTTGCGACTTCGATTTTCTGGAAGGAACCGCGCCCATACCCGAACCCGAAATCCACTAGCGGCGCGTATTGCGACCTGCCTCGCAGTCGCCCGCTGGCCTTTGCTTCATATGGAAACACGGCGGCTATATGGGTCTTTACTGCCCTGGCCCCTTTGGTATAGTCGTCTGGTTGCTCGCGTTCCTCCCTTGGGGCACTGCGCGATAGCGCCCGCGCTTCCCCTAGCTTACGCGGGAGGCCTTCCCCTAGCCAATTTAGCCTAGCCAAGTCCCGCACGCGGGGCTTCGGGGGTACACTTGTAGGGTCCCGTGTTGGGAGCCCAAGGACGGATTCGTGCAAATCTTGACGCCAACTGAAAACAAACGCTTCAACGAAATGATCGGCTTCGTCGGGCTGAGCCTGGCGGTGCTTGCTGGCACTGAGCCTGCTGTCCTATTCGCCGCAGGACCCGTCGTTTAATGTGTCCGCGTCGGCGCTGGCATCGGGGCCGGCGCGCAACTGGATCGGCCCGGTGGGCGCGCATATCGCGGATCTGTTCTTCCAGCTTTGCCGGCTACTCCGCGTTTCTGTTCCCGTGGGGATGTTTGTGGTGGCGATGCGCTGGTTCCGGAGCCACCTGATCGCGAGTCCCGTCGCGAAGCTTGTTGGCATCGGGGCTGCTGCTGTTTCGTTCTGCCGCGGAATTGGAGCTTGATCCACATGCCGGAGGTGCGCGGCGCGCTGCCCGCGGGGGCTTGCTGGGCACGATTCTTGCGGCGGATTACAGGCGGCGCCTTCAATCCGATCGGGGCGAACATCATTTCACCGCGACGACTCTTGCTTGCGGCGCTGTTTCTGACCACGAGCGTTTTCGCTTACGTTCCGCGGCGACGTGGGCGAAAAAGCCGCTGGCTGAAGATGGCGTGGTGGGCAAATTGACGGCACGGGTCGAAGGAATGGCGCGAGGAGCGCGAATCCGCGGCAGCTGCGAAAGAAAGTGGAAGAAATCAAAATTTCGGGACGCACGCCCGTGTAGCGCAGCAGCGCGTCTCGACCAAGGAAGTGGCGGAGAGCGAGACGAAGAGGAATGAGAAACGCCGGAAGCCAAGTCGTTCGCGCCCACCGATCCGCGCGGTCCCGCCGTGATCAAATTCCACGAGCGACGAGCCTACGCCCCGCCGCCGAAGAAGAGCGCCCGAGATCCGAAAATTGCGCACGGCAAAACCAATTATCAAACTGCCGTCCCACCAATCTGCTGCACCCCGCCGAGCGCGGCGAGAAGATGGACGAAAGCGAGCTGAAAGGAATGCGCGCGCGCCATCGAGCAGAAGTGCGCCGAATTCGACGTCGCCGGACACATCACGCAGATCAATCCCGGCCCGGTGGTCACGACCTTCGAGTTCAAGCCCGAGGCGGGAATCAAGTACAGCCGCATCACCGGCCTGGCCGAGGATCTCTGCCTGGCGCTGAACGCCGAGTCCATTCTGATCGAGCGCATTCCCGGCAAATCGACGGTGGGCATCGAAGTGCCGAACGCGCGGCGCGAGACGATCGCTCTGCGCGACGTGATCGAGTCGCCCGAATTTTCGCATTCGCCCTCGAAACTCACGATTCCGCTCGGCAAGGACCTGATCGGCCGCATTCGCGCCGCCGACCTGACACAGATGCCGCACCTGCTGATCGCCGGTTCCACGGGCACCGGCAAGAGCGTGTTCATCAATTCCCTGCTGATGGGCTTGCTCTATAAAGCCACGCCGGACGAGCTGAAGCTGGTGCTCGTCGATCCCAAGCGGCTGGAACTCGGCCTGTACGCCGACATCCCGCATCTTTTCACGCCGGTCGTCACCGATCCGAGCGTGGCCGCGAACGTCCTGCG
Source organism: uncultured Acidobacteriota bacterium (assembly GCA_963753205.1). Classification (GTDB taxonomy): domain Bacteria; phylum Acidobacteriota; class Terriglobia; order Acidiferrales; family UBA7541; genus Palsa-295. Next base: position 199,833 of record CAVWBL010000011.1, on the reverse strand, counting down.
CAACGCCACGCGCGAAATGGAGCGCCGCCTGAAACTGCTGGCGCAGCGCGGCGTCCGCAACATCGAGCAGTACAACCGCACGTTCGAAAAGGGCCAATCGCTTTCGCTCTTCGAAGAACGGCCAGGGAGAAGAAGAGCATAGCCCGCTTCCCTACATCGTGATCGTCATCGACGAACTGGCCGACCTGATGATGGTCGATACCAACGGCGTGGAAGAATCGATCACGCGCCTGGCGCAGATGGCGCGCGCGGTCGGCATCCACTTGATTCTCGCGACGCAGCGGCCTTCGGTGGACGTGATCACCGGCTTGATCAAAGCGAATTTCCCGGCGCGCATTTCGTTCCGCGTGGCCAGCAAAGTCGATTCGCGCACCATTCTCGATGCCAACGGCTCGGAATCGCTGCTGGGCAAGGGCGACATGCTCTATCTGCCGGCGGGATCGTCGCGCCTGCACCGCATTCACGGGCCGTACGTGGACGAAAAGGAAGTCGAAGACGTCTGCGATTTCTGGCGCGAACAGGCCAAGGCCATTTACAACGAAGAGCTGCTCAAGCCGCCGCAAGGACGAAAACGCCATGAGCGGCTCGACGGCGAAGACGGCGAAGGCGGCGCCGAAGAGTGGACGACGATCTCTATCAGGACGCCGTGCGCGTGGTCTGCGAAATGGGCCGCGCGTCCACTTCCACTTTGCAGCGCCGCCTGCGCGTCGGCTATGGCCGCGCCGCGCGCCTGATCGACCTCATGGAAAAGGACGGCATCGTCGGCCCGCCGGACGGCTCCAAGCCGCGCGAAGTCCTGAAGAAAAAAGACTGGATGCGCGAATTCGACGAATCCGCACGCTGAAAACTGCGCTTGCACCTGTAGCTCAGGTCCGGTTTAGGGACCTGAAGCTTTTGGTGTCGATCGCCGCATGGTTCCGCTGGCACTGCGTTTTAGTTAGCAGAGTCTAATTGTCGGTTGGGCCAAAACAATTTTTTCTTCCGGCGCGCGGCTCAGCATGACTCCTTTTCGCTTTGCGCCGCTGCGCATTTTCCGTAAAATCTTAGTCTCCGCCGGTGCCGAGGTAGCTCACCGGTAGAGCGCGGCCCTGAAAAGGCCGGCGTAGGCAGTTCAACTCTGCCCCTCGGCACCACTTCTATTCTTTCTTGCCGATTTCCAAATTTGCCCAGAATTGCGGCGTCGCGGACGAAAATCGAAAGCCGATGTTCATGCCGCTGGGGCTTTTCGGTTTGGCCCAGACAACCAGAGCCTCTTCGGTCCGCTCGTTTCCGTGGTTCGTCACCAGCAGCCGCTGGCCCGGCAGAACAGGCATCACCAACGACATCAACCCGCCGTCTGCGTTGATTGAGATCGTGCGCGTGTCTTCGCGAAACGAGCCTGTGCGCGGACCCTTTCCCTGAACAGATAAGGGAATTTGCACCTGGATACGCCGCGTCAAACGACGATCCTCGCGTCTACCGAGCACGATGTTGCGCAATCCTTGGAATGGGCGAATCATCTTCCTCCGCCACCCCGCTCGTAAGTGGTGCAATCCTACCAAAACGAGCCCGAAACAGCCAAGATCAGCTAGGCGCAGTCAGGCGAGTCCTCGCGACGACGCCCGCGAGATTGGTTCAGCGGCCCAGAGCTTTGCGAATGCGCGCCAAATGATGCCAACTGTGTCGCATCGCATGGTCTTCGATCACGAACTGTGCCGTCACCGGCGCGCCGAAGCTCAGCGAGAAAGGCTCCGCGGTATCCAATTCATCGTCTGTAAACGCCCGCAGAGCGGCTGCCGCCTCGCGACTGTTGCGCCGCAAGAGTTCGAGAGCCGCCGCTTTCGTCACGTGAGCTTGCTCGCGCGCGTGCTTTGCATTGATGTCCGCGACGACTTCCCAAGTGACGTCCGTGATGGCTTTGCCGCCGGCGATCGTCTTCGCCACATCGATCTCAATCGGGTACATGTTGGCGACGTGATGCACGATGACGCCAATAGAGCGGCGGTCGGTTGCTGACGTCGGCGTATTCCATTCCGCTTCAGAAAGTCCTTCGGCGAAGTTGGCCAGCCCGGCTGCGCCTTCCTCGAGACGGTCAGCCAATCGCTGCCCACGATGACTCATAGAGCCTCCTGTTTTTTAAGGGGCATAGGGCGTCCTTCTGCAACACTGCCACTGTGCGTCGCAATCGCTTCAAGATACTACTCTGCGTCAATCTGGGTCCTATTGCCACGAAAAGGTTGTACGCGGGACTTTGCGCGCGCTCGCGAGTCAAGCTAAACGTCAGCCATCCATTTGCTCACGAGGATTAGGGTTGCGGCGTCCGAGTCGTCGCGGGATTGGGCGATTGGTTCTCTGGAGGGCCTGCCGCCGGTTGGGGCGAGGCGGGCGATTCGGGTTGCAGTATGCCGGGCGACGATTGGGTTTGCGGAGGAGACGGCGCGGCTTCGGGCGTGCCGGGCGACGATCCGATATCCGGGTGATCCTGGAGATACTGCTCCATAGGCTCGTTGCGAAGGACGAAGTGGAACCCGCGCTGCGTATTCACGTCGACCGTTTTTTGCAGGTCCAGATCGTCGAAGGGGATGGTGTGCTCAACGGATTTGCCGTCCTCCGTCGTCGTGAAATGCAATTCGTCGTTCACGAGCCAGTAGTCGGTGACCTCATAGACCGTGCCGTCCTTTAGATAAAGCTCGACAAGTTCGCGCTGCGGTCCGCTGTACAGATAAAGCGGCTGGTACGCGGGAACCTCATATGGCTGCGGTTCATACTGCATGCTGGAGCCGGAAAGATAGTTTCCGAAACCATATCCGCCTAAGCCGTATCCATAGAGCGGCGCCGTATTGCAACCGAAATACCACAGAGAGAAAGGACCGCACCCCTGCCACCAAAGCGCGTTCCATCCATTGAATCCCGCGCCCAGCCCAAAAAACAGCGGCGGCTGACCCAAAATTACCGGATAGCTAAAAATCGGAGCCACGGGCCTGATGAGGGTCGGTCGCGGTACCGGCAACCGCTTCGGAGGAATCAGTTGCGGACGAACACCCGGTGTCCTGAATCCTGGCACAGGCTGCCACGGCCTCGCAGGCATGGGTATCACGCGCGGAGCAACCGGTCGTGGTGGCGGGCTGATCGGAGCGGGGGGCCGCACGGTAGTTGCTTGCGGCGGGCGCATTGACGGAGGCGGAGCGGCGGGCGCGCGGGGCGCGCTCATCGGAGGTCCGCCAACCCGAGCGGGGAAGTGGCTAGGGCCACCGCCGACGCGGGCACCCCCACGTTGGGCGAGCGCCCCCGGAACGCAAATGAGCGTCATGGCGGACGCGATCGGCACAACTGTTTTCAGGAATAATCCGCGAAAGATAAGGTGCCTCATGTGGTCACCTCGCTTGCGGCGGAGCTTAGGAGGATGCCGCAAAATCGGAACTCGTTAGCACGAGTGTAATACATTGCGGCGCGCTCGGCTAGACGCTTCGAACGGGGCGTACGGCGCACGCTTGCTGCGCCCTTCCCGCGCTCGAAATCCTTTTTCGATGGAAATCAGATGTTAGCGCTCGCGCATTTTTGAGAGCAGGCGCAGCATCTCAAGATACATCCAGACCAGCGTCACCATGATGCCGAAAGCGCCGTACCACTCCATGTATTTTGGCGCGCCGGTCTGCACACCGGATTCGATGAAGCCAAAATCCAAAATGAGATTGAGCGCGGCGACGACCACGATGAAGAGGCTGATCGCAATTCCCCAGGGGCCGGCGCTATTGAGAAGCGGTACGTGCTTCCCGAAGAATCCAAGCACCATGTCCACAAGATAGACGACGAAGATTCCGCCTGTGGCCGCTACGACCCCCATGGTGAATTTTGGAGTCGCCCGCAGCACGCGGGACGTGTACAGCATCAGCATGACGAGCGTGACGCCAAACGTGAGCCCCAGCGCCTGTATCGCGATCCCGTGGTACGCCTGGTCGAAGAATGCCGAGATTCCGCCAAGAGCGAGTCCCTCAAAAATGGCGTAAGCGGGCGCGGTGATCGGCGCCCATTGCTGCTTGAAAACGGTGACCACGGCGAGAATCAGGCCGACGATCAGGCCGCCCATCATCCATAGCCCCACGGTTTCAGGCTGGGTATTGGCCAAATACCACGTCCAAGCCGCGGACGCCGAGGCAAGAAACAGCAGCAAGCCGGTTTTGTTCACCGTGCCTTGCAGCGACATGGTTTCGGCGCCAAATGCCACGGCGCTCCGATCGAACGTTTTTGAGTTCAAAGCGGGATTGGAAGTCTTAAAAAGACTGGGCATATCAGTTCCTTTCGGGAGTTTACGAATGACATGAATACATAGAGTACTACACTTCGGCCAACCTGGCTTTGTGACTGATTCACTCACGGCCAATTTTTCGCGTACTAGACCGGCATTAATGGCAGGCGGGATTTTGAGCGTTGTTGACGAGGAAGAAGGTGATGCTGGCGGGCGGAAGGATGATTTCGCCGGCGTGAGTTGAGACGCCGGTCATGGTTGGAAGAGCATCGCCGGCGCCGAGCTTCAATTCCCTGCCGTTAAGGTCAAGCTTGGTGCCTTCGAGATCGGGCGCGGCGAGCGCATAACGTTCGGACGCGGCGGAAAGTCTTAGGGTTTTGGAGGCGCCTCGGTCGGCGTTGATGGCAAGAATGGTGACGCCTCCTGGCACACCGGCGGCGCACTGCGCATAGACGTTCAGATCTCGGACCGAAGAAGCAGAGGGCTTAAGAATGGTCGAGCCCATCAATTTGTGCCACAGCAGCGCGGCCCAATAGTTCGGACGAGGCTCGAATGTATCCTGGTCGAGAAGCCCATAGTCGCTGGCGGCAAGAGTGTTGTGGAGAACGACTTGAACCCGTTGCTGAGCCAGGCGCGCGTGCGTATCGAGATAACGGAACGTGTCCAGGAATGTCGATGCCCATGGATCGCCACCGCAGGAAGCATCGGCAATTTCGGTGATCCAGAGCGGCTTCCCCGGATCGAAGCGGTCTCGAAGGTCGGTGTAGAAGGCGGTGATCGTGTCAGCGCGCGAGAACCATTGTTCGCTGAGGGCGGCGCCTGCCGTCGTCCCGCCGTTGGGACTCATCCCGGCGCAACGCTTCGAAACAGCGGGATAAAGGTGGTAGGAAAAGGCATCGAAAGCTGGCCCGGTTGCCTTGAGCAAGTTTTCGGAGCGAAGCATGCCCAAGTTTGCGGGAAGAGTGACGGATTTGCCTTCCGCGACGGAGCCCGGTCCGAGGAACAAAGTCTGCGGAGATGCCTGCTTGAGGAAGGAGCGAAAAACGGCCACGTCTTTGCCGTAGGCGGCGGCATCGTAGCCGCCGGGCGCGCCGCCGATAATGGCGAGGTTCGGCTCATTCATGAATTCAGCGGCGGCGATATTTCCGCCGATGGATCTCGTGTAACTAAGAAAGGCGCGGGCCTGGTCGGGCGCCCAGAGCCCGTCTGCATTGCGAACTCCGGGGCTTATGGCAAACGACGTGACGATTTCCGCATTGGTCGCGCGAGCGAAATCGACGACGCCTTTCCATTGGGCGTGCGTGAGAACGCCGTTGAAGCCTTTCGGTGGAGTGGCGGGCGCCGGACCGTCTGAATCAAGGAAATAGGTGGTATTGGCCCATGTGCCGCTGACCCGGACATAGGCTGCACCGAGCGCCGCGGCAAGTTTGCGCAAGCGTGGATTGTTTAGGTCGATGGGCGGCCGATATTCGTAGAGGTCGGGATTCATGCCAGGCGGAGTAGAGCCGCCGCCGCGCGAAGACGGCGAATTGGCTGGAGCGGCCTCCATGTCCTTGTACGGCTTCCAGAAACGGCCGCCGGTCACTTCGAGCATTTCGATGTTGTAGGACTGGAATCGTGGGTCGACGGAACCGATCGCGGGCATCTTGGCCGGATTGATCGAGCTTGGCAAATCGACCGGAAAAGCCGGCAATGATATCGCGGCGAGCACCGCAATGCCGGCGATGCAAAGCGAAACGCGCCACGCAGTGCTATTGCTGAGTCGGTGTGGCAGTAAAGTCGCCATCGGCTGCGAGTTCGGGGACATCTACGGTTCCAGTCATCTTTGTTGGCTTCGAGGACGAGTCCACGGTCCCCTGATAGTTGGGCGTCACCGCGCTGCCTTGGTACTGGGTTTTGTACGACCAGTTTACCTTTTCGTCGGCGACGCTGCCGGTGATGGAAACCGCGCCGTTGTCCGTACCGCAGGTACCGCTGAGGGCATCGGCCTTCTGCGTGAAATTGCAGACGATCACATTGTCATAGCTGCCGATCACAACATGAACTTGCCAACTGCCGCTGATCGAGGGAACGTCGGCCGCTGGTGCCAAAGTAGCCGTCAGGACCAGCAGCAGGCAAAGTGTCAGGGGTCTAATGAATCTCAAACCGCACCTCAATGAAGTCCGGGAACACTGGGATCAATGCGGAAAGTAGCATATCTGATTGCGGGTTTTTATGTGATGACAATCGTCGCACGCAGCCTTCAACTTGGAACCCACAACCTGCAGCCTGAACCCGGTTTTCTGATATGGACGAACCTGTCAAATATATTCGCGGTTTCGGTTTGCGCTGTTCTTCTCTAGCCAGTGGGAAGCAGTGCGGGCGGCGGCCGAGGCGGTCATCGCGGCGGTTGATCACTCCGATATTCGCGGGTCGGAACCGCATAATCGTGATCCGTCGGGAGCTGCCTCGGACGAATGGCGCGGCTTGGGCCGAAAGAGCCTGCCGCATAGAAAAGAATCTCCTTTCCGTGTTCGACTCGGCCGCCATCCGCACTGCCTTGCTCCTGTGGTTCTCTGACTTACACCTACGCTGCGACTTGCTTCGGTTCGCGCATTCTGGTTTCGACATTCACCCCGATAGCCCAGACAAATCCGAGCAACTCTCGCCCTACGGCAGTTACGATCTGCGGTTTGTTCTTTCCGTGGGCCAGCAGTTTTCGGTAGCGCGCGTGCAATCGATGCTGGGCCTTCCAAGCGATCTCTTTGACTTCTTCGCTCAGCCCTCCCTGACGTTTCAACAGATAGCCGCCCAACCACGGTCGGAACTGATAGGCCCAGGCTGCTTCGACGATGACGCATCTCAAGTGCGCGTTGCCGGTCTTGGTGATGGCGCCCCGCCGTTTTCGTTCGCCGCTGGAGTGTTCGCTGGGAACCAGGCCGCTGTATCCCATCAGTTGCCTGGCTTTGGCGAAGCGCGAGATCTGTCCCAGTTCAGCGACGATGGTCACCGCCGTGACTTGCGCAATACCTCGCAGCGCCTGCAAGGCTTCGATCACCGTTCGCATTTCGGGTGGCACCGAGCGCGCCGCCTCCAGGACCGCCTGGTCCAACCGTTCGATGCGGGCCCCCAAGTGCTCGACTTGATGGACGTAGTCAGTAATACAACTCGAAGCGCGAACAGTCGTTCTAATCGCAACGCACAAGAATTAAAAACGGACGTAACTCTACGAAAAGAAAAGAAGCGACTTGGAATCGCGGTCGCCAGGTGGGGGAACGCCATTCGGAGTTTTAAAGAAAAAACGTTGAATTCCGGAGCCGAACCGTCGCCGCCCGAAGTCCTTTGACTCTCGGTTGCGCTGTTGACCGGGCGCACTGGTTCTGTAACCATGGCGGGGCGAAATATTGGCAGCGAGATGCTTTCCGCAGCGGGAACCGTAAAGAGAAAAGATGAAACGACGAATCGATAGAGTCGCGGTGCTGGGCGCGGGCACGATGGGCGCGCGGATCGCGGCGCATCTGGCGAACGCGGGAGTCCCGTGCTACCTGCTCGACATCGCGCCGCGCGAACTGACTCCCGATGAAGGGCGCAAGCGTCTGACCCTGGAGAATCCGGCCGTTCGCAATCGGATCGTGATGGCGGGACTTGAGGCGGCGAAGAAGTCGCGACCGGCGGCGTTCTTTACAACGGAGAATGTACGGCTGATCACGCCTGGAAATCTCGAAGACAATCTTGGCTGGTGCGGCGAGGTCGATTGGATTATCGAGGTCGTCGCGGAAAATCTGGAGATCAAGCGCAAGCTGCTCGAACGCGTCGAGACGGTGCGCAAACCGGGTACGATCGTCACCTCTAACACATCGGGTCTCCCGATTCATCTGGTCGCCGAAGGACGGTCGCAGGATTTTCAGGAAAATTGGGCTGGAACACACTTTTTCAATCCTCCGCGCTACATGAAGCTCGTCGAGCTGATCGCGGGACCGAAGACGAAACCCGACGTGCTCGAGACACTCGACGAATTTTGTGACCGGCGCCTCGGCAAAGGTGTCGTGCCGGCGAAGGACACGCCGAACTTCATCGCGAACCGCATCGGGACGTTTTCCATGTTGAGCGCAATCAACCAATTGACGGCGCTCGACATGACAGTAGAGGAAGTAGACGCGTGCACGGGACCGGCGCTGGGATGGCCGAAGTCGGCCACGTTTCGAACGGCGGATATCGTTGGGCTCGATGTGCTCGTCCACGTGATCCGCAATATTTACGAGAATGCGCCGGGCGACGAGTCGCGCGAACTATATCGCGTGCCGCCGCTGATCGAAGACATGATGAAGCGCGGCTGGCTCGGAGAAAAGACGGGCAGCGGATTTTACAAGCGCGTGAAAAAGGGCGATGAGTCCGAAATCCTCACGCTCGATTGGAAAAAGATGGAGTACCGGCCGCGCGAGAAGGCGCGATTCGCGTCCATCGAGGCGGGCAAGGCGATCGAGAGTACACCGGCAAGGATTCGCGCGCTGCTCGGCCCGGCGCTCGAAGGCAAAGAAGGCGATAAAGCGAACAAGTTCTTGTGGAATTCGGTCGGTGCGACTTGCCTCTATGCGGCGCGGCGCGTGCCGGAAATTGCGGACACAATAGTGGACGTGGATCGCGCGATGCGATGGGGATTCGCTTGGGAATTGGGTCCCTTCCAGACGTGGGACGCTGCCGGCGTCGAATCGATGGCGAAGGCGTTCGAGCGGGAAGGAAAGCAATTGCCACCGATTGTCACGAAGGTGCTCGCATCGCCCGCGAAGTCGTTCTACAAGAGCGAAAAAGGCACGACGAGTTACTTTGATCTCGCTTCGAATTCGATGCGGCCAGTCGAAGAGCCTGCCGGAATCATCGTTTTGAAATCGTTGAAGGATCGCACCGCTGTCGTACAGGAGAATTCGGGCGCGTCGTTGATCGATCTCGGCGATGGCGTGCTCTGCTGCGAATTCCACAGCAAGATGAATGCGATTGGCGGTGACATCCTCTCGATGATTCAATCGGGCGTGAAGCGATTGGGCGCGGACTTCGACGCAATGGTGATCGGGAATCAAGCGCCGAATTTTTCAGCCGGGGCGAACCTGCTTCTATTGTTGGTAAGCGCGCAGGAAGGCGAATGGGATGAACTCCATTTGGCTATTCGCCAATTCCAGGCCACAACCACGGCGATCAAATACGCGCGCGGACCGGTAGTGGCAGCGCCCGCGGGAATGGCGTTGGGCGGCGGGTGCGAAGTTTGCCTCCACTCTGCGCGAATTCATGCGGCCGCGGAGACCTACATTGGGTTAGTAGAGGCAGGCGTAGGATTGATTCCGGCGGGCGGCGGGTGCAAGGAGATGTTGATTCGTGCCTCGGAGCACGCCGCGGCGGGCGAAGATCTCGACTTGTTCCATGCGCTGAAGGCCGTCTTTGAAAATATTGCGATGGCAAAGGTTTCGACGAGCGGCGAAGAGGCGCGCGGGATCGGGTATTTCCGCGCGGCGGACCCGATTGCTATGAATCGCGACCGGCAAATCGCGAATGCGAAGCAGACCGCGTTAGGAATGGTGCGAGCAGGCTACCGTGCTCCGGCCGCGGGAGAGATTCGTGTGCTGGGCGAGGAGTTTTACGCTGGGGCGAAGCTTGCAATTCACATGATGGTGCGCGGGGGTTATGCTTCGGAACACGACGCGCTGGTGGCGCGAAAGGCGGCGTACATTCTGGCTGGGGGCGCGATCACGTCTCCGCAGATGGTGAGCGAGCAATATGTGCTCGATCTGGAGCGCGAGGCATTCGTCAGTCTCTGCGGCGAACGCAAGACGCAGGAGCGCATTGCGCACACACTAAAGACCGGCAAGCCGCTGCGGAATTAATCAGAGTGAGGCAACTGTTTGGGGTGAGGGGCGTTCTTAAAGTCTGGCTTTTTGCGCAGGCCCAAGCACTTTATACTCCTTCGCTGGCATGGACCGGAGAAGGCGGCTTTTGCAGAGAGATTTTTGGGGAATGCGGCGATTCCCGTCGTTCGACTCCATTTGAAAATTCGTCCGGGGAGACTTGATGAGATGTGGTCCTGGTAACGAGCTAACTCTGTGCTTACGCGCCATGGTGCTGGCCGCGGTCGCCACACTGGCCGCCTGCGGAGGAGGCACGTATAGCAATGGACCGAACCCGCAGCCGGTGGGCACGTCTGGGACGGCTGTGATTTATCCACAGAGTCCGAGCGTTCCGGCAGGCGGCACGGTGAATTTCCTGGCGAGCGTGCCGGGGCAGTCGAGCCCGACATTCAAATGGGCGGTTACGGGTAAAGGCACGATTGACGCAAGCACCGGCGTTTACAAAGCTGGCACGTCGCCAGGCACGGACACTGTGAAGGTTACGTCGGGAAATTTTGTTGGCACGGCGCTGGTAACGGTGACGGCGGCTCCGATCAATGGCGTGACAATGAGTCCGGCGGCGCTTTTCGTCGAGGCAGGCAGCACTGTGCCGGTCACGGCGCTATCGGGTGGACAGCCCGCAACCGTGACGGAGTGGGATGTTCACGGAGCGGCGAATGGCGACAGCGTATACGGCTTCATCGACAATTCGGGAAATTACACCGCGCCTCTCACGCCTCCCCCTGGTGGCACGGTGACGATTACTGCAAAAACGGCGGCTGGCGCGGGGAATGCGGTTGTCACCGTCGTTTTCTCGAATGCGTCGCTGAACGGGCCCTATGCGTTTTCGTATTCGGGTAAAGATGCGAAAGGTTTTTACGAGGCGGCTGGAAGTTTCACGGCTGATGGCGCGGGACACATATCAAACATGATTGAGGACGTCGTGGCCGCCGACATTGCGCCCAAAGCGCCCGCGGCGGGAGCAACCGGAACGTTTTCCGTAGGGCCGGACGGGACCACTCAGTCGACCATGTCCGATGGCTCGACCTGGGAGTTTGTACTGACGGGAAACATGGCCGCGCTGGCTGGTCGACCTGCCCAGCAGGCGCTGCTCGTGCGTTTCGATAAGACGGCGTCCGGAAGTGGAACGATCAATCAGCAGGATCCGGTGGCCGTCAATTTGCCGATGCCCTTCGGACCTTACGCGTTCCAGATTTCGCAACAAGGCACTTTTAAGACGATATTTGCGGCGGCAGGCAAATTTCAGTCCAGCGGGCTGATCGGCAATTCGGGATCGCTGACACCCGGAGTTTGGGACGTAAACGCAGCCGGGGCCGTGCAGACCGATGACACCACGCTGGCGGGTTCGTTTACGCCGGATGCCTCGAATCCTGGCACCGGCAGAGGTACTCTCACATTGACGACCACGCGGAGCCTGACGCAGCAAGCGTCGTTCGTCTTCGCATTTTACGTGATCGATGCCACGCACCTGAAACTGATCGAAACCGATGCGAAGACATTTAGCGCGGGCGACGTTTATAGTGCGCCAAACACGAACGGGTTGTTTTCGACCGCTTCGTTGAAAAAGGGGAATTATGCGTTCACCACGGCCGGACAGAATTCGAGTGGCGCGTTTTCGCAGGGCGGTGTTTTCATTTCGAACGGCTCAGGGCAGATCTCAGGCGGAGAAATGGATGTGAATGCCGGGGTCGGCTCAATTTCCCTTGACGCGTCGATCACGGCCGGCACGTATTCGGTCGATCCGCAGCTGGGGCGAATTACATTTTCGTTTACTTCATCGCTGGCGGGCAAAACCGTAGGGACCTGGAATTACGCCGGATATCAGACGTCCAGTGGGACGATGTTAATGGTGGAAACGGACAGCCTCAATGTATTGAACGTCGTTTCAGGCAGGGCGTACCTGCAAACCAGCAACGTCGGTTTGCAGGGCGGTTATGCAGCGAATTTTACCGGCACCAGCTCCGGAGCGCAGCAAGATATCGTCGGGCAGTTTGCGGTGAACAATACGACGATCTCCACTGGCACGCTCGATTTGAACGCATTGCCAGGCGGCGTGACCGCGGGCGCGCCGATTACCCAAGCTCTGATTGTTGCACCGGATACGAACGGACGGGGCACAGCGACGATCAGCACCAGCTCCCAGAATTATCCCATTGCCTATTATGCAATCGACCAGAATACGGCCCTTGCGCTCGAATCCGACGGCGCCCGAAACGTGACCGGCATCCTCGTAAGGCAATTCTAGTTTTCGGAATCCCTTGGAAATACTGTAGTTATCTCACCGAAGCTGAACGCGCACTGAACTCGGCACGCTCGGTACCACCTGGCGAATGCCTGCGCACCAACCACCCATTCAAGCCTACTAAGCGCGTACCGATTGGACATGTAGTACCAACGGGCTATTGTGAGTAGTCCTAGTACTATCCAAAATCTAAAGAGATGGCCGACGCTGTATTCAAGCCCAGTCGCGAAGAGGAATTCCTAAATGAGCCTTTCCAAGGAAACACTGGAAGCCGCTAGCCCGGCTGCCAAGACATCCGCTCCCGCCGCGCAAAGCAAACCCGATCTCAATAGGCTGCGCGCTGATGCCGTTTCACTCGATGTGCCTGTGCGGGTGCACGGCTCGCGGGTGAAAGAGGTGGTTCGCGGGGTAACACCTCACACGGAGCCGTTCGAGGAAGAGGCTTCGACGATGATCGTCTTCCCGCACGGTGGTGTCGTGCGGATGGCTACGGCAGTTGGCGTAGGGCAAATGCTCGTGCTCACGAACCTACGCACAAATCAGGACGCAATCTGCCGGGTTGTGAAGGTGCGCGCGTACTCGAATTCGCAAGCCTATGTCGAGGTGGAGTTCACGCACCGGCAGGCGGGATATTGGGGCGTTCATTTCCCTGCAGATGATGACGAATCGTTTTCTGCGGCTGCGCCTCCCGCTCCGGCAGCTCCGGAGCCCGAGAAGAAGCCGGTGGTTTCTTCGATGACGGTGAAGGTGGAGGCGATGCCGAAGATTCCGGCTTCGGCTGCTCGAAACGAGTCTGCTTTCGCTCAGATCGGATCACAGGAAGACGTGCAACCCGCCGCGGCCCATACGGAAGTCAAAGCCCCAGCCAGCCCAATTGCACCTCCGCGCACTTCTATGCCGACTCCGCTTGGCAAAATTGCGCAACCTCCAGTGTCCAAAATGGCGGCACCGGTGCATTCGATCGAACCTATGGAGCCGGAGGCCAGCGCGACTGAAAGCGCTGTCGAGATAGAAGAGCCGCGAGCTTCTCGAACGTTTGGAACGCTTACGGGCGGAACGGGCGGGTCCGCACAGAGTGCAGTTACTTCGGACTTCGGTGCCCGCCTGGATATGACCGCCTCGGCGCACGCGCAAGCCGCAGGCCCGCGAAGCAACAACTGGATATGGATTGCGGCATGTCTCTTCTTCCTCGTTGCAGGGCTGGCCGGCGGCGCGTTCTATTTCCGGCAGCACTCGACAGAACCTCAAGGGGGGGCGCAAGGCCCCGGGGCTCTGTCTCAACCTGCCGCGCCAGCAGCTCCCGCGGCCGTCACGCAATCGCCCACGGCTCAGCCGGTAATGCAGGCCGATGAGAACATCGCGTCGACCTCGGCTCCGACGGCGACGATTGCGGAACATCAAAGCCGGTCCGTAACGAGTGCGCCCGAACAGCCGTCACGATTCGCGGAGAATGGGTCAGCGCGCGAGTCGAGGCCCACGGCTCCAGCGGTGGCAACTCCTTCGTCGGCATCGAAAAACTTCGCTCCGACAAACGCACGCCCTGTTGCCCGCGCAATTGAGACCGGCAGGGTAGATACGGCGCCTGCTGTCACAGCTGCGCCCACGGTAACACCGAACGCATCGGAAGCCCTCCCGGGAGTTTTTAATTCGTCCGAAGCGGCACCACCGCCGCCGCCGCAACCGCTTACTCGCGTGCGCGTGGGAGGGGTGATCGTTCAACCCAAGCTTGTGCACTCGGTCGCTCCGAATTATCCATCCGCGGCAAGGAACGCCGGAATTTCCGGCAACGTGGTGATCGTGGCGCACGTGGATAAAACTGGAGCCGTCGCATCGATGAAAGTAGTCTCCGGACCCGCCACTTTGCAGTCCGCGGCCATGAGCGCTCTCAAAAACTGGAAATACGAGCCGGCGACTCTGGACGGCGCGCCCATCCCCACCGATGTGACTGTAACAATCAAGTTCCAACAGCAGTAGCCATCGATCAATTGCGATTGCGAATTTAGCGCCACGCGCCCTGACGAAGAAAAGGGCGCGCGGCGCTGTTGCATTTTAGGAGGCAAGAGCATCCAATGGCTGGGAGCGCGAATTAGTTTCGACGCGAGGGATAAAGAAGATGCGAGAAGCCGTGATTGTAAGCGCCGTTCGCACCGCGGTAGGAAAGGCAGGGAAAGGGAGCCTCCGCGCAGCCCGCCCGGACGACCTGGCGGCCGCCGTGATCCGTGAAGCGATCACGCGCGCGGAGGGCCTTGATGCGAAGGACGTGGAAGACGTCGTGATCGGTTGTGCCATGCCCGAGGCGGAGCAAGGAATGAACGTCGCGCGAATCGCTTCATTGCGTGCGGGTCTTCCGGTCGAGGTGCCTGCGATGACAATCAACCGGTTCTGTTCGTCGGGCCTGCAGGCGATTGCGGATGCAGCTCAGCGCATCCTGGCTGGGCAGGGCGATGTAGCTGTGGCGGGCGGAACTGAATCGATGAGCATGGTGCCGATGGGGGGTAATAAGGTTGCACCGAATCCGTGGTTGATGGACCACTATCCCGATACTTACCTGAGCATGGGGCTCACGGCCGAGAATTTGGCAAAGAAGTATGGGATTACGCGAGAACAGGCCGATGAGTTTTCGCTGAAGAGCCATCAGAAGGCGATTGCGGCGATTGCCGCAGGGAAGTTTAGAGATGAGGTTGTGCCGTACGAAGTTTCGTACAGCTACGTGGAAGCGAGCACGAATGGTAAATCCATGACGAAGCCGAAGACCATGCGCGCGGTGTTTGACACGGACGAGGGGCCGCGCGGCGATACTTCGATGGAAGCGCTGGCGAAATTGAAGCCGGCGTTTCATGCGAAAGGCACGGTGACGGCGGGAAACAGTTCACAGATGAGCGACGGCGCAGCCGCGGCTGTGGTTATGAGTGCCGACCGCGCGAAGACTCTGGGCCTTAAGCCAATGGCTCGGTTTATTGCCTATGCGACGGCGGGCTGCCCACCAGAAATCATGGGGATCGGCCCCGTCTATGCAATTCCGAAAGCGTTGAAGTTGGCCGGACTGAAGCTTGAGCAGATCGATGTAATCGAGCTGAATGAGGCGTTCGCGGCACAATCGCTGAGCGTAATAAAGGAACTGGGGCTCGATCCGGCGCGTGTAAACGTGAATGGAGGCGCTGTGGCGCTTGGTCACCCGCTTGGATGCACGGGTGCGAAGCTTACGGCGACGATTCTGCGGGAGATGGAACGCCGCAATGCACGCTATGGGATGGTCACGATGTGTATCGGCGGAGGAATGGGTGCCGCGGGAATTTTCGAACGTACGGCGTGAAGCGCGTTCAGGCTGACGCGCGTTCGCCGATAGCAATGCCGTCGAGCGCATGCAGCGGGAACATTGCGCTGACGATCGTTCCTCGTTCGTCTGAATGCAGGTCGAGGCGACCGCCAAGCTGAGACACGCGTTCGCGCATGCCGCACAGGCCGACGCCCATTGCCGCGCCCCTGTCGAAATCGCGGAGTGTCCGCGCAGGAATGCCGCCACCTTGGTCCTCGATATCAACGGTTACGCTGGCTGCGTTCCAGACGACGCGAACCGTCGCAGAAGGGCTGCCCGCATGACGATGAATGTTTGTGAGCGCTTCCTGGACGACCCGGAAAATAGCGATCTCGAAATCCGCAGGCAACCGATCGAAATGCCGTGAAACCTCCAGATGCGTGCGGATTCCGCTCCGCTTCGAGAAGCCTTCGACATACCACTTGAGCGCTGCCGGAAGCCCCATGTCGTCGAGCAACGGCGGATGAAGCAGATAAGAAATCGTGCGGACCTGATCGGAAACGTCGTTTGCGAGGTCCTTGGTGTCGATGGCGACGGCCAATTCACGTTGATTTAAATTCGATGAACGCGCGAGTTGTCCCAGATTCATATTCATGATTGCGACGGTCTGTCCGACGCTGTCGTGCAGATCGCGCGCGATTCTGCGGCGTTCTTCATCCTGCATCCGGAGCAACTGAGCGCCGAGTTGGCGAGCAGATTCTTCCGCTTGCTTGAGTTCGCCTGTGCGCTCGCGAACGCGCTGCTCCAGCTGTTGGTTGAAGCCGCGAAGCGTTTCCGCTTGCATTTCGAGCGCGCGATTGGCGATCTGTAATTTGGTTTTCGAACGGTGCCTGGCTTCCGTGGCCGCGACGACAAGGATGCAGCCGCCGGTATAGGTGACCGTCTCCGACAGCTCTTTCATCCCGGATATGCGGAGAAGGTGCGGGGCAAACAGCCATCTCACGCATGCGACCCCGAGAATACTCGCGGCAATGGAAGGTCCTAACCCAAGGCACAAAGCTGAAAGAACCACGGCGCCGTACACCAAGGCGAAAGGAACGTGGTCTCCGAACCAGGGATTGAGCAGCCAGCGGCCGAAGACGGCGGTGCATGTAAGAACAAGCGCAGCGGCATAACGTGTGATTTGATTTTGAGCGACCATCGAGAAGCCTGCCGCGAGATGGCGAGAAGAGCGCACCGCGATTTCGGCTAGCCCCGACCTCAAGTTGTCACCGCAAACGGAATCTCGTGCGATGGACGCCGTGGCGAATTGAGTGTCTGACATAGTCGTATCTGTCGCCGTAGGGTTTCCTCTGAAAAGACACCTTTTATATACAATAGGAAGCGACTCGTTCAGTCGGAATTTCTTCCGCGCTGTGCCTATCTGACACGTCCGATTTTCGAGCTCCCTGCCGCGCTTGCGCTCGGCGTCGCTAGTCACGCACATACATATTTTCCGGTATTGCTCATTTTTGCCGGTAAATCTAATTTGCCGGTAAATCTAAATAAGGGCGAAACGTTAGGGGGGGTTCATGACGGAATCGACCATGTGCGAGCGCGGGAAGGTGTCGCCGCTTAGTCTCTTAATTGCGGACGATTCATCGGCTATACGTGCCGTACTGCGGCAGCTGATTAACGCGTGTGGCGAACAGTGCCGTGTGTGCGCAGAAGCCCTGGACGGGCGAGATGCGATTCAAAAGGCCGTTAGTTTGCGTCCGGACGCGATTTTGCTCGATCTGTCGATTCCCGCAGTATCCGGTTTAGAGGCGGCGAAAATCCTGCAGAGAGATTGTCCAGCGTCTGAAGTGATCTTGATGAGCGCGCAGGAGCCCGCGGTTTTGGATCGAATTGCGGCCAGCGCCAAGGTACGGTATTTCATTTCCAAGACTTCCCTGGCGGACCAATTTTTGCCGCTGATGCAGCGAATCTTGATGTGCAAGCTCACCAATCGCGAAGCTGCATAGAACGGCGTCGGCGAATTCCTACAGAAAAGACTGTATTTGGTTGCCAGAATTTTCCTGAGATGTTTACTCCTGGCCGCTGCGAAATGTGACAAACCTCCTTTTTCTCTGATCCGACAGCGGATGACTTGCGCCCACTCTATTGAACGACTGGGGAGCGAATCCACTTGGGGAGTTTCGCATGAGCGTGCTTTCGGCGCAGGCGGCATGGCGTGTGTTTGTCGCCGCAATCCTATTGTTGGCTGCCATTGCGTATTGGGGAGACCGCTCAGCGGAAAGATATGCCTCCAGCGAAGCATGGGTTTCCCACACGCGAGAGGTGGAAGCGCAGATTTCGTCTTTACGCGCTGCTATGGCTGTCGCGTCAGCCGCGCAGTATGAGGCGCATGTGGATCCGACCGCGGCCGCGAGATACCGCGATGCTTCGGGAAAGATCGAAGGTGCGCTGGACGAACTACAGTCGCTTACGAGGGACAACCCAGTCGAGCAGGACAATCTCGCCAGGCTCCGGCCGGCGGTAGAGAAGCGAATGCAGCTCATCGGCGGCGCGGTTTCTGCGCCACTGCCGCTGAGCGCGGAAACGAGAGAGGCGCTAGCCAGCGAGTCACTTGCGGCGGCGCAAACGACAAGCATCCTCGAAGATATGCGCTCCGAGGAGGAGCAGCTTCTCGCCTCTCGAACGATCGTGTCGGAGCAGAATTTTTCCCGGCTCAGGTTCGTGCTGGGACTAGGGTTACTCTGCGTCTTTGGCGTCCTGATGTTTGCGTTTCGCACGCTGCTCGCACAGCTTTCGCTAAAGGACTCCGCGGAGCGCTCCGTGCGCAAACTCAGCGCGCACATTCTGCGCATTCAGGACGCCGAGCGGCGCCGACTCGCGCGGGAACTTCACGACGGCCTTGGCCAGATTTTCGCGGGACTAAACATGGAAATCGACCTGTTTTTGAGAAACACGCCCCTCGATGAAGAACAGAGAGAGACGGTAGCAAGCATTCAAAAAACGGTTGCAGAGGGCCTTTCGCAGACGCGCACGATTTCCTATTTGCTACACCCGCCAATGCTCGACGAATTCGGATTCGAGCAGGCGGCCAAATGGTACGTCGAAGGCTTCAGCGCGCGCAGCAAGATCGACGTCGCATTGAAGTTCTCGCAGTCTTTCCCTCGGTTGCCGGAGGCGACGGAACTCGTTCTCTTCCGGATCATTCAGGAAGCGCTGACAAACGTGCATCGCCATTCGGGCAGCGCGCGAGCGGAGATTTGTGCCTCCCTACATCCGGACCGCGTAAATCTGGTCGTCCGGGACTCCGGGAACGGCATACCGCCCGACACGCTAAAAGGCATTGAAGAGAGTTCTACCGGGGCTGGCGTGGGCCTCGGGGGAATGCGAGAGCGCGTGGCGGAACTGGGCGGTTACCTCACGATTGAATCCAATGCGGCGGGCACAGTTCTGAACGTTTCACTGCCGTTCGCTACGGAACAAACGTCATTCACCGACCGCGGCCCTTCGGAACTGCCGACGACCGCCCGGGAGCAGAGAACACAGTCACCAAGCAATGATTTCGATGGTTTCTCGAGAATTGCTCTCGAAACGTGACGCTCGCGATGCGAATCTGGCTGCCGTACGGCACACGAGATCGTCTGCATGCAGCGAAAATGTTTTGCGGCGTGCTATATTGTCTTAAGACAAGCGCGCTAGTTTGCGCCTGATTTTGCAATGAGGAGCCGCTATGTATCCTGAAGAATTTGTAAGACCCATGCGCGAAGAACTGACGCGAGTGGGGTTTCGCGAGCTGCGCACGGCGCACGATGTCGATTCGGCGCTGAAGGAGCAGAACGGCACGGTCCTCGTGGTGGTGAATTCGATTTGCGGATGCGCCGCCGGGAAAGCGCGGCCGGCGATTGTGAACGCGCTTAACAATAGTGCGCGGCCCGAAGTGCTGACGACGGTATTTGCCGGCCAGGATCAGGAGGCTACGGCGCGAGCACGAGGCTACTTTACGGGCTACGCACCGTCTTCGCCATCGATCGCGCTAATGCGCGATGGCAAGGTCGCATTTATGCTGGAGCGGCGCGACATTGAGACAAGCGATCCCATCACAATCTCGCAGAAACTGAAGCAGGCTTTCGACAAGTTCTGCACACCCGCAACTGCCCGCCAATAGGTCAATCTGAGGGGCGCAGTAGCTTAATGTTTGTACTGGGCCCAATTGGTTTCGATGCTCTTCCCATCCATTTTCTTGAATTCCAGGCGATAGAAGTGAACCGGGAAAGAATCCACATCAGTGACTTGATGCGGTCCCTTAGCCGGCATCGTGCGGCATTGCGGCGCGGACCAGTCGGCATCTTCGTATTGCCGCTGTCGGTTCGTCGCGCCGGCGGCCGTATGGTTCGTGAGGGCTGCCTGCATGCCATTGATCGCAAATACCGACGGATACATATGCCAGTGTAGAGGCTCGGTTTGACCCGGCCATTTCAAAATTGGGCTTTCCGTTCTCGTCTGTGCCCGCGCGCCCGCCAGAAATGTGCCGCCTAACACCACTCCAAATGCAGAAATTCTCGCCAGAATGCGGATCTTCATTGGCCGCCTCCCTGAAACGGAAACGGCGCGACTATACGCGCATTTAGGGGCACCAGAACTGAGAAAGAGAGATTAGGAAGACTACGAAGCCTTTTCTTTCGCATAGGCGAGGTAATCCGTGTAGGGGCCTTTGAAATCCTCGATGCGGCCATCTTTGAAATGCCAAATGCGCGTGGCAACTTCGTCGATCACGTCGTGATCATGTGTCACCATTAAGACGGTGCCGTCGTATTTCTGCAGCGCGACGTTGAGTGCGTTGATCGATTCGAGATCGAGGTCGTTCGTGGGCTCATCGAGTACGAGAATATTGGGCTTGGCGAGCATGAGGCGGCAGAGAATGAGACGCACCGATTCACCTCCGGAAAGCGCCTTCGTAGGCTTCATGGCGTCATCGCCGCTAAAGAGCATCTGGCCCAGCAGGCCGCGAAGCTGTTCTTGCGTGGCGCGCGGATCGAAATCGGCGAGCCATTGCATGGTCGTAGTCTTTTTATCGATCGTGTGCGAACGATCCTGCGCGTAGTAACCGACCGCGGCGTTATGGCCCCAAATGACCTGGCCGCCATCGATGGCAAAGTTTCTGTCCGCATCTTCGATCTGTCCGGGCGCGTTGCGCACGAGCGAGCGCAGCAGCGTCGTCTTCCCTGTTCCGTTGCGGCCCATCAAGGCGATTTTCTCACCGCGCTCAACGCTGGCCGAAAACGGTTTCCAGACCTTCGCTCCATCGTAGGATTTCGCCACGCTTTTGATTTCCAACGGATGGCGGCCAGAGGCTTGATCGACCTGAAAGCGAATAAATGGCCGCGCGATGTTCGATTTGGCCAGCTCGGCGGTTTGCAAGCGCTCGACCTCCTTCTTGCGAGACGTTGCTTGCGCGGAACGAGTGCCGGCTGAGAATCGGGCGATGAATTCCTGAAGCTGCGCGATCTTCTTTTCGCGCTGCGCGTTTTCGGCCTCCACGCGTGACCGAACCGCCATCTTCGCCACCACCATGTCGTCGTAGCCGCCGTTGTACATGATGACGGTCTGGTAGTCGATGTCCGCGCAATGCGTGCACACGCTATTGAGGAAGTGCCGATCATGCGAAATCACGATCAGCACACCTTCGTATTCGCAGAGATAATCCTGCAACCAGTGGACGGAATCGAGGTCCAGGTGGTTCGTGGGCTCGTCGAGCAGGAGACATGGCGGACTTCCAAAGAGCGCCTGAGCTAGCAGCACGCGGACTTTCTCGCCACCTTGCAGCTCGCTCATTTTACGTTCGTAAAGCGAATGATCGATGTCGAGGCCGTCAAGAAGTAGGCCGGCATCTGCTTCGGCAGTATAGCCGTCCTCATCGCCGATGATGCCTTCCAGCTCTCCGAGGCGCATGCCGTCTTTGTCGGTCAACTCTTCATGCGGCTTTGCGTAAAGCGCCTCTCGTTCCTGGAGTGCGTTCCAAAGGGCGGCGTTCCCCATGATAACGGCATCGATGACGCGGTATTTGTCAAACGCGAACTGATCCTGGCGCAGAATGCCGAGCTTTTTCGGGCGCGTCACGTCACCCTTGGTCGGATCGATTTCGCCGGTGAGGATGTTCATCAGCGTGGATTTCCCCGCGCCGTTCGGTCCCGTGATGGCATACCTGCGCCCGGCGAAAAACGTGCAACTGACGTCTTCGAACAGTATTCGGGCGCCGTAGCGCATCGTGATGTTGTTAACGGAGAGCAAGACTCTTTTATTGTATCGCACTCGATTGGGATCTCGAACTCTGGAATTCCCAATGGGCAACCGCTGGTCATGTGAGCGGATGGTGAACAGACAGGTGCTGCTAGGCATAAGTTTGGATCACCCATTGGTTCCCCTGCTGGCCGCCGCGATTAGCAAGTGCTCTTCCCTTTTTTCCATAGAGTTACGTCCGTTTTTAACTCTTGCGACTTGCGATTAGAGAGATACGTTCCGGGTTTCACCGGAAGGGACGAAACCGCAGCTTTCAATCTGCTTGAGATTTCGGTTTCTTTAGGATAGGTTATCTTTTGTGAGTTTGAGCCTGCTAATGAACGCGCTGTGTGCGACCTGTTGTCGCTGTACAAAGGCGCGCGTGTGTTCTGGCGCAGGGAGGCTTGCGAGGTAAGATCGCAGCCTAGTTAGTCTTCAAATACCCACCGCCAGAAATCAGCTGGCCGGTGGGTTTTTTATTTGTCCCGTCGCCAGATCTCACGCGCAACGCCACCCGCGGCTGCCGCGCAGTTTGGCGCAACTCCCCCGCGCGGCCCAGCCAACGCTCTCTTCAACTCCAATTCTCTACACGGCTATTTGTGCGAGGCATCGTCTGCATAGCGACCGAATACCTAAAACGCTGAGATTCAATCGAATGAATACGACTTCAACTTCAAGGGGTGGATTATGAAGGCATGGAACGAGAGATCATGGTTTTTTGGAGCGGGCGCGCAACGCGTCCTGACGCTGCTGTTGCTTATTGGTTTCGCAGCGGTTCATGTGTGGGCGCAAGGCGAGGCAGAAATTTCCGGCGTTGTCGCAGACGCGGAGGGGGGCGCGATTCCCGGCGCAACGGTGAAAGTGGAAAACGCGGAAACAGGTGCCGTGCGGAACCTTGCGACCGACGAAGCAGGCCGATACGACGCACCTTTGCTGCCCATCGGAAATTATGTCGTGATGGCCGAGAAGACAGGGTTTCAGTCTGAGTCAAAAACGGGCATTACGCTGACGGTGGGCCAGCGAGCTACGGTGGATCTGGCACTTCCACTCGGCGAGCTTCATCAGACGATTCAGGTGACCGACATGCCCCAGGCGGTGGCGGTTTCGACCGAAGATACCTCCGGGCTAGTTGGGCAGCAGCAGGTGAAGGATTTACCGCTCAACGGGCGCAGTTATGACCAGTTGCTAGTGCTCAATCCGGGGATCGTTAACTACACGTCGCAGAAATCGGGCAGTGTCGGGACATCGAACTCCGTGATCGGGAATATGTTCGCGGTTTCGGGACGCAGGCCACAAGAGAATCTCTATCTTTTGAACGGCGTGGAATATACGGGCGCGTCAGAAATAAATGTTACGCCCGGCGGCGCGAGCGGCCTTTTGCTTGGCGTAGATGCGGTGAGGGAGTTCGCCGTCGTCGCAGACACTTACGGCGCCGAGTACGGCAAGCGTCCGGGCGCACAGGTAAATATCGTAACGGCCTCTGGAACGAACCAGCTGCATGGAAACGCATACGAATTCGTTAGAAACAGCGCTCTCGACGCCCGCAACTATTTCGACAAGGCGAGTAATCCGCCATTTCAGCGGAATGAGTTCGGCGGGTCATTGGGCGGCCCGCTTAAGCAAGACAATACCTTTCTCTTCGGAAACTACGAAGGTTTCCGGGAGAATTTCAGCCTGAGCGATGTTACCTTTGTTCCCGATGCTCAGGCGCGGGCGGGTTATCTGCCATGCAGCGGACTGGCCACAGTCTCGGCAAATTGCTCGGCGACAACGGCACCCACCAACGTGGGCGTGGCGTCCAGCGTAGCTCCACTGCTCGCCCTTTGGCCGACGCCCCAGACGGAAGTGCTCACGTTCGCGGGCCTGCCGACCGGCATTGCAAAATCCTCTAGTAATCCACTCCAGCACATTCGAGAGGATTTCGGAACGGCGCGGCTCGACCAGGTCTTCTCGACCGACGACACTTTGTCGGGCATCTATACAATCGACGATAGCTACGCTAACACGCCGACGAGCAATCCCCTGAGCCTCGATATCGTTACGTTGCGAGAACAGGTCGCGAGCTTAAGCGAAACTCACATTTTTTTGCCGACAGTCGTGAACAGAGGAACCTTTGGCTTCTCTCGCGGTAGCTTCTACTTCAACGGCTATGTTCCACCCTCGCTTACAAGTACTCCCGGTTTTGTTCCCGGCAAGCCCGTGGGAGCGGTAATCGTCGGCGGCGGAACGACCCTAAATGGCGCAAGCCAGATTACGGCCGCAGGTACAAATGCGGGTAGCGGTCTGCGCGTCGCGAGGAATCTCTTCACGTATGAGGATACGATCAATTGGACTCGCGGGATTCACCAGATCAGCGCGGGCCTGTGGTTCGAGCAGGTCCAGTCGAACGACGACCTCGCGCAGGACCAGAATGCGCAGGCGTCATTTTCGACGCTGCAGGGCTTGCTGCAGGGGAACGTCTCGACCTTCACCGTGGCGCCTATTTCGACTCCTCTGAACTGGCGTTCGTTGGAAGGCGCATGGTACGCGGAGGACGTGATCAAGCCGTCGTCGAAGCTGGAGATTCGTCTCGGCTTCAGGGATGAGTTCACGAGCGGATGGAACGAGGCGCATGGCCGCGGAGCGAATTACACCTTCGGCGACGGCGTCATTTCGGGCACCCCGAGAATCGTAAATTCCGTTTTCACGACAAACTACGCCAAGTTCCTGCCCGCGCCAAGAGTGAGTGTCGCGTGGGCCCCATTCTCGAAAGAGACGGTCTTTCGCGCCGGCTTCGGCACCTATTACGCACTTCTTGACGCCCTAAGCTACCGCCTTGATCAGAATGCACCGTATAACACCGTGTTCGCCATCAAGGGGAATACCCTGGCGAATGATGAGGCCGCACTCGTCGGCTACGTTCCCGGTGGGCCGCTGCCAAACGGGGCGAGAATATCGCCGAGCGGCGTGGATCCGGAGTTGAAGACGCCGACAGTTGAGACGTACACATTCAAAGTCGAGCAAGAGCTCGCGTCGAGCACGTCATTGAGTGTAGGTTACGTCGGGTCGCACGGTTATCACGAGCTGCTATCGATCGATGCGAATACTCCCATTCCGACGATCTGCCCGGCGTCTTGCCCGGCGGGATATCCAGTGGGAATCTATTACAATCCGAGCTCCGTATTGGCGAATCCGGCTGTGACGAACAGCACCACATGGTTTTCGTACGGTACCAGTCTTTACAACGGGCTCGAAATTGATGTGTTGCAGCGGCCAAAACATGGCTTGCAGTTTCGGGGCGTCTACACGTTTTCGAAGGGCCTCGATGATGGCGACAATATAAATACAAGCATCGCAACGAATTCGCCGGCGTTTACCGCAAACCCGCACGACATCAAAGCGGATTGGGGGCGGGCGTCCTTTGACACGCGCCATGCCGCCGTAATCAATGCGACTTACGATCTTCCGATCGCACGCGATGCGGCCGCGCACCGGTTCCTGAACCGAGCGTTTGGAGATTGGCAGATCAGCGGCATCGAAACGCTGCAATCGGGCCTGCCATTCACGCCGCAACTCGGCTACAACCCTTCAAACGACGGCGACAGCCGCAATCCCGTTCGCCCTTCGATCAATCCGGCATGCAGCGGACCAATCATCAAAGGTGGGCCTAGCCCATATTTCAATCCGAACGCATTCCAGCCCCCGCTTGCCGGCACGTACGGGAACGTCGGGCGGAATTCATTGCAGGGGCCCGGCTTGTTTGAGACGGATTTGTCGCTCGCGAAGAGGATACCTTTGAACGAGAGGGTAAACCTTCAACTTAAGGCCGAGTTCTTCAATCTATTCAACCATACGAATTTCAATACGCCCAACACCGTTGTGTTTACATCCGCTACGGCAGGCCCGTCGCCAACGGCAGGACAAATCACCTCAACGGCGACGACGTCGCGGCAAATTCAACTCGGATTGAAGTTGCTGTGGTGAGGTTCATCTATCAGAGTAGCCGCGACTCAAATCTATGAAATCGTCGCGGCCTTCCCCAAGGGGTGCTCTGCGCTTCTACCCTGCGACGGCTTCGATCTCTTTCTCGTCGATGTCGAAGTTCGCGTAGACATGCTGCACGTCGTCGTGGTCTTCCATATTCTCGACCATCCGCAGCATCTGCTGCGCCTGTGCTCCGGTCAGCTTCACGTAATTTTGCGGAATCCAGGCGACTTCGGCCGAAGCGGGCGTGATCCCTGCCTTCACAAGCGCCTCGCGGACCTTTTCCATCGCCTCAGGCGGGGTGGTGACTTCCCAGGCGGAGCCGTCGTCGTTCAAATCCTCGGCCCCCGCGTCGAGCACCAGGCTCATCATCGTGTCTTCGTCGGCTGCTTCCTTCGGCACCACGATATCGCCCTTGCGATGAAACATCCAGCCGACGGCGCCCGTCTCGGCCATGTTGCCCCCGTTCTTTGAAAATAAGTGGCGGAGCTCGCCCGCCGAACGGTTCCGGTTGCTGGTGACCACCTGAACCAGCATCCCAACGCCTCCGGGGCCGTATCCCTCATACATCACCTCTTCGAGCTGCTCGCCCTCCATCGTGCCTGCGCCGCGGGCAATAGCGCGCTCAATGTTATCGTTGGGCATGTTTTCGTTCTTTGCGGCGGCAATGGCTGTCCGAAGCCGCGGGTTGGTATTGGGGTCGGCGCCCCCAGTACGCGCCGCGATGCTCAATTCGCGGATGATTTTCGTGAAAGCCTTGCCGCGTTTTGCGTCCGTGGCGGCCTTTTTGTGCTTAATTGTGGCCCATTTTGAATGTCCAGACATCGTTCAACCCTCTGTAAATAAGGCGGATTTATGCGGCGGTTAGTTTAGCACACCGCGATAAACAGACAACTCAAACTGACCGCTGCCGAGCACCGCCCAAATGGCGCGGCGATTCAAGCATTCTCCGCAGCACGTTTTAGGGACTTCGCCCGATCCCTTCTTGGACGCTATGAGCATTATAGTGGTCGCGGGAGCGTTGCAGACGCGAACTCCACGCCTTAATCGGTCATTCAAGGGGTGCAATGGAGCAAGAGATGTCTGATAAACAGGGTTCAGTACTTGGGATTTACTCGGATCGCGAAGCCGTTGAGCGCGCAACAGACGTTCTGATCCACGCCGGTTTCTCCGCTCCCAGCATTTCGCTGCTGCTTCCCGAAAGCCTGGGTGCCAACTCCCTCACGACTGAAAAAACCAGCAAAGCACCCGAAGGCGTCGCTGCCGGAGCTACTTCCGGCGCGGTACTCGGCGGAACGCTCGGTCTGCTCGTCGGCATCGGCGCACTGGCGATACCGGGCCTGGGTCCCGTAATCGCCGCCGGACCCATCCTAGCCACGCTTGCCGGTGTTGGAGTTGGCGGCACGATCGGCGGGGTTACAGGCGCCCTCGTTGGCATGGGCATCCCCGAATATGAAGCCAAAACTTACGAGAGGCGGCTTCGCAAGGGCGGCATCCTCCTTTCCATCCATTGCGAAAGCAGTGATGAAATTTCCCGGGCCAAGGACTTGATGAAAGGAACCGGCGCGCAGGATATCGCCGCGGCGGGCGAGTCACCTTCCGGCGCAAAGAACATCGAGAAAAAGTCTCCGCGGACTCACACCCTTAACTGAGCGAATATGCCTTGGGTTCAAAGCCGTGGCCGGCGAATAAGACGTAATTCTTTCCGCTAGGTTCTGGGGCGCGCAGGCGCGCGCCCCCCAGGAGCGCACTTCGTTACAACAGCCCCTGCTCTTTCTTTTCTTGGCAACTGATGCAGTAGCGCGTCCAGGGCACCGCGTCGAGCCGCTTTTGCTGTAACTCCTGGTGGCACGAGACGCACTCGCCGAACTCATCGTTTTTGATCCTCTCGAGGGCGTCGTCGACCAACTGCAATTGAGACCTGTCGTTGTGCGTCTGCCCGAAGAGAAACTCCTTCGTGTAGGAGTTCGCGGCCTTGTCCGCCAGATCCACGGTGGGATCGTCGTCGGCTTCGCGTCCCTCCTGCTCCGTGCGAAGGATACCGCGCGCCAACTCTTCGCGGCGCTGCGTCAGCTTCTTCTTGTAGTGCTCAAGGCGCTTCTTATCCATGGTGATCATCCCACTAACGCGGCATTTGGGCCTGCTCAAAATCAGCAGATTCTAGCGATGCCGCCCTCCCTTGTCAAATCTACTACTCAAAATGGCTGCAGCCATGTTCGCTACAGCAAACCAGTTACCACTGTACAGCCCGCCCCCCCCACCACCTTCCATTCTCGACCCGCGGCTGGCTCGCGGCTCAATGCGCGAATCATAGATGCCGCATCTCGCCAAAAAGATTCCTCAAGGCGCCTGCTGCATCTAATCGGGGTCAAAGACCCGTAAATTGGACGTCGTTGTGTTGCAGGCGGTGAGCGCCGCTGATAAAATCGCGTCCCGGCGCTGACGGAAGTCGATTCCCTTCCACGCCTGAACCGGCAATCAACCAAATTCGCAAGGGAGAACTTTTTTGGCTAAATACGACCTCGTCATCATTGGCAGCGGACCGGGCGGCTACGTCGCCGCCATTCGCGCCGGGCAGTTGGGATTGAAGACCGCCGTAGTGGAAAAGGACCCGTTCCTCGGCGGCACGTGTCTCCACGTGGGCTGCATACCGACGAAGGTTTTCCTCCACCACGCCGATATTTATGACACTTTCCAGCATGCCCAGGAATTTGGCTTCGACGTGAAAGACGTGAAGGTCAACTGGCCCTCGATGCTCATGCGTAAGGACAAAATCGTGAAGAAACACGCGGGCGGCATCGGCCTGCTGTTCAAGAAGAATAAGGTCGAATCAATTACCGGATGGGGCAAGATCGTGGGCCCGGGCCGAGTGAGCGTCGAAAAAGACGGCAAAGTCACAGAACTCGAAACAAATTTCACAATGCTCGCGACTGGCTCGGAAGCACGCACCTTGCCGGGGGTCGAGATCGACGGCAAAGTCACGCTGACGAACCGCGAAATCCTTCAGCTTCAATCGATCCCGAAGTCGCTCGTCGTCGTTGGCGCGGGCGCGGTCGGCGTCGAATTCGCCTCGATCTTCCGCACGTTCGGCAGCGAAGTCACGATTCTCGAAGCGCTTCCGCGCATCGTGCCTCTCGAAGACGAAGAAATTTCGCCCGAACTGGAAAAGGCATTCAAGAAAAAGGGCATCAACATCGAAACCGGCGCGAAAGTGGAGAGCGTCAAGCCGGACGGCAGGACCGGCACCGTGAATTTCAAAGATAAGAACGGCAAAGCCGTCACCCTCAACGCCGAAAAAGTCCTTATCGCCGTCGGTCGACGCCCACTCACGGAAAATATCGGCATCGAGAAGACGAAAGCCAAAGTCGAGCGAGGTTTTATCCACACGGATGCATATCTCGAAACGGCCGAGCCGAAGCTTTACGCCATCGGCGATATCGTCGCCGGCCTGCCGCAACTCGCGCACGCCGCGTCAATGGAAGGGATCATTGCGGTCACGCGCATGGCCGGTAAAGACGCGCAGCCGTTCAACCGCCTGCGCTGCCCCAACGCCACATATTGCGAGCCGCAAATCGGCAGCGTCGGCCTGACGGAAAAAGCCGCGCGCGAAGCCGGCTATGACGTGAAGACGGGCAAGTTCCCGTTCCTCGGCAACAGCAAAGCCACGATCCTCGGCCACCACGAAGGCTTCATCAAAGTGGTCGCCGACGCAAAATACGGCGAAGTTCTCGGCGTTCACGCGATCGGCCCGCTCGCGACGGAAATTCTCGCCGAGCCGACGGCGGTACTGAGCCTCGAAGGCACAATTGACGACATGATGGCCACCATCCATGCGCATCCCACAGTTTGGGAAGCTATGGGCGATGCCTTCAACTCCGTCCGCGGCCTTACAATTAATTTCTAGGGGAGTGAGTGTAGGGGTGCTGCTTGTTGCGCCCCGCCTTTGCAGGCCGTTGACGCGAGCGAAGAACCCTTCCATGACCAACGATCTTGAGCTCACCTACGGCCAGGGCAAGAGGTTGGACTCGATAGACTCTTGGGGCTTTTGGCGTTTAGCGTTTTGGTTCGCCTATGCACTTTCAAGTTTCGGATTTGTCTTCTCTTTCTTCTTGGCGTTAGTGCCGCGCGACCTTTGCCATCCAGATTTCTCGTTGGATTACATTCTTCGCGGGTGCGTGTGCGCCCTTGCCACGGTTTCGATCGTACTGGCACGATGGATTTGGAAAATTAGGAGGCCTTTAGGCATTCGTATCAAGGTCTGGACGGCTTGGATTGAGCTGGCGGTTGCATGGATTCAGGTCATCGCGATCTTCTCAATGCAACTCGCGTAGGTAAACGGCATCCACCTGCGACGCTTCGATGCCATCGGCTTTAATTATGAGCGCGAAAAAACCACTCTGGATCGTCAACGCCGGCCGCATCGCGTACGGCCCCGCGTTCGACCTCCAGCGCGAAATCGTGGCGGCGCGCAAAGCCGGTGCCGTGCCTGACGTCCTCCTCTTCTGCGAACATCCGCACGTCATCACCCTCGGACGCAACGGCCAGCGCGAAAACCTCCTCGCGGGCGCAAACGTTCTGGAGCAAATGAACGTCGAATTTCACGAGACCGACCGCGGGGGCGACATCACCTACCACGGTCCCGGGCAAGTCGTGGGCTATCCGATTCTCGATCTCGGCCAGCACAAGCGCGACGTCCGCTGGTACGTCGAGCAACTGGAAGAAGTGATGATCCGCACGGCCGCCGACTACGGTCTCGTCGCCAGACGAATCCTCTGCCGCCACGGCATCTGGATCGACGCACCTGCATCTGCAAGCGCACGTGCAACGCACAATCTGTCATTCCGAGGGCTCGCTGAAGGCGAGCGCGAGGAATCTGCAGTTCTTTCTAGCGCGAACGCACTTCCTGAGGAACCTGAAACATCACCGAAAACCAGCGCCGTAGGCGCGGCACAACTTAGCCCAGCCCGTAAGGGCTGGGTGGATCACGAAAAGGTGCCGAGCCCCGTAGGGGCGACACAAATCTCCGCTGCCAAATGCGCATCAACGCCCGAAATCGCTAGCGAAGAAAAGCTCGCCGCCTTAGGCGTCCACCTGAGCCGCTGGGTCACGTCGCACGGCTTTGCCTTCAACGTCTCAACCGATCTCCGCTACTTCGATCTCATCGTGCCCTGCGGCATAAAAGACAAACGCGCCACTTCCCTCGAACGCGCTCTCGGCCGCTCTGTTCCGATCGACGAAGCCCGCGCCCGCCTCGCCGCCCATTTCGCTGAAATCTTTCATTCCGGTCCGTCTCTACTCTCGCCCGATGATTTGACGCGGACGCTCGGCCAAGCACGCTCGAACTCACGCTGAAACCCCTCCAGCCGCCAAGGGAGAACCCTGTATTGAAGTCGATCTTTCCGTTGTAGTAGCGTCAGCGTGTTTCGCTACCCAAGTCTATAACGTATCGGTAAACACAGTGGTCCACCTTACTGTATCGAGTAGTGAATGATGGACAGCTACGGATCTGAACGTACTCGCTGGAAAACAACAATCACCTGGGCGATGTGTGCGCTAATAGCCGTCGGCCTAGTCGTCCGGATCGTGCTTATATGGCGCGTTGGAAAAGCGCCGGAAGGCGGATTGACGGGCGGCAGCGATGCTCCGTCTTACATACTTCTCGCGCACTCCCTTTCAACCGGCCAAGGGCTCGCCTACGTAGGACAGCCAACCGCGTTAAGAGCCCCGCTCTATCCTCTATTACTTTCCATGCTCGATTCCATTTTCGGTCCCAACGCGCTGCTTGCGATGCGCGTTCTTCAGTTCGTCGTCGCTATCCTTACCGCACTTGTCTGCGCCAAGACTGCGGCCATTCTTGGCGGCAAGCAATCGCAGCGCATTGCCTTTGCGCTCGCCCTCTCCATGCCGACATTGCTCTTCTTCACCGCACAGATTCTTACCGAGACATTCGCCGCGTTTCTTGTCTCGATTTTCTTCTATTTTTTAGTTCGGACGATCAAAGAGGAAAAAAGAGTGTTGCCGCTCGTCGCAATGGGTGTGTCCGCGGGCGTGCTGCTTCTGCTTCGCTTCAATACTGTTTTTATTCCTTTGATTATGATCTGCGCTGTTCTGAGCCCGCCTGTCACATGGAGAGCCATAAAACGTGCGGCTATTCCCGTCGCCATTGCGGGACTCTTTGTCTCCCCCTGGGTAATCAGGAACATGATTGTGTTTCACGGCGGCATTCTCTATTCCTCTCAGACCGGCATCGTCGCTTTTCAAGGCGCCGTTGCTCCGTCCGGCCGTACACGACCCGAAGATAAAGGCCGCTGGCTCCAGGCTGGCTGGTGGTTGTCGGACATTGAAACCGATAGCCCCAGGCGTTTGCTCTTTCCCTCCGAAGTGCAGTTGAACAGAATAGCTAAGCGAGCCGCATGGAATGCCTGGCGCAACCTGGGATTCCGAGTAGTGCCGCTGTTGATCGAGAAGGCCTCCTACTTCTGGCTGAGCACCGATCAGCTCTTTGACACTTCTGGCCTTCCTGCAAGCCAGCGTTTCCTCAGAGCGTGCGGCGTACTGTTTTACTGGCTTGCCTTGGCCGCTGCAATTGCGGGTTGTGTCCGTCTTCGCCGGCGGGAACGCCGACTGACCAACATGCTGCTGCTATATTGCCTGGCGGCCACGGCGTTGCACTTACCAACTACGATGAACACTCGCCTCCGCTCTCCATTAATCGATCCTTTGATTTGTATTCTCGCGGCCCTCGAAGTGTCCGCACTTTTGCGGGAGGGAACGCCAACATTTGAAAGGCCGCACACGCCTGCTTATGCGGAGTCGGCTGACTGAGCGGCCTGGGACGCAAAAGATATATCTTCATAACGCTCGATTCCCACCTCGTCGCCTGTTGACTGATACGCCCGCGTCATCTTGTGTTTTCTCCGCCTGCGCTTCACTCTATTTTTGTCGCCGTTTCTCAAAGAAAAAGGGCGCATGTGATGTCCAGCACAGAACAGGCCGTACTCAAGAACCTCGGTAAATACGAACTGATCGAAATCATCGGCCGTGGAGCCATGGGCGAAGTCTACAAGGCCCACGATCCGCTCATCGGCCGGCTCGTCGCCCTGAAAACCATCACCAAGGGCCTCGCCGGGCGCCCCGATCTGCTCGAACGCTTTAATCAGGAAGCGCGCTCCGCCGGCACGCTCCAACATCCGAACATCGTCACCATTTACGAACTCGGCCAGGAAGGCGAGACGCCCTTCATTGCGATGGAATTTCTCGAGGGCGAAAGCCTCGAGAGTCTCATCGAACGCCGCGCGACTCTTTCGATTCAAGAAAAGCTGAACCACATCATTCCCGTTTGCCGCGCGCTCAATTTCGCGCATAAGCGCGGCGTGATCCACCGCGACATCAAGCCCGCGAACGTAATGCTCACGAAAGAGGGCCGCATCAAGGTCGTCGATTTTGGCATCGCTCGCCAGATTGATTCAAACCTTACGCAAACCGACTCCATCATGGGCACTCTTGCCTATATGTCTCCGCAGCAAATTCGCGGCGAACGTGCCGACGCGCGCAGCGACGTCTGGGCCACCGGCGTGATGCTCTACGAGCTGCTCACTTTCCGCCGGCCATTCGACGGCGCAAATCAGGCAGCGCTCGTTCTGAATATTTCGAAAGACGACGTGCTTCCTCCCTCGATCAAAACCGTCGTACCTGATTGCAGCCCTGCGCTTGAAGCGCTGGTCGACAAGATGCTGGCGAAAGATGTTCAGCAGCGCTACCAGAATATGGAACAGGTGCTGAACGCTTTCGAGTCGGTCTTGCAAAGGCTGCGGCGTTCCACCGGCGCTCAAACTGTCATGGCTGGCGAAGAACTCGTTCGCACAAGAATGTCGACGACTCGCCCAGGCTCGAACCTCACACCAACTGTCGCGCAGACGCAGGCTTCGCAAGCGCTAGCGCCTGCCGCCGAGGACTCTCAGCAGTCGCCCGACGAACCGTCCCTCGCGTCCTCTTCTGCGGCAAAGCCGATGAGCCATAAAACAGTCATCGGGATTGCCGCGGGCGTGATTGTGTTTCTTCTGATCGCAAACGCGCTCTGGAAAGGGCGAGACAGCGCTCGGAGCAGCATCAGCTCCTCCGCGACCGATGCCGTCGCGACCGATTCGGATGCTCAGCCCGCCGCCGCTGCACACAAACCGCTGCCGATTGCGCCCGGTGTGATCGCGACAACCGAAGAGCTTTCGCAGCCATGGGCCAGCAAGGAGTTCATCTTCCACAACGTACTCACGGGATCGAATGTCCCTGGAATGGTTGTGCACCTGCCGCGCGGTGGTTACTGGGGATTTTCTCTAATCGAGCCGTATGGCACATGCCGCCTCGAATACGTCACCGACCTGCAGAAACTCGCGAATACGTACGGCTATCGCGCCGACCATCCTCTGATCGCCGATCCGTGCAACAAGAGCCTCTTCGACCTGCTGCGTTATGGCGGCCCTATCGACGCTTCCGTTCGCGGAGACATCGTTAGCGGAGCCAGCGTCCGCCCGCCGATCGCCATCGAAATCGAGCAGCACGGCAATTCCATCCTCGCCACCCAAATCGAACCGCAATAGGCATCCAGCCGCCGGCAACATTGGGCGCGCTTCTCCAATTAGTGCCGGGGCAACCCAACGGCACCTCCGAAAGGTCTCGTCATCCTGAGCGAAGCGAAGGACCTCTCTTTCCCTTGCGCCCCTCAGGCCCGAAACGACTGCGTGCTTGCTGCGCGCCTTTGAAATGCTTGTCGAAGCGCTTTCAGGTTGTCTTAAGGTTCGCGGAGCATCATTCTGCAGCTTTGCCGCACCCACTCTGCTTTCAGCACGGAGATACAATATGACGAAACGATTGTTGAGCTCTTTAGCTCTGCTTGTGGGCATTCTGGCCATACCAGGCGTCGGGCACACGCAAACGTTCCAGGTTCAGAAGTTCGACATTAAAGGAGACGGCGGCACCGATTACGTGGCCGTCGAACCAGCCACAGGACGCGTGTTCGTTTCCCGCAGCACGCACATGATGGTAGTCGAAGGCGCAACAGGCAAGGTCCTTGGCGACATTCCAGACACGCCGGGCGTACACGGCGCCGGCATCGTAACCAAATCAGACCACGGCTTCACGACCAATGGCGGCGACAACACGGTGACGATGTTCGATCTCAAGACGCTCGCCGTTATCAAGAAGATCACCGTTGGCCCGGGACTCGACGGCATCATGTACGACGAGCCCGATAACATGATCATTCTCACGCGTCACAGCCGCCCGATCGGCACCGTCACGGGCCTAAATCCCGATACGGGCGAAATTCTCGGCACTGCGGAGCTCGAAGACGCAGGCCCGGAAGGAGCCGCGGCCGATGGCAAGGGACGAGCTTTTATAAATCTCGAAGGCAAAAACGAAATCCAGGTCGTCGATTTAAAGACTTGGAAAGCTACCGCTGTCTGGCCGCTCGAAGGCTGCGAAGGTCCGACCGGTATCGCGTATGATCCGTCGTCCAATCGGATTTTCTCAGGTTGCAACAAGACTTCCGTGGTCGTCGATGCCGCATCGGGCAAGGTCGTTGCCACGATTCCCAATGGCACGCGCGTCGATGCGCTCGGTTGGGATCCGACGGAAAAATTGATTTACATTCCGAATGGAGGCGAGGGCAACGTCACCGTCGTGCATCAAGATTCACCGGACAAGTACACGGTAGTCGCAACGGTCGATACCTTCCCCGGCGCAAAAACAATCACCGTTGATTCGAAGACTCACACCGCGTATCTCTTCCAGCCCGAGCGCGGCCCGGCGCCGCCTCCACCGCCGGACGCGCAGCCCCCGGCTCCCGGACCGGGCGGACGAGGCCGCGGTCGCGGTCCGCAGGGCCCGATCATCGCCGCCTGGTTCATCGTCATGAAGCATTAACTCGCGCGTATTCGAAAAACGTGAACTCGCGGGAGCCTGCACATTGTCGGGGCGGGCTCTCGCGCCAAACCCTTCAGTAGAATCTCAGCGAAGGCGCCCGCCTTTCGCAGCTTGCCAAATTCTAGCGGCTGCCCTTTGTGCTGAGGAAATGGAGGAGATATTCCTCGGGCCGGTCCGACTTCACCGCAAGCCGGTCAGCATAGGCCGCCAGCACCGCCGTCAGCGCGAATGCAGCAGCAAAGTCTTCCGCCATTGCCGGATTCTGTCTTCCCGAAGTGCCCTTGCGCCAGAAGGGGTGACACAGCCACTCTTGGCTCCCCACGGAGACACATCAGCGCCGGAGGCGCGGCATAAATTAGCCCAGCACGTAAGTGCTGGGAACAATGGCAAAAGCCGAAGAGCGCCGTAGGTGCGGCACGGTCCTCCGATCGATCGCGCTCTGGCTGAGTCCCGATGTCTCAAAATACCTCTTTTACGCTTGACATGCGACATTTGTCGCACTATATGTGACAAGTGTCGCACGTACATCCTCTGGAGGAAATCGAATGCCCGGCAAGGCCCACGAACGCCTCACCCGCCGCGAACGCGAAATCATGAACGCCATCTTTGCACTCGATAACCGCGCGTCCGCCGACGATATTCGCGCGCGTCTCATCAATCCGCCGGGAGACTCCGCCGTTCGCGTCATGCTCGCGCGCCTTGAAAAGAAAGGTCTCCTCAGGCACGAGACAGACGGCGTCCGCTACATGTACTCGGCCACAATTTCGCGGTCTGCGGCTAAACGCACGGCCCTTCAGCAATATCTCCACACTTTTTTCGGCGGCTCGCTCCGAAAAATGATGACCGCTCTCGTAGCCGAAGAGCGCTGGACCGACGAAGAACTCGACGCTCTCAAGGCTGAAATCGACCGTATTCACCGGGAAAGGAAGAGACAATCATGAGTGCCATTGATCAGGCAATCCTCGCGATCAGCAACTCAGTCCCTGCATCGATCCTCGTCAAAGCCACAATTGTCATATCCGTCGCGCTCATATCCGCGCACGTCGCAGGCCGCACCCGCGCCTCGATTCGCCACGCAATACTCGCAGCAGGATTTGCCGTGCTTCTCGTGCTGCCCATCGCCGCGATCGTCGCTCCGCCGATTGACATTGCACTGCCTTTAGCGCAAGGCTCTTCAACTCTTCCTACAAACTCAGTGCAATCCTTCGATGAGACCTCGCTCACACCGCGAGCCACCACAAGCGCTCCCTCTTCTGCCGCAGATTCAGAAATGGCGAGCTTTTCGCTTTTCGGTCTTCTATTCGCCGCATGGGTCATCGGCGCTGCGATCTTCCTTGTACCCGTAATCGCTGGCCTCTGGCAGGTCCGTTCGCTTCGGCGCACCGCATTTCCGTGGTCACACGGAAATGCCATTGCCGGCACGCTCGCAGACGAGCTTCAGCTTCGTCGCCGCGTCGAGGTAGTGCTTCACGAATCCGTCCCGGGCCCGATGACGTGCGGCGTCTTCCGTCCGGCCATAGTCTTCTCCGTCCAAGCTGCAAACTGGAATGACGATGATCTGCATCGCGCCATCGCTCACGAACTCGAGCACGTCCGCCGTGCCGATTGGCTCACGCATTGCCTCGCTCGTATCGTCTGCGCGGCCTATTGGTTCCATCCTCAGGCCTGGATCGCCTGGCGCCAACTCACCCTCGAAGCCGAACGCGCCTGCGACGACGCCGTGCTCTCGCGCTCGGAAGCCACAGCCTACGCCGAACAACTCGTCGCTCTCGCCCGCCAACTCACCGCCGCCAACAAGTCCCCACTCCTCGCCATGGCCAGCCGCTCCGACCTGGCGACACGCGTTAGCGCAGTTCTCGATAACCGCCAGCCCCGTGGCCGCACCGGACTCTTCACAGTCGCACTCGCAGGCATAGCTATAGTTCTGTTCGTGATCACAATCTCGCCTCTTAAGCTCGTCGCCGCGCAAACGGCTGGACAAACAAACGGCGCGCCGCTTCCGTCATTCGAAGTAGCGTCTGTGAAGCCTCACAAACCGGGAGATCGTGAAATGTTTCCCGAATTTCTGACGGGAGGCAGGTTCATCGAGGCAGGGGTCCCCTTGCAACTTATCATCGCCGTCGCCTATCACATCCCAGTCCAAAGCACGCAGCTTTCCGGCGGCCCGGGTTGGATTCACACAAACGACGAGGCCTATGACATCGAAGCCAAAGCAGAAGACGGCGCGCTAAAAGGCCTTTCAGAGAAAGCAAGCGATCAAAAAATGCGTCTCATGCTGCAAGCGCTTCTGGCGAATCGTTTTAAGTTAGTGATGCACCGCGAATTGAGGGAACAGCCGGTCTATATACTGGCGCTAGGGAAGAACGGCCCTAAGCTACAAAGATCGAAGCTCGAGAAAGAGGCATGCGCCGATCCGACTGCCCTTTGCGGCATGGGAAGTGTCGGTCAGGGCCGAGGCATCCACCTGAAGGCAACCACCATCGCGGACATGGTTTTCGAGCTGAACAATTTTACAGATCGCCCTTTGCTCGATCGCACAGGCCTCACCGGCCTTTATGACATCCATACAAACGGCTGGGCTCCGATGCGCGGCATGCCACGCCCCGTAAACCCGCTTTCCACGAGCTCGGAGGCCGAAGCCCTTGCTGATCCGAACCGCCCGACCCTCTCCATGATCCTCAACGAACTCGGGCTAAAGATGGAGCCATCGCAAGCAGTGGTCGAATCCTTCACAATCGAGCACGTAGACCGCCCCACGCCAAATTGATGGACTCAGACGAAGGCATCCCTACTACAAACCAGGCGGCCGCTACAACCCACCGACCCGCCTTGTGGTCGAGCGCTTTTTCTGCACAGCGCGCCGAACAGTCCGTCCGTCAAGGGCGACCTCTTTTGTGCCGTCAGCTTTAGAATTTTCCAATGCCGTGGGCGTGCGCGACGTGGCGTAGCGCGAGGAGAAGAACGCGTGCCTCGTCGGTGTCTTCGGGGACCGCTCGAAGATACTCCGCGGCAAATTGCGGGTTTGGCGTATCCGGCGAACCATCGTCTCGTCATGCGAAACACTCGTCTTGCGTTTCACTTGATTTTCAGCCCTCGCCCTGTAAAGCGCGGCGGAATCCCCACCGGGTTTCCCGGCATGATAAAATAATGCGAAAAGACAATTCATGAAAAATTGGCGGAGAGCACGACGCGACGAGTTATCGAAACGAAAACGCCGCCGGCAACCTACCAAATCTTTAATCGATACTATTATTATTAGAATCGGGGCCTAAATGACTGAAAACAAAGCGCCGGCTCCCGTTCTAACCGATAGTAACGCGCGGTATTCAAGTCTCACGCCCGATCAACTCCGCGAGCTTTATTATTTCCTTCAACTGAATCGACAGCTCGAAACCCGACTCGAACGCCTCTTCCGCCAAGGCAAAATCGTCGGCGGCCTCTACTCCAGCCTCGGCCAGGAGGCGATTTCGGTCGGCGCCGCCTATGCACTCGAGCCCCGCGATTGGCTCGCGCCGATGATCCGGAATATAGGCGCACTTTTGGTCAAAGGCGTGCCACCAAGAGACATTTTCACGCAACATATGGCGCGCGAAACGTCTCCAACCGGCGGCCGCGACGCCACAAGCCACTTCGCCGACCTGAAAAATCGCCATATCGCCTCCCCCACGTCGATGCTCGGCGACCTGATCCCGGTTCTCACCGGCGTCGCAATGGCCGGTCGCTACCTCGGCCAAAAGATCGTCGCCCTCACGTGGATTGGCGATGGAGGCAGTTCCACCGGCGCGTTCCACGAAGGAATGAACTTGGCCGCGTCGCAGCGCGCCCCGCTCATCGTCGTTCTCGAAAATAACCGGTGGGCGTACTCAACTCCATCGCAGCGCCAGGTTCCCCTTCGCAACTATGCCGAACGCGCCAAAGCCTACGGAATCCGCAGTTCGATCGTCGACGGCAACGATGTCCTCGCCGTATACAACGCCACAAGAGAAGCCGTCGCCGAATGCCGCGCCGGACGCGGCCCCTGGCTCATTGAAGCGAAAACGATGCGCATGAAGGGCCACGCGCAGCACGACGCCGCCGACTACGTCCCAAAGGAAATGTTCGATTACTGGAAAGCCCGAGACCCGATTGACCGTTACACAAAATATTTGATCGAACGCGGCTTGCTCGACGAAAAACAAAAATCCGAAATTGACGCGCGCATCGAGCGCGAACTCGACACCGACCAGAAATTCGCCGAAGAATCGCCCTTCCCAAAGCCGGAATCGGCAGCAGAAGGCGTCTATTGCGAAGGCTGCCACAACATCGAACCAGTTTGGCAGCGCCCGA
Source organism: uncultured Acidobacteriota bacterium (assembly GCA_963753205.1). GTDB lineage: Bacteria > Acidobacteriota > Terriglobia > Acidiferrales > UBA7541 > Palsa-295. The sequence goes on along the minus strand of CAVWBL010000011.1, from coordinate 159,760 downwards.
AAGAAGAAGTGACGCCGCCCGCAACAGCAACGCAGGCTGCCTGGAAAATCACCGACTTCGGAGCATTTGTCGAAACGTCCAACAGAGTGCCGCGAGCGGAAACGCGTGCGCCGATACCGCCAGCGAAGCCGTTGCAAGCTCCTCCGCAGCAGCACCACGTGCCGGAAAGACGGCAATCAATCGCACCGCCCGAGGAGGCGCAGCCTCCAAGCCCGGTGAGCAAGCTCCGCTCCGCGTCCCCTTCGGCCGTGGCCCGAAAGACCGATCCGCCCCGCAGCAACCGCCGCAGCGCACCAGCCGCCCGCCGAGGCCAAACCCGCAAGATGCGCGCAAGCACGGAAAGAGGAAGCGCTGATGCCTGAAGTGACGATGCTCGAAGCCATCCGCCAGGCCCTTCTTGAAGAAATGGACCGCGACCCCGCGATTGTCACGATTGGCGAGGACATTGGTGTCTACGGCGGGGCATTCAAAGTGACCGACGGCCTTTACGCACGCTTCGGCCCCGAGCGCGTGATCGATACGCCGATCAGCGAAACGGCGATTGTGGGCGCGGCTTGCGGCATGAGCTATCTCGGCCTCAGGCCCGTAGCCGAACTGCAGTTCATCGACTTCATCGCCTGCTGCTTCGATATGGTGACGAACTACATCGGCAAATCGCATTATCTGTGGGGCGCGCCCGTGCCGATTGTGATTCGCGGCCCATCCGGCGGAGGCGTTCACGGAGCGGCTTTTCATTCAGCGAACCCCGAAATGCATTTCGTGCATACGCCGGGGCTCAAGGTGGTTTATCCTTCCACGGCCTACGATGCAAAGGGTTTGCTGAAGTCGGCGATCCGCGACAATAACCCGGTGCTTTTTTTTGAACACAAGTTGCTCTACCGCCGTTCGAAAGAAGAGGTTCCTGCGGAAGATTACACCGTGCCGCTCGGCAAAGCGGCCATTCGCCGCGAAGGCGACGGGCTCACGATTGTGAGTTACGCGGCTATGGCTCATGTGGCGCTGGAGGCGGCGGCCCGCCTAGCCGATGAAGGAATCGAGACTGAAGTGATCGATTTACGCACGCTCCAACCACTCGATACGGATGCAATCATTCAAAGCGTGAAAAAGACAAATCGCCTGCTGATCGTCCACGAAGACACGCGAACGGGCGGAATCGCGGGAGAAATCGCAGCAAGGATGTTTGAAAAAGCCTTTGAAAATCTGGACGCGCCCATCGCGCGGGTGACCGCCCTTGACACGCCCGTGCCCTATTCCCCGCCCCTCGAAGAATTCTTTCTTCCCAATGCGGAAAAGGTTGTCGCCGCGGCCCGGGAATTGGCACAATACTGAAAGCACGGCACATAATCGAAAGCGAGCGCACAACCTGTGGGTAAAACAAAAGGGGTCAACGTAGCGGAGTTTGAAGTGGGATCGCAGGTCCGCATCGCGGACCGCGCCTTTCTCGAAGCGTTTCTTGAAGCCGGACAATATCACAACGAGCTCGAGCCCGAGCAGTTGGAATATGCTGACCGCGTCGCTACGGTGCAATCGGTGAATTTCTTTCACGGCGGCGATGAGATCTATCAACTCGAGGGCATACCGGGTGTCTGGCACGAGGAGTGCCTGCGCGCCGCCTAAGCTTCGCGATTCCAGGAGAAAATCATGGCTGTCGACGTCATCATGCCCCAGATGGGCGAGAGCATTCACGAAGGCACGATTACAAAATGGTTGAAGAAGCCCGGCGAAAAGATCGAACGGGATGAGCCGCTGTTTGAAATTTCCACAGATAAAGTCGATGCGGAGATTCCGGCTCCCGCCGCGGGCGTTCTGAAAGAAATCAAAGTCAACGCGGGCCAGACGGTTCCCGTGCAGACGATTGTCGCGACAATCGATGCAGCGGGCGTGGCAAGCGCTGCCGCGGCTCCGGCACCCGCTCCCGCAAAGTCGGAAGCCGCCAAGCCCGCTGCAGCGGCAGCCGCAAAGGGCGCTGCACCCACGGCGCCTACGAGCCCCGGCGCTCCACCGCAACAGCCCGGACCCTCGGCGGAAAAGGTTCGCAGTTCCCCGCTCGTTCGCCGCATCGCGCGTGAAAACAATATCGACCTGACGCAAGTTCCCGGCACTGGCGCTGGTGGCCGAGTAAGCAAGGACGACATTCTCACAGCCGTAGGCAATGGCGGAGCAGCGTCGCCCGCGGCACAAGCACCTCGGCAAACGACACCTGCCGCCGCGCCCTCGTATGCATCCCCTCCGCCTCGCCCGGCAGCCGCTCCGCCACCACCCCCTCCGCCAAGTGCCGGCCAAGCGTCGGCGCTGCTCGAACTGGCCGTGCCGCGCGAGAGGCTCTACTTCGGCAATTACGAAGTCCAGCCGATGTCCACCATGCGGCAGAAGATCGCCGAGCACATGGTTCTCTCGAAACGTGTTTCGCCGCACGTGTACTCGGTAGAAGAGGTTGACGTCACCACCATTGCCCATCTTCGTGCGAAAACGAAAGCCAAATTCGAGCAGGAAGTCGGCACGAAGCTCACCTTCATGCCATTCTTCATCCGCGCCGCAGTAGACGCGTTGCGCGCTTACCCGACCGTGAACGCCTCGGTTGACGGCACGAATATCGTTCTGCACAAGGAGTGCAACATCGGCATCGCCGTCGCGCTCGATTGGGGATTGATCGTCCCGGTGATCAAAAACGCCGAGGAGAAGAATTTCATTGGCCTCGCGCGCGCTACGAATGACCTCGCAGAACGCGCCCGCGCGAAGAAACTCAAGCCTGAGGAAGTGGCCGAGAGCACGTTTTCGATCACCAACCCGGGTGTCTTTGGTGGCCTCTTCGGCTTGCCGGTGATCAATCAGCCCAACGTCGCAATCCTCGGCCTCGGCGCAATCGAAAAGCGTCCGGTCGTGATCGATGACGCGATTGCGATCCGGACGATGGTCTATCTCACCATCTCCTACGACCACCGTGTGGTGGATGGCGCGGCAGCGCATCAGTTCATGGCGAAAATCCGCCACACCCTGGAAAGCTGGACCGAAAGCATCCTGTAGTTCGAGCGCGGTCTCGCGCGTGCAGATCGCTCGCGCGAGACCTTCTTCTCGCCATGCACGCCTCTGCCGATCCCAAATCGCGGCCAGATTCGCCCGACTCGCAAACGGGCTATTGGTCCGGTCCCTGGGGCATTCCGCCCTGGGCAATTGCTTTTCAGCCTCGAAGGCAGCCTCTTCCCGAATCGGCCGATTTCGTCATTGTCGGCGCCGGCTTCACGGGACTCGCAGCCGCTGCATGGCTGCGGCTGTTAGCTCCCGAGAAGAGCGTGGTTGTTCTTGAAGCCGGGCACATTGGCTCGGGCGCCAGCGGACGCACCGGCGGACAATTCCTCGGCGAAACGGCCGCCGGCGATCAGGAGGGGCTCGGTGACGTCATCGCCGGCGTACAATCGATCTTTTCTAGACTGGGCGACGCATGTGGATTTTCCATCCCCGGTCGCGCCAGTCTGATGCTCCCCGGCGCCTGGGAAATTGCGCGTAAAGGCGCCGCGAAGAACAATTCTGCGATCCAATGGAACGATTCGGGCATTTTGCGTGTGGTCGGTGAAGTCCCCGGCGGCACCATTGATCCCGGCGGCTTGGTTTCTGCTCTTGGCGAGGCTGCAGAGAATCGTGGCGCTGCGATCTACGAAGATCACTATGTCGAGCATATCGAGTGGACGCAGCCGATTCGCCTCGAATTGTCAGGGGGACGACGGATTCGTGCTGGAAAATTACTCGCAGCCACTAACGCGCTATCTCTCGACATGTCAGGCTATGGCAACGACGCGTATCCCAAGCTGACGCTGGCTGTCGCCACCGCGCCGATTTCGGATGAAGCGCTCAGGGCAATTGGCCTTGCGGAACGGAAGCCCTTCTATACAGTCGATTTCCCCTACCTGTGGGGACGCGTGTGCACCGACAATTCAATTGTCTGGGGCGCGGGGCTCGTCGATCCCCCGCCATCGCGCGACTTGCGGGAAGTCAGTGTGGACGGCGCGGAATCGACACGGCTCTTGACGTCCATGGAGAAGCGAGTCCGTGGATTGCATCCGGCGCTTCGCGAGGTGCAATTCACGCATCGTTGGGGCGGCCCGATCCTTTTCCGCGAAGGCTGGCTGCCGCCGGTTCTCGACTGGCATCCCGCCAGCCGCGACGCAATCGTTCTCGGCGCTTATACGGGCCATGGCGTGGCGCTATCGTCCTATCTCGGCTCGTGGGCCGCGGAAACGCTTCTCGGCCGCCGCGAATTGCCAAAATGGGCCACCTTGCGACGTTCGAAGCGTTTCAATACGTTCCCTCTTTGTAACTAACGTACGCTGCTGGCGAATATCTTTCAGATGGCATGCTACCCTTTCGGCATGGGAGCGCGCCCGGGCATCTATGTTGAGACTCTGATCCACGCTGACGTTGAGCAAGTGTGGCAGCGGACCCAGAACCCTGATTGGCACGAGCCTTGGGATCTTCGTTTCACATCCATCCGTTATTTGCCACGCCCTTCAGCAACAGCTCCTCAGCTGTTCGAATACAAAACACGAATTGGCTTTGGCATAGAAATCTCCGGCAAGGGAGAAAGTACGGGGAGTCGAGAGGAAGAAACAGGGAGGCGAACCTCCGCGTTGAAATTCTGGTCGGATGATTCCAAGTCTTTGATCCGCGATGGATCAGGATACTGGCAATACATCCCGATAAAAGATGGCACTCGATTTCTTACCTGGTACGACTATAGAACTCGCTTCGGGCGTTTCGGCAAAGTCATAGATCGATTCTGCTTCCGACCCCTGCTCGGTTGGGCTACGGCATGGAGTTTCGATAGGTTGCGCTTGCAGATCGAAAAGCATACTGATTCACCTTCAGCCTTGAGGTTGTCAGCAATTCACGCTTGTTCGCGAATCTCGATCGCGTTCATCTGGCTGTGGCAGGGCGTGGTGCCGAAGCTACTGTTTGATAATGCCGACGAGCGGGCCATGTTGGCGGCAGCACATTTGCCGGCGCGGCTTGTCGCGCCCATGGGCATCGCAGAGTTAGTTATCGCCGCCTGCTCGATCCTGCTGTGGCGGAATCGAATGTTTTTTGTATTGAATATCCTTGCCATGGTCATGGCGCTGGTAGCAGTTTCGATCTCGTCTCCTCACTATGTTGGAGCAGCATTTAATCCTGTAACGCTGAACCTGGCCGTGATCGCACTCTCAACAATTGGTTTGGTCGCTATATCCGCTGCGCCCAGCGCAGCTCGGTGTTTGCGGAAGCCACCCGAGGAACCTCGGTGAAGTCAATCTACGAACGAGCACTCGGTTCGACTTTCGCTCGACTGCATCCTCAAATCCAGCGCCGCTTCGGCTTTTCTAGTCGCGACAATATTGCCTCAATCGGTACCGGAACGATGGAGGAAGTTTGGCACGGAAGACCCTACACACTCCCATTTCTATACCTGGGGACTTGGAGAAGGATCATGTTTCCCGAGCAAGGGCACAACGTACCATTTCAGATTCGGAATTATGCGTACGTCGACCCGTTGGGCCGGGAGACTGTTACTTGGATCCGGAATTTCCGGGCGAGCCGGGATCGGCGCTTCGACGCTTACATGATCTATGGGGAGGAGCGCTCCTGCGTCATCGATTACCTCGGCACGCATCAGCATTTGGCCGTCGATATCCAACTTAAGGTGGCCCCCAACGGGGGCCTTTCCATACGTTCCGGTGAGCAGCGCTTCTATGAAGGGTCCGTCGCATTCCGGTTCCCAACGCTGTTTTCGGGTGTCGCCGATGTCTGCGAGTGGTATGACGATGCCAAACAATGCTTCAGAATCGAAGTAAAAGTCTTCAACAAAATATGGGGTCCACTCTTTGGCTACAAAGGACACTTTCAGGTCGATTGGAGGTCAGTTCGACCCGACGAAATTCCTGATGACGTCCTGCCGCGCCGCACGGAAAAAAGACAGTAGCCGTTCAATGGGCTAGCATCAAGCCGCGAAAAATTGCATCCTAATCTTATCTGGACCCCAAGGAGGTTTTTCGGACGCGTGTCTTCCTGGTCTGAAATTTGGCAGCTCGCCGTTGAATCGCTGCGTGCGAATAAACTGCGCGCGGCGCTGACGATGCTGGGCGTGATTATCGGCAGCGCCTGTATCGTACTGGTTGTGACGGTGGCGCTCACCGGCAGCCGCTATATCAATGGTCAGATCGAGGCGATCGGGTCCAACGTAATTCACGCCTCGCTTGAGCAGGGCAACACCGCGAAGACCGTTACCCTCGCCGACCAGATCTCGCTCGGCGATATGGAAGCGATCCAGCAGCAGATACCGGAGGTCGTCCACGCGGCAGGAACGAACGATTTTTCCATGACGGTAATCGCCGGCGGAAAAACAATTCCTGTGGGAATGATCGGCGTCACGCAGCAATTCGAAACGATCCGCAATCTGGTTATTTTAAAAGGCCGTTACTTCGATGATGACGATTTCGCATCGGTGAGCAAAGTCTGCGTGGTCAGCGAACATCTTGCGGATCAGGCGCTGGACGGAAGCCCTGTTGGCAAGACGCTTCACATCGGCGAGTTGAACTTCACAGTGATCGGCGTTTTCCGCGAGCGCCAATCGACCTTCGGCCAGTCGGAGATCCGCCAGGATTCGGTTTTGGTGCCGTTTCCTCTGATCAAGTACTACACGGGCGACGCATACATCGTCACGCTGTATGTACAGGCGGATAATCGTGGAGACGTTCCTCGCGTAACCGAGGAAGTAGCGGCGATCTTGAAAAGCCGCCATCGGCCGGAAGTGACTTATTCGGTCGAAAACCTGACCTCAATTCTCGAAACGGCAAGGAATATTTCGTGGGCAATGACGGTTGTGCTGCTCTTTGTGGCAGCTCTGGCCCTGCTGATCAGCGGCATCGGCATCATGAACATCATGCTCGTCAGCGTGACCGAACGAACGCGCGAGATCGGCATACGCAAGGCCCTGGGCGCCCGCCGGAAAGAGATTCTCTGGCAATTTCTCCTCGAGGCCATATTGATCAGCGGAATAGGAGCATCGGTCGGAGTCGGCATCGCCGTGTCGATGCGGTTTGCGGCGGAAACAGCCCTCCAAGTGTTCCAAGTGCCTACCGAGGTTCCGATTCCGATCTCCCCACTGTCCGTGCTCGTAGCGTTTACGGTATCCTGTGCCACGGGCATTCTCTTCGGTTATCTGCCGGCCAATAAAGCGGCGCGGCTTCAGCCCGTGGAATCTCTGCGAGAGGAATAGAGGAACGCAAGAATTTGTGCGGTATTGCCGGATTCACGCATCGCCATCATTCGCCCGATCCTTCGCGGATCGAAGCGGCTATCGCGACGCTGATCCATCGCGGCCCGGATCAGCAGGGCGTGTTTCGTTCGAATTTCGCGTCCATGGGCGCCGCCCGTCTCAAGATTCTCGATCTTGAATCCGGAAATCAGCCGATCACCTCGCCCGACAACAACTGCACGATCGTCTTCAACGGCGAAATTTACAATCACCTGGAGGTTCGGCGTGAATTAGAGGCGCTCGGTCATCGTTTTCATTCTCACTGCGACACCGAAACCGTATTGCACGCGTTTCTTCAGTGGGATACAGAGTGCTTTGCACGTTTTCGCGGCATGTTTGGCGTGGCGCTTTGGACGGAGTCCGCAAAGCGCCTCGTTCTCGCGCGTGACCGTACGGGAATCAAGCCGGTCTACTTCGCGCGCCACGGAGATGACCTTTACTTCGGCTCGGAATTGAAAGCCATCCTCGCGCATCCCGAGATTCCGCGGCGACTGAGCCTTGCGGGCTTGGATTGTTATCTCTCGCTGAACTACGTGCCATGCCCTTGGACGCTCGTCGAAGGCATCGAAAAGCTGCCGCCCGGCCGGTGGCTCGAATGGCGCGACGGCGCAGTTCGCTCTGATTCGTATTGGAAGATTCCTCAGCAAAAGCCACGCGACATTTCGATGGACGCGGCTCGGGAAGAGCTCGACGTGCTGCTGAAGCAATCCGTGAGCGAACACCTGCTTTCTGACGTGCCGCTTGGCGTGTGGCTCAGCGGCGGCATGGATTCGTCAACGATTCTGCATTATGCGGCGCAAGCCTGCCCTTCCCGGCTGAAGACGCTTTCAATTTCGTTCCGCGGCCGGACGTTTGACGAAACGCCTTACATTCGCGCCGCCGCGTCGCATTACGGGACCGATCACTCCGAGTTCGATCTGAATCCCGAAGAAAACCTCACCGGCGCGATTGAGGAATTTGCGTATTTCTCGGATGAGCCTACAGCCGACGCAGGCGCGCTGCCTGTCTGGTTCCTTTCGAAAATGAGCAAGTCCCAGGTCACCGTGGCTTTGAGCGGCGATGCAGGTGACGAGCTCTTCGGCGGCTATCTCACCTATCGAGCGAATGTGCTCGCGTCGCCCGCCCGCCGCGTGCCGCGCCCGGCGCTGCGCATGGCTCGATCCGTTTTGCAGCACTGGCCGGTTTCCGACGACAAAATCAGCCTTGAATACAAAATGAAGCGCTTCGTCGAAGGCTGTCTGATGTCGCCCGAGCGCGCGCATGTCTATTGGAATGGGACGTTTGCGGACTCGGACAAGCAAACGCTCGTGAATTGCACGCTGCCGCCTTCGCTCGCCGGCACGTTGGGGGAGCTTCGCGACTGCTTGCCGGGAAGCGACGGGATCGCGCCGTATCTCTGGTTCGACCAGTGCTATTACCTGCCCGACGACATCTTGATGAAGGTCGACCGCATGAGCATGGCGCATGCCCTTGAAGTCCGCCCGCCTTTTCTGGATCACCGCATCGTGGAATTTGCCGCAGGACTGCCGACTTCGTTTAAAATACATGGCTCGCAACAAAAAGTGATGCTGAAGCGGCTGATGCGCGACAAGCTGCCGAAGCCGATTTTGACGCGCGCGAAGACGGGTTTCGATATTCCCGTGCATGATTGGTTTCGCGGCGCGCTTCGGCCGCTGCTGCTTGAAACGCTCGCCGAGGGAACGGCAGCTCACGGCGGTCTTTTCCGTAAGGACGCAATTGACGGCTTCGTGCGAAGACATCTGGAGAGAAAGGAAAACCTCGGGTACAACCTGTGGGGCCTACTAATTCTGTTTTTGTGGATGAAAAAGTGGCGGATTCAAACGACGCCGACTTACGCGCCGAAACCGTCGTTGCCGGAAAGCGTTCTCACCTCTATTTAATCGTCATTCTTATCGCCAGCGCCATCTACCTTGGCTGCATGGTTTCGCCGCCGTACCTGATGGACGACGTGGATGCCGTGCAGGCTTCGATTGCGCGCGAAATGCTCGTTTCGCACGACTGGGTGACGCCGCACATCAACGGCATCGCGTTCCTCGAAAAGGCGCCGTTTGTGTACTGGGCGATGGCCGCCTCGATGAAGACGTTTGGCGTGCACGATTGGGCGGCGCGCCTCCCCAGTCTGCTTTTCGTGATTTTGCTCTGTTGGTTGACTACAGCGTACGGTTTCTGGGCTTTCAAGAGCCGCGCCGGCTTCTATGCGGGCTTGTGCATGGCCACCTGTATCGGCCTGTTTCTGTTTACGCGCATTATTCTGCCGGACGTGATGCTTACCTTCACAATTGCGCTGGCATTTTGGTCATTCCAGCGAGCGCTCGATGAGGACGAGCAAAATCCCCGGCTTTGGGCCTTTCTCCTGGCTGCGAGTCTCGGCCTGGGCTTGCTGGTAAAAAGCATGATTGCCGTCGCGATTCCGGTCGGCGGCGGTATAGCGTATCTTATCGCCACGCGGCAATTCCTATTGCGGCGTACTTGGCAGCGGCTGCGTCCGATCAGCGGCGCGATTGTCATGTTCGCGGTGGCAGCGCCATGGCACATTCTTGCCGCCATTCGCAATCCACCGCTGTGGGCCTGGACCTTCAAGAGCGGCCCGGGCATGTACCACGGGTTTCTGTGGTTTTACTTCATCAATGAGCAGGTGTTGCGTTTCCTGAATTTGCGGTATCCGCACGATTACGATACGTTTCCGCGCCTGTATTTCTGGCTGTGTCATCTCGTGTGGCTCTTCCCGTGGAGCGTCTATTTCCCCGCGGTATTCAAATTGGCATATCGGCCCAAAGGAGCCGAGGATCGCGCCGCCCAAACGCACTTGCTTGCCCTCTGCTGGGCCGGTTTCGTGCTGATTTTCTTCACGTTTTCCACCACGCAGGAGTATTACTCGATGCCGTGCTATCCGGCATTTGCATTGCTGCTTGGGTCGGCCATGGCGTCGGGAAGCGCATGGATCCGTCGTGGCTCGCGGATGCTTTCGGTAATCGCCGCTTGCTGCGCGGTTGCGGTGATCGCAATTCTGTTCCTAGACCGGAACGTAGCCACACCCGGCGACATCGTTTCGGCGCTCACGTCCAATCCGCAAGCCTACAAAGAATCGCTCGGCCACATGGAGGATTTGACGCTCAGCTCCTTCGCGTACCTTCGGCTGCCGATGGTGATGGCTGGGATTGCGTTTTTGGTGGGAGCCGCGGGAACGATGTTCTCGAAGGGACGTCGCGCGTTTCTGGCCGCGGCACTGATGATGATCATTTTCTTTCACGCCGCCCGCGTGGCGATGATCTCGTTCGATCCCCTGCTCTCCTCTCATCACCTCGCGGAGGCATTTTTGCGTTCGCCGGATGGCACCATTATCGCCGAAGGGCACTTCTTCGACTTTTCGTCCGTGTTCTTTTACACGCAACGCACCGGACTGCTTTCGCCAGATAGCCACGGTAAGGTGAACCTTGAGTATGGATCAAACGCTCCCGGTGCAGCTAAGGTCTTCGTCGACCACTCGCAATTGGCCCAGCTCTGGAACGGAAGCGGGCGCTGCTATCTTTTCGTGACTGACGGCAGTGTAGACGCTTACCGGGCAATTGTTGGGTCCGGGCGCATGTACGCGGTGGCATCGCGCGGTGGGAAATCCTTGTTTACGAACGAGCCGCTGCCGAACGGGGCCGTTTCGCTTGCGGCCGTGCCGCACTAATCGCAACTGCCAAGAATTCAAAATCAACGTAACTCCATGAACACAAAGGAAATGCGTTCCTCCTAACTCATCGCAATCAAAACGCCGTTTTTTAAACCCGAAGCTACTCGCCAAGCGTAGGTGCTTCCTGCATCACGGCGGTTTCCGCAGCCTCAGCCGGAGCGGTCACAGGAATCAGCAGGCCATCGCGAATTTCGTATTCGCCGCCCCGCCACCGGAAGCGGTGCACCACAAAGCTCGCGATCCAGAGGCAAAGTGCGGCTGCATCCCAAAGCGGAATCATCCAGAGCTTTGTCCAAAGCTCTCGTCGGCCAAGACCTCGTATGCCGATGATCCAGGTCATCGCGACGCGCATCGCCAGGTAAAGAGCGAAGTAACTGAAACCAATGACAGCCGAGGGCGCAATGAACATCGCCAAAGTCAACCCTAGGAGGCCTTGGGTAAAGAGCAGCCCGAAATGACCCCAGGGCCGGATGCTGCGCATTTCGATAATCCAGCGCAGCCGCTTGTGCAAAAGGTCGCGCACTGACCCATAGTCCGCCACGACCTGAACACAGTAAGGCAGCAGTTCGACCTTGTGGCCCTGTTTTGCGATCAACTGCCCGACGAGGAGGTCGTCCGCCGGCCGGTCGTCGATGGACTCGTAGCCGCCAAACTCCGCGAGACGCTGGCGCGTGGTGGCGATGGTGGGGCCAAGCGTAAATTTGACCCCTTCGAGATTCCAGTCGGTCAAAATGCCCGCGTAGAACTCCGAAACCATGCTGATGGTCTGGAGATGCTGCGTAAAGGCAACGTCCCCGGATTGCAGGTAAAAACAGGTGACCGCGCCGGTGGCGGAATCGGCAAGAGGCGCGATGAGAGTGCGCAGGTAGTCTGGCCGAACGCGAACGTCGCTGTCATTGATAACCAGGTATTCGTGTTCGGCTTCGGCCGTCAGCCGGGCAAGCTTTGCCACCTTGTCGTTTGGCGCATGACTCCGCGATCCGAAAAGTACACGGATGCGCGTATCGGGGAAATCGCCCCGTAGCTGCGTAATGACGGAATAGATGGGGTCATCCGGCCCGTCAATGCAGAAGACGATCTCATAATAAGGGTAGTCCTGGACGCATAGGCTGGCGAAATTCTCGTAGGCATCCGGATCGCTGCCACGAACCGGTTTCAGAATACTAACGGCGGGTGTAAACTGTGCCTCGCACTCATCGCGCAATGGCGTGCCGCCAGATTCAAAAAACTTCCAGGAACTAAAAATCGACAACGCGTAATAGAGCAACGGGGCGAGTGTAAAAAGCAGCAGAAATATGCCGAACAGACTGATAGACATGGACCCCCCTGTCGACGGCATGGTTTGTCCTACCTCGCATTGAGGAGGCCTGCTGCAGACTCCAACGCCGTTCGCTTCACTTCTTCTGTGCGCGGAGCATACCAGATTTCCCATTCGCATACAAAAAATCCCCGCAACTTTTTTAATGAACTGGGGTTGAAACTCAGCTTGCCTAGCTTTGCCTCGCCCGCTTTGCCCGAATTTCAGGCATTTGCTGTTATGATCGATGCAGGATTTGAGAGAGTGTGTCGACCGGGTTTCTCTGTCTCAAGGAGGGGACATGAAGATTGCCGTACTAGGCGGAGACGGGTACTGTGGCTGGGCCACGGCCCTCTACCTTTCGCAAAAGGGACACACCGTAGCCATCGTTGACAGCCTCATCCGCCGCCATTGGGACAACGAGCTCGGGGTGCAGACCCTCACGCCAATCCGCAGGCTTCCTGAACGCCTCCGCGCTTGGGAGCAGGTAAGCGGGAAGACGATTGACTCCTTCGTAGGCGACATCACTGATTACGAGTTTCTCGCATCTTTTATCCGCGATTTTGCGCCCGACGCGGTAATTCATTTTGCGGAGCAGCGCTCGGCGCCCTACTCGATGATCGATCGCCAGCATGCGGTGGGCACGCAGGTCAACAACGTGGTCGGCACACTGAATTTAGTCTTCGCGTTGCGCGAATTTGGCAAGGATTGCCACCTGATTAAGCTGGGCACGATGGGCGAATACGGCACGCCGAACATCGACATCGAGGAGGGATACATCGAGATCGAACACAACGGCCGCAAGGACGTGCTGCCGTTCCCCAAGCAGCCCGGGTCGTTCTATCACTTATCGAAGGTTCATGACAGCCACAACATCGCATTTTGCTGCAAGATTTGGGGACTGCGCGCCACGGACCTGAATCAGGGCGTCGTCTACGGCACGGTGACGGACGAAACGCTGCTCGATGAACGCCTGATCAATCGCTTCGATTATGACGAGGTTTTCGGCACCGTACTGAATCGGTTCTGCGCGCAGGCCGCGATCGGGCATCCGCTGACGGTCTATGGAAAAGGGGGCCAGACGCGCGGCTTTCTCGATATCCGCGATACGGTGCGATGTATCGAATTGGCATGCCTGAATCCGGCTGCGCCCGGAGAATTCCGCGTCTTCAATCAGTTCACTGAGCAGTTTTCCGTGCTGGACTTAGCGCTGTCGGTGCAAAACGCCGCCAAGGAATTGGGCCTCAAGACTAAAGTTGATCACCTGCCCGACCCACGCGTCGAGGCGGAGGCACACTATTACAACGCCAAGCATTCCAAGCTGGTCGACCTGGGGCTGCAGCCGCACCTGCTCTCGAGTTCCCTGCTCGATTCGCTGATGAACATCGCAATCCGCTATAAGGACCGGGTGGACGTCTCGATGATGATGCCGCAGGTGAACTGGCGGAACGCTACGAACGAGAGAAACCGGGCCTTCGCGCAGACCACAGCTGCAGCGAAATAAGGACTTTTGGTATGCAGAAACGCGGCGGACATTCAGTCCGCCGCGGAGATATCACTGCTTCGCGGCACGGCAGGGACAAGCTCACCGTTGCGGATGTAATAGTTGGCTCCGCGCCAGCGCACCGTGCTCCTCGCAAAGCTGGCGACCCAAATGCCGAACGCCATTGCATCCCAGAGCGGAATTAGCGCCATCTGCTTCCATACGCCTTTTTGGCGCAGGCCCCATTGGCCGATCATCGATGTCATGATTATCCTCAAAACCGCGTAGGCGCCGAGATAAGCGCACGCGGTTGCGAGGGTAGGGTGAATCGCGATCGCCACGAGCGAGCAAAAAAGCCCCTGCGTAAAAATCAGCCCCAGGTGCCCCCATGGCCGCATATGGCGCATTACCACCATCCACCGCAAACGCTTATGTAGCAGATCCGCGATGGAGTGATAGTCGGCCACGGCTCCAACGCAATAGGAGAGAAGCTCGACCCGGCATCCCTGTGCTGCGATCAGCCGTCCGACGAGCAAATCATCTCCCGGCTGATTTTGTATGGCTTCATAGCCGCCGAAGCCGGCGAGGCGCGTGCGCGTCGTGGCAATGCTCGGGCCGAGCGTGAACTTTACACCGTCGAGCTGACGCGCGGTCAGAATTCCCGCGTAGAAGTCCGACATCATCCCGACAGTCTGTAGATGCTCCGCCAACGTATGTTCCTGCGAATGCGCGTAAAAACAGGTCACCGCGCCAACAGCCCGGTCGGCAAGGGGAGCAACGAGCGTGCGGAGATAGTCTGGCGCGACGCGCACATCACTGTCGCTGATAACCAACGTCTCGTACCGGGCCTCGGATGCTAGCCGCGCGAGACGCGCTACTTTGTCGTTGATCGCATCGCACCCCGGTCCATAGATCAAACGGATCGCGCGTTCGGGGAAGTCGCGCACGAGTTTTTCGAGAACCGGCACGGCCGGATCATTGCGGTCGACACAAAAAAGGATTTCGTATTCGGGATAATCCTGGCCGCAGAAACTGGCGAAATTCTCGTAGGCGCCCGGATCGAGACCGCGCACCGGCTTCAAGTTGGAAACCGGCGGCGTGTAGCCGCTCTTTCGACGGGGACGGACGGCGCGATCGCCGAAGAACCGGCCGCTGGCGTAGATTGCGATGGCGTAATAAATGAATGGGAAAATGCAAACAAAGAGTGCTGCGTCCCTCGCGAGCAAAAACCAAGGCTGCATGTACCGATTGTTACACGATTGCAGTCCGGAAAATCACGTGAGTTTTCAACGCATCCGCATTGCCTTAGCCCGCGCCAATTCGCCCTCGCGGCTTCACTGCAAGCGTGGGCGAAGCGCCTCGGCAAACCGATCCAGCTGCGTCGGCGCGATGATCGCGATCTGCTGGTCGTCAAAGAGCCGCTTGACGAACTCGTGCCGCGTGTTCCCCGAGGCGGGATCCGTCTCGGTGAGGGCGACGAATTCGGCATGCTGCACGCGCCGACGGATGCATGCGGCCGTATAGGCGAAGACTTTCGCGCGGGTCGTATCGCCCTTTAGTGGCACGATCTGTATATAGCCTAGAGTGCCGTTGAAGCGGTAGCCGTAATCGATTTTCAGGGGATCGCCCGGTTCGGTGAATTCATCGACAGGAATTCTCTTTTCGAGGCGCGCAAGAATGTGGCGCCGGCGAAAGACGTCATCGATTCGCTTGCGGATCCATTGCGCCGTGGTTTCGATCACCCCCGACGTTTGAGCCATGGCTGACGCGAATCGAAACTCAGGAAGGACCTCCTCGGCAATCGCACCCAGCACAGCTAAGTCCCAACCCGCGGAGCGGCGCGTCCGGAAAATTCCATTCGCCGGCGTTGAAGCAGAACCCGTTGTCGATCATCTGCGCTTCGTAGCGCGCCTAGCCCGTGCGCCGAAAGAAGATCGTCTGCCGACCGTTGGTGTTGCAGGTCCGCGTATCGAATGCCAGCCTGCCGCAAAAATCGCACAGATTCTTCACGTCCCGCAGCGATTCCTCTGGCAGAAAGTCAAAGACAGCGCACTCGGGCGGCGAAGTACCGGGATAGCGCGATGCGAACTGCAGCCCCGCCTTATACGGCATCCTTCCGCGTCCCAGTTGAATCGCCCTTTCATCCGAAGTTTCAATCAGCGCTTGGCGCACTTCCACAATGGCACATGGCGGCGTCGGCAATCCCAGCCTCTCGGCGACTCTAGTTGCGAGCAATTCGTTCACCAAAATCCGCACGCCTTGCGGGTTATTCTGGAGCTTGACGACGTAATACTCGTCATCGGCGCAACGCAGCAACTGCGCCTGCGCACCACCTCTCATTCTGCGGATCTGCTCAATTGCCAGCGGCATCGGCCCGCGTATGCTAACGGTCTTGATCGATTTCCCGCAAGCGAAACGTGCCCTTTTGAACTCTCTCTTCCCTTTCCGGGCCGTAAAAGAAAGCGGGCCGCACGATCAAGTCGCGCGACCCGCGGCTGTAGCTTCCAAGGACCTGCGGAAGACATTCGGAGAGACTATTTCCCGCGCTTGCTGCCCTTCTTCTTTCTTGCGGCTTTCTTCGCGGGCTTCTTCGCCTTTGCCTTGGGTTTCGTTTTGGCTTTTTTCGCGGCTTTTTTCGGCGCCGCCTTTTTAGCCGGTTTCTTCGGTTTGGGAGCCGGTTTCCGCGCGGGAGCAGCGGTGGGCATTTCCATGCCCTCTTCTTCTTCCGGCTCTTCCTCAACGATTACTTCTTCGATTTCTTCCATCGCCTCGCCGGGCTGCTCACCATCTTCTTCCTCGAACTGCGGCAGCTCGTCGTCTTCATCGTTCATCTTCGCGTAAAACATTTCATCCTCCGTAGGGTCTTGGGAATGCCGGAACTCCTCGCCGCATATAAGCGGAGTCGCGGAAGTTTGTCAAGCGACAACCAGATTGAAATATCCGATCTTTTCGCCTCCGTTTCGCGGATGGCAAACGGCAGGCAAAATAGTGCCTCTGCATATTACTGAAATCAAGGGATTTATTTTAGGGAATGGGTCGAAAATGTAGAGCGTGCCGCCAGTTATTGAATCACCAGCACATCCCCCGCCTGCAAGGTGCGAGCAGCCAGAAATGAATTGGATTCCTTCAGCGCCGAGACCGTCGTGCCGTACGTGCGCGCGATCGAGTAAAGCGTTTCGCCCGCTTTCACTCGATGCTGCACCTCTTCGGAGACCTTCTGCACGTGAGCCGCAGGCTTCACGTTCTGCGCCGACTTCGGATTGGCTGCCACAGCTAGTTCCGCACGCTCGGCGGCTCCCGCATAGATCCGCAGACGCACTCCACGCGAGACGTGCGACCCGCGCAAGTGGTTCCAGCGCCGCAAATCTTCCACCGTCACGTCGTAACGGTCCGCGATGCCCGCCAAGGTGTCCCCACGCTCCACGCGATAGTGCACCAGCCGTGGCGCAACAGGTACCGTCGGCACGTCCAGCAAAAATCCCGAAGGCAGTGTCGCATCCGACTCGAGATGATTCGCTTCCTTCAACGCGCTCAGCGTCACATGATAACTGCGCGCTACGCTTGCGAGCGTCTCGCCGTCTTCGACCTCATGCAGGCGCCAACTCGTCCACTTCGCCTCCGGCACTTGTTGAATGTTTTCCTCAAACCGCGCGCCGGTTCCCGCCGGGAGCTTTAGCTCGAAAGTCGGATCGCTCGGCGTGAGGTTGCGCAGCAGTTCCGGATTCAGCGCGTGCAAGCTGTCAAAATCAGCACCAGAGGCATCGGCCACCAAGTGCAAATCGATCGGCGCGCCCGGCTTCACCGTATCGGCCTGCAGAGGTTTCTCCGCGTCCACGTGAATCCCGTACGCAGACGGATCCTTCCCGACCAGCGCCATCGCGATGATGATAGGAACGTAATTCTGGGTCTGCTTGGGCAGTACGCCGCGCTTCGAAAGCTCCCAAAAATCCGCGTATCCGGTTCGCTCGATCGCTCGCGTCACCGTCAGCGGCCCCGAGTTGTAAGCCGCCATCACCAGATACCAATCTCCGAACATGTCGTAGAGGTCGCGCATGTGCCGCGCCGCAGCACGCGTTGCCTGCTCGGGATCGCTGCGCTCGTCGATCCAATAATTCCGCTCGAGGCCGTATTCCTCTCCGCGGTACGGCATGAACTGCCATATGCCCCGTGCCCCCACACGCGAAACAGCGTCCGGCAAGAAGGCGCTCTCCGCCTGCGCCAAGTAAACCAAGTCCTCAGGAACACCCTCTTCGTGAAGGACGCGCCGAACCATGGTGTCGTATTGGCCCTCGCGTTGGAGACCGTGTTCGACGACCGAACGACCCCTTGGCGTGGTGAAAAAGCTCAGATACTGAAGAACCGATGGGTTCACGGTAAGCGGGAGATCGTGCTTCACCGAGATCAGCTCTTTGCGCGCCATCGCCGCAAGCCGCGGATCGCCGGGCGGCAGCGTCAAATCCTCGATCGAATCGATGGGAGCAGGCTGCGACGGCACATCCGCGTCCGCCTCGTCTGTATTGTCAGCGGAGGCCTGCGCGTCCACGTCATCGTCGGAAGCGGTCTTATCATCCGCCTGGACTACATCGCCAATCTCGTCGAAAAGATGGGACAGCTTGGGGTCGGCGTTTACGGGATAATTTGCCTTCAACATGAGGTCGAGGGCCGCGTTGTAATCGGCCTGCGCCTCATCTTCGTGGCCTGCCGCGGCTTGTTGCTGGCCCGCATCGTAATCGGCCTGCACCTGCTGGATCAGAATTTCAGAAACGGGGCGAGTATCGCCCGGCAGCAGTTCGAGAAGTCGACTGTTTGGCTTGGGCAGTGTCAATTCAGCGAGTGCCACGGAAGGGGCGGGTACTGGGTCGGCGCCGGTTGCCTGACGATCGTCTTCTGGAGCGACTGATTGCATCCTACAAACGAAACGACTCCAAACGTTCCCATCACCAGGATCGCCGCCATTGCGTTCGGGGTTTTTGTCGCGTTCGCCACGAGTCCGACCTTTCCCTTGGTTTCCGCGTTGCCTGCAAAGGGTTCCGGAAATACAAACAATGCAACTCCCGGGCCTCATTCAGGGCCCAGTCGCATCCAGTTTTCCAACGGTCACTGCTAACGCAAATCTTACGAGCCACTTGCGAAGGGGTCGATAGGCGTGCAGTACCAGCTATTTGCTATGGCGAAACAGCCAGTACTATGATCGCGCTGCCCCTGTGCGGTTCACTGCACCCTGCCGATACTCCCCGAGGACCGGCCCTTGGCTTATATCACCGCGGCCGTCTCGTGCCAATACTGAATTTCCGGCACAACGCCGGGGCGATACTCCCCTAGACCTTTTTTGTCACGGGGCGCTTCTCTCCTTTTGAACTTCAGCGCTTGAAACGAACCTTAAATATTCTATGATCGAGGCCCGAGTGACGACGGCAATAAAATAATCTGACCGATAGGCTTTCGATGATAAAAGCGTACCTACACCACATCCTCATCGGCGTCGATGATCTCGAGCGCTCCCGCGGCTTCTACCGTGATGTCCTTGAGCTTCAGGAAATCGACCGGCCGCCCTTCAAGTTCCCTGGCCTCTGGTTCCAGATCGGCGAAGCCGAGCAGCATCTACATATCATCGTCGGGATGGGTGCATTGCAGCGCACCGGCAGGCCCAACGATCCTCAAGATGTTCACTTCGCCCTGCGCGTGAAAAGCTATCGAGAGACGCTCGACTGGCTGCACAGGAAGGGGTTCCGCGAGAATCTCCCGGCCGAGGATCTTCGCAGCCTAATCCCCCGGCCCAATTCCATAACGGGCCACCCTCAGATTTATATTCTCGATCCGGACCGCAACATCATCGAGTTCAACTGCGAATCCCTCGACTGAGCACCACCGGTAGCTCAGCCATAGTTTCGTCGATCACGGAGCGGACGCGCAGGCCCTCGGTACGAGTGTGGTTATAGTTCGCGGAGTGAGACGGCTACGGGCCGGACGGCGGCGCGAATGGCGGGAAGGATTCCGCCAAGGACGCCCATCACCAGCGCGAAGACGACTCCCATCAGCAGCAGGTCGAAGGTGATTTTGAAAGCGAACGCGAGACTCGAGAAGGTCTGGAAATTCATCGTTTGTGTCGTCAAGCCGTTCAACGGCAACACGGCGAGGCAGCCGATGATCGCGGCGATGAACGAAATTATGACCGCCTCGAAGAGGAACGAGAGGATTACGTTCCAACTGGAGAATCCGAGTGCGCGCATGGTGGCGATCTCACGCCCACGCTCGGAAACAGCGGAATACATCGTGTTTAGCGCGCCGAAAATCGCACCGATTGCCATAATCGCGGCAACGAGGCCTCCGAGCACCGTGATCAACTGCGTCATGGTGGAGGACTGGTTTGCGTAGTAATCGACCTCGCGCTCCACTTCCAAATTCAGCTGGGGATCGGACGTGATTGCGTCCTTAAATTTTTGAAACGCAGCCGGCGACGTCAGGTGAATCGTAGCAGACTGAAAAATGTTTGCCGGCCGCTTGAGCACTTCGTTCAGGATAGCTTCGTCGCACCAAACTTCGGAATCGAACGACGAGCCGCCGGCGTCGAATATGCCGACAACTTTCCAGTGCCCACCGCCGAAATTTACGGTATTTCCGACCGTGAGACCCTCATATGTTTTCGAGGCATTGCGGCCGACAAGCAATTCATCCAGACCCGGCGTGAACATGCGTCCCTGAACGACCTTTACGAATTTCCGAATCTCGAGAACGTTTGAGGAAACGCCGCGAACCTGAACGTTTGCATCCGTGCCCGTGCTGATTAATGGAATCGGAATGACGCCGACGACTTCGTGAGTGACAAGCGGCTGTCCCGAGGTGTCTCGGGCGACGCCCGGTTTATCCTCGACGAGCCTCACGGAATCCAGCGTAATGCCACCCATCATTTCAGTTGTGGAGCCGGCGCGCATCACGAGTGCATTGCCCGGCGAGCCGGAGGCAACGAGGGTTGCGCGAAAACCGCGGGCGAGCGAGAGCATAGCCACGAAGACGCCCACGGTGCCAGCAATGCCGAGAATGGCCACGATTGTGGACGTCCAGCGCGCTCGGATGCTGCGGAAATTGTAAGAAATCGGCACCGAACCGATAAAGGGCGCGAGCAGTCCCGCGAGGATCCCGCCGATGATGATCAGGGCAAGCAGCAGCGCGATAATGGCGAGGACCGTGATCAGTACGCTGCCAATCAGTTTTGACGCCATCGTCACACCCTCCGAAGCGCGTCAACTACGCGCATGCGCATGGCGCCGAAACCGGGAAGAATCGCGGCGGCGATTCCGACGGCGAGCGCGGCGAGTATTCCCGTCATGACGACTTGGCTCGTAATCAGAAGAGGCGGCAGCATGCCCGCCATTGCGCGGCTCAGCAAGGGTACGGCGGTGAAAGCGAGCAAAAGTCCTACGCAGCCGATGATTGCGATGACGAGAGATTCGCCGAGAATGAAAGCGAGAATGATGCGGTCGGAAAATCCGATCGCTTTCAGGACTGCTAGCTCAGGAGTCCGCTCGCGGACAGAAATTGCCATCGTGTTGCCGGTCACGAGCAGTAGCGTGAAAAATACGACTGTGCCGATTGTGATGATCAGAAATTTGATATTCCCAAATTGCTTGACCCAGCTCGCCGCAAAAGCCGATTCGGTTTGTGTTCTGGTTTCGTCGGGAGCATTCATGAACATGTCGTCGATCGTTTTGGCGATGCGCGGAGCATCATCCGGAGTATCGATACGCAGGGTATACCAGCCGATTTGGCCTTTTATGCCTGAGGGAACGCTTTCTTCGAAGTAGTCCCACTGAATCCAGAACTGCGTCTCATCGTCCTCGGGCTTTGATCCGTGATAAACGCCATCAATATTGAACTCCCAAGCTTTGTCGCCGAGACCGTAGAGCGTGGTCTTAATGGGGATGCGGTCGCCAATCTTCCAGCCGAACCGTTGCATCGTGGCGGCGCCGACGATCGCGCCCTGCCGATCCTTTAAAAACGTGTTCCATTGATCGTCGGGAACCTTAAATTCAGGGAAAACCTGGCGCTGGTTCTCCGGATCGATCACGAATTGCGGGAAGAAATTTTTCGGGTCCTGATACACGCCGCCGAACCAATTATCGAAGGTAACGTATTTCACGCCGGGAATGCGCAGAATCTGATCCCGATAGGAAAGCGGCATCGTATTGATGATCGAAGTGCGATTGGTGATTACGAGGCGATTCGCGCTGACGACGTTGCCGCCGCGGCTAAACGCGTCATTCACAACACCGAGAAATGCAAACAAGAACAATGCCACGGCGAACGACCCAATCGTCAGGATTAGCCGAGCCTTTTTGCGAAACAAATTGGCGAAAATCAGGCGGCTGTATTTCATCATGCACCTCCCACTCCAACGGCGGGTTGGCGCGCACCGGATTCGACGAGCACGCCTTTGTCCAGATGCAAAGTAAGATTGGCTTGCCGCGCAACTAAGGGATCGTGCGTCACCATCAGAACCGTTTTTCCATATTCCTTCACGAGCCGCTTGATCAGGTCCATCACTTCGTCGGCGCTTTTTCGATCCAGGTCACCGGTGGGCTCGTCGCAAAGCAGAAAGGTGGGGTCGGCGACAATAGCGCGCGCGATGGCAACTCGCTGTTCCTGACCGCCCGAGAGCTGGCGGGGATAGTGATGCATACGGTCTGCGAGACCGACGACGGCCAAGGCCGTCTCGACGTGCTTTCGCCGCTCGGACTTGGAGAGTTTCGTCAACAGCAGCGGCAATTCGACATTCTGAAAAGCCGTAAGAACAGGGATCAGGTTGTACATCTGGAAAATAAAACCAACGTGGCGGGCACGCCATTCAGTAAGCTTGCCACCGGACATGTGCGTGATCTCATCGCCCGAGACGGTGACACTACCGCGCGTGGGAACATCGAGCCCGCCAAGTAAATTGAGCAGAGTGGTCTTTCCCGAGCCGCTGGGGCCCATGAACGCTACGAAATCGCCCTGATCCACGTCCAGATTGAGTCCTTGCAGGACGTGAATGTCCTCGTTTCCGCGGCGATAGGTTTTGTCGAGGCCGCGAACCTGAATCAGACTGCCTGATTTTCCATTGCCATCCACGCTCACCATCTCGATGCTCCTATCCTTGAGATTTGGGTGAAGGTCTTTGAACGTTTAGCGTTTGACTTGAACCTGCTGCCCGTCGTGCAGGTCGGCCGGGCCGTTCACTACGACCGTATCTCCCGCTGAGAGACCGGCGAGAATTTGCGCCGATCCGCCGAGATGGTCGCCGATTTTCACTGCGTGGCGTTCAATCTGGTCGCCCCGCACCAGAAATACAATCTTCTGGCCGCCGTCATCGCGGATTGCAGTTTGCGGAACCGTTATGCGAGCGGGTGCTTTCGCGGCGTTTGCCGCTTCCTGCGAGAGAAACGATACTTTCACGCCCATGTCCGGCAAGATGCGAGGGTCCAGCTTGTCAAACGAGATCCGGACCTCAACGGTCGCCTTCTGGCGGTCAGCCGTGGGAATAATCGTTCGCACGTGGCACGGAATTTTCCAGTCTGGATAAGCATCAAGCACGGCAGTGACAATCTGATGCGGCTTTACGCGCGCGATGTAATCCTCATTCACATCAACCTCGATCTCATTGGAATTCATATCAACGAGGGTGGCGATGCCCGTCCGCGTGAAACCGCCTCCCGCAGAAACAGGCGAAACCATTTCGCCAACCTGCGCATCCTTCGAAACGATAATTCCACTGAAAGGCGCGCGGATGATGCAGTTGTCGACCCCCTGCTGGGCCTCTTGGACACGGGCGTCCGCCGCTGCCACCTCCTCTTGCGTGTAATCGATCTTGGCCTTTAGGCTGTTAACGGCCATCTGTGCGTTGTCGAGCGCCTCTTGTGTTTGTACGCCAGCCTGCAGCAGCGCTTCAGCGCGCTTTAGTTCGATATTCGCGTTTTTTAATTGCACCTGCAGGTCGAGGATGCTGGCCTGAGTTGCGTCGCGGTCCGCCTTTGCCGAAGCCAGTGACCGCTGTGCGTCGGAGTCATCCAGCGTCGCCAGCACGAACCCTTCCTGAACGAACATACCTTCGGTAAAGAAAACGCCGGTAACGCGCCCCGTAATTTTCGCTGCGACCGTTGCTCGACGCTGGGGGGTGACATAGCCGCTCGCATTGAGGAGGGCCGGCACCGCTGTGTCCTCAAGCTGTGCCTCAGCCACGTCTACAGTGGGGGCTTGACGCATGTAGGTGTAAAAGCCACCGCTGAGGACAAGTAGTGCTAGAACGCCAAAGACAACGCCGATACGTTTTCCTGCGCTTCCCGCCTTGCGCTTGTGGTCGTCGATGCGCAGCGATCCTAGATCATGTTGTATAGGTTCGTTAGGCATGTGCTTGCCCGGTAGTTTTAGATTCTCTTCCGAATTTTATTACGTGCCGCGCGAGGGCGAAGTAACAAGTCTCCTTTTCCCTCTCCGGGGGCAGATCGTAGGTCTAATTGAGCCGCCACGGCGACCTTATTTCCCCGGACGGTGTGCACGTACACGGCAAACCGACAATCGCGTGCTTGATATGGTAGGCGAGTGGCTCTTCTCTGGGCAAGTCCGATCAAGTCGAGGGCACATGAGGGCGCTTGGTGTCCTGCGGCGCGCGACATTAAACGTAAGTTTTCACACTCCCGCCACATTCCGGACCTGCGCCAGCCTAAGGCCCTTCCCTGCGGCACCACTCCAGGATGCAAAGAGGAATTGAAAACTATTTGCCCTGCAAAATCACAAGCGAGCTAAGATTTGTTGCTTTTCTGAGCTCGGAACTTCGCCCAACGCTGCTTTGCTGCGCGGGAAATCTTGGCTCTTGCTGCGGCAGACAACGTCCGCTTCCCCCCGCGTTGACTCTTACGTGCGGCAGAGACAGTCGCGGGTCTGCCATTCAGCGCCGCTATAGCCGCTTGTATTCCAGCTAACTGCTTTTCCAGCTTCGCTTCCTCCTGCTTTAGTGCTGCCACAATGTTCATGTGAGTCCTTTCTCATTGAGATTAGACACTTAGCCGGAACAGTTCGCAAGAGGCGGCGCGAATCCACGCGACGCGACGCCCCAATTGCATTTTGTCCACTAAAACAAAATGCTGTCCCAGCATTCCCACATTCTGTTCCGCCTCGCTACTGGAAGAGGACATGTGACGTACGTCACCGTCTTGCCTTCAGATTGCGGCCTAACATTCTGGTCTGGGTTCGATATCGAACCAGGCCAAGGAGGCGAAGTGCCGGCAAAAGCGGGCGACATGACACCCATTGTGGACCTCAGCCACAAGGGAACAGGACCGCTCCGTTATCGCCGCCCGACCTACGTTGATCTCCTTCCGCCATGCAATCATGCCTGCCCGGCCGGCGAAAATGTCCAAGCCTGGCTTGATTTGGCTCAAGCCGGCAAGTACCACGACGCGTGGAAAATGCTTGTTCGCGATAATCCCATGCCCGGCGTGCACGGCCGCGTCTGTTACCATCCCTGCGAAGATGCCTGCAACCGGCGCGAACTCGATGCGTCCGTCAGCATTCATGCTCTCGAGCGATTCCTGGGCGATCTGGCAGCCGTCCGGGGCTGGCGTTTTGAAACTGACGCTCCCGCTTCCGGCAAACGTGCGCTGATCGTTGGCGCGGGGCCGAGCGGCTTGTCCGCGGCTTATCACTTAGCGCGGCTCGGCCACGTGGTCGAAATCCGCGAAGCGGGGCCGCTGCCTGGCGGCCTGATGCATTTCGGAATCCCCGCATACCGCCTGCCTCGCGAGGCCCTGATGAATGAGATCCGGCTGATCGAGGAACTGGGCGTCACGATCGTGCTGAATCACAAAGTCGAAGATGTCTTAGCCGAAAAATCCGATGGGCAATTTGACGCGGTATTCATCGCTATTGGCGCCGGCGTCGGCAAACATGTAGACATACCCGCGCGTGACGCAGTGCGCGTCCTCGATGCGGTCAAACTCCTGCACGACGTGAAATCAGGCGAAGCGCCGCTCCTCGGTCGCCGCGTGGTTGTCTACGGCGGCGGGAATACGGCTATGGATGCTGCGCGCACTGCGAAGCGATTGGGCGCTGACGAAGCACTCATTGTCTATCGCCGGGATCGCGCCCACATGCCAGCCCATGATTTCGAAGCCGACGACGCAATCGACGAAGGAATTAAGATCAAGTGGCTTACGACAATCAAGGAAATCGTCGGACCAGAACTCACCCTGGAAATGATGGAGTTGGATGGGAACGGTCGGCCCCACCCAACTGGCCGTTTCGACAGGCTGAAGGCTGATGCCGTGGTGCTGGCATTAGGCCAGGAAACGGACAGCCGATTTCTTCGCAGCATCCCCGGCATTGAATTTGCAGAAGACGGCATCGTAAAGGTCGGCCCGGACATGATGACCGGATATTCTGGCATTTTTGCCGGCGGAGATATGGTTCCCGGTCCACGTTCCGTCACGGTTTCCGTGGGTCACGGCAAACGTGCGGCACGGCATATCGACGCATGGCTTCGGGGCAATCGATATGAAGGCGGAACCAAGCATCCGCTTGTCGGTTTCAAGATGTTGAACCTTCCGGTCTACAGCGATGCCGACCCGAATCCGCAGAAAGTGCTCGTTGCTAGCGAACGCAGCAGCGGTTTCGAAGAAGTCGTAGCCGGTTTCACGGAACATGAAGCGCACTACGAAGCGCAGCGTTGCCTTTCTTGCGGCAACTGCTTTGAATGCGACAACTGTTACGCCGCCTGCCCCGAGGACGCAATCGTCAAGCTCGGGCCCGGCCGCCGCTATCGCTACGACTACGCAAAATGCACCGGTTGTGCCGTGTGCTTCGAACAGTGCCCCTGCCATGCCATCGAAATGATTGCGGAGCCGAACGGAAATGGCTGACGCATCCAAACAGGTTGCAACGCTGGACGGCAACACAGCCGTCGCTCACGTTGCTTATCGGGTCAACGAAGTCTGCGCAATCTTTCCGATCACTCCGTCGTCCACGATGGCTGAACTCGCCGATGAATGGGCTTCTCAAGGAGTGAAGAACATCTGGGGGAATGTGCCGGTCGTTCAGGAAATGCAAAGCGAAGCGGGCGCCGCGGGAACCGTCCATGGTGCGCTCCAGGCAGGCGCGCTAACGACCACGTTCACAGCCTCTCAAGGGTTGCTGCTGATGATCCCCAATATGTTCAAAATCGCGGGCGAACTCACACCCACTGTATTTCACGTGGCAGCGCGGGCCATCGCCACACAGGCACTGTCCATATTTGGCGATCATTCCGATGTGATGGCAACCCGCACGACGGGATTCGCGCTGCTTTCGTCCGGCTCGGTCCAAGAGGCACACGACTCGGCACTAATCGCCCAGGCGGCGACACTCAAATCGCGGATACCTTTCATCCACTTTTTTGACGGTTTTCGCACGTCGCACGAGGTCAACACTCTGAATTTGCTCAGGGACGAGGAAATCCGCGCGATGATCAGCGACGATCTAGTCTGGGATCATCGGGCGCGCGCACTTAATCCGGAACATCCGTTTATCCGCGGCACCGCCCATAACCCTGACACGTTCTTTCAGGCGCGCGAAACGGTGAATCCGTTTTACGAGGCAGTGCCTGCCATCGTTCAATCTGTGATGGACGATTTCGCCAAGCTTAGTGGGCGTCAGTATCACCTATTCGAGTATGCAGGTGCGCCTGACCCGGAGAGGGTGATCGTACTGATGGGCTCCGGCGCGGAAACGGCACGTCAAACGGCAGCAACGCTTCGGCGTGAAGGCGAAAAGGTCGGCGTTTTGCACGTTCGGTTGTACCGGCCATTCTCTGCGGCGCATCTGCTGGCGGCTCTTCCCATCTCATGTCGCGCGATTGCCGTGCTTGACCGGACGAAAGAGCCGGGCTCTTCCGGCGAACCACTCTATCTGGACGTGGTCGAATCGCTCGCGCAGTCGGTTGCACGTGGTCAGCGTTCAACGATGCCATTGGTTGTGGGCGGGCGCTACGGCCTATCGTCTAAAGACTTCAATCCGGCGATGGCCAAGGCCGTGTTCGACGAATTGAAGAGAACTCCGGCTAAAAACGGGTTCACGGTAGGTATCCTCGATGACGTCTCCCATACGAGCCTCGATGTTGATCCGGAGGCTTTCAAAGAGCCTGATGATGTGGTTTGCGCCGTCTTCTACGGCCTCGGCGCGGACGGTACCGTAGGCGCCAACAAAAATACCGTCAAAATTATTGCCGAAGAGGCCGAATTGTACGCCCAGGGTTACTTTGTCTACGACTCGCACAAATCTGGCGCGCAAACCGTTTCGCACTTGCGTTTCGGCAGACATCCGATCCGCTCGCCCTTTCTGATTCGCTCGGCGAATTTCGTCGGATGCCATCAATTTCACTTCCTTGAGCGTCAGGGCATTCTCGAAGTCGCCGCAGCCGGCGCCACCTTTCTACTCAATAGCCCGCACGGCCCCGACGACGTTTGGGACCAGCTGCCGCGTTCGGCACAACAGCAAATCATCTCAAAGAGGCTCAAGTTTTTCGTGATCGATGCAAGCAGGGTCGCGCAGGAGGTCGGCCTAAAAAACCGGACGAATACCGTACTGCAGACATGTTTTTTCGCTCTCTCGGGCGTTTTGCCGCGCGAAGAAGCCATCGCTCAAATCAAGAAGTCAATCCGTAAATCCTATGGATCAAAGGGTGAAGAAGTCGTCGAAAAAAATTTCAAGGCCGTAGACGAAACCCTGTCACGGCTATACGAGGTCGTTGTGCCCACCGCGGTCACCAACGATCATGATCGTCCGCTGAGCGTGCCTGGCGATGCTCCTGAATTTGTCCGCTGCGTCACAGCCAAAATGTTCGAGGCGCAGGGCGATCTCATCCCGGTGAGCAAGATGCCGGCCGATGGAACGTTTCCTTCCGGCACCGCCGCATGGGAAAAACGGAACGTCGCCGATGAGGTCCCCGTCTGGCGTCCCGATCTTTGCGTCCAATGCGGACAATGCAGCTTCGTTTGCCCTCATAGCGTGATCCGCGCTAAATATTACGATCAATCGCTGCTCACAAGCGCACCGCAATCCTTCAAATCCGCTATCGTCAACGCCCGCGGTTACCCCGATGTCCGCTTCACGTTGCAGTTTTACGTGGAGGATTGCACAGGTTGCGGCCTCTGCATTGAAGCTTGCCCGGAACACAGTCCCGTCGATCCGGGAATCAAGGCGATCAATCTCGAGGCGAAAGCGCCACTCGTTGCGGCTGAACAAGCGAACATCGCTTTCTTCGAGCGGCTTCCGATGAACGACCGCGCGCGGATTGACTTCGCGAACGTACGGGGCGTTCAATTTCTCGAGCCGACGTTCGAATTCCCAGGCGCTTGCGCCGGGTGCGGCGAAACACCGTACCTCAAGCTAGCCTCGCAACTCTTCGGCGACCGCATGATGATCGCTAATGCAACCGGCTGTTCCTCGATTTATGGTGGGAATTTGCCCGTCACGCCCTGGAGCAAAAATAATGAAGGCCGGGGGCCAGCATGGTCGAATTCGCTATTCGAGGACAATGCAGAATTCGGTCTCGGCTTCCGCCTAGCCGCGGACAAGCACCGCGACCTCGCCCTCTCCCTTCTTCGGTCATTCGCCTCCGAACTTGAAGCCGCCTTTGTTGCAGCAATCATCACAGCGCCGCAAGTCACCGAGTCCGAAATTCGCGCGCAACGAATTCGCGTGGCCGAACTCAAGACAAAACTGCTGAACCTTGCCGACCGCAACAGCGCAGTGCGCGATCTCCTTTCTGTTGCGGATCACCTCGTCCGCCGCAGCATCTGGATCGTTGGCGGCGACGGCTGGGCCTATGACATTGGCTACGGCGGGCTCGATCACGTTCTCGCCAGTGGTCGTGACGCGAATGTTCTCGTGCTCGATACCGAAGTTTACTCAAATACGGGAGGGCAAGCTTCCAAAGCGACACCGCTCGGCGCGATTGCTAAATTTGCCGCGGCTGGAAAGCGTGTGGCGCGAAAGGATCTGGCGCTGCAGGCGATCGCTTACGGCAATGTCTACGTCGCGCAGGTGGCTATGGGCGCGAATCCCCAACAAACCTTGCAGGCCTTTCGCGAAGCTGAGGCCTATCACGGAACATCGCTGATCCTTGCCTACAGCCACTGCATCGCACACGGTTTCGACTTACGCTACGGGATGAAGCAACAGGACCTTGCTGTGGCGAGCGGCTATTGGCCGCTCTTCCGTTACAATCCCGATATGCGCAAGATAGGCGAGAGCCCATTCCGTCTCGATTCGCCGCGGCCCACGATTCCGCTCAAAAAGTACGTCTATAACGAGCTCCGTTATTACACGCTCTCGCTGACCCGCCCCGAAGAGGCCGCAGAGCTCTTGCACCAGGCCCAATCTGATGTCGAAGAAAAGTATCGTACTTACGAGGCATTCGCGAACCTGTCCAACGGACCTACATCCGCACAAGTGACGACAGCGATGGCGAAATCGCTGGATGCAAAGAATGACGGAGCGGCGCCCTAATGGATCTAACCACGCAATATTTGGGACTTACGTTGCGGAACCCGATCGTCGCAAGCGCTGGACCAGTGACAGGCGAACTCGACAACATCTGCCGTCTCGCGGATTTTGGCGCTGGCGCAGTCGTAATGCCTTCCGTCTTTCAAGAGCAGATCGAGCAGGAACGTCAGCTCGTCGAAAATCTGGATGAGTTTGGCGCGGACAGCTACAGCGAAGCGCTTACATATTTCCCGTCGTCTTCAGGCTACAGAATCGGCGCCGATCGATATCTCGATGTACTTCGCAGGGCCGTGAAGACCGTAGATATTCCTGTGATCGCCAGCATTAATGGAACCACCAATGAGATCTGGGTCGACTATGCACGTGAGATCGAATCGGCCGGCGCCCGCGCGATCGAACTTAACATTTACATGGTTCCCATGGACTTGAATGTACCGGGGCGCGAAGTCGAACTGCGTTACACGTCCATTGTTCGTGCGGTGACGCTCGCCGTAAAAATTCCGGTAGCGGTGAAGATCAGCCCATATTTCAGCTCGATCGGCAATATGGCTGTACGTCTGGTCGACGCCGGCGCTTCTGGTTTGGTCCTTTTCAACCGTTTTTATCAACCGGACGTCGATCTTGCGGCATTGGCGCTTGCCCCGACTCTCGAACTGAGCAGCGCGAAGGAGATTCGCTTGCCGCTGCTTTGGATCGGCGTGCTCTCGGGCCGGATTAAGGCATCGCTCGCCGCGAGCACGGGCGTCGAGTCCGCGGACGAAGTCCTAAAATACTTGCTCGCTGGGGCAGACGTGGTAATGACGACATCCGCGCTCCTGAAATGCGGCGTCAGTCACATGAAGGTCCTCGTCGACGGTTTGAAGAGCTGGCTCAGCGCCCGCGATTTAGAAAACCTCGATCGCGTGCGTGGCCGCCTAAGCCAGCGAAACGTCTCAGATCCTTCCGCCTTCGCCCGCGCAAACTATATCCGCATCCTCCAAGGTTACGCCAAAAGTTAGCTGGCAGATGCAGACAGCACCTGCCAAGTTTGCGATTCGGGGACGACGCGCCGAACCGCTTCTTTTAGGTTTGATTTTGAACGCGCACGCTGCCACCGGAAACACATTGCGCTCACCAGGCAGTGACTCCAATACGACTTTCTTGCGGGCGCCAGGCGTCCTATGGGCACTGCCAAATTGCCCCACGGCGCCATTGCAATGTCCGGCGGCCCGCGAAAGCCTCGTTCTGAAGTCTGTGTGTAACCGTGCAGTTCGGCGCAATCCTCATGCCAGACGCGGTGGCTGAGAATCGCCCACTTCTCATACTCTCGGACGGGTTTCCCGCAAGCAGGACGAATATATTGGCGCGCTGAGTCATTCATACAGGCAACTGTACGGCGATTCGCGGTGCGCGGCGAGGAAATGGCAGCGCAACGAGCCTGGGAATGGTGGTGGCGGGCGGCGCTCCCAAAGGGGTTGGGAAAAACACCGCCCGCCGAAATACAAGTTCAAATTTACGCGGTGGGCCTTGCGGTGGGAATCGGGTGGCTATGTAACTGCGGCTCCGGTAATTCCGGGGCGGCGCCCACGGCCTTGGGTCCGAGCATCCGCAGCGAAAATGGCCAGATGGTTCCATGAATTCAGGCAAGAAGCGTCGGTTGTAATACGGCACGGCGTTCAAGCTTGATGCAAATATCGTCCATACCCGCGCTGGCCGCCATGAAATCGCTGGCCCGATATTCGGTATCAGCGATGGACAATGGATCGTTGTCGAACGGGCGGAAGGTCACGCGAAACCTTGGTTCGTTATCAGCCATATAGCCGACAGTGCGAATGATCGTGGTTGGCCGAAATCCGGCCCTGAGTAATTCGCACATTTCCTCGGTCACTTCCCCGTCTTCGGGAAGCGAAACGTACTGCTGACCGTCAGCGTCGGTAAACACGAGCAGGATTTTCTGGGTGCAATTGGCGATTTGCGCCAAAGTTCACCTCCAACTTATTTTTGTTATGGCGGACGGTCGTTTCTAGCTGGCAAATGGGCGGGACGCAAGACCATTTTTCCTTAGTACGGTTGACGGACGGAACCGACAATACTTGAGCATTGCGGCTGACGCGCAAGCGTTCGATTTGGCTACAGTCCGAATATCAGTTTCTTTTGCCCGGCAGGGCGTATTTCATCGCGTTGGCAATCGAGTCGAGCGCGGCCAGAGAATTTTTCACCGAAAATCCTCGCGCAGCGCGTCCAGCGAACGGTGCTTAACGCACAGAATGTGAAAAGGATGCCCGGTCGGCAGGTGAGCCGGGAATTGATCGAAGCGGGTGTGGGACCCCGTCAGTTCGCGGCCATGTGCAGCACAACAATTACGAGGATGACGACAGCAGCCAGTGCCGTCGTGGCGACTAAGAGAGCGGCTGGCTGTGTTCGGACAAGCAAGAGCGTTTCCCGCGGGACAATTCCACCGTTCCCTCTGCGCAGCAGCGTAGCGCACCCCGTAGCCACCACGGCAGACGGCAAGGCAAGCAGCAGTATCCACAGAGTCCAAATCCGTCCTGCGTACCAGATCACAACCTGTTGCGCTGCGTGCGTCGGTCCGGGTAGTTCACGCACAACAAGCGCGCCCATGAAAAGTGCGGCAGGAAAGATAAGCAATACTTCCAAAGCTGCAACGAGTCGCGTTCTCATAAGTAGCTTTATACTACAAAGTAGAATACCCTGTCAAGCACCACTCTCAACTCAGGTCACCTAGACCGCAAGATCCGCAAGTTCTTGCAACGCGGCTTGGCTGTACGAGGCAGCTGGCCGATCTCGTCCAACCGCCAACCGGTGGCGATTAATCGCTTCGCAATTTCCAGTGATGCCGAATCGATGTGTTTCATGTTTTCATGTTCCATAGTCAGGGAAAAATCATCAGAACGTCAGGACCTTAGGACATCATGACGTTGCTTCCTCCGCCCTCGATACGATGTCGCTGAGCCGTGCAGAATCCCACCTACCGACAGTGACCCGCTCGCGAGGGAACGATTGTGACGTGCATCACGGACTGCGTGCCGCAGGTCGCATACTTTGAAGCTCCGATTGAGGCACCGATGTCACTGAGCGAGTTGCGCTGATCGCGCAATAAAACTCATAACCTGGCTCGTGACGCATGGGACAGGACCATGAAAACGATTGCCGTCGTGACCAGCGGAGGAGACGCGCCAGGAATTAACGCGGCTGTTCGAGCAGTAGTGCGAACGGCCATCAATAAAGGCTGGCAGACACTGGGGGTGCGGCATGGATATGCCGGACTAGTCCGAGATGACTTCCTGCCACTCGGTCTTCGCGACGTCGGTGGGATCATCCAGCACGGCGGCACGATGCTTGGCAGCAAAAGGTACCCTGAATTCAAATCCGACGATGTCCAGCTAGAAGCAATTCACACTCTTCGCCAGCGACATGTCGACGTCCTCGTGGTCATCGGCGGCGATGGTTCGCAGGCTGGTGCGCACGCGCTTTCGCAAAAGGGCTTCGATACAGTAGGAATCGCTTCGACCATCGACAACGACCTTTGCGGATCTGAAATTACCATCGGTTCAGATACAGCCTTGAACATTGCACTGGAAGCAATCGATCGCATCAAGGTCACAGCATCTTCTCACGAGCGGGCTTTCCTGGTCGAAGTCATGGGACGAGCCTGCGGGTATCTTGCGCTCATCTCGGGTATCGCGGGCGGCGCCGAGTGTGTGGTTCTTCCGGAAGCGCCGACGACTCCAGAGAGAGTGGCTTGCGATCTACGCGATGCTTACGAACGCGGCAAGTCGCACGCCGTTGCTGTGGTTGCAGAGGGCGCTTGCTATAACGCCGAAGCTTTGAGCTGCTATTTCAAGGAGCATCGCGAGCGGCTCGGTTTTGAGTTGCGCGTTGTGAAACTAGGGCACGTGCAGCGAGGTGGAACGCCCGGGGTTTTCGACAGGCTGTTAGCCACTCGAATGGGTGCAGCCGCCACTGAGTGCATTGCGAGAGGTGAATTCGGCGTGCTAATCGGCCTCGTTGACGGCCAAATGGGAACGACACGCCTCGCTGACGTAGTTAGCAAACGAAAGCCGCTCGACTCGCAGCTGATCGCTCTCGCACGCGTGCTCGCAGCCTGAGTCCGACGGGACTCTGGAGACGAGTCGGCTCTGCAACAGACGTTCCGCGCCGTTCTGTCGAAATCGTTCGTGATCGAATCCTTTCGACGCGAAGAGGGAGGGCTTCATGAAGACGATGTACACAGCCAGTTTTTCCGAGATTCGAATGGGTGACGTCTCTCGCGTCGGCGGCAAGAACGCTTCGCTCGGAGAGATGTTCAGCGCGCTTAAGCAGAAAGGCGTCGGCGTCCTCGATGGCTTTGCGATTACAACCGATGCCTATTGGCGTTTGCTCGCGGAGCACAATTTGCGCGAAAGACTCGAGAATATTTTTTCGAACCTCGATCCGGAAAACCTCGAGGACCTGGCGAAGAAGGGACACGATGCCCGAACGCAGATTCTTCAGACTTCCCTACCGGACGAATTGCGCGGCGCGATTTTCGAATCGTACCGTGACCTCGTTGTCCGCACCGGCCGTGAATCAGAGCTAGCCGTTCGGTCTTCCGCCAGCGCCGAGGATCTGCCTGAGGCCTCGTTTGCCGGCGCGGCCGAGACATTTTTGAACATCCGTGGCGAGGAGGCGCTCCTGCGCGCGGTACATCAATGCTTCGCATCGCTTTTTACCGATCGGGCGATCAGCTATCGCGCACGTCAGGGCTATTCACAGCTGAAGGTGGCGCTTTCGGTGGGTGTGATGCCGATGGTGCGGTCGGACCTTGCATCCTCGGGCGTTATTTTCACTCTCGACACGGAGTCTGGCTTCCGCGATGTCGTCACCGTTACAGGTTCGTACGGCCTCGGCGAATTGGTTGTGCAAGGCGTTGTTACCCCGGATGAATGGGTCGTTTTCAAGCCGACATTACAGAGTGGACACGACTCCATTATTGGCCGGAGCCTCGGGTCGAAGGAAGTGCGAATGGTGTACGCCGCCGGAACACGCTCCACGCGAAGCGAAGCAACAAGCTCCGAAGATCGCTCGCAGTTCTGTCTCTCGGATTCGAACGTTTTGACTCTTGCGCGCTGGGCATGTCTGATCGAGCAGCACTATTCCGAGTTGGCCAAACATCCCCAGCCAATGGACATCGAGTGGGCCAAAGACGGTATCACAGGTGAGCTGTTCATCGTTCAGGCGCGCCCGGAAACAGTGCACTCGGCGAAACGCATGCACGCTTCCGCGCAGGTCTATTACCTGAAAAGCAAGTCAGGCGCACCGCTCGTAACAGGACAAGCCGTGGGCGAGAAGATCGGCGCTGGATGTGCACACGTCGTCATGGATGTTGCGAAGCTGCAAGAGGTTCAGCAGGGAGAAGTGCTCGTCGCGCAGAATACGGATCCTGATTGGGAACCAGTGATGAGGCGAGTCTCTGCCATCGTTACGGATCAAGGCGGTCGCACCGCGCACGCAGCAATCGTTTCGCGCGAATTCGGCATTCCATGTATCGTCGGCACCGGAAACGCTACCCGCACCTTGACGACAGGCAAAGACGTTACGGTTTGCTGTTCGGAGGGAGCCGAAGGGCACGTCTATGAAGGGCGAATCCCGTTCGAAATTGAACGCGTCCAAGCGAGTACCGTGCCAAAAACGCGCACGCGAGTGATGCTGATCCTTGGCGATCCAGGCCAGGCATTCCATTTGTCCGCAATTCCAAACGAAGGCGTCGGATTGGCTCGCCTCGAATTCATCATTACAAATCACATCGGAATTCACCCGATGGCTCTGGCGCAATATCCTCACTTGAAAGACACGCAGGCGGTAAGTGCCATTCGCTCAAAAATCGGTGCAGAAGATCCTCGCGAATTTTTCGTCCAACGTCTAAGCGAAGGCGTCGCGAGAATCGCCGCCGCATTTTATCCAAAGCCGGTCATCGTCCGTATGAGTGACTTCAAGACGAACGAATATGCGCGACTCCTTGGCGGCGCTGAGTTTGAGCCGAAAGAAGACAATCCGATGATCGGCTTCCGCGGCGCTTCACGCTACTACGATGCTAGGTACGCGCCCGGATTCGCGCTCGAGTGCACGGCCTTGGCTCGCGTACGCGACAAGATGGGACTCACAAATGTGAAGGTGATGATCCCCTTCTGCCGCACCGTGGCCGAGGGCAAAAAGGTGATCGAGCAGATGGCGCAGCACGGATTGACTCAGGGCCAAAACGGGCTGGAAGTTTACGCGATGTGCGAAATCCCCGCCAATGTCATTTTAGCGGACGAGTTTTTGAAGATTTTCGACGGTTATTCAATCGGTTCAAACGATCTCACGCAGCTCACGTTAGGGCTGGACCGCGATTCGGCCACCGTCGCTCATCTTTTTGACGAGAACAATGCAGCCGTGCGACGAATGATTGCGCAAGCCATCCATGCCGCGCATGAAGCTAAGAAACCGATCGGAATCTGCGGCCAAGCGCCTTCGGATTTCCCGGAGTTCGCAGAGTGGCTGGTGACGCTAGGTATCGACTCCATTTCGCTGAATCCCGATACGGCAATCAAGACGGCGCTTCGAGTTGCCGACGCCGAGGAGCGGCTCAAACCGCAAGCTCATCACGCATTGGCCGTTTAGAGCTGTTTCGACGTATCGGGCGCTGGCGCGTGGCAGGTTGCACCTCAAGTTTCCGTATCGAACAGGTCTTCCTGATTAAACGCCAACTTCGGAGCGGGGCCGAACGATCAGCACTGAACACTGTGCGTTGCGGGCCACCGATTCGGCAATGCTGCCCAGCAGAAACCGGCGAAGCCCTTTTCGGCCATGCGAGCCGAGCACAATCAAATCCGCGCCGCACTCGCTCGCTACATCCAAAATGGAAGCTCGCGTGTCGCCCACGATCACGCGGCTGGACGCGTTAAAGCCCGCCTTCTGCAGGATTTGGCTCGCTCCTTCGACGCACGATTGTGCCTCGAGGAGTTTTGGCTTCAAGGCGGACTGCTGCTCGGGAGCGTATCCTGCTGCCATCTCCGGAGGAGGAGAGATCGTTAGCGGTTCTACCACGCGCAAGACGAGCACGTCCATACTCTTCGGACTTATCTGAGAAACAAGAGCTTCCTTGGCGGCGTCCGAGAAATCAGAGCCGTCTATTGCCAATAACACTTTCACAGAGCCTCCTCCGCAATCTGCATGAAAACCTTTGTAGCTCCGAGAGGCTTTCGTCCTCTGTGATGATCATCACATTCTTGCCTGAAACTCCGGCAAGCGAATTGCCGGGAGGAGGCGCGGGGCGGGCAAGAAGCCAGGTAGCCCTGCACTCGTCATCCGGGGCGGAGAACGAGAACCTTTGGCAAGCTCTTCACATGCCTCAGGCTGCGGCGCTAAGTACCTTCGTCAGTATATTTGGAATTTCACCGAACCAGATGCGTGTTACAGGCGAGGCTGTGGCTTGATATCTTGGGGAAGACGAGTAATCGACGGCAGAGGGTAAGCGGCTGAGACCTTTATTCAACGGATTTGTGAAACCGAGTGATGCTGACGATGAGCATCAATACCGCGAAAATCGCCATCACGCACATGTTGGGCCAGAGGACATCGAAACCGACACCTTTCAGGTAAACACTGCGAAGAAGGAAAACGACGTGACGTAATGGATTGAAATAGCTCAACCATTGGAAGAAAACGGGCATGCTGCTGATAGGAGTGCCAAAACCGGAGAGACTGGTCATAGGCATCGTGAAGAAGAAGGCGGTCATCATCGACTGTTGCTGCGTTTTTGCAAGCGTCGACAGGAACAGGCCAAGTGCGAGACCGGCAAGTATAAATATCGCGACGCCGATCGCCAGAACGCCAAACCCGCCCCGAAACGGCACGCCGAACCATAGAGTGCCGACTAAAAAGAGCATGATGGCGTCGAAACAGCCTATCAAGAAAAAAGGCAAGGTTTTACCGATGATGAATTCCCATCGGCGAATTGGCGTGACCATTACCTGCTCGAGCGTCCCGATCTCACGTTCGCGGACAACGGCAAATGCGGTGAGATTCATGATCATTATGAGCATGAGATTCCCGAGCACGCCGGGTACAAAATACCACTCACTTAGCAGGCCTTCATTGAACCAAGGACGCTCCTCAAGTTCGATCTGCGGTGCCACCGACGCGAATTGAGGAGCGGCGCGCGAGATGCGGTCTTGCTGGTAGTCCTGCGCAAATCTTGCTCCGATTTGCGACATGTACCCCAGTGCGACAAGCGCCGTGTTGGAATTTGCAGCGTCGACGAGGACCTGCACGTCGGCGCCCTGCCCGTTGCGCAATCGCTGCGCGAATCCGGAATTGATTTGCAAAGCCATTACGAATTTGCCGCGGTCAATTCCGTCTCGGAGATCGCTTGAGCGTAAGGCGTATTCTTCAACTTCGAAATAATGACTGGACGAGAAGTGCGAGACAAGTTCGCGGCTTTCTTGCGTGTTGTCCATGTCCAGAACGGCCATCGAGACGTGCCTGATTTCGAGAGTTGCGGCGTAACCAAAAATGACCATTTGGATCAGAGGCGGTCCCCACAGCAGCCATCGCGTGTGCGGGTCGCGCAGAGTCTGAATAAACTCCTTACGCACGATCTGCCTGATTCGCGCAAGCGCCTGAAGGAATCTCATTGCAGCCTCTTTTGAAAGGAACGCGTTGCCAAAATAACGAAGAAAACCGCAATGATCGCAAGCGCGCCGATCTGCGGCGCAAGAAGCAAAACCGGCGTTCCTTTCAGAAACACGTTGCGAAGAATGGTCACGTAGTAACGCGCCGGCAATATCGTCGTAATCCACTGGACCAGGACGGGCATTTGGTCGATCGGGAAAATGAAGCCGGAGAGAAGGAACGTAGGAAGGAACGTGGCGAGCAGGGCCATCTGGTACGCACCCAGCTGGCTTTTCGCTGACACGGAGATGAAATAGCCGAGTGACAGAACGACGGTCAGGAATAGAGTCGAACATCCGAAAAAGACAATCCAACTGCCGCGGAACGGCACATGGAACCAGCTGACGGACATTGCCGCGCATATAATTGTGTCGAGCATCCCCAGGGCGAAATACGGAACTAGTTTGCCAATTTGGATTTCGAGCTTACCGACTGGCGTGGAGATGAGCTGCTCCATGGTGCCGCGTTCCCATTCCCGCGCAATGGTCAGCGACGTCAGGAATGCGCCGACGACGGCCATCACCAAAGCGACCACTCCTGGAACGAAGTTCGCCATGCTTTGCAGGTCTTCGTTAAACCAGGTGCGCGGCTGAAAATTAACTACCGGTGCGCCTGCAGCAAAACCGGCACGGCGTTCCCAATCCACCGTAACTTGGGACGAATAGCCTTGGACGATTGCTTGCGCGTAGCCCATGCCGACCACGGCTGTGTTGCTGTCGCTTGCGTCCAGCAGAACTTGAATCCGCGTGCGCCCACCGGGAACCAGATTTTCAGAGAACTGCGGCGGAACAACGACGGCAACAGTGCATGTGCCACGGTCGATGTTCCGTACGACGTCCGGATAGCTTTCTGAGACGCGGGTGATGTTGAAGTAGTCCGTAGCCTGAAAGCGCTTGAGAAAATCCTGGCTCTGCTGCGTGCCATCTTGGTCGTAAACGCACAGCGGTACGTGTTTGACGTCGAGATTGACTGCGTAGCCGAAGATCAGCAGCTGGATTACTGGCATCAGGAAAACAATAAGCAGACTCCGCGGATCGCGCCGGATTTGGATGAACTCCTTGCGCATGATCGCGGCAATGCGACGCCCGTTCATGCTGCCGCCTCCCTGTTGGGCTGCCGGCCCGAAGTCAATGAGACGAAAACGTCTTCCAATGACGGGGAAATCAGCTCGACGCACGCCACGCGAAATTGCTTTTCTTCGAGTGCATGGCGGATCGATGGAATTGCTGTAGTTGGGTCCGTAACAACAACGTGCAAGCTGTTTCCGAATACGGCCGCATCCAAAACCTCGGCGGAATTACGCAATGCATCCAGCGCCGCACCAAGCGGGGTACATTCAACGAGCAAGAGCCGGCCTTTCATATGCTGGCTCTTGAGTTCGGCCGGAGTGCCCAAGGCCACGATTTGGCCACGGTCGAGAAGCGCAAGGCGATTGCAATATTCGGCTTCGTCCATGTAGTGCGTGGTGACAAATACGGTGACGCCTTTGCCGACCATTTCGTGAATAAGGTCCCAGAATTGGCGACGGGAGACCGGATCGACTCCGGAGGTCGGCTCATCCAGAAAAACGATCGGCGGGCGATGCAGGACGGCACAGCCCAGTGCGAGCCTTTGCTTCCACCCTACGGGAAGCGATCCGGTCGGGGCGTTTGCGCGGCCCTCGAGGCCGGCCATTTTTAGAGCCCAAGCGATTCGCCCCGGTAGTTCCTTGCGGCTGACGCTGTACAAGCCGGCAAAGAACGTCAGGTTCTCCGAGACGCGCAGGTCGTTGTACAGGGAAAACTTTTGTGACATGTAACCGATGTGCTGACGGACGCCTTCGGGGTCGGCGACAACATCGATACCAGCGACCTTCGCGCTTCCGCTGGTTGGTCGCAATAGGCCGCAGAGTATGCGGATGGTGGTCGACTTACCGGAGCCGTTAGGACCGAGGAATCCGAAGATTTCGCCGCGGTGCGCGTCGAAACTAACGTCGTCAACAGCAACGAAGGCGCCGAAGCGTTTCGTTAGATGACTGACTTCGACGGACATCTCGCTCGGATTCATGACGTTTGTACTTTTGCAGAAACCGATTGCTCTTGCTCCACTTGTGAAACGAAGAGGTCCTCCACGCTAGGAGGCACCTGCTCGACCGATTGGTACGCCACGCCTTTGCCATCGAGACACGCGCGGAGTTCGGGCAAGCGACGGGTTGCGTCGTCGACGAAGACGTGCACGCGATCACCAACGAGCAAAACATCGTGAGCCAGCGCTGCTCCGACGAGCGCCTCGCGTATGACTTCCGGTTCCTTGCTGCGAATGACTAATACGCCTCCGGGAAACTTCTTCTTTAGTTCCTCCGGGCGGTCGCAGAACAGCATGCGGCCGCGATAAATCAAACCCACGCGATGACACCGCTCGGCTTCGTCCAGGTACGACGTGGAAGTGAGGATCGCGACGCCGGATGCGATCAGCGAATAGAGAATGCGCCAAAAATCGCGCCGCGAAACCGGGTCGACGCCGTTCGTCGGCTCGTCGAGCAGGATGACGCGGGGCGTATGAATCAGCGCGCACACCAGACCGAGCTTCTGTTTCATACCGCCGGAGAGGTTGCCCGCGAGGCGCCGGCGAAATTCGATTAGGCCGGCTGCTGCAAGCAGTTCTTGCGCGTGTTCGTCGCGTCGCCTGCGTGGAACGCCAAACAAATCTGCATAGAACCGGATGTTCTCGTCAACCGTCAAGTCTTCGTAGAGGCCAAAGCGCTGCGGCATGTAGCTAAGGTCGTGCTTCGCGCCTTCCGGATCCGCCACCACATCGTGTGCGGCGACGGTAATGTCGCCTGAATCGGGACTCACGACGCCGGCCAGCATGCGAAGGGTGGTCGTTTTGCCTGCGCCGTCCGGCCCCACGAGACCAAAAATTTCCCCCGGCCGCACGTCAAACGTAAGCCGATCGACGGCGGCGACCGCGCCGAAGCGCTTGGCAAGTTGTGAAACGAGAATGGCGGGGGCCGTGGCCATAAGGCACCTATTGCACCTTGATGTACGCGTCGGCCGGCATACCCGGCTTTAATTCGTAATTCGGATTTTGGACGTCGATTTTGATCCGGTAGACGAGCGTGACGCGTTCTTGCGCCGTCTGCACACTCTTAGGTGTGAATTCCGCGTCCGAAGCAATTACCGATACGCGCCCGCGATAGTTTTTGCCTGGATAGGTGTCAGTCCGAACATCAACCTGCTGCCCCCAGCGCACTTTACCCAGATCCGTTTCGGGCAGATAGACGCGCAGCCAGATATTGTCAAGATCGGCGAGCGTGACAATCGGCGTGCCGGGCGCAACAACTTCCCCCAGCTCGGCTTCGCGCGTTAGAACGACCCCTGTGAACGGTGCGCGCAGAACGGTATAGTCGAGACGAATTTTCGCCATCTCGGTGTCGGCATGGGCCTGCGCGACCATGGAGCGGTCGACCGCAATCTGCTCTTTGCGCGTTCCTTCCACTAATTCGTCATAAACTTCTTGGGAGCGGTTTAGCGTCGCCTGAGCGATGGTCACGGCGGTGGCAGCCCGATCCCGGACTTGGCCCGCGATTTCATCCTTCTGATAAAGAGCTTCGTACCGCCCATAATCCTGCTTCTTTTGGTCAAGATCGGCTCGCGCGTCGATCACGGTTTGTTGCGCGGCCCGAATATCCTGGATGCGGTTGCCGGCCAAGCCCAACTGGAGTTCGCGTTCGCGGACGAGCGTGTTGGCTTCATCGATGTCCAGCTGCTGCCTATAGTCGTTGTCGTCAAGGCGCGCAACCAGACCGCGGCACTGGATCGCCATTCCTTCATCGACCGGAAGATCGACGATGCGTCCGGACACCTTGAAGCTAACCAAGCTCTCGTGGGCCTCAATGTTTCCCGAGAGCTTCAGCTCGCTTACCGCAGCGTGCCTGTTGAGCCATTTCGGATAAAAGCGCGCCGTTGCACCGGCGGTGACCACCACAACCAAAACGATCAAAAGTAGACGTTTCATGGCCGTTCTCTCATGGATTGCTGGAACCGTTCTGCTGCGACGGATATGAAGAACCGTCGAAATAATTCTGATAATTCCGCTCAGTCGCTCCCAATGCCCGCGCGAGTGCCGCT
Source organism: uncultured Acidobacteriota bacterium (assembly GCA_963753205.1). Lineage (GTDB taxonomy): Bacteria > Acidobacteriota > Terriglobia > Acidiferrales > UBA7541 > Palsa-295. Next base: position 116,686 of record CAVWBL010000011.1, on the reverse strand, counting down.
TGCGCGTCGGCATGCTGAGCGAGCGCGGCGATATTGTCGTCTTGCGCAGCCGCAAGCGCCGCTTGCGCCGTTACGACTTCGATGTTGTCGGTTACGCCGTTGCGAAAGCGGTCCTCGCTTAATGTCAATTCCTGTTGGGCCAGATCAAGCGCTGACTGGGTCACGGCGACCTGCTGCTCGGTGGATTCGAGATCGAGCGCGGCTTTGCGAATTTCCTGCGCAATCCCACGCGAAAGGTCCTGAATTTGGTCGTTAATGCGATCGACACGGCTGGCCAGCTGCTTCTGCTCGCCACTGCGATCACGGTCGAAAAGAGTAATAGAAAGGGTTACTTGGATCTCGCCAATTCCAGGCATGGCTCCCAGATTTCGGCCAAGCGCACCGTAATCACCGCCAATAGAAAGGGTCGGGTAATATCGGGCGCGTGAAGCCTTTTGTTGTTCGACGAGCGACGCACTCTGGGAAAGCAGTGAGCGATAGTCGGGACGAGCATGAAGCGCCGTCTCTATAGCTTGGTCGAGATTCGGTAGTTCGACGTGTTTAAATTGGAGTTGCTCAGCCAACTCTATAGGTGTGCCCGGTTGCATGCCGACATACCGTTCGAGCGCGAGAAGCGCAGTCTGATAATTGTCATTGGCTATAAGAATAGTCTGTCGGTCACGCTGGAGTTCCACTTGCGCGCGAACCACATCAACGCCCGTCGCTAAGCCTTGGGAGCGTTGGTCCTGCGCCAGCTGTGCGAGCGCTTGTGAAGTTGGGATGCGCGACTGCGCCGCCTGCATTTCCGCCAAAGAGCTCTCGGCGTCGAGATACAACGCAGCGGTCTGACGTATTACGAGATCTCGCGTGTCTTGATAGCTGAGCCTCGCGGCTTGGTCATTCTCTTGAGCTGCTCGCCATTCGCGATACGAACGGAGGTCAATCACCGATTGGCTGGCGGCTAACCGCGCATCAAAGAAAGCAAACGGCCCCACGACCGTGGGAATTCCGGGTATGCTCAGGCCGGCCACAGCCAAGTTCCGATTCTGCAGGTTCGCAAAAGATTGGCCCGTGACGCGAGGGAGAAGAGCTGCATGTTGACGTTGTGTCGCGCCCTCCATGTCGGTCACCTGCGCGCCCGCCACGAGCACGCTGACGTTCGTCTTCAAGGCTAAGGTGATCGCCTCCTTCAGAGTGAGTCTTTGCGGCGCTGGTTGCTGAGCCAAGACGGTCCCGCAGGCAAGCAATACGATCATCACAAGCTCGGCTTGGTGGATGCGAGGCCTCATTGCCCTTCTCCCTCGGGAACGTTTTCGGCCGCAGCGCTTGTGGTATCGGTCCCCGCTCGCAGGCCGCGCAGGACGAGATCGATATGTGCTTCTCTGTAAGCATCGAGGTCTATTTGCTGGCGGTCGCCTACGGTCAACTGCCACACAATCGCCAAAACGGCAGGACCCACGAGAAGCTGGGGGAAATCCACGGCTCTGCTTTCCCGGAACTCGCCGGACGCAATGCCTTTTTCCAAAAGCAGCCGCATAGCCGCCATGCCGGGACTTACAATTTCGCGCAGATAAATATCAGAAAGTTCGGGGAATCTGTGGCTTTCCGCAATCAAAAGGCGAAGCATCGCACGAACTTGAGGGTTCTTCACGACTGCGTTGTACTGTTGCGCAAGAATGCTGCGTAGCAGGTCCACAGCCGTCCCCGGGAACCCGCGAACAAAGCTTTCGAACTGTTGAAAGATGTTGTGAACCAATCCGCGTAGAACGGAGCGGAAGAGCAGGTCTTTGGTCTTGAAATAAAGATAGATGGTGCCTTTGGCGATTTCGGCGCGTCGGGCAACGTCCTCCATGCGAGCGCCGGCATATCCGTTTGCCGCAAACTCCTCAAAAGCAGCAGCCAGAATCGCCTCGCGGCGGCGCTCTCTTGCTGCATGGACTTGCGGCAAATACTCTGGCTTGATCGCTCGTGAAGGATCGTGTTTCATGACTGACCGTACAGTCAGAAACTAACGCAGCGCGTCGGCCGACTCTGTGCGTCCAATCACGCGACGTTTGTGATCGCCGTCACACCGGGATGGGCCGCTTTGAACGAAACTTTGCCTGTACGACTTCACCGGCGGTTCGGATGAAAAAGCCCGTACTTTCAGTCACAAACCTCAACGTTGTTCTTGGGAACCGGTCGATCATTTCGGATCTCAGCTTTGACGTTCACGAAGGGGACTGCCTTGCGATCATCGGTCCAAACGGTGCGGGAAAGACGGTCCTGCTACGGGCCCTCCTGAACCTTGTTCCTTACCAAGGTGAAATCCATTGGAATCGTGACGCCCGCGTTGGGTACGTTCCGCAGAAGATTGCGGCCGACCGGCAACTTCTTCTTTGCGCGAGCGATTTGCTTGCGGCCAAGACCCGTTTCTTGCGTCTTCCGGCCATTGAGTCCGAACAGATCGGAAAGGAGATTGGTCTTACGCGGGAGATCCTGACGACAAGCATCGGAAATCTCTCAGGCGGGCAATTTCAGAAACTCCTGATTGCCCTCGCGCTTCTCGGCAGGCCTAACGTGCTTCTTTTCGATGAGCCTGCGGCCAGCCTCGACGAACTCGCGGAAGAACGTATTTATGAAGTCATCCGTTCGCTGCAGAAGGATCAAAGGATGACGGTCCTTTTGGTATCGCACGATCTCAGTCTCGTCTACCGCGACACGAATATGGTCCTGTGTCTCAATAAACGGGGCCGTTGCATGGGCCCTCCTCACGAGATTCTCACGTCCGAGACGCTTCAAGATCTTTACGGTGGCGCCCCGCCACATTATTACCAGCATCTACATGAACACCAGATTGCTCACAACGAAAAGCCTTTTAAAAATGACGACAAACCATGTTGAGGCAACATTTGTTTTCGCTGGTTCTCGCAATGTGCTTTTCCTTGGCGGCTGGCCTCATCGGCTGCATCGCGCTGATGAAACGCATGCTTCTTGCCAGCGATGTAGTCTCGCACCTCGCGCTTCCTGGGCTTGGCTTAGCATTTCTTTTCGGATTGAATCCGCTCATCGGCGGTGCTGCAACACTGTTTCTCGGTACGCTGCTGGTTTGGCAGCTACAGCAAAGGACCGGCCTTGCGACCGAAGCCGCTATCGGCGTCACGTTCGCCGTGGCACTCGCAATTGGAGCAGCCGTAACCCCCAAGGAAGATCTTGTCGAGTCGCTCTTCGGCGAACTTCCGAGCATGTCTCTTTCTGGATTTCTCTTGGGACTGGCCGCTGTCTTGTTCGTCGTGTTCGCCGTCTTTCTGCTCAGGGACCAATTAATTCTGAGCGTATTTTCTTCGGACTTGGCGGCAGCGACCGGCGTGAATGTCTCGCGGCTGGACCTCTATTTCTTGTTGCTCTTCAGTCTGACGGTTCTCGTAGGTTTGCGCTTTATGGGCGCCCTGCTTGCGAGCGCGCTCATCATTGTTCCAGCGGCCACCGCTCGCCAGCTGACCAATCGATTTCCGCAATTTCTGCTGCTGGCAACAGCAGCAAGCCTTCTTGCCGTCACACTTGGTTTTCTGCTGAATCTATATGTATGGAAGCTCTCTACCGCCGGTCCGACGATTGCCATTCTTGCAGGAGTACTATTTGGGCTGGCGCTCCTCGCAAAGAAAAGATCTGCCGGCGCATGAGTCGAGAAAGGAGACAGATTGTTGTCTAACCAGCGGTGTTCTTCTAGATCCGGACGTTTAAAGGACGGCAAGATCGAAACGAATGCCCGTAGGCGAACTTTGCACGCGGAATAAGGGACTTGCTCGCACGGTGATTCCGATCTTCAGCCACGATCGTCGCGAATACCCCGCTTCCAAACGTTCCAAATAGAACGCTAAGAACAATCAGCATCTCCGCAGCTCGCGTTAGACGAAAAGATCCAACAGCAAGGCACAACCCAAGCGCAACAGGCAGCGGGCAAAATCAGACCCTGACGACTTGCATTTCCCTCACTCACAAATCCTATGACGTAAGCGGATGATTCAAGACATTCTTACTCCGCTCCTCTCATCGCCCAATGTGATTGGCATCACATCCAGGGCGCCTCCCTCCCTCTAAGTTTGAGATAGCCAAAATGTTGGAGTAAGCCAATGAAGCTTCTTTTTGCTCTCGATCATTCGGTGATGTCGCAAGCCATCATAGATCAAGCAACAAGGCGGCCATGGCCCAAGGACACGACTGCATGCGTGCTACACGTTATTGAGACCTTGCCTCTGCGCGACGGCACTGTAATCCTGCGCGAACTAAGGGACGCCGCAAGTGCATGGCTCAATCCCGCGGCGGAAATGTTGCGCAAAGCGAGCATACCAACCAGCATTGAAATCATTGAAGGCCTGCCGCGCATGGCCGTGTCCGATTTCGCCAAGGAATGGGGCGCGGATTTTGTGATGATCGGATCCCACGGAGCAAGCGGCTTGGTTCGTTTCCTACTCGGCGGAGTTGCTCAAGCGACTCTTCGGTCCGCGCCATGCTCAGTCGAGATCGTGCGAGCTTCAATGCAATCAACCGCGCCTTCCGCGCCGATGAAGGTTCTTCTAGCCGCAGACGGCTCAGAATTCTCAGTGCTAGCGGCGAAATCCATCGGCCAGCGCCCGTGGCCAGCGGGAACACAGCTTCAAATTGTCAGCGTTTCTCCAGTGATAGCAGCCATACCGGAAACGATGCCATGGGCACCGAGCTACTACCCTTCTCCCGAGTTGATCGAAACAGTTCAGACGGAAATGCATCGGCGCAGCGAAGAAGCCGTTGCGAGAGCGAAGCAAGTCCTCTTGACTGCCGGCGCAAAATTCCTCGAAAGCGAATGTCTGCCTGTGGGAGACGCCCGGCAAGTGCTATTGGACGAAGCCGATAAATGGGGCGCCGACTTGATCGTGCTCGGCTCGCATGGCCGCCACGGATTTAGCAGATTTATGCTGGGCAGCGTTTCAGAGGCAGTCGCAGTGCACGCGCACTGCTCCGTCGAAGTCATTCGAGAACGTTATTAACAGCTTGAGTTAATAGAACTGATGCCCTTCCTGTGCCTCGCAAACATGATCGGCTTTGGAATCGACAACTTAAGAGCCGGCCGTTTTCTCTGTGAATTGGGCCATATCGCCGCGATTCGGTTGGGATGTTCCTGAAAACTACTGCCTGAGCAGTTGAAGGAAAAGATTGCCTTTATGGAAAGGCTGGCTCCGACGGGAGTTACTTTCAGAGCGGGCCTCGAAAAGCAATGGTCGGTTGGAGGAGTCCGCAGCAACAGGACGATTATCACGACAGGGATATCAATGCCGTGCTTCAATGCCGCGTAAAACGATGTGAGGTGGATCACTGACCTCTTTGATTGAACGCGTCAACTTAGTTTAAGACTAAGGCTCTTTCGGAAAACGCCAAGCGGCCGATTTCCGCTGGGAGAAAGGACAATGGCGATGAACGCACCGCGAATGCAAATGGAGAACAAAGGAACGAACCGCGCGCGCCGCGCCAGGATCCTGCTGCTGGGTGATCCCTTACTGATTTCATATTTTCGGCTGGTTTTGGAGAAACTTGGTTGTGAGTGTTCGATCGCGAAGCCTAACGGCGACCTAGCAACAGTTGACATCGGGAATTTCGATCTCGTCGTCAGTGCCATACCCGGTGAAAGAGAAGAAGCACTACTTTCAAGTCTGGCCGGACGCGGCTGCACGGTCTATGCTTGCCGGCAGTTGGATGATGGAGGCTATGGCTGGTTTCCCATCATGGTCGACGGCGAAACGTGTATCAAGGCGCAAGTTTTAAACCCAACCGACTTTATCGCCTATATAAACCAGATCGCCGCTTCTCTGTCGGAAGAACGGTGAACTTCAATCCGAGATGGAGAGAGAAACAATGCTGAACGCGGAAAATGTAGACGAGCTTTCGGAATTGGACGCACCAGTCCTCACAGCATACCTAAACATACAACCGCCCGAGCCCGCCAGGCACCGACTGACGCCGTTAACTTACAGTTGGCTGAGGAAACAGGGCAAGATGCTTTTAGAGAAAGTGAATCCCAGGGTACAGCCGGACGTCCGGGGGCAGCTCGCGAGGATAGAGCAGTTTCTCCACAAGCAGAAACCGAGCGAAAAGGCGCTTCTGATACTCGCCGGCCCAAGAATCTGGGGAGCAATCTCGTTGCCGGTTGCCGTGCAAAATGAGTTGGTCTGGGGCAGACCGGCTTTGACGCAGCTCCGAATGGCACTCGACCGAGCACGCACTGACTATATCGTGGTGCTCGATCGTAAGCGGGCTCGCGTCTTTCAGTGTGCCCGAAACGAAATGACGGCACTGTTCGATCAAAGCTTCTCAATCGACTCGTCTCATTGGAAAAGGAAGACGTCGGGGCATGTGACTGTGGAACGGACGGAAACAATGCGCGGATCGCAGCGCGACGCCTACGAAGACCGTATCGACGCACAGTACAATCGGTTCCTCCGACAAGTCGCCAAGAAATGCGGAGCGCTTTGCGCCGTCCCGAACGATAGCATGTTGTTCATCGTGGGGGATCCGCGTTTAGCAAAAGCGATTGAGAGCAAACTGCCACCTCTTCTCCGTGTCCGTGCGCAGCATATTCCGTGCGACGCTGCACGTCTCCCCTGGCCAAGGCTTCAGACGCGGTTGAAACAAGAAGTGGCTAGACTTCGACAAAAGCACGAAACCGATCTCGTCGGGAAAGCGCTTGATGACGCGCAGCACGTGGTCGTCGGAATCGACGAGACGGTCGCCCAAATCCAAAAGGGCAGAGTTGGCACACTCCTGCTCTCAGATCACCTGAACGGTGAAATACGCGAGTGCCCGGAATGCGGCCTGATGGACCGCTCCGCCGATCCCGTGTGTCCCGTTTGCCGCAGGGAGAGACGGCCCGTGGACCTACGCGAGGCAGTCCTGGATATGGCTCGATCGAACAAGACGAATGTTCGAGTTATTAGTGGGGAAGCATCCAATCGACTCGAGCAAGCGGGCGGAATGGCAGGTTGGCTCCGCGGAAGGACTCAGAGCGAACTGCGCTGACGGCGTCTCTTACGTCGGCCTTTCAAACGTGGACAGATTTATTTGGAACGGCGTTTCCGGTTGCCAAGGTTCCAAGTTCGCCTTGCGTCAGAAGGTCGGCGGTGGGTTGGCTTTCTACACACTCATGACGACGATATAGAGTCGTTCCGGGGAGATTTCGTCCATCTAGGGATGAGACTCCCTGGTGAATGCAGGCAAGTATTGACGCAGCCACACGGTCGATCCACTGCAAGAGGATCTGGGACAAATTCGAAAGCAGCCTAAGCACAGTGTCTCTTCCCGCCTAGCTAGTCAGAGACCGGGTACGGCTTTTCGACGACGCAATTGGTGATCGCCATCACCAACTTTTCCCTTCACACCGCGTAATAAAGGAAGAAGCGGTGCGTGTTGGCGATGGGGCTATGAGCATGCGGCATTTTCAAGCTATAGGCATGGGGCTGGCGTTAGTTCTTATTTATACCCCCGCACGACCGGTGGTGTTGAAGAGCGAGACTCCTAGCCGAATCGCGCAAGTCTATCGATCCCGGGAGCTTACTCACGAAGGACGAGCAACTCTTCATCGGTATTTGGAGGCAGGGCAATTGCCGGCTCTTTGCTTGCCGGATTTTGCGCGTTTCCAGGTGGGAGCGACGGCGTTTTACAGCGCAAACGGCAATAAGCTCGCTTGGGTCCAAGATGGAAGACCTTCGCGACAGGCTGTGGCGCTCACTCGCGCCTTCGAGAACGCGGAATACAAGGGGCTAAGTCCAGAAGATTACGACGGTTCGCGATGGCAAGATCGACTCGACCAGTTCGAACAATCGCCGGGGCCAACCGAATCCGATCTTGTCGGTTTTGATCTTGCAATCACTGTTTCTACAATGCGGTATGTCTCCGACCTGCACGGAGGCCGCGTGAACCCGCAGTCTCTGCAGATGAGCCTCGATCGCGATCACGCTGATTTTGACCTGCCGGATTTTATGTTCCGACAGATCCTCCCCTCGACAGATATCGACGCAACACTATCGTCGATCGAGCCCCATTTTCCTGTTTATGTTCGGACCGAGGCGGCGCTGAAGAGCTATCTCGAGTTATCAAGTCACGGGGATGGTCATCTTGTGCGCGGACCTGAAAAGCCGCTCAGACAAGGAGCCAGGTTCTCTGATCTGCCAGCGCTCGTGGCCAGATTGAAACTTCTTGGAGACCTGCCGCAAAATTACGTTGCGAAAACAGACATACTCGACAGCCTCGTCGTGAAAGCGCTAAAACACTTTCAAGCGCGACACGGGCTCGAGCCGAGTGGCATTCTCGATGCCGCGACAGTGCGAGAACTCAACGTTCCTCTAAGCAGCCGCATCATGCAATTGCAATTAACGCTCGAGCGAATGCGTTGGCTGCCGGACCGCTTCGCGAGGCCTCCGATCGTGGTCAACATTCCCGAATTCCGTTTGCATGCCGACGACGAACAATTCCACTGGGTGTTTTCGATGGCGGTGGTCGTCGGCAAGGCCTACAAACATAAAACACCTGTTTTTGCGAGCACCATCAGAGCCGTAATCTTTCGTCCTTATTGGAACGTTCCTTTGAGCATCGTAACGGCCGAATTAGTTCCTCACATTGAAAAGAACCCCTCTTATCTTGCCCAGAACTCCTATGAACTCGTCGACCGCACAGGCACCGTTATTTCGGCCGACCCGGTGGAAGCGGACATTCTGATCCAAATTCGCAAAGGGACCTTGCGCGTTAGGCAGCGCCCTGGTCCCCAGAACTCACTGGGATTGGTGAAATTCGATATTCCCAGCACATACGGTGTCTACATGCATGGCACGCCAGCAACCGAGCTATTTTCGAGGCAGAGGCGAGATTTCAGTCACGGTTGCATCCGCGTGGAAGACCCGGTGGCCTTGGCGAAGTGGGTGCTGCGGGGGCAGGACGATTGGACCGAAGAGAAAATCCATTCTGCGATGGAGGGAGAAGCTACAGTTGCGGTCAAGCTCGATCAGCCAATCCCTGTTTTAATCCTTTACAGTACCGCCGTCGTGACCGAAGGCGGAGAGATTCACTTCTTCAAGGATATCTACGGTTGCGATGCTTCGCTCGAAAAAGCATTGGCTGCGCGTCATTCTGGTTTGCGCGCGGATGCGCGGTCCTCAAGCGGTCACTGAGGATATTGCCATCGCCGCACGCGGCCGACGTCCACGTGCACAAACTTCGAAACTGGATAGTATCCGACGCCGCCCCGATGCAGCCGCTCAGCCGCATCGCGCAGCCGTGCCGTAGACACGTCGGGAATTCGAATATCGATCGCCTCGCCTTCCATATGGAGACTATGCACGGCGACGCCCGGCGTTGTTCGGCGGAGAAAATCGTTGCTCCAGGGAGTTCGGTAGCCGCAAATAATGTCTATCTCCGTATCAGGATGACCCACGGCAGCCGTCAGGTCATGAAGCAGATCGAAAAGACTTGGGTTGAGCTCTGTCACCGCACCCGTGCGGTGGTCCCGAAGGAAGTGGTCCAGCGCATCAATGGCCGACGGGATGTACCGGTCACCTATACGATAAACCACGTCGATGTGTTCCAGTGTGTGCGTGTGGTAAAGCCGTAAGCGGTATGTGGCTTCCGGCCGCACGGATCGGCTGAGTGACGGCGATACCGCGCAAAAAGCTCCTGAGACACAAAGCAGAGCCGCGACGGCTAGAACAGCCGATGCGGATGCTTTTCGGGTCAACGTCTCTCCCTGGATGACGGAAGATTCGGCATTTGGGTATTCTCTCACACCAGGCGCGGTTCGTGCGCACCCGTTGATCGTTAAACGTGCGCGGCTTTGCATATCTCAGGGCAAGACATATTTCCGCCGTTACGGCTTGGCTCTCGCGTGCAGAGCGCACTTGCGCGCATGGAGTCACAAACCGACAGCGGTTGGAAAACCTGGCTTTCGAGTTGAATGTGACGCTAACGAGCTAAGCGCGCCGGCGCTACTGAGCGATGTATCCGCCATCGACTACCAATTCAGCGCCGGTAACGAACTTCGATTCTTCCGAAGCAAGATAAACGACAGCCCAGCCAATGTCGTCTGGCTCTCCAATATGTCCAAGAGGATGCTTTGCATCGAGCTGCTGGCGGACAAGGTCGGCGCTAGCAGACAAGCTTGCGGCAAAGTGTTGAACCATCGGTGTCCAGATGAATCCTGGATGCACAGAATTCACGCGTATTCTGTCCCGGGCGTAGATCAGCGCATCGTTCTTTGTCATCAAACGGACTGCACCTTTGGAAGCATGGTACGGCGGCACATCGCCAGCGCCGATGATTCCATAGATCGACGATAGGTTGATGATGCTGCCTCTTCCTGCCTTTCTCATATGCGCGATCACGTGCTTTGTGCAAAAGAAAACGCCCTTGACGTTGACTGCCATTAACGCATCCCATTCTGCTTCCGTCACTTCGTCAGTAGGCTTATTGACGCCGGAAATGCCTGCATTGTTGACGAGCACATTGATCGGACCGAATTTGTCGCCGATTTCGGCGAATACTCGCTCAACTTCTCGCTCTCGGCTAACATCCAGATGCCAGTATTCTGCGGTGCCTTTCGCACCGCGAATTTCGTCAACCAGCTTCTTGCCTTCTTCATCGAGAATATCCGTGACCGCAACCTTCGCCCCTTCACGGGCCAATAGAACACAAACTGCTCGGCCAATCCCTAACGAACCTCCGGTAACAACAGCGACTTTGTCCTTGGTGCGATTCATTTAGCCTCCACCGTGCCTCACTTCGCCTGAAGTGATTTGATGTAGCTTGTCAAGTCGGAAATGCGCTGTGCGATTTGCGCTGAATCCAATCCGTCGGCCGTCCGAAAGTCTCTTCCCCAGGCCGGCATCTCTGCTGGTCCATGTGCGGGCAACACTACGCCATTTCGAAGCACGTTGGAAACGTAGACGGCTGGGAACTTCCCGCCATGGCGTTGGGCGAGCGTGGTTAGGTTGGGTGGCGCACGAAAGGGATAGGGCGCGGGACCGCCTCCTCTTAAGTCACTTCCGTGGCAGACGGCACAATCCTTCGCATAAAGCTCGGCAGCGCTCAGAGTCTTAGGAGCGGGGACCGCTTGAATTGATTGCAGGTACTTTATGAGGTTGTCCAGTCTCACGCTGCCACGGTCCACATCTGCCTCGATCTGATGAAAGACAGGTCCCCAGATCGGCATCGTTCGTGAGCCATGCGCAGTGACCGCGACGTCACCGAGGATCACGTCACGCACATGCTGGGTGGGAAACTCACCGCTATGATCTACTGCCAGAACTGTCAAGTCCGGAGTTTTGGCGGTGAACTTTGCGGCATCTGGACCTTTCCCTTTAGCATCCAGGCCGTGGCACGATGCGCAATAGGCCCGAAAGAGGTCTGGTCCCTCCACCGACCGGATCAGGGGCGTGGGTTGGTTTGCGACGTCCGGTTCTGTCTCGTCTTGTCGGCGCGCACCAACCGATACGACAGACACCACCGCCAACGAAGCTAACAGCAATCCGGTCTTCAATAAGTTCTGCGAAGCCTTGATCGTTTCCATCAGATCCCTCAGCAACTCCTCGTGCGCTCATTAAGCCCCGATAAATCATGCGAAGACTGAAGCTTCTGTCGAAGCCCGATACTGACTCAGTTACGTTGCGGGCATCTTCATACATTGAGGATGGTTCCGATGTGATTCCGGTCACTTCAGGCGTCCGCTGTTCCACGTAACCTAGTGATGCAAATTCGAATGAAAGGAAGAAGATTAACAAATGATTCCAGGTCGGCAATTCGTGACAGACGGAATCGACAGCGAGATTACGATTGAGGCAGGCGATGTGATTTTGGAAGGCACACTGGGACTTCCGAAACAAGCGCATTCCGTGGTCCTATTTGCGCATGGCAGCGGAAGCAGCCGGCATAGCCCGAGAAATCGCTATGTCGCCCAGACGCTTCAATCAAACGGAATTGGCACTTTGCTCTTTGATTTATTGACGCGCGACGAAGAACTGTTTGCGGATCAGGCGGGCGAGCTCCGATTCAATATCCCTTTCCTCGCGGCCCGCTTGCGAGGCGCCACCGAGTGGCTGATACGGCGTCCCGACATGGGTCACACGAAAATAGGATACTTTGGCGCCAGCACGGGCGCGGCTGCGTCCTTGGTTGCCGCCGCCGACTTACGAGATAAAGTGGCTGCAATCGTGTCGCGCGGAGGCCGGCCGGATCTTGCTGGCAGCGCATTGAGCTCAGTCCGCGCCCCCACTCTGTTAATTGTTGGTGGCGACGACACACCGGTGATCAGGATGAATCAAGACGGTTTGGCGAAACTGCGCTGCGAAAGGAAGTTAGTAATCGTGCCAGGGGCAACTCACCTATTCGAAGAGCCGGGGACTCTCGAAACAGTGGCCAGGCTTGCCGCGGAATGGTTCGAGAAGCACTTTGAGATCGCGGACGACAGAAGCGTGCGAGCCGTGACGCGCCGATAGCCATGACACGCGTCTCTTGGGGAACGAGGCTCGGCAAGCACCTGCGGCAGATGTTCGTCGCAAGCTGGATTTTGGTCGCTTCCGCGGACGCTTCGTGTTCCGCGACCGAGCTGAAACAGCAGACGGCTGCCGCGTTCGCCGAATCCGTTCGGGCTACTGAAGCGCGAATGGCCGAGAATGTCTTCAGCGATCAATTTCTTGCGGTGGATCGGCTGCCCAATTCCGTCCGACAGATCTCCAGAATGGGCAAATTCACATCTAAGAAATAATACACGGCAAAGAAGATCAGCGGCAGATTCGCATACCCAAGGGGATGATCCACCACTGGGTGGCGGTGGTTTTCATACCGAAGGCGACGGTCTCTGAAACACTTGCCGTCCTTCAGGGCGTCCACCGACAATCACCGCTCACCTGTGACCTCGCGCACATCCGGACATGATGTTCTTCAGAGAGAATGGCCTCATTGAGTGGTAGGAGTCGGTTTAGGAGGGACGCATGTTAGTTCGCGCCCTAATGTCTCGCTCGGTCATTTCATGCACAACCATGGGACACGGCGCGAGCCGCAGCCCGCCTGATGAAGCAACATGGGCGATCCTTGTGGTCGCGAATTCGTCCGATCGTATTTGTTTACCGCGTTTAGCCGTCAGAGCCGGACAACGGTGTGACCTTCGAGTGATGACACAGTTGCTGCCGCAGGTTGCGGCGTAGGGGATAGAGATAAATGTCTTTTGGAGCCAAGCCCTGGGCCCGGTGTTTGCTATCCATCCTTCCACGTCCTTGCGTCTGCCCGATGTGAATCCAATTGGCCGCCCGATAGCAGGTGCCACGAAATCGGCGTGCGTCCACCAAGGTCTCCAGCAGAAGCGGCCGGTAGCCATAGCGGAGTTCCCAGTCACCGGGAAGTTGGCGTGCGCACTGCCCCAGAATCTTGCTGGCTAGTCCCCGCACGCGCACCCAAGGCAGAATCAAATATCGACTGTTATTCACCACCAATTGCAGATTCTGTGCTCTTTGCTCCCGGTTCCATCCAATCCACTGATCGCGGGGGGCCATCTTCCAGGCCGGAGAAGACCACAACAGACAGGCCAGCACCTGTTCTCCACTCCGTGGGGAGCGCACGATATAACGAAGATTCGCTCCCACCGGCACGCGGTACGCCAAGTAGTGATGCCGCTCGATCAGCTCGGTCCACAACTGGCTCTCCGGCCGACTCTGGACGACCCGCAACTCCAAAGGTGCGAACTCTCCCGCGCTCCCTTCCCAAGTGGCTTGCGGAGCGCTGGCCTCGCTCAATGGAATGTGGCGTGGCCCGCGCGGCCCCGTGTTCCGCACCGGTGGTAGAGTCAGCCAGCCCTGATCGCGCAGGCGCTCGAGCAGCTGCCGGCATTCCTGGTCCTTTAGTCTTCCGTTCGCTCGTTTCCAGTCCAAGAGTTCGCACACCGTGCGCGCAATCTCGGTAACTCCCAAACCGGCATAATCGCGCGCCATCTCCCGCATCAACTCCATCTCCGCCTCCGAGAAGAGGCGACCACAGAAACGCACCGAGAGAGGAACACACTCAGCGTTTGCGATCGTGGAAACCCTCCGTCATGGTTGGACCCCAGCATCACCCACCGAGGCCGCCCTCGCATACAGAACCACCAATTCCGGCGGAACGACAAACTCTGGCCTCGACGGCGAGAGCCTCCCATCGGGAACCAGCGCCCGAGGCGGGGGAGCCGGCGCGGAGTCCTGGGGTACTTCTCGGGTCCATGGGGCCAGATCGAGAATCCTGTGCTGGTCCTTCCCCTGCAGTAATTCGATCAGCAGATCCAGCGCGTTCTTCCCTTGTTGCTGGGCGGTTTCCAGCAAACTGGTGAGCACGGCTTGCGCACGAGCTCCTTGTTCCGTGCGGTTCCCACCCCAGTTCTTGCGCGCCACCACCAACGGCCGCAAGGCACGCTCGGCAGCATTGTTGGTCGCCTCCAGCCCGGGGCAATACAGATAGGTGAAGAGGTACGGCCTTTCGTGTCGCAGATGATTGGCCAGTCTACGGTTGGCGGCATCCCGATAGCTGCGCGCCAATAAGCGATCCAGCTTTGCTTCCAGTCGCCCCGTCGCGGTCCACAACCCGTGCAGGGAGATCTCTCGCTTCGTATACCGATCCCGTAAGGACAAGCCTTTTTCCAGTACGGCCTTGACTTGCAGCGGGAAGCGGGCCGTTGCCGGAGAGGCGACTTCGACCATGTCCTCACAGCGGCGAAGCAAGTGCGCGTTGCAGCTTTGGTGCCCGGCGCGCAGAAACTTGTAGTACACCGCCCAGCCATCATGGGTTAACCAACCGTCATAATCGGCTCCCAACAGCGCGGCCGCTTGCTCGAAGCCGCGCCCCGGCAGGATGTCGCAGAAGGTGACCTGCTCGCTCACCACCACCCACAACCAGCGCAGTTGTGCCTCGACATTCCAGCCCGTTTCGTCGATGGCGTTTACCCTACTGCGGCGGGCGGCGTCGCGCAGCGCATGCCAGGTCGCTTCACCCCGGCGCGCCACGCGCTCCACCGCGCGGCAAATCGTGCTGCGGTGCACGCGCAAGCCGAAACCGTCCTGTAACACGGCGGCCACGTCCCCATGCGGCATCCCCAGCCCCTTGTTCATCTTCACCGCCAACGCTAGCGCTTGCGGCCCTACTTGCACCGCCGCCGCTCCTAAGGCATCCGAGGTCTGCCGTGGATCCCGTCCTTGCACCCGTCGCCCACAGGAACGACAGCGACCGATCGCAATATCAAAGCGTCTCCAGATCGTCTTCCGCACCACCTCGTGCTGATATTGCGGCTCGACCTTATCTACTTCGACCCGGCCCCCGCAAGAACAGCGAGACGGGATCGGCACCTCGATCACTTCATCAACTTGCTCGGGAATGGCTTTGCCGTAACGTTGGCCGTAGGCGGTACCGGGCTTGCGCCCTGGTGGCTTCGGGTTGACTTTCCGCTGACGGCGAGAAAAGGGTGCGGCTTGTCGCTTGTTGGCCCGCTGCGCTTCTTCCAGTTGTCGCTTCAACCTCTCGTTTTCCCGGCGTAACCGTTCTTGCTCTCGCCGCAATTGCTCGTTTTCTTTTCGCAGCCGCTCATTTTCCAGACGAGTGCTACGCCACTGCCGCTGCAGGGAGGTGATCTTCTGCTTTAATCTATCGATGATGCCCGCTGGATTGAAGGTCTTCGGCCACGTCATGCTTGAACTCTCGCACCTTAACGTAACCGAAGCCGTGCAATTTGTCCAGCGGAATATTCAGACCCCAGTCATCACGGGCGCGCCGACACGGTAAACAAATACGTCCGATCCCTTGCTCGAAGGCATCGTTACCGACCGCGATCTTTGCTGCGCTGTTTTGGCATCCGGCAAGTCTTCCGATAGCATCAAGGTCGTTGACTTGATGACTTCTGTTCCCATCACATGCAGTCCGGGGGACACATTGGATGAGTGTGGCCGACTGATGCGGGAAATGAAGGTTCGCAGAATACCAATCGTCGATGGCCGAGCCCGCTGTGTGGGTATTGTGACTCTAGCGGACATTGCTCTTCATGCCTCCCCAGAGCAATCCGTAGGAATCCTTCGAGAAATCTCCGATCCCGCACAACCAGGCGAGCCGATGCGTTTTGAGAACGACTTTTTCTATTGCGGGCAGACTCACGAAGCCGACCAGATCCTGCTCCTCAAACGTCGTCGCGAATTGGCGGGAAAGAACGAGGTGCTCATATGATCTTTGCGAATCGATCACAAGCCGGCAGGCAGCTGGCACAGCAATTGAGTAAGTATGCTGATCGGAATGACGTCATTGTGCTGGGAGCTCCGCGAGGAGGCGTCCCGGTCGCTTTTGAGGTGGCCACATCCCTGAGAGTGCCTCTCGACATATTTGTGTTGCGGAAGCTCGGGGTACCAGGTCACGAAGAGCTGGCATTTGGGGCTATTGCCAGCGGGGGGACGCGGATTCTGGACCGGAACACCATTGAGGGATTGGGACTGACCGGTTTGGATATCGAACGCGTAACGCGTGCTGAAATGAAGGAGTTGCAAAGGCGCGAGCGTGCTTATCGTGGTGGCAGGCCCGCCCTGAACGTAAGCGGCCTCACGGTGATTCTGGTGGATGACGGAATTGCTACCGGATCGAGCATGCTCGCTGCAATCCGCGCCCTGCGCGAAATGCATCCTGCAGCTCTGATATTGGCGACTCCTGTCGCACCCAGCGCGACCTGTGATCGGCTTCGCCCTGAAGTCCGCGAACTTGTGTGCTTGGAAACGCCCGAACCATTTTTCGGAGTTGGCCAGTTCTATGACGACTTCTCGCAAGTTTCAGACGATGAAGTGACCGAGTTGTTGAAACGGGCCGCCGAGGAGCGCTCTGAGGAACAATTTCGCGGACCTTCCGAACCGACGAGGTTACACCGATGAGGTTGCGGAGGTTAGAAAATGGCCACTGAATATCATTCCGATATTCTCAAAGCGATTCGTCAGGCAGCTCATCCACTGACCGGAGACGCCGCGGATTTCGATCCCCTCCTCGAAAGAATCGGCGATTCTCGTTTTGTGCTGATAGGAGAGGCTTCCCACGGAACGCATGAGTTTTACCGCTTGCGTGCACAGATTACCAAGCGCTTGATCGCTGAAAAAGGTTTCGTCGCCGTCGCCGTGGAAGCGGATTGGCCGGATGCATATCGCATAAATAAGTACGTACGCTTTGAGGACGAGGACGACGACGCCGTGGACGCCTTTGGGGGATTCCAGCGCTTTCCAGCCTGGATGTGGCGCAATGCCGATGTCCTCGATTTTGTGGGCTGGCTGCGCAACCACAACGAGCGTCGCCACACGAAGCGCGTGGGATTCTATGGGTTGGATCTTTACAGCCTGCACGCCTCCATCCGCGCGGTATTGGATTTTTTGGACAAGGTTGATCCGGAAGCCGCACGCCGCGCACGCTATCGTTATTCCTGTTTCGAGAATTTCGGCGAAGACACCCAGGCTTACGGATACGCGGCTACGTTCGGCTTAAGCCGAAGCTGCGAGAACGAGGCGATCAGCCAATGGATCGAAATGCGGCAGCGCGCCGCCGATCTGGCGCAGCGCGATGGTCGGGTTGCACGAGACGCATTTTTCTTCGCGGCGCAAAACGCACGGCTGGTTAAGAATGCCGAGGAGTATTACCGCGCGATGTTCCACGAGCGGATTTCCTCGTGGAATCTCCGAGACACGCACATGGCCGAAACCTTGGACGCACTGTCTCATCATCTCGGCCCAACATCAAAGATCGTCGTGTGGGCCCACAACTCGCATTTGGGGGACGCTCGGGCAACGGAAATGGGACAGCAAGGCGAATTGAATCTCGGGCAGTTGGTACGTGAACGCTACGGAAAAGAAGCGGCGACACTCGTTGGATTTACGACGTTCACCGGTACGGTGACCGCAGCTTGCGGGTGGGACAATCCGGCGGAACGCAAGCACGTTAACCCCGCGTTGCCCGGCAGCTATGAGGCGCTTTTCCACGAAACTGGAATTCCGAATTTCCTGCTCGTGCTGAAGCAGAGAGAAAAGGTTAGCTCGCTCCTGCGGGAACCGCGTTTGGAGAGAGCTATTGGTGTGATCTATTTGCCGCGCTCCGAAAGGGCGAGCCATTACTTTCATGCACAGCTTTCGGATCAGTTTGATGCCATCTTGCACTTCGACGAGACGCGCGCGGTCGAACCTCTCGAGCGGACGGCGGCATGGGAGTCCGGAGAAGTGCCGGAGACGTACCCCTCGATGCTGTAGAGTGGGGAGTTTCATCCAGCGTTTGGCGATTCCTCAAAGCTAAAGCCGAGCTCTCAGCGAAAAGCAGGCAACGTGTAATCCTCGTCACAGACTGCGCGTGCCCTCTGCAGTGGTCAACGATTTCTGGGTCTCTATTCGTTAATTTAGGTCGGTGTGATTTGCGATCATAGTGATAGGCGGACCGATGGCAACAGCAGCAATAGGCGAAGAGAATTTTTCGAGCCCCAGTAAAGCCTCCGAACCTCCGTCTCAATTTCTCATTCGATCGTTATATTCCGCTTGGTGACGTCTACCTTGATTACAGAGAGGACAGGCTGTTTCAGGCGTATCCGTTGCAGTGTCTCTAGTTCGTGCCTGCGGTTGAATGAGCGCTCCGGTGCCTTCCGTAGTCTCGCTTAGCGCTATCGTCTTCCAGTGATGTCGGCCACCGCAATTTAAGAATCACGTCTTCCGTGATCCTCAGGCGCGGTTTGGGATTGGCTGACCTTGCGATCTTTAGGCGATTCATACGGTGGAATTGTCATGTAGTTGGGATGCGTGATGAAGATCACATCAAGGCGGGTTGTAGCAGACGTAAATTTAGGGTGGCGGAGGTGGCGCATGATACGATTCGCAGGCCGTAGTATCGAAAACCGTGTCAAGTCGAAAGGCCCGCTTGACGGAAGCAAAATGTGCTCGGGCCACTCATTTGTTGCCGTCCGTTTCGTGGCGGCGCTGATGCTGATATTTGCCGCCTACGTATTCACGCCAATGTCTTCCGTCTTCGGACAGAGCAACTCCCACGTGACGGCAGTTGAGCCGGCCTCCGGCAAGCCTGGCGACCAAGTGACGATCACTGGTGAGGATCTGGGAAAATCGACCGTTGTGGCGGTTTTTCTTTCCGACGACAAAAACGATTACAAAGCGACGGTTGTGGACCAGGAAGCAACTAAGATCGTATTCAAGGTGCCGCGGGTGAAGGACGGCGACTATGACGTGTCGATCCAGGTCGGGGGAAACATATTGATTCAGCCAGTGCGATTCAGTGCCGGACCAGCAACCGGCGCGCAATAATCGAATGTTTTCGTAGGATGCAGAATCGCTCAAGAAGGCGGAACTGAATTCCAACCCAGCAAAGGCTCGGCATTCGGCGAGGGGCATATCCACTTCCGCGGTGGATGCGACCCAGTTGCGCGCCAGGGTCGATTCGGCCTGCCCTGGATTGGGAAAATATCACCAGAGTGAAATTCGCGCTCGGAAATAATAACAAAGCCGAAGCGTCACATACCGGCACCACCGTATGGAGGGCTGGGCTATGCTACGTGCCCGCCAGAACCTGAAGGGCGGTTCGATTGCAAAGGTTGACCCAGGCGCCGTTGATCGTCAGCAGATTCCTTTTCTTGAAGGTAGTCAGCAGCCGTGTTATGGTTTCACGGCTCACACCGATCGTCTCTCCAATCTCCTCCTGGGTGAGTGCGATGTGAAGGCGGTCCTGACCGCGGGCGTGATTGCTTGACCAACCGAGAAGAAATCGCGCCAGTTTCTCGGAAGCGGAATGCGAAAGCCCCAGAGACTGTATCACCTCATGATCCGCGTAGTGACCGTCCGTCAAGAGTTGAGCCACCTGCATAAGGGCTTCCGGGTTCGTGCGGAGGAACCGCAGAAATGCGGCGCGAGGGATGAAATTAACCTGCGCTGGCTCCGAGACTTCGGCAGTCACCTCATAAGGCCTACCTGATAAAGTCGCGGGCAGCCCCAGCACTTCTCCCGCTTCGGAAATTTTCAGAATGATCTGCCTTCCTTCGCGGGAAGAACTCGAGAGCTTCACGCGCCCATTGCAAATCGCAAAGATGCCGCTCGCGGCATGGCCTTCCATGAATAGAATCGCGCCCTTGGGATAGGCAATAGGAGGGACGATAGTATCCAGCGCTTTGAGACCGCTGGCCAAAGAGTCACAAAACACCTCCCCTCGGCGCGCAAGAGACGTCGGGCAGTTCCTGACAATTTTGAGTCCAGAATGAGATCCCATGGCGACCCTCCCCTCGCTCACTCTTGGCGATTCATTTCGCTATTCGGCCCGCGAGACAAACCGTGTGTCAGTAGCTGGAGATCAGAAACTGTAATTGCACACCGATGGCAATCAGTCCGCAGAGCTAAATTACAATCTGGAATGCCGTATTTCTGTGCAATATTGAACACATGACCGGTTGTTGTTACCGACCCTTCAGATCATTGAAGTCTTCGCACACTTTGTCGAGGATGGGGGCAATCACTTGCAGCAGGGGCTCATTCGGGAAAACTATAGTGCCTTCCGGCACTGCATATACGTCACCGGTAAAACGCAAAGAAAGCAGCCATTTCAGAAACGTCGAAGTCCGCCCAGATAGTTGACTTCGTCTTCTGTGAAGTGGACGTCGGTTAGAAAATCGAGAACGTCTGCAGCACCGGCCGCACCGATGAAATTCCGGTTGGGTGGTAATTTACGAAAAGCCAGTTCGAAGACGGCCAAACCGGACATGCGCTCGGTGTAATACGCCTGAGCCATCGTGAGTTCATATAGATCCGTGAATAGAGCGCGATCGAATCGTCCCATGGCGTTTCGAGTGGACTTGTCGGTGGCACTTAATACCGCTTGCTCGTTCGACCGCAGGATCAACCTAATACCACATATTGCGATGTGACGTGAATCACAGCCGGATCGACGACGTCATCCGAAAATGACAGCTGAGGGTAGAGTTATGAAAATTCTTCTTCCGATCGACGAATCATCGGCTTCGAAGGCTGCGGTTCGAACAGTGATCGAGCAGGTGCCGAAGCAGGACACGGAAATACGTCTGTTGCATGTTGTAGAGCCTCCGCCGGTGCCGGTCAGGTTCGTAATTGCGGCTGCGGAACAATTGGCCGGCGCGGCGATTAACCTTGCGCCGGAAGCAAAAGTGGCTTTGGAGCAAGCCGAGACACTTATCAGCAAGACGATTGATGAATTGCGAAACGAAGGCTTTCGGGTAAGTTCCACGATCGAGCATGGCGACGCGAAATCTAAGATTCTCGAAGCTGCTGCGATGTGGGCGGCGGATTTGATTGTCATGGGTTCGCACAAGCGTGATGCTATGGATTGTTTGTTCGAAGACAGCGTTTCGGCTGCTGTTGCGCGCCATGCGAAGTGCTCGGTCGAGATCGGCCGCACGCGATCTCACGCTGCCGAGCGAGCCGCGGCAACTGGAAATGCGTGAGGGTTCGAGGACGAGGATGGGATTGTAGTTGCAGCTTGCGCCGTGAGAAAGGCCGAGTTCGAGAGTCCGCACAATGAATGACAGCGATGTCAGGCCGCCGACTCCGCCTCAACGGAAGCCGACACCAGGACTGCCGCCCGCCCGGTGGGGCGCGTTGATATGGTATGTGATTTTGATGCTCGGGCTGCTATGGCTGTGGCAATCGGCGAGCCAGCAAGCCGGTTCGCAAACAATTCCGTACAGCCAATTCAAGGAGGACGTTCGGCAGGGAGATGTGGTCGAATGTTCGATAGGGGATACCGATATCGAAGGCACACTGCGGTTTACCGCAAGCGCCGCCAAGCAGGGTGCGGGCATTCAATCGGCAAAACCAGGAAAGAGCGCCGGGAATCAGAGTCAGTCTGGGGACAAATCTTCCGCGTCGAATGCTTCGAGTGATTCGGACGCTCAAAGCCAACAGACACAAAACGTTACGAGTGAGGCTTCAAAGTTTCGCACCGTGCGAGTGGATGATCCGGGGCTGGTCGCTGACCTGGAAAAAGCCGGCGTGAAGTTTAACGGGATACATTCAAGCTCCTGGTCGCAATTGATGTGGATCTGGATTTTTCCGATCGCGCTGATCGTCTTGGTGTGGTTTTATCTGTCGCGTCGGCTGGGCGGCATGGGACGATCCGTGATGAGTTTTGGGTCGAGTCATGCCAAGTTGATCGCGGAAAAGGACATTAAAGTTACGTTCGACGATGTGGCGGGCTGCGACGAAGCGAAATACGAACTGCAGGAGGTTGTCAGTTTCCTCAAGGACTCTGGACGCTATGAATCGCTGGGTGCGAAGGTTCCCAAGGGCGTCCTACTGGTTGGACCTCCAGGCACGGGGAAAACGCTATTGGCGCGGGCCGTGGCGGGCGAGGCGGCGGTGCCATTCTTCTCCATCAGCGGCAGCGAGTTTGTCGAGATGTTCGTTGGAGTTGGCGCCGCGCGAGTTCGCGACCTTTTCGAACAGGCCAAATCGCACGCGCCGTGTATTGTGTTCATCGATGAACTGGACGCGGTCGGGCGCCAGCGGGGCGTGCACATTGGCGTCACAAATGACGAACGCGAACAGACTCTCAATCAACTGTTGGTTGGCATGGATGGATTTGAAGCGAACGCCGGTGTGATTGTTCTGGCTGCTACGAACCGGCCGGACGTTCTGGACCGCGCGCTTTTGCGCCCTGGCCGATTTGATCGCCAAGTTGTTTTGGACGCGCCAGACCTCGAAGGACGCGACGCGATTCTGAAAATCCACGCACGCGGAAAACCCTTCGCGACCGATGTCGATCTGCGCAAGATCGCGCAAGAGACACCCGGCTTTTCTGGAGCGGATCTGGCGAATGTGGTCAATGAGGCAGCGTTGCTGTCGGCACGGCACAACGGAAGGAAGATCGGACAGAAGGACTTGGAAGATGCCGTTGAAAAGGTCGTTGCCGGGCCGGAACGCAAGAGTCGCCGGCTGACCCCCGAAGACAAGCGGCGCGTCGCGTATCACGAAGTGGGTCACGCCGTCGTTGCGGCGTACAGCAAACACGCGGATCAGGTTCGCAAGATCAGCATCGTGCCTCGAGGGCGCGCGGCGCTCGGTTATACGTTGCAGCTTCCGGAAACCGATCAGTACCTGATGAGCCGTCCCGAGCTGATCGATAAAATTAAGGGAATGCTTGGCGGACGCGCAGCCGAGGAGGTCATGTTCGGCGAGATCACTACGGGCGCGGAGGACGATCTGGAACATGCCACGGCACTCGCGCGCCAAATGGTCTGCATGTACGGCATGGGGAAATCGGTCGGATTGGTTCACTGCACCCAGCATCATGCGCCGTTCTTGCCGTCCCAAGTGGACGGCCTCGCGCAACGCGATTGCAGCGAACAAACTGCGCGCGATATCGATGAAGAGGTGAAGAGCATTCTCGATGCCGCCTACACCGAGTCAAAGCGTATGTTGCAAGAACACCGAGACAAGGTTGAACTTATCGCCAGCGAACTCCTGAAACGCGAAACGCTCGACGCAGAAACATTCAACAATTTGACAAAAGGTGCGCCGGAAGTTCACGCTGAACTTGCCGCCAAGTAAGCCATGCGTGAGCAGTGATCGCGTCAACCGTATTTTCCAGCGGAAATCGAGGATGAGAACGAGATCACTTCGTTTTTGGGTTTAACTTTTCGAGGACTCGCGCGCCGATTTCTTGCACGCGCACAGGTCGCTAAAGCACGTCTGTTCCGGCCAGAACGGGTGAGGGCGTCGTCCGTGAATCTACGACAATCACTGCGACAATTCGCGCCAAGTCTTCGATGATTCTCCCTTTGGCGGGGTCGTTCAATTCGCATCCGTCGACGACAATTACCGACGGCGCGACGCCATGGGCGAAAAAGTCCCCGATATCTCCTGTTGCTTGCATGCCAAGGGCTTCAATACGAGCCTCGCGCAATTGAGCACGCAGCATTGTCCGCAGCGTCCAGTCGGGCGGAATTATGAAGACGATTGGCGCTTTCTCATCCAAATGTCGCGCCACGGTCTTTGAGTTCTACTCTTCGGTGTCGTGTGCCGAGTGAAGCAGCGTCCTCACGCCTCATAAAAGGACGGGGCGTTGCTTTAACAAGAGCCGTGTCCTATTCAAAACAATGGGCTGTGTTTTTGCAATTACCGCTATCGTCCTTGGCCTCAACGAGCACACGACTGGTGTGCTGTGGGGTTTGGTGGGCGTCGCGGGTACTCGCATCGATTGTGGTTCTTTCGCTTTGGCCAAAAAATCCGCCTGTAGGCTGGCTCGCGCTTCTCGAACTACGCGTTTTACTTGAATCCGGAGCGCTATTTCGATTTATCGCGTCTCGGTTGCTGCGCCACTCGGCGATTAATTATTGCGGCACGTATATCGACCGGCATCCTGTTCGCGCTGGTTTCCGGTCAAGGAATGATTGAGGGACGGATCCGACCATGAATCCTGTAGACACCGAAGTCTTCCTTGTCTACCGTGAATATTTTGCGGATGCCTTCCCGCTCGGCAACTCGAATAAGCGCGGCATCAGCAAGATCCATCCGACGATCGGCGTATTTTCGCATTAGCTCACGAATCCGCGGCAAATCAAACAAGCCAAGCGGAAGCAACTCCAGCGCTTTTCTCCCCAACATCTCCCACAGCGCTTCCTGGGCCGCCGGCAGATCGTTTAGCAAGTACATCGCTTCAGTCAATGGTGGCCAAACTGTCGCCATAGGTTCCTGCAAACGTTTCAGAGCCGCCACGCAGTCTTCATGGTGTTGGTCGCCGGCGTCCACGAAAGCTATCAGAGTCCCCGCATCCACCAAGATCATCGGGAACCCCGTCGGTGCCGTAGCATAGCGGCGAACCGGCGGCCGGCTCGCGCAGAGCGTTTTTGGTTTCCTCCGTGCACCGTTCCAATCAAATCCGAAATGATTTCATAAGGCGATGCGACTGGTTCCTGTTCCTCGACCCATGTCTCGATAGCCCGCCGAATCGCCTGCGAGGCGGATATTTGCTTCCGGCGTGCGATGCGGGCAATACGCTGCCTGGTTTCCTTATCCAGTCTTAATGTCACTGGTGATGGCATTAAAATTTCAACCTCAAATACTGACCTAATGTATTACGATCTGTTACAAGAAGCTTTTGTTGCGAGAATTCCTCCTGTTTTCCTGTGAAGGCTGTATGTATCTCAGGAAAGAATCGCACTGGAGCGCTTCAAATTCATCGCGCCGGCGGCAGACTCCACGAATCTGACACCGTCGCAGACGAACAACATTGTGCAGACACCAACTGAACCGGTGCACCTTACTCCGGAGGAGATCGAGGCGCGCAGGGTGCTGCTGGAATCCTGTTCGGAAAGCGACAGAATCAAATTCGATCTGATCGGCATGTTCCAAGAACGCGACGAAGATTCAAGCTCCGAGCGCGCCCATTCTGGACTTCAACACCGGATGAAAAGAAATCGGCATCGTGATGGCGGCAAAACTAAACGCCGAGTAGATTGCCAAGCTCCGGCTGGACTTTATCAACAATAAGGAAGAGATTACGCGAGAGCCTTTTCGTACAGAACTAGCAGACGGCTCCATGCCTTCTCGGCGGATGGCTCGCTGTAGACGGCCGAATCCGGCGGACACCAGCCGTGCATGGCCGGATACACTTCGATTTCCGCGGGCAGTCCCGCCTTGGCGAAGGTGTCCTTCATCACGGTCTTTTCGGTGGGGGCATTCATATCGTCGTTTTCCGCAATTGCCACCAGGAACTGCGCCTTGCTCATCGCGGCCTGAAGATGTGGACTGTCCGGCTTATCGGTCACCAATCCGTTGCCGCCATGGAAGGAGGCCACGGCTCCAACGCGGTCCGGCACGGCATACGCGGTACGAAAGGCCATTGCCCCGCCCATGCAATAACCCTGCGTCCCGATCTTGCGATTTTTGGCAACCGAGGGCTGCTGGTCCAGCCATCCGACAAATGCCTTCGCATCCGTAACGTGTGTGGTCGCGTTCAGGGTGCGCGCGAGCGGCATCACCTGCTGGATCGGAGTCGCCGCACCCTGAGGCGCGGTGGGAGCTTTCTGGGTTCGATAGAACGGATTCACCACCAGCACCGAATAGCCCGACTCGGCGAGCCGCTTACCCATCTGGCGAAATGCAGGCCGCAGCCCGAAGATATCCGGCCACATCAATACGCCGGGCGCGGTGCCTGAAGATGGATGAACGAAGTAGCAGTCCGCATCGCCGTCCGGCGTCTTCACGGTCACGTCGGATTCGGTGACCGTGGCAGCGTTGGCTACTTTAGGCAGCAGCATGGCGACGCCTGCCGCCAGCATGACGCCGAACTGCTTGCGCGTGATTAGACCGAGCGCTTCGTACCGTTCCTGATCGTCCGCAGAATGATCTCTATCGCACATTTTTCGCTCCTTGTCGTTCGTTTCTCACTGGCGCGGGATCGCTGGGCCTGTCGCGGCAGATAGCGACCGCACCGTTGCTGTTGTCTCGAATTGCTATTCCGCACTTGCGAGTCGTTTACTTCTGTGCTGATAAGATTGCGTCCAGCGCCTGATATCGCGCGCGATCCGGTTCCGGCTCCGCCATTGACTCCACACCCAGACGCATTCGCATATAGCCCGTCTTCGCGCTGTAAGCCGGCCATTCAGGCAGGCCTGGTCCGTTCGGATTGCCCGTCTTGATGAAGTTGGCGAAGTAGCTGGACATGGTCTCCGAAACCTTGCGGTCGTCGGCGTCCCACGCGTAGCGGTCGTCCAGATCAAGGTTGCCCATCGCGTACTGAATCTCGCTGGAGTGGGCTGCGCCACGCGGGCCTGCCGCAGAAGCGCCGCCGCGTCCCGCTCCAGCTCTGCTGCCGCGCCCACCCGCGCCGCCGGGACCTGGAACAATGGCGGGGCCGCGGCCGGGAATCATGGCCGGGCGGGGCCGCGTATAGTAGTAGCGATAGACCGGCTTGTCGCTGTTCGCCGCCTGAAGTTCGGTCCACTTCCATGTGCCGAACGCGATGAAACGTGCGCTGGCCAGGTCGGTCGCGGCCTGCCACACTTTTTCGGGCGTCGTCGGCGCATAGACCTTCAGAATCTGATCCGCGTTGTCGCCATAGAGCCTACGGACGGCGGCAGTAAAGTTCTCAACGGTGGGTTCGTTCTGTCCGAGAATGGCGTAAGCGCCCTGCTCTGCCGAGTTGCTTCCGGCGAGGAGAGGCACCTTCGCCTGCTCGCCCGCTTCGAAGATCTGTACGAGCGTCTTTGGCAAGAAGTAGCCGTCGAGGTTCGGGCTGAAGGAAATCGTGGGAGGTCCGCCCGGCGCGCCGCGCCCGGCCGCGGGAGTGGCCAGTTCCATGATTTTCTCCGCGCTGAGCGCACGCAGCCCTGCAATCGAACTGACGCCCGCCGTTTCGGCAAATTTCACGCCGTTCTGTTCCGTCTCCGCGAGCGGATGCGGCGGCAGGGTACCAATCAGTGCGCCGCTTTCGCCGATCGCGCCCGCGAACAGGTCTTTCGAAAGCGGAGAAGCCATCAGGGCGCTAACCGAAATCGATCCCGCCGATTCGCCCGCGATGGTGACGCGCCGCGGGTCGCCGCCGAATGCCGCGATATTCTTCTGTACCCACCGGAGCGCCGCCACCTGATCGAGCAGGCCGTAATTGCCCGATGCGTGATGAGCCGATTTCTCTGTCAGATCCGGATGCGAGAAGAAACCGAAGATGCCCAGGCGATAATTGATGGAAACCGCCACGATGCCGTGGCGGGCCATGCTCTCGCCGTCGTAGCGGGGCTCGGAGCCGTCGCCTTGCTGAAAGCCGCCGCCAAAGATGTACACCAGCACCGGAAGTCTCTCGCTGGCTGATTTGGCCGGCGTCCACAGGTTCAGGTACAGGCAGTCTTCGCTCATCTCCTCACTGCGGAACCAGTAGTCGCCGCCGCTGCGTTGCATGCAGCGCGCGCCGAACTTGTCGGCGTTGCGGACTCCTTTCCAATTCTTCACCGGTTGCGGTTCCTTCCAGCGCAGTTCCCCCACGGGCGGCGCTGCAAATGGGATCCCCTTGAAACTCCGTACACCGTCGTTTGGCGGCGCGGTGGATTCCACCACGCCGTTGGCGGTCTTGACCCGATCGGCGGCGAATGTGCCCGCACCTAAAAATCCACAGAGGAACAGGAGTAGCGAAAGTCTCTTCATGAAATTCCCCTTCGCAGGTGATTTGTCCAAGATCACACGTAACAGGCTTAAGCCGGAATAACTTTTGGGCCGTCCGGCGGTAGAAAATGTACACCCACATTGGTGCAGCCGAGCACGTTTTTTTCCCTAAAACGCCCCACCGCGTGCCGCCTGCGAACGAGCCTTTATCTGCTCAGGCAAGCACCACGCCACTCCTCGTTAGCACAGTCGCAGCAAAAACCACAGCTGTCGACAGCGGCGCCGAATCGCCATCTGTCGTCCAAGTCGGCGACTACTGCCGCAAAGCTGATCCGATCACCGGATATGAGGCACCAAAGGGTCAAACGATATAAGATTGTCAGCGAACTCATGCAACCCCGTTCAATTCAGCAGAGAGCTCCAAGCATTTTTCCTGGCCCGGCCTCGATCAAATATCCGAAAGATTCGTCTCGCCTTGCTTGACGTGCTTTTCGGATCATGGAGGCAAAAACCCGATGTTTCAAAGAGCGAGTTCGTGAAGGACTATAGCAGGAGGCACTGGGCGACAGCGTTGCTTCTGATGACTTTGATCGCCGTGCGTTCGGCCGTTTCTCAAAACGCTGTGATTTCCCCGGACAAGTTGATCCAGTTTCTCAACGAATCGATCGCCCTATACCACCAGACGACGATCCAGCAACAGATCGCCAGCGAGCCGCAGCAACAGCTGCTGCTCTACGATAACAAGCAGCTTGCGAGTCAATCGGTCCAGCTCGCGTTCGATTTTGCGCGCGGGCAATTGGACTTGATGTCTGCTGGACCTGCTTCGAATCCTGCGCCCGGCGCGTCAGGTGCACCCTCGCAGTACAACGCGATGCAGCGGATGCTCGTGAACCTGGAAAAGCAGTTGCGCGATACGCAGGCCGAAGCCGACTCCGACACCCAGCAACTTGTGCACGCCACGGGCGCAAAGCGAACGCAACTGCAATCCGAGATTTCGGAGTTGCAGGGCGAAATCGCGCTGGCCCAGGCACGCAGAGACGCCGTGCGCAACATTCTGGACTTTGCCAGCGGATCAGCAAACAAAGGCCCCAGCGCCAATGACCTGCGCGCCGAAGTTGATGCGCTGGCCACTTCAGTGTCGGGAACCAGTTCGGGAGCGAATGCTTCGGCCCAGACCCACAACGCAACCGAGCCTGTCACGTTAAGCGCAGGGCAGAGTACGCCGTCGGGCATATGGGAGCTTACGGACAACCTCCTCAGCCTGTCTTCGAAACTTCGCACCGTGAATTCGATGATTGCGGAGACGAACGCGCTACTGCAAACATCGGAGCAATTGCGGACGCCCTTTGTGGCGCAAATGCGCGCGCTTTCCATCCAGGGTGACCAGCTTGCGGCGCAGGCGGACACGGCGAATCCCACTCAGCTTGCTCAGGAACGGCAGCAACTCGACGCGCTAGCTGCGAAGTTTAAGAGCATCTCAGCCAATGTAATTCCGCTGAGCAAACAGAACGTTTTGCTGACCCTCTACAAAAACAATCTTTCGAGTTGGCGCGATGCAAGCCCGAACACGAATATGACCTGGACGTCGACACCACCTCCGAAGCGAAGATTTATATTAGGTGGTATGGCGTCGACCCGTCGAATTCACCATCCAAATCGGCTATTAATCCGGCATGACGGACGGAACAACTTGGCGGCTGTGCCGACGATAAATTCGGAAGTCTTGGTCCGTTGTAAGGATGACGGGATCGGCAAGCGTCTCTGTCATACGAACCAGGCAAGCGTCGGCAAAGGCCATAGGAACATCTGAGTATTTCTCGATCAGCTTGAGGACTGTTTCCACGTTCTCGGCAAACGTGATGGCGACTAACAGAGCGCGGCGGCGAAGTAGAGCACCGAGTTTCGGGACTCCCCGTTCTCCGAGAAGGTGGAAGGCCTCGGAGAGCGCGGCTTCGCAAGTAAACCAGGGTGGTGGCAGTTCGGACGCCTGAGCGACAGCCCACGGATGGTAAGCATCTTGGCTGCTGAGCAGGGCCACCACAAAACCGGCGTCAACGAGAACGCTTCTGCCCATAACCCGTAGTGCGCAAGAACTCTTTCTTGTGGGTGCTTAGTTCTCTTGGTAGGCCGTCCACAGATCCGATGAGATCCGCGATGGCATTGAGAGACTTGCTCTCGCGTCGCTCACGCGGAGCACGCTCAAGACGTTCTCGAACGACATCCGACTTCGAGATGTTGCGGCCGCGCGATTCGGCTTCAATATCGGCCACCAGCGGCTCAGGTAATCGAACGGTGAGAGTCTTCATAAATTGATTGTATTACAGCTTCGGCATGCCTGCAATACAGAAACTCTGGTTTCGAATGCAGGCACGAAATCCTCGGAAGTCCGCAGCGTGGAATTGAACCAGCCCCAGCCCCCAGAAAGCTACCTCTGTGCGATTCGCTCTGTTCGTTGCGTCGTCCTGCCCGCCTCAGCGGATTCGCAGCGCGGGAGGCGATGTCGTACCTGTGCGTCGCCGAAACCGTGCGGTCTTGCTCTTATCCTGCACTCGCTATCCAGATGGCCGAAACAGTCGCGTCGTGTTTCTGCCGGCGATTGGCGATTCCGCCAGCGGCCCACTCCGTCCGCCGTCATCGTAACAGGCACGATGTTTCCCGAGAAACTCAAGCGGCCTATTTATTAAAGCCAACCTGAGTAAGGTGCGAGGTGTGGACGATTGCCATTGCACAAATCGGGTCCACCAGAAGGCGCGTGTTGACCTCATCCAGTCTCTTCCGCAGAATCGACGTTTTGCAGAGTTCCGGCGTGACCCGGACTGCTCGGGCCACGCCGGAACAGGTAGGACCGGCGATCAATCCGTCGCGATAATTACATGGATACATAGAGTAAGCGGTTGGCCGATGCGTAACCGCTGTGGCGCAACAAACGCATGCTATTTCCTCCGGGGCCTCGATACCCACGGCAACGTGGCCGACCCTTTGCGTTTTGTGGTGAACGCGCGGTAACTTTCCGGTAAAACACTCGGTACTGAGTGCCGCCGCTTGAATACCGCAATTGTTGCCATAGCGCGAGATTTCAAGCAGAAGGTTACTGCGGCAGCAAAACAGAGGGCAATCGTGCCAGAAACAGCCGGATAGTGTCATGATGAGAACGCATCGGCTCCTAGGTCCCTGATTCTAAAGCCAAGCAGAGTTTTGGCGAACGACACAATCCATTGCCGCGGTGAGCTTCCTCTTCCCGGCACTACTTGCCGAGCACAGGATCGATTCCGAAAAACAGCAATTGCAGTTTGGCCGTGGCAGACGACCGACCCGTTTGTTCAGCAGCTCCTTATCGAGGGTGAGAAGCTGCGCGACGTTCGCCACCGAATCCTTCGGCAGCCCGGTCGTACGTGCAGAGGGCCCCATAGATCGTCTGAAACAACTGCGACGACAGCCACATCTGTCGGCCCGGAAGAAGTCGGGACTGTGGCTACCAAAGGCGAGAACAAGTTGTGCATCTGTCGCGGCGTGCGGTGAAGCTGAACCTTCCAAAGCAGCTTGAGCTGCCCGATATTTGCCTTGGTGATGAGGGTTTCGTTCCTCAGCCAGCCCGTTCGGGCATTGTCGCCACCGACTGTCAAATATTCCGAAGCAACCGCAATGCAAGCTGACGAAACGAACAGTCCAGCCAGTGCGATGAGTATCGAAAATCTACGCACGCCAACAACCTTCTTCTCCCGCGCCATATTCGATCGTCCTGTTGTCTAGAATTTTGCGAATATAAAAATGGTGCATCGGCACGGAACCAGTACTTTCGATTTCGAAACCGACAACCAGTAAATCGCACAACATTAGCATTCTGTATGGAGGACATCTTTATATCAGCGCTTTGTACATGAAGTTGCGGAAACGGGCGCTTCCCGAGCCAAAGGCGTAAAGTCCGATTCGCAGGCTCTCACCGCCATCTCGTGCAACATTCTGGTGATAGCCGCTCACGTCTAGTCGCAATGGGTAGCGAGCCCAGTTTTGTCCATCGGAACTCGTGAACAGCGACATCACTTGATTGTCATTCACGATCTTCAGCGAAATTTTGCGCAAGGGCGGAGCAGCTTGCCCCTGGCCTCGCGGTGGGGCACCCTTCGCGTACATTTTGATCCTCATACCGTCATGGCCGATGCCGGCATATAGAAAAGAGCCGATGAACAACATAATTCCGGCCTCGACCTCGTCAACCAACTCAACATCCACGGTTGCCTGATAGGCGCGATCGACCGGAATGCACGTCAGCGGCGAACAATTCGAAAAATTATCACCCTTGCCCTGGAGCTGAACAAAATGATCTCCAAACTTCACACGCGAAGCGTCTTCGGGATCTGTCTGGTTATAACGCCAAAGCGTGCCTAGATGGTTCGAAGAAAAGTCGTCGGAAAGCAATTGACCGCTGCCGATGTTGGAACCTCCGCGCGGTTTTCGGATGGGCACGCTCAAATCTTTCGTCGTCGCGCGAAACCATCCGTCATTCGTCCATTCAACGGGCTCCAAGATTGCCTGACGACCGAGTGTCCGATAACCGTTTTCAACGGCGTGATAGATAATCCACCAATCGCCGCTGGGACCGTCAATGACCGCGCCATGGCCGCGCGACCACCATGGCTCGGCGGCGTTTCGCGTATGGATCACGGGGTTTTGGGGATCGTTTTCCCAAGGTCCGTTGATTGATTTCGAGCGGGCGACTGTGACCATGTGGCTCGTCGGCGGCCCATACGTGCCACCCTCGGCGCAAACCAAATAGAAATAATCTCCGCGCCTAAACACTTTCGGGCTCTCCAGGCTAAATCCTTCGTCGTACCAATCGTCCGGATATTGCCAGCCGCTATATACCTTCTCGATTGGCCCATCCGCCTTGAGACCATCGTCAGTCAGCCGCACTCGAGTGCCGCCGCTGAGGAACAGGTACCGCTTCCCGTCTTCGCCGATCACGTGCCCTGGATCAATTCCGCCGCCGGCTTGCACCTGAATCGGATCACTCCACGGTCCCCGCGGATCATCCGCATACACCACATATGTGCCTCTACCCTGTCCCTGAGGCGCAGGTAGACCTGCGGGAAAATAAATGTAGAATCTCCCATTATGCTTTTTGAGAGAGGGCGCGATGATCGAACCGATTGGTTTATTGACGGCCGAACCGATTCTCACCCAGTTCACGAGATCTTTCGAATGATAGAGAGGCAGACCCGGGTACTCCGCAAAAGATGAAAACGTCATATAGTAGTCGTCGCCGTCCTTCACAACGTCGGGATCCGGAGCGGCACCAGGAATTATTGGGTTTAGGTAAGTTCCGTTACCCAGATCTGGTCGGCGCTGATTTTCAGGACCCAGCGCCCACTTCGGCTGATTTGCTGGCCGAACACTTGCGTTCTCAGTTTGAGCGCGAGTGGACGCGGGAGCACCCAGCTCGCTCACAGCTGCGCTCATTCCGCCCAGAACAGCCATTTTAAGTGCATCGCGGCGAGTTCTATTCATGAAGTACCTCTCCGTTTTTGAAGAGTTGAAATCGATCGCTAAAGGAAAATCTCTGGACGCGCTGCAAGGCGTCCGGAGATTTTCACCTTGATGTTAGAAGCTCAGACGTCCCGAAAGCTGGAGGGTCCGAGGATCATTACCTTGGTTCCCGTTCACCGTTCCAAAGGCCGAGTTTGTTGCAGTCGTGTTGATACCCGCACCGTTATCCCCGAATCCGAACCAGGGCGTATTCGTCAAGTTATAAGCGTCTCGCTGAGTGCGGATATGCTCAAAATAGGGCGGAATGTTGTTCAGGAAAAACTGATTGGGAGTCAGCTGCCACGGAGCGTCGGAGAGAGGCGTACCGACCGGGCAGTTCGACGGTCCAGACCCAGCATTCGCAATTGCTGTTCCGGCGCTATTAATAACGCAATTGTTGAACCAGCGATTCATCGTCTGTCCCGTCCACACGCCGGGGATCACCTTCGTCGGATCGAGACCCGTCCATTTAACGTTGGAGGATGACGACGGTGCGGCAATTTGACTTCCGCTTTGGAATTGGGCAGTTCCTGACATTGACCATCCGCCCAGAATTCCACTCACAAAACGGCTGGAGGAGTTAAACAGCGGTAGCTTGTAAGTCATAACCACGTTAAATAGATAAGGTTGGTCAATGTTGACCGGAGCGCGAAAAACATTCGTTAGGCTATCGAAATTCGGGTTCAGAAGATAGTTCTGCCCGAGGTTCTTCGACCATGTCAAGTTGCCCACCACAGTAAGGCCGTGAGTCATGCGCTTCTCGAGTCGGGTCTGGAGAGAGTCATATTTTAAGCGGCCCGCCGAAAGATTTGTTTCCGAAACACCCAGATATTGTGGAAAAGGCTGGAGCATTTGTTGTTCGCTCACCTGAGCCCCGTTGAGAGTAGTTCCTGGTAGCAGACCCGCAAATGGATTGGCGACTTTCGTTGTCAACGCCGTCCCAAGCGTTAGATATTGGGACGCAGAGACAAAGTCGAGGTTCTTACTCACGTTCTGCACGCCTGCGAAGCCGCCTGGCGTGACCAAGGGCACATTACGTGAACGGCTACCGTTGTACTCGATGTGAAAAAGCATTTGGCTTGGTAACTGATAGTCGAATCCTATGTTGAACTGATTAACACCTGAATAATGCACTGGGGTGGGCTTCGGTAGGGCTCTAATCTGAAGGAACCATTTGGGGACCCCAAAAACATGGGGTAAAAATGAGTTCGCGAAACTTCCCGGTTTTACGAACTCAACCTCAAGGGGTCACCCAAATGGTGAAGAACGAAAAGCAGCATATCGATAAAACCCGCGCCAAACAAGGCTTTCCTGCAGATAGTCCGGAGCCCTATAAAATTGCGGCTTCCACGCCTTTTGACTTCGGTGCCAAGAATCTTACGCCGTATGGTGGTCTGTTCCCGATATCGACCATGTTGGAGAAGCTGGGCTTCAAGAAACTGATTGAAGAAACTCTGACCATTCATCGCATTCCGCGCGTGATGACCATCTACCAATTCCTGCTGGGGATGGTGCTGGCCATCTACGTGGGTTTCTCTCGGCTGAACCATCTTCGTTTCGTGGCCCAGGATCCGATGCTGACGGGAATCTTGCAGGTGGGGAAGTTACCACCGCAATGTACCTTCTGGCGTTTCTTGACCTCCTTGCCAGTGACCGTGGCCCAGCAACTGTTAAAGCTGCAGCGCCTGCTGCGGGAACGAGTTTGGGAAGCAGCGAACGTGCAACTGCCTGCGATCACTCTCGATACCGATACGACCGTGCACACGCTCTACGGTCGGCAGATGGGCGGGCGCAAGAGCTACAACCCGAAGAATAAAGGAAAGAAGAGCTATCAGCCGATCCTGACCTTTATCGCGGAGACTCGGGAATATATCGGCGGGGAGTTGCGCAACGGAGATCGGCCCACGGGTGCGCAGATTGCGCGCCATCTCGAGGCCGTTTTTTCCGCCGTGCCCCGTTGCGTGCGCAGAATTTTCGCGCGGGCTGATGCGGGGTTCTATTGTTGGGATGCTGTCCGGACGTATTTGTGGGCTGATTCGCCTCCGGGTTGACGCGAAGGACGCATGGAAATATAGCGGCGGCGCGAACGACTGGGGCGAGTTCTCGATCGATTCCGTGCGCGGGATCGCCTATTTTGTGACGGCCTCTGCGAAAGATGAATTCTACGGCGCTGACCGTGTGGGCAATGATCTTTATGCAAACTGCCTGCTCGCTATTAACGCGCGCACTGGAAAACTGCTGTGGTACTTCCAGAGTGTGCATCACGATATCTGGGATTACGACGACGTCGCGGCTCCGATGCTCACTACGATCACGAGAAATGGCAAGAGAATCGACGTAGTCGCTATGGCTGGCAAGACGGGCTATCTGTACGTGTTCAATCGCGTCACTGGCCAGCCTATCTGGCCGATTCCAGAAACGCCCGTTCCACATGACCATTCAGCGCCTGGCGAGGTCGTGTCGCCGACCCAGCCAATTCCAGTACTGCCCCCTCCTTTCACCAGCCACAGCTTCACAGTCGCAGACATAAACCCCTATATCCTGACGGCCCAGCAGCGTGCCGCGATGACAGATCGCGTTAGCGAGGCGCGGTTTGAGGGAATGTTCACCCCGATTGGGTTCGATGAAGTGGTCCATATGCCGGGCAACCAGGGCGGCACGAACTTTGGTATGACCTCCGCGAATCCCAACGATGGATCGGTCTACGTTATGGCTTTTAATTACCCCACCCTGATCAAATTGCTGCCACCGGGAGAATCGAGGCAAAGAGCTATCGCCGGAGCCGGCGGACCGGGTGCACAGATCTATTCGCAGAACTGCGCCGTATGTCACGGCATTGATCGCGCTGGCCAGCCAGGCGGTATTCCTCCTCTCACGGGAATCGCCGACCGTCTGGCCCCGGACGAAATACAGGCCACGATCCAGAATGGCAAGGGTCGAATGCCCAGCTTCCAACAGATCAGCAATGATGATCTGAATGCGCTCATTACTTACCTCACCACAGCAGACGTTGGGCGTGCTGGTCGCGGTGGCGGCCCCGCCGTGACGTTCCCTCCGGGACTGGTCGTGCAAACTGGTCCGACGGCGACGCGTACGATGCCTCCGTATGGTTCGGGGCTTATGACGAATTATCCTCCGGGTGTGCCACATCCTAAGTATCGCCTCAATTTCAACAGCTACGGCGTGGAGATTGAGGAGCGCAAGCCGCCGTATACTTCAATGACGGCATACAATCTGAACACAGGCACGATCAAATGGCAGATTGGTGTGGGAGACGACTACCGGGTTGTGAGCGCAGGCGGGCCGCATGGGACGGGCGCGGATGAAGATGTGAAGAGTTCGTCGCTCGACACCAGCACTGGGCTCGTGATTGTCGCCGCGGCGGATCAAAGGATTCACTTCTATGACTCCGACACCGGGCAGCAACTCCGCTCGATTGACTTGGGTGCGAGTACGTCGGGGTCACCTTCGGCATACGAACTTAATGGCCGTGAGTACCTGTTGTTCAGTGCATCGTGTAATGCCGGGTGCAACGACAAAGCGGCCGATCCGAATCAGAAAGGCCCCGTCGGATTGATCGCACTCGCTCTGCCGCAGTAGAGCGCCCGCCTGATGTCGGTTCTCAAGCAGAAGGGGAGCGAAGCCTGGTTTGTGACACCCGAACAGACGGTCTACCTGGCGATTGAAATAATGGCCGACAAAGGGGTGGGAGCATTGCTGGTCATTTCTGCTGGCAAGCTCGTGGGCATTATCTCGGAACGCGATTACACGCGGAAAGTAATTCTCAAGGGCAAATCTTCCAAGGCGACCCAGGTGAGCGCGATCATGACGAGCCCAGTGATCTCGGCGAATCCTGAGCGCAGCGGGGACGACTGTATGGAAATTATGACCAGGCACCGTATAGGTCATCTCCCAATCATGGAAAGCGAAACGGTGCTCGGAGTTGTCTCGACCGGCGATCTGGTGAAGTGGACTATCTCGGAGCACCGAGAAACCATGGAGCACCTGCAAGACTATATCTCGTCTATCGATCTCACCTGATATTTTCGCCCTGCAAGGCATCGAGGAATCCTGAAAAGAAGAGATGGTTAGTGTATCGGCGGTGAAGTCGCGCGTGGAGGGCCATGTTCGTTTCGTTGCCGTATACATGCAGCCCCAGAACCTGGTCTTGCGGTGACGGGCATCACAAGCGATTGTTCGTAATAATTTTGTAATGTGCCGTCGGGATAATTGCCAAGACTACCGCTGAGGGTTAGGCTGCACGCAGAGACGCCGTGGAAACTCATCCCAAGAGAAGTGGTGCTCGTGTACTGCTGACTTCCGTCTTTGGTCCTTATGCGCAGGACGACGAATTCGGCAGCCGGACCATCAATCCGATGGAGCTGTATCACAATCAGGTCACCCGGGTGCAAGGTAGCTTCTCGCTCCGTATGTTCCATCGCTCGTGGGGCATCATGTTGATTCAGGCGAACATTTCGGCGCCATGCACCGTTCTGGATTTCCCTACGCGAGAAGCCTTCGCGCGAGAATTGCGCGCGAACTGCTACGACATCGTTGGCATCTCCGCGATTGTTGTCAACGTGGGCAAAGTCCGCGAGATGTGCCGGATCACAAGAGAGGTATCGCCGGGTTCGGTGATCGTGGTGGGTGGACATGTGGCTGCCATTCCCAGGCTCGAAGAAATGATCGACGCCGACCACATCGTGCGTGGAGAAGGAATCTCCTGGATGCGGAGATTCTTAGGAGAAGACGAGCGAACGCCCATCCGCCACCCCGCTATTATTTCCGGGTTGCAGCCACGGATCATGGGCGTACGCCTGCCCGGACGGAAGGGCGGTACCGCAGCCACGATTATTCCTGCAGTGGGCTGTCCGATGGGATGTAACTTCTGCACTACGTCGGCTTTCTTTGGCGGAAAAGGGAGGTTCGTGAATTTTTTTGAGACTGGCGATGAATTGTTTGAGGTGATGTGCCAGGTCGAGTCCGAGCTCGATGTACAATCCTTCTTCGTTATGGACGAGAATTTTCTGCTTTACCGCCCCCGCGCACTGCGGCTGCTGGAGCGCATGAAGAAGGCGGGAAAGAGTTGGGCGTTTTCGGTCTTTTCTTCCGCGAACGCAGTTCGACAATATACGATGCAGGAACTTGTGGAACTCGGCATCTCCTGGGTGTGGATGGGCCTGGAGTCTTCCACTGCCAATTACGGCAAACTGAAGGGCGCGGACGTGGGCCAACTCACGCGGGAGCTTCGTGAACACGGTATACGAGTATTGGGTTCCACGATTATCGGACTCGAACATCACACGCCGGACAACATCGCCGCGGAGATCGAAACGGCGGCCGCCTACGAGACCGATTTTCACCAATTTATGCTGTACACGCCGGCGCCCGGCACGCCGCTTTACCGAGAGATCGGAGATCAGAGCCGCCTGCTGCCGGACGTCGACTTTGCGGATATGCACGGGCAGTTCAAATTTAACTTCCGGCACGCCGCAATTTCCCGCGAGGATTCGAAGAAGTTTCTGGACCGTGCATTTTGGCGGGACTTCGAACGCAATGGACCGAGCCTTTATCGCATGTGCCGGACGATGCTGCAAGGCTGGCAACGCTACAAGAACTATCCGGACCCTCGGATCCGCGAACGGTTTGCCCGGAACGCGAACAAGCTCGGCAGTGCTTGCAACGCAGCGCTTTGGGTGATGGAGCGGGAATTCAGGAAAGTCAATCGAGACGTCAGCGAACAGATTCACGAACTGCGGCGGGAGGTCGAGAAGGAGTTTCCTTTTACGGCCCGTGTCGACCGCCGCGTCGCTTGGTCCGATCCTGTTATGGTTCGCGCGCCGCGAGGAAAAACGGCTGGCATCAGGACAGACCTACGAACCACCTACCTTTATCGAGCGGCGCAATTGGGCCTCGGTTTAATACCCCTTGTCGCTCGCAGATTACGACAAAACTGATGCCGCTCAATTGCATCTCAATGAGACGAACCACCGTTCGATTTACGAATCCAAGAGAAATCTTCGTCCCTATGGGACGCGCGAACGCCGACTTAGGCAGCTTTTTCCGTAGAGCAGCCATGTGCGAGACGTAATAGGGCCGTGGAGCGATGCCGACGAACGGAGCTTTCAATAGACACAGAGAATTGATTGGATTTGCAGGTCGCCAGGAAACTTCGAATGAGGAGCAAGAATCCTGCTCTTCTACTTGCTAATGCCCTCGTGACTCCCGACAAGAGCGGCGCGAGTCTGATTCATTTCAAACCATCCTGGTATCGGGACGCCGAACACTAGCACTCCTTGAAAAAATTGAGCAGGGCTGGGCAATTTCTCGAGACGTGCTTGCTTTACCGTGCAATCGTTTCCAATGGCCGCACGTCGCGTTCGATCTTCTCAGCGATTTCGTCTTCAGCAACCTCCAGATCGTAACGCATCTGCAGGTTTAGCCAGAATACGGGGCTGTTTTTGAAATATCGTGCAAGCCGGAGTGCCGTGTCAGCGGTAACGGCGCGCCTTTCATTTGTGATGTCCGCGATCCGCGTCACGGGAACGCGCATGTCGATCGCCATTTTATTCATGCTCAGCCCGAGAGGCACCATAAACTCCTGGCGGAGAATCTCGCCGGGGTGCACCGGCTTCAGTTTCTTTACCATTTCGACCTCCTAATGGTAATCCACGATCTCAACATCGTATGCGTGCCCGTGCTGCCAGCGAAAGCAAACACGCCATTGAGCATTGATGCGAATGCTGTGCTGCCCCTTTCGATCGCCCTTGAGTGCCTCAAGTCTGTTACCCGGCAACGCAGCAAGGGTCCTCAGGTCCGGCGCTGCGTCGAGCATATCCAGTTTCCGTTGCGCGGAGCGCTCAATTGTTTTGAACCGACGCACAGGCTCTCTGCGAAAGAGGCGCTCCGTATCAGGGCAACGAAACGAGCCGATCACGATTTAACGGTATACTGTTCCACGTTAAATGTCAAAAGGTAGATAAGCAGGATCGCGGATGCTCTTGCCCCCGTTATTGCCTGGTTCTCGAAGGTTGCTGCGGCCGCTTGACGAGTACGAGCTTTCCGCCGGCACCAC
The DNA here is from genome assembly GCA_963753205.1 of uncultured Acidobacteriota bacterium. Lineage (GTDB taxonomy): Bacteria > Acidobacteriota > Terriglobia > Acidiferrales > UBA7541 > Palsa-295. The sequence goes on along the minus strand of CAVWBL010000011.1, from coordinate 75,979 downwards.
AGTGAGTCTCACCACATACGTTCGTCACATTTGATCCACACGTTTTACCGCGTCAGCCGTCAATACGCAACGTTCATCCCCTACCAAACGGCCAACCGTCGACTTCGCCGATATCCACGGGCAGTTCAAATTCAACTTCCAACACGCGGCAATTTCCCGCGGCGATTCGAAGAAGTTTTCTTGACCGTGCATTTTGCGATTTCGAACGCAATGGACCTAGCCTCGATCGCATGTGCCGGGCGATGCTGCACGGCTGGCGACGCTACAAGAACTATCCCGACCCTCGCGTCCGGGAACGGTTTGCCTTGGAAGCGAAGAAGCTCGGCACTGCTTACAAAGCAGCGCTTTGGGTGATGGAGTGGGAATTCAGGAAAGTCAATCGAGACGTCAGCGAACGGATCCACAAACTGCGGCGGAACCTTTCGGCATCATCCAGGGAAACGTGGCCCACACGCGCGATAAATACAACAACTTCGTTGAACGTTCGCGAAGCGACTCGTAATCGCTGATCGCCCGCGGACAATTTACGGCCGCAAGAGTGGAGAGCGTAAGCTGAAGGTAATTCTGTCGACCGCGATTGTATGTAGGGATGTAGACGTAGCTATACTTGCCGTTCCAAATCAGCGGCCGCAATTCATCTGCTTCGGCTGCCTGTTAGTAGTCGTTCCGCCATGCGGCGACGGCTGTCCGCGTAACGCAGGGCAAAGCGGCGAACGTAAATGGCCAGATTGACAACAAACACGCCAATTGCGCCAAATTGGAGAAGCCAGAGTGGAAAATTCGGAGCAACCAGAACGTGCAGGTAATGAATTGTAAAGGACCCGCGGTAGGGCTCAACTCCAGCGCGTGCTTGGCAATATTGTTCGAGAAGAGTGAGAGGGCAAGCAAACTTGCAGTTTTCGGCAATCACGCCATATAAAAGGGTAAGCAGGTGAAGACGTTCCAGGCGGGCGTGGCCCTTCGTCACTGCGGCGCCGAATACGTACCAGAAATTGAAGAGCAGATGCAAGGCCATTACGGCAAGAGCGACGAAATACCACCAGTGCTGTCCCCACGTGCGCACCGTCATCGCAGCCTACTGTTGGATCGATCCTGGGCCGAGTGCGTCGGGCGGCGGTTCGACTTCTCTTCCGCCATTTTCAGAGAAAGATCACAGAGAAACCTCCAGAGCACTACGACCAGGTGTTCCGCATCCTTCTCAGAAGCCTCGTTCAGCTTTTCAAGCATCAGCTTCCATTCGTCAGGAAGTGGAGTATCACCGGCAACGGCCGTGCTGCGCAGGACCAGGTTGCCGAGCCGATCGAGATTCGCACGTCGAACCTCACGATGATACAGCTCGGCAAAGCGCCGCTGGCGACGCCTCAGACGATCATGTGCGGTCGCTTTGGTCATTTTGCTTTGCCTTTTCTGTCTGGTTTTCACTGGCTTACGCCGCGCCAAATGTTTATTTATACCACCGGATAGCCCAGCCGAATCTGTGAACCGTTGAACTCCGGATTCCACGAACCCAGATTCACATTCGAGAGCGGTCTGTGATATCCGGAGCTGTTGTAGGGGCAGAACAGTGCTGGCGACGATCCTTTCGCTGTTCCCTTGCCTGCGCTCCACAAAAAATCTGGTGCGGGGTCGCAAGTTACCTGAATCGCTTAGTCCTGAACCACAACTCAGTTGAGTTCGTTTTGCAATTTGGCGCCTGCGGTCAGCTTCGTTACTGAGAGACGTCTAACTTGATCGTATTTGTTTACCGCGTCTGACCGAATGGGCCCAGCGAGGATATGGCATTGGTTGCGTGACTGCACAGTTTCTTCTGAACGTCGCGGCAGAGCGGATAGAGATAAATGTCTTTCGGAGCCAGACCGTGGGCGCGGTGTTCATGGTCCATCCTTCCGCGTCCCTGCGTTTGTCCGACGTGAATCCAGTTCGCTGCCTGATAGCAGGTGCCGCGGAATCGGCGGGAGTCCACCAAGGTCTCCAACAGAAGCGGCCGGTAGCCATAGCGGAGTTCCCAGTCATCGGGAAGTTGACGTGCGCATCGCCCCAAAATTTTGCTGGCCAATCCGCGCACATGAACCCAAGGCGGAATTAAGAAGCGGCTGTTGTTCACCACCAACTGCAGATTCTGCTCCCTCTGCTCCTGGTTCCATCCGATCCACTGATCTCGCGGAGCCATTTTCCATGCCGGAGAAGACCACAACAGACAGGCCAGCACCTGTTCTCCGCTGCGGGGGGAACGTACCAGGTAACGGAGATTCGCTCCGATCGGCACGCGATGCCGCAAGTAGTGATAGCGTTCGATCAGTTCGATCCACAAACGGCTCTCGGTTCCGCTTCGGACTACGCGCCACTCGAGGGGTGCCCACTCTCCAGCACTCCCTTCCAGAACAGGTTGCGGAGCGCTGGCCTCGCTCAGGCGAATGCGGCGTGGTCCTCGCGGCCCCGAGATCCGCACCGGCGGGAGTGTCACCCACCCTTGATCGCACAGACGCTCGAGTAGCTGTCGGCAGTCCTGGTCTTTCAGTCTTCCGCTCGCTCGCTTCCACTCCAACAGCTCACAGAGCGTCCGCGCAATTTCCGTCCGGCCCAAACCGGCGTACTGCTGCGTCATCTCCGCGATCCACTCGAGCTCCGCTTTCGAGAACACACGACCACCGAAGCGCAGGGAGGCCGGAATCGGCCTCCCCTCTTCGGGCCGAGAGCCATCCTGGGAACAGAGCGTCATAGTTGACCGGATGCCCGGGCGCGGCCTCCCGGAGAGCGCGCGGCATGCCAGGCCACCGACTTCCGCCGAACCACCCGTGCAGCCTTCGACGGCGAGCGAGCCCGCGAGCAATCTCGGGGCGCTGGTTCCCTGCCGGGTACCAGATCGAGAATCTTGCCCCGCTCCCGGCTACAGAAGAGTTCCACCAGAACGTCGAAGGGCTTCTTCTCCTGTTGTTTGGCGGTCTGCAGAATGGAGGTGAGCACGGCCTGCGCACGAGAGCCTCGTTCCGTGCGGTTGCCACCCCAGTTCTTGCGCGCCCCGATCAGGGCGCGGATGGCTCGCTCGCTCCCATTGTTGGTGGCATCCAGCCCAGGACAATAAAGAAAAGTGAACAGGTAGGGCCGCTCACGCCAGAGGTGGTTCCGAAATCTGCGGTTGGCCGGATCCCGACCCGGGTTCTGCAACAGGTGATCGAGTTTCACTTCCAGACGTCCCGTCGCGGTCCACAACCCGTGCAGCGAGATCTCCTTCTTCTGGTAGCGTTTCGCCAAAGTCAGGGCTTGCTGGAGCACCTCTTGCACTCGCAGCGGGAAGCGGGCGGCGCAACCCGAGGCGCTCTCGATCAGTTTCTTGGCGCGCTCGAGCAGATGATTCAGGCAGCTCTGATGGGTAGCTTTCAGAAATTTGTAGTAGACCCGCCAGCCGTCGTGAGTCAGCCAGCCATCGTAGTCAGCCCCTAACAGGGATGCCGCTTGCGCAAAGCCGCGGCCCGGCAAAATATCGCAGAAGGTTACCTTCTCGCTGACCGCCACCCACAGCCAGCGTAATTGCGCCGCCACATTCCAGCCCGTTTCATCCATCCCGTTGATCAGGCTGCGCCGGGCGGCATCCCGCAGCGCGTGCCAAGTGGCTTCTCCGCGTCGCGCCACGCGGTCCACGGCGCGCGCAATCGTGCTGCGGTTCACCGCGAGGTGAAAGCCGTCTCGCAGCACCGCGGTCACATCCGCATGGGGCATGCCGAGTCCTTTATTCATTTGCACGCCCAGGGCCAGCGCGTCGGGCCCCAGTTGCACTGCTGCCGCTCCCAGCGCATCGGAGGTCTGCCGCGGATCGCGCCCTTGCCACCGCTTTTGGCACTCCTCGCAGTGCCCGATGGCGATATCGAAGCGCCGCCAAAGGGTCTTGCGCACGATCTCGTGCTGATACTGAGTTTCGGTGCGCTCGAATTTCACCCGTCCCCCGCAGCTACACCGCTTGGGCAGGGGCACGTCGATGACTTCGTCCACATGCCGAGGAGGCTGTTTGCAGGATCGTTGGCCATACGCGGAGCCTGGCTTCCGCCCGGGAGTTTTCGGATGCTCTTTGCAGTGACCGCGAGAGAAGGGAGCCGCTTGTCGCTTGTTGGCTCGCTGGGCTTCTTCCAACTGGAGTTTCAGGTTGTCGATTTCTTTTCTCAGGCGCTCTCGTTCGCGTTCCAGCTGTTCCCGCTCACGTTGTAGCCGCTCTTGCTCACGTTCCAGTTGCTCGTTGTCGTGCCGTAATCTTTCGTTTTCTTTGCGCAGCCGTTCATTTTCGCGGCGCCACCGCTGCCGAAGCTGCTCGATCTTGCGTTTCCACTCGCGCAGAGTTGCAGAGAACATGGTTTCCGCAACTTACCCTACCAAAAACGTTGCGATTTGGCCAGCCCCTTCTACGCTGAGAATGCTGACATCGAAATGGTGCGGGCTTTCAGGCGGGAGATGGTAGGAAACACATGTTTTTCGCGGCCCTCAACGCGGTAAACAAATACGCAAAAACTTTGTCCGCCTCTGCTCCGCAAAAATTCCGTCCAGAGGCTTTCAATGAAGATAGGGCTGTCCCCCGCCAAAACTCTGCGCGCTTTTAGAATCAAGGACTTTGCAGTCGCTTTCCTTCGCTAACTCTCCGCTATATTTGAACGATTGATGTCATCCTTCTTGGCCACGATTTCCCGTCTGTTTTGCCCTCGTAGAGTACCCTTCTGCTCGAAAATCGCGCGCTACGGCAACTCAAACTCGCTGGCGACCGTGGTACCTGCCGCTCCCAACCCGGCGGCTACGGCGGAAATCTGACCCGTTGCATTGCCGAAAATGCGCCCAACGATCGCGAAATCGCGGCCCCGACTTTCAGACTCGATTCCAACGTTGAAGGATTTCTCGCTCACCGAGCGCACTATATTGTAGTTCCGCGCGGAGTTCTTCAATCTGACGAACACGCCCGACTTCGGCCAGGCCAATAACCAGCTTCTCACGTTCAGCGGTCAGACAGAAACAGAGGTAAAACCGCTGCACGTGACGACTGCTGAAGTATTCCAAAAAACAAGGCTCCGCGAATCTTGGGGAGGCTTTCACGGAGCCTTTAGAGCCTTGCAACGATGAATGAATGGGCGCCACTTTATAAGAGCCCTGGAGCATCGTCAAGCAAAACGTTCGTCCTGTTTTAACTACTGAGAGCAGAAAAGCATCCCTGCGTAGCATAGAGGTGGGCGCTCTGTGGCCCTCCCTCGCTTCACACCCGCCACGCTGGAATGGACTCAATCGGTTGCTGCCGCGGCAAACAATAAGACGGCAGCTCGCTCCCGGTTTCGTTTGCCCTCATTCTCGTGGAGCGAGAGGATATTTCTCGAAGGATCGCTTCTGGCTTGAATGCTGCTATGTGGCTTATCAAAGGCGCGCCCAACCTCGTGCAGCGACTGTCCGGCTTTCCAGGGGATCCAGACGTCATTCTTCTCGATCGCAGACAGTCCAAACCGTTTCCCGAGCCGTTTGTCAACACCACCTATGGAGAGCAGATTTACATCAGTGTGGTGTTGCATCAACGTATCGCATCCACCGCGTCAATCGCCCAAATGCGCTGATTACATCCGTTTCGATTGTGGTGGTTGCAGTGTTGGTGCTATCCTCGCCTCGAAATATCGATGGGAGAGACATTGATAGGGAAAACTTCGATCCTGTTAGCGGTGCTGCTGCTTCTGTCCGGCAATGCTCGGAGCCAGACGGAAGAGGCGAAAGAAATTGCAGTCGTTGAAGTCGGCGCTGCTGCCTCGCAAAGCGTGAATGGGGGCGGATTCAGCGGCGGACCTACGGTCGCCGTCGAATTCACACCGATCGAGAATCGGCTGGAGATCGAGACAGGCGTCACCTCACTTTTGACGGCTCACTCGACCGAATGGGACACTGACTTTCTATTTAAGAAGCCGTGGACGCTTTCAAAAAAAGTAGAGTTTATGGCCGGCGCTGGCCCGGAGTGGATTCACGCGAATGAGAACCATGTTTCGGCAAATGCCGTGGGCGGTGAAGTGATCGGTGATTTCATGTTCTGGCCGTCGGCCAAGCACAAATTCGGTTGGTATCTCGAACCGGGCTACGACTACAGTTTTGGGCGTGGGCACGAGCAATCGATTGGCATAAGCGGCGGTTTACTCATCGCGATCACACGAAGGGACACGAAGCACTAACTGGCCGCTCCGCTCTCCCTCCAAGTCCGAGGAGGACGGGTCTTCGCGATCCAAGCCGCTGCGAGCGCAACGACAACCTCGATGGTCATCTACACGACTGTCGGAGACTTGGAGGTAGACAACACGTCGGGTATCACGACTACCGATCTGAATCAGATTATCAGCAATCACGCCGAGTCCGACCCAACGCTCCATTCCGTGTAATCCGCGATAACCCGCGGGGTACACAATATTTACCTAGATTAATATAGTTAGTAATGCGGAATAAACCGGGGAGGGACGACGAGGCTTTCGGCCCGCGTTGGTCTAGGATACAACCTGCATCGACTCTTAGAAATCCGTGTGGAAGCGGAGACCGGCGATGGTCACAGGGCCACGGACTTCGTTATAGCCAGGATTGGTGACATGCTGAAGGTCGAAGGAAGCGAAGAAGCCGCGCCAGATATGCGCGGTATAGAAGCTCTCGAAGATTTTTTCCGGGGCGTAGGTGAGACCGCCGTCTCCAAGCAAGAAGCCCCGCCCTCCGACAGCAAGATACTCTTGATGAGCAGCGACGATCCCATTAGCAACGAAAGCCGCGCCAGCGCGATCGTTTCTTCGATGCCATGAAACGCCAGGGGCGAAGCCGCCGACTTCCAGCGTGCGATCGTCTTCGGTATACGCGAAGGACTCATTGTGGCCATCGCTCCAGCCCAAGCGACCGAAGACGCCGACCTGGCGTGTGATTTCCTGCTCGAAATTCAAGCCGAAGCCGTATTTGTGGCGACCGTGCCGTCGCGTCGAAATGATATCTGGCGCCGGCTCCATGCCGTCGCTCTGTTCAAAATTCTTAATCGCCTGGCGGTAATTACCCATGTCGGCGTGATTTAAGTATGAGAGCAAGCGTACGGCACCGGTGCGGTGTGCAATCAGGTTTCCGTGCGCTTCAAATTCCAGATTTCCCGAGCGAGCGCGGGCGATGTCGGCGTCCAGGTTGATGCCATTTGCCACCTTAGGCATCAGCGCTTCGGCAAAACGCGCGCTGAACCAATGATCGTCGTACTCGATTAGAACGCCATCCGTATAACCGCGTGTATTCGCGGCATAGTCCCACGCGCCGTTGTTGTCGACAGTCCAGTTGAGGAATTGCAGATGGCTATCCGAGCCCCATGTGTTCGAGTCGAAGAAGTCGGCGAGATCGAATTTCCCGACGCGAAATTCGATGCGCCGTACAGGTAGCGAGGTGGAGAGATCAAACTGATCGCGCTCGGCCTCAACGCGCTCGTCGGTCAGTGGAATGATCTGACGCAGCATGAGCCGCGCAAGATATGGTGTGGTTGCCAGCGGAATACCTTGAACTGTCCTTACCGAATCGAGATTCGTAACTCCTGCCAGTCCAACGGCAGTCCCAATCCCACCGCCCGTCGCATACTCTACGTCGGCGAACACTTCGGTCGTCCGCGAAAGTTCGTACCCGGTATAGAGCGTCATAATATGCGTAGTAGCGCTCTGAGCCCACGGCGTTAGACTGTTCGGTCCGCTGTATCGAGCCGGAAACGACGGATGCCATTGGAAGACGACGTTTGCCTGGCCCGAGATCCAATAACGGCTGATTTCGGAGTGCGGGAACACCGCGAGTGTGTCTTGCGAAACCGAGTCGTTGTGCGCACGCGATGCGGTCTGTTCCGCGCCGGGTACGCTGGACGCGGGACCTTGAGAGAAAGCGCGAAACGGAGCCATCGCACACACGCATGCAAGACCGAGCAGACGCACATAGGTTTGGGAGACTAAGCGGCGCATGGTTCTTCGACGATTGCGCCATCGCTCGCGCCACGGGACCCGATGCCGTAGTGGCGCTGCCGCGGATCAACCACCGTCGTCGTGAGATCAATCCAGATCGAAATGAGCGGCGCCTTTCCGTCGTTGTGCAGCGGTACCCACACGCGATACAGACTTGAGCGGGGTGTGATGTTTGCGGAATTCTTTCGCTTGGCCATGCTGTCCTCCACCGCGAGACACAACCGCACAGATCCCAGAACCGCCTCGCACGGTCGAATCGATTGCTTGCAGGGTAAGGAACCTTCTATAAACCGATGAGATTCCCACTCGCCCGCGTCATTTTGTTCCGCAAGGAGCGAGAATGAGAGCGGCGGCAATCGCCGTGTTTTTACGCCGGCTCCTCCGTGGTGCTCCGGGAGCCGCCTGCTACCCGGAGACTCTGGTTCTTGAGTTACTCGTTGCATTTGGTCTAATTTCACTTGGGGCTTGCTTCAGCCCAGAAGTTTGGTACCATACCCCCATAGGGTAGTCAAGGGGGAAAATGTCGCACTCCTCTCGAGAAAAACTGGATTTGGTGAATCGCACGAAGAAGGTCATCGGACAATTGGAAAGCGTCCTTCGCGCTTTAAACGAAGATGAACAATGCGCGGACGTGCTCCAGCGCCTCGCGGCAGCGCGAGGATCGATCAACAGCCTGATGGGCGAACTTTTAGAGGACCATATTCGGAATCACATGCCCAGGAATTCAAAGTCCGCAGAGGAAGCCGCAGAGGACGTCATTGAAATTGTGCGGACTTATCTCAAATAAGCGCATCCTGTCTATCCCTCGCCACACGCTAAGTCCTCTCATCCTCTGTACCAAAGCGCGTGAGGTCGATGTACCCAAGCACCAGCCCAAAATAGGCGTCGCGAAGGCAGCGGGCTGCAACTTGTTCGGCCAATTGAAGCTGCCACGCCCAGAGAGTTTTTGCGGAGTGTGCCGAATCCGCAGCGCAGAGTTTGAAGGCTAAAACAAGGCTCGCTTGGAATGCCTCAGAGTTGCCAATGTGGCTGACGGAGAAAATCTATCGCGAAAAGATTCAACCCAAACTTGCGACCGTCACAGTTCCGGCCATGGCGCCCGCATGACAGTCTCGCATCCTACGCAATGGATCTTCGCGCTGGGAAGCGCGCCCCCCCATCCGAAGCACTGGCTGCATCCTACTCACCCAGTTTCGGTAAACGAAAACATAACCGGCATCACAAAATAACTCTCTATGCTTTATGACGGCGAGTGATAGCGCCGGCGGGCCGAGTTGGATTTTGCGGTGAAAGCGCGGCGTGGTAGATTGCCATTGGCGCGGTAACGCGTCGAAAGAGAGCCATGCAGAGCTGGCGCGACAAGATGAGCCCTCCCGGGCTGCGGCGAGAGCCAACGGCAGTGAGCCACTGCAAGAAACTCCACCACATCTGCGGTCTTTTTGTTCTGCTCGTGCTGGGTCTCACCTACGAGCGAGGATTCAGCGCGGCGGAATTGCAGCCGCAGCAAAGTGCCTCGTTATCGCCGGACTCGCGACTTTCGTTTGCGGTCGCCGATTTCGACGGCGACAGGCATCCGGATCTTATAACCGTCCAGCCCGCTGTCCGCGACTCTTCGCAGACGGATTACTGGCTGCAATTGCGCCTTTCGGCTTATGGAAGGCGCTTTATCCGCCTCGCCGGACCCAAGGGCGGTCTGAAGATCGAAGCGCGGGACGTCAACGGCGACAACACCGTCGATCTCGTGGTTGCGACGGTATGGCGCGATCAACCGGTGGCGATACTTCTGAATGACGGCTACGGAAATTTTTCGAAAGTTGATCCGTCTGTTTTCCCTTGTGCATTCAGCAGGTCAAGCAAGGATTGGAACGGTTCCGCTGTTCGCGAAGCCTACGCGGTTCCGCTGCCACGCGAATCGTCGGCTGGAGAGTTTCCACTCGCGCGTGTAACCGAAAGGCTGAAAGACAGCAGCGAACACCTCCCCTTCGTTGATACCCCTTCGGTGTCTAACCGTCCGGATGTGCTGCGCGCCGGTCGAGCACCGCCCGCTACAACCCTCCTCTAATAACAAAAAGGCAAAAGAATCGTTTCCGCGTGTGCGCTGACTTGGCGTGCGCGTTGAGGCGATTCATCCCGAGCCACGAAACCTGTGCAACGAAACCGCAGTTCCAAGCTGCGAACTGCGCGGGAAAGAGCTGCAAGGTATGAAAACGTCAATGCTTGTAGTCGTTCTTTCTGTGGCGGCTAACCTCGCCGCTTGCGGAGGGTCAGATACATCCGCCACGCAAGCCGCCGCGGCAGCCCCATTTTCCGGGACCGACCAATTCGTCGTGCAAGACGCCGCCGGTATCCAAACCATGACCATCGCGACTACGACGATCCCCAATTATCTGGACATTCCGGCCCAAGTCGAAGCCGATCCGACAAAGGTGGTGCACGTGTTCCCGCCGGCGGGGGGACGGATTGTCGAGATGAGAGTGCGCCCGTGGGACTGGGTGAAGAAAGGCCAGACGCTGGCTCTGATCGAAAGCGGCGACCTTTCGCGCGCTGTGGGCGATTATCACAAAGCGCTCGCCGACTATCAGGTGAAGCAGGAGCAGCTCGCACGTTCCGCCGATCTTTACACCCACAATGCCATCGCTCTCAAAGATTACCAGCAGGCCCAAGCCGATGCGCAGAGCGCGCAGGCCGAACTTGAAGCGACGAAAGACCAGATCCGCGTCTTTGGCATGGATCCCGACCATGCCTCCTCCCAGCTTCTCGTAGCAGCACCGCGAGCAGGGGTTGTTTTGGACGTCGGCGCGTCGCCGGGTGAATTCTCAAACGCGCTCGCCGCACCCCAGCCGCTCTGCACCATCGCGGACATTTCCACCGTCTGGGCTGTGGGTGACATTTACGAAAATGATGTAGCGGCCGCAAAAACCGGTGAGCCAGCAGAGGTCACACTGAACGCGTATCCCGGACAGCAATGGGGCGGCCGCGTGGATGTGGTCTCCGACGCCGTGGACCCGAACACGCGGACGCTGCACGTTCGCGTTGTGCTTCCGAATCCGGGAACAATGCTCAAGCCTTCGATGTTTGGCGCGATTCGTCTGCTGCGGTCATCCCACCAAGGCATTCTCGTGCCAACCACGGCCGTGCTGCGCGAGGGAAATGCGGCGTATACGTTTGTGAGCGAGGGTGGCGGACATTACCAGCGCCGTAGCGTCACGATCGGACAAACGAGCCATGAGTCCATCGAGATCACTTCCGGCCTGAAGGCGGGCGAAGCGATCGTCTCGCAGGGCGACCTGCTGATTCGCGCCAGTTCGACGGGAACGGACTGACGAGATGCGCTCGCTCATTCTTTCGCTGCTGCGTTTTCGTCCCCTGGTGATCGTCGGGCTGCTTGCGTGGGTCGCCGCAGGAACGTACATGTTCCTGCAGCTCGACATTGAGGCGTACCCCGATCCGTCTCCGCCGATGGTAGAGTTCATCACACAGAATCCGTCCTGGTCGGCCGAAGAGATGGAGCAACAGGTGACGGTCCCCGTGGAAACGGCGCTTTTTGGTATGCCGCGTCTAGATGGCGTTCGTTCGATCACGATTTTCGGCCTGAGCGACGTAAAGCTCTACTTTGATTACAGCAGCGACTATCTTTGGGACCGGCAGGAAGCGCTGAACCGCATGCAGGGATTGTCATTGCCAAACAATCTCAGCCCGCAGCTCTCTCCAGAATCACCTATCGGAGAAATCTATCGATATTGGCTTGCCGGGCCTTCCTACAGCTTGAACGATTTGAAATCGGAGCAGGATTGGTTCGTCACGCGTGAGATCAAGCAGGTGCCGGGAATTATTGACGTAGCGTCGTTCGGTGGAACAACGCGCGAGTACTTGGCCGAAATCGATCCGCGCAAGCTGCTGCAGTACAACGTGACGCTGCCGCAGGTAGTGGCATCCGTCGCCGCGAGCAATGCGAACGCGGGCGGCAACTACCTGACGATGGGAAGCCAGAGCGTTAACGTACGGGGAGTGGGGTTGCTGCAAAGCGTGGCGGAAATGCAGAACGTCCTCGTCACCGCACACAATGGCGTCCCGGTGTATTTACGCGATCTCGGCAGCGTGCGAGAGGATTCCAAGCCTCGGCTAGGGCAAGTAGGTGTAAATCACGACAGTGATGCGGTGGAAGGAATTGTTCTTTTGCAACGCGGCGAACAGTCGATTCCGGCATTGCAGCAATTGAGGCAAAAGGTCGCCGAGTTAAACGGCGGGCTGCTGCCGCCGGGCATGAAGGTCGTGACTCTATATGACCGCACAAATCTAATTCATCTCACGACAGCAACGGTCCGAGACATCGTCATCGTGGGACTAATTCTTGTAACGACGATTCTGATCATCTTTTTAGGCGACATCCCGATTTCGCTTATCGCGGCGCTTACGATCCCGTGTTCGCTGCTGTTTGCGTTTTCCGTGATGGTGCTCTCCGGCGGCTCGGCAAACCTCATTTCCGTGGGCGCAATCGATTTCGGGATTTTGGTCGATGCGTCCGTGATCGTGCTCGAGAGCATCTACCGACGGCTACAGGCAGCTTCAGCGGGAAACACGTCTGAGCTGATCGCGGACGCTACGGCGGAAGCGGTGCGGCCGGTGGCGTTTTCGGTGCTCGTGATCGTCGTCGCACTCATTCCACTTTTCACAATGCAGGGCGTACCAGGAAAAATCTTTGCGCCGATGTCCGAAACGTATGGTTTTGCGCTGACCGGAGCGTTCATCTTCGCGACTCTGTTCGCACCCGTTCTCGCTTCATTCGTACGCCCAGAAAAGGTCCGAGCTCACCACACGCGCTTAGTGAACTGGCTGGGGAAGAATTATGCAAAAGCGCTTCGTTGGACGATGTCGCATCGCGTGCTGGTGCTCAGCGCGGGTAGTGTCGCGACGGTTGCGACGCTCCTTGTGAGCTTCTTCTTTCTAGGCGGTGAGTTCATGCCGCAGCTCGAAGAAGGAAACCTTTGGGTTCGCGCGACCCTACCGCAAGATGCGTCTTTCGAGATGGGATCAAATCTCGCCACGCAGTTTCGCGAAATCCTCTTAGGCTTTCCGGAAGTCTCGCAGGTGGTTTCACAGATGGGGCGCCCGGACGACGGGACGGATGTGACGACGTTCAATAATATCGAATATATGGTTTCGCTAAAGCCCACAAACGAATGGCCGCACGGGATTAACAAAGAAAAGCTGGTAGGCCAAATGGATGCGCGGCTCCAAAAATATCCCGGGATTGACTTCAATTTTTCGCAGAACATTCAGGACAACGTGGAAGAGGCTATGTCCGGCGTGAAAGGGGAAAATTCGCTCAAGCTTTTCGGCGACGATATCGACACGCTCGTGGAAAAGGCCGGCAAGATTCGCGACGTGATGGCACGTGTACCGGGTATCGCCGATCTTGGTGTCTTTGCCGAATCGGGGCAGCCGGAGCTCGTGGTTCAAATCAATCGCGAAGCGAGCGCGCGCTATGGATTGATGGCCTCGGACGTCGACGCCGCAGTGCAAGCTGCCATCGGCGGAATCACCGCGACGCAAATCCTAGAGGGCGATCGTCGGTACGATTTCGTCGTGCGCTACGAGCCGCAGTTCCGGCAAACTCCAGAAGCGATCCGCGCGATCCTGCTGCCTACGTCAGACGGCAAGAATGTGCCGCTCGGCGAAGTCGCCGACGTTTCAATGCGGAGCGGCGCGTTTATGATTTACCGCGAGAATGGGTTGCGATTCATTCCCATCAAATTCAGTGTGCGCGGACGCGATCTGGCCAGCACGATCCAGGATGTGCAAACACGGCTCGCGCAAACAGTGCACCTGCCGGAAGGTTATCATCTAGAATGGGCGGGCGAGTACCAAAGTCTGAAAGAGGAACAACGTCGGCTCGCATTCGTCATCCCGATCAGTTTGTTGATTATTTTGGGATTGCTCTTCACTGCGTTCAATTCAATTCGCCACGCATTGCTCGTGCTTGCGATTCTTCCTTTTGGACTGACGGGCGGATTGCTGTCGCTGTTTGTCACCGGCACGCCGTTTAGCATTTCGGCCGCCGTGGGCTTTGCTTCTGTGATTGGCGTTTGCACGCTGGGTGGGGTGGTATTCGTGTCGGGGATCCGCCGGCAAGAACGAGGCACGCGCGAGGTCTTCGCGTCTATCGAGCACGGTGCACTCGCCGAAATGCGTCCGGTATTGATGGCGTGCGCGGCTGCAGGGCTGGGCTTGTTGCCCGCCGCAGTCTCTACCGGTATAGGCGTTCAAGCGCAGCAGCCATTGGCCCGCGTCGTGGTGGGCGGAATGCTGACTTCGCCACTCGCGATTCTTTTCCTGATTCCCGTCATTGCAAGCTATTGGCTGCCCAAGAGCAGCCCATCGGAATATGATGCTGGCCCGCCGGTCGAAGGGAGGATCACGTGAGAGCACCGTCGACATCTCGTCTGGCCGTAACTTTGATATTGCTCGCCCTCGCGTCTTCTTCGTTCCAAGTGTTTGCGAGCCCGCAGACACTCACTCCGGCGAACCTCATAGTCGCTGCAAAGAAAACCAAATCTCTCCTAATTACGCTCACAACCGCGGACGGCAAGTTGAGGGGAGGCGAAAATCGCTTTTGTGTCGCGTTCGGGCGCCCGTTATTCCTCGATTGCAACCGCTGTGGCACCATTCACGAACTGCCTTGGGACGATTCCGACTGCCCCGCCGTCATAATGGTTTTACTTCCTCCCTGTACCCTGGTGTCAGTGCAGGAACTTTGCCGCGAAACGTCGGCGCCGGTTTCGGAGCTGCTATTGAGTTCGAATCGCTCGAAGAGTGCCACAACGCCAATCACACCGTCTCCGGACGGAGCAAAAGCGGCGTAATCGATTGAAGCTACGAAAAAAGTGGGCGGGGCGGGTGGATTTGAAACACCGACCTCCTGGTCCCGAACCAGATTCCAGGGCCTATTGAAATGTAGGGATTCTTGTTGATTCTAATTGATCGTGTTGAAGGATTTGCGGCCCGTCGCTGAAGCCCTTCGTCCGAAACTTACGGAAACTCCGTATGGACGGTGTTCAGGGTATTTGGCACATTGCCAAGACCGAGCGCTGATTCGAGGCGCGCCAAATCCGTTGGGCGCTTTGCGAAATTGATTGAGTCCGATTTCAAGGACGCATCCGCGCTGTTAATTGACTTGCATCTGTTGTCCGGTCGAGTGTTCTGAAGGTTGAGAGGCGGTTTTTGGCAGGACGAGAACTTCGAGCGCGGTGAGGCGAATCACCAGTGGCTTCAGCTCTTCTGCTCCGATGCGTTCTGAGCAGCCTTCCACCACCTGGCGACCGCGGTCGAAGAGCAATTTTCGAAACCGCGGATCCTCGGTGGTGATCGCGATGTCACGCATCGCTCGCAAAAGGCGCAAGCTGACCGCAGCATCGCTTTTTGAGTACATCCGTATCTGTTCGAATGCAGAGTCAATCAAACGTTCGAAGTCAATCCATTCAATGCCTACCCTAGCGACGCCGTGAGGATCATACAGTCGCTGTTCCGGCATTTCCCTCGATACAAAGCGGATGAGAATGCGACTGAGCTGGTCGACGCATCCGATGGCTGTTGTCGGGTCGTTTGCCGCAGGTGATATCGCTTTTAGGGCGATGTCGACGATTTGCAATACGCCGAACTCCACATCCTGTTGAAGAGTTCGGGTCGGGCCAAAATCGAATGTGGCACGAAGTGCAGCAGCAGCTTCGGTGGAAAGGCGTTCTGCTTTATTCACCATTAGCAGCGGAGTGCCCACAGGAACGAATTGTCCAACTCGGCGGACGACTTGCACCTTAAGGCGATACGACGTGGCGACAGAAAGAAGCTGTCTCAAATCGACATACCGGATGTAGCCGGAAACGTTGTTGAGAAGTGGCGTTTGCCATTTCTGAGGCTCTCTTGAATCGCTCGTCTCAACGTGAAATTGCCTGTGGGCAAATGGCATCAATTCGTCAAGCGCAATTTCGGTTTCAGAAGCGATCTTGTCGACAATATGATTGACACTGATGGCGTGTGAAATGTGGTGAATAAAAAAGAGCAGCAGCCCAACGCAGACAATCGCGAGAAGGATGGCGCCGATGACCGTTACGACTGGCGAAAACGGACGGGGCAGCAAGTGCGCGGCCGGCAGCGCTGCCATGCAATAAAGGAAGGTTCCTAGAAAGATACCGAGAGTCCACTGGGTCACGCGGTCGCGCGCAAAGCTCACGATAATTCTCGGCGAAAATTGCATCGAGGCAAGGGTGAGTGTCATCAGCAAGATCGCAAAGACGATGGACACAACCGTCATAGTCGATGTGGCGATGTCGCTGAGAATTACCTGTGCCACTCCCGGATCGGCGTGGGAAAAGAAGAGCATCCGGGGCACCCAATCACCGATAGAAGGGGTGGACTCCTCGGTCCATGAAATCACGGCACCAGCGAAACCCAGCACGAGAGCAATTGTCAGAGGACGAATCAGGAATCCGCCCCGAAGGTTGTAGAGAATGTGCCGAAGCAGAAATCGCATTCGTTCGATCACGATCCCGACTCTTTGAAAAACGTTCCTAAACTTTGCCATAGGATCTCAAGCGCAGGTTTCGATCAGAAAATCGAAACATGCGGTTCGGCATTGAAGGCGATATTTTCGGAACTCTAGCACAACCGATGCAAGCCTTCTGCTGGATTCTTTCCGGTGGCGACCGCGCCTGGCATCAATCATGCTGTAACTTTCTGCTACGACTGTTGCTTGCGTCTTCGCTCAGCTACCACGATAACGCGAATGTCCTTGGCCTTGCGAACGACGCGGGGGATTAGGTCAGTCCCAAGCAAACGGCCCCAAGAACGATGCTTGGGTCGCCCGATCAAAATCTGAGTGATTTGATTGCGGTGCGCGAAATCCACAATAGACTCGCCTGGATCGTTGCTCTCAAGAGTGCGCACTTCAATATGAAGATTTCGCGCAAAGTTCAGGTGAGTTTCGATGGCACCTTTACGCTCGCCACCGCCATCTGCACGGCGAGCCAGGACGGCCACGGCGAAGCAATCCGCGTCAAGATAGTCTGCCATCCTGCGCCCCCTGCGAATGAGCATCGCCGTAGAAGGGTCTTCGGAGACGTAGATCAGAATTCGGTCATGGATTTCTTTCCCGGTCCCGGATGAAGCGGAGGGCGTTTTTGCGGGTTCGAGAGCCTCGCAGGCCTCGCGAATATCGAGTTCATGAGCAGTCTGACGAAGAGCGAGTTCACGAAGAGAGACCAGCGTCGATTCCTTGAAGAAATTCTCCATCGCTCGTTGGGCTTTTTCCGGAGCGTAGATCACACCTCTTTTCAGCCGGTTTAGGAGTGCTTCGCTCGTCGCATCAACCATAACGACTTCATTGGCACTCTTAACAGCCAGTCTGGAACCGTTTCGCGAACTCGAACACCCGTGATGTGGAAAATATGATCGTTCAGACTTTCCAGATGCTGGATATTCATGTTCGTCATGACATCAATTCCCGCATCCAGAAGAGCCTGCACGTCCTCCCATCGTTTGGCGCGCCCCGAGCCTGGAACGTTGGTATGCGCCAACTCGTCCACAACACAGATTGCGGGGCGTCGCTCAAGGATTGCATCGGTGTCCATTTCCTGCAGCATGACACCGCGATAGTTGATCGACCTTGTCGGAATCATCTCAAGACCAACGGTTCGGGCAATCGTGTCTTTTCGGCCGTGGGGCTCAAAATAGCCAATCACGATATCTTTCCCCTGTCGTTTAAGCTGTTGGGCTTCTTCGAGCATGCGATAGGTCTTGCCGACGCCAGCTGCGTAGCCGAGAAATAGCTGCAACCTGCCCCGAGCAACGAGCTGACGATCGCTTGGCTGCGCACTATTGGGGGTAGACGACGACATCGATTCCCTCAGCGGAGCGAATGAGCCGATCAACCAGACTTCCTAAGATTCGCGCTTTTAGTCCCTGACGCGTGCTGTGCCCGATGAAAATCTGCGTAATTCCCGTTTGTTTTGCGAATCGTCATGATGGCTTCGGAATTGTCGAAGCCACTGAGGTACTCGATTTCGGCGCCCAATTGCTGAGCGTAGTCAAGATTGTTTTGCAAAGTTGCGCGTTCTTGAACTTCGAGCGAACGCTCCTGCACATAAACTGCATGAAACTCCCCTTGGAACCGGTCCGCATTGCGCCGCCCGCTCTCGAGCATGCTGGTGGCTTCGGCACGCGGACTGATACAAACGAGAATGCGCTCCTGGACGCCCCAAGATTGCTCCATGCCATGAGCGCGCAAGTAGTTTGCGAGTTGACGGTCCACGACGGAAGCCGCGACCAACAATGCCAATTCGCGCAAGCGGGATAGCTTGTGCTCTTCGGCAAGCGCCGAGGCGCCGGTGCCATCATGCAGTCTCGCCAGAAGCCGTCACGGGCGGGAGCGTCCACGACGACGATTTCGTCGGCAGTTCTATCCAGGAACCCGGCTGGAATCGTGGTTGCGGCTCGGTTGCCGGTGATACGTTCGACTTCGTCCTGAAGTCTTTCCAAATATTGCAAATTCACGGTTGCAACGACAGAAATACCAGCGTCCAGCAATTGCTCAACATCCTGCCAACGATGGGGATTTGGGCTGCCAGGCGGATTGTCGTAGGCCAGACCATCAATCAGAGCAACTTGCGGATGGCGACGAATTACTGCGGGGACGTCAATCGATTCCGCCCCGCCAATCTTCAGCGTCGGAATAATCTCAAGCTTTTGCAGGATGGCTTGGACTTCGGGCGGATATTCCGGCTGCAGCGCGCAAACGACTACGTCCTCGCCCCGCTCACGGCGACGTCGGCCCTCGTCCAGCATCTGAAAGGACTTGCCGACGCCGCCAGCGTAACCGAGGAAAACCTTCAGCCGCCCGCGGCGGGCTTTGCGTTCCTCCAGTTCGATTTGCGCGAGCAGTTGCTCTGGAGTTGGTCGTTGCGGAGAAGGGCTCGTCATTTTGAAATATTCTATCGAGATTGCGAGCGCCGGGAAATGGCCGCGTCTAATGTGCTTTCCATCCCAGCCACCAGCGCCTCACGGCAACGATCGACCAGACCGCTTCGACCAAACCGAAGGGCCACGCTCCTTGACGGAACCCATAAATCGAGCCCATAAGGCAGGCGCCAGCAAATGCCAACGTGTATACGTTGGCGCGACCCTCAAGGGCATAAAACACAAGCATCAAGGTCACAGCAATCAAGCCGAAGGCCGTGATTGGAGTCATTGTCGTTTGCACGCCCTGGTCAAGGTTTTCGGGCTCTGAGGAGCCACCACGTTTCGCCATATGAATCTTGCGTCACAAAATTGTCCTGTTCGACTCACGATCTCAAAATTCACACGGCGGAGATCGCTTCGCACGACCTGGGCCGAAATTTCGTGATCCGCAAGATCGAGATCGCGGCGCGCGGGCAACTTGGGTTCGCGGTCCATAATGACGAGCGTCCCGCCAGGCACCAGTGAGTTATAAACATGAACAAGGATGGAATGCGGATCAGTAAACTCATGGTACGTGTTCGAAATGAGGACCGCGTTCACACCCGTTGGCAGACGCGGATCGTCGGCAGTGCCCAGAGTGACGTCGATGTTGTGATCATGTCTTGCCTCTGCGCGCAGCCAAAGAAAGATCAAAGGCAACCTGCGGATGTCCTCGGCGATAACTTGGCCGCGGCGGCCAACGGACGGCGAAGCTTTTAGGGTGAAATATCCCGAACCGCATCCGAGGTCGACAACAACATTGCCGGGCCTTAAGGCGCAGCGCCTGAATCACGTCAGAAGGCCGTTGCCACTGGTCGCGTTCCGCCTCGACCACGTTCAGACGCGGAATGGTTTCGAGCGCCGAATAGGCAACATAAGACAGAACAAGAACGGCCACAGACGACGAGCGCAAAAACGAGAAGTTTGACGCGATAGCTCAAGCTTTGCGTGATCGCCTCGTACCTTCAAAACTGCTGCCGCAGTTACCTGCTTAGTCGGCCCCTGCATCACTTGGAAACGGGAAACCTTTGATCCAGCGCGATATTCAACATGAAGCACATTGACGCGCGGCTCGCCGAGAAAGCCCCAATCCGGCTCGATCGGTGCACTGCGCGATCAATGTGTTTCACCTGGTCTGCAGAAACGCCGCGCGCCTTTGCCACGCGCGCGGCTTGCATCTCGGCGTTCGCGGGGCTGATGTGCGGGTCCAGACCCGACGCCGAAGCTGTCACGGCGTCCGGTGGAATCGGCTCTCTCGGCCTTGAAAATCAACGGTGTCTTGGCATCGTTGAATGCCTTGATCAGCTTTACGTCGTCGAGGTTGCCCTGCGAATCCTTGAACTGGTCCAGAGGCACCGAGGATTCGTAAGGAATGTCGTTGTCGACGCAGTAATGCACGATGCGATCGCTCGATGCCGTCGAAATCTACGACTCTCGTTTCCCTTGTCATCCGTTTTGGTCGTTCCGTGGAGGAGCTTGGCGCTTGTGGGGCCCAGGTTCGAGCCGCCGCTGGCGGTGGCGTCGTAGCCACTGCCCGCCGCCGACGGCCGCGGATGAAAATACTCCGGCTTGGCGAATGACTGGCCGATCAGGCTTGAGCCGACGACCTTGCCATTCACAGTCACCAGGCTGCCGTTCGCCTGCCTCGGGAAAAATCAGCTCGGATACACCGGTCATCACCGCCGGGTACAGCAACCCGGTAAGAATCGTGAAAGCCAGCGTCAAACGAAATCCTGGTCCAAGTTCTTTGATCATGAACTCTATTCTCCTCCTACGCCAGATGCAGCGCAACCAGAATCTTGTCGATCAGCCAAATCCCGGGAAACGGCACGATGATTCCGCCAAGGCCATAGATCAGACAGGTTGCGGGTCAGCATCTGGCCCGCGCTGACGGGCTTGTACCGCACGCCGCGCAAGAGCCAGCGGCACCAGAGCAATGATGATCACCGCATTGAAGATGACCGCCGCGAGCACCGCGCTCTGCGGCGAATGCAGCCCCATGATGTTCAGCTTGTTCAGTTCCGGATAGATGGACGCAAACATCGCCGGAATGATCGCGAAATATTTCGCCACGTCGTTGGCGATCGAAAAGGTCGTCAGCGAGCCGCGGGTAATCAGCAATTGCTTTGCCGATGGCCACGATTTCGATCAGCTTGGTCGGATTGCTGTCGAGATCCACCATGTTGCCGGCTTCTTTCGCCGCCATGGTTCCCGTGTTCATGGCCACGCCGACATCCGCCTGAGCCAGCGCCGGAGCATCGTTTGTACCGTCACCGGTCATCGCCACGAGGCGGCCCTGCGCCTGTTCCTTCTGGATGTATTCCAGCTTGTCCTTCGGAGTCGCCTGCGCGAGGAAGTCGTCCACGCCGGCTTCTTGCGCGATGGCAGCGGCGGTCAGAGGATTGTCGCCGGTGATCATCACCGAGCGAATTCCCATGGCGCGCAGCGAAGCAAGCCGCTCCTTCATTCCACCCTTGACGATGTCCTTTGAGATGAACGACGCCAAGAACCTTGATCCGTCGGCCACCGCAAGCGGCGTGCCGCCGTTTCTCGAAATGCGGTCGGAAATCTCCGAAAGCGACTGCAGGCACGCTGCCGCCCGCCTCCTTCACGAACTGGGCGATCGCGTCAGTCGCGCCTTTTCGCAGTCGGCGGCCGTCGATGTCGACGCCGCTCATTCGCGTATAGGCGGAGAACGGAATGAACTGCGCTTCGTGCTCGGCGACTTCGCGGCCGCGCAGGCTGTATTTCTCCTTGGCCAGCACGACGACCGAGCGCCCCTCGGGCGTTTCGTCGGCAAGGCTGGACAGCTGAGCGGCATCTGCCAGTTCGCTTTCGTTGACTCCGTCGACCGGTATGAATTCGACCGCCTGCCGATTGCCCAGAGTGATGGTTCCGGTCTTGTCCAGAAGCAGCGTGTTTACGTCGCCGGAAGCCTCCACCGCCTTTCCGCTCATGGCCAGAACGTTGTGCTGCATCACGCGATCCATGCCCGCGATGCCGATCGCGGAGAGCAATCCGCCGATGGTCGTCGGAATCAGGCAGACCAGCAGGGAAACGAGAACCGCAACGGTCGGGGCGGTGCCGCTGCCGACCGCCTGGATTGCATATTTCGCATAGGGCGGCAGCGTCGCGACCGCCAGCAGGAAAATCAACGTCAGGCCGGCAATCAAGATATTGAGAGCGATTTCATTCGGCGTCTTCTGGCGCACCGCGCCTTCGACCAGCGCGATCATGCGGTCCAGGAACGTCTCGCCCGGATTCGAGGTGATCCGGATCTTGATGTGATCCGACAAGCACCTTCGTGCCGCCGGTCACCGCGCTTCGGTCGCCTCCGGATTCGCGAATAACCGGGGCGCTCTCTCCGGTGATGACGGATTCGTCGACGCTGGCGACGCCTTCGATGACTTCGCCGTCGCCGGGAATCAGATAACCCGCTTCGCAGTAGACGACGTCTCCGGCGCGCAACTTGCGAGGCCGGCACCATTTCAAACTTGTCGTTGGGCAGAAGCTTCCGCGCCATCGTGTCGGTCTTGGTCTTGCGCAGGGCATCGGCCTGCGCTTTGCCGCGCGCCTCCGCCATGGCTTCCGCGAAATTGGCGAACAGCACGGTAAACCACAGCCACAGGGCGATCTGAATGCCAAAGAAGAACGCCGCCAGCGCCTGCGATCGCATCCTTGATGACAAACACCGTCGTCAGCGCCGCCCCCACTTCGACGACAAACATCACCGGGTTCTTCGCCACCAGCCTCGGGTTCAGCTTCACGAACGATTCTTTGATCGCGCGCTTCAGGATTTCGGGATCGAACAGCGGGCGCGCCCGAACGCCCCGGAGATGAGTGCTGCGCCGTCTCTCTCTTGATCTCCGGCTTGCGCTCCACCGGAGGAACCGTGACAGTAGACATTTTCTAGCTCCTCATTCCTGTACATCAGAACAATTTCCCGTTCAGCATTTGGAAATGCTCAACGATCGGACCTAGCGAGAGCGCCGGGAAATAAGTGAGCGCGCCCACGATGATGACGGTCCCGATCAAGCAGGACCACGAAAAGCGCGCCGTTCGTTGGCAACGTGCCGCTGGTTATCGGGATCAGTTTCTTTGCGGCCAGGCTGCCGGCAATGGCCAGAGCCGGGATGATGAACAGGAATCTCCCGACCAGCATGTCAAGGCCCATCGTCAGGTTGTACCAGGGCGTGTTGGCGTTGATTCCGGCAAAGGCGCTGCCGTTATTTCCCGCGCCGCTTGAATACGCGTACAGGATTTCGGAAAAGCCGTGCGCGGCGTTGTTGTTTGTATTCGCGGCGGCCGGTCCGGGCGGATTCCAGTAGCCATCCTTCGCAAAGGGCGCCACGGAACTGAGCGCAGTGAACCCAAGAATGCACAGCGAAGTCGCCAGGACGGCGATGATCGCCATCTTGACTTCTTTTTGCTCGATCTTCTTGCCCACATATTCGGGCGTGCGCCCGACCATCAGCCCGCCGATGAACACGGCGACGACCGCATAGATCAACATGCTGTAGAGTCCGGCGCCGACGCCTCCGAAGATCACTTCGTCGGTCTGAATGTTGAACAGCGGAACGAGCCCGCCGAGCGGCGTGAAGCTGTCGTGCATGCCGATGACGGCGCCGCAACTGGCGTCCGTCGTCACCGTGGCGAACAGCGCGGTCATGGGCATTGCCAAACCGGACTTCCTTGCCCTCCATGTTGCCGCCCGGCTGGCTGCCCGTATAGGCATGTTCGACGCCCATGTTGGTCACCATGGGATTTCCGCGCTGCTCGGCCCAATAGCAGATGAAAACGCCGGCAAGAAACATCACCGCCATCGCCGCAAAAATCGCCCAGCCTTGGCGCGTGTCCTCGCACCATCTTGCCGAACATGTAAGTCAATCCGGCTCCCAGCGAAAAGATCAGCAACATCTGGAGCAAGTTCGCCAGGGGCGTTGGATTTTCGTAGGGGTGGGAAGAGTTCGCGTTGAAATATCCGCCGCCGTTCGTTCCCAGCATCTTGATGGCGAGCTGCGACGCCAACGGGCCTTGCTCGATCACCTGGGTCGCGCCTTCCAGCGTCGTTGCCGTGCACGGGCCCTTTGAAGTTCTGGATCGATCCCTGCCAGACGAAGAACAGCGTCGCCAGAATGCAAATGGGAAGCAGGATGTAAAGCGTGCAGCGGGTGACGTCCACCCAGAAGTTTCCGATCGTCTTTGCGGTGTGCCGCGCAAATCCGCGAATCAGCGCAACGGCAACGGCAATTCCCACCGCGGCCGAAACAAAGTTCTGCACCGCGAGAGCCGCCATCTGCGTCAAGTAGCTCATCGTGGTGTCCGGCGAATAGGCCTGCCAGTTCGTGTTCGTCATGAAGCTGACGGCCGTGTTGAACGCCAAATCCGGCGTCATCGGCGTGGCGTTCGAGGGCGCCTGCGGCGTCGAGAAGTGCATCGGGTTCAGCGGCAGATGTCCCTGCAACCGCTGCAGCAGGTACACGAACAAGAAAGCTGAAGATGCTCAGCGAGATCATGGACGCCGAGTAGCGCACCCAGGACTGCTCCTCGTCTTCGCGGACCCCGCCGACCCAATAGATCAGCCGCTCCAGCGGGCGAAAAATCGGGATGAAGAAACGTCCGCTCGCCCTCGAAAACGCGGTACATGAATGTGCCGACGGGCTTCGTGATCGCCAGCACGATCAGCGAAAAAAACAACGATCTGGGCAATACCAATTGAAGTCATCTCACCACCTCAAAACTTTTCCGGCCGAAGCAACGCGTACATCAAATAAACGAACAGAACGGCCGCGACAATTCCTGCAATGGCGTATTCCATTGCAAACTCCTCCTAAAGGCGCTCCGACGCCTTCGTAAACCCCCAGAGCAAAACAAAAAAGACGATCACGACACCAATATAGAAAATGTCCAGCATATTCACCTCACTCCAATGTCCCCATCATGCTTGGTCACTTCTCTCGACTGCCGACCTTCGATGAATACGAATCACGATGCTGTTGATCGTCAGGAAGGATGCGGCTGTTAGATTCGTCTCCAGCACGAAAGCTCGTGCATCCGACAAGGCCATTTCCCGCAGATGCGCATGTACGGATTGCACGACTCTCTTAATCGAAGCCTCATATTCACGATCACTTGGATCAATGACAAACGGTTGTATGCCGAGCACGTCAACGGCAAGCTTGGTCTCAAAACTTCGCGCAAACAGCGCGACGGTACGCAATGCTGCCAAAACATCATGCAAATCTGCGACGACGCTAAACGCGATCTCAGCCGACGAGTTCGGCGAGATCTGCGCCAAATAGGATCCTTTAGGACTCATAGTTTTGGCTGACTGAGGCCATGCCTGCTTTTCGCGTGCAATCATGGAATTCATGGCCTTTTCCTCCGCACAGGCACGAACAGAACGCGATGACCCCTTGACTGGAGGCGTTTCGTAAGGCGTCTCTCGGCTGTGGCCCACGGGCGCCCCCGCCCGGCAACTACGACTAGCGAGTTGGGCGCCAACACTTCCGGTAAAGCCTCGAACTTGTCTCGAGCCAGATACAGGTGAGCGGTAACTTCGAACTCCGCTGAATTCACCTCAGAAACAAGTTCCTGCAAGAGGTTTTCGACGAACGGAACCGATACTTGCGGATGGTCGAGCGGCAAACACATCGGCACCGCTATTACAGCGCGGAGCCGAATGCACGCGTCGAGATTTGCCGCTAGTGTTATTGCGGCTCTCAGCGCCTGCGCCGTAGCGTCGCGATCTGTGAAAATCACATTCACTTCCAGAGGCTCCAATTCCGAACGTAACGGTGTCTGGTTCGGGGGACCCGGTCGTTCGCTGCACGCGGTTTTGTTTGCGCCGTTCATATTGAGCAGGCTCTATGCGGATACTGCCTGAGCCGGAATAAACGACGCATAAACGTCAGCTAAGAACAAGATAAAGGCGTCGGTATGGCATAGATGTGACGTTAGTCACAAACATTGGCGGAATACAATCGGCGCAGTTCTATACGCGAGGACTTGGCCCTTTGGGGGTGATTTGGAAACGATATCCAGCCCAGGCGTCGGTGAGCAAAAACTGCGGTTTGGAAGGATTGGGTTCAATCTTTTTTCGCAGGCGATTCATGAATACGCGCAGATATTCCAGTTCATCGCCATAGTCCGGGCCCCAGATCGCTTGCAAGAGCTCCCGGTGAGCGATGGTTTTATTAGGACGGGCCAGCAAGTAGGAAAGAAGGTCAAATTCCTTGGCCGTCAGATGGGAGGTGCGGCCGCGGACTGTTATCTGTCGAGATGGAAGATCGATTTCGACGCCGTGAGATGCGAGTTTGTTCAGTTCCGCCTGGTCAGGCGGCTGCGGCAATCGGCGCAAAGTGGCCCGCAGACGCGCGAGCAATTCCGGCGTGCTGAAAGGTTTCGTGATGTAATCGTCGGCGCCTGCATCCAACGCTTCGACTTTATCCTTTTCGGTGTTACTGACGGTTAATACGATGATGGCAACCTCTGAAGCGGATCGAATCATCCGGCAGGTTTCTATACCCCCAATGCCTGGCATATTTAGATCCAATAGGATCAGATCGTAAGCTGCGGATCGCAGTTTCTCGACGCCTTCTTCACCCGTCCGTGCGTCGTTGACTTCGTATCCGCGTGAGGTCAGCGTCGCGCGCATTGTGCGGCGAATCTGAGGATCGTCATCAATCACAAGAATCCGGCCGGTGCTCATTCGCTGCCGCTCCCCTGCGCAATCGGCATCGAAAAACAAAACGTCGAACCCTCGCCAACCCTGCTAGTGACTGAAATCTCCTCACCATGCGCGCGCACGATTTCGCGTGCGATCGAAAGGCCCATCCCCGAACCTTTTAGGTGCGGCTCGACTTTGCCGCGGTAAAATTTCTCGAAAATACGCTGTTGTTCGACCTCGGCTATGCCAGGGCCCTGATCTGTAACACAGATGCTGACTCGCGCGTCATCGGACCCTGCATTGATCAGAATCGGGTTTCCCGCGGGAGAATACTTCAACGCATTGTCCAACAGGTGAGTGATCACCATTTGAATCAACTCTGCATCGACCCAAACCGGAGGCAGGTCCATTGGAACAGAAACATTGATCTGCCGGCCCTCCAGGAAGGATTTCATTTGACGAAGCGCCGCCGAGACGAGAGCGCTTGGAGGATGCATGCCACGATTCAGTCGAAAACCTCCTCCTTCGATGCGCGCGAGTTGAATGGCTTCAGTCACTAATTTCGACAATCGGTCAGCGCCTTCATCGGCGATACTGACGAGTTCGCGTTGATGCTGCGGAAGTTCGTATGCGGGATCGGAGAGCAACTCCGTTGTGACCGCTTTGAGCGAAGTAAGGGGAGTCTTGAATTCGTGAGCAACAGCGTCGAGAAGCGTCGATTTGAGTTCTTCGCTTCGCCTAGCGACTTCTGCGCGATTTACGGTTTCCTGTGCGAGCGCACGCTCCAGCCCTATGGCGACTAAATTCAACAAAGATTGCAGAGCCGCGTCGGAAAGAGATGCGGTCTGAATAGCCAAGCTGCCGATCGGCTGTCCACCGAGACGGACGGGCGTGATCGCGAACCCACTGCTTTCATCTCGAAAAGATGTGGACCGAAGGGCCGCTTCCTTAAGTTTGGCTTCGATTGCGGAAACGTCGCCGTCCGCAGCACGATAGATTTCATTACTCGCACGGTCGTAGAGAGTCACCGTCGGGAATTCGAATGCGCGAGCAATATTCTGTACGATTTGGTTTGCGATCGGCCGAGTCGGGTCTGTTAGCAGGAGCGCCCGACTCAGCGCATACAGTCTTTCCAACTCATGCTGCCGCTCGACTGCTTCGTTCGTTCGACGTTTCGCCCTCGCCGAAAGCTGGCTCGCGGTAAGCGACGTTGCGAGGAAAGCAAAAAGGGCCACCCAGTTGCGCGGATCGGCGATTGTGAATGTCCCTACGGGAGGCAGAAAAAAGAAGTTGAAGCATAGCATCGCCGCGATGGAAGCCATTGTGGATTCAACAAGGCCTCCTGCGGTCGCGATCATCAGCACCGCGACCAAGTACAAGAAGCCCACCGTCGTCGAGTTCACTGGAATCAGGCGAGAAAAGACAAAAGTAGTTGCGGCAACGAACGCGAGCGCGAGCAAAACGCGACCGACAATCCGGAAAGCACCTCTTGCTAGAACGTGGCTTACTTTTAAGTTGGGAGCAGAAGTCATGGTAACGATGCGCGGGTCACTCGCAGGGGGGAGAGCATACTACGATTGACCGGCATTTCGGCGGATATCGGTCATTTTTGCCGAGCGACGATGAGGAGCATGATGAAAATCACAATGGGAAGCAGCGCAAACGCCGCGTAGCGCAACAGCACCCTGGATTTTGCCTCGCGCCGTACCTTCCAGCTCCGCAGTTCGTTTCGATCGGAGACACCAACGGAATTCTGGTTGCGCAGGTCGTATTCGAACTCACTCGCCTTTGCATAACGGTTTTCCGGTTTGCGTTCCAGAGCACGATAGATAATTTCCTGCAATTCTGGTGAGATTTGAGAATTCAGTTCGCGAGGCGGAACCGGGTCGTTTAGCAAACGATCGTTCATAATAGCGAGCGCATTCGGGCCCCGAAATGGCATCTCGCCAGTTAGCATTTCATATAGCATGACTCCCAACGCATAAATGTCGCTGCGCGCATCAGCGCGGTTAGACTTTATCTGTTCCGGCGAAATGTAATCAGCGGTTCCCATCGTCCGCGTGAGTTTGCCAAATGTCAGACGTCGGGTGCCTCGGCTGGCGGCTATTCCAAAATCGATGAGCTTAATTCCACCCTCTGCATCCACCATGATGTTCTCAGGCTTCAAATCTCGATGAACAACACCATGCGAATGAATATAGCCAAGTGCTTCACAGATCGCGATGGTGAGTCGCACAGCCCGGTCTGTTTCGAGCTTCTTCTCTTTTGTTAGTACGTCCCGCAGCAGTTGACCGTCTATCCATTCCGTGACCATGTAAAGCCGGCTGCGGTCATTTGGCTCAAAAACTCTCATTACGCTCGGATGGTTGAGTTTCTTCCCGATTTCTTCTTCGCGCTTGAAACGGTCAAACAGAAGTGGATCGGATTCCGCTTCGAAGTGCGGAATCTTGATCGCCACAGTCCGTTTATTTTCTATGTCCCTGGCTCGGTAGACATATGCCATCCCGCCGTTCGCCACTCGGCCTTCTATCAGATATGCGTCCAGGTGGTCGCCCGGTTGGAATTGGTCCGTCATAAGAGTTGTCACAGGAGGTGCTGTCGACAGACGTTACGGTGCTAGACATAAAAACGGCATAAACAATTTCTACGAAATTCATAAATCTTATTAAAACTGCTTTTCCCCCGATTTCGTGCAAATGGCCGGTCTCAAGTCGAAACATCTGTTTAGAAAGTCATGAGAAATCGTTTATGCCTCATTAACGGCATGGGCGCTACTGTCTGGCAGATGAACGCGCTTAACCATACGCATGACTCGGTCACGGTATTCCCGCATTCGGCTATCCAGCTTGGCTGTTTTACGAATTGCGAGCAGAACCGCCTTCGCGTGATCGTCGTCCGCACGTCCACGCAAGGCACAATTGCCGCACTGAAGACCGCTGCAAGGCTGGCAAACGAACTGAGGGCAGAAGTCACGCTGCTCTGGGCAGAGGAGAGTCCACACCAATGCGCCCTGGATGATCTGCCAGTTCCAATTGAAACGCTTGAACGACAACTTCAGAAGGTCGTCTACTTTTCGGGCGTCCGCGAAACGCAAGTTCTGAGTCGAATCGAAAGCTCGAACAAGTTCTTCGCGATCACGGTCGTCACATCGTTTCGATTATTGCTCCTCGAACCAGATCGTTCGGGCGCCACTGGAACTGGGAGATGTTTCTCATCCGACTTTTCACATATTTGACGGCGGCGAAAGAGAGGGAGTCGAAATCTCATTACGCAGTTGGTTTCGGGAATTGGGTCTATTCGGCAGCAGCGCCGCAGCGGAGTGTGACACATGTCACCGAAACCGCTGGCAAATACCTTTTAGCTGAAAGAAGAACTTGACGAGTTCCGGAGGGAGTATCAAAGGTGCGGACCAAAATATTTATGATGTTCGTGCTCGGTTCTTTTCTCACATTGCCTATGTTCGGACAGCAGCCAGCGGCAGCCCCTAATCAAGGCTTAACGACATCATCCCAACAAAGCCAGGCAACATCTGCCGCGGCGGCACAGGCTTCCGCGCCTGCCGCTCCACAGCCGCTTCCCACCCCGTCCATGACGGCTCCGCTTCAGACGGCGATCCCTCACACCGTTGAAGCGGGGCCGTTTGGAACTGTTTCCATCACAGGCATTCTCAGTGGAATGGGGTTGGTCCAAGACAACTGGGTGCCGCCAGACGCCGCATCGCATTGGGACGTCAGCAACGCCCAGATCTTTCTCCAAAAGACGAACGGGTGGTGGCAGTTCTACTTGCAAGGCGGCGCTTACAATATTTCCGATTTGGGAGTGCCATTCACTTCGACGGACAAGACGCTTTCGGCTTTGTACGGCCCCTTGCCTGTCGGGTATTTAAAACTGGTCAAAGGGAATTTCTCGGCGGAAATAGGCGAGCTACCGACGTTGATCGGAGCCGAGTACACATTCAGCTTTGAAAACTTGAATATCGAGCGCGGGCTTTTGTGGAATCAGGAAAACGCCATCAACAGGGGCGTACAGCTCAATGGGGCGTGGAAACAACTCACAACCTCGGTGAGCTGGAATGATGGATTTTACTCGAACCGCTACACCTGGCTCAGCGGCTCCATCGCTTACGCGTTGAATTCCGCGAACACGCTTTCGTTCGTCGCCGGCGGCAACGCCGGGCACACTGGATACACGTCAACTGCAGTTCCTGTGCAAAATAACAGCGCGATCTGCAACTTGATATACACGTACAGCCATGGAAATTGGTACATCCAGCCGTATTGGCAATACACGAACGTACCCAAAAACTTGAAGGCGGGGATCTCCAGAGGTGCAACGACAAATGGCGGTGCGCTGTTATTCAACTACAATTTCAAGCACGGCCTCTCCCTTGCTCTTCGCCCCGAATACATAACGAGCAGCGGGAACTTAGCAAGCGGATCCGTAAATCTACTATACGGGCCTGACAGCAATGCCTTTTCCTTCACACTGACCCCAACATATCAAAAAGGCGCTTTCTTCCTTCGCGTGGAAGGCTCCGTCGTTCACGTGAGGGCCATGACGCCAGGCGACGGTTTTGGAAGACTCGGCTCCAACGACACTCAGGCTCGTGGCGTCGTCGAAGCTGGCTTCCTGTTTTGAGATTTCCGCCGGGCGCGAGAGGCCGTGGGCGCAGCCTGCGGATTTCGACCCTAAGGCAGTCATTTACGCTCGATTGTGATTACAGCGCAAAACGACTTTGCTGCTCGTATGAAGTGGTCTGTCACTTCAAAATATCGCTATGTCAGTTTTCGGAACCTAGGGACCCCTTCCTGAGCATTTTTTCAAAACCTTTCCCCCCTTGCGGGGGAACTTTTTCAAAACCTTTCCCCCTCGCCTGATCGCGCGATAGAGGTCTCCGGTTCTGGCCGAGGCCAGGCAGGAGGCGTGGATGTATCGCGAGGTCACGATGATCGAGTTCAGGGAAGTCCTTCGGCTCCGGCAGGCGCGGGTGCCGAAGAAGCGGATCGCCGCCCAGCTGGGCCTCGATCCAAAGACGGTGCGCCGGTATTTGAGTGCGGCAGAAGCGGCGGGGCTGCGAGCTCCGCTGCAGACGCTCAGTGACGAGCAGGTCCGCCACGTCCTGCTGGCGTTGCAGCCGAGCGGCGGACGTCCCCGTGGCGAGGGCTGGGCGCGTTGTATCGAACATCGCGCGGCGATTGAACACTGGCTGGCGGAAGGGCTGCGGCTCACCAAGATTCGCAAACTGCTCGTGCGGCAGGGCGTGTCGATCGGCTATCCCACGCTGTACCGCTTTGCGGTCGAGCGAGCTGCAGTTTGGACAAGCGGCGACGACCATCCCGGTCCTCGACGGCGAACCCGGCCAGGAACTGCAAGTCGATACGGGCTGGGTGGGCTGGCTCACGCTTCCGCTGAGCTCACAGAAGCGTCGGCGTTTTCGGGCCTGGATCTTTACCGCGGTTTGCTCGCGCCACCGGTTTGTCTATCCCACCTTCGAGGAAACCACCGCGCGCGCGATCGAGGCGTGTGAAGCGGCTTGGGAGTTTTTCGGTGGCATTTTCCTGGTGCTGATTCCCGATAACACCAAGGCGATTATCGTGCAGCAGGATGCGCTCACCCCGCGCATCACGCCGGCGTTTCTCGAGTACACGCAGGCGCGTGGGTTTCATATCGACCCGGCCGCGTGCGGCATCCGCAGGATAAAGGCCGGGTCGAGCGAGCGGTTCCCACCGTACGCGACGATTGCTTTGCGGGCGAAGTACTCCTCACGCTCGAGGATGCGCGCGTGCATGCCTGTCATTGGTGCCGCGAGGAGTATGGCCTGCGCCGCCATAGTCGCACGCAACGCCCACCGCGAGAGCACTTCGAAGCCGAGGAGCAGTCCGTGCTCTTGCCGGCGCCGACGACGCCGTACGACATCCCGCTGTGGAGCGAGCCGAAAGTCCCTCGTGACCAGTTGGTCGTGGTCGGCAAAGCTCTCTATTCCGTTCCGCGTTCCTACGTGGGGGAGTTCTTGTCGGCCCGGGCCGATCAACAGACCGTTCGTTTCTACCACCGCAATGTACTGATTAAAACTCATCCGCGGAAACCACCCGGCAGCCGCTCCATCGATGCGCAGGATTATCCAGTCGAGCGCAGTGTCTATGCCCTGCGAGATGTTCGATCACTCCAGCGGCAGGCCGCCAGTCATGGCGAGGCAGTCGGCCGTTTTGCTGCGGCGCTACTCGACAACCCCTTGCCCTGGACGCGTATGCGGCGTGTGTATGCCTTGTTAGGCCTGGCGCGCCGTTATGGGGCCGCTCGGGTCAATGAGGTCTGTGCGATCGCCCTGAATGCGGAGATGCTCGACGTCCAGCGCCTCCAGCGCATGCTCGAGCAGGCGGCCACGCCATCCGCCGCGGCGCCACACGCACCGCTCCCCTCGGCGCGCTTCTTACGGCCGGCTAGCCAGTACGCCCTTCCGCTCGCCTCGTGCGAGCCATCCTCGAAAAAAGGAGATGATCCCCAATGACCACCGAAGTGATCAGTCCCGATCTGAAAATCGTGCTGCGGCGGCTTAAGCTCTCGCGCATGCTGGATACTTTGCCCGAGCGGCTCGTGCTCGCCCGTCAACAGAAAATGCCTCACCAGGATTGGCTGCTGCTGGTTCTCAGCGACGAAGTCACGCGACGTGACAGCCTGGCGGTCTCCCTACGGGCGCAGAAGGCACATCTGGACCCCACCATGCATCTGGAGTCGTGGGATCCCACGGCCAAGGTCACTTTCGATCGTGCGCTACTGAACGAGCTCGTCTCCTTGCGTTTTCTCGATGCTCATGCTCACGTGGCCATCGTCGGCCCAGTGGGCGTGGGCAAGACGTTTTTGGCCCATGCCCTGGGGCACATCGCCTGCCGACGCGGTGCCAGTGTGCTGGCCGTGCGCACCGAGCAAATGCTCAAGACGCTGAAGCACGCGCGGCTGGATAACAGCCATGAGGCGGAACTGCGCAAGCTGATCTCTGTGGACCTGTTGCTGCTGGATGATTTTGCGATGGACGCCATGGATTCGACCGACAGTCGTGATCTCTACGACATCCTGCTGGAGCGTTACCGCACCAGTTCGATCATCGTCACCTCGAATCGCGGCCCGGATGAATGGCTGGCCACGTTTGCCGATCCCGTGCGGGCACAGAGCGCCATCGATCGCTTTACCAGCAACGCGTACGATCTGGTAATCGATGGCGAATCTTACCGGCCACGCCTGAAACCCAGCTTGCCTCAGCAGGCCCAAGAACGGGCAGGATGAGATCACGAACCGATGCGGCACGCGGGAAACCGCTACAGAGAGCAGATCGGGGGGATGTTAGAGGTCGACCGAAACAGCTAGCGTCGTTCTTAGGGCATCCTGACGCGCCATTTTTCATGGAAAAACGGTGAAGAACGAAAAAATGCAGAAAAAGCAAACCAAAGAAGGCTTGTGGAAACTGACGCCGCTGATGGAAATCCGCACAAAACGCGGATTCCCACAGCGGCTTGAAAAAGCCCCGCACACGACGCGTGGCTTTTTCACAGTTCCCACAAGCCCGGCGGGTCCATCTCTACCCCTTTTAACCAAGTTCGAACACGGCCAGTATTTTCAAGGAGGGCTGACTAGACATCCGGAGTCCCGTTAGGGCAGACTTCACGGCATCAGGTGAGAGAGGAACTCCGGGGGGAAAGGTTTTGAAAAGCCGGGGTCCCTTCCTTCAGAAAACCGACATCGCTACGCCAGTCACGAGCTGCTAGAGTTACAGTTAAAGGCCCTCTGAATATTTCAGTGAAGATAGGTAGAGCATGCCTGCGAAGGACAGACCTCTGATCCGGACGAGAATTGAGTCAGCGCCAAATGGTGGCGATACCATGAGGCAGGGCATATGCCGGAAACATAGTTGCTTTTGTAGCCGAAATATCAGCACCCTTGGACCGGAAAAGCATTTATCATGAGGATTTCCGGTCGAGCACCTGGCTCAAGACCAGAAGCTCTACTTTAGAGGTTCGTATCTCATTGAAAAGAATGGTCGGGGCGAGTGGATTTGAACCACCGACCTCCTGGTCCCGAACCGGATTCGAGCCCTCATTGAAACCTATTGAATTCCTCGGAAAATAACTGATTTGGATGGAATGATTTGGCACGGCGCGGTTGAGATTTGTTGAGGTTTGTGGACCCGGGCGGCTCTCACCGCTACGAAATCGCCTACCGGGGAGAAACCAGGAGAAACCGCGTATGCGAGACTTACTCACTCATTGATAAGAGACTGTCATACTGACCCGTTGCGTAGAATCGGTGCACGTCGATCAGTGAAACTCGGCCAGATAGCAGCGATCGGCGATGGCACAGGTCCGTGTCTTCTGAAAACAACCCCTTTAGAGGATTAGGCAAGTACTTTCGCTGAATAGGCAAGCGCTTTGCCCTCTGGCCGCGCTACACTCTTTTCGGTTTGCAGTAATTCACTATTAAGTTAGAGGGCTCTGGTCGCCGGGACCCGCTACGAAGCAACCCAGCCTCACACTGAATATTGCCGAGGGGGAACCCATGCAGAAGCGCAAACTTGGTAAAAGCAATTTGGAAGTCTCAGCTCTCGGCTTCGGCTGCATGGGATTGAGTTCCGGATACGGTCCCGCCGTGGACAAGAAGGACGGCATCGCCCTGATCCGAGCCGCATTCGAACGCGGCGTCACATTCTTCGATACGGCCGAGGCATACGGCCCGTTTAAAAACGAGGAACTTGTGGGCGAAGCCGTCGTCCCGTTTCGCGATCAGGTGGCGATTGCCACAAAATTCGGCTTCGACGTCAAAAACTTTCCCGCCCTCAATAGTCGGCCGGACCACATCAGGCAGGTCGCCGAAGCGTCGCTGAAACGCCTGAATACCGATACGATTGACCTGTTCTATCAGCATCGCGTCGATCCGAACGTTCCGATCGAAGACGTCGCGGGTGCGGTGAAAGAATTGATTCAGGAAGGCAAGGTGAAACATTTCGGCCTCTCAGAGGCAGGAGAGCAGAGCATCCGGCGCGCGCACGCCGTGCAACCGGTTACTGCCCTTCAGAGCGAATATTCATTGTGGTGGAGAGAGCCCGAAACCACGGTGATGCCAACGCTCGACGAACTCGGCATTGGTTTTGTTCCGTTCAGCCCTCTCGGAAAAGGATTCCTTACTGGGAAAATCAGCACGGACACGCAGTTTGACAAGAGCGATTTCCGCAATATTGTTCCTCGCTTTACGCCGGAGAATCGCAAAGCCAATCAAGCCATGGTCGAATTGCTTGCCAGATTTGCGCAACAAAGAAATGCAACACCCGCTCAGATCGCCCTCGCGTGGCTGTTGGCGCAAAAACCGTGGATCGTTCCGATCCCCGGCACAACCAAGCTGCACCGTCTCGAGGAAAATCTGGGCGCGGTGAACGTTGAGCTTTCGCCCGCCGATTTGCACGGACTGGATGCCGTTGCGTCACAGATTCTGGTACAGGGCGCTCGTTATCCCGAACAGCTACAAAAACTTGTGGGCCGCTAAGCGGATACGTCACCGTCATGAGCAAGGGATCTACTCCCATAACAGTGAAGACTCGCTCCAAGGCGTCGTCTCTGCAGCGGACGCTTAAGAGCGCAGAGACGAACGCTGACACTGCCCAACTAGCGTGGCAGATTGCCAGATACGCGCCTCACGACGGAACATTCGACCTCTGCGTTCAGGGGCTGCACGTTAGCCGGTTTTCTCGCGTAAGTCGGGAGTGCGTCCATGCGATTCACGTGCCCGCGCTGTGCATCATCGCGCAGGGGGCAAAGACCGTCATCGTCGCAAGGGAAGTCTACAAGTACGACACCACGCGCATGCTCGCATTTTCCGTTTCTGTTCCGGTTGCAGCGCAGGTCACATTGGCAAACGCCTCGGAGCCTTACCTTGCTATGAGGTTGGACTTCGATCCGAGCAAAATTGCCGAGCTTGTCTTGAGAGTATTTCCGCGCGGCCTGCCTGCTATTCAGGAAAGGAGGGCTGTTTACGCCGCCCCGCTCGATGCGGCCATCGTCAATGCCGGGATCAGATTGGTCGAATGTCTCGCTCAGCCCGCAGATGTAGAGTTGCTTGCGCCTCTTGTCATTGAGGAGATTTTGATCCGGCTGCTGCGCAGCCACATCGGAACTTGGGTGGCGCAGATGGGTCTCGCGGAGTCGAGCGTCCGACGGCTCGCGAAGGCGATTGCCTGGCTGCGCGCCAATTTTGCCCAGCCGATGAAAGTGGAAGAACTGGCCGAACTCGTGAACATGAGCGTTTCGTCTTTTCATGATCACTTTAAATCGGTCACTTCAATGAGCCCGCTGCACTATCAGAAAGTGTTGCGGCTGCAAGAGGCGCGGCGGCTGATGTTATCCACAATGGCGGACGCGAGCGCGGCCTGCCGGCAGGTTGGGTATTTGAGTCCGTCTCAGTTCAGCAGGGAATACAGCCGGTTCTTCGGTTGCGCGCCGACGAAAGATATCGCTAAGCTGCGAGGCGACAGCGAGTGACGAATCTTCCGCAGCAGTAACGCGGCCTCGATTGATTAGGGCTAGAACTTGCAACATCCGCGGCCACCTTGGCACGTATCCGGCCGAACGGGCTGACCGTCGGGGCCGAAGCCCGTCTGCGTCGACACACACCAATAGGCGGACGTCTCGTACTGGTCGTAAAACGTCGATTCGGCGGGGTCTACAATCGACTGCACGTACATGCCTTTCGTTCGAAGCTTAAGGCAGTGCACGCCAACGATAATTTTCGGCGAATTTAAGGATTGCATATCGACTCCTCTTCTTCAGACGGTTTGTATGCCGGCCGCGCGCAGGATAGCGCGCTTGACGGCCGTCTTCGCGACCTGGATTTTGTAAGCATTCTGGCTGAGCGCAGTGGCGTCCTTCAAAGCTGCTTCAGCGGCGGCGGTCGCCGTCTCCTCCGTGATGTTTTTCCCGCAAGCGCCTGCTCGGCCGGCTGCGAACGCCACGGGATTGGCGCAACAGCACCCATGATCACGCGAGCCGACCGTACGGTTGAGCCGCTCATCGCAAGCAGCACCGTCGCAAAAGCAATCGGCCAGTCATGCGCGGCTTTGTACCGGACTTCGTAGTGTCCGCTCTTGACGTTTCCAGGAGCGGGCAGGATTGCATGCGTCAGCAGCTCGTTCGGCGCGAGTACGTTTTCCGACCGCACGTTTTGTGAGGGAAGTGTAAAGTACTCTGCTGCAGGCACCATCCTCTCGCCTTTAGGTCCGGCGATGCGGAACGTCGCGTCATAGGCGACCATCGGCACCGCGAGACTCGATGGATGCACGATAAAGCTGGGGCCGCCGCCGAAAATCGCGTGGAACTGGTTTTCGCCGGTAAGCGAGAAGCAGGTGTTGCCGCCCTTTTTGAAACAAACGAACTCTTCGTTCCGGAAATACCAGCAACGTGGCCGCTGGTTCAGATTGCCGCCGACCGTGCCTTGATTCCGGATCTGCGGCGTACCGATTTCGATCGCGGCCGCGCTGATCGCCGGATACATGCGCGCCACTTCGTCGTGCTCGGCCAAGTCGACGATCTTCACTGCCGCGCCAATACGCAAGCCGCCCTTGAACGGTGTGACCGTAGAATCCAATGCTCCCTTCACGTTGACGATCCGTTCCGGCTGCGTGATGTAATCCTTCATGCGCGCCAGCAGGTCCTGGCCGCCGCCGAGGGGAAGCGCCTCCTCAAACTGCGGAGAGAGCGCGGCCACCGCCTCTTTTTCATTCGCCGGGTTGACGTAAGCAAATGCTTTCACAAAGCCTCCTGATCGGCCCGCCGTCTTTCGTCATACCTTCTGTCTGCTGTTGGATGGCGCCGCAGAATCGTAGCCGGCGTTAGCGGCAGAGTGCGCACCGTCACGCCAATTGCATTTCTCACCGCGAGCGCAACCGCGGCCGCAGTTGAGACCGTTGGCGGCTCGCCGAGACCGATGACGCCACGCTCCGGCTGATCCTTGATCCGGACCTCGATCTGCGGGAATATCGGACATGCCCGCGAGCAGATACCACTCCATGTTCGGATTGACCATCTGGCCGGTATTGCGATCAAGAATCCGATCTTCAAACAGAGCGAAATTGAGCGACCCGATCACTCCGCCATACACTTGGCTCTCGGCGGTAAGCCGACTAACCACCAGACCGCAATCCTGTAGCACGAGAACGCGCTTCACGCGAACAATCCCCGTTTCGACGTCGACTGTAGCTTCGGCAAACTGAGCGCCACTTGTTGTCACCGATGTCAGGCCCGGCTGCCAGTCGCCGTCGGCCGTGATCGGTTGCGGACCAATCTGCTTGCAGGCATCAGCCCAGGACATTCCCTTCGACGGCTCATCCTTCACGTAAATGCGTCCGTCCTCTGCGACGAGCGTTGAGGCATCGACGCCTAGCGCATGCGCACTTTCTCCTTCAACGCATCGAGTGCCTTAATCGCGGCGATTCGGATCCCGGGACTGATGCTCGCGGCAGTCGTGCTACCGCCAGAAAGGGCGCTGACGCCGTAAAGTGTGTCGCCAATTTGCGGCGTCACCTGTGACGGCTGGAGTCCCAGCGAATCGGCGGTGATCACCGCGACAAGTGTGCGTGTACCTGTACCGAGATCCTGTGACCCGAGACGCATGATGACGCCGCCGTCGGAGGCGATTTCGCAATGCGCCTGCGATGGTCCACGGCCGCCGCCGCCCCACGTATTAATCGCGACGCCCATGCCGGTTTTGATCGGTCCAGGAGTCTTGTCGCCGGTTGGATGCCGCTTGTCCCATCCGAAAGCAGTGGCGCCCTCGCGCAGATACGATGCGCCACATCGCGTTCGGCGCCTCGGGCGGCAGGTTCTTGATCCGAAACTCGATCGGATCCATGCTTACTTTGTCCGCCAGCTCGTCCATCATGATTTCGGTGTTGAACGAGCCCTGCGGATGGCCCGGCGCTCGCATGGGCCGCTGCTGACCGGCATTGATGAATACGTCTTTGTGCGAGCGGCGGCGATTCGCGATCTGATAAATGTAAGGCAGCGGGAAACCGGCAGCTTGCACCCGCGCCGCCCGTGCCCCAGGACTCGGCATCGAACGCGGTGATGATGCCGTCGGCCGCAACCCCCACCTTTGATTTGCGTTGCTGCCGACGGCCGATTGCCCGTCGCCAGATGCTCCTCTTTACGATCGAGCATCAGCTTGACTGGTGCGTTGGCCATTTTTGCGAGTTTGGCGCAGATCATACCCTCCGCGCCGACGCTCAAGCGCCTTGCTGCCGAAGCCCCCGCCCATGTATTGGCAGATGACGCGCACGTTCGCCTGCGGAATGCCCAACGCACTCGCGAAGTTCTCGCGCGCGGCGTTAATGCCCTGTGTCGAAATCCATGCGGTCAGCTTATCGCCGTCCCATTCGCAAACCGTACCGTGCGTTTCCATGCAGACGTGCGTGATCACCGGGCACGAATAGGTTTCGTCGATTGTGTGCGCCGCCGACTGAAAGCCCGCCGCCAGGTCGCCGTTCTGCTGCAGGCCGGACCTCGGCCGCACGTTTCCGCCCGTGAACACCTCGGGCGCCGTTCCATCGAGCGCCCTTGAGACCTCGGTTACGTGCGGCAGAACCTCGTACTGAACCTTTATCAATCGAGCGGCATCGATCGCACGTTCCTCTGTATCGGCGGCGACCGCGGCTACCTCATCGCCCTGGAACATCGCGCGGTTGTTCTGCGTATCGGACGGATCGCGCCAAACGAGCGCGGCCTTGACGCCGGGCGCGCGCAGGGCTGCCGATAAGTCGACCGACACGACGCGCGCGTGCGGATACGGCGAGCGGACAACGCGTGCGTACAACATCCCGGGACGGGAAATGTCGAACGTGTATTTCGCGCGGCCGCTTACCTTGTCGGGGCCGTCGACGCGTTTTACGTGCGTGCCGATCACTTCAGGTTTTGCTGGCCAATCGAACTCAGGAGCAACCGGCGGCATCGATGGTCCTCGTCCACGCTGCCGGGCAGGTTCGGGCCTATTAGCCATGCTGCACCCCCTTACACTCGACACGGCTTCGAAGATCCGCGGGAATGTGCCGCACCGGCAGATGTTTCCGTCGAGCCCTTTTTTGATCTCTTCCGGCGTGGGATTCGGATTTTTTTCAAGGAGTCCGACGCTCGCCATGATGAATCCCGGCGTGCAGAAACCGCACATCAGCGCGTCGTTATCGCAGAACGCCTGCTGCACGGGATGCAATTTGTCGCCCTTCGCGAGACCGTCCACATTGCGAATCTGTTTGCCCTGCACCTCAATCGCGAGCGTCGAGCAGGAGTAAACCGGCCGGCCATCGACGATCATCGTGCAGGCGCCGCAAGCGCCACGATCGCATCCCCGCTTGTTGCCCGTCAGATTCGCGCGCATGCGTAGCGCATCCAAGAGAGTGACGCGAGGCTCGATCATCAGATCGATTTGCCGACCATTTACGTTGAGCCGCACGGGCACTTCGCCCGGACCAACCGCCGCTGGTCCGCTCTGCGCTGCCTCCGCCGGTACAACCACTGTGGCGGCGAGGGTCACAACGCCAGTCGATTTTAGGAAATTGCGGCGGCTGACATTCATGCCGTTCGATGAGTCGTCTTTGCGAGCCATTCCAAATCCCCTTTGCTGCTGAAGACGTTGAGGCATAGCACATTTCGGCGGCATCCGATATTTCTTACATCCATACCGCCGGCTGCGCCCCAAGAGAGTGTACTCCCATGCCTAGCTCAAGGGCTTGCCAATTTGTGCGCAAATCTTGCCTAGTCCTCCGGTTGGGCAGTACGAAGCGGACGGGCGCGTTTTGCGTTGTTGCCTATTCTCCGTCGGAACTCCAGTTGGAGTTGTGCCGATGAAAGTCCGTATAGATGATTATTGTGTCGCTCCCGCAGGGTTTCTGAAGTCCACTCGTCCTCCACGCCGAAATCGTCGCCCTCTCGCATCGGCTCTGAATCTGCGCCGATTGGGTCGCTCGTCCATTGCTCAAAGGCACAGGTACGGAACTTCGTTCGGTCGCGACACCAGCAACTACAAACGACCGCCTAAAAGGGAACGATTTGCGTTGCCTCGCCGGAACGAGTGATTTGGTTGGCCGTTTTCAGTTTTGGCGAGCGACAATCCGGTGTGGCGCTCAAAAGTCAGCTGACGACATGATACAGAGAGTTGCCGCCGTTGAAACGCACGCATCGGTTCGCTCCATTCCAGCAAAATTTGACGACTGTGCGGTTCTGCGAACACTCAGTTCTTGAGGCTTTTTTTCGTTGTGGAGGCGGACTCATATTGCAAGAAACGCACGAGTGATTTGAAATCCGTGCCATCACAGTAAGGTCTTCTGTCGCCACAGGTTTCCGTGTAACACACCCAGTTACCATCGCTTCGAACGATCAAAGTAATTGGTCCTCGCCTAAAGATAGCTCGGCCAGAGTTGTCGGCGGATAATTGTCTGAATCCAGCCAGTTCAGTAGTTTTTTCGATCTCCCGCTGCATCACGGACGTAACTTTTTCAATCCAGCCCTTTAGAATT
Source organism: uncultured Acidobacteriota bacterium (assembly GCA_963753205.1). Lineage (GTDB taxonomy): Bacteria > Acidobacteriota > Terriglobia > Acidiferrales > UBA7541 > Palsa-295. The sequence continues at coordinate 33,825 of CAVWBL010000011.1, read as the reverse complement.
CCCCGTTGCGGCTGTTCCGTATCGAAGAATGCCAGCCCCATGCCCGTTGCTGGCACTGCGTGGACCACGCGCACCCAACTCTCAAAGCTCCCGCCTTCCCGTTCGATGCGCAACTGCGCGACCGCTCCAGCGGGAAGCGTGTCGGCTGCGCGGACGTAACACCCTGCTTCACCAATCACCGTCGTCCAGCCCTGCACGTGTCGCTCGTTGAGCGGCTCAAGCAATTCGGCCGGGGCGGCGATTGGATAACGAACCGCTGTCCTGGATTCTGAAAAGCGTTGACCGGCTGGGAACCGAATCATTTACCGGAAGTATGGTCTGGACGGGGGAATCACGAGGGGAAATTCGGCGGCTGCTTACTCGGCGAAGCACTGAGATGGCTCGCACATTGCTTAGGCGATTGCGAAGGGAGTGCGCCCCAATAGCTCGGACACATGCGACGGATCGTTGAAATGTCAGTGCTGGCAATACCAATCGAACTCACAGGACAACGTGGCACAAAGGGAGGGTGTGGACGTCTCTGCAAAGCAACCATTCAGGCTAAGGTTTGTAGTTTGCGCTACGAGACAAGTTTCGGACTCTATGTCGATGAGTTCAACCCGAGCCACGAACGAGTGGCACGGTGGCCGGCGATGCTGCTCAAGACGGATGGCCTGGGAGCTCCATCGCATTTGATCCACACGTTTTAGCGCGTCGGCCGTGAATACGCGACGTTCACCCCTACCAAACGGCCAACCGCCTTGTAGTTACCGAGAGATCGGAGATTAGGGCCGCCTGCTGCCGCAGGTCGACTTTGCCGATATCCACGGGCAGTTCAAATTTAACTTCCGGCACGCCGCAATTTCCCGCGAGGATTCGAAGAAGTTTTCTTGACCGCGCATTTTGCGATTTCGAACGCAATGGACCTAGCCTCTATCGCATGTGCCGGGCAGTTGATCGCCGCGTGCGACGTGGAAATCGAACGATGTCTGGCTACGTTCCAGTCGAAGGTTGATCTGACGCAGCACCCCCTGCAGAAATCGCAGGACCGTCACAAACCCCGCCGCAACGAGCTTCGCTTCGACCTCCGTAGCCATTTATATCGAATCTTCGGCGTTGACCTAACCCAGATCCCAGGGGTGAACACCCTCATTGCCCACACGCTGCTGGCGGAAATCGGCCCTGATCTTTCGCGCTTTGCCAACGCTTCGGCGTTCGCATCCTGGCTCGGATTATGTCCAGACAACCGCATCAATGGTGGAAAAGTACTGTCCGTGAAGAATCGTGCCGCCACGGCTCTAAGAATGGCGGCGCAATCGCTGCATGGAAACCACTCCTGCCTCGGTCAATATTATCGCCGGATGCGCACAAAACTGGGCACTCCCAAAGCGATCACTGCTGCGGCACACAAACTTGCACGCATCATCTATCACCTACTGACCACCGGGAAGTCCTACCAAGAGACTACCTGCGCACAGCACGAAGTGCGATATCACCAGCAGCTCGAAGCCGGCTCCACAAACAGGCCCGAGTACTCGGCTTCGAACTCACTCCCACACAAACCTGCACCATGTAGAGGTGTTCCTTAGGAGAGTAGCGAAATCATCTTATCGCAAATCCTCACTGCCTCGGTTGATCGGCGCACGTTCGAAGGATGCCTTCGGTGCTTCCGATCCATTCCACTTAACAATGTTACGCAGTCTAACCGTATCTCGTTGATCTTGAGTCGGACGAAATTCTCGCAAACCGCACTTGGTTCCAGCTCGACGTGAAGATGAGTGACACGAGCCTGTCACCGGCCCTCACTCCCTTTCAAGCACAGACCCGGCCGGCTCATGCCTATCAGCCACTGGTGAGCCTCGCCTATCAGCCGGCGGACTGCTTCCGCGTCCATCGGCCCGTTGTTGTTCCGGCCAGGACTTTCCTGAGCCAACTGCTCTGAGCATGCAAGCAGCCACGAGAACAGAGAAAACACATCGGCTGATGGCTTATCGCGACCGCCGTCGTCCGCCGGGACGGACAACCTGTTTGCGCCCTCGCGTTTCCTTCGCACTCTTGTTCTGACTTGCGCGATTTGAAGACAATGGGGAGGTAAGTGCGCTGTTTTTGGCGAGATCCAGTCCGAACAGTTCAGAAAGATTGCCGGCAGACAGAATTTTCCCGGAAACTCCTCCTTTCTTTGCGAGAAGAAGCCCTCTACCGGCGCTGCTGATGAGTTCCTTTTCGTCCAGCTGGTGAAGCCGAAACAGGAGCTCGGGCTGGCGGTCGAGGCGCGCGGCGATGCCGTAGAGCACGGCGGCGACATGCTTGCACATATAAGCCCAGTCCGGGCAACTGCACGAAAATCGAATCTCCTTTGGCGAGGGGAACAGTCCACTGTTTTCTTTGCAAATTCGCTCCATGACTCCCTTGGAAAATCGGCCTTGTAGCAACTCCACCAGGGAATCAATAGCCCCGGCACAGTCCTTGCAGATAGATTTCCAACGCGCCTTGCTGACGGGTGTGATTTCCACGGCGACTTTATAGATGGACGAGCCGCTCACAAGCGCTTTCACTTCACCGAAGGCAATCTGCAGATCGATCACGGAACCATTGCGGACGTAAGTGCGGCCGCGCGGCAGACGATTTGCGTAATCACTGTAACGTTCCAGGTTCTCGCACCAGGCTTTTCCCCAGAACGTTGTAGCAATGCCGCGGCCTTCAATCTCGACAGGCGAGACGACGTACCCCTTTTTCTTCAACTGCGCGATCTTGCGCATCGCTTGCGCTTGTCGCTGTGCGGCAGACACATAGGGTCGCCATCCCCTGCCTCCGTAGTACATTCTTCACACCTCCGCCTGGGCGCCGTTTAGGTCGAGCGCCACGAGCCTCAGCAGATCCTCGTCGTTCATTTCCGTGAGCAAAAAATCGGCGCCGCCTTCGAGCAAGTCTTTCGAAAGCTGCTGCTTCGATTCAATCAGCTTGTCAATCTTCTCTTCCACCGTCCCGCGGCAGACGAACTTGTGCACCAGACGTTCTTGGTCTGGCCGATGCGGTAGGCACGATCGGTCGCCTGGTTCTCCACCGCCGGATTCCACCAGCGGTCAAAGTGCACCACGTGCGAAGCGGCTGTGAGGTTGAGTCCCGAGCCTCCCGCCTTGAGCGAAAGCACGAAGAAACCAATTCTCTCCTCTTCCTGGAATTGCCGCACCAGCTCTTTGCGCTTTCTGACTTCTGTCTCGCCATCCAGGACCAGCCCGGGGCGTCCGAACACACGATCCCAGAAACGCTTCGAGCGGCCGGGTCAGTTCGCGAAACTGTGTAAACACCAAGACCTTTTCCTGTTTGGCGGCGATGGTTTCAACGATCTCGCGCAAGCGGGCCCACTTACCGCTGTCTTTCGGGTTCCATGCCCCGTCGCCCAGCCACTGCGACGGATGGTTGCAGATCTGCTTTAACCGCACAGGAACGCCAGCACCTGGCCTTTACGCTCGATCCCTGCAACTTTCTTAAGCCGCCGTTCAAGCTCCTCGACGGCTTGCTGATAAAGCGCCGCCTGCTTCCGGCTGAGCTGGCAGAACGCCTTGAGTTCAGTTTTATCCGGCAGATCGGCGATGACCGTTTTGTCGGTCTTCAGCCGTCGCAGAATATAAGGCCGCACTAGCTCTCGCAAGGGGCGGTAGGAATTGTGCGGCAGCGCCGCCAGGCGCTTGGTAAAACTTGTAAATTCCTTGTCCGAGCCGAGCAGGCCGGCATTCAGGAAATCGAAGATCGACCAAAGATCGCTCAGACGGTTCTCGATGGGGGTGCCGGTGAGGGCGAACCGCACACCCGCCTTGAGCTTCTTCACAGCCAAGGTCTGCTTGGCAGAGGCATTTTTGATGGCTTGCGCTTCGTCGAGCACGACCAGATGCCAGGAGACGGCGGCGATCCAGGGAAGGCGCAGCAGCGAGCCGTAACTCGTGATCACAACGTCTACCTTGCGCAATTTTTCCGGCGTCATTCTTTTTAAATCGCTCTGCAGGCATCTCGGAGGGATGAGCGATTACGGCTTTCAAACTTGGCGCGAAGCGTTCGAGCTCCGAGGCCCAGTTTGCGAGCAGAGAGGCGGGGGCCACCAAAAGGCTGGGTCCCCGGGCGCCATTGGATTGCTGACGGAGTACCAGCAGCAGCGCCAGCACCTGAATGGTCTTACCCAGTCCCATATCATCGGCCAGGCAGGCCCCCAGGCCGAGCTGCGCGAGCAGATAGAGCCACCGCACGCCATCTTGCTGATAGGGGCGTAGCGTCCCTTTCAGCGCCCGGCCCGGATCGACACGCGCCAGACCCTCCTGGGTGTGCAGTCGCTTTAGTGTTTCGGCAAGCCAAGGCCCGGCGGCAACTTTTCCCCACTCCGCGACCGAGGCGCTGGAATTTCCGTCGGCCGCGACCTCCGTGCCGGCGAGCATGCGCATGGCTTCCTGAAAACTAATGCCTTGCCCAGCGGCCGTGCGCTCAATCTCGCCAAAATGACTCTAGCGCTTCCCGCAAGCGCTCGGCGTGTACCTCGACCCAACGACCTCGCACGAGGGCAAGCCCATCGGAGGTGCGGAGTAACTCCTGCACCTCGGCCTTGCTTAGCCTCTCGCCGTCGAGGACCACTTCCAAGTGAAAGTCGAGGAGCGCAGCCTGCCCCAGCCCCGATGGCGGCCTGCCTCCGACAGTGGCCGTCACTTGAGCGCGCGGAGGACGATTTGCTCGCCAGGTCGCCGGCATGCGTACAACTACACCGGCTCTTTCAAGCTTCTCCACATCGCGCAAAAGCTGCATGGCTTGCGTGGGAACCCACCGCAGCGGGTGGAAAATCTCTCCTGTGTCGACCATAGCCTTGAGCCACGAGCAGCTCTCGGCGGCACGCTGAACAGGGAGAAGCAGGGAGAGCAATCGGTCTCGATTTTCCGCCCCGGCATACTCCCGCAAGGCTTGGCCGAGGGGAACATGCTGAGCCTTGGCGTGCGCAGAAAGCCGCTTCGTGTAAGTGGCAAGAAACGCGAAGGGTGCGGCTTCATCTTTGCGGTTTTCGGCAAGATTGAAGTGCACGCGACCGACCAGGTTCCACGCCGGATTGCGCTGCTTCAGAAACTCCTCGATGCTGCACTTCGCTTCCGTCAGTTCAGCCCAAAAGGCCCGATCGAGCTCCTGCCAGAGATCGCTCAAGACTGCCGCGCTCAGGTACTCGGCGCCTGTCATGGAAGGTGCGGCCAGCACGAACTGGTCAAGTTCTGATTTGGGAGGAGTCGGTGGGTGAGCGCGATGTGGGTCGGCAGCTTCAATGGGCCGGGTACAGACGCCCGTTACATAAGGCGCGGCGAATTCACGCCAGAACGAGAGTGCCGGGGGAAGAGCGACGCCGATTTCATCGGCACCGAGCGCAAGCAGGCCATGTCCCGAACCGCGGGTGAAAGCGCCTTCCATCCGCTGAGCAAGCTCGGCGTCGAGCGCGGGAGCGTCTTCGTCTCGCTCGACAGTCAATCGACCGTGCGGGGTCAGGACCGGCGCTAGAGAAACCAGCGACATCGTGCGGCTCAAGATTAGCAGATTGTATCGGGTGCCTGTATGTGAGCTGCATAGAAAATCTAATTGTCTGTGGAAAAAAACGGAATCTCCTCAGATCAGGCTCACAGCGGATTGCGCCATCGGTCGAGCACGCGGTCGACCTCGTCGTGAATCTCCGCGCGGGCTTCGCTGCGCTCATATCCACTCATTAGAAGCTCGTCATAGTTGCCGTAACGGGGTCGAGTGTGCGCGACTGCGGCAAGGGTGAGTGCTTCTTCATCGAGCGACTGGCCGGCAACTGTGCTTCCGCCCCTTCGGCTGCACCGGCGCGACGTATGTTCTGGGATCTCCGTTCCGCACAAGGCCGGGTTTGCGGCTTGCAGCCGTTCTGTGAGCGGTTGTTATTTCAAAAGAATGTGAAAAAATGATCCGGTGCTCTGATAAGGGGTGGTTCTTCGATGGATGGCAAAGCGCAAATACGGCATCCACAGACGACATGCCATCTGCGCGCTTATCAGAGCGAAGCGTTGACGGCGGTTCTAGCTGCCTACAAAGCGGGCAAACGCCGTGTGATCGTTTCATTGCCCACGGGTACTGGGAAAACCGTGGTGTTCGCTCATTTCCCTCGCGTTTTCCATATGAAAAAACGATTACTCGTGCTCGCACATCGGGAGGAATTGCTTCTGCAGGCACGGGATAAGTTTAGGTCCATCGACCCCGAATTGAAGGTGGAGATTGAGCAAGCGGGTACCCACGCCGGTGCCCATGCGAAGGTGGTCATCGCTTCCGTCCCAACGTTAGCTCGCAGCGGCGCTCGCTTGTCGCGACTCCAGCCGGATGAGTTTTCCATCGTTGTTGTTGATGAAGCGCACCATGCGGTCGCACCCAGCTACCGGCGCATCTTCGATCACTTCGGCCTGTTCGAACCCCATGTTTCCCGTTACCTGATCGGCTTCACTGCCACTCCGCGACGCGGTGACAAACAGGGACTCGGCGAAGTGTTTCAGGAGGTCTGTTACGCACGGGACATGCGCGAGATGATTGCGGACCGTTACTTGTGCCCCATTACAGGCTGGCGCGTGGACACCGACTTGTCGCTTGATAACGTGAAGGTCCGACATGGCGATTTTATCGAAAGCCAGCTCGCCCATGTGGTGAATACGCCGTTGCGCAACTGTTTACTGGTGAACGCCTATCGGGACTTCGCTCCGGGAAGACGCACCATCGTCTTTTGCGTGGATGTGGCACATGCTCAAGAGGTGCATCGTGTGTTTGCTGAGGCCGGGATTCGGGCAGCGCCAGTCTGGGGCGAACTTTCAAGAGATCAACGCCGCGCGACCCTCGCGGCGTTTTCAGCGGGTGAGATTGATCTTGTTACCAACTGTAATGTGCTGACCGAGGGTTTTGATGAACCACGGGTCGATTGCGTGATCATGGCGCGGCCGACGAGATCGAAGCTACTTTACGCCCAAATGGTCGGACGCGGGACGCGCTTACATCCTGGAAAGAGAGATCTCGTGGTCATCGATGTTGCCGATAACTCCAGAACGCATCAATTGTCGGGCTTGCACAGCTTGATCAATTTGCCGCTCAACATGAATCTGAAAGGTGGCAACGCGCTGGAGATCGAACGGCAGATCGAACGGCTGAATCGTACTCGGCCTTGGGTCGACACGTCGCGCATCCGGACACCTCAAGATTTGAAGCTCGCCGCCGAGCGCATTGAGTTCTTCAATTTCGAGCCGCCAGCAGAGATAATGGAATGCACTCAGAATACCTGGCACGCCGTGCCCGGAGGATACCGCCTCGCCCTTCCCGAGGGCGAATGGATTTCGATCGAACCCAATCTCCTCGATACGTGGGATATTCGACTCTCCACGGTAAGCCGGACAACATTGTTATTGAGTCACGCGGGGAGTCTGGCCGCGGCTGTTACAGCCGCGGACCGTTTTGTGGACCTCCAGCGCCCCGAGGCGCGGCGGCTGGTGGAACGCTCGGCCCCCTGGAGAAACGAACTCCCCAGCGACAAACAAAAAGAGGTTCTTGCGCATAACGGGATTGGCGTGCCCGCAGGACTCACACGAGGGCAGGCCGCTGAGATGATCGCGCACCTTGTGTCTGCGCGCAACCTCGGGAGCTCACGATGACGGCGCGCCGGACTCCCGCCGCGTGCTCCTCAATTCTAATCGAGCCATTGCACCCTTGTCGGTTGTTTTCGTGCGCCGTAGGCAGCCCCGTGCGCGCGTCCTATCAGGCTCCGCAGCATTTTTTCAACTTTTTGCCGCTGCCGCAGGGGCAGGGATCGTTGCGACCAATTTTGGACTTCGGCGAATGAACTGTCCGCTTTTTCAAGCTGCGACCACACAACCGCCGCAGCAGTGACTGACGCGTGGCCAGGAGCGAATCTAGATCGGCGCGAGTTTCTTTCAGCGATTCCAGCAGAGTCTGTTCGGAATATCGAGGGTCACCTTCTGGCTTGAGCCGGGTGGCTTGGCCCTCTGGATATCGGTAAGAGACCGCCAGTGTCGGCCGGAGGGGCCCCTGTCCCATTTTCTCGGGAAGGCGAAAGAACAAGAGAACGGCCTCCAGGCACGGGCACTTCGGATTGCAGCAGTATTGGTCGTCGACCGTCCAATTTTCCTGCTCATGGATGAACTCAATCCGTTTGGCAAACGGAAAAATGTCGAAATATGCGACCATGGCGCCGGTCGACGCGTCAGGTGGAAACGAGACCTCAACCTGCTCCAGGTCCGAATGTTCGGTCCAATACCGTTTGAGTCCCCAGTAAATGCCTCTCAGCTGATTCCATTCTTCTCGGCCACATTCTGCCGCGACCGCGTTAGCCAGAGCCCTTGTAGTCGGATTGGTCTTTAGTTCTTCCAAATTGGCAATCTGTCTTCGTCCAAAATCCATCTCCAAGTACACGGAGTCAGTCGGTCCCGCCTCTGGCATCTCAGTGAAGCACTTGAGGGCGACTTGCTCGCAGTCGCAAGTGGGATTCTGGCAAACGACGGCTTCGAAACTATAGTGGCGACCCGCAAGCTCGCCTTGCTGTATGACCAGTTCACCTCTGCCAGTCGGGTTTATCTCTAACATACAGGACATTATACTGAGAGCGGCGCTTTTCGTCTGAATTCCATGACGCGGAAGCTCGTGGATACGAGCCGGGTACCTACGCCCACTTCGTTTGCATGCGAGAAATCGCGACCCTCCCTGTACACGCTAGGAACAGGATTTTTTCTAGCCGTGGCACTCATGGTGTTACTTCTCCCCACAGATCTCCGGCTTGGACAGCGGCTATCTGTTTGCGACCGCAGACGGGAAACCGCTACAGCAGCGAATTGTCCTTCGGATACTCCACGGCGTTAGGAGTTTGGGGTTTCATGCCTTCCGACGTTTTCGCCTAACGTGGTTACGAAAGAACGGCGTCCCAAAAGACTTGGAACGCTATTGGATGGGACACGCGCCCGACTTGGCTTTGAGTTGGTACACGTTGGTACACAAAACGCGGGCGGAATTAAAGTTGTGAAGGTAGCCTAAGCCAATGTAGTGCTCCCAGGCGATTCTTCAGATGTTTTTCCAACTCTTCCTTATGCGCAAGGAGTCGATCAAGAGAGCGGTAGAGTCGGTCTTCATTGACCTTGTGGGCGGGCACGCCCAGCAGATCGCTTAACGCACTTGCTTCATAGAATCGTTCCGCGATATGCAACTCGCTGGAGGGATCACAGAGCCGTGCCAGGATCAGGATCTGCGCCATCACCGGCCAGGAAATCTCTTCTCGTCCCGCAGGGAGAGTTCGTTCCAGAAAATCGAGCAGTCCCACTTGCCGACACAACTGCTGCCCGATCCAAGGACCGCCAGATCCACCTCCACCCACTGCGGTTCGATGTCCCGGAATAATCCTCGCTGAGCAACAGCGGCAGCGCCTGCGGCTTGTTGATGAATGCCCAGACGCTCTGCCGCATCCATCTCACCGAGGTAGGCCACCACGCGCTGCCGTGGGCCTCGCGACGAACGATAACTCTCGACCAGCGCCCAGTAGCCATGACGCTTGCCATCCTTGTTGCGATAGCAGCGACGCAAGTACATGCATCGATCCTACGCATGGCTACTCCACTCGCCTGCTGCGCGCACTGTGCGATGGGCAGGTCGGCGCTGTGTGCAGCATTGAGGCATCGCGACTGGCGCGCAATGGCAGGGACTGGCATACCCTGCTGGAATTTTGTAGCGTCGTCGGTGCACTTCTGATCGACGCCGAGGCCGTGTATGATCCCAGACTCACGAACGATCGATTGTTGTTAGGCATGAAGGGTACGATCAGCGACATGGAAGTCGCGAGTTTCCGCGAGCGCGCGCACGCGGCGCTGCTGCAGAAAGCGCAGCGAGGCGCCTTGGTTCAACGGGTCGCCATAGGGTACGTCAAAGGAGCGGATGACCGCATCGAGAAAGATCCCGATGCCAGGGTCCGGGCCGCCATCGATCTGATCTTTCGCAAGTTTGCGGAGTTGGGCAGCGCACGGCAGGTTTATTTCTGGCTTGATCAACAACAGATTCATGGGATTTCGATCTACAGTGCAGGAGAACGGCAGGCGCCGAGGGAGATGTCTGTCAGTGAAGCCGCCGTCGTTCTCGGCGTCACGCCGACCACTGTCTTGCGGCTGATTTGGCTGAAAAAGTTGCCGGCGACGCAAGCCTGCGTGAGCGCACCTTGGATTCTGCGCAGAGCAGACGTCGAACGATGCATGGCCGAACGGAACCGTCCAGCGCCTCCACCAACGGTCGATTCAGCGCAATTAGCTCTTGAAATTCCATAGCATCCGAAGGAGTGCACCATGTCGAGCTCTCTAAAAATAATTCCACCTGCCAACGCGCGCGATACAGTTGGGCGATGGTCAAGGGAGGCAGGAAAAAATTGTTGGTCAGGAAGGTGAGCCGGGAGTCCTTCTCGGCGTCGAAGTACACGATGCGGCGCAAGGTATCGGGATAGCGTCTGCGCCGTGCGGATGCCGGTGAGGCGAATGGTTTGGTCGCACCGCACGCCACTGGAGCGCTCGACGGGGCGCGAGGTGCGCAGGTAGAACTGCATATTCTTTTTGGCGCGGGTGACGAAGAAGGCGCAAGCTTGCGTGAAGAGTATAGAGGCGAGCGAAGTCCACATAGCCGCGGTCGAGCAAGTAAAACGCCCCGGCTTCCAGCAACAGTTCGTCGAGCAGGTTGACATCGTGGACCTGCCCGCCGGTCACATAAACACTGGTCGGAATGCTGCCGCGCACGTCCAACAAGGTATGCAGCTTGACCGCACTCTTGTGGCGGCGAAACTGTCCCCAGGGAAACAGCGACAGGCACAAATCGATGGTGGTCGAGTCGAAGGCATAGACGGTCTCGGACAAGTCCACGCCGAAAGATTCGTCGCGGTAAAGGTCGCGGGCGAGGCGAATCAGCACTTGCGCAAAGTCGCGGTAGATGCGCCAGTCGCGAACCTCGTTGGCGTGGGCCAGCGTGTTGCGAGAAACTCGTCCCCGGAAACCCATATGATAGAGCTTGGATTGCTGAGCGCGGAGACAAGCTTCGATATCGCGCAGACTCTGCGATAAGTGAGTTGAGCAAACAGCAAACAAAGGAACTGGTCCCAACAAGAGAAGTCCTTGACGTAACGATTGCCCTGGTAGCGATCGACGCAAATCTGAAACGGATAGAAGCTAGGCTGGCAAACAGTGGAAGGATGCCGGAAATAAGGCCAAAAATCGAAATCGAAAAAAGTCATCTGAACGCCTTAATTTCGCTCTGTCAATGAGTTACACGGAACCGCCCAAACTTTCTTGGGACACTACTGATAGCAGATAAAAAGACATGGAGAGTTCTGATTCGGTGCAGTTTCGCCCTGCACGGACCACAAGTCTTATTTCTCACATTGATGTTCTCGGCGTATGGGAGGCGTTTGCCGGGTGCTTCGCTTCACTCAGCAAGGGCCGGAGGGACTGGAGGCGGAGCCGGGTTCCTGTGTCGGAATTGATTGGGGGACGGGAACAGCGTAGGGAGTGAAGCCGGCGAGACTATCGCCGCATTCGCTGATGATGGTGCTGATTGGCGGCACGGTTGAAGGCAAAGTGGGGATGGAACTGTCGGAAGCTTTGAGGTTGAGAGCTGTCGTGAGGTCGCCGACGGCGCTGCGACGCCAAGCACTCAGGTTGGGAACCTCGGCGCCGAACCGCGTTTCGAGGAAGCGCAGGATGGACGTGTGATCGGAAACGTCAGAGGAGACGAAACCGCCGCGGGTGAACGGCGAAATGAGGAGCATTGGGACACGGAAGCCCAAGCCAATGGGACCGGGAATTGAGGGATTGCCGATGACTGTGGGATCGGGAACGGCGGGTGCGGTCAGGAATTCGCCCGGCGTGCCGGGCGGGGCCGTAGGCGGAGCAACATGATCGAAGAAGCCGCCATTTTCGTCGAAGGTAAGAAGGAAAAGAGTTTTGGCCCACAAAGAGGAATTCGCAAAGAGTGCATCGAGAACCAAGGAGAGAACAGTTTCACCAAAGACAGAAGGCGCGGGCGGGTGATCGGAAGTTACGACAGAACCGATGAGCCAGGAAACTTGGGGCAGGTTTCCGGAGACGACGTCAGCGAGAAAGTCGATGGGAAACTGTGGGCCAAAGGCGTTTTGATAAAGGACCGAAGCGGGGTCCTGAAACTTTTTGAAGTAGGAGAGGACGTTGTCCGAGAGGATGCCGTTAGCAATGGTTTGGTCGGGAGTCGAGTAGACCTTCCAGGAAATGCCGCGCGCTTGGAGCTGCTCGGGCATGGTTGTGTAGGTGAGACGGCCGTAAAAGGCGCTGCGATTGGTGACGAGACTCTGGAGGAGGGGGCCTCCGTTTACGCCATCGGGATCGATAGAAGCGGCCATGGAATAGAGGCGATTGGGATCGGTAGGCCCGATGACGGAACAGAAATAGTTGTCACAAATGGTGAAGGCGTCGGCCAGGGCATAATAAAAGGGGAGATCAGCGCGAGTGTAATAACCCATGGAGAGTGCGGCATCGTTCGCGTTGATCGGAATGCGCGAAGTGACGAAACCGTCCATGGCACCGTTGTTCCAGCTTTGATGTTGCGGAATCCAATCGTGAGAAATGTCGTGAGTGCAGGCGGCGTTGGTTGTGGAAGTGTCCAGATGGAAGGGGAGAAGCGATCCGACGGGACCGCTGGTGGCGTTAGAAGGATCGGGTTGCTGAAAGGCCGCGGATTTGTCCGAGAAGCCGCGAACGCCACGGTAGCTGCCGAAGTAGTGGTCGAAGGAACGATTCTCCTGAATGAAGATGATGACGTGTTCGATATCAGAAAGTTGCGAACAGGAGGAGGAGCCCGAAGGAGGCGAAGGGATATGGACGGAGCCTGCGCCGCAGCCCTGGAAAGCAAGCGCGGCGAGTTCGACAGCGGCGGCGGTAGTTCCGAGCTGGAGCAGTTCACGGCGATTCATGGACGATTTTATATAGCTCGTAAATACGATGCCTCGCATGGAAGAAAAGTTTGTCACCGCAGACTGGCCAACGGCTTCCTGTGACGGAGTACGGTAGGGCGGGACAGCAGAAAGCGATCGCAACGATTTCCGATCCACATTGATGTTTGAAAGGCCTAAGACGTACCCGTTGTGGCTCGATGGGAACCAGGCGAAGCAGGGAATGAACGACTCTCATCAGTGGAAGCATGCCACGGCTGAGCTAGCGGAAGCACACTCCACGTTTCGAGTAAATTGCGACAAGAAATTCTACGCCTACAAAAGTTTTGCGGAGCACAAGCTCAAATCCGTGAAACAGAAACACCGGTACGTGTTTTCATGACTTGCCTCGGAGCTTCGGTCCGAACTTGAGTTGGCGGAAGGCGAACTCTTGAGTTCAATTTTCTTTGGTAGAGCCTCAGCAGTTTGCTGAAAAACTCCGAAAGTTTGCGACGGACCAGCGCTTAATGCGTTCAATGCCGCATGCGAGGAACCGATCAGCAGCAGACTCACGTGTTCAGCTACATTTCGGGTGCGCAAGGTTCATCCGCTGCGACCGATCCGCCCGATGGTTGACGAGATCCTGAAACAGCTTTCGCCGCAGTTCGACAAGATGTACGCGAAAGCGGGCCGGCCGTCGATTCCGCCCGAACAACTCTTGCGCGCGCAGCTGTTGCAGATGTTCTATTCGGTGCGCAGCGAGCGTCTGCTGATGTAAGAGATGGACTACAACATATTGTTCCGCTGGTTTGTGGGGCTGAATTTGGACGACCCGGTGTGGGACGCGACGGTGTTCAGCAAAAATCGGGACCGGTTGCTGGAAGCGGAGGTGGCCGGGGAATTTTTGGAGCCGGCCGTGGCGCTCGCGCGAGAGCAGGGATGGATGTCGGACGAGCACTTCACGGTGGACGGCACGCAGCCTGGGCCAGCCTGAAGAGTTTTCAGCCGAAGGACCAAACGAATTCCACGCCGCCACAGGATCCGGGAAATCCCACGGTGGATTTTCATGGGGAGAAGCGCTCGAACCGAACGCACGAATCGAAAAGCGATCCCGAAGCCCAGTAGTGTGGAACAGAGTAAAGGGGGCGGCAGGACCGCCCCTTATTTCCACGTCAATTAATTTGGCCCGCTTGTGCAGCTTTCGTTCTTGGTGATGCAACGATTGGCTCGGCGCCCAGCTCCTTTTCCGCTCTGACCCAGTCCTCGACTTCTTTCCCAGGTTCGCCGCCGCGTCGAACATATAGCTCGTACGCTCGCTGAGCAATATCTTCTTTGGACACTTCTTTGCTTTTGATCATGGCAACCTCCTCGGTTGTCAATACGGAGCCCAAACGCCGCCCTCCGTATTTGAGATTTCGATTATTTGCCGCTTGCGCTGTTGCCGCTGGTTTCGGCTTTTTAGTATTCGTGCGCGACTGCGGTCCAAATAGACCAGCGTTTAGTACATTCCGCCCATGCCGCCTCCATGGCCTGCTCCCGCAGCGGCCATTTGTTCCTCTTCCTTAATGTCGGCGATTAAGACTTCGGTGGTCAGCATCAGGGAGACGATCGACGCAGCATTCTGCAGGGCGAGACGAGTGACCTTGGCCGGATCAATCACGCCAGCCTTGATCATGTCGCCAAATTCCCCGGTCTCTGCGTTGAATCCGAAGTTCTCTTCCTTCGAATGACGTACACGGCCGACCACGATCGCGCCTTCGTGTCCGGCGTTCTGGGCAATTTGGCGTGTAGGTTCTTCAAGGGCTCGCTTCACGATGTTGACGCCGATGGCTTCATCGTCCTGAAGCTTGAGCCTCTCAAGTGCTGGGATACAGCGAAGCAGTGCCACACCGCCGCCTGTAATAATGCCTTCCTCGACCGCAGCGCGTGTGGCGTGCATCGCGTCTTCGACACGGGCCTTCTTCTCCTTCAACTCGGTCTCGGTTGCGGCGCCGACCTTGATGATTGCTACGCCGCCGACCAGTTTGGCCAGGCGCTCCTGGAGTTTTTCCTTGTCGTAATCCGAGTTGGCTTCCTCGATCTGCGTGCGGAGCTGCTTGATTCGGCCTTCGATCTCACTGGCCTTGCCGGCTCCCGCGATAATTGTGGTGTTGTCCTTGTCTATGATCACTTTCTTGGCACGACCGAGCTCTTCGGTCTTCACATTTTCGAGCTTAACGCCGAGATCTTCGCTAATGGCCTTCCCGCCAGTCAGAATTGCGATGTCCTCGAGCATTTCCTTGCGACGATCACCAAAACCAGGAGCTTTTACCGCAACGCACTGCAGGGTTCCCCGGATCTTGTTCACGACGAGGGTCGCAAGAGCCTCGCCCTCCACGTCTTCCGAAATGATCAACAGAGGCTTTCCGTCCTTGGTCGTCTGTTCGAGCAGCGGCAACACTTCTCTTATTGAGGATATCTTCTTTTCGTGGATCAGAACGAAGACGTCTTCGAGTACACACTCCATCCGCTCTGGAGCCGTGACGAAGTAGGGTGAAAGATACCCGCGATCGAACTGCATCCCTTCGACCACCTCAAGAGCTGTCTCCATCGTCTTCGATTCCTCAACGGTGATGACGCCGTCCTTACCGACTTTCTTCATCGCCTCGGCGATGATCGAGCCGATCTGCTTGTCGTTGTTGGCGCTGATTGTGCCAACCTGGACAATCATGTCGCCCTTCACGTCTTTGTGAAGCTTCTTGATTTCCTCGACGACAACGTCAACAGCTTTCTCGATGCCGCGCTTCAGTGCCATCGGGTTTGCGCCGGCAGCCAGGGTCTTCACGCCTTCGCGAAAGATGGCCTGTGCCAGCACAGTCGCAGTGGTGGTGCCGTCACCCGCAACGTCGGAAGTCTTCGAAGCAACCTCTTTCACCATCTGTGCGCCCATGTTCTCAAGCCGATCCTGTAGCTCGATTTCCTTCGCCACGGTTACTCCGTCCTTGGTGATGATGGGCGCCCCGAACTTTTTCTCGATCACCGCGTTACGTCCCTTCGGGCCCAACGTGATCTTAACCGCGTCCGCCAGAATGTTGACGCCGCGCAGAATCGCCTGACGTGAATTCACACCAGTTACAATTTGTTTTGCCATTAGAATTCACCCTCCTGGGTGACTGAAACTTATGTTCCAGTCCAAGATCCCTGGAACTGAAAACTACTTTTTTCCGGAAGCCGCTTTGGCGATCCCGCTAACCTTTGCCAAGATTTCCTCCTCGCGGAGGATCAGATACTCCTGGTCATTGATCTTGATGTCGTTGCCGGTATATTTGCCGAACAAGATCCGGTCACCCGCCTCAACATCGAGCGGCACACGGTGACCCTTTTCAAACTTGCCGGCCCCAACGGCTATGACTTCGCCCTCTTGAGGCTTCTCTTTGGCCGTGTCCGGAATAATGATGCCGCCTTTCGCAGTTTCTTTTTCTTCGAGCCTGCGGACAACCACGCGATCATGTAACGGGGTAATATTTACAGTCATTTCTCTAGCCTCCATGTAATCCACTTTTCTAACGCGCCAAAAATGACTTGTTACAACGTATGAGAGCTGTGGACGAACACGCTTCTGGTTCAGGTGTGGGTTCTACGCCATGCGAGTTCTTCATTCCGTACAGCTCGCAGTCTGCTGTGTGAATTATGGCGTCAATCGTTTTGCCGTCCTGAGGATAGACGGCTACGCCGATGCTCACGGAAATCGGTGGTTGCAGCCTATCTGTCGCTAGTTGGCTACGAATACGTGACGCGACAAGCCTTGCGGCGGCCGTCGTTGTCTCGGGCAGGATGACGGCAAACTCATCGCCACCGTATCGCGCGGCCGTATCAATTTCTCGACAAAAAACACGCAATACGTCGGCGAGGCGACACAGCGCCTCGCTACCGATCAAGTGGCCGTAGCCGTCGTTGATCTTCTTCAATTGATCCAGGTCGAGCAGTAGAACCGCAAACGATCGTCCGGTGCGCCCGGTGCGTTTGATCTCCGCGTCCAGCGCTTCAACCAGCCGAGGGTAGTTACCTAAACCAGTCAGCGGGTCAGTCACCGCGAGAAGTTGTACGTTCTCTTCCGCATGTTTGCGTTTGGTCACGTCGAAAGCAGAAACCAGGCTGGCCTGCGTGCCGTCAAATTCAATCGCCGCCGTACTGATATCGAGCCACCGCTCGCCGCCATTCTTCGTAAGAATCTTGATCTCATACGGCTCGGCGTCACGTTCTCGCACGCCCTCTCGGCTTGACACCAGTTCTCGACAATCCGGGTGGACTAGATCCCAGAAGCTCATGGACAAAAGCTCTTCTCGTGCATATCCGGTGAGAATCTCGGCAGCAACGTTGACATAGTGCAGCCGCTTGCCGTGGCTAATGAATATCGCGCTGGCCATGGCCTCGGCTAAGGCGCGGAAGTCTGCTGCCCTGCATAGAGGCGCCGCGCCCGACGGTTTGTCCTGCGTCCGTTCCCTGTTGGTGGTAAGCATCGGAATCTCTTGGTACTTGCGTTTTTCCTGTGGACAACTTGATCGGCAGACTGGAGCGCCCCAACCAAAGGACCTGATGCCTTCAGGCCCAGCGCGCAAACATGACCCCTCCCCGGCTCTCAATGCCAGACAAAAACACTCCAGATTACCACAATTGGTTCAGCATTCATGCACTCTGTATCCGTTACTTAACTACATTAGGTTACTTAACTTGACGTGTCAAGTACAATCTGCGATCGTTTCCACTGGTTAATCTGTAGAGTTAATTCAGATGGAGGGTATTGTGGACGTCTGTCTGGCGATTAAACGACGATTGGATGAATTGGGGCTTGGGCAGAAAGATCTAGCGGCTGCCGCCGAAGTAACTGAGTCCTATATTTCCCAGTTGCTAGGTCGGAAGAAGCTGCCTCCCGCACCTGACCGAACCGACATTTATGAGAAAATGGCGAAGTTTTTGAAGCTTCCGAGCGATAGGCTCTCGAAGCTGGCTGAACTCCAGCTTAGGGAGGAATTGCAGAGAGATTTGGGGGGACCTCCCGCTCCCTTGTTTAGGGAAGTTCGAGAAGTTATCCTCCGGAAGTGCGCTCACGGTAAGGAAAAAGAAGTACGTGCGATTTTTGAGAAACAGCCCTTCGGCGAACTCGAACGCTTCGTCACGCAAAGACTTTTGGACGTGATCAAGAAGGCCGCCAAAGAAGAATTGAGCAGTGAAAACTGGCTTCACTTAGTGGCTCCCCTGACAGGCCGAAGCTATGAAGAGTTGCGGGTTACGCTCCTTGAGTTCCTGGACACGGATGTCTTCAACTTGTCGCCTGAAAACTGCATTTCTTTCCTGGATCCTTTGATTGAATCCTGGGACGTCGATCTAACGACCTTTGGCATGGAGATTGTGTTAAATCGGAGAATAGCCTCAGCGGATCCTAAGAGATATGAGTTTGTTGAAACGGGACCTGATCAACCAAAGGTAGAGCAGGGGTTCAAAGAATTCGTTGACGACAGTTCCCTCAGTGGGACTGCCACCACGGAAGAAATGGAGTTGCTAAAAAATTTAAGATTCAACGGAAAACACCCTACTTCGCTTTATTATTACCGTGAATTGCAAAGCCTCAGAGACCCGCTCCATTTTCGCGCGGAAAATCGATCGGCGAAGCAGAATTCGGCACGAAATGAGCGCTGATGAAGCTCCAGTAATCGTGGCAGATTGGTCGCAGACTTTAGACTCCGGGTATTCTGAGCCGGCGGGAGGACTGCAGACCAAATCGGTTGCGGCGGCTGATGCGGACGATGCGAACGATCTTCGAGGCTGCTGACATCGTTTGGATCGTAACGGCGCCACCACCGATAAAAGGTGCCGGCTGATGCAGAAATGCCGGGGGGGGTAAAGCTGCGTTGCGACCGTTGCGAAAGCGGTGAGTCACTGCAGGCGAACCTGGGCTGGTCAGCTCAGCGCGTGCCTAAAGTGCGAGAGCTCTCGCGCTTTGCGGTACCTTCCCCTATCCCGTAGTTGCGGCTCGAATTGGACGCAAAGAATTTGTCGCTAAATTCTGGCCCACAGAGGCTCTACCTGATGTTTCCGCCGCCTAACTCCAGTGTCTCGCTCAATGGCAAGTCGCGCGACGAGTCGCCAGCATAGATGCGGTACTCGCCCGGCACGAGTTCCCAGGCGTCTTTCTCAGCGTCGAAAATCGAAAGAAACTGCGGATCAATCGAGAGCGTGATGGCCTTGGTTTCACCCGCCGCCAATTCGATTTTTTGCCAGGCGACCAATCGCTTAAAGGGCTCATCGGCGCTCGTGGGCAAGGCTGCATACACCTGTGCCACTTCCTCGCCCTCTCGTTTCCCTCTGTTCGTTACGTCAAACGTAACAGAAGGCATTTCTCCGCGTGTCACCTTCAGATGCGAATAGCTATAGGTGGTATACGAAAGCCCGAACCCGAAAGGAAACAGCGGCTGCTTGTTTTCAGATTCGTACCACTTGTAGCCGACTCGAAGGCCGTCGGAGTAGCCGATGTCAAAGGGCGGAAAAGGGGCCCGTCCGCCTCGCCCGCGGCCGGGACCGACCGCCGCGGCAATCGGCGCACTCCCTTGCACTGACGCAGGAGCGGGCGGATCAGCTAGAAACTTCATTCCGAAAACGTGCGGGTAGGGCAAATCCGCCTCATTCGCAGGAAACGTCACGGGCAGCTTGCCCGACGGGTTCACGCCACCGAAAAGAACGCTCGCAATCGCTTCCCCGCCGCGTATTCCCGGATACCATGCTTCGAATGCGGAACTGACGTTTGCGATCCAGGGCATCAACACAGGGCCGCCGGTTTCTAGCACCACAACTACGTGCCGATTCGCTGCCGTGACCTTGCTCACCAATTCATCCTGATCGTCCGGTAATGAAAGACTCCGCACGTCTGCGCCTTCTCGCGTCGGCTGATTGACGAACACAATGGCTACATCTGACCGTGCAGCCACCTCCGCCGCGGCTGTCGGATCCGTACCGGGATCGTATTTCACTGCTGCATTCGGCACTTCAGCGCGAATCGCGTTAAGCGGTGAAGAAGGTTGGTACATTGGACGCGGCGGAAACGGACCACGCAGCGGAGCTCCCGGTGGAGGCACGAATGGCACCGCGTTACCGCCAGCCGGACTTACTTGATCCGAGCCGCCTCCGGAGAGCACGCCGACATCCGCATGTGAACCGATTACAGCGATTGATTGGATTCGAGATTTGTTCAGCGGCAGTTGTCCTCCCGCATTCTTCAAAAGCACGATCCCGCGCTCTTCAATCTTCTGCGCTACTTCAGCATCCGTAAAGGGATTCACGGGCACTGCCGTCGATCGATTGTCGAAAACCCCCAGCGCGATTTCCGTCCGCAGGATGCGATGGACCATGCCGTCTATCCGCGCGGCCGGCACGGCATCTTCCTCGACCGCAGTCTTAAGTGGGTCTCCGAAATACGTGCCGCCCGGCATCTCCTGGTCGAGGCCGGCGAGCGCCGAGTCTACAGTGCTGTGCGTCGCACCCCAATCGGACATGACCCATCCCGTGAATCCCCACGCTTTCTTCAGCACCTGATCGATCACATAATCGTTCTCGCAGGTGTAAACGCTATTCAGCCTGTTGTAAGCGCACATCACGGTGCCCACGCCGGACTGCTCGATAGCGATCTGAAACGCCAGAAGATCTGTCTCTTGCAGCGCGCGTTTATCGATCACCACGTTGCCCACAAAGCGTCCGGTTTCCTGATCGTTCGCCACATAACGATTAATGTTCCCAATCACCTGCTGATCCTGGGTGCCCTTCAGCTCTTGTCCGAGCATGTTTCCAATCAGAATGGGATCTTCGCCGAGGCATTCGAAGTTGCGTCCATTTCTCGGTTCGCGAATCAAATTCGCCGTACCCCCAAGCGACACATTGAATCCCAACTCATGAACCTCTTTCCCCAGCAGTGCGCCATATTCATATGCGGACTTCAGGTCCCAGCTGGCCGCATTACCCAGCGCCGAGGGCAGTGCCGTCGCATAGCGGCCATGCAAGCCGCTGTTCGCAACACCGGATCGGCCATCGGTCATTTCGAGCGCAGGAATGCCAAGCCGGCGAACACCGGGAACGTATCCCGCGCCGCCCAGCGACTCAAGCGATTGACTTACACCGTGTACGAGCCCGATCTTCTCATCCAGAGTCATTTGAGCGATCAGCAGATCAGCCCGCTGATCAGCCGAAAGAGTCTTGTCCATCCATGGACTCACCTGCGAAGACTCGTCCTGCCCGGACACACTCGCGAGACCGCTCGCGACAACGACGGCCACGAAAGCGGCATGCGCTGCGAACCGCGCCCACAGTTTCCGTTTAGACGAGACCATTTCTTTCCCCGAGTTATTCCGCCGCAGTCCTTCCGACGCAATTTGACCGACCAGCCGCTACTCCTACTCCGCGCGCGGCGTGTAAGCAAAGTCGCCCACGTGAGTTCGAACTGTGACAGGAGCACTGGAAGTGTGTAAAGGTGCCCGCAATTTTCTGCGCAAAACGCAAGCAAAGCTATTTCTCGTTCGGAAACGGCCGCGGCATGCCGGGCTTCCAATCGGGTATCGCTGCTCCGTCGCGATTCGGCATCTTCACCTGCGGCAACGTATTTTGATCGAGCACTTCATCTTCCGGAATCACGCCGTTCTTATAGAGGAGAAACGCGCTAAGTGAGTACACCTCGTTTGGCTTGAGCGATCCCTCTTGCGTGAACGGCATCGCGCGATTAATAAAATCCCACATCACCGTCGCGTACGGCGCGTGCAGCGCCATCACCGTTCCAGGCCCGATGCACGGCGAAAGACATGGCGTCGAACTCTTGAAACCCGCCGGCGGCTTGATCAACATCGGAGCCAGTCCGTCATAACCGTTCTCTCCGTGGCACGCCACGCACTTCTGGGCGAAAATCATCGCGCCTTCTTTCGCCGTTCCCTTCCCCGGCGGAAGGTTGCTGCCGTCGGGATTGATCGTGATGTCCTCTGCGCGAATTTCTGCCGTTGTGGGCGTCCTTCCCACGCCATAGGTCGGCGATTGTGCCCACGCAACGCAAAAGGAGGCGCAGAAAATCAGCGCGGCGAGCAGCACGCTAAATCGCATTGTGCACGCTCCCATCACTCGCCACTCGCCACGGTTGGATTGTATTATCCGAGCCCTGCACGCCATGCGTTTTGTAATAATCCGGCGCCACCTTGAAAAAAGCTGCCAGTTCCGCCCGCGAAGGTTGTACCTGCCCGAGTTCGTCCGTGCAACGCGACTGCAGCACGCATTCACGCCCGTCCCATTTCCAGTTCATGCCAAACCGCGTATGCGCTTTCGGATGCACCATGCCGCGAATCTCCGCGTCTTTCCACGTTTGTCCACCATCCGTGGAAACTTCCACGCGCCGCACCGCGCCTCCACCGGACCACGCGAGGCCGGTTAGCTGGTAAATTCCGGGACCTTGGAGTTTCTGCCCGCCCGACGGAAATGTGATGACCGACTTCGGCCCCCACTGAAAAGTCAATGCGGCGACTTCTTCGTCCTTCGAAATGTGACCATAGTCGTTGTACGTCATGTAATAGCGGTCGACGACCTTGATCCGCCGCAGCCATTTCGTGTTGTACATCCCTTCAAATCCCGGCACTACCAGCCGCAAAGGAAAACCCTGCTGCGGACGTATCGCCTCGCCGTTTTGCCCGTAGGCGACGATGCAATCGTCCATCGCCTTCGCCAGCCGGATGCTGCCTGCCCCCTTGACCTCCTCCGCTCCTTCCGACACCACCCACGAAGCGCCCTTCTGTACGCCGCACTCTTTCAGCAAGGTCGAAAGCAGCACGCCCGTCCATTCGCTGCAACTCGTCAGCCCGTGCGTTTCCTGCACGGTCTTATCCGTCGCTTTGGAATGATTCCCCAGGCACTCGATAAAATGAACTCGTGACACCGAAGGAAAGCGATGCAGATCGTCCATCGTGAACTCCAGCGGCCGGTCCACCATGCCGTGGATCAGCAGCCGGTGCTGTTTGGGATCGATATTCGGGACGATCGATCCGCGATGCGTCCCGATGAAGTGAAGCGACTGACGGCGTGATAATTCCCAATTGATCCTGCAGTGGCGTCAGCACGTGGAACGTCAGCCCAAATTCATCCGGCGAGGGCCTCTCATCCACCGGGATACGAATCGATTTCACGTACTCGGACCGCCCGCCATATGCGATCAAGTCCTTCAGCGATTTTGTTTCGGGTCCCGGGTGCGAGGCCTGCCCCGGCGTACTCCGCGCGGCACCCAGCGCCGCCGCTGCGCCCGTGGCTAGAAATTTCCTGCGGCTCGCCTTCTTTGAATCGTTCGGCTGTTTCAAAGTGGGGCCTTTCTTTAAATCCATAAGGCATCTCCTTCAAACCTTTTCTACTCTCGCCATGGCGTCCTTCGAGCAATTCCGTGAAGGGTCTTGGTTTCCGCGAAATGTACGCCCGTTTGCTGGATTAAATCAAGGCTAGCCCGCTAACTTAACTTATAGCTTTGTACGTCGTCGCTTCAACCTTTCGCGCAGAGAACGATGCCTCAAGGATTGCCGTGGGTGTTTTCTTCGGGCTTCACCCGCTAGGAGCGACCTGGATGCTCGACAACATCATGCGGTCCGCGCGAAGAAAATGGAAGTATGCGCTGATGAGCCTGGTGCCTTACTCGTTTGTATGGTTGTGCCTCGCCATCTATGAGGAACTCCCGCGAGTCAAGAGGTTTTGTTTTTTCCTGTCAGGAGAAGTCTCTTTCCCTGAGCCTGCTGCGGTCAGTCATCTATTGGCGCTCCATCGAAGGGCGCAAGAATCATCTATCGGACCTGCGCGCGGCAATCAAAATTAGGCCTCTCGAAGAGGCAGGCGAGCCATGGCCGTCGCTGCAGGTAACTCGGAGGAACCGGATTCTCCTGGTTGAGGCTTCGCAGGTTCCTGGTACAACACATCCTTCGACCACACATGCCAGATCACTTCCGCCAGCCGCCGGGCGGTGGCGATGATCCCGACATTGCGTCCGCGCCGGAAACTCACCCGGCGGAAGATCTTCTGAAACTGATTGGGTTTGCGAACGGCGATCTGCGCCGATTCCACCAACGCCGTACGCAGCCACACCGAGCCATGCTTGGTCAGCGTTCCTCGCCGGTCCATGGCGATGTGATCAAGCCCGAGACCGAGCAGCTGCGGGAGGTGGTGCGCCATCGGGCCCTCTGGGTGCGGGATCAAACGCGCATCAAAAACCGCATTCATTTCCAGCTGGCGCGAGAACAACGACGTTGTCCACATCGCTCCGTGTTTACGCAGAAAGGATTGCGCTGGCTGGAAGCACAAGATAGATGGCGAGCCACAGCAGTCATATCAACCTACGAGAGAGAAAGACTATGCCCGAAGGGTTAAGGGGCCGTTCGGGTCTCCCAGAACGGCCCTTTTTTATATCCGAAGGGACTGCGGGGCCTCGCTGCATATCGGGCAACCGTTTCCCGCTCCGTTTTATCCACGAAGCGGGAAGGCTGCGCGGGATTATTGATGAGCCGCTGCACCTAGGTTGCCCGCAGCGCGGAGCAGAAGTTGCGTTCCGCTATCCAAATGCACGTTTCTGCTTGGTGAGGTAATGACGGAGCCCTCGGTTGTGTTTGATGCGGACGAAGCCAAGTTCAGCCCCCCCATATTGAAGACGCCCTGACTATTGGACATCAGTTCGCCCGCCGCGTTCAACCCGCCCACGGGAGCGCGCGAGGCGCCGGCTCCTGCGTTCGCAGTCGATCCGAGGGTTGCCCCGGCGCTGTTGCCTGCATTACTCACCGGCGCAGCGGCGGCTCCAACGCTGGAGGTGGCCCCGCCCACTGCGCCCAACGCGCCGCCTCCGCCAACGAGACCACCATGGGTCGCGCCTCCGCCGCCGGCCATCGAACCGCCGCCGAATCCGGCATCATCTGCGCCTGCCGCCAGCGAAGCAGCCGTCTGCGAAACCGCCATAGCCTGGATCGTGGCTTTCATCGGAATTTCCCTGCCATTCTTCAGTACCGCCTTGTCAAACACGACGCCGAGTTCTGATTGCGACTGGTTCTTTGAACGCTCCTGCGCCCGAGTCACATGTCCGATAAGTTCGGTGCCTTTCGGCAGCATCGTTCCATCCGGCGATTTCGAAGACCGGGTGGTTCGGGCCTCGACGGAATCGCCAGGCTTGTTCTTCTTCGCGTCCACCGGATGAACCAGCGTGGCGTTCATCGTTGAGTTCGCCCCGGAATGAGCGGCGGCATGCGAATTTCTCGCAGACGTGGAGTGCCCGGCGCTGTTGTTCGCCTGAGCGCTGCCCCGGCTCACGCTGGCCGATCTGTTTCCACCACCGGATATACCTCCCTGGCTTCCATTGCGCTGCGCAGCGGCGCTGGCGGAAGAACTGTTCCCCGCCTCCAAGCCGCTTGACCGGCTTGCTTCCGCCGACGTACTGCTGGAGCCGGATGCACCAGCTTGCGTTTCTGGTTGGGACTGGGATTGCGCGTAGCCAGTTCCAATGGACAAGATCGCCGCAAGAATCAGTAAGCCCGCTCGCGTCATGTGTAGTCTCCTTTGATGAACCGGCGCAACGATGATGGGTCGAGACGCGCGCCGTCTGAAACAAGCAAAGTTCTGCGAATATTTTCCCTTGCGGAGATTTGTGGCGAACTACGGTAAGTCCTGTAGTGGCTCAAGACGGTAAATACGATGTTCTCTGTATTCGGAAGCATCCTGGTGACCAATCTAGGGCGCAACGATCAATGCGGTTCAATGCGGTTCTCACGGAAAGCCAAGAGTTTGTCGGTGATGTTCGCTCCTAGTAAGGTATTCCCCCAGTCTGCAGGATGAGCAGCATTTCTCGATTGGCGCGCGTGAGGCAAGACGACTATACTCCGGCTACATTCGTTTTATCGGAGGAACTCCATGGAAACAAATGCTCCGAAGAAGTTCGAGTTGGGCGGAAGAGTTCGCATACTCAATCCAGTGATCGTTGGCACCGTGACCGAAGTTGCGGACAAGCCGGGATTATTCGGGGAGTATTGGCACACGATTGAAACGAAGTATGGGAAGCTGAAGCACCTTGGCAGATGCTTAGAGCGCCTCGCGCAATGATTTACAACCCGAGCAGGGTGTGAGGTGTGCGCGATTGCCATTGCAAAAATCGGCTCAACTGGAAGGCGCGTGTTGACGTCGTCCAGTTCCCTTCCGCAGAATCGACGTTTTGCAGAGCTCAGGCGTGACCCGCACAGCTCAGGCCACGCCTGAACAGGTAGGACCGGCGATCAATCCGTCGCGACAATTACAGGGATACATGGAGTAGGCGGTTGGCCGAGGCGTATGTGGCGCAACAAACGCATGCTATTTCCTCCGGGGCCTCGATGCCCACGGCAAAATGGCCGACCCTTTGCATTTTGAGGTAAACGCGCGGTATCTTTCCGGTCAAACAGTGGCGATTTTTGCGTGAATGCATTTTCAAGATCCGATCGGCCCCAGACAGTGTATACTCGGCGCCTTCGCTCGCCTCCGGCATTCCCAGAAAGGAGGACTTCCGTGAATACACCTCAGCCAGTGATGGACATTTTCTGCGGCTTTCCAGACGACAAAGATGCTGTTTGGATCACAACCGTCTCAGGTCTTGCCGAGGCGCGTGCAACGATGGTGAGGATTGCGGCCGCGCGTCCTGCGCCATACTTTATTCGCTTCTCTAACAGCGGCTTGGTCCTTACGCAGGTCGACACCCGCGTAAGAACAATCGAAGAAACCAAATCAAAGAGCAACGCGGCATAAACTGTCGCCTCTCTGTTTGCCTTTGGTCCCGGTTTCGGAATCGAGCACGAACGGTCCAGAGCGGAAGCGAGGGTAGATTTTTTTTTTAAGTTGACACGAAGCCGATCACGAGAACAAACTCCAAGAAACAGGAGGCAGCCGATGATGCCTCTTCCTTCACGTTCCAGTACTTCGCCGCCTCTGGGCTGCCTTCACGACTTCAAATTAGCAATGCTTACAGCGCAAACGGAAGCGGCAAAGGCAGCCGTCTTTTCGAGATTGCAGGCTGAGTCCGAATGCTCGCCGGGAATCTTGGGGCGCACTCAATGACGCAATCAATCTCCTGCGAGCCTGTCGCAGTGAATGGGTTCGGCCCCAATTCGGCAAAAGCTCCGGTTAGCAAGGCAATGACACCCGGAGGTCGAGACGAGCCCTGAATCAACAACGGCTCCAAGAATAGGGCAGCGGGTGCGTAGTCGCGAGCACGAAGGCTCGGAGGGTAAGCGCAACCGGAGGCCTTCGATCGGCCGGTCAAATTGCGAATTTAGGACGCCGCGAGAGCGTCAGCATTGGCTGTTTTAGGTGGCGGTAACTCTGGCATCGAAGTTTACGTTCGAACAGGAGGCTTGCTATGTGTGACTACTCATTGATGGGACTACCGAATCGGTTGGCCAACGAAGGTGAGGAGCTGGTTGTACACCGATTTTCAACGGGTACGATCGGGTTGACGGAGGTCTCTTTGCCTTTTAGTTGCGCAAACGGCATGGCGAAACGCAGATTCTGGGCAAAAATAAAGGAGTGGTGCGCAGAACCGGAACTGCGGCAGGCGGTCGCCGTGTGCATTCCGCCAGGAGCTCGGCTGCTCGTGCGCGACATTCCCGAGGAACTGCAGCGAGTCCATCAGGTACGCTCGGTCGAAGAGATTACGTTCACGCAATTATCGGCAGCGGAGAACACACACCGCGATGCGATTCGGCTCGGCAACGGCACACAACTTTCTTTGCAGCGGCTTCGAGAAGGGCAAAGGGTTCGTGTATTGCAGCTAACCATGCCTGAAGAGGTGACCGTCCGAGAGCTCGACCAGTCATGTAGCTAGGCGGCGGCTCAACTTTATACGAGGTTGGGAACCGCGGCAATCAACCAACTCCTTGGCGTTGTTCACTTGTAAGTGCCCGCTCGGACGGACCGAGCCGCAAGGCATCACAGCCATGACAACGTCATCGTCGCGGCGTTCTGGGTGAACGTACATCGGTTTTGGCCGAATGTCAAAATCACTCGCTGATGTTCGCTGAGGGAGAGGCCGCTTCGGCGATTCGAAAGACGGCCAGCAGAAATTCCAGCACGATGCGAACGTAGAGTATCCAGAAAAAATAGCCAACCAGCGCCCCGATCAGATTTATGAGCCCTTGCGTGGGCGAGGTCTGAAATCCAAGCACCACAACCGCGACGCTGGCGATCAGTCCGACCAACAGGTGCAATCCGTAAAGAAATCTGCGATTGTTTACGGTGATGCACTCGCGAAATGAGAAGTCGACCAGCGCTTCGAAAAATCCTCTGGGCTCTGCCATTCTCCGCATCCTCAGGCTCGAAATTCGTTGGAGCTATTCGCGCAACGATCTCGGCAGCTAACAGATGTGTACCGGCGCCTCGATTTTCGCCTGCTTGGCAGCAACAAGCTATCTAGGGGCGGCAAGAATGTCCTAACTGTCAATAGAACCAGCGCCTCTAGTGGTTCGAACGAGCTGTTGCCGGTAAGCGGACGAACCGAACAAACACAGCTTGGAACCGCGCGCCGGGTGTTCGGAAAACCCCTCTTCTCGGCCTCCCGCAACTGATCGGATCCATGCGATCGGAATTTGGCGGTTCAGGCGACCGGAAAACAGATGTTTTTTCAGCGACAAATCACAGGGTCATGTCATCGCGCGAAGCCCGGGGGATGAATCGCGATTAACTCGTATCGTCTTCGAGCAACTCGTCGATTAGGGCCGTCACAAGCTTGTCGCGGTCATCGATTGCACTCTTGAGCGTTCCGTAGGTCTTTGAATCAGCGTTCGCGGCAAATGCGCGCGCAGCGCAGACAACGAGTTCCCAAGAGATCGCCAATTCGGCACGCACCCGATCCTCGGTTCGCTTCTTGTGTTCGGGCATAGCTATACTCGCTCCCGAAAGGGAAACCACAGCTACCCTTCGCCGACTACATCACCTTCTTCGAGCACGCAAACATGCCTCTCATCGTCCCCTGCATGCGCCTCGCAAAACCACTGATGACATTTGTCGCAGTGCTTGGTTCCTGGAGCGGTGCAAGGGTCGTACTGATGGGATAGCGCTTGGCACACGTGCGCTGGCTCTTCCCTGGCGGGTTGCGGCTGCATGCGGCACCTCGTTGCGGGGATTCTACTCCGGTCTAAGGACCTTCGTACCACTCTTGCGCATTCGTAAAGTCAATCCTTGTGGTCCGTCTCCGCCCGTCACTTCCTCAGGCCTGTGATCCACTTGTCCAGGACTGCCTCGCCGCCTGGTTCAAGCTTGATGAATCCGATTCCCATCCCTTCCGGGCTCGAATAAGCCACTTTGCGGACGGCACCGAGGGCCGTGTTACCGCGCAAGATTCTCACTCTGATTTTGGATCCCACCGGGAAAGGTGTCCGCAGGTCTTTCAGTATCTACACCCGGTCGTTACTCTCGGCTATCGAGGTAGGCTCTCAGGGCATTTACCTCGTCGGGTGCAAAGGTGAAATGCGGCATCCCGCCGGCATTCATCGCGGGCAACGGATGTTTGAACAGATTGTCCAGTGTCCTGTTTCATCTCCGCGCATGAAGCGGAGATATGCTTCCTCTCCCGTGTGGTTCCATTCGCAGTTGCGACGGCGCCAATCGTTTTTCTGAAACAACAAGCCTGACGGCTGTCCACTGGATGAGTGTCAACGCATGGTCCTATTGGAGACTCGAGCCTATGGCTTTCTTCGATTGTCCAAGGAGGCATAGGGGAAGTCGGAGACTCACGCGCTTCCAGAACGGGCCTGACTTAACCGATTGATACTTCCCCTCGAAATCGAGCATCTTAGAAATCCGACAGCCACCGCCGGGAAGGGTCCCCGGGGATGGAATCGACCCTCAGCCAGAGGCGTCATCGTTCAATGCACCTTTCGATCGGTCACGGCCCTGGAAGGCCTGCTGATTCGAATTCGACGGCTCGCGCCGTCGCATCACACCAGGTTCCACAAATCGGCTGAACCTGGTGTGATGGCGTGGGGACCTGCGGAATTGCTGGCGAAGTTTTATTTCCGGCCGACCCGGAACACGATGGAAAGCCCGAAACGGAAGCTATTGCGCGTAGAACCATACTCGCGAAAGCCCATGTACCCCATTTCCGGACGAAGCGCGATACTTCCATCTCGGCTAAGGTCCAAATCGGTGCCGCCCTCAAGGCCGAAGGTAAAAGGATTCAAGCCCTCATAGAAATGCGAACCGCCAAACAGGGCTTCGAAGTAGGGGGTGATTTTGTCCATGCGATAGTTGAAACGAGGTCCGAACGTATAGCTGGTGATCGTGGTGCCATTGGCGTGAACCACGCCCAGGTCAGCAACTGCACCAAGAACGTCATTCACGTTGTAGGCCACCGAACCGCTCACACCGTGGAAGCCGACTCCCGAGACGTGCAGGTAGGAATAACCGAACGCCGCATCCATCGCAGGTGTGTTTTGTGCTTGAGAGGGGATAACAAACAACAAGAGACCGAGCGTTACCCACATGAGCTTCTTCATCCCATCCTCCGAAAATGATTTTTTTGACTCTTTTTACGCTTCTGGAACTGCACCAGTCAGCGTGAGGCTGAGTGAGCTGGGTGATGGGCCGTGTCGTACCAGATCAAACATCTTCTGCACGTCGATTTTAGGCGTCCAACGAAACGCGCGTCAATCTCAGATCGCGTTCTTGGCGTTGTCCATCGTCCTAGAACGTATTAGTACCTGAATAGGTTTTCCTACGGGTGAATGCTGATTGTTCCCTCGCCCAGGTTGGCGTTAAAACCGCGCACTACAGAAGGGGAAGTAACGCGCCGCCCGTTCGACGACGGGCGGGCCAAACTTCGTCCCTACGAAGCGCCCCGGAAGAGTTGAACCCATGAACCGCGCGACAGTTGCGATAACGATAGTTCTTGCGTTCCTTCTAACTGCATTCGCAGTCATCGGTATCGGTGGCGCTTTCTTTTGGACTGTGGCGATTAAGGCTGCGGCAGGCGCGCGGTGATGTCCTCTAGACTCATGTCGGGCGTTACAACGGGAAGCAGTATGTGGTCATTGCATCTGGTGGAGCAAAGTCGGGTTGGCCTGCCCCGGAGGAACGATGGTTGCTTTCTCTCTGCCGTGATGTTTGGTGGGCCAGTAAACTCGTCGTACTGAGCGCGATCTTCAGTTTTTTGTGCGGATCTCAGGAACTCCTCGCTTCGCGAGGCGTGCAGCGAACATTCGTTTCAGAACCAAGGGTGTCAGGCTCTCAGCTAGGAGCGTTCAAAGCGGCAGTCGATACCCAACGGCCGATTTGCCCAGTGGCTGTGCGCGGCGCGCGCGAAATCCTGCGCGATCACACCTACTTGCCACGGCTGGGGCGCATTACTATGATGCTGGGACCGCTAGTGATGCCGGACCGAGCAGCGGGCGCCGATTGGCGGGAAGTGGTTCGGCTGCGTGACCAAACGCGCGAGATCATTGGCCGCAATTCCGGCGAACCGCTCCTGTAAAGTGGCACCGCTCGGAGTTCCTAATCTCTTCCATGCAATGTGGAAGTGGGTGGGGCCTGCCCGTAAGTCGATCGGCCATCCGTGGCCAGAGTCCGTCCGCTGAACTCATTGAATTCCGGGACGAGGCCTCGGCGGCCTGCTCTGGTGGCAAATTCCTTGTGTCCAGGACAGGAGAAGCATACGATGTGCGAGTTCGAGGTCTAAGTCGCAAATTCCGGTTTGAATGGCTGCCGACGAGACCGCGAGACTGTGCTGTGGAATGGATCTTCTACTGCGAGCTAAACTGTAATCCAATTAGGTTCCTTTGATGTTCATTCGAGCGATGTGCAATCTGCTCACCTTTTGCGCGTTATCTGGATTGGTTACCGGGCTCGGCGCAATGCAAAACAAGCAGTCGAAGAAAGAGCCTCCGGTTCCGACGTCGGGCGCGCAATTGTATAAGCAGAACTGTGCTGTCTGCCACGGCGACGATGGGAAGGGAAATGGCCCTCCCCCTGCCTCCTCCGGCTTCACCGAGTCACCACCCGACCTGACCACTTTGGCGAAGCGTCACAAAGGGCAATTCCCTGCAGCATACGTTCAGGATGTGCTGCGGAACGGCGCGAAAATGCCCGACCATGGGCCTGCCGAAATGCCTATCTGGGGGATAATATTTAACTCGATGTCTAAGTCGGATGAGACACAGGTCAACCTACGAATTACGAATTTGACGAACTACCTCAAGTCTATCCAGATGAAATGAGTCTGCCCGCGCCGACAACGTACAATGCCCGACAGAGGCTCCGCAACAGGGGCGCCAATCGCCACCCAGTCTGAAAAGATCCGCCAAGGAGACACAGATGAATCTCGATTTCTTCACGATCTTAGGGTGGCCGCGATCGTCATCTTCTTTTTCTGGCTGATGAATTCCGTTTACGTCATCAAGGAATGGGAACGCGGTGTGGTCCTTCGTCTCGGACGCATGCTGCCGGAGGCCAAGGGCGCAGGCCTTCAGCTGATTTTCTATCCGATCGATAAGCTCACGCGCATGTCGCTCCGAATCGAGACACTCGATGTGCCTCCCCAAGACATCATCACTCGCGACAACGTCTCAGTGAAGGTGAACGCGGTATGCTACTTCCGTGTGGTAGACCCCAACCTAGCCCTCTCCCAGGTCAAGGACTACCTCTTCGCCACCTCGCAGAAGGCTCAGACTACCTTACGGAGCGTCGTGGGCCAGTTTGAGCTGGACGAAATTCTCTCCGCGCGTGACAAGGTAAACGCGAAATTGCAGGTAATCATTGATCAGGATACTGAACCCTGGGGTATGAAGGTAACGAAGGTCGAAGTCAAACAAGTCGATATTCCTGAGAATATGCAGCGCGCCATCGCCCGCCAGGCAGAGGCGGAGCGGAAACGCCGGGGCAAGGTCATTGCCGCCGAAGGCGAATTCCAAGCCTCAGCCAGATTGTCCGAGGCGGCGGTCCTGCAAAAGGAACCGGCGGCGATCCAACTGCGATATCTGCAGACTCTGGTCGAAATTGGACTGGAGAAAAATACTACCGTGGTTTTTCCGCTGCCGATTGACACTATTTCACAGTGGACGAAAAGGTCCGGAGGCAACCAGTAGCTAGCATGGCAAGCGGCGGAAAACGCGCGCCAGAACCAGCCTTGGGATTGGGTTTCCCCTGCCTCGCGCAATCGTTCTACTGTTCGCGCAGCCACTCAGAATTGCAAGTCGCACCGTCCGACCCAATTAGCAAGTTCTACGCTACCTATCCCTGCCGAAAAGTCCTCTCGTGCAGTTCCGCCATGTCGCACCTCCCTTCAGTGGTCGGAAAAGAATTGAGATTCTGTGTCGACGTAACGTTGGTGCGGACCAAAGGCACAAACCGGCCGTCTCGATCAATTTTCCTCGTTAGAGAATTCGACCGATTCAACCGGTGGAAGTCGGACCGATTGTAGAGATTTCTCAGGTTGGGGGCTTGCATCACCGCTATCAACGAATTGCCGCCTAGATACGAACGTTTTCGCACGCACCTTTCGCTGGCGAAGGACGCTCCGATCGTACCAATTCCTGTTCAACGCTGCGCAAGTCGGCATACATGAACCCGAACCTGGGCCCCAGAATTTAGATACCAGCGTCAGGGAAGTCCCCACGCCTTTCTTTCTTCATCAGGTCAACACACACCAGAATGGCCTCGCGGTAAACCGACCCGCAGCCTTTTCGTTGATGACGCATTCAATCGGACGGCCCAAACCCCAACAGAAGTTTATGCCAGCGCGAAGTCGCGCGAGCAGGTCCATGTTCGTTTCGTTGGCGGATGCGTGAACCGTAGAAGCGGATTTTGCGGTGATGGGCATCACAAGCGATTGTTCGTAATAGTTTTGTAATATACCGTGGAGATAATTGTTA
>CAVWBL010000010.1:0-10322 GCA_963753205.1 uncultured Acidobacteriota bacterium | reverse complement strand
TAAAGGGTCTCCACAGTGACAGTGCTCCCATTAATTTCTCCTGGTGATTGGATTTCCGCGCTCGACGCTGGAGCGCGGCTTTAAATCGAGCAAGCAACGCGCCAATCGAAACATCCCAGAAGGCTCTCAAAAGTCCGGCGCCCTTGTACCCACAAATGCCCATTGCGGTAGCCAAAAGTGCCCACTGCGCTATCGATGGCTCGAATGGGAGCACGAGAGAGCTAACCGGGCGTGAGAGTTTTTGCGGATTGGCTACCTGCCCCACAAACGGAGGAGCGCGTTCTTGTTCAGCTAGTGCCCAAGCTCAGGATCGTGACCTGAAGAATTCCGTCATTTCATTGAGCGTCTGAGTCAGGTTGGTCCGCACGGCCGCTTCGTCCGCGGAGGCAATATCGATCCCGCTGTGCTGGCGGGAAACCACGTTGTCAGTCCAAGCCACCCTTGTGGACGCAACGTCAATAAGCCGATAGGTAACACTTAGAATCGACGTATACATTGCAGCCCCTTCCGTTCGCCTATGAGAGATTATTTCAGCATCCAGCCGGTAGTCGCTGCTTCCGTTTGTAACCACCGACTTGAAGATGTCTGAGTTTTCGACGCTTCTTACAAGTGCATACCAAAAATTGTGGCGTAGTGGCTGTAGAGGTTCGGATCGTTCTCCGGTGACCTTGCCGACAAGGACTGTCTTGCCCGACAACACCCCGGGAAATTGTCTGCCAAGACCCGGATTCTCGGCGAGCATGTATTGCGGCCTTGGCGGACCGGCGGCGCATCCGCAAACAAGCAAAGCTGCCAGCGCCATTCCAGTCATCGCGCTCGCGCGCCAATCGCGGCGCGCTTCTCCTTCTTGCCCGCATTGAAGTAACGCCTTCACCAGGCGAGTCTCTCCATGTAGGCGATCCAGCTTATCGTCGGGAGAACCATCCGCACTGGGCAGAGCGATTCCCGCACGCAGAGCTCAGTGACGATCTGGCTTAGCTTTATCTTCGCTTCCTGTGCACAGACGAATAAAGAGGCGCTGGGCGCTCGATCTGAGATGGCCGCCCATCGATCCTACGTCGGCCTTGATGACAGCAGAAAGGGGGTCTCAGGGTGTGGCTCCGTTTGGGTCATCGCGGCGAAGTTGATGCTTTCGGCAACATCGGGCGCCGGCTTTTGGACGGTCTGAAGATAACTGCTATTGGCGCGTTGTTTGCTGACCTGGAAGGTGGGCAGCAAACTCTTTGTGCACAGACGGACCTGGCCATTGGCCTGTGAGAGGAATGTGGATACCGATGGGAACATCGTAAAGCAGGTCGAGGCGGCGCTCGGACGCGATCCGCATATAAGCCTTCGCAAGCACCCGCTAAAGATTGCCCTTGACCCGGACGGTGCACTCATTCTCGAAGGTGAACTCGAGAGCATCGCCGCGAAAAAGCTCGCGCTCGAACATGCAGCGGCGATCCCGGGCGTGATCGGCATTGTCGATCGCCTCCGGATTGCGCCTGCAACACCGATGGGCGACGGCGAAATCCGCGATCACGTTCGCAACGCTCTCCTCGAGGAGCCTGCAATCGCCGGCTGCGCTATCCGCATAATGAATAGCGGCCGGTGGGACATTTCCAGGGAGCCGGACGCGGTCACGCCCCGCTGTTCCATTGACGTGATGGTCGATGACGGCGTTGTGACGTTGGACGGTCAAGTGAGCAGCCTCTCTCACAAACGACTTGCGGGAGTGCTGGCATGGTGGGTGCCCGGCACCCGCGACGTCGTTAATGGCCTCGAAGTAGTGCCTATACGGGAGGACAGCGACGACGAAATTGCGGAGGCGGTTAACCTGGTTCTAAAAAAAGACCCGCTAGTTGAGGCCGACCGCATTCGCGTGACCATTCGCGATGCCGTGGTCACGCTGGAAGGGCTTGCCGCCAACAGGGCCGAAAGCGAAATGGCCGAGATAGACGCATGGTACGTCCTCGGCGTGGACCGAGTCGTCAATCGGCTTGAACACGAGGGCTAGGGGCCAAGCGAGTAAAGCGATGGATCCGGTCATTTTCGTTGGCTCGGCGAACCTCACGCTTGCCGCCGCGGTGGCGGAGTGTTTGGGTTTGACGCTCGGAAGCCGAGCGCTCACTCGCTTTCCTGACAGCGAACTTCATATCGAAGTGCAAGAGAGCGTGCGCGGTCGCGACGTGTACCTGATTCAACCGACAAGCCCGCCCGTGCACGAACATCTCTTCGATCTCTTGATGCTTGTCGACGCATGCCGCCGTGCCGGCGCCGCCCGTCTGACCGCGGTAATTCCGTACTTTGGCTACGCGCGCCAGGACCGAAGAGCAAACGGCCGTGACCCGGTCGGCGCACGCCTTGTCGCCGATATGCTTAGCACGAGCGGAGTGGATCGTGTTGTGGCGCTTGACCTTCACGGCGCCGCGCTCGAAGGTTTCTTCCCGTTCCCGTTAGAGCATCTGAGCGCCGTTTCCCTTCTGGCACGGGCCAGCGCTGCGGCCGTCCCCGCGGAATCGGTCGTCGTTGCGCCGGACCTCGGCGCTGTAAAACTGGCAGAGCGTTACGCTCGGATGCTTCACATGCCGATCGCGGTCGTCAACAAAACCCGCCTCAGCGGCGAGGAAGTCGAGGCGAAGGGAATCGTAGGCGACGTTCACGGCCGGCCGATTCTTATTGTCGACGACATGATCACTACAGGAGGGACTATTGTGGCGGCCGTCAACGTGGTGAAAGCGGCAGGTGCCGTCTCGGAGGTGATCGTGGCAGCAACTCACGGGTTGTTCGTCGGCCCGGCGCAGGAACGGCTGCGCGTCCTCGGGGTGAAGTCCTTTATAGTTACCGACAGCGTGGCGCTGGCCCCAGATTTACGATTGCCCATCAAAGTAGTCAGCGTCGCCCCGCTTTTGGCAGAAGCCCTAA
Source organism: uncultured Acidobacteriota bacterium (assembly GCA_963753205.1). Classification (GTDB taxonomy): domain Bacteria; phylum Acidobacteriota; class Terriglobia; order Acidiferrales; family UBA7541; genus Palsa-295. Next base: position 7,418 of record CAVWBL010000010.1, on the reverse strand, counting down.
GGCGCCTGAATAGGGAACAATCACTGAGCGACTTGATAGCGCATATCTGATTGTAAACCAAATGGAGAGACGGGGTCGGAGATCGGGCTCTGACGGGGAATCAGCGTGCCTGCAATGAGGTTAAACGTCCGGCGGCGAAGAAGGATTAACCTGGAGGCGCGGCTCGCCGCGATGCTTGAAGGGTCGCATGCTGCACGCAAGCCGACGAGTTAGGCTTGACCTGACAAGCTAGCGTCTCCAGTGCGCGGTCGCCGGCGCGCGGCTCAACACTCTGGATCATCAACGCAATGATATGCGGAGTCCAGATCCGATCCGGGTCGCGCGACCGGGCTTTCGGGCTGGATGGCATGCTCCCAAGAGACGATGAAAGAGCGCGGCTTAGCGAAAAACAGCCGACGGCGGAAAGTGCGATCGTTTCGCGAATGGGCGTGAGTGGGGCGGCTTGGATGGTTTGGCCGCGAGTATTGGATGGTTTGGCCACCGGCTTCCGAGGCGAAAATGGTGTCATGATGGAGTCGGAAATGGATCGGGCCAGTTCTGCCTCGCTTTCGCATACAAACGCGCAAGGCCGGCACTTTTCCCCGCCAAATCTTCGATACGTATGCCGTTCCCCTCTTCACCAAAATCTGCTGCGCTCCGCAGGCTGCCTATCCGGCCGGCATCGGCAGCGTCACAATCCTGTTCAGCATGCCGCCAAACAACCGCCGAGTCAGATGGCTTTCCGCCAGAACTAATACTTCCACTGGTAGAAAGGATCGAGAAGGCCAGCGAGGCCGCACTATCCCACCACAGACGGCGGACAGGATCAAAAGGTTGACTTCTAAGGTGTCGAACGATTGGAAAGGTAAGAAAGGGAATTCCAGGTAAACAGGCCCAAGAACAATCGAGGCCAGACCACGCGGGCCAAACCATCCCATGAAGACCACGCTGGCCGGAGTGAGACCTGCTCCGGTGGCGTCGGAAAGCGAGATGTGTACGCTTGCCGGCCTCCCGTTCGGTGCATTCGCGCTGACCGCCGTGAACGGATCAGGCCGCATCGCCTCAACCGCCTCCGCATCCTTATTACTTCGCTCATATCAAGCTCGATGTTGTGGAGCTGCTCGATCCTCGGACTCCCAATTTTCATGTGGATCGTAATGACCCCCGACGTCCGGCCGATCAGCCGGACGGGGGTTCGAATACCTTACGTTTGTGGAGGCGGGGGGAATTGAAAATCCGGGACAGGGAGAGCCCGGTAAGAAAACGTAGCATTTTCAAGTGGTTTTCGGCTTTCGACCACCCGCAAAATACCGCGATTTACCCTTAGCCGTCCCCGGGGGACGCTGGCGTTCGTCACAGGGCCTTCGGAAAGCGAAAGTATTTCGCCCGGTTGAGAAGTTCGAGTGCATCTTTGGCGCTGATCGGTAAGGCTGCTCCCGGTAGATCTTGCGCGTAGAACTCGCGAATGGCGGTCAGAATGGAGGCTTGCAGGATGTTCAGCGGCATCGTACTCAGGTCGATATCGCGCATCATCTTGAGATCGAGCGAAACCTGCTCTCCGGGATAAGTCTCGAAATCAGGCCAGGTGTCGAGCGACCGCGAGGACGCAGCGAACACCTCGGTAAACGGCGTAGCTGCGTCTTGGCGCGGGCCCAGCGTCTTCAAGCCCCACTTCTGCTGCATTGTCTTTAGAAACGAGCAATGATCCATCTGGGTGTTCACGATCGTATTGCTCGCGATGTGCGCGGACACCATAACCATTGGCACTCGGACGCCCAGCCTTTTGAAATCGAAACCCTCCTCCCCGGACCCATTGTTAAAGGCTCTCGGATCGGGGCATGTCCCCGCCGGCGGCAGGACGTGATCGAAACACCCGCCATGCTCGTCGAAGGTGATGATGAGCAGGGTGTTCCACCAGTTGTTTCCCTTTGTACTTCTCGAGTTACGGATCGCTTGATAAACCTTCCATATGAGGCGATCGCCGAGTTGGACGGTGCCTGGCCCGCCGTTCGAGTAGATATCTGAGCCGAACGAAGAGGGGTGCATGTCGTCGTGCCAGGGAGCGTCCTCAAAAAAATTGATGAAATGGGGCTCAAGGAAAGAGTACTTGGGCAGGTGACCTTCCGCGCAATCGTCGAAAAAGTTCTTGCCGAAATGAAACCCGCCCTGAAGATATGGGAAGTAGGTTTCGCCGAGCTTGTCTTTCAGGGCACCCCAATGGATCAGCTTGGTGAACGGGACGGCCAGATCTCCATAGACGTGCCAGCTATCTGGACCGAACTCGTCCTCGAGCAAGTTGAACACTGTCGGTCCCGCGCTGCAACGAGCCCAATGATCGAGGCCCCACGGATTACCTGGCGTGGACATTGGCGGGTTGTTTACCCAGCCCCAAGAGGTAGCGGCGTGCCAGAAGGCTCGATTACACCAAGTCTGGCTCGGCACCGCGCAGAACCAGTGGTCGAAGACGGCAAACTTCCTCGCGATCTCGCTCAGAACCGGTATCGTGCCGGGCGCAAAGCATCGCATGATCTGCACGCTCCGTTCCGCCGCCGAACCCACCCAAGACGGCACTGCTCTCCGCAAAGCCTGGAGTGTGTCGTAATAATCCCTGACAAAGCCCTTCATCCCGGGCTCGCCGGCGGCCTGCGGCGAGCTGAATAGTTGCATCGTCACATGGTGGAACTCCTCGCCCGGATCGGGATACGGCTGATGGACTTCGGCATTCGCGGATACCGGAATAGGAGTGCCGGTGATATCGGGATTGCCTAGTTCCTTTCCTACTACCCCTTCAAATTTCTTCCCGCTTGGGACGCCGTCCCGGTACAGGTAGCCGAGAATGTTGTCGAACGAGCGATTCTCGAGCATAAGAACGACGACGTGGTCAAAGGTGTCGAGCGGCGATGGGCGAGTCTCCATCTATTTCCCCCCTATTAGTGGCTCACCACGACTAGGCCAGACGATTCTGCCCGCTCCAGAGGGCGAGTTCGGTCGACCGAACCTGCTCGCCGAAACGTATCTATTATTAACCCCTATGCATCGTCTCAGGATCTATGGCGTAGCTGTTAGCTCCAATGCGAAATTCACACCTTGTGCGCCTACACTCTACATTCTAACGTGGTGTATATGAACCAATTGATTTAGCCACACAGCTTGACAAGTCGTAAATCATTCGTTCACCTCGACCTCAGCTTCCGGTTCGATTTCAACCTCAATTTGTTGCAACTCGATAATTGCCGTCCGGAGCGGTTCGTAAATCGGAATCTCCTGGCCGAGAATTTCAAACGTGACCACGAGAGTATATTGCGCTGTTGAATCCGGATCGCGACTCCATCCTTCGTGTCCGACAACTGCTATGCAGAAGTCATTAGGCAATTTATTAGATTTCACCAATGCCCAATCCTTCTGAACCGTGCCATTGTTTCGCTTCGTATCTCGAACCAAGCCGTAATTCGAGCCTTCGTGCAAGGTCCACGGGAGAACCGAGCCGAAGTCTCCTGTCTCACCGTTCTCCTCTTCCTTCATTGCTCTTGCACGAAAATGGTCCAGTCCCTCTCCCAGCTTGTTACTTTTCCAATCTACCCACGTTGACAGGTAACGCCGTAAGTTACGGCGCGTGCGCCGTGGTTGCGCCACGTAGGACAGCGTGACTTCAATCCGTATATCGAACTCATCCGCCTGATTTCGCACCTGCACTGGAATAGGCACTTGATAGATGTGGCACTCGCGCGCACGAATCCCTATAGCGCCTTTCGTGACTAAAGTAGTGCGATGGTCAGTGTTGACCGTCGCGCGGGCCTCGTCGGGGAGGCCATAACCGATAGAGCGGATGATCCGCGAGGCTTGACCAAGCAATTGCAGCTTTCGCGGTTGGAGCACATCGGGGTCGCGGAGTTGCGTCAAAATCATCTCGGCCCAAGCCGGCCAGCGAGCCGACTGCACGATCAGCGCACGGTACAGTAGCGAGGGTTCTAGTGGCAAAAGCTGTTGCAACTTCGCGGCGATGCGGGCCACCTTGGGCGCAGCGAAAGATGTCCCGACATCATCGCGGTCATACGCGGGTCCTGGCGGAAACATGGTTGACCGCACCAGTTGTGGGCTTGCAGCCGCAATCCCACCACCGCGCACGTCCACCGGTGAATTCTGGGTGTGCGTGTCGTCGCCGCCATACTCGACGACCTCTGGCTTTATGACGTCCCAAATGCCGGGTCCGGATCGCGAGAAAGCCGAAGGATGGCCAGCATCCGGTGCAAAGGTACGCCACTCGGCAGAATCGAAAGCACCATAGCCGACGGAACCGACAGTCAGAGCCTGAAGGCTCTGGGCAGGGTTGGCAATTCGCGCGGACGCTTCGTACAGATACTCCGGATACTGGCGTCCTGCATCCAGATGATCCTTAATTCCGAGATTGGGATTGCTCCCCGATGTCTCGAGGTTACCCGCGCTTTGTATGATTAGTACGTCATATATGTTGGAGAGCAAATCGATCTCGGCCGCCCAAGCCGACATGTACCGAGTGCGGCAGAACGCATTCGCATTAATCGAGTGATTGAAAATTCGTGTGAGTCGCGGCCCTTCACAAAATTGCTTAACGACAGCATGCATCACTTCCGGAGGAAACACCTCTTCGGGCATGCTGTTCTTATCGTCGAGTACGCGGGCGTTTTGTATCCAGAACGGAAGCTTTGGCGTTCCGTCTTTGGGGATGACTTCGCCATACAGAACCGCGCCGCATACGCGCGTGCCATGCCCGCCAGGCTGAACGTAGTCGGCAACGTCACTTGTATTTTGTCCGGGCAGAAAGCAGTGCGATGTCGCTTGGTCGATGGCCGCTGCGATAAGAATGTGGCCTTCCTGAATGCCGCTGTCGATTATACATACGGCGGGCGCGTCTTCATCCGGTGGCATGGGCGCCACGCCACCGGCGGCGGCCGCAGGTGCTCCGATTCTCTGCTGTGGCAAAGCGATATCTTCAGGCTCGACGACCTCGAAGATGTAGGGATAGTTCAGTACGAAGTCCTTCAGGCCCTTACCGGAGATTTTGAGCCGGACAGTAAAGCTGTCCGGGAGGACAGCGGCATCGAAAGGCGCGCCATCAACGAGATGCATAATCTCGGCTCCATAATGATCACGAAATTTAGTTATTTCGCTCTCGCGGCCGACCTTTATGTCATCCCATGACGAATACGCGTTTGAGCGGGCCTCGGACCATTCCTGCTCTTTTTTTGCCCAAACGGCATCCGTGTCTCGTTTACCTCTGTTCGGATAAGCCGGAATCTCTTGAGTGCCTGCGCAGGCAATGCCGACATCTACGACATAGAGCCGCGCGTCATCGATGTTGGGCCATTCCGACTGGAGATGATCTGAAAGGATGCGGCCTAGTCTATCGGCCTGGTTGGGGTCATCGAACAGCTTATGCACTTGGGCGATGACTGCAGATCCACGCACTTGGACCGCGAAGCCATTCACCATCTCAAGAAACGGAGTTAGTTCAATGTCCTCGGCAGCGACGATGACATATCCCTCTTCCTGTTCCGCCACGATCTCGAATGCGAACCTTTCACGCAAGACATCTAAATCGAGGCTTGGATCGACTTGTAGAAGAATTGGAACGCCCGGAGGGATGACCGGAACTCCCTCGCTCTGGCTTTCCTCTTTGTGCTTCCGCCAATTGGTGCTGAAAGATTGCGCGGCGGTTAGCAAAGACGTGCTGTGCGCCTGGCGGGCGTTCCGGTTTGCCACCGTTTGCGGCGATGGTCCGCCACCTCGACGCAGGCGGGCACGGCCCTGATAGCGCAGTAGTAAGGGAAGATGCTCGAAGTTGTGCTCCCCCGGCATGCGCTATTCCTTTTTCGTGAGAAGGCCATTCACATGCAGTTCCGCGATGGCCGCGCGGAGATTCGATTCGCCGACGACTTCCCGTCCTCCCAGAACGGCCGCTTTCGCAGCGTCTTGGGCCGCCTTCACCACCATTGCGGCCGCAGCGCCCGACAACTGATTGACGAGAGCCTGCCAATCGATAGGTTCCGAAAGCTTCACGGCACAGAGCGTCATGCGCAGAAGTTTCTCGATTTCCTCGGCACCAGGCAGCGGCACAAGGAAAACCTCGTCGAAACGGCGAAAGAGCGCTGGGTCAAGCGATGATTCGATATTGGTCGTGGCTACCAGCAACCCTGGCGCATCATACTCTTCCATTAATTGTAGGAGTGAGTTCACTAGGCGTGACGCTTCGCCGATGTCATTGCTGTTGACGCGCGACCGCGCTATGAAATCGCACTCGTCCAAAAGCAAGACGCAGGCGCGCTCTTTCGCAGCCATGAAGAGCGTGCGAAGATTGGCCGCCGACTCACCGAAGTACGAGGAAATGAGTGAAGAGAAGCGGACCTTCATCAGCGGTAAACCTGTGTTCCAGGCAATGCGCTTTGCGCCGAGCGACTTCCCGCAGCCCGGCGGTCCGTAAAGAAGAACGGTTTTTCTCGGCCGAAGACCGAACAGCCCCAGCCTTTCTCTTGCCGCGTATTCGCTCTCGATGCGTGCAAAGCGCTTCTCCGTCGCTGCTGGCAACACCATGTGGTGCTCCAGCATTTCCGCCTTCAAGAGCGTTGCGAGCGATTCGCCGTGCCTCCGGCTGGTCGGCAATTCATGGAGGCTTTTCTCGCCGCCGCTTGTCGGAGCGTGCCCGTTTCCGATTGGTCGCGGCTTCTTGAGGATAGCGTCTAATTCATCTGCGAGCCTTGCGTGACCAACGCGCCTTTCAGAGTCCACGATTTTGCCAGCGAGCCGGTCAAGGTCATTTTGGGAACCGTCCGCGATGGCACGAACCACGCGCTTCAAGATGTCGGCATTCATCTAATCCCCGCCTTCCCCCACATCGGAAGTCCCGCACGATACGGGGTCTCGCTTCTCGCAGTTTGGAATTTGTAGAACATATCGTATTCACCGATTCCCCCGCGAACTCCCGCTCCGAATTGATGTAGTTTCGGCTCCTCCTTCACAATGACCGCCTCTGGTCCAAACGAATTCGCTGCGCGGCGCTCGCGTTCTCAGCTTCTGCCAGCGAGACAGACGGTCACTTCGTACCATGCGGATATGCTGAATCGCCCTTTCGCAGCTTCTCGATGGCGGCCTCAAGGAACCAGTTGTTTCTCGACAGAGGGACATCTCTCAGATCAAGCGCTTGGTCGATTTGTTTCACCACGTCCTCAGGCAATCGAACGGTAACTGGCACTCGCGTTTGAACCGAGCGCCGCCTGGATGATCCGCTGTTAGCTCGACGATTCATGATGCCATCATAGTGAAATCAAGATGAAGCGCAACCTGAAGGCGAGTTCGGCGTCGAAAGCCCTAGCAACGCTTGGCCAAGGCACGGTTCGCTGAAAATCCGGGGCAGGGAGATCACGGCAAGAAAATGTAGCCTTTCCCGAGAGTTTTCGGCTTCCGAC
>CAVWBL010000009.1:0-339904 GCA_963753205.1 uncultured Acidobacteriota bacterium | reverse complement strand
ACGCATCGTCGCCCTTCCGAACGTCTCGTAGGATCTCAGGACCACTTGGAGATCTTCTCCCGCACCGCCAGTGATGGATGTGCAAACCGACTGTCTCGTCCAGCTTTCGCCTCTGATATTCCCAGAACTTCTTATCGCGACGCCCGCGCAGCGCGCTCACCGCGAGGAAATTGTAGTAGTCGCTTAGAAGACGATCCAGGCAAAAATTGTACTCATCGTCATCCAAGTAGTCATGCCCATGCGCTACCAGCGTAGACAACATGCACCCGAAATGGGTTCTTAGGTCCCATGAGACCGATACCGTTAAGGAGTCAGCACCCAGCCTCTTGAAAGTGAGGACCTGATGGATGAAGCCGAAATCACAGTTCTTTAGGAGGATGACACATGTCTCACGGTCGGCGTGGAAATTTGATTCGTTGTAGAACGGGTCGTGTTTCCTTACGAGATCGGAGCGATATAAAACGGAGTTGGAAGTACCAAAAACGTATAGATCCTGGAGAAACATACGACGGCAGATCTCGCGCCCCGAAATGACGCGTTCTGAATAAGAGAGCCCGGACCATGCGATCCTAAACTCTTCGAGGCCATAGGCACCTACAATGCCGACCGAGGGATGCTTCTCTGCCAATCCAACCATTTCGTCGATACACTGCGGGTAAATCCAGTCGTCGGCAAAAACGATTTTGGTGTACTTACTTTCGGGAGAAATTTGGCGAAGAGCATGGTTATGGTTTGGGACCGCGCGTAGAAATCGATCGTTGTCTAGTACCCGAATGCGGGAATCCTTCTGGGCGTAACGGCGCGCGATTTCGCCCGAAGCGTCGGTACTGCAATTGTTCACGATGGTATAGTCCCAGTTCCTATATGTCTGGGCGAGAACGCTTTCGATGCACTCCGCAATGTGCTCGGCGTTGTTATAGACAGGAGTGAGGATGCTGACCAAGGGCTGCGATTGGCTATCCATATCTTCTCTTGAATTCCCTGCGGTGACATTGTCTATTTGACGAATTCAGGCTTCTGCTGAACGCACCTGCCCGACAACCCACGCCTGTTTGGCGGGATCGTATTGTCGAATGACTTTGGCGGGGTTGCCGTAAACGACAGAGTAGGGCGGGACACTTCTGGTAACGACGGAATAGGCGGCGATAACGCAGTTCCGACCGATAACCAGGTCTCCCTGCGAACAGATCACCGCGGCGCCGTGCGCGATGAACGTGCCTTGGCCGATGCGGATCGTGCCGCCTTCAGTAAAACCTTGATCACAGATCGGCTTGGTGATGTCTTCATAGAAATGATTCTGGTCGACGATGAGCACATCCTGTGCGATAAGCACGTCGCGCTCGATGTGGATTCGATTTCTTGCGCCGATCTGCGTGCGCCAGTGGAGGACGACATTGTCCTCGATTATTATTATTGGGTCGCCTTCCTCTTCTACTGCACGGCTCATGCCTAAGCTAGAATCTTTTTCCATCCGAATATCGTTCCCAGTTTGATGCGATGAACGATCATGCGATCGATCGTACAAGTGGGATGAATCGAAACGTGGGAGCCTATCGACGCAAACGGGTACGTCATGCGTACCCACTCTGAGTGAAGCCTTCTTCGTACTCTGGGAAAAAGCTTCAGCGGATCTTGAAATCTGGCACGAGTTGCCTTGCGAGTTTTCATCTCTTGTTCCAGTTTCTCCTCTAAGAATCGGTCATCACGCTGGGAGGCGGTCGCCCTCCTCTAGCCATTATCATTCGCAGCGATGGGGCGACCAGTAGCGCCGACCCAGACTCCCTGGGCGTGGTCGAATTGGCGGGCCATTCTCGCCGGATTACCGACGATGACCGAATTTGGGGGGAAACTGCTGGGTGACGAGGGCATTGGCGGCGATGACGCTGTTGCGACCAATCACGAGCTCGCCCTGGTTACAAACGATCGCGACCGAATGTCCGATCCAGCAGCCTTGCTCGATGCGAATTGTACCGCCGGGCCTAAGGCCCTGTTCCTTTATGGGCTTGATAAGGTCATCGAACGTGTGATTGTGGTCCTGAAGAAGAACGTAACGGCCAATGATGACGTCACGCTCGATGTGAATGCGATTCTTTGCGGAAATGATGTTCCCCGCACCGATGAGACAACCATCATCGATGACGATTCTGGGACCGGGTTCGCCTTCCGTTATATCAAAGGTGTTGATCCAGGCGTCCTTTCTAATCATGACCGAATTGCCAATTTTGATCGCCGGCGCCATGCGCCGATTAAGAGTCGTCGTGTAGTGGATCGATAGGTTGCAACCTACGGAGGCGAAAGGATAAGTCGAGGCGACCCAGAGGCTGAAAAGCTTTGTGATCATCTGGGGAAAAAAGGCCAGAGGATCGCCAAAGCGCGCAGGAATACTTGCGGGATCCCGGTGTATATTTGCCGTTTCTGCGGTGTCGATGGACATCAAGGCTTCTGAAAAATGGCGTGGATGGATTCGCCTCCGCCGACGAGCGGCGCCGCTGCGAGCAGAGCGCGCAAGAACGTCAAGCGGACGAGTTTTCGCACGGCGCGCCACGCCAAGCCGCCATCGGCTCGATATGCCACCGGCGTGCGGCGAATGGCGACCGCTCCAAAAACATCATCCCACACATACCGCAGGCTGACGCCGACGGCTGGGTTGCGCCGTGTTTCAAGCGATAACGCATGAAGGCCAGCCGACGCAGCCAAAAATCTCAGCGATGCCGGGGAGTAATGAAATAGATGCCTCGGAAGCTCGAGGCCGTGCCAGTAACCGCCGAAAACGCGACCCTCGGCCGAATCGACATTCGGAACCAACACGTAAAAGATGCCGCCCGGCTTGAGCCACTCCGCGACCTTGGCCATGACTCTCGCAGGCTCGTAAAGATGTTCGAAAACGTCAAAGCAGGTGATCACGTCAAACGATTCGGGCGGGAATTGCGCTTCGAGAATGTCTCCCACAAAGACGCTGGCGCCCGTCCGTTCCCGGGCCTTCTGGGCGGAATCAGCGGACATTTCGATGCCGTAGAGAGACCAGTTCTTGTCCGGGAGCGAATGCAAGAAAGCGCCGGAGCTGCAGCCAAGATCGAGCAGCGCTCCCGATTGCTTGTAAGGCGCGAGTGCAGCGTTGCGATCGCGCCAGCGAATCGGGGAATTTTCACCTGAGGCTGAAATGAGACGATCGTACGCGTCGGTGTAATGCACGTGCATCTCTTCGGGCTTTGGAGGTTGGCTGAGCCAGACAAGCGAGCACTTTGAGCAGCGCAGCAACGTGTATTTTTCTTTGCGGCCGTGGAAGCGATCGGGCGCGCGAAGCCATTCGCGGGCGCCGCCATTTCCACAGACAGGGCAGAGTTCTTCTCCAGGCGAACCGTGAGCGACCGCTACAGTGCCGTGTGACGGCTGAGCCAGGATACGCCGATCGGTTACAGCCAGAGGTGTGGTTGAGTTCATGTTGGTTGATTTGCGCTCGTGCGATTCAGACGGTCGTTGCCGAACTCTTCTGCTGCTGTCTCTGAGTAACAGTGCGGACGGCAAGGCCAGGCATTGTGTGGGTGAGGAGCCATTTTGCCGCCAATTTGAATGTGGGATCGAAGCGAAGCGCTTTGGAAACGGCTTGGCGCGCTTTCGAATGCTCGCCATTCCATAGATACCAATTAGCCCAGCCGCTATGGATCTCGCTTAGCTGCCTCCGGATGACGGAGATAACGCTCGGCGGCAATTTGTCCGCCATGTTCAACAGACCTTCGAGACGGAGCTGACTGTCTTTGAGAAAAAAATCGACTTTGTTCCAATCGGCGCTCACGCCAACGTGACGAATCTCGGCCGGAGAACGATCGAACCAAACGAGCGGCCGATTGACATAGCAGAAGGGCGTCTGCATAGCGAGACGGAACATCAAATCACTGTCTTGGCTATAGAGCAACTTAGGATCGAAGTTCGTCTTGCGGACCAAGTCCGTACGTGCAAGCAACGACGAGAGGCAAACGACCATGCCTGCACCGCCCGGCCTGACAAGCAGGCGCATCGCTTCGGGGTTGATGGCCATTTCCTGGCTGTGCCGATAATTGTCTTCAGCCATTTGGAACATCGTGCGAGTTTCGTCATGGTTGAAGAGGCGCACGTCTGTGTAGCACGCTCCGCACTGCGAGCCGACCTTCTCGAGCGCCTGGAATTGCCATTCGAGTTTGGTAGGTTCCCAGATGTCGTCGGAGTCGAGAAAGGCGATCCACTCGCCGCGCGCCTCGGCAACACCGCGATTTCGCGCGATACTAGCCCCCTGATTGGATTGGCGGAAGTACCGAATGCGGTCGCCGAAAGCCTCTTTGAGGATTTCCTCGGTATTGTCCGACGAACCGTCGTCGACAACAACGATTTCAAAGTCCGAGAAGGTCTGGGCGAGCACGCTGTGGATGCCCATTTGAACCTTGTCGGCGCGGTTATAGGTCGGGATAACGACAGAGACTTTAGGATTCATGAAATTTCCGAATCATGACTTCGCGTATACGGCGCTTGGAACGGAAACGGACGCCGTTGAGGCGGATTGCCGATATCCAGCGATCGTCTCGCGGTAGGCGTCGAGAAGGACGCGGCCGGCGGCGGTCCAGGTGAAAGTAGGTGCGGTTTCCAGGCACGCCGCGCGCAGCTTCTTAATCAAGGCACGATCTTCGTGGAGCATTGTAATTTGCCGGCTCAACGTGTCCACGTCCGCCACTTTGTGCATGAGGCCTGTGTTCATATGGCTGCAAAGCTCGGTGCAGGCTTCAGATGCGAGAGGAACGCATCCGCTGCCCATTGCTTCGGTGATTACCAAACCGAAACCTTCTTCAATGCTCGGCAAAATGAGGATGTCGCTTTTGCGCATCAGTTCTGGAACATCGTTTCGATGGCCGAGCACCTTAACGCTCGGATGCGCGAGCATCGGAGCGAGTTTTTCGCGGTAGGCGGGGAGAAATTCGCCGGCGATGAGAAATGTGCCGTCCTTTGATGCCGGCGAACGTAGCCACGCTTCGAGTGCGAAGTGCACACCTTTGCGCACCGCACAAACACCTACGAACAGCATAGTCAACCCGCGCTTTGACGCGGATGGCTCGGAAGCAGGGTAATATACCATCTCGTCGTAGCCGTAGATATGCCGAACCATTTGGCCACGGCTATATCCCTTGTCCAAGAACGTTTTCACGACAAATTCGCATGGGCATAGAAGGCGTGTGGCAAGCCTGTACTCTTGTTCCTCTTTGTGAAGTTTCTTCACATCGTAGGCGTGCTCGTGATCGGGCGGCAGTGTCACGCCCAGCCGCTCGCATTCTTTTTGCACGATTTCCATGGCGAAGCCCGTGTGTGCGTTGGGCCTCTCGAGAACCGTGGGAATGCCAAGCTTCTTTGCGGTTTTCAGGGTTTCGAGAGCGCCCAAATTCCAGGTATGGATGATATCGATCTTGCCCCCCAACTTCTTAAGGCGACGGGCTACGATGCGATCATGCAAAGCAACCGCACGCATCGTCCCTACGGCGCTGTACGGAAGGCGAAGTTTGCCTTTGGCTAACGTCGGAACGACTCTAACACCTGAGCCAACAGGCCGGCCTAGAGATGCCGGAAAGACCAGCAGGTCCGCGCCCGCCGCAGCCAATCCGTTCACCTGCTGCCACGCTGTGTAGCAGATTCGGTCCGCGCCGAGGCGAAGCGGAAAGCTGTAGAGAACGCGCACCTGCTTTTCGATATGTGCCATATTAACGTTCCGCTGCTCGACCTGACTTACGCCTTACGCCCAGCCGTCGCTATGCCAAGCGGCAACGGCCCACCACCGCTAAGAGCCATCGGCGGCGTTCCGAGACCTTCTAATAAGGTTTCGGCTTCCGCAGCTTTCTGAGTCGCTTCCAGCGTTGCGACGGAAATGCAAGCGACCAGCGGGAAAAAGCCCATTATCAATTGCGCCATATAATTGATTCCGAAATGAGCGACGACGGTGGCGAAAAGAGATGAACCAAGACACCAGAGGAGCCACTCCTCTTTGCGGTCGCCATTCACGCGCTTCCTCGCGTCGCCGACTGCCCCAAAGCCGCGGCTGAAAATCATGATGTAGAAGATCAGCGTGAGCAAACCACCGGTAAGTGCGACGGCAACAAATTGATTGCAGAGATCCCAGCTATCCCATCCCCAGTTGACGTAATTCGGCGTCCCTATCAGCCACCACTGCTTGAAATTCCGAATTGTCATGTCTACCAGCATATAGCGCTGGTCAGCAGATGATGACCCGGTCAAATCCACGCGCGCGATCAGCGCCCACACAGGTCCATGCATCACGAGATGCAAACCGATCAGACCGAGCGCAATCCCCCAACGAATGATTCGCATCTGCTTGCGTAGAGGCCAAAAGGCAAGGCCTACGAAACTACCCATCATCGCCATCCACGAAGTGCTTGAGTACGAGGTGGCGACCATCGCAGTAGCTCCAAGGAGACCTACGATCGCTGCTATCCGGGATTTTGGTTGTGTCCACAGCCACAGAAATACGGGAATCAAAACGCCAGCAAAAGCACCGGCATAGAGACAGCCGAGTGTCGCGCCCGCCCGTATATGGCCGTCTCTCACGGTAACCTGAGTAGTCATCCCTCCGAGAAGCCCAAAGACATTGATCTTGCTGATGTCTTCGTTGATCATGCAAATGCCCAAGATTGCGCAGATCACGGCCATTGTCTTCAGGGTGCACCGCATGGCCTCGCCATCCGGAATAAAGGACCTCACTACGAGATATCCGCCCAAAGTATCTATCAGAACCCCCAGCCCGTTAATGAAGGCTTGCTTCTCCATAAACTGAAGCCAGAAAGCCGCCACTGCAGCGATCGACCATAGAATTACGACCCAATCGAGGCGGCTAAGCCCGCCAAGATACTTGCCCCCTGACGACTTACGGGTCGTGAGCGTGCGGCCCAGGCCAGCTAAGATCAGGACCCGGAGTGCCGTAAAATGAAATCCACCCAGTACGATAACCTGTCCGACGGGAATCGTAAAAAACGCGATAAGGAACGGTGCAATTGCCTTTCCGCGCGGCAACGCAAATATAAAGACAACGATAATGAGCAGATAGAGGGCTATTAAAGGGTTAAGCGCTGTACCTACAACGCCACCACCGAATCTAAGGTGTTCGGGTGCCATGTTTGTTGTTCGATCTGATGCAAGGATTTCTTGTGGCGTGCAGTGGGGCCCACAACGGCCAACTTACAAGACTCTGTCTAGCGGACAGACGTTTGCGCGTTGGACGCCGCCTGAGGAGCCTGGGTCTGCGATGTCGGAAACTGGTAGGCTCCTGCATCCCAAGCCGCCGCAGTAGGCCGAGCTATCGGCACCTGCGCGGGACAATTCATCGAGTGAGTAGACACGACGTAAGCACAACCGTCCGTTGTTCCGTACCTACAGGCATTCGCGGCTTCGGTGCTGATCGCATATTCTGATGTGTAGCTCGCCAATTGCGTACAGTAGTTCTGATGGTTCGCGCCTGCACCCACACCGATGTCAGTTGGGAGCGTTGCAGCACAAGGCGTCGTCGCTTCGTTTGCACAAGTATAGCCACCCAAGCTGCCGCCGGAAGAGACGAAAAAGCCCTGTGATACGGCAGTTGCGTCCGACATTAAAGCATTCGTCGTGCTGGCAGGTCCGCCCGTGCATCCCGTCCCAGAGCTGTCATACGGGGAGTTTATTAGAAGTTCGTTGTAGACCGTCAAATATTTGCCGCCCGTACTGTTCGGCCCCAAATTGCAGGGCTGATTTCCATCAACCAGCGTATTGTTGAACATAAACTGACCGCCCGAATTCGTGCAGCCATATATTGGCGGGCCTGCGATGTCCCAATAATTCTCATTCGCCACGTCGTACATGAGGTTGTTGAACCAGTACTCTGGCACCGTTTCAGGACAAAACCACAGGTGAACCTGCCCCCCCGCGCCGAAGCCAGGATCGTCGTGTCGAATGATATTGTTGTAGAACACATTCGGAGTATTTGCAGGCTGATTTGGTGCATCACCTGTTGAGTCGTTATTGCATTCGAGGATATTTCCGTGAGTTGTGACATATGGGTTATAGAAATGTTCAAAAATATTGTCATGAATGTCGTGGCACCATTGGCCCACGCCCTGAGTGGTATACCGAATGATTGAATCCTTCATGTGGTAAAAGCTTGGAAAGGTCCCCCAAGCACAGGCACTAGCAAGTGAGTCCGAACCATCTACAACTATTGAAACTAACGATTGAAGACCGTTATACCCTCCACCCAGTACCACGCAGCTTAGCGAATTGTTAGCCGCGCTGCCGGTAGTGGCCGTCCATCCATGAAAGTATAGATTTGCCTCGATCAGCATTCCTTGCCCGGCAATACCCGTGCCGCCGTAGGATATGTATGCTCCGCCGCTATCGTCTGTAGCATCTTTTGTACATAGGCCGGTCATCTCAAAATTGTCGATGTACTGCGCCACACCTGCGTGAATGAAATCGTTCCCTCCTGACACTTGAGAGGCGCAGCTTGCTACTAATGAAGTCGAGGTGGGATTGTCGCCGGTCAAGATCGGGCGTTTCCATGAGGACCCGGTGTACCAGCTTTGATCGACACCCCAGTAAATACAGCCGCTTGTCGCACCCTCATACGTACAGGAAGTCTGGGTTCCCCACCAGTTGTTCATATTCCAGGTCCCACCCGTGTACGGAACCGCGCCGCTGTTGCCGAAGTGCCACGTATCGCCTCCTCGAAAAATAAAGCCTTGTCCTGGCGACGGCGTTACGCCAACGCAAGTGCCCGAACACTGTGGCATCCCTGGAGCGTGCATCCATGGAGACGATTCGCTAGTCCCGGAGTTCGTGTCCGAACCGTTGGCGGCGATAAAGTAGCAGTTCGCACCAGTGACGGGAAGTCCTGACGGACACGTGCCCGCAGCAAATGCGGCTCCGCCGCTAAGCAAAAAGACAATAAAAGCCGCGGATCGCAGATATTTCATCCCAGTCCCCCTGTGCAACCCTTTTCCATTGCTCAAGTTACACCGAATGGGGGTTGCGAACTACTGCCCCCGAGGCCAGATTTGGGACAGGCAGGACCATAAGGCAGCTTGGCAGTGAATTTGTCGCCACAGGCAATGCGGCCGCCGCCGAAGGCAACGGCAGGAACCAGTTGGCGAATAATGATCGTGCCCGGCGATTTGCAGAACTTGAGATGCACATCGAGGTCGCTCACTTCATAGCACAGGTGGTACAGCCCGCCACCCCGCCTTTCAAGGAAACTCGTGACCGGGGATTCAGGGCCTCCAGGCTCTACCAACTCGATCGACGGTTCGCCAGGATTGGCCCCCTGAAAGAACGTGACCCGAACTTTTTGAGTCGGCCCGCGATGTTTCCGTCCCAAGTGGCGCCGAAAAATGCCGCGAAGTCGGCGGCGCAATCCTCGACGGACGAAACGACAAGGCCGACGTGGTGAGGCCTTAGACCGCGCGATTGAGACTCCAGTTCACCGAAATGCTATTCACGGGAACTCTCAATTATTCTCATATGAGCCGGTCGATCCTCTGCTGCGCCTCTCCGTCCCACAGTATCTGACGACCATGCGATGTGCTTAAGCCAAAAACAGACGACGATTTCGCTTGGCCCAACCGAGTAAACGGCGTCTTTTTAAGCGAGGACAATTGTGAATGATTCCACTCGGCCACATCGATAAATGCTCGCGTCAGCGATTGCGATGATAGCTCCTTCAGAATATGTGTAACCAGATAAGGGTTGATTCCGTGTCCTCGATATTGCGGAAAGATGTGGAAATCGAAAAGGTGTACGTCAGCAGGACACAAGGGAAAATAATACGGCTCAATCGTGCGGCCTTGGATCGTCCAACCGTAACCAGCCAGTGTGTCGCCGGCTTTCACCAGCCAGAGAGACGCCCCTTTTTCAAAACGCTGCTGAATATTTTTAAGAGCCTGTTTTGGATTCCAGAAACTCGTCATTGCTTGTAAATCGGCTGGAGCCAGTTCTGCGTACCGAGTCAGGCGCTCGATTCTCAGCGATGCAGGAATATTGACCGTGGACGCTTTCAGTTTGGTGAGATCGCAATAGAAGACGACCATACGATTCGAAAAAAGCGCCCGTCTGAAAGCGACGACGGCACGATTGATGGTGTCTTTCAGCCCATGGCGCCGGTAGTATCCAGCGATTCTAGTGATTTGGTTCGACACAACGCGACTCTAGCCGGCTAAGCCCTTTGCGGAATACCGCCGAAGAATAGTTCTCGGAGACAGGCGCCGCTCACCTGTTTTCGGACGTCGTCTTTCGAGGCGTGCCTCGCCGCGAACGCGCTGGTTATCGCCGCGACCGTGTACCGCATAAGATGATGGAACATCATGATGCTTCGGATCCCGAGCACGCCCCAAAAGCCGTGGTGCTTTGACCAATAGTATAGAACTGAGCGTTGCTGTGCTAATGCGAAGCGGACCGGGTATGGGGCTGTTATTTTTCCGCGGTCGTGAATGGCTTGCGCGCCCGGATAGAAGACCACTTCCCATCCTGCACTTCGCGCGCGCCGGCACCAATCGACATCGTCGCCATACATGAAAAGGTTCTCATCCAGCAGCCCTACAGAATCGAAAGCCTCGCGGCGAATCATCGAGAAACATCCGACAAGCACATCGACGGGAAGCGTGCGATCGTGCGCAAAATAGAACATGTGCTCGCCGGCAAAAAACGGGGACCCCTTGCAAATCTGTTCCAGCCGCGTCGCTGAGCAGAAGTTGTTCCAGAGCGTTGGAAAACGCCGGCATGTGCTCTGCATCGACATATCGGGATTTAGGACGCGCGGGCCGACATCCCCGACCTTAGGGTTTTGCTCCAGGAAATCAGCCAGCGCATCCAGGCAGCCCGGAAATACGACGACATCCGGATTTACAAGCGCAATATAGCGGCCCTGGGCCTGCCGAATCGCGACATTGTTACCTCGCGAGAAGCCAAGGTTTTCGCTGCTCTTGATCAATTTTACCCAGGGGAATTTCGACTGGATCATTTCGACGGAGCCGTCGGTGGATGCGTTGTCGACCACGAGAACTTCCATGCTGCGACGCGGCGGAGCCTTAGCGATGCTATCGAGGCAGAGTTCAAGGTAGCGCTTAGCGTTCCAGCCAACGATCACGACCGAAATGTCCACGGGTTGAGGCGATGGGGAGACGGACATGGGATTAATTTCGCGCCGCCAATTGCTTCAGTGATCGGGCCAGCGTTAGGGGACTTAGCGAGCCCTTTAATGTGCGCTGCATGGCCAAACCGGCCTTGACCATTACTGCGGATAGCGCGCTCGACGATTTTATGAACGGAGCCAACTGGCAAACGTCGCTGCCCGAGAAGCCCTTCTTGAAGTGATACACACCCGGATTCACTTCCGGATCGATGCCCCCGAGGTCATACTGCTTGATGCCAGTCTGCTTTAGCCATTTGATCAGCGTCCACTGCAAGAGATAAGCGCCTTTTGACTCCAGGCCGTCATCGCTTGTCGCACCGAGCAGGTAAATAGCGGAATCGCCCATCGCGGAAGCGACAAGACCCGCCACAGGAACACCGCCACGGTTTTGCGCAATCAAGACATACATCCGTTGCCGTTCCGGCAACTCCTGCTGCATTTGCGCAAACTCCTCAACATCAACGGTTGTCTCGAACTTCTTTCTCCGGAGCATCTGCCGATACATCTCACAAAATGCACCGTACTCGGCCGTGCCATTTCCCGAAACAACGATCAGATCGTTCTTTTCGGATCGAGTGAGTTGATTCCGCCATTTCTT
This sequence comes from uncultured Acidobacteriota bacterium, assembly GCA_963753205.1. GTDB lineage: Bacteria > Acidobacteriota > Terriglobia > Acidiferrales > UBA7541 > Palsa-295. The sequence goes on along the minus strand of CAVWBL010000009.1, from coordinate 328,124 downwards.
GTCGAGGTTCTTCCGGAGCTCGTCGATCGTAGGTATAAGGTCGAGAACGATTGTGCGATACGTATTTTCTGTCGTGAGTGGTTCGACCCTGAAGCGCTCAAACGCTGTCTGCATTGTTGTCGCGCGAGAGGAACCGGCAAACGCATTAGGAATAATGCGAATGAGAAATTTTCTTGTAGCAACATATTCCTGCTCAATGGCGCACGCCATACGACCTGGAACCTCGGGGTCGAATGGCTGCACCCGCCGTTCCCAGAGAGGCCCCCACCGCAGGTAGGCCATGCCGAATTTCAACGGAGTGGGCCGAACGATCCTAACTTGCGCGATGCTTACGACTTCGCCGTCACGCCTTAGAACAATACGGCTTAGATTTTTTTCTCCCCAACGCACACCACCGTAAGCGGCCGTCTGATAGATGTTTGCGTCATCGAAAAGATCAAGCATTTCCGACCACTCGCTGGGAGTGCTGCGATCTACCTCGACTTGCCATGTAGGATTGTGCACAGCTCTCTTCGGATGATGGCGTGGTAAGCAAATTCCCTAGACGTTTGCCGTCGCCGGTTGCGCCTTCGTCATTCTGCGGATAAAGCGCGTTTTCGGCACGTAAGTACTCGGAATGTCATAGCACCATATCTGAGCGGTGGCGTTCACATCCCCCTGCAGGGCGAAACCGAGACCAGTATAGTGGTTCGCTACCATGCCGTTTTTCTTCGAGGGAATATAGGTACCAACGATGGTCCGAATGCCTCTGGCCTGGCACGCCTCGATCAACACATCGAACATGGCGAGTTCCATTTCGCGATTCAAGACCCTGCAGCTCATGAGCCAGAGGTCGAGTTCGACAGTCTCACCAAGAACACGTCCAACCAAAACGGAGACCAATCCATTATCGCCAAACTTATCGGTCAGCCGGCCGTACAGTGTGATGCACTGCGGGTCGCGCGACATCGCCTCGACTTCAGCGCTGGTATACCGCCTCGTCGTGAGATTGAATTGATTGGTTTTGTTGATGAGCTGCGTAATCCGCTCCAAATAAACGGGCGAGAACTCGTCAATTTCTGCGGTCATCTCGAGCGAATCGAGAAACTCGCCATAATTGCTGAATTGCGCCTGATGCGCGCTGCGCTGCGCGTTAGAGTTGTAATAACGGGATCGGCTCAAATCGTCGCCGACGATTTTGTCTGTCTCGAAGTACCGCTCGTGCTCGAGAATTTCGGCAAACCGCGAAACATCCGATCCAACCTCCGGCGTCGCCACCTCGGGCAACTGGTCGGCAACCAACGCTCGTTCGGCGGGATTGTCGTCGATAAACACGATGCTATCGAGACCGATGTTAAGCTCGGCCGCGATGTCGCGGATGTTGTCAGGTTTCGGATTCCAGTTTGCCTTGAAAACTGCGAAGTCTTCGAGTTTTAGGATGCTATCGGGATGGCTCAAACCGTCTTTGGCGTTTTGGGGCTCGTTCTTAGAGCAGACGGCAAGGATCACGCCGCGGTGCTGCAAATCCTTTACGTAGCACTGAAAATCCAGAAAGGCCTCCCCGACTGCATGATCACGCCCCAATAGGAGACCCTGAACGCCATCGTCTCCAACAACTCCGCCCCAGAGCGTATTATCCAGATCGAGTACGAGGCACTTTTTCGACTTACCATAAATCGACTTGATGATGCCCGCCACGTTCTGCGCCAGCGTAACGGAAGCCGTTGGAGTAATGGCCATATGGAAGTTATACCAGTACGTGTTCCGATACCACGTATCAAGACCCACTCGCGACGAGAGATAAAGGATATCGTTGATTAAGAAGCGTGAGTGCTTTTGCGCGTATTGTGCGAACTCACTATTCAACCGCATCAAGAAGTTGAGTCGGCCGGAAGGCTGAAAAGCTTCCAAATTCCCCAAGGGTCTCAGTCTAGGCAGATCAAAGTTGTTTTGGATAATGACGGATCCGAGGTCCTTGTGAATCTTCTGCCAAAGGGACTCAAAGCGAGCTGTCTCGCGGCCAATGCGAGCTTCGACTTCTGCTCCACCGTCCGTTAACTCCGGGAATTCGGATACGTTCTGCCAAGTTGTGTGGATGAAAACGACGTCTGGCTTGAAATTCCAGAGGTCCGGATTCTCGAACAGCACATCTTCGCTGTACCGGTTATATCCTGATTCGTAAAAACTCGGCCGGATACCCTGCGCCAGTAAGAAGATCTCGAGCATGCTCTTGATCTCGGATGTGGTCGAACCTCCCAGAATCGCAATCCGCGTGGACAACAGGTTCGATTGCTGCAAGAGCTCTTCCTTAAGCGAGTGACGTTTGCGCAGGACGTCCGCTGGCGCAACCGGGTGTCTTAAGCACTGAGGAATTTGCGATGGCATGGTCGTAATCTCTGATTGCGTCTTTGCTGCTTTGAACTAGTTTGCGCCGGCCAAGCGGAGAAGATCGGCTACCGTCGAGCAGCCGACGACTTGCTCGGGCGATATCTCGACGTTGTTCGTGCTCTCTGCCAAGCTAATCAGGCTCACCAGTGATGTGGAATCCCAGTTCTGAAGCTCGTCGAGTTTCTCATCACCGCGTAGCGTTCCCCGTTTTAGGCCAAGAATCTCATCCATCTGAAGAAGAAATTCATCGCGATTCATAAGTTCTCCGTTTGCATTGACAAATTCAATCTCGCACCAACATTACAGCGGAAGGTGTTGCTCATGTATTCCTCGCGTGTCATTTCTTCGAGATACTGTGGCCCGCCTGACCGATTTCTGGAGATTTCGAAAGTGGCGATCTCTTATAGCGCGCAGGCGCGGCAGGACCTCGATATCGAAAAAGAAAGTGCCATCATTTCCAGTGCGTGGATTGATTCTGTCAAATACAAACCTGCCGGAGCCGCGTTCGTTCGCTACGCTCTCGCTTAGAAATGCGGCTCTATGCCCGCTGTTCTTAAGATGATCGAGTATGTCCGGCGTCAGATCAGCCGAAGATCCATAGGGCTGGCTAAACACTCGCACATTCGTGCCCGAAACGGCTTCGAGGGCCGCTTTATTTTGATCGATCTCATCAAGAGACTCTGCAGCCGACAGCCTTCGGCAATGCATATGGCTGTAGGTGTGATTGCCAATCTCGAAGTCGCAAGCCGCTAGAGAGCGCAACTGTTCGCTTGAAAGATACAGCGACGCTTCCTTGGCCAATCTGCGTTCGTCGATTCGCAGCATGCTCTTGAGCGCGTCGATGAACGCACATCGTTGGCCCAATGTCAGTGCCGGAAAGAAATCGCCGAACACTTCTGCCAGGGAACGCAATTCAACGGCCTTGGAACCAATTGCCTCATGAGCCGCTGCATTTAACGCCTCCATTCCATCCACGCGCGCCGCGTAGCACACCAGATTATCTGCCGCGAGCCTCTGGTTATCCAGAAATGCCGCATTCACGAAAAACACAGCCGGCACTCGATATTTCTTGCATAGCGGCGCGGCAACGTTGGCGATGGATGCGTATGCATCGTCGAATGTCACCAGCATCGGACGGGATGGCAGTCTTCGCCCCGCATCCAGCACCTCGTCGAGACGGACCGGCGTGTAATGGGCAGCGATAAATTGAAGCGCCAGCTCGAAATCTTCCGGGCGAGGTGCGCACGTTAATTCCGTGCGTGAAACGGGAGTCCTCGCTCGAGATGTGATGAAACACAACACAGCGCAGCGCATAATTGGGACCAAGCATCCGGGCAACGTCGAAAGAAGCGGGAATTCGCCAGAGTGCTCTCGCGGCAAGCGACATCGCACCCCGCCGAAGATTACTGGAGGACAACTTTTTCTCCATCGATGAAGGTCCGCTGCCACAGCTCCAGACTCAGGAGCGAAAAAACTTCTTTCGAGTAATCGTGCCCATTGCCATTCATCTTGAGCAGGTCTTCGATGCCCTCTTTCCGGAAATAGCCGCGTTCTATGGTTCGGCTGTCAGTGAGAACCGAGTAGACCAGGTCCTTTAGATCTGCGCGGAGCCATCTCTCATACGGGACCGGAAAGCCCGTTTTCTTGCGATCACGAATTTCTTGCGGGATTTTATGCGACAGCGCTCTTTTCAAAATATATTTCAGCTTTAACCCATTCAATTTGAAACGCGAAGGCAGGGCGGCCGCGAATTCAAGCACTTTATGATCAAGCAATGGAACGCGCAGTTCGATCGAGTTCGCCATCGTCATCTTGTCCGCTTTGATCAAAAGATCGTCGGGCAGCCATGTCTTCGTATCGATGTAAAGCATCGCGTTAAGCGTATTTAGCCCACGAACGTGATTTTGGAGCTTGCGAACGGGTTCAAGCGTGTGCTCCCGGTCGATTGCAGCGCAAAGTCGGACGCGTAAACCTCGCCCAACCGGTTACCGGTGAATCGGTAAGGGTTCGATGTCCGGCTGTAGTAATAGCCTGGGAACGCATCCGTCATCAAGGGCGCATTCTTGCCAAGCGCGGTGCGCATTGAAACAGCGAGTCGGCCAATTTGAGCCCCTTGGCGGCGGCTCCGTTTAGAGGCGAGGCGCTCGTTGATCCGTTCGAGCCAAACCAAGTTGCGATAATTGCTGTAACCGGCAAAAGCTTCATCGCCGCCTTCACCCGAGAGCAACACCGTCACGTGCTCCCGGGCTAGCTTCGAGACGTAATAGAGTGCGATTGCAGGCGGCTCGCAGACAGGCTCTTCCATGTGCCACACGTATCGCGGCATGAAGGCTGCGAAGTCGTCCGCCGTGATCGTCATCTCATAGTGCTGAGTACCGAATTTCTGCGCGGCCAGTTTTGCATATGGCCGTTCGTCCGCCACATGCGTACCAGCGAATCCCACCGTGAAGCTGCTGATTTTCTTGTCTGTTCCGTTTACGGCGAAGCTGAGCACGCGCCGTTGAGTCGACGCCGCCGCTCAGCAGAACCCCGACCGGCACATCGGCGATCATATGGAGCTTCACAGTTTCGGCGAGAAGCTCGTCCAACGCCCGCTCTGCTTCTACGAGCGTATCGTTCGAATTCTCGCCGGCGAAGCAGAGGTCCCAATACTGCACAATCGTTGCTTGACCGTCCTTTGCGATCAGGTAATGTCCTGGCTCGAGCTTTTCGACGCCAGCCAAAAAGTCTGCGAGCCCGGCAAATAAAGGAACGTCAAAAATCTATCGATGACGCCAGGGGAAATCTTTCGCACGACGGAAGGATCGGCAAGGATTGCCTTAATCTCCGACGCAAAAACAAGCGATTCCTCTGACAGGTGGTAGTAAAGAGGTTTAATCCCGACTCGATCTCTGGCGACAAAAAGGCTCTTCGCTCTTTCGTCCCAGATGGCAAATGCGAACATGCCGCGCAGTTTCTCGAAGACACTCCGGGCCAAACTCTTCATAAAGATGAACGATGACTTCGGTATCCGTTCTGTGTCTTAAATACGTGCCCTTTCGCCGCCAGCAGAATGTGCAGTTCCTGATAGTTATAGATCTCGCCGTTGAAGATGATCCACACCGTTCCGTCCTCGTTGGAGAGCGGCTGATGGCCGGTTTGAAGGTCGATGATCGCGAGTCGCCGGAAGCCGAGGCCGACCGGGCCTGAGACGTAATACCCTTCATCGTCCGGCCCGCGGTGATGAATCGTATCCGCCATCGCCCTCACAAGCGCGGGCGACACCGTCTCGTCGCTCGCAAACATCAATTTTCCGCAGATACCACACATCGAGTTGAATGGCTCCGTAAACCTAACGTCCAGATCGTTTGCATTCCGCAAAGACGCCGAAGTTGCTGGTCGCGGATATAGCGAGATCGTACGAGCGATCTTTTAAACGCGGCGCGCGCGTGATGTGCCCCTTGAGAAATCCGTAGAACATCGCGGCGGAAGCAAGGAAATAAGGCCTCTGGCCGATACGCCGGACGCAGCTGGCGATTACGAAGAGAGGATGGTAGCCGCAAATATAACAAACCAGTCCGTGCTTCACCCGATCGCGTGCCCACCCATCGGCCGATCCCGTCAGCTTGTGGTGAACTAACGGCAACTCCGGAAACGAAAAAGTCTTCCAGCCCAGCATGTTGGCCTTAACTTCATCAATCGTGTCCCAACCGGGCGCCGGCCAGAGGCCGCCGATATCTTCCCAGCAGCTTCTCCTGTAAATTTTCGTCGCACCGCGAACATGGAACCGCGGGTTTTCTTCCAGCTTCAGTTTGCCGTTGATGTCGTGATGAATTTCCCCGCCGCCTATGCCAAGCTTCGGCTCTTCTTCAAAATGCTCAAAGCATTTCTCGAAGTAATCCGGAGAAAAGCTTAGGTCCGCATCGAGCTTTACGATGAAATCCCAGTCGGAGCACTGGAGGCTGTTGTAGCCATTAAAAAACGCTTCCATCACCCCGCCGCCCGACTTGCGAAAGCCTCTATTCTGCCGATGGATCACCCGAATCCACGAGCATTGCTTCGCCGCTTCATCCAGGATCTCGCCGGTACGGTCGGTGGATCCGTCATCTACGATCACCCACTCGGAGGGAAGTACCGTCTGACTCTGAACAGACGAAATCGTAGAAGCAATGTGCGCTTCTTCGTCGCGAACCGGAGTAATGATTACGTATCTGGGCATTGTTGACGATCGTCGTGCGCGGATCTTCAACTTCTTCGCGCAGCGGTTTCCATATCAAACGAGTTCGACGAAGATTTCTTGGCAAACTCGCGACAAATTACCTCGAGGATTCGCTGTGAGCTTTTTCCATCCCAAGCTTCAGGAACCGAACCAGACACCCTGGAAGACAATTGCTGTTGTGTAGCCTTTTGAATACCTTCCCTGCTGGTCCCGGCAAGAAGATTCGTACCGACACTCACCGTCACGGGCCGTTCGGTGTTCTCGCGAACTGTGACGCAAGGCACTCCAAGACATGTGGTCTCTTCCTGAATACCTCCAGAGTCCGTCACGACCACGGCCGCATGCGCCATCAAACAAAGGAAGTCGAGATAGCCTAGCGGCTCAACCAACTGAATGCCGGCTCCGCTAGACGCGACAGAGCCATTGTGCTTGTTGTCGCCGTTAGCACGAAAATATCGCTCAAGGCCAAACTCCGATATCCTCTTTCTTGTTCTTGGATGCACGGGAAAAATGACGGGCCATGCATTGGAAACCGCCGCAAGGCCCTCAAGGATATTCCTGAAGGTCGCGCACTGGTCCACATTGGACGGACGATGAAGCGTAAGCAAGGCATACCGCTCAATCGCGACATTTCCACCATTTTGGTTGCGAAGGTTCAATCGCTCAAGAATATCGGATCGGTCCGCTTTATCTTTGAAAGCGAGGAGGGAATCGATCATCGTATTGCCAACGAAATGAACCTTATGCTCCGGGATACCCTCCTCTTGCAGATTCCTGAGACCGCTCTCTTCGGTCACAAACAGCAGGTCCGCGAGATGGTCGGTGAGAATGCGGTTGATTTCTTCCGGCATAGCTCGGTCGAATGACCGAAGCCCTGCCTCGACGTGTGCAATCAGCGGCCGCGTTCCGTCTGCATCGAAAGAAATCTTTGATGCGACAAGGGCGCACCCAATCGTCGAGTTGACATCCCCGACGACGATCAGCAGATCCGGGCGCTCGGTGAGCAAAACTTCTTCGAACCGCCTCATGACCTCAGCGGTCTGAATTGCATGCGAACCTGATCCAACTCCAAGATGAACATCGGGCTTAGGAATATTCAGATCATTAAAAAAACGATCAGACATTGCTTCGTCATAGTGCTGACCGGTGTGCACGAGCACATGCTGAAGCTGGAAGCGAGAGTCGTCAGCTGTGTCGGACACACGCTCGTTGTGGACCTTGATTGCAGCAATGATGGGTGCAGCCTTCATGAAGTTCGGCCGCGCACCCACAACCGTGAGGACTTTACGTGTGTTGGTGGTTCTCATTCGGTTCACCCTTGATGCCATCGAGAGAGTGACCAGATTATGCAGCTTGATGTAGCGAATGCTTGGCGAACGCGAACAACAACCAGCCGTACTCATACGGTCTCTGCTCGTAGAGCACCTTGAGCGAATCGGCGCTGAAATCCTCCTGAGGCGCGCGTACTAAGCTCGTTGCCATTTCCCAATACTTGCTCTGAGTCTTCTTGGGCTGAATACACCGCCAAATGAGATTGCTTTCAGCATCTCTCATGTCGACTCCGAGCTCGTTGGCTCCATAAATCCAATTGAGGCCCTTCGAAATGGAATTTCGGAAGCTCTGCCCTGTGGCTTCCTCCACCGCGAACAGAGCCATTGGGGCCATCCCATGCTGGTGGACGGCATAAACCGGATAGCGACTGGATGTTCGGCCGCTGACCGAGTCGTACAGCCACCACCACTGACCCAGATCGCCTTGGGCACCGCAAATCGCGCTGGCACACTCCAGTGCGCGTCCCAGGGGATCTTCCACTTGAAAGACTTTTGCGAATTTCGAGATCGCGTAAATGGGATAGACCTGATCAGCGAAACTACCAATGGCGCCTCGCAGACGCCCGGCGAGAGAATTCTTCGTGCCCATGTGGCCGAAGAAGCCGTACTCACCCTGATTTCCTTCAATCCGATGATACGTTTCGACAGAGACGTCCATGAGAGCAGTTAGCAGTTTTGGCGACGTCTCGGCAGCGTGCGCCAATCCCGCCAGAAACCATGCCAGCTCCATCGTCCGAACTGTTCGTGCATCAGGGTATTTGTCCAGAGCAGCGTCGTATTCAAAGCGACCTAGAACACTCTCCAGGCAATCCGGTTCGAAATCTGCCGTTAGCCAAATCAGCAGGCCTAGGTCGCCTATTCCCTCAATCCATGACGTTTCGCGAACAAAACATGCATAAATCGAGCGAATATCAAATGGCGATCTCATGCCGGCAAGTTCGAGCTCGCGCAGCCCCAGCAATGTCATGATCGTATACCGCGGCGAAATATCCTCGCTCACGATCCCTTGGCTCGTCCGCAGCAACCTATGGCAGAACCGCTGGCTCTGCGCATCGAACATCGGAACCAGGCCGCGGGATGCAAGAGAAAGCAGGTCCCGCAAATCCTTCGGTGGGAATGCAGGGGAATAAGGGGCGGCGATCGATGGTGATGTCATCAAGTTTGATTGTCCATGCAGATTGAAGCTTCGAATAGGACTACGCTCGACTGCAGACTTCTCGCGATGGGGATTTGACGCGGTCGCCGAGATAGCTGTGGAGCGCTTCTTGCCAGGGCCGGAAAACATTCAAACCCCGGCTTTTCAGCGCGCGATTTTCGAGGACAGAATATTTCGGCCTAGCCACTTTGGCCGGGAATTCGTTTGGGCCGGCAATCTCCATCCGCACTGGGGTCTCGGTCATCGCGAACACTTCGCGAGCGAACTCATACCAGGAGCAACTGCCCTCCGCGGTCGCATGATAGAGGCCATACGCATCGGAGCGGCTCAGCCTGACAATCTGCTGCGCAAGCTCGGCCGTCGAAGTCGGTGATACGATTTCGCTGTCGACAACACGTACTTGGCCTCGCTCCTTCGCCAGCTTCAGCATCAGCTCGATGAAATTCAGACCACCCTTGGCGCGGCAGGGATTCTTGCCGTATAAACCAGACGTCCGGATCACGAAGTGCTTCGGTGTCGTCCCGCGCACAAAATGTTCGCCGGCCACCTTTGTAATGCCGTAGACGTTCAGCGGCCGAGGGGCGTCTTCTTCCACATAGGGACTTCCCTTAGCGCCATCAAACACATAATCGGTGCTCACGTGCATCAGAACAGCATCCATCTCGCGCGCAACCGAAGCGAGATTTCTCGCGCCGATTGCATTGATCGCGAACGCTTTTTCAGGTTCACGTTCGCAGTTCTCGACGTGATGCATCGCCGACGTGTTGACAATCACCTGCGGCCGAACATCTCCCAGTGCCTTCGATGTCGATTCGAAGTCAGAAACTTCCATATCCGCGTGTGACAGCGACGACACTTCGTCGCCATTCGCAGAAAATGCCGCCACGACGTCCTGACCCAGCTGTCCGTTGGCCCCGATAACGGCAATTTTCATGGCTAGAGCGCCTTTGCCATGGCGTGAATTTCCAGGTCGCTGTCAATCGTCTTGAACGTCGCGATATTCGAGTACAGTGGATTGTCCCAATCCTTGAACTTGTCCATGTTGTCGATCAAATCCCGGACGATCATTTTTACGTCATGCGCCGGATGGAAGCTCAACACGTTTTTGGCTTTCTCAATGCTGACTTTGTAGTTGCGGAAATCCTGAATGTGCTTGATCGCCAGGTGGATTGGCGTTCCCAGCCGCTCTTCAATCGCGCTCTTCACCAGATCGCCCACCTCGCCGACCGTGAAATTTCCTGAGGCCACATTGAAAACGCCCGAAATCTTATGATTCGCTTCGATCGCTCGAATGTATGCCGTCACTGCATCCTGGATGCTTAACAGCGGCCGCCAAATCGAGGGGTTATTAATGGTAATCGTCCGCTCGCGCATGGCGTTCTTAAACATCGTGTTGATGATCAAATCAAAGCGCATGCGCGGGCTATAGCCCGAGATCGTTCCCTTGCGCAGTGCGATGACGGAGAAATTGTCATCCACCATCTGCAGCGCTGCCTGCTCGCCCTGCAGCTTCGAAATCCCATAGGGATAGCTCGAGCTTACCGGCCGCGTCTCATCATAAAGCTCGTTCTCCGTGTACCCGTAAACCGAGCAGGAGCTCGCATAAATGTACCGCTTCACCTTGGCTCTTTTGGCGATATAGGCAAGATAGGAAGGCGCTGCGGCGTTGAAGACGAAATTCTTGCTCGGTGAATATTCCGCCATCGGGTCGTTCGAGAGCCCCGCGAGGAAGATCGCCTGATCGTAAGGCTGAAGATCTTCTTCGGTAAGCTGGAAGATGTCTTTGTTGAGAATGCCAACCTGGCGAGGCAAACGATTGCCGAACCAAAACAGATCAACGACATCGACTTTATAGCCGCGGTCGAGCAGCTTGGGAATCAGGGCAGATCCTACGTAACCAGCGCCGCCAGCGATGAGTAGTTTCACAGTTTGCTCCTCAATTGCGTCAAGCTAGTAACCAAAATTCTGAGATTCCGGCCTTGCCAACCATTGAGCAAGGGTTTGCGCGTTTCGGTCCTTCTCCGAAAGGATGGGATCTCGAACCGGCCACTCGACACCAACCGCAGGATCGTCCCAGCGAATCCCCGACTCGCCCTTGTTGTTATAGATTCCTGTGCATTTGTACTGGATCTCGGCTGCCTCGGACAGAACACAGAAGCCGCGCGCAAAACCGGCTGGAGCCCAGACCTGTCTGCGATTCTCGGCGGACGCTTCCACGCCAACCCACTTGCCAAGCGTGGGCGAGTTCTTGCGAATATCCACCGCCACGAGGAATGCGCTGCCGAACGTGACGCGCATCAACTTCCCCATCGGAGGCTCCCATTGAAAATGCAGACCGCGGACCACGCCCTTGACGGAACGAGAGTGATTATCCTGGAGGAACAGTGTAGGCAGGCCGTGTTGCTTAAATTGGTCCTCCCGAAAGGTCTCCATAAAGAACCCGCGAGCGTCCTGAAAGACGTCGGGAACGAGCACAAGCACATCCCTAAAGTGCCGTGCCTCTATTTTTATGTCCATTATTTCCTGTGGTTTAGCTGGAATGAAAGCGGCGTGTAGCTAGGCTACCGCCATTAACACGTCCGGGAAGCTCTTTAAGTATCGCAATCAATCTGCCAACAGCCTCTAAATAGCGGGAAGTCCTACGCCGCTAAGGCAGTGATAGGCCGTATCTTACGACCTTGCCTAAACTGGCCGAATGCCCTTTCTCGCCGAGACGGGAAGCAGATTACCATTAAATGCTAAAAGGCTTCCACGCCCTCTCGCTTGCAGGTGATTCGTAGCAAATAACCTTTTTTCAGCTACTTACAAGCACAGCTTCCCTCGACGGCTGTTCTCGACGGACCGCAATCTGGAAGGCAATCCCCATCATAATCAGATCCAGCAAAAAAAACGGAATGCCGCCGTATCGGTGCAGCCGGCCATAGAGAAAGCTTGGATCAACGTAGGCGGCAAGACAAGAAAGCGTCACGATTCGCATGCCGTTCTTGATAACGGCAACCGGAAAAACCAAGGCCCAAAGCGCGAACGTCGAGAGCCTCGACTTCAGCCAGAGATGCGCCGCCAGCACCGTGGTGATGAACAGCGCCAATGCGGAACGAATTCCGCTACATTCTTCCGCAACGCGAATCGTAACACCGGGCAACCCAAACACAAAACCTTCACGAACAAAAGGAACGCCGATAATTTTGTAAATTGTCGCGGCAGCGTTCGCGCTGCCTGCCTGCAGCAGCCAGACAAGATTTGACAGGGCCGGTTCCGGAATGGGAATCGCGAAGAGCAGGAAGAGGAGCGGAAATCTCGAGGCGCGCAACGCCGCGCTTCCGAAGAAAGCAGCGAAAAGCGAGGTCCAAACGAGAACGAAACCGCAGATTAGGAAGGTAGGACGGTTCGCCGAACTAAATCCCCACACATTCGATTGCGACAACCACAAACTGATGACGCCTGGTAACGCGAGAAGAACGCCCCAGGACCAAGTGCGGTGAGTCGAAGAAAATACGCTTTGCCTGCTCGTATAGATTAGAAAACCGCTCGCGAGCGGAATCAAGGGAATGTGCGAATACGTATCGTCCCTTAGTACGAGGTTAACGAGTTGGCGGGCCGAATCCCATGTCAGAAGAACCGGCAATGAACACGCCAGCGCAAACCCTATCGCGAGCCAATAATTGGGACGAACGCTGTGCGAAACAACTGTTTCGATGTCTGCGGATTTGACCGTGGCCGCCATCGGGATCTATTGAGCAGCCGCCTCCAACGATTGCTGCGGCAAACCGTGCGCCTCAGCAATTGAGACAATTCCATCCACAATGCACTTAAGCGCATCGCTCTCTCTCGAAGAGACTTGCAGAGCTGGCGGACGTCTCTCCAGGGTTATTTTATTGTGAACGTCCGCGATGTTTTCGATGAGCGTAAGCCGACCGGTTTCAGAAAGATAACGATCAACAGCTCCGATCTTACCCCGAAAGATGCTGTAGACGGGAATGCCTAGGGCCGCCGCCTCCCGATTCATGGTTCCGCCGCCGCTGATCACCAAGTCCGATAACCAAATCAGATTGAGACCATCCACGGCGCGTTCCGGAATGAGAATCTTGCGCCTGTCGATCCACTGACCCCATTTGGTCCGCAATGCCGTTTCCTGGCGAAGATTTCTCGGGAGTAGGATTACGCGTACATCTCGACGCTCGACCAAGCGTTGTAACGCGGCCTCCAAGAGAACCTCTGCCTCTGGGCTATGATAGTGAGCCTCAGTTGCCGGCGGACGAATTGTTACCACCAGATCTTCTTCATTCACGCCCAATTGTCTTCTGAGCGAAGGGTCGACTTTGAGCTGAGGGATGTATACGTCCTCTTTTAAGCCAGGATACTGCAGCGAGTGCGTTCTCTCATAAGCTGAACCGGATGGTGGAACAACTTGCGGCGAGAATGTCCAAGTAGGATGCACCAACCCTAGCTTGGCAGTGAACTCATAGTCAAAGATCGCGATGCTCGGAATTCGCAGCAAGAAAGACGAAATGATTTGACCCCGTGATCCGTGCGAGACGGCCAAGCCGGGCCTGTCCTTCAAGACCACCGGAAGCAATTGCAGCACGCGCCAGCAAGTACCGATGATCTTGAGAATTCTGTACTTTCCCCAGTGCCCCCCAACGACACGACAGTGAAGCTGGTGCAGCTCCAGCAGTTCCCGCACCTGATAGGAATCGCGTGCGGTAAGAAGCAATGGGTATCCTTTTTTCTGAAGCTGCTCGATGATCGGTAGGAAAAAAGGGACGTGGGGTGAGTTATCGAGATCGATCCAAATTTTTCTCTTGCGCGTTACCGCTGCGCGATCACTCGCTGACGAACGGGCGGCCTCCGGTGTCGACTTCGCCTCCGATGAGAGCTTCGGATCTGCTATTTGATCAATGGCCAAGACGTCTCCGCAAATAGGGCTATTTCGCGCGGTCGAAAAAAATCAATTAGCTAACGGTGCGCATCGCCGCGAACTCGGCAACGGCTTCGACCACGCGCTGCTGATCGAGTCTCTGAAGGCCGGCATACATCGGGAGCGATAGAATTTGGTCGGCCGCTCCTTCGGCAACTGGGAAGTCTCCGCTCTTCCAACCCATGACCGAGTAGGCCTTTTGCAAATGCACGGGAACGGGATAATGAATTCCAGTCCCTATGCCGGCAGCTGTCAGGTGCTTTTGCAGTTCATCTCGGAACGCCGTCCGTAGAACGTACAAGTGATACACGGATTTCGAATAATCCGGCTCGAATGGATGCGTAACGCTGCCAGCCATAGGCGTCAAAAGCTCATCATAAACCCTGGCAGCTTCACGGCGCTGCTCATTCCACTTAGCGAGGTGCCTAAGCTTGACACGAAGCATGGCGGCTTGAATCGCGTCAAGCCGGCCGTTGTAGCCTTCGATATCGTGAAAATACTTTTTGGCCGACCCGTGATCGCGCAGCATCGCGCACCTCTTCGCCAGCGCTTCGTCGTCCGTAGTAATAGCTCCGCCCTCGCCACAGGCGCCAAGGTTCTTGCCGGGATAGAAACTGAACGCGGCCGCTTTGCCGACCGAGCCAGCCGTTAACCACCGACCTTGTTTCTTTGAGAAATACTGTGCACCGTGGGCCTGGCAGGCGTCTTCAATCACGATCAGGCTGAACTTTTCGGCAATTCCCACAAGCGCGTCCATGTCAGCCATCTGACCGTAGAGATGAACCGGTACCACGGCCGTCACGGGCTTGCCGAACGTCTTATGAACGTAACGTCCCGATGCTTGATCAAACGCGCACTTCGTTTCGAGATATTTGCGCAGCTCTTCCGGATCCATATTGTAGGTGCGCTCGTCCACATCGACGAAGTCCGGCTGCGCTCCGGCTTGCGAAATCGCCTCAGTCGTTGCGATGAACGTGTTCGGCACAGTGATGACGATATCGCCCGCACGAACACCGGCTGCCATTAAGGCGAAACGAAGCGCGTCGGTTCCGCTGTTCACGCCAACGCAATATTTCGTATCGCAGAATTGCGCGAATTCACGCTCCAGACCTTCTACTTCCGGTCCACCGATAAATCCAGCCGTCTCAATCACTCGCTTGCAGGCTGCAAGCAACTCTGGCTCAAGAGCCTTATGCATGGAAACCAAGTCGACAAAAGGAATCTTTCCGCCCTGTGTCATGCGTTCACCTTTAATGGAGAGCTGTTTTCAATTAAACGCAACACCTTTGCAGGATTGCCTGCGACAATCGCATTTGGTGGTACGTCCCGCGTCACCACGCTGCCCGCGCCTACAATCGCATTTTCACCGATGACCAGATTCGCAAGAATGGTGGATCCGGATCCGATCGAAGCGCCGCGTTTCACGAATGTCGTCTCAACCTTCCAATTGCTTTCGGTTTGTAATTCGCCTTCCGGGGTGGTCGCTCGTGGGTAAGAGTCGTTGACGAAGGTCACACCATGGCCAATAAAAACGTTGTCCTCAATCGTGACACCCTCGCACACGAACGTGTGGCTTGAGATTTTGCAACGGCGGCCGACGCTGGCGTTTTTCTGAATCTCGACGAAAGCGCCGATCTTGGTCTCATCGCCTATCGAGCATCCGTAAAGATTGATGAATTTCGAAAGTTTCACCGACTGCCCGAGTTTCACACTCGGGGCAATCGAGCAGAATTCGTGATCGCTCACAGCTGAACGAGCTCCCCTCTCTTTTGAATCGACTCTTCAGCTGCTTCCAACATCTGAACGACGCGTAATCCCGCGTGGCCGTCATTGAAAGGAGTCTCGCCTTTGGTGATACAGTCGACAAAGTAGGCCAGCTCCACATGTAGGGCTTCCAACTGTTCTACCTGCGGCGCCCACATGTCGCCGGTGCGGTAACTCACCAGCATATTGCGAATGCCTTCAACGGAGCTCATTTGCACACCCTTGTCATAAACGCGAATCTTTTCATCCGCAACCAAGTCGTTCCACACAAGCATCTTCTTCTGGCCGCCGATCAGGGTGGTTCGAATCTTGACCGGTGAAAGCCAGTTTACGTTGATATGGGCGATGACATTCCGCGGAAAATAAATCGTCATGAAGGCAACGTCTTCGACACCGTTCAGATGCCGCTCCCCGGTGGCGACGACCGCCTCCGGTTCACCTTTAATCAGGTGATCCATGATCGAAAGATCATGCGGCGCGAGGTCCCAAATGACACTTACGTCGTGCTGGAACAGGCCAAGGTTCACGCGAAGCGAGTCGTAATAGTAGAGGTCCCCCAGAGAGCCGTTCTCCACCAATTGCCGGATCTTTCGCACGGCCCCGGTAAACAGAAAGGTATGGTCGACCATGACGGTGAGGCCCTTGCGGGCGGCGAGGTCGATCAGCTCTTTGGCCTGATCGGAATTTGAGGTGAGTGGCTTCTCGATAAACACATGTTTTCCATTTTCGAGCGCTTCTTTGGCGAGTTGGTAATGTGTCCAAACCGGCGTGATCACTGCTACGGCGTCGATCTCAGGTGACCGCAATAGCTCTCCGGAATCCTGGGTTGTACGGATTCCCGGATAGGCCTTTCGAACCCGCGCAAGTGCCGAAGGACTGCTATCGCACACCATCTCGACTCGTGTTGATTCCAAGCCCTGCAAGTTTCTGAACGATATTGGGACCCCAATATCCGTAACCAATCACGCCGACTCGAATCATATGTCCTCTGTACTCTGCGGAGAGAATTGAACGCTACCGGGCATCATGGCCACACCACTAGCATTTCGATCGAACAGATAGTGAAGGCTTCCTTCGTCCTGAGACCCTTTGCCGAAAAGCGATTCGACAGAACGCTCTTATCAAACAGCTGCGGAATTACGGCGTTTCAGAAAGCACCATCGCCCATAAATACTGCCCGTGGCGTGGCAAGAAGAATCCGAAGATCAAGCCAGAGAGACCAATTCTGCGAATATCGCACGTCCAAACGCACCATGTCGTCAAACGACGTGCGGCTGCGTCCGCTAACCTGCCACAGCCCGGTCACGCCCGGCTTCACTTCCAGTACTCTGCGTCGATGCCAGCAATCGTAGACATCGAATTCATAAGGAACGGGAGGCCGGGGACCTACAAGAGACATCTCACCGCGCAAGACATTCCAGAACTGCGGAAATTCGTCCAGACTTGTCTTGCGAATAAAGCGCCCGATAGGTGTGACGCGCGGGTCGTTCGTTAGTTTATATACCGGCGCCGCAGCTTCCTTGTTGGCCTGACCGTCGGGCTTGCCGGCAATAAAACTCTGAACGTACTCCCGATGGATTTTTGGGTCGTTATTGGCGTACATACTCCGGAATTTCAAGCACTTGAAGCGGCGCCCGAACTGACCGACGCGCTCCTGTTCAAAAATCACTGGCCCCGGGGACGAGAGTTTGATCAATAGCGCGACGGTCAAAAGGATTGGCGAAAGAATCAAGAGCAGCAAACCGCTGCCCAGAACATCAATCGCGCGCTTCACGACCATCGGTATCCGTTTCCTAGCCGACTTGGCAGTCATGTCCGAATAGATTTCCGCGTCCCCAGAATGAGTACCGAGCCTCCTCCCGTGATCCTGCGGAAACACATGTACCGTGATAATCAGTTTCGAGGATACTTCCTCTCCAAAGGCACTTTGCAAACCGGCTGCGATCTTCGAACGCAATATTTCCGCTACTGAGGGATCTTCAGTGAATATGGTTTCGGTGAAAATTATGCCGAGAGTGTTTGCGGTTTCGTACCATCCGACAACGTCCGTTTCCCGCGTCGATCCGGATGCCACAGTTGTGAGGCGCTCAAAGAAACTGGCGCTATTGCCGTTTTTATGAATCAAATTCGTATCGACAAGCAAAAGGACAAAAGGGTTTTTCGATCGTTCGGCCCGACGCCGCTCCAGCGTCAACATCGCATGGAATGCTTCCTGGCCGAGCAGTCCTTCACTCAGAATAGGCGATTGAGCGGAGCGCAGCGCAAAACGCCGATTATCGAGGCGCTGATCGGCAGGGGTCGGATTCGGAAACTTGAAGTTTGTCTGTCCCATTCGCATTCCTGAAAAAAAGACTGTTCGCGCTCGATCAGTGTTCAACTATGCTCAGACACCCTGCAACACAGCATGCGGACCAAAAACTTTGACCGCCGAACCGTGGGGAGCGCCAACAGGCGTCACACACGAACGGTCGATGTCCAGCGCTACCGAGCGGCGGAGCAACGTTACCGAGACGACGATCCTATGACGGCCCTTGAAATTCGTAAGAATTCCTTCCAGACCTAGCAGCGAATCGCTCTCAATCCGAACTTTCTGGCCCACTTCCAAGTAGGGCCACGGCTCAGCTTGGATCCCGGACGAAACGACGTTTTGAATCGCAGCTATTTCGGCCTCTTCTACCGGTATAGGTGTGCGGCCCCGTCCCACGACCGCAAGCACGCCAGGTGTAACCAGGATTGGCAGCCGCTTATGAGCATCGAAGTGGCAGAACACATAGCCCGGAAACAATGGAGCGTTGACCTCTCGAATCTTTCCGCTCCAGCGTTTCTTGAACTTGAAAGTAGGAAGAAACGTCCGATAACCTTTGCCTTCGAGTAAGACGGAGGTGGAACCCTCCCATCGAGTTCTCACCTGTAGTGCAAACCAATTCTGCGAGTCGGCGTCGCTATTCATGTGCTGAATGGGCTCCTCAGTCCGCTTTTAGACCGGATCCTTCGACCACCGCCGGTTAGGCTACCGCCATTAGTAATTTTGTTCGCTTCGAGCCAGATTGTCGCAAGCGGGTTGCCACAATGGCGGGCTTGCCCCGGCGCACCACACAAATTTAATCCGCAGAATCAAAAGGACTTATGTGCAGCGATTCGCGCAAAAAGCAGCGAGGAATGCGGCCAGCCGTCGAACTTCGCCTTTCTGGGTGAAAACTGTTGCCATCTTTTGCCAACCTGTTTCCGTAAAAGCCCGGACCCGTTGCCGATGGCTCTCGCCGAAGGCGATTCCCTCCTATCTAATCTATTTTCAGTGGATTAGAGAAAGCGCTTCCAAAGAGGTGATTCAGAAGGAGCTGTTAAGACAGCCTAGCCTCAGGTAACATCTTCTCACGCTGAGATTCCAATCCGTGAGATTACCAATGCGTGAGAAGCGCATGATTGCCTGAGACACATCTAGCTGGAGCTTCTGACCGTCTTCTTATCGTCCTTTGAGGGGGTGCCGTAGCCGTAGCGGTAGGCGTGGTAGTACTCGGAATTGTACATCTGAGACTCGCCAACAGCGTTGAGCACGACCCCGATGATATTTCGCGTCTGTAACTCTTGTCGCGCTCTCTGAGCGACCGCAGAGGGCGTTGAGCCTGACTTGACGACGAGAAGAACGCCGTCACAGACCCCAGCCAGAATGCTGGCATCAGCCACCGGTAGGCAGGGCGGAGAGTCGAGAATGATCCAATCGAAAACCGGCGCCAGGCGCTCAATTAGCATGGCGAGACGCCCATTGGAGAGCAACTCGCTCGGATTGGTTACCTCATTCCCTCCAGGGATCAAACATAGATTTCCCTCGGGGCCGTGCTGAATCACTGACGTTTCGTCGGCTTCGCCACGCAAATAGTCCGTTAGTCCGGGAGCCTGGGGTGCTCCGAGAAGCGTGTGAACGCGGGCACAACGCAGGTCGGCGTCGATAATGATCGCGCGCCTATCCGGCTGGCGGACAATCGCCTGCGCCAGATTTACAGTTACAAAGGTTTTTCCTTCTCCAGGAACCGAACTCGTGACGAGCAAACTTCGCAACGGCTGGTTGTGCCGGCTCTGATACAACCGCGAGCGTAACGTACGGAACTGCTCAGCTCCGTGTTCGCTAAGAGCGGGATTTGCGAAGACGTTTACGTTTGGATCAAGGTTCCATTCTGGATGCGCACATTTTTTTCGCAAATCATCAAATCTCAAGTAATCGAGCGCAGGCGCAGACAACGGCATGATCACGGGTGCAGTGCCGGCGGCAATATGGGCAGCTCCTTCGTGCTGTTCTAATCCGGGTGTGTCTGGGTCCGGCCCGTCTACGGCCGGAACACTCGCGGCGAGTGGAGATGCGCCCTCTATCCCTTGCCCTATCGTTCGCTCCTGCTCCGCTTTCTTAAGTGCCTCGTGAATACGACTCATGGCTTCCTTTCGCGCGGAGTCAAAGCATTGGCCTGACGTAGGCGTGACACCAGTTCGTCGAGATTCTCGAGCAAAGCCTCAGTGTTTGTTGCACCGACCGCGTGATTCGAGCCGTTAGCGGCAATCGGCGCAATCTCATCGAGTTGGAAGTCCCTTGCGACCTCCTCCACCAGATGAGCCGGCACAGGCCGCAGGCTGTCGACGTAAGCATTGATCATCGCATGCTCGCAAAGCAAGTTTACGACGCGAGGAATGCCACGCGAGTAGAGATGCACCGTTTGGATGGCCTCTTTCGAGAAAATCGGCTCGCCGTTAGCGCCCGCTATGCGCAAGCGTTCCGCGATGTAGCCAAACGTTTCCTCAAGCGAGAGAGGAGATGTCCTGCATCTCAGCGTGATCCTCTGCCGAAGCTGGCGCAATTGCGGCACCTTTAGCTTTTCTTCGAGCTCTGGTTGGCCCGTCAAAACAATTTGTAGCAATTTCTCTGTTGACGTCTCGAGATTAGTCAGCAGTCGAATCTCCTCCAGTACCTCCGAGGACAGATTCTGGGCCTCGTCGACAATGAGGACGGCCGTCTCGCCTGCCCGATAACGCTCCAACAGCCATTGATTCAGGCGCAGCAACACTTGGCTCTTCTCGCGAGACTCGTAGGGAATCTCAAAATCCGCCATCATGAAGTCGAACAGATGACTCACTTCCAGGCGAGAATTGAAGATAAATGCTGTCGCGACCTTCTGCCCGCGAAGCCAATCAAGCAGCCTGTTCAAGAGCGTGGTCTTCCCCGTACCCACTTCGCCGGTAAGGAGAATAAAGCCCTTGCGGTTCTGAATCCCGTAAGTCAATCCGGCAAGCGCTTCCTGAATATGCCGCGTGAGGTAGAGATAGCGCGGGTCCGGGTTCACATTGAAGGGGCTTTCGCGTAAGCCAAAAAATCTCTGGTACATGTCTATTCTCAGGCTCTCAGGCTCAGACCTGCATCCGTAGTCGTTGCGTGCAACGGCGGATGAATGGCCCTCTTCGTTACGATGGGCTCGACCGCCGGGATCATGGCCAAAACGGGTAACCGTAGGGTGAACTCCACATCGCGTTCCGATTTCAGGGATGTGTCCTTGAACTCAAGCAAGAGCGCCAGACCAATGCCGAGCCCCATGCCGCCGGCAAGTCCACCGAGCGTGAAGAACGAAGGCTTAGGAAACGTGGGCGAACTCGGCAAGTTGGCGGCATCCAGCATTTTGAAATATTCGCCCTGTTGCTCGCGCGTCAGATCGCCTGACATCTGCGATGTGTTGTAATCCTTCAAAAGCGTATTGTATGAATCCAGATCGGTGTTATAGCCGCGCGTCAATTCCGTATATTCTTCCTCCACGGCAGGACTGGCCTGGATGCGATTTTGGCATTGCTTGATCTGGTCTTGGATCTGTTCGAGTTCCCGGGTCCTTGCGGTGATCGCATCGTCATCGGAACGAATCTGGGCGCGCCACTGCGTAACCTGCGCTGGCTCGGCGGCGGCTTTTGGCACAATCGCTGTGGCCTGCGACTGACTATTCTGGGTAGCGATCTTTTTCTGCAGCACCTCAATATCCGCCTTTGTCTTCACAACATCCGGATAGTCATCGGTGTACTTTCCTTCGAGACTAGTGAGTTGTGCTTGGAGTGCGTTGAGCTGCTGTTCAAGTGTATCCGGATTCTGTCCGGTCTGACCCGATTTCCATGCCGCGAGTTGCTGTTCAAGCATCGACTCGGCGAACCGCTTATCTTGCTGGGCGCGGTTCAGGGCTTCGCTGGCGGCGTCATTCTGAGAAGTCAGACTGGCCAAGAGGTTAAGATTCGATTGCTTGTCTTCCGGGAGCGAGCCCGCATTCTTCAGTTTGAATGCCGCCAGCTTGGCGTCCTGGGCGTCCAGGGTATTTTTGGCGTCACTCAATTGTTCGCTCAAAAATTGCGTGGTATTTTGCGACCTCTGCTGCTGATTTCCCAAACTCTGTGCGATAAACATCTGTTCGATTTCCCCACACACAGACTGTGCCGTATGTGGATCGCCCAAAGTGACGCTAATCGTAAATCCAGCGAGATCGTTCCCCGTGTCTTGCATTGGCTGAACCGGCGTAACGTCAATCGCCAGCTGCAAACGTGCCACTAGTTCATCCATGGACTTCTTGTTTAAGTCTTGGCCATAGACACCGTTTTGGCGAATGATACGTTCGAGGTTCGTCCGGCTCAGAATTTGTTGCTTCAGGCTGGCGAGCTGCTGGTTCATGCTCGTGGTATCCAACTGAGCCAGGATGGTGCGCGGCACACTTGGCTGCTCAACCAGCACCACAGTCTCGGACTTATACTTGGGCGGTATTACCTTGGCAGCGCCGTAGCCAATCGGCGGGCCCAGAATCGTGAAGATCAGAATCAAAGCCCAGTGCCGGCGCAGCATCGCGAGGTAATCCGCCGGGGTCAATTCTCTTGGTGTTGTCTTCTCCGTTTGCATCGAATCTCCTGCCGCGCCGTTGCACAAACCTCTTAAAACAGCAGCGGCCTCTGGTGCCAACCCAAACCTACAGAAATCATGTGAATCAAGACGTTTGTTCCGCACGTGGGCCCGATGCACTGCGCCGCATTGGACGTCTGATATTGCGCTTGATACCCGAGAGTCAATCCGAACATCTGTCCAATCGGCTTTGTGAGATTTATGCCGCCGAACCAATAATCATAGTGTTGGTTCGATGCAGCCCCTGAACCCGGAAGCCCCGTGGTTCTGGAATACCCTCCCGTAAAGCCACTTGAAAAGGTTCGGGACATCTGTCTGGTCAGTGAACCTGTCACCGTGTCCATTTGTCCGCCCAGCAATACCCCAGAACCGCCACCAACGCCGTGATTGTAGGAGAGATTCATGCCGTACCGGCGTTCTTGGTATTGCAGGGAGGTGGCCAAAGACCAGAGTACCTGGGTCTGCGTTGGAAGACCGAAACCGGCGGGAATCCCGACTCCGGTCAAGGAGGACTGCGAAACGACGACCTGTGGGCCGCCGGCAACTTGAAAAGAAAGTCTTCCGCTGACGACTCGCCCGAACGACGCCTGCAACGTGTGCTCATTGAAAGACTCGTTCAGATTCGAGTAGCGAAAATCGGAAAAGCTATAGATAACCGCAAACGAATTTCGCGGGCTGAACTGGTAGTTGTAACCGGCACGCGCATTGACCGTTCCGTAGTTGAATAGGTTGCTGTCGAAATAGTGTAGTAGCGAATAACCACCAGAAAAAGTGAGTGAAGATCGAGGAGTAAGGAGCTCGTCGAGTTCGACCGCCGTCGAGTTATTGAGGGTCTGCCCCCAGCCTGTTAAAGCACTCTGTCCCGGACTAAAGTTTAAACTCGTGGCTCCGTTCGTCGGTAGCTGCACGCCCAGACCGCCAAAGCCGAACGACGATTGAGGCAAATAGCTCGCCTGGTCGAAAACGGAGAAGATCGATCGACGGTAAGTCAACTTGTCCGCAAAACTGAACTGCTGGGTGACCCCGCTCCCGAGGCTGTTGTTTCCGTTGGAATACATTCCGCCACCGGCATAACTCAGCGTGATATTGGAAACGCCTGAAACATGGTGAATATCGGCTCCCGCGGATCCGGAAATCCACGTTGTCCAGTTGCGTCCCTGCCCTGCTGTTGTGCGTTGGAGTCCGCCGTCCCGAAAACATCAAAGTGCGGCTGCCAATAGCTGCGGGTGGGTTCGACACCCAACGAAAGATTCTGAACGCCTGAAAGTGATTGATATTCAGAAGCCGTCTGATCCGGACTTTGGTCTGTCGTCGTATCGCCCCCGACGAGGCCCGATAATGGTGGTCGATACGCCGGAATGGGCGCGGAGGACTGGTCCTGCACCTGCTGCTGAGCGCGCGCCACACTCGCGCCAAGCAAAACAAGGCAACCGAAACACGCAAACACATAACAGTGAGATCTCATTGTTCTTACGGCACCACGATCGTATCGCCGGCCTGAAGCACCACGTTTTCATCCAATTTCTTACCGTCGATCACATCCTTGTAATTAAACGGAAAATCCACTCGTTTCCCGTTCACCATCCGAAACATGTAAATCTTCTTCGTATTCGCAAAATTCGTAAATCCGCCGGCGCTGGAAAGAGCTTGGAGGATGGTCGTACCCGGCATAAGCGGGAATGCGCCTGGGTGCGTAACCTCGCCCGTGATGTAGACGCGCTGACTATTGATCTGCGTTACGATGACCGTTACTACCGGATCAGCTACATATTTCTTAAGCGCTTCGGTAATATTGTCCCTTAGTTCGTTCGGTGTCAGCCCCGCAGCCTGTACGTCATTCAGCAGGGGCATTGAAATTTTCCCGTCCGGCCGGACAGGAACGGTCTGCGTCAATTCGGGATCCTTCCAAACACTAATGCTGAGCACATCCTGAGCACCAATCTTGTAGCTTGGGTCAGTTTGTGCTGTTGCGTCCTTTGTTCCCGCTTGATTCCCGGCGGCGTTTTGACCAGCCAGCGCCGGCATCGAAACCAGCAGGAATATCGCCGCCAATGCATAATTTCTTACGCGCATTTCTTCCTTCTCCTTGCTCACTGTTCGCTCCCGGAACTTGGCAAACCGATCTGCTTGAGCTTGTAGAGCAGGGACTTGTAGCTAATTTGGAGTTCCTGTGCTGCGCGTTTGCGGTTCCATTGCGTTCGAGAGAGCGCCTTTAAGATGAGTTCTCGCTCTGCCTCTCTAGATGCGGCTCGCGCAGCAGCCTTCAAAGAACAGCCATAACCATCTAATCGTTGATTCTGGGGCTCTGTGCGCGATGACTCGCAGAGGTCGCTTAGGGCAATCTCCTCGTCTCGCAAAGCCAACAGCTTCATCGCCACATTTTCGAGCTCGCGGACATTGCCCGTCCATGTGTAGTCGATGAGTCGCTGCATCGCCGTCGAACTGATAGCGACAGGTTGCTTTCCGAAACGGCAAGAATGCTTTGCCGTGAAGAAATCGAGCAAAGGTCCTATGTCCTCGGGTCGTTCCCTGAGCGGCGGGATCCTTAGGCAAACGCCATTTAGTCGATAATAGAGGTCACTTCTAAAATGACCTGCTCGGACTTCGCTTTCTACGTTCCGGCTACTGGTCGAAATGATCCGTGCCGACAGCCTTTCTTCCGACGCGTCTTGACCGTCGGGCAAAATGTGCAGCAGCTTTCTTTGGGATTCGCGGTCTAAATCGCCAATTTCGTCAAGAATGATGGTACCGAGAGCACTGTGGTTCCGGCCCGTCGGTATTTCATTCGCAACTTTCTCGGGGAGAAGGCTTCCACACGAGATCTGCACGATTGGGTTCTCACGTTGCAGCGACATTTCATGAATATGTCGCGCAAGCGCTTGCTTGCCCGTTCCGCTCTCACCGATAATGAGCACAGGAATGTTAGTGGCGGCAATCTCTAGCGCAATTGCCTCCAGCGTGCGCATAACGGGGGATGCACTGGCCAAGAAGCAAGAGAGGGCCTTGTTTATGCCGACTCGTAGTGTTATAGACTCCGACATTTGTAGCATACAGGAAGCATGATTCCAGCCGTCCTGAAGCCAAACAGTTGTGCAAGGACCCTACCAGCTTTCTAGAGGATCGAACGGAGCCCGTTGTGAGGTTAAGTATATGCAGGCTAGTGGTTTAGAGAAAATGCAGCGTGCTTACCCCTAGTGGCAATGCCCTTGCAAGTCCCAAGGGAGTTCCAAAAAGTGGAAATTCTCTATCCCTTGGCCTGCGGCCCCAACCTTCGGCTGCACTCCCAAAAGCCCAAAAGAACCTCGGTTATCGAATGGCATCCGTAAGATTTGTTGGAGGCAAAGCAGTTGACGAGGTGGCCGGAAACTCATAGGCGCCGATGTCCCAAGCACTCCCTTGAGGTCGGGTTAGGCCGTCCTTATCCGTTGTAAAGTAATCTGCCAGCGAGAGCCCGTGATCGATGGCTACGGTATCCCCAGCCTGTAAATGCAAGTCATTGTTGAGGTTTCCGGGGGAGTACAAGACAAATCGCGGTTGGGCGGTGGCGCCGTGGGGTTCATTGGCTGCTGTCCAATTACTTGCGGTATACACGGTACCGCGAAAGCGGATGCTGGTTGTTCCCGACGTCTGAAAGTACACATTTCCGTCGATCGAAAATGAATTCGACGTGAAGCCAGGGCTGTCGTCTATGGAGAATGCTGGAGTGGACGTCCCCCGCCCTGCGTTGTACCAAATGTTGTTCTTGATCTCATTCCCAGCCGCCGTCGGATTTCCGCGAAACGTATCCATTCGAATATTCGAGGCACCGTCGTTGTTATCGATGAACGTGTTGTTCATGATCTTGACATTCGTGATCGCGGCGATGTTCCCGCTGCTGCAATACATCCGGAAATACTCAGGATAAGGATCGATGGCGGTAACGATTCGAAATGTGTTGTTGTAGACCCAAATATCGTGCGGCGTGCTGTTCCCATATGCGTCGAAATCGAACACTGAGTCGCCCACGTTTATGAAGTCATTGCCATAGACTTTCAGGTAATCGCCGGTCATTTGCATCATATCGGGATGCTGGGTTGAGGTGTAAACGCTGGCGGTAACTTCTTTGATTGTGTTGCCGTAGATCGAGATTCCGCTACTGCCCTGTATACCATCAGGCCCGCCGGTCCCAGGCAGAACCATCGGCTCAAGATAGTTGTTGTAAATCTTGTTGTTGTCCCACGTACCGCTCGATGCGTTCATCGCGATTCCTGCATCGCCGCGAAGCTGCGTGATGCTGCAATTCCGGACGGTTACTCCGTTGGCGTAGTCCATCCGAATCGGATTATTGTCGTTCACAAAGCTCACGTGATCGATTACGACGCCGGTATTCGAACTTCCGCTGATCCCGATCGTAGCCCTACGATCAGACGTGTTCCGAAGATTAGCGATCTGAATGCGATTCGCGCCATTCACATTACCGGTTATCGTCACATAGTTTTGATTTACAGTAATGGCCACTCGTGTGGACGTGTCTCCATCGGCATTATAATCGAAAACTACTGTGCCGTTGTGGCTTGGATTCGATGAATCGATTGCGATCGTGATCGGAGCGCTCGCCGTCCCACTGGCGCCTACGGTCCACGACTCTGTATAGGTCTGCGATGAGGCTCCTCCGCTGATGTAAAGCGTGTCACCGGGGTGGATGCTGGACCAGTTGACTGCCGCGAAACTCGTCCAGGCGCTGCTCCATGACGTCCCATTGTGCAACGTCCCACTCGCGGCATTATCAACATACCAAGAGCTAGCCTGTGCGCACTGAGGCAAGGAAAGCAGTGCTGCAGTCAACAACAAACCTGCGCAGAGCCATTTGCAAAGAAGCCGCGGCGGACGAGTCAAGTCCTTCTTGCTATTCGTGATCTCCATCTTCGTGCGCCTTAAACCAGACTGACACATTGAAAAATCCGAACAATCTAGCGATATTCCATCATAGTCGCCATCTCTCCACATCCTGTCCCAAGGTACAGTTCTGGTATGGGTGTTAACGGGAGTGTGCGCCCTTCGGGTCTCGCTGCCTCGAACTTCTCAAAATCGCGAAATTTCTTTGATCGGCTATTCGCGCCAGAGTACTGGTGCCAGATACGAAACGCGACGGTCAGATCAAGTGAATTTTCCGGGCTTCTGAGCATCTTTTCTGTCATAATCGCACCGCGGATGTAATCACGCTCCTGTACGTAGGAGCCTGCTCCCCTCCCGCAGGTTCTTTTGCGCGTAGCTCTCGCTGGAAAGGTGCTCATGGAGGGGTTGTTGGAGCGAAAAACACTACCTAGTCGTGTTGTCGTCCGTCGCAGGCTTTCTCGATACAGCTTCATCATTTGGGGGGCTGTGCTTCTTTGCTGCACGCCCGCAAGTCCTCTATTTGCCGCGGTCAACGTCACATACGTTCAAGGCAACTATGCGGTACCTCAATCGTCGCCGACGAGCGTGACTGTCGCGTTTAAGTCTGCCCAAAGCGCCGGTGACCTCAATGTCGTTGTCATCGGCTGGAACAACACAACGGCAAGCGTGAACTCCGTAACGGATGTGAACGGAAACATTTACGTGCGCGTCGTTGGTCCCACAATCGTCTCTGGCGCACTCTCTCAATCCATATATGTGGCCAAGAACATAGTCGGTGCCACGAATACAGTTACCGTGCTTTTCTCGAGCGGAGCGTTCGCACCTGACATTCGGGTCCTCGAATACGCAGGTGCCGACGTGTCAAATCCCGTAGATGTGATAGCCGCTGCCACGGGCAGCGGGGGGACAAGCAGCAGCGGCGCTGCTACAACTACGAATGCGAACGACCTGATCTTCGGCGCGAACATCGTCACGGGATTGACGAGCGGCC
Organism: uncultured Acidobacteriota bacterium; assembly: GCA_963753205.1. GTDB lineage: Bacteria > Acidobacteriota > Terriglobia > Acidiferrales > UBA7541 > Palsa-295. Next base: position 299,620 of record CAVWBL010000009.1, on the reverse strand, counting down.
CTGGAACCGGATTCACAAGTAGAATTCTCACGTCGCCCGATGGCGATATCGCGGAAGACCGAGTGGTGACGTCCGTAGGAAGCTATAGTGCGACAGCAGGCGCGACCGGCAAGTGGATCATGCAGATGGTCGCAATCCGGACCTCAAGTGGAGTCACAGGTGTGGCACCTGCCATCACCAGCGCGAGCAGCACAACGTTCACCGCAGGAACTGCAGGCAGCTTCACGGTGACGACGACGGGAACGCCCACTCCATCGCTGAGTGAAACGGGCACGCTGCCGAGCGGTATCACGTTCCATGACAACGGCAACGGAACGGCTACGCTCAGTGGCACGGCATCTGCGGCAGGTACTTTCCCGATCACCATCACCGCCAGCAATGGCATTGGCTCAGCAGCCACGCAAAGCTTCACCTTGACCGTGAATCAAGCACCCACGATTACGAGCGCGAGCGGAACGACCTTCATCGCTGGAACATCGGGAACCTTCACGGTCACCGCGACCGGAACGCCCACTCCGTCATTAAGCGAAAGCGGGGCACTGCCCAGCGGTGTATCGTTCGCAGACAACGGAAACGGGACGGCAGCGCTAAGCGGCACACCTGCCTCGGGCGCCGCAGGCACTTATCCGATCGCAATTACCGCCAGCAACAGCATCGGCTCTCCTGCAAACCAGAACTTCACCTTGACCGTGAACCCAGCCAACCAGTCCGCCCCCATTGCCTTCGTTCAGGTGAACTACGCCACACCGCAGGGAAGCAACACCACGGTGAAGGCGACCTATACCAAAGCACAAGCCGCCGGCGACCTCAACGTCGTTGTGGTTGGCTGGAACGATTCGACCGCCCGAGTGAGCTCAGTCGTAGATTCTGCGGGCAACAGCTATGCCCTGGCCGTGGGGCCAACCGTTCAGAGCAGCACAGCCACTCAAGCGATCTATTACGCGCAAAACATCACCGCGGCCGCCGCCAACGGCAACACCGTCACGGTCACCTTCAACACGGGCGCCGTATCCCCGGATGTTCGCATTGCCGAATACAGTGGCATTGCGACTACGAATGCCGTAGATGTTGTGGCGACCGCGCAAGGCACGTCGGGAACAAGTAACAGCGGTTCGGCAACGACCACAAACTCCAACGACCTGCTCGTCGGTGCGAACCTGGTGCAACAGAGCACCACCGGCCCTGGTGCCGGATATACGAGCCGCGTAATTACCATTCCGGACTCAGACATTCTGGAAGATTCGATCGTCACCGTCACAGGCAGTTACGGCGCGACAGCCTCGCTTTCCAGCGGCGCTTGGATTATGCAGATGGTCGCCTTCCGGGGAGCCGGAGGTGGTGTCATTGGAACCAGCCCAGCGATCACCAGCGCGAGCAGCACGGCGTTCACCGCAGGAACTGCAGGCAGCTTCACGGTGACGACGACGGGAACGCCCACTCCATCGCTGAGTGAAACGGGCACGCTGCCGAGCGGTGTCACGTTCCATGACAACGGCAACGGAACGGCTACGCTCAGTGGCACGGCATCTGCAGCAGGTACTTTCCCGATCACCATCACCGCCAGCAACGGCATTGGCTCAGCAGCCACGCAAAGCTTCACCTTGACCGTGAATCAAGCACCCACGATTACGAGCGCGAGCGGAACGACCTTCATCGCTGGAACATCGGGAACCTTCACGGTCACCGCGACCGGAACGCCCACTCCGTCATTAAGCGAAAGCGGGGCACTGCCCAGCGGTGTATCGTTCGCAGACAACGGAAACGGGACGGCAGCGCTAAGCGGCACACCTGCCTCGGGCGCCGCAGGCACTTATCCGATCGCAATTACCGCCAGCAACAGCATCGGCTCTCCTGCAAACCAGAACTTCACCTTGACCGTGAACCCAGCCAACCAGTCCGCCCCTATTGCCTTCGTTCAGGTGAACTACGCCACACCGCAGGGAAGCAACACCACGGTGAAGGCGACCTATACCAAAGCACAAGCCGCCGGCAACCTCAACGTCGTTGTGGTTGGCTGGAACGATTCGACCGCCCGAGTGAGCTCAGTCGTAGATTCTGCGGGCAACAGCTATGCCCTGGCCGTGGGGCCAACCGTTCAGAGCGGCACAGCCACCCAGGCGATCTATTACGCTCAAAATATCACGTCGGCTGCCGCCAACAGCAATACCGTCACGGTCACCTTCAACACGGGCGCCGTATCCCCCGATGTTCGCATTGCCGAATACAGTGGAATCGCGACGACGAATGCCGTAGATGTTGTGGCGACCGCGCAAGGCACGTCGGGAACATGTAACAGCGGTTCGGCAACGACCACAAACTCCAACGACCTGCTCGTCGGTGCGAACCTGGTGCAACAGAGCACCACCGGCCCTGGTGCCGGATATACGAGCCGCGTAATTACCATCCCGGACTCAGACATTCTGGAAGATTCGATCGTCACCGTCACAGGCAGTTACGGCGCCACAGCCTCGCTTTCCAGCGGCGCTTGGATTATGCAGATGGTCGCCTTCCGGGGAGCCGGAGGTGGTGTCATTGGAACCAGCCCAGCGATCACCAGCGCGAGCAGCACGGCGTTCACCGCAGGAACTGCAGGCAGCTTCACGGTGACGACGACGGGAACGCCCACTTCATCGCTGCGTGAAACGGGCGCGCTGCCGAGCGGTATCACGTTCCATGACAACGGCAACGGAACGGCTACGCTCAGTGGCACGGCATCTGCGGCAGGTACTTTCCCGATTACCATCACCGCCAGCAATGGCATTGGCTCTCCGGCAACACAGAACTTCACGCTGATCGTCGGGAGTTCCGGAACGGGTTTCTCGGTGACACCTCAGTCTTCCGTCCTCACCTTCACCAAAACACAACAGTTCACCGCCACGTCCGGCGGTGTCACGTGGTCCGTTGATGGAGTGGTCGGCGGGTCATCAACTGTGGGCACGATCACCGCCGCTGGTCTCTACACCCCACCAGCCAGTGTCAGTACACACACCGTCACCGCCGCGACATCCGCCTCCTCTGCCAGCGCCACCGTCTACGTGACGAACTATCCCGGAACCTTCACCTTCCACAACGACAACTCACGCACCGGCCAGAACTCCAGTGAAACCGTGCTGAACCTCAGCAACATCAACGAGACGAAATTCGGAAAACTGTTCTCCTATCCTCTGGATGGTTTGGCTTATGCCTCTCCCCTCTACGTGGCCAACGTCAACATTCCCGGTCAGGGCTTCCACAATGTCGTCTATATCGCGACCGAGAACGACACGGTCTATGCCTGGGATGCCGACGGCTTGAACCCAAATCCGCTCTGGAAAGTGAGTTTCCTTGGGCCTGGTGTCACCACCGTTCCCTGCGGCGACACGGGAGAATGCGGTGATATTCCCAATCAGATCGGCATCACCGGGACACCCGTTATTGATCCCTCGACCGGCACGCTCTATGTGGTCGCCAACACGGAAGAAGGAACCAGCTATGTGCAGCGGCTGCACGCTCTCGATATCACGACAGGAGCCGAAAAGTTCGGTGGTCCCGTCGTGATTCAAGCCACCGTCAGCGGTTCCGGCGATGGCTCCCAAGGCGGTCAACTCACGTTCGATCCGCTCAAAGAGAATCAGCGTGCCGCACTGCTGCTCGCCAATGGCGTTGTCTACATCGCCTGGGCTTCGCACGGCGATCAAGCTCCCTGGCACGGATGGGTGATGGGCTACAACGCCTCGACGCTTCAGCAAACGATGGCTTATTGCGTTAGCCCAGACGGCTACGGCGGCGGCATCTGGATGAGCAACGGGGGCCTGGCCACTGATTCGACCGGAAACCTTTTCTTCACTACTGGCAATGGTGACTTCTCGGCCAGTTCGGGCGGTTCCGATTACGGCGATTCGATCGTGAAAATCAACCCCAGCGGAAGCGTCGTCGACTACTTCACGCCCTACGATCAATCCTACATGGAATCGAACGACATCGATCTCGCCTCAGCCGGCCCTGTGTTGCTTCTCGATCAGCCCGGCCCGATTCCCCACTTGCTGATCGCGGCCGGCAAATCCGGATCGATCTACGTCGTCAACCGCGACAGCATGGGCCAGTTCAATCCCAACAACAACAGCCAGATCGTGCAGACTTTGCAGAGCATTCTGCCTAACGGAAGTTTGGATGAAGGAAACTTCAGCGCCCCAGCCTTTTTTAATGGATCCGTGTACTTCGCGGCTGTGAACGACAATCTGAAAGCGTTTCAGCTATCGAATGGAACCCTCTCCTCTAGCCCGTCATCACAGTCGGCCGAGACCTATCCGAACCGCGGCGGTTCGTTTGCAATCTCGGCAAACGGCACTTCCTACGGAATCCTTTGGGCCGTGCAGGACAACAGTCCGTCAAACGGCGTTCTTACCGCCTACGACGCATCGAACCTCTCGAACGAACTTTACAACAGCAGCCAAGCTGGTTCGCGCGACACGCTGGGAGTAGCGACAAAGTTCAGTATCCCGCTCGTCGCCAACGGAAAAGTCTTCGTCGTCGCCAATGGCCAGATCGTCGCCTACGGCTTGCTGCCTTAGCCCTTCGCGTTGATGGTTCAGGCGTTAGATTTGTAAAATCCTTCTTCCTCGAGGGGTCATCAGCTCTGGAACTCCCTTGCGCTTATTTTGTTCGTAAGATGCTTATTTTAAGTAGCATAGATAAGCATCTTGGTGTGCAATCTTTTTCCCGTGGAAGCCTGAAGGGTTGGCCCAATAGATGCCCTTCACCTGACCCGGGAGGATACCCATTGATTGACGCATATTCTTTTTTTGTCCATTCGACGAACGGGTACCCTACTGTAGATCTCTCGATACAAAAGCGAGAAATGGGTTCTCTTGATAAGGCCCGGCGAATAGCGCGTCCGGTGCCATCACTAGCGGACAAATACCTTAGCAAGTTTCTCGGTGGCGTGACTTCAGTTCGAGGCGAGGCGCATCTGTGCCTGATACAGAACTCAAGACGCCAACGCCGCCTCCGGGGACTTGCGAGTGTCTTTTGCATTCTTCTGGCGAGTTACCTTGCAGCATGTTCGACCGGAAACACGTCAACTCCGAACCCGCCCCCGGGAACAAATCTCCTTCAGTTGACCGTTGGCAGCCTGCCTTCGGGCACGACGAATAAAACCTATAGCGCAGTTCTTTCGGCGTCGGGCGGCACAACACCGTATACGTGGAGTCTAACCTCGGGTTCGTTACCTTCAGGCCTCACCCTGAACTCTTCAACTGGGGCGATTACGGGAACGCCCTTAGTAAGTGGCGCATTCAATTCTACTGTGCAGGTCAGCGATTCGGAGACTCCCCCGCAGACTGCCGCAAAGAGTTTTACCCTAACAGTAAATCTCGGAACGACGGGGCCCGCGATTACCAGCACTAACACGACAACCTTTACCGCAGGAACCGCGGGGACTTTTACCGTGACGACAACCGGCACGCCGACGCCATCGCTTACCGAAAACGGAGCCCTGCCCAGCCGTGTGACGTTTATAGATAACGGGAACGGAACCGCTACGCTCGCAGGCACGGCATCTGCCACCGGAACCTTCCCCTTCACCATCAGCGCCAACAACGGTGTCGGCTCTCCGGCCACACAGAACTTCACCTTGACGGTAAATGCTGCCAATCAGGCACCCGCCATCACCAGCGCTGCCAACACGACGTTCACCGCAGGAATCGCGGGAAGCTTTAGTGTGACAACAACCGGAACCCCAACGCCCTCATTAAGCGAGGCGGGTACGCTGCCGAACGGAATTTCCTTCCACGACAACGGCAACGGCGCCGCCACACTCAGCGGCACGGCATCTGCCGCCGGAACCTTCCCCTTCACCATCACAGCCAGCAACGGCGTAGGCTCTCCGGCCACCCAGAACTTCACCTTGACCGTGAACCCAGCCAACCAGTCCGCCCCTATTGCTTTCGTTCAGGTGAACTACGCCACACCGCAGGGAAGCAACACCACGGTGAAGGCGACCTATACCAAAGCACAAGCCGCCGGCGACCTCAACGTCGTTGTGGTTGGCTGGAACGATTCGACCGCCCGAGTGAGCTCAGTCGTAGATTCTGCGGGCAACAGCTATGCCCTGGCCGTGGGGCCAACCGTTCAGAGCAGCACAGCCACCCAGGCGATCTATTACGCTCAAAATATCACGTCGGCTGCCGCCAACAGCAATGCCGTCACGGTTACTTTCAACACCGGTGCGGTGTCGCCCGATGTTCGGATAGCCGAATACAGCGGAATCGCGACGATGAATGCTGTAGATGTTGTGGCGGCCGCGCAAGGCACGTCGGGAACAAGTAACAGCGGTTCGGCAACAACCACAAACTCCAACGACCTGCTCGTCGGTGCGAACCTGGTGCAACAGAGCACCACCGGCCCTGGTGCCGGATATACGAGCCGCGTGATTACCATTCCGGACACGGACATTCTGGAAGACTCGATCGTCACTCTCGCAGGCAGCTACAGTGCCACAGCTCCTCTTTCCGGCGGCGCATGGATCATGCAGATGGTCGCCTTCCGCGGAGTGGGCAGTGGAACGGGAACGGGTTTCTCGGTGACACCTCAGTCTTCCGTCCTCACCTTCACCAAAACACAACAGTTCACCGCCACGTCCGGCGGTGTCACGTGGTCCGTTGATGGAGTGGTCGGCGGGTCATCAACTGTGGGCACGATCACCGCCGCTGGTCTCTACACCCCACCAGCCAATGTCAGTACACACACCGTCACCGCCGCGACATCCGCCTCCTCTGCCAGCGCCACCGTCTACGTGACGAACTATCCCGGAACCTTCACCTTCCACAACGACAACTCACGCACCGGCCAGAACTCCAGTGAAACCGTGCTGAACCTCAGCAACATCAACGAGACGAAATTCGGAAAACTGTTCTCCTATCCTCTGGATGGTTTGGCTTATGCCTCTCCCCTCTACGTGGCCAACGTCAACATTCCCGGTCAGGGCTTCCACAATGTCGTCTATATCGCGACCGAGAACGACACGGTCTATGCCTGGGATGCCGACGGCTTGAACCCAAATCCGCTCTGGAAAGTGAGTTTCCTTGGGCCTGGTGTCACCACCGTTCCCTGCGGCGACACGGGAGAATGCGGTGATATTCCCAATCAGATCGGCATCACCGGGACACCCGTTATTGATCCCTCGACCGGCACGCTCTATGTGGTCGCCAACACGGAAGAAGGAACCAGCTATGTGCAGCGGCTGCACGCTCTCGATATCACGACAGGAGCCGAAAAGTTCGGTGGTCCCGTCGTGATTCAAGCCACCGTCAGCGGTTCCGGCGATGGCTCCCAAGGCGGTCAACTCACGTTCGATCCGCTCAAAGAGAATCAGCGTGCCGCACTGCTGCTCGCCAATGGCGTTGTCTACATCGCCTGGGCTTCGCACGGCGATCAAGCTCCCTGGCACGGATGGGTGATGGGCTACAACGCCTCGACGCTTCAGCAAACGATGGCTTATTGCGTTAGCCCAGACGGCTACGGCGGCGGCATCTGGATGAGCAACGGGGGCCTGGCCACTGATTCGACCGGAAACCTTTTCTTCACTACTGGCAATGGTGACTTCTCGGCCAGTTCGGGCGGTTCCGATTACGGCGATTCGATCGTGAAAATCAACCCCAGCGGAAGCGTCGTCGACTACTTCACGCCCTACGATCAATCCTACATGGAATCGAACGACATCGATCTCGCCTCAGCCGGCCCTGTGTTGCTTCTCGATCAGCCCGGCCCGATTCCCCACTTGCTGATCGCGGCCGGCAAATCCGGATCGATCTACGTCGTCAACCGCGACAACATGGGCCAGTTCAATCCCAACAACAACAGCCAGATCGTGCAGACTTTGCAGAGCATTCTGCCTAACGGAAGTTTGGATGAAGGAAACTTCAGCGCCCCAGCCTTTTTTAATGGATCCGTGTACTTCGCGGCTGTGAACGACAATCTGAAAGCGTTTCAGCTATCGAATGGAACCCTCTCCTCTAGCCCGTCATCACAGTCGGCCGAGACTTATCCGAACCGCGGCGGTTCGTTTGCAATCTCGGCAAACGGCACTTCCTACGGAATCCTTTGGGCCGTGCAGGACAACAGTCCGTCAAACGGCGTTCTTACCGCCTACGACGCATCGAACCTCTCGAACGAACTTTACAACAGCAGCCAAGCCGGTTCGCGCGACACGCTGGGAGTAGCGACGAAGTTCAGTATCCCGCTCGTCGCCAACGGAAAAGTCTTCGTCGTCGCCAATGGCCAGATCGTCGCCTACGGCTTGCTCCCTTAAACTCAATTACTGGCGGCAATCTTGTTGGCAACATCAGTTACATCGATTGTATTCGAGTAGTCGCTGGCATTCGATGCTCCGTCAATAGCCTGTACGCGGTAGCGGTATGTCGGCGAGTGTGTCAAGGTGGCGTCGACGAAAGAAGTATCTGTCGACGTTCCGATCTGTGAAAAATTCCTGCAGCCCTGCCCTTCACAACGTTCGATCTGATATCCCTCCACTCGGACGTTGTCGATAGCGGCGTGCCACGCGAGCCGGATAGGCGTCGCCAGCAACGGATTGGCGGCAGGCCGAACCGCAACTATGGATGCTTGCCACGTTGCAGGTGCACCGATCGAAAAACTCGAACTATAGATGCCAGGTACAGCAGCCAAGCCGGACTCGGCGACGAGAAAATCCGAAGAAGCTGCTGGTTGAAACGCAAAGGTGTCCCCTGCCGCCCAAGTCTCGCTAACCGAGCTTTTCCCGAAGCCAATCAAAAGATCGTTAGCCGCTGAGGTCTTGATCTCGGAGCTTGTCGGGGTGGTCGTGTTTGTGCCCTCATCATCCGCGATCATTGAAACCGCATCGATAGGGTCGGAACTCGCTCCCTTCACCACGAAAATCGAAATCACCAATGCCTGACCGCTCGACAGCTTCATCATAAATCTGTGATTGGGCCCGACTCTGGCGTGCTTTGCGTACCAGATTTGCGAACGCAGGTCGGCTCCAGCGCTGGAATTCGTTGGGCCCGCTAAAGAAATCCATTTGTTCTTATAGCTATCTGACGGCGTCAGAATCGTGCCGTTGTGCGAGGAAGCGCATACAACGATCAAATCACCCCCCGTGCTGTCGAATACCGGTGCAATATGTTTCGTGAGAAACGCCCGATTCAGGTAATGCTCATCGTAAATGATTGCGGGGGCAGTGCCCGCGGTCAGTCCATGTGGGGCCGTTGGCGCCGTTTTGTCTAGCTCGTTCTCGATTTCCGCGTACGTCTCCTCCGCAGCTCGAGCCGCTTCGCTATTTAGAATGCGATGCCCGATCCCCAGATGAAGCGCTTTCAGTATGAGTAAAATTACCGCCACTACTATCAACGCGCCGGCAAGTCTCCGCAAGAGCTCCCCCAACAAGGACAGGTCGTTGTAAATCCACTATTCCGCTTTGGATTTAAGATAAATTACTATACGAAAAGTCGTTTTGGCGAGCGGTCCCTTTTTCGAGTGTGCCCACTCTGCAAGCTGCGCGCTTCGGTCGCAAGGAACTGTTGCGGGCACGGCATTTCGACTGCCCAGGACGGCGTTGGCAGCAATAGGTCAGTTTGCCGGATAGGTTCTCGCAGTGCGTATAGTGGATCACACGATCGTAGGCGTCCCTTGATCAAATCTTGAAGGAGAACCGAGCCATCGATCGTTCGTCGCCAAACGTCGTCGAAGGCAAGCATCCGGCCACCGGAAAAACAGCGGCGGGACTTTATTTAAACGACCTGAACGAGATATACAAGCGTAGCGGACCAGCCGTCGGCGCGCTGAAATTCGCGCCGCCCATGACAACTAGAGTTCGGCATCGCTGAGAACGGCCATTGCCGCGTTGCGCCCATTGATGCCAATCACGCTACCTGCTGGGTGCGTGCAGGCCCCGCATAAGTAAACGCCAAGCATAGGTGTGCGCGCTGAAAGCCGTTTTGACCACATGTACGGAGGTAGACACTCACCCTGAAAAATGTGACCTCCGGTAAGTCCGACCTTCTGCTCGATGTCCGGAGGGCCAAGCACCTGCGCATCGATGACGGCGCCGTCGACGTTGGAGCAGAAGCGGGCGAGAGAGCCCAATGCGACCCGCCGAACTTCCTCCCGCCGCTCATCCCACGTGCCGTGCGAAAACGTATAAGGTACGTACTGCGCAAAGACGCTCATCGTATGCTGGCCGGGACCGGCCGCTGTCGAATCGTGCACGCTCTGAAAATACAGTTCGCACCATAGGTGCTCGGGCAATTCCCCACGCTTCGCGGCGGCAAACGAGTCCCTCCATTCGCCTTTGGTAAGGGGTGTGTTGATTTGCCCGTAGTGATGCGCCTGGTGGGTTCCAGGCCGCGCGGTGAAGTTAGGCAGATCGCGGAGCAATACGTTCAATTTTACAGTGCAACCCTCGATCGGAATCTGCTCGACGCGCTTGCGCCAGGCGGGATCGGCCGCAGAGCCCAGCAGGCGCAGCGTCTGTTGCGGATCGGCATTCGAGACGACCACGGGAGCAGCGATGAATTCGCCACTATCGAGGACTACGCCTTCAGTTGGCGTAATCCGTGCGACAGGGATGCCGGTCGCAATGACGGCTCCCGCCTCTTGCGCGGCATCGCAAAAGTAGAACGAAACCATGCCCATGCCGCCTTTTACATATCCCCACATGCCTGGCATTCCGCCCAATCGGCCCGATGAATGATGGAAGCGAATGCTCGCCGTTCCCGCGTCAAATGGGCTGGCGTTGGTGCCAATCACTCCCTGTCCGAGATACGCCGTCTGCAGCCGTTCGTCACGCAAGTAATGTTCAACGAATTGGGCCATCGACCAGTCGAAGAGCACAAGCTTTGCTTCTTCGTCCTTTCCCAGCCGCTCTTCAATTTGTTCGCGTGTGGGAGCCTCGCCGATCCATAGATCACCGTCCCCTTGCGGACGTAAAGCATCGCGCAACCTGCGAAGCACGCCATTCATCGCGCGCCAGCCCTTTATATCGGTCGGAGCGAAGCCGCGAATCTCCGCCTCGCAGCGGTCTTCATCGTCCCAAAGTTGAACGCTGGAGCCATCGAGGAAGGGCACAAACAATCCATTTACCGCCGGTGTCCATTCGAAGCCGCGTTCGGGCAGGTTCAACTCGGAAACGACTAAGGGATGCAGCAAGCCGGCGAGATAGGCACATGGCGACATCCGCACGCCAGGGAAGGTTTCCTCGATGGTGCAGGCACCGCCCACTCGCACTCGGCTTTCGAGCACCAGCACATGCTTGCCGGCTCGCGCCAGGTATGCCGCGCAGACAAGGCCGTTATGACCGGCACCGACAATAATCACATCCCAACGCCGAGAAGCTAATTCAGCAACGGGAGCAGGCAGTCCAATCTTCCCGAGAACAGCAGCTGTGGGTGAGGTCACCGCCGTAGTATCCACTCTGAAGCGCAAAGTTGGAAGCAGTGAGACCTCACGGCTCGGCTGGCACGCGCCGGCGTTGCACCACGTAGATGAGGGCGCTCAGAATCACAACGACAAAGAGCCCCAGCACTTCTTCACGCGATGCCAGACAGATGAGAATCAGCATGCTTCCAACGCCGATCACCATTGCACCTCCGAGCCAGCGGAAGTTGAGCGGTTGACCAGCCACGGCCACGCCACGGCGCGCGAGCTGCCAAGCCGCAAGACAGCCGCCGATGTAGAGGCCCGCACTCGCGAGTGTTGAAAGGACGGCGAGCTCGGCAAATGTGCCGGAGAGTGCGAGGGCGATGGCCAGTACGGCGTAGCACAAAATCGCAATGTGCGGAGCGTGGCTGCGGGGATGCACTCGGCCGAGCACGCGGGGTAGCAAACCGTCGCGCCCGAAAGCAAAGAGCACACGCGGGGTGCCGAGAATGTCGCTGCCCATCCAACCGAACATGGACAACGCGGCGCCAGCCAACATCAACAGGCGCAGGCTCGGGCTAATCCGCGCCATGGCATCGGCAAGCGGCACCGTGGAATTCGCCAGCGCAGAGCCCAGGATCCCTTGCGCGACAACCTGAACCGCGATGTAGAGCAGCGTCACCGACGCCATCCCGATGGCGAGCGCCAGTGGAATGGTGCGCGCCGGTCGTTCTACCTCGCCGCTCGCAGCAAGCGGTGTCTCCATACCAGTGAACACAAACAAAGAGAGAATCAAGGCGCGGCCAAGACCCGCCGTGGTGGGCTGCGACGTCGGCACAAAGTTCGCGCCGTGCACGGCATACGCTCCGGCAATGACGAAAATCGCAAGCGGAATCAATTTCACGACAGTCGCTACATTCACCAGCCGCGTGCCAAGTGCCACTCCGCCGGTGTTGATCAAGGCGATGCCACCGACGACTCCAACAATGACTGCCGCGTGCGCTGGCGCCATGAACCGCGCCGGCAACACGCTCACGGCCACGTCAGCCAAGGCGGCAGCGATACCGCCGCACGCCAGCGCATCACCCACCCATAAAAGGGTCCCCGCGACGTACGCTGGAAGCGGTCCGAAAGCGGCCTCAATATAGCCATAGGCGCCGCCACTGGTCGGCAAACGGCTCCCGCCCTCGGCAAAACAGATCGCAACCGATCCGATCGCGACCGCGCACACAACAAAGGCCACGGGCGCATAGGGCCCTATGCAAGCGGCCAACGCTCCCGGTACCGCGAAGATGCCTGCTCCGATAACAATATTAATAATGCTCGCTGCAAAACCCCATGGGCCGACCGCGCGCACTAGCCCTCGATCGCGTTGGCTCTCGTTCATGATCTGTACGCTAGCATCTACTGGCGCGCCACGGACAGACGCGATCTTGAGAAAGTCTTCCTACCGTCCTTTCGTGAAGGCATTGGGCCAATCAGCGGTACGGTAGACGGGCTGGTCGCCGATTTGGAATCATGTGTCACACCGTTCTAAGCTGCCCAAACCGAATCAGCAGGTTGGGCGAGGAGCAAAGTTGTTCAAACACGCAATCGTACGCACGCCGGGCCACAATTTTGCCGAGGGATTAACAACGTTCAGAGGCACGCCTCCCGATCTCAAGAAAGCGCTCGACCAACATCGAGCATATTGCAGCGCACTCGAGCGCTGCGGGCTGGAAGTCGTAGACCTCGAGCCGGATCTCGCGCATCCGGATTCGACCTTTATTGAGGATGTAGCCGTTTTGACGTGCGATTTTGCAGTGCTCACGCGCCCTGGAGCAGAAAGCCGCCTGGGAGAAGTTGAACCGATCCGCGAGCCGCTCGGGCGCTTTTTTCACACGATTGACGAGATCACGGCGCCTGGGACGCTCGATGGCGGCGATGTTTGCCAAGCGGGAAAACATTTCTTCATTGGCGTCTCGCAACGGACGAATGAAGAAGGTGCCAGACAACTTGCGGCTTTTCTCGCACAAGCTGGCCACACCTCCTCTCTCCTCGATATTCGCGCGTTGAAAAACGTCCTTCATCTAAAAACCGGTGTTGCATGTATAGGTGAGGGCCAACTCGTCGTGAGCGAAGAGCTGGCCGAGTGCAAAGACTTTCGCGACTACGAACTGATCCGCGTTGTGCCCGGCGAGAGTTACGCCGCGAACTGCGTGCGCGTGAATGACCATGTGCTGATTTCGGAGGGATTTCCCAATCTCACAACGGCATTGGTCCAGCGGGGATTCGCGGTTCTCCGACTCGATGTCTCGGAGTTCCGCAAAATGGATGGAGGACTGAGCTGCTTATCGTTGCGATTCTGATGCAAGTACGCTCGCGTCCCGCGCGACGAATGATGAGCGCAATGAACTGCACTTCGGAACCGGTAGTGACTCAGGACGCACGACATTAAGGTTCGCGCACCGCTCTCAGCGCCGCAGCAGCGGGATCCCCTCCCCACCGAAATACAGCAAAGGAGTGGCGACGCTTTGGGCCGAGGCGGAAAAACGGCAAAGTGCGCGTCTCTAGAGAGGCGACACGATCCACACCCAACCGGCGCATCACAGCAAAACTCGTGAGATCGACGATGGAAAAATCTTACGTCAAAACGCATGATGAGATTCGGGGATGAACGCGGGCACTGTTGCTGACGTGATCTGCGTCACGGACATATTTCACCGAATCGGTATGATGTGAATTGAAAGGAGGTCTATCGACGGCAACTCCCAAAAACCAGAAAAACGGTACGGCTTGATCTACCATCTCAATATGGTAGGATTAGATGTATGAAAAAGACCCTGCTCATTGACGACACTCTGTTGCGCGACGCGAGGTCTGCCTCCGGCGCGCAGACAGACACTGACACAGTCCGGCTCGGTCTTGAGGCTCTAATCCGTCAAGCGGCCTACCAACGAATTCGTGCTCTTCGGGGATCAGAGCCACGTGCTCGCGAGGTTTCCCGCCGACGTGAACGCGCTGCATCAGCCCCGCACTCTGCCGCATGATCGTCTTGGTCGACACCTCTGTCTGGATTCGTTTTCTGTCGAATCGGGCGCCGTATGCGGTTGAACTGGACCACCTTTTGAGCCGCGACGAGGTGAGCGGCCACGACTTCATCTATGGCGAACTCCTCATCGGGGATAAGGGCGGGCGGAAACAACTGCTGGCCAGCTACGAGCAAATGCATCAGGCTCCCATGGTAGCTCACGACGAAGTCGTTCTGTTTGTGCGCGAGCGTCGGCTACATGGCCGCGGGATCGGCTGGACCGATGCCCACTTACTGGCGTCCGCGCTCGTAGGGGGTCTGAAACTGTGGACAGCCGATCCGCGGTTGGCGACGCTGACAAGCGAGTTCGGGATCGCTTACTCCTGAGCCGAAGTCGCAAACCTCTTTTCGCCGAGACTGTTTTGAGGGCAGCTGTTTTTTTCAGGTTCGTGCCGCCGTTTCCTTTTTGAAGCAGCGTTTCGGGAACTCGGCTTGATCTGCGTCACGGACCCATTTCACGAAATCGGTATCATGCGAATTGAAAGGAGGTCTATGAAGGGTGATTGGGCCTTCCCGAAGCCCGCTAGAACCTCCCCCAGAAAGCCCGGGTAGTGGGCGCGGACGTACCGAGGAACTACAAAGTTCGTCTAGCTGAAACGCGGCGAGCCCAACCAGAGGATCTAGGATCCTCGGAGAACGCCCAGGAGCTTCGGGACGAGACACACAATACGTCACGACCGAGCAAAGTCGAGAAGGGGCTTCACTAGGTTCTCATTTACGTCAAGCGCCCCCAGTGCCGCGAGATACCTGCTGCGTGCATCGCCTTGCGCGACCAGGTCTTTTCCGGCACCCCAGGTGAATTCCGCTTGGCCGTACTTCACGGCGACGATGTCGGCAATCATTCGGGCGTGGCGGCCGTTTCCATTTGCGAACGGATGTATTCTCGTCAATTGATGATGAAAACGAAGGAGCGCCTCGTCAGTCGGGAACGTCTGGTTCTCTAGCCAGTATTGCGTGTTGGCGAGGAGTTGGGGAATTCGTTGCACGATCTCCCTCGGGTCGCATCCAATGTTTCGTTCCGTTTGACGATAGGTGCCGGCCCATTTCCAAACGTTGTCGAACATCCGGCTATGAAGCTCTCGGACATAAAGTTCATCCAAGGGATCAGATACCCTCATCGTTCGACCACCAAACGCCCATTCGCGAGCCCGCAGAATGTTTAGGGCTTCGTATTCATTCAGCTCGCCCATCGTGCTGATGCGGGGAATGAGTTGCTCGGCTTCTTCTTGCTGAATCGGAGTATTCCCGTCGGCGTATTTGTGATTGAGGATGAAGTTCATCGATTTTTATTGCGATTCAAGCGCCGCTGCGTTTCATCGTCAGTCAGTTGCTTGGCGTTTCCAGGTTTCTGATCTTCGAGCGCCATTGTATGGACGACGGTTTTGACATCACGAGCCACGCGCGCGCGCGTAGGTTCTTCCGCCAAGTCCAAGAACGAACCAGACCTTGGCACGATTACGTAGACCAAGTCGCAGCCCATGGCTCCGGCAACCCGCCGAAGGGCACGAAGCGTGATGCGGTCTTCGGCTTCGGCGTGTTCAAACTGTTGGATGGCCTGTCCGGATGCGCGCATTTCCTTGGCGACTTGGCGCTGGCTAAGGCCAAGCGCCTCGCGCGCCGACGCGAGCCACCCCCCCGATGGACGAGGTGGCAGGCTGCGCGCGAGCTCGACGTTCCGATCTAACTGTGACAGCCGTAACTGTCTGAATTCCCGTTTCATAATTCTCCTGTCAAGTTATAGCTTGACATGTAAATTAACAATGTCAAGTCATAACTTGTCTACTTCTGCACTAGACGACAAGTTGTAGCTTGTCATAAAGTCGTAAAATGACAAGGCATTACTTAATTCCTACCGCGCGCGCTCTGATTGCGCGACAGCCCGTCGGTGCAAGCGCCCGGCGGCCACACGGTTCAATCTGTGCGCTCGTTGAACCCTCGGCCGCTCAAGATCATGGGGACACACCTCTCCGCCCGCGCTGCCCGCGTCTTCACCTGCTTCGCACCCGAGACATGAAAGATGTACGACTTCCTCCGTCCCGGCGTGAGCGCTTCGAATGCCGCCCGCAGCTCCGGAGCTGCATCCAGCCTGGCCTGCAACTCCTCAGGAACCGCATACTCTGAAGCCTTCTTGAGGGTAACCTTCTTCCCCGACTCCTCGACTTCGATGGCTTCGTAGATGTAGTTCCTCAGAATCGGCTGCATGGCCGTAATTTCTTTGAGAGAGGTGAATTTAATCCAGCGGCCTGCCTGCGCCTGCGCCGATCTTTTGGAGGATGTGCTTCGGGTCCTTGAGCAGCGCGCCTTTGAAGAACGAGAGCGCGCACGCGTCCTTCAGCGGGATGACGATTGCCACGTTCTTTTTCTGGTAGGTGAAGCAGGGCTTGCCCCACTTCATCTCCTCGATCAGGTCACAGTCGAGCGCAATCTTCCTCAGCTTGTCTGCTTCCTTCTGCCACTTTTTCGCGTAAGGTACTTTCACCGTCCCACCCTGTACACCACATCTGATCGAGCCGTCTATCTTACCTTTCTAGCCGAAGAGCATGGGTTGTGCCCTCGCATCCTCAGAATCACGGAAGTTACTCAAACCGACACCGACTAGGCGAAAACGCTGCTTTGCGTTCAACGCCACGCGGCTGCGAAGCGCAAGGGCGATCCTCGTCAATTCCTCGCAGGAGCATGGTGGAATGTCGGGCGTGTGACTGCGCGTGAGAATCTTGAACTCGCTGGTTTTGAGCTTGAGCACGACTGTTCGCGCGATACGCGATTCTTTGCGCGCAGCCATCCAGGTCTTCTCGGCTAGTTTGCGGATCATGGGCTCAAGCTCAGCGAGCAGTACATCTTGCTCGAAGGTGTCTTCTGACGAAACCGATTGCGTTATGCGATCCGGAACGACCGGACTGATGTCAACGCCACGCGCAAGTTCGTAGAGACGTACACCGTAACGACCGAAGCGGCTCTCCAGGTCTTGCAGATCCACGTTTCGCAAATCGCCGACTGTATCGACGGCCAAGGTTTTCAGCCTGTCTTCTGTAACCTTCCCGACTCCAGGCAAACGGCCGACTGGCAGCGGCAACAAGAAAGAGTCCACATCTGCCGGCTGGATGACGAACAGGCCATTCGGCTTCTTCCAATCTGACGCGATCTTGGCTAGGAACTTGTTCGGGGCGACGCCCGCGGAGGCCGTCAGGTTAAGTTCCGCACGAATCTGCTGACGGATGACGCGCGCGACCTCAGTGGCGGTAGGCAGCCTGGTCTTGTTCTCCGACACATCGAGGTACGCTTCGTCCAGTGAGAGAGGCTCGATGAGATCGGTGTGGCGTTTGAAGATTTCACGCACCTGCCGCGACACTGCGCGGTAACGGACAAAATCGGGAGGCAGAAAAACCGCAGTGGGGCACAAGTGCTCAGCGCGAACGGCAGGCATGGCGGAACGTACGCCAAACTGCCTCGCTTCATACGAAGCGGCGCACACAACTGAACGTTTCCCGCGCCAAGCGACAATAACGGGTTTCCCGCGTAATTGCGGCTCGTCTCGCTGTTCAACGGATGCGTAGAAAGCATCCATGTCAATGTGCACGATCTTTCGCATCGGTAAGCAGAGACTATTCTATTCCCCGCGTTGTAAACACCAGGGGCCAAAATGAACGAGGTGGTTGTTAGAGTCGACGTCGGCATTCTGCAATCGCCGGCGTCCCTATGCGAGTTCCGATGCTTCTTCGCCGACCACCTGCGACCAAGTGACTCCGAACCGACTGCGGTACTTCCGCAAACGATCTGCGTCGTTGGTGCTGGCTTTACGAGTCCGTGAAGCACCGAAGAGGCGACGGCCAGCATCCGAAAGTGAACGTGAGCCGCGGCAGACTTGAACAACGTGCGCAAGCTGGACACGATCAAATTGATCAAGTTGATCGAGCGCATCCGTGTTTAGGATATGAGAGAGAAGCTCATCTGATTCGTCAGATTCGAGCCTTACCCAAGAAGCGCTCAGACGTTCGATCTCTTCGTCGACAATTTCGATGGAAATTCGACCGCCCTGAGCCAAAGTAGCCATTCGTACTACTGCCGCGTTCAGATCACGGAAGTTTCCTGACCACTGCGACGATGGAGTAAGGGCAACCCCCAGAAATTTCTCGCGAGCCTCTTTGTTGAACATTACGCGGTGTACCGTCCGCCTGGCGAATTCATCCGCTCGAACTGAAGGTTCGGCTCAATGCCCTTTGGGCGAGACCGGAGGCCCAGAAGTGTGAATGTCCACAGGTTGATCCGTGCCAGCAAATCTTCACGAAAACTCCCTTCCCGGACAGCGGCGAGTAAATCACGATTGGTTCCCGCGATCAGTTGAAAGTCGCTGTGAGCTTCGCGGTCCGATCCGAGCGGGAGGAAGATTTTTTCTTCGAGCCCACGCAAAAGCATGGCCTGTTCGTCTCTGCCAAGCTCTCCGATCTCAACTCGTATCAGTGCCAACTCAGGCTACGTATGCTCAGCCGGCGCGACCCCTTGCCGCATCAACAGAACCTGCTCCGGCGCTCACTTCTCAGCGGATTCACGACGACTTGCTCGATATCGACGACGTAGTCGGGAAACGCATTGTCACGACGCCTCTCCATCACAATGTGACGGTGAGAGAAGAGAACGCGTTGGCGGCGTTGGAAGTCATGAGCCGATTCGCTGCGAATCGGAAATGGCTCATCTATCTCCCGCCTACGATGTCGCCCACAGAAACGACCTCGCAGCCGGCACTCCTCGAACATCCAGCGGAAGCTTTCGGATATTTCCGCCGTGAGGGAGTGCCGCATAATTTGCGAGGAAAAGCACATGGCCTCGCGCGCTGTCGCCATTGTGTGTCGCGACGAGGACGCGGCACGGCGACGTTTCGGCGTGGTCGGGGAGGGTGTCGGGATCTGCTATACGCGGACGGGGAGACGATTCTTCGACGACCCGAGCACCGAGAAGGAGTTCCTCCAAAAGGTCTGCGGCGCTGTAGGTGCGGCGGGGTTCTGGGAGCAGTTCCAGACTGATTGGATTTGCCTCGACGCAGAGTTGATGCCGTGGTCGGCCAAGGCCCCAAGAATTGTTGCGACAACAATGAAGTCTCTGGCTCTGCGACAATTCGCACCTGGAATCGAAGCATTAGAACGTTTCGTTCGGCAAGAGCCGCTCGGTCGTGTACACGAGTGTGTGTTCGGTGTACTCGCTCTTGAAAGCGAGCCAGTTGATCCGCGCCTATAGAAGACTCATTGTTCCGCCAACTCCCTATGTTCGGTGAGAATCACGTGTCGGACCGGACGCAGGGGAGCACGTAAACGATAGCGAGCGTAGCGGCGCTCGCCTTCGCGAACCAGTGCGCCTTTCTCGACCAAGTCTGCCAGGTCGCGTGTCGTGGTTGCTGGCGACGCTCCGGTTATCGTGCTGTATTTTCCGGCTGACAGACCGCCTTTGAATCCCTCAGGGCCCTCCCGGAACATGCGCAGGAGCGCCTTTTCCTGTCGCGCGTTGAGTTGGCCCTTGAGTCGGTCGAGCAATTTGGTCTTGTCGATCAGGAATTCCACGAGCGCGATGGTTCGGCGTTGGGCTTCGATAGCGACGCCAGCAAACCACATCAGCCAGCGCGTGATCTCATTTTCCTTGTTCGCCGCTTCGAGCGCTTCGTAATAGCTCTTGCGGCGCGCCAGAATCGTTGCCGCCAGCGCCGTGAGCGTCGACTGGCCAAGGCTCTGGGCAAGTGCTTTTTCCGTGATGGCGCGACCGATGCGCCCGTTACCGTCCTCAAACGAATGGATGCTCTCAAAATACAGGTGCGCAATTCCGGCCCTCGTTAGCGCAGGCAATGCATTTTCGCCACCCGGAGCAGTTTGAACAAACCAGGCGATGAATC
Source organism: uncultured Acidobacteriota bacterium (assembly GCA_963753205.1). Lineage (GTDB taxonomy): Bacteria > Acidobacteriota > Terriglobia > Acidiferrales > UBA7541 > Palsa-295. Next base: position 279,305 of record CAVWBL010000009.1, on the reverse strand, counting down.
GCCTCATCTCGGAAGGCAGGCGCGACGACGGCGGCGCTTCGAAATGAACTTTCGGTTCGTGGACGGAGCCGGAAACCACTTGCATCGGTTCCGCGCCCGTTCGGTAGCGACCGACATCCCTCAGGCTCCGGCTGCCGCTCATCACCATGCGGTGCCAACGAAACAGCGTTTCTTCGGAGAGCGGCTCGGGAAAAGACCGATAGAGGTCAACCATCATTTCCGCGATGCCTCGCTCCGCAGGCCGAACGCGCCGCTCATTTTTGGCAATGCCTAGCTGTTTGCGGAGCGAGGCCTGCACGCTCGCGCGATCCAGAATTTCGCCCTCGATTTCGGAAGTCGCCACCGCTTCCGTGCTCATCGCCTCGATTGTGAGTTGGTCGCGCTCGTTTTCCCCTAGGTGTCGAACGGTGCCGACGAACACGCCCCCTCCGACCAGAAACTGCTTCTCGGCAGCCTCCAGCCGTGCCCGATCCCAATGGAAGTTGGGCCAGTCCGGTTTTTGCCAGTTCCAAATCATGAGCGATAGCTCGTCTCTCTATCGCTCATATTATGCCACATGTATGAGCGATAGCTAAAACGTCCATCATCGAGGCGACGCGCCAAGCCTTTGGTTTTGGTAATCTTCCGGCGACGAAGAGAGCTTCGCCGTCTGCAAATGAGCACGTGAGCGTGGCATTTGAGAGATACATCGGAATCGACTACTCAGCGGCGGAGACGTGTGAGTCCGGCCTAAAGGGTCTGCCCGTCTACATGGCCGACCGCGCGAACGAGCCGCGTGAAATCGCGCCGCCTCCCAGCCCGCGCTGGTACTGGAGTCGTAAGGAGATTGGCCAGTGGCTCGTTGAACGTCTATCAGAACCAGTCGCCACGCTGGTAGACGTTGACCACGGGTTTTCCTTCCCGTCGAAATATTTCGAGAAGTATCGCCTGCCCACGATTGGCTGGCTTTCTTGGATGATTTTCAAAAGCATTGGCCCACGGACGAGAAGTACCCGTGCGTTGATTTCATTCGGGACGGCGCGGGCGGAAACGGCGCGGCTCGCTGTGGTGAATCTCGCTGGAGACGGATCACAGAACTGCGTGCAGGCGCGAAATCCGTGTTTCATTTCGACGTGCCCGGCTCCGTAGCCAAATCCACACACGCAGGTATCCCATGGTTGCGCTTTCTCCGCATGCGCGTGGAAGATCGGGTGAATTTCTGGCCGTTTGACGGCTGGATGGTGCCGCCGGCAAATCGGCGGTTGCTGAGATTTACTCCAGAGGGCGAGACTGCGGTACGTGCGGCTTGGATTCTGGGGGAGAGGCGTGAAAGCGAAGCTGTGCCGGACCTGATTCGCGCCGTGGAAACTGCGGCTGATAGCTTCGTCATTGAATCCGCCATTGAAGCGCTTGGGAAAATAGCAGACGCTCGGGCCACCGCATGTCTCGAAGCGGCAGCCAAGCAAGGGACTGTTCGCGTTCGCATCGCCGCGCTGAACGCGCTGCGACGTCTCGCCCGAAGCGACTAAAATCACGGCATTCGATAACCGCAAGAGAAAGGCAGACGTTTTGCCTGTGCCACAGCTGGGGGGCGGGGCTTAGAACGCAGGCGTACTGGGGCCGGGATTCTTACATGAAGTACTCGGGAATAAAGCGTTTATATGAATATGCCGCAGTCTTTCTAAGCAGCGCGCATAAGCTCGATTCGGAAACCAAGGCTCAACAAACTCGGTGCGTTGCAGGCCGACGCAACGAAAGTCGCTCTCTTGTCAATCACGTTTGCAATACTTGCAACCATCCGAATTTGTACAAAGATTCGAGCGTTCCGTCTAAAGACTCTTCCGATACCTCACGATGCACTAACCGTACTTAAGGGAAGTGCTTTGTCCGACCTCGATAATATAGCCGTCAGGATCGCGGATGTAGCAACGAATCTCGCCATACTTGGGTATTGGCGGCGTGATGAACTCGGCTCCCCGACTTTTCCACAATTCATAGCACGCTTGAATATCCGCAACGCGGAAATTCATAAAGCTGTTGAGGTGATTCGGGTCGGGGACGCTGAGCGTTACCGTTGGCTTATCTGGGGTTGGTCCGCCCCCCACGTTCAGAATCATCCAGATATTCGCAAGCTGAAGGTACGGAGGCGCGTTGCCGTCCCCCATGGTCAGAATGCGAGCACCGAAGACCTTTTCGTAGTAGCGGGCCGATCGCTCGACGTCGGCGACGGTGAGAAAATGCGCGACGCTGATCCCCTCTCGCGGGGGCATCTCATAGCTCTTTTGTTCGATTTGTACGCTATTCATTGACGACTCCTTTCGCTGCGGTGCTCATTTCAAATGCGGTGTCCGAGGAACTCTGGTTCCTGAAAGCCATTACGCTGTTCATAGTTGCTTCGGTCGGCAGCGTGTTTATTAAGCCAGAAGCCGAAGGGCCAGTCTATTGCACGATCCACCCTCTCCGATGCAGCGGAATCGTTGAGAGTTCCGTCGCCCAGGTTGACGGGTCGCCTCGAAAAGAACTTGCTTCTGAGCAACTCGATAGTGGCGCCCAAAATCAAAAAGCTCGTTTGTTCGCGCCTACAAAAGGCTGTCCTAAATCTTCCTAAATATTGCTTCGTGGATCGTCTTTTGGGTTGAGGTATTCCATTCCCAGAGGCCCGATCGCTGTTACTTGTGTGACGTACTCGCCGGACTTCGCCCAATGGAAGTGCGATGTATGCCCGGGTAGAACGATCACTGCGCCGGGCGGATACGCCTGCAGTTTGTTGGTGTCGAATTCGTCGCCAAGGCCGATATAGAACACGCCCGATATGACGGTGTAGATGCGATCTTCGGGATGACGATGCGGCATCAACTTCACTCCCCCGGGTACCTTAACTCTGATCACGTAGGGGCCCGGCTCCGCAGGCTGCCCGACAACAACGGCAAGGCGCGCCGTCGGTGGGAAGGCCGGGAACGGGTTCCAATCCACATATTCGGGCAAGATAGCTTTGAAAGCCTCCTGACCCGCTTGATGAGGGTGAACTTGGCTTTGCTGGACCGATTTTACAGCGCTCGCTTCCCGAGACATATAAAGCTCCTTCATGCAGAGAAATGTAGAACCACCCATCAGCTTCGAAACGTGTATTCCAAGACTACCTTCCAACGCGTCCCACCTTCCACGTCCGGATTCGATAACCGAGCCGGGCGCCGACCTCTGTATTTGTAACCTCGAAGCCGGTTTGTTACGCAAAGGCATTACCATCGTCGGTCGCATGCCACAAAATTTCCAATGCGTCGCCGCAAGCACTACCGAAGGTGCGCAAGCGTGAGGGTGTACCAACGGCGACTGTCTTTCCATGCCGCTTCGATCTCAAAACCGGCTTCCCCAAGAAGGGTTCGAATGCCCCGGTCCGTGAACTTGTGACTATTCTCGGTGTGAATGGTTTCGCCTCGCATGAAATGAACGTCAAGCTTTGCGTCCTCGATGGCTACGACCTGTTCTTGCGTGCTCTCCAGGTGCATTTCAATTCGCGACTCGGTGGAGTTCCAAAGCGCGCGATGACGGAAACGAGCAGTGTCGAAGTTGGCCCCCAGTTCTCTATTCAGACGATGCAGCATATTCAAGTTGAACGCAGCGGTGATTCCATCGCTGTCGTCATAAGCAGCGACGAGGGTGGGCTCGTCTTTCACCATGTCGGTACCGAGTAACAGAGCATCTCCCGCCTGCAGTTGAGCGCCTAAATTTCTCAGGATAAGTCGCGCTTCTTCGCAGGAAAAGTTGCCGATGCTCGTGCCGATGTAGAGCGCCAATGTGGTACCGTCAAACGGTTCGAGCTGAAGGGGGTGGCTCACGTAGTTCCGGACGATGGGTTCCATGCGCACTTCCGGCAGCGCGCATGCCACGTTCTGACAGGCCAACTCAAGAGCATCGGGACAGATATCCACAGGCACGTAAACGACATCGTCGGAGATGCGCAAAGCCGCTTCGAGCAAAATACAGGTTTTCGAGGCTGTGCCGGCACCCAACTCTACGAGGCGCAACGGCAACGATCTGTCACGGTGAGCGGCGGTAACGATCGCATCTGCGTATTTCGACAAGATGGCTCTCTCTGTGCGCGTCGGGTAGTATTCGGGGAGGTTTGTGATGCACTCAAAGAGCCGCGAGCCCTCTGCATCATAGAACATCCATGGCGCGAGCGATCGTGGTCGCGCTATTAAACCGCGCCGCACTTCGCAGTTCAGTGCTTGGCGCCCGTCCGAGATTGGCAGATGCTCGACGTTAACTGCCTGAACGTAGGTTCCCATGTGCGTGAATCCTTTCAAGCCGCCAAACGAATGCCGGTGAACTGCCATCTGGTTGCTGGTGGAAAGAAATTCCGATAGGTCGCCCGCATATGACTCGCAGGAGTGAGGCACGATCCCCCGCGCAGAATCATTTGGCTCGACATGAATTTGCCGTTGTATTCGCCGAGCGCACCAGGCAAAGGCTTGTATCCCGGATAACCGGTATAGGCGCTCGCCGTCCATTCCCAGCAATCACCGTACAGCTGGCCAAGACTCGCGCTTCGCGCCGCAGTGGGATGGAGAATTCCCGTGTCGAGCAAGTTTCCACGCACGGCGTTTTGTCTCGCGATGTATTCCCATTCCACTTCGGTCGGGAGCCGGCAACCTCTCCACCGCGCGAACGCATCGGCCTCGAAAAAACTCACGTGGCACACCGGCGTATCAAGTAGTGCCGAAAGGCCGTGCCAACCCCTCAGTGTGAACACGCGCCAGCCGGTATTATCTTCAGCATCACGCTGCCAGTACAGAGGCGCCTGCCATGCAGTGCGCTTCACACTATCCCATCCTTCGGAAAGCCATGATTCGGGCCGCGCGTATCCACCATCCGACATGAATTCCAAGTACTCGCCGCAGGTCACTTCGCGGTCTGCGATTTGAAAGGGTTCCAGATAGACCTTGTGGCACGGAGTTTCGTTATCGAAGCAAAAATCGAGGGGGTCTTCTGCTCGAAATGGATAACCAATCTCCACCAATCCACCGCTAAACGTATGCCAAGTCCGGTCGGAACCTCGAGGCCCCCCTTTTTCCGAAAGTGAGCCCTCGACATACGATGGGTGCAGGGGATTGGAAAAAAAGGCATGCTTAATGTCGGTCAGGGCTAGCTCCTGGTGCTGTTGCTCGTGGTTCAGGCCCAGCACTGTCCGCCGTATTGCTTCCTCATCGACATCGCTCGAAAGAAACTCATCCATCGCCTGATCGACATGTGAGCGGAACGCGAGAACTTCGTCGAGCGGGGGCCGGGAGAAGGCCGAACGCAGGCTTTTCTCGGGAATCTCCTGTCCGAGGGAGTTGTAGTAGCTGTTGAAAAGCCAATGAAAGTCTTCCCGAAAAGGCTGGTAGCCTTTCAGGAACGGACGCAGCACGAAGGTCTCGAAAAACCAGCTGGTATGAGCCTGGTGCCATTTCATCGGGCTGGCTTCCGGGCACGATTGAACCATCTGATCTTCGGCCGACATTCTCTCGGCAAGAGCGCTCGTCGCTCGCCGCACCGCCTTGTACCGGGATCGGATGGAGGCGTCCCGCCTCTCGCTTCCAACGCTGCTGCGCGGAGTTTGTACGGCTTCTGCTTGGCCTTGCACCGCGGTGGCACTGGTTTGAGCCATCGTACCCTCTTAAAAACTTCTCGTTCGGTATACGCGTTTGATTCGCGTTCGCTAGACGCATAAAAGCAGAGGCTTCAAAACGGAGCAATTGGACGATGGTATTGGGATACGTTGGTATCAGCTTGAAGTGCTGCTCAGCCCGCGCTTCTTGATACGCACGCACTCTTCTCGGGCTTCAGAGCGATCGTCTTGCGGGCGATTACGCAATCGGCTCCAGTTTGGCGAGGATGGTCGGTAGAAATTCCGCGACCGTCGGATGGATGTGCATGGCGCGCTGTATGACGGTGTATGGCGCCTTGGCATACATCACGTCCAGCAGAACGTGAATCACCTCATCGCCTCCCACCCCAAGAATCGCAGCACCCAGAATTTGTTTCGTTTCCGCATCGACACAGATTTTGATGAAACCTTGTGTCTCACCTTTTTCGTACGCCCGGCCCACTCGGCTCATCGGATATTTCACGGCGAGGGCACGACGTCCGGACTTCCGTATCTCAGCATCGGTCATGCCGCATCGCCCCAGCGGCGGGTCGATATACAGCGCGTAAGCCTGGATCCGATCCGAAACCCGGCGATGGTCGGCGTTGAAGAGATTGTCCGCAACGATCTCGTAGTCGTTATAAGCAGTATGCGTAAACGCGCCGCGGCCGTTGCAGTCCCCTAGAGCCCAGATGCCGGGCACGTTCGTTTGCAATTGATCATCAACGATTATGTAGCCGCGGTGATCGGTGGCGACGCCGGCCCGGTCCAGACCCAAGTCGCCCGTGTTGGGAGTACGTCCCACGGCGAGAAGAACGTGAGTGCCCATCACTTCTGGCGACCCTTCCTCGCACGTGACACCGACGGCGACACCGCCATCGCGTTTCGCCAGTGAGACACATTTCGCATTCAGCCGGATGTGTATTCCCTCGGCCTCCAGGATTTCGCGCACACCTTGGGAAACGTCTTCGTCCTCCCCTCCAATCAAGCGCGGCCCCATCTCCACGATCGTAACTTGGCTGCCGAAGCGCCTATACATCTGGGCAAACTCGAGCCCGACATAACTTCCGCCGACGATAACGAAATGCTCGGGCAAGAAGTCGATGTCCATAATCGATGAGTTGGTGAGAAATGGTACATCGTGAATCCCGGGGATTTCCGGAACCGAGGCGCGTCCGCCCACGTTGATAAAGATATTGTCGGCTTGCAGAACTTCACCGTTGACCATCACAGTGTTCGATGACTGAAAGCGGGCGTGACCCTGAATGACCCTACAATTTGCCGTTCCTCGCAGCCATTCCTCCACTCCCCTACTTGACCCACCGGAGACTTCATCCTTGCGGGCTTTGACTTGCTTCATATCAACGCGCATATCACCGATGGAGAAACCGTATTCGGCACCTCGGGAGGCACAATGAATGGCATAGGCGCTAGCCACGAGCGTCTTTGTCGGGGTACATCCCGTGTTCACGCATGTGCCGCCAAATTTACGGCGTTCGATGATGGCGACGGTCTTTCCGGCATCCGCAAACCGAACTGCCATCGGCGGACCCGCTTGGCCCGTTCCAATAATGATTGCGTCGAAGTCCTTCATGGGTGGTCAGTCCCTTCCATTTGGGGCGTGCTCCTGCCGACTAAGACGCTTCGTCCGGGAGTCAGGGGTCCGCTCGATCGGAGACACGCGAGATCTCAGCGTTCATCTGGACCCGATTAGGCCAGAGTCGCGATGGCGAATTCTATTGGACGAACGTATCGACCGCCGCCAAAGAACGGATCAGACATATAGGCAACGAGTGATGTGTACTTCGATCTGCGGGACCCGCACAAACGCATCGTCAATGCTATCGTCCGATTGATTCGCCGGGGGCACGTGGATTGGAGTCGCTCATGGCGGGCTGATCGGACGGACGGAGAGCCATTCGCACTAGGGCGAGAATGAACCGGAGCTACCGCTCTGGAAGAACGGCGTTCGGCCTTTTGCTCAGTGGGGATTCGCGGTACCGCGGTACCACGTGCGACCTTTGCACCGGTCATGCTCCGCGCTAATGCCCTCCGATGCGCCGGCTAACCTTCGCTGCCTTCCCGGCGATATGCATAATCTTCCGTGCTGAAGATGCCAACCCGACACACAGCCGGGTTAGCGGCCTTGCCAAAGCAGCTTCATCCCGCTCACCGTACGACCGCCTCGCGTGAAGAGCGGATAAATCCCTGTAAAAGTGCGACGATCTCATCTGCCGCCGTGTCTAGCGCGAAATGGCCGCCGTCGACGATGTGGACCTCAGCACTCGGCACGTCTGCGCGATAGCGTTCCGGCTCGCCAGGGTCGAACGAAAGCTCATATTTGCCCCAGATCACCAGCAGCCGTGGTTGCTTCTCACGCATCCACGCTTGCCACTTCGGGTAGGCGTCTACATTGGTTCGATAGTCGTAGAAGAGATCGCTCTGAATCTCGGCCTGGCCTGGCTGATTCAGAAAATAGAATTCATCCATCCAGAGATCGGGGTCGTAGCGTCCCACGTTCGGATCGTTGCCGACATGTCGAGTGCGCGTCGCGGCGAGCGAGAGCAAATTCGCGCGCAGCGCACTTTCATTGGTCGCGCGGTCAGCCCAAAAGGCTCGCCGCGTCTTCCAATTCACGCCCAGGCCCTCATTGTGTGCCACCGCGTCTTGAACAATGAGAGCTTCCACCCGTTGCGGGTGCGCCAGGATCATGCGAAAACCCACGGGGCCGCCATAATCCTGCATGTAAAGCGTGTAACGCGAGACGCCGAGCGCCTCAGTGAAGTGGCTTATGATCTCGGCGTAATTATCGAAGGTGTATGCGAACTTCTTCGGGTCGGGCCAGTCGCTGTGTCCGAAACCTGGATAATCAGGCGCCATCAGATGATAGCGATCGGAGAGTCTCGCGAAGAGCGGTTCAAACATCCGCGACGAAGAAGGAAGTCCGTGCAGTAGGAGAATTGCCGGAGCATTTTTAGGCCCAGCCTCTCGGTAGAAAATCGAGAGGCCGTCGATCTGCAGGGTGCGATAAGCGGCGGGGTAGTTCATCGAACATTCTCTCCTTGCGCCCGAAGGCCAATGCGAAGCGAGGGCGCCGACCACAGACTGCCCTCAGCGGAAATCGAAGGTTGCGGGCCGAAGGGTGGACGGCACTTCCGCCCAGACAGCACGGCATAGCCCTTTCGAAAGTGAGGCCGCGTTCCCGTCCTCCCACCCATCGAGATCGAAAAGTATGATGGGTGGGGCAGCTCCACGCAGTTAGCGACGAACGCTCGATCCGGCGGAGGATGCGCTTGCCCCCGCACTTTTTCCGCTGAGGGCCGGTAGAAGAAGTTTCACAAGCGCATCGTCCGAGAACGGATTTTGACCTGAGATCAACTCGCGGTCTTGCAGCACGTAGCTCTTCCATGGAGCGGCAACACTTACGTCACCGCCCGCTGTACGCAAGGCGAAGTCCGGATAGAAGAGAACCTTGCCGCCAATTTCGAGCGGCTCCCGCTGCTGCTCTTCCGCCGTCGAAAAGATGGTCATCTTATATCCGGCGTAAATCCATCCTTGAGCCTTTGCCCGCGCTCCAGCGGCATCGCCCGCTGCCAGCGCTCCGACCACCTCCGTGGAATTCGGAAGAGCTGAGAGAAGTGAAATCGGGCCATGGCAGAGCACCGCCGTGGGCTTGGATATTTTATGAAAGTATCTCATCACGGTGCCGGCGTCGGGATCATCGAGAAGATCCATCATCGGGCCATGGCCGCCGGGGACGAAAACGGCGTCATATTGATCCAGGCCCGATGCGATCACATCCGATATGCGAGTTGGATTTTTGAGCCCGGTCAGGCTGTCCCGGAATTTTAGATAGTCCTGAAGCCTGGCCTCGTCACCGCCGAAGAAGTCGGCGACGGCTGAATGGACATCCATTTGCGGCGTGTTGCCTTTAGGGTTCGCGAAAGTGATCTCATAGCCTTCCTTCATCAAGGCACGAACCGGGACGGTCAGTTCGTTGAGATAGTAGCCAGCGCCGGCATAAACCTTGCCGTCTTTCAATGGCAAGCCGTGACCGCTCGAGACTAGCACCAAGACTTTCCCTTTTGTTGTCATCTTGTTCTCCTCTCGAAAAACCGAATCTGTTTCCCGAGACCCTAGCTTGTGCAAAACAATTTGCGAGAGCCTCGGCCTCAGCTACCTCATCATTGCGTCTACCAGCATCGCGTCATACTTACCGGAGATTTCGACTTGATCGAGTCAAAGCTGACTGCCTCGCCGCCATACCCATTCCCGGCCGGTAAAAACATTCACACCAAGCGTGTCCAAGGCGACAGGCTCGGCCACGCGCGTGGTCTGTTTCGGTCCATTTTTTGCCGTCCATTCGGAGTCCTTTCGATGGCAGAGCGAGTTACCGTCGGAGGCGAGATTGGCAGAAGGGCGACGACAAGTCTATTGGACGAACGTATCGACCACCGCCAAAGCGCGGATCGATCCCGTAGGCTCAGGTGGTGTGTACTTCGATCTGTGTGACCCATACAAACATATCGCCAATACTATCGTCCAATTGCTTCGCCCGGGCACGTGGAGTGAAATCGCCGGTGGCACGCGATTCGATCGGACGAATGTAGGCCGATTCGCCCGAGGGCGACGAGGAATGGGAAGCGCCCTCTGCGACGCCTCGCACTCGTCATCATGGAAGGACCACGATCATGGATGCATTACGGAATGTGTTGATTCGTTCGCAAGAACAGCGCTCGGCGCTGGGCCATTTCAATGTTGCCGATCTGGTTCTGCTAAAGGCAGTTGTCGCAGCCGCTGTTGAGGTCAGAGTTCCGGTAATTGTAGGCGCATCGGAAGGAGAGCGGGACTTTCTAGGAACGTATGAAATCACAGCGCTTGTGAAAGTCATGCGGAAGGAACATGGCGCCCCCGTTTTCCTTAACGCAGACCATACGCATTCACTGGCGAAAGCAGTGGAGGCGGCAAGGGCAGGGTTCGATGCAGTCGTAATCGATTTTTCAGCGTTACCTTTTGACCAGAACGTTTCTCGCACGAAGGAAGCTGTTGAGGCCATTAAAGCGATCAACCCCGCAATTCTTGCGGAGGGAGAGATAGGCAACATCGGAACCGGCTCTGAAATCCATCAAGCCGTTCCAAACGGTTTTCGGAACCTCACGACACCTGAGGAAGCCCGACAATTCGTCGCCTCCACTGGAATCGACGTCCTTGCGCCAGCGGTCGGCAACATGCACGGCATGCTGGAAAGCATGGTCGAAGGAAAAACCAAAAAGCACCTAAAGATCGAGAGAATCGCCCAGATCAAGAAGGCTACTGGGATCTTTCTCACCCTTCACGGTGGGTCCGGAACGGATGATGAAGACTTTCTAAGGGCGATCACTGCAGGGATCAACATAATCCACATCAATACCGAACTGCGGGTCGCATGGCGCCGGTCCTTGGAAGGCAGCCTGGCGAGTCAACCGAACGAAGTCGTTCCATATAAGATTCTGCCCCCGGTCGTCGAATCCGTGAAGCAAGTCGTGAGTTCACGCCTGAAGCTGTTCAATGGCCAACTGATGGCCCTCACCGAAGGAGAGAAATCATGAAGGCAATCGTCGTTCACGAATATGGCAGTCCCGAAGTGCTGAAGTTTGAGGACTACCCTGACCCGGTTCCGGGTTCCGGCGAAGTTTTGGTGCGGGTCGCCGCCACGAGCGTGAATCCGATCGACTACAAGCGGCGTGCTGGATTAACGAAGGATTTTTATCCTATTCGGTTCCCGGGGCTCATAGGAGTCGATATCGCGGGGACTGTAGTCAATATTGGGCCGGGAGTGGAAGGCTTTTCCGTCGGCGACGAAGTGTTCGCCATGGCGGACAACACTTACGCGGAACTTTGCGTCGTGAAAGCCGCGATTCTGGCGAAAGTTCCCAAAGGGCTCGATCTGGTCCAGGCGGCGGCACTGCCGCTGGTTACGACGACTGGCAACCAGCTCCTCCTGGCTACGGGAGTGAACGCGGGCCAGACGGTTCTCGTCATAGGCGCTGCCGGTAATGTCGGGCGTTCAGCGGTATTCACTGCGAAGCAACGCGGGGCGACGGTGATAGCGGGCGTTTTGAAGAAGCAGATGGATGAGGTGAAGACTGTCGGCGCGCATCGGGCCGTCGCAACCGACGACGACACGTCGATTGAGAATCTTCCGCGGCTTGATGCGGTGGCGGATACGGTGGGCGGAAGGACCGCCGAAAAGCTGATCGCCAAGGTCAAGCCTGGAGGCACGTACGCGTCGGTTGTTGAGGCGCCGCAGAACGCGGCCCAGTACCCGTTGGTGAAGGTGGTGCACGTATTCTCAAAATTCGATAAGAAAACACTCGAGTTCATGGCCGAAGCGGTGCGAGATGGCAAGCTGGTAATTCCGATCAGCCAGAAACTGCCACTCAGTGAAGCGGCCGAGGCTCAAGCAGCGGCAGAAAAGGGTGGCAGCGGGAAGATCTTGCTGGTGGCTTGACACGCGCGTGCTAGCCCTGCGGGAGTGAGAATGAAAGCCGGAAGAATCCATCATTTAGGCCCGCCGAGCGCGATTGTGATCGACGCCGTGCCATGTCCGAGACCGAACAGAGGTGAGGTAATTATACGCGTTGCTGTCATCGCCATCCTCGGCTAAGCGCCTATCCAGCGAAATAATCCTCGCGTGCCAGCGAAAGTTCCTGTTCTCGGCTTTCGCGATCGCCGTCTCGCGATCGATTCCCAAGTGGGCAGTTGGCGTCGACTGACGGACGTCCTCAGCGTCCTCCGAATTCCCACGATGCGAAAAGCCTGAGGGTAAATACGCCCTTTGTGGTTTTCTACCAGCTCCCGAAAGGCGGTTTCATTTCCCTTCTTCGCCGCGGGTACGAGTTTCGTTTCGGCGAATGCGCTCGCACCGCCGCGAGCAGCCACATCGTATTTCGCATCTTGGGCGAAGCCACTTGCCCCCTCGCGTCTCACTCGCATCGACACTCCGCCGCGCACGCATGGAGCGACCGGCTGGGTTGTATTCAATAAGCTTTGCAGCGCCATGATGACGTCTCCTAAGCACCATTCGTTAAAGTTGGGCTTCAGCGCAATTCCGATTGGTTTGTGCCTGGTGCACGGTCGCAGTTAAGCCCGTAGCACGTAGAGGAATCGATTGCACGATGGTATCGCCGATACTTTTGTTTAGGTGGCGAACCAAGATGCCTCCCCACCCGGACCTTCAGCGTAAGAACTCATTGTGGACGCGCTGAACAACCGGAATCGTCGCCGCAGCGGGTTCGAGGCTTTCTCAGTCGCTTCGCTTCTGATCTCGCCCGGATTTCTATACCGAAGCCGCCCGCGTTGGAGCCCTTCGCTAAATAGCTGCAATCGCTCGCGACAACTCTTTCAATTCAATCGTCGACTTGCAAAAGAGTCTTATACGGCACGGATCGGCCGCCAGTGTCTCCGATTTCGCTTCGACGGGAGTGCCGGGTCGCAGACTCTTCAAAGCGTCGACAACCGACTTGTCCGTTGGACATTCTTGTCGAATGGGAGGTTCGAGACGTCGAACAGGCACAATCGAACCCTGGCTTAGGCGCTTTTATCGCGCTAGGCAACGAGTGCGTGTGGCCAGCGTTCAAGAAAACAGGGACGCCAAACGCGCCACGTAGGCCCTGCACGAGTATGAATCGGTTTCGATTGGGTCAGAAATGCGACAGCGGCGCATTTGCGCGAAGGTATTGCACCACTTGGGAGCAAGATGGGTAGCCGCCGATTACGCGAACGTATCGCCAATACCTTCGTCCAATTGTGCACCTCCCTCGCGTTTGATGTGATGACTGGTGTTCCACGGGATATTGGGAATTACCCGATCTAAGGAACCGACGTTCGAGGCCGCAGCCAAGCGGCAAGTATGTGGCGGCGGTTCCGGGAGATAAAGCAGGCAACCGAACGCTGCGCAGACGAGGGCAGAGGGAGAACAAAATGAGCACGGTACGGCCAACTTGGGAACCTCACGAGAAACACGGTCGCCTCTCAATGCGGAGCGATTTACCTGACACGGTCTTCGCTTTTCCTCACCAGAGGAAGGAGCCCCTGACGGACGCACAGCACGTGCGCAACGCGATTGCAAGATTCGATCAGGTCTTGGGCGTGCCGGACAGAGATCGAGCTTTAGCGTTGGCAAATATCGAAAAGGCCGCGCGGCATTACGAAATGGATCTCCCCGAGACATATTGGCATCAATTCGGCGTTCATGCACAGCAGCACCAGAAAGAGAACGCTGCCGAAGGCGTTGAGACAAAGCGCGAGCACCGCGTGCTAGAGAAGGCTGCCGCCAGAGCCGCGGCGACCAGGCGCCGCAAACACGGGCAACGCGAGGAAAAATTCAACGAATACGAAGAATTTTAGAAACGAGCTGAGGTGGGAGTCGCAACTCCCGTCCACCGAGGAAAAGCCAAAAATTGGTTTGGCGTTTTAAAGGCGAAACCAACCAAGCACGAAGATGAAAAGGAGAACAAGTATGACTGACACGAACGCTGTAATTGCTGTTTATGAGACCCACTCCGAAGCTGAAAGCGCCGTGAAGGAACTGCAGAGATCGGGATTCGACATGAAGAAGCTATCTGTTGTTGGCAAGGACGTCCATACGGATGAACAGGTAGTCGGGTACTACAACGCGGGTGACCGCATGAAATATTGGGGCAAAATGGGTGCGTTTTGGGGCGGTCTTTGGGGAATGTTGTTTGGTGCGGCGTTCTTTTGGGTCCCAGGCTTTGGCCCGTTATTGGTAGGGGGACCGCTGGTGGCGTGGATCGTCGGTGCTCTGGAGGGTGCGGTCGTCGTGGGAGGATTGAGCGCGATCGGCGCTGGGCTTTACAGCATCGGTATTCCAAAGGACAGCATCTTGAAATATGAGACGGCCATAAAGGCCGACAAGTTTCTTGTCGTCGCCCATGGGACTGCCGCGGAAGCTGGAAAGGCTAGGGACATTCTGAGCACTACCGGGCCGTCCGAATTGAGTCAGCACACTCTCGAAGCCGCCAAGCAGGCTGCAAAAGTCTAAAGCAGCTATTCACTCAGCGGGTTATGTCGAGGAAACGTCACGTTGAGCGTACCTAGAGCGTACCGCGAATCAGATGCTGACGGCGGCCGTGAATCGAATACGAATATTTCGATCAGAGTTGGCGATGCATTGGGCTTTGCTGGTCACCTGTTCCAGCGCGACCCAACGCGGCTCTACGAGCCTCCTGGATGACTGCGAAGAAATACGTTCGTAGTGTCCTCATTGCAACGCAGCCCAGATCGATTGTGAACCATCTTCTCGCGACGCAGCGTTTTTACATGTGCCGCAAAAGAATTGCACTCGATCGCGATCCCAAGCGAAAACGAGCTTGATCTTGCAGAACGACTTCGTGCCCGGCTTCATGAAAGTCGTCGGG
Organism: uncultured Acidobacteriota bacterium; assembly: GCA_963753205.1. Taxonomy (GTDB): domain Bacteria; phylum Acidobacteriota; class Terriglobia; order Acidiferrales; family UBA7541; genus Palsa-295. The sequence goes on along the minus strand of CAVWBL010000009.1, from coordinate 264,278 downwards.
AGCGGGACGAGAGGTATCGACCGCCAAATGCCAAGTTGCATTCCCATCCGGGGCGGGAAGCGGGAAGGTAACCGCTTCTCCGCTGGCATTAAACATCAGGAACAGGTCGACAATCAAACACGCGAAAGCCCGCTGTGTGGGATCGGACCACTCGGGGGCTCCGCCATTTGCTCCTGCCCAAATTACCTCGGAATCGGAGTAAAAGGTTTCTTTTCGCAGCACAGAATGCGCTCGGCGAAACGCGGCCATTCCTCGAGCGAACCGATAGATCTCGCTGTGGCTTTTCACAAAGCTCCAGTCAAACCAGCTTATGTTGTTGTCCTGGCAATACGCGTTGTTGTTGCCCTTCTGCGTCCGGCGAAATTCATCTCCGCCCAGCAGCATGGGAATCCCACGAGAAATGAAAAGCGTCAAAAGGAAATTCTTGATCAAGCGCTTGCGGAGAGCCTCGATTTCAGGATTATCGGTGGGACCTTCGACTCCACAATTCTGGCTGTAATTCGCATCGCTGCCATCACGACCGAATTCGCCGTTTTCCTCATTGTGCTTTTGCTTGTATGAAACCAGATCGTTCAGAGTGAAACCGTCGTGGGCTGCGATGAAGTTAAGGCTGCTTCCAGGTCCTTTGCCGGAGGCCCCATACAAATCGGCGCTCCCGCAGATCCGGCTGGCGAATACGGGTGTCATGGCCGGCTCACCCAGCCAGAAGCGTCGCACGTCATCCCGGAAACGACCGTTCCATTCGATCCAGCGGCGTTCCGAGAAACTCCCTACCTGGTAGGCACCGCCTGCGTCCCAGGCTTCAGCGATGATTTTCACGTCCCGCAAGATGGGGTCCTCCGCGATGCGTTCAAGCAAAGGGGCGTTGCGCAGCAGGTTTCCATATTCATCGCGCCCCAGCACGGAAGCCAGGTCGAAGCGGAAACCGTCAACGTGCATATCCGTCACCCAGTAACGAAGGACCTCCATCACGAAGTTGCTCACTATGGGATGATTTGCATTGACGGTGTTGCCCACGCCGGAGTAATTCTTGTAATAACGCCGGTCGTTCTCTTGCAGCATATAAAATATCGAATTATCAATTCCGCGGAGGCAAATGGTCGGGCCAAGTTCGTTCCCTTCCGCAGTATGGTTCAACACGATGTCTAAGATGACCTCGATGCCTGCGCGATGAAAGGCCTTCAACATTTGTCGAAATTCGAAGACTTGATCCCCATGCGATCCTCGTCCACCGTAAGATCCCTTGGGTGCGAGCAAGGCGGCAGGATCGTAACCCCAATAGTTCCTGAGTTTCTCTCCCGTGAGCGGGTTCAACCGCTCCTGTTCGTTCTCGTTGAACTCCTGGACAGGCATCAGTTCGATGGCGGTTACGCCCAGATCCTTGAAATACGGAATTTTCTCGGCCAAGCCTCGAAACGTTCCTGGATTAGCTACCCGGGAACTCGGATGAAATGTGCAACCACGTACGTGAGTTTCATAGACAACCGTTTCTGAAGGCGGATGCCGCGGAGGAAGGTCACCTTCCCAATCAAAATCGTGATGGTAGAAGACGCACTTCGGCGTGGTGTCGGCGTTGTTAAGGGTCGAAAAGGATAAATCCGCGAGCCTACTGCTGGAGTCGTAGCCCCTGGCGTTCGGAAAGCTCCATTCGGCGACGCCGGTGACTGCCCTCGCATACGGATCCAGAAGTAGCTTGTGTGCGTTGAAGCGGTGGCCCTGGGCCGGCTGATATGGCCCGTCGATTCGATACGCATACAGTTGGCCGGATGGGAGCCCGCGCACCCATATGTGCCACACGTCGCCAGTCCGGTTACGGACAGGGTCCAAATCGATCGCTTTGTAGGCCGCACTATCATCCGGGGATCTGTAGAGCTCCAGGCGAACTCGATCAGCGTGGCGGCTGAAGAGCGAGAAATTGACTCCGTCGCCCCGTTGGTGGGCGCCATAGGGCAGAGGACTTCCCGAGCGAACGTTGCCGGTCTCAGACGCACTCGCCAGATCCTTCGCTCTATGTTGTTCTGCGACATTCTTGGGCGTCATGAGCCGGCTCTCATTTTCTTCGTTCTGTAAATCAGTATTCCAGTCCTCAAATTCATCTCGTCGGCTGCTGTTGCGTGTGTTTGTTCCAAAAATGCATGACCAAACCGCCGCGGTGGGCGTCAAAAATTCTGTATGCGCCGAGCTTGACCCAATCGTTGACGAAGAACCACGCCAATGCGTATCCCCAAATCAACAGCGCCCAATGCCAACTAATCGGGGCCATGAGTACTCCATAAACGGCTGCTAAGGTGGCTAGAGCTTTCGTGCCGACGGCAGACCAGAAGAGTATCGGAGCTGGCCGGATAGACCAAAACGGCCCGCGTGTACGGGTCAAAAAGATAGTGAGATGCCCAGCGACCGCCAGCTTGAGGAACATGAAGGTCTGAATTACATTTCGGTCGAGATGAAACGTACGCTCCGCCAGATAGAAGAGGCCAAATGTGGCAATCACCCCGGCCAGACCCAGTACGCTTGATATTCCGAGTACCAAGGGCATGTCCCACGACTCCGGAGCGTTTCGATAGCGGACTCGATCGTAGGCAATCGCCAAGATCGGACCATCATTCAACAATGCCAGCAGCACGAGCATGGCAGCGGTCACCGGGTAAAAATTGAAAACGAGAATCGAAAGCGTCATGAATAAGAGAAGACGGATCGTCTCGGCGATTCGGTAGATGGCATAGCTGTTCATGCGCTGAAACATCTTCCGGCTTTCCTTTATCGCGTCGACGATTACCGAAAGACCTGGCGTCAGAAGAGCGATATCAGCGGCAGCCCGAGCAGCGTCGCTGGCACCGGAGACGGCGATTCCAGCGTCGGCCTGTTTCAGTGCGGGCGCGTCATTGACCCCGTCACCGGTCATCCCGACGATGTGCCCCTCCTTTTGCAACGTGCGGACAAGCCGGTACTTATGTTCCGGGAACACCTGTGCGAAGCCGTCCGCTTGGTCGATTACTTCGGACCGAGGGCGGATCTGCAGATCGTTACTTTGCACGAGGACGCTGGCGTCTACGATGTTCGAGCCCAATCCCAGTTGGTGCGCCATTTCTTTCGCGATGGCCAGCTGATCGCCGGTTACCATCTTTACGCGTACGCCCATCTCCTCGGCCGTCGATATGGTTTCCTTCGAGTCTGGTCGGGGTGGGTCAAAAAGAGGCAGTACGCCCAAGAACTGCCACGTTCCGCTCTGATTTGTTCGCGCCACCCCCAAGGCGCGAAAGCCGCGCGCAGCAAAACCTTGCACCGCCTGTTCCACGCCGCTCCGTACCTGATCTGCGTTCGCCGCAAGCCCGAGAATCACTTGCACTGCGCCCTTGCTAACGCGAAATTGGTTGTTATCAGGCGCTGCAACAACCGCCTCTGTCCGCTTGTGAATGGGATCGAACGGTTGGAAGTGGAGAACGCGAAATTGGTTTGCTTCGTGCGCGTCTTTCAAACCAGTACGGACAGCAACGTCGATGGGATCTTGACTGTCGACCGGAGACGCAAGCGCTGCGGCCAAAATAATCTCGGAGGGAGTAACACCGGCTGTGTCGTAAGGCTCCCCTAGAGTCAACTTGTTCTGTGTCAGCGTACCCGTCTTATCTGAACACAGCACGTCGATTCCCGCCAATTCTTCCATCGCGGCCAAGTGGGTGACGATGGCTTTTTTGTCCGCTAACTTGCGTGCGCCTGCGGCCATCGTCACGGAAAGAACAGCAGGCATCGCGACAGGCACGGCGGCAATCGTTAGGATCAGAGCGAATTGCAGGGTCGTTAACATCGGGTCGCCGCGGAACAGGGCAACTAGAAGTATGATCGCGACGAGAACCAAAGCGATGGCGATGAGGAAATCGCCGATTCTCATCACCGCGCGCTGAAAATGGCTGACGGTATGGGCGGTTTCTACTAAGTGCGCCGTTTTGCCAAAGTACGTCTTCCCCCCAGTGGCAATTACGAGCGCGTCTATTTCTCCCTGTTTGACAATCGAGCCGGAATACACCAAATCGCCGGACCGACGATCAACCGGCAGAGATTCACCCGTCAGTGCAGACTGGTCAACCTCGATCGGGTCCCCTTCGAAAAGCCGCGCATCGGCCGGAACAATCTCTCCGATGTCAACACGCATCAAATCGCCCGGCACAAGTTCCCTTGCGGGGACCGTTTTCCATGATCCGTCTCGTTTCACCCGTGCGTGCAACGCTAGCTTGGCCTTCAGGGCTGCCACCGCGTTGCCGGCTTGAAACTCTTCCCAAAATCCGACGCCGGCGTTCATCAGCAGCAAAGTAAGAATGATGGCAAAGTCTTCCCAATGATGCACGACGGCTGAGAGAACTGCGGCTACCTCGATCATCCATGGGATTGGGCCCCAGAAATAGGAAAGAAACTTGAACAGAGGGTTCGTCTTTTCCTCTGGGAGTTCGTTGTACCCATACGTCGCAAGCCGAGCATGCGCCTCTGACTCACTGAGCCCTTCGGCGGATACTCCCAACCGAGACTGCACAGATTGGAGCGGCTCTTTCGCCAAGTCAGGCAAACGGTCTGGAGGCGAGACGGAGGGCGCTATCGGGGCTCTTTGAGGCTTGGCCATCTGACACTCCCTCGCAAAGATTCAGACGAGATTTCGGCGAGGCGTTATCTGGTGTAATGCTCAATTAAAAAGCGGCAATCCTTCGCTCGTTCGATGGAAGGCGCACGATTTCGACCGAGCACCGCGCGTGTCGGCTTACTGCTTCCGCTACGCTTCCCATTAACAAACAGTCTGTGCCTTTATCTCCACGCGAACCGACGACAATTAAGTCCGCTCGCCATCTTTCAGCGCAGTCGAGAATGTCGTCTCGTGGATCTCCCTCTTCAGCGAGCATTTGCGTGACTTTGAATCCAACGCTCTCAAGCTTCTTTGCCGTTTTCAGGAGTTTGCGTATTGCTTGGTCCCGAAGCTTAACAACTGCACCAGCAAAATCAGGATACTCCTTGCTCCCCCGTTGATGGACTTCAGCTAACGCCTCGGCTAGTGGCCAAGGGTCGAGAACGGTCAGCAATTTCACCTCGGCACGTTCCGACTTTACTTGTGTAATCACCGCGTTGGCTACTGTCTCGGAGAATTCCGAATCGTCCATAGCAAGAAGAATTCTCAAGCCTTGCGGCGTTTGCTGAGGCTTTGGAGCTCGCACAATCTCCACTGAGCAAGGGGCGTGGCGCGACGCGGTCATTTCGGGCAGTACTTCTTTTTTGCTATTCACCAGGTGTATTACCCGAATGTCCGCGCCGTCTCGCTTTACTTCTGCGACGACAGCTTGCGTCGCCGCATCTGCGAGCGTGGAACCATCGGTGGCAAGTAGGAGTCGCATCAGCTTGTCGAGTCAGGCCATTCGCAATGCCCTATAAGCGGCATGGTTACGCGTGCAGGCTCCGGAGGACTCCGAGGTAGTGGATCAGATCGTCGCGAGACAAGACTCCGATGATTTTCCTGCCGTCTCCAATCGGAGTCTGACTGATGCCGTTTTGCTCCATCTTTTCAACGGTCGGCCAAGCCTCTGCATTGGCTGGGGTCAAAGTCAGCTTTTCAGACGGGATCATTACGTCCGCAATCTTTGTCGAAGACCAAGACGAACGAGGGACCTTCGTAATTTCCGAAAGTGTTATCAAGCCAATCGTTTGGTCTCCCTTCGTGACGACGAAGCAGCGGTGGCCGCTTCCGAGGACGTAGGTGTCGACGAGCTCTTGTAGGTTCAGGTCACCCAGGACGGCAATACAATCCCTGCTCATCATCTCGGAAACTCTATGGCCGGCCAGCAAATCCTTCAGAACCTGTTGTTGGAGTTGGCTCGCTGCTGCGCTTTCAAGGAACCAACCAATAAACGCAGTCCAAAGCCCGTCAAGCACGGCTCCAGACAGCGCTAGCCAGACGCCGATAAAAATCAGCGAAAAACCAAAAAACCGGCCCGTGAAGGTGGCCACTGCTGTCGCGCGGCGAAAATTACCGGTGCTCCGCCAAACGATAGCCCGAAACACTCGGCCTCCGTCAAGCGGAAACCCCGGAATAAGGTTGAAAACTCCCAGAACGAGGTTCAGCAGCGCCATATATTTTGCGAGAACAAGCAATGCGGGAAACGCCGGGAGGATTAGCCGTAACTCCCAAAATATCGCAGCCAGAACGAAGCTCACCGCAGGACCGGCGGCAGCCATCCAGAATTCTTTATTCGCGTCGGCAGGCTCCGTTGCGATTTGTGAAACCCCGCCAAAGATGAACAATGTGATCCGTGGCACAGCTATCCCGAAATGCTTGGCAACGACGGAGTGTCCAAGCTCGTGCAGCAAAACGCTCACAAAGAGCAAGATTGCCGTTACAGCTCCCAAAAACCAACACTCCGCCTGGCTCGAGCTCTTCAATTCCGCGGGATAGTAGCTAACGGCTAGTATCCACGTGAACAAACCGAAAACGAGAAACCAGGACAAGTCGAGGTCTATATCGATACCAAGAATTCGGCCCAAACGAATCGTGTTGCGAAACATAGATCACCCCAATCGCGCACTCGCAGTCTGTCAAGCAGCTAACGGTCTCTCGATAGGAGTTCGCCTTCGGCTTGAAGCCAGTCCTGAACCTCATTCCCGGGGCCACCTGCGCGAGTGACAAAGATTTCATATGCGCGTATGCGGATGTCGTCGATTGTCGGTTGTTTCGGTGGAATTATTTCCTTTGTTTCGCGCGCAACCTTCACAGCACTTGCTTTACTCATTTCTGCCCTCCTCCCAGTTAAAAAACGTTGCGTAACAGCACTCCGAGCAAGACCGCACGGTTACGATTAAGCACCGGCAAGCGGAATGAAGCAATTAGACTATGGTATCGGAGATACTTTCGTGTCAGCGACCAAGATCAAGCGCCAGTTTGAGGGGCGGAAAAGAAACGTCAAAGAAAAGTTAGAAGTTTCTTATGGCGAGCTTGAACTCGGCAGGTTAGCGTAAAGAGTTTGGGCGGGACTTAGCAGCTTCGAGCGGCCTGTATGAGCAGCACAATCCAGCCGACCGGCCGGCAGAACTTTTGGATGAAGACTGAAGACCCGCCCTTGCATTCATAAATCGGGAAGCGCTCAAGCGTCGCTGAATAGCTGTTTATGTAGAGCGCCCTTCACCATCGGAGGCGGTTCGGTCGGCTCGCTGAAATCTGGGGTCCATCGCCAGTTCCTGATCTCGGGCATATCCTGAAGATTCTCTCGAATGTAGGTATGATGATCGGACAGCTTGCGATTAAACATATCGATTACGTGGGAAACCTGCGAACGAAACCGGGAAATATGTTTCAACGCGTCGATCGCAAGGTGGAAACGGCTCATCTCGTTCAGAACGACCATGTCAAACGGAGTCGTCGTCGTACCTCGGTCCCTAAATCCACGGACATGAAAGCGGCTCTCGCGGGAGCGTCCATGGACCATGGGATGAATCACCCAAGGGTACCCATGGAATGCGAAGATCACGGGCACGGTTTGGGTGAACAAATCCTCAAAGGAGATGTCATCCATTCCGTGAGGGTGATTATCGGGTGACATCAAAACGCTGAGGTCTACGACGTTCACCACTCTCACCCGAATTCCCGGCACATATTTTTGCAGCAGCCACGAGCACGCGCACGCCTCGAGCGTAGGCACATCGCCGGCACAGGCCAATACGACATCCGGGTCTTGACCTTTATCATTGCTTGCAAACTTCCACACCGACGCTCCTCGCGAGCAGTGTTCTCGCGCCTCATCCATAGTTAGCCACTGAAGTTCCGGTTGTTTGCCGCACGTGACCACGTTTACGTAATTGCGGCTGCGAAGGCAATGATCGACTACGCTCAGCAGGCAATTGCTGTCCGGAGGATAGTACACGCGAATAACTTCCGTGCGACGCGCGAGAGCGTTGTCCACGAATCCAGGGGCCTGATGGCTGAACCCGTTGTGGTCATTGCGCCATGCATGGCTTGTCAGAAAGACGTTCAACGATGCAATAGGCCTTCGCCACGGAAACTTCTTTGATTCTTCGAGCCATTTAGCGTGTTGCGTAAGCATCGAGTCAACAACCTGCGCGAACGCCTCATACGAGGCCCACAAACCATGCCGGCCGCTGAGAAGGTACCCTTCCAGCCAGCCCTGGCAGCAGTGCTCACTGAGGACTTCCATCACCCGGCCGTCGGCACTGACCTTGTCGTCGATCGAAACAGTCTCTTCCATATTGCAGCGTGTTGTGGCTTCGAAGACGGCGTTCAGACGATTGGAGTTTGTCTCGTCCGGGCAAAAAAATCGGAAGTTTGAAGGATTGAGCTTGATGACGTCGCGGAGAAACTCCCCTAGCTTGCGCGGCGCTTCAGCAGCGGCCTGTCCCGATTCGGGAACTTCAACCCCGTAGTCCGTGTAATCCGGGAGTTCGAGTGCGTCGAGCACGCGCCCGCCGTTAACGCTGGGATTCGCTCCCATACGACTGTCGGCGAAAGGTGCCAAGTCCTGAAGTTCAGAGATCAGCTTTCCAGTTGCATCGAAGAGGGTCTCAGGCTTGTAACTTCGAAGCCAGGCCTCAAGCAGGCGGAGGTGATCGGGATTCTCGCGGACATTTGCAAGCGGCACTTGATGGGCCCGAAACGTACCCTCGATTGGAATCCCGTCAACCTCTTTCGGGCCGGTCCATCCCTTGGGGGTGCGGAGCACGATCATCGGCCATGTCGGACGCCCCTTAAAACCGTTCTTGCGCGCGTCAGTCTGGATCGAACGTATCTCGTCGTAACATTTGTCCAAGACGCCCGAAAACAGCTGATGCATGACTACTGGGTCGTCGCCCTCCACAAAATACGGTTTGTACCCATGCCCCCGATATAGCGAAACGAGGTCGTCATCGGCAGTGCGACCTTGGACGGTAGGCCCCGATATCTTGTATCCGTTCAGATGCAAGATGGGCAGGACCGCACCATCACGTACCGGATTCAGGAACTTCACTCCCTTCCAACTGCCGGCCAGAGGACCTGTTTCAGCTTCGCCGTCTCCGATAACGCATGCAACGAGGAGATCGGGATTGTCAAACGCAGCGCCAAACGCATGCAGAAGCGAATAACCGAGTTCGCCGCCTTCATGGATTGAATTCGGGACATGAGGACCACAGTGGCTCGGAACGCCACCTGGGGTCGAGAATTGCCGAAACAGCAGACGCATGCCATTCATATCCTGCGTTACGTCGTGGTGCACTTCCGAATAGGTTCCTTCTAAGTACGAGTGAGCGTTCAGTGACGGCCCACCATGACCCGGACCTGCGATGTAGATCACACTCGCGCCGCGTTCCTTGATGAGCCGGTTCAAGTGGGTGTAAATGAAGTTCTGACCCGCCGACGTACCCCAATGGCCCAGCAACCTTGGCTTGATATCCTCCGCAGTCAGCGAGCGTCGTGGAAGCGGATTGTCGGAGAGATAAATTTGCCCCACCGTCAGGAAATTTGCCGCCATCCAATAGCGGTTCATCCGATCTAGTAAGTCAGGAGATAACGGACCCTTTGGAAGTTGCTGAGCCGTGTGTGGCCGCCCGTTTTTCTTGATTGCCGTGGACAGAGCGGCATCAAATTCAAATTCGCTCTGCTCGGTGACTGGTGGCGTCAATTCCGCCTGCGGTTTCGAGGATGCGTCTTCTCGAGCCTGTTTTGCTCCGTGATTGTCCATGACAGTGACTCCTTTTTCTTCTGATGTACCGGCTTCGTCGTCGTGTCTCTCTAATTGATCCCGTGATCACGATAGTCGCGCTTCTCTTTCATGCGACTCTCGGAACGATTCGAGGCGTATTGGGATTTTATGATGACTCCTTGCTGGCGCTGTGCGTCTCCCTGATAACTTCGACGGAGCAGTGCGCGTGCATCGCAACCGCTTCGGAAACACTGCCAAGCATGAATCGTGCGAATCCGTGCCAGCCGTGCGAGCCGAGCACGATTAAATCGGCATTCCACTCTGCCGCTTGGTCCAATATGACTTCTCGGGCATCTCCGACAGGGAGGGATTCGTTTCCGAGGAGTTTTGCATCGGAAATTGAGAGAACCTGGCGCGTCCGCTCAACAGCCTCTACGGCACGCCGACGAAATTCGGCCTGAACTGTCTCGATCAGTTCCGGAGAGGGATAATAGCTCGGCACCAGGGGCGCCGCCCCAGCTATGACAGGCATTACTTGAGCGACGCTGATAATTTGAACCTGTGTTCCGGCTGGCCATGGGCGCCGAGCAACAGATCTCGCTGCTGCCATCGAGTATTCGGAGCCGTCTGTGGCGAGAAGAACCTTCCTCGGCACCGTTGCATCGGCTGGCTTTGCTCGTACCACTTCGACCGAGCATGGCGCGGAGCGAAGCGTAGCTTGAGCAACTCCTCCGAGGAGGAACCGCGCCAGACCGCTCGAGCTGTGCGCTCCTATCATCAGAAAATCCGCGCCCCATTGCTCGGCGAAATCAGACACGGCGATTCTTGGAATGCCTTCGATAATCTCGACAGTCGTTGGTATGCCCGCTTTGTGCAATAACTCTGCAGCTGGACTGAGCCATGCGGCCGCGGCCTCCCTCATTTCTTTGAGAAACATCACGCCGTCGCGCAGAGGCAGTGTTTCGATTACGTGCAGTAAGAATGCAGTTGCGCCCTTAGGCCACGGCCTTTTCGTTGCTTGGTCTACGACGGCTCGCGACATGGGCGAATGATCGACCGCAAGCAAAAGCTTCATCGGCTAATTTCCCGCAGCAGCAGCGTGGACAATCGGTTCACGAACAGTACCGTTCCGACCCTCGACATCGAGTTCGACGCTAATTTAATCCAGATCAAGATAGTCCAAATGGACCTGCACCTGGCATAGGCGTTGCTTCGAAACGACGAGGATAACGGTCTCCCTCTGAAACAAGGAGAACGTCGAGAATGCTCATGAACTCGCTCGGTCGAAGTGCTGATACCCGCGAAACATTTGAAATTTCGGGAATAGCTTGAAACCACAGACAGCTATCCTCGACGGGGAACCAGTAGAACACGAACCGCTCAGGAGCCTGCAGTAGGTGCATGAGCGCACTCCCGTTCGTCACAGGGCGTGCACTCAGCACCAAACGGAACGGCCGCTGGCCGAGAAGAACTCGGAGTTCCTCGTTTGTGGAGGCGAACCAACAACTACAGCCTCGTCCTTGCAGATGCCTGGCGATGTGCCACCAGGCTCGTTGACTCTCGCCGACAAAGAGCGCGTTCATTTACCTTACCTCTACATGTGATATCGGTTGTTGGACGACTAATCCGGTTGATTTACGTTTGCGATTAGGCCAGAGGAAGCGTGACGGAACAATCAGACGATGGTATTGGCAGTACTTTGGTAGCGGAGACGGCAAGGAAATGGTGCGATTCTTCGCTTGAGAGCGACATGAAAACTGCGTGTCTTTGGCGTAGCGTTCTCAGGGCGCTCGTTCCGCTTTTTCTTGTCCCGGGAAAACGCGCACCTGCCTCCGCTTGGTCAAAAATGTGATCCCCCATTCCAGCACGACGAAGAGTCGATTTGAAAATCCGATCAAAAAGTAGATATGCACAGCGCCCCAAACGATCCAAGCCAGCAATCCTGCGAACCGAAGGAAACGTAAGTCGGCCAGGGCGTAAGCTCGACCGACGATTGCGAGGTCACCCTTGTCCCAATACCAGAAAGGCGGCGGTGCTGGTTTCTTGGCAACTCGCCGGCGAATCAACCGTGCTACATACTGCCCCTCTTGAATCGCTGGTTGTGCGACACCCGGCATGGTCATTGCCTGCTTCGACTTAAATCCCAGGAGATTGCGAGATCCCGCTACGACGTGTGCGGTGTCGCCGATCGCAAAAATCTCCGGATAACCCGGCACTGAGAAGTCGGCGTTGACGATGATCTTGCCCGACTGGTCCGTTGGAACACCTAACCAGCGTGCCGCCGGCGAGGCCAGCACTCCAGCGCCCCACAACACTGTGCTTGCCCGAACATGCTTTCCATTGGCGACGATTCCCCGGTCATCTACGCTAGTAACTCGCGTGTTTGTGTATACTTCGACCCCAAGCCTTTCGAGGTGCCGTTGCGCTTTTGCAGATAAAACTTCGGGAAACGTAGGAAGTATACGCGGCGCCGCTTCATACAACAGAATCCGCGCCGACCGCGGATTGATATTTCGAAAGTCATGTGTCAAAGCCATGCGCGACATTTCGGCGAGTGTGCCCGCCATTTCCACGCCAACCGTTCCTGCACCGACGAGTACAAAAGTCAGCAGCTGTCGAATTTCCTGGCGGTCGCGGTTATCGAGCGCGGCCGTCTCCTCCGCTGCTCGAAGGCCGTCAAGACCTTGCCGCGAATTCGGTCTGCATCGTCCAGTGATTCAAGCCCTGGTGCGGTGCGCCGCCAATCATCATGTCCGAAATAGTTGTATTGAATGCCGGTGGCGAGGATCAGGAAATCGTAAGGTAGCCGATGCTCTTTTAGCTGAACCAACCGGTGAGCTGAATCAATCGCGGTAACTTCGTCTTGCAAAACCTCTACATTGTGTTGGCCGACTCACGATCGACCGCAAAGGAGGGGCGATCTGATCCGCCGAGAGCAAACCGGTAGCGACCTGATAGAGCATGGGACGAAACAAGTGGTAGTTCCGCTTGTCGATCAACACCACGTTCACTGGAGCGCGAGCGAGCGCACGCGTTGCGAACAACCCGCCGAATCCACCGCCGACGATCACGACTCGAGGTGCAGACATACAGATCTCAAGGACCTCTACCGTTTTAATCCGGGATGATCATCTACTCTCCAAGAGCGAGGGATAGGATGCTCAGGGGTCATTCCACAACGGTTAGATTGCGCGGAGCCTAACTTGTACAAGTGAGTGTTCTGCAGTCACTCGGACAAAATTGTGTTTGGGCGAAACCTCGCTAACGCAATCGTCGTCTTGGGAAGGAACCCTCAATCAATCCCGGCTATAGGCTCGTTGCGTGAAGCTGCGTGAAATCTTCCTTGCCGCACGCCACTGAGGCGGGCGCTCGTTTCGTGCTTTGGCCAATGCGTGCCGTACTTCGGAGCTGTCGAGTTCCTTATCATAAACCGGCGTGCCCGGCTGCTGGCGCCAGGAGTTGTCCAATCCGTCGTCGTCGACTCCATCAAATCCGAGTTCATTAACCAGCTGCATCACCACTTGCTTTGCCCTGGCGTCGTCGCCTGCTACGGGTAGGGCGAGGCGTCCGGGACCTTGCGGCCGGCCTAACTCAAGCAGTTTTTTGTAATTCATAGTGTTGAACGCTTTGACGACGGGACGTCCCAATTGATTCGCAACCCAACGGCTTTCTGTCATTCCGCCTTCGATGTCGTCAATGCGGCCATGCCGTTCACGGGGATAGTAGTTTCCAGTGTCAATCACCACAACGTCGGACGGGACACCTTCAAAAAGACTTTTGGGAAGGTCTCGGATTTTGCCCTCTGGAATTGTCACGATCACCACTTGGCCTGCCCTGGCGGCCTCGCAAGCCGTCACGGCTTTCGCGCCGGTCTCTTTCGCCAATTCCGCAAGGGACGAAGGCCCTCGGGAGTTCGCGACAAATACTCCGTGTCCCAACTGTGCCAGCCGGCGCGTGAGCGTCCCACCGATCTGACCCGCGCCGATAATGCCAATATTCAAGATTGCTCCTTTCCTTAAACCACGCGCAGAAGATCCGTCGCATTCGGCATTTCGATGGTTGTGTTAGCCGTTAAACCCGTCTTTGAGCGCTTCGGCCTGCTCGGTCTCATAAGCGCGCTAAGCATTTTGCACAATCTCATCAGTGTCGAGTGCTCCCGAAGCCAGGACTCGCTATTCCTCCGTCTTACGAAGAGTTACGCGGCGGCCGTTCAGCCGATATTGGAGATCCGTGTTCAGTAGTACAACTTGGATGGCATCCACGTCGCTTGGATCATCCACGGTGATCTCGATCCAGGAGGCAGTATAGTCTTCAATCTCGATGCCCATTCCTTCATCCTGATCAGTCAACAAGCGGACGACGGTCGCACGAATCGGCGCAGCTGGGGCGTCTTCGTAGAACAGTTCAATTCGATCACCAGATTGGAGATTCAGCATTCCAACCTCCACACCCACTCAGACGAGCGGTTCTCTTGAGTTGTTTTCCACCTGACGACGGTTTCGGCAGTCACTTTGCTGGAACCATGATTGGAGCGCCCTTGTCTTTTACTAAAAACACCAGGAATTTTGCCGGTTTGGTGTCGCTGGCATTCCGTCCGACGATATGGACATCGTCGGGGCCTTCATAGAACGTTTGTCCAGGCGTCAGCGCCACTTGCTTCCCGCCCCTTACCTGCATCACGATTGAGCCGTCTAGTACGTAGACGAACGCGTCTGCGTTGTGGCGATGTATGGGGTCCGAGCCACCCGGGGGATACTCAACCGTGATCATCAACCCTTCCTTGCCAGGAAGGTCCGGTAGGTTTTTCGCAGAAGAGCCGCGTCACCTTCGCTTCCTGCGTCACGTTGGCTCCTTGCGTGACCGCCGCTATCGATGCTGCCAGCGTGACGGACATGAGACACGCCCATACCAGAATTAGCTTTGTAAGCGTCATACATCAACCTCTCGTGCGACACCATCAATGCATCGTGTTTATTCCCCGGCGATCTTGCACCGCATTGATGGAATTCGTTGTTTGAGCGTGCTTCACGCTCGTTTCGTTGCGGTTGCGGACTGAGACTTTGATTTCGGTGGTTGAGCCGCCGAGCTCTTGAGCCAATCGGCAAAGCGCGTTTTGCCGAGTCGAGCATCATCGCTAGGGAGTAAAGTTCGCTCGCCGACCCCCGCGCCATCGTATCTCGCGTGCGGGTCGGCGATAACTTCGCGGGGATCGCTTAGACTGGCCAATCGCCGTCGGACGAGGTCATCCACGCGGAATTGTTCTGGTCCCGCTATTTCCACGATGCCACTTACCGGCGGCCCGACAGCAACACCGGCTACTCCGCTCGCCACATCATCGGCAGCCATCGGCTGGAAGAGGACAGGTGGCAAATGCACCTTGCCGCCTTCAACGGAAATGTCGGCAAGCCCTTTAAGGAATTCGAAGAACTGGGTTGCATGGACGATGGAGTAAGGGATGGAACCCGCTTTGATTAGTCTCTCTTGGGCGATCTTCGCGCGGAAATACCCGCTTTCGGAAAGCCGGTCGGTTCCCACAACCGATAACGCAACGTGGTGTCTTACCCCGGCGGCGGCTTCGTCGCTGAGGAGATTACGAGTTGATGTTTCGAAGAAGGTCAGCACTGCCGCGTCCTCCCAATTGGGAGAATTCGATACATCAACGACCACCGAGGCGCCTTTCAGCACTTCGGCGAGTCCCTGACCCGTGATTGTGTTGACGCCCGTATCCGGCGATGCCGCTACCGCTTGATGGCCCTGCGCGCCGAGCTTCTTTGCGACTCCTGAACCGATGAGGCCGGTTCCGCCAATCACTACGATCTTCATGCTCTTGCTTCCTCTCTCGGCCGTGCGGTCGACCAGCGGCCGTATTTTTGAGCGATCCAGGTGCATGACATTCGGATCGCGAAGCTATTAAGCAGCTGCCGCCGCCGCGCCTTCGAAGAAAGCTAACAGTTCGGCATTGACCTGATCTTTCAGAGTCGAGCACATGCCGTGCGGGGCGCCGGGCACGACTTTCAACGTCGCTCCCTTAATGATTTTGGCCGAAACCAAGCTTGTTACTCCGATCGGCACGATCTGATCGTCATCGCCGTGGAGGAGAAGGGTTGGCACATCGAACCGCTTGAGGTCCTCGGTGAAATCAGTCTCCGAAAAAGTCTTAACGCACTCGTAGATGGCTTTATGCCCACCGAGCATCGCCTGCAGCCAAAAGGAGTCGAGCAAGCCTTGAGAAACCTTCGCGCCGGGCCGATTGGCGCCATAGAACGGTTTGCTGAACTCTCTCCAAAATTGAGCGCGGTCGGCGAGGATCGCGGCACGGAGCTGGTCAAATTCTTCGATTGGCAAACCACCGGCCTTGCCGGTAACCAATAACGGGGGAACCGCGCTGATAAGAACGGCCTTAGCGACACGCTTTGTCCCGTGCCGGCCGATGTACCGCGCGACTTCACCGCCGCCCGTCGAATGGCCCACGTGAATGGCATCGCTCACGTTGAGCGCGTCGACCAGCGATAATAGGTCGTCCGCGTAGGTGTTCATATCATTGCCGTTGGATGGTTGGCTCGACCGGCCGTGCCCGCGCCGGTCGTGGGCGATGCAGCGATATCCGTGGTCCGCCAGAAAAATCATCTGGTCTTCCCAGGCGTCGGCGCTGAGCGGCCAGCCATGGCTGAAAACAACGGGTTGTCCTTTTCCCCAGTCCTTGTAGTAGATTGTCGTACCGTCTCTCACCGTAATCGTGCTCATGATCGTCTCCTCATTTTCGACCTCGCGTCTCGAACGAATCAGCCCGGCTGGCGGAGCATGTCGATTTTCACTACCGAAGCTCAACAGCGGGGCCTGTGTGCGACTTCATTGCAACGCACGCGAGGTAGGCAGGACAATTGGACGATGGTATTGACAATACTTTAGTAGCGTAGCAGCCAGCTCTACAACGCAGTAGCGTGGCAGTGGCCTCTCGTATGCCCGTTACATTTGAATGGCACCGTCTTGTCAGGATGTTCGACGATATTGACTTTTTTGCGGGCGCTTGACGAAAACGCAGTAGAACTCAGGTTCTCGGCATAGGCGTGAGGCGGAGTCTCGCGGCCATTTTCACCAGATCGGCGAGAGAGTTGGCCTTCATCTTTTGCATCACTTGGCCTCGGTGTGCTTTCACTGTGATCTCGCTGATGCCGAGCTCCCCGCCCACCTGCTTGTTCAATAGTCCGGAGACCACCAAACCCATAACCTCCCGTTCACGCGGGGTGAGTGACGCGTAACACTCGCGGAGTATCTGTAACTCCGCTTCTTCGGCAAGAGTGATGCGGCTGCGCTCCAGAGCGCCACGGATGGCGCTTAGCAGCGCATCGTTGCTGAACGGCTTTGTCAAAAACTCCACAGCGCCCGCCTTCATGGCCTCGACCGTCATTGGCACATCGCCGTACCCTGTAATGAAGATGATTGGCATGTCGATCCGTTCGATGGCGACCCGCTTCTGCAGCTCGAGGCCATTAAGGCCTGGCAGGGAAACGTCGAGTACGAGGCAGCTCGGAACCAGCGCTCGTGGCCGGGCGAGGAATTCCTGTGCGGAGGCGAATGTCTCAGCGTGCCAGGTCTCCGACTGGATCAGCAGCTCCAGCGATTCGCGCACCGAGATGTCATCGTCAACGACGAACACGATTGGCGTGGGCGGTTTCGGTGACGACCTCAATTGAGCGGTCCCGCTCACTGCAATCACGTACCTCTCTCAGCCCACTCGAAGTGCCGCGTTCAGCGCCTCAAGCAAGCCTGTGTCGCTGAACGGTATCAAGATGATTGGAATGTGTTGCCCGCGACGCTTCAATTCCCGCTGAAGTTCTGGGCCGGTTATCCCCGGCATAAAAATATCCAGGATCAAGCATTTGGTTTGGCTAATGCAATCGGACGCGAGGAACTGTTCCGCCGATGAGAACGCGCGCGCCGCAAAACCAAGCTCGCGGACCAAATCGGGCAGTGACTCGCGCACTGACTCGTCGTCATCAACTAGTGCCACCAATAAGCGTTCCACCGCATGATAATGCGCCAGTCCGCCGGAAACTCCATCATACCTTGGTGTCGGTCGGCCGGGGATGGACTGCATAGTGTGCCGCTCGCCAAGCCGGCTGCCCAAGTGTCAAGAATCGTCATGCGCCTCTGCCGCGAGCACTACTGGAGCCGGAGCCCGCGGTTTCGCGGGGAACAGAAAATGCGAATGTGGCCCCGGGACCATCATCATTCCGCACTGCCCACAACCGTCCAGAGTGATTCTCGATAATTGAGCGACTTACCGAGAGTCCAATTCCCATACCATCGTCCTTCGTGGTGTAGAATGCCTCAAAGAGCCTGTCGGCGGCCTGCGGGTCAAAACCAACTCCGGCATCTTGAACGCTTAGCCGCACGCAATCTTCTTTGTCCCGTTGGGTTTTGACCACCAACTGCCTCGGGCGGTCATCAACGCCTCTCATAGCGTCCGAAGCGTTCCGGATTAAATTTAGGATCACCTGCTGCAGCTGGACGCGATCGCCCGTGAGAGTCGGGAGGTCGTCGGAAAGCTCAATCCGCAGAACCACTTGATTGCGATGAAGTTCGCTCAACGATAGTGCAATCACCTCTCGGGTAGCCTCGTTCAGATCCAGAGAATCGCTTCCGGACTCCTTCTTGCTAAACAGCGCCCGCAATCGCGTGATCACTTCCGACGCACGGTTGGCGTCCCGAATGCTACGGCGCGTAGTTTCGCGCGCCCCGTCGACATTCGGAGGATCCGTATTCAGCATCCGGAGACAGGTGCTGGCATTTGTCATGATTCCGGAAAGGGGCTGGTTGACTTCATGTGCGATCGAGGCGGTCAGCGCTCCAAGGCTCGTGACTCTTGCAACCTCCGCGAGTTCTGATCTGACCTTCGCGAGAGCTTCCTCTGACGTTCGCCGCGCCGTGATATCCTGAATCGCCGCGACGTACTCCACTTGTCCATTCCGGTCCCGGATAGCATGAGCGACCGCATGCAGATACTTAATCGAGTGGTCAGGCATCAGCAATCGGAAGTGCCATTCAAACTCTTTACCGTCGGCTCGCGCTTGGTCGACCATTCTCATTTTCTCGATCAAGCTGATGTCTTCCGGATGGACTCTGGTACGGATCAGTTCGAGCGTCACGGGAACGCCGACCTCAAGCTCGTAGATGCGATAGAGTTGCTCTGACCATGTGATTTCGTCGGTCGCAACCTTCCAAGAAAAGCTGCCGGTCAAACTGAGACGCTGCGATTCCGTCAGAATGGCCTTGCTGCGCCGCAGCGCCTCCTCCGCATGCTTTCTTTCGCTGATATCACGGAGAAAGCCTGTAAACGTTTTGTGGCCGTCTCTGGTTAGCTCGCCGAACGAAACCTCTACCGGAAACTCCTCGCCATTTTTGCGAATTGCTGTCAGTTCGGTGCCTTGCCAATTCATATGCCGCCGACCGGTAGTCAAATACCTTTCAAAACCATTCTTGTGCAACTCGCGCATGTATTCGGGCATTAAGAGCGTCAGGGGCTTCCCTGTCAGTTCGCTTAGGTCGTAACCAAAAATTATCGCAGCGGCAGGGTTCGCAAAAACTATTGAACCCCTGTCATCAATACCTACGACGGCATCGCTGGCTGTTTCGACCACGACGCGATACCTCTCTTCGCTGTAGAGGCGCGCAGATTCTTCTCGCTTTTGCTCGGTCAAATCGAGTACGAAGGCGACCCCTTCACTCCCGCCGGCTTCGAAGAGTGCTCCGCCGAGCAGTACGGAAACGCGGCCGCCGTTTTTTCGGAAGTACTCCTTCTCGAACGGCTGGAACACCCCGGACGCGTTCAAATCAGCGAGCGCACGTTCGTCTGCCTCACGCCATTCGACAGGCGTCAGGTCCGGCCAGCGCAGCCGACCGAAAGCGAGGTCTTCACGGCTGTACTGCACGATGCGGAGGAAAGCATCGTTGGCCCCGGTGATTACACCTTCGAGGTTCCACATGACAATCCCTACAACGTTAGCGTCGACCAGACGTCGGATCTTGGCCTCCAGCCCCTTGGCCAATTCACGAACTTCTGCCTCCGCCTTTTCGCGCTTGGACACCTCGAATCTGAGGCCCTCTATGTGTTCCAATGCTTGATAAGCAGAAGAGGCAAATTTCCCCAGAGAGCCCATAACCCGGTTATCTTCTGCGTCAAACTTGCGACTATCGTCTGTGAATCAGCGCCCAAATGGTTCCGACCGATCTCTCTCCGACGTAAAAGGGCACCAGTAGAGTCTCCACGGGCGGAGGCGTAACTGGAAGGAAATAGGTGTAGCGTTGCTCGAGGTGGCGGAATAACAGCGTACAATTTCGGTCGAGCACGTCCCCGCAAGGACCAAAATTGCGCGGTGTTCCTCCGCCGATGTAGGGTTGCCAAACGCCCGCGATGGCTGGCCAATAGAATCTTTTCCCTCCATCATCTGTGGTTAACAAACTGACCCCAGCTGAATCGCACCGGGTAACTTCCAGGATCGTCTCAGCCAGCGTCTGGAGGATGGTCCTCGGTGAATCAGCCAGTGCGCTTACGAGCTTTACGAGCGCACTATTCTCCTTTTCAAAATCGGGTGGGCGCGACGGACGGCGCTGCAACTCCTCAGTGCAAAGGATGGACTCGAGAGGAGCCACACCTTCTGGAATGGAGGCCTCAAGAGGAACTTCATTT
This sequence comes from uncultured Acidobacteriota bacterium, assembly GCA_963753205.1. Taxonomy (GTDB): domain Bacteria; phylum Acidobacteriota; class Terriglobia; order Acidiferrales; family UBA7541; genus Palsa-295. The sequence goes on along the minus strand of CAVWBL010000009.1, from coordinate 243,932 downwards.
TTGGATTGGCCAAAGTCAGTCATTGTCTGTCTCGCGCGGAAGGCCTACACCGCAAAGGAGTGTTATGTTTTGCTTGGGGCCGAACCGAGTTGAAGCTGGGCCGGCAACAGAACGAGAGGCTGGACTATTTGCTCGTGAACCGTGCACAGAGTGAAATCTCTTTCGCCACGGCGACAGGTGAAGGAGTGCGCGGATAGCTTCACGACGAACCCTGCGGCATCGCCGTCCTTACTAACTTTGGCGTAAGCACGAGCAACCGATGATGCCAATTAATTTAAAGACAAATTCTGAACCATAGTGCGACAGGAATCAACAAGAGGATTTATATGCGCCCAGCACCCGATCGGTTGCGACCAGGCCTTAACCCAAAAGCCGCGCGAGATGCAAACTCATGAGCCCTGATTTCATGGATGCCGACCGGTGCCGTCGCACAAAAGAAATCGCTCTAATCAGCAATCCCGTGAGCTTCGGAATCGGACTTGCCACGAATACCACGAAAACGATGAACACTGTCGGTCGCCCGAGAGCGGTCATCAGAATGGAACGTCGTGAAAGCAATCAGCTGCGTTTTTCGTGGAAAATGTAGGAATCGGATTCACGCCTTCGCTCGCAGACAAGCTGACCCAATACTTTGGTCTAATAGACGTCTGCCCTTCCGACCGTCATCCTTTTTCTATGCAGTCTGGCCGGATAGGGGGGCACACCAATAACTTGCTTGTGGCCATCGTCGACGACGACGAGGCCGTCCGTGAGTCTTTACCCGATTTGCTGAGGGAATTCGGCTTTCTTTCCCACGCGTATTCATCTGCTGAAGAGTTTCTCGCATCCGACGGCGTTGACCAAACTAAATGTCTGATCTTGGACATCGCCATGGCGGGGATGACTGGCCTCGCACTGCAGCGAGAACTGAAAGCCTGCAAGCGAGACATTCCGATTGTCTTCATCACCGGGACCAAGGACGAGGCGGTCCGCGCGCAAGCCTTCCAACAAGGAGCGGTGGCCGTACTGCTCAAGCCTTTCAGCGACACGGCTTTACTTGATGCATTGAACGCTGCGCTTCAGGCCAAGTAAACTATCGCCCTCAAGATACTCTGTTCTAACGCGTCGAGGCAGCGGACTGGGTACACCTTCCAATGTGGACTCCGCTCGTTTTTGCATTCCTCAGCAAAATCTGTGGGCTGATTCCGGTTCCGGAAGTCGCCCGAGCGTGTGATATAAGGCTATTTCCATCGCATCGTAGGTACGGAATCCGTACGATCGTCTGGTCACCACTCGAATTTTAGTATTTGTTTACCGCGTCTGACCGAATGGGCCCAGCGAGGATATGGCATTGGTTGCGTGACTGCACAGTTTCTTCTGAACGTCGCGGCAGAGCGGATAGAGATAAATGTCTTTCGGAGCCAGACCGTGGGCGCGGTGTTCATGGTCCATCCTTCCGCGTCCCTGCGTTTGTCCGACGTGAATCCAGTTCGCTGCCTGATAGCAGGTGCCGCGGAATCGGCGGGAGTCCACCAAGGTCTCCAACAGAAGCGGCCGGTAGCCATAGCGGAGTTCCCAGTCATCGGGAAGTTGACGTGCGCATCGCCCCAAAATTTTGCTGGCCAATCCGCGCACATGAACCCAAGGCGGAATTAAGAAGCGGCTGTTGTTCACCACCAACTGCAGATTCTGCTCCCTCTGCTCCTGGTTCCATCCGATCCACTGATCTCGCGGAGCCATTTTCCATGCCGGAGAAGACCACAACAGACAGGCCAGCACCTGTTCTCCGCTGCGGGGGGAACGTACCAGGTAACGGAGATTCGCTCCGATCGGCACGCGATGCCGCAAGTAGTGATAGCGTTCGATCAGTTCGATCCACAAACGGCTCTCGGTTCCGCTTCGGACTACGCGCCACTCGAGGGGTGCCCACTCTCCAGCACTCCCTTCCAGAACAGGTTGCGGAGCGCTGGCCTCGCTCAGGCGAATGCGGCGTGGTCCTCGTGGCCCCGAGATCCGCACCGGCGGGAGTGTCACCCACCCTTGATCGCACAGACGCTCGAGTAGCTGTCGGCAGTCCTGGTCTTTCAGTCTTCCGCTCGCTCGCTTCCACTCCAACAGCTCACAGAGCGTCCGCGCAATTTCCGTCCGGCCCAAACCGGCGTACTGCTGCGTCATCTCCGCGATCCACTCGAGCTCCGCTTTCGAGAACACACGACCACCGAAGCGCAGGGAGGCCGGAATCGGCCTCCCCTCTTCGGGCCGAGAGCCATCCTGGGAACAGAGCGTCATAGTTGACCGGATGCCCGGGCGCGGCCTCCCGGAGAGCGCGCGGCATGCCAGGCCACCGACTTCCGCCGAACCGCCCGTGCAGCCTTCGACGGCGAGCGAGCCCGCGAGCAATCTCGGGGCGCTGGTTCCCTGCCGGGTACCAGATCGAGAATCTTGCCCCGCTCCCGGCTACAGAAGAGTTCCACCAGAACGTCGAAGGGCTTCTTCTCCTGTTGTTTGGCGGTCTGCAGAATGGAGGTGAGCACGGCCTGCGCACGAGAGCCTCGTTCCGTGCGGTTGCCACCCCAGTTCTTGCGCGCCCCGATCAGGGCGCGGATGGCTCGCTCGCTCCCATTGTTGGTGGCATCCAGCCCAGGACAATAAAGAAAAGTGAACAGGTAGGGCCGCTCACGCCAGAGGTGGTTCCGAAATCTGCGGTTGGCCGGATCCCGACCCGGGTTCTGCAACAGGTGATCGAGTTTCACTTCCAGACGTCCCGTCGCGGTCCACAACCCGTGCAGCGAGATCTCCTTCTTCTGGTAGCGTTTCGCCAAAGTCAGGGCTTGCTGGAGCACCTCTTGCACTCGCAGCGGGAAGCGGGCGGCGCAACCCGAGGCGCTCTCGATCAGTTTCTTGGCGCGCTCGAGCAGATGATTCAGGCAGCTCTGATGGGTAGCTTTCAGAAATTTGTAGTAGACCCGCCAGCCGTCGTGAGTCAGCCAGCCATCGTAGTCAGCCCCTAACAGGGATGCCGCTTGCGCAAAGCCGCGGCCCGGCAAAATATCGCAGAAGGTTACCTTCTCGCTGACCGCCACCCACAGCCAGCGTAATTGCGCCGCCACATTCCAGCCCGTTTCATCCATCCCGTTGATCAGGCTGCGCCGGGCGGCATCCCGCAGCGCGTGCCAAGTGGCTTCTCCGCGTCGCGCCACGCGGTCCACGGCGCGCGCAATCGTGCTGCGGTTCACCGCGAGGTGAAAGCCGTCTCGCAGCACCGCGGTCACATCCGCATGGGGCATGCCGAGTCCTTTATTCATTTGCACGCCCAGGGCCAGCGCGTCGGGCCCCAGTTGCACTGCTGCCGCTCCCAGCGCATCGGAGGTCTGCCGCGGATCGCGCCCTTGCCACCGCTTTTGGCACTCCTCGCAGTGCCCGATGGCGATATCGAAGCGCCGCCAAAGGGTCTTGCGCACGATCTCGTGCTGATACTGAGTTTCGGTGCGCTCGAATTTCACCCGTCCCCCGCAGCTACACCGCTTGGGCAGGGGCACGTCGATGACTTCGTCCACATGCCGAGGAGGCTGTTTGCAGGATCGTTGGCCATACGCGGAGCCTGGCTTCCGCCCGGGAGTTTTCGGATGCTCTTTGCAGTGACCGCGAGAGAAGGGAGCCGCTTGTCGCTTGTTGGCTCGCTGGGCTTCTTCCAACTGGAGTTTCAGGTTGTCGATTTCTTTTCTCAGGCGCTCTCGTTCGCGTTCCAGCTGTTCCCGCTCACGTTGTAGCCGCTCTTGCTCACGTTCCAGTTGCTCGTTGTCGTGCCGTAATCTTTCGTTTTCTTTGCGCAGCCGTTCATTTTCGCGGCGCCACCGCTGCCGAAGCTGCTCGATCTTGCGTTTCCACTCGCGCAGAGTTGCAGAGAACATGGTTTCCGCAACTTACCCTACCAAAAACGTTGCGATTTGGCCAGCCCCTTCTACGCTGAGAATGCTGACATCGAAATGGTGCGGGCTTTCAGGCGGGAGATGGTAGGAAACACATGTTTTTCGCGGCCCTCAACGCGGTAAACAAATACGAATTTTGTTGTTGAGGCCTTCGACCGCGCCACTGGAGATCTCACCTTTGGCGCGGAACCAATTAAGCAGCAATTCCTCATGGGCACGAAGCATCTGGGCAACTTTCTTCATGGGCTCCAGCCGGCTGCGCATGGCTCGCTCGGTCCAGTAGTCGAGAAAAGCCCCGGCCCAGATGACGGACTTGTAGTGCCACAAATAGGAAAAGGTTTCTTTCAGCTCCCATGCCCGGGCCGTGGCCATCTTGCTGGCTAACAAAGCATTGAGTTTTTGCCGGGCTCGCCTGCGGACCCGACTGCCTCGGCGCAACAGCGGCCAGCGCATGTGTTTCAGTCGCTGGGCCTTCGGTTGGCCTGCCGCCCGCAGGCGGGAGCTCTCTGATCGACGAACCTGATCTACCGCTTGGTTCAAATGCGTGGTGATGTGGAAACGATCGAGAACGTGACACGCCTGTGCTGCCTCCGCAGCGATGACGTTCAGATACGGCTTCCACATCTACAGACAAAACGCACTCCTTGGACCACCTCGAGCCCCAGCACCTTCAGCCCTCGCCGCAGCGTCACCTCCGAGCGCCGTTTCCCGATCCACAAGAGGCGCCGGCAGTGCGCGTCGATCTGGTAGATGACGGTCAGGAAATTGTCGGCTCGCAAGCCGTGGCCCCAGTGAATTTCATCGACGCCAAGCGACTCGATTCGCCGCAATTCCCGGTGAGCCAGGCCCCACTCCACAAACCATTCGACCGAGCGATAGACCGCTTCCAACTGGTTTGAAACACCTGGGCAGTCTCTCGCCAGCTCAGCCTGCGTGCCCAGCGCGCCAGAAATCCCATCATGGCGCAGGTCACCGGGCGCTTGCCGTCACTCCAAGGAATGTGCTCGACCACGACTCCATGCTCGGCGCACTCCACCCGCCGTGGCGCATAGCGGAAATAGGTCGGAATGCCCCACAAGGGCACGAACAGCCAACGCCGCTCCGGCAAGCGATCGTAGCCGGGTGCCGATCGCTGGCATGGCGAGCAGCGCCCGCGGATGCCGCCGTGACGTTCCACCGTGATCTCGATCGAGAGCGGTCGTCCCTGGTGAGAAGTGAGTTTTCTGCAAGCATGCGTGACGGCTGCTAGCCCACCCTGTTACGTTCATTGAGCCGCCGATGAGGGGTCAAGGGCGAGCCGCATGAGTACAGCAGTTATTCCCGAGCCAATCGCGCAGTTGCAACGCCAACTGGATCAGTTTCGCAGCACGCAGCCGCGGCGGAGGAAGCTGCCGGAGTCGGCGTGGCAAGCGGCGGTGGAACTTGCCCGGGAATACGGTGTGTATTCCGTCGCGCGCCCGCTACGGCTGGACTATATGGGGCTGAAGAAACGGGTTGACGGAGATTCCCATCTCCGACGGAAGGTAACCAAGCCGGCATTCGTCGAACTGATCGCGCCGCATGCAGCGACGCTGAACGAGTGCGTTATCGAGTTCGAGTCCTTGAGCGGAGGCAAGGTGCGCATCCAGTGGAAAGCTGCTGCACCGCCCGATTGGACAAGCCTGCTGCGCGCCTGGCGGGATGCAGAGAGATGATCCAGATCACGGCACAGATGCGTGTGCTCGTGGCCATCGAGCCGGTCGATGGAAGAAAGGGCATCGACTCTCTCGCACGGCTCTGCCAGGAGAAACTGGCAGAGGATCCTTTTTTATGTGGCGGGCCACGATATGTGGCGGGCATGCACGGCCGGGTGCCGCACATCGCACGATCAAGACGATGCAGTACTCCGATACGCCACATATGATTACAGGCCCTCGAGGATCTGAAGGACGGAGTCCTTTGGCTTGAAGCGTTTCCCTGGCCGCGAAGTGACGCCGGACAGTTCGAGGCTGTGCCGCATCATCGCAGCGTCCGCTTCAGCGTATCGCGACCGCCTTTCGTATTTGGGTGTACAATGCGCAAAAGTCAGCCATGTTTCCGAGACCCGAATACGGGCGTAAACCGCGCGGTCCACGGGCTGCGTCGCGCTCGGCCGTTGACCGCAGGTCGACCATCTGCGCTTCCTCGCGAACTTGTCTTCCAGATCTTATAATTCTCATCAGCACGCTGATGCTGTTCGTTGGCTACGGTTTCTCCGCGCTTACCACTCTAGCGCAAGAGTCTGCCGCACCGCCCCGGGGCTTCGGAATAGTCCCTGCTAACAATTCCACAGGTAATGTCTGGCGCGACCACAAAGACTACGCGCTCCTTTTCGCAACCGATGAGTATGAACATTGGCAAAAGCTGGCAAATCCAGTAGATGATGCCGAGACGATCGGTAAGATGCTGTCGGATGATTATGGTTTTCAAGTCGAAGTCGTGAAAAATCCTTCTCGCGACGACATCCTCACGAAGCTGAGGGAATACGAAAAAAAGCACTTTGATGACGGAGACCAGCTATTGATCTTCTTCGCTGGGCACGGATCTTACGATAACGACGACAAACAAGGGTACATCGTAGCGCGCGACACAAAAGCCGAGTCGGAAGATCCAAATCGGCTTACGTACGAATCTTATGACGACTTACAGGCCAAGATTGATGCGATTCCGACAAAGCACCTGCTTTTGGTTCTCGACGCTTGCTTCGGAGGAGCGTTCGATAGACGGATAGGCGAAGCCACAAGCCGCGGCGCTACAGTCTATTCAGACATTCCGTTTCAAATACTGTATGCAGAAAAGACAGCGTCGACCACGCGGAAGTATCTTACTTCCGGTGGAAAAACTTACGTTTCGGACGGGGAGCCGGGTCAGCATTCGCCGTTTGTGAGGAATCTTCTGCAAACTTTGGCGACACAGGGCGGCAAGAAGGAGTATTTGAGCTTCGAGGATATCGAGGCCGGTGTCGAATCGACCCAGCCCGAACCTTACGGCGGCGACTGGGGCCGCAATGTTTTTGGCAGCGATTTTTATTTTGTCTCCAACGTGCTGAAGTTGTCGGGCAGCGTCGCAAGCCGTCCGACGCTTCCTGTAATGCAACAGGATGCGCGGCGTCATTCAATTGCCGTACTGGATCTTGAAGATCTATCGAGTACAGCCAAGGACACTTCAATCGCCGCGTCGCTCTCCGAGGGTCTGACAACCGATCTGCCTCGCGGAGGTCTGCGGCCAGTAGATGGAGAAGATGTGGCCGATGCAGTGAGGGACCTCGATTTACACACATTTTCCGCATACTCGCGAGACACGTTAGCCAAGATCGACAAAATCCTGCAGGTTGATTGGGTTGTGACCGGATCGTATAGCGTTCGTGGCGCTCAACCCGATCGTCAGATTCACCTGGACCTGCGAGTGCAGGATGCACATTCCGGAGATATCATTGCGACGGATGGCGAAGACGGTACCGAAGCTGGTTTGAGTACTCTAATCCTGCGCGCAAGCAATAACCTGGAAACCCAACTGGGCGTGGAGCCCTCTGCAGACACTCAAGTAAATCGCAGCGACACGCAATTGAGTTCAAATACAGATGCTTTGGAAAATTATGGCAAGGGTATGAAACAGCTGCAAACCTACGATTTGGCCGGCGCGCTTGATTCGCTAAAGGCTGCCGTAGCAGCCGATCCTCAATTCGCCCTGGCTCACGCCGCGCTTTCGGACACCTTGTTCCAACTTGGATACGATAAAGATGCCGAAGCTGAGGGCCAGGCAGCATACCGCCTTTCCGCAAACTTGCCTCTCGAGAAACACCTAATCATTGAAGCGAGTTATCGCGAAAAGACCGCCGAATGGGATCGCGCTATCGAAGTCTACAAAGAGCTTCATCGTGATTACCCCGATGAACGCGACTACGCGCTTGAGCTTTCCGCCGTGCAGTCTGCAGCGGGAGAAGGTCAGGACGCATTAGCAACACTGGCCGATTTACGACGTTCTGATCCGACGGCTGTGGCCGATCCGCGCATCGACTACGAAGAAGCAATTGCTGCCGAATCTCTCACCGACTTTAAGCGGGAACAGGCGGCAGCCGTCGCCGCCGCAGACAAGGCATCGAAACAAGGAGCGCGCCTGCTTGTCGCAAAGGCATATTGGCAAGATTGCGATGCGCTTTTCGGCCTTGGTAACTTGAAGGACGCGGAAGATGCCTGCCGCAAGGCGAATGCCGCCGCCGACGATACGGGGCAACTTCAAGTCAAAGCCCGCAGCTTGACTGCCTTAGCAAGAATACTCGCTGCCGAGGGCCAAACCTCAGAGGCAATGCTCCAACAACAGAATGTTTTACGCATGGTGAAAGAAATCGGCTCGCAAAAAGATATTATCGGTGCCCTTGTCAATCTCGCGATGTCTGAATCGGCAGAAGGCCGTTTGGCCGAGGCCGAGGCCCACGAACGGGAAGCGATTGCGGACGCAAAAAAGATCGAGGATAAAGAGCAACTCTTTGATGCCGAAAATAATCTTGCGGCCGACTCAACAACGTCCGGCGATTATGAGCAGGCAAAAATATCCTACGAGGATGCGCTCACCATCGCACGAGAGTCTGGTGACCAAGCGGGCATCGCGATCGCTATGGAGAACCTCGGCAGTCTCGCGCTGCAGACCGGCAATTTGGCCATTGCCGAAAGAGATGTTCGACAAGGATTAGCCAACGCCGAAGGCGGGAATTTCAAAAGCACGGCGGCGTCAGCATACGGCAATCTCGGAGACGTCGAACTAGTTAAGGCAAACTTCGCCGAAGCACAGAAGGACTATGAAAAAGAGTTACAGCTCTTCACAGACATCGGTGACAAAGCAAACATGGCCGGTGCCCAGCTTTCACTTGCCAAACTTACTCTGGAACAAGGCAACGCCGCCGAGGCTCAGAAGCTCGCACAAGGGGCGCTTCAGGAATTCGACGCCGAGAAGCTCGTCGATAATCAATGCGATGCCTTGAACACCGTCGCGAAAGCTTTGATGGCACAGGGCACGTTAAGCGAAGCGCAAGCACAAATCGATGTCGCCGCTAAACTCGGCGCGCAAGATTACGCAATAAGACTTTCCCTCCGGATCACCGGTGCTCGCCTGAAGGCCCGACAGCAGAAAGTCGAAGAGGCCGAGCGGGATCTGAAATCACTGCTCGCCGAAACACAGCAAACTCGGCTACTGGGCGCCCAGTTTGAAGACAGACTCGCCCTAGCCGAAATTGAGACAAGGCCGGACCTGAAATCGTCATTGCTAACCGCGCTCAAAACTGATGCACGGGCGGCGGACTACGAGTTAATTGTGAGGAAGGCCAGTGATCCGGACGTCTCATCGCTTCAGTAACCACCGGCCTAAAAAGACGAAAAGCAGCTGGCGAACGTTCTAGATCTGGGCTGTAACGCTCCGTCTACTGACGAGAAGTAAAGAGATTAGTCCGACCGCAAGGAGCGCCAGCGAAGTAGGTTCCGGCGTAGCCGTAGGCGTGCCTGGGCCTATGCTGGCCGCCTCGACCGTCGTTCCAGACACATCAAAATAAAATGTTTCCCCCGCTACGACGCATGCCGTTGATAGCGCGAACGTACCAGAGCTATCAGGGGCCGAAAGATTGCATCCCGTTAAATCCTCGGTGGTAGTGGATGTGCAAGGACCACTTTGGTTCGGCCCGAGGTTCCCCAAAAGGCTGTTTGGACAATCAATGAGGCCGTAGGTCAAACTACTGCTGCCAGTCTCGTCGGTCAGGAACCCCGTAGAGGAAGTAGTGAGATCGCTCACCGTGATTGTGATTTGCTGCCCCAAATCGGGTGCATTGCTGTTGATCTGAACAACCAAATCGCATTCGCCGAAACCGGGAGGTAAACAGTCGCCCCACTGCGTTACGTCGGCGGAAGGCGAAGAGAGCAAATCCGGAATTCCATAGCCAGAGCCGTTCCGTATGCTTGTCGCATGGGTCACGCTGGCGCCAAACAGAAGGGCCGCGATCAATGTCGCTAAAAGCGTGGCTAGTCTCAATTTCATAGATATAATCCCCCGTGCGAGGGTCCTGAGGTGCACCCCCACTTGCTGTACATGAGGCAATTCGGCGGCCAATGGCCAAGTGCGGCCAGACGCCTTAAGTGGCAAACCCATAAATTGTTTGTTAGCTTCGCACGCCCGGCCAGCAGCCGCTTAGACTCGGAATGTACGCCGGATTCATGTATGCAAGTTTTTGCATATCATTCGCCCACGGCTACCGCTTATCAACATGCTGCTGTACTCGGGCGATGAGGAGCGGGGAACCGTTTCTAGGCGAAATGCATTTTCCCCGAACGTCTCTATGCCTCGGCTCATGCGTGAGTTGTCTCTGGAACTTCTCCAAAAAAAATTTCAATTCATCTCTTGGTCCAGTTTGTGCTAGAGTTCCCCACCAATAAGACATCCATCATTCATGCAGGAGGTGACGTATGGCGTTTGACCGACGTGACCTTTTGAAGGTCGCGCTTTCAGGCGGTGCCTTCCCATTCTTAGCTCCCCTGCTGGATTCTCTCGACGCGGTCGCCCAGTCTGTGCCCGCTTCGGAATTTGACCGCGAGACCTATGAGTTTTGGACCTCTCAGGTAAGCCAGCCGTCGCGCATCTACTACGAGGAGAACCGGCTGTCTTCCTCTCGAGGCGCTCAATCGGTCGAGGTTCTGTACCTGCAAAACGGAAAGTTTGTCCGTGCGTCAAGCACCGATCCCAGCCACCCCATCTTCTCAGATCTCGTGGACAAGGGAGATGTGTCGGTAAAGTTGGCCGTCGATTCGATTCGGCCTGGAAAATCGGACTTGCAAAAGATGCTCGCGGCCAAAAATGGCTCGGTTCGCGTCGATATGAAGCAGGGTGCGGCCATGCAGCACCTTGCTGAGCCGCTGAACTGGTCCGCGATCGCTTCGCTGTTCCCCAATGCGCAGTTCAGCGGTTACCGCGATATCCAGATCGATCCGACGAGCACGTGGGGCGCGAACCAAAGCATCCCTGTTACAGGGGGAATTGGATTCTGGTGCTGGAATTTCTCGATGCAGCCCAAGCCCGGCTTTTGGACGGAAGCGATGCAAAAACTGATGGGAATGCTCCCCAAGACCGGGAGTTCCGGGACCAGCGGAAGCTCTGGTACGAGCGGAACCTCCAGCACCTCTACGAGCGCAGCGACGTCTTCAGCAACGACTGGCAAGTCGTCGATCATAGCGAAAGCAACCAATATCGAAAAAATGGTCATGGGCATCGGCCTGCCCTCGATTGCGACGACCGCCCTTCAAGCATTCAATCAGCTGTTCGGATATTTGCAATCTTCGTCAAAGACTAATTGGATTCTCCAGTGCCCGGATATGGCCGTCATGGCGTCGAAGGAGGCGCGTCAGAGCACTCCGGGTCGAGCCGTGGCATTGAAGTCTGGCAACTACCTCATCGTGGGCGAGAATGACGCCGATACGATCATCAACGGCAAGTATGACTGGAACGACGGTTTCATTGTGCCGAGCGGCATGGATGCGACAAATGATGCGATCCAGCAGGCCGCGCAAGATGTTTCTTACATCGCGTTCTCGACGACGGTTCAGCCTGCGACGGCGGACAAAAACTGTAGCTCAAAAACCTAATTTGGCGCGGTGGCACCTCCGCTATTCCGCCCGGCTGGGACGCTCAAGACAGAAACGTGCTCGATTGACCAGTTTTCGGGCGCCACGCCACCTCTCATCTTTTCATTCCCAGCAACTTGCAGAAGCAGGTCGGCGAGCGGATTATTACCACGCGCCTCACTCGATTTGACGGGATTGCCCCTGAAGATCGACAGATCGCCGATCGGCTGATCCGTTGTCACAAGAAAGAATGTATCGACGCCCAGTGGCGGTTGCACAACGATTGTCGCGACACAGATTTCGGAGTAGGGCGACTGTTCGGCTAACGAGGAACTGTCAGGGGGATTGCAGCCGTCTGTCGGCTTAGAATCCGGAGGCAGGCGATTTGTCTGGTCGTCGGCATCGTTCTTCGGAAATAGCAGTGTGGATTGGCCGTCTGAATCAATCCCAAAGACGTAGGCCTTGCGTGTAGGAATGAAATCAGAAAATGCCTTCGGATCAGCCTTGAGGATCAGATCGTAATTCTTCCCGTCGCTCACCTCATTCATGCGAATGTGATTGCCACCGACCATCATACCTCGCGACGACGGATCCAAGTCGCCTCGCGCGATCAACTTCTGTGTTGACGCTTCGCGAAGCTCAAGATGGTAGGGGTATTCCTGTGCGTCCGCTGGCGTCGCAAGGTGAAGCCACCCAGCCTCTCGGCCGACTGTCATGATTTCAGTCGTCAGGCTTGCAGCCAGATCGTTGGCTTCTTCTGCGCTCGCCGCGAACCAGTCACTCCGAATAACTAAAGGACTGTTTGACTGCGTGCCTCGCAACGAGTTAGGGCGGATCCAAGCGTAATCGTAGCCAGCGGATCGGATTGAGCCGACAAGCCAATACTGCGCGTCCTCTTGCTTTTCGGTGATCTTGACGGCATCGTTTTCAGTTCCTGCTCCAATCGCGAGCTTGGATCGCAAATCAGAACTCGCTGGGAGCAACACGAAAAGCCGTGGCTTTGGCGAGCCGTCTTTACGAAGAGCAGCCTGAACGGCCGTAACGCTCGGCTTCATGCCAAGATTAGACACGTGATTGGGCGCGCGAAGCTCCCAGGATTTGCCGTTCCAATCGATGAGATAGGTCGGCGTGACTTCGGTCGGGTCATCGATCCACTGAACGTGCTCATCCCTCGCGAGTTGAGATAGCTCTTTTGCCGCAGCCGTTATATCGTCGAAGGAAAGATTAGATGGCGGGATCCAAACGCTCAGTTTCGCGCCGCCGGGAAATGCCCATCGCGATACACGTAGCATGTCCCCCTTGCGAAGCTTCGCAAAATCCTCAGGATCGCTAGGCGTTAGTGTCGACTGACTCATGCCGTCGACGGATTGAACTGCGAGTTGAATGGGCTTGGAATTCGGCGCAGTTGGAATCGATTCGACGAGCGCTCCCGGTTGCAGGCCGAGCGCATAACCCCCATCAACGACAAATTGCTTCGTATCCGGGTACACGGCCAAAATCGTGACAAATGTCTTTGTGGTTCCGATTGGCGCAGCCCCGAACATTCCTTCGTCTAGTCTTCGGTCTGTCCCCGCAATCACAGGCTCCTGATCGTATTCTTCGCCAAGTGCGCGGATTTTGGCGCGTGTAGCGCGGAAAATGTCAATTGCCGGTGTCGTCGCGCCCGCGGTCTGAAGTGCCTGCATCAGCGCCAGCGTGAACACGCCGTGGGTGGTCGGTGGATTACCTGTCGTGTCGTCAGTCTCATCGGCCGCTTCATCGAATTGCGCGGCGGAAAGAATCAGTGCGCCGCGGGTTTCCGGCGCTGGAGCGCTGTAGGGATCTTTCGCATCGCGATCGTCCGGCAGTTCCGATCGGCTCTGTTGGCCTGAAGACAAACCTCGCGCGATCGACCCGCTGTGGCAACTATCGAAAATCGCGGTAATTGTCACATGCGGATGCTTATCCAGAGCTTCGTTGAAAATGCGGGCCAGCTCTTTGTCGCGAATGTCCCAATAACCTGCATTCGCATCCCACGGGACAATCGTCTCGTCCATTTTGTCCGATTTGTCAGCGGAAAGAGAGTTGCGCATTTGAGAGCCGTGGCCGGAAAAGTAAAAGACTAAGGTGTCGCCGTCGGCGGCCTCGTCGATAAAAACGCGCCTAAGGTTATCGAGTATGGCCTGACGTGTTGCCTGTTCATCTTCTAGAGCGATCACGTTGGCTGGATCGAATCCATAGCGATGTACGAGCAGCGCCGATATTCCCGCAATGTCGTTCACCGAACCATACAACCGGTCCCAGTTTCGGCGAGCAGGCGGATCGCTCGGACGGATCATTCCCAGTCGGAGGAGAATAGGCTCAGCTGCTTTGATTTCAGCAGCCGTTGCTGGCCGATATCGATCGATACCGACCAAGACTGCCCGTGCAGTCGCGCCAGCCGCTGGTTGGCAACTGAATAACGCGCTGAATATGAGCATCGCGCGAAGAAGCGTTCTGCGATTAACGATGAACATACCGCGCCTCAGTAAACCAGCCATAGCAAGAGTACATCGCGGACTGCGCCGTGCGTTTCTATTTGTGCACACTCGGGTTGGATAACCCGACCGCCGATAGGATGTTCCGAAACTCCGAGGCAGAGCGAAGGGGATCGAAAGCGGGCTCGATGCCCGCGTAAACCAGCCATGAATCGTGTTTGCGTTTCGCTTCATCAAGAGCTTTTAGGGCCGCCTGTGGCTGGCCAGCAACCGCCAAATACCGCCCTTTTTCGTAGGACGTCAGACACCCGGAGTTTGCGTATGCTAACACTTCGGCGCGAAAACGCGCAGACGAGCTCTCAGCCGTATCCGATGCCGATATCTGCTTGGCCAAGCCAGGATGGTGATAGGACAGAAACAGTAGATTGAGGTCCGTTGGGCAAAGATACGGACCTGACGTGCCGGATCGAGCCGTCCTTGCCGGCAGCGTCCGATGCCTGGAAAATCAGCAGCAACGCAAAGTGGGCGGATGCGGAGTGAAGTTGTTGGAGCGAACTCAGCTCCTCGACGTGTTTTTCCAGGAGTTTTTTATACTGCTTCTTCGACTTGCAAAACGGCTCCACAATCGTCGGCCACTTATGGAGTTTGACCTTTTCGCCGGGCCGCACACGGAAATCCTTTGAATTGATTTTCATTTTCATCGGTTCCGTATCACGAAGTGCGCGAATTGCAATTGGCATCATGGAGTTCAAGCGGTTCTTGATGCAGCCCTTGCATGCGCCTTTTGATCACTCCGGATCTCGCGCTCCGCCTCAAGCCAGTCTTGATCTGCCTGGCTTTCGCCCTGGACTCGCTGCTGGTAGAGTTCATAGGCCCGTGGAGCAATCTGCGGTGTGAGATCGAGTGGCTCCTTGGCCAGCAGTGGGGCTTTCCTAGGGTCGAAAATTCGATAAGCGAGCAGCTTCACCCGGTCATTCACCAGGGCCCAAGCTAGAGCGTAGGCCCAAACGAACCCCGCCCAGCCCCAGCCGAGGGGCGTCATGAACAGCCCATAAACCGCAATCAGGGTCGCGACCGTCTGCGTGGCGAGCACCGCTATCCATAGAACCCTCGCCGGGCGTATGGACCAGAATGGGCCGCGCGTGCGCGTCAGAAAAATCGTCAGATGTCCTGCCACCGACAGCTTCAAATACATCAACGTCTGGATGTGTGCGCGATCGAGGTGAAAGACGCGCTCGCCAAGATAGAACAGGCCAAACGCGGCCACGACCCCGATGACACCCAGCACCGTGGAGATCGCCAGCACCAGGCGCATGTTCCAGGCCTCTGGCTTATCTTTGTAATGAACGTTGTCATAGGCGATGGACAGGATTGCTCCGTCGTTGAGCAGCGCCAGCATCACGATCATCACTGCGGTCAGCGGATAGAAGTTGAATACCAGGATCGCCAGTGTCATGAAGAACAGCACGCGCAAGGTTTCCGCGATGCGGTAGATCGCGTAGCTATTCATCCGCTGAAAGATGCGACGGCTTTCCTTGATCGCGTCGATAACCACCGAGAGCCCGGATGCCAGCAGCACGATGGAGGCTGCCGCGCGGGCCGCGTCTTTGCGCCGGAAACGGCGATGCCGCAATCCGCTTTCTTCAGCGCAGGGGCGTCGTTCACTCCGTCGCCGGTCATACCGACGATATGGCCAAGTTTTTGCAGGATATCCACAATGTGGAACTTATGTTCCGGAAATACCTGGGCGAAGCCGTCCGCTTTTTCGATGGCCTCGGCCGCCTGCGCCGTCTCGTGTTGCTTCATGTCGCCAAATCCGCTGGCATCAAGAATGTTTGTGCCTATCCCAGCTGTCTGGAAGTTTCTCGAGCGATGGCTATTTGATCGCCGGTAACCATTTTGACCTTCACGCCCATTTCCCGGGCGCTGGCGATGGCTGCTTTGGCCTGGTCGCGCGGCGGATCGAACAATGGCAAAACGCCGACAAACAACCATTTATTTTCCTGATCTGCGATCGGTAGCACCAATGTGGCTGTTCTCGCTGCTGGTACCGGACTCGGAATTGTCGGTGGTTTTCTCCAATTCAGTAAGATTACGTCTGACGCGGGCAACGCGATCAACTTTGCGGCAGGCGGAATTTCCATAGCGTTTTCACTCCACGGTTTCAGGCAAGTACATGGCGGAAAGCGGCCAGCGTGGGTTCTCCCTAACATGCTGGCAACCTTCTTCGGCCGGCCAGAGGAGCAACATAGCTATTACCGTGAAGATGTCTGGGTCTACTTGAGCAGCGTTCCTCTGGAGAGAGGGCACAGAAGCGACCAGAAAACAACAGCTGCTTCACTCATGGAAGGAAGTTCATCGTCTAGATGCTTCGAATTCTCCGCAGTCCAAGCAAAGAATTGCATTACTCACGAGCACCAATGCGGCAGACAAAACGCTCACCATTGATGTGCTAAACCAACGAGCCGTCATGCTCGCCGACGTGGCGGACGAAGTCGTGCAGATGAAGGGAGACCTCGCTGAGATCCTTCGGGGTTTGAGACGATAGCTGCATTTCCCAGTTCCTGACGATTCTGAGCCGCTACGTTGATGCCGTGTTAAGGTTTTACATCTGTTTGCGAAGGTTTTGCTGGCGGCCCCGTCCGAACAAATCCAGAAGTAAGCCGGCATTCAGCTTAAGGAGCTCGTCCTGGAGTTTGCGCAGAATCCTCTATTTGCGAGCGAACTGACCAAGCTCAGGTCTCATGAGCATGACAATCCTAAACACCCTGCGCAGGGAGGTGATGCTCGCCATGACAAGCGCCTTCTGAAGGGCACCGTCGTTTGAGCCGCATCTCGCCCAACTTCTTCCGCCGATAAAATGTCCATCCGGAAACTCTGAGAAATTCTTAAGATAGAATTCTTGCGGCAGTCAGACCGGTACCTCCTTGAATACATCGAGCATGAGCCACGACGCGCATGACAGGAATTCCTAGGAAGCGCTTCGAAACGACTTTCGTAAATTCCAGAGAGTTAAACGTGAATAGTTGTCGCTCTTGGCTGGCCAGAACACGAGCCGCAGCCTTGCGCAAAGCCGTAAGACCCTGCCCCCCTAGCACGCTTGTACCAATCTCACCCGCCAAGTAAGCGAACCTCAAGTGTGCTGCCGCAATTCCCCTGCAAAACGCCTGTCGATCTAGATTTTTGATGACCCGCCAACCAGGAAGGAAAGCCTCGCTCTCCATTGGAATCGTTGCTGGCAGCAGCGTACCCTCCCTGATCAAAATGATTCTTGTCATGTTGACATCCGAAATATGCACTCGTCCGATCCCTCCCGCTATTGCTTGCGACCGCAAGAAAAGGAAGAGATGACAGAACGTTCTTAGTTCGGAGAAGCGCGGATTCCATTCTGCGTGCAGCTCGCAAGACTGCTTGATACCACTGAGAACCTTCAGCTGTGAACGGCCTTTGGACAAGCCGCCGATATTGATTCTGGTGACGGAATGGTTGCACGAATATCGCCGTGAGAACACTTGGCTGGACCTTTTCGTGGCGTCGTATACGATTGAATCGACTCAGAGAGCGCGAAAGCCTGGTTAACATGTTGTACTCCTTCTCGAGAAGCTTAGTCATTGAAAGATCGTGCGACGATTTCCGGTCCTTGACTGTCCTCTTTAGCACAATCTGAAACACGATTGCGCCTGATGTGGTTGGCAAAAGTATTCGTGATCGAGTCGGCGTTTAAAATGAAATTGGCGGGTTGCAAGAAGTAAGCTCGCGTCGGACTCTCGGCGCTCGGCTCAAAAATGAGTGTGGGCATACTCCGCGGATTTCCGGCTGAGTCAACGCCATTTTCCCGAGCATCGCGTCGCCCGCACGGTCTCATTAACATTTTCATCCTCCTCTCTTCACCTGTAGCGGCGTCTTCGATCCGAGGATGAACAAGCGACTGTTCAATTCCGCGTATTTCAGCGCCGAGCCGCTTGTCGACGGATTCAGCCGCAGTTGTCCTCTTTTGCACAGTCCACGTCGGACGGCCTGTTAGGCTCAGATGGTGATGATGTGCGCTTCTTCGAATTGCTGAACGCTACAAGTCGCCCACGCGTGTGACGAGAGACGACGATGGCCGGCCACAGTATTTTGAAGTCGGAGTGTTAACAGGGCGAGTCGGACGGTAAGTGTCCCCGAGCACATTTGAACTCGCTAATCGGATAAGACGACAAGGAGTACGTCGATGAAGAAAGGCTTCTTGTTGATGGTTGTGACTGCCTTGGCTGGCCTGCCTGCGTTTGCCCAAAAAGACGAAAACAATCGCATTGAGAATGCCGGCAAAGTGATGGTGGAGATTCTCAATGTTCCCGACGATATTCCGGCGGATCTTCTGGACAAGGCGGAATGCGTCATCGTCCTGCCTTCCGTCATGAAGGCAGCCTTCATCGTCGGCGGCAGCTATGGCCGAGGCGTGATGACGTGCCGGAGTGGGCCGAATTTCAACGGGCGTTGGAGCGCACCAGCGATGATGGCTCTTGAGGGCGCGAGCGTTGGCTTTCAGATTGGCGGCCAGGCCACCGACTTCGTCTTGCTGGTCATGAATAAGCGCGGCGCCGATTCCATTCTCACCAGCCAGGTCAAGCTCGGCGGCGACGTGTCTGCTGCAGCCGGACCGAAGGGCCGCAGCGCTACAGCCGCGACGGATGTCACAATGCGCGCGGAAATTCTGTCGTATTCGCGTGCGCGTGGACTCTTTGCCGGGATCTCTCTGGCAGGCTCGACTCTGCGCCCGGACAATGATGGCAACGAGAGACTGTACGGCAAGGGAATCAGCGGCAAGGACATCGTAATCAATAGCGCGATTCGCCCACCTGCCTCGGCGAAACTGCTCCTTGCCACTCTGAACAAGAAGTCTCCGAGGAACAAGTCCGGCAAGTAGCGCTCTGTTGCTGCAATCTCGTTCTCCGCCATGCACTTTGGGCGGTAAACGAACTTGGATGAACGGCGGGCTGAGAGAGCGGCCCGTGCAATTACGGCTTGGAGGGTACACATATGAGACCCGTTGGACTGATCAGCACAGGAGTTCTGCTCCTTCTTCTCGGGACCGTTGCCCCCACTTACGCACAGCAGGACCAACACCAACAAGACGCTCCGAGACAGGAGCAGCAGGCTAAGACCGAAAAGCAGCAGAAACCGCAACAACAGCAGAACCAGAACCGGCAGCAGCAACAGCGCGCTCAGCAACAACAACAGCAGAACCAGAACCAGCAGCAGCAACAGCGCGCTCAGCAACAACAGCAGCAGAACCAGAACCAGCAGCAGCAACAGCGCGCCCAGCAACAACAACAGCAGAACCAGAACCAGCAACAGCAACAGCGCGCTCAGCAACAACAGCAGCAGAACCAGAACCAGCAGCAGCAACAGCGCGCTCAGCAACAACAGCAGCAGAACCAGAACCAGCAGCAGCAACAGCGCGCTCAGCAACAACAGCAGCAGAACCAGAACCAGCAACAGCAACAGCGCGCTCAGCAACAGAACAGCAGAACCAGAACCAGCAACAGCAACAGCGCGCTCAGCAACAACAGCAGCAGAACCAGAACCGGCAGCAGCAACAGCGCGCTCAGCAACAAAACAGCAGAACCGGAACCAGCAACAGGCCTATCGGCCTTCACAGCAAGGACAACGCGTACAACAGGCTCAGGAGCGGGGAGTCTGGCAGCAGCGGCGCGCACGTAGCTGGCAGTCCGACCATCGCGACTGGCAGCAACGCGGCGGTTACAACGGCTACCGCATTCCTGACGATCGTTACCGTAGTCACTTCGGTCGGGATCATCGGTTCCGCCTCTACAGATACCCCATGTTTGTTGTTGGGGGGTATCCCAGCTTCCAGTACGGCGGCTTCTGGTTCACTGTCCTTGACCCGTGGCCGGAATATTGGTCAGACAATTGGTACGAAAACGACGATGTATATGTCGATTACTCCGATGGCGGATATTACCTATACGACTCAAAGGTATCCCGGCGTCGGAATCGCAGTCAGCATCTCCCTGAACTAACGAGGTCGGAAGTCACAAACTTGAGGCTTGGCTATTTTCGATAGGGACCCGAGGGGGCTTCGGGATAGTCGGGACGGTCGTGCTAATCGCCGTGGTCTTGCACCTGCTCGGCGCGTTGCGTTGATCCAAGCAAGGCTTGATCTACGTGCGCCGGTCCGAAATCACGCGAAGCTGTTTGGAGGTACGCGGATGGCCAAAGGCCATTCGCCGGAACTCGTGCAGTCGGCCGAATGGAAGAGACAATTCAATGAAGCACGTGACAAACCTCGCGCGACCCGCTGTGGCAGCTATCGAAAATCGCCGTTATTGTCGGCTGGATCGATAGCGATGTACGAGTAGCGCCGATATTCCCGTAATGTCGTTCACCGAACCATACAACCGATCCCAATTTCGGCGGGCAGGCGGATCGCTCGGACGGATCATTCCGAGTCGGAGGAGAATAGGCCCAGCTGCTTTGATTTCAGCAGCTGTCGCTGGCCGATATCGATCGATACCGACCAGGATTGCCCGTGCAGTTCGCGCCAGCCGCTGGTCCGCCACCGAGCAACACGCCAGCTATCAAAATCGCGCTAAGAACCTTTCTGCGGTTAACGATGAACATCTGCGACCGAATTCTACACTCGTCTCCATCGAAGCACGGTAAAGGACCGGCGCCGTTCTGGGCCAAACCGAAAAACGGCAAAGTGCGCGTTCAGAGAGGCGACACGATCCACACCCAGCGGTCGCATCCTGACTTCGTGCGAAGAGGGGTGATTGCTGTAAACGTGACGCTACTTGGGTTTGCTTCCGTTTTGTGGCTTCACTAAATCCGTGAAATCGGGCATTTGGGCGCCGCTGGCGGGAGTCGCCATGGGAGTCCCGAGCCCTGAGTGGACTTTGTCCATTGGCGGATGCTCGAATTGGCCGCCAGAAGGCTGATTGCTCAAAACAAGCCAGCCATTTGCGTGACGAGCGAGAGTGTACGTCATGCTCATGGACGTGCCGCCCTGCTTCAGGCGAAACGTGGCATTGGCCTGCGCTTGATCGCCATTCACCGTGATCGAGTCGACGGTCATGTCCATTGCGGACATGTTGATGCCTTTGTTGTTGCGGACGTGATCCTCGACGGTCTGGCGGATGGCGTCTTCGTCACTGGATGACGGCTGCGAGGACGCCGCCGAGGAAACGTTGGTAGCTGCAGGCTGTGATGGCGCGGCTGTCGGGGTCGGCGCATTGTCCTTGCAGCCGCAAGCGAACGAAACTAGGAGTATGGCGGCACTCGCCATCGATAAAGGAAATGTTATTTTCATCTGGCCTCCTTCCCTGAGCGAATTCATCCGCTAGTTCTGCCCAACCAATGCCTCAGGCCGCTGCGCGACGCGCGACCGGGCCATCACCTCGCTGTGGGCTTCGTCCGTCATATCACGCGAGCCCATGCCGACGCCAATCTTCTTCAGAAATGCTGATGGAGCCTCTCCGCCCGCGAAAATCCAGACGAAATCGTTGGCAATCTCCTGAGTCGAACCATTCACGTCCAGGAGCACCGAAGAAGCGCGAAATTCGACCGGCGTGGAATTAAAGACGACCTTTACTTTTCCCGATCGCATTGCGTCCGCGATGCGCTTCGAGTTTCGCTCCTTGATGCGGAGGAAGGTCTCCTTGCGATAAGAGAGCGTGACTTGATTGCCGGTTTGATATGCGAGACCCATGGCGGCTTCCACGGCACTGTCACCACCGCCCACTACGAGGATTTTCTTATTCACATAGTGATCGACTTCGATCAGGCGATACATCACTTTCGGCAAGTCTTCGCCTGCGACGCCCAATTTGCGTGGGCTGCCGCTGCGGCCGAGTGCCAGCACGACAGTGTGTGCGCGATGCGTTCCCTTCGAGGTCGATACCGCAAACGCACCATCGTCGCCTCTTGCGATGTTTTCCACCTTTTCACCGCTTCGGAATTTGAAGTCGGTGCGGTCGAGAACCTTTTTCCAAAACGCGATGAGATCCTCTTTCGATAGCTCCGTCTTTTTGAATTTCCCATAGAGCGGAAACTCGACCGGGCTCGTCATCACGAGCTTCTGGCGAGGATACTTCGCAACCGTGCCGCCGATTTCACCTTCGTCGAGCGTTACGTAGTTCAGCTTTCGTTCAATGGCGCGCAGCGAGGCGCTGATACCTGCGGGTCCCGCTCCAACAATGATCAAATCGAGGACGTCAGTAGATTTGCCTGAAGGCAAACTGCCGAGTCGTCCGGCAATCGTGTCGACGCATTCCCGACCTTGATTGATCGCGTTCTTGATGAGCGCCAGTCCGCCGAGTTCACCGGCGATAAAGAGGTTTTTCACTGTGGTCTCATAGTCAGAGGTCAGGCGCGGCATGTCCGCGCTCATGGAAGGGGGCGCCATGACCATCCTAATCGCGCCGACGGGGCAGATATCTGCGCACAGGCTGTGGCCGATGCATTTATGTCCGTTGACGATCGCCGCCTTTCCGCCCAGCATGGCGAGCACATCGCCTTCGGGGCACACCGTGGTGCACGCCGCGCAGCCGATGCAGTATTCCGTATTGATTTGGGGATGCTGGGCGCGCGGGCCTTCGGACATCAGCTTTCCCGTTTTGGCGGATTCATGGGCGCGTGCCTCGACCTTTTTCATCTGGCGCAGATAACGCCACATGAAAAAGCCAAGAACGGAAGCAGCAATGAGAAAGGCAAAAAGTGTGTTCATCCGTCGTTCCCTATAGATAGCCGAAAAGCATTACGGTGGCGATGTGCAAGATTGCGAGCACAACAAAAGCGTAGCTGAATGGCCGGTGGATTACGTGCCAAAGTTGGAATACGTGTTGCGTCCGCGAGAGGAATACCATCCTTTTTGAAAGCGCCGCCTGGCGTTTCGCGACGCTCACCACATTCTCAAGTTCCTTATTGCCGCTGCGCAGAAATCCGCCGAGGCTCAAAAGCGAGCCGCCAAACCCCAGCACGTGCCGGCGCAAAGCCGCCACGCGAAACGGCCGCGCCAAATCCAGAAAAAGCATCCACAGCAGCGCGCCGATGGCGGATTTGTGTCGAACCATCTCCGCATCCGGCACGTGAAACGCCGCGATCAGCCTATCCACCGGAAAGACCTTTTGATCCGCAAGCTGATGAGTCATGGCGATCTGCTGGTCTTGCAGCTCCTGCCAGGAAAACTCCGCCGCGTTCAAGCGCCGTGGTATTTGCGCATAAAGATACCGGCCCACAAGGCCGCTAAGCGCCACGGCTACCATGATCCAGAAGGCCATGCCGGCGATACCGCGGAATTTGAATGCGGCGTGAAATGCGATCACGATTGGCGCGCTTACACCCAGCACGATGTGGAAATCCAGCCAGTGGCGCGTCACACCAATATTCGCAAGCCACTTCCAACGCTTGCGAAAATAATAGAGATAGATCATGCCAAACATGCAAACGCCCACAATACCCAGCTTGATCCCGATCGGGCCGCTCGGCCGCAGCAGCGCATGTTTCGGGGAGTAGGGCCGCTGCTCGGAGCTGAGCGTGTAATAGCTGAAGCCATAGGTGCCGACAGCGAGAAGGAACGCGATTGCCGTTGCCCATGCCGCAGCCAACCGCAGCCGATGGCCGGCCTCGGGGTCGGTCGTTTGCGCAGCGACAGTTCGAAAGCCAACGTTGGCGCTCATCGGGCAGCATCTCCCTCGACCCCCGCCGCTACGCGGTAGCGGCGGTAGTCTTTAAAAGAATAAGTGTTTCTCCAGTGTTGACGCGGAGTCTCGAGATCGATGGTTGCCGAATCAGGCAGCATCCGGGGCGTGTCTTCATCCCGGAGCAGCACGGGCGCGTAATCCAGTTCCGCACGCAATTCCTTGAAACCAATATCGGTTTCCTTCGAGCCGACCGACCCCTCGATCCGCACCATTTCCCCCGTCGCGGGATCTACCCACGCCGATCCGGCTAGATCGAGCGGTCGATCGCCGCCAAGAACTTGATACAGCCAGGGAGACGGCGTATCTGGGATGTGCACGAAATCGATGCGGGTGACCGTTCTGCCCTCTAACTGCTCTGAACCGGCAACTGTAAACTGGAACGATGACGCGTAATACGGGTGAAGAATCATGGCAAGCGCCGAGAAACCGCGTGTGCTTAACAGAGGGCGATTATCGACATGGCGCGGCTGCTTTACGACAATCTGCTGTTCGTCGACGAAAAGCCCGGTGTCTTCGACGCGCATGCGAATGATCGAATCGAAAACGGTGTTCTCTTCGTACGCGATCTTCCCGTTTTCGCGGAGTTTTTGCTGCGACTGATATTCGTCGTAGCGTATGAGGGCGAAATCATCGAAGAACTTTTGCGTAGCGGCCTGCGCTTTCGCTACGATGCCGGAATCTTGCGGATGGCCAACCACCGCTGAAAACGAAACGGAAGCCAGAAGAACTGCTGCAATGCAAGCGCACCTCAAGCGCTCAATGCGAAAAGTGTGAGCTCGTGCGCGAATCGTCGTCATTGCAGACTAAAACCTCCTGCCGATGACGATCTGAAATTGGTCGTAGTTCATGCTGCCGCCGCGCTGCCACGTATAACCCGGTTCGAAGAAAAGGAAATGCTTCGGAAACCAGTCCAGGTAACTCGTCACGAAGTGCGCCTGTGTCGTGGACGTCAGGGGCGAGTTGAAATTTTGGATGCCACCCAGAATTTGGAATTGCAGCGTGTCGCTCAGCGGGCGCGAGATGGTAATTGATTTGTACTCGCCACTTCCGAACGAGCTGCTGAATTTGGAATAGCGGACATCCGCGCGGACCCCCGTGTGGGCGAGCTCGCCAAACGTCAGGCCATACGACTGATTCCACGAGTTTGACGAGTCGCCGCTGCGCGAGCTCTTGCCGATGTTTGCATCCACGCTGATTTGCTTCACGATCTCCAACCGAAATCCACCACTGAGGCCCTGAAAAAGATAGCTGTCGAGAAGTCCGGTGGAAATGAGCGACGGGTCGAACGAAGGGAAATCGCGAAAATAGGTGTCGTTGAGCTGCAACTGCAGCCTTCTTAGGGGCTGATAGCGAAACGACAGGTAGCTTCGATTCAGTCCGCCTGTGCTTTCGGAAATAGTCGGCGTCGTGCCTAGCGGACTGCCTGCGGGTGCCACCAGCACGTTGTGCGGCAGGTCGATTTCCAGCGCGTTATAAACGGCGATCTTTTGGCCCAAAGAAACGCTGACGTCATCAAACCCGAACTGACGCGTGGCGTGCCATCCGATTGCCGCGACGGCTGCACCGAAGGTAGCGGAATAGCGCACGTTTTCAAATGATCCGCCCGAAAAGTTGACGAATGTCCCGGCAAGCTTGCCGTCCGGGCTGTAATCGTATGAGCTGGGATCGGGCGTCGTGCCCGCAACAATTCCTACCGTAGCGTGGCCGGCGCGCCGCCCCACATATCCGCCGTCCAGAATGTTCAGGCTGGTCGCCCATGGCACGTAAAGCCGCCCAACACCCGCAACGAGAGCCGAATTGGGATTGTTGTACTGCAGATTCAGCGTGTAGGTGCGATTGATCAGATCGCTGATCGTCGCCGGCGCTGCTGGTCCGGAGAGCGTGGAAAATCGGCCGTGCCAATAGCCGTCAAAATTCCAATATGTGCCGCCGATTCGGTTCATTTCAAAACGTGCAACAAGCCCCACTTCTTTGCTGGTGCTGGATGGATTGTTGCGCGTAATGATCGTGTCGTATTCGATGCCGATTCTGCCGCGCATGCGGTCGATTTCCGGCGAAGGCGGCCGCGGCACCGAAGCGCGTACCTCTTCCGCCACCGGATCGTCCGCCGTAGTAAACGTGATCAGCTGCGGATATTCGCGCCTGCTGCCCGAAAGCCGCTCCTGTTGCTTTTTCGCAACAGCTTGCACCGCTTCCTGCGCCGTGATTGTCGCCACATCCCCAATCTGAATCGGCACAGTCGACGATTGCACCTCGCAGACAGCCGATGAATCTGCGACGGATAAAATCTTAAGCGTAGCGATCGTGTCCGACGGCGAGATCGGTGGCGCCGACGAACCGGTCGAATCGGGTCCCGGCGGCGCAACGCGGTGAACCGCCAGAATTTCGCCTTCCTTCAGCCCGGCGGCGCGTCCGCCTTCGATATACACCGCGTCTTGGGCAATATATTTGATCGGAAACGTCGAATTCGCAGTCGTCGATTGCGCTCTCGCCAGGTACGGAAACATCGCAATCATCAACGTCAAAGCTAAAAGAAGAAAAGGCCACGCCCGCATCATCCGCCGCCGTTCTTGTGGCACTGATAGCAGTTCACGCTGTTGTAGACATAGCCGGATACTCCGCTGTGCTTCGGGTTCGTCTGCGCGGCCGTGTGGCAGGTCGTGCACTGGAAGACGGTGTAGTCATTCGGATTGGTGTGGCAAGTTGCGCAAACGCCGTTCGCGTTTCCGTGGTTCATCGGGAACCATGTGTGATTGAACGTTGCGCCCAGCCAGTTCGTTGTGACCCACGTCGTGTGGCATGTGGTGCAGGTGGTCGGGAAGCCCGCGGCGATATGGTTCGGATTTGTCGTGCCGTTGTAATCGGCCTTGTGACATGAGTAGCAGTCGGTCGGCGTGCCGGCATAGACTCCGCCGATGTGGCAGAGATTGCAGGCCACAGTCGTGTGCGGCCCCTGCAGAGGGAAAGGCGTGTTGTTGTGGTTGAACGTTGCATTGAGCCAACTCGTCGTGGTGTGGCACATGGTGCAATCGGTCGGGTAGGCTGCGGTGACGTGATTGGGAACACTGCCGCCGAGAGTCGCTGTGCTGTTGTAATCCGAGGTATGGCAACCGTAACAGCTTGTGGGCAGCGTGCCCGCGTAATTGTCCGTATGGCAGGTGGCGCACGCGACCGTCGTGTGCGCGCCCGTTAACGGGAAGGAGGTCGTGCTATGGTCAAACGTAGCGTTGAGCCAGGAAGTCGTGGTGTGGCAGAGCGTGCAATCCTGTGGGAAATTTGCCGTGACGTGATTCGGTGCGCCTTGAATATTCGCTGTGCCAGTGAAATCCGCCGTGTGGCAGCCGTAACACGTGGTGGGCAGCGTGCCCGCGTAATTGTCGGTGTGGCAGGTAGCGCAAGCGACAGTGGTGTGCGCGCCAGTCAGCGGGAACGCCGTCGCGTTGTGATTAAACGTCGCGTTCAGCCACGTCGTAGTCGTGTGGCATTGCGTGCAAACCTGTGAGAATCCGGCGTTCACGTGATTCGGAATTCCGGCCATGCTTGCCGTACCGGTGAAATCCTGGGCATGGCAACCGTAGCAGGCGGTCGGTAGCGTTCCGGCGTAATTGTCCGTATGGCACGTGGCGCAGGCGACGGTTGTATGTGCTCCCGTGAGCGGAAACGCCGTCGTGCTGTGGTCAAATGCGCCGGCAAGCCATGAGACGGTGGAATGGCACATCATACAGTTCTGCGGAAAGTTTGCCGCGACGTGGTTGGGAACCCCGCCGCCCAATGTTGCGGTGCTGTTGTAATCCTGCACGTGGCAGCCGTAACAGGCGGTCGGCAGCGTTCCGGCATAGTTATCCGTATGGCATGAAGAGCATAGGACCGTTGTATGCGCGCCCGTCAGCGGGAACGAGGTGTTGTTATGATCGAACGTCGCCGGAATCCACGCCGTCGTGGTATGGCAGGTTTGGCACTGCGTGGAGATGCCGGCCTGCACGTGATTCGGGCTCGTTGTTCCGTTGAAATCGCTGGAGTGGCAGCCGAAGCAATCTGCCGGCGTCCCCGCAAATTTTCCATTGATGTGGCAGGCGGTGCAATCAAGCGTCGCATGCGCCCCGGTAAGCGCGAAGCCGGTCACTTTCAGGTGATCGAATTGGGCGCCAAACCATGAATCGGACGAGTGGCAGGTCTGGCATTCGGTCCCAAACGCGGAATGATCCGGCACCGCCTTCTGCAAATCCGTCGTATGGCAAGAAATACATTCGGTCGATAGGCCGGCAAATTGGCCAGCGGCTCCGCTCTTGTGGCAATCGACGCACTCGAGCGTAGCGTGCGCGCCAAGCAACGGAAACCGGTTCAGATGCTGCCGAATTTGCTGCGTGTGAAAGTCCCAACCCTTCACCGTGTGGCACTGCTCGCAATTCGATCCAAACTGCCCGCGATGAATATCCGCGTGGCAATCCGAGCAGTGCGTGCCCGCGTTCGAAAACACGAGGCTCGTATGGCATTCGGTGCAGTGCACATTCTGGTGCATACCTAATAACGGGAACTTCGTACGGTTGTGGTCAAATTCCGGCTTGCCTCGAATCGGCGTCCATCCGCTATTCGTGTGGCAATCCTCGCAAGGCATGTTGATCGCGCCGTGAGGATTGTGCGAAGCCGAAGCCTGAGGCGCTGCCCGCGTAGGCACACCGACGGCGACCGTCAAGAAAAGGGAGAGCAACAGGGATTTGGCTACAGGGCTCTCAACGCGCACATCACACCTAAGCATCTGAAAATGGAAAGACGGCCCCGCCTTGTCCACTCAAAATAAAGGCTTTGACATTTCCGTGACAACTGTTCCGAGGGACAGTTCTGGACCGCTGCCCGACGACGTATCACCTATAGAGCTCAGTACAGGGCGAAGAAACTGTGTTTTCAGCGGTCCTTGAACATCGCGTGGTCGGCCATGTGTGGCGACGCCCAAATTGCGGGCTAGCAAGAAAGAACCTTCACGAATGGCAGTCCGCGCAGGCCCTTGGCGCCAACTTATACATAACTACTCGCTTGCCATTAATGTTGCTGGCCGCAGTGTGACACTGGTCGCAAGGAACCCGTTCGTGTGCTCCCTTGAGCGAAAAGCTGGTCTGCGTTTCGTGATTGAAAAGCGAAGGCTTCCAAGCGACAGAATTGTGACAGGTGTCACAATTCTGGGGCTTTGCGCCGAAAGCGAACTGCCCTCCGTGTGGATCTTCATGGCATGACGAGCACGACGTTGGCGCAGATTTGAACGACACCTCGGTAAGTTGTCCCGATGGTGCAGACGGCTTATGGCATTGCTCGCACTGCACCTGTGCGTGAGCGCCAACCAGCGGAAAGTCCGTCTTTGCGTGATCAAAACTGGGGAGGTCGGTCCAGGATTTCACTGTGTGGCACGCCTGGCACCCCTCGGGACGGCGGTCAACGCCCTTCTCATTCATCTCGGCTTCAAATTGCTGTCCGTGCGGATTCTTGTGACATCCCGAACAGCTCAAATCCGTGAAGTGATACGGAACAATCTTAGCCGCCTGCCCATCCATGCCGGTCGTGTGACATTCATCGCACAGAATCGCCATGTGTGCTCCCTCGAGAGGGAAGCGGCTCTTTGCATGAAGTGCGATCGTGAACGTGGAAGGGCTGAAGCCTTTCACAGTGTGGCAGCTTTCGCACTGTCCGTTGTACGGTGCAGCAGCGAACTGTCCGCCGTGCTCGTCCTTATGGCAATCGGTGCATTTTGCGAAGGCGATTTTGTAGCGCGTGGCCTTGCCTGCGGGTGTATGGCATTGGTCGCACGATAACGCCGCGTGTTTTCCGACCAGCGGATAATCTGTCGAGGCGTGTGCCTTCACATCAAACAGCGACGGTTTCCATCCTTGGACCGTATGGCACGAGGAGCATTCACCCTGATCCGCACGCTGCGCGAATTGTCCGCTGTGCGGGTCGTCTCTGTGGCAATCCGTGCAATTGGCAAACGCCAGCGGTTTGTGAAAATTTCCTCCAGTATGGCATTGCAGACAATCCACCTGCGCGTGCATTCCAAGCAGCGGATACTTTGTTTTCGAGTGATCGAACTTTCGTTCTGCCGCAATCGTCTTCCAGCCGCTTGTCGTATGGCACGCCTCGCACGCCTGCCCGCCGAACGCACCCTGATGCGGATCGGTGTGGCAATCGCTGCACTTGGCGAAAGCAATGCCTGAAAATCGTGGCTGCCCGCCGGGCGCGGCCGGCGTGTGGCATTTTTCGCACGAGACATTCGCGTGCAGACCCGTCAGCGGGAAACGCGTCTTGCTGTGATCGAATCCCTTCGCCGCATTCCAATCCACAAAGTTGTGGCACTGCGTGCAATTCGCACCGAGTTGTCCTTTGTGCGGATCTTGGTGGCAGGTGGTACAAACGGGCGACAAACCGAGGAAACTCTTCTGCAGATCGTTCATTTTAATCAGTGGCTTTATCGAAGCACTCATGTGCGCGGGCGCGTGGCACTGGCTGCAATCGATTTGTGCGTGCTTTCCGTGCAGCACGTAGCCCGTTTGCGAATGATCAAATTCCTTTTGCGACCGAACCCAGTGAATCAGCTGGAAATCTTCGCCGTTATGCTCGGAGTGGCATTGTGCGCAGGCTTGCTTATTGGCAAAGGTAGCGTGCAGCCCACGCCCGCTGCTCAATTCGCTCGCGATCTCAGTGTGGCAGCCCGTGCAGTGGAGCACTGCCGACCCTTGCCCGACGACATGGCAGGAAGTGCATTGCGTCGGGCCGTTGAGTGACTGGTGCGCGCGCGAAAGCGGCCCCGGGGAGATTTGCGCTCCTGCGATGCCTGCCGCCGCGAAAGAGCAGACCGCCAGCGCGAAGGCCGCACCGGCGCTTCTTTCCCAACGCGCGAGGAACAAATGGAGATGCAGCCTGACCGCCGGATCGATTCGAGCCATTCCCCAATTCCCGCTTGGCCGCCGCTAGTGCACGGATTCATTGCACGCGGCGCAGATCCATCCCTGTTTTTTAAAATTGAAGCCCAAATCGTTTGACAGTTGCGACACCTGCGACGAGGCTAGCACAGGCGGCCGAAGCGGGGCGTCCAGTTTGGGTACAGCTGTTCCAACTGACCAACCGGGAAGTGACTGGTCTAACCTGCAAGTTCAAACACTGCAGGTGGGTTTCGAGGGATCGGTTTTATGCAGTACGGCTCTACCTATTCGGCATCGTGCCATCGCGCCGGTCAGTCTGTACTGGTGAAACGAGGAGCGGGAAGTTGGCTTGGCGCCGCCGAGCGCTCAGGCGAGAACCGCGCCGGGCATCGCTTCGATTAGGGCCTTATAAGGGTGCCAAGCAATGGTAGCGCGGCTTCGAAACCCACCCTTGTAGAGCCAAGCTTTTCATTGCGCCCGAACGGTTCGACGCATCATACGGTCGGGTGTACAGTCTTCGAAGGCAGGTGCCTCCTAATGCGACTATTGCTAGTAGAAGATGACATTGCCATTCAGGGCTTTCTGGAAAGGGCCTTATCGGAGGTAGGTTACCAAGTCGATACAGCCAGCAATGCGAAGGCCGGTGAACTGAGGGCCTTAGAAGGCATTCACGACGCTTTTATCATTGACCTCGGTCTACCCGATATGGACGGACTGGATTTGATTGGCCGATGCCGCGCCCAAGGTAGCGCGGCTCCCGTATTGATCCTATCCGCACGCCGTTCTGTTGACGAGCGAGTTCGTGGACTGGAACAGGGTGGTGACGACTATCTGACGAAGCCATTCGCCCTCGCGGAATTGCTCGCTAGGTTGCGAAACCTGTTGCGCAGATCTTCTCCACCGCAGAATGACTCGGTACGCCTGCAAGTGGCGGACCTGCGCCTTGATCTTCTGCGTCACGAGGCTCGGCGTGGCGATCATCTACTCCACCTGACCCCACAGGAATTCTCCCTCTTGGAATACCTTTGCCGGAATGCGGGGCGCGTAGTGACTCGAACTATGATCTTGGATCACGTCTGGCGCATGAGAATCGATCCCGCAACAAACGTGGTCGACGTCCACATCTATCGTTTGCGCAGCAAGGTGGACCAAAATGGTTTCCCAACCCTAATCCACACCATCCGCGGCGTCGGATACATTGTCAAACATGCTTAAAGTTCTGCGTACAACTGCGGCTTGGCGTATTTCGATTTGGACAACCCTTGCGTTCGCCCTAGGGACGGCGCTTGCGTTTTCAATTCTTTACGTATTGGTCGCTCGAGGTATTTGGAGCCGCAGTGACGCGTGGCTAAGCGGTGAAGCGGAGGTGCTTGCTCAGGTTTCGGCGGACACTCCGCGAGACCACCTGTACGACAGAATCGTGGAAGAAACCGCCGAGCTTGCGACGCGAGAAGTGCAGGATGAGCGCAATGCGCAGGGGCAAAGCCTGAATTCGGTTTTTTTTCTGGAAGAGGACCCCACGAGCAGCGTGAGCCCGCTGTGGGTGGGTCCCAGCTCTGATGCTGCTTTTCTCAGAGCAATCGACCAAACCACATTTGTGCCCGGTACGCCGCAATCCTTAAAAGTGGACGGATGGCCCCTGACATTTCGTGTTGTCGCACAGCATGATAACGGTCGAACGATCTATTTGGGACTCTCCAGTCGGGGCGCTGTGTATCTGCTACACACGTTGACACGTCGTTTCCTGCTCCTATGGGGAGGTACTGTCTTGATGGGCTTGCTAATCTCATACGCGAGCGCCTACCGCACCCTCAGCCGCGTCGAACGCATTACGCAGACGGTAGCAAGAATCGATAGCAAAGACTTGAGCAGGCGATTGCCTGAACCGGCCAATTCCGACGAGATCGCCCGATTGGCTAAGACTTTCAATCGCATGCTAGATCGGATTCAGACCTCTGTCACTGAGCTCCGCTTGGTAACGGATGCCATCGCGCACGATGTGAAGAGCCCGGTAACTTCGATTCGCGGTACCCTCGAATCTGCGCTATCGAATGAGCCCGGCGAGCGGTGGCGTGATTCCATCTGTGAGGCAATCGAGGGCCTGGACAGACTGTTGCACTTGCTGAACACCACTTTGGACGTCGCCGAAGGACAGGCTGGTGCGCTCCGTCTGGATAACGGCATCGTTAACCTCTCCTCGGTCGTGAGCAAACTTGTGGATCTCTACCAACCAGCGTTGGCCGAGCACCGCCACGAATTGGCGGTAGAAGTCGAAGATCAGGTGCTAATCGACGCCGACACGTCTCTGCTGCACCGCGTCCTCAGCAATCTGCTTGAAAATGAACTTGCTCATCTTCCGACGGGATGTGTGATAGGGATCCGGCTGCGTCTGTGTCACCGATCGGCAGAGTTAGTGATCGAAGACGATGGTCCAGGATTCCCACCCGACATACGGAGGCGCGCTTTTGAGCGTTTTGTTAAAGGGAAAGATTCGCATGGACACGGTCTTGGTCTTGCTTTCGTGAATGCAGTCGTGCGGGCCCATGGCGGGTCTGTTGCCATCTCCAACCGGCCTGCAGGCGGAGCCGCCGTAACCGTCTTGCTACCGGCAAAAATGCTTGAACCTGCAAGTTTCGGGGCCGCTCAATGACTTGTTTGATGGCTACGCGCGACGAATATTTTGTCAGGGAAAAGCTTTCTATAATCGACGTAATGAGAATCTGGGCAAAGCCGTCCTTCATCAGCTTACAGCAACGTGCATACCGCCCGGCTACTTCCGTCGGAGAATTCTGCTGCGGATGTCAGGCCAGAACTCCTTGGCTACGTTATTCAAGGCAGCGGATTCCATCTGCACCCCCCAATTGTTGAAGGTTTGGCTTACGCCGCGCTCCTGAGGCGGATAATAGGCGTTCGAGAGCCCCGCCTCCAATAGATTGCCCCCTACCTCGGACCAATCGAAGCTCGTGCCTCCGGAATCCGTCTTGGTGAGGAGAGTGCGAGACAGAGCATAGCCAATGCGGCGTGCAAAACCACCGTGGCCCAGCGTGAAGTATCGCGGATCCTCGCGCGTGATCGCAGGGACAATGGCCTCAGTGAAATACGTCCCTGACACCCCATCAACAAACGCACGCCAGTAATAACGACCGTAAGCTGCGGCCCCCTGGCCCAGTTCCGGATCTGAATTCAAACCGTACGATTGCGCGGCGACAATCCCCGTCCAAACGAAACCGGAATAATCGAAGCTGTCATGATAGGCGAGCACAAACTTCGCCCGCGCTGAGAGGGGCGGAAGCTCCGTATCGGCACTGACGGCGCCGAAATTGGGTACCACCCACATCAGGCGCTTGCTCTGCTGAGGTTCGGTGGGACCGGTTCTCTCGGTCTGACCAGACTTCTGCTTCGACCCAGCCGAACTGCCGCCAATCGGCGACGGCGCGGAGTTACCTGGCAATGTCGCGTTGCCGTCCGTTGCCGAATTACTTGTTGAAGTCGAATTGCTTTGCACTGCCCGGCCTTGATGCGCCTGCTGCAAAGGATTGGATTGTTGCGCGGCGCTTGGCTGGTGCCAGTGCTTGCCGAATCCTCGAGCAGCGTGACCAGAGAGCTGCTGACATCGCCGCGTCTTGGTCCGGTGAGAAACACCTGGCGCTTCATGCGCCGACGTAGGAGAGGAATCCTCAAACACAAGTTTTACTGCAGCCCTCGCGGCCAGCGGCGGTTCGAGGCTCGTCGGATTCTCATCCGATCGACAGGGGAGGACCACCGCGAAGCTGTGATTCTTGCTTGGCTCATCTTGCTGGGCGTTCTTCGTATGAGATTGAGTCTGGGTCGGTCTTGGCGGCAGCGACATTCCCTGGCTCATTGCGCCTGAGGAGCTAAGAAGGAAAAACGATGCAGTTAGTAAATGCCGCATCAAGGTGACCAGCGGACGATAATTTGTGGTGTGCATTCCGATTCAGATGCACGAAGCGCCCCTTTTGGGACGCAAATGAACGACTTGTCATCCCCGGGGCATTGGCAATTCATTCTTGGTCGGCACCTTTTGGATCGAGTTCAGGGATGCGATCTTTAAAGCCTCATTCGCCAGAGGCCACGATCCCGCAACCGCGCCTCATCGCGGCAGCCCCTGCTGAGGTGTTGATCAGTGTTGACCTGCGCATAGATTAGAGGTCGTCTCGCGCCCACCTGCGAAGGGCTTCCTGCAGCAGGTTACGAAGCTTGCGCCAAGCCTGGAATAGTGGGACTTGGAATCAGCGACCGAACAACGCAGGGTCTGGGCAATCTCGTGGTGTCGATATCCTTCGACATCGTGGAGAACGAATATTTCTCTATATCCACCAGCCAGTTGATCGACGGCCTTTCTCAGGGTGACGTTGTCGAGCATGCCGGTCAGTCGAAGGTCAGGCCAACTCTGGCAAGGGCCGCGGGCCTTCCTCGTTGGCTTTGGTCCTGCATCGAGGGAAACCTCCGGATACCGGATCTTGCGAAGTCGCATGAGCGCCATGTTCACGGTTAGCCGGTGCAGTCAGGTGGAAAAGCTCGAATCCCCGCGACAGGTGTGAATCTTGGGGAATAATTGAACCGAAAGACTCTTGCGCCAGTTCCTCGGCTTCGGCGGGCGATCTGTCATGCGTAGGCACAAGCCGTAATCTCGTCGCCTGTGCAACTCGTGTGGGATTTCGAAACTATTCGCGTGGCCTTCACAAGCCAAATGGATGGCTTCGGCCTCCGAGATGCTCGCCCCTGATCGGTCTGGCCTGATCCGTGAAGGCTGTGACCCATAAGCCGGCTTTTGCGCACGCGGTGTTTTTCAGCGACTCGCTGCGAGCCACGCGTACTCAAATTCAATCAGCTGATCTGGGCGATTGCGCAAACGCCACTGCCATGCCGTGTCGATATCACATTCACAGCTGAAGTTTCCTACGAATCGTTGGCAGGAGAGCGATCGGACCGCCATTCGCTGCTGGCGAACGCTACCCTGATATTGGGGTCAATCGAAATGAACAAGTTGTCATCTATAAGACAAAGTGCCTTCATTCTGATCTGCTAGCGTCTCGGGTCGATTGACCATCGCGCGGCACCGGGCGCGAGATGCCAAACATTCGTCGGTTTTGGCCGTCGCGTTCGCTGATTGCACAGTTCCAAACAAGGAGCCAAAAATGATAAAGGGTATTCTTGTCGGGTTTATCTTGGGTGTCTTCGTCGTGGCGGTGGGAGCGTACTACTACTTTGCCTCGGGCTCGGCGCCGGTCGCGGTCGCTGATCCGATGATGCCATTTGAAAAGAAGATGGCGAACATGGCTCTCCGCGCGCACATCGAAAGGCAGCACCTCGGAGCATCTCCTATAGCTGCCGACGAACCGAATCTGCTGGCCGGAGCCGACATCTACAAGAACGATTGCGCGATGTGCCACGGCTTGCCGGGTCATCCGGTCGACTATGTGAATATAATGTTCCCGAAACCGACACAATTGTTCAAGGGCAAGGGGGTGACCGACGATCCCGCCGCCGAAACCTATTGGAAAGCGGCCAACGGGATCCGATTGTCGGGAATGCCAGCATTCAGAGATAAGCTGACGAGCACGCAGCTGTGGCAGGTCAGCCAGTTAGTCGCGCACGCGAATGCAATCCCCGAATCAGTGAAGAACGCGCTCATCTCGAATGTGTCAGACTCGGCCCCATCATCTGAACCGATTCTGCAACAATCTCGGAAAGCGACCATAAACGTTAACAAATGAGCATGCCTGCCGGACGGGCAATCGCAGGCGGACGGATTTTGAAAGCTAAAGGCCCATGACCAGCGACGTCTTAGTTATGGGAGGCGGAGCAGTCGGCCAGCTTGCGGCCGCCTATCTGCAGATGCGCTTTCCGAACCTAAAGGTAGCTGTAGTCGAGGGTCCGCACAAGAAACGGCCGATCGTCGGAGAATCCTTCGTTGAAATCACCATTGATTTTCTTCTGCAACTTGGACTGGGTGCTTACCTCATCGAAAGGCACTACCCAAAATACGGCCTCACCTATTACTTCAAAGTTGACATCGACAGTCCCAGCGATCGAACCTACGTGGTCGACGAAACTCCCACAGTACCACCGCTGCTTTCGTTCCAAATAAACCGCTTTACTTTCGATCGTGAGGTGCGGCGGCGCAACCTGGAACACGGCGTACAGATGATCGACGGCACGGTCGCTCAGATCGATCTCAACCGTGACGGCGCCGGCGGCCTACACACCCTAACCATACGGGATCGCGCAAAGCAGGAACGCGTCGGCCAGGCGCGCTGGCTGATTGACGCGACAGGTCGCAACCGCGTGCTTGCGAAATTATTACAACTCGAAGAGAAGGTAGCGGAGCAGAAGGACGTTTTCTGGTTTCGGCTAATGAATTTCGATCCTGAGATTCTAGGACGCATCCGGGCCGTGAAGAAGGAGAACCGCGCGTTCGTTCCTTACTTTGCGACGCATCATTTTTTCGGAAAGGGCAATTGGATCTGGTGCATCCCCATGCGCTCGCCCGAAGACGTGCCATTCATGAGCATCGGCATCACCTACCGCAAGGACATCTATCCTCATGGTGAAGTGCGCACGATGGAGCAGTTCCTGGATTGCGTCGGGCGCGAGCACGAAATGATCGTAGAGTTGGTGCGCAGCGGCACGGTGGCCGACACGAATTCTTATCGTTCGTACATGTGGGAATGTCGCCAACGCTATTCGCCCGATGGCTGGTACATTATCGGCGATGCGGGCGACACGGTTGACCCACTGTACAGCGTCGGAATGGCCCTGTCGTCGGTGCAGATCCGGCAAATCGCGGCGATCATCGACAGAGAATTGAACGGCTTCGACACCTACGAGTTCACGAAAGATCTCGATACTGCCATCACGGCGTTTCAGCGTGGAGTGACGCGAGACACGACGCGGCTGTACGAATGCATGGGCGACGCTTACCAGTGCCATCTCCGCATCCATTTGGTCGTGATTGAGCTTTTCCACCTCGCGCTCCCTTTGCTCATGAACGATTACCTGTGGGATCCGCTGACGGTGAAGGTGGTGAACCGGTTCTTCAAGCTCGAGATGCTTGCAGCCGATTCCAGGATGTTCCAGGAACTTTTCCGACTGGTTGCTGCCGATCAGAAGAACCGCCTGGCAGGGAACTTCATTAAAGTGCAGTCTGCCGCCTCGATGAACAGCGCGTTCTACGAATACTATCGCGAGGAGGACATTCCGGCATCGGTGTCCACCATGTTTTTCAGCCTGGCACGTTTGCGCCTTGCTCTTCTCGGAAAGCTCGGCTGGCGTGGACTGATTCAATTCAGGCAGCAGTGGGCGCTATTGAAAGACGTGCTCCGTGGTTTGGCTTTGCTCCCCCTTCATGGCACCAAATTGCGAGAGAGCAGTCTGGTACGAAGGGCTTTTCGTTCGCACCAAGTCGAAAGCGTGCACAAAGACGTCGCACCAGAGGCATCTCACTCGTTCAAGAACCTAGCGCCTTGAGGATCGCCGCGATAGGTTAAGCGTATCGAAGATGAACGATTTGTCATCTATAAAACAGCGGCACTTCATGGCCAACTGATACAGTTCCGTATCGAACCCGGCAGTGCAGAGGAGGCATTCCTGAAGAGCGCGCACGAATTTCCGAGCGGGCTACGCAGTGTTGATTCATCACGAGGTCGGGCTTGCTGTTTCCGACAAGCCTGCCATCAGGGGAGAACCTCATATGAACTCTAGAGCGGCGAAGGTTGGAGTGGGGATTTTAGTAATTTTGTTCCTGACCTCACCTCGCGTACACGCGCAAGTCGCTGGCGCCGTGCTTTCTGGAACCGTCACCGATGCGTCGGGCAAGGTCGTTCCCCATGCCAAAATCTCCATCAAAGGTGTCCTCACCGGGCAAGCAACGGCGACGGAGACCGATTCGGCCGGTTCATACAACGTTCCGAACCTCGCGCCAGGTGATTACGAGATCTCCGTCTCGGCGGCCGGGTTCGCTACCAAGGTCGCTAAAGTGACGATTGCCGCAGGTACAGAGCAAAAGATGAATTTGACCTTGAGCCAAGCGCTTTCGCTAGGAAGTCTCGGCTTCTCTCCGACCCAGACCCAGGGGAACGCACAGGAACAGGCGAGGCTCGACAGGCGGTCGCATATGCTGCAAGTTCATCAACGGCTTGGGCTAATCACGACCATCCCCCTCATTGCCACGGTCGTCAGCGGCGGCTTCGCTGGGGGCAGGACGACAAGCTCGACAGACCGCGATTTGCATGCCGCGCTCGGCTCGGCGACAGCAGGCTTGTATTTTGCGACAGCGTACTACGCAATCTTTGCGCCCAAAATTCCGGGAACCAAAGTCGAAGGACCCATCCGCCTGCACAAAGCTCTGGCTTGGATTCACGGACCAGGCATGATTTTGACACCAATACTCGGGGAAATGGCTTTTAGTCAAAAGAGCCAAGGAGAACGAGTGCATGGGATCGCGAAGTACCACGGAGAGGTGGCGATAATCACGGCTGCCGCATATGGCGCCGCGATTTTGTCCGTGTCGATTAAATCGGGTTCGGTTTCGCGGTCGGCTCACCGCGTGGCGGCGGCGCTCGGTCTGACGCATTCCGATTCCGCAAACACGCTCACTGGCGAGGAAGCAGACGCGAGCCAGTAATGAACTCGAATTCGCAGCAACGGCGAAGGGTGTTTGGCGCTCGGTTTCTTCCGCAGTCGCCGACGAAGCGCTTCAAACGGGACGAACGCATGAAGAAGAAAATACCGACGCTCTTCTTGCTGCTAGTGTTTCCGACGCTACTCCGAGCAGACACCCAGTGGGTTCTTGAGAAATCGACGCTCACGTATCACATATCTCATCCGCTGCACGAGGCCGACGGCGTCAGCCATGCGGCGCGAGGAAAAGGTGTCTGCCAAGCCAACCAGTGCAATTTCTTGATCGCAGCGCCCGTTAAATCGTTCGATTCCGGTGACAGCAACCGTGATCTTCACATGCTTGAAGTGACGCGCGGCGCGCAATTCCCGATGATCGAAGTACGGACCGAACTGCCGGAACCAGAGATTCAAGCAGGGACGATCCATGTCGACCTGGAAGTCCAGTTTGCGGGTCAGACCGTTTCCTACAAGCAAGTTCCCTTCCAACTGGTAAGTCAGGGGAATGAGATCACCTTGACTGGGACGATTCCGGCCACACTCTCCGATTTCAAAATTGAGCCGCCGAAGCTCCTAACCATGCCGATTAAGAATGAAGTGCCCGTGCGTGTGGAAATGACCTGGCAGCGGCAGCAATGACCCGGCAGCGGGGCCTGATCGTGCAGTTCCTTCGGCCGCAATGGGTTCTGTGGCGCGCTGTACCCACCCGAAACTCTCTGCTGACTGAGCCGGTTGAATTGCGCGAAGTTGCCTACGACATGTTCGCGCTTTGCTCCGGCGCCGTCGCAGACTTGGCAGACGTTCCTGACTAATCACGCCAAGAATGTAAGTCTCTTCGGATTTGGTTCATGGTTCCGACCATTTTCTTTCGGGTGCTGTTTGTCTTCGTGATCCTGTCGCACGACCGTCGGAAAATTGCGGAACGAAGCCACGCACGCCGATCCTGCCGTCAGGGCACCGAATATGCGGAAACGAACCCGACCATGGGCGTTTCCACTTCAAATGCAAGAACGGTGCAACCTGATTACCAAATCCCGTGGTAGTTTGGAGCGAGTTGCGCGCCGACGTAGCGCAGCGGAACGAAAGGAAGCCATGGCCACGAATTTCAGCAAGGAACTCATCGTCACGCCCGGAACCAAAGTGAAGCTCTCAAAATACGATCCAGAAGAAACGCTCGGCTGGGAGAAAGGCCACAAGATGAAAGCCAGCCTCAAGAAATCCATCGAGCGTTTGGACGCGCAACAATATTTGCTGTATGCCGAGCACAAACACGCGCTGCTTGTCGTTTTACAAGGGCTGGACGCCGCCGGAAAGGACGGAACGATTCGCCACGTCATGGCCGGAATCAATCCGCAGGGGTGCACGGTGACGCCCTTCAAGGCTCCCACGAAACAAGAACTGGATCACGATTATCTCTGGCGCATTCACGCCGCGGTGCCGCGCATCGGCAACATCGGCATCTTCAACAGGTCGCACTATGAAGACGTCCTGGTCGTGCGCGTCCACAATCTGGTCCCCAAAGAGGTTTGGTCAGAGCGCTACGACCAGATCAATTCCTTCGAACAGATGCTGCGCGAAAACCATGTCAGAATTTTGAAATTTTTCCTTCATATCAGCAAAGATGAGCAGAAGCAGCGTTTCCAGGAACGGATCGACGACAAGGATCGTCGCTGGAAAATATCTGAATCCGATTTCGCCGAGCGTAAATATTGGGACGACTACACGAAGGCCTACGAAGACGTTCTGACAAGGTGCAGCACCAACGCGGCAGAGTGGTACGTTATCCCCGCAAACAAAAAGTGGTTCCGCAACCTCGCGGTCTCGCACATCATTGCGGAAACACTGGAAGACATGAAGATGAAATTCCCGCCCGCCACGGTTGACGTGAGCAAAATCAAGCTCACTTAACCGTGCTGCGCAGCAAACGCCCGGCCCCCGGTAGCAGCCGGAAACAAACTAAGCGGTGCGGGCTCTTCCGGGAAAACGCAGCGTCGACGCCGATCGCTCAGCGCGCGCGTCAGCACTGGTCATCAGTTCGCGCAACGGCGCTTGCGCACTCGTCTCTGCCGAAACCGGAGAAGAAACCGGCTGGTCGCCCATTCCCAAAAGGCTCGCGGCTTTGCGTGCCAGCTCGCCTCGGCTCTGCACATCGAATTTACTCAGAAGAGACGAAATGTGAAACTTTACGGTCCGCACTGTGATGTTCAGATTAGAAGCAATCTCCTTATTCGCCTGATTCCGTACCACGGACTGAAGGATTTCCTTCTGTCGCGGGCTGAGCGGAGCAGGACCGGCAAACGAACGGCCCTCATTCAGCAATTCTTTAGCGCGCGACACCAGGCGTCCGGAAAGAGCATCCGGCGCCGGCACAAGAACCACAAAATTGTCCGGATCCTGTCCGCGTACCAGACATTGAATCGCCAGTAGTCCCGCTGCGCGCTCCACACTGTCTTGCTCTCCGGCAAGTGCCTCCGCTCGGAACTGGGCGGCACCCGTGAGCTTGTTATAGAAGACGTACATGTTTGGCTTGTTCTCGGAATGCCCCTCCGCACTCCGATCGAGCTCTTGAAGGACACGAACTTTCTTCACGCGAGATTCCCCCCGTTTGCCTAATCCGCGTTTGGCAAACTGTAGATTTAGTCTTATGTACTGTGAGCGGCGATTAGAATCGATTGCGAACAATCGGAGTCTAAATGCCATCCAACTAAGCTGCAGTCTTGAACGCGAGGCCGGGTCGCCTTGGACTAACGTCCGCCGAACTCGCTGACTATGGCACTTAACCCGCCAAAGGGACGCGTAAGGCTAACTGTCTCAAATTGAAAAACATAAAGTACTGGGACTATACAGCGGAATGTGTATATAGGGTAGAAAGTTCACCCGTCAAGGAAAATTTTCCTAAGCACTTAGAATGAGATCGTCCTCAGGTACAACCTCGAATATAATCCGATTTCCGTCCCAGCAGCTTCCACTATGCATTCGACCACTATCAAGCGTGCCGCTCAGTCCCTTGTAATTTGCTCTGTGGGATTTGCGTTAGCGGCTCATGCCCAAATCATTCCCAAGCAGCAAAATCCATTCTCCAATGAGCCAGCTTCCGGAACACAAGGCTGTTCGCTGCAAAAAACTTGTGCGGAACTCGCGCCGACAATGATTCAGAGCGCGCTCGGTCCTTCTTCGCTCGAGGAAAATGTGCGCTATCTAACAACCTCGATCGGCGGACGCCTGACCGGAACGGCCGCAAATGAAAAAGCAGTCGCAGGGGCGGTCACCGCATTTCGCGCTGCCGGGATTAGCGCTGTTAAGACCGAATCGTTCACTCTTCCGGTTGGTTGGACCGAAGGCGCGACCTCAGCCAAGGTAATCGCTGCGGAACATTTCACTCTTCATCTGGTATCGACCGGCTGGTCCCCTCCGGTTACGCCCGCCACGGGAATCACAGTGCGAATCCTTGACGTCGGCACAGGCGACGCTGCCGAATTCGCCAAAGCTGGCGATGCGGCACGCGGCGCGATCGTATTCGTTCACCAAAACTTGATCGCGTCCGTCGATGATCTGTTGAACGAATACACGCGCGCTCCCGCAATAATCGATCGCGCGGTGAACGCTCACGCTGCGGCAATCTTCTGGATGTCTACCCGCCCCGGGGATTTGCTCTACCGCCATACGTCCACGCCGGGCGGTGGCGTACTGGAAAAAATTCCGCAAGCAATTGTCGCGCGCGATGACGCCAGAAAACTCGCTCAGCTCTTGTCGTCAGCAAGGCCTGTGCGTGCCCATTTTCAGATGCCCAACAGAGTCTCCGGCCCCATCCAGGTGAAAAATGTGATCGCTGAGATTCGCGGCTGGGACAAACCGGATGATTTCGTCATCCTCGCCGCGCATCTCGATTCATGGGATCTGGGCCAAGGCGCGTTGGACGACGGCTGCAACGCCGCCATGGTGATCGATGCAGCGCGTGTAATCCTCTCCTCCGGTTCTCTGCCTCGGCGCTCGATCCGGTTTATTCTCTTTAATGGCGAGGAACAGGGTTTCCTGGGCTCGCGTGCTTATGTCGAAGCTCATCGCGCTGAACTCGACCACGCCGTCGCCGCGATCGTCTTCGATTCGGGCAGCGGCGCTGTGTCCGGCTACTCGGTCGAGGGTCGCAGCGATATCCTGCCAGCTGTACGCGAAGCCCTCGCGCCGCTACAGCAGCTTGGCGTGAATAGCTTCGCGACTGATGCCGCGGTCGAGACCGACAATTTTGACTTTCTACTCGAAGGTATCCCCACGCTCCTGCCCGAACAGGACTTTTCCAACTACCTTCTCAATTACCACGCCTCGTCGGACACATTCGACCGGGTCAATCTCGCCAATTTAAAAAAGCAGTCGGCAATTGCGGCGATCACGGCTTATGCGCTTGCCGATACTCCGCAGCGAATCGCCCCACGCCAATCGCGATCGCAAGTCGAGCAGCTTCTGCATGCAAGCGATCTCGAGCAGCAGATGAAACTCGAAGGCTTTTGGTCCCAGTGGCAGAGCGGCAGGCGCGGTCGGTCGCAATAATACGCCGTTAATCAAAGGACAACTCGCATACGGTTCTAAAGGTACGCGCAGGTTTGTGGCCTTAACCGTCACGTATAATGAAAACAGTGAGCGCCATGGGACAGAAAAAGTCGCAAGAGCGCCTTCGTCCGCTTCCAAAAGCGGAGCGGATCCTTGCGGTCGACTACGGCCGTAAGCGGATCGGCCTCGCGCTTTCGGACGAACTGGGCCTCACAGCGCACCCATTAGCCATAATTTCGCGCAAGAATCGCCTCGCGGACCTGAAGCGGCTGCGCGAAATCTGCGAACGCCACTCGGTCCGGCATATCATCGTCGGCTCGCCGCTCCACATAACGGGGAAAGAAGGCGAAATGGCTGCTGAAGCGTCGCGATTTGCCGCACGTTTGGCGAAAACACTCAAAATCGAGACGGAAATGATTGATGAACGGCTGACGAGCTGGGAGGCGCGGCAAACGCTTTCGGAAACAAACGGCCGGGCTGCCATAAAACGTGGAACGGTCGATGATGTAGCCGCTGCCGTCCTGTTGCGAGATTATCTCGAGCATCGGCGCGAACCGATGACTTCGGCCACGGAGAGGGACTAATCGATCGTGCGGCGACTCGGTTTACTAGCGCTGCTGGTCATCTCCGCCATGGGTGCCGGTGCCGCATGGATTGATTCCCAAATCGTGCGGCCCTACAGTGGCCATCGCCCCGCTCAGGTATTCGTGGATATCCCCCGCGGCACCTCGCGTTGGGGCATCGCAGG
This sequence comes from uncultured Acidobacteriota bacterium, assembly GCA_963753205.1. Classification (GTDB taxonomy): domain Bacteria; phylum Acidobacteriota; class Terriglobia; order Acidiferrales; family UBA7541; genus Palsa-295. The sequence goes on along the minus strand of CAVWBL010000009.1, from coordinate 199,407 downwards.
CATTCTTCGAAAGAACGACATTATCCGTAATCGCCTCGCCTTCGCACTCTTCAGCGACTGGCACTTCCGTAAGAGGCTTGAGGCGGGGGAATATCTTTTTGACCAACCGCTCGATTCGCGCCAGGTGTTCTGGAAGATCGCGCACGGCCAGATTTTCGTTCACGTTGTGACTGTTCCCGAGGGTTGGACGATGTTTGACATCGCGGACGAATTGGATCGTCAGGGAATCTGTTCGCGCCCGGCGTTTCTGGCCGCCATTCACGATACAGCGCCAATCCAGGACCTTTCGCCGCATGCACGGACGCTGGAAGGCTTTTTATTTCCATCCACCTATGAGTTCACCCGACATACCACATGTACGGAAGTCGCTGATCGGATGGTGAAAGAGTTCCGCTCGGTCTGGAACGAACTCGATCCTGATGGTTCCGCGGGCCTTCCCGATGACCGTTCGGTCGCGGAAGCTGTTACTGTCGCTTCTCTCGTCGAACGGGAGACACCGCAGAAGGGCGAGCGCCCTCTGGTGGCGGGCGTTTTCTACAATCGTTTAAAAATCGGAGAGCCTCTCCAGTGCGACCCGACCGTACAATATGCGCTCGCGCTTGAGGGCCTGCACGAACAAGACGTCAAGCCCGCCGATCTGTCGGTGAACTCCGCCTATAACACTTACACCCATCGGGGTCTACCGCCCGGACCGATTGCCAATCCTGGCAGGGCTTCTCTCGATGCCGCACTGCATCCTGCCCAAACGAATTATCTCTATTTTGTGGCCAATGGTCAGGGTGGACATTTTTTTGGCCGCACCCTTGCCGAACATAACCGCAACGTGGCACGCTATCGCCGTATCCTGGAGACCGGGTCGGACAGTGAGACTGCCGCCACCCATAAATTGCACTGAGGTTTTCTTGAATTCAAATCATACAGACGACCACCATTCCGAGGGTTCGCCCAGCAAGAAAGCGATGATTCTCGAAGCTGCGCGGGCAGCTCGGGGTTCAAAAATTCACGCCGGCGGAAATCGAACAAATCCGCCGGCAGCTGATTGCGCAGCTCGGCGCCGACGGCAAGACGTCTGCCGATTACATCATGAGCGTGCTTGAAGAGGCCGGCTTGCGCGTGGTGTTGTCCACGCGCTCGGATACGGAAGGTCTGTACGAGGAGGAATTCGCCGACCTCCTGCATTTCTCGACCCTCGAAGAAGCCGAGATGTGCCTGATTCGGCTCGACGAACTTCTTGCGCAAATTTCTCGCCGAGGGCGAACGCGCCGCGGCCGAACGCGTCCGCGAAATGGCGCGCCTGGGGCGCCGCCGCGCGGAAATGATCGCGCGCAATCACAAAGTGGACCCAACGAAGCGCGCCGAGAAAGCACGAAATCGGCGCATTGGTTCGCCATCTGGCTCGATACGCCCGACGCATTTTTCGATTGGCTCGAAGTGCGCAAACAATCCCCCGAATTCCAGAGCGAACTTCCCCGGTCAGCTGCAGCCGAAGACGAGGCCTAGCATGCTGTACCTGCTCGATGTCGAGCCGCTCGATCTTGGGCCTGATGTTCGCGCCGTCGGCCTCGAACTCGTGGAAGCGGACGAGAATCGCGAGCCCGTTCGCGGCAACGACGCCGCGCGCGAATCTGGAGCCGCATTCTCGCCGGCAGTGCCGGGACGGAGCCTTGGGCGCTCGATTTCTTCAGCCATCTCGACCGCGTGCAAAGACTATTGCCGAACGCCACCAGATCGCCTTTCGTGAAGCAAGCCAACGTTCCATCGTGATTCCCGCCCCTGAAATTCCGAGCGTCCTCGAGCCTCTGTTCGACCGCTTTCAGGCTGAGACATTCGGCGCGCCGCGCCGGAGGTCCCGTAATCGCAGGCGATCCGGCAGCTGGAAGGCGAATTGGCCCGCCGGGGCGTTGACGCCTATCACACCGCCTTTCCGAAATATTTCTTCTGCGCCGTCTGCGGTTTCGAGGATGGCTCGCTCGTGCTGCTCAGTCGAAAAACTCTGGGCCAGCGAAGTGATTCGCCGCGTGCGTCCCGTGCGCGACAGGCCTCGGCATCACCATAGATAGTTCGCCTTCCCTCCTGAGGGAAAACCTGTCCGATTAGGCCACGTTTCAGTCGAACCTTAGTACTTCCGTACCATTCCCCACCATTGGTCTAGTACACTAGTAATGAGCATCAAATATGGCCCCCCCTCCAGATGGACTGACGGTGCCCGCAGACCGAGATTCGGAATACCGCTCGCGCCTTCGTCCGCAGTCTCAATGTCCTGCTTAAGTTCGCTCGGCTCTATGGTTTAGAGCACACCCGCTCGGCCAAGCAATTCGAAGTCCGCCTGGATGGAGCTCGAAGAAGCCGTGCGTACGCCTCCGGCCAAGCGGGCCTGTTGCTGGGAGCTTCCGGTTCGCAGCTTCTGCTCGATGGAGTACCTCTCGAATCTACGCACCGCCGAACGCAGCTTCGCCGACCTGCTCGACGCCGCCGGCGTCGCCAGCATCTGCTTTCACCCAAGTGTGACGCGCGAAGAATTCACGAGCCTCGTTCGCGCCTTCATGGAAACCGGGCCCAAGGCCGCGGCCGCTCGGCGAACGCCTGGAGAAAATTTCGGTAAACACGATCGTTCCGGGATCCGCGTAAACGAAATTCGCTTTGTGGCCGAGGACTGCCGGCTACTCCGAAGCGCGCGTGGCGGCGCAACTCACCGCCAAGACTCTCGGCGCGCGACGCAGGCAAGGTCCAGGATTGGTTCCGCAGCCCGGAGAAAATGATTCAACTCATCGCCGCCGCGGAAGGCTCCCACGGCGGTCCCGGAGGCAGTGGACAGGCAGCCGGAACTGGTGCTGGCAGCACCGGCCCGGGCGGCAGGAACAGCCGGGGCTGGCGCAGCAACAGGCTCAGGTTCGGGCTCTAGTGGCGCCGTACTCGGGCCAAGCGGGCCCGGGAGGCGGCTACTACGCGGACAGAACCGACGATGTCGTTACCGGAGCGGATAGCCGTCGCCGGCTTCGGAGGCTACGGAGCAGGGGCCGGCTCTGGCTCCGGCGGCTCCGGACAAGGTGGTGCCGCACAAAGCTCCCATCCGTTGCCGCAATTGCAAGAGGCTGAACTGCAGAGTCTGCTGCGGCTGCTCGGCAAGTTCGGCGAAGCTGCCAATAGCAAAGAGTTCGGCGCAACTCATCCAGCGGCATGGCAGCAGTCCGTCTTGCCTCGCTTCCAGCCAACGCACAAGTCACTCTGCGGCAAGCGCTCGCGACCGTCGCGGCCCAAATCACCTTCGGCAAAAATCGACGAAGCCATGCTCCTGCGTCTCGCCGAAAATCTTGCCATTCGATTTGCGCTCGACCGTTTCCAGCGCGGCGAAGTGCGAGTGAATGCCGTTCGGCAGATGCTCGACAAGCATGGGCCACGAACTCGAAACGCTTGCGCAAGCTTCTGAAGGCGCGCGAAGAAAAAATGGCGAATGCCGGTCTCTCGATGGAATCGCATGCGCGACGTGCTCGACCGCCAATTCTGGGCTGCCGTTCCAGAATCCGGCAAACGCGCAGGTGCTCACGTCGCAGGAGGCCTGGTGCATCCCGCCGCGCAACGTGCAGCAGTATGTCGAAGAGCTGCTCGGCCGCGGCGAAGCAGACGTCGCAGGAGATATTCTCTTGCAATACGCAGCATGCGTTCGCAACAAAGACGCCGAAGCCCGCAAGAAAGCCGCCATCGGCCTTGGTCAACTTGGCGGACTCTACAGCAAGGCAGCCAACCAGCGTTTGCAGGAGGCGTTGAAGCAAATCGGCGAGCAGATGGCCGCCGAAAAGGATGCCGAGCTGCAGACGCTCCTGAGCGCTGCCTTCGTGCGCCTGAGCCAGGAATCCGCGTCGCGTCGCTACTACCATGCGATGCAGCAGGCGCTCGATTCTCTCGCTGATCTGGAAGAGATCCGTCCCACTTGGGTGCAGAGTCTGCGGCCGCGCATCGGCGTCGAAAATCGCGTTCCAGATTTTATCGAGGAGGCTCTCACCAGCGAGACGATGCCCGAGGGACTCATCGGCGTGCTGATGCGCGTTCCGCAGACCGCTGGAGAGCAACTGGCGATTCGCCTTGCGCGCTCTGGACGCCGCACCGAGCGCGAGAGTCTGGTTGCACTGGCAAAAGCGCTCGGCGGCCCGTGCGCGCGGCATTTGAAAGAAATTCTGAAAAGCCAGCCACGCCGCAAAAGCCGCGGCGGTAATCGGCCTCCTCAGCCGCCTCGATCCGATCGCGATGGGTGATCTTCTACCGGAAAAGCTTGCGCCACTCTGGCCGCGGCTTTCATGATGCGGTCGTCCGTCAACTCTCGATCGCCGGCGCGCCGGAGCGCGGCCAGTTGCTCGCGGATTCAATCGAATCGCTCGACACGATGGCCCTTCCGCTGGCTCTCGACGAAATCGGTATGTGCGGCGATTCTGAAACGGCCCCGAAACTTCTGCGCCTTGCCGAAGGCGAAATCCTGCCCGAAGTGCCCGACTACATTCGCGTAAAAGCGATTGAGGCCCTGGGCCGTATGCGTGCACCCGCTGCGGCAGGTCATCTGCGGCATTTTGTGGAGTCGCGCAAAGCCTTCGGCTGGGCCTATCCGGAAGAGATTCGCACCGCCGCCGCGCAAGCCCTGATAAAACTTGATCCAGAGTGGATGAAGAGCTTTCTGCCACAATCCGGGCTAGACACAAAAGTGATGGCGCTCGCCCCGCTCGATCCGATGCCTGACAAAGATGTGGTCCGCCACCGGCGCTACCGGAGAGTACGCCTCGCTCGGGACGTTCCTGCCGTCATCACCTCGGCGCGCGGAAAATACTCCTCCTCAATCAGCGTCCTGAGCCTTGACGGTGGCTTGCTCAGCGGAGACATTCAGCTGGCCGTCGGCACTGAAGCAACACTCAAAATTCCCGCGGGCCTGCGCTCAATCAGCATGCAGGCCGTCGTGCAGATTCGTGCGTTCGCACCAGGCAGGATTTGAAATGGTGGGCATGGGCCTGGACGACCGCGCGAAGCTCCGCCGGCTCCTGGTTTCTCTTGGGACAAACCTAAATCCGGGCGACGATTTCGCTCCCGGCCGGTAAAGGAGACGCGGGAGTCTTCATCAGAGGAACCAACCGGTCAGCTTTCGGGCCGGCAGGTGGTCCCGACCGATGAGGCCATGGACGGCACAATCTTCCGGTAAGGGAGAGAACTAAAGAAACGCTCCCGGCACGGCGCGCATCGATAAGCAGGAAACCCCAGAAACCGCTTCAGCGCAACCAACGTTCCTTTATCCACGCGATCTCTCGAAATTCGGTCCAGCGCGAAATTCCCGCACCGCGGGCAATGCGCGTAGCCTGCGAATGCGACTGCGACGCGCCCGGCAAAAAAGCGGTAGCTGCACGTATCGCATCGCCATGGGCGCAATCCAACCAGCGTTCCCAAAAGATCGGAAGGGCCTGAACGGTGGGACCGAAAGCAGTCTGCGCTGCGGCACTGCGGGCAGATCATTCGTCGCACATCCCCCGAGCGTCTTACGGCTGAAACGCAGCATAACGGAACGCCATAAGCTGGGCAAGTCGGGTGTAAACGGTACTCCCAGTGTAAGATAATGTTGGAAGGAAAACAGAATGCCCGAATACACCGCCGCACACGCGCGCGCCGGCATTGATGCCAAACTGCCCGTTCTCGAAACATGGCCGAACCACTTCCCCGGCTACGAGATTACCATTCGCTTCCCGGAATACACGTCCATCTGCCCGAAGACGGGCCTTCCCGACTACGGCACCATCACCATTGAGTACCAGCCCAATAAGCTTTGCCTCGAACTCAAGGCTCTAAAAATGTATCTGCTCGCCTACCGGAGCTTGGGGATTTTTTACGAAAACGCTGTGAATCGAATGCAACGGGACATTGTCGCAGCCGTCAAGCCCGTCTGGTGCCGTGTCAGCGGCGAGTTCACGCCGCGCGGCGGGTTGACCACCTCGGTAGTCGCCCGGTGGCCCGCAGCGAAAAGCCGCGCTGGCCGTCGGGGATAGACTTCCGGCGCATCCTCGGCGATAATTCCTTCAATCGGGCGGTGAACCGCCCTCAGGAGGCTCTAATGGGTTCAGGTTCAAACATGTCCGGCGATACGACTATCGTTGAGACATCGAGTCTGCCGCGCTGGGTTATTTTGCTCTTTATCATAGCGTTTGGGATTGTTGCTTATCTGCTATATGCGAGCTATAGCCAGCGGCAATCTTTGGCCGCAGCGCAATCGGAAGCAACCAAGAAGGATCAGGCGCTTGCGGAAGAAATCGATAAGGCGAATTCCCGCATCGCAGACCTGAAAGGCCAGTTGGACGTAACCTCTCAAAAGCTCGGTCTAACCGAGGATGAGCTCGCTCGTGCACGAACGCTTGCGCAAACGATCAAAAAGTCTCAGGAAGCGAGCGATGCTCAGCTTCGCCAGCAGATCGGCGCAGTGCAAGCCGACGCGACTACCAAGCTGGGCCAGGTCTCCACTCAAATCAATGGCACTCAAACCGACTTGAACGCCACCAAAGCGGATCTCGAGGCGACCAAGGCGAACTTGACCCGCACCGTGGGCGACCTGGGCGTGCAAAGCGGCCTCATTGCTACAAACGAAAAAGAGCTCGACGAGCTCAAGCACATGGGTGATCGCGATATCTACGACTTCACACTCACGAGGACAAAGAAACCCGAGCACGTCGGCCCGATTCAGGTGCGGCTCACCAAGATCGACGCCAAACACTATAAATATACGATGGATGTCATCGCAGACGACAAGGACATCCCGAAGAAAGACAAAACGGTCGACGAGCCCGTCCAGTTCTTTGTAAACGGCGCGCGGACCCCTTACGAGATTGTTGTGTTCGATCTCAGCAAGAACCAGGCAAAGGGCTACCTCAGCACGCCAAAGAGCACAGGGTCCGCTCCATCCGGATCGAGTGCTGCGCCTCCGGGAAACTGATCTCCGCGATGCTGATCGCGCAACGGCCACGTCGTTTGAAAGCGGCGTGGCCGTTTGCATTTTTCCTGCTTTTTTTCTCGTCGGTCGTGCTTGCGGAAATTGCCGCTGCACAGCAGCTCGCTTCCGCAGGCCAGCAACCCATAGAGACTTCTAGCGACCTCGTGGCGGTGGATGTAAGCGTTCTTGATCGGAACGGAAATTTCTATCCAGGCCTTACTCAAAAGGACTTTCGCGTACTCGATGACGGAGTCGAAAAGCCCATCGTTTTCTTCGCTCCGGTTGAAGCCCCTGCCCATGTTTTGGTCCTCATGGAAACCGGCCCTGCCGTCTTCCTGATCCACGATCAGCATCTTCTGGCGCTATCCTCCTTACTCGATGGCCTCGCACCCGATGATAAAGCAGCCCTTTTCGTCTACGCCGAATCTGTCCATGAATTGGTTCCATTTACGACAGACAAAGGCGCGGTCCGAGGCTCAATCGATGAGTCTAGATACATCGTCGGCATGGACCATCTGAACTTCTACGACTCTCTTCGCGCGGTTCTCGACCACTTCCCCGCCGCTCCCGGCAAGAAGGCCGTCGTAGCGCTCAGCACGGGACTCGACGATTCGCCGTCAGGCCATTGGGATCTGCTCGAGAAGAAACTTCGTGCGGATGACGTCGTTGTCTTCGCTGTGGGACTTGGAGGACCCTTGCGTGGCGATGCGCCCGTGAAATCGTCAAAAAAGAAGAAAAAGAAATCCGCTGGGACGTCGCCCAGCGATTCTGGGCCCACGCCGGCTTTCGCGCGTGCGGATGAGGCGCTGCGCTCGATCGCCCAAATCACCGGCGGCCGCGCCTATTTCCCGCAGACCGCTGACGATTACGCACCGGCTTACCGTGAAATCGCCGCGGCGGTGCGAAACCAATACGTACTCGGAATCGCGCCGGACCACGACGGTGAATTCCACAAACTCTCGATCGACATCGTCGATTCAGGCACGCAAAGCCGCAAGCAGAAAAAAACTAAAACTCCCGAATTTCGTACCTTCTACCGCGAAGGTTACGTTGCTCCGTCTCCGTGAGGTTTGAAGTAGGTTGAAAGCGCCGCGGCCTTCAGCGCGGCACATTGTGGGCACGAATCTCACGACAAAAGGCTTCGCTTGTAATCGCGTCGCGGTCTTGCTAGTTTCGCGAGGTTATGAAAATTAGGTCGAAAATTTCCGTGACGGCTCTCGGCACAGTCTTGAGTGCCGCTATATTCTTGCGCGCCCAGACGAATCCTCCCGTCCCGGCGCCAAGGTTTGCTTACGGAGGCAACGCCGCCGAACTCGCGGCTCAATTTACAGACAATCTTGTTTTTCTCCCCGCGCGCGTCAATGTCAGTCCGCCTTCGCTCTTCCTTCTCGATACCACTGCCGAGAGTTCTTCGATCGGCCCCGAACGCGCTGCGGAGATCGATCGTACGAATCCATCGTCTCCCGTTCTGAATTTGGACGACCTCGACGTACCGCTCGCTGCCCTGCCCGCAAAGCCCGACCCGGATTTCGCTCCGCGGACCGGCCTGGGATACCAGGGCACGCTTGGCCGCGATTTTCTGGCCAACCTGGTTCTCGAAATCGACTTCGCAAGACAAACGGTGCGAGCCTATGCGCCCGCTAGTTACAAATACGCAGGTAAAGGGACAACATTCCCTCTCACCGCAAAAAACGGTATTCCTGTGATTCCAGTGCGCGTTGCACTTGAAAAAGGCAAGGAGAGAAATTTGAATTTCTTGGTGGAAACCGCGCTCGATGCGCCGGTTGTCTTTGACGACAAATTTCTGGGCGCGCATCACATGAATGGCGAGCGCGGCAGAACCATCGCGTCCGCCGACCCTTTCAGCGGCGAAGCGAACGCCGCGCTCGGCAGGCTCCGCGCTTTTGAGGTTGGCAAGAATACGATCGACGATGTCCTTGCAATCTACTCCAGCCAGCCTTTTCCGGCCTCTGATGTTCCGGTGGCGGGAGCCATCGGATCGCGCATCCTGCGCCGCTTCACCGTAATTCTTGACTTTCCGCATCGCCAATTGACGCTCGTACCGAACACCCACTTCGCCGATCCCGACGAAGAAGACAAGAGCGGCCTGCTGATCGTCGCAAAAGGTCCGGATCTCAAGACGTTCGAAGTGGCGAACGTGCAGCCGAACTCCCCGGCAGCCACCGCGGGTATCAAGAAAGGAGACATCATTGCCGGTGTCGACACCGATCCGGCCGCAGACCTTTCCTTGCTTGTCGTGCGGGATCTCTTCCGTCAGGTAGGCCACAAATACAAAATCACTTTGCAAAGGGGCAGCGAAACCAAGGAAATCACGCTCCAAATGCACCGCTATTTCTGAAAAAGTATCGCGCACGGAAATGCAGCGCGTGAGCGATCACGGCTCAAACTTCTTCATCGTTTCCGCCATTTCCTGAAGCCGCGCGTCAACGCGCGCAAAAACGCTTCCATCCTCGAACTTCCCTGCTCCTGCGGCTCGCGCGCCCGCGGGAACGCCCGTGAGGATTTCGATTCCTTGCTCGATGGTGGAAACTGGGAAGATATGGAAGCGTCCCTGCCCAACCGCCTCAATCACGTCGTCGCGCAGCATCAAGTCCTCCACGTTCTGCGCCGGAATCAAAGCTCCCTGTTGACCGGTCAGCCCGTCAAGCCGGCAAACATCGTAAAATCCCTCGATCTTTTGGTTCACGCCGCCAATCGGCTGCACATCACCCTGCTGATTCACCGAACCTGTCACGGCTAGGTCCTGCCGGATGGGCAAACCTGACAGCGCCGAGAGCAGCGCATAAATTTCGGTCGAACTCGCGCTGTCCCCATCCACACCGGAGTAAGACTGCTCAAAACAGACGCTGGCCGACAAAGAAAGCGGTTTATCTTGCGCGAATGTGCGCCTTAGGTATCCGGAAATGATCTGGACACCCTTGTCGTGAAATCGTCCGCTCAAATTCGCTTCGCGCTCGATATTGATGATCCCTGTTTTCCCCATCGCCGCCGAAGCGGTGATCCGCACCGGTTTTCCGAAGGCATACCCGCCGATCTCCATCACGCTCAGCCCGTTGACCTGCCCTACCCGAACGCCGGCCGTATCGATAAAAATCATCTTCTGCTCGATCATTTCGCGGATTTTCGTTTCGAGCAGGTTGTGCCGCTCGTTCTTCGCGTCGAGCGCCTTTTTGACGTGCTCACCCGTCACCACTTTGCCGCCGCAATGACGTGCGGCGTAGGAAGACTCTCGTGCCAAGTCCGCGAGATCGAAGAAGCGTGTCGTGATCTTTCCGTGCCGTCCCGCCAGTCTCACGCCGTGTTCCAGGATGGCCGCTACGGCCGCGCGGTCAAACGGCAGCAGCTTCTCGTCGTCGCTCAGTTTCCGCAGCCGCCCGCCGTACTGCCGCAGCACGTCCTCATTCCACACCGTCTCTTCGTCGAATTCGACCCGCACCTTGAAAATTTTCTTGAAGTCGTCTTCGTAGTCGTAGAGGAGTTCATACATTTCGCGATCGCCGATCAGAATTACCTTCGCGCGAACTTCAATCGGCTCCGGCTTCATCGCGGCCGTGCTGAACGGAAAAAATGCATCCACGGGCTGAATCTCCAGCTTGCCGTGATTCAGCGTCCGCTTCAGCGTTTTCCATACACCGGTCTCGGTAAACGCATCGAGCGCGTACATCACCAGGAACCCGCCGTCCGCGCGCAACCACGACCCGCCGCGTAGGTCCATGAAATCCGAATTCCATGCTCCTCTCGCGTCATAACTCCGGTGCGCGGTTCCAAAAAGATTCGCATACGAAGGCACCGTCTCGAATATCACCGGGCATCGGTCGTTTTCGCTGTGCGCCAAAACCACATTCACGCCATACACGCGAAATGGATCCCGCTCTCGCTCCCCGCGTTCCGGTCGCGGAGCGGCTCCCGAAGGAGCATCCACAGGAGGCGGTGCGTCATCCTCTCCTTCGCGTTCCTTAAACGGATCGAGGTTGTCGAGGATGTGATGCCGCACCTCCTCGAGATATTCCGAAATCTGCGTGCTCGGATATTTCTCCTTCAGCTCCTCAATCACGCCATCCACCAGAACTGACGCCGCCTCCTGCTCGAGATAACTCATCTCGCTCGCGAGTTCGCGCGAAAGCGAAAGCGTCTTCCGGTAAACAACCGTAAACTCTTGCCGGAACTGATCGTATTTGCGCTCGATCCCTTCCGCTGCGGCGTTTTCAAGCTTCCCGTCCTGCACCATCTTCGGAATCTCTTCGATCGGCACCATCTGGCCTTCGAGCACAGGAAAGATCTCTGGCAAGGCCACGGCCCCAACCTGCATCCGTCCCAGCGCAAACTGTTCGCGCGCAATGCGGTGCGTGAAGTCGTCCATCAGCTCCTTTTCGCGCTGCGTAAAGCGTTCCACGATGCGTGTCTTCTGTCTCTGGAAAGGCTCCCCTTCGAATACTTGCGGAATCCGCCGCCGCAAAAAATCGATTCCCGAATCCATCTCTTTCTTGAACGCGTTCGCCTGCCCGCGCGGCAGTGTCAAAAGCCTGGGCCGGTCCGAATTCTTGAAATTATTCACGTATGCGCGATCGGGCGCGGGCTCCGATTGCGGATGCATCTGATCGATCATCCGCACGATCATTCCCCCGCGGCTCGATCCCTGAAAGCCCGCAGACAAACAAGTTGTAGCCCGAGGCGGTCATCTCGACGCCCATACGCAACGCGCGCAGCGCCCGCTCCTGGCCAATGTCGCCGCCAACCGGTTCAAGTTCCGCGGTCGTTTGAAATGGAATCAACGCGGGATCGCAGCGCCACCGCAGCTTTTCCGGAGGCAGGCTCATGTAATGTGGCTTAGAATTTGTCTTCATCAATGATTTCTCTTCCGAGCTAGAGCGCGTACTTTACCACGCCTATGCTTCAGCCCTCACCCGCCTTGGCAAGCCGGTTTCCATGGCGCGAACCCGCCGTATAGAGATCGAGCAAAGTCGCCATCAACGCGAGGACAATCGGCCCCAAAATGATTCCGAGCAGCCCAAAAACAAATATCCCTCCTACGACGCCTATAAAAACCGAAAGCCCGCCCATTTCTCCTCGCCCGCTGATCAACCACGGCCGAAACCAGTAGTCCACCACGAGCACGATTACGATACAGAGCAACAGCAAAAATATCCCTCGCCCGATCTGATGCTCCGCCATCATGATCAGCGATGCGGGAATCCAGATAACCGCAGATCCCACTACCGGCACAAACGAGAAAAAGGCGATCATCACGCCCCAAAAGATCGGTGCCCCGACCCCGGTAGCCGCAAACACCGCTCCCATCAACGCGCCGTCCGCAAGAGCGCCCGCCCCGCTCGATATCACGCTCGCGAATATCAAGTCTTGCGTGTCAGACAGCATCCGCTCGCGCTGCCCCGGCAAAAACGGCAGGATATCGCGCAAGCGCGTCAACATCCGCCGCCCGTCTCGAAAGAAATAAAATGTCGCCACAACCGTAACGAACAGCTCAAAAAGAAACCGAGCCATGTGCGCCAGGATCGTTCCCAACTGAGCCGCGATATACTGCGCGGCCTGCTCTCCATACCGACGCAGCGTCGAAGCCAGATCGCCCGGACCCGTGCCTGAAAATCGTTCCTGGAGACGTACCCAAAGATGGTTGACCCAATCAAAATGCCCGTTGGCCACCGCCGACTGCAGCCTGTGTACCGCCTGGATCCCCTGTTGCACGAAGGCATACGTCGCAGCAAGCGTGGGCACGATCAAAATCAGGACCACACCGAGGGTGGACGCAATGGCGGCCCGCGTCGCACCCCATCGGCGCTCCAGCTTCACATATACCGGATGCGCCACTACCACCATCACGGCCGCCCACGTCAACGGCACCAGGAACGGCCCAAGGATGCGGTACGTAAAGTAAGCGAGTACGATCACGATGCCGTAAAAAAGCATCGTGCCCAGCCGTTGCTGCGCTACCGGATCGACCTTCATTCTTCTTCCTCTTTCGTCCAGGAAAACGGCTGGAATCAATCTGATAGAGATATTTACGAGTTTTGTCAACAGCGTTAGACGCCGCAAGAGGAGAAGGGCGTGGTGTTACAATCGATCAGGCTGGAGAGAAATGATCCCGGAAACGAATGCAGGCGATGCGGCCAAATCTTGCAAACACCCGCGCACGCGCGTCATCGCAAAAGATAACGACGCTCAATACCTGGAATGTCTCGATTGCGGCGCGATTGTCGAAGCAGGCGAACTAAAGGAAAACTCAGGGTTCGGCGAATCCCTGTCCGACGCGTGACCGGTAATGCGTGTCCCGCGCCGCTTTTCGCAACGGCGCGGGCCAAATAGAGGCTATTACTTCTTGTCCGCCAAGGAGCGGATGAATGCGATCAGGTTAGGAATATCCGCATCGTTCACGCCGGGCGGCTTCGGCATCTTACCCTTCCCGTTTTTGATAATGAACTCGATGTCCGAATCTTTCAAACTCTGTGCCTTCTGGTCGTGAAGGTTCAAATCCGCATTGAACGCTTTCGCCACGGGCGTATTGCCCATCGCGTCCTGACCGTGGCAGGGCGAGCAATGCTGCTCGAAAACGGCCTTGCCGGCAGCGGCATCTCCCGCCGCCAGCGCAGCAGGCGAAACCACCAAAGCCAGAACCGCCGCAGCCATAGCAATCTTCATAGCGTTTTTCTCCCTTAAAGACAAAATTGCCACATAATTGCCGCTACGTCTAATGAATGCCCAGCTTGCCGATAATCCTCACCACATCCGCTGCCGGAACATCGTAAAGCGAATGCTCATCTTCCTGCTCTAACCGCTCCCGCAAATACTCCGCAGCAACATAGCTCGCCTCGCGATCGGTGGGATTGCGCCCCGCCTTCGAGCGAAACTCGACGAACCCCGGATGCGCCAACCCAAGCAGCACGCCCTTGCCATCCACTAGAAATTTGCAATCCATCGTGTCAGCGTGCCGCGTGGCGATCCCGTTGTAGCAATGTGAAAACCGGCAGTGATAGACGTAATCGGTCACCTTCGAGGGCACGTCAAACGGAGGAATAAACTGGCTCATCGCCCCCACGTTCGGAATCGTCACCGTCGATGTTTTCCCCACGTTTTTCCCTATTTGTGCGCGCCCGCTCCAGCAGGCCGCAACGATTCCTGATAACTCTGTTCTGCCGCCACCACTGCCGCGCCCGAAACGCGTCCGTAACCCTGATCGGCGAGCACCTTTTCCAGTGCGGTCAAAAAGAGTAGCACATTCGTCTTCTGGCTCGAATAGCCCATTAGTCCCACGCGCCAGATCTTGCCTTTCACCGGCCCGAGCCCGCCGGATATTTCGATGTTGAACTCGTCGAGCAGTTGCATCCGGGCTTTCTTATCGTCCACGCCGGCCGGAATATTCACGGCGGTCACCGTAATCAGCCGATCCGCCGGATTTTTCACGAAAAGCTCCAGCCCCATCGCTTCCAGCCCCGCGATCAGAGCCCGCTGATTCTGCGCGTGCCGTTGCCAACGCGCCTCTAGCCCTTCCTCAAGCACCAGCCGGAGCGCTTCGCGCAGCCCGTATATCAACGAAATCGGCGGCGTGTGATGATACGTGCGCTCCAGGCCCCAATAATCCATGATCGGCAACAGGTCAAAATACCAGCTCGGCACCGGCTTCTTCCGCTTGTGGACGAACTCTTCCACCCGCGAACTCACCGTGATCGGCGCCATTCCCGGCGGCGCGCTGAGCGCCTTCTGCGTCCCGCTGAAGCAGACGTCGATGCGCTGCTTATCCGCGTCGAGCGGCACCCCTGCCAAAGTAGCGACCGCGTCGACCACCAAAAGCGCGCCTAATTCGTCTGCTGCTTTCCTGTAACCTTCGATGCGATTCACCACGCCGCTGGATGTTTCGCCATGCGTAAGCCCAACGAACTTAATGGCTTTACCCTTCCCCGCGCGAACCACGTCCTGCGGGTCGACCGTCTTGCCATAAGGCACTTCAACGCGAATAATTTTCGCCCCACCCCGTGCGGCCGTCACAGCCATGCGCTCGGAAAACGCGCCGTTTACGCAAATAATGCACTCGTCGCCTTCTTCAAACGAGTTCAGCACCGCGGCTTCGATGCCGCCCGATCCGGACGCCGAAATCGGAAACGTGATCCGGTTCTGCGTCTGGAAAACGCGCCGCAGCATCAGTTGCACTTCGCCCATCATCCGCGTGAACCACGGATCGACGTGCCCCACCAGCGGCGCAGCCAGCGCCCGGTAAACTCGCGGGTCCATGCACGAAGGCCCCGGCGTCAACATCAGCCGCACCGGCGGATTTAGCTCGCCAACTACTTCTGAATCGCTCATCTCAAATTCCTTCTAGCGCGACCTCGCTCATCGCACGGCATCTTCCGTCTGCACAAATTGCGCTTCAATTCGGAAGGCTTGCCGATTCAATAGTTTCGCGAATTTTTGCCCGCGCGGTCAACGGCCAAAATGTCCACAGCCTGCAAAGGTTTAAACGCAGCGCAGACGCGCTTCAGATTGCACAGTGCCTGCGGGATTCCACCTCTGATAGTCCTGATGAGAGGCCCCATAGGGGGCGGAGGAAGGAGGATCTTTGCCGGGCTTTGTTCACGCTTCTTCCGACCGCGCGTGGAATCGTACGGCACGGAGGAAGCGCGAGTAGTTTTACTGCGTCCGCTGCCCGCTCAATGAGAGAGTCGATACACAATCATGGAAAACACGAGCAAGGCTGTCACCAGAGCGCCAGCAATCCAAACCACGGGATTCATCGATATTCTCCTCTCGGAGATATCTAGCGCCAACACCCTAACCGAGTATGTGATTTGTATCACCACAGAGTATGTGATTTGTATCAACGATGACTCAGCGGCGGCGAACCGCCAAGGCCGGCAGGCACACTCCCGCGTCCCCGCTCCTCACGTTCTGCGCCAGCGCAACGCTCTGCCGTGACGCAGGCGCCAGTGCGCTTGCACGCCGTTGCGATTTGCAGCCGCGAACATCACACAGAGTTTTTTGACAGCAGACGCCGCGTGTGGTCAGATAACGTGGGAGAATTTGTGTGCGTCGAAGTCGTCTCGCAATCTGGATTGCAGCTTTCATTCTCGTCTTTGTCGTTGTCAGTCTGTTCTTTTCCACAGGCATCGGCACCATCGTCGACTGGCTCTGGTTTTCGCAAACCGGTTACCGCGAAATTTTCAGCACAATTCTGGGAACGCAACTCGGCTTGGGAGTTTTCGGCGCCGCTGTTTTTCTTCTGCTTACCGGACTCACTTTCGTCATCGCGCGAGGCGTTTCGCACCGCTCGCATTATCTTACCGTCATGCACAGCTTCGAAATTCCCGGCAGCGAGAAATTCCCTTCCGTTTTTCGCGGATTCATGTGGGTGGGACTCATATTCGTGGCTTGGATAGTTGCCCAATGGTCGGCATCACACTGGAACGACTATCTTTTTGCAATGCACGGTGTCCCGATCGCCCAAACAGACCCTGTGCTGGGTATCCGCCTCGGTTTTTACCTGTTTCGTCTTCCGTTTATTTTCTTCGTGTATCACCTGCTTCTAATCGCCGTCATAGTAAGCCTGCTGATTGCCGCCGTCGCTTACCTGATCGAAGGCGGCATTTGGGCGGCGCCACACGGAATCGGCGTGGGACGGAACGCGCGCCGTCACCTGATGGTCTTGGGCGGCGTCTTATTTCTGCTTTTCGCCTGGCGCGCTCGGCTCGGCATGTACGACCTTGTCTACGCACCCACCGGCCTTGTGTTCGGAGCCGGATACACCGATATCCACGTGGGTTGGCCCGTGCTTTGGATTCTGTTCGGCTTCTGTATCCTGGCCGCTGCTGCATTTTTTGTGGGAGTATCGAACGGCAACATCCGGCCCGCCAAATACGCCGTCGGCGCGTTACTTATCGCTGCAATTCTCGGCGCGCTGGTTGCTCCCGCAATCGAGCAGAATTACGTCGTCGCGCCGAGCGAACTGGAGAAGGAACTCCCGTACATTTCGCGCAATATCGCTTTCACTCGCAAAGCATACGGCCTCAATAAATTCGACCAGCGCAATTTTCCGGATATTCAGGATCTCACGCCGCAATCGATTCAGCAGAACGCTGCCACGATGCGCAATCTGCGCCTCTGGGATCAGGACGCTCAGCTCACCACGTTCCAGCAGCTTCAGGAAATCCGAACCTATTACGATTTCTCGAGCGTCTACTACGATCGCTACACCATCGATTCGCAGCTGCGTCAGGTCTCGCTTTCGGCGCGCGAGCTTTCCGCCTCCAGCTTGCCCGACCCAAACTGGGTCAATCAGCACCTGATTTACACTCACGGATACGGCTTGTGCATGGGCCCGGTGAACGAATCGACGCCGGATGGCCTGCCGATGCTCTTCATTAAAGACATTCCACCGGCGTCCTCCATTTCGCTGAAGGTTACGCGCCCGCAAATTTATTATGGCCAGCTCTCAAACGACTATTGCCTCGTGAAAACGGGCGCCAAGGAATTCGACTATCCATCCGGCGACGACAACGTCTACACCGTCTACCAAGGCCCAGGCGGCATTGCGATCGGCAGCTTATGGAGGCGATTGCTCTTTGCCTTGAACTTCAGCAACACCAATATTTTATTTTCCGGATATATTCAACCGAACAGCCGGATCATGATCTATCGCCAGATTTTGCAGCGCGTGCAAAAGCTTGCGCCATTTTTGTCCTTCGATAGCCATCCGTACATGGTGGTTGCAAACGACGGCTCTCTGCAATGGATCGTCGATGCCTACACGACCTCCGGCCAATATCCGTATTCCGATCCGACCGAGGGAATGGGCAATTACATCCGCAATTCCGTCAAGATCGTCATCAACGCGTACACCGGCGACGTAACTTTTTACGTCGCAGACCCTTCCGATCCTCTTATTCAGACCTACGAAGGCATTTTCCCGGGCGTTTTCCACCCGCTGTCGGATATGACGTCGGATTTGCGCTCGCACATTCGCTATCCGCAGGATATGTTCGCGATTCAGGCGGCCAAATACGCGGTCTATCACATGACCGACCCGAGCGTGTTTTACAGCAAGGAAGACTTGTGGCGCATCGCCACTCGCACGATCAACGGCGCGTCCACACCCATGAATCCGTATTACGCCGTGATGAAATTGCCCGAAGTGGGCAAAACCGAGGAATTCATTTTGATGCTTCCGTTCACTCCCGCGCGCAAGAACAACATGATCGCGTGGATAGCCGCCCGTTGCGACGGAGTGGACTATGGCAAAGTCCTCGTCTTTACATTTCCGAAGGACAAGCTGATCTACGGACCCGAGCAGATTCAGTCGCGCGTCAATCAGAGCCCGGCCATTTCGCAGCAACTGACGCTATGGGATCAGGGCGGATCGCGCGTCACGCGCGGCACATTGCTCGTTGTGCCGGTGCAAAACGCCGTTATGTACGTGGAACCCTTGTATCTTGAGGCTCAGAGCAGCTCTTCCATCCCGGAACTCAAGCGCGTGATTGTGGCCTACTCCGACCACGTCGCGATGGAGCCAACGTTGGCAGACGCGCTCACCGCCATCTTCGGCGGCCAAACCGGCCAAACGGAAGAAGCCTCGACCTCTTCGGCGGGACCGGCGTCGACGAACCCGGCAACGGCGGTCCCTTCCACATTGAAAAATCTGATCGACCAAGCCAACCAGCAGTTTGAAAATGCGCAACAGCGTCTGCGAAATGGCGACTGGGCCGGTTACGGAGAAGAAATGCAGAAACTCGGCCAAATCCTAAAGCAAATGCCCGCACAAACGAACCTGGCCGCTCCCGCGAAGCCCCCAGCACTCGCAACTCCGCCCGCTTCGCCAGCCCCGCACGGCACCCGGCGCTAGCGCGCGATTTGAAGATTTAAACCTAGCGCCGCGGCCTTCGAGCGCGGCACCCGCGCGGTCAGGCCAAAAAAGCCGCTAAAAAACAGTCGTCCCCGAACCCGTTAGCGGTTGAGCTTTTGAAAAGCTCAGCGTGGCGGATGGCAGCCTATCGTGTTTGGTATGTTTCAGCGATGGCAGCAACGTGACGCCTAACTACCCGGCACGCGTCTTAGGATGTATCGGCCCTTCTCGTTTTCGAGATATCACGGCTGACTGGCTCATTGCCTCTCAACGCCCAATTCTTTTCTTATGGGCGGGTGGAACCTCCAGTCGAAGTCGCTTAAAATGCGCGTGAACACCGGATCGTTGCTACGGCTCACCCTGATCCGTGGATGCCGCACCGGTTGCGCCGTTTGCAACCGCTGCGCTTTTCCTCCTCGCCGTCAGCTCTTGCGTGTAACGAAGTGAAGGTGAACGAAACCGTAGCGCCGCTCAAGACGGTTCCTTTTCGTCGTCACGCTGCCGCTTTCGTCCTCCGCGTTCGTTTTGCGAGCCGGCGAAACTGCTGGATCTTCACTTCACGACCGCGGAATTTTGCACGTATCTCAAGTTCCCCGCCCATGGCTTCAATGGCTTTGCGCAGCGTGCTGACAAAAATATCGGAGCGGCTTTCGATTTTCGAGACACCAGCCTGGTTGATGCGTAGCGTTTTCGCCAGCCGCTCTTGCGTGATTCCCATCGCCTGACGGAGATCGCCGAGCGCCATTTCGTCCATCATTTTCCGGGCCTTCGCGTCCGAGCGAGCACGCGCCGCCGGCGACATTTTTGCTGCCAGTTCACGAAAGTTCTTAGCCAATTAACAGTCCCTCCCTGCGGAGTGTTTCAAGGTGTTGTTCGTAGAGCCGATCGGCAAGCGGCGCAAATTCCCGGTACCAGCGTCTCTTTCCCGCCTTGGCTCGGAAGATGAGCAATATCGCCGGCGCGCCGCGGATCGAAGGCGAAAAGCACCCGCTAGGGGCGTCCGCGATGCTGCACGCGCAATTCCTTCTTGTGCGCGTGTCTTGACGAACCGACTGGATCGACGTGGGGCCTGCCGAGCGACAAACCGATGCTTCGCAGGACCGCAACGCCAGCCCTCACGTCTTCCTGCTCACCTTCAATCAGGCCGGCTCACCCGTCGCCAAACTCGTCGGTGTATTCTACGTCCCATTCCTTCAAAGGAATATACCTGCAAGAGCCTTGCCGGTCCATGGAACCAGGTACCATGAGTGTCGCATTTTAATCTACGATCTCAAGCCTCACGTTCTTAGCACACACGTGAGCCGAACCAAATCATTCCTAGAGGAGACATCGCTGCACAGACGATCGAAGGATCATGGCACTACTTCAATTCTCGTATCGGAGGTCGGAGGGCGCGGAGTTCTCTCGAATGTCGTTACATTCGGGGCATGCCCATGCAGATGCGGAAGAGGTCGGGATGCTCGAAAATGGAGGCATTGAGCAGGGCGTGAAGGGTGGAACCGGCGTCGCGGAGTTCTTCGATGCGGCCTTCGGGCGCGCCCTTCCAGACTTTCCGCAGGTCCTCGAGCAATTGCTTTTCGAGGATCTTTGGATTTATGGAGGTGCTTTCGTCCTCGAGATAGTCGATGATTTTGTCAAACTCCCCGCGATCGAGCCATATTCCGTGGCAAACGGGACACCAATCGGCCACAACTTTGGAATTCCCGAACATCACGCAGACCATATTCCCGTGGCCTTTGGGACATTTTAGTTCGGAGACGACCGCGCCGCTCTTTTCCAGGTTTTCGATTTCGTCGTTCATCCAGCGCAGAGAGCCATCGTCGGCTTTGTTCTTCAGTTCTCTGAGCTCATCCTGAATGAGCCAGATGCCTTTGCATTCCGGGCAGCCCTCGAATGGCATGGAGAAGATCGAGTATTTGTTCAAAAGCGAGTGGCGGTGAGGGCAAGGGTCATTGGTCGCGCCTTTCAGTTCGGCGCCTTGCAACGGCATCACATGGACCTGAAAATCCATTTTGCCGCTGGGCTGCTGTACGCGCTGAAACCAGTATGGAACGTGGATATTGTTGACGAAATCGGAGAAGCCGTGGCCATTGACCGGCATAATGCGCGTCAACTCCTGATCAACAAGGTCCAGCTGGCCGGAATCGAGCCAAAAGCCGCCGCAATTGGGGCAGCGATGGAGAAAGAGAGTGTCCGATTCGAGGAATTTCACTTTATCGAGCGTGGAATCGTCGCAACGCGGGCATTTTTTCGGCTGGTCCTCGGGCGTGGGGTCCTTCGCCGCTTCGCAATATTCGATGCTGCCTTCGACCTGGAACGCCATTTTGTCCAACTCGCCGGAATCGAGCCAGAGGCTGCCGCACTGAGGGCAGATGTCATACGAAATCGAATCTTTCTTCGTCTTCACCGTTACGTTCGTCATTTGCGCATCGCAATTCAGGCATTTCATTTGGCGAATCTCCGAGGATCGAGTTGACCATTCACACGATAGCGGCGCGATCAGTGACGGTCAAGTGAGCGAGGATGCAAACCGGTGTCACCGTAGAGACGCAGAGAACGACAGCCGGACTGAAAGGCGCCTCGGCCGGCACAGGCCGAGGCACACCGCCTGTGCCACAAAGATGGGCCGTCATATTAGAGGTGCCGCTTAGTTGCCGCTGCGGGCGGGCTGCTGCTGGATTGGGGCTTGCGGGCTAGTGGCGTCGTGAACGCCGAGGCCGATCTGCATCGCGGTATCTTTGGGGAAGACGACGTCATGGCCGCGGGCAATGAAATGCGTGTAGACCGACATGCCCGCGCCATATGCGCCCATCGAATAGCTGAAGGTGCGAGACTGGACAAAGGCGCCGAGCAGCGCGCCGACCAGTTTATAGCCTCCAATGCCGCCGGCCATGCGGCTGCCCGTCGTGCCGCTGGGATTGGCGGTCTTGGCATCCGGATCGCCTCGCGCGGCGAGCCCGGCAAGACCAATTTCGACTGCGGTCGAGAGATAGCGCGTCTTCGGCGTGGTGGCCTGGGCGCCGCCTTCGGAATCGAGCTTCACGTTGGCCGATTTGCCGGTCTGGACGCTTTCGAGGTTGGCTTCGATTTCCTGCGGGACGCCATCAGGCAAGCGCAATTCGTGAAATGCGACGCGGAGCTGGCCGTTCCTGTTGAGACGGCGCGCCGGACGGACCTGAACGACAGAACCCTCGAGTACGCTGCCTTGGGGGACGATGAGGCGTCCATTTTCAAACAGCGGCTGCGTAATGACAGCGTTCACGGGATCGCCTTTATGATTTGACGCGGAAGTGACGGCCATTTCGAGGCGGGCGTGAACAACTCCGCCTGACGCCGAAATATCGCCGATCGAACGTGCCATTTGCACGGTGAGTGGCTCGGAGCCGAAATTCAGGGGCGCCTGCAGCTCCGCAAAATAGATCGTGCCCGCGTCGATATATTGAGGATGCGCCGGAAGCTGGGAGATCGCGTAATGCTCCAGGCGATGAATTTTGCCGGGCATTTTTACCTGCTTCATCACAGCATTCCATTCGTCGTGCGCACGCTGCTTGGCTTCGTGCGTTTTTGCAGAGGCCTCGCTGCCGATCGTCTCTTTCTGATTCGTCTTTACCGGCGACGATACGAAATCGAGCAACTGGCCGGAGCCAGGCGTGACTTTCGTTGCAATCAGGACCTGCTTGCCACCGGGCAGTGAGACGTCGTCAAATTCGATTTCGACTTTTCGAGTCGGCGTGAAATCGGCATTGAGAGCGGCTTCGGTGCGCGCGCCCGCAGAGACGCCCTGGATGCTGCTGATGCGACCGGTGACTTCAGAGCCGGCGGGGATGACGAGTTTATCGAACGCGTAGACCGGCTCGACGAGGCGTCCTCTGACCGGCTGGCCGACGCGCTTGACGCGCAATTCCCTGTCCAGCGTGACCTCAAGCGGAGTGCCTTTGGGCACGGTGATTGCGATTGTCGGCGGGGCGGGCGCAGATGCTTGGGGTTCGGCCGCGCGATGCTCAAGTTGGATTTGAGAAGGTTGCGACGAATTGGTCTGCGAAGACGGCTGCGCGGTCTGCGCAAAGCCGGCGGCCGCGAAGGCACCGCACAGGGCCAGCCCGGAGACGACCCGTAGCCACGCGCATTGGCGAGCGTAGGCCAAAGACTGCGATTTGGGGTGCGAGCGTTTCATGCGCAAGCGGCGGAGCCGACACTCCGCGCCGTTCAATCTAGAGTCAGATGCCCGGGCAGCAAATAGCGCTGTATGCGGAGTGCGGTGGCGCACGGCTTAGTTTTTAGTCGCGCGCGTCATCAAATACTGCTGGTGCATCGCGTTATCTTTGAAATACTGCGCGGACAAGGCGTCGTATTCGCGACGAAATTCGGCGAGCTTCGCCGGATCGCACTTTTCGAACATTTCGACCAGCTTGATGACGGGGCCAGCGGTTTTCTCCGTAAAGGTGCGGAAGTGCTGCGGGCTGAGAGCGGGAACCAGCATGAGACCCGTATCGAACGTGACGTCGCGGACGGAATTGCCAAAGCGCTCGAGGACGATGGATTTATCGCCCCATTGAGCGGGAGGCGCGACCGGAACCGGCGGGGGCGGCATATAACGTGCAACCAAAGCGAACATCTGGCCAATCAGCAGTGTGGGAGGCCAGGTGTTGAAGGCGATGGTGCCACCGGGCTTCACGACGCGCAGCATTTCCGATAACGCGAGTGCGGGGCGCGGGGCGAAGATATGTCCGAACTGGCTGATAACGACATCGAATGTGGCATCCGCAAAGGGCAGGTTTTCGACGTCGCCCTCGTGCCATTCGATTTCGAGGCCGGCGAATGCCGCGTTCTGGCGGGCGCGGGCAAGAAGTTCGGGCGTCAGATCAAGAGCCGTGACTTTGGCGCCGAGCCGTGTGGCCGGGATTGCAGCAACGCCGGTGCCGCAGGCAACGTCAAGGACACGCTGTCCCGCCGCAATGCCCGCGAATTTCACGAGATTGGCCGCGGGAATCATGGTGTTCATTTCCAGCGGGACGAAATGTGCCCAGCCCTGCTTTTGCGTCGCTTTGAAGTGGTCGAACGCGTCCATGGGACGAGCCTCCGAGGTAAAGTTGAGTTTTTAATTGGGTTAGGAAAGAGCGGCTTAAGGATACAGCACTGTTGGTCGATAGAGGAAGCATGCGAAGCAGAAAACCAAGAGGGATCCTGCAAACCGCTTCGCGTTCTGCAGGCATCTTTTTTGGCGCGGGTAGTCTAAAGCATCAAACAGCGGACGTGGCCTACTAGGCGTAGGCCTGGCGGCAAGTTTCGTGTTCGCGGCAGGAGCGCGGGCAGTTGGTTTTGTCGATGAGAATGTAATTGTGGCAGGCGGTGCAGATGACGCCGTAGACTGTCTCGTCGAACTGCTCGTGGCCGGTAGCCGCAGCGTGTTCGGCGCGGCCTTGTTCGCGGGAGGTGGCCATCAGCTTAGTGGCAGCCGCAGGCGCCGCCGCAGCAACCTCCGCCACTAGGCGCGGGCGAGCCCCCGCCGGAAGCCTTTGAACCGCTTGCGGGCGCGGCGAAAACCGAGAGCTGGATCGTGTGCTTGCCGCTCTCACATTTGGGGCAAGTCACTTTGGTCTTCTGGTTGAAGACGATGCGCTCGTAGTGCTCGCCGCAATCGTCGCACACGTATTCGTAGATCGGCATAGGCGTTTGGCCTCGGTATCGAGCAATTTTAGCAAACTCGGCCGATTGCAGCTACTGAGTGGATTGGTGAACCGTCGCGCGTGGCGCGGGCCGTGCTGGATTGGACCGCACGCGTGAGGTAATAAAAGAGGGCCCCGACCAGTATAAGAGCGACGAATAGAAAACCGATGCGGCGGAGTGCGTCGAAGCGCGATGCAGATGAAGCGGACTTCGAAATTGCGGAACACCCGAGGCTGGGGCCTTGGTTCCTATCGCTCCTCCGGTGACAGATACAGACACCAGCGGAGCGGAATTGTGTCCGAAGGCATCGCGGGGAGCAGCCGGAAGTCCAACTTCTGTGGGATTCGAAAGGCAAAGTGGCCAGTCGTCAGCGGTCTACAAAAAACAAAACCGCCTCCCGATTGCGATCGGGAGGCGGCAAGTAAAAGGGGCGTAGCGAGCAGCGCCGCTACGGTTTCAATCGATTAGTCGCCGGCGACGGGCGCGGCTTCGGACGGTGCTTCTGCCTTGACGTTGTTCGCATTGGCGATCTGGACCGGTTTCACGTGGGCGCCGGGGACGGCCATCTTGATCTGCTGCAATGTGCCAATCTGCACGACCTCTTCTTTGGGCTTCTTGAGGACGAGTTCTTCATAGATGCGACGAACTTTTGCCGCTTCCTCGAAGGCCTTCTTGCGGCGAATGCGATCCTCCTCGGCAGCGGTGAGAGGGATATCGTGCTCGAGATGGCGAACGCGGGCGGCATCTTCGGCGTCAATCTTGAGCGAGTGCTCGTAATTCTCGAGATCGACCTTCTTGCCCTTCGCATAGATCTCGTGCTTGCCGTGCTCCTTATACCACTGGGCGACGGTGGCGTTCTTGTGCATGTTTTCGATGATTTTCCGCCAGCCGATGCCGGTGTTGTACGCGCAGAAGGAGATTTCGCCCTGCTGCGTTGCGTAGGGGATGATGCACATCTCGGTGCGGCGGAAATCGTAGTTGAAGAGATCCTGGAACCACATACCGGCGATGAAGAGCATGTTCCATGGATCTTCGGTGCGGCGCTTCATGGCATCTTCGAAGGTGCGCTCCGGGTTTGTGCGGCCGTACTTCTTATCGGCGTTCTTAGTGACGGCCCAGGTCTTGTCAAACTTCTTCCACAAGTCCTTCAGCTTGAGGCTTGGCGGCGCCTGGAAGGCGTCGTAGTTCTTCAGCAGCGCGCAGCGCCATCATGAAGGCGGAGAACTTCTTGCCCCGGGCCGCATCCGTGATTGCCGTGACGTCCTTCACGAGCTGCGGCGCGTTGAGGAAGCGCGAGATCGGCGCCCATTCCTTGGTTTCCTTGTTGATCATCATCGCGGTGCCGACGCCGCAGTTCGGGTGGCAGCCGCAGGAGAGCGCGCCCCACTGCGCTTCCGGACCGTGGACGAGATCGGCGAAACCGGCGAACGGCGAGATAAATGAGATCGGGAACCAATCGCGCGTCGGTTCGATCTTGCCGACCTGCTCGCTCACGTCCTTCGCCAGATGCGAAAGCGTGTAGCGCTGGCGCATGCGGCGCTCAGGCGTGATGTCTTCGTCGCGGCCGGTGAAGGAAACGGGCTGGAACGAAACGAAGGCGATCTTCTTCGGGTTTTCCATCGCGAACTTGACGATCGGGCCAACCTGATCGTTGTTCACGTTGTTGACGATCGTGGTGACGAGAACGATTTCGATGCCGGCCTCGTGCATGTTTTCGATGGCGCGCAGCTTTACGTCGAACAGGTTGCCGACCTGGCGATGGCTGTTGGCGTCGTTGCCGATCCCGTCGAATTGCAGGTAGGCATAGCGCATGCCCGCTTCGAAGGCTTTCTTGCAGAACTCCTTGCTCTTGGCGAACTCGATGCCGTTCGTGGCCGCCTGGACGCTGTTGTAGCCCGACTTTGCGGGCGTAGCGGACCGCATCGAGGAAGTAGGGCGACATGGTGGGCTCGCCGCCCGAGAACTGCACCGACATCTGGCGGCGCGGCTTGATCTTGGTCGCGTTGTCGAGAATTTCCTGTATCTCTTCCCAGCTCAGCTCGTGGACATAGCCGACCTGGTTGGCGTCCATGAAGCAGGGATCGCACATCATGTTGCAGCGGTTCGTCAGGTCGACGGTGAGAACGGCGCCGCGGCCGTGCCGGACGGTGCTGGAACCATGATTGTGCAGCTTCTTCGTCGTTGTGGGCGGGAATGTCGCGGCCCGGGAAATTGCTTTCAATCCACTCAAGGAATTTGGCATCGACGGCCATCATGTCTTCGTAGCGGCCGTGGATGGGGCACTCCTTCACCATCCAGACTTGGCCGTCGCGCTCGATGATCTGCGCCTTGATTTCGCCGACCTTTTCGTGGACGAGATCGGTCCAATCCTTCTTGCCATTCGATGATCGCCTCGCGCGCTTCCTTCACGCAATCGGGGCAGAGGGAGTCCGTGGTGCGCGGCCATCCGAGGGTGGGTTTTGACTTCTCCCAAGACTTCAAGCAGCGGCTTATCGGACCATTTCGGAGTGAAACGAAGG
The DNA here is from genome assembly GCA_963753205.1 of uncultured Acidobacteriota bacterium. Taxonomy (GTDB): domain Bacteria; phylum Acidobacteriota; class Terriglobia; order Acidiferrales; family UBA7541; genus Palsa-295. The sequence goes on along the minus strand of CAVWBL010000009.1, from coordinate 172,409 downwards.
ATTGGGATTATGTTTGTTGAAGAATTGGATTGTGTTGAAGGTCACGCCGGCCGTCTTACACAGCGCCCAATCGAATGTCTTCCAAACCTTGTTGCTTACTCCATTTGCCATGTGCTCTCCTCAGGAACTTCAACGCTGAAAACACGAGTAGTAAAGTGATTATGAACTCGAGCCCAAAATGCCAGGCAAGCCCTGCGAAAAGCCTGACCCCCACGGGCCGGATTACACCCGTAAATGCTTATCCTATTAGAGTTTCCCCGGAACCGGAGGGGAAGTCTAGCACAGGGCGTTCAAATGGGTAAATAGGGGGGCGAATGGCACCCAGACGCAGCCAACGGGAGGCTCAGACTAGTACGAAAAGGCTAGGTCTGTGGCAAAAATCAGGGGACGCAGCCGATCCCGAGCGCTTCTCCCGAAAGAGACAGGGTACGTGCGTCCGCTCAATCGATGTTCAGAGGAGTCTTGAGGATCCCGATGGCGAAATGCGCAAGGTTGGTCGCTTCGTCGTCAAGCTGAATCCACCGGACCACGCAATGATCCTTCAAGTATGGCGCGACTTTCGCTTCGTTAATGCCCAGATATTCCGCAAGCTGCTGCTTCAGGTTTGTCTCGCTGAAGCGGCCGCGATTCCCTTTCTGCGCGCGCACACCCCGCACTAGATTGCCGACTCCGACCCGAAGCGTCTGGCAGGCCTCCACATAGTAAGAGCCAGATTGGTCTGCTTCCGAAAGCAGAAAAACGCCAGGCCCGGCAGGTGCTTCGTCCGCTTCACTAAGCCGATGCAGCGGACTTTGCATTAGACGGCGGAGGAGCGATTCAAGATGCGCCATGCGAGAGGAAAGCGCCGGGTCGCTGCGGCCATGCGCGGCACGCTCCGAGGGCAATTGCGGTGCCTGGTGGCCCGGTTCCGTGCGCGGAGGGCGTTGCGGATCGCGAGCGTCGTAGGAAGCCCGCTCTTGCTGTGCAGACGCGGCCGCGATCGGCTGCTGAACGTTCAGAGATCCCGACTTCTGGACCGAGGAGGCAAATGCCTGCGCAGGCAACCCGGGGGTGGACTCTGCGGCGCCTCTGCGGCGCCTTCCGCGCCCACCGCGGCGACCGCGGCGCCGTTTTTTCTTGTCGCATCGCCGGGAGCGCCCGACTGCGCGTTGGCCGACGCCGCGACAGGTTCGGAGGCATCATCTTCGGCGGCCTCGTCATCGGCATCTTCCGCAAGTTCGCCAACGGCTAGCGGCAAAGCCTGTTCTTCGTGTGAGTCTCTGCGTTCTGTTTCCATTGCGGACTTTTCCAATTCGACTTCTTCTGCCGCTGCTTCCTGCTTTTCAGGCGTTTCCACGCCAAGGCGCGCGAGGGCTTCTTCGGCCCTCTTTTTCCAATCCGCGCGCCGGAATTTTTCGGCTGCAACTTTGTACCACTTCACCGCGTCGTCGCTCCTTCCATTTTTCTCTTCGACCGCACCAATCTCCCAAGCCACCATTCCATCGCGCGTTCGTTGATATAATTCGGAAAGCTTCGCGGCGGGATCGGGGCTGTTCTTAGCCTTGCGGATGCGAGCTTGAATCTGGCGCCAGTCTGCCATGGGTAAGCATTGTAGCAGCGGCTTGGGAAATAAACACGCATTACGCGGTTTCGCTCTGCACAAGCAGAAGCGCTATTCCAGCCAAGTAGGGAAAAGACAGGAGACCGGTTCACGCAAAACCTTCACAATCGACATAGGTAAGCGGTCGCCCGCTGTCCCTGTCACATCACCGTACGTACGGGTCCGTATACGGCGATTCGGTGGGTTGAGCTACCGGTACCGGTCAAGGATGGAATCCCGAGCGAGGCGAAGTAAGCGTTGGGCAGCGCTAGAGCGAGGGCCGGGCTGTTTGCCAGCTGCCACGGACCATGACGGACCATGGGCGCTGCCCGCCGTTTTGGCGGCAAGGTCCTTGCCCACGTTACGAGGAACATGGTCCAGCGGTTACCAAACAATCTCGGCAAGCACGCACCGCCAGAATGATCCGTCAACTCCGCAAACTCGGCTACCAAGTCGAACTACCAAATTCGCAACCCGCCAACTCGGCCGGAAGGTGATTTTTCGACCCTGCTTGGCATACGACAAAGAGGGCCAAGCGGGACTTGGCCCTCTTTGAACATCTCTTCCTTGCGTTTTGCGGCGTCAGTCGGCGCTGGCCGCAGCAACCGTCGGCAGTGGAACGCTGTTGATCGTCTTCAGAATGCGCGAAACGATCTGGTAAGGATCGCCCTGGAGTTCGGACGGCGATCTTCCAGATAGCCCTTGTAACCGTTCTTGATGAAGTTAACCGGCATCCGGATGGAGGCGCCGCGATCCGAAAGACCATAGCTGAACTTATCGATCGCCTGCGTTTCGTGCAGCCCGGTCAAGCGCAGATGGTTGTCCGGGCCATACACGGCGATGTGTTCGGCGTACATTCGTCGGAAAACGCCTTCATCAGCGCCTCGAAGTATTCCTTGCCGCCGACTTCGCGCATGTACTTCGTCGAGAAGTTGGTGTGCATGCCCGACCCGTTCCAGTCGCCCTTGATCGGCTTGCAATACAGTTCCACGTCCACTTCGTACTTCTCGCAAAGACGCATCATCAGATAGCGAGCGGTCCAGGTGTCGTCCGCGGCCTTGGCCGAACCCTTGGCGAAAATCTGGAATTCCCACTGGCCCTTGGCGACTTCCGCGTTGATGCCTTCGTGATTGATACCCGCGGCCAGGCAGAGATCCAGATGCTCTTCGACGATCTGTACGCGCCAGGTTGCCCATGTACTTGTAGCCGACGCCGCAGTAATACGGGCCCTGCGGGGCCGGGATAGCCGTTCTCGGGGAAGCCCAGCGGACGTCCATCCTTATAGAGGAAGTATTCCTGCTCGAAGCCAATCCACAAATCGGGATCGTTCTCGATCGTGGCGCGCATATTGGTGGAATGCGGGCGTGCCATCCGGGTGCATCACTTCGCTGAGAACGATATACGCATCCTTGCGGCTGGCGTCGGGATACAGAGCCACGGCTTCAGAATGCAGTCCGAACTTTGCCTTCGGCCTGCATGGTGGAACTGCCGTCAAAACCCCAAATCGGCAGGTCGGCCAAGCGTGGGCGGCTGCTCAAACGCCTTCATTGTGGTCTTTCCGCGCAGCCCGGGAATCGGCTTTCTTGCCGTCGAGCCAGATGTATTCGAGTTTGTATTTCTTCATAGGTTTCAGTTCAACGCTCCTTTCGGATAGTCTCGGCCCTCTTCCGAGTAGAGTAATTTAAAGGGCCAACAGAGGGGAACGCCAATGCAAGATTTGGATGGGGTCCATCCGTAAATTCGCCGGACAAGGGCGAAAGGGTTTCCAGGCCGAACGGGCTAGGGCATGATGTGGCTATGACACCCGGTGAAAAGACGCGTTGGCTGCAAGCGCAGTCACGCACAGAGGGCTTCGATCTGTGCGGCGTGGCTCCGGTCGACGGGCTCGCCGAGCTGTGCCATGTGCCGGAATGGCTGGCGAGCGGCTACGCGGGCGAGATGAAGTACCTGCACGACGAGCGCCGGGCGCATCCTCAGCTTGTCCTTGAGGGTGCTCACAGCCTGATCGTCGTCGCACTGAATTACAACACAGCGCAGCCGCGCACGCGCGCTGCCGAGGCCGAGCACAAGAGCGGCGAATCGCCACGGGGATGGATCTCGCGCTACGCGTGGGGCGACGATTACCATGACGTGCTGCGCGAAAAGCTCAATCGCATGATAGATGCGATGCGGGCGGAGTTCGCCGAACCGTTTGAAGCGCGAGCGTACGTCGATACGGGACCGATTGTCGAGCGCGTAGCCGCCAAGTACGCTGGGCTCGGATGGCTCGCAAAGAATACCTGCCTGATCAACCAGCGGCTGGGGTCCTGGCTGTTTCTTGGCGTGATCATCACGACGCTGGAGCTGGAGCATTCGCTTGCCGCGGGCGAAGCGCCTGCGCCTGACCTTTGCGGCAAATGCACGCGCTGCCTCGACGCTTGCCCCACCGATGCATTTCCGCAGCCTTACGTGCTCGATTCTCGGCGCTGCATTTCGTACCTGACAATCGAGCTGCGCGGCGCGATTCCTGAACAATTGCGCGCGTCACTGGGATCGGCGACGATTGGATGCGACATCTGCCAGGACGTATGCCCGTGGAACCGCAAGGCCCCAGTGACCGCGATGTCGCGGTTTCAGCCTCGCCGATTCGATCGAACTGACACGCAGCTGGGTAACGAACAATGGGAGAAATCATTCTTCGAGCCCCAGATCGAGTGGCTCGCTTCCCTCACACAGGAAGAGTTCCGTAGAATTTTCCGAAAGAGCGCCGTGAAACGCGCCAAATGGCGCGGACTGGTGCGCAATGCATGCGTCGCATTGGGGAATGCCGCGTTTGCCGAAGGCTCGCCGGCGCGCGACCGCGTGCTTCGGTTGCTGAGGAATCTTGCGGCATCGAACGACCGCCTTATTGCCGAGCACGCGAATTGGGCGCTGGAACGTCAGATGGCAAGAGCGAGCCGAGAGGCGGTAGGATAAAGGCCTTCAGCGGGAGAGAAAGTGCCACCGATCGTCAAAAAAATCATTGTGCGCGGGTTTTGGTCCTTATTGGCGGCAACCATCTTGGCTTATGTGGTCGATGCCATTCAGGTGCGCATACGGCTGGCGACGGGTGGACCGACAAAGGCGTATGACACAGTTACGGTGTTGTACGCAGCGGGACTAAAAGGGAGCAAGTATGAGATCTATACCGACCAGCCAGACATAGAGACGTGCGCACGAGCCTTATTTCCTCAGTTGGGATATTCGCCTTGCTGGTATGTCCGCGAACACACGATGAAGATGCTGGATTGAGCGGAGGTTCGAAGTACTTCTGCGGTGAGACAGTCGGTTTGAGCGTACCGGTACATTCCGGTGTGTGAGCGTCTACCTGCAGTCGCAGGCTTTGCACAAAACATCCTGCGTGTTTCGCTCGACCAGCTATGAGCTGCCGATTCCCGAGCCTGCTCTCGACGGCAAGTAGCTCTAAAGATGACAGATAATCGACGTACTAAGGCTGGCAGGCGGATTGCGGCCCCTCAAAGTGTTTTTCGCTAGAACTCGGTCGAAACGGGGAAACTATGAAAATCGCTTTGGGTGTAATGGCGTTGATTCTGTTGGGTGCGGTTCCGGCGGCTGCGCAGACGATGGGCGGGGCGCTCGCGCCTCCGTCGTTTCGGATACTGCCATGGACACCACCCGCCAGTCCGAAGGCCATCGAAGTCGGCGGATCAGACACAACGTACGTGCCCTCAACGTTTCTGACCTTCGACGGCGCCGTGGCGGCCGGCAAGACCGACCTAAAGGTGCAGGCTAAGACTCTGGTGCAGGCGGCGGAGGAGTCTCGCAAAGCTGCGCGGAATTCGGCGCCGACGATTCAGTTTGCGCAGGATGGCCGCGGGCGCGCCGTGCTCTCAAGGAATTGAAGGCAGACGTCTGGCTCGTCAGACGACCGCCCATTGTGCGGTTCGCCAGCGCTGTTTGAAATTGGCAGAAGCCAGACAAGGGAAAAGGCCGCCCGGCGGGTGGTGGACGCCGTGCGGCCTTTGCTGGTTTGTGCTGCGTAGCTCTTTAGGCAGACAACGCCGGTTTTAGCGGGCGTTGGCGCTGCTGAATGAATAGATGAAACCCAAGGTTGCGGTGTTCTGTTCCTTTACGAAGTCGTTGCCCCCCTTCGGGAAAATCGGCGAACTCGCGAAATCGTAGCGGTATTCCCCTCTCACCTGAAGACCGCTGGTCAAGTTGTAGGAATAGGTGCTGGTTGCCTCTTGCGCATGGTTGGCGCCCAAGCCGGTATAACCTTGCGGGTCTTCGTAATACTCATAGCGGAACGCAAAATACGCCTTGGGGCTGATCGTATACTTCGCGTAACCGGCGGTGCCCCACCACTTCTCGAGAGGACCGGACTTCGCACAAGTCGTGTCACAACTCCAAGCCTGGGGCCCAAAACCGTAGTCACCGTTCAGGGCGAAGGCCCATTTTGCGTTCGGGGTGTACGAAATTACCGTGTCACTGAGCTGCTTCCAATCGTTGATCGTGGACGTATTGGTTGGATATGCGTCGATGACGGGGCCAGCGAAGTAGTTTTCAATCGCGGACCATTTAGCATTGGGCGTGTAGGCAAGGCTGCCACCGTACGTCAGGCCGGAGCTATAGCCGACGCCGGACTCGTGTGAAATTACTGTATTGTTCCAGCCATTCACGAGATAGCCGGTAAAGGAAAACTTCGGATTGAAGACGTACTTCACGTTTGCGCCGAAGTGATAATACGGAATCGCATAGTAGAAGAGAATACTGCGCGAGTAGTTCCAGTCGCCGCTGGTTTCTATAACCTCATTGCCGACTGGGGTCACGAACTTGCCGATGCTGATCGTAAGGCCTTTCCCGATCGGCGCGAGATACTCACCGTAAGCTTCCTTGATATAGAAATTGCTGAAGTCGGTCGTATTGTCAGACGAGTTCACGATGTACGCAGCTTGGCCGTAGCCTGCAGCGATGTGATAGCCGAAGCGGCTGTCGGTGGTCGTAGCATCCGGAGCTTTGTCGACGATCAGTTCCGCCATGTTAAGGCCGAAGCCGTTTGTATATCCGTCGAAGGGACGCAGCGCGCTGAGATTCGAAAACGGATGATTGTAGTTGTAGCCATAGTACGTGTCGATCACGCCGCTGAGAGTGGTGGGACCGAGCAGACCAGCGAGAGTCACTTTGCTGGCCTCTGCCGCGGGCGCAACGGCCGGTACCTGCACGTACGAGGCATTCTGCACCGACGGCGCAGAGCTCTCTGCGGCCTTTAGGGCAGAGATCTGCTGCTGGAGCGCCTGCATCTCCTTTTGAAGATCGTCCAATTGCTGCTGCGTGGATTTCGCAGCAGCCGCAGAAGCGGACGCGGCGGAAGAATCTGCCCGCGATTGTATTGCGGACTGCGCCTGACCGAATGGGGCCAAGCACAAACTAAGACCTAGAGCGAATATGCCCGTGGCAACACCCGAAGCATTCCGTAATAAAGATTTCATTGCTTCCTTTCTCCCTCCCAGCCGCGTTTAATGTCGGTTTTTTTGGTGAACCGCGACGGTGTGGATACAAACTACAGGCGCGCGAATGAAGGGTCAAACTCAGAAAATCTATGCAATAGATTGAAAGCGCCAATGCGGTCTTTATTGAATTTTTATCCCAGCGATTTTGTTTATCGAACAGAGCAGGATTATCAATAAGCAACGGCATCGCAAATGCCAGAATGGCGTGGACGGAAAACGCGCAAGACGAAATTCGCGTACCTCGTGCGCGAGGAATCAGCTCTAATGGTGGGCGACGAAGAGCATTAGACCGAAGACGATGATCGGAATTAAAGCCATCAGCACATAAAAGAGCACTCTGCGGATCCAAGGGCTGCGTCGCTTGGTCCACTCGCGGAGTTCGGGCCGCTCGGCCACGCCCACCTGATCCTGGTGCTGGAGATCGTGCGAGAATTCCCGCGCCGTGGCGTAGCGATTTTTGGGGTCCCGCTCGAGCGCGCGATAGATGATCTCCTGTAGCTGAGGCGAGATGGAAGGGTCGAGCTCGCGCGGAGGAGTCGGATTATTGATAAGACGATCGTTCATGATCGCGAAGGCATTGGCTCCCTGAAAGGGAGTTTGTCCCGTAAGCATTTCGTAAAGCATTACCCCGAGCGCGTAAATGTCGCTGCGAGCGTCGCCGCGCTTGCCCTTCACCTGTTCGGGTGAGATGTAGTCCGGTGTGCCCATGACGTGTGAGAGTTTGGCAAAGGTAAGGCGACGCGCCCCTTCCTGGCCTGCGATACCAAAGTCGATCAGTTTGATGTGATCATTGGCATCGACCATGATGTTTTCGGGTTTCAGGTCGCGGTGAACGATGCCGCGCGTATGGATGTAGTAAAGCGCGTCGCAAATGGCGACAGCGAGGCGGATGGCGCGATCGGTGGGCAGCTTTCCTTTTTCGGTGAGAATGCTGCGAAGCAAGCGTCCGTCAACCCACTCCATGACCATGTAGAGCTGACTTCGCTTTTCGTCGTTGTAAACCTTCATCACGCCAGGGTGATCGAGCGATTTGCCAATAGCTTCCTCCCGATGAAAACGGTCGAAGAGGACGGGATCCATTTCCATCTCAGGATGGGGAACTTTAATGGCGACTTGGCGGCCATCTCGAGTGTCCGTAGCGCGAAAGATGGAGGCCATGCCGCTGCGGGCGGCTACGCCTTCAATCTTGTAGTGGTCTAGCTGTTCGCCAGGGTGAATAGGATTCCTCGCATCGGAGCGTCAGGCAGGGAATTCCATGGCCGATATCAGGGAAGGCGATAAGGCCGCCCGCGATACATGCCGACGCGTTCCACGTTTCTGATGCGGATTATCAGCGCGCTGATATTATCGCTTCCGCCGCGCTCGTTCGCAAGATTCACCAGGCGCTGTGCCGCAGCTTTCAACTCCCCTTCCGATTCGAGAATCGCGGCCATTTCGGCCGCCGTAATCGACCCGTGCAAGCCATCCGAACAAAGCAGCAGAACATCGCCGGCAAACACCTGGTGCTCGACAAGATCCGGTTTGATGATCAGTTCGGATCCAAGCGAACGGCTGAGAACGTGGCGGGTTTCCGCCCGCTCCAACTCGGAAGCCGACAAGATCCCGAGGCGAAACTGGTCATTGGCAACGGTGTGATCGCGTGTGAGCTGGGTCGCCAGACCGCGACGGATCACATAACAACGCGAATCGCCGACGTGAGCGATTGTGGCGCGATCATAGCGAAGAGCACAGGCTACGATCGTGGTCGCCATATTCGCGCCCACAACATGCCCTGCATCCATAATCCGGGTATTGGCAGAGAGAATCAGGCGGCTGAGCAGAGCGTGGTGCGATTCTCCCGCGACGGAACTGCGAAAACCGTCGAGAATGCACTCGACAGCCGTTCGGGAGGCGACTTCGCCGAGATCCTGGCCGCCTACACCATCGGCAACGGCGAACATCCATCCTTGCGAGCGAACACGCTCTGGCGTATCCGGCTGTACAAAACCGAGATAGTCCTCATTCCCCGTGCGGACGCGGCCGATGTCAGAAATCTGGGTGAATTCCAGGTCCATACCAAATAGTGAACGAGCTCTCGCCCGAGCCGCTGCGACGCCCGTCGAAGCATTTTGGCTGCCCACATTCATTAGACATCACCTCCACGGAAACACAAAGGGCGGACGCCGTAATTCAAACGGCACCCGCCCCGGGCGGAAGCGATTGGTATCGTCAGACCTTACTCGTCACCAGCGTCGTTCGGCCAGTTTTCCTGCTGGACATCATGAAATAGATGCCGCCATAAATGGCCCAGACTGCGGCGATACCCAAGGCCATGTATGGCTCCATTTTCGTGCCGTACCCCATGAACGGTCCGATTAGGTAAAACGACATACAGACCAGGTTCGCCACGATACCGAAGGCCGGAATCAACCAGTGCTTGAGGAAGCTGAAATTCGGATGATTGTGGTAGGCGATCATACAAATGAAACAGCTTAGCCCGTAGAGCAGGAAGGTGCCGAAGTTCGATGCCAGCGTTACCGTCGTAAACGAATTAGGCAGCGCCGCCGCCCTGTCGTGCGAGAAAAACCCGACGCTCGACCAGAAACCGTGGGGAAGAGTCTTGAGCGCCGAGTCAGCCACGGCTGTGGCATCCCCAAAGTAGGTAACAAGCCCGAGGCATCCGAAGATGATCGTGACGACCGCCAGCGTCCAGATCGCCTTATGCGGGCTAAGGTTCTTCTCGTGGAGAATGCCGAAGTGCTCCGGCACCTCGCTATCTTTGCCCATAGCGTAGGTGACGCGGGCGCCGGTATTGATGCAGGCCAGGGTCGTGCCGACCAAGGCCAGAAATACCGTGATCGCTTCAATGAGCATGAAGGCACGACCATGCCCTTGTCCGAAAACAGCGTCGCCGACCATCACCATCATGTCTGCCAGCGGCGCGGAGGATCCGGTGGCGCTCTGCATCGTATAGCCGCTACTTAACGAGTAGTTCATCGCGAAATATTCAAATAGGTAGCAGAATGCTCCTTGTACAAGCAAAGACGTGATGACAGCAATCGGCAAGTCTCGTTTCGGATTCCTGGCCTCCCCGCCGAGAGATGTGCAGGATTCGAATCCGACTAAGATGAGGATGGCGATCGTGGATTGCACGAACAACCAGCCCATATTGTGGATTCCGATCACCGATCGGGCGGTCGGGTGGGTAAGGAAGTTTCCGCTTGAATCGTGCGCCGGATAACTGACGTGGTATGCAATCGGCTGCCCGGCCGTATCCATTTTGCACTGAGGAATCTGATTGGCATTGCGAACGATGCCGCCGGAAGCGTCAGTAGCGAACTCACAGTTGTAGGCATCGCCGGAAGTAGCATCCCATTGCCAGGCCACACTTCCCGGGGGATGGCCGACACGATAGCCGATGGCCATTACAGAGAAGACCAGGAGCGCCGAGATCTGGATCACGTTCATCGCGATGTTCACGCCGGTAGAGGCGGTCACGCCGCGATGGGCGATGTAGGAGACGAGAAGCGTGAAGACGATGGCCACCGCCATCATGAACATAGGGCCGGGCGTTGAGGCGTTCATGAAATTCGGCCAAAGCGCGCCGACGACGTAACCGACGAATGCGCCCGTCGCTGCGACCATGACCCCGGGATAAATCCAGTAGTAAAGATGAGAGCCCCAGCCGACGACGAATTTCATCAGCCTGGAGTACCTCCAGGCCTTCTCATGGTTCAGGAATGACTGTTCAGCGAAATAGTACGAACTGCCGGTTCCAGGATAGAGCTTGGCTAACTCGGCGTAGGAAACCGCAGTTGCAAGACACAGCAGCAATGCGAAAACAATCCCGCTCCACATCGATGGGGAAGTATTCCCCTCTCCCGCCTGCGCAATAAAGGTGAGCCAAAGGAATGCACCGGGCGCAATCAACGCCATAGCGTTGAACGTAAGCCCGGTCACACCCAAGGTCGTTTTCATCTCACCGGTAGTCTTTTCGGCCATATGGACTCTCCTTGTGAAATATCAGAGTTTCGTACACACCAACTCAGAGACTGGAGGCTACGCACTCCCACGAGCCCAGTAAAATGCAACGTTTCGATGTAAGGGATAGGGTTTTCGAATTGCCTAAAAAATTCTTACCGAACCCATCTAAATAATGAATTGGACCCTTGAAACGCGCCGGTGTTACGCTTCGCGCGCGACGCGGTAGGCTTTGCGGTGGGCGTCCTAATTCCAACCTTCGAACATGAAAATTCTAGGGTTTGTTCTCTTGCTGGCGGGCTGGATTCTCGTGCTCGCGGCTGTCGAAATGCTCTCCACACTGGGAGCAACAAGCGCCTTTGTGGCGGCCGGAATGGCGGTGGAAGTAACTGGCCTGGTGCTGGTGATTCGGGCTCACCCAGCCCCTAGCGCGCCTAGAGGCTTCGAAGACTGATGCCAGCCTCAGCCCCCGCTCTCACCGACGTTGTCACTGTGCTCTGCATCGCACTCATCCTTGCGGTTCCTTTTGCCATTGCCGGGCTCTGCCTCATCAACACTGGTCTTGGGCGTTCGCGGAGCGCAGCGCACATGATGATGTGCTCGCTCGGAGTCGTGGGCATCGCGGCGCTCGTTTATTTCGTGATTGGCTTTGCCTGGCAAGGCTATCCGGGCGGACCGGCTTATTATTTCACCATCGGCGGCAAACCGTGGAACTGGATCGGCGCAGGACGGTTTTTTCTGCGCGGCGTCCCTCTGGATATTTCGTCGCCTTCTCTATCGGTCTGGCTGGGAATATTCAGCGTAGGCTTGGCAGCAATCATTCCGCTGGGGAGCGGGGCTGACAGATGGCGGATGAGCTCGGTTGCATTGTCCACAGTTTTGCTGGCCGGCCTAACCTATCCGCTTTTTGCGCACTGGGTTTGGGGAGGGGGCTGGCTCGAACAGCTTGGCGCGAACTACGGCATTGGTCAGGGTTTCATCGACGCGGGAGGATCGAGCACAATCCATTGCGTCGGCGGCTTCACGGCGCTTTCGATTGCGTGGATCTTGCGGCCGCGCCGCGGGAAATATACGCGCGATGGGATGCCTACGGCGATTCCCGGCCACAACGCGGTCTATGTGACGTTTGGGTGTTTTTTGTCGCTGATCGGATGGATCGGTCTGAACGGCGCAGGAGCCATTCTTATGGCAAACGTCGACGCCGGAAATGTGGTGCTGATCGCCGTGAATACCGTCCTCTGCGCGGTAGCGGCAGGCCTGACCGCAGCGACCGTTACGAGAGTGCGATTCAAGAAGCCGGACGCCTCGCTCAGCGTGAATGGTTGGGTGGGCGGGCTTGTGGCCAGCAGCGCCGCGTGCGCTTTCATCAGACCGCCGGAGGCCGTACTAATCGGCGCTGTGGCGGGCGGGCTGGTGCCGCTGTCGGTGGAATGGTTTGAGTTGAAATTGGGCGTTGACGATCCCGGCGGAGCGATTTCGGCGCACGCGCTCGGCGGGCTGTGGGGCGTGCTTGCCGTAGGCCTGTTGGGCACACCGAACATCACAGGTGCAGAAAACCATGGGCAATTGCTTGCGCAATTTGTGGGGATTGCGACTTTGATTGGGTTTGTTTTCCCCTTGACGTATGGGCTGAATTGGGCGCTTGACCGCCTTTATCGTCACCGAGTGGGGCCGGAAGGCGAACGGCAAGGAATGGACCTCTACGAGCTGGGGGGCGGAGCCTATCCGGACTTTATGACACACGACGAGCCCTACGAGCGAGGCCTCTAGGCAAAGCTCCTCACCCCAGCCGTGCACGATAAGCCTTGGCGGCTAAATGAGATCGACTCGCTCGAACGGCTTTTCCTGTATTGACAAGGAAAGATTGTAAGCTCTAGATTTGCTACAGGGTCCCGGAGGACTCATGAGACTTTTGCGCAAAGCCGCCGTGGGCGTGGGCGTCACGCTGCTCAGCGTCGCGGTCACAATCGCTGCTGATGTTCCAACAGGCGTGGTCTCCGATGCGGTGCTGGCGCATGTGGACGGCGCCGATGCGGCGCCTGGCGCCAATGTCTATGCTGGCGATGCTCTCAACACATACGCGGGCGGAACACTTCGGATGCGGGTGGGTTCCGGCCAGCTTTTCCTGCTTGCCTCAAGCCAGGCGAGCGTCACACAGGATCATGGCCGCATCGATATGCTTATGAAGGAGGGCACTGCGGGTTTTTCGGCGACGATTGATGACCCTCTTGAGATTGATACGCCCGTCGGTACCTTGCGTCCGGCGAACGACAAGCACGCGTTCGGGCAGGTCACGATTACCGGTGCCAGGCAAATTATTGTTACATCATACGAAGGCACGCTTTCGCTTAGCCACAATGGCGAGGAGCGACTGATCGAAGCCGGCAAATCTTATCGCGTGACTCTGGCGTCAGAACCCTCTGCGCCGCCCGATCCCCAGCGCAGGCAAGGCGCTGGAGCGGGCAACAATCATCACCAATTGGTTTTCGACGCTATCATCATCGGCGGTACTGCTGCGATTGGGTACGCCGTCTGGCACGTCCTTTGTGAGAGCCCCTCCAATCCGTAAGGTCTGCATTGTCAATGCGACGCAGGTCGCGCCATAATTGATGCATGACATCAAATCCCGCAATCGCTAAATCGCAGTATTTGCAGTCGGCCGAATTTGCAAGAAACCTCGATCGCCTCGCCGAGGTAGCGGTGCGTGTCGGCTTGGGGCTTGCGCCGGGCCAGGAACTGGTAATGACATGCACGCTGGACGCGGTGCCCCTTGCGCGCCTGATCACGCAGCACGCTTACAAAGCGGGGGCCAAGCTTGTAAATACGATCTACGGCGATGAAGAGGCAGCTCTGTTGCGATTCCGCTATGCGCCGGACGAGAGTTTTGATGCCGCGCCTGCATGGCTCTATGAGGGCATGGCTGCCGCCTACAAGAATGGCGCGGCGCGACTTGCCATTGCGGGAAACGATCCGTCTCTGCTCTCGAAAGAAGATCCGGAAAAAGTGAGCCGGCTGAATCGAGCCACGTCAAAGGCGTATCGGCCGGCATTGGAATATATTTCACGGCATGACATCAATTGGACGATTGTCTCGTGCGCAACGCCCGCGTGGGCTGCGGCCGTCTTTCCGGACTTGCCGCAGGACGAAGCCCTAAACCGGCTTTGGCACGCGATTTTCGCCGCATCGCGCGCCGATCAGCCGGACCCCATCGCCGCATGGAAGAAGCACGATGCAAATCTCCATGCGCGCGCCGATCGCCTGAACCAGAAGCGCTATTCGGCGCTGCATTTCCGCGGACCGGGCACCGATTTGCGCGTGGGCCTCTCCGATGGGCATCTTTGGCTTGGCGGCGGCACCATGGCGCACAACGGCAAGTATTGCATCCCGAACCTGCCAACCGAGGAAGTCTTCACCACCCCACACAAGGATCGCGTGGAAGGCCGCGTGACGAGCACGAAGCCGCTGTCGCACATGGGAACAATGATGGAAGAGATTTCCGTGCGGTTCGAAGGCGGGAGAATCGTCGAGGCTCACGCGTCAAAGGGAGAGCAGGTGTTGCAGCGCATGATCGAAACCGATGAAGGCGCACGACGCCTCGGCGAGGTTTCGCTTGTGCCGCATTCTTCCCCGATTGCCGCTAGCGGGCTGCTCTTCATGAACACCCTGTTTGACGAAAACGCCGCTTGTCACATCGCGCTCGGAAAAGCTTACAGCTCGTGCCTGAAAGACGGCGACACCCTGACGCCCGAGCAACTTGCGGCGCGCGGTGCGAACGACAGCCTGATTCACGTTGATTGGATGATCGGATCGAATCAGGTCGACGTGGATGGCATCACGGCGTCTGGCGATGAAGAGCCCGTGATGCGGGCAGGTGAATGGGTCTAAAGCTGCCTTAGATTCCGTTGTACCTCTGCCGCTTGACGAATTCGCCGCGGCCCGCTTTTCCGGCGAATTTTCCGCCTTCGATAATGGTACGGCCGCGGGACAGTACGATTTTCGGCGCGCCCTTCACGCGTATTCCTTCAAACATCGAGTAGTCAACGCGCATGTGGTGCGTAGCAGCGCTGATTACTTGTTCGTGGTTCGTGTCAAATACGACCAAGTCTGCGTCCGAACCGACTGCAATTGTTCCTTTGCGAGGGAAAAGGCCGAATAATTTTGCCGGGGCCGTCGCCACGAGCTGCACGAAGCGGTTTGGAGAAAACCGTCCGCCGTGCACGCCGCCCGTATAAACCAGACTGAGCCGGTGTTCGATCCCTGGTCCTCCATTCGGAATTTTTGTGAAATCATCTTTGCCCAGCTCCTTCTGCTCCTTAAAGCAGAACGGACAATGATCGGTGGAGACGACTTGCAACGTGTCATGCGCCAACCCTTGCCAGAGTTTTTCCTGGTGCCATTTTTCGCGCAGCGGCGGCGTAAAGACGTACTTCGCTCCTTCGAATCCCGGCGCATCCATTTGTTCAAGCGAGAGATACAAATACTGTGGGCAGGTCTCCGCGTAGGCCGGCAATCCGCGGTCTCGCGCCTCGCGCACCCTCTCAAGCGCGTCATTGCAAGAGAGGTGGACGATGTATACGGGTGCTCCCGCCATTTCCGCCAAGGCGATTGCACGCCCGGTGGCTTCGGCTTCGGCCGTTGTCGGACGCGTCAGCGCGTGATATTTGGGGGCGCGCTTCCCTTCCGCCAACGCGCGCCGCACGATCACGTCAATCGCGCCGCCATTTTCGGCATGCATGCAGATCAGGCCGCCAAATTTCGCCGCCTGCGACATCGCGCGAAAAATCGTGGCGTCATCCACCATCAGCACGCCTGGATAAGCCATAAATAGCTTAAAGCTCGAGACGCCTTCGCCGATCAGAACGCCCATCTCCTCGAGCTGAGCATCGGCCAAATCCGTGATGATGCAATGGAACGCATAGTCGATCGCGGCTTTGCGTTCGGCTTTTTTCATCCACGTTTCAAACGCCTGCCGTAGGCTCTGGCCTTTTTGTTGAATCGCGAAATCGATCAGCGTCGTGGTGCCGCCGAACGCCGCCGCGATCGTGCCCGATTCGAAATCGTCGGCGCTCGTCGTGCCGCCAAACGGCATATCCAGATGCGTGTGCACATCGACCCCCCCGGGCATCACAAGCATCCCGGCGGCGTCGATTAACTTGCCCGCGCCTTCAATGGGCAATTCTTGAGCAATGGCCGTAATACGGCCGCCGGAAATTCCGATGTCGCTCGAGTACGTATCTGTCGCCGTCACCACGGTGCCGTGACGAATCACGGTGTCAAAGCGCATCGTTCCTCCACGAAATCCAGGCTTCAGGCATGTTAGGCCACCGCAACAACCCGGACAAGCTGGCACCCCTCAACGCCGCTTCGCCGATCCTGCTAGATGGCCCAGCGAAAGCGATCTTGGGCGCGCCTCTTCCGAATTGCGCCAAGGTCGAACGTAGCGGTCGCAAGGCACGCCGAGGTGTCGGCGATCGCCAGCATTGTGCCGGTCTCACCGACGGCGAATGAATGTCCATCGCATCTGGGGCTAGGATAATTTGCCACGGCAATTCCCATCACCATTTCAAACGCCCGGCCGCGTGCCTGCGCGATGCGGACATCTCGATAGGGAGAACCATCGACGAGCATGCAGCAATTCGGCACCAGTACAATTTCCGCACCTTTGCTGGAGTGCGAACGGCCCGCCTCGGGAAATTCCCGGTCCATGCAAATCATCAACCCAACTGTTACCGTACCCGCCGACGTCTCGATCCGCGCAACGTCGAATTGCTCTCCGCGGCCACACGCCTGCTCTGGAACGTCAAAATCGCAGAGATAAACCTTGCGATGATGAAGGACCGTTTCGCCCGATGGGTCGATCAATAGGGCTGAATTGAACGGATCAGGATTGCCAAACTCGAGAAAAGTCGCCACCACGTAAATTTGATTTCGTCTGGCAGCTTCACGAAATGTCGCGACGAAATCGCTATCCACCGCTACCGCCCCTGCGCGCCACCTTGCTATCGATTCCGGATTTGTTGGATCGAAATGTGCGTGCCCATTCGAGTACATTTCCGGAAAGACTACAATCTCGGCATTGGCCCTGCTGGCGTCCGCGATGATGTCCGCTGGATCGACATCATGCGGAAACTGTGCCATGGCCACATTCAGACCGTTTCGCATCCCCGTAGTCTATCCGTTCGCGTCGGTCTGTTCGAGTCCGCGCGCCGCCCTCGTCGCACGAATCACGAAAATGGGTGCTAAAATAGCTTTTTCTTGGGCGGTTGACGCGCGGCTGGCCGCGCTACGCACTCACTTCGGAGATCCCCCTTTTTATATGCCCCTTCGCGATACACCGCCGAAGCTTTCGCCGGAGGAATACGAACGGAACTTTGCTGAAATCGCGCCCGCGTTGAACGCACGCCAAGCCGCTATTGAAGCATCGCGTTGCCTCTATTGTTTCGACGCGCCCTGCACGATTGCCTGCCCCACGCACATCGATGTACCTGCGTTTATCAAGAAAATCTCGACTGCCAATCTGCGTGGCTCGGCGCGCGAGATTTTATCCGCCAATATTCTTGGACACAGTTGCGGGCGCATCTGCCCGACCGAGGTTCTGTGCGAAGGCGCGTGCGTGATGCACGAAAAGGGAGAAGAACCTATCGAAATCGGACGCCTGCAACGTTACGCCGTCGATTATATTCTCGCGAATAAAATTCAACTCTTTCGCGCAGGTGCGCCCAATGGCCGGCGCGTGGCCTGCATCGGCTCGGGCCCCGCTTCGCTGGCCTGCGCTTCGGAACTCGCTAAGTCTGGTTTCGAGGTGACGATTTTCGACCGCAATGAGCTTCCGGGAGGCCTCAACACCTACGGCATCGCCGCGTACAAAACCCGCGCCGCCGACTCCATCCAGGAAACGGATTTCGTGCGGCAGCTTGGCGTAAAGTTCCGACAGAAAACCGAGGTCGGACCAGACGTGTCTTTCTCGGACCTGGAAAATAGCTTCGATGCGATTTTTATCGGCGTCGGCCTCGGCGAGACATGGTCACTCGCTCTACCCGGGGAAAATCTTCACGGTGTATACGGCGCGCTTGAATTTATTGAAATGACCAAGCTGCGCCCGTTCTATGAAATCGAAATAGGACGCCGGATTGCATGCATTGGCGCGGGGAACACCGCAATCGACGTGGTCACGGCAGCGCGGCGCCTTGGCGCCGAGATCGTATACCTCATCTATCGGCGCGGCGAGCGCGAAATGCCCGCATTCACATACGAGTATGAGCTGGCAAAGAAGGATGGCGTCAGCTTCCTTTGGCAGACGCAGCCGGTGCGCGTGTTGGGCGAAAAAGGAATCGTCGCCGGCCTGGAATGCGTGCGGACGCATCTCGGTTTGCCGGATGAGAAAGGCCGCGGAGGTCCGGCACCGATTCCCGGCAGCGAATTCAAGATCCAAGTCGATATGGTCGTTCGCGCTGTGGGGCAGAAGCCGGCCACCGATTTTCTCCGCACGGTAAAGGGCGTTCATCTGAATCACGATGGAACGGTGAAGACCGATGCCGCGCATCAAACAGGTCATCCGAAGTATTTCGCCGGAGGAGATTGCACCAACGGCGGTAAGGAAGTAGTCGACGCCGTGGCGGAGGGCATGGCTGCCGCAAAAGGAATCGAGGCCTGGCTCGCGGCACGAGGCAAAGATGGCTGATCTAAGCGTTAAATTTGCCGGCCTTATCAGCCCGAACCCCTTTTGGCTGGCGTCGGGGCCGCCGACGAACACCGGAGATCAGGTGGCGCGCGCTTTCGATGCCGGATGGGGTGGCGCCGTGTGGAAAACGATCGGCGAACCGATCGTCAACACAAGCTCGCGCTACGGTGCGATCGATCTGAACGGCGTGAAAATGATGGGCTTCAACAATATCGAGCTCATCAGCGATCGCCCGACCGAAACAAATTTTCGCGAAATTTACGAAGTGAAAAAGCGCTACGCCAAAAATCTCGTCATCGCGTCGTTGATGGTTGAATCCAAGCGCGAATCGTGGCACGAGATGGTGCGCCGAGCCGAGGATGCCGGCTCGGACGCACTCGAACTGAATTTCGGCTGCCCGCACGGAATGAGCGAGCGCGGGATGGGTTCGGCAGTCGGTCAGGTGCCGGAATACACGGAAATGATTACGGCGTGGGTGAAGGAAGTCGCACGCGTGCCGGTGATCGTCAAACTGACGCCGAACATTTCTAGTATCGCGCCCATCGCCGCGGCTGCCGAGCGCGGCGGCGCCGGCGCCGTCAGCCTGATCAACACAATCAACTCGCTAATAGGCGTGGACCTCGATAATTTTTCGACGCGGCCTAACGTTGGGGGCAAGTCCACGCATGGCGGATACTGCGGACCGGCTGTGAAGCCGATTGCGCTTCACCTCGTTTCGACCGTAGCGAAAAGCGTGCGCCTCCCGATCAGCGGCATTGGCGGCGTCGGATACTGGAACGATGCGGCTGAGCACATCGCGCTCGGCGCAAGCACCGTGCAAGTCTGCACCGCCGCAATGCATTACGGCTTCCGCATCGTGCACGACATGATTGATGGGCTTTCTGAGTACATGGACGCACATGGATTCGACAGCGTCGACGATTTTCGCGGACGGGCACTGCCAAACGTGATGGATTGGGGCGATCTCGATCTGAACTACAAAATGATTGCCGAAATTCATCCTGATTTGTGCATCGGCTGCGAGCTTTGCTACGTCGCCTGTGAGGATGGCGCGCATCAAGCCATTGCGCCCTGGCGAGAATCGCAGGAGACCTGCCTTGCCGGAAATGGCGCGGGAAGGACAAATGCGGGAGGTTTTGCCGTTCATGTGCCGCGCATCCTCGAAGAGGAGTGCGTTGGCTGCAATCTTTGCGCGCTGGTCTGCCCGGTCGAAAATTGCATCACCATGAAGCAAGTTCACGCCGACCGCGCGCCGATGTCATGGAATGACCGTACCCGCAACCAGTCCTGATCGTGCGCACCGCCGACATCGAGCGACGGCCTTTCTGTTATCAAGGTGCCCTCTCCGCGTGCATTAGGCTCAGGTAAGAAGTGAGTGATATATTGAGTCAACGGAGTAGCCTCCGGTGACCTTATGCGCCGGCTTCGAAACCGGCCGCGCTCGGCGAGGTTGTGAAGGCGAGGATATGGCCCACGTGCCGACGCTTGCGCTTCTCGAACTTCCACTGCCCCGGAGAATGGCTGTACGAAACAAAATCCCGCTGCGAGCCTCTCAAGATGTGCCCAGACTCCTGACGCGGCTACCGATCCTCATTCTCATCGCGGTCGTAAGTGTGCAAGCACAAAGACCGGGCGGAGGCACGAGCGCCACGGTAGTAGTGCGCGTGGAGGCGCCCGATGGAGGGCCGTTTGACGGCTCCGCCGACGTCTCACTGACGGCAAACGGCGAAGGCGGAGCACAACACGAAATGACACGCGACCAGGGCCAGGCGGAGTTCAACGGCGTATCGGAGGGAAACTACTACGTCACGGTAACGGCGCCCGGCTACAAGAATGGCGAGGGCCAAGTCGAAGTAGGCCAGCAAATGGGCGGCGCGTATACAACGTGGATTCGCCTCGAGCCCGAAACCGTAGCGACAAACACAGGCTCGGCCTCCGGTGGGCCCGTGCTGGCACCCAAGGCGCGAAAAGATCTGGAGCGCGGAGTCGAGGCGCTGCGGGCTCTGAAATTCGACGAGGCGCAGA
Source organism: uncultured Acidobacteriota bacterium (assembly GCA_963753205.1). Taxonomy (GTDB): domain Bacteria; phylum Acidobacteriota; class Terriglobia; order Acidiferrales; family UBA7541; genus Palsa-295. The sequence continues at coordinate 151,675 of CAVWBL010000009.1, read as the reverse complement.
AGCAGTTTCAAACAGCGTATAAGCTGGCTCCCGGTAATCCCGACGTGAACTTTTTTCTCGGATACGTATTCCTCCAGAAGAAGATTCTCCCCGATGCGGAGACTTACCTTGAGCGTGCGACGTCTCTTGACCCGCATTACACAGATGCTTTCGTTGCACTTGGTCAGTTGAAACTTCAGCAGGCCGACCCTTCTTCTGCTGCATCGACCCTGCAAAAAGCTCTTTCCATCGACGAGGGAAATTGGCTGGCGCACTGGACTCTCGCGAGCGTCGATCTCAAGCAATCGAAGTATGACGATGCCCGAACGGAAGCCGAGGCGGCAGTTCAGTACGGCAAGGGCGCGGCCAACGGAGCTGAAATCATCATCGGCGAGGCATGGGCCGCTTCGGGCGATACCGACAAGGCGATTGAGGCGTTGAATTCATTTCTCCGCGATGCGCCGACCAACTCAGCCATTCCCGCTGCGCAGGTGCTGATAGCAAGACTCACGGCCCAAAAGAATGCCGCGCAAGTGCGTGCCATGGCCGTATCCGATCTGGCACGCGCCTCTGCAGCCGCTAAAGCTGCGCCGGCGGCTGAAGGTGCCGCCGCCAGCACGATTCCTGGCCTGACGAACTCCGACGCGGATCTGGCGTTGTCGGAGTGGGCGCCGCCCGACGTGGACAGAATGAAACCGGCGGTTGCGACGGGAGTCAATTGCTCACTGCCGCAGCTGCTCCAAAAGACGGGCGCAAGAGTTCTAGAGCTGGTCACAAACGTAGGAAACATCGACGCGACCGAGCAACTCATCCACCAGCGACTCGATGAACTCGGCAAGCCGGTGGAAACAATGAGGATGAAGTATGACTACGTGGCGAATTTCGTCGAAGGCGCTCGCAGCACGATAGGAATTTCGGAATCCCGCAACGGCCTTAGCGACGCTGCGGCTTTTCCCGGAGACATCGCCACCCCGGGACTCATCAGCATGGCCCTGGTTTTCCATCCGATGGTGCGCGGAGATTTTCAAATGACCTGCGAAGGCCGTGGGGATTGGCACGGGCGGCCGGCATGGATCGTTTACTTCAGGCAGCGCGAAGGCGTTCCCGGCCGCATTAGCGCGTTCGTGCTAAACGGAACCACACACCGGATCAGCTTCAAAGGGCGCGCCTGGATCATGGCGGACTCATACGAGATCGCACACATGGAAACAGACCTGATCCAGCCCATGCCGGAAATCCAATTCGCGCTCGAACACATTTCCGTGGATTATAAACCCGTGCATTTTGCCGCAGGGCAGGACCTTTGGCTTCCGGCGAACGCCGACCTTTACTTCGAATTTCGGAAACAGCGCTATCATCGCCGCGACATTTTTTCGCGCTATAAGTTGTTTGCCGTAAGCAGCAGACAGGTGATCAATCAACCGCCGGATACTCATCCGGATCAGTAGGTCCGGCATACTCTGCCCGCAGCACTCGGCGGAAGTTCCGGCAAGAGTCCTGTTTCGATTCGACTCCGGTATCGCCCCCTTGCTATCGTTGATAAGCACGGTGCAGGGGCGATTGCAGAAGGTCGCCCTGTCGCGTGGCCAGTCTGAGAATTCATCTATGACGATCCAATTGCCGATTTACATGGACAATCACGCGACGACGGCTGTCGATCCGCGCGTGCTCGAAACCATGCTGCCGTATTTCAACGAAAAATTCGGTAATGCGGCGAGCCGAAACCATGAGTTTGGATGGAAGGCGGAGGAAGCGGTCGAAAATGCGCGGGGGCAGATCGCCCGCCTGATTGGGGCTTCGCCAAAGGAAATTGTGTTTACGAGCGGTGCCACGGAATCGATCAACCTCGCGCTGAAGGGCGCAGCGGAGTTTTATCGAGAGAAGGGCAATCACATCGTTACGCTCGAAACCGAGCACAAGGCCGTGCTCGATACGTGCAAGCGACTTGAAAAAGATGGATGCGAGGTGTCGTTTTTGCCGGTGACGAGCGACGGACTGGTAGATCCGGAGAATATTCGGCGCGCCGTCACGCCGCAGACGATCCTAATTTCCGTGTTGCACGCGAACAACGAAATCGGCGTGGTGCAGCCGATCGCTGACATCGGAAACATGGCAAAGCAACATGGGGTGCTGTTCCATGTGGATGCGGCGCAATCCGCGGGCAAGATTCCTATCAGCGTCGAAAGCGACGGCATCGATCTTATGTCGATCTCGGGGCACAAAATCTATGCGCCGAAAGGCGTTGGCGCGCTTTACGTTCGCCGCAAAAACCCGCGCGTGCAGCTTGCGGCTCAGATCGATGGCGGCGGGCACGAGCGCGGACTCCGATCGGGGACGCTCAATGTGCCCGGAATTGTTGGGCTCGGGAAAGCGTGCGACATCTGCGCAAAAGAGATGGCAGCCGAGGGCCAACGGCTGCTGCAGCTGCGCGAGCGCCTGCGCGCGGCAATCATGGACCGGCTGGATGGAGTCTCAATCAACGGATCGCTCGACTGTCGATTGCCAAACAATTTGAATTTAAGTTTCAGCGGCGTGGAGGGTGAAGCGCTACTGATGGGCATCCACGATGTTGCGATTTCGAGTGGATCGGCATGCACATCCGCGCAATTGGCGGCCAGTCATGTGCTTCGAGCCATCGGCGTTGACGATGATCTCGCGCATTCCTCGATACGATTTGGGTTGGGGCGATTCAATACAGAGGAAGAGATCGATTATGCGGCAGCGCGCGTGATCGAGACGGTGAAAAAACTGCGCGAACTTTCGCCGGCATATGAAGCGGCCAAGGGGCGAGGACGTTAAAAGACGGGGTTTTGCTCTCGAATATAACGAAGCAATTAGACCAGCCCGAGGCGCTATACGTTGTAGACCCGTTCTATGTCAAAGACCCCGGGGATACGTTTAATTCCGCTCAGTATGCGTTCGAGCTGCTTGCGGTCCTGCACGTCGAGCGCGACTTCGATGCGGGCCCGCGTGTTGTCTTCACCGCCGCTTTCGAACGTGCGGATATTCGCGGCGTTTTCGCTGATAATGCCGGTAATGCCTGCCAGCATGCCGGGGCGGTCTTCCGTGAAAATTCTTAGGCGCACCGGGAACGTGGCATGCGTTGAGGCCGCCCATTCGACAGGGATGCGCCGCTCGGATTCGTAGAGCAGGTTTTCGACGTTGGGACAGTTTTTGCTGTGAACTGCGATGCCCCGCCCCCGGGTGACGTAGCCGATAATTTCGTCGCCGGGAATCGGATTGCAGCACTTCGACCGGTAAACCATCAAGTCGCCGTGGCCGCGGACCACGATCGTCGCGTCGTCCATGCCCATCATGCGCTTGACCGTCGCGTCAGGTCTCGGTTGGCGTTCCTCAAGCGACTCGGCCAACGGCTTGCCGGTCAGTTTTGCAAGCACCTGGCGGGCCGACCATTTTCCGTAGCCTAGTTCCGCATAAAGATCTTCCTGGCGCGAGCAGCCATAATCGCCCGCGACGCGATGCCAATCCTCGCTCGAAATGCGATTCAGGCCGACGCCGGCGTGGCGCGCTTCTTTTTCCAAGAGCTTTTTGCCGACGTCGGTAGCCTGCACCCGTTCGTGCAGGTGAATCCACTGCCGAATCTTGCTGCGCGCGCGGGACGTGTGAACGAACGAAAGCCAATCGCGCGAAGGCTCGTGGCCTTTCTGGGTAATGATCTCGACCACGTCGCCATTCGCGAGCGCGTGCCGCAGCGGAACCATTTCGCCATTGCACTTCGCGCCGGCACATTGGTGGCCGACTTCCGTGTGCACCGCATACGCGAAATCGACGGGCGTAGCGCCGCGCGGGAGCACGACGACACGGCCCTTCGGCGTGAACGTGTAGACTTCCTCCGGATACAGATCGACGCGAAGCGTAGAAAGAAATTCGCTGGGCTCCTGCATCTCCTGCACCCATTCAATCAGGTGCCTCATCCAGACAATCCGTTGATCGTCGGCGGCCGAAGCGATTCGACCGTCCTTATATTTCCAATGCGCGGCGACGCCCTGCTCGGCGATGCGATGCATCTCCTGCGTGCGAATCTGCACTTCGAACGGCTGGCCGGCGTGAATGACGGTCGTGTGCAGCGATTGATAAAGGTTCGGCCGCGGCATCGCGATGTAGTCCTTGAACCGGCCGGGAACCGGACGCCACATCTGGTGCACAACGCCAAGCGCGGCGTAGCAATTCTTCACCGTGTCGGTGACGACGCGTACCGCCAGCAAATCATAAACTTGATCGAGCACGCGCTGCTGCTTTTGAATTTTCACGTGCAACGAATATAGCCGCTTCGTCCGCGCCTGCACGTCGGCGGGAATTCCAGCTTCGAGCATTTTCGCGCGAATGGCGTCAGACACTTCGACGAGGAATTTTTCAAAGAGGGCTCGCTTGGTTGCAACTTTTTTTTCCAGTTCCGCAAATGCCTCAGGCTCGAGATAGCGGAAGGCGAGATCTTCGAGCTCCCCACGGATCAGGCCCATGCCGAGCCGGTTCGCAACGGGAGCGTAAATATCCAGCGTCTCGCGGGCGATGCGTTGCTGCCGTGCGGGCTCAAGATATCCGAGTGTGCGCATGTTGTGCAAGCGATCGGCAAGCTTCACCATCACGACGCGCACATCATTAACCATCGCAAGCAGCATTTTGCGCACGTTTTCGGCTTGCCGCGCTTCGGGAGCGAGCAAGTCGAGCCGGCTGATTTTCGTGACTCCCTCGACCAGCCGCGCCACATCCGGCCCGAACTTTTCGGAAATCAATTCAAGAGGAACTTTCGTGTCTTCGACGACGTCGTGCATCAGCGCGGCGCTGATGGAAGTCACGTCAAGCTTCATATCCGCGAGGAGATGAGCGACCTCAACGGGGTGCGAGAGATAAGGTTCGCCCGAGCGGCGCGTTTGCGACTGGTGATGTTCGGCGGCGAAATCGTAGGAGCGGCGCAGAATGTGCAGGTCGTCGCCCGGCCGGTTTTTGTGAACCTTCTCCAGCAATTCGGCGAAGCGAAGGTCCACAGCGTGCCGGGCAGCTAGATTAATGGCGGGGTTGCCCACTGTTCCCATGAAGAGTCTATTGTAAACCCTGGAGGAAGCAGCGCGCTTGCCCAGGCCGAGCCTGGGATAAAAGAGGCACGGCCGGCGTGTTCTGTGCCGCTGATTCCGCTATTCGCCGGACTTGCCTGCGGCCTTCGACAATGCGGCGTGCCAGTCGGCGGCGTCCTTGTTAAAGATCGGCTGGCCGAGTTGATTCGCAATGAACAGCCAGGCTTTTCCGGGCTCCAAATAGGCGGTGTACATGATGCTGCCGTCCGGAGCAACGCGGAAGAAATAGGTTTGATCGGCCGTCTGATGTTCGAAAACAACTGCTTCGGCCTGCTTGGCATCCTTGCTGATCTTAACGAGATACACGGCGCGGGCGGTTCGACGGCCGCTAACAGTGGCAATCGGTAAAACGAACACCTTCGGCGCGCTGCCATCCACCGAGCACGCCTTAAGATAATTGCAGGCGTCGTCAGGATAATTCTGGGCAGGAGCGTCTTGCCAGTTGATGCTCGCCTTGTGGCTCATCACGTCCTGATAGAGATTTGTGGCGGCCGGTGCGGGCTGCCTGGCAGGCGTGCTGGCGGCGTTCATAAGCAAACCGACAGCCGCCATCGCGACCATGGCGAAAGAAGCTATCCTTGCACAAACTCGCAGTCTTCTCATCGGGACTACCTCCTAATCTGACCGATCACGGCGAGCCGCACCACGCCTCACGCGTTCGCCCGCGGGAACGCGCCGGATTATATGCCCCACCGGCATTCCGCGCAATCGTTTATGACGGAAAGCGAAGGTCCCTCTCTACAAAAAAAGCGGCGGACCCGAACCGGGTCCGCCGCGATTATCGAACGAAGTCCGCCGCTGCAATCAGGAGCTAGCGCCGGAAGCCGCCGCTGTCGCTTCCCGATGTTGCTTGATGGCTTTTGCTTTATCCATCAATTGGTCGGCGTCCCTGTTGTCGGCTTCACGAGCATCGGCTGTGGCTTCCATATCGCCCTTTTGCCGATCAAGTAGGCTAAGGTAACCCATCGCATCGTCATAATCGGGCTTAAGCTCGATCGCTTTGTTCAGCGCGGCAATACCGTCGTTCACGGTCTGGCTGTATTTATCCGAAAACTGAGCTGCCAAATCCTTCGGAAGCGGATCCGTATCCTTGATCGGCTTCTTTCCAGAGCGATTGTATTCGTCGCGCAACTCCTGGTTCGCATGATGCGAAATCCAGAAATCGATCACGCCCACCCAATAATAAGGCTGCGGGTCGTCCGGGCTCAGCTGGATGTGCTTCTCCTGGAACGAGCGCGCTTTTAGCATCCCTGCCTCGTCGAAAGGCGTCTGGGCCATGTTGTAGTACAACGACCCAAGGTTATCGATCGCGTTCAGGTTGTTCGGATCGCTGCTCAAAATATCCTGGTTGATCTGGACCGCTTCTTGGCCGTTGCGAAGGTTATCGGGGGACGGCGCGCCTGGAATATACTGCGCCTGATAGGCTGCCGCCAAATAAAGCCGCGCATTGGTAAGCGTCGGGTCATACTGCGTTGCGTTCTTAAAATATTCGATGGCCTGATCGTACTGGCCGCTGCTGTATGCCGCCACGCCCTTGTTGAGCTGGTCGCGCGCACGGAGCTTATTGCAACCGCCGCCCGCAACAATGGCCACCCCGAGGGCGGCCAGAATGAGCGTGATACTGGATTTGCGCTGCATTCCTGAATCTCCTTAACTAAGCCGGATGTCGCCCGGCGCACTTCCCACATCGCGCGCGCCGGACGAAAAAAACAGGTTCCGCCCCTAACCGTAAGGATCTAACCGTAAGGATTACTGACCCGCTTCAATCTTCGCCGTAATGAGCCCGACGTGGTCGATCCCTGATCCGCGCATAATATCGATGGCGCGGGCTATCTGCGCGAACTCGACGTTGTCGTCACCCTTTACGAACGCGATCTTCGTAGCACGAATCTCGAAGATCTTCGTAAGCTGAGGGCCGAGAGTATCCCAGGTGTACGGGTCCTGGTTGATCAACACCTTCCCGCCTTCCTGGACCTGTACAACGATCGTGTCGTCCGACGATTGCTGCTGCTTCTGGTTCGGCGGAGCGGGCTGAGGAACAATCGTGCTCAGTCCCACCGGAGTCCGCGGCGTGATGACCATGAAAATGATGATCAGCACGAGCAACACGTCGATCAACGGAACAATGTTCGGCTCCGACATCGCTCCTTTATTCTCACCGACTGACATTCCCATAATAGTGCTCCTCGCTCCGAAACCCTGAGTCTAGTCTGAACCGCCGGACGGGGGTGGTGCACCCGGCACGTTCTTCGGCGGGACTTGCTCGGTCAAAAGACCAAGATTCTCCACACCTGCCGAACGGATCTCGTCGACCGCCTTCACAACGTCGCCGTAATGCGCCCGCTCGTCTGCGCGAACGTAGACGGTCTTATCCGCCCGATCCGTCAGCAAGTCTCTGACGTCGCCCGTAATGTCGTCCAAGGTGATCTGTTTGTTGCCCGGGCTGAGGAAGTAGCGACCGTCTCTCGTTATAGCGACAATCACCGCGTCTTCCTTTTCAGCGTCGGGAAACTTGTCGACGTTTGTAGCCTTGGCCATATTCACCGCTTGCCCGTGCTGCAGCATCGGAATAATGACCATGAAGATGATCAGCAGCACCAACATGATGTCCGCCATCGGGATCACGTTGGGCGCCGCCATCACCGGCGCTGCCTTTACTTTCAGAGCCATGGTTTGTTACTTCTTTCCGCCGCGGCGCGTGATGAAGTAGTTGATCAGCTCCATCGACGAGTTATCCATCTCGACGTCAAAGGCCTCTACGCGATTCGTGAAGTAGTTGAAGGTCCACACGGCAGGCACGGCCACCAGCAAGCCAAGAGCGGTGGTGACCAGGGCTTCCGAAATACCGCCGGCCACGGCCGACAAGCCGGTGACTTTGGAGTTCGCGATGCCCTTGAACGCGCCGATGATACCCATAACCGTTCCGAATAATCCGACGAACGGCGCTGTGGCGCCGATCGTAGCGAGGCCGGAAAGGCCGCGCTTCATTTCGGCGTGCACGATGGCGATGGAGCGCTCAAGACCGCGCTTTGCGGCTTCGATCACTTCCTCGTCGTTGACCTGTGAGGATGCTGCCTGGAATTCGGAGAGACCCGTCGCAACAACCTTGGCGATGTGGCTCTTCTTGTTGCGCTCGGCAATTGAAATCGCTTCGTCGAGCTTATTGTCTTTGAGCGCGCCGGCAACCTGCTGCACGAACACGCGAGACTGTTTCCGGGCTGCGCTATACATCAAGGCACGGTCAATCATGATGGCCACCGACCAGGCTGACATAACGAACAAAAGAATGACGACAACTTTGGCCGGAATGTCCATGTTGTGCCACATGCTGACCAGATCCCAACCGCCCGATGCGCTACCGGCCTCGTCCTGCAGGAACAGGATGGCGGCCCACAAAGATGTTGCGAACATAATTTTTACTCCTCCTCGATTCCTCGCCCAAGATTTTCGGCAGGACTTGCGTCCGACCGGCAAAGCCTTTACTTCCCCCACCGGCCTAGCGGCAATCACCGCAGGGTCTGTGTCCTACCTATTCGTTCAACGTAAATTGAACCTGAATCTCCGTGTCGACCTCGGTCGGTTCGCCATTGAGCAATAGCGGCTTATAGCGCCACGTGCTGACGGCGTCCATCGCGGCTTTCATCAATAGCGATGGTCCCGAGACGTATTCAAGTGATTGTACTGTGCCGTCCTTGCCAATGATTGCGTGCAACACGACCGTGCCCTGGACGTGCGCCGTCTTCGCAATCGCCGGATAGATCGGCATCGTCTGCCGAATCAAAGAAGCCTGCTCGACGTTGCCGCCCACGCGGACGCGAGTCGGCGCTTTCGGCGGAGGCGGTGGCGCAGGGCCGTTCGAACCAAGTAAGCCGCCCAGCATACCGCTAGAGTCGCCCGTCCCGCCCGCTATGCCCTGGTTTGAAAAGTCCACCGTCGGCGCCGCTTCCTTCACCATTTCGATGTGCTTCGGCACAACCGTCGGTGCCGCCACTTTATTGATCGGGATCAATTTCGGAGGCTGCTTGATCTCTTTAGTCGGAGGAGGCGGTGGAGGAGGCGGTGGAGGAGGCGGTGGTGCTGCCAAATACGTCGCGTTAAAGCCCTTCGGCAATTCTGAATACGAAATCAACGGAATCAGGATAAGAACACCGAGTATCAAAGCCTGGACGACACTGGATACGACCACCGCCCAAGGCTTGTTGGTCTTCTTCGTGTTGCCTGAGACAACCATATCGTCAAACATGAACTACCTCCTGGCCACTGCGGCCACGTGCTTTTCGGCTGCGGATCCGGCACGTACGGGCGCTGCTGCTACCCCACCACCTCTAAACTTGTTCCATACGACCACAAGCGGCGCGGCTATCCCAAAACTGGAGTACGTACCTACCACAACTCCCACTACCATTGCAAAGGAGAATGCTCGAAGGGCCTGCCCGCCCAAGAAGTACAGTACCGATACCGTCAGAAGCGTCAAGCCGCTCGTCAGAATCGTCCGGGAAAGCGTCTGATTGATCGACTTATTCACAATCTCCGGAAAGGATTCCCGCCGCATAAGCCGCAGGTTTTCCCGGACGCGGTCAAAGATCACGATCGTGTCGTTCATCGAATAACCTACGAGCGTGAGCAGAGCAGCGATCACCGTGAGAGAGATTTCGTATCGCGTAAGGGAGAAAAAGCCGAGCGTGATCAGAACATCGTGAAACACCGCAATCACGGCAGCGATCCCGAAAATGCCGTAATCGATCCACTTCCACAAAAAGAAAGGCTTTGCGCCGGCCATGTTGAGGCGCAGCAAGCCGCCGCCGGAAAAACGAATCGCCACGTAAACCAACATGCCCGCGAGCGCGTAAAGCGTGGCATTGATGGCCTGTGTACGCAACTGCGCACCCACGGTCGGGCCCACGGTTTCGGCATTGCGAATCGCAAAGCCCGCCAGTGAATACCCGTTCGTAAGCGCGCTGGTCACGGCCGGCGTAACGCCAGAGACATTCCGCAGTTCATTAAAATTCGTAACCACGCCGCCGTAGTCGCTGTCGCGCGCCGAAAGAAGCGCTGACGCCATCTGCGTGTACCGGTCGCCGGCTTTCGCTCCGAGAACCAGGGGATCCTTTTCCGTTAAATACGTGGCCAATTCGGATGCCGTCGCTGAATTAAAATCCGGCTTGCTCGACGTGCTCTCTCCCAAAACTTCATGAAGCACATTCACTACGACCTGCCGATCCGTATCGACGCCCGCACTCTCTTCGGCGCCATTCTTCTCGGCCAGCGAAATCACAAGATCGTTCTTCGAGAGCGGATCGGCGGGATCGCTGATGGGCTTAATTTCGCTATTTGGAAGACCTGCCTGCGCCAAAGAACTGCGAAGCTTCGTCTGCAGATTCGTAAAAGCCCCCGCCGACATCGGCGCGAATCGAACCGTAATCTGCGTGCCGCCCTTGAAGTCAATTCCGTAAGCCAGTCCCTGCTTCAACTCCGACGCAAATCCCACCACCAGAAGAATCAGCGAAAGCGTGACGAAATACTTCGCCTTTCCCATCCAGTCGAAATTCGGTGCATGAAAGAATTCCATTAAAAAGTCCGATCCGTCTTACTTTGACACCGCAGTGCCTGAATTTGTGCCCGAATACCCGAAAAGCATTGGGGCGGTACCAGTACTCGCTAGACGCTCAATGGTTCGTCGCGCCGCATGTGTGCAAGATGCACGTCAAAGATGGCGCGCGAAACGTAGATAGAAGTGAACAAGTTTGCCACCAAGCCGATAATCAGCGTGATCGCAAAACCACGCACCGGCCCCGTTCCGAACAGGAAGAGGAAAACCGCTGAAACCACAGTGGTTACGTGCGTGTCAATAATCGTCAAAAACGCCTTCTCAAAGCCCACATCCACAGCAGACGCAGGGGCTTTGCCGTTTCGTAATTCTTCTCGAATGCGCTCAAAGACAAGCACGTTCGAGTCCACCCCCATGCCTATGGTCAGAATGACGCCGGCAATGCCGGGGAGCGTAAGGACTGCGCCAAAATACGTCATTGCCGCCATCAAAATCACCAGGTTGAGAAACAAGGCCACAACTGCATTGACACCAGCCAGCCGGTAGTAGATCACCAGGAAGATCATCACCACGATGATGCTGCCGATCGAAGCCCGCACTCCATCGCGGATGGAATCGGCTCCCAGTGAGGGACCGACGGTGTCCTCTTCGAGGTACTTAATCGAAGCAGGCAGGGCACCCGAGCGGAGTACCACGGCCAAGTCTTGAGCCGACTGCTGGCTAAAATTACCCTCGATCACCCCATTGCCGTCAATGCGCTGGTTGATCACGGGCGCCGAATAGACCTGATTGTCGAGAACAATCGCGAGATCTTTCCCGACGTTTTCGGCCGTAAATGGACCGAAACGCGCCGCCGCAGCATTGGACAGAACGAAGTTCACCTCGTACTGGCCGGGATACTTTGTGCTTGGCTCCGGCGAGGCGTTCTGCAGATCCTGCCCCGTTACGACAGGCGACCGCTGCACGACATAGTAAACGGTCGACGAACCGGTTGTCTGGTCGCTCACGGCACTGGATCGGCCAGGCAGAATCTCGCTGCCGGCGGGAAGAACGCCGTTATGCGCGGCAAGCGCTTCCGCTTCCGAGGCGTACGGTTGTTGGTCAACCAGCAGAGTCAGCTCGAGTTGGCCGCCTTCTGAAATCACTTGCTTGGCACGGGTCGGATCGCCTTCGCCAGGAAGCTCGACGAGAATTTGGTCCTGTGCGCGGCCCGTAAACTGGACCGTCGGCTCGGTGAGGCCGAGTGCGTCGATACGACGCGTGATCGTTTCGAGCGCTTCCTCCATGGTGTTGGAGCGAAGCGCAGCGACAGCGCTGGGAGGATACGTTAGCAAGTAGCCGTTGGTTTCGCCGGCTGCGGAGCCAATCTGCCAGTCAGGCAGTTGGTTGGTGATGATGTCGCGGAACTTATTCGCGGCGTTTGGGTCCACATCGTGCACAAGGATATGCGTATCATCCGTTTCACTCACTTCACCGATCGAAATATTCTGTGAGCGCGCTTGATCCTTAATGAGATCGACAGCTTGATCGGTGTGCTGGCGGATTGCGTCTTCGAGCTGCACCTGAATGACGAGGTGGCTGCCTCCTCGGAGGTCGAGGCCAAGCTGAATGCGGTTGTTTAGGTTGTCCTTGAGCTTAGTCAATGAAGTGGGAAAACTCAGGCCGCTTGCGCCGATGCAGAAGATCCCGATGAAGCAGGCCACAACGACCAAGCTGATAAAAACGAATTTATATCTGAGCTGGTTGCTTATAGCTGCCACTTAGCTCTCCTTCTTTTCCGCTTGGAGCCCGCCAATCGCACTGCGCGCGAATTTTACCTTTACCTGCTCGGCGATACGCAATTGCACCGAGTCGTCCTCCAAAGCCATGATCGTGCCATAAAGGCCGCCGTTCGTGATCACCTTGTCCCCGACCTTCAAATTCTTGAGCATCTCGTTGACGCGCTTTCGCTGCGTGCTCGCCGGGCGAATCATCAGAAAATAAAAGACCGCGATCAGCGCAACGGGGAGCAGGATGACGCCCCAAGGGCTCGGCTGCGACGCCGCTTGAGCGACAAGTATTCCGTGAACCGGGGCCGTGAATGCGATTGTCACTTTGCTTTCGCCTTTGCCGCCGGGACCGGCGGCGTCCGAGACTTTCTACTGCGTTCCAACCGTGCAGTTGCCTCGCCTTACTGCTTACGCGCTCAGCATTTGAGCGTTCGGCTTAATGAAGACGTGCCTGAAGGTCAGAGCGGAAAGTTTCGAGCTTTCCAAAACGGATAGCCTCCCGAATTTTACCCATCATGTCAAGGTAAAAGTAAAGATTGTGATGGGTGTTCAGGATCGTCGCCAAAAATTCTCCCGTGCAATAAAGATGCCGCAAGTATGCACGCGAATATCTCCCGCAAACTGCGCAACCACAACGTTCGTCGATTGGACGGGGATCGCGCGCATACTGTGAATTCCGTATAAGCAAGCGCCCTTCCGAAGTGTAAAGGCAGCCGTGACGCGCGCTCCGCGTCGGCAGCACGCAATCCATCATGTCGATGCCCAAGCCCACATAGTCGAGTATCTGCTCCGGCTTGCCGACTCCCATCAAGTAGCGAGGCTTTTCCTTCGGCAGGCGCGACGTCACCGTATGCGTCATTTCGCACGTCACCGAATGCGCTTCGCCAACGGCAAGCCCGCCGATTGCATATCCGGGGAAATCGAGGTTCCTCAAGGAGTCGGTATGCGCGCGACGAAGGTCTGCGTGCGCGCCTCCTTGTATGATGCCGAACACCATTTGCCGCGATGCATCGCCGCGGTTCGCGAAATAATCGCGCGACCGCTGCGCCCAGGCCAGCGTCCGCGCCGCCGCTTCTTTCGTTCGCGTGTAATCCGCGGGGGCCCCAATGCATTCGTCGAGCACCATTGCAATGTCCGAACCGAGTGCGATTTCGATCTCCAGCGCTTTTTCCGGCGAAAGGAAATGCTCGGAGCCGTCGATATGAGAGCGAAATGTCACCCCCTCGTCGTTGACCTTGCGCAAATCGCTGAGGCTGAAAACCTGAAAGCCGCCCGAATCGGTCAAGATTGGCCGCGGCCACGACATGAATTTGTGCAGCCCGCCCATCGCGCGGATCAGTTCATGCCCGGGTCGCAAATAAAGATGGTATGTATTGGCGAGAAGGATCTGCGCGTCGAGAGTTTCCAAGTCCTGCTGCGTCTGGCCCTTTACCGTAGCCGCCGTGCCAACCGGCATGAAAGCGGGAGTTTCAATTACGCCATGCGGAGTCGTCAGCCGCCCAAGGCGCGCACCTGTGGGATCGACCGCAAGAACTTCGAAATGGAATCCCATCCGAAGCAGTTTATCAGGAGACAGCGGCCGTAAAACCGACAACTACGATCAGATAGATCACCCAGAGGCCGAAGATGCCGGCAAAGGCACCGCCCACAGACACTTTCTTCGGGTTCACTGCGTGATAGCCCATTGCCAGCAGGATCATCACCCAGAATGTGAAGAAGTCCATTTGCGTCGCCAGCACCACGAGCCACCGCGCCGTGTCCGGAGACAAAAGCGCGCCTGGATTGGAGGCCAGAAAGTTCTGAATATCGATTTGCGAGGGGTCTTTTAAAAAGATGACGAGAATTCCTAACAGGCTCTTGAGGATTCGCGGCACGAAGGCGTATGCGACAATGCCCATCGATCGCTTGATATCGACTTGCGTTCCATAGCCCAGCTTAAATAGCCCAAGAAAAAGCGCCGCCAAAATCAGCGTTCCAAGAAACGGCCCGACTATCGCTCCTCCATAGAATGCATACGGGAAGACCTTGCGCTGCAAATTGATCGATTGTTGCCGCTGCTCCGGTGACATTTGGTCCATTTGCCGCGCCGTAATCGGATTGTTCTGAATGTTGCGTTCCACCGCGCGCTGCCAGCCAACTCTGCTGCCGAACACGTAAAACAACGCAAGAGATACCACGCACGAAAGGAGCACGGGTGCAAGCCATGTCGGTTTCTGCGCAATAGAAGTGAACGTCGCCTTCGGGCTGAACAACACGCCCCCCATGCGGCTGATCGAGTTTCCAGATGACACGGGTGCCGGTGTTGCCATGCTGGCCATCTTAATACCTCCGTGAGAACGCACTGAACCGCTCTCATATGCGCGTATCCGTCGCCTTATTTCGCGGAGTCTACTCCAATATGAGCGAACAGAAAAATGAATCTTGGGATCGAAAAGCGCATAAAGGCCTAATCGGTCAGACGGGAATTTCCGGCACCGCAGAGAGCAAGGCTCGCGTGTATTCATTCTGCGGCGATTGCAGGACCTGCTCCGCGGCACCCATTTCGACGAAACGCCCCGCATGCATAACCGCCACACGCGTCGCCATTTGTGCCACCACGGGCATACTATGTGAAATCAGGAGGAGCGTCAGCGAGAAATCCTGCTGCAACTGCGCGAGCAAATCGAGTATCTGAGCGCCGACGGACACGTCAAGCGCCGAAACAGGTTCGTCGGCGATCACGATTTCCGGCTGCAAAATCAGCGCGCGTGCTATGCCGATCCTCTGGCGCTGGCCGCCCGAAAATTCATGAGGATAACGATCGAGCGCATCTTCATTGATGCCCACTTGCCCCAAAATCTTGGCAACTCGGGCTCGCCTGTCTCTGCGTGACATGCCCGACTCGTGAATCGCCAGAGGTTCCCCTACAATTCCGCCCACGCGATGCCTCGGATTAAGCGACGCCATCGGATCCTGAAACACCATCTGGATCTTCCTGCGTAGCATGCGCAATTTCGATCCCCGCGCTGCCAGCCAGTTTTCGCCATGAAGGAGTACTTCGCCCGAATCCGGCTCGATCAGTCTCATCAACATCCGCGCGAGCGTGGTTTTCCCGCAGCCTGACTCACCGACAATTCCCAGCGTCTCGCCTCGCTCTAGGGAAAAGCTCACGTCGTCGACGGCCGCGCGCGTCGAGCCGTGAGCCGTGTAAACCTTTCTTAGTTTGCGCGCTTCCAGGATAAGTTCGCTCCGGCTCATGCGGTCCCGCTCATCGGCTAGGCCTTCTCTCCGGCGATCAGCAGTAGAGTATTTGTGATCATCAGCTCTTTTTCCGCACCGGGTGCGGCTGCTTCGTAACGCGGATGAAAACCGGCACCGTCGCTTTCGAGCGTCGACTCCATCAGGCGCCGCGCCTCTTCGTACGCCGGATCGCCCGGATGCCAGCCCGCCACGTGCAGCCAGTGATCGAACCCGCGGTGATTCTCTTGGATCTGAATACCCGTGACCCGCAATCCGTTCGCGCGAAACGTTCTCTCGAATTCCCCGATCGTCAGCGTCCGCGTGTGCGAAGCGTCGCGCGCCCGCTCGATCCGATCATTCAGCTCAGCGATGCTGGGATCCTCGGAAACGTGAATATCCGCCACTCCGACGCGGCCGCCACGCCGCACCACTCGCGCCATTTCCGCGATCGCGCGCGGCGCATCCGGCATGTGATGCAACGCGTAGCTTGTTACGGCAATGTCGAGCGAGGCATCGGCAAAAGGAAGCCGGTGCGCATCGGCAAGAGCGAAATCCAGATTGAAGAGTCCTTCGGACGCCGCCGTATGTTTTGCACGTGCCAAAATCGCGGGCGTCAAATCGACGCCAAAAACCCAGCCCGCAATCCGTGCAAACCGCAACGCAAGCGTGCCGGCGCCACAGGCGATATCGATCACCCTATCACCCTTGCCGGCGCAGACCATCTCTGCAAGCTTCCCCGCTTCGGTGCCGCGCGCGGCGACTGCATAATCGCCGAAAACCTGCGCCGTCTTCGTGAACTGCTCCCGCACCAGTTCCTTGTTCTCTGCTTCTTTCATTTCGCTCCGAACTGAGGCCTCTGCGACCCCGGCTTTTGCGCATTTCTAATCGCAGTCGTTAGGCCAGTTTTCGAAGTGGCTTTTGCTGTTCTTCTCCTTCACGCCCTTCGCTCCCTCAAACCTCGCTTACCTCCTTTTCGACGAGTACGCACCGCGCCCGATGATTCTCTCCAGCAGGTCTCAATTCTGGTACCGCCTTTCGGCATTCCTCTCGCACATAGACACATCGCGGTGCAAAGGCGCATCCTGGCGGCAAAGCAAACAACGCCGGCACCGTCCCCGGAATGGAAGCGGACCTTTCGCGCCGCAATCGCGGCGCGGCCGCAATCAATCCTTGGGTATAAGGATGTCGAGGATGCCTCAACACCTCGAGCACGGGACCTTCTTCGACGATCCGCCCCGCATACATGACCGCCACGCGGTCCGCAACTTCCGCCACCACTCCCAAATCGTGCGTGATGAATAGCATCGAAAGCTGCAGCTCATCTTGCAACGTGGCCAGCAAATCCAAAATCTGCCGCTGCACCGTCACATCCAGCGCCGTCGTCGGCTCATCCGCGATGAGCAGGCTCGGCCCCGCGGCAAGCGCCATGGCAATCATCACGCGCTGGCGCAATCCCCCGGAAAGTTGGTGCGGATACTGGCGCGCACGCCTTTCCGGTTCCTGCACCGCCGCGCGCTCAAGCGCCTTCAGAACTCGCTGCTGCACTTCCGCGGACGAAAGCGCGCCATCATGAACGCGAATCGCTTCCGCTATCTGCGCGCCTACCCGCATCACGGGATTGAGCGCCGTCATCGGCTCCTGAAAAATCATTGCCATGTCGCGCCCGCGCATTCTGCGCAACTGATCAGCCGACGCCGTGACTAGATTTCGCGTTCCGTCGCCGTTTCTGTGCGTATGGAGGAAGACCTCCCCGGTGCAGCGTGCTCCGTCCGGTTCAAGGCCCATCAGCGTCAACGACAAAATCGTTTTCCCGGAGCCCGATTCGCCGACGATCCCGAGCGTTTCACCCTCAGCCAAAGCGAAAGTTACGTCGTTCACCGGGCGAATCCAGCCCTGCGCGGTCGGCAGTTCCACCGTAAGTTCGCGCACCTCGAGCCTTGCCGTCATGCCAACATGATAGCTGTCTGTGCTCGATGCGGCGAGAATTTGAGCTCTTCTTGTTGCATACCAGAAGAGTAGAAGAGTCGACGGGGAGTGCTAAGAGCGGCCGCGCGAATTAACGAAGCGATCGAGTAAAAGATCCGCGAGAGCAGCCTGATCGTGCCTGACTACGCGATCCTGCTGCAACACATTGGCCTCGATGCACTTCAAGCCCACGCCCGCCAGCTCAGCCAACGAGGGCACCACAGGTTCGGCGCCCTCAGCCCGATAGCGCCGCAGTAGACGAGGCGAAATAGGCGCCTGATTCACAATAACGTAATCGAAAATCCGGCGACGGGCGTGTTCGTAGATTGCACGAACATGATCGGCCACTGAGTAATGCGAAGTCTCGCCCGGTTGCGTCATGAGATTTGCGATGTACACGCGCGTGGCCTTGGAACGCGCGATCGCTTCCACTACGTCTTGCACCAGCAAGTTGGGAATAATGCTGGTGTAAAGAGAACCGGGTCCAACCAGGATCAGATCGGCGCGCCGAAGCGCCTCTAACGTGTAGGGCGATGGCCGCACCCGGCGTGGCGAGAGCCGTATCCGTGCGATTCGTTTCCTTGACTTGGAAATCCTCGTCTCGCCTTTGACGACGCTTCCATCTTCGAGCTCGGCTTCAAGCGTTACGTTTTGCTCCGTCGAGGGAAAGATGCGGCCACGAATCGCAAGCACTTGCGATGACACTTCCACCGCTCGCAGAAAATCACCGGTAACGTTTGTGAGTGCCGTCAGAAACAGATTGCCGAAGCTGTGACCCGCCAGTCCACGCCCTGTGGGAAAGCGGTATTGGAAAAGGTGCGCCAACAGCGGTTCATCTGTCGAGAGCGCGACCATGCAGTTGCGAATATCGCCGGGGGGCAGCACTCGATACTCGCGCCGTAGCCGTCCGGAACTTCCACCGTCGTCGCTGACGGCAACTACGGCGGTGAGATCAGAAATCGGGAAGCGTGCGTTTCCAGTCGCGCGCTCTCGCGGTGCGTCTTTCGGGGAATAGGCAATATGATGCTTGAGCCCGCGCAGAACAACCGAGAGACCCGTACCGCCGCCCAGCGCCACGACGCGTAGGCCGCGATTGGATGGAATGCGATTCTTTCTGCGTTCTTTCACCAAAAAAACTGGCTAACCGCCCGAGCCGTCACGCTCAGGATAGAGAAGTTCTGTGAAGCGTGGATCTTCCTGCAAGAATGCGAAATCTTCATCATTGCGGGCATGATAGCGATTTTCGGGGCGCAATTGGATCGCGAATTTCAAATTCTCCATCGCCGAATCGGCTTCACCCGTCAGGCAATCGAGCACGGCCATCGCGTACACAATGTGATCCGCCTTGGGAGCCGCCTTGCGGGCGCGGTCGAGATGCTCGCGCGCATCGTCCCAGCGTCCCAAATTCATAAGAGCCACGCCCTGCGTGTAATGGTCTTCCGCGGATTTCAAGACGGGCGCGGGCGGACGCGAGATGCGTTGATCGCAAATGCGAATGTGAACACGGGCGCGCTCGCCAAGCTCCTTACTGGGACCTTCGGTCACACGCTCGAGAATCTGCTTGGCACGTTGGAATTTCTGCTGCTGGAACAAAGTGAGCGCTTCCTCATAGGCCTTTAGCTGTTGCTCCCGGGCAGGCGCCTCCGGGTCCGGCGGTGCCGCCTTGGCCTTTTCGTTATGACGTAACCCACTATGCTTCAATGGCTTATGGTCCTTTTGCGTTCCAGATGCAGCTGAAGTAGCTTGGGAGGAGCGGCTTTTCACAAATTCACTCCAAGGCTCACTGAAATGCAAACATAGCAGACTCAATACCTTGCGTCAATGTGGACGATCAGTCTCCACTTTTCGCTTCCGACAGGCATATTATAGGGGCGGCCGAAATCGCAAAAATGGCGATCACGTGGCTTGTAATGCTAAATCTTCTTCGCGCGTACGAAAGAGGATCTGATGAGCAAATTTTGGGTCGGTATTATCGTCGGCGTCGTTCTATTCCCGGCAATCGTGGTTTGCGTCGTATATCTTGGCTGGCTCCCTGCGGCGGCTGATAGCTCTTCGATGCGTTTCGAGCCAGTCATAGCGGAATTGGGGCTTGGCGCGCGCATCGCACGCCAAGCGCCTTCGCGCGATGTCTCCAACATGCCTACGACGGATCTGGTCGCCGGCGCTCGCGTTTACCAAGATAATTGCGCCGCTTGCCATGGCCTGCCCAACCAGCCGCAAGGACCGGTCGGCTCAGGCATGTTCCCGCAAGCGCCTCGCTTGCTTTCGCCGGACGGTATGGTAACCGACGACTCCGCAGGCGAAACATATTGGAAAGTGAAAAACGGGATTCGCCTCAGCGGAATGCCAAGCTTCGCCAAAAAACTGAATGAGGATCAGATGTGGCAGGTCACCGCCGTCGTCAAGCGCGCAGACAAGCTGCCGCCCGAAGTGATGACCGCGCTGCAACCTCAGCCAGAAGCGGGATCGTCAAGCGTGACTCCCTCACCCGGAAGTTCAAAGCCGTAAATCTTCCTACGCTCGGTCGAGAGCGCAGATGGACGCAAACTCAAGCCACCCAGGGCGGGCATCCCGATTGCCCGTGCGGCACATCTCTAGTAGTCTCTATCGTTACGCCACAGGGGCGAATCGAGCGAATGGGTCCATGGATGAAGATTGCGCGGGGAAAAGACTGCCTGATTTTCGCGGGTATTCTGGTGGCGCTGTTCTTTTCTTCCTCTTGCCAGCAATACATTAATTACCCGGCGCCGGTCGTCACAGGAGTATCACCTACGAACGTGAACGCCGGCGAGCCCGCGTTCACCCTCACCGTTATTGGACGGAATTTCACGCCCGCGTCCACGGTACTTTGGAACGGCTCTCCACGTGTCTCTTTTTTCCAGGATTCCGACCACATTAACGCCGATATTTTGCAAGGCGATATCGTGAATCCAGGCAAGGTACAGGTCACAGTGGAAACTCCGCAACCGGGCGGGGGTTTGTTTCAACCTCCCGTCAGCTTCACCGTCAATCCCATTGCCGTACCCGTTCCCACGATCACGTCGTTGTCTCCAGCTGGCGTTTATGCGAGCTCAAGTGCTTTCACGTTGCGCGTCAACGGAACCAATTTTGTGTCCACTTCGGTGGTGTCCGTCAATGGAGCGAATCACACTACTTTCGAGGTAGACTCCACCCAACTGGTAGCGTCAATGGACGCGTCGGACATCGCCAACGCCGGCGCGCTTCAGATTGCGGTCTTCAATCCGCCCGTTCCAAATCCCCCGGCCGGCGAAGCCCCGGGTGGCGGAAGCTCAAACATCGTCACGATGAATGTGACGAATCCCGTTCCGCAAATTTCGTCGCTTTCGCCCGCAGCGGCCGTGGTCAATTCCGGCGTCTCAACGCCTGTGACGGTCAACGGTGTCGGCCTGGTGCCGAACTCAGTTGTGCTCGTCAATGGTTCACCGCGTGTCACAGCATTTGCGAGCAGCGCAAGTCTCACGGCGACGCTCAATGCCGGAGACCTTGCCGGCTCAGGAGTTGCACAAATTCAGGTGATGAATCCCACACCTGGCGGTGGCGCCTCCAATGTTCTCCCATTCCAGGTGGACCCGTCCCTTGCCGCCGGATTACCCGTATTACTCGATTACGGATTTGACGGCTCGGTGGCAAATAGCGGCGTGTGCGGCACGGATTGTACGAACGGCACTCCAAACCTTTCAACAGCCGGGCCTTCTCTGAACCAGGGCGGGACGACAGTCGCATTTGCGTCAGTCTCATCGAATCTGGTGCTGAATCAGAAAAATTCGGCCAGCCAGATATTCACTCGCAACACATGCTTGGGCAGTTCGGTATGTACGAGCGTTAACTTCGATGCCAGCGTCGGGCCAAACGGCGTCGTCGCGAACGGCCCAAGCACGGAACCCTCTCTTAGCAGCTCCGGGGCAGACCTTGTTTACACCTCAACCGCAACAAATCTCACGAATTACATTGCGGTGCCCTCCGGGCACCGACAGGTCTATTGGGAACCTGTCTGTGGCGGCAGCACCACATGTAATGGCGCGGTTCTCGTGTCACTAGGCGCAGACGGAAATCCCGGTAACGGCGACAGCTACGGAGCCTCCATCAGCCCAGATGGGCAATTCGTGGCGTTCGTGTCATTGGCGACGAATCTCGTCTCCGGCGTCACCGTCAATGGTTCCACACCACAAGTTTATATTCGAACGATCTGCTCGGGAGCGACCCCCAACGCTCCCAATACCACTTGCACACCGACCACCTACTTGGTCTCCGGGAGCTACGCTGGCGGTGTGGTCACGCCCGGAAACGCACCAAGTGCGCACCCCTCTGTGGCTAGCGGCGGGGGGTTTGTAGCGTTTCAATCGTCGGCGACGAATTTAGGTCCCGCGGCGCCGAACCCGGCGGCGCGTCAGGAGGTTTTCGTGCAGCAGGTTTGCCAAATTCTTACGACCGGCTGCACAACTCCTTTCAGCACAATCGCCTCTTCTCCTGACGGCGTGACGCCGGCCAATGCGGACGCGATCCAGCCCGCGATCTCCTCCGACGGCCGGTTCGTCGCCTTCGCCTCAAGCGGCACAAACCTAGGGCCGACGACGGCTGGGGTGCAAGAAATCTTCGTTCGCGATACTTGCGAAACGACGACGACTGGGCTGCTGATCAACGGCGGTTGCTCACCCAAAACGGCACTCGTATCAACTGTCGACGGCACGACGCCGGCAAACGGTTTGAGTGAAAATCCGAGCGTCGGACAGAATTGCACCGCGAGCTCAACCACATCATGCACGTCAGGCCCTGTGGTGGCTTTTGCGACCCAGGCCAGCAATCTTGGGTCGAACGTGGTGACCGGCGTGGAGAATATTTTCGTTAGAAATACATGCCTTAGCGTGCAGAGCGGCGTGGCATGTTCGGCTAACACGGCGCTCGCCAGCGCGCCCGATGGCGTGGCCGCCGAGCCGTCAAACGGCAGCAGCATCGTGCCTGCGATTAGTGGCGATGGACACAGCGTCGGCTTCCTTTCGAGCGCAACCAATCTTGTTTCTGGCGCAAATACCGGCGGTCTTGAACACGTCTACCTCGGGGCGACGAGCTTCTAAGCGGCTGAATTATATGGGGCTTGCTTCGTTCGTAGCTTCAGTCCCGGATGTTTTTCAAGATTGCGCTTCGTGTCGCGGTCAGCATGAATTCGAGCGATTCGCGCGGCACGCTCGTCACGTAAGGTCCAATTAGCCAGCCAAGACCGGTTGGAATATCGCGCGTCAGCGAAACAGACTGCGACTCGACGTATGTCCCGCCATCTTTTTCTTCAAAGCGCCAATACGTGTTCATCCGCCACAGAAAACCGCCGTCATGTCCTTCCGGCTCAAGCACTTCGGTAGCCTCTCCGGGGTGATCGACTTGCTGGACTCGCGTGGTCCATGAGCAGCTCCAGGCATGGGCTGAGTCGATCTGCTCGTAATGGACTTGATGAACGGCATTTAGAACGACGGTGATGACCTTCTTTTCGCGAAAGCGAATTTCGACCGTGTAATCATTGCCTCTATGCGCGAGAATTCTTGAGCGAACGACATTCGGGCTGAAGTACCGCTGCTGATGATCGTAATCCTGCTCAAAACCAAGCACTTGCGCGAGAGTTGCACCTGGAATGAAGACCGTTCCTGTCCAGTGATGAATGATCCCGTCAGGCACGAGGATCGGCCTGCCCGCGTTCAGAGTTTCGAGGTGCTCGATCACGACGTTACCTGCACGAAGCTGCGCATAGGCTATCTGGCGTTGGGTGGGCGGAAGCTTATCGATCCAGAGAAATTGGTTAAGCTGCTTATTTTCAGCGTCAAACGCGGCTTGCGTAATTCGCGCGTACTGTTCGAAGGCTGCTACCGTGTCGGGCTCCAGATCGGCGGCAAGTATTGGTTGCGCTGCGAGGAGCATTGCCAACACCACCACATCGATACGAATTGAGCCGCCGGAGTTTGCTTTCAGTTGTCGCAATTCCCCTCCCCCCTGGCCGTCCGACTTTGACGCGCCGATTGATTTCCCGGGGCTTACGCGCTATCTCTCGAATCCGCCAATACACAACGCACCAACGTGGCCGTAACGGAGTAGGGTAGGCTGGTGCGCTAATTGGCTCTAAATCAGTTTGTTACGGGATAACCAGTGCGAACAGGCCCTTCCTGCTGGCGGGGGCCAAGGAGGGAAGAACGCCGGCAGGAGGGTCGGCGGGTTGGTTAGCGTGCTGACGGCTCTTTCGAACCGTTGTCCCCGCGACGCAGCTCCCAACCCGCATTGAAATGTTCGCTTTTCTTCCGGCCGGAGCCAATGGCTCAGGTGGGGCATTTTCCCGGTACGATAGTACTTCCTGCCTGATTTCAGGGTGCCAAAAATGGCGCAAATGGCGCCATTAAATGGGCTTAAAAGACCAAATTTCTTATTTTTTCTGCGGCCCCTTTTTGTGTCTCGAGCGACTGCTATGACCGTCCGGGAGGCAGAAAAAGTTTTACCTCGGTCGTCTTGTTCGAGTGGACCGCGATCCGCCGAGTCCAATCGGAGATCGCACCGTGGTAGGAGGCGCGAAGATCATACTGCCCGGTCTCGAGACGAGCGATGCGGAAGTGTCCCTCGCGGTCGGTGTGCGTCGCGAACGGCTCCAGACCATCCGACGTCTGGACCGAGACCGCCGCGCCGGCGACGGCGTGACCGTGGGCGTCAATGACGGTGCCGGCTAAATTGCCCACGGGGACGCGTGCGCTCGCCGCGAAGACGAAACAGAGCGAAATCGCGCCGAACAGGATCAGTAGTTTTTTCATCATGACCTCCTGTGCGGCTAATTTTATCGCCATCGGATTCGCTGGCTCTTGCGGCGTGCGATCATGTTTTCGAAAAGGGACCTGTTCAGGCGGACAGGGCGGACCGGTCGAAACTCCCGCTTTGCGTATGCCTGGAAATGAAATGTGCATGGCTGGAACTTAAAGGCGCGGCATGCGAAAAACACGCACTGGTTGCAAACCCGGGAACGAACCCAATGGGGGAATGGAAGAAGTGGCAGAAACTCGAGACCGTTCGAGGTTGAGCAAGTTACAGAAAACCCAAGTCAAGAAAAAACCGCAGGTTTTCAAACCCAAAACCTGCGGCACCCTCGCGTGGAGTGAACGGCTCTGGGGAATTCCGGTGTGGCGTTATGCGCCCGTCTGCGAAAGTCACAACAACGAAATCGCAGGAATGAACCGGCCACCCGCCAGAAAAATGGGCAGATCAGGCTGTCCCGGCTTTCCCCTCACCGGGAACGTTCCTGTCCCCGGATTTCTTTCAGGCTCGTCACAATTTACGCAGCATTTCCGAGTATTGTCCCATTTTGTCTGACATTCCCAGAGCCTTATAGGCTTCTACAAGTGCCGTGAGCACTTGTCGTTTTGGAACTCGCTCTTTTTGATCGTGTGTCAGACACCATTCAAACTCTTCGACGGCCCGAGCGTCTTGCCCTTGCCAGTGGAGGGCTAGGCCTAAAACGTACTTGGCGCTTGGCCGATATCTTGGATCCAGATCCAGCGAGATCGCCCCCTGCAGAGACTGCTTCGACTGCTCCAAGTCCCCCAATTCGTAACAAGACCGGCCTAGATAATAGAGGGCGGTTGCCTTATCGTAGTCTGTCCCGATTGCCTTCTCTAACCATCCCCGAGCGTCTGCGGGCTTGCCTAGCCGATAGAGCGCGATTCCTTTATTCCTCGCAAAGTCGTGGAGGAGGTACTCATTTTCTGGTGATTCGAGTACATGGCGGTACTGCCGACTTAAAATCTCAAGCTTTTCCAGCGCATCGGCCCACCTTCCTTGGGCAACGTCCATCGAAGCGTTGACATAGAGAGCGCGTACGTAGGTACCACTACTTGTGTCTATGATCGACAAAACGTCGCTAGCGATTTTCTGCGCAGTTTCACAGTGGCCCATCCCCGCGTGCAAAGATGCGGTTAGAAGTAGTATGTTTGCTTTCTCTTCAGAGTCACTTGCGGAGCCGACCATCTCCTGTAAGCCCGCAAGCGCCTCCTCTGTCTTACCTTGTTCATCGAGCGCGAGGAGTTCATTGACTTTTTCCCAGTCTACATTCCCAGGCGCGCTCGGTTGGTTTGGACCCATCAGCCGTTCCTCAAGTGGCGGGTGGCCGATTCGATTTTCGGAATTGGCCGTTGTGACATTCGCAGACGGGCGCATAATACCACACCGGAATTTCCCTACGTCTCGAACTCTCATGGAGGGTGCCGCACGTTTCGGTTTTTGAAACGTGCGGGTTTTCGCTTTGTCAGTGAGAAACAAACTCGAGCGGCGTTATGGCTTTGGCCACTGGCATTTCATCACGTGCAGTTGCTACCGGCGCATGCCCCTGCTGGGGACATCCAAAGCGCGCGACACGTTCCTTAAGATTCTCGGCCAAGTCCGCGACCGCTATGACTTCGGCCTGTTCGGGTTTGTGATCATGCCTGAGCACGTTCATCTACTGATCAGCGAGCCGAACACCTGCGATCCGTCGATGGCGATGAAGGTGCTGAAGCAGCGGGTCTCGCGAGCGTTGCGTAAAAGGAAGCGAAGAGCAGCCGGTGTCCAGATGCATTTGTGGGAGGAACCCGCGGTGAAGCGTCATGCCCGTTTCTGGCAACCGCGATATTACGATTTCAATGTATGGAGCGAGCGCAAACGAAACGAGAGAATGAAGTACATGCACTTCAATCCGGTGAAGCGCGGCTTGGTCGAGAGCCCGAAGGATTGGAAGTGGAGCAGTTACCGATTCTATTGGAAGAATGAGAAGGGGCTTTGCGATCCGAACCCATTATGGGAATGGAAGAAGTGGCGGAAACTCGAAACCGTTCGAGGTTGAGCAAGTTACAGAAAACCTAAATCAAGAAAAAACCGCAGGTTTTCAAACCCAAAACCTGCGGCACCCTTGCGTAGAGTGAGGGGCTCTGGGGAATTCCGGTGTGGCGTTATAAGCCCGGCTGCGAAAGTCACAACAAAGAAATCCCATAAATGACCCGGCCACCCGCCACATGGCCTATTAGCGCCTAGTGTGCGTTTTGAATTTCGGTCCAAGCATCCTGCGTCTAGCGAGTCAGCGAGCGAATCCGAAGACTGATCCCGCAATAGTTTTCATCGGTATACCGCTGCTATACTAACTCGATGGCGCCTATCGGCGATATGATCGTTAGAGACTCCGAGATTCTCGGAGGAACTCCTGTCTTCCGTGGAACCCGCGTACCTCTCCGAGCTCTGTTCGATTCGCTTGAAAGCGGAGAGACGATCGAAGAGTTTCTGGAGGGATTCCCCTCTGTGTCGCGCGAGATGGCTATCGCGGCCTTGGAACAGGCTCAACAACTTCTCTCCGCCAGATCCTGAATGCGGATTCTTCTTGACGAGTGTGTAAACCAGAGATTGCGCAACTTTCTTCCAGGCCACGAATGTGAGTCGGCCCGATACGCCGGTTTCGCTGGACTCAAGAATGGCGAGCTTCTGGACGCGGCCGAGTCTGGCGGTTTCGATGTTTTGCTGACAGTCGACCGCGGCTTGGAATACGAGCAGAATTTGGTTGGCCGCAAAATCTCCGTCGTCGTTTTTCGAACGAACTCGATCGCCTTGAAGGATCTGTTGCCATACGTACCGGCATGCATGGCGCTTCTGCTGTCAATCAAGCCCGGCGAGATCGTAAGGATCCCGCAGACTCAGACCTAGCAGTTAACGATTCCGATTAGGGAATGAAGGCAGACCAGGCACAAAGTGTCGTCAAATCCTGGGCCGAAAGCTAGTGCAACTATTTTGCGGTGCCCCAACAGGAGATGAAATGGCTCGGTTTCTATCGCAGCACAGTTTGGCGTGCCTGACGCGCCAGGGCGCGGAGCAGCTCTCGAAGAAGTTGCACGCGGCGACGGCGGTGAGCGCGAAACGCGTGCTGGTGAACATGCATGAAGGCAAGATGCTGGTGGAATTTGAGGCGGCGGCGCGCGAGGACCTGGAAAAATGGCTGGCGGCGGAGAAATTCCATTTCGATTGGCTGATGCGGATTGAATGGCAATCTTCGGGAGATGGCAGTTTGGTAGCGGCGTGAAATTGGGATTCGGCGCGCGATTCGCCTAGGCTCGCATCGCTTGTGTCGCACCTACGGCGCTGGGTCTGCGCCACAGGGAATGACTTTCGGCGTCGATTTTATAGCCGCTGTACTTCGTTTACAGGACCACAATATCCCCCGAGAACAAGACATGTCCACAGCGCGGCGCTAGGCGAGAGCAAATTTGACGCTCCGCGGATATAATCGCAGGCTTGACGGGCGCCTTCAGGAAGGATACTCGGAGCCATGCCGAAAAAGAACTTCAAAGACCTGACCGAACGCGAAATTCTTGCGCTCGCGATTCGACTTGAAGAAGAAGACAGCCGAATCTACGGCGATTTCGCCGACGGTCTGCGTGAAACCTATCCTTCGACAGCGAAAGTGTTTGAGGAGATGCAAGCCGAGGAACGCAAGCACAGCCAAAGCCTGCTCGAGATGTTCCAGCGGCGGTTCGGCGATCACATTCCACTGATTCGGGCGCAGGATGTTCGCGGATTCGTCGAGCGCCGGCCCGTCTGGCTCGTGCGGCCGCTCGGGATCAACACGGTGCGCAAACAAGTGGGCATCATGGAGCTCGAGACCCGGCAATTTTACGAGCGAGCTCTCGAGCGAATTACCGATGCGCCGACGCGAAAGCTTTTGAGCGATCTTATCGACATCGAACGCCAGCATTCGGCCTACGCGGAAACGCTCGAGGAGAAACACCTGACAGGCGAGGCCCGCGCCGAGGAAGAAAGATCGCAGCGCCGCCTCTTTGTCTTGCAGGTGATCCAGCCCGGTCTGGCGGGCCTTATGGATGGCTCTGTTTCAACGCTCGCGCCGATTTTCGCGGCTGCGTTTGCCACGCGAGAAACGCATGCGGCATTTTTGGTCGGGCTTGCGGCTTCGCTGGGCGCAGGAATTTCCATGGCTTTTGCCGAAGCTCTCTCGGATGACGGCTCGCTCACGGGCCGCGGCAAGCCTCTCTTTCGCGGGATTGTGACAGGCGCGATGACAGCCGCGGGCGGCTTAGGACATACGCTTCCCTTTCTGATTTCGAGCTTTCACGTTGCATTTACGGTGGCTGTGCTCGTCGTGGCGGTCGAGCTCGCGATCATCAGCTACGTGCGGCACAGATATATGGATACGCCGTTGCTCTCTTCGACGATGCAGGTGGTCGTCGGAGGAACGCTGGTATTTATTATCGGGATTTTGATCGGAAGCTCGTGAAACGGTTTTGGATTTGACCGCGTTTCGCGGATGCATACGCGCCAGCCGCGAAGTCAGCGGTCGATTGACACCGGTAACATCGGGTTACTTGAAAATCTGTGCGGCACCTACTGCGTGTTCCCCGCCGCCACCTGATTCGCCTTTCGCTCTCGCCTCTCGTCTGGAAAGCGATCGCGGCGAAACTGCGCGTGAGAGATGCGCATTGTCCGGCGCCGGATTAGTCGTTTGCGGCGGCGTAGCCGCGTTTTTTCCCCGGAGCGGACGCCACACGCGGTTTCGAATTCACGATTCCTGTGGGAGAGAAGAGGATTCGGCGAGACGACGGCGCGAAGCAAGATGCCAGCGGCGCCACGCCTCCCAGACGTTGCCAACCAGGACCCCGGCAAGCAGATAGTACGCCGCGCCGACCAGTTCGAACACAGCGTAACTTGCAACCGCAACCATCGCGCCGCAGATCATTTGATCACGATAAGTGACCGGCGAAGTCGGCGGATCCGTCACAATGAAAAATGCAAAGAACAGCACAGATTGGAAATCAGGCGTGCGGAAAATCTCGGCCGCGTTGGCAGGATCGCCGAGGTAAGACGTCACTGTGAAGAGCAGAAAATATACGCCTAGAAAAATCATCACCATTGGAATTTTCTTCACGCGATCCGACATGAAAATGCCCATGGCAAAGAGAGCGATCAGTGCATACGGTGAAACCTCCGGCAGCGCGCCCCACCAGCTTTGTCCCGTGTTGAACATATAGAACGTGACGACCAGCGCCAAAGCCGCAGGATTAAAAACATTGGCCGAGCGCGTCCGGAAAATGTATTTGCTCGCAATCGCAATGGCCGAAGTCCACACGAACACATACCAGGGCTCATGGGGACTCAGCACCATGGCGATAATCAATCCGGTCAGCACGGCGCCGCTGGGAAATTCCCAGTCTTCGTGAGCAAGGCGCAGGATCACCGCATCGAGCGCACCGGCTGCAACAACGGCAATGAACACTCCAGGCAGAACGAACCGCAAACGCTCCGCAGGCTGTGAAATGGCGATAAGAATCGTAAAAATGATGAGCAGCAGCCCCTTCGGAGTACGAAAGAAGCGAAGAAGCGGCGACTGGGATTGCAATGGCGAATATTTGCCACTCGAACCGCTCAAATCAAGAAATCGCGACTTAGGCGGCAATTGGGAATCCTTTCGTCGCAAAGCGCTCGAGTGACGGCGTAACGATCAGTCCTTCGACCCCCATGCGCTCGAAGAGCCGGATGCCTTCGGCGGGTCCTAGCACGAAGGCAGCGGTCGATAGCGCGTCCGCCATCATCGCAGTCGGCGCAATGGCGGTGACGCTGACAACGGATCGCGCCGAACACCCCGAACGCGCGTCGAGGATGTGATGCCCGTCCGGCCCGACCGCCACACGGCGCTCATAGTCGCCGGATGTGCAGACCGCGCGATTCGAAACGCGCACGCTGTCGAGCAATTCGCCCGCGCGGCGCGGGTGGGAAATACCAATTGTCCACGGCTCGCCTTCGCTGTTGCGTCCCGCGAGATAGAGATCGCCGCCCGCATCAATCGCGAAGTTTTCGAATGGTTCAAGCTCGCGTGCCGCGAGATCGATCGCGAGGCCCTTTGCCACCGCTCCTAGATCGAGAATCAGAGGCCGCAACAGCGTGATGGTCTTGCGCGCTGGGTCGAGGCGAACATCGCGATAACTAACTGCAGCCGGCGCCAAGCGGGTGTGAACAATCTGGCCGGTGCGATATTCGCGATTGAACCCGCGCGTTTCCATGGCGTGACCAACCGTGGGGTCGAATGCGCCTCCGGTCTCGGCGGCCACGGCCATGGCGAACTGAACGGCCTCGAAGAGGATTGCGCTCGCTGGAACAGCAACGGCGGGGCGCAAAGCGAGCTGCATCACCTCGCTTCGTGGCTCGAATCGCGTGCAGCACTCCTCGACGCGATAAAACCAGTCAAACGCGCGGTCGATTGCATCGCTTGTTTCCGCAGCGGCAGCCTGTGCTGAAGACGCGCGACCGACGACATCGATCGTGACGAACGTGCCCATTAGAGGCACGGTGCGTCGAAATCGTTCGTCAGAACCGCGCTTTGGATAAGGCAGAGACGACTGCGCCATAGAATGCATCCGTACTTTGGCTGGCCCCCGAGACGTAATCGACTTCCGGGCTTTGGCGTTTCACAACCTGATTCGGCAAATCGGCAATCCACGAGCAGGAATAGCGCGTCAGGCACTGCGTGATCGTGGCCGACGCGATCTTGCCGTCCTGAATCGTCACTGACGCTTGAATGTCGCCGTGCCGGCAGCTACCCCAGCCGTAATAGGTGCCGTCCTTATATAAAGGCTTCGGCTGCGGCGCAGCCGGCATCGCCGGTGCGGCAAGTTGAATATTGGGATCAGCGCCGGTCGCTGCGATTTGCGGCGCCGAAGGGGCGGGAGCACTCGGCGCGCTGGACGATGCCGGCACCTGCGGCGCAAGAGATGCGGCTGGCGCGTATTCGATTGATGCTGAACCGGGCGACGTCGAATCCGAGCTGGTGGCAGCGTAGGAGCTTCCGGCTTGGCGAGCTTTCTTCCGCGATTTCGTGGGGATCGCGGGAACGCGCGGATCTTCCGCGGCTGGCTCAATCGGATGGTCTGATAGCGGTGCGGCCAGAGCGGCAGAATCGGCCACGACCGGCGGTTTGCGGCGATTGGACTGCTCACTGAAACCACCCGCGACGGCGCTCGTTCTGTAATATCCAGCGGCGTAAACCGCGAGAATTGCCGCCGAGCTTAGAGTCGCGAGGCCGGGAGAAATATTTTTCCCCGCGGGACGCCGTTCGACGCTGCGCGAGCGAAACGCAAGGATTCCGGCGGCAACGAGTGCGACCAGCAAGACGAAAAGCGCAGCCACATCTAGCGAACGAACCCAATGAAACTGGGTTGCGGCAACCACGGCAGCGGCGCTTATGATGGCGGCCGCGAATAAAAAGCGGGTCAGCTTGCTCATAACCGGGCCTCGAAAGCCACGAAACTTAGACGCCGGCGAAGCCTCGAACGGTACATTCGAGTTGACCGATTTTGCTAAGCGCCAATCTCAGGCCACGTCGAACCGGTCGAGGTTCATCACCTTGTTCCACGCAGCGACGAAGTCCTTGACGAACTTCTCTTTCGAGTCGGCGCACGCATAGACCTCAGCGAGCGCCCGTAGTTGCGAATGCGAACCGAAGATCAGGTCGGCACGCGTGCCGGTCCACTTCACTTCGTTCGTTTGTCGGTCTCGCCCCTCGTAAACGCCCTCCGCCCCAGCGAATGGCTGCCATTGCGTGCTCATGTCGAGCAGGTTGACGAAGAAGTCGTTTGTCAGCATTTCAGGCCGCTTCGTGAAGACACCATGTTTGGACTTGCCGGTGTTTCCTCCCAGGACGCGCAGGCCGCCAACGAGAACCGTCAGCTCAGGCGCCGTCAGCTTCAGCAATTGCGCCCGATCAACCAACATCTCCTCAGGCGACAGGCGCTGCCTACCGCTAGCGTAGTTGCGGAAACCGTCCGCAATAGGCTCGAGCGGCTCAAACGAATCGACGTCGGTCTGCTCTTGAGACGCGTCCATGCGACCCGGTATGAAGGGCACTTTCACATCGTACCCCGCGGCCTTCGCAGCTTTCTCGATCGCCGCGCAGCCTCCGAGAACAATCAGGTCGGCAACCGAAACCTTCTTGCCGCCGGATTGGGAAGCGTTGAACTCCTTTTGGATCGCTTCGAGCTTCTGTAGCACCTTCCCCAGCTCAGCGGGTTCGTTGACTGCCCAATCTTTTTGCGGTGAGAGCCGAATGCGCGCGCCGTTCGCTCCGCCGCGCTTATCAGAGCCGCGGAACGTTGACGCCGATGCCCAAGCCGTGGAGACGAGTTGCGAAACCGAAAGGCCTGATGCGAGGATTTTTGCCTTTAGAGATGCAATGTCCTGCTCGCCGATTAGTGGATGGTTCACAGAGGGAATCGGGTCTTGCCACGGCAGCGTTTCCCTCGGAACGAGCGGTCCCAGATAACGCACGACCGGGCCCATATCACGATGTGTCAGTTTGAACCATGCGCGAGCAAAGGCATCCGCAAACAGATCCGGCTGGTCATAGAAACGCCGCGAAATCTTTTCGTAAGCGGGATCGAATCGCAACGCAAGGTCCGTGGTCAACATCGATGGCGCACGACGCTTCGAGGGATCGTGCGCGTCGGGCACGGTGCCTGCGCCTGCACCATTCTTCGGCGTCCACTGGTGTGCACCAGCGGGACTCTTCGTCAATTCCCATTCGTAGTTAAAGAGGTTTGCAAAGAAATTGTTACTCCACTTCGTAGGCGTCGTCGTCCAGGTGACTTCCAGGCCGCTGCCGATCGCATCCCCGCCTTTGCCGGTTCCAAACTTGCTCTTCCATCCGAGGCCTTGTTCCTCAATGCCACAAGCTTCTGGTTCCAGACCGACCAGCGTCGCGTCTCCGGCGCCGTGCGTTTTGCCAAACGTGTGACCGCCTGCAATCAGCGCGACTGTTTCTTCGTCATTCATTGCCATGCGACGAAACGTCTCGCGAATGTCCTTCGCCGCTGCCAGAGGATCCGGTTTGCCGTTCGGCCCTTCGGGATTCACGTAAATCAAACCCATTTGCACGGCAGCGAGAGGATTCTGAAGATCACGTTCGCCGCTATAGCGTTCGTCCGCAAGCCACTTGCCCTCCGGTCCCCAGTAGATGTCTTCTTCCGGCTCCCATGTGTCCGCTCGCCCGCCGCCGAAACCGAACGTCTTGAAGCCCATCGATTCAAGCGCTACGTTGCCCGCAAGGATCATCAGGTCGGCCCAGGAAATCTTCCGGCCGTATTTCTCCTTGATCGGCCAAAGCAGTCGCCGTGCTTTGTCGAGGTTCACGTTGTCCGGCCAGCTATTCAGGGGCGCGAATCGCTGCTGCCCCGCTCCCGCGCCGCCACGGCCGTCCCCGATGCGGTACGTGCCCGCGCTGTGCCACGCCATTCGAATGAAGAGCGGCCCGTAGTGCCCGAAATCGGCCGGCCACCAGTCTTGCGAGTCTGTCATCAATGCGTGCAGGTCCTTGATCACGGCATTCAGGTCGAGACTCTTGAATTCCTTGGCATAATCGAAATCGTTGCCCATCGGATCGGACAAGTTGGAATGTTGGTGCAGAACCTGGAGATTGAGCTGGTTCGGCCACCACTCACGATTGGTGTGTGCAGGCGTCGCGCCCGCAAACGGACACTTAGCTTCGGTTGCCATAGTTGGCTCCTTCGTTTTAGTTCAGAAATTTAGTAAAAGAATCACGGCGACCTGCGGGCCTTGCCGGTTTTCCCGCGCGCAGCGCGCTACTCATCAAGTCTCCCGCAAGCTTCCCAACCGGCGCGAAGCCCGCTGCGGCGAGCATTTCGCGCACAGTCCTCGGAAAATGATCTCGCATTCTCGAAGCATCCGCTTGCCGAGGGAGCCCGAAGCGGGCTGGGGCACGTCATACCACTGCAAATCCTCAACCTTGCCGCAACGGTCGCAAATAAAGTGGTGGTGCCGTATGCCTTTTGCATCAAATCGCGCCGCGCGCCCCTCCATCGCCACTTCGCGCACCAGGCCCGCCTGCACCAAATCCCGCAGATTGTTATAGGTCGTTGCTCTCGAGGAACGCGGGTCCATCCGATTTACCGCTTCGAAGATTTCCGCAGCTGTAGGGTGCCCTCTGCATTCGGAAAGGAATGCCATCAGGGCGTGCCGTTGGGGCGTACACCGCAGACCGCTATCTTCTAAGGATCGCTTAATCGCCGCGGCATCCATTGAGATTTATTAGAGTATGTCTAAAATGATATTTTGTCTAGACTGCCGCGAGAAAGGACCACGTCGCGCCCATGCCCGGGTGTTCATCATGCCGGGGAGCGATAACGCGCAAGCATCAATGTGATGTCGTCGGCTTGATCCGCTCCCTGCGAGAAAGCCTGAACCGATTCGAGGATAGTTCGCTGCAGTTCCTCGAGCGAAATGGCGCTCTTGCCGGACAAAGCTTCGCGCAGTCGAGAGATTCCAAACAGGGACTCTTCGGTATCCATCGCTTCCGTAACGCCATCGCTGAACATTACAAGCACATCGTCGGGCTGAAGCCTCGTAGCAGCGGAGGCGTATTGTGCGTTATCGATCAGGCCGACCGGCAGACAGCCCTCAGAGAAGGGCTCGTAAATGTCACCGGCGCGAAGAAGAAGCGGCGAAGGATGACCGGCATTGATGAATTCGAGACTCCCGTCACGATCGAGAACGGCGAAAAACATTGTGGCATAGCGACCGACATCGGAGTGTTCGCAGAGGAAAGCATTGATGTGGCTGAAGACACTTGCCGGATCGGCGCCCATCTTCATTCCAGAGAGCGCGCCTTGCAACATCGTGGTAAGAAGGGCCGCGCCCAAGCCCTTGCCCGAAACATCGGCGATCAGGAACGCCGTTCGCGAGTCGGTCAAGGGGAACACATCGAAATAGTCTCCGCCGACACCCAGGCACGGCCAATTTATGCCGGTAACCGTGAGGTGCGGAAAATCGCGAAAGCCGGATGGCAGCAGTGCCTGTTGAATTTCGCGCGCGATGCCGACTTCCTGTTCGAGACGGCGCCGCTCGCGCTCGTGCTCAACGAGACGAGCATTTTCCAGAATACTGGCTGCCTCGGCAGCGATGGCGTCGAGAATCTGCCGATCCAACGAGGAAAAAGCGGCCGTGCGGCGTGAGTCCAGATACAGAACGCCGAGAAGACGGCCCATCGATGTAACCGTTGACTCCTCCAAACCCCGTTGAAGTCTTGCATAGAGGGGAATCACGACTACAGAGCGGAGGTTCTGCGCGACAATGCTTTCAGCGGCTTGCATCGCGGCATCCGCCTCGCGAACGTCCGCGGTCACGACACTCGATCGGCGTTCAAGGGCGATTCGCAGCGCCGTCTGGCTGGGCGAAAACTCTCGCGGATCGATGATCGAGCCGTTGCCGCCCCGAGCCAGCTTGACCTGCAGCGATGCATCGGCATCGGCTTCGAGTAGAAAGCTGCGGTCGGCTTTCGTGACCGCGATGGCGTGGTCAAGCATCGTAGCGAGCACAGCGTCTAACGGGAGCTCGGACTGGAGCAGCATCGTCGCTTCCAAGAGCAGATTGATTTTGTCCAAGTTTCCCGGTGAAGAGTGACCGCGGGTGATGCTCTCAATATGAGTGAGCAGTTGTTCCACGGACGCGCTTGATGCGGCCGTGCGAAATATCACTCTGTGGGCATTGTCGTGGCCAAAGGTGATGACGTCGCCATCACGGAGCGCGTGCCTGGCGATTTTCGTTCCATTGAGCAAGACGCCACTTCGCTGGCCGCGGTCTTCTACGTAGAAGGCGTCCACGAAGACGATTGCCGCGGCGCAGCGCGAGACGTGCCTGCCGGAAAGCTGGAGATGGTTTCCGCTATCCGCACCGCGGCCGATCAAAAAGGGAAATTCGGTGATGCGGGCTGTATAACTCGGGCGATCTGGAGCGATCACTTCGACAAGGCCTTCGGCGGGAAGCGGACTCTTGGGCATACGGCGCTAGGCAGGCGCGCATTGTAGCATGCGGCGTCGGACTCGGGAAATGCACGAAAGCCAGGCACGAGGGTTCCCACGGGGAGGCGCTCCGGCTATATTAAGGAAGAAGTTGGCGAGGAGCTGAGTTCTCGCCCAAGCGTGAGTTATACTCTGTTCGAAAAATGGGTTAGACCATCGCGATCACACCCGGCCAACGCGTGGGCCCCTACGAAATCATCGCCCGGATCGGCGCTGGCGGTATGGGTGTTGTCTACCGCGCCCGCGATTCACGCTTGGAACGCGACGTCGCGATCAAGGTTCTTCCTCCAGACATTCTTCACGACGAAGCCGCCCGCAGGCGCTTTCGAAAAGAGGCCCTCGCACTGGCGAAACTCAATCACCAAAACATCGCTACCGTGTTCGATGTGGGCACTACGGATGGCGCCGACTATCTCGTTATGGAGTACGTCCCGGGCGAGTCGCTCGCGCAAAAGCTGAAATCGGGGCCTCTTCGCCCTGCAGAAGCGCTGTCGGTGGGCGAGGAGATCGCAAAGGCTCTTGAGGAAGCGCACGAACGAGGCATCATTCACCGCGACCTCAAGCCTGCGAACATCATCGTTACTCCGAAAGGACATGCGAAGGTTCTGGATTTCGGCCTGGCGAAGTTGCTGTCGGCGCCGGACGAGGAGGATCAGACTCTCACCGTCTCGGAGACCAAAGGAGTTGCCGGCACTCCGCTGTACATGTCGCCGGAGCAAGCTCGGGGCGAGCCGATCGATTCGCGCACCGATCTGTGGGGCCTCGGAGCGGTTCTGTATGAATCGCTTTCCGGGCAACCGCCATTCGAAGGAAACGGCGTCGCCCTACTACGAGCGATCACCGAGCAGAAACCGAAGCCACTGCGGCTGCTGCGTCCCGACGCACCGCAGGAAGCGGAGCAAATTGTCGCACGCGCACTGGAAAAGGACACTGCAAAGCGGTATCAGTCGGCGTCTGAGATAGCCCACGATCTTTCGGCGGCGGTCGTGCGGCTCAGCAGCCCTTCGGTGGCGCCTGCGCCCGGCGAGTTCCGAGTCTCATTGAAGTACGGGATTCCAGCAGCGCTTCTGATCCTGGGCCTCGCCGCGGGCGCGGGCTGGTTCTATCAT
The DNA here is from genome assembly GCA_963753205.1 of uncultured Acidobacteriota bacterium. Lineage (GTDB taxonomy): Bacteria > Acidobacteriota > Terriglobia > Acidiferrales > UBA7541 > Palsa-295. The sequence goes on along the minus strand of CAVWBL010000009.1, from coordinate 114,121 downwards.
CGATCCCAAGAGCGCCAGTGGGTTCGGGATGGGGCGATCCCGCGAGATCTCCAGACTCAAAGATGACCGGCTGGCACTTGCGGCCTTTCTCCTGTTGCAAAGAGCGGAACAATACTTGCCGGGCGACCCGCGTTTGGCGCAGCTCGCACAAGAAAATACGCAGGTCGTCTCGATTACTTCCTCGCCTCCCGGAGCGACAATCGAAATTAAAGATTACCTTTCACCGAATAGCGCCTGGTATCTCTTGGGAACCACGCCACTCAAGAACATCCGCATGCCCGCAGGGTACTTTCGGTGGAGGGTATCGAAAGCAAGGTGTTGGTGAGTATGTGGCGGCTCCCTACACGCTGCCGAATATGAACTTCCCTCTCGATAGCGAGTCGGCTGCACCGGCGGGGATGTCGTTGGTAGGTGCGGGGGGCTTCGAGAATTATGTCGCCTTTGTGGGCCTGGTTGGACCCTATCAATTGCCCGCGTATTACATCGACCGCTATGAAGTGACGAACAGCGAATATCAGAAGTTCGTCGACGCGGGTGGATACCAAAGCCGCAAATACTGGACCAACAAGTTCGTTCGCGACGGCAGGGACCTTAGTTGGGACGAAGCGATGACGCTGTTTCGCGATAGCACGGGACGCCCCGGGCCTTCCACTTGGGAGGGCGGCCACTACGCGGCAGGGCAAGGCGACTATCCGGTCTCTGGCGTGAGTTGGTATGAAGCTTCCGCCTATGCTGCATTTGCGGGAAAGGCCCTGCCGGCGTTTGTGCAGTGGTATGCCGCCGCCTCAGTCGATTCGGCGAGCTATATCGTCCAGAACAGTAACATTTCACTTTCCAAGCTTGCGCCCGTCGGGAGTCACAAAGGGCTCGGGATGTATGGAACCTACGATATGGCGGGAAATGTGAGGGAGTGGGTTCAGAACGACAGCGAGGAGGGGACAAGATTCATACTCGGCGGGGCATGGCACTCCCCGACGTATCTATACGGCGACCCGGAAGCACTCCCGCCGTTCGACCGGTCGCCTGAGAATGGATTCCGTTGCGTTCAAAATACGGCTCCTTTACCTCCCGAAGTACAGCGTCCGGTGAAGAAGTTCGACCGTGATTTTTCGAAGTACAAGCCTGCGGCAGACGACGTTTTCCGCGCTTACCTGACTCTGTATTCGTACGATAAGACGCCTTTGAATGTGAAGGTGGAAGGCATCGTGGGAGAAACGGCCGATTGGCGCGAGGAAAAGGTTACTTATGACGCGGCATATAACAATGAGCGGATGGCGGCCTACCTATTTCTGCCAAAGCATGTGAAGCCACCGTATCAGACCATCGTTTTTTCGCCGAGCGCCAGAGTGCTATACCTTCACGACAGCCGGAATCTGGGTGACATCAAGTTTTTCGATTACGTTGTTCAAAGCGGTCGCGCTGTTCTGTATCCCATCTTTTACGGAACTTACGAGCGGCAGGGGAAGACCGTTTACGTTGGCGCGGCGCAGCAACTCACGTACCTGGCGAATCGTTCCAAGGATTTGGGCCGCTCGCTCGATTATCTCGAAACTCGTTCGGACATAGATAAGAACAAAATCGCGTATCTCGGGGTCAGCATGGGGTCGGCGGAAGGAGTGATTTACACTGCGATCGCGCAGAGCAGGCTAAAAACCGCGATCTTCCTGGATGGTGGATACTTTCTTGATCGACCGCCGGCGGGCGGCGATCAGGCTGATTTCGCACCACGGCTCAAAATACCGGTGCTGATGGTGAACGGCCGGGAAGATTATGTGTTCTCGCCAGACCAATCTCAGGATCCGCTGTTTCGAATGCTGGGTACGCCCGATGCCGACAAAAAGCACGTGGTTCTGGATACTCCTCACGACGTGACCGGACAAAAGCCAGAACTCGTCAAAACCGTTCTCGACTGGCTGGACAAATACCTTGGCCGCGTCGATTGAGAGCACCCCTGCCAGGCATCGGCAAATTGCCGGAACAGTCAGACTGATTGAAAGAATGGTAGGCCCGTGCGGGCTCGAACCGCAGACCTCCACCGTGTCAAAGGCCAGCGAACCCGCACGTCCTTTTACGTTAACGACGTCGGCGGCTGGCTAAGTACCCGCAAGCACACCGAAGCGGCAAATCTTACAGGTGAAATTACAGGTGCGGCGGTTACCGCCTAATCCGATCATTTGCGGTCAACGGTGGCGCGGCTTTTCTCTATGGCTGTCCGCGATGCGCAGCCATTCGCAAATATCGGGCCAGTAGAAACGCAGGTAGCGTCCCACGTTCAGACAAGGCATCGGCTCGCCCATATCTTTTGCGCGACGGCGACACTTCTCATACACCCAACTTCGCTTCACTTGGAGACGCGCGGCCAGTTGGTCGGGAGTGAGGATATCTTCCGGCTTCATCGGAACACGTTCTACCGGAGCGCTACTGGGAATCGTCGTTTTCATGGACGCGAACACTACCACACGGAAAGCACGGCGGGCTACCCCAGCGACGACCACAACAATTGTGCCTTCTCGCCCGCTTTTACCTCTCATGGGAACAGCTGATACGCGACCTCAGTTGTCAAGGCCGCAAAGGCAGTTCGCGCACAGGCGAGCCGTCGTACGGCGGCAGGAAAGTTCAGCAAGGTCGTTTTCAATCAGATCGGTGGCAAAGAGTGCCGCCTTCGCGGCAATGACGTGGAAGGAGCGCGACGCGTTCATGGCGAACTCCGCGCAGTTTTCACGATTGACATTCGTCTAAGCCTGTCGGCGCCGGGTCCTAGAATACGTACTTCAGGGCCAGCTGCATGATGCGAGGCCCGGTGGCGGAAGCGGACGCCGTGAACCTGCCGAATGTGGAAGCGGTGCTATGGTTCGTCGCGGGCGCCGGTAAATTCACAAGGTTCGGAACATTGAAAACGTCCCAACGGAATTCAAGCTTTTGCGACTCGTGGATACTAAAGGTTCGCGTCAAAGATGCGTCGAATTGAACTGAACCGGGATTCTCGACGGACAGGGGCTTCATCACGCCCGACGCAGGCGGCAGTACACCGGCCGGAGGGGCACCAAACGCGGCGTAATTCAGGTAGCCATTGACGACGCCCTTGTTCGGGACGTACGGGCTCGCCAATAGTTGAATCGGCCGCTGGGTTCCAAACCCATTGCCAGCGACATCTGAACCCCAACTGATCGTCGAGTAGTTTCCCGTCTGGTGACGGAAGATGGGGGAGAACTGCCATCCACTCAGGAAGCGTTTTTTCCAGGGGCTTGCAAATGACGGTGAGTCCGCTACAAATGCGACGTTGACGACATGACGCCGGTCCGAGGTGCAATTGGAATAATCGGCGCGGGGGTTTGCAGGGTTCATGAACGTCGGACCCGTAAGTTCGGTGGTCGGCGGATCGCTGAGACAGTGCGACCACGTCCAGTTCGCGAATCCGCTAAAGTTTTTCGTTAACCGGCGATTTACGGATAGCAGCATTGCGTTATAATTTGCGGTTCCGCCATCGTTCAGCTTTCCAATCGTGCCATACAGTGCTCCCTGCGCTGGGTTCAGCAGATAGAGCTGACGACGCGAAGTGAGGTTGCTCGTCTGTGTGCACGCCCCATTCTTTTTGAGTCCATCCGGCACACTGCTGTACGGAGCTGGGAAATTTCCTCCTGCGGTGCAATTTCCGGCTATGAATACCCCGGGATTCAATTCCTGCCCCATCGGGAGGTGTGTCGTTTCGTTGCCAACATAGGTTGCCGAAAGCAGCAGATTGGAACCGAACTGCCTTTGTATACTTACGTTCCATTGCTGCAGATACTCCGGCTTCAGGTTAAGCGGATCGGTCACGTACACAGCGCCGCTGCCAGGGACTCCGGGAGTACCAGGGAAAAAATTAGCTCCGGGGAAAGGAGATGTGCCAAAGGTGGTAGCAGCCCAGGGATTCGAAAAGGCCCCGGGAGAAGTCAAAGGAATGATGTTACTGAGCGCGGTGCCCCAAGGTGCGTTGCTGCCGAATCTCACGTTGAAGAACATTTGGGGTGCGTCACCGAAAATTCCGTAGGCTGCACGAACTGTCGTTTTGGCATCGGCTCCCGGCTGCCAGACCAAACCGATACGCGGAGCGAAATGCTTAAAGCTCGCTGAAGTGTCTCCATTTCCGGGAAAACCGGGGTCACCGGGGAAGAGCAATCCCGGCGGCGCAGTCGGGCGCACGCTACTGACTATGCCAGCGGTGAAACGGCTCGTGTCGAAGTTAAAGGCATGTTTGTTCACGTTCTGCTCCGGAAGGAACGGTTCCCAACGCAGGCCGTAGTTCAACGTGAATCTCGGATTAAGCTTCCACGAATCCTGAATGTACAGACCGATATAGTTGGCGCGGTCGTTCTCAATTTGGTCGTTGGACTGATTGAAGCTGGCCAAATCGCCGAGCATGAAATCAGCAAGCCCCAAACCGGTGAACGTGGAGCCATTGGCGCTGCTGAAACTAAAGGTGCCATTAGCCGACGCTGTTGAATCGCTGTTCATGATCGAGTGAATCCAATCCACTCCGAACGAGATTTGATGCGCCCCGCGCACCAAGTCAAAATCCTGAGCGAACTGAAAACCCGTTTGGTTCCAATAGCCCGGTTCGGATCCTCCGACGCTGAATCCTCCCTGAATGCCGATGACTGTATAATGGGGAACTTTACTGAAAAAGTTTGTCACTCCCACTTCGGGGGCCGAAAAGAACTGCGAAGGAAAACGCCCGTTGCCCTCGCGGAGGAGGGTGGCGTGCGTCAAACTTGTCGTCTGGGAGTTGATAATAAAAGTGTCACCCAGAGTGACGGATTGATCTTGGTTGGATTGGCCTGTCTTTGAGGAGAGCAGAGCGTTGGCGGTAGCGGCGGCTCCCGAAGTGACCGGGTTACGGTAATCGTCGATGAGATATCTGCCGTAGAGGGTGTTACGCGAATTCATAAGATAGTCGATTCGGCCGACTACCTGGCGCTCGCTCGAGTTGTTTGGCGGAGCAACTGCTATGGCACCGCAGCCCGTGGGATCGGTAGATACCGGAATATGCTTAAGAACGTTGACCGCTACGCTGCTGAACTGCGTCGGAGATATCTTGTTTCCGACAAAGGGCGCGGCCAGCGTAACAGCTGTCCCCTGGCATGCCGCCGAGGCGAACGTAGTGAAGTCGCCGTTAAGCATGGCTTGTGTGGGTACGAAAATGCCCGCCGACGAATTGGGATTTGAGCGCGTGACTGTCCCTTGGTAGCCGGCGAAGAAGAACAGCTTATCCTTCCGAATCGGCCCCCCGATGACACCGCCATACTGATTTTGCTTCAAGGAATCACGCGTCTTCTGAAAATAGTCCCTCGCGTTCAAGAGATAATTGCGCACAAACTCGAAGGCGTCGCCGTGAAATTGATTCGTTCCGGATTTCGTGACGGCATTGATCGCTGCCGAAGCGTGTTCGCCATACTGGGCAGGCATGGCGCTGGTCTCCACCTTGAATTCTTCCATGGCGTCCGGGAAAGGGAGGGGGAGATTCAAGTTGTTGAAGGGGTCATTGTGGGTGCCACCATCCAAAAGATACACGGTGCCATTCGGCAAGCCGCCAGCCACAGAGAAAGTGACCGTCGGAATGTTCTTGTTCGAATTCAAGTCTCCGCCGGGAGTGTTGTTCGCAACTCCTTCGAGAACAACCAGGTTAATCGCCTGCCGGTTAAGCAGCGGGAGCTCCGCAATGGACGTGCTGTCGGTGACCTGGCCGACATCCGTGGTCTGTGTCTCTACCATCGTCGCGGCCGCCTGAACTTCGACTGTCGTCGCAGTGGCCCCTACTTTGAGAACCGGATTTATTGTGGGGTTTGTGTCGACTTGAAGCACGATACCTGATTGCACGAACGTGCTGAAGCCCGCTTTCTCGACTCGCAGCTCATAAGGCCCTACCGGCAAATTGTTCAAGATGTAGGAGCCATCTGCACCGCTGGTGGTCGTGCGTACGAGGCCCGTGTCGGTTTGCCTTGCGCTTACGGCGGCACCGGGAAGGACAGCCCCCGATTGGTCGCTCACTGTGCCGGAGATTTGTGATGTCGAGACGGCCTGGCCCGACAGCACTGTTGCGGCAACTAACGTTGCGAACCCAATTGCGAAAGCTAATCTAGCTCTAAGTCTCATGTCCCCCCTCAATTGTGTTGGCATGCGCCAAGCTGTGGCACAAGGAAATAAAGTGGCGTGACCCTATCACCACGTAATTCCGCACCGCAATCATTTAACAGTGGCGGCACGTAAAAAGGTCCGGTGACGGAAAGCGAGGCGCCAGATTTCGGCTACACGAGTCAAAAATTCAGTGCTATCCCTACTGATCTGTGTCGGCCCAGCAATTGGGTCAGTACCCGATTCGGAAAGGAAGAGTAAACATGGAGATGCAGCGGAGCCGCTGGGCAAAGCGGCGCAAGGACCCTACCCTCTCGACTACCCGCGAACACAGGGGCAGGTGGGGAGACCTGCCAACTTCAGCCGCTCTACGCAAGCAAGCTAAGCCCCCTGCGCCTGGGGTTCGAGAATTGCTTTCCGGTATACGGTGTTTTTCGGACGTCCAAGTCCCTTGCCGTTCGCCTCGCATTCCGAATCCCGGCGCTTACCCCGTCCCGGATCAAATCGCGCTCAAGCTGCGCTACCGCGCTGACGATTCTGAATAACGCCTGCCCCAGCGCGCTGCTCGTATCGATGTTTTCCTGGTAGCCGATGAGTGAATCCCGAGCGAGCGAAATTCTTCCAACGCCAAAAGCCAGGTGCTTGGTGCTCCGAGCGAATCGGTCAAACCGGCATACGACAATGGCATCAAACTTCCGCTTCCGGGCGTCGTCCATCAGCTTGTTCCGCTCGGGTCTGGAGTCGTTCGCGCCCGACTGGCCCACATCGACGTATTCTCGCACCGATTCAAATCCACGCGCCTTGCAATACGTCTTCAGGTCGCGGAGTTGTAGCTCTCAGCTCTGATCCTTATGTACTGACGCGTGCGTATATGACGATTCGCATGGAATCGTTCTACGGTGGGTGAGGGGAAACGGTTAGCCTTTCCGCTCATCGAGCCGTAGAACGTTGGCGTGACGTACGCCACAACTAAGTTGCCATGAAATTGGGAGCAAACGCCAATTCACGCTGTATGGCAGCCCGATTACAGGTGAAGAATTACAGGTAAAGTTTTTGTCGGATTCCGGAGAAAACTCTCAAAGTGATTGAAAAGAATGGTAGGCCCGTGCGGGCTCGAACCGCAGACCTCCACCGTGTCAAGGTGGCGCTCTAACCAACTGAGCTACGGGCCTAAAGAGGCGCGCGCCCAAATTCCGCGCGTGAGTCCGATTCTAACACGCCAGAGCCGCGGAAAGCGCGCGCTGCGCTGAGAGAGCAACCGTACTCATAGGGCCTAGTCCCACAGCCATCGCCAAATTCCTACACAAACTGTCCTTGACAGCGCCGCATCTCTTCCGATAATTTTCCTTATTCTTAAATACAGTGTTCCGTGTATCTGGCTTCAGCGGGATCAAGCAATCCGCGCTTTGCCCTCAAGCAGCGGATAGCAGAGCTCACACCGGAGGGACGCGCGCAAAGTTCTGCCGCAGGCTCCTCAATCGGTTCTCTTCCCCTATGCCGCACAAATAACAAACAAACGCAAAGGAACCATCATAATGGGGCAGCATCGGCTGATAGCCTTCGGAAAGCGCAATCGTCAGGCGCTGAATCGATTCGCGGGAGTTCTTCTCTTCAATCTTGTTTTCATACTTCTGGCGGTTTCGTCCCCAGCCCAGCAATGCCCGGCGGCCTGCCCATCACAACCGAGGGGCATGGTCAGCGCCGAACAGCAAATCGGCGCAGATGGTTGCGCGAAAATCAATGCGGGCTGGGCCATGCCGCCCCTCACTGGCGGCGTTGTCGATGCGCGCCAGATCATCGGCACTCTGCCCTGCGCCTCCGATCCGTTTGATGGTGTGAATAAAGCCGGCGAAACCCTGATTGGCGGCGCCACGTTTCAGACCTCCACCGGCTGGGTCCTCGAGGACAAATCCATCATTCAGGGCATCGGCCGCGGCGATCCGGAATCTAACGACAGCGTCATCGAAGCTGCTCCGACTCTGTCCGGACCGGTTCTGCATCTCGCTTCCAGCCCAATCGCCTTTGAAGGCGTGCGCGCTGAGAACCTCACTGTCGATTGCAATAACAACGACAACGCAACTGGAGTGCTCGACAATGCCGCCCAGGAAGAGAGTGGCCTGCACCACGTCCTCATTCTTAGCTGCACGAATGTAGGCCTTGATATCGAACACGGATCACAAAACAGCTCCTTCGATGACCTCGAAATTCTCTCCGCTGGCTCGAGCAGCACCACGCAACCCGTCATCGTGAATACGGAGGGTCCCATCCGCGGTATCCATGGGATCACGATCAACACGTGGTCGCAGCCATATCCCGCCGTACCCATGAAGATTCGCACGATGGGCTCCTACACGGACATGCATTGTGAGGGAGCCGCAACATGCTTCTATCTCGACGCGGATGACGTCACCCTCATGAACGTCGAGTGCGGCTCCAACGTGCGCGTTTGTGTTCAGATCGCGCCGGGCGTGCAAAACCTGACGGTCATGGGCCTCTTCAGTAGCGCGCCGAACGGCATTCTCATCGAAAAGAATATGCCCGGCACGGCCCCACCTCTTACAAATGCAACAGACGGTGCCGGAATCGGCTGGTACTCCATTGGTGACGGATCGCCGCCAACCTGATGCTCCAGCTCCGTCTATGTAACTTGCAGCTTCAAGAGACTTGATCCTCAGCCATCTTCAACGCAGGTGCAAAGGGCTGCCACTCCCCGGACGGTAATCCCTCCTTATCTCGTTAATGATTCGAAGCCCAATCTAGGTCAGCAACGCGCAAGAGTTCGTTGACGCCTGCGCCGGCCAGCCGCTACAATTAAGGTTTCTCAACTTTGCCGGGAGGCAGCATGTACGCCGTAATTCGCAGTGGGGGAAAGCAATATCGCGCCGTGCCGGGCGAGACGATTCGCGTCGAGCGCCTGGATGGAAAGGTCGGCGGCAGCATCACGTTTGATAATATTCTTGCGGTCCGCACGGACGAAAAGAAGGTCGTTTCCGGCGCCGGGATCGCCAAGGCCAAAGTAACCGGTAAGATTGTCGCGCACGTCCGCGGACCGAAGCTCAAGGTCCTGAAATTCAAAAAGACGCGCCAATATAAGATTCAGCGTGGCCATCGCCAGAATTACACAACAGTCGAAATCGGCGACATCCAGCTTTCCTGACGAAAGTCTTGGCAGAATGTTTCTAGGCCGTGGCCTTTGGCCACGATAAAAGGGTTATCAATAAGCGGGCTTTAGCCCCTGAAGTATTGATTTGACGACGCGAATCGGCGGTTACGCGCCGAACGAAAATTTCCTCAGGAGTTTTGCCATGGCACATAAAAAAGGCGGCGGTTCATCCGTAAACGGACGCGACTCGCACGGACAGCGGCTCGGCGTGAAGCGCTTTGGCGGCCAGGTCGTCAATTGCGGCAGCATTTTGATTCGCCAGCGCGGCACACGATATAAGCCCGGCAAAAACGTCGGCCGCGCCAAGGACGATTCGCTTTTCGCCCTCATCGACGGCGTCGTGCAGTTCGCCGATCGCGGCAAGCACGGACGCGTCATCAATGTTCTTCCGCTTGCGGAGCAACCCGCCGCAGCAAACTAATCCCTTGACCTCCCGCATCTCGCTTCGGGCGCGCCCTGCGCATCGGCAATGTAAACCAAATGCCGTCATCCTGAGTGCGCTCCGCGGCAGCGGGCGCGCGAAGGACCTCTGTTTTTCGCACCATACCTGGCCGTCCCATGTTTGCTGACGAAGCCAAAATCCTTGTCAAAGCCGGCGATGGCGGCAACGGCTGCATGGCCTTCCGCCGCGAAAAATACGTTCCGCGCGGCGGCCCATCCGGCGGCGACGGCGGCAATGGCGGCGACATCTACATCGAATCGAACCCGCATGACAACACGCTGCTGCGCTATCGCTACAATCGCGAATTTAAGGCCGAGCGCGGTCGCCACGGCGAAGGCTCCGATTGCCACGGCCGCTCAGGCGTTGAAACGGTCCTGACCGTTCCTGTCGGCACGGTCGTCTTCGACGCCGATACCGGCGAGCAGCTCTTCGATTTCACGCAGCCCGGCCAACGCTTCCTCGCCGCTCGCGGCGGACGCGGTGGTCGCGGCAACGGCAATCCCGCTTTCGTAAAGCCGTGGCATCAGGCGCCGCGCGAACACGAAGCCGGCCGGCCCGGCCAAGAGCGCCATCTCCGCATGGAACTCAAGCTTCTTGCTGATGTCGGCCTCGTCGGATTTCCCAACGCTGGAAAATCCACGCTCATATCGCGTATTTCTGCGGCGCGCCCCAAAATTGCCGCTTATCCCTTCACCACTCTTGAGCCACATCTCGGCGTCGTCTCCGCCGATCCGGATGCCGCGCCGGGCGCGGGCCGCACATTTGTGGTCGCAGATGTTCCCGGTCTCATCGAAGGCGCTCACGAAGGTGCCGGCCTCGGCACCCGCTTCCTCAAGCATCTCGAGCGCACGCGCCTCATCGTGCACTTGGTTGATACGAGCGATGCCAATCCGCGCGACCCTGTCCAGGATTTCGAAATTATCGAACGCGAACTCGCCGCTTTCAGTCCCGATCTCGCCGCCAAACCAATGATCGTCGCCGCCACAAAGCTCGACGCCACTACGAATCGCGATCATCTCGACGAGCTTCGCGATTTCGCCGCCAAGCGCGGCCTCGAATTCCATGTGATCTCTTCCGCATCCGGCGAAGGCATCCTCGGGCTAGTCCGCGCGATTGCAGATGCGCTCGACCGTCTTCCCAACGCCGAACCGCCCACGGAAGTAGCGCAAACTCTGGCGAATCGGTCTGCCCATGACGACGTAGCCTCATCCCATCGGGAGGATCGTTGACGTCTCACAAGCCCCATGCCCACCGCCGCTCGGTCGGAATGTTTGGCGGCACTTTCGATCCCATCCACGCCGGCCACATGGCCGTTGCTGAAGCGGCTCTTCGCCGTTTTCATCTCGATGAAATCTATTTCATCACCTCATCTCGTCCGCCTCACAAAGCCAAGCGCGATCTCGCTCCCTTTTTGCACCGTTACACCATGGTCGCCCTGGCTTGCGCCGAACATCCGCGCTACCTGCCGTCCGTTGCCGAAGCGCCGCTCGATGGCCCCGGTCATGTCTTTTACACGATTGACACTGTCCGACGCTTCCGCCGCGAGCATCCCGAAGATCACCTGTACTTCATCGTGGGTGCGGACCAGTTCCTCGAAATCCCAACCTGGAAAAGTTACGAAACTCTGCTCGACGCGTGCGACTTCATCATCGCCAGCCGCCCCGGTTTCCGCCTTGACGCCCTGCGTCTCGTGATTCCGCCGGAAAAGCTCGGCCGCACGCCCAGCCCAGACGGACATCAGATCGCACTTCGCAAATCGGCAGTACACCTCCTGCCGACTGTCGCCAGCCACGTCTCCTCTACCGAGGTCCGCGAACGCATCCAGCGGTCTCAGGCAATTCGGGGGCTTGTGCCGGCGCGCGTGGAGGAATACATTCTCAGGCAGGCCTTATACCGGTGACTGTGCCTCTAAACCTCTCGTCAGTTCGTCCAGAAATTCGCCTTGCCGTCGAAGCGGCCCAGGACAAACATGCACTCGAAATCGTCGTCCTCCACCTGCACGATACGGGCGCTTTTGCCGAGTATTTCGTCTTGTGCTCCGGCCAAAGCCAGCCGCAGCTCCGCGCCATCGCCGAAGCCGTCGAGGAGAGCCTCGATAGGCACGGACGCCACCTTTCTCATCGCGAAGGCAAACCGGGCGCCGCCGAGTGGCTCCTGCTCGACTACGGCAATTTCATCGTCCACGTCTTTAGTGAACGCGCGCGCGAGTATTACGATCTCGAACGCCTTTGGCGCAACGCCGAACGCCTCGACATCGCCGACTCCGCTTCCCCGCGCGCCTCCGCCGAGCCTGAGTCCAATGCTGGCGCAGACGCTGCCAGCCGCTGACTTTGCGGTCGGCGCCAATATTCATATCAACGCAACGGTTTCGTAGCGCCGGCTTGCCCGCGGTTTGAGCAGGCGCGGTTAGTCGGGCATCATCAGATCTTGGCAAAGAGCCAACGACATCATCTTGGGAGGCCTCCGCGGTTGAGTTTTTGTCTTGCAGCCAAGCCTATAGCAATATTTTCACGCATCGGCATCTGTGTTTCACTATCTCAATGAAAATCCGGCTGCTGATGCTCGGCAAAACCCGCCGCGAAGAATGCCGCGCTTTGATCGACGATTACGCTGCCCGCATCCGTCGTTACGCCGAACTCGAAATCACCGAACTCCGCGACGCCTCTCCCGCAACCCTGCGCAAACTCAAACTCGAGCCCTCAGCCACCATCGTTCTCCTCGATGCCGCCGGCAAACAATTCACATCGCAGCAGTTTGCCAAATGGCTCAGCGATTTCCGCGATCGCGCCACCCGAGAACTCATCTTCCTCTGCGGCGGTGCCGCAGGATTCCCTGACGACCTCCGCGCCAAAGCCTCACAAAAGATTTCTCTCTCGACGTTCACCATGCCCCACGAATTCGCCCGCGTCGTCCTCGCCGAACAGATTTACCGCGCCTTCGCCATCCTCGCCGGACATCCCTATCCAAAATAACTTCAGTCATCTCGTACGCCCCATAAGCCGATCTACATGATTTACCCCTTCCCTCACGCACGCAGGATGCGAAAGAATAAAGTGATGTGCGTTCCTAACGCTGCCAAATCGTAAATCTGCTAGAAGGAGGTCACCTCGATGCATTTGTCTTACGCTTACTGGAAGCCTTGGATATGGTCCGCAGCAATTATCGTTGGCAGCGTTCTGCTGGCCCTTCTCTTCCGCCTCATACTATTCGCGATGCTCAAGCGTTTCGCCAGGCGCTCCCCGACACTCTTGAAGGATTCGGCCATTTTGCACACGGAGCGTGCATCTCGTTGGATGCTGCCCCTGCTCGCCATCACGATCGCCGTGCCCGCGGCTCCTCTGCCTCCCCTGCTCAAATCGGTGCTCGCGCACGTCACCGGCATCGCTTTCATTGCCTCCGTTGCATGGCTCCTCCTACTGCTTACAGATGTTGCCGTTGACATTTTTGCTTCCCGTTATCGCGTTGACGTTGCCGATAATCTGGTTGCCCGCAAGGTTCAAACGCAGCTTCGTGCCCTGCGTCAAATTGTCAGCGTCATCGTCGTCGTTGTCGCCGGCGCACTCGCATTGATGACAATTCCTGCCATCCGCCAGATCGGTACTGGCATTCTCGCCTCCGCAGGATTGGCCGGTTTGGTCGTAGGCATGGCGATGAAACCCACTTTCTCCAGCCTCGTTGCCGGAGTTCAAATCGCTCTCACACAACCCATCCGCATCGAGGACGTGGTCGTCGTCGAAGGCGAGTGGGGCTGGATCGAAGAGATCGAAACGACGTATGTCGTCGTGCGCATCTGGGATTTGCGCCGCCTTGTGCTGCCGCTCTCCTATTTCATCGAGCAGCCTTTCCAGAATTGGACTCGCACCAGCGCCGATCTGCTCGCTTATGTCATTTTGTGGGTGGACTACACGACTCCTATTGAGGAACTTCGCCAGGAATTGACTCGAATTCTCAAATCGACCGATTACTGGAAGGGAAAAGTCAACGTTCTTCAGGTCACCGACGCCAACGAACACGCGGTCCAAATTCGCGCGCTGATGGACGCCTCCGACTCAAGCATTGCCTGGAATCTTCGCTGTTACGTCCGTGAAAAGCTCATCGACTTCATCCAGCAGCGGTATCCGCAGTGCCTGCCGCGCCTCCGGGGGGAATTCGAAGCCACGCCCCTGAACCAGCCGCACAATGGCTCCAGTGCGCCCAAATCCGCTGCGCTACCGCAACCCCACTCCGCATAGAAGGGTGGCGTTACATTCGCGCTAGCGAATATCCCAGGGCGGACGCGGCAAAAAATAGGCCGACGTGTGAACGTGGGTGACGTGCAGTGGGGCAATTACCATCTTGAGAAGGCGCTTTCGGTCCCCTGTATTCGAAGACCGCGAACGCTTCTTCTCTGTATCTCTAATCTTCTGCTCTCGACGCTTCCTTCTCAATCAACGCCTGCTTCGTCTCCAATCCCCAACGGTATCCAGCCAGACTCCCATCCTGGCGAACCACGCGATGGCAAGGCACGACCACCGAAACTGGATTGGTCGCGCAAGCGCGAGCTACGGCTCGTATCGCGCGCGGCTTCCCTATTCTCCTCGCCACTTCCGTATAGGTCACGGTTGTCCCGTACGGAATTCTCCGCAACTCCTGCCACACCCGCCTGCGAAACGCCGTCCCCTGTACATCCGTAGGCAGATCAAGATGTGGCTCTTGCCCTTTTAAATGCGCGACGATTTTCTCTACCCATGTGCGCAATTCCGCTCGCGCACGAGCATCCTCGCAAATCTCGGCCCGGGGATATTCCTCCCGCAAAGCACCTTCAAGCTCTTCGTCTGACTTCCCCAAATAGACGGCGCTGATGCCCTTCGCCGTCGCGCCCACCAACAGCCGGCCGAGCGGAGAACTTACAATCGTGTAATGAATCTGCATTCCTTCCCCGCCGCGTCCATAAACCCGCGGAGTCATTCCTAGTTGGGTGGGCGAGCGTTCATAGAGTCTGCTCGACGAACCGAATCCCGCATCGTAGAGTGCCATCGTCACATTGCCTCCTTTTCGAAGCTGCAATTTCAATCGTTTCATCCGCACTGTGTCCGCATACTGTCTCGGCGTGATTCCGATCGACCGCCGGAATGCCCGCTCCAGCTGATGCGCACTCATCTTCACTGCTCGCGCGAGCGTCGTAAGTTTCAAGACACCCTCGTCCTGTTCCATGCCGTCGCCAAGAATCTGCTTTTCGATCGCCCGGCAGACGCTCGAAACCGCGCGCAGCCTTCGGTTCGTTACGTCCGCATTTCGCGGCATGCATCTTTTGCATGGACGAAAGCCCTGGCGCTCGGCGGCCTCGGGCAGCGCAAAAAACTCAACCTTTTCCCGCGAAGGCCGTCGCGAAGCGCAGGATGGTCGGCAATAAATCCCTGTCGACCGCACCGCATAGACGAACTTGCCATCGGCCCGCGAATCCCGTTCCTCAACGGCCTTCCATAAGGCCGCTGGAGAGCTTATGTATGTCTCTGTATTGGCTTGACTTAGCTGCATGTTCTGTATCCCTTGCTTCGCATACTAAGATAGTGCAGCCTCGCGTGCGCTTCTATCCGATTCTGGCGGCAAAATTTCGGGTTAGGCTTGGTCACGCGGTGCCTGAGGTAATCACCCTAATTCTGCGGGGTTAATCTTTAGACACCTTCTACATTCTTTCGTGTATGCTGCGTTGACGCATTTTGTCTGCTTAGGCATATTCGGTGGACCTGACGGGGGTCAGGGTAGGCTAGGCATTGGGAGAGTATCATGGGAGCTGCTCCGCTTTGGGACGGACGGCCAGCCGTAGTCTCGCCGCTGCGCAATCCGAACCCCTACACTGAAATCACAGAAATCGTTCCGGCCAGAACGCAAAAGCCGGGACCCCGGCGCTATTTCACTCGAGTTCCAACCCACGCAATCGGAGTGGCTAGCGAGCGTCGCCGCTACCCGCGCGCAGCTCTATCCCTGCCTTTGCGCCTCATACGCGTCGAAGGCGCGACCGATTTCAACCCCGTGCTTCTCGTCACTCGCAACATCAGCTCAAGCGGCGTTTTCTTCCTCGCCCCACGCGAAATCCGTCTCGGCACGGCCATCGAACTCGAAGTCGCCTTGGTCGCGCGCCCGTTCGGTTCGGGCAGCGTCCAGATGATCACCGCCGCACACGTCGTCCGCACCGAAAAGTGCGATACGTCCGGCTGGCACGGCTACGGCGCCAGCTTCGACGACTTCGCCCTCCAGCGCGACGACGTCATCCCCTAACGCTCGGACCAAAAATATTGACCCCGCCGATCTGTTGTCCTGTTTAAGTCGCCCCATGCGCCATTTTTGGCAATTTTTGGCACTTTAGACCCAGTTTATGGCGCAAAATTGGCCGTATTTGCATCGAGATACAAGGCATTTTGTCTGTTAGCATCGTGGCGTGAAGCAACCGATTTTTACCACGAAGGCTGTGCTGTTCGATTGGGACGGCACACTACTTAATTCATTCGCCGCCGATGAGCGCGCATATCTCGCGATGTTTCAAGCACTTGGCATCGACTTCACCACGAAAGACCTCACGCTCCATTATCATCCCGATTGGTATCACGTCTATCGTGCCGCACGCCTTCACCGGTCCCGTTGGGACGAAGCAGATCGCCTCTGGCGCACAGCCTATGCTCTTGAATCTCCAAGACTCATGCCGGGAGCGCGCGCAGTTCTGCGCTACCTCGCAAAGCGGTTCACACTAGGCTTGGTAACAAGCGGCAGTCGCGACCGCGTCTGTATCCAGCTGGAAAATCTGCAACTTGCAAACCATTTCGCCGTGCGTGTTTGTTCGGAAGATGCCTCGCCTCGCAAGCCTCATCCTGCGCCGCTCCGACGTGCTCTCGATATGGCCAGACTCCCGCCCGAAGACTGCGTCTATGTCGGTGATTCTCCACAAGATATCGAAATGGCCCGCCGCGCGAATGTGCGCGCCATCGGCGTTCTCGGCCCGTTTCCCACCGAACGCAGCCTGCGCGCGCAACGTCCGGCGCTCTTGCTCAAGTCCATTAAGGAGCTGCCACAACACCTGGTGGGGACAAAACAACATCAGCATTTTCAGCAACTTACTGGGTCGAACTCTTTGCAGAAGGAGCCCTTGCGGAAGACGCAGGAACCGAAGAGGACGCAGGCGCGACGTCGGAGCGGCGTTTGAAATCTGTATCGCGAATAACGAATTTCACCGCTACCTTTGTCCCGTCGTCCAAAGTCACTTCACCATCTGACGTGGTGTATGTAGGTAGCCAGTACTTGTCTTCAAAATTCTCGCGATAAGTTTCAAACATGGTGAATGGCCGATTCTCGCCCGAAGGTTCGACTTCCAGCTCGAATTTTCCCCAGCTTCGCACGATCGCCAAGTCGTGATCGTCCACCCAGATTACGCCATCGAAAAACCGCTGCTTCCTGCTGAAAGCCTTCGGTTTAACCTGAAAGACGTAGGTATTGATTTGATCGATCTGCTGCTCGCCGGCATAAAGAAAATTGTAATTAGGAATGTCCTGCGTCGTGAGGAAGAAGTAGGGAATCCCGGTCATGTCCATTACATCCTGCAGCGTGAAATGCGTCATCATTGCCAGCGGCTTCGTCTCTTTCGTCACGCCCCAGTAGCGCTCGTCGTCTTTGAAGTAGGTATCGCCGGTTGCAGTAAGCATCGCGATGGGATTTGTCTCCTCCTCGAAGCGAACGGTCTGGGTAAACGTATACAGATCATAGGCTTTCTTCATCGTGTCTTCGTTAGCCGCGAAGCGCTGGATGATTTCCTGCTCGGGAATCGGCGGCGGACCGGGATGCGGCAGGGACGGCAACCGCTTCACATTGATCGTCGGTGGAGGCGCCATCGGTCCTTCGTCTTGAGCGCGCAGCACAGTCGGCGCACACCCAAGCGCCACAATTACCGCCAGCGATAAGGATTGCTTTCGCATAGAGTTATGAAGATACACCAAATATTTGGATGCAGGCCAAGCCCGAAATGTTTAGCGGAGTTCCCTGGGTTTCTTTCAACTCGTGCGTCAAGCATCGCAGGATCTCATGCGCGAATATTCCGTCGAAACGCAACGAATTCGTTTCGTGCATCGGTACGAATTTGGCGCCATAAACAGGCCTTAAGATGCCAAGAATTGCCAAAATTGGCGCGTTTGGCGCCTTAAAATGGCCTTATTTTCAGATCCCTTGCGAAAAGTGTTTTTGCGCCCTCGAAATCAAGCTCGCGTCCGCCTTCAGGTCGCGGCAGTGATTCATGGCCGATGGTCTGTTAGAATCATGCTCCCGTGAGAGCAAGGTTTCCGGCACTGTGAACGAACAGCGCGTCGCGCGGCGATATTTGGTAAGCGGAATGGTACAGGGTGTGGGCTACCGCTATTTCGTTCAGCGGGTGGCTGAGCGCCTCGGACTGGCCGGTTACGCGAAGAACCTGCGCGATGGGCGAGTGGAGGTTTACGCGATTGGCGCGGAAAAGGATCTGATCGCGCTTCGTGCACAACTTGAGCGCGGACCGGGGTCGGCGTCGGTTTCTGGCGTAAGCGAAAGCGACGAGCCGATTGAGGCGAAGTATGGGCCTAGCTTTTCGATCGAGTTCGATCGCTAACAGCGGATTTGTTGGACCTGCCACCATCGGCGCTCTGAGGACTGACCGATCACGGCGTTTGCGAACTTGCTAAAAGGGGAAATGATGGAAAATTTGAAGAAGCTGATTCGCGAGATCCCGGATTATCCCAAGCCTGGAATTCTTTTCTACGATTTGACGACGCTGCTCGCGGACCGCCAAGGTTTTCATTCGCTCGTCGATCAGCTTTGCTCCCACTATAACGGGAAACAGAAGGTCGACCTGGTGGCCGGCATCGAGGCGCGCGGATTCATTTTCGCGCCCGCTCTCGCTTATCGCTTGGGCGCGGGTTTCGTTCCTGTGCGAAAGCCGAAGAAGCTCCCCTGGAAAACGGCTTCCGTTTCATACCAGCTTGAGTACGGTACCGATTCACTGGAAATTCATCAGGATGCGGTGAAACCCGGGCAGCATGTGCTGATTTGTGACGATCTTCTGGCAACTGGCGGCACGGCTGCCGCTACTGCTGAACTGGTGCGCGGTTTAGGCGGAGATGTCATTGGTGCAGCGTTTGCGGTCGAGTTGAAATTCCTGAATGGGCGCGCGAAGCTCCCCGGCATCGACGCGTTTTCCTTGATCAAATACGACAAGTAAACTCCCTAACAATAACACCGGCGGGATGTGGCGTTTCTCTGTGAGCTTGCGCGGCCCAGCGCAGCCGGCTGGGCTCGTTGCCACCACCCAGTCCTCACGGGTCAGGCTGTAATATGGCGGCGCCTACGGCGCTTGTCGTCGCTGGGCGATAGATCAACTCTCTTTTGCAGAACCCCTCAGAAGGCCTCCCTTGCTCGTCTCAGGTGGGCCGTTCAGCCGCCAATGTTATGGTACCTTTTCGAACAAGCGTTTTTCCAAAAGCTACTGCAACCAGCGCCACAGCAATCCAGAGTACTGCAGCATACATCGCGTACCAGAAGACTTCCTGCGGCGCCGACACGCGGGATGGACTCAGTACGACGAGACTTCCCGTCGAACTCAGATGCAGGAATTGCGCGAGCACGACGCTTTCGGTATTCGAATAGAGCCACGCGATTAACACGCGCATGGCCGTCATTGCGGCGGCAAATGCGAGGAAGTACGGGAACCAATAGCTGCCATGCGGCACGGCCGTACCGAGATAATTGATCACGGGGATGTGCCAACATCCCCAAAGGAGTCCAAGCGCGATAGCCGGCACTAAGGCGTCCTCAGCTTTAGCCATCTTGGGAAATGCGTAGCCGGACCAGCCGATTTCCTCAAAAAACGCCGCGGCGATCCCAAACGTCGCGCCGATCAAAAAACTGCCGTGTACGTAAGCGGGCGAAACATACCTGGCCAAAAACCAGAGCAGGACCAAAATCGCAACCGGAGGAATCAGCAGAGTCAAATACCAGCGGGTGGGAACGATAACGCGCCGCATTCGCGCAAAAAGATCACGCAAACCCTCTCTTCCGTCAACGACACGCGTCAGCAGAATTCCCGCGATGCTTGGGCCGAGAAGCATAACTGGAAACATGAGCATGCCGTCGATGACCGGAAGCGGTTTGCCTGTCAGAAGCTTGGGCGCAACGACTCCAAACGCACCGGTCCAAGAAATTGCGTAGGTGAGCGCAAAATAGCAAGCAACTGGGTGGCGCGCGACGAACGAATTGCGTGCTGTTTTCATGCATTTACCAGCCGGCGCTGGCGGATCGCTTCAAATAGAATTATGCCCGCGGCAACGGACACGTTGAGGGACGTGACGGGGCCGGTGGTAGGAATCGAAACCAGGAAATCGCAGCGCTTGCGCGTTAAATCGTGAAGGCCCGCGCCTTCGCTGCCGAGAACGATTCCCACCGAGCCCTTCAAATCAACGTCCGTGTAATTCTTTTCCGCGCGCTCATCCAGCCCGACCAGCCAATAACCCGCCTCTTTCATCTCTTCCATTGACCGCACGAGATTTTTCACGCGAGCGATCGGCAAATGAGCGAGCGCTCCGGCGGACGCGCGTTCCACAGTGTCGGTTAATCCCGCAGCACGCCGTTCGGGAATGACCACGCCCTGAGCGCCGGCGGCAAGCGACGTGCGGATAATCGCACCCAGATTGTGCGGATCTTCCACGCCGTCAAGAAGAACGAGCAAGCCCTTGCCGTCGTTCCCTGTGAGCAGATCTTCGACGTCAACGGATTTCTTTGCTGCCGCGAGGGCCGCGATTCCCTGATGTTCGCGCGTCCCTGCCAGCCGGTCAATCTGCTGGCGATCTTCAAAACGCACCGGGACGCCGCGCGACTTCGCCTGTTGCACGATGGCTTCCATGCGCTCGCCGTGGCGTCCGCGCGCGATTAGAATGCGGTCCAGTGGACGCCCAGCGGCCAGCGCCTCTTCAACGGCGTGAAATCCTGTCATCCAATTCATGAGGTTGAATTCCGGCAATTCGATTTTTGTATTTTTGTTTCGCCTGCTTCAGCATCAAGCAGCAATTGCTGCGGGTGAATCTGCGCAAAGGCATGGCGCTTCGCGCCGTGTTCTTATGTCGGAGCTAAAGCTTTGACCCCCTGAAAATCTCGTTCGTAAATTGCGATTGCTAGAAACTTTGTGCCGCACCTACGGTGCTCGGAATTCTTTTGCATTCTTTCCCCACCGTTACGGGTGGGGCTAAGTTGTGGTGCGCTGCGGCGCTTGTTATTCCGCGCCAACTGCGCTGTTCGTGCTATTTCGCGTTGGCGCCTGACCGAATCAGAACTGCGTTGCTGCGGAATCCGCGGCTATAGCCGAACCGTCCGTGGCGCGCCCAGGGCGCAGCGAGCATGTGCCCTACGACGGCTATGTTGAGGCAAGGGCGCAACAAGAGCCCGAAATGGCTGTCTTGCGCAACCCTAGTGCATGCTCACGGTTGCGATGGCGTGGGCGGCTATGGCTTCGCCGCGTCCGACCGCGTCGACACCCTCGTTGGTCTTGGCTTTGAGGCTGATGTCTTCGCCCGGAATCTTCAAAGCGCCGACGAGCGCGGAGCGAATCGCCGGGAAATGCGGGCCGAGCTTGGGCCGTTCGCAAATCACTACGACATCAACGTGCACAACGCGCATGCGGCGGCTCGCAAGCAACTTGCAGGCGTGCTCGATGAATCGCAGGCTCGCCGCGCCCTTCCATTTCGGATCGGTGTCTGGGAAATGCGTGCCAATATCACCCAGTGCGCCGGCGCCAAGGATAGCGTCGCATAAGGCATGGCACAGGACATCGCCGTCCGAATGGCCAACGGGTCCTTTCTCGAACGGAATCTCGATCCCCGCGAGGATCAATTTTCGGCCTTCGGACAAGCGATGCAAGTCGTAGCCAATTCCCGAGCGGTTCATTTCGCGACGCGCTCCCGCTCGAGATAAAAGTGGGCCAGCTCGAGATCCGAGGGGCGCGTGATCTTCAAATTGCGCTCAGAGCCTAGCACCGCAAATACCTCATGCCCCAAGCGTTCGACAAGCACGGCCTCGTCCGAACCGACCGCGCCAGCCTCCTGCGCCTTGCGAAACGCCTCGCGCAGAAGGGGAAACGAAAATGCCTGGGGAGTCTGGGCCATGACGAGACGCTCGCGCGGAATCGTCGCCGTGATGAGCGCCACGTCTTCGGGCAGGCTGGCGCGCTTCACTTCCTTGATCGTGTCCGTAGCTGGAATTGCCAGAATGGCGGCGCCGCGCAGCCGTGCTTCCGCGATAACGCGAGCGGTCTGTTCGACCGTAATAAATGGCCGCACCGCGTCATGTACCAGGACGATTTCTGTTGAGGGATCGACTTGCGCGAGAGCATTCGCTACCGATTGCTGGCGGGTATCGCCGCCGTGAATGACGCGCGCCGGCCGTCCGAGACCGGCCTTCGCTACTTTATCTTGCAGCGAGACGACCTCTTCCGCACGTGTGGAAAGAAGAAAATCCGTAATCGCGGAGCAGGCGGCGAGGCGGCGCAGCGTAAAAATCACGAGCGGAACACCATCGATTTCGATGAATTGTTTAGGCTGATCCGCGCCCATGCGCGTTCCGAGACCTGCGGCCGGGATGATGGCAGTGACACGATTCATATGGTTGGAAGTTTATCGCACTTCACGGTAATCCGAGCGGCAACCATCCCAAGTCGAAAATGGGAGAGATCCTTCGAAACGTTGGAAGAGCGGACCCGTCGAAGGGTGACAACGTCGTTCTTTTTCGATCTCAAGCAAAGGGCGGGTGCCAAGATCGGAGGCGTTCACGAGCGGCCGGGCTCCGGATAGAGGGCACGCGGGGAGCGTTCGGCGGGCGCCCCGGTTTCCGCGGAACGGCTTCCGGCGGCTTCGACGGGCGCGGGGCCGACGGACGGTCGCGCAGTTTGCTCTCCGCGATCGTCATAACGGCCGAAGATCATTTTTCCGGCTGTGGTCTGGTGCACCGACGTGACGCTGATGTCGATGGTTTTATTGATCATCTTCCGCGCACCATCGACGACTACCATCGTCCCGTCATCCAGATATGCAACGCCCTGATTGTACTCTTTGCCCTCGCGCAGAATGAAGACGCGCATGGTTTCGCCAGGCAGCACGACAGGCTTCAGGGCATTGGCGAGCAGATTGACGTTCATGATTTCGATGCCCTGCAGCGTCGCGACTTTGTTCAGGTTGAAATCATTGGTCACGATCTTCGCGTCGTAACGCTTCGCGAGCTCAATTAGCTTGAGATCAACGTCCGGAATGTGCGGAAAATCGTCGTCGGCGATTTGTACATCCAAGTGCTGCATCTTCTGTATGCGCTGCAAAACTTCGAGTCCGCGGCGGCCGCGCTGGCGTTTTAGCGGATCGGCCGAATCGGCCACGAGCTGAAGCTCCCGCAACACAAACTGCGGGATGACGAGGGCGCCGTCGATAAAGAGCGCGTCAGCAATATCCGCTACACGACCGTCAATGATCACGCTTGTGTCGAGCAGTTTGGTGACATGGCGCGATCCGCGCTCGCTGCCGAATACGCCGCCGAATGCCTGGAGATTGAGCATGTCGCCTTTGTTTGCACCGAGCATGAGGCCGACGTACGTGCATACCACGAAAATCGACAGGCTGAAGAACGAACGTGTGCTCTCCGGCATCGTGGTGTGGGTCATGATCAAGGAAGTGAGATACGCGCCCAGAATTCCCAGGATCGACCCAATGGCCGCGCCAATCAGCCGGCGCAAGGTCACTTTGCGCAGGCGCACCTCGACGAGGATGATGGCCGATGCAAAGCAAACGCCCGCGATGGTTCCTTCGACGGGAGTAATGCTGAATGGCCGGAAGTGGAAGCCGGCTACGCCGCAGATGACCACAAAGATGATACGGATCACCAGCGTGTCCCAGAAAGTACCTACTCCATGGCTTGCGCGAGCCAGGACCATGGGACGAGGGGAGACAGCAACTTCGGCAGACGCGCCGCCCTGCGTGCGGGAAGGCGCGTTGGAAGGCCTCTGCATGATGGCACCTATAACCGCTATAAATTCAGGAGGCGCTGACTTCAATGCGCGTTCCCGTAATTCTCTACGGCCGTATGAAAGATGGTCCGCTGGGCCGGTATCCATCGATGCGGCTTATATTAATGAGTATTGGGAGTATAACACCGGAAAGGAAAGAGGAGTCAACGCGGACCGGGGCGGACCGGGGTGGGGTGGGTGTGCGGCTAGACGTAGTAACGCGGGACCCGCCGCCCCAAAGCACAGAGAAGATCCGAGGTTACGGTGCCGATTTCGCGGGCTACGTCAGAGACGACGATCGAATCGGCGCCGTCGTTGCCATAAATTGTCACAATGTCGCCGAGTTGGGCTTCGAGCACATCAGTAACGTCCAAAGTGGTCAGGTCCATCGAGATCGTGCCGACCAGAGGAACTCGCCTGCCACGAACGAGTACACAGCCTCGATTGGTGCGCTGGCGTAGGATGCCGTCTGCGTAGCCGGCATTGATTACGGCGATGCGGGTGGGACGGTGGGTGACAAACCGCGCACTATAACCAACGCCCTCGCCTGCGGGAACGTCTCGTAGAGTGATGATGCGGGCGCGCAGCGAGAGACAGGGCTCGATCGGCAGCTTCTCGCGCACTTCCTCGCCCTTGTGAGGCGGATCGAAGGATTGGTAATAACCGTAGAGGACGGCGCCGGGGCGAACCATGTCGGCAAAGGTCTTCGGACGAGCGCAAATCGCTCCGCTATTGGCCATGTGCACGATGCCCGGCGAGACTCCGAGTTCGCGCATGCGAACCAGGCAAGTGCGGAAGAGATTCTCCTGATCGTCTGTCTGGCGGGCGCTGAAATCCTCGGCGGAGGCGAAATGCGTAAACGTGCCCTCAAGGGCGATGTGCTTGCATTCGGCGAGCGCTGCGGCGAAGGCTTCGACTTCGGTCGCCTCGATGCCGAGCCGGTTCATGCCGGTATTAATTTTGAGATGAAAAGGAATTGGCGCGGTTTTCCCACGAACTGACTTGGCAGCTTTTTCGAGCAAACGTATGTCATCGAGGCGCGTGACTACTGGCGTCAGCCGGTTTTTGAGCACGCGCTTTTCTTCACCGGGCCAGAAGCCAGTGAGCACAAGGATTCGTTTGCGAATACCGGATTCGCGAAGCTCAATTCCTTCGTTGGTGCAGGTGACGCCGAACCAGTCCGCTCCAGCTTTTTCCAGCGCTTTAGACACGGGGACGGCGCCCAGACCATAGGCGTTGGACTTCACGACGGCAAGAATCTTCGGCTTCGGCCCGATCTGGCGGCGGACGACTTTGAGATTACTCCCGATCGCTTTCAGCGAAATCTCCGCCCACACGGGGCGACCCTCGGTATGGATTGCGTTTGGCACGAACATATAGATTGCCAGACTCCGGCTCTGCGGCGCGACGAAAATCAACAGAGTGAATCAGCACGCTGCGTTTAGGTAAACACTTCGCGGAGTGAAGATGCAAAAGAGGTGCCGCAACAGACATCCGTGCGGAGCCCGCGCCGGGTATTGAGCAAACGTCGGGAAATGAGCTATTTGGCGTGCTTGCCAGAGGCAAGCGGAAGGGCGCTCAGGGGTTGCCCCTGCGCTTTCGGATGCGCGATTGCGACACAGAGCGTGTGCAATGGCGCACAGCACACCGGCTTGCGAGTTACGCGCTGCGCCGATTGAGCTGCGATGGAGCCGAAACCAAGTGGGCAATTTCCAGACCAGACTGCCACTTGTGCAAAAGCGAACCGGCTCCGCTGGTGTTTGCCAGAACTTCGGCTATCCGTAGCTTCCGTTCCGATTCGATTTTATCGAGATAAGCGACAACGCAAGCGGGTGGCAGGGCAGCGGCGTTGCGGCGAACATCCGCACGCAGAACGTCGAGATCGTGGACTTCGCCGAGGAAATCCTGAAGCCGCTTCACATCGACAGCCCACGCTTCGTATCTGCGAGGGAGAAAATTCTCGGCGACATAGCGGAAATGCTTTAGGCCGATCCGAGCGCGGTGCCAGGCGGCTGCGCTGCGGCGCTTACGCGCGAGAGAGAGAAGTTCGGCGGTCTCCTGGAGCCTGGCCAACGCTACACGCTGAAACACGATGCTCTCGAGCGGGAAGAGTTCGGCTCTTCGCTCGAGTTTGCGGAAAAGCTTTTTCCATTCTTTCGCGCTGAACTTGTCAACCGCATCGCGTGCATTCTCTCGCTGTTCCTTTTCGCGACGGGAAAGGATTCGAAGCAGATGGCCGCGGAGCGGCTCACGCGGCGGAGAGAGCTTCTTGACCCATTCGCGTTCGACCTGCGTGTCTCGAAGCGCGCCTAGCGCATGAAATAGCCGGCGCGAGGATTTCTTGATCTTTCGCCAGCCGGAGTCCGGATTCACTTCACTCAAAGCCTCGGCCATGGCTCGGCACCGGCGCAGTGCGACGCGGAGGTCGTGCACACTCTCCGAGTCCCAACTCTCGGCGACCCTGTTCGCGCGAGCTAGAACGCGCTCCATCCAGGCAGCAAGGCCAACACTGTTATGGGCGGCAATCGTTCCGATTGGAGTTGCTTGAGACATAAAAACGCTGACGCTGAGGTGCACAGCGGAAAGAAGCATGCTACGCCGAGTCCCGCAATTTTGCGAGGCAGCCTGTGGAAAACTACGAGACGAAGGAGCAGCCTACGCGGGTGCGGCCGGCTTCGGTGCGAGAGGCGTACGCTCGTTTGAGGACTACGCGAACTGGAGGCAGAATCGGCACGTTGAGCACCGCATTGAATTGCTCCGGCACGTCGTCGCCTTCGTTCAGCAGAAGAGCCACGCCGCCGTAGCTTAAGTCGAGTACGCGAGCCGTCTTTTGACCGAGTTCGGTCAGGACTGCGTGCGCCTTGGTGCCCGTCAAGGAAACACGCTCCCATTTCCGCTGTTCTGCAGCCCGTGGCGTTTGCTCCTTGGCAGCCGATTCCGATGCGGGAGCAGGAACTACCTTGGGAGAGGAAAAGGGCGCCTCGCGCGGCTGGCTCTCCAGGGGGATGACCCGGTTTTGCGTTGCGCGGCCTGCGTGTTTCAATTCGTAAAGGCGCTCATCAGCGAGTGTGAGAAGAGCTCGCTGCTCATCGGCGTCTTGAGGATAAATGGCAACCCCGAAATCGAGGGTAACTCCGACTCCCAAACGTAGCGGGCGGACTTCGGTCTCATATTGAGACCGGACGCGTCGACAGAGCGTCGTCGCCTGCTCCAGATCCGTCTGCGGCAGAAGTAGTGCGAATTCATCACCGCCAATACGAAACGCGGTATCGGAGGCGCGCAGCGTCTTTCGCAGGGTAGTCGCGGCAAGTTGAATAATGTTGTCGCCTTCGAGATGCCCGCGCTGATCGTTTACCTCCTTCAGCTTGTGCAGATCAAGCAGCACAAAAGCCAAAGTATGCCCGTAACGCTTGGCACGGTTCAGTTCGCGTTCGCAAGCCTCGTCAAAGAATCGCCGGTTGTAGAGGCCCGTCAGTGGATCGGTCGCCGCGTTCAACTGAAGCTTCTTCAGCTCGTCATACTCCATGACGATCGGCACGCGCAGCACATTCGCGGAGGCGAGCACATCAAGGATGGCTGTCTTCAGCGACACTCGTTTGCCGAGGCTTGCAGAAAGTTCGCGCTGCCGCTCCAGGATTTTTTCCCAGTGCTGGTTGCTTTGTGATTCGGTCAGCTCGATGTGAGCAATCGTGCGGAAGTATTGGCGGAGAAATTGTCCGCGTGCCGACTCGTCGAGGGCCGCGAGGGTCTCAACGAGCAGGTCGAGAAATGAGTCTTCGGCCGATGGCTGCGGCTGGGGCACGTCGCCGGGCAGAGGCATCAATTGTCTAGACTTTCTCGTCCCTGAACTTCCAGGGCTTCCTGCGGGGCGCCGGTACCTATGCAAAACGCAGTCCAAACGCGAGAGCGGTGGGCGTCGAATGCTTGAAACGGAAGATATTGAAAAGAAAGGACCTGCGCGTGCCTGATATCCTCTCAAAATGAAATAGCTACACGGGTACTGAACTTGCTTTCCACAAGTGGCAGAAACGGTAAGAAGACTTGCCCAAGAGTTTTGCTTAGGTCAGCGGCTTAATGAACTCTACGCCTACTAAATAGATATCACCGGCCTCCTGCTGCCTGCGGACCCGAGCCTGAATCGGGGGCATCCCGGCAGGGATGAGAGCAGACGAGGTAATCGAAGGGGCCGGAATCGTTAGGGTGATGAAATCGCCTACTGCCAGCGCCTTAGGACACGTAATCAGGGCTCCCAGCGCACTGATATCTAAGGCCTTAGCAAGCTCAAGGAACTGTTCGCCTTGAGCATCCTTGCCCCGGACAAAGAGCGGTACTTGCAGATGGATCCGCGGAAACCGTCTCCGTTCCTCGTACAATATCCTGGCACCTGACCTGTGAACCGCCGTCTCTCGCGCGTGCATCATAGTCCCTCAGTTTTAGTACTCCGATTAAGCGCAATTTGAGGGCAAAACCTTTTGACGTGGGGCTTAATTCATTTAAGTCATTATTTACCATTAACATAGAGCAGCCACTGGGAAACGATATTACAAGACAGTCGCAGAGGATATGCGCAATGTTGTGCCCACGTACTTCCACCATTGTGCAAAGATGGGACGCATTTACCATTGACAGCTCTCGAATGCCTCTGAGAGCATATGTTTTCCCATTCAAGGTCAGGCGAAACCCCGATTCGCTCTGACGAAATAATTTTCTCTGAGCTTGAACCCTCGACGGAGGAACAGTGCCGAAGTCAGCCACAATCGAGCGCCCCAAAGGCAGCGACGCCGTTCTTGAACCCGTCGCCAGCCTTCTCGACGCGCTGGACCGGCCGCTAATCGTTTCCGACCGCAGCGGCAGGCTTCTTTTCAAGAATTTGCACGCTCACGAATTTGTCCGTGGCCTGACGGCGACTGATAAATCCGAGGTGAACCTGTTCAAAGATATTCTGACCGGAGAGGCGACGGTCACTTTGAGAAAGCTCACGGAAGGTCAACAGGAAGTCACGCTTCCGCTTATCTCGGGCGCCAGTATGAGAGCGCGCGTGCGCTGGTTGCCCGAACTCGATTGGCTGGCCGTTTATCTTGAACCTGCTCCTCCCGACTTGCAACCGGAAGAAGCGGACATGCGGCAGACAGTGCAAGAGCTCATGCAGGAACGCGAGACCACGTACCGGAATCTTTTGGCGGCGTATCTCCGGCTTCAGGAAGTAAATCGCCAAAAGACCGTCTTTCTTGCTTCGGCGGCGCACGAACTGAAGACGCCTCTTGCTGTGATGAAGGGTTACTACGATCTTCTACTTTCCGGCTCGCTCGGCAAACTGAGCGACAAGCAGACCGACATCCTGCACGAATCCAAAGAGAGCTGCGAGCGCCTGGTGCGTCTGGTTTCGATGTTTCTCAACTACTCGGCGCTCGAAAGCGGCAAGCTCGTGCTGCACCTTCGCGAAAACGATCTGCGCGATTGCATCAAGGACCTCAATTGCCGCTGGCAGGATGCGTTCCAGCGGGCGAAAGTACGGCTCGACGTAAAAATTCATGAAGATTTGCCGATCTTTAAATTCGACTATCAAAAAGTTCAGCAGTGCATTTTTAACCTGATCGACAACGCGTTGAAGCACACCCAGGCGGGCGGAGAAGTAACTCTAATGGCGCAGCCTCATTTTTGGGAGCGTCGCATCAATGAAGCCATACCCGCTGACGAGCGGCGCCGCGGCGCCGGAGAAAAGCCCAACGCCGTGATGGTCTCGGTAGCGGATACGGGAAGCGGCATTGCAGCCGAGTTTCACCAGGAAATTTTCGAAGAGTTTGTTCGCGTCGACCCCTCATCGTCCGGAATGGGCCTGGGCTTGGCTATCACCAAGAGATTGATTCAGGCTCACCGCGGCAAGGTGTGGGTCGATAGCGAAATGGGACGAGGCAGTTCCTTTTCGTTCCTGCTGCCGATTCAAACTGAATAGGGATTTCATAGAGTGACGGGCTCGCACCGGCTCAAGCCCCATAGGAAACTTCATGGCTGATAAAGAAAAAATACTTGTCGTTGACGATGAACCCAGTATCCGGAAAGTTCTTCAGACGCTTCTCGAAGTCGACGGCTACGAAGTCGAGACGATGGCGAGCGGCAAGGAAGCGCTCGAGCGCGTCGGCTCGGGCGATCGCCCCAGCATGATCATTCTCGACGTTCTCATGCCTGAACTGGACGGTATCGAGACACTGCGCCAACTGATGCAGCTCGACCGTACACTGAGCGTGATCATGCTTTCCTGCTCGAACGAAGTGACCACCGTCGTCGAGGCGATCCGTCTGGGTGCGATGGATTACCTCACGAAGCCTTTTGAGAAGCCCGAGCTGGAAGCTGCATTTTTAAAATGCAAGCAGAAGCAACAGCTGCGCTCGGAAAACGAGTCCCTGCGCGAATATTGCGAGGCGCTGACAGAGGATATTTCTTTTCTTGCGGCCAGCCCGCAAATGCTCAAAATTCGCCAGCAAATCCTGCAAATCGCGCCTGTGGACGTACCCGTTTTCATCAGCGGGGAAAGCGGCGTGGGCAAGGAAGTCGTCTCGCGCATGATTCACCTGCGCTCCACGCGCAGGCAACAGGCTTTTGTCAAAGTAAACTGCGCAGCGCTGCCCGGCGAGCTTCTCGAGTCTGAACTTTTCGGATACGAACAGGGCGCGTTCACAGGCGCCGTGCGAGCAAAGCCCGGAAAATTCGAGCTTGCCAATCGGGGCACGATTTTCCTCGATGAAATTGCCGAAATGAGTCCGCATTTGCAGGCCAAGCTTCTCCATGTTTTGCAGGACGGCCAATTTTCACGGCTTGGCGCGCGCGCTGTCGTTAACGTCGACGTGCGCGTTCTCGCCGCGACGAACATGGACGTAAAGGATGCGATGCGAACGGGACGTTTCCGCGAGGATCTCTATTATCGCCTCAACGTGCTTTCGATTCACATTCCGCCTTTGCGCGAACGTACAGCCGAAATTCCTCTGCTCTTCCGCCACTTCCTCGTGAAGTACAGCGAGAAATACGGTAAAGCCGCTCCTGACCCTTCGAAGCACCTGATGGAGGCCGCGCTTCGTTATCCGTGGCCGGGGAATCTTCGCGAGTTGGAAAACTTCGTGAAGCGTTACGTGATTCTGGAAGACGACGAAGGGAGCTTCCGGGAATTGGTCGAAATGACGGGACAGCAGCAACGCATCGCGCCGCGAGAGGAGGCCGCTCCGGCGCCGAAGGATCAGGGCCTTAAGGCCCTCGTCCGCGGATTGAAAGACGAAGCGGAAATGGAAGCCATTGCGGACGCGCTTGAGAAGACAAACTGGTGCCGCAAGGACGCAGCGCGCATGCTCGGCATCAGCTATAAGGCTTTGCTCTACAAGATGCGGCAGTTCAATTTGGATTCCGGCCGAGGGGCCCGGTCTGCTGCGGCGAAAGCCGCTGCCGCCGCGAGAGGAGCCACAGCCAAAGAGGCGGCGCTCAAGGAAAAAGCGGAAGAGGCGCATGCCACCCCGGCCGTTCGCAGCTGACGGCTGCGGCTGACCGCGGGTCAGCCGGGGATTACTATTGGACTAAGGCTAATGAGAACCCACAGTCCTATACCCGGAAAACGGTTGCACAAGTAGAGCACATCTGTCGAAATATCACTTCCCATCTTCTCGCAGATTGTCTAGTATTCCCGTCCGGTGCGTTAAAGAAGCATCGCCGGGCAACGCGCTTCGCTTCTCAGTCTCTGGGGACCTTCAGACGTTTAGGCGTTCGTTTTCACTGTACCGAAAGAGGTTGTTCACGTTTTTTCCGCTGCGCTCACGGGAGCGCTGGATAGAAATGGCCCGTATCCGCAGCGTGACGGCGCTGTCTCTTTTTTGGAAGAGCGATTGCACCGGTAGTTTGCGCTATGGGGTAGATTCGCATCTTTTTTCGGAGGAATACGGGGGATGACGGAGCGTCGTATGGCTCGCCGGTACGATTTGTCTCTGCCGGTCAGCATTCGCCTGCCGATCAATCGAGACCCGGGTGCTCACAGCGGCCAGACCAGGGACATCTCAACGCGCGGCGTGTATTTTGTTATGCAAAAAGAGATGAGTCCCGGTACCGAGTTGGATTTTACGCTTACTTTGCCGGCGGAAATCACGCGCGGGACGGAAGTCCTGGTTCGGGCACATGGAAGAGTGATTCGAGTCGATAAGCGCGAGGACGATCAACACGAAACGATTGGTATAGCGGCCGTAATCGAACGCTATGACATCATTCGCGGTGAAGGGATGATGTAGCACTTCCTGGCAGGCGCGCGACCGTTGCGTGCCTGCTTCTTTCGGTCTCCTCAGGACACCTTAATGACAGTATCCAGGATTGCGCGCCTTGTCCTTGTTGCCGCGTACTAGAACAGCATTCCCGTACCTTCGTAACGTTCACACGTGGTACTTTGTCGGGAAAAGGGCTTCCCGAAAATGCCCAAGGTTTTCTGGTTTTAGGCCGTTTTGGGTGGGCATTCGGTATCACCGGATATTTGGTCTTTGCTCGACCATTACAGCGTATCCTTCTGATAAGAGGTGGCTTAGGATATCGACAGCCTTTGCGTGATTTCCTTGGTCGCTTGGTCAGTTTGGCGCCATGGGTGCAATGCCAAGTAGCGGGCGTTTACTGAAGCGCTTACCCGGACAATGCCTTCTGCCGCTGAACTGAGAACCGCGCATTCACATACCGGCGCCGAACTTCCGCCGGACCTGATCTATTTCGGCAAGGCCGATGCGATGCAGGCTGTCCGTGCTCGTGTTGAGCGCGCAGCCGGTCTCAACGTACCGATCCTGATCTTGGGTGAAAGCGGAACGGGCAAGGAAGTACTCGCGCGCTTCATTCATTCACATTCTCCCTGGACCGAGGGCCCATTTATCAAGGTCAATTGCCCGGCAATCCCGGGCACGCTGCTGGAAAGCGAGCTCTTCGGCTATGCGAAGGGCGCCTTCACAGGCGCGAACAACCCAAAGCCCGGCCGTATGGAATTGGCGCAGGGCGGCTCGCTATTCCTCGATGAAATCGCTGAACTGGACGCCGGTCTCCAGGCCAAGCTTCTTCACGTGCTGCAAGACGGCCATTTCATGCGAATCGGCGAGCACGTGGAAAAACGCCTCGATGCGCGCGTGATCTGTGCAACAAATCGCGACCTCGCCCGCGAAATCGAAAAAGGCACGTTCCGCTCCGACCTTTTTTATCGCATCAACGTAATCAGCATTACGCTTCCACCGCTTCGCGAGCGCCGCGAGGACATTCCATTTCTGGCTGAATATCTCCGCGAGCGCTTCAACGTGCGCTTTAAGCGCGATGCCGGCCCGCTAACCCGTGAGACCATGCAGCTTCTAAAGCAGCGCGATTGGCCCGGCAACGTTCGCGAACTGGAAAACTGCATGGCCCGCTACGTCATTCTCGGTTCAGAAGAAGCGTTTTATGGCGAGCCGACCGAGAGGAAGCAGCCGGAGTTCACCTACGAAACGAGCGAAAACGGCAACATTCCTCTAAAGCGCATCGCGCAACAGGTGACGCGGCGCATGGAACATGACGTCATCCTGAAGGTTCTTCAGCAGAACCACTGGAACCGCCGCAAGACCGCTGAGGCGCTCAAGATCAGCTATCGAGCGCTGCTTTATAAGGTGCGGCAAGCCGGCCTCCCTGCAAAGCGTCCTCGAAGGGATGCTCCCGGCATAGCCGCCAGCGCCCAAGCCGACTGATCCTTTTTTCGAAGGCTTAGTTAAGCGAAGCCCGAACGCGCTTTTACGTTTCAATAACTAGTACTCGACCGTCCGCCCCCGTGCCAGCTAGGAAACGCTCAGCATTCGCTTCCTTGTGCCGGTCGTTTTGACAGGCTAACCTAACTGAGCAATGGCCAGAAACGGCACCAAGACGGCTCTAAAGGTCTGTCTTCTCTCTCCTCATCCAATGGTTTTGAATGAGTTTGAGAGGCTGCTGGACGATTCCGGGTTCCAACTGTGCTCCAAGCAACTGGACTCCATGCTGGCGCCCGATCTTCGAACCCTGGAAGTGCCTAAGGCTTCGGTTTACGTGGTCGATGCGCACGCGGCAAAGCAGGCGACCGGGGCTCTGTTGGGCAATATCCTCGATCACAGCGCGTCGGCACGCCTTCTGGTCGTTGGGGACAACCTAAGCGAGTCCGACAGCTATTCCCTGTTACGCCAGGGAGTTAAGGGCATTCTGAATTATGCGGAGGCTCGCGAACAGCTGCCCAGGGCCCTGCCATTGGTTGCCGAAGGTGGATTTTGGGTTCCGCGGACGGTGCTTTCCCGCTTTGTCGATTCGATTCTGACCGGGGCGCAAGGACGCCGCCTGCGCAATGATGCGCCCACCGATCTGAGCCGACGCGAACAGGAAGTGCTCAACGGACTGCTGGAAAACCTTGCCAATAAAGAAGTTGCGGATAGGCTCCATATTTCCGAGCGCACCGTGAAATTCCACGTTTCGAACCTGCTTGCTAAATTCGGGGTGCGCCGCCGGGCGGACCTCATCCTGCTTTGTTACCAGAAACGCGCCGTTCCGGCCGTCCCGGTTGGCGTCGGCGTAAATGGCAACGGGCAGTAACGGCCCCTCAAGCTGCCACAGACGTGCCAATTTTGGCGCCAAGGGCGCCTTAAACTGCGCTTAAAATGCCAAAAACGGCGCATTTGGCACCCTAATTTTTGCATTTGCCTCTCATGGCGACTTTCCGTGCGGCGGTGGACTCGCCGAAGCTCCTCCTACTACAAAGCTAAGCGACAGCAGTTGCAGAGAAATCCGCACCCGGCGCACAAATTGTCCTTTGCGCGAAGAAGTTCGCGTCAGGATCCCCGCGTCGTAGGCGGCGCTGGGGCGCTCAGGATTACGAGCGCTTCTTCTCCTGCTGCGGCGGCTTCTGGTCTGCGCCGGGCAGCTTTGGTTTCGGCAGCTTCTTCGTCTCATACATCGCCACCTGCAAGGCTCCGCTTGTATCAGGCAGGACTGGCGGCTTGCCGGATTGCTTGAGGCGTAGAGCCGAGGTGAGGTCGCCAAACGTGCTGCGACGCCAATCGGTGATGTTGGATTCGCGCACTCCCGTGAACTGCTCGAGAAAGCGGAGCGTGGAGGTGTGATCGAAGGGCTCGCTGGAAACCCAGCCGCCGGTTGTCCACGGCGAAATCAGGAGGCAGGGAACGCGGAAGCCCCCGCCAATCGGCAGCCCGTCGATGTACTCGTGCGCCGTTCCGGCGGAAGGGGTCGGCGGTACGACGTGGTCGAAGATCCCGTCATTCTCGTCGTAATTCAAAATGAACAGCGTCTTTGCCCAGACGTCGGGATTAGCTGCGATCGCGTCGATTTTGCTTGCGATAAAAGCCGCGCCGTCCGCGGGCATGTAGTCCGGATGTTCGGACTGATAATCGGTGCAAATCATCCATGACACGGCCGGTAATTTATCGTTCATAGCGTCGTACTCGAACTGACCTTCGGAACCGTACGCGACGCCTTTGAGGAAAAGAGAGGAGCGGCGGGGCGCATTCTGGAAAACGGCGAAATTTTCGAGCATGTTGCAGCCGTAGTTGTTCTCCATCTGGTACACCTTCCACGGCACGCCCGCTTCTTCCAAACGCTCCGGGTAGGTCTTCCAGGTGTAGCCTTGGTCCGGCACCACGTTGCTGATGATGGGGCCATTGCCTGTCGCATCAGGGTCGATTGTGCCGGTCATCCAGTACATGCGGTTTGGCCAAGTGGGACCCATAACCGAGCAATGATAGTTGTCGCATAGCGTGAAACTCTCAGCGAGGGCGAATTGGAACGGGATGTCTTCGCGCGTGTAATAGCCCATGCAATAGGGACCGTTTCTGCCGTCGGCTTTGCGGTGCGCTTGCAACCACTGGTCCATTTTGCCGCCGTTCCATGCTTCGTGCTGCACGGCCCAAGCATGGCTGGTAGAGGGAATTTTCTGGGCGCTCGTTGCGCGCGTGTCCAAATGGAACGGCAACAAGTATCCTTCCGGATTTTCCGCGTCCGGCTGATAAAAGACCGAGCGGCCATTAGCAAGGTTGAGCGCCTTTGGATCGTCAAATCCGCGCACGCCAGCGAGGGTGCCGAAGTAGTGATCAAAGGAGCGGTTTTCCTGCATCAGCAGCACGACATGCTTGATATCGGCCAGCGAGCTGTTTTTTGGCGCGCCTTGCGCCAGCATGCGGCGCACATTGGGGGGCATGAGCGAGCCAGCCGCAGCGGCAGCAGCCACCTGAGCCGCTCCCTTCAGCAAGCGCCGTCGCGTGAGTTTCGCACCGAGCAAGCTGTTATCCGTCGAGTCGTGCTTCATATTTTTAATCCCCCGTATAAGATTCCGGCTGAGACCGCGCAAAGATACTCCATTGTGGACCACACCGGCGGCAATTTTTTGTTAAAGCTTCGTGACAGGGGCTCGGCGCGACGCGTTATTCGCCCATCCCGGAATTCCAGGCATCTGGCGCGGCTTCTTCGAATCGCGTGTGACGGCTTAGGAAGACGAAATTCAGAGTGCCGGTGGGGCCGTTGCGCTGCTTGGCGATAATCAGTTCGGATTTGGCGCGTTCTTCGTCGGGAAGATCGGTTTTGTAGAAATTCGGGCGGTTGATGAAAAGAACGACGTCCGCGTCCTGCTCGATGGCGCCCGATTCGCGCAAATCGGCGAGCTGCGGCTTGCGCTCCTCGCGCTCCGGTGCTCGCGTCAACTGACTGAGAACGAGAATCGGCACCTTGAGTTCTTTGGCGAGTCCTTTTAGTGCACGGGACATGCCGGAAACTTCTTCCTGGCGGTTCGACGTGCGGCGGTTTGTGGTGGGAACGACAAGCTGCAAGTAATCAACGATCATGAGCGAAAGGCCGCGGTCGCGTTTGAGGCGGCGCGCTTTTGCACCCATTTCGAGGACCGTCGAAGACGCGGAGTCGTCGATCCAGATCGGCGCTTCGCCGAGCTCGGCAAGCGAAGCGGTGATCTTGCCCCAATCGTCGCGATTCATGTGGCCAGTGCGAAACTTGTGCGCATCGACGCGAGATTGGGAGGCCAGCAGACGTAAAAGGAGCGACTCCTTGGACATTTCCAGGCTGAAAATGGCTACCGGCTCGCGATTGCGAACGGCCACGTTCTCGGCGATATTCAGCGCAAGGGCCGTCTTTCCCATGGAAGGCCGAGCAGCCAAAATCACCAATTCCGAGGGTTGCAGACCTGCCGTCTCGTTATCGAGCAAGCTGTAGCCGGTAGGAAGGCCTGTGATGCGGCGGCCTTCGCTGAAGATTTTTTCCAGGCGCTCGAAGCCGTCCTTGAACGAGTTCCTTGACACCGATCAGACCGGCGCGAACGCGGTCTTCGGCGAGTTGAAAAATTGCAGACTCGGCACGATCCAGAATCATGTCCGCATCGTCACCTGCGGCAAGCGCTTGCTCCTGAATTGCAGACGCCTGGTAGGCAGGTTGCGCAGGACGGCCTTTTCCTTCACGATCCGCGCATAGTGTTCCACATTGGCCACGCGCGGCATGCCATCGGCCAACTGTGACAGTAGGCCACGCCTCCGGCCGCTTCCAGGTTTCCCGTGCGTGTGAGCTCTTCGCATCACGTGACCAGATCGATTGCCTTGCTGGTGCTCGCCAAGCTCGACCATGCGCTCGAAAATTTGACGATGCTGCGGCAGAAAAAAATCTTCCGACCGAAGCTTCTCGACGGCGGTATTGAGCGCGTGATTGTCGAGCAGGATCGCGCCGAGGATGCTGCGTTCGGCTTCTAAATTGTGCGGTAACGGTCGTTCGAGCGTGGAATCACTAGCCATGAGCAATTCGCTTTATATTCGCCTAAGATGGATCCACGCGCAAGAGGGAGGCTCGGCCCCCTCTTTCTCGCGAAAAAATCCGCTTCGCGAGAGTGCTGGGGCGCTCGCCGCTGCGTGATCTTCTTTCCGATGTTGTGAAGCGTCGAGCATTGTGCGCACTATGCGCAGCTAGGTCAATGGCACAAGGTCTGTGGATTACTGCGGAAGGTGTTGAAAGGTGGAAAACTCTCGCCGCGGAGCTTCGCGGCGAAAGCTTTCCACCATGAGCGGTTCTCTACTGCTCGTCTTTTTTCACGGCGAGTTTCACCGTGGCGCTAATTTCGCGATGAAGCTTGATCGGAATATCATATTCGCCGATGGTCTTGATCGGTTCGGCTGAGCGCGATTTTTCGCTTATCGATCGTGAAGCCCTTCGCGGCGAGCGCTTCGGAAATATCGGCGGAAGTAACCGAGCCGAAAAGCTGATCGTTTTCGCCCGACTTTGCGGGTCACTTCAAGAGAAACCCCGGCAAGCATCTCCTCGAGCTTCTGCGCATCGCCCTTTTCGGTGGCTTCCTTTTTCGCAAAGGCGGCGCGCATTTTTTCGAGGCGCTTCATATTTCCCGCAGTGGCCTCGAGCGCGAGCTTGCGGGGCAAGCAGAAAATTGCGCGCGTAGCCTTCCGCGACTGTCACCACCTCGCCGCGATTTCCCAACTTTTCGACGTCTTCCTGCAAAATGATCTGCATGTTCTAAACCCTCGAATGTCGTTCTAAGGGAGCAAGAAGCTGCACCCCGGGAAGCGTGCAAACCGCCAATTAAAGTTCGGCTGCAAACGGCAGCAGAGCGATATTCTGTGCGCGCTTGATGGCCACAGTGAGCCAGCGCTGATGCCGCGCACACGTGCCCGTCATGCGCCGGGGCAAAATCTTGCCGCGGTCCTGGATAAACGGCGAAAGCATCTCCGCCTTTTTGTAATCGATCAGGTCAACCTTATCGACGCAGAAGCGGCAAACCTTCTTCTTGCGCACGAAATTGCGCTTGCCGCGCTTCGGGCCACCCGGCGGCCGCGGTCCGCCCTGGGGCCTGGGCCCCCCGGGACGCCCGCCGAAACCGCCGGAGTGACCCGGGGACCCGTGGGCGCGCTGCGCGGTGTAGGGCTCGTGTGTTCGCCTGACGGTGCTGGCGGCTGCTGCGGTGATTCGTTCTCTGCCATCTTTTTCTCCCTTGCTTAAGCTGTTGCGGCGGCTTGGTCAGCGGCGCCGGGCGCTGCCGGAGCCGGAGCCGTTTTGCGCGGACGGCGGGCGGCGCGGCGCTCGCGATGCCGCTTGAGCTTTTCCTGACGCTTCAATTCTTCGTCGAGGCGCACCGTCAGATACTTGATCACCGCGTCGGAAACCTTCAGGCGGCGCTCGAGTTCCTTGACCACTTCGCCATGGTCGGACTCACAGCCATGTAAACGTAATAACCTTCGCGCAGCCGCGCGACGCGATAGGCCATCCGTTGCGTCCCCACTTTTCAGTTTTCTCGATCTTGCCGCCCTTTTCAGTGGCGGCATGTTCGAGCGTGGCAACCATTTTGTCGATTTCGCTTTCCGGCGTGTCGGGCCGGCAGATGAAAATCAAATCGTACTGGCGTTCTTCCATATTTCCTCGATTTCCTAAATAAACTGCCAACAAATCCAAAGACCGCACGCCCAAGGGCGCTACGAATCTTCGTCCGCGTCCGTCGCCCGGCGATTGAACTTCGACATCGCCTTATCGACGCCTTCAGTCAAGATTATCTCGACCGCGTCGGCAGCGTCACTCACCATCTCCTCGGCAATGCGGCGTTCGTCCCGGCCATCGAGCAAAGCACGTAATCGCGGCGGTCGCCCCAGATCTGCTTCGGCTGCACGCCCAACCGCACGCGAATAAATTCATCCGTGCCGAGCGACGCCAATGACCGACTTCAGTCCGTTGTGCGTGCTGTTGCGCCCGCGCTCCCGAATGCGAATCATTCCCCACGGCAAATCCACGTCGTCGATCAACACGATCATTTCCGCTGGATCGCATTCGTACCGCTCCAGCAGATCCGCACCGCCACGCCGCTCAGATTCATCATCGTCTGCGGCTTGGCCAGAATCACTTCTTCGCCCGCCAGCGTCCCGCGGCCGACTAGGACTTCGCTTCCGGGCGTGTGACGCGAATCCTCGCTCGCTCCGCCAGCGCATCCACCGCCAGAAACCCAGGTTATGCGGCGTCCAGGCGTATTCAGGGCCGGGATTGCCGAGGCCCACGATCATTCGCATGAACGATTCTCACGTGAGCGCCACCTTGCGCTGCGCGGCCATCGCGCGCATACATTTACTTCCTTCTTCTCGGCCTTTTCCGCCTTCGGGCGCCGCAGCCTCGGCCTCGCCTTCGCCCTCTTCTTCCTTCTTGCCCTTCTTGATGACTTCGGGCTCGGCCGGAGCTGTCTCGGCAGCCACAGCCGCTTCCGGCCGTCGGTTCTTCTTCCTTCTTCAGCGTGACGACGTGCGCGAGCACGCGCTGCGGGTCGGTGAGCAGCTTCATTTTCTCCGGGTCGAGCGGCAGATCGGCGGCGCGAAGCTGCTTGCCGATCATCAATCTCGCTAACGTCCACCCTGAATTCTTCAGGGATGTCGGCCGGCAAGCATTCGATTTCCACTTCGCGCGTGACCATTTCGAAGATGCCGCCCTGCAGCTTGACGCCCTGCGGCTCGCCAAACGTGTGCACCGGCACGCGGACGCGCATGCGCACGTCCATCGCGATGCGCAGCAGATCCACGTGCAGCAATGCGCCGTCACCGGATCCACTTGCCAGTCCTTCAGCATGGCGTTTTCTTCGGCGTCGTCGGCCACCTTGCACGGTGAAAATCGTGTTGTGTCCGGTCTCCGAGCGCAGAATGCGCGCCACCTGCTTGGCATTGACCGCCAGCGCCACGGCGTCCTTGCGCCGCCGTAAAGAACGGCGGGCACCATGCCCGTCATGCGCGTGCGCCGCGCGGCATTCTTGCCGCGCTCTTCGCGGACTTGCCTTCCACTGTAAATGTTTCCATACACTGTCCCTCGTTGTCTTCCCAAGCCAATCGCTAAATGAACAGTTCGCTGATCGAAGTCTCTTCGTGAATCGACTGAATGCCGCGCGCCAGCAGCGGCGCCACGCTCAGCACCTTGATCTTCGGCACCTTTTGCGCCGTCGGCGTTCAGCGGCACCGAATCGGTGACCACCACTTCCTCGATCTCCGACTTCGCTGATGCGCTCGCACCGCCGGCCCGGAAAGCACCGGCATGCGTGCAGGCCGCGTACACTTTCGTCGCGCCGTTCTTCAGCAAGCGCCTCGGCCGTTTTCACCAGCGTTCCCGCGGTGTCGATGATGTCGTCGATCACCAGCGCCGGGCGTCCGGCAACATCGCCGATCAGGTGCATCACTTCGCTGACGTTCACGTCGATGCGGCGCTTGTCGACGATCGCCAGCGGCGCATCGATTCGCTTGGCGAAAAGCCGCGCGCGCTCCACGCCGCCCGCATCGGGCGAAACCACCGTAATCGGTCCGAGCTTCTTCTTCTTGAAATATTCGACCAGCACCGGCGACGCGTACAAGTGGTCCACCGGAATGTTGAAATATCCCTGAATCTGCGGCGCGTGCAGATCGAGCGAAAGCACGCGGCTCGCGCCCGCCGTTTCCAGCAAGATCGGCCACCAGCTTCGCCGAAATCGGCACGCGCGGCCGGTCCTTGCGGTCCTGCCGCGCATACGGGTAATACGGAATCACCGGCGTGATGCGCCACGCCGACGCGCGCTTGAACGCGTCGATCATCAGCAGCAACTCCATCAGGTGGAAATCCACCGGATTCGAGCACGGCTGCACGACGAACACGTCCGCGCCGCGCACGTTTTCGAGAATCTGATAGCGCGTTTCGCCGTCGGAGAACTGCCCGTGCTCGGCCTTGCCGCGCGGCACGCCCAGATAGCTCGCAAATCGCGTCGCAAAGCGCGGGATTCGCGGTGCCGCAGAAAACTTTGAACTTGTCGTCAGCCAAAGATCTCTCCTCAGCTGGTCGACACGCCAGCCCAATGCGCGGCCATAGCTTTCCCTGGATAGAGTTTCGACAACGAAAACCGAATCTTCCGGAAACTCCCGAGCGGCTCGGCGCGCCTGCGCTGGGTTTCGGAATATTCCGAACACCGCCGACCCGCTACCCGCCAGCGCGGCTTCTGCAGCTCCTCGCCTGAAGCAATCCCGTCCCGGATTTCTCCGAGTCGCGGATGGCGGCGGAAAACGGGCCCCTCGAAGTCGTTCGAGAGGCCTCCTTCCTGCCGGCTCCAGCACAGAGCGCAGAACCCCCAGATGTTAGGGGGTTTCGGCGCGATTTGTCAATTCCGCCGAGACCCACTGATAGGCTTCCTTCGTGCTGACGCCGATATCGCGCGGAGAAACCACCAAGATCGTCCGCTTGGGAGCGTCGGGCAGCGGATAAATTTCGTCTCCGCGATTGACGGCCAGCGCGCGCCCGCCGAAAAGAAAAAACGGCACGTCCGCGCCCAGGCCGGCGGCAATCTCCATCAGGCGCTCGAGCGGCACCTTCTTCTTTGTCAGGCGCAGCATGCCGATCAGCGCGGCCGCCGCGTCGCTCGATCCGCCGCCCAGGCCGCGGGCCACGGGAATGCGCTTTTCCAGACGCGCGCGAATGCCGCCGCGAA
This sequence comes from uncultured Acidobacteriota bacterium, assembly GCA_963753205.1. Taxonomy (GTDB): domain Bacteria; phylum Acidobacteriota; class Terriglobia; order Acidiferrales; family UBA7541; genus Palsa-295. Next base: position 71,904 of record CAVWBL010000009.1, on the reverse strand, counting down.
ATCCGGTTTCGCAGCCGATCGCTTCGATGGCGCGGTAAACGAGATTTTCGCGGCCCGGTCGGAAAGCGTCGGCATCGTCTGTTTCGAGCACGATTTCCGGCTCGGCGAATGAAACGAGAGCTCCAGCGTATCGTGCAGCGAAATCGCTTGGAAAATCGTGCGCAGCTCGTGATAGCCGTCCGGACGCCGGCCCATGACTTGCAGGCACAGATTTATTTTTGCGAAAGCCGGAAGGCGCACCGATTTTTTCATGCGAGGGAGCTTACTGCGGCTTGCCCGGTTCGGCGGAGGATTTCTGCGCCGAGATGCTTCTTCAGGGTCTTTAGCTGCGCGTCGATTTCATTGACCTTGTCCGGCTCGTAATCGGCGGGCAACGCTTTTTGCCATTCGGCAGCGGACTTTTCGAAGCGTTTCCGCGGCGCGTTGGTCATGGCCAAGCTTTAAGGTAGACGTCGCCCAGGTGGCTGAGGATCGTGGGATCGTGGCCCTCGCGCGCGATCGCGCTTTGCGAGATACTCCTCCGCTTCGCGTAAGTTTGTTTTGCTTGTAATAGGCCCAGCCGAGGCTGTCGAGATAAGCGCCGTTGTTCGGGTCCTGATTGACCGCTTGCTGAATCAGCGATTGCGCTTCATCCAGACGGACGCCGCGATCTGCCAGCATGTAGCCGTAATAGTTCAGCTCTGGACGGCGATGGCGGAGTGTGCTGGGATCGGCGTCGAGAATCTTCTGGAATTCGCCGCTGCCTCGTCGTATTTCTTTTGCCGCTTGTAAATGGCTCCCAGCATGTACCACACCGATTGCTTCTGGTCCGGCTGCTGTGCCAATTCTTGAGCTTTCTCGGCAGACTGCTCTGCTTCCGCATATTTTTTGCTTCGCGCCTGAACCTGAGCGATCTGAAGGTAAACCTGCGCGTCACTGGCGGTGCCGTGAAGCATGTTTTCGAGAAGCTTGGCTCCCTCGGTCGCGTCGCCCTTGTCACCATAGAGCATGGCCAACGAATTCGTGAGCTCTGGATCGTTCGGCGAAGCGACGAGATCTTTTTTGGCTTCAGCGATCGCTTTTTCAATGTCGCGGCTGTCGCGGTACGTTTCGATCGTGAGCAACTCCGCCCGCTTTTGCGCCGTGTCACTCAGCTTGCCCATTTCCGAATACGCCTGAAGCGCCGCCGGATAATTTTTAACGTGGCGATTGGCATCGCCGAGCTGCTCATAAAGGATTGCGAGCGCGCTGGGGGTGGGCGCGCCGTTTGCCGCGCTCTTCATGCCGGAAATTGCGTCTTGAAGCACTTTTATCGCGTCATCGTAACGCCCCTGATCTTCGTAGAGGAGCGCTTCGTTGTCCAGGATCTCAAGATTGCCCGGAGCAAGCTGCTTTGCGCGCATCAGGCTGGCTTCGGCGTCGTTGAATTGCCCCAGTTGCCTGTAAAGCTGGGACATACGTAGATAGTTTTCGGCCGTGCTCGGTTCCATCTGGCTGAGCTTTTTATATTGTTCGAGCGCTTCGGCGTATTTGTTTTCTGTCAGGAGCGTGTCCGCAAGGCCGTGCCGATGGCCCGGATCGTCCGGATCCATTGCGACCGCTTTTTTGTACGCATCCTCGGCCTTCCGTACTGCTTGGACTGCGAATAGGCGTCGCCCAGCAGATCATACAAATCGGGAGATGAGAATTGGTCGGCTGCCTGGGCAAGCAATGTTACAGCTTCCTGCGAACGCCCCTCATCAATGAGCAATTGGCTAAGCTGTTCGAGAGCATCGCCGTCGTCAGGCTGCTTTGCGAGAATGTTGCGAAGGATCTTTTCGGCGTCTTCGGGCTTGTTCTCGGCGCGGTAAAGGCGCGCCAACCAGAGCGCCGACTCCGAATCGTCCGGCGCTAGCTTGAGAATCGCCTGGAGTTCAGCAACGGCTTTGTCCACGTTTGCCGTCTGCGTGGCTGAATCATTCATCTCTCCCAGCGAGCGCACGTAAATGCGCGCAAGCAGCCGGTGCGCCGCAAGATCGTTCGGATTCAACTTCAGAACAGCCTGGGCTTCGGCGACAGCGTCGCCGATACGCTGCGATTCGGCATCGACTTCGGCAAGGCGCTCCATAATTACGGGCGAATTCGGCTCAAGCTCGAGCGCTTTCTTGTAGGAATCAATGGCGTCGCTGGAGGTATCGATTTTGCCGCTCGCCTGGTACCCCCGCTCGAATTGCAATTCTTGCAGGTGACCGAGGGTAAAGTAGTACATTGCCTGGGCATGCTTCGCGTTGGGCGAAACGGCCGAACTCGGATTGGCTGGCGCAGTAGCGGGCGCTTGCGCCCCCCTGCAGGTTTGTGCTCCAACCATTGCTAAAAGTGCTGACAAGAGTGCTGCGGAAATGTTTTTCGTCATACGCTCCACTCTGTTTATGATAGCAGGTGGGGGGAAAGCCTCAAATGGCCACCCCGTTTCCAGGTTCCAAGCGATACTTCCTCTTACTAAGACGCGGCAAACCGGGATCGGGGTGCATGCGAATCGCCCGCGTGGCATGTGAGTTGCCCCTTCGGTATGATCAACTTGAGGGCCTCTTAGAATGGTTGCAAGCGGCTTCAAAGTGTTCGGTTTGCTATTCAGGCGCCCGTGGCTCTTCTCCGCTTTGGTGGCCTTCGCGCTGCTGATCGCAGGGCTCACGCCTGCCACGGCATTGCTCGCGCAAGAAGCTGCGCCTGCCTTGGAGCCCTCTGAACTTCCCGCGGCTGCGATTGACGCGCCGCAAACTCCAGCGACCAACGTCAAGCCTGCAACGCTCGCCGATCTTGGTTGGCTTCAGGGCCAGTGGACCGGCGAATGGGGCCCTCGCACAGCCACGCAAATATGGACCGTTCCGCGCGCCGGCATGATGCTTGGCACACTTCAAATCGTCGAGAACAACAAAACGAGCGACGTTGAGTTCTTCATGATCCGACAGACAGCGCGCGGCGTGGAATACAGCGTGCTGCATTTTACGTCTTCGTTGAAGCCGTGGGCGCCAGCGACGCTTTTCTTGTCCAGCACGGATTCCAGGAGATTCGTCTTTCAAAACCAGCTGGATAGCGCGCCGCAACAGATCGTCCTGACCCGGACGGACCCGGATACCTATACGAATGAATGGAAGATTCTCCATGGCGCAGACGATCCGCTGACCAACGAAATCACATTCCACCGTCAGAAGACCACTAATGGCGGAAGTGCCGGACGCCGGTAAGCACCATCGCCATTCCTAGCTTGTCGGCCGTGGCAATCGATTCATCGTCGCGAACCGAGCCGCCGGGCTGGATCACTGCCGTTGCGCCGGCTTCGGCGGCGACTTCGATGCTATCGGGAAACGGGAAAAACGCGTCCGACGCAATCACGCTTCCCTTCAGTGAGAGCCCCGCCGTGGCCGCTTTCATTACGCCGAGCTTCGCCGCATCCACGCGGCTCATCTGACCAGCGCCCACGCCAACCGTCTGTCCCTCTTTTGCGTAGACGATCGCGTTCGATTTCACGTGCTGGCAAACTGTCCAGGCAAAGAGCAGCGCACGCATTTCCGAGTGGGTCGGAGCCCGCTTTGTCACGACTTTCAGGCTTGCTGGATCAAGCCTGTGTCTATCCGGCTCCTGCACAAGTACGCCGCCGGAAATTCGCTTCAATTCCAGCGGGTCGCAAGACGTTCCTTTTTTCGGGTCGACAGCGATTTCGAGCAAGCGCAGATTTTTCTTGGCCGCAAATTTCTCGCGCGCAGCCGCTTGGTATCCAGGTGCAACGATGCATTCGACGAAAAGCTTCACCACTTCTTCCGCTGTTGCTCCATCGACTGACCGGTTAAAGGCGAGCACACCGCCGAATGCTGAAATGGGATCACAGGCCAGAGCCTTCACGTATGCTTCACGCAAGGAATCTTGTTCCGCTGCTCCGCAAGGATTGTTGTGCTTAATAACGGCCACGCCCGCGCGATCAAACTCCTCAGCCAATGCCCACGCCGCATCCAAGTCCACCAGATTATTGTAAGAGAGCTCTTTGCCTTGATGTTGAATTGCGCCAGCTAACCCGTTGACGGGAGAACCCGCCGGCACGTAAAGAGCTGCAGCCTGATGGGGATTTTCGCCATAGCGCATGATCTGCCGACGTTCCAGGGAGAGGTTGATACGTTCCGGCAGTTTGGGTGCCGCGCCGATACCGACTGAACCGTTTGCGGCAAGCCGTTCCAGCTCCGTTGCGATTTCTCCGTCATAACGGGCAGTTCGCGCATACGCCTTGCGAGCAAGGGCGAGCCTTGTGGACAGAGCCAATTCGCGGTTGTGGCGTAGTTCTGCAAGGACCGTTGCATAATCCGCCGGATCCGTGACAACCCCCACACTCTGAAAGTTCTTGGCTGCCGAGCGAATCATCGCGGGGCCGCCGATGTCGATGTTTTCGATGAGTTCTTCAGGCGTCCACTCCCGCCTTTGCGGCCGTTGCTTCAAATGGATAAAGATTCACGACTACGAGGTCGATCGGTGCCGATGCCGTGTCTTCGGCCGCCCTGTTTGCGATCTTGTTCTTTACCGCGCTGAAACAGGATTCCGCCGTGAACCTTTGGATGCAGCGTTTTGACGCGTCCGCCAAGCATCTCCGGCCAGCCTGTCAAATCTGACACGTCGCGCACTTTAACGCCGGCATCACGCAGCAATCGCGCCGTGCCGCCCGTGGAAACAATTTCAACCCCCAGCGATCCTAACTCTCGCGCAAAGTCCGTCACTCCTGTCTTATCAAAGACGCTGATGAGCGCCCGTTCGATTGCCACAGCAAGCCTCCTCGCTAAATTAGAGGAGTTAGTTTATGTGTTTGCGGAAATTTTCGGAAGGAAAACCGTGCAAGAGCACCCAATGAGTCCGTCGATGGAAATACAAACTAATAGTCGACAGGCTCGTGATCATAACTGCTGCCGTTCCAGAAGCAGAGATCGGACTCGTAATCGTTCGCTGATGTGTCCACAAATAAGATGCCGTCGATGCCTTTCATGTGAAACTTTCTTCTTGCACTTTGGTCAGCGAACCTACCGATCGGCACTTTGCGTACGAAAGCATCGTGCGCGCCGATATCGGAATTCTCGAGCACTTTCATATCAAATGATGTTTTTTTCTGTATAGCGCCGAAGACCACAAGCTTATATCTCTGCTGGTTTGCTGCTTCGAGACTAGCAGCAAACCGTAAGAAAGCTCAGCGTTCGCAAACCGTCCCACGGCAATACCAGGGCATACGAGCGGTTTTTCGGCGTTCCACCTTTCCTGGGCTGGAGCGCTCAGGTTCCCGGAAACTGGATTCTCCAATCGGTGAAATTTTTCGCCAGGCCGTCCTCCATGGCGGGCGGTACAGACCTGAGACTACAAAGCGAAACGGCGTCTTGGGCAAAGTTGGATCTCGGCGTCGACGAACGCTCCTTCTTCGCGCCCGCCGAAAATACAAGAAGCAACATGGCCAGCAGCACCGGCATTATCTTCATGAACTCCGCCGTTTGAGGCGATGCTTGGGGCGGGTGATCAGATTTACCAAAGCTTCGAACGAGAATCAGCCAGAAATGCGAGCCTTGAGTTTTACTTTGCCGCCTTCGATGCTCACCGTGTACTCGACTTCATTGCCGCCCTTGGCTTTGAGGTCTTTCGTCTTGTTGCGGACGAATTTCTCGAAGTCTTTCAGACTCGGCGCGCCAGAGCTTTCGCCGGTTTGCGCGCGGGCATCCAGCAGCTTTTGATAAAGGGTTTCGAGCTTGTCGTGTTCTTTTTCGGGCTGCGAGAACGACATAGCGAACGGCATGCGCCTTGATTCGGAGGAGTCTGCGACTGCCGAAGCTTGGTGTGAAGCGGCATGCGCGGCATTACGGCTCTCGCGTTCGGCTTCGATCGCCTTGGCGGCGGCCCCGAAGTGACGCTGCTGTGCGCCCGTCTCGCGCTGAATCGTTTTCTTGCGCCAGAAATCCTGATACTTCGCGTAGGTTTGCGTCAGATTGGTCAGCTTGAACCGCTGTCCAAAATTCAGCTCGCCGATTTTCTCGTTGCAGCGGCGGACCAGATTATCCAGCCGCCATTGGGTGTCGGTCGGCGGACGTTTCCGCCCACCGCCGAAGAATTGCTCGTACTCGATCTTCAGCGTGCGAATGTCCCGCTCGATCTGGTTCAAGTCCTCGTCGATCGTGGCCATGGTTTTGGAAGTACGGGTGAGACTTCAGCGTAAATGGACTTGCTGTCGCGGTCAATTGAGCCCTGGCCTACGCTTGTCGCAAAACGCACGCCTTAGCATCTCGGCCAGAATTTGCCCTCTGCTAATCGTTTTGGTGGTTGAAAAACACCAGGCTCACGCGCCAAAACCACCGCATCTGGATGTGGCCAGTTGATGGGTGGGCCAGCCAAGCGGCGAGCCAGACCGCTGAAAACGCGCAATTTGCGCTCTTATAAGATCAGGGGCCCAGTTTGGCAGAGTTTGTGCGTTAAGCAGAAGCGAGAGCATGCGCAAAGGCTAGCGGCTGACGGGCCTCGGAGCGCCGCTCTCAGGAGGACGAGACGATGCGATATCTGACGATGTTTGCAATGCTAGGCGCTTTGCTGCTAATTCCGGCATCCCACGCGCAAGCCCAGCATGTGGCGATAGGTGTTGGCATCGGGGTCCCGACGCCCGTACCCGCGCAATACTACGGTTATTACGACGCGCCGCCCAACTGCCCATATGGTTACTACGGCTATTATCCATACGCGTGCGCTCCCTACGGCTATTACGGCCCTGAGTGGTTTGACGGCGGCGTATTTATCGGCGCTGGCCCGTGGTATCGGACGTATTGGAATCGCCCGGTCTATCGCGGGTACTACCGCGGAGGTGACTTTGACCGTGGACGAGATTTCCGAGACGGCGGTGGACGAGATTTCCGAGGCGGCGATTTTCGAGCCTTCCATGGCGGCGCCGACTTTCGCGGAGCCGGTGAATTCCACGGCGGCGGTGCGGTTCGCGGCGGCGATCGCGGATTCCATGGCAACGTGAATCACGGCGGCAACGGATTCCGCGGCGGAGAATCCCATGGAGGCGGAAGCTTTCATGGTGGCGGCGGATCGCACGGCGGAGGCCACGGCGGAGGCCGAAGGTAAGATTTCCCCCCTAACTCGCGCGCGAAGCGGCCGGCAGGCCCCTCCTCTGCCGGCCGTTTTCGTTTTGTTCGCCGCTCTCGAAGCCGCTTGGCGGATAGATCAAAGGAAGAAGAGCCGAAATTGCTAGTGAAGGCTATCGCGTATCGGATGAGGGCGAGCGGTGAGACGCGGCCCCTAAGATCCGGCAAAATCCCGCAAAATCTGTGCGTCGTTGGCCCCGCGACGCCGCATCTTCATGATCTCCGTAGCACTGGAATCGGGCACTCCGCGCTCCGCCAGCTCTAGCAGTGTTCTCGAACCCATTCCCAGATTCCTCATTCCGGCAAGTGACGCCCCCGAAAGCACCGGCTGACCAGCCGCATGATGTTGAGCAACAGCCAGGACGATATCGTCGGAGAGCCCGGCCAATCTCATTGCCTCGAGTTCGCCGGCGCCGAGGCCGAGTTGATTTAGCGCTGCGAGCTTCAGCAGGAGACTTTCGCTCGCTCCCGCACCCATCAGCCCCGCAATTGCCCCGCCGGCGTCAAAAGACTGCTTCCTTGACCGATAAATCTGCATTACCTCGACGCAGCCGGCATCGGAAAATCCCGACTGCCGAGCTTCCGCGATTTGAGGAACCTCGGCCGGCGTGATCTTCAAAGCGTTTAGTCGCGTCACGGCGTCGTACCCCATGCCGGCGTTATAAAGCGGCTGCAGCTGCGCCGGCTGCATGCGATGGCAACCGCCGCAGAAAACCACCGCGAGCAGCAGCACCGTTAGAGGGCGCAGGATGCCAGCCCCGGCGCACAGCACATTTTGCCTAAAAATCCCCATGAATTTATTTTACGCGCGACAAAACGAATGGGAACTGCGTGTCACGGAAGAGTCACGGGCGGTCCGGGAAGAGCGTTAGTGGCCTGAGGGTGTGAAAGCATACTTAAACAGGCATGAACTCAAGCGCCGAGCGGACCTCGTCTATCGTCTTGCCCTTCCAATGCCGATTGAAATTGTCTAACGTCCCGAAGGTACGGCTGCGCATGCGGTCGACATAGAGACAGCCCGCGAGGTGGTCGATCTCGTGCTGGAGGATGCGCGCATACCAACCGCTTGCGTCGATCACTCTCTTCTGACCGCGCTCGTCCAGGCATTCCACACGAACAGTGCGCGTCCGCGGCACAAGCGCCGTAAAGCCGGGCAGGCTGAGGCATCCCTCGAAAAAGGTGACGGTCGGATCCGGCGCAAGGAGGATGCGTGGATTCACCATCACATGAAAAGGAACTGGACGGCGCTCGCGCTCGGCCAATAGGTCCGGCGATGCCTCCTTCAAAAATTCTTCCCGATCCTCAATTACGGCCAGCTGAATCGGCACTCCAACCTGGGGTGCCGCGAGGCCGACGCCTGGCGCATCGTGCATCGTCTCGCGCATGTCCGCGATCAGCCGTTGAGTCTCTTCGCTAACGATCTCTTTTGCTGTGAGCGGACGCGCAGTCTGGCGCAATACCGGGTCGCCCATTTGTACGATTTTAAGCTTCACAACGCCCCTCTAGCGGCCCGCCACAGCATCCCTCGGCTGTGATCGCCCGCCGAGGAAAGTGGGGCTGGGGAGAGTCGAACTCCCGACACGCAGTTTAGGAATTGACGATTTCCAGCCTCACTATCTATTAATTGCGCTGCCTGATTCTTCCCAATTCGTCCTAGTTATTCGCTGCTATTTCGCGCAATTTGCAACCGCTTTTGCAACGAGCAAACACGCTTCATTAGCCTACAACAAAAGCAGTGAATCGAAGGAACGTTTAACGAGAGCGGCCTAATTTTCCGCGCAATCGCAGTTTTCCGAATCGCGTGTTGTCACTGACTTTTGCCGGGGTGTTCGTGAATCCACTTCTGCGCGTGGCTGCGCCAGCAGCTACCCGTTCCAATAAACGATAATGTTGCATAGCAACCAGATTCTCCAGGGCACGGAACGTAAGCGAGAAGAGAGGGGGGTCTTTAGACCTCTCTCCTCTTACTTGCTGTAGTCGTGGGAATTTTTGACATTTCGCAACTCTACTTTCTCTATAGCGTTGCGGAACCGCGAACCACGAGCTGAATTCGGCAGGTAGATAAACAGTAGGACTACACCAACTGCAACAATCCCCAGTATCAAACCCTTGCGAGTGGGCTTTGGGCCTGACCGTTGTACGCCAGCTTCCGATAGCTCCCGAAGTGAAGCGTGCCGCAACTCTTCGGACGATGCTGCTGCTTGCTCTGAGACCTGCTCAACCTCAGGTTGGGCAGTCGAGGCAGCGGAGATACCGTGACCACAATAGCGGCAGAACGCATCGCCATCGCTGATCTGTTTCCCGCAACTCGGGCAGAACATAAAATGGCTACTTTTCTGAATACAGGATTGGGGTATGGGGCCGCTTGAGGCTGCTATAGTGCCACGTGAAATCCTGACTTGTCCACTACTGGATATTTCGAGTGAAGGGCGAGCGCGGCCTCACGCTCCACGTTCGTAAAGCCGCGCTCTCAGCCCATTACTGAGCGGTCTGGAGGCGGCCGCTCAGTTTTTTGCCGAGAGAGAAAATGGAGGCAAACCCTCTCGGCAAAACTCAAAGTCATCGGAGCAGAACGGGCAAAGCGGTTGTTGGATCGTAGTACACTTTTCCGCTTAATTCCCCGCGCAACCTGATTTCAGCGTTGCTGATTTCGCCCATACGCTGTGTGGCCATGCGGACATCCTCTGCTGCCGAATTGTGCTGGGCGGTAGCACGAACAAGCTCCGCGTTGGCCTCTTGAACGGCGTTTTGGGCTTTCGCAATTTTCTTTCCCAATCCGTCACGGTCAGCCTTTGATGCCCAGCGTGACACTCTTTGCATGCGCAGATCATCGAGTTGCTCGCGGCAGTTTTTCGCGTAGCGGTCTGCGCTGTGAAATTGGAATTGCAATTGCTGTCTGTCCGATTCGAGTTTGTTGATGACCTGTTGTTGCTCGCGGCCACACTTGCGGACTTCTTCCAAGGAGTTTTCGAGTTCCTCGCGGCGTTCGCCATCTAGGGTCGCGAGCAACTCATTGGCCGCCAACTCGATTGCCATGAGGTCGGCAACCATCATTTGGATATGCTGCCGCAGCTCTGGCGTTTTCGGTCGTGCTCGTTGTAGTCGTGCGACTTGAGCGAGTTCTCGGCGAGTCTACAAAGACACTTGGAAAGCCTACGTCAGCAACCGAATCGGGAACATGACCCTACGTCAATTCCGCACCGTGGACGGTGAACAATTGCTCAGCTGCAGTCGCGAAGGACACAGGCATCGAAAGAACTCGCTCAAACACGTCAAGAGCTTTCTCAGCGGCGTCTTCAAACAAGCGAAGCAGCTTGGCGTCCTCGACGGCGTGAATCCGATGATGGACGTTAGCCTACCACGCACAAAAGAGCGAGACGAACACTTACGCTTACAGCCTCGTGAGATCACACGAATGCTCGCTTTGCTACCAGAGACCTGCTTGCACAGTCGTTCGTACTGCGGCAATGACTGGGCCTCCGCAAAGGTGAGATTCGCGGTCTATGTTCGGACGACTTCAAAGCGAAAGAGCTATTCGTTGCGACGTTCAGTCTGGAACAGCGTCACGAATGCTGCCGAAGACAGCCCGAAGCAGAAGCACCTGTTCCCGTTATAAAAGAGCTAGCCAATGCGCTCGAAGATCACCGCAGAGAATGGGTAAGACTCGCGGTCGAGCCGATCTTTCAGGCAGGAAACGGCAAGCCGCTCAACCTCGATAATCTTCGTTAGACGGATCATCATACCCTCGATTGAGGGCATGCACCGTCTGCGGAAGCGCGAGCTAAGCACAAAAGAAAGCGAACACGCGTTCAAGCTCGATGCGTCTCTGTGTGGCATGGCTGGCATGCTTTCCGTCGTGGACCTCGCAACGAATCTTCACGCGCTGCATCGATGACAAAACGATTCAAGCGATTCTGCGGCACAGCAACATCGGACTCACGATGAACATGTACTCAAGAGCGTACCGGAATCCGGCGTCAACGCTATGGATTTGCTGGGCTTAGAGATGCACAAAAACCAATTAACAACGAGTTTCAACAAAACAGAATCAACTGCCGAACTGGTCTCTGCTTCTGTTGTATCTACAAGACTTAGCTGGTGGGGCTGGGAGAGTCGAACTCCCGACACGCAGTTTAGGAAACTGCTGCTCTATCCATCTGAGCTACAGCCCCGCACACTCGTTTATACAAGATTTGTGAACGCTTTGCACCGGAACGCGCGGTGCTTTGTTGACGATGCGGGCCGTTTAATCACTTTCGATCTATGCCTGGCACAAGTAAACCATGCGAGCACAGAGGCCCGGTTGCGCGTCCGCTGGATGCATCAGCCAGAACATTTCGCAATCGCATCCGGCGTCATCGGCGGCCTCGCGGTTTTCCTCGTCGAGATGTCTTCCAATTCTGCCGGCTCAGACTGTGATGCGGCGCCCAAGCCACGAATTCGGTTTCCGCCCAATGCTTAGCGCATTGCTCACCTACTGATTTTCTCTGAAGGCCCATAGGATAGTGCGGAGCCTACGGTAAGGGAATGCCTGGGGAGGCCACGATGCCCGTCATGCGCAGGATCTCGGCATATTCTTCCTCGGCAAGCGGACAGATTGTGAGGCGCGTGTTTTTCAGGAATTTCACTTTGCGCAATGCTTTATTAGCGCGGAGTTCGGCCAAAGTGACCTGGCGGGGAAGACGCTCAAGGGCGCGCAGATCAGTGACCAGCTTCTTCCCGTCTGGATCGTGCGGGTCGGGATATGGGTCGCGGCTTACCTCCGCCAAGGCGTAGATGGCATGCTCAGGCTTGCCGTGATAGCACAGGGTGCGGTCGCCCTTGCGGACGACTTTAAGCTGGCGCAGCGCGTCCGGGCGATTGCCGGCATGGCGCCACATCTCCTTGCCCTTAACAAAGAGGGTATCCCAGTGGTAGACACGCGGATCAACGGCTAGGAGCCAGCGCTTTGGCTTCGGAGGAGGTTGTGTCATTCGTTGGTCAGGCGCGAGGGGGCACCCGCGCCGTACTATACAAGGAACGCGCAATTTTGGGAACGGCCTATGTGCAAGAATTTGGCGGATTTTAGGTCTCGGGCCGCTTAATCCCGGTCTGCGCCGGCAAAAAACCGGCGATCTAACGGTGCCGACGGGCTAACGGGGGCCGAGATACGTCATCTCGCCCGCCGCGACCCTCACGTGCAGGCGGTTTGGGGGAGTCGGCAGGGGGCAGGTGGTGTAGGGATTGTAGGCGCAGGGCGGATTGTAAGCCTCGTTGAAGTCGAGGACCACTTTGCCGTCCTTCGGATTATCGGTGACGAGGAAGCGGGCAGCACCGTAGGTCTCTTTGCCACTTGTGAAGTCGCGAAACGTGATTGAGAGGCCTGGATCGGGGCTATTGCTCTCAACGTCCAGTCGCAACGGCTGACCATGCAGCCGGAACGACACATATCCGGGGATCTGGGTCGGCGTGAAATCGCCCATGATGTTCTCGACGGTGACGGTCTTCGGCTTGTCGTAGGGAACATATTGCGCCACGACGCGATAAGACGGGTCAACCGGAAACCAGCGAAGTTTGGTGAAGATCGTGCGCAGCCGGCTGTTCTTATCCAGCAGGCGGACGGCGTAGCGGCTGCCGCTGGCGTGGATGTAGAGAGTCAAGTCGCCTAATGTGATCTGATCGGTTTTCTCGTCGAAGGCAGGGTCGGAATCGGGGCGCAGAGTGGCCGATTGGATGCGCTTGCCGTTGACCATTACCGCGGCGCCGGAAGCGGCGTGAACGACGGTCTTTCCATCGTGAAAATCGAAGGTGCCCGCGTCGGCCGGGGCGGGACTGGGCAGCACGATATCGGCGAGAGGATCGGAACCGAAGCGGTTTGCTCCGTCATGGAGCCAAAATAGTCCAGCGACGGAGAGCCAGCCGTCGTCCGCTTTGAGGAGAGCTTCGCGCTGGGCGCGCCACTTTTCGACCGAGGCCTTGTAGTCAGCGTCGCTCGTGGCGCCAAGCACAGCGATGCTGACCATTGCGAGGGAAACCGCGGCTATCACGCCGACTCTTTGGATTTGACCGAGCCACGTCATACAAAATCAGATACGCGTACCGCAGGACCAGCAAAAGTGCGCCGCTTGCGGACTCAGCGCGCCACAGCGGCAGCACTAACGCCCGGGACCAGCCACGGCGAGCAAGGGAGCGCGCACGTCCGCTGAGCAAGCCCAGACGAGCGCAACAATCCAGCCGATCACCGTCCATCCGAGCAGAAAATTCACAACGAATATCCCGGCGAACTGCTGCTTGTCATGGCCGATAATGGATGGCAGGAAGTACAGCACGCCGCAAAAGATCACGAAGAACATGCCGGCGCTCCTTTCGCGCAACGGATAGCCTAGTAGAGCTTCAAGACTCTACCAGTCAATACGTCCCGGCCAGCAGTTTTGTTCCACTACTGCGCTTTGGCTACCGCTGCTTGCTCCACTCGGCCCAGAAGCTCTGCGAAGCGGGCTTCGCGCTCTTTTTGGTCGAAGCCTTGGTACATTTCGGCGACTTGCGTTGTATTCATCGAGCAGAATTTCGGGCCGCACATGGAGCAGAACTTCGCTTCCTTATAGAAATCGTCAGGCAGCGTTTCGTCATGCATGGCGCGCGCTGTGTCCGGATCGAGCGAGAGCTGGAACTGTTTCTCCCAATCGAAAAGGAAACGCGCATAACTGAGAGCGTCGTCGCGATCGCGAGCGCCGGGGCGATGGCGAGCCACGTCCGCCGCATGCGCTGCGATTTTGTAGGCGATCACGCCTTGGCGAACGTCATCCGCATTGGGAAGCCCCAAGTGCTCTTTCGGCGTGACGTAGCACAGCATCGAGGCGCCGTGCCAGCCGATCATCGCGGCGCCGATGGCACTGGTGATGTGGTCGTAGCCCGGCGCGATATCCGTGACGAGCGGGCCGAGCGTATAAAACGGCGCTTCGTAGCAAAGCTCGTTTTCTTTCTGCACCTGGAGTTGAATCTGGTCCATCGGGATGTGGCCGGGACCCTCGATCATCACTTGCACATCGTATTCCCAGGCCTTCTTCGTAAGCTCGCCTAGCACCTTCAGTTCGGCGAATTGCGCTTCGTCGCTTGCATCGGCGAGGCAGCCGGGACGCAAGCCGTCTCCGAGCGAGAAGCTGACGTCGTGCTTTTGGAAGATTTTGCAGATGGCGTCAAAATTCTCGTAAAGGAAGTTTTGCTTTTTGTGATAGCTCATCCACTGCGCCATCAGTGCGCCGCCCCGGCTGACGATGCCGGTAATGCGGTTGCGCACGAGCGGCAGCATTTCCCGCAGTACGCCGGCATGAATTGTCATGTAATCGACGCCCTGCTCAGCTTGCTCTTCAATCACTTCGAGCATCAGCTCGATGCTCAGATCTTCGGCGCGGCGCACGCGCGAAATGGCTTCGTAAATCGGCACGGTGCCGATCGGGACGGGAGAGGCGTTGATGATTGATTTGCGGATGCCGGGAATATCGCCGCCGGTAGAAAGATCCATCACTGTATCCGAGCCGTAGTGCACGGCGCGATGCAGCTTTTCAAGTTCCTCGCCGATGTTGGAGGTGGTTGCGGAATTGCCGATGTTCGCGTTGATTTTGCAGAACAATGCAACGCCGATGCCCATAGGCTCCAGATTGCGGTGATTGATATTCGCTGGGATGATGGCGCGGCCACGGGCTACTTCGTCGCGAACAAGTTCCGGGGCGAGCTTTTCGCGCTTGGCTACATAATCCATTTCTTCGGTGATTACGCCCTGGCGCGCGTAATGCATTTGCGAGAAGTTGCGGCCGCCGCCGCGCAGCGTTGGCCAAGCATTGGTACCAAGCTCAGGCGTCGATTCAGCAGGGCCGCCATTGCTTGGTGGTTCTTCTCCTAGCGCAATCGAACCAAGTTTCTTCGAAAGCTCTGCCCCGCCTGCCTCTGCCACTCTCTTTTCGATCCAAGCATCCCGCATTGCCATAACGCCCCCAGTTCGCGCACAGCATATTTCCCGCAAGCCGCGCGAATGCGCCAATTATCGCACCCGCTCTGCTGCGCGGCAACCTTGGCACGGTTACAGAGCATTGATTTCGGGTGGGCTGTGGGTGTTAAAAAAGTTCCTTTTTTTGTCGATTAGAATGGCGGGTTTTCTGAGAGCACAGGAGTTACGTTGCATTCTAACCGCTTTACCCTCAGCCCGCAGCAATCCTTGGCTGCGAGAAGCGAGGCCACGTGGGCTCGGATATCAGCGCCACTAGCAAATTGGGTTCGGCCCCAAGACGATGCTGTGCCGCAGAAAACCCGCACGCATTGAAAGACGCAATGCATGCGGCACCCTTTTCTGGGAAGGTGAGGCTTAGCCGCGATCCGGGGCGTGAGGGGTGCATGGTCGCGGTTCGGCCGGGGCTGCCACCCGCCGTGAGTTCTTCGTACGTGAGGTGCTCATCCTTTGTCGTCCCGCGAACAGTTCAGGCCGTTCCATGCGACGATTAAACCCCTACGAAAACTTATCGCACCAGCGGCCGAATGCTTTGACGTATCACCAATCGATTTCGGTCGGGAAGAACTCGGCGATCAGGTCTTCGTAAAACGGCTTCAACTCTGCCTGATTTGGTTTCGCCGCTCCCTTGGAGTAAAGGTCATATTGATTGAACTTGCGGACCCATTCGAACACCGTCTCGTCATGTGCGGACATGAGGTGGCGGTAAGCGCCATGGCGGTGCGCAGGATAAAACGAATGGTACCGCAGCATGTAAAGCGCGGGTTCGGGCAAATAGTTTTTCGTCACGCGATAAATATATTCATCGTGACCCCAGGAAAGATGGACGTTCTCGAGTCCGCAATGGGGCTCGTAAATTCCGTATAGCGTCTGGTATTCGGGAACGCGCATATCGGGATTCAAGGCGAAAAATTCGGGGAAGATGATCTGGTCGGAATAGGCGCAGCCAACCGGAAAAGTGTCTCCCACGACGGCCCATTGCGGTTCTCCGTAGAGGCAAAGAACCTTACCGAGGTCATGCATAAAGCCGGCGAGAATGAACCAGCGCGGGTGTCCGTCCCTGCGGATCGCCTCGGCAGTCTGCAGGAGGTGTTCGATCTGGCATAGGTCCGTGTCGGGGTCGCTATCGTCCACCAATGTATTCAGATAGTCGGCGGCGGCCCAGATGCTTTTCTTTCCTCTCCTGAGCCCGCCATATTCCTTTTCCTTTTCAAGGACAAAGGCCAGCGTTTGGTTGGCGTGATTCAGCCGGTAGAATTCAGCGACGCCGGGATTCGCCTTCTCATCGTAGTTGCGGAATTCGGCGGCGTCCTTTCCTTCCTGGTATCTCGCGGCGATGAAATCGTCCCACTGATCCACGTGCTGCAAAGGCTCTTGTGAAGGTTGTTGGGCTTGCGCGTTACCCATGGCAGGCACCTCCGTTGCAACAACGTTAACGCTAACTCCCCGCATTCGGCAAGAGAGTTCGCTGGAGGGCGGGTTTATCGCTAAAGGCAAATACTGCTTAGAGAATGATTGCCGGCGCGACCCGGAGTTGCTGAAGGTTGAACCTAGATTCTTTGCACACTTTTTCTGCCATGGACTTGAAACACGCAAGATCATTCTCCAACAGCCCTCCGCTACGGGCAAAAACAACGGCAACAGCGCCCGCCTGAAGGCGGCCGCTACAGCGGCAAAATCATCGGGCAAAACCGTAGGGCAAAATGACCTCCACGTTGGTAACAGTAATCCAGCCAAATTAGGTAATGGGGCATCACAGGAGCAGGCTGAGGCTTCGCCGAGAGGCGCCCATGCGCTTGCGGTACTGGCTCGTGCTGGCGGTTGCGATCTGTCTCCTTGTGATCGAAACCCACTCCTCGGCTTCTCACCCACAGACGAATCCGCCAATCGTCCGCTCTGAATCGAGCGTTGTGCTGGTGCCCACGCTGGTGCGAACCAAATCGGGTGATGTGGTGCACGGGCTTGGCGCGAAGGACTTCATCGTCGACGACAACGGAATTGAACAATCCGTCCGCCTGGACGATTCGCCCGAGATTGAGCCACTTTCCGTTGTGGTGGCGGTAGAAACAGGCCGCGCGGCCAGCCTTTTGTTCCCGAATCCGGGAAGCGCAAAGAACATCTCCTCCAAAGCTCCGTTGAATGGGTTGGGAACCATGCTGCAAGCATTCATCGGGCAGGACAAAGCTGATGTGGCTGTCGTCTGCTTCGACAGCCAAGTTCGTTTGGTTCGGGATTTCAGCGACGATATCGCTGCGGTTTCCGACAAGCTGGACAAGCTCGCCCCTGGCGACGATGGGGCGGCCATTCTTGATGCGGTGTCGTATTCCGCCAAGCTTCTCAACCTCCGGCCCGCGAACGGCCGACGCGTGCTGATCCTGATCAGTGAAACGCACGATCAAGGCAGCCATACAGCGCGGATAGCGAATGTGGTGCAGGAAATAGGCTTGAGCAATACGCTGGTCTACAGCCTCGCATTTTCGCCGGCGCGTGCGCAGTTTATGCATGACTTACACCAACAGCCCACGCGCGGTGTCTATCCAAATCTCCTGGCTCCCTTGATGATCGGAGTCAACGGCGTGCGCAAGAACATGGCAAGGAATATCGCAACAATGGCCGGGGGAGAGTACGCCACGTTCACGAACTCACGGAATTTTGACGCGCAGATGGAGACATTTGCAGGCGACGACCGTGACCGGTACATGCTTACGTTTCAGCCCACGAATCCGAAGCCCGGGCCGCATAGCATCGCCGTGAGATTGCGGGATCCGAAAGCAGGATACGTCGTGACTGCGCGAAGTATGTATTGGTCGGTGGCGAAAGGCACGCAACATTGAAGCGCATGCAAAGGCAGGTACTCGGCTGACGGCGGCTTCGGAATGATGATTCAACGGCCCGGTTTCAGACAACCCGAGGATTTTCGATGGCGGACTATGAATTTACTGCGGGGCCGAGGCTGAGCAATATCTTCAGGGACTGGACGTATTCGGCAAGGGCCTGGCGGCCGGAATCCGTGATGCGGTAGACGCTTTGGGGCTTCCGAGAGATGAATTTCTTTTCCACGGCGACGTAGCCTGCTTCTTCGAGCTTGAGCAGTTGCGCGCCGAGATTCCCATCTGTCGATTGAGTTTTCGCGCGCAGCCATGTGAATTCTGCCTGGTCGACGCCGCTTAGCAGCGAGAGCAGCGCCAAGCGCAGCCTGCCGTGAACGACCGGATTCAACTCAGGCAGCTCAGGCATGGGCGGGGACGCGCGGTTTACGCTGCTGCCCTCCGGCGATCATGCCGTAAATGCCGAATACGATCTGGCAAAGGAAGATGGCGACCAGGAATACGATCGTACTCTGCGGCTTTGTGAGGAAGCACGAGGCGACAGCAGCCGCCCACCACGTGATGGCGGAAGCGAACTGCACTTTCCAGCGAAGAACGATTGCAGAGGCGCCGTTGGCGAAGCCGAGCATGGCGGAAATGACGGCGGCAAACAGACGCTGATCGCCGAGTCTGCCGCTCATTCCGAGAGCGAAGAAGAGCAGAAACATGGAGACTCCCAGAGCAATCCAGATGGAGACGACGGCGCGCGCCAGCGTTGTTTTCGGACGGTCTGCAGCTTTCGAGGATGCGACAACGATCGTGACGGCGACTCCGATCGATATCGTGACGGGCCAAGCCCATGCGCTGTGATTCCAAGCTGACCAAGCGAGCGCAGCATAGTAGACGAGGCCCCACAGAACGAACGCCCATCCCCAATTTTCCGTGTGAGCGCGCCCCTCGGCCATCATGGTTTCGATGAGATTCAACTGATCTCTCAATTCTAGTTCGCTGTTGTCCGGCATGTGATTCTCCTTTCGGAAACTGCCCTCTGGGCGGTGTGCCACAAGGCAGCGGCCCTACCGCAATTTTTGGAGCAGCATGTCGACACTGCGCATGGGCGGGTTGCTACCGAGGGTCGTTTCGGTGATTTCGGCCCATTCGCCTTTGCCATCCAAGTGCATGGTATTGACGATATGCGCCGGCCCGGCCGTAAATCCCCAGGAAAACCCCTTGTCCGCGACAGACAGTTCGGTGTCGAGATAATGGCCGTCATTGTATGCGCGGAAATGATATCTGCGCGAGGCATCGTCATACGCGATCGTGGCCAAGGCGCTGAACTGCGCTTTTCCGTCGGCACCCGTACTCTTGCCCTCGATGAGCAGCACGAGACCGTCGAGTTTGTACTGGACATCTTCTGTTTGCGCGAAATGAAGCGCGCCGCCGCGTCCCGCCACGATAGTGACAGGGCCCGACCAGTGGCCCACGAGAAAAGAGAGCTCTTGCATGGCTTGGCGCTGGGCGTTGACGCTATTCACGTCGGGTTCCTGGGCGGCGGTTGGCCCGTGGAGCAGAATCATAAGGAACACGGTAAAGAAGATCGATGAAAGCAGTAGTTTCGTGGGGCGGAGGGTCAAAGTGTTCATGAGTTGCGACTCCTTTGGGCAGAGCTGATGCCGAGCACTAGAGTACTCTATTATATAGAGTACGGTCAAGCTCTTTGTCATTCAGCGGGATTGGCCGAACTCTATTCGAATTGGTTACAGAATTTGGCGAACTGGAGTTTCAGTTCGGCGAGTTCGGCCTTGAGGTCGGAGATCTCTTCTTCGAGGCGAACGAGGCGGTTGTCCACCGGGGCGTGATTCTGGCTGGCGGGGGACGCCTCTGGCCGCTCCGGCGACTCTTGCGGCGGGGCTTCGGCTACGTCGCCTGAGAGGAGGTGCGCGTAGCGGGCTTCCTTGGTGCCGGGCTGGCGAGCAAGGAGCTTCACGAGGGGCGATTCGCGTTGCATAAGGCGCTGCAAGGCGGAGTGAACGGCGCTCAACTCTTCAAAAGGATGGAGACGGGAGGCGCGGCTGCGCAGTTCGCCGGGCGTTTGCGGCCCGCGCAGCATCAATTCGCAGAGGACAGCCATTTCCGGACGCGTGAAATTGAAGGCTTCCTGCAACTGATGTTCATACTTGGCGACGCGGCTATCGCCTGCGACGGCGGAGCGCGCGAGCGCTTTGTCATCGAGCGAGCGGAGGGCCGTGCGCACGGCGGATTCGTTCAGCTCCATCACCGGGTCGCGATTCGATTTCTGATTGCAGGCGTTCACCAGCGCGTTGAGCGAGAGCGGGTAATAATCGGGCGTGGTGATTTCTTTTTCGACCAGAGCGCCAAGCACGCGCGTCTCGACTGCATCCAGAACGTAGCTCATTCCTCTATCATCTTAGAATTCACGAACGCGGCGCAATGCGCCTTTCTTCAGGCCGTTTTTTGTTTTTGCTTCGGCCAGGCACCTAAGATTGCGCCCATGACGACAAGGCCTACCAGCGGATAGAAATTGTTGATTGCGTAAAGCTCGGCCGGGTGCATCTCGTACATGCAAGTGGTGAATGTGATCGGTCCAACGAAACCGATCCAAAGCAAGGTGCCGATAGCGGCGCCGCGGCCGGCGGTATGGGCGTTGCGCCAAATACAGACCTGGGCCAATACGAACGCGATTACGACATTGAGCAAGAAGGTGACGATGTAGGGGCCGACGCGCGACATGCTGGCCGCGTCCTGGGCGGTTAGATGTTCGAGCGCCATCCAAGGCTTCGAAAAAAGCAGACCGTACCAGAGGCCGCCGATCAGCCAGTAGACAGCCGCGCACACCAATACGGCCCAGTAGTTCGTCTTCATGTGTCCTCCCTCTTGGAGCGGGTGAGAAGCTATGGCGCGGGATATTACCCCAGGACCGGCCGCTAGGCCAAATTCAGAGTTCGTGACTCGCGAGATTTGCCCCCCAACAAACAAAACCAAGGGCAAGCGCCCATCCAAAAGGCCGCCGCTACGCAAGGCGCCGGGATTCGCGGCACCGAGACTATTGCAGGACGCAACGTTTTGGCGTGAAATGTGTTCTATGTAAGGGAAAGTCTGCCCAGGCCGTTCGAGGTGTGCGCGGCATCTGGCGTGTCTTGATCATTTTATCGATGTGATTTCTTTCGAGAACTTCGAGAGGAGAAAATCGCAATGCGGACAATCATAAGGCAATATTTCAAGCAGTTTGCAAGGAAGGCTCTACTGCCGGCGACGGTGCTGGCGGTATTGTGTGTGACGTCGAGCTTCGCGCGGCCGGAGCGTACGATCAAGCTGGTCCTTTCGCCGCGGTCGACGGCGGATCGGTTCGAGGTGACAAAACATTTCGGCCAAAGCTGCCGGAATGTCCTGATTACGAGTAACGAGCATGATTCGGATTACATGCTGGTGGCGGGCGGCTTGTCCGGCGATTACCGATTCATGGTGATTAAAAAGGGCGGCGGCGTGCTTTACGTGACCGAAACCATGCTGTTAAGCAATTCGGTGAAGAACGTCTGCAAATTTCTGAACACGCGGACATAACGAAATCTCAATTACATCAGAAAAATCGCGCGTAGGGGCGACGTGTGCCTGCGGGGACTTAAAAACAACAGATTCTTCGTTTGTGCGCTGGCGCGGACAGGCTTGGAATGACAGGGTCTACTTCTGCAGAGCAGGTGGTGATCCGCGGGCGCGCCGCCGCTCAGAACTTAACGCCGCAGCATTTTTTATATTTTCGGCCACTGCCGCAGGGGCAGGGATCGTTGCGGCCGGGGCGGTCAGCGGATTGTCGCTCTGCATCTTCTCGTCTCGGGCGCGGCCCAGCGCATGACGTTGGCGGGAGCGCGCTGGTAGCGCGAGCTCGGCCGCCATGAAGCGCATGTAGGGATCGACGTGCTGGAAGAACATCTTGTAGCCGGCGCAGAGATAATTCAGTCCCGGTTCGCCGTCGGGCGTGGTGAGTGAAGCGATGCTTGGGGCATTCGCCGTTGCAGGCGAAGCGCACGTCGCATTCGCGGCAATAGCGCGGGAGCGATCGCGCTTTGTCGACGCCGAACTGCTGCTGCTGCTCGGACTCGACCAGGGCTGCAAGAGGCTGATTCCATGATGTTGCCGAGCTTGTTTTCCGGATAAACGAAGTGATCGCAGGAGTAGAGGTCGCCGTTGTGCTCGATGGCCATGGCGGCGCCGCATGCTTCGCGGAAGACGCAAAGGCTGGCCGCCATGCCCGAGCCAACTCTCCAGGCTCGACGTCGAAAAGCTGGACGAAAGTATCGGCCGACGTCGTTGCGCACCCATTCGTCGAAAATCGCGCAGAGGAATCGGCCGAACTGCCGCGGCTCGACGGACCACTCCGCGACTTCGCGCCGCGCCGGTAGAAGTCGGGCGCGATCAGCACCAGGCCCTCTCGAGTTACCTGCGTGGGCAATCCTCTCGACGATCGGAATGAACTGCATGTAGCCGCTGCCGATTCTCTTTAAGGAAGCGATAGACCTCAAGAGGTTGATCGGCATTGTGGCGGTTGCACGACGGTTAGCGTGTTGAATTCGACACCTGTTGCTTCTTCAGCATGTTCATGCCGCGCATGACGCGATCAAAGGTCGGCTGCCCGCCTTTGTCCACGCGATAGGCGATCGTGCAGCTCGCGCGGGCCGTCGATCGAGATGCCGACGAGAAATTGATGTTCGCCAGAAATTCGGCCCAGCATCGTCGAGCAGAACGCCGTTGGTTTGGAAAGCGTTCTGAATGCGCTTGCCGTTGGCGTAGCTTCTGTTGCGAGCGCGACGACACGCCGGAAATAATCCACGCCCAGCAGCGTGGGCTCCCCGCCCTGCCAGGCAAAGTTGACGACCGGAGCGTCGCTGCGCCTCGATGTACTGGCGGATGTACGATTCCAGCACCTGGCATTCGCGGCATGGCCCGATTGTCCTTGACCTGCGGGTAGAGCGTTCTCCTTTTCGAGATAGAAGCAGTATTTGCAATCGAGATTGCAGATGGGACCGATGGGCTTCGCCATGATGTGGAAGCCGAGCGGCTTTTGCGTTGCGCTTGGGGCTACTGCGTCCATCTCCCTCTATCTCCATACCGATTGCGACAGATCCGTGCTTGCGCTCGGTGCCGGTGCGGCGAACACGCGCGGAACCTTCTACGGGTAGAGGCGCGAGGGCGTGATCTGCGGGGCGGCTTCGCCAGCCTCTACCATGCGCGCAACGAGGCGCTGGCGCAAGGCGGCGGCGATTTCAGGAAGAGAGCGGTCGCCCTCCGCGTGAACGAGCGCAGGATTATCGTGACGGCCGGCGAGATTCACGAGCTGGTGCGGGTCCGCAGCGAGATCGTACATCTGATACTCGTCGTAATGCGTGCTGCCGGGATCGGTCGAGACGTTGGCGGTTCGGTCTGCGACGCAATATGTAAACTGCGGAGTGCGCAGCGCGCGGGCGACCATCGATTCGCTGATCTGAATCAGTACTTCCTCACGCCATGAATCGCGGCCTTCCTTTAGATTCACGAGCGGCATGGCGCTGTGACCTGAAACCGTGCCTGGCACGTTCACTCCCATGCCATCGAGAATCGTTGGGCAGACATCGATCATACTGACGAGCTCCGGGACCATTCGCGAATGATCGAAACCCGGGCCTTGAACCAGCAGCGGAATGTGGATCGAGCTTTCGTGCGGGCTGCGCTTGTACTCGGCGTTGCGCGTGCGGAAATGGCAACCGTGATCGCTGACGAAAGCGACGACAGTGTTATCGAGCAGGTTTTGCGCTTTGAGCGTCTGGAGCAGCGTGCCGACGCAATCGTCGATGCGTTTGCAATCGCCGTAATAACCGGGAAGCTGCGCCTGCCAATCCCCAGGGAAGAATTTCAAGTCGGCGGGCGCGAAGCCGTTCACGTATTTCGTGGCGTACTCGTTGGGTGGAAGGAAGGCATTGGCATCGTTTTGGAAATGCGGTTCGAGCTGCGAGACAACCAAGAAGAACGGCTTTGCTTGCGGTTTTTTGAGAAAGTCCACGGCGAGCTGCGTAAGATAGTCGACGCGATAAACGTCGTGAAAGGTGAGCGGTTCGCCTTCGTTGTTCCAGATCGTGCCTTCGTAGGGGTGCGAGGTGAGCTCCAACTCGTTGGATGCGAGCCAGAGATCGTCAAACCCGCCGCGGTATGCGGGTGGAACAAAGCCGTGAATCGGCGTCGGCACGCCAACGCTTGGCGCGAGATGCCATTTGCCGATGTAGTTTGTGGTGTAGCCTTCGGCTTTGAGGGTGGTGGCGAGAGTTGTTGCGCCGGGACGCAAACCGTAGCCGTTTTTCCAGACGCCAGTTTGGGAAGGATATTGTCCGGTGAAGAGCGACGAGCGCGAGGGGCAGCAAAGCGGCTGATTGGTGACGCAGTTGCGAAAGGCGACACCGCGACGCGCGATGCTATCAAGATTGGGCGTGACGCCCATCGGATTCAAGCCGTAGGCGCTAACGAAATCCCAGCGGAATTGATCGGCGATAATCAGCAGCAGGTTCGGCTTGGATTTTTGCTCAGCCTGCGCTGATAGATCACTGGCTGCGGATTCGCTTGCGGCCAGCGCGGGCAAAGCTAGTGCCGCTGCAGAATTTTGGAAAAATTCGCGGCGGCTTGTTTTGCTCGATGCGGAATCAGGCACGCCTGCCCCCATAACTCGAATTTCGGCAGAGAGCATAACACCGATCGACGCCCGCAGCGTTTGCCTTCTGAGGGAATCTGAGACGGGAACCGGAAGCGACGGTGTGATATTTTAGGAGTCTGCCGCGCTGTACAGTGCGCGTACCGCCATGCCGAAGAAGGCGACACCACAACCCGAAGAAATCACGATTGGAGATATCTTCGGCGTGGGCGGGCATTTGCAGAAAAGCCATCCCGGGTACGAATTCCGTGCTTCGCAGCTGGAAATGGCGCGGATGGCGGACGAGGCATTCCAGAAACGGCAGCAAGTGGTGATCGAAGCGGGCACGGGCACCGGTAAAACGCTCGCGTATCTCATTCCTGCGATTCGCAGCGGGCGCAAAGTGGTGATTTCGACGGCCACGAAGTCCTTGCAAGAGCAACTTTTCCAAAAAGACGTTCCCTTCCTGCAAAAGCATTTTGCGCCAAACCTGAAAGTGGCTTTGATGAAAGGCCGTGCGAATTTTCTGTGCCGGCAAAAGGTCCACCAGATGGATGCGCAGGCGGCCGTGCTGAAGGGCATCGACGAGGTGGATTGGTTCGGGCAGATTCGCGATTGGGAAAAGCTGACCGAAACAGGGGATCGCAACGAGCTCACGTTTTTGCCCGACGATGCCGACCTGTGGAACCGGATCGATGCGCGCAGCGATCTTTGCACGGGGCAGAAATGCGCTGAGTTCAACCGCTGCTTCATCACGGCGATGCAGAGGCGAGCAGCGGAGGCGGACCTGATCATTGTGAATCATCATCTCTTCTTCGCCGATCTTGCCATTCGCAACGACGACTTCGGGTCGATCCTGCCGGAATATGCAGCGGTCGTGTTCGACGAGGCGCACGAAATCGAGGATGTAGCCAGCGATTATTTCGGACGGCAGCTATCAAGCTACCGTTTTGAGGAGCTGACGCGCGACGTCGAAGCGATGCTCCGGACGCTGAAGATTGAGGCCGGTCCGCTACGGAGGCACCTTGCAAGTTTGCGCGAACGCAGCCGGAGCTTCTTCGAGAGATTTCCCGAACGCGAAGGACGGTATCCATTTGGCCCGGAGGAGCGCAAAGCGTTTCTCGAACGCAATCAGGAGGCGTATGGCGAACTCGCGGCGGGCCTCAAGCGGGTGGAGAGCGAGCTTGCGGCCATAACGCCGAAGCCCGAGGAAATTATCGCGCTGGCGCGGCGCGCATCCGAAACCAGGCGTGAGCTGGCGTTTTTGCTCGAAAGCGAGGAGCGCAGCTATGTCTATTGGTACGAGCGCCGCGGCCGCGGCGTGTTTCTTGCGGCGACGCCCATCGACGTAAGCGAAATTCTGCGGGAACAGCTATTCGAGCACTTCGATACAGTGATCCTTACGTCCGCGACGCTATCTGTGGGCGGCAGCTTCGATTATTTGAAGCAACGCCTCGGCGTATTGCCCGCGAAGGAAGTGGCGCTGCCACAGGAATTCGATTTTGGCGAACAGGCGCTGCTGTACATTCCCAAGCAAATGCCGGACGTGCGCGACGCAAAATTTTCGGCGAGCGCCGCGGCGGAGATCGAGCACCTGCTGGAGATTTCCGAGGGCCGCGCGTTTTG
The DNA here is from genome assembly GCA_963753205.1 of uncultured Acidobacteriota bacterium. Lineage (GTDB taxonomy): Bacteria > Acidobacteriota > Terriglobia > Acidiferrales > UBA7541 > Palsa-295. Next base: position 45,708 of record CAVWBL010000009.1, on the reverse strand, counting down.
CTTGTTCACCAGCTACGCGCAGATGCGCGACGTTTATGAGCGCGTCAAGATTCGGGTGAATTTTCCGCTGCTCTTGCAAGGCACGGCGCCGCGTTCGACGCTCCTGGAGCGTTTCCGTTCGACACCTAATGCAGTGCTTTTCGCAACCGCCAGCTTCTGGCAAGGCGTAGATGTTCCGGGCTCGCAGCTTTCCTGCGTGATTATCGACAAGCTGCCTTTTGCTGTGCCGAGCGATCCGATTGTGGCGGCGCGGGTTCGCGCACTGCAGGAGGATGGGCGCAACGCCTTCGCCGAGTATCAGGTTCCGGAGGCGGTTTTGGCGCTCAAACAGGGCTTTGGACGGCTGATACGCACGAAGACCGACCGCGGCATCCTTGCCATTCTCGATAACCGCATCCAGCGCATGCAATATGGTAAAATTTTTATCGACTCCTTGCCTGGTTACGGAACGACGCACGACCTCGCCGAAGTCGCTCGCTTCATGGAAGCTTTTCCGCAAAAGGAACAAGATGCCGCGGCTTCGGCGAAAGCAGGCGAGTCGGGGACGGCTCATGTTTGAAGTGAGCGTGGACGCCACTTTTGCCGCGGCGCACCGCCTGCGCGGTTATCAAGGGAAATGCGAGGAGTTGCACGGGCATAATTACCGCGTGCGCCTCATCGTGGCCGGCGAGCAGCTTGACCACATCGGCCTGCTGCAGGATTTCACGGTGCTGAAGCGCGTGCTGCGCGGCATCGTGGACAAGTTGGACCACAAGTACTTAAACGAATTGCCGCCGTTCGACCAGCTGAACCCATCGGCCGAAAATCTTGCCCGCTTCATTCATGACGAAACGGCGAGGCAGCTTGACGGGCAGATGGGCGAAGCGTCGCTGGCGAGCGTTACGGTGTGGGAAACGGACACGGCCTCGGCAACGTATAAGCCCTGACGTTTCTACTTATAATCGCTACATGGTTATCACCGAAATTTTCAAATCCATTCAGGGAGAAGGGACGCGGGCCGGCCTTCCGTGCATTTTCGTGCGGCTCACGGGCTGCAATCTACGCTGCGTATGGTGCGACACGGCCTACGCGTTTCACGGCGGCGAAAAGCACTCGCTCGATGAGATTATGGAGAAGGTCGAGGGTTTCGCGGCCGGTCCTGCAGAGGGAAACGAACGGTCGGTTTCCCTCGTCGAAATAACAGGGGGCGAGCCCTTGCTCCAGCCCGATACCCCGGAACTCGCCACACGCCTTTTGCTGAAAAATTATACGGTGATGATCGAAACGAGTGGCGAGAGGTTCGTGGGCGACCTGCCATGCGAGGTGATCAAGATCGTTGACGTCAAGTGCCCCGACTCGGGCGAAGACGGCAAATTCAATATGGCGAACCTGGACGCGATCGATGAGAAAGACGAAATGAAATTCGTGATCGCCAGCCGCCGGGATTACGAATTCGCGAAGGAATTCATGCAGCAGCACGGCCTTGCAAAACGCGTGGCGCAGCTTATTTTTTCGCCCGTGTTTCCGGATCCGGCGGGCTCATGGCCCGGTTTGCAGCCACGGGATTTGACAGAATGGATTCTCTCTGACGGGTTACCGGTGCGCTTGGGATTGCAACTGCACAAATTCGTTTGGGATCCGGCAACGAAGGGAGTCTGAGCTAGGAATGGCGGCGAAGCCGAAAGGCGTGGTTCTCTTGAGTGGCGGAATGGATTCCTGCGTTGTGACGGCCATCGCGAACCAGACGCATCGGCTTGCCTTGCTCCACGCGAGCTACGGACAGCGAACGGAAGCGCGAGAACGGCGCTCCTTTGAAGAGATTGCGGATTTCTACGGTGTGGGCGAGCGGCTCGCGATCCGGCTTGACGCGTTCAAGCAGATCGGCGGCTCCGCGCTCACAGATCGCAGCATAGCGGTGCCGGAATCGGGCCATGCACTCGCCCCGGAGGCAGGCATCCCGGTTACGTACGTCCCGTTCCGAAACGCACATTTCCTCTCCGCGGCGGTGAGTTGGGCCGAGGTTATCGGTGCAAACGCGATCTTTATAGGAGCGGTGGAGCAAGATAGTTCGGGCTACCCGGATTGCCGTCCTCAGTATTATCATGCATTTGCGGAGGTAATCCGGCAGGGTACCCGTCCGGAAACGCAGATCGAGATCGTAACGCCCGTCATCGCGATGAAGAAAAGCGAGATCGTGAGGCGCGGTGCGGAGTTGGCAGCTCCGCTCGATCGGACGTGGTCTTGCTATCAGTTTGAAGACGCCGCGTGCGGGACTTGCGACAGTTGCCGCCTGCGGTTGCAAGCGTTCGCCGAAGCGGGCTTGGGTGATCCAATTCCCTACCGCGCGAGCGTGGCGCAATAATTTCGGATGTCAAAAGCGAGGAGCATACAAAAATGAAACGATTTATAGGTGCCGGATTAACTTTTTTCGCGTTCCTTTTGCTGTTCGCTGGATCGGCGGCCGCGCAAGGCAACAATGTGACAGGCACGGTGATCGGGCTTGACGGAAATCCGCTGCCGAACGCGACGATCACGATTAAGAACGACACGGGCCGCACGTTCACGACGAAAACGGACAGCAAGGGCAATTTTATTCAGGTCGGCGTGCCGGATGGCGTATACACGGTGACGCTGACCAGCCCGGCGGTCCCGCAAGGCTTCACCACGCAGTTCCAGGCGAGCGGGTCGAATAATCAGCCGTGGAATATCAACCTGAAGGAGATCGCCGCAGCTTCGGGCGCAGGCGAAAAGGCGGCGGCAGAGAAGGAAGCATTTAACAATATGAAGCAGCACTTCGATGCGGCGACCACGGCGATGAACGACGCGGACGCGCTCAAGAAGCAGCTCGCGACCGCGCCAGCCGATCAGAAGGCCGACCTTACGAGTAAAATGACCGCCGATTATCAGACGGCTCTCACGGAATACACGGCTGCCGAACAGGGCGTGAATGCGAAAGACACCGGCAACCACGCGCTCATTTGGGCCAGCATTGGCCGCGCGGACGACGCCACGTCGAAGTACGCCGACGCAGCAACAGCTTATCAAAAGGCGATCGACCTAAAACCGACGGCGGACTATTACTCAGACCTGAGCACGGCGCTGGTAAATGTGGGCGCGTCGCAGCATGATCCAGCCGTCTTGCAGCAGGATGTGAACGATGCGGACGCGGCCTGCCAAAAGGCTGTGGCGCTGGCAGGCTCCGCTCCAGCAGCTCCCGCTGCAGCCGGCGCTGCCGCTGCCCCGGCGCAGACCTCGACCGCGATCGCTTCGCGCTGCTATAAGAACATGGGAATCGTGCTCAGCAATAAGGGCGATTTGCAGCAGGCGATCGTTCCGCTGAAGAAAGCCACGGACGCGAATCCGAAAGATGCGCAAGCGTGGTTCCTGCTCGGCAGCGCATACGTAGGCTCAGTGCAGTCAAAGACCGAAGGCGACAAGGAGGTATTCACATTCGATCCGAATACGTCCGATGCGCTTCAGAAATGCGCCGATCTCGATCCCAATGGTCAGTTGGGCGCGCAATGCAAGGATATGGCAGCAAGCGTAACGCAGATGAGCGGCGGCGTCAGCACGAGCGTTGGCAGCAAGCCGTCGAAGTCCTCCAAGAAAAAATAATAAGTTGACTGGAGCGGGAGGTCGCACCTGCGTCCTCCCGCTCAACGCTTTCTCCGCGTTATCTTCCCGCTCGACCCGCGACGGACAGGAATGTTAGTCTTGTCCTACCTTCTCAGAGGCTGGCCCGTGCAAGAGGTGTCACCGAATTCCACTATTGAGCGCCGCAGAAGTAAGCGCGTGTCCGAATCCGTTCCGCTGGTGGTCCGCGGCGTCGACCTTCTCGGTCATCCCTTCGAAGAGCGTACGGCTACTCTGACGCTGAATCTTCAGGGCTGCCGGTATTTTTCCAAGCATCATCTTCCGCGCAATTCGTGGATCAGCATTGAGGTCGCCAATGGCGATGAGCGGCGCAATGTGCGCGCCCGCGTAGCGTGGATTCATCGCCCACATTCGATTCGCGATTTGTTCCAGGTCGCGGTGGAACTGGAAGGCGCAGCTAATATCTGGGGCCTCGAATCGCCGCCTGACGATTGGCGGGCGTTCCCTCGTCCGGCTGAATATCAATTCGCCGGAGCGATGCAAGCATCGCCAAGCAGATTCAATGTGGCCGAAATTCCGACCCAAGGAAAGACAATTGCCATGAATAGCTATTCTGGAGATTCACTGAGTAACTTTGAGCAGTCACCGATGGCGAATCCAATGAACCACCCGGCGGCTTCGCCGGAGGCAAACTCCGCAATTTGGCGGGAGCAACTCGCTTCCGATATGGCAGTCGCACAGCGCCAATGGGACGAACTGCTGCAATCTTCGATCGACCGATCGTTGCAGCGATTAGCTGAGGAATTGCCCGGCCGCGCGCAAGAGGCCGTTCGTGCGACTGAAGACAAGATGGCGCAACAGTTTGCGAACCTGAGTCAGATGCTCGCGCAGATGTCGACCGAGGCGCAGAATGCGCTCGCCGGCGTGAAGGGTTCGATCGAGCAAGAGGTTGCGCGAGCGCGCGAGGCGATTGCGAACACGCGACAGCAGATGCTTGACCGCTTGGCCGCGGAGGCTGAAGCAAGAGTGGCGCCACACGCGGCGCGGGTACCGGAACTGCTTCGCGAGCTTTCGGGGCGCGAGGAGCAGATGGTCGAGAGCCTGCATTTGCATCGCGAGAGACTCCGTCACGCCTCGGATAATACGTTGCGCGAAATTTCGGCGCATGTGGAGGCCACTGCTGCGGCGGTGCGGCGCGATTTCGAGGCCGCGCGAAGCGAAGCGCTTGCGAGGTGGAACGAGGAACTCGACATGTTGAGCACGCGCGCCGCTCACGGCGCGGGCGAATCGCTCAGCCGCACGTCTGAATGGCTGCAGCAGGAAACGCGCGAGCGCTTGCAGGTGTTGTCTGAGCAGACGCTTGCGACTGCAATGGCCCGCTTCGAGGAAGAAACATCGAAGGCGGCAGGCCTGTTTGCCACTCACCTTGAGGGCCAGTCGATTTTCCATCTGGCACAGGTTCATCAGCAACTCGATGGTGTGGCGGACGACCTCACCGGGCGAGCACGCACGCAACTGGCAGAAGCTGCCGAGGCTGCGGCGGCTTCGTTCGGCCAAGTACTCCACGGCATTTCTGCGGAACGCGCCGAGCAGTTTAACCAAACGAGCCAGGAATCGCTCGACGCAAAGCGCCAGCAACTCGAGAATTACACGCGCCAGGCGGACGCCGCTTTCGAAGCGGAATCGGCGTCCGCGCTTGAGGGCGTTCGCGAACAGGCGACTTCGCATCTGCAATCCGCTGTCGCCGAGGCGCGCGCCACTTTGGCAGCCGAATCTGCGGCCGCGGTAGACGCTCATCGCTCGCAATACGCCGTGCATGCCCAGGAGTGGTGCGAGAAACTGAATCGGATGGCCGAGGGCGCAATCGCGCAGGGCGCCGGGCGCATTGAGACCGCCGCCGACACCAGCACCGTCGCGGCCGTGCGCCGTCTGAATGAGCATGGGCAAAACGTGATCGAATCGCTTATGCGCTCAGCGGATCAGGCGTTGCGCGATTCGGCATCGAAGATGTTTGAAGGATTGGCCGCCGCGCTGCGCGACCAGGCTGGGAATGCATCCAGCGCGGCCGCGGCAAACGTTGCAGGCGGCCCTGCACCCGCGAACCAGTAATCGCTACTCCGCGACGTCATCCGCTAACGATCCGGGGCGACTTGCATTTAGATTTCTTGGATTCCATATGCAGACCTCTGTAATTGTGTTTCGAGCCAATCAGGTTTCGCTGTGAGCCGGCGCAGATTTGCCAGGTCCGTGCGGGCTGGAGCTGGCATCCTTGCCGTCCTCATCTGCGCAATGGCGTGCGCGCTGTTTAACGCGTCGCTGACCGGTGCGGCGCGCGTATCAGATGCTGCTGCCTACGCCGCACGACCGCGGACGGCGGTTGGCGATCAGGCCGCTCTGGCCAAGGCTTACCGGTTTGACCGCGGCGGGTGGATTTACATCCACTTGGAAGGCTCCCCTCACGACATTGGCTATCAGCATGGCTATCTGCTTGCGCCGGAAATTGCGGACGCATTTGCCGTGGTTAAGCTTGAAATGACGCACGATACCGGGCGCGACTGGGAATTTTTCCGCCGCACGGCGCGCCAGATGCTCTGGCCGAAAATCGATCCTGAATATCAGGCTGAACTGCAAGGGATCGTGGATGGCCTGCACGCGAGGAAGACGAAACTCGATCTCGACGACATGGTGGCGTTCAATGCGTTCTCCGAACTACCGGATTATTACGTCCCATGGCTCAATCAGCAAGTGCATGCCGAAAATATGGCGCGACCGACGCCGCCCGGTCACTGCAGCGCGTTTGTTGCGACGGGCAGTTGGACCAAAGACGGCCAGATCGTGATGGCACACAGCAATTGGACCACTTACATCGAAGGCGCCCGCTGGAACATTATCTTCGACATCGTTCCGCAGCAGGGCAATCACATTCTGATGGACGGATTCCCGGGAGCGATTGCCAGCGACGACGACTTCGGCATTAATTCCGGCGGGATGATCATCAGCGAAACGACGATTTCGAATTTTCACGGCTTTGATCCGAACGGAAAGCCGGAGTTTGTGCGCGCGCGCAAAGCCATGCAGTATGCGAACTCGATAGACGACTACGTGCAGATCATGCTCGATGGAAACAATGGCGGATACGCGAATGATTGGTTGCTGGGCGACCGAAAAACGGGCGAGATCGCGCGTTTTGAGCTTGGCCTGAAACACCACAAGGTGTGGCGCACCAAGGACGGTTATTACTCCGGCGCAAACTTCCCAAGTGACCCGGAATTGATACGAGATGAAACTACTTTCAATCCCGACGACCTATCCAATTCGTCCAACGCACGCAGGCTTCGCTGGGATCAGCTTCTGATTCCCAATAAGGGCAAGATCGACGTGGCGATGGCTGAAACATTTTTAGGGGATCACTACGACACGTTCACAAAAACGGAGGGGCCGGACAAGCGGACGATTTGCAGCCATTACGAGACGTCCAGCGGACACCTTGCCGATTCAGCTTCGGGCGCCTACGAACCTTATGGAGCTGTCGAGGGCAAGGCTGTGGATAGCAGCATGGCTGAAAAGATGTCGTTTATCGCCCGAGCCGGCCATCCTTGCGGTGAAAACTTCATCGCAAGCGAGTATTTGAAGCAACATCCCGATTCGCAATACGCTTGGGAAGCACCAGTGCTGCGGGACATGATCGCCGGTCCTTGGACTGAGTTCAGCGACGGCGATCCTTCCATTCAGTAAGCCCCGACCAACACTTTTAGAATCAGGGTGTTAGCCAGAAGATTAGTGGGAACCGGGGCGCTTTGGTTCTCCAACCTCCAAATCATTCTTTACACTGAAGACGCCGGGAACGGAATTGGCGCGAACGCCCGCCGCATCCTTATCAGCCTGCGTATTGACCCAACCTTCGAGCGTAACGTGGCCGTTCTCTACAACAATGTGAATCGATTGGACCGCGTACCACGAATATTGCTGCAAACTCGGCAGCGAATAAATGGCGCGGAATTCGGCACGCCGGATGCGCTCGTCCATCGGCGATAGGGGAAGGACTTTTATGTTGTTGTCAACTTTGTCGACGCCCTCTACACTTTTTACGGCGGATTCGGCGTCGCTCTTCTTTACGGGCTGCGTCACCTCGCCGCTAAGTGTAACCGTGCCATCGTTTACTTGATAGCTGACGAAGTCGAACACGGACAGGCGTGGGAGCAGCAAAAGCTGGTGGTACACCTCGCGCGAGATGATCTGGTCATTGTGCGAGGAATTCTGAGGATCCTGCGGCCGGGCCGCCATGGTGAGCAATCCCAGCAACGCGAGTGGCAAAAGATAGAAAACGAAGAGGTTGCTGGTTCGATTGCGAAACTTGTGCGAGGACATGTAACTTTTACCTCCGCTACGATTTTCGACCCAAAGGGCCTCTCTTCCCAATAGGGCAAAGGGTGTAAAGAATGAGATAACGTAGCGTAGGGTATGTGATTGGTATCAAAGGCGCTTAACACTGTGGAAATCCCTTGCCTATAATGTTACAAAAAAACGTCTGGAGCGCCCGTGCCCGATATGTGCAGCGCCAAAGGTTGCAGGGTCCCTGTGCCGACAGGCTTGTCGGTGGCTGGGGAACATTTGTGCGTGCTGCATTTCACGCTGTTTATCGAGCAGGAATGCGCGGAAATGCGGCGCGAAACAGCGCTCGGGATCGCCAGCCATGAACGGCAAGTCGAGTTCATGGATAAGATTGCGGCGCGCGGCGAGTTGCTCGTCAATGTGGGGACGAGCGGCTACTCGATGTCCGATGAATTGAAGGCCCGCATCCTCAGCACCATTCTCACCCTGATGAACACCCGCGAAAATATGGACCGCGCGGCGATGCGTCAGGCCGCATTACGCAAATTTGCCGTCTGACCCTGCCTAAGTCTGGTGCTCGAAATACCTATAAAGTTGCACGAATTCGTGCAAGGGTCAATTTGGCGCCTTAAAATGGGCCTAAGTGGGCCTTAAGGTGCCAAAAATGGCGGCAGTGGCACCGTAAAATGGCTTAATTTCGCTATCCATCGGAGGGGGCTGCGGCAGCAGTGGAATGCATTTCATTCCCGTCAGGCGAGGTTTGGCCGATGGACGCGGGATTGGCCGTGGAGCAGTTACAACTTTTATTCGAGCGGAGAAAAGGAGTGTGTGCGCCAAACCCTGAGTAGGACTTGGCGGCGCGGACGAAAACCCACACCGGTTGCAAACGGCGCAACCAGTGCGGCACCCTCGGGGAAATATGAGAGGCGCAGCGACGATCCGGTATGGTGGCTCGCTGGTCGCTGCGGTTGAGTGGCTCACCCGCCCCGGCGCGGGCGGGAACCCGCCGCTTCCTTCGAGATTTTCGGGAGCTGCCCTCCTGGACGGAGCAGGAGCGAATGCATTGTGCTCCCGTGCGCAGAATTTCTGGGGCAGATTAAGATCAAACGCGCATTGCACACGCACGCAGACGAATAGAGCGGATCCTGCTGTCCCGAATTTCCCCTACGAGCCCAGCCCGAATGACACTACATCAGACACTTCGCTTGGCACTTCTTTCCAACCGACCATCGCGTCATCGAGGTTCATGTGCCATGTATCGCCAACACGTCTGCCCTGGTGATCGTAACGTTTCAGAAATGTCCTGTCAGCGGCGGGCCACTAGCTCCCGCCCGCTCAAGGTGCCGGATCGGGATTCGCAGTGCGCGCGGGAGGTTCGAGCGGCATCTTGCAGAGTTCGTCGATGGGCTGACCGGTTTTGTATTCCAACTTAGGCAGAGGTGTGCAGCCTTCTTCTTTCGGGATCAGGAGGCTGGGCTTATCCAATTCTTCCTTTTCGGCAGCGGCGCTGATCGGCGCGAGCTCTTTTTTCATTTGCTCGAAGGCGGATGTCTGCGTGATCACGTTCTGCTTCGCAGGCAGAAACATGATTTCGCGCTCCGAGCTCACCATCCTCTGATAGAACGGTGGGTGCGTGCGGAACCAGCTGACGCCGTTCACATAGCCCATCTTGGTCGCCATCTTGTCGAAGAAACGGACGAAACCTCTCGTGTCGTAACCGGCGTTCCAAGCGTATTGGACGCCGAGCTGATCCGCTTCGAGTTCGTAGTCGCGGCTGACGCCGAGTAGTTTCAGATCGAGCACGAGGCCCAGGCCGTAAAAGCCGTACTGCAGCGCGTAGTAGAGACCGATGCCAGCTACGCCGCCCGTCAAGATGATCGCGGCGACTTGCGCGGCCTGATAGAAGATGCTGGCGATCGTGGCACGTTTCATCAGCTTGGCGCTGTGACGCGCTGTATCATGGGCGATTTCGTGCGCGATTACGCCAGCAAGTTCCGATTCATCGTCGGCCGCCTCGAGCAGGCCGCGCTCGACGAAGAGATAGCCTCCTGGCAAAGCGAACGCGTTGATTTCGCGCGAATTTAGTACTGTGATGTGCAGCGGAACCTTCCAGTCGGACGCCTTGGCAATCTTCTGTCCAATCGCGTTCACGTATTCCTGAATCGCCTTGTCCTCGAGCTCGGGCGGCAGCAAACCGGCCCGCTTCAATTCCTCTACGGACTGTTGACCCTTCTTGATGTCGTCTTCTTGTCCTTTGGCGATTTCGCGGAAGCCAATATCTTTCACGTCGCCCCAGCGACGGGTGTTATAGGAGCCATCGGCAAGGTCGCGGCGGGCCTGCTGGTAGGCCGCAGGCCAATTCTGGATGAGGTCCAGTTTTGCATTCAGGTTCGCGTAGGCCGTCGGAATAGCGCTACTGGCGAGAATCTGCGCTTCGCTGCGCCGCAACTCGAAATTCTGGATATCGCAATGGACCTGCTTGCGCTCCGCATCCTTCATTGTCGCCGTTCTCTTCTTAAGATCGGCGCGAGTCGCATCGATCTGCTTGCCGTACGCATTCGCGTGGGCCTTGAAGCGATTTACGCAGAAATCCTTGCCTGAATTAAGCGCTTTGCGCTCGCGGTCAATATCAGCAGCGCTGAATTCGAGATGCGGAGCCAATTCGAAAAGCTCTGCGTAGGGCTTCTGAATATCCGTGCGCAGCTCGGCCAACGGGTCCGAACTGGCCGTCGAAGTTTGCGCCGGTGCGGGCCGCGCCGGCTGCTGTTGCGACTGCAAAATGGCGTTCTTGTCGAGCGGAAGCAGGATCAACAACTCGCACATCACAACCGCGACAAAACGATACACAATCTTCTTCATCGAACTTCTCCCTTGCGCATGATCCATATTCAGTTGCCGCCGGCATCGCTTTCGTTTTTCGGCGCAACATATCCGCGACGCGCGGTTACAACCACCTTCCGCTTCTTGCCTTGCTTGTTTGTGACGATCAATGGCTTACCGTCCGCCCCAACAATCTGAATCTGCAATTTGTGGTACTTGCCGTCGCGGGTGGCAAGCGGCGGCGTGAATCCGACCGTGTATTGATTGCGAAGGATTGCCGCGACGCTGCTGAAAATGCTTGGCAGCTCTCCTTGAAACCGCGGGAAATAAGCAATTCCGCCGCTTTGATCCGCAAACGTATCCAACTGATTCTTGTCTTGCAGGTAGCCAAAACCGTCGCCGTAGTTCAGATACTCGGCCTCAGCCAGACCAACGCAGAAAATCGTTACGTCGGTGCGACGAATCCGGTCGAGCACGTCGTTCAAAGAGTACGAGCTGAAACTATTGGCGCCAGTGCTGAGGATCAGCATGGCCTTGCGCCCTTTAATTCTTTCCAGGCGATCCAAGGTATCGAGGAGCGAATCGAAAAGATTCGCTTCGTGGAATTCGGGATATCCCAGCATGTTTAACGTGTCCCGCACCTCGGCCTTGTTGCGGGTGAAGTCGGCGCGAACGCTCGGCTTCAGGTCGTATGTCACGAGAGCGACGTAGTCCAGCGGTTCGAGATGGTTCAGGAACAGCGCGCCCCAATCGACTGCTTTGGCGGAAAAATAATTGTATGAATTGGAGTTGTATTCCATCAGCACGGCGATCGTGATTGGCGCACGGACGGGCGCGAAATTTGCGATCATCTGCGGCTTGCCGTTATCGAGCAAGCGAAAATTCTCTTTCTTCAGCCCGCCAAGAACGGTTCCATCTTCATCGACAACAAGCACGTCCACGTTGACAAGAGACGATTCGCTCGTAAGCGTCGGCCCCGATTCGGGCAAGGTGGACTTCGGAGTTTCTGTCTGTTTGTCGCTTTTTCCCGGAGGAGTGGGTGGTTGCGGCCCCGGTTGCATCTGCGCTGCAACTCGCGTCACCGGCGCGAGCGCAAGCGTAACGACGGCTAACATTAACCCTGCGAATTTCTTTGCGCTGCACACGTTTCACCAACCTGCATTCACGGCGCCGGTTCTTTCGGCACTTCGTCAACTGTCAATATTGATAGGCCTGATGGAAGACCTGCGCTGTGATGTGCGTCATACGAGAAGACTAGGTGATAGTCGTCACTGCATTGCGTTGACCATCGGGCGCAGAAAGGAGCAGGACGGGTTCGGGATCGAACAGCTGTCGGTAATCCGGCACCAAGTTCTCAGGGCCGACGTCCCGCACCGAAAGGAGAAAGTAGATGAGAATATTTAAGGCATTGCTGGTCGGGCTGATGATTCTTGTTGGCGCTGCCATGCTTGCCGCGCCCGCAGGGGCGGATGCCTGGAACAAAAAAACCAAGCTGACCTTCAGCGCACCGGTGGAAGTCCCGGGCAGAGTGCTTCCGGCCGGCACGTATGTATTCAAGCTGTTGCCCACTTCGGGATCCAGAAACGTGGTGCAGATATACAACGAAGAAGAAACCAAACTGATCGCGACAATTTTGACCATCTACGACTATCGGCTCACGCCGGCAGAAGACACGATCATCGAATTCAACGAGCAACAGGCCGGAACACCGGCGGCTCTTCGTTCGTGGTTCTATCCCGGCGACAACTTCGGCCGCCAATTCGTGTATCCGAAAAAGCGCGCGGTTCAACTAGCGCAAGAAGCACAGGCGCCCGTCCCAGCAGAGACCGTCGAGGTTCCGGCGAATCGACTGGAGACGGTGCCTCTCGTTGCGGTTACACCTGAGGCCAAGGAAGAGCCAATAACTGAAGCGTTCGCGACAACGCCGCCGGCAAGTGAAGTGGCACAACAAACGCTGGCGCCTTCAACCCTGCCCAAGACGGCGAGCTCAATGCCATTGATCGTGCTGACCGGAATTATTTCGATCATCGCAGGATTTGGCCTCAAGCTGCTGTTTGGCAAGGGTCAGACATGAACATTGACGGGAATTCAACCTATGCGTGAAAAATGCAAATCGGGGCGGCGTGCAATCGGGTACATAAGCGCCGCCCTGTGCATTTTGTTTGCGTGGCCGCTCCTCGCTTCATTGGCCACATCGAGCGCGGAACAGACCGGCAGCGCAGAGGCGCCGGTCATTTCCGTCACGTCGAATCTTGTCGTTCTCCCAGTAAGCGTGCTCGATTCGAACGGAGGGTTCGTCTCCGGCTTAGAGATCGAGAATTTTGCCGTTCTTGAGAACAGTCAGGCGCAAAAAATAACCTTCTTTCGGCAGGAAGACACGCCTGTAACGGTTGGATTATTGGTCGACCACAGCGGGAGCATGACGGGAAAACTGCCTGAAGTTGCGGCTGCGGCTGAAATCTTCGCAAGCTCAAGCAATCCTGAGGACGAAATGTTCGTGGTGAATTTCGGCGACAACATTTCTCTGCCCGTGTTTGCAGGCGGACCGTTTACAAGCAACCCGGCAGATCTGCAAAAGTCGATTGAGGATGCCAGCACGATCGGTCGAACCGCCCTTTATGACGCAATTGCGGCAGGGCTCGAACATTTGCGAAACGGAGACCACGAACGAAAGGCGCTGATCATCGTCAGCGATGGGGGAGACGATGCAAGCCTGCTGAACTATCATGAGGTTGCACAGCTTGCCCGGCAGTCGAGGGCCACAATTTACGCTATCGGTCTGATCGGCGGCCTGTATCAAGATCAGAATCCAGGCGTCTTGCGCCACCTTGCGCAGGATACGGGCGGTATTGCCTACTTCCCTTCCGACGTCTCCGCGGTCAGCGACATATCGAAACAGATTGCGCGCGATCTGCGCGAGCAATACACCATCGGATACGAGCCGCAGCAGAATGCGAGCGATCGAGCATTTCGCAAGATTCAGGTGAAAGTCACAGCCAGGGGCCGAAAATTGCACGTGCGGACGCGCTCCGGATACCTCTCCGCGCCGTCCCCAGCGACTTACCCCCCGGAGAGAAGTTAACGTGATTGCTTTGCTTAAGAGCACACCGAATCCTCCCGCGCACGGCACGATGCGGCGAATTGCGATTATGTTCTCTTATGCGTTGCTGCTGACCGGCGCGCTGGCGCTCGTGTACGCCGGTTATGTGGTCAATGAGGCGCGCCGCTATCAGGAGAGCGCCGCCCGAGCCTTTGAAACGCGGCGGATGGCCAATGCCGAAACGCTTGCGGCGCCTTCTCCGACGCGTCCGGCGTCTGCTGCAGACATTTCGGCTGAGCAGACAACCGCGGACGCTCCTGCCGTGGTCGCCGTGAAAGACGCTCCTACAGTTCCCGTGCCTGGTGATGTTATCGGCCGCTTGGAAGTGTCTCGCATCGGTCTAAGCGTAATGCTCGCGGAAGGCGACTCGAATGCGGTTTTGCGGCGTGCAGTGGGACATTTAGGCGACACACCGATGCCCGGACAAACCGGCAATGCAGTATTCGCAGGGCATCGAGATACGTACTTCCGCGCGCTGCGCAATATCCGCATCGGTGATGTGATTACGATCGAGACGGTCGATAGTTCCTATGACTACAAAGTGGCATGGTTTCGTGTGATGCCGCCCGACAACGTGAGTGTCTTGGCTCCTTCGGAGACAAACGAGCTAACGCTCATCACTTGTTTCCCGTTTCGTTTTGTAGGGCCCGCCCCGGATCGGTTTGTCGTCCGCGCGCGGGAGGTTGGGGCGAGCCATCGAGCGGCTAACGCGGAATGACGCGTCTAGGGTTCCTCCAAAGCGGAAGCTAAGCGCCGAGGTAGCGGGCATAGAGGGAGCGGGCTACGGCGGGGTCCTGGGTGCCTTTGACGATGGCGCGGCCGTCGGGGAAGACGGTCAGTTCGTAGGGGGGAAGGCTGAAGCGGAGAAGAAAATCGTTGTGGCGGATTTCGGCGGCGGATGAGGCGAGGCGGCCGCTTAGTTCGGCGAGATTAAAATTGCGGCCGTGTTCGTGTATCTGAACGGAATTGCGTCCGCACATGGTGATTTGCGGCTGAGCTTCGCCCTCGAGATAGGTGAATTCGCGCCGACCGCAGGCGCGGCAATCGGGATTGCGCGCGATGCGGATGGATTGGAATTTGCCGGACCAGACGTCGCAGGAGACGAGGCGGCCGTGCAGAGCTTCGGGTTTGCCGGCGAGAATTTTGATGGCTTCGCCGGCTTCGATGGAGGCGATGACGCTCGCAGCGGCGTTGAGGATGCCGGCTGTGTCGCACGTGGCGTCGGCACCGATCGTGGCTGCAGATTCGGTGGATTCGAGAAGGCAGGCGAGACAAGGCGTGTGGCCGGGGCGAATCGTGAGCGTGACTCCGTAGCTTCCCACCGCTGCACCATAAATCCACGAGATATTCAGAGCGAGCGATGCATCGTTGATCAGGAGGCGCGTTTCGAAATTGTCCGTGCCGTCGAGGATGACGTCGAAACCGAGGAGAAGATCGCGGGCGTTTTCGGGCGTGAGGTCGGCGACAACGGGCTCGATTTTCGGGCCGGAGTTGGCGGCATGGAGGTGGCGTTCGGCGGCGATTGCTTTGGGCAAGGCATCGCGCGCGTCGGTTTCGTCGAAGAGCGTTTGGCGCTGGAGATTGGAGGATTCGACGAAATCGCGGTCGATGATGCGCAAGCGGCCGATGCCCGCGCGAACGAGAAGGCCGGCGAGAACGGTGCCGAGCGCGCCACAGCCTACGAGCGCGGCGCCGGAGGCGAGGATGCGCTCCTGGCCTTGTTCGCCAATTCCGGCGAAAAGGATTTGGCGGGAGTAGCGGTCACGTTCGGTGGGATTCATTGGCAACAGTCAATGATAGCGCGGTCTTGGTGGGAACGTTTACCGGTGACGGCGTATCACGGAAGACGGGAAGCGAGCGGTGAAAAGAAGGCCGCCGCTCCAGCCTAACGAACGGCGGGCAAGCCTACGTAAAATCAACGTGACTACGTCGGGGCCGCTACGCTACTTCGGTTTCGTAACGCGAATTTTCGATTGCGTCGCAATCACACAACAGCGCGTCCATTGCTCCACATCCTCGGTTTGGAAGATGTTCCTGACTCGATCGACGATCTCAACCATCCGCAGGTCACCGAGTCGGAGCACTAAAATGCCGAAGTGACTTCCTGCGGGATACCTCCGAGCATCTGAAAAGCCCAAATCCTTGCGTAATGAAGAAACGCCCGGCGACCTGAACGGCGCGCCACAACTCTTCGTCCCCCGACCCGACCATCTCTTCATCGACCACGGTGTCGGCATCGTGACCAAACTCCTCGAGCAGGTTCGACAGCGCGGACGGCAGATTCTCGTCCAGTTTGATCCTCATTCACGATGTATCAAAACAGGCAGGTCTTCATCTGCCGAGGCCGCTGCGAACGTAATCGCCGCTCTTATGTCGTCCGGGCCTAACGTGGGAAACGCTTGCAGGATATCTTCAGGTGAGTCTGCTGCCGCGAGGCCACCGAGGACAATCCGCAGGAGGACGCGCCGCAGATCTTGGGATCGCGAACGATTCTCGCTTCCCAGCCTTCGTTCAATTTTCCCGCGGACTTTGCCATAAGCGAGGGCTCCTTTGGCAAAATCATACCACGCATTGAAACCAGGATGCTTAGAGGGGGCGCGATGATTGCATGGCTCCGCGAGGACTGGCCGGGGCGCGAGGAGTGAGCGGCTGAAAAGAAAGCCGCTCGCTAGGTAAAATCAGCGACGAAAAGCAAATACGCCGATCGAGACGCGTCCGCAAAATGCTCCGGCAACGGTCGCCGCTACGAAAAGCAGCGGCAAACACAGGCAGGAGTGCTTAGCGGCGCAGGACGCGGGTCATGGTGGGAGAGACCATTTCGTAGCGGATGCCGCGCCAGCGGATCGTTTTGCTGAGCAGGGAGCTTAGGAAATTCCATGCGAAAAGAAACGGGACGATGGGCGCGAGAAACGTCCAGACCCAGCCCCATTGGTTGAGCTGGGACTTCCATTCGGGTAAAGCGTCGCTGACGGCGACGGTGCGGATGGCGCCTTTGATCGCGGCAAGCATCGGGATGACCAGCGCGATGAGGGCGAGTTGGGTCCAGGGATCGCCGGAGATCATTGCTGTGAGCACCGTGATGAATGCATAAATCAGAGTGATCGAGTAACCGAGATGCGCGATGGCACCGAGCGTCCAGCGTTTTGACGAATACACGTGAGTGATGGAAATCTGGCGATTGGTAAATTCGAGGAGGTCTTTGCCGGTCCAGGGATGCAAGGTCGGCGCCATGCATTCCGGGCAGAAGACGATCGGTTTACCGTTCGCTTCGAGAGCGGCGGTGAGGGCAAAATCATCGCTGAGGGCGCCGTCCCAGGCTTCGAGCCCATGCACGTCATTGAACATAGAGCGGCGGATCGCGGTGGCGCCGCCCCAGCAGAAATTGGCGCGCGGACGACCGAGCATGGTGGCGATCGCGGCATTCCAGGCGGAGGCCATTGCGCTGGCGAAGCCGCCTTCGCCGATGCGGCGGCTGGGGATGATCCAGCGGTAAGCGGTGGTCGCGCCTGTGCGCGGATCCTGCAAGGGAGCGACGAGCTTTCTCAGCCAGCCATGCGGCAGGCGTACGTCTGAATCCGTGAAAACCATGACTTCGAATTGTGCGGGAAGGGCCTCGACGGCACGGCGAAGATTGTAGACTTTTTCGCCGCATCCTTCGCCAGGGCCTGCAATGACGATATGCACGGGACGAGTGCTGGCCGCTTTGACGCGTTCGATTACTTTCAGCGCGGGATCGAGGCTGGTGGCGAGCACGAAATAGATTTCATAATTGGGATAATCGAACCTAGTGAGCGCCGCAAGGTTGTCTTCCAGGCCCTGCTCGTTGCCTTTGCAGGGGCAAATGAGCGCCGTGACGGGCGCATAAAAGCCGGAGTGCGAGGCGAGACGCCGTTGCACCATGCGGTACCACTCGAACCCATCCCACAGCGAGTAGAGACCGGCGGCCAGCTGCAACAGCACCAAGATGTAGAAAACCGCATACATAGGGCGAGGATAGCAGCTTTGGCGGCAGGTTCGGGGTCAGGGCGGGCGGGAGTAGCCAAATCGGTATTGGCTGTAACGCAGCATCCTTCGGGCGGGGATTGGCATCGGATTTTAGGTTAGATCAAGCTGGATTTCGCAGATTCCCTGATATACTGGCGGCTATCCGTAGATGAAACCTGAGCACAGTCCGGCCTATTCCATTGTTGTGCCCCTATTTAATGAGCAGGAGAGCGTGGCGCAACTCTACGTGAAAATCACGGAAGTGATGGACACGATCGGCGAGAGCTACGAAATGGTGTTCGTCGACGACGCGAGCAGAGACGGCACGTTTCGACTGCTCTCGGAAATAGCAAGTGCCGACCGGCGCGTGACCGTGGTGAAATTGCGGCGCAATTTCGGACAGACGGCCGCGTTGAAGGCAGGATTCGATCATTCGCAGGGTGAGATCATTATTTCCATGGATGGCGACCTGCAGCACGATCCCGCAGAGATCCCGGTTTTTATCGACAAAATTAAGGAAGGATACGACATCGTCAGCGGATGGCGCGTTTCGCGCACCGATCATTGGCTTGCGCGGCAATTGCCGAGCCGCATCGCGAATTGGATGATGGCGAAGCTTTCGCGCGTCGATTTGCACGATTTTGGGACAACGTTCAAGGCGTACCGCCGCGACATTTTGTCCGAGATTCACCTTTATGGCGAGCTGCACCGGTTTATACCGGCGCTTGCGAGTTGGGCGGGCGCTTCGGTGGCGGAAGTGCCGATCACGAATATTCCGCGGAAGAGCGGCAAGTCAAATTACGGGATTTCGCGCACGATTCGCGTGGTGCTCGATTTGATGAGCGTGAAATTCCTGTTGGATTATTCGACCAAGCCGCTGCAGTTTTTCGGGCTGATGGGCCTGACGTCACTGATGGGCGGCGGTGCGATTGGCGGATGGATCTTCGCGCGCAAGGCGTTTTTGCACGAGGGCTTGCTCGCAAATCATGGGCCGCTAATTTTGCTTGGCATGGCGCTGGTGATGGCGGGCATCCAGTTCATTTCGATCGGGCTGATTGGCGAACTGCTGGCTCGGACGTATTACGAGAGCCAGGATAAGCCCGTTTACACGATTCGGGAGATTGTGGCGCATGGCGTGGCGCCTACGCGGGCTTCGCGGAGCCGCGGCGCCGCGGGACGGTGATTCAGGAGGCAGAGGAGGCGAAGGAGAAAAACCTACCGCAGTAATCCCGCCAGAGACGTTCGCGCACGCACCATCCAAATCCACTTCTACGGATCGCCAGAATTCCTTGCCGCCAAGATAATGAGCGCCTGGCAAGCTTAGGCTCTCGAAGTTTTGTGAATACTCCCGACTTACTGCGTATTTTGCGGACTTTGAATCGTCCAGCGATATATCGAAAGTTCCATTCCGTCTGAAAGGCCCATGGTCGCCGAGGTGTAGCCGTTTGTGCCCGACTGAACGTATTGGAGGAATGGCGCGATTTCTTTGCGGAAGGAATCGATGTTGTCCGAAAGGATGACGGCGCCGGGGCGCAGCTTGGGTTCGAGCAGCTTCAGGATGGGCAGATAAAGATCTTTGCGGCCGTCGAGGAATGCGAGATCAATCGGGCCTTCGACGGACTGCAGCGTTTGCAGCGCGTCTCCTTGGAGCATCGTGGCGAGATCGGCCAATTCCGCATCCTGAATATTTTTTCGCGCCGCTGCGACTTTGCGTTCTTCCATGTCCGAGCCGATCACTTGCGCGGCGGGCGCGGATTCGCCGGGACAGTTGTCGCGCACGGCAGCGGCGAGATAGAGCGTTGAGATGCCGAAGGAGGAGCCAAATTCGACGATGCGACGCGCACGAATGGCGCGCGCGATTAGATAAAGGACGGCACCGCGTTCAGGCGTGACGGCACTATAGAGGTCAGAGAAGAGGTTATGCCGGACAGAATCGTCGGACAGATTGCCGGTGAGTTTTGCCCAGAAGTAACGGGGGACACGCGGAATAATCTTCCATTTGTCGGCGGCGGCGGATGCGTGGAGCCGTGCGAGAACCGCCGTGATTGCGGGATCTTCAAAGGGAAAGCGCGGGTTCATCAGGGCGCGAAATCGAAGCCAGCCACAGCGACGATCAATCTGCGTTTGAAATGGAAGCCGACAGGCGCCCGACCACAAGGCGGGTCGGCCGCTACAAAATGAAAACTGATGCGCGGACAATCGGGAGCAGGGCTCACCTTGGCGCTACGTGATCAGGCTGCTGTTCCGCGGGTTGCGGTTCGGCTGCGGCTTGCTCTTCGACGGGCAATTCAAAGATGAAGTCCTGGTCCGCGTAGCCGAGTTCGGTGCTGTGATCGAAGGGGCGCGCGATGCCGTTTACAGTCTTGATTGGGGACGAACTGCGCACGGGCGGATCGAAGACGTAAGGGCCGTAGGTGATTTTCTCCGGGCGCGGAACTTTCTTATTGATGTAATCGATGCCGCTGAAATCCTTGAAGCCCAGCTTGTGGACTTTCCAGCGGCGCAGGCGCATCGGCGCGTCCTCTTCCCAAGTGGCCCAGAACCAGCGCTGGAAAAGCTTGGTGAAGAACCCCTCGAACGGTTTGAAAAAAGGATGCGTATTGATGCGATACGTCACCGTCACCCGGCAACGGTCATTGGGAAGATCGGTGAAGAGGGCTTCCATTTCGAGCAGGAAGCCGATGGAATCCATGTGGAAGCTCTTCATGGTGTTGCCGTCCATGTACTGGAAGCCGACGCCTCCGGTGTAAAACGGCAGCAGCGGCATGCGTTTGCTGCGATAGACGAGCGACCAGTTGTCGCGCTCGGCGAGGACGCGGGCGCGATCGTAGAGCTTGAAGTGCGTGCCGACGAGGTGCTCGTGATCGTAGTAATTCCACATCACGACTTCCTTCGGGCAATCCATCTCGGCGGAAAATTGAGCCTGCAAAGTGGCGCGTTTTTTCATGGCAATGTCATCCAAGCAAGTCGATATAAATTTTGTCGTTCACAATCTTCAAAATATATTGGCGCAGCGGCAGGCCGGGATGCGTAAGGCAGGAGCCATCCTTACAGGAATAGCGCCAGTTGTGCCAGAGGCACGTAAAGACGCCGTCTTCGTGCTTGTGATAACCCACGGGGCCGCCGAAATGACGGCAGACATTGCTCAAGGCTTTGATCTCGCCTTCATATTCGTAAAGAAGGATGTCGTGGCCCTTCACCCAGCGCGTGAGCTGGCCGGTCTTCTTGAGTTCCGGCATGGAGGCGAGATAGGTGTATTCTACGTCGCGTCCTTCTTGTTGCACAGTGATAGCATTTACATCTGTTGCCATATGTTTTTGACTCTATCGTCCGGCCGCACCGCTGTCAACGCCCGCACGGGCCCGACTTTCCGCGAGGCCAGCGACTTCCAGCAAGCGATGTCTGCATCCCAACCCTTGCGTCGAGCTTGCGCGAACTGTAGGAGAATCAGCTGGGCCGAATGTCCTCCGCTCTCGAGCCGAATGAAGCGCAGCCTGATCTAAAGGGCGCGACGCGCCAGAAAAAGCGACGCGCGATCATATGGGCTATTGTTCGCCTCACGGTCGGAATTGCGCTGCTCGTTTACCTTGCGAAGTCGCGGCTGATCGATTTCGGCGAGCTGACCAAGCTCTTCACCGCCTGGCCGATTACGCTGGCGGCGCTTACGCTCATTTTTCTCGACATTTTTTGCATGTCGATCCGGCTTTGCTGGCTTTTTAGGCCGCAAAGCCTGCGTCTGCCGCTGCTGCGGTCGCTCGATCTGACGCTGGTCAGCTCGTTTTTTGCGACGTTTTTGCCGGGCGCGGCCGGCGGCGACATCGCCAAGCTTTTTTACGCCGCCAAGGAGAACAAAGGCCGGCGCGCTGAGATTGTTACGACGATCGCTTTTGACCGAGCCGTCGGGCTTTTTTCAATCCTGCTGCTGCCGCTGCTTTTTGCGCCGCTCTTCCTGCCGTTGATTCGCGGCACGCCCGCACTGCAAATTTTGCTCACGGTCACCGCTTTGCTCGCGGCGGGAATGCTGGCGGCGTTCCTGCTTTGCCTTTTTAGTTCCGCTGGGATGATTCGCGCAGCGAAATGGATGTCGCGGGTATTGCCCCGGCGTGAGCTGCCTGAGCGTGTGGTCGCAAGTATCGCCGCTTATCGTGGCCGGTGGGGCATTTTGTTCGCGGCGCTGGGAGCGTCACTTGCTTCGAATTTGACGCTGATTGCGGCGACTGCCCTGGCAATTTTGCTGATTGCTCCGGGCAGCCTATCGCTCAAATTGTGCCTTGTGGTTCCGATGGGAGATGTTGCCAATAGCCTGCCGCTCACGCCGGGCGGATTGGGGGTGGGCGAAACGGCCTTTAGCGCACTATTCCGAGTTGCTGGAATGCACGGCGGGGCCGAGGCGCTGCTTTGCTGGCGGATTTGGCGCGCGATCTTGGGATTAGCAGGGCTGGGGATTTATCTACGAGGAATGCGGCGGGCGGTATTCTGATTGGCGCAGCTCTCGCCGGAAAATGTGACTGTTCCGTTGACATGCGTTTTGCATGCAAGTATGCTAATTGCATGTCGACAATGGTTCAGATCCGCCATGTACCACCCGAATTGCACCGTGAATTGAAGTCGCGGGCGGCTCTCGAAGGGATGTCGCTTTCCGACTATTTGCTCCGCGAGCTTCGGCACATCGTCGAACGTCCCACTGTCGATGAAATGCGCAAGCGACTCTCCGGCCGACAGCCTGTGCTCCACCCGCACCCGGAACCCGCTGCTGCTGTGCGTGCCGAAAGAGAAAGCCACTGATTGTCATTGATGCGTCCGCGCTTCTGGAGGTTCTAATCGAGAGCGCCGCAGCGGCGCACGTGAAGCGGCTTATTTTTGCCCCGAACGAGACTATCCACGCGCCTCACCTGATCGATTTGGAGGTCACACAAGTATTGCGGCGGTACGTACAGTCCGGGCTTATATCTGTTGATCGCGGCGGGGAAGCCGTCGCGGACCTAGCAGATTTTCCACTCACTCGTTACCCACACTCTTTCCTGCTACACCGAATCTGGCAAATGCGGCACAGCTTCACGGCCTATGATGCCACCTACCTGGCGCTTGCCGAGGCGCTAGACGCGCCACTTGTTACCCGCGACGCCGCCCTGGCAAAATTCGGGGGCCAAGCCCGTGTCGAAGTGGTCTAGGTAGACTACTGGACCCTGGGAGCGAAGGATTTGCGCAGGACCTGGTCGGCGGCTGCGTTGATTTCGATGAGGAATTTTGCGGCTTCGCGGCGGGCTTGGTCCATGAATGAAGGATCGAGAAGAAAGCCTACGCGATCGACGAACGGGCCGGACGCCGACGGAGGTAACCCGCGCACGACGGGCTTGCGCGAGGCCGGTTTCTGCGCGGCGATCGCGGAAAGCGTTTCGTAGAGTTCGAGGTCGCGCCAGAATTCGTGGGCGTCCTCGTCATCCCATTCCATCGCCTGTCCGAGCGCCACGAAAAATTCCTCGCGAAAGAGATCGAGCAGGGGAATGGCGAGATTGAGGCCTGCGCGGCGCGGCTTTTTTATTTTTGGCGTCTTTTTGCCCTTTTTTCCTTTCGCAGATTTTTTCGACGGACGCGCTGCGCGCACATTAACGTGGACATTCAGGCGCTTTGGGAGCGCGCCCTCGATGCGCAGCACCATCGCCAAGATCGCCTCGCGGCGGATGGTCTCCAATTGCTCGCGGTAGTGCGACGGCTGATCGGCTCGCCCGGGACGCCGGTATTGCGCCGCGTACATATCGAGGAAGCGCTGTACGGTTTCGCTGCGGTCAATGGTGCGCAGGAGCAGAATCGCGGCTTCACGCGCGCGAATCACCAGTTCTCGTGGGCGATAGGGCATCTGCGATCGAGTTGCTTGACGCTACGGGTGTTGCTAACTGGATGCGGAAGAGAGCGGCTTCAGGGGCTAAAGCCCTACTTCAGGGCGCGATCTGCGGCGGGGCTGAGCCCCGCCCTTCCCTCCCGCAAGCTCCACATAGCCTTCTAAAGCTCTACGCGATTCTGCCGCAGGCCGCAACTGGAAAGGCAATTTGTGCGCAAAACAGATAGGAAGGAACTCGCGTGTCAGTGAGCCAGGACGTGTTCTTTCGCGGATTTTGCCGAGGCGAGTTCTTCGATTTTGGGACAAGACACCGGCGTCGTCAGCGAGAGAGCGGGCGGATTGGTTCCCTTCCGAAGAGCCTCCGTGAGAAGTTCGATAGCAAGGTGCGTATTGGGCGCGACGACGATTGTTGCCGCGAGCAAGCCGCTTCGGACAAACGCCTGCCCGGTTTTGGGAAGGCCGTCGACACCGCTGAAGGGCAATGCCAACCATTTTTCCCGCAAAACGGAATCGGCAACTTCCTGAATCGCTTTTCTGGCGCCCATAGCCATTGAGTCATTCTGCGCGCAGAACATATCCACCGAGACCTTCTGCGAGGTGGAGAGGCGCGCCCATGAAGCAACGCCCTTATAGCCGCTTTCCTCGGTCCATTTTCCGCGAAGGAGGATCAGATTGACGTTGGACGGTTTTCGCTGCTGCATTCCCTGCGTGCGCAGGCTTGCCGAGGGATAGTCCGAAGGGCCCTGGACGTAGACGACGTTACCGCCTTTGGGCAAAAGCGCCGCAACTTGCTGCGCCTGGATGCGGCCGGCCTCGAGGTGATCTGACGTGACCGCGAACACGGGAACGCTGGCGCGGGCCCGCAATTCCTGCAGATAGGCGGCTTCGCGATTCATCACGACCCAGCCTATGCCAGCCGAAACCGCAGCGCGAGCAACGTGGGGCAAAGACGTGCCGCTGGCCGGGTCTAAAGCGATGCCGTCCGGACGGGATTCTCGCGGACCTTGAATGACGCTGAGAAGCTGCTGGCTCTGGGTGATTGGATCGCCTTCGGCGTACAAAACGCTAACATCCGCGCCCAGGCGATGTGCAACTTCTTGAGCTGCGGCGGCTTGTTCACGTTGATAGTCATTGTCTTCGGTAACCAGAGAGACCAGAAAACGGAGTCGTTTCACCGAAGCCTCCTACCCGAGAGATACCCAACATGGTACTAGAACTCACATCATTTGCTGGGGATATGCGGAGGATACGTGCCCAATTATCCAATACGGACGTTTGGACCAGAATTTAGGACAAGAAGATAGCCTAGCGCTTGGGGAAATCGAAGCGGAAGCCGAAGCGCGCGGTGATCGGCAGACCGAGCTGTGGGGGCGAAGCTACGGCCGAACCCGAAAAGGTTTCGGCTGCGGTGTAGTACTTCGCATTAAAAAAGTTTTCGACCGCCGCAAACAGAGAAAAGCCATCGCCGACCGCGTGCGATGCCATTGCGTCAGCAATGAAGACGCTGCCAAGCGGGGTGCCAGTGGTATCGAGTTGCTGGCCGAGAAACCGGCCGTCGAAAGAGAGGTCGACCCAATGGGGATTCGAGTAATGAGCCTGGAAAGTGACGGCGTTATGCGGCACTTCCTGCACGGGCGTATTCAGAAGCGTCGGCTGCAGGGGCGCGCTCACGACCATGGCGTTGACGTACTGATATCCGGCCGAAAGATCGAAGTGGTTCGTGAAGCGTGCAGTCGCGTCAATTTCGAATCCGGGAGCGCTTGTGCGGCCGAGATTGGCGCGGATTTGGGTGTTCGCGGGCGGGTTCGCCGGGCAAGGTGAACCGGGAAACGGCGGCTTGGGGCAAGGCACGTTGGCAATCGGATCAACCATCTGGTTGTAAAAGAACGTGCCGCGAACAACGAGGCGGCGATTGAATCCGGTGACCGCCACGCCCGTCTCGCCGCCGGTGAGGTGTTCGGCGCGGAGGGCGGGATTCGCCAGCGTGGTGGTGGCTCCGACACGGAATTGCCTGTACAACTCATTTAGCGTAGGCGCACGGAAAGAACGGTAAACGGAAGCCGACCAAGAGACGTGTTCGTTAAACTCGTGCACCAATGTGCCGCGTGGGCTGAACGCATTGTAGGAGATATCCGGCGGGAGCGTAGAAGTGGTCGCTCCAGTGGAGAGCGTCTTGCGGCTGATCAGCGCATCAAAGTTGCGCCAGTCGTCGAAACGGGCACTCAGACCGAGCGTCCAGCCGGGCGCGACCTGGATCAGGTCTTCGCCGAAGACGCCCATGCTACGCTGGCGGCCACCGCCGATTTGGGTTGCGCTGGGCGCGGCGACGCTGCCAATGATTTCATTACTGTGTCCGATTTCTTCATGCTCATCATAGCCGGCGACCAAAGTCTGACGTTGGCCGATCGGACGCGACCAAACGACCGAACCGCCTACGCCCTGCGAAGGAACCGTCTGGCGATTCGTGAGGGATTCGCTGCTTTGATCTCCGGCGACAGAGGAGAAAGTCTGGTAGTAATGCTCGAAGACCCCATAGAAACGCAACGTGAGCGTACCGGCGCGACCGAGGTCCAAATCCGCGCCCAAGGCGCCCTGACCAAGCGATGTGCCATTCACCTGAAGCTGGGTGCCGTTATTGCGCCACTCGTTGAGGTACGAGCCGCTGGCGAACAGACGGCCGTTTTGCCCTAGCTTGCGGCCAATCGTCAGGTCCGTGGTGGCGTATTCGGAATTCGCTTTCGTATCGACGGCGCCTCGGAAGGACTCTGGAACGAGATAGTAGCCATCGGTGTGAAAGAGTTGCGTATCGCCAGTTGCGTACCAGCCGTTGTAAGAACCGCCTGCCCAGGCGGAAAGATCGGGCGAGTTCTGGTTCCCGTATGCCAACTCGACCGAAGCGCCCGCAGGCTGCGGTTGGCGCGTAAGGACCTGGACGACGCCGCCGAGGGCGTTGCTGCCGTACAGACTGGATGCGCCTTCCTGATCGACTTCAACACTAGCGATCGATTCGGCGGGCACGCGGTCCCAGTCTATCCAGCCACCAAAGGGATCGTTGAGCGGGATACCGTCATTCAAGACAAGTACGCGACTGGCACCACTGGCTCCCGTGCCGCGCAAAGAGACGCCTTCGGTGGTCGGATTTGCGGTGCGGCTGCTCGAGCGGCGGAAAAGGCTGAAACCGGGCACCTGGCGGAGGGCATCGTCGAGAGTAAAATTCGGTGTCGCCTCAAGCTCCTGGTGCGAAAGCTGAATCATGCCCGTCGAGGTGTCGCCGAGACGGGTTTGCGTGCGGGCGGCGGTTACGACGACCTGCTGAAGCAGCGTTCGCGGCAACATAACCAGATCGAGCGACTGGTGCGAGGAGGCAGTCCAGGATTGCGTGAGCGGTTGCATACCCTCGGCAGTGACGGTGAGCTTGCCTTCCGTAGCCGCGACTGCCGGAAACGAGAAATTGCCGCTGGAATCGGTGGTAACGGTGGAAGTGGATGAGCCGGTCTGGAGCTCGACCTGGGCGCCAGCGATAGCGGCGCCGCTCGCATCGTGAACGGATCCTGCAATCGCCTGCCCTTGCGCCCGCGTAGGAACGGCAAAAGCGGCGAACAATATCAGCGTGATGACGAGAACGAAATATTTCGACGCGGCCTGGATCCGATCGGGGCTCATTCCTGTCCTTTTTCTCTTCCCCTCGCTATTTGGAAGTCTGGTTGATTCGAGACATCATAGCCTACTTGCCAGACGCAAACGACGAGGAATTGGTTTCGCGCGAGGCATCAAGAACGGGCACTGTATGCTATCTTGACGGGTCCGCTCCCGGTTGAGAGGTAAACCCATGGAAGCCGAAGCGCCGCGACGCAGCGACCGCGTCTCGATCAGGCTGTTGTTGACCGTCTCAGGAACAGATATCGAAGGCAAGGCATTCTCCGAACCGGCGAGCACGATGCTGATCAACCAGCACGGCGCCGTGATTCTTCTGGCGCGAGACGTTGCGGCCGAACAACAGGTGCTCATCCAGCGGCGTGCGCCCAACGAAAGCCAAAGGCAGGCACACGCACGCATCGTGGGGCAGTTCGGGAAGCAGAGCGAAGATTTTGTCTATGGAATAGAGATAGCGGACGCAGGCGTGGATCTTTGGGGAGTCGAGTTCCCTTCGATTGCGGAATCGAATGAAGCCGTGGCGCGAATGCTGCTGGAGTGCAGCAATTGCCGGCGTCGGGAAGTGGTCTACCTGAATGAAATGGAGCTGCGGGCTTTTGAATCGAACCGCGGAATTGCGCGGCACTGCAAGACGTGCGGAGTGCCGAGCATTTGGGTGCAAGCGCCGCATGAAGATGCCAAGAAGATAGGGCGGTCCAGGGGCCGCCGGGACAGCGATTGGCAAGACGAGCCTGCGGATGGGCACGAGAAGCGGCAACGTCAACGAGTTCGGCTGAAGACGCGGCTGACCGCATGCGTGAGGCAGAGCGGCGCCGATGATGAACTGGCGGTATGCGAGGATATTTCTCCCGTGGGCGTGTGCTTCCGAAGCAAACGGAGATACGAACCCAACGCCGAGGTCGAGGTGGCCGTTCCGTATTCGCCCGAGTCAGGGAATATTTTCCTTCCGGCGAGAATCGTCTACTCGGAAGAGATTTCCAAGGCAGGATTATTCCGGCACGGGACAGAATATCGCCGCCGAGAATGAGCCGCCGAAAGGTGAACCAGCGAATTCTGGCCTTCCTTCAGCAGACGGCGATCGGCGTGTGATCGTGGCTGCGGCGCACGAGATAGTGCATTGCAATATTCAGGTACACGATGCCGTGCGGGGTTTCAAAGCAAAGGATCGTGGCTTCGGAATCCTGACCTGCTTTTGCGCACTGCTCTTCATCGAGGATCGAGGGCGGCAGGACTTTAAATTGGAAGCCGCGGTCGTTTAGCTGCGTGACGGCGTTGCCGATCACCATATTGGCGAGTTCGCAGACGGCCTCAGAGACCATCGGCTCGGCCGGATCCACTTCTGTGCCGGCCAACAGGCCCGCGACATATGCCGCGGCAGCGGGATCCATATCAAGAATGATGCGGCCTTCGATCTGGCCGCTGAATGCGACGACGGCCGCGGTTCCCTTGCGGCGATAACCTTCCTCTTCCATCGTCATGTCGGCGATGTTCGCGGGCGCCCTCATCATTTCGGCAAGTACGGCGTCGAGCGAGCCAATGAAGGGCTGAATCAGATCCATTCTCATCGGGAGTTTTCTCCTGCCGCTGCGGGCGCGGTGACTCCATCATCATGCAAGACGTAGCGGATGATTTCGTAGAGCGCATCGGGCTTCACCGGCTTTTGAACGAAGTGGCGTGCACCTTTTTGCAGGGCTGCGAGAATGTTGTCCTGATAGCCGACCGACGAGACCATGACGATGCGGGCGTCGGGATGCTCCTGAACGATGCGCTCGACGGCTTCAATACCCTCCATTTGGGGCATGGTGATGTCCATTAGAACGAGATCGGGCTTGGTGCGCGCATATGCGGCGATGGCCGAGACGCCGTCGCCCGCTTCGCCGACCAACACGCCGCCGAACGACTCAATCAATCTTGCAAGGCTCTTGCGAGCGAATACTGAGTCATCGACGATCAGATAGCGGACCGCTTGAGCGTCCGATTTTCGAGTCAAGGGCTCGAACTGTTTCATAACGGCCTCCTTCGCGAAACACTTTCTTCCATATTCGGATCTTGGGAACCAGCAGGCAGCGGCTCAGACGGAGCCTCCGGCAGGCACTTGGAGATGAGCGCCTCCGCCATTGCGGAAAGCGAGACCACACGCTGGGCAAAACCCTGTTGGATCGCGGCTCGCGGCATGCTGTCTACAACGCAAGTCTCGGGATTCTGCGCGATGGTGAAGCCGCCGGCCTCGCGGATCGCGCCTAACCCGGCCGCGCCGTCCTCGCCCATGCCAGTCATCAGAACGCCCATCGCTTTGCGTCCGAACTCTTGCGCGACGGAGTGAAACAGCACGTCAACGGACGGACGATGACCGTTTACGCGCGCCTGATCGACGAGAATCGCGATGTCGCCGTGATCCATACGGCGGACTTTCATGTGACGGTCGCCAGGACAGATCAGGGCGCGGCCGGCCATCAAAAGATCGCCCGATTGGGCTTCTTTCACTTCGATGGCGCACGATTCGTCGAGGCGCTGCGCAAACATCTGCGTGAAGCCCTCAGGCATGTGTTGAACGACGACGATGCAGCCGGGAAAATCGGCGGGAATTTGCGAAAAGAGATATTGAAGCGCCTGCGGACCGCCCGTCGAGACGCCGATCGCCACGATTCGCGAAGGCCAGCGCGGCTGAATCGAAAACTTGCGCGGCTCCTTTTGCTTGATCGTAGGCACAGTGAAAATCATCTTGGGCACACCGGCTGCCGCGGCTGCTTTGATCTTTGCCGCGAGTTCTGCGCCAATCTGTCGGATATGGCCGCGGGCTGCGTCCTGAGGTTTGGTGACAAAATCGAATGCGCCGAGGCCAAGCGCCTTCAGGGTGAGAGATGCTCCCTCCTCTGTGTGGGCGCTGACCACAATCACCGGGACGTGGTGTTTGCGCGTGACCTGGCGCAGCATCTCCATTCCGTCCATTCGCGGCATATCCAAGTCGAGCGTGACGACGTCCGGCTTGAGCTCCTCGATTTTCTTCAACCCCATTGCGCCGTCCATCGCGGTGCCGACGACTTCAATGGAAGAGTCCTGAAGCAGGGCTTCGGGAATTAGTTTGCGCATGAGCGCCGAATCGTCCACGACGAGAACGCGGATATTGGGCTTCACGCGCTCGCTCCCACGGCGGGAATACGCGCCAGACGCGATACAACCACGGGAACGTTGAGAATAAGCACGACAGTGCCGTCACCGAGAATCGAAGCTCCGCTGACAAGCGGCGAAGCAAGGAGTTCATCTTCAAGCGCCTTGATGACCAACTCTTCTTCGCCGACGAGGCTATCGACGGCGAGGCCAAACCTTCTGGTTCCTGCATCGATCACAACCACGAAAGCACGCCGCGAGCACGGGCCCTTCACCTGGGAATCCAATTCGTCGAAACGAGCAAGCGTGAGCACCTGTTCGCGCAGGCGGAATACTTCGTGGCCATCGACGCGATGGATTTCGTCTTCGGAAATGCGCGTGATTTCGACCACAGAGGCGAGC
The DNA here is from genome assembly GCA_963753205.1 of uncultured Acidobacteriota bacterium. Lineage (GTDB taxonomy): Bacteria > Acidobacteriota > Terriglobia > Acidiferrales > UBA7541 > Palsa-295. The sequence goes on along the minus strand of CAVWBL010000009.1, from coordinate 14,896 downwards.
GGCACGGCATATAAACGGTCGTGAATCCGGAAAAGAAGGGCTTGAATGCTGGCCAGCGTCAGTGGCACATACAACCGGAACGTGGTGCCCTTACCGGCCTCGGAGCGGATCTGAATATTGCCTTTGAGACTTTCAATCGTGGACTTCACGACGTCCATGCCGACGCCACGGCCTGAAATTTCGGTTACCTCGTCGGCCGTGCTGAGACCCGGGGTAAAAATCAGTTGAAGAATTTCGGCTTCGTTGAGGCGCTCGGATTCCTCCTGCGTTATCAGCGAGCGATCGATGGCGCTGCGCACAATCTTTTGGCGATCCAGGCCGCTGCCGTCATCGGAGATTTCGATTACGACCTGATCGCCGTCGTGATAGGCGTCCAGGCGGATCACGCCCTGCGGCGGTTTGCCGGCGGCCTTTCGCTCCGCAGGTGTTTCGATGCCATGATCGGCGGCGTTGCGAACAAGGTGCGAGATCGGATCGGCAAGCGAGTCCAGTATCCCTTTGTCGAGATCCGTGTTCTGGCCCGCAATTTCTACAGCAATGTCTTTGTTGCGCATCCTCGCAACGTCACGAACGACTCGCGGGAACCTGCGAAACAATTGATCGACCGGAACCATGCGGATTTTCATCACGGATTTCTGAAGTTCGCCGAGGACGCGGGATTGAAAGGAAAGCGCGTCAGAGAATTTGGAATAGAGCGGGTCCTTCGCATGCGCTCGGTTGAATTCGACGATGGCACGCTGGAGCATCGATTTGCCGATAATGAGCTCACCCACCAAGTTGAGAACCGCGTCTATGCGGCCTGCTTCGACTCTCAACGTGCTCTCCATCGCTCGCGCCTGCTTGGCGGAGGAATGATGCGAAGAAGAGGGTTCGTCATTGGCGGCGACTGTTGCCACAGCTGCCGCAACTGCCGCGGCTTCGGACTCCAAAAGAACGTCGAGAGCATCGCGCGGCGGAACGGAATCCTCTGCGGCGGCCGAATATAGATCGATCGATTCGACAATCGATGGGACCCGGCAGTGCGATTTGATCCAATCGGGCGTTTGCGAGGTCTCGAGCGCGACTTCGATCAATGAGAGGTCTTCCGGGAGCGGCTGAATTTCCGGCCTGAAGGCAAGCACCTTGCCCGCTCCGGCGAGCGCCTTGCGGACCAGCTCGATCGATGCGGCCAGCGCAGCCTGCGAATCAAGATGGAGAGCGATATTGAATACTGTTGCACCGCGGGCGATAGCGTCCGCGATGAGCAGGCGTTCGTATTCCGTCCATGGAAACGTGGCCTCACGCGCCGAAGCGGCCAATTCGTCAGCGGACGACTCGGGTTTAAAGAGAAGCTGTCCGATATGCTCGCGGAGCGCCTTGCCTGACGGAGGCTGCAAGTGATTGCGATACGCCGCCAGCATTTCCTGAAACGTATCAGCGGCGATCAGCACGACGTCTGCGATGGTGGCTCCTCTTTCGCGAGCTACTTCCGGCGTAAGAACCTCTTCCAGTCCGTGCGCGAGTTCACTTAGCTCACGGAAGCCACACGCGGCAGAGTCCCCTTTTAGCGTGTGAACGGCTCGGCGAACGCGACGCAGCTCCTCCGCATCGGCCGGGCGCTCTTCGAGTGCGAGGCCGGCTTCGTTCATGCCCTGGAGAAGTTCCTCGGCGCTCTCGAAAAATAGCTCGCGGAGCTCGGCGGCGTGTTCGTCAGAAAAAAAACTCACCGCGCCCCCTCGATCCGCTGATAAACGGTCGCATTGTTCTGATGAATCATGTGAAATTTACTGCTGAGGCCGAAAAGGCTCTCCGCGTGGCCCACGAAAAGGTAGCCGTCAGGATTCAGGCAACGATGAAACTTCTCGATCAGGCGCTTTTGCTCGGCTTCGTCGAAATAGATCATCACGTTGCGGCAAAAGATTGCGTCATTACGCTGCGGAAGGAATTCGGCCTTGAGATTATGAAAGTCAAACTGAACCAGGTTCTTTAGGGAGGCCTTGACGGCGTATTTGTCACCCAGCTTTTCGAAATAGCGGAGGCGACACGTATAATCGACCGCCTCCATCTGTGTTTCGGTGTAAACACCCTGCTGCGCCGCGAGCAGAGCGGAATAATTAATGTCCGAAGCGAGAATTTCCACCTTCCAGGGCGGCGGAATCAAAGGCTTTGGAGTCGGCATTTCAAAAGGGAGCGGATTGCGCAAGTAATAGTAGGCGAGCGCATCACAAACGAGGATCGCGAGCGAATAGGGTTCTTGGCCCGTCGAGCAGCCCGCGCTCCAGATCTTCAGCGACCAGTCGCGGCGCTCCTGCTTGCGGCGCAGCATCTCTTCCAGAACTGTTTTTTGAAACAGTTCGAGTTGCGGCTTGATGCGGAAGAAGCTCGTTTCGTTGACCGTGAGATTTTCGAGAAGGGCGGAGAGCTCTTGTTTTCCTTCGCGACTGGTAAGCAGACGATAGTAGTTGTAGAAAGAGTCCACATTGCAGGCTTTGAGGCGTCGCTGGAGCCTATCGCGCAGGAAATGCGTGCGACGCTCGTCGAAATACATGCCGCATTCCTGATAGACGAGCGTTTGAAGAAGTTTCAGTTCTGCGTCTGTAAGCGAAACCTGCGTGGTAAGTGTGGACATTTTTCCTCGAAGCTTTACCAGCGCGACTGCTACTTATGCGCGAACTGCCGCTGCGAAACGGTGGCGGCGGCATCCGCGGCCTCTTCCAAGCGGCTTAATTCGCCGCGCTGCAGCATCCGGCTCATATCGAGCAGGATCACAAGGCGTCCGTTGAACTTTCCCACGCCGGTGATGAAGTGGAGTTCGCCCTCGGGGAATACGTCGCTCGGATGCTGAATTTCAGAGGGCGGAATGCGCAAGACCTCGGAGGCTGAATTGACGATCAGCCCGATGGCGCGACGCTCCAACTCGACCACGACGACGCGGTTTTTCTTATCGGCTTCGAGGAGCGTTTCGCCGAAGCGCTTCCTCAAATCGACGACGGGAATAATTCGACCGCGAAGATTGATTACGCCTTCGACGTAATCGGGCGCGTCGGGAACAGCCGTGATTTCCGGGACACGAATGATTTCCCGCACGATGGAGATCGGCAAACCAAAAGTTTCGCGTCCGATGCGAAAGCCGACAAGCTGGAGGTCTTTGTCCATGGGCTCCTCCGGCCTCTAGGAGACGGTGCTCTCGGCGTAGTCCGGCTCGTGTTCCTCTCCGGCGAAACCGGAGGAGCGAGCGGGCGAGCGGCGAGATTCGGGCCGTGCCACATCAATCGCGAAGCGATCCATCGAAGTTAGCAACGCGTGAGAGAGCTTGGACATTTGGTCGGCGGCTGCGGCGAGTTCCGTTGAGCTCGATGTAGATTGCTGCACGAGTTCGCGCATACGCTCCATGGCGCGGACAACGGCTTGCGCACCTGAAGCTTGCTCTTCGACGGAAGAATTGATCTCCTGCGTGATGTCCGTGAGGCGGCTGGTGGCCTTCGCGATTTGAGCCGAGCCGGTGGATTGCTCCATGGTGGCCGCGCCGATTTCCTGCGAGAACTTATACACTTCGGAAACGACGTCGGAAATCTTTTCGAGCGCCACACCGAGTTCTTTATTGAGCAATAGCCCTTCTTCCACCATGGACGTGCTCTTCTCCATGTTTTGTACGGCTTCGCGCGCTTCCGACTGAATGCCCTGAATCAGCTCTGAGATTTCTTTCGTGGACTGCGTGGACTTCTCGGCGAGCTTGCGGACTTCCTCGGCGACCACGGCAAAACCGAGGCCGTGTTCGCCCGCGCGGGCGGCTTCGATGGCGGCGTTGAGCGCGAGAAGATTGGTTTGCTCGGCGAGGTCGTCGATTACTTCGATGATCTTGCCAATATCGTTGGCGCGGCGGCCGAGCACGTCGATGATATTCGCGGAGGACTGGATCGCCTTACTGGTGCGATTGAGGCCCTGCGTCGCTTTGTCCATCGTGAGACGGCCGGTTTGCGCCTCCTCGCGCGAACGGTGGGAAATTTCAACAAGCATCTTGGCCGTGTCAGCTACACGCTGGATCGATGTCACCATCTGGTCGATGGATGCGGACGTTTCGGAGACGCTGGACGCCTGAACTTGCGTGTTCTTCACGACGTTCTGCACGTTGACGCTCATCTCGTGCATCGTGGAGGTGACTTCGTCAATGGCCGAGGCGGCCTGCACGCTCACTTTGGCGGATTCGTCCGAGGCGCCAGCCATTTGACTTGCTCCGCTGGCGACTTGCGAGGCGCTGTCGCGAACCTGGCGAACGAGATCGCGGAGTCCTTGCGTCATTTGAGCGAACGCGCGAGCCATGGTGTCTCGGTGAGAACGCGGCTTCACGACGACGGCGAGCTGGCCGCCTGCTATGGCGGAGGAAACGGAAGCCATTTCGCGCAGGTGAACTATCATTTTGTTGAAATTTTCAGCGAGTATGCCAACTTCGTCCTCGCGCCGAATATCAATGGATTGCTCGAGATCGCCGCTTTCGCCGATGCGGTGCGCGACTTCGATCAGATGCTTGAGCGGATCCGTGATCGATTTGGCCGTGCGGAAGGCAATGAAGCCACCGATCAGCGCGGCGAGTATCGTTCCAGAGATAGTGAACGCCGCGTTCCAAGTGGTTGCAGAATTGGAGGAATCGCTGGTCTCGGTTTGGTCTTTCTCAACTGCTTGTGTGGCGCTATCAAGCAGACTAGCCGATTTGTTTGTCCAGGAATATGGATCGTGCTGGAGATAGTAAACCTGGAGATCGGAAACAGTCGTATTGCCTGCGTCCACCTGGTGGCGCTTGGCGATCATCGGCTTGGCGAAATTGTCGGCCCAGCTGTTCTCGTTGTCCTCGACTTCAGCGAGCGTACTCTGCAGGCTGCTGTCCACGTCCTTCGCTTTCGCTTCCGCGTCTTTCAGCAACTGCTGCACGTCATTGATGCCTTTGTTGGTCTTATCTTCATCGCGTGAGTCGCCGCTCAGCAGGTAACTACCGAGCGAAAGCCGGTTTTGCATCACCTGATAGCGAACTTGGTCGATGGCTTTTCCTTCGTCGGTCGCGGAGTTCGCGGCTGAACGCGTGCTGTATTGGCGCACAACGGTGAAGATGTTGAAGAGGAGCAGAATCGCCATGATCCCCAATATGGCGCCGAACCCCTGGTATAACCTCCTGCCGATCGTCATGATGAAACTCCTCTGCCCTTGTCCGTCCGAAGGCGTATCGCCCATTTGCCCGTGCATGCAGCGAAGGCGCGGGCGCAAAGAACCCTGGTGCGCTAGTTATCCCCGTTAAATTCGAATTCGATGATCTCCGTCGTTTCCGACGGACCGGCCTCGAAACGCCACCTTTGCAAGGCTTCAACGGCGGCATTCACCAGCACAGGGCTGCCGCCAACGACTCTGGTGGATTCGACGTGGCCGTCTGGCGCAATCGTGGCTTCGACCTTTACTTTGCCGGTGACGTGGGCCGTGCGCGCAATGTCCGGATACGCCGGAACGACTTTCGAGCGCACCTTCCGCCCGGCTGAATCAGCAGATACGTTTTGTGCCCGAGCCACGTAAGGAGCCGAACACGTGCCTCCCAAGAAAAGAGCAATCGTCCATCCGGTCAATTTCAGCTTTCGGTTCATCGAAAAGGGGCCTCCCCGCATAGCTATCCCAGCGGGGAAATTGCAATGAGCATGCCACCGGACTGCCGACTATTGATCGCTAGGTGCCGACGCCCAAGCGACCCGCAACGTATGCATCTACAATGGCTTACGATGGAGTACGTAGAAATACGGAGTGTCCTGCGGGGCGGCGGCGGCGTCTCAATGGGCCTGGCAATCGCGCGCCAAGTCTCAGGCTGCGACAGTCGCACGATTGTCACATTCGGCACCCGGCCGATGGTGGCGCGTTGACTCAATTTGAGAATTCGACGTACCGTGGAAGCGTTAGGCGAAGCGCGCGCTGCCCCCAACCTCCATGCGTGCACCGAAACACTTGCGGAGTCTTCCCCCGCGCCTCGAGACGTTCTTCGAGCGGACCCTTACATATTTTCAGGGATGCTTACGGCAAATGGATGTGTCGCTGCGCGAAACTGAATTGGCGCGCGTCCCGCCGCGCGAGAGAAGACTTCGGATATGACGAACGATAGAAAACTTCAACTGCTGATTGTGGACGATGAGCAGAGCATCCGCCGCCTCTGCACCACGGTGGGCCAAGGGATGGGGTTCGTCTGTTCGGAGGCTGAATCGGCGGAGGCTGCGCTCGAGCAGATCGAAACCGCGCCCGCGGATATTGTTTTGACTGACCTGAAGCTGCCTAACCTGTGCGGCACCGATCTACTGCGAAAAGCCAAGGAACTGCTGCCACGTTCCGAGGTCGCGATCATGACGGGACACGGTTCGATTGAGTCCGCCGTCGAGGCGATGCGGCAGGGCGCCTACGACTATATCGAAAAGCCTTTTCGGGTGGAGAAGCTGCGGCAACTGTTGCAACGCATGGCTGAAAAAGTGCGTCTGGTGACGGAAAATCAGTTTTTGCGCGAACGCGTCGAAAGCGAAACGAACCTGGATGGAATTATCGGTTCCTCGACGAAAATTCAAGATGTATTGCGAATGGTTTCGCGATTGAAAGACGGGCGAACTCCAGTTCTGATTACGGGCGAAAGCGGCACCGGCAAGGAACTCGTGGCGCGTGCGATCCATTTTCGCGGCCCGCTCGCAGAGATGCCATTTATGGCGGTAGATTGCGGCACGCTCGTTCCCACGCTGATGGAAAGCGAGCTTTTTGGACACGAAAAGGGCGCATTTACAGGCGCTCTGAAGGCGAAACCGGGGCTTTTTCAGGCCGCGAACGGCGGCTCGATTTTTCTCGACGAAATCGGGGAACTCCCGTTAGAAATGCAGGCCAAGCTGCTCCGCGTGCTGCAGGAAAAGGAAGTGCGGCCCGTCGGCAGCAACTCGAAAGTCTCCGTCTCGATTCGCGTGATCGCCGCAACAAATCGGGATCTTGAGGCTGCATACCGCGAAGGCACATTCCGGAAAGACCTTTATTTTCGGCTGAATGTAGTAACGATTCACCTGCCGAGCCTGCGTGAGCGGCGATCGGATATCCCGCAACTCGTGCACTGTTTTCTCGACCGCTACGCGCCGGGAGAAAACATTCAGGTAACCGCCGCAGCGATGAAATCCTTCCTGAATTACGATTGGCCCGGAAACGTGCGGGAGCTCGAAAATTGCATCGCGCGTGCGGTGGCGCTTGGCGATCGCCGCACGATCGATGCGGCCGATCTGCCGCCCACAATCCGCGGAAGTGCGCCGGCTTCCGGCAATTCGGAAGACACTCCCAATTCGACAACGGCGCTGGCCGAACTCGAGCGCATCACGATTCTTCGCGTTTTCGAACAGGCCGGCGGCGATAAGAAGCTCGCCGGGAAAATGCTCGGCATCAGCCGCGCGACGTTATATCGGAAGCTGAAACTTTATCACATCCCGGTTCGCGGCTCGCGGGAAGAGCTTGCCGAGCCGGTTTCGACCGCGCCCTGAGACGATCTTGGGTTCGACCAAAAAACGCACCGTTTTTAGCGGCTCTCTGAGAATTTCGTGTTTCAGAGTGAGACACTGTGAGCCTACACCTTCTGTCCTCGCGGCCTAGTTAGCACATTCCACACGCTTTGCAGCAAGCCAGCAGGCATCTGTTTTGGTCCACTTATTGCACTTCAAGGCGCGGGGCAGTCTTGTCTCGAATCGGAAACGTCATTTTGAAGCGGTAGCGATCTAGGAAATGGTCGTCTTCGGACGATCGGAGGAACAGGGCCCTGTGGCACGGAAACTCGCAACTGCAACGGACGAAGAAACGTGCGTCGAGAAGCTGGCACTGCTTTTCCCGAACGCGTCGCCGGTCCGAATTCCGGTGCGTGTGACCGCGCTTGGTGCGCAACGCCGCCGCTTGCAGGAACAGACGACGATCGAGTTCGGGACGGCGAAAGAGGTACTTTTCGCCTCGACGTTGCCACTTGAATTTGAGGACCGCGTGCGTGTGGCAAATGCGGACGGTTCGCTCGACGCGCACGCCACGGTGATCGCCGTTCGCTATCACGGAGGACAGAAGGCCATCGCAGCACGATTCGCAGAAGAGGTCGGAAACTGGATCATCAAATCATGAGCCCAAAAACACCCAGCACAACTACATTGGCACCTCCAACGACAAAGCCTGCCCCGCCAAAGGCAGCCGGTGCGATCGATCCTGCGTCGCAGTGGAAAGAGGCTCTGCTCGTCTATCCGTTCTATTCGGCGCTGGCGGAGAAATTTGAGTTTGCGACGTCGCCCTATTCGGCCGGTGAGGCTCCGCCTTCGCGGCCGACCAGGCCCATCTTCGAGCGTCACATCGAATGGATGAGCGCGATTGACGCGAAGGTCCTGGCCTACCAAATTCGCCAGATCCCTCCGGAAACGCTCAACGGCAGCGAGCAGTGCCTGCGCGCATTTATCCTGCGCCAACTACGCAAGCCGGGTAAGACAACCGTCGATCGAGACAAAATCGATCTGCTGCTCGTGCAATATTTCGCGTTGTGCGCACCGGAAGAGCTCTATCGGGAAGAAATTGCGCTAGACCAGGTGGCGGGAGTGTTGTCACCGGTGTTACCGGAAGCGGATCCAACGCCGCTGGAATGGTGCGCGCCTCTCGACGAAATTCTCGAGAAACTCTCGCAGTGCAAGAGCCTTCGCGACTTGCTCGAACATGGCCTGTTCGAGCAAGGTCGCATGCTGAAAGACAGCGCGGGTGCGATGTTCTACGATCCGGCCGCTCTCGTCGCTTTCTGCCGATTCAACTTTGTGCTGCGGCGGACGTTCATTCGCTTGCTGCATGCCGATCTCGGCGCGGTGAAGGAAGCGGTTTCCGCGCTTGAGGCAAAAGGCATTAAGACGGCGGACTGTCGTCGCGCAGGCTTTTCCGCGGCCGAAACGACGGCACATCTACGGCACTTCTGCGAAAACTGGCGCCAGCCTTTCCAGAAGGACTACACCGAGAGCTCGGTAACGCACGCTTTTGAGCAACTTCTCGCGCTGCGCGCGGACCTCGAAGAGGTTCTCGCCCGCCAGACCCCAGCCGCTGCTCCACAGGCGAAAAAGAACGACGCAAGCAAAGTGGACCATTCCGCATGGGAAGAAATGATGCAGGCGAGTGCGCCGTTCGTGCAGGAAGAGCCCGCTCGAGCAAAGGCAGAGGAGTCCCGCGTCGAAACCGCGCCGAAGGCTGCGCCGCTTGCCGCTGCCCCTCCTGCAAAACCTGCACCGCCTGCCGAGCCGGCGATGGACGCGGACAAGTGCATGGAGACGATCTGGGAGCAGCTGATTGCTGCGCCGCCTTCACGCGGGCGCTCAATGTCTACCGTCGTACTGAAAGATACGAAAGTGCTGCTTTCGTCATGGGAAGTCGCGGCGTTCGTTGCCGAAGGTGGCCAGGAATCTGAGGATTTGCGCCGGGCCGTCGTTGCACGTGCGCTGCTTTCTTTAGGTACCGAGCAACGAAAGCGTTCCGGCGATCAGTCCGCTTTAACCTCCGCGCTCGAGCTTGCCCGCAGCGAATTCTCGTATTTCCAGGGACGCGTGGAGCAAGCCAAGCGGAGCAAGAACACCGAGGCGGCCGTGAATCTCGGCATCAGCACGAAGCGCTTGCTTTCATTCATCGAAGAAGCGGAAAAGCTCCAGCCCTGAGCGGCAGAGGAACATGGTGGAAGCACTAAATCGCGCGAGCGTGCTGATCGTTTCCGACGATCCGGAATTCGCGCGCACTGTGACTGCGCGTTGGCAGACGGAACCGCGCGCGCCCGGCATCACCGTGGCCACGAGCGACGTTTGGCACCCCTCCATCGTGTTCGGGTACGACCTTGTGATCACCGGCCCGGTGCGAAACGGAAAATCGTCCGCAATTCTCTCAGCACTTTGCGGTTCGCCCACTGTGGCCGTGGTTCATTTGGCCGAGCATGAAAAGGACATTACCGAACTCCAGGCCCGACATCGGCAATTGCTCGTCGTTGCGCGCCACGACGGATGGATCGACGCGCTCATTTCGCTTTCCTGCGAAGCCTTGCGGCGCGTGGAGGCCGTGGCGCGTTCGCAACGGGCTGAGCGTCTCGCGCTCGAAAGCCATCAGGACGCCACTCTCGGGCGCTACATGCTGGAGATGCGGCCCGGCATTAACAATGCGCTTACCTCCGTGCTGGGCAATGCGGATTTGCTAATGCTCGATTCGACCAAAATGACGGCGGAAAGCCGGGAGCAGGTCCGCACGATTCACACGATGGCTCTGCGCCTTCATCAGGTGATGCAGCGTTTCTCGTCGCTCGCAGCCGAGATGCGCGCCGGTGAGAACGAGTCTCAGGATGAGACCGAGACGGTTTCGCAAGCGGCTGGGTTGCCTCGCTGAACCTTTGGGTTCGCGATACAAGCCCCATGAATTGTTGGGATTAGAAGCCTGTCGCAAAACGCGAACGCCGAGCGAGGTTGGTTCCGGAGTTGCAACTCTTTTGGGGTAAGCAGGCGGAGGTGTGGCTGTGCTGAAGAAGGTTCTGGTCGTGGATGATTCGCAGGCGGAAATCCGCTTGCTGCAATCGATGCTGCACGAGGGAGGATTTCATTCCGTCGCTATTTCCGATCCAACGAAGACCGAAGAAGCGATTGAAGCCGAGCGCCCGAACGTAATTCTGCTCGACGTGGTGATGCCGCAGCGGAATGGCTTCCAGGTTTGCCGCGACCTGAAGAGCCAGGAATCCTACGCGAAGATTCCCGTGATTCTTGTGACGTCAAAGTCGGCGCCGAGCGACCGCTATTGGGGCGAGCAGCAGGGCGCGAATGGGTTTGTGGCGAAGCCATTTACGCCGGAAGAGCTATTGACCGCAGTGAAGAGGTTTGCCTGATGCGGGATTTGCTGCAAAAGGCGGCGCTGCCGTCCGAAGCGCTTCATGGCCTGGAGCCGGGCGAGTTTCTCGAAAGCGAATCGCCCGCGGAGGAATCGCGACCGGAGCGCCAGTATTGCGTGTTTCGCGCGGGGCGCGAACGCTTTTGCCTCTCGGTGCTCGAAGTGGAGGAAGTAGTGGATTGGCCCATCGTGACAAAGATTCCGCTAGCCCCCGCGTTCTTGATGGGTGTGTTTAATTTGCGCGGGACAATCGTGCCGCTGATGGATATCGCGTTTACCGAGGGCCGCCGGCCCGGGCTTTTGCCGAAGCACGTGGTCGTGGCTGCGATAAAGGATGAGGGGCAACGCGAGGATCTCCGCGTTGGCATTGCGGCAGATGAAGTGATCGGCACTTTTTTGGCTTCAGAAGAGACACTTCTCGATCAGGCCCCGCATGACGTGCCGCATTGCCGCGGCATGCTGCGTCACGAGGATCGTTTGGCTTTGGTCGTCGATCTTCGGCGGCTGACGGACGTGTTTCCGGTACCGGTGATTTGATTTTCGCGGGAGAAATTGAACCGGAATTTCCGCTCCATAGCGACAGAGGCCCTGGTAAGCGAAGGCAGATAGGCGGCGCGCGGCATTGGCAGCCGTAAGCAGCGCGCAAGTTCTTGGGAGGAAGTCATGAAGTCTCGTTTAAGTTCTTCGATCTGGCTGCTCGCCTTGTGGATCGCGGCAGCTCTCTTCACCGTTCTCGGCCTGGCCTTTCACGCCGGAAAGCTATCGGGAGGTGCGGGCCTTGCGGACGCCGGCTCTCTGCCGGCAGATGCGAGCGGACCACTTCTTGGGGCCGCAGTCCTCGCCATTGCAGCCGCGCTCTCAGTGATCTGGGTACTCAACCGGCGCGTACTGAAGCCCGTCGACGAACTCGCGAAATTTTCCGAGCGCGTTGTCTCTGGCGACGTGCGTGCGCGCGCGGAAGTAGCCAGTAACGACGAATTCGCGGCCATCGCTGAAAATTTTAATCGCAGCGTGGCGAAGGTTGCCCATGCCGTAACGAATCAGCAGGCGCAGGATTCGCTCCAACGCAGCATCGCAGACCTACTGAATACGATCAGCCAGGTTGCGCGCGGCGACTTGACGATTCGCGGCAAGGTCACGAACGATGCGCTCGGCAACGTGGTCGATTCCGTGAACTTCATGCTCGACAACTTCACGAAAGTTCTCGAGCGCGTCCGCAAAGCCGCCATCGACGTGAGCACCAGTGCAAATCAGATTCTCGACGCGGCCGACGACATGACTGCCGGCGCCACTCAGCAGGACCAGGAAATCACGAATACTTCGTCGGCTGTGGAAGAGCTTACAGTGTCGATGAAGCAGGTATCCAACAACGCCGAAGCCAGCGCCGAAGCGGCTCGCCGCGCGCTTGATGCCGCCGAACAGGGCAACCGCGCAGTGCGCGATACGCTCGAAGGAATGCAACGCATCCGGGCTTCGGTGCAGGCGACCGCGAAGAAGATCAAGTCGCTCGGCGATCGTTCGCTGGAAATTTCGGAAATCATCAACGTAATTAACGACATCACCGAGCAAACCAACCTTCTCGCTCTTAACGCTGCGATTGAAGCGGCCCGCGCCGGAGACGCCGGCCGCGGATTCGCGGTTGTCGCCGATGAAGTCCGCAAACTGGCCGAACACTCACGCAGCGCAACGAAAGACATTGCGGCGCTGATTAAGGCCATTCAGGCGGAAACGAACGAGGCGGTAGTCGTGATGGAAGACGGCACGCGCGAAGTGGAAGTCGGAGCGGGCCTCGCCGATCAGGCCGGAAAAGCGCTCGAGGCAATTTCCAGCGTCGTGCGCCAGTCGGCGGAACTCGTTCAGGAAATTTCGCTGGCATCGAAACAGCAGGTGCGCGGCACAGAAGGCGTCGCAAACGCCATGCAGATCATTTCCGGAATCACGCGGCAAACAACTACCGGAGCGCGGCAGACGGCTTCGACCGTAGGCAACATGGTGAAGCTCTCCGAGCAATTGAACGAAGCGCTGGCGCAATTTCGTTCCCAGGGAACGCGCACACCCGAAGCACCGGCGTCTTCGGTATCCAGCGAGGAACCGGCTATTCCCGTGGGGGCGCGCCGATAGGCGCTTGCGCGGGCGGCGTGACCTTGTCCTGATCGTGCCCGCCGGGCGGCCGTGCGAACATGAAACGCCAGCCATCCACAATCGCTCACATCACCGATGCGGACCTCCATGAGATTCGCACGCTGATCGAGCAGCGCTCGGCGGTGCATCTGGACGGATCGCGCGAGCGTTTTCTGATGACTCGCGTGCACGAATATGCGGAGGAAGCGTCGCTTCGCAGCGGTGCGGAACTGCTGCGCAAGATTCGCTCTTCGGGAACCGAATATGACGCATTTCTCGAGCGAGTGTTGACGCAGGAAACCTCTTTTTTCCGATACCCGGCCATCTACGAGGCTCTCGGAAAAACGATCCTGCCGGAAATTCAGGAGAGGAAGTTCTGGCAGAACCCGCGGACGCTGCGAATCTGGAGCGCAGGATGTTCGACAGGCGAGGAACCTTATTCCATCGCGATCACACTTTGCGAATCGCTGAAATTTGCTGAGGCTTGGGAGATCGAAATTCTGGCGACGGATATCAGCCGCCGCGCGCTGCGTTACGCCGAAAAAGGGGCGTATTCAAAGCGCAGCTTGCAGGAACTATCGATGCGCGAGGTCGATACCTACTTCACCGGCGCAAAACATGGATTCCACGTGAGGCCACGCATCCGGCGGATGGTCTCTTTCGCGCAAATGAATCTGGCGGAGCCGATGTACGTCGGCAAGATGGACTGCATTTTCTGCATGAACGTGCTGATGTATTTCACGGAACAGCGGCGGCTCGCGATTCTGCGCGGGTTCTATGAAGCGCTCGAGCCCGGCGGCTATTTCATGCTGGGTCATTCCGAGACGCTTACCCACACTCCCCTCAAATTCGAGCCGGTGACCATGGGGGAATGCAGATTGTACAGAAAGCCGGTCGCTGTTGAGGCGAAGAGCGCAATGGCGATGGCGGAGGGCAGCCTGTGAACGGCCCGGGTCGCGAAAGCCTCGAGATATTCCTGCAGGAAGCGTCAGACCACCTGCAATATCTGAGGGAGTATTCCGGCCTTTTGCAGGAGCCGCAGCCGAAAGCCGAGGATCTGCAAAGGCTCTACATTTCGGCGCACACACTCACCGGCACATCCGCTAGCTACGGCTTCCCGCATTTTTCGGAAATCTCGAGCAAGCTGGCGCACATCTTTCAGTATGCCGTCAATGCGGCGCTTACCCCCGAAATGTATGGACCGCTGACCGAGTTCGTCTCTGACGCGATTTCGGTACTCGAATTTGACTTACTGCAGATCAGCTCAAGCGGCGCGGAAACCGTTGAAGACCTCGCCGCTTTCAAACAGCGCTACGCATTCGCGTTCCCTGTCGCGGTGGAACCGGAAGCGAGTTCGCAGGTGGAAGCGGCTGCCGGATTCGGCGAGCCCGTTTCCGAGGTGTTTGTCGGCGAGTCATTCATAGACCGCTTGCCCGAAGACGGCGAAGTGCCCGACGAAGTGCTCGAATTCTTTATTCCGGAGGCAGAGGAGCATCTCCAGGTCGTCACCGAATGCGTGCTTGCGCTGGAAGGAAATCCGAACGACGAAGATATCAATCGTCTTTTCCGCTCGATGCATACAGTAAAGGGCTCGGCGGCACAGGTTGGCCTGCATCGCATGTCCGCCGTGGCGCACCGCATTGAGGATTTAATCGGCCGGCTGCGCGACGGGGTTCTGAAGCCCAGCGGCGATTTCGTCGATATCTGCCTGCAATCGGTGGACGCGCTCAAGAAATTCCTGCATCGCCAATGGTCCAGCGACGAGGAAATGGCTGCAACGATTGATCCGCTCCTCGCGCGAATCTCGGCGCTTGCGCCCGAAGAATTCGACGAAGCGGCGGCGGACGAAACAGCGCCAGACGGCGGCTCCCAGCCCGCGGCAACTTCCCGGCCCGTT
>CAVWBL010000008.1:0-181091 GCA_963753205.1 uncultured Acidobacteriota bacterium | reverse complement strand
GTCCTGGGGGACCGGCCGGGAGGGGGCGGCCGTGCTGTTCGCCGCCGACGGGCCGCAGGTGATCCGCGCCGCCGTCGAGCAGGAGTTCGCCGGCCACGTCAAGGAAGGGGAACCCGCGCTGGTCCGCGACGACGCCGATCCGTCGGCCGCCTGGCGCGGCCGGGTCGCCCGCATCGCCGGGTGGTACAACTACGGCGCCGGACCATCCTCCACGATCCCTCCCAATTGAGCGACGTCCGGACGCTCGAGTGTCTGATCGTCCTCGACGAAGGCCAGCAGCGTTTCCGGCTCGGCCAGGATGTTCGCGTCTTCATCGGGCCGGTCGAGCCCCGATCGACCCCGTCGCCATTCGATCGCATGGCCCTGTCGCGCGGGCCGCCGGATCGCATACGATCGACACAGGGGATTCCCCCGGCAGCGACTCGCCGACGAAGCCGGGGCATGCGCAGGTGAACGGCGAGCCGCCCCGGCGCACGCCGGGAGCCGAAACCCTCCGGCTCGCCGGGATGCTCGATCGGGGCCGCCATTGACGCTCGGTCCACCGCCCCATCGCCGTCGTGGTTTCGCCGGAGGGATCGCCCGTCACGAGACGGCCAGGCTGATCCATCCATATTTTATCTCGGCGGTCCCCTCAGCTTTTCGCTGTCCATGATACTCATCGGACGGGCCGGAGTTGCTCCCGGATCCGGTCGGCCCGGTGGCCCTGGAACATCGGCATCTGGAAGAGCCTCTCCATGCGTCTGCGGAAGGTCGGATACTCGAGGGCCGCCTCCCGCCGTCGTGTACGTCACCGGCGCCGTCGGGTCGGTCAGACCCCGCGCCCCAGTTCTTTGACTTCCGGCAGGGCGCGGACGCCGTCGTGGTCCGGGATGAGATCCTCGAGCAAGGCCAGCACGAGGAGTCGGAGCCGCTGATCGGCGATCGAGTTTAGCCGCGACTTACTGGCCTCAACGTTAGGCACATCACGCCCGCGCCGTGCCGTTGACGCACGCCAGCAAGTGGGTGTCGGCGGCATTCTGCTTCAGCAGGCGGACCAGGGTGCAGTCGATCCGCCGGGCCGACGCCATGGCGATCCGCGGATCGTCGAACTGGGCGATGACCCGCCGCACGGCGGCCCCGCCGTCGGTCCGCCAGCCATCCGGGACGACGAGGATCTGCCTGCAGTTCTCGGTGTCGATGTGACGCAGCCCCTCCAGTGCGAACCGCAGCAGGAACGGCATGTCCTCCGGCGTCGGCAGCAGGATTGCACAGCGCCTCTCGAGCATGCGGGATCGCGGTCACCGCCAGCCGAAGACGAGGTGGAGGGGGAGGCGACTTGGGGTGTATCATCGTTCTCATTCCCAGTCTTGTGCCGCCTGTCCCCTCCGGGATGATCTCCGCGCTGCCACAGGCGCCGGCCGAGTCGGCCGAGGCCCTCCTACAACAAGTTGGTCGCCCGA
Organism: uncultured Acidobacteriota bacterium; assembly: GCA_963753205.1. Lineage (GTDB taxonomy): Bacteria > Acidobacteriota > Terriglobia > Acidiferrales > UBA7541 > Palsa-295. The sequence continues at coordinate 179,652 of CAVWBL010000008.1, read as the reverse complement.
GCGCAGGCGGCAAGTTCCATCGACACCGATGGGAGTTGGTGGCGACACCAGTGGGCCGCGGCCCGGACCCGGTTCGGGGGCCGCGAACGATCCCTCCGCGACCGCGTCGGCCGGCGAACCCCCAGGCGGGTCAACCGGAGGGCGCCGGAACACGACGCGGCCACGCGGGCCGCGCCACATGCATCGATCCGCCGATCGATCGGCCGATGAACCGAAGGTGCACCAAGCAACCGATTTGCCGCGCGGTCGCCAGCGGCGGTCGCCAAGGAAGGACAACGGGACCGCGCCCGCTGAATGGCCGGATGCCGCATCTCGAATGGGCTTGCGACGGCCAAACGTAACCCCCCTCCTGCCGGCGACACCTCCGAAGCCAAAAATCCACATGTAAACACTGAAATTCGCAAGCCACTTCAAATGCTTGGGCACCACCGGGCACGGTCCACCTTGACACGCTCCCGGCCTGGACTCTAAGATCACGGCCCGCGATAAGGATTCGCGCCACTCGAGGATCATCGGATGATCGCCGTGAGCCCGTCAACTCTCTCCCCGGATGCCGGCGTTGCGTCGTCATGGCCGCCGGTCGGTCCCGTGAAGGCCGTGGAACGCGTGCGAGTCGCCTGCCCGGACGCCAGGCCGCCCGCCTACCAGGCGGCCGTGGCCTGCGCCGTGCCGGAGTGCTCGACGGCCTCTTGACCGGCGTATTTCTACCGCGGCGGTCCGCCGTCCGTGCTGCGACGGATGGTTCCCGGCCCCTCGGGCCGCCTGGATCGCTTCCTCCGGAGGCGGCACGAGCCCGAGGTCCCCGGCGACCAGGTCCGATCCCGCTGGAGCTTCGACCTGGCACTGGCGCTGAGAGCGTCGGCTCGGGCGCGGGCAGCCGGCCGCTCGGCATGCCCTCGCGCGGTGGCGGACCCGCGGTTCGACCGGCTCGTCGCCCGCGACCTCGCCCGGCGACCGCCCGACGCGGCGCTGATCTTCAGCGACGTCGGCTCGGAGTCCGCCCTGCCGGCCTGCCGGCGGCTCGGGCATCCCGACGGTCCTGAGCATGGTCCACGGCGACGTCCGCGAGGAGCGCCGCGTGCTCGAGCGACGAGGCCGAGACCGTCGCCCGACTTCTTCCCGATCTACCTGGGCGACGGCGCGGCTCGACCGCGACGAGCTGGACTGGCTGCACGAGCGCCGGCTCCGCGACCTCGAGCTGGCCGATCGCGATCCTCGTGCCCTCCGAGCACATCGCCGGCGACGCTCGTGCGCCACGGGACGCCGCGCGACCGCGTGCGGCGTCATCCCCTACGCCGCCGACTGCGGCCGGTTCCGCCCGATCCGGCCAAGCGCACGGACGCGTCCTGCACGTTCCTCTTCGCCGGCGGGATCACCCAGCGCAAGGGGATCAAGTACCTGCTCGAGGCCTGGCGGCGGGTCCGCCGGCCGGGCTGGCGGCTCCAGCTCCTGGGGCCGCTGCCCGGCGAGCCCGGTCCGCTCCGGTCCGTACCTCGACGAGGTCGAGCTCCTGGGCCGGGTCGCCGCATGCCGAGATGCCCGCCCGGCATGGCCGCGGCCGACGTCTTCGTGTTCCCGTCGCTCTTCGAGGGCTCGGCCGTCGTGACCTACGAGGCGCTGGCCTGCGGCCTGCCGTGCATCGTCACGCCGAGGCCGGGCTCGGTGGTCCGCGACGGCGTCGAAGGCCTGATCGTCCCGGCCCGCGACGTCGAGGCCCTGGCCGCCGCATGGAACGGCTCGGCAGCGACCCGGGGCTCCGCGCGCGACCTCGCGGCCGCGGCCCGGCCCGGGCCGAGGCGTTCGACTGGCCCCGCTACCACGACCGCGGTGCTCGATGCGATCGACCGCGACCGTCGGCCGTTGACCGGCCGATCGCACGGTCCTGGACTCCACGCCGTTGCCGCAGTGACCCATACCCCGCAACCCGGAGCGACGAACCCCATGAACTGAAATCGCTTGTCCGGGGCCTTTTGCCGCGCCGACACGTGGCCATCACGGTGATCGGCGGCCCGCTGCGCGGGATGCGGATCGTGACGTCATGGCACGACTACCCGGCGGCGATCTGCGGCTACACCGAGCGCAAGCTGACCGACTGGCTGCTGGCGCAACGCCCGGCCGGGCGAGACCTGGCTCGACGTCGGCGCCAATTGCGGCTACACCAGCCTGGCGCTCTCGCGGGCGGTCGGGGCCGACGGCCGGGTCTTCGCCTTCGAGCCGGCCCTGACCACCGCCGCCTGCCTCGAGCGGACCGGTCGGGCAGAACCGCTTCGGCCAGCTCGTGGCCCTCCCGCTTGCCCTCTCCGACGCCCCGCGGCCCGATCGTCCTCCGGTTCGCCACCGACCGGGGCATGATCGACTCACAGTTGGCCCGCGGACGGTCCCAACGCGGTCGCCGCAGATCGTCGCCGTCGGCCTCGACGCCATCTGGGACGGTATCGCCCACGGCGAACCGGCGTCCACGGCATCAAGATCGACGTGCAGGGCATGGAGCTCGAGGCGCTCCGCGGCATGGAACAGACCCTCGCCCGCTACCGGCCCAAGATCGTCCTGGAGATCCACCGCGACGTCCCCCGGGATGAGGTCCTCGCCCTGCTCGAGCGATGCGGTTACGACACCGAACCGACCCCGATCGACGAGACCCTGGGTGCGTTCCTCGACCCGCAGTCCAACGCCAATTTCGTCTTCCTGCCGGGCTCGTCGGCCGGGCGCAGTCGCCGCATGGCGGCGAAGACGAGCGGGTTCACCGCCGGCGACCGAGAGGGTGCACGAGAAGTGCTCAGCAGCCCCCAAAGGGGGCGCCAGGAGGTTGCCGGGGGCGTCAGCCCCCGGGATCGGAACGTGACAAAGGGATGATCCCATTTCTCCCTGACGCCCTTGCGGGGCTATCGCACCAGAATCTGAACTGCCACAGCGATCCACGGTGCCGAGGACGCGACGATGATGATCAGCGCGACGATGCGTGCGCCCGGCCGCGGGCGGGCCCGCGCCCGCGGGCGGCCAGCGGCCTGTCGCTCGCCGTGGCCGACATCTGCTGGGCCACGACCGAGAACCTGTTCCGCGAGATCGATCGGGAATCGGTCGCGATCCTGAGGCTCAAGTGCCTCGATTATGTCAACGGCTGGCGGCGGGGCCTGTATCCCTGGTCGCCGGCCTGCCGCCTGCGACGGAGCGGAGCCGAAGCGTGGGATCAGCAGTTCATCCTGCCGCCCGGCTGGATGAAGGGCTATCCCCGGCTGGGGATGCGGCCGATCGCCCGATCGATCCGATCGTGGTGGGAGGGCCCGCCCTCGGCGGTCGCCGCGGGCTGGTGATGCTGTATCCCCATTATCTCTACCTCCGCGACCGGTTCCGCCCGGATGTGTCCGTCTATTACAACGTTGATGACTATGCCTTGTACTGGCCGCGGCGGGCGGATGAGATTCGCGCGCTGGAGCGGGCGGCGGTGCGGTCGGCCGAGCTGACGGTCTGCGTCGCGCGGCTGCGGGCCGACGAGCTGAGGGCGGCGGTGCCGGAGGCCGCCGATCGGATCCACTATATCCCCCACGGCGCCCCGACGCCGTTCCTGGCCGCCCGGCCCTTGACCCGGCCGGGAACCGCCCCAGGACATCGCGCACCTGCCCCGTCCCTTGCTCGGTTACATCGGATCCATGGAGGGTCGCGTTGATTGGACACTCATGGATCGACTCAGCCTCACGTTCCCGGAGGCATCGATCGTCGTGGTCGGCCGTGCCTCCGGGCCGGTCGACGAGCCGTGGTGGGCGGCCTGCGCCGGTTCCTCGCTCGACCGAACGTCCATGCGATCGGCTGGCGTCCGCAGGGGGCCATGACGCACTGCTGCGCGGCGAAGCAGCGGGCGCGCGAGCTTGTCGCGCAAACAGAGGATTTCGTGCGCGATCCCGCGGGAACGCTGCCTCACTATCCGCTTTGGGACATGAATCGCGGCTTCGGCCCCTAGCGTTGCGTAGCGCCGAAGAACGTGTTTTGACCCGAGCGCATATCGTGGCCGTAGCTGAAGACGACGTTCACCGTGTCGAGCACTCTCACCGTAAACTGCGCTCCCGGATCCCACAACCAGCCGTGCGAACCAAAGGCGCCCGACGGATCGGAAATATCTCCCGTGTCAAGCGCAGGTCCGGCTTTCACTTCGAAAAACGCGTCGTGATAGATCACTTTGCTCCAGTCCCAGTTCCACAGCAAATAGCGGCGGCCCATCGGCGAATTCCCTTTTCGACCATTTTGAGTGGCTGAAATTCCACGAAGCCACAGATTGTTGTCATCGCGTTCGACACCAAGCGTGTACAGTTCGTCAAAGGGAACGCCGCCAAAGATTGCTCCAGCACGGAACCGCGACGTCATTTCGTAGTCGTCTCCTTCGCCACGCGGAAACCAACGAAAGCCGAGCGACACATTGCTGCGCTCGAAGCGGTTCAAGGCGACGCTGGAGAAAAAGCGGCCAACGCCCGCCGATGCCGATGAATCAACTGTGAGCCGCCGGTCTGGAATCGAAAGCAGGCGGTAATCCGAAGCGGCATTCCATTCAAGCGCGTTGCCGCTCGTGAAAAATGGGCCTGCCTGTACAGGAATCCCGGCTTGCTCGCCAAACGTGCGGCGCGAAAAGGCGGCGCCCGTCTGCCAAGCCCAGCGGCCATTTTCGATGCAGCGAATTTCGGCGCCAACTTCCAATTTCCGCAACTTCAAGCCCGCTACCGGCGCAGCGGCGCCGTTGAGCGAGTTAGTGAGATTCCAATTTTCGTCGCGACCGTCAGCATGGGCTTGCAGCCGCCATTTCGGATTCATGTGCAGCGGCATGGATACGGAAGCAAAGAGCCGCCGCTTCTGCGAATCCCATCGCACGATCGAATCGAAGTTAATCGCTGACCCTTGCGCATTGCGATATTCGGGATACACAGTTTCATAGGGCAAGCCGCGAAGGATCGAGAGCGCCGTAGCCCATTTGTTCGCGCCCCAGCCGTCTTCGAACGAGTGAAGCACCAGGTTGTAATTGTCATTGCCATTGGGCTCCAGCTCCCAACGGCGGTTCGGGAAAACGCCGAGCGCGCCGAGACGCTCCTCGGTCGCTTCGAAATCTGGCAGCAGCATAACCGATAGCGGAGAAACGGTGATCGCTCGGTCGAGAAGCGATCGATTCAAGCGCGGTTCGGGACTTTCTTCGATTTGAGAAATTCGAGGCGCGTCGATGCGATTCCAATATTTGAGCGCCGCCGGCAAGTTTCCGCGCAACAAGTAAATCGTACCGAGGAAATTCAGCGCGTAGGAATCGTGCGGATCGAGGCGAAGCGCGCGGTGCAGATCCCGTTGCGCCTGACCGAGTTCATGCATCCGGTAAGCGATGCCCCCAAGCTCCACGGCGAAACGCTCCTCGTGCGGAGCTTTGCGCTCTCCTTCTTCCAAGACTGCCTTGGCTTCCGGAAAACGCTGGAGTTGTGCAAGGGCTAAGCCTCGATAGAGATCTAGTTCAGAAGGATTGTCTGGAGACTGCGGGATGAGGCGAACGATTTCCGAGTATTGCTTCTGATCGTAAAGCCTATGAATCGATTCGACGGATGGGACCTGGCCAGCACAGGCGCCAGCCGGCAGTGCCAACAACGCTAAGAACAACGCGATTCTGGGCATCAATTCGGGAGGGCAAGCAGGGTCCAGTTCCCCGCGTCATTCCATTCCTTTTCGAAATCGGCTCGCGGTACTCGCAACAGTTTTTGCTGCGCGGGATCGTTGATGAAGACAGCTTCGCCGTCAGCGTCGATTCCCGCGACGACCACATAATGGAGCGGATGGCGCGGCCCCGATGGCGCCAGGGACACAATCAGCGGCCGTCCTTTTCGAATGTTCTGCTGCAAATCCTGCCACTCGCCGCGAATGGCAAATGCCCGATAGCCGGAATTCTTAAAATACCCTTCGAGCTCCGAGGCGAAAATTCCTTTCGCTTGCTTCGAGTAAAGCGACCGCTGAATCGTCTCTACATCCGATCGCGCGGAATGCGCGCGATGCAAATCGTTGTCCCAATATTGCATCACCATCGCTGCGGATGCCGCGCCGCAACCGTTCTCAGGCTGCGCAATAAATGGAACGTCGAGCCAAGTTCCTGCCGACCCCGCTGCCGCGATTGCGGCAAGCCACAAGACCGCACAGCCCAGGCAAACGTAGCGGGCTGTACGGTCCAGCGACCTTGCGATGGCAAGTTTCATTAGCACTCGGAAAAATGCCGTAGAGCGATCAGTGCACGGCGATCAATACGATCACCGCGGCTGCGAGCGCGATGATGATATAGGTGAGTTGCTCATTTGTGAGAGAGCCCGCGGCAAAATCCTTCTGGGCCTGATCCGCGCGAGCCGAGAGACGAGCTAACTCATCGTCGCTCAGGGTCGAGACGCCGTTTTGCACGACATCGTAATCCACGTTCGCCGCTTTCAGCGCGGTGCGCGCCTGGTCCGTCGACAGGAACTTCCGTACCTTCGCGATGCGCTCCTGGCGAAGCTGTGCGGCGTTTGCTACATCCTTTTGCAGATCGGCGGAGCTCACTACGTGTTCCTGTGCGGTGACGGCTTGGGGAAGCGCAAAAAGAGCTGTAAGTAAGGCACCAGCGGTAACACCGAGTGCCAGTCTGCTGCTGAACGTCATCCTCTCTCCTCGGGCTTGGGCCTTTTAATTATCCGGTAAAGCTGCTGGACAAGCAAGAAATTGACACAACGGACTCTGAGTTTCATCGCGGCACAAACAGCTTTGCGCGCAGGGCTCATTGTGCTGTGATCTTGCCATGGCTGTTTCTCCGGCGAGGCGGATTGCCTTCGATGTGTTGCAGCGTGTGGAGGCCGAAGATGCCTACGCGGGCGACGAGCTGCATTCGGCGCTTGAGACGGACATCAAGCCGATCGACGCTGCTCTGGCGACCGAATTGGCGATGGGAGTGTTGCGCCAGCGGGCCGCGCTCGATTTTCTGCTTGAGCGCGAATTAAAAAAGCCAATTGCCCGGCTCGATTTGCCCGTTGCACTTGCATTACGGCTCGGCCTATACCAACTGCGTTTTATGCGGAGGGTCCCCGCGCATGCCGCGCTAAACGAATCGGTTGAATTGGTGAAGCGCGCGCGAAAGTCTTCGGCGGCGTCGCTTGTCAACGCGGTCTTGCGCAAAGCGGCTCGCCAAACCGATCGAGCTGTCGCGGATTTACTGCCAGGTGGGATGCCTGTCGACGAGCGACTTGCCATCCTGCATTCGCATCCACGCTGGCTCGTCGAACGATGGCTTGCGCGTCTCGGCGAGACGGCAACAGTAGCGCTGCTCAAAGCAAATAATTCCACTCCGCGCCTCGCCTGCTCTTTGAACTCCGCAAATGCGCGCGAGGCAATATTTGAGGAACTTGCCGCCGCTCACTTGCGCATCGAGCCGGGACGATTGCTGCGAAATGCATTTTCTGTTTCTGGCGGTAGCCCCTCGCGCACAAAAGCGTTTCACGAAGGCGCGATTTCGATTCAGGACGAGGCTTCGCAAACCGTGCCGCTGCTGCTCGGTGTGCAGCCCGGCGACCGTGTTCTCGATTTATGCGCCGCGCCAGGAGGAAAGACGGCTGTGCTCGCGAGAGCCGCCGGCGAAAAGGGGTTTGTGCTCGCCGCAGATTTCTATGCGCATCGTCTCCGCGCCTGCAAGACGCAGTTTGCGCGGCTGCACCTTGATAATATTCATCTCGTTGCAATTGATGCTGAAAAGCCTCTCCCTTTTGCAGAAAAGTTCGGCCGGATTCTCGTCGACGCGCCGTGCTCCGGCACGGGAACTCTTGCGCGGCACCCGGAAATTCGCTGGCGCCTTAAGCCTCAGCAGCTTGACGAATTGCATCGTCTGCAAGTCGCAATCCTCGGCAATGCCATCGCGCAGGCGGCGCCAGACGGGGAAATTCTCTATTCAACGTGCTCGATCGAGCCGGAAGAGAACGAACGCGTGATCGACGAGGTAATCGAGATTGGCAATATCCGCCGGGCGTCCACGGCGGAGTTAAGCAATAGGCTAGAGCCGCACCTGGCGCCAAATCTCGATGCCGCGCACTTTGTTGATAGGGCGGGCGCGTTTCGCACTTCACCCGCAGCGGATGGCACGGACGGATTCTTCGCAGCACTCCTTGTAAAGCAAGAATGAAACTCGCACATATGGAGAGAGCCTTCGGGCCTATGGCTTGGGCTTTGAATTGAGTTCATATTCGATGTATTGCTCGACCGTTGCGGGATCGCCGCCGACGACGGGTCGTCCATTGACGTAAACCGTCGGCGTGCTGCTTACGCCAAGCGTGATCGCGTCTGCGCGATTCGCTTCCACGGCTTTCGCGGCCTCCGGAGACGAGAGGCACGACTTAAAGGCATCTCCGTCGAGTCCTTCGTCCTTTGCGAAGCTGTTGAACTCATCCCACGCGTTATCGGGCGTGATGTTGTCCTGATTTTTAAAGATAGCGTCATGCATTTTCCAGAAAGCGGCGGGCGACTGCATGAAGGCGCAGCGGCCCGCGACAGCTGCCGTTTCGGCCCAGGGATGAATATCGACAAGCGGAAAATCCTTATAGACGAGCCGCACCTGCGGATATTTCGCGCGGATCGCTTCAAAATCGTCGTTGAATTCCTTGCAGTGCGGGCATTCAAAATCGGCGAATTCGACCAGGGTCACGGGTGCGTTTTCCGGGCCAATCGAAGGATTTCCGGCAATGTTCAAATGGGCGCGAACCTGCGCGTAAGGATCGCCGTGGAGACTGAACATGTCTCCGCGCAGGACCGTCTTTCCGTCTTTACTGACGTAGACTTCGCCGTTATCCGCCTGGCCGTTATAAGTCACTTGAATAGGGACTTTGTAATATTCCGGAGCGGGCGAGGGCGAAAGAGGCCCAACATTCACCTTGTAATCGGGACCCCAGGCGTAAAGGTTACGCACGAAGGCTTCGGTGGCCTTGAGGAGCTGTTCTTGTTCGGGAGTGACGGCGCTCTGCGGCGCAGACGCAGCGTCCGGATCTTTTTTGGCCGAAGGCGCGGTTTGCGCCGAACAGGAGCCCGCCAAAAGTATTCCGGAAATCCCGAGCACACAAATTAGAAAACGATGTTGCCGGTTGACCATTGATTCGCTCACCCTTTTCCCTGCCGCACCCGCGGCCGCAATATTATAGCTTTATGGCTTTGGTGAACCGCGTCAAATGAGCAAGCATGCCGGTAAGCCCGGTCGAAGAGGGTTCGAAAATGGAGGCGTACACGAGAATGAAGGTGAGAATGATCATGATGATGCTGGATGCCCAAGCGATCACATTGAACGTCAGCGTGTTTACGAAATCGCCCATGAGCTCGCGACGATTGATCAGCAACAAAATGAAAATGAGCACGACGGGCAGCCAGATACCGTTGCCCACCTGCGAATAGATCAAAATTTTCCAGAGCGGCGCGTGCGGCAGCAGCACGATTCCGGCACCCACTACGATCAGCAGCGTGTAAAGCGAATAGAACGTGGGCGCTTCCTTGAATTTGCGGTCGAGGCCGGCCTCGAAGCCCATGCCTTCGCAGATCACATGAGCCGTCGAAAGCGGCAAGATCGATGCGGCAAACAGTGACGCGTTGAGCAAGCCGAAGGCAAATAAAAAGCCGGCCCACTTCCCTGCCAGCGGTACGAGCGCTTGAGCCGCCTCAGCCGCGCTTGAGATGCTGGTAAGCCCCTTCGCGTTGAGCGTGGCGGCACAGCAGACGATGATGAAGAAGACGATCGCCATGCAGGAGATGCTGCCGACTAGGACATCGAGCCGGGCATGCTTGTATTGGCGGGGTCCCACGCGCTTTTCGACGAAGCCCGCCTGCAGATAGAAGAATTGCCAGGGGGCGATGGTAGTTCCTACCAAGCCCGTGAGCATCAGCAGATAAGGCACGTTCATGTGGACCGAGGGAACCACCGTTGCCTTCGCTGCAACCAGCCAATCGGGATGCGACAAAAAGGCTGACGCCACATACGACAGATAGAAAACGCACGCGACGAGGAAGATCTTTTCCACGATTTTGTAGGTCCCATACACAACGAGCAACCAGACGGCGATCGCCGCCAGCGGCACGGCGATGTATTTGCTCACGTGGAGCACTTCGGACGATTCAGCCACGCCCGCAAATTCCGCCACTGTATTCGCCAAGTCGACAAAGAGGGCAGCGATCATCACGAAAAACGTGGCACGGAAACCGAACTCTTCGCGGATCAAATCGGAAAGTCCCTTGCCCGTGACGACGCCCATGCGCGCGCACATCTCTTCGCTAACGTAAAGGGCGATCGTCATCGGAATCAGCGACCAGAGCAAGGCGTATCCGAACTGCGCGCCCGCTCCGGTATATGTGCTGATTCCGCCCGCATCGTTGTCGACGTTGGACGTGATCAGGCCCGGGCCCACGACGGCAAGGAACAGGGCGATGCGCTTGCGCCAGGGGCGTGTGCGGCGATTGAAATCCCTGCCGCGCGCAGTCAGTCGCGAGACCGTGTCCGTCAGTGTGATCCAGGTGTTCATGATTCCACTAAGCAGAAATTCTCAGAGCTTTGCCCGCAAGCGGCTCACCACGTCGTCAACCGTGATCGCGCCGAGCGGCCGGCCTTGATCGTTTACCACCGTAAGGCTGCGCAGATTGTACTTGTCAAAGACCTCGTACACTTCATTCTCGTTCGCATCCGTTTTCAAGGAAAGCAACGGGACGGACGCCAGATCGGCCATGCGCTCATCGGCGCTGGCAAGCACCAGCCGCGCGACCGGCACCGTACCCCCAAACATCGCCTCCCGATTGATCATAACGATGTTGTCGAGCTGGTCGAGTGCGATCTCGTGGAAACGGATGTAATCGACGACTTCTCCGCGGGTCGCGTCCTCGCCGACCACCACGATCTCAGTGTTCATCATGCCGCCCGCGGTATTCTCGCCGAACCGCAGGAGTTCCTCGACCTCGTGAGCTTCTCGATGTTCCATCTCGCCCAGCACTTGGCGCGACTTTTCGGGCGGCAGGTTGGCGATCAGGTCGGCGGCCTCGTCCGGATTCATCTCCTCCAGAATGTCGGCTGCCTTTTCGGGGTCCAGTTTTTCGACAACCTGCGTCTGGAGCCGCTTATCGAGCTCGGCGATGGCCTCGGCGGCCACTTCTTCGTCGAGGGAATCGAAGATCGATTGCCGCTCGGCCGGCGAAAGCTCTTCCGCGATGTCAGCGAGGTCGGCGGGATGCAGTTTTGCGAGGCGGTCGCTTGAAAGCTTCAGCTTTACGCGGCGCAGCGGGTCAGGTTCGATCAAGTTGACGAATTCCCAGCGGATCGTTCGCGCCGGCAATTTTGCTTGAATCCTGCGAATCGCCATCGGCGGCACTACGCCTTGCAGCAGTCGCCGTACGGCCGCTGGTAGTCCGATATCCACATTCGTGATGCGCAGCTCGGTGTTGCCGTTGTTCTTCTGCTCGGCGAGATCTACGTCGTTTATACGAACTACCTTGCGCCCATTCGTATCGATGATCTGCTGGTCGAGCAGGTCCTTTCGCATGGCCAGCCATGCCTCATTTGGATGGTAGAGCTCAAGGGCCGATTCGTCGGTGGAGAGCTGCACTCTACCCGGCGCGACTGACGCGATTTGGTCGGCGCGGGCGACGAGCGGGCGATATTGTCCCCTGCCCAGCAGCAGCCGCGAAATGCGGTTGGGCTGTTCGTCCGGGACGATGAACATTTCCTTAACTTTGCCGACAAAGTTGCCGGCGGCGTCATGGGCTTCGGCGCCCAAGACCTCAGTTGCGTGCAACATCTTCACCTCCGGCGGCCAATCGGCCAGCCGCCCCACCCGAATACAGGCCAAAAAAAATGCCCGGGGCGCGGCCACATCCCCGGGCAGACGGAAAAACGCCGCTCCGACTATGTCAGGCCGGGCCTCGCCTCTCGACTCACACGAGCCCGCTCGCTCAACCATTCCGGCTGCACGCGGACGATACCCCTCCCAAGGGCGTTGCCAACCGGCCGCGGACCGGAATCTACGGATCTGCTGCGTAAACCTGCTACGCCACCAGGCTCCGAATTAGGCACACCAACTTCCATTCTTTCGTGGGCCTCCGAATTGACTAGTAAGGTGATACGAAAAGTTTGTCAAGCAAAGAGTGTGAGTTTAACGAGATTTTATCTTGAAAAGAGCATATGACGCACGGGGCGGCCCTTTTTTCTCCGTTCCGCGGCATACAGGTCAAAATACGTCGCACGGATGTAGTCTTTCGGCGTAAAACCCAACTCGTAGGCCACGCGGTCAATTGCCTCGGGTTTCCCTTCGAGTTCGAGGAATGTGCCCACGGGCGTCTCGTCCAATTCGACATGAAGGTCCTTAATGCGGAAGGTCGTTCGGTATTTTTCGTAGCGAAATTTTGATCGAAGACCCAAGCAACCAAGAGCAAACGGCCAGCCGCGGTCAACCAATGTGCGTTTTGCGCCCGGCGGCCTTTTCGAAGCGCGAAGCACGACCTCCCTTTCCAAGTTTTGCTTATAGAGGCCTCGTTTCCCGGTTTCAGCGTCGCGCGGCGCCGGAGACTTGGCCGTCAGGACCAACCGTTGAGGACCACCTGGGGCAAATGGGGAGGGCGCCGGCGTTTCGCTGCGTAGCCTCAACAAGCGTCCCCGACTCCGCAGGTCAGAGCCGTCGGTGTCAAAGAGCGTATTCCGCTCGAGTACGCGTCCACGCGGCTTGATCTCCAACGCATTCAGCTTTTCGACCAAAGCGGCCAAGTCCTTTACAAGCAGCTTTATTTCCGTCTCACAATGGGTGTCCGATTTCCTGGGCATGAAAGGAGTATAATCGCTCCCCTGCCTGAGCCAATTGGAATCGTGACGGAACCGACCACGCCCCTAATGCAGCAGTACCACGCCGTGAAGAAGCAGCATCCGGCGGCGTTATTGTTCTTCCGCCTGGGCGATTTTTATGAGCTTTTTTTCGACGATGCCGTGCTCGCCTCAAAAATCCTACAAATCACGCTGACATCGCGCAACAAGGAGAAGGGGCAGCAAGTGCCGATGTGCGGCGTGCCCTATCACGCCGCCGAGAATTATATTTCCAGGCTCGTACGCGCCGGGCATCGCGTGGCGATCTGCGAGCAAATGGAAGAGCCGGGGCCGGGCAAAAAGATCGTTCGGCGCGAGGTGATTCGCGTCCTTACGCCGGGGACGGCCACCGCAGCGAGCCTTGTTCAAGAGAAGGAGAACAATTTTTTGGCGTCAATTGCCCGCGGCAGCGTTGCGGCTCATGGCGGACGCGCCAAGGCTCAGCGAATGGCCGCTTCCGGCAGCGGCGGGGCTTCGGCGCAAGGCTCGCTGGAGCTGGGCAACACAAGCGGGCCAATGCCCGATGCGGCGATTGGCCTCGCATACGTCGACCTATCGACCGGCGAATTCCGCGCGACGGAATTTACCGGCGAGAAAGCCGAATTTCGGCTGCGCGACGAATTGGGTGTCTTGCGCCCACGCGAAATTCTGCTTTCCAAGCCGCGAACACTCTTCGCGGCGGCATCGTCTGAAGCGAACGGCTTTGGCGCTGTCGAAACGCATCTCGAAGACTGGGTTTTCGAACCGAACCGCGCAACCCGGCTGCTCGAAGAGCAGTTTCGCGTCGCGGTTCTCGATGGATTTGGGCTCGTGGGGCATCCGCTCGCCACTGCGGCGGCTGGCGCCATCGTCCACTATCTGCGCGAAACGTCTTCCATCGGGGCGGGTAAGGAGTCGTCCAACGGCACTGGCCCATCGCTCCGTCCATCCGGCGCCGGACTGGAACACCTCGACCGGATCGCTTATTACGAGCAGCAAGAGGCGATGGCGCTCGACGCGGTCACCCTCCGCAATCTGGAGCTGATCGAGCCATCCGGCGGCGATGATGCCTCAGCCACGTTGCTCTCCGCCCTCGATGAGACCGCTACCGGAATGGGCGCCCGCCTTCTGAGGCGTTGGATTATCCGTCCGGAGATTTCCCTTCTCGAGATCGAGGCCCGGCTCAATGCCGTGGCTGACTTGAAATCGCGCACGGTAGTTCGCGAGGAGCTTTATGTGGCGCTTGGCCAGATTCTCGATCTGGAACGGCTCACGAGCCGCGTGACACTCGGCATTGCCACGCCACGCGATCTGCTGGCATTAAAATCATCCCTCGAAAAGATTCCCCCACTGCGACGGCTGATTGGCGCAGGAAGCGAAATTCCTTCGCCGCTGCCGCCGCCAAGCGTCGTCGCGGCGAGCCCGGCCGCTTCGCCTGCCCCTCGGCTCGAAAATCTTGCGCACGAGATGGACGAGCTTGCCGATGTCCATTCGCTCATCGCACGCGGAATTGACGATGATCCACCCGCGCTCGCGAGCGATCCCGGCGTGATCCGGCGCGGCTTTCATGCCGAATTGGACGAGTTACGCGACATCACGAAGCAGGGCCGCCAGATTATCGCTGCGATGGAGGACCGCGAACGCAAGCGCACCGGCATCGCTTCCCTGAAAATTCGCTACAACCAGGTCTTCGGCTATTACATCGAGGTCACGAAACCCAATCTCTCGCTCGTCCCCGCCGACTACGAACGTAAGCAGACCCTCGTCAATGCCGAACGGTTCACTTCCGGAGAACTCAAGGAGCATGAACGCAAGATTTTGACCGCCGAAGAGCGCGTGATCGAAATCGAGCGGCGCCTTTACTCTGAGATTCGCGAATCAATCGCACGCGAAGCGCCACGGCTTCGCCGCACGGCCACGGCGGTCGGCCAACTGGACGTTCTGGTGAATTTTGCTCGTGTCGCGGCGGCGCGGCACTACACTCGGCCCGAATTTACGGAATCGGCTCTAGGAATAGCCACCGGCACATCGAACGCGGCGAGCTTACTTCTGTCGCCAGCGGAATCGCACGTAGAGGCTGTTTCGGAGCGGAAACGTGGAATTGTGATGATCTCGTCCGGCCGTCATCCGGTGATCGAGCGGCTGCTTGAGCAACGCGGGGAGCGATTTGTTCCCAACGACCTCTACCTCGACGACGAAACGCAGTGCCTGCTCATCATCACCGGACCGAACATGGGCGGCAAGTCGACATATCTTCGCCAGGTGGCGCTGATCTCCGTGATGGCGCAAATGGGATCATTTGTGCCGGCGGCTCAGGCGCGGCTTCCGCTCGTCGACCGCGTCTTCACCCGCATAGGCGCTTCGGACAATCTGGCGCGCGGCCGGTCGACATTTCTTGTGGAGATGAGCGAGGTAGCGGGCATTTTGAACACGGCTACCCCCGCAAGCCTCGTCCTGCTGGATGAAGTCGGCCGCGGCACGGCCACATTTGACGGCCTCTCGATCGCCTGGGCCGTGGTCGAAGCGCTTCACGCCGGTGCGCGCCCGCGAACACTGTTCGCTACCCACTACCACGAACTGACGGAATTGGAGCAGCTCCTGCCCGGAGTGAAAAACGTGCATGTCTCGGTGCAGGAAGCGGGCAGCGAGATCGTGTTTCTGAGGCGCGTTGAACCGGGAAGCGCGGACAAAAGCTACGGCATCGAGGTCGCGCGGTTGGCCGGGCTGCCGCACGGCGTGATCGCGCGGGCGCGCGAAATCCTTCGCCGCCACGAACAGAGTGAAGAAAAACTCACCGTCGAGCTTTCTCCCGGCGCTGCTGCGCCCGTTCCGCAGCAAACCAGCTTTGCCGCGCTCGACGCTTCCGTGCTCGACGCACTGCGTTCTGCGAACCTGAACGAGCTCACGCCCCTTGAAGCTCTCAACCTGCTTGCAAGTCTCCAAAAGCAGCTGAAGTAGCACGCCCTACCGCGCGTCAGCCTGATACGCGGATGCTGCCGTCCTCCGCGATTGAGAAGAAGGGGTTCCACGCGACTTCCCAGGGAGAATTATCAGGATCGGCAAAATATGCCGAATAGCCGCCCCAAACCGCCTCCTCGGCAGCCTTCAGAAGCTTTGCACCGGCCGCCAGCGCCTCGGCGAGCACGGTGTCGACCTCATCGCGGGTGCGCGCGTTGTACGCAATCGTGATTCCTCCGAAGCCCTTCCCCTCCGTGGCAACATTCGCATCTTTTGCAAGCTCCTTGCGCGAATAAAGCGCCAAGGCTATGCCGCCAGCCTGAAAGAACACGATGGAATCGTTACTCGCTGCCGAGGCCTTCCAGCCGAGGCGTTCATAAAATCGTCGGCTGCGCCCGAGGTCCGCGACACCTAAAGTGACAATACTGATGCGCTGTTCCATGTTGTTCCTCATAATACGGCGTCGCTGCAGCCATTTGCGCTTGATTCTTTGCTCGCTCCGGAGAGTTTAGCTGTGTTCATCCGCCTCCAAGTGTGGCTGAATAGGTTTACCGGGAAAAGAGATGCGTGTGATTGGCATGATGTCGGGTACGTCTGCGGATGGAATCGATGCGGCACTGGTGCGCATCGAGGGCGCACCGCCCGATCTGAAGATGGTGTTTCAGGGCCATCATCGGACCGAGTTCCGCGGACCGGTGCGCGAGACAATTTTGCGTCTCGCGAACGGCGAAGCCACCACGACTGGCGAAATCAGCCAACTAAACTTCGCGCTTGGCCAGGAATTCGCAGGCGCAGCGCTTGAGGCGTGCGAAGAATGGCAACTCTCGCCGGGCAAAATCGATCTCATCGGCTCGCACGGCCAGACAATCTATCATCAGGCGGTCCCGACAAGATTTCTCGGCATAGGCAGCGTCAATTCGACTCTGCAAATCGGCGAGCCCAGCGTGATCGCTGCGGAGACCGGCATTCCGGTTGTCGCCGACTTTCGCACCGTGGATATGGCCGTCGGCGGACAGGGAGCGCCGCTCGTGCCTTTCGTCGACTACCTGCTCTACCGCAGTAAACACGTGGGCCGCGTGGCGCTGAATATTGGCGGAATCGCCAATGTAACCGTGATTCCCGCGAATGCGACTCACGCCGACGTTTTTGCATTCGATACCGGTCCCGGCAATATGATCATCGACGCGCTCGTCGAAGTAATCACCGAAGGGCGCGAGCGTTACGATAAGGACGCGCAGATCGCGATGGCCGGTCAGATTTTGCCAGGGCTGCTTGACCGACTTATGCGCGATCATTATTTCCAGAAGAAGCCGCCAAAAACCGCTGGGCGTGAGCAATTTGGAAAAGCGGCCGCCGAGCGGATTCTTGCCTGGGGTAAAGAGCACAATATAAAGTCGGCGGACATGGTGCGAACCGCAACGGTGTGTACGGCGCTCTCGATTGCGAATGCGTTTCAGAATTTCATTTTGCCCCGCGCGCACATTCGCGAACTGATCGTCGCGGGTGGTGGAACGCACAATCCGCTGATCATGGCGCAACTGGCGGCCATGCTGTCGGGAATTGAGCTGATTCCGTCAGGCGGATTCGGTGTGCCGGAAGACGCCAAGGAGGCATTCGCGTTTGCGGTCCTCGCGTATGAGGCATGGCACGGCCGTCCGAACAATTTGCCGGCTGCGACTGGCGCAGCGCGCGCCGTGGTGATGGGGAAGATTGTGCGGCCGTTTACGCGACGGAGAAAAACGTTTGAAAGGTAGCTTCCCGCCGCGCAAGGAGCGAGGCACCGGCAAACCGGTACGATCATTTTCCACTGTGGTGATTGCGTTCTTGCTTGTGGCGCTGTGTGCCCTCACAAGCTGCAATTTTTCATCAAAGCCGCCGGCGCCAGGCACCGTGAATTTTCTGATTGAGTCCGCGCCGATCAACCTGGACCCGCGTTTTTCGGCGGACGCGCAGGCGCAGTTTATCGACGGACTGATTTTCTCGAGCCTCGTGGCGCACGACGACAACATGAATATCATTCCCGACGCGGCACAGAGTTGGGAGATGCGCGACCCGCTGACGTTTGTGTTTCATCTGCGGCCGGGCCTCAAATTTCAGGATGGGCGGCCGCTCACATCGGCAGACGTGAAGTATACGTTTGACACGGTTCTGAACGGCGTTCAATCGCCTACGGGTTTGGTCGGGTCGACCAAGCGCAGCTCATTTGAAGATATTTCCTCAATCGACGCGCCCGATCCGCTCACGGTGATTTTTCACTTAAAGGAACCCAGGGCGTCGTTTCTCTGGGACATGGCGCGACCCGCGATCGGAATCGTGCCAAAGGGCTCCGGCACAGACATCAGGATGCATCCGGTGGGCAGCGGGCCGTTTCGTTTTGTGAGCATGACGACCGATGAGGAAGTCGATCTGGATCGCAATCCTGGTTACTACGGCTATGCAAACAGCTCTTCGGCTGCCGATACGGACGGCAAGCCGATCCAGCATGTGCGGTTTCGAGTCGTTCCGGACGCGGTGGTTCGCGCGCTCGAATTGCGCAAAGGCTCGGCGGATATCGGGGGCGTGAATTCGCTGATTCCGGATATGGTAGTCGCGCTGAAGAAAGAGAAGAACATCGGGGTCGATGACGAGCCAGGAACGGTGCTTAACTACATAGCCTTCAATTTCGGCGATCCAATTCTGGCGCATCGCGACGTGCGGCAGGCGCTCGACTATGCCACCGACCGCGCCTCGATCATTCGCTACCTGCTGCACGGACAGGCGCGGATCGCCTGGGGCGTGCTGCCGCCGAATAGTTGGGCAAACGATCCGAATCTCAAGCCGCGGCCCTACGATCCGGCCAAGGCCGAGCAACTGCTCGACGCTGCGGGCTTTCCGCGCGGCCCTGACGGGGTGCGAATGCACCTCACATTAAAGACCACGACGGACGAAGCGCCCAGGCTTCTCGGCGAGACACTGGCCGACGAATGGAAACGCGTGGGCGTTGCGCTCACGATGCAGCCGCTCGAAAGCGCCACGTTCTTCTCGGACATCAATCACGGTAGTTTTCAGCTTTACACCCTGCGCTGGATCGGCGGGAACAACGATCCGTCATTCTTTCAGTTTGTTTTCAGTTCCGCTCACATGCCGCCGAATGGATACAACCGTGAGCATTACAGCAATTCCCAAGTCGATACATTGATCGCGCAGGCAAGTGCTGAAGTGGATCGCGAAAAACAGCGGGCGCTCGATTGGAAGATTCAGGAGATTCTCTACAACGACGAGCCGTATTTAAATTTGTGGTTCAACAATACGGTTTGCGTGTATCGCAGCGACCGTGTGATGAATGTGAATGTGGATCCTACCGGCGATTACAATTTCTTGACGAATGTACGCCTGAAGTAATTCTCGGATTTAGCTCAGTGCAGCTTCGACCTGCGCGTTGGGAATCGCGCCTTCGCGAACAATCGACCATTCGTCGCCATCGATCTTCACGATAGTCGAGGCAAGCGTGCCGTTCGTATCGCCCGAATCTAGAATCAGCGGAATGCGCGTGCCGAGTTGCTCGGCAAGAGCAGACGCGCTGCTGCACGAAGGATGGCCGGAAAGGTTCGCGCTGGTGCCGGTAACCGGTCCGCCTACCGCGCCGATCAACGCCGTAGCAATCCGCGAATCGGCCCAGCGTACGGCGACGCGGCCGCTGTTTCCCGTCACTTTCAGCGGCAAACGATGCGTGGCTTCGACGACAATGGTCAGTGCGCCGGGCCAAAATTTGTGCGCCAGCGTGAGAAATGCGTCTGGAACATCCCGCGCCAGAGCGACCGCCTGCTCGATCGAGTCGACGAGAATCGGCAGCGCACGGTTCTCCGGCCGGCCCTTGATCTGAAAGACGCGCTCGATCGCCGCCAAGTTAAACGGGTCGGCGGAGAGACCGTAGAACGTGTCCGTCGGAATAGCGACCACATTGCCGCGCTTGATGAAGCCTGCGGCATAGTCGATCACTGCCCGTTGCGGACTATCTGGAGAAATTTTCAGGATTTCTGCGCCCAAGGGTTCGCTCACGACAGGCTTCGTCTCTCACCTGCACGAAAGCCGAAGCTAACATAACAGCCAACGCCTTTCGAAGCAAGCAGCAGATAGCGCAGAGTTTACGCCACCGTGAGGCTTTGCTACGCTTTCGGTTCGGACGCGCCTCATCCTCTGGACGCCTCGCGGGAGCTCATTGCATGGAAAAGGAAATCATAACCAGCCGCGACAATAAATGGTTGAAATCGTTTCGGGCGGCGCTTCAGGGCACCGGTCCCAAGGAAAGCGATCCGCTCGCCATCGAAGGCCGCAAGCTCGTCGAAGATGCACTCGCGTCTGGCATAGAACCTCGCGCACTCCTGGTCAGCGAATCCGGCGAGCGAGATCTCGCCCACGTTCTGGACATCGCGAGCCAAAGCGACGCGGGCATTCCGCGCAGCCGCATCTTCCGGACCACCGACAAGCTTTTCGCCAGCGTTTCCGGCACTGAGGCTCCACAAGGCATCGCTGCACTTTTCAACCAGCCGGTTTGGGGCCTTGAGGACGCGCTACGTGGCCCGGCACTTCGCGATGGCGCTTACGCAGCGGCACTGGCGGCCAAGCCGCCGCTCGTGGCGGTCATGACCGCGATTCAGGATCCCGGCAACGTGGGCACTATCGTCCGCTCCGCGGAAGCCTTCGGCGCGACGGGCGCAATCGCTACGAGCGGTACGGCCGATCCGTGGTCGCCCAAAGCCCTGCGCGCTTCCGCCGGCTCGGCCTTGCGGCTGCCGCTGCTGCGCGGACTGGGCGTCTCGGTCGTGCTCGCGCAGTTGCGCATTTCTGGCGCCAAGATCGTCGCCTCCAGTGCCAGGCAGCCGGATTCAGTTGACCCGAATCTGTTAAGCGAATACCTCGCCGGTCCAGCAGCGATTTTCGTCGGCAGCGAAGGCGCGGGCCTCCCCGCCGAAGTCGAGCACGCAGCCGACGCCCACATCGCAATCCCGATGAGCGATCAGGTTGAATCGCTCAACGCGGGCGTTGCCGCCTCAATCGTGCTTTATGAAACGGCCAAGCTGCGCGGGCGGTAACGCGCGCGCCCGAAAATTTTCGCGATTCCCTCTCCTGATCTACATGCCGATTCGCTTACAATAACGTGCGACAAATTATGAGCGTGATTGACGAAGTCCTCACAGCGAATCAGGTTTATGCAAATACACACGAACTGAGAGAGCTGACGCCGCGCCCGCAGCGCAAGCTCGCCGTCTTGACGTGCATGGATACGCGCCTTTCGATCCGCACGCTCGGCCTGAAAACCGGCGATGCGCACATTATTCGCAATGCGGGCGGCATTGTCACAGACGACGCCTTGCGCTCGCTGCTCGTCTCGCATTACCTGCTCGGCACAGAAGAATTCATGGTGATCAACCACACCGATTGCGGCCTCACCAAAACCGGCGAAGACAATATGCGAGCCCTCATCCAGAGTCGCGCGGGCACCGCCGCCATTGCTCCGGCGCATTTCTATTGCTTTCAGGATCTGGACCAGAACGTCCGCGACCAGATCCAGAAGCTGCGCTCGCATGCATGGGTTCCGAAAACGGTCGTCGTCCGCGGCTTCGTCTATGACGTAACGACTGGCCTCCTTCGGGAAATCCAGCCGCGGTAGCGTCGCCCTACCCCATTTCCACCGCCCTTGCTACACTTCCAGCAACAGCCTGCATCTAAATTCTATGGGCCTCTTCCGCGCTATCGAGCCTGACACCGAACCCATCGCCGGACGTCCGCTTGCGGACCGGATGCGTCCTCAAACACTCGACGATTTTCTCGGCCAGCAGGATTTGCTCGCGCCAGGAAAACCGCTTCGCACACAAATCGAGCGCGACGAACTGGGGTCTTTGCTCCTCTGGGGACCTCCCGGCTGCGGGAAAACCACTCTTGCACGAATCATCGCAAGGCGCACTCGCTCGGAATTTATCCCTTTCAGCGCAGTGCTTTCCGGCATTAAGGAAATTAAGGAAGTGATGGCGCAGGCCGAGCGCCTCCGCGGTCATGGCCGGCGCACGATCATCTTCGTCGATGAAATCCATCGCTTCAGCCGCGCCCAGCAGGATGCGTTCCTGCCGCACGTCGAGGCCGGGAACATCCTGCTGATCGGCGCCACCACCGAAAATCCCTCCTTCGAGGTAATCGCGCCTCTGCTCTCGCGCATGAAGGTTTACGTGCTGCATGCGCTCTCTGCTGCCCAAATCGAAGGCCTTCTGCGGCGCGCCATCGCCGATGCCGTTCGCGGCCTCGGGAACGAAAAAATCGAAGCGGGCGACAAAATCCTTGAACGCATCGCCATGCTCGCCAACGGCGACGCCCGCGCCGCGCTCAATACCCTCGAAGCGCTCGTGCTAGGCACGCCCGACGACGACGGCCGAAAGATTCTTTCCGAAGCGCGCCTCGAAGACGTGCTGCAGAAAAAGCTTCTGCCCTATGACAAATCCGGCGAGCAACATTACAATTTAATTTCGGCGCTGCACAAATCCGTGCGCAATTCCGATCCTCAGGCCGCGCTTTATTGGCTTGTGCGCATGATCGAGTCCGGCGAAGACCCGCTCTATCTCGCCCGCCGCCTGGTTCGCATGGCCAGCGAAGACATCGGGCTCGCCGAACCCGGCGCCTTGGCCGTCACAATCGCCGCGCGCGATGCTTTCGAGTTTCTGGGCGCGCCGGAGGGTCATCTTGCGCTCGCGCAGGCCGCCGTATATTTGTCGCTCGCGCCGAAATCCAATGCGCTGTATACCGGCTATGGCGCCGTCCAGGAAGATTTGCAGCGAACCATCGCGGAGCCGGTCCCCCTGCATCTAAGAAATGCTGTCACCGGATTAATGGGAAATCTCGGTTACGGCAAGGGATATCAATACGCGCACGACGCCGAGGAAAAAGTCACGGATATGACCTGCTTGCCCGAAAGTCTGGCCGATCGCACCTACTATCGCCCGACCGATCAAGGATTTGAGAGTCGCATTCGCCAGCGCATGGAAGAGATTCGTCACATTCAAAAGAAAGACCGCGAAGCATGACGCGTGTCCTGACGACTTGCCTCTCGCGATGCGCGCGCCGTGAATTTCTCGGCGCCCGCACTGCGTTCGCCGTTATCTTTGTGCTGGCGCTCTTGCTTGGCGTTCGAGCCGTGGCTCAAGAGGCGCCTCCGATACGAACCGCTGACGCGGACGTCTCGCAATTCGCGATCGCTGCGGACAACACGATCGCCTATTCCGTCCCACATATGAAGCATTTCCAAAGGATGACGCTCGAGCGCGACGAACTCTGGCTGATGACTCCCAACGGTAAATTCAAAGAGATCATCGACCCTGACAAATTCATGCCGGTTCCCCCGCCAACGACCTACGTCATCCAGTCGATTGCCTGGTCGCCAGACAGCCAGCGCCTCTCGCTTTCCATGCTCTCGAAGACCTATCCCTACGAGCCGAAGGTAAAGGGCAAGAAGCGCGGCCAACTCGACGACGATGACATCGACAACACGTATGACGACAACAGCTCCCCCGTCGTATCCGCCGCGGGTGGAAACGTGATCGCGCTCCTTGACACAGATGGCCACGAAATCAAAGTCGCGGGATCGAAAACGCGCTTCATTCAGGGCGCGCTTTCTGGCACATGGCTGACCGACGGAAAAACTTTCGTTTACGAGAACGGCTCCGGTCAAATCGTGCGTCTTACGCCGGATGACGGAAAGTCCTCGACGCTCTACGATGAAAAGCGCTTCGAAGCAATCGGCTGGGATGCGCCGCGAAACCGCGCTTTCGCCGTCGGCGAAGGCATCACTGGACGCCTGACTCTCTTCCAACTGGGCCTGCTCAACGAAACGGTCACCGAAGTGTCCCCCGTCGACAAAATTAAGGACGCTACGTCGCTTACCGTTTCGTCCACGGGCGATGCGGTCGGCTTTTTTGCGGATGGCGACACGATCGAGACGATCAACCTCGCGAATCCGTCCAAGCCGATTCGCGTCCGTACCGGCCCGGGCCATTTTGAATACGACCACGACGATCGGCGGATCCTGATCAAGCGCGGCCTGCCGAAAGAGTCCAGCGATCTAGTGTGGGTTCGCCTCGACGACGGAAACTTCTCGCCGATTCTGCACGACCTGATCTACCATGACTTTCACATCGCGCCGGACGGGAAATCTCTCGGCGTGATCAGCGTGGGCCGCGGCGTGCTGAAAGTCTACGCGCTCGAACAGTAACGCCTCGGCGAATTCCGATGAAGCTCGAAATCTTCGAAAATAAACGCGCCATGAGCGATGCCGCCGCCTTACACGCGTCGCGCGCGTTGCGCAAATCGATTGCGGCGCGCGGCCGGGCGCGCATTATCGCCGCCACCGGAGGCTCGCAACTGGATTTCCTCGACGCGCTGACGAAATCGGCGGGAATCGATTGGCAACTGGTGGAAATGTTTCATCTCGACGAGTACATCGGTTTGCCTGCCACGCATCCCGCCAGTTTTCGCAAATATCTGCTCGATAACTTCGTGACAAAAGCTGGGATCACCCGCCACCATTTCCTTGATGGCGATAAAGATCCCTCGGACGTAAGCGACCGTGTCGGCAAGGAATTGGCGTCTGCGCTTATTGATGTAGCTTTCGTGGGCATCGGGGAAAACGGGCATCTCGCGTTCAATGACCCGCCCGCGGATTTTAAAACGGAGCGGCCCTATCTGATCGTGAGTCTTGACGAGCCGTGCCGGCGCCAGCAAGTGGGTGAGGGCTGGTTTGCGAACATATCGGAGGTGCCGCGGCAGGCAATTTCCATGTCTGTGCAGCAAATTCTGAAATCGAAGGAAATCATCGCCGTCGTGCCGGACGCACGCAAAGCGGAAGCCGTAAAGCGGTCCCTCGAAGGCGAAATCAGACCAGAAACGCCGGCCTCAATTCTGCGAAAACACGCCGCAACGACGCTCTACTTGGACAAGGCTTCCGCAGCCCTGCTCAATCCAGCGACAATTCGCATGTACGGTGATTAGACGAAGCGAGCGCGGCGCGGGCGCGCTCTATTCGGCGAGCCACCAATCACCTGTCACTATTTACCACTCACACCTTTGCCTTTACTGCGGCAGCCGAAATCTCTTAATGTGCTCCTTCAAAATGCAGGTGTTCATGATCACGAACATCCCCGCTCGCCGCGCTTTCTCGGCGGCTTCGGGATGAATCACGCCCTCCTGCATCCACACGCCGCGTGCGCCGATTCGAATGGCGGCATCTACGATCTCGGGCACGGCATCCGATTTGCGGAAAATATCGACAATGTCCACGCGTTCGGGAATATCCTCCAACCGCGCGTACGCTTTTTCGCCTAGCACTTCCGTCTCCGCAGGATTCACCGGGATGATGCGATAGCCGGCCGATTGCATGTAACGCGATACACCGTGGCTCGGCCGCTGCGATTTGCTGGAAAGTCCCACGACGGCGATCGTACGGCTCGTCCGAAGGATTTCCGAGACTGCATCGACCGAAGTGTCGTTCTGGCCGGAACGCCCGTTCGGCTCCGATCCTTCAAGAAATGCGCTCATCCTTGTCCTTTCACTGCTCCATTGTGGCGCGCCATAACTTCACGCGCTCGCCCGGCGCGTTTATTCTAAACGCACACTTGGCCTGTGATCCCGCCTGCGGAGTATGTAATTCTGGCGTGGGCCTCTGAGATTGCCCCGGGACCCGAATCATACCGCAAAAGACCCAAAATGCTTTCGAAAATCACTCGCAAGAAACCAGGTGCCGCGCACATGTCTCAAAACGAAACAGTCCTCTTAAAAACACACCACTTAGGCATCGTTCCCAGCGAAACCGTGCAACCGCGGCGACCTAAAAAAAATGCAACGCGCAGGAGGTCCCTCTATTTCTTCTTTTTCTGTAAATGCCTCCGCTTGGCACGCGCGGGTGCCAAAGCTTTACGCGGCACGATTTTGCCCTCAAGCACCCTGTCTAATTCAGTTATTTCGGTTTGCGTCAGCTCCCGGTACTCTCCCGGCGCCACGGAGCCCAGCTCGATATTCCCGATCTCAATCCTGCGCAGTTTTTCAACCGGATTCCCCATCTGCATCAGCCTGTCGCGTAGCGCGTCACGGTGGCGCTCGGTCAACGTCACTTCATACCAGGGCGAATCCTTGCCTCTGAGGCGTGCGATGTGCGCCCGGGTCGCTCGAGCGAGCGTCTCAATCTCCGCAAACGTGAGCAGCGCCTTCAATTTCATCTGCCACGCTTGCCGCAGGTTGTGCGTGCGCAAGATGCGATTCGTCAGGTCGCCGTCGTTCGTCAGCAATATCAAGCCCGACGCGTGATATTCCATGCGGCCCGCCGGAAATACGCGCGCCTTCACGCCGCGCAATAGTTCACGCAACGATCGCCGCCCTTCCGGGTCGCTGAGTGTTGCTACAACTTCTGGCGGTTTGTTCAGCGCCAGATAAACGCGCTCCGGCTCGGTGCGAATTAGCTTGCCCGCCACTTTGATGTGGTCGCGCGCGACGTCGGCCTTCGTGCCGAGTTCCGTTACCGTCCGCCCATTCACCGTGACGAGCCCGGACGCCATCATTTCTTCCGCACGTCGCCGCGAAGCAAATCCAGCTCTTGCAATAATCTTCTGTAAACGCTCTTCCATGGAGTCCTTCGGCCTCAGGGTTTCTGCACCGGCACGAGGTTCGGCGCGCCCGGCTTCTGCAGTTCTTGCACAGTAGTCAGGATCACATAGCCTACAGCCGCCAGGCTCGCGGCGCTCACCTTGTCGAGCGTGTCCTGAGTCGTGTGCCAATATTGATAGCCGTCGAGATCGATGATATCCACCGCCGGCACGCCGCGCTTCAAGAACGGCCCGTGATCGTCTTCTACGGTTGTTGTCTGTGGGACAAAAATGTTCGCGTATCCTAGTCTCGCCGCCGTCTTCCAGACCAAATCGGTCAGCGCCGGCGTCGAACTTCTTTCGCCTTCGATGCGGAGATTATATTGGCCGATCATGTCCGCCAGAATCACGGCGCGCACATCTTTCAAATCGCCCGAAATGGCCATGCGGGCGGCGAGCTCCCGGCTCCCGTAGACGCTGTCCTCGTCCGTCCACTGTGCGACGCCGTTCTGCACAAGCTGCGCCTCTTCGCCGTCGAGAAACGCGATCCAAACGGCATTCGTCTGCGGTTTTCCGCCGCAAAGATCGCGTGCCATCTCGAGCATGAGGCCCGATGACGAGCCGCCGTCCTCAGCGCCGACGAAATTCTCGAGGCGCAGCGTGTCATAGTGCGTGAGCAGCAGAATAATTCCCTGCCCCTTGCCTTCGTCATCCTGAGGTTCGTCCGCAGCGCGGCGAGCCGAAAGATCCCTCTTGCCCGGAATCTTCGCAACGATATTTTTCATCGCTACGTTTCCGATGGGCGTCTGCGCGTTGAACGAATCTTCGTCGACCCCACAGCCAAAGCCCGTGAGCTGCGAATGGATATACGCCTGCGCGCGATGGATCGCGTCGGAATCGGGCGGCCGAGGTCCGAAGCTTACGAGCTTGGCCACTTGCTCATAGGCGCGCGCGCCGTCAAAACCGCCGGTCTGCGAAGCGGGCGGCGCCTTTGCGGCCTCCGCCGTTATCTGCGCAGCCGATTCTTGCGAAGCCAGCGCGCTTACGCCACTCTCAGCCGCAGAGTTCGATGCAGCACTATGGCACCCGCAGGCCAGCACCACCGCCATGGCTGCGAGCGCGATCGTTCTTTGCGGGCTTCTCATACTGAGCTTTTTCTCACAAGTGGAGCGTAAAGCAAAATAAGACGGGCAGGTCGCATTGCAAGTCGTCTTTTCGATCCGAACACAATACACATAAAATGAGCAAGACGGTGTATAGTTTTTGTATGAGCAGAACGAATATCGAAATCGACGACAAACTGATAAGCAAAGCGCGCAAACTTACCGGGCTCAAGACAAAGCGCGAAATCGTCAACAAGTCGCTCGAGTTGCTTGTTGATACAGAAACCCGCAAAGGCATTCTCCGATATTATGGAAGCGGTGTTTGGAAGGGCGATCTTAAGAGTTGGCGGAGAGATCGCGTTTGATTTTAGTCGAGAGTTCCGTTTGGATCGATTTTTTTGCCGCTTCGCCAGGCCGCGCCGGCGCGGAACTCCGGCGGATGACGTCCGCCGCGGAGCCCTTCGCCCTGACGGGGATCGTCGTGACCGAAGTGCTCCGAGGGCTGACGCGCGACATACCACGTATCGAGGCATTCCTTTCCAGATGGCCAATTTTAGAGCCCAATGGAGTCGCGACATACCGTGAGGCGGCGGCGCTTTTTCGGCTCGCGAGATCGAGAGGTATAAGCCTTTCCACAATCGATACATTAATAGCCGCCATTGCGTTCGAACATAGAGCGCACATTTTTACTCTCGATACGGATTTCCTGCGCCTCGCCAGGCTAACGCGGCTTCCGCTGTACCACCCACCGAGCCTTTCCTAGTAATACGGCTCAGTGCCCGAAGCGCGGCTCATCCTCGCTACCGCCCTTGCTGAGGTCCTCGCCCTCCGATACCGCGCGCAATCCTAACCAAAGCATGATGATCCCGAATGCGAGCAGCACGAGTCCCCAATACAAATTGACATCGATGCCGAGGGTCTGTGCATAAATCGCCTTGGTGCCAAAGAGCCCAAATCCTGTCAGCAGCAGCCCCAGCAGTGTAAACATCGCGCCCAGCGGCACGCGAATATCAAGTCCCATCGTTCCCTCCAACTGCCCTCAATCTGCTCCATACCTATTTGAAGATCAAGTTCAACACGATCAGCAGCGCAATCACAATCACGCCAAGAAAAACCGGCCGTTCGTACCAGCGCCCGCTTTCTCGAATGCGCTCGGTCAGCGAGTAAACCAGGCCCTTAAGCTGGCTCTCCTCGCGCGGCGCCGTAAAGAGGCTCACCAGAATCGTAATCACAAAACACGCGCTCCACGCAAATATGGCGGTCCAGAAGTTCTGGGCCATATCACTCGGATATTGATGGAGTACTGCGATCCATCCGCCCTTGATGCCTGGAGCGTCTCCCACCGGCAACGTCAACCCATGATGCACAGCCGCGGCGGTTGTGCCCAACAGCAATCCTGTAAACGCGCCGTGCCCCGTTGTTCGCTTCCAGAACATGCCCAGCAAAAACGTCGCAAAAAGCGGTGCGTTCACGAAAGCGAACACAAGCTGCAGAAAATCCATGATGTTGTTGAACTGCGCCGCCATATACGCGGCCGCAATCGAAATGGCGATGCCAAAAACTGTGGCGAATCGGCCCATCCATAAGAGGTGCTGGTCGCTGGCTCTTCGATTCAAATACGCGTGATAAATATCGTAGGTCCACACCGTATTGAACGCCGTTACGTTCCCCGCCATGCCGGACATAAAGCTTGCCAGCAGGGCGGTCAGTCCCAATCCGAGCAACCCAGCCGGAAAATAGTGCGCGAGCATTTCTGGAATCGCCAGATCGTAATCGAGCACGGGCTTGCCCTGTTGGTCATAAACAGGTTTCCCGGTGATCTCGTCCACCTTCACCGGGATCAATCCTTGGCCCGCCGGTTGCGCATACACGGCCACTCCTCCGGTCTCCATCACCGCCGCAGAACGCTGCGTAGGCAAACCGATGGCAATTAGCCCCGGCAGGATCACAAGAAACGGGAAAATCATCTTCGGGAACGCTGCGATCAGCGGAGTCCTTCGCGCCGCGTTCATTGACTTCGCCGCCATCGCGCGCTGGATCACGAGAAAATCCGTGCACCAATATCCGAACGACAGTACGAATCCCAAGCCCATCACGAGTCCGAACCATTCCACACCAAGCGGGTTGGCGTGAGGATTGTCATTCCCTGCCACGAATGCGTATACGCCGACGGCAATTTCTCCTTGAGGCCGTGCCCACCCGCCCACGTTCTTCAGCCCGAGGTAAACGAGGGGGAAAAATCCCGCCACGATCAGAAAGAATTGCAGCACTTCGTTGTAGATCGCACTCGTCAGCCCGCCGAGCAGAATGTAGCCGAGGACGATCAGCGCGGAAATCAGAATGCTCACGTGAAAGATGGCCGAGGGCGGCAGACGCATCTCTTGAAACGGTGCATCCAAGAAATGCAGCGTCTGAATCAGCTTCGCCATGGCGTACATGGAAATGCCCGACGAGAAGACTGTCATCACGGCAAAGGTGATCGCATTCAGCCCGCGCGTCTTCTCATCGAACCGCATGCGCAAATATTCCGGCACCGACCGCGCCCGCGAGCCGTAATAAAACGGAATCATGAAAATGCCGACGAAAACCATCGCAGGGATCGCGCCTATCCAGTAAAAATGGCTCGTTGCAATGCCGTACTTCGCGCCCGAAGCGCCCATGCCGATCACTTCCTGCGCGCCCAGGTTCGCTGAAAGAAACGCGAGCCCGCAGATCCACGCCGGAATCGACCGCCCCGCGAGGAAGTAATCCGTGCTCGTCTTCATGTACCGCTTGAGCGCCGCTCCGATTCCGAGTACGAACCCGAAATAGAGCAGCATGATGGTCCAATCGATCCAGCTTAGCTGCATTCATCCCCCTCGCACGCCGAACAGTCGGCCCCCGGGCTGCCCGCCCTTATATCACAAGTCCCACGCAACACATTCTTAATGTAATCGTTTACACACACACGTGCTTCGACCGCCTGTCGCTTTTCGTCCAAAACCTGAATTTCGAATGGAATCTCCGTGATATGATCCCGCACGCATTCTGGCGCCGCTCCGCGTTCTGCGGAACGCGTTCGCAAGGGGGACAAGCAATGAGACATGGCCAAAGTATACTGCTGGGCGCTGTGATCGTCGCGGCCTGCTGTGCAGTAGTCTTCGCACAGGGCGCGCCCAATCCATTTCTCGGCCGCTGGGACTTCAACATTCCCACTGCCAACGGTGGCAATAGCGCCGCATGGCTCGCTGTCTACAATAATCACGGCCCCAACGAAGTTTGGTACCAGCCAACCGGCGGGAACGTCTACCTCGTCCACGACTTCAAGATCGACGGCTCCCATATCTCCATCACAATTACGCCGGCGAACGGCACGCACCCGGCGACCATGTGGGAACTCGACGCTGCAGGCGACAAACTCACCGGCTCTCAGGTCCGCGGCGATCAGAAGACGCCTCTCGCTGGTACGCGCGCGCCAGCGATTGACCGTCCCACCCCCAAAGCGTGGAGCAAGCCGGAGCCTCTCTTTAATGGCAAAGATCTCACGGGCTGGGAACCGTTCGGCGACGTCGCCCACAACAATTGGTCTGTGAAAGACGGGATCCTCGTCAACTCCGCGCACGGCGCAAACATAAAAACTACCCGCAAATTTGACGACTTCAAGGTTCATTTCGAAGTCAACTGCCCTGACGGCGGAAATAGTGGCTTTTATCTTCGCGGACGCTACGAAATGCAAATTGACTACGAAGCCGATCCGCCCGAGCGCAGCATAGGCTCCATCTATGGACGCATCGCTCCCATTCCGACGCCCGCTCGCACTCCGGGCCAATGGGAAAGCTTTGAGCTTACCCTGGTCGGCCGCACGGTGTCCGAGTGGCGCAATGGAGTCCAGGAAATCAATCAGCGTGAAATCGAAGGCATCACCGGCGGCGCAATCGATGCCAACGAAGGTGAACCGGGCCCCTTCTACATCCAGGGCGACCACACCGGCGGCCTTCAATTCCGCAACATCACGGTGTCCATACCCAAATAGCGGGAACTTTAAACGGAGGACGCCGCCTCACCTGCGGCCCCTGCGGATGCGCTTTACGGCTTCGCCGACTTGATTGCCAAGTTCCGTGAGCTCGAAATGCATCACGTCGCCGCTTTCCGCTCCGAAACCCACCGCGCCCCATAAGAATCCGTGGTCGCACAGGGCATCGACAACTTCATGATCGAAATTGAGGAAACCGTCGCTTGGATCTCGAATAACGACACCTTTGCTTACAAAGGGCGCATCCGGGGGCTGCTTGAACCCCGCTTGTGGGTGATAAATAGTGGCGCCCGGGTAACACATTCCGAAATCGCAGGGATCTCTGGCTGCTCTCGTTCCCGAAGACCATAGCGCTATTTGCGGCCCATTGGATCTCCCCGTTAGTGTCACCCAGTCTGCTTGCATTTGCCGCATTGCTTCAACTGCGCTTGGCACCGTCCCCGCGCCTACACCCGCCCATGACGTTTCTTCGCGCGGTCTGACCCGTTCGGCGTTTTCAGATACGGATCGAGCATCCCGTTCGGATCCCGCATATACACACCGAAGTACCACCTCATCGCATCGCTTTCCTGTTTCAGTGCGGTGTACATCGCCTGACGGTGTGCGGGGGTGTTGTACTTTGTGATGTCGAGCGGGATGACCGAAACCCGGCCCAGAATAAACATTGCAATACGGTTATATACGGGCGGCAGCGTCGCATCCAAAGCTGCTTCGCCGGACTCATGCATTAGATACGGACTCGTCTCATAGTTTACGTCTATGGCGCATCCGTACGTATGGATTCCGGCACCCGGCCCTTGTTTTCCGATAATGGTTGCGATGCCGTGCTTCTGCTGGTTCTTAACGTAATCGAGCGCCACCTCGACATCCTTTAGGCGCGCCGCGAGAATGCTGTGGACGCGTATAGGAATCCCAAGAAACGAGCTGTCTACAAGAAGCGTTTGAATGTATTGCTCGACGGCTTGCGCGACAGAGATAGTTTGCACCGGGCCGTTTGCGTTCGCGAGCGGAGCCGTGCCGCTCCCATGAACCTGCACATTAGCTTGATTAGGCAACGTGCCGTGAGGCCGAGGCACCCTCGCGGCCGACTGATTCCCCGAACCCGCCATCGCGTTTCTTCCTCTCGAACGCCGCGAGTCTTATCACCGCCGGGTAAAAAGGGGGTGCCTAAGCGAAACAGCTAGCGGCTCGTCTCAGGCCGCGCCCTTGCGGGACGCGCACGCGAAACCGCGTCCCGCGCCCGCCTTCGAGCGGGCTTTCGCATGTGATCGTCCCGCCCATTTCCGCCACTCGCCGCAACACAATCGCTAAGCCTAACCCCGTTCCCGTGGCCTTTGTCGTGTAAAACGGTTGAAAGATTTTCTCGCGCATTTCGACCGAAATTCCCGGCCCGGCATCCTGAACACAAATCTCGAGATCGCCGTTCTTCGCTTCGACTCCGACGCGCACGTCTCCGCCCTCCGGCTGCGCCTCGACCGCATTTAGCAGAAGATTGGAGATCACTTCGTTCAGCGCATCTGCCGACGCATGAAGAAAAATCTCCCTATCAGGCGCTTCGAATTGTACCCGCACGCCTCGCCGCTCCGCCTCACGCCGGAATAGCTCCGCCGCTTCCCGCGCCAGCCGCACCGCCTCCACCTGCTGCCCATTCGTCGAAGGCCGCGAAAATTGCAGCAGCTGCGTCAACTTCGCGCTCATGCGATCAATTTCGCCCACCACCAGCGCGCAATCCTGCCGCATTCCAGTCGGCAACTCCGGATTTTCCAGTTGCACCTGCAAAATCGTCTTCATCGAACTCAACGGGTTCCGTAGATTATGCGAAACGCTCGCCGCCATCTGCCCCACCAACGCCATCCGCTCGCGTTCAGCAAGTTCGCGCCCCAGTTGCACCTTTTCTTCGATCAATCGCGCCAGATCGATCAACGCAGGCAGCTGGTCGGCCAGAAATTCCAGCGCCCCCGTCGTTTCCCCTGTCAGATAAACGCCAGTCGAAGCCGCTTCCAATATGCCGATCGTCTGCCCACCCTTTACTAGCGGCACCGCAAACGAATGCCCCAGTCCTCCCGGCGCCCGAAGGGGCTCTTCGGGTGACTGCGCCGATGGCGTTATTCGCACCGCGGCCAGCCCAAACTGTTCCTTGATCCTCTCCTCCGTGAACAGGATCAGCGCATTCACATCGCCTTGCCGCGCCTCAGACTGTAGTTCAGTTGTGAGCCGCTGCAAACGCTCCACCCGCTCCCCGAATTTTCTGTGCAGCGTCGGCCCGATCAGCCGCTCCACCGGCTCAAACAAAAATATCAGCACAAAGAGCAGCACCGCCGCCGTCGCTTCCTGCGGAAAGACGGGCGCCAGCCATCCGCTCACGCGCCGCACCAGCGCCAGATACAACAGCGCCAGCACCGTCGCCGAAAGCGCATACACCAGGTTGCGCTGTTCGCCGAAATCCAGAAAATTGTGCCGCAGCGCGTAGTAGCCGAAGAGCACGCCCGGCAACAGGCTCACCGCGATCAGCGCTACGCTCAACGCCTCGATTTGAGGCGTCTGAAAACGCCGATACAATTGCGTCGCAAATAGCAGGGCCATCGCCGCAGACGAAACGCCGACCATCCATTTGAAAAATCGCCGGTCCGCGTCCGCCAGCTTCGGCTTCAAATTCAAAATGCCGAAATCGATCGCCACGCTCAGCAGAATCGCCACGAAAACGAACGTCGCCTCCGGCGTCCACGGAAAAAACCGCACCATGCGCGGTGCGATCTGGTCGAGTGGCCCGAAGCGCGGCCCAAATCGCACGCCGGCGCGTGTCGGCGGCCTTCTTGCCAAAAACGGCACAATAAACGAAAGCGCCGGTGCAACGTAGAGCGGCGCCAAGACCAGCACCTTGGCCCATCGCGGTACGGTTGCTGGCGCAGCCATGTCATAAAACTGCAGATGCGCATGCACCATCAGCGCGGGCACGGAAAGCAGCCCGAGCATAATCAGCAGCGAATAGAGTAGCCGCGTCGCATCCGGCGCGAACGCGTACTCGATCCTCGCATTCATCTCGAGCAGGCCGCCCGCATAAATCATGAACAGCGCGAGCACGAGAAAGAAGAGGAGGCGCTCAAACGTGCGCGGTCGGCGATGCCCCAAGATCAGCGCGAGCAGGAACAAGTAGACGACCGTTCCCGTCGTCAGCCCAATCAACCGTAGATAAAAGAGCGTCGCCAATGGTTTTGCTTGTCTTACCTATCTCGTTTACCGGATGCCAGTGCCAGAATTCTAGTCCCGAAGCGATTCTTAACTCAATGTGCGAAACGCACCGTTCAACGACGCGAGATACGAATCAAGCGCCTTATTTACAGCGGCTTACAACAAATGAGCCAAATCTTAGCGTGACGTTGTCATATTTTAACAAAATTTGCCTTGACACACACTTCTGCTCTGCTATATTGGCACTCGCTGGCGAGGAGTGCTAATCATCGGCGTGGTGGTCTGCGCTCCTCCCAAGCCAACTTCACTGCATCATCGGAGGAAATTGCAAATGGCAGTCAATATCACACCGCTACACGACCGCGTCCTGGTCCGTCGCCTCGAGGAGAAGGAAGTCGTCAAGGGCGGCATTATCATCCCGGACTCGGCCAAAGAGAAACCGCAAGAGGGCGAAGTCGTCGCAGTCGGCAGCGGCCGTCGCGAAAAGGGTGAGCTCATCCCTCTCGATGTGAAGCCGGGAGACCGGATTCTCTTCGGGAAATATTCTGGCAACGACATCAAAGTCGACGACGAGGAATACATGATTCTCAAGGAAGATGAAATCCTCGCCAAGATCGGCCCGGCAGCCAAAGCAGCCGGCGGCAAAAAGTAACTCGGCTTAACCGCAATTCACGGCGTTCGCTCGATGAAGCCGGGCGCTCGCCAAACGAGATCCCAGCAGCACAGCAAAGCACGAAATCAAGTTTGAAGAAAAATAGGAGACACACAGATGGCAAAGCAAATCGTAACTGGTGAGAATTCGCGCCAGTCGATCCTGCGCGGCGTCAACATTCTTGCGGATGCCGTGAAGATCACACTCGGTCCCAAGGGCCGCAATGCGGTGATTGAAAAGAAGTTCGGCGCGCCGATCATCACCAAGGACGGCGTCACCGTAGCAAAAGAAATCGAACTCCAGGACCCTCTCGAGAACATGGGCGCGCAAATGGTTCGTGAAGTCGCCAGCAAGACGTCCGACGTAGCCGGCGACGGCACCACCACCGCCACCGTTCTCGCGCAGGCAATCTTCCGCGAAGGCGTGAAGACCGTTGCCGCCGGCGCCAGCCCGACCGCTCTCAAGCGCGGCATCGAGCGCGCCGTCGAAGTCGCCGTTGGCGAAGTTCAGAAGCTCCATCGTGACGTCAAGGGCGACATGATCGCCCAGGTCGGCACGATCTCCGCCAACAACGACAAGCAGATCGGCTAGATCATCGCGGAAGCGATGAAAAAGGTCGGCAAGGACGGCGTGATCACCGTCGAAGAATCGAAGACGATGGAGACGACGCTCGAAGTGGTCGAAGGTATGCAGTTCGACCGCGGCTACCTCTCCGCATACTTCGTCACCGATCCCGAGCGCATGGAAGTCGCACTCGAAGACGCCCGCATTCTGATCCACGAGAAGAAAATCAGCTCGATGAAGGACCTGCTCCCGCTGCTCGAGCAGATTGCGAAGACGGGCAAGCCGCTCGTCATCATCGCCGAAGATATCGAAGGCGAAGCGCTGGCCACTCTCGTCGTCAACAAGCTCCGCGGCACGCTCCAAGTTGCTGCCGTGAAGGCCCCGGGCTTCGGCGACCGCCGCAAGGCCATGCTCGAAGACATCGCCATCCTCACCGGTGGCAAGGCCATCACTGAAGATCTCGGCATCAAGCTCGAGAACGTCAAGATGGAAGACCTCGGCAAAGCCAAGAAGATCACCATCGATAAGGACAATACCACGATCGTCGAAGGCGGCGGCAAAGCCGCCGAGATCGAGGGCCGCGTGAAGCAGCTCCGTATGCAGGTCGAGGACACCACCTCGGACTACGACCGCGAGAAGCTTCAGGAGCGGCTTGCCAAGCTCGTCGGCGGCGTCGCCGTGATTAAAGTCGGCGCGGCCACCGAGACCGAGCTGAAGGAAAAGAAGGCTCGCGTCGAAGACGCGATGCACGCCACCCGCGCAGCCGTGGAAGAAGGCATCGTTCCCGGCGGCGGCACGGCGCTGCTTCGCTGCCTCAACGCGCTCGATAAGCTCAAGCTCGAGGGCGACGAAGCCATCGGCGTGAACATCGTCAAGCGCGCGCTCGAAGAGCCTTGCCGTCAGATCGCTCACAACGCCGGACACGAAGGTGCCGTGATCGTCGGCCGCATCCGCGAATCGAAGGACGATAACTTCGGCTTCAACGCGGACACCGGGGAATTCGGCAACCTCGTCACCGCCGGGGTCATCGATCCGGCCAAAGTCACCCGCCTGGCGCTGCAGAACGCGGCGTCCATCGCCGGCCTGATGCTCACGACGGAAGCTCTCGTCGCCGACATCAAGGAAGACGACAAGAAGGGCGCAGGAGCCGGTGCCGGCGGCGGTATGCCCGGCGGCGGCATGGGCGGCATGTACTAAATTAAGCTGTCATCCCGACAGAGGCCGCAGTCGAGCCGACGAGGGATCTGCTTTACGCAAGCGAAGAGGCGGTTCGATCTTACGACCGAACCGCCTTTTTTTAAGCCCGTGATGCTCCTAGAACGTAAAGTCTATTCCTGATTAATGCTCGGGCCGCTGTCCCACGCAAAAAAAACACCGCATGTACGTTGCTTCAGGCGCGCAATGATTTGACGATCGTCCCATAAATATGGGAGGATCGAGTTATGAAGACGACGTTGGAAATTCCGGATGCTGTTTTTCGGCGCGCGAAGTCGAAGGCGGCGGAGCGAGGCGTGCCTTTGCGGCAGTTCGTCACGGAGGCCGTTGAGGAGAAGCTTACGGCTTCGGCCGGTGCGGCCGAGAAAAGGCCGTGGATGAAGCACGTAGGCAAGCTCACGGATCTCCGCAAAGAGACAAAGCGGATTAACAAGGCGATTGACGACGCATTTGAAAGAATCGATCCAGAGGCCTGGACTGCGGAACTAGATACGTGATTTTGGATACTAATGCGGTCTCCGCCGCCGCTGAGGAAAACGCCAACATCGTAAAGATTTTGGCTAGGCTTGATCGCGTGGCCATTCCGGTTATCGTGATCGGAGAATATCGCTACGGTATTGCGCACTCCCGTCATGCAGCCCGCTATAGCAGATGGTTGGAAGACCTAACAGGCGATTGCGACGTGTTGGATGTTACCGAGCAGACGACCCGTTATTACGCCTCGATCAGTACCGAACTCAGATTGGCCGGAAAACCGATTCCATCAAACGATGTGTGGATCGCGGCCCTCTGCCAGCAGCACAGCCTGGGTATTTTGAGTCAAGACCGGCATTTCGACGCAATTCCCGGTCTTCGACGAACCGGCTGGTGATTTGCACGCGAGACGCGAACAGGCGAACTGCTGCCGCGCTGAAGGCCGCGGCGCTACGTTTAAACCTTTAAACGCAAGACACCAGCAGATGAAAGTCAAAGGCGCCCGCTACAGAAGCAAACTCAAAAACGCCCACCGAGAACCGCGCGCAAAATTCGCGCGCAACGGCGGCCGCTACGCTAGACCTTTACGCCTGCCGGGCCGGCGGGGTCGAGTTGGCGGAGGTGCTTGGGGGCCAGGGCACGGTAGCAGTCGGGCAGGTCGAAGGACTTCAGGACGCCGGAGATGAAGGAGGAGAGCGGCCAATTGTAGTCTTCGGATTCGGCGATTGCGCGGTAGCTTTCGGGCGCGTTTTTCAGGGTGACCTGCGCGACTTCGTCGGACAACAGCGCTGCGTATGCGGCGGGAATTGCGCCCCAGCCCTTCCCTACCAGGTGCACTTCGTCGTGGCCCGTCGATTTCAGGAGATTGAGAAGGCGCAGAACGTCAAACGTCTTCTGGCCGATGTAAGGTCGGCTGAGCATGATGGAATGCACAGCATAGAAATAGTCGCTGCCGTAAGGCTCGGCAAAATCTTTTACACCGCAGGTATGGGGCTGCGATTCGCCGATGCCGCGAACGTCGCACGCGA
Source organism: uncultured Acidobacteriota bacterium (assembly GCA_963753205.1). Lineage (GTDB taxonomy): Bacteria > Acidobacteriota > Terriglobia > Acidiferrales > UBA7541 > Palsa-295. Next base: position 141,042 of record CAVWBL010000008.1, on the reverse strand, counting down.
AAACGGCGGAATCGGGCTCCTGTTGGATGATTTCGGCGATTAGAGGGTCGTTGCGCAGCTCGTCATCGGCTGAATGGTGCGAAACGTAAAGAATCGCGCGCAAGGGGCTGCGCGGAATGCGCGATTCCAGCGCCGTGTCCGACAAGCGATAGACGAGCGAGAAAATGCCCGGCTCGGTTTCGACGGCGTAGGTGGCTGCGTATTTTTTCGGATACTTGCGGTTATTGTTGGGCCGGAGAATGCGGTAATCGGGCGCGCCGGCCGGCAATTCGATTTTCAGGGCGCTGGCGAGTTCTTTTTTAAGTTGCGCGTCGTCGAGCGGCTTGCGCTGCTTATCGAGCGATTCGGCAATTTCCTTCGTGAATGAAAAGACGGTGCGCGGCTTGAATTCGGCGACTTGGCCGTGCGGCGTGCACCAGAGCGTTTCCTCTTTTTCGACGGTGATTTCGGGCTCGACCGTCGGGCCTTCGATTTTCGTGACGCGATTGAACCAGCGATACATCGCCTCGCGGTTCTCTTTTCCGTAGCTGTGATAGCCGGGGCCCAGAGAGAACGCCACGTTTTCCTCGGCTCCAAGCAGCTTGTAAAGAGCCTTGAGGCGCGCGACAGCTTCCTGCGCGCCGCGAACGTCAAAGAAATCGCGTTCCTCATCAAGAACGATCACGGGCTTTGGCGCGAACGCCGCGATGAAGTCGGAGTGATCGAGTCCGAGCGCGAGCGCGTGCGGCGGACACTGCTCGGGATCGGCGGGAAGCTCGTTTTCCATGTTGCGGCGGAAGGTGTTGACGAAACAGCTCGGTGCGGAAACGCACCAGCGATCGTCGAGCGCGGTGAGCCAAGTGGTGAGCGTGCCGCCGCCGGAGTGGCCCGTTACGCAGGCGCGCTTTGCGTCGACTTCGGGACGCGTGCGCAGATAATCGAGCGCGCGGATGCCGTCCCAAGCGCGCCACGCGCCGAAAAATTCACCGACCAGGACTTGTTGATTGCCGGCGTAGAGATGTTCGGACGTGCCTCCGCCATGGCGCGGCTTAAGTTGCGCATCCACGTATTGATAGCGCTCTCCCTGGCCGATGGGGTCGTAAATCAACACGACGTAGCCGAGACGCGCGAGGCTCTGTCCGAACGATTGATATTCCGTGTCCGCTTTGCCGCTCGCCGTGTGGCCGCAGGGCGAAACCACGCCGGGCGCAAGACCATTTCGCTTCGCGGGAACGTAGACGTTCGCGGTAACCGGAAAATGCGGGCGGCTATCGAAGACTACCTTTTCGATTTTGTAGGCGCCGCGATCGATTGTGCCGGTGAGGCGAGGGTTTAGAGGCGTTTTCTGCGGCCAGGGGCCGAAGCATTCGCGGATTTTGCGGCGAACTTCCTGTACGTAGGCTTCGGCGTCGGATTTGGATTGCAGGGCGGCGCGACGTTTGTCACCGAGCCTTTCGATTTCGGCTAGGCGCGTGACGAAATAGTCCTGCATCATACGCGGGAAATGATTGAAGGGCTGGAGCGCTTCTGGCGCGGATGGCGGATTTTGTGGCGCTGCTATTGCATTTGGCGCGAGCGGATCGAGCGCTCCGAGGCTACCCAAGCCGATCGCGGTGCTTTGCAGCAGCGCGCGGCGGGAAAGTTCTTTCGTCGAAGGAAGTTTCGGCATGGTTCTGTCTCTTTTGGTTTGAGTCGATGAAGCGGCCCAAATCTACACCGTAGTTTCGTCAAAGCGCAACGTCTATGTGAGATACCTTCCTCAGATATATTCGCGTTCCGAGAGAAAGCCGACACGCGACGTGAGAAACCGTCGATAACAGCTCTAACTTCGCACAATGCGAAGATTATGGACATGCGGATCGTTAGCCGGAAGGCCATTCGAGAAGCGACCGCACGGCATAGCGAATGGGGCGCCTCATTAGCCGGATGGTACAAAGTCACGCGAAACGCCGATTGGAACAATTTTGCGTACGTAGGAAACAGTTGGAGGAGCTCAGACGTAGTCGGTCGATTCGTGGTTTTCGACATAAGCAATAACAAGTGTCGTCTGATCGCTACGATCAAATATAAGTGGAAGATGGTCTACATCAGGGCAATTCTGAGCCAAGCTGAATACGAAGAGAGGGGGTGGCACAAACAATGATTGCCGTTGCCGAAAAATACGCGCTGGATGTGGGGTCGCCAACGCCGATTAAATCCGAGCGCCAGCATGAGGAGTATTTGTCGGTGCTGGATAAAATCGCCAGCAAAGAGAGGCCTTCGACTGAAGAAGAAAAGTACGCCGAAGTCTTGTTGACGCTAGTGGAGGCTTACGAAGAGGAGCACCATTGGGTTCCAGACGCCTCCGCAGTCGAAGTGCTTCGCACGCTAATGGATGCAAACGGGCTGAGGCAAAAGGATCTCGTGCCAATTTTTGGTTCGGAAAGCATCGTGTCTGAAATCCTGCGCAAAAAGCGTGGCCTGAACAAGTCGCACATTGAGAAGTTGAGTAAGCGATTTCACATCTCTCCGGCGGTCTTCTTTTATTACTAATTTAACAGCGCGTGAACGTGGTTTCACCGCTTCCGCGGAAACCTTTTGTTGAGTGCGCTATGATATAGGTCATGACGAACAGGAACGCGGGTTTCGCGAGCGTGGAAGAGGCTCTGGCCGACATTCGGCAGGGACGGATGATCGTCCTTGTGGACGATGAGGATCGCGAGAACGAAGGCGACCTGACGATGGCAGCCGAGAAGATCACGCCGGAAGCCATCAATTTCATGGCGAAATTCGGGCGCGGGCTGATCTGCCTGGCGCTGACCGAGCAACGTTGCGATGTGCTCGACCTGAAGCCGATATCGCCGCGAAATACGTCGATGTTCGGGACGCCGTTTTGCGAGCCGATCGACGCGTTGCGCGGCACAACGACGGGCACGAGCGCATCGGACCGAGCGACGACGATTCTTACGGCGACCGATCCAAAGTCGCGACCGGAGGATTTGGCGCGGCCTGGACACGTCTATACATTGCGTGCGCGGCCCGGCGGCGTGCTCGTGCGCGCGGGGCAAACGGAAGCGTCGGTTGACCTTGCGCGGATTGCAGGACTTGATCCTTCGGGCGTGATCTGCGAAGTGATGAATGACGATGGGACGATGGCGCGCGTTTCGCAGCTCGTAGAATTCTGCAAGGAGCACGGCCTGAAAATGCTCACGGTGGCGGACCTGATCCGCTACCGTATGCAGCACGAACGATACGTCCGGCGCATCGCGGAGTCGATTTTGCCGACTCCGCACGGCGACTTTCGGATGATCGCGTATGCGAGCGACGTGGATCAGGAAGTGCATGTGGCACTCGTACGCGGGAATGTGGACGCGAGTTCAAGCGCAGAAACGGCGCCGCCCCTCGTGCGCGTACATGCGCATTGCCTTACCGGGGATGTCTTCGCGTCGACCGCGTGCGATTGCCACTCGACAATTGAGCGTTCGTTGGCGGCGATTGCGAAGGAGAATCGCGGCGTCTTCGTCTATCTGCATCAGACGGGGCGGGGATTTAAGATCGATCCGCAACTATTGGAAGGAGCGGCGCTGTCCGCGATTCGTTTTCACACGCGCGAACGGCATGAACAGGATTTGGCGGCGCAACGGACAGTCCAACGGCAAAGCGGAATCGGCGCACAGATTTTGATCGATCTGGGTCTGCGGCGGATTCGCGTGCTGACAAATCATCCGCGACGCGTGGTGGCGCTCGAAGGCTATGGGCTGGAGATTGCGGAACAGGTGCCGCTGGCGATTGCTGCAGGACAGAAAACGCATCAGCTGCTGTGACTCTTCCGAAGTTTTGGAAACACATTTCACTCGACGCTTAGATACTAAAAAACGAAGAGGGGCGGGGTTCTGGTCCTACAAACGACTGCGAAGCCCATATTCATCAAGGGCACTGGATGTAAATCCAGCGGTTGTGCGCTGAAGGCGGCTGAACTTAGCTCGGGAGATCTCCCGTTTGTCACGAAATCACGACTGAGGATGGAGTGATCCATCCTGACCGGGCGGGAGAAGTCAGCAGAGGGCGCAAAGTACTCGCGCGAGTGAGGAAGGCCCAAACGGTCCTCCGCCGGAGGGTAAGGGAAGTGGTGAGTAAGCGGCGCGACTCATGAGCGACAGGCGGCAGAAGAAGCAGCTAGAGCTGGCCTTTCCGGCAGAAAGTAGGAGTGAAGCTCCGACGGCTGCCGGGGCAGGGACCGAATCGCTCACGGCGAAGCGCACAGCCGAAAGCCCGGCCATTAGCGAACGGTTGATGGACGACACTGTTGCAGACATTTTCGATCCTGCGTTTTGATCACAGTAATGACGGCTGCGCGACGAATATACATCATTATGCTGAACGGCGCGCGGGAAAGAGCGGAACAGGGGCCTCGATTGCAGCAATCGATCCGCGAATAGCCGGTGGTAACAGACTATGAGGTTCGCAAGCACGCAGCCAGATTTCGAACGCCCACTTTCTACTTTAGTCTTTATCTTTCCAAGTGTTGCGCTCAGTGTCCCGAGCATCGCGGCGCCACTGCGTCGCGCCTTGATCGGAGAGGTCACCGCGCTGGCTGCCGCCCGCGTTTGAGCCGGCGGCGCGCGGGCGACCGCGGTCTTCGGGAGTTATGTCCGGATCGATGCTAGAAAGAGTTTCGCCCGAAGTGCCGTGTGATTCGGCTGGTTCGACAAACATTTCGCAGGAGGGACAATAATAGGTCTCGCCAGCGAGCCGCTGGACTTTGAGGTCACCAATCGGCGCGTCCGCCGTGAGCAAACGGCCGTGACACATCGGGCAGTAAGTGATTACGCCTGGCATTTTGTCCTCCTGTTAGTGACACCCCTAGTAGCTTGACGCCATAGTCGTGGACCTCCATCGGGTGGTTTGTGTAAGCACTGATCGAAAATAGTTGTAGCGCTGGCGGGCTCGTCACAGAGCCGCCGAGTCGCACGGAGCCGGGCAGCAAGATCCTTAGCTCGCCCGTATTCGCGGACGAGTTCAGGATGAGGACGCTTGTTTTGCGTTCAATTCTTCAGGGTTTCGCCTTGAGCGTCGTAGGCGGTGACGTCGCCGAAGAGCGCGGCCTGTTCGCCGATCTGGGCGCGGTCGCCAACGAGGACGATCTGCGAATCGGCTGAGTCGAAATGGCGCCGCGCCGCGGCGAGAACATCTTCGGCGGTCAATGAGCGGACGCGTTCCCGATACTCTTCCAGATAGTCTTCCGGCAGGCGATCCAGATACACGGTAGATAGCTGGCCGATCAGGCCATCGAGCGTAGCGACACCGAGGGAAAATACGCCCGTGAGGTAATTGCGCGCGCTATCGAGTTCGTCCGGCGTGACGGGCAGGGCGCGAATGCGATCCATTTCGTAGAAGATTTCGGTAAGCGTCGCGGCGGCGACGTCATTACGCACAGCAGCCGAAACGCTGAAGTAGCCGTGCTGGCGCAGAGGATTTACGCCGCTGCGCGGGCTGTACGTGTAGCCCTTTTGCTCGCGAATGTTCATCACAAGACGCGAATGGAATGCGCCGCCATAAATCGCGTTGGCAAGAACGGTGGCGTGCCAATCCGGCGCGCGCCGCGTGATCGCAAGGTTACCGACGAGCACCTGCGTCTGCACGCTGCCCGGGAGATGAACGAGATGTACGTGCCGCCCTGCGGCGTGCGGCGGCTCGGGCGGGTGCGGCGCTTCAGGTTGAGGCGAGCGCCAATCGCCAAAGGTGCGTTCGATCTGCGCGAACATTTCGGCGGTGGCAAAATCGCCGACCACGATGAGCACGGCATCGGATGGCGAATAGTGCTGCTTGTAGTAGGCGACCAGATCGTCGCGCTTGTAAGCGCCGACTTGCGCCTCGGTCGGCGCAACAATCGCATACGGATGCTGCCCGAAGAGAACGCGGCGAAGACGTTCGTTGGCGAGAAAGCCGGGGGTGGTGCGCTCGATTTTTACTTCCTCGAAGCGCTGGCGGCGTTCGCGCTCGAATTCGTCTTCGGGGAAGGATGCATTGCGCGCAAGATCGCCAACAAGATCAAGCAGGCCGGCGGAAAATTCGGAGAGTCCGGCGACCGAAATATTGCTCGAATCCGCGCCTGCGCTTGTCCCAAGGTCAGCGCCCATGCGGCGAAGGTCTTCTTCGATGCGATTGCTGCTGCGCGACGCAGTGCCGGTGCGTACGACCGTGGCCGTCATGCTGGCGAGGCCGGGCGAACGATGCGCGACGAGGGCGTTGCCCGCGCGAAAATAAAGTTGCGCGGCTATTTTCGGAAACGCGTGCGATTCGGCCAACACGACCTGGAGGCCGTTTGGAAGCGTGCGGACTTCGCGGCGCGGCCACTGTACGGGGCGCTCCGGAGTGAGGCTTGGTGGCGTGGAGCGCGGTGAAGCAGGCTTTTGCGGCACGGTGCTTGTCGTGGTCATCGGGCAGCCCCTTTCAGCGCAGTGGGTTGCCGAAGGACGGTCGCGCGGTTGTTCGCGACGAGATACTTGCGTGCGAAGGCCTGCGCTTCGACCGGCGTGACACTAAGGAAACCTTCGAGCACGGTGTTGATGCGATCGGGGTCGCTGTCGAATAGCGTGAAGCAGGCGAGATAGTGCATCAGGCCGAAGCGCGGCATGTAAGAACCCATGCCACCTTCGAGCATCGAGTAATAATCCGAGCGAAACTTCACTTTCACGGCGTCGAGCTCCTCTTGCGAAATCGGCTTGTCATGCAGTTCGGCGATGACCTCGTCGAAGACGGCCATCGTCTGGTCGGCAGTGAACTCCGGCTTGTAAAAAATGCGTGTCACCATTTGTGTGGGGCCATTGGTGTCAAAAATCTCGGCGTGACCGTCGGCTTCGACGGCAATCTGCTTCTCGAGAACGAGGCGGCGAAAAATCCGGCCAGCCCGGCCTCCGTGCAAGACGCGGTCGACGATGCCCGCGGCGTTGCGCTCGGGGCTACCGCGCTCGGGGAGCGTGTAGCCCACGGCAATCGCCGGCAGCGGCCCGAATTTCTCCTCCACTTCGCCACGGCGCTCTTCCGTCTGAGACTTTTCAGTCACGTCAGTGCGCGGCGTCTTAGGATTCGCGGGAATATTTTCGAAATATCTACGGGCCATTTCGAAAGCGCCGGCAGGTTCAAGGTCCCCAACCATGAGTAGCACGGCGTTATTCGGAGCGTAATACGTGTGGAAGAATCGCTGCACGTCTTCGAGGCTGGCGGCGTCGAGGTCTGCAAAATCGCCGTAGAAATTGTGAGCGTTCTGCCAATTGCGAAACGCGACGGGCGGGAGATCAAGCCACGGAAAGCCGCCGTACGGCTGATTCATCACATTGACGCGGACTTCCTCTTTGACTACGTCGCGCTGGTTGCGCAAATTTTCGTCATCGACCTTCAGCGCGCGCATGCGGTCGGCTTCAAGCCAAAGGACGCGCTCCAGCGCATTCGATGGCACCGACTCGAAGTAATTCGTCAGATCGTAGTTCGTCGTGCCGTTGAGCAAACCGCCGGAGGAATTGATTAGCCGGATGTGCTCCATCTTGCCGGCGTTTTCCGAGCCTTGAAACATCATGTGTTCAAAAAGATGCGCGAAGCCGCTGCGGCCCTGCGGTTCGAGGCGAAAACCAATCTGATAATAGACGCCCACCGTCACGACCGGCGCCGTCCGGTCCTGCGAGACGACCACGCGCAAGCCATTGGCGAGCGTGGTGTGCTCTACGGGGATCTGAAAATGTTTCAAGTCTTCCTCCACAAATCAAAACCCAAACAAGCAGATTTCTAAACCAAAAAGCACCCTCGGAATGACAACTCCCATTTCTAGGTTAGGAACGCAGGCTTCACGCACGGCTTCTCCCCACTACGAACATGGGAAACCGGCCCAGTCTTGCCGACACCTGTTTCAGCTGAGAAAGCCGCGCTCGCGCACAAAAGCACGCGCATCCTCTGCGTGGTAGCATAGCGTGTTCGCCCGCAACCTGTGGAGGAAATTCCGCGTGCATCTCTTCGCGCATTTATTTTGGATTGCCTCGCTCGGATTCGTCACGCTTCTCTGGATCCTCCTCGGGATTGATCTAGCGGTCGGCGTCCCTTCGATGCCGTCGCTGGCGAAATTCGCGCCTCTTCCCAACGAACGCTGCCCGACCGTCTCGATCCTATTTGGCGCACGCGATGAAGCCGAAAAACTGCCGGCCGCGCTCGAGACGTTCCTTTCACTCGATTATCCGCGCTACGACGTGATTGCCGTAGATGACCGGTCCGAAGACGTGACGGGCAAGGTCCTGGCAGCCGCAGCCGGCAAAGACTCGCGGCTGCAGGCGGTTCGCATCGATTCCCTTCCCGAAGGATGGCTCGGCAAGCCGCATGCGCTGCAAACCGCTTACGAAAATTCCACGGGCGAGTGGCTCGTTTTCACCGATGCCGACGTACATTTCGCGCGGGATTTGCTCCGCCGTACGATCGCTCTCGCCGAAACAAAGGGTTGGGATCATCTCACTCTGCTCGGCGAACCAAAGATGTACACGTTCGGCGAAAAGATCGCCATGACGTTCTTTGGGCTTGCGTTAGTCGGCGGCACGCGGCCTTATGCGGCAAGCAACCCGCGCTCGAACTGGTACGCAGGCGTGGGCGCATTTCAACTGATCCGCCGCAGCGCGTACGAAAAGATGGGCACGCACCGGCGGCTTGCGATGGAAGTGATCGACGACATAAAGCTCGGCAAAATCGCCAAAGAGGCCGGGATTCGCTCGGGCGTGGCAAAGGCCGGAAAAGCCGTGAGCGTGCACTGGCACGCGGGCGTCGTTAACATCGTGCGCGGCACGACGAAAAATTTCTTCGCGAGCTCAGGCTACCGGCTTTGGCTGTCTTCCCTACAGGTTTTCGGCCTGCTCCTCATGTGCGTGTTACCCGTGGCGGCGCTGCCGTTTGTGCATGGATTGGCGCGGGGGCTCACCCTCGTTTCAATTGCGTTCCCAGTGATTGCGGAGATCGGTGTTGCCCTCGAATTCGATGCGCCGTGGATTTATGCGTTTACGTATCCGATTGGTGCGCTGATTTTCGCCTGGATGATCATGCGATCGACATTCGTGACCCTCAAGCAGGGCGGGATCATTTGGCGCGGGACGTTCTATCCGCTCGAGGAATTGAAGCGCGGCGTCGTATAGCAGGCAAATCCAAGCAACGGCAGCTCACGACGGAGACGCAACCGCAGAGAAACGCAACACTTAGTGCGACGGTGGAATGCTTTGCAGGAAGAAGCTGACGACCATGTTCTCGTAAGTCTTGCGGTCATCGTCGGACATGTCGGCGTAGGTCACCTGATTCCTCTGCAGCTGTTTCGGATCGGGCGCGTGCTCATAGAGGTTCGAGACGGCGTTGGCCAGATAGGTCTGCTCTCCGGAGACAATAAAGAGCTTGGGGATGGTTTTGAGTTGTGCGAGATGCGTCGTGACCGGAGGCTCGTGGCGAAAATCATAATTCAGCATCCGGAAACCGAAATCCGTGAAACGGCTGACGAACGGGATCACGTTAAGACCGCTGTGATTCACCTGGATCTGCATCATATCGCGCGGGTCGGCGTATGCATTGTCAACGGCGATGGCGGCAATCCGCGGGTCGGATGACGCAACTTCCAGCACAACATAGCCGCCCATATCCACGCCCCAAAGGCCGAAATGCTGAGTATCCACATCGTCGCGCGTGGAAAGCGCCTGAATAGCTGAGCGTAGTTCCCCGGTTTCCCTATAGCCGAGCGTGGTTCCTGCCGGGCTAGTGCCATGCCCACGGAAATCGAACAAGAAAACGTTAAATTCGTGATCCTGAAGCGCAGTGACGAGAGTGAGCACATCCGACCGCTGGGAGAGATAGCCGTGGCAAACCACGATCGTGGGCGCACCGCGCAAACCGGGGAAGAACCACCCGTCGCGACTGGAGCCGTCCGCAAGCTGAAAGGAAAGCGTTTGCGGATGCCCCATCATCACTGTCCAGACTCACGGCGGCGTTGTTTCGCGGCGGGCGAAGGGTCTGGTACAGGAGGTAGCCTGAAATTGCAGCGACCGATACGAATGCAAAAAGCAGTAACGCCAAGATGGCCGAAAAGGCCTTGGCGAGACGTGTTGTCGGATATCTGAGTTCTGAGAGGACGGCCATCCGAACGCACGGGCACGCAAGCATCACATGCCTCGGCGAAGAAAATGGTAACACAACTGAATCCGGGCGCCCGGGCATTGCGTCAGACTATTTCTCAGCATGTACTCTTATCCGTCACGATATACTGTGCGTTAGGGGCGCTCATCTCCGGCTATGCAGATAGTAGACCTGCGGCAGGTCCGTGCTCGCAGCTTGGAAACTCTGTTCCAGGAAGAGGTTCTTCGCTGGCGGGAGGAGCTTCACTGGGATTACCGGCCGTCCATCGATCTGATCCGGCAATTCGTCGATTCACGGGCTCTTGGCGGATACGTAGCGACCGAAAATGGCAGTCCGGCCGGCTACGGGTTCTACGTCCTGGAAGACCACAAGGGCCTGATCGGCGGCCTGTTCGTCTCTTCGCACGCGCAGCAGGCGCCCGTGACGCAAAAGTCTGCTGCGCGAGATGTTCGACTGCGCTGCGGGCTACGCCCCGACTTGCAGCGAATCGAAGCGCAGCTGATGCCCTTTGGCACGGAACTCGATCCCGTGTTCCTCGCTCGCAGATTTTCAAGCTGCACATGCGGCAATTCATGCTTCTGCCGTTGCGCGACGCGCAAATGACGCGGCAACCGCTCTCAACTGGATTTTGCGATGGAGCCGTGGGCCGACCGCACGTTTGAAGCCGGCCGCACGGTCTGATTCAGCTAGCCTATGCCGACCACGTAGACGCCGAGATTAACGATCAATACCGCAGCGAGGCTGGCGGCATGAAGTTCCTGCGGAATATCGTGCTCCTGCCCGGCTGCGGCACATTTCCTGCCCGAGGCGTCGTTTGTGCTGCGTCCCGCGGGTGAGAGATCGGCTGGCTGGGCATGGTTCTGACTTCGACCGTCGCTGATCGCGTGGGGCATACGACGCAAATTTGCGTTATGCCGGGATATCAGGGCCACAATATCGGGCGGCAGTTGATGGAGCGCTCCATCCACGCGCTGCGGCAGCGCAATTACGAATCGCTGTCGCTGACGGTGACGTCGATGCAACAAGCGCGCCGTCGAGCTCTACGAGCGCCTCGGATTTCGCAGCGATCAAGACGTTCGCGGCCGGGGTTTGGAAGGCGTAGGTTCGCCCCTATTTCTTCGCGCGGTCCTTCAGCAGGCCCTTCAGCTCATCCATAAATTCTTTCACATCCTTGAAATCCAGATAGACGGAAGCAAAGCGCACGTAAGCCACCTTGTCGAGCTTCTTCAGCCGATTCATCAGTAGCTCGCCGATTTCGGTGGTGGTGCGCTCGCGTTCGGACGCTTCGCTGACGAAGGCTTCGGCTTCGTCGACGATCGATTCGAGCTTGCCCACCGGCACAGGCCGCTTTTCGCAGGCTTTCAGCAAACCCTGCAGGATTTTCTGGCGATCGAATTTTTCGCGGCGGCCATCTTTCTTGATGACCATGTAGGGAATTTCGTCAATGCGCTCGTAGGTGGTGAAGCGGCGGTTGCATTTCAGGCATTCGCGGCGGCGCCGGACGAGTCACCTGTGCGCGCTTCGCGCGAATCGACGACCTTATCTTCGAGATGCGCGCAAAACGGACATTTCATCGAGGCAAGTCCTTCGACGTGGGCGGCGCGCTCGGCTTCGGCCAAAAGATCGGCTTCGCTTTCGCGTTCCTCTTCGCGGGCGATGCGGCGCAGGTCGCTCATGGATAAACCTTCGCGAAACAATAATGGAATCCCGACAAAGCAGCAAGAAGCGAAACTGATCAGCCAGACGCAAATCGCAACGGTCGCGGCGGGTCCATTGGCGATGTCAAAAACGACAGTGAGGACGAGGAACGTGGCGACCTGCGCGCCGCCACCGACACCCGGAAGCTGGACGGCGGACCCAACGAGCGTGAAGGCCAGGACGAGAATCGTGCCGCCGATGGAGATTGCCGCCAGAATTGCCGCCGAAGCGCGTGCTCAACGAACAGATAAACGACAACGACGAGCGACCAGTGCACCACGGAATAACCCACTAATACGGCGAGATCGCCCCAAGTGCGGACCGCCTGCAGGCCTTCGCTGAAGCCTTCGAGAAGCGAGGCGAGGCGGGCGCGGAAGCCTTTTCGCCAGGCTGGATGCTGCAGGCGGCGCGAGAGCCATTCGCCGCCATGGAAGCGGAAATAAACCAGAAAAATGATCACCGCGATGAGACCGAGAAAGAGAACCACTCCGGTGGAGCGCGCGACGGTGATGAGATGGCTCTGCTCGGCATCGATCGGGCCCTGTTTTTGAAAAAGCAGCAAAGCGAGCCCGGCAAGGACCACCGAGGCGGCAACATCGAAGATGCGTTCGAGAAAATAGATGCCGAACATGCCGGGCATCGACAGCGATTCTTTGCGCGCGATCAGAACGGGCCGCACCGGCTCGCCAGCGCGTCCCAGTAGAAAAACGCAGGAAAAACCCATCAGGGTGGCGCCGTAAACGCTCCAGAAATTCGATTTCCCTAGCGTGCGCGAGAAGCGCATCCAGCGGAGCGAACGGACGGCATAACACGCGAAGATCGTCACCATGGAGAGGAGCAAGAGCGGCAAACTCGCCTGACGGATCGATGCGACAACGTCAGACCAGTGGAAGCCCGCCAGCGAGATGGAATTGCGGAATTTATAAAGGAAAAACGTGAGTGCCGCGGCGCCGAGAAGCAGTAGGAGGTACTTTCGATAGTTGCGCAGCATTTCGTCGGGACCGTCGGCACCTATTCTCTCATGGGAGGCTTAGGATCGCGTTCAATCGCCCATCGCCGTTTGAGGCAAGCGCCGGATCCAGGCAAGAATTTCGCGGCCATGGCCCTTCGCTTTTGTACGGGCAATCGACAGCAACAGCATGCCCACGAATATCACGACAAGGCCGAGCGTGGCCGTCCAGATCGACTGCGCCTGCTGCGTGAGGATCGTGAAACGCCCGTAAACAAATTCCATGTGCACCCAGTAAACCAATAGCGAGGTCTTTCCAAGCTGCTGGAACGGACTGAAGCCGACGCTGGCCCATCCCCAGCGGCACCAGGCGTAGACAGCCGCGATAATGCCCATCACAATTCCCACGCGGGCAAGAAAAAAGGCCGGGTTGGTGTGCCAGTAATCGTAGACAGCATAAAGACGCACGGGCAGCGAATCAAACCACTCTGAGAGAAAGAACGCCGCTACGCCCACAGCTCCGACGATCGCCAGCGACTGCGAACTGTGGTTGGAAGCCCATTCGCTGAAAACGAAAAATCCCACCGCAAGGCCGGCAAACCCGAACGCGGCCCAGGGAAATATTGGGAACAGCCACGGTTGCGGGACGCCAAGGTTATGGACACCGTTGATGTAAGACTCCAGATACCAGGGCAGCCAGTGCAGTCGCCAGCTATTCCAGAGCGGCGGCGTCAGCATCGAGATGGCGGTCGCGACGCCAATCGCCGCTAAAGCGGCTGCGATCGGACGGCGCAGGAGCCAGCAAAGGACTCCCATTCCCATGATCGTGACCCCGATCACATTGAGCACATCGACGCGGCCTAAGTCGCTCACCGGCGCCGACGGCTGGCCCAAAACAAATTCCTGCAAGCGGAACAGCAGGCCCAACCCGAGAATTTCCGCGCCGCGGCGGATCGTGCGCGCGGCGACCTTGTTTGGCTCGACGCCCTTGCGTCGCATGCTGTTCGTGATCAGGGCAAACGTGATACCCGCAACGAATATAAACAGCGGCGCGGGAAGAGTTCCGCTGAGTTGGCTCCAGCGAAAAAAAGACGATTGGCGCGCGGCTCCGCCGAGCCATGCGTCGTAGCAGTGCACCTCGAACATGCCGGCCACGGCAAATCCGCGAAGCCAATCGAGATAGTCGATTCTGTTTGCGGTTGAGTTTGCGGTCGCCATCCTGAAGATCAGAATCGCCGAGGCTGCGGTGCAAATCAAGTTCTTAGCGACAGGCGCGAAAGGTCCAGTAGAATCGTGACCGATGGCGGGGAGCGCCAATTCGCGCAGGATCGGGATCGCGGTGACCTTCGCGATTTGGGCCGTAATCGTGATGGCGGCAGGCTTCGCCGGAAGCTACATGGGATACGGTGGGCGCCGATACGCACTGGCGTTAGTCGTCGCGGCAGCCCTGTTCGCGTTTGAGCTTTTTCTGGCAGTGCCGGACGTGCTGGCGCGCGTCGAAACCATGCTCGGCAGCGCCGCGCCTATTGCAGTGTTGTACCCGCTGGCTGCGTTGCTTGGCTACGCGCTCCTGGTGGCGGGAAATTGGAAGACCGCGCTCGGCGGCGTCGTTTACGTGCTCGCCCCGGTTTTGCTCGTCGGCAGCAGCAGCCGACGCTCTGCCGGCGCTTGGCAGGATTACACGGCCGTCGTCTGCTTATGGCTGCCGGTGTGGGCACAATGGCTGTACTGGATCTTTGCGTATCCGCCGCCACTGACGCACGTCCTCTCGATGGTTCTGGCCCTGGCGACCGGCGTGACCGCATTCATTTTAGTGCGGCATCTGGATGACACCGGTTATGCCGTCGAGTGGCGACGAGGCTTCGGATTCAATTCTGGATTTAACCTTCTCGTATTCGCGGCGATTGCGATTCCGCTCGGCCTGAAAATCCACTTCATCACGTATGCGCCTTCAATCCATCGGGCTCAGCCCCTTGTGATGATCGGGATTATCTTCTTTACCGCATGGCCCGAGGAGTTTCTATTTCGCGGCATTTTGCAGAATCTGCTATCGCGAAGCTTTTCGAATGAGTGGTTCGGATTGATCGTCGCGTCGGTAATTTTCGGCTTCTCGCATATCTTGCATGCGCCATTCCCGAATTGGAAATACGTGCTGCTGGCCTCGATTGCAGGATTTTTTTATGGGCGCGCGTGGATGAAGACAAAATCACTCGTTCCCGGAGTGCTGATACACGCATCGGTTGATATTTTGTGGCACGTATTATTTCGATGAGGAAAGCGATAATACAAATGGGCGCCGCAAGCATGTTGGCTCCCGCAACGCAAATAATTTAGCGAACTACAGCGGATAGCGGACTTGACGCCGTGGCGTAGAGCTTCTTTTCGATGCGCCCCGCAAGAAAGGCTTTGCGGCCGGCTTCCACTGCGGCGCGCATCGCTTCCGCCATCAACACAGCATCGTGGGCTCCCGCAATCGCCGTGTTCATGAGAACGCCGTCGGCGCCCAACTCCATCCCGATTGCCGCATCGGAAGCGGTGCCCACGCCCGCATCGACGATGAGCGGCACCTCGGTAATGCGTTCGCGCAAAATGCGCAGATTTGCGATGTTCTGAATGCCCATACCCGATCCGATGGGCGCTCCGAGGGGCATAACGGCGGCTGCGCCCGCATCGACCAGTTTGCGGGCGACAATCAGATCGTCACTGGTGTACGGCAGCACCGTGAATCCCTCTTTGACGAGCGTTTTCGTCGCGCTAATCAGTTGCTCAGTGTCCGGAAAGAGCGTCTGCTCATCGCCGATCACTTCCAGCTTCACCCAATCGGATAGACCAACCTCCCGCCCAAGGCGCGCCGTACGGACCGCTTCGTCGGCCGAATAGCATCCCGCGGTATTGGGCAGGATGAAAATCTTTTCGCGATCGATGGAATCAAGCAGCGATTCCTTCGATCGGTCTGTAAGATTCACGCGGCGGACGGCAACCGTGACCATGTCCGCACCAGAGGCGGCGTGCGCGCGCGCCATCTCCTGAAAGCTACGATATTTTCCCGTACCGACGATTAGGCGCGAATTGAACGCGCGTCCCGCAATGACAAGCTGGTCATTCATGAAATGTTCTCCGAATTCCTTCGGATTATTGTACTCCGGATCACGTCTGCGGCAGAGGGCGCGGCTCTTCTACGTCGGCATAGATGCCGGCGATTACGTCCTTGTATTCCTCTTCGATCACGCGACGCTTGAGCTTGAGCGTGTACGTCAACTCGCCTGCTGCGTACGTAAAATCCTTCTCGATCAGCGCAAAACGCTTTGGCTTCTCATACTGTGCGAAGGACGCCATGAGCCGCTCGATCTCGTTTTCTATCAAATCGTGTACCCACGGGTCGGAAGTAAGCTGGTCGCGCGAAAAGTTTGCCCGTCCTGACTTTTGCGCCGCGGCAGCTACTGCCTCGGCATTCGGCACAATCAACACGGAAGCGAATTTCCGCCGATCGCCCACGACGATCGCGTTGAGAATATACGGCGACGTTTTCAACGCGTTTTCGATTGGCGCAGGGGCGATGAACTTGCCGCCCGCCGTCTTCAGCAGCTCCTTCTTGCGGTCGGTGATTACAAGATACCCGTCTTCGTCGATCTTGCCGATATCTCCAGTCGAGAACCAGCCGTCCGGCGTGAGCACTTCGCGCGTGGCGTCAGGTTTGTGGTAATACCCTTCCATCACGCAAAGGCCCTTGACGAGAATTTCCCCGTCAGCGGCGATTTTCACGTCCACGTGAGGAATTGGCCGGCCGACGGTGCCAACCTTATTGGCCTTCATGGTATTGACGGCGACAACGGGCGACGTTTCCGTCAGCCCGTATCCCTGGTAGATCGGAATGCCGATCGACCAAAAAAATTCCACGAGTTCGGCGCTGATGGGCGCACCGCCGGAAATAAAGAAACGGATCCGCCCGCCAATCCCCTCGCGAATCTTCTTATAGACAATGGCATTCGCAATCAGCCATTGCACGTAAAGACCCGCGCCAACGTGTCCGCCGTGCGCACGCCAGGGAACAGCCTTGCGCGCAACGCGCAGCGCCCAATCGAACACTTTGCGCTTCCAGCCGGTCTCGCGATGCCCTTTCTCGATGATCCCGGCATAAATCTTCTCGTAGAACCGCGGAACCGCCGCCGCAATCGTCGGGTGAACCTCCAGCAGCGCCTGCGCAACGGCATCGAGATGTTCCACATACGCAAGCGCCACGCCATGAAACAAAAGGCCGTAGTCATTCACGCGTTCGTAGACGTGCGCGAGCGGCAGAAGCGAAAGCGCGACGTCGCCAGGAAAAAATTCCTGCGCGGAAAAAGAATCGATGGCGTTTGAGCTGAGATTCGAATGCGTGAGCATCACGCCTTTGGGCTCGCCCGTGGTGCCCGACGTATAAATGATCGTTGCAAGTTGCTCGGGCGCGATGCTACCGGCACGTTCGCGATATTCGGCAATTTCGGCATCGCCAGCTGACGCGATCAGTGAGTTGTAATCGCGGACCGGCCCGCGAAGGTCCTTTGGTGGCGCAGCGGAAATTACGTGCTCCACGGATGCGGCGCGCGCCCGCAACTCGTCCATCTTGCGCGCTTGCGCCTCGCCGTACGTGAAGACGATGCGCGCGCCGGAGTCATTGAGGATGTACGCGGTACGGTCGGGCGACTCGCTGAAATAGATCGGGACGACGATTCCTCCCGCGCCTTGGATCGCGAAATCGGCAATGTGCCACTCCGGACAATTTGGCGCGAAAAGCGCAACCCGGTCTCCAGCTTGAATCCCCAACGCCGAAAGACCTTTCGAAAGGCCGGCCACGCGGCGAAGCATTTCACGCGCCGCAATTGGATGCCACGCACCGGCGCCGCTTTCGCCCGGCACTCGATAAATCTGCGCACGTGGATTAGCGAATTTATCGACCGCGTCGAGAAAGTATTTGGTGAGTGGAGGATACTTCGCGCCTGCGTCCGCACCTGCCGCCATGCACGCCACTGTAACGTAAGCGCGGGCAGCTCGCAATGCAGCCGTGCGAAACGCACAACGGCCGCTTCTACGTTGCGCCGTCTCTGTTTTTGCCGTCGCCCTGAGCGCTTGCTCCGCCACCGCCGCGTCCCTAAGATGTTCCAATGCAGAAGTCAAATGAATCTGCCGCGGGGTCCAGCGGTGGGTATACGCCCGTTCGCGCACCTCGCGGCCCTCTCATCTCTTGCAAGGGCTGGCAGCAAGAGGCGGCATTACGGATGCTCATAAACAGTGTCGATCCGGATGTTGCCGACCAGCCTGAATTATTGATCGCATGCCGTGAGCTGGGTTCCGTGGCTGCTGACTGGACCGCGTTAGGCACGATAGTGGATTCTCTGCGCAGCCTCCCGAGCGACGCTACTTCGCTCGTGCAGCAAGGTAAGTTGGCCGGAGTGGTTCACACAGGCGAGGATTTGCCTCGCGCGTTGATTCTAGATTCTGCCCCGGCTGCGGGTTGGATTTCTATCGGGCCGCAGGCTTTTTTACCCAAAGCATACGAAGCTTTCTCTGCCGCAAAACAGAAATATTTTGCCGGCGAGCTGGCTGGAAAACTGATCGCCTGTCCGGGGATGGCCGGGCCGCGCGCCGCTTTGGCTCTCGCCGCAACCATGAACGGCGCGGCCTTTCTTGGTATCGACGCGGATTCCGAACGCATCAAGCGCTGCGTGAAGACCGGCTATTGCGATGTAATGGTCAACGATCTCGATGAGGGGCTGCGCATCCTGAAGAACGCGGCACGCAGGCACGAAGCCGCCTCGGTCGGCTTGATAGGCAGGCCAGCCGAAGTAGCCTTGGAAATGGCGAGCCGCGGCGTCGTGCCCGACCTGCTGGCGGATTTTTCGCCAAGCCGGGATCGCGAAACGTTAAACGCTCCGCAGCGCGGGATACGGGACTTGCAACAACTCGGTTCGATTGTACTCAACCCCGTTACTTCGGAAAACGCTGCCGGCTCGATCCATTGGGTCGCGCTTTCCGGAGACGCAACCGACATTCAGCGCCTCGATCGCCTGCTTCTTGAGCTTTTTCCCGGTGACGAGCCGCTCAGCCGTTGGATTCGTACGCTGCAAAGGCGCGTGCGGCATCAGGGATTGCCGGCTCGCGCTTGTTCGCTCAGCGGTGAGCAACGCAGCAGATTTGGCGTCGCGGTCAACCGCGTTGTCCGGTCTGGCGACGTAAAGGCGCCCATCGTGATCGTGCGGCGGCTACGGACGCACGCAAATGGAGAAAGTGAATCGCAAAAAAAAACCGAATCTGACGCGCCGTCCGGCAATCAACTGTCTGCACTGATTAAACTAAGCGGCGGCGCCACATGGGCGTCCATCGACCGTGACGAACACGGCAAAGCGCACGTGACGGCGCAAGCAATCGTCGCCGATGGTGCCAGCGAAATGGATGCACGCATCGAGCACGTTTTGAATGCCAGGAGTCTTCCAGCAACTTGATTCTCGTTAGCGCGCCAGCTTCCATTTGAGACGCGTGTATGCCACGCGGAATCCGCGGCGCTCGGCGTTGCGTTGGGATTCGCTGCCGGGCTCGGCGACGATCATGGCTAGATCGCATCCGTGTTCGAACGCGTACTGAAGCCGTGCGTGAAGCAGGGCCGTTTGCAGGCCGCGCCGACGGAATTCAGGAATTGTGGCCGCACCGCCGAAGAGCGCAACACCTTCGTGAATCGAAAGCGAGCCGGCCGCCGCGGGTTCACTGTCGATCCCGGCAAGAAATGCAGGACTTCCCTGCCGTTCGCAAATGATCGCGCCCGATTCCAGAAAAAAGGATTCGTATTCCGGATGTTCCTGCGCCCAACCGCGCGCATTCGTCTTCGCCCAGAGCCGTGCTTCCGCCGGAGTGACAACGCGAACTTCGATCTCGCTCGGAATTTCGGCGTCCTCGCGCGCGATCGGACGGCAGAGCACGTTGCCAATCTCGCATAGCCGATAATTTCGCGCGCAGAGCAGATTATGCGTCGCCAGTCCCGCGAACGGGCTCACTTCGTGATGCACAGGCGCGCCACGATCAAGAAAAAAGCGTTCGATCATATCGAGCGCCTCTGGAGTCAGCTCCTCGAAAAGGCCAAGGCCGAACGTCTGGGTAGCAGGTGACTCGATGCCGTCGAAAACTACGTCCGCGCCGGCCCTGCGCATCCATTCCGCGCCGCTTTCTGGATAAAGGCGCTGACGCGCGCCGGCGAATTGAACGCCCGCATATCCTTCGGCGCGTTCGAGACGCTTTGAAAGTGCCAGATCGGAGAACATCATTGCGCCCATGTTACATGCACTGCGCCGTGCCAACAACAATGCGCGAAAACGCGAGCGAGTCGATTCTCCGGCCGCCCGAACCACTGTAGAATTAACTTTCGCCAAATGCGCGCCGACTTCGACCGCCTGCGAGTTGTACTGGTTGCCACGCGCAACTCGCTGAATATTGGAGCGGCCGCGCGCGCGATGAGCAATTTCGGATTTCTCCTCTTGCGCGTTGTAAACCCCTATGAGCCTTCCTACCGGGAGGCCCGTTCAGCGGTTGGCGCGGCGCCGCTGCTTGCCAATGCCCAACAGTTCGAAACAGTCGCGGATGCCGTTGCCGATTGCACGCTTGTCGTGGGCACGACGGCGGCGAGCCGTCGCGAATTGCAACAACCGATTCGGCGGCTGGAGCAAGGCGCGAGGCTCATCAAGCAGCACCTGCGATCCGATGGCGTCGCGCTGCTTTTCGGCTCCGAGAAACGAGGGCTTTCGAACGAAGACCTGAGCCACTGCCATTGCCTGATGCAGATTCCTACGCGCGAAGAGCATCGTTCGATGAATTTGGGGCAAGCGGTGGCCGTCTGCCTTTACGAACTTGCCCGCGATTCCAAAATTATCCCTCCCAGGCAAAGGCAGGATTTCGCCACTGCCGGAGACGCCGAGCGAATCGGCACGCTACTCATCGAAGTATTGCGGAAGGCCGATTACCTGAAGCCGCCCACCACCGTCTCCACGGCGGAGAAAATGCGCCGCACGATCCGGCGCCTCGGCCTTTCGCCCGGCGACGTTCGCCTGGGGCTCGGGATGCTGCGTCAGATCTTGTGGAAACTGGAATCGCAAAGCTCGGCAGACGTTAATTCGAAGGAGCTCGATTGAACTCCGTTACATTCACCCTGCTGATCTGGGTCGGATCTCTTTTTGGCGGCTTCTTAGGCTCGCTCGTTGGCCTCGGCGGCGGAGTCGTTGTCGTGCCGCTGCTCACGCTGATCTTTCATGTCGATATTCATTACGCGATTGGAGCGGCTCTCGTTTCGGTGATCGCTACTTCGAGTGGCGCGGCGGCGGCGTACGTGCGCGAAGGCTATTCGAATGTGCGCGTGGGCATGTTTCTGGAAATGGCGACCACGGCGGGTGCGCTGACTGGCGCGGCGCTCGTCGTTTATTTGCACGCCTCCGCAATCTCGATCATTTTCGGAGTCGTGCTGATCTATTCCGCTTATACGTCGATGCGGCCGTTACCCGAGGCATCGCAGGACGTCCCTCCCGATAAAATCGCCACTTGGCTGCGAATGGATAGCACTTTCCCCGAAGGCGATCGGCTCGAAAAATATCACGTCCGCAACGTGCCTACGGGGTTCGGAATCATGTTTATCGCCGGCGTTCTTTCTGGCCTGTTGGGAATTGGTTCGGGTGCAGTGAAGGTACTCGCCATGGATAAGGCGATGAAACTGCCTTTCAAAGTTTCGACAACCACTTCAAATTTCATGATTGGCGTCACGGCCGCAGCGGGCGCGGGTATTTATCTGAGCCGCGGATATATCGATCCTGGCCTGGCGATGCCCGTGATGCTCGGCGTCTTGGCAGGATCTTTTGCAGGCGCTCGGCTGCTTGCCCGTATGCACGTGGGCGCTTTGAGGGTGGTCTTTGCGGTGGTGATTGCCGCCTTGGCGATTGAGATGATCTACAGCGGCTTGACCGGACGGATGTAACGTGAGGAACGGATAATGAGCGTCGATCTGGAACGAACAGATAAGCGTATCGACGACATCATGGGGCTTCTGCTGCGCACTGGCGTCATCATCGCCGCGTCACTCGTTTTGCTTGGCGGCATCGTTTATCTGGTCAGGCATCCCTCGCCGATAAACTATCGGACATTCCATGGCGAACCGCAGCAGTTCCGTACGGTTTCGGGCATATTTCATGGCGCCACTGAATTGACCGGGCGAGGATTGATCCAGCTTGGACTCCTGCTCTTGATTGCGACTCCCGTTGCGCGGGTCATATTTTCCGTTTTTGCATTTCTTTACGAGCGCGACTGGAAATACGTCATTTTCACGCTGATTGTTTTAGGACTGCTGATGTTCAGCCTTTTCGGGCGTGCATGAAGATGAAGCAAGTTGTCGAATGCGTGCCCAATTTTTCCGAAGGGCGCGATCCTTCCAAAATCGACGCAGTCGTCCGCGCGATCGAAAGCGTGCCCGGTGTGTTGCTGCTGGATCGCTCAAGCGATCCGGATCACAACCGCTCCGTAATCACAATGGCTGGCGAACCGGAGACGGTGCTTGAAGCAGCCATCCGCGCCGTCGGCAAGGCCGCTGAGCTGATCGATCTGCGCGAGCACGCAGGCGAACACCCGCGAATCGGCGCCGCGGACGTGCTGCCATTCGTCCCCGTGCGCGGTATCACACTCGAAGAATGCATATCGCTCGCCCATCGAGCGGGACGCGAAATCTGGTGGCGATACCGAGTCCCGGTCTATTTCTATGAAGCCGCGGCGCTTCGACCGGAACGTAGGGACCTTGCAAACGTGCGAAGAGGCCACTTCGAAGGCTTGCGCGTCGCGGTATTGCACAATCCCGAGCGTGCGCCAGACGTGGGCGAGCCGCAGCTGCATCCTTCCGCCGGGGCGGTTGCCGTCGGCGCGCGAAAATTCCTCATAGCCTACAACGTCAATCTCAACACCAGCGAAGCGGCAGTCGCCAGGCGCGTCGCAAAGGCCGTCCGCTATTCAAGCGGCGGGCTACCGTACGTAAAAGCGATCGCCGTGGATTTGCGCTCGCGCGGGCTGATCCAGGTTTCTATGAATCTGACCGACTTTGAGCAGACTTCCCTCCGCAAGGTGTTTGAAGCAGTGGCAAACGCAGCCGCTCGATACGGAGCCACGATCGCCGGCAGCGAAATCGTCGGCCTGGTCCCCGAGCGCGCCCTCGAACCCGAGGCCATCTCTTCCCTTCACCTTGAGAACTTTTCCGCTACACAGGTGTTTGAAAATCGTCTGCAATGGGCGGAAAATAGACTGACGAACAGCACAACGAAGGATTTGGAGAGTACACGGCCGGAACTCCGCCCGAGGTAGCCCCTTGCTGCCGTGGAAATCTCCTGTTGGTTCGGGCAACGGAAGGCTCTGATAAGCCCTCCTATACTGTCTGAGGCGCCTGATAGGTCGCCATTCTCTCGCGCCAACTAACTTTGGGCTATTTCGGAATGAACCCGGAACCATTCGCGGGTTCGGCTGCGGCACAAAACGAAGCGCTGTGCCGCCGGCCGGTATATTTGTCGCGGAACAAAGCAGCAGAACTGGGGGAAATCGTGAAGCAGTCCATTCGTAAGTTTCGATTCGTGGCGATACTGCTGGGCGCGGCAATGCTCATCGGCGCACCGGTTTTTGCGCCTCAAGCGGCCTTCGCGGGAACGCTCGATAATTCGGTCGTAAGCATGTTCCCGAAGGACATCGGCGAATTCGCCTATGCTGACCTTAAGTCCGCCAGGCAGCTTCCATGGTTCCCGCAGTTGCGCGACCAGTTGCTGCCCAGCAACTTCCGCAAATTTGAGCAATTCCTCACCACGGCGGGCATCGATCCCAATACGCAAGTCGACGAGCTCGCCTGGGCTGCGATCGCCGCTTCGAAGAACAGCTCCGAAACAATCGTCGGCGTGGCACTCGGGAGTTTTGACCCGACCACGACCGAAAGTCATCTCAAGGCCGAAAAGCTGCCCATAACCGATTACGCGGGCTTTCACCTCTACGCTTTCGGAAGCGGCGCGGGCGCAGGCGATATCTTCTTCACCTTCATCGATTCCAATACCGCGGCCTTCGGTCAGCGCAGCGCTCTCGAAAAACTTCTGGATGTGCGCACGGGCGTCGCGGAAAATCTCAACCTCAATGACAAGCTCTCCCCACTCGTCAGCGAAGCGAACGGCAGCGGTATGGTTTGGGCCGTCCTCGATCAGAACTATACGCACATCGCCATGCAACAACTCATCCCCGAAGCCAGCCAATTTCCGCAAGCGACCGCGATCATTAAGCGCATGCAGGCGATGACGATTACCGTTCAGGCCGACAGCGGACTCGATGCGCAATTCGAGGCTGTCTGCGGCTCACCGAACGATTCCCAGATGCTCGCCGCCGCACTTCAGGCGGGCATCATGATGAGGCGTTATCAGGAATCGAAGTCCCAGCCGGATTTGGCCGGTGCGCTCGACCACGTCACGGTCTCGCCCAGCGGCGACCGCCTCAAAGTCGACGCACCCGTCAGCCAGGATCAGCTGCTTTCCTTGATTCGTTCGAAGGCGCTTGCCACGTCGATGTAGCAAGAGGATAAAAGCGACACAGTTTAGAGTTGAATTGGAATCGCGGCCGGGCTAATCGCCGGTTGCGGTCCTAGGACCGGCGCAATACTTAATCAATTTCATGCGAAAGGATCGCGGCAGGTTCTCGCACAGCACGCGATCCACTCCCTTGCTTCGTAGGCTGTGGCACACGTCCTCGACGGCGTGAATCGCGGCGCTCCCATGCAGGTCCCGCGCGCCTCGCTGAGCCGCAGGCTCGATCGTTACTTCAACGCGCCCCGGATAGTCGGCCACCGCGAGTTGCACGACATGATCGCCCTTCTCGACCCTATTGAGCGTTGTCAAAGTCTCCCTGCAGGCTCGTTCCGTCAGATTCGCGAATTCCATCTGGTCCCATTCCACAAGCCCGGCGCGTCCGGCAGCATGCGACACGACAGCGCCAACCCCGGCAATCAGCCGCGGGTCGTTGCGGAGCGTGCATTCCACGCGGGCGCCTTTAGTGTGCATGTGTGTCTGACTCGGCTAGGCGAACGTCTACCGCTTCACGGCATTCGGGGCAGTAATACAACCCATCAACGCACAGCCGGATATGGTCTTGGGACTGGCAAAAGCAGCAATACTTTGAGCAGGTGCACTGCGATTCGGTCTTGTCGCATTGCGAACACAGTGTCGCCACCACGACTATCCCCCGTGGATGCCGCCTAATTCTTGCTACATGGTATTCCACTTAAGTTCGTTGCACAAGCGCTCCGTGCGCTGTTGTCGTTAGCACATGATGTGTCCGGTTGACCTAGCAAGTCAAATGATACGGGGTTGAGTTGCGAGCATCCCACGATCGGAGTATCACCTGTGCCCGATGCCGAAGAAACCCGCAAAGAGATGGATTACATGATCAAGGCGTTGGAATTCTGAGATTGTCGGCAGCAGTAAAGGCGTGATCACTCCACCGTTCGACAAAAAAGCTACTGCAAATACTCGGCGCAAATTAGATTTTGGAGGCGGGGGGAGTCGAACCCCCGTCCGAGAAGCCTTGCCACCCGAAGACTACATGCTTAGCCCGTTCCGGCAGCGGCTCTGCCCTGACGGCAAGCCGCACGTTCGCCACGGGAACTCAGAGCGGGCAAGACGCGCCCGCAGCTAGTCCGATGAGTCTCGCCGCCGCATTACGGACCGAAATGCGACGGCCAGCCTACTGTGTGACGCCTCATCCCAACCGCGTAGACAACGGTTGGGGAAGCGCGCTACCTACTTTTGGTTAGGCAGCGAGTGCCAACTGTGAGTTGCCAGTTGTCTTATTCCACCCGATTGCGGGCAGGTGGCGCCCGGCATGCCTTCGAGCCGCGACAGCTTCCGTCGAAACCGTGTCGCCCCCGTTGGTAGATCTATTATACCGCTCCGCTACTGGCTGCACAAAACTGCTCGGTTCAAGCCGGTTTCCGAAGCGCTCGACTACGGTTTTGAGACCGCGCTGGCAAGAGGTTCAGCAACTTTAGCCGCCAATCCGTCTGGCGACCAGGCGCCGATGATCGTTTGCGCGAGCCGCCCGATTAAGATTTCGGCCCGGTTCTCAGGCGTCCATGCTTTGTCCGGATTGTCATATGTGAAGATCGAAAGGATCACCGGCCCGCGCGCTGTGTAGACGAGTGCGACGTCATTGCGGACAGCATCCAACATGCCGATCTTATCGGCAATCGGCGAGAGCGGGTCGCTGCTGTCTGGCGGGACCAGATAGCGAGGGACCATCGCGCGATACTGCTGCTTTCGCATGATTGTGATCATCTCCGTGCACAATTCGCGGTCGCCCAGATCGCAACGATAGATGCTCTCCACCAGCTTCGCCATCTCCTCTGGCGTGGTCTTCCCTAGCCCGAACTGCTTCTGGTCGGCTGGCATAGGCTCGGTGGCCGGCACAAAGACCTTCTTGTAAAAATAGGTGTTCTTCAACCCCATGCGAGCGAGCATTTCGTTTGTCGGATGTAATCCGACCACGTCGATCAGCATGTTCGTCGCGGTGTTGTCGCTAAGCGTGATCATGAGTTTGATCGTATCTTTCAGCGTGAGAGTCAGTCCCGGATCGAGTTGCGCCAGAATGCCTGAGCCGGGCGCCTGATTGGCTTTCGTTAGAACGACCGGCTGCGTCAATTTAAGTTTTCCGTCACGTATCTGTTCGAAGGTTTGCAGCATCAGCGCTAACTTGATCACAGACGCAGTTTGTACCGGCTTTTCGGCGTCCAGCGCCACAGTCTCGCCAGTCGTCAGGTTCTTGGCATACAGCGCAACATGCCCGTCATATGCCGCTGCCATCGCCTCGATTTTTTTCTGGAGGTCGGATGCACTCGCCAGCGGCGCGGTAAGCACTAGAAAGCAAAGTGCGCCGAAGATGCAAATTCGTATGGTCGTCATTTGCCGCTCCGCTCCATAAAAACGCTCAGTCCCGTGTGAAGGCGAGCCCGCATGCCGTCCTTATATAGCACATTGCATATCGCACATTGAGCAGAGAGCACGAAGCGCCTATGGATGTGAAAGCGCGGACCGCGGCGTTCCTGTGCCTACACCTGCTACAATTATGCTCTAGCCGACGCGACGATTCATGACAACCGCCCCTTTACCCGCGCCAACAGATAGCCAGCCGCCGCGCGCTACCCCTGTAGGCGCCTGGTGGCACACCGCGCTTCTGATTCTGATCATCCTAGGTATTTCGGCATATCAGGGCCAGCCGCGCTTCCTTGCGCGCGCCTCGCATTTCTCGACGCGCATTCCCATCTACGTCGGCACGATGATCTACGAACTGCTGCTCTTCTGCTATGTCTGGCTGCTCGGCCTGATGCCGCGCAAGGTCCGTATCAGCGAGATTATCGGCGGCAAATGGAATCGATTCTCAGATTTCCTGATCGACGTCGCCACGGCGTTTCTCTTCTGGGCCGTCGTTCTCATCGTCCTGGCCGTGCTGCAGTTAATTTTGCATTTCAGCGGCGTCGAATCGGCCAAACCACTGCTGCCGCAGAATTGGACGGAAGTAGGCGTGTTTGTGGCACTTGCCGTAACGGCGGCCTTCTGCGAGGAATTCGTCTTCCGCGGGTACTTGCAGCGCCAGTTTCTTGCATGGACAGGAACGGCATGGATCGCCATCGCACTACAGGCCATTATCTTTGGTTCGGCGCATCTATATCAGGGTTGGCGCTCTGTCATCGCAATCACGTTTTACGGTGCGCTCTTCGGCATTCTCGCCTGGTATCGAAAGAGCCTGCGCCCCGGAATGATGCAGCATGCAATGCAGGACTCCCTCGCCGGAATCGCCGGCTACCTCGCCACAAAATACAAACTGATCTGATTGCGTTATTCCCATTCGCGGACGAGTTCCGCGATTTTCCCTACGCGCTCCAGCACGCCCCGCAATTCCGTTAGAGGCAAGGCGTTCGTGCCGTCCGAAAGCGCCTTCGCAGGATTATCGTGCACCTCAAGAAAAATTCCGTCCACGCCCGCGGCGACTCCCGCCCGCGCCAGCGGCTCGATGAATTCCGGCTGGCCGCCGCTCGACTTCCCTTCCCCGCCCGGCAGTTGCACTGAATGCGTCACGTCAAAAACGACGGGATAGCCCAGCTTGCGCATAATCGGAAACGACCGCATATCGACCACGAGATTTTTGTAGCCAAAAGAAGTGCCGCGCTCCGTGAGAATGATCTTTTCGTTGCCCGTGCTCGCCACCTTCTCAGCAGCATTCGAAATATCCCACGGCGAAAGAAATTGTCCCTTCTTGACATTCGCCACGCGCCCCGATTTTCCCACTGCGACCAGTAAATCGGTCTGCCGGCAAAGAAACGCCGGAATTTGCAGCACGTCGCAAACCTCCGTAGCGGGCCCGACGTGCGAAACCTCGTGCACATCCGTCAGAATCGGCAAACCGGTGCGTTTCTTAATCACAGCAAGGATGCGCAATCCCTCCCGCAATCCCGGACCGCGATACGACGACACCGATGACCGGTTCGCCTTGTCATACGAAGCCTTAAAAATCAGCGGAACGCCCAACTCACCCGCGATCGCCGCAATCTTCTCGGCCATCATCGCGGCGTGCGCTTCGCTTTCAATCACACACGGGCCAGCAATCAAAAATAGCGGCGCATTTGGACCAAATTGGACAGAACCGGCGGAAAAGCTTTTAGCACTCATGGTGTCGGGGCATAATACCACACCGCTTTTTTTCCAAGGCCGACCCGCAATCACGAGTAGGTTTTATTCGATGAAGATTTTCAGAGAGGCGCCTTCGGCCTACTTCGCGCGCGCTGCGTCCTGAATTTCCGATTCGCGGTATCCAAAGTACCGATGCTTCTTAATCATCGCGGCGACCTCGGGCGGCACCATCGCTTCCCACGACGAATCCTCGCTCTTAATTCGCTTCAACACATCGCGCGAGAAAATATTCAGCACGGATTCGTCAAAATTATCGAGCTGCTTGATTCGCCCCTGCTCGACGAGGAACGCGTAAAGGTGTTGCAAATGCGAATCCGCGAGCTTGAAATTCCCTACGGTCGTCAACTGCCCGTTGGCAGGATCGCGCAAAGGATAGGCGTAAATGCGCAAATCCTTCGTGAAGAGCCTTCCAAAGGCTTCGAGCGTACCGCCTTCAAGTGCCGAGTAATAGTCTTCTTTGAATAGATCCACAATGCTCGCCATGCCCATCGTCACCGCGATCGGCTTCGACGTGTAACGTGTCAGATAAGCGGCCAGCCGGTAGTATTCGAAATAGTCCGAAATCAGCACCGTCCTGCCAACGGCCGCAAGCACGTCCGCGCGCGCCAGAAAATCGGAAAGATTGAGCGCGCCATCCGCGAGCAGATTGCGCATCGTAATTTCCATCAATTCGACGATCTCATCGGCCTCAACCTCCGGCTCAGCCGCAAACCGTTTGCGCGCGCACTCGATCATGTCGATGTTGACCTTCGTCACCGGGCGAAAACTTCCGCGCTCCACGAGAATCGGCCGTTTGCGCAACACCTCTGAGGGCTGCAGGACCTCGCCCTTCGGCCCAAACATCGCCGCGCCGCTCAAGCCGAGCTGCACAAGCTTGAGGCTCATCACGCGGTTATCGACGCGCCGAAACTCAATGCCCGAGAACTCGATCATGTCGATCTCGATGCGCTTGGTCGTCAGGCCATCGAGCAGCGATTCGAGTAGCAGCTGCGGTTTGTGATGCAGGAAAAATGCGCCGTAAAGCAGGTTCACGCCGACGATTCCGAGCGCCTCCTGCTGCAAATCGCCCGCCGGATCGAGCATGCGCACATGAATAATGATCTGGCTGTCTTCGTCGCGCGGCTGAGTCTGGTATTTCACGCCCATCCAGCCGTGGCATTCGTTCGTGCCTTGATAATTGCGCGCCGCCACGGTGTTCGCAAACGTGAAAAATGCGGTCGTATCGCCGCGCGCAGGCGTGAGCCGCTCCAGATTCAGCGCGTGCTCGTAATTCAACATTCCCTGCAAACGTTCGCGCGAGACATATCGCTTCGAATGCCCATAGATCGCGTCGCTCACCGTCATGTCATAAGCGGAAATCGACTTCGCAATCGTCCCCGCCGCGCCGCCAACTTTGAAAAACCAGCGCGCCACTTCCTGCCCCGCGCCGATCTCTGCAAACGTCCCATAAAACACGGGATCCAAATTGATCTTGAGCGCCTTCTGACTGGTGCTCAGCTGTGGGCGGTCGTCATCAGCCATATTTGCGTCAGTTCTGGTCAGCATCGTCTTCGAAGCGCCGGATCGAGTTACACCCGGCGACCATTAATAAATGCGTGCGTATTGTTACCGCAGCGTGAGTATACATCCTCAATGATCGACCATTACGCGACCTGCGTGAATGGTTTCGCGAGAGTATCCATGCCCTCGAAAGAAGCCTTGCTGGCCCGCCGAAGGCACCTAGCGTTCTCTATTGCTTGATCACAGTTCCGTCTAGCCTTCGGATCGTGCCCCAGCCGCCGTTCAAGTTGTCTCTGCCGGGCCTGAACGGCGATTTAGCGGCCTCCTTCTCATCAATTTCAATTCCCCAACCCGGCGTTTCGTTGACCCACAAATAACCGTCCTTCATCACGGGGCAACCGTGAAAGATCGCCTGCGTCCGTTCGTTAAACGGCGTGTACTCCTGAATTCCAAAATTGGTGCTCACGATATCCAGAGTGACGTTCGCCATATGTCCGACGGGCGAAACATCTCCCGGCCCGTGCCACGCTGTCTTCACGCCGTACTGCTCGGCGAGGATTGCAATTTTGCGCGCCGGCGTTAGCCCGCCCACTTGCGAAAGATGGCACCGGATGTAATCAATCAGCCGCTGTTCGATCAGGGGCTGCCACTCATGCGGGCTGTTAAAAAGTTCGCCCATTGCGATCGGTGTATCGCAATTTTGACGAATCTGCTTGAAGTAGTCGAGATCCTCGGGCGAAAGCGGGTCTTCCACGAAAAACATGTGGAACTTCTCGGACTCTTTGCAGAACTGCACCGCTTCATTCTGGGTAAGACGTTCGTGTACGTCGTGGATAAGCCCAACTTCTTCGCCCAATTGCTCCCGGCAAATCTCCAGCATCTTCAGGCTGCGACGCAGATCGTAGGCGGGCTCATAGAAAGGACCAGGCTCCAACGGCTTGAAATTCGTCGTTCCCCCGCTCGACGAAGCGTACCCGGCCATTCCGGGAATTCCGATTTGCACGCGCACGTTGCGAAATCCCTGCGCCATAAATTGCTTGGCCGATGCCACCACGTCTGGAAAATCGTTACCGCCTGCGTGCGCGTACGTGTCCACGGCTTCGCGACATTTCCCTCCCAAGAGTTGATACACGGGCATGCCGGCTTGGCGGCCCTTGATGTCCCACAGCGCCTCGTCGACTCCGCTGATCGCGTTGTTGAGTATCGGCCCGTTCTTCCAATAGGAACTGTCGTAGCAGGACTGCCAAATATCTTCGATACGGTCGGTTGTTCTTCCCAAAAGCAACGGTTTCAGATACTGCTCGACTGCCGGTCGCACGAGGTCTGCACGTTGCGTAAACGTCGCGCATCCATATCCGTACAAACCATCCTGGTCCGTCGTGATCTTCACGACCGTCAGCCTCACGCCGGCGGGCTCGCACTCGATCACGCTGATGTCCTTGATCTTCGGCGACGGCATTCCCGTCGCAGCTCGCGCCGCCTTCTCATCGGCAGCGGCAAGCAAAGGCAATCCCATCGCGGATTTCAGGAAATGGCGACGCTCCATTGAAAATCCTCCTCTCGCGCGAACTCGGTGCGAGCCAAAACTGCGCGCGCGGTCAAATACATGGCGATGCGCGACCGCGCGCATAGTACCACACCGAATCTCGCTGAGTCCGAGGTGGAAACGTAAATATCCTAACGCGTTACATTTTTCGGCTCTTTAGCAGTATTTGTGGGTTAAAGCAGCCATTGTCGTGACTGAATCGAGTGGCCTTTCCCTCCACGACCATTCTTTCAGAGCGGTCCTCGCCGTCAAGGGTTCGCTCACGCCGTGCCAAAATCCGGCGCGCCCGTGACCGCTGCGGGCCGCTCTGAACTTTGCTCCGCTATGGAGGGAAGGAAGAACTGACAAAGTCCAAACAAGAATAGCTGACCTCGATCTTAATCTGCAGTTGCCAGAAAGAGATTCATCGACCGAGGAGATCAGCTATTCAACTTGAGGTTATCGCGTTGGGAACAAGCTTGGAAGAGGAGGAACGTACGACGAGGTACGGGAAACCTCTTGTTGCAGTCCAGCGGGTGCAAGTCCCGCCTGGCCAAAGTTAAGCAGACAGGCCAGTAGCCAGTGTTGCCACTCACCGGGAGACTGGTGGGTGCGAAGCGTACACAGCCAGGAAGCAGGCTGCGAGGATTCAGCTCCGAAATCGGTTGATAGTTGCGATGCTGACGCCTTTAACCTAGCGGAAAGCAGTATCCGGCAGCGGCCGATATGCGAGGACGTGCCGGGGTCGCCGGAGTCTCTAGCCCGGGGCATGCTTCCACAGGGACTGCTCAGGAACCCAAGAGAGCTCTCCATCTTCTCTCGAGCTGCAGTAGAGGGCTGAGAGGTACGCGGTCCCCGAGGGTCGACCGAAGGGGGCGCGGACGGATGGGCGAGCAGTCTTACGACCCCATAGTACCGAGGAACGTGGGGAACCGCAGGGCTCCCGCAAGGGGCGGCCACGGAACCCACGGGAGGGAGGGAGAAACAAGCTACGCATCTGTCGAAAGGAGACATAACGAGACTCAGAACTCGAACCCTTATGTGCACAGACATCGACAGAATATCCGAACTCGCCAAGGAAGATCCGCAGCGACGATTCTTCTCGATCGCTCACCTGATCACACCTGAGGCAATGGAAGCGGCCTTCCGGAGTCTACGAAAGACGGCTAGCGCCGGGATAGACGGCGTCACGTACAAAGAGTACGAGAAGGACGCGCGCGGAAACATCCGCCGGCTTCATCAGCGGCTCAAGGATGGGAAGTATCAGGTCCAACCGCTCCGCCGAGTCTCTATCCCCAAGGAAAACGGGAAGCAGAGACCCATCTCGATTCCCGCCCTGGAGGATAAGATCGTGCAAAAGGTAGTGGTGGACTTGCTGAATGCCATCTACGAGCAGGATTTTCTCGAGTGCTCCTACGGGTTTCGACCCGGACGCGGGCAACACCAGGCGCTGGACGAGGTGGGACGAGTGATTTGCACGCGGCCTACGGAATTGGATTCTGGAAATTGACATCACCGCCTACTTTGACTCGATTGTTCGGGAGCAACTCGTCGAGATGGTTGAGAAGCGCGTCAGCGACGGCGGTGTGCTCCGGCTGATCCGCAAATGGATCAAAGTCGGGGTCATCGAAGACGGCAAGCTACTCGTGAGCGAAACAGGGACGGGACAGGGGCAGCCGATTAGCCCGCTCCTGGCCAACATCGTCCTGCACTACGTTCTCGATAAGTGGTTCGAGGAAGTGGTCAAGCCCCGGCTCGAAAGGGGAAGCGCACGAGATTCGCTTTGCCGACGATGCCATCCTGTGCTTTGCGCAAAAGGAGGACGCAGAACGAGTGTTGAGCGTCCTGCCGAAGCGGTTCGCCAAGTACGGGCTGACACTGCATCCGGAGAAGACACGGCTGATCGAATTTGGGCGTTTTGCTGAAGAGAATGCGAAGCGGCAGGGGAAGAAGCCCGCCACGTTCGATTTCCTCGGCTTCACGCACATTGGAGCACGCAGCCGGAAGGGGAAGTTCACCTTACAGGTGAAGACGATCGCCAAGCGACTCCGAAGGGGGTTGAAGACGGTCGCCGACTGGTGCCAGAGGCACCGGCACGAGCCGGTGAGCCAGCAGCAGAAAACCCTGAACGCCAAGCTCCGCGGCCACTACCAGTACTACGGGCGACCGACGAACTACCGCAGTCTTTGGCAGTTCTATCGGAAGGTCCGGCGCATCTGGAAGACATGGCTGAGTCGCCGCACGCGAGGGCATAGGCTGACGTGGGAGCGCTATGTACAAATCCTGCGGCAGCATCCCTTGATGCGACCCCGGATCACGCATTCCTGGGCAGGTGCGGGGAGTCACGCTTGAGGAACCCGCTGCGGTAATCCTGCACGGTGGGGTCTGTGAGGGAGGAGGTCCCCGGCGAGCCACGGCGGACTTAAACGGGCACGAAGCTGGAAACGGCGGACACAGCCAAAGAAAGCCTACAGTTCACCGGGCCTCCTCTACTCGGAAGACCATTTTGAATCGGGTGCAACGTTTCGTCGGCTTCGTCTAGCAAGAGGTGCGCATGCATTCTCACCAGGGACGACCGCTCTCGATCGAGATCACGCTGGAACGTCACGGCGGCATCCGCGGGCGCTGCTCGCCATGCCAGCGATCGGCACCCGGCTACGATCGCTTGCCGGAGCGGCGTTGGCTGTTCGTGCCCTTGTGGGGCATTCCGACCTATTTCCGCTATGCGCCACGGCGGGTGGAGTGCGCCGAGCATGGAGTCGTGGTCGAGCACATTCCTTGGAGTGACGGCAAGCGCCCGGTGACCTGCGCCATGATGGGATTTCTGGCGCGCTGGGCACGCAGGCTGAGCTGGCGAGAGACTGCCCAGGTGTTTCAAACCAGTTGGGAAGCGGTCTATCGCTCGGTCGAATGGTTTGTGGAGTGGGGCCTGGCTCACCGGGAATTGCGGCGAATCGAGTCGCTTGGCGTCGATGAAATTCACTGGGGCCACGGCTTGCGAGCCGACAATTTCCTGACCGTCATCTACCAGATCGACGCGCACTGCCGGCGCCTCTTGTGGATCGGGAAACGGCGCTCGGAGGTGACGCTGCGGCGAGGGCTGAAGGTGCTGGGGCTCGAGGTGGTCCAAGGAGTGCGTTTTGTCTGTAGTGACATGTGGAAGCCGTATCTGAACGTCATCGCTGCGGAGGCAGCACAGGCGTGTCACGTTCTCGATCGTTTCCACATCACCACGCATTTGAACCAAGCGTAGATCAGGTTCGTCGATCAGAGAACTCCCGCCTGCGGGCGGCAGGCCAACCGAAGGCCCAGCGACTGAAACACATGCGCTGGCCGCTGTTGCGCCGAGGCAGTCGGGTCCGCAGGCGAGCCCGGCAAAAACTCAATGCTTTGTTAGCCAGCAAGATGGCCACGGCCCGGGCATGGGAGCTGAAAGAAACCTTTTCCTATTTGTGGCACTACAAGTCCGTCATCTGGGCCGGGGCTTTTCTCGACTACTGGACCGAGCGAGCCATGCGCAGCCGGCTGGAGCCCATGAAGAAAGTTGCCCAGATGCTTCGTGCCCATGAGGAATTGCTGCTTAATTGGTTCCGCGCCAAAGGTGAGATCTCCAGTGGCGCGGTCGAAGGCCTCAACAACAAAATTCGAGTGGTGACCAGACGATCGTACGGATTCCGTACCTACGATGCGATGGAAATAGCCTTATATCACACGCTCGGGCGACTTCCGGAACCGGAATCAGCCCACAGATTTTGCTGAGGAGGCCATTTTTCTAGGAGCCCGGAGGGAATAATTCACTGATGCGAAAAAGAAACGGCTGCGCGGGACAACCGCATATTCAGGTTACCCCGCTTCTCGCAGCCGCTAACTCGTTCTTATCTGTTCTTATTTCGAAGCCAGATTTCGCGCAGCCTAGAACCTCAGACGCAGCATGAATTGTACCTGCCGCGCCAAACCGGTACCCACGTTAGGTGAAGAATCGTTGTCGTTGTTGTTGTTAAAGTTCACGGTCGAGGTGATTACGCCAAATCCAGGCGGGGCATCAAGGTATCCCGTCGATGACGCAGCCGGATCATAAATCAATGTTAATGAGCCTGGATCGCCGAGCTGAATGTGGTTAAGAATATTGAAAGTCTGGATGGCGAATTCGATCGTAACGCGCTCCGTGATCTGCGTATCTTTCTGCAAGCCGAGGTCGATTTGCCATGATGGCAGCGCCCGGACCGCGCCGTTACTCTCGTTGCCGTAGTGAGTGAAATTGCCGTTTGCATCGAGCGGCGGGGCCTGGAAAGCTGCCGCGTTGATCAGAGGCGCTCCGTTATGTCCGCCTCCGGGGAGGGTCACCGGCACGCCGGGAACTATATCAGGCCGTTGGCTGGTTTGGTCGTTCCCGTCCGGAAGCAAGTAGGTAGACGCAAATCCGGCAAACGGGCCCGAAGGGATGCCATTGCTCAGATCCATGTTCACCGTCAGGGGATGGCCTGTATGCCACATACCCACGCCGCTCAATTGCCACCCGCCCAGAATCTTCCCCACCAGCCCGGCCCCTTTTAAGTATTTGGCGCCTGGGCCGAACGGAAGCTGATATACCGCATCCGTAACAAAATTATTGCGAATATCGTAGATGCTTGGGCCCTTATCGCAAGCCAGGCAATTCACGTTTTCAGGCCCGTTCGACTCGCCGCCACCGACGGACCCGTCATTAATCGAATGTGACCAGGTATAGCGAGAAAGGAGCGTGAAACCATCAGTGAACTGCCTCTCGAGAGAAAGACCAAGGCCGTGATACGTGCTCTGCCCAACGTCGCTCTTGTAATCCACCGAACCGAAAGGATCGGGATTGTTCGGGTCCGAATAGTATTGATCCAGCGGGCGCACGCAGTCTCCGGTGACTGGGTTAAGAGTAACCGGCATAGTACACAGGTTTACGCCTCCGCGCGAAAAGAGCCTCACGCCATGGCTTCCGAGATAAGAGGCCGAGAATATGAAATGGTCCGGAATCGCTTGGTCGATCGTCAATCCCCAATCCTCGACGTACAAATTGCGCCGGCCTTCGCGCTGCAGCGCGCGCGGATGATTCGCTGTCCTCGAGATTGGTAGTCCCGAAAGGTCCGGGATCTCCTGAGCGTAAGCGGCATTCATTGGCACTGACTGGTTTGCAACCACACGGTATGTGTCGCTTTCGAGGCCGGCGTTCAAGTCGTCATTCTGCGCCGCACCGTGATAGATGCCAAAGCCGGTGCGAATCACCGTCTTTCCATTCAGACTCGCGGGCGCCCAAGCGACACCCAATCGCGGATCGAAGTCGCGATAGTCCTGATTTGTCAAGGCGGGATTCTTCGGGCAAGTCTCCGTGTTAACAGGAGTCGGAAAAGGAGCATTGATGGATCCGCTTCCGAGGCAAACTCCATGAAAGGTGTTGATATCGAACACGGTCGTCCGGTTGGTCGCCTCCGACGGCACACCGTAGTATTCCCATCGCACCCCCGCAGTAACAGTGAAGGTGGGAGTCACTTTCCATTCGTCTTGGAAATACGGCATAAAGAAATTGCGGCGCAGACCGTGGCAGCACCAAGGTGCATTGAACTGAATGCCCGAGAGAGTGCCTGAAATCAGGCTCTGATTGTCGGCGAATGTAAGGTTGTTGTCCGCCGTCTGTCCCTGATTGAGCCGCACCCTCCGGTATTCCATACCCAACTTGAAGGTATTGCGCCCATGCGTGAAAGTCAGGTTATCGACGACTCCGAAGGTCGTTCCGACCTCGATATCGGCTGATTCGTTTGGAATTCCTGAGAACATGTTCGTGTTCACCGCAAATGGCAACGTGCTCCCATGCGGATTGTGAAAAGGCGAGCGATTGATGTAGAACTTCGTTTCGTTAAAGAGGTTGGGAGTGAAGACATGTTGGAGCGCGACAAGATAATTCGCTGGGTGGTTGAACACCTCGTCGCTATCTAAACCCGTGGCGCTGACGTTGATCTGCGCTGACGAATGGCTTACGTCACGCTGGGCTCGCACATAGAGCGTCGTCTTGTCCGTAAATTTCTGATCGATGCGAGCCAGCCAGGAGTCTTCATTGATCGTGGTTTGAATGGAGTGCGTGAAGGATTCCACATCACTGGACGGGTCGTTTGGATCGAACGTAAGTCCGCAATTCGCGGTTGGAGCCGAGCAGTTGGCAAACGCACTATCAGGGTAGGTGTATTTCGGCGCGCAGTTCCCCACAGTGCCAGTGGAAGCCCTCCAGGGAAAACCTTGCAGAACGGCGCACATGGACGGCGACGGACCTTGGCCATTCCGTCCGTTGATGAGAATGTCCTTGATTAAGCTAGCGCTCGGCACAAACGTCTGGCCCCTAGTGGAACCCTCCTGCAGTTGCCGCAGCCCTTCGTAACTTACGAAAAAGAATGTCTTGTCCTTCTTGATCGGCCCTCCCAGTGTTGTTCCGAACTGTCCCATCCGAAATGGCAGCTTTACCGGATTGCCGCTTGCGTCGTAATCGTTGAAATTGCGCGCATCAAGAACAGAATTTCTGATGTACCCGAACGCCGTGCCGTGAAAATCGTTCGTGCCGGACTTCGTTACGACGTTCACCTGTCCACCAGCCTGCGTGCCGTATTCCGTGTCGTAAAGCGCGCTGTTTACCCGGTATTCCGCCACCGCGTCCTCTGAAATCTGCAATCGCACCGACGACTTCTGCGCTTGCTCTTGAATGCCGCCAGCATCGACGCCGTCGATACTGAAGTTGTTGTCATCGCGAGCTCGGCCGGCAAAGCGTATCGTGCGTTGATCACCTCCACCGTCATCCTGAGCGAATGGCGCTAGAACGGTCAGGGCGGCCCAGTCGCGCCCGTTGACTGGAAGGTTTGCGATCTGTTCGCTGCCGACGACCGACGCATCCGCTGGCGATGTTCGCTCGGCAGGGTCGGCTTCTGCGTTAACCACGACGCGTTCGGCAACTTGACCGACTTGGAGTTGGACATTCAGAGTGTGCTCTTCGCCAACGAGCAAAATCACCCCCTGTTCTACGCCCGTCTGAAATCCGTCTTTCGAGACTGAAACGGTGTACGTGCCAACGGCAAGACCGGGAAATGAGTAATAGCCGTGTCCATTCGACTTGCTATCCTGGCTGATTCCGGTACTGACTTCCGTCACTTTGACGTCAGCGCCAGGCATGACGGCTCCGCTGCGATCCGTGATGGTCCCTTCTAACACGGCTCGATCAGTCTGCGCCGCCAATGGGCAGGACGCTACGAGAAGTGCTAGCACAGCAAACACCCAATGAATACGCAATCGCATGATTTCTCCCCTTCAATGAGTTGTGCACGATGTGCGGGACATCCTTTATTTCGAGCGCACCGGCCTAGAAAACCGGCTACCCTTTTCGGCTAGTAAACTGGTTGTGGTACAAGAAAATGTTTGTCAGAAAAACGCGCACACCACGAGCGAGGCGAAGTACCGCGTTACGGAACACACGCCCCTGCTTCAAGCGCCAAGCTACAGCGCTCCGAGCGCATTACTTATGCCAGCGGGGGATCACTACCGAGTTAGCAGAACATTACGGGCGGATGAGAATTACCTGACGTTGGGCTGAAAAATAGCGCTGAAAGTTTCATGCGTTCGATCCAAAACGCAAATCGGAAGTAAGACTGACGCGCTCTTCGGTTGCGCTGACCGGTGACACCCCTCTCACTCCATCTCCTGCAGCAGCTTCAAAGCGTCCAATTCTGCGGCGGTGCCGCACTCTCCGTGTGGTTCTACCTTCGTTGTTCTCTCCTACTAGCGCCGACCTTTGCAGGCGACTCACAGCCGG
Organism: uncultured Acidobacteriota bacterium; assembly: GCA_963753205.1. Classification (GTDB taxonomy): domain Bacteria; phylum Acidobacteriota; class Terriglobia; order Acidiferrales; family UBA7541; genus Palsa-295. Next base: position 101,698 of record CAVWBL010000008.1, on the reverse strand, counting down.
GACGCGAAACCACACGCTCAACACTCATGCTTTATTCCTCCTCCGCGTCCTCCCACTCCAGCTCCTGCAGCAGCTTGAACGTGTCCCAATTTCGCAACTTCCCGCAAATCCTGCTCAGCGTTTCCTGTTCGTGCCAGTTCAGCGTCCGCAGTGCAGCGAGCACCATCTTCATGTGCCGCGGCAATACTTGGCCTACAAAATTCTCTCCGGCCGTCGTGAGGCGAATCTCGGTCACTCTTTGCCCTCGCCTCGGCAGTCCGCGCTGCTTCACGATGACCTTCCGTTCGTCTATCTCAGCCAACGGCAGCTCGATCACCTCTCGCTTTACCAGACCCCGCTCGGCTAGCGAACTCGTCAGCTGTGTCACATTCTGTCTCGTGCAGACCCTCTGCTTTCGCGCCTCGCTCGTCGTCATCGCTCCATTTCGACAAAGCATTTCGAGAATTCGGAATTCCTCGGGTGTCAACCCAAAGGTCGCCATCTGTCCTTCGAACACCCGTCCGACCGCCTCAGCGGTCTCCAGCAGATCGAGGTACAGGCGAAAAGGCCGAACCTTCCTCGCCTTCTGCGTCGGCCTTCCCCCTTCTCGTCCGGTCCGGGCCGCACAAGTCCTTGCTTACTCTCCCGCGCAAACGCCGTTTCACGAATTTATGCTCCCAAACGCGCCTTTTTTGTCTCTTTTTGCTCTTTTAAGGGCCTTTTAAGGCGCAGTATGCGTCAATCTACTTGTCGCCCAAGCTGGCAATTATTTTTGCTTACGAACCGGAGCAAGCTATGTTCCTGGAAACAGGAGAAGGGGGCGTCTGCGCACGATCATTTCTTCAGGTTCCGATAAACCCGTTTGAGGTGGAAAGCGGCCTGGGCTCGACCACGTTTGCTTCATCGCTTCTCAATAACCTGGCGTTTGCCGGGTGCACTCTGAAAAAAAGCTATCTTCCTGCTTCCCAATTTCCGCTTCATGGTGAATACTGCGTCGGCTTCAGCGAGGGTGACTTGGAAAAATTCGGAGCGGGACTTCGCCGGCGCTGGACACAAATTCTTCCCGCTGTCCTGGTAACTTACAGCATTGCCTATCTGGAGCGCGCGAATTACGCGCTTGGCGCGGCGGCGGGTTTGGCCGCGACACTCCACATCACGCAGGCCCGCTCGGCGTTGCTGGCCGGCGCGTTCTTTCTGGGCTATTTCATTTTTCAAGTTCCGGGCACTGCATACGCGCAGCGGACCAGTTCAAAGGGCCTGATCTTTTGGGCGCTGATCGCGTGGGGCATCTTCGCGGGCCTCACAGGGGTAATCCGCAATTTCACGCTGTTAATGGTGGATCGGCTGCTCCTCGGTGTCGCGGAAAGCATCATCCTGCCGACCATGATCATCCTGCTCGCCAGTTGGTTTACGAAAGCCGAGCGGTCGCGCGCGAACGCACTCTGCATCTTAGGAAATCCTGTCACGCTGCTGTGGATGTCCGCCATCACAGGCTATCTGATCGGCGCAGTAGGCTGGCAACACGCCTTTGTAATCGAAGGCATTCCTTCGATCGCCTGGGCCTTCGGATGGCTTGCTCTGGTGGACGACCGCCCTTCGCGCGCCAAATGGCTGAACCCCGCGGATCGTGACGCCCTCGAAGCGGAACTCGCACGCGAGCAATCCGCGATTCCGCAGATTCCAAATTTCATGAAAGCTCTGCGCACGCCGACCGTGGTGATGCTCAGTATTACCTACTTCCTTTGGAGCCTTGGCTTGTACGGGTTTGTTCTCTGGCTTCCAACGATTATCCGCAGAGGTTCCTCGCAAGGAATGGGCCTCACCGGCCTCTTGAGCGCCGCACCGTATCTCGCCGCCGCCCTGGTGATGATCCTGGTTTCGCATATAGCGGATCGGACCCAGCAGCGCCGTCGTTTTGTTTGGCCCTTTCTGATGCTTTCAGGCGTAGCGTTCTTTCTTTCCTATGCCACGGCGAATTGGCGCTTCGCGATCCCTTATGCATTTCTGATTCTGGCCGGCGCCGCTATGTATGCGCCATACGGCCCTTATTTCGCGCTGATCTCGGATTTGTTGCCCGTCAATGTGGCGGGCCAGTCGATTGCGTTTATCAATAGCTGCGGCGCGCTTGGCGCATTTTGCGGGTCTTACTTCGTGGGCCTGCTGCAAGGATATACGGGTAGCTCGAAAGCCAGTTTCCTGGCAATGTCCGCTTTCCTCGTTTTGTCGGCGATTACGATGATGCTCGTTCCGCGCCCGCCCGAACGAGCAAAAACGCTAGGGTAGGTCCTTCAACCGCGAAAAGCCCGTCAGCTCAGGCGGCGGTGCTTAAACTTCTTCTCGCCCTTCGCATAGGGCGCGACCGTGTGGCCATTGCCGTAGAGCTTGTATTTATAAGTGGTAAGGCCTTCAAGGCCCATAGGCCCGCGTGCGTGCAGCTTGCCGTTGCTGATGCCGACTTCTGCCCCGAACCCATACCGGAAACCGTCGGCAAACCGCGTGGATGCGTTCTGGAAAACTCCCGCGCTGTCCACCTCATTCATGAACCTGGCGGCCGCCGCATCATCCTCCGTCACAATCGTGTCGGTATGTCGCGAACCGTATCGATTGATATGTTCAATGGCATCGTCAATGTCGGGTACGACCTTTATAGAGAGGATGAGATCGCCATATTCTGTCGACCAATCCGCTTCCCCCGCCCGCCCGATATTTTCACCAGGCAAAAGCGATTGCGTCTTCGCATCCGCGCGAATCTCCACACCGGCCTCTTTCAAACGTGAAACGACTGCGGGCAGAAATTTGCCCGCGATCTCTTCGTGAACGAGCAGCGTCTCTGCCGCATTGCAAACGGCGGGATATTGAACTTTGGCGTCATAGGCGATCTCGATAGCCTTCCCAATTTCCGCGCTGCGATCCACATAAACGTGGCAAATTCCCTCGCCGTGCCCGAGCACGGGAATGCGGCTGTGCTCCATGATAAAGTGCACGAGTTCGTACGAACCGCGAGGAATGATCAGATCCACCTCGCGATCCAGTGCGAGGAGCTCGAGAACGTCGGCGCGCGATTGCAGGAGTTGAACGGAATCGGCGGGTACCCCGGAGAACTTTTCCAATGCCGCTCGCCACACCGTAACCAGAACTTCGTACGTACGCGCCGCCTCAGTTCCGCCCTTTAGGATCAGTGCATTGCCTGACTTCAGAGCGAGTGACGCCAGTTGTGGCAAAACCTCCGGCCGCGACTCGAAGATCACGCCGACCACTCCCAGTGGGCACGATTCACGGTATAGAGTGAGATTGTCGTCCAGTTCGGTCGACATCAGGGTGCGCCCAAGAGGGTCGTCAAGCCGTGCCACTTCGCGAACGCGCATCGCCATCTCGGCGATTCCGCTCTCGGTCACGCGCAGGCGTTTGAACATCGCTGAAGACATTTTCCCGGATGCGACATCGGATTCAGCGGCCTGGCAGTCGAGGCCATTTGAGTCAAGTATTTGTGCGCGGGCGGCTTCGATCGCATCCGCTGCGGCAATCAAGACCGTATTCCGACGCTCTCCGGAAATGCGCGCGAGCAGACGCGATGCTTCGCGCGCACGTCTGGCGATCGCGGGAACCGAGCTTTCGGTCTGCAATGGAGCGGCTTGGCTCATGGCTTCTTTTATAGGTTCGCAGCTTTCGCCGCGGAAAACGCCGTACTGAACGTTATGGCCGCTGTAATAATACAATATTGTCACGCGTCACGAGCACAGGCGACGCGCTAGCGCCGGCGGATTTCTTCTTGCGGGCGGCTTGCTCCGCCTCTTCGCTCGCGCACTTCGCGATGCCGCGCGCAAACTCGCGCCCTTCCGCATCGAGAATGCTGACCACGTCCATCGGCGCGAAATGGCTCTCGACGCGCACAATTCCGGATGCCAACAAGCTCGCCTTTCGCTCGGTGATCGCGCGATAAGCGCCGGCATCTACGACGACGCGGCCGCGAACGCCCGCCGCGTACGCGATCCAGCGGCGCTTCCCACGCATGCGCGTCGAAGGCAAAAACGACGTGCCGATTTTGTCCCCTGCAAAAATGTGATCCAAGACGTGCGGCGATTGGCCGTTAGCGATAACGGCGATCCCGCCGCAATTCATCGCAATTTCCGCCGCCGCGAGTTTCGTCCGCATGCCGCCGCGGCCGTTTTCAGACGGCCCTGCCGCCAAACGCCTCAGCTCCGGCGTAATCTCCTCGACGAGAGGGATCACGTTCGGCGCACTTCCTTGCCCGCTGGCGATTGTCCGTAACAGGCCATCCACGTTCGTCATCAGAACGAGAGCGTCAGCTTCCATGCCGCTCATCACAAGCGCGGCCAGACGATCGTTATCGCTGAAAACGGGCGTCCGCGGCCCCGAAGTCGTCGTGGATTCGAGCTCAGCCGTCGAAACGGTATCGTTCTCGTTCACGATTGGCAAAACGCCGAAGCCCAGCAACTTTTCCACCGTCTGCCGCAAATTGGAATATCGGTGCCAGTTTGTAAAGTCGTCTTCGGTGAGAAGAACCTGCGCAACCTTGATCTCCCATTCCGAAAACAGCTCCTTGTATGCATTCATTAGCAGACTCTGCCCGACAGCCGCACAAGCCTGCCTTGTCACGAGATCGCCCAGTCGGGAAGGGTGTAGACCCAGCCAGCCACGTCCGAGCCCCACAGCACCCGAAGACACAAGGACCACTTGGCGACGTTCGCGCATCAACTCGGCAATCGATTTCGCGATTGGTCGGACGCGCTCATTGGAAAGGTCGCCCTGAGATCCGGCAACAGTGTTCGTGCCTAATTTGATGACGACGCGGCGCGCCGATTTCAGCAAGCTCTCGCGCTCGACCGGATTTCTCGCCTTTTCCGTCGTACCGTTATTTCCCATTTTGTCTTCGACACCCGGGCCGATGCAGCACGTTGCCCTTGAAATAAACATCTGCTTCTTTAGCGATGTTCCTACAGTATCCGTTCGGGGCCGGCATTCGCAAGCGTGCGAATCGCGCGTCGCCGTTCGGAGAACGTTATTTGTAGGGCTTCTGAATCTATTGAACTAACAAGGAAGGAACACCAGCGCGGGAAATTCAGAGAGAAGAAGGGAGCACCGTCCCAGCCCTCGCGCCTCGTTTTCTCTCAAGGCACACGACATCTCCACTTCTTCTCTCCGCGTCGCGGATAATTGCTTCCGCACCTCACAATTATCGATAGGCCATTTAAAGCTGGAATACAGTCATCGCTGTAAATTGTTTCCTCGCATTCTGGAGGCTTTGTAGGGTAGCCGACAAAGAAAACATACTGAAAGCGCAGAACTGCGTTGGTTAAGCTCTTTTTTTAAACGAATTGGGCCGGCTACGGCTCGATGATCTGGTTGCGCACAGCGTAGCGGACAAGCTCACTGACGGAATGAATCTCAAGTTTCCGCATGATGTTCGCCCGATGGGTTTCGGCCGTCTTCACGCTAATGCTGAGGTCGGAGGCAACTTCCTTACTGCTCTTCCCCTCCGAAAGCAGCTGAACGATTTCTCGTTCGCGCGAGGTCAGCCGGTCGCTGAGGTTCTGCGGAAGACCGCCCGTGCCCGTGCCCCGCTGCTCGAGCCCGTTCAGCATCAACTCCGTTGCCCGCGGCGTAAAGAACGGCTTGTGATTTGACAGCGCTTCCACCGCTACCACTAAGTCGCGGTCGGAATCGGACTTTACGATGTAGCCTCGTACGCCTGCCGCAAGAATTTCCCGGATGAGCTGATCGGAGTGATGAACCGATAAAATCAAAATTTCCGTGCTGGGCGAGGCTTTCAAGATGCGCCGCGCCGCCTCCACCCCGTTCAATTCAGGCATCGTAATGTCCATAATCACGATGTCAGGCCGCAATTCCTCGGCTTTCGCCACAGCTTCGCGGCCCGTGCTCGCTTCCGCGCAGACCGTCCATCCTGGGTGAGACTCCAATAGCGTGCGCAGCCCACGCCGCATCAGGTCGTGATCGTCTGCAATTAAGATCCGCAGGGATTTCATACCCATCCTCCGAAACTTATAGAACTTCTGGCCCTAAAGTTACCGTTTAACACGTCCGCGCCAAGGATGTGCAACGACTTCAACCCGCGTCCCCCAGCTTTATAGCCCAATCCCGTGATGGTGCACACGCGTTACCAAAGCCCTACAAACGCCTACAACTCAATTGTGCTGATTATAACCGGAACTATTGCCTCAATAGCACTACACGGAATCATGTATGGTCGGGATGCCGCACGCCTGTAGTTTTCGGAGCACACCGGGAAATATTTGCAACCGTAAATGCGGAAACCCTGTAGCTTCGCAAATCTTTCGCACACGTTTTTGTTGCAACTGAACGCTTTGGCCCAGTACGGGAAAACATTTGCAGAATGGGAACGTGATTTGCATCAATATGCGCCGTGGTTTGAAAAATCCTTCGGAGGTTTCAGAAACAATGAATCTAACTCAAAAGCTTGCAATGACGATTTTCTCGGCGGCGCTGTTGACTGGGGCCACCGTTGCTCTCCCAAACGCTTCGGCACAGGCCACACCAAGCACTAGCTCACCGTCACAGTCGCAAACGTCACCCAGCGCGGGCGCCAGCGCAGAGGGGCAACAGGGCGAACTTCAGTCGGTATCGGGAAAGATCACGTCCGTCTCCGGCAAGACCTTTACCCTCTCCACCAGTTCGAGCCCATCTTCCAGCACTTCACCGGCCGGCCAACAGTTTCAGAGCAGCCAGTCAGCACAGTCAGGCCAGAGCATGACGTTCGAGATTAACGACAACACGACGGTTTCGGGCAAGCTCGCTGTTGGCGCCAATGCCGACGTGACCTATCGCAGCGAAAGTGGCAAGAACATTGCGGTCAGCGTTCGCGTTTCGTCGTAAGTAAGTTGTAAAAACTGCCGCTTCTCCTCTCAGGGGCGCTCGCATTTGGATGCGGCGCCCCTTTTTTCTCTTTACTCTTCTGAGCCACGGTTCGTCCCCAAGTTTTGAACACAACATTGCCCAACCTCATTCTCTGCGGCCGACCATGCGGATCTTTCCGTAATGTATGCGGCGGGGCTGGTCTCGCTCGGTGCCGCCTTAGTTCGCCCGTCTCAGTGTCCGAACGTCGCGCGGAAAGCGCGATAGAAAAGGGAAGAATGGCTTTCCTGTCACAACCCCACTGTGATGTTTTCAGCGCAAGTTATTTGGTCGATAAAAACATTTTCGCCCCCGATTCGGGTGAACCGGGGGCGAATAGACCCAAATAAAACGGTTGAACTTAGAAACGGAGCGTCGGGCCGAAAGCAATGCGAAGGTTGTTGTGCGGTCCATTGGTGAAGTAGATTTCGTCGCCAACGTCTACGCGCAAGCCGATAGGGCCCCAAAATGCCTCACCGCCGACACCTGGGTAGAAAGTCGCATCAAGATTATTCGCCCGCAGGTGCGAAAAGACGTTGCCTACGGTGCCAAAGGTAGCAGGTGCGTTGCTGAACATGAAATCGTCAAATCCGCCCTTGGCCGTTATGAAAAGGCGAACAGGTCCGCGGTTGGTTTGGAACTTCGGCCCCACCATGAAGTGTAGAACACGCATATTCGAGTTCGTTATTGTCGCTCCCCCGGTGCCATTGTTCGTCGTCGTCGCATATGCTTGCCGGAAATCGTAAGCCGACTCGACTTCGAGCGGAATGTACGGCGTCACGTTCACTGCTGCCCGTGCGCCTATGCCAAGAAAATTAAGATTGCCGTCGTTCAGGCGGAAGAAATTTCCAAAAACGCCGACCGATCCGTGATCGCCGGGAGTACTCTCGGCATAAGTCCCTTGTGCAAATACCCCAGGCGCCGCGATCAGAACTAAAACCAAAAGTGGCAGAAAACGTTTCATGCGTGATTCTCCTCGTTATCGGATTGGCTGGTGTGATTCGTCCTTTTTGCTTACTGCAGACTGCGAAGCTCGAAGATATTCGATCCTTCCCGTGGGGTGAGAATGCTGGATGGCTAGAGAACTCCTTGCGGAACCGCCTCAATCAGGGTGTCTGTTTCCCTGGCGCCGGACCTACCAGGGTGAATGCGCGTATGTCCGCAGGCGCACTCGTGGCGCGAGCTTTCGGTCTCGAGAACCGAGTCGCAGGAGCTAAGAGGAATCACGCTCGCGCACCGGTGGTGTGAGGCTACACCGCACGAAGAGTCTTCGAACACCGAATGCAAATGGCGCATCCGCGCGCGGCCACCACCCTCGGGATCAAAGACTTCGCGATTGCCTGCCTTAAATCTGCTCATTTCTGGTCTCCCTGATGCTGCCGGTCAGACTAGGAGAAAGGCGCGCGCGCGCAAATCGGAGGCTTCCTGTAGAGGCGCTAAATCTGTGCATGTACGGTCTAGCCTTTAGCGCGTAGCCTCTGGCGCCCTGTTTTTGCAAGTGAAGGAAATAGTTGCCTTTAGCCAAAAATGCGGTTTCGGGCTGCACGGAAATACGAAGGAGTCTGTATTGAGGCTTAGTCGCGGATTGCGTAAACAGGGAGTGTCATTCGCGGCGTGCAGTCGGCCGCGGGCGGCGCAAGGAGGACGACATGCTTCGTTGGGCGCTGGCATTCTTCGTGATCGCAGTGATCGCCGCAATTTTCGGCTTTGCAGGAATCGCCGTCGCGGCGGCGGGCATCGCGAAGCTTCTGTTCTTCGTATTCCTGGTTCTGTTTTTGCTCACTCTGTTGGGGGGCTTGGTTAGACGAGCCTGAGGACGTTCGAACGCAAGGTACCCGGCCGCCGAGGCGGCCGGGGAGTCTTCTGGAGGCCGCAAATGTTCAAGAGAGCGCTGGGGCTGCTCGCATGTTCGGCGCTGCTGGCTGGCACGATAACGGCGGTGCAAGCAGCTGACACGGAAGATAGAGCGAAGATCAATGATCGACTGCAGGATTCCGCCAATGTGATCAAAGAAGTTCTAAATATGCCGGACGGCATCCCGGGCAATTTGCTCGACAAGGCGCGCTGCGTAATCGTTCTGCCGAATGTCGTCAAAGGAGCTTTTGTCGTAGGCGCCAGCTACGGACGAGGCGCCATGGTCTGCCGAACCGGCCCGAACTTTAGCGGGAAATGGGGCGCGCCTGCGATGTATCAACTCGAACAAGGAAGTGTGGGGTTTCAGATCGGCGGGCAGGCCACCGACTTCGTGCTGCTTGTAATGAACGATCACGGTATGCGCAGTCTGCTTGACAGCAAAGTGAAACTCGGCGGCGACGTCAGCGTGGCAGCAGGCCCTACCGGCCGCAATGCTGAGGCAGCGACCGATGCGCAGATGAATGCCGAAATTCTCACGTATTCGCGCGCCCGCGGCCTTTTCGCAGGCGTATCGCTCAGCGGGGCATCCCTCCGGCCGGACAATGAAGCCAATGCAACGTTATACGGCAGCGGCGCAACCGCTCACAGCATCGTCACGGGAACTTCTTCTCAGATACCGAGTTCCGCGCAACAGCTTGACACCACCCTTGATCAGGCCTCTCCTCACCTAAAGTCCGCGTAGTCCTCCTTCCAGCGCGAGGAGGGTGTAGCTTCACACCCTCTTCGCGCTCTCCTTCCTTTTCGTCGTTGGTGCTCTTCAACCTATTTCGCTGAACTCGCGAGTTGCAACGTTTCCCTTCGCAAACGAGCTTACACAATTCGCCGGATTGTGGGCATTGCTCCACGGGCATACATTGAGGCCTGTCGCAACAGCAAACTCAGCCAGCTGAGAGCCTAACGAGAAAGGACTTTGTCATGGCAGAGCAACAGAATCGCTGCGTATGTGGAAAGAGTTTCAACTCGCAGAATGAGTTGCGGGAACACGAGCGCCATTGCAAGGACGCCCAGCAGAGACAGCAGCGGTAAAAAAATCAGGATCGGACCCGGCGCCCATGCCTGTAGGAGGGCGCCGGTTCCGGTCAGAACGCCTATGAAATCTTTATTGCTTCGCCCCGACAGCTACAAGCACAACTCCGCCGACCAATGCCAATCCTCCGAGCACAGGCGGAAGCGGAACGGTATGGCTCTCTGTCTTGGTCGCGTGGATAGGACCAATATCTGCAACCCTCTTCTGAGTATGGTACGTAAAGCCTTGATAAGCGAGCGAAACAACTCCAATCACAATTAGCACGATACCTGCAACGAGCGCAGTCTTCATGAGCGGTCCCCCTTAGTCTGTAATTGAAAAATCACGCAAACACAAAAATAGGGGCAACGCCGTCGTGCGACGCTGCCCCGTTCTATCCGATACTAATGGCTGACGTGTCTTTCGTTTCGCATCCTTTCGCCCGCGGCCACATTCGCGGTGTCTTCATCGCGCATGGCTTCGACAAAAGCGTCTGCCTGCTGCTGGGCAGCTTCCTTGGCAATGCCGTAACGCTCCTGGATTCTGCCCACCAGCTGGTCACGGTTCCCGGCGATCACTTCGAGATCGTCGTCAGTCAGCTTGCCCCACTTCTCCCGGAACTTACCCTTCGACTGCTTCCATTTGCCCTGCACTTGGTCCCAGTTCATATTCCCTCCGACAGACTTGCTACTCCCATAATCAGAGCACTTCGCGCGTCGACGGCGAATACGCGGACATATTGAGATTGTGCCCTGCTTATCCTTAGGAAAAAGCCTTACAGCTCAATTCTTGGGACGGTTTCAATACAGACGACTGTTTGAAAACGGTGGAAGGATGCCGCTGCCGGCGTTCTGACGAAAATCAAAGACGGTGCAGGTCGCCTGTCGTCGGCCCGGTTGGTTGAGAACCTGGCGCAAATAGTCCACCGTGCGGTCGCGTTGTGAAAAGTTGAAGACAACAACGGCACCGAGATTCAAGTTTCTAAACGTTTGCGGCATGCTGGCACGAACCGTTGTTGCATCGAAAGGAGCCGGCTGCCCTTCTTGAACCGAACGTAGGGATCGCAGAATGGGAACACGCCAAAACTCGTTCCAGATCGAATCTGGCCCATACGACACATAACCGTCCGCGAGAGCGTAGCCGCCGCCGTCCCTAATTTGCATCCACATCGCCCGCACCGGAAACGGCCATTCGAGTTCTGGCACCGTCACGACGGTAGAACCCTCGACATCAGGCGGCACCTTGCAACCGTCCGTTGCCACCGCGAAGCCGCCATGACGCGCGCTCGCCGCAGAGGTGGCCATTGGAAATGGTAGAGAAAGAAGGTCCAGTGTTAGCGCAACCACAATAGCCGCGAGTACCGCGTGCTGCGCTAGAGCATTCGCTAGTCTGCTCAACACCCAGGCAATGCCCATTGCAGCCAGACAGGCGAAACACAACACTGCGATCACGTAAAAGCGCGCTGGTGCGGAAATAAATCTGCCAAACGGCGAGGAGTAGAAAAGAGTGGCCGGTCCCGGTATACCGGTATCGCTGCCCCAGAGGCGAATATGCGGTCCGAGGGAAAGCATCCAAAAGATTATCGCGGCAAGCAAGAGGCGAATGGCCCAGCGTCGATTTCCAGGAAGCGAAGTCCACGCGCCAATTCCAGCGAGAGCCAAAATCACAGGCCCTAAATACACAATGCCCTCATACCCAGCGGAGAATAGCCCGGTGTTCCAATTGCGCACAGCGGAGCCAAACAGGAGGTGGTTCCAGCTCGGCACGAACCAGCCGAGCAAGTCCGCCGAGTGCTGCTCGATCATTTCAAACGGCCGCGACTGCGGACGCGCAGCAGGTGTGCCCCACATCGTCAAAAAAAGTGGCAGGAAAAGAATGCAAAACAGCGCCGCCGATGTGACCAGCGGCCTCCAGATTTTCCTCGCGAGCGACCAGCCTTCGATTGCCAGGTCCACGCCGAGAATCACAATACTCAGCAAGATGCAAAAGACGGTGTAGTTGTAGTGCGCAAGCGCCGTGAGAAACAGCGAGAGTCCCAGCGCAATTCCATCCCTCCAGCATCCCCTGGCGCGACGCAAAACGGTATCTAGAGCCAGGAAATAGAGCGGAATCGGAAACGCAGTCACGAGACTCAAATGCCCCAGCGCCTCGCCCATCATCCAGGGGCTGAAGCCAAAGCAAACTCCGCCAATCACGGCAGCGATTGTGTTTTCGCAGATTCGCAAACACAGCAGGTACGCAAAGAAGGCGGCCAAGGCCAGTTGCAACATCAGCGACACGTTGTAAGCGACGATCGCTCCAGCAGTGAGGCTGAACGGTAATGCAAGCACGGATGCAAGCGGGTCCAATGTGCTCCACGCCAAATTGACGCGATTGGGGTAGAAGATCAGATTGGTGAAGTAAGGGTTTTGTCGGTGACTTACAGCACGCGCAAAATGCCACAGAAACCACGCGTGTTGAAAACTGTCGCCTGGATAACCCATGAGCGCGCGCCCGATGTGAAGAGAACCCGGTAGGAGGAAAATCACGGCAAGGAGGACGTAGAGCAAAAGGACGGGCATATCTCGCGCTGCAACGAACGTTTTGGGTTGCCCTTTGTCGTCGGCCTTTCTCAGAAATGCTGTCGTCCCCCAAACGCCCATCGCCATACCTTATCACGACGGCGGGGACCTTCCCGGCCAGCGCGCGAAAAGCAAGCCTGTCGCGGGCGAGTGCGTTAGAATATGCCCGAAAGGAGCAACTCACTCAGAATGGCCACATCCGGCAACTCATTCTCTACACTTGCGACTCTGCGCGTCGGCAGCAGCGGCAGTTACGAAATCTTTCGCCTGGACGCGATCGAGCGCGCGGGCATGGGGCAAGTTTCTCGCCTTCCTTTTTCCCTGAAGGTGTTGCTCGAGAACCTGCTGCGCCAGGAAGATGGCCGCTTCGTTCACGCGGAAGACATTCGCGCACTGGCCGCATGGCAGCCGTCTGTCAGCGCGGGTACCGAGAAGGAGATCTCATTCCTGCCTGCGCGCGTTTTGCTCCAGGATTTCACAGGCGTGCCAGCCGTTGTCGACTTGGCTGCGATGCGCGAGGCGATGCGGAACCTCGGCGGCGATCCGAAGAAGATCAATCCGCTCTTCCCTGCTGAACTCGTGATCGACCACTCGGTACAGGTGGATCTTTTTGGAGGAAAAGATTCCTTTGCGCTCAACGCCGATTTCGAGATGAAGCGCAATATCGAGCGCTATGCTTTTTTGCGTTGGGGACAAAAGGCGTTTCAGAACTTTAAGGTCGTCCCTCCGGATACGGGCATCTGCCATCAGATCAATCTCGAATACCTCTCGCGCGTCGTCTTCCGCGCGGAAAAAGACGGCAAATGGTTCGCCTTCCCTGATTCGCTTGTCGGGACCGATTCGCACACAACCATGGTGAATGGCCTGGGCGTGTTCGGCTGGGGCGTCGGCGGCATTGAAGCGGAAGCAGCAATGCTAGGCCAACCGCTCTCGATGCTGATTCCGCCCGTCGTCGGATTCAAGTTGCATGGGCGTCTCGTAGAGGGCGCCACCGCCACCGATCTCGTTCTGACGGTGACGCAGATGCTACGTAAGAAGGGCGTTGTCGGTAAATTCGTCGAATTTTACGGGACCGGACTTTCGACCCTCACTTTGCCGGACCGCGCCACTATTGCCAACATGGCTCCCGAATACGGCGCAACCATGGGTTTCTTCCCGGTGGATTCGGAGACGCTCGCTTATCTGCGTTTCACAGGCCGCGCCGAAGATCACGTCCAGCTTGTCGAATCCTACACCAAGGAACAGGGCCTTTTCCGCACGGATCAGACCCCCGATCCGGTTTTCTCCGATACGCTCGAGCTCGATCTCGCAAAAGTGGTGCCGACGATCGCAGGACCAAAGCGTCCTCAGGACAGTGTGCCGCTCACACAGGCAAAAAGCTCGTTCGAGAAATCGCTCACGTCTGCGCCGAAGAAGATTTCTGTGCAGAACAACGGCGACAAATTCGAACTCGCGGATGGCTCCGTCGTCATTGCGGCAATTACGAGCTGCACGAATACCTCGAATCCGTCGCTCATGCTCGGTGCAGGCCTGCTCGCGAAAAAGGCCGTCGAGCGCGGTTTGCAAACGAAGCCGTGGGTGAAGACGAGTTTTGCGCCTGGCTCGAAGGTCGTAACCGATTACATCGAAAAGGCCGGGCTATGGCCATATCTTGAGTCGCTGAAGTTTCACCTGGTCGGCTATGGTTGTACCACCTGCATCGGCAATAGCGGTCCTTTGCCGGAGGTGATCGGAAAAGCCGTAAAAGAGAACAATCTTTCTGCTGTTTCGGTGCTGAGCGGCAATCGCAATTTCGAGGGGCGCATCAATCCTCTCTGCCGCGCAAACTATCTTGCGTCCCCGCCCCTCGTTGTAGCGTACGCCCTCGCGGGACGCATGGATTTTGACATCGTCAACGAACCGCTCGGTAATGATCAGTCCGGAAAACCCGTGTATCTCCGCGATATTTGGCCGTCTGCTCAGGAAGTGGAGACGACAATGCGCAACTCCGTTTCCAGCGAAATGTTCCGCAAGGAATATGCCGACGTTTTCACCGGCGACGAACACTGGCGCGCACTTCCGGTTCCCGAAGGCGACATCTACTCATGGGATGCAAAGTCCACTTACATCAAGGATCCGCCGTATTTTGAAAATATGCCCGTAAAGCCCGCCCCGTTGCCTGAGCTGCGCGGTTTGCGCGCGCTGGCAATGCTCGGCGATAGCGTAACTACCGATCACATTTCGCCCGCCGGCTCAATTCCCGCCGATGGCCCGGCCGGCAAATATCTGATTTCGCACGGCGTCCGGCCCAAAGACTTCAACTCCTATGGCGCGCGCCGTGGCAATCACGAAGTAATGATGCGCGGCACGTTTGCGAACATTCGCTTGCGCAACATGCTCGCGCCGGCTACCGAAGGCGGTTGGACGATCCATCAGCCGAGCGGCGAGAAGATGTCAATTTATGACGCCGCCATGAAATACCGGGACGAAAAGGTGCCTCTCATTGTGATCGCCGGCAAGGAATACGGCTCAGGCTCGTCGCGCGATTGGGCCGCGAAGGGCACGATTCTGCTGGGCGTGCGAGCCGTGCTTGCGGAGAGCTTCGAACGTATCCATCGCAGCAACCTCGTCGGAATGGGCGTGCTCCCGTTGGAGTTTCTGCCGGAAGAAAACCCGAAATCACTTGGCCTGACCGGTCTCGAAACCTTCGACATCGAAAGCCTCGCCAAGGATTTTCATCCTCGCAAGAAGCTGATGATTGTGGCTCGCGCCCAGGATGGCAGAAAAATCGAATTCGGCGCAATCGCGCGCATCGATACGCCGTTTGAAGTCGCCTATTACGAACACGGCGGAATTCTGCAATACGTCCTCCGCCAAATGCTGTAAATCGCCGAAAAATTTGGCGTAGCGAATACATCTTGTTGCACACATAACCGGGGACGCCTCGTCCAATTTTATAGGTCGTAGTTTTTCCGCGTTTCCGGCTTCCGTCGTATCCCACCCAGTCTGGTGAATCACAACGGATCCGGGGAAAGGTTTTGAGGTGCCGTTGTGAAAATCACCACGCATATCAACCGGCATTTTCTGTCCGTCAGTCTCGCTGCATTCGTAATCGCAGTGGCGGGCGGATGCGCCACTTATCATCAGGCTTATCTGTTTCCCGCGCCCAGCGACAATTTATCGAATGGCGGGCAGGCCGCTGTCGCCACAGCCGACAATGTGACGATTACCGTCATGCCAAACTCCTGGAACGGCAGACCGCGCAATCTGTACACGAAAGTTACACCGGTGAGGGTACGGATCCAAAACAACAGCAAGATTCCGATCCGCCTCGTTTATGACGACTTCAATTTGGAGTCTCCTCGCGGCGAAACGTTCGCCGCGCTGCCTCCATCAGAGATTACAGGCGTACAGACAGTCGGAGACAGCAAGCCTTTGTCAGGGGTTCGCGTTATCGAAGCCGCATATCGCCAAGACCATGATGGCGGTGACCGAGATCGCGGCCGGGATTTCGGCCACGGTCACTCGCGCGTGATCATTACTCCGAGCTTTGGCTGGAGCAATTTCTATTACGCGCCCTACTGGAACTACGGCTATTACGGTCTCGGACCGTGGCCCTACGGGTGGGCGCCAAATTCGGTCTATTTCGACACGTACTATCCCTATATGTCGGCCGTCCAGTTGCCGACACGCTCGATGTTGAGGAAAGGTCTTCCTGAGGGCGTCATTGGTCCTGGCGGGTATGTAGAAGGCTTCCTATATTTCAGCAGAATCGATCCCAAGCTGGAGGAAGTCGACTTTGCGGCAAAACTACAGAACGCGAAAACCGGGGAGCAGCTTGGGACAATCCAAATCCCCTTTGAGGTCCACAGCCAGCCTAACTAACTAGCGGAAGAACTTCGGGAAGCTGCGTCCGCGAGCGTTATGCGTCTGGCGGCTTCCACCGCCAGCGAGTAGCTGTTGCAGAAAAATACTTCCGTGTTAGGAAAAAATGGAAACGCGGCCTGAACCCTAGATTTTGTTGCGCTCGCCAAATGGATGGGGAGGACGGGGAGGCTCGTCTTCGAGTCGTCCGCGCGAGGGAACCTCGCGCTCGTCTCGCGCATCCTCCACGCCGCTTACAACTTCCGCTTCCAGCGCTTGGCCATCTTCGAGAAGTTCTTCGACACTTTCCGGGTCGGCCTCGGCTATGTTGGAGATACCCTGTACATCGCCCGCTTGCCCTGCACTCTCCGAGTTGTCGTCGAACGTGGGAGCGAACCCCACGTCGCTCGTGAGCGATGATTGAAGCGAAGTGTCTGAGCTTACTTCGTTTGCCTTCTTCCGGCGCGAAGCATGCCTCACACTCGCCTTGGTGCTTACTGCACTCTTTTTCGATTTAGAATTTTTCTTTTTCATATTCCTCACTCTAGGAGCGGCCGGATTCAACACAATAAGGCCTTTACTGTAGGGACTCACTCTCCTATCAGAAAGTCGATCTGCGCCAAACGCAACCGTAAAATTCCACGAAACGGTTTGGCCTCCGCGTCGCTGTCCTACGCTTTCACGTTAAAAACCTCTTCCGCATAGACGCGGCTTAGCCGCAAGTCTTCCTCAAGCGGGCGCGTCACTACGGTGTTTGGACGATAGGCCAGCTCCACCATCAACACCGGCTCGAGACGAGCGCTCTTTAAGTAGGATGCGATCGCACGGTAATCGATGTCTCCATCGCTCAGCGATTCGAGCCATAGTTTATTGTTGGAATTGCGCAGATGCAGACAGGCAACCCGCTTCCCGGCCGCGCGCAGCAGGGCCAGTGGAGTCTGATCGCCCTGATGCACCCAATCGAGATCCATGCACATCCACACATACTGCGGATCGGTCTGCCTCAGATTGCTCCACCACTCGCGCGCGTTATTCTTCATCTCCGCATCGTGATTGTGGACCCAATACTGGAATCCCTCGTCCGTCAGAGCTTTGCCCAACTTATTGAGCATCACCGCTTGCACAGCGAGTTCTGCGTCTGTCTTCTCCGCGCCTCCCCGTTTCGGACTCGGATCGCCGACAATCGCTCTGCACCCCACTTCCTTGAAGAACCTAGCGATCTCAACCGAGTCCGCAATTGTTTTCTCCGCCAGCGCTTTCTCATGCATCTCGCCGCCCACGTAGACCGACGGCATCCTCAACCCGTTCGACTTGATCAGGTCAACCACGCGTTCACGCAACGCTGGTGTTGCAAATCCGTTGTTTAGTTCGATGTTGTGGAATCTGGCGCCCCGAACCATCGAGAAAATCTCATCCAAACCGTCTCCAAGGTCCTCTTTTTTTTGCGCCATGTATTGCTGGAAGATGTAGCCTTCTACGGAGATCCGGGAGTGCGCCGGGGCAGCCTGATCCTCCGTGGCCAGGGCAAGCAGGGCTGCTGCGCTGCCCATCAACAGTTCGCGTCGCGTTAGTCTCATAGGCAACTCCTCAAAATCCATCGGGATCATACCACTGACGATTTACCGAATATGCGTACCGTTGGATCAGGTTTCCCCCGCTTTCCTCTTAAGGCGATCTGTTATAAGTTCCATCTCGGAGGTCCCAGCCCATGGGTTGCCTACTGCTCGTTTTGATCGCCGCTTTCCCCCGCATCGCGCTCGTGCTGATGTTTCTGTTCTCCACTTATCTGCAGCGTGCCTATCACCATATGATCGTCCCGCTGCTCGGCTTCATATTCCTGCCGCTCACAACTCTCGTCTACGCTTGGATGACGAACACTCACGCGCCGATTGCAGGCGTGAACCTTATTATCCTCATCGTTGCCGTCATCATTGACGTTGGGGGTCTCGGCGGCGGCGCATATCACCGGGGACGAGGCTAGCGTGGGCCACCGGTTGCCGTACTGTTTCGCGCTGATCGTCGGCGTCTTCGTGTTTACGGCACTCACTGTCGGAACGTCGGACGCAGCAACGTCAGAATCTGCCGACCTCATTGTTTATGGTGCCACGGCCTCCGGTGTGATGACGGCTTATTCCGCTGCACGTGAAGGATTGCACGTCATTCTGCTCGAACCTGGCGCGCACGTGGGCGGGATGGTTACCGGCGGGCTTTCGGCCACCGACTTCGGCCACTTTACGATCATCGGCGGCTACGTCCGCAATTTTTACATGCAAGCCGCTTCACACTACGGCGTCGCGAACCTCGGTAAAGGCGCGAATTGGTACTCCGAACCGCACGTTAGCGAGGAACTGTTCCGCAAAATGCTGGCCGATGCCGGGGTCAAAATCTATTTCCATGAACGCCTCCGCGAACACAACGGCATTCACGCCTCTGGCCCAGTCATTCGCTCCATCACTACGGAAGACGGCAAACAATGGAGCGCCAAAGTCTTCGCCGATTGCAGCTACGAAGGCGATTTGATGGCGCAAGCAAAGATCACCTACTCGTGGGGTCGCGAATCCACTGCCGAATACGGCGAGGACCTCGCCGGCGTCCGCGCCAATACGCCGAAGCACCAATTTCTCTGGCCCATCTCCGCCTTCGACAATAACAACCACTTGCTCCCGGAAATTATGCCGGGGCCGCTCGCCGCGCCCGGTTCGGCTGACAAAGGTGTGCAATCTTACAATTTCCGTCCCGTCCTCACGAGCGATCCAGCCGATCGCTTGCCGTTTCCGCTCCCTGACGGTTACGATCCGTCTCAATTTGCGCTTCTCGCTCGCTATTTAAGCCAATACGCCGAACACGTGGGCCACGCACCGCGCCTCGGGGATATCACGAACCCCGTTGCGATTCCCGATCGGAAAGCCGATTTCAACAATAATGGCCCGTTCTCAACGGATTTCATTGGCCACAGTTGGAACTATCCGAACGGCAGCTATGCCGAGAAAACGGAGATCCGGAAGAAAACGCTGCTCTATACGCAATCGTTTTTCTACTTCATCTCGCACGACCCGAGCGTTCCGGAAAGCCTCCGGAATGAAGCGAACGAATGGGGCCTGCCCAAAGACGAGTTCGCCGACACGGGACACTGGCCGAACCAGCTTTACATTCGCGAGGGCCGCCGGATGATCGGTGCCTATGTAATGCGCCAGTCCGACTTGCAGGTGAATCGCACGAAGCCGGATTCAATCGGCATGGGTTCATATAACAGCGACTCTCACAACGTCGAACGTGTCGCGATGCCGGACGGCACGGTACAAAACGAAGGCGACGTGCAGGTTCCCGTGCAGCCGTACGAAATCGCCTACCGCATCATCACGCCGAATCGCACCGAATCGACGAACTTGCTCGTTCCCGTCTGCTTCTCGGCGACGCATGTGGCTTACTCCTCTCTTCGCATGGAGCCGCAATACATGATTATCGGCCAGGGAGCGGGAGTGGCCGCCGCCCTTGCCGTGCAAGAGAAGAAACCCGTGCAGGATATTTCAATCGACGCGCTACAAGCGAAGCTCAAAGCGAACCACGCCATCCTCCATATCACGGAAGAATTTCATCCGTAGCCCTTTTAATCTCTTTGCCCATTCTCAGACTGCCCTTACGAAATCCTTATGAACTCTTTAGGCCGTCTTTATACCCTGCGGCTACTCTCAGCTCTGAGCAGGGCGATCTATACCTTCGAATGGCATCTGATCCTCAGGACTTATCCCGCCAAAGTGCTGCCCGGCCAGCGGCCAGAGTGTTGGTGGCCACCACCGCGATGCTCGCCTTCATTTCCTTTTGGCGGGCAGCGGCCATTGTCCTTAACGACCTGGGCTCTTCCGCTTTCTACGCTGGAGCCATTGCCGAACACTTTATAGGCAAAACCGCCCCCTGGTTTGTTCTGGCAATCATGCTTTTTGCCTTTGCCGTCCTGCAGCTCTACTACGAAAGCTGCGGTATGTTCGTCCGCGGCGGCGTTTACCGCGTCGTGAAAGAGGGTATGGGCTCGACCCTCGCCAAGTTCTCCGTCTCGGCGTTGATGTTTGATTACATCCTGACCGGCCCGATCAGCGGCGTCTCGGCGGGCTTGTATCTTGTTGGGTTACTCAACGAGCTATTCCACTACGTCCACCTGAATATAGTCCTGCCCACAAACGCGGGCGCCGCGATCTTTGCTGCGGCCGTCACGCTGTACTTCTGGTGGCAAAACGTCAAAGGCATACACGAATCGAGCGAAAAGGCCCTGCGCATCATGTACGTCACCACGGTGATGGTGATCATCATGGTCGGCTGGTGCATCTACACGATGACCGTCCGCGGCGCCCACTTGCCTCCTTTGCCGTCTCTCAAAAACATCGTCTACGCGAACGATTCCCTCGGCTGGCTTAAGCACACTTCCTTGCCCTACACGGTCGGCCTGATCGGCATTTTCATCGGCCTCGGGCACTCGGTCCTCGCCATGAGCGGCGAGGAAACAATGGCGCAGGTCTATCGCGAAATCGAACATCCGAAGCTGCCCAATCTCAAAAAGGCCGGGTTGGTCATCTTCCTCTACAGCCTGATCTTTACTGCAGGCGTGGCGTTTTTTGCGGTGATGATCATCCCGGACTCGGTGCGCAATAGCTATTCCGATAACCCAATCAGCGGCTTGGCAATGTACCTGGTCGGCCCGCTCTCTTTGCGCCTCGCATTCCGCACGTTCGTGGTGATCGTTGGCGTCCTGATGCTCGCGGGCGCCGTCAACACGGCAATCGTCGGCTCGAATGGCGTTCTTAATCGGGTCTCGGAAGACGGGATTCTCCCGGACTGGTTCCGCAATCCGCACCGCCGCTTCGGCACGTCATACCGCATTTTGAACCTGGTCGTTGGCCTGCAATTGTTTACGATCATTTTGAGCCGCGGAAACATCTTCATTTTGGGCGAAGCGTATGCCTTTGGCGTGATGTGGAGTTTCGCCATGAAGGGCCTCGCCGTGCTGGTGCTCCGTTATAAGAAGCCCGGCGAGCGCGAATACAAGGTGCCGCTCAATTTCAGAATCGGCAAAATAGAAATTCCCCTTGGCGTCGCCCTCATCACGCTGACACTTTTCGCGCTCTGTATCATCAATCTCTTCACAAAAGAAGTGGCCACGATCTCCGGCGTAGCCTTCACGGCAGCCTTCTTCACGGTCTTCGAGATTTTCGAACACGTAACGAAGAAGAAGAGCGACAATATCGCGGAACTCGACCAGTTCAACCTGACTCAGGCCACCGACCTTACCCGCGAAACGATTGACGTCGAGCCGGGCAACATCCTTGTGCCCGTCAGCAACTATTACGCGCTGTATCCCCTCGAACAGGCGCTTCGCCGCGCCGACCGCCGTCAAGCCGAAATTGTGGTACTGCATGTGCGGATGCTCCGCCGCGCGGCCTCCGGTGAATACGATCTCGCACCCGATCAACTCTTCACCAAAATCGAACAGATGCTCTTCACGAAGGTTCTAGCCGTAGCGGAAAAGGAAGGCAAGCCGGTGCGTCTTTCCATCGTCGCCGCCAACGATCTCTGGGAAGCGATCCTACGGACCGCCTCCAATCTTCAATCCAGCACGATCGTCACCGGAAGCTCGGCCCACCTGCCGGTGAGCGAGCAGGCTCGCGAAATCGGAATGACGTGGGAGAGACTCTCTGAGCCGCGTCCGCGCGTGACACTAGAGATTTTCACGCCTACCGGCCAAGAACAAGTCTTCTATCTTGGCCCTCACGCGCCGCGCTTAACGCCGAAGGAAATCGACCTTTTGCACAAAGTCTGGCTGCAACTAGCCGACCGTTTGCCCGGCCGCGAAATTCACCACCACGACATCGTGCATTTTGCTCTCGACGAACTCGAGCGCGAAATCAACGACAGCGACAAACAGGGTATGATCAAGCGCCTTACCGAACATCTGGATCAAATTCAACATCACCGCATGAATTTATAGTCCGCCTGCTGCGTCGGCAAAACCTGGTGGCGTCATTTTCCTCCCTTGATTCGCTCGTGATACCCTGCCGAGACCCATGTTCAACGCGCTTCGCTACTACTGGATCACGGCTAAGGGCTATCGGCTGCGGCCCTGGGCCTCGCCCTATCTGCGATGGCGGCTCGAAACTTTCTTCGGCAAGGATGCCGCCGATCTTACGCCCTCCAAATTCTTTCGGCTGATGTGGCGTGAACGCGCGCGCATGGAACGGTTCCTCGAATGGGTCGCCGAGCGCCGCAAGGCGCAGCGAAAGCAGGGTTTCAGGTTGTAGGTGACAGGTTGCAGGTGACTTTCGCTATTGTTTCATTTTCCGCCGCTGGCTACCGCGATTAGAACATGCCGCTTTGCTTTAGAATCTGGGAGTTACACGGGTTTTTAATTCTTGGCAGTTGCGATTAGAACCGCACCCTGCGTGACTCTCTGCGGCTCTTTTTGGCGCTGCACGAAGTTCGCATTGCCTCTTCGCTTTTCTCGTTCGACGGTCATCCGCGCACACCTTTCGCGTCTTCTGGCCCATGGCATTGCTTTCCTTGGCGCGCCGGGCTAGCTTCGTGCTCCATTTCACAAATACGATGACGTATTAAATAGCTGCGCAGACTAGGTTTTGATAAACTCGGCATGAGGAGATCGCTCTCTCATGCCCAGGGAAAGCCAATTCTCGATAGTTCTCTCTAAGGAAGAACGCACCATCCTGGAGACTCAGGCCCGCCAATATACGTCACCGTATTGCGAAGTTAGTCGGGCGAAGATCGTGCTACTCGCGGCCGAAGGGTTCTCCAACGATGTCATCGCTGCTCGGTTGGACACGCCCCGCCAGATTGTCAGCAAATGGCGCAAGCGATTTGCTCTCGCGCGGCTTCCCGGCCTCGAGGCACAGCCTCGGGGCGGGCGACCCGCCCACTTTCCCCCCCGGCGTCGTCGTCCAGGTGAAAGCTCTCGCCTGTGAGCTCCCCTATCGATTGCAGCTGCCGCTGTCGCGACTCTCTCTTTCCGAGATACGACGTGAAGTGATCACCCAGCGATTGGTGGCGGAGATCAGCGGGGCAACCCTGTGGCGCTGGCTCGATTCAATTGTGGGAAATACGGACATAGTACTTGGCCGATGCCAAGTTACGATCGGTCCCGGGGCACAGAGGTATTGCGCTACGCGCGATTTTTTATGTCGGAGCTGAAGCTCCGACCCCCGAAACGGCTTCCGCGCCGTCCTGCTAGTCGACTGCGGGGCCACGACCTCGGCCCGGCGAATCAGGATGATAGACGTAGGTGTCGTTGGTTTGTTTGCGGAGTTCGTCGATACGCTGGCGGAGTTGCTGGACCAGAGCGGCGTGTTTCGGATCGCCGTACAGATTGTGGAGCTCGCCGGGGTCTTGTTGCAGATCGTAGAGTTCGAATTCTTCGGGCGGCATGTAGTAGTGGATCAGTTTGTAGCGTTCGGTGCGGACGCCGCGATGCGGCTTGACGTTGTGCGGGACTGGATATTCGTAGTATTCGTAGAGCCAGTCTTTGCGCCAATTTTGCGGTTCTTTTCCCTGAAATAGGGGAACCATGCTTTGGCCCTGCATCGTTTTGGGAATCTCGACTCCGGCAAGTTCGAGAAAAGTGGGAGCGATATCGAGATTCAACGTCATGCGGTCATTGTTTGAGCCAGCGCGAACCATCCTGGGATAGCGAACAAGCATGGGAACGCGAATAGAAGGTTCATGCATGAAGCGCTTATCGTATTTCCGCCACTCACCGAGAAAGAAACCGTGGTCCGAACTGAAGACAATAACGGTGTCGTCGAGTTCGCCAAGATCGCTAAGCGCTTTTAGAACGCGGCCAAAATTTTCGTCGGCACCGACGATTCCCGCGTAGTAGTCCTTCGTCAACTCTTCGAGGCTTCTTGCGGCGTTGTTCTTGGTGGTGCTGTTTTCCGCATACGTCCCGATATTATCATCGGCTTCGGCGAAGGCACGGGGCTTGCCGGGGTAGCCTTTCAGATCATCATCAAAGGTGGCGGGCTTTGCGATCGGAATTCCGTTGTAAAGGTCAAGATGACGACGTGCGCGGAAAAAGGGAGCGTGCGGCGACTGAAACCACAGCATCATGCAGAACGGCTTATTCCGCTCCTGCTTCAACCAATCGACTACGTGGTCGGTGACGACATCTTCGACGTATCCTTGATACGTTTTTGGAGGATCGACGTTGCCGTCCTTGCCCTCCTGCATCACGGGCCAGAAATAGTCCGTCGCCGCGCCGGGATAACCGAGATAGTAGCTCCAATTGCGCTTTCCGAGCGCGCCGACGTGCGCTTTTCCGAATAGAACGACGTCATAGCCAGAGTCCCTTAGGAGATCGGTGAAGAGCGGAACATCGGACGGAATTTCGCGGCCTTGATTGTCAACGCAGCCCGTGTTGTGGCTATACAGTCCAGTGAGGACAGTCGCGCGCGAGGGAAGGCAGAGCCCGTTTGTGACAAATGAGTTGCGGAACTGCATTCCTTCGCGGCCGATGCGGTCGAAATTGGGCGTGTGCAATATGCGGTTGCCATTGAGGCTCAGGGCGTCGGGACGATGGCCGTCCGTGGTGACAAAAATGAAATTGGGCCGCCGCGCGGGAGGATCCGCCACTGCCATTGAAGCATCCGAAGCGAGCGCTGCGGCGCCCATAATACCCGCTCCTTGTTTCAGAAATGACCTGCGCGTCTCTTCCGCCATTGTTTCCTCTTCCTGAACCGCGTTCCTCGCATCCTATACACCGAATGGGGTTCGTTAGGCAATGTGGAGCGCAATCGGAGCGCAAATGATTGCGTATTGGAGTGTCTTTCGCCAGATATCGTGACGCTGGAGGAGCATTTGCTGATGCAGGATACGGGAGATAACTATCTCTCCGCGTTTGTATCGGTAAAAAATGACGTGCCGACCATGCTCGATGCGACGAAGCCCGGGGCGAATATCGTCACAAGACCGCCCAAGGGCCGGTTTTTTGGCCAGGAAGGCGGCAACAATATTGCCAACGCCCCCGTACATTACAGAGTGTTCGCAAATCGGCATGGCTTTTCGCGATCGGCAGAGTACCGAGGGCTAATGTCGAGATATCTTGCAGGCGAAATTAGCGGCTTGATCGATTGAGCCGCTGCCTTTGTATTCGGCGACTTGCGGATAAGGGCAGAGCGGACGAGTGCGGTCGACCTGGCGGTTTGAAATGTGCGCAGCCACGATCTGGGACGGCGGCTTGTCGTTTTCGACCCACTGCCCGATTGCGTCCATTTTATCGAACTGGTTCGGGCCTTCCCCTCCGGAACAATGAGCCATGCCGGGCGCCATGAAGAGGCGCGCCCAATCGTCGATGTTCGCAGTTGTTGAACCGGCGGATTTTGCTTCCGCGGCGGCCATGGCTTCGTAGAATTCGACGGTGGCTGCGGGCGCGACCTGCTGGTCGGCCCAGCCGTGATAGATGAGCAACTTGCCGCCGTGACGCGCGTAGGCAGAGAGATCGGGATTTAGCGCAATGATGCCTTTGGCGTCCTGATCTGCGAGATCGGTGTCGCGATCCGTTTCGAAAGTGCGCCAATCCCAATCCGGATTTTTAAAGACCACGAATTTGAAATAGTCGAGAAAAAGACCGTCTGGCTCGGGGCCTCCCGCGAGACGGACCCAGCGAAGCTCTGTGCCGGGTTCGAGACGCGGGAAGAGCTCTTTGCCCGTGCCGGAGAGCATGGGACTGAGAATCGTGCGCGCGGTTTGCACCTGGCTCTGGGTAAGGCAATTGGGCTCATCCGACCCCTTGCAGAGCAGCGTCCGCGGATCGAAATGGCAATTCCGCGGGTCACTGATGAGGCCGAGTCCGAGACGGTTTCGGTGGCGCGAGTTGGAACCGAGAGGCGCGGCATGAATCGCCATTGTGCCATGCGGAGGAGGCATTTCACATCAAAAGCACGGAGCAAGCAAACAGTTATTACGCGCAAGGGGCGCTTTTTTCTTTTGTGGCGCCGCTGTAACATCGGAGTAAATGAACTCCGCGAACCCTTTGGGTGATCTAGGAAAGCTGTTGCTTATCGGCGGGCTCCTGCTTGCCGGAGTGGGTGTGCTGCTGATGGCCGGGGGACGTCTTCCTTTTCGGCTCGGGAGGCTGCCGGGCGATATTTCGTATCATGGGCGGAGCGGCAGTTTTTACTTTCCAATTGTGACGTGCATTCTGTTGAGCGTAGCGCTCACGCTAATCCTATGGATCGTGAATTATTTCCGCCGCTGACCCGACCATGAGCCAAGCCTCCCTTTTTGATTTGCAACCGGCGCGACGTATCTGGAAGGTGAGCGAAATCACCGGACAGATTGCCGCGATCCTCGAAGGAACGTTTGAAGACGTGTGGATCGAGGGCGAAGTATCGAATTACCGACCCGCGCAGTCGGGGCACCTTTATTTCACGCTGAAGGATTCGCGCTCGCAGATTCGCTGCGTGTGTTTCCGGGACCAGGCGCGGATGCTCAAGTTCCGGCCCGAGGACGGGCTGCATATCGCCGTGCGCGGCTCGCTCGGCGTCTACGAACCGCGCGGCGAATATCAGATCTATGTGAGCCATCTTGAGCCGGTGGGCGCGGGGGCATTGCAGCTTGCGTTCGAGCAGCTCAAAAAGAAGCTGCAAGACGAGGGGCTTTTCGATGAATCGCACAAAAAACCGCTGCCCGTGCTGCCGTGTTGCATCGGGGTGGTCACGTCGCCGACAGGCGCAGCGATCCGCGATATTTTGCGCGTGCTTAAGCGCCGATTTGTGAATGCGCGCGTGCAGATTTTTCCGGTGAAGGTACAAGGCGACGGAGCGGCGACGGAGATTGCAGCGGCGATCCGGTATTTCAACCGGACGAAGCTCGCGGAAGTGCTCATTGTGGCGCGAGGCGGCGGCTCGCTCGAAGACCTGTGGGCGTTCAATGAAGAGCCTGTGGCGCGAGCGATTGCGGCATCGGAAATTCCGGTGATTACCGGCGTCGGCCACGAAACGGATTTCACGATTGCGGATTTTGCCGCGGATCTGCGCGCGCCAACGCCTTCGGCTGCGGCGGAAATCGTGGTGAAGTCGCGGCAGGAATTCGACCGGCAGATCGCCGAGGCGCAACGGCATCTCATACAACGGATGCGATATCTGCTTTCCGAATGGAAGCATCGGGCGCGAGATTTGCAGACGCATCGCGGATTCCGGCAATTGGAAATCCTTGTCCGGCGAAGGCGACAGCAAGTGGATGAGATGTCCGGGTCGCTGGCGACACTCTTGCAGAAACGGCTCGCGATTTCGCAGCAGCGATTTGCCAAGGCAAGCACGCGCGTTTTTTCGTTCGACCTGCGCGGGCGCGCGAGAATTTTGCGACGGCGCTTCGAGCAACGCGAAGGGGAGTTGGCTGCGGCGCTCGAACGCGTGGCTACGCGCAAACGGCGGAGCTTTGCCGTTGTGGAGCTGCGTTTTGCGCAGTTCGATTTACGCGCGCGGGTCGGGAGGCTGAGGCGCGCGCTGGAGCAGCGATCGACGGAATTGCGAATACGAATGGAACGGGTGCTGGTTGCAAAATCGCGGCGCGCGCAAGCCGCGGATGTCCGGCTAAACGAGCGAAGTCCGCTGCAATTGCTTCAGCGCGGCTATGCAATCGCCTACGACGCGAACGGAAACGTGCTGCGTTCAGCCGAGCAGGTGGCGATTGGAGACGATGTTTCTGTGCGCCTGGCGAAAGGCTTGATTGATGCGAGCGTGAAACGAAAAAGGACGTGACTCGACTTCTGAGCGGTACGTCACGTTCGCTTGGACTATGCAGGCGAAAATATAAGTCTTGGTGGAGCCGATGGGATTCGAACCCACGACCTCCTCGATGCCATCGAGGCGCGCTCCCAACTGCGCCACGGCCCCACCGCTGAAGGAGAATTGATTTTATAACATTCGCGGAGCAATCGGGAACAAAACAACCAGAGGAACGGAACACGCGCGCCATCTCACAAGGCCGCGAAAAAAGTGCTGGCGTGATCCTGCAACAAGCATAGAATACCGCGCTTATGGCCAAAATAACCTTTCTGGGCGCGGCGGGAACCGTAACAGGTTCGAAGTATCTGGTTGAAGCGGAAGGCAAACGGCTGCTGGTCGATTGCGGTCTGTTTGAAGGCTCGCGCGAGCTGAAGCAGCGCAACTGGGACCGTCTCCCAATCGATCCGGCAACAATCGATTGGGTGCTGCTCACGCATGCACACATCGACCACACAGGATATCTTCCGCGGCTCGCATGCGCAGGCTTCCGCGGTCCGATTTACGCCAATCCGGCCACGCGCGAGCTTTGCAATCTTCTGCTTCCCGATTCAGCGCATCTCCAAGAAGAAGACGCGCGCTACGCAGCCAGGAAAGGATACTCGCGACATAAGCCGCCGCTGCCACTCTATACCGTTGCCGAATCGCAGCAGGCGCTAACGCAGTTCCATGATATTCCGCGCGCGGACGTATTCCAGATAAGCCCGCAATTTTCGGTGCGCCCGCACGACGCCGGACACATTCTGGGCTCGACGTGGCTTGAACTGACAATCAGCGAAGGCGGCAAGAAAATCCTGGTCGTCTTCTCCGGCGATCTCGGACGGTATAACCAGCCGATTCTGAACGACCCCGAATCCCCGACGCGCGCCGATTACCTGCTATGCGAATCGACTTACGGAGATCGCGACCACCCTGCGGGCGACGTGGCCGCGGAGCTCGCCGATATAATTAACCAAACCGCGAAACGCGGCGGAGCTATTGTGATTCCCGCTTTCGCGGTGGGGCGCACGCAGACGATCATGTATTACCTCAAGCAGCTCGTCGTGCAGAAGCGGATGCCCGATTTGCCGGTTTACGTCGATAGCCCGATGGCAATCAGCGCGACCGAACTCTACAAGAATCACCCGGAAGACCACGACATTGATTTCTCGCATCAGGAAAATAATGGCGGCGACCCGCTGAATCTGAACGAAGTACACATGACGCGGAGCGTGGAGGAATCGAAAAAGATTAATAACGTGGTCGCGCCATGCATCATCGTTTCCGCCAGTGGAATGGTGAGCGGCGGGCGCATTCTGCATCATCTGGCGCATCGTTTGCCCGATTCGCGCAGCACGGTGCTGTTCGTGGGCTATCAAGGCGAAGGAACGCGCGGACGGCAACTGCTGGACGGCGCGAAATACCTGAATCTTTTTGGAGAATCCGTGCCGGTGCGCGCGCGAATCGTCGAAATTGGGCAACTTTCGGCGCACGCGGGAAAGAGCGAACTGCTGCGGTGGCTATCTGGATTTCAATCCGCGCCGAAGCAGACTTTTATGGTGCATGGCGAGCCGCCGGGCCTGAATGGTTTGCGCGACGCGATAACGGCAAAGTTCGGCTGGCCCGTCACGATTCCCGAATACGAACAATTATTCGATTTGACCGACTAGCCACGTCTGCATCCGTCAGCGCCTTCTAAGGCTTGCGAGTTTCGCTGCAGCGGCGGCGAGGGTTTCCTCTTTTTTGCAGAAAGTGAAGCGCAAGATGGATTTGCCGTCGGCCGGATCACGGAAAAAGCTGGAGCCCGGCACGGCGGCGACGCCGATGTCTTCCACTAAATATTTTGCGAACGCGAAATCGTTTGGAAAGCCAAACGCTGAAATATCCGTCATGATGTAGTACGCGCCGCGCGGCTTGAAGCACCGGAAACCGGCGTCGGTTAGAATCCCCAAAAGGCGCTCACGGCGAACGGTGTAATCGCGCGCGAGCTTTTCGTAATAGCTCGCCGAAAATTCCAGCGCACGGGCACCCGCCTCCTGTAAGGGCGCCGCTGCGCCTACCGTCAGAAAATCGTGTACCTTACGGATCGAGGCGGTCACTTCCGGCGCGGCAATAGCCCAACCCACACGCCAGCCCGTAACACAATACGTTTTCGAGAGCGCGTTGATCGTGATTGTGCGGTCACGCATTCCTTCGATGGCGGCAATGGAGATGTGCTCGGCGCCGTCGTAAAGCATGTGCTCGTAGATTTCGTCCGTGATCGCGAAGACGTTCCAGCGCACACAAAGGTCGCGGATGCGTTCAAGTTCGATGCGATCGAATACTTTGCCCGTGGGATTATTCGGCGAATTGAGGATAATCGCCTTCGTATTAGGGCTAAAGGCCGCGGCGAGCTCATCCGGATCGAAGGTCCAGTGCGGTGGCTTCAGTTTTACGTACCTCGGCGACGCGCCGGAGATAATCGCGTCCGGACCGTAGTTTTCATAAAAAGGCTCGAAGACGACGACTTCGTCGCCGGGATTGATGATGGCAAGCATCGACGAAATCATCGCCTCGGTGGAACCGCAACAGACAGTGATTTCACGCTCCGGGTCGACTGAGACGCCTTGCGTGCGCTCAAACTTCGCGGCGATGGCGTCGCGAAAGCGTTTTGCGCCCCAGGTGATTGCGTACTGATTTATATCGGCATCGATCGCTTCGCGCGCGGCCTGCTTGATCTCGGCGGGCGCGGGAAAATCGGGATAGCCCTGTGAAAGGTTTACCGCACCGTGCTTGAAGGCGAGCCGCGTCATTTCGCGGATCACCGATTCAGTGAATTTTTCAGCCTTCAGCGAAAGCTGAATGCGCTTTACGGCGGCGGCTTGCATGCTGTTCGTTGTCATGTCGTTACCTGGATGTCCTTACGTGACCTCTTTGCTGCTGAGCAAATAGAGCGAGTGACAAGTTATCTCACAAATGCGAGCGGCTGGAAAGACGCCAGCGGCCATTCATACCCAGTAACTAAAAGGGTTCACAACTTGTGGTAACTTTCAGTGCGCGGCAACACCTGGATTTGTTGTGGCATCTGACCTCGAATGCTAGACTCCTCGAAGCCCTCGAAAAAATTGCGCGGAGGTATGTATTGCGTCGCTTAACATGCGCTTTCACGCTCGCGTTTGCCGCCATCGTTTTGGCCGGTTGCCCCAAGAACTCGAATAACGATTTTGAGGCTGGGCGCAAGGCCGAAGCGCTCGACGACTACGATACGGCACTCGTTCATTACGACAACGCTCTCCGCGATCAGCCCACAAACGCCGAATTCAAGCTGCGCGCGCTTCACATGCGCATGGTGGACGCGCAGTATCACGTCGAGCAGGGCGAAAAGGCGTTTCAGAGCGGCGATTTGCAGACCGCGCTTTCCGAGTTCCAGCGCGCGCAAAATGTGGATCCCTCAAATGAAGCCGCCAGCCAGGGCCTAAAGAAAGCTGTGGCAGCCCTCAGCGCGAAGAACTCACCTCCTGCGGCCACGAAAACCAATACCGACCAGGAAGGATTTCTCGAAGGGCCGCCCGAATTGAAGCCGCTCTCGCGGGCGCCCATCAGCATCAAGGCGACCGAAGATAGCCGGATGATTTATCAGACGATTGCCTCGCTCGCGGGGCTTACGGTGGAGTTCGATCCCACACTCACTTCGCGCCGGATTTCTGTCGACTTGGCGGGTGTGACGCTCGAGCAGGCGCTCGATGCCGTCGATCTGGAGAGCGGCGATTTCTGGCAGCCGCTCACGGGCACCGTGATTTTCGTTGCCCCGGATAATCCGCAAAAGCGCCGCGACCTCGAGCCTGAGGTGGTAAAGACCTTTTACTTAGCCAACACGGACACACCGCAGGACCTTACCGAAATTGTTACGAGCCTGCGCCAGCTTCTCGATTTACGCCGCGTGCAACCGATCGCATCGCAGAACGCGATCGTGATCCGCGATACGCCGGACAAGGTCGCGCTGGCCGAGAAAATTATTGAGGACGCGGACAAAGCTAAGCCGGAAGTCTTGATTCATGTGCAGGTGTTAACGGCGAACCGCGACCGGCTCCGCGATCTCGGCATTTTGGGGGGCCAGAGTGCATCTCTCATTTTCAACCCGACTTGCGCCGTACAGTCCTCGAATAATTCGACGACTTGCACGAGCTCATCGTCGGGTTCGGGATCAAGTTCCAGCACCGCGAATGCGGCCGGCATCGCCCTGAATCAGCTGAAGAATCTTTCGACGGCCGATTACGAGCTGACCCTACCCGGCGCCACCGTAAACGCGGTGCTCACCGACAATCAGACACGCATCATTCAGGACCCAGAGATGCGCATGACAGATGGCGATAAGGCAACTCTCACGGTCGGCGAAAAAATCCCCATCGCGACGGGCAGCTTTCAGGCCGGCGTCGGTGTGAGCACCACGTCCGTCAGCCCGCTCGTCAACACGCAATTCACCTATCAGGATGTGGGCGTGAAGATCGTCGTTACTCCGCGCGTCCATCCGGACGGGAGCATTACTCTCGCACAGACGATCGATATTTCATCTCTTGCCGGTAGCGAGAACATCGGCGGCATCAACCAGCCGATTATCGCAACAAACGAAGTGGATCACACCGTTCGCTTGCAGGATGGATATTCCAGCGTTTTGGGTGGCTTAATCACACGTACGGAAACAAAAAATTTGAACGGCTATCCCGGCGTGTCGCAGCTACCGCTTTTGAAGTACATGTTCGCGGACAATAACAACCAGGTGCAGGACAACGAAGTTCTGATCGTTCTTACTCCGCATATCGTTCGCATGCCCTCGATCACGGCTGCAAATTTAGAGACAATCGCCTCTGGAACGGACACGAACGCGCGGGTCTATCGCTCCGATGAAGAACCGCTGCCATCCACCGCAAACGCATCTAACCCAACGCAGCAGCCGGTTCCCGGAGCGGCAGAGGCAAATGTCCCCAATGCACCGCAGGCAAACGCTGCCGGCGCGCCAAGGCCCGGCGCGGCTGCGCAACTCCACTTCGATCCGGCGAATACGACGATGAAGGTGGGCGATTCGACCGTAATCGGCGTGGCAATTTCCGGCGTGAACGATCTCTATTCGATCCCGTTGATGATTCACTACAACCCGGCCGTGATCGATGTGCAAGAGGTTCGCGATGGCGGTTTTCTCTCGCAGCCGGACGTGATTCTCCAGCACGTGGACGACAAGCAGGGCGAAGTCGTCGTCAATGCGGCGCGCGGGAAGGCGCCGGGCGTGAACGGCGCTGGCACCCTAATCGGGCTCGTCGTTCGCGCGATCGCTCCGGGCACGAGTTCGCTGCAGGTGCTGCAGGTGAACGCAAAAAACTCCCAGCAGCAGTCGATCCCGGTCGCCCCTTTTGAGGCGACAATCCAGGTTCAGCAGTAGCAACCGACGACATGCAACCAAGGCGCAAATCCGCATTGATGCACAGCGCAGGCCGTTCGGCCAAGCCATCAGGGTCGCACGGCTCTGCAGGCATGACGCTACTCGAGCTAATGGTCGCGTGCTCGATTCTGATCATTCTGGCGACAGTTGCGATGCCAATGGAACGGGTCGTCGTACGGCGGCACAAGGAAGCGGAGTTGCATTACGACTTGCAGCAGATGCGCGACGCGATTGATCGCTACAAAGACGCCGCCGACAAAAACCTTTTTCAGGTCGAGGCCGATACCGATGGATATCCACCCGATCTCGAAACGCTCGTCGACGGAGTAGAACTTACGGGGACAGGCAGCCCCACCGGCCCGTCGGCCGCGCTAGGCGCGCTGTCCTCAAATACGAATGCGGCGGATTCCAAGAGTCGCAAGCTGCATTTTCTGCGCGAAATTCCCATTGACCCAATGACCGGCGAGAAGGACTGGGTCCTGCGATCGGTGCAAGACGATCCTGATTCTACATCGTGGGGTGGACAGGACGTCTTCGACGTTCACAGCAGCTCGACCGATACAGCGCTCGACGGAACGAAATATTCGGACTGGTGAAAGTTATGGCTCACGTCGACAAATCGAACCTCGCGTTTCGTCCCACTCGCGAGGTGTGTGCACGAGCGGCCTCTGCAGGCGGCGGCTTCACGCTGCTTGAAATCATGGTCGTGCTGGCAATTTTTGTCATATTGATGACGCTCGCCGCAGGCAGTTATCAGCGCTCGGTACTTCACGCCAAGGAAGCTGCGCTTCATCAGGACTTGGCGGAAATGCGCAAGGCCATAGACGACTACACGATGGACAAAGAAGCGGCGCCGAACACGCTCGACGACCTTGTGCAGGCGCAATATTTGCACGAAATTCCGATCGACCCTCTGACGGGCAAGCGCGACTGGACCACCGATACCTGCGACGATTTGCTGAGCCCGGACCAAACATCCACTGGCATCTGCAATGTACACTCCGAGTCGGACGGCGTCTCCCCGCTCGAAAATTCGGCTTATAGCTCCTGGTGACGCCCGCTGCGGCTGCCAGCTGCGCCCGACGAATTTTCTTTGGTTTCGGCCCACATTCGTTTGACCGATCCCGCCGTGTCCGCTATTATTACTTCGCGGGGTGGAGCAGCCTGGTAGCTCGTCGGGCTCATAACCCGGAGGTCGTTGGTTCAAATCCAACCCCCGCAACCACGGGCGCGGTGAGGAAAAACCTCAAAGCGCCCCTCTTTCTTTTAGTTACAAGCGACCGACAACAGCTTTCTTCTCTACTGGATTGCCGCCGAGTTGTTCCTGTTCCCCGAATTGGGAACAACTGGGAACAGATCGCCATAAATCGCCCGTTCTATGGCGAGCGCGGCCTCGCGTTCTGCTTCCGCAGAAGTGTGCGTGTAAACCTCTGCGGTGATCTCGACGTTGGAGTGCCCCAACAGCTTCTGTGCAAGTTTCAGATTCCCCGTTCCTTCGTTGAGAATGCTGGCAGCCGAGTGTCCGCTTATGCCGATGTCGGCATAATCCGGCAGAATGCCGAGCCCCGGATTATGCCGACTGTTTGCCGGGATGCGGCGGTCGGCGGGGCCCGGGCTGCGTTGTGACTCGGCATAATCAGAGGCCTTCCAGGAAGGCCAGCAGTTTGTCATTCGGCCGGTATCGCGTCGGTGTGAGTCCGAGTGACTCTGTGCGTGATAGCGCTCTCTCTTTCAAACGCATGTCCGCGTGCAGATAAATCTGAGTGGTTTCCACCGACTCGTGTCCCAGCCAAAGCGCGATCACGGAGCGATCCACACCATGGTGCAGAAGGTCCATGGCTGCGGTGTGACGGCAGACATGGGGAGAGATTCTTTTTCGTTTGAGCGACGGACAACTCCGTGCGGCCAGCTGCGTGTATTTTGTGAGCAGACACTCAATCGCATCACGGCTGAGTCTGCCACCCCGCAAACTGGGAAAGATCGGATCTTCAGGCTGACCGTCGCGTTCCCGTAGCCAGGCGTGTACCATTTTTGCCGTTTCTGGACGGAGCGGTGTGCAACGTTGCTTTCTGCCCTTCCCGAGGCAGCGCACGTGGGCTCCTGTCCCCAACAGGACATCTTGGCAGTTCAGCCCAATCAGCTCGGAAACTCGTAGACCGGTCTGGATCGCGAGTAGGAGGAGGATTCGATCGCGGCGCCCTAGCCAGGTGGAAGGATTCGGAGCGGCGAGGAGTGCGTCGATCTCTTCCCGATTGAGAAACTCGATCGGCTTTCGTACATGGCGTTTATTGGGCACCGCCAGGATCCGTTGGCAATGCAGCGCATGCGCAGGCTCTTCGAAAGTCACGTACCGAAAAAACGAGTGGATGGCCCCCAACCGGGCGTTGCGCGTGCGAGCGCTGTTTTTGCGGGTCGTTTCCAGATGATCGAGGAAGAGACCAACAAACGGTGCGTCGAGGTCTTCGATCTGGATCTGCGAGGGCATTTTGCCGAGCTGTTTCTTAGCAAACTGCAGAAGCAGGCGGAAGCAATCGCGATATCCGGCAATCGTATGCGGGCTTGCTTGTCGTTGGCGAAGCAGGCGATCGGTGAAAAAAGATTGAAGAAGTGCGGGGAAGCCGGCAGAAATCATGGCTGCGCCTCCCGTTGGATCAATCGGTCGGTAGCCAGTTGTAGGAGTTCGGGCACGGCTTCCAGATACCAGTAGGTATCGTTCACGTGGACGTGTCCGAGATACATGGACAACTTGGGGAGTTCTCGTTCAACGTCGAGGCCAGCGCGATACCAGTGGACCAAGGTGCGGGCGGCAAATCGATGACGCATGTCGTGCAGCCGCGGACCACGGCCGTGCCCCTTAGCCGATGCACGGAGGCCAACTCGTTGGGATATTTTCGCGAAGGTATATCGGGCCATCCATCCAGTGATCCGACGACGCTTCTCGGAGATGAAAAATGCGGGAAGGAGTGGTGCGGGGGAAAGGCGATCTCGGGCGTGGGCGTACTTTTTCAGAGCCTCCACTGTGGAAGAATGAACCGGCACATAGCGCGACTTTCCAAATTTCGTTTGCCGAATGTGAAGGATTCCGCGCTTGAGATCAACATCCGATCGGTCCAAGGCCAAGGCTTCGCTCACCCGCATTCCGGTCGCTACCAGCAAACCAAAGAGGGTCGTATAAGTGCGGGCGCGAAGTCCGTTGGGAGAGAGGAGTTGTTGAGTTGCGCGAAGGACCTTTTCAATCTCTTCGTCGCTGTAGATGTGAGGGGGCTTGCGTCGGTAACGATGCGGGAGAAGATCTGCTGGGGGAATCTCGGTGCGAGGTTCGATGGCACTGAGCCACAGTGCAAAGCGCCGAACGACACCTAAACGCTGGGCCCAGGTAAAGGGTTGGGCCTTCGCGGGCTGGGTGGCCCAGCGAAGTGCTAGCTCCCTGGTGATATGGCGGGTATGTTCGGTTTGGAGAAACGTCACAAAATTCCGTAGTAGACGTTCCGGCTCTCGGAGTCGGTACCCAAGACTGCGACGGACGCCTAGGTAATCGTTCAATGCCTGCTTCAGTCGCTTCACTGTGCACCTTCCATCGGCCAGGCGTGAGCCAGTGAGCGCAGGCCATCGAAGTCGACCTTGGCGTAGATTTCCGTTGTATTAGGGGCGCGATGGCGAAGAACTTCTCCGATTTCTCCCATAGTTGCCCCCGAGCGCAACATGGAAGTCGCCAGGCTGTGACGAAGCAGATGGGCACCCTTGAACTCGGGGTGCAAGTTCGCACGGTCGAGCGCACGGTGAACGATTGTTGTCAGTGTCGAGGAGTCAGCGAAGCCCCGGCGTGGCGCTCTCATGCAAACGAACACTCGACGCGTTTGACAGGAAGGGCGATCTCGATGCAGATAGGAGGCCAGGGCTTCGCCTACATCTGCGGGGAGAGGCATTCGGTCGTGAAGCAGTCCCTTGCCTCGAACGAGGATTTCGCCGACTCTCCAGTTGATGTCCTCGAGTTGGAGAGCGACCACTTCGCCGGCGCGAAGACCGAGACGGGCAAGCAGAAGAAGGATGGCGTAGTCGCGGCGGCCGGTCGCCATGCGACGGTCGCACGCCTTGAGCACACGTTCGACTTCCCCCGGAGTCAGATACTTGGGCACGGTGGCCAGCCGCCAATTCGCCACCGTGGGCACCGAACCGGCCAAGTCAGTTTGCAGTTCTCCTTTATGAAACAGGAACCGGAAGAAAGAGCGGAAAGCTGTCGTCATCAGTTGTGCTGTTCTGAGACCCATACTGTGGCTGTGCCGCAGAACAAAATCTGAAATGTCGGCAGCTTTTACTGTTTCAAGAAGGAACGGTTTTCCTCGGAAGCGTTCGAGGAGAAGCTTTCGAACGAAAGGTAAGTAGCGGCAGATCGTATCTGTAACGAGGCCGCGCTCTGTGCGCAAGTACGTTTCGTAACGGCTGAGAATGTCCGCGCACGGTGATCTGTCACAAGCCACATTTCGAGCGCAGACAACTTTATGGCTTAGCAGATGATCGAGAAACTGTCGGAGAGTTTGTGAATCGCCTCTGCGCGGTCGGCGGTTGCGCTTGAGAAATACCTCCACCAAACGCTCATCAAGGTTCGTGACTGCCGAGTTGTTCCGTGCCAACCACTGCCCAAAATTCGTAAGAAACTGTAGTTTTTGCCCCACTGTGGAATCTGCATAGCCCCGCTCAATCAGTGAGGTTGTGAAACTCCGAAGGTGAGCAATTACTGGATCA
Organism: uncultured Acidobacteriota bacterium; assembly: GCA_963753205.1. GTDB lineage: Bacteria > Acidobacteriota > Terriglobia > Acidiferrales > UBA7541 > Palsa-295. The sequence goes on along the minus strand of CAVWBL010000008.1, from coordinate 63,592 downwards.
GGAAGACGTTTGGCCGCCACCAGGTTTTGGAAAGAACTTTCGAGCATGATCTCCTCCTTACTGGCTTCACGCCAGTTCGGAGAAGATAGCCGGATTATGCCGACTTCAATTTGTCGACAAAGTGCAGAAATGGCGCCAAACGGACAGCACGCGAGAACTACCTGGCTAGATTCGGCATAATCGGGGACTCGGCATTCTGCCAGAATTCGATGTTTTTCGATCACTTGGGCTTAACTGCGAGCGAAAAGCACATTCCCCAAGTTGGTGAAAACACAGCGAAGGCGAAATAGCGGTTGGATGCGTTGGAGTCGGCGGTCACGCGCCCAAGGCAGGCTCTTACTTGCCAAGCAGGCGGCCTCCGGGCCGCTGCCGACAAGTACTCAAGGCCGGGTCTCGGTTCAAATCAAATCCGCAATCCTAAAATCTCTTGATTCAAAGCTTCTCGCAATTACGCGGCCTGCAGGAGCTTTCGGCAGGCGGTAGCGCGCGCCACGAGAGCATCTGCGAGGCGCGCGACGATGGGATGGGCAATCCCCTCTTCAGCCATGCGGCGCCTGATTTCGGAGATATGGTCGGACAGTTGCGCTGCGAAACTGTCCACGCGGGCCGTCATTGCGTCAGGATCGACGTGCAGATCGGCTGCCAGCTTGCGCCAATGGTGGAGCGTGATATTGCGCAGGCGGTATTCGCCGCCGAGTTTCATCGAAAGTTTGACCTTCTCGATGTCGATGTCCGGATAGGGGAGAACGCTCGCCATGTCGTAAAGAGGCGCAAGACGGATGCGGCCTTCCGCGCCGATGAGGAGAGCGTAATTCTTGGCATGGGCGTCCGTTCCGACGATCAGCCAATTATATGCAACCGAGTCCAGAAAAGTGGCGACATCTTCCGCGTGGCTGGTTGAATTTGCCGTGAGCAACTCGACGATGTCGCGAATACCCGGCCCTCCTTCGCTCTGATATTTGCGAGTGGGAGGGATGGCAAATGCCTGGCAGATATCTTCCTGGTGGACACGGCGCAGGCCAGTCTCTGTCCGGACGCGGTCGTAGCGCTCGACGACAATGGCGATCTCGTCCTGAAATCGCATGATTCTTGAATCCACGACGGGAAGCCCCAATGCTCGCGCCAGTTCCAAGCAGAAATGCTCGTTCTCAACGTGCCCGTCCAGATCGCCCGTCGGGGGCTTGAAAATGTGGGTTGTGGGGACGCGGCCGGAGGGAACGCCCCATCGGCCGTTCTCGAACAGGAGCGCGGTTTTCGGCTGCGCACCGGCAAGACTGAACTGGCCGGTATCGCGCGGAATGCGCCATGCCGAGTGGTCGGCCCGCAATGTCCGCAGTCTTTCGGCAACCGATGCATCGTCCAGCCATTCGATCTCGGGCGGCGTTTGACCGAGGATCGCATCCAGACGCTCCGGCCGGACAAACTGAACCGCGCCGGCGCAGTCCTCGCCTACATTGGCGATCAGACCGAAAGCGTTACGGGCCGAGACATGGAACCGGCGCCCCCAGTGGTCGAGCACGTTGGCATTGTCGGGCAGCAGTCCCCAAAGAAACGGATCGATTTTGGCATTTCCATGCTCACTCAAGGCGAGGGGCATGGAGATTGAAAGTGGAAAAGCATCGGGAGCATTGCGCCACGCTTCGTTGTGTTAACGCCGTTGAAAAACGGAGCCATTCTGGCCGGTGTTGGTCGGGGCCAGTGATCCACCAGAGCCCGCTGGCAAGGATGCAGTACGAACTCTAAATAAGTTTCTAAAGTTTGCACGTCGCTCACCGTTTTGATTATTTCTCAGAGATTCGTCTTGCGAGATCTTTGAGGAGTCGTCGTGACCCAGAATGGCTGCTGTCTCTACTGCAAGTGTACTTTTCTTCGCTCTCCCTACCGTCCACAGCAAGCCGTCTGCAGCCGACCAGAGTGCCAACGCCGGCGACGCGCCGACTATCACCGACGGAAGCTCGAAGCAGATCCGGAGTATCGTCAGATCGCCCACGACAGCCAGAAGAAGTGGCGCGAAGCTCATCCCGACTATCTTCCGCACTACCGCGCGGAACATCCGGAAGCCGTCGAACGGAATCGCGAACGCCAGCAACGGCGGGACCAAAAGCGCCGCATCCGGCGGCTTGAAAAGAACAACTTAGCTCTGGACCTAAAGCGTTCTGCCGCCGAAGTTTGGATGCTGGGGCCAAGGATAGCCAATCTTGAAAAGAACAACTTAGCTTCCATGCAAGTCTTTATCGTCGAACAACTTGGCGACAGGACTAAGGCTTCTACACGTGCTTGAAAAGAACAACCCCATCGCGTTTTTGCGGTCCTGCCCGTATACCCAACCTCAGACCCATGCTGAGCGCCGAGCAAATCAACGAAATTCATCGCCTGCACTGGGCCGAGCACTGGCCGGTGCGCAAAATCGCCCGTCATCTGCACATCGGGCGCAGAACCATCGTCAAATATCTCGTGGCGCCGGCGCAGACCGCCGCTCCCCGTCAACGCTCGAGCAAGCTGGATCCCTTCAAGCCCACCATCGCCGAGTTTCTCGAGCAGGATCCTCATGTCCGTGCCACGGTGATCGCACAACGACTCCGGCCGCTTGGCTTCAGCGGTGGTCTGAGCATTCTGAAAGAGTACTTGCATGGTGTGCGCGCGCAGGCCAGCGCCCCACGCGCCTACGTGCGCATGGAACCGGGGCCTGGAGAACGCTTCGAAGTCGACTGGGGGCACTTCGACACGCTTTCCTATCAAGGGCATGCGCGAAAACTCTACGCCTTCTGTCTGGTGGAATGTCACAGTCGCAAGCTGTATCTGGAGTTCACACACAGCCAGAGCTTTGAAACGTTCGTTCGCTGTCATATCCACGCGTTCCGATTCATGGGCGGCATCGCACGCGAGCTTTGGTTCGATAATCTCGCGACCGCCGTTGCCGAACATGACGGCAACCTGGTGCGTTTCCATCCGCGTTTTCTGGCCTTCGCTCGCGAATATAGCTTCCTCCCGCGGGCTTGCCATGTGCGTGCGGCGTGGGAAAAAGGAAAAATAGAGAGAGCCATCGGTTATGCCAGAACCAGCTTCTGGCCACTGCGCACGTTCACCGACCTGGCCGATGTCAACTCGCAAGCACTGCAATGGCTCAACGAAGTCGCTAACCAGCGCCGTCATCGTGAAACGGGCCAGACTCCTCGAGAACGCTTCCAGCTCGAAGCACTGCGTTCCTTGCCGGTGATCACGCCCGACTATCGCGACACCACCGAGGCTCTGGTTCATAAAGATCTCCGGTTATCGTTCGACGGCAATCGCTACTGTGTGCCGCCACGCTACGTGGGCCGTCACCTCACGATCAAAGCAGATGCCTCCGCGCTCACCATCTACGATCAGCAGCAGGAAATCGTTTCCTATGCTCGTTGCTGGCAACGCGGGCAGGTGCTTGGCGCCGAACGCTTTCAAAAAGAACTGTTCGAGCAACGGGCCGCTGCGCAGCGATCCGCGGCACAACAGCGCTTGATCGCCTTGCTGGGTCCTGCTTCGGAAATCTATCTACGGCGCCTGGCGGACACCGATCGCTCCCTCGCCCGGCAGGTGAGAGAACTGCTCGCCTTGATTCGTGACTATGGACCGGAGGCGGTCGCCACCGCTGTTGGCAAAGCCCATGCAGCGGGTGCCTTCGGCGCCGATTACATCGCCAATATCCTCAGCCAGCAAACTCTGCGGCGCGAGGTCCAGCCGCCGCTGCGGTTCAAAGACCCTGAGTTGAACGAACTGATCACCGATCCGCTGTCACTGGCCGAGTACGACGCTTTCATCCTTCGCTCGAAAAGGAACGCCGATGACCTCACTCCAACAGAAACTGAATCAACTGAACCTGACGACGATGAGCCAGCATCTGGACGAGACCCTGACTGATGCGGCGAGCAAGAACCTCAGCGCCGCGGAAGCTTTCGAAGCTCTACTGGACCGTGAACTCGAAGCGCGTCACACCCGCTCGATCGATCGCCGCTTCCGTCTCGCTCGCTTGCAAGCCAAGCACTCCATCGACAGCTTCAACTTCAACCATCACAAGACCCGCTTACAGTGCAAAAGTCGCATCCTCCGCCTTTTGGATCTCGGCTTTCTCGAAAAAGGCACCGCGGTTGTGCTGATCGGAAACCCTGGCGTGGGAAAAACGTTCTTAGCGAAGATCATCGCCTGGCGCGCTTGTCAGGCCAACCGTCGCGTGTTGTTCACAACCGCCATGGACATGCTCAACCACTTGCTGGCCTCGCAGGTCGATCACTCTCTGATCCGCAAGCTCAAGCTTTATACCGAGCCAACTTTTCTCCTAATCGACGAACTAGGATATCTTTCTCTCGACCAGCAGACCTCGAATCTGTTCTATCAGGTCATTTCCACTCGTCACAGCCACAAGAGAAGTACGCTCATCACCACCAACACAGCCTTTTCCGAGTGGGGGAATATCCTGCACAACACCACCATCGCGACGGCCATCGCCGACCGCTTGGTCGAAAACTCCGAGATCATCCTTCTCGGTGGCGAAAGCCTTCGCAAAGCCAATAAGGGCCAGCCGCCGATGGAGTAGTAGCAACGACTGGCTCAGATGAAGCGCCGCTCTGTGATGATATCCCGCGCGGAGGAGTCTGCCGGGTAACTCCTCAACGGCGCTGCCGGCGGGGGCGGGAGTTCACCACTCCCGCTCTCTGGTCTGGTTCTTCTACTTCCATGTTCAACTTCAGCGCCAACCATCTGCTGTTGCTCTCGCGGACAGAATACCGAACCTGTGCCGTGTTCCTCATGCAAGACGACTCCACACACCGGGTCTACCGTCTGTACGACTTCACCAAATCCCAACAGATCACGCCAGGCCAATACTACTGCGTGTCGGGAAAGGTCAACAGTGCGGACAAACTGTACCTGGTCATCGAGTCGGTCAAGAGGGACACAAAACACTGCCGGTGTTCTACAACTCCTGCTCCTGCTGACGGCGCGGGAGGATCGCTCATGAAGTAAAAATCCACGTTGAAGGGGAAAAAATGGAACTCAAGACTGCTTGCTCTTACGCAACAGTCAGCGCACGGGTGTGTTCCGAACTCGCCGCCGAGCTAAGTGGCCTACCACATACCGGCGAAAGTGGATCCCTCTTAAACCGGCGCCAACATCGTTGTAGGTGAATGACAATTTTCCCGTCTTGTCGCGCGCAACGCGGCCCATTTCCCGGCCTTCGATAATCGCGATGAGTTCTGTGGTCATTTTCTTCTTCCACGTGCGGTTGCAATGATGGAATCAATATCGACAGGAGGAGTCCTTCCGGTATTTTTCGTGTTATCCGGAGATTCCTTGTCCGTGGACAACCGGATTCCCAGGACCTCTATCGTGCGCAGCAAAAGGCCGATCTCGGCCCTCGGTTTTCCCTGCTCGGCAGCGACGATCCACTGGCGGCTAACCCCGACCTTTTGCGCAAGGGATTTCTGGTCCATGCCGAGCTTTATCCGGCGGTCGCGGATGAGAGCCCCGAGATCGTTTGGAGTTCGGATAAGCATGGTGTCGTGGCCTCCCTTGGCGAATGTCAGCGTACGACGACATTATACTCAAGTCAGCGTTCGTTGACAATTAAAAATGTCTACGAGCGGCGACATTCCGAAATGTCCCCGAACGACGATAACGACGATCGGAAAGGTTGAAACCTTGACCCGCAGAAATCCGTCTAACTCCTTATAAATGCAAGCACAAGCAGTCCTTTAGGCCCCGAAATTGACCGGTTTGCAGAACCCCAAAAGGGATTTTGTAACGGCATCTCGTTGCGTGGTTCGGGAGGAACCGGGAAAGCAGAAGCCGCGAAGTGCGCTCTTTGCATCCCGTCAACGGGACTGCGGGCGTGGGAATTCTCCCGAAGCAGCGCCCAAGCAAATGCGCGGCGGAAAAGAGAAATGTACCGCGTCAGTTCATTCGGTTCGCGCGAGGGCCAAGCGACGCCCACAGCGGGAAAGAAGAAGAGTGACTATTCCCTTGCAGAGCCTGAAGTGGTTCAATCTGACCGAACATTGACGGCTCTGTTCGAGGGATGAATGCCGATCCCTTTCACAATTCGCATTTTTGTACCGGACGGTGATCCCGAAGGGGTTCGCGTCATCGACCGGATGAACTGGACCGGGTTAGGGATAATCTTCCCTCGCGAGAAGTGGCTAATCACAAAGCAACGCCAGGAATTCTCGCGGACAGGTGTCTATATTTTATCAGGCTACAAAGAAGCTGAAGATGAACTGCCAACGATCTACATCGGTGAGGGCGACGCGATTCGTGACCGAATCGACTCACACTATCAGAATAAAGACTTCTGGGACCGTGCCATTGCGTTTACGGCCTCAAACAACAGCCTTAACAAGGCGCACGTTAAATGGCTCGAGTGGGCACTTGTGAAGCGAGCGGGTGCGGCAAAACGTAGCAAACTTGAGAACGGCACGGAGCCCCAGGAGTCAAAATTAAGCGAAGCGGAACGTGCTGACACCGAAGCATTTCTCAATGAAATTCTGCAGATACTGCCGCTCCTCGGGCTGCGGGCGTTTGAAATACCCAAACCGGTTGCTACCCCGGAAGCAGGAGCGGGTTCCGGTCCTGTCTCGTCAAGCACAGACAAGGGGCAGCCCGATACAATAGTCGTGCCCGCACAAGAAGAAGGATTCGAGGAAACGTTTCTCGGAGAAGACTGCTGGTATGCGATACGGATATCCGGCGGGATGCTTTCCAAAATCAAATTCATTGCTGCATACAGGACCCAGCCCGAATCGAAAATAACGCACTATGCCCCGGTGGCTCGCATTGAGCCTTACGGCGAGGAGGGAAAGTACAAGCTGATCTTCTCGGAGCATGCCAAACCTGTTGGTCCAATACCGTTTGGCGACGCGCCTAAAGGTTCGATGCAAAGTCCTAGATACACGACGTTGCAGAAATTGCTAAAGGCTCGGAAGCTAACCGACTTGTTCTAAGCGTGTGGAGGACGGCGGGCGCGGATCAATCATCCGCGCCGATCGCGTTGAGAATTTGAGTTGCGGTCCGCTGGACGTATTCTAGGCTTTCGCTGAGGAGCTTCGCGTCGCCGCCGTACAAGCCGATGTAGTCCTGCTTATGTCGAGCACAGCATAGCAAGACTACATCCAACCTTACAAAGGTGACACCATGCAGTTAACGAAGACCCTAGCCCTGCTGTGACGGGAAGGTCGCATATTGAACATTCATAGTGTGATTGATTGTGTCCCACAATGAACAGACGGGACCGCTAGAACAAGCCAGACTTTGGCAGCTTGAAGAAGTTAGGGAGGCCCCAATGTCGCATTTAGTCCAAAACGAAGCCGCTCCAGGCAGCTTGCCAGCCGCTTACGCATATTGGTACGACACGCCAGTGCTCTTGCGCATCGCCACGCCACGGATCCAACAGTTGCAGAAGGAATTGCACTGCACAATTACGGGTGAATCGGATGCTGCGGTGCACATCCGCATTGGTCAACGAGACAGGAGTATCCGCAAGAAAATGATTTTGGCCGTCGAAGAGATAGCTGCCCCTCGTCGTCTACAGTAAGGCAGAGACGCTCATGAAGATGGGTTGGGAAATGCCTGGCCGGGCTCTGCTCTACGCGTCTGCGGTTGCCATTGATTGAGATGTGTTCCTTATAGGACAGAAGCGCTTTTTCCTATCGTTTAAGATACCGCTTTGAATCACCGGCCGTACTTGCGGGCGTGTTTTCGGCCGCTACGTTGTAGATGATCTTGCCCATTATCAAGATCATCGCTCAAGACGGCAAAGTCACACTCCGGGGGCCCGTGCGGTCTGAAGACGAGAAAAACAATCTGCAGGCCAAAGCAGTGGCAGTAGCCGGAAAAGAATCCGCAACCAATCAACTGGAAGTCGCACCCTCGAAATGACGGCTGATACAGAACCTAATGCGCACTCAGGGAGGAAAGACGATGTCAGGTAAAAAAGTAGGGGTACTGGGGATCTACTCAACTCGTGTTGCGGTCGAAAATGCCACGGATTCACTCATGCGGGCGGGCTTCTCGGCTGGCGATATTTCCGTATTGATGCCAGAGAGTCTGGGGGGTGCCAAAGACATGGGAACGGAAAAAGGGACGAAAGCGCCCGAAGGTACGGCGGCGGGCGTGACTGCGGGAGGCGTAATCGGCGGCACCCTCGGCGTGCTGGCAGGCGTTGGCCTATTGGCGATTCCCGGGCTCGGTCCCTTCATAGCCGCAGGTCCGATCATGGCGGGTCTGGCGGGGCTGGGCGTTGGAGGAGCCGTCGGAGGAGTTACCGGCGCCTTGATTGGCATGGGTATCCCTGAATTCGAAGCAAAACGATACGAAGGACGCCTGCAGAAGGGCGGAATTCTCCTCTCCGTGCATTGCGATACCGCAGGAGAAATCATGCGTGCCAAGGAAGTTCTGAAAGCTTCAGGCGCAGAGGATGTTTCCTCCACGGGAGAATCTTCTGTTGATAAGGGAACGGATCGTGACGTGGCCAGCAAGGCTGCGCGCGGAACCAATTAATCCCATTAATCCAAGAGGAGGAAGCCCAATCTCGACTTCCTCCTTTTCGTTTTCGCGAAAGAGTCCGCCAGTGCGAGCAATTGAACGAGTATGCCATGGCTGAACATATCCGTGAGATCCTGATGGACGGAAACGCAATACTAACCAATTCGGATGGTTGCAGGCCCCCCAATTTAAATTTTATCCCGTCAGCAATTCCATTGTCAGTCTGCACGGTTCGGATGTGCAGTAACGGTCTGCCTGATTCTCTATTCGATGATTAGAATTGCGCTCTCCAACTCATCCGACTCGTCAGAACGTTCGCTCTGCAATATGATTGGAGGGGAACGGGTTGGCTCAAATGGTCCACGAGAACAACGAATTCCTCCTTCGAAAGACGCCGCTGTTTGCGAGCCTCACTGAAGCCGAGATGCGCGGATTGTGCGCCCGAATGAGCAAAAGGCGTTTCGGCCAGGGCGAGTTGTTATTCAATGAAGGCGATCAGTGCACAGGCCTCTTTCTTGTGGCCTCCGGCAGAATTCGAATCTTCAAATTGTCTCCGTCTGGTCGCGAGCAGGTGTTAGCTGTCGAAGGGCCGGGAAGTTCGTTCGCAGAGCTTCCGGTGTTTGATGGGGGTAATTATCCTGCCTCGGCATCTGCATTGGATGACGCGGAGGTGCTTTTTATTTCGCGCAAGGATTTTCAGGCCTTCTGCCGCGAACATCCAGAGGTGGCACTTAAAGTAATTGCGGTGGTTGGTTCACGACTGCGACGCCTGGTCGGAATCATCGAAGATTTATCATTCACGACGGTGAGGCACCGATTGATCGCCTTGATTCTACGTCTGACACAGGATAGCGGCACCTCTTCGAAAGAGGGCATCCGCGTGGAACTAACGAAGACGCATCAAGACCTGGCAGCGGAATTAGGAACTGTGCGAGAGCTCGTCTCACGTAATCTGAGTCGGCTCCAGGCTGAAGGGTTTTTAGAAGTGGATGGTCGCAGAATCATAGTGAAGGACCTCGCGGGCCTAAAGCGCGAGCAGCTGGCATCTGAGTAATCGCTCTCCTCGCGGGTAGTTCCATGCCCTAGTGACTTTCGTCACTGCCACTACGTCTTTCCCGATCCACACTCTGAGCTGTGGCGGAGGTGGTTATGAATTTCAATGACGAAACCAAAGTAAAGGATATTGCGCTTTCGAATCCGGGAGCCAGGCAGATTCTCGAGGATGCCGGGGTCGATTACTGCTGCGGTGGCGGAAAATCGCTGCATGAAGCTTGCCTTCATGCAGATGTTCCGGTCGACGAAATCCTGAACCGTCTGCGTGAAAACAGCAAACACGTAAACCCCGACGAAGCAACCTGGACATTGGCTCCGCTGAGCGACCTAACACGGCACATCCGTGAGAGGCACCATCGGTACGTCCGTGAGGCAGTCGCGAGGGTTCAGCCCTTATTGGACAAAGTGGTGACAAAGCATGGAAAGAATCATTCCGAACTCAGAGGCATTCAGGCACTCTTCGCCGAAGTTGCGCGAGAGATGATCATGCACATGCAGAAAGAGGAACAGATTCTGTTCCCCTACATCGACGCACTGGAAAAGGCGACAAATTCACATGGCTCCGTCGAGCCTCCCTTTTTCCGAACGGTGAGGAACCCGATTCACGCCATGATGAAAGAACATGATGCTGCGGGAGAATTGGTGACGCAGATTCGCAAAGTCAGTTCGGAATACATTGCTCCTGCGGATGCCTGCACAAGTTATAAGGCTCTGTACCAGGATTTGAGGGAGTTCGAAGCGGACCTGCACCGGCATGTACATCTGGAAAACAACATCCTCTTCCCCCGTTCAGTGGAGATGGAAACTGCGGCCGTCTAAGGAGGGGGTGGTGCCATGTCGATTTCACTTGGAGCGCCAATGACAAGCACCAAGAGTGAGCACCATTCCTCGCTCTCTCCCGCCCAGATAATGGAGATCGCTCGTGCGCGTGAGGCGCCTCTTTCGCGCATTCTCATGGCTTATATCAGCTCTGGGCTTGTTTTCATGCTACTGCCAGGCACATTCCTCGGAGTGTGGAACCTCCTCCAGATCAGCGGACGCGAAAGCGCCGGGTCCATTTCGCCTGCATGGTTACAAGCTCATGGCCATGCCCAGGTGTTCGGCTGGATAGGAAGTTTTATTTTGGGCATCGGTTTCTACTCGATTCCGAAGCTGCGCGGCGCAACGAAGCCAGCCTTCCGTGCGGCCTGGGCATGCTGGGTAATGTGGACAATCGGTGTGGCAGTACGCTGGGCCGCAAATATTTACACGTGGCAGTGGCGTTTGCTGCTTCCGTTCTCGGGTGTGCTCGAACTGGCTGCATTCCTGATTTTCTTCAGGGCGGTTTCACAACACCGGTCTGAAGATTCCGGTAAGAGCCGACTGGAGCCGTGGATTTGGGTGGTTATCAGCGCAAGCGCAGGGTTGATGTTGACTCTGATTGCGAATCTGGCAGCGTGCCTCTATCTTGCGTTGCGCGGCGCAAGCCCAGCCTTGTCACACGTTCTCGACCAACGCTATCTGGTGTTGGTCGCATGGGGATTCCTGGTACCGTTCGTTTGGGGATTCAGTACCAAATGGATGACAGTGTTCCTTGGTCTCAAACCGGTTCGCCACAAGTTGCTCTTGGGTGCGCTTGTGGTGAACTTTGCGGGCGTTATTTTGACGCTTTTGGGATGGGGAGCCGAAGCGACTGCGTTTTTTGTAGTCAGCACGGCTCTGGCAGTTGCGGCGCTGAGAATGTTCGAACCCGCGCGACAGGAGCCAAAAACGCGCGGCGTTCATCCCAGTTTCCCATTCTTCGTCCGCATGGCCTACGGGTGGCTGTTAGTGGCGGCACTACTTGGGGTAGGCGCGGTGGTCTGGGACTCTTCTGGCGGGATTTGGGGCGCTTCGCGGCATGCACTGACGGTCGGATTCATCGCTATGATGGTCTTTTGCGTGGGGCAGCGCATTCTGCCTGCGTTCGCGGGAATGCGCCTATTGTGGAGTACCCGGCTGATGTTTGTTGGACTCGTACTCCTCACGATTGGATGTGCCCTTCGCGTTTCCAGCGAGGTTCTCGCATATCAGGGATACGCCAATTGGGCGTGGTCCGTATTGCCGATTTCGGCGCTGCTCGAATTGGCGGGGATCACGGCTTTCGCCATGAATATTTTTGGCACGTTCATTTTAGAGCCGAGTCATGTGCAGAAACAGCCCTTAGTCGTGGGGATAAACTAGGTACGTTCATATGATTAACTGTGAAGGAGGAGTAAGTCATGAGCGATAGTCCAAAACAATCGATCGGTTCTGCCGCTATTCGTTCGCCGGGACCACTAGAAAGCCCAATCCTCTCGTTTGACTTAAATGCTGAGATCGCTCGATTGCGTAGCGAGAATGCGTGGCAGGGTGGACGGAATTCAAAAACACTGGTGAAGCATCCCGATTTTCGGGTGGTGCTCACGGTCCTGAAATCCAATGCGCGCCTTCACGAACATAAAGCCGCCGGTAGAATTTCTGTACAGGCTATCGCGGGCCACATCCGAATGCATGTGCAGGACAAGATGATTGATCTGCCTGCTGGGCATATGTTGGCTTTGGAGCGCGCGCTTCCGCACGATGTGGAAGCTCTGGAGGATAGCGCTTTTCTGCTGACTATCGCTTGGCCGGAAGACGCTACTAAAGCTTGACCGGGCAGTTTGGAGAGGCAACATGATTTCGTTCGATCCTGCACACAGAGCCGTCCACTATCCGCCTGATCGCCGATTTCGCATCTGGATTCGACCTTCCATCCTGATCGGAATCGGTATCGCGATCCTTTCTGTAATCGCGGCGTCTTGGATCGAGGTCGCCGTTGCCGGGCTGCCTCATGTTCCAGCGGTTCCTCAGATATATCCCAACAACTTCGCAGGACCGCACGGGTTTCCGGTCTGGGTGCGTTACTGCCACTTCTTTAATTTCCTTTTTGTGATGATGCTGATTCGCAGCGGTCTGTCCATCCTGGTGGATCATCCTCGTTTGTATTTCAATGATGGCTGTACGCCGGGCAGCGAATGGATCCGGTTTACGCCGTTAAAGGTGCCGCGCGACCGCCTCTGGACCGCGAAAGACGACGCCCGTTATATTTCGCCGTTAGTGGGGACGCCGGGCTACCGGCACACAATTGGTATTGCGCGGGTTTGGCACTTCATCGACGTTCACGGCTTTATCATCACTGGCATTCTCTTCGTCGGCATGCTCTTTGATACCGAGCAGTGGCGGCGCATCGTGCCGACCTCGCCGCTCGGTCCTCTTGCAGGCATGGAACACGTGGGTGCACTACGCAACATTTCACCTGCCTGCCGGAACCGAACGGGTTTTACGGCTACAACGCATTGCAACAGATTGCCTATTTCACGGTCGTCTTTGTCTTCGGTCCTTTGGCCATTGCTCACTGGCATCGCCATGTCGCCCGCCGTGGTGAATCGCTTTCCGTGGTACGCGCGAATCTTTGGTGGCAGGCAATCGGCCAGATCGATCCACTTCCTGACCATGTTCAGCTTCCTCGCATTCCTCGTAGTGCATGTCACTTTGATCGTGATGACGGGATTTGCGCGGAATATGAACCACATTGTGATGGGCACCGATGATCAGGACCCTATGGGCATGTATCTGGGGTTTGTAGGTATCGGCGTGGTGGTCCTTTCGTGGATCGTGGCGCATTACATCTCATGGAACCACCCGCGCGGATTGCAGCATGCGCTCAAGTCCGTGACCTATCCGATGCAGCTTCTTACGTTGAATCGCCTGACTCCGCAGCAGAAGTATTCCGAGGAGGAAATCTCGCCGTACTTCTGGCCCAATGGGAAAATGCCGATTCGCGACGACTGGAAGCGCCTGGCGGAAGCTGGCTTCGAGAACTTCCGGCTCAAGGTGGGAGGCCTCGTCGAAAATCCGGTTGAGCTTTCCCTTGCCGATCTGGAGCAGTTGGGCGAGGTCGAACACATTACCATGCACCATTGCATCCAGGGATGGAGCGGCATCGCGAAGTGGGGCGGCATTCCCATGAAGACGCTCATCGAATTGGTGCGCCCAAAACCGGAAGCGAAAGTTGTCGCCTTTTTCTCTTTCGGCGAGGCTCTCTACGGCGGCCCCTATTACGACACGCAAAGCCTGGAGAATGTGCTGAAGCCGCAATGCCTGCTGGCCTCGCAGATGAACGGGCAACGGCTTCCGCAGGTATATGGAGCGCCGCTGCGGCTGCGAGTCGAGAACCAGCTTGGCTACAAGATGGTCAAGTGGATCGAGCGTATCGAGTTCATCGAGTCGGAAAAGGTGCTTGGCAAAGGAGAAGGCGGCAAAAACGAAGACGACGAATATTTCGACCTGCTGCCCAATATTTGATGCGGAAGCTCGATTCGTTCGCCCAGGAGCGCGCAGGACGCTGATCACATTCTCTCCTTGCTCCGACGGCTTCGGCTGGATTGGCTGCTGCATCATTTTCCGCCGCGACTTGTGCGGTCACTCTACGTGTTTGTGAATGGCTTCGTCACCATCGGGCTGCTTGCCCTATTGGCGCTCGTGAGCCGCAATCCATTTGTGTTTCCATCACTCGGGCCCACCGCTTATCTTCTGTTCTTCTCGCCACTGGCAAAAACGTGCAGCCCGCGAAACACGATTTTCGGTCACGCCATCGGAATCATCTGCGGTTATGGGGCGTTCGTTGTCACAGGTGCCGGAGCGCTACCGTTCGGAGTGCACCCAGGTATCTTCTGGCCAAGAATCCTGGCGGCGGCTCTTTCGCTCTCGGCCACGGGCGCATTCATGGTTCTTCTCGGTGTTAGCCATCCGCCCGCTGGCGCTACGACGCTGATCATTTCTCTCGGAATTATTTCGAAACCGCGTGAACTGGTCATCATTGAAGTGGCGGTGTTCCTGCTCGTCGCTCAGGCTTTGGTGATCAATCGGCTCGCCGGATTGCCCTACCCCTTGTGGAACGCTGCGCCCTCGACCAAACCAGTGAATGAGGACTCGGAATAGCGCCCCATCCCTTCACCCGGCCGAACCTTAGTTCAGGTGGAGCGTTGAAGAAATCCGCACAGCGCAACGGCTTGGTTGCGTCGTTCGTCACGGGCCGAATGGCTGTTCCGGGACGTTCGAATGCGCAGTCTACCGGGGCAGATTCAGGTCAGTAAGAATTCACTGCTGAGGTGAGACCTTCGCGGCAGGAGGAGGGCCGAGCTTAGCCAGCTCACTGGCAAACAGTGGGTTCTCGGGAAATTCCGCGACGAGTTCCGTTAGTTGCGTGCGGGCGACTTCTGGCCTTTTCTCGCGCAAGGCCACCATCGCCAGCAGAATCTTCGCAAACGGCCGCAGGTAGTGACCACGAGTGGCAGCGATTTCAAGCTGCTTGATGCCGAGCTTCTTATTCCCGTGGATTCCAGCGAGGCCGAGGAAGAGCCTTTTGATTCCCGACAGGCTTCCAATGATGTAATTTGCTGTGCCCAGGCCAAGATAGGCGTCGGCTGCGTCTGGGGAGACCAGCAACAGTTTCTTGGAATAGACATCCGCTTCGCGGATCTTTTTCAGACTGTCGAGCTGACGCTTGTCGATCAGGCTGGCATAGTCGGCCTGCATGCCGAGGCTCAGAGACATGGCGAACAAGGCATTCGGATCGTCCGGGTTCCTCTTCAATTCGATCTGCGCCAGGTTCTGCGCCTTCTGGTCTGCGGCGAAGAACGCCGAGCGCAGTTCAGGATTGGGCTTTAGCGGAATTTTGCCAAAAAATCGCTTGTCGTCCAGGAAAAACTCGGATGTCAGGATGCCCTGCCGGTAACACTCCTCAAACAGGTAAGCGGCCGCTTCCGAGGCGTATCCAAGGGGGTCTTGCGGATGAGACTTCTCCCAGGCCTCGAACTGCTTGTGAGCTTCCTCAGGCTTCAATTCATAGAGAGAATTAAAGCCGGCTTCGAGTTCCGGCACGTGCAGAGCCGCAATCGGCGTCTGCCGCAAGGCAGCTGGCGTCGCCCGGACATCAGGTACCGCTGCCAGCAGCGTGCCGCACAAAAGCAAACAGATTATCGGTAAGTATGCGCGCCCACGTTCTTGGTCCAAATCGATCAAGCTCACGGTGCTTTTTTCTGAGTGTGGCCGCTTCATGGTGCACGTTCGATAATTCACAAATCTGTAGTTTGTGGTTTGCCTGTGGGTCAACTCCAGAAGTTCGATGCGCAGCAATTCTCTCACTGCCCGCAATTTTAGTCGTGCAGGACGACACTCAGGAGTGAGTCACTGATGTGGATACCGCCGTTGTATCGAATGAAACCCAACTTTCTGAATTTGTTCATGAAGAAATTCACCCGGGACCGCGTCGTGCCAATCATCTCCGCCAGCGTCTCTTGAGATACTTTGGGAAGCATTTTTTGAGGCCGGCTTTGCTCCCCATAGTGAGCGAGCAGAAGAAGGGCCCGCGCCAGCCGCTTCTCGCTGGAGTTGAAGAGCTGGTCCACCAAGTCTGACTCGACCCGGATATTTCGCGCAAGCATATAGGCGATGAAGCGGTCGGATAACTCGTGTTCCTTGTGGAGCACGCGAATCATCTCGCTTTTCTCAATGACGCGCACAGAGGTGGGTGTAATCGCCGTTGCAGTCGCTATGCAAATGGTTTGGCCCGCAAGGCAGGCTTCCCCCACAAAATCGCCCGGTCCCAGAAGCGCTACCACCGCTTCCTTGCCGGCCTTATTCACCACCGCCAGTTTCACGCCACCTTCCTGAATGTATAGGACATTCTTCGCGGGATCGCCCTGCGAGAAGATGGTTTCTTTTGTGCGGAACTTGTCGATTCTTCGGCCCAGCCCGGCCGAGTCCAGAAATAACTTCACATCGAACGCAGGGACTCTACCAGATGCCTTTGGGGGGGGAAGAGCGCCTGCAGAAGCACGCCGCCGAGGAGGGCGGGACGAGAGCATACCCGAGGATACCATTCCCCCCCCCGACTGTTCAATAGTGAACTTTGGGGAATTATTTTGATGCTTACTATGAACGGTACCGTTCTATAAAATATTAACATGTCAGCGGAACTCATCTCCCGCCGCTGCGATGAGTGGGGACGAAATCCGCAGGAAAATGTAGTAGTGGACATCTCGTTGGGTCCGATCTAACGACGTGAGGCGAGTGGTGACTGCTGACTCCTAGCGGCGCCGCAGAACTTTCCGCAGCGACTGGTGCACTTCGAGTCCCCCATCGTAGTTTATGAATCCCTGCTTCCTGAATCGATTCATGAACAGATTGACTCGCGAGCGCGTCGTCCCGACCATTTCCGCCAGAACTTGATGACTCAGGATGGGAATCTCGACAACCGCTGGGCCTTTCTTATCCAAATGCGCTAGCCGCAGAAGCACGCGCGCCAGGCGCTGCTCGGCGGAAGAAGTCAGTAATTCCGAGACATGATCCTTGTACTTCTGGACGCTGGACAGCAGATAGGCCACCAGGGCATTTGACGTCTTATTCTTTTTGCGAAGCATTTCGAGCATCTTTTTTTCCTGGATGGTGCGTATGGAGCTGGCGGTCAACGCCACGGCCGTGGACATACGAAGCGGATAGCCCGCAAGGCAAATCTCGCCGAAAAAATCACCGACCCCCAGAATGGCGGTAACTGCTGATGGCTGCTGTTTCGTTCGGGTACTGAGTCGCACCCCTCCCTCCTGAATGTAAAAGAGGGTGTAAGCAGGCGCACCCTGCTTATAGATATTCTCTTTGTCCCGATAGCGCGAAATTCTTCCGCCCAAGCTGGTTCCTGAAGAGAAACCACCAAGGGAGGAAGACATTGTTTTCATGCGTTTCATCGGCGCTCCACTGTTAACGACGCGCAGTGCGTCAATGCTTAGACGAGATCCCCCAATCCATCGTTAGAGGGCGCTGATGGCAAAGTCTGTGTCGCGGCACCTTCGCGGCGTCCACTTTTTTCTCCTGTTCCAACGTTTTTTTGAAGGTAGTCGCGGGTAAAAATATCAGTGCTTGAAAAATAAGAATTTACGGAGAGAGGTCCACGGTGAGGCCCTATAATCCGTTGCTAACCTAGTCCGTTGGCGCAATCGAGCTCAGGTCACCCACACCAGCTGCTGCAGTCCTTCCCGATACCTCTCAATCCACTCGGCCACTGCCGCCAACCGTAACCGCATCCCCCGCGCGTGATGCGCCAATCGTCCCGCCATGTTGAACAGCAGAAACCGCAACCGCTTCGGCCGCGCCCTTAACATTTCCGCCGGCAGGGCCAGTCGTTTCATCGCCGTTAGCACATTGTGCGAGATCACCGCCAAACGCAGCCAAGCCGCGTCGGCTCCAAAATATTTCGACGGTAACACTCCACCACCCAAATCATTCTTAAGGATGTCGTGCACCAGCTCGATCGTGCCCGCCTTTTCCCGATGCCACTCGATCAACCGTCCCGCTTCCAGCTCCCAGCGGTTGGACAGCACCGCAAAATGCCGCACCGCACTCCCATCCTCAAATAGTTGTCCCTGCTTCTTGCGAATGCGAATGGCCACGTAGCGTAGAGATTGACTATCTTTTTTCTCCGATTTCTCGCTGGGCACAAACGGCACGTCGGTGCACTCGCGGATCTCGGTCGGATGCGCCTCGCCGTACATCTTCCAATCCTTCTCCGGAATCGCCTGGATGGCCGTATGCAACGGCTCGCTCATTCGCGCGCTAATAGCAAAACCGATGCGCCCCAGCGGGCCTCCTTCGCGCCGTTCATCCCGCAACCAATTCACCAACTTGCTTTCATGACAGGCCGAATCTCCTCGGTAGGAATACTCTTTCACCGTACTCGGCAGAGCCGCAAAGGCTCGCCGAGCCACTTCCAGCGGGTCCATCAGCGCCGGCACGTTCCCATCTCGAAATTGATCGGCCAATACCAGTTCCATTTCCGCCCACACCGCCAGCATCGGCTGATACCCGCGCGGCCCTTCGTAGGTAGGCAGCGCCTCCTTATTCCGACTCTCAATAATCGTGGCGTCCTGATCCACCGTCGCGATGCGCTGGTCCGCCACGCGCTGCCCCACTCGTTGGACCAGATCGCAGTTCACTCGGCCCAATCCTTCCAGCGGCTTCGTCTCTTGCGGAATGTAAGCAATCTCGTCTGGCAAGCGCTGCTGCTTGGCTTCTTCAATCTTCTCCTGCTCATGGAACGCATATAAAAACTGCAGCGCTGCCGAGGGCGAAGGCAATTCATGTCCCACCATCTCGGCCAGACCGGGATCCCCACGCAGCCGTTGAAAATCGTCCACGCACTCGCCCCCGGCGGCATTGAGAATGACGAAGCTCTCCACCAGGCTTGCTTCGTCATAACCCCGCTCCCGTTCTCTCACCTGCACCTGCTCGAGGACACTCTTCGGCAACCCCAGCGATCGGAACGTCTGCACCACCAGCGGGATTCCTCCGAAAACGGTCAGTGTTTCTTCGATCGGATGCGGATCGACTTCGAACAGCAAGGGTGATTCCGTTGGTGAAACCCTTCGTTCTTTGCGCTTGGTCATGGGGTGGATCATACGGCGATCTTTCACCCAGAGGGTGAAGAATTTGGGGGGTGTTGATTTCGCTGCCCAGAGCTGCTCAGGCCGATTTTTGCGACGTGCCGCGAGGCTGACTCAACCAAATCAGACTTTTCGCGAGATGTTATCGACGGATCGGGGGAGATCCTTGGCTAACGTAACAGGGTCATCCGAGGTGGGCTGTGCAATGGCAGACAGAAGCCGGATAACTGTCGTGATGATCTCTTATTCGGTCACACTCATCGCGCGCCACGGGCATTCGATCGGATGCTCCGCTGCAGTTTCGAGATCAACGCTAGCTGCAAGCCACCGGAAGGGATTCTGCTCCAGAGTGATTTACGCGGCCCCTGTCGCCGCCACAGCAAGCTGCACTCATGCGGCAAGTTCACAGTGTTCGGGCGCTCTTTTGTGCGAGCCATTCGGCGTGACGGTCGCCCATGCGGGATACCGGCTTCACCTCGAAGCTATTCGAGACTCACACCGAACGCGCTTCGCAGATTCCCGCTCGGGATTGTGCTAAACAGGACAGCCAAGGGGCGGGAATCGTCGCACGCTGGCTTGGTGACTAACCTTGTTGATAAGGAGTACAACGGTGTTAACTAGACTTTCCCGCTCCGAGAATCAAATCCATCGCACGAGACGCCGCGGAATTCGCGATTCAACTTTTCTCGCGACCTTGTTTCTGCGGCCATACGGTTACGAGAACGGTGATCGTCGCTTTTCCCAGCGGTCTTTCACCGTCAACGCATCTCATTGGTATCAAGCAGTCTTGCGAACCATAAGCAGGATCGAACCAGTGCTCCTCCGACTAAAACAAGCGTTGGCATCTCCGTTCTCACGGTCGCGAAGGGCGGCGAGAAAGATCGCCAGGGCTCAAATGTCAGACATCAACAGGACGAGAATCATTTTGATCAAGGAAGATACACCGTTGCTGTCAACGGTTTCGATGGAAAGTGAAGCTTTCTTGCCTGGCTGGCGGATCGTCAAGAATCTAGATCGACAAGCGATAACGCGGGAAGTTGTGGAAGCGAACTTGAAGGTTTCTTATTTGGCAGGTGAGATCCGGGCGACCGTCTTCTGGCGCAACGGTCTAAGAGCTCTGCGCAAGGCGGCGGAGTGTGTTTTGGCCCGGCAAGAGGAGCAACACTTTAAGTTCAATTCTCTGGAATTCACGAAAGTGGTTTCAAAACGCTTTCTGGGCATTCCCATTATGCGTGTTACGGCTCATTCTCGGTGTATTCAACGGGGTTTTGGTCTGGCTGCCCCACGGATTCCGTCTTGAGAGTGACTGTTCGCACATTACATGCCAGTCCTGTACTTCGCGATAGATTGGGGGGAGAAATGAAGAGTCAGAAATCGAGGGTACTGTTCCTCTCTACTGGAGACGCCACGCGCAGCCTGATCGCCGAGGGCTTTCTACGTACGCTGACGAATAACCAATTCGATGTCGCGAGTGCGGGGGTCGAACCCAGCACCTTGAATTCCCTGGCGAGCGAAGTGATGAAGGAAGCAGGCATCGACATTTCGGGACAGCGGCCGCAGAGAGTCGCACAATCCCTGAAGGAGCGTTTCGGCTACGTGATCGCGATTTGTGATACGGCTAAGGAACGGAGCCCAATATTCCCGTTCACGCTTCGCCTTCGCCAATGGAGCATCGTTGACCCCAATACCGCCGGTTGTTTCCCCGAGCAGAGAATAGAAGTTTTCCGTCGCGTGCGCGACGAGATTAAGAACAAGGTTGCGGAGTTCATAATCGATACTGCAGAAGTAAAGGCATGTGAACTTTTCATTGCGTAAGGACTCCGGGGCTTCGTTGAGAAGACAAGACGTTCTCGGCTAGTCCTGGACCCTATTCTCAACCCCCTCTGTTCGGCGGGCGTTTTGGTTGAGAATGACGACCTGCCTGAATCTCTCGAGATGTACTCTTGCTTTCCAGCCGATGCTTCCCTCGAGGAATTTTCAATCAATTGGGATGGGCCAAATGTCTGGCCGCAATCGCGATCGAATCACAATGACTCGGCCGATGACCCTAATGCTCTAACGGTTTGCATGAGTCACGTGGGATGAAAGCTGGCATATCAATCACCACGCACACCCCAGTTTCGGCTCGGCACGGTCTGAAGTGGTACGAGATCGATTTCAATTGGTATGGTATCTGGTTGATGAAGAAACTCGGTCTGGCCAGCGACGTTCACTGTGCTAACGCTTTTGAATCGCAGACTAGGAATAAAGTACCCGTTGAACCGAAGAACCACTTGGCTTCTGCCTAGCTCGGATTCTATTGTGCGTGGTTATCAGCATTTCTAAACATGCTGTTTGTGCTGCCGCTGTCATGTAGTAGCTATGCGAAAACTGGTTTTTGGGACTCTCGCTTTCACTTTCGTGCCGCAGCAGCTAGTTTCAACCTCAAGATGGCCGCCGAGCTGTTCCATTCTTTCTCGCATGCCCGTGATGCCAACGCCGACCGTCTTAACTCGCGAAGAATGGTCCAGCACTCCATCCGGTATCCCTTTGCCGTTGTCCCTTATTGTTAAGATCACTTCATCGGAATTCTGCTCGATATTTATGGTCGCCTCGGTAGCTTTCGAATGCAGGTGAACATTTGTAAGACTGGCCTGCACGACGCGGAAGATCGCAAGTTCGGCTTCTTCCGTCAGCCGGCGCAATTCGCGGGTTATCTCCACCGCTACGTGCGGACCTTTGCGCTGGTTAATTCCGCTCACGTACCACTGGATTGCTGTTTCCAAACCGCACTCATCAAGCAGGGGTGGGTGAAGCAGGTAGGAAAGGGTTCGGAGTTCATCTGAAATGTTTGTAGTGAGAGAAATGCACTGCGAGAAAAGTTTCTCCACTTCGCGCGACTGCGTGGGACTTTTATCTTTGACGAGCGACAGATTTATCGTCAAGAGAGCAAGCTCCTGGCCCGTGCTGTCGTGCAGTTCACGCGCGATGCGGCGACGTTCCTCATCTTGAGACTGATGAAGCCGCCTGCAATAAGCGCGTAGCTCTTCTTCACTGCGATGACGTTCGATAGCAATTGCCGCCATTTGGATCACCAGTTCCATCAGTTCCAGGTCTCGTTCGCCTGGAGGCTGAGGCGTTGGATAAAATAAGATCAGAGTTCCTAAGATTTTCCGCTCTTTCGACAGAATCGGCACGGACCACGCCGCCTGCACACCTTGAGTAAGAGCCATCTCCCAGCAAGCTGCAAAAGAGGGATCGCTCTTCATATCGGCAATCGGGACCGCTCTCTCCTGACGTCCGGCTATGTTCAGGAAACTTGCGCGGAATGGCACTTTTATACCGTCCAACGCTTCATTCCAGGTCTTCGGAACCTTGGGGCCGGCCGCGAGCCGGAAATGTCCATCCTCATCCAGCAAAAGAACTGTCGGGATCACCCCGGGCGACTCAGCATCAATAAAGTGGCAGAGTTCGTTCAAGACTTCCACCATCGGTGCACCCTGAGAGAGCATTTTGAGCACGTGGGTTTCTGATGTCGGTCGCCGCTGAGAGAGAGCTTGAGCCATCTTGGTTCTCCTTCCCCGTTTCAGATTCGCAACAGGACACGCTTTCTTAGCCGGACCGCTTCTTATAGTAGTGATGACTAGAGGGGCAAATGGTACAGGTATCAGGGTAGGGCGGCTGTTCAATTCGAGACACTCAGTGCACCGGCGCTATTGCTGCGGATTTGGTGCGTCCTTTCAACTTTCCGTCGCGCGAATCGATCCTGACAACGAGGTCCGAGTAGACATGCTCCTGGTGGACCGCACATCTGATGCGGAGGGTTAAGGGGCCATCCGCGATGATTTGATTCATTGACCTCGCCGATCCGGCCGCGACGCTTCTCCCGGGTAGAGGCCGCATATTTCGTAACTGTGCCGAATGAGACTGTATGGTTTTCGTCACGATGTCATGATGGGTCCGTGCTGAATAAGAAAGCTAAGAAAGAATCCGATGCCTCGACAAGAACGGGCGTCAGGAATGAAATCGCAAAGCCGCGCATGGCGAGGTCAGCAAGAATAGCGGAATTGAATCTCGATACAGCGCGAATCCCCGAGCAACCCAGTGTCACTATGCCGGGAACCGTCGACAAAATCATCCCGTCTCTACGCCTGAGCCAACCCGAAAAAGCACAGATCGCTGTTGACGGGGCCGACCACGGGTATAGAGATCTCCGTATTGAAAATACGCTGACTGATGAACATGGCGACGAGGTTAGTCTAAAAAAGGGCGCTCACGTTGAGGTTACCGTCACAGCCCGCGAACACCACAAGTGACGAAGACATCTGACCGAGTCGGCAGGAGGGACGCGTCGTGCGTCGGCATTTGGCCAGCCGCGAGCCCGACCGACCGCTCGGCCCTACTGAACCGGAGTCGTCGTCCGGCGAGAGTGTGAACGGAGATTCGCCCCTCGGTTCGATGTTCCTACAAACGCTCGCCAGTTTTCATAACGATCAGCACCCCACGGAAGTCGGAATACTTTGCGTGCGTCTTTGCCGTACGTCCAGACTGCCAGCGTTCTTCGGATCACAGTCTTATTCCTCCAAAACAAATGTCAGCAAAGACTTGTTAATCTTGATCCGCCGGTCGTGGTATTCGATGAAGCCGAGTTTCTTGAATTTGTTCATGAAGAAATTCACACGAGAGCGCGTGGTACCGATTATTTCCGACAAAGTCTCTTGTGAAACAGTTGGCAGTTGATCATCTGGCTGGTGCTGCACTTTTCCATAACGGCCGAGCACAAGTAGCGCTCGAGCAAGTCGCTTCTCGGAGGAATTGAACATTTGATCGATCAAATTCTCTTCGACTCGGCTGTTGTGACTGAGGATATAACCGACAAAACGGTCCGATAACTTGTCTTGTGTACGGAGCATACGTAACAACTCGTTTTTGTCGATGGCAAGCAGAGTCGTCGACGTAATAGCGGTGGCCGTACCGGTGCGGACGGACTGACCCGCCATGCAGCCCTCGCCAAAAAACTCGTTCGGACCAAGGATCGCGATCACAGCCACCTTACCCGACGCACTAACCACGGAGGATTTTACGTTGCCCTTTTGGATGTACATGACACTCTTGGCCGCGTCACCTTGACTGTAAATCTGCTCGTCCTTCCGAAACTCAGCAACCTTTCTTGCCGCTCCCGAAGTATCGAGAAAAGTCTGAGCCTCAAGCGATTCCATGTTGGATTTCTTCATTTTCATATGGGCAATGGCCCAACCGCGGTACGGCAACTTGACACGCGTCATGTGCGAATCAACGACAACTTCGTTTTCGGCTCGTTCGAGACTCGGAAATTGACGCTTTGTTCCGAGAGCGAGGGGAGCGCCACCCTCGCAGAACTCCGACCGCCAGTCGCTTTGGTGGAGCACCACCAGTACTGGCGGTAGCAAATTGAGTTGCTAGCGCTTCTTCGCGGTGTCCTCGACCGGCAAGAAGCAGAGGATCTGCTGCTTTAGTTGCGCATCTACTTCGTCCGCAATGGTCACGACGTCCGGAAGCAACTTGCTGAACTTCACGCGCTGTTCATTCCTGTGCAGCGTCGAAAAGATGCAGACCTGCAGGATTCGGGATTCGTCTACGACCATTGCAGCGGTGTAGCCTTGTTTGCGTCGCAGCTCTCCGTGATGACTTGCAGCGACCGAAACCGGGGTTTTGGATCCTTTGTCGAGACGCAGCCTGGTAATCACGTCATGGAGGAGTCTCGGAAGATGGCCCGTGCGTTCTTCGAAATTCAACGGGATACGAATTAAGTCTGGTTCTTTCTCTACGAGCTCAAGCCAATCATGAATCGTAGGGTCGAGTTCCTGTTCGAGGATGTCGGCCACGGACTCTGTTCCTGTAGATGCAGGAGGGGACTCGCTGCGGGCCGACCGGCGGAACTGTAACTCTCGTCATAGAAACCTCCCTTTATTGCATGCGTAGTATTCCACGCCGGAATCCGCAAAGCTGTCCCATAAGGGATACATTCGTAAACGGCAAAACCTTCTTCGGACGGGGCGATTCCGCTAAGAATGTCATATACATTCAAGAAGGCGGCGTGAAACTCAATGGTTAGTTAAGGAGACCGTCTAAGAAGCGGTTGTAGCGACTCTGGGACTAGCGATTTTGCTTGGGGCGCTTTTTCGGGCAGCCCATTCGAAGTGACGCACGTGGAACCCGACGGTCGTTATCGCCGCGCTGAAGCGCTCGAAAACTGGTTTATTCTCCTACGACGGAGATTTCGCGGATATTCTGGAGCAGGAAACAACCAGGAATCTCAAGGACTTACACACTTACACACGGGCTACGCTGCTAGCCGGATCAATTTTCAAGCTGAAAGGCAGAACCAACCAATGTGGATTTACCTGGCAGATAATTTCCTCGTCCTTCTTTATTCTTTCCTGCAGATCGTCCACAATCGCACAGCTTTGGATCTCGCAGAGCGGGACACTCGCTCTCGGAACAGTGAGAAGAAGGCGCTCAGGATCTGTTTGAATCGACTAAATCTACGTCAGTGCGACTGCTCCTACTCGAACTCGACGGATTTGCTCTGGGGAACAAGCTAAATGACAATCCCGAGGGACCGGCTCAAGAATTGAGCGGAGCGTCTACTTTGAGCCTTCTTGTACGTGATCTATTCGCCCAGCCGTGGCCGAGGTGAGATTGTTTATCCCGCACACCTACTGGACTGCTCTCATCCTCATGCTGGTCAGCATGCTGTGCTGGGGGAGCTGGGCGAACACGCAGAAGATTGACAAAGACTGGCGGTTCGAACTGTTCTACTGGGATTATGTCTGGGGGCTCCTGGCATGCGCGCTTTTGTTCGGCCTGACGCTCGGAAGCACGAACTCCGGGTCGCCGGACAGTTTTTTTCGGAATCTAAATGATGCAAGCGTCCGAAGTCTTGTGGAGGCTTTCTTCGGTGGTGTTATCTTCAATCTCGGAAACCTGCTTCTAGTGGCTGCGATATCCGTGGCCGGCATGGCCGTGGCGTTCCCGATAGGAGCGGGCCTCGCCTTGGTGATCGGCGCCGTCATCAACTACGTCATTTCCCCGAAGGGGAATCCCATTCTCCTTTTTGGCGGCATCGCGCTGATTTGCATCGCGATCCTGCTCGATGCGCTGGCGTATCGGGGGCTCCCCGGAGGTGCGAAGGCCACGACAAAAGGGGTTGGATTGAGTCTGGCCTGCGGCGTTGCCGTCGGGCTCTTCTACCCGTTCGTCGCCAAGGCGCTAACGGGACCCAACCACCTTGGGCCCTATACGGTGTTTTTCGTTTTCGCCTTGGGCGCGCTCGTGTCCAATTTCCCGCTGAATTATGCATTGATGCGCCGTCCGGTCAGCGGCCCGCGGCTGCAAATGAAAGACTACTTCAGAGGACGGCGGAGCCTGCACGCATGGGGACTATTGGGCGGGGTCATTTGGGGCATCGGCGCGATCGCCAACTTTGTGGCTTCCTACGTGCCGATGATTGGGCCAGCCACCTCTTTCTCGCTTGGCGAAGGCAACACGATGATCTCCGCCATCTGGGGAATTTTTGTGTGGCGGGAATTTCATGGGGCGGATAACCGGGTCAAAAGCTTCCTCGCCATCATGTTTCTGTTCTTCGTATTGGGTCTCAGTTGCATTGCGCTGTCCCCGGTCATCCACTAAGCGGCCATGACGGTCCAGAGAGAAAAAACGAAATGACGAAGTCGGACTCTAACAACGCGGCGTTTGGATATCCCGGGATTCATCCCCGTTGGACTCATGGCGGAAAAGACGGAGTCGGAACCGCGTACGCGGCATCCAGCCAAATCTGGTTTACGCTTTGGAATGGCATCATCACCGAAGTCTATTACCCAACCGTGGATCGGCCGCAACTCCGCGACCTGCAATACCTGATTACCGATGGAAAGAGCTTCTTCCACGAGGAGAAGCGCCACCTCAAATCCAAATTCGAGCGTTTATCCGATCACGCGCTCGGTTACCGCTGCACGAACTCCGATCCCGACGGACGCTACGCCGTGGTGAAGGAAATTATCACGGACCCTCATCTTGCCTGCGTTCTCCAGCGCACGAAGTTGACGGGCGACGAATCATTCCTCTCCAAGCTCCGGCTGTACGCGCTGTGCGCTCCGCACCTGGAAGTGGGGGGCTGGGGGAACAACGGATATGTCGCCGATGTGAATGGGCGCAAGATTCTCATGGCGCAAAAACAAGGAACCTGGCTGGCACTGGGCGCCAGTGCGCCCTTTTCCCGTACTTCATGCGGTTATGTCGGGTCTAGCGACGGCTGGACAGATTTAGCGGGCAATTTTCAAATGGACTGGGACTTCGACCATGCGAGCGACGGCAATATTGCGCTGACCGGGGAACTCGATATGAGTGCCGGCCGCGAATTCACGCTTGCCCTTGCTTTCGGGGATACGCAACACCACGCAGTTGCAACGCTGTTTCAGGCGCTGGGGACCCCCTTTGCAGAGATCGCCAACGCTACACTGAGCAATGGGACCGCACGGCCGCGCACCAGTTTCCGTTAGAGAAGTTTTCGAGTGATAAAGGCAATCTCTATCACAGCAGCTTCAGTTTGCTCCTCGCTCACGAGGATAAGTCCTATCCCGGCGCCCTCATCGCCTCTCTCGCAATTCCCTGGGGCGAAGCGCGCGGCGACAAAGACCAGGGCGGATATCATCTAGTTTGGACGCGAGACATGGTCAACAGCGCCTCCGCCCTGCTCGCCTGCGGCGAGAGCGGCACCCCGCTGCGGGCGCTCATCTATCTGGCCGTGTCTCAGCAGGACGATGGCGGTTTCTCGCAGAATTTCTGGGTTAACGGGAACCCGTATTGGCGGGGAATCCAACTGGATGAAGTCGCTTACCCTATATTGCTGGCCTTGCGCCTCTGCCAGCAGAATGCGCTTCAGGATTTCGACCCGTATCCGATGGTGCTGAAAGCCGCGAGTTACTTGCTTCGGCATGGCCCGGTGACCCAACAGGAACGCTGGGAGGAAGCCAGCGGCTATTCTCCATCCACTTTGGCCTCCAATATCGCGGCCCTGATCGGCGCGGCTTATTTTTGTCGCCAGCGAGCGGACAAAACCGCTGCCGAGTTCCTTGAGCAATACGCCGACTTTCTCGAATCTCATGTCGATGCCTGGACGGTCACAACGGAAGGGACTCTGGTCCCAGGCATTCGGCGCCACTACATACGGATTCTGCCAGACGATGTGGACAATCCTTGTCCGGCGGAAAACCCGAACTCGGGACTCCTGAAGATCGCCAACCTTGCGCCAGGCACTAACAACTTATTTCCGGCGAAGGAAATCGTCGATGCCGGGTTTCTTGAGCTGGTTCGTTACGGGATTAGAAAGCCGCACGATCCGGTGATTGTCGATTCATTGAAGGTCATCGATGCCATACTGAAAGTGAATACTCCCATGGGACCCGTCTGGCATCGTTACAATCACGATGGCTACGGGCAGCGGGAGGACGGAGGCCCTTTCAAAGGATGGGGCAAAGGTCGTGCGTGGCCGCTTCTGACGGGAGAACGGGCGCATTTTGAACTCGCTGCGGGACGAGACATAAAATCCTTCATACAAGCGATTGAACGCTTTGCCTCTGCGACGGGTCTCTTGCCGGAGCAAGTGTGGGATGAGCAGGATAAACCCAATGTCCACATGTTCCTTGGCCGCCCGACCGGCTCGGCCATGCCTTTGATGTGGGCTCACGCAGAATACATCAAGCTCCTTCGGTCCGCATCCGATGGTCGCGTCTTCGATCTGATTCCTGAAGTAGCGCACCGCTACCTCGGCGATCGCAAGGCTTGTCAGCTATTCGAGATCTGGAAGCCGAACCGACAGGTGCGTGTCGTCAAGCAAGGTTACACGCTGCGCATCCAGGTTCCGGCTCCGTTCCGTCTCCATTGGACCGGCGACGAGTGGTGTACGGTCAAGGATACAGCGTCCGTGGTAACTACCTTCGGGGTTGAGTTCGTCGATCTCCCAATCACCGCATTCCAAAAGCGCCGCTTCGATTCACTTTCTTCTGGCCGGAAAGTAATTCATGGGAAGGCCGCGACTATATCGTTGAGGTGGGACACTAAGATGGGTGGGACCTATAGACGCCCGGCATTTCTCAGCATGCCGCCATCGATGAAATGCGTGCTGCCGGTAACGTACGCCGCATCGTCTGAAGCCAAATACAAGGCGAGCTGAGCCACCTCTTCGGGCTTGCCCCAGCGCCCCATGGGAATTTCCGCCAAAATCTGATCGTTTAATTTGGCATCGCTTTCAACATCTCGGTCGATCGGCGTATAGATTGCGCCCGGCCCGATGTTATTCACCGTAATTTGGTGAGGAGCGAGTTCGACCGCAATCGTGCGCATGAGCATTCGCAGACCGCCTTTCGAGGCGCAATAAGGAGCGTTTGTGGGCATCGGAAGATCCTCGTGGATCGACGAGATGTTGATGATTCGACCGCCCTTTCCTTGCCGGATCATCTGCTTGGCCGCGGCCTGCGAGCACAGGAAAGGTCCTGTGAGATTGACCGCCATGATCTTCTGCCACTCGTCGAGCGGATAGTCCACGAAAGCGACTTTCTTCTCGATTCCCGCATTGTTCACAAAGATGTCGAGCTTGCCGAAGGCGCCGACTGTTTTGCGGATCAGTTCGTCGACATCGTCCGGACGGGAAATGTCCGCATCGACTCCGAGCGATTGTCTGCCCATGACGCTGATCTTCTTGATCGTGTCCTCGGAGACCGATGCGCTGCCGACGTAATCCACGACGACGGCGGCGCCGGCTTCCGCAAATGCGAGCGCTATGGCCTGACCGATCCCGGTCCCGGCTCCCGTAACGACGGCTACTTTGTCTTGTAATCTCACTGGGTGGCCTCATATTTTCGGTGCTCGATTAGACTAAACGCGTCCCGTCAGCCGGTCTGTTATCGTAGTCACCATGCCTATGCGATACGACGCAATCGTGATCGGCACCGGAGCGGGAGGCGGAACTCTCGCCTTGCACCTCGCGCGAACTGGCAAGAAGATTCTGATCCTTGAGCGCGGGCCCTTCATGCCTCAGGAAAAGCTCAACTGGGATACGTCAGCCGTCTTTCTCGACAACCGCTATCACACCAAAGAAGTCTGGCAGGATAAAGACGGTAAAGACTTGCACCCGCAACAATCTTACTTCGTGGGCGGACAAACCAAAGTGTTCGGCGCCGCCATGTTTCGCATGCGCGCAGAAGATTTTGGCGAGATCCGGCACCAGGGCGGCATCTCTCCCGCCTGGCCGATATCTTACGCCGAGATGGAGCCTTTTTATACCCGCGCCGAAGAGCTCTTTCACGTTCATGGCGATCTTGGCTCGGCTCCCGCCGTACCCGGCGGCTACGGAAGCTCTTTTGACCCCACCGAGCCGTTTCATTCGAGGAAATATCCTTTCCCGGCACTCGCCAATGAGCCGCGCATGCAATCCATCGAAGACTCAGTGCGTAAGCTCGGCATCCATACATTTCCCATCCCGCTCGGGCTGAAGCGCGACGAGGCCGCGCCGCTCGAATCCAAATGTGTGCGCTGCGATACCTGCGACGGTTATCCATGTCTGGTGCACGCCAAATCCGATGCCGATGTCAATTGCATCCGTCAGATCCTGCACCTGCCGAACGTGACTTTGATGACGAACTCGCGGGTTACGCGTCTCCTCACGAATGCGAACGGCACAGAAGTCGCGGCAGTCGAAGTGATTCACTGCGGGCATGGCGTCGTCACCGACGCCTTTGCTCCTCCCGCGAGTGGCGGCAGGACCGTAAGTTACTCTGCCGATCTTTTCTGCCTATGTGCCGGTGCCGTGAACTCCGCTGTGATTCTCCTGGCATCCGCCAACGACAAGCACCCCAACGGGCTTGCCAACTCCTCCGACCAAGTCGGCCGAAATTTCATGTATCACCAGGCGGACGCTTTGCTCGCCATCTCGACGGAACGCAATGAAGACTCTTACACCAAGACCTGGGGCACGAATGACTTCTATCTAAGGGACACCGACCCGAATTATCCGTATCCTCTGGGCCAGGTCCAACCGGTAGGAAGCTTCCACTCGGAAATGATGAAAGGCGACACCCCCCCGTTGACGCCCGGCTTCGTCCTCGAAACCATGAAGCATCACGCCGTTCCGTGGTGGCTCACAACGGAGGATCTACCCGACCCCGACAACCGCGTCACCTTGCACAACACGACGCCGCTCGCCGTCCAAAACGCTCAGCCGGGGCTTGGCGGACCGCATCCCTCTGGAGACACAGGCCACACTAACGAGTCCGAGCGGGTTTCCGACAACGCCCCCTATCGCATTCAGCTCTCCTACACGCCCAATAATGTGGAGAGTTTTGAGCGCCTCAAAGATCGGTGGGTCGGTATTCTCAAAAAAGCGGGCCACGCCGCTACATCCGTGCCGCTCCACGCCTATTTCAAAAAACGCATTCCCATCGAAGGCGTCGGCCATCAGAACGGAACTTGCCGAATGGGGAGAGATCGGTTGTCCAGCGTTCTCGATCCGAACTGCAAGGCCCATGACATGGACAATCTGTACGTTGTCGACGCGTCATGTTTCGTCTCGGCGAGCGCTGTGAATCCCTCATTGACCATCATCGCCAATGCAATCAGGATTGCCGACCATCTCGTGTCGGAACGTCTCAAATGATTGGCGATAGTGCTCTGGGTTTGGCCTTGAGCAAGTAAATCCAGTAAACGCAAGTAATTGGGAGAATCGATTCAACTCTGGATTGTCGTCATGCCTCTTAAGCGGCTTCCCGTATCAATTCGAAAGAAAAGGGTAGTACCAACCAATTCGGATGGTTGCAGGCCCCCGCAACTTAAACTTCTTCTCTACAAAGGAATTCGGCTCAGCTCGCAACCATCCGAATTTGCGCCTGCTTCAGTTCATGACGCCTTTTTCCTTCTTATATAGGAATTGAACTTCTCATTCCGAAAAATGTGCCGTTGGATCTCTAGACACAGGCTGCTTCTCCGCCGATAGCGAGCACAACCAGCAGCAGACTAATTTTCAGAAATGCAGATGCGTTCATTCAGCGCCTCCACTTGCTCTCGAAATTCCCCCAGTTTGGGAGGTACCCCAGATTCTAAAAGAAACACTGGATGCGCATCTCCCAGCTGAGAAGGCATGGCCCCAATTCTCATGACACCCATGCAAAGAGCCATGTGCCGTCTCACGGCCAATCTCACTTTTTGCCTGTTAGTGGTTCTTGTTTCTCCGGCCAAACCACCGTCAATATCAGCGCAACTGCAATGCCGATGCAGACTTCAGAGAATCGATGAAGCGCTACTTGTGATGCAGTTCCGGTCCGCGGCACAAGCAGCACAATCGTGAGAGTGACGCCGGCGAGGCGGTATGCGCTGCGATCCGAGTGCAACGCGGCGCTAAGAATGCCCAGGATGAATACGCCTGCGCCGAACACAAGCATTCCTGGTTCGAACTGGCTAGCCGCAATTGCACCAACTGCCGCTCCAAGCACCGTCCCCATGAAACGCTCCCCGGAAACGGCGACTGCCGCACCGAGTGATGACTGCGTAATCACCAGAGTTGTAATCGCTGCCCAGTAAGTTTCGGGCAAGCGGAATAATCGTGCCACTAATACAGACGCCACAGCCGCAATCGCTGTCCTTGAGGAATGCACCAAGACTGGCCACCACTTCGGTTTGGCCGTGCCCCTCGCAATCGCCCGGCGCACGACATCTATTTTGAAGAGCTTGCTTCGCCCACTCATCATCTTGTCGGGTCATAAGGAAGTCACAGAATGTCCTCCACGGTGATCGGTATATGCCGAATTCTCCTTCCGGTCGCGTGATACACGGCATTTGCAATTGCTGGCGCGACCGCAACCGAAGTTAGCTCACCGAGGCCCTTTGCACCGATCGGGCTTGCTTCGCTGTCGAAATCCCCGACGAACAGCACGTCAAGCTCTGGAATGTCCGCAGCGGTCGGCACGAGATAACCTGAATAATTGCGGTTGACGAAGCGACCCATCGCGGGATCAGTTTCCGACTTCTCAAGCAGGGCTTGTCCGACACCCCAGATGATTCCGCCGATGGCTTGGCTGCGCGCGGTCTTTGGATTCAGGACTTGTCCGCAGTCGTAAGCGCCTACAAAACGACTCAGGCGCACACGCCCAAGGTCTGGGTCAACGCGTACTTCGGCGAACACCGCCGAGAAACTGAACACCGCCTTCGGGCCTTCCGGAATCGGGTCGTAATTCCCGTCGCCGGTTAAAGAAGAAAGGTCGTTTCGTCTCAGAAGTTCGGCATAGGTAATGCTCAAACTCTTTGCCGGCAGCATCAGCTTTCCGTCTTTGACGACAACACCAGCGGAGTTGGCAGCGTCAAAAACCGCATTCTTGCAGGTACAGGCCAATTCGATGGCTTTATCTCGTGCGGACTTCGCCGCTAGCATGACCGACGCGCCCGCATTGGCTGCCGTAGCCGAGCCGATAGACGCGTGCGACGCTGGCAATCTGGTATCGCCAAGCCGGACAGTTACGCTTTCCGGTGACAGACCCAGCGTGTCCGCGGCCACCTGCTGAAGTACAGTGTACGTTCCGGTGCCCAATTCGTGCGTCCCGGCCTCAACGATTGCTGAACCGTTGCGGTTGAGCGTGACCCGTGCCTGCGCCGGCCAGCGCCAGTGAGTATAGATCGCGCCTGCCACACCCTGCCCGATAAGGTAGCGGCCGTCACGCATCGAACACGGCTCAGGAATCCGCTTGTCCCAATCAAACCGCGCGGCGCCTTCCGTTAGACATTTGCGCATGGCGCGCGAGGAAAAGGGACGTCCAGTATGCGGGTCGGTGTCGGTGTCGTTCAGCAGACGCAGCGCGACAGGATCTACACCGGTCTCATAGGCGAGTTCGTCCAATGCGCTCTCCATCGCGAAATGCCCGAGCGCCTCGTGTGGGGCGCGAAGCGCGGTCGGAGTGTTGCGGTTCACGTGGACAATCTTGTGATTTGTCGAGATGCCTCCGCGCGCGCCCCAAAGTGATCGTGGGCAGAGCGCCGCATACTCGATATAGTTATCGAACATCGATGTTGGCGACACGCTTTCATGGCGAATGCCCGTTAGCTTTCCGTCTTTTCCTGCGCCCAGCGCAATCGTCTGAATGCTCGCCGGTTGGTGGCCCGCCATTGAATACATCTGCGCACGAGTTAGCTGCACGTGCACAGGCCGGTTCAACACCTTTGCGGCGAGAGCGGCCAACAGTGTGTGCGGCCAAACATAGCCTTTGCATCCGAATCCGCCACCAACAAATTGGGACACAACAGTGATCTTCGCTAGCGGCACGCCGAGCACCATCGACACCAATTCTCTGGTGCCGAAGATATGCTGTGTCGTTTCGTACAGAGTCAGCGCTCCGTCGGCGTCCCAGGTGGCTGTCGTGGCGTGCGGCTCCATCGGGTTGTGGTGGCGGTCGGTTGTGGTGTAGGTCTGTTTTATTTTCACGTCCGCTGTGGCAATCGCCGCGCCGGCATCCCCAACCGAGGAAGCAACAGGCCACAGGAACTGGGGAGGATCGACTGCGTCCTTTACCGATTCCGGTCCGAACACGACCGGTGGTTTCGCCTCGTAATTAGCTCTGATTTGCGTTCCTGCGTAGTTTGCCTGGTCAAGCGTTTTGCGACCACCAATGCGATGGGCTGATTGGCATAGAGAATCTGGTCATCTTGAAGAGGCAAATACGATTGACCATGCGGATGAAGGTGACTCCAAGGCTTTGGCGTCGGGTTCATTCGTGGCATGTTGCGGTGCGTGAACACAGCTATCACCCCAGGAGCATTCTCAGCGGCAGAGGTGTCGAGCGAGGAGATACTGCCGTTCGCTATGGTGCTGCTGACAAGCGCCGCTTGTAACGCGCCTGCGATGGCGATATCCGACGTGTAGCGCGCAGTGCCGGTCACCTTCAAGCGCCCATCGAAGCGAGATATTGGCTGTCCGATGACGTTCATGCGCGCTCTCCTGCGGTCTGCAGCGCTCGAAGTGCAACGCGTTGCGCAAGTTCAATCTTGAAGGCATTGTGGGCGAGCGGCCGCGCATCGGTGAAGGACGTGGCGATTGCGACCTTGAACGCGTCAACGTCGTGTAGCGACACATCACGCAGCGCCGCTTCGGCTTTTCGCAGGCGCCACGGTTTGTGTGCCACGCCCCCCATAGCCAAACGCGCCGACTTTATCCGTCCACGGTCCACCGCAACCGCAGCCGCCGCAGAGACGAGGGCGAACTCGTACGATTCACGATCACGAACCTTGAGATAATGGGACGCGCGTCCCTCGATGCGTGCGGGGACCTCGATGGCCACGATAAGCTCGTCCCGTTCGAGAATGTTGTCTCGCTCAGGTGTGTTTCCCGGCAGACAATGAAATTCGGTGAATGGGATTAACCGTTCTCGTGCGCGCCCGCGTATGAGGATATTGGCATCCAGAGCCGCAAACGCGACTGCAACGTCGGAAGGATGGGTGGCCACGCATTCGTCCGACCAGCCGAAGATGGCGTGATTGCGATTGATGCCCTGAAGAGCTGAGCAACCAGAGCCCGATCTCCGCTTGTTGCAAGGGAGATCATCCTCGTCGCGGAAATAGGCGCAGCGGGTGCGCTGCATGATGTTGCCACCCATCGAGGCCATATTTCGCAGCTGGCCGGATGCGGCGAACAGCAGACTCTCCGTGATCACGGGAAAGCGACGACGCACGTCACCATCCGCCGCGACATCGCTCATTCGCGCGAGGGCGCCAACGCGCAGCCCGCCGTCCGATAGCGCTTCGACACGAGACATGCCAGGCAAACCGTTAATGTCCAACAAACGCTCGGGAAACGCAGCGCGGTCCTTCATCAGGCCGATAAGGTCAGTTCCGCCCGCGATGAAAGCGATCTGTGGGTCGGCCGCATGAGCTGCGATTGCTGCTGCAGCATCAGGGGCTCTTGAAAATGTGAAGGGATGCATGCTTCAACTCCTTCGCGCTACTTCAACAACGGCATCTACGATGTTGGGATAGCAGGCGCAGCGACAAAGATTCCCGCTCATTCGCTCACGAACCTCCGTGTCCGACAGATCGCTCAGTGTGAATGGCTGCGCCACGTCCGCCGTGGCAGCACTCGGCCATCCAGCTTTAGCCTCGTCGATCATCGCGACGGCTGACATAATTTGCCCTGACGTACAGAACCCGCACTGGAAACCGTCATGCTCGATAAAGGCTTCCTGAACCGGGTGAAGCTGCCCATCGCGTTCCAATCCTTCAATCGTAATGATGTGCTGGCCATCATGCATCACCGCCAATGTCATGCAGGACAGAACGCGGCGGCCCTCGATGTGAACGGTGCATGCACCACATTCGCCTCGATCGCATGATTTTTTGGGACCAGTGAGCGCCAATTCATTACGCAGCACATCGAGGAGTGTCATGCGCGGTTCAACCGTTAACGTGCGCACCGAGCCGTTGACGGACATACTGACCTTCATGCGCCAGTCTTCTTCTCGCGTTCGCTTTGCGTGGGCATTATCCATGCTCGCCCTCCCGAATCGCTCAACCACGTCTCAAACCCAAATTCAAGGCCGCTTGCCGGTTTGACTTCGCTTAACACTTGAGTGGCTACTAACACCACGACCCCATGGGCCTACGATTTCGCGGCTAGCTGTCGCTCTCGTTCCGGTTTCTTCGCCACATTCGAATTGTTTTGCGAAGCCTGTAGGGCCTGTTCGGCGGCGAGCCAGTCAACTTCCGGTGATCCCAAAGGACAGCCCCTGCGCTCCCAAAGCTCGTAAGCCAATTTCGCCATAGCCTCGTCGTGGTTGTTCTTGCTCTCGAATTGATCCATTCCCGTTGCCTCCTTATTTTCATGTTCCTTGCGATCCGAGTGCGATCGTCACGAGCTCAGAACTCGTATCCGGCTCATAACGCCCAGTAATTAAGGTTGCTATCAGGTCCTGCTTGCTTGAGAAGCGGCGCGGCAAAAAAGTTCACACGGCACCCTTGTTTTTTTTCCGCACTCGTGAACGGAATGTTCTTTATGCTGATTGCACCTTCTGAGCGACAGGTTCACCCTTGGCTCGCTTTGATTTGATGAGATCGGCCGACGACGCTCCTTCAAGTGACAGTCCGTAGCCCACCTCCCGCACGATGCGCTCCTTCAAGGGCTGTATGAAGTGGACGCGTGTGTCCCGGCGCGTCACTTCTGGAGCCTTCAGGTATACCGCGGCCAACTCCCGCGCTCGGCTGAGCGCCTTGCCGTTTGGCACAATCTCGGCCACCACTCCCCATTCACGGGCGGTAGGTGCCGGCAGCGGTTGTGGGTTCAGCAGGAAGGCCTCCGCTCGTCCCGCTCCAGCGCGATAACTCCACGTGGTAAAGATTCCGTCACCGGGCACAACGCCCACGGCGTAATGTCCCACATCCTGGAATGTCGCCCCTTGGGCCGCCACAATTACATTGGCCAGCAACGCATAGTCAGAGTGAATATATGCGCGCCCTTCGATCGCCGCGATGACCGGCACACGAATGTTGGCTATATTCTCCAAAACCTGGGAGCCCTCGTCGTGAATCTGGCTCCAAACGCCGGGATCCGCTACGTCGCCGAAAGATCCCCAATCGACGTCAATGATGAAGTCCCCTGCTGCGCCAGTCAGGATCACAATCTTGTTCGCTCGGTCTTGCGCAATCCGGTGAAAAGCGTCGACAACCTCCGTATGATGGAGCGCGGAGAAAGTGCAAGGGCCGCCGTTGCTGTGGAATTCAACAACCAGCACCCCGTTGCCGTCTCGCGTCAGTTTCAGGCCACGATAGACACCGAAGTAGTCCGTGTTCAGTTGCATCGTTTTTCTCCTCTGTCGCTTGGCGACTAGAAGCCAGGAACCGGGACGAAAGCCGAGCCACGTTGTGTATTTAAATTCCGCAGCGCCGCTGGCCTTGCCGCAGCCCCTACTTCGCCCCGTCCGTCTTCATCTGTGCTCTCTCACGTGCGACCCATTCACGGATGTAGGCCGGACAATTCTTGAACTCGATACCCTTCATTTCGCAGAGAGCCAAGAATTTCGCAGCTTGACCGTCCACGAGTAACACGTGCTGGAGATCGACAACCACTGCCTTGTCTTCCTGCTCCAGCGCCGTTCTCACGGTGTCGACCTCCGGCCCCGTAATCTCACCGCTTATGCAGAGCGTCACGCCTTTATCTGTGAGGACACGATCAATCCTGCAAGTCATCGTTTCCCTAGCAGCCATGTTTGGCGTCTGCTGGTCATGAGCTCGGTCCCGATCTTCGAGAAAGCAAAAGTCGGACCATTTGCAACACGATGAAAATATTGGAGAAATTGCAGACGCACTTCGCAACTCTTTAGTGAAAACGGGCAATGTGGTGATTTTGGTGAAATCTGGCGATTCTGGAGACGAGTGTCAGCGGAACTTAAACTCGCGTTTGTTGATCCCTAAAGCTCTGATTCTGTGATCGAGGGTGGACGGCGGGATTCCAAGTTTGGCTGCCGCCCCTGACGGGCCGGAAACACGGCCTCTGCTCTCCGCCAGCGCTGCCTCGATGCTCTGTCTCTCTCTCGATGGCCCACACTCGGATGCTGGCGAGCTTTCGGTCCGAGATGCTGACGGAGCATTCTCTTTTGAAAGCCACGATCCATCTACCGAGAGAATCTCTCCACAACTGAGAATCATGGAGCGTTCAATCACATTCTGCAGCTCCCGAATGTTGCCGGGCCAATCGTAGGACCGCAGCAGGTCTAGGGTCTTCTTGTCAATCGAGTGGATGTTTTTGCCCGCTCGCTTGGCATAGCGTTGCACGAAATATTCCACCAACATTAGAATGTCGTCTTTCCGCTTTCGAAGTGGAGGCACCTCGATGGGAAACACGTTTAGCCGGTAGAACAAGTCCTCGCGGAAGCTGCCTTTGGCTATCGATGCCTTCAGGTCCCGGTTCGAGGCGGCGATGACGCGAACATCTACCTTAATGGACTGGTTTCCTCCGACCCGCTCGAATTCCCTCTCTTGGAGCACTCTCAAGAGTGTGACTTGAATATCAGGCGGGAGTTCGCCCACTTCGTCCAGAAAAATGGTTCCGCCGTCGGCCAGTTCAAAACGCCCAAGCCGTCTCTGTATCGCTCCCGTGAAGGCCCCCTTCTCATGTCCAAACAACTCCGAGGAAATTAGGGCTGGCGCAAGCGCCGCACAGTTCACACTGACGAATGCCCGTCCAGATCGCAGGGATCGTTTGTGTATAGCGCGGGCAATGAGTTCCTTCCCGGTGCCGGTCTCTCCCGTAATAAGAACCGTGGAATCGGTCGGAGCGACCCTGGCAATCCGTGAAAGAACCGCTCGCAGCGCGTCTGAGGCGCCGACGATCTCCTCGAACATCGACGCCCGATCGATCTCGTCACGTAGCGCAAGATTTTCTCGATAGAGTTCATCCTTCAGCCGTTTGATCTCGTCGAACGCACCTTTCAGTGCCTCCTCAGCATGCCTACGCTCCGTGATATCAACCACCGTCCCAAGAACTTGAAAAAGCTCCCCAGCCCGACTAAGTACCGGATGCCCATTACCGTGAGCAATTCTGACCGTTCCATCTGATTTCAGAATTCTGAATTCGGTACCGGAATCGACTTTCTCCAAGAAGGCCCTATCGGCTGCCAGCTTTACCTTCAGTCGATCTTCCGGATGAACGCGCCCGAGCCATTGGTCCCACATCGGGAGGCCTTGTTGTGGATCGAACCCGAACAGACGGAACATTTCTTCCGACCAGTAAA
Source organism: uncultured Acidobacteriota bacterium (assembly GCA_963753205.1). Lineage (GTDB taxonomy): Bacteria > Acidobacteriota > Terriglobia > Acidiferrales > UBA7541 > Palsa-295. The sequence continues at coordinate 23,781 of CAVWBL010000008.1, read as the reverse complement.
TCAACTGGCGCGTGATGCCATCCGTGGCATAACTGCCCGTAAGAGTCAGCCTTTGCGCTTCTGCCAAGTAGGCTTCACTGCGCTTGAGAGCCTGCTCTGCCGTTTTGCGCTCATCTATGTCAGTATTCGTCCCGTACCATTTGACGATCTTTCCCGTCTCGTCAATAGAGGGAGTCGCGCGGAACAGAAACCAACGGTATACGCCGTCGAAGCGTCGTAGTCTCCCTTCAATTTCGCCCGACTGGCCCGAAGTCATGAGCGCTCGCCAATAATCAACAAGAACGTTCAGATCATCCGGATGAACCGCAACTGTCCAGCCCCATCCCCTCGCTTCATCAATCGTGAGGCCGGCGTAAGCCAGCCAGCGTCCGTTGAAGAATTCGGCAGCACCATCTGGAGTAGCGGACCATGCCATCGACGGAATGGTTTGAATGACTTCGCTCAGCTCTCGCTCACTGCGCTCCAACCGCTCGTTCTGTTGTTTCAATTCTCGTTGCGTGTCCTCCGCGCGCTTCAGATTGAGATTATTTTCTATCGCTAATGCGACCACACGACCAATCAGTCGCAAGAAGTTGATGTCATCACTGCTGTACACCGTTCCAGGCGCTCCGGACATGCCCAATGCACCGAGGCGGCGATGCGGCGTCGTTAGGGGAACGAAAACGAGCGGGCCTACCTCAAGCGCTTGAGCAGCAATCCCTGCTTTCAGGCGTGCCGGTACCCTTTCGTCGGCGCTCCAGTCTTGAATATGGAATGGCTCCTGCGTCGTATATGCCTGCCACGACGGCCGCTGTTCAACTGGCACATCGGCATACGCGCCCGCGAGGCTTTTCTCTCGCCCAACCACTGCCCAGTCGACTTCTGTGGAGCTCTCCTTATAAACAATGATGTAGAACTGTAGGAAGGCGAGGAATTCATGTAATTCGTCAGAAATGACCTTTGTCAGTTCCTCGGAATCTTGGCATGCAGAAAGAACTTCGCTGAGTCGAACGACAGCCTCATAACGTCGTTCATCGGTACACACCGGAATATAAACATCTCGTGTCATATTGGGTTAAGAGGTTTACCACCCTCTTGCCAGCGAGGAAGCCCTATCCCATCAGAAACCGTGTGCCATCGGTCAGGCAGAGCCATGTGATAGCCAGCTTCGTGATCGATTTTCTGAGGCGCGCATCTCAAAAGGCCCCGGACTCGCTGCAAGTCTTCCGGATGGATTCTGGTGAAGTCCGGTTCCAAAGAGTTCGCGGCCGGTCGTCAGCTGAGCTGACGGTCAACTTTCAGGCGAACTCGTCGCCGTGCCCAACACATCTTATCACCCGTTCGATTCCAAGCGCTTCTTCTCAGAACGCCGCTTCGCCCTCATGACAGTCCATGAACAATGGCGACCATCGGCGACTTGAGCCGAGTAATTGTGAAAGTCCCCGGAACACGAAACCGCGACGGGACGGTGGACTTCCGTCCAATTCAATAAACGTTGTGAAGGGGGCCTCAGGTGACGTCCGCGGAGTGTTGTCCTTTTTCAACGAAGGGTTATAGACCATCGCGATCTCCGCTGCGGGACGAGTGGGCCGCGGGTAAGATGATAGGGTTCCTTCGGAATTGTATTCCGCACAAGGCCCTGTGGCCAAGCGCCTTAGAGAATCGCCTCGGCAATCTCGGAAAATGCTGTCAATCGCAAGCAGGGGCACACGAACTGCATTTGGTCCGAGCGCGCGCTTTGCGGATTCTCGGCGGCATTTTCAGACAGCGGTGCGACCGCCGTCGACTGCGAGGTTTGCCCCATAAATGAAACTCGAACGATCGGTCGCAAGGAAAACGATGGCTTCTGCAATCTCGTCGGCTGTCGCCGGACGGCCTGCCGGGGCCTGCGCCGCAAGTTGATCTAAACCTTCTCCCATTGTTTCCGTGCCTTCAGTCCGTGTGGGTCCGGGACTGACTGCATTGACGCGCACGCCCCGCGGACCATACTCAGTCGCCCAGGATTTGGTCAGCAAATTAATCGCGGCCTTGCTGGACCCATAAAGGCTCATGCCCGATACTCCATAGTGAGCAACCATCGTCGAAACATTGACGATGGCACCGTTTCCTCTCTGCCCCATCAGCGGAGCAAGTTCCGCAACCAGAAAGTACGGCACCTTGACGTTGAGCGAGTACACTCGGTCAAACTCTTCTTCCTTGGTTTGGTCCGTCGGGCCGAATGGAAAGATGCCTGCATTGTTGATCAGGATATCGACGTGACCCGAACCGAGTTCGATCGCTCTCTTCGACACGTCGCGAGCACTCGACGCGTTTCGAAGATCAGACGAAATAAAATCGGCCTTTCCTCCCGTCTTACGAATTTCGGCTACCGTCTCATCGCCACGCTTCGCGTCGCGGCCTACAACCAGTACGTGAATGCCAAGCGCCGCCAGTTTCTTGGCAGTCGCTCGGCCGATACCACTCGTCGCTCCGGTAATAAGAGCTGTCAACGAATCAGTAGGCATTTTGCGCGTCCCTTTTTTGAATGTGTGACCGCCTGCTCCCTGATAGATGTTCTGGCTGGTGATTCGATTCTGAACGCGCCCTTTTCAGCGTCCGTCAGTGTGTGCTGTTTGCCGACATTTTCCTGCTGTGTCGTTTGGCAAAATCGGCCATAACCGCTCACCTCCAGATCACAATCGCCCACTTTTGCTACGCGCATAGATGAAATGTCTCACCTGGATAGGCTTCGCTTCAAAACGCCCCACGTTTTCCTCAAGGTCGCGGTCTGCGCTAGTCAATCGCTCGTGCTGCCGCAGGTGCTCCGCCCAAGATTCGACGATGAACGTTTCGACATAGTGTGACGGATGCTCAGTATCGCGATATACGCCCCATCTTGATGCACCGTCCCTCCGGCGCACTCGTGCAAATTTGTGGAGAGCCTCCAGGAACTCCTCCGCCTTGCTCGGATCAACGTCATATTCCACTGTGACCAATACAGGTCCTTGACTTGGGTCTATGTCTCCAACGAGCATCGGCTTACCCCAGTGATCCCAGGCCCCAAGGTCCACAGGCGTATCGGGCAAACGCGAACCCAAAACCAATAGCGGAAAAACAGCGGTGCCAATAGCCGCCGTAATCAAAGAAAAGTGTGTACCGTGGCGGCCCGCGATATATCCCCAAAAAGCACTGCCGGCCGTCCACGTTCCCATGTAGACAAGCATAAACACGGCCATCGCACGCGCGCGGACCCAATCCGGCGCCAAGTTCTGCATCACCGTGGTCATCAAAGAGATGACTGCCGTCCAAGCCATTCCTCCAAGCAAAATGGCAGCGGATAGAAGTGTCACGGATTTGAATCCGGCGACTCCCCAAAGTGAAATAGCAAAGACGGTGGTTCCCAGTGCGAGCAACGCATCAGATGAAAACAACGACCGCGTTCGCTGTAGCGCCATGGCTCCCAGCACGGCACCGGCCCCAAAGACAGCTAGGAGCAGTCCATAGAGCGTGGCGCTTCGTCGCAATTCGTGAGCGACCGTCGGCAGGAGCGCCCAAAACGCGCTTGCGAAAAACATGATGCATCCGATTCGTCCGAGAACGGTCAGAATCTCAGGCGCATTTCTTGTGTAACGAACCGCCGCGCGGATCGCGCCTGACACGGTCTCTCGCAGCGGGCCAGGCTGAGTTTGCGGTCGCTTCCAGCGTGCAATCACCCATAGCACGCCGACGTACGATGCAGCGTTCAACCAGAACACGGTGCCAATTCCTGCTGCAACAATCAGAAATCCACCTAGCGCCGGACCAATCGCACGCGCCAAATTAAATTCAATCCGTTTTGAGCAATGGCCGGCATCAGTCCTTCTTGACGCACCAGTTCTGGAAGCACCGCTCGCCACGTCGGCGCTTCCATCGCATCTCCAATAGACAACGCAAGCGTTAAAAGAAGGAGCACCCAAGGCGTAATTAAGTGCAGCACCGTGAGGATGGCGAGCATTACTGCTACCGAAAACATCCATATTTCCGTCGTCAGTATCAGTTTCCGCCGATCAAAGATGTCGCCCAAGGCTCCTGCAGGCAGCGCGAGAAGAAAAAAAGGAAACGCCGAGGCAGTTTGCGTCAGGGCAACAAGCAGCGGCCCGCCCCCTTGCGAAACCATGAGCCATGCGGCACCAACGCCTTGCATAAATGTGCCCATATCTGAGACCAGGTCAGCAATCATCAGATTCCGGAACATGGGCAGATGGAGCGGCCGCCATGTGCTCCATTCGGTTCCACTTTCACCCGGGTGCGCTCGGGACACACGGTTAGCGTCTGCATGCATTTCATCACGCTGTTCCTGGTCCGGCATAGCCGAACTGAGTTATAGCACTAAGGTGGAAAAGAGTGTTTGTAGACCGTCACATTTCCGCGTTGAGATTCATGCCGAGGTCCCCTTGCGTTCCTGGGCGCGAAATTCGACAGGCCGTTCGCGGCTGGCCTGCGAGAGCGCACGCTTCACTTCGGCTGCGACAAAGTCCGGGCCGTAGACCGGCGTTCCCGGCTGCTGCCGCCAGGATTCGGCAAGGCTGCCCGCGTCCACAACATCGAACCCGATATCGTCAATCAGCTGGAAGACAATGGCTTTGGCCGCGGGGTCGTCTCCGGCAACAGGAATCGCAACGCGCCCTGTGGTGACGGGTGGCAGGCCGAAGTTCTGTAAGCGAGCGGCATAGATATTGTTGAATGCCTTGATCACGGGACGTCCCAGTTGCTGCGCGACCCACTGACTTTCCGGCATGCCGTTTTCGATGGCGTCGATGTGGCCGTCGCGCTGCGCGGATAATAGTTTCCCGTGTCAATTACGACGACGCTCGCCGGCACGTCCTTGAACAAATCGGCCGGCAGACTGGAGATATTTTTTTCGGGGATGGTCACGACGACGACGTCGCCGGCGTGTGCGGCCTCTTTCACGTTGACCGGTTTCGCACCCGTTTCAGCAGCAAGTTTGCTGAGGGTTTGCGGCCCGCGCGAATTCGCTACGAAGACTTGATGTCCCGCTGCGGTAAAACGACGCGTTAGTGCGCTGCCGATATTGCCTGCTCCGATGATTCCTATCTTCATGTGCGCTCCTTTCGCCCTTACAGGGCTAAATGGATTGGATGAGCAGACAGGGCCTCAGTTGCAAGGCCTTGTCTGACAAAATAGCGATAACCCGATTCTAAGCTGATCCCCGCTTTCATTCTCAGCTAAGCGTAGGTCGCATCAAGCCGCTCAACTCTCTTTCATCAACGTGGCAGCGCGCTTGCCGACTTTCTTGAGCATCACTTCAAGGCTCCGGAGCTCCTCCGGGCCTAGTCTCGGAAAACACTCTCTTCATCTGACCAGAATGTTTTCGAAAGGCGGACACAATGAGTTCCTTGCCGCGTGGCGTGAGGGCAACGATCCGAACGCGTCGGTCTTCGGCGCTCTCGACCCGGCTGACCAAGCCCTTCGCGACGAGGCGATCGACAGCGATGCTGATCGAGCCTGGGGTCAGATCGACGATGGGGCCGATCGTATTGACGGGCAAAGGCCCTTTGTGCAGCAGGACTTCCAGCACGCCGAAATCCGAGAGCCCGAGTCCAGTCTCTTCAATATCAGCGGCTGCGTACCTGGTCAGGGCGCGCATCGCCTTCATCATTACCAGCCAGACGTGATCCGTCCCTTGAAAGTCGTTGGGTCATAATAAAAACCTGAATCTCCCGGAAGTATACCATCATCAACTATATTTACATCAATATGATTGACGCCATACAATGGCGCCGATCGAAAAGGAGAACCCGGTTATGAGAACCGCTTCCGTAATCGCCCGATATCTGGCGGGCGTGATCTTTCTTGTTATGGGGCTGAACGGCTTCCTGAACTTCATTCCGCTTCCCCGGCCGGGGGGCATTGCCGGACAATTCATGGGTGCCCTTTATGCGTCGCATTACCTGTGGGTGATCTTCGCGTTTCAGGTCACCGCAGGTGTACTTCTGCTGGTCAACCGTTACGTACCCTTGGCGGTCGCGATGCTGGCACCGGTAATCGTCAACATTCTGTCTTTCCACGCCTTGATGGCCCCGAGCGGGCTTCCGCTGGCCCTCTTCGTGGCTGCACTGTGGACCGTGATCTTCATCGACGTGCGACCGGCCTTTACTCGGGTTATTCCAGCCGCGCTTGCAGTCACGAGCGTAAAGGTCAAGCAAGCCCGGGTAGAGCTTGAGGGCTAGGAGCGAGTATTGCGATGCTCTAATAGCTTTCGTTAGGTGGACCCATGAAGATACATCCCATTCTCGCCGCAAGGCCTGGCAAACGGTTCGAGACACGTGTCGTGCGATCGCGTTCGCTGACGCCGACGACGCATGGCATTGAAGTGGAGAAGCTCTTGGGCTTCACGTTCCAACCGACGCAGTTTACGTTTCTTCAAGTCCAGACGCCCGACGACGTGGCCGTACATCCCATGCCCATTGCGACGAGCCCGACGCGATCGCATCTCGAATACGGCGTCCGCGTCTCGAACTCGGCGTTCAAGCGTGCGTTCGTTGCGTTACAGCCGGGCGATCCTGTCGTCGTTCAAGGACCGTTGGGTCATTACATCCTCGATGAGACCCGGCCTGCAGTCCTTGTCGCCGGCGGCATCGGGATCACACCATTGAAAGGAATGGCCGAGTACGCAGCCGATCGGCGCCTATCAATTCCGATCCGTCTCGTCCTCAGCAATCGCACCGTCGACGAGATCGTCTTCAGACAGGAACTGAAAACGCTGGAGGATGACAACCCACAGTTTCGGATCTGGTGGACGCTGACCCGTCCGGAACCTGGAACGTGGACCGGGATGACCGCGCGAGTCGCTGACAACGGAGACACGGCTCTGCTCGCAGAAGCAGCTGCCGATCTCGTGCAGCCCGTCTACTACTTGTGCGGTGCGCCTGGTTTCATTGAAGCGTCCGTCAAGAGCTTGATCGAGTCCGGCACTCCGGAAGCTGACATCAGGTTCGAGGTCTTCCGCGGTTACGGAGCCACAGCCTGACGGCTTGCGGCGGTCCGCCACACCGTAGCAGCAGCCAACCGGGTCCAACATTCTGTAAAGCCTTGGTCCAGTGGTAAAACGATCGCGGCTAGTAGCTCTGTGGGATTTCTGAGGAAGACCATTTATGAATACAAACCCTTCTGAACTCGCGCCTAAAGGAGGCGCATGTCGAAAAAAATAGGTTTCCTCTCGTTCGGGCATTGGACCGAGTCCTCCGGCTCGCAGGTACGCTCCGCGGCCGATTCCTTGCTCCAGTCTGTCGAGCTTGCAGTTGCCGCGGAAAACCTGGGCGCTGACGGCGCATTCTTTCGGGTTCACCACTTCGCGCGCCAGCTCAGTTCGCCGTTCCCGCTGCTGGCCGCTGTTGGCGCACGCACCCGTACAATCGAAATCGGCACAGCCGTGATCGACATGCGCTACGAAAATCCACCCTATATGGCCGAAGACGCCGGGGCAGCCGATCTGATTGCCAGCGGCCGACTACAGCTGGGCATCAGTCGCGGTTCACCGGAGCAGGTAATCGACGGCTGGCGCCACTTCGGCCACACGCCGGCAAGAGGCGAGAGCGACGCAGACATGGGCCGCCGCAACGCAGAGGAGTTCCTCGACCTGCTAAGGGGTGAGGGCTTCGCGAAGCCCAACCCGCGGCCTATGTTTCCGAATCCGCCCGGGCTGTTGCGCCTCGAACCGTATTCGGCAGGGCTTCGCGATCGCATCTGGTGGGGTTCCGGTTCGAACGCTACCGCACGATGGGCCGCGAAACTCGGCATGAATCTTCAGAGCTCGACGCTCAAGGACGATGAGAGCGGCGAACCACTGCACATCCAGCAGCGTAAACAGATCGAGGCGTTTCGCGAGGCCTGGAAAAAGGCCGGGCACAGCCGCTCTCCACGCGTGTCGGTCAGCCGAAGCATCTTCCCGGTTGTGAGCGACCTCGACTTCGCCTACTTCGGACAGGAAAAGCGCGATCGCGATCAGGTCGGCTTCATCGACGCGAACACGCGCGCCATCTTTGGCCGGTCCTATATAGGTGAACCCGCTGTGCTGGCCAGGGAACTCGCCGCGGACGAGGCGGTTGCGGCGGCAGATACTTTGCTTATGACGATCCCGAACACGCTAGGAGTGGAATACAACGCACACGTGATCGAAAGCGTCCTGAAATACGTCGCTCCGGAGCTCGGTTGGCGCTAGGCAGAGGCAACCATCCTAACCCTGACTATACAGGCGAGGATGATGCACGGTTTCGATGGGGTAAGAACCGTAAGTGGAGAGGTCCATAAGCATCCGCGAGACGATTTGTCGTGGTTTTTTTTAAAACTAAGGAGATGAGCCATGTCCTACAGCATATCGGAATTAATGATCCGAAATCTTCGCGACGTCTTCGGTGAAAACGATCCCGCGCGTCGGCGCGCGGCCCTCGACGAGCTCTGGGCCGAAGATGGCGTGTTCTACGATCCCAGCAAGGGCGCCATCCGAGGCCGCGACGAGATTGATCGCATCGCAGGCGCGGTCAAGGCGACTCATCCTGACTTTCGATATCAAATGACTGCCGCTCCTCAGGAATATTGCGATGCTGGGATGGTTCCATGGATATCGGGACGCCCTGGTGAAGTGCCGGCTTATTCCGGGAGGGACTTCGTCATCGTGCGGGACGGCCGGATCGTAGCGCTTTATATGTTTTTCGACAAGCGGCCCTGAGCTCGAGTCTGCCAGGCAAGGGTCATCGTGAATCGCTCGAAGTCTACTGGTGTATTGCGACACTTCCATGTCCCCGTCGCGGCTGGGTGCGGGTGATGCCGGAAGAAGAGATCCCCACGATTACCGGGACAACCGAGCACGAAGCCCTCAGGAGCTGACGATGCCGCAATCTGGATATGAATCTTTTGAAGCTCTCGATCCCTTCTTCGAAGTCGTACTGAGAGGGCTACGGGGACTCGTCGATGGTAACCACTATTTCGATACGTTCGCCGATGACGCCATTTTCGAATCCCGCTATTACTTCCCAGGTTGGCCCGCGACGATCCGAGGGCGAGCCAACTTGATGGCAAGCCTCGCGGGATACGGCAAGACTATCAAGCTTCACACCGCCGACGCGCTTGTTGTGCATCGTTGTCAAGACAGGCATGTCATGATCCTTGAGTATGACGTTCACGGAAAGATTCTTTCGAGCGGCGCACCCTATGACAATAGGTTCATCTCAGTCATCACGATTGAGAACAGAAAGATCATCCATTGGAGGGACTACATGGACTCTGTCGCTGCGTGGACAGCGTTGAATAATGCCTCCTAGTCTCGCAATTCTCCCAGTTGCACGCGACTCGAAACGTATGTCGGTGCCGAATAGGGATGAACAATTCTTCTGGTTCGCACGCGATCTGGCGCTAAAGGAACATCCCTAAAGTAAGACCGAGCAGTCCCATTTCATCCTTGCGAAGATGCAGACCAACTAGAAATCAGTCGACAAGCTGAGCTCTTTCCATCTTCTGGCTTCTTCCAACCGCGCGAGGTCGTTTTTTTCTGCGCCATTGTACGCGTCGCTGCCGAGTAAAAGTCGCAACGGTGGATTTTGCTCCTGAGTCAGACGAACGATTGCTTGAGCAGCCTTTTTCGGATCGCCCGGCTGCCTTCCATTATAGTCACGCTGAAACCTGGCGGTCGCGCCGACTGTCGAATCGTATTCGGGACGCCCTTCGCTCAGCTTTGTAGAACTTCCTGCAAAGTCGGTGCGAAAGCCACCTGGTTCAACAATGGTGACCTTAACCCCCAGCGGAGATGCTTCGCGTGACAACACTTCGGAGAAACCTTCAACGCCCCATTTCGCAGCCGAGTAGGGTCCACGACCCGGAGGTCCGATCCTTCCTCCCATCGACGAAAATTGAACAAAATGACCGCCCTTCCTTTCGCGGAAATACGGAAGGGCTGCTTTTGTCACAATGATCGTCCCGAAGAGGTTCGTTTCGATTTGCGCGCGAAAATCCGACATGGGTGTGTCTTCGACAGACGAGAGATTGCCATATCCCGCGTTGTTGACAATAACGTCCAGCGAGCCAAACGCCTCGATAGCTGTCTTCACGGCAGCAGTCGCGGCGGACTCGTCGGTCACATCCAGGGCAAATAGCTTCACCTGATTACCGTAGCGGTCCGACAGATCGTTAAGTGATTCGGTGTTTCGGGCCGTCGCCATCACCTTATTGCCGGCTGCAAGGCTGGCCTCGACAATGGCGCGACCCAGACCGCGAGAGCTACCCGTGACTAACCAGACTTGCGACATTCTTCCTCCTGTTTCCAACTGGTTTCGATGGGGGTTCGACCCTGGTGAGTCCCAGCTACTTCAACCCGTGCGGGCGGCACTCTGAATCGAGAGAACCCTCACACGTTACGTTGACTCATACGCGTGAGAAAATGGCTTTCGCGGAGGCTGGCGAGATTGCTCCGCCAACGGGGAAACCCGTCCCGCACTCCCGGATGATCAAACAGACGAAAAGGATATCGCTCTACAGATTCTTTCAGCAGTTGCTAGTGGCTCCGTCCGCGCCGCGAATCATAGTATAGACCCGGCGGATGCGGAGAAGCAGGCGCCTCTCCTGTGCCAAAAGTGTGACGTTTATGCCGACATCGGCATAAACGACAGCATGCCGAATCCCGGATTATGCCGAATCTCTTCCAAATACTATCGTCTGGAGGGGCTCGGACCCTGTTTCGATTCGGCATAATCAGAGGCCTTCCAGGAAGGCCAACAGCTTGTCATCCGGCCGGTATCGTGTTGGTCTGGCACCGAGTGGCTCAGTCCGCGAGAGCGCTTTCTCTTTCAAACGCATGTCCGCGTGGAGGTACATCTGCGTCGTCTCGGGGGACTCGTGCCCCAACCAGAGTGCGATCACGGAGCGGTCCACACCATGATGAAGAAGATCCATCGCTGCGGCGTGCCGACAGACATGCGGGGCGACTTTCTTTCGTTTGAGCGACGGGCAACTCTGCGCGGCCAGATTGGCGTATTTGGCGAGGAGATACTCGACCGCATCGCGGCTGAGTCTGCTGCCACGGATGCTGGGGAAAACTGGATCCTCGGGCTGACCGTGGCGTTCCCGTAACCACGCGCCTATCATCTTTGCCGTTTCTGGACGGAGGGGTGTGCAACGCAGTTTTCTACCCTTCCCGAGACAGCGTACGTGGGCTCCGGTCCCTAACGCGACATCCTGGCAGTTCAGCCCAATCAACTCGGAAACCCGGAGACCGGTCTGCACAGCAACCAGGATAAGGTTTCGATCGCGACGCCCGATCCAAGTGGAACGATTCGGAACCGCGAGCAATGCATCGATTTCTTCTCGGGTGAGGAACTCGATCGGCTTTCGAACGTGGCGTTTGTTGGGCATCGCCAGGATCCGCTGACAGTGCAGGGCATAGACGGGCTCCTCTAAAGCTACGTATCGGAAGAAAGAGTGGATAGCTCCCAACCGAACATTCCGCGTGCGCGCGCTGTTCTTGCGAGTGCTCTCGAGGTGGTCGAGGAAAAGACCAATGAAGGGAGCATCGAGGTCTTCAATGCGAAGTTGTGATGGGCTTTTGTGAAGCCGTTCTTTCGCGAACTTCAGAAGTAGGCGAAAGGAATCCCGATATCCCTCGACTGTATGGGGGCTCGCTTGCCGCTGGCGAAGCAGACGATCAGTAAAAAAGGATTGAAGGAGAGAGGGGAAGCTCGCAGCGATCACGGCTTTACCTCCCGCTGCATCAGCCGGTTGGTAGCCAGCTGAAGGAGTTCGGGCACGGCCTCGAGATACCAATAGGTGTCGTTTATGTGCACGTGCCCCAGGTAGGTGGACAGCTTGGGAAGTTCCCGTTCGACATCGAGTCCGGCGCGATACCAATGGATTAGAGTACGTGCGGCAAATCGATGACGCATGTCCATCAGCCGTGGACCGCGGCCGTGACCCTTGGCCGATGCGCGGAGACCGATTCGTTGGGATACTTTGGCGAATGTGTATCGCGCCATCCATTCTGTTATCCGGCGACCCTGCTCGGAGATAAGGAAGGCAGGAGTGAGCGGCGCCGGAAAAAGACGATCGCGGGTTTTGGCGTACTTCTTCAGAGCCTCAACAGTGGAAGGATGAACCGGCACATAACGCGATTTCCCGAACTTCGTCTGTCGGATGTGCAGGATGCCGAGTTTGAGGTCGACATCTGTTCGATCCAAGTTTAAGGTTTCGTTCAACCGCATTCCTGCAGCTAACAGCAAGCCGAAGAGGGTTGTATAGGTGGGGGCGCGGAGCCCTTTGGGAGAGGGGAGTTGCTGCGCTCGGCGAAGGAGTTTTTCAATCTCTTCGCGGCTATAGATGTGCGGGGGCTTGCGTCGGCGACGAGGCGGAAGAAGTCCGGCGGGAGGAATCTCGGTGCGCGGGTCAATGGCGCTATACCAGATGGCGAAGCGCCGGACCATTCCTAAACGCTCAGCCCAAGTGGCAGGGTGGACCTTGGCGGGCTGTGTGGCCCAACGAAGAGACAGTTCCCTGGTGATATGCGAAGCACCCTCGACCTGGAGAAACGCCACAAAATTCCGTAACAAACTTCCTGGTTCGCGGAGCCGGAATCCAAGACTGCGGCGGATGTGGAGGTAGTCCTTCAATGCCTTTTCCAACCGCTTCACTGTGCACCTCCCATCGGCCAGGGGTGGGCCAGTGACCGCAGGCTCTGGAAGTCGATCTTCGCGTAGATCTCCGTTGTTTGGAGCGCTCGGTGCCGAAGGATCTCTGCAATTTCACTCATCGTCGCGCCGGAGCGCAGCATAGAAGTCGCGAGGCTGTGACGAAGCAGGTGAGCTCCCTTGAGAGGAGGGTTTAAATCTGCGCGAGCGAGCGCTCGGCGAACAATCGTCGACAGCGTAGAGGGGTTGGCAAAGCCCTGGCGTGGCGCCTTCGTGCAAATGAACACCCGACGCGTACGACAAGCGGGACGATCTCGACGCAGGTAGGAAGCCAGGGCCTGGCCCACATCCGGAGGCAGAGGCATCCGGTCGTGAAGCAGCCCTTTGCCCCGAACGATGATTTCGCCGGCTCTCCAGATGATGTCCTCGAGCTGGAGAGCAACCACTTCCCCGGCGCGAAGGCCCAGACGAGCCAGAAGAAGAAGGATGGTGTAGTCGCGGCGCCCGACCGAGGTGCGGCGGTCACAAGCCTTGAGCACACGTTTGACTTCCTGTGAAGTCAAGTACTTGGGCACGGTGGACAGCCGCCAATTCGCCACCGTGGGCACCGAAGCAGCCAAGTCGGCTTGCAGTTCTCCCTTCTCAAACAAGAACCGGAAGAAAGAGCGGAAAGCGGTCGTCATCACTTGCGCTCTCTTGCCACGCATGCTGGCGGTGTGCCGCAAAATAAAGTGTGAAATATCGGAAGCTTTCACTGCTTTCAGGAGAAGTCGTTGGCCGCGGAAGCGCTCCAGGAGAAACTTGCGAACGAAGGACTGGTATTCCTGGATCGTGTGGGCAACAAGCCCGCGCTCGGTGCTCAAATGCGTTTCATATCGGTTCAGAATCTGAGCCAATGGTGATCTGTCACGAGGCAGATTTCGAGCCGGAACAACGTTCTGCCTTCGGAGATGATCGAGAAACTGCTGGAGGGTTTTTGAATCGCCCCGGTGAACTTGGTGCCTGCTATTGAGAAACGTCTCCACGAGAGGCTCATCAAGGATTGCAACTGCGAGCCTCTCTCGTTTCAGCCATTCTCCACACTTCGCAAGCAGCTTCACTTTCTCTCGCAACGTACTTTCTGCATAGCCTTGTTCTGTCAGTGAGGATGCGAATCTCCGAAGCTGTTCAACGAATGGATCGGGAAGACGGCAACCTGCTGTCAGGTTTTGGAAAGAACTTCCGAGCATGTATCTCCTCCTTACCGGCTTCACAGCCAGTTCGGAGAAGATAGTCGGATTATGCCGAATTCAATGTGTCGCCAAACTGCGGAATGTGCGCCAAACCGAGCTGGTAAAAGGGTCACCTCACCAGATTCGGCATAATCCGGGATTCGGCATGCTGCCGGAATGCGATGTTTTTCAGCCTTGAGGGGTTAGCTTTGAGCGAAAAGCAGATTCCCCGATTTATTGAAAACGTACGTAGTTAGTGAGAGCGGAGAGAGTTGTTTGAGTCGTTGATCGTGCGCCCAAGGCAGGCTCTTACTTGCCAAGCAGGCGGCCTCCGGGCCGCTGCCGACAAGTACTCAAGGCCGGGTCTCGGTTCAAATCAAATCCGCAATCCTAAAATCTCTTGATTCAAAGCTTCTCGCAATTACGCGGCCTGCAGGAGCTTTCGGCAGGCGGTAGCGCGCGCCACGAGAGCATCTGCGAGGCGCGCGACGATGGGATGGGCAATCCCCTCTTCAGCCATGCGGCGCCTGATTTCGGAGATATGGTCGGACAGTTGCGCTGCGAAACTGTCCACGCGGGCCGTCATTGCGTCAGGATCGACGTGCAGATCGGCTGCCAGCTTGCGCCAATGGTGGAGCGTGATATTGCGCAGGCGGTATTCGCCGCCGAGTTTCATCGAAAGTTTGACCTTCTCGATGTCGATGTCCGGATAGGGGAGAACGCTCGCCATGTCGTAAAGAGGCGCAAGACGGATGCGGCCTTCCGCGCCGATGAGGAGAGCGTAATTCTTGGCATGGGCGTCCGTTCCGACGATCAGCCAATTATATGCAACCGAGTCCAGAAAAGTGGCGACATCTTCCGCGTGGCTGGTTGAATTTGCCGTGAGCAACTCGACGATGTCGCGAATACCCGGCCCTCCTTCGCTCTGATATTTGCGAGTGGGAGGGATGGCAAATGCCTGGCAGATATCTTCCTGGTGGACACGGCGCAGGCCAGTCTCTGTCCGGACGCGGTCGTAGCGCTCGACGACAATGGCGATCTCGTCCTGAAATCGCATGATTCTTGAATCCACGACGGGAAGCCCCAATGCTCGTGCCAGTTCCAAGCAGAAATGCTCGTTCTCAACGTGCCCGTCCAGATCGCCCGTCGGGGGCTTGAAAATGTGGGTTGTGGGGACGCGGCCGGAGGGAACGCCCCATCGGCCGTTCTCGAACAGGAGCGCGGTTTTCGGCTGCGCACCGGCAAGACTGAACTGGCCGGTATCGCGCGGAATGCGCCACGCCGAGTGGTCGGCCCGCAATGTCCGCAGTCTTTCGGCAACCGATGCATCGTCCAGCCATTCGATCTCGGGCGGCGTTTGACCGAGGATCGCATCCAGACGCTCCGGCTGGACAAACTGAACCGCGCCGGCGCAGTCCTCGCCTACATTGGCGATCAGACCGAAGGCGTTACGGGCCGAGACATGGAACCGGCGCCCCCAGTGGTCGAGCACGTTGGCATTGTCGGGCAGCAGTCCCCAAAGAAACGGATCGATTTTGGCATTTCCATGCTCACTCAAGGCGAGGGGCATGGAGATTGAAAGTGGAAAAGCATCGGGAGCATTGCGCCACGCTTCGTTGTAGGTGAATGACAATTTTCCCGTCTTGTCGCGCGCAACGCGGCCCATTTCCCGGCCTTCGATAATCGCGATGAGTTCTGTGGTCATTTTCTTCTTCCACGTGCGGTTGCAATGATGGAATCAATATTGACAGGAGGAGTCCTTCCGGTATTTTTCGTGTTATCCGGAGATTCCTTGTCCGTGGACAACCGGATTCCCAGGACCTCTATCGTGCGCAGCAAAAGGCCGATCTCGGCCCTCGGTTTTCCCTGCTCGGCAGCGACGATCCACTGGCGGCTAACCCCGACCTTTTGCGCAAGGGATTTCTGGTCCATGCCGAGCTTTATCCGGCGGTCGCGGATGAGAGCCCCGAGATCGTTTGGAGTTCGGATAAGCATGGTGTCGTGGCCTCCCTTGGCGAATGTCAGCGTACGACGACATTATACTCAAGTCAGCGTTCGTTGACAATTAAAAATGTCTACGAGCGGCGACATTCCGAAATGTCCCCGAACGACGATAACGACGATCGGAAAGGTTGAAACCTTGACCCGCAGAAATCCGTCTAACTCCTTATAAATGCAAGCACAAGCAGTCCTTTAGGCCCCGAAATTGACCGGTTTGCATTGAATTCCTTTGCATTCGCCTTGCGCTCGCTAAATCGCGAACCCCAATTTATAACCGTTCACTCGCGTCGAGCTGAGAGTGCTGTTCCTAGATTTGATAGCGCAGGAATATCCGCACCCCGTGGTCTTTCATTGGTATTCCGGCACGCTTCACAATCCCGACACAGCAATCGCTCGTGGCCACTTCTTTTCGATTAACCCTGCGATGGTGCGAAGTTCGAAGGGTCGCGCAATCGTCGAGCGGCTTCCGCGAGAAAAAACACTTACGGAGTCCGATGGTCCATTTGTCACCCTGGGAAATAAACAAACCGAGCCCAGTGATGTTCGCTTGGCCGAGGAAGCACTAGGCGCGATGTGGGGCATAGATGTTCAGGAAGCAAGCGAAATCATTGCACACAATTTTCGGGATTTTATGAGTTCGCTGCGGCGACCGGTGGGCGTCAGAAAGAACGGATAAGTCAGAGCACTGCGAACCGGACTATCGGGTACCGCGCACCACGCACGGGTCGTTGGGGACACGGAATCGGGGTGCAACTTTGCTTATATCCCCTAGGCTGTTGGCGCCGGTTTAAGAGGGATCCACTTTCGCCGGTATGTGGTAGGCCACTTAGCTCGGCGGCGAGTTCGGAACACACCCGTGCGCTGACTGTTGCGTAAGAGCAAGCAGTCTTGAGTTCCATTTTTTCCCCTTCAACGTGGATTTTTACTTCATGAGCGATCCTCCCGCGCCGTCAGCAGGAGCAGGAGTTGTAGAACACCGGCAGTGTTTTGTGTCCCTCTTGACCGACTCGATGACCAGGTACAGTTTGTCCGCACTGTTGACCTTTCCCGACACGCAGTAGTATTGGCCTGGCGTGATCTGTTGGGATTTGGTGAAGTCGTACAGACGGTAGACCCGGTGTGTGGAGTCGTCTTGCATGAGGAACACGGCACAGGTTCGGTATTCTGTCCGCGAGAGCAACAGCAGATGGTTGGCGCTGAAGTTGAACATGGAAGTAGAAGAACCAGACCAGAGAGCGGGAGTGGTGAACTCCCGCCCCCGCCGGCAGCGCCGTTGAGGAGTTACCCGGCAGACTCCTCCGCGCGGGATATCATCACAGAGCGGCGCTTCATCTGAGCCAGTCGTTGCTACTACTCCATCGGCGGCTGGCCCTTATTGGCTTTGCGAAGGCTTTCGCCACCGAGAAGGATGATCTCGGAGTTTTCGACCAAGCGGTCGGCGATGGCCGTCGCGATGGTGGTGTTGTGCAGGATATTCCCCCACTCGGAAAAGGCTGTGTTGGTGGTGATGAGCGTACTTCTCTTGTGGCTGTGACGAGTGGAAATGACCTGATAGAACAGATTCGAGGTCTGCTGGTCGAGAGAAAGATATCCTAGTTCGTCGATTAGGAGAAAAGTTGGCTCGGTATAAAGCTTGAGCTTGCGGATCAGAGAGTGATCGACCTGCGAGGCCAGCAAGTGGTTGAGCATGTCCATGGCGGTTGTGAACAACACGCGACGGTTGGCCTGACAAGCGCGCCAGGCGATGATCTTCGCTAAGAACGTTTTTCCCACGCCAGGGTTTCCGATCAGCACAACCGCGGTGCCTTTTTCGAGAAAGCCGAGATCCAAAAGGCGGAGGATGCGACTTTTGCACTGTAAGCGGGTCTTGTGATGGTTGAAGTTGAAGCTGTCGATGGAGTGCTTGGCTTGCAAGCGAGCGAGACGGAAGCGGCGATCGATCGAGCGGGTGTGACGCGCTTCGAGTTCACGGTCCAGTAGAGCTTCGAAAGCTTCCGCGGCGCTGAGGTTCTTGCTCGCCGCATCAGTCAGGGTCTCGTCCAGATGCTGGCTCATCGTCGTCAGGTTCAGTTGATTCAGTTTCTGTTGGAGTGAGGTCATCGGCGTTCCTTTTCGAGCGAAGGATGAAAGCGTCGTACTCGGCCAGTGACAGCGGATCGGTGATCAGTTCGTTCAACTCAGGGTCTTTGAACCGCAGCGGCGGCTGGACCTCGCGCCGCAGAGTTTGCTGGCTGAGGATATTGGCGATGTAATCGGCGCCGAAGGCACCCGCTGCATGGGCTTTGCCAACAGCGGTGGCGACCGCCTCCGGTCCATAGTCACGAATCAAGGCGAGCAGTTCTCTCACCTGCCGGGCGAGGGAGCGATCGGTGTCCGCCAGGCGCCGTAGATAGATTTCCGAAGCAGGACCCAGCAAGGCGATCAAGCGCTGTTGTGCCGCGGATCGCTGCGCAGCGGCCCGTTGCTCGAACAGTTCTTTTTGAAAGCGTTCGGCGCCAAGCACCTGCCCGCGTTGCCAGCAACGAGCATAGGAAACGATTTCCTGCTGCTGATCGTAGATGGTGAGCGCGGAGGCATCTGCTTTGATCGTGAGGTGACGGCCCACGTAGCGTGGCGGCACACAGTAGCGATTGCCGTCGAACGATAACCGGAGATCTTTATGAACCAGAGCCTCGGTGGTGTCGCGATAGTCGGGCGTGATCACCGGCAAGGAACGCAGTGCTTCGAGCTGGAAGCGTTCTCGAGGAGTCTGGCCCGTTTCACGATGACGGCGCTGGTTAGCGACTTCGTTGAGCCATTGCAGTGCTTGCGAGTTGACATCGGCCAGGTCGGTGAACGTGCGCAGTGGCCAGAAGCTGGTTCTGGCATAACCGATGGCTCTCTCTATTTTTCCTTTTTCCCACGCCGCACGCACATGGCAAGCCCGCGGGAGGAAGCTATATTCGCGAGCGAAGGCCAGAAAACGCGGATGGAAACGCACCAGGTTGCCGTCATGTTCGGCAACGGCGGTCGCGAGATTATCGAACCAAAGCTCGCGTGCGATGCCGCCCATGAATCGGAACGCGTGGATATGACAGCGAACGAACGTTTCAAAGCTCTGGCTGTGTGTGAACTCCAGATACAGCTTGCGACTGTGACATTCCACCAGACAGAAGGCGTAGAGTTTTCGCGCATGCCCTTGATAGGAAAGCGTGTCGAAGTGCCCCCAGTCGACTTCGAAGCGTTCTCCAGGCCCCGGTTCCATGCGCACGTAGGCGCGTGGGGCGCTGGCCTGCGCGCGCACACCATGCAAGTACTCTTTCAGAATGCTCAGACCACCGCTGAAGCCAAGCGGCCGGAGTCGTTGTGCGATCACCGTGGCACGGACATGAGGATCCTGCTCGAGAAACTCGGCGATGGTGGGCTTGAAGGGATCCAGCTTGCTCGAGCGTTGACGGGGAGCGGCGGTCTGCGCCGGCGCCACGAGATATTTGACGATGGTTCTGCGCCCGATGTGCAGATGACGGGCGATTTTGCGCACCGGCCAGTGCTCGGCCCAGTGCAGGCGATGAATTTCGTTGATTTGCTCGGCGCTCAGCATGGGTCTGAGGTTGGGTATACGGGCAGGACCGCAAAAACGCGATGGGGTTGTTCTTTTCAAGCACGTGTAGAAGCCTTAGTCCTGTCGCCAAGTTGTTCGACGATAAAGACTTGCATGGAAGCTAAGTTGTTCTTTTCAAGATTGGCTATCCTTGGCCCCAGCATCCAAACTTCGGCGGCAGAACGCTTTAGGTCCAGAGCTAAGTTGTTCTTTTCAAGCCGCCGGATGCGGCGCTTTTGGTCCCGCCGTTGCTGGCGTTCGCGATTCCGTTCGACGGCTTCCGGATGTTCCGCGCGGTAGTGCGGAAGATAGTCGGGATGAGCTTCGCGCCACTTCTTCTGGCTGTCGTGGGCGATCTGACGATACTCCGGATCTGCTTCGAGCTTCCGTCGGTGATAGTCGGCGCGTCGCCGGCGTTGGCACTCTGGTCGGCTGCAGACGGCTTGCTGTGGACGGTAGGGAGAGCGAAGAAAAGTACACTTGCAGTAGAGACAGCAGCCATTCTGGGTCACGACGACTCCTCAAAGATCTCGCAAGACGAATCTCTGAGAAATAATCAAAACGGTGAGCGACGTGCAAACTTTAGAAACTTATTTAGAGTTCGTACTGCATCCTTGCCAGCGGGCTCTGGTGGATCACTGGCCCCGACCAACACCGGCCAGAATGGCTCCGTTTTTCAACGGCGTTAACACTAGGCGGATTGCGCTTGCAATTTCGGACGCTCTGCGGAAAGAAGACGTCCGATGAGTGGGCCGAGTATCTGCGAGAGCTGCTCGTCTGAACGCTGCCATACGTGATCGGGATTCTGAATTCCAGCGCTTAGTAACGCTAGGTAATCTCCGCGAGTGAGATCGACCGGAATATCCACGAGCCCAAGTGCCTGCGCTGGAAGCCCTATTTCAAGCTGGCGCAACAGCCGGTCTATCGCGTCCTCGGTTGGGACACCAGAAACAAACAAGACGTTTGTTAGCCGCTGTGCGGCGCTCAGAGGAAACCGCGTGGAATCCGCAAACTTCCTTATGTCGCCGTATCCGATTTTTCCTTCGTAGGGATTTGCTTCGGCTGTGCTGCAATATGTTGTAACAATACCCCTTGAAAATAGGTGTTTGGTTACACAATTTAGTTGCCTTCCTCCGTTCATGTGCAATACTAGGCACCGAAACACCCTTATTAAGGGTGTTTTGTCACAGAATAGACCATGCGGATTCCAACGCGCTCCCTGTCCAATCAGGAAAGTAAGGTTGTGCTGGCGCTAACAGAAAAACGGAAGCGCGAAGCAACGCGGGCAGAAATCGTCGAACTCCTTGGCGGGAGCGAAAAGGCCGCAGACCATGTGATTGCATCCCTACGCCGGAAGGGCTGGATTGAGCGGGCAACTTGGGGGGAGTACCTCCTCGTGCCGCCCGATCAAGGACCGGATGCCCTGGGCGACAGTAATTTGCTCGCACTCGCCAGCCGCATCGCTGATCCGTACTATTTAGGCTTTGCCACGGCCGCACAGCACTACGGCCTCACGACGCAACACCGCAACGTAATCTTCGTGGTCACACCTGTTCGATTGCGTGACCGGCAAGTCGGTGAGTCGCGCGTTCGGATTGTAAATCTCGCCAGGATCAAGTTCTTCGGGTTCGAAGACGTCGATGCGCTTGGATACAAGGTAAAGATGTCGGACCGCGAAAAAACGGCCATCGATTGTATCGATCACCCTGAACTTGCGGGAGGCATGGGCGAAGCCGCGACCATTCTTGGAACTGCCGCACGTCGGTTTGATTGGACGAAAGCCGCGGATTATCTTGAGCGCATAGGTTCCGGCGCGCTCGCTCGTCGCATGGGCTGGCTCGCCGATTATGTCAAGGCCGACCTTCCCCCCCGCGCCCGCGACCGTTTACTTGATCTTGCGAGCAAGAGCCGCAAGACATGGCTTGGTCCCGATCCGGCTAGCGCGCGCGCGGCTCAAGATGCGATCGGCTACGATGACGCGTGGCGAGTTTTCGTGAATGTCAGCAAAAAAGAGCTGGGCAGCAGCGCAGGCCTCGCGAATCGCAAAGTGATTGAGAAGCGCCGTTAGCGATGCTGACGCAACCGCAGGTCCAGCGTTACTCGACCGAATCGGGCCTCCGTGACTTGATGATCGCGGAGAAAGAAGTCGTTTTGGCGTTTCTTCTTCAATTGCTCTCCGAACGAGGAATCCTGAACCGACTCGCATTCAAGGGTGGGACGTGCCTACGGAAAATGTTTGTCGGCAGCCATGGCCGGTTTTCAACGGACCTGGACTTCACTGGAATCGAACCGCACGATCACGAGGATGTGGTCCTCGGCATGATGCAAGCGTTCGAACAGCCGTTTCATGAAATTCGGTTCGCCATTCCCGACGCTGCCTACTACGAGACGCAGGATGGCCTATCGTGGGGCGTCAATCCGACCTATTCGCACCAGTGGAATGCAAGCGGCAACAGCGAGGTCCGGGTCCAGGTGAGTCGGCGCGAGACGCCCACTCTTCCGACGCAGCGACGCCCACAAATTGAACAAAGCTATTTTAGGCTTCTGCCGTTCGTACCGGCAGAGATCACTTGTCTTGCTCTGCCAGAGATTCTCGCCGAGAAAATCCGCGCTTGCTATCAGAGGAACAAAGCGCGCGACATTTATGATCTTGGCATGTTCGCCCGACGCCCCCTCGACCGTACTCTCGTTCGCCGTCTGGTCGTTCTGAAACTTTGGCAGGCCGGCGACACTTTTGATCCGGCGCGATTGATGCAGAAATTCAGGGAGGGCCAAGAGTTTGATTGGGACGACCTTCGGCAGCTGTTGAATCGCGCGACGGCGATCGACCGCGAGAGAATTTGCGCCGATTGCGTCGCGGGTTTTGGATTCTTGGCGGAACTGGACGAGGATGAGCGGCTGCTGGCGAGAGATCCGCACCAGCGAGAGCGAGCCTTGGCGGAAGGCGTGCGCGCGGCGCTCCGCTGAGGTTGGGTTGCACCCGCGCCAAGCTTCTGGGTACCGTTAAGAATCTGCATGAGATCTACGATTTCACGCCGAATAAGCGTGAGGACCAGGGAGTCATAATGTCCAGTTCGAAAAACTTCCAAGAGTCGATTGATGCTTGTATCAGAAGTGGTAAGCGATTCCTAGAAGACGCCGAATGGCTGACGAATCGCGAGTCTACGGGTGTCGGACTGGCGATGCTGGCGCAAGAGGAATTCGCCAAGGCCTTCGTTCTCGCACTCGTTCGGGACGGGATTCTCCCGTGGACGGATGAGGCTCGGAACTCGTTGCGTGTTCACGAGTGCAAGCATCTGGTGACACTGCTCATGGAATGGCTGCATGCCGTGAATGAGCTGCGATTCGCCGAGTGCTCGCAGGGGCAGCTATGCGATAGTCAACCCGTCCGCTTACGCCCGGATGTGGCGATCGCGATGAATATTTATCGCCATGAAATGATCGAGCGAATCGCCGGACGTACTCCGGAGCAATATCGCGAATGGGGAGGGCCGGCGCGGCGTGTGGCCAAAGGAAAGCGAGACCGGAAGAAGCAGGCAGCGTTGTACGTCGATATTGCCGACGATGGGCGTGTGGCATCCGAGCCTGCGGCCTCAGGAAAAGAATTTGGAACGGAATTCGGCCGCGCTGAGAAGCTGATGGAATTCGCAATGAGCGCGGATCGAAACTGCATTTTTGCTTATCGAGAATATGAGTTGTTTCGAGACATTTTTCGCTCGATGTTTGAAGAAAACCCTGAACCGCCCGAAACACTGCCGTTAGTAACCGACGAATGCCCGGACGGTATTCCGGGAGTCGTTCTGGTGAAAACAATCATTACAGTCGCCGAAGTGTTCGAGCAAGCTGACAGCTAGCAGCGAAAGAAATTTGCGGCTGGCAAAATTGTGCTTCCGCGCCAGCAGGCGCGCTACCGGCCCTTTCGCTGTGCCCAAACTGTGCACGAATGGGTTGTTTTCAGCCGATTCGGGCTACTTTTGAACGGAAAGCAGATTCCCCGATTTGTTGAAAACGCTTGTAGTTAGTAGAAATGGAAAGAGCTGTTGGAGTCGTTGATTGTGCGTCCAACCAGGCGCGCTACCAAGCCCGGGTCGCGAGCCTGCGTTGGCTCCTGTCCATACCCATTCACGTTCTAAGCAGCACGTAAAAGTTCAATACGGAATGCGACCACCAATAAATTCGGTACGTTGCAGGCCCCCGCAACCATCCGAATGCGCCAGTACAAAAGCTGGCGCGTTTGGGCCAGTCCCGAGTAAGTTTCAAGTTCCCTCTGCAACGTAAGCCCAATCCTCTGCGCGTGTCCGCGCGTAACTCTTGAACGAAGGATCCGATCGCGTGTCGTGAATTATAAGGGAAACGAGCACCT
>CAVWBL010000007.1:0-14810 GCA_963753205.1 uncultured Acidobacteriota bacterium | reverse complement strand
CAACCGACATGTTGCGATGGCACAGCAGGCGTTCAGCAACTCCTGTAGGCTCAGTCCCTTAGGCAAGTTTCGGAAAGCTCGCTACCGTAGCCCCCTTGCTGCTACCTCCCTGCGAGTGATACATGCAACTGTATCGCCGGGTCGGTGAAGCCCTTGATCTCCAAATTTTTTAAATTCGCCCTTTGTAGGGCTTCAGCCTGCCTCGCGGGAGGACAATGTGAAAAAGACCGTCTCCGTTCGACATGCCCGTAAACTCATGCCGCAGTCGCGGCTCGTATTCTTATCTGCCATCGTGTTGGCGTTGAGCCTAGTGTCGGCGCTTGTCGCCCAAGGTCAGAACGCAACGGCAGACGTGCTCGGGACTGTCACCGATCAGTCTGGCGCCGTATTGCCGGGTGCCACGGTTACGATCACCAACCTTGGCACGAACATACGTCAAACAACAACGACGAATGGCACCGGTGATTACGTCTTCAATCTTCTTCAGGTCGGAACCTATTCGCTTGAAATCGAGGCGAAAGGTTTTAAAGCCTTTGTTGTTCCAAATATTCCGTTATCAGCCGGAGACCGCGCTCGTGAAGACGCAAGAATGGACGTGGGGGACATAGCACAAAAGGTGGAGGTTTCGGGAAGTGTCGCCCCGGCGCTTCAGACCGACAGCCAGACCGTTGGTTCGCTCGTCACCTCACAGGCGGTGCAGGACGTGCCGCTAAACGGCCGGAATATCACCCAATTGGTTCAGCTTTCCCCGGGCGTATCCGTGGGTGCACAGAACGACTTGCCTACTGGCAACCGACCCGACGACCGCCGCCAAACATCGGAGTACACCGTAAATGGAAACGGCACCACGCTAAATAACAATCTAATCGACGGCATGGACAACAATGAGCGCTTCATCGGGACTCTCGGCGTACGGCCCTCCGTCGACGCGATCCAGGAAGTAATCGTCCAGACGAACGCCTACGATGCTTCTGTCGGTCGCACGGGCGGCGGAGTCGTGAACGTAATCACCAAGTCCGGCACCAATGACTTCCACGGCTCGGCATACGAATTCTTTCGCAACGCCGTACTGAACACGAATCCGAACTACCAATTTCCTGCGGGTTATACGTCTTCGGGCACTGAGCTTTTGAGCGCTTTTTTGCCTAAGCCGGCATTCCGCCAAAATCAATATGGAGCGAGCTTGGGCGGACCGATAAGGAAGAACAAAACGTTCTTCTTTGGGGACTTCGAACAGTTTAGGCAGGCGTACGGCTTGCCCCTGACCGGCACCGTTCCGACACTCTGCCAACGCGGCAGTAAGATGGCTGCAGCCCAAGGATACAAAGGCGCAGCAATCACTTGCCCCGATGGCTCCAGTCCGGCGAACCCGGGTGATTTCTCCGAGCTTAACACGATCAGTGCTTACGGCGGGTCGAGCGCGCCGGGTCCGAAAAATTCGGGACCGGTCATCCCACTGAGCGCAATGAACCCCGTCGGTACGGCACTATTCTCTTCGTACCCGCTGCCCAATAATTCGGCTCTGACAAACAATTATACGTCTGCACCGATGAGGACTCAGCAGAGCTCCACATTCGATGCTCGAATAGACCATCATTTTTCCGACAGCAACACATTCTTCAGCCGCTATTCGTTCAATGACGTGACCACTCTTACGCCGACAAATTTCCCTGTTGTGACGATCACGTCCGCTATCGATCCTCTCTGGACCGGCTCACCTTTGAGCTTTAATCCCGGCGGCCAGAGTGCGAATTTTCCTGGCACAGCGAAACAACGGCAGCAGCAGCTCACCGTTTCCTTTGTGCATGTTTATTCGCCGAACTTGATTTTAAATCTGAAGGCTGGCTACTTGCGCAGCATCACGCGCTCACTTCCACCGGATCAACAGACCAATGTCAGCAACGCTTTGGGGATGACGTGTAATTCCACGAACTGCGTTAATTTCGGCAGCTCGGGTTCTTCCGGACTCGCTCTCTTCACGAACGGCTACACTCAGCTGGGCGATGAGGGTTTCATCCCGCTGGAAAATGAGGACAATACGTTTCAGTATGTGGCCGATTTCACATGGAACAAGAATTCGCATAGCATCAAATTCGGTGTGACTTTGATTCGCCGCCAAGTTGGCGAATATCAGAGCAGCAATCCAAACGGTACCTTCACGTTCGGTGGGAACTATACAGGTGTTGCGCCGGGTGACTTTTTGGAAGGCCTAGCCTCCAGCGTGTCGCGCAGTTATTACATCACTTCCCCGCTCTATCTCACCTGGGAGCCCGGTGCGTATGTGCAAGACGACTGGCGTGCAAAACGGTGGTTAACATTAAACCTCGGGATGCGCTATGACATTTTCACTCCTTACACCGAGCGACGCGGTCGAATTTCAAATTTCAATCCAGTTACAGGTCTGATCAGTGGCCCCACCATTCCTGGAGCACAGCAGACGGGCTCTACCGCGCTCGCTCCCACGTCTTACAAGGACATCTCGCCGCGGTTCGGATTCGAGGCTAGTCTCCGCCACAATTTTGTTGTTCGCGGCGGATTCGCACTGACGTTCTATCCAGCCGGACCGGCTATCGGTACGCTCAGGAATGCTCCCTTTAATTTCTCGTTCAGTTGTTCGGTACAAAACACGGGACAATCGGCAGTTGTCTGCCCGCCGTCCATTGCGAGCAATGCAACAGCCGAGTACGGCGCTGCGGTCAGCTCCCCATCAAGCCCGGTTGGGCAGACCGGAGGCAGCATCGTGTCGAGTGCCGTACCTGTTCCATATCTGAACATCAGTACTGCGTTCGCACCTTCCTCAGCGCAATGTACCTTCACAACGCTGGCGGCATATTCCCCAACCCCGACGACGGGCACTTGCCCGTCGGCTGCCAATCCTTATAGCGGCAGCAGCGCCGCGGCGATGTGGGTAGATGCGACCGACGGTTACCTCGAAGGATTTAATCTCCAGATCCAGAAACAGCTTGGCGCAAACGTTGTTACGCTCGGTTACGTCGGCCAATTAGGACGCCACGCATTCCTCCGGTACAGCCCCAATCAGATTTCCAACGTCAATCAAAACAGCGTTCCTCCGCTCGCCGCGCAGTTTCCGTGGCTAGCAAAATATAGCGTCTCTGAAACGAATGTTCCCTGGGGAACTTCTTCGTACAACTCACTGCAGGCTACCTTTGTCCGCCGATTCAGCCGCGGACTGACGATCAACGCAAATTACACATGGTCGCACGCGCTGCTGAATTCATCTGCAGTCTGCACGCCCACGGCATCGTTCTCTGTGCTCGGTATCGGGAACGGCCCGCGGTACGTCAATCCCTGCTTCTTCGACAACGTAGCCAATCCAGCCAGTCCGATTCAGGAGTCAGACATGGAGAGCGGGCCGTATGGCGTTGGCAATTCTGGCCTCGACGTGCCGAACCGTATCTCGGGGACAGCGAACTACGTGTTGCCTACGGCCAGAGGTGCAAACCGTCTGCAAGGATTCTTCATCAACGGTTGGACAGTCAACGGGGCTCTCACTTGGCAAACTGGATTTCCATATACGATCGGGACTGGTATCTCGTTACCAGGCGTAGGAGGCGGCAGGCCGGATCAAGTCTGTTCCGGCAAAGGCGGATCAAAAACCCTCGCGTCTTGGGGAATCAATCCGAGCTGTTTTCAGATTGCGACTCAGAACACATATGGGAACGAACTGTCTAACCAGTTTTTCGGTCCGAGTAATAAATACGCAAACTTTTCCATTTTCAAGGAATTCGCGTTGGCGGAGCGATTTCATTTGCAATTTCGAACGGAGATATTCAACCTTTTCAACACACCAAACTTTAGTGCCCCGAGCTCGACCAGCGTTCCCTACTACAACGGTACCGGTTGCGCCAATGGGGCCGGCACTTGTGGAGTTGGGCTCCTGCAAAATCCGAACGTTCCCACTTCAAACAAACTTGGCGCCATTACGTCCCTAAATAACAATTACAATTCGCGCCAAATCCAGTTCGCAATGAAGTTGTTGTTCTGAGGCCGATTTGGGCTGAGTACGCGTGGCTACAGAGCGTGCATACAAGTATGTTCCGATGGTGAGGCCAATATGAACTGGAGATTTGCAGCAGGATCGAGCGCCGAAATTTTATGTGTGGTGCTCGCAGCACTATCCGGCAGCTCTGGCATGCCGAGTTCGACGAATTCGGGTAGAAATCAGGATTGGGCCGTTTATCTTGGCGATGATGCTCGAACACATTACTCGACGCTCGATCAGATCAATAAAGGCAACGTCTCCCAACTTAAGCAAGCGTGGGTTTACGACACGGGTGAGACCGGAGAATTTCAAGACAATCCACTCATCGCCAACGGTGTGATGTATGTGGCAACAGCGAGTCGGAAAGTAATCGCGTTGGATGCTAGCACGGGCGAACCACTCTGGAAATTTGATGCTGCAAGTGAGCATCCGGGACGTCCCGGCATCCGCCAGCGCGGATTGGCATTTTGGGCGAGCGGAAATGATCAGCGCATCTATACCGGCGTGGGAAGCTATCTATATGCGCTGAACGCGCACACGGGAAAGCCAGTTACCAGTTTCGGTCAAAACGGGTCAGTCAACCTCGCCACTCCGATTCAATCCGAATCAGGTCCGCCGGTCGTAGCTTCTATGAATTCGCCCGGCGTGATGTACAAGAATTTGTATATTGTCAGCGTGACCGGCGGGCCTGGCACCATTCAGGCCTATGACGTCCGCTCAGGCGAACTGAATTGGATCTTTTACTTGACCCCACGCCCTGGTGAATACGGCTATTTCTCGTGGCCGCCAGACGCTTACAAAACGGCTTACATCGAGCCGTCCTGGGCAGGGATGGCCTTGGACGATGGAAGAGGCATCCTTTACGTGCCGAATGGTGAGCCGGGACCCGAACCCGGATTTTGGGGAGGCGACCGCATCGGCGCAGACTTGTTTGGAAACTCGCTCGTCGCTCTCGATGCGAACTCCGGAAAGCGATTGTGGCATTTCCAGATAACCCATCACGATTTGCTCGATAAAGATCTTCCGACGGCGCCCGTTCTTCTCACTGTTACGCATAATGGGCGCAAGGTCGACGCAGTGGCGCAAGGCACGAAATTCGGAGTCGTCTTTGTGTTCGATCGCGTGACAGGAGAACCGCTCTGGCCAATTTACGAAAAACCTGTTCCTCAAACCACGTTACCGGGCGAACAGACATGGCCGACACAGCCCTTTCCCGCAATGCCGCCTCCGCTGATGCGGCAAATCTATACCGAGGAGGACGTTTCCAACATTTCCCCAGAAGCACAGGCCCTTACTTTGCAACGATTCAAACACGATGGCTCCGAAGGCCCGTATCCGGCTCCGGGACTCAAAGAAACCATCATGTTTCCCGGCTTCGACGGCGGCATGGAGTGGGGAGGCGCGGCAATCGATCCCGACGGGAACTATTACGTTAATCTCAATGAAGTTCCCTGGCTCTTGCAAATGGTCCCGACGAAACGACCGGATGGAACACCTGTTTCGATGGGAGAGCGCGGATACATGATTCAATGCGCCGGATGCCATGGACTGGATCGGCGCGGAGATCCAGCAGGAGGGTTCCCTTCACTCGTCAACATAGGCCAAGCGCTCACAAAGGATCAGGTGAGTCAAATCGTGCAACAAGGTGGAGGAAGAATGCCGTCTTTTGCCTCCCTCCCGCCAGGCACGCGGGAATCAATCATCGACTTGCTTTTCGGCGACGAACAGCCGGCGGCCGCATACACCCAGGGGCGCGGGAGAGGAAACGGCGCCGGCCCAACAGAAGCGAATTCAGCCCCATATGCCTTCGCCGGATATCGCCGCTGGTTCGACGCACAAGGATACCCGGCGATAAAGCCTCCATGGGGCTCACTAAATGCGGTGGACCTGAATACGGGTGAAATCAAATGGAAGGTTCCTCTCGGTGAATATCCGGACCTGAGTGCGAAGGGCATTCCCCCTACCGGCACAGAAAACTACGGTGGACCAATTGTGACTGCTGGCGGTCTCATCTTTATTGGGGCAACGGCCGACGAAACGTTTCGCGCTTTTGATAAGGATACAGGGAAGATCTTGTGGCAAGCGAAGTTGCCGTTCGGGGGGAATGCTACGCCATCTACATATATGGTAGACGGCAAGCAGTATGTCGTCATTCCTGCGGGAGGAGGAAAGTCGGGGCGACCCTCGGGCGGCACGATCGTTGCCTTTGCGTTGCCTTAGCTTGACGAAGACCGGATGAGTCCAGAGGTTCTCAGAGCGCGTCCTCGGCCTGGTCGACCGCTGGCAAATTGGCGCAATCGTTGCATGGGCCATTTAGCTCAGGGGATTCCGACACGTCGACTGCGTCGCCGATACGCACAGACATCGTCCTATGCTGGTTCGATTCTTACGCTCGACCCAGAGTACGGGCCGTGGTCTTGGATACGAACACTCTGTCTGCCGTCGCCGCAGGCGATCCGGCGCTCAAACCTCGAAAGTCGCTGACTAGGGACGCCTAAGTGGGCTTGAAGCAAGCCGTCACAATCCCCGGTGCGAGGGCGACGTTCACGATGTTCACTATGTTCACGACGTTCACTCTTCGGGACTTCCGACTTTACCTCCTTGCTTGTCTCAGGTTCAGCTGAGGCACGTGTCTTGAGCGAATTCGCTCACGGTCCGAGTGGCCCAACCAGAAGACGTGTATTCGTCCTCGTCAGATCTTCTACGACCACGTTTCGGTCAGCAATGGACCGTCCGGTGCCATCGGCATTGCGAGCTTAATCCACAATCGCAGATAACATGGCGACGATCACGGACAAGCAGGCTGCTGGAGCTGGCAGTTGCCTCCGCAAAGGGCTGTTTCGACATTCATGTTGACGGAATTTGTCGTTTGGCTCTAAGGTGTGCCTTCTCAGCGTTAGCCGCTCTGTTTGATTACACGGCATAGCTCGCAGTGTTTGCTCGGGTACTCCCTGATTTCCTCTACGCTATAATCGCGGAGGCTTTCGTGAATCCGCACGCGATCCTGAAGGCTCAGATGCAAGACATATCCTGCATTCGTTCTCGCACGATCCGTGAGCGACAACGATGTCAGGAGGCTCCCCGATTTCCGCTCGTTCACTCTGCCCGCTTCGCCGCGGTACAGGAGATCGCCATTCGCCAGTGCGGGCAAATCCTTTATCTTAAAGTTGTTCTTCCGCTGTATTAGGTGAACTGAAGAATCCCAGGTCCATAGTCACAGTGCGCTTATGCTTCCTTATTATCAACGAAATCACTACACTTCGAATGGAATAGTCTATCTTTGGGGGCGTGCCGCTTCGCAGGCCCAAGCACTAATCAGAGAAGTGGAGTACCGCGCGCACGCGTGACCGGAATCACATCCTGCCGGAAAGTTTGGATACACAGTGGCTTTGACGGTTTTGCGGGAGAAAGACCATGGCACTCAAACGACCGGTGATCGGCATTATCACTCTGGTTGCCAGGTTTGTGGGCTGGCTTCTGGTGGTTCTGGCGATTTTAGGCCTTCCGCAAATGCGATTTCTGACCGGCCGACTGGAAGGCACCTTCCGATTGCTTTCCTCCGTCGCACTGGTGTCTGCGGGTATCGCATGGCTGGTGGTGATCGAGTTGTTCCGCCGGTTTTTCGACCAGTATCTGTCGCGCAACTGACGCCGGTTTCGGCCCTAAGTCTTTCCATGACAAGGCCGGTCAGGGTCAAGTCGGTTTTCCTTTTCAATGTCAGAGTCTTTGGTTTGTGGTTTGAGCCGAGCCGCCTCTGTCGCCACCCTTCCATCCGCACTCTTTCCTGCTTTATGCAGCCGCTGCTTGTTGTAGCTCACGCCCGCTTCCATCAGCAACATGGCGATCTTGTCCTTCATCTGCACCATCTGGCGGACCAGCAGGTTGCGATAGCGCAGCGTGCGACGCAGTTCCCGCGTCGCGGTTGGTGCCATGTAACACTCCGGCAGAAAATCGCAGCGCAGGCAGTCGCAGATCTTGCCGGCGTCGATGCGATCGTTCTTCTTCTTGGCCAGAGTAATGGCCCGCAGCATCAAGGGACGCGCCACTTTCAGTGCCGCGGCGTGGGGCTTGAGGTGATCGTAGATTCAGCGCGTGAATATCGTCGCTTCCATCGCCGCAGTCCACGGCTGTGGCAATGTTTTTATCCAGAGGTCCAGGTCAACGCGGGTGGCGGCAAGTGATCCTTCGCCGTAGACCTTGCCGCTGCCGTCTTTTACGCAATAGCTGATCTTGCGCTTGTGAACGTCCAGGCCAATGTAATACATACTCTGCATGAGGAGCCTCCTTGGTGTTTCTGAATCAGCGTCTGCTGAGTTCAGCTTTTCTACACCAAGCGCTCCTCCCTCGACCTGTACATTCAAACTTCAAGGACTTGGCTACCTAGCCCCACCCCTTACGCAGCGTTATGGCAAGGCAACGGTTCCAGCCATAGCGTCCGCACTGCCGGTCTCGCAACCCTCCGCGAGGGACATTCGTGCTGGCAAGTGAGTTCCGCATCCAGGCATTTGCAAGAGCTCGCCGACCTTACGAACGCGCGCCACGGTTGATTGACTTCTTTGCCCCTAAGTATGAAGTCGGGCCGCAGTCTTTGCGAATACAAGTACTCCTGAATTAGTTAGTCATTACCGAATCGGTCCGACGCTTCTGTGCAACTCGCGCCGGATCTGTCCTCGTCATCGGAACAGTCCTGATTTCGTTCCAAAACCATTCTCGATTAGCGCATTATTATGTGAGCGTTCTCGCACAATCGGAGGGCAAGGTGATGGTGTGTACTCGAACCTGCGTTTTCGTCCTGCTTATTTGGTTTTCCTGCGTTGGCGCTTTGGCGCAAGGAACTGTGAAGCTCTCCTACATGGGAACGGCGGGATGGGAGATCACGGATGGGCAAACCGTGATCCTCGTCGATCCCTATTTGACGCGGCTCAAGACCGAAACGCCAAATGATCCGCCACTTGCTTCTGATCCGCGTCCACTTGTCAGGGACGACGATTTCGCTATATCTGACCGGACAGTGATCGACGCCCACATCAGCAAGGCGGATTACATCCTGATCACGCACACCCACATGGATCATGTGCTTGATATGCCCTATATCGCGCGCAAAACAGGCGCGCTCGTAATTGGAACGGAAAGTACCGCCAATTTTGCCCGTGACAACGGCGTGCCCGATGCTCAGATTCTCACCGTACAGGAAGGTGACGACTTGCAGCTTCGTGGTTGTTCCGTACAGGTCATTCCCAGCCTGCATGGCATTCTTCCCAGCAGCTTTTCGCCCCCATCAACCATTTTTCCAGCAAATGCAAGACCTCCGTTCCGGCTAGGCCAACTTTTCATCGAGGGAGGAACGCTCGCTTACCTTATCCGCATCGCTGGTCACCAGATCATCGTGTTTGGATCGATGAACTATATTGAGCGCGACGTCGAGGGGCTGCGGCCAGATGTGGCGCTGATCGGTGCTATGCCGGAACGTCATAAGATCTATCGCTACACGGAACGCTTGCTTCACGCCCTCGGGTATCCACCGCTGGTGATGCCGACCCATTGGGACCGCTTCAATGTAGGTTATGACGTCTCCCAACAGCCCGCTGTCGACAGGCTCCAATCCTTCATTGCAGAAGTGAAGGCGGCATCTCCGCGCACAAGAGTAATCGTGCCCAAGTATTTTGTGCCGGTTGTGGTTGGGCCCAATGCTACGGCCGGAAAATGAGCTAAAGCTACCCTGGTCTTCCGAACTATGGGGTGGTCATCGGAATGTCCGGTAACCGGTCAAGTCGTTTTTCAAGTTCCGATTGGCCAAGTATTGTGGCATTGCTAACCTCTTGGTTCGTTACGATACGAGCGGAGGCAGTAAAAAATGAACAGACTCAAAAGGACGAATTTAGAAGCAAAGCCACTGCGATTCCCCGCTCTGAAGCACCGAAGAAAACCTCACGCCAGCGAGTAAGTTCCCAGGTCAGAAGGATGCAATATGCAGCTAAGAGAAACAACACTAGGCGCGTAGACCATTTCATTTCATCGCCAGGATGGTAGCAGCATTCCGCTGAATTTCGTCCTGCGGTATCCCGCAATATCGCTCGTTTCGCGGCAAGCGCCTGAGAAACGTAACCGTCCAAGTACAGTACTGTCCATGTAACCGACTATACGTCCGCCGAGAGAATATTTAGATCCCAGACGACGCCAAGGGCAGGGTCGCTCAGTTAGGACACAGAGCGAAATCGCAATCGTCATACCAGTCAAAGAAAACGGCCGCAACGCATCGAGCCCAAGGAACGCCGCGACGAACTGCGTTCTTGTAATGGTTCCTTTAGCAGTAATACTCTAAAGTGTATGCGTCCGACTCCTCGAATTAATGGATTCCGTGGCGAATTCCTGTGGGAGCTTGAAATTGCCGAACGGCAGATGATAGCGATGGTCGAAACGATCCCAGCGGAGAAGTACGACTGGCGGCCTGATCTGAAAGCGCGGTCGATCAGCGAGGTGTTTGTCCACGTTGCGGCGGGCAATTTCATGTTGCTCGAAGTTGTCGGCGCCCGGGCACCCGCCGACCTTTACGGTCAGATCCCTGTACAAGGTCAGGAGCGCTTACGGGGACTAATCCGTTGGAACGACGAGTTGGAGAAAAGCGTTCGGGAGAAAGCTGCCGTCAAAGACTTATTGAAGCGATCGTTACAAGCGGTGTTGAAATCATTTACTCAGGCGGATGATGCGGAGCTCGATCAGCGCCGGAGTTTCTTGGGCGAACAGACCACGGTGCGCCGTGTATACCTGCGGCTCTTGGCGCACACGCACGAACACATGGGCCAAATGATCGCATATATGCGGACCAACGGTTTAAGTCCCCCATGGCCGGATTGGAGGCCGGATCGAGGCCCGAATTAATTCCTTCGAGGTGCTCATCCTTTCCGAAAAGACGCGCTTGTCCGCTCGCTTGGAAGATTAATACTGACCGCTACCTTCCTTATCGTCCACGTGGCGTACTAGACCGGTTTGCCGACTATACGTCCAGGTGGAAGCGACTGCCCCCTAGTTTGGCGAAGGTCGGTCGGCTGGAGCCTCACCCGCAACAAGGTCCACCTGTCGTGATTGCGCCCAGTGCACTTGCAAGGCCGCGAATATCGAGACGCCCGGAACTTTTGGCTTGGCCCTTCAAACTCCCGCATGCTGTTTTCAGGATTCAGACAGCGACGGTTTCCGAACGCTTCCGCCAGAAAGCCGCCACACTGAGACCAGCGAGTCCAATGCCAAGCATGAGCAAACTGGAGGGTTCGGGTGTATCCGTCCAAGACCCGCTTCCCGGTACGACCAAGCCGACCTCTCCCGCGGTCTGTACCTCGTCGCCCGACCCTCCGAAGCCGGTGCCAGGTTCGCAGTAGCCAGACGGCGGATATGGATCTACCTGCGGGTTGTCCCAGCACGAGAGGATGGAACCGCTCGCGTCCCCCAGCTCGATCGCCCAATCGATAATTTGTCCGCTGCCGTTCGTATTGACGACGAAGTCCTCCGTGGTGAGCGTGTCCGAGGAGGATATGGTCTGAAGACCATCGCTGAAGGAAAAGCTGGTAAGCAGACTGGTGATGTCGTCGGCCGTGAGACTGTCGCCGAGCGCGCCAGAGATTGTAAAGGAGCCGGTTACGTTCGTAAGACCCGCGATCGAGGTCACATCGGAGACATCAACACCGAGCGTGCTTCCCGTATAGCTGTACGTGTCGGCCTGTGCTGGCAGGCAGCGTCAGCCACATTAAAGTGCCGGAAAGCAAGAAGAATAGGGCGGATTTCCAAGTCACGGTAGACCCTCGTAATTGGATTTGCGCGCCTGGGTTCACCGCGCTGCGCAGGAGAGCGGTGTGATTACTCGCGCAATCGAAGTACCAACGATCCAAGGCCGGCGTTAGCAAGTTCCGGTTTGAGGCAAATCTCGAAAACACAAGGATTGGGACAAATCGATCGTTACGAATGCGAATGCCCGGGTGCCCAACATGCAAGACGTTGCACATAAGAGCCCTCGATGGCAAGCAGTAGGCATCCGCAAGTGCCAGCGAGTATGGGTTTCCAAGAGAGATCGCGACTCTTCACGGCGCCCTCCGTCCGCCGCTTACAAGGCGCTTTGCCGAGCCGTCTTGAAACGAGATGGCTGGAGATGCCAAAGTTGCGGCGCTTCATCGGATCTACAAGTTCACCATATTTGCAGGCGAACTGCGCTCGAACCAGATACCGAGGAAAATTTGACTACGCTCTGTGCGTCTTGCCACGGGCAGTTGCACCTTCACCGTAAGCGTCCGGCTTCCCCGGTTTCGACCGTATCAACAAGAACCTAAGTGAGCGGAGATGATCACGGTGTGTGGACACAACGATAGCGGATGGCGTAAGTTGCCCTTTCGGTCGGATCATTCGAGTCGCGCTGTGCTCTCGCTTACGTCCTACCGGCAGATCTAAGCTGAGTTCGAGAGCGCATTGGGCCGATGCACAGGAGACTTGTATCTTTGCCTCAGAGGCGGAGAATCCGCCCCCAGTTAGGCCTGGGCGCTCACTTTCGATGCGTGAGCGGCCGACACATCAAGCGTTCATCGCGGCTCCCCCAAAAGAGAGGTGGGCGGAGCCGGTGGCTCTCCCGTTGTTGCTGGTTTATACGCATCCGCTTCGGCGGACCATTGCGCGATTGCTTCACTCCCGTTCTGAAAAACGGCCGTCCAGGTTAACGACCCAGTTCCGCTGTTGTAAGCGGCTCCCCAGGGATTATTAGCGGCGCAGCCGTCCAAGTCCAAGTTTTCAGGCGACCAGAAGCACCCGACATAGTTCTGGCCGGGTCCCGTAAAGCTTCTCGTTGTATTGAACCACTGGCTTCCCACGAGCAGAACTAGATCGTTTGCAGCAGTCGGGCTGATCGTCAGAAGTGTCTGGTTTCCAGCTTTCGTTTGATTGCCCGAATTCACCGCTGTGGTATCCAGCGAGGGAAGACGCGGCACCGCTGAGGCAGAAAAGATGGACAGTATCGTCGCTTGTCGCCTTCAGATTAAGCGTGATTTCCTGCGCGTCGGAGATCGTCGCGCTATCTGTGCGGTAGGTATCGACGCATCTTTACCATCCGAATCGCATTCCTCGGCGTGATTCGCAACCCATGTGTTGCTCTCGGAATCGCTGACAGAACTGAGATCGTATGTCGAACTCGGTCCCGGCCCGGCCCACTCCGCGACGGTCGTGTCAGCCGATGGCGGGCAAGGAAAATAATCATTCGTCGGATTCGTGGCAAAAGCGCCGTTCGACATGATGGGCATGTTTGCTTGCGCTAGCACGCGCACGCCGCTTGGCTGCGGAGTCCCGGACGCCGATGGCGCAAAGAAAACTGCGGCCGTATTGAAGCCAGCCGTGCTTACGGTAAACGTGGGGTTAAGTGGGGAAGTCGAATTGTATACTCCCCATTGCGCCCCAAAGCACCAGTCGTGGCCATCGATGAATTTTTGCCACGATATATTCGCCTGATTACCGTGCGTATAGTGGACTCCAACGCAGGCCCCATTGCTGATCGCCAGCCACTCATTCCAGGAGAATTGCACAACGAGTTCCCCTGTGACGCTGGGAGTGTGTGATCCGGTAGCAACAGTCGTCGAGTTGGCGTTCCCACATTCGGCAGAGCCATCGATTGCTCCAACGTAGGCGAACTCCGCCAGGGCGGGCATGCTCGTAAACTGACTCGCTGCGTGGTACGTTGTGGTGATCGTGGTCGTACCCGCTATTTGATCCGGTCGGAGCCGTGTAAATTAAGACGTCCTCTCCGTTTGTCGTGTCTTTGCAAGTGGCGTTGCGCGTCCATGTCAGCCCGAGGGAATCAGCGATTGTCGGATAATTCGTCGTATCATCGACGGCGATCAGTTCGAAGAGTGTGTTGTGTTGTCCAACGGCGTTGGGGAGTTGGTCGACTGCGGTTTGACCGCTAGCGAACCCGCCGGAACTACTAAAGAAATCAGGCGCCCAGTCGAGATCATTTTTGACCTGCAGAAGGGTGGGTGCCTGAGCAAATAACGGTACTGACAGTATCAGAGAATAAGCGATAGCTATGAGTATTTTCTTCATCGGATTTTCCTGTCTGAACTCAGTGCAGCAATGCAGCGCTCCCTGCACATTCCGCACCAAATCCCCATTCACGCCGCTTCTGTTGATCGCGACGTCAGTTCTAGTCTACCTAGGATCGTCACCACCTGTAACGCGAATCGTGGTCTGCTGACCGATACTAACGTCCGGCTTGAGGACGACAGCGCAACCACTAAGACAACCATTGGTTAATCTTCTATTGGTCATCAGCGCTTAAGCGCAACAGGTCGAAATTGGTGCAGACAAGCTTACGGCTTCGGTTCAAGGCAGCAAACTGCACGGTTTGCAGGCGGACGAGCCTGCGCCTTGCGCCGCGAAAGAGGCGTTTTCCGTCGAAGGTCCGTTGAGCCGATGTGCCGTTCGATTCCGAAAGCAATTTGCAAACGGTCACGCGGTACGGAACCAGCATGCTGCGCCGAAAAGTACCGACAAGTCCTGCCGGCTGCGACGACCGATGCAACACTGGACAAAGTCTACTTGCACGAGTCTGGAATCCTAAGACTCTTCTTAGGGCCTAGCTTAGCTAGTAGAGGCCTAGCAGCCACCGCGAACCGGATCTCTGCACCTCCCTAATCTCGGCTGCCCTCGGCAAAGGCATCGATCGTGTTCGAGTAGTCGCTCGCGTTTGATGCAGCGTCAACGGCGCGCACGCGATAGCGGTATACGGAAGATCGTGCCACGTCCGTGTCGACGAAGGATGTCTCCCTAGAAGTTCCGATCC
>CAVWBL010000006.1:0-983604 GCA_963753205.1 uncultured Acidobacteriota bacterium | reverse complement strand
ATGGCTATTTATTCCCTGCAGACCCGCTCAGGTGGGGCCAGCACACAATGCACAATCGCCGATTATAGCGGAATTACAGCCCAGACCCAAAGAGATTTAGTGTACGCGAGTGTACGTGGGGAACGTAAAAGGCGGGCCTAGAGTTAAGGCGCTACATCTCCCCCACAAAGTTGGCATGCGAGCCAGTTAACGCAGTAGGTCAGGACGGTGGCGGAGGGTCTTCGCGAGGGCCTGTTCGTAGCGCCATTTGCGAATCTGTTCGTGATTCCCGCTCAACAGCCTCTCCGGTACGTCCCATCCTCGAAATGACTGCGGACGCGTGTAGTGCGGAAAATCCAGAAGCGTTCGGGGTGATCGTAAAGACGCGCTCCCTCGCGCGGTTGGGCTGGCAGCAGGGACGTCTAACACCTCGCCGAAAGATTCATTCACCGCTGAATCCTCGTTTCCTAGCGCCCCGGGAATGAGCCGCGTGACAGCATCAATCACCATCGCCGCGGGCAATTCCCCGCCCGACAGCACAAAATCCCCGATCGAAAGCTCATCAGTAGCAAGATGCTCGGCAACGCGCTCGTCCACGCCTTCATAGCGTCCACAAATCAAAACAACGCGATCAAGTGCCGCAAAACGCAGCGCCGTCTCCTGCCGAAAAAGTTTGCCCGCAGCAGAAAGCAACACAATCGCAGTTCCTTGCGGAGCCATTGCACCTTCTCCACCGAAAAGAGATTCGACCGCGTCAAAAATCGGCCCCGGCTTCATCACCATGCCTTCGCCACCGCCAAACGGCCGGTCATCCACCGTGCGATGGCGATCGTGCGTGAAATTCCGCAGATCGTGGATGTGCGTTTCAATCAAACGCGCTTCTCGCGCGCGCCGCACAATCCCGTAGTCGAGCGGTCCAACGAAAAATTCCGGGAAAATTGTGATGAGATCAAAACGCATTAGGCGCGCAGCCGCGCCATCACAAAATCGCGCGGATTGCGCGTACAGTCTACGACATGCCTTGCACTTTAGGAATTCGCGTTCAGATCGAGCAGGCCTTCTGGCAGAGTCACCGTAATACGCCGACCAACAACGTCAACGCCAGTGCAAATATCCTGCGCCAGCGGGATCAGCAGCTCGCCAGATGCCGAATCGACCACAAGATTCGGAGTTCCCGCGACATCTTCGCCTATGAATTCCACTTCGCGAACGCGCCCCAAAACACGGCCGCCTTGCTCGACGACCTCGCAACCAGCTAAATCGCTAATGTAATAGCTTCCCTGAGGAAGGGAAACGCGCTCAGCCAAAGGGATCTGCACCTCGAGGCCCACAAGGCGCTTCGCATCATCAATCGAGTCGGTTCCCTCAAAATGAAAGATCGCCTGCCCGCCGCGGCTTTGACTTAGCCAACACGAACGCACACAAACGCTGCGCGCACCATCTCCTGCGGCACTCGACGTGGGATTAAACAATTCAACGGAGGTAAGGCGCTTCAGGCGCTCGGGAAAGTCTGTGAGGATTTCAGCGGCCACCTCACCCCTCAGGCCGTGTGGTCTGAGAATGCGCGCGACGGTGACGTAAGCCGCTCTGGTGTTCACTCTATTCCAGAATCTCTAGCGTGAATCTTTTCTTCAGCTTCATCCCCGCCGCTCCCAGAAGAGTGCGGATGGATTTCGCCGTTCGTCCCTGCTTGCCGATCACCTTGCCCAAATCTTCAGGATGGACCCTCAACTCAAGGACGGTTACTTGTTCCCCTTCTATGGCCTTAACTTGAACATGTTCTGGATGATCTACGAGTGCCTTTGCAATAGCTTCGACCAGCTCCCTCATTACACTTCCTCCGAGCTTGACGCGCGCAGGAGAGAAGTACCTACTCGAGCGTGTGTACGAGCGACGATATCACTACGATTGTAAGATGTTGTCAGGCAGGCTTACGGTTGCGCAAGAAGCTTCGCACCGTGTCACTGGGCTGGGCGCCTTTGCTCAACCAGTATTGCACACGCTCGTCTTTTAAGGAAATCGAGGCGGGCTTCTTAGAGGGATCGTACGTCCCTACAATTTCCACGAATCGGCCGTTGGCTGGCCGCGTCTTTTCCGTCACCACCACCCGGTAAAACGGATGCTTTTTCTTTCCTATTCTCGACAACCGAATCATCAGCACAAGCAGCTCTCCTCATTACAGCGAATCCACCAAGTATAGCGAACGCGCGACAAATCACCAATCGCAATTTGCTTCGGCAACGAGGTGAAACTGAAGGGGGGCCTAAACGGTCCGCCAGAAATGGGGAGTAGGACGAACAAACTCCACGCCGACGCGCGATTTCCCGCTGGAGCGTCGCCCGACGTATACCACGCGGCATTCCTGCTCGGCCTGATTTCGCATGTTCGTCAAAACAAGCCGCTGACCGCGCGAGACGCTGCTCGCGAGCGATAAAAGGCAGCCGTTTTCGTTCGCATCAATCGTCTCCGATTGTTCGTGAAACGGCTGTTTTTCCGCATCCGAGCCGTAGACAAGCAGCGTGGCTTCGTGCGAATGCCGCAGACCTTTGCGACGGTCCAGGCCGCGTGTGCCCGCGGGCTCATCTTCTTCTGCCGTGGGCTCGCGCTCCATTTCCTCAATATCGGCAGCTTCCTGCGGTGCGAGCGATTTCCGTTCCTGCTCAGCCTGTCTTAGGGCCTGCCAAATGCGACTCATCCCAGCTCCCAAGAATTCGCGAAGCTTCCGAAACAATAGCCGTTGGCGGACCGTCCGCCCACAAAACCTTGTTCGGGGTGTCCTTCTAGTAACGAGAATGCGCCCGCGACCAGGCATCTCGCCGAACTGGTCTCGCGTGGGGCCGTGAGTTACGCCTGATCTTTGCATTCTCCGCGTTGCCTGATACGCCATCTGTCGCGGCCTAGGAACTCCCTCAGGCAAGGCTCTGCCGTCACAATAGACTTGGGGGAAGGAGTCTTTTCGCAGCGCTCGCGAGCCGCCGCCCTCGACCTTATGCCTCAGGAGGTAGTATGAGCAGGCGCGCCGGACAATACCTGATTTATCTGTTTCTGTTTGCCGCCTGCGTTTACGGAGGCGGCTGCAGCAAGGGAACCGGTCCGCTCTCTATAACGACCGCGTCGCTTCCAGGTGGCAACTACGGTTCAGCCTACTCGGCAACGGTCAACGCATCTGGCGGAAAGGCTCCGTTTTCATGGTCTATTTCCGCCGGATCCCTGACGCCGGGTCTATCCTTGGGCTCAAGCAACTCGCGATCTGTGACCATTTCGGGAACGCCAACGGCCCAAACGAACTCGAATTTCACAATCAAGATCGCGGATTCCACAGGCGCTACGGCCACGCAACCGCTTGCCATCGCAATCGGCGCGCCGCTTCCGCTCGCCGTTACGACCATGATTTTGCCCGGCACGT
This sequence comes from uncultured Acidobacteriota bacterium, assembly GCA_963753205.1. Classification (GTDB taxonomy): domain Bacteria; phylum Acidobacteriota; class Terriglobia; order Acidiferrales; family UBA7541; genus Palsa-295. Next base: position 980,219 of record CAVWBL010000006.1, on the reverse strand, counting down.
CGACGAACGCGCCTTACCCATCCACCACGTTGCAGGCATCCGGAGGCCTCCCGCCCTACTCCTGGTCGGTCCTCTCCGGTTCGCTTCCGCCGGGCCTCGTGCTCGCCTCGAACGGCGCGATTTCAGGCACCGCGACCCAAGCCGGCAATTTCCTCTTCGTTGTCCAAGTGAGTGATTCCGAAAGTCCCGCCATGACGGCGAATAAGGGCTTGGCTATCAGCGTGGGCAATCTAAGCATGTTGAGCGGCAACTATGCGTTCGAATTTAACGGCTTCAATTCCACCGGCAATGCCGTCTCGGTCGCAGGCAGCTTCACAGCTGACGGCAACGGCAACATCACGAATGGCGTGGAGGACATGAACGCAGTAGGCGGGTCGCCAAAGAACCAAACCTTCACGGGAACTTACACCGTCTCCGGCGCGAATCAGGGGCTTCTCACGTTTTCCAGCCTCGCGGGCTCGCCCGTCTATTCCTTCGCAATCAGCACCGGTGGCACCGACGGACGCTTGATCGAGTTCGATTCCAGCGGCACGCGCGGCTCGGGAGATTTCGAACTTCGCTCTCTCACCACCTGCACCGCAACGACTTTCAACGGCCGCTACGCTTTTGGAGTTTTCGGCCAGCAAATGGCGATCAGCGGCGTGTCGGCAGCGGGCCCCGCCGCTATAATTGGCACATTCTCAGCTACGCCGGCAGTCGCGCCTGGCACGCAGGGCAACCTGAATCTCGCCGAACTCGATGCCGACACCCCGGTAAAGCTCACCATTAAGGACCAGACGCTCAGCGGCGCATACCAGGCCACGACGCAAGCCACGCGTTGCTCGATGACGCTCTCGTCCACCGTCCAGGCTTCGATGAACTTCAGCGTCTATCCTGTCTCAACGTCGGAATTTTTTATGGTCGAGACGGACACCATCAGTTCCTCCAGCCCGCTACTCACCGCGGGCACAATCCAGCAGCAGATCGGCGCGCCCTACAGCCTGAATTCAGGCTCGACGTTCACCGGAACAAGCGTTGGCGCATTGAGCGGCCAGAAAACGGGCGGCAGCACGCCGGTTCCCGATCTAGCTCTCGTCTCGATTGTCGGCACCGGCGCAAGCAGCTTCACAATCTCGTCCACCGAAAACCTGGGCGGGACGGTCACGCCCGCGTCGATTCAGTCCAACTTTATTCAGGCAGACCAGTTCGGCCGCGTGGATTCGAGCCCCAATGCAACTTTCGAACCTGTGTTCTACATGATCGACCAGAACACCGCGTACGCCCTCGGCACCGAACTCAATGGGTCAGGACAGCGGTATCCGTTGTTTGGAGTATTTCAGCCGCAATCGACCGGCCCGTTCAATGCCACGACGATTGCATCTCTCTTTACGGAAGGCACAACAGCCCCCACGACTTCCGCCGTGCAAAATCTTGCGGGCGTAGCCGTCTTCGCGAATCCTAGTGGCGCAAATGGGGACTTCGCGGCCCTCCAGGATCAAAGCACCTCGCAAACGAACACGTCCGGCCAGGTGCTCAGCGGCACCTACACAGTCTCCGGCGCCACCGCAGGCACGGGCACGATCAGCGTGACGCAGCCTTCGGCCTCGACCGGCTCGTTCCTCATCGTCTCACCAAGCCAGGTCCTGATGCTCACCACAACCTCCGGCGACGCCAATCCCGTCCTCGTCCTTTTTGAACAGTAACCTTCGACTAAGCGCTTGCGCTAACCCTCGAGGTAGGTTTAAACGTGTAGCGCGGTCTTCAGCGCGGCAGTTGTGCGATGCGGATGACGGAGGCGATTCACCGTGACCTGCATTCTGACAAACTCGGCGGCATTCCTGGCGATTCTCGCGATTCCGGCTCCGGTAATCTGGTCATACTCCGTCGGCGGCCTGGTCATCGCCATTGGCGTGGTCGCAATCTGCGCTCGCGGCGAATGGCGAAAGGCGCGCGGATTCGAAAAGCTAATCCCGTTCGGTCCCCTTTTTTACGCAGCCCCGGTCGCAGCCTTTGGCACCGAACATTTCACGCAAACGGACGCCATCGCCTCCATCGTTCCCTCATGGATGCCGTGGCATCTCTTCTGGGCATACTTCGTCGGCGCTTGCTTTATCGCAGCCGGATTCAGCCTCGTCACGAAAATTCAGGCGCGCCTTTCGGCAAGTTTGCTCGCCCTAACGTTTTTCCTGTTCGTCGTGCTGATGGACGTTCCTGGTTGGCTGCAAGATCCGCACGATCGCTTTGCGTTCACGCTCGCGCTGCGCGAATTATCCTTCAGCGGCGGCGCTCTCGCGCTGGCGGCCAGCCTCGGCGAGCAGTCGTCAGAACGTCGCTGCAGAATTCTTGCCACAATAGCGCGCTATTTCATCGCAATTCCAGTGCTGTTCTTCGCCTTCGAGCAATTCATGCATGCCAATTACGTTCCAGCGCATCCCGCTGGACCGCCTCACTCCCGAATACCTTTACGGACACGCCATTTGGACGTACCTGGCAGCCGCAGTTTACGCCGTTGCGGACATCTTCTTGCTCGTGGGCAAGAAAACCCGCGCCGCAGCCACATTACTGGGCGCCACGGTGCTCTTCATCGAGCTAGTCGTCTACGTCCCCATCGCAGTAGTCGACCGCGCCAGCCTCAACAACGGCTTCAACTATCTCGCCGACACCTTAATGTTCTGCGGCGCGCTCCTCCTCCTCGCCTCGGCCACGCCAGCCAAGAGCGGCAGCAAAATGTGAATGCGAAAGCAGCGAGGAAACGCCCCACCATTGTCGCCGCCGGCTCGTTGCCGAATACCTGAAAGAGCATTGGGGCGACATCGAAATCATCCACATTGTTTGACGGCCGCAGAAACCAAGCCCCTGTACACGACTCCGACGCGCAATATACATCCTTCCTCGCATGACAAAGACTCCCCTCTCCCTTACAGTTGAAATCTGGTCATGCCGGGCGTTCGCTTACTCCTCCTCGCGCGTGAAAGTTGGCGACTGAATTCTGACGAGTTCCCTTGCGCGCCCGATTCCGGCGCTCCGCTGCTATGAATCTCCTCCAAAGGTTCTTATCTATTTTTGGTGGCGGCGCGATGGTCGCCGTCATCGCGCACGGATTGATCGGCATCTCGCTCGTCTGGGACAAGGTCCTCCTCAAAAATCCCGGCACAAAAAATTTAGTTAGCTACGTCTTTTGGCTCGGCGCCATCAGCATCTTCGGAGTCGTGCTCGTTTTCTTCGGATATCAATCGCTTCCTTTTTGGCTCGGAGCAATCGCATTCGCGGCTGGCGCATTGGACCTCGTCGCCAGTTATTTCTATTACGCCGCCCTGAAGCGTGGCCAGGCGTCAGACACACTCGCCATCATGGGCGGCTTCTCTCCCGTAGCCACCGCTCTGTTTGCCTTGCTCCTGCTCAAGAATGAAATGACCAACACTCAATTGGTGGGCTTCGCCCTGATGACGCTCGGCGGCTTCGTCATGTTCTTTTCCGAAAAATTGCCCCTGAAAAAAATTCTCCCACCGGTGATTCTCGCGTCCGCCATCTTCGGCCTCGTCAACGTGCTCGAAAAGTTCGTCTACAATCGCACCAACTTCGTCACCGGATACGTGTGGTTCACCATCGGCACCTTCATCGGATCGATGGCGTTGCTGGTCCGCCCGTCCTGGCGCATACAAATCTTTTCGGAATCCGGCCAATCAACTCCCAGCAATCGCTTCTGGTATTTCGTCAATCGATTCACGGCCGGCTTCGGCTCTTTCCTCATCTTCTACGCCATCAGCCTTACGCACCCGGCCATCGTCAACGCAATTTCCGGCGTTCGATACGTCGTCATCTTCCTCGGCGCGTTCATGCTCACCAAATTCAAGCCGGCATGGCTCAAAGAAGACTTCAGGGGATGCCAACTGGCTACCAAGACCATCGGCACCTGCCTGGTAATTGCTGGCGTAGTCGTGGTCGGCCTCGCCGGGGGCAAGTCCGCCGCCACCACAGCGTCACTCAAACCCGCCTTGCAGCAAATGCGCTCGTGCCGCTCAGTTCTAGCTGACACGACACAAAGCCATCGCGCGACCGCCCTTTTCGTGGCCGTCGACGCGTAAAATGGCGTCTAACCCTCTTGCCGAATCATTTCAGCGGGCCAAAAGCCCAAAAAGGGAGACGATCCATGCCCAAATCACCCGTCCAGACGAGCGAAACACGCCACAAAGGTCCCGCTAATCGCAACTACGAAAAATTAGAAATCGGCGTAACTCATTGCAAACAAGGGAAGGAGCACGGTTCTAATCGCAACCGCCAGCGCCTTCTCGCCTTTCTGGTTCTGGTACTCGCATCCGCCGCCGTCTCCACCGCCCAAACCGCTCCCACAGCACCGACCACAACCCAAAAGGACCAGACCGACCTCTCAATCACGGTTTACAACTCAAATCTCGCCCTCGTCCGAGACGTGCGCAAAATCAATCTGCGCATGGGCACCTTCCCGCTCCATTTCGAAGACGTGGCCGCCTCCATCAATCCGGCCACGGTCCATCTGCGCTCCATCACCGATCCCAGCAAGCTCAATGTCCTCGAGCAGAACTACGAGTACGACCTGCTCGATCCCCAAAAGCTCCTGCAAAAGTACGTCGGCCGCGAAGTGACGCTGGTCCGCGCCGAGACGGAATCCAATTCGACGAAGTACACAGAAACCAGAGCGCTGCTGCTTTCAGACAACAACGGCCCGGTCTGGAAGATTGGCAACGAAATCGTCACCGGCATGGCCTCGGATTCCTATCGCTTCCCCGACCTCCCGGACAATCTCTACAGTCGCCCCACGCTTATCTGGACCCTCGATAACACCGGCGCCCCAACCCAGACCATCGAAGCCTCGTACCTGACGACAAACATTCAATGGAAAGCCGATTACGTCCTCAACGTCACTCGAGACGAGAAGAACGCCGATCTCGACGGCTGGGTGACGCTAACGAACAACAGCGGCGCCTCCTATGACAATGCCACGCTTCAGCTAGTCGCCGGCCAAATCAACCAAGTGATGCCTCCAATGGCCATGATGAAATCAATGGAGATGGCTCAGAATGTTGCCGGCGCACCGCCCATGACCCAGGAGAATTTCTCTGAGTATCACCTCTACACTGTGACCCGCCGCACGTCGATCAACAACAACGAATCCAAGCAGATCAGTCTTCTCAACGGCTCGAATATCCCAATTAACAAAACGTACGTAGTCGAAGCGCAGTCCTACTATTTCCGTAACCCGCAAGGAATCGGCAATCCCATCACCGAACCGGTGATGGTCTATTACAATTTTAGGAACGACCAAAAATCAGGGCTGGGCATGCCTCTTCCCGCCGGCACGGTCCGCGTCTATCAAGCCGACTCAAAAGGCAACATTCAATTCGCCGGTGAAGACAATATCGAGCACACGCCAAAAGACGAGGCGCTTCGCATCCACGTCGGCAACGCTTTCGATGTAGTCTGCGACCGCAAAGAGACCGACTACAAAAAGATCGCCAACAACGTCTACGAAATGGAATACCAGATCACGTTGCGCAACCATAAAGACGCTCCAGTCATGATCGACGTCCGCGAGCCGATCGGCGGCGATTGGGAAGTGGAAAATTCCAATTTCCCGTCGACAAAACTCGATTCCACGACCATCGGCTTTCAGGTGCCGGTCGCCAAAGACGGCACGGCCACACTCGATTACCGCGTCCGAGTCAGGTGGTAAACGAATCTCGAGAGCAGGCACGAGTCGCCGTCGGCAATCGCATCGGCGACTCTAAACGTTCCCTGCTACAATCTCTGAGGAGTCGATCTTCGACGCAGGTGATCGCTGCGAAAGCCTATTTGAACCAACACTGGATCCCAGGGCGCTCGAGTCGCCCTGCCCTTGTGCACGCTTCCCGGTTTGCCGGGAAGAAGCCTTAAAGCAGGCGTAGGGCACCCACCTATTTGTGGGGTTCAGGGCCTAGTAGCGCACGGCGAAGCGGACGGCTCCGCTTCTTTTTTGGCCGGACTCGTTGTTTCGAGCAAATGACCTTATGCGTGTTCTCTTTATCGGTGACATTGTCGGGTCGCCTGGCCGCCGGATCGTTCGCGAGCGTCTGGCGGACATTCTCGGCCAACGCCAGGTCGATCTCTGCATCGCGAATGGCGAAAACTCCGCCTCCGGCTTCGGCATCACGCCTCGAATTACGCAAGAGCTACTCGCCACGGGCATCGAGGTCCTCAGTGGTGGCAATCACATCTGGGACCGCCGCGAAATCATGGAAACTTTCCCGCATGAGCCGCGCCTGCTGCGCCCGGCAAATTTCCCGGCTGGCGCGCCCGGTTCCGGTGTCTACGTAGGAACCGCAAAAAATGGCATCAAATTTGCCGTAATCAATGTTCAGGGTCGCACTTTCATGATTCCCATCGATGATCCGTTTCGCACCGTCGAGGCCGAAATTGCCAAGCTGCCGCCGGACGTAAAAGTGATCGTCGTGGACATGCACGCCGAAGCCACCTCCGAGAAACTGGCCATGGGATGGAATCTCGATGGCAAAGTCTCAGCCGTCCTCGGCACCCACACACACGTTCAAACCGCCGATAACCGTGTCCTGCCCAACGGCACGGCTTACATTACGGACGTCGGCATGACGGGCCCTCACGATGGCATAATTGGGATGGAGAGGGGACCGATCATTCAGCGTTTCCATGACGCCTTACCGATTCGTTTCACCGTCGCCGAAGGCGATATCCAGATGAACGCCGTCCTAATCGATATCGACGAATGGACAGGCCGCGCCCGCGGCATTGAGCGCTTGAACTACCGCTTGGATTAGTAGCCTCTGAAATCCGCAGGAACCAAAACCCCAAAATGTGGTAAATAGACAGATTCACGGGCCGTTACTTCGGACGTCTCGGACTCCGGCCAACTGCGAAACGGCCTCGAGCATCTGATTTCTTATCCGCAGGGCAGTGCGAGGGGTGAATGCGGGTCCGTATTAAAAAGCCGGTTTGGGTCGCCGCGCTTGCGGTGTCATTTGGCGTCGCTCCGATCCCAGCCGCAGGCCAGAATCTTCATAACATGGTCTCTTCCGAGGGTCGTGTCTTCCCTCAAGTAAACGGCGGCATCATCGCCATGCGCGAAGATTCCGCGGGTCGCTTCTACATCCTGGCAAATCCCGGCCATACGCTGCAAATATTCGACGCTAAGGGTTCGCCGATTGGCCAGATTCCTGGGCCCGGCTCATCCATCGCTGATTTCGGCTATGCGGCAGATTTCGACATAGCCGCTAATGGCGATATTGTCGTGGCCGACCGCGGTGCGAACACCGTCTACACCTTTGCGCCTGACGGTTCGCTTAAATACAGAGCCCCCGTGTTTGCTCCTACTTCCGTCGTAGCCCTGTCGAATGGCCAAATCGCCGTCACGACCTTACGCACGGAGCATCCGATCGAGATTTTCGAGGAAAACGGCCGCTACGTTCGCGGCTTCGGCGAGCCCCACGAGATCTCAAATCCCTCCCCAGACGAAGAAGACGCCCCACCCCCTCCGCCGCTAGCGGACACCGGCCGCATCATCGGCGATTCGGCCGATAATCTTTATTTTGGCATCCTGTCCGCTACCAACCCGGAAATCAAGAAGTTCGATCGATTTGGTTATGCTGCCTTCGCAGCGAACGTTCCTTTCGAAAGTGATCTGCCAAGCGGCGAAGAGGATCGCGTGCAGGTGGGCTTTAATTTCACGCGCCTCACGGCTTCGAGCCAGCTCGGCAGCTGGACTACTTTGGGCAACACAGGCAAACTCCGCTTCGGCGTAAATGCCGGGTCAGGCTTGGCCAGCATGATGGCGCACGATGATCTCACCGGCACTAGATCCCTAGCAGGCTCGCTAACGGCTGAAACTTCGCTTGAAGCGCCGAGTTTCGGTCTCCAAGCGGGCTCAGGCAGCTCGGGAGCAAGCGGTGGCGCGAGCAGCGGAGGTTCCTCGGGTCAGCAGGGTTCTGGATCGGGTAAAAACACAGACCATTCAACCACCCTGAAATATTTCGCACCGGGAACCTTCTCAAGCAGCAGCGATTTTTCCAGTAGCGCCCCTGACGGTGCACCAGCAGACGCCAGTGCGCCCGCTGTTCCAATCAAGGACCCCACGAGCGTCCTTGCGACCACAGAGGACTATCTTACTGGTACACCTCAAGTAGGCCCATCGACCGAGGCGGGCACAGGCGGCTTTTCCAGCTACTATCTTGCCTCTTTGGGACCGCGGCCTGGAGGCTATCGGCATACGCTGATTCGTCCAGGCGAGTTTCCGCGCGGTGCGTTTGGCCGTGGTGAAAACGGAGCGGGCGCGGGCGCCGACGCGGCACACCCGCCTCTCGGCGCTGCGCTGACTACTGGTTTAGCGGGTTCGCCAGCTTCAACCCCTGGGGCCCCGGCCACTGGTGCCGCAGCGAGTGCAGGCGGTACTGCCACGGGCAACAAAACGCCGAGCTTCATCAGATACGGCCCAAGCGATCTAGCATACGTTGGCAGCCTGCGCATTAATCTCGATCACCCGCGTCCACCGGCACTCACGCAGAAAAGGCTCACGGCGGTCGGCATTGACCGCCAGACACAGGAATTCTGGGCCGCGATTGGGCCGGAGCTCGTCCATTTCGACAAATACGGCAATGCGATGGACACGTATTACATGACAACCCCCGAAGGCTCGTTGCTCCAAATCACCGCAATCGTCGTTGAACCGAATCGATTGTTGATCGGGTCCAATTCCGGCGGCATTTATGACTTCGCGCGACCCGATAAGATGACCATCGAGCGTTCCGCGCAAGTAGGAGCGAAAATCGAAAAAACTCCTACTCAGTAAAGTTGCCCTTTCGAAAGTCTCCTCCCATTCGCGTGCCTTCCCGATTCAAAAGAGTGATCCGCGTTTTCCACTTCTTTTCCACAGCCACTCGGTACTGGATTTTGTGGAAAGTCCTTCTCGTGCGCTATTTTGCTGTGGTTTATGGAAAGATTTTCGAGAATCCTCGCCCAAACGTCCTGTGGAAAAACTGTGCAATGCGTGTGGAGCTCCCCTAAAAGATTCGCGCAGTTTTCTCTTGCCCATCACGCTTCGTTTAGGCAGAATCCCAACTCGCGTCTCTGGTCGTAACGGGCGTTCTCATACGCGAGCATTCACCAGTCGCAGCGCATCTGCGGCGCACAACCAGAAGATTCAGACAAATTAGTGGGCCAGCCGGAGGGTCCGGCTGGATTTCCACAACATTTCCACTCATGTGGAAATCGATGGGCGGCTTTTTTCATGACACTTTGGGACAGAGTCCTGCAGCATACCGAGCGCCGCGTCAATCCTCACAGCTTCGCCACTTGGTTCCGTCCTACCAGGCAGGAGCGCGCCGAAGATAACAAGTTGATCGTGCGTGTCCCTACACGCCTCTTCTGCAAGCGCCTGAAGGAAACCTATGGCGAGCTGATCCAGGCGGTTTTGGTCGAAATTGGCCGCCCGGACCTAATGATCGAGTTCATTTGCGCCGAGCCTGAGCCGGTTCCGGTAAATCCTCCTGCTCTGGCGCAGGCTAAACTCGACTTTGACTCGGCTGCCAATCAGTTAAACCCTCGCTACACGTTCGATACGTTCATTGTGGGCTCGTCTAACCAGTTTGCGCACGCGGCGGCCCAAGCCGTGGCCGAAACGCCTTCGAAATCCTATAATCCGCTCTTCCTCTACGGTGGCGTGGGGCTTGGCAAAACGCACCTGATGCAGGCGATCGGCCACACGCTCAAGCGCCGTAATCCATCGCTCCGCCTGACCTACATCAGCGCCGAAAAATTCACCAACGAAGTGATCGCTTCGATCCGCTTCGAGCGCATGCCGGCCTTTCGCGATCGTTTCCGCAATATGGACGTGCTGATGATCGACGATATCCAATTCATTGCACGCGCCGAGCGCACTCAGGAAGAGTTCTTCCATACATTTAACGCGCTCTATGATCAGCAGAAGCAGATCGTCATCTCATCCGATTGCCCTCCGAAGGAGATTTCCTCGATTGAGGAACGCCTTCGCTCGCGTTTCGAATGGGGCCTGATTGCGGACATACAGATGCCCGACCTGGAGACAAAAATTGCCATCCTCCAGAAGAAAGCCGATAACGAGCGCGTTCACCTTCCCGATGATGTAGCCGAATTTATCGCTCGCGCGATCAAATCGAATATTCGCGAGCTAGAGGGCGCACTGATTCGTCTGATGGCTTACGCCTCGCTCACCGGTGCTCCCGTTAATCTCCCTACCGCGCAACAGGTCCTGAAGAACATCCTAGAGACGCAGGAAAAGAAGGTCACCATCGACCAGATTCAAAAGCGCGTTGGCGAACATTTTGGTCTGCGTCCGCAAGACCTGAAAATACGCAGCAACTCAAAAATGATTGCCTTTCCGCGCCAAGTCGCCATGTTCCTGGTCAAGCAGCTTACGTCAGCGTCGCTGCCTGAAATCGGCAAGCAGTTCGGCGGCAAGCACCACACGACTGTGCTTCATTCGATCAATAAAATCGAACTCCTTCGCCAGACCGACAAAGATTTAAACAAGACGATTGCGCGCCTAATGGACTCATTCGGCTAGACTTGATCGACCGAATTCCACCGCCTGTGTTCCTCGGCTGTGGATGCTCTGTGAACGGCATGCGAGAGGCGCCTGATTGCTCAGCAAAGCTGGAATTATCCTCAAAGCAGCGCCCGTTTTCGACAGGTAAGAAGGACACTTAAACGGAGTAGAATGCATGATTTAAGTCGCTTTTTAACTTATCCACAGGTCCGAAGACGACGTCGGTTTTCTTATATTTTGATTAGAATTAGAAAAGCAGTAGAGTAACCTTACGGCGCAATAGAAAGGCGGGGCCATGAGTTCAGTCGCGCGGGATCTGGAAACCAAGCGTGGTGAGGGAACGCAAGCGATGGAATTCAGCGTAAAAAAATTCGATCTGCTTCGAGAACTGGAACTCACGCAAGGCGTCGTAGAACGCAAGACGACCATCCCCATCCTTTCTAATCTCCTCGTCGAGGCCAAAGGCAACGGCCTTTCGATTACCGCGACGGACCTTGAGCTAAGCATTCGCACCTCATGTGAAGCGCGTGTGAAAAAAGAAGGCGCGGGAACGATTCCTGCAAAGAAGCTTTACGATATCGTGCGTCTACTGCCGGAAGCTGAAATCAAGTTTAAGCTGCTTGATAATCACTGGATCCAAGTCACCTGTGAGCGCAAGAATTACAAGCTGGTCGGCATGTCGAAAGAGAATTTTCCCGCCCTGCCAGCGCTCCCCGACGCCAATATCAAAATTCCCGCAGGTCTTTTGGGCGGTCTGATCGCTAAGACAACCTTCGCAATTTCAGCCGAAGAATCGCGTTACACGCTCAATGGTGCCCTGCTTGTACTGAAGCCAGCCTCTGTCACCATGGTCGCAACAGACGGTCACCGTCTGGCGATGGTCGAAACCGAGCACAAAACCGAGGGTTTCTCGCAAGAAACGCGCGTCCTTATTCCGAAAAAGGCCATGACGGAAATACAGCGATTGGCTGGCGAAGCCGGCGAAGACGCCGCCGTGGAATTCGCGCAGGACGAAAGCCATCTATTCTTCCGTTTCGGTCAGCGCCTGCTTACTTCGCGCAAATTGACCGGCCAATTCCCGAATTACGAAGCTGTTCTCCCGCGCGACTCGAGCAAGACGCTCGTTCTCGAGCGCGGCGAGCTACAGGATGCCCTGCGCCGCGTCTCACAGCTCGCGGATCTACGCACGCACGCGATTCGATTCGTGCTCGCCAAAGAAGGCGTGGAAATTTCCGCCTCCAGCCCCGAATACGGCGAGGCAAAGGAGGCGCTCGACAAGGAATATGGCGGCGAGCCCATTACCATCGGCTTCAACGCGCAATATTTGCTCGACTTTCTCGCTGCCGCGCCCGAGGGCCCGATCAGCTTCGAAATGAAAGATGATCAGTCCGCGAGCCAACTCCGCCCGCTCGCTGACGAATCGAGCCGCTACCGCTACGTCGTCATGCCCATGCGCATCTGACACCCTCGATAAAATCCCAGCGAAATTTGCGTTCGTGTTTGCGTTTTTGGCACCCAAAACTAACTGTAATCCACTCAAAAATAAAGACATAATCCATATCCAGAACACAGATTTGGCTTGTGAAATCCCTGCATTTCCGCTACAATTTTCTTGTACTGGTTGTTTGATCTGAACGGCACTCGGTTCAGCTCAAGCCTGCTGGTCGAGCGGCTGCTCCTGCCAGAAGGAGCGCCATGAAGCGCGGGCCAGCAGGCGGACGGACCGTCCTCTATCCGCAGAGGAGAAAATGAGCAGCTTCGCCGCGTTCCCCCGGGAAAACCGGAACGGAATGGGATGGAGCTGCGAAAAACCCTTCGAGTCCCAGTTCGAGCGGCGATCAGGTTTCTCGCTAATATGGGACCAATGGGCAAGGTGAGTGTCGCGCACGCCTGCTCGACCGCCTTCCCGATGATCGATCAGCTATTTTTCTGCACGAATGACAATTTGCTTGTGAAGAATCCTGGGGGATGCACGATCCATGGGTGATAAGGAAACTCCGACCGGCAAAGGGCCTGCCTCGGCTGGACACAAGTACGATGCGACTTCTATTAAAGTTCTCGGCGGCCTCGAAGCCGTTCGCAAACGTCCGGCGATGTACATCGGCTCAACCGGCGAAATGGGCTTGCACCATCTTGTCTGGGAAGTCGTCGACAACTCCGTCGACGAAGCGATGGCGGGTTTCTGCGACGAGATCAACGTCGTCGTGCACGAAGACAACAGCGTCACAGTCACGGACAACGGCCGCGGTATTCCTGTCGACATGCACGCCACCGAAAAGAAGCCCGCCGCCGAAGTTGTGATGACCGTTCTCCATGCGGGCGGGAAATTCGATAGCGACACGTACAAAGTTTCCGGTGGCTTGCACGGCGTCGGCGTTTCGGTCGTCAACGCTCTTTCCGATTGGCTCGATCTCGAAATCTGGCGCGACGGCGACGTTTGGGAGCAGTCCTACGAAAAGGGCGCGCCCACCTCGAAGCTGAAGGCCTCCGGCAAGACGCGGAAAACCGGCACGAAAATCACATTCCACGCCGATCCATCCATTTTCACCGTCACGGCTTATAGCTTTGACACGCTTTCGCAGCGCCTCCGCGAGCTGGCCTTCCTCAATAAGGGCCTGAAAATCACGCTCGAAGACGAGCGCGCCGCGAACAAAAAGGCTGAGTTCCGCTTTACTGGTGGCATCGCCGAATTCGTAAAGCATCTCAACCGCGGCAAAGGCGTCCTCCACGATTCGCCGATCTATATGGAGGGCAAAAAAGATCAGGTGGAGATGGAGATCGCGGTCCAATATAACGACGGTTATGCCGAAAACATTTTTGCCTTCGCTAACACGATCAATACCGTCGACGGCGGCACGCACCTAGCGGGTTTCCGCTCGTCGCTGACGCGCACCATCAACTACTACGCGAACTCCTTCGGCATGCTTAAAGAGCAAAAGGACGGAGTGTCAATCACCGGCGACGACGTCCGCGAAGGTCTTGTTGCCGTCGTTTCCGTGAAGCTACCGCAGCCCCAATTCGAAGGCCAGACGAAAGGCAAGCTCAATAGCGATATCAAAGGCGTCGTAGAATCGCTCGTCAATGAGCGCCTCGGCGAATATTTCGATAAACATTCCTCGATCGCCCGCAAAATCATCGGCAAGTGCATTGACGCGGCCCGCGCTCGCGAAGCCGCTCGCAAAGCTCGCGAACTCACGCGCCGCAAATCCGCGTTGGATTCCGGCGGCTTGCCAGGCAAGCTTTCCGATTGCCAGGAGCGCGATCCCGAGCGCTGCGAAATCTTCCTTGTTGAGGGAGAATCGGCCGGCGGCTCGGCCAAGGGTGGACGCGACCGTCGCTATCAGGCGATCCTTCCGCTCAAAGGTAAGATCCTCAACGTTGAAAAGGCGCGCTATGACAAGATGCTTGGCCACGAAGAAATTCGCGCCATCATCACCGCGCTCGGCACCGGCATCGGCAAAGACGATTTCGACGCCTCGAAACTCCGCTACCACAAAATCATTCTGATGACCGATGCGGACGTCGATGGCTCGCATATCCGCACGCTCCTGCTCACCTTTTTCTTCCGCCACATGCGCGAGCTGATCGAGAAGGAACACATTTACATCGCGCAGCCGCCTCTTTATCGCGTGAAGCGCGGCAAAACGGAGCGGTACATCCGCGACGAGCGCGAATTTTCGCGTGAGCTGATGAAGCGTGCCACCGAAGACCATGTCGTGAAAGGCAAAGACGGCAAGGCGCTCGAAGGCGGCGCCCTCACGCAATTCCTGCTCAACATTCAGGAATACGATCAGGTTGCCGCAAAACTCGGCCGCAAGCTTCGCGATCCCAAGCTGATCGAACTCCTCGCCGATAGCGAGCTCGACAAGAAGGCCGATTTTTCCGAGAAGAAGAAATTGCAGGATCTCGCGAAAGCAATCGAAAAGGCGAAGCTGAATTTTGACACGAAGCTCGAATTTGACGAAGAGCACAGCCTGCACGAGCTCGTCCTGAAAAACGGCGGCGAGAAGCGCATCAATTGGGCGCTTGCCGGCTCGGCCGAATTCAAGCGCCTGCGCACGCTGCACGAGGCTATCGCGGAGAGCAATAAGCCGCCCTTTACGATTGCGCACAACGGCGATAAGGCGGAAAAAGAAAACGCGCAGACGCTGCTTAGCTACGTTCTCGAAGACGCCAAATCCGCTTTCACCATCACGCGCTTCAAGGGCTTGGGCGAAATGAATCCCTCGCAGCTCTGGGAAACCACGATGAACGCCGAGACGCGCACACTTCTCAAAGTACGCCTCGAAGACGCTGTCGCTGCCGAAGACATTTTCTCCACGTTGATGGGCGAAAACGTCGAGCAGCGCCGCAAATTCATCGAAGACAACGCCCTCGACGTCGTCAACCTGGACATTTAACGATGGCGCGTTGTTTGCGAATCGCCGCGGCCCACGAAGAGCGCGCCACCGATCACCCAATCACCGCTTACTACTCAGGGGGTTCAAGGGGTTTAAATGGCTGACGAGCAAAACCAGCAGATTCTCACTCCGGTTGATATCGAATCGGAAATGAGGAAGTCCTATCTCGATTACGCCATGAGTGTAATCATCGGCCGCGCGCTTCCTGACGTGCGCGACGGCCTGAAGCCGGTCCATCGCCGCATTCTTTTCGGCATGTACGAGCTCGGCCTCACCTCGACGAAGCCATATCGCAAATGCGCGAAGATCGTCGGCGAAGTCTTAGGCAAGTATCACCCGCACGGCGACACGCCTGTTTACGATGCGCTCGTCCGCCTCGCGCAGGATTTCAACATGCGCTACCCGCTCGTCGACGGGCAAGGCAATTTCGGCTCGGTCGATGGCGACCCGCCGGCGGCCATGCGTTACACCGAAGCCCGCCTTTCGAAGATCGCCGAAGAAATGCTCGCCGATATCGAAATGGAGACGGTTGATTTCACTCCCAATTTCGACGAGAGCGAAAAAGAGCCGGTCGTCCTGCCCACGCGCATTCCCAATCTTCTCGTCAACGGCTCGTCCGGCATTGCCGTCGGCATGGCAACGAACATTCCGCCGCACAATTTGCGCGAAACGATCGAAGCCGCGATCATGCTGATCGAAGAGCCCGAAACCACGCTCAAGCAAGTGATGAAAATCATGCCCGGCCCGGACTTTCCGACGGCCGGCTACATTTACGGCAAGGATGGAATCGAGCAGGCGTATAAAACCGGCCGGGGCAGCTTCCAGGTCCGCGCCAAGGCCGCCATCGAGCAGCGCGGCAAAGATCGCCAGGACATCGTCATCACCGAGCTGCCTTATCAGGTCAATAAAAAGAACCTGATCCAGCACATCGCCGAGCTGATTAACAACAAAAAGATCGAAGGCGTCGCCGACATTCGCGACGAAAGCGATCGCGACGGCATGCGCATCGTCATCGAAGTGAAGCGCGACGAAGAGCCCGAAATCATCCTTAACAAGCTTTTCAAAATGACGCAGATGCAGGAATCGTTCGGCATGATCCTGCTCGCCATCGTCGGAGGCCAGCCCCGAGAGCTTGGCCTGATTCAACTCTTGCGGCACTTCATCGATCACCGCGTCGATGTCGTCCGCCGCCGCACGCAATACGAACTGCGCAAAGCCCGCGAGCGCGAGCACATTTTGCTGGGCTACCGTATCGCGCTCGACCACATCGATGACGTAATCAAAATTATCCGCGGATCGTCCAGCCGTGCCAACGCACGTGAGAATTTGCACGAATTCTTCAGCAACAAATCCGTCGAAGTGCTCGTTGGCGGCAAGAGAACCACAATCAAGGGCGTCAAGCTCGATCCGAAGAAGTACGATGTGCTCGCCGAAGCCGCTGGCGTTGCAGCCGGAGGTTTTGGCCTCACGTATACGCAGATCGACGCCATCCTCGAACTACAATTGCATCGCCTTACGCAGCTCTCCGTGGATGAAATCCTCAAGGAACTCGGGCAAATCCGTGATCGCATCGCCGAGCTGCAATCGATTCTCGCTAGCGACAAAAAGCTCAAAGCCGTTATCGTCGCCGAGCTCAACGAAATCAAGAAATCCTACGGCGACGATCGCCGCACACAAATTGTCGATCGCGTCGAAGAGATCAAGCTCGAAGACCTGATCAAAGACGAGGAAATGGCCATCACCGTCAGCCATGCCGGCTACATCAAGCGCACTCCGGTTGACGTCTATCGCCATCAGTCGCGTGGAGGCAAAGGCCGCATCGGAGCACGCACGCGCGAAGAAGACTTCGTCGAGCATTTCTTCACCGCGTCTGCCCACAGTTATATTTTGCTTTTCACTTCGAAAGGCCGCATTTATTGGCTAAAGGTCTACGAAATCCCCGAAGCCGCGGCGGCCACTCGCGGGAAAGCCATCACGAGTATCGTCCGTTTGCAGGAGGGCGAAACCCTGATGGCCGTCGTTGCCGCGCGCAATCTGGAAGAGGAAAACAGATACGTATTCCTAGCCACAAAAAACGGTACCGTGAAAAAGACTGCCCTTGCCGAATTTTCCAATCCGCGTCCTTCGGGCATCATCGCCATCAATCTCGATTCAGACGACGAACTCATTGGCGCCAAACTCACCGACGGCAAGCAGATGATCTTCCTCGCCAGCCATGATGGTCAGGCGATCCTCTTCCGCGAAACGGAAGTTCGCTCAATGGGCCGCAACGCCGGCGGCGTCAATGGAATGGATCTTGCGAAAGACGATTACGTCGTCAGCATGGACGCCGCCCAGCCCGATTTCGAGATCATCCGCAAAGAATACAAGGAGGAGACGCAGAATCTCGACGATCTCGAGAGCGATCACATTCGCGAATCGCTCACCTCACTTATGCTCACCGTCTCCGAAAAGGGCTACGGCAAGCGCACGCCGCTGGCCGAATATCGAGTCACGTCGCGCGGCGGCAAGGGCGTGATCAACCTGAAATCCACCGATCGCAACGGCGCCGTCGTCGCCGCCTTGCAAGTCCGCGAGGATTCGGACGTGATGATCATCACGAGCCAGGGCAAGGTAATCCGCGTCCACTCCGCCGAAATTCGCGAAGCGGGCCGCGGCACGCAAGGCGTCCGCCTGCTGCGTCTCGACGAAGGAGACGAAATCGCCGCCGCCGCAGCCATCCTCGAAGAAGAGGAAGCCGAACCTGAGAAAAAATAATGGAACCGACGACTGACAAGCTGTCAATTCGCCCAGCCAAAGTCGAAGACGCCGGAACTCTGAACGTCCTCATCCACGAGCTAGCAGAATTTGAGCGCCTGCTCCACGAAACCAGTGTCACCGAAGAGGACATCATCCGCGATGCCTTCGGCGAAAATCCCAAGTTCCGCGCCCTCATCGCCGAATACGAAGGCGAGCCCGCCGGCTACGCCATCACGTTCGACTTCTACTCGACATTCCAAGGCCGCCCAGGCCTCTTCCTCGAAGACATTTACGTGCGGCCGCACTACCGCAGCAAAGGCATCGGCAAAGCGATCCTCGCCTATGTGGCCGGAATCGCCTGGCGCGAAAAATACTTCTGCATGCGATGGGAAGTTCTCGACTGGAACAAATCCGCGATCGAGTTTTACAACAGCCTGGGCGCCGTCTTCCTCGACGAATGGAAAGCCGTCTGCCTCATCGGCGACCCTCTGCAAGCCCTCGCCGAAAAATCGTAGGCTCAGCCGTCACTGAAATTTCGTCATCCCGATCGAAGCGAAGGCCCTCTTTTTCGCTCGAATCATGCGCACTTGTTACGATCCCGGCGCTGCCAAAAAATATCCCGGGCGCGTCCGCACCGTAACTCCGGGCTCATCCACCGTCACGCGAATTTCATGAAATCCGGTCGGCTTGTCCTCGGGCGGCTGATACCCGATCGTATATTGCGCGTGCAACTCGCCTCCAATCGCATCCATCGCATTTTGGATGGCCCGGTCCCTCTTTGTATTCACGTGCAAACCACCCGTCGATTTGCTCGCCACCGCCAACGCATTGGGCCCAATCGCATTCTTGCCGGTTTCGATCAGCCATACCGCAAGGTTCATCAAGTCGCCGCCTTCCATTTGCATTTGGCGGTTCATCTGGTCCTGCCGCTGATCGCCTGTGGGCAGCGGAGGCAGCGGCGCCGGCCCGCCGCCATCGGGCTTCGTTCTCCACATGGCCGCGCTGGTACTCAACCCGATCGAATCGATCGTCACGTTTTCCACTTGCGCGCGCCGCAGCACCTGGCCTAACGTGCTTCCGCTTCCGGTGTCTTGCGCCTCGCCCACCACGAGTAGAATTCTGCGCTGACCTTCAGGTCGTTCCGCCAGCAGCGAGATCCCTCGCTGCATCGCGTCATAAAGATTGGATCCGCCGTTCCCTGGCTGCAGGCCTTCGATCGCGCGCTCCAGCGGATCCGGATCCGTCGTAAACTTCACCAGCGTACGCACCGAGTCGTCGTATTCCAAAACGGCGCCTTCCGCCGTTTGCCCCATCACAGGCTGCGCGAAGATCACGCCCGATTTCCTGATGGCCGGGAGCAGCGGATTGATGCGCCGGCTCACCTCGACGAGCAACACAATCGAAAGCGGCTCGCCGCCCACGCCGAAATGATCGATCGGCACTTGCTTGCCGTCGTCGTAAACGTGAAAATCCTCCTTGGTCAAATTGAGCAGCATCTGCCCGTTCTTTCCGGTCACGACGACGGGCGCCACCACCTCATTTGCCTGCACGCGAATCGCGTTCTCGGAGTCCTTCGAAGGCGCTGCCTGCTCCGGCTGGATCCCCGGCGGCGGCACCATCGGTCCCGCGGGCGCTTGGCCAATCGCACTTGGCACCGACGCAAGTCCTAGCCCTAAAAGCAACATGCATCCCAGCCAAAGGGGGTTCCTCATGGTCAGTTCTTCTGATTCCCGGCAAGTAGCACCCGTTGTACGACCAGCATCACCTCCGCCCTAGCTCCACTCCCGGTCCCACGAGTGTTCCTGATCCCACTGTGTCGTCGGCTCAAAATATCCGCTACCCGGAGCCAGATGCTGCCGCACCGCATCTTCATTCAACGTCACCCCTAGCCCCGGCTTGTCCGGTACTGTAATCCATCCTTTATTCACGATGGGCTTTTGCACGCCCTCCACTAGGTCACTCCACCACGGCACATCCAGCGAATGATTCTCCATCGCCAAAAAATTCACCGTCGCCGCCGCGCAATGAACGTTCGCCATGCAACATACCGGAGTTCCCGCAAAATGCATCGCCATCGGCACGCCATACTCCCACGCCATGTCGCCGATCTTGTGCGTCTCGAGGATTCCGCCCGCCGTCGCAAGGTCCGGATGAATCTTGCTCACCGCGCGCTGCTCGCACAGCACACGAAAATTTTCTTTCAGGTAGATGTCTTCGCCGGTAAGGATCGGCGTCGGGCTTTCCAGCGAAATCTGTTTCAGCAGGTCCGTGTACTCCCACGGAACCACGTCCTCGATCCACGAGAGATTATATTTCTCGTACGCCTTCCCCAGGCGGATGATCGACTTCACTCCCAAATGCCCCAAATGATCCATCGACAGCGGAATCTCCATCCCCACCGCATCGCGCACAGCCGAGACGTATTCCTCAAGCGCCGCAATGCCTTTGTCGGTCACCTCCATCGCGAGCAACGGATGCGGCACCTCATTCTTTTCCCAGTCCGTCAGACCGCTCCGCACCGTCACCGTGCCCGGCTGGTCAGACACCATCTCGATTCCCAAATCCATCTTCAGCCAAGTCAGCCCCATCTGCTCTTTGCGCTCTTTCATCCTCTGCGCGTACACCTTGGGGTCCTTCGATTCCGTCGTATCGGCATAGACGCGAATCGTATCCCGCACTTTTCCGCCCAGCATCACGTAGACCGGCACGTTGTAGACCTTGCCCGCGATATCCCACAGCGCCATTTCAATCGCGCACACACCGCCTGCCTGCCGCGCCGGCCCGCCGAACTGCTTGATCTTGCGAAAAATAGTATCGATCTGCAGCGGATTCTCGCCTACGATCCGGCTCTTCAGCATCAGCGCGTACGTCGGGCTCGCCATGTCCCGCACTTCGCCTAGCCCGTAGATCCCCTGATTCGTATCGACGCGAATAATCGGTGCACGGGCTCGGCCCTGGCTTTCCTATGGTCGCCACGCGCAAATCCGTAATCCGCAACGCCGAAGGACTCGACTTCGTATTTACGCCCTGCGGATAAGCCTCGATCGATTCCGCCCCCAGCAACGCACTTCCCAATGCAGCCGCCGATCCTTTTAGGATTCCTCGCCGGTCCAGCAAATGTGAGTTATCAGCTGGCATGTGCTTCCACCTTCCTTTCTGCCCGCAAAATATCTCACAAATGCGCGGCATCGGCGCAGCTTTTCAGAGGAACAAAAATGCACGGCAGGGTGCTGCGAAAGTCGATCTATGTAGGATCGGAGCTTTAGAATCTGTACGGAGACTTGCGGAGGAGCTAAAAAAAGCGCTTATGACTGCCCTTCCGTAGCGGAGTATCGACTCCATCGAGTCTGGCGTTCTATCAGTTCATCGATTTCCTTCAGAATTCCGCGCATTTCCCTCATCAGCGATCTTAGCTCCTCGGAATTCCGTGTCTCCCTGGAACGCTTTCTCAACGCGCCCAATTGATTCGACAGCTCCTGAAATCTTTCTTTAATCATTGATCGTCCCAAGTCCTTGCCACTGCTTTTTCCGACCGGCCCGGAGTTCAATCGGGCGCCTTCGGTTCACGTAGCGACCTGTTTTCTTTTCAGCCGGTCACTTCGCGCTCGCCGCTACTCAACGCGGCTCGACGATAAAGCGCCCTCTTCCCAGGCGACCGCCTTTCGCTTTGCTGTCAGGCGAGTGCCTTCCCTCAGCAGCAGAAAAAGTCGTGTCACTGGCGAATGATTTCACTTGGTCTGTGTGGAAAACAACCCCATGCCTGTGGATATTTTTTCGTCCGGCATGGCCTTCGCGGGCACGCGTAACGCTTCGCCTTCTGATTTCGCCGCTGTTTCGCATTTGGTGTCGGCCGACGATCACTTCGGGCATCAGCCTCGGCTCGTGTCCGCGTTCGAACATGGCGCCACCGCCGCAAAACGCGCGACGTATCGAATCAAATCGCCTGAATTAAAGAGGTGAAGTTGTAGAATGAGTGGCTTGTCTTTTCTGAGGAGGACGAATGCGACGTTCCGGCCATTTGCCGATGGCGAAGCTGGCGTATCACGACGAAGAATTCATGGAGAGCCTCGGCGCACGGCCCATCCGCATCATCGCCGAATACCTCGACCCTTTGTATCGCCTTCGCCACGAAGTTATCGGCGACACGATCGTGATGTTCGGCTCGGCCCGCATTCGGTCGCGCGACTCGGCTCTCACGGAATTGCATCGCATTGAGCGCGCGGCCAAGGGCCGTCGCACGGGCGAGTGGCGTCTGAAGCTCCAGGCTGCTCGTGGCGATCTGGCGATGTCGAAGTATTACGAAGAGGCCCGAGCCTTGTCCCACAAGATCACATCTTGGGCAATGACGTTGGGGAACACCCCCAAGCGCTTCGTGATCTGCTCAGGGGGCGGCCCCGGCATCATGGAAGCCGCCAATCGTGGCGCCGCCGAAGCCGGCGGTTCCTCCGTTGGCCTCAGTATCCAGCTTCCTCACGAGCAACAGCCCAATCCCTACATCACTCCCGAACTGAACTTCAACTTCCACTACTTTTTCATGCGCAAGCTCTGGTTCGCCCAGATGGCCAAGGCCCTAATCGTCTTCCCCGGCGGCTTCGGCACGATGGACGAACTCTGGGAAATGCTCACCCTCCTGCAAACGGGCAAGCTCTCCTCAAAGCACCTGATCTTGATCTACGGAAGGAAGTATTGGGATAAGGTCCTCAACTGGCGCCACATGATCCGCTCAGGCACCATCAGCGAGTCCGAATACAAGATGCTCCAGTTTGCGGACACCGTCGACGAAGCTTTCAACGTGGTTCGAGCCGACCTTGAGGCGAATCATCTCGCCCTCGAGGACACGTGGTCCGCCCGCTAGAATCATCCCCAATTTAAGGCGGCAAATCCGCCATTTCGGGTTCGCTTAGCCTGTTTAATAGCGCCATTTTTGGCTTTTTGCGTCCGATCGCCTGTCGCAGTTGCTGCCAGATAACGCGACACGCTCCGGCTAGTTGCGCGAGACTTCGGTGTCGGCCAGGAAGACCGCGTTGAAGCGTTGCTCTTCGCCCCGGTTATGCAGCAGCACGACGGGCGAAATATGCAGCGGTCGCTTACAGTGCCTGCAGACCGCTGATTCTCCGCGTAGATCCTGCACGAACCCGTCTGTAAAGTGATACTCCGAACGCGGTCGGCGCGCGGCCTTGCTGCCGTGCGTGCCGCACTCCGGGCACGTATATTCCACGTTGTCGTCCAGTGGATCCCGATCCAACGCGACCCAACCCGTATAACGAACACCGATTGTTTCCAATGATGGCTTATTCATATGACACCTCAAAGCGCCCCAAACCTGGCGCTCTCACGGCTTTTTAGACGCAACAGAACCGAATTTCGATCCCGTCCCCGTTCTAGTTCCAAACCTCCGTTGCTGTAGCGAAGCTTACAGACGCCTCGCTGCGCGAGAGAGCCAGGCACCGTTACGGTGGAGCGGTGTCTATGTCTCCAGAGTTCGAACTTCTGAAAGCCCGCCGTTCCGCTCGAACGCGAGCGGACGGCGGAATTGCATTGGATTGCGTCGCTTACAGGAGGTTTGTCTATGGACTCGTTTGGTTCATTCGCTCACTGCATCGTCGATGGCGACCCAGAAGCGCTTCGTGGCGAACGGAAACTGCGCGGCTTCGGCTTCGCAGTCTCCGCGGGCCTGCAACTTCTGATCTTGATCGCTCTTGTCCTCGTTCCAATCCTTACGCCCGCCGTACTGCCGAAGCTCCTGGCAGTTGTGCAAGTTCCTGTCTACCGCCCGCCCGTCATCGTGAACGTTCAACCGATCGAGCACTTCCGACCGGTGACGCAACCCGCCTACATTCCAAATCTTACGAGTCATCCCGCGGCCGCGATAAATCGAGGGAATTCCGATCTTGCGCCCGTTGGAGAGGTGGCAATTTCCACTGTTGAAGGAAGTGACGCCGTTCCGGACATTTTTGCGTTATCACCACGGCCAGCAATGCCTGCACCGCCCCGAGCAGCGGCGCGCAGCCTTGTTAATATCGGCGGTGGCGTAATGGAGGCGCTGTTGGTTAATCGAGTCGAGCCCAAGTATCCGGAGATTGCGCGGATTGCGCACGTCTCCGGCACCGTCGTCCTAAGCGCAGTTATTGCAACAGATGGATCGATCCAGAGCCTTCATGTGGTGAGCGGGTCGGCACTGCTGGTCGGAGCTGCGCTTGATGCGGTGCGGCAATGGCGCTATAAGCCAACGCTGCTGGACGGCAAGCCCGTCGAGGTACAAACGCTGATA
Source organism: uncultured Acidobacteriota bacterium (assembly GCA_963753205.1). Taxonomy (GTDB): domain Bacteria; phylum Acidobacteriota; class Terriglobia; order Acidiferrales; family UBA7541; genus Palsa-295. Next base: position 956,266 of record CAVWBL010000006.1, on the reverse strand, counting down.
ACAGTGAACTTCGTTCTGCAATAGGTCTGAACAGAGACGGCGCGGACGCCACCGCCGCAGGCTCTTTGCGTCCAATGATGGACGCAGTTACAGCGATGCAATTTGCTTACAGAAACGGACGCACTTTGCAAACCTAAATTCTCGCTTTTTGCGTACCGAAAGAGACGCAAAAAGCCAAAAGTGGCGCCATAAAATCGCGTAAAGGGCCGCCAAATGGCCGCTTTGGCGCCTTAAAATGGCTTAACTGGCCAGACGGCTAAAAATGGATGACGATGCCTGTCGAGACCCGGCTGTTGTTCTCCGACTGGTTGAAGAGGCGGGTGTGAATGACGTCGATTTGGACGATGCGCCAGGCGATCTGCGGCACGACGCTCTTATCGAGGCCGAAGCCAAACCCATACGCCAGCGAATTGTCCGAGACGCCGTTTGCGCTGAAGTGCCCTTCGCCGACCAAAACATGCGCAAATGGAGTCACGGGGGCGGGAAAGGAAACCTGTGGGCCGAACAGGTAATTGTTGAGGTGTGAATTGACGCCTTCGAATGTGCCGTAATGACCATCGATATCTACGACTCCGCCCAGCCACCGGTTGACCTTATATTGCCCGGACAGCTCCCAACCGTTCGTGTTGAAAGAGGGCGAGGAACTGTAATGCATGAAGGAATAGCCGCCAAACACCTCGATTTTGTCCGTAATGCTCTGGGCGCGCGCGGATAGCGAGAAGAGTAGCCCGAGCAGCAGCAGCGATGAGAGCTTCCGAAGCATCTGTCCTCCCTGCCAAACTAGTACAGGTTGCAAAGCTTTTTGGAATTGCGCCATTCCAACCTCCCATTCGATGCGGCCGGATTTAAAAGGGTTACGCGATTATCGAAATATCAGGGTAGGGGGAAAATACGCGTTTTTGTATATGGAAAACTGTATGCACGTTGAGGTGTGATAACTCAGACGGATCGCAACGATATTATATTCAAGTAGTTAACTACGTTCGTGTGCCTTGGAACCGGAAGTGCCTGTCTTTTTCCGGGCGTTGTGTCCAAACACATCTCTATTGGCTGGGCCAAACTTACCCGCTTCCTGGCGTGCCATTTTTGGGCATCGTTACATCCGATGGAAGTCGAAACTAATTCCGGGAAATGGTTGACGTAATTCCGATTTTTCTGAAAATCTTCAAGCATTTACGGAGGGGAAACATGACTTATAGACGCGGGCTAATCGTGGCACTTGCTCTAGTGTTATGGGCGGTTACTTGTCAGTTGGCATGGTCACAGGCGAACATCGGTGCAGGATCTATTCAGGGCGTCGTTTCGGATCCTCAGGGACGAGCCGTTCCGGACGCGACGGTTACTATTTCCCAGGGTGCGACTGGGCGCGTGATAACGACCTCCACGAACTCCGCGGGCGCATATAGCTCGGGGCCGGTTCCGCCAGGTGCATACGTGGTTCGCGTCGAAGCAGCGGGCTTCAAGACGACGGAGGTCACGCTGAACGTCGTAATCAATGTGATAAGCACTGCCAATGTTCAGCTTTCGCTGGGCAGTGTAAGCGCCACTATTGAAGTCAGTAGTGGGGCAGTCTCGGTAGATACTGATCAGGCGCAGGTATCGGGGACGCTGACGGCCGACCAGATCGAAAACCTCCCGATCAATGGACGTAATTTCCTGGACCTCGCCCAGCTCGAGCCAGGCGTCCAGATTCAAGACGGCGAGAACTTTGACCCCACAAAGACCGGGTTCTCTTCAATCTCTTTCGGAGGCCGCTTCGGACGTACCGCGCGCATAGAGGTCGACGGCTTGGACGTCAGCGACGAAAACGTAGGAACGACAACCACGAACATACCGTCAGACGCGATCCAAGAATTCCAGATCTCCCAATCGAGCCTAGACCTTTCAAACGAACTCACTTCTTCGGGAGCCGTCAATGTTGCTACGAAATCGGGGACGAATTCGATACATGGCGACGCATTTGGACTTTTCCGAGACTCAAGCCAGGGCGCTGGCGTAGGCGGTGGGACCTACCAACGCGGTCAGTATGGCGGCGATTTCGGCGGTGCGATAGTAAAGGACAAGCTATTTTACTTCGTCGACGGCGAGAGGCTTTTGCAGCACGAGGCTGCTGGGCTGACGTTTCCAAAGCCCTTTGACGTCTTTGATGGGACATTCAACTCACCGTATCGCGATTTTGAGCTGTTGGGTAAAATCGATTATCAGGTCACGCAAAATGTCCACGCGTTCTTCCGATACAATTATTTTCAGAACTCCTTGGTGCCCACGTACGGGCCTCCATCTTATTCCGCCTTTTCAAATAAAGACCGCACGCGGAATTTCGCGGGCGGCGTGGATTTCTCTACGGGTTCTTTCACGCACAGCTTCCGGCTGGAATACCTCAAATTTGTCAACGGGATCGGCGACGCGGCCCGCGGCAGCGGCACACCGTTCTCCGAGTATCCTGTCAGTCTAAATTTCGCAAGCAATGGGTTTGCCACCGGACCGAGCGCGGACGCTCCGCAACATACCTATCAAAGCGATAGGCAGTTCAAATATGATGGCAGCAAGGTTTGGAGGTCGCACATCATTCGGTACGGCTTCGACTATAACCACCTGTTAGGAGGGGGCTATGCGAGCTTTTTTGGTATTGCACCGACGGTTTACGACTTCCAGAACAGCATAGCCAGCGGTGGCAGCTACGATTCCTATGTAGGACCTGTCGTCACATGTCCAGGTGGGCAGACGGGCGTTAATTGCCCTCTGAACTACACACCCGACTGGGCGTACATCGGAAATGGCCTCGGGTATTCCACAGAGAAACCGGCTTTCGGTAAGCCGTTCGGCGCGGTCGGTCCCGACAACCGGATTGGGTTTTACCTGGGCGACAGTTGGAAGGTCCGTCCGAATTTCACACTCCTGTACGGATTGCGTTACGTGCGAGATTCGGGGCGGACAGACAGCGATCTGAACACCATTCAGCAGGTGAATAATTATTTCCCTGGATTTGGCAATCCCGTACGGCAGCCGAACCTAAATTTTGCACCTCAGATCGGGCTCGCTTGGAACGTGAAAGGCGACGCAAAAACGGTAGTTCGCGCAGGGGCTGGAATTTACTATGAGAACACGATCTGGAACAACGTCTTATTCGATCGGCCGTCGCGGCTGCAAAAGGGCGCGTTCCTGAGTTATCTCCTTGCTTGTCAGAACGAAGTTGTGCAGCCTGTGCCATTTGCGGATGGTTCGACGCAGTTTCTGCCCGGCGGCAATGCGACGTGCAGTTCGGCAATCGGAGCGACGCTGCCGGCTGGAACAAAGACATCGCTTTTGGATTGCAGCGGAGTCACAACGGCTGTCTGCATAGCTGACTTCCAAGCCAAGTTCCAGGCCTCAGCGGCGGCTAATCCGACCAGCGACAATGCTACTTACCTTCCGAACGAGATTGCGAATGGACAGGCGGTCACCGGCGGGGCCGGAACGTTTGACCCGAATTTCAAATCACCCCGCTCTGTGCAAATGAACATAGGCATTCAGCATGAGATGCGTCCTGGAATGCTGATTTCCGTGGACTATCTGCGGAACGTGGGTACGCACTATCTTCTCAGCATCGACCAGAATCATACGGGCGATGCAGCTTATCTCAATGTAGCGGCGGCGACGGCGGCGATCAACGCTACGAACGCGAGCTTTGGCTGCGCTGACGGAGCAGCGGGGATTCCCTGCGCGATCACAGCAGGCGCCTCCATCAGCGATTACGCGACCAACGGTCTGGATTCACCGGGCGATCTTAACGGCGGTGGTCAATGCGGGGGTGGTCTGCCAGCGAGTTATCCAGTTGCATGCGCGTTCGGCGGCATCAACCCTCAAGTGGGACAAGCTCCATTTCTCAGCCCGATTGGCCGCTCCGTGTACAATGCCCTTGATGTGAAGTGGCAAGATAATGTAGCCAATCCATTCAGGGGTGTCAGCTACCTGAACTTTCAGTTCTCATACACGCTTTCGCGGTTCCAGAACTCCGGGTCGAGCAGTTTCGGAACGCCAGGCACAGCGAACGAAGAAGATCAGGATTTCATCGACAATGCTTTAGACAACCGCAATCCGCTGCGTTATATGGGCGACAGCACGTTGGACCGCACCCATCAATTCAACTTTGGGGGTTATGCTAGAGTCCCTGGGGGGATTCAAGTCGGCATAATTTCGCACTTCTGGTCGCCGCTCGCGGTAACTCCGCTGACTACCGCTACCGGGACGGCAGCGATTTTCCAATCTGACTTCACGGGATCCGGCGTAGTTGCCGACCCGCTTCCGATTGCCCAGACGAATTCGACATGTGGCGCCCTGGGAGGCAGTTGCGACTTTTCAACTTATCACGTTGGTGCGTACGGTCGTAGCCTTGGTCCGGCTGGGCTCGCGAAGGCAGTAGCAATCTACAACTCAAAAATTGCCGGGTCCACCATTACGCCGGCAGGACAGGCGTTAGTGAATGCCGGGCTGTTTACAGAATCGCAGTTAATCGCACTGGGCGCGACGCCGCAAGCCATCGCAACTCCGCCTATCAACCAGGCGCCGCTGGGTTGGATGCGGGCTTTTGATTTGGAGCTCAGCTATCACCACAACTTTTTTGGTGAGCGGCTGGACGTGTCGCCGAGCGTATCTTTCTTTAACGTTTTTAACCTGTCGAATTTTGACTCGCCGGTGGTCGTAATGAGCGGCGCACTGAGTGGCAACCCGAATACTATAAACGGTACCCCCACTGTCGGTCGTACGGACAGAATCGAGCCCGGTACTGGAGTCTTTGAATTTGGAGCGCCACGGTCCATTGAATGGGGATTGGACTTTAAGTTCTAACTCTCAACTGAGGGTGTAAAAGGGGGCGCCCAGTGTGGTGGGGCGCCCCTTTTTTGCTGCAGTAAGCCTGCCAATTCCTTTCCACCAAACTAACTGCAACATCGGGCCGCGCGGCGCGTATGTATAATGGAGACCAAACGGGTCTCTGTAAGTCTGCCGATTTTAGATGCCAGCTAAGACATCCATGTCGTTTGGCGAGGCCGTGAAGATCGCGATGGCGAGTCTTTGGGCCCATAAGCTGCGGACCGTGCTCACGCTGCTAGGCGTGGTGATTGGGGTGACGTCCGTGATCGCTGTGGTGAGCCTGATCGGCGGGCTGAACGGGTACGTGGCGGAGAAGGTGTTCAATTTGGGCGCCGATGTGTTCCTGGTGTCGCGCGGGCCGCTGGTGACGCTGAACGTGGACGATTACATGAAGACGCAAAAGCGGCGAAAGATCCGGCTGGACGACTACGCGTTCGTGCGTGACAACTGCAAGAGTTGCGTGGCCGTGGGCGCCGAGTTGACGCATGGAAACGGAAAAGTGCAGTACGGGACCGATTACATCGAGAACACAAATGTGATGGGCTGGACCGGGGAAATGGCGGACCTGGAGAATTACGACCTCGATTCGGGGCGGCACGTGACACAGACGGACGTGGCGCATCGTTCGCCGGTGTGTACGGTGGGATACGACATTCAGGACAAGCTGTTTCCCGGGACGGATGCGATTGGGAAGGAAATTCGAGTAGATACGTCGGAGTGCCAGATCATTGGCGTGGGAAAGAAGTTGGGTACGGTATTCGGCGCGTCGCGTGACGACTGGATCGAGCTGCCGATCACGACGTTTCAGAAGATGTACGGTTCGGATCAGTCGCTCACGCTCTGGGGCAAAGGGATTGGCGTCAAAACGATGCAGCAGTCGATGGACGAGGTGCGTTCGCTGCTGCGGGGGAAGCGGCACCTGGGTTACGAAGATCCGGACGATTTCGAAATTCAGACGAACGATTCGTTTCTTTCGATCTGGTCGAGCATCAGCGGGTCGTTTTTCGTGCTGACCGTGGCGATTGCGTCGATTTCGCTTGTGGTGGGCGGCATCGTGATCATGAACATCATGCTGGTGAGCGTGACGGAGCGAACGCGGGAGATCGGGCTGCGGAAATCGCTCGGGGCGCGGCAGAGCGATATACGGCTGCAATTTTTGATCGAGTCGTCACTGATCGCGGCGCTTGGCGGTTTATGCGGGGTGACGCTCGGGATTATATTCGCGAAGATTTTGACGGCGACCACTGCGTTGCCGAGCGCCGTTGAGCCGTGGTCGGTGGTTATGGGGATGATCGTGGCGACCAGCGTGGGCGTTTTTTTTGGAGTTTATCCGGCGTCGAAGGCGGCGCAGCTCGATCCGGTGGTGGCGTTGCGGTCGGAGTGAGAATGAGGCAAAGGAAGCAGACGAGGCAGAGGAAGCAGAGGAACGGCGCAACGCCAACCGAGCGAGCCGAGCGAAACGGCTCAATGGGGAAGAGAGGAAGAGAGGTCGTTCGGCTCGCCGCTTCGCGACGAGCCTCAAGTTGATGCCATTTAGGCTGCTGAGCGATCATTATGACGGCATAGGAAAACCGGAATGCAAGGAACAGAACGAATTCGGCAAAGCAGAATCTTTAGCGGATTCAAGGAGGCGGTCGGGCTCGCGCTCGATGCGCTGAAACACAGCCCTATGCGTTCGTTTTTAACGGTGCTGGGGATCGTGATCGGCGTGGGAACGGTGATCGCAATCGGGGCGGTGGTGAACGGACTGAATTCGTCCGTGACAGACACGGTGGAATCGCTCGGTTCGAACATGATCATCGCTTCGCGGTTTAATTTTGCGCAGCTGGGGCGGCGGAGTCCGGAGGAATTGCAACGCAAAGAGCTAAAGGCCGAATGGGCTCGGGGGATTGCGCAATTGCCGCATGTTGCCGCGGCCACGCCGAATGCGCGAATCCAAAATCAGCAGCTTGGCATCGGCGGAAGCGATGTGAGGCGCGGGAATTATCGCGCGCAGAACGTGATTCTGCAGGGCAGCACGCCGACGATTGCGCAAGTGTTTGACGTGTCGCTGACGGCCGGGCGATTTTTCAACGAGACGGATGAGGAGCATCATTCGCCGGTGGCGGTGATCGGACACGACACGGCGGAAACGCTGTTTCCGTGGCACGACAACCCTGTTGGGCAGGAAATTTTGCTGGAAGGGCGCGTGTTTACGGTGGTGGGCGTGTTGGATTTGCAGAAGGGCGCGTTCGGCAATGGGAAAAACCCGAACGACAACGTGGTGATGGTGCCGCTTTCGACGATGCTGGAGCTGCATCCGGAGTTCAAGGATTTCGTGCTGTTTATGAAGGCGGATAGCGCGAAAGATGTGCCATTGGTGGTGGACGAGGTGAAGGAATATCTGCGCCGGATGCGGAAGCTGCCATCGGACAAGCCGGACGATTTTGCGGTGTTTACGACGGATTCGTTCCTGGATCTGTGGAATCAGGTGTCGCAGGGGATTTTCATTTTGATGTTTGGCGTGGGATCGGTGGCGCTGCTGGTGGGCGGCATCGGCGTGATGAACATCATGCTGGTGAGCGTGACGGAGCGGACGCGCGAAATCGGCGTGCGCAAGGCGATCGGCGCGACACGCGTGAATATCCTGATGCAATTTCTGCTCGAGGCGGTGACGCTGACGATCATCGGCGGCGCGATTGGGGAAATTTTGGGATCGGCGCTGGGGCTTTCGGTGAGGCTCGTGTCGTCGCTGCCGGCGAGCGTGTCGCTATTCTGGGTCGTGCTGGGGTTTACCGTGTCTGCGTTTATTGGGATCTTCTTTGGAGTTTATCCTGCGTGGAAGGCTGCGAGTTTGAACCCCGTCGAGGCGTTGCGCTACGAGTAATCACCCCTTTGCAAGTTTCTGAAGTGAATCATCGAATGGGGCGCGGGCTAGGCCTTTTTCGGTGATGATGGCGGCGATGAATTTGGCCGGGGTGACGTCGAAGGCGGGGTGGGCGGCGGGGACGTCGGCGGCCATGCGGACGCCGGCTACGTGAGTTACTTCTTCCTGCGAGCGCTCTTCGATTGGAATGTGGTCGCCCGAGGGAATCGAAAGATCGAGCGTGGAGAGGGGCGCGGCGACGTAAAACGGGACGGCATGTTCGCGGGCGAGGACGGCAATTCCATAGGTGCCGATCTTGTTGGCTGTATCTCCGTTGCGGGCGATGCGGTCAGCGCCGACGACTACGGCGCCGATGGTGCCGGTCTTCATGAAGTGACCGACCATGTTGTCTGTGATGAGCGTGAGCGGGATGCCTTCTTCGCGGAGTTCCCAGGCGGTTAGACGCGCCCCCTGAAGATACGGGCGAGTTTCGGGGACGAAAATTTCGAGTTGGCTGCCGGTTTCGACGGCGACGCGAATTACTCCGAGCGCGGTGCCGATACCGCCGGTGGCCAGGGCACCGGCGTTGCATTGCGTCATCACGCGGCCGGTTTTCGGCAAGAGAACGGCACCGAATTCGCCGATGCGGCGGTCGGCTGTGCGACGCTCTTCGTGGACCTTTTGGGCTTCTTCGACGAGAGCGGCGCGAATGAGCGCTAACGAGGATGAGCCGTTTGCAGCGGCTGCTTCTTCTGCCAGTTCTGCGAAGCGGCGCCTAAAGCGGTCGATAGCCCAAAAGAGATCGACGGCGGTGGGGCGTGTTCGTGCCAGAGTGTCGCAAATTACCGCGAATTCAGCGCGGAGATCTTCGAGCGTGGAGGCTTTGGAGCGTTCGACGCCTATCGCTGCGCCCATTGCCGCTGCGACGCCAATTGCCGGGGCGCCGCGGATCACCATGTCTTTGATGGCTTTCGCTACGTCGCGGTAATCCGTATAGGTGTGGTAGATGACCTCATTCGGCAGACGGCGTTGATCTAGCATGACGACGCCTTCGCGCGTCCACAGAATCGGTTCGACTTTGCGCAAGCGACTCTCCTTAGGATTTCCTGTGACATAGCATTTTAGCCCGATTCCGGGCGGTGCGTTGTGCGTTTACCATCCGTCGGCAATGGGCCGCGCGCGCGATGCTTTCCTGGTGGGCATTGGCTGTAGACTGGTGTTATCGCGCGGATGGCGACAAAGGCCGCGCCGTACCAGCCCGGAGGAGCACGTGCCTGCAGCCGAGGCGAACGACAATGAAGCGCAACGCATCCTGGTCGCCGATAGCGATCCGGCCACGCGCGATTTGATCGCGGGCGCTTTGCGCAACGAGAATTTCGCCGTCACGACGGCAGCAGACAGCAAAGAAGCGCTCAAGCAGCTGGCCAAATCGAAATTCGCGGTTGCGCTGCTCGACATCTGGATGCCGCGAATGAATGGTCTGGATGTGCTGAAAACACTTCGGAGGAAGAAGTCGCCGCCGAAAGTAATCGCGATTACGTCAGACGGCGAAACGAGCGCGATTTTGCGCGCTATTCACGAGCGGGCGTGCCGGTGCATCGCGAAGCCGGTCGATCCGCAAACGCTGGTTGGACTGGTGCGCGAGGCGCTGGCACGAAAATCGCAGCCGCCACGCATCGAAGTTTTGTCCGGCACGCCCGGATGGTTGGAGCTTCGGCTGCCGTGCACGCTGGAGGCGGCTGAGCTGATTGAGTCGTTCATGAATTCGCTCGAGGCGGACTTGCCGGCGGAGATACGCGCGACCGTTGGGCAGGTGTTTCACGAGTTGCTGCTCAATGCGATCGAATGGGGCGGACGGCTCGATCCGCATCGTAAAGTTCATGTCTCTTATCTGCGGGCCAAGCACATGTTGCTCTATCGCATTGCCGACCCGGGCCGGGGATTTCGTTTTGCAGATCTGCGACACGCGGCGATTGCCCACAACGGCGAGCCGACCGAGCACCAAGGCATTCGGAAGCGGAAGGGTTTACGTCCGGGCGGCTTCGGGCTGGTGCTGGCGACGGCCAAGGCGGACGAGCTGCTTTTTAACGAAGCGCAGAACGAAGTGGTTTTCGTGAAATACCTCGACATTACGCCGAACGGCAAGCCCAGCGACGCCCCGACAATGAAATAAATGCACCCGGCATCGCGCATCCTCATCGAATTCTATAGACTCTTGGAAGCGTCCTTTACCCGTACCCGCGGGCGCCCCGACATTTTCTGAAGAAGGTTTGACGATCCATTGATGAGAATTTCCGGTTCCGGTCAAGTCCGATCAACTCCACGCTACATGGGCGCGGGCCGTGCTTCGCGTGGCACCGTGGTGGACGCGCAGCCGGGCCAAAAAAAGCGCGCCTTTAAGCTTTCGCGCGAAGCCTGGAAGCTGATCTCACCGCGTTGGGGAATACTTTCTCTAGGATTTGGCCTGATGGTAATCAATCGGCTGGCAGGCTTGGTCTTACCGGGTTCCCTGCGCTACCTGCTCGATGACGTAATCCACAAAGAACAGTACGGATTGCTCGGGCCGCTTGTACTCGCGATTGCTTTTGCCACTATCGTGCAGGGCATCACGTCCTATTCGCTCACGCAGCTCCTTTCGAAGTCGTCGCAAAGAATGATTAACGAACTACGCGTGAAGGTGCAGGCGCACATCGGCCGGCTTCCAATCACCTACTACGACTCGAATAAGTCGGGCGTTCTCGTCTCGCGCATTATGAGCGACGTGGAGGGTGTGCGAAATCTGATTGGCACCGGACTGGTGGATTTCGTTGGCGGCATTCTGACGGCGATTTTTGTGCTTTTCATTCTGCTGCATACAAGCGTTTCGATGACGATCGCAGCAGCGATTGCCCTCGTGATTTTCGGCGTCGGGATGTTTTACGCGTTTAAGACAATCCGCCCGATTTTCCGCGCTCGGCCTAAAATCAACGCCGAAGTGACCGGCCGGCTGACCGAGTCGCTCGGCGGCGTACGGGTGGTGAAGGGCTATCACGCCGAAGAGCGCGAGGAAAAGGTGTTTCAGTCGGGCGTGCAGCGGTTGCTGGACAATGTTCTTCAGACGCTGACGGCGACTTCCCTGATGACGCTTTCCGGTACGGTGCTGACCGGCATCGTGAGCGCCGTGATCATGTTTATGGGGACGCGCCGAATCGAATCGGGCCTGATGACCAGCGGCGACCTGATCTCGTATATGGCGTACATGGCGTTCCTGATGGCGCCTGTCGCGCAAATTGTGGGCATCGGGCCGCAGATGACCGAAGCGATGGCCGGTCTTGAACGCACGCGCGAGGTACTGGACGAGCAAATCGAAGGCGCCGATCCGAAGCGGACGGTGCGGCTCGATCGCGTGGAAGGCCACGTGATTTTTGAGAATGTGGATTTTTCGTACGATACAGGCAAGCAGGTGCTTTTCGATGTGAGCTTTGAATCTCCGCCCGATACGGTAACCGCGCTGGTGGGGCCGTCAGGCGCCGGGAAATCGACGATCATTGGTTTGATTGCCGCGTTTTACAATCCGGCGAGCGGGCGCGTGCTAGCGGATGGCGTCGATCTCTCGACGGTGCGGCTCGATTCGTACCGCTCGCAGCTTGGAGTGGTGCTGCAAGAGACTTTTCTTTTCGATGGCACGATCCGCGAGAATGTTGCGTTCGGGCGGCCGAACGCAACCGAAGAGGAGATTTTGGCCGCTTGCCGCATCGCGCGTGTGGATGAATTCGCGGAGAATTTCGAGCTGAAATATGACACGGTGGTTGGTGAGCGCGGCGTGAAGCTTTCGGGTGGGCAAAAGCAACGCGTTTCAATCGCACGCGCGATTCTGGCCGATCCGCGGATTCTGATTCTCGATGAGGCTACGTCCAGCCTCGATTCGGAGTCCGAAGCGCTGATTCAGGAAGGATTGCGTTACCTGATGCGCGGGCGGACGACGTTTGTGATCGCGCACCGGCTTTCCACTGTGCGACGCGCGGACCAAATCTTGGTGGTCGAAGGGGGACGCATCATCGAGCGCGGCACGCATGAGACGCTCTACGAGCAGGGCGGGCGTTATTACGACCTTTACACGAAGCAGCATGGAGTAGAGACGAATCTCTTCCTTGCGCCGGGCGAGGGGGACAGGGTCGAAGCTGAGGACTCCGCCGCCAATGGAAACGGCGGAGGGAACGGCGGTTCCGGTGGCGGCTCCGCGCTGGCGGATACAATCAATCTTATTCGACAGCGAAATCCATAAGCCCGATTCATTGCAGAGACGCAGAGAGAGAACTCCTAAACGAACGTTGGTGCCCGATATTTGACCGCACGTGAGCTGCTCCCTAGAATAATTGGCGGGGATAGTGACGAATCATGTTTGAGAACCTGACAGAGAAATTACAGAGAACGTTTAAGAATCTGCGGGGCCAGGGCAAGCTCACCGAAGAGCATCTGGATATGGCGCTCGGTGAAATCCGGGATTCGCTGCTCGATGCGGACGTTAACGTCGGCGTGGCGGACGAATTCATCGGGCACGTGCGCGAAAAAGCGATCGGTTCGGAAGTGCTGCTACAACTTTCGCCGGAACAGCAGGTGGTGAAGATCGTTCGCGACGAGTTGGCCGATCTGCTCGGACGTGAAGCGCGGCCGCAATTTTCGTCGCGGCCCCCATCGGTGTGGTTGATTGTTGGGCTGCAAGGCTCGGGCAAGACGACTTCGACGGGCAAGCTCGGAAAATGGCTTGCGGAACACGGGCATCGGCCGATTGTGGTTTCGACGGACGTTTATCGCCCAGCGGCGCGCGAACAGCTGGCGCAAGTGGCGAAAGCAACGGCAACGCCGTGTTGGCCGGGCGCGGGAGCTGACAAGCCGCTTGACATTGTTCGCGGGGCGACGCGGGAAGCGAAACTTTCGGCTTATGACGTGATTCTGGTCGACACGGCGGGACGCCTGCACATCGACGACGAGCTTATGAACGAGCTCTCGACGTTGAAGAAGGAACTGAATCCGGCGGAGATTCTTTTCGTGGCGGACGCGATGATCGGCCAGGATGCGGTCCGCTCGGCGGGCGAGTTCCACAAGCGGCTCGGCGTTTCCGGAGTGATTCTGACGAAGCTGGACGGCGATGCGCGAGGCGGCGCAGCGCTTTCGATTCGCAAAGTGACCGGCGCGCCGGTGAAGTTCGTGGGCGTCGGCGAAAAATACGACGCGCTCGAGCCATTCTATCCCGATCGCATCGTGGGCCGGATTCTCGGCATGGGCGACGTGATGGGCCTGATCGAGAAGGCCGAAAAGACCATCGACGCGAAGAAGGCGCGCGACCTGGAACGCAAGCTGCGCGAAGATGATTTCACGCTGGAGGATTTTCGCGATCAGCTGCAGCAGATCAAGAAAATGGGATCGATCGAACAGATCATGGGAATGCTGCCGAAGATCGGGCCGTTTGCGAAATTGCCGAAAGATGTGAACGTGGACGAAGGCCGGATCAAGGGAATTGAGGCGATCATCAACTCCATGACGTCGGCTGAGCGCCTGAATCACAACTTAATCGATGGCAAGCGACGCAAGCGCATCGCGCGCGGCAGCGGGCGTTCGGTGCAGGAAGTGAACGAAGTGCTCAGGCAATATGGCGACATGCGGCGGATGATGAAGCAGTACGGAAATCTGGCGAAGGCCGGCCGACTAAAGCGATTTGGAAAGCTAGGAGGCGGCCTTGGCGGCGGGCTTCCCTCATAAGCGATCAGCTAGTTCAGGTTTTGCAGTCTGCCTCAGGGGCTAAAGCCCATTGCAAATGGGCGCCTTATGTCGGAGCTGAAGCTCCGACCCCCTTAAGCGGCCCCTTTTCCCGCCAACTGCTAGAGCTGATTCAGCTTCTTGCGCGCGGAAACGAACAGCGAAATTGCGAGCAGAGCAAAAATCCCGACGCCCCACCCCTGCGATTGGCTGAGGTGCGGCATGAACTTGGCGCCGAACGCGAAAGCATCCGGACTCCACGGCAGATGCAGCAGCGAGACGAACCAATGCGGCATATGCGGCGTGAGTTCCTGATCCTGAAGCAGATTGATCCCGATGGCGAGTAGGCCAAAAACGCCGCCGGCGGCGATTAGTCCGCTCGCGTAGAGCGAGCCGGGGCTGACTTCGCTTTCGGACGCGCTGCTGTGCGTACCCCGCTCCGCCAGCCAACGCACCATTCCTCCGATGAACATCGCCATCGTGGTGCCGATCGAGATATAAGTTCCTACGGCAAACGGAAGCGAGCGAATTCCCAACAGTTCGACCGCGATCACCAGAAAGACGCCGAGAAATACGAGCCGCCACGGCAAGCGCTGATTCAGAATTCCATTTATCACAGTCGCCATGAGCCGGGCTTGCGGGGCCGGCGCCTTTGCGCTGCCAATACCCTGCTCCCACTGCAGTTCAATTTCGTGCGTGGAAGGATCGTACAAGTATTTTCCGTCTGGAATGACCGACGAGCCGATCGCGTTGACCAGCACGTATTCCTTCCCGTTGTATTCATAGTTGTGCTGTTGCTCAAAGACGCCATCGGACAATTGGTTGACGTTCAGCGCAATCTGGATGGGCTTGTAATCTTCGAGCCCCTTGTTCATGAGGATCAGGGTACCGCCAATGGCGAGAGATGAAACGAGTACGCCGATAACGAGCGCCACTTGCTGCGAAGCTGGCGTAGCGCCCACCAAATATCCTGTCTTCAAATCCTGAGAAGTTGCTCCCGCGATTGCAGACGCGATACAGACCAGGCCGCCGATCGTCAACGCCAGAACGGCGTAGGAGCCTGATGTCCAATGGATGACGAGGAACACGGCGCAAGTGGCCATAAGTGTGGCGATGGTCATGCCGCTGATCGGATTCGAAGAGTTGCCGATGAGTCCGCTGATCCGCGACGCCACCGTGACGAACAAAAACCCAAACACAATGATGAAGAGCGCCGCTACGACATTCGCGAAAACTCCGCTCTGCGCGCCCGGTATCGGCTTGAAGGTCAGAAGGGCCCAGATCATGGCGAGGATCACGAGCGATCCGATGATAACGACGCGCATCGAAAGATCCCGTTCGGTGCGGCTTGCGGCCGATACCGCCGCAGTTCGCTGTGCGCGAACGTCCTTCAATCCGGCCGTAAGCGCGGACCAGATGGTGGGCATCGTCTTGATCAAGGTGATCAATCCTGATGCGGCCACGGCGCCCGCTCCGATCGGTCGAATGTAACTGGCCGAAAGCATGTCCGGCGTCATTTGGGGAATCGGGACAGTGCTTGGGTAGAGCGCGACATTGGGCGCGAGCGAGCCGAAAAAGCGGATCGCAGGCATCATGACCAGCCATGAAATCACGCCACCGGCGAAGAGAGTTCCGGCGACGCGCGGACCGATGATATAGCCGACGCCTAGATACTCGGAGGTGATCGTGCAGCGCGCGGACGCGCCGGGGAGCCACTTGGGTTGATAATCGGGCTGACCTGGCCAGAGGCCAAATATGTTCATGCAGATCGTATAGACGCCGCCGAGGCCCAGGCCCCAAAAGACGCGGCTTGCAAAGGATCCGCCGCGCTCGCCCGCGACGAGTACGTCCGCGCACGCAGTGCCTTCGGGGAACGTGAGATTGCCGTGTTCCTTGACGATCAGCTGGCGACGCAGCGGAATCATCATGAGCACGCCGAGCGAACCGCCCAGCAGCGCGAGGAAGAAAACGCGCCAATATTCGGTGTTGAGCGAGAAGCCGAGGAAAATCAGCGCGGGTATGGTGAAGATCACGCCGGCCGCGACGGATTCCCCAGCCGAGCCGGTGGTTTGCACGATGTTGTTTTCGAGAATGGTGCCGCGGCCAAAAGCGCGCAGGATGCTGATCGAGAGTACGGCGATGGGGATGGATGCGGAAACGGTTAGGCCGGCGCGGAGACCGACATACACAGAGACGGCGCCGAACAGGATGCCGAAGAGCGCGCCGAGCACCACCGCTCGCAGCGTGAATTCGCGAAGGTTTTGCTCGGGCGGCGTGTAAGGCTGAAACTCACCCGCCGGCGCGGTGGAACTCCAGCTTTTCGTGGCCAAGCGTTGCCTCCGTTAGCGTCTGGCCTGCGTACGGCTATCGAGGCGCCAGTCTGACAGCCGTGATGCAAAAACGCGGGCGCCTACGACTTTTGCGTGAGGCGCTGGCGCACGCGATCACTAAGCGCCTTGCCGTCGACGGTCTTGCCTTCCAGGCGCGCGCGGGCAGCTTTCACGACGGCGCCCATGGCCTTGATCGAATCAGCGTTCGTTTCGGTGATGGCTTCTTCGACGGCGCGGTGCACTTCTTCGTCGCTGGGAGCGGCCGGCAAATACTCTTCGATGATTGCGATCTCCTGCGTCTCTTTGTCGGCGAGATCGGGACGACCGCCCTTCGTGAACTGATCGACGGACTCGCGGCGCTGCTTGACGAGCGTTTGCAGCATTTGCAGCGATTCCATGTCGTCGAGCGGCCGCATTTTTTCGATTTCCTTGTGTTTTAGCGCGCTCTTGACCATGCGCAACACACTAAGGCGGAGTTCGTCCTTCTCCTTCATCGCCGTAGTCAGATCGGCCTGAATGCGTTCCAGGTAGCTCATTTTGGCTTGTTTTTCTCCGCGCAAAGAATAGCATATCGGACCTCGCCGCATCAGCACCGCCGCACGATAGCGATGGCGGCCGTAGGCGAAAGCTTGTTAGAATCCGCCAATCATTTGTGGATAGAGGCTCCCGGAGAGGATATCGAATGCGAACCTGGGCGATTTCGATGTTGCTGTTGATTGCGATGATGGCGGTCAGTGCCAGCGCTGGTTCCGTGGCTCGCGCGCAAGCCGCAGCGAGCGGGGCTGCGTGTTCCTTAATTTCTGCGACCGACATTGCGAAGGCGACCGGCATCAACGTCGGAGCCGCAGAGCCGGGCAAGGCAATTCCTGGCACGCTGGGAAAGTGCACGTGGACCGCTGCTGATGGAACCAAAGTGATTCTAACCCTTGCGGATGCGCAACACATGAAGATCACAGTTGAGGCGCAACAGCAGACCGACGGCGTGGCGATTGCCGGCATCGGAACGACGGCGGTGGGCATCGAGAGCGCGGGGTTCACGGGCGGGGGCTACATTATCAGCGTTCTCGACGCGAAGGGTGGATTTGGAGTGAGTATTTTGGGTAGAGCGGGCACGCGGGACAGAGATATCGCACTCGCGAAGCTCGTCGAAAGCCGACGTTAAGCCCTAACTCGGGCATTCTGAATTTATCTGCATCACAGCTTTCCTAGGCGAGCGAAGCGTGAAGAAAACGCTTCCGCAATTGACAGAAACACCTGCACACATTAACCTTTTTAGATCATGAAAATCATCGTTGCAGACAAAATCAGTGAACGCGGTATTGCACTTCTTCGTGAAACAGGATGGGACGTTGTAACACCTTCCGCAGCGGAACTGCCCACGGCAATCGCAGACGCGGATGGACTTGTTGTCCGCAGCGCCACGAAAGCAACCGCAGCTCTTCTGGAAAAAGCGCAGAAGCTTCGCGTAATCGGCCGCGCGGGCGTGGGCGTCGATAACGTCGATGTTGACGCCGCAACGCGCCGTGGCGTCTTGGTGATGAATACGCCGGGCGGCAATTCGGTGAGCGTCGCCGAACACACGCTGGCGCTCATGCTCGGGCTTGCACGCTCCATACCGCAAGCGACAGCTTCGACGCACGCCGGCCGTTGGGAAAAATCGTCGCTTTCGGGCACCGAACTTCGCGGCAAAACGCTTGGTCTTGTCGGCCTCGGCCGTATTGGGATGGAGGTTGCAAAACGTGCGCGGGCGTTGGGTATGAAGGTGATTGCGCACGATCCTTACGTTAGCCCGGCCGCAGCGCGCGAACTTGAAGTTGAACTGCTGCCGTTGGATGAGGTTCTCAAACAAGCGAATGTAGTTTCGCTGCACACGTCACTGAGTTCCGCGACGGAGAATCTCATTAACGCGGCCGCTATCGCGAAGATGAAAAAGGGCGCATGGATCATCAATTGCGCGCGAGGCGAGTTGATTGACGAGACTGCTCTCGCGGATGCTCTTAAATCGGGGCATCTCGCGGGCGCCGGGCTCGATACATTTGCGGTCGAGCCGCCAAAAAATTCGCCGCTCATGGGCTTACCGAACGTTATCGCAACGCCGCATATCGCCGGGTCAACGCGCGAGGCGCAGGAGGAAGTCGGCATCGCGATCGCGCATCAGGTGAGGGACTATCTCTCGGAAGGAATCATCCGCAACGCGGTGAATATGCCGTCGCTTTCGGCCGAGCAGTATCGCCGCGTGAAGCCGTATCTTGAACTCGGCGAACGCCTCGGCGCCTTTGTGGCGCAGGCGGCCCCGGGACGGAGCTTCAGCCGGGTGCGCATCCGCTACACGGGAGAGCCATCGGAGTTCGGCTCGCACATGATTCGGGCGTCGATCCTCGCGGGTATTTTGAATGCGGTGCTGGATGAGCAGGTCAACCTGGTTAACGCTGCGGATATGGCTTCTTCGCGGGGGTTGGTCGTCGAAGAGACGACACATCGCCGCGAGCGCGGATTTCCGAATACGGTGGAAGTCACGATCGGCGGTGGAGGCAGTGAGCTAACCGTAGAAGGTACAGTCGGTCAGGACGGCTCGCCGCGCATTCTCGCACTCGACGGCATCGGCCTCGAAGCCCCGCTTGAAGGCATGCTGCTGCTTATACGTAATGTCGACGTCCCGGGCGTGATCGGCAAGATCGGCACGGCGCTCGGCTCGCTCGGCATCAATATCGCGACGTTCACGCTGGGCCGCCGCTCGGCAACGCGTGGAGCGGATGCCTTGGCGCTCGTTGGGCTCGACGGCAAGGTTGAGACTTCCGTCGTTCAACACATCCTCGGCTTGCCATCCATAACTGATGTGAAACTGGTTCGCCTGCCCGGTGCGGCTAAGGTCACTGCCGCCGGCTAGCCGAGCTTAACGCGCGGGTGCCCAGCCCGCGAACGGGTCGTAAGGGCGCATGGCCATTGGCAGCGGATGGCCGTGCGCCTCTTTTCTGATTACAACAGATGATTCCAGTGAGGTCGCAACTTGCGACCTCAAAACGGAGATTGATGCCGAAAGCGACCGCGATTTTGCCTGCCGATCGAATCGAGTCCCGCATCCTGCTGATCCGCGGGCAGAAGGTGATTCTCGACTCCGACCTTGCCGAGCTTTACGGGGTCGCAACGAAACGGCTGAATGAGCAGGTAAAGCGCAACAGAGATCGCTTCCCCACGGATTTTGTGTTCCAGACGACTCTGCAGGAGGCTGAGAATTTGAGGTCGCAAAACGCGACCTCAAAACAGGCACGCGGCGGCCGCCGTTACCGGCCTTACGCTTTCACCGAGCACGGCGCCATCATGGCGGCGAGCGTCCTGAACACGCCACGAGCGGTCGAAGTGAGCGTCTATGTGGTGCGCGCATTCATCCATCTGCGTGAAACGATCGGCACACACAAGGAACTCGCCGGTAAGTTTGCCGAGCTGGAACAACGAATGGAGACTCACGACGAAGATATTGCCGCGCTATTTGAAGCCATCCGCCAGCTCATGGAACCGCCAGAAACGCCCGCCAAGCGAATCGGCTTCTTATCCGGAAACAAGCAATCAGAGAATGAATGAAGGGGCTAAGAGCTGAAAGTTAGCGGGCGCTGAGCAGCTTTGGGTTGCGCTGATCGAGCAGGGCGAGCTCATGGGCGAATAGCGGATTTTCAGGAAATTCCTTGTTCAATTGCGTCAGCAGGACGCGGGCGCGGCCGTCCTGATGTTCGCGCTCGGAAGCTAAAGCGAGCAGGATCTTCGCAAAGGGCCGCAGAAAGTGGCCGTGGTCGGCCGCATTTTGCAATTCCGCCATGCCGCGGTCCTTGTCGCCGTGGATTCCGCCAAACCAGAGGAACATTTTCTTGTATCCAGGAAGGCAACCGATGACGTAATTGCTCGTCCCGAGCGCAACGTAGGCGTCGCTGGCGGAAGGATCGATGGAGAGCAGCGTTTTCGCCTCGTCCTCGGCCTGGCGCATCAGGCTCAGCGCAGGAAGTTGCTTCTTTTCGATCAACTCGTCGTAATTCGATTCCATGCCGTCCGCCATCGTAATCGCGAGAAGGGCCTGCGGGTCATGCGGATCGATTTTCAGGCGTGCCTTGGCAGCTGCGCGAGCCGCCGCATTGGCCTTGAGGAACGCTGTGTTGTGATCGCCGGCCCCGCTGTCTTCCACGCCCCCAAGGAATGTATCGTCATCGAGGAAGAATTTTGAGGTGAGCACGCCTTTCGCGTTGAACTCTTCGTAAAGATAGGTCGCTGCCTCCGCGGCTTTGCCGAGCGGATCGGCCGGCTGGTCTTTTTGATAATCCTGGAATTGTGCACGTGCGGAGCGAAAATCAAGCCGATAGAGATCGCGGAAGCCGCTATCGAGAACCTGGGACGATGCAGGCGCAATCGGGTCGGCTGACGCGTCCGTGGCGTGGTTCCTGCGGGCGCTCACCAACGGCGCGCAAAGCAGAAAAACGCCGGCAAGCGAGCCTGCTTGGAGCATACGACGCCGTGTTGTTAAAAAAGCTCTCAATTCCATTACCTTGTGAGGCCGGAGACGCCCCTACTACTTCCTTACTATATGAGAATCCACCGGAAAGCAATGAGTTGTATCCAATAGCTTGTGCTCGGGCGAATAAGGGCAAAAGAAAAGCGACAGTTGGGAGTGACCCGATCAGGCGACAACTCGCTCGGCCACAGCCTCTGCAGGTTGCGCCGGATGAGGCCTATTGATCCGACAGCGAAACGGGGCCGATCTGTTCGCCTGGAATTAGGCCGCAGCCGCAAGGAGCCTGGATGTTCCGCAGATACACAGACAACTCGCTGCCAAAAAAAGTGAGCATTACTAGAGCTGAAATTAGAGACGAAAAGCGCAATCCGACACCGGCGATAAGCCACAGTCCTAGGCCCAACTCGATAAACGGCAAGAGGTGCGCTACTGCCGAGACGCCCCATGGCGGCAGAATCTGGTAGCCATCAACGGACATTGCAAACATCGCAAGAGAAGCCCTGACCGACGCGAGAGACCATGCCAAGCCGGTTAATGGCTTCAGCTTCTCCTATGCGACGAAGACGAAAATTCCGCCCATCGCGACGCGACCAATGGCGGCCAGACGCCCGATCCACTTCGCGCGATGTTGATTCGACACGTCGCACCGCCTTGCAGCTTCGTATTAGCGACCGGCTTCGGGTAAAGCAATAGGTTGCGCCGTGGACTCCGCCCGTGGCTTGCGTTTTATAAGCACTGAGCCGATGAAGATCGCGAGGCTCAACGGAAGAAACAGAAACCCGTCGCGCATCATGTCCTTGGGGCCGATGGGCGCTCCGCCTTGCCCAAAGCAACCGCAATTGATCGTAAGACCGCGTCGCCACGCCGAGAACATTGCGTAAATAAAAAGGCAAATTGCCAATGTCGAAAGGAGTGAGGACACGCGCAGCGCAAGCCCGCTCAGGAGCCAGATGGCGAGCACAATTTCAAAGAAAGGCAGGAAATGCGCGACCGGGCTCACTGCCCAGGCTGGAAGTATCTGATAGGAGTCGACGCCCATCGCGAACATAGCGAGAGAAGTCTTCACCGAAGCGACCGTCCAAGGCATTCCTGTGAGCGGTTTGAGCTTGCCGAAGGCCGCCGCCAGGAAAATTCCTGCGAGTACAACACGACCGATAATCAGCAGAATTCTTCCGGTTCTTTGGCGCGATGTCTGTTCCATGTCAGAACGTTCCTACTGCTGTAAAAGTGAATCGAAAAGCTGCTTCAACACAGGCCAGGAGACGGCAAAATAAACGGGCGCGAACGTGTGACCTCTATACGTGATCACGAAATCCGGGGTCCCCGGCGCAGATATTTTATATCCGAGTTTGATATCTTGCACGATGTAGGGATCCGTCGCGCACGGGCGAGCGATGCCTGCCATCGGATCGTTGGAGGCGTACGTCGCCTGCGGCGCGGGCAACGTGCTGCCCTTCATAATTGCCTCAACCCGCTTGAACTGCGGCGCCGGTAGCGCGGCGGCGATATATTTGGCTATGTTTCCGTCCGCACCCCACGAATCTTGATTGTCATAAAGCGCAGACTCTGCGGGACCAAACTCGCCGACTTCGGCACATGCATTGGCCCAGCGGGCGGCCTGGCCGGAATACTTGTGTCCCAGCAATGGAAAATCGTGATGAACGAGATAAACTTTTCCGGAGGGGACATACTCGTCGATGACGTGGCGCAACGCCTGATCATAGAACTCGCGGCAATGGGGGCACTGGTAGTCGGAAAAGACTTCCATCTTAATCGGGGCGGTGCTCACGCCATAAGTTTTGTCAGGAGGTCGAAGGGCAGTCTGAGCCCGGCTAGGCGTCGCGGGCAGTATGCTAACCGCGCAAAGTATCGCGGTTAGGACAACTGAAATCCTTACGGCAGCGCCCGGCTTCCGCGGAAACAAACAGGGTTTCGATCGCCGATCCATTTTGCCCGCTTTGCGCGCCGCCATGAGACGCATGTGCGCGAACCTACTGGCTCAAAATCGAATCGAGAAACTGCCTAAAAATTGGCCACGAGACGTAGCTGGAGGCCTGCGCTATTTTTTGCCCGTTGTGATAGACGATGTAGGTCGGCGTCGCGTCGACATTGTCTTTGTAACCCAACTCAATATCTTTTGCGATGTAGGGATCGACAGGGCATGAGTGACCGCTCTTGGCCAGCGGATCAACGTTAGACATAGTCACCTGCGGCGCAGGCGTCGTGCAATCCTTCATGATGGCTGCCACCTTTTCAAAGTCAGAGCGCGGCATCGCTTGCGCAATAAAAGGCGCAATGTTCCCATTTGCGGCCCATGCGTCCTGGTTATCGTAAAGAGCGCCCTCGGCCGAGCCAAATTCTCCGACCGTTGCCGCGGCATCCGCCCAACGCGCTGCCTGACCCGAATACGGGTGCATAGAGAGCGGAAAATCGTGATGAATGATATAGACCTTGCCGGTTGCAACGTAATCGTTGATGAGGGAGCGCAGCGTATTCTCGTAAAAGCTGCGGCAGATGGGGCACTCGTAATCGGTGAAAAGCTCGAGCGTGATTGGCGCGCCCTTTGTTCCATAGGTTTTCACGGGTTCCGAAATGGAGAAGGCCGCTTTGGTCGGAGGCGCTTTGTGCGCTACATGGGATGCTTGCGGCGTGGCGTGCAACGTCGCTACTGCGAGAAGAGCGAAGGCGGCGGCTCCGCAAAGCAGTTTCGCGGCGCGGCGCCACATCGCCTTATCGGCCTGTCCATGGAAATCTGGTTCAAGATTCAAATCGTCCCCCGTCGGTATTTTTTCAGCTGTGCTTGCGATGGCAGAAAGAATAACGCCTTACTGGCTCAGTAGCGAATCGAAAAATTGCTTCAAAATCGGCCATGTAACGATATTCGAACTGCTCGCGATCTGCTTGCCCTTGTAAAAGATGATGTAAGTCGGCGTGTAGTTCACGGGTATGCCGAAGCCCATCTTAATATCGGGCGCAATATACGAATCGACCGGGCATCCGTGGCCGCTCTTCGCGAGCGGATCGGCGTTGGGTGTACTCGCCTGCGGAGCGGGAGTTGTACAGTCCTTCATGATCGCTTGGACACGTTCGAAATCGGCCTTCGGCATCGCTTCCGAAACCCATTTCGAGATGTTCCCGTCGGCTTCCCAACTCGGTTGATTGTCAAAGAGAGCTGCTTCCGCAGGACCGAATTCGCCGACCATCGCAGAGGCGTTCGCCCAGCGCGCGGCCTGGCCGGAGTATTGGTGCATTGCGAGTGGGAAATCGTGGTGGATCAAGTAGACTTTGCCCGAAGCCACATAATCATCAATCATCGGCTTGAGCGCTTGTTCATAGAGTGCGCGGCACGCAGGGCATTGATAGTCGGTGAAGGCCTCGAATGTGATCGGCGCGGATTTGGAGCCGTAAGTCTTCACAGGCGCGGCGAGAGGCGCTACGGCCCGGACTGCCGCGCGATGAGCAGCCGCTTTTTGCGCGCGAGGCTCTGCGGATAGCGCCGAGGATCCAATGGCGGCGAAAAGTATGGCGCTTGCGAGTGCAACGCAGACCGCGAGCCGCTTTCCTACGGGATAGCTGTTTTGCTTCATGAGCCCACCCACCAATGTGTTTGATTAGACAGACGTATTGTAGCGCGAAATGTAACACAGCATTCGACATGGCCCTCCAGCGACGTTGTCTATCACGAACCAAGCGGAAATTAAGGCAAGTCGATCGATTTCGCCACGTTGGATGCGACTTTCGAGGTGTGATTTGCCTAATTCCTGGCTAAAGCGGTATGGCGACTGATAGTCACGCGATGGGAAAGTCTCTAAGCGCAACGGTATCAGCTGTATACGGAGATGTACAAGATACTTGACAATAACGCACTCAACCTGTATTATGCTCCTCGTGAAGAGGATGCGAGCCAGGCTCACGGCCGGTTCGTTACTTAGGAGCTACTGATGAGCAAGATTATTGGAATTGATTTGGGCACGACCAATTCGGTCGTGGCCGTAATGCAGGGTGGCGAGCCGACCGTGATCCCCAACCAAGAGGGGGCGCGCACGACGCCTTCGGTGGTGGGCGTCACCAAAAGCGGCGAGCGCCTTGTGGGACAGGTGGCCAAGCGGCAGGCCATCACTAACCCGGAAAACACGATTTATTCGATCAAGCGCTTCATGGGCCGGCGGTTTGACGAAGTCAGTGAAGAAATGAAGATGGTTCCGTACAAGGTCGTTAAGCAGGGTGACCACGTTGCGGTCGTTGCCCAGGGCAAGGAGTTCAGCCCGCCGGAAATTTCGGCGATGATTCTCCAGAAGTTGAAGACAGCGGCGGAGGACTTCCTCGGGGAGAAAGTGACCGAGGCGGTGATCACCGTTCCAGCGTACTTCAATGATGCGCAGCGACAGGCTACAAAGGACGCGGGCAAGATCGCCGGTCTGGATGTGAAGCGCATCATCAACGAACCGACGGCGGCCGCGTTAGCCTACGGACTCGACAAAAAGAAGGAAGAGACGATTGCGGTTTATGACTTCGGTGGCGGCACGTTCGATATTTCGATCCTCGAGGTAGGCGAAGGCGTCATTGAAGTGAAGGCCACCAACGGTGACACGCACCTGGGCGGCGACAATATCGACCAGCGGCTCGTCGATTGGCTGATTGAGGAGTTCAAGAGGGATGAGAGCCTCGATTTGCGCGGCAAGGGTAACGAAATGGCGTTGCAACGGCTGCGCGATGCGGCGGAGCGCGCCAAGATCGAGCTTTCGACCACGATGGAGACAGAGATCAATCTGCCTTTCATTACGGCGGATGCGACAGGACCGAAGCACTTGGTGAAAAAGCTCACACGGGCCCGGCTTGAGTCGATGGTGGAAGACATCGTGAAGAAGTCGGTTGGTCCTTGCGAGCTTTGTATGAAAGATGCCGGCGTCGATAAAAGCAAGATCAATGAAGTCGTGCTCGTCGGCGGCCAGACGCGGATGCCCATGATCCAGGAGCTCGTAAAGCAGATTTTCGGGCGCGAAGGGCACAAGGGCGTCAACCCGGATGAAGTGGTTGCCGTCGGCGCCGCGATTCAGGGCGGCGTGCTCGCGGGCGAAGTGAAGGACATTCTGCTGCTGGACGTGACGCCGCTTTCGCTAGGCGTCGAAACACTCGGCGGCGTGATGACCGTGCTGATTCCGCGTAACACGACGATTCCGACCCGCAAATCCGAAGTCTTCTCGACGGCTGCGGACAACCAGACGTCGGTGGAGATTCATGTGTTGCAAGGCGAGCGGCCGGTGGCGAGCGGAAACCGCACGCTCGGGAAATTCCAGTTGATCGGGATTCCGCCGGCTCCGCGAGGATTGCCGCAAGTCGAGGTTACGTTTGACATCGACGCGAACGGCATCTTGAATGTTTCGGCGAAGGATACCGCGACGAACAAGGAGCAGAAGATCACGATCACGTCGTCGACGGGCCTCACCAAGGAAGAGGCAGACCGGTTGGCGAAGGAAGCTGAAGCGCACGCTTCGGAGGACAAGCAGCGCGTCGCCGAGGTCGATGCACGCAACCGGCTTGACAGCATGGTGTACCAGACCGAGAAGCTGATCAAGGAAAACCGCGAGAAGCTCTCGGATGCGGATGCAAAAGCGGCCGAAGAGGCAGTTGAAGAGGGACGCCGCGCTCTCTCTGACGGCAAACTCGAACAGTTGAATGCTGCGCTCGAGAGCCTGACGAAGGCTTCGCACCGAATCGCTGAAACCCTTTACAAGTCGCAGCAGGCAGCGGGAGCTTCGGCGACGGGCAATGCTGGTCCGGGCGGACCTGGAGGACCTTCGGGTGTTCCCGGTGCCAGCGGCCAGCAGCAGCCTGGTGGGCAAGGCGATGTGGTGGACGCCGAGTTCGTCGACGTGGACGAATCGAAGCGGCCGAACTAAGACAGCCCAGAGTGTGGGGCGCGGTGAGCACGCGCCCCTACCGCCTCAATGTGTCTTCGCGTTTTCGGGGAGAGTCATTTGACGACGAGCGGTATACGGCGGTCAAGTCCGCCTCAGGCAGTCCAGAAGATTCGCGACAACGTGTTTCTCGTGCAACTTTCCATTACCGCCTCGCCGTCCGGCGACTGGCGCCGCCTTTTTTACGACGCTCAGCAGGATGTGCCGCCGGATTTCGCGCCGCGCTCGATTGAGATTACGGGGACGTTCCTGCGATTCAAGTCCGATCCGGCGAGCGTTGAGCAGAAAGTTGCATTGTTGGACCGCTGGATGGAGCGGGCTAGCCAGAAGGAAGTCGCCATGGCGGGGCGTTCAGAGGGCCAGCGGCAAAAGATGGAAGAGATGGCGCACGAGGCTCAGGAACTCTCGGAATGGAACGAGCGCTGGGCGAAATTGTGAACGGGCCGTTTGCCCGGCATGAGGCGAAGAGGGGTCCTTCAGGCGCGTAAGGCACCGCTTTCATAGGTATCTGTGATCGATGGCAACGACGACAAAAACGGATTATTACGAGCTGCTCGGAGTGCCGCGCAAGGCGAGCGTAAAAGAGATTCGCGCAGCTTACCGCAAACTCGCGCGCAAGTATCATCCTGATCTGAATCCGGGCGACAAATCGGCCGAAGAAAAATTCAAGCAGATCCAGGAAGCCTACGAGACGCTTTCTGACACGAAGAAACGCCAGATGTACGACCAGTTTGGATTTAACGTACCGGGCGCGGGTGGGGTTCCGCCTCCAGGCGGCGGATACGGCGGCGTTTCCGCCCGAAGATATTCATTTCGATTTCGGCGGCTTCGACTTTGGCGGCGCAGCGCAGGGCCCGGGAGGGGGCGGTAGCTTCCGGGATCTTTTCAGCCAGTTTTTTCGTGGCGCGACCGCGGCGCAACAGCCCGTGCGCGAACACGAGCCTGGAACCGACCTCGAGTACCAGATCGATATTTCATTCGCAGAAGCGATGCGCGGCACGGTGAAGAAACTGAGTTTTACGCGTTTGGACGTCTGCAACGTCTGCCACGGCCGTGGGTGCGAACCGGGAGAAGAAAAGACGTGTCCGACCTGCGGCGGAACGGGCCGCGTGACGCAGACGGGCGGCAAGATGCGTTTTCAGGTGACCTGCTCGCGCTGCGGCGGAAGCGGAAAGCTGCGCACTCTTTGCCGGAATTGCGGCGGCGAGGGACGCGTGCAGAAAGTGGAGACGCTCGACGTCCGCATTCCTCCGGGAGCGCAGACCGGGTCGCGGGTTCGCGTGGCGGGACGCGGAAATGCCGGAGTGCAGGGCGGCCCGCCGGGCGATCTTTACATCATTATGAACGTGCAGCCGCACTCCTTTTTCGATCGCCGCGGCGACGATCTTTACACCGTGGTGCCGATCACGATAACCGAGGCGTCGCTCGGGGCCAAAGTTGAGGTGCCGACGATTGACGGGCGGTCGCAGGTGCGCATTCCGCCGGGAACAAATAGCGGCACGAAGCTTCGCTTGCGCGAAAAGGGCGCGCCTTCGGCACGGCACTCCGGTAAGCGTGGAGACCAGATCGTCGAGGTGCAAGTGGTGGTGCCCAAACCGGAGGACGAGCGCGTCCGAACGCTCTTACGCGATCTGGCCAAGCTCGAGCCAG
This sequence comes from uncultured Acidobacteriota bacterium, assembly GCA_963753205.1. Lineage (GTDB taxonomy): Bacteria > Acidobacteriota > Terriglobia > Acidiferrales > UBA7541 > Palsa-295. The sequence goes on along the minus strand of CAVWBL010000006.1, from coordinate 928,441 downwards.
AGGATGCGCGCAGTGAGATTTTTGCGCGCGCCGCTTTGTGACGGAGTTGAACCAAACGACGTGAAGTTTTGAGGAGAGATGGGAGATGGCAGTCCGAGGCCGGAAAAAAGCCAAAGCCGGTTACATGATCAGCGCGGTTGCCGAGCTTTACAAGCTCCATCCGCAGACTCTGCGACTCTACGAGCGCGTTGGCTTGCTTACGCCTTCGCGTTCGCAGGGCAATACCCGGCTTTATACCGATCAGGACCTCGAACGGCTCGAAGTGATCCTCAATCTGACGCGCGAACTCGGCGTTAACCTTGCCGGAATCGAAATTATCCTCAATATGCGCGACAAAATGGCGGACATGCAGTCCCAGATGGAAGCCTTCATTAAATTTGTGCGAACCGAGGTTGCGCACAACTTCCATACCCCGGATGAGCGGCGCTCGCGCAATGCGATCGTCCGCGCCGCGCCGCGGCATGCGATTCGCGTCGAGAAATAGTCGCGGCGACTCCCGCAGTGCTACTTGTTATTTCCACAAGCCACTGGCTTTTCACAGGCGCATCGCCTTGCGCTCGCTTACGTGTGCGAATATTCTTGCTCCATGGCACGCGCAGATTGTCCCGTTTGCAATGGCAGCGGTTGGAAGACGGTGGAGCGGCCGGCGGAAGAAGCGCTGGCGGAGAGCGCGTCCGCCAACTCGGCCGCATCGAGCAGCGGTGCGGCGAAGCCAGTTTGGGCCGTGCCTTGCGACTGCACGTTTGGCGATCGCGCGGAACGCGCGCTGGCAAAAGCGCGCGTTCCAGAACGCTACCGCCACTGCGATTTCGCCAACTATGAGACAGACAACGAAATCGAGGGGCCGTCGCGCGCGGAACTCGATGGGTGGCGCCGCAGCCTCGCGCAGGCAAAGCTCCTGGTCGAGCGCTTTGCGCAGGAATTTTCGCCGGTGCGCGAGATGCAGAGCGAGCAAGGCCTATTGCTGATGGGGCCGTGCGGTGTGGGCAAGACTCACCTCGTAGTCGCGGCGCTGAAGGAGATCGTTCTGCGTGGACACAGCGGCCTTTTTTACGATTACCGCGAGCTGCTGAAGGAAATTCAGGATAGTTACAATCCCGAAAGCCAATCGACCGAAATGAGTGTGTTGGAGCCCGTGCTGAAGACGGAGGTGCTCGTTCTCGATGACCTTGGTGCGAGCAAGCCGTCTCCTTGGGCGCTGGAAACCGTCGGGCACATTCTGAATTCGCGCTACAACGAAAAACGCGTCACGCTGCTGACAACGAATTATCTGGACGGGGATTCGGCCGCAACGCCTTCCAACGCGTCGCGTGCACCCGGCCTGCGAACGCCGATCGCTGAGGACTCGCTCACGGATCGAATTGGAAAGCGCATCCGGTCACGGCTTTATGAGATGTGCCGCACCGTCGAAATCTACGCGCCCGATTATCGCAAGGAAATCCGTAACCTGAGCCGCGGCCGCGCGTTCAACGCCTGATTGCCCCTGCGCGTCCGCCAAGCGTACAATTCCTGTATCCCCGTAGGTCCGCGGATGGCTGTGTTTTCCCGGACATTTCGGCTAAATGGCGATGGCTATTACCGACAGTTTCGGCCGGCAAATCACGGATTTGCGCGTTTCGATTACGGATCGCTGCAACTTCCGCTGCGTCTATTGCCGCTCAGGCGAGAACGATATTCCCGGAGCAGAGCGCCTGACGTTCGATGAATACGAGCGACTCGTCCGGGTTCTCGTCGGTCTCGGTATTCGCAAAGTGCGCGTCACGGGCGGAGAGCCGCTGGTGCGCCCCGGCGTAGCGGAATTTCTTGGCCGACTGAAGGCACTTGGCGTGCCCGATCTTTCGCTCACAACGAACGGCTTCACGCTTGCCGAGCGGCTCGACAGTCTGATCGCCTCAGGTCTGGATCGAATCAACATCAGCCTGGATTCGCTGAAGCCCGAACGCTTCGAAGCGATTACGCGCACGAAGACGTTCGATCAGGTGATCGCGAGCATCGAGGCCGCGCAAGCATCGAAGCTGCGGCCGGTGAAGGTGAATGCCGTTCTCGTGCGCGGCCTGAATGACGATGAAATCGAAGATTTCGCTCAATTCGCGCGCGACCTCAATCTGATCATGCGCTTCATCGAGTTCATGCCGCTCGACGCGGGTCACACCTGGACTCGCGATAAGGTGGTAACGGCCGCGGAGATTCACGAGCGTATTTCGGCCCGCTGGCCGCTGATTCCCGTTCCGCACGAACGGAGCGAGACCGCCCGGCGCTATCGCTTCGAAGACGGGCGAGGCGAGATTGGATTGGTTGCGCCCGTGACGCAGCCATTTTGCGGACATTGCTCGCGAATTCGCCTGACGGCCGACGGTAAGCTGCGAACATGTCTTTTCAGCAAAGAAGACCACGATTTAAAATTCCTGCTGCACGGCGGCGCCAGCGACGAGGAAATCGTGAGTGAGATCCTCTCCATAGTGGCGCAAAAGGAAAAAGGGCATCGCATTAACGAGCCGGATTTTGTGCCGCCGGCTCGTTCGATGGTTTTCATCGGTGGCTGACGCGCGGAGCAGGCGGATGCGCCGGCTGACTTCTTGGGAGCCAACCTAAATGGCCGAAGACGACGGCAAGATATTTTCTCTCACCGAAGCTGAGCGGTTGCGCGCGCAGCTGGAGCCTGTGCTGATCGAAGCGATGGAAACACACCGCAAGCTTTCCGGCTACGATGAGCAACTCGGTGTTCTTGCTGAGAGAATTCAACGATCTGGCGGACTTCAGGTTCCCTATGAGCGCGTGGCCAAGCAGCGCATCGAGCGAAATCGGCTGCACGAAGCGGTGGAAGCGGCGCTGGAGCGCATCCAGGCAACAGGCTGCGTGGTGAAGGACCTCGATATCGGGCTGCTCGACTTCCCCGCGCGCATTGATAATCAGGAAGTCTATCTCTGTTGGAAACTCGGCGAGGATCGCATCCGTTTTTATCATCGGCAGGACGAAGGTTTCGCCGGCCGTAAGCCGCTCGATCCGCGCGACACGGACTACCAGAGTCCCATCCAGTAAGCTTTCACCGAATGGCGTTATTGCAAACCGGCTTGCGCCAGCATCGCCAAGAACTGTTTCTCGGTCCGCATGTCAATCGACTCGGTCACAAGCCTGCCATTGCGGTCATAAACGAAGCTTTTGGGAATTCCATCGACTTCAAACAATTCGTTCACCTTGCGTCCCGGATCGAGTAACACGGGATACGAAATCTTTTGTTCCGTGGCAAAGGGCTTTACTGTCTCTGCTTTCTCGTCCGAAATCCCCAAAACCACAAAGCCTTGACCTTTGAAGTGCTTGTAGAGTCCATCGAGCGTGGGAATTTCTTTTCGGCAGGGAGGACACCACGTAGCCCAGAAGTTTACGAGCACTACTTTGCCTCTCAGCTGCTGCAACGACCACGTTTTCCCGCTTAGGTCTTTGAGCGCAAAGTCTGCGCTTTGGCGGCGCGCGTCAGCCTGCTTCAACATGGCCATCGCCGCTGAAAACTGCGGATCATTCAAGGCAGTATTGACATGCTCGTAACGGACGAGCTGCGCGAGTTCCAGATAAGGCTCTTGCGGGCGGCCATCTTTCGCAACTGGCAGCGGACGCTTCTGCAGCGCATCCGCGAGAGTGGTGGCCACCTCTTGGAGTGTGTCGCGGCCGAAGTCGCCTTCGGTCGAGAGGTCGGCGAGGCTGTTCGCAAGCATCCGTTTGTTAACGGAATCCGGAAGGTCCCGAATTTGCAGCGCAAGCATTCGCGTGGTTTGCGCCCGAGTATCGTCCGGGAGTGAACGTAATCCCCTAATTTGCTGCATGATCTCAGTTTCCTGCGCGGACAACACGGGCGGACGATTCTGAGCGGCCGCGCGTCGACATGCGGAAACTGCCACAATCAGCGTTAACGCACAACTGATCACCGTTGCGAAAATTCGTAGTCGATTCATATTTCGCCACACGACCGCGGGCGTCAGCGCAGACCCTTGCCGTACGGTCCCCGACTTCTTCGAAGCCAATGGTAGCACCGGAATGCGTGTGATAGCGTGGAAGCATGAGTACAACGGAAAATCGATTGAAGGATTCCGCGAGCCCTTATCTTCGCTCGGCTGCGCACCAGCCCATCGACTGGCACGAATGGGGGGACGCTGCTTTTGAAAAGGCGCGCGCCGAGCAGAAACCGGTGTTGCTCGATATCGGCGCGGTCTGGTGCCACTGGTGCCATGTGATCGATCGCGAGAGTTACGAAAACGCGGAAATCGCCGAGTTGATCAATAAGCTCTACGTGGCCGTGAAAGTCGATCGCGACGAACGGCCGGATGTGGATTCGCGCTATCAATCGGCGATCAGCGCGATTTCGGGACAAGGCGGATGGCCCCTCACAGCTTTTCTTACGCCTGACGGCAAGCCGTTTTTCGGTGGGACCTATTTCCCTCCCGATGACACGATGGGCCGGCCGGGTTTCAAGCGTATTTTGCTCGCGGTGGCGGACGCTTTTGAAAAGAAACGCTCCGAAATCGATAACACGGCGCGTTCGCTGGAGGAAGCCGTCGCAAAAGCCGAAATATTCCACGGTGCTCGTGGAGAATTTGACGCTTCAGTGATCGAAGCGATTGTTGAAGCGAGCCTGAGCCTCTTCGACAAGACATATGGCGGCTTTGGCCACGCGCCGAAATTTCCGCACTCGAGCATTCTCGACCTGCTGCTTGAGCGGCAGATGTGGCCGGACGGCGCGCTTTTGAAAGACGTGGTCGAGCGCTCGCTCGAGGGCATGGCCAGCGGCGGATTTCACGATCAGATCGGCGGCGGATTTCATCGCTATTCCGTCGATGAGCGCTGGTGCGTGCCGCATTTCGAGAAAATGTCTTATGACAATTCTGAGTTGCTGAAAAACTACTTGCACGCGTACCAAGCCACAGGCGAGCAGCTTTATCGAGAAGTTGCCGAAGGGACAATTGAATGGGTCAATGAGGTTTTGTCGGACCAGCAACGCGGCGGCTTTTACGCGAGCCAGGATGCAGACCAGACGCTGGACGATGACGGGGATTATTTCACGTGGACCTTGGCCGAGCTGCGCGCGGCGCTTTCGCCGGAAGAAGTTCGCGTTATGGAGCTTTACTATGACGTGCGCGAAACCGGCGAGATGCATCACAATCGCGAAAAAAATGTGTTGTGGATCGCGCAGCCGGTTGATGAGATTGCGCGCACCCTCAGACTTGATGCCGATGAAGTCCGGCACATCATTGATCGTTCAAAGGCAAAGATGCTTGCCGCCCGTCGGGAACGCCGCCCTACGCCTGCGATTGACGAGACGCTTTACGTCGGCTGGAACGCCATGTTCGTGTCTGCGTACCTGGAAGCGGCGAACGCGCTCGGACGAGAGGACTGCCGCGCTTTTGCGCTCAACGCGCTCGATCGCCTGCTTTCCGAAGCCTGGGACGAATCGCGCGGCTTTCTGCATCGCGCGGGAGGGCCGAAGCTGGAAGGTTCGCTCGACGATCAGGTGTTTGGCGCCGGCGCGTTGCTCGATGCATTTGAGGCGACGGTAGATGCGCGCTATTTCAATGCTGCCGAACGCACGATGCAGCTTGCCGTTGCGCGTTTTGGCGATCCGGAGGGCGGCGGATTTTTCGATCGTCCGCGAGATGCTGCTGCCATGGGCGGACTCGAAATTCGCCGCAAACCACTGCAGGACTCGCCGACGCCGGGAGCAAACTCGGTGGCGGCGATCGTGCTTGATCGCCTTTTTGGATTCACAGGTGAACGGCTTTACCACGAATGGTCGGAGAAGACCCTGGAAGCTTTTGTGGGGCTAGTGCCGCAGTACGGATTGTTTGCGGGAACGTACGGACTCGCCGCGCTTTTGCATGCCTGGCACTCAATGCAAGTGGTGATAACCGGCGCTGCGGATGATCGGCACGCAGCGGCGCTTGAAAAAGCTGCGCACGAGGTCTATCGGTTCGGCAAAGCGGTGCTCCGCATTACGCCAGATCGGCTTGCTAAGGCGGTGCTTCCGCGGACCCTTCGCGAAACGCTGCCGCATCTGGATCCTTCGGCCGCGCAGGCGTTCGTGTGCGTGGAAACGACGTGCTTTCCACCGATTTCTGATCCGGCTGCTCTCAAGAATCTTTTGACGAGAGTCGGCCTTCCGGCTGAACCCTCCAGTACTAAAGCTGGCGAATAACTTCTTTCACGAGTTACGGTTATCCGCGGCAGCATTTATTCGTGCTCTTGGTTGCACATTCGCGAACACGTTTCGCCGGTAGCTCTGCTCTGAGCGCGGCCGGATGAGCTAGAATGCTCTTATAGAGATGGAAGAGAGTTCGCAGAGTTCGCAGTCCTCGCGAATGAGGATCGCCGGCGGCACGTTTTTTGGCCGCTTGATATTTACCTTTCTCGTGCTTTGCGCGATCGGCCTCGGCGTTGGTCTTGGCCTATTGTTCGTTTATTCGAGCGATCTGCCGGAAATTCAGGCGCTTGAGAATTATCGTCCGAACGTCATCACCGAGCTTTATGCAGACGACGGCCAATCGATCGGCACGTTCGCTCTGCAGCGCCGTATTCTGCTTACCTACGACCAAATTCCTGCGGTATTAAAGAATGCAATTATCAGCACGGAGGACGAGCACTTTGAGCAACATTTCGGCATCGACCTGCCTCGCGTCGCCGAAGCTGCCTACAGGGATATCGTCCGCGGGCGTCGCGCCGAGGGTGCAAGCACACTGACGATGCAACTGGCGGGCGGGCTCTTTCTCAACCGCGCCGATCGCAGCTTCCACCGCAAAATCCAGGAAATGATTCTGGCCCTTGAAATCGAACGGCATTACACAAAGGACCAGATCTTCACGATGTACTGCAATCAAATCTACCTCGGCAGTGGCAATTACGGCGTCGAAGCTGCGTCGGAATATTATTTTGACAAGCCGGTCGGCCAGTTGACGTTGGCCGAAGCGGCCACGATTGCAGCGATCATTCGCGGGCCAATTTATTCTCCCGTACTACATCCTGAGCGCGCTCTCGCGCGCCGCAATCTTGTTCTCTCGTTGATGGTAAAAAACGACAAGATCAAGCAGGCGCAGGCGAATGCCGCAGTTAAGGAGCCACTCGGCCTTCATATTGAAAGTAACAAGAACGATCTAGCTCCTTACTTTGTGGAAGACGTCCGTGAATATCTTGAACGCACTTACGGTACCGAAGCGGTTCACGAGCAGGGGCTTCGCGTCTATACCACGTTGAATGTGCAGATGCAGAAGGCTGCCGATCAGGCCGTGCGCGACGGACTGCACGCGTACGATCGCCGCCATGGCTGGCGCGGACATTTGACGAACATTCTCGATCAGCATTTGGGAACGCTCGATAAGTACCAGAGCGACGACTGGCGTGGCGATATCGAAAAGGGCGATTACGTGACGGGGCTGGTCACTTCTGTGCAGCCGACATTTGCTTGGATCAAGATAGGTCGTTACCACGCCATGCTTACACCCGCGGATTTTGCCTGGACTCAGTACAAGTCGCCGCGCGACTTCCTCAAAACCGGCGATCTTGTGAATGTCAACATAAAGCAGATCTCTGCTACGGCCGCTGAAGTTGAGCTGGAACAAGTTCCTGTCGTGCAGGCGGGTCTTCTCGCGATTGACAACGCGACGGGCGAGATCAAGGCGATGGTTGGCGGCTACGATTTCGAGCAATCGAAGTTCAATCGCGCGACTCAAGCGTACCGGCAGACGGGCAGCTCGTTTAAGGTTTACGTCTACGCGGAGGCGCTCGAGCAGGGCGAAACGCCGTTCGACGTTGTTTCAGATACGCCGGTCAGCTTCGTAAGTGGAGGGCAGGAATATACGCCCCACAATTACGATGAAAGGTTTGAAGGCCGCATCACCCTGCGACGCGCTCTTGCGGACTCACGAAACGTTCCTGCCGTGCGTTTGCTCGATCACGTCGGGATTCAGAACGTGATTGATCTCGCGCGGAGGGCCGGAATCACAAGCCCTTTGCCCCCGTATCTGCCGCTCGCTCTTGGAGCCGCGGACCTTACGCTGATGGAGCACACCTCAGGATTCACGATTTTCGCCGACGACGGAATCCACATCGCGCCGCACGAAATTCGCCGTGTGACGACGTACGACGGATCGCTGTTGGAAGAGGCGCATCCTGCGGTAACGGACGTCATCAGCCCGCAAACGGCGCGCACGATGGTCGCAATGTTGGAAGACGTGGTGCAGTTCGGCACGGGCGTCCGTGCCAAAGAACTAGGCCGATTTTCCGGCGGCAAGACGGGGACGACCAATGACTTTACCGATGCCTGGTACATCGGCTTCACGCCCCAGGTGACCGCGGGTGTTTGGGTTGGGAACGACGACAAGCGCGTGTCGCTGGGCCCGAAGGAGACCGGTGCTCGTGCTGCGCTGCCGATTTGGCTGGAATTCATGCAGCAGGGGCTGAAAGGGATGCCAGTCGAAGATTTCCCGAATGTTGTGCCGCTCGAGCGTCTAGCGCCGACGCAGCACGAGGAGGTCGATACAGCCGATACTGCGCCGCCAGCGGATGCTGCTGAACAAGGACTGCAGAACAGCGGCTCAGCCGCTCCACCTCCTGCCACTCCAGTGAAGCTGCCCACAAGCGGTGTCGTGCCTGCCGAGCCCGCGCAAGTTGTATCGCATTAGCGCGACTCGCTATTTATCGCGGAAGGGGTCCCAGCCAAGCGCCTCGAGCGTTCGAGTCTTCCCTTTCGCGGTCAGCAGCGAAACGCCTTTGCCGCTGCGAATCTCGCCGATGGCCCGGAGGCGCTTTGCGCCTGGCGCATGTCGAAGCTCTTTCAGCAGCCTCTCGGGTACAGTGAAGAGAAGTTCGTAATCCTCGCCGCCGTACAAGGCCATCCTGAGCGGGTCGCTCAAACGCCCGAGTCCTCTCAGGCGCTTTAGGCCAGGCGGAATCTTGACGCACGGAATTTTGTCCTCGTAAATGCGCGCGGCCACCTGGCTGGCTGTACAGAGCCGAGCTAAATCCGTGGAAAGTCCGTCAGAGATATCCATCATGGCGGACGCTAGGTGATGTTTGGCTAACCATGCTCCCAGTTCGAAACGAACGCGGGGAAAAAGATGAGCCTCAAGAAGAGGCCGGAACCGGCGGTTGCGCCACAATCCGTGTTGAAGCAGCTCAAGCCCCAGTTGCGCCCGGCCGAGGGTGCCGCTGACGAAAAGAAGGTCCTCCGGTTTGGCCCCGGACCGAACCAGCGCGCGACCTGGGGCAATTTCGCCAATGACCGTGATACTCATCGAGACAAGCATGCTCTGCGTTGTGTCACCGCCGACGAGGTGCAGTCCCAGAGAACTCGCCGCCGCACTCATGCCGCCGAGCACTCTGTCCAACCACTTGCCAGTGCGCGCCCGAGGGAGGGTTAGGGCAAGCAGAAAGTACCGAGGACTTGCACCCATCGCCGCCAAGTCGCTCGTCGCCCTGGCTAGCGCCTTATAGCCGACTGACTCTGGGGGGTGCCGATCCGCAAGGAAATGGACACCTTCTACGAAGGAGTCGACCGTGACGACCAGATCTCTTTTGCCTCCAGTGCGAAGCGTCATCGCGTCGTCCCCAATGCCTATAGGGACGCCGGCGAGCAGGCCCTTAGTCCCTGAGAATGAAGGGATTGCGCGCGCTATACGGCGGATCAGATGGTCTTCGTCTGGCATTTGCTGGCCATTGGGCGTAAACGCCGCTTCTGGACCCCTGTACAGTTGTGGGACAGGCCCGGCGTAGGATAGCCTTTCTTGAGTTAATCCGGCGTGATTATAGAGGGAGACGCGAAGCCGGGCGAGTATTCCTGAGTCCGGCAAGGAGGGTACGATGGACAAGAGACAGATCGGCATCACTCTGTGGCTGTCATCGCTCGTGCTAATCGTCGCTTGGTTGACGGAGGCGATCCTGCGTGACCGCAGTTTCGTTTCGATGTACCTGGCTCCTGTGGCCGTGCTCGGCAACGTTCTGGCGGTTTATGTGATTAAAGAGACGCAGCCAGCTGGGCACCGGAGCTGAGCGGCATAGCCCCGAATCTACACAAAATGGAATTACGGATTGACGCAACGTGTCAGGATGATTAGAATTTCTTGGGTTTCGGACCAGGGCTCTCGGTTCAGACTCTTCGAGATTGTTCTTGCGGTACCGGCAAGCCGTGCAAGGGGCGGACGGCTTTCAGCCAATCGGGAAATCAATCGGGAAAGCCATTTTGGGCAAACTGGCGAATGAAGAGTAAGCACTACACATTTTTCATTGCCTCGAGCGGCTCCGGCGCCATGCGCCGCATGCGCATACCTGCGTATGCCCTCCACGTGCTGGGCGTCTTTGCCGTCGTCGGGCTGATCACCGTTGCGGCGGCGGTTGGTTCCTATTCCAGGATGCTGTGGAAGGCGACGAGTTACAACTCGCTCCGGCGGGACCAGGACAACCTCAAGCAGCAGTATCAGGCGCTCCAGACTCAGGTGAAAGATACGAACCAGCGGCTTGACTCTTTGCAGTCCCTGGCGGGCGAAGTCGCCATGGCCTACGGGATCACGCGCTTCCGGCAGACGCCCTTTGGGCTGACGGACGGCGACAATATCGCCGCACCGCAGGACGACGACGCCGATTATCAGAACTCGGTGGACGAATTCAGCTACCTGCAGAAGAACGTGACGGCTGTGGCCATGTCCGCGGGAGGCACGCGGCTGCTTCCGGCCGATCAGCTTAGTAGCCTCGGAATCGTGCCCAAGCTTTGGCCGGTGGTCGGCGAGATTACGGGACATTTTGGCGAACGCATGGATCCCTTCAGCGGTGAGGGTGCGTTCCACGCCGGACTCGATATTGCGTCGCATTACGGCGATGCCGTCCATGCGACTGGCGACGGAGTTGTGATCGAAGCCGATGAGCGCTCCGGCTATGGACGCTTCATTGTGATCGACCATGGATTCGGAGTGAGCACCTGTTACGGGCATCTCTCAGCCTTCAACGTGCAGGTCGGCATGCATGTTCGAGCCGGCGACGTGATCGGATTCGAAGGCGACAGCGGGCGCAGCACGGGTCCGCACCTGCATTACGAAGTTCGGATTTACAATACGCCCGTGAATCCGTGGCGCTATCTGCGCGACGTTACGATGAGTTCCAGCGCGCAGCGCTATGCCTCGAACTCGACGCACACGCCCAGCAGCGGCGACTGAGCTGCCCTGCGCCTTCCCTTTTGCCGACTTGAAAATCACGCCTTTTGTGTTAATTAATCGCCGCTTTGCCTTCTCCTGACAAAAAAAGCCTTTTCGACCGCGATTAGAAACGACGCCTCTCGTTTGTTTTCCTTGAGTTACATCGAGTTTTAAACTGCAGATGATCAGGGGACGCTCTATCCGGCGCTGGTGCGGCTGGAACAGCGCGGATGGATTTCGTCCAATTGGGGAGTTTCGAAGAATAACCGGCGAGCGCGGTTTTATACGCTGACGAAAATTGGCAAGAAGCAATTGGAGAAGGAACTGCGGGATTGGGAGCAAACGGCGGCGATTATTGCGCGGGTTTTGAAGGCCGGAAAAGCAGTGGCAAGCAATTAGTGGCTAGAAGAACCGGGCTTGAGAGCAGGCTGCGAGCGAGATTTCCGCTTTTGGCTGGACGCCCGCAAGAGTCGAATACTTGCTACGAATGAGGCGGCGCAACGGTACGCGCTTCGCGCATTGTTTTTGTCGGAGCGGAAGCTCCGACCCCCTAAGAAGCGTCGGCCCTTCTTGCACGATCGGGAGCCAACGTGCAGATCCGCCGCAATGACGCGCAGCGCGAAGCCGGCGCACGTGGTTGTGATCGCCGCGAGGAGTTCGTCGAATTCCACCCTTGGAGCGAGGGATGAGTCGAGTGCGGGAGTGGACAAAGCGAGTGGCGGGAATGTTCCGCAAAGGGCCGCGGGATGCGGAGTTGGAGGAGGAGCTTGCTTTGCATCTGGAGATGCTCGCTGAGGAGAATGTGGAACGCGGGATGACACTGGAAGAGGCGCGGCGGGCGGCGCGGATTGCGTTGGGAGGAGGCGAGCAGATCAAGGAGGCGGTGCGCGAGCAGCGAGGACTGCCTTGGCTCGAGTCGATTGTTGCAGATGTACGGTTTGGATTGCGGATGCTGCGGAAGAATCCGGGATTTACCACCGTCGCCATCCTCACACTCGCGCTAGGCATTGGTGCGAACGTCGGAGTTTTCAGCGTAGTGAACATATTACTGCTGCGTTCACTGCCATTTCGTGAGCCCGACAGTCTTGCCCTATTACAGAATTTCGTTCCGCCCCACAATACGGCCAGCCAGTTTCACGATTGGGGACGGCAGCGTGAATATTTTGCAGACGCTGCGGCCTTTGAGGACATAGACGCAAACCTTCGTGGCGGAAGGGGCGTGATTCGGGCGCATGTTTCGCAGACATCCTGGAATTTCTTCTCCGTGCTGGGTACCCAACCAATATTGGGGCACGGATTTGACCCCGGGGACGAGGTAGACGCATCGGGTTGGGGACTGCCTGGCCGCAACGCGGTGGCGGTGATCAGTTATGGGCTCTGGCAGGATCTTTTTGGAGGTGACCCAAAAGCACTGGGCACCACAATCCAGATCGACGGCGACGCACTCACAGTCATTGGCGTGGCGCCACCGGGCTTTGACTATCCGAACAAGACGGCGGTTTGGAAACCGGGAGCTTTCACGCCGGGCAACGACGGATGGGTAGCCATTGGGCGCCTGAAACCCAGCATCTCGCTGCAGCAGGCGCAAGCCGTGTTCGCCGCGGAAGCGCCGCCGGAGCGCGGAGGCGGCGGCAATCTCAATCTGCGTCCCAAGATGATTTCACTTCGGGACGCACTCCTGGGACCCGTGAGGGAAGCCTCACTGCTACTGATGGGAGCAGTCGCGTTAGTTTTGCTGATTGTGTGCACCAATCTGGCGGGGCTTTTGATGGCGCGCACGGCCGAGCGCACGCCGGAACTTTCAGTACGCGCTGCGATGGGAGCAAGCCGCAGCAGATTGGTGCGGCAGTTGCTGACGGAATGCCTGCTCCTCTCTTCCGTCGCCGCCGTGGCTGGATTACTGGTGGCATTTTGGACGACTTCGCTCGCGGCGAAGGTCGAAGCCGCCCGCTTGGCGCGCAGTCGTATTCAAGCCTGACCGGACCTGTGCTGATTTTCACGGTAGTCGCATCAGTAGTTACGGCGGTGCTCTCAGGTGTTCTGCCTTTGCTTTACGTGACGCGGCTGCACTCTTTCGGAGTGCGCGGCTCGGTCAGGACCCGTGAGTCGCATATCCTTCAGAATGGCTTGGCTGTTGCACAGGTGACGCTGACGATGGTTCTGCTCGCGGCTGCCGTGTCCGTAGGGAGTGCCTTCGAGCACATGATGAGAATCGATCGCGGATACAACGTGAACGGAATTGCTACCGCAAGTGTGTCGTTGGATGGCACAACCCGTCAAGGCCAGGGGCGGGAATTCGCTTATTTTGACGATGTTCTTGACCGCATCCGGAGGCTGTCCGGCGTTCGCAGCGCGAGTGCCACGGAATTCCTGCCGCTTTACGCCACGACATTTATTGGAGGACGGTTCGGCATGGATGGTCATCCAGCGAAACGTGCTTCCCTGATGGTGCCGATCTTCTCAGACTATTTCCGAACGATGGGCGGACGAATCCTATTTGGGCGCGAATTCAATGACGCCGAAGTGCGCTCTGGCGCCAAGATCGCGGTCGTCGACGAACGATTTGCCGAACAGTTTGGATCGCCAGCCGATGCGGTAGGGAGACAACTTACAATCTCCCGCGCGCCGGGTTTTGTACCAAAGGAGTCGACAATCGTGGGTGTGGTCAGGGCGATGGACTATGACACTGACCCGGCAGTCGCAAATTCACCTCAGGTATTCGTACCGTCCAAAACGCCGGGCAATTTTTTCGCGACGGTGATCGTGGCTCGCGTCAGTGGCCAAGCTGGAGATCACCTCGCTCAAATCCGTGACACGATTCAATCTGTGGATCCGCAAGTTCCTGTCTATAGCGTTAAAACGATGCAGCAGCGCCTGGATGAGGCCTTCGCCCGACCGAGTTTCTACCGTACCGCCATTTGGATTTTTGCCGGGTTCGCCTTGCTGCTGACGATGATCGGCGTTTACGGCCTGCTCGCTTACGGAGTCACGCGACGCACCAACGAGATCGGTATCCGCATGGCGCTGGGCGCGACGCAGAGCAGCCTCATGCGCATGGTGCTTCGACAGGCGTTGCTCCTGGTCTGTATCGGTTTGGCTGTTGGCGTTCCGCTTGTGTTCGGTACCCGGAGCGTCGCCGCTAGTTTGATCGGAAGCCCACCCGCGAGTCTCGCTGAGCCGCTCGCGGTTGGCGCGGTGGCTATAATCGCAGCGGCGCTTCTTGCTGCTTATCTGCCCGCGCACCGGGCGATGCGAGTGGACCCGATGGTGGCGCTGCGGCATGAGTAGCCTGGAGGCGGGAGGAAAAGGCTAGAGGCGAGAAAACAGCAGCAAGAAGAAGGCAGACGCAAGAAAGCAGACCTTACCTACCGGAGAGACAACATCAAAAGCTAAAGGCTGCCGGCCTCGCGCGAAAGGCGGGCGTGCCCGCTGTGAGGCGCGGGGCAAATGCCGGCGCTATGTTTAAAGTGCTGCCTCGTAGATTACAGGCATAAGCATGGCCCAGCGAGCAGCGTCTCTGTTAGTTGGAAAACAGTTCGCTCGCTTCGCTTGGGATGACAAAGAGCTGGGGCGGCGTCAAGAACGCTACGTTGACGACGGCGGACGGGTTTTAAAGCAAAAATCGAGGCGTGCCGCGCTGAAGGCCGCGGCTCTCCCTCTAAAGCCAAATTCCTAGAACCTGCTGCGCTTGGGGATGGCGCCGATGCGGCGGAGGCGCATGAGGTTTGTGGAGCCGCGGGCGCCGACGGGAGTGCCGGCGATGATGCCGATGACGTCGCCGTCTGCGACCATGCGTTCGTCGCGGAGGCGCGATTCGGCTTCGCGCGTGAGTTCGTCGATGTTCTTCAGGTCGCCGGTACGGCGCGCGAGCGACGCCCCAGAGAAGGCCCATTCGCGGGTAAGACTCCGGATTGGGCGTGAAGGCGACGATCGGGACGCGAGGGCGGTATTTGGAGACGAGGCGCGCGGATGCGCCGGTTTCTGTAAACACGACGACGGCTTTCATCTTCAGCTCTTCGGCTGCGCGGCAGACCGCTCCGGCAATTACTTCGCTGATGCGCAATTCCTCGAAGCGCGAGGGGCGGGCTGGGTCGAAGATGTTCGCTTCGGCCTCACGGATGATGCGGTCCATCATGTTGACAGCCTCGAGAGGATATTGACCCGCTGCCGTCTCGCCGGAAAGCATGAGCGCATCGCTGCCATCGAAAATCGCGTTCGCTACGTCGGAAGCCTCGGCGCGCGTGGGGCGCGGATTTTTTTCCATCGAATCGAGCATCTGCGTGGCGGTGATGACGGGCACGAGGGCGTTGCGAGCGCGAGAAATGATCTGCTTTTGCACAACGGGAACTCTTTCGGGGCTCATTTCGACGCCCAGGTCACCGCGCGCGACCATAACCGCGTCCGCCGTGGCGAGGATTTGGTCGAGGTGCTCGATGGCTTCGGGCTTTTCGAGTTTGGCGATAACGGGCGTGCTTTTGCCGGCGCGTTTAATTAGCGATTTGGCAGCGGTGACGTCCCTTGCGCTGCGAACGAAACTAAGGGCGACGTATTCCACTCCTGCTGACAAAGCGAAACCAAGATCAGCGATGTCCTTTTTCGTGAGCGAAGGAATTTTCAGCTTCACGCCGGGAAGATTGATGCCTTTGTGTTCGCCGAGCATGCCACCGTTTTCTACGTGGCAAATCACGTCCTGGCCGCGAACGGAGAGAACGCGAAGCGCGATGCCGCCGTCGGCAAGCAGGATGCTGTCGCTTTTGCGAACCGCGTGAGGAAGGCCGCGAAACGTGGTACTGACGCCGTCGACGGTGCCTTTGATGTTGCGCGTGGTGAGGAAGAATTTCTGGCCGAAACGCAGGCGCAGCGGCGCGCCGCCTTCGATCAGGCCCGTGCGAATCTTTGGACCCTGCAGATCGGCGAGGATTGCGACGCCCTTGCGGTGACGGTCGGAGGCGCGGCGGACCAATTTAATGAGCCCGGCGTGCTCTTCGTGGGTGCCGTGAGAGAAATTCAGGCGCGCGACGTCCATCCCGGCGGCGATGAGCTTTTCGATCATCGCCGGACTTTGGCTTGCAGGTCCCAGGGTGCAGACTATCTTCGCCCTGCGCTCGGGCATCGGGCTCACTTTTCGACGGCAAAACCGCTGACGACGTTGTAAATGAATTCCACTCCCTTGCGGAATGCATCGAGCGGGATGCGCTCGTCATTGCCATTCGTGCGTGCACGATCTTCCGCGGTGAGCGGAAACGGAAGCAGGCCGTAGGTTTGGACGCTGCGTTCGCGCAAGAAAGACGAATCCGTTGCGCTGGGCGAAAGATAGGGCGCGACCGGCGCACCGGGGAATTCGCTGGCGGCAACGCGCGTGATTGAATTGTAAAGATCCGAGCTGACGGAAGACGAAGGCGCGGGTTCGGCGCCGGGCTCGACGTCAAAGCGAATTGCCGGGTCGTTTACGGCGGCTTTCAGTTTTGATACGAGCAAATCGAGCGGGTCGCCGGGAAGCATGCGGATATCGAGCACGGCTTTTGCCTGTGCGGGGATGAGATTTGCGTTTGTGCCGGCTTGAAAAACGGTCGGCGAGATCGTATCGCGAATCATCGCGCCCCATACGGGATTTTTGTCCGAAATGATTTTAGCGGCGTGTTGGCCGCGGTCGGCCGTGTCGAGGGCGCGCATCCATTTGGCGGTGTCGTCATCCTGCGCGGGCGCAATCGCTTCGAAATAGGAGCGCGTGACGGAATCGAATTGCACGGGAGTGTCATAGGCCGCGATTTTCGCGATGGCGGCTGAGAGATGCGCAACGGGATTGTCGTTGAGCGGCAGCGCGGCGGGACCGGGCGTGCCAGTGGCGATTACGTCCACCTTTGAATCGACTTTTTCGCTGACCTGGACGCCGATGAATTGCACTTTGCCGTCTTTCATCTGAAGATCGCCGCCCTGATTGATCGCGAATCCGGCGGCAACTTTGTCCCAATACTTCGTGACGACGGCCTGCATGCCCAGGGCGCCGCCAGTCTCTTCGTCGCCTTCAGCGAGGAAAATTACGTCGCGGTTAAGATGTGCATTGCTGCGCTTGAGTTCGATCAGAGTCGCCATATTGGCGACGACCATCGCTTTGTCGTCGATCAGGCCACGGCCGTAAAGATAGCTGCCGTTGATGACGCCGCCGAAGGGATCGAGAGTCCACCTGGCCCGATCGACGCCTACGACGTCGAGGTGGCCGAGCAAAAGGAGGGCCTTAGCGGGATCGGGAACGGGGCTGGACGAAAGGCGGGCGACGATGAAGCCGCGCCCGGGAGCCGTTTCGAAGACTTCAGAGTTAATTCCTTCCTTGTCGAGAATGCCCTTGATGTAATTTGCGGCGGCGAGCTCGTTGCCGGGAGGATTCGTGGTGTTGATGCGGACGAGGCCTTGGAGCCAATTTGTGGCCTCGGTTTCGATCTGGACGAGCGCGGGAGAAGGCAAAGCCGGTTGCGCGGGAGCGCTCTGGGCGTACGACCAAGGCGCGGCTGCGAGCAGTCCGACCAAAATCAGCATTGCAATGAGCAATTTCTCTCGCACCATTCGTTCTTGCCTCCCTTTATGCTCGCGCGCATGATTCGCGCAGCGGAATATTTCATACTATCATGTGGCTACGGGGCGTTTGGGCGAGGAAGGGCGTTTTGCCGCGAAAGGCGAACCATCCGACCAGAGCTTTGTGGGCATCCTAAATGGCGGGGGTAAATATGCGATCCATGACTTGGCACCGTGCGGCGCTTCTCGGAGTGTTGGTAGCGGCTCTGGGAATACCGCCTCAAGCGTTCACCGCCTTTGCGCGGCAAGAGCAGGGACCGCAAGCTCCGGCGCCGGCTGAAACCGAACCGCCGACTCCGCCGACAAGCCAAAAGAAAATTCCGGTGCAGAGCGGGCCGCCGAGCTCGCAGTCTGAGATTACGGTTCAATCGAACCTGGTGAATATTGATGCCGTGGTGACGGACAAAGACGGCAACATCGTGACCGGGCTGAAGCGCGACAATTTCAAGGTGACCGACAACGGCGTGGAGCAGCAGGTGACCAATTTCGCGCCAACCGATGCGCCGATCATGATCGTGATGCTGCTGGAATACAGCGCGCAGGCTTACGGGTATTTCGGATACAAAGACGCCATCTGGGCCGACGCGTTTTTAAGCCAGTTGAAGCCGACCGATTGGGTGGCGCTGAAGACGTTCGACCTGCGATCCACGCTGCAAGTGGATTTTACGCACAATGTCGATCAGGTTCACGCGGCGCTGCAACAACTTGCTTACGGCTTTCCTGCATTCCACGAATCGGCGCTCTTTGATGCGTTGTTTGGGACCATTGACGAACTGAAGGATGTGAAGGGGAAGAAAGCGATTTTGGTGTTAAGCAGGGGTATTGACACGATCAGCCATCACCGCCTGGACGAGACTTATAACCTCATGAAGGAAACGGACGTGACCGTCTTCTGCGTCGGTACGGGCGAGGAGATCGAGTTGTACGGCGGCGACCCAATCGGCTACGAACAGGCGAAGAATCAGCTGAATCAATTCGCTCACATGACCGGCGGCTATGCGTGGTTCCCGCGGTTCAGTGGAGAGTTGCCGGGGATTTTCAGCTCGGTGGCGGCCTTTTTGCGGAACCAATACACGATCGGGTTTTCGCCTACGACGCCGCAGGACGGCAGGTATCACAAGCTGGTGGTGAGCATCGTGAATGCGGACGGAACTCCGATGGAGCTTAACGATAAGAAGAAGAAAAAACATCCGTTGGTCGTGATTGCGCGGCCGGGTTATATGGCGCAAAAGGCGGCGGATTTTGCGCCGGGGCAGTGAGCAGCGGCGCACAATGGCGACTATTTTGCTGGAGTGGCGCGCAAGTCGTGGCCGGTCATTTCGCGGGGCTCGTTGAGGCCGAGGACGCCCAGTATCGTTGGCGCGATGTCGCGGAGAGAGCCGTCGGGTTTGAGCTGCAGATGGCCGTCTTCCGTGGCGAGAATTAGCGGCACGGGATTTGTCGTGTGGTAGGTATGGGGCCCGCCCGTGACGGGATCGATCATCGTTTCGGCGTTGCCGTGATCGGCGGTGATGAGCCAGGCTCCTCCGCGCGGCTTCAGGGCCTGGTAGATGCGGCCCAGCGATTCGTCCACTGTTTCGCACGCTTTGATTGTCGCCTTGAGCTGACCTGAGTGCCCTACCATATCTGCATTGGCGAAATTCATGATGATGGCGTCGAAGTCGCCCTTTTCGATGGCATGAATTACCGCATCTGCAACGCCAGCAGCGGACATTTCCGGTTTCAGATCGTAAGTCGGCACTTTGGGCGACGGAACCAGGACGCGTTCCTCTCCGGCGAAAGGCTTTTCGATGCCGCCGTTGAAGAAATAGGTGACGTGCGCATATTTTTCGGTCTCCGCGACGCGCAGATTCTTAAAACCTAATCCCGCGAATACGGCCGCCAGAATATTTTCGAGTTTTTCAGGCGGCAGCACGTAACGCAGCCACGGCCACGCCTTATCGTATTGCGTCATGCCAGTGTACAGCAGATTTTTCGGGCGATCCGCATCGACGATTTCCGGAAAACCGGGCTCCACGAGCGCGCGGGTCATCTGGCGGGCGCGGTCAGCGCGGAAATTGAAGAAAATCACGGCGTCGTTATCGCGGATTAGGCCGCGCGGAACGGAGGGCTTGGCTGGTTCGGATTCGGTGACGATCGCCACGGGAATAATGAATTCGTCGGTGACGCCCTTTTCGTAGCTCGCGAGGATCGCGTCAACCGGATCGGTAAATTTTGCAGGCGAATCGCCGTGCACCATCGCGCGGTAAGCTTTTTCGACGCGCTCCCAGCGATTATCGCGGTCCATGGCGTAATAGCGGCCGCTGACGCTGGCAATCTCGCCGATGCCGTATTCGCGCATCTTTTGCTGGAGCTGTCGCATGTAGTCGATGCCGCTATTCGGCGGCGTATCGCGGCCATCGGTGAAGCAATGGATAAAAACGCGCGAGACTCTTTGCTCCTTGGCCATGCGCAACAGGGCGAAAAGGTGCTGCAACTGGGAATGAACGCCGCCGTCGCTGACGAGGCCCATCAGGTGGAGCTGGTGTTCGCGGCCACGCTGCATCCCTTCAAGCAGCAGATGCTGGCGAAAGAAATCTCCCGTGGCGATCATCTGATCGATGCGCGTGATGTCCATCTGAACCACGCGGCCGGCGCCCATATTCATGTGACCGACTTCGCTATTGCCCATTTGTCCTTCGGGCAGGCCAACGAAAGGGCCGGAGGTATGGATCAACGTGTTCGGGAATTCCTTCATCAGGCGGTCGTAATTCGGCTTACGCGCGAGCGCAATGGCATTGCCCTTTGTTTCAGGACGATAGCCCCAGCCGTCAAGAACGGTAAGAACGATTGGCTTCGGACGTTTGGACATGGCTGATCAGAATACACAATTCCGCGGCGAGATTAAAATCGAGAAGGCAACTTGAGGTGGAGACGTATCACCGCTTTCGTCGGCTGGCGCAACAGTTGTTGGATGTGAATGAGAAGATCTGCCGCGCCCGGCCCGTCGAACAAGAGCTGACGCCGCAGAAAAAAAAACGGCAGAAACCATCCAGCAGGAAGTCGCCCACGAAGTAGAGCATCTGGTACAGCTCATTTTCTCCGAACGTGGCAACACCGGTGGTATGGATTTCGAAGCGATCGAGATGGCGATTCGTTCCGCCTTACACCAGACCGGGGCAGCGGTGCTAACCGAACTACTGAAGTTTGATCCTCCTGGCCGGGTACAGAAACAGTTTGCCCTGTGCGTGCGGCCACACCGTCTCATTATGTGGAGTTACGTTCGAAAACCGTGCTGACGGCCGTAGGAGAAGCCCACTGCCTGCGCCCGTATTTTCCTGTGCGACCACTGCCCATCGCGGCCAATTCCCGGTCGATATCGAACTCGACGTAGAGAACACAGAGTTATCTCCCGGAGTGCGGCGCATGCTGGCCACGGTCGGCCAGCAAGCGGCTTTTGAACAAGGCGCCAGCAGATGTAGCTACTGGCAGGTTTATCGGTCACCACCAAGGCCGTGGAGCGCACGGCAGAAGCGATCGGAGCGGATATCGAAATTCGGCAGCAGCGCGAGCTTGCGCAGGCCCTGCAACTGACCTTGCCGATCCCCCGGGGCCACCGCATTCCTCATCCTTTATGTGGAGATGGACGGCACTGGCCTTCCGGTCTTACGCAAGGAAACCGAGGGACGTGAGGGGAAACAGGACGGCCAGCCCGCCCACACGCGGGAAGCCAAGCTGGGTTGCGTGTTCACGCAAACTCAAGTGGACCAAGAAGGGTATCCCCTACGAGATGAAGACTCGACCACGTATGTGGGCGCCATCGAGAGTGCCGAGCAATTCGGCCGCCGCCTGTATGCCGAAGCTTGGCTAGCGGGGATGGGGGCGTGCGAAGAAAAAGGTCGTTCTGGGAGACGGCGCAGAATGGATCTGGAATCATATACGCCACCGACGCGTTTTGCTTGTTATTACCGCGGGGGATTGAATACAATCCCCAATTCACTGAGGCGTTCACGGAGAGCGAATGGGGAAGCGCATCGCGGCAAAGATCACGGGGGTGGCGGGCTACGTTCCGCCGCGCGTGGTGACGAATCACGATCTGGAAAAGCTCGTCGATACGACGGACGAGTGGATCCGCACGCGGACGGGTATGCGCGAGCGGCATTACGCCGATCCGGGCGTGGCCTCGTCGGATCTGGGCACTGAGGCCGCAAAAAAGCTTCTGGCGTCGACGGGAGTCCCGGCCGATCAGATTGAACTGATTGTGGTGGCGACTGTGACGCCCGATATGTTGTTTCCTGCGACGGCATGCCTGATCGAGGACCGACTTGGCGCCAAGAACGCATGGGGTTTCGATCTTTCGGCAGCGTGCTCTGGATTTGTGTACGCGCTGACGGTTGGCGCGCAGTTTGTCGGCGCGGGCACGCACAAAAAAGTGCTGGTGATCGGCTCCGATGTGATGACCTCGATCCTCGATTTCAAAGACCGCGCAACATGCGTCCTATTTGGCGATGGCGCCGGCGCAGTGCTGCTCGAGCCTGCAAACGGCGATTCGGAAGGGATCATCGACTTCTCGCACGATATCGACGGTTCGGGCGGATGCAATTTGTATATGCCGGCGGGCGGCTCGAAGCATCCGGCCTCGCACGAGACTGTGGATCAGCGGATGCATTACGTCCATCAGGAAGGGCAAAGCGTCTTCAAATACGCTGTGCGACGGATGAGCGATCTCGCCGCGCAGCTTCTGGATCGCAACGGCCTCACCGTGCGCGACCTCGCGCTCGTCGTTCCGCATCAAGCCAATCTTCGGATCATTCGTGCAATGCAGGAGCGAATCGGCGTGGACGATTCAAAAGTGCTCGTCAATATAGATCGGTTCGGGAACACGACCGCCGGCACGATTCCCCTGGGATTGGCCGACGCCGTCGAGCAGAAAAGATTGCGCAAAGGGGACCTGGTGCTTTTGATCAGTGTGGGAGCGGGCTATACCACGGGCGCCGTTTTGATGCGCTGGGCCTACTGATTTAATCAAACTTCATTCGCAAACTCCCCAAGCTTTAGGTGCGGCTACCGTCTCGCACCCTTCAGCGTCAGGAAGGTGCCCAGTCTATTCTGCAACCTTGTCCCCGGTCTATACCTCTCAATCATCTCCGGTCCGCATCCATCACTGGGCCCAAGGCTCCCGCCTCGGGGATTCCTGTCCAGGGCACTCTCTGTCACCGCACGTGTGTTAGAGATCCGCTGAAGGCACGAATCCACCTCCTTGCGTCTGCTGGAGATTTAGCGGCAAGTGTCGTAGAGTAAAAGTCTTCGCAGTCCCGCGGAGAGGTGCTGGAGTGGCCGAACAGGGCTGACTGCTAAGCAGTTTCACCCCAAAAGGGTGACGGGGGTTCGAATCCCCCCCTCTCCGCCATGTCAATCAAAATTTTCCATCGTTATTGGAAATTCTTGAAGTGTTAGGTACTTAGCTCTTTTCATTTCTTCCCCTACAGTCTCTACAGTCTCTCCGTTTCCCTGCAATCGCCACTTTTTTCGAGCTAAATTCGAGCTAAATGGCGATGCCGCAGGACAGGTTCTTGACATCGAGGCTCACGAGTTGTTTGATCTCCACGGGCGCTCCGGCGTTCGGAGTCAAAAATCTAAACGTCGCTGGTCTGGTGTCGCTAACGTTGGAGCGCCGAGCAGAAGATTCAGTTCTTTATCTGTTGCTGGTTGACTTCGCTGGGAAGTGGAGGCAATGGCGGGCGCTTCTTCGCCGCCCTACCCCCACTCTTCTTCGCCCAGTAGCCGAGACCCGGTAGCGGTATCCGAAGCTGCCTACAAACTCTCCCCAGATACGTGTCCGACACGCCGTACTGCTGAGCGAGATTACGCATCGGCTGCGACCAGACCTTCTCGTACAACTCCGCTCGATTGTACTGTGCGAGAAGATGCGCTGGGGGCCTCCAGTCTTTCGAATTTCGCTTCTCCTCGTATTTCAACCCGAGCCGCGTGAGCCAGTATGTCTGTGCCGCTAGATGCTCCTTCATGCGAGGCTTGCAGAGCAACTCCTTGAGCCGATCCTGCGGGCAAGCGCTCTGATTCTTGAATATCTTCAGCAGTTCAATCGTCACTTCAGGCTCGCATCCGTACAACGCTCGGCGAAGATCGTTGAACGCGTGCTGGTCGTTTGGGTTCCAGATGGCTCCGTGTGCCGTCAGTTCGCGGGCAGAATCCAGTCCTTTGGAGACTTCGTATTTCGACCTCAGGCTCTTTTTGTAGTGCAGAGAAAAAGAGCCGAAATTCAGGTGCCACAAGCAGGTATCCAATGCCGAGGAGCCGCTGTTAGGCTTGTCGTTTGGGTTTGCTCCAATCTCCAGCAGGTACTTGGTCGCGTCGCTGCGAGCCGAAACGGCGGCGCAATGGAGCAAATCACTCAAGTCGTCTCGTTGTGGGTCAGGCTTGAGTTTTTTCAGAACCTCGACGTTTCCCGAATAGCTTGCTTCTCTCAGTGCCGTCGTGAAGTACTCCGGGTCATTCTTGTCCGCGTCGTCCGGCTTCGGGCCAAGAGAGCGCGGGTTGGCTCCAGCCCACAGCATGAGGCTGATCCACTTCATGTCGCCCTTGTCGCAAAAGTGTCGGAGGGCGCAATCCGCCTGTTCTTGGAGCGCTGCTGACAGTTCAGGACGTGACCGCTTCAGTTCGACGAAAGGACCCAGCGCGGTTCTGATCTTGCTGCTGAATGCGACTGCGAAGGGAGAACCCTCCACAGGATCAGCGCCGCGCTCCAGAAAGAAGCGGAAGATGTGGGGATTCCATTCCAGCAAAACGTCTGAGAATGGGATCGACTTTACTTCCGCGCCGTTCTCCACCAGCAACTGTATGAAATCCAGTCTGCGCAGAGAAACTGCATCCGCGAGGGCAGCATTTCTCGATGACTGGTTGTTCTCTTTCCTCGCGATAAGCTCGATCAGGCTGTGACTGCACGGCGACTTGGAGTAAGCTCCCGTACTTGGCTGCGACGTCCAGCGGCTTCCCGGCAGCTATCCACCTCTCGATCTCGTACAACCGTCCTGTGCGACACAAACTTACAAGCTCTTTCGTGTCCTCGGGTGCTCGTGCGACAGCCGCGTCTGGCATAGTGAATCCGATTTGGGAGTTGCCCAAAACTGCCCCAGTATAACCTGCGGGCAATCCTTGCGGCGGCGGGACGTTTTTCCAGTTCTGGAAAGTCTTTTGTATAGGAAAATTTTCCTTTACATCTGATTTCCCATCCGAGAAAATAAGGCATCATGCAAGCCATCGGCTCACAACTCGAAAAGGAAATCGTGCAGGCTTTGCGAAACCAGGTACCCGTCCAGGGCCTTCCGGGTGTGCGTATCCGAGATGTCAAAGCTCAGCGAAAAGACGGCTTCGACGTCGAGTTCCAGCTAGACTCCGGACAACGCCGCATATTGGTGTATGGAGAAATCAAGCCTACGGCTTCGCCCAAACTTCTCGAACAGCTCGTTCCCTGGATTCGACGCTTGCGATCCCTCCGCAAAGATGCGACCTTCGCCCTCATCTGTCCAGTCTTGGCTCCCAGATCCCAAGCCTACTGCATCGAGAACGGCATTGACTTCCTCGACTTGGCGGGGAATGTCTCCATCAATGTCCCCGGGACATTTACCCTCCGGCGACTCGGCATGCGCGGCGAGTCACCCGTGACCACATCGAACCAGCCTCCCGCCACGAATGTTTTCTCAGGCCGATCCTCTCGGATCCTCCGGGTATTGCTCGAACGACCCAAACCCTGGACACTCACTGAAATCGCGAACGAACTGCAAGCCGAAACCGACCGAGTCAAGCGCGAATTCTCTACAAACAAACTCTCTTTCGCCGTAAGTCTCGGCGCCATATCCAAAGCACTTTCAAGCCTAGAAGAGCAGCTCTGGATTCGTCGCCAAAATTCTGCTGTTCTCCTACCCGAGCCTCAGCGCCTATTGCTCGAATGGGCAGAAAAATATAAGGAACGGTTTCGCTGGCGTCTCCGCTCCTCTTTTCAAACTTCGAATCCGTTCGGGAAAACCCCTCCCGAAATCAACGCAGGAATCCAATCCTTCCTTGCCACTCCTTATGTGTTTACCGGTGCGGCTGCCGCCACCGACGCCCCATTCATCGACCTCGACCGCATCGACATCTTCCTTCTTCCGAATCAAGGCGACGCGAAACTCCGTCAAATCAGCCAGCGCCCCGCACCGGTAGAGGCTCCGAAACTTCGCTTCATCTACCCATATGATGAAGGCGTGTTTCTTTACGCCAAACGCGATTCTCTTTTTCCCAGAGTCTCGAACATTCAAGCCTATTTGGATTTGTATGCACGCGGAGGCCGCGACCTAAAACAAGCGGATCTTCTGCTCGACAAAGCCATTGCCCCCCGCTGGACTTCAGCATGATTCCCGAACCACAGCTGACTTACGTTCTCGAACTCTTGGCAGCTCTCGGTTCTACAGCAGACGACTTCGTGGTTGCAGGCGCGCAGGCGATGAAATTCGCAGTCGCAAAGGCCCGCGGCACAAAGGATGTCGACTTTATTCTTAATGTGATTGCCCTGCGGAAAGAACCTCTTCAACTGGCCAAAGTGTTCGAGAGTCTTGGCTATACGGCTGTCCCGGAGTCACGCAACTTCCAGTTTGTGAAATCCATTCCTAATAGCGCTGAGACGATGCGCATCGAATTCATGGCGCCAGAAGAGTTTAAACGCCACAACGACATTCGAGTCGATATTCAGAGCGGAGTCCATGCAAGAGCCTGCACGGGCGGCTCGATCGCTCTCGCGCAATCCGACCGACATACTATTTCGGGCAAGCTCCCCAATGGATCCGGCTTCACCGGACAAATCCGCGTCACTCGACCGCATGCTCTCGTAATGCTGAAGCTCCTTGCACTGTCGGACCGCTACAACAACCTTCGAGGAGTGAAAGAAGCACGCCACGACCGGGAAGAAGCCCAGACCCATGCAGCGGATATCATCGCCATTCTTGCTGCCGTTCCTGACCTTTCGGCGTTCAATGCCCGGTTCATCGATCAATTCCAAGCTGATCCGATCCTCGGTCTCCATGTCCTATCGATTCTCCGGGATTTCTTTCGCGCCATTACGTCACCCGGCTTGCTGGTCTATTCCGAACATGTCGCTGCCGACCTTCCTGCCGATCCCGGAACGCCTGCGGTCGTACGGAGCGAAACCGAAAGTGCTCACCGCATCGTCACCCAAATCTTCCCTCCGCCGGAGTTCTACGCGGTTGCCGCAGCGATTGAAGACAGCACGAACCATTCGCAAGGCACTCCATTCGTGGACGAATATCTGGCCACTCTCGAACACGCGCGTATCCCAATTACCGATGCCCTCGCACTTCAGTCCTTGCCTTCTGGCGCCTTCAGCGGCGCGTACGGTCATGGAACAACATTCGTGATGAGCGCATCAGAACCCCTTGCTAAATTGTCCCCAAGTCAACGTGGTTTCCTTCACGCTTATCTCCAGGAGAAGCTGAAACAAGTATCGGCAAATGAGTTGCTGCGCATGAAATACCCACGTACACTGACGGCCTGATCCGTTGGCGGAAAACGTATTTGTTATGATGACCACGACTCCGTTTCCCAGAGCCATCTTCAGCTCCTCGCGCTGACTCGGAGCGAGCGTCTTCCAGTTTGGCGCTCGCGCTACGCGACCGCCTTTTCGAAGTCGATTGGCGCGTGCTCGCCCGACACTGGACCGAGCGGACCGCGCGATTGGGGCTTTGGGATCCAAGCGTCCATTCATCATCGTGTATTATGGGACGGACGGAGCGGGAGGGTGGCAGCATCTGAGTGTGCCGCTGCGAACCATCACAACCGTGGACAGATTCGCATTCGTTCGACCTAACGGCAAAGGCCACGAAATGCGCATGTTGCAGGTGCCCGAACTCCAAAAGGCAATGGGCTTTCCTTTGAAGTATAAACTTCGCTACGGCACACGCAGGACGAAGATAAAGCTTCTTGGCAATGCGGTGTGCCCACCTGTCATGCGGGCGGTCGTCCACAGGCTAATCACGCGCGATAACGTGAGACTGAATGAGCGACGTACTAACACCTGAGCAACGGAGACGCTGCATGACTGCTATCAGGGGCAAGGACACCAAGCCCGAGATCGCAGTACGCTCGATGCTCGATACCCTGAAGATGAAATACGACCTGCACCGGCCAGACCTTCCAGGGAAGCCTGACATCGTTCTTGCTCGACGGAAGAAGATTATCTTCGTGCACGGGTGCTTCTGGCATGCACATAATTGCCGCTACGGACGAGTGAAGCCCACCTCGAACGCAAGCTTCTGGAGCGAAAAGCGCGGAAATACTAGCCTGACCTTCCGGGTTAGCGATAGAAAAGTGCTTGTCTGCATTCTTCCTCTGTCCGCAGATAGTTGGCTAGATCACCGAAATCGCCAATAAAGGCGGCCGTTTTCGCGGATCCGGCGTGATTCCGCACTGGGGTTCTGTTGTCTTCCGCACGCGTTGATGTGTATATACGAATCATAGGCCTCCCGATACATCCGCTCTTTCGAGCCGCGCCCGGCCATCCATCCCCTGGGAAGCCCTATTGAAGCCGCTATGGTGGCATAGAAACAGCACCCCAATCCGTTGCGATCCCCCTTGACAAGGCATCCCTCTAATTGTATATACGAATCATGCCCAGCCTCCAATCCTACGCCGTGCGCGGCAACCACTACTGGCGCATCGTCGAGTCCTATCGCGACAAGCACGGCACACCCCGCCTCCGCGTCCTGCGCCATCTCGGCACCGCCGAGAACCTGCTCCAGCTCCTTTCCCAGGCTCCCGGACGTCCCCTCTGCGCCGAGGAGCGCGATTTCGGCGCCACCGCCGCGCTCTGGGACATGGCCCAACAACTCGACCTGGTGCACACCATCGATGCCCAGGCTCCCAAGCGAAAACAGGGACCTTCCGTAGGCGAGTACCTTCTTCTGGCCGCCTTGAATCGCGCCCTGGCCCCCACCAGCAAGCGCCAACTCGCCGCCTGGTATCGAAACACCCTTTTGGTCCGACTGCTTCCACTCCCCGCAGCCGCCTTACGCAGTCAGCGCTTTTGGGATCACCTGCACGCTCTCGACGCTGAAAAGCTCGCGCGCATTGAAGACGATCTGACGCGGCGGCTGGTGGAGAGATGGGGGGTGGGTTTGGAAGCGCTGTTTTACGACACCACCAACTTCGACACGTTCCTATCCTCGCAGAATCCGGCACAACTGGCGCAGCGAGGGCACGCTAAATCCAAACGCACCGATCTGCGCATCGTGGGCTTGGCGCTGTTGGTTTCCTGGGACTTCCATATCCCGTTGTTCTCTCAGCTCTACGAAGGGAACCAGAACGACTCGACGACCTTCCGCCAGGTTCTGGACGATCTGGTCTCGCGCTACCAGATGTTCCGTGGCCAATGCGAGAACATCACCCTGGTCTTCGATAAGGGAAACAATTCGAAGGAAAACTTCGAGGAGTTGGACAACTCTCCCTACCATTTCATTGGTTCTTTGGTGCCTTCCCAGCACCAAGATCTGCTGGACATTCCTTTGCAGCAATTTCATGCCCTGAAGGATCCTGCTCTGGCCGGGGTACGCGCGTATCGCACCGAGAAGGAGGTCTTCGGGCGAAAGCGCACGATCGTGATCACCCGAAGCCGTGCCTTGCTCCGCGGGCAGATCCGCGGTATCCGTCAGCATCTGGCCAAAAAGCTTCGCGCCCTGCGGGATCTCCAGAAACGAATCGCCCGCAGTCATCAACCCGGCTGGCGGGGCAAGCCCTATACGGCTGCGAGTGTGCAGAAGAATCTGGATGCGATCATCTCCGGCCAGTACATTCAGGATTTTCTGTGGGCACGGGTGACGCGCCAACGCGGGCGACTCGGGATTGCTTTCGGGACGGATGCCGAGGCCTATCGGAAACTCAAGCAACGCATTCTGGGTAAGAGGATTTTGTTCACCGATCGCACCGACCTATCGGACGAGCAAATCATCTTCGGCTATCGCGGCCAGCATCACATCGAGCGAGCGTTCCGGGAGATGAAAGATCCCTACTCCATTCGCTTCTCTCCGCCCCATCATTGGACCGACCCGATGCTCCGCGTGCACGCTTTCTCCTGCGTTCTGGCTCTGACGTTCGTTTCCCTACTGCACCGTCGCGTATCCCAAGCGGGCGTCGAGATTACGCAGTCGCGCCTGATGGAGCAACTCAAAGGGATCAAGGAGATCACCAACTACTATGCGGCAAAAAGCGAGGGAAAACTTCGTCGCGGAGGTCGGCCTCGTTCCGAGCGCACCTTAACGCGCCTGGATCCGCAACAAGAACAGATTTTCCGGGTTCTCCAGCTGGACCGTTTTCTGGCCAGTTAGTATATACATCCTTCCCGTTCGTCCCCAGGCCCCCAAAACCCCTGCCAGTGGCCCTTTTCGCTTCCTTCTGGGGTGAAAACCAAGCGCTAACTCGTAAACTCAGGCTAGGCAGAGGGACAGAAGGAACAGGGCGACCCTGAGGAAAGAAGGTTGGCAGGTGCTCACTATCTGGGAGTGCTGGACCAAGCGGCCCTCGAAGGTCATCTGCAAGATCTTTAACTTTGTTGCTGAGTAAATCGTTTAGTCTCGTACCTTGTCGTAACTGATTGTGTAATCTTATTCCTTCCGATGCCTAGTGCAATGGCTTCTCGCTTGGTAAGCTGAAGACGCCTCGGACCATTTCTAGCGATGTGAGCGATGGCTATCCCAGCCGGTTACAAAACTGGGCAGATTAGAATCGGACAAGTTCTGCGCGTTTCGTCGTCGCCCAAAGTCGCTCCGGATGAAACAGATTCCTACATTTCCCTGACTAGGGGGAGGTGTTCCACCTGCGCAGATATCCAGAAGGGAATTTGGGCGTACAAAAGCGTGACCGAGCCCGGGCATTCATTTAAGCGAGTACCCGCCGTCTTGCTCCACAGCAACCCCTTCAAAGAAGGTTCAGACGATACCCCTTGGGTTGACATCGTGGAATCGGATGAAGGTTACGCCATCTACAATGGGGATAATCGGAAGAGCTCATTCAGAGCACTCGACCCACGCGGCAATGCGCTTCTGGCCGCAATTCAAGATTTCTACACTAACCCTTCAAAGCGCGCGCACGCACCGCCGATTTTGTTGTTTACTCAATGTGAGGTCGACGGCAACAGGAAGGGCTATCGGAAATTTTCCGGATACGGCGTTCCGACACGTTACATTCTGGTTTCACATCGCGAGAAGAAATCCGAGCGATACTTCACGAATTTGGTTGTAGAGCTTGCATTGTTTCGACTTGACGCTGAGGACGAAAACTTTGATTGGCGGTGGATTGATCTACGCAGAGATCCCGCATGCGATGCCAAGACGGCACTCGCCGCCGCGCCAGCAGCGTGGAAATTGTGGGCACAATTTGGCGAAGAGGCTATCGAGCGATGCCGGCGTAGGGTTGCCAGGGAGCGCACGGTGAGCGTGAACGCGCAGCAAGATTGCCCCAAGTCCGATCAGCAAATTCTTGCCGAGGTGAGTCGACACTTTGCTTCACGGCCGCACACGTTCGAAGGATTGGCCGCACTGGTTGCAGCGCGGGTAATTGGCGGCGGCTGCAAAAGGGGTTGGGTAACGAAGCGGTCAGCAGATGGCGGCGTTGACTTTGTTTGCCGACTCGACTTGGGTTCGGAGTTCAGCCGTTTGCGAGTCGTAGTTCTGGGTCAGGCGAAGTGTCAGAGATCCATTAGTGGTAATGATCTAGCCCGTCTTCAGAGGGGCTGGTGATCTTCTGCAAAGCGCGCGGATTTATTTGAACGGCGATCATCTCGGGCACATCAGCGAAGCTATTCGCCACGCTTTTACAAATCTCAGCCGTGATGAAGTAATTCAAATCTGTTGCTAGTTCCCTCATCTCATCCCTGGCGGATTCGAGGCTGGCCGCCTTAGCGTAGTCGACTAATCCGAGGGGATGTCGAGCCATCCACGGAATGGACTCAAATAGCGTACCAGCCAGGTTTTTCAAGGCCGCGATATTCGATTCGAGATCCGCATTGGCATAGTCGACTAAACCACGCCATATCCGTTTGGTGCGCTCGTCCAGCATGTAATCGCCGTACCCGCCTCAAAGTTGAGCAAATCCGCCTTACTGTAAACATCGTATCAGTCATTGTTTTTAATCAATTGTAAACAGCAACATCGCGACATGAATGAGGCAACACAGGTCGGAAGCGTCGCAGGTCACGGCGCATTCAACATTGTTGAAGCGGCTGCGTACTGTGGCGTCCGGTGCTCCGCAATCGAGGCCGCGATTCGGGATGGCCAACTTAAGGGCCGGCGGCTCGGTAGAAATGTCATAGTCTTGCGGTCCGATTTGGACACTTTTCTGGCGGGATTAGAGGTGATTGCTCCTCACACGCCAGCCTCTGTGCTGAGACGTCGCCAAGAACAAGCGCAGGGAAAAGCTGCGGCATAGGTTTTTGCTGACCGACGAGTTCGATCAGTCGGCAGCGATAGCTAAAAACATAGGAGAACCAAAATGAAGGTATACACACTTCAAACCAGCGAGCCACTGTACCAACAGTTTGAGACTGGCTTGCACGATGCACTTATTATCTACGCCACCCGCGAAATTGCAGAGGAAGCGTGCGAGCAATATAACGAAGAATTTCAGGATAGTGTTCCGGCCTTCGTCGTTGAATTCGATGTCGTGGGCGCACCCTGACCCCAGAAGGCACAAAAAACGATAGTTGCAGCGTGTGCAGCGTGATTCCCTACAAAATTACGGAGGTCGGTATTTTCAGGATCGCTCCCGCGCAATTTGAACGCATGCTGGAGAAACAGCGGCAAGACGTTCAGGAGGCTCTTAGTCTCATGACCAAAGGGCCAGCAGCGCAAACAGATGAGGCGGCAATCGGACCCACAACCTAGGCGCCGGCCGGTAGTTCTTCGACTGTTAACCGGTAAACATTTCACATCGCAAGGAGTCGTGGTGTGGCAACACGAACAAGTTTTTCTTTTTCACGCATCAAAATCGCCACGCTAAATGGAATTCAACGACCCTGAAGTCGGTAACTACTTCCCCTTCGTCGATTTGGTGTCCGTTACAGGTGCTGTTAGTGCGGACTGACAACGTTCGTTAAATGTAGCTACAGACTCGAACGCCTTTTCTGTGATACATGCGTTGTAGCAAGGGGCGCAACGCTCTCGAAAGATTCGAGATACAAGCGTGGAGTTGAATGTATCCTTCTCCGCCCCGACACAGAACTGCAATTAATCTGTAACTAGTCTTGTGCAGGTGCGCTCGGGGCGGATCGGTTTGGCCGACACGGGTGGCGCCGCGCCTCAGAAAAAAGGGGATCCTTTTGGAATCGAGATCGTACTCAAAAACCCCATTTGCGTCCCACCCGGTTGGCGTAGCCTGACAGCGCCCGCAGCCTGCTCTCGTAATAACTTTTAAGCGTTCGGCCGTGGTTACGAGCGGAATAATCACGCCAGCGATCTCACTGCACAGCAAAAAATGATGTGCACGGCATCAAGCCGTCGCCAATGCTTTGCCCGACGCTCCTGCCCTTTCGACGAGCCTTAAACCATCGAAGCAAACACCTCCAGATCCAAATAGTAAACTCGAGAGGTTCAACGGCGAATCTTATAGGCAACTTTTGTGATCAGATTACAGGTTTGTATTGATTCAGAAAAATAAACGTATATAAAGGACCGTAATCAGAAAAATGTGGAGAAGATCCGTGCGAATCTCCCTGCACCTCAGTCGCATTTCAGCCGTGGTTGTTGTTTTCCACTCGGCGCGAAATAAGCTTCGCAACGCGATAAGTTGGATGCGCTGCGCCTCTTCGGCGGACGTTTGCGTGGCCTCTCGAACCCCGTCACGAGAACGGTACCTCCTTCATGAGGTTCACTGAACCTAGCCGACGCTGAACGACAAATGGAGCGCTCCCGCTACGCACACGATTGCTTTCTCCAAAGTGATACCGCGCAAGGAGTACATTGCATGTTACGAAGTGGACAGAATTACAAAGGTGCAGAGTTCGGTGTTTCTGCTTTCGCGTCAACCAACCGAGGAGGTCGACATGACGTACCGAAGGAAATCCGCAACGCTTGGATTCTTCGTCTTATTAGCGCTCGTAGTCGCGCCCGCTTCTTACGGCCAGGCGGCCGCCGAAGGTACGATTGCTCCAGTGCAAAAATGCGGTGACCTCACGAAGATGAAAGTCTTCGGCCTGGAATTAGCGATCAACAAGACCGAAGAAGTAGCCGGAGGCACGCTTCCTCCGTCCCGCATGTCTCCCGCGACCGCCGCTCTATCGCTACCTGGATATTGCCGCGCCGACGGAATCATCGATCAGCGGACCGGTGTGGATGGCGTAACTTACGGGATCGGCTTCGCCATCGCGCTGCCTAATAAATGGAACGGCCGTTTCCTGATGCAGGGCGGCGGCGGATTAAACGGCACCGTCCAGATGCCGCTCGGAGCTGTCGCCGCGGGGCAAGTTCCCGGTCTCGCGCGCGGCTTTGCAGTCGTTTCGACAGACACCGGGCATAAGTCCGGTGGCGGCGCTTTTGATTCTTCCTTCAGGAAAGACCAGCTTGCGAACCTTGACTTCGATTACATTGCGGTAGGTCGAGTCGCTGTCCTTGCCAAGCAGATTATCGCGGAATACTACGGACAACGCGCCAAGTACTCCTATTTCACGGGCTGTTCAACTGGCGGGCGCGAAGCCATGTTGATGTCGCAGCGCTATCCTCTTTATTTCGACGGCATCATCTCCGGCGACCCTGCCATGGAAACTGGTTATTCGAATATCGGTCTCGCATGGGCCATGAAAGCATTCTCCAAGATTGCGCCCAAAGATGCGGATGGAAAACCGGTTCCCAGTAAAGCGTTTTCGACCAGCGACAAAAAACTTCT
This sequence comes from uncultured Acidobacteriota bacterium, assembly GCA_963753205.1. Lineage (GTDB taxonomy): Bacteria > Acidobacteriota > Terriglobia > Acidiferrales > UBA7541 > Palsa-295. The sequence goes on along the minus strand of CAVWBL010000006.1, from coordinate 893,792 downwards.
CGGCGATACGATCATGAAAGCCTGCGACGACAAGGACGGGCTAAAGGACGGCATGATTTTCAATCGCAAGGCTTGTCAATTTGATCCGGCTGTATTGAAGTGCAAGGTCGCGAAAGACGATTCGTGCCTTTCCGCGGCTCAGGTGGATGCTTTGCAACTCGCTTTCAGCGGACCCAAAGATTCCGCAGGAAATCAAATCTATGTCCCTTTTCCCTATGACTCAGACATGGTTCTCGAGCCGGCAAATGGATTCGGTCTAAGCTTTCTTCCGACCGTCGGACCGAATATCCTTTCCGCCGTCCTGCCTCCGAATGTGAGTGTTGACCAACAGGTTGCAAACGTTCGCGCGAATGCCGCGCAGGCACTCACGGATACGGCCACATGGACCAACCTATCCACGTTCTCGGGTCACGGCGGCAAGCTGATGTTCTTTCACGGAACGAGTGACCCTTGGTTCTCGTTTATGGCCACTCTCGATTACTACGACCGGATGAGCAAAGATAACGGCGGGATGAACACGGTCGAAAATTGGAGCCGCATCTACCTTGTTCCCGGGATGAGTCACTGCGGGGGAGGCGCTGCTACATTAGACCAGTTTGATATGCTCAGCGCCCTCGTAAATTGGGTTGAGAACGGAGCGCCGCCTGATTTTGTGATCGCCACGGGCCGCTCCTTCCCAGGCCGCAGCCGTCCCCTGTGTGCATATCCGAAGTATGCAAGCTATGAGGGCAAGGGTGATCCGGAAAATGCCTCTAGCTTTGCATGTGTTACGGAAAACTGATCGATGAAAGCTGCCTCGCAGCGCTGAGACCCTGGCAATAGGGCTACTGGAATCACGATTTAGGCCCTGGACGGTAGCTGCTTCCGGCGTGCTCGTTTTGCGGAGGCCTATGACACAAGATTTGCTTACTACTTTTTGAATACGTTCACATCAAAGACATCGGCCATTGCCAAGTTGCCGGGATCGTTTGGGTGGATGTGATCGCCGGAATCGTACTCGGCCCGCATCCGCACGGGGTCTGTTTTGTCGCGTATTGCGGCATCAAAATCCACTACGGCATCAAACGCTCCGCTCGCTCTGATCCACTCATTCACCTTCTGGCGGGTCGCCTCCCCGATCGGCCCAGCCAGCCAAAGGCCGCCATCCGGCGTGAGGGTCGAACCCATAATCTTCAGGTGATTCATATGTGCGCGGTCAATGATCTGTTTATAGCCTTCGATCAAGTCGTCGGCCGTAATCGCTCCGGCTCCTGTAATCTGGCCGTGAATATTAATGCCATTGATACCTTCTAGTAGTACCACCCACTGAACTCCCGGTTCCGTAAGCACGTCGCGGTCAAAACGTGCGAGCGCGCTCACGCCAGCGCCATCACGCAAAACCTGATTGCCGGAGATTCCTTCATTGATGACGGCGATTGCCGGCCCCTGCTTTTGGCTGAGTCTTTTTGCCAGCAGAGTCGGCCACGCTTGGTCGGCATCGACGGTAGTACGGAAGCCGTCGGTAATTGAGTCGCCCAGACAGGCGATGGCAAACGATGCCGCAGGCGCATCGACATCCACACTTTTCAACCATACATAAGCCGTATTGGTCACAGACTCCGGCATGGATGCTGCAGCAGCCGTATCTCCGTTGGACACATAGGTGGTATGCAGCCCCGGCATGTGATTGGTTGGCGTGTCCTGGTTCTTCTCGATGTACAGAGAGACAGCCACATCGGACATCGGCTTCAGTTCGAGACTGACGGGGTCGCTTAGGACGACCATCCCTGGCTGAAGATCAATGCTTTTGCTGCCGCTGAAAGTTAGTTGGCGGTCGCTTTGAGGATCAATTGAAGATGCGGTTGTATGAAGGGCGATATGCGCATTGCCGACTGAGACCGTTTGTTTGTCAAATGCGTTTTGAAGTTCAATCCGCACCTTCTTGCCCCCGATACTTGTATGGACGATCATCCGTACGGTCTGATTGTCCACCACAGCAGGAAGCGGGCGCGGCGCTCTGGGACCACGGGCGCCCTGGAAGTCAGGTATCTTCACATTTGGTGGGAGCACAGGGCGGTCGGGAACCGTGGTTGCCATATCCTCAGCCGTCGCCCAAGTCGCGACCCAATGCTCGGCAGTCGCGGAATCAGTCTGTGCCGCAACTGTTGCTATTGCGAACATTGAAGTGCCGAGCAGAACAAGAACCCGAAGTTGATTCATCATCTGCCTCTCGATCGAACGCAGCGCGCACGCTCTGACGACGAGCCGATGCGCCGGCTCGCTCTCATTCACTATTAATGCGAACTGACTTTGGCATGTTCGAGTTTGGATTTCGCGACTCCGCGCAACAGCGACAGATCGATCGCAGCAGCCATGGCTTCGTAACCGGCTGCATTCGGATGCAGGTAATCTCCGGTCTGCATGTCTTCGCGGAACTGAACGGGATGTACAGGATCACGCACGACTGCATCAAAATCAAAGAACCCGTCAAATGCGCCGCTCGTGCGGATCCAACGGTTCACGGCCTGACGGACTGCTTCGCCATCGTCAGTGAAGGTGCCCGTGTTTCCTCCGTAAGGCGTCATCGTGGCGCCGAAGACACGAATACCGTGCTCGTGCACGCGCTCGATCATCTGCCTCAGACCTGCAATCAAATCATCGGCGGTTACTCTTTCCGCCGCCCAAGGATTCGGCCTGAGCGTGCCGTCACTCAGCGGCCGCGGTTTCATGTTAGGCCAGCCAATGTCATTAGTCCCCTCTAGAATGACGACTCCGGTGACACCCGGCTGAGACAAAACGTCGCGATCAAAGCGCGCCAGCGCAGCCACTCCCGCGCCGTCGTGGAGAATGCGGTTGCCCCCGATGCCTTCATTGACAACTGCGAGAGGCGGTGCTTCCGGTTTTTCGGCAAGCCGGTCGGCGAGCTGATTCGGCCAGTCGCCATATTGCGCCTTCGCACCAAATCCATCTGTAATGGAATCGCCGAGCGTGACGACCGCAGCGGCCCCATCGGTCTCCCAGAATTCCACATCCGACAACCAGTACCAGGAGTTCGTTACCTTCGGATTTGCGATCTCCGCTGCTGTTGCGAAGTCACCAGGCCCGGAGATATAGGTTTCATGCTGGCCAAGTAGGTGAAAGGTCGAAGGCGACGTTTCCTGTGGCAGGAACACGCTAATGGATAGTTCAGCAAAGGCGGGCACCTTCAACTCGGCTGGATCGCTGAGCATCGGAGCGCCGGCCGGAATCTTAACGGACGTGGCACCCGCGAAGGTTAGCGGATGGTCGGATTGGGGGATGATTGTGCCATTCTCTTTCACGAGCGCAACGTGTGCGCTGCCAATGAGAAGGGGTGTGGTACCAAGTTCATTCGAGAAACGGACGCGAAGTCGTTGCCCAGCAATGGTCGGCCGGATGATCATGCGAACGGTTTGGTTATCAAATGTCATTGGCGGCTGCGCACCAGGGGCAGAGCGCGGCGCCTGAACTGCGGTGCTCCATGCGCTCACCCATCGTCCTCGCTGATTCAGTTTTTGGGCGCTGCTTCCAACGCTCACGGCAGCTGTGAAAGCCAAAAGAATTACAACCCTACATGCGCTCTTCGACATTCCTCATCTCTCCGGCTTTGCGAGTTCCGTCTACAAATGGTTCGTTCTACCCTCACAGCAGTTAAGCACCCGCCTGCTCTCCGCTCATTTTGAGAAAGGCGGCATGCGGTTGTACGCGCTCACCGAAAAAGTGCCGCGAGCTATCTTAGAATTCAAGACGCCCGGCGAGCTGCACCGCTCTCGGTTGATTTAAGGTACTACTAACTATTCCGAAGGTGGTGTTGCCCACCCTCAACGCCGGCGGGCCAAATTGTACACGATTAAAGGCATTCAGGAATTCGGCTTCCAGGCTAAATTTGAACCGCTCCCTGAAGTTGATCTCCTTGGCGAGTGCAAGATCCCAATTGTTTACACCCTCGCCTCGCAACTGTGAATCTACGCGGCTCTCATTGCCATAACTGAATGGAGTCGGCGGCTGCACAAAGCATGCCGTATTGAACCATTCATTTAAACGGGATTCGGCAGAACCGGATATTTTCGCCTGGCACCCTGGAACCCTGTTGGGACGGATGGCGCCGGCTCCGAAGCTGATCGACAGATCATTGCCCTGTGCGGTTAATGCCAGCGGATAACCTTTTTGGAAGCTGGTTATGCTGCTCAGCCTCCACCCGCCGACAATGTTGTTGAGCACATCGCCGGCATTCGAAAGCCAGTGCTGCCCTTTCCCAAATGGCAAAACAAAGGAATAGTTAAGGACAAGGCGCTGGGGAACGTCGAAACTCTCGAGAGATTTTTCTGCACCGTAATTATTGCCATCTTGAACACCGCCAACAGTGTTGCCTTCCAGAAATCCAGTCGTTGAATCGACAGTGCCAATAAGTTTTGACCACGTGTATGCCGCATAGAAATTTCCCGCCGCGCGAAGCCGAAGGTGATAACTAGCCTGCAGTGAGTGGTAGTCGGAGGTTCCGTCGTTCATCGACGAATCCGTCGCTGCCGTCGCAAATTGAGGAAACGGCTTCAGCAGCTGCCCCTCTGAGATAGTGGCACCATTGTAGGCGCTGGCTGATGACAACTTGCCTGCGAGCGGATTCGCAAGTTTTACGTTCACGAAGGTCTGCGCATCGGCTTGCGAGGGAGTCAGCCCTTGGGCCAAGAGGGCGGTGTACTGCGAAGCGGCCTGCGCCGCATAGCTGTCTGCCAATTGGTTAAGGTTCCGACTTACCCGAAGATGAGTACCCTTCGACCCTTGATACCCAACCTGGATAACGGAGTTTGCCGATATCTGATGCTGCACATTCAGGTTCCACTGCATGACATAGGGGTACTTCGCGCCTGCGACAATCCCAGAGATCGATATTCCTTGAATCAGATTCGAGAAACTCGGATTGCGACCGATCGGTTGAGGCACGACACCGTTGAGTTGCGGAAACGGATTACTCAGAGTGCCCAGAGTGTTTGAGCCCACAGCCGTGGCGGGCGTTGTGAGTTGAGTGATGGGCGAGCCGTAAGGCGACGGAAGACCGTTGAAATCCGTATAGGAGATAAACGACATTCCGAAGCCACCGCGCACGACAGTGCTAGGCAGAACTTTTGCCGAAAAGCCAGCATTCGGCGCAAAAAGATGATGATGGATTACATCGTCATAGCGACTGGGATACGCCGGCGTGTTCACCAGAACGAGGTTGCCTCGCAGCGCCTGAGAGCTACCCGTGACCGGGTTGTTGATCGTTCCTAGTGGGCTTGGAATGTTCGGCAGAAAGACCGTGTTCACATCGTGTTTTTCGAGGATTCCGCCGGGCAAATCCCACCGCACGCCTCCGGTAAGTGTTAGGCGCGAATTCATCTGGTAGCTATCATTGACATAGTACGCTTGCTGGTAGTTCACCGAGGAAGTGCCTCGCGAGGTCACAATATTACTCGAGACCGGGATGAAGGCTCCAAGCATGAAGTTTGCAAAGACATCCGTGGTTGGTTTGCCTACTTGGAATGCGAACGCGCCGGCGGGTCCTTGGCCGCCGCCCGCGAGATACGCTTCTTTGCGGATTACTTCGGCCCCGATTTTGAGCGCATGTCGGCCAAACGTCCTTGTGATGTTTCCGGATAAATCGTAAATGTCATAGTTGTAGTACTGAATCACATTGATAATCGAGATCGGGAACGCATTTCCATAGCCGGTCAACAGTGGAATGGGAACAGTATCCCAAGTGACTTGGTTCGCTATGGCGCCAAAGGCCGGTCCGAAATTCGACAGGTTGATGTGACCCATAAACGGCGGTTGAGAGATGAATCTAAAACGGTCATAGGAGGCCCTGACATCGGCAATCGTATTGGAATTCAGCGTTATCGTGTCTCCTGCTACGGCCTGATTGGTTGTGCTGAGCACCTCGGGCTGCGGCAGATTGTTGTGGTAGTAGTTTGTGCCGAGCGTATTTGTTTTCCATAGCGTATATCGCGCAAACAGCTGCTGATTGCTCAGGTTGTAGTCACCGCGGATAACGACCTGATTGCTATTACCTCCGGAAGACGCATTGGTCGAAAAGTTGTTCTGCCCATAAGCGGCGTTGGGGATGTCAGGCAACGCCCAGTATTTATACCCGCTTGCAATGTAAAGCGCGGTTGGGTCAGGGCAAACCGTGTCTTGAACACCATTGCAAGAAATCGGCTGGCCAGTAGTTGTGTTTATGATATGGACTGGGTTTCCGTTTTTGTCCACGAGATTCCTGAAGTCGCCTTGAGTTTCCGCTGCGGTCGGTACTTCCGTCACGTATGGCAAGCCGGTTCTGTTAGCAAACCCTTCCCAGTCTCCGAATAGGAACGCTTTGTTTTTCTTGACAGGGCCGCCGAGTGAAACTCCATATTGGTTCTGTACAACAGGAGGCCGGGGCACGTTCGTGCGCTTATTGAAGAAGCTATTGGCGTTAAGGACTGTATTGCGGAGGTACTCGTAAGCCGAGCCGTGCACCTCATTTGTGCCCGACTTCGTTGAAAAAAGAAGGACGCCACCGTAATACTCACCGAATTCCGAACTGATGTTGTTCGTCTCGACTCTGAACTCCTGAATCGAATCCTGGCTCGGGATGAAACTCATCCAGTTCTGACCAACGACGTTCACCGGAGCGCCGTCTACATACGTGAGGTTCTGGCCAGTGACAGCACCGCCGATCTGATAGTTACCCCAACCGGCAGGGTTGGTATAGTTGCCGATCGCAGCTTGATTGTTCAAAGGGTTTCCACTAGTTGCTCCTTGTGGAACGACGCCCGGCGTCAATGCGCTCAGGTTCATCACGTTGCGGCCACTGAGAGGCGTGTTTTCAATCTGCGCCTGTTGGATGACGGTGCTGACCGTGGCCGACTCGGATTGAAGCAGTGGTTCGCTGCCGGTAACTGTGACACTCTCGGTGACAGAGCCAACTTGCATCGTGTAATTGAGGGCGATCTCGTCCTGACCGTGCAATTCGATGGCATCGCGAACTGACGATGTGAATCCGTCCTTGCTGAGCGTTTCGCGGTAGACACCCGGAATCAGCCCTGCAACGCGGTAGAATCCCGCCGAGTTGGTGGTTACCTGCGACTGCGAATGCGTCTCGATATTTTCAACCACGACGCTCACGGCGGGGATTGCCCCTCCGCTCGGGTCTAGGACGGTACCCGTAATCGTGGCTGTCGTTGTTTGAGCTCTTGCGGCAAGGGCTCCGGCGCAGAGGAGTATCACTAGCACTGCAGCGTGTACGGCTGGCGATCTTTTCATGTCGGCCTCCAAACGACCTGTCATAATGCTCTTGAGCCGAAGGTTCGAAATGTTCTCACTTGAGGCTTTCATTTTGAAAGTTAGCTGTATAGACCATTCTCGTTGCAGCGAAGGGCTGCGCCCCGCCGTTTGAAGGTGTGCACAGTAATCTCGGGCACCGAAAGCATTTCGATTCAGTGCCAAGACTTCATGGATGATTTGGCGGCCCCGCGAGCGATGCGATGAGCAGCCGCTTCCCTTTCGGGAAACGGCTTCCGCCTGGAGGCTCGATCGTCACGAACAGGGAATCAATCCGCGAGATGATCTGCGGATCTGAGACGCGAAGAGCCCAGCGATTCAGGGTGGCGTTTTCAAGGTAGAAGAGTCCTAGACTCTCAACGTTGGACGACTGCGGCTGACGGAATCCCCAGGCCTGAAAGGCGACAACCTTGTGCCCCCTCTCTAGCTTCGAAAGATCGAATGCGTAAAAAATCAGCTCGCTGTGATTGACGAAATAGACTCTTCCGTAGGCTCGCGATGGTTTGCCGGAATCGTCCACGTCATACACATCGACAATGTGGAGATCGCGGGCGCCAAGAATTTCCCTGGCTTCGGAATCGCCAAGAGGCTCATCAGAGACAGGAAAATGCGCGGGCGTAGACACGGCCACGCTTTCGAGCCTCGCAACTTCGTTCTTCTCCTTCTCGAGCTGATCCTCGACAGCGTAAAGATTGAGCCGTACATTGTCTCGGGCGGCGATTTGGTCGCCCAAATTCTGGCGTGTCATTTCGAGCTCGGCGCTCTCCTGGGCAAGTTTGCTCTGAGTGTCGTTTAACTGGGCTCCTAACGCGGAATTCGTCGCCGCGAGATCTTGCGATTCCGCACTGAGCCGCGAATAGGCCACCTTAGTGACCCGAACCTCAGCTTTTGCCTGCATCAATCGAGTCTGTAAACGACGGACCTGATGCTCGGCTTCGGCGACGCGATCTTCCAATGCCGCAGCGTCAGTTGCGGGAATCATGTGCTTTAGCGCCGAAGCAGTGGACGCCTGTGGAACGGGCCGGACTGGCAATCCCACAAAGAGCGCCACAACAAGAGTCGCGGCGACGGCCCATCCGATAGAAGCGGTGATCTGCCAGGCACCAAAAAGCCCGCGCTGCTTCGATGCGATGCCGACCGGAAGATTCTGGCCTGCGGCCCGTTCGCGCTCTCGTGTTTGGGAACCGGTTATCCGTTCACGGATTTTGGCCAGCGTTTGTAACCCATCAATGTCAGCCATCTCTCCGCGAGCGGCGCCCATCGATTCTGCGATAGTGATCGCCGGGAGATCGAGGAGCATAATCTGCTTGTATTCCATGATCAGTTCGCGGCAGCTCTCGCAAACTCGAAGGTGCTCTTCCCACCTATTGCTCTCTTCAATAGGCAGTTCGCCGAGGGCGTGAAGGCAGCAAGCCTGCTCGATCTCCTCGCGCTTTAACTTGCCGGCAAGTGAACATTCGTGTCGTGTCTTCATGGCCTGCACGTCCGTCCCAAAATGAATGATTCGGTCGCGACATTCGGCAGCGCCTCCACCACGCCGGGTTCCCGATTTTGCGACTCCGGTGGCGTCGGCAGCAACTGCGCGCGAAGGGCGCGGATGCCGCGGTAATAAAGATTCCTTGTGTTTGCCAGAGATTCCTCCAGGATATTTGCCGTTTCGAGCAGCGTGTATCCCTCGAAATGGACCAGCTCCAGCGCGCGTCGTTGGTGAGGATTCAGGATGGCTAGGCACTGCTGGACAAGAACCGCACGTTCCAGAACGCCCTCTGTCCGTCCCAAACGCAAAAGCCCGGCTTCAAATTGCGTCATGACATCAAAATCGTCCAGCTCTGAAATCTGAAGCGACCTGCGCCGGACGAGGGCCTTGAAATACGCAAATTGCGCAATCCATGTTCGTACCGACCCGCGGCTCGCGTCGTATTTGTCAGTGTGGAGATAGATCGTCAGAAAAACGTCCTGAACGATGTCTTCCGCGTCGCTGCGCCGCCTCAGTATCTTCGACGCGATCACAAACACAAGCTTCCAATAGCGGGCGAACAGAATATCGAAGGATTTGTCGCACCCGTTTTGAATTGCGCGGATCAAATCCTCGTCAGCGGGAGCGACGCAGCCTTCCTGCCCGCTACCTACAACAGCGTCGACGCCAGTACCAGGTGCGACCGACCCGTAGGCGTTATATGGCGGCCCGTTAGGTAAGCAGGCTGATAAGTTCGAATTTCTCACGACGTGATCTCCGGGAGAAACGTTCGGAATATCATGAGAACTGGTACCTCGATTCAAGCAATATGCATACGCGTGCGCTTTTCTAGGAAGCGCTTACGCTTGCGAACAAATTGACCCACATTTAGATAGGTGCGGGGCATATATAACCACCCTGCCACATCGTGCCGAGCCCCGCTCGAGTGTAGCCGGTCGCAAACACAAGCAACCACGTGAGCGAGCCGGAGTTATTCTCAACGATAAAGCCGAGTCTACTGCGATTGTCCTCGTGGGGCAGAATACTAGGAACGCCATGGGAGAATTGTCAAGACAATGCTGTAAAGTTCCTGTCTATACAATTAGAACTTGGCGCGGCTTCGCTGGGCGCTAATATGGATCGACTTAGAGAGCTAGAGATGGTTGTGAAGCAAAGCTTTCATTCACGCCCTTCGACCTGAATAATACCTAGACAACTTTATGGCCCTTATGCAGATACACCGTTGACAATGCTGCTGCTTGCGGCGTTAAATCCGCATCTATGCGCCTGTCGAAACTTGTGTAACGCTCTCTTGGTGCATCATTTGTCTTGAGAGGCAAGGCGGTACTCATTCATGCGCTGATAGGACGGCACAAAAATGAGATTTTATGACCAACCAATTGACGAATCGGCACCAGGCGAGAAGCAGGCAGTGCCTGCCACTACGAACGTGCCATCGGCAGAATATCCTCGTGTATACGCAGATGGACGTGTGATCTTCCGGTTGCGAATGCCCTCCGCACAAAGCGTTCAACTAGAAGGCGGCCAAGGTTTGTGCCAGAAGCCGGTTCGGATGGTTAAAGACGATAACGGCGTATGGAACTTGACCATCGGACCAACTCTGACGGGTTTCCACTACTACTGGTTCAGCGTCGATGGGACAGCCATGAACGACCCAGGAAGCGAGACCTTCTTCGGCTATGGGAAGGAAACGAGTGGGATTGAGATCCCTGATCCTATGGACATCGATAACGATCTTCCCAACGTTCCAGTCAGTCCGGTGAGACTGCCTTTTTACGCTCCTCACAATGGTCCGCAAGGCCAGCTTCAAGAGCACTGGTATCTGTCCAAAATCACCGGAAAATGGCGGCGTTGCTTCGTCTACACGCCGCCCGGGTACAACGATGCAGCCAATTCGACGCGGTATCCAGTCCTGTACCTTCAGCATGGGGCGGGAGAAGACGAGACGGGTTGGGTGCGACAGGGCCGCGTGAACTTTATCTTGGACAATCTGATCAACCCAGCGTCAGGTGGCGGACTCTTTGCGATTCCCGGTCCACCTGCACGCCCGAAGACCAAGCCCATGATCGTGGTCATAGATAATGGCTATGCCACCTACGCCGAGGAAACTTCGGAATCGCTAAGCCGCGATCCCTCCACACAATATCTTTCGCCCGCAAACGAGGCGTTTGGATCCGTCGTAATTAATGAGCTTATCCCCATGATTGACAGCACTTACCGAGCAATCTCTGATCGCGAACATCGGGCAATGGCAGGTCTTTCCATGGGCGCTATGCAGACAATGGCAGTGGCGCTAACTCACCTCGAAACGTTTTCGTATATCGGTGGTTACAGTCTGCCTTTCTTCGGCGCTCCGCCTCGGCGCTCGGGCGCGGCTCCAGCCGAACGTCCAGTACCGCCGCCCTTTGACCCGAAGCAGGCATATGGCGGAGTGTTCGCCGATGCGGCAACCTTCAATCAAAAGATCCACTTACTGTGGTTCGGCGCTGGGACGGCTGAGGTAGGGCTTAACGCCAGTCTACGCGAGAATGTAGACAAGCTGGCTGCCCAAGGTATCAAGTCCGTCCTATATCAAGCAGGTGGCAGCGCACACGAGTGGCAAACCTGGCGCCATTGCCTGAATGAGTTTGCTCCGCTCCTTTTTCAGGCCTAGCGCGAACTGAAGACCTGAGGACGCAAAACGAGCGAACCTAAGAGTGAGGACAACATGAGGCACGGAAACTCGGACGGCAAAGCCATGAACCGGCGGGAGTTCATGACAGGAGTGGCGATTGGCTCGACTCTGCTGGCAACGACAAGTCTCCCATCGGTGTTGCAGGGCGCTGAAGAACAGGCAACCTCACGTCCCTATGCTGGACTGCGCAGCTTGCCTCCTGGAGTTATTCAGCCCCAAGGATGGGTGCGAGCTCACCTGGAAAGCCAATCAAAGTTGACTGCCGCGCTACCGGAAATCTCATATCCTTTTAATGTTCCGTATTGGGAAGGGGCTGAAGACGCGAAGTCTTGGTTTCAGTGGGAGCAGAGAGCCTATTGGATTGACGGCGCCACGCGACTGTCTTTGTTATTGCAGGAGCCGACAATTATGACAAAGGCGCGCGCCGCCATCGACTACACGCTCAGCCATCCCTCTCCCAGCGGTTACTTGGGCCCTCGATATTTGGAATATGTCGGCGGGGCCGCCGGCGCCAACCGTTGGCCCAACAATATTCTGTTCCGCAGCTTCATGGCGCTCGCAGATGCCCAACCGGCGCCGAATGGGATCAATACCGGTGCCATTGCTAGTGCAATGCAAAAGCATTTTTTGAACGACAAGGCCCCCTATTCAAATGGGGGAAGAAACATCACGAATATCGAGCCACTCTTGTGGTGTTATGAGAGAACCGGCGATCAAAAACTGCTGGCCTTGGCGGAAAAGTGGTGGACCGATTATATCGATGCCGCGACAGAGGCCGAGGTCGGCGCCGAGAAGCAGGGCGCCCGCCGTCATCCTTATTCGGATATGGCTCCTTCGCGTATCTTCTCGAATACTGCCGCCACAGCGCACGGAGTCTCGTACGCGGAACAAACCAAACAACCGGCCATTCTCTACCTCTATACCGGCAAACAAGAATATCTGAAGTACGCGGTTGCGGCTCAACAACGGATCTTCAACTTCCATATGCTGATTGATGGAATCCCCTCCTCATCCGAAGGTCTTGCCGGCACCACGGCTCTCGACGAGCACGAAACCTGCGACATTTCCGACTACACGTGGTCGTGGAGCTATCTACTCATGGCGACGGGAGACGGTTCGTGGGGCGATCACATCGAACGAGCTTGCTTCAACGCGCATCCCGGTTCAACGCGCGACGATTGGAAGGGCATCCAGTATTACAGCAGCCCTAATCAGTTCATCGCCACCTTGAATTCTGATCATTGGAAACCACGGCCCGGGGATCGCCGGCTGGCGTACCAACCGAACCCAGCGCAGTACATCGGCTGCTGCGGCGGCAATAAACACCGCTGTTTCCCCAACTACGTGCTGAACATGTGGATGAGAAGCCGCGACAACGGTCTTGCGGCAACGCTTTACGGCCCCTCGAAGGTCGCAACGAAGGTGGGATCGCAAAACCAAGATGTAGAAATCGTCGAATCAACGGACTATCCATTCGACGAAGAAATTCAATTCGAAATCCGCGCCAGCAGGCCGGTGGAGTTTCCGCTCTCGCTGAGAATTCCGGGATGGTGCGATAATCCGCGGATCCGCGTGAATGGCTCGTCGGCGGGTGTTTCAGAGCCGCGCAAGGGATTTGCGGTTGTGCGTCGCACATTCAAGTCCGGCGATGTGGTAACGCTCAACCTGCCGATGAAGGTAGCGACTTCGAATTGGCCCAATAACGGTGTCGGAGTCGAACGTGGGCCGTTGGTTTATGCGCTGGCAATTCAGCCCGTGTGGAGGTCTCTTGTAGAGGCGGCGTATTCAAGTGCGGAATTCCCCACTTGGGAGGCGAGGCCGACCGGCGACTGGAACTATGGAATTGCGTTCGATCCTGCCAGAGCGGCCGATCAAATGGAGGTGAAGAAGGCGTCTGTGGCAGCAAATTTGGCGAACAACCCGTGGCCCTGGTCGGTGTCTCCCGTCAGCCTGAGCGTGCCCGTAAGAAAGATTGGCGGTTGGGAACTTCAAACGAATCCTGGTAATCCAGCTCAGAAATTCACATCACCTTTACCGGACCCCGCGCAATATAAAGTCAGTGAGACGGTTGAACGATTGTCTCTTGTGCCCTATGGTGCGGCGAAGCTGCGGCTTTCCATTTTTCCGAAGCTAAAAAGCTAGGGAACTTATCGTCGACACAGCGGAATGCGTCGAGAACAGACTCGCTGCGGCGATTTCTAACTATAAGTGGAATCTGTCCATCGAAAATTGTGCAGGGCGCATACTCCATACCTTTAGCGAATCAAGTTTTGGGGCTTCATTGATCGTAGTTTGCGCCCCAGGACCGAGGGAAGAACCGGCCGGCCGAGCACGTTGTGGAATGGCAAAGACAGCGATCCCCTGATCTTCGATTGGAGCCTCGAGCTGGTTATAAATCGCTGCGGATCCATCGTTCGCAAAGATCTCTATACATCGCCGATCCAAATACACCTGCAACTTGTAACGTTCGGCGCTGCCGATATACGCGCGAATCTGATCCCCAAGCATCAGATAGCCTCGCTGAATTTGAACGACCACGCCAGGCGTCCCTGCACGAGATCTGCGAAGTTCGAGACCAAATGTACCCGTGCCGCTGAATTCAGCCATAATCTCCGTCGAAAATCCAGAGACTCCCTCGAGAATCAGAGGCTTTTCAAGTTTTGAAGGAGGGAACGATTGTTCAGCAGTACGTAGCGTTTCAAGCTCTGGAGCGGGACGTTGGCGAAGGTAGCCATCCGGCCCGATTGAGAGAATGCGGGGAATCGTGATGACGCCATTCCACCCTTTGCCGAGTGGTGTATTTGTTCGTCCCCATAACCAAAGAATGGTTCTGTTCTTGTCGTCGACGGAAATATTACTTGCGTACGAATTCCCTGGATCCAAAATATCATGTGCCTGCGGAATGAATTGGACCTTTTCAAGGTCGAGATCGCCAATGTAGTACTCACATGGACGATTAGGAGAAAGAAACAGTACCCATTTCCCGTCAAGCTTGAAAAGGTTTGGGCATTCGTAATTGCGGTCCTTTCGCTCAAGCGTCTGAAATACCGCTCCGAGATGTTCCCACGCAGTAAGGTTTCCGTTCACTGCTTTATAGAGTTGAACCTGCGCTTTTCCTGCGAGAGACCCTCCCCCGCAAACCATGTAGGTTGCATGCCCTTCCTTAAACATGAACGGATCTCGCCACGAACGAATTGCACCGTTCTTGTGAATGGACTCGTCCATCACCGGGTTGTTCGCATATTTGCCCCAACGAATCAATTCATCGTCTAGCGGATAGGCCAGCCATTGCTCTGGTTCCGGATGTCCAATGCTCGTATAAATAAGCCTTGGCTTACCATCCGACGCGATTGCGGCGCCGCCGGAAAAGATGGCGCGTTCCCCTTTCGAAGTGGAAGGCCAGATCGCGATCGGAAGATGTTCCCAGTTCACCAAGTCGCGGCTACGCGCGTGCCCCCAGTGTTGGTGGCCAGGTGTTGGGGAAAAGGGGTCGAGTTGATAAAACAAATGATGCCAGCCACTGTGATAAAAAGTCCCATTGGGGTCATTAGTCCACTGAGCCGGCGGGTGAAAATGATAAATTGGCCGATCAGGATCACTTTGGGCCAGAGGAACTGCGTCCAAAACACCCTTCATCGCTTTGACGTAGTCTGCATCGTCCGTTGATAATGCAGCATCGCTTTGCCCTGGTAGGCCGTAGGAGCGCCCAAATCCTGTTAAGAATGCTCCACCTAGGGCACATAATGCTGCAAATCTACGCCTGGTTATCATGAAACCGCCCTCTCGCAACATCCAAATACGGCAGCGGCAGAATTCCTAATCAGGGTCGTTGGAACACTACGGTCACCTTGCGGACCCGCGGTTCCCAGCTATCTGGCGTGACCAAAGGGACTTTCGGATCGGGCGAAATAGCAACTTTGAATTCGCCGGTCGAGGCATCGTAATGAATGGGTCCGGCTTCGCCGCTCCGAACGCTGACTTGCGGCTCGAATTGCGCATAACCATGCAGCGTTACATCGTTTTCACTTTGCGCGAACAGGACTGTTACCGTGAGTTGCTTCGACGAATCGGCGATGTTGCTAATGCGCATGCGGCCAGAGCCGACAAAATCATCCTGATCACCCAGAAAAGCGATCCCGCTACTGCCCGGAGTCGCCACGACGTAATAGGAAGCTTGGTCATTCTCCAGATCCCCATGGAACGAGCCGCCGGCTGGAACTACCGTCAAACGCTGGGCGAAATAATCGTAGACGGCCACTGTGCCACGCAGGCCAACGTCGCTTGCCTGGAATTCCACCGGCCCCTGATCCTGTGGAGTGGGAGCAAAGGCAAATACATACGCCGTAGTTACGCCCCCTTCCTTGGAGTGAGTGTAGCCGAGCACCGGCAAATGACGCCCGAGTGCGCCGTCAAGGTAGTCTCGATCGATCGGGACGAGGGGTACATCGGGCTTGATTATGACGCCGTCGGCGCGGGCGGTTCGCATTAGATTTTCTCGGTTCTCCTGTCCCGTCTCGTCGCCAAAACCCACGGGTCCTGCCGATAGTGCTTGCAATAGCATCGCATTTACATCGCGACTCGTTGCATTATCGGCAAATGGCCATATGCCAAGCGCTCCGGCTAGTTGCGACGTGAATAAGAAATCATGCCATCGGGCGCGAACGAATCTGTCGTTGCTAACGCGAATCGTGGTGAGGTTCGAATAGCGCGTTCCCTGAAGAAACATGTCGGGCTCGGCCGAACAATATTGCATGGTGAGACCTTGTGCCTTCATGGCCGCCGCCATGGTGTCAAAAAATTCCTCGCCGACGCGAAGGTCCGTGTCGAAGCCCGAATACTGTCGAATGTAGCCCAGCCAGTCTTGCTCGTAGTTGAATACTCCGTTATTCCGCAGATAAGCGGCAACGTAGCGCCAATAATTCGGATCGATTGGAGCAATTCCAGCAATACGGTATTTGTCATGATAGGGACTGTCCTGTCCGATGTAGCGGCCATGCGCGACAAATGGTATGCCCAATTGCTGGTGAAAGGCATCGAGGCCCTTCGGGAAAAGAGTGTGGGATGCTTCGTACAACCAAGTTCCGCCAGTAATGTTCCAGCGCGCAGGAGCGAAGGTCGGCCGCGGATTTGGGCGATTCGACTGCCTGGGCTGGAGTGGCTGACCGTCGGGGCCAAGATTGTCCTTTTGATACCACCAACTGTCTAACTGCAAGTATTTCACGGGTATGCCGCTCGAATGTAGGTGTTGGATTTCCTGCAGGAGCGTGCTGGCATAACCCAACTGCGGATCGAAATTGTAGTAGTAGTGAGCCCCGGCATCGGTCCAGTAACCAAGGTACTGAAGGCTGCGGTCAGCTTCGTTCGAGGGTCGGGTGCGGCCCTGGATTAGGTTCAAGGCTGCGCCCCAGGCAGCGAAGGCACGACTGATCCCGCGATCGAGCACGAGTATTGAGTTAGCGGAATATCCGGCGGGAACGCTATCAATCGTGCCCCTGAGGCTTACACCAGCTGTGTTTTGACCATCGCCGGAGAGCACCGTAACCTGGAAGCCTCCGGCTGGCGAGAGGATGGCGCCATCGAGGTGGTCATCAAAGAGGAGCCATGGCGTTCCGTAGTCACCTGCGGCGAACTGGGGGGGAGCAAACCTGAATTCCCGATAGCTGAAGGGGTGGAGGCCTGTCGGCAGCGATGTGAAATTCGGAAAACTAAGCGTGGGATGCTGCGTCGCCTTATCGTACGTCAGTTGAAAGCGAGCGATTGGGTGGAGGTCGTAAGTCTTTATTTGACCGGTGATTGGAACGCCATTCCAATTCCAATCGAAGCGAATTGAGTGAAACGATCCCAGAGTGTCGCGACCGGTGGCGCGCACGACATTTTTCAAAGGCGAGCCGATGCTGCCACGAAATTGCCAGGCGACGGCCTGGCTGGTCACGGCGTAATCGCCGGTGCGCGCATCAACCGTCACCTTTAATTCGGTTGCCAGCTTATTCTGGGCCGAGATACAAGGTGCAAGCGCGATCACCAGAACGGCAGCCAAAACGGGCATCCACACTGGCACCTGCCCACGCCCAACGCGGGATCGCAGACCGGAACCCTCTACAAAGTGACTATGCAGTGCTTGTGTGCTCTTTTGCCTTGGCATGGAGATGTTCGTCTTCTTCCCCGGGACGTGCCTTCTGTCCTCGCGCGTTCCTCACGATTTCCAAGAACTGTTTAGCCCGCTCGGTGATTCGGTGATCCATTCCAGTTTCTAGCGCTGCCACATCTACCAGGTCTCCGCCGACGCCGAGCGCCTCCGCGCCGGCTTCGATAAATGACTGCGCCGTTTTCAGCGCCACTCCGCCGGTAGGAACCATCTTGACGTGAGGCAACGGGCCCTTGAGCGCTTTCAGGTAACTCGCGCCACCCAACGACCCGGCAGGGAAGATTTTCACCAGGTCGGCGCCCAAAGACCACGCACTTAGAATTTCTGTGGGCGTCAGGGTGCCGGGAATGACGGCAATCTCATGCTCCTTGCAGCATGCGATGGTTTCTGGATTCAACGCCGGGGTGACGATAAATTGGGCTCCTGCGTTGATACATGATCTCGCGGTTTCGGGATCGAGCACAGTTCCTGCCCCGATGATTGTTCCATTCCCGTATTCTCGCCTAAGGGTTTCAATTATCTCTATCGCCCCAGGCACCGTCATCGTGATTTCCAGAATCGGGATGCCACCGCTTCGAATTGCGGAAACGGCGCGACGCGCGAGATCCATGGATTGCAAGCGAATCACGGGGACGAGGCCGATTTCCGAAATCTGCTTGAGGACTTCTGGTTTGTTCATGGCGCTCTTTAGAGGGCTTCCGATTTCGAATCCGGAAGCCCTCTTGGCTTATTTCCACGTACGTGAATCCCCGCAGGGCCCGAGCGGTCACTGACGAATCGCCCGTCGTGTGACTCACCACAAGACCGCCGGTAATCGGCGCTAATTACTCTAATGTGTGGGCCACGGCTTATAGTCGGGAGCGGTGATTCGCCACAATTCATAGGCCAGCTTGGTCTGATGGTAGGAGCCCCATTCAGGCCCATCTACTGAGCCTTTATAGAAAGCTCTCTCGCCCTGCTCTTCGCGGGTCTTCCCGGGCAAATACCATTCGAACCAGCCACCGTCTTGCTTGATCGAAGTAGTTGTTTCTCACGAAGTCGAGCGTTTCGTGGAAATATGGCCACAGGTCCTCGCGGCCGTGAAGAATGGCGTAAATGCCCGTAGCCTTGATCACCTCGCACTGCGGCCACCACAGCATTGGTGTAGGCTGACCTTGGGCGTTGTAACCGCCCAGCCCGCCGATGGCGGGGTTGTAGGTTGTGACCGCCAAATCCAGAATCCGGTTACCCAGTTCGATAAACTTGGGATCCGCACCCAGATCGACGGCGCGGCTGAGCTCCGATGCCCACTCGAAGAGGAAGTGACCAGGATTCGCGGTCGGAGAACCGACCGGCTTCCAATTCGCGTCATAGCATGGCGGCAAGTATCCAACCTTGTAATCGTATATTCGCGAGATGGCCGCCAGCTCCACTTCGATTTCCTTCCACACCTCAGGGGACTTAGTAGCTTGATACAAACCAAGCAGCGCCTCGAACATATGCAGGTCGATGCAGTGAGCACGTGCCGCCCCGCCGAAGCACACCGCGGGCAGGCCGCCGCCAGCCTGCCGACGGGCCGTTGTGCGAGTTCGTTGGGCGGATGACCGGATGACCATCCCATGGCATCCACGAATCCCGAGACGCGGGAGCGGGCGGCGTTTCCGCCGCCGAAAGGCCCTCCTGGTATCTTCTTCCAGTCGCGTGTGTAGCTGCCGCCAGAACCGAAAAGCGGACCATCGCTCATCTTGTCGCGAATCACGCGGAACAGTTCCATGGCGGCATCCAGAGTATTTCTTGTTGCCAGTCACACTCCCCACGGCCGCCAGCGAGTAAAGAGCGAAGCTCTGATAACCGGTTTTTGGTATCCTGATAACGTGGCCGTCCGAGCCTACGCGGAGGTAATAGCCGCCGTATTGGGGGTCGCGCATTTTCGAGCAGAAAGCCCGCGGCCCGCGTCATTGCGTCGAGGTACTCCTTGTTCTTTTCTCCGTTCATCTCGTAAACGAGAGTCATGCTCAGTAATTGGCGGCCCTGTCCGTTGACAGTGGCCTCCTCCTGCGTACCCCAATGCTTCCACTGGCGATCCAAGTCCTCCTGGATAAATCCATTCGGCGCCACAGAGTATTTCACCCAGTAGTCCACCAAGCCGTGCGTGATCGTGTCTCTCAACCAGTCGTGGCTGAAATGCTCTTGAATCTGCCAGACCGGAATGCGGGCCACAATCGGCTGGGTTGTTTGATTCGGTTGGGTTGTTTGGGCCGTGGCCTGCCAATCACCCACAGCGGCCACGCCTACCAATAACAATAAAGTCGTGAGGCATACCAAGCTGTCCTTGTCCGACTAATCATCTCTCCCCCTGTCTCGAATCTACGTTATACGGCACCACACAAATTCTCATATCCTCCCCGATGCAGAAGATGCGAGCGAGAAGGGACCTTGCAATCCGGCTATCATGAATGAACGGATAGCGTTGAGTTTTGTTGTAGCTGCTCAGCCGCAAGCTGCCGTTTCGATTTCAAGACCAAAAACACGAGCACAAGCACGATCGAGAATGTTGGCAACACCAGAAGTCCCCTTGCAACTCCATTGGGGTTTGGACCGGCAATCCAGCCGATGAGCGGCGAGCTAATCACCAGGCCAGAAAAACCGCAGGTGATAGTGAAGCCGATGGCAGTCGCGCTGCCCTGCTTGAAAATATCTCCCGACGACGGACACCGTTGTTGGAAAAACCGGAGCCATGCAGATACCCACGACGAAGAGGATAGCGGCCGCCTCAGTGGAATTAGTAATGTGTAGCATCAAGAAAGTTGTCACGGCCATCAGCAGCGATGCCGCGATCGTGACGGTGAGGGGACGAATCTTGATGAGCAGCGATGCCGCAAAAAGCCGTCCTAGCAACATTCCCAACGCGAACCCGGAAAGAATGTTTAGCGCGTAAGATGGCGAAATGCCTCGCGTGATCAGATACTTCACTAACCAATTCCAGATCCCGAATTCGCATGCCGTGTAGAGAAACGTCGCGGTCGCGAGCAGATAAAGAATTGGGCGACGGAACACATCGGCTGACCCTGCGGTGGACACGTTTGTAACCCGAGAAGGCAGCCGCAACGGCAAATGGATCAAAAAAGTAACGCCCGTCAAGATCGCTGCTGCATACGCTACCTTCACAGCGTCGGCGTGGAGCAGATTACCCGCGACGAATGGCGTTGCCAGTCCGCCGAGACCCACGAATAGGTTTAAGAGATTGAGTACCGTGCCGCGTTTGGATTCGCTAACGTCGCTTCCGAGCGCGTTGGCGCCGGTGAGAACGATTCCGCCACCCATGCCAAGCACGAACATGGCAGACATAACGATGCCAAGGCTGTTTGCGTTTGCCAGCGCCAGCAGCGAAGCCGTTATGAGCAGAAGGCCAAGCAACACACCAATTTTCTTACCTTTCGGTCCATGAGCGGACCAACCGATACAGAAGCGATGACAAGACCGAGTCCTTGGGCGAGGGCAATATAGCCGATTTGAGCATTGCTCAGATGCAGCCTGGTGGCAAGAGCTGGAGTGATCGTCCCCAGCATCGAGGCAACCATTCCATAGACGAATATTTCCAAGCAGCCAGCAAACATCAACATCAGCTCGCCCCCTGCCGAGCATTCGCATTGCGAGAAAGCGCCTCGTTAATTACGATTGTTTTTTGTTCCGTCATCTCGAGCACCGTATCGACGATGCTTTCGCGCCCAATTCCGCTCTGTTTAGCCCCCCCAAATGGAACGTTCCCTGGCCGGAAGGCGCAGGACCCGTTGATTACGACGCCGCCGACCTCGAGGCTATGCGCAACTTTCAGAGCGGTACTGATATTGGAAGAAAATACGCTCGACTGCAGGCCATATGATGAGCTGTTCGCGATGCTTACAGCATCTTCAACATTTTTGAACGCAAGCACGGGCGCAACTGGGCCGAAAACCTCGTCCTTCATCACGGGCATATCTGGTGTCACATCGACCAAAATGGTGGGCTCGTAGAAATTGGGCGGAACCCGCTTGCCGCCCGCAATGCAACGCGCGCCCATCCTGAGTGATTGTTGAACTTGGGCGTCCATTTTTTCGACAGCCGCAGCGCTGATAAGTGGGCCCAGATCTGTTTCTTCGTTCCGAGGATCTCCCATTTTTATTTTGCTTCGTCGATCCAGCAGTGCAGTGAGGAATTCGGGGTATATGCTTTCCTGAACCAAGACGCGCTTAACCGCACAGCATATCTGTCCTGCTCCATTTGTGAGGCGGCCTTGAACGACAGCATCGGCGGCAGCGCAGATATCTGCATCTTCCATAACGATCATTGCGTCAGTGCCGCCGAGTTCAAACGCCAGTCGCTTTAGGGAATCGGCCGCTTTGCCAGCGATGATTTTTGCTGTCCCAGCGCTGCCGGTGAAGCTAACCATTCGAATGTCCGGATTTGTCAGCAGTTCGTCGCCAAGCTCCTGAGGGTACCCCGTGAGCATCTGCATCGCGTCTCCGGGCAGACCCGCTTCGAACATCAGCTGGCCAATTCGCAGGACAGTCAGTGGGCACAGTTCGGGGAGCTTGACGATGACAGCTGCGCCTGCGGCGATTGCGCCGGGTATCTTATGCGCGAAAAGCTCTGCCGGATAATTGAACGGGATAATGCCAAACACAATGCCAACGGGTTGTCGAATCGTATAAGCAACCATTTGCTCAAGGCCTGGAACTCCATCCATCGGGAGGTAATTACCGCGAATACGCTTTGCTTCTTCTGCGAAATCTACGAAAAGCCGCTGGGTCGTAGTGATTTCGGCCCGACACTGGCGAATGGTTTTGCCGTTTTCTGCAGTAAGCAGTTGGCTCAGTTCTTCGAGATGCCTTCCAATCAGCTCCGCCGTCTTTTTGAGAATGTCGCTTCTTTTGTGCGCCGGAAGCGACGCCATAATCATCTTTCCCTTACGCGCAGACGCAATAGCTCGCTTCACGTCCTCCGGTCCAGCCTGAGGCACAGAGTCAATAACTTGACCGGTCGCAGGATTGTGAACCGGAAAGGACTTCCCGAGAGCAGAGTCTACAGCTTGTCCACCTATGAGCATTTTCATGCCGTCACCCGTGGTACCCCGATAACACTGAAAATCGAACAGCACAGCTAGCGTGCGCGGGCATTTAACATCAGGCCCATAGAAGCTGTCAAGGCAGATATGTTGCTTATTATAGATTTTATGTATACACAGCTAAGCAGTTCGATGCTTCACAAAAATGAGGATACCGGCAGAATTAGTGCTTATGAGATCGGAATCGTCGGCTGAGCTAACGTGCGCTCTTAGTGGGAAACAAGAGCGGTCTCGAGATGATCCTGTTGTGGGGAGCATCCGCTCGAAGAAGTGCGGATAACCAGCTTGAAATCCAAGACAATGTTACGGGCCGGTAGTTGGGGATTCAGAAGGCGCTGCACCATCGCATTTACGGCGGCCCCACCCAACTCGTGACAAGGCTGCCGAATGGTTGTTAATGGGACCGGCAGAAGATTTGCGTATTTCACATCATCAAAGCCCGCCAGTCTGACATCTTCCGGGACGCGGAGTGACATGGATTCGATGACTCGCATAACGTGAGCCGCCGTATAGTCATTAGAGCAAACTATGCCATCCGGCCGTGTTTCTTCGACAATGCGTCGGATCGAGGCTTCATCTGAAGGTTCGACATGTCTCAAAAAATTGTCGCGGAGCTCGGCTCCCACTGCACGAATCGCATCACAGTAGCCGGAAGAGCGTGCAACGCAACTCGGTGCAGACCACAGTCGACCAATAAAAATCACGCGTTTGCACCCTGACGACAGTAAATGAGTCGTCAGCACGTAGGCAGCACGCCTGTTATCGATACCTACCACATCGTAATTGCTACGATCGGGAAAATCCACCAGATCACGATCGATTAAAACAACCGGAATTCCGGCGTTCCGAAAAAGCTCGGCGATGCGGCCGTTCACAGCGTTTTTCTGAGGTATATGTTCCAGAGGGGCGAAGAAGACCCCGGACACTTTCCTCGCAGTCCACTGTTTGCACCAATCTTCCGCTAGCTGCTCCGCCTGCTGAGAGCCAGACGGAGACTTTCCCCAGAGGAGAACGTGGTGTTCTGGCAAATGCGCTTCGGCCATCCCTCTACAGATTGGCTCAAAAATTTCGGTCTGCCCCAACTCGGGGATGAGCAGGCCGAACGTAAACCCTTGGCTCGCCGGAGCACCTGAGACATAGCTGCCTGACCCGGCACGTCGTTCGATAAAGCCATTCAGCTGAAGTTCTCTGAGTGCTCTGTTCACCGTCAATCGCGACGCACCGAAGAGCATAACGAGATCGGACTCGCTCGGCAGTCTCGCACCTCTCACGTATTCACCCGTCACGATGGACTGCTTGAGAGCGTCATGGATCTGGCGATATTTCGGCACTTTGGGTAAGTTCAGTTCCATAACATGATCGTAGCATAATTTCATGCTGAACTGTTCAAGATCCGGTTTACTTCGTCAGCCATTTGCAGAGGTGACACGGCCAAAGCGACCATCATTCCCAAAAAAGCAGTATATACAGCATTATTTTAAGTTGACTTTAATTTGCGCTTGACATAGGTACAAACAAGCATTACAAGTCATTTCCTGAACAGAAGTTCGCACGCCAAAATTGCGTTGGGGGGGGGGATATGTCACTAAGCAGCTTTGCAGCCGCCGTGTGGAGTAAATTTGCAAATATCGCACATATGACATACGCCGGGACGGCACTCGCTGTCGTACTTTGCCTGTCTGTTCTGACGCCTGCGCTTTTTGCGCAAATGGACCGCGGAACAATTAAGGGTCAAATCGTGGACAGCACGGGAGCCGTGATTCCCGCCGCACAAATTAAGGTCATTAGGATAGATACAAACGCCACAGTACAAGTGGCAAGCGACGACCAAGGGCTTTACAACGTGCCGAATCTGCCACCCGGTGCATATACTGTGGAAGTCACGAAGGAGGGCTTCAAGTCCGCTGTGGGTGGACCGATTGATGTGCAGCCAACTGTCCAAACTCAGCTCAATTTTAAATTGGAAGTAGGAGCGATTAGTCAAACTGTGACAGTGAGCGCGGAAGCCCCCCTCCTTGATGTCTCGACAACGAACAATGCCGCGGGGCTAACCACGCAGCAGGTGGAGCAATTGCCTCTCATTCTCGCCAACGAAAAGCGATCCATCACCCAGTACTACGTGAATCTACCCGGGTCCGACGGTGGCGGTACCTTTGGTGCGCGTATGAATGGAGCAGGAAGGGGTCAGACCGAGGTCTTCATCGATGGCGGCGCCTCCAGCGAGCAGATCTCGCGCGGTTCAATCGAGGAGAATGGTCCGGCCATTGAGCAGGTTGGCCAGTTCAGCGTGGTGCAGAACTCGTTTAATGCCGAGTACGGCGGGTTTGGAGACTGGTTTACGACGGTGACAATCAAGTCTGGAACCAACGCCCTGCACGGCGACCTCTACGATCACTGGTCAAACTCTGTCCTCGATGCGAAACCTTATTTTGCAAAAGCCGTGACTCCGCTCAACCAGCACGAAGGAGGCTTCACTATCGGCGGTCCTGTGGTCATTCCGCACATCTACAACGGCCGCAACAAGACCTTTTTCTTCGCCGGCTTGGACCTGTTGTTTTCGCGCTCCGGAAGTGCGGGCGGGCTGATCACCGTTCCTACCCAAGCTATGGTGGGCGGCGATTTTCGGGGATTGGTCGATGCAAAGGGGAATCAGATTCCGATCTTCGACCCCGCTACTACACAACCAGACGGAAACGGCGGATACGTCAGGCAGCAGTTTTCCTGCAACGGAGTCCTCAACGTGATCTGTCCGAACCGCATCACTCAGGCGGCCAGCGTGATTGCACCATATATTCCGCCTCCTGATCTGCCAGGCGACATTAACAATTTCTTTGACCACAGGGCGGATACTTGGCCCTATTTTAATACCTACGTGCCCATGATCAAAGTCGATCAGGACATCTCGAACCAGCAGAAGCTTTCAGTTACCTACACCGACCAGATCCGGCACCGGCTTCTCTGGGGACATCCGGGGGAAGGCTTGGGGCCTCATCCCGCCTGGGGCGCGAAGCAGACGAACCCGCTCGACTGGATCACCGACCAGATTGCGAATAGTTGGGATCTGCGAATCAACCACGATTATATAATCAGTAGTAATCTATTGAATCACTTCACATTTTCCGTTAATCGTTACATTAATCTTGGACCGGATGGGACTGACGGCCAGGGGTGGGACCAAAAGTTAGGTATTACGGGAATACCTGCCGACAATGGGGCGTTCCCGCAACTAAGCTTCTCTGGGGGGACAGCGACGCCTACGCAGTGGGGCCGCGCCTACGACGAAAACTGGCACGAACTGGATACCGGATACAATGAGAACCTTACCTGGAACCGTGGCAAGCACACGATGAAATTTGGCGGCGAATTCAGAACGACAGCCATTAATCGGTTTTCTACCGGAGGGGTCCAGGGAAGTTTTACCTTCTCGAACTTCACAACAAGCCAGCCGGATGCACCGCAATTTGGCTCGTGGGGAAGCGCCTTTGCAAGCTTTCTTCTGGGCGACGTCTCCACGACTAGCGCGGTCATTCCTGTAAGGTGGGGCCTGCGGTTGCGACGGTACGCGCTGTTCGCGCAAGATGAATGGCACGTCACCCCCAGCTTCACTTTGTCCTACGGTCTGCGTTGGGACTATCAGCCTCCATTCTATGAGGTACATAACAAGATGAGCAGTTTCCAGCCTGATCTGACCAATCCCGGCGCGGGAGGGCTGCCGGGTGCCCTGGCGTTCGCCGGCGGAAGTTACGGTCGATCGTTCCAGAATGCCTGGCATCGGGGGTTCGCACCTCGATTGGGGATGGCTTACCAGCTCAATAACAAGACTCTGGTGCGCGCATCGACCGGCATTTATTATGGAACTACTGCCGATGGAACCTCAATCACTCCGCTCGGATTCACGAGCACCCCGAGTTTTAGCTCGGCTGACAACTTCACTCCGATAATGAATTGGAATACAGACCCATTTCCGCAGAAATTTGAACACCCTCCTTCGACGGACCCAAGTTTCGCAAATGGACTATCGATTAACTACATCCCCCCAACAGGCGATCGCGAACCAGAAACCATCAGCTGGACGATCGAAATCGAGCGGCAACTGGCCCGGAATTTCTCCCTGAATATCAGCTATCTCGGAAACCATGGAACTCACTTGCCCTTGTCCCCTTCGAATTCGTTGATCAACTATGTTCCGATTGGCAATCTTTCGCTTGGGAATCTGCTGTTTCAGAACATCGATTCTCAGGCGGCTGCGAAAGCGGGATACACAGAACCATTTCCGGGGTTTGACGCGCAGTTGGGAGCCAATACCGTAGCACAGGCACTTAAGCCGTACCCGCAGTACACGGCGGTTAACATGGGCGACGTGCAACTGCCCGAAGGTTTTTCGAAGTACAACTCGCTTCAGATCAAAGCAACCAAACGGATATCCAGCGGGCTCTCGGCATTGGCATTCTTTACCTGGTCCAAGCAGACGACCAATGGGCCAGTGCAATACCCGGGTTACCGCAGTGTCGGTCTCGACTCTGGCGTTGTGCCGCTGGTATTTGGAGCGAATTGGACTTATGAGCTTCCTTTTGGACCGAAGGGTCACTTCCTCCGCGGGAGTTCCGGTCTCGTGTCACGCTTGATATCTGGCTGGCAAGTCAACGGATACCTGAACTATACCTCGGGGGCGGCGCTGACAATCTCAGCTTCGAATAACCTCGGCCCGCTTGGCTACCCCAACAAACTGGCCAACCGCGTACCTGGCGTGCCGGTGTATGCGACCTCGAATCCTCGCGACTTCAACCCCTCGACAAGCAAGTACCTGAACGCGGCTGCCTTCGCCCCTCCCGCGCCATTTGCATTTGGAGACACGGGCGGGCCCTTGGGATATGTGCGCGGTTTTACGCAGAAGTCTGAGTCACTTGAGGTCGCCAAAAACACGCAATTGACAGAGAGGCTCGCTTTCAAGCTCAGTGCCGATTTGGCGAATCCTTTTAACTTCGTCCGATGGGGTGATCCAGCTACGAACATCAGCTCGGGTTCGTTTGGAACAGTCAACAGTGCAAGCGCACCCCGAACGATACAGATTAACGCTGATTTTAGTTTCTAGAGTGAGGAGCGAAGACGAAGATGCTTTCGAGACGAGAACTCATCAAAAGTCTGATCGCTGCCGGCGGGTTGGCGTTGGTGCCATTGGCTTGGGCTAAGGAGACCCGATATGGCGGTGTTCGAATAGGAGTACAATCGGCGAGCTTTACCTACAGTGGTATGGGCATCGACGGAATCATCAAGACGATGTCCGAGGTGGGGCTCGGCGAAATCGACTGCATGTCCGAGCACGTCGAGAACTATCTTGGGGCTCCCGTTCCTCTGCCCGGCGCAGGACGACCGGCGCCATGGGAGATGCGATCCACGCCTCCTCGTGCAGCTGGTTCCCGCGGGCGCGGGCGTGGGTTTGCCTTCGGAATGGACCCGGCGAAAAGGGATGCGCTGCGTAAGTGGCGCCTTGAAGTGGACCTTGATAAATTTCGCCACGTTGGGAAACTCTTCACGGACGCGGGACTGACGTTCTTTTCCTATAATCTGAGCTTTAACGATACGTTCACTGACGACGAGATCGAAAAGGGCTTTCAAATGACGAAAGCCTTAGGAACACGCATTATTACTGCGTCCTCGCCAGTATCCATATTCTCAAGGCTGGCGCCGTTCGCAGAAAAACACGATGTCATCGTAGCGATGCACAACCACACGAATGGTCCTGACGAGTTTGCCGAGGCGATGAAGGCGTCGAAAGACATCTGGGTCAATCTCGACGTAGGCCACTTTTTCGCCAGCGGATACGACCCGATTGCTTATATTGAGGAGCATCATGATCGGATCACTAATCTGCACATAAAGGACCGTAAGAAAAACAATGGCCCATCGGTGCCTTTTGGGGAAGGCGATACGCCGCTCAAGCAAATACTGCTCCTTCTGCGCGACCGGAAGTATGACTTACTGTGCTGCATCGAGGATGTTGCTCCGATCGGTCCAGCTGCGGACCTCAAGCAGTGCCTCGATTATTGCAAGAATGTCTTGAGCTAGCACGTTCGGACGCGATTGCCGTAGCACATTGATTAGCATTTTTTGATGCACGAAGTGGCGCGTTGGGCCGCCTAAAATTACTCCATAGAGTTTCGAGCAAGTTGTCGTGTGCTTTGTGGGAAGGATGACGATAGTGGTTCGACTCCGAATCGTGATGAGTTTATTATTTGCGGCCGCCGTATGCAGTCTTGCCTACGCTCAGACACCGTCGGCACCAACTCCGCCTGCGCGCGGAGGTTTCGGAAGGAGTGCCTTTCCGCAACGGCCCCCCGCCGACCCTGCTGCAATAGAACGCGGCAAAGGTCTGTATACGGTGAACTGCGCCTTCTGTCACGGCTCGGATGCGCGCGGCGGTGAGGGCGGGGGTCCCAATCTGCTGCGTTCTCAAACTGTTCTTACCGACAAAGACGGAGAGAAGATTCTCCCTATCGTGCAAAATGGTTTGCCGGGTGGAATGCCCAAGCTTAGCCTGACTGCTGCTCAGGTGTCCGATATTGCCGCCTATATCCACAGCTTCCCTATCAGCAGCCGTGAGTCGATGGCCCACGCGCCAAGTATTCTTGTCGGAGACGCGACAGCCGGAAAAATGTTCTTCATGGCAAAATGCGCGTCTTGCCATTCGGATGGTCTGCGTGGTATTGCCAGCCGGATAACTGATCCGAAAACATTGCAACAGACTTGGATTATGCCAGGCGCTGGCATTTTCGGCCGGCGAGAGACCCCGCAGACTGAGTCCACAGTGACAGTGATTCTTTCTTCGGGCCAGAAGATAGAGGGGAAGCTTGATCGTATCGACGACTTCGTAGTGACCTTAACTGAGGCAGATGGAACCCAGAGGACGTTTCAGCGGAACGGATACGAACCGCGCGTGCAAATCCACGACCCATTGCAGGGGCATCTCGATCTTCTTCCCACCTATTCAGATAAAGAAATCCACGATATAACAGCCTATCTTTGGACTCTCAAATGAACCTGAGAAACATTGGACGCGTTGCAGTCCTCGCATTTTTTTTACAGTTTTTAGTCTATGCGCAGGGCCTTCGCCCTGCAGAGCTTCTTAAGCCGCTTTCGGATTCCTGGCCGACGTATTCAGGTGACTATTCCGGGAAAAGGTATAGCGCCCTGAAGGAGATTGACCAGTCCAATGTGAAGGACCTGACCCTTGCCTGGGCAACCCGATTGACGGCGGGCCTACCCAACGCCGCAGGCCGCGGGTTTGGGTTTGGAGGACCGGCAGCGGTGCCGACGATAGTGGGAGGCGAAGGCACAGGGGAGTTAAACGAAAGTGGCGGTCGGTCGAGCCGAGTAGTTGGCGCAATTCTTGAAGTGAATGGCATGCTGTATGCGTCGACTCCCGACAACGCCTGGGCAATCAATGCAGTCGATGGGCACGTTCTCTGGCACTATGTCTGGAAGACCAGGGGTGGTACTCATACGGGTAACCGCGGGCCGGGAATGTGGGGCAACTGGTTATATTTTGTTACGCCCGATGACTACCTAGTTTGCTTGGACTCGAAAACCGGCAAGGAAAGCTGGCATAAGCCAATCGCCAGTCTAGCTGGACAATACTTCTCGACTACCGCTCCCGTTGTCATTGGAAATCACCTTCTGGTCGGGACGGGCGACGATCTTGACGCACCAGCGTCGTTGCAGTCGTTTGACCCCGAAACAGGCGAGCTTCAGTGGAAATGGTACGCGACGCCTGAGAAGCAGGGCGACCCAGGCCTCGACACCTGGGCGAGTCTTGACGCCGCAATACACGGCGGGGGGCAGATGTGGATTCCGGGTTCCTACGACCCGGAGACCAATCTGTACATCATTGGCACTGGGAATCCGACACCTGCATACACTTCACAGTCCCGGGGAACCGGAGCTAATCTATATACGTGCTCCTTGGTAGCAATCAACGTCAATACGGGCAAAATGGCTTGGTATTTCCAAACCTCGCCACACGATACTCATGATTGGGATTCAACTCAGACCCCGGTTTTGTTCGATGCCATCTTCCACGGCCGGCGTCGGAAACTCGTGGCTCAGGCCACCCGCAACGGCTTCTTCTACGTTCTCGACCGTGTTACTGGCCAACACCTGCTAACCTCGGAGCACTCGCCTACCTTAAACTGGGTGCAGCGCGTCAATGATGACGGCCAGCCTGTCCGCAATCCCGAAAAGGACTTTGGCATAGGCGGTGCGCTCGTCTCACCGACCAATGCGGGGGCGACGAACTGGATGCCCCCGTCCTACGACCCAGACACCGGTCTCTTCTATTTGACGAATGAAGATAGTTATTCAATGTATTACCTTACGGATACAAGCCCAGAAGGTGCTATGGGGCTGGGAGGCAAGCAGGAACTCGGGGTTGGCACTCTCGGAGTATTCCTCACCGCGATCAATTATCAGACTGGCAAGATCGCCTGGCGTCACAAGTATCCCATGGCCACTTCGTGGGGCGGGACCAATGTGGGCCACGGGATTTTGACCACTGCAGGCAAACTCCTTTTTGTCGGCGATCCAAGCGGTAATTTGGTGGCGTACAACCCGGCGGATGGCAAGGCGTTGTGGCACACGCAACTCGGAGAAGTGTCAAATTCACCGGAAACATACTTGATAAATGGCAAACAATATGTGCTGATCGCGGCTGCCGACACGTTGTACGCATTTGGGCTTTCCGATTGAAAACTGGAGAGCTGACGAACTTGTGAATCAGCAATCTTCGTTTGTGTATCTCGACTATACGCAGCGACAAAATGATGAATCGCCAATCACTAATCGTCGCGAGTCTCATTGTTCTTATTTTTTCGCTCACTGCCCGGGCAGGCCAGACCGAGTCTCGCAGCGATCAAACGCAGGGCACGGCGGGCCGTCGAGGTCGGGGTCCTGCATATCCGCCAGTGCAATCGCCGGAAGTACATCCAGACCGGACTGTTACTTTCCGGCTTTTGGCGCCACAAGCGACGGCCGTTCAACTGGTCGGCGAGGTCCTGCAAGGCAGCCCGCCCGTTTCGATGACGAAGGGGGACAACGGCGTCTGGAGCGTGACTATTGGACCGCTCCCGCCGGAGATCTGGATTTACGATTTCCGCATCGAGGGCGTTCAACTTCCTGACCCCGAAAACATCAGTCTTATGACGCGTGCCTCCGGAGCTGCCTCCGTCTCTAGCTTTGTCGAAGTTCCCGGAGATTCGCCAGCGTTCTACGATGCGCGCCCTGTGCCGCACGGACAGGTGCGAATGCTCCTGTATGAATCAAAGGCCATGGACAACGTTGATCGTTATGTATGGGTTTACACGCCACCGGGGTACGATAAAAGCAATTCGAAATACCCGGTCTTATATCTGTTGCACGGCAACGGTGAAACACAAACAGGGTGGGTGGACAACGGGCGCGCGAACATTATCCTCGACAATCTGATTGCCGACCACAAAGCTGCGCCGATGATCGTGGTCATGCCACATGGGCACCCGCGCCAGAGTGCTTCAGTCGGGCCATACCAGGCCGTACAGCAACCGGGACCACCTGGATTTCTTAACTTCACGTTTTTCACAAAGGATTTGCTTGATCAAATTATCCCGATGATCGAAACGAATTTCCGTGTCTATACAGACGCCGACCATCGTGCGATCGGGGGCCTGTCAATGGGCGCGTTTCAAAGCATCCAGATCGGACTCGCGCATCCTGAATTGTTCCATTATGTCATGGCGTACAGCGGTGGCTTCGGTGGTTTGGGACCATCTGCGCCTGGTCCGATTGAAGAACAGCCTCCTTGGAAGGATCTACTGGCAAATCCAGAACGAACGAAGAAAAACCTCCATCTTTTATTTTTGGGAGCTGGAACGCAGGAAACCGCCATGCACGAGCCTGGGCAGCGTCTTGTGGAGTTGTTCAAGCAGAAAGGAATCAACGCCGTTTGGGCGGAGTATCCCGGCGCTCACGTGTGGAGCGTCTGGCGCAACGATCTGAACTACACGGCGCCGATGTTGTTCCGTTCGCAGGTCTCCGCCGGGAGGAAACCATAGAAAGGGCGGCTGTCAGTATTCCGAATTACGCAACTCGCCGTTAACTATTTGGCTCCTGGTCACGAATGCCACGCCGGGATGAGAGCGAATCATTGAGTGGTGCTGACTGCTTGCCGACGACGGACGCTCGACACATTCATCGATTTGTGTCTAATCCGGTGAATGGAATCCGCAGGATTATTTCGGAAATGGTCAAAATCACTCTTCGAGGGGATCATGCTTTGGAAATCATTGACTATCATCATTGTAGCAGTGTCGTGCTCATGGACTGCTGTGGCTCAGAATGATCAGTGGTTGCCGAACGACACGCACCGGCCACTCCCCGGTGTGGTCACTCCTTCGGACCTGAGCGGCGGAGCACCATCTGATGCCATCGTCCTCTTCGGCGGGAAGAATCTGGACGAGTGGGAGAGCGTCGACGGAAAGCCCGCGGCGTGGAAGATTGAAGACGGCGATATGGTTATCGCACCCGGAACGGGAAATATCCGCACGCGACGGGCTTTTGGCGATTGCCAATTGCATGTGGAATTGATGGAGCCAGACCCTCCTCGCGGGAACGATCAGGGCCGCGGCAATAGCGGCATCATCATAATGGGTATGTATGAGGTTCAAGTGCTCGACTCGTGGCACAACACAACCTACGCCGATGGCAGCGCTGGCGCCCTTTATGCTCAATACCCGCCCCTCGTCAACGCTTCGCGCGAGCCCGGCGTGTGGCAAACTTACGACATCGTCTTCCGCCGCCCGCGATTCGACGCCACCGGCCATCTGCTCAGCCCTGCTCGTATCACCATTCTCCAGAATGGAATTCTCATACAGGATGATACGCAGCCGACCGGCCCCACAGCTTTTCATGATCGGCCACCATATATGCCCGGTCCGGAAAAACTCCCTCTGGAACTCCAGGACCATGGCCAGCCCGTCCGCTTTCGCAACATATGGATACGAGAATTGCCCGATCCTGCGCTAAACCTGCATTACACCACTGCCGTGCCGATCGCAGTCGGTCCCCAAGAAATGGCACTGTATGCCGGGCATTACCAGGTTCCGACCGGCAACATTGATATCGCGGTTAGCGGAAAGACATTGCTGGCACGAGCGCCGCGCTTCATCATAGGATTCGGTCGCGGTCGCGGCACGCGTGGTCCAGGAGCTGCAAGTCAGTCGCCGCGACCGCTGGCCCGCGGCCCGAGTCTCCAACTCCCACCCATCGAGTTGGTACCAATCAAGCACGATGTCTTCCTCGGTGAGTACTCGGGAAGTTCCATGCGCGTCACATTCACCAGAGGCGCGAACCGGCAAGTGGTGGGGTTAGTTATACAGGAAGCCGACATGTACATCTACGCGCCAAAAGCGCAATAGTCGCTCGCGTAGATCCGCTTCTTAGCCCGGAAGATCAGAACGTGGACAAATGGATGTAGAGCGGCAGCATGAGTTGCGCGAACGGGTCGACGTTGTTAATCAGAGAGCAAATTCATTCTGAAGGGGAATGCGCATGAGGAACAGAAGCTTGAGACTTATAGCTCTTATCGCTGGACTTGTCCTCTTGACCGGCAGCAGCGGTGCCCAACGGGCGGCCCCTCTGGGGCGGTGGGTCAGCGCGTGGAGTACTGCAGTTCAAGCGGCTCGTTCCAGGCCAGGAAATGCCCAGGCATTGGTATTCAACAATCAGACCATTCGCATGGTGGTGAGGCCGACGATCAAAGGAGAACGGCTTCGTGTGCGGCTTTCCAATGAATTCGGCTCTACGCCTCTTGACATTGGTAGCGCGCACGTTGCCCTCGTGAAGCAGGGCGGAACGATTATTGCTGAATCGGATCATTCGCTGACCTTCGGGGGAAGTACCTCGATCAGCATCCCCGCGGGCGCTCCGATGCTGAGCGATCCGGTGGACCTCAAGGTACCGGCGTTTACTGAAGTCGCTATCAGTCTATTCGTGCCAAACGAGCAGGCTCCGAGTACCTTTCACTTGCTGGGGCAGCACGACACATATGTCTCCGGCCCGGGTGACTTTACAGGTGCTGACGAGATAGAAAATCCGAAAGTAACCAAGGCGTGGTACTGGCTGGCAGGAGTGGAATTCTGGGAAACGGACCAAAGCGCGGCCATTGTAGCGTTTGGCGACTCTATCACCGATGGCTTCGCGGCCAATGCGCAATACGGGGATTGGCCAAATCAACTCGCTGATCGGCTGGCTCAGGGGAAAGACGCACCGTCCTTGGCGGTCGATAATGAGGGAATCGGCGGCAATCGCATTCTGCACGACGGTGCTGGCGTGGCTGCGCTGGCGCGTTTCGATCGCGATGTGCTGTCGCAGCCGGGAGTCGCGGACCTGATCATTCTGGAGGGTATCAATGACATCGGCTGGCCCCACATGAAGGGGCGCCCCGCGCCTGATGGCACAGTCCGGAAAAATCCCTGGGCGGCGCAGAAGGTCAGCGCTGACGACCTCATTGAGGGCTTGAAACAGATGGTCGACCGCGCACACGAGCATGGAATCCGAGTCTTCGGCGCGACCATGACACCATATGGAGGCAATACCGGAACCTTCACCGATGACGGCGAGGCTGTTCGGCAGGCTGTCAATAACTGGATTCGTAAGAGCGGTGAACTCGACGGGTTCGTCGATTTCGACGCAGCCGTTCGGGATCCCAGTGACCCAAGCCGCTTCCTGCCTGCTTACGACAGCGGCGATCATCTGCATCCGAATGCTGCGGGATACAAGGTGATGGCCGAGGCGATCGATTTGTCGGTATTGCGTCGGCCAGCGTCACCGGCCTCCTTGCCGGCGAAGCGTCATCGGAAGTAATGAGGGACGTCGCCACGCCCGGGGATTTCTCAATTGATAGGCCGGGCGCGAGTCGGAACGGCCCAAACAGGAAACTGCAAGCGTCGCTATCTGCTTCTTCCATTTGAAAGCGGATTAAGCGAAGAAACAACAGATCACATGGAGAGATGCTCATGACCAGGCGGTTTGGGACGTTGGCGCTATTCGGTTCACTAGCAGTTGCTGCCACAGCGATGGTTGCGCAATGCAAATCGGGGCCTTCCACGCACTGGGTTGCGACTTGGGCCACCGCGCAACAGATGGCGCTCACCATGCCAGACCGGCCCATACTTTCTCCGGACATAAAGAGGCCAGAGTTTCGGGGAGCACGCGGCGCCAGAGGGCCAAGATCTGTACCAACGATCTCCAACGATCACACCGTGCGCATGATAGTTCACACGAGTATCGGCGGCAACAGTGTGCGGATTGAGCTTGCCAATTCGTTTGGTAAAAAGGCCGTGAGCTTTGGGAACGCCCATATTGCTGTTAGAACGACGGGATCGTCGATCGACGCCAGCACCGACCGCCAACTCACCTTCAGCACCAGCAAGAGTGTCGATGTCCAGCCTGGAGCCGTAATCGTGAGTGATCCAGTCGACCTGAATGTTAAGCCGATGTCGGACCTCGCGATCTCCCTCTACGTCGTGAACAGCGAGGACCTTCCCACCATCCACGACCCGGGGTTGCATACAACATACATCTCCAGTGGAGATACAGCTGCTTCCGCGTCGACCCCCGATGCTACGACCAATACGGCGTACCTATGGCTGCGTAGCGTGGATGTGGATACGTCCCCAGGCGACTTTGGCGTTGCCTGCCTCGGCGATTCCATTACTGACGGATTCCGGACCACCGTTGATGCCAACCAGGCATGGCCAACTCTGTTAGCCAGGCGGTTTAGCGAGAGGGCCATAGGTCCTCGAATTGCCGTTATCAATGAAGGAATCTCCGGTAATGAAGTTCTGCATGACGGGGCCGGGGTCAGTGCACTGGTCCGGTTCGACCGCGATGTGCTTAGCGAGCCTGGAGTGCGCTGGGTTGTCCTGCTCGAAGGAATCAATGACATCAACATTCACGGCCAAATCACGGGCCAGGGGGCTCTGACTGCCGCAGATCTGATCAAAGGCTACAAGCAACTTATCGCTCGTGCGCATATGCAGAATCTCAAAATCATGGGGGCTACCCTCACGCCCGAAGAGGGTGTTTGGTTGGCTGGCCCGGTCGGCGAAGCTACTCGGCAAAAGGTGAATGACTGGATCAGGACCAGCGGTAAATTCGATGCCGTCGTCGATCTCGATGCTGCTGTCCGCGATAAGACCGCTCCTACGCACATGCGAGCGGACTTTGATTCCGGTGATCATATCCACCCGAATGACCCCGGTAACGCGGCCATGGCAAACGCATTCAGTCTCGCCGCATTTACTTACTAGCTTTGCGACTCATGAGCGCTCGCCCCGAAAGGCCGGAGATATCAGGAGAGACCATTTTGGGAGCCATGGCATTACGCATTTGCATCCACGACGGCATGAATGCACCCTGTCACCTGACGGCAACAAGCGCAGAGATCTAGAATATTCTCGGAACCTGATTACGAGGGGTACCTATGAGAAACATCACGCGATTCACATGGCGGACGCTCTTGTTTGCCTCAGCTTGTCTTCTCGCTTTTCTTCCTGTTTCTACACAAGCCCAGCAGACGAATGAGCACCGCGTGGCGACTGGATGGCTTCTCCAATGGCAGGAAACTGGGCGGACGAATTCCACGGCCAGACCGTGCGGATGATCGTTCATGTCAGTATTGGCGGAAGCCGGTTGCGGATCGAATTCTTAAACGCCTTTGGGCAAGGCTCGCTGATCATTGGCGCCGCTCACGTTGGCATTCAAACCAAAGATGCAGCGATAGTGCCGGGTAAGGGCCAAGCGCCGGGCGGCCGCAGAAGCCGACGCAGAGAGCCCAGCAGGAAAGCCGATTCGATCAGAGCCGGAGGAACTCCGCGTTGTTGTAGCTGGTGGGCGCAGAGGCAATCTCGGGAGCTGGCCCGTGTCGGTGTTTCGGGAAGCTTCTGATAAAGACTGAGGATCGTGCGAATGTACGATTCGGCATCGCTATCCCGCACTGGTTGGTTCATGGCTTTTTCCTGCGCGCCGCGGCTTCTAGTTGGCTTTCTCGAACTCGATAGCTGTCGCCGTCCAAGCGTGTGACATCGGCGTGGTGCAACAAGCGGTCCAGCATGGTGGCGATACAGGTGGCATTGGGAAAGACCTGGTTCCATTCCTTGAACGAGCGATTGGTTGTCAGGATCACAGACTTGCTCTCGTAACGACGATTGATCACCTCATAGAGGATGTCGGCCGCCTTATCGTCGAAGGAAAGATAGGCGCACTCATCAACGCATAGGAGGTCGACCTTGCCGTAGCCACGCAACTTGCGTCGACGACCTTCGAACATTTCGTGCCGCAAGTCCTCCACGATGGCCGCGGCCGTTCGAAAGAGAACGGAGTAGCCCGCTAAAACGGCCAAATGGCAGATGTTTTGGGCAATCATGGTTTTGCCCAAGCCATTCGGGCCCATCAGCACGAAGTTGCGGGCTTCGCCAATGAAGCTGAGCGTGAGGGCTTGTTCGATGACCTCGCGTTCGATCTTCTTGGGCCAACCCCATTCGAAATCGGCCATGACCTTGAATTTCTTGATACCCGACCGACGCAGCCGCCGCTCCAGACTGCGGCGAGAACGCTCTTGGGCTTCCTCCTGGGCCAGTTGCTCGCATCACTCCGAAAATACATCTTATTGTTGTCGCTGAATTCGTGGTCAATGCGCCCGAACAAAAGCCACCCACGGTACTTGCCAACAAAGTTTCCCGGCGCGATCGGAGAAATAACGGGAGAGGCTCGATCTTCCCAACTGTATTCGCCGCTAACAAAGAACTGCGTGTCATGGTTGATGGGTCCGGAGAGGGCTGCCGAACTCTGCCGCACAGTATCGTTTATCAAGTCATTTCCACTCGTTGCAGTGGTTGATGTGAACCCGGAGAGGGACGCCTCGGTATCCGACGGCCGCC
Source organism: uncultured Acidobacteriota bacterium (assembly GCA_963753205.1). Classification (GTDB taxonomy): domain Bacteria; phylum Acidobacteriota; class Terriglobia; order Acidiferrales; family UBA7541; genus Palsa-295. The sequence continues at coordinate 855,149 of CAVWBL010000006.1, read as the reverse complement.
ATAATCCCGTCAGAGAGCCATGGAATGTATTCGTTCCGCTTTTGGTGATGATGTTCACGACGCTTCCTGCCGTCAGGCCATATTCGGCAGAAAATGCGTTCGTAAGGATCGTCATCTCCTGGACCGCATCCAGCGGTATGTTCGTAAAAATTGTTTGGCGTCCCCATGCATCGATGCCATTGCTACCGTCGATCTCGAACCAGGTTTGACGCCGTCCCGTGCCGTTGGTCGTAAAGAGAGCCTCGTTCATAAACACATCGCCTTGATTAATGGCTGGGCGATTGGCTGCATTGAGAAGGGGTAGAAACGTGATCCTGCGATTGATCAGCGGAACCTCTTCCATCTGACCAGGTCCGAGCCGGTCACCCAGTTGGGGCTCGTCACTGCGGACCGCACCTACCGTGCCCGTAACAATTACTTTTGAGGTGCTTGTCCCAACCGCGAGTTCCAAAAACAGGTTCGCGGTCGTGCCACCGCGCAACGTTACGTAGTTAAGCTGTGCTGGGGCGAAGTTCTCTTTCGAGGCCAAAAAGTCATAAGTACCTGAGATCGGTAAGCCTGCGAATGAGACATTTCCATTTTGATCCGTCTGAGCTGTGCGCCTAAGACCGGTCTGTGAACTGGTGATCACGACAGAAACGCCGCCCATAGACCCTTTGCTCTCATCGGTAACGTGGATGTGAACCGTCGCAGTATCGGGCGTTTGCGCGTGCACGGCTGCAGAAAGGACAAAAATTGCCATAATCGCTAAAAAGAAGAAATAACCTATAAAGGGACGTACTCCAATCGATTTGGACATGAAATCCTATTCGTTCCAGCAAACCTTCAGGGTACTTCCGACGAGCCCTTTGTGCCTATTGCCACCACTCGAAGCGTGAGGAGGCAAGCGGCGATCACAGCCACTCAGACGCTGAACAATTCGGCTCCGGAGGTTAGACGATCGCGTGAGATAGGAGTCAAATCATAAACCGTAAGGTGCCGTAACTTGGCATCTCCACCTTTCGCGAAGAGTCCGATTCCGAGACTGTCCGCTTTGGTGGGATAAACACGTGAAGTCATCGAAGCTCTGCCGTTCGCAAATGATTCGATTACGGACGCATCCACAAATATCCGCAGTTGCAGAGGCTCGCCATCCTTGAGAGGGAGGCCTCCCTGTTGGATCGCTCGTCCGACGAAGCGGCCTCGACCTCTCGCTTGGATATCGGGATCGAGAGTTGACTTCGTCGTGTCCACATACATTGACTGAGAATCGCGGTCATAACCAACAAGCGTTTGTTCGCTCCCATCTCTGGTACTGCGGACGCATAAACCCGCTTGACGAGAATCTCTCAGGTCAATTTCAGCGAGTATTTCAACGCAATCCCCGCGAAATTTGCCCAATAGCTGAGGACTTCCCGCCTTAATCACTGAAGCCCCCATGGAATGGCTTTGCTGGCGCAGAGACTGAACTTCTGTTGCAGGCTCAATTCCAAGCAGTCCATCTGCCCGGAGTGTCAAAAGCTTAGGCAGCGACATAACTCCGGCCCAGCCAGCTTCCGCAGAAGCTTTCGCGCTCCAGGTCTCGTGGATCCATCCCCACCAGATTCTGCGGCCTTTAGCATCTGACATCGTCTTTTGTGCATACGCGACGTTGCTGAAATCAATCTGTCCTTCCCCTTGCTGATCGAAACTCTGGTTCTTGTATGTTCCGGCTAGATATCTATTCCCCGCGGCGACAAGCAAAATCGGTTTCCCGCCCAAAAAGAAAAAGTCAGGGCATTCCCACATCGAAGCGCCCGGCCGTTCAGAGGCATCATTTGGATTCGGTTTTGCGATTGCCAGCGGATGGATGTAGTCCCAGTGAATCAAATCCGCTGATTTGTACATCAGCGCCATTCCGCCGACTCCTCTTTCTCCGCAGCCGATGATCATGTACCAGGTGTCGCCGTCCTTCCACAGCGAAGGATCGCGCCATCCAACCGCCGTTATGGTAGGCGGTGGAGCTGCGATTACAGGGTTTTGGGGGATCTTGTTCCATTTCAAGAGATTCGCGTCGCTAGGGATCTGCTGCTACAGCCATCATCTGTCTTTCTGGCACAAAGCCAGCCTGTCGCGCTGCGGCTTCCGTCGGTTGCTGATACCAAGCGCCGGTGTAAATGATTGTAGGAACACCATTGTGGACCACTGCCGAACCAGTCCAACAGCCCTGAGCGTCTGCTCCACCGGGAGTAGGGGCCAGCGTAATACCGAGATTCTTCCAGTGGACCATGTCATCTGACACCGCGTGTCCCCAGTATTTGAGACCTAAGGGGACGATCGTGGGGCTGTATTGATAGAACATGTGATATTTGCCGTTCCAAAAAAGTGGTCCGTTCGGATCATTCATCCAGTTTGCTGGAGGCATTAAGTGGAATTGCGGTCGGTGCCGATCGGAAGCGAGTTTGTTTGGAGAATCAACGCCAAATGCCGGTGTCGCGGCGAACGCCGTGGCTGCTGCCAGAAACTCGCGGCGTCCCAACTTCCGCGACGTGCTCATATGCACTCCTCCTATCGCCACTGTGTCAACGCGTTGTAATGCTTTGACCGTTTAGTGTCAACGCCTTTTCATGTCTGAAGCACAAAGAGTTGTATATGCAGCTCACCTTCTGGCACAGAGTTTCGCGTAGGTGTCGGATGCCCGGCAAGCATAGAGTCTTTCCACGTGAAGAACACGGAATCCGATTAGCGCTATTAATGAACGCGCCGTTCTTCAGCGATGTGCTAAGCAACACTATGAAACTGCGTTTAGAGGTCTACTGAGTCTAACGGTTAGCCTCTAAGCGAAATATTTCCGCTCCCGTCGACAGTCGCAGTGTCATTCGCCGCTTAGGGATCGCAAGTTGTATAGACGGCTGATACGTGTTATCGTGAAGCGCCAAGTCGAAGCTGTCGGCGCGGCAACTATTGACCAAGGTGATTACGTTTACGATGCACAATCCTAAATACCGAGAAATATTCGAGAAAATTCAGGACGACATTTTGTCTGGTCGATGCAAACCCGGCCAGCGACTCCCAAGTGAGGCAGAGCTGGTAAGGCGTCATCGGGTTTCACGGATGACCGTTTTCAGGGCTATGCAGGAGTTGCAATCAATGGGCCTAGTGATCAGGCGAGTTGGTTCGGGAACCTACGCACGCCAGAGGTCGGCGACTGACAGTCACATATTCGGATTATTAATTCCGGAGCTGGGCCAAACAGAAATATTTGAAGCGATCTGCAAAGGCATGATGGAAGCACCGCAAGCGACTCATCATTCACTGCTGTGGGGGAATGCAGCACCGAGCGATAATCAAAAAGAAGCCATGGCGGAGCAGTTGTGTCAACATTATATTGCCAAAAAAGTTTCTGGCGTCTTCTTTGCACCAGTGGAAGTTATCGCCCGAGTAGAATCAGAGGCAAATCATCGCATTGTGGCAGCACTGGATAAGGCTGGTATTCCTGTTGTTTTGCTAGACAGATGCCTTGAACCGTATCCTCGCCGCAGCAGATATGATTTAGTTGGGATAGACAACCGTCGAACTGCATATATTGCTACCGAACACTTAATCCGAGCGGGCGCTAAGCGGATAGCTTTTTTTGCACGGCCAGACTCCGCGCCCACGGTAGACGCTCGTGTCGCGGGTTATCGTGAGGCGCGTTCAGTCATTGTCTAAGCGCCCCAGTTGGAGCGCGATTACTTGGGGCGACGCTTCGGACGCCAAATTAGTAAAAGCGATGCTGAAGAAGTATCGCTTAGATGCCGTGATCTGTGCCAATGATTACACGGCGGGCCATCTGATGCACACGTTACTTTCGATTGGATATCGGATTCCCGAAGACATTCGAATCGTAGGTTTCGATGATGTGAAGTACGCACGCCTTCTGCCCGTGCCACTCACAACCCAACATCAACCATGCCGAGAAATTGGAAGGACTGCGCTGGCTGTTATGTTAGACCGGCTATCGCATCCTAATCTCCCGACGCGCGATGTGCTTCTCGCGTGTCAACTTATGGTTCGCCAATCGTGCGGTTCGCGCACAAAGAGGCAAACCGCACAATGAACACGAGCAAGGGGCGCTGATAAATTCTGGAATTGATCGGTTTGTGACAAAGACTGCGGCGGAATAGGTATAGCGTACTTTCGCCGTGGTCCAACAGGATATCGCTTGACAATATCTCTCCCATCATTCAGACATTGATGCTATGTCTAATTCGTCCCTGCTGATTCCACCCGTTATGGTTGGCCTAGGTGAGGTGTTATGGGATATTTTCCCTCAGGACGGCTGTTGGGCGGAGCGCCGGCTAATTTTACCTACATGGCGAACGTGCTGGGAAACTGTGGCATCGTGGCCAGCCGTGTCGGCAACGACGCCCTGGGTAATGAGGCATGCCTGGCAATGAGCAGTCTTGGACTCGACGCTTCATACATTCAGCGCGACGCTGAGCACGAGACAGGTACAGCGGGCGTGGTTGTCGATTTAGACGGTCAGCCGACATTTTCTATCAGGGAATCTGTTGCCTGGGATTTCCTTGAGTGGACTCAGAAGTGGATCGAATTGTCTCGACGTGCCGATGTCGTTTGTTTCGGTTCTCTGGCACAACGTTCATCTGTCTCCGCAGCAACGATCGAACAGTTTGTGCGTAATACACGGCCATCGGCGCTGCGGATATGCGACGTTAACTTGCGAAGGCCGTTCTATAGCAGACAAGTTTTGCGCAATTCGTTTCGACATGCGCACATTGCCAAGTTGAATGACGAAGAGCTGCTGGAGGTAGCGTCCTTATTCGATTTCGGGTTAGGAGATGAAGAAGTGCAGGCCAGACGATTGATGGATTATTTTGGTTTGCGACTGGTTTGTGTCACGCGCGGTGCCAATGGCAGTCTTCTTGTCTCGCAAGAACAAACGGTAGTGCACAACGGACTGCCTGTGAAAGTTACAGATGCGGTCGGAGCGGGAGATGCTTTCACAGCATGTCTGGCCCATTATTATGTGCGCGGAAAATCGTTGGAAGAGATCAGTGAATCCGCAAACCGACTTGCCTCGTGGATAGCGACTCAAGAAGGCGCGATGCCGCGCATTCAGAAATCGCGATTGCAAGAAATCCTAAATGACGTTGTACTCGAATAAAGCCGTTCGGCAGAAAAACGTTGGCGTATTCATTTGCCATATTCCACAGCTTCTAGTCGAAGACCCTTAGTTTCTGGGAAAATCGTCCACACAACAAAGAATTGAATAACCATCATAATGGCGAACACTACGAATGGTATGGCGCCTGAGCGGGCCGCCATCATAGGAAATACGCACCGCGATCAATGCGTTCATAAACCAATGTGTGAAGCTCCCAAGCTCTGCCCCTTAGCGCGAACTAGGTTTGGAAAGACTTCGCTAAGATAAACCCAGATTACAGCACCCTGGGAGAAGGCGAATGACGCGATAAATCCAATTAGGAACCACAACAGCAGGCCTAGATGTGTATTTGTTGCGAAAATAGCTGCAACGCCGGCCAGGCACGACGCCGTTCCCACGGCGCCGACGAGCAACAGCTTCTTGCGCCCGACTTTATCAATGATGCTCATGGCTGCGATTGTGAAAACGAGATTCGTTAGGCCAATGGCCACAGCTTGCACATCGCTCGAGACCGCACCGAAACCGGCGCGTCCAAAAATGTCGTTGAGGTAATAAAGAATTGCATTGATGCCAGAGAGTTGATTAAACATGGCAATCGAGATCGCGAGAAAAATCGGCAAACCATAGCGGCGTTGGAAAAGAGGTTCATCTCTGCCTATGCGCTCATGTCGAAGTGTCGCTTCGATTTCTTGGACTTCCTTGTCCGCGTCAACTTCACCAAGACGTGACAACGTTTTACGTGCGTCATCCTGTTTTCCGATGGCGACCAGCCATCGTGGGCTCTCGGGAATCCCGATCAATGCTGTAAGAAATAATGCAGCGGGGATCGCTGCAATACCTAGCTTCCAACGCCAGGCCGATGCGCCCGCATTCAGTAATGAAATAAGGTAATTAGATAAATAGGCCAGAAGAATGCCGCCGACTACGTTCAGCTGAAACATACCTACGAGACGACCTCGCTTTGCGGCCGGTGAGATCTCGGCGATGTACATGGGCCCTATAACCGAGGACCCGCCGATCGCAAGGCCGCCTATTACGCGCGACAAAAGCAAGACATACCAGTTCCACGCGAATGCACATCCCAGCGCGGAGAGTACGTAGATAGCGCCCAGCGCCTTCAGGCAGCGACGACGACCATAAAGGTCACCGGGAGCGCTGGCAGCCAGTGAGCCAATGACTGTCCCGACGAGAGCGCTCGAAACCGTAGCGCCGAGGGAAACCGGCGACAATAGAAACTTCTCAGTGAGCGCGTGCGTCGTACCCGCAATCACGGCTGTGTCGAATCCAAACAGCAAACCCCCGAAGGCAGCCACCAGTGAGCTCCGCAGCAGATAGGCGTTCAGCCACGGAACTGCCGTATCAACTGACGTAGGTTTCTTAGTCGCGTGAGCCTCAATCATACGTATCTCCTGAAAACAGAACCTATTTAGGTGTTCTCTGTATGGCTGTCAAGAAAATTGCTCTTCCCTCGTCTAAAAGCTGCATATGGCAATCGAGCGAGGACTGTGCAAGTCGAGATCCAAAAGGCGTGGGATGTGTGCGGTGCGATTCTGCAAACGTACCTTCCAGACGTAATCAAGCGAATTAGTTTCCCTCATTACAGGAAACGAGCGAGCGTAAGTCGATTAATATTCTCAGAGATGGTCCCGTAATCGGGAAGATTGCAGTCGCTCACGTAAAACTGCAGCACAAAGGTATAGCGCACTTGTGAGAAGTAATCCTCGATTCGCCTTGACAACGCTGGCGCAAGGTCTATAAAAACGCTCACAGTGTTCCTCGCAAAATCGGCCACGAATTAACCACGTGAATATTGGAGGTGGGTGATGTTCAAGAACTTGTTTCCTCGAGTTGCCCCGGCCCTGAGATTTAACGACGGCAGTCCGATCCTGCACAGCTCTTCTCGTCGCTTTGACCGCAGAATTCGGTCTCAAATCGGGTGCTTGTTAGTTAGGCTGCTAGCTTTGGCGAGCGTGTGTGTGTTGGGAATCGTTCCGCAAGCTCGAGCACAGGTTAGATTCGGCTCCATAGTCGGATTTGTCGCCGATTCAAGTCAAAGCGCCATCGGCGGAGCGACCGTCACGCTGACGAACATCGGTACGAACGAAAAAAGGGCTCTTCAGACGGATGCTGCAGGAAACTACTCGTTTGCAAACGTACCAGCCGGCCTGTACACCGTCGACATCGAGAAGTCTGGGTTCAAGCACTTCACGCAACAGAACGTTCAGGTCAGTGTGGACATTGCTTCACGCATCGATGCGACGCTCGACGTTGGCAGTGTGTCGCAGACGGTAGTTGTCAGTTCAGAGTCTATTACACTGCAGACCGATAGCTCCTCCCTGGGCTCGGTAGTCAATCAGAATACTGTCGAAAACGTTCCGGTGAGCGGCCGCAATGTTAATAATCTCCTGACGCTAGTACCGGGCGTGCAGGCTGGGGGTTCGACATATGGAACAGCGCAAGGTAACCAGGGAAACGGGGCCCGGACCAACTCCATCGCTTTCGGCAACTACTCGATCGGCGGAGCGTTCGGCAACCAGAGCGCCTTTTTCGTAGATGGAGTGCCGAACAACGGTCCAGCAAATAACGTCAATGGCTTGATTCCCTCGCAAGACATCGTTCAGGAATTCAAAGTCGTCACGAATAACGTGAGCGCGCAGTACGGCAACTATGCCGGCGGCGTGGTCAATGTGACTACAAAGTCTGGGACCAACTCGTTTCACGGCACCGCTTACGACTATCTGCGCAATACCGTTTTGAATGCGAACAACTACTTCGCGAAGTTAAATCACATACCGAAGGCTCCACTGATTCAAAATCAGTTTGGAGCTACGCTGGGCGGTCCGATCCGGCGCGATAAGACATTCTTCTTCTTTGGATACGATGGGACGCGGGCGCACTCGGCCGTGCTCTCAACAACGACGTTGCCCACCGCTCTGGAAATCGGTGGGGACTTCAACGATGCTGATAATCATCTCCCGGCTGGTACCTTGCCGAAGATCTATGATCCAACCACCGGAGCTCAATTCTCGTGCAACGGTGTCCTTAACGTTATTTGTGCCAACAGAATTGATGCGATCTCAACGAAGATTTTGAATGACGAGTACCCAATTTCGAAGCTGCCGACTACACCTGGGCAAGGCAACTACACCGTACAGTACGCCAGCGGCGGGGTTCAGAATCAGTATGATGCGCGCGTGGACCAAAACATCAGTAACAACGATCTTCTCTTCGGTCGCTTTACTTATTGGAAGGTGATTAGCTCACCTTACGACGCGTGGGGAACTCATACTAGTGGACAGGGCGCGACGGGACTTTACAGCCATCAAGCCGTTCTGGGCAATACGTACACAATCAACCCCACCACAATCTTGGATGTTCGCGCTTTTTTCGTGCGGATATTCCAGAACGAAGCGCCGGATAGCACAAACATCGATTTGTCCAGATATGGAGCTCCTTGGAAAGCAATCCAGTCGAAACTAACTGGCTCACCGGTGACGGGCGCCGCCTCGTTCCCGTCTCTCGCCTTCACAGCGACCACCGGCGCCACCGGCATTACGGGCATCACAGGTACGAACGGCGTCGGATCTCAGCTGTACTGGATGCAAAACATGTTGGGCACATCCGGAACTTTGGTCAAGACGATAGGGGCACATCAAATCAACTTGGGTGCTGACATTAAGCGCGTCCAGTGGATAAGCGAAGCCGATAGCGGACCGCCGTCCTTAGGCTTTGACCCTGCCTACACTGCTTTGTTTGGTGCCGCAAATTCAGGAAACGCTCTTGCGACGATGCTTCTCGGGATTCCCACCAGGACGGGTGTCACGAACATTGCCGATTCGGGCGCCTACTTTTGGACTTACGGCTTCTTCGTTGAGGACACGTATCAAGTAAATAGGAAACTGACCGCAACCCTCGGGTTCCGGTGGGATCAACCCGGCGTCTACTCGGAATCGAAAAACAACGATGTTGTTTTTCTCCCCGATCACACGGCGCCCGTTGGCAATGTCGGCGCCTATACGAACCCGGCCACTGGGGCTTCCCAGACATTAATGGGGCTGCTCACGCCAGTCGCTAGCCCCGCTTGGCCGTCGCAGCGTGAAGACAGCCTCCACTGGAAGCTCTTCGCACCGCGAGTGGGGCTTGCCTATCGCCTGAATAACGCTACCGTCTTTCGGGCCGGATACGGCTTATCGTATCTCCCACCGGCTCTTGCCCAAGATGGTCCCGGCAGGACCCCGATTGTGCTGGTTGCAACTTCTGCACAGAATAACCTGTTTGCATTCGGGACCCCTGGCCAGACGAACAACACGAGCAACACGTCTGTCGACAATCCATTGCCGAATGGCGTCCTTCAGCCACAGGGTCGAAATACGAATCTGACCAACTTTTATGGCGTGGCTACGAACGTCAACGAGCGCGTGCCAGGCGACAAGTACGCTTATCAGCAACAATGGAATGCTGCCGTGGAGCGACAGCTCAAGAATGGGACAATCTCCGTCGCATATGCAGGCTCAAAGGGCACTCACTTGTTGCTGCAAGGATTGTTCACATCTTCATCTCTCAATATCAACCAGATACCGGACAAGTATCTGAGCCCGGCCACTGCGAACATCCCGGGTGTTACAACGACCCAGCAATTGGTAAATTTCTTGAACTCTCCAGTTGCTAATCCGTTCCAAGGCGTGATCACGAATCCTGGTTCGGGCTTTACGGGTCCAACCGTACCCGCCTACCAGCTGCTGAAACCGTTCCCGCTGTATAACCGCATCAACGCCCTAGATCCTCACTTCGGCTTCTCCAGTTACAACTCGTTGCAGGTATCTTTCCGCAAGAGGTTGTGGGCGGGAGGACAGGTAGTTGCGGCCTACACTTGGTCGAAGCTCATGTCCAACACCGACAACGTGACTAACTTTCTCGATCCGGCTAACGCGATCGGAGGGATCATTGCGGACAATACTAACCCCGCGAAAGAGCGCTCAATCAGCGAATATGACATCCCGCATTCTCTAAACTTCGGGTATACGCTGCCGCTTCCTTTCGGGAAGGGCCGCACCTTGTTTCGTGATGTGAATCCGATCGTCTCTAACCTTATCTCCGGGTGGGACCTCCAGGGGTTGACGGCGCTTGTTTCTGGCCCGCCAGTCGGGATTCTTCAAAATGCGACCACACTTCAGTCGAATATGGGACTGGGTAACGGCGGTATCTTTAACTCCACGCCCCCGATTCGCCCGAATGCTGTCGCTGGCTGCAATAAGCACGTAAGTGGCTCTCGGGAATTCAAGGCCGCCAACGGATGGTTCAACCCGAACTGCTATGTCGCGACGACTGCTTCCGACCCGAACGTGCTTGGCTTTGGGAACGAAGCACGAGTCGATTCCGGCATCAGAATAGACTATACAAATAACTGGGATCTAGCCCTCTCGAAAGACACGTCTCTAACCGAGCGTATCAAGATGCAGTTCAGAGTGCAGGCCTATAACACGTTTAACCGAGCGCAGTTCAGTGGCCCGAGTCCTACGGTCGGAACAAAACCCACCGTGACGTCGACCGCTCGTCCTCCGCGAAACGTCGAATTTAGCCTCAGGCTAAGTTTTTAGGGTATCGAGCCACAGACAGCGGTGATTATCATCACCGCTGTCTGTCTGTTTCGGCTAAGCAATGGAAGACACCACCAAAGCTCCAACCTCTAAGGTCCGTTCTCAATCGCCAAGAGAACGTCTCCTGCCACAACATCAGCTGAAGCAATACGAACCCAGGGCAATCAGTTTCATTTTCTGATCGTGCTAGATTCGAAGGGACAATTAGAATGCGAGTCCGTCGCTCAATGTGGTTCTTCATCGTCTTAATTGTTTTAGTTGGTTTATTGCAAGGTGTATCTCGCTCTCAGTCAACGACCGGTCCGCAATCCGACGAATACTTGTTACTGGGGACGCCCAACCGAGGCGCCGGCGAGCCTTGGGTGTTCGTAAATCCAAAGGATTCCAACAATATAATCGTGGTGGCTATGGCAACGCTCAACAGGCTGCCAAGTGGAGAGGCTCCACTCCCGCGTACAATCCAACCTGGGCAGCCATTCCGTCCGGATCCGGCCCGCACAGCATTGCGAGTTAAAGAACTCTCAACGCCTGATGGCTCTCGGACAGCCATTGCTATTACCCATGATGGGGGAAAAACCTGGGCATTCAGCGACGATGATCTTCGAAAAACATTAGACAAGAATCGGTGCAGCGATTCGTTTGCGGGCGCGGGCCCTGATGGCATGTTGTACATGGGATGCCTCGCCTACTTGAACCGAGGTGCTTCGGATTACGCCGAGGGCTTTGCGCCAAACGGTGAAGCTCACTTTTATCACGGGGGGTCGGCAATCGAATCCTCGGGAGACGACGGTAGGACTTGGACTCATCCTATATGGGTGCATCCCGCGCTGTCTCCGCAGCTGTACGCTCCCACAGTCAAGCCCGTCTTCGAACAGGCATCCCCGTGGGATCGCCCAGTGTTCGTTGCTGATGCGCTCACAGGCACAATTTATGTCAGCGGAAGTGGGCTGGCATGGACCGTCGATCCTGCGACGGTAGAGCGTCCGAAGCCGGATCCTAGCCTGCCCAGCAGAGGGTATGACGGCTACCCGTCATCGACCGTATCGCGGAGTCGAACCTTTATTCGGGCTTCGCGTGATGACGGAGCTACTTGGGGCGTGATCTATCCATTTGATAATGATGATTACCCTGGCGGAGCATTTGCTGGCGTCGGCGGCTTCAGTGCGGCAAATGGACATTTAGTGGTGGCCTACTCCGCTTCGCAAGTGCCAGCCGCGGAACGTGCGCCGTGTCCGTGTACCGTTATTGGTGTCAGCCAGAACGATGGAAAAACGTTTGATTACAAAGTCGTCCCACCGCTCGCACCGCACGCTTCGAACCAGTCAGGGCCGGGCCGCGGTCTTGGCCGCGTTATGGTTTCGGCTGATCCGACAAAGGATGGCCGTTACGCGGTCGCGCGACAAGATGGAAATCAGATCCTCGTCTCGTTGACAGAAGACGGAGGCGAGACATGGCTCCCGCCTGTCGTGGCTGCGGAAGTACCGTCGACAGCAACCTTCGGCCATCGGGCCATGAAGTATTCGCCTAAGGGCGACCTCGGATTGATTTGGAAGACCATGTATCCGGATAGAAGCTTCGACGTTTGGTCCGCGGCCTCGCGCGACGGCGGACGTACTTTCAAGACTGTCCGCGTGAGCCACGCCACCTCGCCAGCTTGTCTTCCAGATCGATGCAATTTCATGTTCGGCGATGACCTTTCTTCAATGGATATCGATAGCGACTACTTATACGTCGTTTGGGGCGACAATCGTTCCGGATTCCTGGGAACTTGGTTCGGGCGTGTCCCTCTCAGCGCTTACTAAAAACGGTGGCTGCGATCATGCAGAGTACGCAAGCCCTGGGCAGTCTTGTTCGAGGTTCATATCCACATTTGAATTCACGGCACAAAGTTGAACGGCTCTCGCGTGTGAAGCGATTTTCCCGGAACCTTACCTACACCTTTTTGACTTGCGTTTTCGCTGTGGTCGCCATCGGCATTGCATCGGCACAGGCGGCCCAGCCCCAGAGAGGTGGACAATGCGCAGCGCATTTAGTGCATTCCTTTCGATCTTCATGATCGCCACGGCATGCGTGCCGACCATTCAGGCGCAGAAGCCTGCTCGTGAAGTGATAACTCCAGCCCCAACCGATCCGACCGCGCGTCCACCCTACGGAATCGCAGTAAAGCGGCCGCTTCTAGCTGCCGCTTGTAAAGGCTGTCCGTGGGGCGCCCTGGCGTACGCAACCGCAGAGGCGATGCAACCGTACGGCTACGACGTGCAGGTTTGCTGGGTGTGTTGGTCGACGTATGGACCTCGCGAAGTGGCTGATAAAACCAAGCCCGTAATGCCGCCGGCAGACACACTGCCCTATTACATCGAACCACCCCCGGACGGAGTGCCCGATTTCGGTATTACAGGCGACTGGAATTTGCTGGACGCCTGGTTTGGACGAGGCGCCTACGCGAGCGATAACAAAACTCGAAGGAACTTTCGCGTTGTCGCGACAATTCTACAGCCTAATTACATGATCACGGCCGTCAGGGCCAAGTCTGGAATCAAAAGCCTATGGGAGATCAAAGATCGTAACCAGCCAACGTGGCTTTGGATAGATGGGACAGGTCCCGCCACAACAATGGTGCTGACCTATTACGGAATTACGGAGGAGGGGCTAAAAGCAACAGGCGGAGGCATTATCCACCCGACCATACTTGAGCGCGAGAAGCGACACTTCTGCGGACGTTTATATCGGTGGTGGGCTGCTCGTAAATACGCCGGAACAGCATACCTGGTATGAAGTCACTCAGCTATCAGATCTGATTTTCCTGCAAATGGATGACGCTCTGATTGATAAGCTGGTTCAGCTTCCCGGGGGGTACCATCGCGCGCTGATTCCGATGGGCTATATGCGAGGAGTCGACCGCCGTATTCCGACCGTTACGCGTGATCGTCACGTGATTTATGTGCGAGATGACGCTCCTGATACCTTCACCTATACGCTGGCGAAGGCGCTCGATGAGCATCAAGATCTTTTTCATACTCTGGGTCAGCCATATTGGTATGATCCCCGCGTTGTGGCAACCACGGATGTGATTCCGCTTCACCCGGGAGCGGCTAAGTATTACAAAGAACGGGGCTACCTCAAGTAAACGAAACCAGGAGTGCGTAAGCTACGGATTTAGAGTGAATAGGTACCGGAACGATGAAGGAACTCGTCATCCGCTTTGTCGAGAGTTGCTATGTGGGGGCACTCGCCGGCTTTTATCCATGAGCGATCTGCGGTAAGTCTCGCAAATTCCGCAAGAAGGAAACGCCACAAAAAGCAATATCCTGTGGCGTGACGTTTGGATCAGCCCAGAGCCTGCCAAGAACGTTCGTCTCGTCCTCCGAATAGCCAAAACCTTCGATCATCAAGTAGCCTTCGTAGTGAATCTCTCGCAGGCCTGAGATTATAGCCGGAAAATCTATGTGCCCGGAACCAAGAAGCCCTCTGTCGTTTTCACTGACGTGCACATGCTTCAATAGGTGTCCTAGCATTTGCATTGCTCTAGCAGTGTTCTTTTCTTCGATATTGGCGTGAAAAGTGTCGATAGTGATTCCGATGCGAGGATGATGGATGGCTTCGCAAAGCGCCTTTGCTTCGGCGGCAGTCCGAACAAAGAACGTCTCGGACCGGTTTACCGGCTCCAGTGCGAGATTGACTTCGTATGTGTCAAGCACATGGCTAAGATTTTGAAACTCTTCGACAGCCCAGTTCCATTCGTCTATGGTCCGTTGTCGCCCCGGGAGAAATCCAATAGGTGCAAAGAGTGGACCGCCGAGCAAGCGCGCCCCCATATCGCGAGTCGTTTCAACACAGCGAACTAGGTGCTCGTGCGCTTCACCCCTGATTGTGCGCTCGTTGCTAATCGGACTCAGATTTTGCGGAAGAATGGCACAGACAGTGCACTCGAGTTCGTTAGCTTCAGCCGTACGTCGGATCTCTTTGGCGTCGAGCTTCGCAGGTTCAAACATAGGGATTTCTAAGCCATCGATCCCGTGCTCCTTCAGCCTGGGCATGATGCCGAGATGCAAAGGTCCAAACTGCGTAGTCCACGCAAACGCGCTAACCCCGATTTTCATTCAGTGCTCTTTTCGAAATGCTCAGAAAGGAATGGCCCTTTAAAGTGGCTGCAGGATCACAAATCGGGACCAGCATGCTAACGCAAAACGGCTACCACATATAGGCGCCGATTACCTGAGGCGCTCCGGGCATATTGTTCGCAACACTTGTTGCGATTACAATTTCGAGATTCTTATGGTTCCAGTCGCCCGGGGCGAATTTTTTCGCCTGCTCCATGCAGGATGCATCGGACACGCAGTTTCCAGCCGCAAGGGTGCCGTCGCGGCCCAGACCGGCGACAGTCACGAAAAAGTTTCCAGTCGTAGCGGCGAATGTCCGTGAAACGATCCCATAATCTATCGGTGGCGACAGTGGAGACGAAAGGCTCCAATCTCGAAAATTGGGGTTCTGCGAATCGCGGATGTACTCCGTCTTCCCATCAAGAGCGAAGCTATACCGCATCTGGCTGCTAAGCGCGAGAGTCCATCTGTTGTCAAACGCTCCGATCAATACGGCAGGCGAGCCGGACAGATTCTTAAAATCAATGTCGTTTGAACGGCGGACAAAGAAGGAACTACCTCGACTGCCCAGGAACCTTCCAACAAAAGATAAAGCGACCGAATCCGAAAAGGAAGTGCGGTCGTGAGCAATCGGCTGTGGTAAGGCAGCCGAGTTGAGTAATTGCTGCGGATTTGTCGCTAATGCTCCTCTTACGGCCGCCAAGTCCGCCGGGTTAGGCATGCAGACGAGTACGGGCGCTTTCGAATCTATAATCGGCGACCAAAAACTCGCTATCGCTGTAGTCTGGGCGAATATTTTCCAGGCAACAGTAATAGAAACCGCTGCGCACAAGATGAAAAGGATCGCCAGGCGCCATCGGCCATTAAGGGCATTAACAGAATGCTGAGCGACCGGCGGCGGAAGGGGTTCTTGAATCACCGGAGGTTGAAGGAACGTAAACGTCGGTACGTATAAGCCTCGCGGTAGGTCGATGCGAAGCTCGCGTTCCCGGCCTGGAGTTGCATAGTACTCGGCTAAACGCTTTCGAATTTCGACGGCCGTCATTCGGACGATGGGATGGAGCGCTGTATCGTAGTTCGGTTCGAGCTCGAACAAGGCGTTGCCTAAAGCTCGCTCCTTTATGCTTGCCGTATTGCCATCCAAAACGTACTCGACCACGTAACGCAAGAGTTTTGGACATCTTTTGCCATGGCGAAAAGGAGAACTGACAACGATTCGATCCAACTGCTCCCTGATAGCTTTACGTTCTTCTGCAGTGAACACGACTTACCCCCCGCTTTAACGCTTTGCCTGACGAGAAGAACTACGCTGCGGCGGAGTGTAGCTTGGCCGTTTTTGGATGTCAACTTTCCCCTCTGTCTGTCGCCAGAAAACCGGGCTAGACAGCTTCGGATGCTTTGACGGTCCCCTCCTTTCTTTTCCTCATTGAAAAATGTGGCGTTACGTCCGGGAATGCCAAAACGATGTAACGCCTTGCTCGCGCCACCGAAATTGCCTAACCTTATAACATACAGAAAACATGTACGTTAGTTCTGGCACGAAGACGTGTTGCCGTATCGCTATTGCAGTTACACCTCATTTTTCTATAAGAAGCACCTCGATCAGCGAGTTTTGGGTGGTGTCAGGAGAACACGCGTAGGGTGCATTCTCTGTGAAACGGGTTTAGCTCCGTACGACTGAACAATTCCAAGAGCCACGAGGGTGGATTATGAACATTACATGGCAGTCGATGCTCCGTATGACCATTATCGTGGTCGCGGTTTGTTTTTCGCTATTGTGTGCGCCGTGGACTAAGGCGCAAGAGACGGCTGACATCGTGGGTACCGTTACCGATGCGACGGGCGCCATCGTGCCCGGAGCGCACGTAACGCTCACAAACACAGGCACAAACATCTTCCAATCGGCGCAAACGGGGTCCGACGGGAATTACACGTTTCCTTTGCTACAGGTCGGGACTTACGTGGTCAAAGTTGAAGCGACGGGGTTCCAGACTTTCGTTGCGCCGAGCATACCGCTTTCGGCGGGAGATCGTGTCCGCGTGGACGCGAAAATGATCGTCGGTTCTCAAACGACGACGGTCGAAGTTCAGGCCGCCGCTCCCGCCTTGCAAACGGACACTTCAAACGTCAGTGTTCTCGTACCGTCGCAGCAAGTGGAAGACTTACCGCTTAACGGACGCAACATCATAACCCTCGTGACGCGGACGGCCGGCGCAAACGAAGGTTCCCCGGGTTCGATCGTAGCCGGTAACCGTCCCGATGACCGCCGTCAGAATTCCCAGATTTCGGTAAACGGCCAGCAGGACACACAGAACAACAACATGATCGACGGCATGGACAACAATGAGCGGTTCATCGGGTCGATCGGTGTCCGTCCCTCCGTGGACGCCATCCAAGAAGTAAACGTGCAGACGAACAATTACGACGCCTCGGTCGGACGAACCGGCGGCGCGGTGATCGACATCATTACGAAATCGGGAACAAACGATTTGCACGGCACAGTGTATGAGTTCTTCCGCAACAAGGTCCTGAACGCGAATCCCAACTACAACTTCGCTCAGGCGCTTAACCCGGGTTCGCAATCCCCGGCGGCTCCAAATCCCGCATTTCGTCAGAACCAGTATGGCGGCACTCTCGGAGGACCGATCCGGAAAAATAAGACGTTCTTTTTCGGTGATTACGAAGGGTTAAGATATGCAACCGGCAAGTCGGCGGCTCTCTTCAATGTTCCGACATATTGCGAGAGAGGGCTTGGAAATAGCAGCAGTCCTTTCGCCAAAGCGTGCCCAGACGGAGGCACAGCGCCAGGAGACTTTTCGGACATCAAGCTTGTGAGCTCCCCGGGTGGTTCTACGACGCAGCCGAATACACCGGGGCCAAATCTCTCCGGTCTGCCGCTGTGCACGGGAAGCTCGGCACCCGGCACTTGTTTGTCCCCTCTTGGGCTTGCCTATTTCAATATGTATCCTCTGCCGAATACCGGCACCGCGGGTGCCATTCTACAGAACTACACGTCGACTACGGAGAATACACAGAACAGCCAGACGTGGGACGTAAAGGTAGACCAGCACTTCTCAGACAAAAACACGATGTACCTCCGATATACGCACAATGGCGAAAGCACATTGATTGGTAATGGTTTTCCGGCCGTGACGATCAACCCTGCGACCGGGGCTGCGGTTTCGGCGGGAACTTCCGGAGGTGTGCTGATCAATCCAACCGTCACGACGTTCTCGGGCACCAACAGCGAAGCTCAAGACCAAGGGTCAGGCGGCTTCGTGCACATTTTTAATTCCAATCTCGTTCTGAATCTGAAGTTCTCGATTTTCCAGAACAGTATTTACTCCTACACGCCCAACCAGGGAAAACCGATCATGAACGAATTGGGCTTTCCGTGCAACGCTACTGCGTGCATCGGTTCTCCCTCTTCATCGCTTGGAAGGCCGAATCCCAACTTCATTATCATGTCGGCCTCAATCTCGGGCGCGAACGGCGCGGGCGGCTATACGACCATTCAGGACCTCAGCGCTATTCCTTTGGAGGAATGGGACACCGACTTTCACTACTTCGGCGGGCTCACCTGGACGAAGAATGCGCACAGCGTCCGATTCGGCGCCAGCCTGATTCGGCGTCGCGCCGCCATCGACCAGGCATCAACGCCATCGATGTCTTTCACTGGCGCGTACACCGGCGTCGCTCCGGGCGACCTCCTGGAAGGCCTGGACGTTTCGCTCAACCACCCTGTGGCGTTGGTGAAGCAGCAGTTCCGGATGTGGGAGCCGAGCGTCTACGTGCAAGACGACTGGCGCTTCCGTCGCTGGCTCACGCTGAACCTTGGGGTGCGTTATGACATCTTTACCCCGTTCACAGAGGCGAATGGGCAGATTTCGAACTATAATCCATATATTGGCTTACTTGTCTCACCGAGCTTGCCGGGTCCTCAGCACGCCAGCCCGACCGCCAACGTTCCGACCCGTTACAACGCGCTTGCACCGCGCATTGGGTTTGCGGCGACTCTCGCGCACAATACGGTAATTCGCGGCGGTTTTGGTTTGAGTTTTTTTCCGGTCAACTATGAGTCCCCTTATTATGAGAAGAACGCGCCATTCTCATTCCGCGGGAGCTGCCAGGCACAAAACGAAGTCGGCACAAATGTGTCCTGTGCTACCGCTCAGTTCGGGACTGGCAGTGTCGGCCAATTCAGCAACGGTCTGCCTGTGACTTATGGTCTCCCTCCCTCGAATCCTAATAGCAACGTAGGGAAGACGGGCGGTGCACTAATGGCCGCTGGCCTTCCGTCTCCCTACTTCGACGTTACTCTGGCTACCAATCCCGCAAACTACGCGGGAACGGGGATTCAGGCGATTCAAACAACCGACTTCAAGCAGGTCTATCTTGAGCAGTTCAACCTTGCCATACAAAAACAATTCGGCGCGAATGTCGTAAGTCTGGGCTATGTCGGTCAAATCGGAAGGCATGTCGAGGCCTTCGATACCGGCGAGAACCAAAATTTGGCGGCGAATCCCACTGAAAACGTAACAGGTCTGCCACTTACGGTTGGCGGTATGAGTAACGAAGGGTTCGGTGTTCTGCAGGGGTATCCCTATCTCAAGACAGTGAGTGTGAGCGAACCCGCCCAGATTGGCACCTCGTTCTACAACGGATTGCAGACTTCTTTTCAGAGGCGCTTTAACCGTGGGCTGACCGTAAATTTCAGCTACGTCTGGTCCCATATGTTGGATAACATCGCCGGCAACCGGGCTTGCGTCGTTTCGATGTTTGCTACACCTGAACCGTGCTGGTACGACCTCTCAAATGGTGCAGGTCCTTCTTTGGCGTCGGCGACTTCTCCGGGTGCTTGCGCAGCGGAGCCGACGGTCTGCCGCGCCACGATGGGGTGGCAAAAGGCAGACTGGGGAAACGATTCGATGAACGTCTTCGATCGGTTTACCTGGGGAGTGAATTACCAACTGCCCTTCGGTAAGTCGGATACCGGAGTTAAGGGCGGTTTCATAAAGGGATGGTCGACGAATTTCTCCGGATCGTGGCAGACGGGCATTCCCTTCTCCGTAACAGATTCCGTCAGCAATTCCCAAATTGCTGGCAGCCAATATCCCGATCAGATCTGCTCGGGCAGGTTGGCGAACCCAACCATTCAGCACTGGTTCAACTACAACTGCTTCGTGCAACCGGTGGCCGGCACGGAAGGCGATATGCATCCTGGTCAGTTCAGGGGCCCCTCTCTGACGCGCTTCGACGCTTCGGTATTGAAGGATTTTACGCTGACCGAGAGGGTTAAGATGCAATTTCGGACGGAAGTTTTCAACCTGTTCAATACGCCGAACTTCAACGGACCCTCGGGAACTAGCATTGCATTCAAGAACGGTGCCGTGGACCTCACCGGTTCCCACGCGACGACTGGTCAAATCTCGTCAATGAACGCGGCCTGGAACCCGCGCCAGATCCAATTTGCCGTGAAATTTTTGTTCTAGCCGCGCAGAGCAGACTGCGCTCAAGGAGAAGATCGCTGTGGCAAAAGATGGAATTACAAGGCGGCATTTTTTCATAGGCTCACTGCTCGCGGGTGCTATTCCTGCTGCAGGTTGGGGCAGTGTTCCTTCGCTTAAAATGTTGGGCTATAAATCGCCGAACGAAAAGTTGAACATTGCAGGTATCGGAGCGGGCGGCCAAGCCAGAGCCGATATTGGAGGCGTCTCGGGCGAAAATCTTGTGGCGTTTGCTGATCCGGATTCGGTGCGAGGCGGCCAAACTTTTCAGCAATATCCGAACGTTCCCAAGTACACCGATTTCCGCAAGATGTTCGATAAAGAAGAAAAAAACATAGACGCGGTCACGATCGCCATTCCCGATCACATGCACGCAACCGCAGCCATGTGGGCGATGGAACGCGGGAAACACGTATATGTCGAAAAGCCGCTCACGCGTACTCCGTGGGAAGCCCGCATGCTTACCGAAGCCGCCGCGCGCTACAACGTGGCCACTCAAATGGGTAATCAAGGCTATTCAAATGATGGTGCACGCGTGGCGGCTGAAATTATTTGGTCGGGGGAGATCGGCAACGTAACGGAGGTGCATGCCTGGACCAACCGGCCGATCTGGCCACAGGGGATGACCGAAATTCCCGATGAGGAGAAAGCCCCAGACACGCTCGATTGGGATACTTGGATTGGCGTGGCGGAGATGCGGCCTTACACTTCCGGCGGTGACGCCTACCGCCAGAAGCGTCATACGCAGTTTGGTTTCTATCAGCCTTTCAATTGGCGCGGGTTCCTGGACTTCGGCTCCGGTCCCATTGGTGACATGGCCTTGCACATTCTGGGCGCACCGAATATGGCTTTGCTTTTGGGAAACCCAACGAGCGTTGAACTGATAAAGCAGGAAGGGAAAAACACGCTCAGTTATCCGAATAGCACCATCACTCGGTTTGAGTTCCCATCGCGTGGAAGCATGCCCCCGCTCACTCTCTACTGGTACGACGCGCAGAGGGGAGCTGCTTACAAACCCAAAGATCTTCCAGAAGGCGAGCCATTCATCGGCGGAGAAGACGCTTTCGGCGCACCGACTCCCCGGAATCCCTTCTCGGTCGCTTTCAACGCAGCAGCGAACGGCGGGAATCCGCCAGTAGGCCCAGCTCGTGGTGGACGTGGCGGCGCAATCCCCGCAGGCATGCAGGAGGCAAACGGTGCTGTTTTCGTTGGCGAGAAAGGATACCTTACGACGGACACATACGGTGCTAAGGTGCGACTATTGCCGTTAGAGAGACACAAAGCCTACAAGCTCCCACCAGAGGTCCTTACTCGTTCACCCGAACATCATCTTGACTGGCTGCGTGCCTGCAAAGGCGGCGAACGGGCCTGCTCGGACTTCAGTATCGCCGGGCCGTTCACTGAATGGATTTTGCTCTCGACGATTGCGATGCGCGTGGATGGCAAGTTGGAGTGGGACAGCGCAAAGCTTCGCTTCACGAATAGCGAAGAGGCGAATCGATACGTGACTCCCGAATTTCGAAAGTCATGGAGTCAAGTGTGGGCCGGCAAAAAGCTGAACAAGGCCTGAGCGTTTGAGTGCATCAGCGTTCGTAGTCGAAGACTTTTAGCCGAGTTGCAGGAACAGAATGAGGTAACCGATTCCTGTCGCGTCCGCGATGTCGAATTATGGGTTGAGGAGAAAATCATGCGTCTGAAGATAGGTGTTGTTGGTGTGTTTGCGTTTCTGTTGGGTTTCAGTGCATTAGCACAGTCGCCCAACGACAAGTGGCTGCCGAATGACATGGATAGGCCGATGCCACCTGCAATTACCTTCTCCCCAACGGGAGTTCCATCAGATGCGGTTGTTCTTTTTGACGGTTCCAATTTGAATGCCTGGGTCGGTCGTGGCGGAAACCCACCGGAGTGGGACATCAAGGATGGTGCCTTGATCGTTAAACCGCGCACCGGCTCGATTACCACGAAACAAAGCTTCGGAGATGCCCAAATTCACGTGGAGTGGGCCGAGCCCCTTCCGGCCACGGGTGATGGACAGAACAAAGGCAATAGCGGCGTCATTATTATGGGCGTGTACGAAATACAGATACTAGATGATATCGCAAACAAGACCTACGCAGACGGGATAGCAGCATCGGTGTACGGACAGTATCCACCCCTCGTAGTGGCAGCGCGCAATCCCGGCGAGTGGCAGACCATGGACATCCTCTTTCGTAGGCCTCGGTTCGATTCGACCGGACGTCTCGTCACTCCAGCACACATCACGATCATCCAAAACGGCGTTTACGTTCAGGACGACGTCACCGTCACGGGACCTACCGGAGAGCCACGCGCGCCTTATGTCGTGGGCCCCGAAGCAGCTCCGCTAAGCCTGCAAGATCACGGTGAGCCGGTGAGGTTCCGCAATCTTTGGATTCGTCCGCTCCCGCCAAGAGAACCGGACCTCTCCTACACGGCTCTCACCCCATACAGCCATCTCAAGAGTTCCGATTTGCCAGCATATGCGGGGCATTACCAGGTGAACGAAAACTCCAGCGTAGATATTCAGGTCAGCGGAGACTCGCTGACAGCGCAAGTTCACGGCGGATTCGGTGGTCCTGGGCGCGCTGGTAGGGGCGGTCCTGCCGGTCAAGGCCGCGGGGCTGCCGGCGCAACTCCGCAAGCCACGGCGCCAGCAGCGCCGCCTGGCTTCCAACTGCCCGCTATGACTTTAGTGCCCGTCAATAAGGACATGTTTATTAACGCGCACTTGGCGGGGTATCTGCTCATCACGTTCACGCGAGGAGCAGATGGCCAAGTGAACGGACTGACGATGTTGCAGGGCAACAGCTATCGTTACGCGCAAAAAGCGCAATAATCCGGGCTCGCAAGGGTGGCACAGTTTTCCAATGCGGCGGCTTCACACTAAGTCGCTTGCCTGTTCGAGAGTGTCCTAAAAGCGAATTGGATTGAAATGAGGTGTGAGATGAAGCGCATATCGCTAGCCATAGCCCTCCTGATGGTGTTTACCGTCGGGCTATTCCCCATGGTCCCCAGTCGCACGACGATGGGTGCCACCCCTCTTACGACAGCTTCAGCAGGTTTGGAAGAGCCAATTCAGGTGGATGGAGGACTCATCACGGGTACGCCGACCCCGCAGTGGACGTATGGCGTGCGACTCTACAGAGGCATCCCGTACGCCGCCCCGCCAGTCGGCGAACTCCGCTGGCGACCACCGCAACCGGTTATTCCCTGGCAGGGCGTAAAGGCGGCCGATCACTTCTCGCCTGTTTGTATGCAGATGCCGACCGATACCGAGGGCAATGCATGGAGGGAGGGCCTCGTTCCCGTAAGCGAGGATTGTTTATACATGAATATATGGACATCGGCAAAGAGCGCATCTGACCGGCTTCCGGTTATGGTGTTCATATACGGTGGTGGCAATACCCGTGGTGCAGCATCGGAAAACCAGTATGACGGTGCATATCTTGCAAAAAAGGGAGTTGTGTTCGTCAGCTTCAACTACCGCTTAAACGTGTTCGGATTCTTAGCTCACCCCGACTTGACGGCGGAATCAGAGCATCACTCGTCAGGCAACTATGCCCTGTTGGACCAGATCGCAGCTCTCCAATGGATTCAGCGAAACATTGCGAAATTTGGCGGCGATCCTAACACTGTAATGATTTTTGGCCATTCCGCAGGGGCATCGAATGTCAGTTCTCTGCTCGCAAGTCCGCTCGCAAAGGGTCTGTTTGAACGCGCGCTCATGCAGAGTGGCGGAAACCTGGGGAAAGGAGTTCCACTCTCTGCAGCCGAAAAGACCGGAGTCAAATTCGCCGAGTCTTTGGGTGCTCATTCGATTGAAGACCTGCGAAAGAAACCGGCAGACGAGATTCTCGCAGCTGCACGGCGCTCTCCGACGGGATTGATTGTTGATGGTTGGGTACTTCCGGAAGACGTTTACACGATATTTTCCGAAGGAAAGCAGAACGATGTTCCGACGATCGTTGGAACGGTTGGAAGCGACGCACCCGGTCCTGCACCAAGCCCGGCAAAGGCTGCCGATGTGCCGGCGTATGCGAAGCGAACCTTCGGCGATTTAGCGGACCAGTATATGAAGGTGTTCCCGGCAAATACTGATGAGCAAGCAACGGAGTCTGCTGCGGCGTTCCGCACAAATAGGGCCGAGGCGAATGCTCGCATGTTTGCCCAGCTTCAGGTGAAGACGGGAAAATCCAAAGTGTATTGGTACATCTTCACGCATACATCGCCTTCGCCAGAGGGGCTGATGTGGGGTGGGAGGCCTGCGAAAGACTGGGGTGCTTACCACGGCAGCGAAATCGTCTACGTCTTCGATGCCTTTCCGCTACAAGACTGGGCGTGGAGGCCCGTTGATCTGAAGCTTGGGGACACCGTCTCCACGATGTGGACGAATTTCGTAAAAACGGGCAACCCCAATGGGTCCAGCTTACCTCAATGGCCGGCTTACGACCCGCATTCTGATGTCCTGATGAATCTTGCAGATAATCCCAAAGCCCAACGCGCGCCCTACGAGAGCGCACTGGACTTTTTTGACGCGTGGAATGCCGCACAGCATAGCAACTGATTAATACATGCGGTCGGATCTTCTGGGCATGAACGGAAACGCGTTTCCCGCAGGGCCACTAGGCGACCAGCCGAACGAGCGACGTGCTACTAGTTTGGCGACGACCTTCTCTGGTCTCCGTTTCGTCAACTCACCTCTATACGAAAAGGTGATGGCTGAACTAGTTGATCGGAATTACGAACCTAACGAGTCGTTTTATGAATTGTTGATCGGTGTTACCGCGACCTTTCTCTGTGAGGCGGACCCGCATGAAGAGGATATCGAAGTGTTCGATACGTTTATTGCCGCAAACATCGAAATCATTCGTGCGGCAATTGATCGTGTGAAAACTTCTCGTTGGGAGGTTGGGCACGCTGAGAAGAAATGGCTTCATGCTGGTCTTCGACGTTAAGCCAATGGTACCAGATCGTTTGAACTGCGTGCGATGTTACCTCCAAGGACGTAAGGACGACCACAAAGGTGGACTGTTATTTGGACGTGACGACTCCAGCAATTTCGACGCATACGACGCGGCGACCGGTAAGCCGCTCTGGCTTACGCACTTCGGCCTCATCACCGGCGCGTTAGACGGTCACCAATGCGTTATAGTGGCCGCTGGATTCGCATTTGTGTTCAACACTTAACGCTCAGCTAAAACGGTGAATTCGGCTTAAGTTTTGGCTTCGAACTCATAAGCCGAGAAAAGATGTGTAGCGGGGGAATGTATGAACAAAATTAAATCTCGAATCGTGCTTGCGTGTTTGACGTTGTGCTTATGCTGTTTTACCTTCCGGTCTATTCCCGCTCTCGGGCAGGAAAGCGCACCGAAGATCACCGTGGATACAGATGGCACAGTCGGCATACCGGCTCAATCAGTGCCGATGTCTGTCTACCTGAGCCCGGAGGCACGCGCGATTCCGGTTTCCGGCATAGGCCAAATCGAGGTAATCAGCCTGGATTATCGCGAGGCGCCCGCGAACAAATTTCCGGCGGCAAGTGAAGATGTGGCGGCCGTTTATCGCGAATTGCTTAAGACGCATAAACCCAAAGAGATCGGTATTTATGGCTGTTCCGCAGGCGGAATGCTCACGGCCGAATCGATGGCTTGGTTTCAGGCTCATTCTCTTCCTGCGCCTGGCGGGATCGGCGTTCTTTGTGCCTCGGCCAGCGGGACATTCGGGGGTGACTCCTCATATACAGCCAACTGGTTAGGCGAAACACGAATGCCCGCGGGAGCGCGCGGCGGCTCCGCGAGAGGCGGCCCGCCGCGTCTAGGTTACTTTGATGGTGCCAATATGAAGGACCCCCTGATTTCTCCCGTCGATTCACCCGAAGTACTCGCAAAATTCCCGCCCACCCTGGTCGTTACGGGAACTCGTGGCTTTGAAATGAGCTCAGCTGTTTATACGCACTCGCAACTGGTGAAGGCTGGCGTTGATGCCGAACTCCACGTTTGGGAGGGACTCTTCCACGGATTTTTCTATAACACGGACGTGCCTGAATCCAAGGATTGCTTCGACGTGATTCTGAAATTTTTCGACAGGCACTTGGCGCAGTAACCATATGCCTCCACATACCCAACTGGAACACTCGTGCTACACTCTTGCTTTACGTGCTACATTTCTTGCTCGAATTACCGATTAGAATAGCCCGGTCAAATCAGGAGGCAAGCGTAATTGCCATAAACACCTTGTTTTCAGCATAGAACAAACCTCTGCAACGCTGTGCAAGGCCGTACAATCAACGTTTCGAATCCCCCCTCTCCGCCATTCCCCAAAGACGATTCATATTGTATGGCCAACGATTTTCCAAATGATGAAAACGGGCTTGTCCTGCGCAAAATGAAGGCAAGAGGTGACGACCTCACCGAGCCCCGCATGATTGATTTTAGAGTGGTATTCTCCACGCAGGTTTTGGCCGAGTCGTTTGCCGACCATATGAAGCGGCTGGGGCATAGAGTCACCATCAAACAGACCGGGGTTGTTCCCGATCTCCCATGGGACTATCGGGCTTTGAGGAGCTGCTGAAGGACTATGCCGAGCCTCTCGGCGGTAGGAATGATGGTTGGGGCAGCCTGGTCCAACCCGTGCGTCATTGATTGTAATAAGCCTGGCGTCAGCGGCACTTGGCGGCGACGACCGTCAGGTCATCGTGCTGCTTAGCGGCGCTGAAGCGCCGGACTTCGTCGACGAGCGAGCACAGCAGAGCCGGCGAGGCGAGATCGCGATGGCTGCGGATAAAATCGATCAGGCGCTCCTCGCCGAACTGCTCGTCGGCCTCGTTAAACGATTCGGTGATGCCGTCGGTGTAAAACACCAAAGTGTCCCCTGCGAAGAGCTGGTTTTCGCCCACGGAGCAGTCCCAATTATTGAAGAGCCCAACGACGGTGCTCGTGGAGTCAAGCGTCTCGACCGCGTCATTGCCGCGAAAAACCAAGCCGGGCATGTGGCCACAATTCGCGTAGCGCAGGCGCCGCGTTGAGTCGTCATATTCCACGAAAAGAAGAGTGGCAAACGCACGCGAAGCGGTGTTTTCGCAGAAGAGCCGGTTCACCGCTTGCAGCAGCCGCTGTGGCTGTTCGAGGGCAAACGGCGTGAACGGGCGGCTCGAATACGTCGAGCACAAGTTGCGCAAATGCGCCTGCAAATTGGCCATCAGCAGAGCCGCGGGAGTTCCCTTGCCGGAGATGTCGCCAATCACAAATCCGAAGCGCTCGCGGCCCAGAGGAATGAAATCGTAATAATCGCCGCCGACGGTCCGCGCCGGGATGCACGTGCCCGAGTATTCCAGCGTCGAAAGCTGGGGAGGCGTTTGCGGGAAAAGCCGCGCCTGCACCTCGCGCGCATTTTCCAATTCCAGCGCTGCCATGTACTCGTTTTCGCGTTTCGCAAGATGCTGGCGGCGCTGCTCTTCGATCTCTTCCAGCGCGGATTCGTCTTCGATAAGGCGAAATGTGTTGCCGTCGAGGTCGACAAACGTTGCGGATGCGCGGCCACTCGATTCTGGCGCTGGCGTCTGCGTAAAGACGACTCCCCGGTTGCACCATTCTTCGTACTTGCCCGCTGCATTTTCAGTGAAGAATGCGATCTGTGTCGGTTGGCCGATCAGGGCGTATTCCGCGGAGCCTGGATCGGGCGCAATGAGGGAGAGAATCGCGGTTCCGTCGGGAGGACTCACCGCAAGCAAACGCTGGCCCGACGGGATCGAAACGTCGAGGGCCAGTTCGAATCCCAATTGGTGCAGATAGAAATCAAGACTGCGCTGCTGGTCACGGACAAAAACAGCGACCGCGCCGAGTCGGACATAGAGATCCTGACGGTCAGGATGAAAGCTGCACCGGTAGGCCCTGTGCTTTTGTGCATGCGTGTGGCTGTGGTCCCGCGCAGGCGAACTCATGGGCGCATTATAACGCGGCGAAGGCTCTGAGGCGCGGGCCCCGCCCAAAGAGCGTAGGGGTGCATCAAGTGTTGCTTGCAGATTGGGACTTTCTGCGGACTTGATTGTGACGGGCAATTGGCATAAGTAGGGAACGTGAGGCGCCCTGCTTTGGTCATCGGAATCGTAATTGTTGTGATTGGTTTGTGCGTCGGCGTGGCTGTTTATCGAAGAGGGCACCGTGCTTTCTTAGGCACGCCGCATTACGACACGGTGGCGCCGGAGTTGCCGGCAGACCTGAAAGACCCCGCGATACTCGTTTTCTCCAAGACGAATGGCTATCGTCATACCGAGGCGATTCCCGCTGCAAATGCCCTAATCGCTTCGCTTGCAAAGAAGAACGGCTGGTCAGTATTTTTTTCCGAAAATGGAGCGGTGTTTACGCCTGAATACCTCTCGCGATTTCGCGCCACAGTTTGGAACAACACGAGTGGCGATGTCCTGAACGATCAGCAAAAGGAGGCGTTCCGCAGTTACATCGAGAATGGAGGCGGATTCGTGGGCATACATGGCGCTGGCGGCGATTTCAGTTACGCTTGGCGGTGGTATGTGGAAACATTGATCGGCGCGCAATTTATCGGGCATACGCTGATGCCGCAGTTTCCTACGGCGACCATTCACGTGGAAGATCAGGACGACCCGGCGACAAGCGCTTTGCCGCGCGAATGGGTACGCTCGGATGAGTGGTATTCGTTCAAGAAAAGTCCGAGAGAACGCGGTGCAACCGTACTCGCCACACTCGACGAGACGACCTACCGGCCCCGAATGGCTACGAAGAACATTCGAATGGGCGCCGATCACCCGATCATTTGGAAGCATTGCGTTGGCAAAGGGCGAGCGTTTTATTCGGCTCTTGGGCATGCCGCGAGCGCGTACCAGCAGCCGAATTATATAGCGGTCCTGGAAGGCGCGATTGCCTGGGCCGCCGGACTCGAAGGCCGCGGCTGTCCTTCGTAGAGTCTCGCGATAACTTCTGTCATACTCCAAATTCCCACGATGGTGCTGTTGCTCTGATTTTTCTGCTTGTCGGCCGACAGGGAGAATGTATGCGTGAAGCCTTCCCAGGATGGATTGTTCTTGTCGCATTTGCATTGACGCGACTTGGCACAGTGAGTGCGCAGCAGGCTAAGGCGCCTATTTCGGTTAAGGTTGTGGTGGTTACCATGTTCGAGCGGGGCGCGGATACGGGCGACGTTCCCGGCGAGTATCAGCTTTGGGTGGAACGGGAGCACCTCGATCAGGTGATTCCGCTGGATGCCGGGTATCACCACGTTCGGATGAACAAGGATGGCGTGCTTGGCGTGCTGACTGGCGTCGGAACCGCGAAGGCGGCCGCGTCCGTGATGGCTCTGGGACTCGATGCGCGCTTCGATTTTTCGCGTACCTACTGGATCGTGGCAGGGATTGGCGGAGGCGATCCGGCGGACGTGTCGCTTGGGTCGGCGGTTTGGGCCGACCAAGTGATTGACGGCGACCTTGCGTACGAAATCGACGCGCGCGAGATTCCGGACGACTGGCCGACAGGATATGTGCCTCTGCGCAAATCGAAACCTTATGAAACGCCGCTTCCCGCCGATGAAGGAGAACTGTACACGCTGAATCCGCAGCTCGTGCATTGGGCTTTCGCACTTACGCAGCATGCGGCGCTTGCCGATTCGGAGAAGCTAGGCATGCTTCG
Organism: uncultured Acidobacteriota bacterium; assembly: GCA_963753205.1. Classification (GTDB taxonomy): domain Bacteria; phylum Acidobacteriota; class Terriglobia; order Acidiferrales; family UBA7541; genus Palsa-295. Next base: position 825,146 of record CAVWBL010000006.1, on the reverse strand, counting down.
TTCCCGTTATGCCGCCTTTCCGAACGCGATGAAGCCGCCGTTTGTGGCGGAGGGCGATGCGATGTCATCGAGCACGTTCTGGCATGGAGCGCGGATGGACGAATGGGCAAACGCCTGGGTTCGCTATTTTACCGGTGGCAAAGGCAATTACATGGTCTGCGGAATGGAAGACACGGGCACGCTGCAAGCGCTGACGTTTCTCAGCCATGCGGGACGCGTAGATCTGAACCGAGTGCTTGTCTTGCGGACGGTGAGCAATTATGACCGGCAGGCGCCGCGCGCCAGCGCGGCGGACAGTTTGAAAGATCTCACCGCCGGAAATTATTCGGCGTACATGCCGGCGCTTGAAGCGGCGGAGACGGTGGGGGATAAGGTGGTCCGGGACATTGTCGAGCACTGGAGCGAGCGCGCAAACGCGATCCCGCATGCGCCGTGATCGTCCTTCGATTGCGTGAGATTGCGAAATCTGCGAGCTGCTTCAGCCTGCCAACTTGCGTCGGATGCTTCGTTAGCCCAAAATGACCCCAGGAATTCCGGGAGCACGCACGTGAAACTCGAAATTTATGGGCAGACGTACAATCTCAGCGCCGAAGAAGAAAACGAAGAATACCTGAAGCAGCTTGCGGCATATGTCGATCAGAAGATGTATGCGGTCGCGGACGTCGCGCAGACAGCCGATTCGTTGAAGGTTGCCGTGCTTACCGCGCTGAATATCGCGGACGAGCTATTCATGGCGCGGTCGCGCGAGGAAAAGCTTCACGGGCCGCTGCGCGAACGCGTGGAGAAATGCGTTTCGCTTGTCGAGCGCGCGATTGAACAATCGAACTAACTCGCTCTAAAGAACCATTTATGCGCGTCCGGCGCGCACCGCTTCCGCTAGCTCCCTCAACAGCGTCCGCGTGTCCTCCCAACCCAGGCAAGCGTCCGTGATGCTCTGTCCATAGACCAGCGGCTGGCCAGGGACCAATGGTTGCGCTCCGGCGACCAGATTGCTCTCGATCATTACCCCCAGAATACGCGACTCGCCCCGCGCAATCTGGCTCGCCACGTCGCGGCAAGCGACCGGCTGGCGCTTGTAATCCTTGCCGCTGTTTGCATGGCTGCAATCGATCATCACGCGCTGCGGAAGCGACGCGGCTTCCAGTTGCTTGCAAACCTCCGCGACGGATTCAGCCGTGTAGTTCACTTCCTTGCGTCCACCGCGAAGAATGATATGGCAGTCCGAATTGCCGGTGGTGACGAAGATCGCGGATTGGCCGTGCTTCGTGTGTCCCAGGAAAGTATGCGAGTGCGCAGCCGATAGAATCGCCTCGATCGCGATCTGCACATTTCCCGAAGTTCCGTTCTTGAATCCGACCGGGCATGAAAGGCCAGACACGAGTTGGCGATGCACCTGGCTTTCCGTGGTTCGCGCGCCGATCGCTCCCCAGCTCACGAGCCCCGCGAAATATTGGGGCGAGATCATGTCCAGGAATTCCGTGCCGGCGGGAACGCCCATTTCGGCTAGATCAAGCAGGAGATGGCGCGCAAGCCGCAAGCCGTCGTTGATCTTGAACGATTGATCGAGGTGCGGATCGTTGAGCAGGCCCTTCCAGCCGACTGTCGTGCGCGGCTTTTCGAAATAGACGCGCATCACGATGCAGAGCTCGCGCGACAATTCTTCGATGGCGCCTTTCAGCAGCGTGGCGTATTCACGCGCCGCCTTCGGGTCGTGAATCGAGCAGGGGCCGACGACGACCATCAGGCGACGGTCCTTGCCGGCAAGAATGTCGGTGATCTCGGCGCGCGCGTTGAAAACGGTTGCATTGGCGCGCTCGGTGGCGGGCAATTCCTCTTCAAGGAACACCGGCGGCAGAACGACTTTGGTCCACTTCAGGTGCAGGTCTTCTGTGCGATAGAACATGAGCGTTCTAGTAGAACGCAATGGGGCAGAGTTCGGCAAGTGGGTGGCCGAATCGTGTCTTCAAGAGTCTAGTGCAGGGAGCCGATCTCGAAACTCAGCACAGACATTTGCCGTTGATAGTCGTATTTGGCGCTAACCTGTTCGATTTGTGCCTGAGTTTGAAAAAATTATGCGGCGAGGCGAGGGGGCGATGCAGGCCAGTTATTCCGGCACGTCCACGGTGACGTTTTCCGCGGACATGTGACTGTCGTTCGTGTCGCGCGCTACGAAGCGCAGGAAGTAGACGCCGGGTTTTACGTTCAGATCGAGCTCGGAACTTGCGCCGGTTTTGCTGAATTGCGCGAGCGTCGCATCCTTCAGATTGAAATTCAGCACTTTCTGCGTGCCGTCGATGTAGTTGCCGTTCCTATCGAAGATCGCCGCCACAAGCGTCAGACCTTCCTGGTTCACTCCATTTGCCTTATGAAAATGCATCTGGGCAATATCCAGATCGGCGAAAATATCGAGTTTCTTTCCGCCGTCCGTTCTCTTTTCCACGCGTGTTTGCAGTTCGATGGGCAAATCATGCTGCACGCTTTGGGAAAACAAAGCGTCGTCGATCTCGCGCCGGTCGGCCTGCGCGACGGTCTCGCCGCGAGCGGGCGCATAGAAACCGTGGCGCGCTTCGATCGCGTAATTATTTTTTGCCGTAAGCGTCACCTTCAGGTGATGGTAGCGGCCGTCCGCCTTTAGATTTCGCGGAGAATATGCGAGCAGGTAATAGGTCTCCGGGGCCGCGGCAAGATTGCGCAGGCCGGCGTCGAAATCGTTGTTGTTCACGAATGCCATGCCTCCGGTGCTATCCGCCAGCTCGACCAGCACGTTGTTCGCGAGATGCTGATCGGCCATGCGAAACGAATCCAGCAGGGCTTGAGCGCCAGGAGGATGGCCGACGGCTGGCTGTGAAATGTCTCCACTCAAATCCGACGTGTAGAGGCCTCTTGCGTCCAGCGTGTTCACCACCACGTCGGAGTGGATCGCATTATCGATAATTTCGGCGAGTTCGGTGTCATGCCCCGGATAGAGGAAGCCGGGCGAGATCAGCACCACGTCGCGCTGGCCCGAGAGGACGGAAATCCGCCGCACGACTTCGCGGATGCGCCGGAACGACGCTTCGGTCTCTTCGTCGTCGGCGAAAACCAGATGCTCGGCCGTTCGACTTGCCATATCTTGCGCTTCCGCTCGGAATCCCTGCTGGCCGTTGAATGCGCATTGCAGCGTATCCTGCGTGGCAATGGCCAGAACCTGCGCCATTCCTTGGTTCGCGATGGCGTCGGCCTCATAAAAATCCATGGGAGGGCAATCGCCCGCCGAATCCGGATCGCCGGCCGTAACCGCGTGCGGAAGCAGCGCCAGCAATGCCTTGTGAAGGACGGCGCGGTCGCTCGTAAAGTCCTGTTGCGATTGTCCCGATACGGTGAAAATCGCGACGCGGTCGTCATGCTGCAGGGAAGTCTGCACGTAGCGGTCCGCGGCATTTCGAGCGCGCTGCAAGTCCTCCATGGTGATGTGAACATCGTCAAAAAAGAGCGCGACGAATTGTTGGGCGGGCTGAATCGTGCTGTCGCTTGGTTGAGCCGCCGAGGCCGGCGTCGCGGAAGGTGACGTTGACTCGGTCTCGCCTGTTGCTGTTGCGGGCGGCGTAAGACTTACGGCCGTGAAATTGACGATGTGCTGCTGTTTGCCGTCCTGGGAAAGCTTGAAATCCTGCTTTTGCAGGTTGCCGACTGCGTGCCCCTGCGCATCTCGCACTACGACGCGAACCGGGACGACGATCGTTTCAGTCTTTATCGTCGGCGATTGTTGCTGCGACTCATCGGCCACATCCGGCGGCGGCCCGGGAAACGACTGAATCGGACTCGATCGCCCATGCTGCGCCCATACGGGCGAGACGCAACCCACAACGAGTAACGCAACAGCCGTGACGCATTTTACCCGAAATGGACACACGGACATCGGCAAGTTGATAGACGGCAACGTTTAGCGCGCGGTTTCACAAACCAAAGCTCCCCGAAAAGTCGCCATCCCCCTGACCTGGCTCTTGCCTTTGCTGATTCCATATACGGAATTTTATTTCGTCCCGACGAGGAACCGACTGGAGCGCCGCCACGGACAACTGCACTTCATCACGTGCAGTCGCAAAGCGCGTCTGCCCAGTGCTCGATCGGCGGCAGCAGCTAAAAATGAAGCGAAGTGAGTGTTCCGTCATTCTGAGCGGGTCCCCCGAAGCCGACACGCGAAGAATCCTTCTTGCTTTTCCGCTGCATCAAATCACTTCTGCGCCCCATTCATCTCTCAACGTAATCTCATTCAAGGGCTTCACCACATCTCCTTCGCGCAGCTTCCGACACGTTCGCGCCAAGCGATCCACCTCGTGCGCGGTGATCGCCGGCATGAACGCATACACCAATTTCGCGTGCCGCGGAATCACGGTCCTCATCAACCTCTCGCCTTCCTCGGTCAAACTCAACTGCGCCGCTTTTCGCCCAACTCGCGATTTGCCGCGCTGTGTTTTTGGCAATCTGTTCTCGTCGATCTCGGCCGCAGGCAGCCTGATCGCTTTTCGCGCTATCCATCCGCACCCTGCAAGGCGATCAGCCAGTTTCAGGACGCTCTGTCGGCTGCACCAGCGCCTCTCAGCGACGGCGCTCGTCGTCATCGGTTCCTCCCGGTGCAGCAATTCCAGAAACCGGAACTCCTCCACGTTCAGGTGGCTGCCCCTTTTCGCCGGCTCGGTACCGGAACTCGTTTTCGCCATTTTTATGGCTCCAAACTGCGATTTTGTGGCGTTTTAAGGCTGTTTAGGTCTGTTTAACTGGCTTTTGCGTTACATCGCCTGCGCCACTTTGCGTTCCCCTGGGAGCGCAAAGTGCGTCACCTTTTTAACGCAAATTGCGTTGACACGGTAACGCACTTAGCGCAGATTTTGTGAAAATGGCAGGAACGACGTGGGCGGCAAGCCTAATGCTTGATGACGCGGTGTATCAATTTTCGGGGAGACGGCATGGCATCGGTGATCGAATAGCTCTGCTGTAGAAGTTGCCTGGCAGCAGCCATGCGCGAGTCCTCGTTGTAGTAGATAGTGCAGAGCGCATCTCCCGCGGCTACCCGGTCGGAAACCTTCTTGTGGAGGACAATACCGACAGCCGGATCAATCGCATCCTCTTTCTTTTCACGGCCGCCGCCCAGAACAACGCAAGCGGTTCCCACCGCCTCGCATTGAATCGCGCCGACGTATCCTCTCGCAGGACTTCGGACTTCAACGGAGTGCTTCGCGCGCGGCAGGATCGCGGGATCTTCTATCACCTCAGGATCTCCGCCCTGTAACTCGATCATTTCTCTGAACTTGGCAAGAGCGCTGCCGGATTGGATTAGTTCTTCATATAAGGACCTGGCAGCCACCAAATCACCACAGCGACCGCCAAGGACAAACATCCACGCAGCCAGTTCCTTGCACAGCTCGCGCAAATCCTCGGGTCCTTTTCCGCAGAGAACCGCCAATACTTCTTCCACTTCCAGAGAATTCCCAACATTGAAGCCGAGCGGCTGGTCCATATCCGTAAGCAGGGCGACCATTTTCTTACCCATACGCTCGCCCGTTTCGACCATCAATTCCGCAAGAAAAGCGGCTTCCTCTTCCGTCTTCATAAACGCCCCGGAGCCGGTTTTCACATCGAGGACGAGGCCGTCGATTCCCTCCGCCAGCTTTTTGCTCATTATCGAAGCGCATATAAGGAAAGGACTTTCGACCGTTCCGGTGACATCGCGCAACGCATAGAGCTTCTTGTCAGCGGGAGCTATTTCGGCGGTCTGGCCAATCATGCAGCAACCGCACGCGCGCAAAATCTCACGAAAACGAGCAACGGATAGATTTACTTGAAAGCCTGGAATGGACTCGAGCTTATCGAGCGTGCCCCCCGTATGGCCGAGGCCGCGGCCACTGATCATAGGAACGATTAGGCCGGCGGCTGCTCCTACCGGAGCGAGGACGAGCGACGTCTTGTCGCCCACGCCTCCCGTTGAATGCTTGTCGACTTTCTGTGCGGAGAAATCCGAGAGATCAAGCACTTCGCCCGAGTGCAACATGGCTTCGGTAAGTGCCGCTGTTTCAGCACGACTTAACCGGCGAAGGAGCGCGGCCATGAGCCAAGCGGAAACTTGGTAGTCTGGAATTTCGCCCAGCGTGTAGCCGCGAACGAGGAACTCGATTTCGGAACGGGAGAGCTCGTGGCCGTCGCGTTTTTTGCGAATCACGTCGATAGCGCGGATCGGAGAGGCGTCGGCCATATGTCGCCTATTTGAGGCGAAAACCTTCCGGAAGCAGGTCCGTAATGGGCATGGAATTCCAGCCTTTTGCACCTTGAAAATAGACGATCGCCTTTGGGCCGAATTCGTAGATCACTTGTCGGCAGGCACCGCAGGGAGCGCAAGGCACATCTTGCTCGCAAACCGCTGCAATTTCAGCAATTTCCATCGCCGAGCCAAGCTGGGCAACGGCGGAAAAAATGGCGGTGCGTTCCGCACAGTTCGTCATTCCATACGACGCATTTTCGACGTTGCAGCCGGCAAAGATCTTGCCACTCGTGGTTCGGAGCGCCGCGCCTACCTTGAAGTTGGAATAAGGAGCGTGCGCGTTTTTCATCGCGGAGCGAGCGGCATCGATAAGAGGCTGCCAATGTGAATGGTCGGGCATCGCGCTGCAATCCTATGATAGGGAGACGCTTAAGCGTAGTAAGATCGGTGTTCAATGTCGAGAATAAACTCCGCGGATTGGCGCGAAGTGGCGCGAATGTTCGAGCACACGTTGCTGAAGCCCGAAGCCACGCCTCAGCAGATCCGGCAACTGTGCAGCGAGGCGCGCAAGTACGGATTCGGCGTGGCAATGGTGAACGCGTGTTATGTCGATCTGGTGCGGTCGTGTCTTGAAGGCAGTCAAACCAAAGTGGGAGCGGTGATCGGCTTTCCGCTTGGAGCTACGCTCACCAGCGTCAAAGTCCTAGAAGCTGATGAAACGATTGGGCTTGGCGCGCGAGAAGTTGACATGGTTATCAATATTGGCGAGCTGAAGGGCGGGAATCGCGATTTTGTGCTCTCCGATATCCGCGCGGTTGCCGAGGCGGCGCACGCCAAAAACGCGCTGCTGAAGGTGATCATCGAGACGATCTTATTGAGCGAGGATGAAAAGCGGATCGCTTGCGAGCTGAGCGAGCAGGCAGGCGCGGATTTTGTGAAGACATCAACGGGATTTCTCGGCGGGGTCGCAACTATTGCAGATGTGGCACTTATGCGACGGACAGTGAAGATCGGCGTGAAAGCCTCAGGCGGAATCCGCAGCGCGGCCGATGCAAAGGCGATGATCGAAGCCGGCGCAGACCGCCTTGGGACAAGCAGCGGCGTAAAAATCATCCGCGAAATGCGCGGCGACCCCGCCTAGTGGGATAGTCCTAACCGTGTGACTATATAGCTGCTGGAACCGCAAGCATTATGTCGCGGTTTCCTGCGCAATTTGGGTTGCCCAATTTGGGTAAATTGCGCTGGCTGAATTTACGCAAACTGCGTCCACAAATGGACGCCAAGTGGCGCAGGCAATCTAACGCAAAAAGCCACTTAGCCTGCGTTATAAACGCTTAAAATACCCAAAAAACGCCACTCTGGCGCCATAAAGCGCGATGAAAATTAGCTGAGCAACGTCCGCAAAACCGACGTGATCCAGGATCGCCAATGATGAAGAAAAGTACCAGCTCACGGTGCGCGGGAGTCGCCGGACTCATTATTTTGGCCGCGCTCCCCGTTTGTTCCGGGCCGGAAGCCCAAACGCAAAGGGTAGCCGCGCCAGTGGGGCACGAAAGCGTGCGCTCCGGTAGCGCTCCATCGAAGGATGAGGCGCGCGCTTCGTCCGGACTCGAATCGGTTCAAAATAATCCGTTGAAACTTTATGCGTTCCTGTATCACATGCCGAAGGGCGGCGATCTCCACAACCATTTGAGCGGGGCGGTGTACGCCGAATCGTGGATACGCGACGCCGAAGAGGGCGGTCTGTGCGTTGACGCCGCTACAGACACGTTGGTGAAGCCGCTGAGTGGAAGTTGCCCGGCGGGAGACGTTCCCGCGACACATGCTTCGAGCGATCAGACGCTTTATGATGCACTGATTGACGCATTCTCCATGCGGAGCTTCGTACCAACTCCCGGTGTGAGCGGGCATGATCACTTTTTCAGTACGTTCGGAAAATTTGCCGCGGTCGATTCAGAGAACACCGGGGAATCGCTGGATGAAGTTGCGACTCGCGCCGCGGCACAGAACGAGCAGTACTTAGAATTGATGGATACGCCACCGTTTACGCATGCGGCGGCGCTGGCGCACCAGATCGGCTGGAACGACGACCTGGGCGCGATGCGCAATGCGTTGCTTGCGGCCGGGCTGCGCGACGAGATTGCAGTCGACCGCGCGCATTACGATCAAGCAGAAGCGCTGCGCAACCAGCGAGAGCATTGCGGACAAGCGGACGGCGCAGCCGCATGCCGCGTCCAGATTCGCTTTTTGTATCAGATCCTGCGCGGGTTTCCAAAGGAGCAGGTTTTTGCGCAGACATTGCTCGGATTCGAGGTGGCTTCCGTCGATTCGCGCGTCGTGGGGATCAATTACGTGATGCCGGAGGACGGCTATACCTCGATGGCGGATTACGCACTGCACATGCGGATCGTCGGTTTCCTGCATGCTCTCTATCCGAAGGTGCACATAAGCTTGCATGCGGGCGAGCTTGCTCCGGGGCTCGTTGCCTACGAAGGACTGTGCTGCCACATCCGGCAAGCGGTGGAAGTGGCGCATGCGGAACGAATCGGCCACGGGGTGGATGTGATGTATGAGGATCGGCCTTATGAGCTGCTGGGCGAAATGGCCAAGAATCACGTGATGGTCGAAATCAATCTGACGAGCAACGTCGTGATCCTAGGAGTGAGCGGCAAAGAGCATCCGTTTCCGATTTATCGCGCGTATGGCGTGCCGGTGGCACTTTCGACCGATGACGAAGGAGTTTCCCGCATCAACTTGACCCACGAATATGTGCGAGCGGTTGAGACATATGACCTGCATTATAGCGATTTAAAGCAAATGGTCCGTGACAGCATGGAGCACGCATTTTTGCCTGGAGACAGTCTTTGGGATGAGCCGGAGGGGTTTGGGCATCCTGTGTCTGCCTGCGCCAATGACACACTTGGAGCGGAAAAGCTTTCGGCGCGATGCGAGGATTTTCTTCGGAATAATGAAAAGGCCGAGGAACAGTGGGAGCTGGAGCGGCGGTTTCGGACGTTTGAGGCGAGTGTGCGTTAGGCTCCCGACCCAGCCGCAGGGTCGGGAGAGCAGAGAGCGCGAAGAGAACCTGCCGCAGAATTGCCTACCATTGCTTTTTGCGGATTCTTTGACCTTCTTTTTCGATGCTTCCCAAGCCGATTCGAATAACCGCATGGTATTGCGCAAAGCGGTTAAATGGGTGCGCGACATAGAAGTGAATACTTTGCAGTTTCCTTTTTTTGGGTCTAATATCCTAGCGTATTAGTACGTCAGGACAACTCGGAATATCCTGTTCTGGAGAGATCCCATGCCTGAATCGCTCGACGAGCTAGAGCAACAACGCAGCAACATCTTCGAGGAAATCGTGCAACTGCCCGACTTTCGCAGCGGATCGATCACCGCCACGCGCGGCACCTGCGGCAAGCCTACCTGCCACTGCCATCAGCCCCATCATCCCGGGCACGGCCCCAACTTTCGCCTAACCCGCAAGCAGAACGGAAAGACCGTCACCGAAACCTTTGCCACTGCGGCCGAACGGCTCAAGGCGCAGCGAGAGGTGGAGACGTATCACCGCTTTCGTCGGCTGGCGCAACAGTTGTTGGATGTGAATGAGAAGATCTGCCGCGCCCGGCCCGTCGAACAAGAGCTGACGCCGCAGAAAAAAAAACGGCAGAAACCATCCAGCAGGAAGTCGCCCACGAAGTAGAGCATCTGGTACAGCTCATTTTCTCCGAACGTGGCAACACCGGTGGTATGGATTTCGAAGCGATCGAGATGGCGATTCGTTCCGCCTTACACCAGACCGGGGCAGCGGTGCTAACCGAACTACTGAAGTTTGATCCTCCTGGCCGGGTACAGAAACAGTTGCCCTGTGCGTGCGGCCACACCGCTCATTATGTGGAGTTACGTTCGAAAACCGTGCTGACGGCCGTAGGAGAGGCGCACTGCCTGCGCCCGTATTTCCTGTGCGACCACTGCCCATCGCGGCCAATTCCCGGTCGATATCGAACTCGACGTAGAGAACACAGAGTTATCTCCCGGAGTGCGGCGCATGCTGGCCACGGTCGGCCAGCAAGCGGCTTTTGAACAAGGGCGCCAGCAGATGGAGCTACTGGCAGGTTTATCGGTCACCACCAAGGCCGTGGAGCGCACGGCAGAAGCGATCGGAGCGGATATCGAAATTCGGCAGCAGCGCGAGCTTGCGCAGGCCCTGCAACTGACCTTGCCGATCCCCCTGGGGCCACCGATTCCCATCCTTTATGTGGAGATGGACGGCACTGGCCTTCCGGTCGTACGCAAGGAAACCGAGGGACGTGAGGGGAAACAGGACGGCCAGCCCGCCCACACGCGGGAAGCCAAGCTGGGTTGCGTGTTCACGCAAACTCAAGTGGACCAAGAAGGGTATCCCCTACGAGATGAAGACTCGACCACGTATGTGGGCGCCATCGAGAGTGCCGAGCAATTCGGCCGCCGCCTGTATGCCGAAGCTTGGCAGCGGGGATGGGGGCGTGCGAAGAAAAAGGTCGTTCTGGGAGACGGCGCAGAATGGATCTGGAATCAGGCCGATCTGCATTTCCCCGACGCTACGCAAATCGTCGATCTCTATCATGCCCGAGAACACCTATGGGACTTAGCTGCCCAACTCTATCCCCACGATGTGCCCGCCCAAAATCGTTGGGTGATGGTAAAGCAAAACAAATTGGACAATGGGAGGATCGAAAAATTAGTGGCCTCGCTGCACTCGCTGGAGACCTCCCATCCCGATTTGGGGAAGACCCTGCTGACGGAAGCGAACTATTTCGAACGGAATAAACAGCGGATGCGCTATCCCCAATTCCGTGAGCAGGGACTTTTCGTTGGATCCGGTGTGATCGAAGCGGGATGCAAGACTGTTCTGGGGAGGCTCAAACAGTCCGGGCATGTTTTGGACGGTGCGTGGTGCCAATGCCATCATTGCCCTCCGTTGCTGCCAACTCAGCGGCAAGTTCGAGGATTACTGGGAGGTTCGAAGGGTGCGCGCCTCACTTTAAAGTCGCACACCCCGTTAAATTACCCGCTCGCGGGAAATGAAAAGGTATTGCATAATGGCGTCCTTCCTAGGGGCGTGAGCTTCGACAAGTTGGGGTAGGCACGCTTGCGGCAGCGGCCTGATAGCCGCTCAGGCAAGCAGCGGAAGAGCCGTACCTAAAGGAGCGTGGAATGCACCGATTCGTCGGCCTTCTCGGCGTCCTTACCATGCTCGCCTTTGGGTGGGTTTTTTCGACGGACCGTCGCGCGATTCGATACAAGACGGTGGCCTGGGGATTGGGACTGCAGATCGCGTTCGCATTCCTCGTAATCAAGTGGGAATACGGGCAGTACATCTTCCAGCGGCTGGGCGCGGCGGCGAACTGGTTGCTGGATTTTGCGTTTTACGGATCGACGTTTGTCTTCGGAAGCCTGGGACAGAAGGGCTCGCCGATGGGATTTTTCTTTGCGTTCCAGGCCCTGCCCACCATCATTTTCATCGCTGCATTCTTCGCGCTGCTCTATCACTTTGGAGTGATGCAGGTGATCGTGAAGGGGGCGGCGCGCGTGATGAGCTCGCTCATGGGTGCGAGCGGCGCTGAATCGCTGAACGTGGCGGCAAGCATCTTCATGGGACAGACCGAGGCGCCGCTCTCGATCCGTCCTTTCCTGCCGGACGTGACCCAATCGGAATTGATGACCATTATGACGAGCGGAATGGCGCACGTTTCGGGCGGGATGATGGCGGCCTATATTCTTTACGGGATCAAGGCCGAACATCTGCTGGCAGCCGTGATTATGACGGCACCAGGCACGATCCTGATCTCGAAAATCCTCGTACCCGAGACGGGAAAGCCGCTGACAGCGGGGAAAGTCGAGATGGCGCAGATGGAAAGGGACGCGAACGCGCTAGGCGCGATTTCGCGTGGAACAATCGACGGTTTGCATCTCGCGTTGAACGTGGCGGCGATGCTGATCTCGTTTATTGCGCTGATTTACCTGGTGGACGGCTGCTTCGGAATCGTTCATCACTGGATCGGGTGGTTTCCTTCGAGCATTGAAGAGGTTTTTGGCTGGCTTTTCTCGCCGATCGCGTGGGTGATCGGCGTCCCATGGAAAGATTGCCATACGATCGGAAACCTGCTCGGGCTGCGTATGGTGACCAACGAGCTTGTGGCGTTTCAACGGCTCGGCCCGATGGCAAATACACTGGCTCCGCGGTCGTTTACGATTGCGACGTTTGCGCTGTGCGGATTTGCAAACTTAAGTTCGATCGGAATTCAGATCGGCGGAATCGGCGCGCTTGCACCGAATAAAAAATCCGAGCTGGCGAGACTGGGAGTGCGCGCGATGCTGGCCGGAACAATGGCGAATCTGATGTCCGCATCGCTGGTGGGGGTAATGCTGAAATGACCGTTTCCAAGAGCGCAGGGGCGCTGCGATCGAGGGATTTCGATCTGGCCAAACGCGCCGCAAAATTTGTGCTTTCGAGGACGAAGCTACGCCCGCGAGTTGCCATGGTACTCGGTTCGGGACTGGGCGGGCTGGCGGACGGGCTAGCGGGCGCTACCCGAATTCCTTATGGAAAGATTCCCTCTTTTCCACGCTCGACCGTTCAAGGACACGAAGGAACGCTGGTGATCGGCAAGCACGGCAGTGTGCCGCTGGCGGTGATGCTCGGGCGCGTCCACTTGTACGAAGGGTATTCAGCACGAGAGATCACGTTTCCCATGCGCCTTTTCTTTCAGATGGGGATTAAAGCGGCGATCGTGACGAATGCAGCGGGAGCGATCAACATCGATTACGGGCAGGGTGCGCTGGTGGCCATCCGCGACCACATCAATTTGCAAGGGACAAATCCGCTGATGGGCCGAAATGATGAAAGGTTCGGTCCTCGGTTTCCGGATATGACGCAGGCGTATTACAGGCCGTATCGCGACATCGCGGCCGAGGAAGCGAAGCGGCTTGGAATCAAGCTGCATGAAGGCGTCTACGCGGCGCTCTGCGGGCCGAGTTATGAGACGCCAGCCGAGATTCGGTTTCTCAAGACGATCGGGGCGGACCTGGTTGGGATGTCGACTGTGCCCAGCGTGATTGCGGCGCACCACATGGGGATTCGCGTGCTGGGGGTCTCGTGTGTGACGAATATGGCGGCGGGCATGGTCGATCAGGAGATTAATCACGCCGAGGTGATGGAAACCGGCAATCGCGTGCGGACGGATTTTGTGTCGCTGTTGCACGCGGTAATTCCCCGGATTGCGGCTGACGTGGGCTAGGGCTTGTTCCTGTGGTTTCTGAGTAAGAAGGAAGGACCCTCTTTTGCGGCCTCCGGCTGAGGCTCGATTACGTTCCGCGAATTGGCTATTGAAACCCCAATCCATCGTTAGAGGGCGCTGATGGCAAAGTCTGTGTCGCGGCACCTTCGCGGCGTCCACTTTTTTCTCCTGTTCCAACGTTTTTTTGAAGGTAGTCACAAGTATAAAGATCAGTGCTTGAAAAATAAGAATTTACGGAGAGTAGTCCACGGTAAGGCCCTATAATCCGTTGCTAACCTAGTCCGTTGGCGCCATCGAGCTCAGGTCACCCACACCAGCTGCTGCAGTCCTTCCCGATACCTCTCAATCCACTCGGTCACTGCCGCCAGCCGCAACCGCATCCCCCGCGCGTGGTGCACCAGTCGTCCCGGCATATTGAAGAGCAGGAAGCGCAAGCGTTTGGGGCGGGCCGTCAGCAGTTCCGCGGGCAGGGCCAGCCGCTTCAGCGCCTGGAGCACGTTGTGCGCGATCACCGCCAGGCGCAGCCACGCGGCGTTGGCTCCGAAGTATTTCGAGGGCAGCACGCCGCCGCCCAAGTCGTTCTTGATCACGTCATGCACCAACTCGATGGTGCCGGCCTTTTCGCGGTGCCACTCGATCAAGCGCGCCGGCTTAATTCCCACCGGTTCGACAACACCGCGAAATGGCGCACCGCGCTCCCATCCTCGAATAGTTCCCCTTGCTTTTTGCGAATGCGGATGGCCACGTAGCGCAGGGGTTGCAGATCCTTCTTCTCGGTTTTCTCCCCGGGCACAAACGGCACGTCGGCGCACTCGCGGATTTCGGCCGGGTGCGGCGCGCCGTAAGCTTGCCAGGCCGATTCGGGAATCACCCGAATGGCCGCGTGCAAGGGTTCGCTCATCCGCGCACTGATGGCAAAGCCGATGCGCCCGCGCGGCCCGCCGGCCCGCTGCTCATCGCGCAACCAATTCACCAACCCGCTTTCGTGACACGCCGCATCGCCGCGGTAGTAATACTCCTCCACCGTGCCCGGCAGGGCGGCAAAGGCCCGCCGCGCCACTTCCAGCGGCTCCATCTGGGCCGGCACGTTGCCATCGCGAAATTGATCGGCCAGCACCAGTCCGGTCTCCGCCCACACCGCCAGCATGGGCTGATAGCCGCGCACCCCTTCATAAGTGGGCAAGGCCTGCTTATTCCGGCTCTCAATGATCGTGGCGTCCTGATCCACCGTGGCGATGCGCTGGTCGGGCACGCGCTCCCCCACTCGTTGCACCAGATCGCGGTTCACTCGGCCCAACCCCTCCAGCGGCGGCGTCTCTTCCGGGATATAGGCGATCTGCTCCGGCAAGCGCTGTTGCTGGGCTTCCTCGATCTTCTCCTCCTCATGAAACGCATACAAAAACTCCAGCGCCGCCGAGGGCGAAGGCAATTCGTGCCCGATCATCTCCGCCAGCCCGGGGTCCCCCCGCAGGCGCTCAAAATCTTCCACACATTCGCCCCCGGCGGCATTGAGAATCACGAAGCTCTCCACCAACGTCGCTTCGTCGTAACCGCGCTCCCGCTGTTTCACCCGCACGTGCTCCTGGACACTCTGCGGCAACCCCAGCGAGCGGAACGCCTGCACCACCAGCGGGATTCCTCCGAACGCGGTCAGGGTTTCTTCGACGGATGCGGATCGAGTTCGAACAGCAAGGGTGATTCCGTTGGTGAAACCCTTCGTTCTTTGCGCTTGGTCATGGGGTGGATCATACGGCGATCTTTCACCCAGAGGGTGAAGAATTGGGGGGGTGTTGATTTCGCTGCCCAGAGCTGCTCAAGCCGATTTTTGCGACGTGCCGCGAGGCTGACTCAACCAAATCAGACTTTTCGCGAGATGTTATCGACGGATCGGGGTGAAAGCACTCCTCTTGACAACGCTTTTTGAACTTCACGATCTGAAGCAATCAGCGGCTGCCGCTTAAAAGCACCGAAGAGCAAATTACTGCCCGACTAGGCGACGAGACAACCGCTAACTAACAACGGTAAATTCAAGAGCGGAACAAATGCAGCTACGCCCGTTCCCAGGGGGCCGTTACAAAGGCATATAGCCAGAGTGGCTGCCACGGCTATTGGATGACGACGATACGGCCTTGCCAGAATGCGGCTTTCTGGGATGAGGGATCGATAACCGTGACTTGGCAATCGTAGGCGCCGGGCGCGATTTTATCGAGCGGCAGATCGAAGCGGATCGGAACGGCTTTTGCGCGGTTTTGCGTTTGCTCGACGACGGCGAGCGGCGCGCTTTGGAAGACTTTCGTTTGGCCCTGATACAAACCTACATAAGCAACGATCGGAACCGGCGTGGGATCAGCGTGTTCGTAAGCCTGGACGTAAACGTACAAATCGCGGGCCTTGCTGAAGACGCGGGTGACGCTGGGGATAAGCTTTTCGCCATCGAGAACGAGGGGATCGACGTTGGTGGCGTCGATCTTCTGCTTCACATTGTAGATGGAATCCGAGACGGCTTCGCGCTGGCCGCTGAGGACGACCGAGCTGATTGGAAGCTCCTTTAACTGCTTATTCAGATTGGGAATGTTGAAGGGCAACTGGTATGTGCCGATGCGGCCAGTTTCGTTGTCGCGGACGAGATATTTGATGGAATATTTTCCGGGCAAGAGCGTGAAGCCTGTGTGGTATTCGATGGGATGCGTGGCGAGTTGCGCAGCGGTCTCCTGGTCCATTTTGATATTCAGCTTGTCGCGCAGATTTTGGATCGTATTGCCGAAGTCGTCTTTTACCTCGCCGATCATGTCCATAAGAGTCTCTTTGGCTCCGCCTTTTTTGGCGAGCGCGAGTTCGCGGCCAGGAATTTTAACGTCAACGGAGACAAAATATTCAGCGCTATTGAGCTGGAAATAGTCCACTTCCATCGCGAGATTGATTTCGGTGATGGGATTATCGAGCATGAGCGCGTCTTCGAGTTGGCGCTCTTTATCGGTGGCGTTGAATTTTGCAAATTCCTTGTCGGCGTAATAGCCCTGACGATAGGAGAGTTCGCCGTCGATGCCGGCACGAAGAGAGACTTTTATGCGACGGAAACGGCCATCTTTGACCGTGCGCTTGGGGTAGTAGCCGATTTCGTAGTAGCTAGTGATCGAGTTTGCTGCTTGCTTTATGCCGAGGGCGAGATCGTTGGAATCGAGGAAGGCTTTGCCGCCCGTGTCTTTGGCGATGGCGTAGAGCGTGTCTTGCGATTGCTGGAAGCGATTGACAAGCGCTTGTGCGCCGGAGCCGTTGAAAACATGCCGATGCCGCCATTCGAGCCTTGCGTGGCGTCGCCTTCGGGCGCCATGGCGACGAGGCCGCGGGCGTCGATCGGGTAAAGCATCACGTTGGAGCGCAAGGAGGCGTTTTCGGTGGCGACCAGCTGCGCTTGGTTGTCGAGGCCGTTGAGACGCAAGGCCGCTGGCGAAATAGACGAGAGCTTTTTGTTCATTGATGGAGCCCAGCATTTTTACAGCGGTTTCTAGGGCGGCGAGCTGACGGTCTGTGTTGAAGAGGTTGAACTCGGCGTCGTCTTGGCCAAATGACGAGCCAGTGTCCGCGGCACTGTCGTCGTTCGAGGATTCGTCGAGACCTTCGCTAAGCGCAACGATGAGCTTGTTTACCGCGGCGACGACCTGGGCGCGGTCGCCCGTGAAATCCTGAATGACGCGGACGGCGGTGCCGTCATAGGTCATAACCGCCATCATGACGGACGGATCCATTTGCTTATTGATGAAGTCGAGGGCGGCCTCGAGGGCACGGAGCTGGTCAGGAGGGCCCATCGTGGAGCGGTCAAAGTAAAGTGCGACGAGGCGATGATTGTGATACTTGGTGTCGCCCGGAGCTTCGGGTGCAATTTGGAATGACGTGACAGGCGGAGCCGTTGGAACCGCTGTATTTGCGGCGGGCGGGGGCTGCGGCGCGCTGGCGAGCGGTGCGATTTCCTGATATTCGACGAAGCTGATTGTTTGAGGGACGCCATCTTCGGTGAGGACGAAATCGCTGGCTTTGAGATTGGGAATTGGATTGCCGTTTTTGTCTTTTACGGTGACTTCTTCGATGACGACCTCAGTTTGGACTCGGATGGTGGACGAGGATTGGTGCGCGTCAGAGGACGTGGGAGCTTGAGGCTGCTGCGCGGCTACGACGAAGGCGCTGAGCGCAAAAAGGCAGATTGAAAGTAGGCGACGCATGTTAGAACCTTACCCGAACTGTGGTTGACAGCTTGCGCATGCCGTCCCAGCCGGCGACGGCGCCGAAAGCGGGGCTATTCCAGTTAGTGTTCCACGTGGAATCAGTGACGGTATTCAGGACGTTTGTGGCGCGGGTTTCCCAAGTGGCGTCCATACGTGTATTGATGCGGAAGGTGCGGCTGACGGACGCGTCCAGAGAAAACTGCATTGGGCCAGTGATTGAATAGCGCGGGGCGTCGCCGAAGTCACCCCCAGCGGGTGCCGCGAAGGCAGCAGGATTCAGGTTCTTGCCGACGGGTGCTGCGGTGACGGATGCGCCGGTTAAATTCGGGCGAATAATCCACGGAACACCGACGCCTGTTGCGCTGCTCTGATATATCGGCGTGAGCGGCAGACCGCTGCCGAAGGTGAGCGACGTGAGGAATGTCCAGTCCTTGAAGACGGTGCCTTTCCATCCGCTCATGAGAGCGCCGGCGTGGAGACCTTCGCCCGTGGTGTATTGGCCGGAAAAGGTGAGCAAATGGCGCTGGTCGAACGGCGAGCGGCTCGTTTCTGCGCGAAGATTCTGCCAATTTTGCGCGATGGAGGTCGATCCGCCACCTCCGCTGCTCTGCACGGTGGACACGCTGGAGCCGGCGGCGGTGATTGCCGAACCACTGAAGGCGCTGGCATCGTCAGTCGCTTTTGCGTAGGTGTATTCGAGGGTGGCGGTGAGGCCGTTGCGAAGGCGGCGGCGCAGCTGAACTCTTGCAGCTTCGCGATTCAAGAAAGCGTTCGAGGTGAGATAGACGAAACCACTGGGGCACAACGGACAGGCTAGCGGGGAGCCGGCGGGGTACATATTGGGCATGAACTCCTGCATCAGATGCGAGCCGCGCGTGCCGGTGTAGGTAGCCGTCAAGACCATGGAGCCTGGAATATCCTGCTGAACGGAGGCGTTCCAGACCTGCGCGTAGCCGATGCGGAAATTCGGATCGACGCCGAAGGTGGGGAGCGTCGTCGCGCTCGATGAGCTGTTAAACGCCGTGGCGAGCGTAAGTGGAGTTGCGGCGCTGTTTGCGAGATTGAAGCTCTTGGAAAACGGCGGCTGCTGAGCCATCTGCATAGCGATAACCTGATAGACGGAAGTGATGTCGTAAATTCCGTAGCCGGCGCGAATGATGAGAGGCGAATTGGAGCGCGGGCGCCATGCGATCGCAAGGCGAGGTTCGATGCCGCGATAATCGGAATGCAGAAGAGAGTTCGGATATTTCTGGCCCGTGGTTGGGCCCGTCGGATCGGTCGCAGTGACCGAAGAGGCTGCGCCGAAACCGGGAGCGACGTCGAGATTCGCGAGGCGATTGCCGAGTTCCGTGAGCGGAGTTGCGAATTCCCAACGCAAGCCTGCGTTTACGGTGAATCCGGCTTTCATGCGCCAGTCATCTGTGATGTAGCCGTCGTAGCGCCAGCCGCGAAGATATTTGTCGGCGTTACCGAAGGCGATTTCCGCGTTGTCGGGAACGCCGATGAGAAAGTCGGCGAAATCAGAGCCCGTGCCGGCAACGGGCTGGCCATTGGAGGCGAGTTGTTGGGTAGCCAAGCCAGTAAATGAGAAAATGCCGCGACCGTTTTGCTGTGTGTTTGCGTTGAACTGTAAACGCGCGACATCCATGCCAAATTGCCATGAGTGTTTGCCCCGATACCAGAGGCTCGAATAGCTAAAGGTCTGGGTATTGTCCGCGTTGTGCGCGTATTCGGGCATAGAGAGACCGGCAATTGACGTAAACGTGAGATCCGGCGGCCCCCAGTTCTGTGGCGATTGATCATTGCCCTGAATTCCGGCGTCGCCTGAAACGTTCGTACGAAATGCGAAGAACGGATTTTGGCTACTGGCGAGGCGATTGAATTCGTATTTGAAATTCGTAGTGAGATAGCCCAGCCCGCCCGGACGATAGACCCGCTGCCAATTCACGGCCGCGTCGATGCCTTGAGAACTCGATCCGTTCTGATAACCAAAAATATTGGCATTATTTTGACTAACCTGGTGCTGATAACCGAAGTTTCCAAAAATGGAGTTGCGATTTTTGTATTTCGACAAACGAGCTTGCAGAGCATCGAGGTGCTGGTTCGTGAGGCCAGAGTCTTCGTAGTTGATGCCTGGAACGTTGGCCACGTTGGGATTCGGATATTGGTTGAGCAGGGCCTGTGCTTCGGCGCCGATTGGAACCGTGTCGTTGGCGTAGGGCTGATTTGTGGCGGGATTATAGACGACGACGGGCTGGCCGAGAGAACTGAGGCTTTGCGAAAAATTGCCGCCACGCTCGAGGAGCGTGGGGACGAGGCCCGTCACTGCAGAGGCCGTGTCGTTTGCCCGTGCTGATAATTCAGGACGAAATTGGAGTTTGTGAAATAGTGGCGCGGAATGCCAATCGGACCACCGACGTTGCCGAGGATTGAAAGCTGATTGTAAGAAAGCTTCGGGGCTGCGAGCCCACCTGGGGAGAAATTGCGGGCGTCCCAGGCGGAAGTATCGAAATTTACGCCAGCGTTGCCGTTGTAAAAGAGGCCAGGGCCGCGACGATTGTTCCCGAACGCGGCGGCTTGTGAGAAGGGAGATGCAGCACCGTTGTTGACGCTGCCATTGACGACCAGGCCGGTTGCCGCGCTTTGCTGTAATTCGCTGGAGGCTTCGCCGCCAGCGGAATTTGAATCACTTGCTTCGGCGGGCGGCGCAGCAGGAGGCGGCGTGTTGTTTGCGTTCGTGGCATTAGCTTTGGCGTTAGCCGGAGGCTTTGGCGCGTTGGGAGACGGCGTCGACTCAGGCGCTTCGGGCGTGACGACGGTTGCGCTTGTCGGCGGAGCTGCGCCAGCGCGATTTGCCGCCTTTGTAGGCGCGGAAAGTTCATTTTCGGCCTGGATCGGCGGTGCGCCATGCGTGATCTGCGCGAGCGGCAACAGCTTCAATTCAAAGGTGGGGCCCGGTGTGCCAGCGGCTACGGCGACATCTTGCGCCAGCGTTTCGAAACCTTCCATCTGCACCTGGAATTTCCAGGCACCGTCGGTGATATCGGGAAAGACGTACGTGCCTTGCTGGTCCGTGATGGAACTTTCTTTTTTGTCGCCCTGGGTCGCGGTGACGGTCGCGCCTGGAACTGGAAGGCCGTTGAATGTGACCTGGCCATGGTAGGCCGTGGCGGCGAATGTGGCCGGATTTAACATCCAGAGCGCGAGGGAAAACAAGCAGAGCATTGCACGCCAAGTTCTTTGAAGATCCCGTTTTCGATTCATAGTGCCTTTAATTTTCGACCCGTGAGCCGATGCGCATCGCGTTCTTGTTGTTCGGGTTTTTAGGACGATGTTGCGCCTTCGTACTGCGGCTACGAAGATTGGATTATTATAAGAGTTACCCCGTCCGAGTGTGCTGCTTTGGTTGCCGGGCCGTTGCGTACGGTTGCCTTAAATCCATGTGCGGTTATCAGTTCTCTGAAGGCTCCTCGATATGGTCGATTGTGATTGTGTCTATTTGACCTTTTGTCGATTCGAGTTTGAGGCCGAGCTGTTCCTGAAGGGCGGTGAAAATGGACGGTTCATCCGAATTGGAGGAGGCTTCGGCTCCAGGCGGAGGCGGCATTCCTCCTAAACCCATTTGCGGAGCGAATTGCAGCGTGAATTGGTAAGTGCCCTTCAGGCCGGTTCGGTCGACGACCTGCTGGCCGACCTGCATTGATAGCATGTTCACGAGATTTGAGATCGGGATGGCGTTAGAGCTCAGGGTTGCGACGCCCGTGTTGCCATTCATCATCATCATGGATCCACCGGGCGGAGGCGTGGGAGGTGCACCACCACGCTCGGGAGGAGGAGAAGGCATCGGTCCGGCGTGAGGGTCGGGTGGCGGAACTTCCTTGAGTTTCGGGCCGTCTTTAGCAACAACCAGCGCGAGAAGGGTTCCTTCTTTCGTGGAGCGCGTGATTTGCAGCTTGAAGCGGTCGGCAAGGAGCGCTCGAATCATGAGCGCCTGCTGCGCCTGTTGCTGCTGCCGAGTGAGCTTCTGCAATTGCTCGGCGAGCGAATCTTCGACTTTCGCATTGAGGTCCCAACGTTCGGAGCTAATCCAACCGGGGCCGCCAGAGATTTGGAACTCCTTTACGTTGTACGCGGTGGCGATCAGCATTTTGGCGGTGACGTTAGAGGCTCGGAACTGGCTGACGTCGGGGCCACCCATCATGACACGCATGCCGCGACCGCCCTCGCTATCGGCAGCATGCTTCTTGATGGAAGCAACTTCGAAGGACGGAGGCGGCCCATCTGAGAACTGCGTGGCGGCCGAATCGTTCGGTTGGGTAGCGGATTGGGTGTTCGCGGTCGTTACTTGGAATCCGCTGGAGTGGACATGAAGAAAAGGCAGAACCGACGCGATGCAAAAGGCCGCGGAGAATAGGAGAACCGTCCTGAGCTTGACGAAAGATATGGGCTTGGAGTCTTGATTCCGTCGCTCCCTCATGTCGACCTCCCTTTTACGGTTGTTCCTGAACGTTTGCTGCAGATTCCAACTGCCATCGAATGTTTGAATGAGACACCAAAAACGGTCTCGTGGTTCCACATTCTGCCGTTATCAATTAGAAGCCTTCGCCACCCTCACCGGGTTGGGCTAACTTGTCGCTATCCGCTTGACTCCTCTCGAAAGTTTCTCCCTTCAGCAGACGCTAATTCTCGGATGGCTCCTCGATACCGTCGATTATGATCATTTCGATTGGGCCTTTCGTTGATTCGAGTTTGAGCCCGAGTTGCTCCCGGAGGGCCGTGAAAAGCGACGGTACGCCCGGGTCTGCCGCCGGCCCAGGTGGAAGCGGAGTTCCATCAGGGCCTAAACCGCCCTGGGTCGCAAACTCAAGCGTGAATCGGTACGCGCCTTTGAGGCCTGTTTGATCGACCACGGGCTGACCCAGGTACGTTGAAAGCGTATCCGCGAGCGTGCTGATGGGCTGTGCATTGGCTGTGAGTGTCGCGTGGCCAAGATTCATCATCATCAGGGTCTGGCCGAGTGGCACCTCGCGAAGCGTACCTCGGGGCGTCCGGGCAACGTAGGGCCGTGGCGCGCCAGAGTTATTTGGGTCAGGTGGAGGAACTTCGTTGAATTTGGGGCCACCTTTGCTAATAACGAGAGCGAGAACACTGGCTTTTTTTGAAGAGCGCGTGACTTGCAACTTGAATCGGGCGGCGAGCAGCGCGCGCACCATCAGCGCCGTTTGAGCCTCTTGCTGTCGCTTGGGAAGTCTTTGCAGTTGGGCAGCGAGAGAGTCTTCCACCTGCGCGCTGGTGTCCCACAGCTCCGAACTCACCCAACTAGGGCCACCGGAGACTTGAAAGTCTTTCACATCGTACGCGGCGGCGATCAACGTCTTAGCGGTCACGTTCGGGGCACGGAATTGGCTGACGTCCGGACTATCGGGGATGCCAACGCCACGCTTGGTCATTTCATGGTCCGGCCGGTGTCTTTTGATTGAGGCCACTTCGAATGAGGGCGTGGGCGCACCGGCGGTTTGCGTTTGCAAGAGAGGTTGGGTTGCCGATTGAGCGAGACATGGCAGCGCCGACGCACGACAAAAGAGCGCAGAAAATAAGAGTGCCGCCGTGAGGTTAACGCGAGAGGCGTATTTAGGATTTCGATCAATTAAAAGTTCTTTCATGCTGAGCTCTGGCTTTGGCTCCAAGGGCGACTAGTTTTCGGATGGTTCCTCGATGTGCTCGATTGTGTAGATGTCGACTGGGCCTTTGGTCATTTGGAGCTTCAAACCAAGTTGCTCTTCGAGGGCGGTAAAAATGGACGGGCCTGAATCGTTCGACTGGGGCGGCGCCGTGCCGGCCATCTGAGCGAACTTCTGATCCAACTCTTCGGAGGAAAATTGCACGGTGTAGTCGTAGTTTCCTTTTATTCCTGTCTGATCAACTACCAAGTGGCCTTCCATCTCGGGCATGAACGCCAGCAGGTCTGCCAGACCGCTCACTGGCTGGGCGACCGCGCTGATGTTGCCATTGTTGAGTAGAAGGTGAGGACCTTTGCCGGGTAGCGCCTGCACGCCGGGCGTTCCTGGTGCGGGCGCCACCCATGTCGTGGGGGTCAATTTCGGTCCGCCCTTTGCCACAACCAGCGCGTATTCTGGCTCGATTTTCGTCACGCGGCTCACGCTAACCTTAAAGCGCTCGACGAGCAGCGAACGCAGCATCATCCGCTGTTGCTGCTGGCGTTCTGGACGCGACATGGTTTGCATACGCTTGGCGAGTGAATCTTCCACCTTCGCATCGATGTCGTATTGCTTCGAGTTTGCCCAGTCGGGACCGCCCACCAACTGGAAGTCCTTGAGGCCGAAGACGAATTGGATCATGCCTTTCGCCGTCATGTTGATCACTCGGAACTGACTTGGGTCCGGGCTCGAAAATCCTCGGCCGCGACTCCTCTCCGCCGGGTCTGCCAGCTTAATTGAAGCTACTTCGAATGACGGCAACGCGTTGGCGAGATTATCCGGCACAGAGTTCTGCGGAAATTGAGCGACATAGGCCGGGCCCGGTTGACGTAAGTACAGCGCGTGAACCTGTTTGAAAACGGCGTAGCGTGGTGAGGCGATAGCGCCAAATGCCAGCGGGACCGCAACTGCCGCGAAGGCAGCGAAGCCGAGTAAAAGTTTTGCTCCTATCGTGAGCTTTCCGGCAAATTGCGCCGTCATAATGCGGACGATGCGCTTTTTCAGGTCGGCCCCGCTGACGCCTGAGACACAGGCGACGGGAGATTCCGTGTAGAACTTGCACACTTCGAGGATGCCTTCGGCGTAGGTTTCCGGCTCGGCGACAAAATGCATGACTTCTTCGTCGCAGGCGTTTTCGCGCTCTTCGACGAGGCGCGCGCCAATCCACCAAACGATCGGATGAAACCAGAAAACTGCTTCGACGAACATGTGAAGCGCGGCTGTGAGATTATCGCGGCGGCGGATGTGAGACACTTCGTGCGTGAGGATTGCGCTCATTTGCGCAGGCGTGAGGCGATCGGCGATTCCTGCGGGGAGCATCAGAACCGGGCGAAAGATTCCGAATACACCGGGCTCGAGAAGAGAGTCAGACACTCTTATGGAAACATTTAAGGGCACAGAGGCAAGAGGGCCTGTGCCACCACGGCCATACCATGCATTTGCACGGGACAAGGAGGTGGCTGTGGCACACGCTTTACGCACGCGGCGCCATCTGCGCCACCAGGAGAGCGCGATGGCGAAAGCGCCGCAGGTCCAGATCAGCAAAAGCGCGAGAGGGAGATTGCTATCGTGTGCGTCCGCAGGCGCGGCAAACACGCTGATGGGGGCGAAATCCGAAAAAGGCTGCGCGATTTGCTGTACTGCCACCGAAACCGGCTTCGACGCGATTACGACGATGTGAGCCGGGCGCAGATAACCGCCGATAGCAAACAAGACAGAGAAAGGCAGCAGAAATTTCATGGAGGCGGCGAGCCAAATCCAGTAGCGTGTGCACGCCTGATTCTTTCGCAACGCAAAGGCGAGTAGCCATGCGGCTGCGGCGAAAGCTGTCGATTGCCAGAGGTGATTTTCAAACGCGGATGTCCAGGAAGCGGGGGACGTCAGCATTTGGCCTCCTTTTTACAGAGCTTGCGGAGGGCCTTTTCGGCTTCTTTTACGTCGTCGAGAGTGAGCTTGCCTGATTCGACGAGATGAGCCATGACGGGCTGCGTGCGTCCGCCGAAAAGGGCGAGAAGGTCGTCGATGAGGCGGCCTTGCGCTGCGTTGCGCGAGACGACCGGCTCGAAGATGTGGAAGTTGCCGACCTTGCGCACGCGGCGGACGATGTTTTTGTCTTCCATGCGATAGACGGTGGTCTGCACGGTGGTGTATGCGGGGCGATCATCTTCCGCGAAAGCTTCCTGGATTTCGCGGATCGACGCTTTGCCGCGCTCCCACAGCGTGGTCATGATTTGAAATTCGAGAGGGGTGAGTCTAGTTTTTGCCAACGGCTCTCCTACTACATCTGTTTGTTTTTCTACTACAGCTAGGTGTGGATATGCAACGTCTTTTTTGCTTTACCGAGAGGACGCTATGGGAATGACGGAGGGACGTTCTGGAGCGGCAACGGCGACGCCGTCGCGAAAGGCAATGGACTTGGCGGAGTTAGCAGCGACGCGTTCGCCGGGGACGAGAATACCGGCGAAATTGAGCGGGTCGGCAGCCCAAACGAAGATCGTTTCGTCGTCGGGCTGAACATTGCGGAAGGCGCGAAGAGATTCGAGAGCGACGGGCAGCGCGAATTGTTCACCGAGAAAACCGCTGACGAAACGGCCGCCGCGAATTTCGCCGCGATCTTCCAGGCGACGCAAGGTGACGAGAAGTTCACGCCAGCGCGGCAAAATACTTTCGCGTGTGAGGACTTCGCGGAACACGACGCCATAACGGCGCAGGAGCATCCAGCATGTGGATTCGATTGCGTTGATGTGCTCGACCGGCTCACCGGCGTGCAGAAGCGACCAACGTCCGGCGCTGTGGCGCGGGCGGGCCGTCTTGCCGGATCCGTGCCCGGAACGGCGCTTCGGATCGATCAGGGAGCGAAGATTATCGAACCCGTCGGCCGTGATCATTCCCGCGGCGACCAATTCCCAGAGTGCCGTTTCCACCTCGGATTTGAGCCTGCCGCTGCCGCGAACGATATCCGCGAAGAAGGATGCGCCGCGCTGCTGAAGAAAGGAGACGACATCTTGCGCAGCGCGGCTGAGACCTTGCAACTGGTTTTCGGGATTGCGGCGCGGAAGCATCCAATCGGAATCTTCTCTTACAAAGAACGTGATGGGCGCGACGCTGGTAGGAATGACCCGGCGGCCCTGGGACGTGACTGCTTCAAGAGTCGCGGGATGCGGAGAAAGGCGTCCCCATCCTACTGCGCCTGTGAGGCAGAGTTGGTCGAGAATCTTCGGATCGTATCCCGCTATTCGACGCGACAGTATCTGACGTTCCCAGGAATTTGCGGGAGCTTCGAAGCCCTGGAGCTGCTGCAATACTTCGAGGGTGCCGCGTTCGCCAATCAACTGCGAGCCGGGCGCAACGTGCTGCCAGCGCAAGAGCCAGCGCATGAATTGCGCGGCGGTGACGGGCTCGATCTGTTTGCGCAAGCCGCCGACGGTGAGGCGATGGATGCGCGCGAGCAGCCGGCGTTCGCACCATTCGGTGGCATCGGTTGCGCCGGTGAATTGGCCGCGAAGAATTGTGCCGCTGGCTTCGAGGCGAAGGAGCGTGCGATCGATTGCGGGCCGCGGCAAATGCAGAGTCTCGGCAAGCTCGGGCGCGGTGACCGGGCCTGCGTGGAACATCCAGCCGGTGATCGTGGCTAAGAGTGCGTCTTCGCTCGAGAGCCACGCTGATTCGATCCGAGGCAAGGCGCTTTCGAAGTTCGCGTCTGAAAAAAGTTGCGTGAAGCTTTGGGCGCGTTCGGCTACGACCCAATACGTCGTACCGTTTACGGCGGCTCTCGCAGCGCGGCGATTGGCCGCAAGTTCTTCGAAGAAGGCGGACCAGTTGCGAGACGATTCGCTGAGCGCAGCTCGCAGATGGCCTTTGACTGGCGGCGCGCTCTCATTTTCTGAGGTCGGACAAACAACGAGGGTTAACAGAGCGTCGTGCAGCTCTTCGGCATCGCGAACGTCAGGCCAGGCTGTGGCGCGTACTTCAGCGATTGCGGCAGGATCGAGGCGACCGACTTCGGACAAGACCGCTTCGGGCAACATGCGGCGCATTTCGACAGCGCGGGCACGGCGCTCTTCGAGCGGGGCGTCGTCGAGATAGGCGTAGGGATTTGCGTTGAGAATTTCGTGCGAAAACTGCGAAGGGATCGGCGTGTCGACGGCGAGACATTTTATTTCGCCAGTGGCAATCTTTCCGAGGATCTCGCGCAAACCGTCGATGTCCATCGCTTCGGTGAGGACGTCCTTCATCACTTCGCGGATCAGCGGATGATCTGGAATCTCGATTTCGCCTTCGAGATTTTCCGGACAAGCCAGCGATTCGGGGAAGATCGCCGCGAGCAGATCATCGCCGAGCATGCGCTGGATGTTCGGCGCTACCCGCTTTCCTCCACGGAAACGCAGAAGAGCGAGAGAACGGCCGGCGTCCCAGCGCCAGCGGGCGGTAAATAGCGGCGAGGCGAGCGAGGCTTGCTCAAGGACTTGTTGCACGGAGGCAACGCTCAGGAAATTGAAAACGTCAAGGAGTGGGAAGCTGTGCTGTTCGGCGAGTGAGATGTTGAGGCCGTTGTCCGTAGCGGCGGCTTGGAGCTCGAAATTGAATGAGCGGCAGAAACGTTTGCGGAGTGCCAGGCCCCAAGCTTTATTGATGCGTGCGCCAAATGGAGCATGGATGACGAGTTGCATGCCGCCGCTCTCGTCGAAAAACCGCTCGGCGATGATTGTCTTGTGGGTCGGGACCGCACCGAGGACGGCGCGGCCGGCGAGAATGTATTCGACGAGTTGTTCCGCGCCGGATTGATCGAGGGCGCATTCGTCTCTTAGCCAAGCGATGGCGGCACGGACTTCGGGATTCTGATTCAGACTCGTCGTGCTGTGTTGGTCATCGCTTTGTGCCGCCCCTACGGGGCTCGTTTGTTTGTCGGTGCTCCCCCAGCGCTCACGCGCTGGGCTAAGTTGTGTCGCGCCTACGGCGCTTGGATCGCTACCGATAGCCTTTTCGGTGGCCGGCGCGATTTGCAGCCGCGTGCCATCCTGATCGGGTGGTTCGGATTTTTGTATATTCTCCGGCTTCGCGGTGGGGAGAAGAGCTTCTAGTTTTCCGCGGAGGGCGGAGAGGTGTTGCGAAAGCTCGGTGGTGCGGCCGGGGGCTTCGCCGCGCCAGAAAGGCACGTTGGGCGGCGCGCCTTGCGCGTCTTCGACGAGGACGCGGCCGGACTCGACGCGGCGAATGCGCCAGGAAGTGTTGCCGAGCAGCATGATGTCGCCGGCGAGGCTCTCGACCGCAAAGTCTTCGTCGACTGTGCCGACGACGGTGCCCTCCGGCTGCGCGACCACGCTATAGAGCGAATTTTCGGGAATCGCGCCGCCGCTGGTGATCGCGGCCAGGCGCGCACCACGGCGTGCGCGCAACATTCCATTGACGCGATCGCGATGGAGATAGGCGCCAAAGCGGCCACGGCGTGCGGCGATGCCTTCGGAGAGCATTTCGACGATAGCTTCGAAGTCGGCGTGGGCGAGATTGCGATACGGGTATGCGCGGCGCATGAGGCGGAAAAGATCTTCTTCGTTCCAATCCTCAGCGGCGCAACTGGCGACGATCTGCTGAGCGAGAATATCGAGCGGCGATTCGGGAACAGAGAGGACATCGAGATCGCCCTGACGAATGGCGCGAACCAGGGCGGCGCATTCGAGAAGTTCATCGCGGGTGGTGGCGAAGATGCGGCCCTTGGGAATAGCGCCGCGCCAGTGGCCCGCGCGGCCGATGCGCTGCAAAGCGACCGAGATTGCGCGGGGCGAACCGATCAGGCAGACCAGATCGACCGAGCCAATATCGATGCCCAATTCGAGAGATGCTGTCGCGACTAGGGCGCGGATTTCGCCGGCCTTCAATCTCTTTTCGGCAGCAAGGCGCAGTTTACGCGAAAGACTTCCGTGGTGTGCGGCGACGGCGTCTTTGCCAATGCGTTCGCCGAGATGGTGCGCAACGCGTTCGGCGAGGCGGCGGGTGTTGACGAAAATCAGCGTCGAGCGGTGCTGGCGAGCCAGGTCCGCGATGCGATCATAAATTTCGCCCCACATTTCGTTTGAGGCGACAGGACCGAGCTCGCTGGCGGGAACTTCGATGGCGAGATCGAGGGTACGGCGCTGGCCGATTTGAACCACTTCAGATTCGGCGCGGGCGCTTCCTGTGAGGAATTGGGCGACAAGCTCGATTGGTTTTTGTGTTGCGGAAAGACCGATGCGAACCGGCGGAGTATTCGCGAGGTGCTCGAGACGTTCCAGAGAAAGCGCGAGGTGAGCCCCGCGCTTATCGTCGGCGACGGCGTGGATTTCGTCGACGATCACGGTTTCAATGGTTTTTAGAATTTCGCGGCTCTTTTGGGCGGTGAGCAGGATGTAGAGCGATTCGGGCGTGGTAACGAGGATGTGAGGCGGATGTTTCAGCATCGCCTGGCGTTCCCACATCGGCGTGTCGCCCGTGCGAACCGCAACGCGAATTTCGGGCATCAGGATGCCGCGTTCGCCGGCGAGTTGCTGGATTTCGTTGAGCGGGAGTTCGAGATTTTTTTGGATGTCGTTGCTGAGCGCCTTTAAGGGTGAGACGTAGAGGACTTCAGTGCGGTCGAGAAGCTGGCCTGTGACGGCGCTGCGGACGAGGCGGTCGATGCAGGCGAGAAAGGCAGCCAGAGTTTTGCCGGAACCGGTCGGGGCAGAAATCAGGGTTGTTTTGCCACCCAGGATATGCGGCCAGCCTTGCGATTGCGGCTCGGTGGGCGTGCCGAAACGGCCCACGAACCAATCGCGGACGAGCGGGTGCATCCAGGCAAGGCCAGGCACGACGGGTTGGGGAGGGGTAAAGGTCATTGCGTTAGGGACATCATATTGATGCGTTTCGGCGGCTTCAGGACGCGGCGGGGCTGGGCCGTCGAGCGGCATCGATGGCTCGCCGGAGGGTTAGTGGAAATCATGGGAAGCGGTCTCGGCTTGGGTGATTTGCAGCGGCTGTATGACGGCTGCTTTTATGGAGATGACGTTGTCCTGATTCTGAAGCATGCCTTCAATGAGCAGGAATTGATTGTGGACGATTACGGTGCGGTTTTCCTGAAACAGCTGCGGCGTAATGATGACATTGGCGATGCCGGTTTCGTCTTCCATGCTGAGGAAAACAAAACCTTTTGCTGTGCCTGGGCGCTGGCGGACGACGACCGAGCCTGCGATCCGGACGGGCGTGCCGTTGCGGAGAGAGTTGAGCTCGATGGCGGTGCGGAGGCTATATTTTTTCAACCTAGCGCGGTGATAGGCGAGCGGATGAGGACCGATGGTTAGACCGGTTCCGTGGAAATCGGCGATTAGGCGTTCTTCGGTGGACATGGGTTGGAGGGGCGAGGTCGAGTGAGTTTCCGGTCCGCACGTGTGATTGATTGTGGCGCGGTTTTCGGTTGCAGGAGCACAGCCAGGAGTGGCTGTGCCACGTGTGCTCTTCTCGAAGAGGGGGCCGGGGTGGCGGGCGGCCCGTTCGATTTGCCACAGAGCGTCGCGGCGGTTCGTTTTGCGTTTAGGTTCGATGAAATTCAGAGCGCCGATTGCGGCGAGAGACTTTAGTTCGGATTTCTGGATATCGGGGATGCGCCGCTTTAGATCTTCGATCGAGGCGAATGGGCGCGCATTGCGTTCGTGGACGATTTGTTTGGCGATTTCTTCGCGGAGGCCTTTCACGTAGCGGAGGCCAAGGCGCAAGGAAAACATTTCGGCTGGGGAATGCGGAGCTGGTGTCGCACCTACGGCGCTCGGCGTTGTATTTGCCGCGTACCCAGCGCTTACGCGCTGGGCTAAGTTGTGCCGCGCCTTCGGCTCTGACTGTGTAGCGGCGGCGAGAACTGGCTCCTTCTTTTCAACGTCCATGGAGGCAGCCAAAGGGAGCGGAGCAAGCAGCACCCCTAGGGCACAACTATTTTCATTCTTGGGTTCACGATCACGGCAAAGCGTGGCTGTGCCGCCACATGCGGCAGGATTGTGTTCGGATTCAACAAGCGGCGCAGCGGCCAAACCCATTTCGATTTCAGGTCCGAGCGCGATGGTGCAGATGGATTGTTGAGAGATCGCAAGACCACAACCAAGAGTGGCTGTGCCACCATTACATGACGATTTTTTGAGCCTTTTTTCGAGACTGCAGAGCCAGTCAGAGCGAGTGATGTCGATTGGTTTAATGCGGAGGCCGTGGCGCTGAGCATCTTTGACGAGCGTGGCGGGATTGTAAAAGCCCATCGGTTGATTATTGAGCATAGCTGCCGTGAAAGCAGCGAGATAGTGACATTTCAAATAGGCACTGGCGTAGGCTAGCAGAGCGAAACTGGCGGCATGCGATTCGGGAAAACCATACAGGGCGAACGAGGTGATCGAGCGGATGATCTTTTCCTGAACTTCGTAAGAGAGACCGTTTTTCTCCATGCCGGCTTGCAGCTTCTGTTCGACGTCTTTCATGCGGCGTTCGGAACGCTTGAAGCCGAAAGCGCGGCGCAAATCTTCGGCTTCGCCTCCGCTAAATCCGGCGGCGATCATGGCCATGCGCAAGAGTTGCTCCTGAAAAAGAGGGACACCGAGCGTGCGCGAGAGTACCGGTTCGAGAGCGGGATGGAGACAATCGACGGCTTCGCGGCCCTGGCGCCGCTTTAGATAAGGGTTCACCATCTCGCCGACGATCGGGCCGGGACGAATGATCGCGACCTGCACGACAATGTCGTAAAAACATGTGGGATGAAGACGCGGAAGGCAGGACATCTGCGCACGGCTTTCGATCTGGAACATACCGATCGTGTCCGCTTTCTGCAAAGCGGAATAAACGGCGGCATCGTTCGCGGGCAGATGCGCGAGATCGACTTCCTCTTTGTAATCGTTGCGAATGATCTGGATGGTGTCTTCGAGGACAGCCATCATGCCGAGGCCGAGCAGATCGACTTTGACGATGCCCATGTCCGCGCAATCGTCTTTATCCCACTGGACGACGACGCGGCCGGGCATGGTGGCAGGTTCGAGCGGAACGACGGAATCGAGTTGGCCCTGACAAACGACCATACCGCCCGAGTGCTGGCCAAGATGGCGCGGCAAATCCTGCACCATGAGGCAGAGATCGAGAAATTTGCGGATGAGGTGATGGCTGAGGTCGAGGCCGACCTCACGGAAATGGCAATCGAGCTTGTCGTTTTCGTCCTTAAATTCCCAGGCACCGACGAGGGACGAAAGGCGATCAAGCATTTCGGGCTCGAAACCGAGAACTTTGCCGATTTCGCGCGATGCGGAACGGCCTCGGTAGGTGATGACGTTGGCAGTCATCGCGGCGCCTAATTTGCCGTAGCGTTCGTAGACGTATTGAATGGCACGCTCGCGTTGATCGCCGCTCGGGAGATCGAGGTCGATGTCGGGCCATTCGCCGCGTTCTTCAGAGAGAAAACGCTCGAAGAGCAGTTCCATGCCGACGGGATCGACGGCGGTGATGCCAAGCGAATAACAGACAGCGCTGTTGGCGGCCGAGCCGCGTCCTTGCACGAGAATATTTTTTTCGCGGCAGAAACGGATGATGTCCCAAACGATGAGGAAATAACCGGCGAGATCGAGCTTTTCGATGAGTGCGAGTTCGCGTTCGATTTGTTTTTGCGCGCGTTCGTTGGATGGGCCGTAGCGCTGGATCATGCCGTCGCGGGTGCGTTCGCGAAGAAATTGCATTTGCGATTTGCCCTCGGAGACAGGATATTTCGGGAATTCATAGCCGAGATCTTTCAGCGTGAACTGCAGGCGCGAGGAGAGAAGTTCGCTATTAGCGATGGCTTCGGGCAGATCGGCGAAAAGGCGCGCCATTTCTGCCGGAGATTTTACGCGGCGCTCGGAATTTCGCGCGAGGAGGCGCCCTGCTTCAGCAAGCGTGGTGTGATGGCGAATGCAAGTGAAGACGTCGAGGATTTCGCGCTGTTGCGACTGGGCGTAGCTAACGGCATTGGTGGCAAGAAGCGGGAAGCGAAGTTTGCGCGCGATATCGACGGCCGCCTGGTTGCGCGCCTCTTCTTCGCGGGAGAAATGACGCTGCAATTCGACGTAGATATTGTCGCGGCCGAAAATGTCTGCGAGTTGTTTTACGCGTGCTGCAGCGCCTTCGATGCCGTTTTGCGTGAGTGCGTGAGCGAGAGGGCCTTCATCGCCGCCCGTGAGGCAGATGAGGCCTTCGGAGTGTTCGGCGACTTCTTCGGCTGAGACGGCGCCCTCGCCTTTGGCTGCGCGCAATTTCATGCGCGTGATGAGGCGGCAGAGATTTTGATAGCCGATGCGCGAGGCAATGAGCAATGGATAGCGCCAGCCTTCTTTGGAAGTGATTTCGGCGCCGACATGGGCGCGGAGGCGAGACTTTTCCGCCGCGAGGTGGAAACGCGGCGAGCCGTAGACACCGTCACGATCAAGGAGAGCGGCGGCGGACATGCCTTGCTCGGCGCAGATGGCGGCTAATTCTTCGGGCAGTGAGGCGCCTTCGAGAAAGCTGAACGCGGAGCGGGCGTGGAGTTCGACGTACATCAGTCGTAGATCCCTCGGACGAACCAACTTTGCGAGATCGGGTCAAAATAAAAACGGTAAAGTCCGTGTTGCGGACAGGATGCGGGACTTTTTTGCGCACGATCCAGTGAAAAGTTGAAGCGGATTTCGAGATCCCATTCATCCTGATGCCAAGCATCTTCGCGCCACCAATCGCCGGAGGTGCGCCATGGACCGGAAGCAGCGAGGACTTCGCCGCACGTGCCACGAAAGGAGACTGTTTTCGGACGCGACTCGTCGAGTCGGACGCGTGCCGGGAGAGGCGGGCGGAACATGCGGAAGCCAACGGTGGATAGTTGAGTTGACGTAAGAGCACAGTCATGAGTGGCTGTGCCAGTTCGTACGCTACGTGCGGATTTGTGGCGCGATTTTTTACTTTCTTCGCGAGGAGGTGTGAAGTGAATCATGCGGAATTTGCCGGCGCGGTGTGTGTCTATGAGCTGAGGTGAGCCTACATTGGCCTCGCCGACGAGATTGGCAAGGCGGGCGATAGTTAGTTCGAGTTTTGCGACGTCAGGAGAAGGCGGAAGAAAAAGGCCGGTTTGTACGGCGCGCGGCTTGGCTGCTTCGACCGCCATGAAGATTTTCAGGATGGGTGCGGCCGGCGGATCGCCTTGCAGCGCGAGGCGGAATAAGTTCAGAAGCATTTTGGAATCGCGCATGGGAACGGGAAGCGTGAGAATTTTTTCGTAAGTGGCGGCTTTCTTTTTGCGACGGGAATCATCATTGCGAATTTGCACGTCTTTTTGGCCGGTGGGATCGAGAACAAAGCGCAACCGAATAGAGCCGGCGGCAAGCGAACGGGCTGTAAGCCGCAAGCAAAGCTGATCAAGCAAGCGGCCCAGCAGGAATGAGAGCGGTTCGAGATCTTCGACGGAATCTTCGAGTTCCAGCTCCTCTTCGAAATTTGTTGCGGGTTCGGCGAGAACCATGGCGCGGACGCCGGCGCCGCGCGCCCTTTCATGGAGGCGGACGCCTTCCTGGCCGAGGCGTTCGGAAAGCTGAAGGACGGGAAGTGCGGCCAGAGTTCTGCACGAACGCACACCCCAAAGATCGAGCGTTTCCAGAACTTCAGCGGACGCGCCGAGTACGCTGATGGGCAATGGGCCGAGGCGCCGCGATTCCTCGCCAGCAGCGATCAAGGTGATACCGGGAAAACCGCGCGCACCGTGAATCGCGACCTCGAGATTGTGCGAGACAGCAATATTTGCGGAAAGGCCGAATGCGGCGATGCGTTGCGCGAAGAGATTGGCAATATTTTGGTCGGAACCGAAAAAAGAAGAAAGACCGGAGAGATCGATGACCAGCGTGCCAGGAGCTGTATCTTCTACACGCGGAGAAACGGACCAGGCAAGATCCAGCAATGCTGCGTGAGCCGCTCTTTCCTGCGCTTGCGAACGCTGGCGGATTTCAATGGAGTCGAATTGTTCGGCGGCGGCGCGCGTCATGCCGATTCCGATTCCGGCCTGGCGAGCGAGTTCATTTACGGCAATGACGGTCCAGACGGGCGGAGTGCCGTCGACAAGCGCGAGCGTGGCGGTGCAAAGGGCCGGTTCGGCGCGGATGACGGCTTGCACAGGAAAATTGGGAATATGAATCGCGGCGAATGGCATGACGACTCGATGAGCCCATCTCAAAAGCAGGATAGAAGCTCAAAATTGCTCCTCAAAATCTAAATGCAAAGCGCCCGACTGAAAGGCGAATCGGCCGCACAGCCAAAAGAAATTGCGTGTCAGTTTCTTTGAGAACTCCATTTTGTCTCTACCTCGAAGATCGTTTCGTTATGCGGGGAGAAATGGTGATGGTGCGGATCGGGAGAAACTGTGGATGCGGATTCGATTTTGGAACGCAGAATTTCCGCGCGCACGTGAAAACCATCGAGCAGGCAAGCGTGTGTGTCACTGGGGAATTCGAACGTTGATGTCCAATGAGACGAATCCATGCCGAGTCCTAATACGAGCGAGGCGCATGTTTTGGCGTTCGATTCCTGCTCGAGCAAAAGCAAAATTGTGGGCGTGTCTTCGACCGTCTTGCGAAAACGGAACCAAGCGTTGAGCGGGACGTAGCGGACAGTTTGCGGGGGGATATCGCTCAAATCGAGAACGATCAGGCCGAAGCCACCGCCCTGCAAAAGCAAATCTGCGGCGCGCAACGATTGGTCGACGTCATGACATCGCACCCAAAGAAGATTTTTCAGGTTTACGCCGGCGCCCTCAGCGGAGTGTGGATCGAAGGCGTCATGAGCATCGATCAGGGCGCAGGCTTCGGGCTGGGAGGTGCGAGAAGCCAAGGCAGAGAAAAGGATGCTAGTGCGGCCGGAGCCAGGCGGGCCGCAAATTTCCGTCAGACTGCCGCGAGGCAAGCCTCCCGCGAGGGAATCGATTGCGGGGATGCCGGAAGGAACGGTTTCGACGACTTTACGGTCGCGATAGGTAAAGGGGGCGGAGACGCGTCCGGCGAGAGCGGATTCGACAGTTAAGCGGAGAGTGGGGGCTTTTTTCATATTCGCCTTTTGTTCGCCTAGACTTGCGATTCTGAATCACGGGGTTTGGGTTGTCAAGTTCAGGCAAAAGAGCAAAAAGTACGGCAGAAAACGCTCATTAATGCAGAGACTGCGCCGAAAGCTTTAGGTCGTGCGCGAAAACGGCAAAAGGCTCGAGCTACATAAAAACCCTACGACCAACTAGATTTAGTCCTTATCGATTTTGATGCGGCCGATTTGGCATGATACGGACATGCCGAAGCGCACCTCT
Organism: uncultured Acidobacteriota bacterium; assembly: GCA_963753205.1. Taxonomy (GTDB): domain Bacteria; phylum Acidobacteriota; class Terriglobia; order Acidiferrales; family UBA7541; genus Palsa-295. The sequence goes on along the minus strand of CAVWBL010000006.1, from coordinate 788,379 downwards.
GGCAATCCTGACGACCCGGCGCAGAAGAAAATTCCCTCAACTCCCACACTCGCAGGACTCACGAAAATTTCAAAAAATTGTAAGGCATGCGATTTGTGGAAACGCGGCACGCAAACAGTCTTCGGCGAAGGCGAACCGGACGCCAAAGTGATGTTTGTGGGGGAGGTTCCGGGCGATCAGGAAGATCTGGCGGGAAAACCGTTTGTGGGGCCTGCGGGGAATCTATTGGACAAGGCGTTTGCGGAGGCGGGGATGGATCGAAGCAAAATCTACGTGACCAATGCGGTGAAGCATTTTAATTGGGAGCCGCGAGGCAAACGGCGGATCCATAAAAAGCCGAGCGCCGCCGAGATTGCCGCGTGCCGTCCGTGGTTGGACGCGGAAATCGATCGATTGAAACCGCAGGTGATCGTTTGCCTGGGCGCGACGGCGGCGCAGGCTTTGCTGGGCAAGGACTTTCGCGTGACGCAGCATCGCGGCGAATTCATCGACTCACCGCTGGCGTCCTATGTGACCGCTACGGTGCATCCATCCTCTATCTTGCGGGCTCCCGATGACGAAACGCGGCACGAAGAGATGAAGCGATTCGTGACCGATCTGAAGAAAGTCGCCAAAGTCATTTCCTGAGGTTTTGCCTACGCAGCGATCCATTTTTGCAGGAGAAAACGATTGGCGGCATTTGGGACAGTGCGCATCGGGATTTCCGGCTGGAATTATGCGGGATGGCGCGGACGATTCTATCCCGCAGGGCTAGCGCATCACCGTGAGCTTGCGTATGCCGCGAGCATTTTCCCCTCGATCGAGATCAATGGGACGTTCTATTCCTTGCAGCGGCCGGAGAGCTTTGCAAAATGGCGAGATGCAACGCCTGAAGGCTTCGTCTTTGGGGTAAAGGGCTCGCGGTTCATTACGCATATGCTGCGACTGGCCAACGTGAGAGTGCCGTTAGCGAATTTCTTTGCGTCCGGCATACTGCGCCTCGGCGCGAAGCTGGGGCCTATTTTGTGGCAGCTTCCGGCGCATTTCAAGTTCGATCCGAAAAGGCTGGAGGCATTCTTTAAGCTGCTGCCGCGGGATACGCAGGCAGCTGCCGCACTGGCGCGCAAGCACGACAAGAGGTTGAGCGGCAGATCATGGATGAGAACGGAGGGGGCGCGTACCTTACGACATTGCCTGGAGATTCGAAATAAGACTTTTGTCGTGCCGCAATTTATCGAGCTGCTGCGGGCGAACAATGTGGGACTAGTCTGCTCAGATGCCGCGGAATGGCCGCGATTGATGGACGTGACGTCCGATTTTGTATATTGCCGCCTGCACGGATCGGAAGTGCTGTATGCAAGCGGGTACGGCGATTCAGCGCTGGACGAATGGGCTAAACGCGTGACGGCGTGGGCAGGCGGCGATGAGCCGACGGACGCGACAAGGGTGATTCAGAAGCAAGGGCCAACGAAAAAGGCTCGGGACGTGTTCGTTTACTTCGACAATGATGCGAAGGTGCGGGCGCCCTTTGATGCGCAGGGCCTAATGAGGCGAATAAAGAACCTTCAGAAAAACGCAGGTCACGTGAAAAGGCTGCGCAGAAGATCAAGCGGCGCTTTGGTGTAGCGATGTGGCGTGTTCTATGCAGTGCCACTCCCAAGTACGCTTCAGCCCTTCCTCAAAACCGACCCGGGGCTTATAGGCCAGAATTTTTTGCGCCAGACTAATATCAGCCTGCGAGTGGCGAATGTCGCCGTTGCGCGGAGAATCGTACTTCCGTTCGATGGCCCTGCCGGAGATATTTTCGAGAACCTGAAGAGTGTAGTTGAGCGTGTAGCGGTTTGACGTTCCCAGATTGAAGGCCATTCCGGCGGCTCCTTCGGCCTCGCAGGCCAGAAGATTCGCTTCCACGACATTGCTCACATAAGTGAAATCACGCGACTGCTCGCCATCGCCAAAAATCGTGACTGGAGTGTCTTTTTGGATGGCGGCGTTAAACAACGACAGAACACCTGAATAGGGCGAATTCGGATTTTGCCGAGGGCCGAACACGTTGAAGTACCGCAGAGAGACAAACTCCAGGCCATAGACTTTGTTAAATGCGAAGCCGTAACGCTCGCCAGCAAGCTTTGAGACGCCATAAGGAGAAATCGGCGTAGGGGTCATCGTTTCGCATTTGGGCAAGACTGGCGTTTCGCCATAAATTGAAGACGAACAGGCAAACACGACGCGCTTGACACGCGCATCCCGCGCCGCGACCAGCACATTGAGAGTGCCATCGACATTGACGCGATTCGTTTCCAGCGGGTCCCTAACGGATTTCGGGACGGAGGTGCGAGCGGCCAAGTGGATGACATAATCCACGCCGCGACAGACGTTGCGCATCAAGGTCAGGTCGGCAATTGTCCCGAGAACAAATTCGATTTTGTTCGCGGCGCTTAGAAGATTGTCTTCATTGCCCGTGGACAAATCGTCGAGCACGATCACCTGATTGCCCCGCTTTATTAGTTCATCGACTGTGTTGGAGCCGATGAATCCGGCCCCGCCCGTTACCAAGTAGCGCATTTAGTCCTTCCCTCCGAATGTTGACCGCACCGGCTTTCGTTGTCCCAATGTTGTAAAGTTTGGCGCTCCAAAGCTTAAACGCAGCCCCTACCACGGACAATCCGGCAGGTCCGCGAAAAGAGCTGCCGGGAATCCCTAAATGAATAACAGGTGAATCCTTTAGCGCGCAGCCGCGCTGACGGGTTTGCTGTGCGGTAAAGTCAACCTAACTACTCCTCACGCGATCCCTTCAACCCGCCAACGAAAGCCAATCAGCAGCTGTTTGAGCGCGCATTTTCGCTTGTCGGCGGCGGTACAGGTATTTCGTAGGAATCGGCTTACGACCGTGTAAGTCCCGGAAGCTGGACCAAAACTGATCCTGGAACCAGTAGTTCTGCGTGGTCCGCAAGGCGCAATCTCTCTGAGACCGGAACATTCCTGAAAACCACTGAACCGACGCGGCCCACCCTGCACCTGGTCAAAAAACCGTTTGGCGTCAGGAGCACGAATGAATAGGAAGACTGGCCTATTTTATATTCCTTGTCTTTATATCTTGGTGGCAATTGGAATGGGCGGTTGTATTGGATATGCGGGGCAGGTTGGTCCCTCCGACGGCAGTGCAAGCAAGAGCTCTCGCGGCAGTGTATCAGCGACTCCGGCAAGTCTGAGTTTCGGAAGTGTAGCCATGGGGAGCGCTTCGTCGCAGTCTGTTTCAGTGACGAACCCGAGCCGTGCGGCGGTAGTCATCTCGAACTTGAGCTCGTCGAATGCCGCGTTTGCGCCGAGCGGGCTTACGTTCCCGCTGAATCTGGCGCCTGGGCAAAGTGCCTCGTTCCGAGTAGCGTTCGAGCCGAGGACAACCGGCGCTTTCAATGGAACAATTGCAGTTGCGAGCAACGCCAGCAGCGCAACGACAATCGCGGTGAGCGGGAGCGCTACGCAGGAACAGCAACCTGGAGCACTTGCTGCCAGCACGGCAAATCTGAATCTGGGCAGCGTCGTAGTAGGAAGCGCGGGAGCTCAGAATTTCTCCGTGACCAATACCGGAGGTACGACGGCGACTCTGTCTTCGATTAGTTCTTCGTCAGCGGCTTTTGCCGCGACCGGGCCGACATTCCCGATGGACATCGCGCCCGGCCAGACCGTGCCTTTCACCGTCACTTTCACCCCCATGGCCGCAGGTAGCGCGAGCGGAGTGATTGTGGTGGGTAGCAATGCGAGCAACGCACCCACTACGGTCGCCGTAAGCGGCACCGGAACTCAGAAACAGCAGCCCGGCATGCTCTCCGCCAGCTCGACAAATGTGAACCTGGGAAGTGTGACGGTTGGAAAGACCGCGACCCAGAGCTTCACCGTGACGAACACCGGAGGCATGACGGCGATTCTTTCGTCAGTGAGCTCATCGGCGGCGGCTTTTGCGGCCGCAGGCCCGACGTTCCCGATGGATATCAATCCGGGGCAGAGCGTGCCCTTCACCGTGTCGTTTACGCCGGCCGCATCGGGTGCTGCCAGTGCGACTATTACGGTTGGAAGCAATGCTAGCAATGCGCCGACTGCCGTGGGGGTGAGCGGAACTGGCGTCGCGCCCGCGATGGCGCCGACAATCAGTTCGCAGCCAGCGAATCAGACGGTGGCGGCGGGACAAACGGCCACGTTTGCGGTGACCGCGTCCGGAACCGGCCCGCTGAGCTATCAATGGAACAAGAATGGGACGGCAATCAGCGGCGCCATCTCGGCAAGCTACACGACGCCTGCAACAGCGAGCGGAGATAACGGCGCCAGTTTCACCGTCGCGGTAAGCAACAGCGCGGGCAGCGTGACGAGCAATGCCGCAACGCTGACAGTGAATGCGGCGACGCTCTCGTTGAGTGCGAACCCGACGAGCCTGAGCTTTGGAAGCGTGAATATGGGTAGCAACAGCTCTCAATCCGTGACCTTCACGAATAACGGAAATTCAGATGTGACGGTGTCTAATGTTTCGGTTTCAGGAGCTGGATTTAACGCCACCGGGATTTCGGCAGGGCAAGTGGTTGCGGCAGGGAAAACCGCTTCCCTGAGCGTAACATTTGCGCCATCGGGGAGTGGATCTTTGACCGGGAACGTGACGGTGACGAGCAATGCGGCGAATTCACCTCTTAGCGTGGGCCTGAGCGGGACTGGCGCCGTGGTTGCGTCTCCGGCGGTTTCCGGCGCGCCAACCTGCGGGAAGAACAATGACAGCTCCGTGCACGTGCCCACGGATTGGTCGACGTTTGTGCCGCCGGCGAAAGGGCAGAGCTATGTGGATCCGACGTTCGGGTGCACGGTGACGAGGATTACGGACGCCTCGAGCGAAGACTTCAACGGATCGGTCTATGAGCCGCTGCTTATGGGCTATGCGACCGTCTCGCCCTTCAATGCCAGCGACACGTACCTCATGATAGCGGACGGCGTGGGTCAGCATTTCGTGACGGATTTGAAAGGCAATATCGTCGTATCGATCGCCAACATGCCCTCTAAGGCTAATGACTCATGGTTTTACTGGGATGCGACAGATCCGAACATTTTCTACTACACGAGCGGAAACTCGATGATGTCAGGAACGATCGTCGGCCCAACGGTGACCAGCGCGACCGTGCACCAATTCACGGAATACTCCGCAGTCAACCTTATGGACGAGACAGACGTGTCAGAAGATGGTGCGCACGTCGTACTGATCGGCGGCGATAACACGGGCAATTCGCACGAGAGCGTGTTCGATTACGATTTCGTCACAAATACGAAAGCGCCTGTTTATACGACGTCCTGCACGGGAGTAGTAAACAATTCAAATAATGGGTGCCTGCACAAGCTAGTTCAAACGCCCGACAACAACGTCACAATTGATTTCGCGAACGACGGTTCCGGAGCTGAGCAGGGGCTGAGGCTGTGGACTGGGTCGACGCCCCTTACGGTGTTACAGGATGCGACTGACCACATGGACACCGGATACGATCAGAACGGCAACAGCGTGATGATTGAGGCGGGCAATTCGACATACACCCCTGGGATTACAAATCCGTGCCCGAGCGGCTGGGGGCTCGACGTGCGGCAAATCTATGACGTTGCGTCTTCTGTCTGCCTACTTGATAATCAGCCTAGTTGGCACGTGGGATACCGAGGAAACCCCAATCAACCATGGGTAGGACTATCGTTCTTCGATCAGCGAACCTCGGGACCTGAGTTTTTCGACGGTGCGTCCAATTATTCGCCGCCCAGTTCCAGCAACTGGGAATTATATGAAGACGAAGTCATGGTGGTGCGTATCGATGCTAACAATAACCCTAACTACGTCTATCGGTTGGCGAGAGCCTACTCGCGCAGCGGAGAAGATTTCGACGCGCAGCCACACGCAGCGATAAGTCGAGATGGGAAGTATATCGCTTTCGGCAGCGACATGGCCTACGCTCACACCGGCTGTCCGGCGAACTTCCAAACGAACACGGACTGCACAGACGTATACGTAATCAAGATAAAATAGTCTTCTCGATCTTTAGGATGCCCGCGCAAAGGCCGCGCATGGGCAGAATCATGTAGTCCCGATCGCGTCCCTCGCGGCTGGCGTTTGGGCTTCAAGATTGGCCTGCGCCGGCTGTAATGAAACACCACCCAGAAGCAATTCGCTGTTCGTCAGCTTCGTGGCGTTCGCGGACGCGTAACGTTTCCTTACGTCACGTAGTTTGAGGAAGGGGCGCTCGATGAAATAATGACAAAGCAGAGCTGCGACGACAGCGAGGATCAAATTCTGTGGAAAGCGCTCCGTCCAGGCGGCTGAGTTTCGGTTTATGAAAAGTTGCTGCCAAAGATATAGCGAATAGCTTAAAACCCCAACATACGTGACAGGCTGCCAGTTCAGCAGTTTGCCCGCCCAATCCTGAGTGTGAGTCGTAACACGGCAAACGCACATCGCAATCAACACATTGATGATCGTTTCAAACACAAACCAGCGGATTCGACCGCTCGCCTTCAAGTTCAAGGCCAGCGCGACAACCGGGATCAAGAAAAACAAACGCGAATCTATAATTTTTCTGAACCAGGACAATTGCAAAAGATCATCTTTATAGCCCGCCAGGACACATCCGGTGGCAATCGCATCGGCGATAGTCTGGAAAGTATCACCGATAAGCGGGCGCTGAGAGATCCAAAGGTAGTCAGTGGCCAAACGGACAAAGGGAACAAGAATCACAACGCAGATCGCTGCCCGCAGGCCTTTTCGGATTCCCAGGATCAGGAGCGTCGCCGGCCAAAGAAGATAGAACTGCTCTTCCACCGAAAGGGACCACAAGTGGCCGAGCCACCAAGACCGGTCGAGGGAATAGTTCATTGTGTACGTGTAGGCGTGCAGCAAGTCGCCTCGATGAAGGCTAACCACGCCAAAAACCGAAGCGATCGTAACGATAAGAATCAGAGAATACGAAGCCGGGAAGATGCGGAGAGCTCGTCGGACATAAAATTCCTTAAGCGATATCGTTCCGGTTCTGTTCGCTTCTTTCAAAAGGAGAAGGGTAATTAAATAGCCGGAAATCACAAAGAATACACGCACGCCCAAGTTGGCAAAATCGCCTATGTGATCCCAGAGCGCAAGGTTATTATAAAAACTATAGGTACCGATTAAGTGCCCGCATAAGACAAGCGCTATTGAAATTGCTCGTAAGCCGTCGAGTCCAGGGATTCTTTTCATGGGCCACACCTTGAGTTCACAGACAACGCAAAAATCGTCGGGCCGTCAGAATCGACGATTCACAGGCCCAAAACTCATTCCCGCCGAGCAAGACATGCATCCGCTTCTTACAAAGGAGGCGGCACGACAAGAGCGTAGGGTAATCACCTGATGGAGCGGCGCTGTCTTGACGCGATATGAAGAATCACAGGGCCAGCGTCACAACCCTGGAAGAGATGAACAATCTCCAAGTTCATGCAAACCAAGAAACTTCGGATTGGAAAGCCAACGGGAACGATAATCGCTGCGGCCATCCTGATTGCTGTTCTCGTGGGGACTGGCAATGCGCGCAAGACCGCTGCGTCCCGGATGATGGCCCGCGTTTCTGGCTCGAGCCCCGATTGCGGGCTGCTGAACGATGCTAAGCGACATCTTCCGCCAAACTGGCAAACGTTCGTGCCACCGAAAGTTGGGTACAGTTACGTAGATCCGGTTTTCGGCTGCACGGTTAAACGACTAACCGATAGTAGCCGTGAGGACACGCTATGGAACGGCACGCATACCAGTCTGGGCATTTACTATTCAACGTTCACGCCCATGAATTCCACCGATTCACTGCTAATGATCAGTTCGGACGATGGAGCATGGCGAATCGAGAACACCGCTGCCAAGGTCGTAATCGCTCCCGACAGCATGCCGAAGATGAATGATGGGCATCCCGTGTGGGACGCTTCCGACGGCAATGCCTTCTACTATACATACGAAAATGGACTGTATAAGGGAGAGGTTGGCGCGCAAAGGGTTACTGGCTCGTTGCTTAAAAGATTTACGGAATATCGCGGCATCACGTCTCCCGATTCAGCCGATTTATCCCAAGATGGGGATCACATCGCGCTCGTAGGACTGAACGCAGACGATACGCTGGATGCATTCGTGTGGTCACTGGGCCGCCGCGAGAAGACGTCGGTCTACAGAACGAGTTGCACCGCCAATAAGTGGGGCGTAACACAGACTCCGCAGCCTGGATGCTTGCACAAAATATTGCTTACACCGGATAACTTGCTGGCAATCGACTTCACGAATGATGGCACGGGTCGCGAGCAGGGAGTCCGGCTATGGGATGGCAACGAGCTCTGGCATCTTCAAGACAACACAAATCACATGGACACTGGCTACGATCTTGCAGGTGTCCCCGTTTTTATCGACCTAGGGCGGGAGTCGACACTGCGTGGGGAAAAGAACCCGTGCCCTAGTGGCTGGGGACTCGACGTGCGGCAAATTCACAACGTGCAATCAGCAAAGTGTCTGTTGGACGATCAGCCGAGTTGGCACGTGAGTTACCGGGGCAGCGGCTCCCAGCCTTGGGTCGCACTCTCGTTTTTTGATGACAGGGATAACGGACCCGAATTCTTCAACAAAGACGTCCGTTTCCAGGCGCCCACTCCGGCAAACTGGCTTCTCTATGAGGACGAAATTATCCTGACGAGCATCGATGGCAAAACAGTTTACCGCTTAGCGCAGGCGCGGTCGCGAAGTTCGGAAAATTATTCTGCGCAGCCTCATGGAGCGATCAGTCGCGACGGGAAGTATGTGTTGTTCAACAGCAACATGGCCTATCCCGATGGGTGTCCGGCCAAGATGCACGTAGCGACTGAGTGCACGGACGTTTACATGATTAAGGTCCGCTAGCCGCGAAGTGAACAAACCGGCAAACGTCCCGATGCGCAAAGCAATGCGCAACGACTACCACTCTCCTGGCAAATCGGTGGCGTGCAGTGTGTTCCTTGATGGACGGAAACGAGGACCTAGGACCGGCAAGAAACGCTGAGTTAGCACCCGCAAAACGCCAACTGTGTACCAGCGGACTTCCAGCCCTGAGCTCGGGACGGCCGCAGCGCACAGCGTGGCTGCGTAAACGAGGACTCCGGTAGAACCCGCCAGCAGCAGATTGCGCCAGCCTGCTATTTGAAGAGTACGTTCGATCATCAGGTACGTGCCGACCGTCGGGAGGGCCAAGATGCACGGCTTAACAGTGCCTTCCAGGAGATAGCGGCGTAGGGAGAGGCCGAGAATGTTGCAGAGATGGCGGGGAACGAGGACGAGGCTCGTCGTCAAGAGCGTGACCATGATTACGGCGGCGAAGGCTTCGAGGCCCCAGAATTTCAGGGCGACGCTGCCGAGGATCGCAACCGATAGGCCTTCGCCCAAACGGAACCAGATAAGCGCTTTGTGGCGTTCGATGCCGAAGAGCATCGACTGAATGCAGCATTGCGTGGCAGCTGCTCCGAGGCCGAGCGTGAGTAAGACCAAAATGCCGTAGGCTGAGGTGTAGCGGCTGCCTACCCAGGACGTCAGCAAGTCTTTGCCAAAAATGATGAGAAAGGAGGCGAGCGGAATCAGCAAAAGAAATGCTGTTTGCGAGCTATTGAGAATGAGTTGGCGAAGCTTGGAGAAATTGTTTTGCGCCTCAAGGCGGCTGGAAAGAGGATTCACGATTTCCGTCATCGTACCGACGCCGTCCGTCGGGAACTGCATCAGTTTCACTGGAAGAGCAAACAGCGTGACGGCAACCGGAGATAGAAATTTTGCAATGAGAAGCGGGTAGATATAACCGCGCATCTTTTCGCCGATACCAACCGTAACGCTGACTGATCCGTAACGGACCATGTCACGGAATACACTCTTGCGCGCCCACTTGGGGTGAAGGCTGATGCCGTGGTTTGCCCGGAAGCAAAGCGGCACCTGAATGCAATACGGGAGCAATTGCGACAGCAACGTTGCGGCGCCTACGGCAAAGAGGCCGCCGCCTTCATGTATCACGGCAATTACCGCAACCACACGAACGGCGAGGCCAATTACGTTTGTGGAATACATCTGGTCAAAGCGGCCAGCCGCCTCAAGCGAACCCGCAAAGACAACTAGCGGCAACGTCAGACCCTGAACTGCGCCAGCCAGTAGATATAAACCCTTAAAGGAGGAGAGAAGGTCAGGGCTAATCGAAAAGAAATGGGAAACCGGATTAACCGAAATAAATGCCGCAATCAGAATGACTGCGCACGCGGCGAGATAATAATAGAAGGCTGTGGCGACAACCTCATTTACAGTATCGCGGTTCCCGAGAGCTTGATTGCGCGAGACGTAGCGCAGAATGGAGGAGCGCACGCCGATGTCCAGCAACCCATAATATCCCACACAAGTGACAGTAAGGATCCATAGGCCATAAGCCTCGTCGCCGAGGTGGTGTAGAACATAAGGAGTTAGAAAAAATCCTACGGCTGCATTGGCCGTAACGGCGATCCAGCTGGTTGTGACTGCTCTTAAAACGAGAGATTTTTGCATTCAGGTATCGGGTTGCTCAGTCATCCACGTGCGTTCAGGCGTGGGAATGCTGACAAGCGTTAGTTCCTTACCACGGGTTGCGTAATCTGCGGCGGTGCCTCAGCAGTCTCGTTCTGGCTCTGCGAGAAATTAAGAATCGGGTCCGTCGACAATTCCAGGGATCGACCAGAACGGGCAAAAGATTCCATCTCCGGACGTGGCGATACGCGGAATCGGCGCTTCGCCGCTTTAACAAAATCAAAGACGGACTGAAGTTCAAGCTCGAGTTCCCATGGTTCCGGGTACGCGTTTTTGCGCAGAAGGTGAGCGTTATTTCCGGCCCTTTCCGGAAAGTTCTCGCCGCCACATGCGGAAAGGAAATACGGATAAGCATGCGCTGCGATGTTTATGGCTTCCGGGGAAATGTCCTCAGGGGTGCCAAAGGGAAATGCAAAGAAACGCGGCGCTTCGCCGAGATGGTTCTCGAAATCGTTTTTTGAACCTGCAATTTCATCGTGCAGCAATACTCGATCACTGACTCCGCACCGGATGTGTGTACGGGTATGACTGCCAATCTCTGCGCCTCTCTCCTTCCAGTACCGAATCTGCGCCCAATTCATCGGGAAGGCGCCGTGCAGACCCTTTATCACGTCGTGGTGAAATTCACGGTGTAAGTCAACCGGCTGTGTAGTAATAAACAATGAGACGGGCACGTCGAATTCCTGAGCGACGGCACGGAGGCTAACAAAATTGTCGGCATATCCATCGTCGAATGTCAGGGAAACCATGGGGATTGGTACGACGCCGCCATCGAGAAGTTCTACAGCTTTCCAAAGGGGCACAATGAGATAATGCCGGCGCAAAAAGAGTAGCTGTCGCCAGAAGGCTTCCGTCGAAATACTCATTCGATGTGCACGGTCCGACACAAGGTGATGCACGAGAATCAGCACCGGGTGGCGGCGACGCAAACCACGAAACCAATTACGGACGACAACTAAGGGCGAACACAATACCACCGTCTCGATAGCTAGACTCCATACCGAACGGTGCCACCGATTAGCTGTAGGTGCCGCCGGGCGCGATGGCCCTACCTGCGACAGATATGGAAGCAGAACTTCGTGAACCCAAGTCGTGAGGCTCTTTGCGGCTTCTGCCGCGCCTTGTGCTTGGACGGCGGCAGCCGACTGCACGAGCAAATCATCGGTCACAAGATCAGATTTCAGAGCGAAGCCGATTCGCGTATCGTGCACCTGACGCGGAAGATTGAGGGAGGTCAAATCTTGCGATGGTCCCAAAGCCTTCGACAAGTGCTCCACTCGGATGTGAAGGCCTGTAACCCCAGATGTTTCTCTACCCACGACGTCGTTGGACCTGGCGCGAAGCCAACCGCGACTGGCGGCAATGCTGGTTGCGGGTAGCGAGGGTGTTTCGCCAAGGGCAATCACAAGATCCGGATTCATACAGTCGATAAAATGAGCAACGCGCGAATCGTCAAGGTGTACCACCTCTAACAAAGGCCATCCGGACTCTGCGCATTTGTCCGCAAGAGACTCCATGGTGAATGCAGGATGGATATTCAAACCTCGCGGGAAACCGTGGACGCACCACAATATCGCGTGAATCAGACGCTCGAAGCAGTTTTTTGCCCAGCGCCCAATACGCGAGAAAAGCTGGGAAGAGACCGAGAGATCGCCCCCCGCTTCCGCCAATACTCGCTGTTCGGGCGGGAGTTTGCAAAGGGGTCTTTGTACAATCCCGCAAATCTCGCTGCCAGGAATTTCGCGAGCGATCCGAAGGGCGAATCTCCAAGATCGGGAGGGGCGGGTGTTCGATAGCACGAGAACGCGAAGCCTATTCATGATCACGCTTTATCCGAGAGGGAATGTTACTGCAACCCCGATCAGCCCAACGATGTAGCGCCAGAACATCTAATATGCATTTTTATTTCGATATCGAGAAAATAAAGTTAGAAAAATAATGCGAAGATCGAAGAAGAAATTCCAGTTCTGCAGATAGTACAGATCGTGCTCGACACGCCGGCGAATAGAGGTGTCCCCTCTCCAGCCATTTACCTGAGCCCACCCCGTAATTCCAACTTTCAGCCGATGACGGTAGTTGTATCTCGAAACTTCCGTTAGGAACTTCTTCACAAATCCAGGACGCTCGGGCCGCGGACCAACAACGCTCATGTCACCTCGGAGTACGTTAAAGAATTGCGGAAGTTCGTCCAAGCTCGTACGTCGCAAAAATGCACCGATTGGCGTGCGTCGCGGGTCATTTGCCGTGGTCCACTGATTGTCGCTTTCCGTTTGAGGAGAAACCCTCATTGTACGGAACTTATACATACTGAAGGTCTTGCCATTCAATCCGACTCTTTCTTGAACGAATAGCACTGGGCCTGCGGACGTTAAACGTATGGTCAGAGCGACAAGAGCCATAACCGGTGCCGTAACCGCAATGGCGAAAATCGAAAATGCAACATCGAAGCCTCGCTTTAGCAGTGCATATTTCAGGGACTCCGCTGGTGTTGCTGTAAGATCCAGAATTTGGAGCCGACCGAATTGAAACAGGCGTTCACGCACCATCATATGATCGCCAAAATCTAGAATCGCACGAACGGGCAGAGCCAGACGTTCAAGATTTCTTACCAGACGAGGCACTTCGGAGTATTTGCTCGAAGGGACCGCGACGAGTATTTCGTCGACGTTGCCGTCGCGGCAGATTTCGTCTATTTGACTGAGCGGATAAACAGGAGCAGTTTCAACAGCGATATCTGTTCCGGGAAGATAGATATGTCCGACAATTCTGCAAAACGAGAGCGGACCGTGAATAAGGCGTCGAGCGCAACGACGAGCGAATTTATCTGCGCCAATGATAAGTACTCGATCCGGTTTCCAGAGCGGGCCGGAATGGCGGCTGACCAGCGAACGGAAGAGCGCGCGCATTAAGAGGGCACCAACGAGCAAATTGAATGCGCTGATCAGCAGGAATGCACGCGATATTGTGGTGTACTCGTGGAAAAAAAACAGAACCCCCAACGTGGCTGCGTATGTAGTCGTGCAGGCGGCAAAGGCCGCCCTGACTCCCGTACGCTCACGGAATAGCTCTTGCACACTGGACACGCCATAGTATTCGGAGGCGACGGCCCATACGAGACACGTTTGCAGGAAAAGGCTGAAAAAACTGTACGTGCCCAAGCCTGCAGTGGGACTGCCAATTTTGATTAGGTCCTCTACGTAGGCGGTGGCTGCAAATGCCAGCGCTGGCAGGATGTAGTCAGCGATCCGTAGATAGAAGCGATAATAGTTGAGACGGCGTTTCATAGCATAGAACCCCGAGTAAGCTAGCTGCGTAAGAAACACAGCGGCTAAGGAAAACGTAAACGGCATTTTGGAAACGTCATGCGACTCACCCTGTTTCGTGAGTCGCCGTGCGAGGAGTTGCCTTCCATATGGCGGAGTGGCGGCCTCTTAAGTATTGAAACAGACCAATCAGAAGTGCCAGGTTCATGGAACAGAAATTCAGGGGCAAGCCGAAGATCCCGGCAGCCTTGCCGCGCTTTTTCAGTGAGTAACCGAGATAGGCGCCCGCATAAAAACCGCATTGCACCGGTACGAGAATGCGGAATATCGGTTCTTCGAGAAGCAGCAGGCTTGAAAGAAACGCAATAAGCAGGAAAACCGGGCCCAGCCAGCGGAGAACGCGGTGAGAAAAGAAGCAAAAGGCCGGCAGGCCGTTCTTGGGATTCAAACATCCAAGATTTCCAAACAGGGCCTGAAAATCACCGACTCCGAGCCGAATTCTTCGAGCAAATTGCGCGGAAACGGTGGGCGCGATTTCTTCAACGGCCACGGCCTCAGGGTCATAAACGACTCGGTAGCCTTTGAACCGGATATCCAGTGGAATCTGGAAGTCCTCGACGATTGAGGGCTTGTCCAGTCGAAAGAGCGGACGCCGCACGGCAAGTACGCTGCCATTGCCCCCCAACGAGCAATTCAGGCGGTTTTCGAGGAACTTCAAGGCTGATTCATAGCGCCAGTAGATCGATTCAGCGGCGGGATCCGTACCGCTACCGCTGATCCGAACCTCCTCACCACTCACCGCACCGACCCGAGGGTCAGAGAAATGGCGAATGAGCGTACGGACACAATCAGGTTTCAGCATTGTGTTGGCGTCGGTGCTAATCACGATGTCCGCTTTAGTCTGCTGCGCCAGCGCACACAGAACAGCGAGCTTTCCTTGCCGTTTAGGAAAGTGCCACACTCGCACGCGGCTGGAGGTCATCTGCGCCAAAATTTCAGGCGTTGAATCCTGGGGAGCATCAAGGCCGATAAGAAATTCGAGACGATCTTGAGGATAATCGAGCTCCAGGCAATTGTTCACCTTGGCACCGATCACCGCCTCTTCGTTGAAAGCAGATAGCAATATCGCGACCGTGGGAAGGTCTCCTTGCGGGCGATTGCGGCGGCGCGCCCGGCTCCCGAGGAGAAAGCGAAAATCCGATTTCGCTTGTGAGAGCATCGACAGGGCGAACAGCACAACCGGGTAACCGGCGTAATTGTAGACAACTGCGCAGACGCATGACCAAAAAACGATTTCGGGGATCAGAGCACTCATGGGATTTTAAAGACGCCCGCTATGCAGACGCACGGTTGCGCGAGCATAATTTCTGTTTGGAACAGTTTCTTTTGTGTGTGCCAAATATTGAATGCCAACTGCGATTGCTATCGGGTAGTAAAGAAAATACTCATAAGCGATGTGCGCAAAAAAGGCGCCAAAGGCAAAGGCGAGAAGGCTAACAAGTGCGGCTCGCGCCATCTGATCGACTTCCGGAATATCTTGCGCCACCCGCCCGGATCGAGCGATGCGCCACATATTGCGAATCGAAGAACCAATCAGGATCACGAAGATCAGCAATGCAGGAATACCGGCTTCCGACGACAACTCTGTAAAGGTGTTATGAGTGCCCAACCAGCCAGACGGCACTCCGGTTTCCGTGCCTCGAGCGACCGAGAAATTACCCAGCCCCAAACCAAAAATGGGGTGTTCCAGTGTGTAGCGCAACGACGTAAGGAGTACGGTTCTCCGCTCCTCCTCGGAAGCATCTGCCGACGCGGAAGCCGCGCTTGTGGGGGCGGAATCGCTCCAGATCGTTTGAATGCGCTGCCAGAAAATTCCCGGGGCCGCGCAAACGGCTAAGACCATTGCGAGCATCAATCCCAGGGCGACGATGTTTCCAACAGAACTCCGGCGCAAAATCAGCACGTAGGTCAGCAGGATTGAAAAAGCGACAGTCAACATGCCACTCCGGGAAGCCGTAAGGACGAGCATCCACATCATCGCGCCCACAGCTGCAGCCAAAAGAGACGTCTTAAAAAGCGAAACGCGAGCGATAAACAACGCTGCGATGAACGGCAGGGTAAGCGCTATAGCAATCCCCAAGAAGTTCCAACCAAGGATTCCTTCGCTGACGCCAGAGAACCGATTCCCAACCCACATCGACTGCGACGGATTAAGAACTGAGTAGGCTGTAACGGCCAATTCGCTCAAAATCACGGCCCACAGGACCGCTCGGATCCTGCGGAGAGTCACGAGTGTCTGGGTGAGCAAAAAGAAAACCAACAACGTTTTAAACCACTCCTGAGTCAGCACTTGAAAGCTACCGCCTCGCCAGTAAGCGAACGGCACGCCCGCGACGAACCAGCCCGTGAGCCATAGCATCAGTCGCAGCTCTCGTGAGTTGAGCACTGGGATTGCTCCGGAGAACCACGCTCCCGCGTAAGCTGCGCTGGCACAAATTCCCAGAAGCAGAGTCAAATGAAAATGGCCGACGACAGGAAAGATATCTTCGGGGCGGCCATAGATCGCGACGGTGAACAAGCAAAGAAAAAAGAAGCACAACTTTCCCGGACTATCGGACCCTTCGAGCCCGGCGGCCTGTGCCGCCGGCAGCATGCGTTCAATTGATGCAGCGGTTCCGCTCATACGTAAAGTCCTGCGGGAGACATTTTCGGGAGGCTTTGGGTTGAGACCAGCGGATTCGCCAGTTCGTGAATCGTTTGTTCCGCTTTATCGACGGCGGCATCCCACCCGTACTTTTCGACCACAATCCTCCGAGCGGCGGCTGCGATTGAAGTACGGAAGGAGCGATCATGCAGAAGCGCGATGACCGCCTCCGCAAAATCTTCCGGCTGATCGGCAATGCTGATCTCGCGCCCACTTCGAAATGGAAGGCCCTCGGCACCAATCGTTGTCGAGACGACTGCCTTCGACATCGCCATTGCTTCCGGAATCTTGATTCGCGTCCCACCGCCGACTCGCAGCGGAACGATGACTACCTCAGCTTCGGAAAGATAGGGCCGCACATCGGAAACGCGACCAGTCAGTTCGACGTCCGGCTGGCGCGATGCTAGGGTCCGCAGCCGAGAAGAGGGATTTCGGCCGACGATCGCCAAGTTTGCATTGGGAGCAGTCCGCCGGATTCGCGGATACACCTCATTTAGAAACCACGAGACGCCATCTTCATTAGGGTCCCAATCCATGGATCCCACGAAAACGAGCCGTCCTGGCCGTGAACCGTTGTGCGAAGGGCTAAAGAAGTCGGTATCCACTCCCGTGGGCAGGACGGAGACGTGAGAAACGCCAAACTCGCGGAGAAACGTCTCCTTATCATCATTTGAAACTGCAAGAACACGTTCGCAGTTTCTGCATACGTTAGCCTCGATCGACCTCGTTTTGGTCCATTCGTTCTTCAATATCCACCTTCGGACCGGGTTCGTTTCAACCGCCCACTTGCGCTTGCGGAGCAGGTACTCGACGTTATGCTCGAAGACAATTCTCGGCTGGAACCGGTAGCGCAGGAGCGGAGCCGCCGTGTGGAGAAAGTCGCAGAAGAGAAGATCGAAATGGCGACGCTTTGCGAGCGCTTGGACTGTGAGCGTGAATTCCGGTCTATTGCATTTGGCCAGGGAATACGGCCACGACCCGAGTTGATTCGCACACACTTCCGCATAAAACGCCGGCGAATACTTTTTCGTTTCCTGCCATGCGACCGGCGTGTAGGTCTTAAAGATGTGTTTCATCTCGGTAATTGCGCTTGCGTCGCGCACGGGATCGGCAAAAGACACGGCGTGAATGGAAACTCGGTTAGCCAAGCGCGACAAAATGTTCAAGGAGCGGACTTTTCCGCCGGTGTCTGCAGGAACGAGTGGCTGGCGAAGTGTAACCAGGATGTTCATTAATAGGTTCCGCGATTGCCCTGGGCGAATTTTGAGGAGCTAGAAGGTTAGGCGCACAAGGTGGCGCGCTCGTACGGCATAGTATCTGTTGTAAACACCGCGGGATCACGGTCGAGGAAGATGCGGCTCCACAGTTCGAAGTTAAGAAGCCGCCAGCAACCGTCTGTGGCGTGCGAACTACCGCGGCGATGAGAATCGAGCAGAGCGTTCACAAACGCCGGGCGAACGAGCCGTCGTTCGGCGAGGCGACCGTCTGTAAGGATATTGGTCATTTTTCCCAGCAAAGGGCCACGAAGCCAGGGTTTGACCGGTGTAGGGAACCCCTTCTTTGTCCGATTAATAATTTCTGACGGCAAACGCGTTTGCATTGCCTTACGAAGCAGATACTTGCCATTGCAGCGCCGTATCTTCAGATGTTCCGGAACAGCGGCGGCGAACTCAACGACTTTGTGATCGAGAAACGGCACACGACTCTCGATTGAAGCCGCCATGCTCATCTGGTCCTGCTTCATCAAGAGCTCTACCAAATACGTCTTGATATCCAGATGAAGCAGGTCATTCAGGAGATTGCAACTGCTCGCGTTCGAGGGAAAATACTGCATCGAGCTCGCATAGGCGTTCGCATCGCGCAGTTCATCTGAAAGTTCGCGCGTGAACAACTCCGACTGTTGCCCTTCAGAAAAGGCGCAATAGAAATTGTCGAAGTATATTTGCTCAAACCGATCGGGGTGATAAAGAAACGAATGGCGCAGCTTTCGCACAATCCAGTCCGGACCGCAATCGTTTGAAAGGATATTGCGCGCCATGCGCCGCAAGGAGCCAGGAACGAACTTTCGATAAAGGCGTCCGCCGCGCAGATTCCATAATGCCATGCGATATTTCAAGTAGCCTGCGAATAATTCATCGCCTCCTTCGCCCGTGAGAACGACTTTGACTTTCTGGGCCGCGAGGCGGGACACGAAGAAGAGCGATACGCTGGACGGCCAAGCCAGGGGCTCGTCTTCATTCCAAATCGTTGATGGAAGACTTTCGAAAAACTCATTCGGACCGAGGAGGACCTCGCTGTGTTCGGACCGGATGTGCTTTGCCATGATTCGCGCGTATGGGAGTTCGCTATAGCGGTCGTCCGCATATCCGACGGAAAAGGTCTGGATGCGGTCTTTCCGAAGGTCCGCCATTTCGGCGGCAATAGAGCTCGAGTCCAGCCCCCCGCTCAAGAACACTCCGACCGGGACGTCGCTCATCAAGTGCGACTGGACAGTTCGCCGGAACAACTGGCGGAATTCCTCAATGTATTCCCATTCACTATGCGGCTCACGGGGCGCGAAGATAGCGAGGTCCCAATACTGGCGAATTTGCGGTCCATGCTCCCCCGCCTTCAAGTCAATTGTCAGGTGATGACCCGGCAGCAGTTTGCGCACACCTTCGAACAGCGTCTCGTCAGAAGAGAGATACCCGAAGGCAAAGTGTTCTGGAAGCGCGTGGCGGTTCAAACGACGGGCAAAGCCATCGACTTCGAAAAGAGCCTTCATCTCCGACGCAAAGATGAAACGCCCATTGTGGAATGCGTAATAGAAGGGCTTAATGCCCAGCCGGTCGCGGGCGCAAAACAGACGCTCGCGACGAGAGTCCCAGATCGCGAAACCGAACATTCCTTGCAAGTGTTGGACGCAATCGGGCCCATATTCCTCATACAGATGAAGAATAGTCTCTGTATCACTATTTGAGGAATAACGATGACCGCGACGCTCCAACATAGGCCGCAATTCGCGGTGGTTATAGATTTCGCCGTTAAAGACGATCCAAATCGTTGAGTCTTCGTTCGTCATTGGCTGTTTCCCGCCGGCAAGATCCACTATGCTGAGCCGGCGGAAACCCAAGGACGCAGGCTCGGAAAAGAAGATCCCGTGGTCGTCGGGGCCGCGATGATGCAATGTGGCTGACATCGCTTCCATTTCGCGCGCGGGGAAATGTTTATCGCGCAAGTCGACAACGCCGCAGATTCCACACATGAGCTCTTGTCCTTACCTTAGGAGTGCGATTTCGTAACTAAAGGCGCTGCCTCGCGGCCGCAGAAGAAACGAGCCAAGCGAGCGACCTTAGACGTGTTCTTCGATGACGCCAGGAAGCAAGTTACTGTCTGAAATTAACTGCGAATCGGCTGTTCCAGTACCTAGAGATGTAAACCATTCCTTTTTTGCAATTCGGAGTTCGGACGAAAAGATCCGTTGATCGTTCACAGTGACATAGGTTGCTTCGCAGGCTATGAAATGATCGTACGGATCATTGGAAGTTCGAGAGCAATAGAGGACACATGCGTCGCTCGCTACCGTCCCCGCCCTCCATCGGCACGGTGAATCGGAGAAGAATATTTCATGCAGTCGCTCGCCTATCAATAATCGGTAGCCTTGGACAGGCACACCGTGAGGTACGCTCGCACCACCTTCGATTTTGTCGAGATGTGCATTCGCGCGGATTGTCGGTAGCAGCACAGTGGCGCATTCGGTCGGCAGATGTACTTTCCCGCTCACGCGAAGCTGCGGTGCGCGATGTTTTTCGCCGTAGCGGGGGGAATACCACCCTGGAAAAGGCTCGCAGCTGAAGTTCTCGTTGCCTGTGATGAGGGTTGTTAGAGTTGCGCCATTGGACCCATAAAAAAAGGCGCGATTAGAAATAACCGTGAGCGAGCCTGGCGCAAAGCTCCATGAAACATTCATCTCATGCGCGTCATTGCCTTCCAATACATCGCGCACCAACCAAAACTGTGGTTTTAGGTAAAAGATGGTCCGCCGATGTGTCACACGGTTCGCCGATCGGCTATAGCCGTTATGCGAGCCAACAAAGAGATCAAAAGAGTTTCCGTTAATCCATCGCTCAGCCTTCGCGTGAGCTGGATTTGTCCATTTAAAAGGGCCGGCCGACTGGGCCTGGTTCAGGCGATCCACTTGAACCGTGTTGTGGCAACCAGTTCCTCGAAAGTGCTCGCGTTCTTCGACGGAAGATACGTAAGTGAAGGTTCCCGGATCGACGAGAATCGGCTTGCCAGCGATCGACAACTGAATGCTCAAAGCGTCAGCGTGTCCATGCCCCGCCCAGCTGTGGCCCTGCGGCCCTGCGTCAATTACAAGGTGCTGTCGCTCCGATGAACCATCCGACAGCACGTAAATTCCGCTTTCCCTAAGAGCGGTGGATGCGACCGTCGGCTTAACGGCCGAAAGTGCGTTGAAAAGCGGAACGGCCTTCGCGCCGAGCAGCCATACCATCTCTTCCGTTGGCGATTGTGCTACGGCTCTCCAATCGGCCCGGCGAAACAAAAGTGCGCCCACCGCGAGAGGATCGAGTAAGTCCCGGACCTGATTGCGCTTGGGGTCAAAGACACGGCCCCCATCATCGTCGCCGAATTGGGGAGGTAACCCCGCTTGGCTCACAAGACGAAGCGCGTCGAGCATCTTCTCGATTGTCTCGTCGAAATCCGTCGGAACGGCAATTCCGTTGGCGTCCGCAAGGATTCGGGCGTGAAGAAAGAAATCAAGCGCGTAGACATGGTAATAGGTTGATTGCTCGAAATGCATACCGTCAGGCAAAACTTGGCGTTTAGCTTCCCGGAGAATGATGTGCCAGCCCAAGTCCTGCCATCGCTGCACAGGACGACTTTTGGGCACAAGAGTGCCAATGAAAAACAGCGCGACGGCCTCGCCAAGAAGATGCGTATTCGGCGCGAAGTACGTGGAGAGGTATCGTTCTATGTGACGCCCGTTCCGCATTAAAGCGCGCATTAAATCGAGATGGAATGTGGCGGGCATTGCAGAAGAGTCTCTGAGAAGGTGCCATACCCAGAGCCAAGAAAGGCTTCGGAACGCTACCTCGAGGCTGCTGGCCCAATTAATTCCCGTCGGATAGGGATTGTGCTCCTGCCAGTGGTACCACTGGGCAGTTAATTCCTTCGCATAACCACTGTTTTGAGTGAGGCGATACGCCTTCGCCAACGTAACGAGGTGCTGATGGCGGTTCAGTTCCCAAGTTACTTTATGGTCTCCAACCCGATCGAAATCCAAATAAGGAACGCGGTACCAAGAAACGCGCGGGGCGGACTTGCCATGCACCGCGTCGAAGTGCCAATCGATTTCGCGACCGTAGTCGACCCCCTCGTATCCCAGCAAATCAAATCGATGTTGAACGATCTCATCGGCCGCCTTTACGGTCTTTGCCGCGACAGAAGGTAGAGTGCGACGGACACACTGGAGAATTTCAGGAATATCAGCAGGCTCAAAAAAGAAACGGCCGAAATTCGCGAATGCGATGTCCCGTCTAAGTGCGGTTTGACAAGGCCCGATTTTTGATAGCGCGAGATCCCAGCGTTTGCCCGCCTCCTGCATGGTCCGAACGCGAATTTCGTCCCACGGCATACAGACAAACCGCGCCATGCGGTCCCGCCAATTGAGACTAGCGAGCATCCACGAACTCCACACGACGCTTTTGCGATTTCTCACCGGCTCGCAAAAGCCAATCGACCGTCACTTCAATGTTGTCGTCCATTTTGTCTAATCGAGTCTGTTCCTTGATCAACGGATATTGCTCGATCACAAATGCAAGTTTTGCACGCATATCGGCCTCGTCACGGCCCCGATACGTTATGACTGCGCTGGGGCGTGTGCCATTCTCACTGGCAACGACCGGAATGCCGAGAGCCAGAGATTCCAGAATCGAAGCCGCAACACCATCACACATCGGAGTGCGCAGGTACACAGTGCAGCGGCTCAACAAGGACAAGAACTCATCGTGGCTCAAATTCCCCAATAAGAGGAGGCCCTCTCGTTCGCCTGCTGACCACCCAGCGACATACTGCTCGACCGCAGGCATTTCTTTCGAAGGAAATCCGAGCCACACAAAGCCCGCTTTCGGATAATCCGCACGGAAGTTACCCATGGCCTGACGCAAAATCGGAAGTTCGTACTCCGGTCGAAACGAAACGTAGCAAAAGAACAGAGGGTTGCATCGCGACACAAAGGCTTGCGCCTCTTGGGAAAGAGGTACTGGCCTAAAGCTAAGGTTCTGTTTGGAAAAGGGCGGTATGGCTACAATGCGATCCGAGCGAATTCCGTAACCCTCGATCGCGTGCTTGACCGGCACGCTGTCGCAAGAAATGCTGCCTGCGAGGCGAAATAGCTGCCTATAGGCCCATCGGCTCCAACCATTCTCACGAGGGAAGTACTTCTGCTGCAATCCGCCACGCCAACTGAGGGTGGAAAAGCGTCCGGCAAATCGGCCGATCAGAAGCGCGAGCAACGCCAGAACGTATCCAGGCTTGGATTGGCCGTTTACGTTCACTTGAAAACGAAATCCCTTCCTGGCGAAACGGCACAATTTGTATGCGTAGTCAAAACCGTTTTGCACATCGACGTACTCGATGCTCTTTATCTTGCGGCTTTCATTGATATTCAAAACGTCGCACACGTGCCCGCGGCGACGAATTTCTTCCGTTAGCAACTTTGTTTGCACCGCCCACCCACACTCGGGAGGAGGGTAATTGCCAATCTGGAGAATTTTTATCGGCACCGCCGATCGTGCCGTGGACTCCGTGCGCTCGAAAGAGCTGTTCACTGGCACGCGATCCCTTCGGTCGATTGCTGCACGCCCTCAAGGGCATGAGCGCTTTCGGTGTGATATGTCGTGTCACCCTCATGCATAAGGCTAATCTTCACGCGATGGAGTACGCTCCACGCTGACGACGGGAGGTGCTGGCGCAACCATTCCTTGCCGGCTGCGGCGCTCTTATCGAGAGCCAGACAACAGCTCGCGACGCTCCAAGGTGTCGCGAACTGCAAGTTCGTATAGGTGCCACACTCTGCTCCCCACCTTTGTTTCTGCGCGTTGAATCCTCCCAGGAAGTCATACACCTTCACGCCGGATTGAATGAAGTATTCGAACATAGCTGCCCGCAGCACATATCCGACATGCTGTGTGAAGAAAGCCGGATCAAAACCCTCCTGCAGGCCATAGACGCGATCACGATAACGGAAGCTCATCTGGGCAGCGACGGGCCGCCCGTTTAGGTCAAGGCACCATAGCTCCAGCCAGCCTCTTTGAAAGAATGCCTTCGCCATGCGCGCGTATAGATCCCTACGCTCGACAGAGGTGAAGCTGCCAGGCTCATTGACGCTATTCCAGCGTTTCTGGTGGAGGCAATAAAGCGTGTCCAACATCAGGGGAATATCATGCGCGTTTTCACACCGTCGCACGCGCACTTGGAATTGGCTGCTGAGCTTTCTGCGGCAGCGCGTAATAAGGTGGCGAAATTTAGGAGACAGCCCTTCGATATAAGATTCCCATGTGGACGGCAGCAGAACGGCTGAATTCGGAGTTGTTGTGACGCGGAATGGCCATTTCACAGTTTCGATCCGATTTGCCAGCGATTTCGCGACCGCGGAATTTTCAGGTAGCGTATTGAAAGAGCAGATGCCGCAATTGCGCTGCTGAGCGATCCATTCAATCAGGGCAGAGGCGCATCTATTCTCCTCACCGGGCCGCACGATAAAGTCTAGGTTATCGGAATCGCCTGAGCCGTCACCGAGCAACCGCAGTTGTTTGATTCGTGCAAACACAGGATGCTTCAAGCTTTCCCAATAGAGAGGGACCAAACCGATCAGTTCACCGGTATGATCGGAAAACGCCAATACAACCAGGTGACGGTTCGCGCCAAAAGCCTCCCACCATGAACCAAGCCATTCTGGTGTGGAGAAAATGGAAAGTGACGGATTCTCTTGTAGAATCCGCTCCCAACCGGGCATCACCTCCGCCAAAGACGACCACGAGAAATAAGTAGTGGTTTGAACCTGATGCGCCACTCTTTTTGCCGGCTCCGAAGACTGCATTACACCGGAAGAGATTAAGGCGGACTTATGTGAATTGCTTCTGACTTCAGATTGACCCGATTCCAACACGTTCGCTGTGCCCATTTTGTTGCTCCCCAAGGGTATTCCCCCACATCCTTGTATCGGCGCCGCGCAGCTCAAGACAGAGCACTGCTGATCCGATCTGCGCACGTTTCCGTGGCGTCTGGCGGCGCAACCGAAGACAATCCGTCGTCTCTCCTTTTGACTTCCTTGCTGATCCAAACACTCTTGCCGAGTAATTTGGCGACGTAGACTTTGCGGTAGAGTCTGTAACCCACGCGCGAATGGGCCTTCATCGAGACGCTGTTTCCCTGGTCGACCATCACGATTACCCTGCGGCGGCCAAGTCGA
Organism: uncultured Acidobacteriota bacterium; assembly: GCA_963753205.1. GTDB lineage: Bacteria > Acidobacteriota > Terriglobia > Acidiferrales > UBA7541 > Palsa-295. The sequence continues at coordinate 763,378 of CAVWBL010000006.1, read as the reverse complement.
GCAAGAAGATGCTTGAGATAAAACGAATGAAAGTGCGTCCATATTTTCGCGCGGCGGTACTGCGGCCGAACAAAGGCGTCATATCCGTATATCGAGTCAGGGGGTATTTCGACTCTATAACCGTATCGTTCTTCGATGCGGGACGTCTTGTCACAAAACCATTGATAAGCGACGACATCGTCGCCGATCATCGCAACGACGCAGTGTTCTTGTGCCGCGAACCTTTCTGGAAGCCTTTCTGGGAAGTTGCGACATTCACTCATTCGCGGAATGTCGAGAGGCGTTCCTGCCCTGATTACGATGCTTGGATTCGCAGATTCTCCGCAGTTGCCGCCATCGGCCAGATATTCAAGGCAATGCAGGCAGTTCGCATCGAGTGGAGCGAATGGAATTCTGCGAAGCATCTTCTGAAGCACTATCGGTGTTGACGGAACCCTCATCTCGACTCTACTCGCTTAGACTTCGACCGAAACTGGTTCAGGCACCTGCGGAACGTGAGCCAGTGCCATCACGTTGTCCGCCTTCGCGGCGCCCAGCGGCGAGTGCAGATCAATTACGATCTGGTCGGGCCGAAGCAGGGCCTTGAGGGTTTTCTCATCAATAGCGTTCGTTGCCAGAGCCACCACCTGTGCACGCCGAACGGTGGCTTCCAAATCCGTCGACAGGCACGCGCCGATGTGGGGTATTTCATCCTCGATAAACTGGCGGTTTGATCCGCAGAGCCGACCGAGAGCAACATCGGGATCCCAAATTTGGACGTTGCAACCCTCGCCGAGCAGTTGCTTGATCAGGCGCACATACGGACTCTCGCGCAAGTCGTCCGTCCCTGGTTTGAAGCTGAGGCCAAGGACGCTAACATTCTTAAGTTTTGTCATCACGATCGCGTCGATGGCCCGGTCGAGATGGGCTGTGTTGCTCGGCAGGATGGCATTTAGGAGCGGAAGATCGACATCCAGCTGTTTCGCGCGGTAGGAGATGGCGCGTAGATCCTTGGGCAGACAGGAGCCCCCAAAGGCGGCACCAGGCTTAAGATAGGCTGTCGATATATTCAGTTTGGTGTCTGACGTGAAGATTTCCATCATTCCCCGGACATCGACGTCGAGTTGCTTGCAGAAGGTTCCAATCTCGTTTGCGAAGGCGATCTTTAGCGCATGGAATGCGTTGCACGTGTATTTGACCATTTCGGAGACATTAAGGGTCGTCTCAAACACCCGGCCCGGAAACTCGCGATATACTTCGCGCAAGGCAATCAGGTGGGCAGGGTCATCGCAACCGAGAACAGTCATGGCTGGATTCATGTAATCTGCCACGGCACAGCCTTCGCGAGTAAATTCAGGATTGCTGCACACCGCAAAATCGATACCCGCGCGCTTCCCGCTGGCTGACTCGATCGTGGGAATTACGAGCGAACGACCTGTACCGGGCAAAACGGTGCTGCGGACAACGATCCAATGAAACTTATTCTTCTGACGTAGCGCACGTCCAATCTCGCGACAACTGTGTTCCACACTGTTCAGGTCCAGTCGACCGTTGTGCATACTTGGCGTTCCGACACAGATGAATGAGATTTCCGTTTCTCGGATCGCGCTGGCCGTGTCTGTTGTCGCCTGAAGTTGCCCTGTCTCGCAACCTCTGACGACTAGATCCTCCAAGCCCGGCTCGAGCACAGGCGCGCGTCCGGACTGGAACATCTCCACCTTTTTAGCATTGACGTCCACTCCGACCACATGCGAACCGCGGTTCGCCAGACAAGCCGCGGTGACAGCGCCTACGTAACCCAAACCGAAAACGCTCACGTATTTCATAGATTCTCGTTCCTCGGAAATTTGTATTGGTCTGTTTCTTGAAGAAGTTCAACCGTATGCGTAGATTCAGCGAGCCTAGGGTCAGTCTGCCGCGATAGTCTGATGCGAGCGGCGAATCGGTAATGGTGCGGGACGCGAACCCTGATAAATATCCCTGAGGTTATTTAGAACACCTGTAAAGTCACATTTTAACTGCATCGTCTCCCGTCCGGCCTTCGCCAAGCGGTGCCGCAGTTCTTCGTCCTTCAGAAGACGGAGGATTGCCTCGGATAGCGCAATAGCGTCTCTCGCAGGAACGAGGAGCCCGTTTACCTCGTGCTCTATGATTTCCGGCACGCCTCCAACGGGTGTTGCGACCGTAGCTAAACCGGAAGCCATATACTCCATCACGGCGTTTGGCAGCCCCTCGGCTCTAGAGGCAAGTACGCCGATGTCGCAATGCGCCAGGATATCGGGGATGTCTGTGCGGTGGCCAAGGAATGTGACAGACTCTTCCAATCCGATCGTTCGCGCCTGCAGTTCGAAAGTTGCGCGCATTTCGCCGTCACCCACGAGCAGGAAGTGGACGCCAGGATATTGTCGGCAGACCGTCTGCGCTGCCATCAGCAATTCGCCGTGACCTTTCACGTCCCGGTGCATGTTCGCGACCATCACGACCACTTTGACTGTTGGCGCGAGAGAGCCGGAGAGATCTGAATTCTTTGCTCTTTTTTTAGTCGAACCGTAACGTTCTACGTCGATACCGTTGTACACGACGCGAATGTTTTCAGGGTCGAGGCGGCCCTCTTTCACCAACTGAGAACGGATTGCGGCCGAATTGACGAGCAGGCAAGTAGACATTCGCTGGATCCTACGAAGAATCCTGCGGCGGCTTGGTGTGTACCAGGACGAATCCGAGAGATCTCGTTGGCTGGCTACGATTACCGGGACGCCTGCCAACCGCGCCGCGGGAACTGCGAACAGGTTTGCATATAGGTCATTTGCCTGTACCACATCGAACTGGTTTGCCCGAATAAACTGTGTAAGACGCAACATTTGGAAGACGGCGCCAGGGCGCAAGAGACTAGCGACCGGGAACTCGACAAGCTGTAAGCCAGCTTCCGCAATTGTTCTCCGAAGTGGGCCGGTTCTGCGCATACATCCGACGGTGACGGAAAATCCGTTCCTAGACAAAAGGCGTGCCATCTCAACACACTGTTTTTCGGATCCGCCCAACTCCAAGGATTGAATAAACAGAAGAACGCGCTTTGTTTGTCGCTGCGACGCCGGCCGTAGAACGCTTGACATAGGGGATCGATAGCGCTTCAGTGCGCTGCTACGGGGTTTTGGACCGGCACGGTATGCGACTGAATCGTGCTTTCCCTAATCGTTTGCGGTAAACACGCGTCCACGCTGGACTCTAAACGGAGCGTCGGCTCAAGGAAATTGCGGTGCCACAGCTCAAAAATCAGCAGCTGCCATATTTCCCATGACCGGTCGCGCCATCCTGTTCGATGTTCCGCGAGCCGGCGGCGTAGCCCGTCGGGATTGAAGTATCCGCGTTGGACTGTCTTCGGCTCTTGAAGGATATCGAGCAGGCCTGGGGACGGATCCTGTCTAAACCAATGCACCAAGGGCATTGAAAAACCTTGCTTGCGCCGGTAGATAACTTCGCGGGGTACACCGAGTCTTTCGGCGAGCTTTTTCAGGATGTATTTCGGCTGTCCGTTTCGCATTTTCCAACGAGGCGAAAGACGGGCAACCCACTCGGCAAAAGTGTGGTCTAGGAAAGGAGCCCGCACTTCGAGCGACGTAGCCATACTCATGCGGTCAACTTTCGTAAGAATGTCACCGGCCAAGTAGGTCTTTACATCGAGATATTGGACCTCGCTTAACGGATCCGACGTCGGATTGTTTACCAGGTGACGATTGAACATCTCGTAGGGCGAAGGCTGTTTGTCTGCCCAGCTCAGAAAATCCTTTGAGAATATAGACCGATCCCGGACGCATGCGGGCAGAATCGATATTCCGTCAAGGTACCGCTCGCGGCGGGGCAGTGCGAGATTGTACAGAAATCTTCGTCCGCGCCACTCCGCCGGAACTCGCGGATGGACAAACTTTCGATAAAGCCAGCCACTCCCTGGCGGAAAGAGATGCAACATCCTCTGCCGCAAATAGGTTCTATACCGGTCGTAACCTGCGAATAACTCATCGCCTCCGTCACCGGCAAGAGCCACCGTAACGTGCTGCCGAGCCAGGCGGCAAACGTGATACGTCGGCACCATGGACGAGTCCGCGAAAGGCTCTTCGAGGGAACGCGTTAGCATGTGCGCCGTCTCTTCTATCTGTGGATCCACCAGTAGTTCGTGGTGTTCCGTTCCGAATTTGTCTGCGACAGCGCGGGCATGGCCTGCCTCGTTGAAATCGGCACTGGAAAACGCGATCGAGAAAGTTTGAACTTTGCGCGAGCTCGCGCGCGACATCAAGGCTACCATCGTGGACGAGTCCACTCCGCCGCTCAACAGCGCGCCGAGTGGCACATCACTGACGAGTCGAACGCGCACAGCCTCCGTGAGTCGCTGTTCCATCTCCTCCAGGCACTCTTCCTCTGAGCGCGGCTCGTAAACTCCATGTGCTGGGAGTTCCCAATATTTGCGGATTCTGGTTTGGCCATTACTGAATTCGAGCAGATGACCGGGAGAAAGCTTCCGTATTTGTGTGAAGGCCGTAAGCGGATCGGGAATATAGCCGAAATAAAAGAAGCTTAAGACACCTTCGGGATCGATTGCCGCCAACTCGGGAGCGACAGCAAACATCGCCTTGATCTCAGAAGCAAACAAAAAGCGGCCTCCGCTGTGGGCATAGTAGAGCGGCTTCTTACCAAAGCGATCCCTCGCCAAAAGCAGCTTCTGCTGCGTTTGATCCCAAAGCGCGAAAGCGAACATTCCGTGCAACTCCTGAACACAATCCGGGCCATACTCTTCATACGCGTGAACGATCACTTCCGTATCGGTGTTGGTGTAAAAGCGGTGTCCGCGTTCTACCAGGCGGCGCCGAAGAACGGGAAAGTTGTAGATTTCGCCGTTGAAGACGACCCATATGTCGCGGGTCTCATTGTGAATTGGCTGGTGGCCCGTTGAAAGATCTATGATACTCAGGCGACGCATCCCTAGACCAGCCGGGCCCTCTGCAAAGATTCCCTCGTCGTCCGGCCCACGATGCACAAGCGTCTGGCACATGCGGTGAACTTCGTTTGCGTCCGCCAGGTAACTCTTATTGTTTCCGATCAGCCCTGCTATTCCGCACATACAGTTAGTCCTTTGTGTTCGCTCCCACGTCTATCTTCAATAATAGGCGGAACCATTTACCGGCCTAGGGGAGGGTTTTGACTACGCTGCTGATATTGCTGTCGGGCCGTGAGAGGTAGACCCTTTTGGGGCGGCGGGAACTACCCACGCGCTGCTCACTTCGACTGCGACCGAACGCTGGAGAAGGGTGACCGACAAGATTAGTCGATGGCCTCCCCCCTTGGTATTCAGTAGAATTCCTTCTACCCCACGAAGCGCGCCGCACTCAACGCGTACTTTCTCTCCTACCTGTAAATAGGGCCAAGGTTCTCGTGCCAAATCGCTGCTCGCTGCGCGCTGAATCGCAGCAATTTCGGAATCGTCGACTGGCACAGGCGTCTTGCCGAATCCAACGATCTGGATCATTCCGGGTGTCGTCACAATAGGCAACCGATCCATTGAATCGAAACGGCAGAATAGATAGCCAGGAAACAACGGGAGCTCAAACTTCTTCACACGATCAGACCAGCGGCGACGGCACTGATAAACGGGTAATAAAACTTCGTAACCCTTGTTACTGAGATGTTTCGCTACGAATTCTTCGTACCTCAGCTTCGTATTGAGTGCAAACCAAAACAAGCCCAGGGTCGTCGACACGTGGTTGACCGTCCATAAATTGAATAAGCTACCGCCATGAGAGTCCCAACTGCTGAACTCCAAAATCAGCACGCCATTGAAACGCACTGACCTGTGTAGACACTGCTACCGGGGTTGTGATCAACCCCCTAAGCAAGCTCGGTTGCCGTCTCCGCGTAATACGGATAGGCGTCATAACGCGCGCGTGTTTCCACGCGGTTAAGGACCACACCCAACAACTTTTTCTCGCGCAGCTCCTGCAAAGCTGTGCCAACTGCGTCATAAGCAGTTGAACCGGCTCGAACTACGACGATTACACCGTCACAATGTCCGGCCAGTATGCCCGCGTCAGAAACCGGAAGAACCGGAGGCGCATCGATAATCACCCAGTCAAATAGCGGAGCCATCCGGCTGAGAAGCCATTGCAGGCGCTCCGTGGCAAGCATCTCGGTAGGATTTACAACCATATTTCCGCCGGGAATAAAAAACAGGGCCCCTTCTGTATCCGTTTGGACGATCGAGGCCTCATCCGCCGCACCGCACAGAAATTCGGTCAGCCCGGGCGTTGCGGACACCCCCAGGCAAGAAGCCAGTTTGGGCGCACGAAGGTCGCCGTCGATCAACAAAACCCTGCGGCCATGCTGCCGCGTGATCGCCAACGCTAGATTCAGCGCCACGAACGTCTTGCCCTCTGCCGGCACGGTGCTCGTGACAAGTAGCGTACGTAGCGGCTCGTGTCCTTGAATTTGGTACAGCTTCGAGCGGAGCTTTCGAAACTGTTCGGAGCATTCGGCCGAAGGCGCCTTTCCCGCAAAAACGCTGTATGCCGGGTCAAATTTCCACGCGCCTTTTGTGCAATTCTTCCAGAGATCGCTCAGGCCGTTTGAAAAAGAAAAGGCCGATGTCGAAACGGCAGCGGGCGGCTCTGAAGCCGGCGTCAGGTTGAGATTCAGCCAATCTTCGCTTAGCCGGCTATTCCCACCGGAGACGGCGGCGCTCGGCGGGGTCGCTATATTCGCGAGTGGCGCGGGTTCTTTACCCTTCGTTGCTTGTTTCAGAGCTTCGTGAATGCGACTCATGGCTTGGCGTCCTTGAATGCGTTAGTTTGGCAGTTGTATGAGGAACTGAGTCCGGCGTCGCAGAGGACCTCTCTGCTCGCGTCCCATCCCCGCGAGCTTTCGGAGCGCGCGTATGCTCCCGTTGAATGAGCTGACTGGGCCCACTCCTCGCTATCGAGTTCGAACTCGCGCGCGACTTCGCGGACATGGTTGGCGGTGATCGGCCGCGTCTGATCTGCAAAGGCATGGATCAGCGAATGCTGACAAATTAGATTCACAACGCGCGGAATGCCTAGCGAAAATGCGTGTGCGGCTTCGAGCGCGCCTTGCGAAAATATTGGCTCGCCATTCGCGCCGGCGATTTCCAATCGTTTCAAAATATATCCTTCGGTTTCTTCCTGTGTGAGCGTCGTCGTCTTGCAACGTATCGTGATTCTCTGCCGCAGTTGACGAAGTTGCGTGTATCTCAATTTCTCTTCGAGCTCGGGCTGACCGGAAAGGACGATCTGCAATAGCTTCTCAGTGGCCGTTTCTAAATTCGTGAGCAGCCGGATCTCTTCAAGCGCTTCGGTCGAGAGATGTTGCGCCTCGTCAATCACCAACACCGCCATTTGACCCGCGTGAAAACGGTCTAAAAGCCAACGATTCAACTGCCCAAGTGCTTCGTGTTTCAGAGGCGAGGTATTCGGTATACCGAAATCGTTCATAAGAGATATGATTAGCCCCTCGACACTGAGGCGGGGATTGAAGACGAACGCGGTGGCTGCCCGCACCTGCCTCAGACCATCCAAGAGAGCATGAAGCAGAGTCGTTTTCCCTGTGCCCACTTCGCCGGTCAGCACAATGATGCCGTAGCGGCACCGGATGCCATAGGCCAAGCTTGTCAACGCTTCCTGTGTGTTTGGCGTCAGATACAAATACCTCGGGTCCGGGTTGACGCGAAACGGATCTTCTCGCAAACCAAAGAACTGTTGGTACATTTCGGCTACCTCACACCGATGCGCTACGAGTACCTGGCGCTGCACCGCCAAATAACGGCGCCAGATGGGTGGTACGGCTGACAGCGTTTGGGTCCCTGGACGAAATAACCGCCAAAGTCGGTACCCCCAGGAGCATCTCGACATCTCTAGGCTGGCGCAGAGATTTGTCGCGGACTTCAGACAGCCTGATAAGCCCCATGCCTAATGCGAGTCCCGCGATCAATCCCCCTAAAGCAAACAGCTGACGATTCGGAAAAGACGGTTCTTCGGGAAGACTCGGTGGGTCAAGAACCCGGAAATTCTCACTTTCCTGACGCCGCTCGAGATCGGTGGCCATTTGCGCATCGTCTCTCTTTTTTAGAAGGTTGTTGTAGAAGTCCAGGGCGGTCTGCCGGTCGCGTGTCAGCTTGGAATACTGTTCCTGGACCATGGGCGTGAGTTGGATGCGCCCCTGAATCGTTTTGATCTGTTGCTGAATCTGGGCCTGCTCCTTCTGTTTCTCAGCAATTGTCGTTTCCGCCTGACTTACTTGCGCGCGAAGCTGTTGCACCTGCGGCGAATCGGCACCGACAATCGCGGTATTGCTGCTCTTTGCCGCAGCCGCGACCGGCGACTGCATCTTCTTTTCTAAGTCGGCGATTTCTTGTTTGACTTTGATAACCTCAGGGTACTTATCCGTGTACTTCGCACGCAGGGTCATTAGCTGCGCTTCCAGCTCATTCAACTGCTGCTGCAAGCTCTGAGGGTCTCCCCCATCGGAAGACTTTAGAGCTGCGACTTGCTGAGAGAGCATAGAGGCGGCGAACGCCCTGCTTGCCTGAGCTTCATTCAAACTTTGAGTAACCGCCTCAAGCTGCGAAGTCAGTCCTGCCAGCATTGTCAAATTCGTTTGCTGATCTTCGGGCTGTGCTCCAAGGTACTGGTTCTGAAACGCCGCTAACTTCGAGTCTTGGTCGTCCAATTTGTCTTTGGCAGTTGCCAGCTGACCTGCCAGGAACTGCGTCGTATCCTCAGATTGCTGCTCGCGTTGCTGGAAGTTCTGATTCCTGAACATGGACGCAATTTGCGTACATACGGCCTGCGCCGTCTTCGCGTCATCAAGGGTTACATCGATGTTAAAACCGAGGACGTCGTCGGTGAGCGTTCCGGGCGTTGGGGCCATAGGAGCTACGGAAATCGACTTTCGGAGGCGGTCAACGAGGCTTTCCATGGGTTCGCGGTCCCAGGCGTTTTGATAGAGATGGTTCTCCTCGATAAGACCTTGCAGGTGAGTACGGCTGAGGATCTCGCCTTGCATGCTGGCGAGGCGCCGATTCACGTCGTCGCTTACAACGGGTTTAACAATATCGTCCGGCACAATCGGAGCTTCTACGAGCACACGCGTATGCGAGGTATATTTTTTGGGGAAGGCAAAAGAGATAGCGAAGCCCGCGACAGCGCACAAGACCGCCGGCAGTATCAATTGCCATTTCCTCCGCCGAAGTATATCCATCCAGTCCTCAATATTCAGCTGACGATGAGCAGTCATTACGACCTCTTGTCTTTCGAAGAACTATTCAGTGCGTTTTCGCGGGTAATGATCCGTGTGCCCGACCACCCCGTTAAGCTCGTTAGCACATTAAGGAATCTACCGGAGCGTGCAGTTCCGGCCAATCCGGTACAAATCGCAAAGCGGATGCCGGGAAACCCGCAAGCCAACCTAGGGGAATTTCGGTTCGTGGCCGGCGAGAGGGCAAACATTAGAGGCGCGGCTCCCCAATCCGGTAAAAAAGGCCGACAGAGATCTGGTTGGTATTCACATTTGTGCCCAACGGGACAAATTGATTGATCCGCTGACGCAGATAGTCATATTCGAAACGGGCGCTGAGTTCGCCGATGATGGAGTGTTCAAATGCCGTTCCGAACGTCTCTCCGCTAATTTTCCCTTTGCTTTGATTGCTCTGTAGCGCCACGGACCGGTTATATCCTCCCGTAACGACGAAATCCCAGTTATCCATAAGCTGGTGGCGAACCTCGGCGCCCTCGTAGTCGCTCATTACGGTCATCAAGAGACCACCGCCGCTGGAGACCGTATGTTGTGCACTGATGTTCAAAACAGTCTGATCGGAGCGGAGCGAAAACGTCCCTCCGAAAGCGGGGCTTAGCGTCGTGAATTGCGTCGAAACCTCGTTCGTCCCCGGAAGGATTGGAATGCCTACGGCTGATGAATAGCTCGGGCCGCCGTAGAGATCCAAGCCGGCGTGGTCGGTGACACTCCAATGCACGGTAATGAGCCCGGTGTGACTTTCGTCCGAACCACCTGGTCCATAGTGAAAGTACTGATAAATATATCGCAGCCCAAGGGTGATCCGTTGCGTGTAGCGGTAGGCATAACCTGCTCCGCCCGTAGCTCCATTGGTATCCAATAATCCAGGCGATAAAACACCCTGTGGCAGATTTTTGACTCCGGAAAAGTCTTCCAATGAATAGCCACCTGTTAGGTCAAACGATCCTCTGGGGCTCACATTGTAAAAAAGATCGCCTTCCGACGCGGTGGAGAGATTGTGACTCGCCGGTGCGATAAGGGTGCTGTTTACGCCGGTAAAACCAGACGTTGGCAATACGAAGTACTGGTTGGACGAGGAGGGCAGGAACCCAGTGAAGCTGTTGAACGTCTCAGTGCCTTGAAGCCGAAACCTCGGCGTGAAACTGTAGTTGCCGGTAAGCTCGAGCCCTTGGTCGAACGAATTGAGGGAAGACTCATGCTGATAATGCAGCAGAGTCGGCCGGTACTGCAGGGCAAGATTCCAGCGTGGTTGTGACTTCCACAAATTTATCAAGGCACTTTCCTGATAGATGAAGTCACTGGACGGCCTCGCATTGTCATTGAACACATTTGTATCGCGCATCAAGCGCGTCCCCAGTTCCGCATTGATGCCGCTTGGAGAAGGAGGCCGGGTTGCATAGCTTGAGTCCATGGACAAGTTGAACGTTCCGTCGTCGATCGTCTGGACCTGCGCCTTCAGAGGCGCGCATATCCAAAGAACTGCGATAAGACACACGCCGAATGCTACCGTGTTACGCTTTTTCATAGAGCCTCACGGTACGATGACGGTATCGCCGGCTTGCAGCTGGACGTTTTCGGTATCGTCCTCGCCGGCGGCGACCTTTTTATAGTTGAAAGGAAGTTTTACAGTAGTTCCGGAAGCATTCGTACGCAGAACGTAAACCTTGTTCTTTTTGGCAAATTCGTTGAAACCGCCCGCCAGCGCCAGGGCATCGAGTATGCGCGTCGGTTTGTTCAATGGAAAAGCGCCCGGATGCTGTACTTTTCCAAGAACGTTAAATTGCCGGCTGTTCATTTCTTCTACAACGACCGTCACGGACGGGTCTTTTACGTAATCCGTGAGCTTTTTTGTGATCGACGCTTGGAGCTTGTCGGGAGTGAGGCCGCTCGCCTGTACGTCACCAATCAAAGGAACGGTAATCATCCCATCGGGTCTAACTGGGACCTTCCCCGTCACCTCGGGTTCGTTCATCACATTCACGGATAGAAGGTCACCTGGCCCGATGACGTAATCCGATTTGGAAGTCGCGGCTATAGCGGGACCAGGAATAGTCGCGGGATTTGTAACGCCGGTTCCCTCTGTTACAGCACGGGAAGTCGACTGCGCGTTTAAGGCGCAGGCCATACTCGTCACCCCTAAGCTGGCAACCGCACCAAACACGAGAACTCGCCTTAACGCAAATCTGAACCCGCCGCCCATGTTCTCCTCCTCGTCGGTCTCAGGGTTATCTGCGACGTTATCGGCTGAGCGGCGGTGGGACACCAGGTTCAGAAACCATCCAGAACCCCGTTGAATAGCACGTCGCTTACCTGCGCGGCCCCCAAAGCAATTCTCCTCAACAGCCCCGCGCCCTTCCTCCGCAGACCCCGTGAAACTGGCCACGAGTCTAAAGGCGGTCCCGTCGAACGGCAATCCGATGAGTACAGCAATATGTGCGGGGTAAAAACCACTAGAGCGGCCGACAGCGGGCCGTATCGTCGCGCTGCGTACAGGCGAACTGGAAAAAATATGCAGACTTTTTCTTTTTGCGAATCGGTTACAGCGAACACCGTAGGGTAAAAACTGGCCTAGATCTCCCATATACATAGCGCGCGACGCTAAGCTCTTTTGCCTATTTATGAAGACACGGAACTCCGCTATCGCATAAAGAGTGAATGTTTATGTTTCGCAATGTGGTGACAATTGACTACAAATGATTACAAAAATTCTCGTAGCTGACGATCATGCAATCTTCCGCAGGGGGCTAAAGGAAACACTTCGGGGCGAATTTCCAAAGGCTTCGTTCGGTGAGGCGCGCACCGCCGATGAGGCATTGGAACATGTTCGCCAGAAAGAATGGGACATTGTGGTCCTCGACATCAGTATGCCAGGGCGAACAGGACTTGAAATTCTGAAAGAAGTGAAAACACTCAGACCGGCGATGCCTATTTTAATTTTGAGCATGTATCCAGAAGAGCAGTTTGCTCGACGGGCGCTGCGAGCTGGCGCATCGGGGTACCTAACGAAGGAGAGCGTGCCTGAGGAACTGACAGAGGCCGTTCGCAAGGTACTGCAAGGCGGCCGGTATGTGAGCGTCAATTTGGCGGAGAGGCTCGCCTCTGATTTAGGCCGGCGGAGTGACGTACCGCTCCATGAGCGGCTGTCTGACCGAGAATTTCAGGTGCTGAGGATGATCGCGTCCGGAATGACTGTAAAGGACATTGCTGAGAAGCTTCAGGTGAGCGTCAAGACGGTAAGTACATACCGGGCGCGAGTGCTGCTAAAAACGGGCCTCAGAAGCACGGCCGATTTGGTGCGCTACGCGGTGCAAAGCGGGCTGGTTAATTAACTCCTATCGCGGGAATCGGGTTCGCTTTGTCCGCTATCAGGGCTCTACCAGTCCGCGCCGAATAGCGTAACGCACAAGACCCGCCGTTTCATGGATATCGAGTTTTTGCATCAGACGTGCCCTGTGAGATTCCGCGGTCTTGACACTGATGCCGAGCAGAATCGCCACTTCTCGCGTCGATTTTCCTTCGACGATCAGCTGAATCACTTGCCGCTCGCGCGCCGAAAGAGGATCAGGCGCTACTTCTTCCTTCGATAAGTACGCATCCACGACGGCTCGCGAAACGCTGGGGCTGAGATAGATTCCACCTCTGCAAACTTGATGGATCGCATGGACCAAGTCTGTCGCAGCCTGGTTTTTCAGCACGTATCCCTTCACACCGGCACGTAAAGCCTCGGTGACGTATTGATCTTCATCGTGGCGCGTCAGCAGAATGGCTTTAGTCCTCGGCGAAGCCTTTCGAACTTCACGTGCCGCCTCCAGACCGTTCAGAATCGGCATTCCGATATCTATAACCGCCACATCGGGCGTGACTTTGGCCGCCAAGGCAATGGCCTCTTGCCCGTCGGACGCTTCACCTACGACCTGTATCTCCTCGCGTTCGAGAAGTCCCTTCAGCCCCTGCCGGACCACCACGTGATCATCGGCAAGAATAACTCGAGTCGGCATGTCAATCTCCCAGGGGAACTGTGATCGATAGTTTGCTGCCGCGTCCCAATTCTGAATCGACGCGGAAAGTGCCTTTTAAAACATTCAAACGTTCTTGAATCCCAATCAAACCCAGACCTTTTTTCCCATTCCTCGATAGCACGGAATCAGCGTCGAACCCCACTCCGTCGTCCTGGACAACACAACGGACGTATGTCCGGCTTCGTTGCACGTTTATCTTCACGTGTCGTGCTCGCGAATGCCTGGTTACATTGGTCAAGGCCTCCTGAACCACGCGATAAAGACCCATTTCAATCGCCGGAGGGAGGCGCCCCTCGAACGACGACGCGACTTCAACCCCCAGTCGTCGTCTCTTTGAAACGCCCTCTGCCAACGACCGTATCGCCGGAACGAGTCCCAGATCGTCAAGCATCATCGGCCGCAGTTCGTGCGAAAATTCGCGCAAATGCTCTTCGGCCTGATGCAGTAAACCTGTCACCTCGCGAAGGCGCTTTTGCACTTCGGGTTTCGCGCCTGACATGACTTCCGCGATAGCCAAGTGCGCCGCGACGAGCAACTGGCCCGCTTCGTCATGGACAGTGTGAGCGAGCCTCTTCACCTCTTGCTCCAACAATTCGTTTAAATGGCGGAGACTGGAGACCGTATCACCGTAAGCTCGACGCCCCAGCTCGTAAGCTGAGAAGACTTCAGCCAGGAATTGGCCGCTGAGCCTGAGGAAGCGGTCACCGTCAAGGTCGCGCCGTTTGCGAGGCGATATTTCTGCGAGCACCCCATGGTGGAGGGACACGATCTCGAGAATTCCCACGTTCGCGGAAAACGCGGCACGGCCCAACTCGTAGGCGCAGACCAAATCTTTCTCCGCTGCGCCCTCCAGATAATTCCGGAGAGCCTTTTCGTAGTTCACGTTCAGATTCGCCCGTGGGGCCCGCATTCCCGTTCGTAGAGTCATGTGCCGGACTCCTTATAGCGAGCGACAAGTATCAGAGCATCGTCTTTTCCCTTCGCGTGGCGCGCCAAAATGCTCTCAGCAGCTCGCCCCGGCGGCTGACAGCGAACCCACGAATAGTCGAAATTGCCTTCGACTCCATCCGTCGCAAACGCAAGCGAATCGCCGGGCGAGATCGGCAGAACGGCAGCTTGAAGAGACGGCAAGTGGCTGCCGACGACGCCGGGTCGCAACAAAAGTGTCTCTTCCTTGTCGTTCCGGTCTATCCGCAGCAAAATACCCTGAACATTTCCTACTCCCATCCAAGTCATCAGCGCATCGCGAAAATTGAATGACGCTAGACTGATCGTCGCCCCGCGAGTGTTCTTTAGCCCGGCATGGCATCTCCGGATCAGCGAGATGACGTTCTCTCCCGCGTTTGTCTGAAGAATGGCATACGCTTCCATTGCCGCAGCTGCGGCATCGGGACCGTGACCGAGCCCATCCATTACCGCCACCAGTGCGCCTCCCTCAAACACATGGACAATGTGGCGATCGCCGGATTCTGAAAATCCCGGCAGCGCGATTCCAGCGACGCCCCACTCCAAGAAACAGTCCATCAAACCTTCCACTTTCGTATGGTTACGGTCGTTCCTCGGCCGTTGCCGGAAACTATGTCGAATTCGTCCACCAGCCGCTTCACCCCTGGCAGGCCCAGCCCGAGACTGCCAGATGTGGAAAATCCGTCCTGAAGTGCAAGCTTGATGTTCGCGATTCCGGCGCCCTTGTCTTTGGCAATCACCAAAATGCCCTCTCTGCTCGTGTCCCTTGCCGCTCGGATGCGGAGCTCGCCTTTTTTCGCGTATGTCACTATATTGCGCGCAAGCTCGGAGATCGCCGTTGCGATCAGAGTCGAGTCCGTTTCAGAAAAGCCGATAGAAAGCGCCAAAGTGCGTCCCTTTTGTCGGGCTGCGACAATGTCCTTGTCCGAATTGATCGGGACTCGGATTGTTTCATTCACGGCTCGGATCTCTTACGCATTGTTCTTGAACTTATGGTTCAAGTACTCAAGACCCTCTTCCAGATCCAGCGCTGTCACCACGCCTTCGAGTGTTATGCCCAGTTGGACCATGGCGAATGCAACCTCGGGTTGAATCCCAACGATCACGGTTTCCGCTCCGCGCAGCCGGATCATCTGTGCGATCTCTCTGAGCGTGCGAGACGCGAACGAATCCATGATGTCCATCGCGGTAACGTCGATGATCACCCCGAACGAGCGGGATACGACAACGCGCTCGACCATTGCCCGTCGCAGCTGGACTAAGTCGTCATCGGTCAGCGCAGCCTGAACCGTCGCGATGAGAAAAGGCCCCTGTTTGAGGACTGGGACTTCCACGAACCAACTCCCCCGATACTAGCGGACGTGCCCTAGCTGGCTGCCTCGATCGGCACGACTTTATAACCCAGTAATCGTTCCGCTTGTTCGATTCCGCCTTGAAGATCGCCGACCGTGTTCATCTTGCCGAGATCGACGCCGATCGTGACCAATGTCTGCGCGATTTCCGGTGAGAGCCCTGTAACGATGACGGTTGCTCCCAGGAGTCGGGAAGCCTCAACCGTCTGCACCAGGTGATTCGCCACGGTCGCATCCATCGCAGCGACACCCGTGATATCGATCACGACCACCTTGGCGCGATTGGTCCGGATGCCCCTGAGCAACTGCTCAGTTAATTGTCGCGCCCGCTGTGGGTCAATGACGCCGATGATTGGCAGGATCAAGAGACGTTCGCGAACTTGCAGCACGGGAGTTGAGAGTTCACGAATGGCCTCCTGCTGTTGACGGATCACGCGCTCTCGTTCCTGCACGAAACCCACCGCAACGGTGTTAGCAATGCGATTTGCGGCTGGCTCGTAGGCGTCGAGGATCCGATCCAGTTTTCTAAAATCTGCCTGGTACTTCGCGAACAGCGACCTAGCCAGAACGTCACGCAGCAAGAGAACGATACCGACTACTTCGTGCGTTTCGACTCCTCGTGGAATAATTCTTTCCGAAAGGCTCCGGGCATATGCCTGCAATGCTTCAAACGTGCCGGTCTCCAAAGCTTCCACGTACTGATCGTAAACTGCTGTCGCCTCCGCGAAGATTTCGTCCTTGCTCATCGCGGTCAGCAGCTCTGCCTCAGTGATGCGCCGTGCCCACTCCTCGCGAAGCTGAGTACGATTCTGCCGCAAATGGCTCACGAGTTCGCGCAACAAGACAGCAGTGCCATCGTGGGACGATGGCTCGTTCATCTGCTGCCGCATCGCGCCCCGCTCTGAGCGTTCCGCGTCCTTGGCCATGTGATTTCGTTTTTCCGGCGAGCTGGCAGAATGCGCTGCAAACCTAGAGCCGAACCCACCCTCTCCATCTCCATTAGGTAACACTCGCACGCCGTTTCGACATCCGGTAAAAGCCTTAATATCGGCTACCGGAAGACATTGAGGCCCTTTCATGTGGCCAAAATAAATTGTGGAGGTACGTGATTGAAGGAGAGAAGCAACTTCTGACGGCCGAGGGAGCTAGCAGGGAATGTGAACGACGACGGTTGTACCCTTGCCGGGAGAGCTAGAGATTTTAAAATCACCGCCGAGCAAATGGGCGCGCTCTTTCATTCCGAGCAACCCGAGTGAGCCTTGTCGTTCGGCTGCAGCAATGTCGAAGCCGGCGCCGTTGTCGTGAGTAATCAGAGCAATCTTGCTGTCGCCTGCGACCAAGCTGGTCTGAACCGTCGTCGCACCCGCATGGCGCGCAACGTTCGTAAGAGTCTCCTGAAAGATGCGGAAAATTGCCGTAGAGCGCTCCTTATCCAGCACGAGATCCTTTTCTGGGAGGAACAGCTGGCAGCGAATGCCAGTATGCACCTCGAACTGTTGCGCTTGCCATTCGATGGAGGCCACCAAACCAAGTGCATCAAGAGTGCTGGGTCGCAATTCTGTGGACAAACGACGCAAAGACTTGATCAAGTCTCCTACGAGCTTTAATGCTGCATCCGACTTATCGACGAGACGTTTCTCATCTTTTGGCAGCCTTTTAGCGATCCAGGCAATATCCATTTTCAATGCCGTGCACATTTGCCCGAGCGCGTCATGGATTTCGCGCGCTAACCGGGTCCTCTCATCTTCTCGGACACGTTCCTGGCGTGCTGCGAGGGCGCGCAATTGTTCCTCTGCGTTCTTTCGGTCCCGAACCTCCGACTGAAGCGCTTCGTTCAATTGAACCAGTTCCGCGGTGCGAGCTTCGATTCGTCCTTCCAAGTGTTCGTTCAGCATGCGAATCGATTCTTCGCGCTCGCGGCGCTCCGTCATGTCGCGCGTGATCTTTGCAAACGCATACAACCGGCCTTGATCGTCGCGCAACGGAGTAATCACTGTGTTTGCCCAAAATGCCCAGCCATCCTTACGGACAAGCCAGCCTTCGTCTTCGGATTGGCCTGCGTCGGCTGCCTTACGAAGCTGCATCTCTGGTTTTCTGTCGTTGCGGTCTTCGGCGGTGAAAAACACGCTATAGTTCTTTCCAATGATTTCTTCGGACTTATAACCCTTTAGTCGCTCAGCTCCATCGTTCCAGCTAAGTATCTTCCCGGCAGGATCCATCATGATGATTGCATAGTCTTTGACGCCGTGGATTAGAAGCTGGAAACTTTGTTCGCTTTGTTTTACAGCTTGTTCGGCGGCCGCCTGCGCACTCCCATCTTCAAGAGTGAGTGCAACTTTTTTCGGCGAAAGTGGAATGGCCCGGATTCGCAATCGGCGAGATCTATCGGTTCGACTCGATCCCTCGACGTTCACTGGTTGACAAGAACGAAGCGCCACTTTCAGGCCATCTAGCATCTCTTTCCTGATAAGGCTGCTTAGATTGGCAAGCCTCTTACCTGCGAGGCTGGCTCGCGTGTCGCTGAGGAGGTGTGTCGCCGCAGAATTTGCCTCGATGATCTTAGCGGACGTAAGATCGTCACAACTCGGCACGTTTAGGAGGAGCAGGCCCACTGGCAGCCCCCCGTTCGCGTTAACGCGCAAGCTTGATCGGCTTCGCGGTTTTAACGCAATGCTCTTGTGGCGTTTTGCTCTTGCAACAAGGCGCCTACTCATTGAGGTTCCCAGCTAGTATTTTGGCCCTTGATCTCACCGTCGGCTCAGAGTCGGATTCTAAGCTATCCGAATTACCAGTATCGTGCGAGTTCGGCTGGAGACACTAGGATTTTCCTCGTATTGAAGCCTCGGGCAATGATGCACGCCGTGTAGAGATTTGCCCGGACTTGCCCCAACGGCACATCTATCCGTTGCGCTTTGCGGGAATAAGCGAAATCTCCCCCAAAAGAACTACATAGCCAAAAATTCCGACCAACAGCACAACCGTTGCAGTTGCGAACGCAGCGGAGAAGGAGTGCGTGAAAGCGATGATATACCCGGTAACGATTGGCGCGAGAATTCCCGCCACTTGGCTGCAAAAATTTGCGACTGCGCTTACCACTCCCACGTTCTCCTGAGGCACGATTAATGACGGTACCGTCCAGGCCACCGGAGCCGCGATCGAAAGACCGCACAGCCCGATCGTAATCCAAAATAGGGCTGCTGCGGGCGTGTGAACGCCGCGCGCACCCCAAATTGCCAGACCAAGGCTCATTCCCACCACCATCGCTGTCTTGCGAACCCGTTGTGCATTCCGGCCCCGCTGAATCAGCAAGTCGACAAACCAGCCGCCGATGAAGACATCCGCGAAGGTTGCGAGCAGCCAGGGAATGCTCGTGTACACCACGGAATGCAATAGATCCAAGTGCAGTGCGATCGATAGATAGCTCGGTAACCACGTAAGCAGCAGGTAGAAGCTATAGTTGTACGCACCCCAGCCGAGCGCAAGTCCCCAAACCTTTTTCTCTCCAACCAATTCCGCGGTCCTGAATACACTCCCAGATTCACCGATGCCGTCACTCTCTGCGCTCGCCCGGCTGATGTATTCGAATTCTTCTGCCGAAAGCTTCCGGTCTTCGGTGGGGCTTCGATAGATGAAGAAAAATAAGAGGAAATAGATAAAACTGATGATGCCAGTAGCGGCAAACGACCATCTCCATCCAAAGTGTATGAGCAGCAATCCGATCAATGGCACGCCAATCGCCGAAGAGAATTTCGCCGCGCCATCCGTGATCGCCATGGGAAAGCTTCTCTCTTTTTGTGGAAACCATGCGCCTATGGCTTTTGCGTTAGCCGGGAAGATCGGCGATTCGGCGATGCCAAGCAGAAAACGGGCTCCGAATAGCGCACTGATATTGGTGGAGATAGAGGCAGCGAATGTGGCGCAGCTCCACAGAAACGTGCCGACGCGCCCCACCCTCTTGATTCCGAACCGGTCCAACAGCATTCCTGCCGGCAACTGCATCGCCCCGTAAGTCCAGCTAAAGGCACTGGAGAGATAGCCGAAACCCACAAGTGATAATCCAAACGTTGCATTCAGAGCATCGCGCGACACCGAAAGATTGATGCGGTCAAAATAGGTGACGACCACGCCAACGCCCAGCAAGAACGCCATCAACCATCGTCGCTTCGGCACACGGGTCGTCGCTGAAGTCACAATCGAGTTCTCGGTGGGAGAAATCACTCTGCTCCGAGTATAAGGGCTTTGCGGCGACTACCAGCACTGTTTCGGCTTACTGGTTCACTCCGCTTGCGAGCAGGCCCCCGTCAACGCAGATGATCTCGCCGTTCACATAGCTGGCAGCGTCGGAGGCTAGGAAAACGGCAGCGCCAGCGAGTTCTTCGGCTTTGCCGAAGCGCTTCAGGGGAGTGCGCATGAGGAACTCGTTGCCGCGTGGGGTCGCGTCAATCAGCTTCGTGTTTAGTGAAGTTCGTATCACGCCGGGAGCGATAGCATTAACATTAACGCCTTTTGGCCCCCACTCGACTGCCAACGATTTCGTGAGGGCGCCGAGGCCGGCCTTGCTGGCGTTATACGCCGTTGTTTCGAAGAGGGCTACGAAAGTGGCCAGCGAAGCGATATTGATGATGCGGCCTGAGCCCCGTTCGAGCATGTGGCGGCCGAAGACTTGGCAAGCACGAAGGGCACCCGTCAGGTTTGTCTCTAAAATCGCATTCCAGTCGGCTTCTGGAAAATCCAGCGTGGGCGCGCGCTTGGTTCGGCCGGCTGAATTCACCAAGATGTCCACTTTTCCAAATGCTTTCACACTCGCATCGAGAACCTTCTCAAGAGTAATGCGATCCGAGACATCGGAAGTGAGCCGCACGGATCGGCGCCCCATGGCCTCAATCTGGCGGGCCGCATTTTCAACCTCCTCGACACGACGCGATGTCGCCGCGACATCCGCGCCCGCTTCCGCGAGTCCTATTGCGATCGCGTGGCCGATTCCAGAGGTTCCCCCGATTACGACAGCCGACTTTCCTGCCAGATTGATTGAACCAACAGTCACAATTCACCTCACCAATTCCACATCGTGCCATCGAATTTGCGGTTTACGGGCAAATAGGCGCGCTCGTATGGAAATTTCTCCGCGAGTTTCTCGTTGAAATCCACGCCGTGGCCCGGCGCGTCTCCCGGATAAAGGAATCCGCTTTCAAAATAATAATGATGCGGGAAAATCTCATCGGTCTCGGGCGAGTGGCGCATGTATTCCTGAATTCCAAAGTTCGGGATCGCGATATCGAAGTGCAACGATGTGCCAAACGTGATCGGCGACATGTCCGTGGCGCCGTGGCACCCGGTTTGCACATGAAACATATCCGCGAACGCCGCGATTTTTTTCATAGGTGTAATACCGCCGCCGCGGCAGACCTCCATGCGGAGGTAATCGATCAATTGTTCGCTGACCAGAAGTTTCGCATCCCAGACCGAATCAAAAATCTCGCCGACGGCGAGTGGCGTGGTGGTGTGTTGGCGGATGATTCTAAATCCTTCCTGGAGTTCGGCCGGAGTGGCGTCCTCCAGCCAGAAGAGATGGTACCGTTCAAGTTCCTTGCCGAGCCGTGCTGCCTGAATCGGCGTGAGCCGATGATGAGCATCGTGGAGAAGATGAACATCGGTGCCGTAACGGGAGCGAAGCTCTTCAAAAAGCTTCGGCACGAAATTCATGTATTTTTCCGACGACCAGCTCTCCTCGGGCGGCAAACCCTTACGGGCGGGCTCGTAAAACATTTTGTCTTTTGAGACACCGTATATAGAGGGTATGCCGGGGATGCCTGTCTGAGCCCGCACGGCTACATATCCCTTTTCTATAAACTCGCCGACGGCATCGATCGTCTCTTTGAGGTCGCGCCCATTTGCGTGGCCATATACCGTGACCTTTGTTCGGCTTTTTCCGCCGAGAAGATTATAGAGGGGCGTATTGAGGGCTTTTCCTTTTATATCCCAGAGTGCCACGTCGACGGCGCTGATGGCGGTCATTGTGACTGGGCCCTTGCGCCAGTAGGCCCCGCGGTAAAGGTATTGCCAAATATCCTCTGTGTCGGCCGGGTCTCGGCCGATGATGCAAGGGAGAATATGTTCCGAAAGGTACGTGGCGACGGCGAGTTCGCGACCGTTGAGGGTGGCGTCACCCAGTCCGTAGATCCCTTGATCGGTGTAAATCTTCACGGTGACGAAGTTCCGTCCCGGGGAGCAGATGAAAACCTTGGCGTCCGTAATCTTCATTCGGCGTCCTTGTGCGTCAGATGCGGCAGAGAGTTGATGAAAAAGTTGCCGATTACTGTCGATTAGAACCGATCGTCACCTTTTATTTTCAATCAATTACGCTTATTTCTAATCCTCATACTGACGATTAGAACGCCCAACCCAAAACGTCTCTTGGGACGGAGCGTATCTTGTGCCAGGCGCAGCATAATCACCCTACTAGCTCTGAAATGACGATGGCGAAGTGCGAATTTTGTGCCATTTTGGGCGCGATGGCATGGCGCTCTAAAAATGATTGTCAGGCCGAGATATGGCCATTTTTGGTAGCTGCTGCCGCCTTATAAATGCGCTCGACTAGCTCCAGGCTGCGTCGACCCTCCCGACCCTCACAATTGAGTTTCCCGCCGTCGCGGACGGCACGGATGAAATCTTCAATCGCGGCGCGATGCCCGCTAATGTCATTTACGACGGCGGACGTGGCACGCTCGCCGACGCCAGTCGAAGTGGGCGGCGGGCTGAGCAGGCCCTCGCGCTTGCGGCGCAGATCCGCCGCTACGATTCGGTCACCCTCGAAAAGCACGGTCCCTTCGGTGCCGGTGATTTCGAGGCGGCGTTCGTAGCCGGGGTATTCAGCCGTGGTGACCTGTAAGGAGCCAAAGGCGCCGTTTGCAAATTCAAGAATGGCGAGTGCTGTATCTTCGCACTCCATCTGCTGGAGCACCGTGGCGGTGCGCGCCTGCACTTTTGCGACATCACCGATCATCCACAGGAGAAAATCCACGGTGTGTACGCCTTGATTCATCAATGCGCCTCCACCGTCGATTGCACGGAGTCCGTGCCAGCGAGACCCCGTGTAATACTCTGGCGGACGGTACCAAGGCACGTGAGCGTTGACAAGGAGAAGGCGGCCCAAGCCTCCTTCATCGATTAATCGCTTGATCTTTAGATTTTCGGGATGAAAACGCTCCTGAAAAATCACGCCACAGAGGACTTTGGCACGATCACAGGCGTCAATTAGCGCGTCGGCCCGTTCCGTCGTAATGTCGATCGGTTTTTCGACAAGCACGTTCAGCCCGTGGCTGGCGGCGGCCATACCTTGGTCGGCATGCAGCCCGGACGGACTACCGATGATGACCATTTCCATCGGGCGATGAGTGAGAAGCGTTTCCAGATTGCCGTAAACGGCGGCGTGATGCGCAGTGCCCAGATTATTTGCCTTAACCGGATTCGGGCCATAAACGGCGACGACTTTCGCATCGGGAATTGAATCGACCGCACGCGCATGCGTACTGCTGATGTTTCCGCCCCCGATGAGACCGACATGGATGGTCATTCTTCTATCCCTACGCTTGAGCCTCAACGTGCGACTCGGCCTATGGCTGAACATGGGTGGAGTGGCAAGGGCGCAGCAAGCGCGCGCCCCTAACCCGCAATGGTCTTCGTCAGGTTTCTTTAACTCAGTATGCCGGCTTTGGTTAGTTCTTCTTTCATGCCAGCCCAGGATTGCCGTGAAGATTCTTCCGGGCTGCCTCCGCCGCGCCAATGAGTTTCGAGACTAGCCGCGTGACGATAGCCGTCAGCTTTCAGTGCGCGGAACTGGCCGACCCAGTCGATGAGTCCCTTACCCATGCACGCCCACTCATAGCCATTGCCGTCCGGCTTTTTGACGGCGTCCTTCACATGGCAATGGCCGATTCGGTTCTTCGGGATGTGGCTATAGCCATCGGGATACGGCGTCTCGCCATGATACTGGGCGTTTCCGGGATCCCAATTTAGGAAAAAGTGAGGCGACTGTACCGCCGCGAGGAGCCTGCCTGATTCTTCGCCGGTCGCCGTGTTGCACGAGGGCTCGTTTTCGAGAACGAGGATCAGGCCGTTATCCCCGAGTTGATTCGCGGCCTTCAGGAGTTCCTGGTCGATGGCAGCGCGATAGGGCTTCTGATCGTCAAGCCGCCAAAAGTCGAAGCAGCGGACGCGCGGACAATCGAAGAACTTGGCGAGCTTAATACTGTGGTCCAGCACGCCTTGCTGCTGTTCGAAACCGAACTTGGCGCCGAATTCATCGCGCTTGGGGCTGTACTTCGATTTCGGTGCGCCGGGCCAATCGACCTTGAAAAGCGGACTGCCAATATCGCTGACCTTCAAATTGTTTTTGGCAATGATGTCTTTCGCTTCCTTCAATTGATTATCGTCGAGATCGAAGAAGTTCTTGCCCCAAGCTTCGCGGAGTTCGACGTAATGCATGCCAAATTCTTTGGAAGCGACCTCGCAGGCGTGTCCGAAATCCTGCGAGACCTCATCCGTGATTACTCCAATTTGGAAAGGGGAGACCATATCAGCCCTCGCAACCCCGCCGGCCAAAGACAATGCTCCTACTGCGCCAATCCCTGCGATGAAATCGCGCCTGCGAATCTGAGTCATCGTTTTTCCTCCTGTCTACGAATAACGCTATAAGAACGAATTGTGTTTCCTGGCCCGTCACGCCCGCCTGCCTTCCGCGATAACCGCCCCGCCGCGAAACTCCTTAACAATCTGCACGAATTGCCTCGCTTTGTCCGTGATATGCGCGTCTTTGCCCTGCTTGAGAGCAGAGACGCTAACCAGATCGCCGCCTACGCCCAATGCATCCGCACCCGCTTCGAGAAACGCCTTGGCTGTGGATAGCGAAACGCCTCCCGTGGGAATCATCTTGATGTGAGGAAGGGGCGCTTTCACAGCCTTGAGATACGCTGCACCGCCTACTTCACCGGCGGGAAAGATTTTTACCATGTCCGCCCCGAGATTCCACGCGGTGACGATTTCGGTGGGTGTTAGCGCGCCGGGCAATACGACCACTCCTTCATCCTTGCAGTAGGCGACGGTCTTCGGATTGAGCGCAGGGCTGACGATGAATTGGGCGCCAGCGCCCAAGCATTCTTTGGCATTTTCCGGATCGAGAACAGTGCCCGCGCCAATGAGAGTTTGAGCCCCCATCTCGTCCGTTAATTCCTGGATCATCCGCACAGCACCAGGGACCGTCATGGTGATTTCCACGATCGTGACGCCGCCTTTTTGAATAGCGGCGACGGCGCGGCGTGCCAAGTCTTTGCTATCGACGCGAACAATAGGAATGACGCCCACTTCACGGATCCATTGCAGCACTTCGGGTTTTGTAAGGCGTTTCATTTTCGTTCATGGCGTGCCGCCGGCTCTGTGTCGCGCCTACGGCGCCGCTCTGCGCCGAACGGAACGCTGCAGCATCCATCCAACGCGCCTGACTGAAAATCGAGTCGGCCGCTACAAAACCAATCCCTCAGCGGGCGACGCGGGCGCTGGCTCCTCTCATGACGCGCTCGACTTCGGAGAGCGTCGCCATCGTTGTGTCCCCGGGCGTCGTCATCGCGAGCGCGCCGTGCGCGGCGCCGCATTCGACCGACCATTTCGGCCCTCGGTTCGTGAGAAGCCCGTAGATCAAGCCGGAGGCGAAGGAATCTCCGCCGCCGATGCGATCAAAAATTTCAAGATCTTCGCGCAATGTGGCGCAATAAAAATTGCCTTCGGCCCAGCAGATCGCTCCCCAGTCATTGCGGGTGGCGCTTTTCGCGTTGCGCAAGCTGGTGGCGACAACCTTCAGATTCGGAAAGGCGGCCACGACCTGCTCGATCATGCGGCGAAAGCTATCCGTATTCAACTCGGAATAATTTTCGCTCACGCCGTGCATTTCAAAACCGAGCGCGGCCGTGAAATCCTCTTCGTTTCCGAGCAGAACATCCACGTAACGTACGAGTTCGCGATTGACTTCCATGGCGCGTTTACGTCCGCCGACAGATTTCCAAAGCGAATCGCGATAATTCAAGTCGTAAGAAACGATTGTGCCAGATTCTTTCGCCTTGTACATCGCTTCCTCGGCGACAGCGGGCGTAGTTTCCGAAAGCGCGGCGAAGATGCCGCCTGTATGAAACCATCGCGCCCCTTCGGATACGAGAACCTTTTGCCAGTCGATTTCGCCCGCCTTCAATTGCGAGACGGCCGTATGACCGCGATCGGAGCAGCCGAGAGCCGCGCGGACACCGAAACCGCGCTCGGTGAAATTCAGCCCGTTGCGAACAGTACGGCCGACGCCATCATACGAAACCCACTTCACGTGCGACTGATCGACGCCGCCCTGATTCATGAAATCTTCGACAAGGCGGCCGACCGGATTATCGGCAAGCGCGGTGACGATTGCCGTTCGCATGCCGAAGCAGCGGCGCAGCCCACGGGCGACGTTGTATTCGCCGCCGCCTTCCCATACATGAAACGTGCGGGCGGTGGCGATGCGGACGTCACCCGGGTCGAGACGCAACATGACTTCGCCGAGACTTATGAGGTCCCAGCGGCTGCCGTCTTTTGTTTTAATTTCCAACCCTCGTCCTTGCGTTCAGTTTACGTCGACACTGGCCGGTTGGAGCCGCGGCACAATCAGGTGGATCACGAGCAGCGCCGTGAGATACGCGGAACCGGCGATTGCGAAAATTAAATTATACGAGCCCGTCTTTTGGAGCAAGTAGCCAACGAGTTCAGCGATCAGCATCCCGCCGCAAGCGCCCGCTGTGCCAATGATGCCGGTCACAGAGCCCACTGCGCGGCGCGGGAACATGTCCGAAGAGAGCGTGAAGAGATTCGCCGACCAGCCCTGATGCGACGCGGTGGAAAGCGCCAGAATTCCGACGGCCGCCCACAAGCTGGAGACGCGCGCGGCTACGACAATCGGCACAGCTCCGCACGCGCACACAAACATGGCGGTCTTGCGCGCGGCGTTGCAGGTCCAGCCACGCTTGAGAAGGGCGCCCGAAAGCCAGCCACCGAACAGGCTGCCTACCGTCGCGCCGGCGTAAATCACGACGAGAGGCAGGCCGAGTTCCAGAAGACTCAGGCCGTGCGTGCGGTGTAAAAAGTCTGGAATCCAAAAGAGGAAAAGCCACCAAACGGGATCGGTGAGGAATTTTCCGATCGCAATGGCCCACAATTGACGATGCGGCAGCAGATGCGCCCAGGGAATTTTCACGGGTTGCTCGGCCGGATCGCTGTGAATGTAAGCAAGCTCCGCAGCGGAGATGCTTTTGTGCTCTTCAGGCGGACGATAGATAAGCAACCAGGGAACGATCCAGCACAGATTGATCAAACCGGTGAGGATGAAACACCACTGCCAGCCGTAGCGGATGGTGATCCAGGGAATGATGATCGGCACAATGATGGGCCCGAGATTCGTGCCGGAATTAAAAATGGCCGTGGCGAGCGCGCGCTCTTTCCGCGGGAACCATTCGGCCACGGTTTTAATCGACGCGGGAAAGCTGCCGCCTTCGCCCAGTCCAAGCGCGAAACGCGCCGCGCCGAAACCCACAACCGTGCGCGCCGCCGCATGAGCCATCGCCGCAAAACTCCAGATCAATGCGGAAACGGTGTAGCCCTTGCGCGTGCCGAGCCAATCGATCATTGGCCCCATCACGAGATAGCCGATCGCATACGCAAACTGAAACATGAGGATAATGTGTGCGTAGTCGAGGTCGGACCAGTGTAGTTCAGTCTTTAGCGTGGGCTCGAGGAGGCCGATGACCTGGCGGTCAATGTAGTTGAATGTGGTGGCGAAAAAAAGCAGGCCGCAGATGATCCATCGCCAGTGGCCCACAGCTGCGTGAAAAACCGATTTCTGCTGCTCGATGTCTGCACTTTTCACCGCTGTGGCCGAGGGATGCGAACCGACGGTTTGATCGGGCGAAGGGTTCACTCAAGCCCTTTCTCCGCCGCACTACGAGGCGTCCGGATCGCCGGCTTGCCTCCGTTGCGCGCACGAGCGAAACCGATGAACCCAAGCTGCCGCGAAATTTCCCGGCAACTCTGGCAAAGGGCGGCGCCGATTTCGCGTTCCTGACTAGACATGCGCCCCGTGGGACCTGAAATGCTCATCGCGGCCACAGGTTTTTCGGAGTCGTCGAATATCGGCGCTCCGATGCAGGTGACACCGGGTTCGTTTTCTTCGCGGTCGAATGCGTAACCCCGGTCGCGAGCCGTTTCCAGTTCCTTTTTCAGCTTTCTCGATTCATTGGCCGAAAGTATTTTGAGCAGATTATTCAGATCTTCTTCGTGGGCGTAAGCCATCATGGATTTGCCCAGCGACGTCGTCTGGATGGGCATTTGGCTGCCGACGACGGCCGCCATCCGAAAAGGCTGCGAGCTCTCGAGAATGTTGAGGTAAAGCAGCTTGCCGGCATGAATCACGGCGAGGTTCACCGTTTCGTTGAAATCCTTGCGCAAGCGCTCCATGAAGGGAAGCGCGCTCTGCTTCAGGTCGCGCCGAAAATGGGCGGCGCGCTCAAAAAGTTTGAGACCGAGAGTGTAGCCCAGGCCATTGGCTGTGCGCTCGACATACCCACGGCGAGAGAGAGTGCAGAGCAATCGAAAGGTGCGGCTTTTGTTGAGGCCTACGCGTTTCGAGATAGCGTTGAGGCTGCTCTCTTCGTTGCCGTGAAATGCTTCGAGCACGTCGAGCGCGCGGTCAACCGCTTGCACGACGTAACGTTCATTCGATATGCGCCGTTCTGTCATATTCGGTTCAGGACCAGTTTTCGAGCCGCATCAAGGCGAGCAATACTTGACGCAAATGAGGCGGTAGACTGCAAGAAAATCTCGTCACAAGTTGCGGATTTTGCCAAATAAAACGTGGTTTCTACCCGCCGGCGACGATAATCCACGATTAAACGCTTGTCCAGCATTTTTTAAGATCTCCGGCCGTGCGGGGGACACGCAATTTTATTGACAATCGTCCTACCTGAGTGCTTTCTTTGGTTGGGAAGAGCAATCAACGCCGCCTGCTCAGTGTGCGGGCCGAAGAGTATGCCTTTTATCCACGAAGACTTTCTTCTCCAAACGAAAGCGTCACGGCGCTTGTATCACGGTTACGCGGCGGGACAGCAGATTCTCGATTATCACTGCCACTTATCACCCGACGATATCGCGGAGGACCGGAGGTTTGGCGACCTTTTCGAGATATGGCTGGAAGGCGACCATTACAAATGGCGCGCAATGCGGGCCAACGGAATCGCCGAGCGATTCTGCACGGGCGATGGAGCGCCTTACGAGAAGTTCGCGGCGTGGGCGGAGACCGTGCCGCACTGCCTGCGCAATCCGCTGTACCACTGGACGCAGCTGGAATTAAAACGCTATTTCGGAATCGATGAATTGCTCGACGAATCGACCGCGGCTTCTACCTGGAAGCGTGCGCACACGCTGCTGGCCAAGTCGGAATTGAGTGCGCGAGGGATCCTCGCGAAATTCCATGTGCGAGCACTGTGTACCACGGATGATCCCACGAGCGATTTACACGCGCACATGAAGATTGCCGCTTCGAAGCTGCCGACACGCGTCTATCCGACGTTTCGGCCGGATCGGGCACTCGGCGTCGATCAGCCGGAGCGGTTCAATTCGTGGGTTGGGAAGCTAGAGAGTGCTGCAGACGTCGAGATCGACACGTTTGCCAACTTTCTCGATGCGCTGCGTAAACGCCACGCAGCTTTCCACGCGATGGGTTGCCGACTTTCCGATCATGGGTTGTCACACTGCTATGCCGAGTGTTGCTCGGAGGAGACGGCGGCAAACATTTTCAAGGGTGCGCGGGCGGGCCACGTCGCGACGTCCACCGAACACGCGCGATTTTCCTCTTTCCTAATGCTCTTTTTCGGGCGTCTCGATGCGGAAAAGGGATGGACGAAGCAACTGCACCTCGGGGCGCGGCGAAGCGTCAATTCACGGGCACTGGCGACGCTGGGACCCGACACAGGTTTCGATGTGATCGGCGATTGGCCGCAGGCCGAGGCGCTCTGCGCGTACCTCGATCATCTGGAGCGCGACAATGCTTTGCCAAAGTTGATCGTCTACAACGTGAATCCGGCCGACAATTACGCGATTGCGACGGCGCTCGGAAGTTTTCAGAGCGGCGCGACGCCGGGCAAGACTCAATGGGGAAGCGCGTGGTGGTTTCTCGATCAAAAAGAGGGGATGGAATGGCAGTTGAATGCGCTTTCCAACGTCGGCCTTCTTTCGCGATTTGTCGGCATGCTGACGGATTCGCGCTCTTTCATGTCGTATCCGCGCCATGAGTATTTCCGCCGAATACTTTGCAATTTGCTCGGGCGCGAAATGGAGAACGGAGAATTGCCGAACGATGAAAAGCTGATCGGAGGAATGGTTCGCGACATTTGCTTCGCAAATGCGTTGCGTCATTTCGGCCTGGAAGCTGACGGCGATACGTCGCCTAAGCGTGCACAATCGGCCCTTGGATAAGGATTTGTACCAATTTAGGAGGGAGAAATCATGCGTTTCACGAGACGTGAGTTCGGTAAGTTCGCGGTTTCGATTGTGCCGGCAGCCGGCATTCTGGGGGATCTGGCGAGCGACGCGGGGGCGTCGCCCGCGAAGGTGAACTCGACGATCAACGGCGTGCACTTGGGAATGAATGTACCGTACAACTTCGATCCGGCCAATCACGCCATGGATCCCGACGAAGTTCTCTCGGACTGCGTGAAGCTAGGCGTGGGCTGGATCGAGCTACGGTCCCAGCCGGTGGAAGTGTTCTTGAATGCGCCGAATGTGCCGCCGGGCCCCCGCCGCGGAACACAAGCGACTGCCGAGCAGCAGGCGCAGATAACCGCGGCGCGCGAAGAGTTGCGCAAATTCCGCGTCGGTCTCTCGATGGATAAAGTAAAGCCATTCCGCGCCAAGTACGAAGATGTGGGCGTGATGATCGCCATCGTGAAATTCGATAACATGGAGCAGTTAAGCGACGACGAGATCGATTACAGCTTCAACCTGACCAAGGCGCTGGGAGCGCACGCACTTTCGTGCGAGATGGCGCTGCCGCTGGCGCAGCGACTGGCTCCGTTTGCGGAAAAACACCAGATGCGCGTCGGCTTCCATGGCCACCTGCAGGGCACGCCGGCGATGTTTGAAGAGGCGATGAGCTATGGACCTTACAACT
This sequence comes from uncultured Acidobacteriota bacterium, assembly GCA_963753205.1. Classification (GTDB taxonomy): domain Bacteria; phylum Acidobacteriota; class Terriglobia; order Acidiferrales; family UBA7541; genus Palsa-295. The sequence continues at coordinate 732,518 of CAVWBL010000006.1, read as the reverse complement.
GCATCAATCTGGACCTTGGCCATTTCCTTGTGGCCAATAAGACCTCGCCAGTGCCCTTCCTTAAGGAACAGCACGGCCGCATCACGCACGTCCATGTGAAGGACCGCAAGTATGATGGTGCGACGGTGCCGTTCGGGCAGGGCGACGTGCCGATCGTGGAAGTGCTGCACCTGATCCGTGACAACAAGTGGCCGATACCCGCGATCATCGAGTTTGAATATCCGATTCCGGCCGGCTCGGATCGGATGACCGAGCTCCAGAAGTGCATGGATTATTGCCGGAATGCACTTAAGTCGTAGTCTGCTCCCGAGTTCCGTTCCGCTCTTCGGATCAGCCCTCAGAGGTGAGACTCTGGGGGCTGATCCTGCGGTCGCCATGGTGGAACACCCGTGCGCACAATAACAGACACGACACTCCTGCCATCGCGTTTCGTTGCAATCAGATACACCCTCTGATGAACTAGCTTGGAACCGGCGCTTCTGCTTTAGACCCTGGGAATAGGGAACGGAAGCGTTCTAACGGCATGGTCGCGCCTGCAGCGTGTGCCGAGCGGACGCCGGGTTGCTTAGGCGTAAGCAGCGTCTTCAAATTGAGATTAGCGCTTCAAAACCTGTTGCACGACCGGACGCGGATGGTGGTGACATCGCTGGGCGTGGCGTTTGCCGTGTTTTTGATGATTTTTCAATGCAGTTTGCTAATCGGCTTTTTGAGGGCGGCGGGGAAAATAATCAATGCCACGGATGCCGACCTGTGGATTGCGCCACGCGGCGTGGTTTGCTTTGATTTTGCGTCGACCATGGATGGGCGCTTTAAGGAAATCGCGCAGGGGGTGCCCGGAGTCGAGTCAGTGAGCCGGTTGTCGGTGAACTTTGTCTCTTATCGCATGCCCGACGGCCAGCAACGGATCGTCGTTCTCATTGGAGCGGATCCGAACGCCGGACCGCGGCTTCCTCTTCCCTACCTGCGTGGCTCGCTGCATGCGATGGAACCGGAAGCAATTCTTGTGGACGAAACGAACGCTCGTGAACTGGAAATCTTTACGACGCCTCAGGACGTGGAGATAAATGGCATGCGGGCCCACATTGCGAGCACGGTGACCGGCTTCTCATCCTTTCTCGGCTCGCCCTATGCGTTTTCATCTTTTGAAGATGCGGGACGATATTCGGGACTCGGGGATCACAAGGTCGCCTATTTAACGGTCCGAGTCGCGAAGGGCTACGATGCGAACTCCGTCAGAGCCAGATTGGCGTCCGAACTACCCGAAGTGAAAGTTTGGACGCACGGGGAATTCGAGCATCGCTCGCAGCTTTATTGGGTAGGCCAGACGGGGGCCGGGGCCGCAATTCTAACGGCTGCTTTTCTGGCGTTCCTGATCGGGCTTGTGCTCGTATCGCAAACGATCTACGCCACCACGCTGGAACGTCTTGAGGAATTTGCCACGTTGAAGGCGCTAGGCGCTTCGAAAAGATTTATTGCAAACATCGTCGTCGCCCAAGCTTTAGCGTTCGGTGCTGCGGGAGGCTTGGTGGGAGCGCTGTTGGCGATTCCGGCCGTGCAATTCGCGCAGAAGGCTGTGGCGTGGATTTATCTGCCGCTTTGGCTGATTCCCGCCGTCTGGGTCCCGGCGTTTGCGATGTGCGTGCTTGCGTCGATCGTCTCGATCCGCACGGCGCTTTCGGTGGAACCTGCGAGAGTGTTCCGTGTCTGACTGCCAGCTATCGGTGGACGGAATCAACGTGACGCTTGGAAAAGGCGACGCATCGGTCCGCGCGCTCTCGGACGTTTCGCTGGCGTTTCCAATCGCTGGCGTTACTTTGATCATGGGGCCTTCGGGCAGCGGGAAAACGACGCTGCTTTCCGTGCTTGGATGTTTGCTTAAGCCGCAAGGCGGCCGCGTAACAGTGAACGGAAAGGAAGTCACAGAATTAAAGGAAGACGAGCTGTCTAATATTCGGCGAGAGCAGATTGGGTTTGTATTTCAGGCGTTCCGACTGTTTGACTCGCTAACCGCGCTGGATAACGTGGCGCTTGCGATGGAAGTCTGCGGAAAGAGAAGGCAGGACGTTTTGTCCAAAGCGGAAAAGTATCTGGACGATCTCGGATTGGGGGGCAAGAAACACCTCAAGCCTGACGAAATGAGTGGCGGCGAGAAACAGAGAGTGGCAATCGCGCGTGCGCTCGTGCGCGAACCGAAAATCCTGCTTGCCGACGAGCCAACCGCCTCTCTCGATTCGAAGGCCGGCGAAGCGATTGCCAAAATTTTGCGCGAGGTTGCGGAAGTTGGCCAACGAACGGTCGTGATTGTTTCTCACGACGAGCGGCTTCGCGGTTTTGCGAAGAACGTGGTTGCGTTGCGAGATGGAAAGGTTGCTGAACGGCTAGACTGATGCGCAAGCTCATCGCCATTACCGTCGCCGGACTTGCCCTACTGGTTCCCCTTTTCATATGGGTCAAGGCGCCACAGCAGCCGGCGCTCTTGGAATCTAACGAACACGCAGGCTCGACAGTACAACTCGCCGCTCTCGGCCGGGTGGAAGGGCGCGGCGAAACAATCTCCGTCGGCGCGGCCGCAGATGGGGTTGTGAAGGCAGTACTCGTCAATGAAGGCCAGCAGGTGAACAAGGGCGCGCTCCTCGCCGTCATCAGCTGCGACGATATAAGCGCGCAAGTCGATTTGGCGAAGGCAGAAGCCGATAGCGCGCGGCAGGCGCGAATTCGGCTGCTCCGGGGAAATCGCGAGGAAGAACGCGCCGCGGCCGCTCAAGCTACGGATGCGGCGAAGGCAGTAATGCTCCAAGCGCAGGATCATCTGAAGCGAATGGACGCGCTGTATCAGAAATCCGAGATTTCGCGCGATATATTCGATCAAGCGACGCGCGATTTTGATGTTGCCCAAGCAAATTATCAGAGAGCCCAGGATGAACAGAACCTAGCCGATGCAAAGCCTCTTCCGGAAGACGTATCTCGTGCCGACGCGCAAGTGGCGGAGGCCGAACAGAGCGTCGCCGTAGCGACGGACAAGCTCGAAAAGTGCAACGTGCGCGCACCAATTTCGGGAACGATTTTGAAGGTTTTGACGAAGGCGGGAGAATCGTACAGCACTCTCGTTCCCCAACCGTTATTCACAATTGCGGATGAGTCCGTTCGCCGCGTAAGAGCCGAGGTGGACGAGCGCGATATCGGGCGAGTTAAATTAGGTCAGGCGGCCATCGTCACGGCGGATGCGTATCCCGGGAAACAGTTCGACGGCCAAGTAGTGGAAATATCGCAGGCGATGCAATCGAAGTCCGTTTTAAGCGACGACCCTTCCCAGAAAACGGATCGTGACGTTCTCGATGTGATCGTGCAGTTGAAACCGTCGAAGCAAGAGCTGCCGCTAGGGTTGAGGGTCACGGCGGAGATGACCGGCAAGGTGACGCCATTGCCAAACCCCGCACCGCCGCCTGAAACGATCAACTCTGCTGTAACTGCTACGGCGAATTCCGATCTAGCGGGCGCTAGCGCGGTGCAGAACACTACTGCTGACGCGGCCAGAACAACGAGACATTTTGAATTTCTGCTGCAGGCCGGAGCGATGACCCACACGGAAAATGCGAACGCCCTGGCCGCTCTATTAAAAAACAAAAGCTTCCCCGCATTCGTGAGCACGCGAAACGGAGATCCTTTTTATCGCGTGGATGTGGGACCTTATACCGATCTGGCGTCCGCAATTGCCGCTCAACAACAGTTGAGCACGGGCGGCTTTGAAACTATCGTCAAGCACCGAGTCCTTGGGGTCGCGCCGTAAGCAGTAAGCCTTTTCCCCAAAGATTATCTGCAGCCATACACTCTGAGTTCGTCTGTCTCTTTGCCCGCGAGTAGATTGTGTTTGTCGCGCGCGGCAGCTAGCAGAATGCGGGCCTGCTGGCAATTTCTGCGAACGCCGTCGCCTCGCCCATAAATATCGGCTAGCTCTATTTCGGCATCCGAGCTTCCCTTTGCAACCGCCGCCCACAACAATGCCGCCGCTCTGGCCTTCGCGTCGGGAGTGCGAGCCTGGTGCAGAAACGTGTTAGCGATTTGAAAGTCGGCCCGACCGTTGTCAATGTCTGCGGAAGTTTGAGGGGAAATCTCCTCCGTCGGGCGCGGCCCGAATTCATCTCGCGAGTCCGAAGCCGCCGCTCTATCGTTCGAATTTGTTTTTGGAGAAGCCTTTGAATTGATAGGCAAATTGGCAGGGGCGCCTTGCGCAGTGTCCGCTTTGGGAACCGAAGAATCGGACGAGGCAACAGGCTGAGTTGAACCGTACTGCATCGGCGGCGGAGATGCGGACGGCACTGTCGAAACCTTCGTCCGGGGCGGTGATGCTGCAGATACTTGTATTGGCTCGCCGGAAACCTTTTCACCCAGGCGAATCAGTGAGTCGCCAACCTGCACTCTATAAAAGAAAGATAACGCTCCGAGGGCGGCCGCAAAAAGCACGACGACCATGATGGCAGGTGCGTGCCCTAAAATTCGATCCGACCAGGATTGGTTCCAATAAGTGCTTCCTTCATATTCGAGGGGAGACTTTGTGGGCTGCGTCCAGGGGTGGCGCGGTACGCTAGCGAAACTATCGGACATCGGCGCAGACATACTCGGTCGCTCAGACGCAGTATCACCAAACTCAGGCTCTTGCAGTGCGGGTTCTTCAGCCGCGGGCTTTTTCGAGGGAGGCGGCTGGAGCGCGTCCATCAAAGTATCCATCCAAGGTCTTTCCATTTTCGTCCGGCCTCAAGGCTTTCCGTAGCTGGCAAAGCAAAACAAGTCAGCCATGGGGAGGCGCCGCTTAGACGCCTCCCCGCTTTTTGTCTCGTTATCCGACGGCGTGAGCGGACGCACGGGTCTTGCCAGATTCCTCCCTTCGCCTTAACTATCAGTAGTGCCTCCACTTAGACGGGATGCGGATGTGGCGCCCTTTGTACTATTGTTCTATCGGCCCGTGAAATTCCTTCACAGTTCGCGCCTTCCTTGCCTACCGGAAAGAGCCTAGAGGTTAGGGGTATCGATGATCAGACCCCGGGAGGAACCGAATTTGCGGTAGTTATTTGAGGTCACCTGAATTCCCTGCAAACTCTGTCGAAATGAATATAAAATCACGAGGTTACAGAAGGCGGGGCCCGTAGCTCAGCGGTTAGAGCAGCGGACTCATAATCCGTTGGTCCAAGGTTCAAATCCTTGCGGGCCCACCATCAGAAGGGCGCAATTAAGCGCCAGTTAATATTCCGACGGCGTGATGACACATGCGCGGTTGGCGCATAGGACGGCTGGGAGGACGACATGAAAATTACAGTGAAGATTGGAATGTTGGGAATTGGCGCGATGGCGCTGTGCGCCGGAGGGTTTCTTTTTGTGCAGGCTCACACGGCCCGTGCGGCCGCAGCTCCTCCGGCTCAGGATCAATCGCGCTCGATCGAAAACGGCGGCATTTCAGTCCCGGGCTGGCAGGGAGAAGTTGACGCGAGCGAGGCGGGACGAGGAATGTCCGTAAAGGACGCGAAGCTTACCGAAGAAGGCGGCGTGCTACATGTGACAACCGGCCCAGCCGTGACGTATTGGAATCCAAAGGACGTTGCGAGCGGAAATTACACGGTGCAGGCCACATTCAATGAGCCGAAATTCATGAATTTGAACACCCACCCGCATCCTTACGGAATCGTAATCGCGGGGAATGACATGGGTACGCCGCAGTCCACATACCTTTATTGCGCGGCGTATGGCAATGGCAGGTTTATTGTGCGGGGAATGGGTCCCGCACCTTTTCAGATGAACGGACGTGAGGGCGAGGAAGCCGCGTCGGTGCACAAAGCGGCAGCGCCGGGTTCCCCGGTGACGCAGGAAATCGCGATGACTGTTTCGGGTGACAAAGTCTCTTGCTCGATCAATGGCGCCGAGGTTGCGAGCTATCCAAAGAGCGATATCGTGGGGCCTGGGAAATTGAAGTCTACCGATGGCGTTTACGGCATTCGCTTCGCCCACAACACGGAAGGCACAGTGACAGGCCTTACGATGACGAAGCAATAGATCGAGCTGCTTTCTACTCAACCGACCGGAAGTTCATAAGAAACATTGTTTCTTCTGTTGGTTCGCTTTCGCGATCATTTATCTTACGCGAATAGCGTGCAATGGGTGGAGTCCGCAAAGATTTCCGCAGACAATCCCGCCCGAGGGCAAATTCAGATGGCACATATTCTGGTTACGAACGACGATGGGATAAACGCGCGCGGGCTGCGGGCGCTCGCGGATGCGATGCGAGAGCTTGGGAGAATGACAATTGTCGCTCCCCTGAGTGAAAGGAGCGCCGCGTCACAATCGTTGACGCTGCGACAGCCGGTGTATTGGGAAACGATTGTGGAAGGCGAACACGCCGTGGAGGGCACGCCGGCGGACGCGATGATTATCGCCTTTACTACTATGCTGAAGGGGCCAGATAAGCCCGATTTGGTGGTTTCAGGGATCAACCGCGGCGGAAATTTGGGTGAAAACATTCATTATTCCGGGACGGTGGGAGCGGCAAAGGAAGCGGCCGTGCATGCAACGCCGGGAATCGCGTTTTCTGTGGTGTTCCGAAGACTTGATATCGACTATTCGCCTGCTGCGGAGTTTGCGAAGCGGCTTGTGCCTTTGGTATTGAAGGAAGGATTGCCGCTGGGAGTCGTGCTCAACGTGAACATTCCGCAAGGATGGAATGGCGGCCCTGTGCGCATCACGCGGCAATCGCCAAAAGTGACCCGAACGCTGCTGCAACCGGGCGTGGATCCGCGCGGGCGGCATTACTACTGGATTTCGGAAGAAAAAGTGGCAGCGGACATCGAGCCGGGAACGGATCATGCCGCAATTGTCGAAGGCGCCGTTTCGATCACGCCATTGCAACTGGACCACACGCATGCAGCGTCTTTGAAGCGAATTGCTGGCTGGGCAAAGCTGCTCGAAGGATAAGAGACCCGTCGACAAGGAGTATTTTGGCAAACAGCGCGATATTGCTGGTGAGCTGTCCGGACCAGAGGGGAATCGAGGCGGCAATCGCGGATTTTATCTTTCGCGCGAACGGCAACATTCTGCACGCTGACGATCATCAGGACCGGGAGCAAAAACTTTTCCTGATGCGCGTCGAGTGGGACTTGGACGGATTCGCGGTCGATATGCGCGAGTTTGCCGCAGCGTTTCAACCGATTGCGGACCGCTTCCATATGGAGTGGCGCGTTGCGCTTTCCGCGAACCGCCCACGCGTGGCAATCCTTGTTTCCAAGTACATGCATTGCCTTGTAGACCTACTCTATCGTCATGACACAGGCGAACTGGCGTGCGAGATTCCCCTTCTCATCGCCAATCATCCGGACGCGCGGCGTTGGGCGGATTTCTACCAGATTCCGCTCCATATGATTCCGGTTTCGAAGGAAACGAAGCATGACGTAGAGCGCCAGCAGGTTCGACTGCTTCGCGAGCATGGGATCGATCTCGTGATCCTCGCTCGTTACATGCAGATTCTTTCGCCGGATTTCATTGCGGCGTATCCTTCGCACAGGATCATCAATATTCATCATTCGTTTTTGCCCGCATTTGTGGGAGGACACCCGCACCAGCGGGCGTTCGCGCGCGGCGTGAAACTGATCGGAGCGACTAGCCACTATGTCACCGAGATTCTCGATGATGGACCGATTATCGAGCAGGACGTCGTACGGATCTCTCATCGCGACACGCTGGACGACCTGATTCAAAAGGGGCGGGATCTGGAGCGGGCGGTGCTGTCGCGCGCTGTGAGATGGCACATCGAGAATCGCATTCTGTTATACGGCAAGAAGACGGTTATTTTTGATTGACACCGATAGTGCTGCGCCGCGCCAAGTTGCGGCGTCGCATACACCACCGTCTGTTCCCCACGGCCTGCTTAAAGTCCTAGTTCCCTCAGTTCACTGCACTGTTACCGTAATATTCGCAGGCGCTGGGTTTGTCACGGCTATTGATCCGTCGGCGCTCGCCGTTGGAGTCACCGTCACCACGTACGTTCTCGCTGCGTGGCCCACGGGTGCCTTGGGCGGGTCGGTCGAGCCACTGCAAGCGATCAAGAGACCTGCCAGCGGAATTGCCAATGCGAATAGGAGCAGACCCACAATGCGTTTCCGCCGGAAGATGAGCGGTAAACCTATGAGGAAGGCGCAGAATACGGTGGTGCCGCCTTTCCATGGAGTTGACGGAGCGCGATTCGAAGCGCTTTCATTAGCTGCAATCGTAACTGTGGAGGTTCCTGAGCCGCCGGACGTCAGAGTGACAGGACTCGCACTAGCCGTTAAATCTGCGGGCGTTCCGTCGGTTGACGTAACGCTCGTCGTGAAAGAAACCGTGCCTGCGTAATTGTTCGAGTTCAGGACCAGCGTTGCCGTGCCGTTTGTGCCCGCGCTAATGGAAATTGTCGGCGTTTTAGCCGTGAGGCTATAAGCCGCGGCCATGGTCGAAGTTGCGGTGCCGCTCAACGCAATCGTTTGAGATGGCGGCGTCGCATTATCGGCAAGGACGACAGTGCCGGTGATGGTGCCGGCCGTAGTCGGAGCGAACTCAATGCCCAAAGTGCAGCTTTCGGCCGCGTTAAGCGCCTCGCCCCCCGATAAGCTGCATGAGCTATTCGCGCCGCCGAGAGAGTAGTTGGCGGCTGTAGTGATCTGGCTAAGGTTCAGCGGCCCATTCCCCAGATTCATCACGGAAACATCCTGAGCGGTGCTCGTCGAACCCGTCATGGTAGCGGCGAAGGAGAGTGAAGGCGCGTCGGCAACATCGACCTTGCGTATTGCCGCGTTTTGCGAATCGGCGATGTAAAGATTCCCGTTGTCGCCAATCGCAAAGTCGGCCGGACCGTTGAATTGCGCTTGGTCTGCGCCGCCGCCATCGCCAGTGTAACCGGCGCTTCCCTTACCCGCGATCGTCGAGATCACTCCTGTCGCGCCATTTACTTTTCGAATTACGTCGCTAGCGTAATCCGCAATGTAAAGATCGCCCGCGGCATCGACTCTCACGCCAAATGGGCTGTTCAATTCGGCACTGACGGCCGCGCCGCCGTCGCCGGAATTTCCGGAGGCGCCGGGCGTGCCGGCAACTGTTGCAATAGGATTCGGCGTCGTCCCCGTGAGCAGAGTTTTGCGAATGATGTGGTTGCCGCTATCCGCCACGTAGATATAATTTGCGGCATCCATGTCCAAACCCACCGGGCCGTTGAGTTCGGCGCTGGTGTTCAGTTCGCCGTCACCGTTGTAGCCCTGCACGCCGTCTCCCACCTGTGTGAATGTGTTGTAGCCGATGCGGTTGATGGTGCGGACCCGGTTGTCGAGTTTGTCCGCGATGTGGAGATTTTGGGCGTGGCAAAATACAAGGCCCATGGGAGTATTCAGTATGATCTTATTACCGGGGCAGCCGTCGCCGACCGAATTTGTGGCTGTCGAACACACTGCGGGAGGAGTCGTGCCGGGTGCGTAGTATTGTCCCGCATAGGTCGAGATGATTCCCCTAGTATCGACCATCCGCACGACGTTGTTATTCGTATCGGATATATAGACAAATCCAGCCCCATCCACGACAACATCCGTTGGGCCGTTTAGTTGCGCGGCGGTTGCTGGGCCACCGTCGCCCGAGAAACCGGGCGTGCCCGTTCCTGCAAAAGTAGAAATGACTCCCGAGGGAGTCACCTTACGCACTTTATTGGCTTTCTGGTCCGCAATGTAATAATTGCCGAAGCCGTCGATTGCAACTCCCATTGGCATAGACAATTGCGCGGCAGTAGCCGCACCTCCATCGCCGCCCGTTCCGCCGCCGGCTAACGTCGAAATAATACTTGGTGCAAAGGCAGCCACGGCGCCTGTGCCCGCGCCATCCAATGAAACGGTCAGGAGCGCATTCCCGCTCGGATCCGTGAGCAATACCACTCCTTGACGCCTTCCCGGCGCCTTCGGCTGAAACTGAACTTCGACAGTGCACGTACCGCCTGTAACGTTAGGGCACGTAGTGCCGGTCGGCACCGAAGTAAAATCAAGATTCGGCGCGCCGAAAGTGAGCACAGAAACCGCCCCCAGGGTGGTGCCTGACGGAACGGTTATAGTGAAAGTCCGCGTGGCACCTGGGGCCAAAATTGCGTTCCCGGGCCCCGCATATACCTGAGCTGAGACAGTGGCTGCCGAGCCAAGGAGAGCTACCAGGGCCGTTAGAAGAATTGAGAAATGCATCGAACGCGACGAGCGAACGCATTTCGGCTGAACGATGCTCAACTTGTTGAAGGTCGTTTGGGCGCAGGACTTCTCGATGAGTGATGGCTGATAGCAAGGGTTGCAGTTCTGAGAAAAAGTTACATCGAATGTCATTACCGGTGAACCCCCTTCATGCTCTAGAAGAGTGTCTGTAGAAGCTCCTGAGGCCAATCCGATAGACCTAGTAAAAATGTCTCGGGGAATTCCGCGGACTGCAGCCATCTAAGGTTTTTGCCGTAGGAAATCGGGCCAGAGCCAGGGGGCCCGGCAGCGCTCAAATTTGATTTATAGATATCAGAGGCGGTTTTTGGCCGAGCAGATCACAACTGAATTGGCGGCACAAACTAGGGCGGAGAAAAAAGACCTCGCGCATCCGGCGACTACGCGTTTCTCTTGTACACGGCAAAGTATGGCTGGTTGGATAGCGACTTTTCGAAAGCGGGATACATCCACGCGGCCGTTCCGTTGGACAATTCGAAGTAATACTCAAGGGATACCAATTGCAAAGACATGTCAGGCCTACAGCTCTTCCCGATGCTCTATGGCGCCTTGAATGAAAAGCTTAATGATTTGCTCTCCTTTCGAGCAACGGTCACTGTCTGGTCTTGGGTTCCGTACTTTTCCTGCCAGGCTTCGATGGTATAGGTACCGGGCGGGACGTTTTTGAGATCGAAAGTGCCGGCCGTCGTAGTGACGGCGAAATAGGGATGCGAGAAGACAAACACGTAGGCGCGCATCCAGGGATGGAGATTGCACATAAATCGGATGGCAAATTCCGGATTCGCAAATGTCCGCTGGATGGGAGCGCCGTGAATCACTTGAGTCATGTTGAATGGCGGATTTTCGTGCGGCGTGGGGTGCACGTTGTGTTGGATGGGGTCCTCATTTTGGATGTCAAGCACCTGGTTTGTCATTAATGCGAGGACGCGCGGTTGGTACGACGAAGCGGCCCAGCTTGTGCCAAGCGTGAAAGCCCGCGACGTGCGTCGCATTCGGCTTCTGCGAAGCGATCAGCATTACGTTGCCCCACGAGTAAGTCATGGCTCTCAGTAGCACCGGAAGCGCGCCATCGCGCGAGATATTCCTTGAGCTGCTCACTGTGGCCGGCTTCGAGTGCCTGCCGGAGTTGCTCGATTGCGTTGCCTGCGATCTGTTTTGCTTGTTCGACTTTCATCTTTCTTGTCCTCCTGTTTTGGGGAGTCCTTGCTCCCTTCACCCACAGCCGGGGGAGCAAGGACGCGAAACAGGGGACAGAAGCGGAGAGATTAGCGCGTCCAGGTCGGAGCGGGCCGCACGCTTGAGTGACACGTGGTTTGGTGGCGCGAAAAGTGCTAGTGGAGACCGTAGGCGGACGTATCAAACGCCGGGACGTGACAATCTCGGAGCGGGAAGAGCAAGAGATCGAGCATCGCTCTCAGCAAGATGCAGGTATCGGCTTGCCTTTCGACTCTGAAGGAAGACTGGTAGAGTGGCGACTAGAATTGGTGATGGGATGAGGCAATGCTCCCTTTCATAACCGCCGACCATTTCCGCTTGTTTCTCGAGGGGACCGGGAAGCCTTTTACTGGCTTAATGGACAGTCTTTTGCGCGCCACCGCCGCGAAACTGGGCATTGCGCCGGCGGATGTCCATACGAACCTGAGGGTCAACGTACCTGACGGCGGCGTCGACACCCAGATCGATCGAGGCAACGATCCAGAAGGTCGTCTTGCCGGACCTTCGATGTGGCAGTTCAAGGCACGCCGGTTGCGGACGTGACCGAGGCCGATCTTCGTGAGGAAATCCTCGGAGCAAGTAAGCAGTATGTGCGAGACTTAATCAACAAAGGTTACGCATACCGGCTATGCATCTGCGAGGATGCTGACCCACGCGCAAAGCTGGCTTTGCAACAAAAGCTAGCTGAATTCGTGACGCAGGTTAACGGTGCCGCGCCTCCGGCGACAGTTATCCTCCCCTCGGATATTGCGGCATGGGCGAATCGCTATCCTTCCATGGTGGCGCGATACGTCGGAGCGCCCGTGGACAAGTAACGCTGGCACGAGAGCTGGCGGCCTTCGGCGGTCGGTGAAACGCAAGTGTTTGTTCCTACAGAGCACTACGCGGGATGGGCTGCGAGGGCGGAATCCCAGGACGAGCCGGATTCGTGGATGCCCGACTCGAAGAACTTTGCCGTCGGTGGGAAAATGCTACAGACGAGCGCGAGAAGACTGAGGTGTCCGAACAAATCCGCGAGTGGCACTCATTTAGGCCAGAACGATCCGCACCCAGCGGCCGGCGATGAGAGTTTCTGTAACTTAATTTGTCGCAATTCCTAAGAGAGGAGTGTGGCGACGGTCAGCCCAGTCGCAGCAAGACCGGCAATTTCGAGGGGCCCGTCAATTACGGTTCCGATAAACATCAGGGACCCAATTCGTTTCCAGTGCGGAGAGCTCCCTGGAGAATCAGATGGATCGATGCGGCGCCGAGCCGTCGGCAGCAGAGGAACGCTTTCATGAATAGCCCTTCTGAAGTCCGTAAGATTGCCTTTGTTGGCGACCACCTGCCCCGCAAGTGCGGCATAGCTACGTTCACGTCTGACCTGCTTGCCGCCGTCCGAAGCGCACACCCCCAGAGCGAGTGCCTCGCTGTCGCGGTCAACGACATTCCTGGTGGCTACGAGTACCCCGACGTAGTTCGCTTCGAAATTGAGGAGAAGGACCTGTCGTCCTATCTCCGTGCAGCGGACTTTCTCAACATCAGCAATGTGGACATTGTTTGCCTGCAACATGAGTTCGGCATTTTCGGTGGCCCAGCCGGTGGTCATATCTTGGCACTTCTGCGCGAATTGAGAATGCCTGTGGTCACAACGCTTCATACCATACTCTGTGAACCGAGAGCCGAGCAGCGACGCGTGATGGAGGGGCTAATCTCTCTGTCTACCAGACTCGTAGTCATGGCCGAGCGCGGGCGGCAGATGCTGCAGGATATTTACCAAGCACCGCCAACGAAGATCGACCTCATCCCGCACGGCATTCCGGATGTAGGCTTCGTCGATCCGACTTATTTCAAGGATCAGTTCGGGGTGGAAGGAAAGGTGGTGCTGCTAACGTTCGGGCTGCTCTCGCCGAACAAGGGTATTGAATATGTTCTCAATGCCCTGCCGCAGATTCTGGCCGAGTTCCCCGAGGTGGTGTATATCCTCCTTGGCGCCACCCATCCTAACGAGCTGCGGGATCATGGGGAAGCCTACCGGCTCAGTCTCGAGATTCTTGCTAAGAAGAACAGAATTGACAAGAGCGTCATCTTCTACAACCAGTTTGTGGGCATTGAGAATCTCAAGGAGTTCATCGGCGCGGCGGACCTTTACATCACGCCATACTTGAACGAAGCGCAGATTACGTCAGGAACGCTGGCGTACACATTCGGAGCCGGCAAAGCCGTGGTATCCACTCCTTACTGGCACGCAGCGGAGTTGCTGGCGGAAGATCGCGGTGTGCTGGTGCCATTTAGCGATGCATCGGCTATCGCACGCGAGGTGATCGGTTTGCTGCACGACGACACCCGCCGGCATGCCATGCGCAAGAATGCCTACAAGATAGGGCGCGAGATGGTGTGGAGCAACGTGGCCCAGATGTATATGCGTTCCTTCGCGTGTTCCCGGGCGGAAGGGGCCGCTCGGACGCGAAAATTTCTTGCCACCAAGACCCTCGACCAAAAGCCGCGGGAACTGCCGCCGATGAAGCTGAGTCATCTTTCGCGGATGACAGATTCCACAGGAGTTTTTCAACACGCCGTTTTCAGTGTTCCGAATTTTTCAGAGGGCTACTGCACGGATGATAACGCGCGTGCGTTTATCCTGGCGGTGCTGCTCGATGAATTGGGCGAGAATCCGGAGCCGGTGCGAACACTAGGCACCACCGCCGGGGCGTTCCTCCATCACGCCTTCGATATCAAAACGAAACGCTTCCACAACCACCTTAGTTTTGAACGGCACTGGCTGGATGAACAGGGTTCGGAGGACTGTCAAGGTCGGGCGCTCTGGGCGCTGGGCACAGCCGTGGGGCGATCATCCTTTCGCAGTTTCCAGATGATGTCAGGACAGCTCTTCGCCCTGGCATTGCCCGAGTTGACCGGGTTCACATCTCCTCGGGCTTGGGCGTTCGGCTTGATCGGCATCCATGAATACCTGCGTCGCTTGAGCGGCGATAGCCTCGTCAACCAAGCTCGAGAGGCACTGACTTGCCGGCTCATGGCTTTATTTGAAGCGAGTGCGCACCCGAACTGGCAATGGTTTGAAGGGGAACTCTCGTACGACAACGCGAAACTCGCGCACGCCTTGATTGTGAGCGGGGAGGCAACCGGACAGCCGGCAGTGCTTCAGCGCGGCCTCGATAGCCTACGGTGGCTAACTAAATTACAGATGTCCGAGAAAGGCCACTTTCGGCCGATTGGAAGTAATGGGTTCTATCGCCGCGGCGGCACGCGCGCCAATTTCGACCAGCAGCCTATTGAGGCGCAAGCAACCGTCTCGGCTTGCCTGGAGGCTTATCGCGTCACCTCGGATGTATGGTGGTATGAACACGCGCAAAGTGCCTTTGATTGGTTCATCGGCTGGAACGATCTTGGCCTCGAACTCTACTCTCCTGAGACAGGCGGCTGCCACGATGGGCTGCATGTAGATCGAGTCAATGGGAACGAGGGAGCGGAATCAACCCTGGCCTTCTTACTTTCATTGGCGGAGATGCAATTAGCACAAAACATCCGGACTAGTTTTAGAGAACCGATCGCCATCCAGGAGTAGCCCGCAACCCCCATGCCCATGCACCTGAAACGTACCGCCACAATCCTCAAGCCTGACCAATCCCGTGTGCTGCTCCGCCCCTTCAGTCCGGGCGGTCCCGAGCGGGTGGCCCGGATTATCGGCAGGATCATGGCGATCCCAGAGGATCAAGTCAGTCGGCTACTGGAAGAAGTCTCCGCTGAGTTATCTCCGCGCCACCGGCAAATCCGCAATCTCTTCCTGCAGCGCTTCGAAGAGGTCCGCGAATCTTTGGCGACGGTCGATGGTGTGTCGGAACAAAGGCGGCTCCTGGTTGGCTCCTATTTTCTGGCCGAATACTCTTTAGAATCCGCTGCCCTGTTCAATCCTTCCATCGTGCCTCATCCCGACCAAACTGTTCTGCCGCCGGGCGCGCTGCGGTTTGTTCTCAGCTTGCGCGCGACCGGGGAAGGACACATTTCTTCCATCACCTTCCGGACCGGCATTATCCATCCCGATCAGCAGATCGAAGTTTTATCGGCTTCCGATTTTCTTGCGGAGCCCCGTCAGATCCCCAATCCCCAGTACGAGAGGCCACAGTTCCGGCGAAAACTCAGTGAACTGGGATTGAGCGGCGAGTTCACGCGCCGGGTCATGAACAAACTCGGGGAGTCATTTGCACTCGATGATCTTCGCGCCGCGCTCCAAAGCGAGGAGTTTCGCCTGCCAGACGGAATGACGCAGGAAGATCAAAATACAGCACAGGGGATTTGGATGCTGGCCCGGTCGAACTACGAGGTCCAGTTCCGGCCGGAGCAACAGTTGTCTGAACGGATACTGTTTCCAGCCACTCCTTCGCAACGCAACGGCATCGAAGACGCCCGCTTCGTTCGCTTTCGGAACGACGACGGTACCCACATCTACTATGCTACGTTCACCGCCTTCGATGGCAGGGTCATCGTCCCCGAATTGGTGGTGACTTCTGACTTCCTCAACTTTCGATTCATTACCCTGAATGGTCCGGCTGCGGAAAACAAAGGTATGGCGCTTTTCCCACGAAAGATAGGCGGCCGCTATGCGATGCTCTCCCGGCAGGACAATGAGAACATTTACCTGATGTTTTCCGACGACGTCCATTTCTGGAATGAGCGCAAGGTGCTCCTCAAACCAGCCTTTCCCTGGGAACTGGTCCAGCTCGGGAATTGCGGATCTCCGATGGAGACCGATGCTGGGTGGCTGGTCCTCAGCCACGGTGTTGGCCCAATGAGGCAGTACTGCATCGGCGCGTTCCTCCTTGATCGCGACGACCCGTTCAAAGTGATCGGACGGCTCCGCGAGCCCTTGCTCAAGCCGAATGAGAACGAGCGTGAAGGTTACGTTCCCAATGTCGTTTATACCTGCGGCGCTCTGATCCACAACGGCGAGCTAATCATTCCTTATGGCTTGGCCGATCACGCCACTGGTTTCGCAACCGTCGCGCTCGCCGAGGTGCTGAGTGCCATGGAAGAGAAAACTCCATTACCGGCATGACCAGCCCCAACAAAAAAGTGGCTGTCCTATCGCCTGTCGCTTGGCGAACACCTCCCCGGCAATACGGCGCGTGGGAGACGGTCGCCAGCAACATCGCCGAAGGACTGGTGTCCCGTGGGTGGGATGTGACGTTGTTCGCCACTCGAGACTCTGTGACCCGAGCTCACCTGCATGCCGTGGTCGACCGGGGATATGAAGAAGATCCAGCCATCGATCCCAAAGTAGCCGAATACCTTCACATCTCCGAAGCATTCGAGCACGCCGCTGAGTTTGACCTCATTCACAGCCACTACGACTTCATGGCTCTGTCCTATACACGTCTCGTGGCGACGCCCGTACTCACGACCATCCACGGATTCTCGTCTCCCAAAATCATGCCCATGTATCAGAAGTATCGTGACCGATATTTTGTCTCCATAAGCGACTCTGATCGCGCACCGGGTCTGAATTATCTGGCCACGGTGTATAATGGAATCGACCTGTCGTTGTACCCAATCCAGGAACTTGCCGGAGACTACCTGGTCTTCCTCGGCCGGATTCATCCGGACAAAGGTGTTCATCTGGCGATCGAGGCGGCTCGCCTAAGCGGATTGCCGCTGCTCATCGCCGGTATTATCCAGGATCAGACCTACTTCCGCGAAAAAGTCGAGCCGCAGCTCGATCAGACGATCAGATACATCGGGACAGTAGACGTGGCGGGCAAGAACGAGTTGTTTGCGAAAGCGCGAGCGCTGCTACATCTGAATACCATCCCGGAACGATTCGGACTGGTCTTGGCGGAGGCCAATGCTGCCGGCGTCCCCGTAATTGCTATGGACCTCGGCTCGTGCCGCGAAGTGATCAAAGATGGTCAGACGGGTTTCCTGGTCAACACCGTTGACGAGGCGGCGCGGGCCATGAAACGACTAGGTGATATCGACCGCATCACATGCCGCCGACGGGTCCAGGAATGCTTCTCGATCGAAACCATGGTGGAGGCGTACGAGCGGGTTTACAGCACAATCTTTGATCTGGAAGCAGCGAGAAAATCATGAAGTCGGACATCGTCAGACGTTACGCTCACAATCCCATCCTCACCAAAGCCGAGATTCCTTACCCGGTAGAAACGGTTCACAACGCGGCGGTGGTGAAGCATGACAACGAGTACATCATGTTGTTCCGTTCCCATCTACGCACGGGACGGTCGATCATTGGGCTGGCACGCAGCGCTGACGGATTCCACTTCACCGCTCATCCGGAGCCCTTTCTGACGCCTGCCCGAGACAGTCCTTTTGCGGCCTACGAAGAGTTCGGCGTCGAGGATCCGCGGGTCACACAAATGGACGGGGAATACCTCATCACATACAGCGCCTATTCGCGAAATGGCGTGCGCATCGCCCTGGCAAAGACGAAGGATTTCCGCCAGGTGGAGCGGGTCTCCCTCATCACCGAGGCCGACTACCGGAATGTGGTGATCTTTCCAGAAAAGTTCGACGGGCTCTATGCGCGTCTGGACCGACCTCACTCGGAAATCGCCCCCTGGTCGATCTGGATTTCCTACTCTCCGGATTTACGCTTTTGGGGAGAATCACGGCTCATCATGCGGCCCGAGCCATATCACTGGGACGAAATGAAAATCGGTCCGGGCGCGCCGCCAATCAAGACGGACCAGGGATGGCTTTCAATCTATCACGGCGTTTTCCGGACGATGGACGGATCGGTGTACCGCTTGGGCGCCGCCCTTCACGATCTCCTGAACCCGGCAAAGATCATCGGCGTGGGCGACTCGTGGATCTTGCAGCCCGAAGATCCCTGGGAAATAACGGGCTACGTTCACAACGTCGTGTTCACTTGCGGCGCCGTTGCGGAGTCCGATGGAACTGTGAAGATTTATTGGGGCGGCGCCGATACGGTCATGTGTGTGGGCGAAGCCAATATCTCCGATCTGGTCGCATTATGCCGAGATCACAGCAGAGAGGCAAAATGAGCTCGCCACGTTCCAGTTGGTCAGCTACGAGAGGCATCGCAGGCTATGACCTCGCACCCACCGACACTGCGAATCGGATCAATTCCAGCCTAAATGGCAGAAGTAAACAATTCGAATGGTTGCTGGCCCCCGCAACCAATCCCATTTCACCCGGAAACCGCGGAAATGTCGCCAATCCAGCGTTCTTTGAGATTAGATTGCCAGCCTCTCAAGCTTCGGACGCGGAATTTTCGGGACAACTTCGGGACATTTGAGCAGTGGGAATTAGCGGCTTTTCGGGCGTAAGCGACACCAACAAAGCCATTTAGTCCGGGAGTTCACGCTGCTTGCAAAACACGAGACTCGTCTCCACCCACTCTTTCTATCATTTCAATTACTCACGTTTCCAACAAATCGGGGACTCTGCTTTCGCTCAAAAGCTAGCCCAACTTCCGCAGTTTGAAGAATAAATACCTGTGTTTTCAATACGGACATGTCCGAGTCTTCACTACACTTGGGCCATTTCCAGCGAGTTGGGGATATGCAGATTCAGGTGTTGCAACAGTATCGCCTGGTGCTCAGTCGGTCGACTGATGCAGCGCTTGCGGATGATTACTCCGTTGCGCGTCGGTAACACGACGTCGACCAGGGTGATGTCCGCCAACTCCTGGAATAGTTTTCGTGGTTCGTTGCCCAACCCAGCGTGTTGGCAGAGTTGCGTCTTCCACAACACAAAGGCCAGAAAGCACACCAGGATGTGTGCTTCCACCCGCTCTTGTTTCTGGTGCCAGATCGGTCGCAGTTGCAAATCCGTCTTCTGGATGCGGAACGCGGCCTCGGCCTCGGTCAGCTGCATGTAGGCACGCCAGAGTTCTTCTGGGCTCCAGTCCGTCACGTTGCTGCGCAACACATAGTGCTCCCAGGCGATTCTTCAGATGTTTTTCCAACTCTTCCTTATGCGCAAGGAGTCGATCAAGAGAGCGGTAGAGTCGGTCTCCATTGACCTTGTGGGCGGGCACGCCCAGCAGATCGCTTAACGCACTTGCTTCATAGAATCGTTCCGCGATATGCAACTCGCTGGAGGGATCACAGAGCCGTGCCAGGATCAGGATCTGCGCCATCACCGGCCAGGAAATCTCTTCTCGTCCCGCAGGGAGAGTTCGTTCCAGAAAATCGAGCAGTTCCACTTGCCGACACAACTGCTGCCCGATCCAAGGACCGCCAAACGACCGCTTCCGTTCGATAGCGATCCGCTTCACATCCACCTCCACCCACTGCGGTTCGATGTCCCGGAATAATCCTCGCTGAGCAACAGCGGCAGCGCCTGCGGCCTGTTGATGAATGCCCAGACGCCCTGCCTCCATCACAACGTGACGGTTCGCGAAGAGAACGGATTGGCAGCCCTCGAAGTCATGAGCCGATTCGCGGCGAATCCGAAATGGTTGATTTACTTGCCGCCGACGATGTCGCCCACGGAGACGACTGCGCAGGCGGGTCTTCTTGAACACCCAGCAGAAGCATTCGCCTACTTTCGACGGGAAGGTGTGCCGCGCGTCGTTTGCGAGGAAAAGCACATGGGCTCGCGCGCCGTCGTGATCGTCTGCCGCAACGAAGATGCGGCGCGACGGCGTTTCGGTGTCGTCGAGGAAGGCATCGGGATCTGCTATACGCGCACAGGAAGACGATTCTTCGACGACGCAAGGGTTGAGAAGGAATTCCTCGACAAAGTGCGGGCGGCGTTGGATGCCGTCGATTTCTGGAACCAGTTCCAGACGGACTGGGTTTGCCTTGATGGGGAATTGATGCCCTGGTCGGCCAAGGCACAGGAACTGCTGCGCCAACAGTACGCTGCTGTGGGGGCGGCAGCGCAGGCGTCGCTTACGGAAGTCCTCGCCGCGTTGGAATGCCTAGCATCGAAAAACGGTGACGCGTTACCTCTTATCGAGAGATACAAACGACGGCTCGAAGCTGTGAATCTCTACGTAGATTCCTACCGTCGCTACTGCTGGCCGGTGCATTCAGTCAGCGACTTGATGCTTGCGCCGTTTCATCTGCTGGCAACCGAAGGCCAAGTTCACATCCAGCGCGATCACGTCTGGCACATGGAAAAACTCGCAGAGCTCTGCAGAGCCAGTGACGGACTGCTGCTCGCGACTCCTTACAGACAGGTGGACGTGACCGACTCTGCGAGCGTTGAAGAAGCCATCCGGTGGTGGGAGGAGTTGACGGGTCGAGGCGGTGAAGGGATGGTGCTGAAACCTTTCGACTTCATTGTGCATGGACGCCGAGGCCTTGTTCAGCCGGCCATTAAGTGCCGTGGGCGCGAGTACCTGAGAATCATCTACGGCCCCGAGTATTTGCTGCCTGGAAACTTAGAGCGCCTTCGCAGCCGTGCTGTATCAACCAAGCGCTCGTTGGCCGTTCGCGAATTCGCTCTGGGCATCGAAGCTTTGGAGCGATTCGTCCGCCAAGAACCGCCCGTCGCGTCCATGAATGCGTCTTCGGTGTCCTCGCGCTTGAGAGTGAACCCGTCGATCCTCGTCTCTAACAGCGTGCGAGGGTGCGGTGCCAACCTTCCCAGATGCTTGCTTCGTAGCGACCGACTGAACGGAAGATCATCCTATGCCCGAGCGCGTTTCCATGGGAGTGCTTGTGGTCAGGACGACAGCACAAAAGCGGGCCTAGGAAGCTGAAGGTGCGGCAATCGGCTGCTTCTCTGTACTCACGAGCGGCTTCTTCCTAAACAGGAACCAGCCTATGAAAACCCACAATGCTATCTCCGTCCAGTAGAACTCTGGATGATTCAGATGAATCTCGTTTCCGAGGCCGACGTGAAAAACGACGATTGTTCCGTGCATCAGAGCGGTGGCGACAATTGACCGCGTTCGAGCATAGAGCCAACCAAGCGGCACGCTGTAGATGATGAACGTCGCAAATTCAACCAGGAGAGAAACTCCAGGGGATTGCGCGAATGCACCGTGCGGCAGGGAGTGTGCCATGCCGAAGCCCATGAGTAGTGACCACAGGAGACCGGTGAGGAATATGGATCTTTTGAGAGAGAAATGCGTCTCCAGCGAGGTCTGAAGATAGCCGCGAATCGCGAATTCTTCGAAGAACGCTATAACGTAGACAACAAGGACCGATGGCAGAGGATGAGGAATGAATAACTGAGGCCACTCAGACGGGACCAAGTAGGGCTGGAACAGCACACCCAATAGAAATCTGGGAAGTAGAACGCAGGCGAGAGGAATCGCCAGACCGAGCAGGTAGTCGCGAAACGGCCGCCTACGAAGCAACCGATGGAGCGTCACCAGCTTTTCTGTTCGCAAAAGGAAGAACGCGAGGCAAGTGGCAGCAAGCGCGTTTGCAAGAGCGGGTGCCCACTGGAATACAGCGAAGCTTCGAGAATTCCAAAATATCGTCTTTCCAAGCAGAACCGGTATACCGAGGCCCCATGATACTGCAAACGTCCAAACGACCATGAAGATCACGAAGACAAAAATGTCTCTTGCGCTGCGAGGTGCTTCTTCGCGTGGCTTCGCGATGCCCGCGTCGCCACGAAAGCGCAGTGGCAAGGATATCACCCGCCGACGCATAAGGATAAGACCGGCAACCAAAAAGATCAGGCCACTCACGGTGAGATAGATCCCGTCTCCGAGTGTCGGAAACCAAGGGTGCGTCGCTGGGAGCGCAACGTGAGCGGCAGTCGTAAAGGCGTCGAAAGAGGCATTTCGTTGTCGTGTCGTCACGATCAGAAACGTCGGGAAGACCGCGAGAGCGACCCCAGCAGGGAGAAATACCCAGACAATGAAACTTCGAACGACCTCGCGCACGGATAGACACCAGAGAACCAAGCTGGCGAAGCAGGCGACCCGCGCCAGACCCATGGCGATTTCTTCCTCGGTCACGACCCATGCGTTGTAAGAATGCATGAACTGCTGGAATGCGTTGTGATCGACCTGGAAGCCCGGCTGTTGCAGAGCCTCGAACGCTCCGGGAAGACGGAGCACGTACCATGAGTGCGATGCGCCGAGGAGAAGCAAGAAGCTGCCGAGAGGGAAAAGAAGTTGAAGAGTGTGAGCCGGTAGAAAATCACGGATGAAGAACGCGAGGCGTTCAATCGGCGAGTGATATTCGGGAGCTTCAACCGATTCCATTACTATGAAGGTTAATTTATTTCGGCCAAGTGGAGGACAGGAATTTGCACACAAGATGGCGAAAAACCAAAGGAAGCCGTGAGACATTTAGATTTATACCTTGAACGCAAGCCGTCCGGGTGTTGCGACGCACCGTGATGTAGAATCCCGAACGAATCACGAACTAAGTGTCGGCCCGAACAACCGAGTTGCAAGAAAGGAGCATAATGGCGAATCTGGACCCCCGAATTGAACAAGGGCTCCGCAGTGCTCTGGATGCGGTAGCACGTCGAGGCGAACTTCTTTCCAAGGAGCGCCTGCAAGAGGGCTACGCCGCGTTTCGCGACCATTTCGGACCTGAGAAGTTAAAGTTAGATGGCGAAGCTTTGCTTGAGACCATGCACGCTCACGGCAACAGGGAAAGCCTCGTTTATTGGTTGGAGTTCAAGAACGACGCGGAGTTTCCGGGGCCGATGTTCGGTAGCATTGCCGGTGGGAGTGCTCACAAATTTGGGCTGTTCAGGCGTAAGGATACCGGCCAGTGGTGTTGAAGCGTGGGGTATTGTGGGATCGCTTCACTCACCTTATGAGTTCAGTTGGAAAAACGATCTTCGATTTGAGATGTTCCTGCGGAAAGTCCTTGGGATTGAGGGTAATCACAAAATCTGCCTTGCCGAATTCAGCGCAGAGGCAAAAGGCGTCGTCCTTGGGATCGGGAGAAATTTGAGCCGAGGCATGCACCTTCACATCTTCGGCTCGCTCGCGGATCAGGTTGACGACTCTCCCGATGAGATTCGGACGAACGCGGAGGCGCTTCAGAATTTCCTTGTATTCTTCCAAAATTTCTTCCCTTATGAGCCAGACGAAGTGGTTCTTCTCTGCCCACCTGTGCAGCACATCGGCGCTCGGATTTCTGCCGGACACGAACGGCTCTCTGAAACTTGATATGCCAGCAACAAGCACACTCGTGTCAATAACAGCGCGTGGCTTGCGCTTCCTAACTTTCTGCGGCAACTGTAATCTCTGGCGCACGTCTCTCCTTACGATAGCTGCGGACCGTGCGCAAGATTTCTTCCTCGGATACCTCTCCGATGTCTTTTGCCGCCTCGGTTAGCGATTCCAGAAATTCCTTTTTCCAGCCCCGGCGCTTTTTCCCACGCGGCAGGTCCCTATAGAGATCAGCTCTGCTCATTCCTTCCTCAATCTGTTCCCCCAAAGCTCGAAACGGCACTCCTAGTTTGATTGGTTCCTCTTCCGCTGCGAGTCGGCAGTTGAAGATGATGTACTTGGGATTCTCTGATTTGAATTCTTCCTCAGACGCCGAAAATGCTTCCATGAGCTTGGAGAGCACACTCGTCCGCGTGCCTAGGGACTCTTTTAGATAAGAGGCGACCTTGGCTACCATGAGGGCGTTCGCATCGAAGAAATACGTTCCTTCTAATCGTCGGGGCTTTACGACGCCGAATTGGACAAGGTTCTGCAATTCCTTCGGCTCTATCTGTAGGACCGCGCTGGCCTGCTTTAACTTTAGTCCCCGCTGTGGCATGTCTCCTCCAATTAACATCTAAACATTAGACAGTAATTAGATGCTTGTCAAGAGAACCGGAACTATGCGAGCACGATCCACAGGTTTGCATGGACGCCTTAAGCGGTCTATAGGTACGTTATAGTTGACATATAGACCGTAATAGAATACCATTATTGCTACAGGAGTATGGCATGACAGACCAATCGGATGTTCGGCCCCTCGGCAAACGTCGCAGAACTGCGCTGCGCGTGTTTTACGGCTTCGTGGTCGCTGCAATTGCCGCATTCACCCTGGGAACCCGCGCAAGCAATTCGCAAGGCGTAATCACGGCAATGGGGATTCTCCTCGCGGGCGGGGCGCTCTGGAGCTTTGTTCGCTTCCTCCGAGCCGCAGACGCACATCAGAAACTCATCAACCATGAAGCGACGAGTTTTGCCTTTGTCGCCTCTCTGCTTCTCACGCTAGTTGTCGGTCTCCTCCAGCGGTTCGGGTTGTTCACCGGCGCGTCTCTCTCGATCCCGGCATTGATGATTGCATTGTGGAGCATCGGCCTCATTGTCGCCTCCTGGCGGTACCAATGAAGACCCGGCTTCGTGTGTTGAGAGCGGAGAAGGAATGGTCTCAGGCCGAGCTCGCCGAAACCGTCGGCGTAACCCGTCAATGCATCAACGCGATTGAAACCGGCAAGTACGAACCTGGCCTCGATCTGGCGTTCAAGATTGCCCGTGTATTCGGCAAGAACATCGAGGAAGTTTTCATCTATCCAGGAGAGCAAGGCTCGCCCTCTTCTTGAGGCCTCTTTGAGGTAAGAAGCACCGATGTCCGACAGTTTGCATCTCCGGCTTCCCCATTTTCCTCCGCAGGTGAATTTTGTTTCCCCCGCACTGAGCGCAATGGAGGATTGCCAGCGACCCCCTGCTTGCAAATGAGAACCAAGAATACTATGTGGCTGTCTTTTCTTGCCTTTACCTATGTCGTGATAGACGGTTTTTGACCGTATTTGGCACTACTTGACCCAAGTTGTTCCCGAATTCTTGATCTCCTACCTGGGATCGATTATTCGGGGTCGTTTTCGTGACTTTTGAGGAACAACTTGGGAACAACGTCTCGGGCCAGTATGCCTGAGCACCAACTGAGGCGAGTCGCGCCACTCTTGAATGTCTTCCTCGGAAACATCTGGCACAATGGGCACGGTGTAAATGAGTTGAAATGGGCTTCGCTCCGCGATTCACGACTACACATGCCATCACAGCGGCGCTCACAAGGATTGAGCGCGCTCGTGGATTTCTGGATGTGGCCAAACTGTCTGAATGCTAGCTGGATTGACAGGGTAAAAAGCGCGCCCCCCGTACTTGAAGCCACCACCCAATACTACGAACCGCTACTGTGACAAGCTGTGACACGCTACTGTGACAGTCAACATGACCGGCTTGATGCATCTAATGCTCGACTGATCTTAGCTACGACATTGTGTTTCCGATGCTGCCAGTCAAGATGTCGCCGGCCGCCGATTCGTGCTAAATTGTATGCATGGAAATCACCGTCAGGATACCCGACGAAATCGCTGCCCGAGCCAAAGCGCGCGGGTTGAGGGTCGAAGCCTACATCGAAGAAATTCTGGCGCAGCAAGTGGGGGCACAGTCTTCAGGAATTCGTCGGCCCGAAACGGCTGCCGAGATACGCGCATGGCTGGACTCGCTCGCGCAGTTTTCCGACAAAATCCCGCCTTTGCCGGAAACAATCTCCCGCGAATGGATTTATCAGGAACACAACTAAATGGCGATTGCTTCGTGTCTGGTAGATACGAACATTCTGCTGCGCATCACACGCCGCTCTGATCCTCAGCACAAGTTGGTTGATACCGCCCTCGCACGTCTCGCAGGACAGGGCACAATGCTCCACTACACACACCAGAACATCGCAGAATTCTGGAATGCGATGACTCGGCCCGTCGAACGCAATGGCCTCGGTTTGTCAGTAGGCGAGACGGAACACGAAGTGAGCGCGATAGAAGCCGGGATGAGTCTGCTGCCGGATAATGAGGCAGTTTACCGGGAGTGGCGAAGGATTGTGCTAAAGCACAGCGTTTCTGGAGTTCAGGTTTACGATGCGCGCCTAGCAGCGGCCATGTACGTCCACGGAGTGAGCCATATCCTCACACTGAACGTGGTGGATTTTGGCCGTTTTGATGGCGTCACAGCCTTACATCCTGATAGCGTCAAAGCTTGAGCCTAGCCTCCGCTTTCGGGAGAGAAAGGCTTGTCCGGTGTGATGGCCGCGATGATTTCGGCGGCAGTGCGCTGTACGAGTTCGAGGCTCTCAAGCAGCACAGCCGCGTCTCCGTTCCACAACGAAATGTAATCCGCGCTCGCCGTTCCGGTCTAAAGGCCGATGGCTTGGCAAACCACAAAAGCGACGGCCTCGGCTTCCGTCTCGCGGAGGCGCTTCGTTGTGCTCGCGCGGCGCTCGGTGCGGTGAAGCCGCTCGTGGGCTAGCTCATGTACTACCGTTGCCACGGTTTCAGCCGGGGACTGGCCGGGTAGCAACTTGATCTTCCCGCCTTCTGAGACGCCCTTCGCAGGCGCGATATCCGCCGAATATTCCAGTCCGATGCCCTGGTCCCGAACGAACTGTTCGAGCCGCTCACGATGCGTGCCTGGATCGCCGTTGACGCTGCCAATTTGGGGCAACGGATTTCCTGCGGTCATGCTCTCGTCGAACACATAAACAGCACGGAAGCCCGTCAGCATGCGGGAGTCGCTGGAATCCAAGTTGGCATTTTCCGCTTCATTGCTTTCGTTCGTGCGGCGACGAAACAGAGGAGCGAGGATCATGATTCCTTTTTCGCCCTTCTTGGACGCTAATGGGCCGGAAGAGCAGGTCATGGGGTGGTATTACTATCTTGATGACAAACTCCGATTCCCTTTTCAGGCCAAGTGCATCGCTCCCAAAGTCGTTTCGCCGCCCAGGAAAGGGGAAACCGTCGAAGTCCAGCGTATGGCACCTGAAGACGCCTGCTCCGCCGACATGCTCGTGCTGATCCGCTGGCACGGCCGGGCCATGACAGTTCCCCTGTCACAACTGGTTGCCATTGACCCCGACCAATCCGCTGCCGAGGCCATTACTGGGTAGCGCAGGGCTACTGCTTCTGAATCACACCGTCCCGGCCGGTACTACGCAGCCTTGCCGAAAGCACACCCAGTATCAAGGTGGTTGTCTTTTCATTCGAGGCAAGAAGCGAAAGATGTGGGTCGCACGCTGGAGAGAAGACGTAATCCAACCGGACGGCGCGGTGCTGCGTGTGCTGCGTTCCGAAACGTTGGGACCAGTCAGCGAAATTGCTGGCCGGCGTGAAGCTCGCATCCTCTTGCAAAATCGTCTCGCGTTAATCAATTCAGGTCAGCGCCGACCAGAAATCACAATGACGTTTGGGAACTTTGTGGTGGAACGGTTCGAGCCTGACATTCTTCCAACACTCAAATATGCGACGCAGAAGAGTTACTCGTATCTTTTGCGAAAGCATTTGTTTCTTCGCTTCCGGGATTGCCGGTTGTGCGACATCAAGCGTGCCGACATTCAGCAGTTCGTGATCGGAAAGCTGAAGAGCGGCTACGCCTGGGAGACGGCGAATCACCTCCGCAACGTGATGAGCAAAGTCATGAGTACGGCGGTGAGTTGGAACTATCTCCCCGACAATCCGGTGCGCGGCGTGAAAATGCCGGAACGTACGTACAAGCGCCCGCATCGATTTCTCGACGCGCAAGCGGTTCGTCTCTTGATCGCGGCTTCGGAAGAACCGGTGCGCACCATTGTCTTGCTGGCAACGATGACAGGACTGCGCATCGGCGAAATCCTGGCGCTTCGTTGGGGCAGGGTCAATCTGACGCAGGGAACTCTTCGCGTCGAGGAGACTTGCTACTACGGGCATTTTGGCACGCCGAAAACGCAGGCCAATCGCCGTGAGGTTCCGCTACCGTCAACGGTCGTCGAGGCATTGCTTGCGCACCGTTCACGCTCACGCAATACGTCAGCCGAAGCGTTGGTCTTCTGCACGCGAGAAGGAATGCCACTCGCTCGGAACAATCTGCGCAAGCGGCAATTAACTTCCGCGTGTGAACGAGCGGGGATCGCGCGGATCGATTGGCACACACTCCGACACACGCACGGGACTCTGCTGCACGAGCAAGGAACACCGTTAAAGGTGGCCCAAGCTCAACTCGGGCACTCGCGCATGACGACCACGCTTGAGGTATACACGCACGCCAGTAAGAGCGCCCAAAGACAAGCGGTCAATCAGCTTGAAGTCAGTTGTTCCCGAGTGTTCCCAAATTTGCCGAAATTGGGCAACGGCCAAATTAGCAAGTGATTGAAAGGCAGGGAGATGTTGGTGGACGTGGCCGGGATCGAACCGGCGACCCCCTGCTTGCAAAGCGGAAAACTCTCTTCCATCGGCTCGTTCCGTTTTCTTTAACTACTAACGTTCACAACAAATCGGGGAATGTGCTCTTCGTTCAAAGACAACCCGAATCTGTTGAAAAAGATCGATTCGCGCACAGTTGGGACACAGCTCTTTTACCGGACGCAGGCCCCTGCTTTTGGCGTGCGGCTCTCCACAAAATCATATCCGATCTGGCTCTCGCCGTCTGAGATCTGATCAAGAGATTAGACCGCGCCATAACCACTGGGGTAGTATTCACATTGGACGTCGAGTCCCAGTAACTAGGTGGGTGTCCCTACCAAAAAGTCTGTTCTAGTTGATTCAGTTGAATTTGCAGGCATATCCCTATAGGTTTTACGTCTCATGTTCGCGATCATTTTGTCGTTATTCTCTTCACTCCGGCGGGGTTTCGCAGCCGATTTGCGCTTCACGCTGAGATGCTCGCCCTCCGGCATCAGCTCTTGGTCCTTCAGAGAATCAATCGAAGACGAAAACTCCGATTGAACGCCTTCTTTCGGATGCTGTTTGTCTTCGTGATTCTGTCGCATGATCGCCGCCGCGTTGTCCACGTCGCCGTTACGGAGCATCCCACGTCCGAATGGGTAGCCCATCAGCTTTTCGAAGCATTCCCGTGGGACAGCACACCGCGCTATCTTTTGCGGGACCGGGACCGAAGCTATGGCGAGAGGTTCTCGAAAGCGGCGAGACGGCTCGGCATTCGGGAGGTTCTCACAGCTGCGCAATCTCCCTGGCAAAACGGCTACGTTGAGCGACTCATTGGCTCGGTTCGCCGGGAGTGTCTCGATTATGTGATCGTCCTGAGCGAAACGGGTCTCCGCAGGATTCTGAAGTCGTACTTTGAATACTACGAGCGATCCAGAACGCATTTGTCCCTCGGTAAGGACTCGCCGATTACTCGACCGGTGCAATCCGTGACGATGGGACGAGTTGTGGAAATTCCGCAAGTTGGCGGTTTGCATCATCGATACGAGCGAATCGCGGCCTACCGCACGGTTGCTACAAAACCCTGCGTCCCAATGCCCGGTTTGTGTCTTTGGACCGAGCCACCAGTCACGTTCGCAGAGAAGTTCAATCATTTCAGACCGCCAAAGCAAGCTGCGACATCGACGTGCGTGCACGCGCGGACTTTGTGGTAGGGACAGGAGAAAAACAGGCCGCCGCGAACGGCTAAAACGATTGTGCAGCTCGAAAGGCTGCGAAAGGGAAGAATCATGCCCAGAAAACGAAGCGCGACGACGAAGAAGGCGATTCGGAGACGGAAAGTGAAGTCGGCACACAGAAAAACAGCAAAAAAGAAGGGGGGAGCCATCGCTAGAGACGCAGCAGTACCGAAACCCGCCGCAGAAGTACCGCCTACGCTCCAGAGCGACTAAGTACCTTTTCGCAACTACTCGCAGGAAGTTTCCACCTATCGCGCTTGCTTACAATAGAAAGCGCGTTCGCCTGTTCACTGCGGGAATGCGCACAGTGCTGCATACTTCAACACGCGTGATACCAGACGAAATCGGCAAAGCAATCATACTCGCTGGATTTCAGCCAGCGAATACCGGCGACTCCTCGCGGCATGTTTTTACTCGCCGACAATGCACACTCGTACTCAATCACGATGCGACCTGGGCTTGTCATTGGCAAGCGTCTGACGTCAGAAGGTTATGCTGTGCTGGATACACGTTCGATTCCCTCTTGAATTATTTGGCCGACTCCACACGCAGCGAGGCTCTACTAACCCCGCGCCCGGTATGACGGTTTGAAGCGCTTTCTTTATAGTTGATGCGGAATCTGGTTTACGCCTCGGTTGTTGCGCTAAACCGGTGAAAAACAGCAGTGTGCTCTGCGGAGAGCTCCTTAAAGTGCTCATGGGAGGTAAGTGCGGTCCACCGATACAGGCACAACGTATCGGCGCCGAGCGTTCTTGTGACCTGATTCCAAAGGTGTTCGAGCTGAATCGCGGCCTCCACCTTACCCTGCTCCCACAGGATCGGCGCGCATTCTCCACACATTACAACGCGCCGAGGTTCTCCGATTGCGTCTTTGGCCGCCTCGCCGATGAGGTCCCCGACCGTTTTCGACAAAAGCGACGCGTCAGGCCAATCATCCACGGTGATCCTCGCGAGCACGTCGGAAGAGCCTAATAGGAAGAGGTCTCCGCGACGAAGAACCACATCGGTTTCAACATCTTGTGCATGCAACGCGCGAAGCAAACTGTCCCGGTGAGATTCGAAAACCATGGCGATGACGGCACTGCCGGAATTCAGAGCGGCCACTATGAAACGCGCGAGGCCGTGTACAAGAACGGCGTCATCAAGACAGACGAGGAGTTCGTGGCGAAAGCAATCCTTCATTGTGTCACTCAGTTGCAGTTCCGCGCTAATGAATTGTTCGCCTCGAAGAACAGCTTCGACGGCAGAACAACAGGTCACGATGGAGGCGCAGCTTCTGCACGTAGCCTCGCGCGCCTTCGCGGAGAGCTTCACCGATCACACCGGAAGAGGTGTTTTGGCTAACAAACAGAAAGCTTGCATAAGGAGCGATCCTGCGTATCTGACGAGCGGCTTCTATTCCATTGAGCATCGGCAGTCCAATGTCAAGCAGTACCAAATCCGGCTGCAGATCGCGCGCCATCCGCACGGCTTGCAGCCCATCCGAAACTTCGGTAACCACAAACTCAGGCCGCTGCTGAAGGAATTGACAGATTATGCGGCGGAATGGCTCGTGGTCCTCCGCGACCAGGACGTTGCGGTTCGACATCAGCGCCCCCAGACATAACGCAGCGATAGAACATCCAAATGCCGAAGCCAGTGTATACAGCATGCTTAAAATTGCCCGAGGCCCTTACAAGGCGGGAGGCAAATCAATAACATATAGCCGATTAAACCAATCCCGGTGATTACTTGCCGTAGATTGACTTGCACACCCGGACTTCAATTCAAGTCCTTTGCACGACACGGCATGACCCAACTCGCACGCCAGTCAGGATTTATCGGAGAGTTTGTCTGACCGCACGGTTCGCAGCGATCCGATGAGGGCAGTTGCGCTAAGACAATGTCCACGCAGAGCTACATAGTAGGCTTCTGACCTCAAAATTCATTTTTCCAGATCGCTGGCTCTGAATTCCTCGGCAACTATCCGGCACAAAAGGTGTTCATACTTCAACGATGTCGGCCTCGCATTCTACAGTGATTCCTCGCCGTAGGCTTTGCGAAACCGCGCAGAACTTTTCATGATTATTAACGATCCGTTCCGCCTCGTTCTTGTGGCCCTTAGGAACTTTCAAGTGATACTTCACGTGGACACGAGTAATCAGCGGCTTGTTATCAACGTTTTCGATGTAACCGTCGACGTCCGCTGACAGGTCATCGGGGCCAATAGGAATCGGACGAGCCTCAAGCGCGCTTCCCAGTGTTCCGGTCAGACAGCTTCCCAAGGCGGCCACTACGTAATCCAACGTGGTTGGCAGATCTTCTCCTGAGTCGACGCGGTAAAACTTTTTGACGCCGCCGTGTAGCCCCATTCGGATCGGTTCGGGAAAACCTTCAATGACAGCGCGTTTTATTTTGCCCTTCCCTCCCTCCTTCTTGATCTTCACTTTCGAGAGTTGTACCAATTCACTCATGTGATCTCCTCTGGTTTGTCCATTGCGAAACAAAATAAGACCAGCAAACCAATCTCTAGAAAGAGGCGTTGTTTAGAAACAGAGAGATTAGTCTGTTTTGTAAACTAGCCCTGCAGGTGTGGCTTGTCAAGTACAATCCACATAAGCACGTCGCGAAATTGCTGTTCATGATAGCTGCGGAACTTCGACGGATTCGGTGTGCATTTTTGTCCCAAGCAATGGCTTCAAGGATGAATGGATGATAGAGTGACGGAGACGCACGTTTAACGAGAGAGCGCCCTGAGGAGTGTCGTTTACGTGAAAAGCCAAATGCGCGAACCTAAGCAATCAAGAGCGATCGCGACAAGGGAGAGCATTATAAGAGAGGCGGCACGGCTTTTCGCGCTGAAGGGTTATCACGAGACGAAATTAGAGGAGGTGCTTAAAGGTGCTCGAGTGACTACCGGTGCCTTCTTTCATCATTTCAAAAGTAAGGAAGAACTTGGATTCGCCGTGATCAATGCGCATATGGAGAAGCGCCGGCACGATCTTGATCGGATTCAAAAACGGATGGAAGCCTCATATACGGACGCTGACCCACTAGGGCGATTGATGATACGCCTCGATGCGATCAAGGAGATGGTACTTCAACGTAAGAAGAGCAAAGGCGGTTGCATTATTGGAAATCTTAGTACGACTCTGAGTGATACTCACGACGTCTTTCGGCGGCGCCTCGCCTCTTGTTTTGATGAGATGGCCCTTGAATTCAAGCCTTATCTCGACGTAGCCGCAAAGCAATGTCGGCCGCGAAGCCGCATAGATACTTGGGCTTTGGCTCGCTATATTGTGGGCATTGTAGAAGGTTCAATTATGCTGGCGCGCACTGGACGCGATGGGCGATTGATGAAGCAGAACTTCGAATTCGCAAAAGACCACATAAGGTCTCTATTGAATGTGTCGAACTGATCTTGATGTCCAACTATATGACGCGCCACATGGCGGAAGTCGCGGCCGCGTCACCTAAATGTCTAGACTGCTCGCGTTAGTTTTGACGTAAGAAGCTCGGGCACCCTCTTGTTATTTGCCGTGCGTTAATTCCGCTTGACAAAGTATTGAATCTGGAATTGTATAACAGAGGGTTTGCTCTGTTTTGCGATTCCATTAGAACCGATAAAGCAGGTGTGTCTTTGGCGACAAGAGAGAGCGCAGGCGACGAAATCAATAAGAATCGGGCTGATGGTATAAATCCTATTTTCCTCGTGAGTTGATGGACCTATTAAGCTCACCTCGTCGACCGCGATGGCTGTCGTTAACGGAAGCCGATTGGGAGAAAGTTTTGAAAGACTACGATAACTATATCAACGGGAAATTCTGTCCTTCGTCAAGCCGAGATCGTATCGAAGTCACGAACCCTTCTACCGGCGAATTGATATGTACGGTCCCAAACAGTAATCCTGCCGATGTGGACTTGGCCGTTTGCGCGGCGGTGGCGGCGCAGTGCACATGGGCGCAATTACCTGCTATTCAGCGGGCGAAGAAGCTCAATGCCATCTCATCATTGATCCGCGGAAGTGTCGAACCGTTAGCTCACGTGATTTCCGAAGAACAAGGCAAGACGCTCGGTTTGGCTCGCGTGGAGGTCGCCTTCACGGCGGATTATATTGATTACATGGCTGAATGGGCCCGCCGCATTGAAGGAGAGATAGTGGAAAGTGATCGAGCCGGCGAAACGATTTTGCTCTTTCGACAACCAATCGGAGTAATTGGCGGAATTTTGCCTTGGAACTTCCCATTTTTCTTGATTGCCAGGAAAATGGCACCGGCGCTGGTGACCGGAAACACTGTTGTGATCAAACCTAGCGAAGAGACTCCTCATAATGCGGTGAAATTTTGTGAGCTTCTTACCCAAGTTGATCTTCCGCCGGGTGTCGTAAATGTTGTACATGGCCGCGGCGCTTCGGCAGGTAATGCGCTGGCATCGTCGCCTCACATTGGAATGATTAACTTTACGGGCAGCGTCGAGACAGGAAGCCGGGTGATGGCGGCAGCCGCGCAAAATATCACGAAAGTGAACCTGGAGTTGGGAGGGAAGGCTCCCGCCATCGTAATGGCGGATGCGGACCTCAGTTTGACCGTAGGTGCAGTTACAGCTTCGCGTCTTATTAACAGCGGTCAGGTGTGTAATTGCGCCGAGCGGGTTTATGTGCAGCGCAAGATTGCGGATGAGTTCGTCGGCAAGCTAACGTCCGCAATGGGGGCCAGTCGTTACGGTAACCCTCTCGAAGATGAGACCGTGGACTACGGTCCGTTGATCAACGAATCGGGCTTTCATAAGGTTGACAATTTGGTTCGCGGCGCTGTAGCGGCTGGTGGTACGGTGACTACGGGCGGAGCGCGAGGACGGGGCGAACGTGGTTACTTCTACGAGCCTACAGTGATCGCCGGTTGCAGACAGAACATGGAGATTGTACGACGCGAAGTCTTTGGCCCGGTCCTTCCGATCGTTGTTTTCGATGAACTGGATGAGGGCATTGCGTATGCGAATGATTGCGATTTTGGACTCACATCGTCGATCTACACTCGCGATATCAACGTGGCCATGAAGGCCTGCCAGGAGATCAGGTTCGGCGAAACTTATATCAATCGAGAAAACTTTGAAGCGATGCAAGGTTTTCATGCGGGCTGGAGAAAAAGTGGAATTGGCGGCGCGGACGGCAAGCACGGGCTTTACGAGTTCACGCAAACCCACGCCGTCTATATCCAACGTCACTAGTGAGTCCGCTTGGCACACACTGTGAATCAGCAAACATTATGAGTCGCTCGTTTCAGCGCGCCGCGCTCGCTTGCGCGGGATGTGAGGTTTGCTGCGACGAATGGCTGCGGCATCTGGTTGGTCCGCGCTAACCTTGTGGCTCAGTCCTCGCAAAGATGATGCTGGCGGGACTGTCTAGAGAGCGTTCTCCGCAATCACTCGGAGCGATCGCCCTCTTGACTGACCGCCCTTTGGTTGAAAGCTGCTACTCATCACTGCTTTCTCTGATTAAGGTTCGATACACCTCGCGAGCGTGATCATAGGCCTTTTTCGCTTCGGGCAATTCTTTAGCAGAGATCTTCGGAGCCTTTTGCGTCCAGCATTGATCTACGCATCGCAGACACCATTCGGCACTCCGCCGTGAAGCCCGGATCGGTTTGTCCCCAACAAGCACGAAGACCGGGTCCGTGTGCGAAGAAGGCAGAATGCGAACGGCAATCCAACCGCTCTTTACAACCGGTACACTGAAATTGAGTTTCCGTATCGATCCGTCCGCAACAATTTCGCTTTTCGCCACCGCTCGCCCATTCATCACAACCTCTACCGGCACTTTCCGTGTGTTCCCAATACGCGACCGTTCTAGATCCCAGTAAGGTCTCTGGTCGTAGGGGAGCTTATCAATGCTAGGATTCGGTGTTGCAGGTAAGTATGCTGCGGCAGTTACCGTTACATTCACATTTTGGGGCGCAGCCAAATTCACCTGACTGTCGTCTGTGCCTACTTCCATTCCATCGACTTTGAAGTCCATTAGATGGCTCCGTCCATCTGAAGCGTAGGCAGCCCCAGTTTGTATTGCTTTTACATAGCCGGCATAGGTGAGCGGCCCATTGAGTTTGGCGTAAGTACGCCCTTCGCCTATTCTCTGATCGTAAATACATGGGAAATCGGTTTCACCGGAAATTTGTGTTCGGAATCCAACGTTTAAGGTCTGATACCAAATATTTAGCTCCCAGACATATGGCGTGTCGCCGAGGGAGATGAAGTCAACGGTATCGGGATATGTCACATCCACAATGTATTCATTGGCACCGATGCTGTCGAATCCCGGAATAACATAGTTGGGCAATTCTTGCGTTCCAACGGCGAGTCCCCAGCCCGAATGAGCATAACCAGCCAATGCACCTTGTGATTTCGCCCATCGCAGCACTGGCAAGTCCCACGTCGGCCAATCTCCGATCGTCTTTGTGCCGGGGTACATAATGTGGTTTAGATTCATCAGCACTAAGTGGCCTGCGTGGCTGGAGGGAAACCCAGAGACTTCCAGGTCATAGTGAAGCAACGAATCCGACGTTGAAACAGAGTTGTCCTCACGGCCTCGGAAAAAGCTACTCTGAAAATAGAAACACGGCCCCCACACCAATACGGCCCCCACATTCAGGTGCTCCCCGAGCACCTGACGATCCATATCCTTGGGACCAACACCCTCGCTTGGGTTCTCATAGTGCGCGCAGCCGGCCGCGTGGATATGATCGTCCCCGGAATAATATCCATATTTCTCAGGATCAATCCAGCGCTCAAGATGAAAGCTAAGTTCAGTGGGCGTATGGTCGGTCACCGAAAATATCTTTGTCTGAGTGATGAACTCAGGTCCCCCGCTGTACGTGACCGTGTAAGAGCCGGGAGGAAGCTGGATCGATTCTCCGTCGGACCGATATACCTGAGGTTGAAAATAGAAATCGGGCGCCAATCGCTTGACTGGGTTTGGATACAGGCGCCCCAGATTGTCCTTAAAAATAAACGATGCTGTCGTGGGCTTGCCATCCGCGTCCATAACATGGAGTCTAATTGAATGCGCCGGTGCGATCTTAAACAGCACAGAGACTTGATTTAAGAACCCAACGTCTTGTGAACCCTGTCCAACATTAAAACTAAGCGTTGCAGTACGCTGCCCACTATCACGGCTAGAGATTTCAAGTAGTCGATATTCCAACGGAAGACCGGAAAGGCGCTCGTCAGAGAGCGGAGGTTGATGGAGCAGTGAAATATCCGCCCACCGATCGCGAACATTTTCTAAAGTCAGATGTTGGGCAGGCTCAGGACTTCCACTTGACGGGACATAAACGGGACCATTATTAGGGCTTTCCACCGCCAGTGGCGCCGTGACACCCGCCAGGTTCACAATTTTGACAAGGAACAACCGCGCGCCACCTTGAATGAGATCTGGGGCGGCTGTGCCCTGTTTTACATCCACGCGGCTCTCAGGGCTGATAGTGACAATGGCAAGCGTATATCGATCTAAGATTGCCTCCATTTTTCCAACAGCAGCCTCGGTGTCTTTGCTGGCAAAAGCAGCATTGAGTTGTTCCCGATCAGGCTGAGCGAGCGGTTGTCCGAGAAAATCGAGTGCCGCCTCCAAACTACGCACCTCGTCCATGAGCGGCTGGAAAGACGAGCTTGAAGCAGGTCCCGTGAAAGCCCTTAACCCCGGCATCTTGAGCAGCGCCGATTGCTCTGGTGCAGTTGGTTTCAGCTTTGCGGCGAGTTGGAGCGCGCGGTCCAACAGTGCTTCGGCTTGGCCGAACTTCTTTTCCTGCACGAGCGAGTCGAAATCCAGCATTAGTATCCCGATCGGTGCGATATCCACAGTCTCTTCCTGCCGTTTTTCGACAAGAGTATGAAGTTGCTGCAACTTTTCTTGCAATGACTGTGGCATCGTGCCCGCCGTTGACCCCTGATGCTGCGGATACCGCGAGGACGTGTTCCGACAACTTGTGAAAAAGACCATCAGGATGACAGCCACAACAATCCGTCTCAACATACGGGGATCGCTTGTCCCTGGCCGATCGATCAGAGCACCTTGGTAGCCAAAGATTGTCGCGAGCTTCTCGCTACAGTTTTGCATCATTTTTTCATCTCCGCTCGAATCATGAGAAAATCGTTTTCACCCTAACGTGATTGCTGCCGACGCTGTGGTAAAAGCCTTTGCGACGTTGTTGCACCTCTGTTGGATGTGATCGCCGCCATTGTATAGCGCTTCTGCGGCAATGTAAAAGACAACACTGTGCATGCAACGCGATCACAAGCCGCGCCTTCCTGATCAGATTGTTCCCTGATTCCCGGTCCCGACAAGAAAGTAAGTTTCATTGACAAGAAGTAGTGAGAATATGCTTTACACGAGTAACAAGCCTGTAGTATAAGCCAAAAGTCATTTCAAGTTAGCAGATGATGATTTTGCCTGAACCCATCGGAATGCAGACAAGGAGGACAAATGAAAAGGGCGCTATATGTTCTCAGTTGCAAAAGCAAAGTGGGGACGATCGGATTGTTTCTCCTTCCTATTTTCGCTCTCTTGATTTCGGGTCAGGTAGCTGGGGCGCAGACTGCCACCGGATCCATTGCCGGGATCGTGCAAGACTCGAGTGGAGCTGTGATACCAAGTGCGCAAATTAAGGTGACGCAAACTGAAACCGGTGTCAGTCACCTTACGATTAGCGGTGCCGATGGTGGATTCACGATTCCGCTGCTTCCAGTTGGATCGTACAGCATCGATGTTGAATTTTCTGGTTTTGCACCCTACGAACAAAATGGCATCGTGCTCACGGTCGGTCAGGTTGCTTCGGTCAACATTTCGCTTAAGCCGGGAGCTGCAAGCCAGACTGTCACGGTTGAGGCGAACGCTAATATCGTCGAAACACAGCAGAGCAATAGCTCCACCCTCGTCAACGAACAACAAGTTGTGGGACTTCCCCTGAATGGACGCAATCCGGCGACCCTTGTTTTCCTAACAGGGGGATCGACGAACCCGGTCGAGAACGTTGCCGCTTCGAATACGGGCAGCCCTGTGCTTCAAAATACACTGGTTTATCCAACTGAGACTGCTCCGACGATTCACGGGCAGCGCGGGGGCGGCGTGTATTTCTCGCTCGACGGAGCAGACAACGTTGATCCCTATCAAGTAACGGGAGGTCCCTTCCCGAATCCGGACGCCGTTCAGGAATTCAGCATCATCAGCGGAAATTACGGGGCACAGTATGTCTCAGCACCGGGCGGAGCGGTGAATATCGTAACCAAGTCGGGTACCAACGACATTCATGGCGACGTGTTTGAATTTGTCAGGAATGGAATGTTCAACGCTCGTAGTTTTTTCTCAAAGACCCCGGACCAGCTTAAACGCAACCAGTTTGGTGGGACGCTGGGAGGACCGATCAAACGCAACAGATGGTTCATATTCGGCTCCTATCAGGGTACACGACTCGCGAACGAGCTTGGTGGCAACGTGAGCTTTGTGCCTAGCATCGCTGAACGCACCGGCGATTTCTCCCAACTCCTTCCCACACCAATCAAAGATCCCGCTACCGGATTACAGTTCATGGGCAATTCAGGGACTCAGCCGAATGTGATTCCAACTGGGCAGCTCAATTCCGTGACGCAGGCTGTTCTGAAATATATCCCTAGTTCGGCTGCGCCGCTGGGCGCAACGATCATTCCGGGAGCTACCAATGACGAGGCCATTTGGGTCCAGCCGGAAAGTCAAACAGAGAATCAATATGTCGTAAAGACAGACTACATCGTCGGGAATCACCGCATATTTGGACGTTATTTCCATACTCATTTCCGATGGGCGCCGAATGGTGTTCCCAATGGCGATCTCTTGGCGAGCCTCACGGGGCAGAACGAAACGTGGGATAACGTAACAGCTGGCGATACTTGGACCAAAGGCAATCTGGTCAGTGATTTCCGCTTTACATATGTTAGAGATAACAGTGTCGTTTTACCGGCCCAGAACGCGGTGACATTGCCCGGCCTGGGAGCTAACCTGACACCGGGCCTTGTCCCAACGATTCAGTCCCTCGCCGTCACCGGCGCGTTTCAAGTATCGTCGTCGGACCTGAACGATTTCAAGCGCCACACATTTGACCTGTCGGAGAACATAAACTTATTCCATGGTCCTCACCAAGTTTCTTTCGGTGCTAACGTGCAGCATGTATACGCTTTGCTGGAAGCAGATTCGGGACAAAATGGCGCAGCGAGCTTCTCGGGTGTGTTCTCAGGCAACGCATTGGCGGATTTCGCGTTGGGCAAAATTCCGTCGTTCACCCAAGCGGATGGAATCGCTATCGCAGCAAGCGGAACGCTGCCGGGCTTTTACGTTCAAGACAGGATCCGAATGGCAAACAGACTCACGGTTACAGCGGGTTTGCGATGGGATCCCTATTCCCCGTTTAAATCAGTGAATGGGCGAATCGAGTGCTGGCAGCCCGGCCTGCAGTCGAAGGTCTTCATAAATGCACCAATGGGCCTGACATTTCCGGGGGATCCAGGCTGCAATTCTGCCGGCGGCGTGAACACCAGTTGGGGCGACGTTCAACCTCGCATTGGGTTTGCATATCAACTCGACTCGACAGCCAAAACGGTAGTGCGAGGTGGGTACGGCCTTTATTACACCCAGTTTCCGATGCTTAGTTTTGTCGCGTTCGGAACCATACAACCTTTCCTAAGAAGTATCACGAATACCAATCCAGGCCCCATATCAAATCCGTGGTTTGGATTTCCAGGTGGTAATCCATTCGCAAATGGATTTGAGCTCAACTTGGGTTCGCGGCCTGCAAACAGTCCTTTTATTGAGCCAGCGAGCTCGTATGCCTTCAACCCAAATTTTAAGCTTGCCTATACTCAGCAGTGGAGCCTCATTTTGGAACGAGCGCTTGCTGCGAACGATGTCTTCGATATTTCGTACTTCGGTTCGAAAGGAACGCACCTTGATGCAGTGCAGGAAGACAATCAGGCCGTCTATGTTTCTGGGACCGCCGGAGCTGGCTGCAATGTTGGTCAGTACGGCACTACGGCTACAGGTCAACCCTGTTCGACCCAGACCAACATCCAGTTGCGGCGTCCGGACACGTCGATAGGCAGTGTCCACGCTTACATCAGTGGCGCGGATTCCTTTTATCACGGCCTCGAGGCTGAGTACCACCATCGTTTCGAAGCTGGGTTCACGCTCAGTTCGGCGTTTACGTATAGCCGTAGCATTGACGACGTCTCTGCACCTGCTAACGTAATACTGGCTAGCTACATGAATCTAATCCCAGTTCCGGGCGAACCCCAGTTGCGAAAGGGCCCATCTGATTTTAATCAGCCATATACGTGGCGCACCAGCGGCGTGTGGAACATCCCGTTCGGTCAACATCTGCAAGGAATTACTGCGATCTTTGGAAAGGGCTGGGTTTGGAGCGGAATCTTCACCCGAGATGCCGGGCTACCCCTGTCCATCCTAACATCGAACACGGACAAGTCTTTCACCGGGCTTCCAACAGACATGGCC
Source organism: uncultured Acidobacteriota bacterium (assembly GCA_963753205.1). GTDB lineage: Bacteria > Acidobacteriota > Terriglobia > Acidiferrales > UBA7541 > Palsa-295. The sequence continues at coordinate 691,269 of CAVWBL010000006.1, read as the reverse complement.
GACGTCGTCCCCGGAGTACCCCGCAGAGCGAACATCAGCGACTTTACGGCAGCATCCAGCGGACAATCGATCATTAACTCGGCAGCATTCGTCGTGAACTCCCCCGGAACTCCCGGAACATCAGGACGCAACGCATTCCATACGCCAGATTTGACTAACGTGGATACAGCGCTGTACAAAGAGTTCGATCTTTCGGAGCGCCTGCGTTTTCAGTTTCGAGCGGAGTTCTTCAATGCGCTGAATCATCCCCAATTTTACTTTTCCGGTCCCGCTACTCTCGGTACGGGTTCTTTCGGGAAGTTAACGAATGCGCGAGATCCACGGATCATTCAATTCTCGGCAAAGGTCATTTTCTAAGACCGCCAGGATGATGCGGCACTTGCTCAAGATTACGGCAATTCGCGGCGGCTCGGTTCCATGCGTTGTTACCGATGGAAATACGGCTCGTCAAAGTCACATAAGGGAGTGACACAGCCGGCGTTGTCGCGTAGGGCTGTGCGTGATCACGGCTTCTAATTTCTACGCAGCCAACGCGCTTGTTGGAATCGAATAGACGACATGTCGCGGCACAAAACTTAGCTCTTTGGGAACTAGCTATGCGATACATTTCCGTTGGACTGGACGACGTAAGTATACGAAAGGTTGATCGTAGGCATTTTCTCGCATGGACGGCTTCAACGGCCCTTATCGGCGCGGTTCGCCCGCTTTTTGGGGAGTCAAACGCAGACCGGGTTGTAGTCTTGACCTTCGATGATGCTGTCAAGACACAACGGACAACTGTCGCTCCGTTACTCAAAGAGCTAGGCTTTGGTGGAACGTTTTTCATCTCACATCGGTGGATGGTTCCCGGTCCAGATCCCTATGCTGAACCCGATCAATATATGACATGGCAAGATATCGCGGAACTTCATCAAATGGGATTCGAAATTGGAAACCACAGTTGGACTCATCCCTCGTTCTCGGTGCCAAGGGACGCCGCAAGATTGCCTGCCGAACTAGCACTAGTTGAATATGAGTTGCGTAAGGTCGGGGTGCCGCGACCAACCAGCTTCGCGTGGTGTGGAGACGCCTTTTGTGACCAGGCGGTACAGAATCTATCGGGTCTGGGCTACAAGCTTGCGCGTCGCGGGACAGAGCCCGAGGTACCATTTGGTGACCTAGCAGAAACAGGGCCAACGTATGATCCGCAAAAGCAGAACCCACTTCTGATCCCAACCACAGGGAATAACTATCCTGGTTGGAGGTTGGAGCATTTTCAGCGCGTCGCCGAACGCGCGCGTCCTGGTCAAATCGTTGTATACCAATTCCACGGAGTTCCTGACCCTCATCCGTGGGTGAATTGCCCGCCGGAACGCTTTCGGGAGTATATGCGGTACCTAAAGCAGTCTGGTTTCCGCGTGGTTGCTCTAAGGGACGTTGAACAATATCTGTCCAGCACTGTCCCCGACGATCCGGTCCTCAGAACTCCATACCTAGGTTCTTCCACGTTAAAGATGGTGTTGCCCACTGAAATTGAAGCTACTCAAGCCGACTTGGGATATTGGCTCACGAATATGATCCATTATCATCGTTATACGTGGGAGGAAGTTGAGAAAGTTACAGGTCTTTCCCGCAATGCTTTGAACGCTCGAGCTCACGTGATGAGAGCGGACGAAAGCCCGGTACAAGAATCCACCGGCACAGACAAACCGGTTCGGGCGTTACCGTACCCGGGGGGACGGCACCCTCGAATTGGAGCATTGGAAGAAGCGATCTGTCCTGTGCGCGGCACAAAGGCCAGCGTTTTCCTGCCGTGGGATTCAGTCAGTTATGTGGTCATCGATCTTCCCGAGGCGATCTCCAGCAATTTAGGTCTGATTTTTCAGGCGCACACTTTCGCGCCTACGATTTGGGACGACCAAAACACTTTGTTGGAGAATGTCGATTGGATTCGGACACCACCAGGTACGCTTAGCACCAATCGAGTCCTACCTAACAAGATCGCTTTTGGTAGTTTGGTGCAACAGTCGACCGGCGGCGTCGACTTGGAGATGTGGCTACGAAACGATTCTTCGCAAATGCTGAGCGGTTTGACGGCGCCAACTTGTCTGATGCTCAAAGGCGCGCCACATTTTAACAGCCAGACAAATGACAATAAAATCTTCAGGAATCCGGTGTCCGCAGTGCGTTCTGCCAAAGGAGACCGCTGGATTCTTGTGGCGTGGGATAGTTCTTCGCGTTCATGGGGCGATCCCCGCATTCCATCTTTGCAAACGGATCCAGTCTTGCCGGATTGCCATCCTGGAGAGACAGTTAGATTACATGGTCGTGTTTGGTTCTACGAGGGTACGGATATCGAGACAGAAATTAAGCAGGCGCAGCAAGCGTTTTCTGCTATGGCGGCGAATGGATGAGAGAAAGAAACGCATGTTTAGAATTTGACCTCTACTCTAACAGTGATGGAGCTATAGGTGAAACGACAGAAGTACCGCGGGGCGATCTTTGGTATGTTGCTTCTCAATTTAGTCTTCGGCACGGTTGGATACTCTGTGGCTCAACAAAAACCGCAGCCTCCGCCACAGCTAATTGACTCGCAGCTCTTCTACAACAATTGCACCGCCTGCCACGGTAATCCCAAAGTGCCGCGTGCCCCTGATCCGGCGGTGATAAGACAAATGAGTCCCGAGCGGATCTATCAAGCCCTCACGACCGGATCGATGCGCCAGATGGCGAAGGATCTCAGTTTGACCGACCAGCAGATGCGCGATATCGCTGAATACATGAGCGGACGGAAATTGGGCGCGGGGAATCTAACAGCAGCCAGCACGATGCCTAATCAGTGTGAGAACAGGCCTGTTTCGCGCGATTCATTATCGAGTCCGGGCTGGAACGGTTGGGGGTTCGATCTGGCGAATACGCGTTTCGAGCCAGCGAGCGTGGCCAAGCTGAGCGCCAGAGAGATTTCTCAGTTAAACCTCATTTGGGCGTTTGGTGTACCCGGTGCATCGGAGCTCTACGACCAGCCCACTATCGTTGGAGGACGAATTTACCTGAGTTCTGATACCGGCACTGTTTACTCGCTCAATGCGAGAACAGGATGTGTCAATTGGTCATTCCAGGCCCAAACAGGCGTTAGAAGTGCGATCACAATCGGTCCTCCGAAACTCGGGTCCCGCGACAAGTTTGCTTTCTTTGGCGACCTGCATGGACATGCCTATGCAGTTGACGCCCTTACAGGAGAGCAAGTATGGAAGGTCACCATAGATCCGCACCCGGAAGCGCGGATTATCGCTAGCCCAAAGCTCTACAAGGGCCGGCTCTACGTCCCAGTATCGTCCCTAGAGGAAGCCGAGTCAGGAAGCATCGGCTATAGGTGTTGCACGTTTCGAGGAATGGTGGTTGCTCTAGATGCGGCCACAGGACGACAGATTTGGAAGACATATACGATTCCGAACGTACCAAAGGTGATCGGCAAAACATCCTTTGGGAAAGAGTACTGGGGACCATCAGGCGCCGGAGTATGGAATTCGCCCACGATCGATGCGAAGCGAAACGCCTTATATATCGGTACAGGCAATGGTTTCACAGGTCCACGTACGAAGTTTTCCGATGCAGTTATCGCGATGGATCTGAATACTGGGAAGGTCCTGTGGTCGTTCCAGGAGACCGCTAACGACATCTCAAACGCTAGCTGTATGGCTGTGCCCCCTAGCCACAGCTCCTCAAACGATGCCGGGATGGTGCGTCCGGCGGCCGGAAGTCCGCCGAATTCTCTGGAAAACTGTTCTCGGACGCAAGGTCCCGACTGGGATTTTGCAGCGTCTCCAATCCTGGCTGAACTTGCTAATGGCAAGGATCTGATAGTCGCCGGCCAGAAATCCGGAATGGTATGGGCACTCGACCCGAACAACAATGGGAGTTTAGTTTGGAGTCAGGACGTGGCGCGGATGCGTCCGGGAAGTGGCGGAGAAATCCTCTTCGGCGGAGCCGTGGATAATCGTAATGCATATTTCAACCTTCGCAGCGGTGGGCTTGTGGCGCTCGACCTGATGAGCGGTGTCGAAAAATGGTATGTGAGCTTCACGCCTCACGGAGAAAAAATGCAAGCATTTGGGCCTCATGGCGCAAGTGCCGCAGTAACCGTCTTGCCCGGCGCCATATTGTCCGGCGCCTTAGATGGAATGTTGCGTGCCTTCGCGCCGCCCACCGGCCGTTTAATATGGGAATTCGACACAGCAAAGCAATACGAGGGTACCGTAAATGCCGTGCCCGCGAAAGGCGGGTCGATTGGAGCGGGCGGGCCGATCGCCGTGAACGGAATACTCTATATGACGTCCGGATTTATCGGAGTTCAGCGCGGCATTCCTGGGAACGTGTTGCTGGCATTTGGAGCCGGCCAGTGAAACCTTCAATGTACAACGCTAAATTCTGCCATTTGGGGTCCACACCAGCATCAACAATTCCCCAGCCCGTCCTTTTGCGTTCCAGCCTTCACGCAAACTCACGTTTGATCTTTGGCGGCTAGAAATTGAAAATTTGCGCTACAGCAGCCAAAATGCGTGAAACGGGCTTCGGCCAGGTCGCCAGCCTTTACCACAATCAGTTCCGTGGCCGCACCCGGGATCACGAGGTCGCCCGCCCGCAGCACCTGGTTTCGCCCCCTGAGATGATTTATAAGCCAACGTAGCGACTCAATCGGACCACCGCCCTCCATCAGTTCCGCGGCAAATCCGACCGACACTTCTACGTCATTGACCACAAGAGCCGTACGCACCTTTCCCAGATCTAGATCCGCGGGCAATTCTTGTGGAACTCCCATGACTATCGCGGCGTGGATGCCATTTGAAGCAATCAACTCTTGTGACGAAGGAGAGCCATACCAGAATCGATAATTGTGAACCTCAATTCCCGGAGATACTGCGGCGATCGCACTCCGAAGGTGCTCCGTTTCCAGATTACTTCCATCGAGATCTTTACCAATGCGAAGCACGAGTTCCGCCTCCAAACCACAATCAGCCCATTCATTTACACAAAGTGTGGCTCCGTCGCGATACACGTGCGGCCACATGAGTCGGCCGCAAATTGGCTGAGACAGTCCGAGCTGCGCTCGAATAGCTGGACTCGTGCAGCCCACTTTGTAGCCGACGGGCCGTTCTCCATGGGCGGTTCGCCCCGCGAGAAACCATTCTTGTACAGCGTAAGCCTCGTTTATCGAAAGCTTTCGGATGTCGATTGCCTCACTTCTTGTGAGGTGATGCTCTCGGAAAATCTCGCCGATTTCTTTGGCAAAGACGTCGACCAAAGACTCACCCATTTTTGCTCCAGTGTCAACCGTCGCGCCATTTTGACACCATTCTCTTTGTGCGATGGTTCCGCGGATCGCGAACAAAATGTGGCGCGGCAATCCATCCAGTCGCATTGCTACCGCACGACCATCGGAGTGTTCCAATCCTAATGTCCGGTTCCTGATGCTGAACCAGGAATCGGTGAACAACTGCCTTATACTACACACACAAGAATACTGTAAATGGCATTCTATCGCGTATATACTCAAGAAAGTATTTTTCTGGAATCTGTTGCACGCTCAAGGATAGGTTCAACGATTCGACTTTCGTTGCGTTTTGAGCGTCTTGCATGGACGACTGGTCCGCTTTTAATGGGGTCACACGTTTGGCCGAGGTTGGAATGAAAATTCGCGAAATCAAAGCCGACCACTTTCGTATTCCTCTTCCGATTGTCCTCTCTGATTCGGTTCATGGAGCCATGCCGGCTTTTGAACTAGTAACCGTTTCCATCCGGACGGACTCAGGAGTGGAGGGAGTGGGTTACACGTACACCGTGGGTCATGGCGGCTCTTCGATTCGGGCGCTCATCGAGTCTGACTTGGCGACTATCCTCGTCGGCGCCGACTCCCGGTGTATCGAGCGGATTTGGAACCAGATGTGGTGGTTGGTGCACTGGGTCGGACGAGGAGGAATCGCAGCGTTCGCCATTTCCGCCGTCGATATCGCGCTCTGGGACATAAAAGGCAAAGCTGCTGGAGAGCCTCTCTGGCGTCTTTTGGGCGGTGCGCAGAACAAAGGGATCATGGCGTATGCAGGCGGTGTCGATCTGTTCTTCAGCCCTGAAGAATTGCGCCTTCAGACCGAATCATTCCTCGAGCGCGGATTTCGCGCAATCAAGGTAAAGGTTGGAAGCGAGAGCATCGTAAGAGATATCGAGCGCGTGCGTCTCATACGCGACATTGTAGGCGACAATTTTATTGTGATGGCAGATGCAAACATGCGTTGGTCGGTTGACGAGGCGGTTCGTGCCTGCAACGCGCTTCGCGATTTCGGCTTGCATTGGCTTGAGGAGCCAACACTTCCGGACGATATAGAGGGTTATGCACGAATCGCCGCTTTGGGCAAAGTGCCGATTGCCACCGGAGAGAACATGCATACGCTTTTCGAATTCCAGCGAATGATTAAATTCGGAGGAGTCTCGTTTCCCGAGCCCGACGTCTGCAACATCGGAGGTGTTACCGCGTGGATGAAGGTAGCGCACGTGGCGGAGGCAAATAATCTGCCGATAACGTCTCACGGCGCTCACGACCTGCATGTCCATCTTCTATCAGCTGTATCAAACGCGTCTCTAATGGAAGTGCATGGTTTCGGGCTGGAGCGGTTTATCAAGGAGCCCTTAGAATTCAAAAATGGTGAAGCGATTTCACCCGAGAGGCCCGGCCATGGTGTTGAAGTACTTTGGGAACGGCTTGATCGCTACCGCGTAAATTATGGTGCTGAGCCGCGGCCGTAATACAACATCATGGGGAATGTGGCAGCGCCTTCTTCAGAGAATTTCGTGTTGCAAACAAAGACCCAAATCTGGTTCGTGCGGCCATAGTGTACAACCTCCTCCGATGGCGTAAAACGAGTTGCGCGGCACCGCAGACATCGTGATCGGCAATTTGGTCGCCCCCAATTTTACGCTGGCGGTACTTTCGCGCGGCTGGCTTAGACTCGCAATCAGACCCCGCCGTTGGGGACACCATTTAACGTGAGTTGTTTTCGCAACAGACCGTCGAGACCATCGGATACGGAAATATTATCCGCCGTCGTACCAAGAGCGCGTGCAATCGGAATCTGGGCACTTGCGCCTAAGCGCCACGCCCCCATACCGCGTGGCGACAGATTCTCTTTAAGCCTCGAACGCCTGAACCAAAATGTTACCTCTGTGTGACGGCCTTTCCCGACAGAATTGAGAAGCCACTACCGAAGCGCGGAGCATATTCCAAAATGGAACAGTATGTTGCTTTCTCCGTACTGCGCGTCTCGCACGGCTGAGTCGCTGGAACCAAGCTGTCCACTTCTTTGCTGAACAGTTCGAACGCTGCCGGCTTCGCGAGCACTTGCTGAAAACGTTTCGACAAAATACGGATATTGACGTGACATATTGCTGCGCTGTCGTTTGTGTCAGATACCTTCTGCTGCAGCAATATCTTAAATGCGTATCAAGGGGTTACCAGTCATTCGCCTCGCATGATTCTTGGAAAGGTGAATGGCTGGCGATGCTCAATGAAGGCCATGAGCACGGCGGCTAGAACCGCGACATCTGCCAATAAATCGAGCCCTGCTGTGGGGGAGTGAAAGCGCCTGTCAGCCCAAGCCTTCAAGTTGGGCGCCACAAACCCGCCGAGAGTGCCGAAGGCGTTAATCAGCGCGATGCCTCCGGCGGCGGCTGTACTTGCGAGATAACCCGTTGGGAAGGTCCAGAACAACGGTTGGACTGCAACGAAACCTGAGGCCGAAATACACAGCGCAAAAAACGCAATTGCCGGAGTGTTAGCTCCGCACGCGACGGTTGCTATTCCACAGATGGCAAGCGTGAACACGGCAAGACAACGACGATTGTTGTGACGATCGCCTATACGTGGCAACCAGAACGTCGCCGCCATAGCACAGATCCAAGGGATGGCCGAGACCAATCCAACCTCCAGCCCGACGGGTTTGCGAAGTATCAACGCCACATCGGCAGGGAGATAAAAGACCACTCCGTATATGCTCATCTGAACTAGAAAATAGATGACTGCGAAATGCCACACTTGCATGTCCCGGAGCGCTGGTAGAAGAGTGGAATGACCAAGAGCACTGCGTTCGCGTTCCTCCTGAGATAATTGGTTTAGCAGCGCCTTTTTTTCGGCGGCAGGAAGCCACTTGGCCTCGTCGGGTTTATCGTCGAGATAGAAATATCCCCACGCTCCAACCGCTATCGAGAGCAGCCCCTCAATCAAGAACATCCATTGCCAGCCCTGCAGACCGGCCCGTTGCAAATCCAGTAGGGTACCCGAAACCGGTCCACCCAGGATGAAAGCCAAAGGGGCACCAAAGTAGAACAGACCCAAAATCTTGCCGCGCGCGTGATTCGGAAACCAGTAGGTGAGATATAGAATTGCCCCTGGGAAAAAACCGGCCTCAGCAGCTCCGAGTAAAAGGCGAACTGAATAGAACGAAGCAGGTCCCCGGGTAAACATAGTGGCTGCTGATGCGAGTCCCCAAGTCACCATAATGCGAGACATCCAGGCCTTCGCGCCGACTCTACGCATGATCAAATTGCTTGGAATTTCAAGGAGTGAATACGTCAAAAAGAACAATCCCGCACCCATGGCGTATGCGGCCTCAGATATTCCGGTCGATACTTGAAGAGCCTGCTTTGCGAAACCGATGTTGGCACGATCGAGGAATGAGACAATGTACATCAATAAGAGAAATGGTATCAGTCGCCTGCGAATGCGGGCGATCGACCGCGCGACAAAATCATCGTTCGTGGACATCTTGGGGAATTAATCCCTGGCGACTTGCTCGGCAATGCTCATATCGACCAACATCGCGCGCATCGCTTCTTTGCGGAGAGTGCGCTCCTTTTTTTGCGATTCGGTCGTTGGCTGCCGGATGTTGCCGAACCTAAAACCTCGAAGTTCGCTTGCCGCTCGAAACCCGTCCGGGAATTCAAACCCTCCGATCATCGCATCGAAGAGCGGCAGCATGCGATATTGCAGTCGCATCGCCTCTTCGGAATCGCCCGCACGGGCAAGCTCAAACATCCGGACCATCGCTTCGGGTATCACGTTGCTACTCGCAACCGTTCCGCCGTCGCATCCAATCATGACCATCGGCACGAGCACAGCATCCCATCCCGTTAAAAACGTGAAATCAGGGCGGAGGGGGCGAACTGCGGAAATCATCCGCATCATAAACGCGATATCGCCGGTGGCGTCTTTGATCCCGACGATGCGCGGAAATTCCGACAATCGATGAATCGTCGGAAGATCAATCGGACTGGCAAACATCGGAATGTTGTACAGGATCAGATCAATTGGCGAAACGGCAGCGATTTCAGCGAAGTATGCGTAAACGGATTCAGACCCAATACGGTAGTAATAGGGTGAGACTATCGCGGCCGCCGTGACACCATAACTGGCGTAGGTCTCGCATGCTGACAGTGTTTCGCGGACGTTCGCTTCTGCTGCACCCGCAACAACGGGAACTCGGCCTTGAGCGATTTCGCACGTGATTTGCACCACGCGCCGACGCTCATCCGCCGTGAGACGGGTGAACTCTCCCGTAGAGCCGTTAGGATATAAGCCGTGCACACGCTTATCGATAAGCCAAACGATCATGCGGCGCAGCTCTTCCTCATCAATATCGCCATGCATGTCATAGGGGACGAGTGTTGGTGTGAGCACACCTGTTAGACTCGTGGGCATATTTACTCCTGGCTTCGAAGTTCACAAGCGCGCATATCGGTAGCGTTCCGTGTGCTACGTGCGACCGTGGCGCGCCGCATCATTCGCTGCTGTGCCGTTCAACAAATTCAGCCAACATCAGCCGTGACGCTCTCCACAGGCTGCGCGCCGCTGCACCGGCTGCATAGTGGAACGCGGCGGCTCTAAGACCACCTCGGGATTGGCATAAAATTTCATGACGTTGCCTGCATCAGTGTTCGAATGGTCGGCGCAGCTTGCAATCGGGATTGAGCCGGACACCGAAACCCGGATGCTCAGGAACAGTCATTCGCCCGTTGTGCGGCACCGGTTCATCGAGCAACAGTGGCGCGAACATCGGCACGATAACATCGGCTTTGGGCGCCATCATCAGAAATTCCGCGAACGGACTGTTGTGCCTTGTAATTACGAAATGATAGCTGTAAACGCTTGAGCCATGCGGCACTACCAATACGCCGCGACTATCGGCGAGCGCCGATATCTTGATCAGTTCTGTAATGCCGCCGCACCAGCCGACATCTGGCTGAATGATGTCCGCGCATTGCATCTCAAGGAGCAACCGAAAGCCCCACCGCGTGGCCTCATGCTCGCCCGTCGTGACTAACTGCCCGCGTGGAACGTTGCGCCGGAGTTCGGCATAGCCCCAGTAATCGTCGGGCGGCAGCGCCTCTTCGATCCATTTCAGCTGTGATTCATCCCACGCGTGCGTGGCGAGTTTCGTCGCGTAATTAACGTCGAGACTCATCCAGCCATCGAACATAAGCCAGAACTCCGACCCGACCTTGTTGCGCATTTCTGATAGCACAGAGAGATTCTTCTTCATACCCTCTTCTCCCTCCGCAGGACCATGCCGCAGAGGTAGTTTGCCGCCAATGAAGCCCAGCTTCTGCGCAATGTCGGGACGAGCCGTGGTGGCGTAGAAGATCAACTCGTCACGCACAGGGCCGCCGAGAAGTTGATAGACAGGTTCGCGGCGCCAGTTACCGAGCAAATCCCACAATGCCAGGTCGACTGCACTGATAGCATTTAAAACTAAACCTTTTCGACCGTAATAGAGGGTTGAGAGATACATCTGATCCCAAATGCGCTCAATGTCGGTCAATTTTGCACCCTCGACGAACCGAGAGAGGTGTTTCTCAACGATCCATGCTGCCGGCTCGCCTCCGGTACTGACCGCGAAACCAACGGTTCCATCGTCCGCTTCGATTTCGATGACCAAGCTGCCCAGAACGCTGAGCCCAAAACTTTGCCGGCTCGCACGGTATGCAGGGTAGCGCGCCATGGGTGAGGCGACATGGTCATCGATCCAATGACCAGGCTTTTGGTCATGGTAATCTCCTCCGCCACCCGCGGCATGGCCCCTCAAAACCAACGCACGAACATACTTGATTACAGGAACACTCATCAGGAACCTCCAAAAGGCCGCGCAATTCTGGAATAGGATCTGTATCGACGAGTTCGAGCGTATTGCTGCACGAGGTCGCCAGCTATGGCCCGTGAAGCAGAATTTAAGGGAAAAACAAGCGATCGTTTCATGAAGGCTGCCAACCTACGCCAGCATCGCTGCGCTCTGAATCTTGTGCTTGCTTGAGAATCTGCAATATAGCTCCTCGTTCGTTAATGCCACTTCAATGTCCGACGCGAAGCGCTGGGAAGGATATAGTTCGATTCCAATAGGCGGTTAGCCCATCTCGTGACGCCTTCGTAGCTGACGCCAGTTTTCGGTGAATACTCGCCATCAAGAGCAGTAAGCTGAACGGCAAAGTTGCCGATGGTCGAACTCTCAGCAGAGCCAATCACAATCTCAAGACCCGTGCGATCCATCGTTAAACTATTCAGCAGGCTGTTTCTATTTGCCCCTCCTACGATATAGAGTCGGCGAATTGTTTTTCCTGTCGCGTTCACTAGTTCGCGCAAGACGTCGGCATAACGAGCAGCCAAACTGTGGATGATGAGGTTGACCATACCTATGACGCCGTCGTATCCCTCCGCAAAAGGAGCGCCACCCGCTTGCACTTGGCTTCTATTGATTCGCGCCGGCATATCGCCAGGCACGAGGAACTCGGGTTCATCCACGTTCAGTAGGAGTTCCGGTGCTGAACGTCCAGAGCAAGCCGCGAGCAGTTCATCAAGGGGAAATGCGTGTCCCTGCAACCTCCACGCCGTGAGGCATTGGTTAAGCAGCCACATACCGTTCACGTTTTTCAGAAAGCAAAACTTGCCTCCAGCGGCTCCGAGATTGGAGAAATTCCCAACGAGCGCCTCAGTTGTCGTACAGGGCGCATTAAGCAACGTACCGACTAGCGACCAGGTACCCGAACTGATGAAGGCCCAGTCATCGCCCGCTGCCGGAATCCCAGCTATCGCCGAAGCTGTGTCGTGACATGCGGGCGCAATCAATTGTGTTTTTGCGAATGGAGCAAGATGACCCAATGAAGATGTGACAACACCCAGCGAGCAACCGGTGGGCACGATTGCGGGAGCAGCAGTCATATCAATGCCAAGCCGCTCAAACACTTCAGTGCACCAATCGCGATTATTTAAGCTAACCAAAGCAGTATGAGTCGCGTTCGTCAGTTCAGCGGCCGGACGGGCCCCCAATCGATACATCAGAAATTCAGGAATGTTAATCCAGGGAAGGTGCTGCTCCACGCCCTCGGAGGAATCTGCGTAGAGCTGATATAAGGTGTTAAAACGCAAAAGCTGGGTCCCGGTGAGCTTGTAGAGTTTCTCGCGGGCGATAACCTGATGAACCTCCTTTTCGGCTTTAATCGAGCGTTCGTCGCGATAGCAAAAAGGATCATGTTCTACTTCACCGTCTGGCCTTATCCTCACGTAGTCACACGCCCATCCGTCGATACCGATCGCCGCAATATTCTGGTTTGTCTCCGCCGCACAATAGTGAAGACCTTGCATGATGCCATCGAAAATGCGTCCGATATTCCAAAATAAGTGGAATCCTTTTGTCACAGGTCCGTTCGGGAAGCGGTAGATCTCTTTTATGGACGGCTCGCCTTTATTCCATTGAAGTAAGGACAGGCGGCAACTCTCCCCTCCCAAGTCGACGGCGACTAGGTTCTTGTCATTCACGCTATATCGTCTACCCTTTCAATCGCGTCGCGATGGTAATTAGCTTGGCCCGAACTTGAGCTTTAGTAGTACCAATTTTGGACCCGTTCCCATTGCTTCGATTTCGCGGATGTCAACACTGCACTGGTGACACAATCCGTCACGAAGGCGTCACGAAAATTCGGAGAAGCGGTTTTGCCGGAGCCGATCGCCTGAATAAAGTCAACAACCTGGTGAATAAATGTGTGCTCGTAGCCGATTTGGACGCCGGGAACCCACCAATTCTTCATATAAGGATGATCGCCGTCGCTGACATTAATGCTCCTCCAACCCCGCAGGCGGCCTTCGTCGCGGTGATCGAAATACTCGAGGCGATGCAGATCGTGCAGGTCCCAAGAAGCTGATGCCTTCTCGCCGTTGATTTCCAACATGAAGAGCGCCTTGTGGCCGCGCGCATAACGCGTCGCTTCGAAGAGCGCCATCGATCCATTTTGGAATCGGCAAAGAAACGCGCTCGCGTCATCAATGCCCACAGGCTGCACCTTGCCGGTGAGATTGTGTTTGCGTTCTTTAATAAAGGTCTCGGTCATGGCCGTAACTTCGGTAATCGGGCCATTGAGGTACATCGCCATATCGATGTTGTGCGCCAGCAGATCGCCCGTTACGCCGCTGCCCGCCATCGCGACGTCAAGCCGCCACAAACCCTCCCCGCCCTGCGGCAAATCCTGAGAGATTGTCCAATCCTGCAGAAATTGCGAGCGGTAATGAAAGATGCGCCCGAAGCGTCCCTCATCGAGGAGATTCTTCAGCAGCACGATGGCCGGCACGCGACGGTAGTTGTACCAAACCATGTTCGGCACATTGGCTTTCTCGACCGCGTCCAGCATCTGCTTGGCTTCTGCGGCGGTGCGGCCGAGGGGCTTTTCGCACATTACCATCTTGCCGGCTTTGGCCGCAGCGACAGCAATTTCCAGGTGCGTGTCATTGGGGCTGGCAATATCGATCAGATCGATGTCTTTGCGCTCGATCAGTTTGCGCCAGTCCGATTCAACCGACTGGTATCCCCAGTTTTCGGCGAAAGCCTTGGCACGATCAGGCTTGCGCGCGCAGAGGGCTTTCAGCACCGGCTGATATGGGAGATCAAAAAATCGCGGCGCTTGCAGGAACGCATTCGAATGCGTACGCCCCATGAAACCGTAGCCCACAAGTCCGACGTTGAAATCCTTTCTCTTCGGCACGACACGCGCCCCTTCGATTTGAGCTTCGCATTTTATTTCAAAAAAACGATAGCTTGTGTTTTCAGTGCCGATTCTGCTGCTGTCGCGCACTCCATACCCTGATTCGGCACTGCAGCAGTTTCTTGCACTTTTGCATTCATCTTTGCCGCTCGCGGCTACTTTTTTGCGCGCAGAGGTTCTGCGTCAGGATTTCCCGGGCCGAAATGCTTTAGGATCACCAGCGGATCGCTCTCACTGGGATTTTCGATGCGCACGCCCTGCTTTGCGGCATCCGCCGTCACGAAAAACTCGTCTTCTGTCAGTTGGCCGAAGCGAATCATGGTCGGCGCAGAGATTCCATGTTTGCCGAATGTGCCGTGGCCCTGCGTAACAATCATGCCGTAAGCCGCTGCGTCCTTAATCGTAACCGTACGCTTGGGCAGGACCGTGAGCTCTTTTGCCGAGTAGTAGCCGGTGCCGTAAGTCACCCAATTTTCGCGATAACCGCATGACTCCATTTCGGCGACGGCCTTCACCGGCTTGGGGAACGTTTTGTTGCTCTTGGCAAACTCCGGATTCACGTTTGCTTCCCAATCGAGCATGCTGACCAGATAATCGAGTTCCTTGTGATATTGGGGCTGCACGTCTTTGGTGAGCAGCACCCAATCCACGATACGACCTTCCACTTCGGACTGGAATATCGCGAAAACGTCGCTATTCACCTGCGGCTCATAAGTAACCAGCGAGCCCGGGGCATGCAGGATGCCCGGATTGATCTGCCATCCGGCTCCTGGTTCCAGCCGATACGCGCGTGAGTGCAGCAGGATTTTGTTGTCGCCCTTGTTCCAGTCCTCGAGGCAGCGGCGAATCTGCTCTTTCGTCGTTCCTGGTTCGAGCCCCATATAGGTGTGCGGGAAATTATTGTCGGTCTGGTTGTACTGCGGCGGAAAGTAATAGGCTTCCGGTTTGCCTTTCTGTCCGACCTTTTTTGCAAACTCGTCGTTCTGATGCATGTGGTGCGGAATCGGGCCCATGTTGTCAAAAAACTTGCACAGCAGGTTCCAGCTTTTTTCGCGCTGCATCACGTCTGCGCCGAGCAAGGCATCGCCCGCGACTTCGACCGCATCCTTCAGCAGAAATCTCTTTCCTGCCGGTGGATGAACGTAGCTCAATCCCTCATCTTCCGTCGTGAGCGGTCCGTTGGAGGCCTTCGTTGTGGAGGAGAACCACCGCTCGTTAATTCCGCCGCGGTGCCCGCCGAACGCGTAAAGATCATCGGGATGCAAACGCAGCCGCCGCCCCGGGATCATGAAAGAGCGTGGTACCCAGCAAGGCTCCAGCCTAAGGATTCCACCACCCGCACCTATTGCATCTTGAATATTCTTGTAATCAAGCATTGACATACCTCTGTTCAATTATTGAGGCGAGCAAGATCACGCCTATTCTTTAGCTTTCTTCGACCGCGGGAATCTATTATTTCAATTGGCCTCATCACTGTTGTAACGCCGACAGATGATAGGAAAAAGACTTTCGTGTGTCAATGCATTAGAGAATTTTCTTTACAAAGACTCGATGCCGTACTATAAAATGACTTTGCGGGCGCTGCCGAATCACAGTCCGCGTCCCTATGCCTACACAGGCCAAAACATATCTGGGTTATAGTCAAATTGATAACGCGCTTACGGCTAAGGCGACTGGCCGCGCCTTGGTCTTTGCTACTCAATGAGCCAGAAAGAGAGAAATGAGAAAGATAGACTCCGACCACGTACGTCCCGAGGAGATTG
Source organism: uncultured Acidobacteriota bacterium (assembly GCA_963753205.1). GTDB lineage: Bacteria > Acidobacteriota > Terriglobia > Acidiferrales > UBA7541 > Palsa-295. The sequence continues at coordinate 675,457 of CAVWBL010000006.1, read as the reverse complement.
CGCCTGCCGAGAACGAAATCATCAGATTTGGGAGTTATCTGGCGAGCCGACAATACCACGCAGCCCTGGCGGGAAATATTAGCTTCAGAATCTCCGAGGAGTGTGTTTTGTGCACGCGCCACGGAGCGGACAAGGGAGCGTTGACATCCGAAGATATTGTGCTCTGTGCGATGGACGGCAGCAAGATTGGCGGGAACGGCAATCCGACATCGGAATTCAGCATGCATCGGATGGCATATCGGGAGCGTCAGGACGTGCGGGCAGTGATTCACGCGCATCCACCAACAGCCACCGCGTTTGCGGCCGCTTCGGTACCTCTAGACTCATTGATGCTGCCCGAGATGGTCGTATATCTAGGGCGCGTCGCGCTGGTGCCGTACGCGACACCAGGAACCGAAGAGTTGGCAGAGAAGTTGAAAATGTACTTGGGAAATCACGACGGCTTTTTGTTGGAGAATCACGGAGCGCTTACAGTAGGAAGCGATTTGCGCGAGGCGGCGTTGCGGATGGAACTGATCGAACACAATGCGCAAATCACGATGCATGTGCGGCAGATTGGAAAGCCGTTCGTACTGGCACCCGAAGAGCTCGAGTCGCTCATGTCCATCCGCAAGAGGATGAGTCAGAGGAAGAACATGTTTGGGTAGCTGCGTCTGCACCGGAGTTGCGGCTGTCCCCCTCTAGTCTAATGATTTCGGTACCTCGCGCAGCTTTTCGCGGAGCTCCTTCTCGATCACTGCAGCCATGGCCGTGAACCTTTTTTCGTTTCTTGCAGCTAGCGTTATATAAACGCAATCTATCAACGTCAATTGAGCTACGCGCGACGTCAAACTTGCCACGTGCACCTTTTTTTCGTGCAGGGAAGTCAGAAGTGTTAGAGAGGCGACGCGTGCCAGGGGCGCATTGGCGTGGTTTGTGAGTGCGATCGTGAAGGCACCCTGTTTTCCTGCCAAACGCAATGCATCCACGGTGATCCGGGACGTTCCCGAATGTGAAATTCCCATCGCTACGTCACCTTCACTCAATAAGGAGGCCGCGATCATTTGCTCGTAAGGATCCGTGTGTGCCTGACAGCGAAGTCCGAGAAGCGCCAAGCGATGGCTTGCCGCCACGGCAATGGATCCTGAGCTGCCGATTCCAAACACACTTACTTGCTTGGCTCGATTAATTCGATCTACGACTTGCATAAGATTGGGTACCGAAACCATCGCCCGTGTGTCGATCAGACTCTGAATATATGCGGCGAAAACCTTATTTACGAGGCTTTCATCACTGTCCTGCGGATCGAAATCTTCGAAAACGAGAGGTACGGAGACTAGTTCTTGAGCCGATGCAATTTTAAATTCATGGAAACTGCCGAAGCCAATTGTTCGGCAAAATCGCGTAACCGTCGCCGAACTCACCTTGGCCTTGCGGGCAAGGCTCTTCAAATCAAGGGCCGGAACTGCTTCTCGGCTCGACATGATGTAATCCGCGAGCTTCTTTTGGACATCGCTAAGAGCGTTGTAGTGCGATCGGATTCGAAGGCTGCACGTCGGGTTTTGGGACAAACCCAGATGCTTGTCCGACAACTTATCTTTCAAATTCACAGTTATAAATTTCTTTCTTCTCGCCAATACATTCGCTTGCACGCCCATAATCTCGTACTCGACTCGTATTGTAAACGGCGAATGATATGAGCAGCGCAACGGAAGCGGGAGCGAAATTGCCACTCCATATTTTGAGGATAGATCCGGTCGCACAACTCCGTGCGGAATCCGCGCCCTTAGAAAACAAGTTTCTCTACTTACCGTAGATAAGAATTCTGTTTACAAAGTCTGACGCGCTGTAGTATAAGGCCGGCACGGGGCGGTGGATTGGCAAAGATGTTGGCTTGCGGGGAAGCTTGGTTAGAAATTGTCTTCGGAGTAGATCGCCATCGCCAACAGACGAATCCGTATCTGTGCTTTGAGTAAGCCCAACAGCACAGCGGACGCCCACTAAAGGGGGGGCTCTATATGAACTGCAGGCTGAAGTCCACTGATTCAATAAGTAAGATCCTGATCGTTACACTCTTTTCGTTCGTATGGCTGCTGATGTCTGTCCAATGCGCCAAAGCCCAGGTCAGCACCGCGTCCATCGCGGGCACGGTACATGATTCGAGCGGTGCCGTTATCGCGGGCGCGCAGATCAAGGTGACGCAAACCGAGACAGACATCACCCACACCGCCGTCAGCGGCGATGACGGTTCGTTCACAATCCCGCTGCTTCCGGTCGGATCCTACAGGATCGATGTGGAATTCAGCGGTTTTGCACCCTACAGTCAGAGTGGAATCGTGCTGACGGTAGGCGAGGTCGCCACGGTCAACATCTCGCTGAAGCCCGGGAGTGCGACCCAGACGGTCACCGTCGAAGCCAACGCGCAAATTGTCGAGACTACGCAGAGCAGCAGCTCGAGCTTGGTCAACGAACAGCAGGTCGTCGGCCTTCCTCTCAACGGGCGGAATCCGGCCAGCCTCGTGTTTTTAGCGGCGGGCACAACAAATCCTGTTCAAAATGTTCCTGAATCGAACACAGGAAATGCGATCCTGCAGAACAGTTTGGTCTACCCGTCCGAAACAGCTCCGACGCTGCATGGAATCAGGGGTGGAGGAGTTTACTTCTCCCTGGACGGAGCGGATAACATGGACAGCTATCAGATGACCGGCGGACCTTTTCCGAATCCAGACGCCGTCGAAGAGTTCAGCGTGGTCAGCGGCAACTATGGGGCGCAGTATGTTTCAGCGCCGGGAGGGGCAGTAAATATCGTCACCAAATCGGGAACCAACCAAATCCATGGCGATCTCTTCGAATTTGTGAGGAACGGATATTTCAATGCACGTAACTTCTTCTCGAACCAACCTGACGTCCTAAAGCGCAACCAATTTGGGGGGACTTTGGGAGCGCCGATTATTCGGAACCGTTGGTTCGTCTTCGGCTCGTATCAGGGAACGAGGCTCAGCGACAAACTAGCCGGCCTCACCGCGACCGTTCCTACGCTGGCCCAACGCGGAGGTGACTTTTCTTCTCTTCTTACCGGTAGCAAGCCCGTTCAACTCACTAACCCCTTCACGGGCCAGCCAATTGCGGGAGACAAAATGACGCCGGACATGCTCGATCCGGTCACACAAGCGCTGCTTAAATACATTCCGCCGCCGGATCCCACGATTGTGGGTAAGCCATACAATTTCGTGTATTCCTCGCCGATTAGCCAGACCGAGAATCAGTATGTCGTGAAATCCGACTACAACTTCGGCAGCCATCGCATCTTCGGCAGATATTTCCGCGATCAATTCAACTGGACTCCCAATGGCATTCCAGGCGGAGACATCCTGGCCAGCTATCGAGCCCAAAACCATACTTGGGATAATGCAACATTCGGAGACACCTGGGTCCGGGGCAACTGGGTCATGGATTCACGGTTCACTTTTGTTAGGGACAACAGCATAACGGCTGCTGGAGAGAATACGGTGGACCTGGGGAGCCTTGGTGCGAAAAATTTCACGCCCGGGCAGTTTCCTACGATTCAATCACTGAGCGTATCTGGTGACTTTTCCATCGTACCCGGCAACTATAACACATTCCCTCGGCACACCTACGCTGTATCGGAGGACGTGAATTTCCTTCGGGGACGAAATCACGTGTCTTTCGGCGTTGACATACAACATCTTTACACGCTGCTCAGGACTGACAATCAGCAAAACGCGACCGTGGGCTTCTCAGGCACGTTCAGTGGCAACGCACTGGCAGATTATATGCTCGGCGCTCTTGGATCCTTTACGCAATCGGATGGAATCGATGTTGCTGCCTCCGGAACGTTACCTGGATTCTACGGCCAAGATGTATTCCAGGCCAGCAATCGCCTGAGTCTCACGGCCGGTGTGCGATGGGATCCTTACTTGCCCTTCAAATCCCAAGGTAACCGGATGATGTGCTGGCAACCCGGACTGCGATCCAAGGTCTTTATCAATGCCCCGACGGGTCTGACCTTCCCGGGCGACCCGGGGTGCAATTCTGCGGGCGTGAATGCCAGCTATCGGAGCATAGGCGACTGGGAGCCCCGATTCGGCTTTGCCTTGCGGCTTGATTCCGCAGGTAAAACTGTTTTGCGCGGCGGATACGGTGTTTACAGCACGCAATATCCGCTCTTCAGTTTTTTGGGATTCGGACTCGTGCAGCCCTTCCTGAGATCCATCTCGAACACGAACGCGCCACTACACGTCTCAGATCCGTGGGCTACCTTCGCCGGTGGGAATCCATTTGCAAATGGATTTGAGCTGAACTTGGGGCAGCGTGCTGCAGATAGCCCGTTTATCAATCCGGCTTTGGCCGTCACATCCAATCCGGGCTTTAAACTCGCCTATGTTCAGCAGTGGAGCTTAATCCTAGAAAAAGCATTGGCGACAAACGACGCCGTTACGCTCTCGTATTTTGGGACCAAAGGCACACACCTCAGCTTGATTCAGGACGATAATCAGCCCGCTTATGTCCCCGGTGTCGCCGGTGCTGGTTGTTCGGTTGGGCAATATGGCACGACTGCCGCAGGGCAACCCTGCTCGACGCAAGGCAACAGCCAATCACGGCGTCCCTATCCCTTGATCGGTCCCATTCACGCTGAGTTTAGCGGCGGCAACTCAATCTATAATGGGCTCGAGGTGGAATATCGGCATCGATTCTCTGCCGGCTTCACGTTAAGCTCCGCATTGACCTATAGCCGCAGTATCGACGATATGTCATCTCCGGCGAATGTCATTCTTGCGGGTGGCAGCTTCATTCCTGTCCCTAACGATCCTTCGATCCAGCGCGGTCCTTCCGATTTCAATCAACCATACACTTGGCGGAGCAGCGGCGTCTGGACCATTCCATTTGGTAAGAACCTCACGGGTGTTACTGGCGCGCTGGCGTCTGGCTGGCAGCTCAGTGGAATTCTAACGCGGGAAAGCGGCTTGCCCTTCAGCGTGGGCGCCTTGACGAATCCGTGTTTGTGTGGTGAACCAGCGCAGTTGGCAAATCTAGTTCCCGGCGTGCCTCGTACGATGAGCATAAGCGCCAACACGGCAGCAGTGAAGGGCCTACCCATCATTAACGTGAATGCGTTCGCTGTGCCGCCAGCGGGACAGTTTGGTAACTCCGGTCGCAATTCACTGTACGCGCCGGGCTTGACGAACGTCGATGTCTCAGTCGCCAAGGAATTCACGCTCACCGAAAGGCTTCGGTTCCAGTTCCGAAGTGAATTCTTCAATGCTCTAAATCACCCGCAATTTCTTCCTCCGAGCGCTGGAGTTCCACTGCCGGCGACCGTGTTTGGCACGCTTGGATCGGCTCGAGATCCGAGAATTCTGCAATTTTCAGGAAAGCTCGTCTTCTAGTCGTGAGTGCATGCGGCGACACACAGGCCCTAGGAATGCGATCCAAGTTGCCGAGGAACGCAGGTTGCGGGCAGTCTGTTTTCCCAGGAGCTGAGTAAACGAGGGGAGGCTTGAGAATGTTGAGGTATTGGCAAGGAATCGTGCGGTTGAGCGTCACGGTACTGTTATCGGCATTTCTCTTGCCCATACGCGCTCAACAGTCGACGTCGACGGAGGCAGGTCGATCTTCAGAGGAGCGGCCGATGGCCACGACTGCTCCTGTAGCACCTCAGCAGCCTAAGACCTATCTGAACCTCTGCTCATCCTGCCACGGCCCCGATATGAGAGGCGGACTCGCACCGTCCATCCTCGGCTTTGTCCGTTACCATACGGATGCCGAAGTGACCAAGGTTTTAGAGGACAAGGCTTCCATATTTAGGCCGAGGAGTAAAGCTGAAGGACCAGACACAATGCCGGTGTTTCAGCTTTCGCAGCCAGAGCTCGCGGAACTGCTTTCGGAAATTCGAGTCCTAGCCGGAACAAATCCGACAATGGCCACCGGAGGATTCACGGGGCGAAGCTTTGTTTTTGGCGGAGGTGCGGGAGGGTTTGGTGTGAAATGGGTCGATCCCGCGGACGAACCGGCCTTCTCCGCGACTCCCATTCCCAATTTTCAGCCACGCCAGACTACCCTGCATTTATCAAACGGAAAAGTCCTCAGTGGCACGCTCATGTCAGAGACGGACTCAGATGCTGAGCTTCTGACTTTAGATGGGAAATATCACCTCCTCGCGCGCGAGGGCAATCAATATCGCGATAAGCCAATTGAACCCAAGCGCGACTGGCTGACCTATCACGGCAACATCTCCGGCAATCGCTATAGCACGCTGGATCAAATCAACGCGCGGAATGTTAGCAACTTGGTTGTCGCCTGGAAGTTCCCCATCCCGACATCGCCACGCTTGCAAGGAACGCCAATTGTGGTGGACGGCATCATGTACATGACTGGGTGGAATGAACTTTATGCCCTGGATGCGACGACCGGTAGCCCCATATGGTCCTACCGAGAGCCACACACACGCGGCATCCTCGGCGAAGCTGGACGAGGCTCAAATCGCGGCGTCGCGGTTTCTGGAAACCGGCTGTTTTTCTTGACCGACAATGCTCATCTAATTGCTTTCGATCGCCTAAAGGGCAACAAGCTCTGGGATGTGCAGTTAGGATCTATCAATGAGGGAGTAATGGCCAGTTCAGCTCCTCTCGTTGTGAATGATCTCGTGATGGTCGGTGTAGGAGGCGGCGAGGAGGGTATCCGAGGTTTTATTGACGCCTACAACGCTGAAACGGGTGAGCGTGCCTGGCGTTTTTACACGATACCCCAGCGAGGTGAGCCGTCTGCCAAAACTTGGTTGGGCCAAGCTCTTGAACACGGATGCGGAGCCACATGGATGACAGGTTCCTATGATCCGGATCTTGACCTTGTCTACTGGGGTGTCGGTAATCCGTGTCCTGACGACAATGGGGCGGAAAGAATCGGCGACAACCTATACACGTGCAGCGTTGTCGCATTATCTGCCAAAACCGGAACGCTGAAGTGGTACTTTCAATTTACGCCCCACGACACGCACGACTGGGATTCGACGCAGTCGATGATTTTGGCGGATCAGAAATGGGACGGGCAACAGCGCAAGCTACTGATCCACGGGGATCGAGACGGCTACTTCTTTGTACTTGACCGCACCAACGGACAGTTATTGTTGGCGAGTCCGATGTCTTCGAAGGTCACCTGGACAAGCGGATACGCAAAGGATGGACACCCATTATTAACTCCAGATTGGGAAGCCACACTCAGTGGTACTGCCACATGCCCCGCCGGTTTCGGCGGTACCAACTGGATTGATCCCTCCTACGACGAGCAAACGAATCTCTTCTACGTCCGCGCGAGCGACTCATGCGGAATTTATACAGCTGGTGCGGACCCTCTGACCAGAGTTGACCGTTGGGACGGTAGCGGTTTGCCGGGCCGAGCAGCTCGGGATACTCTGAAAAATTTGGCTCAGGGCTACGAGCAGGCCGACTACATCCGAGCGATCGATATCTCCACGGGCAAAAAAGTTTGGGATTATCGCGCCAAAGAGCGCAGTGGTGTGCTTTCGACTGCAGGGAATTTGGTTTTTATCGGAGGGACTGGTGGGTTGACGGCTTTAGACGCAAAGACCGGACAAGAACTTACAACTGTAAATGCTGATGTGCCGCCCACTATACCACCCGTATTCGCGGCTTCTCCGATGACCTACATGATCGGCGGAAAACAATACGTCGTGCTTCCTGGCACGGGTGTCGTGGTCGCCTATGCGCTCTCGAATTGAGGTTCAGCTTTCGGATTAGCTCCCTTGGAGGAAGAAATATGAAGATAAAAAGCTGCTGCATAGAAACATACATCCTTGCTGTGAGGTCCGGGGCAATTGCCGCGGCGGTGTTCCTCGCCGCAGGGCTGGTCTTCTATCTCGGTACGTTGAACGCTCAACAGTCCTCTCCAACCCCAGATCAGATCAACGCGCTTCCCAAACGAGCCGATGGCATGCCCGCGAACTTTCCGTTTCGCGAACCTGACCCGATGGATTTTAACGACCATAAAGGTTACCTTCAGATTTTCAATGGCACAAGTCTGGACGGCTGGGACGGCGATCCGGCCATATGGCATGTTGAGAACGGCGCGATTGTCGGCGAGCACGAAAAAGGAAAGACGTACAACAATACTTATATTGTCTACCGCGGATTCGAGGGAAAGGACTTTGATCTGAAGCTCGAAATCAAAGTCGAAGAAGGCGGTGGCACTGGGGTACAGTATCGGAGTAAGACAGGACTGCCCTGGATTCGACCGCTGCGGCCCGGCGCTCCGGCTCCCAATATGAAATGGATGATGACCGGACCACAGGCCGATTTCTGGTTTCCCGTTCCACCTTTTTATTCAGTTTTTAGCGGCCAATTCTATTCCGAAAATTCGCCTCTTGGTATAGTCGCTTGGCGTGGACAAGCCGTCCAGATTGTTCCCGGGAGCGCTCCTCGGCTAATTGCAAACATCGGCGACCGAACGGCTTTGGGCGGCTACGTGAAGGACAATGATTGGAATCAATATCTCATTATGGCTCGTGGTGGCACTTGCATTCATATTCTGAATGGGCAATTGATGGCGCTGCTTGTAGACGATGATTCTAAAGATTCGAACAATCAGTCAGGCTTCATCGGCATTGAGATCGAAGATGCCCCGACGAAGATTTCGGTCAGAAACATCTGGCTTCGAAAGCTCCCCTAGGGCGGTAATCGCCTGCCGGAGTCGTAAGAACGAACGACGCGGATGGTGGTTTCACGCTATCACTACCAAAAACTCGGGCCGATTGAATTTGAACGCCCGCAGCGATACCTTGCGGGGGACATGTTCGCCATCATGTGCTCCCTCTTTTTCTTCACTTCGGCAAGCCCTCAGAACCCGGGCCGATTTGCATGCCGAGATTCTCGCGCTTCGCCATCATCACCGCTGCGCCCGACAACCCGCCGGTGGTACTCCCAAGGCGGGACTTCCGGGTGTGTGGGTCGATACACAATGCGGGTACGTATTGGCTATGACCACTGCGTCCGCACCAGATGCTTCTACTGCCTTTGCTATAACTCCAATCCTACCAATAACGGGAGAAAGCTTCACCCACAGCGGCCGCTTCGCCGCCTGCTTCGCAGCCGAGACGACTTCCGCCGCAAGTACTGGTTCGGTTCCATACTCCGCGCCGCCATGTTTCACGTTGGGGCAGGAGATGTTCAGCTCGTAGGCCGCCATACCCTTCGGCATCGTTGAGGATCCGGATCACCTCCACGTATTCATCGACCGTCTGCCCGAAGACGTTTGCCATGCACCGCCGTGTCGTACTTGCGCAGCTCGGGAAGCTTTTCGGCAACGAAGGCCCGGACGCCCACGTTCTGAAGGCCGACGGCGTTGACCATGCCACCCGTCGTCTCGCACATTCGGGGGCTCGGGTTGCCAGCCATGGGCTCAAGCGATAAGCCTTTGACCACAATTCCGCCCAAAGCGTTCAGATCGACCAGATGGGCGAACTCGAACCCATAACCAAAAGTGCCGCTGGCAGCAATAACGGGATTTTTGAGATGGAGGGTACCGACCGCAACTCGGAGGTCAACCCCCGAGGGCCTGTCGGCGATTCGTCTGCCGGCTGGGGCGAGCTCACTGAATGAAATTCTAGCACGCGGGTCAAGAACTAAGCCGACTTCGGCCGGTCGAAGGCTCGATTCCTGCGCTGCGCACGCGCAGTGCTCTATGCTAGGATGGGCGCCCCATGCGCGTTGTAGAAAAGAGACAGCTCCTCTCGGCGGAAGAAATCGACCGCACGCTCAAGCGGCTGGCCCATGAAATCGTGGAAAAGAGCGGTGGAAGCGCCGATTTAGCGCTCATCGGGGTCCGCCGCCGCGGTGTGCCGCTGGCGCAGCGCCTTGCCAAATACATGCTCGAGGCTCGACGCAGCGTGAAGTGCCTGTTGGCACTCTCGATATCACCCTTTATCGCGACGATCTTTCCACTGTCGGCGCCGCAGCCGGTGCGTGCATTCCACGCGATATCGATTTCTCCGGTGGACGACCGCGACCTCGTGGTCGTCGACGACGTGCTTTATACCGGCCGGACCATTCGCGCGGCCATGAATGGGCTTTTCGACCTGGGACGCCCGCGCCGCATCCGCCTCTGCGTTCTGATCGACCGCGGGCACCGCGAGCTTCCCGTGGAGGCCAGCTTCGTCGGCCGGCATGTGCAGACCAGCGACACGGAAATCGTGGAGGTTCGCTTGCAGGAAATCGACGCGAAGAGCGCGTCGTGCTGGTCGATCGCGTTGCCTGAAGCTCCGCAGGGAGCCGTCCACTGAGGCGGCAGAAGAAAAAGGAATCCAGTGCTCCAACGCTTGCAACATCTGCTCGGAATTGAAGCCACTCACCGTCGAGCAGATAATTTTTATTCTCGACCAGGCGAAGCCATTTCAGGAATTCCAGCGCGCATCCCCTTAAAAAACTAGCCACCCTGCGCGGCAAGACAGTCGCCCTGGCATTTTTCGAGCCATCCACGCGCACGCGCATCAGCTTCGCCACTGCCGCCGCGCGCCTCGGCGCCGACACCATGGATCTGCAGGCGGAATCTTCGAGCCTGAAGAAGGGCGAATCGCTCATTGATACGGTACGCACGCTCGAAGCCATGCGCCCGGACGGCATCGTCATTCGCCACAGCTCCTCAGGCGCGGCCGAATTCGTCGCCCAGCGCGCTGGACATCCCGGTGCTCAACGCAGGCGACGGCACGCACGAGCATCCCACGCAGGCGCTGCTCGACGCGCTCACCATCCGCGACCGCAAGGGCAAGCTCGAAGGACTGGAACGTCACCATTCTCGGCGACATGCTCCACAGCCGCGTGGCGCGTTCGAATATCCACCTGCTCACGAAATTCGGTGCACGCATCACGCTGTGCGGCCCGCCGATGTGGATGCCGCCCGATTCTGGAGGCGCTTGGCGCCCAGGGTGCGCCGCACCGCCTGCATTGAAGAAGCGCTCGAAGGAGCCGACGTGGTCATGGTTCTGCGCGTGCAAACCGAGCGTCATGCACGAGCCGGCGCTGTCCGCAGCAGGAATACATCCTGCGCTACCAACTCACCGGCCGAACGGCTGCGCCTGGCCCGCCCCGACGCGCTGGTGCTCCATCCCGGGCCCGATGATTCGCGGCCTGGAAATCGATCCGGCCGTCGCCGACGGCCCGCAATCCGCCGTGCTCGAACAAGTTACCAACGGCCTCGCCGTGCGCATGGCGCTGCTCTACCACCTGATTGGCGGCGCTCCAGCTGACGCGCCCCATCCCGCAAAGGACCGCTCGAATGCTTCTGATTAAGAATGGCCGCGTGCTCGATCCCGCCAGAAGACACGGATGCTGCGAACTGGACGTGCTTCTCGATGGTGACCGCATCTCGCGGAGTCGGCGCCGAATCTTTCCGCGCGCGAGACGCCGAAGTTTTCGACGCCGAAGCGGCCTGATCGTCGCGCCCGGTTTCATCGATCTGCATTGCCACTTGCGCGAGCCTGGGCAGGAACTCTCGGAAACCATCGAAACCGGCACGCGCTCGGCGGCCAGCGGCGGATTCACTGCGGTCTGCTGCATGCCAAACACACAACCCGTCAACGATAGCGCATCGGTCACGCGCGGAATTGTCGAGCGCGCGCTGCCAAAGCCAGCGTTCGCGTGTTGGCCGATTGGCGCCGCGTCCGTCGGGAGCAAGGGCGAGGCGCTTGCCGAAATCGCTGCCATGAAAGACGCGGGAATCGTCGCCGTCAGCGACGACGGCAAACCCATCGCCACGGCACGGCTGATGCGCCAGGTCATGGAGTATTGCGAATCGCTCGGTCTTCCCGTCATCGATCATTGCGAGGATCCTTCGCTATTTGCCGGCGGCGCAATGCGCGAGGGCACGCAGTCGGTTCGCCTGGGGCTGAAGGGCATCCCGGCGCAATCCGAATCGATCTGCGTGGGCCGCGACGTGGAGGTCGCCGCTCTTACCGGTGCGCGGCTGCATATCGCCCATATGTCCACGCGTGCTTCGCTCGAATATGTGCGCGCGGCGCAAAAAGCAGGGGCTTGCGAGTGACCTGCGAAGTCGACGCCGCACCACTTCACCCTGACCGACGAAGATGTTCGCTACGATACGCGCTACAAAATGAATCCGCCGCTCGCATCCCGCGAGCGACCGAGATGCTTTGATCGAGGGCCTTGCCGACGGCAGCATCGACGCCATCGCCACAGACCATGCGCCGCACCATGCCGGCCAGCAAGGACGTGGAATTCGACCGCGCGCCTTTCGGCATCACCGGCTTCGAGACGGCTTTGGCGCTTGGCCTCGACCAGCTTGGTCCACACAGGCAAACTTCCGCTCATGCGGCTGGTGGAACTTTTCACGACCGGACCCGCTCGAGTTTTAGGCATCGAGCGCAAAATTGCCGCCGGCCGGCCCGCCGACATCACGATTTTCTCGCCGGATCGGCCATGGACCTACAATGCCGCCGAATCGCCAAGCAAATCGCGCAACACGCCCTTCGATGGCCGCGCCTTTCGTGGAGCCCCGGTGGCGACAATTGTTGGCGGGCGAATTGTGTACAGGCAATAAAGATTAGGAGACCATTTCCGCGTTATTCGTCAGTCCCAGCTCCTTCTCCAGCGCTTCCAGCGAAACACCCTTTGTCTCTGGATAGACAAACAGCACGACCAGGAACTGCACCACCATCATCGCGGCGAAAAACCCAAAGGGCAGCGCATGTGAATGCACGGCGATTATGGGGAACGTCAGCGCGATCAACGCGTTCATGCTCCAATGTGCCGTGCAGCCAAGCGCTTGACCTTTAGCGCGCACGGTGGAAGGGAAAATCTCGCTGATGTAGACCCAAATCACCGCACCCTGCGAGATTGCAAACGAGAAAATGTAAACAATCAGCAGCGGCAGCAGCCAATCCTGGTGTTGCTGTTCCGCGAAAATCGTCGTGACACCGCCCAGTGCGGCCGCCGTTCCCACCGAACCGATCAGCAGCAACTTCTTGCGTCCCATCTTGTCGATCACCATCATCGCTAGAAACGTCGCCAGCATATTCACCAGCCCGACCGCGACTGCCTGCGCGCCGCCCGACAGCGCGCTAAATCCTGCGCCTGCGAAGATGTCGTTCAGGTAATAAAGAATCGCATTGATCCCGGACAGCTGATTCAGCGCGCCAATTGAGAGCGCCAGAAAAATGGGGAACGCGTACCGCCGGACGAAGAGGCTTTCGCCATCTTGGGTTCTCGCTCTTTGCACGGCTGCAGAAATTTCCTGCAATTCGGCTTCGGGGTCGGCATCACCGATGCAAGCCAGCACCTCCCGTGCCTCAGCCGCGCGGTTGCGGGTTACGAGCCATCGAGGGCTTTGCGGGATGCCAAACAGCATCGCAAAAAACAGCAATGCCGGCAAAATTGCCACTCCAAATTCCGCGCGCCATTCCATCGCTCCCAGATAAAGATGCTGTACGCCGAAATTCGAGAGATACGCCAGCAAAATTCCCACGACAATGTTGATCTGGAACATGCCGACCATTCGCCCACGCCAGGAAGGCGGCGAAATCTCCGCGATGTAAACGGGTCCAACCACTGAAGATGCGCCGATCGCCAGTCCGCCGACAAAACGCGAGACAAGCAGCATCGGCCAACTCAGCGCGAAACATGAACCAACAGCCGAGAAGATGTACAGCACCGCGGTCAAGCGAAGCGTCGCGCGGCTGCCGAGGTCCTGCCCGAGCACGCCAGCCGAAATCGCCGAAATGACTGTTCCGATGAGCGCAAGCGAGACTGTCAGCCCGAGCTGAAACGGGCTCAGGGCGTATGCGCGCACAAGGCTGTCCGTCGTGCCGGAAATAACGGCGGTGTCAAACCCGAAAAGCAGTCCGGCCAGCGCGCCGGCAAACGCGGCGCGGATCAGCTGTCCATTCAATCGCAACCGGACCTCCGCTCCGTCCTAAACTTGCGTGTATTGGCTCATCTGCCTAGCGGCATATTCCAGAATTTCCGGCGAGAGCTGTGGAATCGCCGAAACATGCCGCGTCACCCAAGCGCCCATCTTTGTCGCCAATTCCAGCGTCGCACGCCAGGGCCAGCCTTGGGAGCGACCGAAGAGAATGCCGGCGGAAAATGCGTCGCCTGCGCCGACCGCATGAATGTCTTGGCTGGCCGCTTCAGCCGGCGGCATGGCGAGTTTCTCTTCGCGCGTGAGCGCCAGCGCGCCGCGTTCCGCGCGGGTCAGGACCACGGCCTCCAGGCCAAACTGGCGCAGAAAAAATTCCATTCGCGTCCACATTGACCCTTCGCTACCAGCGTCGTCGGCTCGAACGCTGAACATTTCGCCAAGTGTCACCATCTCCTGCTCGTTTGCCTTCATCGCTGAACTGAGCCGGCAACTCGCCTCCACAATTTCCCGCGAATAATCGCGTCTTCCGCTCAACGTGCTGCGCCGCAGATTCACGTCATATAGGCGCCATGCTCTCGGCGCCCGCTGCACAAACGCGCGAATCATCTCGCGCGATGCTTTCGAGCGCTGCGCAAGGCTCCCGAAGCAAATCGCATCGCAACAATCCGCCAGCGCATCGGTCGCGTCATTGGCTCGTATGTAGTCCCACGCGACATTCTGCGTTATTTCAAATCCCGGTTCGCCGTTTTGCACAAAGACGGACGCCGTCCCGGTCGGATGCTCATCCGTCGCGACCCATTCTGTTGTCATCCCATTCTCAGTCAGCACAGTTCGAGCATAAGCGCCCCATTCATCTTCGCCGACGGCGCTCACCACTACGCCGCGTCCGAGCTTCAGCGGCGCGAGCAGATGGTGCGCATGAACCGCCACGTTCAGCGGGGCCCCTCCCAGCGACGCCGTTCCATCCTGGAACAAATCGATCAACGCCTCGCCCAGTCCAACGAATTTCAGATCCTGTCCCATAGGTTTCGTCGCGGCACGAATACAGGCTCGCGCGGCGCGCCACATTGTCCGCTCCCGAGCGGCGATAGACAAGGCTATTTAATTCGCTGAATCAGGTTTCATGGCCCGAAAAAGGCCTTAGCAGATTGCGCATCTCACCCTCGATGCGCGGTAGCCGCCAAATGCGAAAGAACCTAAGCTCTTACTTCGCGACAAAATTATGGCAATCCTGACCAAAGACGGGCGCGGCGTAGAAGTTCTGGGTTCCATGGCGCTGGTGCCGCCCAAGCTGGACGAATTCCAATTCGTAAAAGTGAATGTCGAAGGCGAAGTTGCGCGCCTCACGCTGGATCGCCCCGACCACAATCTCCTCAACGAGCGCATGCTCACCGAAATCGCCGCCGGCATCAACACGCTCGGCGAACGCAGCACCATCAAGCTGATCGTGCTCGATTCTGCCGGCAAAGCATTCTGCGGCGGCATCGAGCTCGGCGAATACACCCAGCGTCGCGTCTTCCAATTGCTCGATGCATTCCACGCCGCTTTCTCGGCGATGCTCGATACCTCGAAACCCGTGCTCGTCGTGGTAAACGGCGCTGCGTTTGGCGGCGGCGCAGAGCTTGCTGCGCTCGGCGACCTCGTCATCGCCACGCCCAAAGCGCGTTTCGCGCAGCCGGAAATTCGTCTCGGCGTTTTTCCTCCGCTGGCAGCGGCGGTGCTTCCTTATATTCTCGGTCCCAAGCAGGCGCTCGAACTCGTTCTTACCGGCGAGGCTATGTCCGCCGAACGCGCCCGCGAACTCGGCCTCGTCAACTGGCTCGTGAGTGAAGAGGAGTTGCCTCAAAAAGTTGCTGACGTGATCGCTCGTGTGACCGCCCAATCCGGTCCCGTTCTCACAATGGCCAAGAAAGCCATTCTTGGCAGCCTCGGCTTGCCGTTGCGCGACGGCGTCCGCACTTCGATGAAGGTTTTTCTTAACGAGCTTGCCGATCTTGAAGATTCTCAGGAAGGCTTGCGCGCGCTCGTGGAAAAACGCGCGCCCAAGTGGAAGAACCGCTAACTATTGCTAATTCTCAAAAATCACCTGCGCAATCGCCAGATTCCCGCTATGCGTGATCGTCAGCACAATGTGTCTCACTCCAAGCCCGTCAGCGATCCCGCGCGTAGCGCCGTCGAGCTTTAACGTTGGCTTGCCGCTCGGCTCACGCACCACTTCAATATCGCGCCAACGCACGCCGCGCGACCAGCCAGTGCCCAGCGCCTTCATCGCGGCCTCTTTCGCCGCGAATCGGCCGGCATATCGCTCATACGGGCTCGCATAGCGTTGGCAATATGCCGCCTCGGTCGGCGTATAGACGCGCTCGATGAACGAAGCGCCGTGTCGTTTAATCGCCGCCTCGATCCGATCGATCTCCGCTACATCCAGCCCCAGTCCGACGATCACTCTCGCATTCCTTTCGCGCCAGCCGCCCGCGCATGCTCAGCGCACCTATGCAAGTCCACTGTTGAAATAAACCCGCGCGATTATAAGGCGCCACGACCGGCGCGACCGAACGAATTCTCTCTGCTAAGCTATCTTCACCATGCCCGCATTGACAAAAGGTAAGCGCGCCGCGCTCCGGAAGCGATCAGCCGCAAAGCCGCAATCGCGCGAGGCTAAGAACGCGCCATGGAAACTTCGGCGCGCGAGCGGCCTACAGATCCTGCAATCGCCGAATCTCTTGCAGCTCAATTGGCTCGTCCACGGCTTCAGCACGCGTCCGGGTGGTGCAAGCGAAATGCAAATGTCTGCTCACGGCCCGACGCCCGCCGACAGAGTCCTCAATCTCGGCTTCACCGATTGGGATTCGCGCGAGCATGTCCTCGCCAATCGCGAAAAATTCTTACGCGCAATCGGTGCCTCCAAAATGCGCCCTGTCACTCTGCGCCAGATTCATTCCGATCTCGCGTGCGGTGTGTCCGGGAGTATGCAAAGGGCCGTGGCGGACGAACCTCCCAAAGCTGACGCCCTTTTCACGCGAGAGCCTGGCATTCTCCTCGTTGTTCAAACCGCCGACTGTGTTCCAATCCTGCTCGCCGATATGAGGCAGAGGGCCATCGCCGCGATTCACTCCGGCTGGCGCGGCACTGCGCGGCGCATCGCGCAAAAAACGCTCGGCCGCATGCAAATGGAATTCGGCACGCGCCCGCGCGACGTGGTCGTCGCAATCGGCCCCTGCATCGGCCAATCCTGCTACGAAGTGGGCAGCGACGTCGCGAAACAATTCCACGCAAAGTTTGCCGGCGCCCGCGAATGGTTCGAGGGTCCTTTCGATGCGCTCGCGTCCGGCGAAAACGATCCCAATTGGCTGCCGTGGCTCACGATGCGTCCGCCGGGTCATCCGCCTCCGCCGCCCACTGTGCAACTCGATCTAGTCGCGGCGAATCGCGCGATTCTGATGGAGGCGGGAGTCCCGGCGGCAAATATTTCGGCCTCCGGATTCTGCACCGCCTGCCGCGCCGATCTTTTCTTCAGCTATCGTCGCGAGCGCGTCACCGGCCGCATGATGGCCGCTATCGCTATACGCTAGCGTTCGTACGCCGCGCTTGTCCCCTGCACGCCACTTCTGATACTCTCCCGCAATCTTCCCGGGAGGTCTTAGATGCCTTTCTGCCAAAAGTGTGGAGCATCCGTCGATTCCGGCGCCGCGTTTTGTCCTTCGTGTGGCGCTCCTCAGTCTTCCACAACCACAACCGCGCCGCCCGCTCCAGCCGCACCGCCGCCCGGCGCGGTAGCCGTCGCGCCGCAGTCAGGCCTGTCGGAAAACGTCGCGGGCTTGTTATGCTACGTTTTCGGGTGGGTCACGGGACTCATTTTTTTTCTCATCGACAAGCGCCCGTACGTTCGTTTCCACGCCAGCCAGTCGATCGTCCTATTCGGCGGCCTGCACATTGTCTACTTCATTTTAGGGATGGTCTTGGGAATCGGGATGTTCAGCTTCGGCGGATTCGGTGGCTTTGCGGGCCTCGGTTTCGGATGGGCGCTGTTTTCGCTCCTGGACCTTGTCATCTTCATACTGTGGATTCTTTTGATGGTCAAGGCGTATCAGGGCGAACGCTTCCGCGTCCCGATCGTCGCCGACCTCGCCGAAAAAATCTTCGGCAAGTCCTAGGTTTAAACGTAGCGCCGAAGGTCTTCAGCGCGGCACCCTTCCTTTGGCGATTGACTCTGCTCGTACGTCACGAATTCCGCGGCGTCGGCCTCTCGCGAATGATCATCCACGACGCGCCGAACTTATCGCGCAACATCGCAAAGCGCTCCGCAAAAAACGTCTCCTCCATCGGCATGAAAATTTCGCCGCCTTCCTTCAGCAACAGGTAAATCTCTTCCGCTTCCTCCTCGCTCGCGCACGAAAGCGAAAGATATGCGCTTCGCATTGGTTGGAAACGTTCCGGCGGCGTGTCCGACGCCATCAGTGTCGTTCCGCCGATTTCGATTCGTGCGTGAAGCACCTTGTTTTCCATCCCTTTGGGCACCTGCATGCCGGAAGGCGGCATATCCGAAAATGTTGAGAGTGCCAAAATCTTCCCGCCAAGATGCTTCTCATAGAATCGTAGCGCCTGCTCGCAATTTCCACCGTAATTCAGATACGGATTCATCTTCATGATGCGTTCTCCTTCAGCCGATTTTGCAAGTTGTAGTCGCTAGAGGCAATCAACGATTCTTCAGCAGTTGGCCTGCGATGACCATTCGTTGAATTTCGCTCGTTCCCTCATAAATTTCCGTGATGCGGGCATCGCGATACGCGCGCTCCACAAGATATTCGCGGCTGTAACCGTTGCCGCCGTGAATCTGGATCGCCTTATGCGCCACTCGGGTAGCCATTTCGCTCGCGAAAAGCTTCGCCACCGCCGCTTCCATGGTTACGCGCGATCCGGCATCGAATTTCGACGCGGCCCGCCGAGCAAGCAGCCGAGCGGCATCAATTTCCGTCGCCATGTCCGCCAACATGAACTGAATTGCCTGAAAATCCGAAATCGGATGCCCAAACGCCTGGCGCTGCTTTGCATAGCTGACCGACGCCTCGAAAGCGCCTTGCGCAATCCCGATCGCCTGTGACGCGATGCCGATCCGCCCGCCGTCGAGCGTCGAAATCGCCACCTTGTAGCCTTCGCCCTCGTTGCCGAGCCGATTCTCTATGGGCACTTCGCATCCCGAAAAGATCAGCTCGCAACACGCCGTGGCATGAATCCCAAGCTTCTTCTCCTCTTTTCCGACGGAAAACCCAGGGGTCCCGCGCTCCACAAGCAGCGCCGTGATCCCTTTCTCTCCCAATTCCGGCTTCGTGTTGACGTAAACAAGCACTGCGTCCGCTACGCCGCCACCCGTGATCCACGCTTTCGTCCCGTCGATCACATAACGGTCATTCTTACGAACGGCTTTCGTCGTCAGCGCAGCCGCGTTCGATCCGGCTTGCGGTTCGGTCAGGGCAAAACAGCCGATTTTTTCGCCACGGGCAAACGGTACAAGAAATCTCTGTTTCTGCGCATCCGACCCAAACCGCAGCACCGGATCGCAGAAAAGGGAATTTTGTACCGAAAGAATCACCGCCGTAGAAGCGCATGCGCAGGCAATCTCTTCGATCACAATTGAATAAGCGACGTGATCCATGCCCGCGCCGCCATATTCCTGTGGAATCGCAATGCCTAGCAGGCCTAGTTCAGCGGCCTTTTGCAGGATATCGCGCGGAAAGCGCCCCGTTTCATCCAACTCCTTCGCGTACGGTCTTACTTCCGCCTCTGCGAAGTCGCGCACCGAGCGCTGCAGCAGCTCATGTTCGGGGCTCAGATCGAGATTCATGATTAGCCTGTATCAGACAGCCGCAATTGTGAACGTTGCGCAGTCCAATCTGGCCCATTCTACTCTGCCTCCGCCTCACCTCCCTTTGATTTCGTGGCAGCGCTCAGGTTTATACTGGAACCCGAAGCTCTCGGAGGAGAATCGAAATGGAACCTCGCGTCAACGTATTCAAGGCCGCGCCGAAAGCCTATCAGGCAATGGCGGCGCTCCAGCAATACGTCAATAGCTGCGGCCTCGAAGAATCACTAATGGAACTGGTGAAGATGCGCGCTTCGCAGATCAATGGCTGCGCGTATTGCCTCGATATGCATTCGAAAGACGCGCGTGCTGCCGGCGAAACCGAGCAGCGCCTCTATCTCCTTGACGCCTGGCGCGAAGCCCCATTTTATTCCGAACGCGAACGCGCCGCCCTCGAATGGACCGAAGCTCTCACCAAAGTTACCGAAGGCCACGCGCCCGACGCCGTCTACTTGCGCGCGAAAACTCAGTTCACCGACGAAGAGCTCGCGAATCTCTCCATGGCAATCATTACCATCAACTCGTGGAATCGCCTGGCCATCGCCTTCCGCGCCGAGCCCGGCCACTATCAGCCCAAAGCCGCTCACGCAAAATCCGGTATCTAGCCTGAGTTTACGAGTTAGCGCTAGGTTTTCACCCCAGAAGGAAGCGAAAAGGGCCACTGGCAGGGGTTTTGGGGGCCTGGGGACGAACGGGAAGGATGTATATACTAACTGGCCAGAAAACGGTCCAGCTGGAGAACCCGGAAAATCTGTTCTTGTTGCGGATCCAGGCGCGTTAAGGTGCGCTCGGAACGAGGCCGACCTCCGCGACGAAGTTTTCCCTCGCTTTTTGCCGGATAGTAGTTGGTGATCTCCTTGATCCCTTTGAGTTGCTCCATCAGGCGCGACTGCGTAATCTCGACGCCCGCTTGGGATACGCGACGGTGCAGTAGGGAAACGAACGTCAGAGCCAGAACGCAGGAGAAAGCGTGCACGCGGAGCATCGGGTCGGTCCAATGATGGGGCGGAGAGAAGCGAATGGAGTAGGGATATTTCATCTCCCGGAACGCTCGCTCGATGTGATGCTGGCCGCGATAGCCGAAGATGATTTGCTCGTCCGATAGGTCGGTGCGATCGGTGAACAAAATCCTCTTACCCAGAATGCGTTGCTTGAGTTTCCGATAGGCCTCGGCATCCGTCCCGAAAGCAATCCCGAGTCGCCCGCGTTGGCGCGTCACCCGTGCCCACAGAAAATCCTGAATGTACTGGCCGGAGATGATCGCATCCAGATTCTTCTGCACACTCGCAGCCGTATAGGGCTTGCCCCGCCAGCCGGGTTGATGACTGCGGGCGATTCGTTTCTGGAGATCCCGCAGGGCGCGAAGCTTTTTGGCCAGATGCTGACGGATACCGCGGATCTGCCCGCGGAGCAAGGCACGGCTTCGGGTGATCACGATCGTGCGCTTTCGCCCGAAGACCTCCTTCTCGGTGCGATACGCGCGTACCCCGGCCAGAGCAGGATCCTTCAGGGCATGAAATTGCTGCAAAGGAATGTCCAGCAGATCTTGGTGCTGGGAAGGCACCAAAGAACCAATGAAATGGTAGGGAGAGTTGTCCAACTCCTCGAAGTTTTCCTTCGAATTGTTTCCCTTATCGAAGACCAGGGTGATGTTCTCGCATTGGCCACGGAACATCTGGTAGCGCGAGACCAGATCGTCCAGAACCTGGCGGAAGGTCGTCGAGTCGTTCTGGTTCCCTTCGTAGAGCTGAGAGAACAACGGGATATGGAAGTCCCAGGAAACCAACAGCGCCAAGCCCACGATGCGCAGATCGGTGCGTTTGGATTTAGCGTGCCCTCGCTGCGCCAGTTGTGCCGGATTCTGCGAGGATAGGAACGTGTCGAAGTTGGTGGTGTCGTAAAACAGCGCTTCCAAACCCACCCCCCATCTCTCCACCAGCCGCCGCGTCAGATCGTCTTCAATGCGCGCGAGCTTTTCAGCGTCGAGAGCGTGCAGGTGATCCCAAAAGCGCTGACTGCGTAAGGCGGCTGCGGGGAGTGGAAGCAGTCGGACCAAAAGGGTGTTTCGATACCAGGCGGCGAGTTGGCGCTTGCTGGTGGGGGCCAGGGCGCGATTCAAGGCGGCCAGAAGAAGGTACTCGCCTACGGAAGGTCCCTGTTTTCGCTTGGGAGCCTGGGCATCGATGGTGTGCACCAGGTCGAGTTGTTGGGCCATGTCCCAGAGCGCGGCGGTGGCGCCGAAATCGCGCTCCTCGGCGCAGAGGGGACGTCCGGGAGCCTGGGAAAGGAGCTGGAGCAGGTTCTCGGCGGTGCCGAGATGGCGCAGGACGCGGAGGCGGGGTGTGCCGTGCTTGTCGCGATAGGACTCGACGATGCGCCAGTAGTGGTTGCCGCGCACGGCGTAGGATTGAAGGCTGGGCATGATTCGTATATACAATTAGAGGGATGCCTTGTCAAGGGGGATCGCAACGGATTGGGGGTGCTGTTTCTATGCCACCATAGCGGCTTCAATAGGGCTTCCCAGGGGATGGATGGCCGGGCGCGGCTCGAAAGAGCGGATGTATCGGGAGGCCTATGATTCGTATATACACATCAACGCGTGCGGAAGACAACAGAACCCCAGTGCGGAATCACGCCGGATCCGCGAAAACGGCCGCCTTTATTGGCGATTTCGGTGATCTAGCCAACTATCTGCGGACAGAGGAAGAATGCAGACAAGCACTTTTCTATCGCTAACCCGGAAGGTCAGGCTAGCGTAGGCCCCGTTTTGGTTCGGACGCTTCGTCAAACTACATGCACGCCGTCGATTCGCGCTGTCCACCGGCAACGGGATGACGTACGATAATCCCCGCTTTTGGGGGAGGGAATGAAACGACTCACGCGCTGGCTCATCGGTGTTGCCGTATTCTTCGTGGCAATTCAGGCGATTCGTCCCGCACGGACGAATCCGCCGATCGATCCTTCGCAGGAGATTGCGGCGAAGATGCCGGTCGATCCGGCTGTGCAGCAGATCTTCGCGCGCTCGTGCAACGATTGCCATTCGCAGCGAACCGTGTGGCCCTGGTACAGCAACATCGCTCCTGTCTCCTGGCTCGTGATTCGCGACGTGGACGATGGCCGCCGTCATATGAACTTCTCGAATTTCACGATGACGCCGCCGCGCCGCCTGGCCCATACCCTTCAGAATGTCTGCAGGGAAGTTCGCTCCGGCGACATGCCCATGACGATTTATGTTCCGATGCATCCCAAGTCAAAGCTGAGTCCGCAGGGCGTGGACACTATCTGCCAGTGGACCCAGACGCGCCTGAACGCTCTGCCGCCCGACGCGCTCTCCGATCAGCGCGTCCCGCGTGGTCCCGAGCAGAAACCATTCGGAGCTGGTTGTGCCTGCCTGGCGGGATCGAAGCGCATTGTGTTTCGCTTTTCCCCTCTGGCGATTGCGACTAGAACTGTGCCCCTCCTTTTGTTTTCATAGAGTTACGCCGGTTTTTAATTCTTTTGAGTTGCGATTCATTTATCTGGTCCGGTGATTAACATAAAGATAGTAGTTCTATTGGAAATGTGCTCCAGATTGAATAAAGGAAGGTTTGCGCTATGGATAATGCCAGGCACGAGGGCTCGACCATCACGAATCCGAAGGTGCGGGCGCTGGCCATAGCAACAGGAGTTGTGGTCGGAGTCACGGGATTTGCGGGCTTTGGATATCCCTTTGTTGTTGTGCCCTCTCTGCTGATTATAGGAGCTCTCGTTCAACCCTACTTCTCCGTTGTGGGAAGGATACTTATGGGGATGGGCGGATTGTTCGTAACTTTTCCGGGATTATTCTTCGGGTACGCGGCACTTGATACCTTCGCACGGTTGCCCAATATTTATGATGGTCCTCTGCTCGTGAGTTTTCTCTCTTTGCTGTCGTTTTTCTTAGTTGTCGCGTGCGATTTGATCCTAATTATAGACGGGCTGAGACTGAAGCGTTGACCGTGCCTGCTTGTTGGGGACATCCGACTGAGACGACTGGCAAGCCGCCGTTCCTTTAGCGGGCCATTCGATTGTGAAACATGTTAAACGCCAACTCCTGTGAGCACTGCTACTGGATTCGTCCGTATACCGCATTTCTCTCGGCCTATCGCTCAGAACTGTAGCTCGCTCGGCTATGATCGAAGATCGTAGGTAGCTTGATTCCGAATTCGTCGCTAGTGCAATCCTGCCAAAGGCACGCGAGGCGTGTAGTTCAGTCGATCGGGATCGGGCTTGTAGGGGGTCACCGATTGTGACCTTGATCCAGCCAAGAATGGCAGATCCGCGCGATGAAGGCTAAATTGTGCCTTCGTAGTGGCTCCGCGATAATGGGAGATGTTTGATCGGTGACCGGCTGAAAACAAAGCCGGTCGCTACGAAAACCCGCCGCTGGCTGGCACCGATTCTTGAAACGCTAAACGGTTCGCAGGCGTTTGCCTGTTCAAGAGCCAAAGTCGTACAAGTTCGTGCGGTGGAACTTCGGGCTTTACATGTAGGATTGCGGCGCGGAGAATCCAGGCCGGGAAATGAACTCCAGAATTTCTTATGGCGTCACGATTTTCGTGGGCGCGTTTCTGCTTTTTGAGATTGAGCCGTTGATTGCGAAGCGGATTCTGCCGTGGTTTGGAGGCGCGGCGGCGGTCTGGATCATTTGCCTGCTTTTCTTCCAGCTGGTGCTGCTTTTTGGGTACGCGTATGCGCACTGGCTCACATCGAAATTTGCGGCGAAGACGCAATCGCAGATTCACTCGGCACTGCTGGCAGCGAGCATTTTGCTTTTGCCGGTCTATCCGAAAGAGCGGTGGCAGCCGACGCCATCGCAAAGCCCGACGCTTCATATTCTGCTGCTTCTTGCGGCGACGATCGGGCTGCCATACTTTCTTATTTCCTCCACAAGTCCGTTGTTCCAGCGCTGGTACGCGGCGCAACACAAGACGGGGCCGTATCGGTTCTACTCGCTTTCGAATATTGGCTCGATGCTTGCGCTCCTCAGCTATCCGGTGGCCGTCGAGCCATGGCTCACTACGCGCCATCAAGCCATCGCGTGGTCGATTATTTACGGCGCGTTTGTGGTGCTTTGTATCGCCGTAGCGTTGTCATGGCGCAGCGCGAGAGAAAATATCGAAAATGCCGAACCTAGTCCACGCCCCAGTTGGCAGATGCAACTGCTCTGGGTCGCTTTGGCGGCTTGCGGATCGGCGTTGCTGCTGGCAATTACGAATCACATCACGCAAAACATCGCGGCGGTTCCGCTGCTCTGGATTATTCCGCTGAGTCTATACCTATTTACGTTTATTCTTTGTTTCGCGTCGCACTCGTTCTATCCGCGGAGTATTTTTCTGCGCTTGCTGGCCGTGGTTCTGGGCGGCATGACGTACGCGCTCTCGCCGTCATTTCTGCAGATGCCCGTGAAGGTTGCCATTCCGTTATTTTGCGTGGGCTTGTTCGTGGCGTGCATGTTTTGCCATGGGGAACTTGCGCGGCTTAAGCCGGACCCGCAGCACCTCACGGCGTTTTATTTGATGGTTTCTGCCGGGGGCGCGCTTGGCGCGATCTTCGTGGCTGCGATCGCACCGCACATCTTCTCCGGTTTTTATGAGTTGCACGTAGCTATTGGCATGTGCGCGATTTTGGTCGTGATCGTTTACGCCATTGAGCCCGAAAGCCCATTTTCCGTGGCGAAATTGCGTCCGGGCGGTCTCGCACTGACGGGCTTGGCGATTGCGATTGTGGCCAGCCTCGCCGTAAATGCGAGGGATTACGCGATTTCTGCGCAACGGACGGTGCGCAATTTTTATGGCGTGCTGCGCGTGATGGATGGCTCCGCGCCGAACGTCGCGATCATTCGCGGCAATTCGATATCGCAAGTAGGCGAAAAGCCGGCCTACCGTTCGCTGGTCAACGGAACGATCAACCACGGCGCGCAATTTCTGGCGCCGGACCGGCGGCGCTGGGCTACGACGTATTACAGCCGCGATTCGGGGATTGGCGTTGCGCTGCAGGCGGCTGAAAAAAATGGACCTGTGCGCGTCGGGATCATCGGATTGGGTGCGGGCACGACAGCCGTTTATGGCCGCGCAGGCGACAATTTTACGTATTACGAGATCAATCCGCTGGTGATCCAGATCGCGCAGCAGGAATTCACATTTCTGAAAGACTCGCCCGCGACGATTAACATTATCCAGGGGGACGCGCGCCTCTCGCTGGAGCGCCAGCCGCCGCAGGGCTACGACGTGCTCGTGGTGGATGCGTTCAGCGGCGATTCGATTCCGGTGCATCTGCTTACGCGCGAGGCTTTTCAGCTTTACTTCCGGCAGCTCAAGCCGGAAGGCGTCCTTGCGGTTCACATCTCGAATAGCTATTTGGATTTGGAGCCTGTTGTCGCGTCAGCAGCGGCAAGTCTGCACAAAGAGGCTGTGGTCATTCACAACTCAAACGATCCGCCAAAGGGAATTTTTGCCTCGATATGGGTGCTGGTGGGAAATCCTGAGGGATTTGAGGCCCGACGCGAAATTGAAGCCAAAGGCCTGATTATTCTCCCCCCTTCAAAGGATCGCCTCTGGACTGACGATTACAGCAATCTCTTTGAAGTCTTACGCTAATCAGGCCCATGGCTTTCCTTCGGGCCAAGCTCCCTTACAAATCCATGCGACGGCTCTACTGATCCGCAGTTTCCAGAGGCGTACTGACGATCTGTCCCTTTCCGGTTTGCAGATTCATCAGCACGGCCCTTGTTGGCGAAATCACGTAGAAGATTTGCTGGCAACCGCCCGCGCCGACTGTGCCGAGTGTGCATGCGGAAGGCGCGGTGCCCAAACCAGTCCCCTCAACGGAATAGCTGAGCGAAATCGGGTTGCTGAGCGAAAGGGTGCCGGCGATGTTGTCGTCTGTAGTGCCCGTGATGTTGCTGCCGCTGAGCGTGGCAATTCCGACTTGTTGGTCGCCGCCAATTCTCTCTGGATTGATGGATCCAAATGCGTATGGCGTGCCGGTTGCGACGGATGTGCTTGTTTGCGGTTCGAAGACGCCTGACTCGGCATCGGCATCCGCGCCGAGGAGGAAGCCGTGATTGTTGTCAGCGAGCCATAATAGCGGCGGATTTGCACCTCCACCGGTGAGGAACGTGGTGCGGCCGTTTGCCGCGATTTGGACCGTGCCGGTTATCGTGCGGTTCTGGACCGCGCTTCCGTTATTTTGCCAGCCGTTGATGGTCACGTTGCCCGATGCATCGCCGGTGAGCGTTCCGATGAAAGAAGTTGCGGTCGCGGGGTTCGGCGAGTTGACTTGCAAAGCCGACGTGTAGAGCACGCTTGTGCCGTTCAGCGAATTGCTCGAGATCGTGCCCTGCTTGAATGCTTCACCGGCGCCGAAGAGAGCGCCCGCCTGCGTCTGGTCGTTGCCACTCATCACAAGGAACTGATTCGCAGAAACGATGTAGATTTGCTCGTGAACCTGAACCGTATTTCCGTTGATCGGTACGTTGAAAATGATGCTGCCGATCCCCGTGCCTATGTAATAGACGCTTCCCGTACTGCTGATCGATAAAGGCGTCGCCGCCGACCATGCCGTGTTCGACGAGCCATCCAGTTGTCGCTCGTCGTTGAGATCGAATGTGCCACCGCTTACCGTTCCATTCAGCCCGTCGGTGCCGTTCGCAAGAGTGATGACGCCGGCCATGGCTTCTCTGCCGCCGTCTGGAGAAGCTGTGCCTTGCGGCGAGGACATTTCGAAAACGTAATTGCCATTGATATTATTTGTGGAGAAGGCCGTGGTGTCTTGGTGGAGCGCGATGCCGGAGGTGAACGGGCCGGTCGTGTCGGAATCGACCAGGTGCACAGTTGAAGCGACGCCGGACGAGACGCCGGATACGGAAATCAAGTAATTCTGGGTGCCTGACTGGCTTGTTAGCGTCATGCATCCGCGCTGGTCTGGGCCAATCTGATATGTGCCCGTAACGCCGCTTTCCCGAATCCCATGTGTGCTGCTTGAATTCATGTCCAGATCGCCAGCGACGATGCCGCCTTTGCCGTCGGTGTACAGAGTGGCTCCGATCAGGACAGGCTGCGGACCCGTTTCGCCCGTTCCTTTACCGTTGTCGAATCCCTTGACCAACATTGCGTACTGGCCATTGAGCAGCGATTCGTTACCGCTTCCGCACGGCTGCGTGACGTTTAGAGAGAACGCCCTTTGCGCGGAGTTTGCGGTCGGTTGCCGGGAGTCGTGAACGTCTACGACGATGTTGGTGTATGTTCCGGCCGTCGTGGCCGTGCCTGAGATCGTCGCCTGATTGTTCGCGCTCGAGAGAGTTAGTCCCGTGGGCAGCTGAGTTGCTGAGGAATCGACGCTAAACGTGTAGGGAGATGTTCCACCGCTGGCGCTGATGGTCGCAGTGTAAGCGGTTCCGACAAACGCGCCCGGCAGGGAACTCGTCGTAATGCTCAAGGGCAATTCAACGTTGATCGTGTATTGGCCGCTTGCAGACTGCACCGGATTGCTGGAATCCTTCACGGTGACGGTGAAGGATGATTGGCCAGCTGTTGATCCTGTTGGCGTGCCTGAAATGACGCCTGTCGTCCCGTTTAGGTTTAGTCCGGCGGGTAGCGAGCCCGACGTGACCGTGTATGTGAGCGGAGTCGTTCCCCCTGTTTCCTGGAGCGTCTGGTTATAAGCGACGCCAATCGTAGCTGAAGCGAGCGCGCCCCCTGTCAGGCTAGGGGCGTTGATGATAGTGATTGTCATTGAGCGGCTGAAGTTACGTTCCTGGTTCGCTGTGGCCGTCAGGGTGGCGGTCCCCACTTTCGTAGCTTTGAAATGAACCGAGATAACTTGTTGTGTCGAGGAGGCCGCGGTCAAGTCGCTGGCCGAACAGGCGCCGGAGCAACTCCAAGTAATTCCTTGTCCGTTGTTGTTTGTTATGTCAGCGTTGATCGTCACAGTCTGACCCACGTCTACCGTCCGTGTATTGCCGCCCTCAAAAACAATATTTACGTCCTGCGTAGGATTATCAGAGCAGGCGGCAACACTGAGCATGAACAAAACGACACAGAGGAATACTCCCGCGAGACGGAAGGAAAATGGCATCGTGAACCCCTTCGTACGCACACCGCGAAACCGCAAAAGAACACCCCGCTCGCTTTATGGTCCATAGAGACCTGAGCCGTAAATACTTTGAATGCTGTAAAGCCGCTGCGGCAGGTCATGCAGGGTGCTATTGAGCAGTCGAATTTGCGCAGCAGCAGTGTTGCTTCTAAGATGGAGCCGCGTGAAGAACTTCGTTCCGCATCGGGCACTCCGCAATTCACATTTGATGACGATCGCGGCCCACTTATGGCGCCGACGATTTCCGTCGCTCCCTTGCGGAGAACTGCGGCTCTTTGAGACGGAACCGGGAACACGCGTTCGCGCTACGTGTCATTGGCAACAAAATGCGCGGCTTCGTCGCACGCTCGTGCTGCTGCACGGATTGGAGGGCTCAAGCGATTCGGGATACGTGATGGGCACAGCGGAAAAAGCCTGGCTCGTTGGGTTCAATGTGGTGCGGCTCAACCAGCGAAACTGCGGCGGTGGCGACGATTTGACGCCCACCTTGTATCATTCGGGCCTGAGCCACGATATTCGGGCGGTACTGCTCGAATTGATTCAGAAGGATCGGCTAACCGATCTTTTCGCGGCCGGTTTCTCCATGGGAGGAAACCTCGTTCTTAAAATGGCGGGCGAATGCGCGGAGGAAACTCCCGCCGAGGTTAAAGGCTTCATCGCCGTGGCGCCGGCACTCAATTTAGCAGCTTGCGCGGACGCTTTGGCGCAGCCGCGAAATTATATTTATCAACGGCATTTTGTAACGCGATTGAAGGCGCGAATCCGGAAAAAGGCTTTGCTGTTTCCCGACATATATAAGTTGGACAGTTTGCGCAAGATTCGCACCGTGCGTGAATACGATGATGCGCTCACGGCGCCATACAGCGGTTTTCGCGACGCAGACGATTACTACGCGCGCTCGAGCGCCGGCCAATTCCTCGCCAAAATCGCGCGACCGACTCTGATCCTGGCTGCAGAAGACGATCCCTTTGTGCCCTTTTCGTCTATTGGGAATGCCGTGCAATCCGTGAATCCGCTTATCGAGCTTGTTTCCACGCGCTACGGCGGCCACTGTGCGTTTATTTCGTCGTCGCGCGAAGAGAGGTTCTGGTCCGAGGCACGGATTGTGGAATTTTGCGATTGCGTTGCAAAACCGCGCTCAGCGGCGGTCGTGCATTCGAACAGTTGAAGTTCGACGAAGGGTGCCCCGACAGGTGATTCGGCACGCGCTAACAGGCAAGGGACCACTTAAGTTGCCGTGGTTGCGGAAGATGGTCCTCGGCGCGCCATATTTCAAGGCATTTCCGGCCCGCGTAGTCGGCGTGGGATTCCGTCCGGAACATGTGAAGCTTCCGGCCGCGTTGCCGTCGAAAGTTAAATAGGGGAAAAATCTGTTTTACTTAGTTCCCGTTCTTTTTCGGTTCGGCGCCTTTCGCAGCCGGGCCATTGACGACCGTCGTCGCGTGTGGGTGCGCCTCGATTGTGACGTCGACCTCTGCGCCCGGCTTTAGCGCCACTTCTTTGCCATCTTCGTCCTTCAATCGATTTTCGACGCGGATTTCGCGGTAAAGATGATCCGCTCCTTCCACGGCAATCTGTGCCTTTTCCGGCTCACTCGGAATGACGGGCGTGACGATCTTTTCGACGACACCGGGCATCGTCTTGCTCGCTTTTTGCTGAGACGACTGCTTCTGCTCGCTCTGTTGGGACATAGTTAGCTCCTTGCAAGCCCTAAGGCTGATATGCCCGCGACTGGGGGCGCGGCAGGATGAAGCGAAAGAATCGAAAACTTTCTCGCGCTTCGAAAGCAAACTTCTTCGATGACAGTCATTCTAGCAAGGGTGCCCTGGAAATCTAATGGAAAAAGAGCCGACATTCAGGTGGAGTTCAGGTACAAAGTGGTATAACCCCGGTTGGGCGACGGCTGCGCCATCGCTGTTCCTCGCGCCAAGCGGCTGTATCGATGCCGACCCGGCAGCGACTGAGGGGTTCAAATGAAGCGATTAGTAGTCCTTTTTGGAGTGTTGGCGGCTATTCTTGTGTCAGTGGGTCTGGCAAAAGCAAAGCAAAATTCGTCGAGCGGCCCTTACAAGATACTCAAGCAGGTGAAAGCCGGCGGAGAAGGCGGCTTCGACTACCTCTTTGCCGATGTGCCGGGACGGCGTTTGTACATTCCGCGCAATGGCCCCGCAGGACTTATGGTTTTCAATCTCGATACTCTCGCATCCGCCGGCTCGATCCAGAGCATTGCCGCTGGTGGCGCGGCGGTCGATCCGAAATCGCATCACGGATTTTCGACCACGAAGCCCATCACAATGTGGGATTCGCAAACGCTCAAGGTGGTCAAGACAATCGACGTGGACGGCCGCCCTGACGGCATCATGTATGATCCGTTTAACGAGCGCATCTGGATCTTCAGTCATCAGCCGCCTTACGCCACCGTAATCGATGCCAAGGAGGGCACGGTCGTCGGCACCATTGACCTGGGCGGCGCGCCTGAACAGGGAGTCAGCGATGGCAAAGGGACGGTTTACGTTAATATCTCAGACAAGGCCAACATCGCCGTCGTCGACGCCAAGGATATGAAAGTGACCGCGCACTATGACGTCAGCTCAAAAGGTACGGGCGGCAGCGGTCTAGGTCTCGACGCCAAGAACCACATTTTGTTCGCGTATTATCGCCAGCCCTCTTCCAATGTGATCATCGTGAACGCCGAAAACGGCAATATTATCACGACCCTTCCCACCGGAATGGGAGTTGACACCGCTGTCTTCAACCCGAACACGATGGAAGCGATCAGCGCTGAGCGTGGTGGCACAATGACATTCGTCAAGGAAAACAGCCCAACCGACTTCTCGGTGGAACAGACTTTGCAAACGATGCCCGTAGCCAAGACCATCGCGCTGGATACGAAGACGAATCACCTTTTCACAATGACCGCGGAGTTTGGCCCCGCGCCCGAGCCGCCGCCCGCTTCCGCGACGCCTCCTGCAGCAGGCGAACGTGGACGCGGCGGATTTCGCGGTGGACGTGCTCCGATGATACCAGGGTCATTCACCGTTTTCATGATCGGCAAATAAACGCCTTTGACGGACGAGGGGGCCCGCTATTCGCCCCCTTTTTTGCTTAAACAAGGAGATCTACTCCCGAAGAGCTTTCAGAGGCTGGCCGCTTGGAATTCGCGGCTCGCTTTTTCATAGTACCTGACATCATTGAGTGCACCGCGTAGGAAACAGTACACACCGTGTAAGAATTTCAATGTTCCGGGCCAGGTAAATCAGCCCACCGTTGCTCCTTGTTTCTGCTAAGTCCCGCAAAGTCTGCATAATACAGCACCTGTCCGTTGTGTCAGCCGTTTGGCGTGGGGCTTGCACTATTGCCTGCCAGCAAGGGGTTCCCACGGAGGAATAGAGCAGATGAGCGAAGAAAGAGATGTGATGGTGACGGATAATTCAGCACCCCGATGGATCGGGCTCGCTGTGGTGGCATTAGCAGTCATTTCAATTACCGGATTGGCAATCGGCTGGTCAGCTTCGAGCCATGCAAAGACGCTCGAGCAATCGCTGACCGCTCAAACACAGACAGACAAGCAGAACGAAGACGTCCTCGCGCAGCGCCTTACGAAGGCCGAGGACACCAATGCGCAGCTCGAAGGCGAGCTGAGTGTTGTGACCGACAAAATGAAGCTCACGCAGACCGAGCTGACTCGCGCCCGCGCCCAGGCCACCAGGATCAAGGCCGATGACGCGAAGCAGATCCAGACTCTGCAGAGCAGCATGAGCGACATGAATGGCCAGATCGCCACCAAGGCCAGCGTCGATGACATGAACAAAATCGGCACCGACGTGACCGGCGTGAAAACCGATCTCGAGACGACCAAGAACAGCATGAACATGATGCACGGCGAGTTCGGCACGCTGATCGCCCGCAATCATGACGAGGTCGAAGAACTCCGCCGGCTTGGCGAGCGCGATTATTACGAGTTCACCATCGACAAGAAGAATACGCGCGAGAAGGTCGGCAATGTGATGGTCGAACTCCGCGGCACTAATACCAAGAAGAGCCAGTACAATGTGACGATCTTCGTCGACGACCAACGCCACGAGAAAAAGAACCTCTCGGCCAACGAACCGCTCTATTTCTTCGCGACCGGTGCGCGTGCGCCTCTTGAGTTCGTCGTGAACCAGGTCGGCAAGAACAAGATCGTTGGCTATCTGAGCGCACCGAAGACGGCGCCCACACAGGCTTCGACTTCGACGAATTCCTCAGGCAATTAAACATAAGAGCTCGCTACCCTTCCAGACGTTGACAGCGAGTTACCTGCCGGACGGCAGGATCAAGGCAAAAGGCGCCTCGGGCAACCGCGGCGCCTTTTTTTGGTTGTTGTGACCCGCGTTCCTGGACGGCATTGAATCGGTGGCGAGCAACCTGATATATACTCCGCGCACAAGTCGCGGGAGGCGCACGATGCAACGCTCCATCGGGTTGACGCTTTCGGCAGTTCTCGTGTTTGTTGGCTGCGGATTCACACTGCTTTGCCTCGGATTTGGAATTTTAGGTGTGATGATTGCGCCACAAGCGAACCTCAACGCCCCGATCATGCATGCGATTGTGATCTTTGAGATGCTTTTCGGTCTGGGGTTTGTGGCTTGGGGAGTTGCGACTGGCGTCGGCCTGCTGAATTTACGCGAATGGGCGCGAATTTCGATGCTCGTTTTCAGCGCTATAATGGTCCTGTTCTCGCTGATTCCGCTTCTGATCTTTGCATTCATCCCAATTCCGCAGCCGCAAGGGGCGCCGCCGAATTTGGTCCTGTTTATACGCATCGGCGTGGGATTGTTCTACGGATTTTTTGTTGCCTTGGGCGCTTTTTGGATTTACTTTTTCAACCGGCGCGCTGTCAGACAGCAGTTCAAGACACCCGCCATCGCGCGGCCTGCCGGCGTTACCGGCATTGCAACGGAGACTGCGCCGGTGCCGCTGGCCGCGACACCGCAAAGGCCTGTTCTGATCCTCCTTATTGCAATCTTTTTGATGCTTGGAAGCTGTGTCGTGCCGTTTGTG
This sequence comes from uncultured Acidobacteriota bacterium, assembly GCA_963753205.1. Lineage (GTDB taxonomy): Bacteria > Acidobacteriota > Terriglobia > Acidiferrales > UBA7541 > Palsa-295. The sequence goes on along the minus strand of CAVWBL010000006.1, from coordinate 641,556 downwards.
TTCGTCCTCCATACTCCAATGTTCTTTTTCGGCGAGGCCTTGCAGGGCAGAGCGGCAGGAGTTTGCCTCGTCCTGTTTTCGGCGCTCGGCCTTGGAGCGGGTATCGGCTTAATTCGGCTACGCTCGTGGGGCTGGGTCGCCGCGCTTGCCTACGAAGGTTTGGGGCTTGTCAATATGGCTTGTATCGTTCTTATTCCCGGAGCAGCCGATCGCATGTTCGGTGCAATGATGCAATACGAAGCTTCGCGTGGAATGCCCGCGATGCCGCCGGACTTCGCGTTTCCAATCGCATTTATGCGAATCAGCCTAATCTTCGGGATCGTATTCGCCATCGCCATCCTGTGGGCGCTGTTTGCCTACAGGAAGGTTTTCATGCCGTCCGTTTCCGCAGCGATATAAAAATCTTATCGTTAGCCCTTATCCCCGCCCGTATACGCCCGTATGCGGTCGTCGTTGACGCGTGCCGAAGCGTCTGCGATAATCGACATTCTTTGCAGGCCTCATTTGTGTGTCTGGGTGCTGGGGCTTCGCACCGACTCGAAACAAAAACGGGAGTAGCAACTAACTTAGGTTCCTCCGAACATGGAAATTCTGCACCAGCTCGGCGAACTGTTTCTCCAATCTGTGCCCACAGTGGTCGTGGTTCTCCTTTTTTACGCTTTTTTGAAGTGGGCTTTCTTTACGCCGATTCGAAAAGCGATGACGGAGCGGACCGCGCGCATCGAGGGCGCCCGCGCTGAGGCGGCCGCCGCTGACGCGGAAGCGAAGAACGAGCTCGACGCGTACCATGAAGCACTGAAAAAGGCTCGCGCGAAGATTTTTGCCGAGCAGGAATCGGCGCGTCAGGCCGTTTTGGACGAACGCACACGCCTGTTGCAGGCGATGCGGAATCGTGTCCAGGACGAGGTCGTTGCCGCAAAGAAGAAGATCGCTGCTGAAATGGCCGCCGCCCGTGCCGAAATCGAGCAACAGGCGCCCGAATTGGCCGCGGAGATCGCCCGGACTGTATTGCAGGCACCTATGCGCGGAACGGCGAGGGTCATGCAATGAAGCCGCTATTCCGAAACCTCTTCTCGGCGGCGATGCTGGTCGCAGGGGTTGCTCTGCCAGCCATGGCTCAGGAAAGCGGCGACACGACGACCAGCACCACGGGCTGGATTTTCCGGTGGATTAATTTTGCGATCATCTTCGCCGTAATCGCCTGGGGGTTTGCCAAGGCGGGTCCTTACTTCCGGCGCAACGCGGACCAGATTTCGCAGCGTATCGCGGAAGGGAAGCGAGCGCGCGAGACAGCTGAAAATCAGCGACGCGCTGTACAGGAAAAAATGGCCAATCTCGATACGGAGGTCGCGCAAATTCGTGCCGACGCGCAGCGCGCCAATGAAAACGAAGCGCAGCGGATCCGCGCTATGGCGAAGGTGGACGCCCAAAATATTGAGCGCGCGGGCCACGCGGAAATCGCAGCCGCGGAGCATGCCGCGCGCCTCGAACTAAAGGCTTTCGCGGGGCGCGTGGCCGTCGAACAGGCCGAGGTTTTGTTGCGCGACCAGATGACGGCGAGCACCGAAGAGGCGGTGTTTCGCGCATTTGTGGAATCACTTGACGGGAGCCGGAATTGAGCGGAGCAGTCGCACGGCGGTACGCGGCCGCCATGGCCGATGTGGCCCTGCAAAACAGCGGCGCCCAGCGCGTCAGGGCGGATTTCGGGAACTTTGTGACGGCATTCTATTCCGCGACTGATCTTCGGAATTTTCTCGAAAGCCCGGCAGTCGACATCGAAGTGAAGGAAAACGTCATTAGGACGCTTGCCGCGCGCATGCAGCTCGACCCGAACGTTACGAATTTCATTCACCTTATTGTGGTGCACGGGCGCACTGAACTTCTGCGCGAGATCAACAAGGCTCTCCGCGAAGAATTGAACGCGCGCATGGGAATTGCGCAGGCCGATGTAACCTCCGCACGCGTGCTAAGCGAAGCGGAACGGCGCGAATTGACAGCGGCGCTCGAGCGTCGCACCGGGAAGAAGATTGAAGCGCATTTTGGCGAAGATAATTCGCTGCTCGGCGGCGCAGTCGTGCGTGTGGGATCGACGGTCTACGACGGCTCGTTACGCGAAAAGCTGAACCGGTTGCGCGAGCAGCTCGAGCACAATTAGCAATGGGCAGAAAACTGCAGAAGGTAAGAAGTTTAGGAGCAAGGCATGGCGAATATTAAGGCAGACGAAATCACGAGCATTCTGCGGCAGCAGATCGAAAATTATGAGCAGACCGTATGCGGTGGATGAGGTCGGCTCCGTGATCTCGGTCGGCGACGGAATCGCGCGTGTCCACGGATTGGACCGGTGCATGGCCGGCGAAATGTTGGCTTTCCCGCACGGCGTTTTTGGAATCGCCCTTAACCTGGAAGAAGATCAGGTCGGCACGGTGCTGCTTGGCGATTACACCGAAATTCGCGAAGGCGATACCGTGAAGCGCACGAACAGCATTATGTCGGTTCCAGTCGGCGACGCTTTGATCGGCCGAGTGGTGAACCCGCTCGGCCAGCCGCTCGACGGCAAAGGTCCGATTAGTACAAGCCAGCGGAATCCGTTGGAACACATCGCGCCGGGCGTTATCGACCGCCAGCCCGTTCGCGAGCCGCTGCAGACCGGCATTAAGGCTATCGACTCGATGATTCCCATCGGCCGCGGCCAGCGCGAGTTGATCATCGGCGACCGCCAAACGGGGAAAACCGCCATCATTCTCGACACGATTTTGAATCAGCGCGGCGGCGACATGATTTGCATCTACGTCGCCATCGGGCAGAAGCGCTCGACGATCGCGCAAGTTGTGAAGACGCTTACGGACAATGGCGCGATGGATTACACGATCGTTGTCGCTGCCTCCGCCACCGAGCCTGCCACGATGCAATACATTGCGCCGTTCGCCGGCTGCGCCATGGGGGAATATTTCCGCGACAACAAAAAGCACGCCATCTGCTTCTACGACGATCTTTCCAAGCACGCGCAGTCCTATCGCGAGATTTCCTTGTTGTTGCGTCGTCCGCCGGGCCGCGAAGCGTATCCAGGCGACGTTTTCTTTTTGCATTCGCGCTTGCTCGAGCGCGCGGCAAAGCTGAGCGATGCGCTTGGTGCGGGTTCGCTGACGGCGCTGCCCGTGATCGAAACGCAAGCGGGCGACGTTTCCGCGTATATTCCGACGAACGTGATTTCGATTACTGACGGCCAAATCTATCTCGAAGCCGACCTCTTCAACGCGGTATTCGTCCCGCGATTAACGCCGGTATTTCGGTGAGCCGCGTCGGCGGCAACGCGCAGATCAAGGCGATGCGGCAGGTTGCCGGCACGCTGCGCCTGGACATGGCGCAGTATCGCGATCTTGCAGCGTTCGCGCAGTTCGGCACCGATCAACTCGATAAAACGACGCAAGGCACAGCTCTTCCGCGGTCAGCGCCTCGTCGAAATTCTCAAGCAGGATCAATATCAGCCGCTGCCGGTCGAACGCCAGATCGTGATTATTTGGGCCGGCAGCAATAAGTACCTCGACGACCTCGAAATCTCGCAAGTCCGCCGCTTCGAGCGCGAAATGTATATCTATATCGAGACCAACAATCCGGGCCTCTTCACGAAGATTCGCGAGAAGAAAGCTCTGGACGATTCGATTCGGGGCGAATTGAAGTCTACTTTGGATGGTTTCAAGGAAGCCTTTGGGGCCACGGTCAGCGCTGCCGCTGCGGCGGATTGACACCGTGTCGTGCCTGTCGAGCCAATAAATGCCTACACTTCTCGATTATCGGCGCCGGATTCGCTCGGTGAAGAGCACGCAGCAGATCACGCGCGCCATGAAATTCGTCGCCGCGGCGAAACTGCGTCGCGCGCAAGAAGGCGTATTCGCGGCGCGACCATACGCTCGCGAAATCCTGCGGGTGATGCGCTCAGCGGCTGCCCGCATCGAAACGCCGCAACATCCGTTGCTTGAACGGCGTCCGGAAGAGCGCGTCCTGACGCTCGTTCTCACTGGCGACCGCTCGCTCGCAGGTGCATTCAACACGAACGTAATCCGACGCGCGCTCCAATTCTTGCGCGAGGACCAGTCGAAGACGAAGCAGGTGATGGTGGTGGGCAAAAAGGGGCGCGACACCTTGAAAAAGCGCGGCTATGATTTTGCCGGCGAATGGATCGGCGTTTCTTCCAACGTGGAATTTTCGTCCGCAAAAGAGGTCGCAGCGAAAATCGCCGAACTCTACTCAGCGCGCGAAGTGGACGCTGTCTATGCCGTCTACAACGAATTCAAGAACGTGCTCGTGCAAAAGCTTCAGGTGCAGAAGCTGCTGCCGATCGATCCGGCCGTCCTGAGTGAATCGCAGGCGGAAGAAACGGTCGGCGTCTCGCGCAAGTCCGACGAAGCCAATCTGCCGCACGACCTCGCGCCCAGCGGCAAAGGATTTGTCGTCGATTACATTTACGAACAGCCGGTCGCCGAGCTATTTGCGGGCCTCGTACCCCGTTACCTGGAAGCGGAAGTGTTCCGCATCTTGCTCGAATCCGCAGCGGCCGAACACGCCGCACGTATGACGGCAATGGATTCGGCTACGCGCAACGCCGCGGATCTAATCGAGCGGCTTACGCTGGACATGAACAAGATTCGCCAGGCGGGAATCACGAAGGAATTGATTGAGATCGTTAGCGGCGCAGCCTCGGCAACGAGCTGAGCGCGAATTCGATGGGGAGATTTTCATGGCAACTGATGCAAAAAAAAACGGGCACGTAGTGGAAGTCATCGGCCCCGTGGTTGACGTGCAATTCGAAGAAGGGCACCTGCCGTTCATTCACAACGCGGTGCGCATTACCAGCGAGGGGTATGACGTCCCCGAGCCGATCGATCTCGTCTGCGAAGTGGAGCAGCACCTTGGCGAAGGCCGTGTGCGTTGCGTCGCGATGAAGCCCAATGAGGGTCTGGTACGCGGCATGAAGGCCGAAGACCTTGGCGGGCCGATCTCCGTCCCGGTGGGCCGCGCCACTCTCGGCCGTGTGCTCAACGTCCTCGGCGAGCCCGTCGACAAGCTCGGTCCCGTGCATGCCGACAAGCGCTATCCAATTCACAGGCCTGCGCCGTCGCTCGAAGACCAGTCTACGAATCTCGAAATGTTCGAGACGGGCATCAAAGTCGTTGACCTTATGGAGCCCTACCTCAAGGGCGGCAAGATCGGGCTTTTCGGCGGCGCGGGCGTCGGCAAGACCGTGCTCATTCAGGAGTTGATTCACAACGTCGCGATGAAGCACGGCGGCGTGTCCGTTTTCTCCGGCGTGGGGGAACGTACCCGCGAAGGTAACGACCTTTGGCTCGAAATGCAGGAGTCGGGCGTCGTCGTGCCCGGCAATTCGGAAAAATCGCGTTGCGCATTGATCTACGGCCAGATGACCGAACCGCCAGGAGCGCGGCTGCGCGTCGGCTTGACCGGCTTGACCGTCGCGGAATATTTCCGCGACGAAGAGCATCTCGACGTGCTCCTTTTCATCGACAACATTTTCCGCTTCGTGCAGGCCGGCTCGGAAGTATCGGCGCTGCTAGGCCGCATGCCTTCCGCCGTCGGTTATCAGCCGAACCTCAACACTGAAATCGGAGAGTTGCAGGAGCGCATCACTTCCACCAAAAATGGTTCAATCACGTCCGTGCAGGCGATTTACGTGCCCGCCGACGACTACACCGACCCGGCGCCGGCCGCCACGTTCACGCACCTTGACGCGACGACGAACCTGAGCCGCCAGATCGTCGAACGCGGAATTTATCCGGCCGTCGATCCGCTGGCCAGCTATTCGCGCATTCTCGATCCGCGCATTATCGGCCAGGATCATTACGACGTGGCGCGTTCAGTAAAATCCGTGCTCCAACGCTACAAGGAATTGCAGGACATCATTGCCATTCTGGGTATCGAAGAGCTTTCCGACGAAGACAAGCAGACCGTGGCTCGCGCCCGCAAGATCGAAAAGTTCCTTTCGCAGCCATTCTTCGTGGCGCAGCAATTCACTGGCATCGATGGAAAGTACGTGAAGATCGAAGACACCGTGCGCGGCTTCAAGGAAATCGTGGAGGGTAAGCACGACGATCTGCCGGAACAGGCGTTTTACATGGTCGGCACAATTGAAGAGGTTCGCGAGCGCGCTGAAAAGATGGCCGCCGCAGCGTAAATTTCGGCCCGAAACTTAAAGCAAATGGCACTACCTACAGATATTGAATTGCAAGTTGTCACCCCGCAGCGCCATGTGCTGCAGGAGACGGTGCAGTCCGTCGAGTTGCCGGGCAAAGACGGTTATCTTGGCGTGCTGCCCGGACATGCGCCTCTGCTCACGGAACTTGGCATCGGCATTCTCGCCTACGTGAAAGACGGCCAGCCGCGTTATCTGACGATAGCGCATGGTTATGCCGAGGTTCTGCCGGATCGCGTGATTGTGCTGGCGGAAATCTCGGAAAAGGCCGAAGAAGTTGACGTGGCTCGCGCCCGTGAATCGGCGGAAGCGGCAAGAGCACGACTCGCTCAGACTGCGCCCGGCGACGAAGCTTGGCGCCACGCCTCGGTGGATCTGGAGCGCTCGCTCGTGGGCCTACAGGCTGCCGCAAGAATCGGGGCCACGGGCGACGTTACTCATTAGCTTTTACGGTAACGTTACCATCGCGCGTCAGCCTTTGAATCCGCGCTGGAATCACCGCATCGAATGTTGTGAAATGTCGATAGCAGTGCGCGGTCGTGATCGCGCTAAGAGAAACGCACAATGAGTGAAATCACAATGTACGGTACGCGATGGTGCGGAGATTGCCGTCGCGCCAAGCAGTTCCTGCGCGAACGGGGCATCACCTTTCGCGAAATCAACATTGACGAAACGCCCGGAGCCGAGGGAATCGTCCTCAAAGTTAACGAAGGTCGTCGCAAAGTTCCCACCATCGAAATCGATGGCCGCTTCTTTTCCTGCAGTCCTTTCGACCCTTACCAACTCGCCGAAGAATTAAAAATTCCGTTGAATTCTTGATTGCAACTTCACACGTTTGAAACCAGCCCGGCCCCGCGTGTCATCGTTCCCTCAACTCGTAGATCCGGTGTGAGCACCACAAGGTCTGCGTCAGATCCCGGCGCGAGAATGCCTTTCTTTCCGGCTACGCCGATGCGGCGCGCCGGCTGGATCGTCACCATCTTTACGGCATCGGCAAACGGCACGCCGAGCGCCACTACGAATCGCAGCGCCCGGTCCAAGGTCAACGTGCTGCCGGCCATTTTGCCTTCTTCGTTGCGGCAAACACCGTCTTTTACCGTAACCTTAAAGTTTCCGAGGGGATAGGTGCCGTCACGCATCCCCGTTGCAGCAATGCCGTCGCTGATCAGGATTACCGTTTCGAAGCCTTTCGTCCCCATTAACACCTGGATCGCTGGCCCGGCGACGTGATGTCCATCGGCGATCACCTCGGCGGTTACTTCCGGGTCGGTCAAAATCGCGCCTAGAATGCCGGGATCGCGGTGTTCAAAGGGCCGCATCGCGTTATACGTATGCACGGAGTGACGCGCACCGGCCTGAACTCCCGCGCGTGCCTCATCGTAGGTGGCGTTGGTGTGGCCCATTGCGGGCACAATTCCGTGCGCCGCGGCGTATTCGATCAGTTTCAGCGCGCCGGGCAGTTCAGGCGCAGTCGTGACGATCCGCACAAGGCCGTCCGCCGCCCGCATGAGCTTTTCGAGGATTTCGATGGACGGCTTCACGAGCGCGTCGACGGGATGCACGCCGCGCTGCGCTTTGCTGATAAAGGGACCCTCGAGATGCACGCCCAGAATCTCGGCGGCGACCTGTCCGGTTTCCGGCGGCTGTTCATGGTTGTGGACGTATTGCGCAATGCCTGTAAGTGCTTTGCATGTGTCGTCGATGGGGGCTGTCACCGTGGTCGCCAGGATAGAAGTTGTTCCATAGCGCGCGACGGTCTCCGTCACTTTGTCTAGTGCCCGCGGCGTCCCTTCCATCACGTCATGTCCGCCCGCACCGTGGATATGTACGTCCACAAAACCCGGAACGACAGTCGATCCGGGCGACGCGTAATGCACTGCATCGGAGGGGACTTGGATCTCGTCGCGGTGGCCAATGGCGGCGATCTTGGAGCCTTCCACAAGGATGACGGCGTCGTTCACCTCTTCGGTGGGAGTCAAAATGCGATTAGCGTAGATGGCTATAGGAGGCACAGTTTCACTATGCTAACGGAAGCGGCTGGCGATTCACAACGATTCACATCGGGAGACTTGCATCGCGGTGCTTCTCGGTTACAATCGGATGCGCCCGATTTTCCTAGACCTCGTGGCGAAAATCCAGACAGCGAGTCAAGGCTAACTTACTGAAGATTCAATATTTTAGGGAAAAGAGGATTTGAATGGCTCACGACAAGCGTTACGTTGCTCAGAAGCGCCAGCGCCGCCGCCGCAAGGCCGTGAAGGCAAAAATGAAGCTCTATGAAGCTGGAAAGCTTCCTTACGAAAAGCTGCCGATGCTCGCAAAAGCCTTCGCAAGCCGCAAGCTCCGCGCCCAAAAGCGGGCGGAATAACAGCAGCAACTGCGACAGGCGCTATGACGCAAAATGCTCCTTGAACGCACATAAAAATTCACTTTTGGGCTGCGTGGGCACCCTCAATTGAAGTATTTGTGAGACGGGGCGCGAGTGAAACGACAGCCCCAATGTCCCCGGGGCCTCTGGCCAAAAGGACAAAGGCGGACTTCGGGCGGCCGCGTTCTGACCGGCTGAAAAGAAAGCCGGTCTCTACGGAAGCCACCGCAACTTTTTCGCTCCGGCCTCGGCTTTCTCTAAGAAAGCGCCAATCGGCTCGCAATGTATTAAAATCCTGGCATGGCTTCGCAAGTAGGTCCGACGCTCTGGCAGTCCATCCTGATCGCCCTGCGTGTGATCTGGCGGGTGGTGCGCCAGGTGTTCCATGAAACGACGGGCGTATTCTTTGGACTATTTTCCATCTACGGGGCGATCGCCGCGTACCGCGAATGGAAATATCATCCCACTTACTGGCCGTTGATTATTGGGTTTGCGGTGATCTATACGGGGATGATGGCAGCGTTTGCATTCTTTGCGTTCCGCCGGGCACGGCGCATCCGGTAGACGCGGATGTCCGACGCCAAATCAGACCGCGTCCCTCATCAAGTAAACAGCCCGGAAAAGCCACACGAAAAGAAGAGCGGTTCGCCGACCGGCGTGCCGCTTCCGACCGTGGTTACGGCAGACGACCTGCTGAATTGGGATGCTGCGGGCGATCTTGGGCTTCCCGGCGAATTCCCGTTCACGCGCGGCGTTTACTCCACGATGTATCGCGGCCGGCTCTGGACGATGCGGCAATACGCCGGTTTTGGCACGGCCGTCGAATCCAATCGCAGGTTTCGTTATCTGCTCGAACGCGGCCAGACCGGCCTCTCGGTAGCATTCGATCTCCCGACGCAAATCGGCATGGATTCCGATTCGCCGCTGGCGCTGGGCGAGGTGGGCAAGGTCGGCGTGGCGATCGACTCGCTCGAAGATATGCAGACTCTCTTCGATCAGATTCCCCTCGATCGCGTCTCCACCTCGATGACCATCAATTCGACCGCCGCGATTTTGCTGGCGCTCTACGTTGCGGTCGCCAAAAAACAAGGCGTCGCGCTGGAAAAGCTTTCCGGCACGGTGCAGAACGACATTCTGAAGGAATACATCGCGCGCGGCACTTACATCTATCCGCTGCGGCCTGCGATGCGCATCGTCACGGACATGTTTGCCTGGTGCCGCAGCGAAATTCCTCACTGGAACGCGATCTCCGTGTCCGGGTATCACATCCGCGAAGCCGGCTCGACGGAGGTACAGGAAGTCGCATTCACGCTGGCGAACGCCATCGCATATTGCGAGGCGGCCGTCGCTTCTGGACTTGCTGTTGACGATTTTGCGCCGCAGATTTCGTTTTTCTTCAACGCCCACAATGAATTTCTCATGCAGGTCGCGAAATATCGCGCCGCGCGGCGTCTCTGGGCGCGCACGATGCGCGACCGATTCGGGGCAAAGGACCCGCGTTCGGTGATGCTGCGCTTTCATGCGCAGACGGCGGGCTCCTCGCTCACCGCGCAGCAGCCGCAAAATAATGTGGTGCGCGTTGCGCTCCAATGCCTGGCGGCGGTGCTCGGCGGCTGTCAATCGCTCCACGCGAATGCCCTTGACGAGGCCCTCGCGCTGCCCACAGAAGATTCCGCGTTGCTCGCCCTACGCACGCAGCAGATCATCGCCTACGAGACCGGCGTAACGCAGACGGCCGATCCTCTCGGCGGATCCTACGCGATCGAGAAGTTGACGAATGAAATTGAGGCCGCCGCCAGCACCTATATCGAAAAGATAGACAAAATGGGGGGCATGCTTCGCGCGATCGAAAGCGGCTATGTGCAGCAGGAAATCCAGCGCTCGGCTTACGAATATCAGCAGGCCGTCGAGCGCGGCGAACAGGTCGTCGTCGGCGTGAATCGCTTTCAGGCGGAACACGAGACGCCGATTCCCACGCTGCACATCGATCCGGAGATCGAACAGGCGCAAGTGGAGCGCACGCACGCCCTGCGGGCCAAGCGCGATCACGTGCGCACGCAAGCCACGCTCGGCGAAGTCGAACGCCGCGCTCGCACCAGCGAGAATTTGATGCCGGCAATCCTCGACGCCGTCGAAGCGCTTGCCACGGTCGGCGAGATTTCGGACGCCCTCCGCCGGGCTTTCGGCGAGTATCGCGAACGCGTCGTCATTTAGGCTGCGCCGGAACAAAAACGAACCGAATACACCCGGGCTAAATGGACGAAAGAGGTACTTCAAGGCCTAGATTGCGCGTTCGTGGTGCTCCGCGATTATTCGCGGCTTTTGCACAGTGACAGGCTGAAAAGAAAGCCGGTCGCTACGAAATTCGCCTGCTTGCCGAACACTGATGTGAGTTCACGCCGTTTCGTTTGGTGCGGGTGGCGTATTGTCGATCACCCACTCGGCGCGTTTACTGGCTTCGGCGACGGCCGCCCTTTCCGTCTCAAAAACGACGGCTCGGTCGCGCGGAGTCCATGCCTGGCTTTGATCGTTGCCATTGATCCGATAGAGCGGGCGCCACGCTTCGTTCGGCGGGAAATTTATCTGGCGAGCTGTGGCTCTTACTGCGAACCCTTTGTATTCGTAATCCACACTGCGATTCTAGCATTCCAGCGGGTTCCCTGCGTCGCTTTATGTCCGCTTCCGGGCAAAAGCCGGTCTAGTACTCCACTTCCTCGGTAACCGCGTTCTCAGGCGCCGAAGCTTAGATTCTCTCAACGAGTGCTAAGGCTCTGTTTCTTTCAATTGAGAAACGAGTAAGATGCGTCTACTGGAGATTCCCATGCGGAAGAATAATTTCAGGCTCATTGCATTAGTCTTTCTTGTTCCCCTTTGCCTGCTCGGTGGAACACGCCGAGCACTGGCGCAGGCAGGGAGTGCTGCATATCCGGTTGCGTATCGGGCCATGGCCTCCGTGGACGAGTATTTGATCGCGGACCGGAATTCGGAAATCGCGTTGGCCCGCAGTGCTGCTCCTCCATCTATCTCAGACGCAGCCGAAGTCATGGTGCTTGGGAGGAGGGGATTCACGACCACGGTAAGAGGAACGAATGGCTTTCTCTGTCTGGTGGAGCGATCATGGGGCGCCTCGACTGACGATCCAGAATTCTGGAATCCCAAAGTGCGCTCCCCCATTTGCTTTAATCCAGCGGCCGCAAAAACCTTTGCGCCGATCTTCCTGATGAAGACAAAACTGGTGCTGATGGGAAGATCGAAAACGGAAATCAAAGCGGCGACGGCTTCGGCACTGGATAAGAAGGAGCTGCCCGCGCTGGCGCCGGGAGCGATGTGCTACATGATGTCGAAGCAGCAGTACCTGAACGACCGCGGCATCAGCTGGCACCCGCACCTAATGTTTTTTGTCTCGGGCGACGCGGCAAAGAGCTGGGGAGCCGACCAGCCAGGTTCGCCGATTATGTCCGCGAATGATCCTGAAGAGCGGGTGACGATCCTCATGGTCTGGGTTGGCAACTGGTCCGATGGGTCGCCTGCCGCGTCGATGGATCACTGACGGCACGCCGCCACTTATCTGGCTGATGACGCATTCGTCGCGTAGAAAGGTGGGTCCCACGCGCGAGTCGGATGTGGTGTACGGGGTGCGACGGTGAAAGTACCTTACGCGAAAAAGTGGCAGCAGGAAGCAGACAAGCTGAGGAAGATTGCGCTCGACTGTGACCTGATCGAAGAGATCAAGTGGGGCAAGCCCTGCTTCACCTACCAGAAAAAGAACGTGGCAATCGTGATCCCGCTGAAGGACGCCTGCGCTCTCTCGTTCTTCAAAGGCGCGCTGCTCGAGGACCCGGAGCACATCCTCCGAAAATCGGCCAGGCGCAGGCAGGCCGCCGCCAGGCGCACAACAACGACGCATACGGCCCAGTACTGCATAGGGACGAGAACGGCGCCAACTTATAGTTGAACTGCTGATTCGTGCGGCGATCACTGCGCCGTGGCCGGAATCGCGGTAAGATCAATGCATGACAGCGGCGCATCCCCGGGCTGTGTGCAGCGTCTGCGGGCACTTCGTTTGGAGCGGCTTCCAGATTGACCAAGAGTGCGCCGAGCGATACAAGGGCGAACGCTGCCGGGGAACCAACAACGCAGCCGTGCATTTCACGTTCAGAGAGTGCCCCGCATGTGGCGGCACGGGGAATAAGTGTGTCCGCTGTTCTGGCAACCGAATCATTGCCGAGAAAGTTCAACAGAGCAGCTGAGCCGCACGGCAATTCACTCTCCCTACATCCAGCCAGGCTGCGGGAAAAAGAGAAGTGCATCACCTCACGGGCTAAAGCCCATTGGATGCAGGCGGTTTATGTCGGAGCTGAAGCTCCGACCCCCTAAAGACCTTCGTTTTTCCGCAACCTGCTAGTACTAGTGTTCCCGCGCGGCCTCCGGCGAACGCCCCCGCCCGGGGCGCGGAAAATTAATGCATCCGATCCGCCACGCATTCGAAGAATACCGCGAGCGCATTGTGATTTAGCGGAGGCGGAAAACGGCGAATTCGTGACGTCAGGGCTTAAACAGTGCGATCATCGACCGGCAAATCTTTGGGTCGCACCTACGGCGCTCTGGAGTTATTCGCAGTGCTTCGCGGTAATGAGTGCCGTCCGCATGGTGACCGACTGAAAAGAAAGCCGGTCAATACGAAAACAAAAGCGAATTCAAAAGCCAGGTTCGAAAGTGAATTCAAAAGCGCCCGACCGAAGGGCGCGTTCGGCCGTTACAATTTAGCCGAGTCCACTCATTCGTAAGGTGCCGACGGCTAACGCCCGGCGCTATCGTCAAGCTGCCGAAAAGAAAAATTCGCTTGCATTGGTGGCGGCGCGGGCGTAGATGTGGGGTTGTAGGAGCTACAGCACGGAGGGAGCATGACTCCACCGGGCATAGCAAGTTGAATAGCAGCAAGCACACCGCTTTTGCGGTGCGTGCCGCCCTTGACGCTTCGAGCGTCACCGCGGCGTATACCGGTTAACGAAACGGGGAGGTGCCAGCCTCCCCGTTTTGATTTGTGTGCCGAGCATGTCCGATAGCTTGGAGGTGAAAGTCCTCTTCACAGCCTGATGGAGGCAAAGTGATAGCGAAGCGCAAGGACTGAACCGCGAGGTGATGTCTGAAAGAAGCGCGGAGCAAACACGCGAGCCGATGGACAAGAACTGGATTTGAGGCCTACGGTGCCGGGCGAGCGGGCAAATGATCGCGAAGCCCACATCCATCAAAGGCACTGGTGGTAAATCCAGCGGTTGTGCGTGGAAGGCGGTCGAACTTACCTCGGGAGATCTGCTGCATGCCACGAAATCGTGGCTGAGGGTGGAGCGATTCACTCTGACCGTGCAGCAGAAGTCAGCAACGGGCGTAGTAGTCGCGCCAGCGATGAAGGCCCAAACAGCAGGGAGCGGCAAGTAGCACGCAGGACTCGATGAGCGACAAGCGGCAGAAGAAGAACCAGCTAGTGCTGGCCTTTACGAGGCACTGCAGAAGGGGAAACCCGCAGCAAACTGATAGATGTCCTCTACCGTCGCTGAACCATTCCTCTAGACTGCAACATCTACGTCCGCAGCCAACGAGCGGGACAGCGGGTGATGACGAACGTCACGCGCTTCCTCACGCGACGGCTCAAGCTCAAGGTGAATGAGACCAAGAGTGCGGTGGCTCGACCAGCGGAGCGGAAGTTTCTGGGGTTCAGCTTCAGCAGCAACAAGGAACCGAAGCGGCGCATCGCGCCGAAGGTGCTGTTGCGCTGCAAGCAGAAAATCCGGGAACTGACGCGACGGACACGAGGAATCAGTCTGGAACAGATGACGAAGGAACTTGCGGCCTACTTAAGGGGCTGGAAGAGCTACTTCGGCTTCTGTCAGACGCCTTCGCTGCTACAAGCTCTGGACAAATGGATACGGCATCGGTTGCGATCCATGATCTGGAAGCAATGGAAACGCGGCAAACGGCGGTACGTGAAGCTTAGGCACCTTGGGGTCGCCCCGGATCTCGCCGCAACCACGGCGGGTAGTCCACTCGGCCCATGGCGCCTGGCGAATAGCCCCGCTCTGTCGTCCGCGCTTCCGCTCGCCTACTTCGACTCTCTCGGCCTTCCTCGACTGTTCGACGGCCATGCATAACCCTCTGAACCGCCCGATGCGGACCCGCATGTCGGGTGGTGTGGCAGGGGCGAGCGGGCGACCGCTCCCCCTATGCCGATTGTGGCGTGGAGAGTTCGGCGCGATCGCATCGCTAATGGCGCTTCGGTGATAGAACCGTCCTCCTTCCAACGTTCCGCTTGCAGAGAGGCTACGTGCCGCGCTGGGAGGGCCGCGGCGCCACGTTTAGATCTTAAACCTCGGCCCTCTGCTCGCAGGACTAATCGACCGACGCCCCATACCCCTTCTTGCCCCAGCGGGTTTACAATATAGCTATGGCCGCGTCCGAGGCGGACAGACTGCGCGTTGCCAGGGAGCTTCTGCTCTCGTTGATAACCGGCAGCTCGATCACGCTGGTGCTTGCCATGATGAGGGCGGGCGATGTTCTCCCTGAGGTCGCCGACCTGCTTTTGCGCCCGGGCCCGTACGTGGTGGGCAAGCTAGGAGCGAGCGGTCCGGGGGGCATCCTTCTTTCGGTTCTCGGCGACGGTATCTTTTACGGTTCGCTGCCGTTCCTTATTATGCGGATGCGATCGTCCCGCGGAAGGCCGCAAGCTTCGCCCTCGCTCAAATTTGAGCCACTTATCGAACGCCGCCGGGCTGCGCGGCTGCCGCTGAAAATGCCGGTTTTCGTTTATGGGCGATATAGCGATGGCAACGGCAATGAGCCGTTTTCCGAGAATGCGGAGACGCTCAACGTCAGCGCTGTCGGGGGCTTGATTCCGCTCGCCGCGAAGGTTTCGGTCGCACAGAAGCTCATCTTGTTCAACGCAGAATCGAACGCAGAACTGCCGTGCCGCGTGGCACGAACGATCCGCACTTCAACTGGCGAAACGATGATCGGGGTCGAATTCGCCCAGTTCTCCGCGCACTTTTGGCAGGCACCCGAGCTGCCCGCGTCGACTAGCCTTGCGAGCGGCGCGCTTCAAAGTAGTGTTTGAATTTCATTCTTTAGGCCGCTTCGAATTCGCGGAGTAACGGAATTTGGAAGAAACACGTGTGTGTCTAATCGGCGAAGCCAGTAAAGCCGAAACGTTAACCAAAACTTTTGTGGGGTCGAAAGAGAGTGGCTAGTAGCTAGTGCGAGTGGCTAGACTTCGATCCGTCTTCCATCCGCATGGCTACTAAGATTGGATTCCGCAGCGACACCCGAGGTTAGAGATATCGCCGGATTGTTTCGCTGTAGCGAGTGTAGAGGAACGAGACGAGCAGGAGGGCCACACCCAATATAATAAATGTGGCAAACCGGTCTGATTTGTTCTGGCGCCAGACGTCGAGCAGCAAAATTTTTCCCACGCAGAGCAGCAGCAAGCC
Organism: uncultured Acidobacteriota bacterium; assembly: GCA_963753205.1. GTDB lineage: Bacteria > Acidobacteriota > Terriglobia > Acidiferrales > UBA7541 > Palsa-295. The sequence goes on along the minus strand of CAVWBL010000006.1, from coordinate 625,502 downwards.
GAGGCCGGTGAGGCGGAAGCTGCGTTCGCCCACGAGCAGCGCAAACGTAAAGACAATTACCGCCTCGATTCCCCAGGCCATTGTGACGCGACCTTGCGTGACGTCCCGTGCAATCAGCGCGGTTACCATCGCCAGCGGGACAAAGAAAAACACCTGCTCTGGGCGTTGCACGAACGGCAGAGACTCGGCAAATCCACGGGGTTTGCTTCGCGTCGCGAATCGCTTCTTTAGCGGGAACGCAAATGCCATACATGCAAACAGCGCTGCCGAAGCCGCAATCACATGAAACGACCGGCTCTGCATTAACGGCACGCCATGAATGAAGGGCTCCGGCAAATCGAAAAGGACCGTTCGCAGCAGCACAGCCATTGCGAGCAAAAGACTGTGGTGCAACAAAATGTCGTGGCTCGCGGCCCAGGCAATGGCGATGAGGAGCAGCGCCATGGCTGCCCATCCTGCACCGACCCAGCCTGCATCGAGGCCAAAATACAGAACTGTCGCGACCGTGATCGTACCGAAGTAACTCAAGAATTGCGCCGCGAGAAAATTCTTGTCCTCGCCCAGCAAATCCTCGCGCTTCATTTCTGCGCGCCAATGCACGTAATAGAAGACGAGGGCCAGCGGCAGCGTCGTGACTGTCATATCGTGCGGAGACGCGTCCACGTTCACCAGGAAAACGCGGATCAGTGTCGAGGCGAAGACGACATACGCTTGCAGCCGCAAATTCAGCGAGTTGAAGAAAATCCCGCACTCAAAGAGCGCCAGTCCAAACAGCGCCCATCCCAAAGCCACGTGCATCGGCTGCAGTTCGTAAAGCAGCAGCATCCAGACGAGAAAAGATCCCGCCCAGGTATAGGCCGCGGCCGCCTCCGATATGCTTTCCGCGCGCCGTGCCCACCATGCGGAAAAGTACATGCATACCGTCGTCAGGGCGATGGTCACGAGCCGCAGGGAAAGGCTCGGAATCAAGCCGAAGGGTTCGCTCGAAAACAGATTCACTGTTAGCGTGAGGACCACCGCAAGCGCGGAGACAATCACGCTTTGGAACGCGAATTCCGAACGCTTTAACCGGGTCGCCGCGACCAACAGCAGCACGCCGAATACAGCCCAGGTAACTGAAACCCAAGGGAACGCCGCTTCTTGCAACGTCAACGCGAGCAACAGAATCATTGCTGCCCAGGAGTGGACGGCGGAGAAAATTCTGCCGGCGGACGTTTCTTTGGGGCCGCTGAAGTAGGCGCACGCATAAAGCAGCGCGATGACCAGCACGGTTGTGATGAACGGCAAATCAAAGTGAAATGAGCCATGAGCCGAGCGCGGGAAGAGTTCGGGCGAAATGGCTGCGAGAATATTCGAAGGCAGCCAAACGTTTGATGCCGCGTCAACGTTTACGAACAGTGCAGCGAGAAATCCGGCTACGGCGATGCAATTGGCCTGATGCGACAGGTCTTTCGCGCCTGCCTCCTGCCCTGCGACGGCCAGAACCGCTGCGGCGGCTGTCCACGCGACGGCGGTCCACAAATTGGGGAATGCGAGCCAGAGACCGACGAATGCCGCCACGCCGCCGAGATAGGAAATGGTGCGGAATAGAGCGCCTTCGAAGCCAGAGCCGATCGTGGCCGTCCATTTGCGCGGAATCCATTCGGCATCGACGAGGAAAATCAAGGCGGCGAAAAGGAATGTCACGGCGAGCCGGTATTCCGGGGCGGAATGCAGCATGTTCGGCTGAGCCATGCGCGTTTCAAATACGGGCGCCGCGCCGGCGAACAGGAGGTCGCCCACGGTGAGCACGGCGGCCAAAAATCCGAATCGGCGGAAAAGCGTTTCGCGCGTCAGAACGCCCGCAATGATCAGCGTCTCGGCCTGTGCAAGCCAGAGGATTGCAGTTCCCATGCCGGAATACTTGAACGGCACCGCCGCGACGAGTAGGACGATGCCGATCGTCGAGAGGATTACCATTGCGGTGCGCCGCTTGCGCGTGACGGGCAATTGGCCGAGCGCCAGTTCGATCGCACCGAGCACAAGCAAAGCGGTAAACGCCAGCTCCGGCCGCACGGATTGATACTTGAGCAGGAAAAGCAGAAAGCCTGTATTGAGCAGCGCCGCCAATGTAGAAATGTGTTCCTGTGCCTCGCGTTGAATTGTTCGGGCTATGTACGACCAGCGGTAAAGCGCCCAGTACGTGCACAGCAGCGCCGCGCTGGGAAGAAATTCCGGAAACATGTGGCGATGGGCGCCCATCGGCTCGATCACTGTGCGCAGCCAGACGTAGTGATTCACGTAAGAGGCGACGAGGCCGAAAATCTCCAGCTCAAACCAACTGCGCTTGTGAACAATCGCGACGATGCCAAACGCAAGAATCGCTCCGGCGGTGAGGCAATAAACCGTGTTTTCGCTGATGGCGACGGTTGTGAAGCCCAGCAGAAACGCGAGGCCCGTGACGACCTGTGAGTTGTAATGCAGCGTGTGCACGACCATTGCCCACGCCACGGTGAGGAGCAGCACCAAATCGATCCATTCGGTATCGATTACGCGCGTGTACGTGACGAAATGCATGGCGTATGTACTGAAGAAGACGAGCGCCCATCCGCCGCCGATGAGGGCTCGCGCGAAGATGCGGTAAGCGTCCTTGCGCTCCAGAAAAACGCCCAATGCGAGGATGCCGACGCTGACGACGTAACCCAAGCCGACCTTTTCCATATTGCTGAGCGTCGGAAACTTGTACGCAAGAAACAGCGCGATACCGATTACGAGGACGGCTATGCCGATCTTGTTCAGCCAGTTTGTGCCGAGCATCTGCTCGATGTCGCGCATCTCACGTCGCGGCGGGGCAGCGTCAGGATGTGGCATGCTCGGCGCGGAGCGAGTCGAGAATGATGGTGCGGTGGGCCGTTGAGATGGCGGAACTGGCGACGGCGTCGTGTGGGCTGGCGCGTGTGGGGGTAGTGGCGTCGCAGGAGGAACCAATGGAGGCGCGGATAAGGGTGTTGCGGGCGGCACGTGCACTGGCGAAGGCGGAGCGGATTGTACAGCGGCGGGAATCCGAGGCTCGTCCAGCTTAGACGCCTTGGTATTGGGCGCCTGGGTGAAGGATGAAGTGCCAGCAGCCTCTGACGGCGCCGCTTGCTCGTGTTCTGTCTTGAGGGAGGTGGCTTGCGCTTCCAGGGCTGCGACGCGGGACGTCAGCCGCTTTAATTCCTGAAAATCCTTTTCGGCGGTGTTAAGAGCATTGATGAGATTCGAGAAGCGCTGATCGTTTCTCCGGCGGTCGCTCCGCCGCATCATCCACTCGGCGAAAATCCACGCCGCCAATAGAAAAATCCAAAACGGCATAGCGCCTCAAAAGGCAGGATTCCTCAAAGCTTCCAATCAAGGCACTTTACCATGGGCGCAAGCAGAGGGTGTTCTGCACAACCCGGAAGTTGCCCCTTTCGCAACACCACCGTTTTGGTTACCGCTCTCGCACGTCCGTATTTTCCGCAGCTGCCTCCGCCGGCTTCTTCTGGCGGCTTTTTAATGCATGATAAATCGCCGGTATGAAGGACGCTACGATCACTCCCGCGATCACGTAGTGGATCCTCTTATCGATATTGGGAATTGTTCGGCCTAGTGTGAATCCGAGCAGTACCATGCCCCAAACCCACACGAACCCGCCCACTACGTCATAGGCCAGATAGCGCAGATACTTCATCTGCGCCGCGCCGGCTACGGGAGGGCAGAACGTCCGAATGATCGGCACAAAGCGAGCCAAAATAATGGTCTTGCCGCCGTAATGCCCGTAAAACTCATGCGCCCGTTCGAGGTGCTTCTTCTTGAAAAAGCGTGAGTCTTTCCGTTGATAGAGGGCCTTCCCCGCGCGCCGCCCGATCCAGTAGCCAAGCTGGTCGCCGCCGATAGCGCAAAGCGTAACAAATATGAGCAGTTCGGCGATATCCATGGTACCGGCACCTGCAAATACGCCCGCCGTTACCAAAAGAGAGTCTCCCGGGAGGAAGAAGCCCACAAACATGCCTGTCTCGGCAAAAATGACACCGCAAACGAGCAATGTACCGCCCCATTCGATCAGGGCGCGGACATTGTAAAGCTGGTCAAACAGAGCCTTTAATGTGTGCATGGGGGTGACCCGTTTTCGCTTGGTCTTTGCCTTTGCGGCGATGCCGGGCTACCGGAGCGGGTCCTCTCTACAATAGCAGAAAAATGGACCTCAAAATCCGGCCATCGTAGCCATCCAGCCGGCCTAGTACCTTCCTCCCAAGGCGATTAGCCCGCATGCGCCATTGGCGCGGCCGATCCCCACAGCGAAACTGCAAGTGTTCGAGCAAGGGTTCCCAGGAGGGGAAAGCGCATGGAAGGTGGCTACGCAGTCTGGATGGGGCAGCCGGTGGTTCTTCGAGTCGTCACGGGAGACCTGAGGGTTCCGTTGCGTGGCAGGATGCTTTCGGAAACCAATGATGTGGTCAGACTCCGGATTGCGAATTGCTGGGACGTAGACATTTTCAAATCGATGGTTGTGAGCATCGAACACGACGGCGCGATCTGCATGGTCAATTAACACGGCCCATTGAGAGGAGGGCCCATGAACGCGAGCATCGAGAATCGCTGGAGTCCAAGAAGCACCGCCGTTGCTATAGCTCTCCCCTACGGCGCGGCCATGGAGGTAGTCTCCATGCGCGAGAAGCTCTCTATCATTCGGGATACGCTGATCGTGCTCAGCATGCAGATCGCGTTTCGCACGGCGCAATTATTGCGGCATTTAAATTACTAAATCGATATCTGGCGCCGGTACCGGGCGCCGCCAGGTTCAATTGGACATCCTTCCGGCCCTAGCCCCTCAGCCCCCATCTCGGGTCCGCTTCCCCCGGCGGACCCGGGATTTCTTCTCTTTTCCGCCTACTAACACCCTGCATCCCGGGCGAAACAAAACCGCATCCTAAGGTTTCCCAGTAATTGAATCGAGTGAGACGCGCGAAATTGATTGCGCAGCCGCCCGAGTCAAGATACCTTCTCTAATTCCGCTTTTATCGTGACTGTTTTAGGCGCCCAAGGAGCCGGACTAAATGATGAGGATTGCCAGTGTGGCAAGTGCGTTCCCGAGGGACTACTACCCGCAGGAAGTTTTAGTGGAGGCTCTCAAGAACGATTGGCGTCATCGTCTGCCGAATCCCGATATTCTTGACCGGCTTGACGACAGCATGAAGGTAGACGGCCGCTATCTCGTCCGTCCGATCGAGTTCTATGAGGGCCTCGAGACTTGGGGGCAAGCCAATGACGCTTGGATCGATGCTGCCCTCGAACTCGGCGAAGAGGCGCTTTGCCGCGCTCTGCAGGACGCGGGAATCAAACCCAGAAATCTCAGCGCGATTTTCGTGACTTCGGTAACGGGGATCGCAGCACCCTCGTTGGACGCGCGGCTCGTTAACCGCATGGGCCTCTCGCCGAATATCAAGCGCATTCCGATTTTTGGCCTGGGGTGCGTGGCGGGAGCCGCCGGTATTTCGCGCGCGGCCGATTATGTTCGCGGTTACCCCGGTCAGGCTGCCGCTCTTCTTTCGGTTGAACTCTGTTCGCTCACGTTACAGCGCGACGATCTCTCGATGGCGCACCTGATTTCCGCGCTTCTCTTTGGCGACGGTGCTGCCGCTACTGTTATCTTCGGTTCTGAGCTCGAATCCCAAGGCCCGGAAATTCTCGCCACCAAGTCGGTTTTCTATCCGAATACCGAGCGAGTAATGGGGTGGGACATTTCCGAAAAGGGATTCAAAATCGTCCTCGCGCCGGAAGTGCCGGAAATGGTGACGAAGCATCTCGGCAAAGACGTCGACGCGTTCCTTGGTGAACAAGGCCTGACGCGCAAAAACATTCACAGCTGGATCATGCACACGGGCGGTCCGAAAGTTCTTGAGGCGACCGCATCCGCTCTTGGCCTCACTGAAAAAGATCTTGAAGCCTCCTGGGACTGCCTGCGCAAAGTGGGCAACCTTTCCTCCACGTCGGTGCTCCTAGTTCTTGAAGATTTTTACTCGCGCCGCCGACCCGCTCCCGGCTCTCTCAGCATTCTCGCTGCGATGGGCCCGGGCTTCTGTTCGGAGCTTGTTTTACTCCGCTGGTAGCGCGAACGGTTCTCCGTTTGCCATTCTAGTGGAGTGAATCGTGATGCATTCCGATGTACTGGTCGTCGGCGGAGGTCCCGCCGGCCTTGCTGCCGCCATCGCTGCTCGTGCCAAGGGATTTCGCGTAACTCTCGTCGATTCGCGCATGCCGCCGCTGGATAAGCCGTGCGGCGAAGGCCTGCTCCCGGAAGCCGTCGAAGCATTGCGCGCGCTCGGAGTTGATCTGGGCGGAGCCCGCAATTTTCGCTTCACCGGAATTCGTTTTTCAGATGCCGCCTCGAATGTTTCAGCCGAGTTTGGCGGCGCAACCGGGCACGGCATCCGCCGCACTGTTCTGCACCAGCTTCTTGTCCAACGCGCCGAAGCCGTGGGCGTCAACTTGGTCTGGGGCGCGCACGTCAAGGATCAGGATTCGGTTTCCGCGTTTGTGCATGGCCGCCGCATTTTCTTTCGCTGGCTGATCGCGGCGGACGGCTTGAATTCCGCGATTCGCCGTCGGGCCGGGCTCGATTCATTTTTCGGCAGCCGCGGACGCTTCGCCTTCCGGCAGCATTACGCATTAACTCCCTGGACTGATTTGGTCGAAGTGCGATGGGGGAAAAGCTGCCAGATCATCGCAACGCCCACCGGCCGTGCGGAAATTTGCCTCGCGCTATTCACGAGGAGTCCCAGCCTGCGCATTGCCGAAGCGCTCGAACAATTTCCTGATCTGGCGCGACGCGTTGCCGGAGCGCGTCCCACCTCTTCGGAATCCGGTGCGCGCACCGTGCTTGCGCGAGCGCGTTTTGTGGTTCGTGGCAACATCGCCCTCGTCGGCGACGCTGCTTGTTCCTTCGACGGCATCGCAGGCCAGGGGTTGAATCTAGCGTTTCAGGCGTCGCAATATCTCGCCGAAGCGCTCGCGCGCGAGGATCTTCGCGCGTATGCGGCCGCGCATCGAGAGATTACGCGCACTCCCGTCCGCATCACACGGCTGATGCTCCTTATGGCGCGTTATTCGTGGATCCGCGAGAAGACGCTTCGTATGTTTGCCGCAAAGCCCGCATTCTTTTCCAACATGATGTCGATTCACGCCGGCATCAGCGAGGCCGACGCATTTGGTCTCCACGACCTCTTCGGGCTTGGTTGGCGAGTGCTGCGTGCGTAAGCGAGTCCTCCCGCCTTTCTCTGACTCCTCGGCGTCTCTCATCCGGACGGCGGCGTGCTTGCTTTTGCTCTTTGCGGTGTGGCCGCAAGCGATACGCGCCCAGGAAACCGTCGCAAAACTCGATCCTGCGAACACGACGGTGAATTTCACGCTTGGCGCAACGCTCCATACAGTGCACGGCACATTCAAATTGAAAAGCGGCGAGATTCGCGTCGACCCCGCTACGGGGAAGGCGAGTGGTGCCATCATCGTTGACGCCACGACCGGCGACAGCGGCGATTCCTCCCGCGATCACAAAATGCACAAGGAAATCCTCGAGAGCGCGAAATATCCTGAAATTGTCTTCTCGCCCACGCAGCTCATCGCGCAGCCGGGGCATACCTTGAAGCAAACCTTGGATGAGAAGGGAACTACACAAGTTCAGGCGAACGGGATTTTTCGTCTGCACGGACAGGATCACGACGTAACCCTTGATCTCACCGTCCAAAACGAAGGCAATGGGCACATGGAAATCTCCAGTAGCTTTCCAATCCCTTACATCAAGTGGGGGCTGAAAAGTCCGAACACATTCATCCTGCGCGTCAGCGACACCGTCCAGCTCGAAATCCATGCATCAGGGCAAATCTCGCGTGACGGAGCCTAGCAGCGCGCGTACGCACCGCAGCGTTTGGTATTGACCTTTAGGTTCTCTTTATGAGAACCTTCCTTTACGGTATGCGGGTCATAAAACGAGGCGCACTGGTCGCGTTCTGGACAAAACACGCGGATGCTCAAGCAAGCCTCGAGTCTTGGTATAGCGTGGTTCGTAAGGCAACTTGGAAAAGCCCCGCTGACATGAAGGCGGTTTATCACAATGCGGACCTGGTCGGGCGCAGGACGGTCTTCAATATCGCTGGAAACAAGTATCGGCTGATCGCAAGGATCAATTATGAATTTCAAAGGGTTTTTATACTGCATATTTTGTCTCATGCAGAGTACGGCCGCGGGAGCTGGAAAATATGAGTACAACGACAATCGATCTTGATGAGAAGAGTTATGGGCTATTGTTGCGGCGAACTCTTCCGCACGTGATTCGTACCCACGAAGAATGCGAACGGTTCACGAAAGAGTTGCTTCTTCTCGATGAGCGGGAAGACCTTAGCCGTGAAGAACAAGAATTGGCCGAGCTATTGACGATGTTGATTGGCGAATACGAAGAGCGCCGATTCCCAATTGCAAAAGCTAGTCCCCGGCAACTACTGCAACACTTGATGGAGGCCCGACATTTGTCCCAGAAGGACCTGTGGAAAATATTCGGTTCAAAAGGAATTACTTCCGAGGTGATCCACGGGAAACGTGCCATCAGCAAGGCGCAAGCGAAGCGGCTTGCATCCTTTTTCCACGTCGGCGCGGATCTCTTCATTTAACTTCACCATAAAGCGCGCGGCCGCCTCGGCCGCGATCCGCGCGCCCTGCTCACCACCCCAGCACGTAAGCAAAGATCAGTGGCGCGACGATTGTCGCGTCGGATTCGATGACGAATCGCGGCGTATCGACGCTCAATTTCCCCCAAGTGATTTTCTCGTTGGGCACCGCGCCGGAATACGACCCGTAGCTCGTTGTTGAATCACTGATTTGGCAGAAGTATCCCCAGAGCGGCACATTTTGCCGCCGCAAATCCTGGTGCAGCATCGGCACAACGCAAATCGGAAAATCGCCCGCGATGCCGCCGCCGATCTGGAAAAATCCGATCGAATTTTTCGGCGCCGTGGCCGTGTACCAGTTCGCGAGCTCGATCATATACTCTACGCCCGACCGCATCACCGTGGGGCACTTCACTTTGCCGCCGATCACCTGCGCGGCAAACATATTCCCGAGGGTCGAATCCTCCCAGCCCGGCACGAAGATCGGCAGATTCTTTTCCGCAGCGGCGAGCATCCAGCTGTCCTTGGGATCGATTTCGTAATATTTTTCGAGTTTTGCATCGCGCAGAATCTTGTAAAGAAACTCGTGCGGGAAATATCTCTGCTTCCCGCGATCAGCCGCATACCATTCCTCCATCACGATGCGCTCGATGCGCCGCATCGCTTCCTCTTCGGGAATGCACGTATCGGTCACGCGATTTAGGTGGTGTTCCAACAGCTCGACTTCCTGGTCCGGCGTTAAGTGCCGGTAGTGCGGCACGCGCCGGTAGTGGTTGTGCGCCACCAGGTTGTAGACATCCTCTTCGAGGTTCGCGCCCGTGCAGCAGATCGCCTGCACTTTTTCTTTGCGAATCATCTCCGCGACGGAAATTCCGAGCTCGGCCGTGCTCATCGCGCCAGCCAGCGTCAACAACATGTTTCCGCCGTTCGCGAGATGTTGCACGAAAGCTTCGGCCGCATCGATCACCGTCGCCGCGTTGAAGTGCCTATAGTGCTGCTTCATGAAATTCGAAATCGGGCTTTTTCCGGATGATACATACGGATTCATGGCAATCTCCTTTGCTCGTCAAATCTGAATGGAACGGAATTCAGGTACACCCGCACGCCTGCGCGCTGTCGTGGGCGTGCTTTAGAAATAGCTGGCGGTGTAGCTCAGGAGACGCACAAACTCGTGCATGGAAACATAGAAGGGGAAAAACCGGTTGTGAAACTTTTGCTGCACATGGAATGGATAACATAATTTCGCGCTCATGTGACAACTTTTTTTGCAAAATTCTTTCGCATGCGAACAATTTTCGAAACATTCACACGGCCTCAACATTCTGGTTTCTTCGGTCGCGAGAGAATCCGTGAACCCGCGGCCGTCTTGCAGTAATCTGATCTGAGTGCTGCGCTGCTCGAATCGATCTGCGCACCGCGCGAAGGAGGACTCATGTACGTCGTCGTTGGAGCCAGCGGTAATACCGGAAGCGCTGTTGCCGATGCATTGCTCGCGGCGGGAGAAAAAGTTCGCGTCGTCGGACGCACGCCCAGCCACTTGGAACGTTTCACCAAACGCGGCGCCGAAGCCGCCATTGTCGACGTGGCCGACCCGGATACTCCAGCGTTGACGAAAGCGTTCTCGGGCGCGAAAGCTGTCTACGCGATGATTCCCCCCGATATAGCTTCCGGGGATGTGCTCGCGTACGACGGCGTTGTGGCGAAGGTGCTCGTCACCGCGCTGCAGGTTTCCGCTGTTCCGCACGCCGTGGTGCTCAGCAGCATCGGCGCCGATAAATCCGCCAAGACCGGCCCTGTCGTTGGCTTGCATCGGCTTGAGCAACTCATGAACACCGTGGGCGGCCTTAACGCGCTTTACATTCGCGCGGGCTACTTCATGGAAAATGTTCTCGCGCAGCTGGGAGTGATCAAAAATTTCGGCATGATGGCCGGCCCACTTCGCGCCGACCTCGCCGTTCCGATGATCGCCACGCGCGACATCGGCCGCTACGCTGCTGAACGCATGCTCAAGCTCGACTTCCACGATAAGGAATCGCGCGAGTTGCTCGGCCAGCGGGACGTCAGCTATGCCGAAGCGGCGCGCATCGTCGGTGAGGCGATCATCAATCCGCAACTTTCGTACATGCAATTGCCCGATGAGCAGCTCAAGCCAGCGCTCACGCAGATGGGCATGTCCGACAACATGGCGAGCCTGCTGCTCGAAATGTCTGCGTCGCTCAATAGCGGCTATATGTCCGCGCTCGAAAAGCGCTCACCGCAAAACACAACGCCTACATCAATCGAGCAATTTGTGAAGGAGACATTCGTCCCGCTCTACGAAGGCCGTGCCGCCCACGCATGATCGGAAAGGTGGCCGCGACCGTGTGGTCGCGGTTCAATTTTCAGTGTAGTGCGATCATCAGTCGCCGCCGCTTAGCGCTCCGTCATGCCTGAAGGCATGGCGGCTAGCGGGTGTCGGGGAGAGCCAACACCTCAGGGGGCTAAAGCCCATAGTAAATGGACGTTCTCTATCGAAGCCGGAGCTCGGACCCCCTAAGGATCTTCCTTCTGCCGCAAACTATTAGGTTTTCAAGGAATCGAGAACATACGCCGATTTCATCGGAAGCCGCCGATCCAGGGGCTCCGAAAATGGCATTGGTAAGCGGTCTCTGAATTGGTACCACTCAACTTCGTCACGGGGAATTCCAACCAGATCGCAATCGGCGGATTGAATCTCCGAGTGGGGCTAGACGCCGTCGGATTTTAGGAGAAGCTCTTTGGCGCGTTGGGCGGCGCGGACTACGGCTTTGATCAGCGTGACGCGCAGGCCGCCCTCTTCGAGTTCGAGTATGCCGTCGATGGTGCAGCCGGCGGGCGTGGTGACCATGTCTTTGAGGAGCGCGGGATGGTCGCCCGTCTCGAGCGCGACTTTGGCCGCGCCGAGCGCCATTTGCGCGGCGAGCATCGTGGCGAGTTCGCGCGAAAGTCCGGCCTTTACACCGCCCTCGGCGAGCGATTCGAGAATGATATAGATGAAGGCCGGCCCGCTCGCGGAAAGACCAGTGATCGCGTCCATGTTTTTTTCGTCGACTACGACAGTTTTGCCGACGGCGCCAAAAAGCTTTTCCGCCATCTCAATATCTTTTTTTGCCGCAAACTTTCCACGCGCGATGGCGGTGACTCCTTCACCGACCATCGATGGCGTGTTGGGCATGGCGCGAATCACGGGAACTTTTTTGTTCAGCCGACGCTCGATGTAGTCTGTATCCACGGATGCAGCAGCGGAAATGAGCAGTTTCCTGTCGTTGAGATCGGGCGCGATTTCGTCGACGACGGCGCCCACGATTTGCGGCTTCACGCACAGCAAGATCACGTCCGCGTTGCGGGCAGCGGCGCGATTGTCGGTGCCGGGCACGATGGCACTCTTGGAGAGTCCTTTCCGCTGCTGGCCGGCGTGATAAACGGTGGCGAAGATGTTCCTCGGCGGGACGAGCTTGTGCTTCAGGAAAGCCTCGATCAGGATACCGCCCATTTTGCCCGCGCCCAGCACGGCTAGTCGCAGCTGGCCGGAAGAATTTGCCATTCGATTTTCCTTTCGTACAAGGTGCCAAATCTGTTGCCGGCAGTTCGGGCCGCACTGAGGGCCGCGGCGCTACGTTTAAACCTTAAATCCACGCTGTCGGTGCGTCGCTATGGCGATGACATCGCCGAGACATCGTCCTTACGATCCTCAGTCTTAGACAACGAATGATACAGGATGCGGCACAAAACAGATAGGAGTGGAACCGCGGGAACTCAGTGTGCGTCCAACGGGAATAAGAAGAGCAGCGACACGAAATCCAGCCTTTGCTGCTCGGCCCGGCGAACCGCAACGCATGCGGCGAATTTCTTGCGTGAAGAAAACGTTATTGTGCTGGATTTGGAGAAGACAATTTGCGCAAGTCGATTCGTAATCGGGCCATTTGGCTACTGGCGGCGAGCTTTACGATTCTCGTGACGTGTTTTGCGCAGCAGCCGGATTCTTCGGCACCGCCAGCGAACGCCGACACGGGCGTCAATACGTCTCAACAGACTGTCTCCTTCAGCGGATTCGTGCGAACGACCGCGGGAGTTGGGATTCCGGGGGCATCGGTTCGCATCACCAATACTGATACAAAGAAATCGTGGGCCACATGGACGGACGCGCAGGGCAAATTCAGCCTTCCGGCGTTGCCTCCCGGGCATTACCACCTTGAAGCGACGCAGCTCGGATTCGTGCAGAGCGCGAGCGATTTTACCTTGTCGGGTTACAACGAAAAGCCTGCGCTGTTAACGTTAAATGTCGCGACGCTTGCGCAGTTGAATGCTGCGGCAAACGGCGCTGAGAGTGCGGCGAATGCTGGTAATCCTGCTGGGAATGGCGCCGCCGGACGCGGGCGCGGCGGATTTGGAGGAGGCGGTTTTGGCCGCGGAGGGCCTGGGCGCGCAGGAAATGGCGGCGGGAACGCTGGAGGATATGCAGGCGGCTTCGGGCGCGGCCAGGGACGCGGCGCGCAAGGGCAGGGCGCGGCGAACGCCAATAATCAGAGCGGGCAAACGGAGGGGAATCCAGGGGACAACAGCGCGTTCGCCCAGACGGATTTGACCGGCGTGACGAACGCGGACGATGCGCAGCAGCTCGGCAGCGGTGATCAGTTCAGCGCGGACGCGTCGCTCGGCGCGAACGTGAATGGAAATTCCGCGGATGCGATGGTGTTGCAAGGGGGCACGGCGCAGGGCGAAAGCTTTGGCGGCCCCGGAGGGTTTGGAGGGCCGGGCGGCTTTGGTCCGGGCGGCCCGGGAGGACCTGGCGGTCCCGGAGGCGACATTGGATTCGGTGCGCCGGGTGACGCGGCCGCATTTACGGGCGCCGGCGGCGGGGCAGTGGGAGCAGGATTCGCTGGAGGCGGTGCGGGCGGCCCGGGCGGCGGAGGGTTTGGTGGGCGCGGCGGCGGTGGCGGGCCGGGTGGCGGCGGAGGGGGATTCGGCGGCGGGCGCGGAGGACGCGGCGGTGGGGGCGGAGGATTGTTTGCAGGCGGGCGTGGAGGACGCGGCGGCGCCGGTGGTGCAGGCAGACTGTTCAGGCAGCGAGCGAATCGGTATCGATATAGTTTTTATGACACATACAACAGTTCGGCGCTGAACGCGCGGCCGTTCTCGTTCAACACGACAACGGTGCCGAAGGTGGCGACTTACAACACGAATTTTGGCGGCGATTTGCAGGGGCCGTTGAAGATTCCGCATTTGTATGACGGCACGGGCCGGACAAATGTATTTTTGAATTACGAGCACCGGATCAGCGAGAGCGCAGCGAACGATTATTCGATCGTGCCGACCGCGGACGAGCGCGCAGGGAATTTCTGCGGCGCGATCGGCGGCGCTGGATTTATTAATCCCTACAATCCGACTGGAGCGACGCTGCCTTGCAATCTGGCGACCGGACCGAATCCGCAGACGGGGACGGGTTCGTTCGTGCCGAATGCGGCGGCGGTGGGACTGCTGAATCCGAGCTATATACCGCTGCCGAATTTCGCGCAGCAGACGACGCAAGGCTACAACTATCTGCTGCAACTGCGGACGCCTTCGAATACGGATGCGGTGAACCTGCGGATCATGCACACGCTGAATTCGAAATGGAATTTGACGGGAGCGTATTCGGCGAATATCGGGCGGTCGAAATCGGTAGGAAGCTTTCCGTTTACGTTGGGCAACACCTCGAGCCTCGGGCAGAGCATTACGCTGACGCTGAATCACAATTGGTCCGCGCGGACGGTGGAGCGGACGAACGCGAGTTGGAGCAGGCAGCGTTCGCAGCTTTCGAGCCCGACGCAATACGGCGCGGATCTTGAGAGCGAGTTGGGAATTGCCGGGGGTTCGCCCCTGCCGGTGAATTTCGGATTGCCGCAGATCAGTTTTTCGAGCGCGGGTACGCTAAGCGAGCCCGTGCCTTCGTTAACGCGCAATCAGACCCTGCTGCTTGGAGATACGCTGAGTTTCTACAAGACGAAGCACACGTTTACGCTGGGCGGGCAATTGCGGGATATCGATTTGAACAACAATGCGAGCCCGAATCCGCGCGGGGCGTTTATGTTTAACGGCGATTTTACGTGCGGCTCGGCTTTCACCAGTGGGACGAGCGGTACGGGCAGCGGAATTACGCCCTGCACCGGCACAGCGAGCGCGCCGGTGCGGCTGACGCCGCAACAGACCGTCGCGTACGAAATGGCGGATTTTCTGATAGGGCTGCCGTACAGCATCTCGGCGCAATACGGCACGCCGCAGAACATTTATTTGCGAAGCTGGGGATTTGCGGCGTACGCGCAGGACGATTGGCGGGTGACGAAGAGCTTTACGCTGCAATATGGGCTGCGCTGGGACGCGACGAAACCGACGGTGGAGAAGTACAACCATCTGGCGAATCTCGAGCCGATCTTCGGCGCCAGCGGCGTGCTGACGGACGTGAAGGTGGTAACGCCGGGGACGAATGGTTATCCGCGGGCGCTGGTGAACGGGGCGTACGCAAATTTCGGGCCGCGGACGGGTTTCGCGTGGATTTTGCCGGAGAAGAAGAGAAGGACGGTGGTGCGCGGCGGATATTCGATGTTTTATAACGCGAATGTGTTCACGTCGCTGGTGCGGGATTTCTCGTTCCAACCGCCGTTCGATACGTCGTTCTCGTTGCAGAATTCGTCTTCGAACTACTTCACGATTCAGAACGGGCTGACAGCGCCTTCGACTTCTGCGGTCACGGTGACGAATACGTATGGGGTCGGTCCGAACTACAAACCGTACAGGGCGCAGTCGTGGAATATCGGATTCGAGACGGATCTTTCGCGGAACTGGCTGCTGAGTTTGCAGTACACGGGCACGGCGGGAGCGAATCTGGATATTTTGCGGTCGCCGAATCGCGCGCCGGTCGGAACGCAGCAAAGTTTGCTGCAGCAGAGTTTGGGCGTGCCCTATGCGACGCAATTCACGTACCTGCAGACGGGCGGCACTTCGATATACAACGGATTGCAGGTGCGGGTGGTGCATCGGTATTCGCATGGAATTTCGTTTCAGGCGCAATACACGTATTCGAAAGCAATTGACGATGCGAGTTCCGTTGGCGGCGCGGGCGGGCTGAAAGAGCAGATCGACGGCGACTTGGCCGGATTGCGGGGGCTTTCGTCGTTTGACCAGCGGCATAATTTCCGCGGGACGGCGACTTATGAGCTGCCGTTTGGCCAGCGCTACCGGTTTGCGAATCACGGCTGGACGTACAAGCTCTTCGGAGATTGGCGGTTGCTCAACACGGTCACCTGGCATACCGGAAATCCGCTGACCGTGCTGATGGGCGGGCAGAATGCGGATCCCTCGGGAACGGGCGCGAGCGGATTTTCTTTGCCGAATCAAGTAGGAAATCCCAACGTGGGGCTCTGCGGTGGGCCGGTGCTCGGGTTCTTCAATACCGCCGTTTTTTCAACGCCTGCGGCGGGCACGTTTGGCGATTCGCGGAAGGGCAGTGTCGAGGGGCCCTGTTCGGTCGTTTGGAACGCGTCGATGAACAAGGCGTTTCGCATCGGTAATGCCGATAACCAGCGGCGCGGGGAAATTCAGTGGAACGTATCGAACGTGCTGAATCACGTGAACTATAGCGGAGTCTCGACTTCGCTGGGAACGGCGCAATTTGGACAGGTAACGAGCGCGGGTGGGATGCGTTCGATGAGCCTTACGCTGCGATTTAATTTCTAAGGACAGTGCGGGTCAGGAAGAGATGAGCAATATGCGATTGCGGCGGAAAATTTGGGATGCGTTTTGCGCGAGCGGGCGTTCTGCGCTTGTTTGGATGATGACCGTAGGGCTCTGCTGGATGCCCGCGGCGCCGTCTCTGCGCGCCCAAGAGCAATCTGCTCCTGCTCGAAATTCGGCTCAGGCTGCGTCCGCCCAGGCGACGGCCCAAGCGCAGGCGCCGACCGGAATTAGCGAAGGAAGCACACAAGTCCGAATTCCACCTCCGCCGAGCGAGCCTACCTCTGCGAACGTGCTGCAATCGACTTCCGAAGTTGTCCGCATCGACATTCAGGTGACGGACAAGAACGGAAAGACGATCAAGGGGCTGAAGCCTGAGCAGTTCACGGTTACCGACGACGGCAAGCCGCAAAAGATTTCGACTTTTTCGTTTGAAGACATCGAGGCGATTCAGACCGCGGAAAATTCGGACGACTCGCGACCGGTCGTCGTTGCGGTTGATACGCCGCGGGGCACGAATCCGGATTCGGTGAGCACGGAAACACGCGACCGGCGCATGCTGGTGCTCTATTTCGATTTGAGTTCGATGGAACCGGACGACATGTTGCGCGCGCGCGATGCGGCGACGAAGTTCGTCAATACGCAGATGCAGAAGGCCGACCTGGTCTCGGTGGTCGCTTACGGGACGCAGCTTTCGATCTGGTCGGACTTTACGAACAACCGCGCCACCCTTTTAAAGGCCATTGGTCGGCTTACGCCGGGAGTCAATTCGGAGCTGGCGGCGAATGATGCGGCCGCCGCCCAGAATGGCGAATATGATGTTTCACAAGATACGCAGGCTGCGTTCACGCAGGATCAGACGGAGTTCAACACATTTAATACCGACGCCAAGCTAGAGGCGATCGAGGGGCTCGCCAATGTGCTGTCTGCGATTCCGGGACGCAAGTCAATCATCCATTTCACCGGCGGAATTACGCAGACGGGCGAGGAGAATCGCACCGAATTGCGCGCGGCGACCGATGCCGCCAATCGCGCTGACACGTCGATCTATGAAATCGATTCGCGCGGGCTTTTCGCGTCGCCACCGGGCGGAGATGTGACGGCGAGCGCGGCAACGGGAACGTCACTCTTCTCTGGCGCTGCGGTGTATGCGCAGACCGATGCGCGGCTGGATTCGCGCGACACGCTTTCGACGCTGGCTTCAGACACCGGAGGCCGCGCGTTTTACGATTTGGGCGATCTATCAGACGCGCTGCCGCAGATTCAAGCCGACAACCTGGGATATTACCTCGCAAGCTACATGTTGCCTGCGAACACGAAGCATGACGGCTCATGGCATCAGATTCGCGTCAGGCTGAAGGGCGTTTCCGGAGCGCACGTGAAATCCCGCGACGGATATTACGCGCCGCGCGACTTCCAGCATTTAATGAAGCAGGACAAGGAAGATCAGCTCGAGGAAGCGATGGAATCGGACGACCCCATCGTGGAACTGCCGATTGCCGTGGAGACCGCGGCGTTTCGCGTGAGCCCGCAGCAGGTCTACGTGCCGATTTCGGCGAAGATTTCGTCGAGCGCGCTGGAATGGGCTGCAAAGCATGATGAGCATCAGGTCGGCTTCGACTTCGCGTATGAAGTGCGCGTGCTATTTCAGGGAGCGCCGACGGGAATTCCAGTGGTCGACCGGCGAGATACGATTAACGTGAAGCTCGATTCGACTAACTTCGACCAGGTGAAGCAGAATAACCTCGTCTATCAAGCGGGTGTGCTGCTCGCGCCCGGAAGAACGTACCGGCTGAAGTTTATTGCACGCGAAAACGAATCGGGCAAGATTGGAACTTTCGAACAGAATATTTCGATACCGCTCGAACCTGCCGACCGCATGACGCTCAGTTCCGTGCTGCTTTCGAGCCAGCTTGTTCCGGTTCAGAAGCAATCGTCCGTGACTACCAAGAGCGTGGGCGACAAGACGAAGAAGGGTGCGGTTACGCCGTTGGAGACGAATGGAGAGCAGATCGTTCCGAGCGTCACGCGTTTCTTCAATACGGGCCAGACGCTGTACGTTTTCTTTCAGGCCTATTACCCGGATAAGGGCGCGAACGCGAGTTCGCTCTCAGCGGATTCGATTCGCGGGGCTCTGATTTTCTTCCACAACGGCATTCAGGTGAACCAGACGCCGCTCGTCCAGCCGACTGCGTTCGATCCAGCGACGCATACGGCTACGTTCCGGATCAGTTTGCCGCTGGCGAAGCTGGCGACTGGGCGGTACACGGTACAGGCGGTGGCGATCGCTCCGGGAACGCAGCAATCGGCGTTTGGCCGCGCTTATCTGGCGCTCGAAGAGCCTCCGGCCGCGCTACCAGCCACAGGACCGAGCAGCGTCGCCGCGCCCGCGCAATCGGCAACCCCTTAGTCCTGCGACCCTCAGGACCAAAGTTACAGTGAAGAATTCCTCTTGACTCTAAAAACTACAGCGTAGTAATGTAAACCTACAAAGTAGTAGAGGAGGCTTATGCCGCAACCCAAGCTGAGCAAGCTCGAGCTCCGGATTCTGGAAGCCCTCTGGACCCGCGGAAGCGCTTCCATCCGGGAGATTCAGGAAGCATTTCCCGATCCGCGCCCTGCCTACACGACGATCCAGACGATTGTCTACCGGATGGAAACAAAGGGGACGCTGCGCCGCGTCCGCAAGATCGGCAAGGCCGATATCTTCGAGCCGCTCGTGGCGCGCGAAGTGACGCGAAGCCGGGTGCTGGACGAGGTGCTGAGTTTCTTTGGCGGCCAAGCGGCGCCCATGATGGCGCAACTTGCGGACGCCGGAAAACTGACGCCGAACGACATTGGCGAACTGGAGAAAACGATCAAGAGGCTGAAGGCGCAGCGGAGGCAGGAAGGAAAGGGTGAGCCTAAATGATACAGGCACTTGCTGGCCATCTCTGGCAATCGACACTGTTCGCAATTGCAGCGGGCTTGATGACTTTGGCGTTCCGGGGAAATCGGGCCCAAATTCGTTACTGGCTGTGGCTGAGCGCATCGCTCAAATTCCTTGTGCCATTCGCTTTGCTGCTGAACCTGGGGAGCTATCTGGAAAGGCAGATTCCTGCCGCCAGTCAGGTTGCAAGCCAAATCACGGCTCCGGTCGTCGTTTGGACGGTCCAAGAACTCAATGCGCCACCGGTCTCCGCAACTTTGCCGCAATCGACTCCGGCAACGAGCGCGATCCACTGGATTCCCATTGCGCTCTTTGCGCTCTGGCTCGGCGGATTCGCAACCGTGATATTCATTCGATTTCGGGGTTGGCTCAGAGTCCGTGCGGCAGTTCGCGCCAGCGCGGCATCTGGCATTTGCCAGACGGGCACTTCTGACACGGTAGAGATTCGGGTATCTCCATGCCCTCTGGGGCCCGCTGTAGTGGGGATCTTGCGTCCTGTCCTCTTGTTCCCCGAAGGAATTGCGGAGCGCCTGACGCCATCGGAGCTGGAAACGGTTCTCGCGCACGAGCTCTGCCATGTCCGCCGTCGCGACAATCTCTTCGCCGCGATTCACATGATGGTCGAAGCGGCCTTATGGTTCCATCCGCTTGTCTGGTGGATCAGCGCGCGTCTCGTTGAAGAGCGCGAGCAAGCCTGCGACGAAGAAGTGCTGAGCCTGGGCGGCCAACCCGAGATCTACGCCGACGCGATTCTGAACGTCTGCAAGTTCTACACGCAATCGCCCCTCATAGGCGTATCCGGAGTATCCGGGGCAACTATCCGGCGAAGAATTGAGGCCATCATGCTGAACCGCTTCGAGCAATTGAGTCGCGCAAAGAAATTCCTACTGGCAGGCGCCGGAATGGCTGCATTGGTTTGTCCGGTAGCAATAGGACTGCTGATGGGAGCCGGGAACGCGACGGCGGTTCAGGCTCAGTCGCCGGCATCGGCAGGAGAGAAATTCGAAGTCGCTGCCATCCACCCTTGCGATCGAAACGCACCCGAGCCCGGCCTTCGCGAAATGGGCGGCTTGGGGGAGACCGGACCTTCGCCCAACCTCGTGATCAAAAAATGCGTCACGGTAATGTCACTCTTTAAAGATGCTTACGTTATCTTTGCGGATGGTCAGAGCCGTTCGCTTGCGGCAGAGGTTCCTCCAATCGAGGGAGCCCCGGCCTGGATGTCTTCGGAACGTTACACGATAGAGGCGAAAGCGGAGGGAACTCCCGGGCAGCCGGCGATGCTCGGGCCTATGATGCAGTCACTGCTCGCAGACAGGTTCCATCTGAAACTCCACCGTGAGACCCGAAGCGGCCCCGCGTACGAGCTCACAGTCGCCAAAGCAGGGCCCAAATTACAGGGAAATAATGGCAGCTGCGCGTATGATGTGCCGCCTGCAGCCGTTCCTCGCGACCCCAACACAGGAAGTCCGCTTCCCGGGTTTGCGCCTCGCGGCCGCGCCTCCACGCCAGGCCCGGGTCAGCCCTGCCATTTCATCTTCTTCTTAAATGACGGACCCAACCGGCTTCTCGAAACACGTGGCATGACGATGGACGAGTTTTCTGCATGGCTGTACAAAGTGACAGGCCGTACGATCGTGGATAAGACGGGGCTCACAGGCAAGTTCGATATTCGCCTCGAATATTTGCCCGAACAGCCGATCGCCCCAACCCCCTTCGCCAACGACTCGAACGAGTCCGCCAATATCCAGCCCGAAGCGACGCTGCCCACCGCGATTCAGCAACAGCTCGGTTTGAAGCTCACGCCAGTCAAAGGCACCCAACAAATCATCGTCATCGATCACATCGAGAGGCCCTCCGGGAACTGATGCCATGTGGCTTTGAAGGCGGAGGGCGTTTTCTGGCATCGTTTGCGATTAAAAATTTGCCCCTTTTTTCTCGATTAGAAATGCAATCCTTGTTGAGCAGATTGGGCTTAGGGAGAATTCTAATCGGGGATTCTCGATTAGAAGGTGGCTCGTGAGTTTCAGGTAATCGGTGACTCGGCGACGTGTTTCGCGTTCTCGCAACCATCCGAGCAACTCCCCCTGCTTGTTGTGTCGTTCGGCCGTGGCCACCTTTCCCGGCCGTGCCGAGAACACCAAGTATACCATATTATACATTCACTTGCAAGGACTTTGTTGAGACACTGAAGATGGCTGATGTCGAGGGCGCATGGGGTCACAGATTGGCGTGCAGCGAGCGTTGAGACGCGGAATTCGGAGCAAAATTGGCGCGATTGGCGCCGTAAAATGGGCTGAAGTTGCGTTCAGGCGCCAAAAATGGCGCGTTTTGCACCTTAATTTTTGAATCGCTCCGATGTGGAAGGCGGAACGGCTGTTCTTGGGGAGAAACCCTCCTACTACAAAGCTAAGGGACAACGGCGGACGAGCCACCGGTAATCGTCGATTTGCAGTAGTGGGCCGGTAATAACCGACTTGAACGAAGCCGCTGGCGCGGCGGACGCTTCGCGTGCTATGCTGCGCAAGTTATGCCCCAGCGTAAAGCATCGAATTGCGATTCTCGCACGTGCTCATTTTCTAAGTACCGCAGAACCAATAGCTTACAGATGAGTGAAAAGATTGAATTCCCATAGCCATTAGCCCGCGTCCGCCGCAAGCGCCAGCGTCTTCCTTCAAGTCGTTGTATCGAAAGCGCGCAAACACACCGTGCTCGTGTGTGAAGCTTGCTCACTCGCGCTTCCGATACAACACTAGGACTTCTCAGGAGTTGCGGCAATTAGCTGCACGGATCGTTCCCGGGTTGCCGTCATCCACTCGAAGTTGCAAATCATAAGGCGAGCAGCCAAAATCTGCTTGATGGCAACTCCCTACCAATGCGATCTGGCGTATGTCCACGCCGCAGCATTTGAGACTCTCGCCCGTGGGGCAGCACGCGAGCTTATCCTTCGCCTGCAAAGTTCCGGCGCTCCAGTCCGAAGAGTTATGGACGTAGGGTGTGGTGCCGGGCCGCTGACAAAGGCATTGGTGGACGTTGGATTTGAAGTGACTGGTGTGGATACATCTGCTGAACTGCTGGAACTTGCCCGCGCGAACGTCCCGAAAGCCCACTTCGTCCATGCTTCCATCTACGACACAGAAATTCGCGATTACGATGCCGTTATCGCCGTGGGTGAGCCGTTGACCTACCACTCCGAAGAGGCTGATGCGGAAAGTGTTGTCAGGACTTTCTTTCAACGCGTGGCCGGTGCTTTACCTCTAGGGGGCCTGCTCATCTTCGACGTAATTGGACTCGGCGAACCTTCCCTGGAGGGTCGCTCCTGGGCCTCGGGCGACGATTGGGCTGTACTGGTTCAAACAATAGAGAATCAGGCCGGTCGATCATTGGTAAGAAACATAGAAACGTTTCGGCGCGTTGGTGACTTTTACCGGCGTGCCCGCGAGGTTCACAGCGTGCGCCTCTTCGACGCGCGAACACTCTGCGATCAACTCGTAGCATGTGGTTTTGTTATCGAAACTGCGCTGTCCTACGGCACACAACCTCTCCCCCCTCGCCGGAGGGCCTTTTTTTGCTACTCGAACGGATTCCGCGGGTTGGAATGGAGACCAGCGTGGCCGCTAGGTCCTGGTCAATGCCGTTCTCGTCCATATGGAATACCGGTACGAGGGGACTTGTCCGGTTTGCCGACTTGAACGAAGCCGCTGGCGCGGCGGACGCTTCGCGTGCTATGCTGCGCAAGTTATGCCCCAGCGTAAAGCATCGAATTGGATTCTCGCACGTGCTCATTTTCTAAGTACCGCAGAACCCATAGCTTACAGATGAGTGAAAAGATTGAATTCCCATAGCCATTAGCCCGCGTCCGCCGCAAGCGCCTGCGTCTTCCTTCAAGTCGTTGTATCGAAAGCGCGCAAACACACCGTGCTCGTGTGTGAAGCTTGCTCACTCGCGCTTCCGATACAACACTAGGACTTCTCAGGACTTGAAGAACTCCTCAAGCACAGGATTCAAGTTCGCCTCATGTTCGGCGAAGAAATCGATGTATTCATCGTGGCTAAAGAACGCGTTAACGTAGTCAGCCTCCGTCAGCACATGCCCGCCCCAACCATTCAACAGCGCCATTTGCAGAAACGATGCTAGGTCTTCTGTCTCATGTTCTAGGCAAAGATGACCCGGCGCTTCGGACAACAATCGGAAGTCGCCGTAGGTCTGGCGCATCCTGTAATACAAGTGCCAGTTTTCGCTGCTTGGCCAGACTCCCCACTCGGTTATCCAAAGCAATACCGGTCGGCGATAGGTCAAACTTGCGGTAATCCAGTGAGCAACATACAAGAGCTTATACGGTTCGGGTGGGAAGTCGACACGCTTACAATGTCGATTAGACACTAAATCAGGTTTCTGGCGCTTCCGCTCGGATAGCCACTTCTCACATTCCTCTTGCGTGTAAAACCGCAATTCACCCTCTCATGAACGTCTCTCGACGATTGTACGGTTTTGGTGAGAAAAGTCGAAGCGCCTGTGTAACGCGGCTACCGGTTTGCCGACACAGCCAAGTGGAAGCGACCGCCCCTAGTTTGGCGAGGGTTGCTCGATGTGATCGACTACAAGGACATCAACAGGTCCCGTTTTCGCGATCAGTTTCAGGCCTAGTTGGTCTTGCAGAGCCTCAGGAAAGCTGGGGCCACTCCTATCGATTTGCACCCCGTTAGGCAATGCGCTCGCGTCCTCTGCGAACTCGATCCAAAAATCATAATTGCCAGTGAGACCTGTTTCGTTTATGACCGGGCGATCTGGATCCGCGCCTTGCATTCCGGTGCCGCTAAGGAATGCCGCGATGTAATCCAAATTTACATCGCGTCCGCCGCCGCGCGCACGTATGGAATCAGGTATTTCTCCCATCACGGTTGAGCCGCAGGGAAACGATGAAAAATCCGCAGGCGCGCTTGGATTTGGAACACTGAACTTCTGCATGTCGCATGCGCCGCCCACATGCAGCCTGAGTTGCGGTCCCGTTTTTCCCGGCTTTGTGAGCACCAGCGCATACATCGGAATTTGGCGCGTCTCGTGGTGCATTGTTAGTTTGAACCGATTGGAAAGCAGCGACTGGACCATCAGGCGAAATTGGTCCTTTGACGGGTTAGCTATCGGTGCTCGTCCCTCCACGTTGAACCATTCCGGATCGACCCAATCTGGCAGGCCCGAAATCAAAAAATGCGTCTGGCCAGCGGACAACTTGAAAGCGAATCCTATAAGTGCGCGCAACGGTATATCCACCGACATGAGATTGCCGACCTGCGCAAAATTGGACCCGAGGGTAAGTGGGAAATTCGAATGGTAGCCCCGTCTTGGCCCCTGTCCCGGCTCGCTCCGCTTGACCGAAGCCACCTCAAACGACATCTTGCTGCCTGCGGCCTTTTCCCAATCGGTCGTCGCCGATTGTGCGGAGACTCTCTGCAGACTTAGAGAACCAGCTAACACCGCCGTACTTACCGCAAGCACGAGCAGTCTGCTTCTGTGTGCCGACCGTTGGCTCATGACGGAGCGATTGTACACCCGCTTCGCCGTAGGTCCTGTGTAACGCGGTTCTCGTCCATATGCCGTACCGGTACGGGACCTGTCCGGTTTGATGACTATACGTCCAATTGCTCCGAATCGTGGTAAATTTCGTCCGCATGTTCGCCCTCCTATCGCCGGAGTCTTCGTATGTCACCGGCCAAAATATCCGTGTCGATGGCGGACTGACAAGGTCGGTCTAGTTCGAGCGCTTACGGAGCGTAGGTCCCGATTGAGATGTGGAGTTCTGGTACTTCAAATGGACGGTAAGATGACTTGAACGAAGCCGCTGGCGCGGCGGACGCTTCGCGTGCTATGCTGCGCAAGTTATGCCCCAGCGTAAAGCATCGAATTGCGATTCTCGCACGTGCTCATTTTCTAAGTACCGCAGAACCAATAGCTTACAGATGAGTGAAAAGATTGAATTCCCATAGCCATTAGCCCGCGTCCGCCGCAAGCGCCAGCGTCTTCCTTCAAGTCGTTGTATCGAAAGCGCGCAAACACACCGTGCTCGTGTGTGAAGCTTGCTCACTCGCGCTTCCGATACAACACTAGGACTTATCGGGACTTTGCCCCGGATTGTGCTATAAGCGTCCTCAAGCAGACATCGATCAGGTCACAACTGATCGGCCATGATTGGAGCGCTGCTTGAGGGATATATTCTTCAAGACCCAGGTTGGCACGATCCAAAGGGCCTATAACGACCTCTTCGGCGGCCTCGTTCTGCTTCCTAGCTCCTCGCTGCCGGATATTTGCGTCGTGTGTGGCAGCCCGGCGAATGGAAATGTGCATCACGAGAAATATGAGCCGTTCAGTGCTCCTTCGTGGCATGTGCCGATCTTTTACGACGTCGTGTATTCGATCGTTGGGAAACGGTACGTCGTCGATTTTCCGGTTTGCTCCACTTGCGAGCAGGAGCGTTTTGAGATCAAGGTAGTCCAGATCGACGAGCGTGTCGGTGTATTTAGCGGCGCTAGTAAGACCTTTTTAGGGTTGCTTCCCGTAGTTCCTCCAGAAGTAGCGACCCAAATAGAAGGTACGTGGCCACGGCGGGTCCTTCGATTCGTTATGCACTGAAAATAGTGCGAATCTGCTAGCCAAACGGTCGTGGCATGGTTACACGCAATTTGCGTCAATTCGGCCCACCGGGCAATCGGAGATTGCTACGGGGTAAGCTGCAAGGTCGTAGCCCGACGAATACACGATTCAGCGTATGGAAGCGGAAGACGGAAAAGCGGGATAAAAACTGCCCATCCGCGCGGGAATTGTACGGCGCGGTCAATTGAGGGTTCGGAGAAAATCTTGTGAAGGGGCGAGCGAATGTCCTTCGTCGGAGGGCGAGTGGCCGCGGCAATTTTGAGCCGCTATGATTGGCACGATATTGAAGCTCCTCCAGATTATGTAGGCGCCGGGAAGCTGGAGACCCTTTTTGGCCCCGCGATTTGGGATCAGGTCGCAGGCAAGGTGGTTCTCGATTTCGGATGCGGCTTCGGAAACGAGGCTCTCGAAATCGCCAGCCACGGAGCGAAGCAAGTAATCGGCCTGGATGTTCAGGAAGAACTGCTCGTGATCGCGCGTTCGCGCCAGGCCGATGCGCGTATTTCTAACTGTGCGTTCGCCACGAGTTTCGATGCTCAAGCGGACGTCATTTTTTCAATCGATTCCTTCGAGCACTTCAGTAATCCCGACGAAGTCCTAAAAGGGATGGCAAGCCTGTTGAGGCCGGGTGGCAAGGTCATCGTTTCGTTCGGTCCTCCCTGGTACCATCCAAAGGGCGGCCACTTCCCTCTGTTCATTTGGGCGCACCTGCTGTTTACTGAGGATTCGCTTATGGCGTGGCGGTCGAAATACAAACAGGACCATGCCACTCGATTTTGCGAAGTTGCCGGTGGCTTAAACCAAATGAGCATCCGCAAATTTGAGATGCTGGTTGCGAACAGCCCTCTAAAGATTGGGACTCTTGAAACCGTGCCATTCACAAGCTTCGGCGGTTTCATTTTCACCTGACGCGAGAGTTCTTCACGTCGGTCGTGCGCAGCACCTTGGTCCACCGGTTCTAATCGACCAACACAGACTGAACTGTTGGCGGCACTGTCCACGGACAACGAAGCGATAGCATCCAAACGCGGGAACCGCTTCGCCGCGAATGGTTCGTGGAACTGGGCGATGGGAATTGCCGTATGACGGCATCCTTTGCCGTGCGGCTCGCGGAAACAGCACCAACTTGGGGCCGCGCGGTCGCGCCAGTCGCTGAATCCGTCGCACGCGACCTGTGGTCCACGGTAAGAAAACCAGCACGATTGCAGGTTCTTGCTACGCGATTAACTCAGACCAATAAACGCGAAGCAAAGGGTGTTTCAGCCGACTCTTTGGACAAGAATCAGTCACCGAAACCGCTGCGCGTTTGTCGCGGCTGTGGAGCATCAGTGAATCGTGCAAGCGAGTATTGCGCCGCATGTGGGCTTGTAATATCGGCAGCCAACATGAGGGAAGTAAGCGTAGCTGGCCGGATAGCAGCCCAAAGCGCAGAGGCACAAGCGAGCCGTGCCGAAACATTACGCCGTAACGCGAGCGCACAGCGAGCTTGGAAGAACAAAGGCGAGTCAGTGAGCGATGAACTCTATAGACGCAACATTCAGCCACGGCTACCAAAACTTTCGATCTCATCCATTGCTACGGCTCTTTCCGTTTCACTGTCCTATGCAGCCGACATCCGCAGGGGAAGGCGCACGCCACATCCTCGGCACTGGGAAACTCTCATCGGAATGTTAAAAGCCGCTGGACACGCCATTACCGTATAACACGCCTCACCTAGCGTGTTTTCCTCTTCTTGCCGATGGTTTCACGGGCTGCGATCTTCGCTAGGCCAAGCACGATTCCCGAATTGGTCATAACCGCATCGGGCCAACGCTTTTCAGCGGCCCGCGTTAGCAGGTCGAAATCATCTTGAGTCATTTTGACGTTCACCTGAACGGTTCTTTTCATGCCCCCCTGTATCCGACAAAGGGAAGCTACGCATCAACGTTACTATTAGTACGCAGAGTACCTCATTGAATCCGTGGAACACGGACACTACGTCTGATAACATCCGGCACGTTAACGCATATCGCGCACGCGACTAGCGGCGCACGAAAAGGCTCTCTCTCATGAAGACCATGCCCCGGTTCCGTTTCTTTCGGTTGAAAGCATTTATTCTCTCAATTGTCGCAGCCGTTTCATTAGCAGTCTATTTTCCAATACTCGGACAAACTAGGCCGGAACACAAAACTGAGAAGAACCCCAAGCTCAGTACTCCCCTTGTTTTGCTGAGCCTGAATGTAAAACAGGCGAGCGTGCGGCCAACAATGCCCGAAGATACAGTGCCGCCAGCGCGATTCTCAAAGGAAACGCTTCCGAAGCCGCTCCAAGATGCCATTCACGCGGGCCAGATGCAAATCAGTAATAAAGGCGAGGTACAGGTCTACATCGAAATGAATGGCCTCACTTCACAGAATCTCGATGAGCTTCGCAGCTATGGTGTGACAGTGCAAATCATCGGCGAACCAAAACCGGACAAATCAAAAGGCGAGGTGCTGACAAAAGTTTCAACCGTACAAGGCTTGCTTCCAGTCACGATGATAAATCAAGTGAGTGCACTACCTTTTGTTCGATACATCCGTCTGCCGGATTATGGCTTCACGAACGCTGGTTCAGTAGACACCCAAGGCGACGAAATTCTTCAAGCGACCCAGGCACGGGCTCACTTTGGAATTGATGGGACTGGCGTAAAAATTGGCGTCATCTCGGGCGGAATCGGAGGCGTTTTTGCGACCGGCTGCACTACTTGCGGCCCCACAACAGCGATACCGAGCCCGATAATGCTTGGCGATTTGCCGAGCGCGACAGGCACGCGCAACTCCAGCGGCACTCTAACTTCCGTGACCGGGGGAATCATCGCGCAATCATTCCCCTCTTCCTCTCCAGACCTAGAAGATCATTTACAGCCCGATGGTCCTAGCGGAGTCAACGCGGAAGGCACCGCGATGCTCGAAATCGTGCATGACCTTGCACCGAGCGCGCAACTGTACTTTGCAAATGGGGCAGATGGAACCTCACTATCGTTCGAGCAGGCCGTCGATTGGGTGACCGCTAACACGGATGTGGCCGTGGATGATGTTAGTTTCCCGATACCTCCATTCGACGGTACGAATGTGGTCTCAACAAACACAGCAAGTGATTTGAATACGGATGCGAAGCCAATTCGCGGCTACTTCACCGCTGTTGGAAACGATGCATATAACCACTACGAACAGGATTACAGCAGCCAAATCACGGACACGCTATCCTGCTCGAACGGGACCTCGGAAAGTGGTGGTCTCCAGCACTTCATTGCCGACGGAGAGACCACGTTTGCAACCGCACCCTCGGTTCCAGCAGGCATTAGCAGTGAATCGTTGAATCCTTTCTTCCTGCCAGCAGGTGCGACCGTAAAGATTTGGCTCACGTGGAACGATCCTCTTAGCGGTTCAAATAACGATTACGACATGTTCCTGTATCTATTGCCGTTCGGCAGCTCGATGCAGGTGCCAGTTTATTGCAGCATCAATCCACAGACGGGAACGCAGCCACCTTTTGAGACGATCACATACACCAATAACGGCGTCGGCGCAAATCCGGGTAATGGCCAGCAGTACCTTTTCATTTACATTCTGAATGTGAACAATGGCGCTGCTCCGCGAATGCTGGATATGTTTGTCACGGGAATCTCCGACACCAGTCCCAATCTGGGGTTCTACACGCCCTCAGGCAGTGTTCCGGCGGAGAGCGACGCGGGCGGCTCGCCTGTAAGCGCGGTTTCGGTGGGTGCAGTAGACCAAATGCAGTGTCCCAGTCCGGGGAATTGCACGGGTTCAGTCGAATCATACAGCAGTCAAGGGCCAACCGAATCTACGCCGCAAGCAGCGGCACGCATGAAGCCGGATGTGACCGCTACTGATGACGTGACGGTCACGGGAGCGGGCGGGTTTGGCAGGAATGGTCCAAATGCAGACGCTCCGGTCAACTGCACCGTTGGGGAATCGCCCTGTTACTTTGCCGGAACGTCAGCGGCTGCGCCTCATGTCGCCGCGATTGCTGCTCTTGCTTTGCAGGCCGCACCATGTTTGCTCTCTAGCTCTAACGTGAATCAGCCAGCAATCGCCCGGGCCCAGCTTCGGAATTTCATCACCGGAACTGCCACATCACTGCCCGGAATAGCTGAGACGGTTCCGAACGACATAGAAGGCTATGGTGTTGTGAACGCTCTTGCAGCAATCGGCGCTACCCTGCCGAATGTAAATGCAGGTCCGGATCAGGTGGTGAATGCGACTGGTGCAAACGGCGCTACGGTGAATCTTAACGGCTCCGCTACCGACCCCGATAGCTGTCCGTTGACGCTAAAGTGGACCGGACCTTGCGGAACCGCATCAATGGCCAAGGCTAATGTTACGTGTCCTATCGGAAACAACGTCGAAACACTCACGGCAAGCAACGGAGGGGTAACAACATCGCTTCCGACAAGCACGGCCCAGATTACGGTGAGCGATTTCACGCTGACAGGGCCGCAATCAGCCGTAAATGTGCAACCCGGCCAATCTGCCTCCTATACGATTTCCGTAGGCGAGGCGTTCGGCATCTTTACAAATCCGGTTGCGTTATCGTGCTCAGGCCTCCCCGCGTCGGCATCTTGTTCATTTTCGCCTGCTATGGTTACACCGGGTGACGGTTTCACGGGTTCGGTCAATTCTACTTTGACGGTTTCGACGGCTGCTGCATCATCGGCGGTATTTTCACCATTTGAATGGCGTGCTCCAAATCCATATCTTCTGCTATGGATTGCAGCGCTTCTTGCATTCGCGACTGTCAGAGCGTCCGCGTCGAAAATTGAGAAAAGACGTTCGTTTTTCATTGCGGCTTGTGGTTTAGCTGTTTGCCTCGTTTTGCCCATCGTTTCGTGCGGTGGGGGTAGCGGCACATCCCGAGAGCCTTCTCAAACAGGCACACCGGCTGGCACTTATACCGTCACGGTAAACGGAATCTCGAATCAATTGCAGCATTCAACCGCAGCTACGTTGACGGTGGAATAGATTTATTTAGCTATATCTTCTCGTACTCTCGCGCAGCCTCTTGCAGCAATTCAGTTACCAGTTCCTTGTTTTCGTCAAAGACCTTCGGGGTTAGCTTAATCCAGAGTAATTCGCCGTTTCTTTCTGTATAAAGCCCTGCGTCTTCCAGCCGTTTCAACCAAGATTCCGGCGAGCTAAGATCATCGAACCTCACCCACACAAAGGCTTTCTTTGGCCAAAATCTCGCGAAACTATCCGGTCGTATTCCGTCACTGAGGCCGATGTAGTACCTTTTGTAGGTGGTTTCCCGGGGCACGGAAGAGGCTTTATTGACGATTTCTATACATTTCTCCGTGAGTTCCACAATCGCGGCGGTTGCCCTTGAAAGCCAGTAGGAGCGGTCTGTCACTTTCTCGTTCAGTTCCGATGCTTCATCTCTGCGGAGACTGCGACTGTCCAGAACCTTGACGAAATTCAACACGAGCTTGCATTCAACCATAAGGCCGTTCACTTGTATCACCACGAAGGGAACCGTTCCGCTGAACAAACTGATTACGTTGAGAAATCGGGACGCAACATCTTCGGCAATTAGCACGGCACAATGATCGTATCCGGGCCACTTCCTGCGCTCAACGTCCCAATATTCGACAGCACGTATTAGGTGGCTTTCATCCGTGGGGCCGAGCATCAGTTCGACTTCGTACCGTTTGCGTCCCGAATCGTCTTCAAGTAGCAGGTCGAGTCTGCCTGCCTTTTCCTGACGCCTTTGGCGGTCAATAACTGCCACGTCGCCCAATCTCAGCATGGTCGGTTCGTTTTCGATTTGATTCTCCAGCCAGCTCTCGGTCACACCCGCATCTTTCAAGCTAACAGGCGTTGCCTTAATGAGTTTCGGCCCGTGTTCAATTGGTGCGGCGATTGGTGAAGACATAGGGCCTCCCTTGAAAATTGAATTACTTTGGGGGGTAATATTTGCGTGGGCAGCTTACCGCAAGAGGTCGGAGCGAGTCCACCATTCGTACACGCACACGCACGAACTTGCCCAGAGTCCCGCGCACGCAATCCACGGCACCTTACAACGCTAATGTGTTCCCCACCGAAAATTTATTGTTAACGAAAAGAGTGCGCAGCGACAGTAGGGGTGGTGGGAGGGTACGGGTAGTGCAGTTTTGCGGCTCTCTATCACCTACCCCCTGCGTTTCTTGACACTTCCAAGCGGCAGCCAGTAGACTGAAAAAGAATTAATACAATTGCGAGCGAGGCGGGATGCTTTTATCGCGGGACTATGTGGGCCATATGGCCAAGGAAGTCGTGAAGCGTCTGGTGGCCGCGAAGATGATCGAGACGAAACACGCGGAAAATCTGGTGCAGCATGTGCGGCAAGTGATGGCGGACGAGGTCACGATCGAAGACCGTTTAAACGAGGAAGTGCGGGAGATTCTGGGGCGTTATCAGGAAGAGATGCGGCGCACGGGGGTTTCCTATCAGGAAATGTACAAGAAAGTGAAAGGCCAGCTCGCCCGCGAAAGGAAGCTGATCCTCCGATAATATGCGACTGAGCCGCGAAAAAACCGTCCGACTGTCTCACCGCGTAATCGATGCGCTGGTGGCGAATCCCGACGTGGATTTTATCGAAGACCGCGACACGATCCGGCTGGAAATCGTGAATATCTTCACGTCGCTGCTGAAGCAGGAAGAGCAGGTCGACACCGAAGTGCGCGCGAAGATTGCGTCGCAAAAGAAGGAAATCCTCGAAGGCAGCGAAGAATGGGACATCCTCTACCGCAAGTATTACGCCGAGGCTTTGAAGCGCCTGGGCATCGCTGAGGTCCATACCCACTAACCCGACGCAAAATTGGCGATTCTGTTCGATCTACTGCTAAGGTATGCAAAAAAAAAGCGCCACCCTCGAGGAATGGCGCCTTCGGAATTCCGTTTGGAACAGGCTAGTTCGTCTGGCCGTCGCCCGGGCGGCGCTCCAGGGTTGGAGGTCCGTCGTCGGGCGAGGACTGAGAGTTTGGATCGCTTGCGCTGGGCGAATTGGGATTCGTTGAACCGCCCTTGTTCTGGTCGGTGCGCTTGCGGAGCGTCGGCCGATTGGGGTTCCGCGAATCGTTGAGCTTGATGTTGTCTTCAATCATCTGCAGGCGCGCCTTGACGGAATCGAATTCCGAAGTATCGACGATGTATTGGGTGCGCGGCGGCAGGATCGTCGCGATTTCCTTTTGAATAGCCACGATGCGGTCCGGCGTCGGCGGGTGATCCGCGAAAACCTTCGGGATCGTGCCGGGTTCTTTCTTCTCGTCCGCTTCGATCTTTTCAAAGAACATCACAAAGGAATTCGGGTCGTAGCCGGCCTTGTACATATATTGCAGACCGTAGTAGTCGGCCTGGCGCTCGTCGTCACGAGAGAATTTAAGGAAGGCGAGCGGGATGCCGAAGTTCATGCCCTGATACATTGCGTAACCGGCCCAGGAATAGGGAATGAAGATCATCGCGGGAATGGAGGCGAGTTGCGCGATGTCCTGCTTTGTCATTTGCTTTGTGCCGTGGCGGAGGCAAACGTGAGCAATCTCGTGCGCCATTACACCAGCCAGTTCGGATTCGGAGTCGGCGTGGAGAATCAGGCCGCTGTCGACGTAGAAGAAGCCGCCGGGCAGAGCGAACGCGTTGACTTCGTCGGAATCGATCACTTTGATGGTGAAGGGAACTTGCGCGTCTGAGTTGCGGACCAAGTTTTGGCCGACGCGGTTCACATATTCGACGACGACCGGATCGTTAATGAACTTGGCCGTCTTTTCTACTTCCTGCGAAAGCTGCTTGCCGAGCTCGATTTCGTGTTGGATCGAGTAGAAGTCCAAACCTTTGCCGACGTTGCGATTGCCGATTGCATTGACGTCAGCGCCGCTGCCCGGCTTGACGTTCGTCGGGGCCTTGGGATCGGGCGCTGCAGGCGCTACGTCGCTATTGTCGGGCGTGGAAGTCGAAGTGATGACGGAGCCAGTGGGCGTTGATGTCGTCGTCGTATCTTGCGGCGCGGCGGTGCTCTGCGCAGGCGCCTGTGTGTTCGATGCGTCCGGCGTTTGTGCGTTCGGCGCAGTGCTCTGGGGCGTGCTTTGCGAAGCCGGCGCTTGTTGCTGCGGAGGCGTAGGCATCGCCTGGGGAGCGGCCATCCCGGGCAGGGCAAGCATCGAAGTCGCCGCGAAGATGGAAACCCACTTTGTACCGAATGATCTGGTCATGACGACCTCCAAATCTTGGCCCCGATTATACACCCTAAAGACGCTGCCAGGCCCCGGCGTTTAGTTGTGATGACGACGCGAGAGAAAGAGTTATCCGGGAGGAACTTGTAGGCGGGAGGTTAAACGCCGGTTAGCCTTTGGGTCGAGGAGGCGGCTGGGGCGACGCCTAGTCCTAGGACTATCTATTGCGCGGTTAGGAACAGGAGACGCACAATCTGGTGCACCGCGCTTTACTCGCATGTTTGCGCGCCGGATAATCACGGCGGGTCATCCAAAGATGTGCGCCGCAAGACGAATCGTTCGCTCTCGCAAGGACATGTTAGCTCAGAGAGACAGGCTTTTTAGGCCTGTCCAGTTGGGATATACTTTTAATCAGCAAGAGTCCTGCGAGGAACTTCTCCGTTGCAACGGGCTATTGCGAGGCCCTGCCGCGCGGCATCCCAGTAATTTTGACTCCCGGCTGGTCGCCGCCAAGGCGCGCGCCCGCCTATTTTCTTGTGTGGGGTGAATTAGATTATGAGACGTTCTGACCTGGTAAGAAACCAGGGAAAAGCAAAGACCGTTCGAACTTCGCAGATCGTGTTTGGAGAGCGGCAGCATCTTTTGCGCGTTCTCGACTCGGTGGAGCATAGCGCGTTGCCATCGGCGCGGATGGAGCAGGAGCGGCGGGTGATCGAGCAATTGATTCATGCTCGCACGCAGGAGCTGAACCGCATCAATCCGTCGTGGGACGAGAAGGTCGGCACCGTTTTGAGCGCGGAGGTGAAGCCGGAGTCGCTTGACATGCTTTCACGTATGGCGCCGAAAGAGGATTATTACCTGTTGCGGCTGATCAGCGAGCATCCGAAGGTGACGGCAAAAACGCTCGGCAGGCTGTCACACCATCCTTATTCCGCGATTCGAGAGAATATCGCGCGGCATCCGAACAGCGATGCGGCGACGCTGGCGCGGCTCAGCCGGGATCGGTCGCAGCCACTGTGGTATCTGGTGGCGTTCAATCCGAACGCGCCGGGGCCACTTCGGAAGAAGCTGCAGGAGCGCATGCGGCGGCTGGGGGAGAAGTCCGCGACGCAGTAGACGGAGCTGGATTTCGAGTTTCACGCTGAAAACGGGCGCGCGCTTTCGCGCAGGCGCCCTATTTTTATTGCAATCCATCCGAATTATCGGGTTTCGGAAGACAAGAAGACGATGTGGGAAAAGCGCCGATCAGGAGGTCGGCGCTCCCGGGAAAAAGCTTAGGATGCGACGGCGGCTTTTTGTTTATCTTCGTATGTGGGGCCGTAGATCGAAGGCACTTTGCCGCCGGCGGCGCGGAGATGCGCGGAAAGTTGGCCGCGGTGATGAATCGTGTGGTGAAGCGCGAAATCCACCCACAGAACAGCAGGCATTTGCATCACGCCGCGAAAATCGATGATTTGGCCCAGCTTTTCCAGGGGCAGAGCTTTCAAATCCGTCAAACTCTTTTCGACTTCGGCGCCGTACCACTTGGCGACGTCGGAAGGCGTCTTGAGAGATTCGGGAATGCTCTCGCTGAAATCAAACTGTCCGCTAACGACTCCGCGGAGGAAGGCGAGTTCGGCGCCGGCGATGTGCTTGGCGAGTTCGAGCGAGCACATGGAGGCGTCGTCGGGCTTATAGCCGGAGTTATCGGCCGGAATGGCTTCGATCACGCGCTGCGTGGTTTTGGCTTCGTGCTCGAGGGTGCGAAGCGCGACGTTCTGCAGAATCTGGACCTGCTCGTTTGTCATTTGCATTAGGTTTTCTCCTTGCTGAATCAAACGGATCTGTGGGCCGCCGGATTTGGCGGACCACAAGCCTAGTCCATTCGGCAGGGCTCTGGCAAGGCGAAGAGGCTTGTCCCCGATCCGTCGATAACATCTCGCGAAAAGTCTGATTTGGTTGAGTCAGCCTCGCGGCACGTCGCAAAAATCGGCCTGAGCAGCTCTGGGCAGCGAAATCAACACCCCCCAAATTCTTCACCCTCTGGGTGAAAGATCGCCGTATGATCCACCCCATGACCAAGCGCAAAGAACGAAGGGTTTCACCAACGGAATCACCCTTGCTGTTCGAAGTCGATCCGCATCCGATCGAAGAAACACTGACCGTTTTCGGAGGAATCCCGCTGGTGGTGCAGACGTTCCGATCGCTGGGGTTGCCGAAGAGTGTCCTCGAGCAGGTGCAGGTGAGAGAACGGGAGCGGGGTTATGACGAAGCAAGCCTGGTGGAGAGCTTCGTCATTCTCAATGCCGCCGGGGGCGAGTGCGTGGACGATTTTCAACGGCTGCGTGGGGATCCCGGTCTGGCCGAGATGGTGGGGCATGAATTGCCTTCGCCCTCGGCAGCGCTGCAGTTTTTATATGCGTTCCATGAGCAGGAGAAGATTGAAGAAGCCAAGCAGCAGCGCTTGCCAGACGAGATTGCTTACATTCCGCAAGAGACGAAGCCGCTGGAAGGATTGGGCCGAGTGAACTGCGATCTGGTCCAACGAGTGGGGCAGCGCGTGGCGGACCAGCGCATCGCGACGGTGGATCAGGACGCCACGATTATTGAGAGTCGGAATAAGGAGGCGCTGCCTACCTACGAAGGGCCGCGCGGGTATCAGCCGATGCTGGCGGTGTGGGCGGAAATGGAACTGGTATTGGCCGATCAATTTCGAGATGGGAACGTGCCGGCGCTGATGGACCCGCTGGAAGTGGCTCGGCGAGCCTTTGCGGCTCTGCCGAGTACGGTGAAAGAGTATTCCTACCGAGGAGATTCGGCCTGTCATGAAAGCAAGTTGGTGAATTGGTTGCGGGATGAACGGCGCGAAGGAGGCCCGCTGGGGCGCATCGGTTTTGCTATTAGCGCGCGAATGAGCGAGCCGTTGCATACGGCCATCCAGGCGATTCCGGAGAAGGATTGGAAGATGTACGGCGAGGCGCATCCGACCGAGATCCGCGAGTGCACCGACGTGCCGTTTGTGCCCAGCGAGAAATCGGAGAAAAAAGATAGTCAATCTCTACGCTACGTGGCCATTCGCATTCGCAAGAAGCAGGGACAACTATTTGAGGATGGGAGTGCGGTGCGGCATTTTGCGGTGCTGTCCAACCGCTGGGAGCTGGAAGCGGGACGGTTGATCGAGTGGCATCGGGAAAAGGCGGGCACGATCGAGCTGGTGCACGACATCCTTAAGAATGATTTGGGTGGTGGAGTGTTACCGTCGAAATATTTTGGAGCCGACGCGGCTTGGCTGCGTTTGGCGGTGATCTCGCACAATGTGCTAACGGCGATGAAACGACTGGCCCTGCCGGCGGAAATGTTAAGGGCGCGGCCGAAGCGGTTGCGGTTTCTGCTGTTCAACATGGCGGGACGATTGGCGCATCACGCGCGGGGGATGCGGTTACGGTTGGCGGCAGTGGCCGAGTGGATTGAGAGGTATCGGGAAGGACTGCAGCAGCTGGTGTGGGTGACCTGAGCTCGATTGCGCCAACGGACTAGGTTAGCAACGGATTATAGGGCCTCACCGTGGACCTCTCTCCGTAAATTCTTATTTTTCAAGCACTGATATTTTTACCCGCGACTACCTTCAAAAAAACGTTGGAACAGGAGAAAAAAGTGGACGCCGCGAAGGTGCCGCGACACAGACTTTGCCATCAGCGCCCTCTAACGATGGATTGGGTGCTTGTGGGCTTGTGGAAGAGTCTCGACCTATCGCAAGGTTGTCCCAAGCATTTGCCGCAAAATCCGGACGGCGTAGGGTAGAATCTGTGCCTCCGTTTGTAACGGAGCGGGAGCTAGATGCCGAAGGCGAAAGAACTTACGGTGGCAATTCAGGATCGACCCGGGGCGTTGGGGAAGTGCCTCTCAATACTGGCTGAGCGCGGCGTAAATATTCTGGCGTTTCAGTCGTATGTGGAAGAGGGCGAGAGCCTGGCGCGATTTTTGGTGGATGACGTCGCGGCAGGAACGAAGGTGCTCGGCGAGCACAGTATGATATTTGAGGTGACGGACGTGGCGACGGTGCGGCTGGCGCATTGCCCGGGGGAATTGGCGCGGGCGGCGAGGAGATTGGGCGAAGAACAGATCAATGTGAATTATTCGTATTCGGGCGTCGAGGCGGGATCGAAGTTGGCGCTGGCGGTGTTTGGCGTGGACAATTTGACCAAGGCGGCGGCTGCGCTGGATGCGATCGCGGCGAGCGAGCCGTGAAGCGAACGGCCCGCTAGGACCGCAAGCCATGAATCCCAGCAATTTGGGGGATTGAATGCACATCAAAGACGCGCAACGCGAAGTGCGATCCGGTGCCATTGGGGGATTTTGGGGTCAACTTCTCTACTCGATACTTTACTTGGTCTCAGCGGCGCTCGGGACCTGGGCTTCTCCAAAAGCGTCAATCCTGGCCGTTGTCATCGGAGGATTTTTTGTCTTTCCGCTCATGGAAATGCTACTGGGTTTGGAGGGACGTCCGCGCATGAGCAAGGAGAACCCGTTTTATTGGCTCTGTATGCAGATCGCGTTCGTGCTGCCACTTTCCATGCTGCTTCTTTGGCCTGTAGGTTTGTATCGGCTAAATTGGTTTTTTCCGGCTCTGATGATTCTTGTGGGCGCCCACTATTTGCCCTTCGCTACTTCATTCGGAATGCGCATCTTCCTATTCCTCGCCGGAAGTCTCATCGTAGAAGGCGTTGCGATCGCACTCTATTTTTCGGCATGGTTCAGTCTGGGAGCGTGGGTCACCGGGCTGACCCTTTTCGTTTTTGCGTGGATCGCGCGTTCCGTCGTGCTCGGCGAGGAAAAGGCACAGATGACGGCTGGCGTCCAACGCGCGATATGAACGCCGCAGGAGCAAGGAAGCGCAAACTGACTAACTGTTGCACTTTCGTATAAATTGACTTAGTTCTGCAAGTTCCCTAACCTGAATTACTCACGAAAAGTGCCGCTGCCGATGGAGCAGATGCGCGCCGCGTGTGTTCTGAGAGGACTGCGAAAAAATGGCTGATATGAAGTTGACGACGCGGGCGGAGGATTTCTCCGAGTGGTACAACCAGGTGGTGTTGCGCGCTGAGCTGGCCGATTACGCGCCCGTGCGCGGCTGCATGATCGTACGGCCATATGGTTGGGCGCTGTGGGAGAACATCACGGCGGCGCTGGATAAGCGGTTTAAGGCGACGGGGCATGTGAATGCGGCGTTTCCGCTGCTGATTCCGCAGAGTTTTATTGCGAAGGAACAGTCGCATGTGGAGGGATTTTCGCCCGAGCTGGCTGTAGTGACGCATGGCGGCGGCGAAAAACTGGAAGAGCCGCTCGTGATTCGGCCTACGTCGGAGACGATTATTGGGCACGCGTATGCGAAATGGATTCAGTCCTATCGCGATTTGCCGATTTTGATCAATCAATGGAACAGCGTGGTGCGTTGGGAGTTGCGCACGAAGCTCTTTTTGCGCACGCTGGAATTTTTCTGGCAGGAGGGGCACACGGCGCACGCTACGGCTGAAGAGGCCGAGGCTGAGACGCGGCAGATGCTGGACGTTTATACAGATTTTGCGATCAATGAGGCGGCGGTGCCGGTAATTCCCGGGCGGAAGTCGGCGGCGGAGCGGTTTGCGGGTGCGGACCAGACATATTCGATTGAAGCGATGATGGGCGACGGGAAGGCGTTACAGGCGGGGACGTCGCATAACTTGGGGCAGAATTTTGCGAAGGCATTCGAGATGCGGTATCTCGACAAGGCGGGCGTGCTGCAACACTGCTGGACGACATCGTGGGGACTTTCGACGCGATTTGTGGGTGCGATCATTATGGTGCACGGAGACGATCAGGGATTGATCTTGCCTCCGCGACTGGCGCCGTATCAGGCGGTGATGGTGCCGATTTTCAAAACGGATGAGGAGCGGGCGACGGTTTTCGAGAGTGCGCAGCGTTTGCGCAAGGAATTGCTGGATTCGGGCGTGCGCGTGAAGCTGGACGAGCGCGAGGGGATGAGTCCCGGTTTCAAGTTCAATGATTGGGAGATGCGCGGCGTGCCACTGCGGATCGAGCTTGGGCCGAAGGACGTGGCGAAAGGGTCGGTCGTCCTGGCGCGGAGAGATAGGCCCGGCAAGGAAGGAAAGTCGTTTGTGGCGCAGGCGGGGATTGCGGCGGCTGTGACGGCGGCGCTGGAGGAAATTCAGAAGGCATTGCACGACCGGGCGCTGGAATTTCGCAAGTCAAACACGCTCGAGACCTCGGACTACGAAGATTTCAAGAAGGCGGTCGAGAAGGGGTTCGCACTTTCGTGGTGGTGCGGTGGCGACGAGTGCGAGGCGAAGATCAAAGAAGAGACGAAGGCGACCATGCGTTGTATTCCGCTCGATCAGGAGCGCGGCGACGGGAGATGCGTTTATTGTGGGCAGGCCGCGCACGATAAAGCGATTTTTGCGAAAGCATATTAGATGGACCCCTTGCTCTAAATTCAAGGGGCGCAGCGCTGCAGCCCGACCGTCCCGCAGACATGCGCCGTTTACTCATCGTAGACAGGCTGTGTCGTTGAAACTGGCCTTGGACTGAGCCTGGTGCTAGGTTGGGTGTGGGCGATCTGCCACGCCGCGTATAACTCCTCCCGCAGGTCGCTGTGACCTTATGCCATATTCTGGGGAACTCGCTGGCGAATCCGGCCGCCGCTTGAGCGAAAGAGGCGGGTCGAAGCTCAAGACGCTCATCACGCTAGCAATCGTCTTCGGCACGGCGTTCACTGCCTACAAAATCGTACCTCCTTATTTCGCGAACTACCAATTTCAGGATGCGATCGAGACGGAATCGCGATTTGCACTGACCGGCTATCCCAAGCGTAATCAAGACGATATAACGGATGAGGTTTATAAAAAGGCCCAGGATCTGGGGCTGCCGGTGACGCGCGACGACATCCACGTCGACATGACAACCACCACCTGTGATATCTCGTTGGACTACTCGGTTCCAATCGATTTGAAAGTCTACCAATTCGTGGTGCCCTTCCACGACCACGCGGACAACCACACAATTTAAGAATCGCGCTAGAATGGCAGTGCGCGTGATTAACGTCATTCTGGCGCCGCTACCCGCCTGCGGTGCTTACAAGCGTTGCGTCTGAGGGGCCGGTCGCAGCGAAGCTGTTCGTTGAGACGACTTGGGGTCTAAGCGGAGAGACGCTTTGCGCATTCGAATTACCCGTGGTTTTTGGAGTTCCCCAGTCGGAATCGCGATTCTCGTGGTGTTTCTGGCCGCGTTTGTCGCCGGTGCCGGGGTATTGACCTATTATTACGTTGCGTTCGGCAAGCTGATCGACCAGCGGCTGACCGGACAGATATTCGAGAACACGTCTGCCGTCTACACGGCGCCGGGCAGAATCTTTACGGGCGAATCGCTGCGCGAATCGGAATTAACGAGCTACCTTCTGAGCGCCGGCTACCAGGAAAGCGATGTGCCGGGCTCGGCCGGTTATTTTAAGGTTTCAGGCGCCGCAGTGGAGATACATCCCTCGCCCGACTCGTATTTCCGCGGACGCAACGCTTTGAAGGTGATTTTTTCGCCTTACGGCGTGGATCGAATTTTGCAGTTGCCCACGAATACGCCCGCCGCTACCGCCGAGATCGAACCGGAATTGCTTACCAACCTTTTCGACAGTACGCGGGAAAAGCGGCGGATCGTGCGATATGAAGATTTGCCGCCGGATCTGGTGCATGCGCTGCTCGCAGCGGAAGACAAGCGCTTTTTCGAGCATGGCGCTCTCGATTTCGTGCGCGTGTTTGGCGCAGCGTTTTATGACCTGCGCAGCGGCGAGAAGGCGCAGGGCGCGAGCACGATCGATATGCAGGTGGCGCGGACATTTTTCTTCACGACGCGGCGCATCTGGAGCCGGAAGCTAAAAGAAATTTTGATGGCGGCGGAATTGAACGAGCGCTTTTCCAAAGAGCAGATTCTGGAACTCTACGCCAACGACATTTATCTCGGGAATCGCGGGAGCTTCTCGATTCGCGGGTTCGGAGAAGGAGCGCAGGCTTACTTCGGCAAGGACGTTCGAGAACTGAACCTTGGCGAGTGCGCGTTTCTGACGGGCATTATCCGTTCACCCAATCGTTATTCCGCTGCCGAACACCATTTGGACCGCGCCGACGAGGCGCGCGACCGCGTGCTCGCGCAGATGGTGGATGACGGCTACATCACCAAGGATCAGGAAGACCAAGCGAAGGGCATGAAGCTGCATTTCGTGAACGGCGGGACGAACAGCAGTTCGGCGCCTTATTTCGTCGATATGGTGAAGGATCACCTGCTGGAGAAATTCTCGGAGAACGACCTGGAAACGCAGAGCTACCGCATTTACACGACGCTCGATCCGGAGTTGCAAAACGCCGCGGCTGAGGCCGTGCAAATCGGTATGGAGAACGTCGACAAGCTACTCGC
Organism: uncultured Acidobacteriota bacterium; assembly: GCA_963753205.1. Classification (GTDB taxonomy): domain Bacteria; phylum Acidobacteriota; class Terriglobia; order Acidiferrales; family UBA7541; genus Palsa-295. Next base: position 582,913 of record CAVWBL010000006.1, on the reverse strand, counting down.
ACGGCGCTATGCGCTCTGGAAAAAGCGCGGTCAGCCTGTGCCGAAACCGCAGGTGGCACTTGTGGCACTCGATCCAAAGACGGGTGAGATTCGCGCGCTCGTCGGCGGGCGCGATTATGGCGAGAGCCAATTGAATCATGCGCTCGCCCATCGGCAGCCGGGTTCGGTTTTCAAGCCGTTCGTTTATGCGGCGGCATTTAATGATGCGATTCAGAACGAAGAGCCGATCGTGACGCCGAGCACCACCGTGGACGACGTGCCGACGACATTTGAATTCAACAATCAGGACTACACACCGAACAATTATGGCGAAGAGTTCTACGGCACCGTGACCGTGCGCGATGCGCTGATGCGTTCGCTGAATGTGGCCACGATCAAAGTGGCGGAAATGATCGGCTACCAACGTGTGGTGGACATGGCGCGGCAGATGGGCGTGCAGGATAACCTAATGGCGACACCTGCCCTGGCACTGGGCTCTTACGAGATGACCCCGATCGAGGTGGCAGCGGCTTATACGGGCTTTGCGGATGGCGGCGTTCGGGCTGAGCCTCTGTTCATTCGCAACGTGGTGGATGACCAGGGCAACGCAGTCGAGACAAACACGCCGCGGACGCGGCAGGTGCTCGACCCGCGCGTTGCATTCATGGTTACGAGTCTGATGGAAGATGTGATCAATCACGGCACGGGCTACCCCGTGCGTGCGATGGGTTTCGAGGCGCCAGCGGCGGGCAAGACGGGCAGTTCGCATGATGCCTGGTTCTCCGGTTACACTTCGAATCTGCTTTGTGTGGTTTGGGTCGGCTTTGACGATAACCGCGACGTCATCCTGACCGGTGGGCAACTCGCTGCCCCGATTTGGGGCGAGTTTATGAAGCGCGCAGTTGCGCTGCCGGAGTACCACAATACAACGGACTTTGAGCCCCCCGACGGCGTAGTCGAGCAGGAAATCGATCCCGATACAGGTATGCTAGCCGCGCCCGCTTGCCCGAAGATGGTGTCTGAATACTTTCTGGCAGGGACGCAACCGACGCAGTACTGCGATTCCTCGAATACGGCGGCGCAAAGCAGCGGACCCGGGGAATGGCTATCACACCTCTTCGGCGGCAGTGGTAATCCTCCACCGCCTCCAGCGCAGGGGAGTGCGCCGGCTCCGAATCGGCAGCCGAACGTGGCAAGCTCGCCTTCCGCTCGGCAGGCTTCGCCCGCCGAGGCCCCGCAACCGGAGCAACCGAAAGAGAAGAAAAAGAGCGTGCTCAGCAAGATATTTGGTATCTTTGGAGGAGACGACAAACAGCCTGCGGACAATTCAAAGCCACAGCACTAAGGGAGTATCCGCGGGCGTCCGGTTCGATTGTGGCAAAAGGAGAAGGGCTATGAGGACTCTTGCCCTCTTCGCCGTTCCCGCAGTACTCATTTTCACTTTGTCGGTGCGTTCCCAGGAAAATGCCCGTGCGTCCGTTAGCCAGACATCGGCATCGACTGCGGCCGCAATGACCCCTGAACAGACTGCTGAAATGCGCGCAGACATTCTGATGGCTCGCAAGGAGTATGCTGCGGCCATTGACGTATACCTCTCAATTGCACATGACCGCAAACTGCCAGTGGAAGAACACAAGAGCTTCTTCGGACGACTCTTTGGCTCTTTAGGAAGCGACGAACCGAAGGAAAATGCTCAGGAGCGGCACCACGATTCGATCCTCTTGAACAAGCTGGGAGTGGCGTACCAGGAATTGGGCGGAAATGACGCCGCCGAGTCGTATTACAAGCGGGCGGAAGCGGCGGATAAGACGTTTGCCACGCCCGTAAACAACCTGGGAACGTTGGAATACGGGCTGCACCACTACTCGAAATCGGTCAACTATTACAAGCGCGCCCTAAGGATGGGTGCCTCGGAGGCCACGGTTTATAGCAATCTCGGTTATGCATATTACTCTGCCAAGAAGTACGAACTGGCGATGGATTCGTTCAACAAAGCCCTCGCGATTGATCCCACGATCTTCGACAACCACAGCGGCGCGGGCGGATCGATCATGCAACAGCGTTCGGCACCCGATCCGGGGACGCTGAACTTCTTCCTGGCGAAGGCTTATGCCCGATTGGGCGACGCCGAGCACGCGGCGCATTACCTGAAACTTGCCCGGGACTATGGCTATAAGGACATGCCTTCGGTGAGCAAGGACAAGGATTTTGCGACGGTAATCAAGGACCCCCGCGTGCAGGACGTGTTGCATAACCGCCCCTCGTTCACGGATACCGACTCAAAGTCCGTGGCGAACTGACGCGTGACCTGATGAAAGCGAAGGTTTAGCTCTTTCGGGCGCGCTTCTTGCTATAATCCCAGCTCGACATGCATTTTCGCACATGGTGGCGACTGCTCCTTGGTGCGTGTGTATCGACATGCGGGTTGTTTTGTCTTATAACCTCGAGTGCGGTGCTGCGCGGCGCGCAGGTGACTGCTCCGGCTATACCTTCCTCCTCTGCATCTTCGAAAGTCGTGGAACTTCGCATTGACGGCGAGATTGAGCCCATCCTCGCCGAGTATATTGTCAATGGCATCCAGCAAGCGAACAGTGAACGCGCCGCGCTGATCCTGATCACGATGGACACGCCCGGCGGCCTCGACACCTCGATGCGCCAGATTGTGCAGGCGATTTTGCAATCGAATGTGCCTGTGGTCGGCTATGTCTCTCCTACCGGGGCGCGGGCCGCTTCGGCGGGATTCTTCATCTTGATGTCCACGGACGTGGCGGCAATGTCTCCCGGAACCGAGACCGGGGCAGCTTCGCCAATCATGGAAATCGGCGGCCAAGTAGTGCAGATCGACCCCACGTTGAAGAACAAGATCTTCAATGACGCGACGGCGTTCTTGCGCAGCTACACAAGCGCGCGAGGGCGCAACGTGCAATTGGCTGAAACCGCCGTAACGGACGCAAAGGCGTTCAGTGCGCAGGAGGCGCTCGACGGCAAGTTGATCGATCTGGTCATCGGTTCGCAGAACGACCTGCTTTCGCAGCTCAATGGCCGCACGTTCAAGCAGCTGAATGGGACGACGGCGGAGATTTCGCTGACGAATCCGCTTGTTACGCAGATCAATATGACCGGGCGCGAAACGTTTCTCTCGTGGGTGGTCGATCCGGACGTCTTCTTCATTCTGTTGATCGTCGGCGTGCTCGGGTTATATACGGAGTTCACGCATCCCGGTGTTTTTGCGCCGGGCGTGATCGGCGGGATTTGCCTGGTGCTGGCGCTTTTTGCGATGCACATGCTGCCGATCAACGTGGCGGGGCTGGCGCTGATCGCGCTGGCCATGGCGCTCTTTGTGCTCGAGGCGAAATTTCCGACACACGGGATTCTAGGCGTGGGCGGCGTGATTGCCATGGTTCTCGGCGCGCTGATTCTGATTCGCACGCCAATGACCGGAATGGGGGTCAGCTTGAGCGCGGCGCTTGGAGTGGCGATTCCGTTTGCGGTGATCGTGATTATTTTGATGCGTTTTGTTTTGCGTTCGCGTACATGGAAACAGTCAACGGGCAGGGAAGAGTTGATTGGCGAAGAGGGTGAGGTTACAGAGCCGGCGGTTGCGGAGCCTGGGATTGGGCTGGTTCGGGTGCACGGCGAAATCTGGCGAGTGGCGATACCGGGGAACCAGAGCCTGACGAAGGGGCAGCGCGTTCGGGTGAAGGGGATTCACGGGCTTACGCTCGAAATCGAGCCCGTAAACCCCGCAACTTCTGTCTCCTGATTCATGGGATTTTGGCTGAAGTAAGAGTCTGGGCGTGTGGCAGTAGCCCGCCTGGAGGAGGATATGAACTTGGATTTCATCACGATCGTCGGTGTCGCAGGGATCATCATTTTCTTGTTCTGGCTGATGAACTCCGTTTACGTGATTAAAGAGTGGGAGCGGGGCGTGGTGCTGCGCCTGGGGCGAATGTTGCCGGAGCCAAAAGAGGCGGGGCTTCAACTGGTGCTCTATCCCATCGATAAGCTGACGCGCATGTCGCTGCGGATCGAGACACTGGATGTGCCGGCGCAGGACGTGATCACGCGCGACAACGTCTCGGTGAAGGTGAACGCGGTCTGCTACTTCCGGGTGGTGGACGCCAACCGCGCTCTTTCGCAGGTGCAGAACTATCTCTATGCGACGTCGCAGCTCGCGCAGACGACGCTGCGGAGTCTCGTGGGCCAGTTTGACCTCGACTCGATTTTGTCCGAGCGCGAAAAGGTAAATGCGCAGTTGCAACTAATCCTTGACCAGGATACGGAGCCCTGGGGTATCAAGGTAACGAAGGTTGAGGTGAAACAGGTCGATATTCCCGAGAATATGCAGCGCGCGATTGCGCGGCAGGCAGAGGCAGAACGCGAGCGGCGCGCGAAGGTGATCGCGGCGGAAGGCGAATTTCAGGCTGCGGCGAGATTGTCCGAGGCTGCGGCGATAATGGAAAAGGAGCCGGCGTCGATTCAACTGCGCTACTTGCAGACGTTGGTCGAAATCGGAGTGGAGAAAAATACTACGGTGGTATTTCCGCTGCCGATCGATATTATTTCGCAATGGATGAAGTTTTCCGGAGGGAACGGAAAGCCGAATGGCAGCGAACGGTAGACGCGGAGGCGATCGGGTCCTTGAGAGCCGGCACCTGATCGGGCTCTTTTTGGGCGTCGTCCTCCTTTGCGGAGTATTTTTCACGCTCGGATACGTGATGGGCCGCACGCAATATGGCGGAGCGGTTCATGCCGAAACGATCGCGCCGCCCCGGCCTGCGCCTGCGCGCGCTGCGCCTGATAGGCCGGCGTCTAAGGACGCGAGCGTCGCGGCTCCGACGCCTTCCGAGTGGGATTTCTATCCGAAAAATGATACTGCGAAGAAAAGTGCCGTGACTCCGGCGACGCCCGAGCCCGCTCCGGCGCTTGAGACTGTGTCGGAAAGTCCCGCGCCTGAACCGGCGGCAACTCCGCGCCAGCCAGTCGTGTTCTCAACAAAGACACATAAGACGGCTGTGGCACCGACGCACGCCGCAAAGGCTTCGATCGTGTTGCAGGTGGCCGCGCTGCGCCATGAAAGTGACGCAGTCGAGATGGCGCGGCTGCTGCACAAAAAACGCTTTCCCTCGTTTGTCTCATCTCCGCTCCGGGGCGAAACGCTGTATCGCGTGCAGGTCGGCCCTTATGCCGACGAGCATGCCGCGGACGCGGCAAAAGCCGCCCTTGACCGCGCCGGATTCAAAGCTATCATTAAACATTAGACCGAACTTTGACAGTTGCTGCTAAAACGGCGGACGCAAAAGCGCCGCTTGCTGCGCCGCATTCCAACCTTGTCGCGCACCAAATGAATTTTTCCTGGCACGTGCGTCTGCTGCTCGCGCTGGCGAGCGGTGCGCTGCTCGCGCTTGCCTTCCCTAATTACAACTTGCCATTGCTCGCGTGGGTTGCGGTTTCGCTCTTGCTTCTCGCATCGTACGGGGCGCGTCCCGCCGTCGCCCCGCTTTACGGATTCGCGCATGGGTTGGTTTTCTTTCCGATGTGCCTGCCCTGGATGGCGACGGTGATGCAGCAGTACGGCAACGTAAACGTACTGCTCTCGGTCGGAATACTTGGGCTTGTCGGCATTACCGGCGGGATTCTGGTCGCGATATTTTCGTGGGGAGTGGCGTTTGTCGGACGCAAGGGTACGGCTGCGGCCTGTCTTGCGGCGCCGTTTTTGTGGGTTGCGGTCGAATTTTTGCGCGGGCATCTGCCGATTTTCGCGTTTCCGTGGAACTTGCTGGGATATACAGCGAGCGACAGTCTGGCCCTGCTGCAAGTTACGACGATCACGGGAATCTGGGGGCTGAGCTTTCTGGTTGCGGCCTTCAATGCGTTGCTGGCTTACGCGATTCTTTCCGGCAGGCATCGCGCGTGGCAAGCGACGATCGCGGCTGTGGCGGCGCTGATCCTACTTGGCGTGGGCGGGTCGTACTTTGTTCCGACGGCTGAGCCGCATCACGTGGCGCATCTGGTGCAGACGAATTTTCCGCAGTACGAGGAATATCCTCCCAACTGGGACGCGACCCATGTGAACGATCTCAATCAGCTCGCGCAGATCGGCATCGATGCGGCGAAACGCGAGCCGGGCGTGATTATCTGGCCCGAAGCGCCCGCGCCCTTGAGCCTGCAGGATCCTTTTTTTGCGCAACGCGCCACGGCCATGGCGCAGGACGCAGGCGTTCCGGTGCTCTTGGGCGTTGAGGATTGGAAGAAAACGGCGGCCGGCAAGTGGTATGCGACGAACAGCGCCGTGCTGCTTGGCGCGACCGGCCAGCGTATTTTCACGTACGACAAAATTCACCTCGTGCCGTTCGGCGAATACGTGCCGCTGCGCAACCTGCTAACCTTTGCGGGCAAGATCATCGCCGATATTGGCGATTTCACTCCAGGGAAGTCCTATATGGTCGGCGAGTTGCCGGGTACTGGCTCGGTCAACAATAAATTTTCGACGTTCATCTGCTTCGAGGCAATCTTCCCCGATGTTGTGCGGCGTTTCACGGACGAAGGCGCCGATCTGCTGATCAATATTTCCAACGACGGCTGGTTTGGGCGGTCAGCCGCACCGGCGCAGCACGTGATGATGGCGCGTGTGCGCGCCGTGGAGAACCGGCGCTGGTTGCTGCGTGACACGAACAATGGATTTACTGTCGACGTCGATCCATATGGGCGCATTGTGGCCCAACTCGCGACCGATATTCGCGGCCAACTGGATGCACCTTACGATTTTCGCACCGGGCTTACGCTATATGTGATCTTCGGCGACTGGCTACCCTGGTTCTGTGTGCTTGCCTCGCTCGCTCTTCTGATTTGGCGAATTGTAAGCGCGCGTAGATCTGCTTAGCTGTCCACGCGAACTTCGACGTACTTCCAAAGGCCCTGGGGTCGGGGCCGCTTACCGCGAGTGCCTATTCGTAACGCAACGCTTCTATCGGATCAAGGCGTGAGGCTTGGCGCGCCGGATAGTAGCCGAAGAAGATTCCGACTCCCGCGGAGAACGCGGCGGCGACGATGATCGCCAAGGGCGAAAATGCCGCCGGCCAATTCATCAGCCGCGCAACAATCGCCGAAGCCCCTACGCCGCCTGCAATGCCAACGATCCCGCCAATCGATGTGAGTACGACGGCTTCGCTGAGGAATTGACGGCGAACGTCGCGTTCCGTGGCTCCGACGGCCATCCGGACGCCAATTTCGCGAGTTCGTTCCGTGACGGAAACGAGCATGATATTCATAATGCCGATGCCGCCGACCAGGAGCGATATCGACGCGACGCTGCCGAGGAGGAGCGTGAAGATGAGGGTGACGTTGCCGACTGTCTTTGCGATTTCGTCCGGACTGCGGATGGTGAAATCGTCGTCCTCGTCTGTGCGGAGCTTATGCCGCTGCCGCAGCAGCGATTCGATTTGGCGTTGCGCGAGGTCCATATCTGGTTTTGAATCGACGGACGCGGTGATTATCTGCAGCCAATTCACGCCGACGAGTTTTTTCATCACCGTAGAGTACGGCATCATGATCACGTCGTCCTGATCCTGGCCGAAGGTGGATTGGCCTTTTGTTTCGAGCTGGCCGATGACCTCAACCGGCAGATCCTTCACGCGAATTATCTTGCCGATCGGGTTGTCGCCGTTGAAAAGACGATCGGCAACGGTCGCTCCGATTACGCATACGTCGGCCGAGGCGGCAACATCCCTGTCACCAAACGGTGCGCCCAGCACGACGGGCCAATCGCGAATTTCGAAATATTCCGGGCCCACACCTTGAACGCGGGTGGACCAGTTCTCATCCCCGTAGACCACTTGAACATTCGTGTCGGTTTCGGGCGAGACAAGGGAGACCGTGGGCACTTGCTGAGCGATGGCCTGCGCGTCGCTGACGACCAAAGTCTTGGTGGCTTCCGAACCCAGGCGAATTCCGCCGGTATTGACGCTGCCGGCCTGGATGAACAGCATATTTTCGCCAAGGCTCTGGATCTGATCTTGCACCTGGTCGCTGGCGCTCGTGCTGACGCTGACGATGCAGATCACGGCCATCACGCCGATCACGATCCCAAGCATGGTTAGAATGGTGCGGAGCTTGTTGCGGGCCAGCGTACGCAGGGCCATCCGGATTACGTCTTTGAAGTTCATTGCGCTAACCACGTGCAAACGCGCCTACTTCCATTTGAGTACCGAAGCGCTCAACTATCAATACGCAGGAACCTGGGCCAAAATTACTTCGTTTTTAAGACACATATACTCGTACTCGTCTGGTTTTGGGCGCCCGGCCCACTAGCGGAGATATTCTCTCTGGGCTATGCGAGTTGCAGGTTGGCGTAACGCTCTACGAGTTTCTTGGGGCCGTAATCGAGGAAACTGACGGTGAGCTTGCGGTCATCGCCTTCGCCCTCGACCTGGATGACCGTGCCGACCCCATATTTTGCGTGGCGCACGCGCTTGCCGATCAGCGGATCGGCCGAACGCCGCGCGCGCGCCTCTCCCAGTTCGCGCGCACGAAGCGCGGCGGGTTTGCCGCCGTAGGAGCGGCGTTCGGGTGAGCCGCGGCCATAACCGCGATTGTAGGTATACGCCGGAGGGGTGCGATACGCCTGCGAAAACTCCGGATCGGCTTCGTAGCGGCGCGTCTCGCCGGGCTCGGAGAAAGAGCCGGGAGCGGCTTCAATCATGTCGCCAGGAATTTCCGCGATGAAGCGCGAAGGTAAAGCGGAGCGCAGCCGATCCTCGCCGTAACTGCGGCGATAAAGAGCGCGCGTGAGAAGGAGCGAGCGACGCGCACGCGTCAGGCCGACGTAAAAGAGGCGGCGTTCTTCTTCCACATCACCGTCTTCGTTAATCGATCGGCTATGCGGCAAAACGCCTTCTTCGAGGCCCGCGAGATACACCGCATCGAATTCCAGGCCTTTCGCGCTGTGAAGCGTCATCAGCGAGACAGGAACAGCCTCCTCATAATCGTCGGCGCCCGCGACGAGTGCGGCGTGGTCGAGCAAATCTTCGAGCGTTTGGCCCTGCTCAGTGGCCTCGGCCATCGCGTTCGAGAGTTCGCGCAGGTTCTCGGCGCGCGATGTGTGCTCGATGTTGTCTTGTTGCTCCACCCACGTGAGATAGCCGGTGCGGTCGAGGACCTTCTCGATCAGGTGCGCAGGAGAAAGCCCGGCGCATTCGTGCTGAAGCGACTCGATCATTTCGCGAAAATCACTCAGATTGCGGAGCACGCGGCGCGCGATGACCAGATCGCCGGTCTTGATAATGTCCCAGAGAGACAAACCAGTATCGCGGGCGCGTTCCTCAAGCGCGGCGATCGTAGCGGCGCCGATGCCGCGCGGCGGCACATTGAGCACACGCAACAAAGCGACATTGTCTGCAGGGTGAAACAGCAAACGAATGTAGGCAAGCGCGTTGCGCACCTCGGCGCGTTCGTAAAAGCTGAAGCCGCCAACCACGCGGTAGCGAATGCCGAGCTGGCGCAGCATTTCTTCAAAGGCGCGGGATTGCGAGCCGGTGCGATAGAGCACGGCAACATGCGCGTCGTTATTCTGGCGAAGATATTCAGCGAGCTCCGTGCAGACGAACTCGGCCTCAGTCGTGGCGTCCTGCGCTTCATAATAGCGGAGCTTCGCGCCCTCACCCGCCGCAGCGACGAGCTGCTTGCCAAGCCGATTCGTGTTGTTGCCAACGACGGCTGCTGCCGCGTCGAGAATCGTCTGCGTGGAGCGGTAGTTTTCCTCAAGGCGAATAATCTTCGCGCCTGGGAAATCTTCGGTGAAGCGCTTCAGATTGCCCGCGCGCGCGCCGCGCCAGCCGTAAATCGACTGGTCTTCGTCGCCGACTACGCAGATATTCTTGCGTGCCCCTGCCAGCAGCCGAACGAGTTCTTCCTGCCATCGGTTCGTATCCTGAAACTCATCGACCATGATGTATTGAAAGCGGGTGCTCCACGCGGCGCGAATATCGGCGTGTTCACGCAAGATCTGCACGGAAAGCAGAAGGAGATCGTCGAAATCGAGCGAGCCCGCGCTGCGAAGCGAGCGGTTGTATTCGCGGAAAATCTGTGCGACTTTCTTGCGTTCGTCGTTTCGTGCGGCCGATGCCTCGGCTTCCATGTCATCCGGCGTGATGCCGTGATTCTTCGCGTGGCTGATCTGCGTCTTCATGCTGCGGGGCGCGTAGACCTCCGCGGGAAGGTCGAGCACGAGAAGTGCGCGCTTGATCGCGGCCGTTTGATCATCGTCGTCGTAAATGGCGAAATCGCGAGGCAGTCCTGCAGCAGCGGCCTCGCGGCGAAGCAGCCGAGCGCAAAAAGAGTGGAACGTGGAGACCCAGACGCCGGAAATATCGTTGCCACTAGAGCGCAGCAGCGCATTGATGCGTTCCTTCATCACGCCCGCGGCCTTGTTTGTGAAGGTGACCGCGAGAATCGCATTGCCGGGCACGCCCTGTTCGATCAGGTGCGCGACGCGATAGGTGATGACTCGCGTTTTCCCCGTGCCCGCACCGGCAAGCACGAGCAAAGGCCCTTCCGTAGCGAGCACGGCTTCACGCTGGCGTTCGTTGAGTTCCTGAAGAAACGGCATGCGGCAAGGTTCCGAGAGAAGTTTAGCTGACCGCGAACAATTCAGCAATTTTGATTCGGCAGTCTTGAAAAGGAGTGCCTCGCGAAAAAAGCTGAATCGAGAAGAGATTCTCAATTGAGGAGGTACGATTCTGCTAGAATCGCGCAGTTCGGGAGGGTTTTTGCAACAGGCAAAGCAACTGAAGCTGCCGGGATGGCTGCAAAAGGTGATTTCGGTGCTGGGGCCATGGGGACTTTTTGCCGTTGCGTTCCTGGATTCCTCGGTGCTCTCGTTTCCTTTTGTTACCGACGGAATGGTGATCGATCTCTCCGTCAATCACCCGGCACTGATGCCGCTGTATTCGTCTTTGGCCGTAATCGGTTCGCTGGCGGGTTGCGTCTGGCTCTACTATCTGGCGAAAAAAGGCGGCGAGGCCTACTTCCGCAAGCATGCGGGAATCCACGCGGACCGCACGAAGCGCTGGGTCGACCGAAATGGATTCGTAACAATGTTCATTGCGTCGATTCTGCCGCCGCCGCTGCCCCTTTTTAAGATCGTCGTGCTCGCCGAGGGTGTTTTCCAGGTGCGATTCAGCACATTCGTATTGGGGCTCGTGCTTGGGCGCGGCGTCCGGTTTTTCGGTGAAGGTCTGCTGGCAATCCACTATGGGCCGGCCGTGCTCAACTTCCTCGAAGCGCACAAAATCGCTTTCGCGGCCGGCGGAGCGGCGTCGCTGGTGCTGCTCTGGGCGGCCAGCAAATTCTTTCTGCGCGAAGCCCGCGAGGGTAAAGTCTAGTTACGGCGTGAAAACCGTCGCGTAGATGAACTTTTCGTAGCGTTCCTTCAGCAGGCTGTTGAACTGCACGCGAACATAGATGTTTTCGGGTGTCGGGTCGTCCGGCGGGAAGCGGAGATCTTTGATTTCGACGCGGTAATCGTCTTCGCGGCGATCGGTGACGGCAAAGGGCTCGCGCGCGTAGAGCATATAGCGCTTTACCGACGGAGTCGCTTCGGCCGCTTTAAGATCCGGCGTATCGGGCGGCTTAAAGTAGGAGAGGCTTCGATCGTTCTCGAATTCATCCGGTTGCAGAATCGGGACGGTAATCACTTCCATCGTGTCGTCTGTGGTGACGACGCCGCGCCATACAAACGGTGAGGTAAGCGTCGGATACGCCTGCGCTGAATCGGCTTCGCGGCCGTGATACTCGCGATAGAGCAGCAGGTGAACGGCGCGGGAGCGCAGCACGGCCCGGCCGACTACATACCCACCGAGCAGCACAAAGGTGACGATCGCGGCAATGCTTACGCCTGCCCTCTTTTTCTTGCCGGCGCCGATCTCTTCGTTTACTACGCCAATCAAGAGGGGAAGGAGCAATCCCAACACGAGGATCCCGAGCATCCAGAAATCGAGGTTGAGAACAAGATCGGTGCCATAAAAACGGTCGTAAAACGGCCAGAAGAGTGCGACTCCAACGGTGCTAATCAAGTCAAGCACGATATGGCCGGCCACGCCGATGGCGCAGAAGATCAGAGCGACGCGGAATGTAACGATAGGCGGCCGCTTCTTCTGCGGATTGTCCCAGGGCACTTTTTTGTCTATTTCGACGAAAAGATAAGCGAGCGCGCACGAAAGGATAATCGCACCCAGAATGGAGTGAAAAACGACGCGGTGCATCCGAAAAAAGGCGCCCGGAGAGATCAGGTAACCAATGCTGTCGATGTCGGGTGCAATGCCCCCGGCCACCAGCATCAGCATGCCGAAGCGGGGTAAACGATTGCGGGCGGTCTGCGAAAGCGCAATCGAAGTAAATGCGTGGGTAAACGGCTCCAACCGCGATCCTTTCCGTTTAAAGCGTACGCATAGATTACGCGCAGAGCTATTGCGGGGTTACAAGAGAAAGCGCGTCTGGTATAACACGAAACACCAACGGCAGCGGCCCCACGGGCTCGCCATCGACTTGTGCGAAGGCTGGCTCGGTTCCCACCGACTCGCAAACGACTTCGGTGGCTTTCCATGCGCCGATGCCCTGCAAGGAACGCAGCTTCCCCATCAGCAGCGCGGGAAGACAGGAAGCATAGCCGAAGCGGCTCTTCATCGAATTCGTGACGATCTCGAAGGAATCATCGTAGAGACTCGCGCCGGTAGTGATCTTGAACGGGCCGCCGTAGTTTACCGTGCGTCCTACGACGATAGTGGTTGCGTTCAATTCCTGGCCGTTAGAACGAATGCGCATTTCAGGGAAGTTATATGTGAAAAGCTGGCGGAAGCCCTGGGCCCAATAGGCAAGCTGGCCGGTCTTGTTCTTGAAATCAGAATTTACACCGTTCACGATTGCGCCATCTGGGCCGGCACCGCCGACGCAAAGGAAGTAGCGGCCGCCTTTTGGAATGGCAGGGGATGCGGAGCCGTTTCCATTGACAGGCGCGACCTGACCCAGCGCGACCCGCCGAATTTTGCCGCCGGGGATCAGGCGCGCGGCATGCGGAATGTCCCAGGGGATGCGCAGTTCTTTTGCCAGGATGTTGGCTGTGCCGGCCGGAAGCAGCGCCATGGGAACATCGCTGCCAGCCATGCCGTTCACGACTTCGTTTACAGTGCCATCGCCGCCGCATGCGATCACCATGCCGCGCCGCTGCTCGACGGCCAGGTGGGCGATCTCCGTCGCTGAGTTCGGGCCTTGCGTGGGCGCCAGTTCGGTGCGGATGCCGGCTTCCTTCAGCGTGCGCGCAGCATGCTCCACCTCGACGAAGCGGCGATGGCGTCTGCGGCCGCTGGCGGGGTTGTAGATCAAGAGCGCGTCTGTGATTCCTTCAGGCATTCCCTCGCCTTGCCGTTATCTTGGTACGAGCAGGTTGTTTCGAATTCTGCCGGCCATACAAACGGCCGGGGCACCGCCATCCGCACAAACTCGCATTGTATAATACTCCGCCGTTACACTGGGTTTGAACTCGCCAGGGATTTACATGCCGAATCAACGCGCAGCCACAAAGGAAATCGAGCGCCTGAAAGAGGAGATCCGCCGGCACGAGCGCCTCTATTATGAGGCCGCCGACCCGGAGATTTCCGACGCCGCGTTCGACCGGCTCATGGAGCGGTTGAAGGAGCTTGAAGCGCAGTATCCCTCGCTCGTCACGCCCGATTCGCCAACGGTGCGCGTCGGCGGCGCACTGCGCGAAGGTTTTCAGAAAGTTCAGCACACCACGCCGATGGTCAGTCTCGACAACGCCTTTTCGTTCGAGACCCTTGGCGATTTCGACCGGCGCGTACGCGAACTCATAGGCCGCGCGAATATCGATTATGTCGCCGAGCACAAGTTCGATGGCCTGAGCATTTCGTTGCGCTACGAAAAGGGGCATCTTGCGCGCGGAGTTACGCGAGGCGACGGCTCGACCGGCGAGGACGTGACGCCCAACGTCAAGACGATCCGCTCGATCCCGCTGAGCGTCGAGGCGGCGCTGCTGAAAAGGGCCGGGCTGCCGCACGATTTCGAGGTGCGCGGCGAAGTCCTCATGAATCGCAAGGCGTTCGAAGCGCTGAATGAGCAGCAGGCCGAGCAGGGCGGAAAGATATTCAAAAGCCCGCGCAATTCCGCGGCAGGGTCGGTTCGAGTGCTCGATCCAAGGATTACCGCAGCGCGCCGCCTGGATTTTTTCGCCTATTACCTGCTCGTCGATGGGCGCCCCGCCAAAAAGCGCCTTTCCGAAATGCTCGGCATCCTCAAACAAATCCATTTCCGGGCGAGCGAAGATTGGAGGCTTTGCCACGGCATCGGCGAAGTCGAGGAATATATTGGCGTGTGGGAATCAAAACGGGAAAAGCTGGCGTACGAAATCGACGGTGTGGTCGTAAAAGTCGACGAAGTCGCGCTGCAGAACGAACTTGGCTATACGTCCAAGGCCCCACGCTGGGCGATCGCGTACAAATATCCCGCCCGCCAGGAGACGGCGCTGGTGAGGGAAATTCTCGTGAGTGTGGGTCGCACGGGGGTGCTCACCCCCTTCGCCGTTTTCGAGCCGGTGACGATCGGCGGCGTCACCGTTTCGAAATCGACGCTGCATAATCTCGACGAAGTGCGGCGGCTGAATGTCCACGCGGGCGACACAGTACTCGTCGAACGGGCCGGCGAGGTGATCCCGCACGTCCTGAGTGTTGTGAAGCACGGCACGGAAGAAGTCGAATTTCAGATGCCGGCCAAGTGCCCCGTCTGCGGGACGCGCATCCACAAGGACGAAGATCAAGTCGCATATCGCTGCGTCAACGTTTCCTGTCCCGCGCGGCGACGCGAGTCGATCCTGCATTTCGCCGGCCGGCACGCGATGAATATCGACGGCCTCGGCGAGAAAATCGTCGTTCAGTTGCTCGAGAAGGGGTTGGTGAAAGACGTCGCCAGTCTTTATAAGCTCGATCTCAAGACGCTGGCCGGGCTGGAACGCATGGCTGAAAAATCCGCGCAGAATCTGCTGAACGAAATTGAGGCCAGCAAGAAGGCGCCACTGCCGCGCCTCATCTATGCGCTCGGTATCGATTTCGTCGGAGAACGCACGGCGCAATTGCTCGCCGATCATTTTGGCTCGATGGAAAAGCTCGCGAATGCGAGCCTCGATGATCTGATGGAAGTCAATGAAGTCGGCCCCAAAGTTGCGCAAGGCGTGGCGGACTTTTTCTCCGAGCCCGTGAACAAGAAGCTGATCGAGCGCTTGCGTGCCGCTGGCCTCAATATGAAGGAAAAGCGGCGCGAGCCGAGAGGCACAAAATTCGCAGGTATGACGTTCGTCTTCACGGGCACGCTCGTGAACCGCACGCGGGAGGATGCCGAAGCGCTTGTTGTGTCGCAGGGCGGGAAAGCCGGTTCATCGGTAAGCAAGAAGACGAATTACGTTGTCGTCGGCAGCGATCCGGGATCGAAGTTTGATAAAGCTAAAACGCTCGGCGTGCCTGTGCTCGACGAGGCTGGTTTTGAAAAGCTCCTTGCCGGGCAGTAACTGGTGCAGGCCGTCCATCCCGCAATCTTTCCGGCACGCCAGATCCTGCAAACAGAAGCTCTGCGAACTGCGTTATATTGCCACGCGGTGTGCGGCGGTTGAGGAGTCTTACTCTATGAAATATCTTTACAGAGTCGCAATGGTTATCTGCGCCGTGCTTTTCGCGGCGGCGGCCGTGTGGGCCGCAGCGGCTCCGTCTATTTCCGTGAATGACGTAAAGTGGACCGGCCTCGGACAGAACGAAAATGATTCGATGCCGATAGGCAATGGCGACCTTGCAGCCAACGTCTGGACCGAGCAGAACGGTGACATTGTGCTGCTTGTCGCGAAAGCCGACGCGTGGACCGAACTGGGCAAGCTCGTAAAACTCGGCCGCGTGCGAATTCAAATTACTCCGAATCCCTTTGCCGGCGCCACAAACTTTACGCAGGTTCTGCGGCTGGAAGATGCCACCATCGAAATCAAGAGCGGCGCGAACATGGTACTCGTGTGGGCGGATGCAAGTCGCCCTGTGATTCATGTGGAAGCGCATTTAGAGCATCCGGCGACGATGCAGGCGAAGCTGGAAGTGTGGCGTACAAAGACGCATCCTTACGACGGAGAGTCCCCGGACAAAGGCGGACTTTTCGAGTTCGGCAATCATCCCGTGCCGCTGGATTTTGAAGCGGACACGATCATGCCTGCCACCAAAGGCCAGATCACGTGGTATCACTTCAATTCGGCCAGCGTGTATCCATTGGTGCTGCAGCAGGAGCATCTCGAATCGCTGCTGCCAAAGTATCCGGATCCGTTTTTGCACCGCTGCTTTGGCGCGGCTTTAGTCGGCCCCGGACTCGTCACCACTGACAACCAGACGCTGAAATCGGCCTCTCCCGCCAAGAATCCCCGCCTCGATTTGATCGCTCTGACAACGACTGATACGGCTTCCCGCGACGCATGGCGAAGCTCGCTTGATTCGCTCGTGAAACAGACGAACTCGGATTCGCTCGCGGCCGCACGGCGCGCGCACGAGCGTTGGTGGAGCGATTTTTGGAATCGCAGCTGGATCCATGTGACTGGCTCCGACGACGCGGAAAAGGTGTCGCAGGGCTACGCGATGCAGCGCTACATGATGGCAACGTCTTCGCGCGGTGCGTTTCCGGCGAAATTTAATGGGGGCCTGTTCACCGTGGGGCATGACATGCCGGCCAATGGGGAATCGACGGCCCAAAATCACGATCCGGACTTTCGCAAGTGGGGCAACAATTACTGGAATCAGAACAATCGCTTGCTCTATTGGCCGCTGATTGCCACGGGGGATTTCGATCTGCTGAAGCCGTGGTTTGACATGTACTTGAACTCTTTGCCGCTCGCGAAGGATCGCACGGAGCTCTATTTTCATCACGATGGCGCGGCGTTCATCGAGACCGAGTATTTCTTCGGCCTGACGAATATCAACGATTTCGGCTGGGACAATCCCACCGACGAAGTACAAAACCGCTACATGCGCTACCACACTCAGGGCGCGCTGGAGCTGATCGCGCAGATGCTTGACGAGTATGACGTGACGCAGAAGGCGGACTTCACGCGCGAATATCTCGTGCCCTTTGCGGATGCCGTCGTGACGTATTACGGCGAGCAGTGGCCGCGCGGCGCGGACGGCAAAATCCTGATGTCGCCTGTGCAATCGCTCGAAACATACCAGCTCACGGCCGTGAATCCGACTCCCGATATCGCGGGCCTGCAAGACGTGATTCCGCGGTTGCTGGCTCTGCCTTCTGATTTGACGACGACCGAGCAACGCGGCATGTGGAAGAAAACGCTCGATGACTTGCCGCCGATCGCAATCGGTAAAACGGCGAATGGCAAACTGCCGCCGCTCGGCAAAGGCGATCCCGACGGCAAAGCGGAAATTTTGCCGGCGCAGGACTATCCGAAAACGAGCAACGTGGAAAATCCTGAGCTCTACGTTTCGTTTCCGTATCGGCTGTATGGCGTCGGCAAGCCGGGCCTCGAATTAGCGCGAGACGCGTTTGCCGCACGCCTCTTTCCGCAAGATACCTGTTGGGGGCAGGACGGCACGGAATCAGCGGTCTTGGGACTGACGGACGTAGCCAAGAAAGCGGCAATCGCCGAATTTACCGATTACGGCAATCAGCGCTTCCAATGGTTTTGGAAGGCGGGACACGACTGGATTCCGGATTTGGACAATGGCGGCTCGGGTATGATCACACTCCAGCTAATGCTGATGCAGACCGATGGGAAGAGAATTCAGTTGCTGCCAGCATGGCCGAAAGATTGGACCGCAGACTTCAGGCTGCACGCGCCCTCCAACACAATTGTCGAAGGGCACGTGTCTGGCGGCAAAGTCACTCAGCTTAAAGTGACGCCGGAAACGAGGGCCAAAGACGTGGTCATCGTTTCCGGCAGTGACAATTAAAGCAGCAACTGCGTCAGCCGGCGAACTGGCCGATCGTGTGCAGCAGCGGCTTCGCCGCCTCGGGCACAGGCGTCTGGCCGCTCAAAATCGTGTGGCGGTCGGCTTTATCACCGTACATCGCGTCGTTGCCGCTATCATCCGACTTCACAACGGCGCCCTGCAAGCTCACTCCGGCAAACACGCCCTTCGCGCGCGAATAGGACAGGATCTCCGCGTTCAGCTTGATGTCCGTGTCTGCGGCGGCGGTGCGGCCGACGGGGCCGGCCGCTACTGAGGCATCGGCGCCCAGCTTGAACCGGTCGCTCAGCAGGCTATGCAGAGCGTGCTGGTTCATGAAAAGAAGCACGAGATCGGTCGATGAGCCGCCGATCTGATAGCCCACGCTGCCGCCGCTGACCGCGAGAAAGAGCGGCGCGCTCCATTTCCTGTTACCCGTGCGGCACGTCGCCACGCCGCGGCCGTAATTGCCTCCGAAAATGAACGCAAACTTCACTTCACCCGGGATAATCGCGATGCACTGAGCCTTGTCGAGCAGACTGGCCGGAATCCCCTGATCGGGCGCGTCCATGATTTCGTTGAAGACCTGATCGGCGTGATGAATCCGGCTGATGTCGTCGTCTTTGTCCGAGGCTGCGGCAGAGAGAGCTGCAACCAGGACCGCGAGCGTGATAACGAGAATGCGCTTTAGCATGCGCCTGCCTCCCTTAAATTTTAATTTTCTATCGTGCGCCGGAAGTGCGCGGTTTAAAAACGGGAAAGTGTCCCAGTTCAGTTTCCGCGCGATCCCTGAACTTCGCAATACACAACTCCACTTACTCGGCGTAGGCCTTTATGTGCTTTCATTGCCGGTAGATGCCGAGTCTCAGACTATGGTTTTCTCGAAGGCAGTTGCCTGATTTTTTTCCTTCATGCGGTTCGGTATCGCGCGGATATAATCGTTGGCTCTGATGCGCATTCAAAAGCTCACGCTGCGGGAAATCCACCTCAATCTTGTTTCGCCGTTCGAGACGAGCTTTGGCAAAACCACATTGCGCCGAATCGTGCTCGTCGAGGCGGAAGTCAACGGCATATCGGGCTGGGGGGAATCGACTGCGGGCGAAGGACCCTTTTACAGCTATGAGGACGTGGAGACGGCCTGGCATATCGTGCGCGACCATTTGTGGCCGTCGGTGAAGGGGCGAGAGTTCGGTTCGGCGTCGGAAATACATGGGATGCTCGCGCGGGTGCGCGGGCACAATATGGCCAAAGCTGCTTTAGAAACAGCGGTTTGGGATGCGGATGCTAAGCACAACAACATGCCTCTGTGGAAGCTGCTTGGCGGCGTGTTTACCGAGATTCCGTGCGGCGTTTCGATCGGGATTCAGCCGACTACCCGCGACCTTTTCGGAAAAGTTGAATGGGAGCTTTTGGCAGGATACCGGCGGATCAAAATTAAGATCAAGCCGGGCTACGACTTAGAGCCGGTGCGGTTGCTGCGCGAACGATTTCCGCGGATTCGGCTAATGGTCGATGCAAACTCGGCTTATAAGCTTGAAGATGTAGCGCTACTCAAACAGCTCGAGGCTTTTCACCTGATGATGATCGAGCAGCCTCTGGGCTACGACGATATTTTTTCGCATATGCTGTTGCAAGGAAAGCTGGATACGCCGATTTGCCTGGACGAGTGCATCCACGATATCGAACAGGCGCGGGCGGCGATCGAGATGCGCGCTTGCGGAATCATCAATATGAAGCTAGGGCGCGTGGGCGGGCACGCTTCGGCGCGGCAGATCCACGACGTGTGCCAGGCGCGCAACATTCCCGTGTGGTGCGGCGGCATGCTCGAATCCGGCATCGGGCGCGCGCACAATATTGCCATGTCAACGCTTCCGAATTTCGTTCTGCCTGGAGACGTATCCGCCAGTAAACGCTACTGGTTAGAGGACATTATCGAGCCCGAGGTCGAGGTGACAGCGCAGGGTACGATTCGCGTGCCGAACGCTCCAGGCATCGGCTACGAGCCGCGCCGCGAGCGAATTGAGTCACTGACGAAGAGGCGGGAAGTCTTCGAGGCGTGAGTTTGGAGGTCGTAAGCGAGGATTTTGGCCGGCGTTTCGAGTGGCATTATCTGCAGCATCTGCGACAGGCGCTATGACGCAAAATGCCACCCTAATTGAGTTAAGTGGCGCATAAATGGCGCGATTGGCGCCGTAGATGAGGAAAATCGGCGCGGTTCTTGAGGGGTTCGTTCGATGCCTGCCATGCTCAATTGGAATGGGATTTTTGAGCTTTTCCTAAACGTGAACTGTGCCTTGCTCAGTGCGGTGGTCGTGTATTGGGCCAAGCCGCTGGCGCGAGGACTTAGCGAATGGACGGCTGGGCTCTACGAGAGATTCCCACAGTTGAAAGCCCTGCCGGGATCGCGAAATGCCGGAACAGAACTGAACTATAAAATCACGCTCATCTTTTTTCGAGTGATGGGCACGTTTACTCTCGTGAGTGAAGTAGGTTTTGTTGGGCTCTACTTATGGCTGGCCCATCGGTAAGGTCACCGTGCGTCAGAGTTGGTCCGTGAAAGCACGAGCAGGCATTGATTCCAGCGTTTGTGCGGTGCAGCAAGTGGGTCGATACCGGGAGACGCTCTCCAGTCCGCGGTCGCGGCACAAGTTTATCGACCGCTTACGCCCGTTGCAAGTCGCCACGAAAATGGGCGAAAACCCGACAATCGCGCGAAGTCGCGTTCATTGCGCGTAATGACGGTAGCGCCCGTTCGCGCCGCCGACATGGCGATGAGCGCATCGCCCATAATTCGAGCACGTCCTGTCAGCTCGTAACCGAATTTCTCGCGTACGTGCGCAAGCGCCCTGCCCGTCGCCGCCCAATCCGACGCGCTCGGCACGAGCATCCGATCCGCAGCACGAAAATCGCTCTCCAATTTTTGCACGGTGCGAAGGGCGCGCTCAACAGCCCCAGCATACAGCTCGGCTAGAACGACGGCGCTAAGCCACACCGGACCACCCTCGGCCACGGTCCGGATTCGCAACAAGGCGTCATGACTCGAACGCAACGCATCGATATACACGGAAGTATCGAAGAGTAAGCCAGCCATCTACTGGTCCAATTTTCCGAATACGTCGAGAATTTGGATCCCACTCTTTAGAAATCGCTCGTGTGCTTCCCGCGCCAAACGGTCGCGCTCAGCATCATCGAGCACCTTATCGAGCGCCCGTTCTATTGTTTCCGTCTCCGTTCGCGCGCGGAGGACCTTCTGCGCGCGCCGAATCTTCGCGGCGTCGAGCTGGTAATGTTTATGCGTTGCCACTTTTGTCCGGCGCATCGAGCCTCCTCCTATAATTCTACTACACGATGAACATAAAAATAGACTCTATGAACATCGTGCGAGACACAGACGATTCGAACCTCAAGTCCCTTTCAGATACTGGCGGAGGGGCCGACGTTCGCTGCGCTGGCGGAGCGGAGGGACTTTACGTCGCGCATGGGGGGCTGGCCGAAGAAGCGGCTGTATTCACGGCTGAACTGGCTGATGCTTTCGTAGCCGACTTCGTATGCGGCGCTCGAAGCGTCCACGCCATCCATGAGCATGCGTTCGCGAGCGGCTTGCAGGCGAAGCTGCTTTTGATATTGCAGAGGACTCATTGCGGTCAGCGCACGAAATTGATGGTGGAGCGTCGAGACGCCCATTCGCGCGACGGACGCAAGTTCGTCCATGTGAAGCGGCTTCGCGTAATTGGCCTTTAGCCAGGCGATGGCGCGTGCTGTTCGGTTGCCGAGATCGCCGGTGGTGGCGATGGTGCGGAGGCGCGCGCCCTGCGGAGTTCGGAGCACGCGGTAGATGATTTCACGCTGAATCAAATGGCTCAGAAACGGAATGTCGTCGGGATTATCGAGAAGGTCGATCAGCCGAACGCAGGCGCCGAGTAGTCCGGCATTGGCCTGGCCAACGGCAAGTCCGCGCCGTTGAGGAGCGGCTTCCGGTTCGGGCAAATCTTCGCGGCTGAGAATCTCGCGCACGATCGGCATCTCGAGGCTGAGCATCATCGAGAGCAACGGGACTTCTTTCGATGCCTCGAGGATTTGGCTCTCGACGGGAACATCAATCGAGGACAAAACGAAAGACGACGCTTCGCAGAGGTAGTCGGTGTCGCCCATGTTGATGCGCTTTTTCCCCTGCGCGAAGACGGACAGGCTGGGTTCGTAGGCAGCGCGGTAGCACACGCTGGGTTCGGTTCGACGGAAGAAGGATAAACCGGGAATCGCCGTCGAATTGCGACCTATGGATGGTGCGTGCACGGCAATTTTGCGAGCGAGTTCACTTGGGTTCTCCGTCCGTGCCGGCCTTGGCGCCATAGTTCTACGGGAAAATCTCATTGCTGCCGACCTCCGCCATAACGTTACTACGGCTCACGTGCGCCGTGCACAAAATCAAGCGACCAGACAGGAATAGGCAAAGAATCGGTAGGATCGGGAAAGCGGCTCAGCGACATAAGGCCCTAATATCGGCATGCGTCAAACGTCAACGGAGAGCTTGCGAATGTGTTGGGAGTCGTGCGGGTTCGGGTTTCGAGTCGAGCGAGAAGAAGGCGAGAGGGTCCCTCGGGTCGCTGCGCATCCTCGGAATGACGATTGCTTTGTTTCACGATAAGCGAGACCGATGCAACATCGCATAGACGCATAGAGAAGTTACAGCTTTGGAGGATGACAGTGGAGAAACGCAGATTAGGGACAAGCGGGCTGGAGGTTTCGGCGATTGGGCTTGGCTGCATGGGGATGAGCTTTAGTTATGGGCCCCCGAAGGACAAGCAGGAGATGATTTCGCTCATTCGAAAGGCGGTCGAGCTCGGCGTCACGTTTTTCGATACGGCGGAAGTTTATGGACCTTACACGAACGAAGAACTTGTTGGAGAAGCGCTGGCTCCGTTTCGCGATCAAGTGGCGATCGCGACGAAGTTCGCTTACGAACTCAAGCCGGACGGAAGTCCCGGATGGGTGCGGCTGAACAGCCAGCCGGAGCACATCAAGAAAGCGGTTGAGGGCTCACTCAAGCGACTTAGAGTCGAATTGATCGATCTGCTCTATCAACATCGGGTCGATCCCGAGGTGCCGATCGAGGACGTGGCGGGAACCGTGAAGGAGTTGATTCAGCAAGGCAAAGTGAAGCATTTCGGCATGTCTGAAGCGGCGGCAAAGACGATTCGGCGCGCGCATGCGGTGCAGCCTGTGACGGCGGTGCAAAGCGAGTACTCACTCTGGTATCGACGACCCGAAGAGGACGTGTTGCCAACGCTTGAGGAGCTTGGCATCGGGTTCGTTCCGTACAGCCCGCTGGGCAAGGGTTTTCTGTCGGGCAAGATCGACGAGAAGACGAATTTCGACAGCACCGATTTTCGCAGCCAACTGCCGCGGTTTAACGAGGAGAACCGGAAAGCGAATCAGGCCGTGGTGGATCTGCTTCAGAAGATTGCAATGAAGAAGAAGGCGACGCCAGCTCAAATTGCGCTTGCGTGGCTGCTGGCGCAGAAGCCGTGGATCGTTCCCATTCCAGGCACGACCAAGCTGAATCGACTGCAGGAGAACATCGGAGCGGCGGCAATCGAACTTACGAAGGACGACTTGCGCGAGATTGAAGGAGCAGCATCGAAGATCGCGATACAGGGAGCACGGTACCCGGAACATATCGAAAGAATGAGCAACATCTGAATGAGACTCGAAAGTGCAAGCGCGACAGTTCGTACCCGGGAGCTTCGAGAATGAGCGCGTGGCAGGAAAACGAATTGCGCAAGATGGCCGAGACTGATGATCTGCACATCGCGCCGTGCCGGGAGGACGGGAAACTTACGGCAGCTTGACGTGGATTTGGTCCGTGGTAGTGGATGACGCGATCTGTGTACGCGCATACAACGGGAAGCAGTCTAGTTGGTACAAAGCGGCGTTGCAGCAGAAGGCCGGAAGGATTACAGCAGCCGGGATAACAAAGGAAGTCTCGTTTGACAGATGGGGCGATCAACGACCGCATCGACCATGCTTATCGGGCGAAATACCGCAGCAGCTCCTACTTGAAACCGATGATCGGCGCACGCGCCCGGTCGGCGACGGTTCGCGTGCCGCGTGGAAAAAAAGCCTGATTCGAGCATAAAACGAGGGGGAGCAAGGATGAAAATCAAGAGAGCGGGCACGCAGCCTTCGGGCAAAGGGCCAGCGGAGTGGTTTACGGGCACGGTGCGTATCGATCCGCTTTTTCAGGCGCCCGATCCGGCGTTTGTGCAGGGAGCGAGCGTTACATTTGAGCCGGGCGCACGGACGGCGTGGCACACGCATCCGCTGGGGCAGATGTTGATTGTGACGTGCGGATGCGGTTGGGCGCAACGCGAAGGCGGACCCGTCGAAGAGATACGGCCGGGCGACGTGGTGTGGTTCGCACCGGGCGAGAAACACTGGCATGGCGCCGCGCCGACGACGGCGATGACGCATATCGCCATTCAAGAAAGAAAAGACGGCAAAGTAGTCGAATGGATGGAAAAGGTTACGGACGAGCAATACCGGAAGTAAATCGCGGGCTCACAGATAGAAACAAAAGGCACTGACCAACAGACGCTCGATGGATTGCGGTCGATCGAGCCCACCTACGGCTAGCCTGGTGACCGGCTGAAAACAGAGCCGCTCTCTACGAAACCAGCGCCGCCCGGACTTTCCCTTAATGGAATAAAAAGTGATGGGAGCGATTGAGAGTCTCGCGGGCTGGGTGCGAGTGGAGCGCCGTCAGGATACTTTCTGGGCTTCTTGATCGTAGGCTTCCTTGCCGGCCTGTATGGCAGCCGAGACGGCGTTTTTAGGCCGGTTGACGGCGTCCTTGCCGCGCTCGACCATATCATTGGCCTTATCACGCAGCTGGGCAGCCTTATCGCCAGCCATGTCGCGAAGATCTCGAGCCCTGTCTCTGGCGTATTGACGGCCTTCTCTGGCTTTATCAGAGATCATGGCGCGCGTCTCCTCGCCGGATCGGGGCGCGAAGAGCATCGCAAGCGCGGCTCCTGCTCCCATACCCATAACGAATGAAGTGAACTTCATAAGTCACCTCCATTCGGGCAGACTAACATCGCCCGCAGAGTTGAACCAGCGGGTATATGCTGTAGCCATGTTGCCTGAGAGAATCTCAATGTTTCGCGCCGACGGAAATCGCGATGTCGCTCGCGGATTTTCGGGTAACATGTTTTCGTCTTGAGTACCCCCAGTGCGACAGTTTCAGGCTTATCCACGCGCGAGCCGAGCCGCGGGACGATAAGTTTCTCGCTTGGCACGATGCTGGCGATCTGGTCGGGAAATTATCTGGCCGGCAAGCTCGCGCTACGACATATCGATCCGCTTTCGCTTGTATCGTTTCGCATCGAGCTGGCGGCGGCATGCATGCTGGCGATTTATTTTTCGCGAGAGCGCGCACCGTTGCGCAAAAGCGATCTGTGGACGTTTTTCGGGCTGGGGCTTTTCGGCGTGGCGATCAATCAGGGCTGCTTCACTGTTGGACTTAACTACACAACATCATCGCACGCGGTGATTTTGATCGCACTCGATCCGATCATTGTGCTGCTCTTTGCGAGCGCTCTGAAACTGGAGCGGTTTACGACGGCGAAGCTAATCGGCATGGTGATTTCGTTTGGCGGAGTGCTGTTGCTGGAGACGGACCGGGCCGCAGGGTCAAGTTCATTTCACACGGGCGATTTGCTGACGATCGGGTGCGTGATGGGATATTCGACGTACGCCGTGCTGGGAAAGCGCGCGGCGACAAGGGCCGTTGGCGAGCATTACGACGCCGTCGCGGTGAACACGTACATGACGGTGGTGGCGGCGATTTTGTACGCGCCGCTCGCTGTACGGCAGGGAATTGCGCTCGATTGGAAGAGTGTGGGATGGGTTGGATGGTCCGGACTGGTTTACATGGCCGTGTTTGCTTCGGTGATTTCTTACACGATGTTCAACTGGCTCTTGCGGCATGTGGACGCTTCGCGCGTGGCGGGCGTGAATTATTTGCAGGTGCCGGTGGTGATTGTGCTGGCGGTATCGATTTTGGGAGAGCGGCCGAGCGGGCATTTGTTGAGCGGAGCGGCGCTAGTGGTCGGTGGAGTGTATCTGGCGGAGCGGCATGCGAAATTGTTTCCAGTGTCACCCGGTGGATAAGGGGCAGATTGCAGAAGACGCTATGGCGAGGCCTGTATCGTTAGCTTGGTTGGCGGCATTCGGCAGCGTGACCGGCTAAAAAGAAAGCCGGTCGCTACGAAACCGGAGGTGTCCGTGAGATTACGAGGTTTTGCGATCGAGAAAACCTCTAGAGCTTCAGGATTTTAAAGCTTCAGGATTAGTACGCGAATGAGGGCACCGGCTATGGCGGCGCCGATTGCCGGCCCGACGATTGGGACCAACGCGTAGGGCCAATCAGAATTGCCTTTGCCTGCTATCGGCAGGACCGCGTGCGCGATGCGCGGGCCCAGATCGCGCGCGGGATTGATTGCATATCCCGTGGTGCCGCCGAGCGAGAGACCGATTCCCCAGATGAGGCTCGCGACGAGATACGCGCCGAGACCTGGCGGAAGCGCCGACGGCGAAGCAACGGCCTTCGACACGATTGCGCCGGCGACAAAAACAAGAACGGCTGTTGCGATAATTTCGCTGGCGAGGTTCGTGGCGCGATTGCGAATCGCCGGGATCGTGCAGAAGCACGCCAACTTTGAAGAAGTATCCGGCGTTTCCTTCCAGTGCGGCAGGAAGTGCAGCCAAACCAAAACCGCTCCCGCGAATGCGCCGAGCAATTCGGCGACGGTGTAAGAGATCAGCTTCGAGTAATGTCCGTCCGCAATGGCGAAGCCGAGCGTGACGGCGGGATTCAAGTAGGCGTCGCTGCTGCCGCACGCGACGGCGGTGAAGATTCCCGCCATGACCGCGAAGCACCATCCCGCGGTGATCACCATCCAGCCCGCGCCTTCGGCCTTGGAGCGCTTGAGCAGCACGTTGGCGACGACGCCATCGCCGAGAAGAATCAAGACCAATGTGCCCATGAATTCGCCGATGAATGGTGATGAGTTCACGCGGATTGCCTCCGGAAGAGCTTTAGGGTCGGTGCGTTTTTAGCAGGTTATTGAGAGGAGGTAAAGAAAGTATAGGAGGCGAGGTGCGAAGGAGAACAGCCAAGCGGTTAGGGCGCTTCTTCTCGAAAGCTGGTCGCGCAACGGTACGAATATTGTGTAATATCGCGGCGGCTGACAGTTCGCTTAGCGATCTTGGAGGCTCAAAATGCTGAACCTGATTTTCGTTTTGTTCTTGTTTGGTTTGGGGCGGCCGGCAAAAGCGCCGGCGGTGCCCGCAAGCGCCGTTGTGGTCAGCTCGGGTGAGATGAAAGCGGCGATGAAGAATGCGAAACCGACGCCGGGCGCGATACCGGGAACGTTCGATCTCACGCTGCGCTCGGTCGACGCGGGGAACTCGAATGTCGGCGTAGCGCTGGTGCGACGGCTCACGCCGGAAACGCACGATGCGATCCTGCATGAGAAAGTTACGGAAATTTATTACATCACGGAAGGGAGCGGAATGCTCGAGACCGGCGGCACGCTAACGGATCCGAAGCCATTTGGTACGGCGACGGGACTGCCTGAGATCGGGCCGAGTGAGCGTGGAACGGGAATTCAGGGCGGGTCAAGCCGTCACGTGGGTGTTGGCGACGTGGTCGTGATTCCGGCGGGGATGCCGCACCGGTTCACGTCAATCGACGGGCCTGTGAGTTACATCGATTTTCGCGTCGATCCAGGCAAGGTGACGCCGCTGAAGTGAGTTGACTTGCTCTGAGACGGCTCGCAGAATGAGGCCGTTTACGAAAAGCGAGTGAGCATTTTGACTGGCGATACTCGCTTTGGGATAACGGGGGAAAACATGAGGAGCAGAATTTTAGCGGCCGTATTGGCCTGCTTGGCGATGGCGATCGGTGCGGTAGCGCCTGCCGGCGCGCAGGTGAAGCAGACGAAGGAAGAGATTTTGTTTTACACGTCCGATTGGACGGGGCCGCGCTTTCCAGATGGGCGGCCAAAAGTGGCGGATGACCTGCTTGTGCGCGCGCTGGACGTCTCGATTGAGGACGTGTGGGATTATCTGCGCGAGCACGGGTATCAGAATCAGTTTCAAGGAGACTGGCAGGCGCTGCATCCGGATGAACCGTTTGCCGGACGCGCGCTGACGGCGCAGTTCATGCCGACGCGCCCGGACATGCAGGCTCCGGTTGCGGCGGAAGGGAAAACCGAAGGACGCGTAAGCGGCACGAACAGCTGGGTGATTGACGAGCTGCAAATGGGCGACACGATGGTCGTCGACGGCTACGGGAAAATCATCGAAGGGACGATCATCGGGTCGAATCTGGGAAGCGGGATCGCCGCGCATACGCATTCGGGATTCATTTTCTACGCGGGCATTCGCGACGCGGAGGAGAATCGCGAAATTGCAAACTTGAACGGCTTCTATCTCGGCTACGATCCTTCAGCGTGGGCGCAGATGCAGTTGACTGGCATCAATGTGCCGGTGCGGATCGGGCGCGCGACGGTGTTGCCGGGCGATCTGGTGCTGGCGAAACGCGATGGCGTGATTTTCATCCCTGCCATACTTGCCGAGGACGCGATTTCCCATGCCGAATTTACGAATCTGCAGGATTCCTACAATTTTGAGCTGAATAGCCAAGGCGCGAATGGCGGCGAGTTCGAGGGCGGCTGGAACGCGGCGAAATATGCCGGATTTGCGAAGTGGATCGATGCCCATCCGGAGAAACTGAAGATGTCGCGCGAGGAGTTCGATAAGCTATTGCAGGCAGCGCAGGCCCCGCGGCCGGGACGTGGAGCAGGACGCGGGCGCGGCGGGAATACGCAATAGGGCGCTGCTGCCGGCATGCTCGGGAATAGGCCATGTAATTTCCCCGCCCAGCTAGGGTACTAGACCTGTACATGTCTGTGTTTCGGACTTTAGAGGAGTTACGAACTTCGCAGCCTTGATCCCGCGTTCTGTGGCGCGCGATCACCTCGCTCGGGGCTGCGCTTCTCGCTGTTTCTGATGGCCCACCTGCTGCAGGCCGTTCGACCGTTACCTCTTCCGAGGAAAAAGGGAGGTCTCTGGCCCGGAGGTGTAGATTTGTGCGGTGGCTGGCGAACAAACCGTAGAAGACTAACTACGACACGCAAGAGGACTTCCGAATGTCAAAGGCACTAAAGATTTTGATTACGGGTGCGGCACGCGGCATAGGGATGGCAACGGCGCAGGTACTTGCCAACCGAGGGCATTCAGTCGTCGCCACCGACGTATCCGGGTTGAGTGGATCGGAAGGCATCCAGGCACATGTGCTTGATGTCACCAGCGACGACTCCGTGTCGCAGTGCCTTGAAGAGGTTGGTCCGCTCGATGCAATCGTCAACAACGCAGGGATAACATCTGGCGGAGGGCCGGTGGAAGGCTATCCACTGGATCGTTTCCGACAGATGTTCGAGACAAACACGCTCGGCCCGTTACGCGTAATCCAGGCGGTCTTGCCCGCCTGGCGAAAGCGGGGTTCCGGCGTTATCGTGAATGTGTCGAGTGTGAACGGGCGGGTCTCCTCGCCGCTTCGAGCAGCCTACAGCGCCTCCAAGTTCGCGCTCGAAGCCTTGACCGAATCACTGCACTTTGAAGTCCGTCACTTTGGAATACGCTGCGTGTTAATCGAGCCTGGAAACATCGCTACTGGCATAAAACCGATCGAGCCTCATAAAGGACCACCCGACTACGCCGGACTTTGGGAGCAGTGGGCCGGAGCCGATACCAAAATGACGGGGCCATCTGGTCGACCCGGACCCGAAGTGGTCGCATTGGCCACCGCCAGTGCAATCGAAGACCCCGCGACACCGCTCCGTGTGCCGGTCGGCCAAGACGCTGAGATGATTTTGGGCTTGCGAAGAAGCCTCGACGATCAATCATTCGAAGATGCCATGAGAAAGGCCGTTGGGCTTACGTGGTGATGAGTGCAACCTCACCCGCTCCGTTCGTTTCACCTAATCGCTTACAAACGTGATTAGCGTGCGTCTATGGAACGAACCGCGGGTGTAATGCCCGCGCCATCTGCGGTACTAGCCCACCGCATGTCGGGTTTGCCGACTTATCGGGACTTTGGTCCAATCAGGTCGATTATCCTACCGCTCGCAGTCCGAACTTTCACGCGCATGTCACGGTTTTGAATTGCATTTGGCTTTTGAACTAACACTGGGCCAATCAGTGTAAGTCCCGGGAAACGGCGTTCTCGTCCCGTGCATGCTGGAGGGTGATGGCCCTTCATTTCAATGCGTAGCGAAAGCACACGAGAGCCATTAGGACGCGTAAGCCGGCGAAGCACTCCATTCACTAAGCGGCCCGGTTTAAGAGCGAGCTTGGACCCGTGGAATTCCTCCTCAAGGCGCGAACGCCGGCATCGACGGCATCCTCGATGTGATGAACCTTTTCCGGCGCTTGCTCAGCCGCCCGAATTATTTGGCCGGCAATCTTATGAACCTTAGCCTGCCCGCGCTCGATGCCGCGATTAACCCTGTCGACCAACGGCCTGCGTATTCTTTCGTTAATTTTAGGCGCGAAAACGATGGCAGCGTCCGCTCCAAGAACAGCTCCGATACTGAAAGCAATCGGCAATCTCATTTTGAACCTCCACGGCGTCAAATTAGTCGGGCCTAACCGTGATGCACAAACCAGACGCGCTGTCTGCTTTAGCTCCTGCATCCATCTCCGTGCCACGGTAACGATGAACAGAAAGCCAGTACACCCGCAAAAGCACTAGTCGGGCTCAAAACACGTCCTGAGAAACGCGCTATGGAAAAGTGGCGTACTCGGCCTGAATATGTACCGGCAGACGAGTTATCAGGGCCTAGGTAAAAGCGGCTTTGGAAAACGAGAATTCCCAGCGCTTCGGCAAAGCTCTTCCTCCGAGCTTATGTCGCTCGGCATAGCTGATCGTTCCCATCCTACGCGACGCGTCGCCACAGCATATTTGATAACTAAAGACGCACCCATCATCCGAGAATAAAGCCCAACAGGGTTCGACCCATTGTCTGCTGCTGCCTCGCTGTCCGTAAATCAGTAGGCCATCCAATGACAATTGGTGAGAAGAAAGATTCCTTCCCAACGTGGGATTTTTCGCCGAAGACGGCAGCACATCATCGACCCACCAATAGCGGTTCCATCTTCCATCCAATTCCAACAGTTGCCCCAAGAGCCGAGCCATCGCGGAGCAAATATCACGCAGCACTTTCACCTGTTCATCATTCGTGCCCGATTCTTGGACACACGCGTATGAGCGCACGAAACCAAGAAGCTGTCGCTCCACATAATCAAGCGGCAGGTTGGCCATCCTCTATCTCCATCGAGAGAGTGTATCTCAAGGTGGGTTGCAGAGACGTCGCCCGTGTAACGGTGAATCCGTCCATATCAAGTACTAGGTGGGTATTGGTCTGTGAAGCTAACTCATCAGGAGTCGGCCGACTTTTCGGTGTAGACTGTGAATCGGTGGAATAATGTTCTTCAAGCGGACGAAGATTGAGCTTGGCGAGACAGACGACCCATATTTCATCATGTTGGTTGATTCGCTTGTGCGCGGACTTGTAATGCGGGAATTTCCGGAAGGTTTATGGGTCATTCAAATTGATAACTGGTTCGACCACAAGTGGTTGCGGTTTTCAGGTAACGGTACTGTGGATTACCAGTTCCCTGCATTATTGAACCTATACGACGCGGCTCATGATGAGTTCTATCAAGACAAAGTGACGTTTCCGCCTTTCAATCCCAACAGGGTGATGGCCCAATGGTCATTTGCCCGCGCTGGCGATGATTATGTAGAGGTACCGTCGAGTGTGCCTCACCGATCTAAAAAACAACCGAGCAGAGCGAACTTGCAGAAGCGAGTCCAGGCCTTCGCCTGCTCCGGATGTTTTATCTGGTATAGCGCCAACACTGTCGCGAACGGTCGCGGAAGCGTCATGGTCTACAACGTCACAGCTGATCAAGTTAAATGTTGGTTCGCTGCGTTCGCCCGACGGCACGAATGGAAACTGCATAAGACGAAAGGCATTAGCCGCGAAGATGTAGAGGAACTGATAAGCGCATCATCTTGAGCTTACTGTGTTTCCTTTAACTCCCGGCGCTCCGGAAGAAACGGATTTATTCGGCCCAGTCGAAGGAGCGGGTAACGGCTTTCTTCCAGCTGCGATACAACTCGGCGCGCGTGGGTTCGTCCATATGCGGCTGCCACGTTTGGTCGACAGCCCAGTTGGATCGCAGTTCCTCGATGCCTTCGAAGAATCCGACCGTCAATCCCGCTGCGTAGGACGCACCTAGCGCCGTGGTTTCCTTCACCATCGGGCGGACGACGGGGCGATTCAGAATATCCGCCTGAAACTGCATCAACAGGTCATTTTCGACCATCCCTCCATCGGTCCGCAGAACATCGAGTTTGATACCTGAGTCGCGTTCCATTGCTTCGACGACTTCCCGCGTTTGAAACGCGGTGGCTTCGAGGATCGCGCGGGCGAGGTGCCCTTTGTTTGAGTAGCGGGTGAGGCCGGCGATAACGCCGCGCGCGCTTGCCTTCCAGTAGGGAGCATACAAGCCGGAAAATGCGGGGACGAAGTAGACGCCGCCATTGTCTTTCACAGTGCGAGCGAGCGCTTCGATGTCCGAACTTTTCTCGATGATTCCGAGATTATCGCGGAGCCACTGCACGAGCGCACCGGAGATCGCGATACTGCCTTCGAGCGCGTAATGCGCAGGCTGGGAGCCGAATTTGTAAGCGAGCGTGGTGATGAGGCCGTGTTTGGATTGCACAGGCGTGCGGCCTGTATTCATCACGAGGAAGCAGCCGGTGCCGTAAGTATTTTTCGCCTCGCCTGGATTGAAGCAGGCCTGGCCAACGAGCGCGGCGTGCTGGTCGCCGAGAATGCCTGCAATCGGGACATTGTTTATTGCCGGGAGTTGCGCGGCGCCGTATTTTTCGCTGCTGGAGCGGATGCGCGGAAGCATCTGCTTCGGGATTTCGAATGCGGCGAGCATTTCGTCGTCCCAGGAGAGCGCGGCGAGATTCATGAGTTGCGTACGGCTTGCGTTGGTCACGTCGGTGACATGAACGCCGCCGTGCGGGCCGCCGGTTAGTTTCCAGGCAAGATATGTGTCAATCGTGCCGAAGAGAAGTTCGCCCGCGTCGGCTTGCTGCTTTGCTTCGGGGACATTTTGCAGAATCCAGCGAAGTTTCAGGCCGCTGAAATACGTAGCGAGCGGAAGGCCTGTCTTCGCGCGAAAACGATCCTGTCCGCCGCCGCGGGAAAATTCCGCGACCGCGTCTTCGACGCGAATATCCTGCCAAACGATAGCGTTGTGAACGGGTTCGCCGGTTTTGCGATTCCAGACGACGGTCGTTTCGCGCTGATTGGTGATGCCGATGGCGGCCAGATCGGCCGGCTGAAGTGCGCGCTGCTCCATCGCGTCAGCGATCACTTCCTGCGTGCGGCGCCAAATTTCTTCCGGATCGTGTTCGACCCAGCCGGGGCGCGGATAGATTTGTTCGTGTTCGCGCTGCGCGACAGAGACGACGCGACCGGATTTGTCGAAGACGATGAAGCGCGTGCTGGTGGTGCCTTGGTCGATGGCGCCGATGTAATGGGGCATGGCGCGTTCCAATATAACGGATTACCGCGCGAAAAGGTGCGCAGCAATCCGCGCGACCATCTGTGTGTTGGTCAGCGCCTGCTGCTGTTGTGCGGCGAGAGTACTGGCGCGTATGCGAGCGGAACCATGCTGCGAACGGCTCGCAGCATCATTGCGCCACGGCTCATATCGCCTTTGCCGATAAAATCTATAGGGATGAGCAGCCTCTGACCGAAAATCTTGGAGAGCGGCTCCAGATATTTGGGAGTGGCGACGCTGCCGAGAAGAATAATCTCTATCGAGTTGCCAATGCGCCGCGCCAATTTCGCCAGATCGCGTTCGAGAGGCGCGCGATAGCGCGAATCATTGCAGTTGATGGCGACGCCCGCCATCTCGGCGAGGTCATCGCAGCCGATAGGCGCATGCGGAGCCACAAGGCCGCGTGTGGCCGTGATGATGAAAATGGAATGGCGCGCCGTAGCCGGATCGGAGAATGCATTGGCATACGCCAGTTTGCCCCGAAAATATAGGCCGCTAATGAAGCTGAAGACCTCGCCGATCGGAGCGCCGCCGGCGCGCACGCGCGTGGCAAGATCGAATTTTGCCGCCTCGCGTAGCAAAATTTCGGCGCGGCGCCCGGCAAGATTCGCAGGCGAAAGCAGAAAAATGCGCCTTTTGGCACGCTTCTTTTTCCGAGCCATCGGTCCTTTCAATATACAAGCTGAGCGAAGGGAGTTCAAAAAGGAGCCATTAAATGGGAGAGGGCAAATCCGCAAAAGACAGCAGACTCATTTTAGAATGGATAGTGCGGATTGGTTTCGATCGTGATCCAGCGCAAGTCTGTGAATTCGGCCACGCCTGCTTTGCCTCCGAAACGGCCGTAGCCGCTGGCTTTTACTCCGCCAAAAGGCATTTGGGCCTCATCCGCGACGGTCGAGCCGTTGATGTGGCAAATCCCGGAATTGATGCGCGTGGCAACGTTCAGCGCGCGCGTGATGTTCTGGCTAAAGACAGCCGCGGACAAGCCGTACTCCGTATCGTTCGCCACGCGAATCGCCTCCTCATCGCCGTTTACGCGGACGATCGCAACGATTGGCCCAAACGATTCCTCCGAGTACAAGCGCATCGCCGGCGTCACGCGATCGACGACAGCCGCGCTGAGGACAGCTCGCTGTGTCAGTTTGGGCGCGAGCTCGACCTTTGCTCCCTTTCCTTCCGCGTTTCGCGCGAGTTCTTCGATATGCGCCGCC
This sequence comes from uncultured Acidobacteriota bacterium, assembly GCA_963753205.1. Classification (GTDB taxonomy): domain Bacteria; phylum Acidobacteriota; class Terriglobia; order Acidiferrales; family UBA7541; genus Palsa-295. Next base: position 548,025 of record CAVWBL010000006.1, on the reverse strand, counting down.
GCTGCCTGGCTCACCATCGGCCCAAGGACGACACTCCCTTCAGCGCCAGCGGGCAGGGCCGCGGCTTTTGCCTTCAATTTGGCGGCGAACGCGTCTGCGATTTTTTCGTCGATCACGATGCGCTCGGTCGACATGCAGATCTGGCCCTGATTCGCGAACGCGCCGAACGCCGCCGCATTCACCGCTGCGTCGAGGTCGGCGTCATCCAAGATGACCAAAGGCGCTTTCCCGCCGAGTTCGAGAAGCGCCGGCTTGAGATGGCGCCCCGCGATTTCAGACACGATCCTGCCCACCTTTGTCGAGCCGGTGAAGTTCACGCGCCTCACCGCAGGATCCGCAATCAGGCTCTCCACAATCGCCGCAGCATCGGCGGGCGCATTCGTAATCAGGTTGACGCTGCCCGCGGGCAAACCGGCCTCTTCGAGCACCTCAACGATCAGCGAATGCGTCGCCGGACAAATCTCCGATGCCTTCAGAACGACGGTATTGCCGCACGCGAGCGGCGTGGCAATGGCGCGCACGCCCAAAATCACAGGCGCATTCCACGGAGCGATTCCGAGTACGACGCCAGCTGGCTGGCGCACGGAAAATGCGTACGATCCCGGCGTATCGGAGGGAATCACTTCGCCGGTGACCTGCGTTGTTAGCGATGCGGCCTCGCGCAGCATTCCGGCGGCCAGCATCGCATTGAAGCCGGTCCAAGGAGCAGTGCCGCCGGTTTCGGCGCCGACGCGTGCAACGAAATCGCCCGTGCTCGCCTCAAGCCGGTCAGCAGCTTTCAAAAGCAGCGCACGCCGCTGGTTCGGGCCGAGCGCCGACCACACAGGAAAGGCAGCGGACGCGGCGTCGACGGCTGCCGCAGCGTCTTCGATGGTGGCCGCGGCGGCGCGCGTAACGACGTCATCGCTAACGGGATTTCTGCGTTCGAACGTCGCGCCATTTGCTGCAGGTCTTGCTTTTCCACCGATGCGTAGAAGGCAGGTGTTCATGTGCTGAAGCGCTCCTTGCCAACTTTTATGCTCTTTTTGCGAATGGTCCGCAAGAGGGCAGGGGAACTGCGCTAATAACAAATGAAAAGAAGGCGCGGCCGCCGGCTGGCCAGGGAATCAGCTCTTCTGCGTTCGATATTCCTTGCTATACCACGCCCACGTGCGTCGCAAACCCTCTTCGAACGCAACCAGGGGCTGGTAGCCGAGAATGTCGCGCGCCAGCGTGACGTCGGCTTGCGAATCGCGAATGTCGCCCGCACGCGGCGGTTCATGCTGCGCTTTGAGTTTGCGGCCGGTGATTTTCTCGAGAAGCCCGACTACTTGATTCAACGTGATCCGTGCACCTGTGCCGCCGTTGAAGACCTGCCCCGACGCTCCCGCCGCCTCGCAGCCGCGGAGGGTTTCGTCGACTACATTGTCGACGTACGTAAAATCGCGCGATTGCTCTCCATCGCCAAAGATCACGGGCGGTTTCCCCTCGAGGACAGCGAGCATGAACCTCGAGAGCACTCCTGAATATTGCGACGAAGGATCCTGACGCGGGCCGAACACATTGAAATAGCGCAACGAGACGCATTCGAGACCGTAGATACGATGAAACACCTGGCCGTAGAGTTCGCCGACGTACTTTGTGACGCCGTAGGGCGAAATCGGCGCCGGTTGCATGGTCTCGACTTTAGGCAACGTGGGCGTCTCGCCATAAGCAGCAGAGGACGCGGCAAACACGAGTCGCTTGACCTTTGCATCGCGCGCGGCGACGAGGACGTTCAATGTGCCGTCAATATTGACCGAATTCGTTTCAAGAGGATTCCCCACGGACTTCGGAACCGAGGTGCGAGCAGCGAGATGAATCGCATAATCGATTCCTTCGCAGCAGGCACGGACGGTTTCAAGATCCGTGATCGTGCCTTTGCGAAAATCGATTTTGCCGCTCACGTGCGCAATGTTTTGTTCTTTTCCGGTCGAAAGGTCATCGAGCACGGTGACCGCGTGAGCGCGCCGCAACAATTCATCCACAATATTTGAACCGATAAAGCCGGCGCCGCCGGTGACAAGGTAACGCACGAAGGTCTACCCCCGAGTGGTCTGGGAACGCCGCCGCTCACCCGATCGAGCAGCGTTTGCCGATGCTGATTCATCGAACCCTTTCGGGTACGCTTGAATATCTTGCGCTGTCCGGGCAGCGCATCGCGAATTGTACGCTGGTTTACGGAATGGCGGATGGAGAAAACCCACATCAATTTCCCGAAATTTCCGGCGCGAATTACGGCCGCCATCGTTGTGCTGGCCTGCGTGGCGCTCGCGTCTGGAAAATCATCACGCGTTTTTGACTCCGAGCCGGCCAAAGGCGCGCTTGCAGAAGCCGCAATACCATTCCATATCGGCGAGAAACTCGATTACCGGGTTGCGTGGACTTCCTTCGACGACGCAGCCAAGGTCCAGCTCAGCGTCCCCGAGCGGCGGAACCTGTTCGGTTGGCCGACGTGGCATTTTCGGGCGACGATTCATACGGTTGGTTCGGTGCATACGCTTTTTCCCGTCGACGACCAGTTCGATTCTTACACGGACGTTTCGTCGCTCGAGAGCCGCCGATTTGAAATGTATCGCGGCGAATTGGGCAAAAGCACCGCCAAGGTGTATGACCTGATTCACCCGGGGCAGCAGGATCGAGCGCCGGGACCCGCGGTGATCGTTTCGCCGGGGACGCGCGATCCGCTTGGCGTCCTCTTCACGTTGCGGGCGGTCGATTGGCAGCGCACGCCCGAGGTTCGCGTTCCCGTTTACGATGGGCACGATCTATATGAAATGCGCGCGCAGATTGAGGCGGCATCCGACTCGATCCAGGTCGACACGGGAAGTTTCATGGCGTCGCGCATCTCGATTCGGCTCTTCCGCAATGGCGCCGAGGACGCGGGCGTTCACTTCACGATCTGGGTGGCCAATGATGCTGCGCGCACGCCTGTGCAGTTTGCGGCGGAGTTGCCGTTTGGGGATTTACGCGTGGAGCTGACAGGCTCCGAGCAGCGCTGAGTAACGATGCGTTTGCAGAGCTTGCCATTAGTCTTCAGGGACAACCCAATCGTCCGGCGGGAAGTCGATCTGCCAAAAAGTGGGCGAAGGCTTTACAAACTCCACGCCAAGCTGCATCTTACCGCCCTGCGGGTTTCCGACGTGGACGATGCGGCAATCGAGTGACTGTTGCGTTGCTTTGTTCGCGATACCGACAATCTGGTTTGGCAGCACTCTTGTAGCAAGCGCAATAAGAGCGCCGTGCGCGTTCACCACAAGGGTGCGGGCTTCTTCTGTAAACCCATTATTTTCAGCATCTTTGCCGCTTACTAGGATCGGTACGCTCAATAACACGCGCATGCTGCGCCGCCGACCGGGGTCGGTAATCAGCGCGCCTTTTTCCTGCTGCGGTTTGGTCTGGGTCGGCACAGCCCAGACAGTAGCGGCTGGGCAGTACCGGCGCAATGGAACCAACGGGCTATAGGCCGCTTATAGTTAACAGGACGCTGATTTGTGGGTGCGTGCCAACTCAGCAAGGGATGACTTTTTCGCGCCCGTTCTGCACACGGCGGGTGGCGTTTCGCGTGTCCACCACTAGCTTTGATCCGCGCACGATCGCGTCGTAATCGTAACTCGAATGATCCGTCGCGATCAGCACGCAATCGTAACTCCCGAGCTTTTCCGGCGTGAGATCCACCGAGCGCATATCGGAAAAATCGTAGTGCCGCATTTTGTGCAGCGCAGGGAAATAGGGATCGTTGTAATCCATCACGCGCGCCGCGCTGCGTCAGCAGTTCGAGCAGCTTCAACGAAGGCGACTCGCGCAGATCGTCCACGTCCTTCTTGTAAGCCACGCCCGAGCAACAAAATTTTCGAGCCTTTGATGCTCTTCTGCCGCTCGTTCAGCGCTTGCGCCACGGCATTCGACCACGTGGTACGGCATGGCCGTGTTGATTTCCCCGGCCAGCTCGATGAAGCGCGTCGCGAAATCGTATTCGCGCGCTTTCCAGGACAGGTAATACGGATCGACGGGAATGCAATGCCCGCCCAGCCCCGGCCCCGGATAAAACGGCATGAAGCCGAATGGCTTCGTCGCCGCGCTGTCGATCACTTCCCAGACGTCGATGCCCATGCGCAGGCAGAGCTGCTTGAGCTCGTTCACGAGCGCGATGTTCACGCAGCGGAAGATGTTTTCGAGCAGCTTCACCATTTCCGCCGCCCGCGTGCGAGCTTACCGGAACCACGCGCGAGACGATCTGCGCGTAGAGACCCGCAGCCGCTTTCCCGCTCGCCGGATTCACTCCTCCCACGACTTTCGGAATTTGCGCGAGGCCGTACTGCTTATTGCCGGGATCTTCGCGCTCCGGAGAAAATGCCAGATAAAAATCCGTCGCCGTACTTCCGGCTGCGTCCGCTCGACCGGGCACCGCAGTCCGCCCGTCTTCGAGAATCGGCAGCACGAGTTCTTCCGTGGTGCCCGGATACGTGGTGCTCTCGAGCACGATCAGTTGGTTGCGCTGCAAATGCGGAGCGATGGCGCGCGCCGTCTGTTCCACGTAGCTGAGGTCAGGCTCGCGCCGTTCGTCGAGCGGCGTGGGGACGCAGATCAGAACGGCATCCATGTCGCGCAACTTGGAAAAATCCGTGGTCGCCTCAAAACGCCTCGCCTTTACGTGTCGCCTCAATCTTGGCCGCCGGAATATGCTGAATGTAAGACTTGCCCGCATTCAGCTTGCTTCACTTTATTTTCATCGAGATCGAATCCCGTCACGTGCTGGCCGATCGTCCGCAAAGCGCAATGCCAGAGGCAGCCCCACGTAACCGCAACCGATGATTCCCACTTTCACGTTCTTTCCGGCAAAAAACTCCGGCGTCCGCTCCGCGGCCATGCTCTCTCCTTGTTTCGCCAATTGTCAGGTTCTGTCGAAGTGCGGCATAAAAGCTCCTAAGTATAGCAAGTATCACAATCTCAGGGGCTTACATGAAAGAATGTATGTACCGAATCCTGGCGCGTCAACCGTTTGCTTTTGCTCACGGGCGGTGATGGGCTATTCTGGCTTCTTACATGATTGATATTCACTGCCACATTCTTCCGAGCCTTGATGACGGCGCGGAATCGGTCGAAATCTCGCTCGCCATGGCGGACATGGCGGTCGAGGACGGCGTCACCCACATCATTTGTACGCCGCACTCCAATTCACGCTATGTTTTCGATCCGGACTTAATTAAGCAGCGCCGCGATGAACTGCAGGCGCGGTACGAAGGCAAGATCAAGTTCGCGACCGGCTGCGATTTTCATCTCAGCTTCGAGAATCTTCAGGCGATTCGCGAGAACCCCACACGCTTCACGCTGAACCAGAAGAACTATCTGCTTGTGGAATTCGCGGACTACTCTATTCCGGCTGCCATGGACCAGGAACTGCATCGCTTGCAGTTGGCGGGACTGACGCCGATCATCACTCACCCGGAGCGCAATCCGCTCATTCGCACGAAGCCGCAGCGCCTGTTCCAATGGTTGCGCCAGGGTTGTTACGCGCAGGTAACGGCGCAGTCGATCATGGGAAAATTCGGGCGCACCGCGCAGGAAATGGCGGAAAAGTGGCTCGATGCGGGCGTGTTTCACTTCATCGCCAGCGATGCGCACAACACGACGAGCAGGCCGCTTCGCCTGAAGGAAACGTATGCGCATGTGGCGCGTACGTACGGCGAGGAACTCGCGCATGCGTTGATGGTGGACAACCCTCTTGCAGTTTTTGAAGGCCGGCCCATACCGTGCGTACCCGAGCTCATTGAGGCGGACGGAGAGAGCTCGCAAAAACGCCGCCGGAAGCATTTCTGGCTGTTTTAGGTGGTCTGCGCTTCGCGGCCGGCCGGTCAATGGAAAAGATCGAGAATTTCTTCGTAACGCTTGAATGGCGGAATCAAATACGCGCCGGCAATTCCGCTCTCGCGAGCCGTGCGCGCCCAATCGAGCATTTGGCGCGCGAGCGCGAAATCCGCGGTCGCGCGCCGCAGTCCCCGCAGCTTCCATTTCGCTTCAGCAGCGGCTCGGGAATCACGATGCCGGGCACTTCGTTGTTCAGGCGCAGCGCCTGCTTGTAACTGGTCAGCGGCCACAATCCGACCATGCACCGGGATCGGCGATTTTCCGCCGATGCGTTTCAGGAACGCTCCCAGTGCTCCGGGATCGAAAATCGGCTGGGTCATGGCGAAGTGCGCGCCCGCTTCGACCTTTGCGTGGAAGCGCCGCATCTCCTCGTCCAGATTCTTCGGCGACGCGGATTGACGGCGACGCCGATGGTGAAATTCGTCGCGCCGCCGAGATTTTTCCCGGCCCAGTCGGTTCCCTGATTGAGGCGCGCGATGACCTTCACCAGGCCGATGGAATCGACTTCGTAGACGCCGCTGCGTTTCCGGATGATCGCCGAGCGACGGCGGATCGCCGGTGATGGCCAGAACGTTGCGCACGCCGCCGACGGTCCACGCGCCCAGCAGCATGGCCTGCAGGCCGATGAGATTCGCGTCGCGCGTGGTGAGATGCGGAATCGTTTCGATGCCGCGCGCTTCGAGAGCGCCGGCCAGCGACCAGCGCGTCCATGCCGACGCGGGCCAGCGTGCCGCTGTTGACGTCGATGGCGTCCACTTGGCCTCGAGGCCATGACGTTTCGCACCTGCTCGAGGACGCGGTCGATCGAAGTGCCCTTCGGCGGATCGATTTCCACGGAGATCGACGAACTTTCTGCGCCTGGATTTTCTTCCAGAGCGCGCTTTCCGGCTCGCGCGCGGCGACGCGGATTCGCCGTGCTGTTCGGAACTGCTTCCACCGTCGCGGCTCACCTCGCGAATCGCGCCGGGTGCTTGCGGGCTCTCAGCCTCTTCACCGCGTCGGCCATGGCGCGGATGTGCTCCGGCGTGGTGCCGCAGCAGCCGCCCAGAATGCGCGCGCCGAGGCGACCGCTTCGCGCGCAAACAGCGCGAAATATTCGGGCGAAGATTTCGGATAGACGATGCGGTCGCCGACGCGTTGCGGAAATCCGGCGTTGGGCATGGCGCTCAGCGGAACGATCCGGCAATCGCGGCGAGTTCCTGAAGAATGGGCAAGTAGCAGCTGCGGGCCCACCGTGCAATTCGCGCCGATGGCCTGGATATCCTCGTCTTTCAGCATTCCCACGCGTCTCGCGGGCGCGTGCCGCCGAGGGTGGTTCCTTCTTCGGAATAGGTGAGCTGGGCGACGATCGGCAGCTGGGAAAAGGAACGAATCGCGTCGATCGCGGCAAGCGAGTTCCTCGGCATCGCCGAACGTTTCCAGAATGAAAAAGATCGACGCCGCGTTCTTCGAGCGCCTCGCCTGCTCGCGAAAAATTTCAGTATCGGCTTGGGCACGGGCGTGTCGCGCACCTGCCGGACAACGTCCGAGCGGGCCGATCGAGCCGGCGATCAGGACTTCGTGCGTGGCGGCTTCGCGGGCCTCGCGCGCGATTTTCACGCCGCGATGATTGAATTCGGCGACGCGTTCGGCCAGGCCGAATGCGCGCAAGCTTGTGCCGATTGGCGCCGAACGTGTTGGTCTCGATGATTTGCGCGCCGGCTTCGAGATAGGCCTGTGGACGCGAAGACTTCCTCGCCGTGTGTGGCATTCAGTTCGTCGAGGCAGCGCTGGGGGCCGGCGGCCTCAAACAGCATCGAGCCCATGGCTCCGTCGGCCACGAGCACGATTTCCGAGCGTTGGTTGAAATCTTCAATCTTCATCGTTTTTCTGGATGTCCCGAATGCCAACTCGGCTTAGCACGGCGGGGACGGTGAAATCAGAGTCTGTGGACAGGAAGTTTCCAAACCCACGGCTGAAACATTGGTGCAGATGGGCGCGACGCAATTGTCCATCGCTTGCTCCGGCGAGTCCCGCGACCGTATCCATCAAGTCGAATTTCGTGACGATTTCGAGCTTGCCGTCTTCCATCTCCACGAAAACCGCCGGGCTTTCGTGGCTCAGCAGATGGGTCACGCGCTCGACCGGCGCGTTCGCAGGGACCTGCGGCATCGCCGCGCCCATCACTTCGCGCATGATCAGCTTGCGCAGATCTTTCCCTTGCAGCGCCAGATTCAGAATTTGATCCTCGTAAATCGTGCCGACGGCATCGTTCTCCTCGAAACACCGGCAGCTGCGAAATATCCTGCTGCTGCATGGTCGTGCAGCGCCTGAAACACGGTCTGATTGGGGCCGCACGATAATCAGGTCGCGCGTTTTTCCGTTTTGGCGCTTCACGCGAATCACATCGGCGGCGGTGAGCGTCACTTCCGCTTCGGCATAACCGTGCTCGCGCATCCAGCCGTCGTTGTAAATCTTGCTCAAGTAGCGGTGCCGGTATCCGGCAGGAACGCCACGACCAAGTCGCCCTTCTGGCAATTCTTCGCCACGCGCAGCGCCGCCGAAACGCAGCCGCCGCCCGATCCGCCGGTGAAAATCCCTTCGCGCTTGACCAGCCGCGCGCGCCCAGACGAAACACTCTTCGTCGTTCACCTGCATCACGTCGTCGAGGACCTTGAAATCCATGGTCGCGGGAAAATATCTTCGCCGATGCCCTCCACCACATAGGTGTGCGCCTTGCCGATCTTGCCCGTCTTGACATATTCGTAGATAGAGCGATCCGACGGGATCGACGCCGATAATCTTGACTCTGCGGATTTTTTTCCTTCAGGATAGCGGCCCACGCCGCTGATGGTCCCGCCGGTGCCCATGCCGCAAACGAAATGCGTGATCTTGCCTTCGGTGTCTTCCCAGATTTCCGGGCCGGTGGTGCGGTAGTGCGCTTCGGGATTCATGGGGTTTTCGTATTGATTCGGGATAATAGGAATTGGGAATTTCGCGCGCGAGTTTCTTGGCCACCGAATAGTAGCTGCGCGGATCTTCCGGCTCGACGGCCGTGGGGCACACGATCACTTCCGCGCCGAACGCCTTCAGCAGATCCATTTTTTCCTTCGACTGCTTGTCGGTGATAGTGAAAACCATCTTGTAGCCGCGCACGGCCGCGACCAGCGCCAACCCCATGCCGGTATTGCCGGAAGTGCCCTCGATGATCGTGCCGCCGGGCTTGAGCAAGCCCTTGCGCTCCGCCTCGTCAATCATCGAGATGGCGATGCGGTCCTTCACCGAGCCGCCGGGATTCAGGTAGTCGGCCTTCACGTAAACTTCGGCGTGGCACATCCTTCGCCACGCGGTTCAGGCGAATCAGCGGCGTGTGGCCGATGGCTTCGAGAATGTTGTTGCACTTCATGTGCGCGGCGCCCTTTTCGCAGAAACCATCTTATTAGACATGCACCTGAATGCAAACGCCAGGAAGTGCCAATCTCTCAATGGCCTCCGGGAAACCGCCTTCCGCAACGCGTGCTATGCTCCCCACGTCCCGTGACTCCTTCTGCCGATATCGTTTTCTACGACGGACACTGTGGCCTATGCCACCGGGTGGTGAAATTTGTCGTGCGCCATGATCGCGCCGGCGTTTTTCATTTCGCTCCTTTGCGGGGCAGCACGTTTCTGGAAGGCGTACCGGCCTCGCGCAGAGCGATTGTGCCCGATAGTGTTACCGTTCTTACTGCCAATAACGATTTGCTGGTGCGTTCGGACGCATTAATCTACGTCCTGCGTCGTCTCGGCGGCAGGTGGCCAAAGCTTGCCGCAATGATGGCGATTGTGCCCCGCCCGCTCCGCGATGCCGTTTATAATCTCATCGCGCGAATCCGCTATCCCATTTTCGGCCGTCGAGACGATCTTTGTCCCGTCGTCCCGCAATCGTTGCGCGACCGATTTCTGGATTGAACCGTCGTCCACTCCGCTAGAGAGGTTCAGCATGAAACGCGAAAACATCTCCTCCGGTGCAGAGTGGGAGCCCATCGTAGGCTATTCCCGCGCTGTAAAAGTTGGGCCACACATCCACGTCTCAGGCACTACGGCGACAGGTTCCGATGGTCAAATCGTTGGCTTAAGCGATCCCTACGCCCAGGCGATCCAGGCTCTTCGTAACATCGAATCCGCCCTCGCCAAGGCTGGCGCGACGATGTCTGACGTGGTCCGCACGCGCATCTACGTGACCCATATCGCCGATTGGGAAAAGATCGGACGCGCCCACGGCGAATTCTTCGGTGAAATCCGCCCCGCAACCGCGATGGTCGAAGTGAGCCGCCTGATCGCGCCCGAAATGCTGGTCGAAATCGAAGCGGACGCCGTCATCGGCGCGCGAGCCTCGAGGCCCAAGCTTGCCGTGCGCCAATCGCGATCCAGTCCATCGAAGAAATCGATTAGCAAACGCCGCAACTAAAAGCCACCATCGGGTTACACGGGAGAGGGGGAACGGAGGCTACATTGGCCGGAACCTTGCTCTTCTTGTTCCTGTTGGGTGTGCTGCTCACGTGCGTGCTCGCCATCGTTCTCCTGCCCGTGATGGCGATTGGCGTCCACCGCTGGAGAGGGTATTGGAAGCTAGCTGGCGCGCGCCGCAGAGCTTTTGTGCAGCCACGTTAGACCTTCTTGCGCTGCCTCGAGGATGCGAACCGTTGAGCTGATCTTGTGCCGGTCGAAGTGCCGCGCGATGCTTTTCCCGACCTCCTCAAACTTTTCGGTGGCCAAGGCGATCACGCTCGGCCCGGCTCCGCTCAACGCCGCGCCTAGAAAGCCAGGCGAGCGTGGCATCTCAATCACATCGGCCAGCCCTGGAATCAGCTTCTTTCGATAATCCTGATGCAAGCGGTCTTGCAGGGCATCCCAAAGCAAATCATAGCGGCGCTCATCCAGCGCCGCGACAAATAGCGCCGAGCGTTGCAAATTGTGCACCGCATCCGCGCGCGAAAACGTCGGCGGCAGCACGGCGCGTGATTTCTCGGTTTCCAACGGAAAATCCGGCGTCACCACCACCATCCGCACCACTTTGGGCCACGATTTCCTTACTGCGATCACATTTCCGTCAGGCCGGATGAACGTCACCACAAATCCGCCGTGCAGCGCCGCGCCAACGTTGTCAGCGTGGCCTTCCATTTCTGCCGCGTAGCGCAGCACGCGCTCCTTCGCCACCTCGGCGCCCCCCAGGGCAAACCCGAGCGAAACGCCTGCTACTATCGCCGCCGCGCTGCTGCCCAAGCCGCCCGCGACGGGAATGTCGTTCTGCACCGCGATCCGCGTGAGCGGCAACTTCAATTTCTCGCGCTCGGCGGCATACCGCATCGCTTTGAAAATGAGATTTTCATCTGGACTGCTCGGCAGAGCCGAAGTGCCTGCAGCGCCGCGGCTGCGCGCCTTCGACCTCGCCCCTGGCTTGCGCAAGACCGTCGCGCGCACCGTGAGATAGAGTTCGAGCGCGAGGCCGAGGCAGTCGAATCCCGCGCCCAAGTTCGCGGTCGATGCCGGAACTCGAACCTCAAACGAATTTTCGCGTGCAGGGCTCATCGCATGCGGCTCGGATAGTAAAGCATCCTTCTCGCGCCAAAACCTAAATTCTTTCGATGATTTAAATCACAAATGGGGCGACCGCCCTCAGATTACCGGCTGGCTTCCATCTGTTCCAAAACAGCCGCCTTATTTGCCGGCACGCGCCGCGGAACATTCGCAAACGTGCCTGCAATCTTGACCGGCTCGCCATCCGTTTCCAGCGCCAGCGTTCCGCGATGGTACCGGCTGACGTAATCCGGATCCTTCAGCACGTGCCCTGTCAGCACCGCAACCACGGATTCTCCGCGCCGGATATGTCCGCTCGCCGTGAGCCGGCGAATCCCCGCAACCGTCGTCGCCGAAGCGGGTTCGCAGCCGATGCCGTCGCGCCCGATCATCGCTTTCGCGTCGGCGATTTCCTGTTCGCTTACGGCGATAATCTGTCCGCCTGACCGCAACACCGCGCGCAAGCTCTTTCCTCCACGAAACCGGCGCGCCGATCTTGATCGCTGTCGCCAGCGTTCGCGGATGTCTCCACGGCGAGCAGAGCCGCTTCCGGCAAGCCGCGCCGCGGCCGCAACGTCTTTCGCGTCGAGGCGACGCAAAGAGCGCGCGCTAGCGGCGCCGATCCTTCCGCCTGAATCACGCTCAATTTCGGCAAGCGGTCGATCAGACCCAGCGCGAGCATCTCTTCGAATCCTTTGCCGAGCGCCGAACTATTGCCCATATTTCCGCCCGGAACCACCACTGGTCCGGCACCCGCCAGTCGAGTTGTATCATCAATTCGAAATGCCACCGTCTTCTGCCCTTCGATGCGAAACGGATTGATCGAGTTCGCCACGTAAATCGAAGGATCGCTGCCGAGTTCCTGAATCAGCCGCATGCAATCGTCGAAATTGCCGTCGATCTCGCAAACCACCGCGCCGTAGTCCATGCTCTGCGCCAGCTTCGACGCGGTGATCTGCCCGCGCGGAAGCAAAATCGCGCCTGAATGCCCGCGCGCGCGGCGTACGCAGCGAGGCTCGCCGCCGTGTTCCCGGTGCTGGCGCAGACCACGGTGCTGCGCGCCGAGCGCCAACGCCTGCGTTACCGCCGCCGTCATGCCCGTGTCTTTGAACGAGCCGGTCGGATTGCAGCCCTGATGTTTCAGCCGCAGCGATTCGACGCAGACCGCAGTATTCCGCGCGAGCGCGGCGCCTCGTAAAGCGGCGTATTGCCTTCGCAGAGCGTCACGCACGGGCGCACGTTTTCAAAAGGAAGCAGTTCGCGGATACGCCAAACGCCGCTGCGGTCGCGCGGCTCCGCGAGCCGGCCCGCGCTCCCATGTGCGCGCAGCGCCGGAACAGGCACGCCCTCGGCGGCGTTGCACTCGATTTCCAGCGGCCCGCCGCATTTCGGGCACACGTAAATGCGTTCGCGCAGGCCGAACACGCGCCGCATTCGGCATAATGCAGACTTGCGCGGCCCGTCCCGAAAACTTCTCGACAATCGCGGCAGGCTTCTCAGCCATCCCGTAATCCTTAATTGAATTGAGAAACGTCGTCATCCTGAGCGACGCAAAGGGCCCCTCTTAAGGGTTTCGCGGTTGCGTCATAGAGACCGCCGCAGTCGGACAACTCACGCCTTCTGCGTGGTCAATTCGCGCGCCGGCCACCCCAGACCGAATTCCCGGTGCATCGCGACGAGCGCCGTCTTCATATCTTTTTGCTCCACCACAAACGAAATATTCGATTCCGACGAGCCCTGCGCGATCGCGATAATATTCATGTTTCCCGCCCGAGGCAGCCGAACGTGCGGCCCGCCATGCCGGCGTCGCCGCGCATGTTTTCGCCGACGGCCGCGACAATCGCGATATTCGGATCGACTGTGATGTGTTCGACCTTCTCGTGCGCCACGTCCTGCGCGAACTCTTCGCGCAGCGCCTCCGCAGTCCGCTTCGCGTCCGCCGACGCGACGATGAAACAAATATCGTTCTGCGAAGACGATTGCGAAATCAGCAGCACGTTGGCACGCACTTCGCGGTGGTCGTAAATGTGCGGCGCGACCACGTCCGGCACGCCCACGATGCCGGGACCTCCCACCGCGATGAGTGACACGTCTCGATCGCCGTGAGCGCTTTTACGCCGCCGCCGTTGCTGCGCCCTTGCGGCGTGATTTTCGTGCCGGGCCTCTCCGGCGCAAAACTGTTGCTGATCCAAACGGGAATTCCGGCTTGGCCTCACGGCGCGCAGCGTCTTCGGATGCAGCACTTTCGCACCGAAATATGCCAGTTCGGCGGCCTCGCGATAGGAAATCTCGGGAATCGTCTGCGCTTCGGGCACGAGGCGCGGATCGGCCGTCAGCACGCCGTCCACGTCCGTCCAGATGATCACTTCGCCCGCATCGAGCGCCGCGCCCAGAATCGTCGCCGAATAATCCGAGCCGCCGCGCCCCAGCGTGGTGAGCGCGCCGTCCCGGTCGCGCCGATAAATCCGGTGACAACCGGCACGACGCCCTTCGTGAGCAGCGGGCGCAGCCAGCCTGCGCATCGTTGGCGCGTCAGGTCCATCAGCGGATCGGCGCCGCCGTGAAACGAATCCGTCACGATCAATTCGGTCGCTTCGATTGCCTCGCTCGCAATCCCGATCTCCTCCAGCGCGCCCGCCACCATAGGAGCGGAAAGCCGTTCGCCCAGGCTGGAAACCGTATCCAGCGTCCGCGGTGTAAATTCACGCAGCAACGCCGTGCCTTGGCACATCCGTTCGCCTTCGGCAAAAAGCTTCACCAGCCGCGCATTGATTCGCCCGCGCCGCTCGGCATCGCCAATCAACTCGTTAACGGCAGTCTCATGCTGCTTTCGCAATGATTCGAAGATCGCGGTCGAGTCTTCCGGCCGCCCGGCCTGGCAGCTTTGCGCCGCCTGAATCAGCCGGTTTGTCACTCCGCCCATGGCCGAAACGACGGCAACGACAGCGCTTTGCCGCGACGCGTCCGCCAGAATTTTCGCCACGCGCTTGATGCAGGCGGCATCGCCCACAGACGTGCCGCCAAACTTCATCACCTGCAAGGGTCTATTCATTTTCAGTAGGATCCGGCGCAATTCGATTGGAAATGGCTGGAAAAACCGGCCGTCCGCGAGCAAAGGCGCCAGCAAAAACTATACACTATTGCAGCGTTTTTGCGCGGTTCTCTAGCTTCAGCGGATCGCCCTATTCCTTGCGATTGTCTCCTGAACGACCTTCGGCAGCGGAATCCTTGCCTTATTGATTCCTTTGCCTGCCTGCTTATTTGCGGTTCGCGGAGTGGCGGCTATCATTATCGCCTCAACGTAATCGAGGTGCCCTGGATCCACGATGAATGCGGAGAAGTGGTTCCAAAGCGAATAGCGCTTGTTCGCGTGATCGAGAAGTCGCTTAAAGAGGCACTCCGCTTGCCCTACGTAAAACACATCGAAGTCCTGATACAAAATGTAAACGCCCGCCGCATCCAGACTCCTCTTTAGCTCGCTGGCGCACTGCGAGTTCTCCATGTAGAAGACCTCGCGAGGCCAAAGTTTTACGTAGCCACGAACAAGGTTCTCTTCCTGCACCATATGCGGGCCTCCGTGAATCCCATAGTATCCCGCCGATGCAATTCGTCGTGAATCATCGGGAAACGGGAGTTCCAAGATCGTCATCAAAGTCGAGATCGCAGAACGCTGCGAATCGCCACCCTTTTCGTCCATCTTGGCCCTCAATGCGATGTAGAATCCCGCCCCGGAGGTTTCGCTAATGTTCACTGCAACGGCCAATCTGGTTCTGCCCAGCACCGTCACGGGTTCATACCCCCGTCCGCGCTGGTTCGACGTCTGCATGTGGGGACGTCCGCTCGATACCTGCATGCTCGACGTGCGTTTCCGCGAGAAATTCCAGGACGCGATGGCCGTCGTCATCAGCGATCAGGAGCGCGCTGGGCTGGACATTCTCTGCCACGGCGATTTTCACGTTGACGAGGATCTCGCCGGCCGCGCCTGGCATCACTATCCGTTGCAACGCTGGGCGGGTTTCGAAGGTGACTACCTCCAGCCCGAAGAAACCACGGCTCCATGGCTGCACTATCCTCCCGGCACGCTGCTCAATGAGATTTACACCGGCTGGCGTTGGCCGCACGTCGTGGACAAGATCGAGCATCGTCCGCTCGATTACGCCAAGCTATGGCGTATCGCCCAAGGCAAGACGCGCAAGCCCGTGAAATTCGGCACGTGTTGTTCGCAAGTTATGGCGCTTTTTCTCGATATCCACACGCCGAAATACAAAGACAAGCGTCAGGTCATCTGGGACATGGCCGAAGCGATGAACAAAGAGCTGCTTGCGCTCCGTGCCGCCGGATGCCGCTGCATCCAAATCGAAGAGCCCACTTTTCATTTCATGGCCAACACATACGGCAAAGATCATGAAGAGGTAAAATTCATGATCGATGCGTTCAATCGCGAAGTGCAGGGCCTCGAGGATGTGGAGCTGTGGATTCACACCTGCTGGGGCAATCCGAACATGCAGCGCGTAATGGAAGACACGAGCTACGCCAACTCCATCGAGATTTATCTCGAACGCTGCCGCGGCGACGTCTGGACACTCGAAATGAAAGATCGCAATCAGAAAGATCTGGAGCTCTTTGAGCCGTTCAAGCGCAATCTCAAGAAGAAAATCTGCATCGGCGCGGTGAGCCATCGCTCGCTTCAGGCCGACCGTCCTGAAGACGTCGCGAATGAAATTCGCAAAGCTCTGAAGGTTATTCCCGCCGAGAAATTGATCATTTCAAGCGACTGCGGCTTCGGTCGCCAGGGTTGCAATCGCGAAATCGCGTTCTACAAATCAAGCGCCATCGCCCAGGGCTGCAATATCGTCCGCAAAGAACTCGGCCTGCCCGCAACCTACATCCCTGCCGCCGACCCAAAGCTGCAAATCGACGTGGTCCCCGGCCGCGACGTAGCGCGGACGTGAATCAGCCTTAGCAAATGTGAAGACGACGGCTTACTTCCGCGAACAGGTCTTGAGAAAGAGGCCGTATATACGGGTAGAATGGTGTGAGCGGATAATTAGGAATCCGGCTGCCAAATTCATCCAGGCGGACGGTCGCGTTAGATTTTGGGCAGCGGTCCCGGAACTCGGGGGCAGGTTTATGCGAGTCGTGACTCTTGCCGACGAAGAAACGATCCACAATGCATTTCCGGATCGGAGTTTCAGGCCGCTAAAAGGACACGACCGCTAGGAGCGGGCGATGAAGCTTCACTACGACCAAGAAACCGATTCTCTTTACATCGACCTCAACGCGAAGCCGAGTGTCGATTCCAGAGAGATTCAAGACGGACTGGTAATTGACCTAGATGAAAATGGGCAGATTGTCGGCATTGACATCCAGCACGCTTCGCAACTACTTGACCTAACCACTCTGGAAGCTGAGTCGTTGCCCCTTCGCGCCTGAGTTGATTTGACTGCCGATGACCTGTTCCTGTCGTCGCACTTGACTATATAAGTGCATCTCTCCAATTACACTTTTGCCTTCGGGAACTCCTCAATATGAATTTCCCCTTTGCGCCCGACGTATACCGCACGTTTGCCCGTGATGAAAACTCGATATGCCGCCGTCCCCGCTGCCATTGCGCGCTTGAGAAACTCCGGATACCGAACCTCATCCTTCTGCGCGGCGCGAATCGCGGCCACAAGTCCCTCCTGCGAGAAGTCCTCGGCGATCTTGCCAGGCGCCAAACTCATCTTTTCCACGTGCGTTTCGCCATTCGGCAGATAAAATGTGTCCAGCCCCGTTACCAAATCCGCGCAATAGGATTCAACACCGGCCCCGCTCAATGTCCGAACCACGTCGGGAAACGTCATTCGGCCAGCTTCCGAGCCTTCCAACGCCATCCGCATTGCTTCTGTGTTCATCGTTCATCTCCTCTTTGGAAATTCAATCAACGGGAAGTTTTTTGAGGCGATTGGCCTCCACGAGCTTCTTCAGCGTCGCGATCAAAGTTGCGTGTTCGCCTTCCGAGAGGGCAGAGAAGAACTCTGCATCATTCTGGTCGGCCTTCGTAGCGAGTTCCGGCACGAGCCGGTGTCCAGCAGGCGTGAGCGAAAGGCTCTGGAAGCGCCGGTCGTCCTTACGGCCCACCCGAGTAACCAGCTTTTTCGACACGAGCCGGTCTACCAGCTTCGATACGGCCCCGCGCGTGAGCCCGGTTCGCTCGGCCACCAGACCCGGCGAGGTCGCCGCACCGCCGTACATCTCGCGCAGGATCACCCATTCGGCTACGGTCACTCCGCTGGCTAGCAGCTTGCGTGCGAAGGCGTGTGACACGTGATTGGAAACAAATCGCAGCCAGAAGCCGGCGTGGCGCTTCAAATGGCTGACGCCGGAGTCGTTCGCGTCGTTCGCCTGGTCGCGCATCTGGAGTGCAATATAGTTGTATGGGAAACAGTTGTCAAGGAAAATACGCACAAGGAAGTAATTTCTAATCGCAACTCCCCAAAATTAAAAATCGACGTAACTCTAAGAAAACACAGGAAGGTCAGTCGTTCTAATCGCAACCAAAAGCCGTTTTTCTAGCGGTCGAGGAGTTCGCGCAATCGCGCGTATCCCGCGCGGCTTACGGGGAGCTGAGCGCCATTCGAGAGAATCGCAACGTGGCTGTCTTTTGCATAAGGCTCGACGCGCGCCACCCGCTCCAGATTCACAATGTACGAGCGATGAATCCGCAAAAAACGCGCCGGATCGAGCGCCGTTTCAAGGCTCGCAATCGTCTGCTGCTTCAGGTGTTTCTTGCCTTCGCACGCCAGTGCGACGTAGTCGTCCTGCGCTTCCACATAATCGAGCTTCGCCACCGGAATGATCGAGACCCGCGAACCGTCGCGCACAGGAATGCGATCCAGGTAATGCGCGGGAGGCAGCGCCGAGGCCGCCAACTCGCTGGCCGACACCTGAGCAGGTTGCGATTTCCCTCCGAGCCTTTCTTTGGCGCGCTCCAGAGCCGCGTCGAATCGCGCTGCCGCCACAGGTTTCAAAAGGTAGTCGACCGCATGAACCTCAAATGCCCGAATCGCGTAATTGTCGTGCGCCGTCACGAAAATCACCGTCGTATCGTGCCCGATTAGCTCCAGCACCTCGAAACCGTCCAGCTTCGGCATTTGAATATCGAGGAACACGAGATCGGGTTTTTGCTCCGCGACCGTTTTCACAGCCTCAAACCCGTTCGCGCACTCGGCGATCAGTTCGATTTCCGGATGCTTCGCCAGGAACTCGCGCAACACCTGCCGCGCAAGCTCCTCATCATCCACGATCACAGCGCGAATTTTCTTTTGTGCCTCCGCGTTCACTGTCTCTCCTGTTCCCTGGTTTTTCGAAGAAACGCGATCAGGCGGCAGAAAGCGCCTGCAGTTTGCAGATGTAGCGTAGAGCAGCATGGACTCATGTGCAGACAGACCCCTAAGTGGCAGGGACATTTGCAGCATTCTTGCCGTCTCGCCGCTCTGATCAAGCCTGCCCTCCAGCGAGTGAACGGACCGCAACCGGTTCCTCAGCCTGCTCAGCTGGCATAGAAATGGCTACACGGAACTGCTCGCCGGCCGCGGTCACGTCCATGCTCGCCCGATTGCCGTAACGCGTGTCGAGCCGCTGCTTCACATTTGAAAGCCCGACGCCGTTTCTGTGCCGCGACGGCGCTTCAGGATCGAATCGGTTTTCCACAGTCACCGCGAGCCGACCGCCAACATCCTTCACGTCCAGCCGGATCCAACCGCCCTCCGTGAGGTTCGCCACACCATGAACCACTGCGTTTTCGACCAGAGGCTGCAAGAGCAGCGGAGGCACCGAACACTGAAGCGCGGCCTTCTCCACGTTCTCGTACATATCCAGTCGCGTACCGAATCGAATCTTCTCCACGGCGATAAAGGAATGAATCAGCGAAAGCTCCTCTTCGAGCGAGATCGCCGTCTTCGCACCGAGGCCGAGCGTACGTCGCAAAAAATCACCCAGCAAAATGCACATCTCTCGAGCCTTGGCCGGATCGGAACTCGTTAACGCGCTGATGGAATTGAGGCTGTTGAAGAGAAAGTGGGGATTTACTTGCGCCTTCAGCGCCTTCAATTCCGCATCGCGCGCGAGCACCTGGGCTACAATGGCGCGCGCTTCGGCCTCGTGTGAAGCTGTCACCGCGATGAACGCGTAATAAGAGGTAGCCGAGAGCAGGTAGAGCAGAATTCCTGTACCGACCAGCACGGGGACAGCGCCCGCAAACCTCTTGTCGATTCCGTGGAACGTGGCGGTCTGCGCCAGCTCGATCACCAGCACCTTTGCCGCAAGCAGCCAGATGCCCGCTCCCACAAGCCCAGCCGAAATGTGTGAGAGCACAAGCTTTACGTCGCTCGTTTTATCGACCGGCAGCGCGCGGCATTCGTAATAAGCGGAAAGGCAGACGAACGCGTACGCGAGGCACAGCGGAATCGTGAGGACGAACGCCTCGCTCCTGGTCAGTTGGCTCGAAGCCGCCAGCAAATAAGCAAGCAGGACCGCGATCGGGGTCCATGCGACCAAGTACATCGCAAGCCTGCGCCATTGCGAAAGTATCGGATGCATCTTCGATCTAGCTCCCGGCTAAATCCGTTCGTGCCCATGTAACGGCCGACTCGATTTGCAGTCGGGCGCTGTCGTCCTTAGTGCTTCGGGTGCCTCTGTACGCCGGTTTCGAGTCTTCGAGAATCAATTCTGAATCGTTATCCCGCCGAAGAGGGCGGTACCACGGATAATCAACCGCTTCGCGGGCGTTGCGCCGTCCGGCGGGCGTTGCCGCGTTTCGTCCATAAATGCACCGAAGAGCGCGCTCGCCTCGATCACCACATGCCAGGTTTCGGGGATGCGAATCTCGCCGCCGCCGAAGAACGCGTCGGCCAGAATGACTGCCTCGTCGCCTTCGATATCCGCCCGCGAAAGATCGATATCGAAGCCGCCGAAGAATGCCGAAACGGTGCCGCTTTTGAAGTTCTTTGCCGTGATGTTGCGCTCGACATGGCTGAGGACAGCCGAATAGCTGAATTGCGCCTCATTAGACTCGTAGCCGCCCGAGGAATTTGGCTGTTGTGCATCCCAGTATTGACCGGTCCATTGCTGCTTCCAGGCGTGGCGT
Organism: uncultured Acidobacteriota bacterium; assembly: GCA_963753205.1. Lineage (GTDB taxonomy): Bacteria > Acidobacteriota > Terriglobia > Acidiferrales > UBA7541 > Palsa-295. Next base: position 527,477 of record CAVWBL010000006.1, on the reverse strand, counting down.
TGCCGCCGGTGCTCCCATTTTTGCCGCCGACGCTCCCATTTCTGTTGGCGTTGCCATTCGTGCCAGTTCTGAGGCTCGGGGCCGCCCGCGAAACCTGAAGCGCTCGAATACGGCGGTTGTGGTGTTCCCGCATTAGGAGTCGCTGGGTTTGTGCTTTCGGTGCTCGTTTGGCCGGGGTTCTGAGCCGGCGGCGTTTGTGGATTTGGTTCGTGGGAGCCGAACATTCGTCCGATCGGCCCGTGAGGACCTAACGGCCCATTCGGGCCTAGAGGGCCATTTGGTCCCAATGGACCGTGGGGGCCAAAGCGACCATGATGGCCGAAAGGCCCGCGCCATCCGTTCTGCCCGGGCGAGACGTTTGCCCAGACCAGCATCCATATCCCGAGAGCAATGAGAACAACAGGGCCGAGAAGGGCAAAGCGAATGTGCAAATACCCGAGATTATGCAGCAGGAAAAGAGCGCCGCCGATGAACAGCAGGGCGCCCCAAGTCTGCTTCTTGGGACTGTATCCGGCGATCATGTCTTCCAGCCCCAAGAACATGAAAAACGCGGGCCAGAAGACGGCGAACACATGGCCAGCCGAGACCATGCCTAGCTGATCCAGCAGGAGGATCACGCCAATGGACAGAATCACCAATCCGCCGACCAGTCCGCGATGTGATCGATACCTAGGAGTCACGACGGACTCCTGGGCGGGATTCGTTCGTTGCCATTGCTCTCCGTGGGCTGCGCGAAAAGAGAATCGCCGCACCCGTAATTACAAGCAACAAAGGCCAATATTGCACATCCTGACGCCACGGTGCTGCGGAAAGCCAGACGGCGATCATATTCCAGGTTTCGCCGAAGAGCGTCGCAAAGAACCAGGAATTTTGGGAGACCATTTGCGTGAACAGCATCTGAATCCACTGGAGGGCGAGACCAAGCGCGATCAGCGCTCCAGCGCCGAGTGCCCATGTTGCGCGCTTGTCCGCGCGGTCGCACTTCCCGATGGCCTGGACGGAATTTCGATCTGAGTTCGTCATCGCCGTTTCTCCTGCCGGTTTTGCTTGTCCGTTCATGGGCAGAGAATAGGGCGAGGCCGTTAGCAGGTCGCGGGTTTTTCGGCGAATAGCGGGAAACTACCGGCGAATAGCGGATGAAAGCGTGAAGTGCGGAGCCGATTTCGAGAGGATTCCTAGGAACCGAAGACGCTGCCGACCCAGAAGGCGGCCAGTATCATGCCTGCCAACAACAACATCCAAGGAAGACGGCGTTTGCGGGCCATGAGCAGAATCACCGCCGCGGAAATAGCGACAAGGCCAACCTGCGGCCACAATTCGTGGGATTCGAGCATGCCGCCGAGCTGGCTCCTTGGGTCCTGAATCCACGCCGACGCAAATGAGGCAAGGCCGGCGATGGAAATTGCCAGAACTCCTCCAAGCGCGAGGCCTTTGGCCCACTCGGGCAAAACTAAGTCTTTATTATGCTTGCGCCAATCGTGCCACGTCTGCGCCACTACGACCGCAATGATGATCAGAACAAAAAGACCCAAGTGCTTCTCCCAAGTTCGCGCCGGCTGATTCCGACCCCGATTGCCTGCCGGGCAGTACTATGACCCGCAATCGAAATCGCGGAGCATAAGCCGAATCGCTGCTCTATCGGATGGCAATCGCGCGGCCAAAGCATATCGGCAACCTGCGCGCATCCTGCTCGTTATCTCATTCGGTTGCAATCAGTTAGAACTCGTATTTTTTGGCTGGGGCTGCGCAGAGGAGCGCACGGGATACCGAGTACCATTCGATCCGTCCAAATGAAGAAATTTTTTGCACAGTCAATGAAGTTCGATGGCTTTGACCAGACGCTTTTCGAGGGGTAAGTCTCGGACCTACAGCGCACTAAAGGTGCATTGCGATTTTCCACAACGAGTGGAGAGAGTGAGAAAAAGAAATCGTGATTGTTCTGCTACGATGGCGTCATGCGAGCCCCTTGGGTGATTGCGCATCGCGGCGCGTCAGGCCACGCACCGGAGAACACGATCGCGGCGTTTCGGCGCGCGGTGGAGCTTGGGGCTGGATTCATCGAAACGGATTTACACCTTACGCGGGACGCGAAATTCGTTGCGATTCACGATGCCACGCTCGAACGCACGACGAACGGCCACGGCGCCATTCATAATGCGACGCTGGCGGAGTTGCGAAAGCTCGACGCCGGCCATTGGTATGACCGGGAGTTTACAGGCGAGAAGATACCGACGCTGGAGGAAGTGCTTCAATTCTCGAAAGATAACGATGTCGTTTTTTATCTTGAGGTGAAATACGACGTGGCTTGGGGGATGCATCACACGCTTGTGGCTGCGATACGCAAGGCGGAAAATGCGGCCCGGACAATCGTTATCTCGTTCGATCCTTCCACAGTCGCTGCGGTACGGCGCGCCGATCCTTCGATCATGGTGGGATTGCTGGCCGATGACAGCGATCAGGCCGCCCGGCCCGACCTGGTGAAGACCGCGCAACAGGCCGGGGCGCGGCAGCTATGCGTTCAATCTTCGATACTTACTTCAGAATTAGTAGACCGCGCGCACGGGGCCGATCTGCAGATGGTGGTTTGGACGATTAACGACGCTGAGCAGATGCGGAGTGCGGTGCGAACCGGAGTAGACGGGATCATGACCGATCTGCCTGATCGTCTACGCGCGCTTCTTGAGCCCGATCCCTTTGAATTACACGCGTAGTTTTTCCTTCCCTTGGGAAGTTTCGTTGAAGGATCTTCAGGAATTATTCAGGCATCATCTGCAGCATCTGCGACAGGCGCTATGACGCAAAATGCCACTTAAAAGTGGTTAAATTGTCGCTTTTGGGCGCATTTGGCGCCATAAAATCGCGAATTTTTCCAAGGACAATTCTTCGGCGCGTACGGCCGGCGGCAGGCCGGCGGCGACGATGACCTGGCGGACAGATTCGTTCGGGGTGAGGGCAAGGAGGTTGTTTCGGAGCGTCTTTCGCTTGTGGGCGAAACAGGTTTGGACGAAACGGAGGAAGGCTGCGTCCTCGGGGATGGCGAGAGTCACGCGTTGGCCGGGCAACGACATGGAGACGAGGGCGGAGTCCACTTTCGGTGGAGGACGGAACGCGCCGGGCGGGATTTTGAAGGCTATGCCGGGATGTGTGTAGTACTGGCAAGCGACCGAGAGATAGCCGTAATCGCGCGTGCCGGGTTTGGCTGCGATGCGTTCGGCGACTTCGAGTTGAAGGACGACGTGAATGGAGGCGATGCGACTGGCCCATTGAAAAAGGTGATGAAGAATGGGCGACGTGATGTAGTAGGGCAGGTTGCCGTAGACGCGGAACTTTTCATTCTCGGCGAGGCCTGCGTTACGCGCCAGGGCGAGGAGGTCGAGGGAGAGGACGTCGCCTTCGGCGATTTCGACGTTGGGCCATTCGGCGGGATGAGCGGCGATTTGGGCGCGGAGATTTTCCGCGAGTCGCGGATCGGTTTCGATGGCGACGAGGCGTTTGCGCGTGGCAGCAGAAGGCATTTCCTCAGGGGCTAAAGCCCCGACTTCATCGACTTTTTTGTCGGAGCTGAAGCTCCGACCCGCTGAAAGGCCGAGTTCGCTTTGTCTTTGCGCGAGGCGGCGAGTCATTTGGCCTTGGCCGGCACCGATTTCGATCCAGATGTCGTTTGGTGCGCGGGGAAGTTTATCGAGGATACGGTGTTGCCAGGCGGGATTGTCCAGGAAGTGTTGGCCGAGTTTTTGGCGGGGCATGGAGATGCAGAGTTTAGCAGAGTTCGTCGCGCTGATTTCGGTCCGCCATTCGGACGCACCGCAGAGGTTTGCATCTAGGCGTATTACTGCTACAATGTAGCAATTATGATACCCTCAAGCTCTCTCGGCGAATTCGAGCAGATCGTGCTGCTTGCTGCTTTGCGTCTCGGTGAACGCGCCTACGGTGTAACCATTCGCAATGAAATCGCAGAGTGTACTGGGCGCGAACCTGCGCCTGGCGCTCTTTACACTACTCTTGATCGGATGGAGGAAAAGGGGCTCGTACAGTCCTGGTTGGGCGATCCCACTCCCCAGCGGGGCGGTCGTTCAAAGCGCTACATTAGGGTGACCAAAAGAGGACGAGCGGCCGTGATCGCAGTCCAACGCTCCTACCAAAGGTTGCTTCAAGGAGTCGATCTACTTGGAGACGCGAATGCGTAGCACGCGTTGGGCGGAGTGGATCATCGCCCGGTTTGCCCGTCGTGCCGTCGCTGCTTCGATCGTCGGCGATCTTCTTGAAACGGCGACGCAACGAGGAACTTTGTGGTTTTGGTGGTCAGTTGCAGGAATCACGCTCTCCTACATTTGGCGTCCCATCATTGCCTTTGTGGCAGCATTTTACGTCGGACTGAAAAACCTTGGCTCTCGTACTGGCTGGCGTCTTCTCTCGTGGCTTGTAATCTTTTTCGGAGTCGAAATTCTATTGGGATTAGCGATCAGCATCACATCAGTGCGACTGCATCCGCCCGACCTGCCTCTTCTCGATCCGCGCGGAACTGCCGCGCTTGGCGTTGCGCTCCTGGCAGGATCTATTATCGCCACGATTATCGCGGGGCGCGCCGAACGCCTCAGTCTGCGCGATTATTACATTCCCACGCGGGCCTTCTTCGGCCGATTTTTCTGGCGAGGTTTGTTGTGGGGTTTTTGGGCCGTTTCGCTTCTCATCGGCCTCATTGCCGTGCTTCACGGCTATCACGTTACTGGTCTCGCTATCCATGGTCGACGCCTCGCCTATGCGGCGCTCTGGTGGCTAGCTGCTGCGTTCGCAATTGGAGTCGGAGAAGAAATCTCTTTTCGCGGCTATCTGTTACGGACACTTGTCGATCGAATGCGCTTCTGGCCGGCTGCAGTGCTGATCTCCTTCGGCTTTGGTATCTCGTACTTCAAGCCTCACGAGGGGTGGGAAGCCTGCGTTGGCACTGGCCTGCTCGCACTCTTCGGCTGTTTAACCATTCGCCGTACGGGTTCGCTTGCGTTTGTTATCGGATTTCACGCCGCTTTCAGTTGGGGCCTGACCTTTTTCTATTCCGGACGCGATGCTGGCGCATTCGCGGCGGATCACATGCTGCGAACCTCATGGACAGGTCCCAATTGGCTTACAGGTGGCATGTTCGGCCCGGAAGCGAGCTGGGTGATGGGCGTGGTGCTGATCCTTTTGTTTTTCCTCTTTGCACGGTTTTATCCTTCACCATCACAGCTTTCGAGCGTGCACTGAAACTCGCGGGTCGCGCTCCGGTCCGAGTGCTAAGGAGCGAGATTATGCCGGAGAGCTGTTATGAACTGGCCGGCACGCGAGTCTTTGAATGCGCGGCCGAAGGCGTGCCTCTGAGAAGCGTCGCGGCCGCTTTGGAATTCATGAGTGCGGCGCGGAGCCACAAGGCGAGCCTGCTGGCGATTCCAGTGGCGCGGTTGAGCGATGATTTCTTCCGGCTTAGGTCGGGCCTCGCGGGTGAGGTGATTCAGAAATTTGTGACGTATGGATTGCAGCTTGCGGTGATTGGCGACATTTCCGATCACGTTAAGGCAAGCGCGGCGTTTCGCGATTTTGTTTATGAATCCAACAAAGGCGGGCACGTTTGGTTCGTCAATAATGTGGACGAACTGGCGACGAAACTGCGCTACTTTGAAGAGGAAGGGACGGCGCGGTCTTAGCGCTAGGAAGACGATGTCGGCGGCTGCGGGGCAGGCGGGCTGCTGACCGGCTGAAAAGAAAGCCGGTCGCTACGCAAAATCGGCGCGAGATTCGAAAGCGGGATCGATGAGCCTGCGGACGCGACGAGCAGATTTTGGAGAGTAAAACCGCGCTGATGAGCTTTGCCGCAGGAAAAGGCACAAGTGCGTGGAATACGACGCGAAGTCCGATTATAGTGAGGGCCGCGAGACGATGGAATTTAAGGGAGGTGCGAGATGCAAATTGACCGGCGGAATTTGATGGCGCTTTTGCCGGCAGTGATTGCGGAGGGCGTGGCGATTTCGGCACTGGGGAAACGGCGGCTGCGCAGGCTTCTCCCAAATCGGCGAGCGCCGCCGCGGATAAATCGGATGTGGTTCCGTCGGAAGTACTTGAATTTGACAAGCTGCCTGTGAAGAAGGCGGCGACTTCGACGAGCCGGGCGATTTTGAAGGGAAAACTTGCAACGGGCGAGTCGATCGAGGTGCACGAGACGACGCTGGAGCCGGGGGGCGCGCCGCATCCTCCACATCATCACGTGCATACGGAAATGTTTTTAATGCGCGAGGGCGAAGCGGAAGTGACGATCCTGGGGAAGGCGCATAGCGTGTCGGCCGGCGGCGTTGCGTATGTCCATTCGAACGACGAGCACGGGATCACGAATAAGAGCGATAAACCAGCGACGTATTTTGTTGTGGCTGTTGGACCGGGGGCGGCGTAGTTTGGCGCGATGAGCGAGGGGGCCGTCGGCTCACCGTTCGCGGATGAGCCTCAGGATCCACGGCTCCGATTTGATGTTAGTCGCGCCGTAACCGATTGGCCGCGAGAGGCGTGCCGACAGCCAGGAGTGGCTGTGGCCATACCGGGTCGGGCGACGATTTCGTTTAGAGCACTAACTTTTCGGGCACTTGCGGTGGCGGCAGTTGCGTCGCTTTCCTATAATTGTTTTGATGCAGGGCGGCGTGGCCCTGTATTTCGTGCGGAGAGGCTGGGCAGGCGAAGTAAGTCCCGGCTGCGATCCGTTCCTCTCTTTTTGAACTTCCCCTTCTATTGTGAATTCGTGTTCGTTTCATTTTGATCCCGACATAACCGGAGAAGAGCGTCCGAGCCTGACATTGAGGTAGAGGAAGTAAAGGACGCAGAGGAAGTAAGGAGCACGAATCGCACATCCAGCAGTGGCTGGGCCACGGAGCTCGGGAAAAAGAGGGAAGCGGATGAAACGGGTGTTGTTCGTGGATGATGAACCGGCGGTGCTCGACGGCATACGGCGCACCATGGAGCGGCGGCAAAATCAGTGGGAAGTGTCGTTTGCGCCCAGCGGAGAAAGCGCGCTGACGCTGCTGGAGGCTTCGCCTTTCGACGTGATCGTCTCTGACCTGCGAATGCCAGGGATGGATGGGCCGGCGCTGCTGCAAACCGTGTGCGAGAAGTATCCGGCGGTGGTGCGGATCGTGCTTTCGGGAGTGGCGGAGATCGACGATGCGCTGAAGGCGGTGCCGGTGGCGCATCAGTTCCTGACGAAGCCGTGCGAACCGGACATGCTGCGAATCGCGATCGAACGGGCGACGAGCCTTTCGAATATTTTGAGCAACAAGCTATTGGCGAGCATGGTGGGCTCGGTGAAGGACTTGCCGGTGCTGCCGCGAACGTATCTGGCGTTGCGCACGGCGCTGGGAAATCCAAACGTCTCGGTGAAGAACATCGTGCAGATTATTGAAGGGGACGTTGGGATTTCGGCGAAAATTCTGCAACTGGTGAATTCGGCGTTTTTCGGATTGCCGAGGGAGATTTCGACGCTGCAGACGGCGGTGAGTTTCCTGGGAACGCAGATGGTGCAGAATCTGGTGCTTTCGGCGGAGGTGTTTCACGTTTTTGAGAAGGCTTCGCCGATCCGGCGATTTTCGTTTGAGGATTTGCACACGCATTCGCAGCTCTCGGCGAAGATCGCGGGGAGGATTCCGGCGGCATCGCACGTACGCGGCGCGGCGATTGTGGCGGCGTTGTTGCACGACATGGGGAAGTTGGTGCTGGCGGTGCGTTCGCCGAAGCATTTTGAGAGAGCGGTGCAGGGGGCGATCGAGGAGAATCTGCCGCTCTATCAGGTGGAGCAGCAACTGATCGGAGTGTCACACGCGGAGGTTGGTGCGTATCTGCTGGGGATCTGGGGATTGCCGACGCCCGTGGTGGAAGCGGTGGCGCATCATCATTATCCGGACAGGATTCCGCACGATGCGCTCGATGCGGTGGGGATCGTACACATTACAAATTATCTGGCGCACGAGCATCCCGTGCGTCCACCGATTGCGGGTGCGATGCCGCACCAGCCGCCCGATCCGGCGTATTTGGAATCGGTCGGCGCGAGCGGATCGATGGAAGAATGGAGCGAGATGGCCGAGTCCGTGGCGAACGAGATGCGCGGGGCGGCGAGCGTGAGGATCTAAGGGCCGCGTTATCCACAGCGAAAGTGGATGTGGCGCAAGGAACTGTGGTAAGGTGGCGCCCGGGTGAGGGGTTAGGCGAGGCCGTGCTGCGAAGTTTTGCGGAGGTGCGCACATGGACTGCCCTCAATGTCAGAAGCGGGTTCCTGCAACACTCCACTGGGTTTTATCGGGCGCGAACGGATCGACGTGTCCGCACTGTAAGGCGAGCTTGTGCCCCAAGGCGGCGTATGCCGTGGTGCTCTTTTTTGTTTCCTGCGGATTGGCGGACGGAGCGCTGATTTTGTTGCGCAGCGCGAGCGTGCCGTTTTGGCTCGCGTTTGGCGCTTTTTTTATCGTCTTCGCGGCGGTTTACCTGCTCGGGATGCGAGTCATGTTGCGTTTGCGGCTGAAGACGGCTCCCGGGGCGAAGCTCGATCCTTCGCGGGTCTGACTGGGACGTCAGTATTTTTAGGCTTGCCGTTCGGTTAAGTTATCCCCCGTCGTGGCCGCGATAAATCTGCTTGTGTCGCAAAGCTCTTGGCCTTGTAATCTTCCCTATGTAACCGTGTTAGTTCATACCCGAGCCTGTCACAAATCTGCGGCAGGAGACGTCATTATTGGTGGAGCGGCATGAGCGCAGTGTCTGAAAGCGAGAATGAATCATGACTTTATATTCGATTGTTTTGTTTTTTCACGTTGGATCGGCGCTCGTGCTTGCGGCCGCGCTGGTTGTGGAGGGGATGGTGCTCGGCCGGTTGCGGAAAGTGGCGAGCGCGCGTGACGCCGAGCCGTGGTTCGGGATGTGGAAAACGGTCCCGTGGACGGCGAGTCTTTCGCTGTTGGTGCTGCTGCTGACTGGAGGATACCTCACGGGAGTCCTGGGACAGTGGCCTCTGGCGTGGCCGAAGGCGGCGCTTGTGGCGCTTGTGTTGATCGGCGCGTTTGGCGGGATCACGAGTAAGAGGATGCGTCTGGCGCGGAAGGCGTGCAGTGGGAGCAAGCAATCCGATACTGAATGTCTTCGGAGGATGAAGGATCCGCTGCTGAAAGTTTCAGTGAATGTGAAGATCGCACTGCTGTTTGCGGCTGTGCTGCTGATGACGACGACGCCGGGATTGTATGCGTCATCGGGAATTGTTGCGGGAGGAGTGCTGGTGGGATTTCTCGTATCGCTGCCGGGAATATCACGAGGGGCGCCAGGGCACGCCCTTGAGGCGAAGCGGGAATCGCGGACCTAGTTGCAGAGGGCGCAGCGAGCATGCGCCCCTACAAAAATAACCGCGCTGTTATCAATCAGTGTTTTGGGGCGACGTAGCCTTCGGGGAGTTTGGCGCCTTCGCCGAAGAAATATTGCTCCATTTGCTCGGCGATGATTTTTTGCGAATTCGGGTCGAGCGGGTTGAGGCGGAATTCGTTCATGAGCATCTTGGAGTGCTCGACCCACATACGCCAGGCTTCTTTTGAGACGTTGTCGTAGATGCGCTGGCCGAGTTCGCCCTTCCATGGGGCGCGGTCGAGACCGGGCATTTCCTTCCCGAATTTCACGCATTTCACCATACGGACGGTTTGAGCAGGCGGATTCTGTTCGGCCATTGTTTTCTCCTGTGAAACTCGATTCTACGATATCGGCGCGGATTGGAGGTAGAGGAAGTCAAAGGAGGCAAAGGAGGTTGAGGAGGCAAGGAAGGTAGAGGAAAAACATCGAGGGCCGTTTCACATGCTTGTGTTCGATTAGAATGGGAGGCCTGAAAAGGCGGAATCCGGGAGGATGTGATGAATGCTCAGGGGCAGGCTGCGGCGCAGACAAATCAGACGGACGCTTATTTTTGCGAGATTCCTTCGGATCCTTGCGCGATTGTGATGTTTGGCGCTTCGGGCGATCTGGCGCAGAGGAAATTGCTGCCTGCGCTGTTCGATCTGGCGAGGCATGGATGCCTTGCGCCGCGATTCCGCCTGGTAGGGTTTGCGCGCTCGCCGCTGAGCGATGACGATTTTCGCGGCAAGGCGAGCGAAGCGATGAAGAAAACTGCCGGCGGCAGCGACGATCACGCGAAAGACTTTCTGAAGAACATTCATTATTTTCAGGGCGACTACGACGATCCAGCGTCATTCGAGAAGCTAAGCGACAGGCTTGAAGAGTTGGATCGTTCGGGAAACCTGGGAGGGAACCGGCTCTTTTATCTGGCGACGCCGCCGGAAGTCTATCCGCACGTGATCGAGCAGTTGGGGAACGCGGGGCTGGCGCGACCAAAAAGCGGTAAATCGTGGACCCGGATCATCGTGGAGAAGCCGTTCGGGCGCGATTTGGCGTCGGCGCGCGCGCTGAACGCGAAAGTGCTGAGCGTATTCGAGGAGCAGCAGGTCTACCGGATCGATCATTATCTGGGAAAAGAGACTGTGCAGAACATGCTGGTCTTTCGGTTTGGCAATGGCATTTTCGAGCCGCTGTGGAACCGCAATTATATCGATCATGTGCAAATCACGGCGGCGGAGGAGCTGGGAGTGGAGCGACGGGCGGCGTTTTACGAGAACGCAGGCGCGTTGCGCGACATGATTCAGAGTCACGTGCTGCAATTGACGTCTCTGATCACGATGGAGGCGCCGCCGAAATTCGATGCGACGGCGGTGCGCAACGAGAAGATCAAGATTTTGCAGAGCATTCGGCCGTTCACGCGCGAGACGGCGCTGACGGATGTGGTGCGCGGGCAGTATGGACCGGGACAGATCGATGGCGAGAATGTGCCGGGATACCGGCAGGAGCCCGGCGTAAATCCGAAGTCGATGACAGAGACGTATGTTGCGCTGCGCCTGTTCGTCGACAACTGGCGCTGGAGCGGCGTGCCGATTTATTTGCGGACGGGAAAGCGGCTTGTGAAGCAGGGAACGGAGATTGCGATTCGGTTCAAACAGGCGCCGCATATGGTTTTTAGCGGCGAGAATGTGGACCCGAATTTGCTGGTGCTGAATATTCAGCCGAATGAAGGGATTTCGCTTTCGTTTGGCGCGAAGTCGCCGGGGGCGGCGATGCGCATCCAGCCGGTGACGATGGATTTTGATTATCATGCGGCGTTTGGCGGAGCGACGCGGGAGGCTTATGCGACGTTGATCAACGATTGCATACGCGGCGAGGCGACGCTCTTTGATCGCGCGGATAGCGTGGAGGCCGCGTGGGAATTGATGGACCCGATTTTAAAGGCGTGGGCAAACGATCCCGAGCCCCCGGAATTTCCGAATTATGCGGCGGGAAGCCAGGGGCCGGAAGCGGCGAATGAAGTGACGGGTGTGGATGGGAAGAGATGGAGAGCGCTTTAGAGGAGGCAGAGGAGGTTTAGGAGGCAGATGAGGTATAGGAGAAAACCACCGGGTGACGGGCGGGAGAGGCAGAGGAGGCTGGGACGCAGAAAGGCAAGGCGAAACAAATTATTGAGGAAGCGAGCGGCAAAAGGAAAAACATGATTCTGGCGGGAGACATCGGCGGGACGAAGTCGAATTTGGGGTTGTTCGATGTGGCGAGCGGGAAACTGGTGCGAGTGCAGCATAAGCGTTATCCGAGCGCGGAACATGCCGGCCTGGATGATATTGCCGAGGATTTCGTGCGGACGACCGGCGCGAAGATTACGGCGGCGGCGTTTGGCATTGCAGGGCCGGTGCTAAACAATCGCGTTCACACGACGAATCTGCCGTGGATCGTCGATGGGGCGTCGCTCGCGAAGCGCCTGGGGTTGGATCATGTTTATTTGTTGAATGATCTGGAGGCGACCTGCCACGGGGTTGAGGTGATGCAGCCGACCGATTTGGAGACGCTTTATGAGGGCACGCCGGTGCTCGCAGCTACGCGCGCGGTGATTTCGGCTGGTACCGGCATGGGCCAGGGCACGATTTTCTGGGACGGCAAGGAGTTTGTTCCGATTCCGAATGAGGGCGGGCATGCGGATTTTGCGCCGCAGACGAATCAGCAGGCGGACCTGTGGAAATTTTTGAAGGGCAGGCTCGAGTTTGTATCGGTGGAGATCATTCTTTCGGGGCGCGGGTTTCAGCATTTGCATGAATTTCTCGATCCGGCGATGCGGCACGCAAGTTTTGACGAAAATACGGACGAAGCGGCGGCGGAGATCACTGGAAATGCCCTGGCGGGGAAATGTCCGGTGTGCGCGGCGGCGGTGGATTTGTGGGTGGAGATTTATGGGTCAGAGGCGGGAAATTTGGCGCTGCGTTCGGTGGCGCGCGGCGGGATTTATGTGGCGGGCGGGATCGCACTGAAAATTTTGCCGAAGATGACGACCGGAAGTTTCGTAGCGGCGGCGCAGAAGAAGGAAAAGCTGGGAGAGTTTTTAAAATTGGTGCCGATTCATATTGTGCTGAACGAGGATTGTCCGTTATTGGGCGCGGCGAACGTGGCTTGGAAGAGAGGATGAAGGAGAGGAGGTAAAGGAGGTAAAGCAACTGGCGTGGAAGAAGGGATAGCGCATTATGTCGCATCGAACCCGCATCATGTACATCGAACATAAGGCCGGAGAACTCGTCGGGACCACTCGGATCGGTCGCGTTTGTCACTCGAAATCGGGATGCACGGTCTGCTATGAGGGGGAGGGGTTTCGCAGTCCATTCGTAAAAACCCAGAGCTCGCAAACAAGAAACAATCATAAACGTCTGAGGTAATTGCGATTCACCCTAGTCGTGCGCGAGTGGGAATAGGGTGGGGGATTCGGGCGGGGCGTCGGCGATACGGTTGAGTTCAGGATAGTGCTCGCGGAGGAGTTCGGGGACTTTTACCTTTTGGCCGGTGAGGAGATTGATGAGCTGGAGGGCGTTGACGGCGCCTTTGGCTTCGTAGTGATTGTTGGTGATGACGAAGGTTTTTTCGCTGTGCTGCGCGACGTGCTCGACGCGCTTGGCCCACGGTTCGAGCTCACTTTCCGAATATAGATAGTTATAGCGTTCGTGGCGCGGAGTTTCCGGGTCGTCGCTGAACCATGTGTCGTAGCGGCGGCCGTGGAGGCGAATGTAGCCTACGGCGGCCGTGGTGCGTTCGGTGGGCTTTAGCGAGCGGCCGATGACGGGCTGATCGATATTGCAGAAGCCGACGCCGCGGTCGTGGAGCATTTCGTAGAAACCGCGGTCGTTCCAGGTGGCGTGGCGGACTTCGACGACGAGCGGATAGTCCCAGAAGCGCGCCATAAGATTTTTCAGGTAAGCGACATTTTCTTCGTCGTGATGGAAAGAAAAAGGGAATTGGAGGAGCACGGCGCCGAGTTTGCCTGCGTCGCGGAGAACGTCAAAGCCGGCGCGAACGAGGCGTTCGTCTTCGGCGGTGGCGCTGGTCGTGTGCGTGAAGCCCTGCCACATTTTTGCGGTGAAAAGGAAGCGAGGATTGGGCGCGACTTGCGCGAGCCACGTGCGGCAATGGTCGGGCTGAAGCGGCGCGTAAAAGGATGTGTTGATTTCGATTGTGTCAAACCACTGCGCGAGGAACGCGGCTTCGTGGAAATCGCGCGGACGCTTTTTCGGATAAAGGATGCCAGACCAATCGGCGTAGGACCAGCCGGCGGGGCCGACGCGAATTTGGGCTTGTTGCATGGGAATACGCAATTCTAGCGCAGCGGGGAACGAGGATGCAGGGAAGCAAGGGACCTCAACTGGCCAAAAGGCGGGACTAACCGGCTGTTTGCTCCGACGGCGGGTACGTGATCGAGTGGCCGCGGACTTTGGCGAAGGGCGTCAGGGAGTGCGTGCGCGGTTTGGCGGCGCTGAGGATGTGCGCGACGGGAATTCCGCGAATGGTGAGCGCATCGGCGATGAGCGAGCGGTGGCAGCGCCATGGAACGGCTTCGGCGCACATGATCGCGGATTTTTTCCGACGCGCGAGCTTAATCAAGCGCTCGAGAACTTCTTCGAACTCGGGCGTTTGCATGTAGTCCGCATAGCCGCGAAAGGATGAGTTATGCCAACCTGTGTTGGGCGAATCGCGACGCGCGTGGCGAAGACCGCCGAGTTTGCGGAGATGCACGTAACCGATTTTCGAGGCGCGCAATTTTTTCGAGAGCGTATCGCGATTGAATTGCGGATTGTGGCGCGAGCGCGGAATGGTGCGTACGTCGACGACGCGCTGGATATCGTGGGCGCGCAAAAGATCGCGAAACTCTTCCCATGGATGCGTGGAATGGCCGATGGTGAAGATAACGGGCGCGCTTTTCTTTGGTCGTTGGGGCACTTCGCCTTACCAGCATGCAAAAGACGCTACCTTATCATCAAACAAAAACCCGGAAGGGCGCCAATCAGGAGATTGGCGCTACTTCCGGGTCCATCGCGTCGGCGTTAGGCTGTGGCCTGGCTGCTGCGTTGCAGGAAGGCCAGCAGGTCGGTGTTGATCTGGTCGGCGTGCGTGGTGGGCATGCCGTGCGGATAGCCCTGATAGACCTTCAACGTCGCATGCTTCAGGATCTTCGCGGAGAGCGGGCCGGCGGCAGCGATCGGCACGATCTGATCGTCTTCACTATGCATCACCAGCACGGGGATATCGATCTTTTTGAGATCCTCGGTGAAGTCGGTTTCCGAGAAGGCTTTGATGCAATCGTAATGAGCTTTCATGCCGCCCATCATGCCTTGCAACCACCAGTGTTCGCGGATCCCCTCCGAGATTTTTGCGCCGGGGCGGTTGTAGCCATAAAAGGGCATCGTGATGTCCTTGTAGAACTGCGGCCTGTTGGCCGCGAGCTGAGCTCGGAGGTCGTCAAAGACTGAAATTGGCAAGCCGGTGGGATTCCTATCCGTTTTCAGCATGAGGGGAGGGACGGCACTGATTATCGCCGCTTTCGCAGCACGCTTCGTGCCGTGGCGCGCCAGATAGCGGACCACTTCGCCGCCTCCGGTGGAGTGGCCGACGTGGATCGCGTCCTTGAGGTCGAGCGCTTCGGTCAACTTGGCAAGGTCGTCGGCGTAGGTGTCCATTTCGTTGCCGTCCCAAGTTTGCGAAGAGCGCCCGTGGCCACGGCGATCGTGCGCAATAACGCGGAAGCCGCGTTGGCCGAAGAAAAGCATCTGCGTGTCCCAATCGTCCGCGGTGAGAGGCCAGCCATGACTAAAGACGATAGGCTGACCCGCGCCCCAGTCTTTGTAATATAGATCGACATTCGCCCCATTTTCTTTTCCTACGGTGATGAACGGCATCGAGATTCTCCTTTTTCCTTTGAGCTTATGCGCTTGCCGCAGTTGATTGTGGAGATGCATTGGCAACGGCCCAGGCAAGGGAGTAGTCGGCGACCTCTTCCCAACCGGTCATGCCAAGGATGTAGTGAGAGCGGCCGGGAAATTCCTTATATTCCGTGATCGCCTTGGAGTTGCGATAAAGATTGTAAGTAGCCTTGACGACCGCTGGCGGAGAGATGTGATCCTGGTCTCCCGCGATGAGCAGAAGCGGCGCGCGCGTGTCGTTGTGGACGTTGACGGTGGTAGCGGCATGCGGATTGAAATTTGCCAGCGCGGCTTGGAAAAGGACATGATCGGGGGCGGGCACGGCGTATCTGTCGTAGACGGCCAGCGATTCCTCTTCGGTGAGCGTGTTGGTGAAGGCGTAATGGAACTGCTCGGGAGTGAGGGGCACGGCCCGGTGAATGTTTGCCGGATTGCTCAGGGCGGGGAACGAAACCTTCAGCGTGGAAAAAGGCAGGAAAATGATGCCTTTAATGGGTGCAGTTGAAATGGCGACACCGGCGCAGCTGAGGCCTCGGTCGAGGAGGACTTGGGTGATCAGGCCGCCGAACGAATGGCCGATGACGATCGGCGCAGTTTCGAGCTTGCGAATGATCGATTCATAGTGATCAACGATTTCGGTGATGCCGAGCGTGGCGATAGCGGAAGGATCGCGGCGCAATTGGTCGATGTCTGCGTCCATGCCGGGCCAGCCTTTGTTAATTACGTCATAGCCCTTTGCGGCGTAGTGTTTTACCCAGCCTTCCCAGCAAAGCGGGGTCATCCAGAGTCCGTGAATCAAAACGATGGGCTGCTTTTGCGAGTCCATGATCTTGAGGCTCCTTTGCGGTGTGTGAAATCGAAAACGAAAAACGCGGATTCAGAAAATTGTGCGCGTGACGTAGATACCGACAGCGAGAGAGAATTCGCCGCCGGATGCCGAATACGGATTGGTCCTTCGAATCGAGAGGTTCGGATAGGTCGCGAGACGGCCGCCTGAGGATAGCCAGCCAAAGCTGCGCGACCAATCCAATGCACTCTTTTTCGAGGCGAGCCGAAACAGGTTTCGATCCGGTGAACGAAGGCGGCGGAAGTTCAGTGGAAGGCGCGGAAACGGTTTGCTTGACGCTGGGTGGAGGCGTGGTGAAGAATTGCGGCACGATGGCGCGGATCATTTCCAGGCTGATGGCGATACTGGTTTTGTGCGGCGTTGGAGCGACGGGCGCGGCCGGATCGGACCGCTGGGTCGAGGTGCGAAGCCCGCATTTTGTGGTGGTCTCGAACGCGGGCGCAAAAGATGCGCGGAATACGGCAGTGCAATTCGAGCAGATTCGCGCGGTATTTCGCGAAGCCTTGCCAATCACAAAGCAAGACGCTGGGCCGGTGGTTACGATTCTTGCCGTTAAGGACGACAAGTCGCTGCAGAAGCTGCTGCCGGACTATTGGACCAAAGGGCATGCGCATCCGGCGGGACTCTTCGTGAGCGCGATGAATCAGTTTTATATCGCCGTCGATCTCGATGCCGAGGGAAGCAATCCTTACGAGACGATCTATCACGAGTATTACCATTCGCAGACGGCACCGTACTATCCGAATATGCCGACATGGCTCGCGGAAGGCTTGGCGGATTTTTTCGGAAATTCGCGGATCGAGGGCAAGACGGCAATCGTGGGTGAGGCCTCGCCCGCACTGCTTTATCAACTTGTGCACAGCAAGATGATCCCGCTGGATACGCTCTTTCGCGTGAACCGGTCTTCGCCTTACTACAACGAAAACAGCAAGGTGACGATGTTCTATGCGGAGTCGTGGGCGCTCGTGCATTACCTGTTGGTTGGGGATAACCAAGCGCACCGACCGATGCTGACAGCTTACCTTCAGGCTCTGGACGCGGGAGCGAAGCAGGACGACGCCGCAGCGAAAGCGTTTGGCGATCTAAAAGAGCTGCAGGACGAGCTGGAAAACTATATCCGGCGAAATGCATTTTATGAAGTGCACTATCCTGCGCCGGCAGAGTTTTCAGAAGCCGATCTAAAGGTGCGTTCGATTTCAGAGGCGGATGTAGACGCGTATGAGGGCGGACTTTCTGTGGCGCGGGGGCGTTCACAGGATGCAAAGACCGTGCTCGAACGCGCAATTCAACTGGACACAAAAAATGCACGCGCATACCAGAATCTGGCGATGACGCAGTATTTTCTTGGCGATCGCCGTGAGGCCTTGGACTCCGCGTCGAAAGCGATTTCGCTCGATCCGACCAGCATGTTGGCGCGATACCTGCGCGCGTATCTGACTTTTAACGAATCGCCTGAAGAGAGCAATCCGCAAATCGAAACCGATTTGCGGGCGGCGATCAGCGGGGATCCCGATTTTGCGCCGTCTTACGGGTTGCTCGCGGTTTACATGGCGGGACAGGAAGAAAATTTGCCGGAAGCTTTGGGGTTTGCGCAAAAGGCAATTTCGCTCGAGCCCGGGAACGCGGAGTTCCGGCTTTCCGAGGCGCAGGTGCTGATGCGCATGCAAAAGTTCGATGCGGCGCGTGCTGCGTTACTGGCGGCGCGGCAGAGCGCGGCAAATTCGCAGCAGAGCCTTCAGGCGGAGATGTATCTCACGTCGCTAGATGAGATGGAGAAGGACGCGAAGCTCGCGGCAGAAGCAGCGCAAACTGGCGGCGAGCTGCGACGGCGCGATGCGCTCGGAATCGATCGCGATCCGAATGCGATCGAGGCTACGGGCACTGTGGTGGATGCGAATTGCGCGGCCGGGCTGAAATTGCAGCTTGCGACGGCCACCGGAACGGTGAGCCTGCATGATGTACCGGGCCGCGGCGTGAAGATTGAGGCGAAGAGAGAGATTCCCGAGAGCTTTACGCCGTGCAGCTTGAAGGGAAGTCGCGTAACGGCCGAATACATACCCGATGCAGGACAAGCGAAGAGCGGAACAATTCAAGTACTCGTGTTACTCGATGGCACGCCGTGAGTGCGGGTCAACGAACGATTTGACGTGGGTCGTGGGCTGTGCCGAGGGCTCGTTCGGACGTTCCCTTTCTTTCCTCACATAGAGCACATATGTAAACGCGCCGTGCAGCCAGGCTTGGGCGGTGCGATCGTCGCGACGAGTGTCCACCGATTCGTCGAGCACATGGGCGAAGTCGCCTCCAAGACGGGCGACCTCCTGTTCGAGCCGCGCGCAAACTTGATCCATCAGATCGTCGTAGCAGCGGTTCCATAATTCGTCACGGCGATCGAGCGAATTTTGGACGCGCCGGCTCGTTGCCTCAAGGGTGTGCTCACCTATGGGAATGGCGGCCAGCGGAGGCAGCTCCCTATGCCAGTAGATAACAGTTTCATGAGCGACTTCGGCGGTCTTCATGGCGTTCCTCTTCCAGAGAATTACTTGTGATGCTTGAAGAACTCGACTTGGCGAAGCCGCTTTAATGCCTCTGCGCGAGTTCTGTAAGGACCACCGAGATTCTTGCCTTTGCTCGACAGTACGCGATAGCCGTCCTTATCTCTCACGATCATGGCCCACCTCCGCTTGACTGACGATCACCCTCCCGTTTTGCCGAACTCCGTTTACGTAAGGACGGGAACGATGCACAGTTCGTTTTGTACGCTTGTAACGCCGGGAGCGGCCCACGCAGCGCGCTCCGCCTCTTCGCGCTCGGCCCAAGTCCTCACTTCGCCACGCAGCGTGATCGCGGCGCCGCTGGCCGAAACGGTAATTTTCTCCGCATCAATTTGCGCCGCGCGCTCCAAGGCCTTCTGAATCTGGTGTTTCACATCGACGGGCGAAACATGCGGCTTTACAGTGATGAGATTCGAAATGCCCCTTACGCCGCGAAGATGACCGACGGCCAATTCGGCGGCCTCTTTCTGGAAATTGAAGTCGACAGTACCATCCAGCGCGACCCAACCGTGTTCGACGAGAACTTTGACTTTGTCGCGCGGGACGGAGGTATTCCAATCGAGCGCGTTCACGGCTGCGCGGGCAATATCCGCATCGGTGCACCGACCGTCCGGCGAAGGCTTAACAACGAGTCCATCGGTTAACGCGCGAACGCCGTTCACGCGCTGTGCAACGCGCTCGGCTGCCCACTTTTCGTTGAAGTTCTTCACTGTCCCATTCAGGACGACCACTCCTCCTTCGACAGAGACGCCGATCTCAGCGGCGTCCACGCTCGGTTCCCATGCAAGCTCTTCGAGAACGTCACGTTGCAACTCAAAATCGGTTTTCATCGGATTCTCCTTTTCGGCGCTGCCTGGACCGGCGTCCTGTCGGGTTTTACGATGCGTGTTTATGCGGCTTTGACCTCGACGCGCGTGGCCGCCGCCTTGGTGGTCTTGGCTGTCTTCGGCATCTCGAGTTCGAGCATGCCGTTCTTGAGCATTGCGGTCACGTGCTCGCTATCCACTTCGGCGGGCAGGTCAACCACGCGCAGAATTTCGTTCGAGCGATATTCCTGATAGAGGGTCTTCGCCTTTTCCTGCTTTTCGGTGGTTTCGCGCTTGCCGGTGATCGTGAGTCGAGTGGGCTCGACGCGGATTTTCAGGTCCTTTTCGCTGAAGCCGGGCACTTCCGCCTTAACGGTGAGGGCCTTCTCTGTTTCGGACATGCTGATTTTCACGGGATGTAACAGCTCGGCTTCGGCGGCGAACCAATGGTCAAGCTCATGACCGGGCGTGCCGCCGGTGCCTTCAAAGATTTCGAACGCGCGACGCGCGATATCGTTGTAGAGACGATCCATCCGCTCGAAAATGCCGCGTGGCTCATTGATGGTTATTGCTGTTGTTGTGGGAACAGGTTCCAGGGCTGTCTTGGCTCCTGCAGATTTTTCCGCCATGTCCGCACCTCTTCTTTCTTGGCAATTCGGCGCCTTTCGGCATCCGAGGCAAAGTTAGCGGAAGCCGGGCGGAGGCGATGTGACGGGAATCACACAGTTAATGGCAGGCGCCGCGCGACTGGGTTAACGAATCCGGATCTTGCGACGACGGCGTCAGATGCGTTTGAAGGCGCGCTCGATTTCGCGCGTGGAGTAGCGCAGGACGACCGGGCGGCCGTGCGGGCAGCTCATCGGGTATTCGGTTTTTGCTAGCTCGGCGAGCAGCCATTGCATTTTTGTGGTGTCGAGCGGCATATTGACTTTGATCGCCGCGTGGCAGGCTGTGGACGCGGCGATGTTGGATTGCAGCGAGTCGATTGAGATGGATTGGTTTTCGCGAGCGACACCGTCGAGAATTTCGCAAAGAAGCTTTTCGGCGTCGCCGCTCGGAATACCCGCAGGCGCGGCTTGAATCGCTACGCTGCGGCCACCCATCAATTCGGCTTCGAAGCCGTTGGCGCGCAGCTCTTCGCCGATTTGTTCGAACGTGGCGAGCTGGCGCGGGTTGAGTTCGACGATCAGTGGCACGAGCAGGCGCTGGCCGCCGAGTTCGCCTTCGCGGCGCGCGCGCAGATGCTGCTCGAAGAGCACGCGTTCGTGGGCGACGTGTTGATCGATGATCCAGAGGCCCTCGGCATTCACGGCGACGATAAAACTGCTGTTCACCTGACCGAGCGGCTTCAGATCTAAAAGATCCGCCAACGATGGAATGCTGCCGGCGCCCGGCGCATCGACGATGGGCGCGGAATCGCCGTTGCCGGCTGATTGCTGCGGCGCCTGCTGCATGGGCCACGGAATATGTATGTTGCTGCCAGGATCGAAGCCGAGACGCTGCGCGAACGGTTGCGCGGGCGCGCCGGTGAGAGAGAAATCGTGCACCGACTGCGCGGTTGAATTGAGCAAATCCTGAGGAATTACCGCGCGTGGAGGCCCGTCGGCCGGCATGTCGCCGGAGTCGCTGTAAGGATTGGGCGCTGAGGCGGCGAGCGCGGCGCCATATTCGCGGTCGGTCGTCGCGGAAGGCGCCGGCGGCGCGAACGATTGCGCACCCATTGCCGCGCCCGCTGCACGCGCGGCGGGAAAACCGGGCACAGGCCGCGCGAGCGAGAGTGCCTGGCGAATCGCGTCGCGGGTGAAGTCGTGGATGAACTGCGGATGGCGAAAGCGGACTTCAATTTTCGCCGGATGGACGTTAACGTCGACTTCCTGGTACGGCAAATCGAGAAAGAGCAGGACGACAGGGAAGACCCCGGGCGGTGTGATATTGCGATAGGCCTCGCTGATCGCATGGAGGAGCAGGCGGTCGCGGACGAGGCGGCGATTCACGAAGATGTAGATGCCGTTGCGATTGGTGCGCTGAACTTCGGGGCGTGAAACGAATCCGCTAACGCGCAACAGCGCCGCCTGCTCATCGGGCTCCATCTGCGGCTCGGTGATTGCGGAGCGAACCGGCGCTTCGTTCGATGCAATTTCGGTAAGTTCGTCGAGCGCCTGCCGGCCGAAGATCTGGTAGACGCGGTCGGCGAGCTTTTCGACGGGCGCGCAATCGAGAATGACTTGCGAGGGCGTCTTCAGCACGAAATGGCATTCGGGATGGGCTAGCGCGTAATGAGTGACGAGCGAGGCGATGTGGCCGAGCTCGGTCGATTCGGATTTGAGGAACTTTCGGCGCGCGGGCATGCAGTAAAAAAGGTCGGAAACGCTGATACAAGTGCCGCTTGGCGCGCCGGCCGGCTTCACGCCGACGAGTCTGCCGCCCGCGAATTCGACGCGCATGCCTTCGCCTTCTTCGTTGGTACGGGTTTCGAGGACGAGTCGCGAAACGGCGGCGATGGAAGGTAAAGCTTCGCCGCGGAAGCCGAGGGTGGAGATGGAGATCAGATCGTCGGCGTTGCGGAGTTTCGATGTCGCGTGGCGCTCGAAGGCGAGCAGAGCATCGTCATGATTCATCCCGCAGCCGTCGTCGATGATGCGAATAAGGCGCTTGCCCCCGGATTCGGCTTCGATGCGGATCGAATGAGCGCCTGCATCGAGGGCGTTTTCGAGGAGCTCTTTGACGACGGAGGCCGGACGCTCGACGACTTCGCCTGCGGCGATTTTGTTGGCGACGTTTTCCGGAAGGATGCGGATTTTAGACACGCGTCAGCACTCCAGCACAGAGCAATACAGGTTGATCGCAATGATTCTACTACGGTTCATTTGGTGGAAACTTCCGACGCCGAGTGCGCCTCGCCATAAGAACGCAAATTGGCAGACCGATTGCAACCAGAGCAGCGCAGGCGATCAGAGAAAAGATCAGCGAGAGTGTCAGCACCGCCCAGATGCAGGCGAGCATAACCGTCGCGATCAGGAGGACCGCCGGAAGGCTTAAAATAGCGGCGAAAGTTCGTCTCGCCATTTCGTGGTGTTGCGGTCCGCCAGGGATGATTTCGCGGGTCATGGTCGAAAGATTGTGTGTCGCACCTACGGTGCTCTGCGTATTCCGGGAGCACCCAGCGCTCACCCGCTGGGCTAGGTTGTGCCGCTCCTACCGGGCTGAGTGTTTCAGGAGACAGGACTAAACCTTCGACTCTTCCGGTTTTATCACGATTCCCAATTCGTCTAGCTGGGATTGGTCGACTTCGCTGGGGGATTCGGCCATGAGGTCGACAGCAGCGGTGGTCTTTGGGAACGCGATCACCTCGCGAATCGATTTTTCGCCCGCGAGGATCATGGCGACGCGATCGAGACCGAGCGCGATCCCACCGTGCGGAGGGGTGCCGTACGTGAGCGCGTCGAGGAAGAAGCCAAAACGGCGCTTAGCTTGCTCGTCCGAGAGGCCCAGGGCTTTGAACAGGCGCGCTTGCACGTCCTGGCGGTGAATTCGAATGCTGCCCGAGCCAAGTTCGTTGCCGTTGAGAACAAGGTCATACCCTTTCGAGCGGCATTCCCACGGCGCCGTTTCGAGTTTATCGAGATCTTCTTCGTAAACGCCGGTGAACGGGTGCTGTGCGCTCACCCAGCGCTTTTCGGTTTCGCTCCATTCGAATAGCGCGAAGCCAGTGATCCAGGCGAACTCCCATTTCGCGCGGTCGATCTGGTTTAGTTTGTCGCCAAGATGGAGGCGGATTTGTCCTGCGGCGAAAAGCGACATGTCCGTGTGGGGGATTTGCTCTTTGGCTGCTGCGGCGACGATGAGGTCGCCCGGCTTTGCGCCCAGTTCGGCGACAAGCTTTTTGAGGCCCTCGGTGCCTAGATTTTTTTCGAGCGGAGACGAAATTCCTTCCGCTGTGACCTTTATTGTATAGACGCCGCGAGCTCCCGCAGATTTTGCAAATTCGGAGAGCTCGTCGAGCTGCTTGCGGGACCACGAGGCCGCGCCGGACGCGACGATGGCTTGCACGTTGCCTTCGAAATGCAGCGCGGCGCGCGCTGGCTCGAAATGTTCGGTGACGTTGTGCAATTCCATGCCGAAGCGCATATCGGGCTTATCGGAGCCGAAGCGGCGGAGAGCGTCTTTGTAATCGAGATGACGGAAGGGGCGCTGTACTTTAACGCCGATCACACTGCACGCCGCTTCCATGACGCGCTCGATCACGTCGAAGATGTCTTGCTGGCGCGGGAACGACATCTCGAGATCGAGCTGCGTGAATTCGAGCTGGCGATCGGCGCGGAAATCTTCGTCGCGGAAACAGCGGCAGATCTGGAAGTAGCGATCCATACCGGAGATCATCAGGATCTGCTTGAAAATTTGCGGCGATTGCGGCAGCGCGTAAAACTGGCCGTGATGGATGCGGCTAGGCACGAGGCAGTCGCGCGCGCCTTCTGGAGTGGAACGCGTCAGGATCGGCGTTTCGATTTCGAAGAAGCCGAGGTCGTTGAGCACTTTGCGGATTTCAAAGATGATGCGGTGGCGCAACTCGATATTGTGGTGCAGGCGCGGGCGGCGCAGGTCGAGGTAACGGTAGCGGAGGCGCGTCTCCTCACTGGCGGTCACTTCGTCTTCGATCGGGAAGGGCGGTGTTTTTGAGTTGTTGAGGACGTGCAGCTTTGTGACGACGACCTCGACTTCGCCCGTCGGGATTTCGGGATTCGGCTTCTGACGCTGAATCACTCTGCCTTCGACGGCGACGACATATTCGGAGCGCAGATCTTCGGCTTTCGCGTGTGCCTCCGGATGATCGGCGTTGAAGACAATTTGCGCGATGCCGGCGCGGTCGCGTAGGTCGATGAAGATGAGTTGGCCCAGATCGCGGCGGCGATGGACCCAGCCCATGAGAACGACCTCCTGGCCGGCGTCAGAGGCGCGCAGGGCGCCGCAGTAATGAGTGCGCTTCAGATTTCCTAGTGTGTCGAGCAACGTCAGCGTCCCCTTCGTTCGGATTCGAGATATTCGAGCAGTTCGGGCTCGGCGAGTTTTTGTTGATTCGCATCGGCGAGGCGTTTCAGCGTGTAGCTGCCGCTCGCGACTTCATCTTCGCCGATGATCAGGGCGTATTTTGCGCCGAGTTTGTCCGCGAGGCCGAGCGATTTTTTGAACTTCATCTCTTCGGCCGGAAGCTCGACCATCAGGCCGCATTCGCGCAGCTTGCGCGCCATGGCGACGGCCGTTGGATAGGCTTTCTGGCCCATCCAGGCAATAAAAACTGCGAGGCCGGGGAGATGCGGCAGCTTGCCGCTTTCCTGAATCGAGAGGATCGCGCGATCAGTGCCGATGGCGAAGCCGATGCCCTTTGTCGGCGGGCCGCCGAGCAGTTCAACGAGACCGTCATAACGGCCGCCGCCGCAGACGGCGTTTTGCGAGCCGAGGCCCGCGGCGGTGACTTCGAATGTGGTGCGCGTGTAATAGTCGAGGCCCCGGACGAGGCGCCAATTTTCTTCGTAACCGATGCTGCGCAGCGCCAGTTCGTCTTTCAGCTTGCAGAAATGGGCGCGGCAATCCTCGCAAAGATGATCGGAGATACGCGGCAGATGCTCGATGATTGGCTGTTCTTCGGGCAGCTTCGAGTCGAGGACGCGCAATGGATTTGTTTCAATCCGGCGCTGGCTGTCCGCACCAAGCTGATCCTTTACTTTGCGCAGTTCTTCACGCAGCAGCTCGACGTATTTCGGGCGGCACTCTTTGCAGCCGATTGAGTTGACGTCGAGAGTGATCTTTTCCAGGCCAACGCGGCGGAAAAGCACGACGAGCATTTCGATCACTTCGGCGTCGATGCCGGGCGTGTCCGATGGACCGAGAACCTCAGCGCCCATTTGATAGAACTGGCGATAGCGGCCCTTTTGCGGGCGCTCTCGCCGGAACATCGGACCGGAATAGTAGAGCTTCACGTTGCCGGGAAGCGTGTGCATCCCGTGCTCGATGTAGGCGCGGCAGACCGAAGCAGTCCCCTCAGGACGGAGAGCTACGTTTTTCCCGAGCGTCACCGCCGCAGCCGCAAGTTTCAGCAGTCCGAATGTCTGGCTGAGCTCCTGAGTAATCGGTCCGTGGTCCCTCAGAATCTGTTGATAATGAAATACTCCCATCTTGAACTGGTCGTACACCTGGGCAGCGTCGGCGTCATGTTCTATCTCCCGGGACGAAAGCCCTTCGTCGATCCGACTCATAAAGTTGCGCAACAAATCACCGAAATAGGTTGGGCTGCCGTAACCGGTTGCTGCCATGTCATGATCGGAAAGCACGTAGTTTCGAATTCTCTCCCGTAGCGCAAACAAGTCTCCGCGGGCATCCTCAAACCAGTACATCTCCTTGCCCACAACGTCTGTGTCCGCTCCTATCGATCTCGCGAAGAGTTGATCCTCCTCGAGCGCGGGCGTTCGAATGTCGTGGAAACCGTAGCTGTCAAAAGTTTCGCGGGCTTGGCGCTCGAACCAATTCCAGAGTGAAGAGTCTGGGGGAAGGATGTCGCGCGTTCCTTTGATTGCCCTGAATTGTCTTTGCGATGACACCTTACTCATTGCCCTCAACTTTCAAGTGGCTAGTATCGAGTGGCTAGTGGCTAGACGCCGCCAAGCTTTCGCCGTATTGCTGCGATCATTTTCTGGACTTCGTGAATGTTTCCAATCGGCGGCTCGGTACCTTCTGTCAGACAAAAACCTGGATCGCCATTCAGCAGGGGCAAGGTTTCTAATTCCGCCAGCGATCCGCTCGCGCGAGATAGAAAATGCATAAAATCGCCGGTTGCGTGTCTCGCTTGTCCTGCGGCGATATTGGACCGGATCGCCACGGATGCTCGCCGCATTTGGGCCACAATTCCATATCTCTCATTTGGCGGAAACGATTCCGTTAGCAAATGAATCGATTTGGCGAGCAGCATCGATTTTTGCCAGACCACTAAATCCTTATAGTGTTTCGGCTGCGAAGGTTCGGCCAATCTCGTCTCCGTTGCTTCTAGCCACTCGCCACTTGATACTCGCCACTGCTTTAAAGAATCTCCACCACAGGTCCGGTGCCGGAGCCGCTCAATTCGGCTGCACGGGCGGCCACGTTGCGCGCGACGGCGAACATGCTTTTGCCGCCAGGGGCGTCTTCGCCGAGAGAGGCGACCGGCTTGCCTGTATCGCCACCGATGCGAATTTGCGGATCGATTTCGATTTCGCCGAGGAACGGCACGCCGAACGTCTTCGCCATGTGCGCGCCTTCGCCGTGGCCGAAAACGTCAATGCGTCCGCCGCAATGCGGGCACGAAAAGTAGCTCATATTTTCGACAACGCCCAGAATTTCGACATTCACCTGCTTGAACATTTCGACGGCTTTGCGCACGTCGGCGAGGGCGACGATAGAAGGGGTGGTGACAATTACTGCACCTGTGAGCGCGACGCTTTGGATCAGGCTGAGTTGCACATCGCCCGTGCCCGGCGGCAGATCGACAATCAGGTAATCGAGTTCGCCCCATCGGACGTTCTTGAGAAATTGCTGCATCACGCTATGGAGCATCGGCCCGCGCCAGACGAGCGGCTTGTCGCCGGGATTAAGCAAGCCCATCGAAATCGTTTTCAGGCCGTAGGCTTCGACGGGAACGATCGTTTGCTGATCGGCCATGCGGGGTTGCTCGGTGGCTCCGAGCATTACCGGTACGTTGGGGCCGTAGACGTCCGCGTCCATCAGGCCGACGCTCGACCCCATTTTTTGCAGGGCAATGGCAAGGTTCACGGCAACCGTTGTCTTGCCAACGCCGCCCTTTCCGCTCGCGACCGCGATTAACCTCTTTACGCCAGGCAGCGTGGCGCGCGCGGGAGCTTGTCCCGGCTGTGGGCCATGTGCATGCGGGCGTTGCGGCGGCGGGCCTTGAGGCGCCGGCGAATCGAAACGGACTTCCACGTTGGAGACGCCGGAAACTTTGGCCACGGCAGAGCGAATATCCTTTGCGAGGGCGTCGCGCATAGGCGAGGGCGGCATTGGCAGAGAAACGGAGATATTGCCGCCGGCCACGGCGATGTCTTTCACCATGCGCAGCGTGATGACGTCTTTGCGCTGCACCGGATCGATCACCGTGCGCAGAGCCGCGAGCAATTCGGATTCGCTGGGCGCGTTTTGCATGAAATCCTTTCGAGCGGGCGTACACACTACCGATGCAGTGGCATCCGCGCGGGATTCCATTCTAGACGGGACGGCACGAGGCGGCAAGGGAAGGACCTGATCGATCCTGATCGATCGCGGGTTGATGTATGCGGGAGCGGCCTATAAAATGAACGCGGGCAGGGAGATACGAATTGCGATTACGCGCTGCGTTTTACATATTCCCGATGGTCCTCCTGATGGGCGCTGTGCCTTCACTCAGAGCGCAAGCGCCGGCGGCGCCGCATCACGCAACCGCGAACCGTGCCACCACGAGCAAGCCTGCCGAACTTCCCCTGATTGATCTGGATGGGTACAAGAAGATTCTCGCGACGTACAAGGGCAAATCGCTGCTCGTGACATTTTGGGCGACGTGGTGTGAGCCGTGCCGCTATGAATATCCGACGATTGTGGAGCTGGCGAAGGAATATAAGCCGAAGGGGCTCGCGGTGTTTGGCGTGAGTTTCGACAACAACGCGGATATGCATTTGGTCCGGGATTTCCTGGCGAAAAATAAGCCCGATTTCCCGAATTATCGGCAGAACCCGGACATTGATATTGACGCGTTCTATGTCGGCGTCAGGCCGCAGTGGACCGGAACGATGCCGGAGACGCTTTTTTATTCGCGCGACGGGCGCATCATTGCTCATTATGAAGGCGAGCAAACGCGCGCGGATTTCGTGAAGGCGATTGAGGCGACACTGGCGGCGCATTAATTGACTAAGGCGCTAGGCTTAGCAGGGCAAAGAGGGACCTTCAGGCCGCTTGGCGGCTTTCAGGATGGCGGAATTCTATTTTGTTTCATGCGGGGGCGGAATCATGGTTGAGACTCATGGCAACAAACTGACTTGGCTGGGACATGCGGCTTTTCGAATCACGACGGCGACGGGGAAAGTCGTGATCGTCGACCCGTGGGTGCAGTCGAATCCGATGTGCCCGCCGGAGCTGAAGTCGCTTGAGCGCGTGGATACGCTGCTGATTTCGCACGGGCACTTTGATCACATCGCGGACGCCGTCGAGATTGCGAAAAAGCATACGCCGCAGGTCGTGGCGATTTATGAGACGTGCGTGTGGCTGCAATCCAAAGGCGTGACGAACACGAGCCCGATGAATAAAGGGGGCACGCAAAAAGTGGGCGAGTTGGAAGTGACGATGGTCAACGCGATCCACTCGTGCGGCATTCAAGACGGCGACAAGATTATCTACGGCGGTGAGGCCAGCGGGTACGTGGTGCGGCTGCCGGGCGGGCTGACGGTCTATCATGCGGGCGACACGGCTGTGTTCGGCGATATGAAATTGATTGGCGATCTTTACAAGCCGGATGTGGCGCTCTTGCCGATTGGCGATCATTTTACGATGGGGCCGCGCGAAGCGGCGCTGGCGATTCGCTTGCTTGGCGTGCGCCACGTGATTCCGATGCACTTCGGAACATTTCCTCCGCTTACCGGGACGCCCGAGCATTTGAAAGAGCAGACGCGGGATATTTCCGGGCTGGAGATCCACACCCTGAGGCCGGGTGAATCGCTCGGCTAGACCTTACCGCGTAACAAGGGTCGTGCAAAATATTCGGGCGCTTGAGCCGCACGAAATGGCAATTTCTTCGAATCAGGGTTACATTCGCAGCAGCCGCCTCTTCCGTTTAGCATATGTATTTTCCAGAAACAGAAGATGTCGGAGTCGAGAAATTCTGCAACCGCGCGTCACTTCTCTGTGTCTTCAGAAAAGAAAAGAGTTACGTTCTCTGTAGGAAATCCTACTAAGCGATCCCCGATAGCTAAATACGACGTTTGCCTTAAGGTCGAAACATTCGCTTGGTTCAGCGTTTGCCTGAGCATGCTTGGTTGAGCCAGCCGTCGACCGCGAGACCCATGGTGGGGAGTCTCGAATGTTGGCATCACCGCGGCTCCTCTTTGACGGATACTCATTAACTTTTCTTTTTTCGACTACATAAATGGCCAAGGCACCGCTCCTCGCATATGGCGCGATCGGACGAGTTGCCATAGAGGAGGATTGAAATGCAGAAGTGGAGTCTCAAGTTGAAATTCGTCTTGTCGCTATTGATTCTTTTTGCGGCTTCGCCCGTACTGCGGGCGCAATATCACGCGGGAATTCAGGGCGTGGTGGAAGATCCGACGGGCGCGGGAATACCGGGAGCCACGTTAACTTTAACAAACAAAGACACAGGCCTTGTAAGGACGGCGACATCGGACGCGAGCGGCGTCTACAATTTCTTGAGTCTCGCTCCGGGGAATTACAGCATCAAGGCCGAAGCGACGGGATTCAAAACGCAAACGATGGCGCAAGTGGTTGTTGGTGCGGAGCAGACGCAGTCGGTGAATGTTCAGCTGTCGCTGGGGCCGGTGCAACAAACGGTGACGGTGCAGGGCGCCGTCACGCCTGCATTAAATACGGAGAATGGCGAGACAAGCACGCAACTGACCGCGAACCAGGTGCAAAACCTGCCTTCGTTTGGGCGTGACCCGTTCCGATTGTTAGCGCTGGCGCCGGGCGCATTTGGCGACAACGAAATGAACAATGGGGGCGGCTCGCAGAACACGCCGGGCAGTGCAGGCCCTGGCGGAACGACGTTGGCAAACGGTATTTTTCAGACCGAAAACCAAGTGCAAATGAACGCTGCCGGTCAGCGCAACACGACGACGAACTTTAATATTGACGGGGTGAATGTAAACAGCCTTGATTGGGGCGGAGCCGCGATCGTTACGCCGGACGAGCAGTCGGTAAAGGAAGTTCACGTTGTCACAAACTCTTATGACGCATCGCTTGGCAGGACGAGCGGCGCGCAGATCGAAGTCGTCTCGCAGTCCGGGACAAATACCTTCCACGGCGGAGCATTTTTCAAGGCCGACAGGCCAGGGCTTAACGCTCATCAAGGCTACAACGGGCCAAGCGGGCCGAGCGCGGATCAACGCGTTTCGAACCGCTTCAATCAGATGGGCGGCAGTTTGGGTGGACCGATCATACACAATCATCTCTTTTTCTTTTTCGCGTATTCCACGATTCGAAACAACAGCGTGAATACAGGGACAGCGTGGGCTGAAACACCTCAGTACCTGAAGACCGTCGGCGCTGAGCCGGGATTTATTGCCGGAAAGCTACTGAGTTTCCCCGGCGAGGGCTTCTCGTACACAAAGGTCCTGCCTTCTACGTGCCAACAGGCGGGCTTGAACGGATTCCCGGCGAATTGCCAGCCGGCGGGCACTGGCCTCGACATTGGGTCGCCGTTGATCGGTGCCGTGCCCGGCACGACGGACCCGACATTTGGCGCAACTGCGACGCCTTACGGAATCGGTGGAGGGCTCGACGGCGTTCCCGATATTCAGTTCGTGCAATATGCAAACCCGACGAACTCGGTCGCGCAGCAATACAACGGACGCCTCGACTTTCAAATCACGCCGAACGATCTGGTAGCTTTCAGCATCTATTGGGTGCCGAATGACGCTACTTTCTACAACGGACCGGCACGACCTGCGAACCTGTGGCATTCCGACCGTTTGAATTATTCGGACGCTCTTTTATGGAACCACGTGTTGAGCCCAACGCTGATTAACGAGGCGCGATTCAACGTGTCGCGCTGGTATTTCAACGAAGTGCAATCGAATCCACAAGAGCCGTGGGGATTGCCGCAGGACACGGTCGGCTCCGCCGGGACCGCAGGAAGCATTGTTTTCGGAAGCCCCGGACCCGGAATTTTCTACAAGACGAACTACAACATTCGCGATATGGCGACTAAGGTCCAGGGCAATCACACACTGAAGTTCGGCATCAGCATTTACAAAGAGCAGAATACGCAGACGGAAGCCGGCAGCGCACGGCCGAACTACACTTTCCAGAACCTCTGGGATTTTGCGAACGACGCGCCCAACGCCGAAAGCGGCAACTTTAATCCCCAGACAGGCGCGCCAACTTCGCGCACCGGATACGTGCGGACGAGCATCTGGAGTCTTTTCTTGCAGGACGATTACAAGGTGAGATCAAATCTCACGCTGAACCTGGGGCTCCGCTGGGAATACTACAGTCCGCTTCGAGAAAAATACAACCGCCTTGCATATCCCGTCCTCGGGCCGCCTCCCAATGAGCTGACCGGGCTGACCGAGCACGTCGGAGGACCTCTTTACAATTCGCAGAAGACCAATTTCGCTCCCCAGTTCGGATTCGCATGGAGCCCGGGCAACCTGCCCTTTACGAACATGGCCCTGCAGAAACGGCTCGTGATCCGGGGCGGATTCGGAATGGGCTATAACCGGATGGAGGAAGCCATAACGCTCAATCCTCTGGCGAACCTACCGTTTGTCTCGAACTTCAATTTTACGGGCAGTTCAGCGGCGGACATCCTCTACGCCGTGCCCTCCAACACGCATCAATTCAATAATTGGCCGGTGAATCCGCATGCAGTGCTCACGTTCAGCCCGACTACGAATCTGCCGACGAGCGGCGCGCCTGTGACGCTGTTTGGAGTCGATCGCAATCTCCGTACTCCATACACGATGCACTACTCGCTCGAGACGCAGTACGATATCGGCGATTCGTGGATCGCGACGGTAGGCTATATCGGAAATCAAAGCCGCCACTTCACGCGCCAGCAAAATCTCAATTGGAAATATGCGGGGCTCAATCCGGCGGTAAATAACATCTACTTCTGGTCCAACGATACAAACGGGAATTACAACGCGCTGCTCACACAGTTGCAGCACCACTTTTCAACTTCGACCGAATTCGATTTCCAATATACCTACGGTCGCGCCATGGACCAGGGCTCGAACGACTATTACATCGGCGACTATGAATTTCGTCACCAGGCCGATTGGGGTCCTGCAGATTACGATGTGACCAACAACGTCAAGATCTGGGCCATGTTACAGCCTAAGATTTTTGGATCGCCCGCCAACTGGATGGAAAAACTAGCGGGCGGATGGACATTCAGCCCGATCTGGTATTGGCATTCAGGGTTTCCGTGGACTCCTCAATACTCGGTCCAAGTGGCAGGGGACTCGAATACCTGCAGCCTGATTTACAACGGAAGCGGATACTGCAACGTCCGACCAGCAGGATATCTCGGCAATGCCTCTACGGATTATTCTAATGGTGCATTCGAACGGGCTAACGGGAATTTCATCGGTGGCGCCGCTCAATATTTTACGCCGCCGAATCTTTCGGCGACGGGAATTCCGCCCGTTCCGGGCGTGCATCGCAACTCGTTCCGCGGGCCGCGTTACAATCAGGTCGATTTCACGGCAGGTAAGGCGTTTGGCCTGCCGAATACCAGACTTCTGGGAGAAAACGCAAAGCTCGAAATCATCGCGAACTTTTTCAACCTGTTTAATCAAATCAACCTTGCGCCGCTTGGAAGCACGCAGACCATCGGAGTGATCACGCTAAATCCAAACGGCACGCAGACAAATCCAACAGCCGGGCTGAACGGCACGAACTTCACGAATTTTGATCAGGCGCAAAACGGGCTGGCGGGCCGGGTAATCGAGTTGGAGGCGCGGTTCAGCTTCTGATTCGCATTTCTGCTCGGGCAAGGGCGGCCGGGGGGTGCGTCCTTGCCCGATTAACGAGGATAGCTGCGTGAATCGCTTGCTCTTTCGAATGCGGACATGGCCGCTCGGAGGTGTGCCGCTTGCGGTTGCGCTTGCCGCGGCGGTGATCGGCGTGCAAGGACAAGGTCCCGCGGCGGCCCTTTCGCCTGCGAATGAGACGATTGCGATTGACGGAAACGCGGCGTCGCATCCTTTCCCACATTTTTGGGAGCAAATGTTTGGCTCGGGCCGCGCGATCTTATCTTTGCGGCAGGATTATCGCGACGATCTCCGCGCCGTCAAGCACATCACGAGCTTCCAATACATTCGATTCCACGCCATTTTTGATGATGACGTGGGCCTCTACAATCAGGCGGCGGACGGTGGGCTCGATCTAAATTTCAGCTACGTGGATCAGATTTATGACAGTTTGCTCGCTAATGGAATTCGCCCGTTTGTTGAATTGAGCTTCATGCCGAAACAGCTCACGTCGAATCCGGAGGCAATTCAGGCCTTTTGGTACAAGCCGAACGTGGCGCCCCCGAAGGATTACGCAAAATGGGACGCGATGATCACGGCCTTCGCGCGTCATTTGATCGATCGATACGGCGAAAACGAAGTCGCCAAATGGTATTTCGAAGTGTGGAACGAGCCGAATATCGATTTCTGGGCGGGCGTCCCGAAGCAGCAGACATACTTCGATCTCTACGATCATACTGCGCGGGCGCTGAAGGCGGTGAGCCCGCGCATTCGCGTCGGCGGGCCAGCCACCGCGCAGGCGGCGTGGGTGGATCAGTTCATTCAGCACGTGACGAGCGATAAAGTGCCGGTGGATTTTGTCTCGACGCACGTCTATGGCAATGACAGCGCGAAGGACGTCTTCGGAACGAACGAAAATATTCCACGGACGCAGATGGTGTGCCGCGCCGTGAAGAAAGTGCACGACCAAATTCTTGCATCGGCGCAGCCGAAGCTTCCCCTGATCTGGAGTGAATTCAACGCGAGCTACAAGAATGAAGAGGACGTGACGGATGCGCCGTTCATGGGGCCGTGGCTTGCGGATACGATCCGCCAATGCGACGGCATGACGGAAATGATGAGCTACTGGACATTTTCGGATGTGTTCGAGGAGCAGGGCGTGATCAAGAAGCCTTTCTATGGCGGATTTGGACTGTTGGCGGAAGGCGGCGTGCCGAAGCCCTCGTTCAACGCATTTTTCCTGTTGCACCGGCTGGGCAACAGGCGACTCGACGTCGATTCCGATTCGGCGCTCGTCACCAAACGCAGCGACGGCTCCCTCGCAATTGCCGTGTGGAATCTATTTTTGCCGGAAGAAAAGGGAACGCCGAAGAAGATGACGCTGCGATTTACGAACGTGCGCGGAGCTACTCATGCCCGGGTATGGATCATCGATGCGAATCATGGTTCGCCGCTGCCCGCTTACAATGCAATGGGCTCGCCGGCATTTCCCACTGCGAAACAGTTTCAGACTCTGCGTAAAGCGGCGGAGCTTCCATTGCCGAAGAACGAAACGCTTGCCGCTGGATCGCTAACGCTCACGTTGCAGACGCAGAGTTTGGCGTTGGTGGAGTTACGGTAGGCTTGCGTAAGCGAAAGAAGAGGGACCATCGAGACCATTCGCGTTCCGCAGGACGACGACTCTCGTTCGTTCTTCCTGCGAACTGTTGCGCTGGCGTACTCGTTGCTAGGTGTCCGGATGAAAGCCGGCGCGTTCTAAGCCGCGCTGCGCGTCTTTGTCCTGCATGAACGTCTCCCAGACGAAACCCGAGCGCAGGTTTTCGGCCATGAGCGCCATGATGCCGAGATCGATGCCGAGCACGTCTGCGTCGTACCAATTCGTGAGCGGATTAAACGCATCGACGAAACCGTAGCGCGTCCAGGCACGATCGCCGTACTTATCCCGCATATTGTGCAGGACTGGCAGAGTTTCGCTGGGAAGAAACGCCACGGAACCTCCCGCGGCGCATGGAACAACGCTGCCGTCGATCGGGCCGATCGGTGGCGGACCACCCCATGCCACATAACCGTGCACTGAGTCCGACGAAGTAATGCCCCAAAGGTTTTCCGTGTAATCAGGAAAGCGGTCGTGAAGCGAAAGACAAAAGAGTTTGTGCGCAAGCGTGGCGGTAATCGAATTCTGAAAATAGTTCGAGTGGCGGTCGCGTTTGCGGCGGAAATCGAACCAGGCATGCGAATATTGATGAGTGAAAATCGGGTCGGGTCCGGTGATGTATTTCAACCCTTTATACTCGTAGACAGGGCGCGTCCAAACGTCCCACGAATCTGCCGAAAGAGGATGCGTGGGCGAGCCGAGGCCCAGCAAGTAAATCATCATCAGCTCGCAATAATGATCCCACTGGGCGGCGTAAAAACCAGTTTCCGGTTTCCATCCCATTGAGAGCATTTTTCCGCCATTTAAAAACCAGGTCCAATCGGCGCGTTGGTAGATCTGTGTGGCGAGCGAGCGAATTTCCTTATCGTCAAAATGTGCCCGGCAGGCGAGGATGCCGCAGAGCAGCAGAGACGTGTCGATTGTGGAGACTTCGCACTTGAAGGCGCGTTTGCCCGAGTGCATGCGCATGAAATGGTAAAAAAAGCCACGTTGCTGATACGCATGGTCGTTGAAAAAGCGCAAAGTGGCGCGAACGCGCTCGACAAGCTGTGGCGTTTTCATCCAACCGCGCTTGTCGGCGATGGTGAGCGTAGTAAGGCCGAAGCCGTTTGCTGCAATGCTGGCGATATCTCGCGGATCGTTGGAAGTCGTGGCGAGATTGCGGTCTTTTGTGAGACCGGTGATCGGGTCGGATGCCTCCCAGAAAAATAGAAACGCGCGATGCTCGATCTCATCAAGGAGCGCTTCGTCGGCTGCTGTCCGCTGGGAAGGGGCGTGCGTTTGGGGCGCCCCGGGACGGCCGCTGGATTGGCCGCTGAATTCACCGAGTGCCACAGATTGCAAGAGCGGAGCGCATGCGGCGATGCCTGCCAGATCGCGCAGCAGTGAACGTCGAGAACGCAGCATTCGATTACCTGGTCCAATTTTACTCCGCTGACGGCGGCCGATGCGAGACGCGAAAAGGCGCTGGGAGTACGCGCCCTTGTGCGGTGTGAGTTGACGCGCTAAGCTGGCGCGCCGGAGCGTGAAAATTATGCCAGTGCAAAGCAGAAGACGATTTCTGAAAGCGGCGACGGCGATCGGAGTTGCTGAGGCGGCGAATGCCGGCGTTCTTGCGGGCTCCGCGCAGGCGCAGACGGCTTCGCCGGCGAATGATCGCGGGTACTGGGTCGATACGCTTGAGCAAGTTGCTCTGCCCGTTGTAGAGAATCTTTCGCGACGGCAACTGCGGAAGAATATGCCCGTTGAGACGGCGAATCCTGCGGACCGCGCGAAGTACACGCATCTGGAGGCATTCGGGCGGACACTTTGCGGCGTGGCGCCGTGGCTTGCGGTTTCCGGGCATGATGCGGCGGAGATTGCGCGGCAGAAGCGATTCGCCGATTTGGCGCGCGAGTCCCTCGATGCAGGCACCGATCCGAAATCGGCAGATTTTTTGAATTTCAATCAGGGGACGCAGCCGCTGGTGGATGCGGCGTTCATGGCGCAGGGAATTTTGCGGGCGCCGTCTGCGCTTTGGGAGCCGCTTGATGCGCGCGTGAAGAGGCAAATTGTTGGGGCGCTTGTTTCGTCGCGCGAGATCCCCACTCCTACCAGCAACAACTGGGTGTTGTTTGCGGCGATTGTCGAGGCGGCGCTGCAAACGATGGGCGAAAAGACGGTCGAGGAGCGCTTCGAAAATTGCGTCACGCGAATGATGATCTGGTACAAAGGCGACGGCGCCTACGGAGACGGCGAGTTCTTTCATTTCGATTATTACAACAGCTTTGTGATTCATCCGATGTTGATCGACGCGCTTGCCGTGCTGCGGCGGAAGGATGCGCAATTCGAGGCGGCGTGGGCGACTGAGCTTGTGCGCGCAAAGCGTTATGCGCAGGTGCTGGAGCGATGGATTGCGCCGGACGGATCGTTTCCGTCGATTGGGCGTTCGACGACGTACCGTTTCGGCGCGTTTCATGCGCTGGCGCAGATTGCATGGATGCGCGAACTGCCCGAGGCGGTGAAGCCGGCGCAGGTGCGCTGCGCGATGACGGCCGTGATGCGCAAGATGATTGAGGCGCCCGGTACGTTTGACGCGCGCGGATGGCTGCAGATCGGTTACTGCGGACACCAGCCGGCGCTCGCGGAAACTTATATTTCCACGGGGAGCTTGTATCTTTGCGCTGCGGCGTTTTTGCCGCTCGGTTTGCCGCCCTCGGATGAATTTTGGAGCGCACCTGCTATGCCGTGGACTTCGCAGATGATCTGGTCCGGGCAGTCGCTGCCTGCGGACCATGCGATTGCGGATCGCGTCTGATTAGGCGGATTGCTCTGCGTGCGCTGCGAGCAGGGACGGTTTACGGGCGAGCTTTTGCTCGAACTTCCGCGCGAGCTTGCGTTCGAGGCGGGCCAGGCGCTTTTCGAAGCGCGCGCGTGCCTTGGCGTGAAGATGCGGCGCGATCAAGCCGTTGCGATGCGCCCGGCGAAGTTCGCAGAGGGCTTCGCGGGCGATTTCGGCGGCGCGTTGCGGCTGGCGCGCGTGGCGCTCGTGATAAATGGCCAGCTGTTCGTAAGCTTCAAAGCCTTCGCGTGAATTGCCGAGGAGCTTTTCCCAATGGGCGATTGCGGCGCAATGATCGCCTTCACGCTTCGCCATCAACGCAAGAGAGCGCCTCGCGATGCGTGCGGCTTGCTCCGGCAATTCGTCTGAGGCTTCTTCCGCGTCGGAGATCGAGCGTTCATAAAGTTTGCGGGCGCGTGCGGATTCGCCGCGCTTTTCGCAGATGCGCGACGCGCCAAAAAGCTCGAATGCGTCGCAGCCGTGTTTTTCGGGATCGGCAAGGACCTGCATCACGCGCGCAGCAAGGCCTGCAAGTCCACGCAGGTCCATCTGGTTGTGCAGAAAAATCGGGATGAGCGGATCGGGCAGGCCGCCGCGCAGAAAATCGAAATAGATTTGCGGGATATATTCGGACATCACGTCGGCGCCGCGATTCCACCCAAGCACATTTTTCTCCAACTCCGGCAGGCGCACGGAGCCGAAACGCAGACGCCACAAATTGCGCGAAGGATGCAGAAAATCGAGATGCGCGCATGGCTCGGGCACGCGAATTGAACGCGTCATGCGATAGCGCGTTTCCAGAAGCGGCCAATCGAACGTCTTGCCGTTGAACGTGACGAGCACGCGTCGCTCGGAAAGGCGTTCCGCGAGGGCCGTTAGCAGCGAATGTTCTTCGCTGTGGTCGCGCAGAAAAAACTGCTCCACTTCTAGTCCGCCTGCGTCCCACCAGGCGATGCCGACGAGAAATGCGTAAGTACCGGTGCCGCCCGCGAGGCCGGTCGTTTCCGTATCGAGAAAGAGCCATTGCTGCGGATCGCCTACGATCGCAGGTGCATCCGGCGCGAGCAGGCGAAGCGCGTTCGTGTTGAGCGGACCTTCCGGAGCATCCGGTCCGATCGACTCGGAAAACCAGCGGCG
This sequence comes from uncultured Acidobacteriota bacterium, assembly GCA_963753205.1. GTDB lineage: Bacteria > Acidobacteriota > Terriglobia > Acidiferrales > UBA7541 > Palsa-295. The sequence continues at coordinate 488,631 of CAVWBL010000006.1, read as the reverse complement.
CAGGCCGAGATGTTCGCCAAAGCGCGTTTGCTGCAAAACGGCACCAAGAATCTGCGCCAGCCGCTCGGAGCCTGCGGGAAGATCCACCGAAAGGCCGCGCGGCGCATCAATTTCAATTGGCGCCAATGTCCGGCGCGCGGGCTTGAGCGCGGCCAAGCGAGCGAAGCGATCATTGAGGGATGTGCTCATCGCGTATCCCGCTTGGCCACGGAGACACAGAGCCACTGAGAGCAATCATCCGAAGAAAAAGGCAAAAGATATTTCTTGCGTCTCCGTACCTCTGTGGCGGAAGTCATCTTATACCGTCAACCTATCCAGAATGGCGAGTGCCACTTCTTTTGTGCGTTCGCATTTTTCGCCTGCGGGGCCGACGCACGAGGGGCAGCCCGCTTCGCACGGACACGCGCCGATCAACTCGCGGGTTCGTCGCAGCAGCAGATCGTAGACTCGATAAAGCGGCTCGCTGAAACCGATGCCTCCGGGATACGCATCGTAGAGATAAAGATTTGGCTCGAAAAATTCTTTCATCGCCGCGGGATCGCGCAGCGCGGCTGCGGTCGGAACGGCGTCCCATTCAACATCATCGCCTTCGATGCCCGGGCTTGCGGGCCGTTCGCCAACGGCTGTGCCTAGATCGCGGCGGTCGCACATCAAAAGCAGCGCGGCCATCGATTCGAGTGCGTAAAGCAGGCCGAAAATGCCGGACTGGCGATCCGAGAGCGCAAACGGCAGGCTCGCGAGCAACGGCCGTGCGAGCGTGATCCAGAAGGCGGTGGTGTGCATTTCGTTTTCGGGCAATTCGAGCTTGCCGTCGCCCACGTTTTCGTTTGTGAAGAATTTGATCTTCTTAAAGCCGATCACCTGCGAGCGCACGAGCACGTCACCATAGGCGCGCGCAGCTGGGCCGGCGATCCGCTCTTCGCTTGCAATCTCGAGCACGCGGACTTGCGTGTAGCGAATCGCTTCCGTGTAGTAATCGACGCTTACGGGATGGACGTAGGCTTTGCGTCGGTCGAAGTCGAGCTTGTCCACGTGATACTGCTGGCCCTGATGGATGTAAATCGCGCTGGGATGAAGAGTCGTGAGGGCGGAAGAGAAATCCGTCTCGCCGATCACTTCAGGCGCGCCATCGACTTGGTCTTTTTCTGAAAACGGGCCGTTTTCGTCGCCCGATGTATCGATGATCACGAAATTCTCAGCTGTGACAGCGCGCAGGCTAACCGCATCCGCCGGATACGCCTCCTGCACCCAATGCCAATGCTCGCCACTGCGATGCAGAAAGCCTGCTTCGGCCATGCGTTCGCAGAGCGCGCCGAGATCGACGCTGCCGAATCGCTCGGCATTTGCACCATAGGGCGAAAGCGGCAACTCGAAGGCGGCGCACTTCAGATGATTGATCAGAAGTTCAAGATTGTCCGGCTGGATGTAGGCGTGTTCGGGCGAGCGGCCAAAAAAGTAATCCGGATGCTGAACGATGAATTGGTCGAGCGGGGCTGAGGATGCCACGAGCACCGCGCAGGAGGTTCCGCTCCGGCGTCCAGCACGTCCAGCGCGCTGCCATGTGGACGCAATCGAGCCCGCGTAACCTGCCATGATGCACGTATCGAGCGAGCCGATGTCGATGCCCAGTTCAAGTGCATTTGTCGTGACGACGCCGCGCACGCGCCCGTCGCGCAATCCGCGTTCGATTTCGCGCCGCTCGCCCGGCAAATAGCCGCCGCGATAGCCCCGAATCGGTTCGGGGTGACCGATGGGCGCCGGATTGGCTTGACGCAAATAGGTGAGCAGCACTTCGGTGTGCAGGCGGCTATTCGCGAAAACGATCGTTTGCAGCTTGCGCCCAAGGAATTCCTTGGCAACGCGTGTCGTCTCATTGATATAGCTGCGGCGGATGCCAAGGTTGCGGTTCACCATCGGTGGATTGTAAAAGACGAACAATTTTTCAGCCGCGGGGGCGCCGCTTTCCTCGACGACTTCCATTGGCAGTTCGGTAAGTTGCGAGGCAAGCTCGCCGGGATTGGCAATCGTGGCCGAGCAGCAGATGAATTGCGGCGATGAGCCATAGAATTTCGCAATGCGCGCGAGACGTCGAAGCACGTTGGCCAGATGGCTGCCGAAAACGCCGCGATAGGTGTGCAATTCATCGAGCACGATATAACGCAGATTCTCGAAAAGGCGCGTCCATTTCGTGTGGTGAGGCAGGATGCCGGAATGCAGCATGTCCGGATTCGAGAGCACCACGTGGCCGCGTTCGCGAATCGCCTTGCGCGCGTCGGCCGGCGTATCGCCGTCATAAGTGAAGACGCCGAACTGATCGTCGAGTCGGGTCGCCAAATCGTGCAATTCGGTGAGCTGATCCTGCGCGAGCGCCTTGGTGGGGAAGAGATAAAGCGCTCGCGTATCGCGGTTTTCGAGAACGGCGTTGAGGATCGGCAGGTTGTAGCACAGCGTCTTGCCGGAAGCCGTGGGCGTGACGACGACAAAATTTTTGCCTGCGCGGGCGAGTTCCGCGGAGGCCGCCTGATGCGAGTAGAGCTGCTCGATGCCCTTCGCGCGATACGCCGCTGCCAGCTCAGGCTGTAGCCAATCTGGCATTGGGCCGAATTGGGCTCCGCGAGCCGGAATGTGCTTGATTGAGGTGAGGACTTCGTCCGCGCGATAGCGGCCGGCGAGGGACGCGAGCGCATCCTGCACGGTGTCCAGCGTTGATTGGGCGCGCATGGCCAGAGCGCCCAGCCCCGATTGTGAAGTAGCCGCCACTGCCAGTCCGCTTCTGTGCATTTGGGCAGGCGAGTGCCAAGATGCGACAGTTCGCCTTTTATTCGCTGTCGAAGATATCACGCGGCCAGGCGGGCGGCAATAGAAGAAATCCTGCGTTTCAAGTCACCCGGCCTTTGCTCCGAGGTCAAATCAATCGAAAGGGCAACTAAAATGGGCGTCGTCCCGGCGCTATGTTACCGCATGGGCACTGCGCTCCAATTCGGTTCATTGTCACTGCTTTCTCCTGCTCGATTTTGGTGGCTTTTCGAGGAGAGTCTCCAGTTCCTATTCGCCTGGCCCATGCTGTTGGTCACTGTAATGCTTCTCGCAAATTTGTGTGCGGCGACAATATTCAGCCGATCCTTTCGTTCCAAGTCGTGGAAAGGCGAATATTGGCTTACCTTGCTTAGTCTCCTATTCATCCGGGTTACGAGCGCCATAGGCACGGCTGGGAGAGGCCCAGGATGGCTCACGCGTCCGAAGCCAAATGAGATGTTGATGTGGGCGAACCATGGACTGGACGGTATATCGGTGGCGCTGTGTTTCTTTTGGGTCGATCGGATGAAAGGACTGCGCTGGTTCGCCTTGTCGTTTTCGCTGGTCCAGCTTTGGATTTTGCTGGGCGCTGGGTTAATGACCGGCATGGCGCTGACCGGGGATCGGCTTTAGATTCAAACCTGCACTGCTCTCACTGACGCTCTTTAGGCAACCCAACTTCGTCCAACCATTCTCACTGCGAAAGCGGGGCGCGGGCCGGCTTGCCTGGGAAAACACCTTTCACGAACTCCCCATTCTTAATGACCGGCACTCCGTTGACGAGCACGAATTCTATCCCTCCCGAATATTGAAGCGGGTCTTGGTAAGTGGCTTTATCGATCACGGTGGCGGGATCGAACACGGTGATGTCCGCGTCGGCGCCGACGCGGATTCGCCCTTTATTTTTGAAGGCAGGTGCGCGCGTCTCCAATTGCTGAGCGGGCATGAGGCTCATCTTGCGCAGCGCCGACATTAGAGTGAGCGCCTTTTGCTCGCGCACGTAATATCCGAGCACGCGGGCGTAAGTGCCTTGGCCACGCGGATGGACTTTTGCGCCGGTGAGCGGCATGCCGTCGCTGGCGATCATGACGTCCGGGTTCGCAACAGCTGCGCGCGCGACCGCGTCCGGAATGGAATAGATCACCACGACGCCGCCTTGCTTGCGATATTTAGCAAACGTTTCGGGCGTGAGGCGCTCGCCAGTGTCCGCCCATTGCAGGTCTTTGTAGGTGATCGCCATGGCTTCCTGCCAGCCGGGATCGAAAATTGGGGACTGCAATTCAGTGCTCGCGGCTGTGTAGGGATAGCACTCCATCGTGACCACGAGCCCGTGTTTGCGCGCGCCTTCGACCATGTCTATTAGCTGCGGCGTATCGCGCAGGCCCATGCTCGTGATGTGAACCACATGCAGCTGCGCGCCGGTTTCAGCGGCTACGGCGATTACCTCTTCGAGAGCTGCAAGCCCGGTGTTTGGCTCCTTGATGCCCGCATATCTCAGATGGACATGTACGGACGCATGATATTTCGCGGCGATGCGAAACATATCGATGATTTCTTCGTGTGTGGCAGCGGCTGTGTAATTGATGCCCATGCCTTCGGCGAGCGCGCCTTCGCGGAATCCTTTTTCCATCAAGGCGCTGATCTGCTCAAGCTCCTCGGGCGCAGCCGGCTTTCGCGCTGCATCGCCTTCCGGCAAAAAAGTTCCGGGGTCGTGCATCACCTGAATGCGAACTGGAATGTGTCCGATGCTCACGCCGAAATTGATCAGCGATTTGCCTTCGCGGGCGGCATACCATTTCGCAACGTCGTTCGTGCCGACTTCGAGTTCGAGCGAAGTCGTGACGCCGTCGTGGGCCTGGAACTCATAATTGCGCTCCTCTTGTCCATGTTCGTGCATATCGATGAATCCCGGTGACACGACGAGGCCCTTGGCGTCGATCGTCGTCTTGCCTGTAAGCGGTGAGGTGGAAATGGCTGCGATTTTGCCGGCTGTTATGCCCACGTTGCGAACGGCGTCCAGGCCCGTTTCGGGGTCCATCACATGGCCGTTGGCGATCACCACCTCATAGTGCTCGGCCTGCGGCGAGCTTTGCCCGCGCGCTCGCAGCGCGCCGAACATCGCCAGCGCCCCGATAGTCATCAGCGCACCGAAGGCAGCGGCCCGCTGGCTACGGGGGCCGTGAACGAGACCAAAGACTTTCTTGATATGCATGGCGTTTCTCCCGCTTCCTGGCTGGGCATCATAAGCTGGCTGTGGCTTCTGCACAATGAGTTTGCCGCAAGACGCTCAGTGCTCGAAACGAGCCGTCGCATATCCCGTCGGCCGATTCCAGTGCTTGACAGTGCTTTCCGCGCTCGCTAGAAAGGACTTATGGCACAGACAATCATGATTTTCGATTTCGGCACCAATGAAGAGGCGGCGCAGCAAGCGCGTCACAAGATTGAAGGATGGAAGCAGGGATTCCGTCTCGGCGATAAGATGACCGTGAAGTTTGAGCGCGAAGAGACCGCCACAGACGCATCTTCCTCAGAAGAAGACTCAGAAGAAGACGGTGAACCGCAAAAAGCTCTCGCGGAGAAAAAGCCGGCAAAGAATCACAAAGCGAAAAAAGCGTCGGCCAAGCAGACCAAAGAAGCAAAGGAAGCGGAGAAGGACGAGCCCGCGGGGCGCGTGCGCGTTTTTGTCCGACTGGGCTTCTCGGACCATGAAAAGCTCTCGCAACAGCGCTGGCTCGACCGCATTCCAGCCGAGGAGCCTTTCAAGTCCGCCAAGGGCGAGACGATTCGCCACAGCGATCCCGAATTCGCCAAATCGGCGGAGCTATTTGAGTCATTGGATTAAGTATTCCGGTACGGCTTCGATGGCCGTTCCGGTTGACGAGTGACGGAGGCCTGACGATGAAGCGCAGCTTGAGCACGTTGATGGCGATTGCGTTTTGCGCGACGGTGTTCAGCACACGGGCTAGCGCGCAGCAGCAGGGCGTGCCTCCTTCGCCTATCAAGCTTGAAACAAATGGGGGAATCGTGACGATCACGCCGATTTACCACGCCAGCGCTCTCATTCAGGCGGACGGCAAAAATATTTATATTGATCCAGCCAAGCCCGGCGATTTCTCCGGCAGGCCCAAGGCCGACTTGATCCTCATCACCGATATCCACGGCGATCACATGGATCCGGCGCTGATCGCTACGCTCAGCAAGGGCGGCACGGAAGTGATGGCGCCGCCCGCCGTCGTGCAAACCGTGAAGCAAGCGACTCCGATCAGTAACGGCGAAAAGAAAACGTGGGGAGGCTGGACGATTGAAGCGATTCCCATGTACAACATGGTTCGCGGACCGGCGCCCGGCCAGCTGTACCATCCGAAGGGCCGAGGCAACGGCTACGTAATTACTTTCGGCGGCAAGCGAATCTATTTTTCAGGCGATACGGAAAATATTCCCGAAATGCGCGCGCTGAAAAATATCGACATCGCATTCGTGTGCATGAATCTCCCCTATACCATGCCGCCCGACGAAGCCGCGCAGGCCGTGAAGGCATTTCATCCGAAGGTCGTTTATCCGTATCACTACAAGGGTTCGGATTTGAGCGTATTTCAGAAAGACTTAGAGGGAACGGGCATTAAAGTTGAGTTGGTGGATTGGTACGCGAACGTAGCCCACTGAGGATTTCACCGTTCAACGCTTTTTGCGCATCCAAAAATCCCCCAATAGCCAGTCGTTGCTGCGGGGAAATCCCGGAAAGCATTCCGCCAGCACCTGTGGGGCGTGTGTCTGGATGTAAGCTGTCGGCAGCAGCACCTCAAATGTGTCATGGAACGCCAAAAACGCCTGCAACAGATACTGCTCGGTCCAATAGCGGTTCACGTTGAGCACCCACTCGCGCGGATATTCGCGCGGAAGAAAAATGTCGTGCACGTGAACCAACACGCCCTTGCGCAACCGCGGCAGAATTTCCAGGTATTCGTAGAGAACATCGCTGCCACGTGGCTCGAGTCGATGAACAAAATATCGTTTTCTCCGAGCTCCTCGAAAAAGGAAACGGGCACATCCTGCACATTGCTAGGGATGAGCCGCGTCAGTCCCGGAAAGCCGGCTCGCAACACGGGATTCGGATACCGCTCGATAGCCGTGATTTCACATAGATAGTCCGAGCTGTCCGCGCGGTTTCGCTCCGCTGCCTGCGCCGAACGATACGTCGTATTCCCCGAACCGATTTCGATGATTCGTCGCGGGCGGAAGTGGCGGACCATCGCGTAGAGCATGTATCCGTCGACGTCGTCGTAGTAATCGTTATGAGTGTAATAGGTCCACGGAGATGCTTCCGGCGGAGGTGCAGCGAGTAAGGTCTCGTATTCCGACCGAAATCCCGCTGCAAGCGTGCGCAATAGGTTGCAGGATCTTGCAAGGCCGATGCGGATGCCCGGAAGTTCTGATCGTTTCGTCCCAAAGTCGGCAGGGAATTGGCACGGATCGGGAACGGGACTGTATGGGTGCATCGGCACGAATTGCACGCCCATTTCCACGGTACACCGACTGCCGCAGCCTTCCTGGCCGCCAATAAAAGCTGGTGCAGTCGTCCTCGTAAAAATTGCAAAGAAAGGCGCGCAGCCACTGGACGGCGAGAAACCTCTGGAGGCAAAAGTGAGGCTCGTCATTTGGAAGCCGGTGCAGTTCGCACGTGAGCGTCCCGATGAATTGTCCCCAAAATGACGGCACATCAGTAGTTTCAAAGATCGCGCGCCGGACGGACTGCTCGATGATTGAGGAATCTGCGTCGAGTTGCGGGGGCGAAGCCATCGGCTTGGGCGCGCTTACATCATCTCCCCTGCGCGAATTAGAGGATTCCCATCTGAACGTGGGAATCCGAAAGAGGAGATGCACGCCTCGTGCCAACATCCATATCGATCTTTACAACCCGTCTAGTCTCCGCGCCGCGAATGTGACTATAATGAGCCGTAATAGAATTTTTGGCGGTAACCTCGCGTGAGGTCGACCGGATGCCCTCTCAGCTAAAGACGAAAAGCGCACAATTTGACGCAACAAAATACCAGGGTCTCAGCAGCCACACGCTTATTCGTATTTATCGCCTCATGTTCACGTCGCGGCGTCTGGACGATCGCGAGATCCAGCTCAAGCGCCAGAATAAGATTTTCTTTCAGGTAAGCGGCGCCGGCCATGAGGCCGTGCAGGTCGCGGCGGGCTTGGTGACGAAGCCCGGCTATGACTGGGTTTTCCCCTATTATCGCGACCGGGCGCTCGCGCTCACGCTTGGTGTTACGTCCCTCGATATGCTGTTGCAAGCCGTGGGTTCCCGCGAAGATCAGGCGTCAAGCGGACGGCAAATGCCTTCGCACTGGGGCAATCGTTCGCTGAATATTGTTACGCCAGCCTCGGCGACCGGGACGCAGTGGTTGCGCGCCGTGGGCGCCGCCGAAACATCTCTGTATTACGAAAAGTTTCCGAAGGCTCTCGATCAGGCGCGGAAAGCGCCAATGGGCGACGTCTGGAGCTGGCATCGCGACGAGATCGCGCTCGTCTCGGGCGGCGAAGGCTCAACCAGCGAGGGCGAATTTTACGAAGCGCTCAATGCCGCCAGCTTGCGCCACGCGCCGGTCCTCTTTCTCGTGCAAGACAATGGCTGGGCGATTTCCGTTCCCGTTGAAGCGCAGACCCCCGGCGGCAGCATATCGAAACTTGTTGCGAACGTTCCGCTTCTACACATTGAAGAGTGCGACGGCACCGATCCGCTCCAGAGTTACGCAGCTCTCAAACGCGCCGCCGATTATTGCCGCGGCCGCAAAGGGCCCGCGCTGGTTCACGCGCATGTGACGCGGCCATATTCGCATTCGCTTTCCGACGACGAAAAGCTCTATAAGACGCCCGAAGAGCGCGAAGCCGAAGCGCAGCGTGATGCCGTTCCGCGTTTCGGACTTTTCCTCGTCCGTGAGGGCATCCTCGAATCGCATGAACTCGAAGAGCTTGAGGCGGAAGTCGACCGCGAGCTTCTTGAAGCCACAGATCATGCGCTCGCGTCCGAGCCGCCGCCGCCGACTTCCATTTACCTCAGTATTTATTCGCCCGATATCGATCCCACGAGCTCGCAGTTTGAAAGCGAGCCTCACCCGTCAATGGAAGCGAACGGCCATCCCAGCGCGCACCCGAAAACGATGGTCGAGATGGTCTCGGCCACGCTGATGGACGAGATGTCGCACGACGAGCGCATCGTCGTATTCGGAGAAGACGTGGCCGATTGCACGCGAGAAGATCACCTGAACAGCGTGAAAGGGAAGGGAGGCGTTTTCAAAGCTACGGCCGGCTTGCAACGGCGCTACGGCGGGGCGCGCGTTTTCAATACCCCGATTGCCGAAGCCGCAATCATCGGACGCGCTATCGGCATGGCCACCCGGGGACTTAAGCCCGTCGCTGAAATTCAATTTTTTGACTACATTTGGCCGTCCATGATGCAGTTCCGCACCGAAATGGCCACGCAGCGGTGGCGTTCCGGAGGGCATTTCAAGTGCCCGGCCATCGTACGTGTAGCCATCGGCGGCTATCTCAGTGGAGGTTCGATTTACCACAGCCAATGCGGCGAGGTTGTCTTCACTCATATCCCCGGTCTGCGCGTTGTGATGCCGTCGACCGCCCAGGACGTCTGCGGTTTGTTGCGTACTGCGGTCCGTTGTGACGACCCCGTCCTTTTCCTTGAGCACAAACATCTATACCGCCAGCCGTACAATCGCGCCGTTTATCCGGGGCCGGATTACACAATTCCGTTCGGCAAGGCTCGTGTGGCGCGCGAGGGCACTGACGCGACGATCGTCACGTACGGAGCCGTCGTACACTTAGCAGAATTGGCGGCAACAGAACTGGCGCGCGCCAATGTTTCGGTTGAGGTCCTCGATTTGCGTTCGCTTTCGCCTTACGACTGGAACGCGATCGCGACCAGTGTGCGCAAGACGAATCGCGTGATTGTCGCGTATGAAGATATGCGTTCTTGGGGCTATGGTGCGGAAATCGCCGCGCGAATCGGCGACGAGCTTTTCGACGAACTGGACGCTCCGGTTCGCCGCGTCGCCGCCACGGATACGTTCTGCGCGTATCACCCGAGCCTGGAATTCGAAATTTTGCCGCAAAAGGATGACTTGATTCGCGCCGTTCGCGAATTGTCCGAGTACTAGGCACCGCAGGGATTTGCCTGGCCCGGCCGCTCCTGGCTATTGTTTGGATTTCGGATTATTTCGACAAAGCGCAAGCCTGACCTTGCAACTTTTAGGCCTGTTTATTCGTACTAAAGATTAGAGCGGCTAAAATCCGCAAGGAGGAAAAATGATTTGCACGCATTGTCAGCGGGAAATCGCCGATTATTCGAATTTCTGCTATTTCTGCGGAGCGCGGCAGGTTCGCGCCGCGGATGGTCTGCCGCGTGCCCAGAAGCGCCTGATGCGCTCGGCCGTAGATCGCAAAATTGGCGGCGTGTGCGGCGGCTTTGCTGAATATCTCGAAGTCGATTCCACGCTCGTACGGCTCGTCTGGATCATTGCGATCTTCGTGCCAGTCCCCCTAGGCCTGATCGCATATCTCGTGGCCTGGATAGTGATGCCGCAGGCACCGCTGCCGGTGCCTACAGTTGCCCAGACGCCGCCTGCGCCCCAGACGCCACAAGCTGCTTGACGCAAGTGGAAGGACCCTGCGTCCAGCACCACCAGAAAGTTTTTTTAGCCCGCTAGCTAGGCGGCCTTCGCCTTGCGTGTCGCGCGCCCGCTGCGCGCGCCATAGATCGCCCAATCGAGCGAAAGAGTCCCCGCGCCGATGCATGCAATCGCAAACGCGCCCGCAGCCATCATCATAGGGAACTCATAATTGTGCACGGCCATGGGATTCGAGAACATGCCGTGAACGCGCCACAGCGCCACGAGCATTTCTCCCGCGAGCAGCAGTCCTGCAATTCGGGCGAACAGGCCGGCAATCAGCAGGCACCCGCCGAAAAACTCCAGCACTCCAGCAATCACGGCGAAATACGACGGGAATCCCATGTGTTCGAATCCCGTCATCGTGCCCCGTATATTTCCAAACAGCTTTGGATATCCGTGGTAAATGAAGATCACACCCAGTGCGGCGCGTAAGAGCAATAGTGCCAAGGGCTTGAGCTTTTCCAGTGCTTCCATTCGCATCCTCCGTTAGCAGGATGTTCGGGATTGTAACAGACAAGCCTATCCCCCAACTTATCAGGCACAGGGATTGCTTTTTCCGCAGACGTGCCGCCTAACCGGACAACGCCGGGTGTAAAATCGGCTTTCGGACATTTAGGGGCGGGGAAGAGGTTCGGCTTGATCCGCAAAATGGCCTTGGGGTTTGTGATTTTCCTGGTGATCTGCGTCGCAGTGTATCTGCGCTTCCACCGCCCGAAGGCGCCTCTGGGCACGGTCTATGCGGGAGAGCGCGGCCTCACTCTCTATAATTCTTCGGCGCAAATCCGTTCTCCAATCGGCACAGTCAGTTACGGCGAACCACTACAAATTCAACAGCGCTTTGGCGATCAACTGCAGGTCCGCACTTCCAGCGGGCTCGTCGGCTGGGCCGACGACGACGACCTGATCTCCGGCGACCTTTGGCAACAGGAAAAAGATCTCAATGCGAAAACCGCCGTCGATACGCCTGAATCCAAAGGCCGCACGGCTGTTATCAGCAATCTGCATATTGAACCCGGCCGTGATGCGCCGCGCGTTCGCCAGCTAAGGAAAGACGTCCCGGTCGAGCTTTTCCAGCGCGAAGCTGTGGTCTGGGCTCAGGACAATTCGGCAAATCCCGGGCCGGAGTCCGATACGGGCGATGGCCCGTCCCCTGCCAATGGACCCAAAAAAGAGGACTGGTGGCTCGTCCGCGCTGAGCTAAACGACAAAAGCATGGTGTCCGGCTGGATGCTCGGCCGCTTCATCGATCTCGACGTCCCGGAGCCGTTGCCCGACTACGCCGCAGCGTCCAACATGCGAATTGTCGCGTGGTTTCCGCTGAACGCCGCAACCGACGCAAACGGCCACCAAGTCCCACAATATCTGCTTGTCGGCACAAACGGACCGGAAGGCCAGGTGTGCGACTTCACGATCATGCGCGTCTTCACATGGTCGAAGAAGAGGTCGCAATACGAAACTGCCTTCATCGACGGCAACGTCTGCGGAAAGCTTCCCATTAATATCGTGCGCATGCCCGTGGCGCAAGTTGTCACGATGACGTTTACGGATCCGAGCGATGGTTTACTCCAAAGCTACCGCATGCAGCAAACCATCGTACGCCACCTCAAGCCGGACAATGGCAAGAAGATTGCCGATCGGGCAGATCGCAGATGAGTTCGAAACGTGCCTTTGCGTTCTCGATGATTGCTCTTGCGGCGATCGCAATTTTTGCCGGCTGCTCGTTTACTCCCACAAGGGCCTCCGTGCAATCGGCAGCTCCGCCGCCGTTGCAATTCGTCGGCGAATGGGGCTCGAGAGGCAATGGCCCCGGCCAGCTCGATCAGCCTGCAAGTATCGCCACCGACACACGCAGCAACGTCTACATCGCCGACGCTGGCAGCGGCTTCATTGATAAATTTCAGCCCGGCGGAACGCCTTTGCTTTCGTTTCAGGACCCGTGGCTGAAGCACCCGCAGGAGATTGCGATCGATCGCGGCGGCGCAATTTATGTGAGCGATCCCGTTCGCGAGAGCGTTTTCGTTTTCATGCCCGAGGGCACGCGCTATCGCGTAATCCGTTTGGCCGGGCGCGGCAACGCGGAAAACACGCTGGATGTTGCGGTGGATGACGCCGGCGCCGTTAGCGTCCTCGATGTGGGCGCGGCCAAGCTTTACGATTTCAATTCGCGCTTCCGTCTTGCGCACGTCTGGAAGCCGGGCGTCGGCTTGCCCGCAGGGTCCGGCCGGCCGACTTCCGTCACATCCGGGCCATTAAACGCCATTTTCGTTGGCGGCCTCGCTGCGAATTCATTGTTGCGGTTTGTCGATGGCAGTTTCACGTCGCAAATCGCGCTTGGCGCCGAGCCTCAACCTGATCCGCCCTCCGGCGCGGCGCCCGATCCGCCTTCGGATCGCATCGGGACGCAATTCGCAATCTCTTCAAACTACATTTTTCTCGTCGATCCTGATGGCAAGACGCTTCACGTTTGGACGGTTGATGGCAAGCCCAAAGGGAACTTCGATCTCTCCGGTCAGCTCGGCGAAGACCGCCGCGTTGCTCCACCCATCGCTGTTACACCCGCAAACGAACTGCTGGTGCTCGACACGCAAAAGGCCCGCGTCTACCGCTACCGCCTCAATTTTTAGCATCGCAGCCGCCGGGGCAAAAACCCGCACAGGCAGGAGTGTCTGTGCCACAACCCCGCTGGCGACCGCGATTAGAAGAGTTTGTTTTCACAGAGTTACGTGGATTTTTAATTCTTGTGAGTTGCGATCAGAAACGCAGGTTTCGGGTTCCCGGTTGTGGATGGCGGGTATTAAAAACTTCCCTTTTTCCGTCGATTAGAACGCGAGCTTTTGTTGAGAGTGTTGGAGTTAGATCGAATTCTAATCGCCAGACTGTCGGTTAGAATCCGCGACTTGCAACTTGTCGTTCATGAATCGTTCAGTCGCCGGCCGGCGTGCCAAAAAACGCCAGAAGCACTATCGATGAGAAGTCCGGATCTGGTGTTTTTGTTGAACTTACGGCGTTCTCTAATCGGGGCACTAACGATTAGACGTGGCGGGCGGGCTCGAAAGTCGGCGACCTCCTCTCGCCCGATCTGGATTCGCCGGGGCTTGGCTACTCGAAGTGAATTGGTCGCATTCATCGGCGAATGACAGCATAGGGGTTACTAAAAAGCGAGTACTTTATGGAGGAAAATAGTTTTCCCGTCCGCGCCAGGGCGCCGGAGCCTTTAAATTTGCGTCAGAAATGCACTTTATGATGGCCTTAATGGCACAATTCGGACGCGAAATGGCGCGATTGGCGGCGTAATCCTCCGTCGTCTTCTGGAGTCAGCTCTCGATCTGCTGGAGGGCATGCTCAATGCGCCGATCAGGAATGAGCCAGAGAATTGCGACGAGGACGTAGATAGCCTCTGGCGCCCAGGATGAAAAAAGAGCGCTGACTATCCCTGCCACATAGAATAGCGGCGAGAGCTTTCCCTTCCAGTCTTTGCCAATCGCCTTGCGGAGCACGGACGATGGCCCCTGCGAAGCGATGATGGTCTGCTGCAGAATGAAATATGCAATGCCCGCCATCAACAATATGAAACCGTACAGTGCAGACGGGGTAGGCGCAAAGTGATTTTCGCCCGTCCAACCCGTGGCAAATGGAAACAGGGACAGCCAGAACAGCAAGTTCAGGTTAGCCCAGAGAATCGACCCGGTGACATGAGTCGTGACATGCAACATATGGTGGTGATTGTTCCAGTAAATTCCTACATACAAGAAGCTCAGCACATAGCTGAGGAAAACCGGAAGCAGCGGGCGCAACACGGCAAAGCTCTCGCCGTGCGGAACCTTCATTTCCAGCACCATTATCGTGATGATGATAGCGATCACGCCGTCGCTGAAAGCTTCCAGGCGTCCTTTGCCCATGAATGCCATAGTACAGGAGGCAGGTGCAAATTGTTATTTGCCGCCGCGAAGATGAGATGACGCTTTTGGTTCGGGAATCGGCAAAAATCGTCGTCCGGCTAGGCAGACTCACCCTTCCCGCAACTGGTTAGTGATTCGAATGGAAATTGAGGACGTAGACCGATGCGGGTTAACGTTCAGGGCAGGACCTGAATCTCAAGTTCCGTCACGCGCCCATCTTGGATCGAAAATGCCCGGACGGGCGAAATTGCGTAGGGCCGGGGTGAGACGATGAAATAGATCGCCTCGGAGTAGTAGGCAAGCGCGATGTCTTTGGGCGAAGGCTCGTTCGCCTCCATCCAGTTCGGGTGCGAGTGGTAGACGCCAAGGAATTCAAGCCGCCGCTCGCGGAATTCCCTCATCAGGCGCACGATCTCCTTAGGCGCAATCTCGTAATTCCTGACCGGATCAGCCGCGACGTTCTTCGCAGGGAACGCCTGCGTGATTACGCCGTCCTGCCCCGCGAGCATTCCGCAGCATTCTCGATGCGGCTGGCGACGGGCATGCTTCAGCAGCTGCCCAAGAACCTTGCGGCGGCTTCGCACTGCACGTTTCATGGACGGAAGTCTATATCGAGACGAACCCCCGAATCGAGCGCGGGGCATGGAGAGGCTGGCTGGGCCGGAGCAAGCATGCGCCCCTACTGCGGTAGTCAACACGAGAGAGCCGCATTTCTACCATGTTTGCGCACCGACACATGGCAAAATTGTCGCTGTAGAGGGGTGACGAATGGCGCTGTTTTTGAATGAGGTGGATGTGCGGGCGGTGCTGACCATGCCGGTGGCGATGGATGCGGTGGAGGCGTGCTTTCGGCGGCTGGCGGAGGGAGCGGCGGAGACGCAGCCTCGGCGTCGGCTGCATTTTGCCGAGAAGAGTTTTCTGCATTACATGGCGGCGTCGGATGCGGGCGCTGGATATTTGGGAATGAAGCTTTACACGACCTCGCCGAAAGGGGCGCGCTTTCTGATTCCCCTGTATCGCACGGAAACCAGCGAGCTCGTCGCGATGATCGAAGGCGATTATCTCGGGCAGATGCGAACGGGCGCGGCGAGCGGCGTTGCGACGCGCTTCATGGCTCGCGAGAAAGTGCACACGCTGGGCATTATCGGCACCGGCTTGCAGGCGCGAACGCAACTGGAGGCGGTGCTCCTCGCGCGCAAATTCGAGACGATTCGGTGCTTTGGCCGCGACAAAGAGAGGCGCGAGCATTTTGCGAAGGAAATGTCGGAAAAGCTCGGCGTCACGGTGATTCCTGTCGATTCGGCCAAGACGGCCGTCACCGGAGCGGATGTCCTGATCACGATTACCAACACGATCAAGCCGGTGGTCGATGGGAAATGGCTTGCGCCGGGCATGCACATCAATGCGGCAGGTTCAAATTTCGCGCAGAAGGCCGAACTTGATGCGAAATCGGTGCTCTGGTGCGACGCTATTGCGGTCGATTCAATCGAGCAGGCGAAGATGGAGGCAGGCGATCTGATTCAGGCGTTCGAGGGAGATGAGTCGCGCTGGGACGGGGTGCGCGAGATGAGCCAAATTGTTGCGGGGAAAGTTGACGGCCGCAAGGATGCGGAGGAGATTACGTTGTTTAAGTCGATCGGAATTGCCGAGGAGGATGTGGCGACGGCGGGGCGCGTTTTCGAGTTGGCGCGGGAAAAGGGAATTGGGAGGGAAGTGGCGATGTGGAGTGGTGGGGGACGAGGGTGAGGTGCACGCGATAGGAAGCGCATGGCAAAGGCGGCGCCTCAGGGGCTAAAGCCGATTGTATATAGCCCGTTTACGTCGGAGCTGAAGCCCAAAAAGCCGAAGACGGATTCAACGGCAAAGGCAAAAGCGCCCACCGAAAGGCGCCCGCAAAATTCGCGGGCCACGGTGGCCGCTACAAAACCAACCGCAAAAGCAAGGGGCGAAACCAACCGAAAGGCGCGCGTCCGCGCTGTGAGGCGCGGGGCAAAGGCCGGCGCTACGTAAGCAAATTCGAAGGCAAACGCGCGAGGCCGGCAGCCTTTGCCGTTGGTTTCGTGGTTGGTTTTGGCGTTTGCTTTTGCCGTTTGCTTTGTGATTCGAAGGCAAATACAACGGCAACAGCTCAGTGGATGTGCCACGTCAGCAGCGACAGCTGCGAATTTTTTTCTGGAGGGCGTCGTACAGGCGATGGCGGGCGTCGTCAGGGAGCGGAGCAGGTTCTGAATTGCAGAAAATGTCGATGGTCTTTTTCGTGGTGTCTACTACGACCCGGCAATCCTTGCACTTCATCAAATGATCTTCGATTTCCGCTCGGAGCGCCGGGTCAATGCCCTGATCGAGGTAATCGGAAAGTTCGCTCAGGATTTTAGAGCACTTCGGTTTCACGACGCTTCTCCCTGCCGGAAGTAGCGGTTCAGCTTCTGGCGCAGCTTGAGGCGCGCGCGAAGCAGGCGCGATTTTACCGCAGGAACGGAGAGACCTAAAGCCTCGGCCGTCTCTTCGGTGGACAATTCTTCGATGTCGCGCAGTTGGAAGACCACGCGGAACGACGGATCCAGGTCGCCGATCACCTCGGAGAGAATCCCGGAAAGCTCCGTTTGCTGGTAACGTTGCTCCGGCGAAGGCCCCCAGTCTTCGACCTCGCGAGGGATCGAATCCTCGCCTGTGTCGATGTCTTCGTCCAGCGAGATCTGGTTCGGGCGGCGCTTGCGAAGCTTCATGAGGGCTTGGTTGACGGCGATCCGGACGAGCCAGGTGTAAAAGCGGGAATTGCCCTCGAAATTGGCCAGATGCTCGTAGGCTTTTAGGAACGCCTCCTGCATGGCGTCCTCGGCATCCTCACGGTTCTGCGTGATGTTCTGGGTCAGGCGGAAGATTTTACGTTCATAGCGGCCAACCAGCGTTTCAAAGGCGGACACGTCCCCAGCCTTGGCGGCAGCCACCAAAGCGGACTCGTCGTCTTTTACGACCTTCGAAGGCAGAGGTGTCGCAGGCAAAGGGCGCGGTGTCTCGGGATTCATCTTGGGCGTTCCCATTCCCCATTTTTGCATAAAGCGATCGAAACAGCACGCAGGCGCAGCCATGGCATCTCCAATCCAAATTGGATGCCAGCACAACGCTAACGATTCGGGAGAGTTAGACGTAGCTGGCGGTCCGTTTACTCACTCGCGCCACGTCTCGCGTCTGGACTGCCTGCGGCTTTCGCGGGCGTGTACTATTACCTGAGGGGAGCTTCCTTTTTAACCCAAAGATCGATGCGAACGCTGCCAGACTATCTACGCAAAGGCATGAGAATGATCCTCATCGGATCCAACCCAGGGGACCGGTCCGCGCGCGTGGGGCACTATTACGCAGGCCGCGGCAATCAATTTTGGCCGATCATGTACGAATCCGGCGTGATCCCCGAACCGATTGGATACGAAGACGACCGGCGGATTGTGGAGTTCGGGATCGGCATGACGGATCTGGTCAAACGCCCTACAAAATCGGTCGATGAGCTCGAACGGCAAGAATATGCCGAAGGTAGAGTGCTGCTGGCTCAGAAGCTGGAAGAGCTGCGTCCGAAAGTGATCGCGTTTAACGGAAAGATGGTTTACGAGAAATTTTCCGGGCGTGAGTGTAAACTGGGGCTGCAAAAGGAGCAGCTTTACGGGGCGCAGGTATTCGTGCTCCCTTCGACGAGCGGCCAGAATGGCGGCTCGGAGCGCGGCGTCAAGATGCGTTATTTCAAGCAACTGGCGTCGCTCCTGAAGCAAATGACAGATTAGCGAGAGTAGCAAGCCGCTGCGATGGCCACCGCGACTCAAAAACAGAACACAATCCAGGAAGAGAAGTCCGGCGCGGTTTTAACCCTGCGCCTGAACCGACCCGACAAATTAAATGCGCTTACCGCGCCGATGTGCCGGACGCTGCTGCATTCCCTGCTCGTTGCGGCGGACGACAAGAGCGTGCGCGCCATCGTGCTGACGGGCGCGGGCAGAG
This sequence comes from uncultured Acidobacteriota bacterium, assembly GCA_963753205.1. GTDB lineage: Bacteria > Acidobacteriota > Terriglobia > Acidiferrales > UBA7541 > Palsa-295. Next base: position 470,258 of record CAVWBL010000006.1, on the reverse strand, counting down.
CCTTTTGCTCGGGAGGCGACCTGGACGTCATTCGGGACGCGAGGACGCGCAAGTCCGTGAAGGAAATTGAGGAGTTGCTCGTGGCGGGGAAAGAGATTTGCCTCGCGATTGCGTCGATGCCGAAGTTGGTGATTGCGGCTGTGAACGGGCCTGCTGCGGGAGGCGGAATGAGCCTCGCGCTTGCTTGCGACTTGCGCATCGCGTCCGAGGAGGCGACTTTTTCGCAGGGTTTTGCGCAGCTTGGGCTTTATCCCGATTTTGGCGCCACGTATTTTCTGCCGCGGCTGATCGGGCTGTCGCGTGCGTCTGAACTTTTCTATACCGGTGAAACGCTTAGCGCTGCGGAGGCTTGCCGGATCGGCATCGTATATCAGGTGTTTGCGACGGAGAAATTTGCAGAAGAGACGCGAACTCTTGCCGAGCATCTCGCTGCGGGTCCGCCATTGGCCTATCGCGATATGAAACGCACGATGATCGGCGACAAGCGGCAGGAGATGCAGGACGCGCTGGAGGAAGAGATTCGCCTTCAGGCGCACTGTTTTACGACGGAGGATTGCGCCGAGGGACTCGCGGCATTTTTCGAAAAGCGCAAACCAACCTTCCGCGGACTCTAATCTTTGGCGAATTATCCGCGAGCCATGCTTTCGTGATTTCTGATGCGCACGGCGCAGAGCTGTCTTGGGTTACCATGAGCGTTGCGGCGGCCTCGGCGATGTAAGGCGCCCATCGGGAGAGAGCGATGAGCTCGGCGAAGACGAAGGCGTCGAGTGGCTCGAGGCGGGGAAGGGAAGCGCAATTTCTGCACAAGCCGAATTGCACGACGTGCCGCAAAGCCAAGAAATTCATGGAGGATAGAGGATATCAGCTCTATTTCCGCGACCTCGCGAAGGAGCGATTGAGCGCTGCGGAACTGGAAAAGCTGATCGGCGACCGCGATTACCAGGAGTTTCTAAATACGCGAAACGAGCTCTTTCGCAAAGCGAAAATGAAAGAGAATCCTCCTTCGCGCAAGGAAGCGATTCGCCTGATGGCGAAGGAGCCGAATTTGATTCGGCGGCCGGTGATTCTGGCCGGTGGACGCCTCGTGTTGGGATTTGACAAGAAAGAGATGACGAAGCTCTAAAGCGATCCCGCCCGATGAAACTCTCCGACCGCATCGAACTCCTGCAAGGCGATCTGACGGAAATGGATGTGGACGCCATCGTTAATGCTGCCAACAACGATCTAAAGCTCGGCGGCGGCGTGGCGGGCGCGATCAGCCGCAAAGGAGGGCCTGCGATTCAAAAGGAATGCAATGCGATTGGGGCGATTCCTCTTGGTGGCGCCGCAATCACTACAGGAGGCGAGCTGAAGGCGCGGCACGTGATCCACGCCGCCAGCATGGAGCTTGGAGGACGCACGACGGCTCTGACGTTGCGCAGTTCCACCGCGCATGCGTTAAGGATCGCAGCTCAGAACGAGCTTAAGACAATCGCTCTTCCCGCAGTCGGCACCGGCATAGCAGGATTTCCAATTAAGGAATGCGCGGAAATCATGCTGAACGAAGTGAAGAGGCACCTCGAAGGGAAGACGTCTCTCGAGAAGATATATTTCGTGTTGTTTGACAAGCAGGCGCTTGGCGCGTTTGAAAGCGCCTTAAAATCTCTCGGCAAATAATTACTGGTCGTCGGTGCGCCGCTTTAGAGTAGGTTCGCCAGTAGGCGACGATGCTCCATTGGAGCTGCCGGCTGCCGTTGCAGCAGGCGCGGGTGAGGTGCTTTGCGTTGGCTCGCCGCCGGGCTGATTCGGATTGTAGGCCTTGCGGATGTACATCTGCGCTTCTTCCTGTGCACCGGCAGTGTCGTCCCGCAGGTGTTGCGCGAGGCTATATTCATTCACGGCGCGCTCGCGCTGGCCTAGCAGGTCATAAATCTTGCCCATATAGATGTGGCTCCAGACTTCGACCCACTTTGGATCGAGGTCGCCGCCGATCGCCGCGCGGAATTCATTCGCAGCGGAATTGTAATTCTTTTGATAGAACATGGCCTCGGCCATGCGGAAATGCGCGAGAGAGTTGGTCGGCTGCACGTCAAGAGCGCGCTGATATTCCTGAATCGCCTCGTAGTATTTTCCGACGGACGCCATGGCTTCCCCACGCGCCACCAATGCAAGCACGCGAAGATGCGGGCTCGATTTGAGGAGATTGTTATCCGGGTCGATCGAGATGCCGTTCGGCTTCGGGCGTCCGAATGTTTGTACGATGAAATTCGAACTCGAGCCGGTGACGAGAGTTTTCTTGGTGACCGGGTTTCCTTCCGTTTCCACGCGAATCTCGACCGGCATGCGGAACGTGTCGAGAGGCTGTTTGATCTTTCCGATGACTTCGAAACCTTTGGGTGTGCGGTAGACAACGTAATCCAAGCTGAACTCAGGAACTCCGGTCGAATTCAGCCATTGCGAAAAGAAGGACGTGAGGTTGATCGGCGGATCGTCAGGATTCGTCTGCTGCGGGATGTGATTACTTGCGAGCTGTTCAAAATCGTTTATCGAGGCGGTCTTGCCCGCGTGCTGCGTGTAGAACTCCTTAAGCAGCGCGTCAAACTGGTCGTCGCCGAGTTCGGTGCGCAACATATGGAAAACCATTGCGCCTTTATCTTCAACAATCGAGGTGTACTGATCGGAGTAAGCACCGAGGCTTTGCACATCGGCAACGGGTGTCACGCTTTCGTACATCAGCGCGCCTACGGCAAACTCCTGGAGCGCACTGTGCAAGCCTGCGACTCCGTCGGACTGTTCGGCATACATCGCCTGCGCATAGCGGGCCAGTCCGTCCGTTACCCAGACGTCGGTTGGAGTGGTGGGTAAAACCTGATCGCCAAACCATTGCCCGGCAGCAAGTTGCGCGAGCAAGCCTTCATTCGGTTTCGCCGTAGACCACGAGCGCGCACTGACGAGCAGCAATCCTGGCGCGGAGTAGCCGTCGACCGTGCCATCCGGCATTTGCGCAATCGTCAAATTGTTGCTCTGGGCGTTCGGCAGCGCGCCAAACGTTTCGGTGTAAAAATCCATGATTCGCCCGGTCACTTGCGCGTATGGCTTTGCCGTGGCGGCTTGCGCCTGCGGAGTATATACGGCGAATTGATAGCCTTCGACCGGGGCATTTGTCAGTTGGAGAGGGCCCGCGACAAACGAACCTACCGGCGCCGGCGTGTCGCAATGAAATACGTAAGAAAGTTGCCCCGCGGTCGCCTTGCTGCCGGGCATAGAGGCCATGCTCGTCGGCGCGTCGGCCTTGCCCGTGCCGACAACTTCGAACGTATCCGGCACAATTATTTTGAACGTGCCCGTATAGCGATTGGACGGGAAATCCGTAAGCGGAAACCAGCGCGCCGGCAGCAGAAGATACGCAGACGTCTTATCGATTGACCCGAAGCGCATTCCCGGCGTGGGACTGTCTTCCAGGCTGGAAATCGGGCCGTTGTAATCAAATGTAACGGAAACCGGCTTCCCCGGTACGGCCGCTTGGAGCAATTCCACACTGACCAACAGGGGCGAATTATTGTCGCGCGCAAACTGGAGCGCCTGTCCCGTGGAACTCTTTACCGCTGAGATAACGAGATCGGGATGCAACTCCACAATGAGCGTGCGGGAAACTTGTGAGGCCATAAAATCGACGGTGGCTTCAGCCTGAATCGTCTGATTTTCGGGATGTAGAACTGTCTCGACGTTGTAATTGGTCGCGCGAAGCGGAAAGCTGCGTTGCTGCGCCGAGAGGTGGGCGGCCGTAAGTAACACGAGAGCCAGGGGCACGATCAGACTGCTTACTTTGCGCAACAAGGAGGTCTCTCCAAAAGGGGGTTTCCGACCTGCATTTCTAAGATACCAGAGTAACGCTTTCCGTTGCCCGCGTGCCAGCACCCACACAGCCCGGCGGAAAAGCCAGAAGCGACACTTCCGCCACGCACGGCGCCAGAACCTGCGTTCGCGCCGCATTTTAGGCAGCTATGGTCGTCATATGCGGCAATCCAGTCATGAAGGATTTCTACCAGCGGTTGGTGGCAAGTGGTAAATCCAAAAGACTTGCTATTGTCGACGTCCTGCGCAAACTTGTGATCGTCGGCAACCAGATCATTACGAACCGGCGGCCCTGGCGGAATGATTATAAAGCAGCCACGCAAGGATGATTTTTATGAACGAAGCAATAACCGAGCGCATTCACATCGAAGAACTGAGTGAGCAAAAGAGTGAAACGTGCCGGAAAATCCTTGAATCTCTGCCGGAATGGTTCGGCATTCCGGAGGCTATCGATGCCTATGCGAAGGGCGTTGCCGATCTGCCCATGCTTGTCGCCAAGGATCAATCCGGCCTCGTTGTTGGTTTGATCGCTTTAAAGCCACAGACATCATCGGCGGTTGAAGCCTATGTGCTCGGCATACGCCGGGAATGGCATCGCAAGGGATGCGGGCATCTTTTGTTCGAAGCGGCAGAACGCATGGCGCGTAAGCTGGGAGCCAGATTTTTAACTGTTAAGACTTTGGCAGACACAAACTCGGATCCGCATTACCAAGCTACGAGACTATTCTACGAAGCCATCGGCTTCGATCCGATCGAGGTCTTTCCCACTTTGTGGTCGCCTAAAAATCCGTGTCTGCTCATGGCAAAGACGCTTAAATAAATAATGCGTATTACGTCTCACATACAAGATAATCACCAGCCGCAAAGGAAGCCGGTCTCTATGGGAAATCTTTGCCGTTCGCGAAACAGCTGCTGAAGCTCTGCCTAGAGCATTGCCGCGAATGCGTCGGCAGCGCGCCCGATGGCACCGCCTGGGCCAAGCCGCGACCGCACTTCGGCCAGCCGGGCGCGCATTTCGGATCGAGAGTTTGCCGATTCGATCAATTGCTTTGCGGCTCCTTTTACGGCATCTGCCGTGAAGTCGCTTTGAATCAGCTCGGGAACTACTTGCTTGCCCGCGATGACGTTGGGCATCGCAAAGAAGCGCGTCCGAATCAGCGGGCGCGCCAAAAACGCGCTGAGCCCCGAAACGCGATACACAACGACCATCGGCGTGTCTAGCAGGGCAGCCTCAATCGTGGCCGTGCCGCTGGCTACGATGGCGCAGGCGGCGGCCGCGAGCGCGTCATAAGCGCAATCATCAATGCGATGCACTTTCAGGCCGGGAGGCTCATGCGGGGCAAAGAGCTCAGAGCCCAATCCGTGCGCCGCAACCAGAACAAACTGCGTGTCAGCGGCTCTGCCGCCACTATGGACCAAGGAGGTGCATGCTTGAACGACAATGGGGTAATTCCGAGCAATTTCGTTCTTCCGGCTGCCCGGCAGCAAGGTGACAATCGGCCTGGCGGGATCGAGCCCGTGCTTCGCGGCAAATTGCTCTCGCGAAAGCGAGGACTTCACGACATCCACTAGCGGATGACCGACAAATTCCACCGGCACGCCCGCGTCGCGATAAATCTTCTCTTCGAAAGGGAAGATCACCACCATTTTCTTCACGCGGCGGCGAACGATCCGCACGCGTCCCGCGCGCCACGCCCAAATCTGGGGTCCGATAAAATAACCGACCGGGATTTTCCTGGACTTTAAACGGCGGGCCACGCCGAGGTGTGTTCCCGGCGAATCGACGAGAATTGCCAAATCGGCCTTCCGGCGCACCGCTTCGCGCGCCAGCCGATTCTGCACGCTAACCACTGACGGAATCTTGTGCAGCACTTCCGCGATGCCGACGACCGCGACTTCGTGATAATCCGCAATCAACTCGACACCTGCTTCAGCCATTCGCGGGCCGCCCATGCCAAAAATGCGCGCGCCGGTCCGTTCGCGCAAATCCCGCGCGAGCCGCGCCGCGTACATGTCGCTCGACGCTTCTCCGGCGGAGAGAAGGATTGTGGGAGCGCTCATGCCGCCTTAATCATTTGCGGGAAGCACCTGAGGAAAAACGGCGCTTCGCGCGTCTGGAAGCGCGCGCAATTCTTGTTCCTTGTATTGAAGCTGGTAGAGGCGGTAGTAGATGCCGCGCAACGCGAGGAGCTCCTGATGCGAACCTTGCTCGCGCAAACGTCCTTTGTGGAAGACGAGAATGCGGTTGGCGTGCTGGATTGTGCTCAAGCGATGCGCGATCACAATGGCGGTCCGCCCGCGCAAGAGGCGGTCGAGCGCCTCGCGAATCAGGATTTCCGTATTCGTATCGACGCTCGAGGTTGCTTCGTCAAGGATCAGAAGCTTTGGATCGTGCGCGAGCGCGCGCGCGAAGCTCACGAGCTGCCGCTGACCGACGGAAAGCGTTCCGCCGCGCTCGGTGACCGGCGTTTCAATGCCCTTGGACTGCGAATCGAGATATGGCCCGAGTCCGACTTCGCGAAGCGCCTGTTCAGCCATAGCGCGATCGACGGATGCGGTGCCGAGACGCACGTTCGATTCGAGCGTGCCGGTGAAGAGGAAAGGGTCTTGCAAGACGATGCCAAACAGGCGGCGCAAATCCTGGACATCCAGCTCGCGAATATCGACGCCATCGATAAGAATCTGGCCGCGCTGAATTTCGTAAAAACGCAGCAGCAGTTGAATGATTGTCGTCTTGCCCGCGCCGGTGTGACCCACGATAGCAAGCGTCTGCCCCGGTTCAGCCTTAAACGAGACATCGCGCAGGACCCAGTCTTCTTCTTTTGGCTCCGCGCCGCCGTGATACGCGAACCAGACGTTGCGAAACTCGATTCCGCCGCGCACGGCAGGCAGCGCGCGAGTGTGTGCAGCCGATTCGATCACGACCGGCTCATCGAGCAGCGTGAAAATGCGTTCCGACGCCGCCATTGCCGCCTGCAAAATGTTGAACTTTTCGCTGAGGTCCTGAATGGGCCGGAAGAAGCGCTGCGCGTACTGCATGAAAGCCAGCAGAACGCCGATCTCTATCGATCCGCCTATGACACGGTGCCCGCCGATCCAATAGACGAGCGCAATGCCGGACATGCTGAGAAACTCGACGCCCGGATAAAAGTAGGAGAACGCGTCGATCGCGTCCTTGTAGGCTTCCATGTGAATTTCATTGAGCTTCGCAAACTGCTTACGCGATTTCTCTTCCCGGTTGAAGAGCTGCACCACGGCCATACCGCTGATGTGCTCCTGGAGGAAGCCGTTAATGCGGGCAATCGCCGTTCGAATGCGCCGGTTCGCGTCACGCACATGATTGCGGAAAAAATAGGTGAGCAGAATCATTAACGGGAGAGGCGAGAGCGTGACCAATCCGAGCAACGGATGCCATTTGATCAGAAACGCCGCCAGACCGAAGAGCATCACGAAATCGTTCAGCATCGCCACCACGCCCGACGCGAAAAGGTCATTCAAGGCATCGACGTCCGTGGTGGCCCGCGTAACCAAACGCCCGACGGGGCTGCGATCGAAGAAGCTCATCGGCAGCCGCTGCAAATGCTCAAAGATTTCCTTGCGCATGTCATACATCGTCTGCTGCCCGACCCACTGCATTACGCTGACCTGGATGTATTGCATTGCGAAACTTGCAGTGAGCGCGCCGACGAATGCCGCGACGATCCACAGAAGGCCTACGAGCGCCGCATGGTACGCGAGCTTGCCGGCCGCGCCGGGAACTACGTATTTATCGATGGCGATGGCGAAAAGGAACGGCTGCAGAATCTCCATGCCGGCGACCGCAATACTGATCGAAACGGCGAATATGACTTTCCAGCGATACGGGCGCAGATATTTCATCAGGCGGCCCGTCAACCGCGAGTCGTAAAGCTTTCCGAGTTTCTCTTCTTCGCGGAAGTCGCTCATTCGCGTGCCAACTCTTCTTCGAGCAACTGTCTCTGGTATAGCTCGGCGTACTCGCCGCCCTGCGCCAATAGCGCTTCGTGCGTGCCGCGTTCGATAATGCGGCCTTGCTGCAAAAGGATGATTTGGTCGGCCGCTTGTACGGTCGAGATGCGGTGCGAAACGAGAATCGTGGTCCGCTCGCGCATTACCGCGCGCAGTCCGCGCAGAATGCGTTCTTCGGTATCCGTATCGACGCTCGAAAGCGAATCGTCGAGTATAAGAATGCGCGGATCGCGAATCACGGCGCGCGCGAGAGACGTGCGCTGCTTTTGGCCGCCTGAGAGGGTGATACCGCGCTCGCCCACCATCGTCTCGTAACGTTGCGGGAAACCTTCAATGTCCGTATCGATGCAGGCCACGCCGGCGGCCCCCATCACGCGGGAATCGGCTGCCTCATGCACGCCGAAGGCGATGTTTTCACGCAGAGTCTCGCTGAAAAGAAACGTGTCTTGCGGGACATAACCGATCGAGTGCCGCAACTGCTGCAGCGGGTAGTCGCGAATCGGGCGGCCGTCAATCAGCACCGTGCCCGGCGGCGCTTCCCATAATCTCGCGACCAACGCCGCGAGTGTCGATTTGCCGCTGCCCGTGGCCCCCACAATCGCGAGCGTCGAACCGGCAGGCACATAAAGGTTGATATCGACGAGCACGGGGTCATCGGGGGCGGTCGGATAAGCGAACCTGAGATGCCGGAATTCGATTTCTCCACGGATTTCGCCGGGAACGGGAGCCTTCGCGACCGCTTCCGTGTGATGCGCGCCGTTGCCGCTGCTGGACGCGACACCGACCGCATCGCGAATCCCCGGGCGGGCTTGCAGAATGTAATTCAAGCGCCCCATCGACGCCGCGCCGCGCTGGAAAATGTTCGTCACCCACCCGAGCGCAATGATCGGAAAAGTGAGCTGGCTCAGGAATGTATAAAACGACCACAATGTGCCAAGCGAAATACCTCCACTCACCACGGACACGCCGCCTTTGCCGAGCAGCACGACCACGCTGAGGCCGATCATGCCGGAAAGAGCGGGGAAGAACAGGCTCCATGCGCCGATCAGACGGACGTAGCGGTTCACGTATTCGCGGTTCGCCTCCTCGAACGAGGCCATTTCCTGATTTTCCTGCGCGTAGGCGCGAACGACACGCACGCCGGTAAGATTTTCCTGCGCGCGCGTCGAGAGCGTCCCCAAAGCGGCCTGAATGCGCTCGGAAACGGCGTGAATGATCCGTCCAAAGTAATAAACGGAGAGCACGACGATCGGCACAGGAATCAGCGTCCATAGGGTGAGAGACGCGGAAAGCTTCACCATGAAGTAGATCGAAATTACGGACGTGGCAACCGTGCTGGCGCTATACATGATGCCGGGGCCGAGCACCATGCGCACATTGTTGAGATCGTTTGTCGCGCGCGACATCAAGTCGCCGGTGCGGTTGCGAACGTAAAATTCGGGGTCCTGGAAAACGAGGCTGCCAAGGAGATCGTTTCGAATGTCGTATTCGATTTCGCGCGACATGCCGATCAGAATCCAGCGCGACCAGAACGTGAAGAAGCCTTTCACCGCCATCGCAATGACGATGACGATGCAGTAGAAGCCGAGGGCGGGCGTGCTGAGAGGCGCGTAATGCGAGAGAAGCGGGCCCAGAAAATGGCGCGCCGTGCCTGTGAGCGTCGTGAGCGGTTGGGCAAGTCCTGTAAGCGAATCTGCGATAATGCCCTGAACTAACTGTGGAATCGCGCCGATAATTCCTGTCAACGCCAGAGCAAGTAGGCCGATGGCCGTCATGCCCCTGTAGCGCCACAGATAGGGAAGAAGCGGGCGCATATGCACCCACCCTGAGAGTTGGCGCTCAGGTTTGGGAGCGGCTGCGGCGGACACGGGCTCGGCAGCGGCACTCATTGGTCACACCTTAGACGCGAAACGCGGCATTTGGGTTCGGATCTTTCGGCGAACTTGTTTTCCGAACCCTTTGGCGACAGAACCGGACGCCTAACGTGCCGCGAGAATTTCTTCGAGACGAGCTTCAAAATTGTCCTCGCCTTCCGACCACAACCGCACGCGCCCATCCGGGATCGCCTTTTCGATGCTCCGCACCCAGTCCATCAGGCGCCGGATGTTTTCGCGCGTCTTTTCCTGATACTTCTCCAGGTTTTCGGGCCAGGCCATTGCCTCGAGAAAGCGCGCCTCTTCGGGGCTCTCCGCCGGTGCGACAGGACCGCGATTCATGCCCAGAAGGCCCGCATGCCCCGTAAAGAAGTGTTCGAAGCCAAGATTTGCCCGCAAATGGCCGTTTTCGCTGTATGTGCCGCCGTCGTAATCCTCTCCGTAGCAGATCAGCTCAATCGGCTGGGGTTCGTCGCGCCACCCGGCACCGTTTCCCGGCTCGAAGGACCATAAATCCCAATGCGCCTGCGCTTCGTAAGCCGAATCCGAATGCAGGTAATCCTTGACAAGTTCGAGAATCCCGGCCGGATCGAGAGGAACGGAGCACAGATCCTGCTCGAAAATCGGTGATTCCGAGGCATCGACCGCGCGAATCGTCAGGTAGCTAAAACCCGGCTTCGTCGCTGAAAAGGGAACTGTGCCGAGGAAATCGCCGAATCGCTCAATCATCCGCTCTTCGGAAAAATCATTGCACCAGACGCTAAGGTAGGACTGATTGGACATGACGCATATTATACCGAGCCCGCCGACCAATCGAAAATCGCACGTCGTGAAACGCGAGGGATCGCGAAAGGAAGCTCTTAAAGCAGAAAGGTCGGACAGTGGACTAAGGCTTCTTTTTCGGAGGTGTCGGAGTTGCGCCGGGGTTCTCCGCGTTCTCATCGTCGGGCCCGAATCGAGTGGAAATTCCAATCAGGCGATCTTTTATCGTGTCACCCATGCCGGCCAGCACTTCGGCGCAAGTCTCACGGATGCGCTTTTCTGCGGCTCTCGCCAAGGTGTCGAGCATCGCCTGCGAGTTTTGGCCCAGCGTCGCGGCGGAAGCGAGCAGCCAGGAATTCGATGCGTTCTCCAGGCGGCTTTTGTAATGCTCGATTGATTCGTCGGTTTGCCGCTTGAGCGCCTCCATCCAGACACGCTTTTCGGATTCGCGTTCCTCGTCCCACTCCTCCATCAAGGGCACGAGCTTCGATTGCAACTGGGTCCGCGCCTGCTCGATTCCGAGCGCGATCCGCTCTTCGAGCTTTTTCTCGTATTCCGTGAACGAGATTTCTCGAGTGAATTCCATATCCGAGCGCGCCTTTTCAAGCGCTGCCCGCGAAGACTCCTCGAATACCTTGAGTGAATCGGCCGTCAACTGATGGACGCGATTCGCGAAGCCGGTCGACGCGATCTCCGCGTTCTCCGAGAGCTTGCCGCGCTCGCGGTCGATTACTTCTTTCGCGCTCTCCTCAATTTGCGCCTGCGCGTGGTTTACGTACGCTCGCCGCTGATGATCTAGTTCGGAAGCGGCGAGGCTCGAAATTTCCGCGGCACGGTCCCGCAGCGTGGAAGTCGATTGGTCGACGGCCTTTTCCAGCGCCGACTGCATCGTCGTGTGCGCCTTCTTCTGATACCAATCGGACGCCTTCAGCAGCGCCTCGTAGGTTTCGTGCTGCGTCTCGGAGGCCTTTTGCTCCAAATCCTGCGCCGTTTTCGACAGAATCAGCCGTGAAGCCTCTTCCATTTCGGCCGGAAGTTTCGCGGTTTCCTCGCGCAGCCGCGCCATCGTTTCCTGAATGGCCTGTTCGGATGCGCTGCGTGCTTGCTGTGCGATACCTTCGCGTATCGATGCAGCTTGCTGCGTGGCGCTGGCGAGGTCCGCCGCGGCGCGCTGTGCTTCGGCAATTTTCGGCGCGACTTGCCGATCCATCTCTTGCCCAAAATGCTCGATGACCTTTTCGGCCGAATTGCGCAGCATTGGTTCGACAATCTGCGTGCGTTCCTTGATCACCTCGTCTGTGCGGCGGGCAATCTCGTCTTTTTGCGAAGCAAATAATTGATCGAGATTCGCCTGCGTCTCTTCAATGGCAAGCTGGGCGGCCTTGCGCAATTCGGCCTGAGCGGCTTCGGCGCGAGCGCGTTCCTGCTCGATCCCGCTGGTAATCGCTTGCGCCGCTTTTTGCGCGTCGGCGGTCACAGCCTGCACGGATCCATGTGCGTTGGCGAGCGCTTCGTCCAAAGTGGCGCGCAACCCTGCACTACGCGAAGCGAAATCCGCTTCGGCTTCGGCGAGAGCGTTCTGCGCCGCCTGACGCAGTTCCGCTTTGGCACTTTCGGTGCGGACGCGTTCCTGCTCTAGTTCCGAAGCGAGGGCTTGCGCTGCCTTTTGGGCGTCCTCGGTGACTGCTTTGACCACATTCTGCGCGTCAATCGCAGCCGATTGGATCGAATCCTGCGCGTTTGCCAGCGTCTGATCGAGTGTGGTGCGCAATCCCGCGCTTTTTGCGTTGAATTCCTCTTCTGCCTTCGCAAACGCCGCCAGCGCCGCCTCATTCAGCTTCTGGCTCACGCTGGACGACGCGCCCGTAAGCGCCGCCTCCATCTCCTGCTGCATGCGCTTTGTCGCCGATGCGACATCGGCCCTTGTCTGGTCGAGCGCCTGATCGCGCGTCACTTGCGCCGTGTCTTCGAGTTTTTTCTTCCATTCGTTGAGCTGCGCCTGCGCCGCATCCGGCGATGAAAGAATCTGCAGCGAAGGCGAACTCGCCTCGCGCTCCGCGATGACGCGCTCAACCGCCTGCTCCACGGTCTGCTTGAGATTCGCGGCCGCAGCATGCTCCGCCGCTTGTTGCGCCGCTTGCTGCGCAGCGCTGCCGACGGCCTCCTGCACGGCTTGCCTCACCTTGGCGTCAAGCTGCGCCGTGCTCGCGTTTGTCGTCTTCCGCGCTTCCTCGACGATCGCTGCGGTGCGGTCCGAAGCCTGCTGAACCACCTTCCGCACGGCCGAGTCGGAAACGCGCTCCATCGAAACTTTAATCGCGCGTTCGACTGCTTCATGAAGCTGCGCGTCGAGCTGCTGGCGCACGACGGTCATTTCATCGTTGATCGCGCTCTGGGCGCTGCGGCGCGCCGTCTTATCCAGGGCGTCCTTTGCCTCGGCCACCATCTTCGCCATCTGCCGCGCGGACGCCATCTGCGCCTCTTGCTGCGAAACGGTTGCGGCTGCGCCGGCAGGCGCTGACGGCGGCGGCACCACATGAATCTTGCCCTCCGGCGCCACAGGCGCCGCGGATGCCGAACTCCCGGTCTCTTCACTCTCGGTTGGCGCTGGAATCTCAAACGTCGGCACGTCGGGAGATTCGCTCGGAGCCTTGGGAACCGCCGAAAGACGATCCTCGGCGGAGGGCGTCGAGCGGGCCACTTCTGCGGGCTGTCGCTCGGTAACGTCGTCGGGGTAAGGGAACCAATCCTCGGGTGGAAACGCGACTCCCCAAATATTTCCGGCGATGTCGAATTCAATGCCGATCTGGAAAAGCTCGCGCACCGTGCGCGGCCGCTGCACCCAGATCACATGCCCTTGTATCGACCGCGGTGGCTGCCCGGCTTGCGTCCGTGGTATCTCCAGCGTAACGGCGGAATTTTTCGGAACGTAATGCTTGGACTGGTACTTACAGCCGTGGCAATTGATGCCGATGGTCGTTGTGCGTTCCTTGAAGGGCTGACCGAGCGCGTCCACACCCGTCACAGTAATCGGCACGGCCAGCGTGATTCGCGTGCTTCGCCTTTTCTGCGCTCCGGGGTCGTTTGATGCCAAGGACTCAGTCACCTAGGATCTCCAAGGGTATTTATTCAATGTAGCACTGAGCGCCGCGACGCGCGACGGTACCAAAGTTCGTGTGCGAAAAGGGTAACTTAGCAAGGTGGGTGTTCCGGTATGAACCGCGCAAATTCCGCTGTATGGTTTCGCTCGCGCTATCCCTCCTAGAATCAAAGCAATGAGCCCGCAGACGACGGGCCTGTTCCTGGATGCGAGAAAAGAAAGGACAGCTCCGTTGCGCAAATGGCTTTTGATTTCAGCCGCAGCTTTGGCAGTGCTATTTGTCGCCCTCTACGTTGTTTCCAAGACGGTAATTGCCCCAAGACTCTCTGCCGCAGCGCGGCAGCGCACGGAGGATTACCTTTCGAAGCGCTTCAAGGGTGACGTTCAGATCGCCGCGTTTCATCTGGCGGTCTTTCCCAGAATTCGCGTAGAGGTGGACGGGATCGTCCTTCGCCATCAGGGCCGCACTGATGTTCCTCCGGTGATCGAGATCCAGAAGGCCACCTTCGGTGCAAACTGGCTCGGACTTCTTGGCCGGAAAGCAGACGTCAGCCTCGTGCGGCTGGAGGGCCTGAAAGTCAGCATGCCTCCGCGAAAGCCCGGCAGTCCGCCGATGTTCAAAGGCACGGACGACGATCTGGCCGAGAAGTACCCGGTCGTGATTCACCAAATTCTGGCCGACCACGTCAGCCTGGTCATGTTGCGCAAGCCCGAGGATTCGGAGAAACCGCCCAACGTCTTCGACATTCAGACATTGCATCTGCAGAACTTTTCCTTTGCCCATCCCGCATCTTTCCAGGCGGTGCTCACGAATCCGAAGCCTCGCGGCCTGATCCATTGCCAAGGAGATTTCGGTCCGTGGCTCGCGGACGAGCCCAGCGAAACGCCTGTCGCCGGCGTCTACACGTTTCAAAATGCCGACATGAGCACGCTAAAAGGATTAAAGGGGACCATGCAGTCCACCGGTCATTTTCGCGGGCCGCTCGATTACCTCAATGTCGATGGCGAAACTGAAATTCCCGATTTCGCCCTGCGCACGAGCGCGCATCCAATGGCGCTCCACACGGATTATTCCGCGATTGTCGACGGCACGAACGGCAATACGATCCTCAAGAACGTGACGGCGCGTTTTCTCCATACCACACTTTCCGTTCATGGAGAAGTCGTCGATCTGAAGAAAAAGATCAAAGGGCGGACCATCGAGCTCTACGCCACTTCGAGTGACGCACGAATTGAGGATTTGCTCACGCTGGCCGTCGATACATCGCCCCCCGCACTGACCGGGCCGGTGCGCCTCAACGCGCGCATTGACATTCCCGAGGAGCAGGACGTGGATCTGATCGATCGCATGAACATCGACGGCCATTTTGGCGTCGGCGACATGCAATTCACGAATCCGAAGGTTCAGTCGAAGGTAGATTCGCTCAGCCGCCGCGCGCAAGGCCAGCCGAAGAACGACGAAATTGTCGACGAGCTCTCCGCCTTGCAAGGCAGCTTCACGATGGAGCAATCGACTATCAAAATGTCGAACCTTGTCTTTGCCATCGACGGCGCCGACATAGATCTCGCCGGAACCTATCAAATGGACAGTGGCCAGCTCGATTTCCGCGGCCATCTCAAAATGGACGCGAAGCTGTCGCAGACCACCACGGGCATGAAATCTTTCTTCCTGAAAGCCGTCGATCCGTTTTTTGAGAAAAAGGGCGCGGGCACGTATCTCCCCATCAAGATCACCGGCGCAAAAGACCACCCAAACTACGGCCTCGACTTCCGCGACAAATCCAATGAACCGGACAAGAACGACAAAACGCAGAAGAGCAAAGATAAAAGCGAGCAGGCCGATAAAGATTCCCGCGGACAGTGAGCGTCGCCGGATTGCAGTACGGCTGGCGCGGTTCCCCGTAGGGGCGCATGCTCGCTGCCACCACCGACCTGTACGCTAGCGCTACAACCTGCCCCCTAAAACCTAAAACCTCTCTCCAAAAATCCCCGTCCCGACGCGCACCTCCGTTGCTCCTTCTTGAATGGCAATTTCGAAATCGTGGCTCATTCCCAGCGAGAGCACCGGCAGCGACTGGCCAAGCCGACTGCTTGTTTTGTCGCGCAATTTGCATAGCCTTTGAAAATACGGGCGGGCGGTTTCCGGATCGCCAGAATAGGGAGGAACGGTCATGAGCCCGAGCAAATCGAGTTGCGAAAGGGAAGCGACCGCTTCGGCCAAAGCGGGCAATTCGGATTCGTCCACGCCGCTCTTTGTCGTCTCGCCCATGTGGACTTCGATCAAAACGCCGATTCGCTTGCCTTGCTCGGCGGCGATGTCGTTGATCTTCCGCGCTAGTGCGACCCTATCGACCGAGTCGATGCGGTCAAATAACTCAACGGCGCGGCGGGTCTTATTGCTTTGAAGATGTCCGATGAAATGCCATGTCGCCTCAAGATCGACAACTTGCGTGGCTTTCGCCTCGCGTTCCTGCACGCGGTTTTCCCCGAAATGACGCAAGCCTGCCGCATACGCCGCGCGAACGCATTCGGCAGGAAACGTCTTGGAAACGGCGACTAAGGTGATTTCGTTGGGATTGCGATGTCCCTGTTCCGCCACTTGCGTGATGCGCTCGCGAATGCGCGTAATATTTTCGCGAATCGCCGCCGCATCGAGCGCCATGCGCGGATTCTAGCACGCACGGCCGCTTGCCTCCGCTGCCGTAGCCCCACCCTCCCGCCGTCGGGATTTGCTAGGCCGGAAGCGCGGGACGCTTCTGCCAGACAAATTTCGCCGTCACGAAAACGAGCACCACGAAGCACAACACAATAATGCCGGCCCAGAAATACATCGGGAAGGTCCACAGGCTATAAAGAGCCTGATGTGGAGGCGGAGTCTGAGAATAGTTGAGGTCGTTCAAAAATGCGCCGACGGTCAAGAGAGAAGTTGGATCACCGCCTCGTAGATATGTGCGAAACATGTCTGCGTAGGGCCGATAGCTCAGGTAGAGCGCAGCGGTCGAGACCAGCAAACCGATGACGCTGCATCGCGCGAGGACTCTGCTAAAGCGTCCGCTGCGAAGCCTGCTTAACTTTATCGATCGGCTTCTTGCAATCGTAACGATCGTGCAGATCGGAATAATCGCGAGACACAGGAACAGGACGATTCCGGCGATGCCCAGGATTTTGGCGTTCCTGCTTTCGGCGGGCCGGCTCTCAAAATACCGCTGCGCTTGTGCGAGATCCGCGCGCCGCAGGCTTTCGGCATTGGCGACAAGATCGGCGAAATGCTTTGCCTGATCGGCATGACCTTCCTTCTTGTACAGCGCTTCGAGCTGGCGATACGGACCTTGCAGAAGCATTGCAGCCAAACCCGAATTCCGGTACGGCGTCGGACTGGCCGATCGCGAACCCTCCACCATTTCACCGAAATGCGCGGCCAGCCGATATTGCTTTTCCGCGCCCGCGTCATCGCCATGAACCGCAAGGTCGTTGCCGGAATCCACGAGGAGGTCTACGTAATCAATAGAATTTCCCATTCCAGGAAAAGCGCCTGCGATTAAGAAGTACTCGTTCTGAGCTGCATAAGCATCGTAGATGCCATATCGCAGTGCCACTTTTCGATCCAGATTCTTCACGCGATCGCTGTAGGTGTCGAGTTTCGGCGAGGCGAACGCTGCTGCCATTGCGTTCAGCCAAGCTGGATCAGTCAAATATCCGCGATAGGTGAATTTGCGGATGAATGTGTCATTTGCTTCGATTACCTCAGCTTGAATCAGATGTGGTGCAGCATTTTGTGAGTCGAATTTTGCCAGCTTGGAGATCCACGGTTCGATCTCGGGCTCCGGGCGGTGCCAATTGGCCAAGACGGCGTAAATCCAGGTGAGTTGAGGATCCATACGGACGGCTTCATCAGCTTGTTCTGTCGTGCTACGGTCAGATCTGCCGTGCAAAGCGGCGAAAGCAAGTCCCTCCGCATCGTGATTTTGTCGCGCCAGCTGAGCAATCTTGTCGTGATCCAGACCCGAATCATCGAAGGAGAGGTGCCCAGTGTGAAACGCGGCGCGCATCAGGCCGCGCCACTGAATTACCGAAAGCTGAAAGGCTTCGCGGAAAGTGGGTGCGGCGAAGAAGAGCAGGGAAGCGGCGATGCAAACTGCTGCCGCGATGGCTGTGCTTTTACGCATGGGTTTCTCCTTGAGGAAGAGATTTCCGCCGGACGGAGCGGCTTGGTTTGCGTCGCTGGGGATAAAAAGGGCGAGGAAGGCATGTTGGGCGAGAACGCCCGCGCTGCCCATGGACCATACAAGCGCCGACCAATCGCCTTCGATGTGGCGGAGTTCTGCGAGCATCGCTTGGCCCCATTCAGCGGCTTGCGGCGGAGTGATTTTCAGCGCGGCGCGCAGCAGAGCCGTCGCGATCCGACGAATTGGTATCTTGGGCGTCATGCGCTACCTTCGCTCAGTGCAGTCCTGCGGGTCCTGACGCGCAGCTTGTATTTGGCGGGCAATTCGCGCAGCACTTCGAGGCCCTTAGGCGTGAGTCGATACGTGTGGCGCGGCGGAACGCCCTCTTCGGTCGTCAGCCACTTGGTTTCGAGCAGGCCGTACTTGGCCAGGCGCATCAGGATCGGGTAAAGGGTGCCGGATTTGAGGCCCGTTTCGCGGCTGAGTTCGTATCCGTATTGCCACGCGGACGGGCGCGAAGCGAAGCGTTCGAGAAGGCGAATGGTTTGCGGCGAAAGTCGCGGCGTCTTCTTCACGTCGTAAGTCTACATATGTCGATAGATGTTCGTCAATCAAAGCGGCTAATTGCGTTTCCTCCCCTGCAATATCTGGCAAGGACGGCTGCACGGCGACGTCATCTCGCATGACGCTGGACGCAGCCACTTGCGGGTCTCATAATCGGCGGCAGTTGATAATGGGAAGGGCACGAAACATGAATGCGACGAAGCCGCGATTTGAACGCGTGATTTGGATTGTTCTCGATAGCGTGGGGATTGGCGAGTTGCCCGATGCCGCGCAATATGGCGACGTCGGGCGCGACACACTTGGCCACATCGCGCGGTCGCGTCCTTTGCGCTTGCCGAATCTCGTCGCCATGGGGCTTGCGAACATCAAACCGCTTGCCCACCTCACCCCTGCTGCGAAGCCCAGCGCCGCCTACGGCAAGGGTGTCACCGTCTCGCCAGGGAAGGACACGACCACCGGACACTGGGAAATGGCAGGCATTTGGCTTGATCACGCTTTTCCCGTTTATCCCCACGGGTTTCCGAAAGATTTGATCGCCGAATTCGAGCGGCGGATCGGCCACCGCACCTTAGGCAACAAACCCGCCTCCGGAACTGAAATTATCAAGGAGCTTGGCGAAGAACATGTGAGGACCGGCTTCCCGATCGTTTATACGTCCGGCGACAGCGTTTTCCAGATCGCGGCGCACGAAGATGTGATATCGGTTGCGGAGCTATATCGCGAGTGCGAGATTGCGCGCGAACTGTGCGACGGGCCGAATCGCGTCGGCCGGGTGATCGCGCGGCCGTTTGTCGGCACGGCGGCGGCTAATTTTCGACGAACCGAGCGACGCCACGATTACGCCGTCGAGCCGCCGCGGCCAATGCTGCTCGACGTGCTGGGCGAGCTCAGCGTGCCGGTCTGCGGCATCGGAAAAATTCACGACATCTACAATGGCCGTGGCGTCGGCAACTACGTCGCTACAAAAAATAATGCCGACGGACTGGCAAAGCTTACCGAAGCGCTCGCACGAGAACAGCGTGGGCTCATTTTTGCCAACCTCGTCGACTTCGACATGCTTTATGGCCATCGCAAAGACGTGGAGGGCTTCGCGCGATCGCTCGAGGAATTTGACGAACTGCTTGGCCCATTTTTGCGTCTGCTGAAGCCATCGAACTTATTGCTGATCACGGCGGATCACGGATGCGATCCGGATCCCGTGAATCCCACCACGGACCATTCGCGCGAATATGTGCCGATCCTGGCTTTCAGCCCGGGCGTCACGGGCGGCGCGAATTTAGGAATACGGTTGACGCTGGCGGACATGGGGCAGACCGTCGCCGAGAATTTTGCCGGCGCAATCCCCCATGGCGCGAGTTTTTTGCCGCAGCTCGGAGCAATTACACACAAAGCGCCAAACTAATCGTCAAAGGGCGCAACGAGACAGCACGATGCGAACCAAAATCACGATAAAGATAGAGATGACATAAAGCTCGTACGTTAACGTAAACGATGCTTGCTTTTCTTCCCGATTGAGACTAGATTCTGCCGGGAACTGATTGCGGGGTGGAGATGAATTTCAGGAAACTGGTTGGTGTCAGTACGCTGACGTTTGTAGTGGCGATGACAACGATAGCCGCCCTGCCTGCGCCCGGGCAGGTGGCACCGCAAGCTCCGCGACCGCGCGTGCCTTCCACGGAGAGTCCCGCTTCGCAGGCTCCGCCGCCCAGCTCTGCGCCGCAGACGTATCCGCAGGCGCAGATCGATGCGGGACAAGCCGTGTTTCAGCAGAATTGCGCGTTTTGCCATGGCCGCGATGCAGGCGGTGGCGAAACTGGACCGGATTTGACTCGCTCGGCGGTGGTTGCGGCCGATGTGCGAGGCGATCAGATCGGGCCAGTGGTGCGCGGCGGGCGTGTTGATAAGGGCATGCCCTCATTCAATCTTTCCGACCAGGATTTGGCGGCTGTAGTGGCGTTCATTCACGATCAAAAGACCAAAGCGGAGTCGGAAGAAGGCGGACGCCAACACGTTAGCCCCGAGGACCTCGCGACGGGAAATGCCGCGGCGGGCGAGGCATTCTTCGATGGCGAAGGGAAATGCACTACCTGCCACTCGGCGACAGGAGATTTAGCGGGGATTGCGACACGGCTGCAGGGACTGACGTTGTTGCAGCGGATGCTTTATCCGGCTGGTGGCCGAGGCGCGGCGCCCGTCGCGACCGTCACGGTGACGCAGCCTGACGGAAAGACGATAACCGGCAAGCTCGCCTACCGGGACGAATTTACGATTGCTGTAAGAGACGTGGCGGGGCGATACCGCTCATGGCCAACGAATTCGGTGCAATATACCGTGAATGATCCGCTACAGGCGCACGTCGAGCTGCTTGGGAAGTACACAGACGACGAGATGCACAACGTTCTCGCGTATCTGCAAACTTTGAAATAAAGGGATTGCCTATGAAGCTGACTCGCAACAAAGTTTATCTAACGCTGGCGTTCGCGAGCGCGTTGATGCTTGCCGGAACGGCGGGAACGCAAGGCGTCGATCCTGCATCGCTTGCAAAACGTCCGACGGACAGCTGGCCGACGGCGAACGGAGACTACACGGGCGATCGCCACAGCCCGCTAACGCAAATTACGCCCGCCAATGTGGCGGATCTAGGGCTGGCTTGGGCTTTTGAACCTGGGATGCAGGTGGCACTCAAATCCACGCCGATACTTGTCGA
Source organism: uncultured Acidobacteriota bacterium (assembly GCA_963753205.1). Taxonomy (GTDB): domain Bacteria; phylum Acidobacteriota; class Terriglobia; order Acidiferrales; family UBA7541; genus Palsa-295. Next base: position 449,264 of record CAVWBL010000006.1, on the reverse strand, counting down.
TGATGTCCTGTACATCTCGGCGCCGGATCATCTGTGGGCCGTGGACGCGCGCTCGGGGCGAATGATTTGGCAATATGCGTATCCGCCGAACAAGGCCTTCCACATCGGCCATCGGGGCGTGGCTGTTTACAAGGATTGGCTCTATCTCACGACGCCGGACGCACATCTTGTTTCGCTCGATTCCAAGACGGGCGAAGTGCGTTGGAACGTGGTAATCGGCGACGCGCAAAGAGGCTATTGGTCAACGGAGGCGCCGCTCGTTGTGCACGATCATGTGCTCGTGGGGCTTTCGGGCGATTTCGATAATTTGCCGGGTTTGCTGAAGTCAATCGATCCCGAGACCGGGAAAACGCAATGGACGTGGTACAGCACGCCGCCCGCGGGAACTCCGAACGCGACGACCGGCGGAAACACGTGGATCACTGGAACTTACGACCCCGAGCTGAACCTGCTCTACTGGGGGACGGGAAATCCGACGCCGACGCTGAATGGAAATGCGCGGCCTGGCAATGACCAGTGGACATGCAGCATCGTGGCGCTAAACCCGGATACCGGCAAAATGGTTTGGGGCTTTCAGGCTTCGCCACACGACACCCACGACTGGGACGCCGTCGAGGTGCCGATACTTGCGGACGGAATGTTTAAGGGCCAGCCGCGAAAGATGCTGATGCAGGCTTCGCGCAATGGATATTTTTTCGTGCTGGATCGCACGAATGGAAAAAGCCTTTTGACTGAGCCGTTTGCGGCGGCGAACTGGGCGAAAGGGATTGACGATAAAGGGCAGCCGATACCGAATGCAGAAAAGGAGCCGGCGCGCGATGGGCGGCTTGTTTCGCCTGACGAAGGTGGCGCAACGAATTATCGTTCGCCCAGCTTCGATCCGAAGACGGGGCTCTTCATTGTGAGCGCTGACGACAGCTATGGCATTTATTTCTATAAGCCTGAGGATGGTGCGTACGGCTGGGCGGGCGCGGATTATGGGCTCGCGGAGATAGGAAAAGTTGAAGCGATTGATTATCAGACGGGGAAGATTAAGTGGACGCATCCGATCGGGGAGGGCAGCGGATCGGGTGTGCTGACGACGGATTCGGGACTGACTTTTACTGGAGACGCGGCGCGGAATTTCATGGCGTTGCGCACGAGCGACGGGACGACTTTGTGGCATTCGAGCGTCGGGCGCGTTGAAAACTCGCCGGTTACGTACATGCTGGACGGGCGGCAGTATGTGCTTTCGGCGGCCGGCGGCGTGCTTTTTGCGTGGGCGCTGCCGCAAAAGGCGCACCGATCTTGATGATCGGTTCGACGCGTTCGGGTTTCAAAACGGGAAAATAAATGGCAGCATGGCCGACAAGTAGATTGACGCGTCTGGCGCCATAAAACTGCTTAGAGTGCCGCAAAGTGGTCGGCTGGGCGCCTTAAGCCGCTTATTTTGAAGATGAACTTCCTTTCCGCTTTATAATCCCGCCATGACCAGCTCTTCTACGGTTCGATGGGTCGATCCTCTCGATCCAGAGACGGAACGGCGCAACGAGCCGTACGTCCGGATTTTCAAGTCCACAGTCTTCGTACGGGATCAGGACCGGAGCATCCGGTTCTATGTGGATCAGCTCGGCTTCCGGCTGGTGGCGGACGTGAAGTTCACGGCAGTCGAACGCTGGGTGGCGGTGGCGCCGCCCGATGGGAGCGCGGTCCTGGTGTTGATGACACCCGCGGAAGATTCGCCGCAGCGGAACCAGATCGGCACGGAGAGCGAGATTGCGTTTATCACTGATGACGTGAATGCGACGTACGAGATCTGGCGCCAGCGAGGAGTGAAATTTCGCGCCGTGCCGCTGATTTCGACCTGGGGCGGAACATTTTGCCAATTTGAAGATCCGGATGGGAATGCGTTTGCGCTGCTCGGCTTCGATGAATCGACACGGCAGATCGAAGAGCGGAGGCGCGAAATCGCCGAGCGGAGAGAGTTTGAGCAACGCGCGATACAGGAGATCACCATCGCGAAGCAGGTGCAGGCGCGGCTTTTTCCGCAGAACCTTCCGCCGCTGCGAACGCTCGAATATGCCGGAATCTGCAGCCAGGCTCGCGCGGTCGGCGGCGACTACTACGATTTTCTGAATCTGGGCCGCGACCGTGTGGGGCTTGTGATCGGCGATATTTCGGGCAAAGGAATCGGCGGCGCTTTGCTTATGGCGAATCTGCAGGCCAGCGTGCGAAGCCAGTGCGCGACTGCCCTAGATCATCCCGAGGAGTTTCTGCAAGCGGTGAACCGGCTGTTTTTCGAGAACACCGCGGACGGTGCGTACGCGACGTTCTTTTTTGCGGAGTACGACGACCGGACTAGGGAGTTGCGTTATGCAAGCTGCGGACATTTGCCCGCGATTTTGATGAGGAAAGGCGGCAGCATGGAGCGGCTGGAATCGACGGGGACTGTACTTGGACTTTTCAGTCCGTGGGAGTGTACGGTTTGCGAACGGTCGCTAGAGCCGGGCGACGTGCTCGCAGTTTACACCGATGGCGTGACGGAAGCGTTTGGCCCGGCGGGCGAGGAATTTGGCGAGTCGCGATTAGTGGAATCGATCGGGCGAAATCTCGAGCTGGATGCTTCGGCGATGGTGCCTGCCGTGGTGGATGATGTGAGAAGGTTCGCGTCGAAGGAACAGACCGACGACATTACATTGATCATCGCGCGGGGAAGATGAGGCGACCTGTTTGACATCAGACCCCGCAGACCACAGCTTCAGAGTTTTTGAGGAGCAGAAGAAAGTGGTTCGCGGCTGGAGGAAGCCCGGCGGCGCTAGGTTCCCTTCGGCGTAATATACTCCGGCCACTTTTGGGCCCCCGTAGAGCTGCGTGAGGAGGGAATATGCGCGCGAGATATGTTTCGATTTTTGCGGTGCTTTCCTTATTGTGTTGCTGGGGCGTGCGGCGAGCTGATTGGACAGACCCGCAAGCGGCGTTGGCGCAGAACGCAGCGCGCAGAACACGCCGGTGCGGATTTACAACACGGCCAAGCCACTTTTTGGAGCGACCGTGAGTTCGCCGGATCGAATGTTTCAGCGATGCCGTTCGTCCGCGTGCCCGATGCGAGGGAGAGCGACATCCAGAAGGCGACTGACATCGGCGCGTTGGGGATTATCGTGCCGACGGTGGACACCGTCGAGAAGGCGGAAAAGCGGCGGTGAAATGGGCGAAGTATCCGCCGGAGGGACGGCGGAGCCAGGGAAATGGTCAGTACGGCGCGCTCTACGGAAACGACTATCGGCGGACGGCGAATGACAATATGGTTGTCGTTATCATGATCGAAACTCCGATCGGTGTGGAAAACACGGAGAAGATCGCGTCCGTGCCGGGTATCGACGTGATTTTGCGGCGAGCACAGACTTGGGGAATTTTTCGGGTCACAAGCAGGGCGAGAAGGAATACGAACAGATGGCATCGAGAATTCATGATGTGACGTTGGAGCACGGGATTCGATTGGGCGGGCCGCAGGCCTGGAAGGACCGGCCGGGATTTACTTTTTTTCAGGCGCCGACGGACATTGCGCTGATTCGGGAGGGCGCGAAGGTGAACCTGGCGCCGAGTGCGGTGCGGAACACCCAGCCGGGGGTGGCAACGGTAGAAGGGTCGGAGCCGCATTGATAATTACCGGGAGAGTTTTTGGGGAAGCAAGAGAGAGTGGCTAGTGGACCAGAAAAATCAAGAGGGGTCTTTCGCTTCGCTCAGGATGACGCGCACCTGGATGATGGGCGTGAGAGAGGCAAAGGAGGCAAGGAGCGTCCCTACGATATTGCTCGAAGCGAATCAGCCGTTTTTGCGTTCGAAGTCTTTCATGAAGTGGGTGAGGGCCTGCACGCCTTCGAGAGTGACGGCGTTGTAGATCGAAGCGCGCATGCCGCCGACGGAGCGGTGGCCTTTGATGCCGACGAGACCCGCCGCCGCGGCGTCTTTCACGAATTTCTTTTCGACTTCTTCCTTCCCGCCGGCGACACGGAACACCACGTTCATTTTTGAGCGGGAAACCTTCTCGACCGGGCAGTTGTAGAAGCCAGTTGCGTCGATCGTATCGTAGAGCAGCTTGGCTTTCGCTTCGTTCGTCTTTTCCACGGCAGTGACGCCGCCCTGCGCTTCGATCCAATCAAGCACCAAGCCGAGCGCGTAGACGCCGAGTGTGGGGGGCGTGTTGTAGAGCGACTTGTCCTTAATGAAGGTCTTGTACTGAAGAATCTGGGCGAGCTTTTGGTCGGCGCGTTCGGCGAGGTCGCTGCGGATGATGACGACCGTGACACCGGATGGGCCGAGATTCTTTTGCGCACCAGCGAAAATCAATCCGAATTGGCGGACATCGACGGGACGCGAAGCGATGTCCGAGGACATGTCCGCAACGAGCGGGACATCGCCCGTGTCGGGCGGCTCGGGCCATTGCGTGCCTTCGATCGTGTTGTTGGTGCACATGTGGACGTATGAGGCGTCCGGCTTGAGCGAAATTTCTTCAGGTTTCGGGAGCCGCGCGAATTTATCGGTTTCCGTGGATGCGGCAGCGCGGTGCGTAGCGAGGCGCTTCAACTCGCCGATGGCTTTTGCCGTCCATGCGCCGGTATGGAGCACGTCGACGGCGCGGCCGGGAAGATACAGATTCATCGGAACCATGGCGAATTGCATGCTGCCGCCGCCTTGAACGAAGAGCACGGCGTATTCGTCCGGGATACGGAGAATACGGCGTAGCGCCTTCTCGGCGCCGTCGTTGATCGCCTCGAATTCCGGCGAACGGTGACTCATCTCCATCACGGACATGCCGGTGCCGCGATAATCGAGCATCTCGTCGCGCATCTTTTCCAGCACGGAAAGAGGCATGGCCGCCGGTCCGGCGTTGAAATTGAAGGCACGTTTAGTGGCGGTTCCCGCTACGGTGGATGAAGTCACGTCAGATGATTCCCTTCGATTTGGATTTATCGATACCGAACAGCTCTGAGGTGTCCGAGTACGCACCAGAATAGCAAAAGTACGCGGAGGTTGCGAAGGAGTTTGAGTTTGGGTTGGCTGGCGGGCGATATGGAACGGCGAAGAACGATCCTTCGGGCCGCTTTGCGCGGCCCTCGGGATGACGAGATTTCAATTTGCTTACTAGTGTTTAGTGTTGTCGCGGTTGGACGACTTGTTTTCTCTTGGAGCCGACTTCTGTTCCCTTTGCTGCTTCGGCGCCGTTTGTGGATGAGACGGTTGCGGTTTCTGATTTAACGGGGGATGGACGTCGTAATTCTGATCCTTCGCTTGAACCGGCGGGCTGTAGCGATAGCGCTCCTGATTATTATTCTGCTGTGTTTGCGGCGGGTTGTTATTGCCTTCGTTGCGCGGCGTCAGGTTGTTGTCGCGTGTCGCGGGCTGATTTCGAGTGCCAGTGTTGTTATTTGAAGCGCCGCCGCGATTGTTGGGGTTCGGGGGCGTGAACGGACGGAAGCCGCCATTGCCGGATGGCTGATTATTTGGCTGATTGTCGCCGCGGCTCGGTGTGCCTTGCTCTTCGAGCGTGCGAGGGCCTCTGTTTGGGGCCGGCGGCTGAACGCGACCGTTGTTTGCACCGTTGTTTTCGCCGGAGATCTGGCCGCGACCGTTGTTGTTTTGCGGACCGCGATTGTTGTTGCCACCAAAGCCGCGGAAGCCGTTGCTGTTCGACGCTCCGCTTTGCGAGCCGCCGCTATTCATTTGAGGAGCCGGATGCACTTCTCTCGGAATGCGAGGGGTAAGGCGGGCGACGACGGGCCGCTGCGAAAAGGGAACGCCAGGCCGAGCGGACACGACTCTTGCATTGGCGCCGATGTAGCTGGAATGCGTCGGAGCAATTTCATCGCGAGAGCCGACGCGAACGTTTTTGAATTGGTCGTCGTTGATGTGCACGATTTCGCGGTTGACGGGGCGGGCACCGACGAAGGTGTCGCGCGAAACCACCGTGGTGGCGCGGTGATTGTCAGCGTAGGTGTAATTCACGCGCGAGTAGTCGCGGTTGACGATGACGTTGTTGTAGACGCTGGTCACCTGAGTGGCGGTGACGATGCGCGTGTTGGTTACGTTGACGTATTGCACGTAGCGAGGGCTGCAGCGATATGTGGGAACGAAAACGTCACGCGGGCCGAGTGGGAACCACGCTACGCCTGTGAAGCCGCCGCCGAAAGAAACGGAAAGACCGAAGCCGGGGCCGCCAACGAAGGCGACGAGAGCGGGAGCGTAAACCGGACGGACCACCCGTGGACCGGGTACCCAGCCCCAACGAGCGCCGACCAGAACCCATCGGCCATAGTGGAAAGGCGCGAAGCCCCACGGCTCTTCGTCAACCCAAGTCCATCCCCACGGCGCGATATAGACCCAGTGGCCGACATGGTACGGAACCCAGTCGGCCGCGACATCGCGCGGATACCAGACGGGGCCGTAATCGGGCTGCTCGCTCCACTCGCCGTATTCATCTAGATCGTAATAGCCGTCCACGTCGCGGGAAACGTATTGCGCGGAGGCCGAGTTGTTTTCGCGCTGATCGCGCGTCTGGCACCATGCTTCGAAATCGTCAAAGGCGGGCGCGGGCTGAGCGTTGTAAGAGAGCTGATCGGTGCCGTTGAAGGTGTATTCCTGATCGGCATTCAAATCCCAGGAATCGCCGCCACCGGTGACCTGGCCTGCGCCTTCGCGGACGACAATTGTTGTGGAGCTGCCGTTGGGATCAGTGGAGATGACGTATTCGCCTTCGCGAGCGAGAGTAAAGGCGAGATTGGGAGTGTCGATTTCCCATGCGTCGCCGGGATTGAGCTGGCGAAGATGAATTTCGATTCGGCCCTGCGGAAGCTGGAGTTGCACGGTGCGGTCGTCGAGATTCAGAAACGAGAGACCGGTTTCGCTCGAGAGGCGGATCGCGCTGCTATCGATGTGAACTTCGCCGCGGGAATCTTTGTCGGCCCAGAGATTGTCGCCGGTCGTGAGCGGGCGATTCGGGTCTGCCGCAACCCAGTCGGTGTCTCCCTGGACCTGATAGGAGACTGAACCTTCCATGTAGTTAAGGCGACCGACGCGGCCGGGAGGGTCTTCGTCTTGGGATTGCGCGAAAGCTGGAAGGGCAGCGAACAGACCGACAAGCAAGAGCAGAGACATCGCCGAGCGAACCGACTTTTTCATGGTCGTGACTCCTTTGCGGTGCCGACACGTTCATCTTGCTGACAAATCCTTTGCCAAGATAGCGAACCTGCGAACCGTGAAGCTAACCGGTAAACCCTTCGAACGTTGTCCGTGCCCTCTTAGATGCGCTTATTTCTGCTAGTAGCTTCGCACTTCGAGCGCGCATCACTTTTTGGATGATGCTCCGCGGCCCCGAACTCAACCAGGGCCGCGGTTATGAGAGTTATGACGCGCTATGAGTCAGGAAATTAGCGGCGACCGCCGTGACCGCCACTGCCACCGCTTCGCCCGCCACCACCGCCTCCGCCGTGGTAGCCTCCGCCACCTCCTCCACCACCGCGGGGAGCTGAGTAGGAACCACCGCCACGCGGAGCGGAGTAGCCACCGCCGCCGAACCCGCCGCGCGGGGCGGAATAATTACCGTGAGGAGCCGGCGCTGAATAACCGCCGCGCGGAGCAGAGTACGCTCCACCCGGATAGCCGCCGCGTTGGTAGCCGCCGCTTGGCGCGGAGTAGTTGCGAGTTGGCGCTGAGTAGTTACCGCCGCCGCGTGGCCCGCTGTTTCCATAATTCGAACCGCCGCGAGGCGTCACGACGGGCTGCCTCATGTTCAATGGAGGGCGCGAGTAGGAGTTGCCGCCGCGGGACTGCTGCGAATAACCTCGAGACTGCTCATTGTAGGTATTCTGCCGAGAAAAATTGCGCGCGTTTTGCGCCTGCGTAGGCGGCGTGAAATTGTGCCAGCCGTTCTGCGCGCCGCGATTCACTGCCGGATCGCTAGCGCCGCGGTTCTGCATGCCGCCGCGATTGCCGCCGAAGGTCTGCGGATTCGCACCGCGGCTTGCGCCGGAATTGTTCTCTGCGGCGCCGCGGTTCCCATTGAACGTGCGCCAGTTTCCGTTCTGGCTGCCGTTTGTCGTTGGGCCGCGACCCTGAATGGAGCTGCGGCTGTCGATAGCGCCACGATTGCCCGGTTGCTGATTTCCGCCCCGATTTGCGCCTTGATTTGCAGAGGGCGGGCTGAAGGTGCGCCATCCGGGACGGGCCCTCTGCGCGACTGAGCTGGAGCGAACGCCATTATTGCGACCTGCGGAGAATGAGTTTGGCCCGCGAGCCGCGTTGTTGCCTCCGAAGCCGCGATTCGGGCTGTAGAAGCGTTGCGAACTCGGAGGAGCGTTGCGGAATGCAGCGCCGCTCGCAGGGCGACCGGTGGAGCTATAGCTTGCGCTCGTGGGACGGAACGGCATTCTGCCGGTGATCGCGCTGGAGGAACGGAATGTCGCCTCGGTGATATGCGCCTGATTTCTCGGCACGGCGCCGTGACCGAATTCGCTGCCGCGCATCGAGCTGATGCCGCCGCGGACGCGGTCGTTTATGAGAGCGTCGCGAAAGTTGGAGAATTGGCGTCCACGGTCTCCATGAAGCGGGCCGAAGCCATCGTGGAAACGGTCGTAATCACGGAAGCCGATGGCGCGATAGCCGCCACCCCAGCGTCCATACCAAGGGTGATACCAATCGCACGGACCGATCGGGAGCCATCCGACGTTGCCCCAGCCGAAGCCGACGTCAAAGCCGACCCCGCCGCCCCACCCGAAGAACGAGACGTATGCGGGAGCCCAGATCGGGTCATAGCCGGCGTAAACAGGACCCGGCCACCAACCCCACCGCCCACCGTAGACGAACCAGCGGCCATAGTGGTAAGGCGCCCAGCCCCACGGCTCATAGGAAACCCACGTCCAGCCGTAATAGGGCTCATAGACCCAACTTCCGTCGCGATAGGGAGCCCAGTCCGAGCCGTAATTGGGGAACCAAACGTTGCCGTAATCCGGCACTTCGCTCCACTCACCGTAAGGATCAAGATCTTCGGAGCCGGTGTAGTACTGATTGGTGTTATTAAAGCTTTTTGCGGTTTCGACGCGGCGGTCGCGGTCCGCATTCCACGCGTCCCATTCGTCGCTGCCCGGAGCTGAGTCGACGCGATATTGCGGATTATCCGTGCCGGCGATCGTGATCATCTGGCCGGCGTCGACGTGAGTGCTGCCTTGGGGCGTCGAAATATCGGCGGAACCGCTGCGCACAATGACTTTCGTTTCCGCGTCAGAATTAACGAGGATGCGATAGTCGCCCTGGCCGTCCGGATGTACGGCGGCGTTGGGCGTATCGACTTCGACCTGCGCTTGGCTACCGGGCAGCACCGAATATGTGGCCAGTCCTTGGCCAAGCTGAATTTGAATATTCTGCCGGTTGAGGTTTGCAATTTTTGCGGTGGCGTCACTCGAAAGACGCAGCTGATCGCCATAGTCGAGCTCGATTTCGGCCCGGCCGCCGTTTGCGCTTGCAACGCGATCACCCGCTTCGAGCGGGGTATTCACTGTGAGCGGAACAAGCTCGCCATTGTCGCCGCGCTGCGAAGAAACGTCGCCGTGGACGTAGCTGGCGCGGGCGACGCCACGCTGCGCACCGTTATCGGCTTGCTGCCCTTGCGACTGATCTTGGGGCTGATCTGCTTGCGGCGGACCTGCTTGGGACTGGTCCGGCGGCACCGCCTCATCCTGCTGATCCTGCGGAGGTGGGGGAGCTTGATCTTGGTCTGGCGCGGGAGGGGGACCAGCCTGAGGCTCGGAATACGGGCCATACTCGCCCTGAGCCAACGATGAGGACGCCGCGGGACTGAATCCCGCGGATATGATAAGCACCGCGATAATCGTTATGAATTTTTTCATGGGCCCCTCCCAGCTACCACAGGCCGAGGATGCTGTAAGCCGCCTGTGCTAGTGCAGGGCCGATGCCAAACCTGGAAGCGAGAAGGCACATCGTAAGTGCTTGCAGATAATAGGCTTAGTTTACTGCAGATTTTGGGGTAAAAAGCCGTACTTGGAGGGCTTGGTGAATTTCAAACGGGAGTGGTGGTTTTCGGCCACCTGCGCCGATGCCGCTGCAAACCTGTTTTCCACAGCTATTCAGTGCGCTAGACTAGACTTGTTCCCGAGGTGAAGCTATTATCTGCCTCCCCGAACGGCAGCCCAGCCGTGCTCCATTTGGAGGTTGCGATGATTCAAGAAGCTATGAGGCCACAGTATAGTGCCGTGATCTGCCGCCACTGCCGCCAGCCCATCCCTGTGCCGTCGATTGTGATTCGGATGGAGAACTTGTCGAGCAGAGAAGAGCCTGGGGCCGGATCTGACCGCGCATTTACGGTACGGTGCCGCTCCTGTGAGTGCGAGCATCCCTACCGTTCGAGCCAGATTGTTCAAGTTGAGGGTGAACCGAAGGGGCGGCGCGGCCTGGCACGGACGATCTACAGGCACGGAACGCTTTCGCGCGCCGCCGGCGCCTGAAGCAAATTGCATGTCGTCATATTTCCATGCACCTGAATCGGTGCGCCTTGCCTAATATTTCTTAGTAAATCCGTTCCGCTGGCTAGTGACCTCGAAATGACCGTTCGGGTATGCCGTCACTTTGATCCAGAAAGCTGCATCGGGGGAAGCACTGGGATTTGCGATCAGGTCGGCAGCGGAATTGTGATCCGGTCCGCCGACTTCCGAGAAGTGCAACTGCCAAAAATCTTCAAGACCGGGCGAACTGTGAATCGTGGTCCACGCCTCGACAGTGCCGCCCTTCTTTGCGCCGTTGTCCATGATGGCCACGCGAGGGTGCAGTGCGTGCACCAGCGCCGGGGAATTGCTGATCGCGAGACCGTGATGGCTGACGACGAAAAGATCGACCGTTCCCACCTTGTTTACCGGGCAGACGAGTTCGCCTTCTTTATTCCATGTGAGATCGCCGAGATCGGCGATGCGCATCTTACCGAACTGGATGATGCTGCCGGCAGACTGGGCGTTTTCGGTCTTATCGACTTCTTGCGGCTTAAAATCCGCACAAGAGGGATTCGGTTGACCGGCGCCCGGCAAAGGATGGTCAATCGTTTTTCCTGCGGCAGTGACAATCGTCCAATCGAGACCCTTTACAGGCAATTTGAAACCGGGCGTGACAACGGTGTGGTGCGCGCCCTTGACGACTTTTTCGTAATCGTCCCAAAGCTTCTGGCCGTTTGCCGGATCGTGTTCGACGGTCTCGCCGTGATCGTAGAAATTGCGAATCGGGATTTTCGCTGCGAGGGCAGGGACGCCTCCGACATGATCCGTGTGAAAGTGCGTGATCAGAAGATGATCGATCTGTTTCACTCCCGCGTCTTTCGCGGCGGCGACGATGCGATCGGCGTCACGGTCGCCCGGCCAGCCGGTATCGAGTAGGACGCTTTCGCCGGACGGCGCGACGAAGAGGGTCGCTTGGCCGCCTTCGACGTCAATGAAATAGATCAGCAGGCTTTTCGATTGCGCGCAAAGCGGTGCTGCGAGCGTCACAGCGAGAATGGATCCCGCGGCGGTCAAGAGAAGCTTCGCAGACATCTTTGGGTTCCCCCGTTGAATTGCAGGCGCCATCCTACCGCCGAGCATGAGGATTTGAAAGCTGAACGCATGGCGGTTTCGTTATGCGAATAGCTGCCGTTTGGAGAAAAGCAGGAGGGGTTCTTCGGCTAGCCCCTGTGCGGACGAGCCTCAGAATGAGGAAACCGTGTCAGTAATTTGAGATTCACCGTGGAGGCCTTGAGTTTCGCGGAGAAAGACTTCTGAATTAGTCCTGAGGGTCAGAGACGCCCATTTTCGATAGACGGTAGCGGAGGGCGTTGCGTGAAAGGCCGAGCGCGCGGGCGGCCTGGCTTTTGTTGCCGCCGGCTTTGCGCAAGGCTTCGCGGATCATTTCTTCCTCCCACTGCTCGAGCGTGGCGCCTTCGGGCAGCGTCGCCGCGCCCTCTGCGGTCGCGCGTTGACGTGGTTTATCGAGATGGATGTCGTCTGCATCGAGACTGCCGCCGGCGGAAAGAGTGACTGCCCGCTCGATTACATTTTGCAATTCGCGGACGTTCCCGGGCCAATGGTGGTCGATCAGGATCTTCATCGCCGCCGGTGTGATGCCGTTGAGAATTTTTCCGGATTCGCGCGAGAACTTTTCCAGAAAAAAATTGGCGAGCGCCGGAACGTCTTCTTTGTGTTCGCGCAGCGGCGGAATGTCGATGGCGACGACGTTCAGGCGATAGTAAAGGTCTTCGCGAAAGCGTGCCTTCTTCCAGCGCGGCGCGAAGATCGCGGTTCGTGGCGGCGACGAGCCGGACGTCGATCTTGTGCGTTTTGGTGCCGCCGAGTCGCTCGAATTCGCGTTCCTGGAGGACACGAAGCAGTTTCACCTGGATCGTTGGCGGCACATCGCCGATTTCGTCAAGGAAAAGCGTGCCCTTATCGGCGAGCTCGAACTTTCCGGGCTTACTGCCGACAGCGCCGGAGAATGCGCCTTTTTCATAGCCGAAGAGTTCGCTTTCGAGCAGAGTTTCGGGTATGGCGGTGCTATTGATCTTGACGAATGGTCCGGCGGCGCGTTGGGAATGTTCGTGAATCGCGCGGGCGATCAGGTCTTTGCCGACGCCGCTTTCGCCGCCAACCAACACAGTGGAGTTGGAGGGCGCGACGCGTTCGACGAGGCTGAGGACGGCCTGCATTTTGTCGCTGTGCGCGACGATGTTTTTGTATTCGTAGCGGCGTCCCAGCGCTTCGCGGAGATTGCGATTTTCTTCGCGCAGTTGCCGCGACGCCAGTTCCTTGCGAACCACGATCATGAGTTCGGCGAGCGAGAATGGCTTGAGGATGTAGTCGCTGGCGCCCGCTTTCATCGCGTCCACGGCAGATTCGACCGAGCCGTAGGCAGTCATCATGATCATCGGAAGATTTGCGTCAATCTTCTTTGCCTCGCGGAGAAACTCTAGTCCGTTCATGCCAGGAAGCTTGAAATCCGTGAGGACGAGGTCGAAGGTGTCCTTTTGGAGCATCTCAAGGGCGGTCTCGGCATCAGGCGCGGACCGTGCGATGAAATCGTCTTCCGCGAGCTGAAGTTCGATCAGGCGGCGCAACTTGGCTTCGTCTTCGACAATGAGTATCGATGGCTTTTCGCGGCTCACGTTTTCTCAGGTTCCTGTTTTGGCGGTTCGGACGGCAAAAAAACGCGAAAGCGTGCGCCTTGCGCGGAATCGCGATCCAGCCGAATCCATCCGCGATGCTCATCCACGATTTTGGCAACAATCGAAAGGCCGAGTCCAACGCCGTCTTTCTTCGATGTGATGAAAGGATTAAAAATTTGCTCGCGCATTTCGGGAGCAATGCCGGGGCCGGTGTCTTCGACAGTGACAATGACGCCCGAGCAACCGTTGGAGGTTTCGGGCGCAGCCGCGAGCCGCAAAGTCCCTGCACCGTCCATAGCTTGATATGCATTCGCGATAAGATTCGAGAAGACGCTTTCGCAGAAGCGTTCGTCAGCGAGGATGACCGGCAAGTCCGGCGCGTACTGGCGTTCGACGACGACCTGAGCGTTTGGGATCTGCGCGCGCACAGAATCGGCAGCGTGGTCGACGATTTCCGTTACTTGCCGCGGCTGCAAATCGAGATGCAACGGCCGCGCGAAATCGAGGAACCGGGCGACAAGTTCGTTGAGGCGATTGACTTCGCTGGAGATGTATCCAGCGAGTTCGGCAGCGAGCGGTTGCGCCTGCTGCAATTTTTGGGCGAGCATTTCGGCCGAGCCTTTTATGACGCCGAGGGGATTGCGAATTTCGTGCGCGAGGCCGGCGGATAGCTGGCCGAGAGCGGCGAGGCGTTCGGAACGGCGCGCTTCAGCCTCCGCGCGTCGGAGTTGGCGATTGGTATCTTCGAGTGTCCCGGCAAGGGCGCGCTGGATTGCGACCTGGCGGCGATTCTCGACGGCGAAGCGGTTTACCAGCATCGCAGCGAGGAAAAAGAAAAGGATCCGCGTTGCCAGGAGGTAATAGCTTTCGGGCGTAATTTCGTACTCCGCCCGCGCCGGTAGAAGGTACGCAGCGTATGTGGCGCTCGCGAGAGCGGTCCAGAGCAGCGTGGTAATCGGGCTGAAGTACATCGCTGCCGTCACAACCGGAAGAAAATATATCGGCCAATAGCTGCTGTTGATCGCGACGTCTGCATTCGTATGAGCCAGGAGAAGGGTGGCGAGACCGATCTTAACGAGAACACTGCAGGCGCATCCCCATTTCGGCAGCCACGAAATCAGGTGTCCTTCAAAAAATTGAAAGGCGCCAATCGCGAAGAGAATCAACTGCTTGTGGATTTCCTTGATGGGCGGCAAAAACAAGAAGGCGACAATGAAGAGCAGCCAAACCACGTCAATCCAGCTAAAGGCAGGTTGCTTTTGGTCGCATGTCGCCATGAAAGATCGTCAGAATAGACCCTGAACCAACTTGAATCTAGCACAGAGGCGGTATTTCGAGGCTTTGGCGGTGCGCGATGACGCGCTTGGGGAAGGGAACTACTTAGTGGCGAGGATGGATTCGGCTTGCTCGATGAGCATGGAAACTTCGTCTGGTTGATTGGTGCTCAGGCGACGATCCCGAGACAAGGCGCGGCCGATGAGCAGCACGGAAGGCGCCTCGAGTTGCGGGCCGACGGCGATTTCCGCGAGCGTTGTGTGGCCATGGCGCTGCCGGGGCGTGGTGGCGTTGGAGACGATGATTGCCGGCGTGTCTGCGGCGAGCCCGGCTGCGAGCAGTTCATCGCGCAGATCCGCCACGCCGTGGCCGGGCATGTAGATCATCAGGGTGGTATCGCCGCGCGATAAGCCGGACCAGTCTGGTTTGGCTTGCTTGGCTGATTTCGTAGAGGACGCGCTCTCTCCGGCGAGCGGCTCGCCCGCCTTTTCGGCTGCATGGTGTGCGCTGGCGATCAGCAGGCGCGAGGCGGTGCGGCGGTCCGTGAGCGACATTCCGAGTGCTGCGGCAGCGGCGATTCCGGCGGTGATGCCGGGAATGACTTCGAAGGTGACGTGCGCCTCCGAGAGCGCGTCCAACTCTTCACCGAGGCGGCCGAAGATCGCCGGGTCGCCGGATTTGAGGCGGACAACGTCCGTGCCTTCCTGGGCGGCGCGAATCATTAGCGCGTTGATTTCGGTTTGCGTGATGCGCTTTGCGCCGCAGCGCTTGCCGACATTGATGATTTTGGCATGCGGCCCCGCAAAGACCAGAATTTCCGCCGGGACGAGATCGTCGTGCAGAATGAGGCGCGCTTCGCGGAGCAGGCGATGAGCTTTTAGGGTGAGAAGCTCGGGATCGCCCGGGCCCGCGCCGACGAGAAAAACTCTGCCTTGTTTGTGCTTTAGCATGGCGAGACCCAATTTTCGCATCTGCGGCCTAAAATAAGAAGAGGGGTGCGCGTCAGCGCTGCAATACGGCCTTTGCCTTTGATGGCTGCGTGTATGAGAATTGCGGCTGAATATAGGAAGGGGAAGCGTACCAGGTAACGTTACGTCCTGGCGGCTAATGATGGCTGGACATTACTTCGAATTTCGAGGCGTTTCGAAAGCGTTTGGCGATCACGAGGTGCTGAAGGACGTGAGCTTCTTCGTCGATCCGGGCGAGACCGCCGTGATCATGGGCCGCAGCGGCGTAGGGAAGTCCGTCTCGCTGAAGCTGCTGCTGGGATTTCTCGAGCCGGACGCGGGGCGCATCATCGTGGCTGGGCAGGACGTTACCGGCTGGACGGAGAAGCAGTTTTCCGAGATTCGGCGGCGAGTGACGATGGTCTTTCAGTCGGGCGCGCTCTTTGATTCGCTGACAGTGGCGGAGAATGTGGCGTTTCCGCTGGTGAGCCGGGGCGGCGCCATTGACGAAGAGAAAGTGGACGCGCGTGTGAACGAATTGCTCGAGATGCTGGAGGTCTCGCAATTTGCCGACAGGCTGCCCTCAGACCTGAGCACAGGCACGAAGCGCTCCGTAGCGATTGCGCGAGCGCTGGCCGAATCGCCGGACGCGATTCTGTATGATGAGCCGACCACGATGGTCGATCCTCTGATGGCGGCGCACATGAGCGACCTGATCGTGCGGCTCAAGCAGAAATTTCATAAAACGTCAATTGTGGTGACGCATGACACGCATCTGGCGAAGAAGCTGGCCGATCGCGTGATTTTTCTGAGCGAAGCGCGCGTGGCGTTTTTCGGCACCTGGGCCGAGTTCGAGGCTTCGAAAGATCCCTTCCTCCGCAATTTCCTCGCAGCAGGACGCAATGATCCCCGCATTGGACGCGACGGCGTGACCCAGCCAGCTCCCAGCGATCGCGAAGAAGCAGCTTCGCCGCGTGATGGGATTTTGGGACGTGCTGCTGTTCAACATCGCGGCGGTGCTTGGGCCGCGCTGGATTGCGGCGGCGGCGCACAACGGAACTTCGTCGATCAGCTTGTGGGTGCTAGCCGCGCTGCTTCTTTTTGTGCCCACGCACGTTGTGGTCGCTGGAGCTTTCGACGCGTTTTCCGGACGAGGGCGGGCTGTATGCGTGGTCGAAGGAGGCGTTTGGCGAATTTCACGGGTTCGTGGCCGGCTGGACGTACTGGATCTACACGTTTTTCTATTTTCCGGGGCTGCTGATGGCGAGCGCGGCGATGGCCGCCTATATCGGCGGCAGCGCGCAGGCGCGCACTTGGCGAACGACCGCACGTTTCTGATGGTCGGGTCGTTTGCGCTGCTTTTCGTGGCCGTGTGTGCTGAATATCGTCGGGCTCGAACATCGGCAAATGGCTGCAGAATGCGGGCGGCGTGGGAACGTACGTTCCGCTGCTGATGCTGGTCGGGCTCGGCGCTTATCATTTGGCACGTGCGCGGTTCGGTGACGCATTTCACGCTGCACAACATGATGCCGGTA
Source organism: uncultured Acidobacteriota bacterium (assembly GCA_963753205.1). GTDB lineage: Bacteria > Acidobacteriota > Terriglobia > Acidiferrales > UBA7541 > Palsa-295. Next base: position 432,342 of record CAVWBL010000006.1, on the reverse strand, counting down.
TGGGATTGGGACACGGTGAATTTCTGGCCGCAGATTGCGTTTGCGTTTACGGGGCTGGAACTTGTGGTCGGCGATGAGCGAGGAGATTCGCGATCCGCGCAGAACGTTTCCGCGCGCGATTTTCGGATCGGGGCTTTCGATCGCGGTGCTCTATATCGCCGGAACGGTAGCAGTGCTGGCTATGCTGCGTGCTGCGGTGGTCGATCCTAAGAGCGGAGTGTTTCAGGCGATAGACGGCCGGGTCCGCCATTCTCGGCATCGGGCTTTTTGGCATTATTGCGGCGACTGCTGGTGACGCCGTGGGAAATGCGGGCGGGATCGGCACAACGGTGGCGGGAATATCGCGCGTGCCCTTTGTGGCGGAATCGACCGGTATTGCCGGCGGCGTTTGGAAAAATTCATCCGAAGTGGCGGACGCCGTGGGTTTCGATTCTCGTGCAGGCGGGAATTTCGTGCGCGATTTTGCTGCTGATTCAGATGAATGAGTCGGCGAACAGCGCTTATCAGATTCTGGTCGATGCGGGGACGATTCTGTATTTCATTCCGTTTCTCTATATGTACGCGGCGGCGATCAAGCTCGCAGACCGCGCAGACCGTGGCGAAAATACAAAGCGCCGTGCTGATTCCGGGCGGGCGAGTCGGAGTCTGGCTCGCGGGATCGCTGGGATTTCTCGTGGTGCTCATGGGAATTGCGCTCTCGTTGATTCCGCCGGGCGAGGCGGCGAACAAATGGCTCTTCGAGGCGAAGTTAATCGGCGGCACCGGACTCTTCGTGCTGATTGGGCTCTTTCTTTACTGGCGCGGCAGCCGGCAGAAAATGACAAACGCTTAGCTAATCGCTAAAGCGGGCTGCTGCGCGGGCGCGCGCCTTGGCGGCTTCTTCTTCGCGATTTTTCGGCGGCGCATTCGTTTCGAGCGCACGCAACAGCCGCAAAGAAATCTGCGCCACTTCCTCCACGGCGGATTCGAAAGCGGATTCATTTGCCTTCGACGGCTTGTTGAAGCCCGTAATCTTCCTCACGAACTGCAGCGATGCCGCGCGAACCTCTTGGTCTGTCACCGGCGGATCGAAATTAAAGAGGGTTTTGATATTTCTGCACATTTGTTTCTCCCAAGGCCGTTACGACCCATTAGCGGTGCATGATGGCAGCCGCCAACAAGATCCTTCGGCTCAGAAGCCTTGCTCGGCAAGCTCTCTTATCGATAAGCGGACTGCTGCACTCGATTTGCCCGGCGCCAGCAGGCTCTCAACGTATTTTGCCAGAATATCCACTTCGAGATTCACAGCGTCGCCGGCGCGGAGCGCGTGAACGTTCGTATGTTGATGCGTGAACGGAATGATCGCGATGCTTGCGATTCCATCGCGCCAGCGCGCGACGGTGAGGCTGATGCCTTCGATCGAGATCGAGCCTTTCTCGGCCACGTACCGTCGCAGAGTTTCCGGCACCTCGACCGAAAGCCACCAGTTTTCGCCTTCGGGCGTGAGCGCGGCCACGTGGCCCACTCCATCGACGTGGCCTTGCACGAAGTGGCCGCCAAGGCGCGCGCCTGCGGCTAAAGGGCGTTCGAGATTCACCGGATCGCCTGGTTTTTTTCCGCCGAGCGATGTGCGGGACAGCGTTTCGCCGGAAAGGTCGGCAGAGAAATGCTTTTTGCCAAACTCGACGACGGTAAGGCAGCAGCCGTTAACGGCGATGCTGTCACCCTGCTTGATTTCCTGCGCGATTTCCGGCGCGCCGGTTAAATCGATACGCAGCTTGCCTCCACCGCCGTTCGCCGCGAGCGATGCGACTTTCCCCAAATTCTCGATGATTCCTGTGAACATGCGAGTTCCTTTGTGTCAGAATCCGGGCACTTCAACTTGCCGCCATAGCGAAAGGCGGCTGTGCCGCTCAAGTGTACGGCGAGCCGAGCGGGGGCTTGCGCCTGCGTCTGTCCGTCTCACGCTTGCGACGCGACGCGTATACGTCGCGAAAATAGCCCTCGACCAAAATGTCCGGCGGGTACGATTCGACTGTCACGTTCGTTAGCCCCGGCAAGTGCGTCAGCTTCTTTGCCGTCGTGCGAGCCATGGGTACACCATCCGCCCCGAGGAATTTGGGCGCGTAGAAGAGCGCCACCTTATCCGCGAGGCCGGAGGCAAGCAAAGCGCCGTTCACTGCAGAGCCCGCTTCGACCATTAAGTTGATGATTTGGCGCTGTCCCAGGTCGCGGACGACGGCTTGCAGGTCGACGCGGTCGCCGCTTGCCGGCAGTTGTATCACTTCGGCGCCCACGGTGGCGAGCGCGCGGGCTCGGGGCGAGTCCACCGGCTGCGTGGTGTAGACGAGAATATCGCCCTTGCCGGAGAGAATGAGGTGCGATCTCAGCGGCAGGCGCAGCTTTGAGTCCAGAACCACGCGCAAGAGTTTGCGGCGGCGAGGCTCGCCGCTGCGATCCGTGAGCTGCGGATTATCGGCAAGAACCGTGCCGATGCCGGTGAGCAGCGCGTCCGCTTGATGCCGCATGCGATGCGAGGCCAGGCGCGAGGCTTCGCCTGTAATTGGCGTGGTTTCACTCGCTTGGACGGCGATCTGGCCATCCAGTGTGGTCGCCACCTTCAGCGTGACGAAAGGCAAACCCGTGGTGATCCACTTCGCAAAATCCTCGTTCAGCTTCTTCGCCTCGGCCTCGTAAAGGCCCAGCGACACTCCGATTCCGGCCCGTTCAAGCGCCGCATAGCCGCGCCCGCAAACTGCGGGATTGGGATCGTCCATCGCGCCAAAAACATGCTTGATTTTCGCGGAGATGAGCGCCGTCGTGCACGGCCCGGTGCGGCCCGTGGTGCAGCACGGCTCGAAATTAATATAGAGCGTGCCGCCCCACGCTCTCTCGCCGGCATGGCGGAGCGCCACGACTTCGGCATGGTCGCGCTCGTCGTATTTATGGAAGCCCTCGCCGACGACCACACCGTGCTTCGCGATCACGGCGCCCACCATAGGATTCGGGTGGGATAGGGCAATGCCGCGCCGCGCCAACTCCAGCGCGCGGGCCATATGTTGTCTGTCTAGTTCGGTACATTTCGTGGTTAGGCTAATCGAAGAGCGAGTCGACATAAGTTTGCGCGTCGAAGGGCACGAGATCATCGATCTGCTCGCCGGTTCCGACGTAGCGAATCGGCAGGTTGAGCTCGCGCGCTATCGCGACAACAATACCGCCCTTGGCCGTGCCGTCAAGCTTGGTCAGTACAATTCCGGTCACGCCGGCCGTGCTCCAGAATTCGCGCGCCTGATTTAAACCGTTCTGACCTGTGGTTGCGTCGAGCACGAGCAGAACGTCATGCGGCGCGCCCGGCACTACTTTCGCAGCGGTGCGCTTCATTTTGTCGAGCTCGGCCATCAGGTTGGACTTTGTGTGCAGGCGGCCGGCTGTATCCACGATGACGAGGTCGACGCCGCGAGCGCGTGCAGCGGAGAGCGCATCGAAAATCACCGCGGATGGGTCGGCGCCGGATTTTTGTTTGATTACTTCCACATCGGAGCGGCGTCCCCACACTTCGAGCTGTTCGACGGCAGCGGCGCGGAATGTATCCGCAGCGCAGAGCATCACGCTCGCACCTTCCTTTTTCAGGCGATTGGCGAGCTTACCGATCGTGGTCGTTTTGCCGGTGCCGTTCACGCCGACAACAAATACAACGCGCGGAGCTGGCGCTGCTGCGCCTGTGCCGTTTCCGTTGCTTTGGGCGCCTGCGGGCGCGACGAGTATCGCGCGGATCTGGTCTTTCAGCGCCGTTTTGAGTGCGGCGGAACCTTCGAGCTTGTGCTGATTCACCTGTTCGCGCATAGCGGCGATCACTTCGCGAGTCGTGCGCGTGCCGATATCCGCGCCTAAAAGCGCTGTTTCAAGCTGTTTGAGTAGCTCCGGATCGACGGGCCGATCGCCGGTAAGCAGCTGCTCGACCCGCGCGGATAGCTCTGTGCGCGTCTTCGTTACGGACTGCTTCAGGCGCTCGAGAAGCGTCGGCTCTCTTTTTTCATTTCCGAAAAGCGTAATCATTGACTGAAACCGCGCGCAACATGCGGGATCACTCATTCTAGCAGAGTGACAAGCGAGCAGGAGATTCACCGGCCGGGAATGGGGAGTCGGCGAGGTCACACTTCGACGAGCGCGGCGGAGTTCAGTCGCAAACGGCCGGATTTCACGAGTGTCTGCAGCGCGGCAACGACACGCGCATCGTACTTTGAAACGGCGAGTGTGGAGATACGCTCGACCGCAAAGCTTAAGTCCATAGCGGATTGATACGGGCGGTTCGTCGTAATCGCGTCAAGCGTATCGGCGACGGCGATAATGCGAGCCATCATGGGTATTTGATCGCCTGAGAGGCCGTAGGGATAGCCGTTGCCGTCCATGCGCTCATGGTGTAGTTCGATGCCGGGAATCATGTCCTTTAGCTGCGCGACGGGACGCATGATGTTCGCGCCTTTCACCGTGTGCTGTTTCATCAGCTCGAATTCTTCGTCGGTCAGTTTGCCCGGTTTCTTTAGAACACGATCGTCCACGCCAATCTTGCCGACGTCATGCAAAAGCGCGGAAATCTTTAGCGTGTCGAGGTCTTCGTCGCTCAGGCCCATGGCGTCGCCAAGCATCGTCGAATATTTCGCCACGCGTCCGGAGTGGCCTCGCGTGTAAGGGTCCTTTTCGTCGACTGCGGCCGCAATCATGCGGATCGATCCAAGGAAGAGTTCTCGGTTTTCGTTAGCGGCGACCTTGAGCTTATCGACGTACTCTTCGATATCGCCCGCCATGTGGTTGAACGTCTCGGCCAGCTCGCTGATTTCAGCTGCGCCACCGACCGGTACGCGTTCGTGGAATTCCGCGCGGCTGATGGCGCGGGTGGAATGGACGAGGCTCTGAATCGGCCGCGTGATGCCGAGCGCGAAGATATACCCGAACGAGAGCGCCACGATCGTCACCACCATCACGAAGCTGAGCGCCTGGGCCGTGAGTTCTTCGACCCCGGCATCGGCGCGTGCGTTGTCGAGGCTGCGCTGCGCGATCACGGTCCAACGTAATTCTGGAATCGGGCTGTACGTGCCGATCATCTGGACCGATTTTTTTTTGTCTTTGCCAGGCTGGGAATACATCATGTTTACTGTCGTCGGCGTTTCCTTCGGATCCATCACCTGCTTCACGATGGGAAAAATCGAGCTGACGTCGCGCCCGGGAACATAGTCGGCAGAATCGGGGAAGGCGATCAGGCGGCCATGCCCATCGACGATATAGACTGTGCGGTTGTGCTCGCTGGCGTCCCGTAAACGCGACTCGAGTTTGCCGAGCGAAACGACAGCGGCAAACATGCCGGCGAACTGACCGTCCGATGTCAACGGAATGGACATGACGAGGGCAGGCCTATTGTCCCGGCCAACGCCGAAGGCTTCGCTGATGGAATCAAAACCCTGAAAACTGGAAGTGAACGCGCGGCGCAGTGCCGCGTCCATGAAGGGATCCTGGTCCGCGTGGAAACTACCGGCGGTTAGCCCTTTGGCTTCGCGATTGACGGCGGTTACGTAGAGGATATTGGGGTCGTTTGCGAATTCCTGCAGCAAGCGCGAGATTTGCGGCGCGTGGGTGGAGTCGTTCACATCGTCAATCCAGCCCGTCAGCGTGAGCATCTGCCGCTCGGCGAGAAGCTGTTGACGAACCCCTTGCTCGAAGTCGAGCGTCTCGCTGGCAAGCGAACGGGTGATGTCGGTCTGCTGGACCCGCTCGGTGTCTTGCAGCTTCTGTTCGCTCAGTTGCAATACCTGCCTGTGGTAAAGCCAAAGCGGCGTGGCGCTCATCAGCAGAAGCGCGCCGAGCACAATCCACATGAGGCGCAGTTTGCGCGGCGAGAAATGAAGGGCTGGTTTCCGCACGGGAATATCCGTAAAAATGCTAGCGGACCCGCTGGGCAGGAACAACGGGACTAAAGTACAGGTCGTTGCCGGATAAGCCACAGGCGCGGGTACTTAGGAGCGCGCGATCATGGGCATATTGGCCTTATTTGCGCCGCTTCGGCCCCCAAGAATCCGTATGTTTCGCTTTTTATTTGTGTTTGCCGATGCGAGTTTCCTCGCCGGCGATCAGGCGATGAATATTCGCTCGATGCTTGAGCAAGACCAGGACTGAGATACAAACAGTGGGAAATGTGACGAAATCCGGAGGCGCATGCCCCGGCGCATAGAGCACGTAGACAAGAACGGGCAAAGCTGCCGTCGCGACCACGGATCCGAGAGATGAGTAGCGCCAGAAAGCTACCATCACGATCCAAAGCACCACCACCGCCGCCACGGCTTGCCAGCAAATCAGAATAAATACTCCAACTCCAGTGGCCACGCCTTTACCACCGCGGAATCCCAACCCGAACGGGAATACGTGTCCGACGACGGCTGCAACGGCCGCCGCGATCATCCACCGCATATTGCCGTGCGACCAGTGCATGGCGATCCAGACGGCGACGAAGCCTTTTGCCGCGTCCAGGATCAGCGTGAGGATTCCGGCGACGTAGCCGGCGGTGCGCGTCACATTGGCCGCACCGATATTGCCGCTGCCGGATTTGCGAACATCCGTGCCGCGAGTCATTTTCACGATCAGCAGGCCGAAAGGAATCGATCCCAGCAGGTAGGCGAGAGGAATGATGAGCGGCATCAGTTCAGGAATCGGAGGAGTATGGGGATTCAATTGGCCGCCTCGGCGAAGTGGAACGTCTCTAGACGAGTATATTCTGCACCGGAGGGTTTCGTCTTGCTTTCAAAAAGATGAAATTCGCATGTGCGCATCGCGCCAAAATCCTTGTCTTGCATTTCATGGGCAAGACTTACGATTTGGGCGACGCCTTTTGAGTGCCTTCCCCGGAGATGAGCATCGTCCTCTTTGAACCGTGCAAGCGTGAGATGAGGCGCGAAAGGCCGAGTTTCGCGCTCAACGCCGATTTTCACGAGCGCACGATCCATTTCTGCGGCGAGAGCCGCCGTATTTGGCGACGCGTCAACGCCGCACCAGAAAACACGCGGGCGTTTTTCGTTCGGGAAGAACCCGAGACCGCGGGAATGCATTTCGATGGGCGAGGGCGATTTCAGCCTCGCGAGCGCGTCCCGAATCGCTGCGACGTTTTCGGCACCTGTGTTGCCGATGAACTTCAGCGTGATGTGCATCGCTTCCGGGCGAATCCATCGCGCCGAGGGGCACTTGTGCTGGAGGTGCACGACCAGCGCGGCCAGCGTTTTGCGCGTTTCGTCGGGAATTTCCAATGCCACAAAGAGCCGCATGGTCTTCTTTGATTCTACTGGTTCCGCTGAATGCTGCCGGTATTTCGGAAGGGTGGCGATTTGCGTCACCGCGCGTTGGCCGGCTTCGGAAAGAGAAAGTGGCGGCGGATCAGATCGAGCGCGGCCTGCGTGGCCATTTGGCGGTTGCGATCGCGGTCGGCGGCGGAAAAGCGGTATTCGTGCGAGCGCACGCCATGTTCGTCCGCGATACCGATGTGGACGAGGCCGACTGGTTTTTCCGGCGTTCCTCCGCCTGGACCGGCGATTCCCGTGATACCGATTCCGATCAACGCGGCGGCGCCTTTGCGAATTCCATCGGCTAGAGCCGAAGCCACCTCGACGCTAACCGCGCCCTTCGCCTCAATCAGCTGTGCCGGCACGCCCGCGAGGGCCGTTTTCATTTCGTTGCTGTAGCAGACCACGCCCCCGAGAAAATAGTTCGAACTGCCGGCAAGATTCGTGAGGTGCTCGGCGAGCATTCCGCCCGTGCAACTCTCAGCGACGGCGATTGTCACGCGATTTTCGGTGAGCAGGCGCGCCACTACTTCTTCCATCGTCTCGCCGTTCGTTGAGACGAGATGCTCGCCGAGAGGAAGAGCCATTTGGCGAACCATTTCATCGAGAAGCCTTTCGGCTTGTATCGCATTCGCCGACCAGACGCGCGGATGCAGTTGAATGCCCGACGGGGCAGCGAGAATCGTGACTTCCACATCCGGATATAGTGCGTAGATCGGCGAAACGCGCGCCTCCACTTCCGATTCGGGCAGGCCGGTAACGCGCAGCTCGCGCGAGAAGAGGCGCTCGCTCGGCGCGACCCGGGCGAGGCGCGGCTTTACTTCGCATTCGAAAAGCGCGCGAAGCTCGCTCGGCACGCCCGGAAGCAGGATGACGATGCGCCCGCCGCTGGTTTCGAGCCATAAGCCCGGCGCAGTCCCGCGCGGATTCGGGAGGATGATTGCACCCTCTGGGACCATCGCCTGTCGCGCGTTGATTTCCGGCATGGCCCGGTTGTAGCGGCGGAAGCGCGCCTGAATGCGCTCGAGAATTTCCTGATTGAGCAGCAATTTGCGGCCGAGAAGCTGCGCCACGGTAGTGCGCGTGCGGTCGTCATCGGTGGGGCCAAGGCCGCCCGAGCTGACGATCACGTCCGCACGCTCGAGCGAGTGCTGAAACGACAACGTTATTTCCTCCGCAGTATCTCCGACGACAGCTTTATGCACCACGCGAATGCCGATGCGATTCAGTTCAGCCGTAAGGAAGAGGGAGTTGGTGTCCAGCCGCTCAGACGTGAGCAATTCGGAACCGACCGCGATGATTTCCGCCCGCATGGAGGTTCGTCAGCCATTTAGTGGGAATCCCTCGACGTCCCAATCGAGGGAAAAGAGCGCTGAACTTGTGACGATGAGAGCGCGGTGTGTGGGCAGAAGCGCAAGGCCGACGATATTGCTGCCGCCCAATACGACTTCCGGCTCCGCTTTTGGCGTGAGGCGCACGATGCCGCGTTTTCCCGATAGTGATGCGGCGACGTACAGATTGCCGACGCGGTCGAAAGCGAGACCCTGAGGGCGCCCCAGGCCGCGGAAAAATACGCTCACTTCCCCGGCGGGTGTGACCCTGTAGATGCGGTCGTAACTCGACGTCGTCGGACCGGAAACGAAGAGATCGCCCGTTGGGCTGAACGCCAGATGATACGCCGCGACGGAAGGCTCCAGTGTGGCGAAGACAAAAATCTCACGGTCGGGACCAATCTTAAAAATCGTGCCGCTGCGATCGCCCACGTAAAGGCTGCCGTTCTTATCGAACGCAAGACCCGTGGCGATGCCCATGCCCTCGATCCATTGCATCGAGCGCCCGTCGGGCGAGACGCGGTGAACCGTGCCGTCATTGCGGCACGAGACAAAAAGATACCCGTCGCGATCGATGGCGAGCCCGGTGGGATTCGTCAGTTCGGTGATGTAAGGTTTGATGGAATGGTTCGCGGTGATCTTGTAAAGGGAAACGGGCACCTTTTGTCCGCGCTGGCCGCTGAAAGTGACGTAAATGTTCCCGCTCGAATCCACGGCGGGATTCATCACCGGGTTCAGGTTGTCCGCGATCTGCACGCCCAGTGCCATCGGGAAGGGCGCGCTTTCCACGCTGCCCATCAGCACGCGGACCGCGGCGCCCGAAGCGCCTTCGGGCACGCGGGCGACGAGATAATTGTCGGCAGCCAGAATCAGGCTACCTTCGGCCGATCCAAACTGCACCTGCGGCCGCGAATGATTGCGCACGGCGAATCCCGTGCCGTAGATGGCGATTTCACCGCCCGGAAGCGCTGCGTTCGGCTTGACGCCTTCAATCTTAGGAGATGAGTTCATTCGCCTCTTGCGCTAAAGACCCGCCGCGCGAGCGATCCACAATCCGATTGCGGCGTAAACCCCGGCCATCCAATCGTCTGCCATGATTCCCCAGCCGCCCGGCAACGACTCGACTGGCGCGCGGGAAACGGCTTCCAAATATCGAACACTCGAAAAAGTATAAAACCCACCAGCAAATATTTCCAGTTAAGGGTCGCATCATGCGCGAGATAGCCCCATACGGACGTTTGCCAGGCGCCCGGGATGCTCCGCCAGATGGGCAGGGCGCACCCGAGCACAATCGCGAGATGTTGCCCTGAAACCTCGTCTATTACAACTTTTTGCGGATCGTGCTGCCGCCAAAAGCGCGCCGCGCGTCCGGCGGACCAAACGCCAATCGCCGCCACGATTAAGCCCAAAGCGATTTGGATCAGTAAATACAGGTGAGTATTGCGATCATGGACGTAGAGTGTGACGGGTCCGCCTGCGTCGGCCAGAACCGAAAGCCACGCGCAAAACAAAAAGGGGATCGTAGTAACCACCACGCCGCCAATCGCTCCCCACGTGCCGGGCGCCTTCGGAAGGCAGCCGAGTCCGCAGGCGGTAGCGATAAGGATAGAAGAGCGCGGCTTCTTGGCCGCGGTTGCGGCCGCGGGCGGATTGACGGATTCCGCGGGTGCGCTCATTCTCCGTCCTGCTCCGAATCTTGCGGCGTGTGGGGCGCGGATTCATCGATCACCGGCTCGCTGACCTTATACTTTTCGCTCGACCAGTTGCCCAGATCGATCAGGCGGCAGCGTTCGCTGCAAAAAGGGAATTCGCGATCTGTTTCAGAATCGGCCGCTTTCCGGCAAATCGGGCAGAGACGCTTCATTCGGCCAGCATACCCCAAAGCGAAGTCGAATGGTGCCCAGCGCTGCGCGTTCTCTCTGCGCGAAGTTTTTCTTTCGGCTCCCCAGGTCTTAATCTCCGTGGAACTGCATACCGCTGGGGTGGATTATTGCTTGCTTCGGACTTTTTATAATCAGCGCGAAAGAATGGGGAACAAATTCTTCGACGACGAGAGAATGTTCTCAGGAACGCTCCGGGCAGGAGACGCGAACTCGATCGCGCGCGCAATCAGGTCGTAGTCCTGCGATTCGGTCACTTCGATGGTGGCGAGTGTGCCGGGTGCGGGCAACTCATCGGCTTCGTTAACTCCCGCAAATTCGGTGATATAGATTTTGCCGTCGATATCGGGAGCCATGCCTTCGTGCCGCGCTTCCCAGACGATATCGGTATCCTTCGAGGGTCCTTCGAGCAGAACGTGCATCTGCGCGCCAACGTGACGCCGCAATTTCCGCCGCGATATTCCTTTTTGCAGAGTCATCAAGGTTTTTTGCCGCGCCGCGATAGTCTGCTCCTCGAGTTTGTTTTCGAGGCTGTAGCTCCTCGCTTTGTCTTCGTCCGAATACGCGAAGACGCCCATCCAGTCGAACTGCGCCGCCTTCACGAATTCGCACAGCTCGTCAAATTCCGCATCGGTCTCGCCGGGGAAGCCGACGATGAACGAGGTACGGATTGAAACGCCGGGAATCGCGGCGCGTATGCGGTCGAGCATTTTCAGAAACGCGTCCGCATTGGAACCGCGCTTCATGCGCGCGAGCGTGCTCCGGCTTGCGTGCTGCAGGGGAATATCGAGATATTTCGCCAATCGCGGATGCGCGGCAATCGTATCCAGCAGCTTCGGCGTAATCCGATTCGGATAGCAATAGAGGAAGCGAATCCAGTAGAGATCCTCGATCTGCGCGAGGCGCTCAAGCAGAAGAGGCAAGCCGTCGCGGATGCCGAGGTCTTCGCCGTAGTACGTCGTATCCTGCCCAATCAACGAAATTTCGCGCACGCCTGCGGCTGCAAGGTTTTGCGCTTCGCGCACGACCGATTCGAATCGCCGGCTGCGAAATTTGCCTCGCAACTGCGGGATCACGCAAAACGTGCACGGATGATCGCAGCCCTCATTGATCTTAATGTAAGCCGAATAGCGCGGCGTCGCCAGAATGCGCGGCGTTGCGTCATGATAGAGATAGGACGGTGATTCCTGAACGTCTACGGCGCTGGCGCTCAACTCCCCTTCGCACGCCGCGAGAATCTTTTCCACTTCGCCTGTGCCGATCACGGCGTCCACTTCCGGAATCTGTTCGCGGATTTCGTTGCGGTATCGTTCGGCCATGCATCCGGCGACGATCAGCTTTTGCGCGCGGCCGAACTTCTTGTATTCGGCCATTTCGAGGATCGACTGCACCGATTCCTGCTGCGCCGGCGCGATAAAGCTGCAAGTATTTACTACGAGCACGTCCGCTTCGCCCGCGCGCGGCGTCAGTTCGTATCCCGCGCGCGCAAGAATGCCCATCATCACCTCGCTATCGACGAGGTTTTTCGGGCATCCCAGGCTGACAAATCCTACTTTCGGCATTTCAGTGCGCGTCCTAGTGTGGCGTGGAAACAGCCAATTCTAGCACGGTCGGACCAGCGAGTTTTTGCACCTCCGTCTTGCACTACGCCCAGGATGTGCCTTCTGCGACTGCTGTCGCGTGCATCAAAGCCCGGTCTTGTTAGCGCGTGCCCTGCACGGCCATGGCTGGAATTTCCGCCCGAAGCGAGAAACTCTGATGGCATTCTCGGAAGGTTGAAAGAGGCGCCCGTATTCGAGCGCTGCCTGTTCAGCGGCGCGAAGTCCGCTGCTTGCACATTGGAATCGATATTGAACACTTCATTGCCAATGAGCGGCGTCATCTCGAACCAGATCAGATGCCGATCTGCACGTTCCGGCGCATAATGCCAAATCAGGTGATTCACGCTCACGTGTAAAGCAGCCGCGCCGATACCGTAACTCCAGACCGCGCCATCCGAAGGATGCGTTCCTGAAAGGGAATTTGTGTCGATACAAACGCAATGATGCTGATCATAAACCGTCGATGCGGTATCGGCGGACCACGCTGAGACAGCGATTGCATCGGCCGCCAGAACTTCCTTGTGGGTGACAATGTAGTGCCATATTCGTCCGAGCGGACGCGCCCTCTCGTGCTGAGCCGAAAGAAAGGATTGTGCCGGAGACGGCGCGGCCAGAATTGACCCAAAGACGAGTCCCGCAAAACCCTTGCCCCAATTGTTCATGTGCTTCCCCTGCCGTTAAACGGCAAATGTCCGGATCGATGGAAGGGGAAAGCCACCTCTCGGCTGCCGCCGAATGTGCGGGCTTCGTTGCACCACGAGCATTCCGCGTGCCAGACGCGATGTCACTCAAATCTCAATAAAAGAAGAGGCGCAGAAATCTTTGCGGGCGTTTGCTGGGCTCATTCGTTGCAAATCCGGACGCAAACGTAACTGACGCTTCCCAGATTGGCACCGATCTTGGTTGAACCGCGGCCAGTGGGGTGCTTGGCACCTGGGCGGAAGGCAAACGTTGCTCGAGCATCAGGGCGCCGGGCTTCAATGCGCGCGGTTTTCCTAGACCTCGGCATTATCAGGCCCAGAGAATTCCCGCCTGCCGGATTTTGCGGCGCAAACTTTGCCGGCAGAGGGCTTTTCATTGACGACGCTTTTTGCGGATTATCCAGCGAGGCGTGCTGCGCAGCCATGTGTTCCGCGATGAGTTCAGCAGCAAAGCGAGTAACTGTATCCTGATCGGTGATCACGGACTGGGTGTTGTTTTGCGCCTTGTAGCCCGGCCCGCCCGGCGTACCGGTCAGCACGAAAACGCCTTCGCCGGAAATCGACCAGTTCGTCGAGCCCTCCGCCGCGACCCTGCCATCGGCTACGAAGCCTTTTGTGTGGCTGATTTGTCCGGTCGAGGAGTTGCCGACGACAAAATGGGTGTTGAACGCCGAAAGATTGTGCGCTTTGTCGGCGGGCAGAAGAGCAGCTTCCGTTTTTGTTCCCGTCTGGCTCTTATCGAGAGTGATCAACATCGTCACTTTCGAATCGAGAGCCTTCGCCATGAGGATGTCGTTCAGTTCCTTATCGTCGTAACCGAACATATTCAGGTAAAGCGACACAGTGACGCGCGAAAGTACGTATTTCAGAATGTCGTGCACGTCGTCTCGGCCGACGTAGAATAGGTTTTTTCGTAAGTGTGTTGCTGCAGATCGAGTAAGTTGAATTTTTGCAAGCTCTGTGAAGGATCGCCTAGGGCATGACTCGCGCTTTTCTTTGCGGGCATAAGGTCTCTCCTGAAAGCGGTGTCGAAGTTCGTAAAAAGTGGCCTTTGGAAGTTAAAGAAGCGTGAATGTAACACAAATCGACTGCGCGGGCCTGGAAGCGGAGTATTTGGGCGGGTGACTTTTTTATTTCCCGCGGCGCGCACGCCACTGCTCGGCAGTGACTTCCCAGACCTCGCTGGGCAGGCGACCGGAGACGTACTCTCGCTCTTCGCTGCGAATCACGCGCATTCCTTGCTTTTCTGAAATGCGGCGCGAACCGAGATTCGCAATTGCCTTGGGAGCGCGCAGCACTGAAAACTTCAGTTCCTCAAACCAAAAACCGGTGACGACATCGCACGCTTCGCTCATCAGGCCTTGTCCTTGCCATGGCAAGCCGATCCAGAAGCCGCGATTCTCATCTTCGCCCTTCATCAGACTGATGCTGCCGATTAGACGGTGAGGCTGGGTTTTAAGGCGAAGCGTCCAATGCCACTCTTCGCCGCGCTCTGCGGCGGGAAGGGCAACGTCACGATAAAATGAAAGCGCGCCATCCGGAGGAAACGGCCAGGGAACCCGATTGGCGAGAAACCGCACGATTTCCCATTGCGGGAAAAGCAATTGCGCTTGCTCGGCATCTTCAAGTTGCAGTGGGCGTAATATAAGGCGGTAAGTGTGCAATAACGGCGTCATCTGGGTCAGTCGGCGAAGACACGAACACAAACCGACGGAGCATTATAGACGCCAACAGTTTCGCAGGGGCGCTAGGGCTCAGGTCGTCCGGCCACGGCAGCCGGCGTGGCCGCACTTGCAGTCCACGTCGGGAGTCTTTTCCATCGCTTCACATTGTGGACTGCAATACTTCTTGCCTTCAGCGGGTGTGCAACTGCAGTTTGGGTGAGCGCATTTATTGCCGGCCATCGCGGTCTCCTTTCGATACAGACACACCTAGCTTTGCGGTTTCGGCGCCTGCATTGAATACGGGGAATGCTTGATAACCGCTAAGGGAGCTTCCCGTCAGGCGGTTTTTTGTTCGGTTTTTCCAGCTGCATTCGCCGGGCTTCGCAGTTGGAGCATTCGCAAGATCCAATAGGCAGAGAGCGCCGCGACGATATGCTTCAGAGTATGGCCACTTACGGCGTGACCGAGCGAATATATCGGGCGGTCGGCGGCTTCGAAGATTTTGGCGATGCCGTAAAATGCGAATGAAACGATTAGGTCCACTCCGCGTGTATATCGGGGCGGATAGAGTGCGAGGACCAGCAGCAGCACCGCGAAAGAACCGAACTGCACGAGCGCGTACGGGCGAAGGTCGCCATTGCCGCGGGCTTGCGTAAAGCTCCACCAAAAAACGCTTGCCGCGCCGCAGATAGTCAGAGGCCCAAGAAGCCACAGGCCGGTGTTAACGCCGATGCGTTCAGCGATGATAGCCGCAAGCAGCGCCATGAAACCGACGGCCATCGGCAGACGGTCCCAGACAAGGGTGTGATCGTTTGGATGGAGATGATAGTAGGCAGAACCGAAAGCGGTGAGTGCAACCGCCGCGAAAAATACGAACCAGGGCCATCGTTCGCGCGAGTCGATCAACTTGGGCGTCCCGCCCTCGCCACCGAGTAGAATCCGCAATATGCCGAGAGCTCCCACAAAAAGAAAGAGAACGTTCGAGACTACGTCGAGGCAGTTTGGCACGCCGAGCGTCATTCGCTGGTCAGCGAAATTGTGATAGCTCTCGCTCTGCGGAATCCTGGAGATGAAAAATACAATTCCGATCAGAGCTAAAATGACGGCGAGCAGGAGGGCGCCACGCCACTTCATTGTGCAGGTTTGGGCGCGCGAAGCAGTTCGCGGATTGAGCGAAGAAGGAACGTAGCTTCTTCGGACGGCAAAGCGACGCTGCCGAATCGCGCCGCTTGATAGAGCTCGGTAAGCTGTACCACGGGTGCGGCGACTTCGGTCGACGGAATCGCAGCGGCAAATTCGCGCGGAGTCTGCGAAGGCGTTTTCCCCCAGCCGCGCTTTTCGAGCATCTTCAGCATTTCCTGATATTCGAAGACCGCAAGCGAAGGTGTGAGGCTGCCGCCGCGACGCGCGCCTAAGTTCCATCGCGACACTGCATAGCGAATGAACGCGCGTCCGCGCATCCACATAAGCAAGCACACGAGGAAAATAAGGAGCGCGGGCAGAGTGAAATGCGAAGCTTCGATGTGCGCGTCGAGTGCGAGCAGCAGATGCATGGCCTGCTGCTGTTTCATCTGATACCAATCGCGGGCGCGCGCGCTGAGGTCGCGAGTCGCTCGCTGCGTGTTATCGGTGAGCCGAATCTGGTGCGCCAAATCGTAGTTGACGATCCACTCGCTCCACGTGAGCTGGAAATAGTCCCAGTACATGGCGAGGTTTGCCATGAGCCCGACTGGCCGCTTCAGATCGCTCCCTGGCGTGGGATCGAACGTCATCCATCCATAGCCGGGAAAATAGACTTCCACCCAGGCGTGGGCGTCGCTGGCGCGAATGATGTAATCACCGCCGATGTCATTGAATTCGCCGGGGAGGAAACCCGTGGCATATCGCGAGGGAATCCCGATTTCGCGCAGCATAATTGCCATTGCCGAAGCGAAATATTCGCAATGGCCGGCGCGCCGCGTGAAAAGAAAATACGCGAGCGGATCGCTGCCGGGATCGCCCCGCAGGTCAAGCGTATATGCGTAATGCGCCTTCAGATAAAGCTCGAGCGCCACGGCCTTGTCGTAAGGATTCGAGGCGTGCGACGTGACGTCTTCCGCGAGCTGCTTGATTCGCGCATCGAGTCCCGGCGGCAATTGCAGGTATGTCTCCTGAATCTTACTCGAATAGACCGCGGGTGCCGCGCGGAGCTGAGCGGCTGGAATTCGGGGCAGCCTTGAAACGCCCTCATAGCGAATCTTCGCGCCGATGCGCTCGGAATTGAACACCGAGCCGGTGTCGTCCATGAGGAGAAAATGGCGTCGGAGATTACCGGGGCGGAGGGCAGCGTCCTCCAGAAAATTGCCGCGCAGCGCCTGAATCGTCGGCGCTATGAAAATCGCGGAGGTCGCCATCGGTTCCATGAGCACCGTATAGCGAATAGGCACCGACTCATTCAGCCGGGACGGGCCGCTGAAGTAATAGGTGCCGTCCGTGCCGGCGAGCACCAGATCGTCGTTGTGCGCGTGTGTGAACCAGCGTTTGCCGTCGAAAGTGGTGAGAACGATTCCCCGCCAGTGAACATCCTCAGCGCGCTCGGGTCTATCCACAGTGATGCGCATGACAACGGCGGAGTTCTGCTGAATTTCGCCGATCGCGCCAAGCGTCATGTCTTCGCTGAAGCCGGTCGTCATATTCGGCTGCAGATTGAACGCGCTCATGTAGCCGGTGGTGAAGCGCGGAATCATGAAGAAGATCACGATGCCCAGCGCGAGCGCGCTGAACGCGACAAGAAGCGAGACTATGCCGAGTGCGCGATTCAGGCGGCGCGAAAGCGGCGTTCCGGGATCGAGAGCGGGCGAAACGGCGTCCGCACCGCTGCGGCGAATCTCCATCGCCACGAACGTCGAAACGGCGAGGACGAGAAAGATTGCGAGCGCGACGAGAAATCCAGTTTCCACCGTGAGAATCGCGGATGAAACCATCGACGCCACGGCGAGGACGGCGAGAAACGCGTGATCGCGATTCGTCCGAGCCGAATACAGGCGTACGATCACGGCGAAAAGCAGCAGGTGAATCGTGGCGAGCAACGCGGAATAGAGCGCTGGGTTGGGAGAACCTTCGGCGCGGCCGCGCGAAAGCACCCAGAGATCAAAAGGAAAGAACAAGAAATAGGCGAGGACGAGCCACGTCGCCGCCTGTGAGGAAAGCTCCGGGCCGCGTCCGCGCCAAAGGCGGAACGCCTTGTAAGCGATGGCGACCGGTAGGAGCGCCGTGGTGAAAACGTCGAGCTTGCCCGTAGAGACGATCGAGATGGCGCCCGTTGCGACAAGAAGGAAGAGCGACGCCTCAAAATATCGCTGGACGGCCGAGCCGCCGGAAATGATGCGCGAGGCGGCAGTTTCGGATTGCGTCGCGGAAGCCATGTCTTCTTCTTCGATGCTAACACTGGCTCGGGCGGCATATGGAGAGGTGCAGAATGGCAGGATGCCTATTGTTTAATATGCGCTGTGAGCCGGTGTGCGGCTTGTGCTGCAACTATGTTGAAGCGCGGCGGCGATCTTGCGGGTCGCGCCGGAAACGGGCAGCGTGCTCAGGCGATCCGGATGCAGGATGCGCGTCCGTTTGAGCTTCGGCAATTGCGGAACGCGGGCGAGAAATGGCAGTAGGGCGATCTTTCGATACGTCACGCCGTGCCGAACGGTAGGCAATTTTTCAAATGCGAGCACGTTCACGCCGAGCGTTTCCGTGATGTGCGCCGCCAACTCGTTTTCGGCGTGCTCGGCCACTTCGAGGGCAGGGAACTGCCACATACGCGAAAAGAGAACCCGATCATGCGCGCCGGGATCGCGCACAAGCAGCACGCGGCCTTCGGGATCTCGCAAAATTGCGGCCGCGATGCGAATCTTCACCGGAGCGCGCTTCCGGCGCGGCGCGGGAATACGATCCGTGAGGCGGAGCGCCCGAGCACGGCAAAATGTTGCGATTGGACAATCTGAGCAGCGCGGATTACGCGGCGTGCAGACCACTTCGCCGAGTTCCATAAGCGCCTGGTTCCAATCTCCCGCGGCATCGGGAGCAAGCAGATGCTGTGCACTCTCCGCCAGAGCACGCCGCCGGCGATGCTCGCGCAAATCTCCGCGCATGGCGCCACGTCGCGCAAGCACTCGCGCCACATTGCCATCGAGCACTGCCAGTGGCACATCGTACGCGATGCTCAGCACCGCCGCAGCCGTGTAGTGGCCAATGCCAGGCAGCGCAAGCGCCGCGTCAAGCGTGCGAGGAAAATTGCCGGCGTGCTCCGCTACGATTTTCTGCGCCGTGCGATGCAGATTCCGCGCACGCGAATAGTAGCCGAGGCCCGACCAGAGGCGCAGCACATCGTCAATCCGCGCGGCGGCTAAGGATTCCAGGGTGGGGAACTTCTCCAAAAAACGGTCGTAGTAGGGAATCACGGCCGCGATGCGCGTCTGCTGAAGCATGATTTCAGCGATCCATATCCGGTACGGATCGCGGCTCGCTCGCCATGGAAGTGCGCGCTGATGTCGCGCAAACCACGCGAGCAGTTGTCGACGCAGCATGGCCAATGCACGCGGAGAAATCCGGCTGCTCATTTGAGTCGATATTCTGAATGAATCAAGCAGATAACGTAAAGCACGTTAAACGAAGGAATCAGTGCTCGCGAACTTCAGAGATCATCGATGAAGATGAAATAGGACGAGGTCCAAAGCGCCGTAGGAATGCTGCGCTGCGGCCGTGCTGTGAGAATAATCTTGAAAATATCGCGCTCCGCGGCAAGATCGTCAATGAAGGCGCCGCCGTGAGCCCTCTCATTTGGCTCGATGAGCGCCAGCGCGCGTAGAGCGTCGTAAACAATTTCGTCGGCGGGCGCCATCGGCGTGACGAAATCATCGGTGCGAAACTGCATAACCGAGTGTATCTCGTTGAAATGCCACGCAATGCACGCCGCAAGTGAAACCGCACGCTCGAAGCGCGCGTGCCGGTCCGCCGCATCGTCCACCGCGAATCCCGTAACGTTCGCTCCACTGTTCGCCGGGCCCACGAAAGGGTCGAGCACAATCACCAATCGCCGCTCGTCTTCGCGAGCAAATTCGCGAACCATCAGACGGGAAGTTTTCGCCGTCACCTTCCAATCCACAGCGCGCGCGCTATCTGACGGAACGTACTCCCGCAGCGAATGCAACTCCACGCCGCGCCCGCGAAAATAACTCGACATTTCGCCGCTCAGCAGCGGCAGCACTTCGTAGAACTGCTCGGTGGGACCAACAGGCGGATATACCGTTATCTCCGAATTCGAATCGACGCGCCGCGTCTTCTCGAAAAAACCGAATGGAAAGCGCGTGCGGACCGCGAACGCCTCCTGCCGATAAATGCCGCGGCGCGGAAATCGCAACTCGACCTTCTGCCGAGCCGAGCTTTGCCGCGGAATATAAGGGAAGTAGACCGCCCGCGAAAGAATCTGCTCGCCGCCGGCATTCGTTCCCTCACCCAGAACACGCAGCGAAAATGACGGCCACAGCTGCTTTTCGTTGCGCAGCTCCATCTCAGCGAGCACCGGCTGCTCGGCGAAAATATGTTCAGGCAAGTCGAACTTCAGCTCGATGCCTGTGAGAACCGCGCGCGAGAGAACTCCGGAAATCAGAATGCCCGCCAGCGCGCAGCTCAGAATAATGAAAAGCAGGTTGTTCCCGGTGTTGACGGCGGCGAGCACGAGAATCAGCACGCCGAAAAGGTAGATCACGCCGTCGCGCGTCAATCGATAATCGATCTGGTAGGCGATCCAGCGGAGGCTCGTGCGACGCGCCATCGCCGGAACAATCGTGACGCCGACCCATATTGCGACGCCCAGCGCGCCGACTCCGGTAATCCCGGCGAGCCACACGCGCCCTTGGCTCGCAACCGCGGCGGAGAAAAGCGCCAGCAGCAGCGCAAAGGAAAGCGCCACCATCGCGATGCCGAAATTCCGCCATGCGGCGCGTTCGGCGGGACGAAACCAGCGGCGATTTGGCGTGGCGGATTCTTGCACTCAGATGTCCTCAATCGAACGGACGCAACAAGCCTGTTTCTGGGCGGCAGGCATGCGCGTTACAACGGCCTAGAGCGGGACGCGCGTCGTCTCCAGAATTTCGCCGAGGATCGCTTCGGCCTGCTCCGATTTTTTCTGCGTAGAGACATACCGCGAACTCACGACCACGCGGTGCGCGAAAACGGGAACGATTAGCCGCTTGAAGTCGTCAGGCACGCAATAATCGCGGCCTTCCAAAAATGCGCGTGCCTGCGCCGCACGATGCAGTAGGACGGCGCCGCGTGGACTCACTCCGAGGCTCAACTGTTCGCTCTGCCGAGTCCGATCGACGATTTCCAGCGCGTAATCCAGCAGGCTCTCATCCACTTTCACGTGCGAAACGGATTCCTGCATCGCATAAACGTCCGAGGCATCCATCATGGCTTCGATTTTTTCCGACGCCGGGCGCCCGGCGGGCCCCGAACCATTGCGCAAAATCTCTTTCTCGCTCTCCCGTCCCGGATAGCCCATGCGGATGCGCATCAAAAAACGATCGAGCTGCGATTCTGGCAGTGGATATGTCCCGTGATGCTCAATGGGATTCTGCGTCGCTAGCACGAGGAACGGCTTCGGCAACGGATGCGTGTGGTTGTCCACGGTGATCTGCGATTCGTTCATCGCCTCGAGCAGCGAAGATTGCGTTTTCGGCGTAGTGCGGTTGATCTCGTCCGCCACGATGATGTTCGCGAAAATAGGCCCCGGCTTAAATTCGAATTCCTGTGTCGCGGGGTTGAAGACGCTGATGCCGATCACGTCCGACGGCAACATATCCGAAGTGAACTGGATGCGCTGAAACGAGCAGTGGAACGAGCGCGCGAGAGCCTGAGCCAGCGTCGTTTTGCCCACACCGGGCACGTCTTCGATCAGCAGGTGCCCGCGCGCGAGCAGCGTCGTGAGCGCCATGCGGATCACTTCGTCTTTTCCCTTAACCACCCGCCCGATCGAGCGCTGCAGTTCTGTGAGCCGGCGCGCCGAAGCGGCCGCTGTGAAGTCGTTCATCACGTTGGCTGTCGTTTGCAATTGACCGACCCTTCTGTTACAAAAAATGAGTCCCGTTTATTCAACACGGGCGATTAGCTCAGTGGTTAGAGCGCTCGCCTCACACGCGAGAGGTCGAAGGTTCAAGTCCTTCATCGCCCACCACTCCCCAGCCGTGTTTCAATCTGATTCTCCCATTGATCGATTGGCTGTCTGCATACCTGATTTCGCGACATGTGCCCAAGAAGTGGATGAGACATCGGAGCCCGTCGGTATCCAATCAGATTATGTATCGGTCGGCGTTTGCGCCCAGATGTTTCCGGGCGCTTGGCCACAGAGCCAATTGAAAGCCCGGTGCCGCTCGATGGCGATTGACGTGGCCAGGAAATATTCCGGCTCCGAAATTTCGCGATAAGCCTTTCCGAACGCAGGGAAATCGCCGTCTACAGGTGCAGGGAAAAGGCCGTCTGCCGCAGCCTTTTCGCCCGTGAGACGCAAAATATCGTTAATGCTCTGGCCCTTCGGCAACCGCGCGGCTAAACTGCCGTCTTCTTGCAGGCGTCGCGTGCGGGAACGCCAGTGCCAAAGTTCGGCGCTGTCGCGCTGTCGCCGAATATCGGAAGCCGGGCGGAGCGCAACTTTCGCTTCGAGATCCTTCATCGATTCGCGTGGGAGCTGATTCGCCAGGCTGGGGTCCGACTTCTGGTCGTACGGCGGAAGCCGATCGACGTAACCCAGCGCCCATAGAAGGCAAACGGCGGATTCCGAAAGCCACATGTGATCGATCAGCGTCTGTAACTCAATCTCAAGCGGCGCGGCGCGCATGAATTTCCGTTCCGCATCGCTCATTTCATCCCAGACGCCCAATTCTCGAAGTCGCTCGGCCTGATCGTCAAACGCCTGCCGCAATTGAGCGTCAAATTTCTCCCGCTCGCCCGTGGTCCACCGTGTCATCACCTCGGTCAATTCTTCGCGCGGCGGCACCGCCAGCGCCTTCACAAATAGATTTTTTAGGATAATAAATCTTCGAAGGACGGTTGCTGCGTCGGGAGGAGGCAATGAACTATTGACCCTGAGTACGAAAACACAACTAAGACCTATACTACACCGCGGACAAGCAGACTCAATAAGCGAATGCGCCTGATACTCGCTGTGCTAGTACAAAAGCCTGCAGAGAGCTTACACAATTGCATCGCGCCTTTGCAGTGACGTCCGCCGCGCCTATACGAAACTGCGTGCATTGTCGCGCAGCCGACAAAGGTAAAATCTATGGGCCATGGGGCGAGAAAAACTTCCACCTTACTTGACGACTGTGATGGGAAAGAAGCGCTGCTCGGCGTGCGGGCTGGAATTTCCGAAGGGCAGCGAGCCTTCTCTGAGCAAGGCATTCGCCGAGCACATCCGCAAAGTCCATAAGCCCCAGAAGCCGCCGGAAGATTAACTAACTCCACGCCCAGCCGCGAGGCTACCGCCTCGCTAGAATTTTCGTCGCCGCAGACTCTCGCGCCCGATTGCGATACAATTTGCGGCGTCCGCGATGAAATATACGCTCCGATTCATTCAATTCTTCACGCTCGGCGCATGGGTGGGCTCGATCTTTTATTTCACGGCGATCACTCCCGGTCTTTTTCGCGTCATACCCAGCCAGGACCAAACCGGGCTCGTCGTAGAATTTGCGATTACGCGCCTGCATACGCTGGGCGTGGCCGCAGGGCTGCTCTTTATGCTCGCTACGGCGGTGCTCGCCACCACGTCCCAAGCCACCGCGAAGAGATTGATGCTTCCCGCCGCTGGCGTCACGCTGATGATCATCCTGACGATGGTGTCGCAGCATTTCGTGATCCGGCCGATGGCCGGGCTGCGCCGCGAGATGGGCTCGGTCGCAGCCACGCCTTCGACCAATCCGCTTCGCGCCCAGTTTGACCGCCTGCACGGCGCTTCCGTAGATCTCGAAGGCGCCGTCCTGCTGATCGGATTCGCCTCGCTCTTCCTAGCCGTTCGATCTCAGAATTGAGTGCGAAAGCCGCTCAAAAAATCGCCCGATCTTCTCGATTAGAAACCAGACTTTTGCTGATCCTGCTGGATTTAGCGGCAATTCTAATCGTGCTTTCTCCATTAGAATTTGCTGGGCGGTGGCTCCTCCGTGCGACTGTTCACCGGATTGTGTTTGTCCGCATCGCTTACTCTCTTTTCAATCGCTTCACCCCGATAGCGTCAGCGGCTTCGCCGGTGCAACAAAAACAGGGGTAGCATGACGCGACCGATCACTTCTATTCGCACGAATACGGATTGACTTGCGGAATCTTGCGCCGAAAATTCAGAGGAGCCTTATGCAACTACTTTCGTGCTAGACGCTTACGAGTGCTCCGTTTCACCGAATTGCGCTTTTTCGCGATGACACGCTTCTTTTTCGTGGGAAGTTTTTTTACCTTACGAGCGTCTTTGCCCGCCGCCTCGACGGCCCTCCACATATACCAACTGGCGACAGTTCGGTAAGGCCGCCAGCGCTCGCCGAATTTGGCCAATTCCTTCGGCTTGGGAATTTTTCGCTTGCCGTAAAGAAGCGCAAAACCCTTTTGCACGCCGTAATCGTGGATCGGAAGCACATCCGGCCGGCCAAGACGAAAAATCAGAAACATTTCGACTGTCCACGCGCCAATGCCGCGCACGGAAATCAGTCGCTCGACGAGTTCCTGGTCGGACATCGTTAGCGCCTGTTCGAGCGTGGGCACGACGCCATCGATCGTTTTCTGCGCGAGGTCGCGCACGGCGGCAATTTTGGCGAACGAAAGCCCAGCCTCCCGAAGCGTCTCGGGCGTGGCGGCAAGGATTTGTTGCGGCGTGGGCGGACGACCGTCCGAACCGAGCGCCTTGATGCGCGCGAAGATCGTCCGCGCCGCCTTACCGGAAATGCTCTGGTAGGCAATAGCCTCGAGCAAAGCCTCGTAAGGCGATTCAAGCTCATCGATATTGAGATGGAAATCCCGCGCCGTGGCGACGAGCTGCGCAAGCCGCGCATCATCCTTCGTAAGGTGTGCGATGGCGGCGAGATGATCGAATGCCCAGAGCTGCTTAGCAGATTGGTCGGCCATGGCGAGAAAAGGATACCGTAAGTTAGGGCGCAGGCAGGGACGCATTCCATACAGGTCCTCCCGAATCAGCTCCTGCAGAGGTACGCTTGACGTTTGCACTTGTGGCGATTCGGCTGCTGCTGGAGGGGTCTGGTCGGGGCGAGTCTAAGCCCCAGTTGCGTCGTAACGAACATGGGCGGGCTGTCGCTATACAGTCTCAGGTGAGGCCTCACGTTGCCCGCCTTTACGAGCACGATGATCCAAACATTGGGAATTCGCGTTCTTCCCTATCCGCCGCCAGCTTGAAATGATGGGCACGACCTGAATGGCTTCGGAGTACCGCCGCTCCTGCTTGTCGGCATTGAACGCCTTCCGTTGCGCAGCCTCAGCCCAGCAAGTCGTCCCACTGCGACACAATTGAAACCGGTAATGTCCAACGGCAATAACTGTGGCGGTATCGGGCATAAGGATGATAATCCATATTCCTGACCCGATTTACCGGGGTGTGAAGGGCCGTGCTGCGAGCGAGGATATGTCTACAATAGAGAAGCTGGTCCTACAAGCCGCAACGTCGCCCTTAAAAAAGAGCGTACGGGCACGTCGCGGAAGCGGGTGAAGCTGCCCATAAGTCCGGCCCAAGCAACCAGGAACGTTGGCCCTGAACAACGAAAAAATCTCCGAGATGGTCCCTTTTCCCTGACATCAATGCTTTGAGCTGCGACCTGCAAGGCGAGTAGGACAAGAGTCGCCGAACCGTGTCGAGTACTCTGTCCGTACTTTCCACAATAGAAATCGGATTTTTCGCGTGAAGATCGCAACTGTCTCTTATCATCCGCGGGAAAGAAATGAGTTGAGTATCGAGGCGTTCTAATCGCAACTGCCAAGAATTAAAAACCGACGTAACTCGATGAAAACAAAGGAAAGGCATCGCTTCTAATCGCGGTTGCCACAGGGGGAAGCGAAAGCAGCGAACATGCCCGCACGCCGGGGATTGGCAAGGGCATGTGCTAGTATCGAAAGCTTATGCAAACAGGAATTATTGGACTGCCGCAGGTAGGGAAGACCAGTCTGTTCCGGATTTTGACGCAAAGCGCGGGTGGAGTCGCGACGCGGCAGCGCCGAATCAGGCGCACGTGGGCATCGCGCGCGTGCCGGACGCGCGGGTGGCGAAACTATCCGAGGTGTTCAAGCCGAAGAAAGTGACGTACGCGACGATCGAATACGTCGATATCGGCGGACTGCAAAAGGACCGCGAGAAAAATTCGGCGTCGCTCGTGCCGCTGCGCGAAGCGGATGCGCTGGCGCACGTGGTGCGGCTGTTTCAGGACCCGGCGGTGCCGCACGAGGGCCCGATCGACGCCGTGCGCGACATCGAAAGCGTCGAGATCGAGCTGATTCTCAACGATCTCGAACAAGTGGGCAAGCGAATCGAGCGCGTCGAAAAAGATCTGAAGAAAAAAAAAGACCCGCAGCTCGAAGCGGAGTTGCAAGTGCTGCAGCGCTGCCAGCACGGCGCTGGAAGCAGAAACGCCGCTGCGCGAATTGGAGTTTAAGCCCGCGGAAGAAAAAATGCTCACCGGCTTATGTTCCTTTCGCAGAAGCCGATGCTTTACGTGCTGAATCTGGGCGACGAAGAAGCGGGCGAAATCGATCAGCGTGATCGAAAAATATCAATTGGAGAAGCTGGCGACGAAGCCGCACACGGCCGTTGTGCCGTTCTGCGGAAAAATCGAAGCGGAGCTAGCGGAACTGGATGACGCCGAAGCGGCCGAAATGATGAAGCGCTTACGGCCTGAAAGAATCGGGACGCGACCGGCTGATTCAGGCGACGCTACAATTGCTCGGGCTGATTTCGTTTCTGACGTGCGGCGAGCCGGAATGCCGCGCCTGGACCATCGAACGCGGGATGACCGCGCAGCAAGCCGCGGGCGCGATTCACAGCGACATCGAGCGCGGATTCATCAAGGCGGACGTGGTGAATTGGGAGGATCTGCTGGCGGCCGGAAGTTTTGCGGCAGCGAAAGAAAAGGCCAGGTGCGCTCGAAGGGAAAGAGTACATCGTGCAGGATGGCGACGTGATTCTGTTCCGGCATTCGGGGTAAAGCTGGTTCGCCGCAGAAACGCGGAGAGCGCAGAGAAAAGCCGCAGAGAAGAATAAAAACGACAGAACAGCGCGGAGAATTCGCGGCTCGGATGGTTTCAGGGAGTGAGTTCAAGTGAGGGAATGCGGGTTTTGCTGGCCGGGCTGCTCGGGGTTGTGGCGGCCGCTGCGAATCTTTTGGGCGGAGTGCTGGTCGCGCACCGCCAGTGGTCGCGACGATATTTGAAATATTTCATCGCGCTAGGCGCGGGATTCATGCTCGCGACGGCTCTGATCGAAATGATTCCTGAATCCGTGAAGCTGCGCGCGGGGCAGCCGGATTCGATGTTTGGCGGAACGGATGCAGTCTTCGTTCTCGTGCTCGCCGGATACTTCGTGGTCCATTTCTTTGAACACACCGTAGCGCCCGCATTTTCACTTCGGGGAAGAGACGCATCACGAGGAAGTCCACGGCGCGCATGCGAGTTACACAGCGCTGCTGGGACTGGTGATCCATACGTTTTTTGACGGTGTGGCGATCGCGTCGGGACTGCTCGTTTCCACATGGCTCGGCGGCATCATCTTCCTTGCCATCTTCCTGCACAAAATTCCAGAAGGGTTTACGGTCGCCTCGATCATGTTGGCAAGCGGACAGAGCAAGGCGGCCGCACTGACGTCGTCGCTTATCCTGGGGGCGGCGACGCTTGCGGGCGTGGCGTTGATGTTCGCGCTGCGCGGCACCTTGGCGGATGCATTGCCGTTTTCAGGTGGAGTGACGCTGTATGTGGCAGCGTCAGATTTGATTCCCGAAGTGAACCACGAGCCCGGCGTAGGCATGGCAATTCTCGTGTTTCTTGGGGTGGCGATCATGGTCGCGCTCAAGGCGATTTTTCATTTGTAAAGGAAGTAGGGAAGCAAAGAGGCAGAGAAGCAGGGAAAACGGCTGACGACTCGCGCGATGCGCCTTACGCGGCGACCTAAAATTCGGAAATGGGAGATTTGTCAGGCGAGGCGACGTGGCGGACCACCGGCGTGGTAGCCCCGAGGAAGACAAACTTCAGTAGCATGAGAACCATGACCAGCGAGCAGAACACGCAGACGCCAGTCCAACCGTAGAGCTTCCAGGCGTAGGCGCCGAGGATCGAGCCGACCGCGCCTCCAGCGAAATAGCAGACCATGTAGAACATGTTGAGGCGGCTGCGCGCGTCAGGTGCGAGGCCATAGATGCGCGTCTGATTGGAAACGTGGCAGGCTTGCGTGCCAAAATCCATCAGCAGCACGCCTACGATTAGGCCGAGAAGCAGTTTGCCCGCGATGCCAAGAATGATGTATGAGACGAGCAGCAGAATTAGAGAGAAGCCAATCGTGTGCCGAGCACCGCGCCGATCGGAGAGGCGTCCGATGATTGGCGCGCCTGCGGCTCCGGCAGCGCCGACGAGTCCAAAGAGACCGGCCGCTTGCGCGGGATAGCGATAGTGATAGGGCGCCCGTTCGAGTAAGAAGACGAGTGTCGTCCAAAAGGCGCTGAAGCAGCAGAAAGCTGCGGAGCCGAAAAGAGCGGATTCGCGCAAGGCGGCGTGTTCGCGGACCAGAGTGAGCGTAGATTTGAGCAGCGAAAAATAGGGCAGCCTGGCCGTCGGTTCGCTGCGCGGCAGGAAGAACTGAACGAACACACACACCAAGAGGATCAATAGGGCGGCGATGCCGTAGACGGCGCGCCATCCTAGATGAGCACCCACAAAGCCGCTAAAGGTTCGCGCGAGGAGCACACCGAGGAGAATCCCACTAAAAACGCTTCCGACGACGCGGCCGCGGTCCTTCGGTGGAGCGAGATGTGCAGCGAATGGAACGAACACGTGCACCGTCGCACCCATCAGGCCAATGCCAAACGATGCAAGAGCAAGCCAGAGGGCATTACGGGCAAGTGCCGTGAGAACGAGAGCGATGGTGGCGCCGGCCAGCATCCAAGTGATGAGCGAGCGGCGTTCGTGGCTGTCACCGAGCGGGACGAAGAGCAGCATCCCCAAGCACGTCCCGACCTGGGTGGTCATCGCGATGGCACCGGCCCCAGTCGCAGTAAGCCCAAACGCGAGCGCGATGATCCCCAAAAGCGGCTGAATGTAGTAAATGTTGGCGACGACGACGCCCGTGCTGGCGGCCATGAACCACACCGTTGTCCGGCGGAGAGGTGCAGGCGCGTCGTCGTTCCGGACTGTCGAAATCGTTAAGGCCATGAGGATTGGATTCGTTACTCTACATCAGGTCGCGCGCTCATGGGATGAAAGGCAACGCCCGGGTGCCATAAGTCCCATATATCGTGGAGATTGCGGGAAGACGTCATAGCGGAAGTGTCCGTTTGGGAACGGCGGGGTGCTGCAACTTTATGTGGCAGAGGGTGTTAGATAGACTGTGGAGGCTATGACCAGGACCGACGTCCAATTGATGCTGGACGTGAAGGCAGGCGACGATTCGTCCTTCGACTTCCTCCTGCAGAAGTATCGGTCTCCCGCTGGTGAATTTTCTATATCGTATGGTTCGGGACACGGCAACGGCGGAGGACCTGGCTCAGGAAGTGTTCCTGCGAGTCTATCGGGCGCGAAAGCAATATACTCCCAGCGCAAAATTCACCACCTGGCTCTTCCGAATCGCGACGAATCTAGCGCTCAATTCGGTGCGGGACACACGATATCAGAAGCTCTCGATATCTCTGGATGCTTCGGCCGATGCCGAGGACTCGGCACCTCTGGAATTGCCGGCGAGAGAGTTGCGGATCGATCAGAAGATGATCGAACGCGATCGCGCGGAAGTGATTCGCAAGGCAGTGTGGGCATTGCCGGAAAAGCAGCGGGCAGCCGTGCTGCTACACAAGTACGAGGAGATGGATTACGCGGAGATCGCAAAGGTTTTAGAGTGCTCAGAGAGCGCGCTGAAGTCGCTGCTTTTTCGGGCTTATGAGACGCTGCGAGTGCAACTGGCGCCGTTGGTGGGCGAGGCGATTGCGCGAGAGGCGAGGGAAGGAAGAGCATCATGAATTGCAACGACGTTTCCAAGGGCTTGATTGCATATCTGGACCGCCGGTCGGATTCGGCCGATCGGCAGGAGATCGAGCAACATCTGACGGCGTGCTCCGATTGCCGAGGGCGCGCGGAACAGTTTCGTGCGCTCTGGGGCGTGATAGATGAGATGCCTGTGGTCGAGCCGTCGTTTGGGTTTGACGCGCGCGTGCGGCAGCGCGTAGCGGCGGAGCCGGCACGGAGATGGTTTGAATGGATCGTTCCGCAGCCGCGGTTGGCTCTCTCGGCGGCACTGCTGGCTGTGATAGCCGTGTGGATGGTGAGAACGTCGCCGGTAAACACGCGTGTCGAGCCAACGACAGCTTCGGTGCAACAGCAAGACTTCAATGCGATCAAGAATCTGGGCGTGCTCGAAGACTACGATGTGGTGACGAGCATGGACGCACTTTCGGAGTTGGCTCCGACAGGCACGCTAGATAGCGGTACGACGAATCAAAGTACAGGCAATTCCACGGCGGAATAACGGAGACCTTGCGTGCGGTTGTACGGATCTAACTTTGCGATGGGTATCGCGTTGGCGGGAATTTTGGCCGGCACGATCGCGGCGCAGCCCACCTTGGCCCAGAGAGGCCGGTTGCGCGCTGCCGTGCAACAGCACAGGGCGGCCGCAGCGGCGCAGCGGCAAGCCGAGAAGAAGGCCGAAAGGCAGGCAGAGAAACCGGCCGCGAACGGGGCCATCAAGGGCCAACCGAATGTGCGTGCAATGGAGGGCCTACCGCCGAAGTGGGTTGACAACCTGCAGAACCTGCCGCCGGACGAGCAGGAGCGCTTCATGCGGAACGATGCGCGTTTCAAGAACCTCCCGCCGGCGCGCCAGCAGCAGATTCGCAACAGGCTGCAGCTGTGGAATCGGCTCACTCCCGAGCAACAACAGGCGTATTTGCAACGCGAGCAGGTTTTGGCACAAATGACGCCTGAGCAGAGGCAATACGTTCGCAATACGCTCATGCCGCAATGGCAGGCCATGCCGCCGGACCGGCGTCAGGCGATCAATCGACACCTGGCGGTACTGAGCCACATGAGTCCTGAGACGCAACAGGCGGCGCTTAATGATCCGAAATTCATGCAGGATCTCAGTCCGGACGAGCAAAACATGCTGCGGGGTCTGAATTCGCTGCGGAACCCGGCTGCTGCGCCCCCGCCAACGCAATAGCTTTTCTCTTACCGACAGAACGTCCCCGTTCCGACGAACAAGGGCCTTGTGGTCGACGGCTCTTACGACGCTCCTGCGGAATCCGGGTTAACCGTTAGGAAACATTTTGTGACTTTCCTGCACATAAAGCGCAATGGCTCGGGGAAAGGCTTGCGCGCACACACTAGGAATGGTATTTTCAGGCTCCGCGTGAACGAAACTTAAAAAGTGCGGCGCCCGGCCGCATTTCACAAAAAGTTTTTCAAAAAGCTCACATTCCCCTTGACAAGAAACCGAAGCCATCTACAATCGCGGTACGAAGTGGGAGAAAGTGGCGAAAAGTGGTAGGAAGGAAAGGCCAGTGGCGGGAGGCGGAGAACGTGATTCCCACCCAAGTGTCGTCAGAGAAGGCGGCATTCAAAACCACGGCCCAGCTTTTCAAGGGCTTCAATGCTGCGCGGCAATTATCTGGCGACCGTGGACGAAAAAGGCCGGGTGAAAATCCCTTCGGATTTTCTCGCGCAGATGCAGAAAACCGGTTCGAAGTTCTATGTAACAAGCGCGAAGGGCGATCACGCCCGGGTCTATCCCATGAAGGCGTGGGAAGAGATCGAAAAGAATTTGGCGAAACTATCCTCTCACAACAGCGCCAAGCAGAAGTTTCTGGCGCGCACAAATTATTACGGTCAGGTCGTCGAGGTGGATGGGCAGGGGCGAATTCTCATCCCACCTGTTTTGCGGGAATCGGCGGAGATGAAAGGCGAAGTGGATGTCCAGGGGCAGTTGACTTACCTGGAGATCTGGAATCACGCCAGGTTCCTCGATCAAATGAACCGTAACCCGATCACGGCGGAAGACGAAAAGGCTTGGGACGAGATGGGCGTTTAGGCGTTGAGCGTGCTGCACACGCCGGTGCTGGCTGCGGAAGCGATTGAATGGCTTCGCATCCGGCCTGATGGAACGTATCTGGACGCGACGACCGGAACGGCCGGGCATTCCGTTATGATTGCCCAGCGGCTGACGACCGGAAGGCTTGTTTGTATTGATCGCGATTCAAACGCGCTCGAAATCGCGCGCGAGCGGCTCAAAGAGTTTGGGGGAAAAGTGGTTCTGGTGCACGCGGAGTTCTCGGAAATCGCGGAAGTGGCTGAGGAGCACGGGCACTTTGACGGTGTGCTCGCCGACTTGGGAATTTCTTCGCTGGAGCTGGACACGCCGGAGCGGGGATTTTCGTTTCGCTACGCGGCCGTTCTAGATATGCGCATGAACCCCAACGCCGAACTAACGGCGTCAGAGATTGTGAATGAATGGCCGGAGAAGCAACTGGCCGACCTCCTCTATGAGAAAGCCGAGGAGACCGATTCACGCAGAATCGCCAAGGCGATCGTGAGGGCGCGACCGATTCGCGACACCGAACACCTGGCAACGGTTGTGGCAGGGGTACGACAGGTAAGGGGAAGGCAGAGACTGCATCCCGCGACAAAAACGTTTCTGGCGCTGCGGATAGCGGTGAATCGAGAAGAGGAGGAACTCGAGCAGTTTCTTTCACGGACCCCTGCCACTTTGAATCCGGGAGGACGATGGGTGGTGATGAGCTACCACTCACGCGAAGACCGGCCGGTGAAGCGCGCGTTTCAGCAACTTGAGCGCGAAGGCGGTTTTCGAGTGCTGACGAAGAAAGTGATCGTCCCAAGCGAAGCTGAAATTGCAAGCAACCCGCGAGCGCGCAGCGCAAAAATGCGCGTGGCGGAGAAAGTGGCGGCCTAAGGCGCCAACCGAGAACCAGGATGACGGAATATTACACGGTGAAGCGGATCGACAATTCCCGGCTCCTACGGCCGGCTCCTGCCGCGCGGCTGAATCCCTTGTGGCAGCGCGTCGCGGCAGGGTCCGTGATGGCTGGATGCCTCTTCTTTTATGCCTGGCAGCATTTTGAATGCATCCAGCTGCGGTATCAGATCGAGCAGTTGCAGACGCAAGAGGCGCAGGCGAGCCAACTGAATCAGCAGCTGCAACTCGAGATGGCAACTCTACGCGCGCCGAGCCGCGTGGATGCGATCGCTCGGAACCAGCTTGGGTTGACCGTGCCAGTGCCGGGCCAAGTCGCGCCCGTCAGCTATTCCGGCGATAGTGTGCTGGCGCAGGCGGGAGCAGGGGCGGGGACGCCACAGCCGTAAAACGGGTGTTCGTGGACGCGGCCAGCGACGTTTGGCGGCCGATTGGTCGTGCGCCGATTCGCTGATGCGCATAGAGATTGAGATCGTGTAGGGGTTTGCTTGTGGTGCTTCGTAGCACCGGAAGCCTTCTTCATTGATTCGAGCCCGATGAGGGACTTCCGGCGCGCTTCAAGCGAGGCGAGCCCGCCTGCGGCTAGGCAGGCGCGGAAACCGGCAAGCAGGCCCCCTACCGATGTACGGAATTCCAAGGCAGGCCCGAGTTCATGGAGCAGCGCAACGCGCGTCTCCGCTGGCTCACCGTATGGGTGCTGGCGGCGGTTTGGATGGTCGCGATATTGGCGCGGCTCACCTACCTGCAGTTATTCCAATATAGTGACTATCTGGCTAAAGCGGAGAGGCAGCAGCAGCGCGTCTTCGAGATCAGCCCGAAACGCGGCACAATCTACGACCGCAAAGGGCGAGAGCTTGCAGTGAGCCTGCCAATGGATTCCGTGTTCGCGGACCCGGCGGAGGTTTCCGACCCCTCCATGGTGGCGCAGCTTTTGGCTCCGGCGCTTGGCGCATCTGCTGAAGACCTCGAAACAAGAATCCGCGCGGCACACACGCCCGTACGGCTCGCGCGGAAACTCTCTCCTGAAACCGTGCAGCGCATCACGGACATGAATTTGAAAGGGGTCTTTTTCGAAGAGGAGAACAGGCGCGTCTATCCTCAGCACGATCTGGCGGCGGCCGTTTTAGGATACGTCGATGTGGACGAAAAGGGAATTGGAGGCATTGAGTATTCTCTCGATAGCGTGATTCGCGGCCGGCCCGGCAAGATGATCGTGATGGCCGATGGTCGGCGACGCTTCTACGACAGTTCCGAGTCTGCACCGCAACCCGGCGGCAGCGTGACGCTCACGATCGACGAAACCATCCAGTACATCGCGGAGAAAGAATTGGCCGCCGGCATCGCAGAAACGCACGCGAAGCACGGAACCGTCGTAGTGCAGGACCCTAATACGGGCGAACTCCTCGCCGTTGCGAACTGGCCCTCGTTTGATCCGAACGACGCGGGGCACTATTCCGCGGACACGCGAATGGATCGTGCAGTCGCCGCCGCTTATGAGCCGGGATCGGTGTTCAAAGTTCTGACGATGACGGGGGCAATCGAAAACCATCTGGCGAATCCGGCGGACTTGATCGATTGCCAAATGGGATCGATTGATGTGGCGGGAAGGATCATTCACGACCACGCACGCTTCGGTGTCATAAGCGTGCGAGACATCCTGGTCCACTCGAGCGACGTGGGGGCGATCAAAGTAGCTCTTCGCATGGGACCGGAACGTTTTTACGACGCGGTGCGGCCATTTGGGATCGGGCAACCGACCGGCATCGCGCTTCCCGGCGAGAATCGCGGATTGTTCCGTCCTGTTTCCGAATGGACGCCGAGTTCCATTGGATCGATTGCGATGGGCCAGGAAGTAAGCGTAACCCCGATTCAGATGGTTTCGGCGATTTCGGCGGTTGCCAACGGCGGCATGTATTTTCACCCCACGATCGTGCGAGACATTCAAACCACTGGCCCTATTCCGGATTTGACCGGGCCGGATCCTCATCGGGCGACCGATGAGCAGACGGCTGCTGAAGTGCGGGACATGATGGAGTCTGTGGTGCTGCGCGGCACGGGGATGCCCGCAAAGCTGGACGGTTATTCGGCAGCGGGAAAATCGGGCACGGCGCAGAAGGTTGATCCCGCGACTGGCCGCTATTCGAAGACGGACTACGTAGCTTCCTTTGTCGCTTTTGCGCCGGTGGAGAATCCGGCGGTGACGATCCTGGTTGTGCTCGACTCGCCGATGGGAGGCCATGAAGGGGGGCCGACGGCGGGGCCCGTTGTAAAAAGTATTGCTCAGCAGGTGCTGACATACATGGGAGTTCCGCACGATATTGTCGCCCCATCGACCGTCGAGCTGGCGAATAACGCGAAAAAGGCGCCGACCGCTCTAGCGCAACGTGTTTCGCGACAAAGTGCGGATGGTGCGAATCAGGCGAAGTTTGATGCGGCTGTGGAAAGACAGACAGGGCACATGAATGCGACTGCGCTGACAGTGGGAAAGGCGCCGATGGTCGCTGTACCGAGCTTAATGGGGCAGAGCGTGCGCAGCGTGATCGAGACTTGTTCGCCGCTCGGTCTTGATCCGGCGTTGATCGGCGATGGCGTTGCGGTGCAGCAATTTCCGCTGGCGGGAACCGAAGTCGAGCAGGGAAGCCAGATCACCGTGCGATTTGGGCCGGAGGCCCAACCGGTTCCTGCCGCAGCCAACGGAGAGGGAAATTGAGTATTGTGGTGGACGTCGTGCCGCGAGAGCGGAAGGATACAACGACTAAGAAAGCGGCTGATAGAGTGAAGGTGACGGATTTGTTCGCGAACTGTGAGAGCGCACGCATCATAGGGCGCGGCGATGTCGAGATACGTTCTGTCGCATACGACAGCCGCAAGATTGAGCCGGGCGGAATTTTCTTCGCACTGCGCGGAACGAAGTCGAATGGGCTGGAGTTTGTAGCGGACGCGGTGCGGGCGGGAGCGGTCGCAGTTGCGGCCGAGAGTGCGCGCCCGGAATCGGCGCCGAACGAAACGGCCTGGGTTGAGTTGCAACCAGGAAGCGATCGCCGAGTGCTGGCGCAGGCGGCAGCGAATTTCTACAGGCATCCGGCAGATGGGTTGAAGTTGGTTGGAGTGACGGGCACGAACGGGAAAACCACGACGACTTTTCTCGTGGACGCGATTTTGCGGGCGGCGGGATTCTTGTCAGGGCTGATCGGGACTACGGGTTATCGGACTCCGGCTGGAGAAAAGCCTGCGCTGAATACGACGCCCGAGTCGCTCGACTTGCAGCAGATGTTTACGGAAATTCGGGCTGCGGGCGGAACGCATGCGACGCTTGAGGCGAGTTCGCATGCGCTGGCGATGGATCGGCTCAGCGGTTGCCATTTTGCCGTAGCGATTTTCACGAATCTTACGCGGGATCATCTCGATTATCACAAGACATTGGGAGAGTATTTCGCGGCGAAGAAGCGTTTGTTCGAAGGCACGGGGGCGGGGTCGCCAGATACAGCCGTAATTAATATTGATGATCCGTATGGCGCGCGGCTGGACGGGCTGGCGAAGAAGACGCTGACATACGGATTGAAGGGATCGCCGAGCGTGACGGCGAAGAAGGTCAGCTTGGGGTTTGCCGGCCTGCAATTCACGGCACAAACACCCGTGGGAAAAATTGAAGTCGAGTCCCCGCTCATGGGACGAATGAACATTTACAATATTCTGGCGGCCATTGGCGCGGCCGTCGCTCTGGAAATTCCCAACCTCAAGATCGAAGAAGGTATTGCCCGCCTGCCAGGTGTTCCCGGCCGATTCGAGCGAATTGATGAAGGCCAGCCGTTTCTCGTTGTGGTGGACTACGCGCACACGGATGATGCCTTGCGAAATTTGATTGCGACAGCGCGCGACATCAGCACGGGCGCGCGGATTATTACGTTGTTTGGAGCGGGCGGCGAACGGGACAGAGCGAAGCGGCCGATGATGGGCGAAGCGGCGGGCTCGGCGAGCGATCTCGTCGTGCTGACGAGCGACAATCCCCGGAGCGAGGATCCGCTGCTGATTATTAATGATGTGGTTGTGGGGCTGCAGAAAGCGAATGCGAGCTACCGGATCGAGCCGGATCGCGAGAAGGCGATCGAGATTGCGTTCGAAGAAGCGCGTGAGGGAGACATGGTGCTTCTAGCGGGCAAAGGGCACGAGAGGTATCAAGTACTGCGCAACGGCCCGATCGCGTTTGACGATCGCGAAAAGGCGCGGGCGATACTTCGGCGAAGGGGCTATTCGAGGACGAAACCGGGCGTGAGGTAGTCGCGCCAGGGAATGGTAGTTGCATTAAGTTTCAAAGGCCATCAACTACGCGAGGCGTGCGGCTGACGGTGAGACTCGGCCTGCGGGAGACGCAATGCGGTGGAATGTGGCGCAAGTTGCTGAAGCATTGGGTGTCTCGGGCCCGGCCGGGCTTGGAGGCGAAGCCGGACTGGTTGGCGTATCGATCGATTCCCGGACTTTGCGGCCGGGAGAACTGTTCTTCGCGATACGCGGACCGCGTCACGACGGACACGATCATGTGTCTGCGGCGCTCGCCAACGGAGCGGTGGCGGCTGTGGTTGAGAGCGGGCGAATCGCGCGATATCCGGAGGACGTTAGGGGCAGGGTCTTCGGCGTGGACGATACGCTCGCAGCACTACAACGGCTGGCCTTGCGAGCTTGCGCGATCTGGCGCGGAGCGAAACCGGGCCGGCGAATCGCGGGCGTGGCCGGGTCGGTGGGCAAAACGACCACCAAAGAAATTCTTGCGGCGCTGTTGCGCGCGCGGTTCGGTGTCTTGAAGACCCAGGGGAATTTGAACAACGAATACGGCTTGCCGTTGACGCTGCTCGGGTTGAGCGACGACCATGACGCGGCGGTGGTCGAGCTGGGAATGTCACATCGAGGGGAGTTGGCGCGGTTGGCGCGGATTGCTTTGCCGGAAGTCGGGGTAATTACGCGGGTGGCCGTGGAGCATTTGGAATTTTTTTCGTCGATTGACGAGATTGCGCTGGCGGAGCGCGAGTTGATTGAGAACCTAGCGTGGCCCGATGCGACGGCCGTGCTCAACGCGGACGACGAGCGCGTGGCGCGGTTTGCAGAGGTGGCGCGCGGGCCGGTGATGAGGTTCGGGACGAGTCCGGCGGCGGAGTTTCGCGCCGAGGCCATTGAGGAGCGCGGAATCGAGGGGGCTGCGTTTGATTTCGTCTGGCCCGAGGGACGCGCGCGGCTTGAATCGCCGTTAATCGGGCGGCACAACGTGATGAATGCGGTTGGGGCACTAGCTGCTGCGAGCCTCTGGGGAATCGGGGCTGAGGACGCGAAACAGGTGTTTCCGGGGCTAACGCCCGCGGATAAGCGCGGGGAAGTCGTTCGATACGAAGATGACCTTACGGTGATCAACGACACGTATAACTCGAGCCCGACGGCGCTGAATGAGCTCGTCAAGCTGCTTGTGGCGACGCCGGGTTACAAACGAAAAATTCTGGCGACCGGCGAAATGCGAGAACTCGGAGACTCATCGGCGGAACTGCATCGCGATTGTGGCCAAGCTGCCGCGAAGATGAGGGCGATCGATTGGATTTTTGGAGTTCAAGGAAACGCGGCGGAATTTGTTGAGGCGGCCATTCAAGGCGGCCATCCGCGGGAGCGCTCGCAGTTTTTTGAGAATTCTGCGGAAGCAGCGGAGTTTCTGAAGAGTTTCGTCAGGGGCGGCGATGTGCTGCTCCTGAAGGGTTCACGCGGGGTAAAGATGGAAAAAATTCTGGAGGCGATTGACGCATCGCACGCCAGAAAAGTCGCGTCGCCGGAGCCGAGCGGCGTTGTGCCGGCTGAGAAGAATCGCTGAATGCTCTACTACCTTTTCTTCTTCGTGCTGCGGGCGCATTTCAGCGCGCTGAACGTCTTCCGCTACATCACGGTGCGGACGGCCGTGGCGAGCGCTTCGGCATTGCTGCTCTCATTGCTGATGGGGCCATGGGTGATCGAACGATTGCGCGCGATGCAAGTGAAGCAGTACATCCGCGAAGAGGGGCCGAAGGCCCATCAGAAAAAGGCCGGTACGCCGACGATGGGCGGCGTGTTGATCGTGGCATCGATCGTGATTCCGACGCTGCTATGGGCGGACCTGCGGAATCCCTACGTGCTGCTCGCGATGGGAGCCACCGTTGCCTTTGGAGCGATCGGTTTCATCGACGATTACAATAAGGTGGTGCGGAAACGGAATCTGGGGCTGCGGCCGAGCGCCAAATTTTCGCTGCAAGTTCTGACGTGCCTCTTGGTGGGAGTAGCACTGATCCATTTACAGGCGAACGGAGTGTATTCGACGCAGCTGAGCATGCCGTTCTTCAAGAGGGTCCATCCGGACCTGGTGCTGGACCGTCTTCTGAATATGAATTACATCTGGCCGCTGGCATACGTACCGTTTGTGATTTTCCTGATCGCCGTCATTGTGGGCTGTTCGAATGCGGTGAACCTCACGGACGGTTTAGACGGGCTGGCGATCGGATGCGTTCTCGTGACGGCGACGGCGCTCACCGTGCTTACGTATCTTTCGAGCAACGCACGCTTCGCCGATTACCTGGAGATCCAAAGGATTCCGGATGCCGGCGAACTAGTGATTTTTTGCGGCTCGCTGGCCGGGGCTTCGCTTGGTTTTCTTTGGTACAACGCGCATCCGGCGGAGATGTTTATGGGCGACGTGGGATCACTTGCGCTGGGCGGGGCGATCGGGACGGTTGCGGTAAGCATCAAACAGGAAATTTTGCTCCTTTCGATCGGCGGCATTTTCGTCATTGAGGCGCTTTCGGTGATTCTACAGGTCGGTTCATTCAAGCTGACCGGCAAACGGATCTTTCGGATGGCGCCACTGCACCATCACTTCGAGCTGATAGGCTGGAGTGAATCGAAAATCATCGTGCGGTTTTGGATCATGGCGCTCGTTTTTGCATTGTTTGCGTTGACGACGTTGAAGTTGAGGTGACGCATTGAAGCCGAGTTTCGATTTGCGAGACAAGCGCGTGCTAGTGGTGGGGCTTGCGCGGACAGGCGTCGCGGCGTCGCTCTTCTGTAGCGCTCGCGGCGCTCACGTGACGGCCACGGATCGCAAGACCGAGGCCGACCTAGCGGAAGCGGTCGTCCTGCTTCGCGCGCCGGGGATTCGGTTTGCTCTCGGTGGGCACGAACAGCCCAATTTGCGCGAGCAGGACCTCGTTGTGGTGAGTCCGGGAGTCCCCGTGAATACACCTGTGCTTGAAGAGGCGCGCAAAATGGGGACCCCCGTTTGGAGCGAAATCGAGCTGGCCTGGCGGTTTTTGCGCGGCAAACTCATCGCGATCACCGGCTCGAATGGGAAGACGACGACGACTTCGCTAGTGGCTCATATTCTCAGGACGTCCGGTATTCCGACCCTCGTGGGCGGGAATATCGGCGTGCCGCTGCTCTCGCTGGTCGAGTCCTCGACGGAGGCAACCGTCACGGTGGCGGAGATCAGCAGTTTTCAGCTCGAGAATGTTGATGAATTTCGGCCCGCGATCGGCGTGCTGCTTAATCTGACGCCGGATCACTTGGACCGGCACGCGTCCTTTGACGAGTATGCCGGGACGAAGATGCGCATGTTCGAAAATCAGAGCCACCGCGACGCGGCGATCCTGAACGCGGACGATCCCGAAGTGAGCCGCCGCATGCCGCATGGGCCGCGGCTCTATTGGTTCAGCCGGAAGCAGCGCGTGGCGGCGGGCGCATTTTTGTTGGGAGAAGAGATTGTCTTTCGGGCGGACGGTGATGAGACGCAACTGCTTAGGCGCTCGGATATTGCCTTACGCGGAGAGCACAACGTGGAAAACGTGCTGGCGGCATGCGCAGCAGCGTTTTTGGTGGGAGCGCCGATTGCGGGGATCGCCGCCGGAGTAAAGAGCTTCCCTGGCGTCGAGCATCGGCTCGAATTCGTGGGGGATGTGGCCGGCGTGCAGTTTTACAACGACTCGAAGGCGACGAACGTGGACGCGGCATTGAAGGCTATTGAGGCATTTCCTAAGCCGCAGGCGAGCAGCGAAAAAGGGCGACTGATTGTGATTCTCGGCGGTAAGGACAAGGGCAGCCCATATACGCCTTTGCGCGATCCGCTCGCGGCACGCGCTCGCGACGTCTTGCTGATTGGCGCAGCAACGGAAAAGATAGCCGCGGATCTCGAAGGCGCGGCCCCACTCGAACGGGCAGGAACGCTCGATCGCGCCGTTCAGATTGCGAGGAATCGGGCGAAGATTGGCGATATCGTGTTGCTCGCTCCGGCTTGCGCGAGCTTCGATCAGTTTGAGAACTACGAACAGCGCGGACGCGTTTTCAAGGAATTGGTAGCGAAGCTCTCAACACAAGTCGCCGCAATGCCAGGGAGCAAAGGATAGCCAAGACAAATGCCACGCAGCCTTCAACCGGACCGCCGTCTTTTTGGAACGACGCTTGCGCTGTGCTTAATCGGTGCGGTGATGGTGTTTAGCGCGTCCGCGATTACGGCGAGCGACGAGCACGGCAACGCATACTACTTCCTGTTGCGGCAACTTTTATGGCTGGCGTTGGGCATCGGCGGGATGTTTGCGCTGATGAACTTTGACTACCGGAAATTACGGCAGCCAAAGGTAATTTTTACCGCCCTCTCGCTCACGTTGACGATGCTGATAGCGGTATTCTTTTTGGATCGTTCGCACGACACGCATCGCTGGATCCGGTACGGCTCTTTCAGCCTGCAGCCATCGGAACTCGCAAAGCTCGCGCTGATTGTCTTTCTCGCCTGGTTTTTGGAGATTCGCACCGGGCCGCGCGGCTTCGGCGTGAATGAATTGCGCCGAACGCTTTTGCCTGCGCTGGGAACCGTGCTTCTCGTTGTGCTGCTCGTTTACAAGGAGCCGGACATGGGGACGGCCTGCATGATTTTCTTCATTGCGGCCGTGATGCTCTTTGTGGCGGGTCTCTCGTTCAAATACATAGGGATAGCCGTTGCGGCGTCGCTTCCAGTCGTTTATTTCGCGGTTGCCGGTAGCGCGTACCGCTTGCAACGCGTGGAGACATTCTTTTCTCCCGGCGCGGATCCTCAGGGGCACGGATTTCAGCTTCTGCAATCGCTGATTGCCGTCGGCTCGGGAGGATTTAGCGGTGTCGGCCTGATGGAGAGCCGGCAGAAGCTGTTCTTTCTGCCTGAAGCGCATACGGATTTCATTTTTTCGGTGATCGCGGAAGAGCTCGGATATATCGGCGCCGTCATTGTGGTGGTGCTGTTTGCGGTTTATGGCTGGCGGGCACTGGTCTCCGCGATGAAAGCTCCGGACGATTTTGGCCGCTACCTTGGAATCGGGATCGCGACGATGGTGGTTGGTCAAGCGCTGATTAATCTCAGCGTGGTGTTGGGGCTCGTGCCGACGAAAGGAATCCCGCTGCCGTTCATCAGCTATGGCGGGTCGAATTTACTCGGAATGCTTTTGGCAACGGGCGTGCTATTGAACATCAGTCAGCACGTGGATGAGACGTGATTTCGGAATCTTCTGCCAATGCGAAGACGCTTTTAATCGCAGGAGGCGGAACGGGCGGCCATGTCTTTCCAGCCCTGGCCCTAGCAAGAGAGTGGCTGAGTCGTCCAATACACGGCTCCGGTGAGAGGCGCGTCGTGTTCGTGGGAACGGAACGCGGGATGGAATCGCGGCTGGTGCCGCAAGCGGGATTTCCGCTCGAGTTGATCCGCGTAGCCGGCTTGAAGGGAATCGGCGGCGCAAGGTTTTACAAGAACGCGGCGAAATTGCCCCTCGGTCTCTG
Organism: uncultured Acidobacteriota bacterium; assembly: GCA_963753205.1. Lineage (GTDB taxonomy): Bacteria > Acidobacteriota > Terriglobia > Acidiferrales > UBA7541 > Palsa-295. The sequence goes on along the minus strand of CAVWBL010000006.1, from coordinate 389,879 downwards.
GGATTCTGAGCGAATCATCCGCAAATATCGTTTTTCGGTTGCCCTAGGCGTAGGAGGATATGCTTCGGGTCCGATGATGCTGCTCGCAGCGGCGCATCGCGTGCCGACGGCCATTTTTGAGCCGAATGTCGAGCCCGGATTCACCAACCGAATGCTCTTTCGTTTTGCAACCCGCGTAGCCGTGGCGCATCCGCAGACGGCTGAGCGGCTGGGCGGCAAGGCGACGGTAACCGGTTGCCCCGTCCGTCCGGAATTTTTCAAGGTTCCGACTAAAGAACACGTACTCCCGTTCAGAATTCTCATCACTGGGGGTAGCCGGGGTGCTTTGCCGGTCAACCAGGCAGTAATTGAGTCGCTTGACCTGCTTGCCGCAAAAAAAGACCAGCTTTTCGTGGTGCATCAAACGGGCGAACGTGACTATAATGCTGTTCGCGTGGCCTATGCGCGTCGTGAATTTCATGCGGAGGTTCTGCCCTTCATCGAGAATATGGCGGACCGCTTTGCCCAGGCAGACCTGATCATCTGCCGTTCGGGTGCGATCACGGTGGCGGAAGTTGCTGCCGCCGGACGCGCCGCCATCTTCATCCCCTTCGGCGCTTCCACGGACGCGCACCAGACGCGAAATGCCGAAGTCATGCAGGAAGCGGGCGCCGCCGGGCTGATCCTGCAAAGTGAGTTGACGCCCCGGCGCCTTACGAACGAAATTTTCGCCCTCCTGGACCAGCCCCGGAGAATCGTTGAAATGGAAGAGTGCGCTCGCGCGCTTGCACGGCCGCGCGCCGTGGAGGATATCGTCGATCTGCTCGACGATCTCTCGGGGGGAAATCGGCAATGAACCTCACGTTCGGAAACTTTCAGCGCGTCCACTTGGTGGGCGTCGGTGGCAGCGGCATGTCCGGCATCGCTGAAGTCCTGTTGGCGAGTGGCTATGCGGTTTCCGGGTCGGATTTGAAAGCAACTCCTGTTACGGAGCGGCTGCGTGCTCTCGGCGCGACGATTTGCGAGGGGCATCGCGCAGAGAACGTTCGCGGCGCTCAGGTTGTGGTGGTTTCCTCGGCTGTGGCAGCCAATAATGTGGAAGTGGTCGAGGCGCACAAGCAAAAAATCCCCGTGATTCCGCGCGCGGAAATGCTGGCAGAGCTAATGCGGCTGAAAAACGGCATTGCAGTCGCGGGCGCGCATGGGAAAACGACGACGACTTCGATGGTTGCCGCCGTGCTCGGCGCGGCCGGACTTGACCCGACGTTCGTCGTCGGCGGACGCGTGAATCATGTGGGCGCGAATGCGATGGTGGGCAAAGGAGAATTCATCGTCGTTGAGGCGGACGAGAGCGACCGCTCGTTCCTCTTGCTCGCGCCGGTAATCGCGGTGATTACGACCATTGATCGCGAGCACCTCGATCAATACAGCTCGCTCGAGGAAATCCAGCAGGTCTTTTTGGAATTTGCCAATCGCGTGCCTTTTTATGGCAGCGCGATACTGTGTCTTGACGAGCCCAACGTGCAGGCCATTATTCCCGGCGTTAAGCGGCCGGTACTCACGTACGGCACTTCGACGCAGGCTGACTTGGTGATTTCCGACGTGACGCTTCACGGGCTGTCGAGCGAGTTCCGGCTGACGTTTCGCAGCGACGATCTGGGCATTTTCCGTTTGCCTTCGCCGCCGGGAATCCACAACGTTCGCGACGCGGCAGCCGCGGCTGCTGTCGCGCTTTCGCTCAACGTACCGGCGGACTTGATCCGTATTGGCTTGGCGAAATTCTCAGGCGTGGGCCGGCGCTTTGAAATTCGCGGCGCATTTAGCGGCATCACTGTAATCGACGACTACGGCCATCATCCGGCCGAGATTCGCGCGACGCTCGAAGCTGCGCACGGGTGCGGATATAAGCGCTTGCTTGTCTTGTTCCAGCCGCATCGCTACACACGCACGAAGGCGCTTTGGGACGATTTTTGCCGTTCGTTCAATGAAGCGGACGTTCTGGTGCTGACGGAAATCTATGGGGCTGGCGAGGAACACATTGAGGGAATCACCGGTGAAAGGCTTGCCGAAGCCGTGAGCGCGGCTGGCCACAAGAACGTGGTCTTTTGCAGCACCATGCAATCGGCCATGGAGTTCATGCTGCGCGAAGCGCGGTCTGGAGATGCAGTTTTGACGATAGGCGCAGGAAGCATCGGGCGAGTTCCCGAACAGCTGGGAATGCTCTTGGAATCGAAGATTTCGGCTTATGCGGATTAATGCAGAAATAACGGAGAAGCTCAAGGCGCTAGGCGTAGAGGTTCGCCCCGCGGTGGCCCTCGCCGACCTTACCTCCCTCGCCATCGGCGGAACGACCGACGAGATCTTGCTTCGCCGTTATGAAGCTGTGCCGGAAGTGATGCGCCTTTTGAAAAACGAGGGCATCCCGCATCGTTTTCTTGGCGGCGGGACAAACGTACTTGTGATGGACGGTGAGCTTCCCTTCATCGTGTTGCATCTTCCTTCGTCGCAGCCGGGAATGCGCGTTGAGGGGAACGCTGCTTACGTGGACGCCGCGGCGGATCTGGGCGGCACGGTGACGTATTGTGCCAAGCGTGATCTGGGCGGCATGGAAGGTCTAATTGGGGTTCCGGGCAGCATTGGCGGGGCTTTGCGCATGAACGCAGGCGCGTATGGAACGCAAATCGGGCCGCACGTACGCGAAGTGGAGCTCTACCGGGAAGCGACGGGCGAGATCGAAACCTTAAAAGGCGGCGAGATTCGCTTCGATTATCGGCATACTTCGTTTGCGCCCGGAGATATCATGTTGCGCGTGAAGCTGGAGCTCCCGCCGAAGCCTTACAAGGAAGTCATCGCCGGTATTCGCGTCTGCAACGAAAAACGCCGTTCGAGTCAGCCTCTCCATCAGAAAAGCGCGGGCTGCATTTTTAAGAATCCCGCGGGAGGATCGGCGGGAAAGATGATCGATGAGCTTAAGCTCAAAGGACATCGTGTGGGCGATGCAATGGTCAGCGACCGGCACGCGAATTTTTTCGTCAACACGGGAAATGCGACCTACGCGGACATGATGAAGCTGATCGATGAAGTACGCGAACGCGTCCGGGGGGCGTTTGGCGTGGATCTCGAAAATGAGGTAATTTTCTGGCAAAACTAAGGGTCATCGAGCCGGACACTTACCCCCAGGAAATCCTGGCTGACGAAGAGCCGAAGTATCTTCGGCGGCAGAAGCCGCTCGAGATCAAGCGGCGCAAGTTCGGCCGGAAGGCGTGGAAGACGTATCTTCGCGTGGCGCTTTGGACGACTGCGGGGCTGGCAGGGGTCGGTTGTGCGTACATCTGTGGACAATTCCTACTTTCGGCTCGCGAAATGGCGTTGATCCATCCCGACCAGATACATCTTACGGGAAATCATTATGTAGAAGCCGCTTCGGTACTCGAAATCTTTGCTGCGGATCGCAACCACAGTGTTCTTCGTATTCCGCTTGAGGAGCGCCGCCGGCAAATCGAGGCGCTGCCCTGGGTTGCACATGCCACAGTGCGGCGTGCCCTGCCGAACACGCTCCAGGTTCAGATCACCGAGCGCACACCGATTGCTTTTTTGCGCCAGGGAAGCAGCCTTTCGTTGATCGATATCGACGGCGTGATTCTTCAAAAGCCGCTGCGCGACAATTTTCATTTTCCCGTGGTGAAAGGCATCGTTGGGGATACGCCCCTCGACGACCGTGAAGAGCGGATGCACCTTTTTGCCGGCTTTATGCAGGGCATGGAGTCGGCGCGGCCCGGCGCGTCGAATCAAGTGAGTGAAATCGATCTCTCGGACGACCACGATCTGATCGCCACGCTCACGGGCGTGCAGCCGGAACTCGTCGATAGCGCGATTCCCACGACCGATTCGGCGGCCCCGCTGCTCGTGCACTTCGGCGACGGCAATTTTGAAACGAAATATCAGACCTTGCTGGAAAAAATCGGTGAAGTGCGAGCCAAAGTTGGCGCGTTGGAGTCGGTGGATTTGCGTTTTGACGGAGAGCTCATCGCGAATCCGGAGACTGCGGCTGTGCCGCCGCAGCCTGCGCCGAAAGCGCATGCGGCGAGGCGCTCGCGCTAGTCGAACGGAGAATTGGGTTAAAGGAGTACGGTTTTGACGAAGAAGGAAAGACACATCGTGGCGTTGGATATCGGCAGCACAAAAACATGTGCGCTGATCGGCGAACAGAATGAAGACGGCGGCGTGCGATTTGCTGCGCTGGGTGCAGCGGAATCGAAGGGTTGGCGCAAGGGCCAGATCGTAAATCTCGATCTCGCGGTCAGTTCGATTCGCCGAGCGGTGGAAGAAGCGGAAACCATCGTCGGCGTGCCGGTAGAGTCGGCCAGCGTCGGCGTGGCGGGGAGTCATGTGCGCGGGATTAACAGTCGCGGCGGCGTTACCGTGGCGAACCGGCCGCGCGATATTCAGCGGGACGACGTGCGGCGAGCGATCGAAGCAGCGCGCGGCATTACGCTGCCGGAAGATCGCGAAGTGCTGCACGTGCTGCCGCAGGAATTTTATCTCGATGGACACGATTCGATTCGCGATGCGATAGGTATGGTCGGCCAACGCCTCGAAGCGAATGTTCATATCGTTACGGCATCGGGAACGGCTACGCAAAATATTGTGACGGCGGTGAACCGCGCGGGCGTTCGCGTTGACGACACGGTGCTGGAGCCGTTCGCTTCCGCCGAATCGTGCCTCACGCAAGACGAGCGCGAACTCGGATGTTGTCTCCTCGATGTGGGCGGTGGAACGACCGAACTAATCGCCTATTCGGGCGGCTGCGTGCGGCACACGGCGGCGATTCCCGTCGGCGGAGATCATTTTACGAATGACCTCGCCGTTGGGTTGCGCACGCCGATTCCCGAAGCGGAAAAAATCAAGCGTGAGCACGCTTGTGTGTTTCGCGGATTGATTGCGGAGGATCGCGCCATCGAAATTGCAAGCGTCGGAGATCGTCCGCCGCGCACTGTCTTTTCGCGCATGCTGGCCGAAATTGTGGAGCCGCGCGCGCAGGAATTTCTGATGTTGATCCGCGACGAACTGCGCCGTGGAGGCGTCGAATCGCAAATCCCGGCCGGAATTATCTTTACGGGAGGCGGGGCTCATCTGCGCGGACTGCCCGAACTGGCGGAGAAAGTGTTCAATCTGCCGGTCCGCATCGCCGCGCCGCGCGGCCTTGCGGGGATGACGGACGAGGTCTCTCAGCCCGAGTATTCAACAGCGGTAGGCTTAGTGCTGTACGGAGCGCGAACCAGACGCGCTTCAGGAGCACGGGCCAATGGCTGGGTAGGGAAGTTGAAGAGCATGTTTGCGGGGGCGTAACAATTTTTGGAGCGGTCCTGGGGAGGGCGCATGACGCCAAAAGAGTCTAGCATTCGAGTTTCACTCGCAGAAGATGTGCAGAACGGCGCGAAGATCAAGGTCATCGGCGTGGGCGGCGGTGGCTGCAACGCCGTAAACCGCATGATTCGCGCCAAAGTAGAAGGCGTTGAATTCATCGCCGCGAACACGGATTTGCAGGCGCTGAAGCTGTCGCAAGCGCCTGTGAAGCTTCAGTTGGGCGCGAAGTTGACGAAGGGACTCGGCGCGGGCGCAAATCCCGAAGTCGGCCGGAAAGCCGCACTCGAAGATACGGAAAAAATCCTCGAGGCGCTCGACGGCGCGGACATGGTGTTCGTCACCACCGGTCTCGGCGGCGGCACCGGAAGCGGTGCTGCGCCCGTCGTGGCCAATCTCGCGAGCGAGCTTGGCGCTTTGACCGTGGCGGTCGCAACGAAGCCCTTTGCCTTTGAGGGCAAGCGCCGCATGCAACAGTCCGAACATGCGCTGGCGGAGTTGATCGGCTGCGTCGATACGGTGATCGTGATCCCCAACGAGCGCCTGATGGAAACTGTCGAGCACGGCACGAGCTTCTTTGAGGCATTCCGCATCGCTGACGACATTCTGCGCCAGGCCGTTCAAGGCATTTCGGACATCATCACGATTCCCGGCATCATCAATCGCGACTTTGCGGACGTGAAGACAATCATGCACGGCATGGGCTTTGCCGTGATGGGCACGGCGGTTGCCTCCGGGGCGAATCGCGCCGTCGATGCGGCAAATCGCGCCATCAATAGCCCGTTACTCGAAGACAACTGCATCAACGGAGCCCAGGGCATCCTCATCAACATCACTGGATCGAACACGCTCTCGCTGCAGGAAGTGCACGAGGCTTCATCCATCATTCAGAAGGCCGCGCACGAGAATGCGAACATCATTTTCGGTGCCGTTATGGATGACGCGATGAAGGAATCCGTCAAGATTACGGTGATTGCTGCGGGCTTCCGTGAAGTGGCGGGCAAGAAGACGCACACGCGTCCGTCGTATCTGCCGAAGACATGGAAGGCCGGCCGCGAGCAGGAAATCGAGCCGCAGGTTCACGTCAACCCGGAAACACGCGTTGCGCCGGAGCCGAGCGTCGTGCAAACGGTGGCGCGCACTGTCCACGAAGTGATTCACGAGATTCCGGCCGACGATCTCGACGTGCCCACATTCCTTCGCCGCCAGGCTCAAAAGGCTTAACTCTTTTGCAGGCAAGGGGGCGCATTCCAGTGCGCCCTTTCATTGTATGCCGAGGTGCAAGTCCCCTTCACAACGTGATGGACGTGAAGGGATAGCGAAGCGCAAGGGCGTCACCGTGAGGTGGGTTCCGAAGGAAGCGTAAAGCAAAGACGCGAGCCGATGTACAAGAACTGGATTGGAGGCAGACGGTGCCGGGCGAGTGGGCAAACGACTGCGAAGCCCATATCCATCAAGGGCACTGGATGTAAATCCAGCGGTTGTGCGCTGAAGGCGGCTGAACTTAGCTCGGGAGATCTCCCGTTTGTCACGAAATCACGACTGAGGATGGAGTGATCCATCCTGACCGGGCGGGAGAAGTCAGCAGAGGGCACAAAGTACTCACGCGAGTGAGGAAGGCCCAAACGGTCCTCCGCCGGAGGGTAAGGGAAGTGGCGAGTAAGCGGTGCGACTCACGAGCGACAAGCGGCAGAAGAACCAGCTCGTGCTGGCCTTCGAGGAGGAGAGTAGGGGTGAAGCCCCGATGGCCTCAAGGGCAGGGACCGAATCGCTCGCGGCGAAGCCTGAAAACCCAGCCATGGGCGAACGGTGGATGGCGGAAGTCTGCGAGCGGGAAAACGCAAGCAGGCATTGGCACGAGTCCAGGCGAATAAACTGGCATCCCGATCGTGCAGGATCGCTTCATCCAACAGGCGGTGCTGCAGGTTCTGCAGGACAGGTGGGATCGGCCCTTTTCCCAACATAGCTACGGATTTCGACCCGGACGCTCGGCGCATCAGGCGGTGAAGCAAGCACAGCAATACATCGCCGAAGGCGCGATTCATCACCACGAAGCTCAAGCCCAAGGTGAACGAACAGAAGAGTGCGGTGGCACGGCCATGGGAGCGGAAGTTCCTGGGGTTGAGCTTCACGAGTGCGGAAACACCCAAGCGGCGTATTGCGGTCGCCCGCTGTCCCTGTCACATCACCGTACGTACGGGTCCGTATACGGCGATTCGGTGGGTTGAGCTACCCGTACCCGGTCAAGGATGGAATCCCGAGCGAGGCGAAGTAAGCGTTGGGCAGCGCTAGAGCGAGGGCCGGGCTGTTTGCCACCGACCATGGGCGCTGCCCGCCGTTTTGTTGGCAAGGTCCTTGCCCCTCCCCGTTTCTGCAGTTAGCAAATCGTGTCCGCCCGCGCTTCCGCTGCTTCCAGATCGCCGACCGCAGTCGGCGTCTGAACGGATGGCCGAGGACTTGGCCCGCTATTTACGAGGCTGGATCGGCTACTTCGGGAACTGCGAAACACCGAGCGTGCGCGAACGCCTTGAGGAATGGATCAATATGTCGATTCCTGTGACTCCAACCGTCCGAATTCGCCGCACCGTCCTCGCGTCGCTCATTGCCCAAGCGCGCCGCTCTCCCGATGTCGAAATTTGCGGGCTGCTCTCAGGCCGCGATGGCGAAATCATCGAGATTTTCCCCGCCGCCAACGCTTCTGCGAGGCCGGAGACTTCCTACGAAATCGGCCCGCGCCAACTTTTTGCATCAATGCGGAATCTGCGGCGCGAGAGGCTTGAACTCTTAGGGATCTATCACTCGCATCCCAAAACGTCCAACGAACCTTCTCCCACGGATATTTCCACGGCGTTTTATCCTGAAATCGCTTATTTCATCGCTTCGGCTCAGGAAGACGCGCAGCAGCCGGTGCGTGCATTTACGATTCGCAATGGTGTTGCAAAGGAGCTGCAGATCGAAATCGTGGATTGATCTAGTTTGGGACTTTCAGCACGACAGCCGTGATGTCGTCCTTGCATGTATGCGTGTCGTTTGCAAAGCGCTTGGCTTCATCGAAGAGCAGATCGAGCGCCTCCTCAGCCGATTTCCCGGAGGAGATCTTCCAAATGTCGGCAAGACGCTCCCAGCTGAAATCATTATCCGCGCTGTCACGCAGCTCGGTAAGGCCATCGGTGGCGAAGAGCACGGAGTCGCCAGGACTTAGCTGAATACGATGAGTCTCGTAAGAACTGCCGCAGATAAGACCCGACGGCAGGCCGCCTTGCCCAAGCCGCTCGCAACCGAAGGCTGATGCGTGGAGAGGACAGGGCAGGCCCGCATTAGAGAAGGCGAGTTGGCGGCTAGAGGGATCGTATACGGCGTAAACCGTGGCCGCATAGCGCCCGATCACCGGCCGCACAAGCAGGCGCTCGTTGAGCGTTTTGAGCACGGCCGACGTATCGGTTCCCGTTTTGTGAGTGCCCCGGAGCATGCCCATCACCAGCGTGGCATACATCGCGGCCGATAATCCCTTGCCGACGACATCGCCGACGTAAATTCCCACTTGCCCATTCGGCAACTCGAAAAAGTCCGCAAAATCGCCGCCGACTCCGGCAAATGGCTCAAACCTGTAGGCGACTTGCGCCGCATTTGTAATCAACGCGCCACCAGGCAGGAGCGACAGTTGGATCTGCCGTGCCTCTTCGCGTTCAAGCTCGTTCATCGCGGGCGTCTGATCGACTGTCGCAGGCATGTGGAAAAAGGTTCGTTCTGAAGGAAAGACTAACACGGCCCCGAACGGCACATCTCGGCGCGTGTTCTTAAAGATACGCTCGGTGAATTCTTCAGTCCGCGGTTGAGCCTGCGGACGAGGCTTTTCCGCCCTCAAATCGTTTCGTATAAAGAGGAAACTTCGCCGCGAGAGCCTCAACCTGTTTGCGAATACGCTGCTCGGTATCGGCGTCGCCAAGATTCTTTAGCATTTCGGCAATCCAGCCGCCGATGATCTCCATTTCCGACTCTTTCATGCCTCGCGTGGTCACTGCGGGCGTACCCACGCGAATTCCGCCGGCTTTCATCGGTGGGAGGGGGTCGAAGGGAATGGAGTTCTTGTTAATGGTAATTCCGGCACGATCGAAAGCGGGCTGTGCGACGCTTCCAACCAGACCGTGGGAATGGATTTCCACCAAGAACAGATGATTGTCCGTTCCGCCGCTCACGATTCGATACCCGCGTTTTGAAACGCTGGCCGCGAGCGCCTTCGCATTCGCGACGACCTGTTTTTGATAATCGCGAAAGCCGGGCTCAAGCGCTTCTTTAAAGCAAACTGCCTTCGCCGCGATGATGTGCATCAGCGGCCCGCCCTGAATGCCGGGAAAAAGGGCGCGGTCAATATCCTTCGCGTATTTTTCGCGGCACAAAATCATGCCGCCGCGAGGGCCGCGCAAAGTCTTGTGCGTGGTCGTCGTTACGATGTCGGCTTGGGGCACGGGATTGGGGTGAATTCCGGCGGCGATAAGGCCGGCAATATGGGCCATATCGACGAAGAGCATCGCACCCACAGAATGGGCAATTTCGCCCATTCGCTGGAAGTCAATCGTACGGGAATAGGCGCTCGCGCCCACCACAACCATTTTCGGCCTGTGTTCTTCAGCCAGACGCGCGAGTTCTTCGTAATCAATCGTCTCAGTCTCTTTGCTGACGCCGTAAGCGACAAATTTGTAGGTGAGGCCCGAAAAATTCAGCGGATGGCCGTGGGTCAAGTGCCCACCATGGGCGAGGCTCATGCCGAGGACGGTGTCGCCTGGCTTGAGCGTCGCGAGGTAGACCGCCATGTTCGCCTGCGCGCCCGAATGGGGCTGCACATTGGCGTGCTCGGCGCCAAAAAGCTGCTTCGCGCGGTTGATGGCGAGTTGTTCGGCCTGATTCACGTATTCGCAGCCGCCGTAGTAGCGCTTTTCGCCGTAGCCCTCCGCGTACTTATTGGCCATCACCGAGCCCATCGCTTCGAGGACGGCTTCGGAGACGAAATTCTCGGACGGGATCAGCTCGATGCCGGTCGATTGGCGCTCCACTTCGTGCTGGATGGCCACCGCGGTTTCAGGATCGAAAGAAGCGAGCGATTGCGCGATGCGTTTTGATTCCAGCGTTTCGTTTGTCATAGGGCTTTTGATTCTAACAAAACAAGCCATGCTGCGCGCGATCTATGTGATTTGGAATCCGAAATCCCGCTGACTAGCTAGAAGGCGCGGTGCTTCGCGTGCCGAGCAGGAATAAGTGGCAGCGTGGGCGACAAGCAGGTTGACGCATCTGGAAGCAACGAAGAGCCGACGCAGGCGAAGCACGAGAGACCAATAGCCTACCGACGGCGCTCGATGTGAGCTATATGACTCTGCTTGGGAACTCAATGCCCGTTGCGGGAGGCCCAGAGTAGGGAGCTGACCACGCCAGCGGCGACACCCAGCCCCACGGCGAGCGAGCCGCGATGAAGATCGGCCCACGCCTGATAGCTGACGCGATGTGCCCTGCCGTCAAAGGTGCCGTGAGCGCCGCGATCTTCGTCCGCATCCACGGGCTCCCAAAGATTATTGGAGCGAGTCGGATCGTCCATCTCTGGGGTTTGCTGCGATTGGAATCCCGTGCGGCCCAAATAATGATCGAGTGTCCCCGGGGCGATCTTGTTCCCGACGATTGCGCCGACTGTGGGAGCGCCAACGTAGATTTCGCGGCGGTCATGATGCGCGGCCCAATAGACGGCGCGAGCACCAACTTCCGGTTCGTATATCGGAGGAACGGGCTGCGGCTTGTGCGGCAGGCGATTCTTTACCCATCCGAACTGCGGAGTATTCATCGCGGGCATATGGACCGTCGTGACGTGAACGCGACTCTTATCATGGATCAATTCGCAACGAAGCGAGTCCGTGAATCCATTGATCGCGTGTTTTGCTGCGCAGTACGCGGATTGCAGCGGGATGCTGCGATAGGCAAGCGCGGAGCCGACTTGAACAATCGTGCCGCGGTCGCGAGGAAGCATTCTTTTTAGAGCGGAGAGCGTACCGTAAACGACGCCAAGATAGGTTACCTCCGTGGCACGCTTGTATTCCTCGGGTTTCATTTCTTTCACGGGCGAAAAAACTGTGACCATGGCGTTGTTGACCCACACGTCGACGGGACCGAAGCGCCGCTCGGTTTGTTCCGCCGCTGCTTCTACGGCGTTGGCGTCGGACACATCCGTCGGAATCGGAAGCGCCTTACCACCTGCTTTTTCGATTTCGGCGGCTGCCGCATCGAGTCCTTGCTTTCCACGCGCTAATAAAGCGATTTGAGCACCACGCTCTCCAAATTGTTTGGCGATCGCGCGCCCGAGTCCTGCCGATGCTCCTGTAACAACCACTGTTTCGACTGACATAGATCACGCCTTTCCTTAACATTCCTGAATTAAAAACAACAGCTCATGCTTCCGTCAGGCAGACTTTGTCTGCGGGTGCGGGATCAAGCTCATCACCGCGTCACGCACGCGCTCCGCCCATCCGGATGTAATTGACCAGGGGCTCGGCTGATGGATCACGTGAAGAGAGCCGTTCATATCGAGAACTCTGTATTCCGTTTCTCCCTTTTCATCTCGGAAAAATCTCAGGCTGACACTTGCTTTGCCGATTCGCATGCGTTCAATCGTTATTTCAGGCAGCCATTCGGGAAGACGCGGATCGAGGAATACAGCATTGGCCGGCGCATACGGATATATGCCTACGAGAGCCTGCAAGATCGAAAAGGGAGCGGATGCCGACCACGCCTGCGGCCAGCAGGCACTGGTGTAGAGTCCCGGAAAGGGCGCGTCGCCTGTGCGTTGATGTCCGGCGAAAACCTCCGGTAGGCGATCATGTTCGAAAAGATCGGCGGATTCGAACAGCGCTTTTGCGAGCTGATGCATCTCGCCGTGCAGTCCATATCGCGAGAAAGCCAACACAAACGCCGCATTCTCCACAGGCCACACCGATCCTCTGTGGTATGAGAACGGATTGTAAGCGGGATGGTTGGACGACAGCGTGCGAATGCCCCATCCGGAGAACAGGTCTTCGCGGAGTATTCGTGCGGCAACCCGCTTAACGCGGCTCTCGTCAACAATGCCGGAAAGCAGACAATGGCCCGGGTCGGAAGCGACGGTACGAATGAGATCGCCTTGGGGATCGATTCCCATTCCGAAGAATCCCTCGTCTTCCATCCAGAATTTTTCGTTGAAACGCGATTTGAGGTCATTTGCTTCGCGATAATACTTTCTGGCGAGATCGCGCTCGCCCAGCCACCATAAAACCTCCGAAAAATGGAGCTTCGCCACATAGGCGAATGCTTGCATTTCGCAGGTGCCGATTGGCGCCTCGACCTGAGAACCGTCGGGGTACACGATCGCGTCGGCGGAGTCTTTCCAACCTTGATTTTTCACGCCCTGTTCGGAGTTCGTCTTATACCGGTAAAACATGGTTGCGTCGAGGCTGTACGTGTCCGCCCAATTCAATGCGCGAATGGCGGAGTCTTTGAAACTCCGCACAGCCTCAAGATCGCCGGTCCAGTGCCAGAGTTCGGATACGGCGATGGGAAAGAGGAGGCACGCCGACACGGTGCCGAAATAAAGACTCTTCGGCCGAAAGTTCAAAACGGAAAGCGGATCGGTGTGGACCTCATGAGGCATGCGGCCGGGCTCGGAATCGCGCCAGTCGTTCTTTTCGCTAGCCTGGCGATTGGCCAAAACGCGCATGCCGCCGCGTAACAATTCGGGACCAAGTATGGAAGCTTGCCAAGCCGTAACCAGCAGGTCGCGGCCGAAGACTTCCGTGTAAGACGGGATTCCGGCCGCGAAAGCGATTCCGTCGCCCGCATCCAGATCATAGAGGCGCAAATCGGCCAAATCGGTCCTTGAGCGATCTAACACGCGATGGACTGTGGACGTCAGGTCTTCGCTCGGAGGTGTGGAGAAGGACGTGGCCGCGTTGAAAAAGCGCAAGCGGCGCTGATCCCAGTCGCTCGTCTCTTGAAACGCGCACTCGGATTCCAGCGGCAGCAACTGGCCCTCCATATAGGCGAGCCAACCGATACACGCCTGCCATCTGCCATGCGGAGCAAGCTTGATCTGGAAAGTGATCCGGTCTTCGGAATATTCGGGCGGCGAGGATGCGCTTTGAATACGCAGTTTGATGCCGCGGCGCATTTCCGCGGTGCCTTCATTTCCCTGATGGCTGTATTTGTGCTGCACTCGATAATCGTTCATTAACTCCCACACACCAGCGGTGGGTTGCGACCAATGGGAGTCCATTTTGCCGTGTTGTTTGCGCTCGCCTTCGGCTTCGTCTCTGGAGAGGAAGTCGACTTCGAAATCCAATTCGAGCTTTACCGAGGTGAAAATCTGGGTGTGGTTGGTAACCTGTACGTCCTCGTGCAAGCCTTCGCCGACGGATCGAGTGAGGCGAAGCTCCAGGGTTTCCTGAAGCGGGTCGCACTCCCGAGTGGGAGTGTCCTTGCAATTTTCGGGAGCCTGAATGAAGTACCCCAGCCAGTTCGATTGCTGCACGTTTGAACCGCAACTGAATTGCGGCCTTTTGCCGTTCATCTTCCAGTCGTAGCGGGAAAGTACGCGAGTGTCATAGATATACAGACCCTCGACGGATCTCTCTTTCTTTACGTGGCCGTCCTGCTCAAACGTGAAGACGGTACGGCCGCGGCTCATTTGGGTGGTGTCGCTGCGCGGTCGAAGAGAGATCAAATCGGGTTTACCAGGCTGGCGAATTGCCACTTATCCTCCTGCGTGCCCAGAGTCGGCGTGAACGACGGATTCGGCGAAGTTTCTCTTTGAACGGGATGCGCTGTGCGCCGACTTGCCATTGCAGCGCGAGCCGTCGAGAATTTTGTACGCGCCGAGCAGACCTGCAACGGCAGCAAGGGTGCCGCCGAGCACGGCGACGGTTTCCATTTTGGATTTTTGGATCGCTCTGCGCTGCTCCTCGACGAGCTTCTTCTCAGGCATCAGGTCGTTCGTGCCGGCTGGCCCGTGCTGAATGGCAAGTTGCAAGACCTCGGCCATGTGCAGTCCGTGCCGCTGGGTCATTTGTGAAATTTGTTCGCGGCAACTGAAGCCGTCCGCGATAATGACTTCGTTCAATCCGGAACTCCGCACTGACGGTAGGAAGGCGTGCTCGCCGACCTTGGCTGACACGTCGTAGTGTTCTTCTTCGAAGCCGAAGGCGCCGGCCATTCCGCAGCAGCCGTCGCTGAGGACGCGCACCTTCATCTGCATTTCTTCCAGCAGTTTCTTTTCGTGCTCGGCGCCCTTGATGAGCGCTTTGTGATGGCAGTGCCCGTGCATCACGCCGGCCATGTGCAAGCGAGGAGGGTGATAGTTCGCTTTTTGCACGAGAAATTCGGAGAGGAGGAACGTGTTTTCCATAATTGCGTGAGTTTCTTTGCGTTTCGGGAAGAGGCCATGGATCTCGTCGCGCAGGACAGACCAGCAGCTTGGCTCAAGCACAACAACCGGCGTTTCGGCGGAGACGTAAGGCATGAGAGCATCGAAAATCTTGAGAAGGTAACTCTTCGCCAGATCAAGGAAGCCGTAATCGTAGAGGGGTCGCCCGCAACATATATGCATCCGTGGCACTTCAACGTCATAGCCTGCATGTTCGAGAACTTCCACTGCGGCCTTTGCCGTTCTCGGGAAGAAATGGTTGTTGAACGTATCCGGAAACAGCACAACTTTCGGATGGCCCGTTCGGCGGCGGCCTCGCTTCGCGAACCACGATTGAAAAGTCTCCGGCGCGAACTCCGGAATGGAGCGCTGCGGGGACATGCCGGCCGCCGACTTCATGAATTCGCGGACGCCGGGCGTTGACGCCGCAAGATTCACAAGCCCCGGCCAGCGCGAAGCGATCTGCGCCCACTTATCGATGAGGCCGAAGGCGTACGCATAACGCGGGCGAACGCGCCCCTCGTAGTAATGCGAAAGAAATTCCGATTTGTACGTCGCGATGTCCACGTTGACAGGGCAATCGCCTTTACAGCCCTTGCAGGCGAGGCAGAGATCAAGCGCGTCTTTTACGCGTTCGTCGCGCCAGCCGTCTTTAATGACCGAGCCCTGCAACATCTCCCAGAGCAGATGCGCGCGGCCGCGGGTGGTGTCTTTCTCTTCGTGGGTCGCCATGAAGCTGGGGCACATAGTTTGGTTCTCGGCGACGTCCGAGCTTGTGCGTCGGCATTTGCCGACGCCGACGCAGCGCAATGTGGCGTGCGCGAAGCTGCCATCATCCTCGGGGAATTTAAAATGCGTCTTGGGCTCTGCAGGATGGTAACCGGCGCCAAGGCGAAGATTCGAATCCAGCGGAAATGGATCGACTACTTTGCCCGGATTCATTTTCCAATCGGGATCCCAGATGCTCTTGTATTCGCGGAATGCGCGGACGATGTCCTTGCCGAACATTATGGGAAGCAATTCGGCGCGAGACTGGCCGTCACCATGTTCGCCCGAAAGCGAGCCGCCGTAATGGGAGACAAGTTCGGCGGCCTTCTGAACGAAGGCGCGATAATCCTTGATCCCTTTGCTGCTAGTGAGATCGAACGTGATGCGGCAATGGATACACCCCATGCCGAAATGTCCGTAAAGGGCCGCCTCGTAGCCGAATTTCTGCATTAACTTGCAAAAATCGCGCAGATAATCACCGACTGTATCGGGAGGCACTGCCGCGTCTTCCCAACCGGGCCATGCGGCAGGCTCGCCGGGTACGAACGCAGTCGCTCCCAATCCGGACTCGCGAACTTCCCAGACAGCCTTCTCGTCCTCCTGATCGTCGTAGAATTTCATGTTCGGCGTGTGAGGTTTGCGTTTGAGGTGATCGATCAGTTCGCGGGCGCGGTCATCCGCCTCCTGTTGGGTTTCGCCCGGGAATTGAACGAGGAGCCATGCATCGCCGTCTGGCAATTTGTTCAGATACTTCGTATGCAGGCCTTTTTTTTGCATGTTCTGGATCAACATGCGGTCGATACCCTCAAAGCCCATCGGCTTAAATTCGAGGATTTCGCGAACGTGGTCTCCTGCTTGATAAACGTTGGGATAACCGAGAACGACGAGCGTTTGAAACGGCGGATTGTGGATCAAGCGGAACGTGGCCTCGAGAATCGTGACGAGCGTTCCTTCCGAGCCCACGAGCGCCCGCGCGAGGTTGATCTTCGGATTGTCCTTAGAGAAGAGGAGTTGATCCAAGTTGTAGCCGGAAACGCGTCGAGGAATATTCGGAAAGCGGCGCCGGATCTGGCTTTCGTAACGCGACGCGAGGCTCGTGAGTTTAGCCATGATTTCGCCGGCGCGCCCACGCTGGCGTATGGTGGCGTCCATTTCTTCTTCGCTGGTCCAACCGACGGTCATGCGCGTGCCGTCGTAAAGCAGCACTTCCATGGACTCCACGTTGCTGGCGACCGAGCCCGCCATCTGTGCGTGAATGCCGCAAGAGTTGTTACCGAGCATGCCGCCGAGCGTGCAGTGGTTGTGGGTGGCGGGATCAGGTCCGAACGTGAGACCGTATTTGCCGGCCGCGTTTCTGAGATCGTCCAGAACGCAACCCGGACGAACGCGGGCGACACGCTTTACGGAATCGATTGCGAGGATCTGATTGACGTATTTGCTCCAATCCATCACCACGGCGGTATTGCAGCATTGGCCGGCAAGGCTTGTGCCGCCGCCGCGCGAAAGAATCGGAGCGCCGTACTCGCGGGCGATCTGGACAGTGGAGACGACATCTTCGATATGGCGCGGGATGACAACTCCGATCGGGACTTGGCGATAATTCGAGGCGTCCACGGCGTAGATAGCGCGGCTGCCTCTGTCAAACCGCACTTCGCCTTCGATCCTGCCCTCAAGCGCGTTTTTTAGACCGCGGACGTCGATCCGTGCGACGCCCGCAGCAATCGTCTTGGCTCTCTTTTCGGACTGGTCTTTACCTTCATGTTTCGCTTCCAGCGGAAGAACGGTGCTCATGCGAGGCGTCTCCTAAACGTCAGCGGCGCGAGGGCCGGTTCGCTTGCGTTGGGCCGCATCAGACGATCTCTCTTGCGCGGTCGATGAAAGCCTCCTTCATGATCTTTCGCGCTTTCGGTTCTCCGCGTACCAGAGACTCCGCAAAATGGAAGGCCTGCTCGGGCTTCACTTCCGGGGGAAGAGGCGCAGTCAACGGGTCGATCACGGCCTCAAGTACGGCCGGCCCCGGGATATTGAGGAAGCGATCCATGGCATTGGGAACGTCCTTGGCGTCGTCTACGCGCATGCCATAAGCTCCGCACGCCTCGGCGAATTTGGTGAAATCCATAGGCTGGAGCTTGACCCCATACTCCGGGTTTCCAAGCATCACCATCTGTTCCCACTTGATCTGCCCTAGATAGTTGTTCTTCATCACGACTACCTTCACCGGCAGCTTGTATTTCACGGCAGTGAGCATTTCGAAACCGAGCATCGTGAACGCGCCGTCGCCGACGAACGCAATCACCTGGCGATTCGGATACGCATACTGTGCGGCCAGGGCGTAGGGAAGGCCGACGGCCATGGTGGCGAGGTTGCCGGAAAGCGAATACATTTGCCCACGCCGGGCGCGGATGTGCCGTGCAAACCATGTGGCGCTGGTGCCGCTGTCGCACGCCACTATCGCGTCATCGCGCAGCCGCTTTCCCAACTCCCAGGCCACGACCTGAGGCTTCAGTGGTGCTGCTTGGGATGTTCCGAGGCGCTCCATGTACTCCCACCAATCCTTCATGCCCGATTGCGCCTTCTTCAAAAAGCTGCGATCTTTTTTGTGCTTCAGCATCGGAATCAAGCGCCGCAACGTTTCTTTGCTGTCGCCAACGAGGCCCACGTCTGCCGGGTAGCGCAGCGAAATCCGTCCGGGATTGAGCTCAATCTGCACGGATTTCGCTTCACCGGGGTTTGGCAAAAACTCGAGGTAGGGGAAGGCAGTTCCGATCATGAACAGCAAGTCGCAACTGCGGACGGCCTCTTCAGAGGGCTTCGTGCCGAGCAGGCCGATGCCTCCGGTCGTGTACGGGCTGTCATCGGGAACCGCGCCTTTGCCCAATAAGGGCTTCACGATCGGGGCGCCGAGAATTTCTGCGACCTGTTCGAGTTCGTCCGTGGCCTGGAGCGCGCCGCGGCCGGCCAATATGCAGATTTTCTTTTCCCCGTTAATGAGTTCCGCGGCTTGGTGAAGCTGTGATTCCGGCGGCACCGATAGCGCTCTCGCGTGGACCGTGGAGACATGATTCGCGCGGTTCCGCGGCGACTTCTGGTCCTTTGGATCGTATGGCATGCTCTGGGTATCTTTCGGGAACGTAATATGCGCTACTGCGCGAAACGTTTCCGCGGTTCGGCAGGCGATTTCCGTAATCGTTTGCACGTGCGCCGGGCCCATGACGCGTTCGTTGTAGATCGCGACGTCCATGTAAAGCTTGTCCATCTCGACGTCTTGCTGGCCGTGAGTACCGATGAGGTCGTGAAAGGCCATGCCGGTGATTGCGAGTACCGGCTGCCCGTCCATCTTGGCGTCATAGAGGCCGTTGAGCAGATGAATCCCTCCCGGGCCGGACGTGGCAAGACATACGCCGAGCTTTCCCGTAAATTTGGCGTAGCCGGTCGCCATGAAGGCAGCCGCTTCTTCGTGGCGTACCTGAACGAAATTAATTTTGTCGGCATGTGTCCGGATCGATTCGAAGATTCCGTTGATGCCGTCTCCCGGGAATCCAAAAATTACCTCAACTCCCCAATTGATCAGGGTTTCGATCATGACATCGGCGGCGGTCATTTCGCTTCTCCTTGGATGCACTCTAATGCGGTTGATCTTGTGTGCGACTCTCGCGGGAACGCCTATGCGTTTGCAAAGATCGGCGTGAACAAAATACGCCGTGGTCGTCTGGGGCGGGGCCAGCTGGAGAACCTCAACGTCGCAAACCGTTCGCAGGCGTCATTGCATCTGCGAAACGGTACGTCTTAGAATTGCGTATCTGGCGCAGCGCGTGCCATCGGGCATTGCGTGTATTCTACCCAGCGGATTTTCGGTTTAATCGCTTAAAGCGAGCGGGCCTTCCCTCGCCGTCCGTGCCAGCCACAGCAATTTGTAAATGGTCGGCGACGCATCGTGGCGCTCGTCAATGGCGAGGTAAGCAGTGAGAAAAATTCGGAGAACAGTGCGAAATTGTAGAGGCTACGTCGGGAAACGGCTTTTGAACTCGTCACTCATATCTGACATATCTGAGCGCGATTAAAGGGTCGACCCGCATTGCTCGCCGTGCTGAAAGCAGACAGGCCGTCACGCCAACCGCAGTGAGAACGATCATTACGGCAGCGAATGTCCATGGGTCGGTCGCTGCTACACCCCAAATTTGACTGGCCATCAATCGCGTCAACGTCCAACTGGCCAAGAGCCCTACCACGACACCCGCGAAGCATCGCCACTGTCCCGACAATCTGGAAAAAAGCATTGTGCGGCGCGTCAGAAAAGTGATCGAGAACGTCGAATTTAATCGTTCGTCCGATCGGGTCCTCGTTACCGAAGAAATCGTGTGCAAGCCTGCTATTGATCACGGCGACCTGTCGCGCCGCGTTGATGTCGCGCGGAAAGCAATGTCCCGCGCAACAGCGGCAAGCCACGTCACTGACGAGCTCGAGCATCTCAGGCGCCGAATCTCCAAAACAATATTATTGTTCAGAGTGATTGTTCGGGCAGTCCGAAGCGTATTCTGGCCGCCGTGGAGAGGCTCGTTTCGAAAGCATTGCAGAGGGAGGCGATGGGCCACCGACACGATTGCTAGCGAGACCGTTGTACCGCCAGCGGCACAGGCGAAGTATTGCAGCAAGTGATTCAGTGGGTTAGGCTTACGTGCAGTGTGCCCGGGTGGCGGAATGGCATACGCGGGGGACTTAAAATCCCTTGACCGTAAGGTTGTGCGGGTTCGAATCCCGCCCCGGGCACCAGCAATCGCTTCTTTGAGCGTCTATAGGCCGGCGACTCTCGCGAATTCTCTGCGTTCAACCCGCGCAGGCACCGGGCCTTCGGTACGGTGCCGCTCATCCCGGCGCGCCTGGATCAGCATCCATTCGACGTCTGTGGGGCGGCAAGGGGATGAGATTACATCGAAAGCGCCCCATCTCATCGCTTCTTTGAAATCTTCCCAGTCAGCGCAACGCGACGTGACCACCACCCTCGGCTTGTGGTCGGTAAGCCGATAGGCGGCGAGCAAGTCCTGGTAGGTCCCGTCGGCGACGTGAGGGTCGCAAAAGACCAACCCCACTCGGTTCTTCGCCAGAGCTTCGTGGCATTCGCGCAACGTCGAAATGCAAATCGGGTCTACATCCTGGGAGATGAGAATATCCGATACGTGACGACGATTTTCCAGATCCGACGAAACCACCACTACATCAAAAGGGGTTGTCATGTGGGCGCCTCCGCAGCGTTCCTTGTTAGAAGGTATTGGCGGTCTGAACAATCCAGTAAGCACGGTAGAATTGCTAAGGTAAATTCCTGTAGGAGAGGGTGTTAGGCACATTTTGCACAAATTTTTCCTCATACTTCAGATCGGCCGTGCGGAGGCTCCATGCTGGAGGTGGTGAAAAGCACGCTGCTAATTATCAGCGCGCTGCTTCCGATCGTGAACCCGCTCAGCTCTACGCCCATATTTCTCCTCCTCACGCGGGATTATGACTCCTCCACTCGGATGAGGCTTGCGTGGCGGATCGCCTTCAACAGCTTCTTCCTGCTCATTGTGTCGCTGCTAGTGGGGACGCACATCCTCTCCTTCTTCGATATTTCGCTTCCCGTTGTTCAGGTAGGCGGCGGGCTGGTCGTCATCTCCACCGGCTGGATGATGCTGAATCGGCGAGATGATGAGGGCGAAAAAGGCTCGTCGCATCACGCCGTAAATCGGAGCGACATCCTCAGCAACGCCTTCTATCCGCTCACTCTACCCCTCACGGTCGGACCCGGCTCCATCTCGGTGGCCATCACGCTTGGCGCCAATGCTCCGCAGCACCACGGCTTTGATCTGCTTTCATTTATTGCAGCGCTCGTGGGATCGCTGATCGTTTCCATTACCGTATTTCTTTGCTATGGCTCGGCAGAGCGGATCGCACGGCTCGTTGGGCCGACAGGCATGAGCGTGATTTTGCGCCTCTCGTCTTTTCTCCTCGTTTGCATCGGCGTCCAGATTCTCTGGAACGGTGCAAGCGTGCTGCTCGCCTCAGTGCCGGTACATGCACCTTGAAACGTGATTCGTCACAGGGCAATGCCGCATCTAAGTAGAATGTATAGGGGAATATGCGCCGAAGAATCCTTCCGTTCATTGTGATTGCGCAGTCGATTTTATTTTTGGGGCATTTCTTTATCTACGAGACGCTGGTCGCCCTCATTGCACCATCTCCGCGGGCGACGATCGCTCTTCGCGCGGCGATTGCCGCTCTTTCTGTGACTTTTGTGCCTGCGTCGCTCCTCGCCTGGATTTACTCGAACGCGCTGGTTCGTGCCTTTTACCGAGTGGCGGCGACCTGGCTGGGAACGCTGACGTATGTGTTCCTGGCTGCCTGCGCGAGTTGGATCGGATATGGCGCCGCGGCGGCGGTCGGCCATGCCGCTGCTAAGACCGACATTGCTTATGTCTTCTTCGGAGCCGGTTTGCTGGTCGGCATCTACGGCGTCCTGAACTCAATGTGCATCCGCGTGCGGCATGTCACCGTGAAGCTGCCGAACCTGCCGGCGGCGTGGCACGGGCGGTTCGCGGCGTTTGTTTCGGACGTTCACCTCGGCCATGTGCGCGGCTACCGCTTTGCCAAGCGCCTTGCCGCGCTCCTCACCGGACTGGCGCCGGATATCGTGCTCGTCGGCGGCGATATGTATGACGGGACCAAAGTCGACGCTAAACGCCTTGCCGAGCCTTTGCGCGGAATCGTGACGCCGCTTGGGACCTATTTTGTTTCCGGCAATCACGAAGAGTTTACCGACCGCGGCAAGTATCTCGATGCGGTGAAAAGCTCCGGCGTGCGCGTGCTCAATAACGAGATGGTGATCGTCGACGGAATGCAGATCGTCGGCGTACACCATCATGAATCCGTGAACACCGAGCAATATCGCTCGATTTTGCGCAAAGCGAATCTTGATCCGAATTGCGCGAGCATTCTGCTCACGCATGCGCCGCATCATTTGCCTGTCGCCGCCGAGGAAAAAATCGGTCTGCAGCTCTCCGGACATACCCATGCGGGCCAATTTTTCCCGTTCACGTGGGTTACAAAGCGAATTTATGGCCCGTTCGTTTACGGTTTGAAGCGCCTGGGCAGTTTGCTCGTCTACACCTCCTGCGGCGTTGGCACCTGGGGCCCGCCGCTCCGCATAGGCACCTCGCCCGAAGTCGTCTTGATCGGCTTCGAGTAGGCGTTTTTTCGTTTCTCCCGCTGGCTACCGCCATTAGAACTGCATGCCTCCTTTTATTTTCATAGAGTTACGCCGTTTTGAATTCTTGTCAGTTGGCGAGAAGCAGGTTCCAGGTTCGGGTGCCCTGGGCCTACCCCACCTTCCGCAGCCTGAGGTGGTTTGAATATTTTTTGAGCACATTTTCGGAGTAATTCGAATCTACAGATTTCTTAACCTTCCTATCCTCAGTGCGAGTCCTCAGGAAGTATTGCGTGTCCCGCGAAAAAGGCTTTGTAGTGAAGACCAACCCTCTTGAAAGTGGAGTAGCCATGCGTAGGATCGATGCATGTACTTGCGTCGCTGCTATCGCAACAAGGATGGCAAGCGTCATGGCTACTGGGCGCTGGTCGAGAGTTATCGTTCGTCGCGAGGCCCACGGCAGCGCGTGGTGGCCTACCTCGGTGAGATGGATGCGGCAGGGCGACTCCTTGCGCATAAGGAAGAGTTGGAAAAACATCTGAAGAATCGCCTGGGAGCACTATTCGATTTGGACTACGACCTGTTGTTGTACGACGTCACCAGTACGTACTTCGAAGGCGAGGCCCAGCGGAACGAATCGGCTCAGCGGGGTTATTCGCGCGATCAACGCCCCGACTGCAAGCAGGTGAACATTGCTCTGGTGGTAAGCCGCGAAGGAATGCCTTTGGGCTACCAGTTGTTCACCGGGAACCGCAATGACGGAACCACGCTGGAAGAAATCGTGAACGACTGTACGGGAGAGCAAACCGTATCTGGGTGTTGGATCGCGGCATGGTGAGCGAAGAGAACGTGCGGTTTTTGAAGGAAGCCCAGCGACGGTACATCGTGGGGACACCGAAGGGCATGCTGAAACGGTTCGAGGGAGAACTGGGCGCCAAAGACTGGAATCAAGTGCGGGAAGGTCTGCAGGTGCGATTGTGTCCGGCCCCTGGTGGGGAAGAAGTATTTCTTCTGTGCCGGAGTGCGCAGAGGAAAGAGAAAGAGCAGGCCATGCATGAGCGCTTTGAGAAACGCATCGAGGAGGGGCTGGCAAAGATCGTGGCCAGCTGCGCCAAGCGCAAACAACTGCCGGCCGCTGTGGGGCAGCGGGTGGGGCGATTACTGGGCAAGAACTCTCGGGCAGCGGGAGCGTTTGAGGTCAAGATCGATCCCGATACAGACGGCTTTGCGAACTGTCAGTGGAAAAGAATCGATCGCTGGCGGGAGTGGGCACAACTCAGTGAGGGTTGTTATGTGTTGCGCAGCAACGTGACGGACTGGAGCCCAGAAGAACTCTGGCGTGCCTACATGCAGCTGACCGAGGCCGAGGCCGCGTTCCGCATCCAGAAGACGGATTTGCAACTGCGACCGATCTGGCACCAGAAACAAGAGCGGGTGGAAGCACACATCCCGGTGTGCTTTCTGGCCTTTGTGTTGTGGAAGACGCTGGCGCAACTCTGCCAACACGCTGGGTTGGGCAACGAACCACGAAAACTATTCCAGGAGTTGGCGGACATCACCCTGGTCGACGTCGTGTTACCGACGCGCAACGGAGTAATCATCCGCAAGCGCTGCATCAGTCGACCGACTGAGCACCAGGCGATACTGTTGCAACACCTGAATCTGCATATCCCCAACTCGCTGGAAATGGCCCAAGTGTAGTGAAGACTCGGACATGTCCGTATTGAAAACACAGGTATTTATTCTTCAAACTGCGGAAGTTGGGCTACGGCTGAGAAAAATCCCCCTTTTTGTCGATTAGAAACGCGGCTTTTGTTGAGAGCACGGGGCTTACGATCGATTCTAATCGGCAGACTGTCGAAATTGCGTGACTGGCGACCGGTAATCGATGAGCGCTGGAAGAGAAAAGCCGCCACTAGAGCCGGGGCCTAAATCACGACTTTTACTATCGATTAGAAATCGTTCGGTGGGCTTTTGCGGGCGCGAGTGGCGGTGTCTGCGTCTTTCGATGAGTTTGGCCGCATTCACCGGCTGATGATAGAATAGTAGTTACTAAACATCAAGTACTTTATAAGGGGAAACATTTTCCCGTCTTGACGCGCTTGCGGGAAGCCAATTTGTGCCAAAAGTGCGCCTTATGATGGCTCTCGTGGGGCGATTTGGGAGCGAAATGGCGCGATTGGCGGCGTAGAAACACTTTACTTCGAAAACGTGCACTCTCGCAAAGCCCGCGACGAATGCAGCACCCGCCCCGGGGAAGGTGGACCGTACGATCCGGTAGGGGCGCCGGTGCCCGGCGCCGGTTGGACCTGGCGCCTGCCCAAACCCGCTCACAAATGCCGCTTGACTCTGGAGTAGGCTCCAGAGTGTATTCTACTTTTGATGACCGGTGGAATGCAGATCGGAACAGTTTCAAAGAGAACCGGTTTGAGTGCGGATGCGATCCGGTTCTATGAAAGGCAGCGTTTGTTGGAACGCCCAGCCCGCACCACGGGTGGTTTCCGACTGTTTCAGGCCGAGGACGTTCGACGAATTATCTTCATCCGGCGAGCACAGCAACTTGGCTTTTCGCTTTCAGAGACTCGAGAGCTGTTACTCCTCCTGCAGCGCGACCGAAGACACGCCTGTTCTCACGTGCGCGATTTGCTGCGCGCCAAGGTTCAGGCGGTGCATGAAGAAGTCCGCCAGCTTGAGAATCTTGAGAAAGAGCTGATGAGCCAGTTTGGAAAATGCGAACGTAACCTCAGAACGGGAAAGACCCGCCGCAAAGAGCGGTGCCCGATGCTTGAAGAAGCCAAGGGGAAGTAGAAATGAAGATCGAGGTTTTGCACTTCAGAGGCTGCCCGAGCTATCTGCCCACGGTCGATCTTCTAAAGAAAATTCTCAAAGAGGAAGGCGTCACAGCGGAAATATGCCCCGTTCATGTTCAGGACTCGGAAGCATCCAGACCACGACAGTTTGCCGGGTCGCCTACGATCCTAATCGACGGCGCCGATATTGAACCTAATGCGGATTCCGAAGCGCTTGGAGCGGGAGTAGGGCTTGCGTGCAGATGGTATCCCGGGGGCGTACCTTCGGAGGCAAAGGTCCGCGCCAGATTGCGGGCGGCACGGGGAGTGGTAAATGAGTAGCACGCAGAATCGAAAGGGGGGAAATCCCAGCATCGCGAGTGTGGCGGCTATCGGCAGCATCCTCGCGGCGTCAAGTTGCTGCATGTCGACGCTGCCGTTCCTCGCGGCGGGCGGAGTTGCTGTAGGAGCAGACTTTCTTGTCAGAGCGAAACCCTATCTACTCGCACTTGCCGTGGCGATGCTCGTTTATGGATTTTATCAAGCAAAAAGTGCGCGGGCTTGCGGCCGCAAAGTCAGCGGGATCAGCCTAATTCTCCTGGCAACGTCGACTGCATTCGTGTTTTTCTCCATCGTATTTCCGCAAGTGATGGCCAATCTGGCGGCCGACATTCTATCGAGGTGATTGTATGAACGGCAAATCGATTGTCGGCATTCTGATAGGCATATCTCTACTGGCGGGCGGCGCCTACGTGTATGGCGGAAGCAGGGTCCCGGCAGGTCAGCCGGCGCTGCAGAGGCTGAATTCACGAAACGTGGCCAGCATCGCAAAGGAATTTGACGCAGCAAAGGACGACATCCGCGTCCTAATGTTCTTTTCGCCCACCTGCCCGGTGTGTCTTGAGGGCGCATCATCCGCCGGGCGAATGTTGAAGGAATTTTCCGGCAAACCCGTGCGGACATTCGTTGTTTGGGAGCCTGTTCTCTGGACCGACTGGTCTTCGCCCTCCACATCCGCACTGGAGCGCATTCCTGATCCTCGCGCGCTGCAATTCTGGGACAAGGGACGGCTCCTCTCGCATGCAATGGGTGAACGCGACGGGCACGGAATCGTATGGGATTATGTGGCCGTATATCGGCCAGGTGCCACGTGGAATGATGTCGCTCCGCCCCCGGCGCTATACCATGGAGGTCCCGTGGTGGAGGTCACCGATGAGGCACGGGCGGCCATTCAGAGCGCACTAACCAACGTGGCGTCTCGCAAGTCCGGTCAATAAAGCGCTCTAAGAGCGGCGAATGAGAGCGCATGGCAGAAAACCGTACTCGTCGCGAGGGCCGCGACGAAGACGGCACCCGACCGGGGAAATGTGCGCCGTATCGGCGATCCGGTGTGACCGTTCGTGCTCGGCTTCGGCTGGGCCTGGCACCTGCTATTTGGATGCCGAGGAGTGTAACGGAGTGAGTGCGCACTGGAGGCAAAGGAAATAGAGGAGGTTAAGGAGGCAGAGGAGAGAAAGGCCCGTCGGGTTTCGCCGTTTCTGGATTGAATCCGCACAGCCAGGAGTGGCTGTGCCACGCGGCGCTGGTTTGCTGCCCAGAGGAGTATAAAACCGCTGAGGATATTGACACGGGTGCGGCGATGACACGGATGCGAGAGTCGCGTTCGTCAGGTATTCTGATCTGGAATCGCGGCGGTTTACCCTGCTTAGGATGAGGCAAGCAATGAAACGAGATAGGCGGACCCGGCTGGCAATTTTGATTCCCTTGCTCTTTGTTTGTCTGGGCTGTAGCGTCGCGCTGCGCGCCGCACCTGCGAAACAGGATGCCGCTTCGAGCGCGGAAAATCTTGCGCCATTGAATGAATGGGCGACGACGGTCAATTCGGGAAATCGGGCGGCGCTTGCACGGTTTTATTCGACGACGCCTGCCGCACAGACGAAGACATCGACCGAGACAATCACGGATCCTTCGGAAGAGCCTGCGTTTTGGACTGCTTTGGCTGCAAAGGGCATCAGCAATGTGGACCCGAAAATCCTCGAAATCGAGCGGCCGAACCCAAGTATGGTTGTGCTGGTGCTGCGGATTGAATTCGATCTGAGCGACGCGGGCGCGAAGAAGCCGTTTATTGTGAGTGCCGCGCAAGTCTGGATCAAAGAAGCCGACGGCTGGAAGATCGGACTGACGCAGAGGGGCGACGTGGAACCCAGGCCCGTGGAGCGCCTGCCGGAACCGGCGAAGCCGAATGTGGATTTGTATCCCGCTCCGGAAGATGCCGCGCCGGAAATCCGGAATGCGCTTGCGGCGGCGGCGAAAGATCACAAGCGCGTGATTCTGGTGTTTGGTGGGAACTGGTGTTACGACTGCCATGTGCTGGATGCGGCGTTTCGCTCGCGCGAACTGGCGCCCATTGTGGAGGCGAATTATCACCTGGTCCACGTGAACATCGGCGACATGGACAAAAATCTCGACGTCGCAAAGAAGTATCAGGTGCCGCTCGATAAGGGAGTTCCGGTGCTTGCCGTTCTCGATCCGAACGGAACGGTTGTCTTCAGCCAGCAGCATGGGGAATTTGAATCGAGCGTGAAGATTGGGCCGGAGGATGTGACGGCGTTTTTGGAGAAGTGGAAGCCGGCGGGGAATTAGGCGTGCGTTCAAATCGGTCGCGTATTTGCGCTGTGTGGCAAGGCAGAGAGACCGGATCAAGCGTGCAAATCGAGCGCTTGCTGCGGGTGGAGCAGCGCAAAGGAGGCGCTTCGCGCCGTTTTTTTATGTCGGAGCTGAAGCTCCGACTCCTACAGCCTTCTCTTTTTCGCAGAGTGCTGAAGTTGCGAATGTTCGAGTCACTCGCGAGTGCGCGGCGGTACGGGAAGGGGGTTGCGTTCCTGGAATTGGCGCTGATGCCAGTACGGGTAGATTGGCGTGACGTTGCTGGCGGCGTCGAGCTTTGCGATTTGATCGGGCGTGAGATTCCAGCCGACGGCGCCGAGATTTTGGCGAAGTTGCTCTTCGTTGCGCGCGCCGATGATGACGTTGGCGACGGTGGGACGCTGCAATAGCCAGTTCAGTGCGATTTGCGGAATTGTCTTGCCGGTTTCTTTTGCAATCTCGTCCAGCGCGTCAACTACGCGATACAAAGATTCGTCGTCCACCTGCGGACCAGACTCGGCCGTTTCGTGGAGGCGGCTGACTTTCGGCAAGGGAGCGCCGCGGCGCAATTTTCCGGTGAGGCGTCCCCACCCGAGCGGACTCCAGACAATCGCGGCGACCTGCTGATCGAGGCCGAGGGGCATTAACTCCCATTCGTATTCGCGGCCGACGAGCGAATAGTAGATTTGATGGGCGACGTATCGCGACCAGCCGTACTGGCGCGAAACGTCCAGAGATTTCATCAGGTGCCAGCCGGAAAAATTCGAGCAGGCGATGTAACGGACTTTGCCGCTCTGCACGAGACCGTCGAGAGTGCTAAGCACTTCATCGACAGGCGTGAGCGCGTCAAAGCCGTGCATGTGATAAATGTCAATGTAATCGGTGCCGAGGCGGCGAAGGCTCGCTTCGCATGACGCGAGCAGGTGATGGCGCGATGAGCCCAGGTCGTTTGGGCCGCGGCCCATGGCGAACGTGGCCTTTGTGGAAATGAGAACCTTGTTGCGGCGGCCCGAGATCGCTTTGCCGAGAATCTCTTCGGCGAGACCTTTCGAGTAGACATCCGCCGTGTCGAAGAGATTTACGCTAGAGTCGAGGCAAATGTCGACGAGGCGAGTCGCCTCGGCAACGTCACTCGAACCCCATGCGCCGAAGAATTTACCCCTTCCGCCGAATGTGCCGGTGCCGAGACTAAGAACGGGAACTTTAAGGCCTGAATGACCGAGCTGTCGATATTCCATGGTGTAAAGGATGCGCGAAAGAGTTCGTTGATTCGGGAAAAGTTTAAAAGAAACGCGAGATGTTTCATTCGCTTAGTAGCCTAAGGACTGGACCAGCGATTCGGAAAGGACGCGGGCGCGGTGCGCGAGACTCTGTGCGCTGACCCAATCGCCTGTCTTGCTCGCGTCGGTGGCCTGATTGAGGAATTCGCGAACTTTGTCCGCGATATCCTGCAGCTGGGCATTGAGCTGGCGATTCGTGGCGAGCTGAAGGTTTCGCGTCGCGACGGCGGAATCGTCTTCGAACTGCTTTTGCTTGGCGGCTTGATCGCTTGGGGAAAGCTCGGGTGCGATCTTCGGCGCCGGACGGGAAGAGTTGTCCTGTTCGGCGCTCTCGATGGGTCCGCGTTCAGTCGGGCGCCGCGGTGGAGTGATAACAGGAGACGGGGCGAGGTTCACGATGTCGTTTGAGGAAGTCTGCGGAATATCCGGAGGGAGATCGGCGGCCTCCATGGGCGGAGCGGCGTCCGTGTCGGGTGCGACGGTCATCGGCCGCGCGTGCGTCGCGGGAGGCGGCGTGGGCGCGGGAATAGCAGCATGAACCTTCGTCTCATTGCAGCCGGCGATCAGGATAGGCGCCAGACCGGCGGCTAGCAAAAAGTATGATCGAATTTTGTTGCGACGGCTGGGCATGACCGTTTACGCGAAGCGCTCGGTGGCGCTCGAAGCTTCGGCTGCAGGGAATTCCGCATGGCGCGCGAGCGGAAGCTCAATGCGGAACGTAGTCCCCCGACCAGGCTCTGATTCGAATTCTATCCGACCGTTATGCAATTGTACAAACCGGAAGGTGTTGGCCAGCCCGATGCCCGATCCACCGGGCCGCGTGGTGTGAAACAGCTGGAAAATCTTCTTCTGTTCTTCGAGCGGGATCCCGCTTCCGGTATCCCTCACTGAGATCACGGCATAGTCGCCGGAACGGCGCAGAGCGAGGGAAACGCGTCCGCCGGGTCCGGTGAAATCGCAAGCATTGATGAGCAGATTGAGTACGGCCTGGTGAATCAGCTGCCGATCCAGCAGAACGGGAGGGAAGTCCGCGGGAAGGTCGACGCGCAGATCCAGGCCCGCCTTCACGATCGAAGGTTTAGCAGCCTGCAGGATTTCGTGCAGTAGCGCCGGAAGGTCCGTTTCCTCGAGCTGAATTTCCACCGCGCGCGTGAAATTCAGGAACGTTTTCACGGCGCGATCCAGGCGATCGATTTCGCTATCGAGCATCTTCACGGCCTGCTGCGGCTCCGGTTCGACGGGCATATTGCCTTTCAATACTTCGAGCCAAAGGCGCATCGAGTTGAGGGGATTTTTTACTTCGTGCGCGACGCCTGCGGTAACGCGCCCCAGAGCCGCCAGCCGCTCGGAAAGCTGCAATTGATTGCCGATACGCTCGTAAGACTCGACGTCATGCAGCGTGACCAGAGTTCCCATGCGGCGCCCCTCTTCTCGAATGACCTGCGCGCTCACGCTGACGCGCGAGGGCCCCGCCAACCCTTCCAGAACCACCTCTCTGCTTTCCACCGACTCAATGTCGTCGCCTTCGATGCGAAGGGCGTCATGAAGCGGGTTTCGCGGAGGGAAGATTTCTCCCGCGCCGTGTCCCTGAAGGTCATCGGCGGCGCGACCGAGGAATTTTTCGACGGCGGGGCTGACGAGAACGGCGCGTCCTTCGGCATTGAAGAGAAGCAGGCCTTCGCCGAGGCCTGTCATCACCTGATCGAGATTGTCCTGCATGGCGCTGAAGATTTCGCGGACGTCGCGCAACTGCTTGCCGATGCCGCTGATTTTCGTGCTGACGACGCCGAGTTCGTCGGCGCGCGTGACGGCGGGCTCGCCGTCAAACTCGCCGGCGGAAATGCGGTCGAGCTGTGCCGAGATGCGGCCAATCGGGCGGAAGGTGAGCAGGCTCACGCCGAACGCGAGAAATGTGGAAATGAAGACGGCGCCGATCGCGTAGTACACGGCAGTGCGAAGCGCGGGATCCAGCTCGTCCCTCATCAGCGTAGAGGACAAGCCGACGCGGATATCAAACGTATTTTGCGCGAGCGTGAAGGGATAAGAGTACTCGAAAACCTGGGGCGGTCCGTAGAGCTCGCGCAGCTTTTCGAAGAACCCCGCACGCACCAGAGTTCCCAGCGGCGGACGGACGGCAATCTTCCGCCCACGCAGGGTTGCGTCGCTCGATTTGAGAACGACGCCGTTCTGATCGGTGATCAGAATGTCGTAGATAGTGGCGGAATAGCCGAGATCCGATTCAATCAGCGAAGTAAGCGCACTGCTTTTGTCGAATGCCTGCTGCGCATAATCGCGCACGTCGGCGGGCGACTCGGAAATGGGCGCTTCGCCGCGCTCGGCGGCTTCGCTGCTGGCCTGAGAGCAGGCCCCATAGATCTGCTGGGCGATGAAGGACGCGCGGTCGTCCGCGAGACGAAGAGTCTGCTGGGTGAGGCGGCCAATGTAGAGGCCGGACAGTCCGCTGACCACGACAAGAACCAGGACCGAAATCGCCAGCGTCGACTTAGTTTTCAGGCTGAGACGCATCTTTCCGCCCCGCCTCGTATTCTTTAAGTTTGTTATGTAGCGTCTTCAGGCTGATGCCCAGCAGCTCGGCGGCGCGCGTTTTGTTCTGGCTGGTCGCCGCAAGCGTCTGGAGGATCAGCTCACGTTCCACGGCGTCAACTGTGGTGCCGACCGGGAAGCGCAGTCCGCCCAGCGCGGAAGAGGCGAGCGGAGGCCGGCGCATGCCCGAAGTCGCTGGGAAGATGTTGACGCGTAATTATGCCTCGATCCGAAGCGATTGCTGCGCGTTCGATCACATTGCGCAGCTCGCGCACGTTTCCCGGCCAGGGATATGACTTGAACAGCTCCATCACATCGGCACCGGCCGCCGTGACGCGCTTGCCGTGTTTTTCGGAGACTTCCGCCAGCAGATGCTCTACGAGCAGAGGCAGGTCCTGCTTGTGTTCGCGCAGCGGCGGCAGATGAATGTGAAAGACGTTGAGGCGGAAGTAAAGGTCCTGCCGCAAATGACCATCGGCGACGGCTTGCTCGGGGTTCTTATTGGTGGCGGCGAGCTACCCGTACGTCAACCGGAGTTTCTACTTTGCTGCCGAGGCGGCGAATCCTGTGGTCTTCCAGAACGCGGAGGAGCTTCGCCTGAGTCTGCGCGGGCATTTCGCCGATTTCGTCGAGAAGCAAGGTGCCGCCGTCGGCAAGCTCAAAGCAGCCGAGGCGGCGTTCGGCCGCGCCCGTAAAGGCGCCCCGCTCGTGACCGAAAATTTCGCTTTCCATCAGCGATTCCGGGATGGCCGAGCAGTTAATGGCGACGAAGGGGTTCTCAGCGCGCGGCGAGAGCATGTGGATGGAACGCGCCACCATCTCCTTGCCCGACCCGGTTTCTCCGGTAATCAGCACAGACGCCGTCGATGGCGCGGCGATTTCCACTTGGCGCATCACGTCTTGCATTGGCGGCGATGTGCCGACGAGCCTTCCCAGCCTGCCTGCATCGCGCAACTGGCGAGTGAGTGCGGCCACGGCTTTTTGGTCTCGGGCACGGACAAGGGCGCGATCGAGAAGGGCGCGGAGCACGGGCGGCTTTAGAGGCTTTTCGATGTACCAGTACGCGCCCGATTCGATGGCGTGAACGACGCGTTCGTCGCTGCCGCGGCCGGTAATAATGATGACCGGGACGTGTTTCAGCTCGTCGCCGAGATGACTGAGGAGCTCGAGGCCATTCATGCCGGGGAGTTCGACGTCTGCGAGGACGACATCGGGCGCAAATTCGGGGAATTTCGCCAGCGCTTCTTCGCCGCTGCCGACGCCGAGAAGTTCGTAATTCCACTTCTTTAGCAGGGCTTCGTAGCCCTTGCGGGCGTTCTCCTCGTCTTCGACGATCAGGATTCGCTGGAGGGATGAGTTATCGGATGCCATCAAAAACTCAATCTACCAGCGTTAGGGCGGAAAACCAAGCCATTGACGCATGGACAAACTAGCGCACCGGCTCCCGGCAGGGAGCCCTGGACGGATGGCTTGAGTTCATTTGGCGCGAGCGTCGCCGGCTAGTTGAAACTGATCGGAAGGTCGCGCTCCAGGGTCAGCTCCAGCTTGGTCATCTTATCCAGAGTGACTTGCTGCCCTAATCCGGTTGCGACCATATAGGCGGTGACGGCGCCAATCGCGGCGCCAGCGGCGGCGTCTTTCGCATTGCGCGAGGTGACGCCCGTTGCCGCGCCAACGAGGGCACCGGCGGCTGCCGCGGCTTCCGCGTCTTTGCGCGGATCAGATTGCGCCTCAATTTCGCCTTCGCGCTGCTCGTCGACGCGGATCGAATGAACGCCGGGAACGTCATCGACCACAGCGACGATCGGCATCCAGCCGGAGGGCGTCCTGACGTCGTCAAACGTAAGCCAGAGGCGCGCGCGGCCAGTCTTGTGCGCGTCTTCGACTTTGTCCACGTGACCACGAATCGCCGTCCCGGCGCGAAGAACCGTGCCATCGCTTGCAACGAGAGGTTCGAGTGTTGCCGCCTGAAAATGGTCGCCAGCCTTGGCGTTCCTGGTCGAGAGCGGAGCGTCGAGAGAGGCGAGAAAGCGCGTACCCGAGGGGACGGCACGCTGGTTCACATTGCCCTGTGCGTGCGCTGCGGAAGCAATTGCCAGCGCGCAGACCGCTGCCATAGACACGCGGATCAGGTTCATATGTTCTTTCTCCTTGTCCGGTTGAAACGGAGCCTTTCCGCCGGCAGAAAGCCCGGAAACGGATGGTTTGATGGCAAAAATTGCGGTTAGGTGGCCTGTTAGGTTTCGGACGAAGGAGGGGGGGACGGGTGCGGGGCTTTAAGCGAAATTATAGGGTTCGAGGCGAAACGGTTTCAAAGTGGGAAAGTCGCGGTCCAACGTTGCAGACTGAAGGAACCATGAGACTTGTGAGTATCAGTAGAAATTCGGTCTTGCAAACCGTTCCAGAATGGGACTACGATTCGCCCCGCGCGCACTTATACCAAGTGCAAGTACCTTTTCCTTCAATGGGATCGCATGTTCCATTTTGGCCTTCCTCGTGCATTCTGTTTTGGGAAATTCGCATTCAGGAAAGGAGGCAGCCATTATGGCGGCGGGTATCGAAACGGCCCTGGCGCGGCGCCCTGTGGCGACTGTACTGATCGTTGACGATGAAGGCGCGACGCGAAACCTATGCCAGGACGTGGTAACCGAGGCAGGATTTCGCGCCAAGACGGCGTCCACGACGGAGCAGGCAATCGAAATCCTCGATGAGCATCCGATCGAGATCGTCATTACGGACTTGCGTGTTCCCGCGATTGGAGGCATCAACCTGCTCAAACGGGTGCGGGAGACTCATCCGGAAACCGCGGTGATTGTGCTAACGCAGTTCGGCACGATTGAGAGCGCCGTGGAGGCGACGAAATGCGGGGCGGCGGATTACGTGACGAAGCCGTTTCACATTCCGGAGTTGCGCGGCAAGCTGGACCGCGTGGCGCATTCGCTTGAAATCGACCAGGAAAATCGCGTTCTGCGCGAGCAGTTGCGTTCGCGACCCGGATTCGGCGGGCTGATCGGGCTTTCGGCGAAGATGCAGCGCGTCTACCGGATGATCGAGAAGGTGAGCAATCACAATTATCCGGTGCTCGTGCTGGGCGAAAGCGGCACGGGCAAGGAACTCGTGGCGCGGTCGATTCATTTTATGGGAGGCCGCAAAGACCGGCCGTTCGTTCCCGTCGATTGCTCGGCCCTGGTTCCCACGCTGATCGAATCCGAGTTATTCGGATACGTAAAGGGTGCGTTTACCGGCGCGAACTTTTCGAAGCAGGGACTGATGGAAGCCGCCGGCGACGGAACGCTCTTCTTGGACGAGATCGGCGACCTGCCGATCGACTTGCAAGCCAAGCTGCTGCGCGCCTTGCAGGAACGGGAAGTGAAGCCGGTCGGCTCGACCGAGCGAATTCCTATTTCCACGCGTGTGATTGCCGCCACAAATCGAGACCTCGAAGCCGCGGTCCGCGATGGGCGGTTCAGGCAGGACTTGTTCTTCCGGCTGAACGTGGTCCAGATCAAAATGCCGCCGCTGCGCGAGCGCAAGACGGACATTCCACTGCTCGTGAATGCATTTCTCGAAAAATTTTCGGACTCGAAGGACGGACCGCGCACGATTTCGGAAGACGCGATGGTCCACTTGACGGCTTACGATTGGCCGGGCAACGTACGCGAACTGGAAAACGCGATCGAGCGAGCGGTTGCCCTGGGCTCAGGCCCGATTTTGCATGTCGCCGACCTTCCCTCGAACCTGCAATACGGCACCGCGGAAAGGCTGCCGCAGAGCGGGGAACTCGTTCCGCTCGACGAGATGGAACGGCGGGCGATCTTCCGCGCGATGCGTGAATCGGGCGGCGATAAGATGGCCGCGGCGAAGGTGCTGGGCATTGGCAAGACGACGCTTTACCGGAAGCTCAAGCAGTACGAGATCAAAGGCGGCGGAAGCTCTTGAATGGGAGTTACGCCCGGCGCGCGACGATCTGGCGCGCCGCATTCACGACGACGCCGGCGTTTCTCTCTCCTCTGACAATTTGCTCTAGCGAGCGTTCCAATCCATCGATTTCAGCCGCGTCGAACGCTTTCTTCGCATATTCATCGTGCCGCCACGTCCTCAGATTCGAGAGGTGCAATTCGGCCATTTTGCGCGCAGGTTTTTGGAGCATTAGCCGCTTGCTTTCCACGATATTCCATCCGCTTTGTTCGACGAATGCCTCCAGCAGGCCGCCGATGTATAGCGCTTGCCCATAATGATCCTGCAAGAGGCCCACGAGTTCGTAATAACGGTCGATGGCGGGATTTTCCGTTTCCAGCGACTCGGTTTCATGGATGAGAAGGACCGCGCCGGGCGCGGCCGCGTCTGCCCAGGCGGCGAGCGCTTCGCCGGGCGGCGCGATGTGGGTCAATAAAAAGCGGCAAAAGAGAACATCGGGACGAGCGACAGGAAACGGCTCGCGGATCACGTCCTGAACGTGAAACTCCAATTCTGTCCCACGATTTCGCCGCGCTTCCGCGATAAAGTGCTCGGAAGCATCGAGCCCGACCGTGCGGCTCGGCTTGAGCACTTCATGAACGAGTTCGGTTGACCATCCTGGTCCGCAGCCAAGATCAATCGCCACGCGCAGCGGAGGAATCCGGCTGCGTCCGAGCAGCGCGCGTGTTTCCGGCTCGTAAAGGTCGGCGAGGCGCCGCAGTCTTATGCTGGCTTCCCCGCTGTCTCCGAAAGTGTAGTTGCGCAGGCTCATCCTCTTGGGCGGCATCCTTGTTCTTCATCGTTCTTTATCGCGGGGGAAATGTATAAGCTGGGGCCGACAAGAACGGTTGACAAAAAATAGGGGGACCCGCTCGCGAGTCCCCCACAAGCTCCCCAGGATTTCCAGCCTTGGCGCCATCGCGACCAAACCAGCCCACCCCAGGAAGAAACAGTTGCTGAGTCGAGTGCACCCGAGATGCCAGACGCGTGACGAGCCGCGGCACTTAATCGGCCATTGAGCGGGAAAGATTTAGCAGCCGTTCCGCCACGCATGGAAGGCAGAGAGCCACAGGAGTCTCCCGTTTCGCGGATTGGCCACATGCGCAGCCTACGTCGTTTGGAATCTGCGCGGCAGCTGTGACCCCGCCACCCCTCGAGTTTCGCGCCGCCTTTCTCGTCAGCTACGCGGTCCTTCAGGGGGCAATGGTGAGGGAAAAGAGCGGAGGCGCACGCGGTTCTCAAAACTTCACTGCCGTCGAGAAGAGCGCACTGGATCGAGGCGCGGGCGGAGCCCTTCGTTGGGACAAAATCACCCCCTTTGCGGACGCCGGATTCCGAGCCGTCTTCGACTCCAGCGGAGAGGCGCTGCTCGTGGTCGACGCCACGGGCGTGATCCAAAAAGCGAACCAGCGGGCGCGCGACGTGCTGAAAATGCGTGAAGCAAATGTTACGCGGAGTTCGTTGGACGGTTTTGTCGCCACCCTGTCTACGGAGAAACTGACGCGAATGGGGATTGAGGGGGCGCCGCTTGCGCCAGCCAGCATCGATGCGCTACTCGCGAGCGGCTCGCCTGTGCGCGTCACGCTGCGGGCGGTGTTGCCGGGAAGCGGCGATACGCTGCTCTGCGTCGACGGCAATTCCGACCGCGAACCTACGGATCGCGCCGAAGCCGAACCGCGCGCCGCGGCGGACTCAGAAGCAGTGGTCTTCTCGAGAGCAATGGGACCGTCCGCTATGCGAGCCCGCGCTTTGCCGAAGTTCTGGGATTGGACGCGCGCGCGGCGGTCAACATCGTTACCGCCGACGATTGGAAACGTCTGAGCGAACGCCTTCGCGCACCCTCCACTTTTTGCGCTGCATGGCAAGCGTTCAAGTCCGGCGACTTGGCGGAGCGGCGAGACGAATTAGAGCTGTTTTATCCCGCGCGGCGTGTGCTCGAACGGACCGTCCGGGCGCTGCGCGATTCCCGAGGCCGGATGATCGGCTGGCTCGAGTTGTTCACGGATGTGACGGGCGAGCGCCAGAGCGAGACGACTATGCTGCAAACGGAAAAAATGGCGGCACTCGGCCGCCTCGTTTCCGGCATTGCGCACGAATTGAATAATCCGCTCACGACGATCATGGGGTACGCGCAACTGCTGCTGGGGCACGGCCTCTCGAACGATTGGCTTGCCGAAGCGCGCAACGTCTATCATGAGGCCGAGCGCGCGCGGCGCATCGTAAAGAACCTGCTTTATTTCGCGCGTGAAAATCGTGCGCAGAGGACGCGCGTCGACTTAAACGACGTTGTGGAAAGGGCGCTCGCGCTGCGCAGCTACGAATTGCGGCTGGAAAACATCGCTGTGGTCTGCGAACTCGCCGCCGACCTTCCGCCGACCATGGCCGACCCCTATCAATTGCAGCAGGTGGTGCTGAATCTGCTTGTGAACGCCGAACACGCGATGCTCGAAGGGCGCGGAAAAGGGCAGGTTTAGATACGAACGAGTTGTGTTGAATCGGGTGAAGAACGCCGGCTTCGCTTGGAGATGGTGGACAATGGGCCGGGGATTGCACCGGACATTGCCTCGCGCATCTTCGACCCGTTTTTCAAGACGAAGCCGCCGGGCGTGGGAACCGGCCTCGGGCTTTCCATTGTGTGCGGAATCGTTCAACAGCATGGCGGGGAAGTGAGCTTCGAGAGTCAGCCCGGCCAAGGGGCAAAATTCGCGATTGATTTGCCTGTGGTGGCGATCGCGCCGGGCGAAAATATGGTTGCTGCGCCTGCGCTTTCACAAGCTTCCATTGCAGCGCAGAGGGGCCGTATTTTGATCGTCGAAGACGAGCCCACCGTGGCGCAGCTTCTGGTGGACATTCTCGTGGAAGAGGGACACGAGGCCGAGGCCACCGTGGACAGCCAGGATGGGTTGACGCGGCTCTCACAGATCGATACCCAGCGCTTGCAGACCGTAGTCGATTCGGCTGTTCGTCTCCGCGAAACAACGCGCCGCCCCCTCAAGTCCGCATAGTCCGCGCAAACTGCCGTCGCCCTTCGGCGCTAGATTGGACCCAGTCCTGCGTTCGCCGGCGGGGCAGATGGGGCCGACGGGGTTTCTGGCGAATCCTGGGGTGGCACGCTCATCGCGGCCGCGTCGCCGACCATTCTTCGCGCGTACTGCGCGATGGCGTGGACGGACCTTGCGTAGTCGGGATTCGGATTTTGCGAGCCGCCGTTGTATGCGCCAACGGCCTGCGTGATATTCCCGTGGAAGCGATCAAGCAGATTTCGCAGAATAAGGCCGGCGTACGTGGTGAGCGTCTCCGGCTCCACTTCGTCGGGATCTTGAAAAAGTTTTGGCTGAAGGGCTTCCGGAAGGGACGAATAATCTCGCGTGTTGCGATCACGCAGATAGAGAAGCTGTGCGTAGCGTAGCGTCTCGCGCGTGATCTGCCACAGGCCGCGCGAATAATTGCGCACGAGAACTCGGCCACGACGGCGGCGAATGACGATGTCGCCGCGTTGGGCGCGCCGTTTCCACACGGCGTGATCGAGATCGCCGCGCACGCTCATGTAATTGTTTTCCATCGCGCCGATCGCGACGAAATCGTCCAGCGGCAAAGAATAAAATCGCGCGACCACGATCATGTCCTCCGCCAACTGACGTGCCTGCGCCTGCGTGGGGACGATCGGCTCCGGATCGGCATGGCTGAGCAGACGGTGGTCCGTGGTGGCCTTAAACACGATGAAATTCGCCAAGGGCCCGATCAGTTGCTTGTCGGGAATGTCAGAAAGCAGCGGAGGCGGCTCATTGAATTCCTTGACGAACTTCTCCGTTTCGCTGCGGCATGCCGCGAGGTCCGCGGCAAGCCAGCTGTGAAGGGAGTAATCCGGGATCAGGCCGCCGCTCACGAGCGAGCCAAGGTATGAGGTGGAATGCAGCATGTCCGGATCGACGCGCAAAAAGAGGATGGGGTGATACTGGTCGGCTGGCGGCGGTGCGGGGCAAAAGAAGGCTTGGCGGGCGTCCACGGGCACCTGGCTGCGCAGAAAATCGAAATAGAGATAGCCCTGAAGTGTGCTGTCGTAGTCGCCCACGTCCGCCATAAGTATACTTGTCGGCGATGCGATAGCCGGTTCGCCATTGCGGAAGTAGATCGCTCCGGGGCCAGGCCGCTTGACGTAGGGAAGCTTGCGTGGCCACGTTCGCCATGCGATCCAGGCGCCGGCGGCGAATGCCAAAGCGCCGCAAACAGCGGCAATCCATACGAATATCTGGCCGGTCCGCGCCATACTGACCCTGACTGCTGCAATTGCTCTGCCTTAAGTTTACTGCTCCGCAAATCTGTGGACGCAAGAACCGTACCGCAAATGACCTTGCCGGGCTGGAACTAATCTGTCTGCAGGACCGTATATGAAGAAGGCAGGCCTGTGGAGGCGCGGAATGATCAAGTTCTTGCTTTGGTGCATTTTACTGGTGCTGTGCTGGCCGCTCGCGATTATTGCGCTAGTGCTTTACCCGATCGTATGGCTGCTTTTGTTGCCATTCCGCCTCGTTGGAATTGCCGTCACGGGCGTGTTGGACCTGATTGCCGCGATTCTCTTCTTGCCGGCGCGCGTGTTACGCGGGCCACGAGCTGTATAAATTGATCAGCAGGTGAATAGGAGCAGGGAGAGGAAAAATGGTACGAGCGAAACCGGCGAAAGTGGGGAAACGTCTTAACGTAGCCTTTCGAAAAAGTTTCAGACGGTGAAATGTGGGACTGTGTTACCGTCTTTTGGGGCGAATCTGGTCATGGAGAGATACTTCAAAGATGAAATTCATTTTGGGAGTAGTGGCAGGACTCGTCATCGTTCCTCTGCTTGTGGTTGGGTATCTCGCGAGTGGTTTTGCTCCAACGGCTGCCACCGACAAACCGCTGCCATTTGAAACCTGGATCGCCGGCAAGGCGCTGCAAGAGCGCATTCAAAAAGAAGCGCCAGTTCGCGATCTCTCGACGATGACGACCGCCGACCTGGTTGCGGGTGCGGAGACGTACAAGAAGGATTGCGTCGTTTGCCACGGCATGCCCGATCAGGAGTCGGCAATTGGCGCAGGGATGTTTCCTCCAGCCCCTCAGCTCTTGATACCGCCGAAGCCTCGTCCGGGATTTCAGCCCGGTCGCGGCCGGGAAGGTGAACGTGGTCCGGGACGCCCAGGAGGTCCCGGAAGAGGCGGTCCGAGGCCGAACGGCGATTTCTGGCGCGTCAAAAACGGTATCCGGTTGACCGGCATGCCAAGTTTTGAAAAGTCGCTCAGCGACGACCAGATGTGGCAGGTGATTGCATTTTTGCAGCGCCGCCGCAATTGGCCGCCTGAAGTAAAAGCGGCGATCCAGCCCGAAACTGCGGCCGCCGAGACGTCGCCATCCGCCGCTCCGGCCGCGTCTCCGTCAAAGAAGAACGGAGCG
Organism: uncultured Acidobacteriota bacterium; assembly: GCA_963753205.1. Taxonomy (GTDB): domain Bacteria; phylum Acidobacteriota; class Terriglobia; order Acidiferrales; family UBA7541; genus Palsa-295. Next base: position 348,524 of record CAVWBL010000006.1, on the reverse strand, counting down.
CCGGAGAAACACGAGTAGTCATTTCGAGATGAAGGCCGCTAGTCATCATCGCGGTGCACAGTATCGGGCGAAAAGGCGGGCAAGCAGACTGCCAGGTATTCGGCGCCGTTCGGCGTCGAATACCGCACCCATTCTCCCGCGTGCGCGATGACCGCTTGCCCCGCCTGTACGTCGATCGCACCGCCCTTGTGCTCCACGCGGAGCATTCCGCTCAGCACGAGCGTGTATTCGTCGAACTCAGGTGTCTGTCCCGGTTCGATCCAGCCGGGCGGACTCGACATCTGCGCGACGCTGAGCGCGTGCGTCTTCGAATTAACCCGCCCGATATGTTCCTGAATGATTTTCGGTTTGTTACCTGCGGCTTCAATTCGCGTCGGACTAGCGATCAAAGTCGGCACAGCGCCTCCAGAAAATTGACTCAACTTGCGCTTTGCGCGCTGTTGAATTCTATTCTCCCTTCGCCGCTCGTTCCAGGGCCGCGATATCGACCATCTTGGCCTGCATCACGCGAGACACCTTAGCTGGATCGGTATCGACGACGAGTTTGAAAAATGCCGTCGGCACGATCTGCCATGCCACACCGAACTTGTCCTTCAGCCATCCGCATTGAATTTCTTTGCCGCCTTCGGAAAGTTTGCTCCAGTAATAATCGACTTCCTGTTGCGATTCGCAATGAACCACAAACGAAATCGCCTCGTCGATCTTGAAATTCGGTCCGCCATTCAATGCCGAAAACGCGACACCCTCGATCTCGAAGCCAATGACGAGCACCGAAGCTTTCGGACCCGGGCCTGCGTCTCCGACGCGCATGACATTCGTAATCTTCGAATTCTTGAACACGGATACATAGAAGTTCGCAGCCTCTTCTGCTTGGCCGTCGAACCATAAAAACGGCGTAATCTTTTGCATGTCGAATCCTCTTGTTGGTTTGGTCTTCGATTTCTTCCGATAAACGGTGCGGGCGCTGGTCAGTCAGCGCCCGCACCGTTGTTGTACGCCGTGCAAGTTCGGCAGCTAGCGGGTGCAAGTCCCGTCCCAACCTGATGGAGGTGAGGGGTAGGGAAGCGCAAGGGCGTCACCGTGAGGTGGGGTCTGAAGGAAGCGTGGAACAAAGATACGGGCTGATGGACAAGAATCGGATTTGAGGCCTACGGCGTCGGACGAGCGAGCAACTGATCGCGAAGTCCGTATCCATCAAGGACGCTGGTGGTAAATCCGGCGGTCGCGTGTCAAAAGCAGTCGAACGTATCGCGGGAGATCTGTTGCCTGTCTCGGATTCGTGACTGAGCGTGAAGTAATTCACGCTGACCCTGCAGCAGAAGTCAGCAGCGGGCGTAGTACTCACGGAAGTGAGGAAGGCGCAAACAGCGAGAGCGAGCAGTAGAACGTCGAACGCACGCTGGCACTGCGCCAGCCAATCAGCTTCGGCTGAGTTTTGCAGGTTCAGGAGACGGTGAAGCCGAAAGGGAAACCTGCAGAGCGGCGAAGCCCTTGTGGCGAATGACGAATCGAACCTCACGGCCCGCCAGGGCTCAACTCGCTGAACCGCCGTATGCGGACCCGCATGTACGGTGGTGTGGCAGGGGAGGACGGGCGACCGTCCCCCCTATGCCGATTGTCGCAGCCCTTACGCGCCAGCCGCGCAGGTTGTCGACCCAGCCTCGTAGAGTTGCCGCAACTCGCATTCGCCGTCGCCCGCAACTTCCAGGAATTTTCGCGTTAGTTCGATCGCTTCTTGCTTCGAATTCACCTTCAGGATCGCGAAGCCGCCCACCAGCTCCTTTGCCTCGGTGAAAGGCCCATCCTTAATGGTGACATTGCTACCGGACCGTCGCACCCTTGCGCCCAAAGCGCTGGGCAAACATCCTTCGGTCGCAACCAGCCAACCTGCTTTGAATCCTTCTTCAATCAATCGGCCCATCCGCGCCATTTCTTCCTGCGTAGGAGGGGTGCTGCGTTCCGATGTTTGATAGACGCTCAGAAATTTCATGGCAATTCTCCTTTTCAATATCACTTGGCGCCGTGGCGCCAGTTATCTTTGGCGAGCTCGAAATTCCCGCTCTATTTATACGTCGGATGAACTAGCGCCCAATCGACAGGCTGCTACGATTTTTGTTGTGCCACTTGCCTGCGCAATTTCTGGTCGCGTTCCATGATTTCGGGCGTGGCATTCGCGCCGAAATCCTCCGCCTCAAACACGCGCCGGATTTCGATCTCCGTCCCGCCGCCAAACGGCGCGCGCTTCAGCCATTCCACGGCCTCGTCCATCGATCGTACCTGCCAGAGCCAAAAGCCTGCGATCAACTCCTTCGTTTCGGCGAACGGTCCGTCGGTTACGGTCCGCTTTTCCCCCTCAAACTTCACGCGCTTGCCCTTCGACGAGGCCTGCAGCCCCTCCCCCGCCAGCATCACGCCGGACTTCACCAGCTCTTCGTTGAACTTGCCCATCTTCTGCAGGATCTCCGTGCTTGGCAGAACGCCCGCCTCGGATTCCTTGCTCGCCTTCACGATCACCATCACTCTCATCATCCCGCCTCCGTTTCCTGTCTTAATTGAGCCGGATCGCGTGCCCTGAATCCTAGCTCTATTTACACGTCGAACGAAAGGCGCCCAAATCGACACGGAACCTCAAAATTTCCTTCGGCGGGGTTATTTATCGTACTTTCCTGTACTTAGCTATTCGTAAGGCTTGTCGATCATAACCATCTTCGTGTGTAATGGTCCTCCATGAATTGGAAGAGAGGGCTAATCGCGCCGCTCCTGTCCTTACTGCTGCGGGGTTTGGGGCAGCTGTATAATCGCCAACTTGTCAAGTCAATTGGCTTGCTACTTTGTTCGCCGGCTTTGTTCCTTCTCGGTCGCGGTCTGATCATCACGTTTCAGGGACTGATCGCGTTCTTTTCGCTAAGCGTTGCGGTTACGATTTGGGCCGCGGTGGATGCGTGCAGAACAGGCCTCTCACAAAAGAAAGGCGCCGTATTGCCACGCTTCAATAGGCCTGCTCTTCTGATCGCGGTCGCCATAATCGCCGCGAATACTGCCGGGAATGCCAGCCATTTCTACGAGTATCGCGTGCTCGGGATCCGAGCGAACGTCCAATCCTCAACAGCCATGTCGCCGACAATTGAACCGGGGGATCGAGTTATCACAAACGTGCGTGCGTTTAAGGGCTCAGGGCCGCAGAGGGGGGACGTAGTCATGCTGATGATTCCGGGAACGAACTCGCTCGTGTTCAAGCGAGTGGTCGCCGTAGGTGGAGACACCGTTCAGGGCTCGCCGGATGGCATCTCCTTGAACGGCGAATTTATTGGGAATCCATATCACTGGCCGTCGCCAACAAGCGATGTTCCTTACCCGGATGGCATTTTCGGGCCGGTCAAGATTTCGCCAGGAGATTTTTTTGTCATGGGCGACAATGTTCCCGTGAGCAACGACAGCCGATATTTCGGGAATGTTACGAGAACAGCAATCTTAGGAAGGCCGCAGTTCATCTATTGGTCGCCTGATCACTCGCGCATAGGCAAGAACATCAAATAATCCGGCGTCGGCCCAATGGGGCAGTGTTTTGGAGTACGCGACCAGCTTAAGTCATATCCCTTGCTGAAGTATGTGCTTGATTTTCGGGGCTTCGCACCTAAGATGGTCTTGTGAGAATCGAAAAAAACGGGAAGTGCTTGATCAGAATATGACGCAGGAAATTGCAGGCTGGGCACTCGAGACCGCCAAACGCCGCGGCGCCTCTTACGCCGACGCTCGCGTGATGGACATCCACCATCGCGACATCTCCACAAAAAATGGCGAGGTCGGCAACTTATCTGAATCCGCGTCGCTCGGCATCGGCATCCGCGTGATCGCGAGTGGGTCCTGGGGCTTCGCCTCCACCGACCGCCTGACCCGCGAAGGCGTCCAAGCCTGCGCCGCCGACGCCGTCGCGATCGCAAAAGCGTCCGCGTTGGCCAAGACCGAAGACATCGCGCTCGCGCCGGAGAGCGCACACGTGGATGTCTGGCAAAATCCCTACCTGAAGGACCCGTTTCGCATCCCCGTAGAGCGGCAAATTGATCTTTTATTGGCTGCGGACAAGCAGATGCGCCGCGTAAAGGGCGTCACCGTCGCCGAAGGATCGATGACTTTTCGCCGCATCGACCAGCTTTTCGTCTCCAGCATCGGCTCTTCGATTCACCAAACAAAGGTGCAATCCGGCGCCGGGATTGTCGCTTTGAGCTTCTCCGGCAATGAGTTACAGAAGCGCTCCTACCCGAACAGCTTCGGTGGCCAACACATGCTGCGCGGCTACGAGCTGATCGAAGAGCTCGATCTTGTCGGAAATGCCCAGCGCGTTGGCGAAGAATGTGTCGCCCTCCACACGGCAGCGCAATGTCCTCAAGGGCAATCGACTATCATCCTCGATAGCTCGCAGCTCGGCCTTCAAATCCACGAATCCATTGGGCACCCCATCGAACTCGACCGCGTTCTCGGCATGGAAGCCAACTTCGCGGGCATGAGTTTTCTCACTACGGAAAAGCTGCGCAAATTGAAATACGGCTCTGACATCGTGAATGTCGTCGCCGACGCGCGCCTCGAACACGGCCCGGGCCTCGGCACATTCGCTTACGACGACGAAGGCGTGCCCGCGCAATGCATTCCGGTAATTTCGAATGGCTTATTCACTGGCTATCTGAGCAGCCGCGAGACCGCTTCGGCCATCGGCGAAAAGCGCTCCGGCGGCACAGTGCGTTGCGAAAGCTGGAATCGCTTGCCGATGATCCGCATGACAAACATCAGCATCAATCCGGGCACATGGAAATATGAAGACCTCATCGCCGATACCGACGATGCGATTTTCATGGAGACGAATCGCTCCTGGTCCATTGACGACCGGCGTTATCATTTTCAGTTTTCTACGGAAATCGGATGGGAGATCAAGGGCGGCAAAAAAGGCCGCATGATCAAAAATCCGAGCTACAGCGGAATCACCACCGAATTCTGGAATAGTTGCGATGCAATTTGTTCGCGCGATTATTGGACGCTTTGGGGCACGCCCAACTGCGGCAAGGGCCAGCCAATGCAGACCATGGGCACAGGCCACGGCGCTTCGCCCGCGCGCTTTCGCAACGTGAAAATCGGCGTCGCCTTTTCAAAATGACGATCATGCTAGAGAGCAATAGCCTAAATTTTCGCCCTCCTGAAGCCCTCGAATTCAGGGGGCTGAAGGGTTCCTCTTCTTTTCATGCAAGGACCATATTTCAGCAATGAGCCGCCCACTCAAAATGTCAGAACTTGAACGCCTGGCCGAGCGCGTCCTCAAAATCGCCAAGGCGACGGGCACGGATGGCGCCGAAGTTGACGCCGGTGCGAACGTCGACGCGCTGACGCGATTCGCGAACAACACAATCCATCAGAATGTCGCAGAAGAAACGCTCGCGATTTCGTTTCGCGCAATCGTCGACGGGCGCACCGCTCGCGCTACCACGAATAAGACCGATGAGGAGTCGCTGCAGCGACTTGTCGCCTCCGCGGTGATCCTGGCAAAAAATCAACCGAAGAATCCCGACCTTCTGCCTTTGCTCGGCAAGGAGAAATATCAAAAGGTCTCGCGCTTTTTCTCCTCAACAGCAGACACGACGCCTCGGGATCGCGCCAAAGCGGTGACAAGAGTTTGCAAGCTTGCCAGAAGGCGGAAGCAAACGGCCGCTGGAATCTATGTGAGTGGCAGTTCGCAGTCGTTGCTGGCAAATTCGAGAGGACTCTTGGCACGTTACGAGCAGACGCGCGCCGAATTTTCCGCCACAATTCTGGAAAGCGATTCCTCAGGTTGGGCCAAGGCCAATGCACCCGACATTCGCAAAGTCGACCCGATCGCTCTTGCGGAAAACGCCAGCGAGAAATGCGCGAAATCGCGGAAGCCACGCGAATTGCCGCCGGGGCATTACGTCGCGATCCTCCAGCCCGCCGCCGTACTCGATTTGATGGGGTTTCTCTTTTTTGACTTCGGCGGTACAGCCGTTCTCGATGAGCGCTCCTGCTTGACCGGGCGCATGGGGCAAAAACTCTTTGGCGAGAACATTACCGTGTGGGACGACGCATATCATCCGCTGCAAACTGGTCATCCATTCGACGGAGAAGGAGAGCCACGGCAAAAGGTTTTGTTGATTGACCGCGGCGTTCCGAAAAATCTCGTCTACGCGCGCTCGACCGCCAAGAAAATGAAGGCGAAGCCCACCGGCCACGGCTTTTCTTTGCCTAACGATTTCGGCGAAGCTCCCATGAACATCGTATTCTCGGGCGGCGACAAGTCGGTAGACGAAATGGTCCGCTCCACCGAGCGGGGCGTGTTTGTCACGCGCCTTTGGTATATCCGTGAAGTCGATCCCTACGCCAAAATTCTCACCGGTATGACCCGCGACGGCACATTCCTCGTGGAAAATGGGAAAATTGCCGGGGGCGTCCGCAATTTCCGCTTCAATCAGAGCATCATTGAAATCCTCGCGAACGTGGAAATGCTTGGCCCTGCCGTGCGCTCCGCCGGTGAAGAGGCCTTCGAGATGGTTGTTCCAGCAATGAAAGTCCGCGACTTCCACTTCAGCGAAGTCACGAAATTCTAATACTCGCTAGTCGTGCCGCACAAAAAATTGCGTTTTGTTGACGTCAGCCGGCACGGCCACATCGAAAAATCCGACCATCATTTCGTCATATGTCTGGTCGCCCCAGTAGACAGTCGCGTCGGGATCGGGATTGTGCGGATTCTTTTTCGAATTGTCATACCAAGCGACCGCTTGCAATACCGTGCCGGCTTTCAGCGGCGCGGGAGTCGCGAGCCGATAGCTGAGCTGCCAATAAAAGTTGTAGTTCACGCGCAGTAGCAGCGCGATCGAGCCGTCCGGCTTCAGGATGTTGTACTCAAACCGCTTTCCGCGCAGGTGCATGTGCGGGAAAAAGCTGAGCAGCAGTGCATCATTCGGCAGCGAACCGTGCACCTCCACGCGATAATCCGGCACGCCCGGCGGAATCACGAACGTGCTGTTGGTTAATTGCAGCGTCAGGACGCGCTTCGCCGGGGGCTTCTTCGCAAACACCATTCCAATTGCCGTTTGATCGGTTGTCGCGCGGCCATGCGTTGTGTAATGCATCTGAAAAACAAGATCGCTTCCCGCGGGAATGTATTTCGCCATACCGGCTGGCCAGTTGTCGGGCGAGCTTCCGGGCGCATAAACGAGCAGTATGCCCGCCGTAGTGAAATGCGTGTCGCGCCGGTCCTGCTCGTTCGTCATGTCCGATGCGGTGAAGGGCACATTTTTCGGCGCGTCCCGCAACCACGCCGAGCCTGGCGGCCGGACATAGACCACGGCGTGATGTACATTTTCGCGGCTCGATGGCCGGACCTCGCACATCTGCACCCACTTTCCTTTCTTGAATCCCGTCGGCACGATCTCATAGGTGTACTCCACGTCGCCCGTCGGCGGAATCAGCACCGGCTTTGGCATCTGCACAACGAGATCTGGCGTGCGAATATTCCAGCCCTTGGCGAATTTGCGCGGGGGCGGCGCGTCAGAGACATTTCCCGCGGGCGCACCCGCTGCGGCCCAATCGGTTAGCGTCTGAATTTGCGCTGCGGTCAGCGAGGGATCGTTTGCGAAATGGCCGACTTTGGGATCGGCGAACCACGGCGGCATGGAGCGTGCGCGAGCGTCCGAAGCGATCGGCACCGCGAAGGGCTTTGTTTGCTCGTAGGTAGTGAAGGCCATCGGCGCGATTTCGCCCGCTCGATGGCAGGATTGGCAGCGCTGCTGGAGGATGGGCAGAACGTCGCGATAGAACGTTGGCGTGGGACGCGGTTTCTGCGCCGCGCCGTGCGTTGCCGGGCAAACCACCGCCAGCGACGCCGCGATGGCCAAACCGAACGTGAGAACAACCCGAATTTTCATCGAAGAGTTCACTGGGACGTATTTTCGCGCAGATTGTCGCACAGGTGTTGCGCCGGCGGGGCCGTGGTTTGAAAAACCTGCGAAACGCTACTGGGCGAATTGCAGGCTGGAGATCGTGCGGGCGATCACGTTCTCTTGGATCTGCACCAGATCGCTTTCGGCGATCGTCATGCCAAAGATCGTGTAGAGCTCCCCACCATGCGGGATGAACACGACGGTGCCCGACCAATCCTTCTGGTCGACGCTTCCGCGGAAGCGCCGTTCGACGGCCTGTATCCCCGAGACATTCATGTGCGATTCTCCGAGCGGGCGAAAATTATCCATCACGCCGCGCAGCCGTTGGTCGGTAGCATCGATATCGCTGGCAATAGATGTTCCGGCAGGGGCTTCGCCGATGAGCAGATACGTTGTCTGGTCGTCAGTACCCATTGCCGCAATGGCGCCCGGCATGACCGTGCGCGCGCCTTCAATCACCTGCCAATCCGGCGGCTTGTACATGCGAAAGCGGTAGGTCTCGTTGATATAGGTGCTGCCATCAACCTCATCGCGAATGGGCGGCGGCACAGGAGCAGATGCCATCGCAGGCGCAGCAGAGGCGCTCGGCTTTGCTGCAGCCGGTGCCTCCGGAGATGCAGCCCCTAGAGTCTTCGACTTCTCTTCTTCCGTCTTTTCGTTCATTGAAGATGCCGCCTTCGGTGCATTCACGCTTTCCGCAGGCGCCGCCGCGTCTGCTTTGGACTTCTTTTCGCTGGTCTTCGTCGAATCGGAAACGGTGATCGAAACAACCTGGTCTTTGCGCACGAGCGCGAAACCGTAGCTCGTCTGAACTTTGAACGAATTATCGTCAAAGCCGACGATAGAGCCGCTGATCTTGCTGCCGTCTTTGAGCTTCAGGTCGTCCGCACGTACGGCCGCCAAAAATAGCAGCACGGAAGCGCTAATAAGTATGGTTCGCCTCATGCCCAGACCCCTTGAGTCGAGTATGGCCGCGCCACCCTTGCACAACAAGCGAAGCGCGGGCCGCGTTGTCGCGCTAGTACAGTCCGGGCGTCTGCGCTATATTCCATGTCATGCGATCGCTGGTCTACGTAGCAAAGGAATTGGTCCAGATGCAGGAACGCCCGCGGCCCGCGGTTGGGCCGGGTGAAGAAGAGATCCAGGTGGAGCTGACGGGCATTTGCGGATCGGATATGTCCGGCTTTCTCGGCCACAGTCCACGACGCAGACCGCCGCTCACGTTGGGCCACGAAGTCGTCGGCCGCTTGAAAGACGGACGCCGTGTAGTGGCGAACCCACTTATATCGTGTGGCAAATGCGCGCGCTGTCTTTCGGGCGCGCAGAATCTTTGCGAAAACTGGCGCTTGCTGGGCCTCGATCACACGGAAGGTTCATTTGCGGAGTTTGTCGCGGTGCCCGAAGGCCAGCTATACGAAATTCCGGACGGCCTTCCCTCCGAGCGCGCTGTTTTGGCCGAACCGCTGGCGAATGCCGTCCACGTTTTTCGGATCACGGCTCCGCTTCCGTTTTTCAGGCTGGCGATTGTCGGTGCGGGCACCATGGGCGCGCTAACGTATCTCGTCGCGCGGCAGATCGGCGCGAAAGATATTTTGGCGGTGGACGTAAATGCCGAACGCCTAAGCGCGTTGAAGAAAATGGGTGTGGCAACTACGGTGAATGCCGCCGATTCCGCTGCGGTTCGCGACCTTCGCGCTTCCGGCAAAGCGGATTTTGACGTAGTAGTTGATGCCAGCGGGATCGCTGCCGCTCGTCAGCTGGCCTTCGATTTATGTCGACCGGGCGGACAGGTTGTACTCCTCGGAATGGGCGATCAGCGCAGCGAAGTCGACTTTGTTACGAGCATCCGCAAAGAGCATCGCGTGGTCATGTCGTTTGCATACACCCCCGCCGATTTCCAACGTGCCCTTGCGCTGCTAATTTCTGGCGACGTCGATCTTGTGTTTTGGACGGAAAAACTGCCGCTGGAGCAAGGTCAACGTGCTTTCGAAAAAATGACTCGCGCACCCGGCGGCACACTGAAGATGCTTCTTACGCTTTAGCGATGAGGCATCAGCGCAAAAGCCAAAACAGCGGAAGCAATCCGACCAGAGCGAATCCCAACAGCAAACCGAAACTCTCGATTCCCGTCTTCCGGCTGCCAAACGCAACGGCGTAGCAGGCCTTCACGGCATTGTTGCTTGCCGTCGCGATCAAAATCCCAGCCGCCGCCACCGTCAGGCCAGTCACGGCTCCTGCGGATTGCGTCAAGCTCAGCACAAACGGGTCGACGTCGCTTACGCCCATCACAGCCGCGAGCCCTAATACGCCGCCTTGCCCAAGATGCACCACTGCCCAGTCCGTCAGCACAAGCATCGCGACAAAAATTCCGCCGAAAAGAAACGCGACCCATAGCTCCAGAGGATTGCGCGGCACGTATTCCTTTTTTATTTCCATCGGCTGTTTGTCAGGGCGGCGCGTCCACAGCCATCCACCGGCGAGGCCGATCACAGTGAATGTGAGCAGAGGCGTGGCGATCCGCGCGAGCAGCGCGAAATTGAATATCGCAATCAGAATAAAGAGCCGCAGGTACATCACGCCTGACGCCATGAGAATGCTGCCGGCGAAAATGTGCGACGCGCCTTCGACGTCTTTCGAACGCTTGGCCAGCACCACGGTTGCAACTGTCGAAGAATAGGCTCCGCCGAGCAGCGCCGAGAGAATCATCCCGCCTTTGCCCTTCGTGAAAAGCTGGAGCAGGTAACTACCGTACGAGATCGCGCTCACGGCCACGACGATCAGCCACGTCTTGAAGAGATTGATTTTGTAGGGGCCCAGATCTTGGTCGGGCACGATCGGCAGAATCACCACCGTGAGAAAGAGGAATTTCGTAAACGTGAAAATTTCCTGCGCAGGAATCCGGGCCGAAAGGCCCTCGAGGAAAGTCTTAAGCTCAAGGAGAAGAACACTCAATATGCCCAGCGTGCCTGCAATCCAAAAATGCCCGAGCGATACGAGCCCGCCAACCACGTACGTCGTCAGCCCGGAAATCTCTGTTGTGACGCCCACCGGTCCGCCGCTTTGTAGTTTGTGTTGATAGGAGAGCCACAGAAACGAAGCGACCACGCCAAAGCCGACAGCCAGCGGCACCAACTGCGGTCCCGAGATCAGCGCAAGAGCATACCCAAGCAGCCCGAGCAGCGGATACGTTCGGATACCGCCGAAAACATATTTGTCGACGGTCGCCTTGTGTTCTTCGCGCTCCAGCCCGATCAGAAACGAAAGGAACAGCGTAAGAATAATCTTCGTCGCTTCGGTCGGCAGGAAAAGCAGGGGATTGGCGGCAATCACGATGGGCCAAATCTTAGCACCAAGACTCAATTAGCCCACCGTCGTAAAACCAGATGTGTAGGTAAGTACACGACCAGGAGCATGAACGTGAAGATCACAAGTATGTGCGTCGGCGCCGGTCCCCATTGCCTATGAAAAAAAGGATCGGCCCAGGCATAGTTCATATTGAGAGCCTTATCAGTGAAGCGCGAAGCCACAAAAGCAGCAAACGCAATTCCCAATTGCAAGAGCCACCCGCGCCGATCGTAGCCGTATCGTCGCACAGTCCACAAAAGTAAAATCGGCATGGCGATGTGAAATAGGGAGAGCAATCGCACCCACAGGGCGTAATGTGCGTCAAACATGTACTCTGCGCCGCCCAGAAGATAACGCCCGAAGAGAATTTTGCACGAGACGTCGACGATCCAGGTAATGTCCACAAGGATTGACGCCACGGCCTGGCTGGAAATCAGCAGCGTGCTATTGGAAATGAATCCAACGCACGTGAGGGTGAGCGCGATATCGCAAAAATGAAGGAAGTTGACTGCGCCCCACGTGTGCCAGTAAGCTGGAATCCAGATCGCAAGCCAAACGACCGCGCCCCAGCGCAACGCACGAGGGAGTTCTTTCGAGGCTGGGGCAGTCATTCCGCGCAGATGCTATCAAACCGCGTGAGCTATACGAAAAGGAAAACGCGAGCGACCGCAGCCGCGCTGGCCTAGAACCCTCCGCCACCGCCGCCGCCAAATCCACCGCCCGACCCACCGCCTCCGCCGAATCCCGATCCGCCGAGTCCTCCGGAGCTTCGCGGAGCCGACGCCATCGCCGTGCCCGCCTGCATCGACATCATATTGAGATCGTTCACCAGCAGATAGGGCGCGAATCCCGACCCATAGTATCCCTGAAACCACGACGGCGGCTGCATCGCAATTCCCGAGAATTGCTGCACCCATTTTTTATCCACGCGAAGAGCCATCGCGTACGGCAAATACTTTTCGAAAAGGTCAGGCGTCTTTTCCATGCGCTCGATCTTGTCGCCCTCAACCCTTCCCAGGAAATCCTCGAAACCGAGAACCTTCTCCAGCGCTCGCTCACCCTGCTCCGTGTGCGCGGGCATAAACCATCCGAACGCGCAGATGATCGCGCCCACCGCGATTCCGGCGATGATCCACGCCAGTTTCGAACTTTGCGTCGCGCCGGAGAGAAAATTACTGCCCGCGACAACCAGAAATCCGATGATTATGCCCGCAAAAATGTAGCTCTGCCGAACGCTATCCGGAGAATGCGTATAATAACCGTCCGAGACGAGCGCATTCATGATCGAGCCGCGAATGCTCGGCAGATTGACGTAAAAACGATTCTGCATGTCCGCTAGGGACACAGAGTCTTGCAAGCCGCTCGATTCAATATCTTGTCCAGTGGCGTTTGCAACCATCGTTGCTATATTCCTGGCGAACGTTCTTCCCGCGAAGCCGGCAAGAGCCGCAGGCCCTGAAAAAAACATTCCTGCGAGCATTGTACTTTCGTGCGGACGCAGCGTGCTCCACTCCGACGGCTGCTTTTTCAAATGAAAGATGTAGTCGTTGTGATGCGTGAGGTGCAACATTCCATCCTGCTGCCGCTGTTCGATCGTGATGTAACCCTTCACGGCGAGGTCGACCAGCGTCGCCGTGATGTCGCGCATATCCACCGAATTATCGACGAGCGTACCGCACTCGCCGGGCGTCATCTTCTCCGGCGGCTCGTACTGCACGGCAATGGGATTGCGCCGCGGATCGCGCCCGCGCGTCCACCAGACCCAGATCATGATGCCGAGCGTAATGAGCGGGAGACAGAGCGGCCAGTTGCTCCGCAGAAACATCCAGATCTTCGTGCCCGCGCTCGGCGGAAAGACAAAGCCCTTATCGAATCCCACCACGGCGGTGAGGCCTTCGTGAAAACCGAGTGCGCCGCTCGTCTGAATATCGACGCGATTCCCACTGACCGAAACCTCCGCATTTTGCGCACGCGATCCGTAAACGCCGGTGTACGCGATCGCGTGCAGCCCGGTCACGCCCTCAGGCAGCACAATATGCGCAGATGCGGACTGAATCGGATAATCCCATTCGTCGCCGGTCACGTTCCAATAGAATTCGTCGTGATCTGAAAACGAAAAATTGATCGCATCAAGAACGCGATAGCGAAGCACGACGGTACGCGTCGTGTCCACAGCGTTCGGTACCCAGATCTTGAACTCCGTGTAGCGGCCGACGTCGTTTTGTTGATATTTCAGCGAATGGCCGGCGTCGTCCGTGACGCTCACCGGCTGCAGAAAAAGCGTATAGCCGAAGCCTGAAGGCGCCGTGTATTTCACGGGAATCTTGCGATAGATGCCGTTCCATGCGCCGGTGAAATGGACGTCAATACTTTCCGTTACGTCGATAGTGCCGTTTTTTGCAACGTCGACATGCTCGTCGAAGCTCTGTATCGTTAGCGTGCGTGCTTGCGCCCGCGCAGCCGCGGCGAGAAAGAAACTCGCGGCGGCAAACGCAAGTACGCGGGCGATAAAGTTTCGGCGCAAGGGCATCGGAGGGTCGAGCGTCAGGAGGCGGCGCTGCCGAAGCTCACCTTCGGCGCTTCGCGTTCGCCTGGCGCGCTGATCTCGAAGAACTCGCGCGGCTTGAAATTGAACATGCCCGCGAGAATATTCGTCGGGAATTGCGCGATTTTTGTGTTGAAGTCGCGCACGACGGCGTTGTAATAGCGCCGTGCGTTCTGAATGTTGTCTTCGAGCTGATTCAGGGTCTGCTGCAGTTGGTTGAAGCTCTCGACGGCACGCAGTTGAGGATAAGCCTCGGCCAGCGCGAAGACCTGACGCAGGGCGCTGGTCAGCATGGACTCTGCGCCCGCTTTCGCGGCGGGGCCGGTAGCGCTCATCGCGTTGTTACGCGCTGCGACCACGCCCTCGAGTGTGCTCTTTTCGTGTCCTGCATAGCCCTTCACCGTCTCGACCAGATTCGGTATCAGATCGTAACGGCGCTTGAGCTGGACGTCTATGTCCGACCAGGCGTTGTCGCACTGGACCTTGAGCCGCACCAGCCCGTTGTACATGGCGATCGTGATTACGATCACGATGCCGATGATAATTAACGCGATCAGCATGCATTGCCTCCCGCTATCGCAATCGTCCTGAACGTCTGGACGAATCATTTGTGGTGTCTGTGCCTAGCATACGGGCCGCAAGCGAATGTGTAAAGCAGCGGCGGCCGCTGTTTGTTCCTATCCGCATTATTTAATACGCGCCCTGCCACGGCGAAATTTCGCGGCGTCCAAAACCGCTGGCAGTTTCGTTGGCTTGGGCGTGCTTTTTGAGGTGCGCTCTGCGCCTCTAAACGACGGATTTTGGGGATGCTTTTCAAAACGTTCAGCGCAGCGGTGTTTGGGATCGACGCCTATCTCGTCGAAGTCGATATAGGACCGGGCTCGCAGGCAATCTTCAACGTTGTCGGGCTAACTAACTAAGGCAACAAGGGAGACGGATCTTACCGTGAGAGGGCAGCCCGATCCGAGTCGAATCACTGGATGGGTCATTTTGCTTCGATGAAGCGGAACCAGTGGACATCCAACCGGAGTGTCGAGCGCCGGTCGGAAATCAGTTGGCCATATTGCTCGGTTCGCTGTTGGGCGGCTTTTGCGCCGAATTTCCGACCGAGACCTGGCACGCGCTGAAGCCAACGTCAATCATGCCTACATTCTTGATGTCATAGACGACATGTGATGGGATCTGAAACGACTGGACTTTTGCGTAGTCCACGCCGAAAGTGATTTCTACTGGAGGAGCTGATGGCGGTTGATTCAATTGGGACGCGACAGCAGAAATGATAAGACCGTCGTCGGGCTTCAAATAGGCGGGTAATGCCACAATTTTTAGCTCGGAAGTCTCTACTGCAGCCTGGGTAAGTAGCATGTTCTTGTCGGAATCCTCGTCAAAGCTCATGTTGATTGCCGTTCCATGCAGGTGGATGCCGTCTCCCACGGCCGTAATTTCGACGCTGTTGTCGGGAATCGGCACCCTGCTGCCGTTCATGTAGGCATTCCATGACTGGAAGAAGCCAGACATCATGGTCTGGAATCCCTGGCGCATCTGATTAACGCTCTGTTCCTTTCCCGCGGGCGGAGTCCCTTTGTCGGTCCACTCCGTGGACCCTTTGCCCTTGAGTTCATCGATCACAGAAAGATGAACAGCTTGCAGATAGTTCAACACGGGATTGTCGTTAGCGATCTCGCTTCCGCTAAAACGCGTCAACAAAGCCTTCCAGTCGATTGTGGCTTCACATTGGAACGACTTGAGACCATCAGTCGTAGGCGTGTAGTACTGACCGTGCGCTATCAATAGCCGGTTCCTGGCTGATTGATCCTGTCCTGACGCCGATGTGGCGCAGACAAAAGAAATAATGAGAAGCGAGAGACAAATTACCTTCCACATTATGTTGCGAGGATAACGTTGATTCCCGCACACTAGGCCACAAAAATCTTGGTAGCCTCGTAGGTGCGACGCAAGCCCCAACCGAGTGAAAAATTAAGGGGTCGCCTGCTATCCAATGGCACGTGATCTCCGTCCCATGTCTCAATATGCATCGCACTTAGGTTCCCCCAAAGAGGTGTAATCTTAGAATGGAGTCGATTTCGGGGAGGCAATAATGAGCGTTGGCCAGCGGCTGAGCACTTGTATACCTATTGCAATGTTGTTGGTGGCTGTGGTGGTTTGGGCGCGGGCCAGCCAACAGAAAACGCCCCCCAAAGCCGGCGAGCCCGCAGCTCATACCGCACCCACAAAGGAAAGCTCTCAGCACCCGACCACGCAAGCCGCCACCCCTGCCGGTAAGGCCCAACCCGGCGAAGCCGTGCTGCGTGCCACACTGAAAAATGGCCTTCGCGTCGTGATTGTTCCAGACAATCTCGCTCCTGTGGCCACCACCGTCGTGAATTATCTCGTCGGCTCAAATGAAGCTCCGGCGGGCTTCCCGGGAATGGCTCACGCGCAGGAACACATGATGTTCCGCGGCAGCCCCGATCTCACTGCCGACCAATTGGCCAAAATCTCCGCTGCGATGGGGGGCGAATTCGATGCGGACACGCAGCAGACCGTTACGCAATATTTCTTTACTGTCCCAGCGGAAGACACGGATGTTGCGCTGCATATCGAATCTCTTCGCATGCGCGGCGTGCTCGATACGAGTCAGCTTTGGGACAAAGAGCGCGGAGCCATCGAACAGGAGGTTTCGCAAGACCTCTCGAATCCCCAGTACGTTTTCTATACCGACCTTCTGACGGCGATGTTCAAAGGCACACCTTATCGAACATGATGCGCCTGGGCACTCGGCCATCGTTTGAGCAAGACGACCGGCGCCGACGCTGAAGCAGTTCTACGATACGTGGTACGCGCCGAACAATGCGATCATGGTGATCGCTGGAGACGTCGATCCGCAGAAGACCCTCGCGGAAGTGAAAACGCTGTTTGACGACATTCCAAGCAAGAAAATTCCTGCCCGGCCGCCCGTAAAACTGAGCCCCGTATCGTCCGAAACGTTAAACCTGAACACCGACCAGCCTTACGGCTGGGCTGTCCTCTCCTATCGCGCCCCCGGAAGCGATAGCCCGGATTTTGCCGCGATGACGGTTCTCGGTGACGTCCTAAGCAGCCAGCGCGGTTCGCTTTATGCCTTGGTCCCTGAAGGGAAAGCGCTCGATGCCGGTTTCGCATATAGCCCGCTGCCGCAAGCGGGAGTTGCGTATGCGGCCGCTATCTTTCCCCAAGGCGGGAACGGCCAGCAGTTGGTTGGCGAAGTACGTCAGGTAATCACGGATGATTTGAAGAACGGCGTTCCCGCCGATTTGGTCGATGCATCAAAGCGGCGCGAAGTAGCCAGTGAAGAGTTTCAAAGGAATTCGATCTCCGGTTTGGCGATGGAGTGGTCTGGCGCATTGGCCGTCGAAGGGAGGCAATCGCCCGAAGACGATATCCGCGCGATCCAAAAGGTCACTGTCGCCGATGTGAACCGCGTCGCTCGCCAATATCTGGCGCAGGCCGGTTCGGTCGCCGCTGTTCTCACCCCGCAACCCTCTGGCGCTCCGGTCTCCTCGAAGACATTTGGAGGCACGGAGGCATTGGCAGGCAGTCCCAGCGGCACCGTAGCCCTGCCACAATGGGCGGAAAACGCCGTAACGCGATTGGCCATTCCCGACCTGACAATTCATCCCGTCGAAAGCACGCTGCCGAACGGAATCAAATTGATCGTTCAGCGCGAAACGATCAGTAACTCAATCACGATAGTTGGGGAAGTGAAAAACAACTCGGATCTTGAATCGCCTCAGGGCCAGGAGGGCGTCAGCAGCGTGCTTGGCGAGCTATTCCCGTATGGCACGCAGACGCTCGACCGCATCGGCTTCCAAAAAGCCCTCGACGATATCGCTGCCGACGAAAACGCAGGCACACATTTTTCGCTGGCAGTTTTGGCGCCGGACTTTGATAAGGGCGTCGCTCTTCTGGCGGACAATGAACTCCATCCTGCCCTGCCCGCACAGGCGTTCAAGGTCGTCCAGCAGCAGACGGCGCGCGCCGTTGCCGGCCAACTCCAGAGCCCGGATTATCTGACGCAGAGGGCATTGGAGCAGGGGCTGTTCCCTAAAACAGACCCTGTTTTGCGCCAGCCGACACCGGCGACCGTTTCCTCCCTCACTCTTGCGGACGTAAACGCCTATTACCAGAAAGTGTTTCGCCCTGACCTGACCACAATTGTGGTGATTGGCAACGTCACGCCGGAGAATGCGAAGGCCGTCATTGAGAAATATTTCGGCGCGTGGAAAGCGAACGGGCCCGTGCCTCAGACCGATTTGCCGCCCGTCCCCAATAATCCGCCCGGCGTGACCGCCGTGCCCGATAAGAGCCGCGTACAGGTCAACGTGGATTTAGGCGAAACGCTGGATATGAATCGCTTCAATCCCGATTACTACGCGCTTGAGCTTGGCAACCACGTGCTTGGCGGCGGATTCTATGCGACGCGTCTTTACCGCGACCTCCGCGAGAACTCCGGCCTCGTCTATTATGTGTACTCTTCCTTTAGCGTCGGCCGCACGCGCGGTTATTACACCGTGAATTATGGTTGCGATCCGCAGAATGTCTCGAAGGCTCGCGCCGTAATCGAACGCGATCTGAAAATGATGCAGACGGAACCCGTGGGAGACAATGAGTTGAAGCAAGCGAAGGCCATGCTATTGCGGCAGATTCCGCTCGCCGAAGCCAGCGAGAATAGCATTGCCGGCGGATTAATCTCCCGATCCGTTATCGGCTTGCCGCTCGACGAGCCTATCGTCGCGGCACACCATTACGTGGACCTGACCGCGCCGCAGGTGCAAGCTGCCTTCGCCAAATGGTTCCGCGCGAGTGACCTGGTTCAGGTCACAGAAGGCCCAAGCCCTGAATAGCGCGGCAGGCAGCGGCTAACGATCGCGCAAGTAGGCGAGCAGAGTTCCGAGTGTCATCTCGTCAATCTCGCGCAGCGTGTGGTACGCGATCACGAGCGCACGCCAAGTCCTCTGCAGCTCTTCGCTGCAAAACTGAAACAGCTTTGTAAAAGGCATCGCTGTAATCCTAAAGGCTCTCCGCGCGCGCCGCAATCCTGGAGCTTGTAAGAAGTTCCCTACGGCCAACGTCCCGCCGCCCGGTAGGACGCCGGCCGACGCTCTAGCGTGCTGCTACCGAACCGCCTCCTCGACTTTTCATTTAAGGTTGGATTGACGTGCCATCGCGGCCTGTGATAACCATTGTTTGGTTTCCCCTTTGGGCGACCCACTACGCCTGTGGCTACTACTCAAAGTCTTGAGGTCACGCTCGAAACGCTCATTGAGAGCATCGATCTCGCCGAAAACATCGTGAAGCGCGTCGCCGAAGCCAGCGGCTTTGACGAGGATGACGTTCATAAGATCGGCATGGCGGTGCGCGAAGGCGTGATCAACGCCTACAACTATGGCAATTCCCAGGAGCGCCAGAAGAAAATCGTCCTCACAGTCGAATTTGAGGGCGAGAAAATGGTCGTCCACATCACGGATGAAGGACCCGGATTCGAGCTCTCGGACGTGCCGGATCCGCTTGCAGAAGAAAACATTTTGCGCACTTCGGGACGTGGAATCTTTCTCATCAAAGCGTTTATGGACGAGTTTTCGGTACAGCGGGGCCCAAAGGGTGGCGCTGAAATCGTGATGGCGAAGAAATTGCCGCAAAGTGTTCCTGCTTCGGGGCGGGCATAAATCGTATCCTATCGGTGAAATTATGGTTCTGCGCGGCACATGCCGTCAGGTCGGAGATGTCTCCGTAGTCGACTTCAGCGGCCGAATCACGCTCGGCGAAAGTAGCGCCGTCCTGCGCCGCACAATCAAAGAGCTCGTCCAGCAGGGGCACGCCAAGATCATCCTCAATCTTGAGGATGTCGATTATATCGATAGCTCCGGCATCGGCGAACTGGTCGTGGCCCATGGAACTGTGGAAAACGCACACGGCGAACTCAAGCTCCTCAACCTCACCCGTCGCGTCCGCGACATCGTCCAGATCACCCGCCTCTTCACGATCTTTGATGTTCAGCCCGACGAAGCCTCAGCCCTCCGCAGCTTCAGCAACTAGCGCGATTTTAAAGCGCCAGCGCGCTAAGTTCGGCCTTATAAGGCCACTTACCGCGCAGAGTTGGGGATGTCTTTAGAGCAGATTTTGACGGCAAACCTGACGGAGAACTTAGCGCGAATTTTATGTCCCAAGTTGCGCGGAATTATCCCCCAAGGGGCGTCTCGAAAAAGTGGAAAAGTTCTTCCCAAAAATCCCGGTCCACGTCAGTTCGGGCGCCGTAACGCGCCTTTCACCCTTGATATAACGCCTTTCAATGCTGAACGTTGACACGAATTGTCGCCTCCTTTAGCATGGGAAGCTGAATTGCAATCCAGAACCGCGATTATCCGCTAACTGCCATCACGTATATCGCGGGAGGAGACTGTCTTGGCGCATGCCGATGAGAAGTTCCTGTTCACCTCGGAGTCTGTCACCGAGGGCCACCCCGACAAAATAGCCGACCAGGTATCTGACGCCGTTTTGGACGCCGTCCTGAAGGACGACCCCACGGGCCGCGTCGCCTGTGAGACGCTCGTGACAACGGGCCTGGTAATGGTTGCGGGTGAAATTACCACCACCACCTTTGTCGACTTTTCCGATGTAGCGCGCGACGTCGTCCGCAGCGTCGGCTACACCCGCGCAAAGTATGGATTCGACGCCGACACCTGCGGCGTGATCTCGTCGATCAAGAAGCAGTCGCCCGACATTGCGATGGGCGTCGATACCGGCGGTGCCGGCGATCAGGGCCTGATGTTCGGGTATGCTTGCGACGAGACTCCTGAATTGATGCCTATGCCAATTCAGTTGGCTCACCAATTGTGTTTGAAGCTTTCGGAAGTACGTAAGAAGAATGTCGTCAATTTCCTCCGCCCTGATGGCAAATCCCAGGTTTCAATCGAATATATTGACGGGCGGCCGGCGCGCGTCGATTGCGTCGTTATTTCCACGCAGCATAGCGAGGATGTGGCGCACAGCGAGTTGCGCGACGCCATCATCGACAAGGTGATCAAGCCGATCATCCCCGAGCGGATGTTCGACAAGCAGACGAAAATCCACGTGAACCCGACCGGCCGCTTCGTTACCGGCGGACCGATGGGCGATGCTGGGCTCACAGGACGCAAGATTATCGTGGACACTTACGGCGGTTACGGCCGCCACGGCGGCGGCGCGTTTTCGGGCAAGGATCCCTCGAAAGTGGACCGCTCGGCCTGTTACATGGCCCGTTACGTCGCAAAGAACATCGTGGCCGCCGGCCTCGCTCGCAAAGTGGAAGTGCAACTGGCCTACGCCATCGGCGTTGCCGATCCAGTCTCCGTGATGACGCAGACTTTCGGCACTGGCACCATTCCCGATGCGCAAATCACCGAACTGATTCGCGAATTTTTCAAGCTCACGCCGAAGGGCATCATCGAAACCCTCGACCTTCGCCGTCCGATCTATCGCGCGACGGCCGCTTATGGCCACTTCGGACGCAGCGGCCCCGGTTTCACCTGGGAACGCACCGATAAAGCGGACGCGCTTCGCAAAGCCGCCGAAATGCGCGGTGCCGCAGCCGTCTCCAGCTAACGGTCAACTTCTGCAGGGGCGCGGACTGCGTCCCTTTTTGCAAAATCGATCTGAATCGAAAGGGAGCATCTTGTGGAAACCGCAACAAAGCTAGCAGGAGATGTGAAAGACATCGGTCTTGCCGCGAAAGGTAAGAACCGCATCGAATGGGCGAACCAGCACATGCCCGTTCTTCAGCTCATTCGCAAACAGTTTATTAAAGACCAACCGCTTAAGGGTATTCGCATTTCGGCTTGCCTGCACGTCACCAGTGAAACCGCCAACCTTGGCATCACGCTGCGCGACGGTGGAGCGGACGTGGTTCTCTGCGCGTCGAATCCGCTTTCCACGCAGGACGAAGTGGCGGCATCGCTCGTAAAGGATTACGGCATTCCGACGTACGCCATCAAGGGCGAGGACAACGAGACGTATTACCAGCACATCAGCGCCGCCCTCGATCATAAGCCACAGATCACAATGGACGACGGCGCCGACCTCGTCACGCAGCTTCTCACGAAGCGCACCGATCTTCTTTCGAACGTAATCGGTGGCACCGAAGAGACGACCACGGGCGTGATTCGGCTGCGCGCCATGGCAAAAGACGGCACGCTGAAGTTTCCGGTGATCGCCGTAAATGATGCGCTTACGAAGCACTTCTTTGACAATCGCTACGGCACCGGGCAATCGACGCTCGACGGCGTGATTCGCGCCACGAACCTGCTTCTCGCCGGCCTGCGCGTAGTGGTTGCGGGCTACGGCTGGTGCGGACGCGGCGTCGCGATGCGCGCCAAGGGCCACGGCGCGGATGTCATCGTCACCGAAATCAATCCCACGAAGGCCATCGAAGCCGTGATGGACGGCTTCCGCGTGATGCCGATGAACGAAGCCGCGAAGATCGGCGATGTCTTCATCACGGTAACCGGCAACAAGAGCGTGATCTCGGCCGAGCACTTCGCGCGCATGAAGGACGGCGCGGTCGTCAGCAACTCCGGCCACTTCAACGTCGAGATCGATATTCCGGCGCTCGAAAAGCAATCCAGCGGCAAGAGGGAAGTGCGGCCTTTCGTCGATGAATACGACATGAAGGACGGCCGCAAGGTCTACTTGCTGGGTGATGGCCGCCTCATCAATCTTGCAGCCGCCGAAGGACACCCGGCCGCCGTGATGGATATGAGCTTCGCGAATCAGGCTTTTGCCGCGGAATACATGGTGGAGCACGCGAAGGAACTGAAGAATCAGGTGTATGCGGTTCCCGAGCACCTCGACCAGCAGATCGCCAAACTCAAGCTCGATTCGATGGGCTTCCAAATCGACAAGCTCACCGCCGAGCAGGAGCACTATCTGGCCTCCTGGTCCGAAGGCACGTGATGTTGCGAGGTAAGTAAGGAAGATAGCGACCCGGGGTGGGTCGCTAATTCGAAAAGGGCGGATTTCAAATCCGCCCTTTCTTATTGTATGCCGAGCAGGGTCGAAAATCACCTTCCGGCCGAGTTGGCGGGTTGCGAATTTGGTAGTTCGACTTGGTAGCCGAGTTTGCGGAGTTGACGGATCATTCTGGCGGTGCGTGCTTGCCGAGATTGTTTGGTAACCGCTGGACGGTGTTCCTGGTAACGGACTGCTTGGTGCAGGATCAACCAGATCAACCGACACTGTCGATGGGCAATGGCCGCAATGACTTGGTGATGTGCTAGGCGCGGGACCGAGCGCCGATAAACAATTTCGAAGATACTTCCTTTGACCTTCACGGCGGCATTCGCGGCCTGATTGAGCAGGCGCCGCATGTGGCGGTTGCCCTGCGGGGATCGGTGGCTGTAGTTCACGCCTGCGCTTTGTTCGTCGCCCGGGCAGGCGCCCACCCACGAGGAGAGATGCTTCCCCGAAGGAAAGGGTCGCTGCCATGGGCCCGACTTCGGCAATGATCTGGGTCGCTGAATCCACTCCCAGCCCCGGCACCTCCGCTAGCCGCTCGACCGCGTCTTGGTGCTGACGGAGCAGACTGGCGGTCTCCTGGTCTAGGTCGCCGATCTGCTGCTCGAGGAATTGCAACTGCTCCAGCGCCATCTTCAGCCGCCGGCAGTAGACGGGGTTGAGCTCCGTACACGCACCCAGTGCATCGCACAACTGCTCTGGCGTAGCGCACAACTGCTTATCGGCCAAGGCAGCCAGAGCTGCCGGATTTGTTTCACCATCAGCCAGCGCCTTCAACATGCGCCGAGCACTGGCGCCCAGTAGATCCGAGAGCAGGCTGGACATGTCCCGATGTGTTCAAGTTCTTCGCTATCTCAACGAGGCCCTCGCAGCCTGGGCGCAGCGGGAGTACAGGAGATTCCGGCGTCGCGAGCGTGCGTCGATGCACTGGCTTGGCCGTATCGCACGGCGTGATCGCACACTGTTTGCTCATTGGGAGTACGGAGTGCTGCCGGATGCTGGATCGTAGGAGCCGGACGAGGCGAGAGCTTCACGTCCGGTTCTGTGAGAGCGGAGGGGTGCGATCCCCCTCCGCTACTCGACGCAATATCTACGTGCGCAGCCGCCGGGCCGGAGAGCAGGTGATGAAGAGTCTCACGCGATTCATCACCACGAAGCTCAAGCCCAAGGTGAACGAACAGAAGAGTGCGGTGGCACGGCCATGGGAGCGGAAGTTCCTGGGGTTGAGCTTCACGAGTGCGGAAACACCCAAGCGGCGTATTGCGCCGAAAGCGGTGCTCCGCTTTAAGCAGCGGGTCCGGGAGCTGACGAGCCGGACGCGAGGAGTGAGCATCGAACGGATGGCCGAGGACTTGGCCCGCTATTTACGAGGCTGGATCGGCTACTTCGGGAAGCGAACACCGAGCGTGCGCGAACGCCTTGAGGAATGGATCAGACGCCGACTGCGGTCGGCGATCTGGAAACAGCGGAAGCGCGGGCGGACACGATTTGCTAACTGAAGAAACGGGGAGTGGGCAAGGACCTTGCCAACAAAACGGCGGGCAGCGCCCATGGTCGGTGGCAAACAGCCCGGCCCTCGCTCTAGCGCTGCCCAACGCTTACTTCGCCTCGCTCGGGATTCCATCCTTGACCGGGTACGGGTAGCTCAACCCACCGAATCGCCGTATACGGACCCGTACGTACGGTGATGTGACAGGGACAGCGGGCGACCGCTTACCTATGTCGATTTCCGAGAGGCACTTCGTCTAGTGCGCCCAGATTTTGTTCGGGTCGGTCTCAAACGGATAGACGTACACCATCCACCCGAAAATTTGCGGATACCAACGTCCGCCCGCGGCCTGGCAAGCCGATTGAGTGGCGATCGAGCCATTCGGTCCGAATTCTTTGAAATCTATCTGCCGTAAGGCTTATGCCCCTGGGCGCGCCGCATCTACCGACCGCGCATGAGTTACGCTGGCTATTTCAGACTGTCGGCTCCGCTACCGGCGGCGGTACCCGCGAAAAGGGCAGGGCATTAGCGCGAAAGTGGGAAGAGCAGCCAGGCGAGGCCGATTGCGGCCAGCATAAGCAGAGCGAAACACAAGGCCACTCGCCGGAGACGAGTTGCCATGTTCCGCTGGCCGATTGCAGCAAACGCGACGGACAGCAGCAACGCGAAAATCGCCATGGACGCCAGGTGGCTCAGTTGCATGGTTTAATTCTTCGCTGGGCGGCCGTTTCAAATGCGTCGATGACGGCCAGCACATTTATGATCCCTGCGGCCGCGATAAAGCGCGTGCCGTAATCACCCGCAGTATTCGACAGGTCTGCTCGCGACGATTCCAGTGCACGCGCCAGGAAATAGAGCGCCCCGCTGCCTATATCCGCGAAAAAACCAAGCGTGCCGAGCGGACCATCCGATCCCAGCGCAAACACGTCTCCGCGCATCGCACAGCCCAAAACGATGAGTGCCACCACGACAACGAAGAATGTGGCTGCTTTCTTCCATCGGCGCAGCAAGAGATGGCCGAGACCAGGAACCATCCATGCCACAAGCCCGAAGATTGCCGGCTGCAGATCAGAATTTGGTTCGGGCGTCGGCTGGGCGCCAGGCGCAGCATTTTCGAGTTTCGGTTCGTGTACAGGGTCTGTGGGAGGTTCATTCATGGTTTAGGCAGGATTTCTTTGCCGCGTTAACGCAGCAGCGGCAGAATTTCCGTTTGCACGGCGCCGGTGACGCGCGCTTCGCGATTGCCCACGTAAACGTTCACTTCGCTGCGAATTCCAAATTCGGGCAGATAGATGCCCGGTTCGACTGAAAAGCATGTTCCAGCAATTAGCTTCCGGTCGTCGCGCGTTTCGAGGCTGTCCATGTTTGCGCCGTTTCCGTGCACCTCGCGTCCGATGCTGTGTCCGGTGCGATGAACGAAATTCTTCGCGTAGCCGGCTTTGCGAATAATGCCGCGTGCGACGCGATCCACTTCCCAGCCGTGGATTTCGCGGCCGCGTGCAACGGACTCCTTCACGAAATCGACGGCGGCATCGCGGGCCTGCCGCACGATTTTGAAAATTGATGCGTAGGAATCGGGGACGCGCTCGCCTAAGTAACCGATCCACGTAATGTCGTAGTAGACGCTGTCCGGAGCATCGAGCTTCGCCCACATGTCCAAGAGCAAGAGATCGCCGGCGCGAATTGGCAGCGCCGTGGCGGCGTGCGGCTCGTAGTGTGGATTGCCGTTATTTGGCTGCACGGCGACGATTGGCGGCTCTGCTGTGACAAGGCCCGCATTACAAAATTGATCGAGAATCCATGCCTGGAGTTCATTCTCTCTTAGTGGCTTGCCTTCGCGAACGAAGTTTGCGGCGCGCGCGAACGCTTCGCGGGAGATGCGGTCGATGCGCCTGCCGGCTTCGAAGTGCATTTCAAGCTGCGCGTCGGTCCACGTCGCTTCGAATTTTTGGACCAGGTCGGCTGAGGTAACCACTTTCTTTTTTAGCTTACGGATCAGATCGACGGTGCCGGCGTCGACGAGGCCGATATAGGGAATGTTGTTGTCTGGCGAATATTGCATCGCGATTGTGCGGCTGCCGGACAGGAGTTTCGCGAGCGAGTTCTGCAACTCCTCCCAGCCGGAATAAACAATTGCCTTGCCGGGCAGCGCGTCCAGGGTGCTTTTTTCGACGCGATGGATTAGTTTTCGTGGCTCGCCCTTTGCCGGGATGAAATAAAACCAACGTCGCGTCATCATCAGGTCGCCGTTCAAGCCGAGGACGCGGGCGGCGATGGGATCGCGATGGTGATGATCGTAGAAGAGCCAGCCATCGAGCTTGGCAACTTTCAATTCCGCTTGAATGGCTTTGATGTCGGGCATGAGAGGCTGTCGTTTAGATGCTTTTCAGGCTTCGATTCCGCCGAGGAGCTGTTGCGCTTGTGCACGAGTGACGCCGATGATTAATACGCGTTTCGTCCGGCTCTTCTCGCCGCCGATGATTTTAACAGCGGATGCGGGCACGTTCAAAGTCGCGGCAAGAAATTTGCGGAGCGCGTCGTTTGCGCGGCTATCAACCGGCGGGGCAGTGAGCCGGACCTTGAGCGCGCCCTGATACTCCCCTTCGATTGCATCACGGCTGGATCGCGGGTTACCCGGACGGCGAAAATCACGCCATCGGGATGCTGGGCGATTTCCATTTGCGCGCAATCGTAGCACGGCCGATGGCCCTTGCGTTGGATTGTGAGCGTGGCACTTGATGTTGCGCGCTCGTCAGTGGACCTGACGCAGAATGCACCTTAAACAAGGCTTAATGGCACGGATTGGCGCGATTTGGCGCCCTTAATTGCTCTTAAAGGAGCTTATTTATGACGGAGCTGGCGATGCTGGCTACGGAACTGAGGCCCCAGAGAAAAAAGAGCCAGGCGGGAATTCCGGAGCGGCGGGAGTGCGCGTTTCGGGCTTACCGTCCTTGAGACCACCGCATGGTTCCAGTACCAGGTGGAACCGCAGCTTGGCGATTTCGATCTGAACATCCATAGCGTAGCCGGAGCCGACGCGGTATCTGAGCTGTGGACCGTGACGGAAGCAGCGCCAGGTACAGCGATTAGCGTGCCTGCAATAACAGCGCTAAGATCGGTGCTGTCGCCGAGTGTAGTTGGCAGCAGAGTCCGGTTCCATTCGACTGTCGGGGAGGCATCAAATCCGGTACCGTCGACCAACAAGGTAAATCCCGCCTGACCTGCGATGGCGAAGCGCAGATTTAACGGACTGTTCGGGCCGTAAAAGGCCTCCATGCTCTTAATTGCCAAGCTCGGCGGCGGCGATCCTGCCCGAGCACCCGATGCACCGGAACCACACCCGGTGAGCGCCAATATTGCGACCAGCGCATCCCACATGATTGGAGGTCGCAAATGGCGCGGGGCACTTGTGCCGTTGCTGGTAGCGGAATAGATCAATCGGTGCCTCCCCCGGGGATTTGTCTTAAGCCTTGCACGTATCAGACCAGGTTAGAACGCGGTGGCTCGTACATGGCGTCAATTATCGCGAAGTTGACGCTTGGGCGAAGGGAAGTTTTTCCCCGCGAATCCAATTGCAAAAATCATGACAAAGGGTGCCCTCCCTAGAAGGCGAAGCGGCCTCTACGAAGGCAACGGCGACAGCAGTAACATCGACAACAACAACGGCGAAAGCAACGCTGAAGGCGTGCGCGCTCCTATTGCTGCTGTTGGGCGGGCTGCTGGGGGCGTTCCAGTGTAGCCGGGCCGGGGGGCGGGGCGCGGCGGTTTCGTTGATTTGCTCGTGGCCGTCGTCGTCGAGCGCGGGGCGCACGCGAACATCCACGGAGAGGCGCTGCCCGGCGTGGCCCTTGTAGACGCCGCGAACCGGCGCCACGTCGCCGTAATCGCGTCCGTAGGCGACGCGAACGTGCCGCAAGCCGACCGGCTTGCCCAAGGTGGGATCGAATCCGATCCAGCCGTCGCCCGGCGAATAAACTTCCACCCAGGCGTGCGAGGCCTGTCCGCCAATCACTTCTTCCTGGCTTGCAGTCAGGAGACCTGCGGCGCCGTCCGGAACGAGATAGCCGGAGACGTAGCGCGCCGGAAGTCCGCGCATGCGCACGACGCCGAGCAGCAGATGCGCGAAATCCTGGCAAACGCCCGCGCCGATGCGAAAGCGAATCCTCAATCGACGAGTGCACGTGCGTGGCGCCCTTCACGTACCGGAAGCGTCTCATGAATCAGGCTGGAGGCCGCTCGCACGAACCCGCGACATGTGCCGTCGCTAGCATCTTCGGCCGCTCTCGAGATCTCGGAAAGCTGCGAACGAGATGCGGAACGTAATCGGTCGGAGCGAGAAAATCGAAATGCTCTTCTTCCCAGATGCGAGCGGCGCGAATCGAGTTCGGCGAGACGAGATCTGAATCGGCAGGCGGTCTCGGTCGGATTCGTGGGCCAGCACGACGGACTCCGCCTCGATCCGCAGGTGGCGGTGCTCGGGAAGAATATTGAATTGGTGCACCCAATTGCCGTAGGCGTCGCGGTAAGAGGTGCCGCGCGAAACCGGGAGTCGTGATCGAGGCGAAACGAAAGGCAGCTCTGTCGCTCGTCGTGGATCGGCCGCAGGCGCACTTCGTTGTAGCTTTCCGAAACCGGCGCCGTCGTAGCGGAATTCCGTCGTGTGGACCAGATGATATCGGTTCATGCCACCACCGCGTAGTAGAAATAGGTGCGGGCGATATCTCTCGCCGATCGCGCCGCACATTTGCAGCATCTCGCTCAGATAGCCGTGCAAGCCCTGCGCGGAAGATTTCGTCGATCGTGTCGTAGCGCAGCCGCTCGAGCACTTTGCCGGTGAGGCGCTCCGCTTCGTTGGCGTAGGAGCCCACGCCGCGTGCCGCTGACGGCGCGCAGGCCGGCCTGCACTTCGGTGATGCATGAAACGGATCGAGCGCGGATGCTGCGGGTGCAGGATCAGCATTTCCGCCACTCTTTCGGGTTCGATCGGAGGATGATATTGGCGGTGGTAGGCTTCGTACGCTCCCACGGATTTCAGCACGGCCATCCATTGATGATTGTCGGCCGCGCCGTGACGGCAGGCATAGTTCATCGAGCAAATTGTGATACTGCACGTCCACCAGCCGCGCCGTCATTTCCGCGCGCTCGAGCGACCAGCCGATTCGCAGAAATTGCCAGCCTTCGTCGTGCGGAAGCGTCGCGTCGGTGACGCCGTGAAAGCGATGGCTGCCGAATTTGATTCGGTCGCAGAAGCGGTGCGGGCCGGCGGCGATCTTCCTCGCGCGCGGATTGAAACTGTGGCCATGTGAAATAGAGGCCGTTGATGTCTTCCCACATTTCGCGCGAAATGCGGTCGCGAATCGTGCGGGCGTTCTCGCGCGCCTTGGCGATGCACTGGACGATCGAGCTGGGATTGTCCTGGCTGAAAGCGAGAAATTCGAAAACGTTCTCCGCGTTCGCCTCGGCGTAAAGCTTGCGGAATCGCTCTCTCTTCGCCCGCCATGACGATCGAGGGTCCCAGCGCAGGCGGTAGCGGCTCTGGGACTGCTCGAGCAGCGTGTGGTAGTTCACGTCGAGAATGCGAGCGGTGTCTTCGGCGCGCTCGATGTAGCGCGCCAGCCAGAAAAGCGATTCCGCGATGCGGGAGAGCATCTTAGTCTTCTCCCCGCAAGACCCAGGTATCCTTGCTGCCGCCGCCCTGGGAGGAATTCACGACCAGCGAGCCGCGTTTGCAGCGCCACGCGCGTCAGCCCGCCGGGAACGATCGTTACTTTTTCGCCGTCGTAGAGGCAGTAGGGGCGCAGATCGACGTGGCGGCCGGCCGACGCGACCCGTTCGCCGCATCATACGAAGGCACGCGCGAAAGCGGCAACGACCGGCTGCGCGATGTAGTTGCGCGGATTCGCCTGAATCTGCTCGCGGAATTCGCTCGATGCGCTTGCGTATCCGCCGCTGGGCCCGATCAGCATGCCGTAGCCGCCCGATTCGCCCACGGCTTTCACGACGAGTTCGCGGAAGATGCTCGAGCACGTAAGAGAGCTGGTCCGGGTTCGAGCACAGATGTACGTTTCGACGGTGCGCAGAACGGGCTCTTCGCCCAGGTAATAGCGGATGAACGTCGGCACGTAGGCGTAGATCGCCTTGTCGTCCGCCACGCCATTGCCCACCGCGTTCGCCAGCGCGACATTCCCGGCGCGGTACGCGCCCATCAGTCCCGGCACGCCGAGCATCGAATCCGAGCGGAAGGTCAGCGGATCGAGAAATTCGTCGTCCACGCGGCGATAGATCACGTCCACGCGCTTGAGGCCGTGAATCGTCTTCATGTAGACGATGCCGCCGTCGACGATCAGGTCGCGGCCCTCGACGAGTTCGATGCCCATCTGCTGCGCCAGGAAGCTGTGTTCGAAATAGGCGCTGTTGTAAGATGCCGGGCGTGAGCAGCACGATTTGGGCGTCGTCCTCGCCGCGGGGCGAAAGGCTGCGCAGGATTCGCGAAAGCTCGGCGGGATAGTGATTCACGGGCAGCACTTCGTGCGGCCTGAAAGGCGTCGGGAAAGGTGCGCGTCATCACCAGGCGGTTTTCCAGAACGTAGGAAATGCCGCTGGGCGTGCGCACATTGTCTTCGAGCACGCAAAATTCGCCGGTTTTCGAATCGCGCACCAGATCGATGCCGCAGATGTGCGTGTGAATGCCGCGCGGGACCTCGATGCCCGATCACTTCGCGGCGGAAATGTTTGCAGGAATAAACCAGCGAGCGCGGAATCTGGCGGTCCTTGAAGATGCGCTGCTTGCCGTAGACGTCCTGCAGGAACAGATTCAGCGCCACCACGCGCTGCGCACAGGCCGCGATCGATCCGCTCCCACTCGCGAGTGCGGGATGATGCGCGGAATCAGATCGAAGGGAAACAGGCGCTCGGTGCCCCGCCCGTCGCTGTAAACCGTGAAGGTGATGCCCTGGAGTAGGAAGGAAAGGTCGGCGAGCTGGCGGCGCTCCTCGAATTGAGCCGGCGCCATCGCGCCCAGCTTTTGAAAAAGCTTGGATAATGCGGGCGCGGCTGGCCCGGCGCGCGAGAACATCTCGTCGTAGAAGCCCCCCGGTTCGTAGCCCTCAAAGATACCCTGATTCAATGCGTGCGCCGGTCCTGCCACAGACATGGCAAGTAGTCTAACAAGAGTCCGTAAATGCTTTGGCACGCAAAGAATTGATGCAACCCATCGGGATTTTACCGACGCCTACGGTAGACTGTTCGTTTCGCGGGCGTTGGGATTTCACTTGTAGCAGGATCTGGAAAAAAGCAGAAGCGGGGCTTCAGGGCTAAAACCCAGTGTAATCGGCGTCCTATGTCGGAGCTGAAGCTCCGAGCCCCTAAAAATCACGAACGGAGAGCTATGGCGACTCTGGTTACGGGTGGCGCGGGATATATCGGCAGCGCGACGGTGGAGCGGTTGCTCGAAAAGGGCGGTCAGGTGGTGGTGCTGGACGATCTCTACCGCGGGCATCGCGCCGCGGTGCCGGATAGCGTGCCGTTTTACAAAGGGCGCGTGGGCGATGTGGCCCTGGTCGAAAAGATTCTGCGCGAGCATGCGATAGAATCTTGCATCCATTTTGCGGCGCTGGCCTATGTGGGCGAATCGGTGAGCCAGCCGGCGCAGTATTTCGAGAATAACGTGGGCGAAGGGATGGCGCTTGCGGGTGCGCTGGTGAAGGCGGGCGTGCTGCGCTTCGTGCTTTCTTCTACGTGCGCGACGTACGGCGAGCCGGAGATCGTGCCGATTCCCGAGACGTGCCGCCAGTGGCCAAAGAATCCTTATGGCTGGTCGAAGCTCTTCATGGAACGAATGCTTCAGAGTTACGACGAGGCTTACGGGCTGAAATTTGTAGCGCTGCGTTATTTCAACGCCGCTGGCGCAACGGCGCAGCACGGCGAGCATCACGAGCCCGAATCGCACCTCATTCCCAACGTGCTCGCGGCGGCCATGGGCGAGCGCAAGGAAGTTTCTGTTTTTGGCACGGATTATCCGACGCCGGACGGCACGGCGATTCGCGATTACGTCCATGTGACAGATTTGGCCGATGCGCATCTTGCGGCGCTTGAACATCTGCGCAAAGGCGGGAAGTCAGATTTCATCAATCTCGGCACGGGCGACGGCTATTCTGTCCTCGATGTGATTGAGACAGCGCGGAAAGTGACGGGCGCACCGATTTCGATTCGCAAAGAGTCACGCCGTCCGGGCGATCCGGCGAAGCTCGTGGCCGATGCATGCAAGGCCCAGGCTGTGCTGGGTTGGAAGCCGGTGAAGTCCGGTTTGGCTTCGATTATTCGAACGCAATGGGAGTGGCGAAAGAAATTTGCGAAGGGGTATGAAGAACGGTAGTTGCCAGCCAGAGAGAAAAGCAAGAGATCTCCTTCGGGCCGCTTCGCGTCCCTCAGCAGGACGTTCATCCACAGGGTTTGGTTGCGTCCACAGAAACAAAAAGCCCCGGGACGGGGTGGGCGCCGAACCGGGGCTTTTGCTCTTCCGGGGTGGGAAGAAGCAATACCGGCCAAAGAAATTTATGAGCGGCGTCCGTTGTGCTTCTTGGCGTAGACATTGCCGGACGCTCTGTTCTGGCGGCGATTGAGCGCGGCCTTGTCGCCGGCGGTCAGCTTGCCGCCATTGGCTGCGCGCATTCCGTTCTTTTCGCGATTGATGCCCTGCTGCTGCCGCTCAAGCCGTGCCGATTCACCGGCCGTGAGCTGACCGTTCTTCATACCGTTGGCGATTCGGTCCTGTTGCAGCCGCTGCCGCTGTCCAACTTCTCCGGGACCGTAGTGGGTGGCAGCCGCGTTGTGCTTATCGGTATAGATCCGGTTGGAGACACGGTTCTGTTGATTGTTCAGCTTGGTGCGGTCCGCAGCGGTCAAGTGGCCGTTATCCTGAGAACGCATATTGCTTTCTTCGTGGTTGATTCCGGCTTCTTTCGTCTCAAGATTCTTGCTCTCGCCCGGAGTAAGCTGGCCGCTTTGCACGCCGTTTGCAATGCGATCCTGCTGGTCAGTCTTGCGATCCTGCACTGTTCCGGGTTTGGTCGTGCTGGTTTGCGGCGTGGTGGTTTGCGCCATGGCAGCGGATCCTGCAAATGCGATCAGTGCTCCAAGCGCCAAAATGATCTTTCGATTCATAAGGGCATTCTCCTGAACTTCTATGAGGCCGTGTATTTAATCGGCGATCCCAGCTTTCCCAGGATCGTCGATGGGTGAAACACGGTCTCACTCGAAAAGTTTCGTTTGGCGCGTAACGCAATGGATTGCAACTACCTGGCGTCTGCGCGCGAAGGGCGTACTGCCGCACGCACGTCTGTTCCAGTTTCCTGCCGTTGCTTGATGTCTAAAACTGGCCGGAGGGACAGGTACATCCGCCGAGTAACGGACGCCGCATCGGCGCGGCTGACCCTGAGGACTGGCGGGAAATGGTCTGGACGGAGACAAGGATTTTGCGGCGCGTGTATAATGCGCACGGCAATTTCGAAAACGGAATCAGTTTTTTCGATTTGTTTCATAGAAGCTTGAAGTTCGTCAACCGGCCGACATGCTATTAGAGTGGAAGTGGGCTTTCGGCGTTGACGTCTGCGGCGGAGGCTCATGAGGAATCGAATCGGCACGGTGTTCGGCGTTTTCTTGCTGTTTTTGCTCGGAGCAGGGCCGGTCGTAGCGGCGGGATTGAACGGCGCCGCTCACAGCGGGGCGTTGGTTGCTCCCGCCATTCACTACGATCGCTTGGCGGCGCAAGCGGCCGC
Source organism: uncultured Acidobacteriota bacterium (assembly GCA_963753205.1). Lineage (GTDB taxonomy): Bacteria > Acidobacteriota > Terriglobia > Acidiferrales > UBA7541 > Palsa-295. The sequence goes on along the minus strand of CAVWBL010000006.1, from coordinate 314,402 downwards.
GGGTTCAGCGGTCAGCAATGCTGACAATGCCTGGATGCTCGTAAGTGCGGTGCTTGTTTTGTTAATGACGGGCCCGGGGCTGGCGCTTTTCTACGGCGGGATGGTCCGCAAGAAAAACGTGCTGGGCACGATGATGCAGAGCTTCGCCATGATGGCCGTGATCACGGTTATCTGGGCGTTTGGTCGGATACAGCCTGGCCTTTGGCGCAGGGAAGCAGCTTTATCGGGGGCCTGCACAATATCTTTTTGCACGGCGTGGGTCTGCGCCCGGATCCCGCATTATTCGAGCACCATTCCGGCGCAGACCTACATGATCTATCAGCTCATGTTTGCGATCATCACGCCGGCGCTGATCACCGGAGCTTTCGCGGAGCGGCATGAAGTTCAGCGCGCATGCTCGTGTTCCTCACGTTATGGTCGCTCTTTGTTTACTGCCCGATGGCGCATATGGTGTGGGGCAAAGGCGGGTTGCTGAACGCCGCGCTTGGCGGGCGCTTTCCCCACGCTCGATTTTGCCGGCGGCACCGTCGTACACGTCACTTCGGGTGTTTCGGCGCTGGTTTGCGCGCTGTATTTGGGGAAGCGGCTGGGTTATCCGCAGGAGCCAATGCCGCCGCACAGCGTGGTGCTGAGCTTTATCGGCGCGTGTCTGCTGTGGGTAGGCTGGTTCGGTTTCAACGCAGGCAGCGCGCTTGTCTGCCGGAACGCTTGGCCACGTGCGCGTTCGTAGCGACGCATTTCGGGGCAGCGGCGGCGGTCGTGGGCTGGAGCGCGCGCGGAATGGCTGGCAAAGGAAAGCCCAGCGCGCTGGGCGCGATTTCGGGCTCGGTCGCGGGATTGGTGGCGATCACGCCGGCGGCCGGTTTCGTCAGCCCAATGTCCGCGCTCGCCATCGGACTCATCGCAGGCGTCTTCTGCTTCTGGATGGTCAGCGTGGTGAAAGCGCGATTCGGCTATGACGATTCGCTGGATGCCTTTGGCGTTCACGGCGCGGGCGGCACGATCGGCGCGTTGCTCACGGGCATTTTTGCATCGAGCGCGATCAATCCGATTTTTAAGGATCGGCGGATGGCACGGTATTGCCTTCGGGATTGATCGAAGGCAATTCTCATCAGATACTGAATCAACTGGTCGGCGTCGCGATTGCGTGGGTGCTGGCAATCGTGGGAACGCTGATTTTTTTGAAGATCGTGGATAAAGTGATCGGCTTGCGCGTTACGGAAGAGCACGGAAATGCAAGGGCTGGATTTGTCGCAACACGGCGAAGAAGGCTATTTCTGGGAAGCTTCGGCCTAAGGCTCAGTTTTCTTGCTTGGTTGCTGAGCCGCGACGATAGGACGGGGCAGAAATGACAAAACTGGAAGCGATTATCCAGACGTCAAAGCTGGACGCAGTGAAAGAAGCGCTGCACGAAATCGGCGTCGAAGGCATGACCGTGCTGGAAGCGCGCGGCCATGGGCGCCAAAAAGGCCACACGGAGTTCTACCGCGGGCGCGAGTACACCGTCGATCTGATTCCCAAGATCAAGATCGAGATGGTGCTTGCGGATGACTATGGTCGAGAAGCGCGGTGCAAGCGATCATGACCGCCGCGCGCACGGGCAAAATCGGTGACGGCAAGATTTTCCTCTCGCGGTCGATGACGCGATCCGCATTCGGAATGACGAGCGCGGCGACAGCGCTCTGTAAGATTTCGACTTTCACAGCGCCGTTCGGCCCTTGCCGCTTCGTCCGGTTGCGCGAGATACTTCTTTGGACCAAACGTATGCCAACGCAACCATCTTCGAGCAGCGGAACTTCGCGAACTCTATACAACAGAGAGTCGCGCGCATTCAGCGCGATTTCGAAGTTTCGGGCGACGGCCGCGCGGCGATATTCGCTCGCACTGCGCTTGTCGAAAAGATCGCGCTGCGCCTCTGGAATGAATTCGTGTCTCCCGCGAGCGAGGGGCCGCTCGGATTTGCGCTCGTCGCACTCGGTGGATTTGGCAGGCGCTGGCTCTTTCCGTACTCGGACGTCGATATCCTCTTTCTGCATGCCTCACAGGAGACTGAACGCGAGTTCAAGGGGCGAACGCGCTGCTTTTTCCCAGGAACTTTGGGATTTACAGCTGCGCCTTAGCCCCGCCACCCGTACTGCTGGCCGAATGCGACCGCTTTGATGCAAACAATGTCGAGTTCACGATCTCGCTGCTCGATTGCCGTTATCTTGCGGGCGATCCTGCCGTTTTCAAAAGACTTCATGATGATTTGATTCCCAAGCTCGTAACGCGCGAGTCGCGCCAGATCGTGCAGCGGCTTACCGATCTCAGCCGCGCGCGCTACAACAAATTCGGCAACACCGTATTTCATCTCGAACCGAACGTCAAAGACGGCCCGGGCGGCCTGCGCGATTACAATCTGGCTTGTTGGCTGGCGCTGATTGCCTCGATCGAAGAAACCGGTGCCTGGCCCGAAGCAGGCTCGCTCCTGCCGCCTTCTTTGCAGCAGCCTTTCGACGACGCGCTCGATTTTTTGATGTCGGCGCGCTGCTTTCTGCATTTCCGCCATTCGCGCGACGACAATACACTCGCCTGGAACGCCCAGGATGAAGCCGCCGAGCAGAGAATCGGAGTCGGCGGCAGCGAAATCCTTTCCGCTGCGGAGTGGATGCGCATCTACTTTCAGCATGCGCGCTTGATTCATCGCGTCTCGGCCCAGCTGCTGGAGGAATTTCCCGCCGCGCGGCCGTCGCTTTACCGGCAGTTTCAGAATTTGCGGTCGCGGCTTTCGAACGCCGAATTCTCTGTCGTGGATGGCCGGATTTTTCTGAACCGTCCCGAAGCGCTCAGCGATCCGGAACTGCCTTTGCGCATGTTCCGGTTTATGGCGCGGCACGGCCTCAGCCTCAGCTCGACCACCGAACATCAAATCGAGCAAATCATGCCCAGTCTCGAGGAAGATCCTCCGCGAGGCGTCGAGCTCTGGCACTACCTGCAGGAGATTCTGCTCGCACCGCACGCCGCCAGCGCCCTTCGCGCAATGCATTCGCATCGGGCTGCTCACGCTGCTGCTGCCCGAATTCAAGGGGATCGATTCGCTGGTGGTGCGCGATTATTCCCACCGCTTCACGGTAGATGAGCACACGTTCGTCGCCATCGAAAACCTGCATGCGCTGCGCCATTCGCAAACGAAATGGGATCAGCGCTACGCCGAATTGCTCGATGAGCTCGAACAGCCCGACCTGCTCTATTTTTCTCTGCTTTTGCACGACACGGGCAAGGGCACGGACGCCCCGAGCCACGTTACCGGCAGCCTGCAAATCGCCGAAGGCTGCATGGAACGCCTGGATATGGACGAGCCCGACCGTGAAACCGTCAGCTTCCTTGTCGGCAAGCACATGGAGCTAAGCGCCGCTTTGCGCCGCGATATTTTTGATCCGGACACGATCCGCCAATTCGCCGCGAAGGCCGAAACGCCCGAGCGCCTGAAAATGCTTTGCCTGCTCACCTACGCGGACATCAAAGCCGTCAATCCCGAAGCGCTCACGCCCTGGAAGGCCGAAAACATCTGGCAGCTTTACATCGGTACCGCAAATTTCATGATGCGCAGCGCCGACGAGCGCGTTCACGGCGACGCCGATGAGGAAGTGATGGCGCACCTGCGGACCCTCGCACCAGCTGCGGGCGCGAGACTCGAGAGCTTCCTCGACGGATTGCCGAAGCGCTACCTCCAAACGCAGGCGGCAAGCGACGTTTTAAGCCACATGGCGATGGCGAATCGGTTGACCGAAGATTCCGTCCAACTCGAACTGACGCGCGGTCGGCAGTGGTACGAGCTTACGCTCGTCACCACAGATCGCCCGTTCCTTTTCGCGCGCATGGCGGGAGTTCTCGCCGCCTGGGGCATGAACATCGTGAAAGCCGCGGCATTTTCCAACGCCGCCGGCATCGTGGTCGACAAGTTCTTCTTCACGGATCGTTTTCGCACGCTCGAGCTGAACCTTCCCGAATGGGAGCGATTCAAGACCAGCATCCACGACGTTCTTACCGATAAGGCCGATCTCGAACGCATGCTCAACGACCGCATTCGCGGACAGAAGAACCAACCGCCCAAGGTGAAGGTCGAGACGCAGGTCGAAGTCGATAACGAGTGTTCGACGCAAAGCACGCTATTCGAAGTCGTCACGCAAGACCGTCCTGGCATCCTCTATCGCATCAGTTCGCAATTCGCACACGAGAATTGCAACATCGAGATCGCCCTGATCGAAACCGAAGGCCAGACGGCGATCGATGTCTTCTACCTCACCTCGGCCGGCGCCAAACTCGCGCCGCAGCACGCCGAAAGCGTCCGGGCTGCGCTCCTCAAAGAACTGGCCGAAGAATAGCTTTCTCCGCGTTTCTGGGAGGATTTCGGCATTTGCAGCAACTTTCCCCATCTTCCGTTATCATAAAGTAAGATAGAGCTGTGAGCGCTGGGGGCGGCGCGCGGAGGCGGGACTATGCTCATTAAGAAGAAGGCCGATCTGACGTACGCGGATATCACTCCGAAGACCCTCTACATGGGCCGGCGAAATTTCCTCCTCGGTCTGGGGATAACCTGGTCTGCGGTAAAGCTTTATAAGAATCTCCCCTCCGTTTTCGCGGCTTCGCCGACCGGCTCGGTGCCCGTCCCGCTCAGCGGTGTCACGCAAAGCAAATACACCACGACCGGCGAGAAGATCACGCCGATGCAAGACGTCACCCACTACAACAATTTCTATGAATTTGGCGTCGACAAGGACGCGCCGGCCAAGAATGCCGTGAACTTCGTCACAAAGCCGTGGAGCGTCTCCGTCGAAGGCGAAGTCGTCAAGCCGCGCAAATTCACGTTGGATGAAATCATGCAGCTCGCGCCGCTGGAAGAGCGCGTGTACCGCCATCGCTGCGTCGAAGCCTGGTCGATCGTGGTGCCGTGGATCGGTTATTCGCTGAGCACGATCCTTAATCTCGTGCAGCCCACGCCAAAGGCGAAATTCGTCGCCTTCCAAAGCTATTACGATACAAAGCAGATGCCGCTCGGTCCCGAGGCCGGCATTCAGCTTCCTTACGTCGAAGGTCTTCGCCTCGACGAAGCGATGAATCCGCTTACGCTGCTCTGCGTCGGCATGTACGGGGACACGCTGCCCAACCAGGACGGCGCGCCGGTGCGCATGGTGATTCCGTGGAAATACGGATTCAAGAGCATCAAGTCGATCGTCAAGATCAAATTGGTGAGCGGCATGCCGCCCACGACTTGGAATCTCTACGCCCCCAACGAATACGGCTTCTACTCCAATGTGAATCCGCACGTCGATCACCCGCGGTGGAGCCAGGCGAAGGAGCGCCGCCTCGGCGAGTTCCTTCGGCGCGACACGCTGATGTTCAATGGTTATGGCGAGTTCGTCGCATCCATGTACGCGGGCATGGACCTGAAAAAGTGGTATTGAGCGCCTGCGCAACCCTTCAGCGCCTCGCGTACGTCAGAAGTAGCTAGCTATCGGCAGTCGGCGTGTACCAAACCCGGGGCATAGCCCGACAAGGATTGAAGTGAAGAGACTCGACGCGATTCTGAAGAGCAAATGGACGAAGGTATTTCTTTTTGTCCTCTGCCTCGCCCCGCTCGGCGAACTCATATGGATGATTTTCGCCGGCGGGCTCGGTCCGAACCCGATCAATGACGTGGAGCATTTCACCGGTGATTGGACGATCCGGTTCATTTGCATCACGCTTGCCTTGACGCCATTAAGGGAAATACTGCGCCAGCCGCAACTGATTCGCTTTCGGCGGATGATCGGCCTTTATGCGTTTTTCTACGCATGTTTGCACTTCAGCACGTGGTTCGGCATTGACAACTTCTTTAACTTCCATGACATATCCAAGGACATCGCCAAGCGGCCCTTCATAACGGTTGGTTTCACGGCGTTTGTGCTGATGATTCCCCTGGCGATCACGTCGACCAAAGGGATGGTCCGGCGGCTGGGTTACAAGAGGTGGCAGTTCATTCACCGCGCGATTTATATAACGGCGATTCTGGCCGTGATTCATTACCTCTGGCTTGTAAAATCCGATAAAACGCGCCCGCTGCGTTATGGCGCGGTAGTTGCGGTACTGCTCTTGTGGCGCGTGGGCACTTGGCTGCGCGACCGCAGAAAGCGGCAGGCGCAGCACGCGCGCCTTCCCCGCGAAGCCCCCTCGCGGGTTGAAACGGCTTCATAGCTGCAGGATTGCCTCTGTAAGTTCATGTCGTTGTAGTCGCATCGAGGATTTGTTCAACTTTCTGGAACTCCGGGATAGGGCTTGTGAAATCTGATAATGGAATGCGGACTCTTAGGGTAATCACTTTCTGTATTGCGGCCCTTGGCCTCGTTGCGCTTGCAAGTTGTAGCTCCGATTCGGTCACCAAGAAGACGCCTGTGGCCGACGCTCCTCAGAACAAAGTAGAGGCTGAGCTTGCCAGCGATTCGTCTGCACCGGCGGATTCACAGGCCGGTCCGGTGAACGTGCTTACCTATCACAATGACAATGCCCGGACCGGCCAAAATCTCAACGAAACGATCCTGACGACGGCCAACGTCGATCCCGAGACATTCGGCAAGATTGGAAGCATGCCGGTGCCGAGCAACGTAGACGCCGAGCCTCTTTACGTTTCAGATCTCTCGATCAACGGCGCCAGTCACAACGTCGTTTTCGTCGCGAGCGAGAGCGATATTGTCTACGCTTTCGACGCCGATACATTCGCGCCCTTGTGGCACACGTCTGTCGCGAGCGGAGAATCGCCTTCGGACGAAGTAAACAACTGCTTTCAGGTTCAACCGAGCATGGGCGTCACGGCTACGCCGGTGATCGACTTGAACGCCGGGCCTCACGGTACGATTTTTGTTGTCGCCATGACGAAAGACTCCGGCGGCAACTATCATCAGCGCCTGCATGCGCTCGATCTCGCCACTGGAGCCGAACAGGCGGGGAGTCCGGCACTGATCACGGCCAGCTCGGGACAATCTAAATTCGATCCGATGCAATACAAAGAGCGCGCGGGCCTGCTCCTGATGAATGGCTACATTTATCTTGCGTGGGCTTCGCATTGCGACATCGACCCCTACCAGGGCTGGCTGATGGCCTACAAAGAGTCCAACCTGCAGCAGACATCCGTGCTCAACGTCACGCCGACGGGCACGCGCGGCGGCATCTGGATGGCCAATACAGCTATGGCCGCGGATTCTTCCGGCAACATCTATGTTCTGGTCGGGAACGGCACGTTCGGCGACGGCTCATCAAGCCCGCCATTGAATTCTTCCGGTTTTCCGGCCGATCCAAACTTTGGGAACGCCTTCTTGAAACTTTCGACGGCAAACAACTCTCTGTTTGTCCAAGACTATTTCGCCATGTTCAACGCGAATGCGGAATCGGACAGGGATCTTGACCTTGGGTCGGGCGGAGCAATCGTTCTTCCCAAGCTGGCGGACTTGGATGGCACGACGCATCGTCTTGCCGTTGGCGCAGGCAAAGACGGGTACATATACGTGGTCGATCGCGATGCCATGGGGAAATACAATCCGAGCAACGACCAGGCGATCTATCAGAAACTCAATGATCCCCAGGGCGACGCATCCGGTCCGCCCGCGCTTACCGGCCAGGTTTTCTCGATGCCCGCCTATTTCAACAACACCGTGTATTTCAATGCCGAACAGGACACTGTAAAGGCGTTTCCGGTTTCAAACGGGATGCTCGCCACCCAACCTTCTTCGCAGAGTCCCTTCACGATTGACTTTCCAGGGTGCACGCCGAGCATTTCCGCCAATGGAGCATCCAACGGAATCGTCTGGTGCGTCAACGTCGGCCCCAAAAAAGGGACGCTCTACGCCTTTGACGCGAGCGACCTGTCTCAGGAACTCTACGACAGCGGCCAAGCGGGAAAGCGCGATGAGTTCGCGGACAATGGCTCGAATAAATTCGTCACGCCGATGATCGCCGACGGCAAGGTTTACGTGGGAACCACGCAGGGAATTGTTGTCTTCGGCCTGCTTCACGGCTCGGCAAAGACCATTCGCCGCCGCAACCGCGCCGCCGCGTTTGCTTCGTCGGTTCGCCCAAAATCCGCCACAAGCAAGGATGAAAACGCCGAGCGTTCCTCGATCAGCGTGGACGACGTTCCGCAGTCGAGCCAATGATCGGACGGGGCACACTCACACCATGGCCCGCGGTCTAATTCGGGTCGGACCATTTTGCGCGGGCAAGAACCACGCGCTATTTCTCGCGAAGCGACAAGGGCGAGCTGCTTATCACGGACGCCGCAGCCGCCTTTGCTTTCGGCGCTTTGGCAGGAGACTTTTCCTCCGCTGCCGCCGTTTGCTCGGGCTGCCCCGTTGCTTTGCGTTCCCAGGCTTGGCGCATTTCCTCGCGCCGCTTGAGCACGTAAGCCTTGGCTTCTTCGAAATTGCGATAGACTCGCTTTCCCTTGATCATGTTGCAGGAGCGGCAGCATGCGACAAGGTTGTTCGGGTCTTTCTTGCCCTTGCGGGCCCGCGGAATCACAAAGTCCACTGACATTGCGAGTGCATTCTCGAAGCTTGCCGAACCGTCCAATCCGCAATACTGGCAGCGGTTCTGGTCGCGCTTGAGAATTTCCAGCCCCTCGCGCCTGTTCACCGGTCGATCGAGGAAGCGAAGGCTAATCAGGTCCAATGGCATGAGTCACCTCCCGAACCCCAGGTGAGGAACATCATCGGGGTTCAGTTCCGTTTGCGGCCTTGCGCGAGACAGTATGGCACCGAGCCGCCGATGTCAAGCGCACCGCCGCCTCGGCCGCCTCGGTTCGCTTGACAATGCGCACGTTTCGCTGAGCGATTTCTGCCCCGGCACGCGATGGCGATCAAGGCATACATCCGGGTGTCGGAGGAACGTGCGAACGCTGAGCGAATGTGCCGGAAGCTAATGCACAGGGACTGCGAGGAAGTGGAGGGCTAATTTGTCTCCTGGAAGCGAACCGCGGCTTGGTTTTGCTCGATAAGGAAGCTTCAGCTTCATCGATGGCGCTGAGAATTTCCATTCGCCGGCGCTCGCGGCCCTCCCACAGGCAAAGAGCTTCCTTTACCGCTTCTCCTCGCGAGAGAGCCGACCGCTCTCGATGGCTCTACGTACGAAATCTTTTTGGTCGGGAGTGAGATCAATTTCCATGCTCTAAGCGTAATGGCCGCTAAAGCAAGGTGTCAAGTGCAGGCCCCGATCCGTCGATAACATCTCGCGAAAAGTCTGATTTGGTTGAGTCAGCCTCGCGGCACGTCGCAAAAATCGGCCTGAGCAGCTCTGGGCAGCGAAATCAACACCCCCCCAATTCTTCACCCTCTGGGTGGAAGATCGCCGTATGATCCACCCCATGACCAAGCGCAAAGAACGAAGGGTTTCACCAACGGAATCACCCTTGCTGTTCGAAGTCGATCCGCATCCGATCGAAGAAACACTGACCGTTTTCGGAGGAATCCCGCTGGTGGTGCAGACGTTCCGATCGCTGGGGTTGCCGAAGAGTGTCCTCGAGCAGGTGCAGGTGAGAGAACGGGAGCGGGGTTATGACGAAGCAAGCCTGGTGGAGAGCTTCGTCATTCTCAATGCCGCCGGGGGCGAGTGCGTGGACGATTTTCAACGGCTGCGTGGGGATCCCGGTCTGGCCGAGATGGTGGGGCATGAATTGCCTTCGCCCTCGGCAGCGCTGCAGTTTTTATATGCGTTCCATGAGCAGGAGAAGATTGAAGAAGCCAAGCAGCAGCGCTTGCCAGACGAGATTGCTTACATTCCGCAAGAGACGAAGCCGCTGGAAGGATTGGGCCGAGTGAACTGCGATCTGGTCCAACGAGTGGGGCAGCGCGTGGCGGACCAGCGCATCGCGACGGTGGATCAGGACGCCACGATTATTGAGAGTCGGAATAAGGAGGCGCTGCCTACCTACGAAGGGCCGCGCGGGTATCAGCCGATGCTGGCGGTGTGGGCGGAAATGGAACTGGTATTGGCCGATCAATTTCGAGATGGGAACGTGCCGGCGCTGATGGACCCGCTGGAAGTGGCTCGGCGAGCCTTTGCGGCTCTGCCGAGTACGGTGAAAGAGTATTCCTACCGAGGAGATTCGGCCTGTCATGAAAGCAAGTTGGTGAATTGGTTGCGGGATGAACGGCGCGAAGGAGGCCCGCTGGGGCGCATCGGTTTTGCTATTAGCGCGCGAATGAGCGAGCCGTTGCATACGGCCATCCAGGCGATTCCGGAGAAGGATTGGAAGATGTACGGCGAGGCGCATCCGACCGAGATCCGCGAGTGCACCGACGTGCCGTTTGTGCCCAGCGAGAAATCGGAGAAAAAAGATAGTCAATCTCTACGCTACGTGGCCATTCGCATTCGCAAGAAGCAGGGACAACTATTTGAGGATGGGAGTGCGGTGCGGCATTTTGCGGTGCTGTCCAACCGCTGGGAGCTGGAAGCGGGACGGTTGATCGAGTGGCATCGGGAAAAGGCGGGCACGATCGAGCTGGTGCACGACATCCTTAAGAATGATTTGGGTGGTGGAGTGTTACCGTCGAAATATTTTGGAGCCGACGCGGCTTGGCTGCGTTTGGCGGTGATCTCGCACAATGTGCTAACGGCGATGAAACGACTGGCCCTGCCGGCGGAAATGTTAAGGGCGCGGCCGAAGCGGTTGCGGTTTCTGCTGTTCAACATGGCGGGACGATTGGTGCATCACGCGCGGGGGATGCGGTTACGGTTGGCGGCAGTGGCCGAGTGGATTGAGAGGTATCGGGAAGGACTGCAGCAGCTGGTGTGGGTGACCTGAGCTCGATTGCGCCAACGGACTAGGTTAGCAACGGATTATAGAGCCTCACCGTGGACCTCTCTCCGTAAATTCTTATTTTTCAAGCACTGATATTTTTACCCGCGACTACCTTCAAAAAAACGTTGGAACAGGAGAAAAAAGTGGACGCCGCGAAGGTGCCGCGACACAGACTTTGCCATCAGCGCCCTCTAACGATGGATTGGGGTGCAGGGCAGACGGCGAGACCGCATGTGGAAGAAGTGTGGAATAGCTGTGGAAAACTGAGGTGGCGCGGCGCCAGGGGCTATTGCTAAGGCAATGTGGGCGGGTTCAAGATGCACGAGAAGCGGTTTCTTTCCACAGCAACGCAACTAGGGCAAGTAGTCCAGCAACGCAACCACGCCAAAAGAACGAAGCACCAAGCGGATTACGGCTCGTACCTTAGCCCGTGATCGCTTGCCTTCCAAAAACAGTGGGGATTGGGAGGGAACAATGGCGAAGTCCGAACGAGCAGTCGAGAAACCACAGTCTGCGACGACTGGGGAAGTGTCGCTAACGATTGAACTGGATGAGCAGGCCGCACCGAAGCCTATACGCGACCAGATTGAGCATCGCGCGTACGCAATCTATCTGGAGCGCGGGTGCCAAGACGGGTTCGACGTGCAGGATTGGCTCCAGGCGGAAAGCGAATTGCTCTCCACGGCGGAAGGGAAGAGCTCGCGGGCGAAAGCCGTCGCCGCCTGATCCGGCCAAGGAAGTCATCTAAGCCGTTTCAAGCGAAAAGTGTGCCCATTTAGGACGATAACGGCGCATTTACGGTCACTACAGGCGCTCATCGCAACGTCTTTTGGCACAAAATCGCCTCACCAGTATGTTTCTAAATTAGGACTTAAACGTAGCGCTGCGGCTTTTCAGCGTGGCAGCGTTTACGGCAAACGCCCATCTCGCTGTTGCAATTTACCCACACATTGTTGCTGTTGTTTCCTAAAAATTGCTTGCAAATAAATTTATTCTATGGTAAACTATGGCTTATGTTTTGCATCGCACAATCCGTGGCCATAAGGGCAAGACGGAGCGGCCCGCCCCCGTCCAGCGTTATTCCCCCAATCACTACTCACCAATTCCCGCTCACGGATTTTCTAATCGACAGTTTGCCGATTAGAAATCGACCTAAGTTCAACCTCTTCAACAAATCCTCGGTTTCTAATCGACAAAAAAGGGAATTTTTTGTGACACCGGTAACGCAGAACTTGAAACCTGCCGCCCACAACCTGAACGCACAAGTTGCCGTTCTAATCGCGCAACTACCAGGAATTAAGAACCGATGTAACTCGATGAAAACAAAGGAAAGCACCTAGTGTCATGTCCCAGTAGAAAGTGCAATAAGTAGCACTGCCCGTGCGTACTCCACTATAAGGAGGCGAACATGCGCATGGGACGCCCGGAAGGATATGTTGCTGCTGACCACGGAGGAGCGCCAACGGCTGCAATCGCTGGCCCATCGCTCGCGGTCGGCACCGTTCTTGGCGCGTCGCGCGCGCATCGTGTTGCTGTGCGCGGAAGGGCGCGACAACAAAATCGTCGCACGCAGGCTGCATGTGACACCCGCGACGGTGGGTAAGTGGCGGGGCCGATTCGTGCGCGACCGTCTCGAAGGTCTCTACGACGAACCCCGACCCGGCGCGCGGCGGACGATCACCGACGAACAGGTCGAGCAGGTGATTATTCGGACGCTGGAAACCACCCCGTGGGGAGCCACCCACTGGAGTGTGCGGGGAATGGCGAAAGCCACCGGCATGAGTCGCATGGCCATCAGCCGCATCTGGCGCGCCTTCGGCCTGCAGCCGCATCGCAGCGAGACGTTCAAGCTGTCGCCCGACCCGCTGCTGGTGGAGAAGGTGCGGGATATCGTGGGGTTGTATCTGCACCCGCCGGAGCATGCGGCGGTGTTCTGCGTCGACGAAAAGCCGCAAATCCAAGCGCTGGATCGCACGCAACCCCTGCTGCCCATGCAGCCCGGCCAAGTGGAGCGCCGCACGCATGACTACATGCGGCACAGGACCACGTCGCTGTTCGCGGCGCTCAACGCGAAGACCAGTGAAGTGATCACGCAGGTTCATCGGCGGCACCGCTCGGTGCAGTTCCGCGAATTCCTCGATCTCCTCGAGGCCCGAGTTCCGCGGCACTTGGATGTTCACATCATCATGGACAACTATGGCACGCACAAGACGGCGCTCATCCGCACTGGTTCGCCAAGCGCCCACGGTTTCACATTCATTTCACGCCCACCTATGGGTCGTGGCTGAGTCTGGTGGAGCGCTGGTTCGCGGAACTGACCAACAAACAACTGCGTCGCGGGGCGCACCGCAGTGTGTCCCAACTGAAGGCCGCCATTCAGGCATTCATCGAGGCGCATCAGGCGAATCCGAAGCCGTTCGTGTGGACCAAGACCGCCGATCAAATCCTGGCGAGCATTGCGCGATTCGCGCAGCGCACCGTCGAGGTACAGGCCGCGCAACAAACACATAAGTCACGAACCACTGGGACAGGACACTAGTTCTAATCGCGGTAGCCAGCGGGGGAAAGCGAAGAAAAGGCCTTAGTGCCTGGACGGAGATTTATCGGCGCAGGATTTGGCGCGGTCGAGGAGGAGTTGACGCTCGCGGGCGTTGCGCGTGAGAGCGGCGGCCCTTTCGAATTCAGCGCAGGCTTCGTGGAAGCGGCTGAGTTTGCTGAGTAGATCGCCGCGTACGCTTGGGAGAAGGTGATATTTCTCGAGCGACGGCTCCGCCGCGAGGCGGTCGACGATTTCTAGCGCGGCGGCCGGACCGCTCGTCATCGAGACAGCGACGGCTCGATTTAATTCGACGATCGGCGAGGGTGCAACTCCGGCGAGTTCGCCGTAGAGCGCGACGATACGCGGCCAATCGGTTTCTTCGGGCGTGCGAGCGCGCGCATGGCAAGCGGCAATGGCAGCCTGCAGTGCGTACGGTCCGCGCGTGCCGCCGAGGCGTTCGGCGCGTTCGAGAGCCGCGAGGCCGCGGCGGATCAAGAGTTGGTCCCAACGCGCGCGATCCTGATCCATCAGCAGAATCGGCTCGCCCGAGGGGCCGACGCGCGCTCGCGAACGCGACGCTTGAATTTCCATGAGCGCGACGAGGCCGTGGACTTCCGCTTCCTTTGGCGCGAGTTCGGCGAGGACGCGGCCGAGGCGCAGCGCTTCGTCGCAGAGAGCCGGGCGGAGCCAGTCGTCGCCAGCGGTGGCGGAGTAGCCTTCGTTAAAAACCAGATAGATCACTTCGAGGACGGACGAGAGGCGAGCCGCGCGATCAATGCCGCGGGGAATTTCGAACGGAACGTGCGCTTCGGAGAGAGTTCGCTTTGCGCGCACGATACGCTGCGCGACGGTCGCTTCGGGAATAAGAAAGGCGCGCGCAACTTCGTCCGTGGTGAGGCCGCCGAGGAGGCGAAGCGTGAGAGCAACGCGCGCTTCGGACGAAAGCACGGGATGGCACGCGGTGAAAATCAGGCGCAGCAGGTCGTCGCCGATGTCATCGTCGATGGCTAGATCGAAACCTGCGGCGGCGGTGCGCTGTTGCTCGTCGAGTTCGCGGCCGAGTTCTTCGTGCTTGCGGTCGACGAGGCTAGTGCGGCGGAAGTAGTCGATGGCGCGATTTTTTCCGGTGGCCATGAGCCAGGCGCCGGGCCTTTCGGGCACTCCGGTTTTGGGCCACTGTTCGAGAGCGGCGACGAGCGCGTCCTGTGCGAGTTCTTCGGCAATGCCGACGTCACACACAATGCGAGCGAGGCCGGCGATCACCTTGGCGGATTCCATGCGCCAGACGGCGTCGATGGCGCGATGCGTCTCGGAGTCGATCATGACGTGACAAACGGAGCATTGATCTGGCGTGCGCTCAACTTTTCTGGTGCAGCGAGGGCACACCTACTGCCGGCGACAGACGTCGGCGTAACCGGTTCTCCGGTTGATCAGATCAGTTCCATACCAGAGAAGAAGTAGCTGATTTCGAATGCGGCGGTTTCCGGTGCGTCCGAACCGTGCGTGCAATTGTATTGGATGCTCGTGCCGAGATCGCGGCGGATCGTGCCGGGAGCGGCTTTCGCGGGATCGGTGACGCCCATCGTCTCGCGCCATTTTGCGATGGCGCCTTCAGCTTCGAGCACGAGCATGACGGCTTTACCCGAGCTCATAAAATCCGTCAGTTCGCCGAAAAAGGGCCGTTCGCGATGCACGGCATAGAAACCTTCGGCTTCGGATTTCGTCAGGCGCAGAGACTTGACGGCGATGATTTGGAATTTTGCGGCGTTGATGCGGGAAAGAATTTCGCCCGTGAGGCCGCGCTTTACTGCGTCCGGCTTGATGATTGCGAAGGTGCGTTCGATGGCCAAGAAAATCTCCTAGGGAGCTGTGAATTTCTATCTGACTTACTTGCGCCGCTTTTTCGATTTTGCGGCGGGCTTTGATTTCGCCACCGGCTTTTTCCTCTTGCCGATTACTTTGGCGAGGGTGGCGCCGATATCGGCGGGACTTTGCACGGTGTGAATGCCGGCGGCGCGCATCGCTTTGTATTTTTCGGCTGCGGTGCCTTGGCCGCCGCTGATGATTGCGCCGGCGTGGCCCATGCGGCGGCCCGGAGGCGCTGTTTGTCCGCAAATGAAGCCTACGACGGGCTTCTTCACATTTTTCTTGATGAATTCGGCTGCGGTTTCCTCGGCATTGCCGCCGATTTCACCGATCATGACGATCGCGTGGGTATCGGGATCGTCGTTGAACATGCGAATCGCATCGAGGAACGTGGTGCCGATGATCGGGTCGCCGCCGATGCCGATGCAAGTCGATTGGCCGATGCCAAGCCGCGTGAGTTGATCGACGGCTTCGTATGTGAGCGTGCCGCTGCGGCTGACGACGCCGACATTACCTTGCTTATGGATCATGCCGGGCATGATGCCGATTTTGCATCTTCCGGGCGAAATTACGCCAGGGCAGTTGGGGCCGACGAGGCGTGTTTTAGAGCCGCGCATCGCGGCGGCGACGCGGACCATGTCGAGCGTTGGAATGCCTTCGGTGATGCAGATTACGAGCGGGAGCGATGCGTCGACGGCTTCGAGGATTGCGTCGGCTGCGTAAGGAGGCGGGACGAAAATTACTGAGGCATTCGCCCCGGTTTCGCGAACGGCTTCGGCGACCGTATTGAAGACAGGCGCGCCGAGATGCTTTGTTCCGCCCTTGCCGGGCGTGACGCCGCCGACCACTTTCGTACCGTAGTCGATCATTTGTTGCGCGTGGAAGCTGCCTTCGCGTCCGGTGAAGCCCTGGACGATGACGCGGGTGGATTTGTCAATTAGAACGCTCATGAAAATGAGGTAGAGGAGGTTGAGGACGTAAAGGAGAACAACATCCTCATATTTTCCGCCATTCCTTCCATTGATTGTGAACCGTCATTCCAAGCTTTGAATACTCGACATTCAACTTCTCGCAATGCGCTTTGTCGGCGACCGCTTCGTCGGCTGCGAGATCGAGCCAAAACCTTGCCTCCGCGGCTTCTCCCTTTGCGATGACAAGATGGCGTTTAAATTCCGCAGCGGAGTTTCGCTTCGCCCATCCTTCGACAATATTTGCGGCAACGGAACGAGATGATCTTCGGACCTGCCGTCCAAGTTCGTATTGTTCCCGGCGCGGAAATGACCGCGTCATTTTGGACACCTCAAGCGCAAGACGGCAAGCCTGCTGGTAGACGAGAAGATCGGCAAAAGTGCGCACTGGCCCCACGCGTGCGGACGCTGAGTGGGCGCTCCTCTCCTTTACCTCCTGTGCCTCCTCGACCTGCTTTACCTGCCTTCGCTCGAGCATCACGCACCTGCGAGTTTTACTGCTTTTTCGGCGCCGTCTTTCATTCCTTGCGCGACGGTGAAATTCAGGCCGGAGTTTTTCAGGATGGCCTGGCCTTGATCGACGTTCGTGCCTTCCATGCGGACCACCACGGGAACTTTGAATTTCAGTTCTTTCGCAGCGTTAACGACGCCGCTGGCGAGGACGTCGCAGCGCAGGATGCCGCCAAAAATGTTTACGAAGACCGCTTTCACGTTTGGATCGCTCAGCAGGATGCGAAAGGCGTTCTTGACCTGTTCTTCGGAGGCGCCACCGCCGACGTCGAGGAAATTTGCGGGATTGCCGCCGCTGAGCTTGATGATGTCCATCGTGGCCATCGCAAGGCCGGCACCGTTGACCATGCAGGCAATCGTGCCGTCGAGCTTGATGTAGTTCAGCTTGAACTTCGAGGCTTCCACCTCGAGTGGCGTCTCTTCGTCGAGATCGCGCAAATCTTTGTAATCGGGATGGCGGAGCATCGCGTTGTCGTCGAGCTGGACCTTCGCGTCGAGGGCGATGAGCTTGCCGTCGCCGGTGACGATCAGCGGATTGATTTCGAGCAGGGAAGCATCAAGTTCGAGAAAGGCACGATAAACAGATTGGAAGAATTGGACAGCCGTGCTCATCATTTCCGCGGGAAGGCCGAGACCGAAGGCGAGTTTGCGCGCGTGATAAGGCTTGAAAGCCGGAGGCAGGATCGATGCGCTGGCGAATGATGGCGTCGGGATTCTCTTTTGCGACTTCTTCGATTTCCATTCCGCCGGCGGTGCTCGCCATGAAAACCGGCGCGCCCACCGCGCGATCAACCAGGAGGCTTAGGTAAAGTTCTCGCTTGATGTCGAGGCCTTCTTCGATCAGCAGGCGGTGCACGATGCGGCCCTCTTCACCTGTCTGGGGGGTGACGAGCTTCATGCCGAGCATCTTTTCGGCGAGCGAGGCAGCTTCGTCCGGCGACTTCGCGAGCTTTACGCCGCCGGCCTTTCCACGGCCGCCGGCATGAATTTGCGCTTTTACTACGACAACTTTCGTGCCGAGGTTTTGCGCCGCGGCGCGTGCGTCGTCCACGTTGAAAGCGACATGGCCGCGCGGCACCGGAACGCCAAACTTCGAGAGCAGACCCTTCGCCTGATACTCATGAATCTTCATCGCTTGTCCAATAGTGCTAAAATTTAGTGAGTCGCAAACCAAGAAGTTTACTGGGAAACGTGAGCGCGGGCAAGGCATCGCGACAAAAATGATCCACGAGGCAATCCAGAAAGCAGTGGCGAGCGAGGACCTCTCGCGTGTGGAAGCCGAGGCTGCCATGGAGCAGATCCTCACCGGCTCGGCAAGCGCCGCGCAGATTGCGGCGTTTCTTACGGCTCTGCGGATGAAGGGTGAGACGGTTGACGAGCTGGTCGGCTTTGCGACATCGATGCGGCGACACGCCGCGCTGACGTTTCCGCCGTTTGCGGCCACAGACGGTACAATCTTGGTCGATACGTGCGGCACCGGAGGAGACGCGCGCGGCACGTTCAATATTTCCACCGCTGCGGCATTCGCGGTGGCGGGAGCGGGCGTGCGCGTGGCGAAGCATGGGAATCGTTCGATCAGTTCGCGCTGCGGCTCGGCGGATGTGCTCGAACATTTCGGCGTGAGCATGGATATGCCTGCCGAACGCGTTGCGCAGGCGATTCAGGAGGTCGGAATAGGCTTTCTCTTTGCGCCCGCCGTTCACACGGCGACGAGACACGCCAATCCCGTGAGGCGCGAGTTGAAGATGAGGACGGTGTTTAATCTGCTTGGGCCGCTCACGAATCCGGCGGGCGCGACGGCGCAGGTTGTCGGCGTTTATCATGTAGATTTGACTGAGTTGATGGCGCGGGCACTCGGAGAGCTCGGCGTGGCACGGGCATTCGTGGTTCATGGCGCGGATGGATTGGACGAAATTTCGATTTCCGGCGAAACGGCGATCGCCGAGTTACGCGATGGAGTGGTGCGGCGGTACACCGTCACACCAGAAGACTTCGGCCTGCATCGCGCGCCGCTCGAATCGATTCAAGGCGGCGACGCGAAGCACAACGCGGAGATCATCCACAAAATTTTGGGCCGGTCGATGCTCTATCGTCCGCATGGGCCTTATCGGGATATCGTGCTCGCGAATGCTGCCGCGGCGCTCGTTGCGGCGGGACGCGCGACCGATTTTCTTGATGGCGTGAGCCTCGCGAAGAAGTCAATCGATTCGGGCGCGGCGCGGGAGCGATTAGAAGCGTTGGTGGCGTTTTCGCAATTTGAGCGCGGGCAGGGACAGGCGGCGTCGTAGTTCGGAAAAGCTAGAGGGGTTCTTCGGGCCGCTTCGCGTCCCTCAAAACGACGAAATTCCTTTTGTCGTTACCTCAGAGAGGTTCGCGGCAAGGATAGCTTCCCTGCCTTCTTAAACCCAGTCGATCCGAACGTGATGAGCGACTCTGGCAGGCTCAGTCGTTCGTAAAAGCACAGCGAAGAGTCGCTGTGTCACCCGCTTATGGTTTCCAGCGGAGGATGGGTTTGCGCGCGGCCGTGGTTTCGTCGAGGCGGCCGATGCGGGTGTTATGCGGCGCGGTCTTGACCAATTCGGGATTTGAGTCGGCCTCGGCTGCGATCGAGCGCATCGCCTGAATAAAGCGATCACATTCTTCCTTCGATTCGGATTCGGTCGGCTCAATCATCATCGCGCCGGGAACGATAAGCGGAAAAGCCGTCGTATACGGATGAAAGCCGTAATCGATCAGCCGCTTGGCGATGTCCATCGTGTTTACGCCGTGCTTCTTCTGCCGCGCGTCACTGAAAACGACTTCGTGCATCGACGGCAAATTGTAGGGCAAATCGAAAATATCCTCGAGACCCTTGCGAATGTAATTCGCGTTGAGGACGGCGTCTTCGGTGGCCTGCCGAATGCCGGGACCGTAGGCGAGCGTATAGGCCAGCGCGCGCAGCAACACGCCAAAATTTCCGCAATAGGCGCGAACGCGGCCAACGACTCTGCGGACGATTCGAATCCAGTGCAAATCTGCGCTTCTTTTTGCACGACGACCGGCACCGGCAAAAACGGCTCGAGTTCTTTTTCACCAGCACGGGACCGGCGCCGGGCCCGCCGCCGCCGTGCGGCGTGGAAAAAGTCTTGTGCAGATTCAGGTGCATCACGTCGACGCCGAAATCGCCCGGCCGAGCGACGCCGGCAAGCGCGTTCATATTGGCGCCGTCCATGTAAAGCAGTGCGCCGCGTTCGTGCAGGATTTCGGCGATTTCCGCGATGCGCTCTTCGAAAACGCCGAGCGTGCTCGGATTCGTCAGCATCAGCGCCGCGACGTCTTCGGTGACCAATTCCGCGGAAATGGTCGGTGTCGATCTGGCCGCGCTCATTCGAGCGGATGTTCTGCGACTTCGTAGCCCGCGATCACGACGGAAGCTGGATTCGTGCCATGCGCGGAGTCCGGGATCAGAACCTTCTTGCGCGCGTTGCCTTTGCTTTCGAGATACGCGCGAATCATCAGCAGGCCGGTCATTTCGCCCTGCGCGCCCGCGGCAGGCTGGAGCGTGGCGGCATCCATACCGGTGATTGCGAGAAGGCACTTCTGCAAATCCCAGAGGATGCGCAAGCAGCCCTGCGAAACTTGCTCGGGCTGCAGGGATGTTCGCGTGCAAGCCCGTCGAGGCGCGCGACGAACTCGTTCACGCGCGGATTGTATTTCATCGTGCAGGAGCCGAGCGGATACATGCCGAGATCGATGGCGTAATTCCATGTGGAAAGGCGAGTGAAATGGCGAATCACTTCGATCTCGCTCGACTTCGGGAAGCCCTCGATCGACTCGCGCGTCAAACTCACGCCCGAGTGCCTCCGCAGCGGATCGATGGCAGGCACGTCGAGCGGCGGAAATTCCATCCCGCGCTTGCCGGGAGCGGACGTTCGAAAATCAGGCCTTCGTTCTGGTTGACGTGACGCGAGGGCTTTTGTGATGCCTGTCGCGATTTCCGGTTCCATGGTCTTGGGATTCATGCACAGGCAGCCTTCTCAAGTATCTTGCGGACGGCGGCGGCCAAGCGTTCGATTTCGGTGCGCGGCATTGTTTCGGTGACGCAAATCGAGGGCGCGTTTCGTCAACTCGGGTATTGCTGTGCCGAGCGGCCACGGGCCCGACGATTTTCTCGCGCAGAAGTTCGGCATTGATCATTTTTACGGAGCGCGGAAATTCCACGTCAAATTCGTTGAATAACGGAGCGGAGAAAACGCGGCGGACGCCGGGAATTTTCTCCAATTCGTCGAGTGCGAAACGGGCCTTTGCGAGATTTTGCAGCGGCCACTTCGCGCAGTCCCTCCTTGCCGATCAGGCACAGATGAATCGTGGCCATCAGCGCGTAGAGCGCCTCGTTCGTGCAGATGTTGGATGTCGCCTTCTCGCGGCGGATATGCTGCTCACGCGTGGCGAGCGTGAGCACGAATCCGCACTGTCCGGCAGCATCGGTGGTTTGGCCCGCGAGCCGGCCTGGCATTTGGCGAACAAATTTTTCGCGCGTGGCAATCACGCCGACGTATGGGCCGCCGTAGCTCGGCGCGATGCCGAAAGATTGGCCTTCCATGGCGACGATATCGGCTTCGGCGGGCGGGCGAACGATACCGAGAGAGACAGCTTCGGTGATGCAATCGACGAGAAGCGCGCCATTCGTGTGCGCTGCATCGGCCAGCGCGGGGATATCCTCGATTGACCCAAAGAAATTCGGGGATTGCACGACAACTGCCGCGGCTTTCGCGAGGCTCTCCTGTTTTAGCTTCGCGCGATCAAACTCGCCGGAAGGGGCGTATCCGCTCTCCTCGATTTCGAGGCCGAGGTCCTTGGCGTACGTTTTCAGCACCTGGCGATATTCGGGGTGCACGGAGCGAGCAATGATCACGCCCCGGCGTCCTGTGAGGCGAGTCGCCATCAGAATTGCTTCGGTCAAGGCGGTCGAGCCGTCATACATCGAGGCGTTGGCGATTTCCTGGCCGGTCAGTTGGCACATCAGCGTCTGAAATTCAAAGATCCACGTAAGTGTGCCCTGCGAAATCTCCGCCTGATAAGGAGTATAGGCAGTGAGGAACTCGCCGCGCTGGACGAGCGCGTCTGTAACGACTGAACGAAGGTGCTGATAAACGCCGGCGCCGAGGAACGATGTGTGGCCGTGCGAATTTTCGGCGGCGCGCGCCTGAAAATACTGAATGATCTCGGCTTCGGAAAGTGGGCCGGGCAAGTCCAGCGGCTGGCGCAAACGGAACTGCTCCGGAATCGAACGGAAAAGTTCCTCAATCGATTTGACGCCCGCGCCGTGCAGCATCTCGTCGCGTTCTGAAGAGCTTTTGGGGAGATAACGCATCAGGATGCGTGTTCCTTGTCTTTTTCCGCGACATAAGCCTCGTAGGCGACTGCGTCCATCAGCGCGCGTTTCTTTAGGGTCATCGAGGCGAATCTTGATCAGCCACGCAGCGCCGTGCGGGTCGGTATTGATCTTTTCAGGCGCGTCGGCGAGAGCCGCGTTGATTTTGGTCACCTCGCCGCGAGACCGGGCTATAGATTTCGCTCACGGCTTTTACCGATTCGACGGTGCCGAACATTGAGCCAGGCTTCAATTTGGCGCCAACCTTGGGCAATTCAACAAACACCACGTCGCCAAGCTGCGCCTGCGCGTAATCGGTGATTCCTATGGTTCCGCTGCTGCCCTCCGCTTTGATCCACTCGTGATCTTTCGTGTAGCGGTAGTCGCTGGGGTACATGATCTCTCCAGACTCCTTCGAATCTGATTCAAACCAAGAAACGTCGCCGCTTCGTGACAACGCTACGCGCGGCGCTTGTAAAACGGCAACGGCGCAATTCGAGCAGGTGCAAGCGATCCACGAATTTCAATTTCGATCGATGTGCCGGGGTCGGCGAAATCGGCGGGCACATACGCCATGCCAATGTTCTTTTTTAAAAAAGGCGCAGGGCCGCCGCTCGTCACGCGTCCCGTTTCCGCGCCGCCGACCATCACGCGATAGCCATCACGGCCGATCCGTTTGTCCTGCATTTCAAAGCCGACGAGCTGGCGCCGGACACCCCTCTTTTTTTGCTCGCTGATCAATTCGCTGCCAAGGAACGGCCCTTTGCCGAGCTTGCAAATCCAAGCCAAGCCGGCGTCGAGCGGCGTCGTCGTTTCGTCGATCTCGTGGCCGTAAAGCGCCATGCCCGCTTCCAGGCGCAGCGTATTGCGCGCACCGAGCCCGCAGGGAATCAGGCCGAAAGATTCGCCCGCTCGCCAGAACTCATTCCACAAGTGTTCGGAATGCGCCGGATCGAAATAAATCTCGAAGCCGTCTTCACCAGTGTAACCCGTGCGGGCAATCAGGCAATCGACGCCGGACACTTTACCGAACGAAAAATGATAATAGCGAATCGGCGCGATGGGAACCGAAGCGAGCGGCTGGAGAATTTCGAGTGCGCGCGGGCCTTGAATGGCGAGCTGCGAGTATCGCGGGCCGGCATTTTCCACATCCGCGCCGTAGCGGTTATGCTCGACAATATGCTCGAAATCGCGGTCCTGATTCGAGGCATTGACGCAGAGAAAGTAATGCCCGTCCGAAATTTTGTGGACGAGAAGATCGTCCACGAAGGTGCCTCGGTCCGTCATTAGGCCGGAGTAATGGGCCCGGCCTATGGCAAGTTTCGAGGCATCGTTGCAGGAAATCCACTGCACCAGATCGAGGGCTTCGCGGCCGCGAATCTCGATTTCGCCCATGTGGCTGACGTCGAAAATGCCGGCGCGGGTTCGGACGGCTTCGTGCTCTGAGAGGATGCCGCTGTATTCGAGGGGCATGTCCCAACCGCCGAAATCGACCATTTTCGCACCCATGCGCCGGTGCACTTGGTTCAAAGCTGTTTTTCGGAGACTGGCGGTGGCCGTTGTCGTCACAGAATAGTTCTCACGGTGCGGAAAATCAAACGTAGCATGTGCGTTTCGAGGGTGTCAATGAAGGGCAGACGGAGGGCAGACGTCATAGCTGGCCAATTTGAATTTCTCACTTATTTGTATGGCGAACCAGAAAGTCAAACGAGCCGCTACTCGTTCTCTTTCCGAGTTGATGAAAAGCTGAAAATCGAAGGATGGCGCGGGCACGTCGCGATAAGGCGCTCGATTTCCGCCATGGGCGCGATGTTGCCGCGGGCGCCGACGGCGGTGCAATTGAGCGCGGCGGCCGCACTGGCAAATTCAAGCCCGCGCTGCGTGGGCCAGTTTTGAAGGAGGGCGTATAAAAAGCCGGCGTGAAAAATATCGCCGGCGCCGGTTGTGTCGGCGACGTGAACGTTTAAGGCAGGGGAATAGAAAAACTGAGAGCCGTCGAAAGCGAGGACGCCGTCGTGACCGAGCGTGGCTGCGGTGAGTCTATTCGCGAATCTTTTTTGGACGATTTGGAGCGCTTTGGGCAGATCGGATTCGGCTGAGATGCGGCCGGGAATATCGTTGCTGGCGATAAGATAGTCGATTTCGGGAAGCAGCGTGTCGATGCAGGGATAAACCTTGTCGAGGTCCGCAACGACGGGGATTTTTGCGGCCCGTGCCCAGCGCGCGGCCTGGAGAGCAGCGGCAGTGTCGTGGCCATCGACGAGCAGCGCGCGGGCGGAAACGATCCAGTCGCGCTGAAGTTCGGATGGTTGGAGCGCGAGGCGATCGTCATGGCGCCGGAGGACGGTGCGTTCGCCTGCGGCATCGATGAGGATGAAAGATTGGTAGCTTGGGCAGCCGGGAGCGGCGAAGAGATGCGTTTCGACGCCGGCGCGTTCGAATGCGGCGCGATGGATTTGAGCGGCATAGTCGTCGCCGAATTTTCCGACGTAACGCGTTCGAAGGCCCCAGGTTTGGCACGCGACCATGGCACTCGCGACTTCTCCGCCGGGGAGAATGGAAGCGGATTCGAATTCGACTTTCGAGCCGCGCCCGGGAAATTCGGCGAGAGGGATGAGAGTGTCGGTAGCGTTGAGGCCTACGCCGACTACATCGATTTGTGGGACGGCGCTCATTGGAACCGAGTGACGCGCCAGAGATGGACGCCGCAAGACCCTAATAAAACGAGCGAAACAAGAGTTAGCAGGGCTGCGGGTCTCCAATCCGCAGGAATATCCGGGATTTTCGCAATCGAAGCAAAGTAGACGAAGACTGCTGTGGTAAGCGCGACGAAAAACCAATCAATAAGAGTGCGAGAAGGCGCGGGCTCGCCGGATGATTGGCGGCCTTCCAATCGCGCTTCCACGAAATCAGAGGATAGCCCGTATCGCTCGGCTTCGCGTTGCGCTGCGGACCGCCATTGCGAATTCTCTTTCTGCGTGGCGCCGGAGAAAGCGATCGCACTGACCCCGAGAATCATGAGGACCGACCCGCCGATCACTTGCCAGTAGGTTGTCGTGCTGCGACCGTGGAGTTCGCCGAAGACAAGCACACCCCAGAGAAGGCCCCAGAGCTGATTGGTGTTGGAGAGCGGGATGCCGCGGCTGATGCCGATGTATTTGGCGGCATACTGCTGGAAGAGATCGCCGATGACCCAGATAAAACCGCCGAGCATGAGCCAGAAGATAACGCCGCGAGCGGAGTGCAGTTCGGCGAAGAGCCGTTCCGCGCCGAGTGTGCTGAAGCAAAGCGCGGACATCATGCTGACTTCGCCGATGGTGAAAAACGTGACAAAGCTGAGCGGATTCATGCCAGAAAGATAAGCCTTGCGGTAGGGGATGTACATCGTGCCCCAGAGGGCGCCGGCTCCAAGCGCGGCAAGGACGCCATGCGTGGGACTTGCTCCGGCCGTGTGCACTCCGGAAGAGGCGATGGCGAGGATGGCTGCGCCGACGCACATGACGAGCGTGCCGCCGAGAACGCCGAGCCAGCGGCTAAGACCCGCGCCGCGAAGCTCATTGAAGAAGAGGAAGCCCCAGAGGATGCCGAGCAGCGAATTCGAATTCCAGAGCGGAAAGGCGATGCTGAGTCCGATGTCGCGGATAGCGTAGACGGTAAGCGTATTGGCGACCGCCCAAAGGCATCCGGCAAGAATGGACCAAACGATAAGGTGCGGCGCACGGCCAGCGTCCGCACGGGTGGAACTCGTGCCGAGGATCAAGGCGGGAAGGCTCCAGCGCGCTAGAAAAACTCCCATAACCATCACGAGCGAGATCACCATGGGCGAGAGACCCAGCGTGACGAGTTTCGTCGGCGCTTCCGCTGCGCCAAGCCATGCTCCAGCCGTGATTCCACAGAAAATGCCGAGAAGTTGGAGAGTGCGGGAGCGGGAGGAAAGAGTTGCGTCTGCGACGGGGGCAGGAGCGGACATTTTTTAGCGGATCCACTCCAGGAGAAGAAGACCGGCGACAAGGACCGCGACGGGCACCCAGAATTGAACATCGGTGAAGACGCTCGTAAGGAGGCTGCGCGGCGAAGCTGAGTTTCTGCGTGACATTATTTTCCTTGCCCGTTCATTTCCATTTCATCGCGGAGGTCACTGGCGAACTTGGAGCTTGAGATCATTCGCTTGGATGACAGCGGATTGAAAGGCGGTGGACAAGATAGCAGAGACGCGAGAGAAAAACACCCCTCGCTGACGCTCTCAGCGAGGCATAGCCTCGGCCTTTGAGAGTGCTGTTTTTCTTGGCGTCCGCTGGTACTCATGGATCATTGCTGCGACCATGGCTTGGGAATTCAATTGATTCCCGGTCCGGGCGAGCCCGGCCAAGATACTTGGCCCGGAGACGCGGGACAACGGGACAGCGGTGGCATCCGAGCATCCGCTTCGCCGGTGATCCGGGGGCCATTGGCGGCCCGTGGTAGAAGATGTTGTCAACGCGCCGAAGCTTGCCTCTAAAACCTCGACCGGTTCCGTCGATTAGAATGGGGAAGCTACAATAGGTGGCTCTGGTATCTCCTCCTCACTCAAAAAACGGATTCGACTTTCTCGCTATCACCAGAAGGTCGACGGCTCTAATCCTATAGCACAGCACCTCTCGCAGTCAGCTCGAATGCGCGCTGATTTGCTTGGCCAACGCCTCGCTGAGGGTGCTCCCGTTAACCTGCCGACCGCGCAACAGGTTCTCAAAAATATTCGGGCCCTCACACGGGCTTGAAAAAGACAACATCGGTGCGATTCGCTCGAGGGGTAGTGAAACAAACCTCTGCATGAACGGAAGAGGGTTGGAAGCGGAAAAATGGTGTTTGTAGCGTCATAACCAATGTAAAATCACCCAACGAGGCGCCCGTAGCTCAGTTGGATAGAGCGTCTGCCTTCTAAGCAGAGGGTCGGGGGTTCGAGTCCCTCCGGGCGCGCCACTTTTTTGTAGTTCATTTTCAATGACTTCCAGCTGTACCCTTAGTTCGTTTCGAACCGAAACCCAACCCGTAGCAAAAAGGCAAAAGGCAACGAGATGAATCTGTCTATCCACGACAATCTCTTGATCTCGTACGAAGTTCAATGCGACGCCCGGACAATCACGCTGCGAACCAAGAGTCCTGCGGGAGATGAACCGACTAAATTCGTAAATGTGGTTTTCGTGGGCGTTGAGGGCTATCGCCTGGAGAACGATGCATTCGGGAACATCATCTTCGGTTTGGATACTATCTCGGCCGAAGAGTTCCTTGCGGAATATCGTTCTGAGATTGCGGAGTCTTACAGCAGTGCTGGGTCGCCCGGGCCGTGGGCTGCAAACTCTGAATCGGCGTTGGCCCATCTCCAGAGGCAGGGAACGCAAGGGTTCATCTTATCTTCGTCATACGGCCTGTCCGGGTGGGTGCTAGCTCACGACGCTTCCATTTTCTTGGTGGAGAACCTGCCGTCAGCTAACCGATAACAAGGGTACAATTTCTGTGGTCAGCCTCTGATACGGCTATCGCGAAATCGCGGAGAAAAGTTCTAAAATCGTCCCCTTGGGCGCGCCATCTTCTTGAATCCAATCGCGTTGTTTCCGTTGTGACCGTCTACGCAGAAAGTAAAGATCAAACGAAATGCCCAGCAGACTCCCTCATGCCGTAGAGCTAGAGCATCCGCCTATGGAGTAGGCGTGTTTGTTGCCATTCGTTACACACGAAAGCTTGCGAGGAGTCCTGCGGAGAGGAGGAACTCCGCTAAAACTCCCAGCGGTCTGGTCGGGTTGTCGGCACTTACGCCGTTTGCTGCCTTGGAAGCGGCTGAATTCTGGCACCGGGAATAAAAGCGCTGCGCAGAGGTGGAATGAATAGGCCTGTGAAGCCGCCATAGATCCAGTGCAAGAAGAACCACATGGTGGCCATCATTTCAACACGCGGGAACATGACCCAATCGAACACCGGAAGAATGACAAACGTCATAAACGCCCAGACGCAGATTCCGTATAGGATCCCGAGCCCAAACAGCCCCCACCTCGACTTCATCTTGATGGTGAGGGCCGCGAGCAAAACGCCAAAGGCCCCACCGGTAGCCAAATGCGTGAGTACCCCGATAGTCGTAACGCCCGGCCCCCCAAGAAATGCGAGAGATTTATAGTAGGTTCCGGCAATCGCTTGCATCGCTGTTGACCAGCCGCCGCCGATTGCGGCGATATAGGCGCTCCCGGCCAATCCCATCAGAATCGCGCCCAAGACACCTGCAAGACCTCCACCGATGAGAACTCCGGGGCCAAATACACGGGCACTTCCGTTATCGTGTGCAGCCATGGCTACTGTCCTCCTTTCATCATCATCGCGCTCAACTGCGTTCCCAACTGATTGTTCTGTCGGCGTACGGCATCAATTTTGAGAGCCGATGCCATGTCGTAGTGCTCGTCCAGCACGCCAATGAACTTTGAGAGCATCGAATGCAGGCTTCGGTCGTTCCGAAACGTTTGCTCTGCCATGCTCAGCATTGCGATTGCCTGTGGCTGCATAAAACTCCCAAAGGTATCGTCGAAAGCATTCCCCTGAAGCGCTTGCAACTGCTGCATTGTGGCCTTGGCCATGTCCATCTGCTGCTTGAACTGTTGAGCAGGCGGCATGGAAGACTGCGGCGACATTCCTTGTTGTTGGATCTGGGGCGGAGTTGCCTCAGCCTCCGGTGCGGCCGCTGACATCTCCTGCAGCTTCATCTGGATCTGATCCGGCGGCATGACTTGAAGCTGATGAGCCTTTGCGAACGCGAGTATTTTTCGGTCCGCCATGTTGTGATCGAGCTGCAACCTAACGCCGTATTCGCGTACAGCGCGAGTGCTCCCTTTCTTTGCGGCCATAGCACCCGCTTTGATTTCCATCTGATTCACCATGTGTATGCGAGAGACGAGCATGGATTCCATCGCATGCGTTTGAGAGGCTTTTCCGGTGTTCGACTGGGTGGGTTGATTGGTCGCCGGATTCGGCGATTGCTGGAACGCGTTGCCACCAGCCGCGAGAACCATGAATGCAAGAACAACGGCAAAGCGGTAGCAATGAAGATGTAATCAGCCGTTTCATGTTGTCATCTCCTCGATGTGCATCGCGAGGGATTTCACTGCGGGGAATACTTGGGACGTGTACGTGGGGCAAAACTACGTTTTGAAGCGGTGCCACTGCTTATTCGCCACGGCACGAAACCCTGCGGTTAAAGTTTGAGACTCTGAAACATCGAGACAAATAGATTGAACACTCCAGAAGCGAATTAGATTTGTCCTACTTCGAAACGAGGCATTCCCTACAAAACAATCTGGCACTCCAGAGGACTCGCCGTCACCGTGCTCGCCATCGCGAGTGCAAGACGACTTGGAGAATTCCGCCAAAGAAATACCTCAATAAATGAGACCGGGCTCTATCGGAAAAAGATTCAGCGCGACCCTCGTTCTTTCCAAGAAAAAGAAAATGTTCCTCGGACGTGGAGCAAATGCACGGACGCAATTGGTTTCCGGCGCCCGTGCGAATCCTTTTAGCACGATGTCCGGTCTCATCCACGGCAGCAAGAAAATCGGTTCTGGCGCCAGACCGAGACGTTAGACAACTGAACCACACCTTAGAACCACCGGTGCGGTCAGGACGGGCGTTTACAAATCGCCCAGAAAAGAAAAAGGAGAAACACTGTGAGAGCGAAATCGCTGTTGTTGCTGGTCGGTCTGGTATTCGCTGGGCTCTTCACCCTGCCCGCGTCTGCACAAGAAAGCCGGGTGACGGTGGAGAGCGCGCATTCGTTTGAACAGACCGTGGACAAGCTTAAGGAAGCTGTCGGACAAGGGGGCATGATGGTGATGGCTCGAGTCGACCAGGGCCACATGCTTTCGATGACTGGACTTAACCTCAAGGCCACGCTCTTTCTCGTCGGTAACCCCACGGTTGGCAAGAAACTGTTCGACCAAAACCACGGAGTTGGGCTTTACGTTCCGTTGCGTGTGTTCGTTTACGAGAATGCAGACGGCAAAACCTTCGTCAGCTATGACAAGCCATCCTCTCTGCTTGAACAGTTCAATGACAAGCAGATCGACATGGTCGCCGGCATGCTGGATCAGAAAATCCAAGGTCTGGCACAGATGGCGACTCACTAACTCTCCACAACGGCGGGAGGCGAGTTTCTCTGCTCCCTCCCGTCAGGAGAATCGTCCATGGACTTCTCAAACACCTTGAGGGGTTTTCGTTCCGCATCTCTGATTTTGGTAGCGTTGTTAGCAGCGGCTGTGGGGCCGAATATCTTTCCCGCGGCTGAGGCAGGCTACGGCGAAATGAACGTGTTTGCCATCCGTTTTCCCTTGCCCGCCTTTGTGGTGCTTGCAATCGTCGTGGCGCTCGGTCGAAAGTGGGATCCGAAGGTCGCTCGTTCCGTCGCATGGGGCGCGCTTGCTGGCGCTATCGCTACGATTCGGCTGGAAGCGATTCGAATTCCAGGATATCTGCTAGGTTTCATGCCCGGAAACATTCCCCGGTTGATGGGCGTCTTACTGTTCAATCGGTTCGCACTGGGCCCTTCAACGGCATCGGACATCGCGGGATGGGCCTACCACTTTTGGAACGGCGCGAGTTTCGGGATCATCTACGTTCTGATCTTCGGCACGGCTCGCCGCTGGGCTGGAGTGCTATACGGGATCGCAGTGGCGGTGGGATTTATGCTCAGCCCGGTCGTGGTGGCGCTGGGAGTTGGCTATTTTGGACTGCAATTCTCGATTGGCTTCCCGATTACGGTGTTTGCGGCACATATTGTGTTTGGCCTGACGCTGGGCGTGCTCGCGAAGAAATTTCTGCACTCTCAGTCGAGTTTTGTATGGGGTGCTGTGCGCTCTGTCTTCACGCCTGGAGTCAAGCAGGCGACACAGCCGCAGTGACATAAGAATCCAGCAAATACTCGCGCTTAGCTTGAATCTTTTTAAGGACGACGCCGGTCTCATGAACGCGAATGGATAGCTCTGATCACGGCATCGAAGACGCTCCTCTGCAGGACGATTTCGTCCTGGTCGAGCGGGTGTTGTCCGGCGACAAGAGGGCTTTTGAGCCGCTTGTGCGGAGGCACGAGCGCCGGGTGTTTCGAGTCGCATTGGCGATCCTGGGTAATGCGGAAGACGCTGAAGAGGCCATGCAGGATTCATTTATCCGGGCCTTTCGTCACCTGGACCAATTCCGAAAGGAAGCACGTTTTTCGACATGGCTCACACGAATTGCGGTGAACCAAGCGATCGAGAAGCGAAACGTGCGGAAGAACTACGTGCCGCTAGAGGAAGCAGAAACGGGGGAACCGCTGTCCCCGAAGCGCTTTGAGCCGTGGCGGAGTAATCCAGAAGAGATTTATGGCAAGCAAGAGATTCATGAAATGGTGGAACGGGCGATTCAAGCGTTGCCGGAGATATACCGAGAGGTTTTCGTTTTGCGAGATGTCGAGGGGCTGAGGGCCGAGGAGGCAGCCGAAGTGCTGGGCATTGGCGTTGCCGCCCTGAAATCGCGGCTGCTTCGAGCGCGGCTCCTGATGCGCGAAACCCTGGCCGGGCAGCTAGAGCACCCCCCGACGCTGAAGACAAAGGTTGTTCACGCGGCGGTCGATGTCGGTACGGCAATGGCTATGAAAGTCATGCGAGCGGCGGGAATGTAAGGAAGGGACATGAAAACAATGGACTGCAAAGACGTGCTTGCGAATCTCTCCTGCTATATTGATGGTGA
This sequence comes from uncultured Acidobacteriota bacterium, assembly GCA_963753205.1. GTDB lineage: Bacteria > Acidobacteriota > Terriglobia > Acidiferrales > UBA7541 > Palsa-295. Next base: position 282,621 of record CAVWBL010000006.1, on the reverse strand, counting down.
GGGTTCGAACGAGTTGCGTCGGGCTCTCGAAGAGCATATCTCGCGTTGCCGGCGGTGCCGCGTTGTCTTTGACAGCACGGAAAGAATGCTGAAGGTGGTGACCGATGCCGATGCTTTTGAGGTGCCGCTCTCGGTCAGTGCCCGTCTCTACACCCGGCTGGAGCAAGTCCTCTCGGAACACTAAACGGAGCCACTCCACAAGTAGCGAACCCGGACGCTTCGCAAATCGGAAACCACAATAGCTTCCTGACCTCGCGATGAGAGACACAAATGGATGTCTTGCTGATTTGCGCTGTTGCATTCCTGGCGTTCGCAAACGGCGCCAACGACAACTTCAAGGGTGTCGCCACTTTGTGGGGCGCCGGACTAAGTTCCTATCGACAAGCGATTACTTGGGCGACAGGTTTTACCTTTCTCGGTTCGGTTACAGCAATCTGGCTGGGCAGCGGTCTAGCAGCGAAGTTTAGCGGAGCGCAACTCGTGGGCGGCGCGATCCTGAACAATATGCCGTTTCTAATAGCCGTTAGCGCTGGCACGGGTGCGACCGTTCTCTTGGCAGCGAAGCTCGGGCTGCCTATCTCGACAACTCACGCGCTCACAGGAGCGCTAGTCGGCGCCGGCATGATGGCAGTGGGGCTTTCGCACATGCGCTTCGCACCTTTGGGTGAAGGAGTTCTCCTCCCTCTTCTTTTCTCTCCTATCGCCGCACTTGTTTTGACCATTGGAATCCGAGCATTTGCCGTTCGGTACATGCCCCACTATAAGGTTCCCGATTGTATTTGCGCGGATCAGCCCGCGACGCTTGCGATGGCTGCCAATTCTGAGATGTCCGTCGCGACTGCTCTCGCACCTTCGCTGCGCTTGGCACCCGAGCGTGAGTGCCAAACCGGACAGGAAATCGCACGGCTTAAGCTCGTCGACGGGCTCCACTGGTTTTCGGCTGCGGCCATCAGTTTCGCACGAGGACTCAATGACACGCCGAAGATCGTTGCGGTGCTGTTGATTGCGCCTGGAGCAATCGTTGGACGCGACTACTTCCTGGTGGCTTTTGCGATCGCGGCCGGAGGCATGTTGGCAGCAAATCGCGTGGCTCGCACCATGAGCCACCGAATAACACCGATGCCCGAACAGGACGCGGTTACTGCCAATTTCGTATCGGCCGCACTGGTCGCAATAGCTTCACCATTGAGCCTGCCTGTATCCACGACGCACGTGACATCCGGCGGCATCTTCGGCATCGGCCTGCTTCGTCGCCACGAGGCGGATTGGAACAAAGTGCGCGACATTCTCCTATCGTGGGTGGCCACCTTGCCCATGGGCGCGGTACTGGCCGTAGTCGTTTACGAAATGTTGCTGGTCATGGTGAAGGCATAACGGGTTGTGGCACAGCCTAGATTAGGTCGACTTGCGATCGTAATTGTTGGCAATGCGTTCATGAGAATCTCGTCAGGAGCGAGTGGAATCTTGGTAGGCTTCTATCTAGCGGATCTCGCGAATCACGGGTCTAGCGTGAACGCTGCACTCGTCGGGACCCTCGGTGCTGTCTCGTTCGGAGCAGAGCTGGTTGGAGCGTTGCCGATGGGCGCGGCATCCGACGCCATGGCTCCGCGTGCGCTCATGACCGGCGGCACTCTGTTGGGCGCTTTCGCCACACAGTTGTTCGGGTTAACGGGAATTCCTAGCGTTTTCTTTTTGAGCCGAGGCATCGAAGGGACGGGAGCGGCCGCGACGACCCCGTCGCTACTCGCGCATTTGACCGACGAGTCAGCCGGAAGCCATTCCCTGCGAGCCCGCGTAATGAGCTATTTTGAGATTTCGCTTCTGGCCGGACTTGCCTTAGGCGGCTTAACCGCAGCACAGCTCTGGAGATTCTTGGGCAGGCACGCCTTCACAGCAGTCGCCCTCTTGTATACCCTCGCGGCCGCGTTGCTCTTTTTCGGCTCGGCTGGCAATCGAAGTCATAGGTCCGAAGACGCCATTGTTGGACTACGGCGCGCGCTCCGCGATTCGTCGCTTCGACGCCTCGCGCCGGTATGGCTCTGCGTGAACACAATCGTCGGCCTGTGGCTCGGCCCTACGTTCACGTTTCTCCTGACGCATCGTTCTGAAACCGATCAGCTCCTCGACGGGATGCTTACGCACGACCCCAGCCGGGTTGGTTGGATTTTGCTGGGGTATGCCATCGTTTTCGGACTCGGCGTCTTTGCGTGGAGTCTTGCCCTACCTCGGCTGTCGGAACTGCGCGCCCTGAGAATCGCGCTGGTTGCCATGTTGATGGTCTGCATCGGTTTGTTTCTGTTTAACCATTCGGGTCAAGAGAGCTCCGTAATTCGCTGGACGTTGTTGGGGTTTTCTGTCGTGTGCGTCATGGTCGAAAGCGGCTTCACGCCTGCGGCTCTTTCGCTATTGGCCGGAGCAATCGGCGCACAACCTGGGCGCGGAGCGGCGATGGGAATTTACTCCGCGTTGTTGAGCGTCGGAGCCATCGCTGGATCGCTCCTAGCCGCAGCGGTGGGCCAGGCGTTCGCGGTGGACGGTTTGATCTACAGCACCTTCGCGATGGCCGTTCTCGGACTTTTCTTCGTACGATGGATTGAGCCCGGTAGTTCTGGGCCGGAGAGGAGCGCACATGCCAGCGCAGCGGTATGACCTAGTGATCATTGGAGCAGGAGCTGGCGGGTTGATCGCCGCGGACTTCGCCGTTCGGCTCGGAGCGAAGACGGCACTGGTCGAAAAAGACCGGATCGGCGGTGACTGCACTTGGACCGGCTGCGTACCCAGCAAGACGTTGCTCAAGATTGCAAAGGTCGCGCATCACGTGCGCACCGCATCGCGCTATGGCATCAATGCTGATGTAGGCTCAGTCGATATGGCCAAGGTGCACGATTTTGTCCAAGGCGCGGTCGAGCAGATTTATCAGGGCACCACTCCCGAAGCGTTGCGAGCGAAAGGGATGGAAGTCTATCTGGGAGGTGCGCGTTTTTTGGATCCTCACACCGTTTCAACCGGCGACTCAACTCTTGAAGCCAAATATTTCCTGATCGCGACAGGGGCGAACGCCAGCCGTGCCCGACATTTCGGGTCTTCACGACGTGCCATTCCTGACGTATCACCAGATTTTTGATGTCCGAGAGATGCCGCGTTCGCTGGTTGTGGTCGGAGGCGGGCCTGTGGGGACGGAAATAGCGCAGGCTTATCAGCGGCTGGGCAGCCAGGTCACGGTAGTTGCAGATGCGCTTTTGCCGAAAGAGGACGAGGACGCGCGCGAGATCATCGAGCGCGTATTCGCGGCGGAAGGTGTTCGCCGACGTTAAAGGCCGCGCCAAATCAGTTCGCAAAGACGGCGACACGATCGTCGTCTCGAGGGGAGAAGTCGAAGCGCGAGGCGATCTTCTGTTCATCGCGGTGGGTCGGAAACCAAACATTGATGGGCTTGATCTCGAAAAGGCAGGCGTGAAGTACACCGACAAGGGGATCATGGTCGATCACGAGTTGCGGACCAGCGTAAGTCACATCTACGCCGCTGGAGATGTTCTGGGCGGCTATGAGTTCTCGCATTTTGCGGGCTGGCAGGCGTTTCAAGCGGCGCGCAATGCCTTGTTGCCGGGCCATAGCTCTGGCCAAACGGATATCGTTCCATGGGTGACCTTCACTGATCCCGAAGTCGCTCGTGTCGGGCTTGGGGAACAAGAAGCGCGCTCTCAGCACGGCGACGATCTCAAAGTGTGCCGTTTGCCTATAGAGAAGATCGATCGAGCTGTCTGCGAAGACGACCGCAACGGCTTCATCAAGATCCTTGCGAAAACGGACGGTTCGATTGTTGGCGCGACCATCATCGGCGAGCGAGCCGGTGAAGCGATTACGGAGATCGTCACTCGCGATGAAGAATGGATTGACGGTCGGCGAAATCGCCGGAACTATCCATCCCTACCCCACATATTCGACGGGTGTCCAGCTATTGACGACGCAGATGGCCATCGAAAAGAGGCTATCCGGTACGTCGGGCAAGATCATTCGGCGGCTATCTGCCGTCGCGCGTTAGGACTCGGAATCGCAATCAACAGAAAGGTCGGCTTCCATGAGTACTCAAGACATCAGTTCCACGGCCCGGATGCAAAATCACTTGGGTCCCCAAAAGCACGACGCGAATTACGTTTTCTACGAACTGACCAGAAGCATCTGCCCGAATTGCCGGAGAGTGATCGATGCGCAGATCGTTCTGCGCGACAACAAAGTGTTCATGCGAAAACGCTGTCCGCAATGTGGGCCCTTCGAGGCGTTGGTCTATGGTGATGCGCAGGCGTATGTCTCGCTCAGCAAATTCAACAAGCCGGGCACCATTCCTCTGGAGCGCGGTACGGAGACTTCAGAACGGATGCCCTCACGATTGCGGGCTCTGCCCCGATCACCAGCAACATACCTGTCTCGGCATCATCGAAGTGAACAGCACCTGCAACATGAACTGCCCGCTGTGCTTTTCCGAAGCGCGGCCGGGCTTCAATCTGACGATGGAAGAAGTCGAGCAGATGCTCGATGACTACGTGCGAACCGAAGGCACGCCCGAGGTTCTTCAGTTTTCTGGCGGTGAACCTACAATCCATCCGCAAATCATCGATTTCGTGCGAGCGGCAAAGGCTCGCGGCATCCGCCACGTGATGATCAATACGAATGGGAAGCGGATCGCAAGTGACGATCGTTTCCTAGCGCAACTCAAAGAAGTCTGGCCGTCGATTTATTTTCAGTTTGATGGGTTTGATTGCGAGACGTACCGCATCATCCGCGGCGAGCCTGACATTCTGGAAGAAAAGCTACGCGCGCTCGACCGTTTGGCCGAAATAGGGCTGAACGTCACCCTCGTTCCGGCAATTGAGCGTGGGGTGAACGAGCACGAAATCGGAAAGATCATCGAATTTGCGATCGAGCATCCGGCAGTTCGTGGGATCAATTTTCAACCTGCATTTCATGCCGGACGCCATGTGCAGCACGATCCGATGAACCGTATGACCATTCCCGACATTGTGAAACTGATTGAGGCGCAGACAGCAGGCATCTTTCAGGTTAGCGATTTCATTCCCGTGCCGTGCTGCTTTCCAACGTGCAATGCGGTCACGTACGCTTTCGTCGATGGAGGCAAGGTGACCCCGTTGCCTCGGATCGTCAATGTCTACGATTACCTCGATTACATCACCAACCGTGTGTTGCCCGACTTTAGTCTCGAAATAAAAGGTGCATTGGAAGGTCTTTGGTCGTCATCTTCCGTGGCGGGCTCGCAAAAGGCGGCGGACCAGGTGTCGATTTCCTGCGAGGCGTGCGGCATACCGGAGGCCTTCACGCTCGGTGATCTCTCCAAAAACATGATCATGATTATGCTCCAGGATTTTATGGACCCGTGGACGTTTAACCAAAAGAATCTGATGAAGTGCTGTAAGGAATTCCTGCTTCCTGGCGGCAAACAGATACCGTTCTGCGCCTATAACTCGGTCGGCTATCGCGAACAGGCACGCGCGCAATTGGAGGCGTTTGAACCAGAGCGCGTGCTCGCGAGAAAAGAGAGGCGACCGTTCGTGCCGCAACCGATCGACTTCCACTTCAATACAGCGCACGTTTCTGCCTCTTCTGCTTCAACCGGGAGCGATTAATGCGCGCACCAAACCAACCCACGGCAAAGGGCCCCGAATCAACCGACAACATCAAGCAGTGTTGCGCTCGCCTATATGAGAGCGATTTCGCCAAAATCTTGTTGGGTGATTCCTTTCATCCGGGCGGTCTGGCTCTTACAGAACGCCTCGGAGTTCTCCTCGATCTTTCGGCAAGCTCACGAGTGCTCGACGTCGCCAGTGGCGCGGGACAGAGCGCATTCTTCCTGGCCGAGCGATTTGGCTGCGCAGTCGTCGGCGTTGATTACAGCGAGCGGAATGTCCGGCTTGCTAGCCAATCGGCAGGTGCCAAGCGCGTTGAATCGACGGTGCGGTTTGAGATGGGCGATGCCGAGCGTCTGAATTTCGCAGACGCCGCGTTTGACGCAATTGTCTGCGAATGCGCGTTCTGTACATTTTCTGACAAGAGAGCCGCCGCTCGCGAGTTTGCGCGCGTTCTGCGCTCAAACGGGCGCGTCGGGATCAGCGATCTGACGCGCGTCGGCACGCTCCCAAAAGAGCTCGATTCGTTGCTGGCGTGGATTGCCTGCGTTGCGGACGCGCAAACCGTCGAAAGTTATCTCGAATACCTGACGTCGGCGGGATTCAGGGTCGTGCCGGCAGAGCATCACGAGGAAGCGCTCTTGGAGATGGTTCGTCAAATCCAGGGAAAGTTGCTCGTGGCGGAGGTCAGTTCCGCTCTTAAGAAGATCGATCTCTCAGGAATCGATTTCGCTTCTGCGAAACAAATGGCGCACGCGGCGGCTTCGGCAATCAGACAGCACGAGCTCGGCTACAGCCTTTTCGTCGGTGAGAAGGTGGCCGCTCAGATATGATCTTCCCAAAACTACTTCGGTTTGCACCTCTGGCGTTCCTCCTGCTGAGACTCATGGTAGGCATCGTCTTCATCGACAGTGGATGGCGCGACTTACACGCTCCGAAAGCCTTGGGGATCTGGCCTCAATTTGCGGCATTGGGCCTGGCACTCGTCACGTAGCCGACGCAAGTTTCTTTGTGTCAATCGCAGCCGTGAATCCCAGCCTGACCATCATCGCCAACACGCTGCGAAATTGGAGACCACTTGCTTGAACGGCTGCGATAACAGCAACAATTCAACTTGCCGCTGCGTGATGGAATAATCGAAGCTCGAAAGAGGGAAAGACATTTATGAAAGCTATCGCGATCGTCCCAGGCACACCCGGCTCACGAATCGTGGACCGACCCGAGCCTTCCGTCGCTGCACCGGATGAAGTTAAGGTGAAGGTCATCCGAGTAGGCATCTGCGGCACCGACAGAACCGAAGTGTCCGGGGGGCGGGCGGATGCCCCAGATGGGCAGAAAGAACTCGTCATTGGCCACGAGATGTTTAGTCAGGTAGTGGAAACGGGTTCATCAGTCACGCGTGTGAAGACGGGAGATTTCGCCGGATTCACTGTCAGGCGCGGATGCGGGCAGTGCCCGTCGTGCCAGATGGGCCGCGCAGATATGTGCCAGACCGGCGATTACCGAGAGAGAGGCATTCATGGATTGGATGGCTATCAAACGGAATTTGTAGTCGATAAGGAACAGTATGTCATGCATGTGCCGGCCGAGCTCGAGGCGGTTGGAGTATTAATGGAGCCGCTCTCCATCGTCGAGAAGGCCATCGAAGAGGCAATTCGATTGCAGGTTCTGCGTTGCCCCGAAGCCGCGACTACGCCCGCCTGGATTGTGGGGCGCCGCTGCCTCGTGGCTGGTTTGGGACCTGTCGGTCTATTAGCTTCTATGGTCTTACGGCTTCGAGGGGCCGAGGTTTACGGACTCGATGTCGTCGATTCCGGGAGCGCCCGGCCGAAGTGGTTGGATGCCATCGGAGGACATTATTTGGACGGTCGTCAAATACCCGCAAACCAGGTCGAGAGGGAAATCGGTCCGATGGATTTAATCCTCGATGCCAGTGGGATCGCGTCACTGGAGTTTAATCTCCTGGACGCACTGGCAAGGAACGGGGTCTATGTGCTCACGGGGATTCCCGATGGCGACCATCCGTTGCAGATTGACGGCCCGGAACTGGTTCGGGAATTAGTCCTCGATAATCAATTGATGCTAGGCAGCGTCAACGCCGCACGTGGTCATTTTCAAATGGCTGTGGATGATTTGTCGCAAGCTCAGCTTCGCTGGGGAAACCACGTCGCTGCTTTGATAACGAACCGTTACCCGTTCAACCGCTTTGCGGAACTGGTTGCCAGCCACCCCCCGGACGCTATCAAGGAAGTGATCGAGTGGGCGTAAGAGGGTCATCGCCTCCGCTGAGGGAGTTGCCGAAGTGATTTCGAAAGCACTAATGTATGAACGGTGATCGCTTTCCAGCGTGCAAACGAAGGGGACGGCGAGAAGAGGGAGACCGCCCGGCCCCAGCCCTGGTTCCTAGCAAATTTCACTCGCCTGCGCCGTTCACCGCCAACATGCTAAGGGAATCCAAGAAAACGCACTGTTCCTTTTTGCACAGTCTGCAGGAAGCCCTTTTGGCAAAGTGAGTGGACGCGACGCCAGCAACGTGATGGTGTTTTCATTTGCACATATGAAACGAAAACTATGGGCAATAAGCTGGAGATGGATTGGCAAGCAACCATCTCGTGCTGCTTATTGCAAAGCGATCTTAGCCTTCACTGAGGGGCAAGTCTGTTCACTAATGCACAACGCCTATTTTCACGGCGTTGCGGGTCGTCGGAGAAGTCATAGCGCCACTGGTGTTCGGTTCCTCTTGAAAGTCAATATTATGAATGTCCCTGTACGGCGCTGGTATGCACAAGATTCCGCGCTGACTCGTCCGAACGACGAACGAGTCCGGGCCGCACGAGTTGCACTACCCGGCGGCTTTCAGTTTCCAGAGACTCGGCGACCTTCTGTGCGTAACGGATGAAATGGTGACCGGAGAGCGCAAGCTCGAATCCAAGTCGCCTTTTCTGTGGGTGCAATCCCCAGCGCAGCATGAGCCGTCGCCTATAGCGCCAATACGCGCCGCGATAGTCCGAAAGCACGCCTTGTTTCCAAAAAGACTTAAGCAGTGCTCTCCATAAGTACAGCAGGGAGATCCCGGAAGCTCTCTGTTCAGGTTGGAGTTGCCAGCGGTCGAGTGAATCGAGCACACGCTCGTAGAAGCGACGCGGGTCGTAGAGTGTAAGCAGCATACGCTTTGTGCCGTCCAGTAGTTCGGGCAACGGCAGCACCGTCCGGAAGTTCGGCGGGTCAAAGTTACTCGGTTCGGAATTGCTCTGAAGGAGCCGGCCTTCTGTTCTCATGCGGTCATAGAGCGGAGTGGTAGGCGGGGCTTGCAGGATACCCGTCATCGCCCAAGGGATGGCCGCGCGCTCCACAGCGGGGTCGACAAACATTTCGCACAAGGGGCAGCAGAACGTCGCACCTGCCAAACGTCGTACCGTCGGAATTGCGTTTCGCTTTATGATTTGCGATTCTGAGTAGAGGTTGCCGGAGAAATTGCTCCGCTTTTCCGGAAATTTTCGATTTCCTCTTCCGAGAACCCGTAACGCGCCAAGATTTCGTCCGTGTGCTGGCCCAGTGTAGGCGCGGCGAAGGCTTCAGTCGGCTGGCTCTCGCTGAATTTGATTGGATTTGTCAGCGCGCGATACCGGCCTGCGGTTGGATGCTCGAATCTTTTGACCAGGCCCTGCGACAAGACCTGCGCATGATCGAACATGTCTTCGATTCGGCGGACCGCGCAGTTTGGCACCTGATCTCCGAAGATTTGCTCCCACTCAAGGGCCGTGTGCGCCAAAAGCGTGGCGCGAATTTTGGGCACGATTTCGTTGGCCCGCTCGGCTCGCTTTCGCACCGAATCATAATGCGGATTTTCCGCCATCTCGGGTAGGCCGACCAATTGACATAGCGCGCGCCAGAAATGCGGCGTATTCGCTGAGAGATATATTTGCCCCTCTCTGGTCGGATGAAGGCCTGTGATTCCGCCCGAGCGCAAATCCCGGCTCACGTCGCGCGGTTCGCCTTCGGCCCAAACGAATCGTGTGGATTGCATCGAAAGCGCGCTCGCGAGCAGCGAAACGCTCAGACATTGTCCCTCCCCGGTTCGCTCGCGATGATAGAGTGTCGCCGTTACCGCGTAAGCGATCATCGAGGCCGCGTAGAAATCGACCGGCGATCCGTAGACAATTTCCGGTTCTCCTCTTGATTCGCCCTGAAACGTGCAAATCCCCGTCATCGACTGGAGAACCTGGTCGTAACCGGCTTTATCTTTCATCGGGCCAGTCTCGCCATAGCCGGTGAGGGCGCAGTAGATCAGCCGGGGATTTATGGCCCTCAGGCAAGGGTAGTCGAGTCCCAAACGTTCTGGGACTGAAGGGCGGAAATTGTGGACGATTACGTCGGCAGATGCGACCAAACGGTGCAATATAACGCGCCCTTCGGGGCTTTTTGCGTCAAGGACTATGTCGCACTTGCTGCGGTTAATGCCGATGAAAGCGCGCGACTCTTGTTGCAAAGACGAGGGATAGTGGCGCAGGGTATCCCCACCCCGTGGCTCGATCTTGATGACCTCCGCGCCAAGATCGGCGAGCAGCGTACATCCGTAAGGCGCTGCAATATAGAAACTTAGGTCGAGGACTGTGATTCCGGCGAGTGGTCCTTTGTAATCGCGCATGCCGCGATTATTTATCAGAACGTCTCGCTATTGTAAAACCTGCCGAAAATCTCCTGCTCGGTTGGTTTGTCTTCCGGAATGGGCCTGCTGACCCATGTGGTGTTCATGAAGTGCTTAACTCCAATGTTTTCACTAATGATGTTGCCGCCCCACGTGCCACAGCCGAGGCTCGCGGTCATCGGCATCCCATTCGTAAACGATCCCGCATTGCCGCGAACTTGCGGCTGCCGTACCATGATCCGGCTCACCGGAGCCATAAGTGCCAGCTTATCAATGTGTTCGTCGTTGAAGGAGTAGATGCCGCAGGAGTGGCCTTTTCCGCCGACCTCGAAGATCATCTCCACCATTTTCAATGCGTTATCGAAGCCTTTGTATTTGAAAATGGCCAAAACGGGCGAGAGTTTCTCACCAGAGAAGACGTGGTTGCGGCCAATCTTGTCTTCACGAACTATGATGAATTTTGCGCGATCTGGCAGCGTAAAGCCGGCTAATTGGGCAATTTTGGACGCAGATCGCGCCACTGTTTCAATTGTGCGGTGGCCTTCGCCGTCCCACATGGCCGCCTTCAATTTTTCCTTTTCCGCATCCGACACCAGGTAGCCGCCTTCCTTCTGCAGTTGATCGAGGAACCGGTCATAAATAGATTCTTCGACGATCAAGTTGCCGTCGCAGGAGCAGCCCGAACCGTTGTTGTGGGTCTTGCTGATGCGGGTATTCGCGGCGGCCTCGACAGTGTCGGCCGTTTCGTCGATCACCATGGTGGCATTGCCGGCCCCGACGCCATAGGCCGGTTTCCCAGAGCTGTATGCGGCTTTCACCATGGCGGCGCCGCCTGTGGCGACAGTCAGGTCGCAGATGGACATCAATTCCTGCGCCAGCGGAATACTGGGCTTTTCGATGCACTGGATGATATCTTCGGGAGCGCCCGCTTTTTTCAGGGCCGCGCGCAGGATGCGGGTTGTTTCGAGCGCGGTGCGCTTGCTCGCCGGGTGCGGGGAAAAGATAACGGCATCGCGGCATTTTAGTGCATTGATGGCCATGCCGACCATCGTGACCACAGGATTCGTGACGGGCAGAAGGCCCGCGATTACACCCGCAGGCTTCGCGTACTTGACGATGCCTTTTTCGGGCATATCTTCGATCACGCCGACGCTCTTTTGGCGAAGCGCATCGCGCAGGATGCCGACCACCTTGAATCGCCGTGCGGGCGCGCCGTCAATGCTGCCCATGCCGCTTTCTTCGACGCTCATCACAGTGAGTGCAACAAAGGTCTTTTCGTTCGCAATAGCCCAAGCGACGGCCCGAGCGAGATCGTCGACTCTGGCCTGGTCATAGCAGTAGATGGCCTTCATCGCAGCGCGAGCTTTCTGCAGCAACTCCTGTGCGAGGATCTTCTCTTCTTCGGTGATGGCTCTTGCCATACATTGGCTCCGGAATGAACTGAATAAGGCTAAGATTAGGGCCTGATTGAACGAACCGTGGAAAAGCCTACCATCGCTTGGAGAAGGCCAGCAACATTGTTACCGTGTCAGGCTGGTAATGCTCTCCAGCGAGTAATTGCCACCGAACGGCCCAACCAGCAATGAGATTTCGCCTTCGGTGCCCGGGATTCAGACTGTAACCGTGTGCCACCGTTACTTCGTTGTAGGTTGCCGAAGCTGGATGGTAGCGTGAGGCTCGTTCTGACAGGCAAAATAGCCGCTCGGGCGCAAAACCTCTAGACACGATATCCCGTGCGCGGACAGATCACGCAATTCTGAGAAAAAGAGCATAGCAATGACCGGAGCGATGTTTATAGCGGAGTGTTTGAAGCAGGAAGGCGTGACGAAGGTTTTCGGGCAGTGCGGCCATACGAACTACGCCCTGATCGACGCCTGTCACAGGCTGGGAATCGAATATGTTTCGTTCCGCCATGAGCAGATGGCGGCTCATGCAGCGGATGCATATTTTCGCGTGTCGCATAAGCTGGCTGTGCTGAACGTGCATCTTTCGCCGGGCATGACGAACGCCGTCACAGGAGTTGCGACCGCGGCAGCGGATTCTACTCCGATGCTGGTGATTACCGGAAACACACCGTCTTACCATCACGCGCGCGAGCCGCATCAGGGAATTCGCTTTCATGCGGACGCTTCCCAGGGCGATATTTACAAGCCTTTTTGCAAGCGCGTCTGGCGCGTGGACGATGCGAAATATCTGGTAGACGTAATGCCGCGGGCATTGAACGTCGCGCAGACGGGCCGGCCGGGTCCGGTGCTGCTCGACATTCCCATGGATGTTTTTTCGCAGAAGACGGATGCGACTGCCGTGACCGTGCAGCGCCGCCCGAATTACGCGCGCGCCGCTGGTCCGCATGACGGCATTTTGAAGGCAGCAGACGTGCTTCTTGCCGCGAAGAGACCGCTCATTTTCGCGGGCAACGGCGTTTTGCTTTCCGAAGCTTCGTGCGAATTGAAACAGCTTGCGGAGTTGACAGGTGTGCCCGTGGCAACAACGCTCATGGGTAAAGGAGCGTTTCCCGAGAAGCATCCGCTGGCGCTGGGCACTACTGGCATTTGGGGCACGGCCGTTGCGAATGAGACAGCGCGCGAAGCGGATGTGATCGTTGCGATTGGCACGGGGTTCGGCGAGGCGGATTGCAGCTCGTGGAATCCGAAATACACGTTCGCGATTCCTCCTTCGCGGCTGATCCAGATCGACAGCGACCCACAGGAGATAGGGAAGATCTATCCAGTCGAGGTCGGGATTGTCGGTGACGCGAAAGAAACTATTCGCGAGCTGATTCGAGCGGTAAAGGCGGATGGGAGGCCTGTGGAACCGTGTCCGTGCCGCACGCCGAAAGTAGAGGAGCGCAAAAAGAATTGGCGCGAGCAATTGGCCGCGAGCCAGGCGGACGGCACGAAGCCGATTCACCCGGCGCGGCTGCTGGCGGAAATATCAAAGGTCGCAACCGAGGACACGATATTCGTCACAGATGTTGGCTGGAATAAGAACGGCGCTGCGCAGCAACTTCAGTGTTCGAAACCCGCCTCATTTATCACGTCGGGCGGGCTTGCCACCATGGGTTTTGGGCCGGCGGCGGCCATTGGGGCAAAGATTGGGGCGCCGGATCGAAAGGTGGTATGCCTGGTTGGCGACGGCGGACTTCTTTCAGTGGTCGGGGCATTTACAACGGCAGTGGAGCTTGGAGTGCCGGTTTTGTGGGTTCTTTTCAATAATTTCTGCTTTTCGACCATTCGGACCGTCGGCACGACGTATTTCAAGAATGCGTATGGCACGGAATTCCGAACTCCGGACGGAAAACCCTATAACCCGGACTTTCCACTGCTCGCAAAGGCTTTTGGAATTGAAGGCGCGCTGGTCGATGAGGCGGATGACCTGGCGGACGCGCTGAAGAAGGGGATTGACGCCGACGTGCCGTACTTGCTGGAAGTGAGGACGCGAGGCGACGTGCCGATGCCGCGGACCGGTTACTGGGACATCGCGGATTTTCTGCGCGTTGGAAACGACTAGGGCGTAGCGCAGTAGGCGCACAGCTTAAATCTAAGAGCGGCCGATCGCATGATTACCGCGTTTGCGTTCCCGCAACGACAAACGAGCGGTGTTCGTGTATCCCGAAGCAGAGCGGTGTAGCCGTAACAACACCGTTACTTGCTTGTGGTTCTTGACTCCGCAAACTAAATTGCGCGCAGCACTTCACTAAAAATGGGGGATGCTAGAATGCGACGTATTTTTGTGCTAGTTCTTCTGGTGTGTTTTCCGCTCCTTTACGCCGGCGCGCAAACGACCGCGCAGGTGTCCGGGACCGTGCTGGACCCGAGCGGTGCTGCCATTGCCGGCGCGCAGGTCCAGATTACGAATACCGGCACGAATGCCGTGCGTACGGTGACGAGCAGCGACGACGGCTCGTACAGTTTTCCCAACCTTCCAATCGGCCCGTATAAGCTCGAAGCTTCAAAACCGGGATTCACAACCTATGTGCAACAGGGAATTGTCTTGCAGGTGGGCACCAATCCGACGGTCAACGTGACTCTGCAGGTCGGCGCCGTCACGCAGACTGTCGAGGTGCAGGCCAACGCGGCGATGGTCGAGACGCAGAGCAATGCGGGGCTCGGCCAAGTGATTCAGCCGGAGCAGGTGGTCGACCTCCCGCTCAACGGGCGGCAGGCAACGCAGTTGATCGCACTTTCCGGCGCGGCGGTCGTAAACAATGGAGGCGGGCTCACGGGTAACCTCGAATATCCGACTGCTGTGTCATTTTCAATTGCCGGCTCTCAGGGTAATTCGACGAACTATTACCTCGACGGTTCCCTGAATATGGATTACCGGACCAATATTGGGGAGCCGATGCCGTTTCCGGACGCGCTACAAGAATTCAAGGTGGAATCGAGCGCATCGCCAGCGAATGTCGGTATTCGGCCTGGTGGAACCGTGAACGCGGCGGTTAAATCTGGAACGAACGAATTCCACGGCGACCTTTTCGACTACCTCCGCAACACTGCGATGGATGCCTATCCAGCGGTATTCGTTCAGAGCAACGGCAAGCTTCCGCCGGCGGCGCCAGACAATCTGAAGCGCAACCAGTTTGGTGGGACGATCGGCGGTCCGGTCATCAAGAATAAGATTTTCTTTTTCTATGGCTACCAAGGCACCCGGGAACGCGTTGCGGGCGGGGTGCAGTCCACGATTGTGCCAACAGCCGCGGCCCTGAGCGGCGATTTTACCGCTATGCTCGCACCCCCCTGCCAGTCGTCCCAAATCTTTTTGGGCGATTCCTACGTAACGGCGCATCACAGCAACATACTCCTGCCGTCGCTGCTGACTACGCCTTCGGCCTTGATCACTGCGAAGCTGATACCTTATCTTCCGGCGCCGACCGACGCGTGCGGCGACGCAAGCTACAACACGAAAACGAGCGATGATGAAAACCAGAGCGTCATACGTGCCGACTGGCAGCAGAGCCAGAATAATTCAGTTTTCCTGCGCTATTTCATCACTAACTACACATTGTTTCCGTATTATGCCGACCATGACGTCCTCACGGCGGGCGCTCCGGGCCTTTCGGATCGAGTACAATCTGTAGACATTGGCGATACAAAAATCATTAGCCCCAACTTGATCAGTTCGCTTCGCTTGGCATTTTTGAGAACTGCCACCGTCCGGACAGCGCCGATTGGAGTCCCTACATGGAGTCAACTTGGGGCAGCTGTAACAACTCAAACGGCCAACTTCACCGGACAAAACTCGATCAGCGGCGGATATGCCACGCCAAACGCTCCGAGGTACCCGGGCTACGACTACGAAAATACGTTTGAGATTTCGGACACGATCGGCTGGACGTATGGCGCGCACCAGATGACGTTCGGCTTCCAGGGCGAACACATCCAGATGAACAACGACGGATTATTTCAGGTGAACGCGAATCTCACGTTCAACGGCTCGCTCACCGGCAACGGCTTGGCTGACTTCTTGACGGGCAATGCAGTCAGTATTCGGCAAGGCAATGGGCAGCTCGGACGCGACTCGCAGAATGTGCCTTCATTATTTTTCCAGGACAACTGGAAGGTCAGCCGAACATTCCAAGTGAATGCTGGTTTACGGTGGGATCCTTTTATTCCGCAGTATACGAAATACAGGCAAGCGTCTGATTTCAGCCTTGCCGCATATCAGGCGGGCACGATTAGCAGCATCTACCCGAACGCACCTCCGGGAGTCACTTTCCCCGGCGATGCGGGTTTCAATGAGAAGTCCGATACAAATCCGCAAATCTGGAATTTTGCCCCGAGGCTCGGAATCGTTTGGGATCCACGCGGCAACGGTCGGGAGACTCTGCGGGCGGGCTATGGAATGTTTTACGATACCAGTGTCCTGTGGAATACGATGCACATCGTATTGAACCCACCATGGGGTTTAACAGTGAGCAATACTTCTGTGCCCGCTGGGTACATCGTGAATCCGAACTTTGCAACAGCAGATTGCACACAGACACCGCTCCCGACCGGGTGCGCCTATGCTGGAACTGTCGCTAATCCGTGGAACGGATTCCAGGGCGGCAATCCATTCCCATCACCGCTAAATCCGCCCTCGAGCTTTGCCTTTCCGCAACACGGCACCTACGTCTTTGAAGACCAAGGCAGCAAGCCAAGCAATGTGCAACAGTGGAACCTGGCATTCCAGAAGCAATTTGGGGCAAACTGGCTGCTGTCCGCCAGCTATCTGGGGAGCAAAACGAGCCATCAATGGCTTGGCCGCAACATGGATCCATCCGTCGTAATCACATCCGGCATGACGGCTCCTGGAATCATCAGCGATGCTGGCGTGACTGCGGCGAGCGGCGCATGCACACTCCTTTACGGGGGCACTACACTAGCGGACGAAGTGACGTTCAATCAATGCAATGGCAATGGAACGTCAGGCTTGAGTGCCACAACCTTCGGCAAGTGTCCACCGCCGGCTAGCCCTTGTGGAATTTCTGTAACGAACTACAACGCGCGGAGAGCGCTCACCTTAGCGAATCCTACGGCGGGGCCGCTGCTCGATGGGGGAATCGTTCAGGATTTTTCAAACGGTAACGCCACGTATAACGGTGTCATTGTCTCGGCGCAACATCGCATGAGCCAGAATTTTTCGATCCTGGCTAATTTTACGTGGTCCCATTGTCTGGATCAGGGTGAAATTGGGCAGGACATTGGAAACGCATTCCAAGATCCGAATAACCGCAGAGGAGACTGGGGCAATTGCACAAACGACCGTCGCCGAATCCTAAATCTATCGGTTGTTGCTCAGAGTCCGCATCACAGCGACCGGCTCTTGCAAGCAATAGTTGGCAATTGGCAAGGGTCGGGCATCTTCACGGCTTCGTCCGGCTCTCCTCTGAACATAACAGACGGCGTAGATGCGTCCCTAACAGGCGTAGGCGCGGACCGCCCGGTTGAAATCTCGGATCCCTTCAAGGCAGGAACTGTCGCGTCGAATCCCTATCCAGGTTGTCAGATTACGGTCGGAAACTCCGTTACCGTCAACGGTAAAAAAATAGCTGGTATTGCGCCGACTGCAGTGCGCGCTCTCCAAGACTGGTACAATCCCTGCGCGTTTGTGGCGGCGCCGCTGGGAAGTTACGGAACGCTCGGAAGAAATGCTCTACAAGGGCCGGGAAATTGGAATTTTGACGCGGCCATCTGGCGTACGTTTCCCTTCGGTGAACGCTTTAAGCTGGATTTCCGGGCTGAGGCTTTCAATGCTTTTAACCACAATCGAATCGGCAATCCCGGCACCGGTTTGTTTACCGGCAATCTGAACACAGGCGACCCCAACGGTTCGACGGCACGCAACCAAGGTGCTGGCTTTATCGCATCAGGTGGCGGCGACCAGCGGATCATGCAGTTAGCGCTGAAGCTGACGTTCTAAGTGTGCCACGAGCAAAACATTCTTCGACAAAGACTGGTTTGCGTAGCTGTGTAATCGATGAAGGGAGGTCCTTCGGAGCCGCCTTACAGGAGGAGGCTTCAAACTACCCTCCGCTGCTGCTTCCTAAGGGAGGCGGTAGTGAACGGAGAGGGAAAAGGCCCGGAAGCAAAATTCGGGTCAAGTAACGTTCAGGAAGAGGAACGAAAGTGAATCACCGCTTTTCATGTCGAAAATAGCTAAGACGGTATCGAAACCGCGGTTTGTTAGAAGGCTGCGGGACAAGTTCCGACGGAACCTGGTTACGGGCGGAACGGTATCCGGCATATAGGTGGCCTGATCCTGAGCGAGGCGATTACGCGGAACGTGGGAACCTTCGGAGTCGATGCAAACGGAAAAGCTCCAAGTGGATTGAACCACAAGGGCGAACGTACGGATGCGACTCCAAGGGGCGGAGCACTTCGTAGTAGCGAGGAAGTCCGCGAAAGCGGATGGAGCGAAGGGGGTGCGTGTAGTGAAGCCGGGTTCGTTGAGCCAACCAGAAATGGGAGGAGCTCAAAGGACCAGGCAAAACCGTACTGTATTTCGCGGCAAGAAGTTCTGGAAGCCTATAGAAAGGTGAAGAGCAACAGGGGAGCGGCAGGAATCGATGAGCAGACGATCGAAGACTTCGAACGGGAATTAAGGAATAACCTGTACCGCGTCTGGAATCGGATGTCGTCGGGCAGCTACTTTCCTCCACCAGTGCGGACGGTGACGATACCGAAGGCCGGAGGTGGAGAAAGATCGCTGGGGATACCGACTGTGTCGGATCGAGTAGCACAGATGGTCGACCGGCAGCCGACCCTCCTGGCTCTCTGGGCACGACAGCGCGGTGAGGTTTTCACCATGGGAGCCGTATGAGTCGAGAGGCTCAAGTACGGTTCTGGAAGGGCCTCGGGGTGAAATTCCCCGGGGCTACTTAACCATCAGGCTGCGATGTGTGGGCCACGAAGTTGAATGCTTCGTGGCCCACACTTGTACAAACGTAACTAAGCCATTTTTAGTTTGTGCGCTCCGGCGCCGAGACTCTGGTGCTCAAGTGGACTAAATTCCGCAGGCTGAAATCGTGAGCAATAGGTCGAGATCAGAATCGACCAAATATGTGTGGTCGTATCGCAGGCCACGGGTGATTGAACTTCCTGACCCGCGAGCCGCATTCTGAGCCTGCCACAGAAGATCCGAAAAGACTGTGCCCACTGTCAGCCGTACCCCTGAGCCACATGCATCGAAAGCGCTTTTGGATTATGATGTCGCCATGCCCCTCCGCAGTACCGGCGAGAGCGTGACCGAAATTACGGAGGCACAGGTCCGTCAACAGCTCGAAAAAATCCTCAACAGCAAAACATTCCAGCACGTGCAGCGCCTGAAGCGTTTTGTGAGCTTCGTTGTGCTCGAAACAAAGGCCGGGCGCGGCGATCAACTAAAAGAATTCGTCGTAGGTGTGCAGGTGTTCGACAAGGAAGCGTCGTTTGATCCGCGAAACGATCCGATCGTACGCGTGCAGGCGCGGCGGTTGCGCACCCGGCTGGCGACGTATTACGTGGAAGAAGGGCAGAACGACGAAATTCTGATCGAGCTGCCGAAGGGCGGTTATGCGGCCGTTTTCCGGCGGCGGGAAGCTCACGCCGCGCGCAAGCAGGTGCCTGCGGCGCTGGCGCGGCGGAACACAGTCGTAGTGATGCCGTTTGCGGATCACAGCGCGGGGCATGAGCTGGATTATTTCTGCCTGGGGATCAGCGAGGAGATTGTTCATGCGCTTTCGAAGCTGGAGTCGCTGCGCGTGGTGGCGCGGGATCTGTCGCGGCTCTCGGCCGGTGAAAGCGGGTCGATGGGGGAAAACGGATCGAGCGCGGGAGTGATCGTAACGGGCAGCGTGCGCAAGGCAGGAGACGATCTGCGCGTCACGGCGCAACTCGTCGACGGGACGAGCGGGAATTATTTGTGGTCGGAGTCATTTGACCGGAAAAATTCGAATGTTTTTGCGATTCAGGAAGAAGTGGCGCAGGCTGTTTTCAAGAGGCTGCAGTCTGGGCTTACGCGGTCGGGCGGGGGAGAGAAATTCAAGAACCCAACCGAAAATCTGGCCGCGTACAATTTTTATTTGCAGGGGCGCTATCACCTGAGTCAGCGGACCGAGGAAGGATTGCGAAAGGCGATCGAGTTTTTCGACAAGGTGATCGCGGAGGATCCCCGTTACGCGGAGGCATATTCGGGACTGGCGGACGCATACGAGTTGCTGGGGCACTACGGCGTGCTTGCGCCTGCGGAGGTTTGGACGAAGGCGGCGTCGAACGCGGCTTGGGCCGTGCTGCAAGATGAAAATTCTGCGGAGGCGCACACGTCGCTGGCGCACGTGAAGGCGACGCAGGATTGGGATTGGCTGGGCGCGGAGCAGGAGTTCAAGCGCGCGATCGAACTGAATCCAAGATATTCAACGGCGCACCATTGGTACGCCGCATCGTATCTGGCGCCGCTCGGGCGATTGCCGCAGGCGCTGGAGGAAGTGCTCTTGGCGCAGGCGCTTGATCCGATTTCGCTGATTATCGCGCGCGATGTGGCGGTCATTTATTACTACGGCCGTGACTTCGAGGCGGCACTAGATCAGTGCGACCACGCAATCGAGCTGAATCCCCACTTCGCACCGGCGTATTGGAGCCTGGGACTTATTCAGGAGCAGATGGGGGATTTCGAAGAGTCGCTTGCTGCTTTTCAGCGCGCAATTCAGCTGACGCCGAATAGTCCACGGATGCGCGCGGGCTTGGCGCGGTCGCTGGCGATGTCCGGAAAAAGCAAAGAGGCGCAGCACATTCTGCAGGAATTGCAGGATCTCTCCGAGAAGCGATACGTTTCGCCTTTTGAATTAGCGTCCGTGTATTTCGCACTCGGGCAACGGGACACCGGCTTTGAATGGCTCAAAAAGGCGTTTCAGGACCGCTGCTTTGAGCTGATTTCCATTAACGTCGACCCGCGATTCGATTCGATCAAGTCAGACCCGCGGTTCATTCCTCTCCACCGCCAAATGGGACT
This sequence comes from uncultured Acidobacteriota bacterium, assembly GCA_963753205.1. Classification (GTDB taxonomy): domain Bacteria; phylum Acidobacteriota; class Terriglobia; order Acidiferrales; family UBA7541; genus Palsa-295. Next base: position 261,864 of record CAVWBL010000006.1, on the reverse strand, counting down.
ACAGCTATAGACCCAAGGTCGATCTTCACGGTTTGGGCGATGCAAGATAGGCAGTGATCGCGACAATGTCGCGATCGTCCAGCCCGCTGACGACCGGTTTCATGAGTCGAGCGTTGACCCCATGTCTTGCGCCGGCTTGCATGTCGATTAGCTGCCGCGCCATCTGACTGGGTGAGCGTCCGGCGATCGAGGGAATGTTCGCCAAACCATGCAGACCCGGGCCATTGGCAGATCGCACAGCGGATCGTGCGGCCGTTGTCACTTGTCGCAACAAGTGACTCGCCTCACTTGAGGCTGGCTGATGGAACGTACGCAATGAATCCCGATGTTGGATCACGCAGCTCCGAGCGAGCGGGATTCGCAGGCAATTCGATTGATTTCGCAAAAGGCCTTACGGAAGAGGGAATGGATTCCGCAGCCAGATACTTTTCGTTGACGAAGTATAGGCCGTGGATCAAAGTAGTCGAGACAGCCAGGGTGCCGAAAGTCATTTCCAATGGCAGCATGTTGCTTGCGGCTCCAGGTGTCGACACTGAGCCTATCGGCAATCGTGTGATCTCATCTCGGTGACCGGAGTGAAGCGCGGCTCAGAACTCTTGCGCAGGCCCACTTTGAAGTCGGAAATCTGCTCTTTTATAGGCGACCGGCAGACCAGCAAGGCTGGCGTTCTGCGGATGTCCTTGTCCGCGGGCAAATGGCAGAAGGCGCAGGCCTGCACTCTCGCCGCCTTGTTACCGTAGCGAATTATGTCTGGCGTCGGCGCGTGCAGGTTTGGGAAACCGGTCGGCGGCGTTGAATCGATCCGCGATTTGCGAAAGTGTGAATGCAGAGGTGCTATCGGGAAGGTATTTTGGCTTCCCGTCCATCAGGTACCGCAGTTGGAGCCGCCGCGCCCACGGGCAAAATGGGATATGCCCGGAAACGGCAACTTGATATTTTCTTGCATCAGTACAGTTTGAGATTTCGTTTTCAGGACTGCGACGGCGAACACAACCAGAACGCAGGAAGCGATCGCGGCACACGTCGATTTTCGGGATTTTATATTCACGGATATGAGGTTTCCCGAGGTTTGGTCTGGTGTCAGCTTTTGTTGTGTCTCATTTTGGACGCGCTCTCTGAGGCGAGCGAGCGATGCGATGATGCATCTCGGCGTGGAGCGATTAGAATGTATATTTCACCGCCATCTGCATAATGCGCGGGTCGCCGGCGCTCGTAATTACACCGAAAGTGTTCGGGCTGTTTAGCGTGGTACCGGGAGCGCCGAATCGCGTGTGATTGAACAAATTGTAAGCCTCCACGCGGAACGCAATCGATTGCCGCTCGGTGATATTGAAGGAACGGGACAACGCCATGTCGACATTCCACGCTCCGGGATTCAGGATCGTGCTTCGCGATAGGTCACCGAAGGTACCCGGCGCAACATCCGCATACGCTGTTGTATTGAACCACTTGTCGATCGTGGGGTTCGATATGGTCTGTACCGTGCCAGGAATCAAGTCCGGACGGCTACTTCCGATTGTCGATGTATCCGAGCCACCTTGCGTCACCGTCGAGTAAGTGCCCGTCGCCGCCGTAACAATAGGCGCCAGCCGCCAGTCGCCTAGCAGTCGACGTTCCCAGCTGGAACCAAAGTGGGGACTTTGCGCGATAATCGCAACATTGACGACGCGCCTTTGATCTGAAGCACAATTGGCATACTCGGCGGCGGGATCAAGATAGTTCTGCGCCGTGGTCCCTCCGTTCAGCCCGATTTCGCTCGTGTCGAGGCAATGCGACCATGTGAAATTCGCCAAAACTGAAAAATTCTGAGTAAAGCGGTGCTGAGCGGAAACGAGCAAGGCATTATAGGTAGCCCAACCGAAGTCTCCGAAGGCGGATAGCCCGGAGTAATCTTGAGCTTTTGCCGGATTGGCCAAATATAGCAACCGACGGAAATTCAGATTGGCCCCAGATGGTTGTGAACATGCGATCGGCGACGAGCCGACCTTATTCGTAAGCCCATCGGAAATGCCGTCATACGGGCCGCCAACGAAAACTCCGCCCGTGGGGGAGCCGGGCACGCTTGTGCACTGACCTCCTTGCACCGTTCCCGGCACGTATATGAGAGGATTGATATTATCGCCCATCTCCAAGTGAACGGTTCGATTGCCGAGATAGGTCGCTGAGAAGAGCCAGTCGCGAATCTGTTTCTGTGCTGAAAGGTTCCATTGCTCCATATACGTCGGCTTGGGATGGAGTTCGAAATTTCCGAATCCACTCCCGAAAAGAGGAAAGGTGGTCGTGTTTGGAGGGGGATTGGGTACAGGCAGCGGGTTGCCAGCAGGATTTGAGGTGTACGGATCGCTCAAACATTGACACCCGACAGACTCCGAGACGCTAACCGGACCGGCAAACGGCGCATGAGCTCCCGCCTGCAAAAACAAAGGCGTCGCGCCATAGAAGATTCCGTAGCCGGCGCGAATTGTTTCCTGACCCTTTCCACGCGGATCAAAAACGATTCCAATGCGCGGCGCGAAATTGGCGATCTTGCCGAAGCCGTAGCCCCTTCCCGGCATTCCGGGATCACCATAGAACAATGTGCCGACGGGAGCGTTCGGGAATCGTTTGCTGTGTATGTTATCGGCGTACCAGGTGCGATCAAAGATGCTCTCCTGTCCATCCCAATTGACAGGCAGCAAAAATGGATCCCAGCGAATGCCTGCATTTACGGTGAACCGCGAATTGACACGAATGTTGTCTTGGGCGTAGAGCCCTGGAATGTTGACGGACTCGTGCGCCACTTGCCCCATGCTTTGACCGATGCGTGACAGATCACCCATCATAAAATCCGCGAGAGTGAGCCCCGTGGAAGCGCTCGAGAATGAAAAATCGCCGTTACTCTGGAACTGTCCTAGCGCGTTCAAGTGCGAGTGAAGCCAACTACCGCCAATGGCGATCTGATGTCGGCCACGAATAAGCGTGAGGTCGTCATTTACCTGGAAATCGTTCGAGATCCAGGGTCCCGGCGAACAGTTTTGGCAATCGACGGTAAAATCCCCGCTTACAGAAAAGAACATGTAGTTTTTAACGCCTTCATAGGCGTTTACACCGAGCGATTCCGGAGTGGGGCTGTTAGGCGTCGTGCGATGAACCGCGGATCGCGCAAAACTGGCGCGGAAGGAGTTGAGAGTATTGGGCGTAAAAGTGAATGTGTGGCCCACAACGATCGTGTTCACGCGATCAGCAAGTCCGACGCTGTTGTTGTTGTCGGACATCGTAAGAATATCGCTCGTGTAGTTATAGGGATGCAGATAATCTGTCACGAAATAACGCACGAAGAAGCTTTGCCGGTTGTTGACGGTCCAATCGACTTTTCCCACGACTTGGTTCTCGTGGGAGCTGAAGGGGATTGTGAAAGCAAGCTTTCCGCACGGATCGCTGGACACCGGCATCAAGGCCAGTACCTTCAAGGCGACGGAATTAAATAGAGCCGGGTCAATCTGGTTGTTGGAAAACGGCGCCTTGAGCGTCAGCTGTTTCCCGCCATTGCATGCGGGCGAAGCCAAGGCGGTGAAGTCGCCTTGCAAAGCAGCTTGGGTATCGACGAACGCGATGCTTGAGGTCGGTGCCGAGCTCGCGTAAGTCCCCTGGTATCCGGCCATGAAAAACAGCTTGTCTTTGATAATTGGCCCGCCGATTTCGCCGCCGAATTGATTGCGCTTGAGCGAATCCGGAGAGGTTGCGAAATAATTCCGCGCATTGAAGACGCCATTTCGCACAAAGTCAAAGGCGTCGCCGTGGAAAGAGTTTGTCCCTGATTTAGTGACGACGTTTACGACCCCACCTGGTTGAGCTCCGTAGTTCGCAGGCAGAGAGCTCGTTTGTACCTTGAATTCCTGAAGGGCGTCTGGAAAAGGCATGGGCAATGCTACGTTAGAAACGGGATCCATGTTGGGCGAACCATCCAAGACATAAAGCGTCTGATTGGACTGCGAGCCCGCCACGGAATAGGCTACCGAACTCGGATAGTTTTTGTTCGAGATCAGTGACTGCCCTGTGTCTGCATTCGTCATATTTGTAGCCGCGCCGGAAAGCGCCACTAACTGAGTCACATTACGGCCGTTTAGTGGCAGGTCGACGACGCTCCTATCTTCGACCAGTTGCCCCACGCCATTGCTCTGGGTCTCAACCATCGCGGCACTCGCCTGCACCTCGACCTGCTGCGCGACTTGACCTACTTGCAAGGTGGCGTTCAGCTCCGGGTGTGCATCGACATCTAGCTTGATCCCGTTGAGTACGTACGCGCTGAAGCCGTCCTTGGTCACTTGCAGCCGGTACACACCGACCGGCAGCTGCGGAATCGCATAGGAACCGCTGGTATCCGTTTCCGTTGTGTGAGCTGCGTTTGTTCCGGTGTTCGTGATGGTCACTTTAGCGCCCGGGATGCTTGCTCCGGTAGGATCCAGGACATGGCCGGAGACCTGCGCCACCTGACTGGTTTGCGCGAGCACACTTATGCACGCGAGACAAAAGATCGCGAGAAACCGCAGGAAATAGTTCATGGAACACCCCCGACTGATGCCGCGATGGAGGGGAAACTACAACGGCCACAACTCTACGGTCAATTGAGTAACAGTAACAGACAGTAACGGGTCGCAGGAAACGAAGTCCGACGGAATCAGGTTCTCTCCGTTACGGTAGCACCACAGTTACAAACTTGTGCGTTTGCGTGGAAAAGACTAACTTGCGCAGCATAAGCGCACGGCGCTCGCAATGGCGACCTGCGAAGTGAGTTTTGTCGTGAGTGATATTGCGCTAAAGAGCTTCGCCGTCCAGGCATCGATCTTTGGAATACTTGCCGTAACGATAGCGCGCCTTCCTGGCGAGCCAGGAGTTTCCCCAGGCGTGACCCTCATCGACATCAGCAAGAACGATGCTGCGTTTTCCTCGGCTTTTCCGAGCTTGGCCGTCAACGCAGAGAACGACGAAGAACTGGGCATCGCATGGAGAGTGTACTCGCTGCCAATCGACACCAATGCTCCTAAAGGAATGCGAACGGCAGAATGTCATGTATCTCTATCGACTGATGGCGGCGAGACGTTTCGCGATTCCAGTCTCATGAATGTGCTACGAACGCGAGCAGACGGCAACACGCCGGAATTGTGGTACTGCAATGCGCCCTGGGTGACCTTCGGTCCGGACGGGACCGTTTACGCCGGCGGGGCGATGTTCACTGCGAACGGAGTGATCGGTCCGGCGCCGAAGCAGGGCCGAGCCATGGTGGCGCGTTCTGGCGATGGAGGCGCAAGCTGGTCGAGAGCGATACCTGGCATCACGATTGACAGGCTCGCCCCCGGTCTTGCGGGGCTGAGCGGCGGGCATGACCCAAAGGACACGCCGTGGGATGGGGCTTCGGGCATCGCTGATTTGCAAACCAGCACGATCTATTCCACGGCTGGTCTGTATGTCGCCGCGAGTCAGGACAAAGGTAAGAGCTTCGGAACGGTTTACTCACCGAACGAAGCCGGTTGGATAAGGCAGAGCGGAGGAAGCTTCGCAGCGGCTTTCGGCAAGATCGCCACCGCGATGTTTGTAAAGTCCGCTCCAGGCGCAGATGCGGCTTGCCCTTGCCTGGCCTTCGCCGATAGCGGCAATGATGGCGCGACTTGGAAATTCCATTTAGTTACCGGAGTAGATGTGAGCCCGACAGGGCGGCCACACTACCCCCCGATTGCGGCAGATCCAGCTCATGAAGACCATTTCGCAATCGCGACAACCAGCCTCGACAAACGCACGTTAAAGATCTTTTATACCTCGGACGGCGGTGAAACATGGTCCTCAGCAAGTCCCAATCCACCTCCCAAGGGAGCGCTTCCAATCAGTACAGTTGATATGCCTGGTATTGGCTATACCTCAAGCGGAGAGCTCGTCGCAGCGTGGCGCGGGTTTCGCGCGGCCGGCGCGTATGACGTGTATGCCGCCATGATTACGCCGGGTAAGGTGGGACCGACGATCAAGCTCAGCGAAGAAGGCTCCGTTTATCCGCCGCTGGTGCAGCTCGGTAATTATTCATTCGGAGGAGGGGATTTTTCGACGCCGATCTCCGGCAATAGAGAAGACGTCTTTGTCGTTTTTCCGTACTCCCCGGGCGGCGTGGTACAAAAGACCACGCTTGCAAAGGTGCCCGTTGCGAACATGAGATGACAGGGCTATTCGCGGCGAAGGTGCGCCAACAAATTAGCTGTGTAAAACATACGGTATCAATTTCAGTTAAACGTTAATTGGTTGACTCGTGGTTGGTTCGGTACCAGCATCGCAGCCATCGGGCAGCTAGGTAGCGGTAAATCAGTGAGCGATTTCTTCCCAACGAAGGAGCAATGCTGATGAAAATGGCGACGAAGTTTCTCTGTGTTATGGCTGTTGGAGCGATTGCGGCCACTCTCGCATTTACGCAAAATGCCGCTCCACCCACTCCAGCGGCACAACAGAGCGGCGCTGCTCCGGGCCGCGGGCGCGGGGGTCGCGGAGGCGATTCATCATATCTCCCAACGCCGCAGCAATGGGATTCAAATCCTGAAACGCAGGTCTACGTCGCAAAAGCGAAAGCGATCGCCGGCGATGATCCGGACTTGCAGTTCGATTTCGGAGTTTTCTGCCAGCCTTCCGGAGGCGCGACCGGTCATGATCGTGCGACTTTAGGCGTACCGAATAGCACACCGCACCTACAGCCGTTCCCCTCCCCAAACCCTCCGCAAAATCTCGGGCTATATCGTCTGTTCGATAATTTCTACTGGATCGGCGACAGCGGCGTCGGCAGCTGGCTGATCACATCAAGCGATGGCTACATCATGTTCGATACGACTAATAGTGCCGAGGAAGCGCGCGATCTGATTATCCCCAGCATGGAAAAGGCCGGCCTCGATCCGAATAAGATCAAGTACGTCGTGTTCGGCCACTGGCATCTCGATCACACCGGTGGCGGCGAATACATTCAGAGCCACTATCATCCGACGATGATCATGGGCCGCGACGATTGGGATCTTTACTTCAAGGCCATGAAGGCTGGCACCGGTATGGTCGCTCGGCTGAAGGACAAAACGCCCATGACCCGCGGAATTGACGCGGTCGATGGCATGAAGATCACGGTCGGCGATGTGACCGCTACGATTTATGAGATGACAGGCCACACACCGGGCTCCATAGGAATGATTGTTCCGGTCGAATATCAAAGCCAATACCATCCAATCCTATTGGTCACAGCGGCCACGGACGTCCACAATCGCGAGTCTTTCATCGGCGGCTACGAGCACATCTGGGATATTGGGATAGCGGACAAAGTCGAATCCGTGATGCAGGTTCACCCGAACACGAATATGAATTTGTTGGCGCGCATGAAGTACGTTAACGATGAGTACCCGCCCACCAAGAATCCCCTTCTCTATGGCCCCGTAAGAACGGCGCGCTATATCAATATCATGCGGGCGTGCACTCAGGCGCGCATGGCAGCGCTGGGTTGGTAGGGCGGTAATCTTCGCGGGTGTGTGCGAGCGAAACTGGCCCGCGCACTCGTGAATGCGCGCCGTATCCGGCGCGAAGATTCCTTCGAGGATTTTCTAATTATGGATAGACGCGAACTATTACGCTTGGGAACCGTGACGCTTGCGGCGGCAACTCTTCCAAAAATGGCAGCCGAGCAGGCGGCCCCTCAGCAGCAAACCGCACCACAGCCTACTGGAAAATTTGCGGTGGACGTCTACTCGCGCAGCCTGCAGTGGCTGCGTACGCCGCAAGAGGTGGCGCAGGCTGTTATCGACACGGGCGCCCACTCAGTTGACTTGACCGTAATGCCCTACCAGGGACACGTTGAACCTGCCAAAGTAAAGACGGATCTGCCGCGTTTTGTAAACACGATGAAGAGCAATGGCGTGACGGTTTCTTGTATTACGTGCCCAATCACAGATGCGGCTTCGCCGAACGCCGAGGAAATCATTGCCACAGCGGCCTCATTGGAAATTCACTATTACAGCTGGAGCGGATTCACATACGACGAAAACCAGGCTTATCGGGCACAGCTCGACGCGCTGAAGCCGCGCGTTTCGCGCTTGGCTAAGCTTAATGAAAAGTATGGCATGAAGGCGTTGTATCAGCCGCGCGTTGGTGATGTCGGCTGCGTCTTCTTCGATTTTCTCGACGTACTCAGAAATTTCGATTCACGCTTCGTCTCCTTTCGATATGACACCGGTGTTTTCGCGCAAGCGATGCCGGAAAACGCCGCTCTGCAACTGCGACTCGGTGCTCCGTACATAGGCGGAGTTGCGCTGAACGACGCCGTCGTGAAGCTCGAGCTCCCGGTCTGGAATGACGCCGCCTTCACAGGCTCCCCGAAGGAACTCGTCGGCGCAAGCATGGGTTCCGGAGACAACACCGGCAAAGATGGTGGGAATCCCTTAGCGATTGGCGGAGGCGGTCGCCCCCTTCCCTATGATTTCCACGAAGTTCCCGCCGGCACAGGGATGGTGAATTTCACCCTGATCGGAAAGGTGCTGAAGGAAATACAATTCAGCGGCCCTGCCGAATGTCAAAGCGATTGGCCTATGGGTGGCGCGGAAAAGGGCGACCCCACGATCACCATGCCGCGGCTCGAGGTCCTGGGCCAGATAAAGCACAACCGCCTGATGATCGAACAAGCGTTTGCCGGCTCGTGGGACCTCGATATTGCGCGGCCGCCCTTCGAGATGCCGGCAGGAGCCTCTGCTGCTCCCGGCCGCGGTGAACATCGCGGACCGGGACCCTACTGGCCCGAATGAGCAGCTGCGAATTGAGCGTTGGGTTTTGGTTCAAGAAAAAGAGGAACGGTTCCGCTATGAAGCCAATCGTAAGACCGATAGTGCGGATCGCAATGTTGATTGCCGTCGCGTTCATTCCCGCGCGCTCATTTTCAGGACAGGGCGACTGGCTCACAGTGGGAGGAGACGTAGGGCAAACGAAATACTCTCCTCTGAAGCAGATCACCGTCGACAACGTATCGAAGCTGGTCAAAGTATGGTCGTTCAATGCGGGCGGGCGTGAAATTACTCCGATCATAAGCGACGGAGTCATGTATTACCCGAGCGGATCAAAGATCATTGCGCTAAATGCAGAAACGGGCGACCCGATCTGGCAGACGGACCTGGACACGCTGGTGCCAAGCACGCCCGAGACAGCTACAAACGCAGCTCGTCCTCCTGGTTTAAGTGTTGGGCGCGGCTTTGGTCCCGCGCCAACAGGCCCGTCGAAATTCTTGCGGCTCGGCTTGAGTGCTAAGTACGGCGTTTCTTACTGGGCCGGCGATGAAAACGACGCGCCGCGGATCGTTGTGGCGACGACTGGTGGTTACCTCCTTCAGCTCGATGCGAAAACCGGCGCGCTGTACACCAAATTCGGCAAGAATGGCGCACTCGACTTAAGAATGAATATGATGGAGAAGCTTTCCTACAGCGATTACACTCCGGGCAGTCTTCCAACACTCTACAAAGATCTCGCCATCATAGCTCCACGAACCGGTGAGCAGGGCCGGTACGGCCCGCCGGGAGACCCGCGCGCTTTCGACCTGAATACTGGCGAAGAGGTTTGGCGCTTCCACACAGTGCCGCATCCTGGTGACCCTAATTTCGGCAGTTGGGGGCCTAACGACTGGCAGGATCGCCGCGGTCCGGGAAGCTGGGTGCCCATGACCGTGGACTATGCAACCGGAACAATTTTTATGGCCACAGGTAACGCCACCGACCAGGATTACGGCGCCAGCCGTCCCGGGAATGACCTCTACGCGACCTGCATCGTGGCTATCGATGCCAATACAGGCAAGTTGAAGTGGTATTTTCAGACGACGCACCACGATATTTTCGACTGGGACCTCAATTCGCCTCCCGTCCTCGCCGATGTCACCGCAGCGGACGGAAAGAAGATTCCCGCCGTCATCCAGAATACGAAGCAAGGTTTGCTGTTTGTGCTGGACCGCGCTACGGGAAAACCACTCCTGCCGGTTGAAGAGCGGCCGGTTCCGGCCAGCGATACTCCGGGCGAGGTGGCATCTCCAACGCAACCCTTCCCTGTGAAGCCGCCACCGGTTGCGCGAGTCAGTCTGAGCCGCGACGAAGTCGCGAATCTATCGCCGGAAAGCCACCAATTCTGCCTGAACATTTATGACAAGGTGCTGCAGGCCGGCCCTTACACGCCGTATTCGATGGTGCCTGCTCTTGTTTTTCCGAGCTCGACGGGCGGCGGGACGTTTGCCGGTGCGACTTACGATCCGAATTTGAACTACATCTTCGTCAACGATAAGGATCTCGGCACGATCGCTGTGTTGACTCCGCAGCTCTCGTCAAACAAATTTCAATCCCTCGCTAAATCCAAAATCCCGTTTGTGGACCAGAACGGCTACCCATGTTCAGCGCCCCCGTGGGGCGAACTCATGGCTATTAACGCCGCCACGGGCGACATCGTCTGGCGTGAGCCTTTGGGAGAACTGAAGGAGCTGACGGCCAAGGGAATCCCCATAACCGGGACGAATAATTCAGGTGGCTCCGTGGCAACCGCCGGTGGTGTTCTGTTCATCGGCGCTTCGCAAGATAAGATGTTCCGTGCATTTGACGCGCGGACTGGCAAGCTGCTCTGGTCCACGGAACTTTCCGCCGATGCCCAAGCTACGCCATCTACGTATCTTGGCAAGAATGGCAAACAATACGTTTCGATTGTTAGCGGCGTCGACGTTGTGACCTTCAGTTTGCCGTAGAGGAGTAAGAGACATGGAAAGCAGGAAAGCGGAACAGGGAACACTCACGCGGCGCGAGCTGCTTGTTGGAGCCGTAGCAACGGCTGTGATTGCGAATACGGTGCAGGCGCAGACCAACAAGCGCTTGCTGTTCGGGGGTTATGCTGGTTTGCCAGGACAACCGTTTCCCGGTCCCGGTCAGGTGGGTAATACCGAAAAGGATGATCCTGAGTTGCTGGCGCAAGAATGCAAACGGTTGGGATATACGGCTGCGTACTGCCCACCGGCAATGCCTGAAGATACAGCGCGGCTGAAAACGATTCGTGCAGCCTTCGCGAAACAAAACATCCTCATCGCTGAGGTTGGTGCTTGGCGCAATATCATGACGCCGGATCTTGCGGCAAGAAAAGCGAATCTCGATTACGTGATCAGTCAGATGGCAGTGGCCGAGGAGGTTGGTGCGCGGTGTTGCGTCGACATCACGGGCTCGTTCGATGCTGCCACGCTCTCGGGGCCACATCCGAAAAATCAGTCGCAGGAGTTTATTGATGGCACCGTGGAGAACTGCCGCAAGATCGTGGACGCGGTGAAACCGAAACGCTCTGTTTTTGCGATCGAGATGAAAGGATGTAATTTCCCGGACGGTGCTGATCCGTATCTAAAGCTGATTCAGGCGGTGGATCGGCCGCAGGGATTCGGAGTGCATATTGATATCTGCAACATCATCAACTCGCCGATGCGGTACTACAACAATACGACTCTCATTAAGGAAACGTTCGCCAAGCTGGGGAAATGGGTTAAGTCTTGCCATGCCAAGGACTTGCTATGGGTTCCGCAGGTCAACGTGAATTTTGAGGAGACGGTTCCCGGACAGGGTGGCATCAAGACCGCGCATATTCCCGGGGTCGATTACCACGCCTATGTGACTGAAATTGTTAATGTTGGAGCACCGCTTATGCTCGAGCACCTGACGAGCGCAGAACAGTATCGGCAAGGCGCGGAATATATTCGGAAGGTGGCGCACGACCTGAATATCGCGGTGTAGTCGCTTTTGCCTCATTATAAAATAGGTCCTTCATTTTAATAACTTAACTTACGATGATTTCTAATCGTTTCAGGATCGATTAGAACGTTATCTTCATCAGCGGCGCTGCTTTGCCATTCTTCTATCCTTTATGTGGTATCCGTGTGCCGGGGCATCCGCTCCAAAGATACAAATTAAGCTGACAGACGCGGAGGTGGTGTCGCATCGCGCGTCCGAGTGGCTGCGGGTTATGGCTTCGGCAGAGCGAATGCCGTGATGGCGTCTGAAGTGGCCGGCTCGGACGCAAACGGGTTGCCGGTGGAGGTCACCACGACATACTGCCGTCCATCCTTGCCCTCATAAGTGCTGGGAACGGAGCCAGCGGCGGCATCGAGCTTGTAGGACCACAGCTCCTTGCCGGTCTTTGCATCAAAAGCGCGGAAGCGGTTGTCGTCCGTGGCGCCAACGAACACTAGATCGCCCGCTGTCGCAATCGGGCCCCCCATACCGGGCCGCCCCGTGTTCTGCTTGTCGGGAGGAAGGCTTTCGGTGATGCCCAGCGGCACCTTCCATGCAATGTCGCCTGTGTTCACATTGACCGCCACAAGTTGACCCCAGGGAGGCTGCGAGCAGGGCATGTTCAGCGCGTTGTCCTTGAAGCGACCGCCGGGAGGGAGAAATGCGTAGGTCCCGTTGCGGCCGGGGAGCTGATTCGTTCCGACGATGCTCGGGCTGAGCGATCCGTTTCTCGGATCCGTATACCCCTGCATCTGCCCCAAGTCCATGACGTTGATGAAGAAATATCCCAGCACTGGATTGAACGCGCCACCCGGCCAGTTCACGCCGCCGATCTCGCTTGGGAAGTTGACGCGCACGTGGCCGTAGCTGACCGGAAGAAACGGCCCACCAAGCTGAAGATGATTGTCCTCGACCAGCTTTTTGCACGCCGCCTCTAGCTCGGGCGTTACAGCGGCGATGTCGTCCATCGTCATGGTCTGTCGCGCCAGGGGAGGGGGTTTAACCGGAAACGGCTGCGTCGGGGAGGTCTTCTCGAGCGGCACGTCGCTTTGCGGCACCGGACGCTCTTCCACCCCGTAGATCGGCTTGCCGTTGGTGCGGTCCAGTAGATAGAGGAGCGAATCCTTCGCAATCACGGCCACCGCAGGAATCACCTTGCCGTTGTGCTTCACGTCCATCAGCAGAGGCGGCGTTTCGGCGTCAAAATCCCAGATGTCGTGATGCACGAGCTGGAAGTGCCAGATGTACTTGCCCGTTCGCGCATTCACAGCCACGATGCTGGAGCTGTAAAGATTGTTGCCGGGCCGATCTCCGCCGAACGCGTCACCCGAAGGCGCGCCAAACGGCAGATAAACAATTCCGCGCTTTGAGTCCACCGTCATCAAGCCCCAAACATTCACGCCCGAGCGGTCCTTCGCACTATCTCCCACCCAGCCGCCGGGGTAGTTCGGCTCGCCGGGCTGTGGAATCGAATGGAAAGTCCAGACCAGCTTGCCGTTATGTATGTCGAAGGCGCGCACATCGCCCGCAGGCCCAGGCCCCCCGCCTTCGGTCGTGCGGCCGCCGACGATGATCAGGTTTTGGAACATCACTGGCGGTGACGAGAGGCCGTCGCTAGCGTTCGGCAAATCGTGGGTAATTTCGGGAGTGTCGAGGTCCACGATGCCGTCTACGCCGAAGGCCTTGTTGATCTCTCCAGTTTCCGCGTCCAGCGTGAAAAGCTTGGCGTCTGATGTGCCGACCACTATTAGCGGCGGCGTCTGCTTGTCGCCTGGGAAGTACTCCACGCCGCGCGTCGCAGGCTCACCGGTCGGCAGCTTGTAGTTCCAAATCTCCTTTCCCGTTGTTGGATCGAGCGCCGTCACCTGACCGTACGGCGTACCTACGTACATCACGCCATTCACGATCAGCGGAGTATCCTCCGAAGTGAGGAAGCCTGTGCCGCCGCGGCCAAAACCACGAAAGCCCTCCTGGGCCGCCTGCGCAGCGACAGCATCGCCGCCTCGTCCGCCTGCCGCTTGCGAGCGTTTGGGTCCGGATGGCGCTCCCGGCGTGCTGCCTGCACCAACCCCGCCTTCTCCGCCGCGGCCGTCAGGGCCTCCGCGACCGCGACCGCCTCGTCCGCGACCCTCAGGCGCGACAAAGCCTTCCGGCTTCATGTGATAGACCCAAGCCACGGCGAGGTCGCTCACATTTTTCGTATTGATCTGGGTCAGGGGCGAGTAGCGCAGGCCGCCGGAATCATGGCCGTACGTGGGCCATTCCTTCGCATCCGCCTCTTGCGCAGCAGTGGCCGCGGAGTCACCGCGCGCCTTCTTGGCCGCCCACAGACCGCCAGCAAGGGTCATAGCCAAACCGGCCGCCAGAATCCCATAAACACTGCGCATCTTTTTGTCGACTAACATCGATACCTATCCTCTCCCTGGCGGCTGTGTCGAGCGCGGACGCGGAGTTGCGTCTGCCTGAGTCAATCCCATGCCCCATTTGATTGCTTCGAGCCACATGGTCTGCATGTGGGGATCATCCCATGATTCGTGTGCCCAAATGCGGAATAAAACACGCGCCCTTCCCATAATTTCTGGCCCAGCAGACTGCAAAATCCTTGTCCGTACGGTGCACGCGCGGCTTGTTCAGATTAACTTTGGTTTCGTTGAGCGGCGCCAGGACACGCACGCGTTTTCGCGAGAAATCCTTCACTTGATAGATCTCGTCGTGTGTCACGAACTCATGCGGAAACGCCTTCATTGCGGGGAATTTCGGATCTTCGACGACGATCGGAGCGTCAAACGTGGTCCATGGATGATCGTCGAAATAGCCGCCAATCATCTCTCCATATTCCGGCCATTTGTAGAAGGCCGTGATCGCCGCGTGGCAGCCGATGAATCCCTTGCCGTCGTCGTGGATGAAGGAAAGGAGGTCTGCCTTTTGCTGGTCGGTCAGTTCCAGTTCGCCGATGCCATAGAAGAAAATTGCGTCAAAGTCATTCAGAGTTTTGTAGTTCACGTCGTTGCCGTTTACGTCTGGAACGGCGCTCGTTTCGGCGAATGTGATCGGATGTTTTGTGATCAACTGAATATCGGTGCGGATATAAGTGTCGAAGAGGCCCGTTTTGCGGCCGAGATCGAAAATCGTGGCCATCGCGTGCGAAACAGAATCGTGCTGGTAGATTTTCCGGTGCACGTCGCCAATGGCCAGAATTTTTCGAGCCGGAGGCGCGGCCAAAGCAGACTTGTCGAGTAGCAGGGAACCGAGCGATACGGCAAGGAAGGAATTAAATTCTCTTCTGCGCATTATTCTTTCACTGCCCTCAGTTCAGAACAACTCAGCCGGCGGACAAAGGTGCGGGGCTGCGACTCACGCCGCAGCCCCAGTTCAAAGTGCCCGAAGTAAATCTGGAATCACTCCCCTTAGAAAATGTACTTCAAAGCGAATTGCATGATTCGAGGCTGGCCCGCGGCGCTCGAAATCTGTCCGAACATACCGGAGCTAAAAGACGTGTTCGGGGCGCCGAGGTTCACATGATTATCGACATTGAATGTTTCCCAACGGAACTGGATGGACTGGCTTTCCCGGATTTTGAAGTTGCGAACCACACCGGTGTCTACCTCAAAGAAATCCGGATTCTCTATGCGGCCACGAGGTGGCGAACGTGCCGACTCGCAGGCGTCGAAAACCCGCTGAACTGAGCCAGTCTCTACGGAACGAGGTGAGTTCGTTGCTAGGGTCGACTCCACCCTTGTTCGAGACGTACTCCGCCGACCCACTCGGCGACACATACTCCGGCTGGCTGGTCTTGGAGAGAATCCTGGCCCGTCGAAACGAACTGGTATGTGCCGGTGTGGAATGCGCCGATGACGGATAGCTGCCAGCCGCCCAGAATGGCGTTCGATCAGCCGGTCGGAAAATTTCGGCGCGTTTGCGATGAGCGAGGCATTCATCACATGCCGCACGTCGGAATTGCAGCCGGCATAGGCGAGACTGCGGTATTGGAAATCAGGTTGAGAAGGCGAATCGGCGCGCCGACCGGGTACTCTTCCCCGCCCTGCCATTCGTTCTGCACAGGGAGCGCGAGGCAGTGGGACCATGTGTAGTTGGCCAGCAGGCTAAAGTTGCTGCTCAAACGGTGGTTCGCCGAAAGGAGCAGGCCTTCATAGTTCGAGGTGGCTCCGGGATCCATTTGCGGGATATCGCCGAAATACTGCGCCTGCTTAGCCTTGTTGATCGCATTCTCGTAGAGATATTGGCGCTGAGTAAGGTTCGAGACTTTGTCGTCGGCGCCCGCGACCCCGGACGGGTCATTGGGCGTCCCGTCATCGTCTGCCGAGCAATTGCCGGCGTATCCTGCAGGCAAGCCGTCAGGAAGACCATCGAAAGGCCCTCCTACGAAGTTCCCACCAGCAACGCATTGACCTCCACCAACAGTGCCTGGAACAAAAACTGTAGGATCAAGAGGATAGCCGGATTGCAAATGCCTCCGGCGTTGCCTATGTAGTTTGCGGCGAGTAGCCACGATCCGAACTGATGCTGAACGCTGAAATTCCACTGCATGGAATAGGGCGAGGGCATGTTCAACGGCTGGTTCGTAAGCGTAACACCCGTCGGGAAAAACGAATTTCCCGAGTAGCTGCAAAGCGGCAGGGAACGGATCGGGCGCACCATAGTCCGCCCAAGGTTCCCACATCGGCAGGACATCCCCCGCGTTTGTATCGGCATTGAGGATGTCTCCCCAAGGCGGATTGCTGGCTTCGTGGTTGTAATTGAATAGCTCCGCCGCGTTATTGAAGATTCCAAAGCCGGCGCGAATCGACGTTTTTCCGCTGCCGGTTGGATCCCAAACGATACCGACGCGCGGTGACCACTTATTCAGGTGGTTTACGCTGTCCTGATTACCGGGGTAGCCCGGGTCGCCTGGGAAAAACAAACCATCGGGAGCGTTGACGTAAACGTTGGTGTGCTCCATCGCAACGTACGCGGGAAGCTGGAAATTGGAAACGTGGCCGTTGATATTTTTCGGCTGAATATACGGCTCAAAGCGGACTCCCAGATTAACGGATACGTTGCTCCGCACATGCCAGTTGTCCTGAACGTAAGCGGCGTAGTAGGGCTTCCAATCGTTATCGAGCAGTGAGTTGCCCTGCGTGAATGAGGACGGGGTGATCCAACCCGTAAGAAAATCCGCGAGCGGAATAGTAGACCCTTTGGCGCTTTTCGGGTCTCTGAGGGCATTGCCCGTGAACGAGAAACTGCCGTTGTCCGGGCGGGTATTGACCGTGTTAGCGACTTCATGAATGTATTCGAAGCCTAAGGAGATGTCGTGCTTTCCACGGGCCCAGTCCACATCGTCGGCAACCTGGAACAAAGTGCTATTGAAATAGCCGGGATTGGTCGCACCGCCGAGGAAGCCTCCGAACCCGCCGGCACCGCGGCCTGTAGACAACGGGAAGTAATCTTGCGTTATGGAGTACATTTGGATGCTGCAGTCGGCCGCGTTTGGATTGGATGTGCAATCGCCGCCGGTACCCTTTAGCCCGGATGGATTACGTGTCGCGCCGCCAAATGGGATGGTTGGGGCAAGACGAAGGTTCAAGTCGCGGTTCCCAGTGAGGTGAAGGTTATTGATCAGGTTCGCGGTGGCAGTGTACGTCCAGCCAATCGTCGCTTCCTGGTCCCTCTCGTACGTGTGCATCTTGTTCAATTCCAGGAAATCCTTCTGGTCCCACGTAACGGGCTGGTCGTTTATGGCAAGGAAATAGCGGACGAATACCGAGTTTTTGGAGCCGGCGTTCCAATCGACTCGGCCGATCGTTTCCTTGTCCGTCAGATCTTGCGATACCGGCACGGACGCGAATCCGCACGGGTTCGACGGGTCGTTGATGACGGGAAGGTACTTCATGATTGTCTGGGTTAGCGGGGCAAGGGCGCTCGACCACGTTGGGTACTTCGCAGTTGGGATGAACTGATTGCTGGTATTAAACTCCGGGAATGCCGAATTCGACTGATTGAGAAGAACACCCTTCGTTAGCCCGCACCCATTGGCGGGGTTGGTTAGAGCCGAGAAGTCTCCACTGTTGACCTCTGCGGCCGTCGGGAGTTGCTGGTTACTGGAGTTGGGGTTGGATTTGACAATCGTTCCCTGGTATCCGCCAAAGAAGAATAGCTTGTCCTTTTTTATCGGTCCGCCGAGGACGCCGCCGAACTGGTTGCGCTTCAAGCTGTCTCGCGTGACTTGATTGGCCGCTCGAGCATTGAACATGAAATTGCGGACATACTCAAACGCATCGCCATGAAATGCGTTTGTGCCGTTCTTGGTCACGACGTTTACGGCGGCGGTGGAGTTTTGTCCGTATCTCGCGCCGAGCGAGCTGGTTTGCACGTTGAATTCCTGAATCGCATCCGGGAAAGGCAACGCGGCATTCAGGTCGTTTCGGGGGTCGTTGTTAATCCCTCCGTCCATAACAAATTTAACGGTATTGCCTTGCCCTCCAGCCACCGAATCAGTTACTACCGCACCGTTCATGTTCGGGTTGCCGGCGCCGTAGTTCTTGTTCGAATTCAGGTCACCTACGCTGCTGGATGCGGTGCTCGTGGCTCCGGAAAGAGTGATCAATTGCGTAACTTCGCGCCCATTCAAAGGAAGGTCTTCAACTTGTTGAGAGTTAATAACCTGTCCCACGCCGGTATTCTGGGTTTCCACCATCGCGGCGTTAGCCTCTACGACGACTTGCTGCGTCTGCTGGCCGACGTTGAGCGTCGCATTGATCGTGGGATTGACGGCCACTTGAAGAACGATGCCGTTCTGAACGTAGGTGGTAAATCCCGTCTTGGTCACCTGTAGCGTGTAGGCGCCCACGGGCAACTCTTTGAGCGCGTAATAGCCGCTGGCATCGCTGGTCGTAGTATGGATTCGACCCGTCTCCGTAGACCTAAGCTCTACCTGAGCACCGGCAATCACAGCGCCAGTCTGATCGGAAACGACCCCCGAGACCTGGTCAGTGGAGACGGCTTGGCCGTACATGGTGAAACAGAGAACTAGCGTTAGCACAACACACCCGAGGAGCTGCTTTACTTTCATTACCCCACCTCCGTGGCCTCCCGAGGGATGGAAGGCGCGGGATGCCGCAGGCGACACGCGGACATCCCGGATTTTTTTCGTAACTGGCGAGGCATGCTAGTTTCCAACCCCAGTGGTGTCAACGCGGTAACAGTTGCGGTACGGTTAAAGGTGTTCGCTTCCGAAGGCAAGTGGTACCATCTGCGCGGTTTGTAACGAGATTGCGGCTGCGTTGTTGCCGCACGGGAGAATTGCCGTGACGAAAAAGCGTTCCTTTTTGCTTTTTGTGTTCGTGGGTTTGCTGGCGGCGGTGGTTGCGACGGCCCAGAACCCGGCGACGCCGGGTCGAGGCGGTTTTCCCGGAGGGCGTGGGCGGGGCGGGCGCGGACGCGGTCCGCGCAACATGAAGACGCTATTGATCTGGGCCGATACGCGCAATGGGATTGCGCAGCACGATTCGACGTCGCACGCGATGGCAGTGATTGAAGAGCTTGGATACGAGACCGGGACGTATTTCAGTTACATCCGGACCGACTCGAACATTGTTTCGTACAATCCCCAGATGACGACCGGGCAGCCCGCAAGTGGCGGTCCGAGCCTGGCGAATGTGGATGCGATTTTTTTCCTCGGTCATCGGGAAGTTCCGATTGACGCGCAGCAGAAGGCCGATCTGCTGAAATTTGTTCACGACGATGGCAAAGGATTCGTTGCAGCGCACGTGGCGACGACGGCGTTTTTGGATTGGCCGGAGTTTGGAGACCTGCTGGGCGGACGCTTCGACCAGCATCCATGGGGAATCACGGAAGGGAAGGTCATCGTCGAAGACCCGCAGTTCCCGGGAATGCAATTCTTTCCGCGCGTTTTCGATTTCCGGGATGAGTTTTATCAAATAAAGGATTTTTCACCAGAGAAGAGCCGCGTTCTGATGCGCCTCGATACCAGTTCGCTGGATATGAAACGGCCGGGCGTGCAGGCGGCGGATGCGCCTTACCCGATTACGTGGGCGAAGATGTATGGGAAAGGGCGCGTGTTTTATTCTGCGCTGGGTCACGACGCTTCGACTTGGGACAATCCTGACATTCGGCGCATGTGGTTCAATGCAATTGAGTGGGCGCTGGGTTTAAAGGAAACCGACGTGACGCCGCAGCCGGTTTCGACAACGACTCCCGACATGGGTGATCAGGGGCCGGGGCGCTAAGGCAAGCCGAGTTGGTTGAAAAGAGCGGAAAAGCGGGAATCGTTTGCAACCGAATCGAACTTGGGATCGACTTTGATCGCGACCAGTTCAAAGCAGCGATCCTGGAAAGCCTTTGTGAGCCACTGAAAGCCTTGCTCAAGTTGGTTTAGCGCGAAATAGATCGAAGCTAGTTCAAAGGGCGAGACGTAGCGACGCTTTGATTGCTGCTGCAACTCGTCAAGGATCTTATGAGCATGCCTTGGCTTGCCGGCGCGTGCGAATGTACGTCCCAGGGCGCCCTGGATTCGCGGGCTGGGCGGCGAAAGCTGAATGGCGCGCTGAAACGCTGCGATGGCTTCCTCAAAATCCTTTCGCTCATCCTGAACCAGACCAAGCGTCCAATAAGCCGCGGCGAAATGCGGATTCTGCTCGATCGTGTGGTCGCACTGTTCTAATGCCAACTCGAAATCGCGCTTGTAGTAGCGGGTTACGGCAAGGTCGCGCGAAATAATCGAGGAGACCGGGTCGAGCGCTTGCGCTCGTAGCAATTCTTCGAGCGCTTCGTCCAGGCGCGCAAGCGGGACAAGGCACGACATCGCGTACCAGTGGTGCGCTGTGGCGTAGCGTGGATTCAGACTGATGGCCCGCTGGAATTCGCGTTCGGCGCCTCGCCAATCCCAATCCTGCGTAGCCTTCACGTGCGCTAGAGAGGTGTGAGCTTCCGCGGACTCTTCATCCAGCAAAACAGCCCAGGCCGCATTCGACGCTGCCTTGGTGCAAATTTCCGCCGGCGCCAGCACGCCATAATGCGCGAGCAATCCGTGCGCGTCGGCCAGCCCGGAGTATGAAGGCGCGTGGTGCGGGTCTTCGCTGATGGCCTTATCGAAAAATTCGACGGCCTTCATCAGCCCTTGCTCGGTGCGTTGGTTGAGATGATAGCGGCCCTGAAGATAGAGATTGTGGGCGGCGAGATTCTCTGTCGGGCGTTTCGCGCTGCGCGAAGATCCTCCACTGCCGAATTCGGATTGCAGCTTTTTCAAAATCCGCTGCGCGACCTCCTCCTGCACTTGCAATTCGTCTTGCAAGCCCCGGTCAATGACTTCTGACCAGAGATAGCAATTGCTTGTCGAATCGATCAGGCTCGAGGTGATGCGAAGCGTATCGCGCGATTTCCGCACGCTTCCGGTCACGATCATCGCGACGTTCATCTGGCCCGAGGGGTCCGAGTCATCCTGTACGTGCTCGGACGCCGCGACGCGAACGTTTTCCATGCCAGACAATGCGTGAATAATCTCCTGCTTGAGGCCGCTGCAGAAATAGCCGAGGTCCCGGCTCGAGCTGTCGTCATCAAAAGGGCGGACCAGAATCGTATTGCGGCTGACGAGCGCAGCCGAAACGGATCGCTTCATGCCGGACGTTTCGCGTCGCTGAAATACGGGCTCGTATCCGCCTTTTGGCAACTCGATTACGATTTCGTCGTTCTGGCCTTCTTCCCGGTAATATCGAACGAGCCTGGTACGGAGCCGCCTGGCCTGCACACGAACCAGAGGATCCATGCGCGGATCGAAGGAGGATTCCTTTCCGAAGACCTCCACGCCGATGAGGAACTCCTTCAGCTTGTCACCGCGTCCGGCGAGCATTTCTTCGACGATGAAACCGAGAAAGCTCTGGAGCCGGTCGACTTGCCGGAAGGCTTTGCTGGCAAGAATGCGGCGAAGTTGCTCCCGAATCTTTTCGTCCGTCTCTTTGCTGACGGCAATTGTTGTGCTTTTGTTCGTCATGGAACGGCGATTGGCAGGCATTGTACACCAACTTTGATGTGCGCTGAGCGCCCCTTGGTTGGAGCAAAAAGTACTTACGTATTCGCGATATCGATTCGGTGTTCTGACGACCGGTTCAGGGTACCCTTTACGGTGGCGGTACGGTTACAGGCTTGTTGGCCGATCTCAGGACCAGTTAGGATCACAGCCCCATGACAGATCATTCGGCGCAGGATAAGAAATCCGGCACGGGTCAGAACGAAGGCCGCGCGATCGGCACTCTGACTCAGGAGAACGGCTCCGGCATTTCGGGCGAAACGCGCATTGCTGCTTACCAGTTGGTTGATTACCTGGAGCGGATTGGTGTCGAAGTTGTTTTCGGTCTTTGCGGCCACACAGTCATAGCTTTGCTGGACGCAATCGGAAAGAGTCGCGTGCGTTTTATCTCCACGCGCCACGAGCAAGTGGCCGCTCACGCTGCGGATGGTTATGCCCGCGCGTCGGGCAAGCCCGGCGTGCTCATGACGCACCTTGGGCCTGGATTGACGAACGCCACGACCGGTGTTGCTAATGCCGCTCTTGATTCCATCCCTATGGTAGTGATCGCGGGGGATATTCCTTCCTACTATTACGGCCGACATCCTCATCAGGAAGTGAATCTTCATAAGGACGCGGACCAATACGATATTTACCGGCCGTTCTGCAAACGTGTCTATCGCGTTGATCGAGTGGCGGACTTGCCACGCATTGTGGAGCGCGCTTTTCATCTTTGCAAAACAGGTCGTCCGGGGCCCGTGCTTGTGGACGTGCCAATGGACATTCTGTCGGCGGATCTCCCCGTGGGCTCATTTCAGAAAGAGCCGCCTGCGGTGGCTGCATCGACGATCGATCCTTCCGCAGTCGCCAGGATTATCGAGATATTGGCGTCCGCTGAACGGCCGTTGATTTACGCCGGTGGCGGGGTGATTTCGGCGCATGCCACGAGGGCGCTCGCTTCCCTCGCGGAAGCTCTTGAGATTCCAGTCGCGCACACGTTGATGGGCAAAGGCTGCCTGCCGGATGGTCATCCCTTGCTAATTGGGCAGACAGGCTTCTGGGGCGTGCCCATTGCGAACGAAATGTGCCGCACGGCAGACGTTATTCTGGCTGTAGGCACTCGTCTGGCTGAGGCGAATTCAAGTTCGTGGAATCCCGAATTTACCTTTTCGATTCCGCCAACGCGCCTGATTCATATCGATATCGATGCTGCTGAACTCGGGCGGAATTATCCGACTGAGCTGGGCGTGGTGGCGGACGCGCAATCGGCGCTGTCGGCGTTGGCGGGGGCTGCGCAGGGGAAGAGCCATCGAGCGCGGCCGGGCCTGCGCAAGAAGATCGCCGACGGGCTTTCGGCGTTTGCGGCGAATTGGAAAGCGGAATGGGATTCGGATCAATTCCCACTGCGGCCTGAGCGCATTTTGGGAGAGCTGAGAAAGGCCGTTCCTGAAGATGGATTTATCGTGACGGACGTCGGCTGGAATAAGAACGGCGTCGCGCAGCAGTTTCGCTTTACAATTCCTGGCACGTTCATTACCCCAAGCGGCCTCGCAACAATGGGCTTTGGGCCGGCGGCTGTACTTGGCGTAAAGGTCGCGCAGCCCAAACGCGCGGCGGTTGCGCTGATCGGCGATGGGGCTTTTTCGAGCAACATGTCGGTGGTGGCCAGCGCGATGGAAGCCGAAATTCCGGCCGTGTGGGTCGTGATGGACAACTCCGCGTACGGCACGATCGCGGGACTTGAAGAGATGCACTACGGCTGGAGCTTTGGGTGTTTGTTTGAAAGCAAAGGAAAGCCATACAGCGTGGATTATGCCGCGGTCGCTCGTGCCTGCGGCGCGCAGGGAATTGCGATCAAAGCCGCGAGCGAACTCGGTCCTGCGTTAAAGCAGGCGCTGGCGTCGAATGTGCCGACGGTGATTCAAGTTCCGATGGAGAACGCGCCGACGCCCACGCCGGGCTATTGGAACATCATGGATATCTACCGCAAGGGGCAATAGCCGCTCGTATAGAACACCGCTGCGTGACTAAGCGATACTTTTGCAGTTGCGTCTCCTTCTCCTCATCTTGGGGACGGCGAATGCCAGCGCAACATTTCGTTACGGTATCACCACAGTTAAAATGCAGTCGAGCGTTCGCGCCTCGCGGTATTATCAGAGGCTTCCGCGTGAGCACTTGAACCATAAGAATGCGGCGCGCATCGAGTTCCTTATTTCATCGTGAGCGAGCAAGGAGAATGCATGGAACCCTGGCGGACATCCATCATGGACATGGATGAAAAAAATATCTGGATTCGCGGCTACGACATCGGCTCGCTCATGCGGAAACAAACTTTCGCTGGAATGGTCTTCTTGCTTCACCAAGGACGCTTGCCGTCGGAAGGCGAAAGCCGCCTGCTTGATGCAATTTTCATCGCAACTGCGGATCACGGCCCAGGTTCTCCTTCCGCGGCGACAGCGCGCCTCGCGTGTTCGGGGAATCGAAAGGGATTGTCTTCCGCGGTCGCGGCCGGCGTACTGGCGATTGGCGATGAGCATGCGGGTGCGGGCGAAGCTTGCATGGAGATTATTGCGGCAGGGCTCCAGCGCGCCAAGGCCGAATCGCTCTCGATTGAAGCGGCGGCCGAGCGTGCTGTCGAAGAATCAACAACCAAAAAGCAGCGACTGCCTGGGCTCGGACACCGGATGCACAGCACCGATCCGCGCAAAGACGTTTTATTTGGGATGGCGCGTGAGTACGGAGTCAGCGGCGACGGTGTCACATTCATGCTCGCGCTCGAGAAGGCAGCGTCGAAGAAAATAAAACCTCTCCCTATGAATATTGACGGCGTGCTTGCCGCCGTCTTGCACGACCTTGGTTTTCCGCCGGCTTTCGGCAAGATGGCTTTTATTATCGGCCGCGTCGGGGGATTGACTGCCGAAGTAGCTGAAGAACTTGCTCGCGAGAAGGCTATGCGCATTCGCATCCCTGTTGCGTATGACGGCCCCCCGCCGCGAGAGATTCCTTAGAGGTTTCTGCGGAGGACGTTTCTGCTGGGATGAGGAGGCAAAATGGCCCGCGCAATTACCGATGAAGAAAAACAGTATGCCCAGGAGTTGCTGAACGAGAGCGCGTCGTGCGATGCGCGCGATCGCAGAATTACGATCAGCGCGACATCGACCGCCTGTGCCAGGCGGTCGCCTGGGCCACAGCGCAACGAGAAGACCTTCACGCGGCTGGCGCATATGAGCGTCGGATGAGAGCGGCCTGGGAGACCGCGAGGGCCGGCCGAACAAGCGCTTCAAAATCCTGGGCATTCTGCGCGACGCTCTGCGCCAAAAAAGCATGGGCGTCATTGAAGAAATTCCGGAGAAGGGCATCGTGAAATACGCCAAGCCCGCCGGCGTGATCGCGTCGCTCGTGCCGGTGACCAATGCCGCGTCTCACCGAGCGGGCAATGGCATCTACGCGTTGAAGTGCAAAGACGCGATCATCTTTTCGCCGCATCCGGCCAGCAAGAAGACCACCAATGAAACCGTCCGCATCATGCGCGCCGCGCTGAAGAAACTGGGCGCTCCCGAAGATGTCTTCCAGTGCATCGAAAAGCCCAGCATCCCGCTGGCGCAGGAATTGATGGCGATTTGCGACCTGACCATCGCCACCGGCGGTCAGGCCATGGTGAAAGCGGCGTATAGTTCCGGCAAGCCCGCCTACGGCGTCGGCGCCGGCAACGCCACCATGGTGATCGACGAAACCGCCAATATCGAAGACGCGCGCGCGGAACACCCGCATCAGCAAGACCTCCGACTTCGGCTCCGGCTGTTCCGCCGATGGCAATCTGTCGTCGAGGCATCCATCTACGACCGCTTTCTGGAGCAATTGCAGAACGAAGGCGGCTATCTGGTCAACGAGAAGAGAAAAGCGGCTGCTGCAGAACGCTTATGTGGGATGCCGAAGGCCATCGGACGCCGGAAACGGTCGCGCGCCCGGCCGCAAGGATCGCCGAAATCGCCGGCTTCACCATTCCCGACGGCAAGACTTTTCTGATCGTGCCAGGAAGACAACATCGGCAGGGAACACTTGTTCTCGAGCGAAAAGCTTCGGCATCGTACTCGTCGATTTTCAAGTACAGCGGCTTTGACAATGGCCCTCGACATGGTGAAGCAGATCTATCGAGTCGGCGGCAAAGGCCACTCCTGCGGGATCTATTCGTTCAACGACGATCACATCCATCAACTGGCGCTCGATGGCGCCGGTGAGCCGCATGATGGTGCGCCAGCCGCAATCGAAGGCCAACGCGGGCGCGTTCAACAACGGCATGCCGATGACGTCCAGCATGGGCTGCGGCATCTGGGGCGGTAACATCACCAATGAGAACATCTCGCTGAAGCACTACATGAAAGTCACCTGGGTGAGCCGCCCGATTCCCGAGGACCGGCCGTCCGAGGCGGAACTCTTCGGCGAATTCTACAACTCTGAGACGTTCTAGAGGCGCTATGGCGAGGCCGGTAGAACGAGAGGGTTGAATGTCGTGTCCACTGTCGGTGTTGTACAGGGCGAGCCGCCGCCACAGATATCGTTGAGCGTGTTCGAAAAGTCGGCGGGCAGGGCAAGACCGTCCAGCAGCTCGGTGTATACCGTGTAGTTGTGGTCCACGGGCAATCGTTCGATATCGTAAGAACGGTCAAATTGCGGCGCGGTTCCGCTGGCGTTGCAACTCCAACCTGAAAGAGTTCCTGCAACTATCGCGCCCGTATCCGAATCAAGCACAACGACGTGCGCGCCGAAAACGCCGGTGACGCTTGTTCCGGAGGGCGGCGACGGAAATTCGACCAGCGAAAATGGATTCGCGGGAAGGACGCGGCCGCGAATCGCTCCGACATTTACCGTGTCCTGCGGATCGGGATAGAGAGCGCGTATGCCGCTGCGATCGTCGTCAGAGAGCGGCCCGTCAGGCAGTTGCGCCGTCGGCCGCGTACCGAGAAACTGTCCAGGAGGCGGCGCGCATGGAAACATGACGGCACGCCACACGGCGGAATGATCGAAGCCGAACCAAATGTCCTATCTCGTGCGTAAGGAGCGACTCAAGATCATACGCTTGACGATCCACATACGGTCGCCTGAAACTGCTGCGTCTGGCCGAGCAGGAGTGTGCCGGTCGTCGGTGTGATTATCACCGAAACCGGAGTTGGGGGAGGCGGTGGGTTGTTTGGAGGAGTACTTGGAACGTTCGTTGTTCCGGTGCCACAGCCCGCAATTGGGGCCAAAAGAATGCAGATGATCGCGAATGAAAGCGTACGATCGAATTCTCCATGTTTTTCGTGCGGTCGCGTTCTGCGAGCGCCGTGCGATCGGTCCGGCTCACGTTGCTTGTGAAATCCCATGCGCACCAAGAGCAAGGCACGGCATGTGCCACTCTGGAGCACCGTCTATCGGTGAAATCATGAGGCGACTACAAAGCAAAGCCTCGGTGTTCGGATAGTGGTTGGGCAACTGTAGACAGAAGGTTTGCGGGAACATAGGAGGCATACGGGGCAGAAAGATTGCGGCGATCGAAAGCACTGCTCCAAACCATAACGTCAAAGTGAGTGTTCCCAACATGGAACGCGCGATTTCGATTCGGGAATTTGCGGCGCAGAAATGGAGCGCGAGCAATTTTCAAATGTGCTATTTCTCAATCATCTTTTGAAGCGCAGCCGCAAGGTTATCGCTATGAAAGGTGTAACCAAGCGCGAGCAATTGTTCGGGTTTCACGCGTGCGCTTGCAAGCAGAAGGGGCTGCGCCATCTCTCCCAGTGCGAGCCGCAGGGCAAACCTCGGCGCCGGAAAAACCGCCGGGCGGTGAAGCATGTGCGCCGCGAGTCGTGTGAACTCGGAGTTGCGAACCGGGTTCGGCGCGACGACATTTATAGGCCCGCTGTACCGCTCGTCCACAGTTGCATTGCGGGCGACATCCACCGCGTCTTCCAATGTGCTCCAAGACATCCATTGCCTTCCTGAGCCGAGGCGGCCTCCCACGCCCCATCGAATGGGCGCAAGCATTTTTGGCAGCGCGCCGCCATGCGCATCGAGGATCACGCCGAGGCGAAGCTGCACCGTCCGGATGCCGCCATGCGCCGCGCGCTCCGCTTCCGCCTCCCAATCACGCGCCAGCAGCGCCAGAAAATCCACGCCATAAGAACTGGATTCCGTGAGAATTTCCTCGCCGCGATCGCCGTAATAGCCAATTGCTGAAGCGCAAACGAAGACGTGCGGCTTGTGGCGAAGATTCAGGAGCGTATCCACGAGCACGCGCGTCGTGTCGACGCGACTGCTACGCAGCTCCGCTTTCCGTGCAAGTGTCCATCGGCGTTCGGCAATGCTCGCTCCGCTCAAATGGATGACTGCGTCCGTGCCTTCTATGGAGGCGGGGTCGACCGCGGCCGCGCGAGGGTCCCAGAGCACGTCAGATGGCTTTAGGGGCGCGCCAGGACGCACGAGATGCGACACCCTGTGACCACTTTCGCGTAAGAGCCCCGTAAGCGCCGTCCCGACGAAGCCGGAGCCGCCCGACATCAGAATTTGCATCGCTTGTCTCCGTATTCGTGATTCTAAACTAGGAGCGGCGTTCTTCTCCGAGCGATCTCCCGCTTTCATGAGGCAAGAATGTGCGGCGGACCAGACTTCCGCGTCTGAAAAGAGTGCTCACCGGTTCGCACACGCTTTTAATGCGGATCAAGCAGGCGCGGCTCCCCTGATATAGAATTGGTGAGGCTGAAGACTCGTGACGAAACTCCTCCGAAAAGATCTCGTGGTGCTCGCAGGGCTTCTTATCTGTGGAGCGATTGGCGTTGTGTGTGCCGGTGTCTCAGGCAATGCGCAATTGCCTCTTCAAATCACCGGTTTTGCCGCTTCGCGGATGGCCACGGAAGCAGAATTTGAGCAGCATTTCGAGAAGTTGCCCGATGCTGGCCATGCAGAAGCCGATCTGCAGCACCTCACGAGCGAACCGCACGTGGCGGGTACGGAAGCGAGTCACCGCGTCGCGGAATGGCTACGCGACCAGTTCCGCAGCTATGGGTTCGACGCAGAAATCGTCAGTTACAGCGCATATCTCCCGTTGCCAAGCGTGGCGCAGCTGGAAATGATCTCGCCCGAAAAAGTCACGCTTGCCAATCCTGAGCCCCCGCTCGATCAAGACAAGCAATCGAACGACGCGCATTTGTTGCCCGTCGCGAACGACTATTCCGCCTCTGACGAAGTCACTGCCCCTGTCGTCTACGTCAATTACGGTACCCCGGACGACTACCGCGTGCTCGATTCACTGGGAATCAGCGTGACAGGGAAGATGGTCCTGGCGCGTTACGGCCGCAACTACCGGGGCGTGAAGGCGAAGCTGGCCGAGGAACATGGCGCCGTCGGTCTGATACTCTACTCCGATCCGGACGACGATGGTTTTACCAACGGCACAGTTTTTCCCGATGGCCCCTGGCGGCCGCTCGAGGGCATCCAGCGCGGATCGATCTTATATACGCAGATTCGCCCCGGCGACCCGCTCGCGCCGGATAATCCCGGAGGGAAGCGCTTAACCCCAAGCGAATCTTCCAGCTTGCCGCACATCCCAGCGATACCGATCAGCGCTCATGACGCACAAGTGATTCTTTCCCATCTCGGTCATGATCGCGTACCGCTTGGCTGGCAGGGAGGACTCGAGCTCACTTATCACGTCGGCCCTGGAAATGCGAAGTTTCATTTGAAGGTTTCAATGGACTACGCGCAGCGGCCTGTCTATGACGTGATCGCAAAGCTGCATGGCACTGACGATGATCAGTGGGTGCTCGTGGGCAATCATCACGATGCGTGGGTGTACGGAGGCGCCGATCCCGGCAGCGGAACGGCCGCTGTGCTCGAAATGGCTCGCGGACTCGGTGAATTGACCCACTCCGGCTGGACGCCACGCCGTACCATCGTGATTTGCGAATGGGACGGGGAAGAGCCGGGTCTCATCGGTTCAACGGATTGGGTTGAAGCGAATCGCGCTGAGCTTCAGTCGAAAGCCGTCGCCTATATCAACACGGACGTCGGCGTTACTGGCCCGAACTTTTCAGGGTCGGCAGTTCCTTCGCTGAAGCAGTTTTTGCGGGATGTCACGAAGCAAGTGCCGGATCCACAAACTGGCAAGAGCGTTTACGAAGCCTGGACGGATCGGGAAGGAGCTTCGAGCGATTCTTTATTCGCTTCCTCAAACGGCGCTTCACAACCTCGCCGTCCAGCGATTTCTCCTCTCGGCGCGGGCTCTGATTTCTCGCCTTTCCTCGATTACGCCGGAATTCCGTCAATGGATGTGAGCTTCACCGGCGACTACGGCGTCTATCATTCGCGTTATGACGACTTCTACTGGATGGAGCACTTCGGCGATCCGGACTTCTCTTACGAAGTGGCATTGGCGCGAATTCTTGGTGTTGTCGCGTTGCGATTTGATGAAGCCGATGTCCTCCCCTTTAATTATGGCGCCTATGCTTCGGAAATCGCGCGTGCTAACGACAATCTCATGTCACGGGCCGCAGCTGTGCCCGGAGCATCCGCCATTTTGAAACCGGTGGCCGATGCGGTGGCGGACTTCTCGGAAGCAGCCAGTCATGCCGATGACGCGCTTGGCTCGATCTCCTCAGACCTGAAGAACGAACCGGCGATCAACCGAGATCTTGTCGACGTCGAGCAGGCGCTTCTTGCGCCGCAAGGTCTTAGCGGGCGTCCTTGGTTCAAGCACACGGTCTTTGCTCCGGGGACGAACACAGGGTATGCAGCAGAGATTTTGCCCGGTGTAACGGAAGCCTTGCAGCACCGCGATCTCGCGGAGTTGCAGCGCGAGTCGGATTCGCTCGCTGCGGCGCTGAGCCGCGCGGCCGCGCAGCTTAACGAGGCATCTGTGCTTGCCCGTGCCGCCTCGGGAGTCGATCAAGGGCACTAACCCCCGTTCCGATAATCCTCAGTTGTCGAGCCTGACCACAAACGTCGTCAGTTGATCGTTCGCCTGCAATTGCGTCGCAAGCTGTTGTGCTTCGTTCTCCGTTGGCACACGGCCTACGCGCACGCGATAGTAAAGCCCATCGGGCGAGTCGTAGGGCACGATGGTGACAGACGGATACCGCGCCGCCAGCCGCTCGCGAAATCTTTCGGCATTGTCCTTCACGAGGAACGCTCCCACCTGCACGCCGAAAAATCCGTTCTGTTGATTCGGTCCGGAGATGACTTCTAGCCGGACGTGCGCCGTGCCTGTGCCGACCATTTGTATCGCTTTCGCTGCCGACAGCGAAAGGTCGATGATCCGGTTTGCCACAAATGGCCCTCGATCGTTGATGCGAACTTCGGTCTGCAATCCATTGGTGAGATTCGTTACGCGCAGCAGCGTGCCGAAGGGAAGAGTGCGATGCGCGGCGGTAAAGTCGTGCATGTCGTAGATCTCGCCATCCGAGGTTCGGTGGCCGTTGAACTGAGGCCCGTACCATGACGCCACGCCTTCCTCCACGTATTCTCCGGGAACGGCGGGCTGCCTTTCGACAGGCGGCGGGGGTCCGGAAGGCGGAGCGTTCGGATAGCGCGGTGAGGCGGGGGCGTTTGGTGCGCTTGGAATGGGAGTCGGCGCGGGAACCTGTGTAGTCTGATTATGATGGGAACATCCGGCGATCACCGATAGCGCGATACCGGCGATTATCGCAGCAAAATGGGGGTGTCTGCTTCGCGCAACACGGCTGGCGCCGGTTCTCCGAAGAATCACACGTGCCCCGCGATGTCTCGTCTCATGCCCTGTCTCATTTTCCGGTATTATAGGTAGCGCGTTTGCGTTCCGGCAAGGAAGTAAACGACCCCGCCTCGTGTTTCCGTGCGAGCCGGTCAGCGGTTCAATTCAAAAGGGGTATTCGAAATTTTTGGAAAAAGCGCCAATCCGCGCCCTAAGCTGTGCCCGTCTTGCGGAACTCTCGTAGGGGCTAATGCGACTCGCTGCCACCAGTGCGGCGCGAACGTGAACTTTTCATTCGCAGCGGCTAACAAAGCGCTCGCTCGTTTCATGCCCACGACATCTCCCGCAACGTACGCGATTCTTGCGTTCAGCTGCATTTTGTACGGCATAAGCCTGCTGTGGACGATTCGTCTCGGAGGCGGCGGTGTGTCCGGCGGTGGGCTATTCGGCTTCGATATCGGCGTGATAAGCGGTGAAGTGCTGCTGCGCCTTGGCGAGTCGCTGCCGCTCGTCTATAACTTGCAAGAGCCCTGGCGCTTCGTCACGGCTGTCTTTCTGCACGCGAGCATTTTGCATATCGGATTCAACATGTGGTTCCTCATGGATGTCGGGCCTCTTGTCGAAGAGCTTTACGGCTCGGCGCGCCTGCTATTCATTTATGTGTTCACGGGAGTTGGCGGGTACGTATTCGCCAGCGTCTTCAGCCGGTATCCCGCTATAGGCGGGTCGGGCGCACTGCTCGGATTGATTGGCGTGCTGCTGGCGATGTCGATGGGCCGCCAGAGCGCCGGGATGCAAATGCTGCGCAAGCAACTGATTTATTTGCTGATTTACATCGCGGTCATCAGCCTGCTGCCCGGTGTTTCCCTCTTGGCTCATCTCGGCGGATTTGCTTGCGGTTTTGGACTCGGCAAGATCATGCGGGACCGAAAGCCGTCGACACCCGGAGAACGCAAGACCGCAAGCGTTCTGGGTTGGACTTCTGCGATTATCGTAGCCGCGAGTTTCGCCATGGTCATTCAAGCGATACTGCGGGGCGTCGTCTAGCGTCGGCTGTGCTTATTGCCCTTTGGCGAGTTTGCGCGAGACCACAAAGCTGTAATTCACTCCTGAGATCATCACCAGCGCGGCGACAATATATCTGCAATAGCTTTGCGTGGTCGGCAGCCAGGACCAATGAAACACAGCCAGCATCAGCACTATGAAAACGAGCAGTATTTCGAAAAATGTAGCGGCCTTGCCCCAGATGCTGGGCGGAAACGAACGAAATCCGACAACGAGCAAGATCACGGCGCATGCCATGAGAATGAGTACGTCCCGGCCCAGCACCATGATCGCCAGCCACCAGGCAATTCTGCCTTTTAAGGCGAGGACGAGGTAAGAGGAAGAAAGCAATAACTTGTCAGCGATGGGGTCAAGGTATGCGCCTAATGTCGTTTTCTGATTGAGCAGACGTGCCAGCAGGCCGTCAAGGCCATCGCTGATCCCTGCGGCAAAGAGGATACCGAGTGCCATGTCGTAGCGATCATATTTGATCGCGATGATGAAGAAGGGTAAAAACGCGAGCCGCAAAAATGTAAGCTCGTTCGGGACAGTGAGAATCCGGCTCTTCTGTATGGTCGAGGTCAGGGTCATGGTCGGAGAAACGGCACACGAACAAGCTACATTTGGTACAGAGATCAGGCGAACTGCGCGAGATAATCCGCGAGCGACCGTCCTACTTTTCTTTCAAATGTCTCCGCAAGCGAGGGAATGGAGCCGCGCGCTTCGTCCAGTGCGATCCGCTCGATGCGAACCATCGGGAAGAACAGCGTCGGCAAGCCAATTCGGTCGCCTTCCGGGTGCAGCACCTGACTCACGAAATCGTCGAACGCGGAAAGATCGATGCCGCGCATCGTAACACCCGCGTTCGAAATGTCCAGCAGTTCTCCCCAGAGGCGTTCTTTGGGACTGTGCAGGCTCACTACAACCACCGAATGCGCATCCATATTATTCTGCCTCTTGCTTGGGAATTGCTTTGCGCCAAGATTAGTACGAGATCGTCTTCACATCTTGCGCAACGGTTAATGCCGCTTCGGTCGCTTTTTGGACGTCCGCAGCGGTCAACCCGGCCGCCGTTTCGCGCAGTACAAGGCCATCCGGTGTTACGTCGATCACCGCCATCTCCGTCACGATACGATCGACAACGCGCGTTCCCGTGAGAGGCATGCTGCAATGCTTCAGGATACGCGGTTGCCCTTCTTTCGTTGTGTGCTCCATGGCGACGATCACTCGCTTGGCGCCTGCGACCAAATCCATCGCACCTCCCATGCCTTTGAGGATCTTTCCGGGAATCGCCCAGTTCGCAAGGCTGCCAGTTGCATCGACCTGAAACGAGCCTAGTACGGTGAGGTCGATGTGCCCACCGCGAATCATTGCAAAGGAGTCCGCGCTCGAAAAATAGCAACACCCGGGGATTTCGCTGATCGTTTCTTTCCCCGCATTGATTAGATCGGGATCTTCTTCGCCTTCATATGGGTATGGCCCGACGCCCAACATTCCGTTCTCCGATTGCAAAATCACCTCGACGCCCGCAGGAATAAAATTCGGCACGAGCGTGGGAATTCCGATTCCCAGATTGACGTATTGCCCATCGCGCAACTCCTGCGCGACTCGCCTTACGATTTTTTCGCGGTTATCCATAAGGATCGATCACACCCCCCGCTTTCGCACCGTCCGCCGTTCGATCGGCTTCAAATAGTGCGGACCTGGCAAAATTGCCTGTACATAAATGCCCGGCGTATGAATCGCGTCCGGCTTCAGTTTGCCCAGTTCAACCAACTCTTCGACTTCGGCGATGGTGTATTCCGCCGCCGTGGCCATCATGGGATTGAAATTTCGCGATGTCTTGCGATACACGAGATTGCCCCAGCGGTCGCCCCTCCATGCTTTTACAAAGGCAAAGTCGCCGCGAATCCAGCGCTCCATGACGTAAGAGCGGCCGTCGAATTCGCGAGTGTCTTTTCCCTCGGCAACAAGCGTGCCGTAGCCCGTTGGCGTAAAAAATGCGGGAATTCCGGCGCCGCCCGCGCGGATTCGCTCCGAGAGGGTTCCTTGCGGATTCAGTTCGAGTTCGACCTGCTTATTCATCACCAGGCGCTCGAAAATTTTGTTCTCGCCGACGTAGCTGGAAATCATTTTTCTGATTTGGCCGGCTTGCAGGAGCGGGCCAAGCCCAAATTCATCGCCGCCGGCGTTATTCGAGACTATCGTCAGATTCTTCGCACCTTTGCGCTTCAGCGCCGCGATCAAATGTTCGGGAACTCCAGAATAACCGAAGCCGCCGACAAGAATCGTCGCTCCATCGTGAACCTTTTCGACCGCAACATCGGCATTCGCGATTCGTTTGTCCATCCGTTTTTGCCTGAATCCTTGTTCTAGGAGCTTGTCACGGGGCCGTCCGGCTCGCCTCGATGGCTTACACCGCGTCGTGCCGCTTCCTTCAAGCCGCGAATGCGCTCGCCTACCGTAGCAGCCGCTCCATCGGGCGTTTGTGCCTTTTCGATTTCTGCCACTAGCACCGAACCGACCACCGCCGCGTCGGCGATGCCCCCGAGGACCGTCACATGCGTCGGCAAAGATATTCCAAAGCCGACGGCAATCGGAAGGGACGTGAACTTCCGCACACGCCGAACGAGCGCGGGAAGCTCTTCCGGCAGCGCCTCACGAGCGCCGGTCACGCCGGTCCGCGAGATAAGGTACAGAAAACCCGTGGACACTTTCGCGATCCGCTCAATGCGTGCATCCGTCGACGTGGGAGCCACCAGAAAAATCGTATCCAGATTGTGCGCTCGCATTGCTGCGCGATACTCGGCGGATTCTTCCGGCGTTAAATCCGTTGCGAGGATACCATCTGCGCCCGCTTTCGCAGCCGCCGCTGCGAATTTTTCAATTCCCATCTGTAGAAGCGGGTTGTAGTAGCTGAAAAGAACCAGCGGAACATCGCTACGCTCACGAATCTTGCGAACTAATTCCATAACGCCGGCTAGAGTTGCGCCGCCACGCAGAGCGCGCTCGCTAGCACGTTGAATCGTCGGCCCGTCGGCTACCGGATCGCTGAACGGCACGCCTAACTCTATGACGTCGGCGCCCGCGTGGGCGGCAGCCAGCGCGATCTTCTCACTGGCCGCGAGCGAGGGATCGCCGGCGGTGATGTACGTGACCAATCCCATCTCACCGCGTTTTGAAAGATCGCGAAAGCGCGCAGCAATTCGGCCGTCCGCCCTGGAATTTATTTGAATGGCGGCTTCAGACATATCGCGAGAGGGTTTCCATGTCCTTGTCGCCGCGCCCTGAGAGGTTCACGATGACGATCTCGTTCTTGTTCATTTTCGGTGCGCCCCGAATCAACTCCGCCACCGCATGAGCTGATTCGAGCGCAGGAATAATTCCTTCCATTCGCGCGAGAGTGCGCGCGGCTTCAATCGCTTCGTCGTCCGTCACGGCCGTGTATTCCGCGCGCCCTCGTTCCGCAAGCGCGGCGTGCTCCGGCCCGACAGCAGGGTAGTCAAGTCCGGCTGAAATTGAATGAGTTGTCGCAATCTGGCCGTCTGCCGTTTGAAGCACGTAGGTGTAGGTGCCTTGCAGGACTCCCGGCTTCGCGCCGGTAAATCCGCTGGCGGCCGCAAGACGCGCGGCGTGCTGGCCAAGGGTGTTTCCGCGTCCGCCGGCTTCTACTCCTACCATTTTTACGTCCGCGTCGCCCAGGAATGCGTGAAACAGTCCAATGGCATTCGACCCGCCGCCGACGCAGGCGATCAGGCAATCCGGGAGCCTGTTTTCCGCGCGCATAATTTGTTCGCGCGCTTCCTGGCCGATCACTTTATGAAAATCGCGCACCATTTCGGGGTAGGGATGCGCGCCGAGAACTGAACCAAGTAGGTAATGCGTGTTGTGCACGTTCGTCACCCAATCGCGCATCGCCTCGTTGATCGCATCCTTCAGCGTTCTGCTGCCGGAATCGACGCCAATGACTTCCGCGCCGAGCAGGCGCATTCGCATCACGTTGAGGCGCTGGCGCTGCATGTCTTCCGTGCCCATGTACACGGTGCACGAAAGTCCCAGCCGAGCCGCCACAGTTGCCGTGGCGACGCCGTGCTGGCCGGCGCCGGTTTCTGCGATCACTCGCGTCTTGCCCATGCGGACGGCAAGCAGGCCTTGGCCGAGGCAGTTATTGATCTTGTGCGCGCCGGTGTGAAGCAGGTCTTCGCGCTTGAGATAGACTCTCGGACCAGCAAACTGCGCGGTCAATCGCTCGCAAAATTGAAGAGGCGTGGGCCGACCGGCAAAGTCGTGCAGGAGCGTGTTTAACTGCGCTTGGAAGGCGGGATCCTTCTTTGCCTCGGCGTACGCGCACTCCAACTCTTCCAGGGGGGCCATAAGCGTTTCCGGCACGTAACGGCCGCCGTAGGCGCCGTAGCGGCCGCGCGCATCCGGCGATTCCTGCACCCGCTGCTCAACTATCGGACTCATCTCGTCCTCATCTTCCCGCTTATCTTCCCGTTTCCAACGGCGCGCATAAACGCCGCGATCCGCGCGGCATCTTTTTTCCCGGGCTTCGCTTCCACGCCACTGCAAACGTCGAGGGCGTATGGCCGCACGCTCCTGCTTGCCTGAGCCGCATTTTCCGGCGTCAGCCCGCCCGCCAGAAAAATCGTGCGACCGCGCCGTACGCGCCGCGCCACGGCCCAGTCAAATGTCGTCCCCGTACCGCCGCGCGCTCGCCGGTCGAATCCGTCGAGAAGAAATGCACTCGCGCTCTTGAAGCGCTCGAGCTGCGACGTGCGAAAGGGCTTGCGCACTCGAATGGCTTTTATCACCGGCACATACTGGGCAACCTGCGCGACCAATTCCGGAGACTCCTCTCCGTGCAGCTGGACGAAATCGAGCTTCAAGCGGCGCGCCGTTGCAATTACCGCATGTGCCGGCTCGTTCACGAAGACGCCGACCGCCGCAACTCCGTCGGGGAGGCGGCCTACAATTTTACTAGCCCGCGATGGGGAAATGTACCTCGGACTTTCGCGGTAAAAATTGAACCCAAGAAAACTCGCGCCGGCTTCGCAGGCCCGCTGCGCGTCAGCCCAGTTTGTAATCCCGCAGATTTTTACTCGGGCTTTTGCCATTGTTTGACTGTTTCTCAGTGCGCTCCAGCCGCTCCCGCGTCCACGGTTCCGAGCAGCTCTTTTAATCCAGCCGCCGGATCCGGCTGCTTCATCAGCCGCTCGCCGATCAAAAACGCATCGAAGCCGGCCGATTGCAAGCGCTGGAGATCTTCGCGGCGATGCAGCCCGGATTCACTCACCGCGACGACACTTTCGGGAATCTCCTGGATCAAATCGAGTGACGTCTGCAAACTCACTTTGAAATCCCGGAGATCGCGATTGTTCACGCCGATAATTTTTGCTCCAGCGGCGTTTGCGCGCTCTAATTCGCCGCGTGAGTGCACCTCGATCAGCGGCTCCATCCCGAGCTCGCGTCCCAAGGCGAGCAGCTCGGAGAGCAGGTCGTCACTCAGCACGGCGACGATCAGCAGAAATGAGTCGGCTCCCGCCGCTCTCGCTTCCCAGACTTGCCACGAATCGACGATGAAGTCTTTTCGCAAGATCGGGATCGAGACGGCTTTTTTCACTTCTTTCAGATCCGCGAGCGACCCTTGAAAGAACTCCTCCTCAGTCAAAACCGAGAGCGCCGTGGCTCCTGCCGCTTCGAGGCCGCGGGCGATTGGGGCTGGTTGGTAATTTTCGCGGATCAACCCCAGCGACGGAGACGCCTTCTTCAACTCGGCGATCACGTTGGAGCCCGGACGCGAAAGCGCCGCCGCAAAGTCGCGCGGCGGGTGCTGCTTTTGTACGGCAAACTTCAGCGCTACGTCCGGCAAGACCCGTTTGCGGTGCGCCACCGATTCGCGCCGCGCGGCTACAATCCGGTCGAGAATGGTCTTGCCGTGGGTTCCATTTTCCATAGGATTGGGTCTTCAATCATGCTATCTGCCGCCCCGCAGCCTGTCAATTTATGCGCGTAGACCGATGGCCTCACACGGCCGTTCGTCGTTGTCGAGGTTTTCGTCTAAAAAATCCCCCTTTTTTCTCGATGAGTCATCATGGACGAACCGACTCAGGTTTCGGTCGGTCGTGCCATGGAAAATAAAAAGACCGACTTCCATTTCGCGGTGCGCGGATTACGCTGTGAGTCGTTGGAGACTAACGGCGCAGAGCCGCAAGCGAAAGGAGAATCGGTCCAGTGAGTAAAATACGATTTGTTGGTCTGGATGTCCATGCCGAGACCATTGCCGTCGCGGTGGCGGAGCCCAAGGGTGAGGTTCGACCCTTGGGCCTGATCCCGAACCGAGCGGAATCCATTCGACGGTTGGTTCGAAAACTGGGGCCTGTGGAGCAACTGCGGTTTTGTTAGGAAGCCGGTCCCACGGGCTACGTGCTGTATTGGCAGCTGACCGCTCTGGGAGCGAAGTGCGAAGTGGTAGCGCCGTCGCTGGTGCCGCGCAAGCCGGGAGAGCGGGTGAAGAGCGATCGGCGTGACGCCCTGAAACTGGCGCGCTGCTATCGAGCCGGCGACCTCACGCCGGTGTGGGTGCCCGACGCCGCCCACGAAGCGCTCCGAGATTTGGTGCGAGCTCGGGAAGCCGCTAACGGCGACCTGCTGCGAGCAGGGCATCGGCTCAGTAAGTTTCTGTTGCGCCACGGATGGAGGCGTCCGGAGAGCATCAAGTCTCCGTGGACCAACGTTCATTTGCAGTGGATCAAGACCAAGGTCCATTTCGAGCAGCCCGCGCAGGAGATCGCACTCACCGACTACGTCCATCAAGTCGAGCACTTGGGGGCCCGCATCGAACGGCTGGACCAGGCGGTCCTGGAGGCGGCGCGCTCGGTGCCACCCGAAATGCGAACGGTGATCGAAGCCTTGCAGGCGCTGCGAGGCATTGCGCAAGTCACGGCGGTGGCCATCGTCGCTGAACTGGGACAGATCTCGCGCTTCGCCAAAGCCAGGCAACTGATGGGATACAGCGGCCTGGTTCCCAGCGAACACTCCAGCGGCGAACGAAAACGGCGGGGCGCCATCACCAAGACCGGCAACGCGCACTTGAGATGCGTCATCGTCGAAGCAGCCTGGGCCTATCAGTTCCGACCGTGGTTGGGCGGCTATCTGTTGAAACGTCAGGGAGGGCTGAGCGAAGAAGTCAAAGAGATCGCTTGGAAGGCCCAGCATCGATTGCACGCGCGCTACCGAAAACTGCTGGCCCACGGAAAGAACAAACCGCAGATCGTAACTGCCGTAGGGCGAGAGTTGCTCGGATTTGTCTGGGCTATCGGGGTGAATGTCGAAACCAGAATGCGCGAACCGAAGCAAGTCGCAGCGTAGGTGTAAGTCAGAGAACCACAGGAGCAAGGCAGTGCGGATGGCGGCCGAGTCGAACACGGAAAGGAGATTCTTTTCTATGCGGCAGGCTCTTTCGGCCCAAGCCGCGCCATTCGTCCGAGGCAGCTCCCGACGGATCACGATTATGCGGTTCCGACCCGCGAATATCGGAGTGATCAACCGCCGCGATGACCGCCTCGGCCGCCGCCCGCACTGCTTCCCACTGGCTAGAGAAGAACAGCGCAAACCGAAACCGCGAATATATTTGACAGGTTCGTCTATATCAGAAAAGCAATCTTTATTGAACGGCAAAGACTTAGATGCGTTTCTAATCGCGGATTCTAGATTGGGAAGCAGGTGCGTGCGGGCTGTTTGCCTCTTCTTCGATCATCTGGGCTAATTCCCCCTTCTCGTGGGTTGATCATATTCCTTAAAGCGGGCCGCCATGCCGAAAACACAATCACTAGTATACCAAAATATAAACTAACTTGCAAGGACTGTTTATGTGTCAAATTTGAGACATGTTATGACGGATTTTCGAACCAAAATTGGCGCCTTTGGCGCCGTATAGCCGGATTTTGGGACAGGTTCGGCGCGATCGAAGCTCTAAAAATCCACAGACGGAAAATCCGCAGCTTTGCGCGGAAGGCTGCGGCACGGTGCAGCAGGTTCTGATTCTTTGTGAGGCTGGAACGACTAGCGTTGGGACTCGTTGGGCTTTTCTTCTGCGGCTTTTCCTCTTGTTTTGCGCCAATACAACAGCACGGTCAGCGCAAGTCCGGCGAGGAGGAGGGTAAACGTTCCGGGCTCGGGGGTTGCGACGGGCGGCGGCAAAACCGGCGGTCCGCCGGGCGTGCCCGGGCTGCCTCCCCCGACGATAGGGAAGTACACGGGCGGAATCGGCAAGGGGAGACCATCAAGGGGCTCATTCGTCGCGAGGGTAGGCGGGGTGAGGGAGCCGGTTGGCGCGGGAATGAGAGCCATGGGAGGCGCCAGCATCGATAGCTCGGGCCGTCTCGCGGCAGCAAATGGGCGCAGATCGGGCGCGGCATCGAGTGCTTCGGGTCTGGGCTGATTCGGCAAAACCGGCGCAACTGGCGTTGCAGAAAGCCGATTCCCGCACCGCGTCCGCGCTGTATTTTTTCCGTCCGTCAAGAGCGTCTCGCCTGCCGGCAGCAGGAGCGGCTTCTTCGTCCAAAAGACGCTATCGCCGATGCGATAGGAAACGTACATCAATTCGCTGCGATCGAGCCGGATCACGCGCGTGCTGGCGACTTGGAAATCGGCGTAGTGGTGGGCTACTACCGGATCGTTGTGGATCGCCCGGGCGAGCTCTTCGCGGCTGCGCGCGCCTCCGGCGATGATCGAATACGGATAAAGCGGATATTGCTCTATATCGTCGCCTGCTTCTGGATTTGTCAGCCAAGAGGACGATTGGCCGGCCGAATCACCCTGCGATGGAGCGAATGCTTGCGCGGAGCTTGCGGTGCGTGAGCTTCTGCCGCCGAAAAACCAAAATGGAGCAACGATTAGTGCGACGAGCAATATTACGAGGATTGCCGTCCGATAAACCCAGCCGAAATCCCGATCCCAAGCCCTAAACCTCGCCCAAGAACTCCGAAGACTGCCGATCACCCGCGACCCTTCCCCCAATAACCCCGCATAAGGAAAGGCAATTCGATTACCACGCCTGATCTGAAGAAATCGCGCGCGCGATCTCACCGGCGACGATCGCGTCGTGTGCAATTAGCGCAAAACTCAGGACCACGCGCTGCTATCTCATTCATGTAACGTGAGTTGTGAGTCGTTCCACGGAGGTACAGCTGTTTGCGTCCAAGTTAAGGCGTTTCTTGGATGGTTACTCCAGCGGTAACCAAGTGCAAACGAGGGCTAATCTCTTTCCTCAGGGGGAAGAAATTTAGCTCAGGTATTTCCCTATGGCCGCACGATTCCGAGAAACCCTTGCGAATGGCCTGATTCCCAAATTGAACCACCACCTACGCAGCGTATCCCACGAAACGCAGTGGAATTTGGCCGCCGAGGCACTCTATGGCACACTCAAATGTACACAAAAATTCATGGACCCCCATTTCATCCGAAATTTCTGCATCATTGCTCACATCGATCACGGGAAATCCACGCTGGCGGACCGCCTGCTGGAACTTACCGGCGCGCTCAGCCAACGCGAAATGCAGGCACAGGTGCTCGACTCGATGGATTTAGAGCGCGAGCGCGGCATTACCATCAAAGCAAAAAGCATTCGGCTGCATTACACGGCGCAGGACGGCCACGAATACCGGCTGAATCTGATCGATACTCCGGGGCACGTCGATTTTTCGTACGAAGTTTCGCGAGCGCTTTCGGCTTGCGAGGGCGCGCTGCTGGTGGTGGATGCGAGCCAAGGCGTTGAGGCACAGACCGTTGCGAATACGTTTCTCGCGGCACGCCACAACCTGACGATCATTCCTGTTATCAATAAAATTGATCTGCCGGCGGCCCAGTCCCGATCACGTGAAGGAACAGATTGAAAATGTGCTGGCGATTCCTGCCGACGGATGCGCTCCTCATCAGCGCGAAAAGCGGAATTGGCGTGCGAGAATGTGCTCGAAGCCATCGTGAAACGCGTTCCAGCGCCGAAAGGGGACGCAGATAACGCCTCTGCGAGCGCTTATTTTTGATTCGTGGTTCGATCCGTTTCGAGGCGCGGTGGTTCTGGTGCGCGTGATGGAGGGGCACATCACGCCGCGAATGAAGATTCGGCTTTGCGCCAATAATGAAGTCTACGAAGTGGAAAATCTGGGCGTGCTCACGCCGAAGCCGGTGGTGCTGGATGAGCTTGTCGGCGGGCGACGTCGGCTTTGTGATCGCGAACATCAAGCGCGTGGCGGATGCGCGAGTGGGCGATACGGTGATCGAGGCCGATCGTCCCGCCCCCGCGTTGCCGGGATTTGAAGCGATCAAACCGATGGTCTTCGCCGGACTTTATCCTGTGAACGCAAGCGACTACGAACTTCTGCGGGACGCGCTGGGCAAACTGCAGCTGAACGACGCGGCATTTTTTTACGAGCCGGAAAATTCCGTGGCGCTGGGTTTCGGTTTCCGCTGCGGCTTTCTTGGCCTGCTGCATATGGAGATCGTGCAGGAGCGGCTGGAGCGCGAATTCAATATCGACCTGATCACGACTGCACCCAGCGTCGCGTTACCGCATCACCACGACCGCTGGTGAAGTGATGGAAGTGGACAATCCCACGAAATTTCCGCCGCCAAGCGTCGATCAAGATATCGAAGAGCCGATTCTGACGGCCATGATCATCACGTCAGATGATTCGGTCGGCGGCGATGCTGCAGCTCTGCGAAGAAAAGCGCGGCGTGCAGAAGAAATTTCGAA
Organism: uncultured Acidobacteriota bacterium; assembly: GCA_963753205.1. Classification (GTDB taxonomy): domain Bacteria; phylum Acidobacteriota; class Terriglobia; order Acidiferrales; family UBA7541; genus Palsa-295. Next base: position 218,569 of record CAVWBL010000006.1, on the reverse strand, counting down.
TATCTTTCACCGACGCGCGTGATGCTCACCTACGAAATGCCGCTCAATGAGATCGTGCTCGATTTTTACGACCGGCTGAAGAGCGTCTCCCGCGGTTACGCATCGCTCGACTATCACCTTTCGGGCTATCGCGAATCCGATCTGGTGAAGCTCGACGTGCTGGTAGCCGGGGAGTCGGTCGACGCGCTGACGATGGTATGCCATCGCGACCAAGCCTATGAACGCGGCCGCGACCTTGTTTCGCGGCTGCGAAAGCTGATCCCGCGCCAGAAGTTTGAGGTGCCTTTGCAGGCGGCCATCGGCAGCCGCGTAATCGCGCGCGAGACGATCAGCGCGATTCGCAAGAACGTGCTGGCCAAATGCTATGGCGGAGATATTTCGCGAAAGCGCAAGCTGCTGGAAAAGCAAAAAGAAGGGAAGAAGCGGATGAAGCGCGTGGGGAAAGTGGATATTCCGCAGGAAGCGTTTCTCTCGGTGCTGAAAGTGGCGAGCGCGGCGGAGGAGGAATAGGAAGCAATGAGGCAGAGGAGGTTAGGTTAAGGAGAAGGCAAAGGCGGGAGCGCCCGACTGAACGGCAAGTCGGCCGCTACAAGGGCAAACAGACGAACCCGCTATGGGTGCAATTGTGAGACTTGCGGCATCTGCGAGGTGTTCCAGCCGCCGCCGAGAGCTTTGACGAGCAATACGCTTGCGGCCATTCGCCGCGCCAGAATGTCGACGGCCGCCCGTTCGTCGGCCAAGGCGGCACTTTGCGCGGTCGTTACTTCAAGGTAGTTCGTCACGCCGCCTCTATAGCGTGTTTGCGAAAGAGAAAGTGAATGCTGCGCGGCCGCGACGGCGGCATCTTCTGTACTCGCCTCGGTTTCTAGAATCCGCAGCGCGGCAAGATTGTCTTCCACTTCCTGAAATGCCGTGAGCACTGCCTGCCGGTAATTGTCGACTGACTGATCGTAATTTGACCTTGCCTCTTGAACCGCGGCACGGCGCGCTCCGCCTTCGAAGATCGTTTCCGCGGCGGAGCCGGCGAGCGACCAAAATCCTGCCGGGCCCTGTAAGAGCGTCGTGATTTTCGCGCTATCGAACCCTCCGGCACCGTTGATCAAGACATTGGGAAAATAAGCCGTCCGCGCCAGGCCGATCAGCGCGTTCTCGGAAGCGACGATTCTTTCGGCCGCCGCGATATCAGGGCGGCGCTCGAGCAAATCCGACGGCAAGCCGGGAGGAATCGCGGGAGGCGGGACCGTCAGGGGCAAAGGGTCGATCTTGAAATCCGAGGCGGGCTGTCCGACGAGGACGGCAATTGCGTGTTCGTCGGCTGCGCGCCGCACGCCGATGTCAACCGCTTGGGCGCGCGTCGTCTCGAGCTGGGTTTGCGCCTGGGCTACGTCAACGGCGGAGGCCAGGCCGCCATTGTAAAGCTCTTGCGTGAGGCGCAGCGCCTCGGTGTATGAATTCACCGTGGATTGCAGCAATTGCTCCTGCGAATCCATGCTCCGGAGGTCGAAATAATCGAGCGCCAGTTCGGCGTGCATGCTCAGGGCGACGTTTGCCAGGTCTGCGGCGCTCGCTTGCGCATTCGCGCGCGCGCTTTCCACGCTTTGACGAACGCGTCCCCAAAGATCGGGCTCATAGGCGACATCAAAGGGAATCTGATAATCGGAATACGTTTGATGGCCGCTGTTGCTGTACAGCTCTTTGTTTTGGGATTGGCCAATTCCAGCGGCTGATGGGCTAACGCTCAGCGTCGGGTAATATGCAGCTCTGATGCTCGCAATTGCCGCACGCGCCGCAGAAAAACGGTCCTGCGCCGCTTTTAACGTTTGGTTTGCAGCGGTGAGTTGGTCTTCCAGTGCGTTGAGTTGCGCGTCCTGGTAGATTTCCCACCACGTTCCCTTGGCGATGGCGTCGCTCGGCGCGGCAAGTTTCCATTCTTGTCCAGGCTCCTGGTAAGCCTGCGGCGTGACGACAGCGGGCCGCTGGTATTTCGGTCCGATGGTGCAGCCGCCCAGCACAAGAATGCTAAGCCCAAGAACAACGTTGCGTTTCATCGAGCCTCTACGATGCAGACGGACTTCTTTTCTTCTGAGGTACAACCTATCGCCCGCCTGAAGTCTGGCGGCCTACGGTCGAGGATGCGCGTCCGGCGCCGTTCTGCACATCACTGCTCGAGGCTTGCGTTACGCGCACCTCTTCTCCTTGAACGAGCGAATCGGGCGGGCTCACCATCACGTGGTCTTGCGTCGTAAGCCCCGAAAGCACTTCGACTTCGTCTCCATAGTCGCGGCCGATGGCGATGTTGCGAATCTCGGCGTGCTTGCCATCGTTCACGACCGCTGCCTGCAAGCCTTGAGCGCGAAAGATCAAAGCCGTTACTGGGATGATCACGGATGGCGCGCCCGAGGGTATTTCCAGGTGAACCTGCGCAAACGCACCGGGCAGAAGCTTGCCAGTGGGATTGTCGACGTCGACCTCCGTCAAGAGGGTGCGCGAGGAGGGATCGATTGCGTTCGCAGTGCGCACGAGCGTTCCCTTGAACCTCTTCCCGGGGAATTCCTGCAGTTCCAGATCGGCGGGCAGGCCGGGTCTTGCGGAGGCGGAATATTCCTGGGGCAGGTTGATGTAGACGCGGAGCTTGTTAATCGCCGCAATATGAAAGAGCTCATTTCCGGGCGCGCTCGCACCGGAATTGATGAGATGACCCACGTCCGTGTTTCTGGCGGTGATCACTCCATCGAATGGTGCGTAGATTTTCTCGAAGGATTGCAGCTGCTCGAGCCGGTTCATGTTTGATTGAGCGGATGCGACCATCGCCTTCTTTGCCTGGAAATCGCCGATCGCATTATCGACGGCTTGCTTGGAAACCGAGTCGCTCTTTGCCAGGTCCTGATAACGCTGCGCCGTGGTTTGTGCGAGATTGAAATTTGCCTCGGCGGTGTTCAGGTCGGCTTTAGCCTGATCGAGCTGCTGATCGACTTCGGGTGTCTCGATTTCGGCGAGTAATTCGCCCTTTTTTACGTGCGCGCCGATATCGGCATACCATTTCTTAAGATAGCCGTTCGTGCGCGAGTAAATTGGGGAATCGGTGAAGGCTTCGATGTTGCCGGGCAGAACGATTTCTGTCTGGGGCGCCCCTTCGCGCGGCTGCGTCACAACGACAGTCGGCACGGCGAGTTCGTCCGTCGCCGTCTTCAGATCCCTTGCGGCATGCATGCGCGGGACGATACCCGCGACAACGATACCGGCGACGATCAGCAACGCGACCAGCGCAGCCAGGAGACCTCTACCGGCCTGGGGGTCGGACAGGCGCCGGCCAGATTTGAAGCGTTCGCTTTGCGTCATTCCGCGTCTCCTGAGGACTCCGTCGCCGAAATAATCTCATCGCGCTTGTGTCCGTGCACGACGCTGAAGAACACGGGCACGAAGAACAGGGTGGCCACTGTGGCGAGCATCAGCCCGCCGATTACCGCGCGGCCCAACGGTGCATTCTGTTCTCCGCCTTCGCCCATACCCAGCGACATTGGAAGCATACCGATGATCATCGCAAGAGCCGTCATTAGGACAGGGCGGAAGCGCGTGAATCCTGCTTCCAGGGCAGCCTCGGCGGGTGTCTTGCCTTCTTCGAGACGCTCTTTAGAGAAGCTCACGACAAGGATGCTATTGGCCGTGGCGACGCCCATGCACATGATGGCACCGGTTAAGGCAGGGACGCTGATCGTTGTGCCAGTGACAAATAAAAACCACACGATGCCCGCCAACGCCGCGGGCAGGGCCATCAAGATAATGAATGGATCGAGCCACGACTGGAAGTTGATCACAATAAGCAGGTAAACGAGCAAGATCGAGAAAACGAGTCCGCCGAGCAGGCCTTCGAATGAAGAATTCATAGTTTCCATTTGCCCGCGCACGACGATTTGAGAGCCGTGCGGCAGGTTCTTCTTGCTGTCATTGATAATCGGAGTGATCTCGCGCGCGACGCTGCCTAAGTCTCGACCGTCGACCGCCCCGAAAATGTCGATTTCGGGCTGGATATTATAATGCGAAATCACACCCATCTCTCCGCCGCGCGTGAAGGAAGCGAGTCCAGCGAGAATCTGCGGGGCGGAATCGGTGCTGCCCGTGACCGGAATATTCTCAAGGTCAGAAAGCGAATCGACGCGGTATTGCGGAGACATGACGTTGACTGAATAGCTGACGCCGGTTGCGGGATCGAGCCAGAAGGTCGGCTGCACTTGTCCGCTTCCGCTGAGCGAGAGGAGCAGGTTGCTGGCGACGTCGCGCTGCGTAAGCCCAACTTGGTTGGCCTTCGTGCGGTCCACATCGATATGCAGGCGGGGATAGTTGAGCGGCTGCTGGATGCGCAGGTCGACAATCCCCGGCACGAATTTCAGCTTGTTCATCAGTTGGTCGGCGAATTGGTGATTGGCCACCAGATTTCGGCCTACGACCTGGATATCGACTGGCGCGGGCAGACCGAAGTCGAGAATCTGGCTGACGATATCCACGGGCAATTCATAAAAGTCCACGCCGGGGAAATCGCGGGGCAGTTTCCTACGCAATTCGCGGACGTAATCGATTGTCGGTCGGTGATTCTGCGCCAGCTCAACTTGGATATCTGCATCTTCGGGGCCGATCGGCGCCGAATTACTGTACGACAGGTTGATGCTGCTGTAGGGCAAGCCGATGTTGTCGACAATGCTCGTTAATTCCGATGAGGGAATCGTCTGGCGAATATCGGCTTCGATCTGATCGCACAGGCTTGCGGTTTCCTCGATGCGCGTTCCGATGGGGGCGCGAATGTGGAATTTGAATTCGCCGCTGTCGACGCGGGGGAAAAAGTCTTCGCCGACAAAGGGAAGGAGCGCGAAAGAGAGCACGCAGAAGGCAAGAAAGCATACGGTGAAGACCTTTCGATGCCGCACTGCCCCTTGCAGAATGCGGTGATACCCGTGCCGGAAGCGCTCAAAACCGTATTCGAATTTCGCCTGCATTTTCACGAGCGGGTTGCGAGATCTTAGGGTCAATTCCCGCCGCTCATCCTCGGTCTGCTGGACGAGAAGATACCGCGCCATCGTCGGCACAAGAGTTCGCGATAGCAAGTAGGACGCGATCATCGCAAAGACGACGGCTTCAGCGAGTGGGACGAATAGATATTTCGAGACGCCGGCGAGGAAAAACATCGGCACGAAAACGATGCAGATGGCGAGCGTCGAGACGAGCGCCGGGACTGCGATCTGCGCCGAGCCGTCGAGAATGCCCTGATAAAGTTCTTTGCCCTGGTCGAGATTGCGATGGATGTTCTCCATGGCGACAGTCGCGTCGTCAACGAGGATACCGACGGCGAGTGCGAGGCCGCCGAGCGTCATGATGTTGATCGTCTCGCCCAATGCACTTAGTACGATCAAGGACGTGAGAACAGAAAGCGGGATTGAGATGGCGATAATTATCGTGCTGCGCCAGCTCCCTAGAAATAGAAGGATCATGAGCCCGGTGAGCACCGCCGCAATCGCGCCCTCGCGAATTACGCCGTTGATGGAAGCAAGCACGAAAATCGATTGGTCAGATACAGGCCGGATATCGACTTTCACGGGAAGCGCGTCTTCAATCTGAGGAAGCTTCGCCTTGATGTCCTTGATGATGTCCAGCGTGGAATAGGCGCCGGATTTCAGGATTGACATAAGCGCCGCGCGATTTCCGTTCACGCGCACGATGTTCGTTTGGGGCGTGAATCCATCTCTTACGTTCCCTACATCGTGAATGTAAATCGTCGAACCGTTTACTGTCTTGATCGGCAGATTGTTGATATCGCGGATGGTCTCCGCCGGGCCGTTCATGTCGACCTGGTATTCGTATGGACCGATTTTGGCCGTGCCGGCCGGGAGGATCAGATTTTGGGAAGCGATCGTGCTCGCCACATCGACCGGCGATAGATTCTTGGCTTGCAGCTCCGGCAAGTTCAAATCGACCATGATCGTCCGCTGCTTGCCGCCATAGGGATACGGGATGGCGGCGCCGGGGACCGTGACGAGCTGCGGACGAATGAAATTGACGCCGGAGTCGAATAGCTCCTGCTCGTTTAATCCCGGGCCGGAGAGGGCGAGTTGCAGCACGGGAACGGTGGAGGCGTTGTAGGTAATTACCAGGGGCGGCGTGGTTCCAGTAGGCAACTGTCTAACGATTGTCTGCGAAACGGAAGTGACTTGCGCGATCGCCGTCGCGATTTGCGTGCCGGGCTGGAAGTAGATCTTGACGATCCCGCGGCTATCCAGTGACTCCGATTCAATATGCTCGATATTGTCGACGGTCGTGGTGAGGATGCGCTCATAAACGTAGATGATCCGACTCGACATGTCCTCGGGAGAGAACCCGCTGTAGTTGAAGAGGACGCTTACGACCGGAATGTCGATATTGGGGAAGATATCGACGGGAGTCCGGATAATGGAGACGACGCCGACGATCAATATCAAAATCGCGGCGACGACAAAGGTATAAGGCCTGCGTAATGCAAGCCTGACGATCCACATGCTTGTTAGGCTCCTCGCCGGCAGCAGGCGGAAGGGATACTTCTCGCCGCTTTAGGGCCGAACTATCGGGGTCCCGGTATTATGACATCTAGGGAGACGTGACAGAAGGTAACAACAGGTAAAGAACCTTTAACAAATGAGACTGCGCCCTAGCCGTCACTTCGAATCTTTAGACGCATAAGGGTCTATCGTGGTTCACTGATTGGCCGCTGTAGCTTTGGCGGACGCAGCCAATACCAATTCAGAAAGGAACTCGCCCAAGCCCCGTCCCGACAACCGGAATTTCCCGTCGCGGGCCGTCCGATCCAGCCAACCCGAGTACACCAGGCAGACCATTTCGGACCAGGACTCGGCTGCCTGCCGGTTGAAGCCGACCTCGCCGAGGATGTTCGCGATAACCCGGACTTTCCGTTTTTCCACGTCCGCCACACGGGTAGCCACGCGTTCGTCCCGCCGGGCCCATGCTCGAACCGCAATTTCTTCCCGGATTCTCTCCGGCTCGGCGCTTCGCGCCACGAATCGCGCCCACTGGGCTGCGGCATTCGGCTTTTCTGCAGACTCGGTCTCTTCGCTCGAGAGCCACTCCGCTTCGGAACTTTCCCAGGTTTGCAACATTTGCATCAGCAGTTCGTCTCTATCGCGAAAGTGCCAGTAGAAACTGCCTTTGCTGACGCTCAAATCGCGGGCGAGCACTTCGACTCGAACGGATTCGACGCCCTCGCTCGCTAATCGGGCGATACCAGCCCGAATCCAATCGCTTGGTTGAAGTGGTAGTCGAACAGGGGATGGGCTAGCCATACGTGACCGTATGTAAGTTCGAAAGATACTCGTACTGGAACGAGGGGTCAAGCAAACTTTGCATTCTAGCTGGTCAAGCGGGAACGACGTGTGGTGAGATCAAGCCTCACTGAATCGCTTCACAATAATTCCAACGGCTTTGTCGATTATCTCTGGGTCGGTTCCGAATCCCTCGAGCCAGTGGACGTCCGGCTCACGACGAAACCAGGTGATTTGGCGTTTGGCGAACTGCCGTGTCGCCCGCTGGATGCAACGGATGGCGTCTTCGAGGCCGGTTTTTCCTGCAAGGTGGTCCGCCAATTCGCGATAGCCGATGAATTGGAACGGCTTTGCGTTTGAGGCGATCCGTTCGGCGACGAGAGCCCGCACCTCTTCTATCCAGCCGCTCGCGATCATCGCGCGCGTGCGAGCCTCGATATGCGCATACAGAGCCTTTCGATTTGGTGCGAGGCCGATTTTCGTCACTCGGAAGCCCTGAAGGGCCTCGCGTCCGGAGCGATGGACTTCGCCGACCGTTTGCCGCGCCAACATGCGAATCTCGACTGCGCGGATGGCCTTTTGTGTGTCCCGCACCGCGATTTTTCGCGCAGCCTCGGGATCGATCCTGGCGAGCAGCTGATGCAGATACTCCGGCCCGCGCCGTAGCACCGTTTCGCGTAGGCGTGACCGGAGTTCCGCGGAGCGCTCGGGTGCATCGGCGAGGCCTTCGAGCAGGGCGCGAAGGTAGAGGCCGGTACCTGCCGTGATCACGGGCAATTTGCCGCGAGGTTTCAAATCATCCAGCACGGCTATGGCGCGCTTGCGATACTCGCCTGCGGTGAATATTTCGTCTGGCTCGACCAGATCGGTTAAGTGGTGCGGGATTCGGTGCTGCTCTGGGGCAGGCACTTTAGCTGTGCCGATATTGAAATGACGGTAGACCTGCGTCGAATCGCAGACAACGACTTCGCCGTTGAAGCGGCGAGCCAGTTCGATTCCAAGGGCTGATTTGCCTGTGGCGGTCGGTCCTAACACGACAATGAGCGGCGTCATTTCGGAGGGCAAGCCGTTCATCCGGAAAACATCCAATAGCGGAGAAGAGCGATCAAGAGGATGAGACCAGCGAGCAACAGTGCGCCGGCCACTTGTGTGCGATTAATTTGCACAAGAATCGCTTAGTGATGGTTGAGATATTCGACGGGCAAATTATACAGGAAGTAGATTCCAAACCGCATGTAAGGCCCATGGAAGTCTCGGGGCAACGGCTCGAACGGGTTTGAGGCGCGGATGGAGGATATTGCGGCATTATCGAGCGGCGGTTTGCCGGAAGTGCCCTGCATCTGGGGATCGGGCGGCTGAACACTGCCGTCTGGATTGATCTGGAAGGTGATGTAGACAACACCTTTGTCGCCTAGCATTGCGGACTGCGGCATGACGGCGTACCAATTGCGGCGAATCGTGTCGAGCATGCGTTGAATGTAGCTGTTGAAGTCCACGCCTTCGGTGGGCGTGAGGATCTGGACCTGATTGCCAACAGAAGGTCCGGCGCCTTGGCCGCCAGGTCCTGCTGGAAATTGGCCTTGCGTCGAAAAGGTTCCTCCGCCCCGGTTCTTGAGCGCATCCTGTTCTTGCTGCTGAAGTATCTGGCCCGGTGAGGAATCGGGCAACTGTAGATTGAGATGATTATTCTGCGGCTTAATCGGCTCCAACTGCGAGGGCAGTGGCTGGGCGCTGTTTTGGGCCAATGGAGGCGGTTGCTGTGCACGCGGCGGTTGCGGCGTTGCCACGTGCGGGGTCGGAGCCTCGGGCAAGTCCGGTTGCGGCTTGACCGGCTGCGGAGGGGGCTGAGGCGCAGGTTCGGGAAGCAAAGGCTTTTCGACCGGAGGCGCCATGCGCTCGAGCATTTTGGGGTCAAGGCGCGGCATTTTCGGCACGGGCGGCGCAGGCGTGGCAGTTTCAGGCGGCAGGTATACAAAACTGAGTTCTTTCTGCGCTCGGTCGAGGTCCGCCTGCGTCGGGACGGTGGGCTTGAATATTCTGCCTATGTTGATCAGGAAGAGGATGAGAAGAATATGCGCAACGATTGACCCTATGCGGGCGAGGTTATCCCATTTGGCGTCATGCTTTTCCTCAGGTTCAATCAGGAGATTCGCGTCGCCGGTGATGAACATGTCCGGCTCGATTACATCGCGGAACTTCACTGCATCAATCGGCGTGAATAGTTCCTGTTGCTCCGGTTCCAGAGGCTTGATGTGTGCGGGCACAAGCATCCGCGCATCAAGAACCTCAAGCGCCATCACGCCCTTTTCCTGGGATTCAATAGATCGCTCGATCGGCTTGACCGGCATATCGCGCGGGACCAGTTGACGGTCCACGAGTACGCCAAGCGGCATGTGCTGCGGGATATTCGATTTTCCGTTCAGCGGCGGGGCATCGGAAGGACCGGCCGGGACGACCATGCGGTCGTCCATGTAGGTGGTCAGACGGCTGCCCGCTTTCCTGGGCTCGTCGCCATTGACGGGCTTCACGTCGCGGGGCACCAATGTGCGGCTGATCATTGTCTGGTCACGATCTGATCACGGGGTCGATAGGGACGCGAAGGCGCTTGTTTGGACGCGCTTCCCATGTTCTTGGATGCCAGCCATCACCTTATCGGCTAGCTCAAGTGCCCGGCGGCCGGCAACGCCATCGACGACTGGAGTCTTCCGCATCCGCACGCAATCGGCGAACGCGGCCAGCTCGGCTTTTAACGGTTCTTCCATCGTGGTTGGCACCTTCTCAAAGCCGATTCCGGGCTGCGGGTTGCCCGGCTGGACGCGGATGCGCAGCACGTCCTGCCGCGTGAAATCGAGAGAAACATATTCGTGCGCCTGAAAGAAGCGCATCTTACGGACACGCTCGGTGGAAACGCGGCTCGCGGTGACGTTTGCCACAGTACCGGTTTCAAATTCCACGCGGGCGTGGGCGATGTCGACCTTGTCCGTAATCACCGGGATTCCGACCGCCTTCAAATCGACGATTGGCGCGTCGACGAGCGCCAGCAGGATGTCCAGGTCGTGGATCATGACGTCATATACCACATCTACATCCAGGCTGCGCGGCGTGAAGATGCCGAGACGGTGGACTTCGAAGAACATCGGTTTCGAAATAATTTTCTGCGCGGCGACAACGGCGCCGTTGAAACGCTCGACATGACCGATCTGCAAAATTCGCCCTGAGCGTTTCGCGGCAGCGATCAATCTATCGGCTTCGGCGATCGATGCGGCCATCGGTTTCTCGACGAGCACATCGAGTCCCGCATCGAGCAAACGGCAACCGACTTCCGCATGATCCGTCGTTGGAACCGCGACGCTGACGGCGTCAATTCCGGTCGCGGCGAGATCGTCGAGATTATCGACAGCCTTCGTGTTGAATTCGGCGGCGACTTGCGTTGCTCGTTCTTTATTTTCGTCGACGATAGCGGCGAGTTCCACGCCTTCCATGCCGCTCCAGACGCGGGCGTGATTCTTGCCGAAGCCTCCGACGCCTGCTACCGCCACGCGAATCGTCTTTCCTGTCACGATTTCTTCTTTGCTTCCGGTCTTTCGACCGCGAATGCCTCGATGGCGATTCCGGCTTCATCGGCGGCGCGGATCAGATCGTCGCGCTCGAAGAGGAGCGTTCGTCCGGCGTCGATGGCGAGGGCCGTTGCGTTCGCTTGCCTCATCACGTCGATTGTCCTGCGTCCCACCACCGGAACGTCGAAGCGCATATCCTGCTTCGGCTTGCTCACTTTTACCACCACGAGGCGCTGGCCGCCTGCAATTCTTCCGGCGCGCTCGATCGTTTCGTCGGTGCCTTCCATCGCTTCGATCGCGACGCATGCACGGTCTCGAATCACGACCGTTTGCCCCAAATCGAGGCCTGCGATTTGCTGCGCGATGTGGCGGCCGTATTCGATGTCCGCTCGCTCGGAATCATCGGGCGCACGCCTGGTCAGAATACCCGTTTGCGGCAGTAGCGAGCCAAGGAACTCAGTCGAATTTACCAGCTCGATGCCTTCGTCTTCGAGGACGCGGGCGACGGCTCCGATCAGGGCGTCGGTGTTCTTCGTGTTGAGCGAAAAGAGAAGTTTTGCGAGACGCCAATCCGGGCGAATCGAGCTGAATATTTTGTTATGCTTCACCTGACCCGCCATCACCGCGCGCTTCACGCCTTCGCTGTGAAGCAACTCGATGGCCCGGCTCAACTCTCCCAGACTTACCCAATGCAGCTTTTTTGCAGCGCGTTCGAGGCTTGGCGACGCCTCTTCGCGAATCGCGATCACGGCCATTTCGATGCCGCGGCTGCGCGCCCCCTCCAGGACGAGAAAGGGAAAGTCGCCGTTTCCGGCGATGAGGCCCCAATTTCCGGCTGCGGCGTCTGTCATCTCCGCTACTTTGTGAGCCCGCGCTCGGCCGATTCGATGAACTGCACCAGAGATAGGACGTCTTCGGAATGGCAGAGGGTTTCGCGCATCTTCGTGACTGCCTGCGAGGTATTGAGCTTGGAGCGCAAGAGGAATCTGTATGCCTGTTCGATGGCTTGAACGCGTTCGGGCGAAAAGCCGTTGCGTTCGAGGCCAACTTTGTTGGCACCGTAGCATTTTGTGGCGCGCGGGGCGACGACGATCGAGTAGGGCAGCACGTCTTGCGAGATGATGCTGTTCGCGCCCATGTATGAATATTTTCCGATGCGGCAGAATTGGTGCACCTGACAGAACGGACCGATCTGCGCGTAGTCTTCCACGGTGACATGGCCGGCAAGCGACGCGTTGTTCACGAAAATCGTATGATCGCCGATCTGGCCGTCGTGGCCGATATGCGCGTAAGACATGATGAGATTGTGACTGCCTAGGCGTGTAACGCCACCGCCTTTTGCCGTGCCGCGATTCACCGTGCAAAATTCGCGGAAGGTATTGTTGTCACCGGCTTCGAGCCAGACGCGTTCGCCGCGGAAGGTGATGTCCTGCGGATCGCCTCCGACCGCTGCAAAGGGATAGACACGATTATTGCGGCCGAGTTTGGCGGGACCTTGGACCATCGCGTGATGATCGAGGACGCAGCCGTCGCCCAGTTCAACATCATCGCCGACGATCGCATAGGCACCGATTCTGACTCCAGCGCCGAATCGAGCTGTGGGCGAGATGACGGCTCTCGGATCGATTTCACTCAATTGATCAATTCCACTCATTCAATATTCCACTCGTCTTATTTTTGTGCTCCCGCAGGCTCGGGAGTCGGCTGTGGGGCCGACTGGGGTTGCTCGAGTTCGCTGAGATCCACCATCTTGCACATCATCGAAGCTTCGGCGACCAATTCGCCATTCACGCGCGCTTTGCCGTCCATGCGGCAGAATGTGCCACGGATGTTGACGACGACCAGCTCAAGCTTCAATTGATCGCCGGGGACGACCGGGCGCCGAAAGCGGACGTTATCGACCGCCACGAGATAAATGAGCTTTTTGTCGCGGTCGAGAACTTCTGAGAGCAAAAGGACGCCGCCGGTTTGCGCGAGCGCTTCAATTATTAGGACGCCGGGCATCACAGGCTTGCCGGGAAAATGGCCGGGGAAAAAAGGCTCGTTGATCGTGACGTTCTTGATTCCCACAACACGCTTTTTAGATTCCATTTCTTCAATGCCGTCCACGAGCAGGAACGGATAACGGTGGGGCAGTATTTTGCGGATGGCGTCAATATCGAGGATCATCTTGGCCTCGGATTGCGATATTTAGTTTCGCGTGAACGTATCAATTCTATACGAAGATGCAGGATGTGGGAATTGTGAGGCTGAAGGCGGTGTCCAAACCATGTGCTTTCTTTCAATTAGACAGCCGGGTGCCGTCCGGTCTATTTTAAGCGGGTCGTGCCTTGGGAGTGAAAGAGCGTCATAGATACAGGACAGGGAAGCATGGGGTCGAGTGACATGAAGCGAATTTCCTTTCTCGTTTTGCTTGTCGCATTCATTGCCAGTGCTGCTGTTGCGCAGGATTTGCCGAAGACTTGGGTCGATAGGGATACCGGGCATCGCATCTTCCGGTTGACGGATAAGCCCGGGTCGCAGTCGCTTTACTTCAACGTCAATGCATACAGCCCGGACGGCAAGCTGATGGTCTACACCGCGCCGGATGGGATTCACGTGTTCGACTTCGTCACGCGAAAGACCCGGCTGCTTGTGGCGCACGGCAAGCCGCCAGCCGGCGACACGGATCCCCGGGCGCGTTTTGAGTATGCGGTTCATCTCGTGCAGGCCGGTCGCAAAACGCCGTCGGTCTTTTTTACGAAGTTCGATCCTGAGGCGAAGAGCAACGCGCTCTACAAAGCGGATATGTATACGGGCGAGGTGACGAAAGTCGTCGGGAGCCTGCAGCGCGGAGAGAGCGTGATTACGATCAACGCAGACGAGACGCTCGCTGCGGGAACGATGAACGATGGACCTGCGGTGGCGGGAAATCAACCGCGGCCGCCGCAAAACAACGGCAGCGCGGGCGACGTGCAGGCTGAGTCGAAAGGGCAGATGATGGAGCGTCGGCTCGCTTCGCGGCAACCGCTGCTGCTGTATACGATCGATCTTCGTCCCGGGCCGGACAACGGAAAAATGAAAGTGCTGCTCCACTCAACCGACTGGATTAACCATCTGCTCTTTTCTCCTTCGGATCCTGAACTACTGCTGTATTGCCACGAAGGGCCCTGGCAAAAAGTGGACCGGATTTGGACGATCCATACTGACGGCAGCCACAACACGCTGATTCACAAGCGGACGATGACGATGGAGATTTTTGGTCACGAATTCTGGGGGCTTGACGGCAAGACGATCTGGTATGACTGGCAATATCCGCGAGGCGAAGACTTCTTTCTCGCCAGCTACAATTTGGAAACGGGCGAGCGGAGCGCGTATCACATGCAGCGCAATGAGTGGTCGATTCACTTCAATCTCACGAAGAATGCGGACTTGTTTACGGGCGACGGCGGCGATCCGGGGCAGGTGGCCAAAGCGCCAGACGGTGAGTGGATTTACCTGTTCCGGCCGAAGAAAATTACAGGCGAAGGCGCGCTGAATTCGCCCGATTTTTGGCAGCCTGGAGTGCTTCGCGCCGAGCGACTCGTCAACATGGCGCACCACAATTACCGGCTCGAACCCAATGTGCGCTTTTCGCCCGACGAGACGATGGTGATCTTCCGAAGCAATATGTTCGGACCGAGCTACGTTTTTGCAGTTGAGGTGGCAAAGGCGACGGACCCAAAGCCTGACGAAATTGTCTCTACGCCGGAGCTGGCGGCGAAGTTTAATCCTGTGAATCCGACGCCGACGAATGTGCCGACTACGCCTCCCACACCGTAAGGTTCTCGATATGGACTTATCGGGGGCTTGGATTTAGATCAGGACGAGGCTTTCGGCAAGTGCGGCCTTTTTCAGATCAGTGTCCAACGTGGCAAGCGCCAGTTTTTGACGGAGCGCCGGCTCAAGATATGCCATATCGTAAGCCGTGACGGCATGCTTTTCAGCAACAGATAAGACGTCTTTGGCTCTTGCCGGAAAGGACTGAGATCAACCTCAAATGGCAAATCGCTCAGATCTCCAAGAAAATCAATCGCGTCCTGTCTGACAATTCGTCCTTGGCGAATTGCAAGAACGAGAGCATGAGTAACTTCGAGCGCCCAATGACTTGGCACAAGCATTTGCTCGCCACTGCGGACGCGATTCAGCAGCGCCTTGGTCCAATCGGAGGACGAACGTTGCCATCAGTACTTGCGGCCCTCATCGATTAAGTCTTTGATTTTCGGCCCAGCAAGCTTGTGTTGATCGCGGCGCTCGAGAATACGGTCAACCGCAGCTGCGATCGCCTTGCGTTGTCCTTGATGGTCGTTCTTTACCCGGCTCGTAATTAGCTCTTCAACATAGACTTCCGTCGATATGCCGCGTGCGCGCGCTTCCGCTGCGATTTGATCTGGAATATTTATCACTTGCATGAAAGCATTCTACCTCTTTCCGGCTCGATTGTGCGGCCGCAGAGGCCGCAGAGACTGACGCTTGCAAAACGGATACTTTATCCTTAGGCTCGTGCACTTACACATGGCTAGTGCTTCTCAAATGCGGGGATTGGTCCGCTCGTTGCGGCGGCGTGAGAAGGCGATGCTCGCGACGTTGCGCGCGTTTGTGGAGTGCGAATCGCCGAGCGCGGATAAGGCGGCCGTGGATCGATTTGGAGGCATTGTTGCGCGCGAGTGGCAGAGGCGCGGCGCCGCGGTCCGCGTAATTCGGCAGCGGCAGCGCGGAAATCATGTTCGCGGCGAAATCGCTCTGCGGGGCGGCAGCAAGTCGGGGCAGTTGCTCGTTCTGGGACATTTGGATACGGTCTATCCGGTTGGGACGCTGCGGACGATGCCGTTTCGCGTTGCGGGCGGGCGCGCGTTTGGTCCCGGGACATTCGACATGAAGGGCGGGCTCGTGCTGGCTCTCTTTGCGGTGGACGCGCTGCGCGAAGCGGGGATAAAGCCGACGAAACGACTGGTGTTTTTCTGGGATTCCGATGAAGAGATCGGGAGCCACACGTCACGGAAACTGATCGAAACCGAAGCGCGGCGCAGCGACGCCGTATTGGTGCTTGAGCCGTCGCTCGGGCCGCGTGGCGCTTTGAAGACGCAGCGCAAAGGCGTCGGCACGGCGGAGATTATCGTGCGCGGGCGGGCGGCTCATGCGGGGATCGATCCGGCCGCGGGCGTGAGTGCCGTGCATGAGTTGGCCCTGCAGATCCAGCGGTTGATGAAGATGAACGATCCGGCGCGGGGAATTACGGTGCAGGCGACGGTGGTTTCCGGCGGGAGCGCTTCGAACGTGGTGCCAGCGGAGGCCCGTGCGCAGGTGGATGTGCGTTGCACGCGATTGGCGGACGTTGCGATGGTGAACCGGCGCTTGCAGGCGATGAAGCCGATCTTGGCAGGCGCGAAGATCGAAGTACGCGGTGGGATCAACCGGCCGCCGCTCGAGCGAACGGCGGGTGTAAAGAAGCTCTTCGCGCATGCGCAGACGATCGCGCGCGAGATGGGAATTGAGTTGGGCGAAGCTTCGACGGGCGGAGGATCGGACGGAAATTTCACGGCGGCGCTCGGCGTGCCGACGCTCGATGGACTGGGAGTCGTGGGCGATGGCGCACACGCGTTGAACGAGCATCTCGTGATTGGGAAGATGGCTGAGCGGGCGGCCCTGATAGCGGCATTGCTCGGCACGTTGTAAGGACAAAACGCCGACTGAAAAGCGAGTCGGTCGTTACATAACTGCGGGGGTGCGAATTGACTTGCCTGCGAATGGACATCGAGACCTGAAATATTGTGGGCCTGCTGGGACGCTCTTCTAGTAGAATCGCCGCCGATTGTTTTTAGGAGCTTCCATGGCTCTCGCGCTTGCGGCAATCTGGCCTCAGCCTCTTGATCCTGCGCACTCGCCTCTCTTTTCCGCTTTGCTCGCTGCACTGCCGTTGTTTGTCGTCCTTGTGCTGATGGGCGGACTGCGCAAGAGCGGGCTCTTCTCCTCCTTGTGGGGATTGGCTGCTGCTGCGGCGCTGGCCATATTCGTGTGGCGCATGCCGATTGTCTTGGCGGCGGCGAGCACGATCTATGGGGGTATTTACGCAGTTTGGCCGATTTTGTGGATTGTGCTGTGCGCTCTATGGCTATACAACCTGACGGTCGATACTGGGAAGTTCGAATTGTTGCGGCATTGGATCGAGCAGCACGTTTCGTCCGATCCGTGCGTGCAGGTGATTCTCGTTGCATTCTGCTTTGGCGCGCTACTTGAAGGCACGGCAGGATTCGGCGCACCGGTGGCCGTGACAGCCTTTTTGCTTGTAGGTCTTGGATACGACGCCGCAATGGCGGTGAAGGTCGCGCTCATCGCGGATACGGCGCCAGTGGCGTTTGGCGCGCTGGGCATTCCGATTGTGGCGCTCGCGGGTGTGACCGGTCTCGATCTGATGAAGCTGTCGGCAATGGTGGGACGGCAGGTTCCCGTGATGTCGCTCATTTTGCCGATATACCTCGTATGTGTTGTGGCTGGCTTTCGCGGATTGCGGCGAACATGGCCGGCGGCACTCGTCGCGGGCCTCACGTTTGCCGGCACGCAATTCGCGGTGTCGAATTACTGGGGGCCGTTCACCGCGGACATTTTGGCGGCTGGGCTCTCGATGATCGTCTTGCTTGGTTTCCTGTGCGTTTGGAAACCGCAAGCGGAAACGCCGCCGGAAGGGCAAACGCCGTCGCGTCCTCTCGAAGGCGGCAAGAGGCTCTCGGCTGCTCAGGCATTCGCAGCATGGATGCCGTGGATTTTGCTCGCCGCCGTCGTGGTGCTGTGGTCGCTGCTGAATGTGCCCGTGCATGGGCAGCTTGCGATTCACGTGCCGCGATTGCACAACGCCGTGCTGATCAGCTTGTACCACAAGCCGTACGCCGCGCTGTACACATACCAGCCGCTGGCGACGGGAACGGCAGTGCTCGTTGCCGTCTTCCTTTCCGCGCTTTTCTTGCGAGCGAGGCCAGGAGTAATCGCGCGATCAGGATGGACAACGTTCCGCCAGCTCCGCATTCCCGGTCTGACAACAATCGTGATCGTGGGCATGGCCTACCTCTACAATTATTCAGGAATGGCCTACACGCTCGGCGACGCGATGGCGCGGACGGGCCACATCTTCCCAGTGCTGAGCAGCTATCTCGGATGGGTGGCGTGCTTTTTGAGCGGTAGCGATACCGCGAGTAATGTGCTCTTCGGGAATTTGCAAGTCGTTGTGGCGCACCAACTGCATATCAGCCCCGTGCTGCTGGCCGCGACCAATTCTTCCGGCGCCGTTGCGGGGAAAATGATTTCACCGCAAAACATTGCGATTGGCGTGACGACGGTCGGCCTGGTGGCGCAGGAAGGCAAAGTGCTGCGTTCGACGTTTTGGCATTCGGTGATTTTCGCTGGATTGATCAGCGCGCTGGCTTACGTTCAGGCCTATTGGATCATCGAGATGGTGCCGCGATAAGCGAGGACTAGTTCGCGGTGGGATGTTCGACGTGATCGACGACGATTTCCTGAACTTCGCCCGTCTGCGAATCGAGCTTCAGTCCTAGCTGGTCCTTCAGCGCTTCGAGGAAGGTCGGCGCACCCTGATCGGCTGCTGGATTCGGCATAAAGGGGAGCTGCGGCGCGAAGTCGATTCGGAAATCGAACATTCCCTTCAGGCCCGTGCCGTCGATCACCGGCCGTCCCAATTCGCCGATCAGATTGCCCGCTCCGTCGATCGTGCTCGCGATCATACCCATCGTAACGTTTCGACCGCCAACGCCGACGCTACCTCGCTTGCCCGTCGGAATCATCTCAACCGAGCCGCACTCCGCCGGATAACCTCCCTCGACGGTGTTCGTGGTGAAGGGAAGAGCCGATGCGGCTGTGGCGGGAGCGCATGCGGGCGAGTCCTCCGTGTGCTGCCGAAGTTGCGGACCGAGTTTCCCCGCCTTATCGAGCACGAGCGAAAAGACCGGCTGCTCGCGCGTCTGCGAATGGATGGCCAGCTTGAAGCGGTCAACGAGCAGCGATTGCATCATCAGCCGAAACTGATCTTTCGTGGGATTGCCTGCGGCGTGCGCCTCGATATCGAAAAAGTCCTGCAAAGTCCACTTGGGGAGGTCGTTGTTAACGGATTGCAGCTGACCTGGCTGAAGCTTGTACGCGAAGGAGATATAGGCGATCAGCGGCCAATGAGTCGCCTGGAAGAGGCCGCCCGTCGGTGAAAACGTGTCCCCAGGAGCGAGCGGCACGTTGGACGTCGGCATGACCCGCTGCCCCGACGCGTCCGGTGGATCTTGCTTTAGCGATGCCACCTCAAACTCGAGATGGCCACCCGCGGCTTTTTGCCACGCAGGCATATTCGATTGCGAAGTTTCTGGCCCGGTATTTTGTAATGCGGGCGATTGCGTGGCCGGCGATTGCGCTCCCAGCGAGATTGACGCCGAGAAAATCAGCACCACTGCCGCCGCCATGCCGAACACGTTCGTGCGTATTGGACGCAGCCACTGCATCGTCTTCGGTCATTCTGACACTTTGCGAACTTTTGGCATAGAATCCAAATGTGGCGCCGTTATGCGTGCCATATGGGATAAATATGACCGAACAGATCTGGACCGCAGTCGACACGTACCTCTCGAACCTTTACATTCCTCCCGATCCCGCGCTCGAAGCCGCTCTTGAATCGAGCAATACAGCGGGCCTCGATCCGATCAATGTTTCGCCGATACAAGGCAAGTTTCTGCACATATTGGCGAAGAGCCACGGAGCGAAAAATATTCTGGAAATAGGCACTCTCGGTGGCTACAGCACAATCTGGCTTGCCCGCGCTCTGCCTGGCAATGGGCGCCTGATCACGCTCGAAGCCAGCCCGAAGCACGCGGAGATTGCTCGCGCCAATATCGCGCGCGCGGATCTTTCGGGCGCAGCCGAAGTCCTATTGGGGCGCGCGCAGGACACGTTGCCGCGGCTGCTCGCCGAGCATCGCGGCCCATTTGATTTTATCTTCCTCGATGCCGATAAGACAGGTTATGCCGACTATTTTTCGTGGTCGCTCAGGCTTGCGCATCGTGGCACGCTGATCGTCGCAGACAATGTGGTGCGCAAAGGCGGCGTCGCCGATCCTGCGAATACCGATGCGAACGTGAAGGGCGTGCAGCGCTTTCATGCCGCAGTCGCAGCCGAGCACCGCGTGATCGCGACCACGATGCAAACCGTAGGCGCCAAGGGCTACGACGGCTTCACGATTATTTACGTTAACTCTTAAGGGGACTCGAGCGGCTTTGGTAGCGATACCGGGATTCGAACCCGGATTTTAGCCTTGAGAGGGCTACGTCCTAACCCTTAGACGATATCGCCAAACGCGATTTCCTTCGCAAAGTTCTGCAGGATTTGATCCTCTGTGCGAAGGGATCGTGCGGAAAGCCAAACCGATTTTCCCACGCCAACACTGTAGTTGCAAGGTGAAGCGCCGTTGTCACGAGGTCTCAAAAAGGCGCTGAACCAATGAGCCAAGACGCCAATTCCGCTAACTCGCCGGTTGCGGGCTGCGGAAGGGGAAAGCCGGAATTTTGCGGCGCGTCCAAGAAACGATTCGTTCGAAATGGCCTTTCCGCCAAGCCACTTCAAAAAAATTGACCAGCAGCGCCAACACAAGCAGAAACGGCCACAACTCCTCGCTTTGCAATCCCTGCGAACCATTCCTGTCGAGCAACTGTGCGACAGTCGGATTCACCGTGCCCCCGCTGGCGCCGGCGATTTCCTCGAGCAGCGCCACGTTGACGGATTTCGATTTCAACTCTTCCGGTGCGCGCATGAAACCGACCGCCGGCAACAGCGAGGAAGGTCCCTCCGCAGCCACACGGTAAAGTCCGCTCTGATTCGCATCAACGGCGGCTTCATAGTGGTCGGGCGCCGTCTCGTGCAGGGCAACGCGACGCGTGGAATTGTCCGGCGCGGTGACGGTAACCGAAAGCGGCCCAAGCGATTTAAGAAGTGTCGCGGCACTCTTGTCGGGGCCTTCCGTTACATCGTACGTCACCGTCGTTTGTGTTCCGTCCTCGCTGAAGCGCACGCCCGTGCGCACCACGGCATCGTGCCGGCTCATATCGCGCACCATCTGCGGCCAAAACGCGCCATACGAGTGCCAGCGCACCCATGCGGCGGACCATCGCGCGCGCGAATCTGAAAGAAACGCGGCGACCCGTCCGAGGCCGTATTGCCAGCGAACGAGAAGCGGCTCGCCTGTATTCGTGCGAAGAATCGTTTCCGCGCCGGTGCGGGCTTTTGTCTTCACGAAGCCCAGCAATTGCGGTGAGTGCGCAAAATCGATGCCGTCGGTGAGCTCCATTGGCCGCACGGAAATCGCGCGTACGGGCTTTTCGACGATTTCCGTATTCTCCAGATTTTTCGTCTCATCGTTAACGATTTCGGTGATCCTGTGCGGATCCTCGATGAAATAGGACTTGCCGTGGGTCGCATCGGAAATGTCTTGCAGGAATTTGCTGTCCACGTCGTCGCCCACGCCAATGGTGGAAATCGTGACGCGATTCTTCGCCGCGTCCTGTTCGAGCTGCGGAAGATCGCCCGGAGGCGACATGCCGTCCGTGAGCAGAATGATATGCTTCCGAGTCGCTTGAATCGGCAGCACTGCCTCATAAGCCGCTTCCAGCGCGGGATAGATGCGCGTGCCGCCGCTCGCTTCAATCGCCTCAATCGCGGCGTCAACGCCGTTCGCTTCCGAAACGGGAGTAAGAGGCAAGACCCACCGGAATTCTTTGTCGAAAGCTATTACGCCGACTTCGTCAATCCGGCGCAGTCCCGCGATGCTCGCTCGCGCCGCCTGCCTCACCATTTCGATCTTCGGGCCTTCCATGCTCAAGGATTTATCCAAGACGAGCACAAGCGCCGTGGGTTGCTGCGGCGCAGGATTAGGATCGCCGCGCACGGGCAGAAGCTTATCGAACGCAGTCGCCGGCTCTTTCGCGATTTGCGCGTTGCGGTCGCCGCCGATAAAAATCAGCCCGCCGCCCGCGGAGACGTAATTTGCGATGGCCGCACCCTCTTCAAGTGAAAGCGGTTGATCGGGATAATCGTCCAGAACGACAGCGTCCCAATTTGTGTTTGTGGGACCCTGGGGGAAGGCGTCGGCCTGCTGCACTTCAATCTGCGCTTCGTCCAGCGTTTTCAGGAGCGGGTCAGACGGACCATCCTGGCCAGATATATAGAGGATGCGCGGTTTCCGCACAGCAATGGCTTGCGAATAGAGGGGCTGCTGCGCGCCTTGTGCTTCGAGGTTGACGTCGAGCGAATTCACGCCCGTCTCAACGATATGGGCATCGAGATCGATGGCATTGCTTCCCGGCCGCAAATCAACGGGTTTGGAAGAGATTTCGCGGCCGCTGGAAGCGACGGAAAGTTTCGCGGCGAGAGGCTGTGCGCTTTCCAGTTCCAGAGAAACCGTAAACCGCTCGCCAGAGAAGACATTTTGCGGCGCCGAAATTCCCGTAAGCTGCACCGGCAGGCGCGAAATGCCGCCCGACGGAACGGTGTAGACGGCAACGCCTTCGGCCCGCGCGCGAATCGCGGCTGCAAGTGCATCGCCGCGCGTTTGATTGCCGTCGCTGACCAGCAGAATCCGGCGCGCACCCTGCTTCGGAAACGTGCTCAAAGCCAGGTTCATTGCGCCCTCGATGTCCGTATCCATTCCTGTCGAGGGCACAGCATTGTCCGATATCATGACTTTCGATGGATCGGATGGGACCTCATGCATCTGCGCTTCGCCCGCAAATGTGACCAGTCGCATACCGGCGCCGGAATTTGCCCGGTCCAGATCGCGGAGTAAAGTCTCGCTCTGCTGGATCGATTCGCGCGGCATGCTGGCGGAAGTGTCCGCAATCAGAGTGACGGCTACATGTTGCACCGGTAATTGGGCGCGTGGACCAGCAAGCGCCGCTACGAGCAAAGTGTAGACAGTCGCCTTCAGTGCGAATGAAATTCGCGCGCTGCCACGTTTGCTCCTCGCCCAAATCCAGAGCACGGGCAGCGCGAGCAGCAGCAAAAAGAATATCGGCCGGTCAAAGCTCATTGTGCCGCCTCGTTCCTGACTTCACTACCGGCCGCGGCGCGTCGGATTCGTGGCCCATCTCGCGAACGTCAAGATGCAGTGTGCCGGGTGCGCTCGGCGTATGTGCGGCGGTCTCTGCTGATCTTTCGCGGCGGAAATAGAAGAATCTCCATTCGAGCCACAACGCGATCAATGCGAGCGCCACGAGCCAGCGCCAGAGGTTCTGCTGGACGATGGCGATGGGTTGCGCTTCCAGAGCTGCAGCCTCCGCGGCTGTTGGAATCATTCGAGTCGTGGGTAATGGGGGTACGTTTACCGGGACGTCGAGCGATTGACCCGCGCTGTTGATGCGATAAATACCGCTTTCGGCTGCAAAAAGATGCACTCCCGCGTCATCGGTCGCGAAAAGAACGTCGCGTCCCGAGGGAGCGAAGATTCGCGAAAGCCGGAGTGGTAAGTCTACCGAGCCAGCTGTTACAAACTCCCCGCTTTCCGCGATCGGATGGGTCATCCACTCCACGGACGCGGCCATCAACAGCGGAAACGCCGGCTCATCGGTAAAATTTGAGTCGAGCGGATCGAAATCCACGACAACGGACCTATGCGTGTTTGTCTCCCGCGCCAGAATCAGCGCCTCCGGCGAAGTGCCCGATGACGATGCAAGCACAACGTCACCCGGCGACGGACTCAGGGCTTCTGTGGCGCGCACCGTGACGTCACGGGACTCAATCCACCGTGTCACTGGATGGCCCGAATTCCAATTCCCCAGGCGAACGCGGTGCGCGGGCGTGCCGTTTGATCCTGAGAGGAACGAGATTGTTGCGCGGTCGGTCGCGCCGGTAGGGACTGCGCCGTCGTAAATAACCACCTGCGCGGATGACGGAGGCATTGCGCCTTCGTGAACGAAATCCGTCTTTACGTAAGGATTCGCGGAAAGAACCGCGCGCATTTTCGCGGCGAAACTGGCGCGCGAAGTAACGACGGCAACCGATACGGGCATTGACGGCGGCAGAACGATTGTGGCTCGGTTGTCGGCGGGAAGATTGTCCGTGGGAGTGATTTCGGCCTGAAGCAAGCCGCCGGAGCGCGAGGTGAACTCGTCGCTGGAGCTTTCCGTGGCTCGCGGTGCGATCGAAAGGGTGTCTTGGCGGAATATGCCTCCGCCGACAGAGAGACTCAGCGTCACGCGCGCTGGAACATCGTTGTAATTTCTCACCTGCGTCATTACAGCCCATTCGTCAGGCGCTTCGGTGCGGCGCTTTAGCGCAATTCCGGTGATGCCGACGTCCTGCAACGGCGTGTTGCCTACAAGGCGAACCAGAAATTCCGGCGGCGATGGCGGAGCGTTGGTGTTTCCCGATGGACTCAAAGACGCGGTGGATGCCGCGGCGAGCGACTGGCGAAAAGTTTCAACCGCGCCGGCTTGCTGCTGGTCCACAAGCCCGGGTCCGATATAAACAAGCAGGCCCCGCGGAGTGCCTTTGGGCGGCTGGCTCGCAGTACCCAGCGCCGAACGCCCCTCTGCAAGCGCGCGGGGAATATCCGCCACGGCGCTCGATGGCTGGATGCCAGTAATCGCAGCCCGTACAGCGCCGCGATCTGTCGTGAATGGCAGCAACGGCGCGCCATCAGAATCCGCCCGCAAAAGAAGGATGCGGTCATCGGACGGAAGCCGTTGCAACAGAGCGTCTGCCTGGGCGCGAATGTCATTCACCCATGGTGTGCCGTTGCCGGATCGCATCTGTGACCATGCGCCGGCGTCCAAGACGATGACGACGCTGCGGCCCTGCGTTGCCGCACCCCATCGCGGATTTCCCAGCGCGGCTATGGTCAGCAGCAAAAACAAGATCTGGGCCAGCAACGCCAAAGGTTCACGCAGTTTTCGTCTTCGCGCGCTCGACGAACCAGACGGCGCGCTTTCCCAGAATCGCAACGTGGAAACGCGCAACCGCGCGGCACGCGGCTGCCGCAGGTAAAGCCAGATCGCCACGGCGGCGGCAATGGCCGAAAGCACGGCCACATCGGCGAACGTCATGGAGGCCCAGTTCATGCCAACACCCTGCTTCTGTGCAAACCGCGCAAAACGAATTCCTCGAACGGCAGGCTCGTCACAGCGCGTGCGTAGCGCCCGCCATTACGAAGCGCCACGCGCTGCAATCGCGTGCAAAATTCGGAAAAGTTGCGCTCGTACGCTGCGGCGCTTTCCGGAGAGCATTCCACAGTGCGTTGCTGCTCCGTTTCCGCGTCTTGCAGCAGTAATTCGCCGTACGATGAGGGCCGCTGTTCCTCCGGCGTATGCAACTGCACGAGGACGAGATCGTGCCCTTTCATCCGCAGGATTTCGACGGATCGTTGCGTGGCCTCGTCGTCAAAAAAATCCGAAAGAATGAGCACCGTGCCGCGGGAAGGGAAGCGCGCGAGGAATTCCTTTGAGGCAAAATACAGATCGGTTTGGCCTCCTGCAGTCACATTGCCGAGATATTCCGCCACAGTCCAAAAAACGTCGCGTCCGCCGGAAACGACCAGCGGCTTGCTGAGCCGCGTGGCAAAAGGCGCAATGGCGACAGTGTCGAGATGCAGCAGCGCTAGATAAGAAAAAGCTGCAGCCAGATGCAGGGCGTACAAAAATTTCGCCGGATCGCAATTCATGGATTCGCTGCAATCCAGCAGCAAACGAATCGGAATTCGCTCCTCCGTGCGATACGTCTTCAGGAATAGCTTGCCGAGCCGCAAGTAAGCACTCCAATCAAGCGAGCGCGGATCGTCCCCGGAGCTGTAGCGGCGATAATCGGAAAATTCGAGTCCCGGCCCGAGCGTTCTCGAACGATGATCCGCTCCGACCACGCCCGAAAGGTCGTCGCGGCTGAGCAGCGTAAGCTCCTCGAGAGTTTTTAAAAAGTCGGGACTAAGAGAAAGTGGCTTGGCCATTTCCAAAACCAACGCATCGCCAGACGCAAACGCGAAAATGCTGAACGGCGGACCGCTAATTCTTCTTTATCTTCGCGGCGATCTCTTCCAGTAGATCGTCGGGTGTGCGACCGTCCGCGTGAGCTTCGAAGTTCAAAATAATTCGATGCCGCAAAGAGGAAAGCAGTAGAGCCTGAATATCTTCGATGCTCACGTTGAAGCGCCCTTCGAGCAATGCGCGCACCTTGCCGCCCAGAATCAACGTCTGCGCGCCCCGCGGCGAGCTTCCGTAACGAATGTATTTCTCCGCCAGCGGAATTGTCCCGGCCCTCGGGATGCGTCGCCATCACGAGCTTCACGACGTAATCCTGCACGTGCGGCGCAACGGGCACCGTGCGCACGACCCGCCGCATCTCCAGAATCTGCGGCCCGTTCAGCACGGCATTCACCGAAACCTCCGACCTTTGCGTCGTGCGGTCGAGAATTTCGTGCAGTTCGCTCGCGCCCCGGAAAAGGCACGCGCAGCTTAAAAAGGAAGCGGTCCAGCTGCGCCTCAGGCAGCGGATAGGTGCCTTCCATCTCCAGCGGATTCTGCGTGGCCATCACGAAAAAGGGCTCTTCCAGCAGATGCGTCAGTCTGCCCCACGGTCACCTGCTTTTCCTGCATGGCTTCGAGCAGCGCCGACTGCGTCTTCGGCGTCGTGCGGTTGATTTCATCCGCCAGCAGCAAGTTCGTAAAAATCGGCCCGGGCTGGAAACGCAGCGTCTTCGCGCCATCACCGTTTTCCTGAACCACGGATGTCCCGATCACGTCGGCCGGCATCAAGTCCGGCGTGAACTGAATTCGCGAATATTTCAGCGCCACGCGTCTGCGCCAGCGTGCGCACCAGCATCGTTTTTCCCAGGCCCGGCACGCCTTCCAGCAGCACGTGGCCGCCCGCCAAGATCGCGATCAGCACGCCTTCCACCACTTCGTTCTGCCCCACAATAGCCTTCGAAATTTCCGCGCGCACCTGCGCGACGGTTTCGGCCACGGTTTCGATTTCCGGCACTGTGGACATCACCGGTTTCTTGATTTCCAAGCCCAAGTTGTCCATCCTCTGCGTCAAGCGCGCGTCTCCCGAGTGACGCTACTTTCCGCTGTGTTGAAAATAATTCTCCACGTATTGCCGATAGCGCGGCGGAACGCTGTCTTGCCCCGCGCCATTCACCGTCGTCACCGTCTGCGGAGACAATTCCTGCAGCGGAATCTGCGCCGTTCCCGGCGCCACATCCGAGCGCTCTTTTCCCGGCGGCCCGCGATAACCCGTTGTTTGCAACGCAACATGCTGCTTCGCCACATTCCCGGCGATCTGCGGGTCCACCGCATCGCGCGGCTGCCACGGTGACGTTCCATTGCCTGCGCCCGTATGCTTGCCCTGAGTCGGCGTCGTTTGATTCTGCGACCCTTGCGAATTTGACGTCTGCCCCTGCGCCGCCTGATTTGGCACGCTCGCGATTTGCGACGAACCCGTCATCGCCTGCATCGAAGTCGTCCCGGCATTCGGCGGCTGCGAAGCGGTCGAAGGCGACTGCCCGCTGTTTTGCTGGCCGGAAAGCGCGCTGCTCATCAGATTTTCAAGCGCCTGCAGCGCCTTTTGCCCGAGCGACTGCTGCCCTTGTCCCGTAGAAGCTTGCGCCGCTGCTTGCTGATCCGTCGCCGACGCGTTCTGCTGCGAATTGGCAGGCGTGCCCGCTTGCTGGTTTGGCATCGTGCCGCTCGGCGCCTGCCCCTGTGACGGCGTACCTGCATTCGCCATTTGCTGCGCCTGAGACATATCCAGTTTCGCAGCGTTCGCCGTGGCTTGCGCCGATCCGGTCGGCTGTCCCGCCGCAGGCAATTGCAACGGCTTTTGCGTTTCGCTCGCCTGCCGGTCGTGATCGTTTCCCGCGACCATATCCGCCAGCTCTTTCTTCTCTGCGCGCGCAAATTCAAGAGCGCGCGTCACCGGCGAAAAGAGCGTCGCCAGCGTACGCGACCGTGCCGCCTTTTCGGCCAGCCGCGGAACCGGCGGCCCGTAAACCGAATGGAACGCGCACAGTGCCGCCAGCGCAGCCATCAAAGCGCCCGTACGCCACATTTTTGGAGGAGCCCGCAACGGAAACAACTCACCAGGTCGAACCTTCGCGAGATGGGCGAGCGCGTCCGCGCGCTGCCGACGAAGCAACTCGTCTGGATTAGCCACGGTCCAGAAATACATGGCCGTCGAAATGCGGTCGCCTGAACGGCTTTCGCGATCGAGTCGCTGCGCGAGCCCGTACGCGGAGGGTTTCGTGTACCAGGCGGCAATCGCGGCTCCAATTGCCGCCAATACCACCGCCGCCAGCGCTGCGATGAGCGGCCCTCGGATCGACCGCATCAGCGCCACGGCAATTATCAGCGCCGCCATCACGCAATTGCAGCAGACCACCCAAAGCCCTAGCCACCGGTTCGCCACAACCCGTTTGCGCACTTCGCGGATGGCTTCCGCAAGCCCGGTCTTTCCGGGGGATGTTTGGGCTATGGGCATAATGGCCAGACGTTGGTTCCCTCGGTTAGGTTACCGATCAGCGGGACACGTAAGTATCACGAATCGAAATGCCGCGTCCATACCGGACAGTATCCTCTGATGAAGCGAAATTCCCTAGCATTAGGTTAGTCCTAAAAGCCCGTGCCCAAACTTCTAACGCGAGAAGCACAGGACTAAACTCTCGCCATAGAAAGCATGGCGTAAAAGCTTAGATGCGGCCAATGAGGATTTGTGAGGGATGCCGAAAAACGATGCAGTAGCTGCCGTAGCTGAGAACTAGTACCGGTAACCGTGTTCCTTAAGGTCCTTCTCACGCTTCTTGCGTTCTTCCTCTTCCTGACGCTCCCATTCGGCCAGTTCTTCCTCGGTCATCTGGTAGTCTTCGCGGGAGGCGAACATCGTCCCGCGCCGCGAATCGCGCGCATGCCGGGCGCGCTTGCGTTTCTTTGCGCCGGAAAAGTCCCTCATTCCGCGCATGGATTGTTCGAGCGCGCCTGACTCAATCAGCAGCTCGCTCACCTTTTCGAGGAAGTCGTGCAAATGGTATGGCTTGAGCGAGTAGGGAAGGCCCTCCTTCTCGAGCAGCGGCTCAACCACTGGCGCCGCAGCCATCGGCACCAAGAACAGCGCCCGAAAACGCGTATGCGGCGTCCCGGCCACTTCGGTCTGCGTGCCCGGGTCCACTTTGGGATCGGCGCCAGTCGCTTCGTCAGCCACCGTTTGCGTGGCGCGCTCAGCGTCTGCAACGGCGATCTCTGCCTGGTCATCCGCCTGCGCCAAGTCCCGCAATATCGCGAAGATCGGCCCTTTCAGGTCGACGAGCGACACATTGACGATCGCCAGGTTCCAAAGCCCAGTCGCCAGCTCCGGCAGGGCCTGCGCAGCCGTCGGCACGATCCGCACCTGCCATCCCTCGGCATCGAGCACGTGCTTGAGCGCCCGCTGGCTAGCGATATCATCATCTACAATCAGGATTCCTACCTCGGGCACGTGTCCTCCCCGGGCGGCGGTGCGGCAAACGCTACTCAATAGAACGTGAGCAGGCGGCTCCCAATTATAGATTCCGCCGCCCTCCGGCCGCATCGTGCCGAAGTACAGTTTTGCCGCACCCGCGTCTGCCCCAGAGTGCAGGCGAAGGCGAGGCGAATATTTCGCTTGACAGGCGAAACAAAAGCGAATACATTTGGCCTTGTGCTTTTGAAGCAGGTTTAAACGCAGCGCCGCGGCCTTCAGCGCGGCAGCCGTTGCCGTAGCCTTTGTTTCTGCCGTTGCTGTTGTTTTTGCCTTCGTAGCGGCCGCCTTTTGGGCGGGCGCCTTTGCTTTTAAATTTCTCTTTGGGGTCTACGAATTACTCCTCAGCGGCGAGATGCACAATGGCCACTTCTCCCATCCTTCGCACTCCACCGGCAACGCTTCGGCGCCGCCGGAGCCGTGCGTCGGAACAGACCAGCCTCACTTTCTCCCCTGCCGCTCGCCCCGGCAACTGTGAGCCCCGCGTCGCTGCTCGTTCCCACCTTCCGGCTCTCGCCCAGCCGGAGGCAGAGCGTCCCGCGGAACTGGTCGGCATTGCGCGTCTCGCCGCTTCCTCCCCCCGCGCCGCAGCCAAGAGCGGCACGGAGTATTTCTTATTGCCGGTTCGCTCGATCCTGAACCATTGCGAACCCAAGCACGTCCCGTTCAATTGGACGATCAACCCCTATCGCGGCTGCGAATTCGGCTGCCGCTATTGCTACGCCCGCTATACGCACGAATTCATGGAGCTGGGTGGCGACGAATTCGAAAAGAAGATTTTCGTGAAGCAGAATGCCGGCCTGCTCGTTTCGCGCGACCTTTCCGCGGGCAAGGCCTGGGGCGAGCACATCGCCATCGGAGCTGCCACCGATCCCTATCAGCCCGCGGAAAAGGAATTTGGCGCCACGCGCGCGATCCTCGAAAAAATGGCCGAACGCGAAGGCCTCAGCGTTTCGATCACCACCAAATCGAACAAAGTCCTCTGCGATCTCGATCTGCTCAAGCGCATCGCCGAGCGCTCGTCGATTTCCGTCAACATGACGATCACCACGATGCGCCCGCGCCTCGCTCGCATGCTCGAACCGCGCGCGCCGCATCCGATTTTGCGCCTCGCAGCCGTCCGCAAGCTGCGCGAGGCCGGAATCGCCGTCGGCGTTTTCGTCATGCCCGTGATTCCTCACATGACGGATCGCCGAGCCGATCTGGAATCGCTCGCCGTCGAAGCCCGCGACGTCGGTGCGCAATGGTTCTGCAGCCGCGTCCTCTATCTCATGCCCGCTTCGTGGAAAACCTTCTTCGCCTTCCTCGAAGAAAAATTCCCGCGCCTCGCCCTCCGCTACCGCGATATCTACCGCGGCTACGGCGAAGCCCCGGAAAAATACCGCCGCGAAATCTCCGCCGTCTTCAACGAGCTGCGCCAAAAATACAACCTAGGCGCCCGCCCAGCCGTCCCCGCCCCCGCCGCCGCCCCCAAAACCCAGCAACTCGATTTCGCCTGGTAGCACCGACTCCTGCCTGTTGTTGTGGCACAGACACTCCTGTCTGTGTGCTTCTGCCTTAGGCTTTGTCTTTTTGGTGCAGGCCAATTACTCAAAGACTCCACAGACAAGAGTGTCCGTGCCACAGTCGCGCTTCTCCAGCAGTTTCGGAATGTTGAGCGCTGGCGGTATGCTGTACCCTTGTAGGACTGGCTTTTCCTGCAGCTCCTTGGTCCCTCGGCAGTAGCCTCCTATTTTCGCACTGGGGTTGCTTATCTTATGGTATTAGAACAATAAGATATCAGAAAACGGTAGTTGCGGCTCTGCGCCGCTAGTCTCCAACGACTCACAGCGTAATCCGCGCACCGCGAAATGGAAGTCGGTCTTTTTATCTTCCATGGTTCGACCGACCGAACTTGAGTCGGTTCGTCCATGATGACTAATCGATAGTGATTGCGTGATTTTGGAACTCCCGCCTGCCGGCATCGCTGGTTTTCATCGATCAGTGTCGGCCAATCTCTACTCACATTTCTAATCGACAGTCTGCCGATTAGAATTCGACTTAGCTCTTTCCACCTCAACAACGGTTCGCTTTCTAATCGACAAAAGGCGGGGATTTTTTTAACACATGCCTTCTGCTAGCCACTTACCGCTAGCCACGAATCGCTGCCGTTTATCTAATCGCAGTTCACAAGAATTAAAAATCGAAGTAACTCACTCAAAACAAACAACGGCGACCAGTTCTAATCGCGGTAGCCAGAGGGGTAAAGCGAAAGGCGAAAGCCAAATCACGGGATGATGATGCGGGGGGAATCGGGTTGGGCGGCGGGCTCGCCGGCGGTGGTCACGAGTCCTGAGCTTTGGGAGGAGCGGAGGGGGAAGCGGGCGCGGAGAAATTCGAGGAAGGCGCGGGAGCGGGGGCGGCTGTTGGACTCGGCTTTGTTCATGCGCAGGAGGAAGACGAAGAGCTGGAAGATTTCTGAGTCTTTCAGGGATGAGAAGCCGGCCTGGGCGGCTTCGGCTTTGCGAAATTCGTGCAGGAAGCGCTGGATCTCGTTATAGAGCGCGGCGGCCAAGAGGGCTTCGGGCGGGCGTTCGTAATAGATGCCGGCGCCGAGAGTGCGATAAGTTTCGGCGAGGCGTTCGGTGGCCGTGAAAATTTCCGAATCGTGCAGATCCTTGTGCTGCGATTGGAACGTGAGAATCGCGGTGGCGATTCCGGCGACGATCGGCCAGTGCTGATAGACGAAGTCGATGGAAAATTCGACGTCCTCGTATGCATATTCGTCAGGCGAAGGCGGGCGCTGTTCGGCCTCGCGCTGTTCGCGCTCGTAACGGTGCGCGGCGATGAGATAGGAACAGTCGAGCGGGCAATCGATGATGACTTCGCGTTCGCGTCCGCAGCAGACGGCGCAGATTTTTTCGCCCATCGCGGGACAATAACGCTTCGGCGGGCGCTTGCCGCAGATCGGACAGCTCATGCGTGCACGTGCCGTCTGTCCATGGCGGCAACATGCTGGACGATGGTGTCGATGACGCGCTCATCGCCGTATTTCGAGTTGATCATCAGATCGTAGAGCGAGCGCGTGGGCCATTCCTTGCTGAAATAGTGGCGAATGAAGGTGGCGCGTTCGCGATCGACCTGCGCAAGCAAATCGCGCGCCTCCTTTTCGCTTTTGCCGATCAGATTGAGGCGATGGAGCTTCTCTTCGAGCGGCGCGTAAATGAAAAAATGGCAGGCGTCGTCGTGGTTGCGCAGAATCCACGGGCTGCCGCGGCCGACGATGACGCAGTTGCCGCGCGAGGCGACGTCGTTGATCACGTGCTCGAGGGTGACGACCATCGCGTCCGTGTCAAAACCGTTGACGGGGAGAGCGCGTTCGTAGCTGCCGCGCGCGAAGACTTTGAAGAGGCGGTGGAGCGGGCTGTCCAGGCATTCGTCGCGGCGCTGGACTTCGTGAGCGTCGACGTGAGCGACGCGCGCGATTTCTTCGCTGAGTTCTTCGTCCCAAAGCTTCCAGCCGAGTTGGGCGGCGAGTCGGCGGGCGATGGCGGCGCCGCCGCTGCCGTATTCGCGTTCGATGGTGATGACGCGGATGCTCATCGCAATAAGCGTATCTCATTTTCGCGGGTGGTGGCGCAAGGAGAAATTGGCGGGAGAGGGAGAAAAGCAAGAGGGGTCCTTCGCTTCGCTCAGGATGGCGCCGTCATTTTTTACAGAAGCGATACAAGTTGCGTGGAGTGCCATATGGCAAAGCTGCCGCGTTGAAGACCGCGGCGCTACGTTTAAGTCCACGGCAAAAGAACACGGCAAAAGTCCACGACAGACGATCACGGCCAAAGTCTACGGCAAAAAAGCGGGCCTTCCGTGTGAGTCGGAAGGCCCGAGCGCGTGCCAGGTCAGGAGTTCATCCCGCGCGGCCTGCGGAATGAGGGGTGGTAGAGCTGGCGAACGCGTACTACTCCGGTTGAGCCGTGCCCTTCGTAATGGCGTGGTCGAGAAGCTGCTTCATTTGATCGCGCGCCTGCCGCGAGGCTTCGCGCTGCTGGTCGCCGATCTGGCGCATCTGGTCGCCGAGAGTGCGTTGCTGATCGCCGAACTGGCGCATTTGTTCGCCGATCTGGCGTTGCTGGTCGCCGGCCTGGGATTGATTCTGGCCGAGTTTGCGCATTAGCTCGCCGAGTTGGCGTTGGAGGTCGCCGAGCTGCTGTTGCGTGCCGCCCGAGGCGCTGAGCTGCTTCATTTGCGCTTCGAGCTTTTCCATGTCCGCGCTGAGGTCGGGCACGGTGACGTGCACGTCACGCATTTTCTGGCCTTGATCGCGCATTTGATCGCCGAGCGCGCGCATCTGCTTGCCGAGGTCCTGCTCTTTGGCCGCCAGTTCCTGCTCGTTTTTGAAAAGCGCCTCGGCTTGGTTGACTGTGGCCTGGTCTTTAATGATGTAAGACTTTTCGTCGCGCTGGAACCAGATGAAGTCCCCGTTGATTTTGCTGCGGAGGGCGGTGGCGTGCTCGACGTCCTGCGAATTGCCGGACATGATGATCGGTGAGTCGTCTGAAACGATGACGAAACGATCGCCGAAGTCCCCGACGGAGATCTTGGTCATCGGGCCGACCTGGTATTCAAAGTTATTCGCGATCATGGTGCTGATGTTCATCGCGAGCTGGTCCTTCAGCGCGGCGATTTCCTGCTGGAGCTCTTTCACCTTGGGATGATTTGCGCTGTATTTCGCAGTGGCATCGGCGAGGCGCTGCTCAAGTTGTTCTAACTTTATCTGATCTTTGGGAGAGAGCTGCGGCATCGTTTGGAAATTGAGCGTCATCTGCTTTTGCATGTCGCGCATACTCTTGAGCTGGGCCGCGTTTACCTGCTTTTGGATGTCTTTGTTGAATTGCTTCATCTGGAGCGTCATGGCTCCGTCATCGGAGTTGATGGAGATATTGGGCGTTACGACGACGAAGGGCGCGTCTGGCGGCTCGGGTATGGCTTCGGGCTGCGGCGGGGCCATTGGCGTTTGTGCGACGGCCGGCGGAGGCAGCGGAGCGGGCGCGACCTGACTCAAGACGGGTGGGATGTCGGCGGGAGCCATCGGCATGGCTGGTGCCGGCGTGGGAATTGCAATGGGCCGCGGATTGGGCGCGGCTTCGGGCATCGTGGGTGGATTCGCCGGGAAAGCTGGCGCGACGGGGGCTGGTGGGGCGGCGGGCGCCGCAGTTTGCGTCGAGGGACGCGCGGCTGCGGCGAGCAATATGGCCGGGACTCCGACGACGGCGAACGCCACCGCGAGAGATTTCCTGATGCGCATGGAAACTGCTCCTTTCCAGTTGAGAATGCGGTCAACGCGGCGGTCGGCCTGCCCCGGTGCGGCCATCGAGACGCCCTGCCAATAAACGCGGCGCGAATCATCTGAGAGCGCCGCAAAAAAGCTGAGAAGAGTTTCCGCGTAGAAGGTGCGGTCGGCGCCGGCGAGAAGTGCGGCTTCGTCGCTTGCCTCTTCGGCGGCGTCAGCGAGCGCTCGGTTGAGCCACCAAGCGAGCGGACTGAACCAGAAGATCGCGCGATGGATAAGGGCGAGGCGTTGTGTGAGGGCGTCGCGGCGGGCGATGTGGGAGATTTCGTGCGCGATCACTGCGCGCAATGTGGGTTCGTTCCATTTGCGCCAATACGCGGGGAACAGGATTATCGGGCGCAATATGCCGAGCGTGACTGGCACGGAGATAATGTCGGATTCCGCCAAGCGGGGCGGCGAAACGACGCCTGCGGAGCGGGCCTGGCGCATTAGGACGCGAAGTGCGTCGCAATCGGCAATCGTTTCGGCAGAGCGAATGAGTCGATGGCCGAAGATTGTACCGAGCGCGATGCGCGCGAGAAGGAACAGCGCAACTACTAAAAAGATTACGGCAGCGACTTTCGGCCAAGGGAATGCGGTTTGCGCGGTGTGCGACGGCGCCATTGCCTGGACAGATTTCGCAGCCACTGCGGTTGCGTCGGTGGCGGCAGGCGGGATCGGTTGTGCCGCGATTTCGGCGCGATGCGCTCGGCGGATTGTGCGCGCGGTGATGGCTGGCGCCGTTGTGGCTGACCGGACTTGCGCGGCGGCGGGCGCGGTTTCGATTATGGCGACGGGCTGATCGCTCGCGGCAAGAGCGGCCTGCGTTGTCGAGGCGGGGGAAGCGGCCGTCGTCTTCGTGAAGAGCGCCATGACCGATTGGGGAACCGGGAAGGGAATCGCGGGCATGGCCAATGCGAGCAGAGGCATCGCCAGCGCTGCGTAGAGCACGGCCTTCCAGACGGCGAGACGCGCGGAAGGATTTTTTACGCGGAAGACTACGAGCGCTATGGCCGCGACGGCTCCGAGCGCGAGCGAACGCAGCGCGGGATCGAGAATGTGCATGAGAATTGAGGAGCGCGCGATCGAATGCGGCATCATGACTATTCTTCCTTTCGCGGAGGACGAGCGGGCGGCTTCGCGAGGAGTTTGCGAGCGGCGTCGCTTTGGGCGATTTTGCGGGTGAGGCGTTCCAGGTCTTTGCGGCCGAGCACATCCTGATCGACCATGCCGAGAAGGAGCTGTTCGGCCGAGCCGTCGCAGAAGCGATCGATGATGTGTTTGACGGCGCGGACGGCAACGTTCTCGCGCGGCTCGGCGGCTCGATAGATAAAGGTGCGGCCCTCGAGACTGTGCGAGACGTAGCCTTTCGCTTCCAGGCGGCGAAGAATCGTGCGAATCGTGGACTCTTTCATGGGCCGCTCCGAGGCAAGCGCTTCGCGGCAGGCTTCGGCGGTGCATGGGCCATTCGTCCAGACGTAATCCATTACGGACTGTTCGACTTCACCAAGATTGCGGGGTCGGTGTGTGTTATTCATTGTAGCGCTACAATATGTAACAGATGGCCAAATAGCGTGTCAAGCGCAAAAAATGGAAATGAGGGAGCGCGGATGCAAAGGCTTGGCATTCGCAGAAGCGGCCTGTCGTTACGATGTCGAACTAAGAACAAAGAAGTGAAAGCGAAGAGCCGCGCGTGATGGCGATCACTCGTGTGCGTGATGCGGATCACGAATGGAGGAAAATGGCCGATTTACCGTTTACAGCACCTGTAGGGAAATGTAGTATGTTGCGTTCACGCGAGAACTTTAGCGGGTGGGGTGGACATTTTTGCCTGTTCGTTCATTCAGATGGTGGGCGCGTCTTGCGGGTGTGATTTGTGCGGCGAGCATCGTGGGATGGCTCGCGGCGATGACTTCGTCCAACGCGCAATCACCTGCGC
This sequence comes from uncultured Acidobacteriota bacterium, assembly GCA_963753205.1. Taxonomy (GTDB): domain Bacteria; phylum Acidobacteriota; class Terriglobia; order Acidiferrales; family UBA7541; genus Palsa-295. The sequence goes on along the minus strand of CAVWBL010000006.1, from coordinate 181,936 downwards.
CGGCTGCAGTTGCGTCTGAAGATACCGGCGTATATACGACGGCCCACAGTTCGGCCTCAGAGGCGATCCGGGAGTTTTTTGGTATCCGTTCCGCGCCGGTGCAGCCGATCGCGTTTACCCACAAGGTTCACCTGGCGAGCGGCTTGCAATGCACGTTCTGCCATGTGGGCGTCGATCAAGGTCCAGACGCCGCCATTCCGAGCATCACCATCTGCTCAACGTGCCATCCTGCGATCGATCCCGATAATCCTGAAATCAAAAAGATCGCGGCGTATCAAGCGAAAGGGCAGGATATCCCGTGGCAGCGCGTGTACGGGTTTGAACAATCGGCACACGTGAAGTTCAATCATGCTCCGCATATTCGCGCAGGAGTGGACTGTTCGACGTGCCATGGAGATATGACGAAGCAAACGGTGGCTGTGCGCGCGGTGAATCAGACGATGGGTTTTTGCATCACGTGCCATGAGCAGCACAAAGTTTCGATTGATTGCGTGACGTGCCATTACTAAGGATTGGCCACTGAGGCACAGAGGCTCAGAGCGAAGCAAGGAAGCAGGGATCTGATGCAGCGGCGTGATTTTTTGAAAATTTCGGCGGCGAGCGGGGCTGTGGCGGCTTTGGAAGGCTGCGGCAACCCGGACCACAAGCTCATTCAGTTTATTCCCGAAGAGGATTTGGTTCCGGGAGTCGCGACGTGGAAGCCGAGCGTCTGCACGCTCTGCCAGAGCGGATGCGGCACGTTGGTGCGCGTGATGCAGGGCGAAGCACAGGTGGTGCGCAACGGGCAGCTGGGATTGATCAAGATGGGGCTCGCGAAAAAGATCGAAGGGAATCCGGCGCATCCGATCAGCCAGGGCAAGCTATGTCCGCGCGGGCAGGCGGGGCTGCAGGTGACTTATCATCCCGACCGCATCAAGGGACCGCTGGCGCTGCGCGGTGCGCGGGTATCGGGCGAATACCAGGCGATTTCGTGGGATGAGGCGCTGAAGCGTTTACAAGCGCAGCTTGCTCCGTTGGCGAACGCGAAGCAGAAGGGCGCACTTGTATTTTTGACTGAGCCGCTGCTGGGACAGCGAAAGACGATTGTCGACAATTTCGCGGTCGCGTTCGGCGGCAGCACAATCGAATTTGAATTGTTCGACCATAGCGTGCTCAAGCGGGCGAATGAGCAGAGCTTTGGCGTTGCTGCGATGCCGACTGTGGACCTTTCGCAATCGAATTACGTGATTTCCTTTGGCGCGGATTTTCTGGGCACGTGGAATTCGCCTGTCGCGCAATCGGTCGGCTACGGAAAGATGCGTCAAGGACGTTCGGGCCAGCGCGGGAAGTTCGTGCAGTTTGAAGCGCGGATGTCGCAGACCGGAGCGAACGCGGACGAGTGGATCGCGTGTCCGCCGGGAATGGAAGCCGCGTTTGCGTTGAGCCTGGCGCACGTCATTCTCGGAGAGAAATTGCGTCCCGCGAATGCAGCGGGCGCATCTGGCGCGGCAATCGACGGATGGTCAACCGGGCTGGTGGATTTTGCTCCGGAAAAGATTGCGGCACAGGCTGGTATCGATGCGGCGATGATCACACGCATCGCGCGAGAGGCTGCGGCGAATTCGCCGGCCGTGGTGCTGATTGGCGATCTGGCGACTGCGCAAACAAATGGGCTTTTTGCGGCGCTCGCGGCGAATGCGCTGAACGCGCTGCTTGGAAGCGTCGGAAAGCCGGGTGGAATTGAGTTTTCCGCAGCGACGGCCAATGGCGGCGGCAGTTCGAACGCAAAAACTTCGATTCGCGATCTCGTGCAGCAGATTAATTCAGGCACGGCTCCGAAGGCCCTAATGCTTTACCGCGCCAACCCAGTTTTTGCGACGCCCGATGCGTGGCAAGTGAAGCAGGCGCTGCAGAAAGTCCCGTTCATAGCGAGTTTCGGAAGTTTTGTCGATGAGACAAGCATCCTGGCGGATTTGATTCTGCCGGATAGTTCGCCGCTCGAATCCTGGGTGGATGGTTCGCCCGAATCAGGCACAACGCGGGTGGTGGCAAATGTTGCGCCGCCCACGATGAGCCCGATCCACGACACGAAGCCGATGCCGGACGTTCTGCTCACCGTGGCGCAGCAAGCCGGAGGCGATGCTGCGAAGGCGTTGCCCTGGAAGACTTATCCGGACGCGCTGAAAGTGTCGTTTGCGCAATACCAGAATACAAAGGGCGGTTCGGTGACCGGGACGAGCGCCGACGATTTTTGGACGAAGGCTCAGGCGGCGGGAGGATGGTGGAGCACAACGAGCGAGGCAGCGCCGGTTCACGCTGGAAAATCGGGAGCGGCAGCAAAAGTGGCCGCGGCGCGGTTCGACGGCGATGCGAGCCAGTATCCATTTCACTTTCTGCCATTTCCTTCACAAATGATGTACGACGGTTCGCTGGCGCACTTGCCCTGGATGCAGGAGGCTCCCGATCCGATGTCGAGCGCGATGTGGGGAAGCTGGGTGGAAATTAATCCGACTACGGCGCAGAAACTGGGTATTGCGCAGGCGGATTTGATCGAGGTGGCGTCGCAGCACGGTACGCTGCGCGCGCCCGCCATGATCTCGCCTGCAATTGCGCCGGATGCGGTTGCGATGCCGGTTGGGCAGGGGCATGAGCATTTCACTCGCTACGCGAGCGGGCGCGGAGCGAACCCGATAGCCATTCTCGCGCCAATGACGACGGAGAACGGCGCACTGGCCTGGGGTGCGACGCGCGTGAAGATTTCGAAAGTGGGCGCGGGAAGGCTCGTGCTGTTCGGAGGCAGTCTGCGCGAGAACGATATTGAAACGCAGCCGAGGTAGCTGCGAGGTCGGCGGCGGTGCAAGGAGTTAGGAGGGATCCTTCGCTTCGCTCGGATGATGCGGCTTTAGTTGGACAGCCGATGGGAAGTTGGAGAGGACAAGCTAATGGCGCGGCAATGGGGAATGGTGATCGATCTGGACCGCTGCACGGGCTGCGAGGCGTGCGTAGTGGCTTGCCATGCGGAAAATAATATCGATACCGTGGGCGAAGATCAGGCTGCCCGCGGCCGCGCGAAACATTGGATTCGCGTCGAGCGCTACTACGAAGGCGACTATCCGAATGTGAAGGCGAAGTTCATGCCGGTGCTCTGCCAGCAGTGCGCCGCAGCGCCGTGTGAGCCAGTTTGTCCTACGTTTGCGAGCTATCACACGTCGGAAGGGCTCAACGGGCAGGTTTACAATCGCTGCATCGGCACGCGGTATTGCGCGAACGCTTGCCCCTACAACGTGCGCTTCTTCAATTGGTTCAACCCGGTATGGGACGAGCCGCTGAATCTCCAATTCAATCCGGACGTTTCGATTCGCAGCGTGGGCATGATGGAAAAGTGTACGTTTTGCGTGCAGCGTATCAAGGCGGCGGAGATTCAGGCCGAGGCGGAGAAGCGTCCGTTGAAGGACGGGGAGTTTGCGCCGGCGTGTGTGCAGACGTGCGCGCCGAAAGCGATGGTCTTCGGGGATTTGAACGATCCGCAGAGCGAAGTGTCGCGCCTGGCACGGTCGAACCGGGCGACGAAGCTCCTCGAAGAAACCGGAGCGCGGCCGCAGGTGACCTATCTGAAACGAGATTCGTGGAACGGCACGGAAAATGTCCCTGAAAACGCCTGAACAGATCAACGAGGATTTGCTGCGTCCGCTTCACGGTACGTCGATCGTCTACCGGCTGACGCTGGCGTTCTTCGTTTGCATTGTAATCGCGGCTGGCTACGCGTTTGCCCATCAGATTAATGATGGGATTGGCGTTGCCGGAATCCGGCGTCCGGTCTTCTGGGGCTTTTACATCACGAATTTCGTCTTCTGGATCGGCTTGAGCCATGCGGGCACACTGATTTCGGCGATTTTGCGTCTGTGCAACGCGACGTGGCGACGCCCGGTGACGCGCTGCGCCGAGGTGATTACGGTTTTCTCGCTTTCGATTGGCGCGGCATTTCCGGTGATTCACCTGGGCCGGCCGTGGGTCGCGTTTTGGCTGTTCCCGTATCCGAGTGAGCGCGGGATTTGGCCGAATATTCGCTCGCCGCTGCTTTGGGATTTCTTTGCCATCAATACTTATTTGCTTGGCAGCGTGACGTTCTTGCTGCTGCCAATGATTCCGGATTTTGCGCTGGTGCGCGACCGCGCGGCGGAAGGCTTCCGCAAGAAGTTTTATTCCGCGCTGTCGCTCGGCTGGACGGGAACTCCGAAGCAATGGCATCGGCTGGAAACTGCGATGCACATCATGGCAATCGCTGTGATCCCGGTCGCTGTTTCAGTGCACAGCATCGTCTCATGGGATTTCGCGATGGCTCCGGTGCCAATGTGGCATTCGACGATTTTCGCGCCGTATTTCGTGTGCGGCGCCATCTTCAGCGGAATCGCGGCGCTGATTATTGCCATGGCTTTGCTGCGAAAATTCCTGCACCTCGAGGAATATCTTCTTCCGTTGCATTTTGAAAATCTCGGCAAGCTGCTGCTCGTGATGAGCTTGCTGTGGGTCTATTTCGTTGCGTCGGAACGGCTGACGACGTGGTACGGAAATGGGCCTGCCGAGATGACCGTTTTCTGGATGACGCAGCGCGGCTCCTTTTCGCCGCTCTTCTGGACGATGATCTTTTGTAATTTCCTGCTGCCGTTTCCGATTCTGGCGATCAAGAAGTTGCGGACGATTACGGGCTGTGTGATCGCGTCCATAGGCGTTGTGATCGGCATGTGGCTCGAACGGTTCCTGATTATCGTGCCGTCACTTTCGCGGAAGTATCTGCCGTATTCCTGGGTAACGGCGCCGTATCGCCCTTCCTGGGTTGAAATTTTGATCACGGCTGGAACGTTTGCGGCGATGGTGATGTTGTACATGCTTTTTTCGAAGTTCATTCCGATCATTTCTGTGTGGGAACTGAAAGCGGGACAGCACCCTGTTGCCAGCGAGGAATTCGCGCGGTTTGCCGATGGTCAAACGCGACTTGCGGATGAGCTCGAGCAACAGAGCGAGGCGGGAGCGGACTGATGGCGTCGCCCGACAGCATTTACGGATTGTTTGCGAATCCCGCCGATGCGCAGCGCGCTGCGAATGCGTTGCGCGACGCCGGAGTGGCGCGAGGAAAAATTCTGGTAATGGCCGCCGAGCCCTTTGAGGAGTACGAATTTACTCACGTCTTGCCGATGAGGACGAATATGTACCGGATCGCTGCATGCGGCGGAATCGTGGGTGGCACGTTGGGATTTCTTCTCGCGCGATTTTTGCAAACCGCGTATCCCTTCCCGCTGATCACGGGCGGAATGCCGCTCGTGGCGCCATGGCCGACGGGGATCGTGACCTATGAGTTGACGATGCTCTCCGCTATTGTTACGACGGTGATCACGCTGCTGATCACGACGGGCTTGCCGAACTGGGGGAAGGGCAAGGTTTACGACAAGGAAGTATCTGACGGTATGGTGCTTATCGGCGTGATTGATCCCGCAGAAGGCGCGCTAGCCGATCTGGAGAGCCGCCTAACGCGGGCAGGCGCGGCAAAGGTGAAAAGGACGGGCCGCTTCACCCGCTAAGCGGTGGCATTTTACGGTGCACGTGCGCTGTTGCTCCAAAGAACAAGCTCCCGAAATCGACACTTTTCCCTTTTCCATTGGCTTTCTGCTGCGTTATTCTGCCGCGAGTAGTTATGGTTTGGGGGAATTTTGAGCTGGTTCAGGATCGCGTTTTGGACAGTTTTTCTGGCCGCCGCGGCGACGTGCCTTGGCGAGTCTTACCAGAGGCAATTTCAGGCCGACGGCTTGTTCCGGTCGCAAGTGGCGCAGGCGAAAGCAGAAGCCGCGCACATCCAGAGCCTGGTGCTGTTTAATCAGCACATTGTTCCCGCCGGGCTTCCGTTTGCAACCATTCTCCAGAATTTCGGAATCGAGCGCGATACGGCGGCTCAATTAATCGATTCGGCGCAATCGGTCTTTGATCTGCGGCACGTGCAGGCGGGACACGCAATTTCAATTGGGCGCTCGTTACTGGGTGGCTTGCGTGAGGTCCGTTACCGGATAGACGACCTCCATTTGCTTTCGATCGATACGAGCGGCGGCGAGGTTCATTCGGATATCGAGACGATTCCTTCAACAAGTGAAACAGCAGGAGTGGCCGGCGAGGTTCACGGTTCCCTGTTTCAGGCGGTTATCGACGCGGGTGAGAAACCCGAGCTTGCGATGCGAATCGCAGATATCTTTGCGTTTGACCTGGATTTTTACACGGACGCGCAGCCGGGCGACACGTTTCGCGTTGTGGTGGAGAAGAAGGTTTTGCCCGACGGCACGCTGCTTTCCTACGGACGCGTGCTTGCAGCCGAGTACGTAAACGAGGGGCGCTCTTACAAGGCGATTCTTTTCCACGATGCGACGGGCGAACCGGCTTACTTCCAACCGAACGGCCAGGCCATGAAGCGCGCGTTTTTGCATTCGCCGCTGAAATTTGCTGCGCCGATTACTTCGCACTTCAGCCTGAGCCGCTATCATCCGATTTTGAAGATTCGGCGGCCGCATCTCGGCACCGACTACGGCGCTCCGGAAGGTACGCCGGTGCAGACGATCGGTGAGGGCCGGGTAGTTTTTGCCGGCCGCAAGGGTGAAGACGGAAATCTGGTGAAGATCCAGCATTCAAACGGCTACGTGACCTATTACATGCACCTTTCGCGAATTCTCGTTCACAACGGGCGGCACGTGGCGCAGGGAGACCGGATCGGGCTTGTGGGCATGACGGGATTGGCGACTGGCCCGCATCTCGACTTCCGCATCGAGCTTCATGGACATTTCTTGAATTTCGAGCGGTTGAAGCTGCCTACTGCTGATCCAGTATCGAAGGCGAATTGGAGCGACTTCGTTACGACGCGCGACGGCGCGTTGGCGGACATGCCTGCGCTGCCCACGACGGCCGACGGCGCGGTCGCCATGAATAGTTCCTCGACTCCCTGATTTCTGCCGGCGTTCGGTTTCACGATTCTTTAACGGAACTCCCACAGGTTGCCGTCTTTTTCCTACATTTGGCGTAATGGATAACTACGGGATGCGTGAAGGCTTTTCGGTATGGGCCTCTAAGGAACAGACCCGCATTATTTTTCCGAAGGTGGGGCAAGGGGATCAAGGCCATGAATCGAACAGCAACAGGAGTATTTGAAACATACGCAGCGGCGGGAAAAGTCGTGCGCGAGCTGGAGCTTCTGGGGATTTCGGGCGAACAAGTGGAAGTAGTGAGCGACGCCTCACACGATGTACGCGGAACGGGGGTGGTGCCGCGATCCAAGCAAACCGATTCGGATTCATCCGCAGAATACACCATGGTTATCGTCAGGCCGTCCGATGATGCGGGTATGGAACAGACAAAAGACCTTATGGACCGATACGGCGCAAAGCTTTTCCGTTGGCACATCTCAGCCGACGGTGCGCCAATGACCCAGGAAGCCGTGGGAACGACGCCGGAAATGAGCATCGGTGGGCCCGGCACGACCGGCGCTGATCCCACCGATTTGGAGGGCATCAAAGTCCAGCGAGGCGATACGAAGAAAGCGAATCCCAGGAACCGGAATTGATATCCGAAAAATGAGAAAGGCCGCCCCATGCGGGTGGAGCGGCCTTTTGTATCAGGCTCAGTCGCTTACGGACGAACTTCCCATGTGTCGCCGGCCCGGAGCAGTTTGCCTAAATCGCCCTTGCCCCGTTTGGCCTGAACTTCGGCCAATTGTTCGTTGATGAGATCTTCGTAGCGCGGGACGTGCTCCCACGAGCGCAACACGCCGATCGGAGTAGGGAAGCCGGGGCGCTCTTCCATGTGCGCGAGCAGGAACGCGTATGCAGCGCGCGGATGCTTTTCATCGTGGACGAGCAAGTCGGTTTCGGCGATGCCATTGCCGAGCTGAACGACTTCGAGGTCGAAGCCGTTCATGCGGATTCCCTTGTCGCGATTCTTGCCGAAGATGAGCGGCTTGCCGTGTTCGAGCTGCACGATGTGCTCGCTGCGCGCCTCTTTTTCGGTGAGCCCTTCCCACGCGCCGTCGTTGAAAATATTGCAGTTCTGCAAAATCTCGATGTAGGCCGAGCCGCGTGCGCCGCAGCTTTCTTCAGCGTGTCCTTCAAGTGCTACTGGAAGACGTCAACGGAACGCGCGACAAACGTGGCCTCGGCGCCGATCGCCAGGGAAATCGGATTGAACGGGCGGTCGGACGTGCCGTAGGGAGTCGACTTGGTTTTCTTGCCGATTTCGGAAGTGGGCGAATACTGGCCCTTCGTCAGGCCATAAATGCGGTTGTTGAAGAGCAGCACTTTCAGGCCGACGTTGCGGCGCAGCATGTGAATCGTGTGATTGCCGCCGATCGAAAGCGAATCGCCGTCGCCGGTTGCGACCCAGACTTCGAGGTCAGGGCGAGCGATTTTCAGGCCAGTCGCAACGGCGGGCGCGCGTCCGTGAATCGTGTGGAAACCGAAGGTGTTCATGTAATACGGGAAGCGGCTGGAGCAACCGATTCCGGAAATCACGACGAACTTCTCGCGGGGAATGCCGAGCTCGGCAAAGACCGACTGCACGGCGGAGAGAATTGCGTAATCGCCGCAGCCGGGGCACCAGCGGATTTCCTGGTCGGTCTGAAAATCCTTCTTCGTGTAAACCGGCAATGTCGCCGTCGTCATTTCGATGCTCCTAACCACTGCGTCGTCATTCTGACGCGGACAGTCCGCTCAGCCCGAGAATTTCCTCAATCTTGCGCTCGATCTCGGACTGCTTGAACGGCTTGCCCTGAATTTTGTTATAGCCCTTGCGCGTCCACCAGGTATTTCGCGCGCAGAATCATGACAAGCTGGCCCATGTTCATTTCCGGTACGAGCACCTTGTCATAGCGCATGAGCACGTCGCCCAGATTCTTCGGCAGCGGATTCAGATGGCGCAGATGCACGTGACCGATGCGATGTCCCTTGCACGCTTGTGACTTCAGCGCCGCTGTGATCGGTCCGTGGGTCGAGCCCCAGGCGACGATCAGCAAATCGCCTGAAGGATCGCCTTCAGGGACAGCATCCGGCACGTCCTGCACGATCGCTTCGACTTTTGCGGCGCGCAGTGCGAACCATGTGTTCGTGGTTCAACGGCTCGTAATTCACGTTGCCGGTCACGTCCTGCTTTTCGAGGCCGCCGATGCGATGCTCAAGCCCCGGCGTGCCGGGAATCGCCCACGGCCGCGCGAGCGTCTGTGGATCGCGGCGATAGGGCTTGAAGCCCTCCGGATTCGTTTCGAAATGCACCGGGAATTTCCGGCAACTCCGAAAGCGTCTGGAATCTTCCATGGCTCGGCGCCGTTGGCGAGATAGCCGTCAGAAAGAATGATCACCGGCACCATGTATTTGATGGCGATGCGGCTGGCTTCGAGGGCGATCCAGAAGCAATCGCCGGGTGTGGCAGGCGCGAGCACGGGAATCGGCGCTTCCGAGTTGCGGCCGAAGAGCGCCTGCAACAGATCGGCTTGCTCGGTCTTCGTCGGCAAGCCAGTGGAGGGCCCGCCGCGCTGGATATCGCAAATCACCAGCGGCAATTCGACCGCGACGGCGAGTCCCATGGCTTCCGTCTTAAGCGCCATGCCCGGGCCCGAAGTCGTGGTGAGCGCCGATTGCGCCAGCGTATGCCGCGCCGATGGCGGACGTGATCGCGGCGATTTCGTCTTCCGCCTGAAAGGTGATCACGCCGAAATCCTTGTACCTGGAAAGCTCGTGCAAGATGTCAGATGCGGGCGTGATCGGATACGAGCCAAGGAACAGCGGAATGCCCGCTTTTTGCGAAGCGGCGACAAATCCCATCGCCAGCGCTACGTTTCCGCTGATGTTGCGATAGAGCCCCGGGGAGAGCTTCGCCGGCGGAATTTCGTAGCTGATCTGGAACGCTTCCGTGGCTTCGCAATAGCTGTAGCCGGCCTGCATCGCGAGGTGATTCGCTCGAACCAGTTGCGGCTTGTTTTTGAATTTCGTCTCGATCCAGCGCAAGTGTCGGTGTCCATCGAGCGGTTGTAAAGCCAATAGCACATGCCCAGCGCGAAGAAATTCTTGCAGCGGTCCATGCTCTTGTGCGTCGAGGCCCAACTCCTTCAGCGCGGCGCGCGTCAGGCTGCGTCAGTTCGACGGGGAAGAGGCGGTAACCATCGAGCGAATGATCCTCGAGGGGATTCGACGTCATCTGCGCTTTGCGCAGGTCTGTCTCGCCGAAATCGTTGAGATTGACGATGAGGATGCCGTTCGGCTTCAGGTCCGCCAGATTCATCTTCAGCGCGGCGGGATTCATCGCCACCAGCGCATCCACGCTGTCGCCCGGCGTGAACACGTCGCTCGAGGAGAAATGAACCTGGAATCCGCTGACGCCCGGAAGCGTGCCCGCAGGCGCGCGAATCTCCGCCGGGAAGTCGGGCAGGGTGGCAAGATCGTTGCCGTAGAGAGCAACGGTGTTGGTGAATTGGCTTCCGGTGATCTGCATGCCGTCACCGGAATCGCCGCAGAAGCGAATTACTGCCTGATCGATCACTTCGCGTTTGCGCTTTGTGGTCGAGGCGGGCGGAACAATAGCACTCGTGGCCATGATCGGTCGAATCCTGTCTATTTAGACGAAAAAGAAGTGAAGTGCGTTGCTGAGGCATCCACAGCGGCAGACTTCCCCAGCGAAACACCACCGATGCAAAAGCCTAGCACAGTTTACCTCGATTGGATATTGCCGTGCCCCGGACTGTTTGTCTGTGAGCAATATCACAGCTACGATGCCGGAAATCATCCGGACCATGGCAGTATATTTGCCGGGACTGCGTGTAGGCTGTTGGCAGTCAGTGAGGATTCTCGATGAGCTACGTGGAAAAGAACATGATCGACGGCGAAAAACTGATTTTCCGTACGGGCGTCCACTGGACGATGCTCTTTTGGCCCTTCCTTATCGTGACGGTAGGAATCGCGGGGGGAATCGCGATTTTTGTGCTCGGCCATTTCGTTGGAAAGATCGAGATCGGGACGCTCTTGGTCGCCAGTGCGCTCGTCTACTGCCTCTACGCTGTCTTGAAGCGCAACGCGACCGAGATCGCCGTTACGAATCGCCGCGTGATCATTAAGACGGGCATGGCAAACAGGCGGTCGCTGGAGATCATGCTGCCCAACGTGGAGAGCATCGGTATCGACGAGCCGTTCTGGGGACGCCTTTTCGGCTACGGCACCGTCATGATTCACGGCACCGGCGGAACGCCCGACCCATTCCGCAAGATCGCGCATCCCGCCGAGTTCCGAAAACATGTCCAGGAGCAAATCGACAAAGTGGGCCGGACGTCACCCCTCGCGTAGTTATTCGCGTTCCTGTTAGCCCAAAAACTGGACGTGCACGTAAGCTCCCGTGCGCTCGTTGTAGGCCAGGTAATACCCGGGATGATCGGGATCCTCGTAGATCACGACAGGGTCGCTGTTCCAGTTCCAGTCGCTGCAAAACTGGACATCGTATGGCGCAACGCTGAAGTAGTGGTTGTTGAACCAGAAGCGGGAAGGACCGCCTCCCTGAAGATGCCATACGTGCGATGGCCCGAAGCCCGCAGTGAAATGGCCGTGCTCAAAGGGATGGGCCAGACGATAATGCGGATCGTTCGGGCCCGTGTCATGGCCGACCCAATTACCTCGCGCATCCACGTGCGGTGCGGCCTCATGCGTGGTCTGTCCGCGCTCGACGCCACGATTTTCCTGCGTTGCGCCATTGCGGTTCTGTTCGGCATTACGGTTTTCCGCGCCACGATTTTCAGTCGCAGCGTTCGTATTTTGTGCCGGAGCGTTTCCGGCGTGGCCGCGATACGGCTGAGGCCCACGTTTAGGAGCTGGATGTGCGGGAGTCCGCTGTGCGGGAGTCTGATGTGAACTCGGACTTTGCTCCGCGGAGCCATGCTGGTTCGCCGCGCCGGAATGCTGATCCGAAGCGCCATTGTGCTGGTCGCGGTTGTCCTGGGCATGCAAAGGAATCGTGAAAAGAATGAGCGCAAAAGCGAGTAAAGTACCGCCGATCTTTTTCATCGTTCACCTCGGGGATAGCGTACACGCTCGCGGAAAAAATTCGGTTCAGTAAAGACGCGCAGAATTCTCAGGGCATGCCCGTATTTCCGAACAGGGAACAGTGTAGGGTTTTGCGCCGACTACGGAGCAAACCTACTCCGTCGAATCCTGGGTGACGATATGCACGTCGACGGCCGGCGCGTCCGACAGGAAGCGATTGATCGCGTTCATATAAAGGAAGCTGCGCCAGCCATCTGCCGCGGAGCGACCGAAAATCACTTGCGTGACTTTTTTATCGCGTACGAATGTCGCCGCGCCGGCCGCCACGCTCTTGCTTTTCACGCGGACCGTCTTTGCGCCGAGGCTTTCCGCGAAGCGCATATTCGCATCGAGCGATTTTTCTTCGTTTGCGGTCGTCTGGCCGTTGGCCTCGACGTGCAGCGCGTAAAGCTCCGCGTCCATTCGTCGAGCCATGCGGGCGGCGCGAGCGACCAGATATTGCGCGCGAGGATTCGCGCTAATGCAAACGGCCAAGCGCTCGCGCACGCCCCAGTTCTGTCGGATGTCTTTTTCTTCCAGATAATTGGAAAGGCTGCGGTCCACCTGTTCGGCCACTTGACGAAGCGCGAGTTCGCGCAGCGCGATCAGGTTGCCCGTGCGGAAGAAATTGCGCAGCGACTGCTCAATTTTTTCGCGATGATAGATATCGCCCCGGCGCATGCGATTGTGCAGCGCCTCGGGAGTGAGGTCCACTATAACGGTTTCGTCGGCAAGCCGCAGGACCCAATCCGGCACGGTCTCCCGCACGGTGACGCCCGTAATCGCCTGCACCGTCGGCGCGACGCTTTCGATGTGCTGCACATTCACCGTGGAAATCACGTCGATTCTTGCATCGAGCAGTTCAAGCACATCTTCGTATCGCTTCCGGTGCTTGCTGCCAGCGATATTCGTATGCGCGAGCTCGTCAACCAGGACGACGCTCGGGTGCCGCGCTAGCACCGCGTCCACGTCCATTTCTTCGAAGATGGTCCCCTTGTAATCCAGTTTCTTGCGCGGAACGACTTCGAGCTGCTCGGCAAGTTCGGCGGTTCCTTTGCGGCCGTGGCTTTCGACGATACCGATCACCACGTCTTCGCCGCGGCTGTTGCGGCGGATTGCCTCGCTCAGCATCGCGAACGTCTTCCCGACGCCCGGAGCGTAGCCGAGAAAGAGTTTTAAGGAACCTTTCGTTTTCTCCTGCGGCTGGGTAGCCGCCAACCATTCTTCAGGAGTTTTGGGCATGGGAGCATTTTCGTCTGCTAAGCAGAAAAAGGCAAAGGGTGGGATAGAATGTCACGGTGCGCGCACGGTTCCTCGCTCGGATATTCCAGTTCGCGGCGGCACTGCTGCTGATCCTTGCCGTCACGTTCATCTATCGCAAAATTCTTATCGTGAACGCCACCACCGTGGCGCTCACTTATCTGCTCGCGATTCTCGTGATTTCGACGGTTTGGGGCATTGCCGTCTCCGCGGTGATGTCCGTGATTGCCATGGTGCTTTTCAATTTCTTTTTTTTGCCGCCGACGGGAAGACTTACGGTGGCCGATCCGCAGAATTGGGTCGCGCTAATCGCGTTCCTCGTCGTAGCGGTGCTTGCCAGCCAACTTGCGAATCGCGCGAGACTCCAGGCGGATGCCGCTTCGGCGCGAAGGCGCGAGATTGAAAAATTGTACAGCTTCAGCCGCAGCCTGCTCGAATCCGGCAACGTCATGCAATTGCTGAACCGCATCCCGGCGCAGATTGTGGATTCATTCGAAGTGGGCGGCGCGGCAATTTATTTGGCAGAGAAGGAAAAGGTTTATCGCTCGGGGCCTGCGATCCCGATGCTTGAAAAGGACAACCTGAAGCGCATGATGAGCCGCGACGAGCCTCTTTTTGATGCGGAGAACGGATTGTGTTTTATCCCTATTCGCATGGGGATCAGGCCGATCGGGAGTCTCGGCATTTCCGGTGCACCGCTCGCGCGCGAAACGCTTGAAGCGATCGCCACGCTCATTGCCATTGCCATGGAGCGCGCTCGCGCCGTCGAGCAATTGGGACAAACGGAGGCCGCACGCGAAGGAGAACAGCTGCGCACCGCGCTGCTCGATGCGGTCACGCACGCTTTGCGTACGCCGCTCACTTCCATCAAAGCCTCGGTCACAAATCTGCTTTCGCAGCATTCATTGAACGAAGATCAAAAACACGAGCTGCTGACCATCATCAATGAGGAAAGCGACCGGCTTAATCGCCTTGTCGGGGAGGCGGGCGAAATGGCCAGCCTGGATGCGGGCGAAGTCGAATTGCGCACTGAGCCGCGGGACGTCAATGACGTGATCGCCGCCGCGCTCGAAGAATGCAAGCACAACCTAGGGCGCCGTCACGTGGAGGTTCGCGTGCAGCCGGGATTGCCGCGCGTCCTGGCCGATGTGGCGCGTGCCCGTGAAGCGCTCGTACATCTCATCGATAATGCGAACCGCTATTCGCCCGCCGGCCAGCCGATCATTATAACCGCCGAGCGCGGCGGAGATTTTGTGGCCTTTAGCGTGGCGGATCGCGGGCCCGGCATCGACAGCCTTGAGCAGGCGCTCATTTTTCAGAAATTCTATCGCGGCAAAGATCAGCGGTATGCTATCGAAGGAACGGGCATGGGACTTCCCATTGCAAAAGCAATCGTAGAAGCGCATGGTGGCTCGATCAGTGTGACGAGCCAACTGGGACAGGGGTCCGTCTTTACGTTTACGTTACCCGCGGATCATGACAAGGCCTCCGCCGCATGATCGCCGCCACAATACTCGCAGTTGACGATGAGCCTCAGATTCGCCGCGTCCTGCGTACGACGCTAAGCGCGCAGGGCTATACAATTCTCGAGGCAAAGAGCGGGGAAGAAGCTCTCGAGACCGTTCGCCGCGAGCGCGTTGACCTTGTGTTGCTCGACGTAAACTTGCCGGGAATTTCCGGTCTCGAAACCTGCCGGGAAATCCGCGCATCCAGCGACGTTCCGATCATCATGCTTACGGTTCGCAATGCCGAGGCCGATAAAGTGCAGGCACTTGATGCGGGCGCCGACGATTACGTCGTGAAGCCCTTTGGCTCGGACGAGTTGATGGCACGGATTCGCGCAGCGCTGAGGCGTACGTCTCCGAGTGAGACTCTGCCCACATTTGAAACGCCCGATCTGAAGATCGATTTTTCGAAGCGAATCGTCGTGGTTCGCGGCAACAACGTCCGTCTTACGCCGAAGGAATTTGAATTGTTGCGGCATCTCGTCGCGAATCAGGGGAAGGCGATTCCGCATCGCCGCCTTCTGCAGGCTGTTTGGGGGCCCGACTACGGTGAGGAGACGGAGTACTTGCGCGTTTTCATCAACCAGTTGCGGAAGAAAGTCGAACCCGATCCAAGCGCGCCGCGCTACATCATTACCGAACCATGGTTGGGCTATCGTTTCGAGGGCCCCCAGGAACCGGCGAAGAAACCGCGCCGGGACAAATAGCCCGCGGTTTCAAAATGCTGCATCCGACTCTCCACACCCGGCATCCGAAACAGCAAAGCACATTTTATCCGCTCATTTGGAGGTGACCGCAGTGGCGGACCGGCATCGCGTGGTAATTCTGGGAGGAGGATTTGGCGGGCTGGGCGCGGCGCTGAAGTTAAAAGGAGCGCCGGTTGACGTCACGCTCGTAGACCGCTGCAACTACCATCTTTTCCAGCCACTGCTGTATCAGGTTGCCACGGGAACGCTTTCTCCAGCGAATATCGCTTCGCCGCTGCGCAACGTCTTGCGGAAACGAAAAAATGTCCGAGTGCTTCTTGCCGAAGCGACGCGGATCGACGTGGCGAACAAGCGCGTGATCCTGAGCGACGGCACGCTCGACTACGATACGCTTGTCGTTGCCACCGGATCGAGTCACCAATATTTCGGACATGATGAATGGGAGCAATATGCGCCCGGCTTAAAGACAGTTGAGGACGCGACAGATATGCGGCGCCGGATTTTGCTCGCCTTCGAGGCCGCCGAGCGCGAGACGGACCCGGAAAAGACGCGCGCGTGGCTCACCTTTGTGATCGTTGGCGGCGGGCCGACCGGCGCGGAATTGGCGGGAGCTCTGGCGGAAATCGCGGCGGACAGCTTGCGGCACGATTTCCGGCGGATCGATCCCAGGAGCGCGCATATCGTCTTGATCGAAGGAACGGACCGCGTTCTTCCTGCATATCCGCCAAAGCTGTCTGCATCCGCGCAGAAAATGCTGCAGCATCTGAAAGTGACGGTGCGGACGGGCGCGCTTGTGACGAAGGTTGAGCACGATAGGGTGACGGTACGCGAAGGCGATCGCACCGAGACGATTCCCACGCGCACGGTTCTTTGGGCTGCTGGGGTTCTGGCTTCTCCGCTAGGCAGACTGATGGCCGCCGACGCCGGTGTCCCCGTTGATCGCGCGGGCCGCGTGATGGTCGAGCCGGATATGACGGTACCGGGCCGTCCGGAAATTTTTGTCATTGGGGATCTTTCAAGCTTTAGCCATCAAACCGGCAAGCCGCTGCCGGGCGTGGCGCAGCCGGCCATCCAGCAAGGAAAGTATGCCGCAAGCGTAATTCGCGCTCGTTTTCGCGGGCAGAAGGTCGCGCCTTTTCACTATTTCGATAAGGGCAATCTCGCGGTGATCGGACGCGCCAAGGCCGTGGCGGATCTGAATTGGATTGGCCTTTCCGGCTTGCCTGCATGGCTGATTTGGATTTTTATTCACCTGCTTTACATAGTGGAGTTTCAGAACCGGCTCCTGATCGCGTTGCAATGGGCTTGGCTTTATATCACGTGGGGCCGGTCGGCGCGCCTGATTACAGGGAAGAATCCGCTGCCGTTGGACCTGTAGTTGTCGGGCGGGACCGGGGCAGCAAATTTGTCTTCGTCTCGGGTCACGCCATATTAGAATTCCCTGATAGGCCTTCTCTAAGCAATGCGACGATACGAGAAACTCACACTACTAGTGCTGTCTCTGCTGACGCTCTCGGCGATGGCAGCGTCGTTTTTCACGCGGGACTGGGTCAACTATCGCCGCCGCTTCCGCGAATCGCAGCAGTCGCGGCGCAATTCGGCGCTGGTGGATACGACGGCGCTGGATACTGCGCAGACGTTGGCGCTGCTCGCCGTTACGAGACGCGAACGCGATTACGCGCAGGAAGCGATGCGGCTCGCGGACTATTCCGTCGATCTCGCTTTTTCGATTGCCACCCTCGATGCCGAAAAGCATCCGGTGCCGCTCACTGCCGAAATGAAAAAGGTCGCGGCGGAATTAAAGAGTTCACAGCAGACCGCCGCAGGCGATCAGGCCGTGGTCACGGGGCTCACTGCCCAGCTAACCACCGCGTCTGCTGCCGAGAAGGATCGTATCCAAGCGGCGCTCGCCATCGTGCAAACGCAGCTTTCGCTCGATCAGGACGACGTCCGGGATTTGCAGCAGCAATTGATTCGGTCCGGTGCGGACAAACAGGCGATCATCCAGCAGCTCCTCGATGAGCACAATGCTTCCGAAGCCCACGCGCAAAAGCAGGTGGACCTGCCGTCCAACGCAGGATCGCCCGAAAGCGATGAATCGCAGAATACCGTGGCTGAGTGGCGCGCGTTGGCCTCGCTCCGTGCCAAGAAGCAGCAATTGGATCAGGCGCAGCTAGACGCTTTAGCGCGTGCGAAAGTCCTTTCCGATACTCACGATGCGATGCAGCGGGCAATCCAAGAGCAGCAGAAGCAGGCCGCCGTCTCTTCACCCGACGGGATGGCGGCGCTGCAGCGAATGAGCGACGATCAAAAAGAAGCCGCATCGATTTCGAAGCGCATCGCCACCGAGCAGCAATTGGCTGGAATTTATGCGACCTGGTCTGCTTTCGTCGGAACGCGCGAGAAGGTGTTCATTCATGATCTCCTCGTTTCGATCGTGTGGATTTTGCTGATCGCCATGGCGGCGTGGATCGTAAATTTGGCCGTTCAGCGGATCTTTTCTCGCGTGGCTCTGGAGCGTCGCCAGATGCATACGTTCCGTGGCATGACGCTTTTCGTCATCCAAGCCGCGGCCTTCGTCACCATTTTGCTGGTTGTGTTTGGCGTGCCGACGAATCTGGGCACGATGCTCGCCTTGATCACCGCGGGCGTCACGGTGGTAATGCAGGATTTCATCCTGGCGTTCTTCGGCTGGTTCGTCTTGATGGGCCGAAACGGAATTCGTCCGGGTGATTGGGTCGAGATCGATGGCGTCAGCGGGGAAGTAGTCGACATCAGCGTGTTTCATACGGTGCTGTTGGAAATGGGCAGCGGCGCGGATGCGGGCCATCCGACCGGGCGTCGCGTTTCGTTTATGAACAATTACGCGATTCGCGGCCATTTCTTCAACTTCTCGACGGCAGGCCAGTGGATGTGGGACGAAATCGCAGTGCAAGTCACCGGCCCAGAACCCTACGCCAAGGCGGAAGCCATCCAGAAAATTGTCGCCATCGAGACTTCCGAAAACATGCGCGCCGCCGAGGTGGAGTGGAATCGTGTCGCCCCTTACTACGTGAAGAAGCCCTTATCCGCGCAACCAGCTATGAGCGTCCGGCCTGAGGGAGCAGGGGTAGCTGTCTCGGTTCGGTATATCACCCGCGCCACCGAGCGCTATGAC
The DNA here is from genome assembly GCA_963753205.1 of uncultured Acidobacteriota bacterium. Taxonomy (GTDB): domain Bacteria; phylum Acidobacteriota; class Terriglobia; order Acidiferrales; family UBA7541; genus Palsa-295. Next base: position 163,245 of record CAVWBL010000006.1, on the reverse strand, counting down.
CTCCGCGCGAAAATCTACCGCGCTGTCCTCGATTTGCTGCATAATACCCCGGAGCCGGAACCCGCCTCTTCGGCCTCTTCACCCAGCCGGTAGTCAATCGAGGCGCTTATGACGGTGCAGCTGTTCCGCACTATTCACATACGTAACCGAGCATCGATCCTCGTCGGAAAATGAGTCGGGGCGTCCGCGAGCGCAGGGAACGCACAAATGTTATGGAGGGATCACATGATGAAGAAACTTGCAATTTGTGTAGCAACTGTCGCAATGTTCGTGGGGGGGGCTGTTGCCGCGCAGCAGGCTAGGTCCAGATCATTTACCGGAGAGATCATGGACAGCAACTGCGCAAAAGCCGGAGCGCATAATCCCGCGATGGGAAGCGCCAAGGAGTGCACGCTTGGTTGCGTGAAAGGCGGCGCGAAGTTCGTGCTCTATAACCCGACCACGAAAGCTATTTACCAGCTGGACGATCAGAAAAAGCCGGAAGAGTTCGCCGGTGAAAAAGTCAAGGTTACGGGTACTTACGACAGCAAGACCAAAACGATCCACGTGGCGGAGATTGCCAAATCCTAAGACCGATTTAGCGATTTAAGGCGGATTCAGGGCCGGACGTTTTCGTCCGGCCCTTTTTTTGGTGGTGCGCTGAGCATGTTCGACAACTTGGAGGTGAAAGTCCTCTACTCATCCTGATGGAGGAGAAGAGTTAGTGAAACGCAAGGGTGTCGTCGTGAGATGGGACCTGAAGGAAGCGTGGAACAAACACGCGAGCCGATGGACAAGAACTGGATTTGAGGCCTACGGTGCCGGGCGAGCGGGCCACTGACCGCGAAGCTCATATCCATCAAAGGCACTGGTGGTAAATCCAGCGGTTGTGCGTGGAAGGTGGTCGAACTTACCTCAGGAGATCTGCTGCATGTTACGGAATCGTGACTGAGGGCGGAGCAATCCACTCTGACCGTGCGGCAGAAGTCAGCAGCGGGCGTAGTACTCACGGAAGTGAGGAAGGCCCAAACAGTAGGGAGCGACAAGTAGGACGCAGGACTCGATGAGCGACAAGCGGCAGAAGAACCAGCTAGTGCTGGCCTTTACGGAGGAGGGGAGGAGTGAAGCTCCGAAGACTTCTCAGGAAGGGACCGAATCGCCCACGGCGAAATGCGAAACCGAACGTCCGGCTAACCACGAGCAGTTGATGGAAGAGATCTGCGAGCGGGAAAACTGCTGGCAGGCTTACAAGCGAGTCAAAGCGAACAAAGGAAGTCCGGGAATCGACGCCTGGCGAAATAGCCCCGCTCTGTCGTCCGCGCTTCCGCTCGCCTACTTCGACTCTCTCGGCCTTCCTCGACTGTTCGACGGCCATGCATAACCCTCTGAACCGCCGGATGCGGACCCGCATGTCCGGTGGTGTGGCAGGGGAGAGCGGGCGACCGCTCCCCCTATGCCGATTGCCGAGCAGGGTCGAAAATCACCTTCCGGCCGAGTTGGCGGGTTGCGAATTTGGTAGTTCGACTTGGTAGCCGAGTTTGCGGAGTTGACGGATCATTCTGGCGGTGCGTGCTTGCCGAGATTGTTTGGTAACCGCTGGACGGTGTTCCTCGTAACGGACTGCTTGGTGCAGGATCAACCAGATCAACCGACACTGTCGATGGGCAATGGCCGCAATGACTTGGTGATGTGCTAGGCGCGGGACCGAGCGCCGATAAACAATTTCGAAGATACTTCCTTTGACCTTCACGGCGGCATTCGCGGCCTGATTGAGTAGGCGCCGCATGTGGCGGTTGCCCTGTGGGGATCGATGGCTGTAGTTCACGCCTGCGCTTTGTTCGTCGCCCGGGCAGGCGCCCACCCACGAGGAGAGATGCTTCCCCGAAGGAAAGGGTCGCTGCCATGGGCCCGACTTCGGCAATGATCTGGGTCGCTGAATCCACTCCCAGCCCCGGCACCTCCGCTAGCCGCTCGACCGCGTCTTGGTGCTGACGGAGCAGACTGGCGGTCTCCTGGTCTAGGTCGCCGATCTGCTGCTCGAGGAATTGCAACTGCTCCAGCGCCATCTTCAGCAGCCGGCGGTAGACGGGGTTGAGCTCCGTACACGCACCCAGTGCATCGCACAACTGCTCTGGCGTAGCGCGCAACTGCTTATCGGCCAAGGCAGCCAGAGCTGCAGGATTTGTTTCACCATCAGCCAGCGCCTTCAACATGCGCCGAGCACTGGCGCCCAGTAGATCCGAGAGCAGGCTGGACATGTGGGCTTCTTCCAGCAGCGACTCTACTTGGTTCTGCAATCGCGCCCGGTCACGCGTCAACGGGTACTTTCTCCGCGTCACCGTTCGCCACAAGCGTTGTTCGGCATCGGGCACAAAGCTCAAAGTCAATTCCCGGGCTACCAGCCGCTTCACCAAGCGTTCGGCATCGAGGAAATCCTTCTTGCGCCCCCGCCGTCCACGATTGGACAGCGCCTGCGCCAAATGCAACGTTCCCGATCTCCGGCGTGCGTCTTCTCGCTTCTCGCGGATCGGCTTCCAATACCGTTCCCGTGTTTCCCACACGGGTTTCCAATTGATTCCATGACGACTTCCTCGACTTGCTGCTCGAGCAGCCATGCCGCCAGCGATCGCAGTTGTTCGGGGTTGCCACCAAACATCCGCTGCTCACACTCGCTTTCGACTTCAACATTGGAGACCACTACGGCCAGCATCTTTTTATGAACAGCGATACCCGCTATCCTGTAAGGCCTAACGTTCCTCCTGGCCGGGAGCAGAGAGCCTGCTGCGGCTACCTTAGCCAGGGTCACGGGCTATCGCCGCTCCCCCAGGGGGAAGGACAACGACGCCCAATTATTCGCTCAAACACGCAGGCTCCGGATCAGACATGTTCACGGCTTCGACTTTTCCAATGCTCAGTTCGACCTCGCCGCTGCAAGCCCTTTGTATTCTTCCTCGACGCTAAGTGATTTTCATAAAGTTTCGCGGGCCGCTAGGCCCTAATAGGACATGTTCAACAGCCAGGAGGTGAAAGTCCTCTTCACAACGTGATGGACGTGAAGGGATAGCGAAGCGCAAGGGCGTCGCCGTAAGGCGAGGTCTGAAAGAAGCGTCGAGCAAAGACGCGAGCCGATGGACAAGAACTGGATTGGAGGCAGACGGTGCCGGACGAGTGGGCAATGGACCAATGAAGTCCGTATCCATCACAGGCACTGGATGTAAATCCAGCGGTTGTGCGCTGAAGGCGGCTGAACTTACCTCGGGAGATCTGCCGTTAGTCTCGGAATCGGGACTGAGGGTCGAGTGATCGGCCCTGACCGGACGGCAGAAGTCAGCAGAGGGCAAAGTAATCGTGAACGCGAGGAAGGCCGGAACGGTCCCCGCAAGGGGTTAATGGGAGAGGCGAGTAAGCGGCGCGATTCACGAGCGACAAGCGGCAGAAGAACCAGCTGCTGGCCTTCGAGGAGGAGAGTAGGGGTGCAGCCCCGATGGCCTCAAGGGCAGGGACCGAATCGCTCGCGGCGAAGCGCAGATCTGAAAACCCAGCCATGGGCGAACGGTGGATGGAGGAAGTCTGCGAGCGGGAAAACTGCAAGCAGGCATTGGCACGAGTCCAGGCGAATAGCGATTGCCCGGCGTTTGGCACGTTTTTCGATTGGCACTTTATCGACTGCCCGTTTTTTCGCGCGCTCTACGCTAAAATAGAACTGTCAGAATCATGGCGAACGAAACGTCAATACATCCAGAATCGCTCCCAGCAGATTTTTCCGGCATCCGGCTTCTCATCTTCGATCTCGATGGAACGCTGATCGACTCCCGCCTCGATCTCGTTCATTCGGTCAACGCGACGCTTACGCATCTCGGCCGCGCCCCGCTCCCGCATGAGACGATCGAAAGCTACGTCGGCAACGGAGTGGCCGCGCTCATTCATCGTGCATTGGGCCCCGGTGCTTCGGACGAGGAAGCCAAGCACGCACAGGAATTTTTCCTCGCTTACTATCGGGCGCACATGCTCGATAACACTGTTTTATATCCCGGCGTGCGCGAAGCACTCGACGCATTGCGCGGCCGGAGCATGGCCGTGCTAACGAACAAGCCCGTCCGCTTCAGCGAAGAAATTCTCAAGGGGCTCGACGCTGCGCGTTATTTCAGCTTCGTTTACGGAGGCAACAGCTTCAGTTGCAAGAAGCCCGATCCCGTTGGCGTTCGGACGCTCTTGCGCGATCTCAGTGCCTCCACGAAAGAAGCCATGATGATCGGTGATTCGGCCGTCGATGTGCGGACGGCACGCAACGCCGGGATATGGTCCTGCGGCGTTACCTATGGGCTTGGCCTTGAAAGCATGCGCGCCGATCCTCCTGACCTGATGCTTGATAATCTCGCTGACCTCGCCTTCCACCTGAATGAAAATTCAACCGCTTAACACAGCGGTCCGCTTCGCCCTGCTTCGCTTAAGAAGAAAATCACTGCCGGCGCCTCCGTAGCCGCCGGAAACGGCCAGCATTATCATGGCGCGATTTGCGCCGGGAGGCGGGAAGAGGTCGTATACGGGTCTTCGCGGAGAGTATTTCTGAGACCGACTCTCCTTTCGCTTGCGGCTCTGCGCCGCTGGTTTTAACCGATCACAGCGTAACCCGCGCACCGCGAAACGGAAGTCGGTCTTTTATTTTCCATGACTGCCACCGACCCGATCCCGGTCGGTTCGTCCATCATGACTAATCGCAACAGCGAAGGATTAAAAATCGGTGTAGCTCGTTGAAAATAAAAGAAAGGGTCACGTTCTAATCGCGGTCAAAACGGGAGGAGGCGATCAGCGGAGGCTGGTCGGAAGGCAAGACGAACGAGCCGCCGGGAGTTAAGATGTTGCTGCCTTTAGGAGGATAAAAATGGCACCGAAGATTTTGATCCTGACTGGCGATGCGGCAGAATCGCTCGAAGTGATGTATCCATATCAGCGGTTAAGGGAAGAAGGCTACGATGTCCGAATCGCCGCGCCGAGCAAAAAGAAATTGCATTTCGTGGTACACGATTTTGAGCCGGGCTACGATACTTACACCGAAAAGCCCGGTTATAGCTGGGACGCCGATCTCGCCTTCGCCGACGTAAACCCCGCGGATTACGCCGCCGTGGTGATTCCGGGAGGCCGCGCGCCGGAATATATACGCAATGACGCGAATTTCGCCCGCATCATCCGCCACTTTTTCGACGAGCAAAAGCCGGTGGCGCAGTTGTGCCACGCGCCGCTTGCACTCGCGACCGCCGGACTGCTCAAAGGACGCCGCACTGCGGCATATCCGGCGCTTGAGTCCGACGTAAAAGCAGCCGGCGCCGAATACGTCAACGGTGAAGCCGTGATCGATGGCGTAATGGTCTCCGCTCGTGCTTGGCCGGACCACCCGGCGTGGATGCGCGAGTTCGTGAAAATCTTGAGGCAAAAGGCTCCCGTAGAAGGACAAAAGGCAGCGGCACGTTAAAGCCAAGCGAATTTCCACCGCGCCGGTACGTATTTGTCTGTATTTTCGCGGGCTTTGCTGCATTTGAACATGAATTCCAGCAGTTTCAGATGCAACGGGGTGGCAAGCTTGGCGCGCAAAAGGTCCGGCCAACGGACTGCAAAACGAAAAGCAATGAGGCGGGGGCGTACGGCCGCCAAACCGGTGGTCGAGTCCCCGGCCCTTGCGACTGAGCGGAAGGGCGCGACGGACTCCACGATTCCGGGCGGCGTGGATAACTTAACGCTTGTGGTAGGCCGCGGCGAAGTGAAGCTGACGAACCTGCAGAAAGTCTTTTGGCCCGAACTTGGTCTTACAAAGCGCGACTTGCTGCAATATTACCTCGACGTCTCACAGTGGTTGTTGCCGCACGTACGCGATCGCGCGATGGTGATGAAGCGATATCCGAACGGTATCACGGGCGATTTCTTTTTTATGAAACGCGCGCCGACGCCGCGTCCATCTTCCATTCCGATCTGCTCGATCGAACATCATTCGGGTAACGTGATCGATTTTCCGGTGGTAGAGGATGTCGCATCGCTGCTTTGGGTCGTGAACCTCGGCTGCATCGATTTGAATCCATGGTATGCACGATGCGACGACGTGGACCGGCCGGACTTTCTACATTTCGACCTCGATCCTGTGCCGGGCGCATCATTTGCTCTGGTGCGCGAAACGGCAATTGTAGTTCGTGACGCGTTGGCGCAAGCCAAGAGCGCGAGTTACGCGAAGACGACGGGGTCGCGCGGGATTCATATTTACGTGCCGATCGAGCGCGGGCCTACGCAGAAAGAGGTTTGGGCGTTTGCGAAGGCGTTCGCGATTGAGCTGGCAAAAAAGAATCCGAGCTTAATTACCGCGGAATATCGCGTGGCAAAGAGGCCTCGGGGGCGTGTTCTCGTGGATTACAACCAGAACGCATGGAACCGCACGCTGGCTTCGGTCTATTCGGTACGCCCGAAGCCGCTGGCGACGGTTTCGACTCCAGTGAGCTGGAAGGAAGTGGAGCGAGGAATTGAGATTGAGGATTTCACGATGAAAACCGTCCCGGCGCGTTTGCGTAAGATTGGAGATCTGTGGCGGCCGTTGATCGCGCGGAGCGGGCGGACGGATCTGGCCTTGGTTAAACAGTGAGATCCAGCCTGGAAAATTTCAATGAGCTTGCCGATTGCAAAGACTTATGAGGCGATGGAGGCTCAGCCCGCGCAGGAGCTGCCCGAAGGCCCTAATTGGCACTACGAGCCGAAGTGGGATGGATTCCGGTGCCTGGCGTTTCGCGATGGCGATCGCGTCGATTTGGAATCGAAATCGGGAAAGCCGCTGACGCGGTATTTTCCGGAGCTTGTGGCCGCGCTCTCCGGCATTCGCGCAAAGCAGTTTGTGTTGGACGGCGAGATTGTGATTCCAGTCGACGGAGGGCTTTCTTTTGACGATTTGCTGATGCGCATTCATCCCGCCGCTTCGCGGATTGAGAAGCTCAGCAAGGCCACGCCATGCCTCTATATCGTGTTCGACTTGCTTGTCGACTCCGGCGGGGGAAAACTGGCGAATTCGCCGCTCGTGGAACGGAGAAACGCGCTTGAGAGGTTCACGCAAGAAATTCTTGAGCGGGAGTGAGCGAGTGCGGCTATCGCCAGTCACAAAAGATCTAGACGTAGCGCGGAAATGGTTTCACATGGGCGTGGGGCTGGATGGAATTGTAGCCAAGCGGGATGACATCGGTTATCAAAGCGGGAATCGCAAGGGGATGGAGAAAATCAAGAAGCAGCGCACGGCAGATTGTGTGGTGGGTGGGTTCCGTTATCTGGAAAAGAAAAAGCTTGTAGGTTCGCTGCTTCTTGGGCTCTACGACAGCGAGAAAAAGCTCAACCATGTTGGTTATACATCGTCGATTCATAATGAAGACAGGCCTTCGCTGACGAAGAAGCTGGAGAAGCTGATTCAAGCGCCGGGGTTCACCGGCAAAGCGCCGGGCGGTCTGAGCCGGTGGAGCACGAAGCGATCCATGGAATGGGAGCCGCTCCAGCCGCGACTGGTGGTCGAGGTAGAGTTCGATCATTTCACGGGCGGCCGATTCCGGCACGGGACGAAATTTTTGCGATGGCGACCGGAAAAGGCGCCGGAAGCGTGCACGATGAAACAAGTCGAACGGGAAAATCGCTCCGCGCTGGATTTGCTGTGAGGCCCATGGCCACGATGCGGATCTTCTGAGTCCATCCTTGCTGGAAAATTCACAAATTGCTGAGCTGCTCGCCCTCGAAGCAGAAAGTGCACCGCCTCCGGCGAATCGCGCGTTGAGGCGTGCGTCGCGGCGCGCATTTTTGTGGACGGAGGAAGCCGGCGAGCTGGTGAGGCAAGGGCGAAGATTGACTGAACTTTCCGGCGTCGGTCCGTACATCGAGCGGCTGATTGTCGGCTGGATTGACAAAAGGCGACCGGCTCCCGAGCCACCGCGCATTCGAGCGGATTTTCTAACGATGACGAGAGTTCGCTCGGAGGTCGCAAAAGCGCCTTCACGGCTCCGCGAGATCAAAGGCGATTTGCAGATGCACACCGATTGGAGCGACGGCGAAGGATCGATTGCTGAGATGGCCGATGCGGCCAGTGAGCATGACTACGACTACATCGCGATCACAGACCACTCGAAGGGATTGAAGATCGCGGGCGGTATCGATGAGGCGCGGCTCGCGCAGCAAGCAGAAGAGATCGAGGCGGTTAACAATTCGCTTGGCCGCGCCGGGAAGAAGCTGCGCGCCTTACATTCGGTGGAGATGAATTTGAATCCGCGGGGCGAGGGCGACATGGAGAGCGGCGCGCTGGCGAAACTGGATATCGTGCTGGGATGCTTTCATTCCTCGCTGAGGAAGCAAGAAGACCAGACAGAGCGGTACCTCGCGGCGCTGCGCAATCCGGATATCCAGATATTGGGGCACCCGCGCGGGCGAATTTACAATCACCGGCTCGGATTGAGCGCGGATTGGAAGAGAGTGTTCGAGACGGCGGCGGAGCTCGATAAAGCCGTCGAGATCGATTCGTATCCGGACCGGCAGGATTTGAATCTGGAACTGGTGGGGCTTGCTGGAAAAGCGGGGTGCAGGATTTCACTGGGAACCGATTCGCATGGGCCGTCGCAGTTGCGCTTTATGGAGTTTGGAGCGGCAACGGCGCTGTTGGGAGGCGTCAAACGAGAGAAGATTGTGAACTGCATGACCAGGGAGGAGCTCTTGAATTGGGTGGCGAGCGTAAGGAGCGCGGCCATCGAATAAAGGCGCGGGCGCGCGTAAGCAAAGTCGGAGAAGTCCTTCGCGTCGATAGGATGACGGGATTTTTCCCATTGCTGTTCTACTGCGGTTCGCACTCCGACGTGATGAGCTGGCCGAGGGCGTCAAGGTCGCGTTCGGCGTGAGACTGGCGCAGGTAGAGGTCTAGCTCGTAGTACGTGCGGGAGATTTGTTCGTCGAATACTAGCGGATGCGGGCCGTAGGCACGCGTGAGGCGGCGGAGAACGTCCGTGCAAAATTGCTCGACGATATGGCGAAGCGAAAGCGCGAGAATGCGGGCTTTGTCGGGCGTATCGGTGCTTTCGTCGATTTCGCGTCCGGCATTTGCGAGGCAGGAGCGCATAGCCCAGCAATTGGCGCGCATCGCGCCGAGATGAGCGAGCGTGTGCGGGTCGCGGCGCGAACGAGTCGTAGCGTAATCGAGGAGCGCTTTGGCTCCGCCGGCCCAGCATGCAGCAGGATTGCAAGCGCCGCGCCAGAAGCCGAGCCGATTAATGTACCAACCGGGCCCGCCAATGATTTGCTGCGCGGAAATCGGCGCAGAGCGGAACGTTGCGGTTGCAGTGTGCGTCTCCGTGAACGCAGAAGTCTTCCAGGCGGATTCGTCAAACCGAACCCAGTCACCGATTGTATGCAGATCAATTTCGGCCAGGAGCGATTCAGGTTTGCCGACGGTGATCAGCGCGCGGTCGACCATGCCTGCGCCGCTACAGAAGCGCTTTACGCCATTCATTGTGAAGAACCCATTCGCGGGAGTGAGAGAGAGACTCTGGCCGGGAATTTCCGAGGTCCAAACGGCGTAAACGGCGTCGCGTTTCGGCTTTCTACCCGCTTCCGCGAGGATCGCGATTGCGTCCCAATGCGCCTCGGCGAGGCGAGCAAGACCGAGATTTTGGCGTGCGAGATCCATGAGGCGCGCAAAGCGAAGAGCGGTGCGGCCACCGCCGGGAAGAGGCATGTCGAGTTCAGTAAGGGTGCGAAGCGTTTCGGTGAGCGGGCTTGCGATCATGGTGACGTCCAGTTGTGCGCGGCGAGCGTATGCGCAAATCCATGGGGCGCGCGGCCGATCCGGCGGCCGCTGGTGATGACGCGCGAATGACTCACGGAGACCCGTCGCGCACCGATTTGCGCGAGGCGATTCCAAAGGTCGTGATCCTCGGCGGTGGTAATCTCGGTGCAACCGCCAGCGCGAACATAAACGTCGGCGCGTACTCCGAAATTCGCGCCGTGGACGTGCGAATGGGAACCGTCCTGACGGATGGAATAGGAGCGGCGGAAGCGGCCTTCGACAAGCGGACCGTGTTCGCAAAAGCTGTCGACTTCAATTGTGCCGGTGATTGCTTCGACGCCGCGATCTGCCAAAGCGAGCTGATCGTTAAGCCATGTGAGCGGGACGCGGCTGTCGGCGTCGGTGTTCGCGAGCCAGCAGAGATTCAGCGGGCCGCGATAGCGTTGCAAAGCGGTGCGGGCGGCCGCCGCTCGCGCGCGGCCTACGATTGCGCCGCTGGTGCAGACGACGGTTCCGCAGCCGATAAGAATGCGCTCTCCGAGAAGCCGCGTTTGGTCTGTGGAATGATCGACAGCGAGGATGATATCCACACTGGCAACAGGGACGACGTAGCAAGCGGCCGCTTTGACGGAAAAAAGACAGCGCGGCAAAAGATGTTCTTCATTACAGGCAGGAATGAGGACGCACACGTGCCACGAGCGGGTGTTCATAAGCGCCGCCAACGGTCCAGTTGGAAATGAGGATGAATCTCTCCGTGCTGATGCCTGAGAGCCGGGGTGTTGCTTAGGATTTCGTGGACACGTTGACCGCTGAGCACATGGTCTTCAGATGCATCGAGCCAATGCTCGGCCAAGAGTACTCCGTCACTGCTCAGGCGGCTTACGAGGCGCTGCGCTAACGCGGAGAGCGTCTCGGCATTGAAGTAGTAGCCGATTTCGCTGAAGACGATCAGATCGAAGGGGCCGGGCGACGCGAAATCGAGAACCGAGACGCAGCTGAAGGTGGTATTCGCAAGGTTGCGGCAACGCTCGCGCGCCATGCTTATCGCGGCGGGTGAGATGTCAATGCATTCGAGACGATCGCATTGGGTAGCAAGCTGCGCGGAGAGCACGCCGATCGAGCAGCCGGGCTCAAAACCGCGAGAGTAGCGGCGGCCGTTGAGGACGCGGAGGATCGTTGCGTAGCGGGCTTTTTCGTACTCGCTGGTTGCGAAATTCCATGGGTCGGCGTTGCGGCGATACTTCCGGTCGAAGAAGAGCGGGCTTGTGGCGTCTGTGTTCATGAGATCGCGAATACCTCGAAGGGGCGTCGTGCGGGAGCGAGCAGCTCCTCGGGAAGAATGGGATCACCGCCTTCGTGAATGAGCTGAGAACGGTGTTCGAGTAGCGCAGAGGCTTTTACCGCGGCATAGGTTGGCGACATTGGGAAAATGCGCAGCTTCAGACCGGCGAGGGAATCCGGGGAGATCATGTGCCAGGTCCAGAAGAAGTACGAGACGAGGCGCGCGCCGCTGCGCCGTGCGGCTGTTTCGGCGGCTCGGCCGCAGGCTTGATGGTCTGCGTGAAAATCTCCGCGCCAGGGAGCGACGAGGAGAGTGCCAGCGGTCACGATTTCCGTGATTCGTTGAGTGAGTTCGTGTTCATGCGACCGGATGTCGCTATCGGGAAATTCGAGGCGGACGATTTTTTCTTGCGGGACGCCTAGCCGCGCGAGGGCCGCATGTTGTTCCGCGCGCCTAATCCCCCGAAGGCCAGTGTTATCGGCGTAAGCGTTTTCGCCGTCGGTAATGGCGGCGATTGTGACATCTACGTCACGGGCGCGTTGAGCGGCGATGAGACCGCCGCAGCCGAGGGTTTCGTCGTCCGGATGAGGGGCAATGATCAGCGTGGGCAGCGCGGGGGGTACCCATTCCGGGATTCCCCGGAGCAGGTGTGACCAATCAACTTCTGTGACAAGCGGTTGAACCATAGCTTTCGCGTGGCGCCATCGATCGGCTGAGCAACGTCGTTGGGCGGCGGCGCCGTCCGCTGCGGGCCATTTTTCAAGCGCCACGTCCATGATGAAGCGCAAGTGACATGCGAACAATCAGCAAGGGGCTGTAAACAGGAGAGTTGCAGGCCCTCAGAGAAATATCGGGAAGATACGCGGGCATTCGGCAAGCGAAAGTACGTTCTGTCTACACCGAAATCTGTCGCAGGGTACATTTGGGACTGGATAGATCAGCGGGGCGCCGCGCCTATACTGCGAAGCTTGAGGAGGTAACTAAGATGGCGTTTACCAAAAGTCGCAGGACGGGAAAGACAGGCGGCAATCCGGGGCTCATGCCGATCGACGACATTACGAATGAAGAGGGCGTGTTTGACGTGGATCCCGACAGCACGACGGGGCGGCTGCCATCGCAGGACGAACAAGAGGACCGAGGAACGAAAAGGCGGCGCTCGCCTCGGAAGAAGAGTAGCCGGAAGACGAGCTAACTCAGCTCAACATGTTTGCGGACCTGGTTTGATGGCCGTTACGGTGAAAAGGCAGGAATACGTAAGCGTCTCGGGATTTTGCAAGTAGCCGAGAAACTTCTCCGAATATTTCTGGGCGGCATCGTCACTGCCCAAGACGGTCACCAACTGCGGCCGCGCTATTTCCAGCTTGGTCCGCCATTGTGAGAATTGACGTTGGTCAATTGCCCCCGCGTAGAGGTGGTATGGGTCCAGTTGTACGCCAACATCGGCGAGACCGGCGCCGAGGCAGAGGCTGAAAAGCTTTCTGCCAACGAACGGGTCAAAACCGGTGCGCGCCAGATGTTCGATCACGCGTTCGGTGCTGTGGCGGAGTTCGGCGTCTTCTGGAAAGTGCCAGAGAAGTTGACCGTCCAAATCCTGTAGCAGGATTGTTCCGCCCGGCTTGCAGACACGCTTCATTTCACGCACTGCGAGCGGCTTATCGGGTAGGTACTCCATCAAAAAGCGGCAGAAAACGAGATCGAAGGAGTTCGCGTCGAAGGGTAGCGCCATAGCGTCGCCTTCGTAGGCGCGGGCGTTCGGCAGGCCGCGAAAACGCTCCTGAGCGTCACGTACACGGCGAGGGCTGATATCTACGCCAACGACTTCGATTTCGGGATGACTCTCGGCGGCTTCGCGCAGGAACACTCCGGGACCGCATCCGACCGAGAGCAGATTTTTGGCCCGGGGAAGATGGGGCGCGAGGAATTTTGCTATCCAGACCTGCGGGTCCGCTTTGTCGAGAAGGCGCTTGCCCTCGCGAGGGTCGTCCATGATGTAAGTTTTCGCTGTGGTCATGGTGTTGGAGTATGAGAGCGCCTTCCGGAGTGCGTCAGAGGGCCACGTTTTGCGTAAGAAGAGCCTCGGCGTCCTCGCGAGTGAGCGGTCTTGAGAAGTAGTATCCTTGCGCGTATTTGCAGTCCAATCTCTTTAGCTCTTGAGCCTGTTCAGCTGTTTCCACTCCTTCGGCGACCACGTCTAGACTCAGATTCTTCGCCAGCGGCATGATCGTGCGAGCGATTTCCATTCCATTTACACCGCCATTGTTGCCGCTGATGAAGGAGCGATCGATCTTCAGCGTATCGAGCGGGAAGCGGTGTAAGTAACTGAGCGAAGAGTAGCCAGTGCCGAAATCGTCGATCGCCAGGCGAATGCCGAGCGCCTTCATCTGACGAAGCATTTCGACTGCGGTCGCCGGATCTTCCATCACGGTGCTCTCCGTGATTTCGAGCTTTAGCGCGTCCGGAGAGAGATTCAATTCGCTCAACAGGTTCCCGATATTCTCGACAAGATTGGGCTGAATAAATTGCTTTATGGAAAGATTCACACTGACGATCAAATCGCGCCCCAGATCCAGAGCGCGCCATTCGGCTATGCGGATGCAAGCTTCGCGTAAGCTCCACCAGCCGAGTTCTCGAATCAGGCCGGTGTCTTCCGCAACGGAAATGAACTCTTTGGGGCCGAGTAAGCCCCGCGTGGGATGTTGCCAGCGTAGCAGTGACTCGAAACCCGTGATTTCGCCGGTGGAAAGCGAAACGATCGGTTGGTAATAATTGCAAAATTCTCCTCGATCAAGGGCGCGGCGCAGGTCGGTCTCGAGTTCGAGGCGCGCCATGACGCTTGCGCGCATGTCTGCATTAAAGACTTCGTAACGCGCTTTGCCGAGGGACTTTGCACGATACATCGCGGTGTCCGCATCGCGCATGATTTCTTCCGGATCTTTGTATGCGGAGTTGCAGAGAGCGATGCCGATGCTGGCGGAGGTGAAGACCTCTTTGCCTTCCAGTTCGAACGGCGCGGATAGCCCTTCCATGATTCGTTCTGCGGCGCGGTTCGCGTCGGCCGGCTCCTTCAGATCGTCAAGCAGCACCGTGAATTCGTCGCCGCCCATGCGGGCCAGCGTGAACGTCTCTTGCCCGAGCCGTGCGACGGTGTCGCTCGATCGCAGGTACTTTTCCAGGCGCTTGGCGACGCCGAGCAAGAGTTGGTCGCCAATCAGGTGGCCGAGGGAGTCGTTGATCATTTTGAATGCGTCAAGATCAAGGAAAAGAACCGCGAATAGGCGCTCGGTGTGCCGCTTGGAATGCTTCATCAAGCGATCGAGGCGATCGAGGAAAAGCAGGCGATTGGGCAAACCCGTCAGCGGGTCGGAGACTTTTCCTTCGGTGATGTCTGTCTGTGAGCCGGCCATGCGCACGGGTTTCCCGGAGCGGTCCCGGACGGCGAGGCCGCGGCTGAGCATCCAGCGGAATGTGCCGTCTTTGTGCCGAACGCGATGGACATTTTCGAAATGAGGAGTGTCTCCGTTTTGGTGCGAGGCAATTTCATCGAGCATGCGTTGGCGGTCGTCGGTGTGGACGCGGTCGAGCCATTCTTCGGGCTTGTCGCTCATTTCGTTTTCCGCGTAGCCGAGCATGGCCTTCCAGCGGTCCGAAAAATAGATCACGTTGGTCGCAAGATTCCAATCCCATAGGCCGTCGTTAGCGCCGCGGGCGGCCAGGGCATAACGCTCTTCGCTCTCTTTCAACCCTTCTTGTGCGCGTTTATGCGAGAGTTGAGTGCCGATCCGGGCCAGAGCGACGGCGAAATCGATGGGCTTGGTGAGATAGTCATTGGCGCCCATTTGCAGGGCCCTGACGATGTCTTCACTCTGATTCCTCGCCGTGACCATTATTACCGGCAACTCGATGGGAGAATAGAGCGACCGAATGCGCTGGAGACCTTCCAGCCCACTGATCTCCGGCATTTCGATGTCGAGGAGCACGAGTTCAATCGAGTCCTTCTTGATCCGCTCCATCAGTTCGTGCGCGCTGGCTGCGACACCGACCTGATAACCCTTACGTTCCAGGCGGCGCGCGAGCATATCCCGATTCATCTCGTTGTCGTCGACGATCAGGAGGCGGTTCGGCCGGGAATTCATGACGGTTTCTTCTCCAAGATCAAGCTGCTTATTTTTTCCTGAAGCCTGCCGAAGTCAACGGGCTTCGTGTCATAGTCGTCGCAGCCCACTTCGATGGCTTTGGCGCGGTCGGTGGCGAGCGCGTGAGCGGTGAGAGCGATGATCGGAATGTGGCGCGTCGCTTCTTCGGACTTGAGCAAACGAGTGACTTCCCATCCGTTCATCACCGGAAGGCTCATATCCATCAGGATCAGGTCGGGTGATTCCGAATGCGCCAAGGCGTGGCCCTCGGCGCCGTCATGCGCGGCAACAACCGTATAGCCTTTGCGCTCGAGACGCCGTGTGAGCATGTCGCGATTCATTTCGTTGTCCTCGACGAGCAGGATCTTGATGGACATGGCTAGTTTCTCCTGGAACGTGGATCCAAGCGCGGCGCTGAGCCGGACTTTTGCGACACGTGCGATGCGGCGACGGGAACGTTCCGTAAACGGGACGCGATATGCGCTCCGCGGTACTGTTCGACGAGCTCCGCCAGGCGGTCGCGATCGACAGGTTTCACAAGATAGTTCGAAGCGCCGAGATTCATGGCCGCAACTTCGTTGTCTACGATCGTCACCATGATGACGGGGATAGTGGAGAGGTCAGCATCGGACTTCAGCTGCTTCAAGACGTCCCAACCGTCCATACCGGGCATTACAACGTCGAGCGTGATTACAACCGGGCGCAGGAGTTTTGCGAGCTTCAGCCCCTCATCGCCGTTGACAGCCGAGACCACGTGATAGCCGAGTTTGGTGAGAAAGCGCGACATTAGATCGCGGACGGCGGGATCGTCGTCGATCACCAAAATCGTTTCAGCCTGCGACTTCGGCTGCGGCTCCGGCGGCTGTGGCTCGGGATGTGGCTTTTGCGACGACGGGTCTGCTCTTTCGGCACTGACGTGAACAGGGATTTGGACGGTGAATATGGAACCCTTGCCGGGCTCGCTTTCCACGCTGATTTGGCCGCCCATTAATTGAGCGAAACGGTTGCTGATGGCGAGGCCGAGGCCCGTGCCGCCATACTTACGCGCGATCGAAACATCCGCCTGTGCAAATTCCTTGAAGAGGTTTTCCTGCTGCTCCTCGCTGATGCCGATACCCGTATCGCAAACGCGAAAAATCATCCATTGCTGGTCGCGATTATCGAGCCGCTGGGCATCGAGAGAAATCGTGCCATGATCGGTGAATTTGCAGGCGTTACTCAGAAGATTGGAAAGAATCTGACGGACTTTAGTGATATCGGACCGCATCATGCCTAGATCATCGGCAAGATTCAGCCGCAGTGTATTGGAATTCTTCGCTATCGCCGGCTGGAGCGTGGCGACCATCTCCTGAATCATGCCGGCCACCTCGAAGTTTTCGAGATGCAGGCCCATCTTGCCGGCCTCGATCTTTGAAAGGTCCAAGACATCGTTGATCAGAGACAGCAGGTGTTTGCCGGCATATTCGATTTTTTGGACGTCCTGGATGTTCTGAACCTGGCCGCAATCCTGAATTTCTTCCTCGATCATCTCGCTATAGCCGATGATGGCGTTCAGCGGCGTGCGAAGCTCATGGCTCATGTTGGCGAGGAAGGCGCTCTTCGCTCGGCTGGCATCTTCCGCGGCGCGCTTCGCAGTGAGGAGTTCCTCCTGAGCCTGCTTGCGGTGGAGGATTTCACCTTCAAGCTCCTTGGTCCGCATCTTTAATTCATCGTTTGCGCCCTGCAGCGCGGCATCACGTTGCTGGATTTCTGAAAGCATTGTGTTGAAACCGTCGATGAGCCGGCCGATTTCGTCGTCATAGAATTTCAGCGCGCGGACCTCGTAATTCTGTTTTGTGGAGACAACGCGCATGGTGTCTTCCAACCGCAGAATGGGACGTGAAATCAGAGCCTGCAATTTCGAAGCGATCAGCAATGCGAGAAATGCGGACGTCAGCATGCACATGAAGAGAAAGATGGCGTAATTCTTTGCGCGCGAGCTCCACTGGCTCATGTCCGACTGCAGGAAGAGCGTCCCAAGAGGTTCACGGTCCAGAGAAACGCCGTGAAAAACTTCCAGATAGCTCGATCTGAACCGCCACGTATTGCTTTGAGGGAGATCTGTGGGGAGAGCGGGATGTGCCACGTCGGCGCGCACATACTTCGCGAAGATTTTGCCGTCGGGGCTGTACAAGACGGCTGCAACGATGTCTTCCTTCGCTTTAAGAGCGGAGAGTGTTGCCGTCGCGGCGGCTTCGTCTTTGAACGCCATGGCGGTGGCGCTGTTGTAACCGATGATGTCCGCTTGCGTCGCCAAATCGTTACTCAAAAAGTGCCGAAAAGACACCAAGTCGTAGATAAGAAAGCTGGCAGACAGAAGAACCAGCGCGACGCTGCTCGTGAGCATCGTGATTAAGAGCAGTTTCCGCTTGATGGAAAGGTTCTGGAGATTCACGGCTTCCTCCCGTCCGCGGAAGGCGCCTCGTGGACAATCGTCGCCAGTGAGAGCAGTCGAGAACTGATGTTGATGTTCGCCTGCTTGGCGGCGTCGACGTCAATTTCAAAGCGGACCCTGTTATCCTCGACTACGAAATTGATGATTCCGCCACGCTGCGCAAAGCCGGGCGTTTCGCCGATGGTGAGGATCGGTAGCCCCTTGATGGAGCGAAAGAGTTCGTCAAGGTGAGCAGTCTCGGAATCACTGACAAACAGAATGTTGCAACCTCTCAGATCAGCGCCCCACTTAAGGTGCTTCACTTCGAAGGCGCGGCCATTTGCTTGTTTGCCTTTGAGCACTTCGTCAAGCGTGCCGTTAAAAGGGTCGGTCCCGAGGACTCCGATCACGATAGGAGAATCCGATTGAGCGAACGCCCCGGAGGGCCACTCCATGAGTTTGGCAAAATTGTAGGTGAAACCTGCTTTAATCAAATATTCGGACGAATTCGAGGGATCCGTATTTTGCGCTTTGCTCGGAGCCGCAGTTATTAGGCTCAGGCAGACCAAGCACGCGACGATGAAAGGCACTTTCCTCATTAGCCGTTGACTCGTACTCACCATGGTTCCCGTGCTTCCTGAAAACGATTAACTGCGGTTATCGCTTGCTGAAATTCCAAATAACTGATCCATAAAACGTGCGTGATACGACGGTGGGCATGGTGTTGATGAAGTCAGGCATGAACTCAAGGTGACGATTGTCGAGCCAGTTCTGACCGTCAAAGGACAATTGAAGATTCGTCATCGGCTTCCAACTGACGCCGGCATCCACGGACGAATAACTGGGGACGGCAATGCCCGCCAGTTTGTCCACAAAACGGTAGCTCAGATGCTGTTCGAGGTGCCAAGGCAGGTCGACGGAAGACTGGAGGAAGACCTGGTTCTTGGGATTGCTGCCGTTCGGTATGTCGGGCGTTGGATCCAAACTATCGGCGTTCTTGTGGATGTTCATTTGCAGATAGCTGTATGAGCCGAAGAGTTTCCAGCGCGGTATCGCCTTCCAATCGAAGAACGGTTCGATTCCATACGTCCCGCCGCTCATCTTGTTTTCGGCAGCAAAGGGATAGACCACATCGGTGGGCAGAGGGCTCCCCTCAACAAAGGGCGTGCCCGGCTCTGCGCTGCGGAGGTTCGTGTAGTTGTTGTAAAACGCTGAAATATCGGCTGAAAACGTTTCGTTTACGTCCACCTTGTAGCCAACTTCGTAGGCGAGCAAGTCTTCCGATTTAAACTGTTTGCTCCCATAGACGGATTCGATTACCGGCAATGGGCTGTTAAATGGCGGCACTCCGGGCGGGACGACAGCGTCGGCGAGCCTCAAGCCTTCTTCTGTGATTGCTGGCGTTCTTACCGCACGAGATATAGCGCCCCAGACAGACTGATTTTTCCGTCACGTTTGCGAGGAAGCGAACGTTTGGCTGGATTTCAAAGCCAGTGAAGGAGTTGTGCTCGAACTTAGAACCCACCGTGACGTGCAAGCGGTCCTGAAGAAAACCGACTTCGTCCTGAACGAAAGCACTGAACAGATTGTATTGGCCCTGACTAGGATTGACCATCACGGTAAACGTCGAGTCGCTACGATCCTGCACCGAGCGATAGCCCGCGCCCCAGACGATCTCATTGTTGTGATCGAGGTGAAAATCGTGCTGGAAATCGATGTCGAAGACGTTTTCGTGGTCAACGAACAAATTGTTGTCAGCATAGTTCGTGCGATCAAAATAGGTTTGGAGCGTGATATTTGACGAGTCGCTATAGCTGTGCGTCCAACGGCCGAGCAGGTTGCCACCGCTGTATTCGCCGACATTGCCGAACGTGTCAGAATAAGGCGCAGCTAGCGTTGGTACGGTCAGCGTCTCGCCGTCGCGGCTGTGGTACGCATCGCCCTGGAAAGTGAGGGAGTCGGCCTTCGTGAGCGCCCAGTCCGAACGGAAACCACCACGAACCTGATTCCACCCATCGCCGGCATACTGACCGCCGAGACCCGTGGAAGAATTCCAGTCAAAGTACTTCGCATAAACGCGGTAGTAACCTTTATCGGCAAGTTTGCCGCCGTAGCGAGCGCTATCTGCATTGATCTGCTCATCGCCGCCTTCACTCTTGACGAGGGCAGATTGCGTGTCTTTTGCGGATTTTGTGATGATATTAATCACACCATCGACTGCATTGGCGCCCCACAGCGTCGCGCCGGGACCGCGGATCACCTCAATCCGGTCAACGTCCTCGAGCATTACGTCCTGAACGTCCCAATAGACGCCGGAGAACAATGGCGTGTAGACGCTGCGTCCGTCGATCAGAACGAGAAGCTTGTCATCAAAGCGACCGTTGAAGCCGCGGGATCCAATAGCCCACTTGTTTTCGTCAATGCGCGCGACTTCCAAGCCCGGGACCATGCGCAAGAGTTCAGGAATGCTGCGGGCACCCGAGTTCTGGATGTCTTCCTGCGTGATGACGAATACAGCGGCCGGTGCGTCTGCAACAGATTGAGCTCTCTTTGAGACAGAGGTCACCTGCATCTTCATCAGATCTTCGACGCTCATGTTTGTGACGTCTGGAAGATCCTGAGAGCTCGTGTTCGCTAATGCCGTCGACGCGACGAGCATCGCCGCCAGTGCCGTGGCGAGAAATTGTCTTGACCATGCCGCTCCGCGAGTGGTCGCGTGTGCGCGGTCGAATTCCCGGCGCTTGCGAACGCCTCCACGTGCGACGCGCGACCAGAGATTCCCCCTGCCGCTGGGCGAAGCGTCTGTTTTGCGATGCAAAGCTAATTTAGTCATGGCTAATCCTGGAGGACGAGCGAATGTTGTAAGCCGTGTCGTCCTGAGCGAACTAAGACCTTGGAATAGAAGCTATCGACGTGCCTGTACGACCGTGCGTAACCATCCTTCAGCCAGATGCATTGACAGTAATAGCGCAAGAACTGAGCTCCGAGTTTCGACAAGGCGGGGACGCTATTGTCGGGACCAATTACGGGAATTTCATCGAGCTCGAAATTGTCGTAAGCGGTGACCGCCGCGGCGAGGAGAGCGCCGGACACAGATTCGATTTCGGAAGCCGAAAGGTACGGCATCAAGAGCAGATCGCAGCGGCTCTCCAGATAGCTAAAGTTAAGCCCGAGCGGGCCGCGATATGCCATGACGGCGCCGATGACTTCATCTTTGCCTTTGCGATATGCCAGCCAGACGTGGCGCGTACGTCGCAGACCCACGCGACGATAAAGGCCGTCAAGGGATTTGAACGGAACGTCGCGCATCAGCTCTTCGGCCGCGACAAACACGTGCCCCCGAGCCTGAGCCGCCACCGAGCAGAGATCCTTGTTGCGCGCATCCTCGTAAGGCATGACGCGCACGCCCGCGTCTGAATTGAGCGAGAACTTGCGCGGCAGGGCGAAATATGCGTGGCGCTGCGAAGAAGAAAGCGATCCGCCGATGGTCTGGATCATGGAACCGAAGACGCGCGCGGGAAAGCGGTTTTCGGGGCGATACCAGTTTTGCGCGGATTCGTCGGAACCCTTGAGAATGCTTTCGGCTTCCGCGGCAAGCATAACCGCGCGCGAGGCGTACGGATTGTTTTCGGACACAAGGTGCTGATAGGTCCAGCCGTGCCGTGTAGTGCGCCAGACGGCGAGCGCTGCGCGGCCGCGCTTTTCGTCGCCGGCCGTGAGAATGTAAAGCAGCGATTCCTCGGCGCGCAGCATGCTGCGCCAGTTTTCCTTCACGCGATCCATGTGCGGCAGGAGCCGAGCTGCTTTTTCGGGGTAAAGGAAGCCGGTGCGCTCGTAAAGATCAAAAAGCTCATCGATGTCAATGCGGTTCACCTGCACGCCGTACGCAGCATGCAGCTCCGAAAGGCGGGGCAACTTATTTACTGTCTCCTGATCTAGCGCGTCCAAGGGCATATCGTCTCCGTCGTCACCTTTCGAAGTTTCTCCGGTCGCAAACTCCTGGCCTTGCGAGCCGGTCCCCCAGGAACACAGCTCTACTAGCACTGCAGCGTCTTCAAGTCTTTTAGTCCCGGTCGCCTGACCCGGGCACGATTCCGCGTCTCTCGTTCACCTAGTTATAGGATTTCGGTTGGTTGCGCCCAATGGACTCCAAGTACTATTTGTGGACAGGTGGCGCGATTGGATTAATAGTAGGTAGGCTATGATGCCGAAGGGAACATTGTTTCCATTCGGTGTGACCAGAGGGCACGCGGAGGGCATTCGAGAAGGACAGGTGCCTCTTTCAGCAAACCTGGCACAGAGGATCCGATGATATTGGCGCGCGTTTTCTTACAATGGACACTGATTTCGGCCACTGAGGAGCAATCATGGCAAAGACATCCTATGCGGTGAAGCGCACCAATCCGCGGTTTCCATTTTCCGCCGAGGCCGAAATCATTCTCCATGACGGGACGTGGCTACCCGCGCAGGTTGCCGAGATAAGCGCGCGAGGCTGCTATGTGGATACGCTCGAACCGCTTCCCGTCGGCACAGAATTCGAACTCTCCATCTGCGATGGCACGCATAGCTGCGAACTGCCGGGCAAGGTAATTTACGAGCACACCGGGGGCGGCCTGGGAGTTGTCGGAATGGGCGTGGTATTCGGAAATGTGGCATTCGAACAGCATTCCGCAATCGACGCGTGGCTCGTGGAACTCGCCGGTCACCGCTCGGGTACCTCAGCAAACCAGTAGCCCATCTCAACGACAAAGCGCGCTCGCTTTGTCCGCATACAAGAGTTCCCAACACAGACGTACACTTCCTAAGAGTGTCGGGATTTCTTCCTTCGATTCTTGACACTTGTTCAAGCCGTAGCATGTAGCTCCTGAAAAATACCGAACGCGTTTCCTAAGCGCCTGGATTTGACATGGATTATGGGAGAGCTACTCAGATATAAGCCCCCATCGGCTCTGCCCGTCTTTAAGCTGTACGCTTCACGCATCGACCCGGAGTCAACGTCGCCCCAGCATTCCGCCCGGGCATACGCCCTCGGCATGGCGGGCTGCGCAGAGTTCATGGACGAACCACCAACGTATACCGGACCAGACACGCCTGATCAGCGCGCTTGGCAAATGACTGGGCAGATCCTCTTTTGGGTCCTTCGTAGGACAAAAAACCCAAGCCTTGAAAGGAAGCGAATCACAGACCTCTGGGCCATGCTCATGAATACCGGACGCTTGGCAGGTGCTGACGCGCTCTACAGGTTATACAACGGCGTCGAGTTCCTTTTCCGCGACTGGGCGAAGGACTTTGATCTGGTCGCGCAGTGTCCGCAGGAAGCAAAGCCACTGCTGGAGGACAGCCTGCAAAACCGAAATTCCCTAAGGTCCGTGTTCAAGTGGGGCGGTACAAATGACGAAGCACTAATGAAATTTGTGATCGAGTCGCTCGGGCGCCTTGGCGACAAAAATACGATTCGGCTGTTACAGGACGTTGCCGACGATCCGAAATTCGGTGCACATGCCATCGCCGCCATCGGCAAAATCCGCGAATCTGCGGGCGTTCCCCGATAAGTCGGTGGCACGGCCTCGACCCGATTTGCCTACACCAGGCTCCGCTACGGGCGTTCGGGAAACAGGCCGGGCATCCAGCGAGACGCAAGCGCCGCCGGGAAGACAAGGCGCAATGGCGCTCGCGGACCGTCCGAAGCCAGCACCCCACGATCCGCCAACGCGGATACGACACGCCGTGCGTGGCGCTCGACGACAGCGACAACATTAGCAACCTCGGCGCGGGGCAGTTCTCCCCGGTAGAGCAGGGCTTCGAGCACACGTCCTGATCGCGGAGGAAGATTCTTCAGCTTGATCTCTTCTTCTGCCCAAAGCAGGATGCGCGCGCGCAGCCGGTCTGGCTGCATCAAGCTCTCCATGAAACTCACCTGATCGATGCAAGTCTTCAGGAAAAATTCCGTGAACGCCGCAAGCGCCTCCTCGCTCAGATTCCCGCGACCGTCCAGATCGTTGCGCCGAGGCGCGTCGCAAGCCGCGAGGTGTCTCTTGTACTCCTCGACGTTCCGTGCCAAGCCGCGCGCAACCGACCAAACAGCGCCCGTGTCCAGCGCTTCCAGCAGCGCCGCATGCGACATGAGGCGAGCGACGCGACCGTTGCCGTCCAAGAACGGATGAACCCACACGAGCCGATGATGCGCTGGGGCAGCGGCTAGGATGGAGTCTGTCTTCCCCAAATTGCCGTAAACATCCTCGAAGCGTTTGAGGAAGCGCGGCGCAGCGCCAGGACTGATGGCGACATGCCCGCCGACTTTCACAGCCCGTTTGCGTACCTCTCCGGGGACAACGCGGACTCGGTCCTTGCCCTCAGGGTCTTCCACCCAGAGCAATGCTTCTGGTAGCTCCGCGCAAAACCGACGATGGATTTCGCAAATGACCTCCGTTGTTACGGCGCGCCCTTTCAGGCCACCCTCGTCAATCCATTTTTGGACGGCGACATGCGCTTTCGCTTCGAGTTGCAAATCGCGCTTTCGCGCGTCCTTGCTGTAGTCGTTTTTCAGGGCGCGTTCGATGTCAATGGGGTGCGTGTAGTGCCCTTCGATGAGGTTGCTGTAATAGCAGTTCATCGAACGGACCAGGTCGGCCAGCGACCTCAGGAGACTCTCAGGCAAACTCCGACGAAACCCTGCGGCCTTTTGCGCCAGTTCGACGGCGAGATCGGTCAGGGCTCCGCGAAACCGGGACGTTTCCCCGATGAGCAAAGGCTCCATTTCGGCAGGGGATTCCCCGCGATCCTTTGCCACCGCAAAGTCCGCTGAAATGTCCGCATTTTTGTGCGCGCTCGTTTCCATTGCAAGTCTAATAATATCAGTCAATTACCCAAGCTGCAAGACACTCGTGTCCGCACAGAAGTCCGGCAATAGGCCTGGTTTCGATGCACTTTCGCAGGAGTCGAGCCCACAAGGAGCGCGTCGGCCTGGGCAATCAAATCCAAGATGTTACGTTCCGTACCCCCAACATCGGACCTAATTCCGTTCAAGAGATTCTCAATCTGGGTTGCTTTGCCTTTTACGTTTCGAAGGGACTGGGCCGCCTCTTTGATTTTCGAAAAAACGGCTCTCAGCTCCGCTATTGTCGGCGCCGGTTTAAAAGAGCAGCAGTTCCGCCGGTTTGGTGGGTAGCAGCCCCATCCGCGGGGACGCGGTAAAAACTCTATATGAGTTTCTACATGCGGTAAAAAACTCTATACGCGCCGATTTTTTTCGGCGACTTCGGTTTCTGCTGGGTTCTCGACAGAATGAGCCGCTTGCATTCTGATTCGGAGCCCCAGCCGATGAGTGATCGCCGTTGCCGTTACTGCCAGCAGCTCTTCCAACCTTCTCGTTTTCATCCCCAACAAACCGTCTGCAGCCAACTCTCGTGCCAGCAACAACGTCGGCGCGACTATCACCGAGAGAAGATCGCTTCTGACCCGATTTACCGGCAGGTGTGTTTAGAGAGTCCGCGCAAGTGGCGCGAGGCGCACCCGGACTACTGGAAAGAGTATCGGCGGGAGCACCGGCAGGCGGTGGAGCGAAATCGCCAGCGACAGCAGCTCCGCGACCAAAGACGCCGGCTGGCGCATCTTGCAAACAACAACTTGGCTTTGGATCTAAAGCATTCCGCTGCCGAGGTTTGGCTCTTGGGCCAACCCGCCCGGCATCTTGCAAACAACAACTTGGCTCCCTGCCAAGTTCTTATTTTCTTGCCACTTAGCCATTCTGAACCGGCCCTTCCGGACTCTTGCCAACAACATCCCTCTGGTCTTGCTTCTCCTCTCCATTTATAAGCGGACCATGCTGAGCTCGGACCAGATCAATGAAATTCACCGCCTTGCTGGCGGCGAGCATTGGTCGCTGCGGCGGATCGCCTGCCATCTCCACATGTCCAGCCGCACCGTAAAAAAGTATCTGCAGGCCCCGATAGCTGCGTCCGTCCCCCGTTCTCGCACCAGCAAGCTCGATGTGTTCAAGCCTCTGATCGCCGAGCTGCTCGAGCAAGATTCCCGCGCCCCCGGTGCGGTCATCCTCCAACGCCTCCAAGCAGCCGGTTATTCTGGCGGTCACAGCATTTTGCGCGAGTATTTGCAGCGGGTGCGCGTCGCTGGTTCCGCTCCACCGGCCTTCGTGCGCATGGAGCCCGGCCCTGGGGAGCGCTTCGAGATCGACTGGGGCCACTTCGGCGCGCTCGATTACCAGAGCGACAAACGAAAGCTCTACGCCTTCTGCCTGATCGAAGCCCACAGCCGGATGCTCTTTGTCGAGTTCACCCATAGCCAGAGCTTCGAGACCTTCGTCCGCTGTCATCAACACGCATTTCAAGCTCTGCAAGGGGTGGCTCGGGAATGCTGGTACGACAATCTGTTGACGGTGGTCGCCGAGCACGATGGCCGGCTGGTTCGTTTCAACCCTCGCTTCCTCGCTTTTGCTCGCGAGTACGACTTCTATCCCCGGGCCTGCAATCCTCGTGCGGCTTGGGAAAAGGGAAAGGTGGAAAAAGCGGGCGTCGGCTATCTCCGTCATAATTTTTGGCCGCTGCGCTCGTTTACCGATCTGGCCGACGTCAACCGCCAGGTCCGGCAGTGGCTCGAGGAAATCGCCAATCAACGGCTCCATCGCGAAACCCGCGAGCGTCCCTGTGATCGCTTCCGTCCCGACTGCTTGCGTTCCTTGCCCGCACTGGTCCCCGACTATCGCGACACGGTCGAAGTGCTCGTACACAAAGATCTGCGCTGGCACTTTGATGCCAACCGTTACTGCGCTCCGGCCCGCTGGATCGGCCAGGAGTTAATGGCCAAGGCCGATTCCTCCTCGGTCACCCTCTATGATCCGCAAGGGGCCGAAATCGTCCGCTATGCACGCTGCTGGCGGCGCGGTCAGACCTTCGGCGCCGAGCGCTTTGAAAAACAGTTGCTCCTCGAGCGTCCGGCCGCCCACTGTTCCCAGGCGCAACAACGCTTGCTGGCTTTGCTGCGCGGCCTGTTGCCCCAAGAAACGGTGGAAGCGTACCTGCGCGGTCTGGCCGATTCCGATCGTTCGCTCCTTCGCCAGCTCCGTGAACTACTCGATCTGTTCCGGGCTTACCGCCCCGAGCAGGTGGCCGCGGCCCTGGGGAAAGCTCTCGCCGCGCGGGCCTTCGGCGCCGATTACGTGACCCATCTCTTGCATCAGATGGAGCCACCGCGCGAGCCTCAGCCGCCCTTGCAGCTCCGCGATCCGGAACTCAATCAACTCTCCACCGACCCGTTGTCTTTGCTGGACTATGACGCCTTCATCTTGAAGGCCGGAAAGGAATCCTCTGATGACCCTGCAAGAGAAACTGTGTCAGCTGACCCTGACGACCATGGCTCACAATCTGGAGACGATGACCGCTCAGGCCGCGAGCCGCAATCTTAGTTTTTCGGCCGCTCTCGAGGGTCTGGCCGATCTGGAGTTGGAATCTCGTCATCGCCGCGCTATCGAACGTCGCTTCAAACTCTCGCGCCTTCCCGCTCAGCCCGCCCTCGACCAGTTCCACTTTGCTCATCACAAATCGCGCCAGCAGGCGAAAAACCGCATCCTGCGCCTGCTGGAGCTGGATTTCCTGAAGCAGGGCACCAACGTGGTGATCATCGGTAATCCGGGCGTGGGGAAAACCTTCCTGGCTCAAATCCTTGCCTGGCGCGCTTGCCAGGCGAACGTCCGCGTCCTGTTCACTACGGCAATGGATATGCTCAATCACCTGCTCGCTGCTCAAGTCGATCATTCCTTGGTGCGCAAACTTAAGGTCTACACCGAGCCCACGACTTTGATCGTTGACGAGCTCGGCTACTTGGCCCTCGACCAGCAGACTTCGAACCTCTTTTATCAGGTCATCTCCACCCGTCATGCTCATAAGCGCAGCAGCGTGATTACGACCAACACAGCCTTCTCGGACTGGGGCAACATCCTCTACAACACCACTATCGCCGCGGCCATCGCGGACCGCTTGGTCGAAAACTCCGAGATCTTTCTGTTGGGTGGAGAAAGCCTGCGCAAAGCTCAGAAGAGCCCGCCCGATTCCTGAAGACGGGGCCCTTCTCAGGCGCCGCTCTGTGCGATAGCCCATCACCGGAGGAGTCCGGCGGGTGAACCCCTCAACGGCGCTGCGGATGGGGGCGGAAGAGCGCAATCTCCCGCTCCTTTCTTCTTCTATCATGTTCAACTTCAGCGCCAATCACTTGTTCCTGCTCTCGCGGAAGGAGTACCGGTCGTGTGCGGTGTTCTTGCTTGTCGACCGCGATACCCAGCGGGTCTATCGGATGCATGACTTCACCAAAACCCACCAACTCGTGCCTGGCCAGGCCTACTGTGTGGCGGGCAAAGTCAACAGTGCCGATAAACTATACCTGGTGATCGAATCGGTCCGGCTCGACACCAAACACGCCCGGTCCTCCATCGTTCCTGCTCCTGCCGACGGCGCGGGAGGCCTTCCCTTGGGCTGAATCACTGCGCAGGGAAAAAACTCGGCCCAAGACTGTGTGGTCACTCCACCGTGACGCCCTCGTGTGCTCACACCTGAAAAGTCATCTGGACTGCTGCCGGCCAAACCGGCGGAACTGCTGCTCTTTTAAACCGGCGCCGACACGCTATATCCACTTCGCCATCTGGTGCCTCCATTAGGGCCATCACGCGGGCCACACGATAGGCGATTGGCAGGTTATCGAGGGTCGTTACGACTTTCTCTCCATAAATCTGGAAGTCCCCAACATGCTGAGGAAGCATTTCAGAACGGCTCGAAACGTAGAGTGCTACATCTGCACCACGCTCTTTCATCTCGCGTTCGAGTTCCTGCTTGATTGCCGGCAAGCTCATCTGCTTCCGGTCTCTGGCTTCGACGACAGCTCGCTTGCCAGAACCATTGACCGTTACGAGAAACTCGCCCGCTTTCGATCCGCCATTGCCAGTCCCCACAGCGGCGAGATCGTCGCCGTAAGGTTGCGCCAGGTGCGAGAGCCGAAAATGAATAAGCTCTTCGAAAAAGTAATAGCTTCCTCCAGCCTGAAGGGCTCCCAGTTCGTACTCCGCGCAACTAAGCGAGCAGCTTTCGGGGCTGTTCGGCGTTAACGGTCGGGTCGGCGTCTTGCAGGCGTCCTTGGCTCTCGTTGAGCTTCACGAGCTAAAGGAAAAGGTGGAACGGGCTTTACCGCATCGTTGCATCCTCGACGAGTTTTTCTAGTGTAGTGTCTCCAACGCTTCTTTACATTTGGCGATTTTGCCCATAATTCGTGCCACCGATGCGCTCCAGACGAAAACCTTGG
This sequence comes from uncultured Acidobacteriota bacterium, assembly GCA_963753205.1. GTDB lineage: Bacteria > Acidobacteriota > Terriglobia > Acidiferrales > UBA7541 > Palsa-295. Next base: position 134,356 of record CAVWBL010000006.1, on the reverse strand, counting down.
GATTCTGATTGTGGGTTTGGATGTAGTGGTGGATAGCAGCGATCAAGTCCGGGACGTTTTGGAAGGATCCTCGCCGGATGCGCTTGTCGGTAATCTCGCGGAACCAGCGCTCTACCATGTTTAGCCAAGAGCTGGGAGTGGGAATGAAATGCAGGTGGAAGCGGGGATGGCGTTTCAGCCAAGATTGGACGCGAGGATGCTTGTGCGTCCCGTAGTTGTCGATGATCAGATGCAAGTCCAGATCCAGTGGTGTCTTGACGTGGATCAGTTGCAGGAAGCGGATGAATTCTTGATGCCGATGCCGCGGCATGCAATCGCCAATGACCGTCCCATCCAGCATGTTCAGCGCAGCGAACCAGGTCGTCGTGCCATTGCGTTTGTAGTCGTGCGTTTGCCGGGCCGGGACTCCCGGCCTGAGCGGCAAGAGCGGCTGAGTGCGGTCGAGGGCCTGAATTTGACTTTTCTCGTCGACGCAAAGCACCAGGGCTTTGTCGGGCGGATTCACATAAAGGCCCACCACGTCGTGGAGTTTCTCGCATCCTCGACCGATATCCCTCGGCGATGGTTCAATTGGATGTACTTGTCGGAAGGAGACGTGGCCATGTCCGTGAACGTGAATGAAGTAATTCGAAAACTGAGTCGAGCCGAGCGGAAGAAGGTCGAGGACCGCGCGGCTGAAATAATCGCAGAGGAAAAGAGTTTACGTGGCCGCCGAAAGGTCCGCAGGATCACGCCCGCGTGTTCCCCTAGCGTGCTCCGACGAGAATCTGCGGGTGTAAGCCCAACGCCTCGGCGTAGCTAATCAGCATTTCCAGGCTGAACTTTGAGATTTTTCCTGTCATCAAATCGCTGACCCTTGGCTGTGGCTCGTCCAAACGTTTTTGCAAGTCCGCTTGTGTGTATCCGCGCTTTTTGATCGTCTTCACGATCTGCGAGTGCAGCTCCGACTTCATCTTCAGTGAGGCTGCTTCTTCGGGGGAGAAGCCGATTTGCTCGAACACGTTATTTTTCATGCTTGGCCTCTTTCTTCCGTTTCGCGACCTCTTGCCTTAGAAGCTGGAGTCGCTTTCCGGCGGTCTCAATCTCTTTCGGCGGCGTTTGATTGGTCTTTTTCGTAAGGCACTGCAAAACGTAAATCAGGCCCCCTATTGGAATGTAGAGGACTCTGTACCAATGTTCGGAATCGCGGTCCCGAAGCTCGAAGACGCCCGGCAAAACCGCACCCATCGGAGCGAAATCCAAAGGCTCTTCACCTTCGTCGAGGCGTTGCAAATCGTTCCCGAGGTTCTGGCGTGCTTCCTTGGAAAAGCCACGGATGACATCTTGCGAGTCCCCAAGCCAACGAATGCGGGTTTCCGAACCTGGACTGGTCACGTTTAAGTGTATATAAGAACTTATATAATTGTCAACACCCGCTGGGGTGCTTCGGGGGTGCTTCGGGGTCACAACATCCCCGGTTTTGTTTCTGCGTTCATCCCTTGCCACCTTTTTTCTTTTCCAGCGTTCTGCGAAAACGATACGACTCCGTGCCTGTCTCGATGATGTGGGCCTGGTCGGTCAGCCGGTCCAACATCGCCTTACACAATCGGGCGTTCGGAAACCAGCACGAAGGCGTTTTTGAAATTGTTTTTGTCAATTCCCTCATGCAGACGGCGGATATTAGACCGATTGACGGAATAGGCCACGTCGTGCCGAATGTTCCTTGGACGGCGCTGACCCCCGACAAAAGGTGGCTTTCTCCGATGCGCGCTGAGCCGCGCGGCAATTGCGCACATCCTTGGGCTAGTACCCCACATGTAGCGCGTTACGCGTTACGCGGAACGCGAAAGCCCAATAGCCTGAATCACTTCGTGACCGGCATAATGACCGTCCGTTTGGAGTTAAGTGACTTGGAAAAGGGCTTCCGGGTTCGTGCGCTGCATGCATGACAGGCGGCCCCACTCGTGACTAGTAACTAATCAGCGCTGCGTGGAACTGTGATCCATTCGTCCGCGGGTCAAATCACCTAAGCTAAAGGTAGGCCAACAGTCGGGAGTCCGCCCCGGGCGCGTTTATGGAAATAGCCCCTCTCTGCATTGAGATTGCTAGGCATGAAAAAACATAATCTTGAACATCCCGGTGCGACCGAAATTGGGGGTGACAATCTGCTCCAACAACTGCAGGCGGCCGCGCTTGAAGCCGCCGCCAATCCGATCATCATAAGCAGGCGGGACGGCATAATTGTTTGGGTCAATAAAGCATTCGAACAACTTTCCGGCTATGTGCGCGGAGAAGTCCTTGGACAAAGTACCCGGCTGCTCAAGTCAGGCCAACAACCCGCTTCGCTTCTACAAAGACATGTGGGAAACGATTCTCTCCGGGCAAAGGTGGCAAGGGGAATTGGTCAATCGTCGCAAAGACGGCAGTCTCTACCACGAGGAGATGACGATCACTCCGGTCAGGAACGCGGCTGGAGACGTCACCCACTTCATCGCCATCAAGCTGGACATTTCTGAGCGGAAACACGCGCAAGATCGAATTTGTCGCCTGGCTCAAGCCGTGGAGAACAGCGCCGAGTTGATCGCCCTGGCGGATCCCGACGGTCGCATCTCGTTTGCCAATCCCGCTCTGCTTAAGGCCACTGGGTACCATGAAGACGAGATTATCGGAGATTCGTTTAAAACCACACTTTTCTCGCGGAACAATGCTCCGGGGCTTGACGAGGAGATTCTCGCTCGCACCATTTTCGGCGGAAGCTGGAAAGGTGAATGTCTCTGTCGCCGCAAGGATGATACCGACTTCCCCGTATTTCTGAGCACCGGCCAGATCAAGGATAGCGAGGGTCAAGTCATCGGAATTTTTGGAATCGCCCTCGACATCACCGAACGCAAACACCTTGAAGAACAGCTGTTCGTCTCCCAGAAGATGGAAGCCGTGGGGTTATTGGCAGGCGGTGTCGCTCACGATTTCAATAACCTTTTGGGGGTCATCCTGGGATATAGCGACCTCATTTTGGATGGTTTTCCATCCGATGACCCGCGGTCGCAACAGCTCCAGCAAATCAAAAAGGCGGGGCTTCGCGCTACTTCACTGACGCGGCAACTGCTCGCCTTCAGTCGCAAACAAGTATTCCAGCCAAAAGTTCTGGATATCAATGCACTCGTGACTGATTTCAACAAGATGCTCCGCCGCATGGTCGGCGAAGATATCGAGCTGGTGAGCATTCTCCACTCAGGCTCGGCCAGATCAAAGCCGATCCGGGGCAGATCGAACAGGTGATCATGAACCTGGTTGTTAACGCCCGCGATGCCATGCCAACCGGCGGAAAACTTATCGTCGAAACCGCGAACGCAGACTTGGACGAAACCTATCGGCGATCCATCGCTCCCGTGCAGCCAGGACGCTACGTGATGGTCTCCGTAAGCGACACAGGTGTGGGTATGGACGCCAAGACGCAGGCCCGCATTTTCGAACCATTTTTTACCACGAAAGAGCAGGGCAAAGGGACAGGATTGGGCTTAGCGGTTGTATATGGGGTTGTTAAGCAGAGCGATGGTTACATCTGGGTCTACAGCGAACTGGGCAAGGGAACGACTTTCAAAATCTATTTTCCGCGCATAGACGAGCCTGCTTCAGTCCGCTCCAGACTGATCGAGGCCAGGCAGAGCTTGTGCGTGGTTCCGAAACGATTCTGCTGGCGGAGGATGCCGACGCCTTGCGGGAACTCACCTCTGCGATGCTGGAGAGAAACGGCTATACGGTCCTCGCGACAGAAAACGGTAAGGAAGCTATTAGAATTGCGGAACGGCAAGATCAGCCGATCCATTTGCTGCTCACAGACGTCGTCATGCCGGGGATGAGCGGACGAGAATTGGCCAATTACCTGGCGGCCAAATGGCCCGATATGAGAGTGCTCTACATGTCCGGATACACGAGTGATTCGATTGTGCGTCACGGCGTTTTGGAAGCCGGGAATTTCCTTCATCGAAAAACCATTTTCTCAGGAAGCACTGATGCGCAAGTTGCGCGAGGTGCTCGATTGCGCAGAAAAGGTCGGTTGCGACTGATTCAATTGTGGCGCAGCATAGTTGTCTCAGCATCGAGCTTGTCTCACGTGGAGGAGGATAAAGTGCCGCAGCATGCTCTCGTCGTGGACGATGATCTCGACACGTGCAAGGTGATCCAGGCGATTTTACGTTCGGCAGATATCGAGGCATTGATCTCGGTGGACAGTGTTCATGCAGTTGAGCTTCTGAGTAAACCAGAAATTTGACGCGATCTTTCTCGACGTGAATATGCCTCACCCTGACGGGATCGAGACTTACGCGGCTCACGCGTACATCAGGCCACAACCAAAAGACGCCAGTCATTATTGTAACCGGGGAGGAAGACCCGTCTGTGCTTAGTCGTGGATTCCAGGCTGGGGCCAACTTCTTTCTATTCAAACCGATAAACAAGGAGAGTCTGCTGAATTTGGCGCGCGCGACGCATAGTGCGGTTCAGCGTGAGAAGCGCCATTATCAACGAGTCGTGGTCAGCTGCAAAGTTCAAGTCTTGTTGGATCCGAGATGTTGTGGAAGGCGAGACTATCGACGCAAGTTTGAACGGTCTCTTGATTCGCGCGGATCGAACGTTCGCAGTCGGTTCCAATGTGAGCATTCGCTTGTTTCCGTCCCCCGGCACGCGACCAATCGCGGCGGATGGCTTGATCGTTCGCTTGGCTGGCCAGCATATGGGAATCCATCTTGAAAATGTCGACAAGGACTCAGGCAAACGATTACAGGAGTTTCTCCTGCCTTTGATACTCGGAATAACCCAGTGCATAAGTTGACTTGAACCTGCCACCGTACACCTTGAACATCCGTGACGTATCGTAACGCTTGCTGATGGTGCCACCCGCACGGTGACTTCGGAATGCCCTAACTCCCGATAAGTCGACGCAAACCGGACATCTACCGGTCTACTACTGGAGATGGACGGTTCACAGGCCCTCCCGTGTTAACGCCGTTGAAAAACGGAGCCATTCTGGCCGGTGTTGGTCGGGGCCAGTGATCCACCAGAGCCCGCTGGCAAGGATGCAGTACGAACTCTAAATAAGTTTCTAAAGTTTGCACGTCGCTCACCGTTTTGATTATTTCTCAGAGATTCGTCTTGCGAGATCTTTGAGGAGTCGTCGTGACCCAGAATGGCTGCTGTCTCTACTGCAAGTGTACTTTTCTTCGCTCTCCCTACCGTCCACAGCAAGCCGTCTGCAGCCGACCAGAGTGCCAACGCCGGCGACGCGCCGACTATCACCGACGGAAGCTCGAAGCAGATCCGGAGTATCGTCAGATCGCCCACGACAGCCAGAAGAAGTGGCGCGAAGCTCATCCCGACTATCTTCCGCACTACCGCGCGGAACATCCGGAAGCCGTCGAACGGAATCGCGAACGCCAGCAACGGCGGGACCAAAAGCGCCGCATCCGGCGGCTTGAAAAGAACAACTTAGCTCTGGACCTAAAGCGTTCTGCCGCCGAAGTTTGGATGCTGGGGCCAAGGATAGCCAATCTTGAAAAGAACAACTTAGCTTCCATGCAAGTCTTTATCGTCGAACAACTTGGCGACAGGACTAAGGCTTCTACACGTGCTTGAAAAGAACAACCCCATCGCGTTTTTGCGGTCCTGCCCGTATACCCAACCTCAGACCCATGCTGAGCGCCGAGCAAATCAACGAAATTCATCGCCTGCACTGGGCCGAGCACTGGCCGGTGCGCAAAATCGCCCGTCATCTGCACATCGGGCGCAGAACCATCGTCAAATATCTCGTGGCGCCGGCGCAGACCGCCGCTCCCCGTCAACGCTCGAGCAAGCTGGATCCCTTCAAGCCCACCATCGCCGAGTTTCTCGAGCAGGATCCTCATGTCCGTGCCACGGTGATCGCACAACGACTCCGGCCGCTTGGCTTCAGCGGTGGTCTGAGCATTCTGAAAGAGTACTTGCATGGTGTGCGCGCGCAGGCCAGCGCCCCACGCGCCTACGTGCGCATGGAACCGGGGCCTGGAGAACGCTTCGAAGTCGACTGGGGGCACTTCGACACGCTTTCCTATCAAGGGCATGCGCGAAAACTCTACGCCTTCTGTCTGGTGGAATGTCACAGTCGCAAGCTGTATCTGGAGTTCACACACAGCCAGAGCTTTGAAACGTTCGTTCGCTGTCATATCCACGCGTTCCGATTCATGGGCGGCATCGCACGCGAGCTTTGGTTCGATAATCTCGCGACCGCCGTTGCCGAACATGACGGCAACCTGGTGCGTTTCCATCCGCGTTTTCTGGCCTTCGCTCGCGAATATAGCTTCCTCCCGCGGGCTTGCCATGTGCGTGCGGCGTGGGAAAAAGGAAAAATAGAGAGAGCCATCGGTTATGCCAGAACCAGCTTCTGGCCACTGCGCACGTTCACCGACCTGGCCGATGTCAACTCGCAAGCACTGCAATGGCTCAACGAAGTCGCTAACCAGCGCCGTCATCGTGAAACGGGCCAGACTCCTCGAGAACGCTTCCAGCTCGAAGCACTGCGTTCCTTGCCGGTGATCACGCCCGACTATCGCGACACCACCGAGGCTCTGGTTCATAAAGATCTCCGGTTATCGTTCGACGGCAATCGCTACTGTGTGCCGCCACGCTACGTGGGCCGTCACCTCACGATCAAAGCAGATGCCTCCGCGCTCACCATCTACGATCAGCAGCAGGAAATCGTTTCCTATGCTCGTTGCTGGCAACGCGGGCAGGTGCTTGGCGCCGAACGCTTTCAAAAAGAACTGTTCGAGCAACGGGCCGCTGCGCAGCGATCCGCGGCACAACAGCGCTTGATCGCCTTGCTGGGTCCTGCTTCGGAAATCTATCTACGGCGCCTGGCGGACACCGATCGCTCCCTCGCCCGGCAGGTGAGAGAACTGCTCGCCTTGATTCGTGACTATGGACCGGAGGCGGTCGCCACCGCTGTTGGCAAAGCCCATGCAGCGGGTGCCTTCGGCGCCGATTACATCGCCAATATCCTCAGCCAGCAAACTCTGCGGCGCGAGGTCCAGCCGCCGCTGCGGTTCAAAGACCCTGAGTTGAACGAACTGATCACCGATCCGCTGTCACTGGCCGAGTACGACGCTTTCATCCTTCGCTCGAAAAGGAACGCCGATGACCTCACTCCAACAGAAACTGAATCAACTGAACCTGACGACGATGAGCCAGCATCTGGACGAGACCCTGACTGATGCGGCGAGCAAGAACCTCAGCGCCGCGGAAGCTTTCGAAGCTCTACTGGACCGTGAACTCGAAGCGCGTCACACCCGCTCGATCGATCGCCGCTTCCGTCTCGCTCGCTTGCAAGCCAAGCACTCCATCGACAGCTTCAACTTCAACCATCACAAGACCCGCTTACAGTGCAAAAGTCGCATCCTCCGCCTTTTGGATCTCGGCTTTCTCGAAAAAGGCACCGCGGTTGTGCTGATCGGAAACCCTGGCGTGGGAAAAACGTTCTTAGCGAAGATCATCGCCTGGCGCGCTTGTCAGGCCAACCGTCGCGTGTTGTTCACAACCGCCATGGACATGCTCAACCACTTGCTGGCCTCGCAGGTCGATCACTCTCTGATCCGCAAGCTCAAGCTTTATACCGAGCCAACTTTTCTCCTAATCGACGAACTAGGATATCTTTCTCTCGACCAGCAGACCTCGAATCTGTTCTATCAGGTCATTTCCACTCGTCACAGCCACAAGAGAAGTACGCTCATCACCACCAACACAGCCTTTTCCGAGTGGGGGAATATCCTGCACAACACCACCATCGCGACGGCCATCGCCGACCGCTTGGTCGAAAACTCCGAGATCATCCTTCTCGGTGGCGAAAGCCTTCGCAAAGCCAATAAGGGCCAGCCGCCGATGGAGTAGTAGCAACGACTGGCTCAGATGAAGCGCCGCTCTGTGATGATATCCCGCGCGGAGGAGTCTGCCGGGTAACTCCTCAACGGCGCTGCCGGCGGGGGCGGGAGTTCACCACTCCCGCTCTCTGGTCTGGTTCTTCTACTTCCATGTTCAACTTCAGCGCCAACCATCTGCTGTTGCTCTCGCGGACAGAATACCGAACCTGTGCCGTGTTCCTCATGCAAGACGACTCCACACACCGGGTCTACCGTCTGTACGACTTCACCAAATCCCAACAGATCACGCCAGGCCAATACTACTGCGTGTCGGGAAAGGTCAACAGTGCGGACAAACTGTACCTGGTCATCGAGTCGGTCAAGAGGGACACAAAACACTGCCGGTGTTCTACAACTCCTGCTCCTGCTGACGGCGCGGGAGGATCGCTCATGAAGTAAAAATCCACGTTGAAGGGGAAAAAATGGAACTCAAGACTGCTTGCTCTTACGCAACAGTCAGCGCACGGGTGTGTTCCGAACTCGCCGCCGAGCTAAGTGGCCTACCACATACCGGCGAAAGTGGATCCCTCTTAAACCGGCGCCAACACTCCCGGCGCTTATGGGTTCTTTATGCCTTTCCGAAACGTGTTGCGATAATATCCGACCATATAGACAAGGAGGTTTCGCCGTGTTTGCGCACTTCCACATCCAGTGGACGCTCTGGTCCTGTTGCCGCCTTTTGCCGCCGCGACCAATCGCTAAGTTGTTAGTGGGAAGCAAGATGACTGGAGCGGGCGATGGGAATCGAACCCGCCGCAACACACGGCTAACCTATTGAATCCACTTATCTCTGCGGCTCGATTGAGGTCCACTAGGGTCCACAATCGAGGCTACTTTTTCAACTGCTTCACGGTGCGCTTCACCTACGACGTGCCCGTAAATCTGTAGGGTCGTGCGAGCATCGGCGTGACGAAGTTGTCGTTGTACGACTTTCGGCGTTGCTCCTGAGTCAAGCAACAGCGCCGTGTGAGTGTGACGAAATGCGTGGAGGCCGCACCGTGGAATCTCGAGCGCGTCGAGAATCGGCCAAAGGCGGTGCTCCACGACGTTATTGGATGAGGGTGGTCGTTGGTTTCTGGTGACGAACAGGAAACCATCGGGATTCGGTTTCCACTCGGTCCGGTAGTTTTTCAGAATCGTCACCAAAGCGTCGGGAATGGGAAGTGTCGTCTCGCTTTCCCGGCTCTTGGGAGTCTGAGTCTTCCCGTACCAAGCGGTTCTTCGGATTTGAAGTATTCGCTGTTCGAGGTCAATATCTCCCCACTGAAGTCCCAATGCTTCCCCGGCTCGAAGGCCATCCAACGTGCAGATGCAGAATAGCGTGCGCCAGGGTTCTCCAGCGAAGGCGAGGATTCGCTGAACCTGCTCAATCGTGAAGTGCCGCGCCTCGGACGCGACACCGCGCGGTGGCAGGCGCAGCTTTTTCATATCGATCTGTTCGCAGCTGTAACCCCAATTCCGTGCTGTTGCGAGGATCGTGGAGATTGTTGCGATGACATTCAGGATTGTCTTTCGGGAGACAACCTTCTCCGTGGACCTCTCCGGCATTCGAGTTATACCTGAATTATGCACAGATTCCGCCTGATCTGAGGCGGAAACCAGAATTCCGACCTCGTCAGTTTTTCTCTCCGGCAGCTCAACATGTTTCTTTTCTCTAAGTCTCTCCATGCTTGCTTTGCATCTCGTTGATTCCTCTCGCTGCGCTGTGCATAGAGAGCAATGCACAGGTCAGAGTTGTAAGGCACTAGCCAGCACCGGCTGGAATTTCTCCTGACTCAAAGTAATCTTCCGCAACCGATTCATCAGCCGCGTGAACAATCCGCGCTCGGCATACTGATCGCTGTAGCTGATGCCCACTCGACCGGCATGGCGCCAGATCTTGGCGGCCAAGAACAGAAAACGTAGACGGGCCACCGCCAAGGTGGTGTGCTGCAAGTCCTCCACTTTGGTCTTCTCCTCTCGCTGGAACAGCATCAGCCAGCAGTTCAGGTTGTAGGCCAGCATGGTCAGCTGGAAATGCACGCAGTTGGCCGCCCATTGCCGCGACGGATGCGCTGCTAACCCCGCGTCATTGTTCGCCTCTTTGATCAAGTTCTCGGCGCCCGCACGCTGGTCGTAAAACCACACCAGCAGTGCGATCTCCTCTTCCATATTCGTCACAAAAACCCGATAGACGTACTCCGCGGTTTCCAGCAACTGATACTGCTCTCTCGGCGCTTCGTCCTTTTTCTCATAGCGCAGCGCGACGAACCGATAGGCTTTCTCCCAACCCTGGGGCTGATAGCGGAACTCGCACTGCGCATCCGCATCCGTTTTCGGCGAGGCCTTCCAGTGGGCCTTTTCCAGCTCCTCGCGCAAACGCGACGTCTTGCTCGCGGTGATGATGAAGGAAACTTTCTGCTTCTCGTACGCTTCGACCGCTTCGCCACAATAAAATCCCGCGTCGGCCCGCGCGTAAATCTTGCGCACGCACCGGGGCACGGCAGCAAAGACAACCTCCAGATGACGTGCGATCTGTTTGCCCGTGGGCCGATCTCCGTTGCGCAACTCCCCGCCGATATACTCCCGCGTCTCGGCAAGGAAGGTGAGAATCGGCTGGAAGCTTTTCTTCCCCTTGTTCTTCGGGTTGTAGCTCGTGCGAGCTCCCATCTGCTTACCGTACAGAGTGTGCACGGTCGTATCGGTATCCAGGGTGATCGAAGGCAGCTGCACGTTTGCTGCTTCCCAGACTCGCTCCCGCAAAAGCCGCTGCAGCTTCAACAGCTGCTGAGCTACCGTCAACGGCAAAGAGGTCAAGAACCGCCAGAAGGTACACTGCGGCGGTAACTCGTTCACTTTCAGGATTCCTACCAGCATGGGGTCCTGCGCGATAAAACGAATGTGATTCAGCCGCGAGAAACCGATGTAGATGGCCAGCACCATACCCAGCAGAAATTGATAGATCGTCATCACGCGCGGAATGCGATAGATGGTCAGCGTTTCTTCCACCAGCTTCTTGAAGTCGAGCTTTTCCAACATCGTTGCGACGGGAACTAGGCCACCGTAGGGAGTGAGATTCTTGGCCTCGAAGTCGAACGGCGTGGAAGGCCCAATTTTATAGGGCTCCCGACTATCTGCAGAATCGCCTTGTTTGGCGCAGGTTTCCTCGCTATGCTTCTTCTCGTTCTTCACCATTTGGGTGACCTCCGTGAGGTTGAGTTCGCGCACCTTGCCTGGTTACGCGAACTCGTTTTATCCCATGTTTTCCGGGGTCCCCAAATGGTTTATTCGAAATTCGACCCTACCGAAGCCTCCCGCACTGCATTATTCAGGTTATAAATCGTTGCTGGTTCTCGACGCCAAATTCGTCCAGACGTAGTTTGCCAACCTCTGGAATGATGTAGCACTTTAGGTGCGAGCGAACCGCTCGCGCGGAGGATGGTTTTTGTGTGGTTAGCACTTCGGTTTTCCACCGTTCGATGAACTCCCCGAACGTAGCCGCACGTCCGGGCCGGTAGTCGAGGCAGTTGATACGGGCAAGGATGGTGGCCAAACGACGCTCGGCGAGCCGTTTTGTCGGCAACTCGCGCTTAGTGCCGAGAATAACGGAACGTCGAACACGCCTTGTTGTTCCGGTGATGTCCACCACATCTTCCCTATATCTCCCGACCCATTTTTCTTCTTTCTTTCCTTTCAGGAATACACGTCCATTCTGATACCGCTTTCGGGCCATCGAGTTCTCTTTTCCCGATGTCCCAACTGCCCTATGGGGACAGAGTGTACCAAATTCCGCGATGTTGGAATTGTGCGACATTTACTCTCGCTGAAAAGAGTGCCCGTACACCCAAGAAACCGGCATCGTTCAGAAGCCTGGTGATCTCATGCACGGTCAAAAGCTCAGTGTGGTTTTCATCTCCGTTGTTCATCACTGTGGCCCCCTGCTGCGAAATGCTGCGCGGACAAAACACTCTGCGCGGTCACCGCGCAGTTGGGCTGGAGCGACCCCACGAATTACTTTGGGCACGGAAACGTGCACAAAAGTGGGGTCGCTCCAGCCCAATCCGGTGTTTTGTCCGCGCCCAAATTGATCGTTGTGCCATGCGCAACTTCTTCTGCTTCGGACTCTTCCGAAAATCCTACGGTGAACCGAAAAGTGAACGATAGGGTGAACTGTGTCTTTCATGCACCGTTCACCCTCGGAAGAAGAATTCCGGCGGATGCTTAGAAAAGCTGCATGAGAATGGAGTGCTTCTGGCGCGATGATTTCGCTTGCTTGCCGCGAGGTCGCAAAACACACTCCATTTCTGCTGTCGGAATTGGGGCCACGAAACGCGGCCACAGAAGAAGAGCTGAGAAACGCCAGAGAAAAAATGCTCCCGAACCTCATGCGAAAAATGAGGTGCAAACAGGCGGCATTTCTGAAGAGGTAGAAATTGCGGAGCAAACTCAAGCTCCATTTCCAGCGGCTGATTTTGGCACACAATTTCACGGTCAAAGAAAGCCCGGCGACTTCTGACATCAGGCATCCCAGCCATATCTGCCGAACCACGCATCGACAAAGCTCTCCTACTATATAGAGGGGAAAAATCCGCCAAACCTCACCGGGAAAATCCAAAAAAGCGGCGAGAGCCCCCCTATCTATAAAGAGGCAGAAAAAACCGAGAATGTGAGCGGCAAAACTTCACTTTTCTTCATCCTCAAAAAGGCGCGTGTATTCCTTCGTTCCGAATAGATATGATGCACGGATGGACGAAGATCAGTTTCGCCACCTGCTGCAGTTGGGGCACGGACGGGCAATCCTGTATGCCAGAGACCATAGTGTCGAAGGCTTTCGGAACGCAATACTGGATGCCTGTCTGCATTGTCGGGCCTATGACGCCCAGATGGAAGGCACACGGGCGTCCTACATGCTGGATTTGTTGGACCTGATGCCAGGCAAGGAGTCTTATTATGACGAGGTACTAAACGCTCTGCCGGGTAGCGGAGACGATTGGGACGCGGCGCAAAGGTTTCACTTCGCGGCTTGTCTGGCGCTTGATGGAAATGATCGGGCAAAGCGAGTGATGTATGAAAGCTATAATCCGGGGCCGCAGAAAGGGGAAGCCATCGCAATCGAGTTCCTTCAAATGGATGGAATCGACGGCCTGCTTTTTGCGATTGAGAAGATAGGCGCGTTGCTGACATCTACGACGGAGAAAGTTGACCTTGGCTGGTTGTTAAGCGTAGCCAGGGAAACCGTTAGGGGAGCAGGAGACTCGGGACATCTTACAGAAGGCAGGAACTGAAAACCCTAGGATCGAAACTTATCGATTGGCTGAGGAGGCGAGCCGAATTCGCTCCTCGGAGCGTAGCCGCAAATCTGCTGAAATGATAAAGGCCGCATATGAGCAAGTGAAGCCGAAGCTGTCGGAGATGACTTGTGGCTGGATCACGAGTTGGGGCGAACGAGCCAGCAATTCTGACTTGAACCAGGCTGCTCTGGGGCTGGTCGCAGCACGAGACCCCAAAGAACAGTTTGCTCATTTATGTATCTTCGCGCGACGGCTTTTTCCACTCGATATTCAGGTACTGCTGAATTTGGTCGATCAGGACCGGGAGCGCGTGGGATTAGTTGCGTTACGTGCTCTGTCGCAGATTACGCATCCGGCAGTCAGACAACTCGCGTTCCGACTCGTAGAAACGAGGGCTAAGTGGAGGGGGCAAGCCGTCGAACTGCTAGCGCGGAACTTTAGCCCTGGGGATCACGTAATCGCGCTCCGCTGGTTTGAGACGGAAGAAGATCTCGGAGACTCTACACTCCTTCGGCATGGACTTGACGGACCTCTGGGAACGGCACCCAGATGAGGAAACCGAAGTGCCCATGTTGCTCGCTATGTACGAACGAGGCCCATGTTCGTTTTGCCGAGAAAAAACGGTCCGTCGGCTGATTGAACGCGGAGCACTGACGGAAGAACTTCGATTGGAATGCTCTTTTGATGCGAACGGTGACATCCGCGATCTAGTCAAGGGATCGCCCCCCACGCCACAGCAGGGCTGAGAGATCGTACCGTCCGTCAGCGCGTGGCAAGGCGTCTCGTGCTGTAGCTATCCCTGTCGGGAAGCAACTCGACAAACAGGCTGACCCACTATCCGATATTGACGCTATATAGCAATAATGCGATAATCCAAATTGGCAGAGAACTCCAAGACCACATGAGCGGCGAATTCACGATTGAGTATGTGGAATTGCCCAACGGGCGGGTGCCTGCCCGGGAGTTCGTGGATTCGCTGGATGACAAAGCAGCCGCGCGGATAGACGCGTTTATCGAGCGCCTGCGCATCTATGGCAACCGGATGCAAGGCAAGTTCGTTAAGAAGCTCACGGACGACATATTCGAGCTACGGGTCAAGCAATTCGACCGGATTTTCCGAGTTCTCTTCTTCTACCAGCCGGGAATGCTGATCGTGATTACGTCCGGATTTCAGAAGAAGACGCAGCAAACCCCGCCGGGCGAGATTACAAGGGCAGAGCAGCTAAAAAAGCTCTGGATGAAGTACCGAAACCGTTACACGGGATCGCAGAAGGAAAGAGAAGCTATCCTGAAGGAGTTGGGACTATGAGACAAACGTCAAGCGCGACAAACACAGTGAAATTGTCGAACAGCGTGCGCGCAAGAGCGCAACCTACCGTAAGACCTTCGGGCGCACCCTGCACCAGATTGATCTGGCCTTGCTGGTGCGCGAGATGAGGGAGGATGCGGGGTTGACTCAGACCGAACTCGCGAAGAAGGTTGGCACGACACAGTCCGTGATTGCCCGCCTTGAGGACGCCGAATACACGGGCCATTCGCTCACGATGCTGGAACGCATCGCTGCGGTCTGCGGCATTGCCCTCAAGCTCCATGCGGAGAAAAAGCCCAATTTCGACCGCGAGGTCGCGCTGGTCTAGTCCCACGGAGAGCAAGCCATTGAACGACTGGCCGGTTTCCTCTGCAAATCGTTGAGGTCCAATTGAACCCAGTGGGGTCCATTTGGGGTCCAAAACGGTCCATTTTCAAGCCGGATTCAACTAGGTTAGCCGTGTAAGGGCAATTGAAACATCGTGAGTTATGGAGCGGGCGATGGGAATCGAACCCACGTCCGAAGCTTGGGAAGCTTCTATTCTGCCATTGAACTACGCCCGCTCCGTTCCAAGCGCATCGATTATACAAAAACTCGGCGACGTCGGGATAGCCCCGCCATCGAGTGGCACACCCAACCCACTCGTCGCTGTCGGCAATGGTCGTTCGTGAGGCGACATAAGGTGGGGGCTGAACGCGCGCAAGCAAGCACGGGAATCGAAGACCGGCATTAGAGTTTCTTCATCAGGCTCACGCCAAATTGCGTTTTGCTTGGCAGTCTGGATGCTTCTCCGAAGGACAGTCGATAAGTGTCTTTGTTGGCGAACGTGTAGCTACTGCGTCGAAGGGCGGCATTCGAATCCGGTGTCCGATAACATCACCATAGTCACGGGGTCGAAGGGCGGCGTGGGGACCACCACCGTGGCGTTGAATCTTGCGGTGCAGCTCGCGATGCAGACAAGAAAGCGCGTGGGTCTGCTCGACCTGACGCGGCCATTTCGCCAGATCTCGCTCATGCTGGAATTGGAGCCCCGCTTCACGATTCTCGACGCGCTCGAGCGCATTAGTTAGCCGTCTGGACGAGGCGCTGCTCGCGAGCATGGCGGTGCGGCACAAAACCGGCGTCGACATTCTCGCCGGACCGCTTCACGCGCCGATGAAACCCGAGCAAAGGCAGAGCGTCACGCTCACCGCACTGACGAAGCTGGTCGAGATTGCCGCCAACGCATTCGAATTCACCGTCGTGGATATGGGCGTGGTGAACGCAGCCGAATGGGCGCCGGTCCTCGCCCAGGCCGGTACTGTCTTGCTTGTGGCTGAACCGAATGTGCTCGCGCTTGGCATGGTGGGCCGACACATCTCAGCCGCAGCTCCCGCAGGCATCGATTGCGCACAAATTCAGGTGATCGCTAATCGCTGGCGGCAGAACGACGACGCCATGCTTTCGGCATTCGAGAAGCAGGCTTCCCGGCCCATCCTCATGCGCCTTCCCAATGACTACCGGCAGTTGACAGAAGCGTCGACGCTCGGCACGCCGCACTCCGGCAGCTCGAACAACGTGCTGCTCTCACGGTATCGCGCTCTCGCGATGTGGATCGTCGCGAAGAGATTCGCACCTGTGCGAGAGGACGCCGCAGAGACTTTGCCGCACCCGGTGGAATAAGCGGCCGCGGACATAGCGCTGCAACTGACAGGGCCAAAAGGCTTAAGGGGAAGAAACCGGAGAGTGGCAGAACCGCGAAGGGAAAATGCCGCCGGGCAAGGCTGCCCGGCGGCATTTTTCTATTTGATTACAGCATAATCCAAATAGTATTTGTGCAAGTCCTGGACGCTCATGACTCCGGCGCGCACCCGAACCGCACTAGCATTAGACCCAGCACCCTTGTAAGCGACCCAAACCGTATCTCCGGCCCGGAAGTCTCCAAGTTTCAATGGCTTTCCCGACTCATTGAAGAATTTCGTATCAGGCGTTATTTTCAGTAGCAGGGTGACCTCAGTCGGCCATTTCAGCAGGATTTGCTGCTGAGACTGATCGACCGAGCCAATGATGAAGAAGTATTCTCCGGCGGACGTCGCCTTGCCAACGGTTTCGATGCCGTTCGTCGAAGTATAAATATTCGGACGTCCAGCCAGCGCGCCGGCAGGACCATTGGGTACGAAGCCACCGCGCCCGCCGCGCCCACCTCCCGGGAACCCCTGTCCGCGACCACCACCCCGGCCGCCGAACCCGCCTCCCTGGCCGCCTTGCGCCCAAGCGCCGACGGGCAGGACTAGCAACGTCAAAGCAAAAGCCAAACTCCGAAGAGCCTTATTCATAACGAAGCGCCTCAATAGGATCAAGCTGTGCCGCCTTGCTCGCGGGATAGTAGCCGAAGAAAACGCCCACGCCCGCCGAGAAAAAGACAGCTACGATGATCGAAGTAGTCGAAACCAAAGTAGTCCACTGCAAAACGTTGGAGATGATCGCAGACGCGATCACACCTAAAACAATTCCCACCGATCCGCCCAAGAAGCTCAGAACCATGGCCTCGCTCAGGAACTGCATCTTCACGTCCTGTTCGGTCGCTCCCACGGCCATGCGAACGCCGATCTCGCGCGTTCTCTCCGTAACGGAAACGAGCATGATGTTCATGATGCCGATGCCGCCGACCAGCAGGGAAACCGATGCGACGCTGCCGAGCAGGTACGTCAAAATCGAGGACGTTTGCGCGGAAGCCTGTGCCAGTTCGTCCGGGCTGCGGATCATAAAATCATCGTCTTCGGTCGGACGTAGCTTGTGACGCTGACGAAGCAGGGAAGACATGGAAGAAATGGCGCCTTCGATGTCGTTCTCGTTAGCGACGGATACCTGAATCTGTTGAACCCAGGAAATGCCCGAGATCTTCTTTTGCACGGTGGTGTACGGCACGATCACTGTGTCATCTTGATCTTGGCCGAAACTCGATTGGCCTTTCTTGACGAGAACGCCGACGACCGTAAAGGGCAAATTATTGATGCGAATTAGCGCTCCGACGGGATCCGCGCCACCCGTGAAGAGCTGGTCCGCCACGGTCTGCCCGATGTCGCATACATTCGCCGCCAGAGTGACGTCCCGTTGCGTGAACTCGCTACCTTCCGAAACGGGCCATGAGCGGATCGTGAAGAAATCCGGCGAGGCACCCTGAATTCTAGTGCTCCAGTTTTGATTACCGTTCACCATCTGCGCGTTAGCCCCTACCGACGGGCTCACTGCGATTACGTTCGGCACTTCGGCGCGAATGGCCTCGCCGTCTTGCGCCGTCAGAGTTTTTGTAGCGCCGCCGCCCAACCGCACGCCGCCTTGGTTAACGCTGCCGGCCATGATCATGATCATGTTGTCGCCGAGCGACTTGATCTGGTCCTGAACCTGTTGGCCCGCGCCCTGACCGATAGCCACCGTACAGATGACGGCCCCGACCCCGATAATGATGCCCAGCATCGTGAGGATCGTCCGCATTTTGTTGCGGGCCAGAGCTCTTAAAGCCACTCGAATGATTTCTCTCAGGTCCATGCGCTTTCTCCTTTCGCCCCTGCGCCTTAGAACCTGCCGCCGCGGCCGCCGAACCCACGACCCTGAGCAGCAACAACTGCCGTCTGCGCTGCAGTGACGATTTCATCCCCTTCTTTCACATCGCCCTGCAGAATTTGTGTATTCGAGTTGTCGGTAATTCCGGTCTGGACAGCCACAGGAATCAGCGAATTGTCGGTCGGCGAGAGCTTCCAAACTGTCTGCCAGCCGCCCAAATGGGTCGTCGAAGCCTGTCTCGAGATGTTGTACTGCTTAAACAACGCCTGCTGTTGCTCGCGGGAAATCGTCGGCTTGAACGTAAGCGCCGCGTTCGGCATGGCTAAAGCGTTCTGGGCATGCCCGGTAGGAATCGTCACGTACGCCGTTTCTCCTGGAAGAAGCTTTTCATCCGGGTTGCTGAAGTCAATCACGGTGTTATAAGTAACCACGTTTTGAACTGTCGTAGGATTCAGGCGGATCGACACTACGCGTCCCGTGAACTGATCGTTGGGGAAAGCGTCAACCTGGAAAGTGACGTTTGCTCCGATGTGAATATTGCCGGTGTCGGATTCGTCAGTTGCCGCGTAAACGAGCATACGAGTCAGGTCCTGCGCGATCGAAAAAAGGTTGGGCGCAGAGAGGGATGCCGCAACCGACTGGCCGGGATCGATGCTGCGCGAAACGACGGTGCCATCGATCGGTGCTACGATCGTCGTGTACTTAAGATTAGTCAGCGCGAGGTCAAGCGCTCCCTGAGCTGACGTCACCTGAGCCTTTGCCTGCTTCAGCTGTGCGTCGCCTTGTGCCACCTGGGCCTTGGCCGCTTCGACTGACGCTTGAGCCTGACCGAGCGTGGATTGCGACAGATCGTTCGCGTCCGTGGATACAATGCCGGCGGTGAACATATCCTGCGACCTCTTGGCGGTCGCATTCTCATACTTCACATTCGCCTCGGCCTTCGTGAGGTTCGCTTGATCGGCCTGCAAATTGGCCGCCAGCGTCACCAGATTGTCCTGCGCATTCTGCATATTGGCGCGCGCCTGCAAAACCTGCGCTTCGAAAACTGTGGGGTCGAGCTGAGCGAGCACCTGTCCCGCCTTTACGCGCGTATTGTAATCGGCAAAAATGTACTTCACAGTCGCTGAGACGTATGAACCCACGGTCGTCGTGGTCAATGGGTTGATCGTCCCGGTCGCCTGTACCACCGAAGTAATATCGGTGCGCCGCACCGGCGAGGTCGTATATTTCGGCGCGTCGGCGCTGGTCTTCGAGTAATACCAATAGCCGCCGCCTACCAGGATGAGCGCCAGCACAATCAGGTACGGCAGCTTATGGTTCTGAAACGATGTTTTTAGTGACATAGTTCTCTCTATTGTTCGGGAAGTCGATTCACTTGTTTTTGGAAAACTCGGAACGCTTAACCTCTCCCGCGATTGTATTGACGTTCAACCGGGCGATTAGGTTACCGCGAATTCGCCCGGCCTGAAATTCTCTTTTGATACTCAGGGCTTGTGATGCGTGGCCACCGTCCCTGCATGCGCTACGGTGGGACTCTTCGTCAGATTGTGCGCCAGAAATAATCCGCTCTTTCCACCGGTGAGCACATCCAGATCGCCATCGCCGTCCATATCGACCACTTGCATTTCGATGCCGCCGCCCATTCGCCCGTCATAGTCGATCAGGTGGCGAATCCATTCGACGCCCTGACCGGCTTTCCGGTATTCGTACCAATACACACCGAGCGGCTCGCGTGCTCCTGGATCGCTCCCATTATGCGCCATATATCTCTTGCCGACAATAAAGTCCAAATGGCCGTCGCCTCGCAGGTCGGCCAGCGCCGAAGAGTGCGCCTGCGACCAGCTGTAATCGATATTGTGCTTGGTCCATTTCCCGTTTTCGCCCTGCTCGAGCCAGAAAATTCCGTAATCATGGGCGCAACTCGTCAGGATGTCATTGCGCCCGTCGCCATTTATATCCAGCGCGTAGATGAAGGCCAGATCGCCGCGCGTTCCCGAAGGCGGCTCGGCCGGGACGTTGATTTCGGCTCCGCGCCCCCGTGCCGGGGGAGCGCCGGCCTCGAGCCCGCAAAAGCCGACGCCGGCCGTCGCGTCCCAATCCGGATGATATTTCCATGCGCCATTATTCAGGTCGGCCGGCGCTTCGAACCACCCCTTCGGCGTAAGGATGTCGTTGCGCCCATCTCCGTTCACATCTCCAACCCCGATGCCGTGCCCATAGCTTTTGTCGCTGACCACGTGGCGCACAAAACCGCCGTTTTTCGGTTCATACCACGTCAGCGGCGCGTTCTGGCTGCCCCACTCGGGAATCACGTCCTGCTTCTTGCCGCTATTGGTCAGGTCGACTAAAAACGCAAATTCGATGGGATTCCCCGAATCGATGACGGTCTCTGTCCACTCGGCGCTGGCCCTGCCGGGATTCTTCCACCACGAAATCTTCTTGCCAAACCAGCTCACGCTCACGATGTCGGGATAACCATCGCCATTCACATCGATCGGCAGATCCGCAAAATTATCGATGTAATTGCCCGTGAAGTTCAGGTCGCGGAATTTGTGCTTTTTCGTCCACGTTGGCCCCTCATACCAATATTCGCCCGACACTATATCCGGATGGCCGTCATGATTAACGTCCGCCACTGCGGCCGTTTCGCTCGCGCCGGGATCGATCATCTGGATCTGAAAGGGAATATCGGGCGGGCGACTGTCCGCCATGGCAAACAGCGCAGTAAGTCCGATCAGTACGAGTAATTTGCGCACTTGTCTCTCCCTTTCATTACGGAAATCTTTCCTGCCGGAGTGCTGCGGAGAAATTACGTCTACCGCGCTGCGAATGCAAGCGGCGTTTGCATTTCCTGCCATTTGGCCTGTCCGTGCTAAAGTGGGCTGCTTCAAACGCTTCGATTTTTCTCATTGACGGAGGGGAAGTGGCTTATCGCGATCTGCGGGATTTTGTGCGCACACTTGAAAAGCACGGTGAATTAACACGCATCTCAGCCGAGGTCGATCCGGTGCTTGAAATTACAGAAATCACTGATCGCTGCGTGAAGGCCGGAGGCCCGGCGCTGCTTTTCGAGCGGCCGAAGGGCTCCGCGATACCCGTGGTTACGAATCTGGTCGGGACTGAGCGGCGCATGAATCTGAGCCTCGAAGTTGATTCGCTCGACGCCGTCGCCGCCCGCATCAGTTCCTTCCTCGACATGCAATCCCCGCAGGGGCTGCTCGAAAAAGTCAAAATGCTGCCGAAGCTCGCCGAGATCGGCTCGTTTTTCCCAAAGATTGTCCGCAGCGGCCCTTGCCAGGAAATAATCAAGACCGAGAGCTTTTCCCTGCGCGACTTCCCGGTCCTCCAATGCTGGCCGCAGGATGCCGGCCGCTTCATCACTTGGCCCATGGTGATCACGAAGAATCCGGAAACAGGGAAGCGCAACGTCGGCTGCTACCGGATGCAGGTTTACGACGACCGGTCAACTGGCATGCATTGGCAGACGCAGAAGCATGGCGCCGAGCACTATCGCAGCGCGCGCAGCAAATCCAGAGGCGGCAAACTTGACGTTGCGGTCGCCGTGGGCTCGGATCCAGGCACCTGCTTTGCCGGCATTTTGCCCGTACCGCCTGATATGGACGAATTTCTGTTCTCCGGTTTTCTCCGAAGCCATCCGGTCGAACTTGTCCGCTGCAAAACGGTCGATCTCGAGGTCCCCGCGAATGCCGAGATTGTAATGGAAGGATATGTTGATCTAGGCGAACTGCGCACGGAAGGCCCGTTCGGCGATCACACCGGCTTTTATTCGCTCGAAGGCGCAGTTCCCGGTGTTTCATGTCACTTGCGTAACGCATCGCAAGGACCCGCTGTATCTCACCACGATCGTCGGCCCCCCGCCGCAGGAGGATTATTTCATTGGCCACGCCATCGAGCGCATTTTTCTGCCGGTGATGAAGATGCAGCATCCGGAAATCGTCGACGTCGCGATGCCGGCGGAGGGGATTTTTCAGAACCTGATGATCGTATCGATTCGCAAGAGCTATCCGGGCCACGCGCGCAAGACGATGAATGCAATCTGGTCTCTTGGGCAAGCGATGTTCACGAAAGTAATTCGTTGTAGTCGATCATGACGTGAACATTCAGGATTCGAGCGAGCTCGTTTGGAAAGCGCTTATGCGCTATCGATCCCGAGCGCGACATTCAATTTGTTCTCGGCCCCGTCGACACTCTCGATCACGCCGCACGTCGGCCTGACTTCGGTTCGAAAATGGGAATCGACGCTACGCGCAAATGGCCGGAAGAAGGCTATACGGGTCGTTGGCCCGACGAGATCAAAATGGACGTTGCAACGAAGGCTCGCGTCGAACGACTTATGGCCGCAACTCGGATCGAACTTCACGAAGAAAAGGTAAACTTTTAGACAACTCCCCTGTGTGCCGCCGCAACCTCGGACGCGCGTGTTTTTCCTCTTAACATACACAAAACTGATTGGGTTGTTATTCCCATCGGATCGATCTCACTGTGCTTGGGTACTGGGGTTTTACCAACAGCACACGCAGACAATCCGTAGCTTGACACTAGTAGACGCGGATGCAATAAACGAATCACGGGGAGCGCGAGTACCAGTAGTAGTAGTACCTATCGCGCGGCTTGGGCAGCCACCCTTCGGTCTTTTGGGGAGATAGCGTTTCAGTTAGCACGAACCGCACTTTTTCCCCCGTTTGTGCAACTTGCCTGTCAAGCGTTCGGCAGGGTTAGTCGAAACAAGAGTGAGAGGCCGCGCGAATGTTCAATAAAGCGAAATCACTGGTCGGCCTGGATATCGGCTCCAGTTCGGTCAAAGCCGTTGAGTTGAAGAAAACGAAAAACGGTTACGAGCTGGTCAGCTTCGGGTTGGAACCGCTTGCCCAGGACACCGTCGTGGACGGCGCCATCATGGACGCTCCTTCGGTGGCCGAAAAGATCATTTCGATCTTCGATGCCCAGAAGACCAAGTCTAAAGATGTAGCCACCTCCGTTTCGGGCCATTCCGTGATTGTCAAGCCGGTGAAGATGCCATTGATGACCGAGGAAGAGCTCTACGACCGGATGCAGGTCGAGGCCACGCCAGACATTCCGTTCGACATTGCCGACGTCAACCTGAGCCATCAGCTGCTCGAGGCGACCGAGAACCAGATGGACGTTCTTCTCTGTGCCGTGAAGAAGGACAAGATTCTGAACCATACCAACGTTCTCGCGCAGGCGGGCAAGACGCCGGTCGTGGTCGATATTGACGCGTTCGCGCTTCAGAACTGCTACGAGGTCAACTACGACGCCGACCCCTCCCAGGTCGTTGCGCTGCTCAACGTAGGCGCTAGCGTCATGAACATCAATATTGTTCGCGGCTGGACCCCGCTTTTTACGCGCGACGTTTCGGTCGGCGGCAACCAATATACAGACGCGCTCCAGAAGGAACTCGACCTCAGCTTCGAGGATGCCGAGAAGCTCAAGATGGGCGGCACTTTGCCCGGCGTGAGCGAAGAGCAGCGCACGTCGATTTTGCGCTCGGTCTCGGACATTCTGATTCTCGAAATCCAAAAGACCTTTGACTTCTTCCGCGCAACGGCGAGCGGCGAAAACATCCGCCGGATTTACGTTGCCGGTGGGACGGCACGCGTTCCCGGCTTGCTCGATCTTCTCAAAGAAGAGTTCGCGATGCCGGTGGAAGAGCTCTATCCGTTCCGCAAGGTTGCGGTTAATGCCGGGCGCCATGACGAAAACCAGCTTCGCGACTTGGCGCCGCGCCTGGCCATTGCAGTCGGCCTGGCGCTGAGGAGTTTTGACACCCCATGATTCGGATCAACCTACTAGGTCAGGCACGGCCGAAAGCGGCCAAGACAGCGGTTCCCGTCGAAGCGACGATGCAGGCTGTCATGGCCATCCTCGCGCTCGCGGCCGCGGTCGTCGTTTTGGGAATCATCTATTACCAACAGACCAGCGAGTACAACAGAACCGAAGCGAGAATCACCGCGCTCAAAGCCGAGAAGGCAAGCCTCCAGCAAGTGAAGCAGGACGTCACTCGCTTCGAGACTCAGAAGGCGACGCTACAAGCAGCGCATCGACGTGATCGAAACGCTGCAGAAGAATCGCTCCGGTGGCCAGGATCTTCTGCAAATGGTAGCCAACACCGTTGTCCGCGTCGACGAGCTCTGGCTCACTTCCTTGACTCGCACCGGAGATTCCATCGATATCCAGGGCGAGGCAGGCAACATAAGCGCCGTCGCCAATTTCATTACGCAGATGAAGCGCTCCGGCTATTTCGACAATGTCGAGATTAAGGACGCGAAGGAAAATGACATCCGGCCCGGAGTTGAGACGTACGGATTCAGCATGTCGGCGAATATCAACCCTGCTGGCATAGCCGCCACTTCCGGACAACCGCAGCCTGCATCCACGCCGGCGCCCGCATCGCTTCCGCCGGCGAAGGGAGGGACTAGCCGTGGCCTCTAGCTTCCGTGAATGGCCCTGGCCTCTTCAGGGCCTTTTGTATGTTGCCGGGGCGATCGCACTCGTTCTCGCCGGCCTCTACGTCCCGGGTTCTCCGGTCGCAGGCGCACGCTCGCAGCTGGAAGCCGCCCAGGCCGAGGAAAAGCCGCTGAATGATGAGGTGGCCAGCCTGCGCGTTTACAAGCAGCGGCGCGCCGAACTCCAGTCCGAAATGGACGCGTTGCAAAAGCAGCTTGCCACTCTGCAGACGATCGTGCCGGAGGATAAGCAAGCCGATCAGTTCATTCTGATGGTCGAGCGTGAGGCCGTTTCCTCGGGCGTCTCGATCCGGTCGCTCACCGCCGAGCCGATCGCCACGAAACCCTATTATTTCGAAATGCCTTTCGACGTAACGGCCGACGGTCCGTATTTCGCCGTGCTTGATTTTTTCGGTCGTCTCGGTCGCCTCTCGAGAATTATCAACATCGGCGATTTGAAACTCGGCGCGATTGCTAAGAGTACCGGCGGGAATTTCCATATGACTCCCGGAACATCGGTCGCCGGAAGCTTTTCCATAACGACGTTCTTTACCCAATCTGCCGATCAGAAGCACGCTGGCAGCACGTCGGGAAAACACTAGGGTGGTAGTCACGATGAAACTTGCAAAATCGATTGCAACGGCTCTAACGGCGCTGACCGTGGCTCTCTGCGTTGCGGGCGGCACTCCGGCTCAAACGAAGGCCGCGGTCCATAAGCCTGACACGCAGAAGGCGACCGCCAGGGCCTCTTTTGGCGCTTCCTCAAAGACAAGCGCCAAGCCCGTGGCGAAGGCTGAACCAGGGCCGATGGTGGCCAAACGCGCGGGCCCGAAGATTCCTATGGCCAAGTCTGCGCATCCCGTCTCTACCAGACAGGCCATCGCTAAAGCCGTTCCGAAACCCATCGCAAAACCGGCTGCTCCTGAAGGAGCGGCAAAGAACAACGCGTCCCTCGGCATGACGGCGAGCCCGGACCAAGCCCCGGCTTTGCGCCCCGATGATGTGGTTGCACGGCGGGATCCCTTTGTTTCGCTCGTGAATGTTCAGAAAGAGGGCGGCGGCGGTCCGAACCTGCCTCCCGGTAAGGCTGGATTAGTCGTTGCCACGGTAACCGTTGACGGCACTGTAAAGTCGGGCGACGAGTTGATTGCAGTGGTTTCCAACCCCGAGCGGCACGTCTATTTCGTCCGCGAAGGGGACCATCTCTATGACGGAAGTGTGAAAAAGATCGATCTTGACGGCGTTATTTTCCAGGAAGACTCGAAAGACGCTTTCGGGAAGCCGGTCGTGCGCGAAGTGACGAAACGAATCTACGCGAGTGCAGGAGAGCAGCAATGAGGATGATCTGGCGGGGTTGGGGGTTGAGCGCGATCGTTGCGGCCAGCCTGTTCGTATCTAGCGGGAATCTTCGTGCGGCCGATCAGCCGGTCGTTCACGTGAAGACTGTCGTGAAGGACGGCGGCGTGCGTCTGGAAGCTCAGGCCACCGGCCCATTTGACTACACCGCCTATCGGCCGAGCGGGAATCTCTTCGTGCTCGATCTGAGTGGCGTTTCCTCTGGCGATCCTGTCGGCGCGCGTATTGTGCCCTCGGATCTCGTGAAGAGCTATCGCCTCGTTCCTTACGCGGAAGGCAGCAAGGCGATGGTTCGTCTCGAAGTGCTCCTCGCGCAGGGCATCGAGCCGCAAGTTCAAAAGACCGACTCGCAGGATCTGGTCCTTACGGTCTCGCGCTCGGCAAACGCGGCGGCGGCCGGCTCTCCGGCAGTCGCACCGTCGATCACGCCCATCGCGATGAAGTCTGCGGGCCCCGATTCGGTCAGCTTCATCCGCAGCGTTACCGTCACGGAAAACTCCGGCAGGACAGAGGTGACGGTATCGGGATCAGCGCCGCTTGATGTTCATCCGATGCATCTCGCCAATCCCGACCGCCTTGTGCTGGATTTTCCCTCGGCACACTTGGTCGCGCCCCTGAAGCGTGTGACGAGCAATTTTCAGCCCGTCCGTGAGGTTCGCATGGCGCAATTCACGCCCGATACTTCGCGCATCGTGGTTGACATGTTCCAGAATTCCGCCTATCAGATTCAATCCAATGGCAACGCTGTGACCGTCTCGTTCGGTTCTGCTGCGGCGTCGTCTCCGGCGGCTGCACCGGTTTCTACTCGGCCGGCTTCCAATCTGGACACGGCACAGAACGCTATCAGCAAGAGCGGTCCGAAATTCGCTCGTGTCAGCAACGATGTTCCGTTGCCTTCTGTCGCTCTTCCCAAGCAGTTGACGCAGCCCTCCGCGGCCCTCGCCGCGCAGGACGGCGGACAGATTCAGATGGGCGGAGCGATGGCTGCGGCTTCTCAAGCTGCGTCGGCAGGCTCTGCGCCGAGCGGCGCGTCTTCGAGCGGCTCGGCCTCCGAGCCCGCTTCGTCGGAACCGGTCGGCTCTCCCATGACCTTTGCCGCCGGGTCGAGCGCTGCCGCAACGCCGCCCGCGTCGACAAAATATACAGGCGACCCGATTTCCGTGAACCTCAAGGACGTGGACCTTGCGGACTTCTTCCGCCTGATTCACGAAATTAGCGGACTCAACGTGGTGGTCGATCCGACGGTAAAGGGTACTCTGACAATCGTTTTGGACAACGTGCCATGGGATCAGGCCCTCGACATCGTCCTCAAGAACAACGATCTCGATAAGCAGCTCGACGGCAACGTGCTCCGCATCGCCACTCGCTCCACCCTCAAGGCCGAGGCTCAGGAAGCCAGCGACCTCGCCAAGGCCCAGGCGGAAGCGGCGAATGTGGTCACAACCACCCGCGTCCTCAGCTACGCGAAAGCCACCTTGATCGCAGCGACATTGAAGAAGTTCCTCTCATCACGCGGCGATATCCTCGCTGACGATCGGACGAATACCCTGATCATCCGGGACATTCCTGCTACCTTCCCGGTGATCGATAACCTGCTGCGGCAGCTAGATCGCAAGTCGCAACAAGTGGAAATCGAGGCCCGCGTTGTTGAAGCCGACCGCTCTTTCTCGCGTGAAATCGGCACGATGTTCGGTATGTCCGGCGCTGCGTACTCGGGTCACAATGCCAACTCGTTCTCAGGCGATTCGAGAGTAGGCGCGAGCCCCGGCTATTTCCCGCCCTGCCCGCCGGTATTTATCGGGACCACCTGTGCGCTACCGACCCCAGGCAGCAACAGCGCTCCGACTCTCGTTCAAATACCATTGCTGTCTAACCTTGGCGCATCCGCTCCGACCAGCGGCTTCTCGTATATGTTCCAGTCCACCAATTTCGCGCTGGACTCCGTCATCGACGCCGCCGAGAGCAAGGGCGTAGGCAAGCTGCTCTCTCAGCCGAAGATCATTACCCAGAACAACGAGAAGGGCACCGCGAAAGACGGTACGAAAATTCCGGTGCAGACCGTCGTCAACAACACGGTTTCCGTGCAGTTCGTCGACGTCGTCCTCGAAATCGACGTGACTCCGCAGATCACGGCGGACGGCACCGTCTATATGGACGTCACCGTTGAAAACGATCAGATCGACAACGGTATTCCTTACGTCCAGGGCATTCCCGCTATCACCACGCAGTCCGTGGAAACCAAGGTCACCGTGAATGACGGCGCAACCGTCGTCCTCGGCGGCATGTACGTCACCAACCAACAGACGCAGATCAACGATGTGCCGCTGGTAGGCTCGCTACCAATTATCGGCAATCTCTTCAAGCACACGCAGGTGAGCACGAAATCCGACGAGCTCTTCTTCTTCATCACTCCACGCATTCTTCCGAGCTAATATTGGGGGATGACGCCCAGAGCTTCGACCAGTAACGCAGACGACGGAAAACGCAAGACATTCAAAGAGGGGGATCTCGAATCCCCCTCTTTTTCTTTTCGCGAGCGCATCGAGCAACTCCGCAAATCTCTCTCAGCCGATACTCTTCTCGTTTCGCTTCCGGCAAACATTCTCTACCTCTGCGGCTTTTCAGGCAGCACAGGGATACTCCTCGTCGAACCGGCGCGTTCCACGTTATTTACCGACAGCCGCTACACATTCCAATCGCGCCAGGAAGTCAAAGAAGCTCGCATCGTGATCGCAAAGAAGGGCCTGTTGAATGCCGCCGCTGATCGCCTCAGTGCACGCCGCGGACGCATCACCCTCGCCGCGTCGCTCAAGCACCTCACCGTAGCGCAGCGCGATGCTCTGGCTGCCCGACTCGGCAAACGCGTCCGCTGGACGGACGACAACGGTGTAGTCGAGCGCCTCCGCGCCGTCAAGTCGCCGCCGGAGCTGGCCGTCATGAAGGACGCCGCCGTGCTCATCGGCCGCGTCTTTCAAAAAATAGTGCCGCGCATTCGCCCCGGCGTCACAGAACTGGAGCTCGCCGCGCGCATTGAATACGAAATCAAGCTCCTCGGCGGCTCCGGACCCTCGTTCGAAACGATCGTCGCCGCCGGACCCAGATCGAGTTGGGCGCATGCGCGCCCTTCCTCCAAGCCATTGGCTAAAAACGAGTTGGTCGTCCTCGACCACGGTGCTATACTCCGCGCTTATTGCAGTGACTTGACGCGCACCGTATATGTAGGCCGCGCGCCGAGTCGTATCAGGGGGTTATACGCCGCCGTGTTGGAAGCTCAGCAGGCGGCAAAGGCGGCCATCAGGCCGGGCGTGACTGCCGGCGCAGTGGACGCAGCAGCACGCAGCACTCTTAAACGCAGGCGCTTGGCGCAGTATTTTACGCACAGCACGGGTCACGGGCTGGGCCTTGAGATTCATGAAATGCCCCGGATCGGCCGAGGCGAAGAAACCGTTCTTCAGGAAGGTATGGTAGTGACGGTAGAACCGGGCGTCTATCTCGATGGGGTGGGGGGCATCCGCATCGAAGACGACGTAGTCGTTACGAAAACCGGTGCGGTAGATCTCACAACGGCCCCGCGGGATTTTCTCGAACTCTAAATGGCGAAAAAAAAGAAGCAGGTACCAGCTGGGGACTATGTTGGCGGCGTTAATCTGAGTGAAGTCGAGCGTCTTCTGGCCTTCATGCAGGCTCACGGCCTGGAAGAGTTTGAATACCAGCAAGCCGATATCCACATTCGTTTGAAGAAGGCATTTGCCAGCTCCAGCGCGCCGGCCACATCGTCGCAGCCGGTGGCAACTCCCTCTGCGACGCCCCCGCCCGCCTCGACTTTTTTCGAGGAACCTGCGGCGGTCGCCCCATTGCACACCGTTCCAGCTCCCACGACGGAGGACCTGCACATCGTGAAATCTCCCATCGTGGGTACCTTTTACTCCTCGCCTAGCCCGGACGCCGATCCATTCGTCGCCGTCGGCTCTCACGTGAAGTCCGGCCAGGTGCTTTGCATCATCGAAGCGATGAAGCTCATGAACGAAATTGAAGCGGACGCCTCGGGCGAGGTCGCCCGCATATTCGTCGAAAACGGTCATCCTGTAGAATACGGAGAGCCGCTTTTCGGAATTCGCACCAGCGGCAAGAAGTCGTAACCGCCGCATTTAGCTTTTGGGGGCCATGTTCAAGAAGATCCTCATTGCCAATCGTGGTGAGATTGCGCTCCGTGTCCTCGCGGCGTGCAAAGAGCTGGGCATCGGCACAGTTGCCGTTTATTCAGAAGCTGATCGCCATTCTCTCCATGTCCGTTTTGCCGACGAAGCCGTCTGCATCGGCCCCTCGCGCAGCGCCGATAGCTATCTGAACATTCCGCAGGTCATCAGCGCCGCCGAAATCGCCAACGTAGACGCCATCCATCCCGGCTACGGTTTCCTTTCCGAAAACGCCAACTTCGCCGAAGTCTGCCAGGCATCGCACATCGCCTTCATTGGTCCCACGCCGGAGGTCATCCGCATGATGGGCGAGAAGGATCGCGCCCGCACCGAAATGGCGAGAGCTGGCCTGCCGATTATTCCTGGCAGTGACGGCGTCGTCCCCGACGAAGACGCCGCCGTAAAAACGGCCGACGAAATCGGCTACCCGATCATGATCAAAGCCGCCGAAGGCGGAGGCGGCCGCGGCATGCGCATCGTGCGCAATAAGCGTGAACTGCTTCCAAACTTCGGCACAGCGCGCGCTGAAGCCGAGAGCGCATTCGGCAGCCCTAATGTTTACATGGAGAAGCTCATCGAACGCCCGCGCCACATCGAATTTCAGGTCATGGGCGATCAGCACGGCCGCGTGATTCACCTCGGCGAACGCGAATGCTCCCTGCAACGCCGCCACCAGAAAGTCCTCGAAGAATCGCCTTCCGTCGTAATCGATCAGGTCACACGCGACCGCATCGGCAGCCTTGTCACCAAAGCTCTTGAAAGAGTCGGCTACACCGGCGCGGGCACCGTCGAATTTCTGCGCGAGGAATCCGGCAATCTATATTTCATTGAGATGAATGCGCGTATCCAGGTCGAGCATCCCGTCACGGAAATGGTCACTGGTGTCGATCTCGTCAAAGCGCAAATTCGCGTCGCCGCCGGCGAAAAAATTTGCGACGTCATCGGCCATTTCGATTTCCGTGGCCACGCCATCGAATGCCGCATCAACGCCGAGGATCCCGATACCTTCGTTCCGTCGCCCGGACGCATCACCACCTTCCGCGTTCCCGGCGGACCCGGCATTCGCGTAGACACCGCCGCCTACGCCGACGCCGTCATTCCTCCCTATTACGATTCGCTCATCGCCAAGCTCATCGCCTACGGACGTGACCGCGCCGAAGCGATCATTCGCATGCAGGTCGCACTTGATGGCTTCGTCGTCGAAGGCGTAAATACCACAATTCCTCTGCACAAACGCATCCTCGCCCATCCCGACTTCGTCGCCGGCAAACTCGACACCCACTTCCTCGAACGCGTAGGCCTAGCTGAAGCCAAACACGCCTGACTCTCAATCAGCGCCATGGGCGCGGCACAACCCGCCCAGTGCGGGTACGCCAGCCACACAAGAAGCGCCGTAGGTGCTGCACAAAGTGTCTCGCGTGAGATCGTGGGCGCGAGGGCGTTAGGTTTTCTCCCCAACCTCCTTTGCCTCCTCAACCTCCTCTGCCTCCTAGCCTCACTCATACCGAATCGCCTTCACGGGATCTAGCCTCGCCGCCCGCCGCGCCGGCAAATAGCACGCAAACAATCCCACGCCGAGCAACAGCATGCTCACAGCCGTAAACAGCACCGGATCAGACGCCGAGACGCGCAGCGGCAGGGAAGCCATCACGCGCGCAGCCGGATACGCCGCAGCCAAGCCAATCGAAAAGCCGATAAGCAATTGCTTCATCCCTCGCGCCAACACTAGCCGCAAAATATTCCCCGAACTCGCGCCCAGCGCCATGCGCACGCCAATCTCTCGCGTCCGGTTCGCCGTAGCCTGCGCCATCACAGCGTAAATCCCAACCGACGCAATCAGCAATCCCGTCAGCGCGAACAACGAAAATAGTCCGCCGAACAAGCGCAAAAACCACTGATTCCGATAAATCGCCTCGGCGAGCGTCCGCGGATTGGAAAGCGGCAGATCCTGATCGATTCCTTGCACAGCGGTCCGCGCAGCCAACGCCAGCGATGCCGGATTACCCGTCGCGCGCAAAATTATATTCATGCCGCCCCAGCCCTCCTGCCGGTACGGCACAAAAAACAGCGGATCATGTGACGCCCTATTCGGCTGCTGCGACATATCCGCCGAGACGCCTATCACCGTCAGCCAAGGCGTATATTTATTGTCCTCGTAGATGCGGAATCGCTTTCCGAGTACATCTTGACCCGGCCAGAGATGTGAGGCGAACTCACGCGTCACAATTGCTGCCTCCTTGCCTGTCTCGCCATCCGTTTCATTGAAATCTCGCCCTCGCAGCAACGGCAACCCTATCTCGTCGAAATATCCCGGAGATTGCGCAAGCCTCGCCCCCGCCGGGCCTTTGAGCGGATCGTTCACCGGCTTGCCTTCGATTTCGATGTGATCGCTGCCCGCGCCCATGCCAGGCAAACTGGACGAAATCACCGCCTGATTCACCCCGGGAGTCGCGCGCAGCCGCAGCAGCAATTGATCGAAAAAACGCACATGCGAAGCTGCGTCGGGATACCGTTCATGCGGCAGCGAGACGCCTCCAGTCATCAAATGCCCACTCGGCACAAACGGATTGATCGTCTGCGCAGCAAGAAACGCGCGAACGAAAATGCCCGCGCCCGTCAGCAACACGAGCGTAAGCGCAAACTGAAACACGACCAGAACGCTCGAAAGCAATCCGCCGCGCCGCGTCCCCGCGCTTCGTGTGCCTTCCTTCAAGGTACTGTTCAAATCCACGCGCGAGGAACGAAGCGCCGGCGCCAATCCTGAAATCAGTCCTGCGAGTACGCAAAGCACAGCGAAATAGCCAAAAACCGTTGGATCGATTTTGAAAATGATCCACGTCGGTTTACCCACGTCCTGCGTCATCATATCGAACCAGTGGACGCCGTATTCCGCCAGCGCGAATCCGAGCGCGCCGCCCGTCACGCTCAGCATCAGGCTCTCGATCAGTAATTGGCGAATCACTCGCCACCGCGAAGCGCCCATCGCCACGCGGATCGAAATTTCCTGCTGCCGCATCATCACGCGGCTGAGCATCATATTGGCCACGTTGGCGCAGACAATCAGTAGAACGAACGCCACGGCCGCCAGCATCGACAAAAAAACGATATCGATCTGCGGCCCGTTGTAATAGGCATTAAACGTTGACGCCTCGGCCGTCAGTCCTTTGTCCGCCTCTGGATACGAGGCAGCGAGGCGCTGCGAGATCGCCTTCAGTTCGACGTTCGCTCGGTCTATCGACACGCCCGTCTTTAAGACGCCAAACACGTCCACCGAGCGGTTTGTACGTTTTTGCAGGTCTGCATCTGGAATGAGAGGCATCCATAGGTTTACACCGCTCGGAAACGAAAAGCCTGCGGGCATCACGCCGATAATCGTTGCCGGATTTGTATTTACGCGGACGACACGCTCAACAATATTCGGCGCGCTGCTGTATCGGTCCTTCCAAACGTCATAGCTCAGCACCACCACCGGTTCCGCGCCCCGTTCGGCGTCGCTCGACCGGAAGCTTCGCCCAAGGATCGGGTGCACATGGAGTAGGTCAAACAGCCCGCCCGAGACCTGGCACAGGTCATAACTGCGCGGCGGAATTCCCGTTTCGCTGATCACGCCGCCCATTTGGCGGCCCGCCTCCAGTGCTTCAAACGATGTGCTTTGGCTTTGGTAGTCGAGAAAATTCGCATAAGACGTGGCGAGCCGGTTCTCCTGCGCGTTCCGCCCGCTGACGACTACCAGCCGCGAGCCCGCCGGCACCGGCACAGGCTTAAACATCACTGCATACACCAGCGTGAACACCATCGTGTTCAGCCCAATGCCGAGCGCCAGCGTCCCCACGATCGCCAGCGAAAACCACCGGTGCGCCAGAATCGTCCGCAGCGCAAAGCGCAAGTCATGCCCCATGAGTTTCTGTACGGAGAAATAGTGACAAA
Source organism: uncultured Acidobacteriota bacterium (assembly GCA_963753205.1). GTDB lineage: Bacteria > Acidobacteriota > Terriglobia > Acidiferrales > UBA7541 > Palsa-295. Next base: position 100,345 of record CAVWBL010000006.1, on the reverse strand, counting down.
AGTTCCATCTGGGTAGCACTCCAACTCCGCGAAGGATAGATAAACAAATTTCGGAGACGGCAGGCTAGCTGAAGAGATCGGGGCCGGGGCGCCCGCCCCCGTCTGCGGTTCCATACGGGCTGGCGATGACCACCATGTATCCATCGGGGTCTCGCATCCAACACTCCCAGTGATTGGGGCCGCCGGCGCCGTCGGGAGGGTTGCGATGGCGGGGCAGTACGATCTCGACGCCCATTTCAGCGGCGCTCTGCATTACCGCGTCGAAGTGCTCCACCTCGAACCAGAGCAGCACGCCATTGCCGTAGGGTTTATCGGCGGGATTGCCGATGCGGCCGTGATGATGCTCACCTCAAAGCTGTGCAATTGCAGGATGAGTTGCCCATCCCTCACGAGTTGCTCATATTGCCTGCCGCCATGGCTCCCGCGGCAGCCCAGCAGACGCTGATACCATTGGCTGCTCGCTTCCACGTCCGTGACACAGATGAGAGGTTGAGAGTGCATCCCTCCTGACAGAACTCAGAGGGTCCTGTAGCGGTTCAGAGTTTATTCTGGCGCGACGAACAGGATCAAGATTTTCCTGTCGGTGCCAAGCTTTCGATTCCCTCGTCTGCCTCGTCCGGCCCGATTTTCGGTCGGGACCTTCCATTTTCGTATGCGCCAAACTGTAATTCAGCAGTAAACCTTGTTCTTCCATACGTCACACGATATAATTCCGACCCAGCCGAAAGCGAGGAAGACCGATGATTGTTGGCGAACGCCTGAAAACGATTCGTGAATCCAAAAAGATGAGCCAGGGGGATATCGAGCGCCGCACTGGACTGCTGCGTTGTTATTTGTCCCGCGTTGAAAATGGCCACACGGTTCCCTCAGTTGAAACTTTGGAAAAGATCGCCCGTGCAATGGGTGTGCATCTGTACCAGGTTTTCTTCGAAGCCGACGGGCATAAGGAACCGAAGGCGCTTGATCTCCCCGAGGCGCCTCGCCAGAAAAATCTATCGAGTAAAGACGCTGCCGTGGTTTCACGTCTTGCCAATTTGCTGCAGCGGATGGACGCACGAGACAAAAAATTGCTCGTGGGTTTCGCCCAAAAGCTAGCCGCGAGATAAACGGTTAGTGTCCGGCGCTCTTGTGGCTGGAGAAGGGTATAGTCTGGCGCCCGATGCCACCGGCTTGCGACCGTTCGTGTTGTCTGCGGCTCTGCGCTCCCTGGTGTAAGATCTTTTCCTGTTTTCTGTCATGGCTTTTTGGGCGTCCAATCGCGCCATTTCCCGCCCATTTTCGGTGTTTTAAGGCCACTTCGGCGCCCTTTCAGGCCAAAATTTGCCATTTGGCTCAGCCCGATGTCGGATGCCTGAAACGACTGTCTCAAAAATGATACACCACGAAGTCCTTGCAAGTTCCGTAGTAATCTGGTAAACTCGTTGTTCGTGGCGAGCGCATCGGTCTAACGGACTCGTTGTGAAACGGCGTAGCGCTTTGTCCTCGCAAATCGGTTCCAGAATCTGCCATCGAATGTCTGCGGCGTGCTTTTCTAATCGCAACAGCCAAGAATTAAAAATCGACGTAACTCATGGCAAACAAAGAAGAGCGCCCCGTTCTAATCGCGGTAGCCGGCGGGGAACGCGAAAGGCGAAGCAATAAGTGAAAATAGAAAAAGACCGCGTTAGAGACGGTATTGCGTTTCCCTTACGAATGAACCTATACTGAGAGTGTTCAATTAGGGTCGATGGACTCAGTGGGCGAGAGCCCACTTTTTTGTTGGTGGCAAAGAGTCCTGAAACTCAGGTTCGACGCGCTATGGACCTGGAAAAGATTCGCGAGGCGGCGGAAAGGGTCGCGCGCTCGGAGGGCGTCGAGGTATTTGACGTCGAATGGAAAGTCGGGAAACAGCGCTTTTTGCGCGTCTACCTCGACCGGCCGCCGGGGCCGCAAAACCCTGAGAATCTGGGCATTTCGCATCGCGATTGCGAGCGCGTAAGCGAGCAACTCAGCGTGCTTTTAGATGTGGAAGACCTGGTACCGGGACCTGGTTACATTCTGGAAATCAGCTCGCCGGGCATGGACCGGAAGCTCGTAAAGGAATTCGATTACGAGCGTTTCGCCGGCCGGCTGGCGAAGATTTGGCTGAACGAACCGCTCGAGGGCAAGGCGTTCCTCGAAGCGAGGCTTGTTGGTGCTGCGGATGGAATGGTGAGGCTCACGATCAAAGATCGTGAGCTGACGGTACCTTACGCGAACATCAAAAAAGCGAATTTAGTAGTGGAATTATAAGGCTAGGGAGAGCGGGCATGGCGAGTCTGCTGTTTCAGACAATCGAGCAGATCAGCCGGGAGAAGCACATCGAACCGGAAGTGATCGTCGCGGCAATTGAAGACGCGATGGTCGTGGCGGCGCGGAAATATTATCGCACCGAGGAAGATCTCCGGTCCAAGTTCAATCCCGATACTGGTCAGGTGGATGTATATTCCGTCCACACGGTCGTGGACGAAGTGGCCGACCCGCTAAAGGAAATCTCGCTAGCCGAAGCGCGGAAACAGAATCCGGAAATCGAAGTGGGCGGTGAAGTCACCGCTCCTAAGCCGACCGAAGTACTCGGCCGCATCGCGGCGCAGACGGCCAAGCAGGTGATCCTGCAGAAAGTTCGCGAGGCCGAGCGCGACACCATCTATAACGAATATCACACGCGTGTCGGCGAGTTGATCAATGCCGTCGTGAAGCGCATCGAGGGCCCGGACATGATCGTCGACATGGGCCGCACAGAAGCGCGTCTCCCGAAGCGTGAGCAATCGCGCCTCGAGGCTTACAACGTAGGAGACCGCCTGCGCGTGACGATTCGCGCGGTCGAAAAAGCGGCAAAGGGTCCCCAGGTTGTGGTTTCGCGCGCCGATCCCGCTCTGGTTCAACGCCTTTTCGAAATGGAAGTGCCTGAAATCTACGACGGTACGGTACAGATTCGCGCCGTGGCGCGCGAGTCTGGCGAACGAACGAAGATCGCTGTGGAAAGTCGCGACAAAGACGTCGATCCCGTCGGCGCTTGCGTCGGAATGAAGGGTATGCGCGTCCAATCTATTATCCGGGAACTGCGCGGCGAGAAAATCGACATCATTCCGTACAACGAAGAAACGATTGCGTTTGCGCAAAAGGCTTTGAGCCCGGCCAAGGTATCGCGGGTCCAGATCACGGATCCGGAAGAGAAGCGGCTCGAAGTGATTGTCGAAGACACGCAGCTTTCGCTGGCAATCGGCAAAAAAGGGCAGAACGTTCGTCTCGCGAGCAAGCTGATCGGTTGGAATATAGACATCAAGAGCGAAGAAGAGAAGCGACGCGAAGTCGAGGCTCAGATGGCCGCGCTCACCGCTCCGGGCACGGCATTGACGGAGTTGGTTGGCGTCGGACCGAAGACGATCGAAAAACTTGAAGCGGCAGGAATTACGTCTGTCGAGAAGCTCGCCGATATGACGCCTGAGCAGCTTGTTGAAATTCCGGGAATTGGCGAGAAAATGGTAGAGAAGATCCACCAATCCGTCGCCGCTTATTTCCAGGCGCTCGAAACACAGAGTGCCGTGCCGGCGGACGCAGCGGCGGAGGAAGGCGCGCTCGAAGCGCCAGCCGAAGAAGGTTCAGCGGTTGCGGCGGAAACGCAAGAAATAGCCAGTGAAGAAGCGAACGTCGAATCCGAAGCCGTATCGGAGTCCGGCCAGGGCAGCGCGGAAGCAGCATCAGAAGAAGGCGCCGAAAAAGCGGAAGGCGCCGCCGGCGAGTAATCATCCGAAGGTTTAAAAGGGGTAAAGGCGGTGAAGGCGGATCTGGTGGCTCTTGCTACCGGCCGCTAACCACTAGCCACCGTTTGAATGGCTGACGCAAACCAAATCCGAATTAACGAATTGGCCCGGGAGCTCGAAATCAAGGCCAAAATGCTGATCGATTACCTTCCCGAGATAGGCGTCACAGAGAAGAAGACGCACTCGAGCTCGATCGATCTGCAGCATGCGGAATTAGTACGCAAACACTTCCATGAGGTCGCCGATGCGGAGGCCGCTGCCGAGGCGGCGAAGCTTGCGCCGAAAAGGCCCGCGCCGAGACCAGCGGTGCCGTCCGGCGCGCCAATTGCGCGGCCGGTGGGAATGGCTCCGGCAGCAACGGCGCCTGCAGCGCCCCGGCCGGCAGCACCGAGTGTGGTTCCTCCGAGGCCAGCGGCCGTTCCACCGGCGCGGCCGGCCGCACCGACGGCTCCGCCAGCCGCGGCATCGACCCCCACGCCCTCGACACCGGCCCCAGCAGCGCATCCGCCTGCTGCGCCTCCCCCATCTCAGAGGCCCGTTGCGGCGTCTCCGGCGAATGCGGCTCCAGGTGCGGCTCCAAGGCCCGCTTCACCAGCGCCGACGGGACCGCGCCCCGGTGTTCCGCTGCGCCAACAGCCGATTGGCCAACCCGGCCAGCGGCCAATGGGACAACGTCCAGCAGCGGCAGGTCCAGGAGGTCCTCAGACGGGGCAAGGTACCTCGCGTCCGCAAGGCCAACCAGGAACACAGGGCCAGCGGCCTCCGTTCCGGCCCAGCCAAGGCCAGGGACAATATCAGCCGCGTCCTGGCGGGGGACAGCAAGGATTTCGTCCGTCAGCAGGTGGTGCTCCGCGTCCCGGTGGCGCACCTCGTCCCGGAGGACCGCCCTCTCGTTTTCCGCAGCGTCCAGGTGGCAGGCCCGGCGGGCCAGGTCAGGCTCCGATCGGCAGCCAGCGTCCTGGTGCTACAGGCGTTCCCAAGGCCGAGCCTGGCAAACCGCTCTACGCGCGTAAACCCGCGCCAAGCCGCGGCCGTCCGACAATGGAAAAGCGGTATGCCGAAGGCGAACGCAAGCTACATCCCGTTCGCACTAGGGCCGGTGCAGGTCCGCGGTCCGTCGCCGAACCCATCGCGCCCGTTCAACGTGAGCCGCGCGAACTCACTGTAACCGAAGGAATCACCGTCCGCGAGCTCGCGGAGAAACTTGACGTTCGCGCGAAGGATTTGCTCAAAGTGCTTCTCGATCGCGGCGTTTTCGCCAGCATCAACCAGGCGCTTGACGTTCCCACGGCAACGAGCCTTGCCGAATCGTTCAACGGCATCGTGAAGGTTGTCACGTTTGAAGAGCAACTCGTCGAAGAAGAGAAGATCAAGGAGGAGCGCACCGGCAATCTGCAGTCGCGCGCGCCCGTGGTTACGGTTATGGGCCACGTCGACCATGGCAAAACCAGCTTACTCGACGCGATTCGCAAGACGGATGTTGCCGCGGGCGAGGCAGGCGGAATTACGCAGCATATTGGCGCATACGAAGCGCACGTCGGCGACCGCTGCATCGTTTTCATCGATACACCGGGCCACCAGGCTTTCACCCGCATGCGTGCACGCGGAGCAAAAGTCACAGACATCGTAGTACTTGTGGTCAGCGCGGATGACGGCGTGATGCCGCAGACCGAAGAGGCGATTGCACACGCGCAGGCCGCAAAAGTTCCGATTGTCGTTGCGATCAATAAGATAGATAAGCCCGGCGCGCAACCCGAGCGCGTGAAGCGCCAGCTTACGGACAAGGGCCTGATGCCCGAAGAGTGGGGCGGTACGACCGTCATGGTTGAAGTTTCCGCCAAGACGAAGCAGAACCTGCCTCGCTTGCTCGAAATGATTTTGCTCGTCGGTGATCTTGCGGAGCTCAAAGCCGATCCGGATGCGCCCGCAAGCGGCACGGTTCTCGAATCGCGCGTGGACAAGGGCCGCGGTCCGGTTGCGACTGTCCTCGTGCAAAACGGCACGCTCAACATCGGCGATTTCTTCATCGTCGGTGCGGTTTTCGGCAAAGTCCGTGCCATGTTTGATGATCGCGGCCAGCCGATCAAGAAAGCTGCGCCTTCAACCCCAGTCGAAGTCCTCGGCTTGCAGGGGGTGCCCGAAGCAGGGGACCAGTTCCAAGTCGCCGACGAAGCGAAGGCGCGCCACATCGTGGAGTACCGGCAGGGGAAGCAGAGAGAAGCTTCATTGGCGAAGGCCTCTTCCGGACGCCTTACTCTCGATCAACTGCACGAACAGCTTCGCGCCGGTGAGGTAAAGGAACTACCGGTTGTGATCAAGGCAGACGTTCAGGGTTCAGTTGAAGTGCTTAACGAGATGTTGCCGAAGGTTTCGAACGACGAAGTAAAGATTAAGGTGATCCAGGCAGGCGTCGGCGCCGTGAATGAATCGGATGTGATCCTTGCGTCCGCTTCCAACGCGATCATCATCGCTTTCAACGTGCGCCCGGAGCGCAAAGCCTCCGATCTTGCGCAACGCGAAGGCGTTGACATTCGCCTGCACACGATCATTTACGAACTGCTCGACGAACTCGAGAAGGCCGCCGCCGGGCTTCTTGCTCCGACGATCAAGGAAGTGCACTTGGGCCGCGCGGAAGTGCGCGATACGTTCCGCGTCAAGGGCGTTGGAACGATCGCGGGATGTTCGGTGCAGGACGGCATTATGAAGCGCGACTCTGACGTTCGCGTGCTGCGCGATAACGTGATTATTTATACCGGTCGAATCATTTCGCTGCGCCGCTTCAAAGACGACGTTAACGAAGTGCGCCAGGGCTTCGAGTGCGGCATCGGCATCTCGAATTTCAACGATATCAAAGTGGGCGATAGCCTTGAGTGCTTCAAGATCGAGAAGACGGCGGCGCTGGAAGCCGTCGCTGCGGGCAGCGAGCGCTCGCGCGGTCAGGCTGAGAGCGCCGAAGCCCGCCGCAACGGATAACTTGGCCCGGGCTGTGCTCTTTAGGATTTTGCTTGGAAGGTCCCCGCTGATGCGGTCGTGGTGCGTAAATGCCGGTCGGTCTCCTGACGCTCGAAATTCACATCGAAGATGCGCGATCGCTGAAAGATAAGCGCCAAGTGCTGCGAAGCTTGAAGGACCGTCTGCGCGCGCGTTTTAACGTTGCCGTCGCGGAACTCGCGCATCAAGATCTCTGGCAGCGCTCCACAGTCGGCGTGGTGACGATTTCCGGTGATGCGAAGCATCTCGATGAATCGCTCACGGCGATTGCGACGGAGTCGGAAAACATACTCGGTCGTGATCTGGTCTCGCAGCAAATAGAATATTTCGAGGAAGATCTTGAGGCAGAGTCATGACGGTCGGCGGGCATCGTTCCGAAAGAGTGGCGGAGGAAATTCATCACGAAGTAAGTCTGATGCTGGCGGGAGAATTGAAAGACCCACGCGTCGCAGCCGCCATCGGCGTCACCGAAGTTCGCATGACGCCTGATATGCGGACGGTTCGCGTTTACGTCCAGCTCGCAGGCGACGATGCCGAACGCGGGCGCGCGCTGGAAGGCCTGAAGGCGGCTTCCGGGTTTGTTCGTCACGAACTTACCGAGCGTCTTCATCTGCGCCGCTCGCCGGAAGTGCTGTTCGTGCCGGATACGTCCGAAGAGTACGGACAGCACATCGACGAACTTCTGAAAAAGATCAAGCAGCAATAAGCCGGGCCGTTTGTTGTCGAAAATTGATAAAGATAGCCGTCATCCTGAGCGAAGCGAAAATCACTCTTAGTTTCTTGCTGGACTGACTATGCCCAGAAGCTCACAACCGACTATCGACGGAATTCTCGTGGTCGATAAGCCGCAAGGCCGCACGTCTCACGACGTGGTCGAAGCCGTTCGTCGCCTGGTGGGTTTCCGGCAAATCGGCCACCTCGGCACGCTCGATCCGCTCGCCACGGGTGTTCTGGTTCTTGCTTTGGGCCGAGCCACGCGACTGGCACGTTTTTACGCTGGCCGGAGAAAGCGCTACACCTGCGCAGTGCGATTCGGATTTGCCACGGATACATACGACGCCGATGGCGAAGCGCTGGGTGACGACAAGTCACCCAAACTCGATCGGACGGAAATCGAATCACTCGCGGCCAAGTTCGTTGGTAAAATTGACCAGACGCCTCCGCCATTCTCCGCTAAGAAAATTCACGGCCGTCCAGCGCACGAGCTTGCGCGCAAACACAAGCCTGTGGAATTGAAGCCCGTTGAAGTGGAAGTTTTCGAATTTAAGTTGACCGGCATCGAAGGCTCTGTCGCACGCTTCTCAGTCGATTGCGGGTCGGGAACCTACATCCGTTCGCTCGCGCACGAAATGGGAAAGCTGCAGGGTTCGGGTGCTCATCTTGCGGAGATCGTTCGCACAGCCGTCGGGGAGTTCACGCTCGATCACGCCGTGCCGCTTGCCGAACTTGAACGAGATGCGCGCGAGGGCAAAATTTCCGATCGAGTGATTGCTATTGAGCAGTTGCTTTGCGATCTTCCTCGAGCCGTCGTCTTGCCCGTCATCGAAAAACGTATCCGCCACGGAGCAAAATTCAATTTGCCGCTGGCGCAAATCCAGCCCGGGCAAGTCACCGCGGCGCAAGGCGCGCCCGCCGAACTCGACGCGGGCGAATGGAAGCCTTCGCGCCTGCGCGTTTTCAATCAACAAGGATCTTTGATCGCGATCGCCGAGCCGGTCGTGCCGCGAACCTACCAGCCTGTACTGGTGCTTCAACAGCGGGCGTGATGCACTTACGCCTCCTCAAGTTCGCAGGACTCGGATAGTTCTTGCAAGAATTCTGGCTTCATAAAATGGAGGAATTGGCGCGCCTGTTTCAACTGTGCTTTAAGGTCCGAGAAGGCTATGAACCTGCATACCTCAGAGAGTGGGGGAGATAATCGACGGAACGTCGGGCGATTGACCTCGTCAAAAACCTTTGAGCGGCGTTCGTCTGGTGCGACCAGGTAAAGCGGAATGTTGAGATTTGGTTGCATTGCAATCAAGGCGCTCATTCGAAGAAGACCCGAATATATTGACGTCGTACTCTCGATTTCAAAAGCTGCGACAATCGCGTTTCCGCTCAGCCATAAGACGTCTATGAGTTCGATTGTTCGATTTGTTGCTTCGTCAAATTGAAGCGGGAGTTCCGATTTTAACTTTAAGGGCTCGGTTGAACGCATGGCGTTAATGTGGCGCCCGCGATCATTCCGCGCGATCCAAACATCAAATCCCATGTCGGTGCCTAGTCTCAGGAGCAGGTATTGAATTTCCCTCATGCTCCGAGTGCTCTCGATCGTGCTCGATGGGCTTACCGCTTTCTCGTGGGCTGTCCGGCACGGTGACGGAGCCGATCTTCTTTGCTTTGAAACGGTTTGGATTCGGCGCCAGTCTCCTGGGTCGACCAGTCGCTTCACAGGATTGGCTTTCGCCTCCCCCAAGGCATCTCAGACCGCCTGCCCATCAGAAGATGTCCATTTTGTGGGAGAACCACGGAAGTGCCCCGTCCACGCCATTGGATTCTTGGCGTTTTGGAAGGTGCTCAGCGCATTCCGGAGCTCTAAGACAGGAACGGCCGTCTCTGGATCGAGTGCAACTACTGGTTTAACTTTGACGCGTGAAGGGAACTCCTCGTCTTTCCAGATCGTGCTTGAATCTTTGTAGCCGTTCGATGTCACCTCAAGGACCGCGATAAATCTCGATACACCCGTCAAATAGCATAGGAGATAGTCTCCGACTTTGATTTTTTGAACGGCCGACCAGCGCGATTCGCGAAACCCAGAAACCGCCGCTCCTGCCGCCAAGAACTCCTTCCAGGTAGCGCCCGTGAACAGATCCAGCCAATAGTTGCGAGTGGTCATAAGTCGATGCCCGTCGAAACTCGCGCGAGATTATAACCGTTACCAGGTTCGCAGATGGCACGCCGGTACAGGCGTTGAACTAATCGGGTGCAAGTCCCCTGGTCCCAATCGTCCGTTCGAGGATCTAGCAGGAGGTCGAGTTTGTGGCGTGAGCCACCGGCTTAAGTGACCTTGAACGAAGATGCAAAACAGCAGGCCACGGGGTGTGAAGAAGACTGTCGGACGGCCGGACCCGGAAAAACTGAACGTCCGGTGGGATGGGAAGGGAATGGTGAACCGGCCAGGAGGACGTTAGTGAGGCACTGCAGAAGGGGAAACCCGCAGCAAACTGATAGATGTCCTCTACCGTCGCTGAACCATTCCTTTACCCTAGACAGTGCTTAGTAATTTCAGGTCAGTACCGCCCGCGCTTGGCCCTTCAAGCTTGCCTGGCGCGGGGCGCGCTGGCAGCGCGGGCAGAAATGGCTGCTGCGGCCGCCGATGATGATGCGCCGAATCGTCGCGCCACAGCGCGGGCATTTCTTTCCCGCGCGCTGATACACCCGATGCCGCAACTGAAATTCGCCGCGCTCGCCCTCGGCGTCGACATAGTCTGAGACGGATGATCCGCGCAGTCGAATCGCCTCGTTCAGCACAACCTGCACGGCGCGATGAAGCGCCTGCACTTCTCTTTTGGATAGAGTCGCTGCGATTCGCAGCGGGTGAATTCGGGCGCGCCAGAGACTCTCATCGGCATAGATATTTCCGATGCCGCGCAAGACCTGCTGATTGAGCAGTACTGACTTGATGGCAGCCCGGCGCGGGCACAACGTTTCGCCAAACTGCTTCTCCGTCGCTTCGAGCGGTTCAAGGCCAAGTTTCCCTAGCGCCGCTTCGTGCCCGCCATTCGCAAAAAACGCAATTCGTCCGAATCGACGGACGTCCGTGTACCGCAGCTCGCGGCCGTCGTCCAAAGAAAAAAAAGCGTGCGTATGCGGCGCGACGGTTGTTTGCGGCACCGCCATCACCAACTGGCCGGTCATGCCCAGATGAATCAGCAACGAAGAGCCTTCTGGCGCGCCGTTTGAGGATTCCAAATCCAGCAGCAAGAATTTCCCGAATCTACGTATCGCCGTAATCGTTTTACCGGGGAGTTCGCGTTCCACGGCGGCCGGATCATCGATAAAATCGGTTTTCCCCAATCGCACGGACGTGATTCGCCGACCCGGCAAGGTAAGCCGCAGTCCGCGCGCTACAGTTTCGACTTCTGGCAGTTCCGGCATTTCCGTACAATCAAGATAGCAAAGAATTGTTGCGTCCATCGCGCAAAGCAAGGGGATTGGATGCCGAACGAAGCGAAAGGTCTCACGGGCGTGCGTGTTCTCTCGCTGGAAAGCAGGCGCGCCGCGGAAATGGCCAAACTAATCGAAAATTATGGTGGGCAGCCGATCGTGGCACCGTCGATGCGCGAAGTGCCTCTCGAATCGAACACGGAAGCACTCGAATTCGCGCGGCGAATGGCGTCCGGCGATTTCGAGGTAGTGATTTTTCTCACAGGTGTCGGTGCGCGTGCGCTAGCGCGAGTCGTTGAGACTGTCTATCCGCGGGAAAAGTTCATCGAATACTTAAAGGCGGTGAAAGTTGTCGTGCGCGGACCGAAGCCTCTTGCGGTGCTTAAGGAATTTGGCGTGCCGGTCGCGGTTAACGTCCCGGAGCCGAACACTTGGCGCGATCTTCTGGACGCGCTGGACCGCGAAAGAATCTCGCTACGCGGCAAAGGCGTCGCTGTGCAGGAGTATGGCGAGCCCAATCCGGAACTACTTGCCGGCTTGCTCGATCGGGGCGCGAAAGTGATGCAAGTGCCCGTCTACAAATGGGAGTTGCCTGAGAACACGAATGCCCTGGCCGCCGCTGTGGGGAGAATTGCGAGGGGAGAGATCGATCTCGCGCTTTTTACGACGTCCGTGCAGATCATTCACCTTCTCAAGTTTGCGAAAACACTAGACGCCGAAGAAGCAGTACGCGCGGGCCTAGCGGAAATCACGGTCGGCTCGATTGGACCTGTCACTTCGGAAGAGCTGCGCGACCAGGGAATTCACGTCGACTTCGAGCCTAAACATCCCAAAATGGGCTATCTCGTAAACGAAGCTGCGCGTCGCATGTCCGTGCGCAGGCCGTCTTCCCCGCAATAAGCGCTACTCTATTCCCTCGGATAACCCTGCCAGAGATATTCGAGCGCTTCGGGCAGCGTTTGCTGCTTCACGCTGCGATCGGTATGGCCCGGCATTGCGCGCAAACACAAATTGGTAGTGATAACCCTTGCGGCCAGCACCTTTGCCATGTTTTCGTTGGCAACCACCCAGTCGTGCATGTTGTCGCGCATCACGTTCGGATTCAACAGGTCGCGGTCGCCCACTTCCATCCAGATGCGAATCGGCTTGCGCGGGACTATCGGAATCAGGTGTTCGTGAAATTCCCACGCGCCGTGCGGCGTCTGCGGATTCGGCGGCCACTGCTGATTCACATACGTGCCTGAGTATGTGAGCACGCGGTGATACAACTCCGGGTGATACCACGCCATGATCAACGCGCAGGATCCGCCGGAGCTGCCGCCCATTGTGGCGCGGCCGTCAGGATCGCTCGTCAAGCTTCACGTTGAATTTCTTTTCGACCAGCGGCAGCACTTCCTTCTCGACCCATTCCGCGTATTAGCCCGGACATCGTGTCGTATTCAAGCCCGCGCTCGCTGCCTTGCGCGTCGCCGCTGCCGTTGCCGATCGAGATCGCGATCATCGCGGGCACTTTGCTTCGGCGATCAGATTGTCGAGCGCCGTGAAAGCGCTTGGTCGGGTCCATCGGCGCCGACAATAAACGGCGCTGCCGTGCCGGGCACGTATTGCTTCGGCACATACACAGCAACCTTGCGCGTGTAGGGCGCCGGATGGCTCGTCGTAACGATCGAGTTTCGCGGGATCGTTTGGATCGGCGTGCCGAATGTGCCCGGGTCGCGCGCAATGCCGGGATAAATCTTGCTGTCCGCTGAGCTCATCGTGAAGTTGTAGACGGTCCCATGCGGCACGCCTTCGTGCACAGTCATTTCCGGCGCAGGTGCATGCGTCGGACCGATGATGAAGTTGCCGTCTGCATCGGCGGGCGGAAGCGTGCCATCCGGCAATTCTTTCGCTTTGACATAACCAGGCGTGTTCGGATCCCGCGTCGGCGGCGTGGGCCGAGAGGCGTTCGAAGGCGATGATGAACTTACCGTCTGCTCACCGAGCGGCCTTAGAATTTCGCTCAGCAGATCGCTGTGGCTTTCATCGCGTACCAAATGCGGGTTGCGCAGCCCACCGTGATATTCCACCGAATAGGTTTCTACGTCCAGTCCGTTTGCTGCAATAAATCGAATGGGTCCGTTCGAGCGTTCAGCATCCTTGATGGCTTGTTTGATCGTATCCCCAATGCTCGCCGCGTCTACGTTCCTGTCGTTCACAGCGGTGATTTTCATTCCCGGCGCGAAACCCGCTTTGTAAGCAGGCCCGTCGTAGATGACGTCTTTTACGGTTCCGTCATTCTTGAGCCACAATCCAACGGAGAGCTGCAGACTAACTTCTCTCCGCACCCTATCGCGCCCGTCCTGCATTTCATTCGGATCGTCATTGTAGACGATCTTCCAGCCGCCGTTGTCCAGTGCCTCGTCCATAGTATTCGGCGCAAGCGAATCGAGCCGGTCGCGCAGAAACTTCGCCCAGTCGTATGGCGCGATCTGATGGAGTACGGCAACAACGTCGTCAAAGCTGTAGGGTTTCAGATCGGGTTCGCCGCTTGTGCCGCCGTGAAAGAGCAGACAGAAATCGTTGATCGACTTCTGCTCTTCGGTCAGGTGGCGGATTTCATCGTCTACGCTGAGCCAAAGGAAATCCCCCTCTTGATAGAAATCGGTGCCGCGCCGCCAGTTCTGCCAGTCGGGCGTTGCGTCGTAGAGAAAGACGGCAGCGTCCGCCGTATCCTGCAAAGGACGCCAGTCACGGCCCGGCTCGGCGTCGAGCAACGCTGCCTCGCGTGCGAACTGGTCGCGAAATTCCTGGGGAGTCCAGAGGCCGCTGCGCGTGGCGAGAACTTGTCCCAAATAATCCGTGAGGCCCTCATAGACCCACAATAGGTCGTCCTTCATCGGCTGCTCGTAATCGGGCGAGAGCAATCCAACGGGGCGGCGATATTTTCCATTCCACGAATGAACGTATTCGTGCGGCAGGAGGAAGGCAGTGGCGACGCCTGTTGCCGGATCCGTGAGAGTGTGCTCGTAAATGCGGTCATCGCTCGATTCATGATGCTCCAGTCCGAAATGCGCGACGCCGTCGCTGAGTGTAAGTAGAAAGTGATAATCACGATAGTGACGTGAGCCGAAAAGTGCAAACGCCTGCACGACCAACTGCCGATATGCCGCTTCGGTCTCAGGAGTCATCTGCAGATCGGCCGGATTATCCGCGGCAATATCCATTTCGTGGTGCGGCGTTTCGCCGGGCGAAAGATCAATCGAACGGAAATAGCGCCCCGTGATTACGGGAGAATCGATCAATGTTTCCAGCGAAACGGGCGAGAAATTGATCGTATCCCCGTCCTGCTTCGCAACGGGAAGCGCCGTGCCAAATCTCCATCCCGCCGGAACCTTGAGTTTCGGAACCACAGTAATATTCGCCGCATCCTCGCCTTTGGGGTAGATCAGAAGTTGGTTCCAACTCACAAGATTCAGAAATGCCGTCGCGGACGCTCCGGCGGAGTAGCCACTCGTATCGGGCGACAGCAAAAAATCGAAATTTACGTCGAGCGATGCCGCCCCCGCAGGGACATCCAAGTGAAGGGCATACGTGTCGACGAGATCTCGGCGCCAGGAAATGATTTTTCCGTTCGCTGTGATTTTCAAGCCGGCCATTTCGATAATCGGTCCCGAGGGCTGATGTTCGCCGGGAATCCACTCCGGATAGACGAGCGTCAGCGGACCCGATTTAGCAGGAATCGTCAAATGGGCGTGCAAAATCTTTTGCGGCGCGCGAGTCGAATCCACGTCCAGATGAATTGGTCCCGAAAGTGACTGCGGTTCGGCTTGAGCCTTCAGCGAAGTACATGAGAGCGCGAACGTGCCGGCTAAAAATAGCCAGAGTGTGATCTTTCGCGTTGAAAGAATCATGGTGGAACCTCGCGCGCAATCTTAATGCACCGAAGCCCGACCTGCAAAGGACGCATCCGCATGGCCCCGGTCGCTCGGTTGTTCTAAGAAATGGATGCGGCATAGCTCATCCCTAGACGCGCATCTGCCCAATTTCGCCGTAGCCACGCCTCGCTGGCGTTTGTATGATATTTGACCCATGCGATTTTTCACTTATGACTGACGCAAATCACAAATCATCTAAAGCGGCCCCGCGTCGCCCGGTCGATCCGGCGCAGTTCACGCCTTTTTATGCGTATAAACCGGGCATATGCAAGGCCGAAGAGCCGCTTTTCAGCGAAGGTGTTTCCCTCGAGAGGATAGCGACCGAGGTCGGCACACCGGCCTACGTCTACAGCCGCGCAGCCATCGAGAAGGCTTATCGCATGCTCGATCGCGTTCTCGCCGCGATCCCACACACGCTCTGTTACGCCATGAAGGCCAACAGCAATCTCTCGGTCTTGCGCGTTCTCGCGAAGCTTGGCAGCAGCTTTGACATTGTCTCAGGTGGCGAACTCGACCGATTGCGCCGCATCGGCGTTTCCGGCGATCGAATCGTTTTTTCAGGCGTGGGGAAAACGCGCGATGAAATGCGCGAGGCGCTGCGGTATTCCAGCGGCAACAAGAACAGATCGTCCGGTGGAATTCTGCTTTTTAATGTCGAGTCGGAGCCCGAGCTGGAATTGCTCATTGAGGAAGCGTCGCGACACGTAACTGCGGGAGGTGCGCGGCCGGAGCTCGCAATCCGCGTAAATCCGGATGTCATGGCCGGCGGTCATCCGCACATTTCTACGGGGCAGCATCATCACAAGTTTGGCATCGATTGGGAACCTGCACGGCGTCTCTATTTGGCGCACAAGGATTCGCGCTGGATTGCCTGGCGCGGGATCAGCGCGCACATCGGCTCGCAGATTCTTTCAGTTGCGCCGTATCGCCGGGCGGTCATACGGCTTGCTTCCTATGTGCGCGATCTGGCCCGCAACGGTGTTCAACTCGATCATCTTGATATCGGCGGCGGGCTCGGCATTCGCTATACGAACGAATCGCCGCTTGCACAGACCGAATACGCGCGCACGTTGATCGCTGCGGTCCGCCCGCTCGGGTGTCGCCTGATGATTGAACCCGGGCGCGCCATCGTGGGCTCTGCGGGAGTGCTTCTCACTCGCGTGCTCTACGTGAAAGAGAATCGCGCGAAGACGTTCGTGATCGTCGATGCGGCGATGAACGACCTGATTCGCCCGGTCCTTTATGATGCGATTCACCCCATTACGCCTGCGATGCGCGCGAAAGGGAAGAGTGGATTGAAGCGAGTAGACGTTGTCGGGCCTGTGTGCGAATCGGGAGATTTCCTTGCGCGTGACTGGCCGCTCGTTCCCGTAAAGGGGGGCGATTTGCTTGTGGTGTGGGCCGCGGGCGCGTATGCGTTTGCGCAGTCGTCGAACTACAATGCGCGGCGCCGACCGGCCGAAGTGCTGGTCGAAGGAAAGAGGTTTCAGGTAGCCCGCGAGCGGCAAACATACGATGATCTCGTTTGTGGCGAAACGTAGTCATGACTCTCTTCCCAATTTTCCTAAAACTAACGAAGCGGCGTTGCCTTGTGGTCGGCGCGGGGAAAATTGCGGAGGAGAAAATCGAAGGTCTCCTTCCGATCGGCGCCGAAATCCGCGTTGTAGCCCCCAAAGCTACGCCGCGGATCCGCACTCTCGCGCAAGATAGAAAGATTCGTTGGGATGCGCGCGCATTCAAACCGGCCGATCTTAATGGCGTGTTCCTTGTGGTCGCGGCGACATCTTCGCCGGCGCTGCACGAGAAAATCTATCGCGAAGCACGGCGCCAAAAAGTTTTATGCAATGTCGTTGACGATCCCGCGCACTGCGATTTCTATTATGGTTCGGTCGTGCGCCGGGGCGCATTGCAAATCGCGATTTCCACTTCGGGAAAGAGTCCCGCTTTGGCACAACGCATTCGCAAAATGCTCGAACGACAATTCGGCGCAGAGTATGAAGAGTGGATCGGTTTGTTAGGCGAAGCACGGGAGAAACTGTTTGCTCGGAAAATGTCTCCTGACGAGCGCAAAAGGCTTCTGCATATTCTTGCGAGCAGCGAGATGTTTGAGGAGTTTTTACGGCATAAAACGCCGTAACATTTTATTCACATTTGGATGATGCAATTCGCCGCCCGCAGATTATTCAAATTTTGAATTAATTTGATCGGATGTTTGACGGACCAGTACGCGCGATTTGCTGCTAAGGTATTTTCACTCGCCGCGCGGCTGGGTATCGACATCCCCCCACCACCCCGACGCCCAGCCAGCGACGGCGAATTCGCAAGCATTGAGCCTTCCGCTTTCCTCGTTATGGTTTCGCCGCTAGACTGTCTTTCATGTCGATCGCGTCGTTTTATTGCGGTAAATCCGTGTTGATCACGGGCGCTTCTTCTGGCATTGGCGAAGAGCTAGCCATTCAACTTGCAGCGGCCGGTGCGAAACTCGTTCTCGCCGCGCGTCGCCGCGAACAACTCGAAGCTCTCGCCGAAAGGATTGCGCATGCCGGACACGCGAAGCCGGTGGTTGCCGAATGTGACGTCGCGCGCGATGGCGACGTCGAACGTGCGGTCGAGGCGGGCGTTCGCGCATGGGGAAAACTGGAGATCGCAATCGCGAATGCCGGCTTTGGCGTGTCCGGTCCGCTGAAGAGACTTACGATAGAAGACTACCGTCGCCAGTTTGAGACGAACGTGTTCGGCGTGTTGCGCACGATCTACGCCGCTTTGCCGGAACTCGAAAGGACGCGCGGCAATCTGGTGATCAACGGCAGCGTGGCAAGCTATGTGGCATCGATTGGCGGGTCGCCGTACGCTATGAGCAAGTTTGCGCTCCGCGGTCTCGCAAATGCCATTACGCCGGAGTTGCGCCGCGTCGGCGTGAAGGTCACACTGCTCAGTCCGGGATTCATCGTCAGCAATATTCGTCGGGTCGATAATGCGGCCGTGTTTCACCCGAATGCAAAAGATCGCGCTCCGGAGTGGATTCAGGTGAAGACCGACGTGGCCGTGCGCGAGATTCTGCGAGCCATTGCGCGCGGCAAACGGGAGCAGATCGTGACGTTCCATGGAAAGGTGCTGGTCAAGCTTGAGCGATTCCAGCCCTGGCTGATTCGCGCACTTAACGAGAAATTTGCACCTCGCTCGCGGCATTGATCTTGCGGAACTGGTAGGACTTCTCCTACGGAAAGGTACTGTTCGCATCCTAATTAAGTTGTGGTATATGCATCATCGGTGGTGGATAACTAACTGGGGGCAATAAATGGTCATTCGGTTCCGCGCGCGGCTGCGTGCAGTTCTCGTATGTACTTTTCTGGCCAGTCCCTGCTTTTCTACATGCACAAGAAGCATTCAGAAATATGGACCGTGCGGATGATCGCGGCATGCTGCGTGACGCTTTGGACGCGGTCAAAAAGCACTATTACGACCCTAAGTTTCATGGACTCGATATCGACAAGCTCTATGCGCAGTACGACCAGAAAATGCAGGCGGCGAAGTCTAATCACGAGGCATTCACGATAATTGCCGGCTTTCTTGAGAACCTGAATGATTCGCACACATTGTTTATTCCGCCACTCCGCGTGGCAAATGTGGATTATGGTTACCGCATGCAGATGATTGGAGACCGGTGCTTTGTCACGCACGTTCGGCCCAATACTGATGCCGCCTCTAAGCTTCATCCTGGAGACGCAATTCTGAAAAGAGAAGGCTATGCCGTCACGCGTACGGATATCGATACGATGCTCTATTATTTTGATGAACTTTTACCGATCGCGAAGTCCGATCTTCTACTGCAAGACCCCCACGGGCAGCAGCGGCATGTTGATGTGGCGGCGAGCGTAAGGCAGGGAACAAAGCTAGCGAATGATGACATCTGGCAGCTTGAAATCCAGTCAGAGGATGAGGATCACGCAATGCGTGACCAAGTCGTCGAAAAGGGTGATCTAACGATTTGGAAGTTTCCCTGGTTTTTCGACGACGAGCAAAAGATTGACGATGACTTCGGCATTGCCAGGAAGCATAAGGCGCTCAATCTCGACCTCCGAGGCAATCCCGGTGGCAGCGAGGAAGTGCTGAAGTATATGCTCGGGCATCTCTTCGACCACGACGTCAAGGTTACCGACCGTGTCTCACGCAAAGAGACGAAGCCGGTCATTGCGAAAAGCAGGGGCGTTGACGTATTCAAGGGCGAGCTCGTCGTGCTTATCGATAGCGAGTCCGCTTCTGCGGCCGAGCTATTTGCACGAGTCGTACAACTGGAGAAGCGCGGAGTTGTTCTTGGCGACCGTTCATCAGGCAGGGTTATGGAGGCGGAGGTCTGGCCATATCAGAAAGGTGTCGAGACCGCAAAGCTCTACGATTTTGAGGTGACGGATGCCGACCTCATCATGAGCGACGGCAGAAGTCTGGAAAAGAGCGGTGTCGCCCCAGCTGAAACTATATTGCCAACCGCAGCGGACTTGGCCGCCGGTCGGGATCCAGTGCTTTCGGCCGCCGCGGCATTGTTTGGAATAAAACTTGATTCAGCAACGGCAGGAGAGCTCTTTCCATATGAGTGGGTTCCCTTGTGACGAGTGAGCAATCTGGTAGGTTTGACGCAGCAAGAGTCAACGGACGGAAACGCTCGTTGACGGCTACGGCGTCGTAAATTCCTGATTCATCCACTTCTCAATCGCCTCCATATTTTGCGAGCGCCCGAGAAAATTCCTAACGAGGTCATTCGCCGATTCAGAGCCGCCGGGCTCAAGCACGAGACGCCTATAACGCATCGGCGTGGGGCCGGCTAGCAGATTCTGCTGATCGAATTGCTGAAAGAAATCCTCGGCGATGACCAAATCCCACATGTACGTGTAATACGCCGACGAATAATTCGTCAGATGGTCGAAAGAGCAGAAGAAGTCGCCGGTTTCCGGTATGACTTTGAGTGGGACATAGCGGTGAACATCGCTCATGACAACGGCGTAGGGATCGATATCTTCCGGATTGCCCTTATACATATCGTAGGAGATTGCCGCAAACGCGAGCTGCTGGGTGACGTAGCCGGCGCGCCCGAACGCAAGCGCACGGTTCATCTTGGCGACAAGATCGGCCGGGATCGACTCGCCGGTTTTGTAGTTCTTTGCGAATTTCGCGAGCACCTGCGGGCTGTGCATCCATTCCTCGAGCATCTGCGAAGGCGCTTCGACAAAATCCTGTTCCATGCTGATGCCGCTGATACCGGCCCACTCCTGCTGGCCCCCTAGAATGTGGTGCATCAGATGGCCGAATTCGTGAAAGAACGTGACGGCGTCATCATAGTCCATCAGGCCAGGATCGGTTGCCGTCGGCTCCGGCAAATTGCAGATCAGGATCGCCTCCGGCATCTGCTTGCCGCGAACTCCATCGAGAACTTGAGCCATCTCCGCGTGGGTATATTTGCCCGGGCGCGGATGCATATCCAGATAGAAGCGACCGATCATTTTTCCGCTATCGATCACATCCCATGTTTCAACAGATGGGTCCCACGAAGGCACGCCATGTTCCTGACGAAAGTTGACATGGAAAAGCGTCGCCGCCGTGTCGAGCACGCCTTGCTTAACTTCGTTATAAGGCAGGTAGGGCCGCACCGATTCCGAATCGAACGCGTAGCTGGAGCGGCGCAATTGTTCCTCATAATAGCGATGCTCGTAGTCATAGACCTCCGTCGCTTTCGGGTCGGTCTTCTGCTTCTGCGCGAGAATCATCACGTATTCGCGCTCCATCGCAGGTTTTGCCGCGGCACTAAGTTGCGCGATGAAATCCTCGATGTTCTTCCCGGTACGCGCCATTTTATCGGCGGCATCGTAATCAGCCCATGACGAATAGCCGAGCAGGGTCGCGATCTGATAGCGAACCTTCATCATATCTTCGAGAACGGCCTGATTTTTGGGGTAAGCGCGCGTCTCATATGCGGCCCAAATTGTGCGGCGAAGTTCGTCGCTCTTGGCGTAATTCAACACGGGGAAAATATCGGGATACGCAGTTGTGATCTTGATCTTCCCGTCAGGCCCGGGTTTGTGCGACTCAAGGTAATCCTGCGGCAGGCCGGCGAGGCTGGGGGCATCGGTTTCGATGGATTTCTGGTCGTCAGCAATGTTTCGCTCGAACGTGGACTCATCATTCGTGAGCTGCGTGTTCAGCTTCTTCAGTTTCTCTCGAGTAGCATCGTCCTTGTCCACGCCCGCCAGTCGAAATTCGAGCAGTTGCCGCTGAACATAATGCTGGCTCGCGGCGTCCGCGTGAGACATATCGAGGCTCGCGAGCGCTCTGTAAACGTCCTGATTGAGGCTGAGAGCCGTCTGCGCGTCGCTCACTTTCGTGGTCATGGTGGTGGCGTGATCGCGAAACGTCGCGTTTGGATGGACTTCTTCGACGATCTGCGCGAGATACAAAGCGGCATTCAATTGACGCACGGCCTCGTCGAAAGGCGCGAGCGTGTTTTCAATTGTTCGTGGCCCTTTGACGTTGACGAGCTGGCCTATCGATTTTTGCGCGGCATCCAGACGGGCGTTTTCAAGTCTTTCCCATTCGGCGACGCTGGGGTTTGATGCCCAAATGGTCGGCTGGTTGTGTGGTACTTGCTGCGCACAAATCGTGCACGCTCCAAGCAAGCCTGATAGCACGATAAACAGGACGACCTTTGGATATGACATGAGGAACCTCCCAGTCAACACCGCCCAGGTGCTTTCTTAGACGCGCTTGGCGCAGGTTCGTCGCTAGCCTGACCTTCCGGGTTAGCGATAGAAAAGTGCTTGTCTGCATTCTTCCTCTGTCCGCAGATAGTTGGCTAGATCACCGAAATCGCCAATAAAGGCGGCCGTTTTCGCGGATCCGGCGTGATTCCGCACTGGGGTTCTGTTGTCTTCCGCACGCGTTGATGTGTATATACGAATCATAGGCCTCCCGATACATCCGCTCTTTCGAGCCGCGCCCGGCCATCCATCCCCCGAGAAGCCCTATTGAAGCCGCTATGGTGGCATAGAAACAGCACCCCAATCCGTTGCGATCCCCCTTGACAAGGCATCCCTCTGATTGTATATACGAATCATGCCCAGCCTCCAATCCTACGCCGTGCGCGGCAACCACTACTGGCGCATCGTCGAGTCCTATCGCGACAAGCACGGCACACCCCGCCTCCGCGTCCTGCGCCATCTCGGCACCGCCGAGAACCTGCTCCAGCTCCTTTCCCAGGCTCCCGGACGTCCCCTCTGCGCCGAGGAGCGCGATTTCGGCGCCACCGCCGCGCTCTGGGACATGGCCCAACAACTCGACCTGGTGCACACCATCGATGCCCAGGCTCCCAAGCGAAAACAGGGACCTTCCGTAGGCGAGTACCTTCTTCTGGCCGCCTTGAATCGCGCCCTGGCCCCCACCAGCAAGCGCCAACTCGCCGCCTGGTATCGAAACACCCTTTTGGTCCGACTGCTTCCACTCCCCGCAGCCGCCTTACGCAGTCAGCGCTTTTGGGATCACCTGCACGCTCTCGACGCTGAAAAGCTCGCGCGCATTGAAGACGATCTGACGCGGCGGCTGGTGGAGAGATGGGGGGTGGGTTTGGAAGCGCTGTTTTACGACACCACCAACTTCGACACGTTCCTATCCTCGCAGAATCCGGCACAACTGGCGCAGCGAGGGCACGCTAAATCCAAACGCACCGATCTGCGCATCGTGGGCTTGGCGCTGTTGGTTTCCTGGGACTTCCATATCCCGTTGTTCTCTCAGCTCTACGAAGGGAACCAGAACGACTCGACGACCTTCCGCCAGGTTCTGGACGATCTGGTCTCGCGCTACCAGATGTTCCGTGGCCAATGCGAGAACATCACCCTGGTCTTCGATAAGGGAAACAATTCGAAGGAAAACTTCGAGGAGTTGGACAACTCTCCCTACCATTTCATTGGTTCTTTGGTGCCTTCCCAGCACCAAGATCTGCTGGACATTCCTTTGCAGCAATTTCATGCCCTGAAGGATCCTGCTCTGGCCGGGGTACGCGCGTATCGCACCGAGAAGGAGGTCTTCGGGCGAAAGCGCACGATCGTGATCACCCGAAGCCGTGCCTTGCTCCGCGGGCAGATCCGCGGTATCCGTCAGCATCTGGCCAAAAAGCTTCGCGCCCTGCGGGATCTCCAGAAACGAATCGCCCGCAGTCATCAACCCGGCTGGCGGGGCAAGCCCTATACGGCTGCGAGTGTGCAGAAGAATCTGGATGCGATCATCTCCGGCCAGTACATTCAGGATTTTCTGTGGGCACGGGTGACGCGCCAACGCGGGCGACTCGGGATTGCTTTCGGGACGGATGCCGAGGCCTATCGGAAACTCAAGCAACGCATTCTGGGTAAGAGGATTTTGTTCACCGATCGCACCGACCTATCGGACGAGCAAATCATCTTCGGCTATCGCGGCCAGCATCACATCGAGCGAGCGTTCCGGGAGATGAAAGATCCCTACTCCATTCGCTTCTCTCCGCCCCATCATTGGACCGACCCGATGCTCCGCGTGCACGCTTTCTCCTGCGTTCTGGCTCTGACGTTCGTTTCCCTACTGCACCGTCGCGTATCCCAAGCGGGCGTCGAGATTACGCAGTCGCGCCTGATGGAGCAACTCAAAGGGATCAAGGAGATCACCAACTACTATCCGGCAAAAAGCGAGGGAAAACTTCGTCGCGGAGGTCGGCCTCGTTCCGAGCGCACCTTAACGCGCCTGGATCCGCAACAAGAACAGATTTTCCGGGTTCTCCAGCTGGACCGTTTTCTGGCCAGTTAGTATATACATCCTTCCCGTTCGTCCCCAGGCCCCCAAAACCCCTGCCAGTGGCCCTTTTCGCTTCCTTCTGGGGTGAAAACCAAGCGCTAACTCGTAAACTCAGGCTAGTGGCGTATTAAAACGGCCATTTATTTCGACCCGTTACCCGCCGCACCCGCGGGCACTTCAGGATGCTTCGCCATTTCAGCCCCGGTAATGATCGCATTCCGGAGCTGCCCGAATAGGTCGGTGAGAGTGGAAGGCGAGTGGCGAATCAAGAGAGTATTGCTGTGATCGTTCGCCGCGATGTCCTTCAGCGTGTCGAAATACTGTGTCATCAGCACGAGTTGCATCACGTCCTGCGGCGTCGAACCGGGCACCGTCTTCGCGAAATCCTCGACGGAGTCCTTCAACCCGGAAATGATCGCCTTGCGCTGATTCGCAATGCCTTCGCCCTGCAGGCGCTTCGATTCCGCTTCGGCCTCCGCCTGCTTCACCAAAAGCAGTTTGTTCGTCTCCGCTCGTGACACAGTCGCTTCGCGCTCGCGCTGCGCGGCGTTGATGTCGTTCATAGCCGCCTTCACCTTAGGATCAGGAACGATGTCTGAGATCAACACCTTTACAATCGAGTAGCCGTATTCCTTCATCGAGGCATCCAGGCTGTCGCGCAGGTCGCTCGCGATATCGGCCTGATTGATGAACGTGTCGTCGAGCTTCATCTTTGGCACGTGTCCAAGCACCACGTTGTAAACCATCGACTCGATCTGCTTCACCGGATCGGACAATTTGTAGTACGCGTTTTCAACGGCGTCCGGAATCACTTTGTACTGGATAGAGACCGGAATTTGCACGAAAACGTTATCTTGCGTCTTCGTCTCCACCTGTACGTCAAACTGCTGCACGCGCATGCTCATGCGCTGCACGACGCTCTCGATAAACGGCGTTTTCCAGTTCAGCCCCGGGCCTGCCACGCGCGCAAATTTTCCGAGGCGCTGCACAATTGCCACTTGCGACGTGTCCACTGTGAAGAACGAGCCGAGAATTACGCTCAGGCAAAAAATCAGAATGATCGCGCCGACAATTAGGAAAAAACCGGTTGCCACGCCCATATTTTCCTCCGGGTGCATCGAATCAAAGGCAATCGACATGCTTGATTGCGCGATATTGTACACGCGAAGCTGTGTCGGACATCACTCAAACTTCAGAGCCTGTGACGTCAACCGTTAACCCTGCTTTTCATGCTGAAAGCTCTCGGAGATCGTACGGGATAGGTGACGACCGTCACACGCTTCTCAACCGAACGAGCGCAAAATTTAAGCGTTGTCGAAGGAGGACGCCCATGTTCGCCAACATGCATGCAATGATGCAGCGAATCACGCCGGACTACGTATTGGCTCCGATGCTTGCGGTCGCGCTGATCGCCGTTGTATTCCTGCTCGTTCGGCATAGCCGTATGTGACGGGCACGTTCGCAGTCGCGCGAGCCTTCCGGCGAAGACGGCGCTCCGTTACCTTTGACTTACGTCAGGGAAAGCGCTTAACTTTAAGAATCATGGACCTGCGCGACATCGTGGATCGCTATCTGGCGGCCTCGGGTGGCTACGGCAAGGTAGTAGCCATTTCCGCACTGATGCTGCCGCGCGCGGAAGCGGAAAAGACCTTTAATGCCCTCGACGAAGACTACAACATCAGCCGCTACATTCACTTCGTCTGTGCGGCAGGCGCCGACTACAGCATCAACGGCTTCCCGCAATCGCACATCTCGATCGATTCCGATATTCAATCCATCCTGTAAATCCAAAGCGGAGGCGTCACAGAGATATGCCGTCGAAAAAAACTGCACCGGCAAAAACGTCTGCACCGCAGCTCGTTGCGCTTGTCTCAGAGCAGTGGAAGCGCGAAGTTCCCGAGGGCTACCTTCCGAAAATTTGCGATTCGCTCGAATTGCTCTCCGACGAAGAAATCTGGTGGCGCCCGAACGACTCGTCGAATAGCGTCGGCAATCTCGTACTGCACCTCTGCGGCAATATCCGGCAGTGGATGATTTCGGGGTTGGGAGGCGCGAAGTTCGTTCGCGTGCGTGATCTGGAATTTTCCGAAAAAGG
Organism: uncultured Acidobacteriota bacterium; assembly: GCA_963753205.1. Lineage (GTDB taxonomy): Bacteria > Acidobacteriota > Terriglobia > Acidiferrales > UBA7541 > Palsa-295. Next base: position 74,609 of record CAVWBL010000006.1, on the reverse strand, counting down.
ACCCATCGCGCGGGACAAATTAGTCGCCCAACTCCGCGAAATCGTGCGCGAAGCCTCTGCGATTGTTATGCGCTTATCCGCTGCCGATCTCGTGCGTTGCTACAGCATACAAGGCTATGACGTCACCGGATACGAGGCCTCGATTCACGTGACGACTCACTTCGCGTATCACGCCGGCCAAATCATCTACGTGGCAAAGATGAAGCGCGCCGCCGATCTCGGATTTACAAAGCTTCCGGCAATGCCCGCCGCGAAGAAGCAACCACCTAAGCAGCGCAAAGGGTCGGCATTTCCCATACACATCTAGTTGTCCCCTGAGGCAGGGCAATAGCAGCTATCGCACCGGCGGGTTAAACGAGAATTGCGGATCGACGTCCACGGGAATGTCGTTCGCCTTCGCGAGCGCCGCTGTAAGCTCCGGCGGCATCACCGCATACTTCTTGAACCACGCCTCGGCGCGTGCGCGGTCGCCGGTAGCCTCCTGCTCGAGCAATTCCTTTGCGAGCGAGGCAATGGCGCCCGGCATTTTCGCGAAGTCGATCTCATAGAGTCCGTTCGCATCGCGGCGGATCGCGCCCTGCACGAAAAAATAATTAAACTCCATCATTTCCGCCTGTCCGTGCGCCTCCGCGATTCCGAATCGCACGGTGCGGAAAATTCCCGCCACCATTGACGCGTAGACCATATTTCGCTTTTCCGCAGGGATCACGCCGTGCTTGATCAGCCAGTCCAGGCAGAATTCGCCCACAATATCGGCCTTGGCCTCTTCAAGCGCCGAATACTGTGGCCCAATGGCCTCACGAACATCCACCTTTCCTTTCGCGGCACGCGCGTACGCCGGCCCGAGCCCATGCGAAATTTCATGCAGAACAGTATCGTCGAGGTATCCTTCACCCGTCGCCATGGCCGCCTGATCTGGAACCATCACTCGCTTCGCCAGCGGCAGAATGATGTAATTCACGCGCGCGTCCATGAAATTCTTCCAGAAAATCTTTTTCGAGCCTTTTTCTTCGTGGATACGCGGATCGTTCGGCAGATTATCGGCGACGGCCTGATAGCCGTGCAGCAAATCTCCGGCGCGATAAATCGCATCGACCACTTCCATTGGCGACTGCTTGCCGCGTTTGGAAGGCAGGTCGGCTGCCGGCAGGGGCAGCGACTCTTGCAATTGCGGCACATATTGCTGAAAGACGTCCAGCTTCTTGCTCTCCGCGTCGTTGCGGATCATCACCGACGAGCCGTAAGAAGTCTTCACGCCGAGAAACGTATCGAGATATGTCTCGTATGGCGCGAAGATTACGTCGAATTTCGGCTTATCGAGATCGAGCCACTGCACGTCGCTATCGAAATAATTGTCCGTAAGCAGTGCATCGGCGCGCATGCGCAGGAATTTCGCAAACGCCGGATCGGGCGAAAGCGCCGCTGCGTCACGTAAGTCCTGCGCCATCGGATCGACGAATTCCTTATACGCTACGTGATAAGGAATCGCCTGGAGCGCATTGCCTTTGCGGGCCACTATCGTTTGCGGGTTGTAGAGCGCCACCTTTTGGTCCGGATGCGCCGCCACATAGGCATCGAACTCCGACTTCGTCAGATTCTCGGGGAAAAAGCCGCGCCCCGGCGGCATCGGCTGGGTTCCGACAAACGGCGCATTATCCTCGATCAAATCAAAACGGCTGCCATTGATACCGAGATATCGCCGCAAAAGAACATCCTGCGGATTCGTGCACTTCTCCAGCTGAACGTAGAGCTTGAGACCTTCCGGATCGCTTTGCCGCCAGAATGCGTCATCAAGCAGAGCCGAAGCATCGACGAGCTTCGCCACCATTTTTCTCTCATTGGCGGAAAGCCCTGTGCCATTGAACGGAAGTTTTACCTGCTTGAATTTGGCCACGCGCTCCGCGAGGTCCGGCGCGACATGCCAGTGCGCCGAAACCGCGGCCGAAGCACCCGCCCTGCCGTTCGTTGGCTTGGTCTGAGAATGTGCCGTAATAACTCCGAATAAGAGTGCACCCGAGGCGGCAACCATAAGAAATCTTAGCCAGTTTTTCATTCACAACATCTTAGTGCAGAAATCCAGAAGCGCAAGCCGGAGCGGCGAAAATGCTCGCAAATCGAGCGCAACGAACGCTTGCGATGCGGGTGTATATTGCCAAGGGGCCTTACTGGAGGGCAGGATGGCTCACGTGAATCGCCTAGTGTCGGTTGCGTCATTGGCCGCACTCGCCTTGGTTCTTGTGCCGACGGCCCGGGCGGCGCAAACGGCGCCGAAAAAGCATGAGGAACAAAAGCAGTCGCCACTCGTCAAAATGATTCGCGACACTGGGTTCGTGCAGGTGCAAGCGCCGGGATTCAATGCGCTCACCCCCGACCAGAAGCTCGATGCCTACTGGCTTTCGATGGCGGCCATAGCCATACATCCAATCGCCTACGACCAGAATTCCGTCTACGGCCTGCGCGAAAAGCAGCTACTCGAAGCGATCCTCACGCACTCGAAGGGCATCGATCCCCCCGTTCTCGAAAAAATCAAAAATTACACGCTGCTTTTCTGGGGAAATCAAGGGAATCACAACCAATTCAGCTCGGTGAAATTCCTGCCCGATTTTACCTCAGCGCAACTAACAGCCGCGGCGCAGCAAGCGCTGAAGAATGGCGCCTCGCTTGGCACGTCGGCCGAACTTGACGCAGCGCTGAAGACGCTAGACAAGCCGTTTTTCGATCCCAATTTCGAGCCTATGCTCACGGACAAAAATCCCCCGAATGGTGAAGATCCCTTGCAGGCAAGTTCAGTGAACTATTATTCCGGTCTCACAATGAAGGATCTCGCCGGCTTTACAGACCATTACGAACTGAATTCGCGCCTTGTGATGCACAACGGAAAAATCGAGCAGCAGATTTATCGTGCAGGCACGCCGGACGGCAAAATTCCTTCCGGACTTTATGCCAGCGAACTCAAGCAGGCCATCGGCTTTCTGCAAAACGCCCGCCAGTATGCACCGGATTCGCAAAAGAAAGTGATCGACGATCTCATTCGTTACTACCAGACAGGCGACCGCTCCGACTGGATTCAGTGCGGCATCGACTGGGTGCATGACCACACGAATCCCGATTTCTCCAATGGATTCGTCGAAGTCTACAAAGACCCGCGCGGTTTGAAAGGGGCGATCCAGGGATTCGTTAGCGTCACGGACAGCACAATGAGCAAATTGGCGCAGGAGTTTGCCGCGAACGCTGGTTACTTCGAACAGCGCGCCCCGTGGCTCGATAAATACAAGAATCCGCATCCGACTCCGCCGGTCGTCAACGCCGTCCAGATGGTGATCGAGACCGGCGACTTCGAAGTCAACACGATTGGCGATAATCTGCCGAACGAGGAAGAAATTCACCAGAAATACGGCTCGAAGAGCTTCATCATCACTAGTTCAAGCCGTGCCTTCGACGACGTGCAAGGCGACAAGGCGAATGATGAGTTTGCTTATTCGCCCGAGGAAAAGGCGCGCGCCGCAAAATACGGAGATCGAGCCAGCGATCTTTTCACGGCCATGCACGAAGTCATCGGACACGGGTCAGGAATGGTCAGCCCCAAGCTGACGCACGAACCGGCCTACTACATCAAGGAATACTATTCCACGCTCGAGGAAAGCCGAGCGGACCTGATGGCCCTTTGGAATTTCTGGGATCCTAAGTTGATCCAGATGGGCGCCATACCCAATCAGGAAGTGGCGAAAGCCGCATACGATAGGGAAGCGCGCGCCGCCCTAGTGCAGCTCCACGAAGTGCCTAGGGGCGACACGATCGAAGAAGACCATCGCCGCGGCACGCAGTTGATCGTCAACTACATTCGCGATAAAGAACCTGGCGCAATCGAAGTGAAAGAACGCGGTGGGAAAGTCTATCTTGTCGTTGCGGACTACGCGAAGATGCGCCAAGGCGTCGGACTACTGCTTGCCGAACTGATGCGCATCAAAGCCCAGGGCGACTACGATGCCGCCAAAACCCTCATCAGCAAGTACGGCATTCACTTCAATACGGCGTGGCGCGACCAAGTCGTGCAGCGTTACAACGCCCTCCACCTGCCCACGAGCTGGGCAGGCATCAACCCGGAGCTGACTCTGCACAAAGGCGCAAACGGCCAACCTGACACTGTGACGATCAGCTATCCACGGGACATCGAACAAGAGCAGTTGGTATACAGCCGCATCACGCGCGAATAGTTAGTCGCCGATATTTAAGTCAGCACAAAGGGCGGGGCATATCAGCCCCGCCCTCACCTGTTGTACGCCGTGCATGTTCGCAGCTAGCGGGGTGCAAGTCCCGTCCCAACCTGATGGAGATGAAGGGTAGGGAAGCGCAAGGGCGTCACCGTGAGGTGGGGTCTGAAGGAAGCGTGGAACAAAGATACGGGCTGATGGACAAGAATCGGATTGGCACTGCGCCAGCCAATCAGCTTCGGCTGAGTTTTGCAGGTTCAGGAGACGGTGAAGCCGAAACGGAAACCTGCAGAGCGGCGAAGCCCTTGTGGCGAACGACGAATCGAACCTCACGGCCCGCCAGGGCTCAACTCGCTGAACCGCCGTATGCGGACCCGCATGTACGGTGGCGTGGCAGGGGAGGACGGGCGACCGTCCCCCCTATGCCGATTCCTTTCAATTGCGCCCGCTCACCGCGTAAACGTCATACTCCGCAGCACGGCAATCCGCTCCGGCAGCGGCGGGTGCGTGGCGAACAATCCGCGGAACAATTGCCGCGGCGAAAACGGTGCGACGATCATGAGCGCCGCCGTCGTCTGCGGCACGTTCATCGGAATCCGGCTGTTGTATGCCTCGAGCTTTTCGAGCGCGCTGATCAGACCATAAGGATGCCCCACCATCCTCGCGCCGGACGCGTCTGCCTGATACTCACGCTGTCTCGAAATGCCCAATTGCAGCAGCAGCGCCGCCAGCGGGGCGACGAAGATCATGATCAGCGCGGCAAGGCCCCCGCCCTCGCGGTCGTCGCCCCCGCCCCATCCGCCGAAGATCATCGCCCATTTTCCCATGGACGCGATCCACGTGATGGCGCCGGCAATCGTCGCCGCAATCGAGGAAGTCAAGATATCGTAGTTGCGCACATGCGAAAGTTCATGCGCAATTACGCCTTCCAGCTCATCGTCATTCATCAACTGCATCAAGCCTTGCGTCACGGCGACCGACGCGTGCCGTGGATTCCGCCCCGTCGCAAACGCATTCGGCGCAGGCTGCGGAATCATATACAGCTTCGGCACCGGCAAATTCGCCTTTGCGGCCAGCCGTTCCATCACCTGATAGAGCCTCGGCGATTCCTCACGGCTGATCGGCTGTGCGCCGCTCGATTTCAGCGCAATTTTGTCCGAGAAGAAATATGCGGTGCCGTTCATGATGATCGCGAAAATCAATGCGATCGTCATGCCGTCCCGCCCGCCGAACGCCTGCCCGATGAACAACAACAACAGTGTCAGCGCCGTCAGCAAAAATGCGGTCTTAAGCGTCTTCATCTTTTGTCCTCTGGTCCCTGCATCCCCTGGGCGCTGGATCAGGCTGCGCCCGCCTTTACGGCCTCCTTCTTGAAAGTCATCTCGCCGCTCTTTGCGTCTGCGTCCACAAGGACGTCTTCGCCGTTGTGGACCTCTCCATCTAGAATACGCAGCGCAAGCGGGTCTTGTATCAGCTTCTGGATCGCCCGTTTCATCGGACGTGCCCCATAAGCCGGGTCGAACCCTTCCTTAAAGAGCAGCGCTTTTGCCGCAGCGGTCAGGTGCAGCTTGATTTGCCGCTCTGCCAGCAGTTTCGTCACGTGCTGCATCTGCAGGTCAACGATCCGGTCAATCTGTTCCTTGCCCAATGGTCTAAAGATGATGATGTCGTCTATGCGGTTCAGGAACTCCGGCCGGAAAAGCTCGCGCAGTGCGGACATCGCCTCCTCGCGCGCCTTTTTCGGGTCCTTGTCGGCCAATTCGAAAATGGCCATCGAACCCACGTTCGAAGTCATGATGATCACGGCATTGCGGAAATCAACCGTGCGCCCTTTTCCATCCGTTAAACGTCCATCCTCCAGAATTTGCAGCAGCACGTTAAAGACATCCGGGTGCGCTTTCTCTATTTCGTCCAGCAGAACCACGGAGTAGGGCTTGCGTCGCACTTGCTCGGTCAACTGGCCCCCTTCTTCGTATCCAACGTACCCCGGAGGCGCGCCAATCATCCGCGCCACCGAATGCTTTTCCATATACTCGGACATATCGAGCCGCACCATCGCGCGCTCATCATCGAATAAGAACTCAGCCAGCGCACGCGCCAACTCGGTCTTGCCGACGCCCGTCGGCCCGAGAAACAGGAACGACCCAATTGGGCGGTGCGGATCGCTCAAGCCCGAACGGCTGCGCCGAATCGCGTTCGCCACGCTCGCCAGGGCCGAATCCTGTCCAACGACGCGCTGCCGCAGCCGCTCTTCCATGTGGACCAGTTTCTGCACTTCGCCTTCGAGCAAGCGTCCGGTTGGAATGCCGGTCCATTTGCTGACGATCTTCGCGATCTCTTCCTCGCCGACCTCTTCCTTCAGCATCGGCTCGTTCTTTTGTAGTTCGGCCAGCTTGTCCTGCGCCGCTTTCAACTCCTTTTCCGCAGCCGAGAGCTTCCCATAACGGATCTCCGCGACTTTCGATAGCTCGCCCGAGCGTTCATACCGCTGCTCCTCCGTCTTCAGCCGGTCAATCTCTTCCTTCTGTTTGCGAATGCGCCCGATGGCATCCTTCTCCGTCTGCCAACGCGCCTTCAACGTATCGGATTGTTCCTTGAGCCCGCCCAGCTCCTTTTCGATTTCGCCCAGGCGCTTGCGCGAATTCTCATCGCTCTCTTTTTTCAGCGCCTGACGCTCAATCTCAAGCTGCATGATTCGCCGCTCGATCTCGTCGATCTCCTGGGGCAGGGAATCGATCTCCATCCGCAGCCCGGCAGCAGCCTCGTCAACTAAGTCGATGGCCTTGTCCGGCAGAAAACGATCCGTGATGTAGCGCTGTGAAAGCAGCGCCGCCGCGACGATCGCTGCGTCCTTGATGCGCACGCCATGATGAACTTCATAGCGTTCCTTCAGGCCGCGCAGAATCGCAATCGTATCTTCCACCGAGGGCTCGCCCACCATCACCGGCTGAAAACGCCGTTCGAGAGCGGGATCCTTTTCGATGTACTTGCGGTACTCATTTAGCGTCGTCGCGCCCACCGCACGCAACTCGCCGCGCGCCAATGCTGGCTTCAACATGTTCGAGGCGTCCATTGCACCTTCGGCTGCGCCCGCGCCCACGAGCGTGTGCAATTCGTCGATGAACAGAATAATCTGTCCGTTCGATTCAGATCACTTCCTTCAGCAACGCCTTCAAACGATCCTCAAACTCGCCGCGGTATTTCGCGCCGGCCACAAGAGCCGCCAAATCGAGCGACACCAGCCGCTTCGGCTTCAAAATCTCAGGTACATCCCCTGACGCAATCCGTTGCGCCAACCCTTCCACAATCGCGGTTTTGCCCACGCCCGGCTCGCCGATCAGCACCGGATTGTTCTTCGTGCGCCGCGCCAGAATCTGCATCACGCGCCGAATCTCTTCGTCACGCCCGATCACCGGATCGAGTTTCCCGCGCCGCGCCAACTCCGTCAGGTCGCGCGCATATTGTTCCAGCGCGCGGTACTGCGATTCAGGATTTTCCGAAGTAACGCGATGGCTCCCGCGAATCGTCGTCATCGCCTGCAGGATCGCGTCGTGCGTTGCACCTTGGCGCGATAGAAGTTGTCCAGCGGGATCTTTTCCGGCGGCCGCAATCGCAAGCAGGATGTGCTCTGTCGAAACGTACTCATCCTTCAACGACTGCGCCTCATCAAACGCTTTCTGCAGAACCTCATTCGAGGCGTTGCTGAGATATTGCTGCGAAATCCCGCTCACTTTGGGCAGGCGCGCAATCTGCTTCTCGATTTCGCCGGCCAATGCGCGCGGGAGGCACGCCAAGCCTTTCCAGTAGTGGCGGCACCACGCCGTCGCCCTGCGCAACAAGTGCCCAAAGCAGGTGTATTGGCTCAATTTGCTGTTGTCCCCCGCGCGCACCCATCTCCTGCGCAGCCTGTAGGGCCTCTTGAGCCTTTACAGTCAATTTGTCATAGCGAAGCATAATCAGATTTTCTCACTTTCGATTCGTACAAACAAAGGGGCCGACGGTTTCATCGCCATCGGCCCCTCCTTTCCTCTGTCGGCTTGCCCGCCGCGGCGCTGCTCGCCGTGGGCGAGCGCGGTGCCGACGCGCATTCCAGGCGCGGAGAACTTAGTTCTTTTCCGCCCCGGTCACGTTCACCTTCACCTGCTTCGGCTTCGATTCCGCCCGCTTCGGCAGCTGGACGGTCAGGACGCCGTTCTTATACTCCGCGCTGATCGCCTCGGTGTTCACCGTGTTTGGCAGGCCGAAGCTGCGGCTGAACGAGCCATACGTACGCTCCACGCGGAGGTAGTTGTCTTCTTTTACTTTGGTGCTCGAACTTACGCTCGCCGCGAACGGTGAGCATGTTGTTCTCGACGCGTATATCGATGTCCTTTTCGCTGACGTCGGGCAGATCGGCCTTGAGCACCAGTTCATTCTCGGTCTCGTAGATGTCTACCGCCGGCGCCCAGCTCGTAATCGCCGAGTTTTCGCCCGTCGCCATTGAATGTGCCCTCAAAGAGCCTGTTCATCTGTTCCTGAAGCGCATTGGAGTGTTGGGAATCGGCTCCCAACGGGTAATCGCTGTCATTTCCTACGTCCTCCTGATGTCTGTTAGAATCTTTCGCGCTATTAAGCGCATAGTGATAATAAAATATGCGTGTGTTGTTGTCAAGTACTTTTTCGCAATGAAACTGTCAATACTTTTCCTTGTTTAAGTCTAGCAAAATATTGTGCTTAGGGAGAAGTAACGCAGAATAAAATCTAAGGGGTGGGTGGGCGCTAAGAAGCTATTCTAAGGCTCTCGCAATCAGGCACTTAAGGTAATGCGTTTCAGGCATCGTAAGCAAAATGGGATGATCCTTGGCTTGCGTCCGGCGATCGGTCAACCGCTACGGCTTTCGTGGCGTCGTTAGCGGCTTCGGCAAGCATCTGCAGGAACAATGGCTTCGCTGATGTGATAGGAACACGAGCACGTGAGCAAAAAACCGCCCGGCTTGAGGAGCTTTAGCGCCCTCAGGTTGATCTCTTTGTACCCGCGATGCGCCGCCGTCGATGCTGTCGCGATTCTTCGCGAAAGCTGGCGGGTCCAAAATCACCATATCGAAGCGCCGGCCGCCCTCGTCGTACTCCTTTAGGATGTCAAACGAGTATTCCTTCGCGAAAACTGACGTTCGCTATCCCGTTCATCTCCTGATTGCGTCGAGCCGCTTCAATTGCCGCCGGCGCCATATCCGTCGATTCCACGTGCGCGCAGCGATCTGCAATCGTCAGAGCAAATCCGCCCTGATAGCTGAAACAGTCGAGAACGTCGCCGGACGCATATGCGCGCGCGGCCCAATGATTCTCGCGTTGGTCGAGAAATGACCCCGTTTTCTGCGCCTTCTTCAGGTCGCAAGCGAACGCTATGCCGTTTTCCCGTGCCACGATCTCATCGGGCACTTCGCCTGAAAGCACGCTGACCCGCTGATCGAGCCCTTCGAGCAGCCGTACGCGCGGATCGTTGCGCTCGAGAATGCCCCTTGGGCGAAAAAAGCTCGTTCAGGATTTCGACAAACAGTTCTTTATGTCGTTCGGTGCCCTGGCTGAGTGTTTGCATCACAAGGTAATCGCCGTATCGGTCCACGATCAGCGACGGCAAATGGTCAGCCTCGCTGTACACGACGCGCCAAGCTTCGGTATTCTCAACCACAATTTTCCGGTACGCGGCCGCCTGTTCAAGCCGTCGCATGAAAAACTGCCGATCCACCGGCACGTCCTCGCGCGTGAGCAAACGAAGCGCGATTTGCGACTTGTCGCTATAGAACGCGCGTCCTTGAAAGCGTCCACGCTCATCGGTGAGCCTCACCACCGCTCCCGGTTCGCCATCGCACGTGCGCACGTCGCTGCGATAGACCCAGAGATGACCTGCGCGGATGCGTTCAACGCCGCGCGGGCTGATCACCGCTTTGCCTTCGGTGCCCATTTTTGCCATGAATTGCACTGTTGCCATAAATGCTGTTTCGTGCGTCGAGGCGGTTTTTCTAGCTCGGGTGTTACGCGTCGTTTGCGGAAGACCCGAGTCTTTTTCTAACGTTCGGCGAATACGACGAATATGATCCGCTAGAATGGGGCCGCAGACTGTTAATGGTATGCGCAAAACGTCATGAAAGTAAGCGATTTCGATTACCATCTGCCGCCCGAACGAATCGCGCAAAAGCCGCTGCCCGAACGTGATGCCTCGCGGCTGTTGCTCCTCGAGCGGAAGACGGGTGCCTTCGAAGATCGCGCCTTCGGTGAATTCCCGGATCTTCTCTCCGGCAATGAACTGGTCGTGCTCAACAACGCCCGCGTCCTGCCCGCACGCCTTTTCGGCCATCGCGAAGGCATCCACGCCGAGCATCACAGCCCCGAAAACAAAGAATTGCTGACCGCGCAGATCGAAGTCTTGCTCGTTCGTCCCCAGGGAGACAATACATGGGAATGCCTCGTCCGTCCGGGCCGCAGGGTGCCCACCGGCGAACGAATCGTCTTCGGTAATGGCGAGCTCGTCGCGCAAGTAGAAGGACGCGGCAATTACGGCCTCCGCATTCTCCGCTTCTTTGCAAAAGGAAATTTCCGCGAAACTGTCGAGCGCCTCGGCCACGTTCCGCTTCCGCCTTACATCAAACGCGCCGACGAGCCTTCCGATCGCGAGCGCTACCAGACAGTCTTTGCCCGGCAGGGAACGGCCGTCGCCGCGCCCACGGCGGGTTTGCACTTTACGCCGGCGATCCTCGACCGCCTCCGTGCTCGCGGCATTGAGATCGTGGAGATCACGTTAGACGTAGGGCTCGGCACCTTTGAGCCCGTACGTACAGAACAAATCGAAGAGCACAATATCCATCGCGAAACGTACGAAATTTCCGAGTCCGCTGCAAAAGCCATCGCCTCCGCGAAAGCAAACTCGCGCCCGCTACTTGCCGTCGGCACAACGGTGGTCCGCGCTCTCGAAGACGCCGCCGCAAAGAGTGCTGCCCGAAACGCGAATGGTCCCCTTGTCGCGCCCGGCAAAGCCGAAGCCGAAATTTTCCTCCTTCCCGGCAAACCATTCCTCATCGTCGATCAGCTCCTCACGAACTTTCATCTGCCTCAGTCCACCCTGCTTGCCTTGGTTTCCGCTTTCGCAGGCCGCGAACATGCTCTCGCCGCATACCGCCACGCCGTCGCCGCCGGCTACCGTTTCTACAGCTACGGGGACTGCATGTTGATCCGCTGACGAGCGGATTTGTCGTTTTATCGGTACCCATCGGGAATAGATTTGAATTGCGGCGTGCAATTGCCGAGCATAGTCCGTCGAGGAGGAATGCGTGGCTGCACCTGAAAATCGTGTCCGTGGCATCGACCTATTGCGCGGTCTCTGCATCATTGCCGTAATACTGAACCACATAAACCTCCGTATTCGCCTGAATGAAAGCTCGTTTGGCAAATGGATCGGTTCTTCGGCAAACGATGCGCTTGTCTGGAACGGGCATTACGGCGTCCGCGTCTTCTTCGTGATTTCCGGATTTCTGATTGCTACATGGTCGCTGAAGCGCTGGAAGGAATTGCAGTACGTCAATTTGCGGCAGTTTTACTCAATGCGCTTCGCCCGCATTGCTCCCTGCCTGGTCGGCTTGCTGACGATCCTCGCAATCTTCGATCGGGCCGGAGTACCTCGCTTTGTAATCAATACGCAACACACCACACTGGCTCGCGCATTGTTCGCGGCGCTCACATTTCATACTAATTGGCTCGAAGCGCGTACCGGATATCTGCCGGCCGCCTGGGATATTCTCTGGTCGCTGTCCGTGGAAGAAGTGTTCTATCTCTTCTTCCCGGCTCTTTGCGCGATTTTGACGAGGCCCGCGTTCCTGATCGTTCTATTTTCTGCTTTTATCGGCGCCGGGCCATTTGCGCGCATGTTCTATCCTCACGGACTTTGGGTCGATTACGGCTACCTCTGCTGCATGGATGGAATTGCGATGGGATGTATCGCGGCGATCGTCTGCGCGCGCTTTCGCATTTCAGGTAGCGCAAGAACTGCCATGTACGTGATCGGAACCACGCTCGCGGGCCTCATTACGATTCTCGAGCATGTCGCGGCCAGAATTGGCTTCTATAAAGTTGGACTGGACGAAACGCTTTTGGAAATCGGAATCGCACTGCTCCTGATCGTCATGCAGCAGAGATTCGAAGAAAAACAACTGAGTGGGGCCGCAACTGCCACGCCCCCGGCTCGACGAAACTTCGCGCAATCATTCGCCGCATCACCGGGGTCGGTACTCGCCTGGTTTGGACGTAACAGCTACGAAGTGTATCTCACCCACATGTTCGTCGTATGGCCCATCGTTTGGATTTCTGTCTCTAGTCACTCAACTCGCAACACAGCGCCGCTTTGGTTTCTGGCAGCGATTGCAGTTGCGGGCGCGCTTGGACAGGTTGTCGCGCGATATTATTCGGAGCCGCTCAATCGTTACCTCAGGAGAAAGCTCATAGTTTCGCCGCAACGCATCACGAGTGTCCCAAGTTCCTCCCGGCAGTTCGCATAAGTTGCGTTTCAGGATGCCAATCAAGCACGTGTGTGCCGGAGTCGGCATTGGTCTATGATAAATTTCAAGGCGCACCTCATGCGATATCTGATCCTGAGTGACATTCACGCAAACCTTACGGCGCTTGATACCGTGTTGACATCCGCTGAAGGCAAATGGGATAAAGCTGTTTGCCTGGGCGACATCGTCGGCTATGGGCCCGACCCTAACGAAGCGATCGACCGCATTCGCGCCCTTGATTGCGCTACCATTCGAGGTAATCACGACAAGGCGATTGCCGGTATAACCGAAGCCGAAGAATTCAATCCCATCGCTCGTGCGGCAATGCTCTGGTCCCGCGAACAGCTAACGGACGAAAATCTGGCATTTCTGAAGAACCTTCCTCATGGCCCCGTCTTTGTCGACGGATTTTGCATCGTTCACGGCTCGATCCGCGACGAGGACGAATACGTCTTCGTTCCTCCACAGGCACTCGAAGAAATGCAATTTGCCACGACGCCGCTCACGTTTTTTGGTCACACGCACCGTCAGGGCGGATTTATGCGCCAGGGCAACGCTTTCGGCGTGGTTAATTTCGATCCGACGCCCAAAGGTTTGATCGCGAGCTTGCCGATGGAACACGGCGCGACCTACTTCCTCAATCCTGGCTCGGTCGGGCAGCCGCGAGACGGCGATCCTCGTGCCGCCTACGCCATCCTGGACACCGATGAGCACAAAGTTGAGTATTGGCGGAGCCCCTACGATATTGCAGCCGTGCAGCACCGCATGGTCGACGCGCTCCTCCCAGAGCCGCTCATCCTGCGCCTCGCCGTCGGCCGCTGAATTTTTGCGTGTCCCACCGAGAAATACTTTTGGCCTTGGTCCTGTAGCGGCCGAGCCCTCGTTTGCTCGGACGCCTCTGTCTTCAATTGCCGCCAAATACCACAGATGAACGATGAGAAGGGAACTGTTAGAATTCTCTTAGGCGCGCAATTCGGTGTCCAATAACGCGCCAGGGAATATGATTGACACCCAAAACGCACGCGAAGCTCGCAAACAATTCCCGCTGGCCCTGTTGGGCGGGGTCGGGATCGTCGCCACCATCGCCGTGATTCTGATTTTCGTCAGCAAGTCGTCGCACGTTGCGACACCAACCCAAGCCAGGCCCCTGGCCTTCGGTCCGCAAGAACAGGCCTACGCCCCGAACATTCACTACACCAATATCCAGCTAGCCAAATCGGAGAATTTCCTCAATCAGCAGTTCATGTACATCAACGGCACCGTGGCGAACGCCGGAAACCAAGCCGTCAAGCAACTCGCGATGACTGTCGACTTTTATGACGACATCGACAATAAGCATCTGACGATGCACGACGCCGAAACAGTGATCGGCCCCGATGACCCCCCTCTGCCTCCCCACGAGCAGCGAAAATTTTCAGTTACCATCGACGGCTATCCGCAAAATTGGAACCAGCAGATGCCAATCTTCCACACCTCAGGCCTTGTCTTGCAGTAGATTTGCCCTAAGCAGTAAGATGTCGGTCCGCGCGGCAGTCTGAAGCGCTCTAAAGAGCCCCGAGTGCCGCCGTTGTCTACTAAACGCGTTGCTGGAACTGTCTATGAACGCAAACCCCGATTGGGCTTCGCTGCATCAAGCCATTGCTGAATTAACCTCGTCAGGCAATGCCGAAATTCACGAGTCCGGTGAGTGGCTCGCGGAACTTGCCGCCTTGCGCTGGGAAATCCGCTACGAAGGCAAAAATCCTCTCTTCATCTCTGGTCCGACGAGCGCAATCTTACCCGTCGCGTGCTTGACGTAAAGGAGCAGTCGCCTTTCCGTATCGTGCTAGAAGTACAGCGATTCGGCCGCTCCAAGCACCAAGCCTTCTCGTCTTGAGCTGATCCGCCCGGATGCGCTGCGAATGCCGGTCCGGGTTGCACGCGAAAAGTTCCGAATCGCGCTTCGCCGCATTCTAGAGAAGAATCTTCCGGACGCGCGCCTCGAATCCCTTACGGCCGCTGCCAAATTGAAAGACTCCTTCTCCGATGTCTACGTACGCGGCAGCCTATTGGAAGGCAAAAGTGCCTGGGCCATTTTCGCCATTCGTCCAGGTGAAAGAGCGGTGACAATTAAAAACTCGCTGGCCTACGGTATCCCCTGGCTCGATTGGCTGCGCAGCCGTTCGACGCGTCACGCTATCGAAGGTCTGCGTCTGATTGTTCCCGAAGAATCAAGCGCCCTCATCAGCGACGCCTTCTCGGCCTCTGTGCATCGGCGCGCACCGAAATCTACGAACTCGCCGAACGGGAAGACCGTCTTCGCCGCGTGGAACCCGCCGCGGGTAATCTGGAAAGCTGGCTGATTCCGCGCAGTGAAAGGGAATCGCTTCTCAACCAGGCTCTCGCGGCAGCCGCCGGAATTCACGCGCTCGCTCCGCACCTGCCTCCCGCTGGTGATGACATCATCGCACGCATCGCTCCCGGCGGCATCGAAGCCGCACTCGCATTCCGCGGACTCGAATTTGCGCGCTATTCACGCGCCGGGTTGTTCTTTGGCTTAAACGATCGCCGCACCCTCCTGCACGAAGCCAATCAAAAAGCGCTCGACGATCTCATCGTCAAACTCGATTTTTACCGCAACTCGCTTGCTGAAGATCAAACACATCCGCTCTATCGCGCCGCCCCCGAACGCTGGATCGAGACGCTGATCGTCTCGAATCCGCTAAAGCTCGATCCGCAACTCGATGCGCGCTTTCTGTATTCGCAGGTCCCGGCCCTCGCGCAAGACCGCGGCGTCATCGACCTGCTCGGCGTTACGCGCCGCGGCCGCCTTGTCGTGATGGAATTAAAAGTCTCCGAGGACATCCGATCCAGGCGCTCGATTATTGGCTTCGCATCCGCCGTCATCCGGTCACCGGTGACCTCCAGCGCTGCGGGTATTTCCCCGGTGTCGAACTTAGCCCCGAACCGCCGGTCATTTGCCTGGTCGCGCCCGGGCTGCGCTTTCATTCCACCCGCGAAATTTTGCCGAAATATCTTTTACCGGAAATTCACATCGCGCGCATCGGCCTCGCCGAAACTTGGCGCCGTGGAGTACGCGTGGTTTACCGCCAAGGTCGTCCTTGAGGCGCCCATTGGCGGGAAATGAGCCCCAAACCTCTCATGCCTTATAGCTGCTATTTGCGATCGCACTTGACAGCCGGAAAGGCTAGGCGTAAAAGCGAGTACATAAAACAGTATAGGGCGTGTGCTACACACTTTTGGAAACCTGACCTCTGCAAAGCGGAATAATTGAGCTTTCTCTTATAAGGGAGGTGCTGCCCACCTGCCATCTTTAGTCGAAGTCTAAGGGGGCAACATGAAGCAAGCCGTTGGGTGTTCAAGCAGAGGCCGAGCTGTTTGCAGTTTATTGGGTTTTGCCGTGTTTCTGATCCTGAGTCCTGCATTACGGTCGCAGGAGACGACCGGTGACATTGATGCGCACGTGAAGGACGCGTCTGGGGCCGTGGTGCCAAAGGCGGCCGTTGAACTCGCCGGCCCGGCGCTTCTGACGCCGCAGAAAGCCATCACTGACGACGCCGGCTACGTCCACTTTACCCTGTTGCCTCCGGGCCAATACGAGCTCACCGTAACCGCGGACGGGTTTCGCGTTTACAAGGTCGGCGGGATTAACTTGCAAGTCGGAAAGCATCCGACATTTGACGTCTCCCTCGAACTCGGTACTGTCACCCAAACAATCGAAGTGAGCGCCCAGCCTTCGCAAGTGGACGTCACCACGAGCAACGTAGCCGTGGACGTGACCCAGGAAGAGATCGAGACTCTGCCCAAAGGGCGATCTTTCCAGTCCCTCATTCCCCTCGCTCCCGGCGCGCGGCAAGAGCCCCTGCAAAGCTCGCGTGTCGACCGCGGCCGCCAAAACGGCTTCCAGATCGATGGTGCCAGCGACAGCGAAAATACCTACCTCGTCGAGGGCTTGGACACGAGCAATATTCAAAACGGCGGAATCAAAGACAACGTAATTTTTGACTTTGTTGATCAGGTGCAGGTAAAGACCAGCGGAACCGCTGCAGAATATGGCGGCGCAATGGGCGGCGTGGTCAACGTCATCCAGAAACGCGGCAGCAATCAATGGCACGGCACGCTTGTCGCCTATTACCATACCAGCGCTTTGGACGCCAACGATCAGTGCGCGACGACGCCCCAGCCGATTATCTCTGAGTCCGTAGTGCCGAGTGGCCAGCAATTAAAGTGCGGTCAGCGATACGATCCGAGCACGAGTGTCAACACTGCCGCCCGCCTGGATCAGGCAACGCAGTACTACATTCAGAAGAAGGATAATTACACGACCGTGGAAGCCGGCTACAGCGTCGGCGGGCCGATTAAGAGGGACAAGCTGTGGCTCTTCTCGAGCTACATTCCCACGATTGATCGCACTTCGCGCACAGTAAACTTCACGTTCCCGACGAATCAGGGGCCTCACAGCTACACGCGCAGCTATACGGTGCATAACATGTTTAACCGGCTCGACTACCAAGCCTTTGGAAGCTTGCGGCTCTTTGCGGGATGGCAATATGGGTACAATCGAATCGCAGGCCAACTGCCGGCCACACCGGACTCGGTGACAGGCCAGGTAAATCCCTCGGCGTCGACTGATCCGACCCAGTATCGTCCGGACACCGGCTCCGCCAACCCTAGCAATCTCTTCATTTTCGGTGGCGATTGGACTGTGAACTCCCACACTGTCGTAGCCGTGCGCTACGGTGACTTTTATTACAATTCGGAAGATCGAGGAAAGCCGACCGGCATCCGCTACGTCTATCAAAAAGATCTCACCACCGGCGCGACTACGTCGCCGTTGAACGGCGCATTGTTGGTGCCTTCCGGATCAGCTCAAGCGTCGCTCACGCACGCGGCCGGCTTTCAAAATATGACGTCGAACCTCCAGACGCTACACGACCAGTTCTCCCGCAAGGAATTCTCCGGCGACATCGACTATTTCGTGAGCAAATGGGGCACTCACAACTTGAAATTCGGCTATGGCTTTCAACATTTGTACAACAACGTCTTCCAAGGGATCGCAACGGCTCTGGTTAACGTGTTCGACGGAGTTTCCTATACCCCGTCGACGAACACCGGCAAGGCCAACTGTGCGACGATCGAGTCCCAGAACATGACCACATACGGCACTGCTTTGACTCCGCCGGTCTGCTCGGGATTTGCGGGCTACTTCACGATCATGGACGGAATAACCACCGTCGGAATCGCGTCCAGCTATAACCACGCGATCTATGGGCAAGACTCTTGGACGCTTGGAAACGGGCTGACCATCAATTACGGGGTCCGCTTCGACAAGGAGTACCTGCCGCCGTATAGTCCGGGAAATCCCTCGATCAACTTCGGTTTCACGCAAAAGGTTGCGCCGCGCATAGGCGGGGCCTACGATCTGTTCCACAATGGGAAGTTGAAGATCTTTGCGAATTACGGCAAGTTCTTCGACATCATGAAGTACTCACTGCCCCGAGGTTCTTTTGGTGGTGAGTATTGGCACGACTGTGTTTATGCCATGGATTCGGTCGACTACACAGCGATTACGCCAAGCAGCCCTGGCGGCCATGCCTGTGGGCCCGGATCAGATCCTTCAGCTGGCGTCACCGTTGGCCGTTTCATCGAAAATATCAACTGGCGCGCCCCGGCCGGTGATCCCGCCGATCCCGGTGTCGACCCCAACATTAAGCCAATGTCTCAGCATGAATTCTTGGTTGGGACGGATTGGTCAATCAAGCCGAGCCTTGGACTTGAAGTTCGGTATGCTCGCAAGCGGTTGGACAATGCCATCGACGACCAGTCGATTGACGATTCCCAGTACTACATCGGCAATCCTGGTCCAAACACTTATTCGAATCTTCTGCATCGGGCTTTGCCCGCCGACGGATTTAATGCGCCGCTATGTCCCTCGTGCCCGAACGCGCCACGCGCGACGCGCAAGTACGACGGACTCGAGACGCGTCTCACGTATCATGGCTCAGCGCTGTTTGGCCAGCTCACCTACACCTTCAGCCGCCTGTACGGAAATTACTCCGGGCTGACGGATACGGACATTACCGACGGCAACGGTGGACGCCATAACGCCAACAACAACCGATCCTTCGACTTGCCTGAAATGCAGTACACCACTTCCGGCAAAGTCGTAGACGGCCCATTGGGCACCGATCGCCCCAACGTCGTTTCCGGCGCGGGTTCCTATGATCTTAGATGGCACGGGATGGTCACCACGCTCGGATTTATCCAGACAATCGCCGAGGGCTCCCCGCGTTCCACCTGCGTTCCCGTGATTGACAGCACGTCATCGTGCCAGTTCTGGGACCAACGTGGACGGTGGGCCCAACTCGGGCGTGATTCCTCCGGCAACTTGACTCTCATCGGAGTGAACACCGGCTCTCGAATGCCCGTCTATACGCAGACGGACTTCAACTTCGCCCACAGCTTCAACGTCAGCAAGTCCAACGAGGCGATGAAGCTCACGTTGGAGTTCAACGTCATCAACCTCCTCAACCAACGCGCCGACCTGGCCGATAACCCGAACCCGTTTGCCCAAGCCAACGAATGGTTGCCGTTCGCCACTAAGTCGAACCCGGCGGGATACGACTTCCAAGCAGCGCTGACGGGCTACAACCCGGTTGCGTTGGCGAACACGCAGGGGCTGATCCTAAATAGTCAGTATGGACTTCGCATCTTGTCTCAGGGTGCGCGGACAGTTCGCTTGAGCGCCCGGTTCAGCTTCTAACCAATCTGTGCCACTAAACGAGGCCGGTCCCATCCGGGACCGGCCTTTTTTAACGTTTCCTTTTTTGCCTGATTTGAGGTAGTTTGCGCGGTACGTCCCAAGTCAAGGCGCTGCCGTGACCTTCCAACCCGCCCTCGACGCGCTCGCCTCCGTGCTCTTTGCAGCGCCTTGCCGGATATGCGAAGCGCCTCTCCTCAACGCCAGCCGCATCCCGATCTGCCGCACCTGCCTTTCATCGTTCGTCGAAATCGTCGAGCCACTTTGCCACTCTTGCGGACGTCCGCAAACGCCCGCCGCCCTGCCGCCTCTGCCGCGCGAAAACGTTCGCCTTCACCCGCGCGCGCAATTGGGCCGCCTACAACGAGTCGCTCACCTCCGCAATCATGCCGCTGAAATACGAAGAGGTGACGCGCCTCGGCGACTTCTTCGCTGCGCGTCTCTCGCAGCGTGACGCCTCCGCCTGGCGCGCTGACGTCATCGTTCCCGTGCCGCTCCACGCCGACCGCCGCCGGGAGCGCGGCTACAATCAAGTCGGTATGATCGCGCGCCCGCTTGCCAAGCGTCTGAAGCTGCCGTTCCGCCGCTATCTGCTCGCGCGCACCAAACCTCGCACTCCGCGGCTCGTGCTCTCGCGCAGCGAACACTGCGAGTCCGTCCGGGGCGCCTACGCAATGCGCGAAGGCTCCCGCGTCGATAAACTCCGCATCCTCCTCATTGACGATGTCATGACCATCGGTGCCACGCTCGACGCCTGCTCTCGCGCGCTGCTCGCCGCGGGCGCCGCCGAAGTCATCGCGCTCACCGTCGCCCGCGCCATCCCCCGCCACAACGTCTAATCGTAGTCCCCACAAATCCCAGCCCCGAGGCTCCTGCCTCGGGGAAATTCCCCGCACCACCCTGTTTCACTTATGTTCGCCATTCACACAATTTTTATAAAAACGCGCCCTACTTAAGCGATAATGGCTCAGGCGCCTTGCAACCGGCGTTCCTTGCTGGGCATCAAAGGCGCAGGAGAACTGCCAAAGAAACGAGCGCCAAAATGGACAACCGGCACACCGCTGGCCTGCGTCCGCGCCCGAAGCTGAGCACTGGTGCGCCGACGGGCGGGCTCGCGCCGGACGCTGTGCCCAGAAAGCCGTCCCCCGCACCGCGCCCCTCTGTAATGCAGGCTCCCGTTCTCGTTCTCAATGCCACTTTCGAGCCGATCAACGTCACCGCCGTTCGTCGCGCACTGGTGCTCATGCTCAAGGGCGTCGCGCAAGCCGAAGAGACCAGCCACCACGAAGTTCATTCCACTTCGCGCGCCGTGCAGGTGCCTTCGGTGATCCGGCTGTTGAGCTATCGCCATATTCCGCAGCAAAGCCGCGCGCTTTCGCGCAAGAATATTCTGTTGCGTGACCGCAACACCTGCCAGTTCTGCGGCCGCGCCTTTCCCGCGTCTGAGTTGACGCTCGATCACGTTATGCCGCGTTCCCGTGGCGGACGCTCCTCTTGGGAGAACCTCGTCGCCTGCTGCTACACCTGCAACAACCGCAAGGGCGATCGCACTCCCGAGGAAGCTGGCATCAAACTTCAGCGCCGGCCGCGCCCCTTCACACTCCACACCTCGCGCCAGTTGATGCGCCTCATTGGCCATCGCGACGAAAAGTGGCGCAAGTATTTGTTCTATTAGGGGTAGAGCACTCGCGCCTGTGTCTTTAGGATTTTCCTTTTGTACCGGCCGTCTTTAGGCGGATGCCTTTGCTTTGGAATTGTTTCCATTGGGGGCGCATGCCTGCTGCGCCTTGTGTAAGCTACCAGATATAGCTGGAGACAACATGCGGAGGCCCGAGGCTGCCATCGACAATGGGCGCTGCGATGACGATTTCTAGATTTTCGTTTTGCCAGTTATGGGGCGCATTTTTTGCAAAGTCTTCCAGATAACTAGGCTCGGAGACAAATGTGCCTGCCGCCGTCGTGCCGTTGGTCGAGATGCCGGCCAATCCAACAACGATTTGTCCGGTGCTAGCGTCGTGTGCTCGAGAAATGATCGCGTATGCGTCCTTGCGATCGGGTGTGTCGAGACCGATCGCGTGTACGCCAATTCTTTCATTGGGCTTTTGGCGGTCAACAATCCATTGTTCCCCCGCCTCGCGGTCCATTTCGAAGTGGAAACGCAATTGGTCCGAGAGGCGAATCGTCCAGTCATTGTTGAAGGATCCGATCAGCACAGAAGGCGCGTTCGTTAAATCGGAAAAGGTCGTCTCGCTTTCGCCGTGGACCGAATAGCTCTTATTTCGGGTCTGCAGCAGCCCGGCCACGCGCGCCAGTACCGTCGAATCTGCCAAGTTTAACGCAGGGTACGTGCGTTCTTCCCCAGAGCTTAAACGGTAGTTCGAGGTGAATCGGTTGCGGGCGCCATTCGGGTTTAATTCAATTCCCGTCACGTACGCCTCGCCCACACACAGCCATACTGTACCTGGCGCGCTGATTAAAGGACGCCAGAATTGGTCCAGAGCTGTCGGCGGCGCGGACGATACGGCGGTTCGCACACGCGTTCCTACAACACCTGCCACGAAGCCCAAAACCAGGCAGAACACGGGAACTAAGACGCGCAATCGATTCTTGCTCTTATGCGCAGAATGCCCGCTCTTCAGCCGAAACGCCGTAGCTGTTCTTCCATCCGCACCGTATGGAATTCCCGCACTTTGATCCGCGCCCTGCGAGGCGCTGGCCGCTTGCTCTGCCGGGCTATAAAACTCGGGGACGTACGATCCGGGAGGAAGCTCGATGTGAATCTCGTTCTTGTGGCGGGCATCGTAATAGTATTGCGCCAGCCTTTTTCTCACCTCACCCGCCGCGATGCGAACCACCGGATCGGCGCTCGTATCGTACTGGGGATCGCGGCGAAATACCTCGATGCCGAGCGTACGTTCCTTCAGGGATTCGGTGTCGCCTTGAATCGTTCTTTCGACAACGTAGCTAAGGAGGGCAGGGTACCTCTTGCTCGTGCTGAAATGTGCCGTCGACAGGATTCGTGCCAACTGCTGCCGAATCGCCTGAAAATCAGCTTCAGTTCGTGGAGCCCATCTCAGTGGTTTAACATCGGCGCTCGACATCGATCCACCCGGAGCCGCAAGAAGACCAAAAAAAAGGCCTACCCGCGCGACTTCCTGCTTTTGGGCCGTATATTACGTCCCTCGTATGCCGCTGTCCAGCAATTTGCGTCTCTATTGAAAGACATTCCCTATAGACAGGCAAACGCGGCTTTTAGGCGCATCAAAGGCGGCTGGCAAAATCCATCCTTGAGTTTTCGCTACGGCAGCATACTTGCCCGAAGCACCACGTGCATGGAACAGTCCGTGAAAAGGGGAACGTGGTCTCGGTTACGAGAGTCAGTCGGGACCGTCTCCCTTGCAGAATGGTGCGGCTCGTATCGAGCGTGCGCTCGCTATCCTCGGTCGCCCGAGTCTGGTGCAATCGGGCGTTGAGCTTTGCGGTTCAGGGCTTAACGTCCGCTGCACCAGGAACTTGAATGAAGATTCAGATGCTTCGTACCGGTAGAACGCCGGCGAGTATCCTAACAGGCCGGGCACCGCAGGAAGGGAATTCGAGTACATGAAAGTACTTTCCCCCATTGATTTTGCAAAAGGGCTCGCCTTCGTTGCCTTGCTGATATTGCCCGCATCATGTCCAGCGCAATCGGCGCCAAAGGCAGACACGCTGCGTGCCGGCGCGGCGAAAGTTGACATTACGCCGCCGCTTCAACCAATGTCGAACGGTTGGCCCGAAACGCTCCGCGACCATCTCTATGTGCGTGCGATTGTTCTGGACAATGGTTCCACGCGCGCGGCAGTTCTCAATGCCGATCAGGGCGGCTTGAGCAGTGCCGTTTGGGAGGATGCTTCCAGACGCATCGCGGCCGAGTTGCAATGCCCCCTGGACAACATCCTGATCTCTGCGATTCACACCCATAGCGACGGCGGCCCGTTCTCCCGCAGCATGACTCTTCCCGGAACGCAGTCGCAGGGTGGCAGAGGCGCCGTTCCGGGAGCGCCGAACAGTCCGCCAGCGGGCGCCAGAGGACCTGCCTCACAGAATGGCCCGTCGCCCGTGGCTGACGCCATCGTAAGAGCCGTTCAGGAAGCGAAAGCTACGTTACAGCCCGCGGTAATTGGCTTCAGCACCGGCGACGTCTATCTCAACGTAAACCGCGATGCCATCAACCCCGTCACGAAAAAATGGTATCAAGGGCCGAATCTGGATGCGCCATCTGATAAGACCATCGCTGTCGTCACGATCAAGACGCCATCGGGCGATCCGATTGCCGTTTATTTCAATTACGCGATGCACCCGATCAATTACTACTTGACTGGAATTGTGAGCGCCGATTTCGCCGGTCAGGCTGCTGCAGACATCGAGCATTATTACGATGACAAACCTATAGCCGTTTTCACGCAGAGTGCCTCGGGCGATCAAAACCCATTGTATCTGCAGCCGCATGGCGACCTTACTGCAGTCTTGCGCGGCCGCAAGCCCGGTGGACCGCCGCTCGGACAAGCTCCAGCCGATCCCAACGCCAGGCCAGACCCGGCAGCAGTCGAAGCAGCCACAGCAGAGCTGGACCAGATGGTAAAAGCCGAAGGCCAAATCATCAGCCAGGAAGCCATGCGCGTGATGCAGCACACCGATAAGTTCAGCGGCGACGTTCGCATCTGGGGCGGCTCGAAAACCATCGAATGCCCCGGCCGCATCCGCACCGATATCGGGCGCGAAGGCATGGAAGGACAGTACAAGGATGGCCCGCCGGTCAACCTCCGGCTCGGCCTGCTGAGGGTGGGCCCAATTGCCTTCAACGCGGTGAATGCTGAGGTCTACAACGAGATTTGGCTTCGTCTCAAGAAGGAATCGCCCCTTCACGACGCCCTGATGGTGACGCTTACGGACGGCAATGCAGGCTCTGGCTATATCCCAAATGACCAATCGTTCAGCCACGAGACGTTCGAAGTCCTCAGTTCTCGCCTTAAGCCTGGTTGCGCCGAAGACGGCATCGTCAATGGACTCGTCGGCCTGATGTCCGACTCGATGAATCACTGATCCGAGCGAGCCTCGCGAAAATGACTGCGGCTCAAAAATTCGAGCTCTTTTACGACGACCCATTCGATCCCATATTGATAGCTTCCTTCGAAGAATTGGCGGCTGCCAATGCAGCTATGGGGGATTTTGCGTTGCACGTCCCGGGGCAGTATTTCGTCTGGTCTCGTGAAGAGGACCAGGTAGCAGCGCAACTCAGCACCGGTTCCTCGTTGCTCGGCGCGTGGTGGCTCGCCAAGTAACGGAACGAAGTCGCTCCGCACTAGGCGAGCGAGAGCGCTTGCGAAAACGATCATGGAGTCACAATGAGACGAAGCAATCTTATAGTGACGTGCGGTTTGGCTGTGCTCGTGGCCGGCCTGTTTGCTGTGTCGCGCGCCCAATTCGGTCCGCCACCGCCCCAGGGGCACGGGCCCAAGCTTCCGGCGCCCACCGCGTTTCCGCCTTCAGGCACTTTTCCGACGACCGAATCCGTCACCTTGCTCGACGCCGAACCCGGCGCGACAATTCATTACACGCTCGACGGCAGTGTTCCAACCGCCAAAAGTACATCGTACGATCCTTCCCAGCTACTTTTCCTGGCCGGCTTTTATGAAGGCGACCACGGCATCAAGGCCGGTTACACGATCCGCGCAGTCGCCATCGAAGACGACCACACCAATAGCGACATCGGCAATTTCGAATACACGATTGATCGACGCGACCGGAACGCATACGTCTCCGAAGAGGTCCTGCCCGGCGTGCGGATGATCCGCGATTGCGAGAACGACAAAATGTTCTTGCTAAGGGGTAGCAAGGAATATGTTTTGATTGATTCGGGCCTCGGCCGCGGTGACCTGAAGTCCTACGTCTCGCAATTCACGGGCGGCCTGCCGCTCGAGGTTATCTTCACGCACAATCATCCCGACCACATCGGTCAGGCAGATCAGTTCGTCACAGAGAGTATTGAGCACATCGGCGAACCGGATCGTGCAGGACTCGAGCGATTGCTCAAGAGCCTGGGTATACCGGATGACGTAATCGCAAGGCATGTCGTCTCAAACCATGACGGCGACCGTATCGATCTGGGCGACCGCTCACTCGTGATTTATGCAGCGCCAGGACACACGCTTGGCTCAATCGTGATTCTTGATGCAAAAAACGGCGAACTCTTCACCGGCGACGCGTTCGGAAACAACAACCCTCTACCTCCTGACGCGCTCTGGATGCAATTTGACCAACATCCGCTGGATGCATATCTATCCACAATCAAGGCCGTCCGCGCGAAAATCGGTCCCAATGTGAAGTACATACTCACGGGCCATGACGATCACCCATTGCAGGGGGAAGCCTACCTCGATAATCTCGAAAGCGCATTGCAGCGGCTAATGGACGAGGGCGATGCGGCGCTGGTTCCATCCTACCGGCCGGGCGATCGCTTCCACGACCCCAACTGGGTCGCAGTCAACGTAAATCACGATCACTATCTTCCGGCGCCCGTCGAAAAGA
This sequence comes from uncultured Acidobacteriota bacterium, assembly GCA_963753205.1. GTDB lineage: Bacteria > Acidobacteriota > Terriglobia > Acidiferrales > UBA7541 > Palsa-295. The sequence continues at coordinate 48,549 of CAVWBL010000006.1, read as the reverse complement.
TTGCAGGATTGACGTGGTTGGATGTCGATGGCCCAAGCCTCACGCCGGATTTCACGCCCGATGTAAAGGACTACACAGTTGAGCTGTCACGTGCGGTGTCTAGCGTCATGATTACCGCGGATCCGACCTCAAGCCGTTCTGCCGTGGCGATAGATGGTGAGCCGGCCGGCGCAGGAAATCCCCATGCAATCAAATTGGCATCTCCCAAAATAGAAATCGACGTCAAATCCCCAGATGGAACGCAAACGGCGGCATACATCGTGACGGTTTCAAAAAAATGAGCAAAAGAGAGAGGACAATGATGGCCGACACCAGCAAGACTTTCCCATTCCTGTTGACCCGCCGCGGCTTCCTGGCGGCAAGTTCGGCAGCCCTGCTTGGCGCGTACACTGTCCGCGACGCCTGGGGACAAGCCGTTCCTCTGAGCGCGCCGTACGTGGAAGTCGAAACCAGCTATGGAAAGTTACGGGGCGCGCAGGGAAATGGCTTGGTCCGATTCAGAGGCATTCCGTACGGCGGCTCGGTCTCCGGCGCGAACCGCTTCAAAGCGGCGCCGCCGCTGCAGCCTTGGAAGGGGGTGCGTGATGCATTGGAATTCGGCGCTCCCTCGATGCAGCCCGGCAGAGGTCGCGCAAACGAACCTGCATACGCGGAGGATTGCCTTTTTCTAAATGTCTGGACGCCCGCGGCGGACGGGCGCAAGCGCCCAGTCATGTTTTACAGCCACGGCGGCGGTTTCACCACTGGCTCAGGAGCAGCCGCATATCAGGATGGAAGCAACCTCGCTCGCACTTGGGATGTCGTCGTTGTCGCCACCAATCATCGGCTCGGTCTGCTCGGCTATCTCTATCTCGGCGATTTGGGCGGCGAGGAATACGCCACGTCGGGGAATCAAGGTCTTGCGGATATCCGGGATGGCTTGAAATGGGTTCACGACAATATCGCCAGATTCGGCGGCGACCCCAACAATGTGATGATCTTCGGCGAGAGCGGCGGCGGAGCCAAGACCTCTTGCTTGTACGCGATGCCTTCCGCTTCGCCGTACTTCAACAAAGCGTCCATTGAGAGCGGCCCCGGCATTCGCCTCCGTTCCATAGATGCCGCAACGCAAACCAGAGCGATGGTCCTCAAGCAGCTCGGCCTGGGTAAATCGCAATGGCGCCAGCTTCTCGAAATCCCCGCGGACAAGCTCGTCGAGATACAAGCGTCGCTCGGCCGTCCGCCTGCGCCTGCGCAAGGCGATCAAAACCGCGGACCGTCCATGCTGCGCGGAACCGCTCGCAATGGGTTTACAAGCAATGGCGCGGGCAGCGGTTTCGGCCCGGTCCTCGATGGCCACGTCATGCCGAACGATCCCTTCTATCCCATGGCACCAGCCATATCGAAAAACAAGCCGCTGATCGTCGGCTACAACCGCGATGAGATGAACTTCTTCTTCGCGCAGCAGCACGCCACGGACGTTTATTCCCTAACGGAAGACACTTTGAAGCAGCGTCTCGACCGTGAATTCGGTGCGGACGCCGGTCGCATTCTCGATACCTACAAAAAGAGCCGGCCCGACGATTCGCCTGCGGATTTGTATGTCGCCATCGCCACCGCGCGCTTTGACGTGATTGGCTCCGTCACGATCGCCGAGCGGAAAGCCGCGCAACACGGCGCGCCCATCTATATGTACAACTTCGTTCATGAATCGAAGCGCCTGATCCCGGGCACGAACCACATATACGGAGCCGCGCATGCCGCCGAAATCGTCTACAAGTTCAACAATGTTCCGGCTCCCGATACCGGATCGCCCTCAGGCCGGTCTCCCGCTGGTGGCGTATTCGGCGATTCGGACCAGAGCAGCATCGATACAGCCCGCAACATGAGCGGCTTCTGGAGCAGCTTTGCCCGCACCGGTCATCCCTCGGCTAAAGGGCAGCCCGCATGGCCCCCCTACACCAGCGAGAAACGCGCGACCATGTTCATCGACGCCCAATGCAAAGTCGTCGACGACCCCTATAGCCTCGAACGTCAGCTCTGGGACCAGGTCGACCCCGGCTAGCTTAGCTAAGCTATCGGTGCGTATCGGACCGCGAAGCTGACAAGAGCAACCTGAAAATCTTGGGTCTCAACTTTACTGGAGTACCCGCAGAAGATATCGGAACCGATCGTGCTTTCGCTCGTAACAGCCGCACGCTTTTTCAATTCAGCAAATGCACACGCAGCCGAACACCGGCTTACAACTTGAGCCGGTGGAGTCGCAGGGCGTTGGTGATTACCGAGACGGAACTGAGCGTCATGGCTGCGCTGGCGATTACGGGGCTGAGCAGCAAGCCGAAGAAGGGATACAGAACGCCGGCGGCGATAGGTATGCCGAGGGAATTGTAAAGGAACGCAAACAGAAGATTCTGGCGAATGTTGCGCATCGTGGCGCGGCTGAGTTTGCGGGCGCGGGCGACGCCGCGAAGATCTCCGTGAAGCAACGTAATTGCGGCGCTCTCCGTAGCCACGTCAGTGCCGGTGGACATGGCAATGCCGACGTCGGCCTGTGCGAGTGCGGGGGCGTCGTTTACGCCATCGCCGGCGACGGCCACAGTGTGATGCTGGGACGGACCGCATTGCAGGGCCTGGACGATTTCTCGTTTTTGTGCTGGCAAGACTCCCGCATGAACTTCGTCGATACCGAGCTTGTGCGCGACGGCGTCGGCCGTGGCGCGATTGTCGCCTGTCACCATGGCGACGCTGATTTTCGCGGTGTGGAGATCCCTTATAGCATTTGCGGCGGAGGATTTGATTGGGTCTGCGATGGCTATAAGGCCGGCTAGAGTCCGATCGACGGCGAGAAAGACGACGGTTTGGGCTTGCGATTCGAATTCGCGTGCTCGCGAATCGAGGACGGCAGCGTCGATGCGCAGATCCGTTAGAAGAACGCGATTGCCGAGGGCGAGGCGTTTTCCTTCGACTACGCCGGCGGCGCCTTTTCCTGGAATCGAATGAAAATCGGTCACGTCCGGCAGGGTGACACGGCGTTCTTTGGCTGCGGCGAGAATTGCGGCTGCGAGTGGGTGTTCGCTGGCGCGTTCGAGGCCGGCGGCGAGACGCAGAATTTGCGGTTCATCGAAACCAGGTGCGGCGATGACGCCCATCACGCGTGGCTTGCCTTCGGTGAGCGTGCCGGTTTTGTCGACGATGACGGTGTCGACTTTTTCGAGGACCTCCAGTGCTTCCGCGTTTTTTACGAGAATGCCGCTGAGCGCGCCGCGGCCGGTGCCGACCATGATCGCCATGGGTGTTGCGAGGCCGAGCGCGCAAGGGCAGGCAATGATGAGCACGGCCACGGCATTGAGCAATGCGTGAGACATTTTCGGCGCGGGCCCTATTGCTGCCCACACGATAAACGTAAGCACTGCAATGAGGACGACGGCGGGTACGAAATAGCCGGAGACGCGGTCGGCGAGTTTCTGCACGGGCGCGCGGCTGCGTTGCGCTTCGCCGACCATGCGGACGATTTGCGCGAGCATCGTTTCGTCGCCAACGCGCTCGGCGCGCATGACGAGGGTACCGGTTGTGTTGACCGTGCCGCCCACCACGCGGCTGCCCTCGGATTTTTCGATGGGCAACGACTCGCCGGTCATGAGAGCTTCATCAATGGAGCTGGCGCCGTCAAGGACGACGCCGTCGACGGGAATCTTTTCGCCGGGGCGGACGCGAAGCTTGTCGCCAACGGCTATGGTGGCGATGGGTACGTCAATTTCGGTGCCGTCAGCGCGGATCAGGCGAGCATCTTTCGGCGAGAGATTCAGAAGCGCGCGAATCGCGGAAGAGGTACGGCTGCGCGCGCGAAGCTCAAGCACTTGGCCCAGCAAAACCAGAGTGGTGATCGCGGCAGCGGCCTCGAAATAGAGCGGGACTTCGCCATTTGTCGTGCGGAACGAAGCGGAAAATACGGCGGGGAAGAGAACGGCTATCACGCTGTAGACGTAGGCCGTGCCCGTGCCAATCGCGATGAGCGTGAACATGTTGAGACTGCGATTCACGATCGAGGCCCAGCCGCGTTGAAAGAACGGCCAGCCCGCCCAGAGAACAACGGGCGTAGTAAGCGCCAACTCGATCCAGCCCAGCGCCGGCGTTGAAGGGACGCTCGGGATCATGCGCGAAATGCCGAGCGCGACGACAGGAATCGTGAGAGCGAGCGCGATCCAGAAGCGGCGCGTCATGTTAGCGAGTTCGGGATTCTTTTCCTCGATAGCGAATCTTCGCGGCTCCAGAGCCATGCCGCAGATGGGGCACGAGCCAGGCTCGTTGCGAACGATCTCCGCGTGCATCGGGCAGGTATATTCCGTGCGCGTGGCCTGTGTCGGAACGGCGGGTTCGAGATCCATGCCACATTTTGGGCAGGCGCCGGGATGATCTTGCGAGACTTCTGGATCCATCGGGCAGATGTAAGCCGTTTTTTTTGAGCGGGACGGAGAAGCGGAGCGTGCTGCTGCGTGTTCTGCCCGCACGGCGGGCTTTATCCCGCCGAGTTGGACAAGCGGGAGATCGGCGCGCATCGGTTCGGCCGCGGGAGCGTTTAGATAGGTTTCGGGGTTTGCGCGGAATTTTCCGGCACAGCCTTCGCAACAGAAGAAATACGTCTTTCCTCCATGTTCGACGTGGGCTTTCGCGCGCGAGGGCTCTACGGTCATTCCGCAAACCGGATCTTTGTGCAGCACAGCAGGCATCGTTCTCTCCAAAACCGCGACTCAGCGGCCGTGCGTTTGCATCAGTTCTACAAGTTCGTCGTACATCGCTTCGGCTTTCGCGCGAGTGCCTTTGCGGATAGCTTTAGCGGCGCAGATGATTGCGAAGTAGCGATTTTGCCACCGAACGGAGCGCTTCCTGCACGGAAGAAATCTGCACGAGGATATCGGCGCAGTAGCGTTCTTCAACGACCATGCGCTGCAAGCCGCGGACCTGGCCTTCGATCCGGCGCAGACGTTTCGTGTTTTCAGACTTGATCGACGGATCGACGGCTACGGCTTTGCGCTGGGTGCTTTGGGCGGCGCATCCGCAAGCTGCGCCATCTTTTTCGGCCACGCCTTTCATAACAGTCCTCTTATACCCCAGGGGGGTATATTATCAGACGTGGCCATACAGCGGCAGGATTCAGGTGGAAGAAACAGCGGAATTTTGCAGTGCTTAAGCTTAGGGAACGAGCGAGCTTTCTTGCGTCCCGGCTGGCTGTTTCTTCGTCGCCAGCGAGGCGATGTAAGAGACCATTTCAGGGCTGGACCAATCCTGCGCGCCGATAATCTTGCGGTCGAGCTTCCCGTCAGGGCTGATGATGTAAGTCTCGGGAAAGACCGTAGTGCCATAGGAAGCCGCGATCTTCCGCGATGTGTCGAGATAGGTAGGATAGGTAATCGCGTTGTCCGTGAGGAATTTCTTATAGGATGCTTCGTTCTCGGGATCCACGTCGGCATCGACGCCAAGTACGGTTCCGCCCATCGAGGCAATGCGCTGCTGAAGCGCGTTGAGCGAGGCGGCTTCTTCCACGCAGGGCGGGCAGGACGAGAACCAAAAGTTCAATACCACGACGTGCCCGCGAAGATCGGAAAGATGCATGGCCTTGCCGTTCATCGTGAACGCGAAGTCCTTGGGCTCTTGGCCGTGAATGCTGGGCTCGCCTTCGCGGTAAGCGGGAGACACGAATACGGCTACGAGCGCAATGATGAAAAGCGCCACAACGCCCGTGATGAGTTTCTGTTTCAAATCCCCTGTCTCTCGATCCTATAATAATAATGCATCTGCACATTTTCGGCGCGTCCGTTCTCGAACCGTGCGCGGATCGGATTTCTTGCCTGTTCCGGCATTATTCCACGTCGCACCAAGAAAGCGCCAGCGGCTCGTAAGGCCATGCGCATATGGAACTTACGTGAATCGTTTGCCGGTCCCCGCGATCCAATACCAGCTAAGGACTAGACGTTCAAAGCGGCATGTTGAATTACGAGAGAGGCGTCATGAGCAAAACCGTTGAAATCGAAGGCCCCGTAACAGCGAGTTCGGAAAGCATTGCGGAGCTGATGCGCAAAATTCTGTTGCAGGTGGGTGAGGATCCGGAACGCGAGGGCTTGAAGAAGACGCCCGAGAGGTTCGAGAGCGCTTTTCGTTTCATGACGAGCGGCTACGCACAGGACCCAGATAAGGTGCTCAACGGCGCGAAGTTCAGCGTGTGCTACGACGAAATCATCGTGGTGAAGGACATCGAGGTCTACAGTCTGTGCGAGCACCATTTGCTGCCGTTCTTCGGTAAATGTCACGTAGCATATCTCCCGGATAAGCAGGTCGTGGGTCTCAGCAAGATCGCGCGACTGGTGAATCTTTACGCGCGACGATTGCAGATTCAGGAGCGGCTCACGAGCCAAATCGCGCAGGCGATCGAAGAAAAGCTTAAGCCATTGGGAGTCGGCGTAATCATCGAGGCGAAGCACATGTGCATGGTGATGCGGGGAGTGGAAAAGCAAGGATCCGTTGCGGTTACGAGCGCGATGCTTGGCAGTTTTCGGACAAACAAGCAGACGCGCGACGAATTTCTCTCTTTGGTCAAGAGCGGAAAATCCTAACAGGCTGGATCCCAGGGGCGACGATCCGGGGTGAGGCGCAGATGAAGAGAAATCGCCGGGCGGTTGTCGGGATCGGTGTGGCCGCAATTGGCATTGCCGCAGCTCTTGCGGGTTCTCTAGCAGCGGGGCGCGCAGTCGACGTTCATACGCAGTGGAACGCGCTCGCGAATGCCTATTTCTCCCAGGTCTACTTCGTTTTCAATCCTACGTCTGGAAGTTACGCCGGTCTTCACCAATATGACCGGATGCTCGAGGATTATTCTCACGCCGGAATCGACCGTCAGGTCGACGCCTATCAGCGGTTTGAAAAGAGGGTCGAGGATTTTAATCCCGCCGGACTTTCTCAGGAGGAATCGGCGGATCGGGATATCGTGCTCTCGAATATCAAGGGCACGCTGCTCGAACTGGAGGACATCCGGGGATGGGAAAACAATCCGGATGACTACTCGAGCGGAATTACCGTGAGCGCGTATGTGATCATGAGCCGCAAGTACGCGCCCGCGAATACGCGCCTGCGGTCTTTAATTGCGCGCGAGAAGGTAATGCCGGCGGCTCTCAGGATGCGCGGCAGAATCTGAAAAATCCGCCGCACATCTTTACGGAAATTGCGTTGGAGCAGCTGCCTGGCGACATCAGCTTTTTCCAACACGACGTACCGTCTGCGTTCACGGACGCAATTGATCCTGAGGTGAAGACGGAGTTTGCGAAGACAAATGCAGCGGTTATTTCGGCTCTGCAGAGTTATGAGAAGTGGTTGCAAGACGTCGAACTGCCCCTCTCAAATGGAGATTTCGCCATCGGCGCTGACGTCTATGCCGAGAAGCTTCTTTACGACGAGATGGTCGATACGCCGCTCGATAAGCTGCTGGCGCTCAACGAACAAAACATGAAGGCAACCAGGCGGAATTTGCGCGCGTGGCCAAGGAGCTCGATCCGACGAAAACGCCCGCAGCAGGTGCTTGCCGAATTGCAGGCGGATCACACGACGCCGGACAAGCTGCTGCAAACATTTCGCAATACGTTCGAGCAGCCTGATCTCGTTCATTCGCGAGAAGCACATCGTTACCATTCCTTCGAATGTCGAGCCCACCGTCGAGGAGACGCCGCCTTTCATGCGCGCGACGACCTCTGCCTCGATGGATACACCCGGTCCCTTCGAGACAGACTCGAGAGTTGCCTATTTCAACGTGACGCTGCCGGATCCGAAATGCGCCGCCGAAAGAACAAGAAGAGCTGATGGAGGAATTCAATGTCGGCACGCTGATTTCGACGGCGGTGCATGAGGCATATCCCGGGTCATTACGTTCAATTCCTGTGGCTGCCGCAGCGCGCCGTCGAAGGTACGAAAACTGCTCGGCTCGAATACGGACGTCGAGGGCTGGGCGCATTATTGCGAGCAGATGATGCTCGATGAAGGCTACGGCGCAGCCGGGAATCCGGAGCAAAAGACGAGCGCGAAGCGAAACTGATTCGGCTTGGGCAGCTTTCTGGATGCGCTGCTGCGCGATGCGCGGTTTGTAGTGGGCATTCAGATGCACCGCCATCAGATGACGTTCGATCAGGCAGTGGATTATTTTGTGAACGAAGGATATCAGTCGCACGCGGTCGGCGTAGTGGAAGCGAAACGCGGCACGGGCGATCCGACGTATCTGTACTACACGCTCGGGAAACTGCAGATCTTAAAGTTGCGCGCGGATATGGAGAGAAAGGAAGGCGCGGCATTTTCGCTCGAGAAATTCCATGACGATTTTCTCAAGCAGGGATTTCCGCCGGTAAAAGTGGTGCGGCAGGCGATGCTGGGAGATAATTCGCCCACGCTGTGAGGTTGGAAGGCGAAAACTGTCAGCCGCAAGCCGAAAAAGAAACCACCGTTTGTGCGCTGCCGCTGTAGTCCTAAGCCTTACTTGTGCGTCCATGAGCGCGGCTCGTTTTTTAATACTTTTTGTTGGCACTACAAGGGGCGTGTGCTAGGCTGATTAAGTCGAAGAAGAATATAGAGAAGAGCAGGGCCACGACGCTTCAGGGGAGGGCGGAGTTGAGCGAAGCTAAATTTGGTGTAATCGAACAGTACAGAACGCATCCGCGGGACACGGGTTCCCCGGAAGTGCAGATTGCGTTACTGAGCGAGCGCATCAACTACCTCACCACTCACCTCAAAGCCCACGCAAAAGATCACGCTTCGCGACGCGGATTGATCATGATGGTCAACCGGCGCCGTCGGCTGCTGGACTACCTGAACCGCCGCGACCCGGATCGGTATCGCGAGATTGTCGAACGTCTTAGCTTGCGCAAGTAGCATCCATTCCCTGAATGGCCAATCCGGCCGCAGTTTTTTCTCTCCGCACAAATCGGAGTTGCAGGGCGCGATGCGGGGTGTCGTCTCCGCGCACTGAGCATTCGTCTGCCTCTCCTTCTTCTTCAGGCAAATTCCAAGAGTAGTTCTGTCGATTTCGAATAAAATCCCCGGCGATCCGGGGCGAAAAGGAAGTGAGAAACATGGTTGAACAGACCAGTCTGGAACTTGGTGGGCGGAAACTGACATTTGAAACAGGCAAGATGGCGAAGCAGGCCCATGGCGCGGTTGTAGCGCGCTACGGCGATACGGTGGTGCTGGCAACGGCGTGCATGGATACGCACGCGAGCGAAAAGGATTTTCTTCCGCTCACGGTGGATTACCGTGAATACACATACTCGGCGGGGAAGATTCCCGGCGGCTTTTTTAAGCGCGAAGGCAGGCCCTCCGAGCGCGAGACTCTTACCTCGCGCCTGATCGATCGCCCGCTGCGCCCGCTTTTCCCTGAGGGTTGGGCTACCGAAACGCAAGTCGTGGCCATGGTGCTTTCGGCAGACAGCGAAAACGATCCCGATGTGATCGGCGTCACCGCCGCATCCGCTGCCCTCTACATATCGAAGATTCCCTTTAACAATCCCATTGCTGCGGTCCGTGTTGGACTGCTCGACGGCAAGCTTGTAATCAATCCGACCGTGGCCGAGCAGAAAACGAGCCTGCTGAATATCGTGATTGCCGGTTCGGAAAAAGCCATCGTGATGGTGGAGGCCGGGTCGCTCGAAGTTTCCGAAGATACCGTTGCCGATGCCCTCGAATTCGGCCACAACGCGATCAAGACGGTGGTCGCGGCGATCAAGGAGCTCGGCGCGAAGGTCGGCCAGCCGAAGGTTGAAGTTAAGCCGCCGGCGTTCGACGAAGCTCTGTACAAGGCGATCGGCGCGAAGTACACCGAGCGCCTGCGCGACGCGCTCGATACCGCGAAGCATCCGAAACTCGAAAGCTACGGGCTCGTCGACACAATCAAAGCGGAAATTTTGGCGTCGGTCCCGGAAGATGACGAGGACAAGCAAAAGCTGGCGCATCGCGCGTTCGAGCGCCTGCGCGAGAGCATTTTCCGAGACGACATGCTTGTCCGCCGCCGCCGTCCCGATGCGCGCGCATTCGACCAAATCCGGCCAATCAGTTGCGAAATCGGCGTGTTGCCGCGCGTTCACGGCTCGGCGCTCTTCACCCGCGGCGAAACGCAGGCGTTGGTCACGACCACGCTCGGCACGAAAGAAGATAAGCAGCGGCTCGATCTGCTCTTCGAAGAGGAATCGTTCAAGCGATTTATGCTCCATTACAACTTCCCGGCTTTCTCCGTCGGCGAAGTGAAATTCCTCCGCGGCCCCGGACGACGCGAAATCGGCCACGGCGCTCTTGCCGAACGCTCGCTCGCGAATCTCGTTCCACCTGAGGCGGATTTTCCCTACGCGATGCGCGTCGTCTCAGACATCTTGGAATCGAATGGCTCGTCGTCCATGGCCAGCGTTTGTGGCGGCTCGCTTGCGCTGATGGATGCGGGCGTACCGCTCAAGTCACCTTGCGCGGGCATCGCGATGGGGCTGGTCATCGAAGGCGATAAGTACGCGATTCTCACAGACATAGCCGGTGCCGAAGATCACTACGGCGACATGGATTTCAAAGTCGCAGGCACCAAGCAGGGAATCACTGCCTTGCAGATGGATATCAAAGTGACCGGCGTAACGATCCCGATTATGCGGGAGGCGCTCGAACAGGCTCGCAAGGCTCGCTTCCAGATCCTCGATATCATGGCCGGCACGATCACGACGGCTCGCTCGGAGATTTCCACCTACGCTCCGCACCTTCACATGCTCACGATTCCCACGGATAAAATTCGCGACCTGATCGGTCCGGGCGGAAAGAAGATCCGCTCGATCATCGAAGCCACCGGCGTGAAGATTGACGTGATGGACGATGGCAAGGTGCATGTCTTCGCGAACAACGGCACAGCCGCCGAAGCTGCGCTGAAGATGATTCGCGACGTCACCGCGACGGCTGAGATCGGGAAGACCTATCTCGGCACCGTGGTGCGAATCGCGGATTTCGGCGCATTCGTCGAACTTTTCCCTGGCACGGATGGATTGCTTCACATCAGCGAAATCGCGGAAGCGCGCATTCGCTCCGTTCGCGACGAGTTGAAAGAAGGCGATCAGATCCTCGTAAAGGTGCTGGCAATCGAAGGCAATAAAATTCGGTTGAGCCGGAAAGCCGTCCTGCGCGATCAGCGCGATAAGCAGCAGCAGAAGAGCGAAGCCGCAAGCTGATCACGCTTCGCAAATGGGTTGGGCACGAAAGGGAGGCGATAGTCGCCTCCCTTTTCTTCTTGGTGGGTTTAAACGTAGAGCCGCGGTCTTCAGCGCGGCACGCAGTCTCGGGTTTCAGGCTCGCATAGCCGGCAGGAGGCACGCGCTCTCAAAAGCCATAGAGGCGCGCGGGATTATCAACGAGAATCGTCTTGCGCAAATCGGCATCCGGCACCCATTTCGCAAATAAATTCAAATCGCGCCCGTCGTCGATTTGGTAGAGCGGCGTGACCTCGTGCGCAGGCCGACCGGCTTTCGTTTGCGGATGCGGCCAGTCCGTACCCCAGAGCATGCGCTGTGGATTCGCGGCGACCAGCGCTTTCGCGAGCGGCGCGACATCGGGAAAATCGGGCGCCAATTTCGAAACGCGATACGGCGCCGAAAGCTTCACATAAGCTTTTCCGCTCTCAACAAGCCCGATCAGTTCGCCCAAGCCCGCCTGATGCGGGCCTTCGGCCGCCTGCGCTCCGCCGAAATGATCGAAGACGACCGGCACGGCCGACGCGGCAATTTCGTCCCGCAGTGCGGCCACGATCGGTAAGCTCGTATAGATCTGTATGTGCCAGTGATTCCGCCGCTTCATGCGTTCGGCGGCGGCTTTGAAACGCTGCTTCGCAATCGAGGGATCCTCCACGCCGGCTGTTTCCAAATTGATGCGGATGCCCCGAACTCCCACGCGGTGCATCTCGTCGAGCTGGGCATCGGTGATTTTGTCGCCGATAACGGCGATGCCGCGCGCACTGCGGCCGATTTCGCGAATCGCGTCCAGCGTGCAGGAATTATCCGTGCCATAGACGCTCGGCTGGACGATCACCGTGCGATCGATGTGCAGCGCACGATGCATCTTTTCCTGCTCGGCGACGCTGGCGGACTCCGGCGTATATGTGCGTCTCGCGAAAAACGGGAAGCGATGCGGATCGCCGAAGATATGCGTGTGGCAATCGCACGAATCGCGCGGCACGTCAAAATCAACGGGCGTCTTTGGTTGCGAGGCCATAGCGAATGCGGATTGCAGCCGGCCAGCGAGTATAGCCGCTCCCGCAGTGGCTGTTTGGATTAAAATTTCGCGACGAGTGGGCATAGCGTTCTTATCTCAGTCGATCAGTCCCGGTGCTTTGAGCGATGGATGGCGTTTGCAAATGGGCTCGACGACCTTGTCGAAGACCTCGTACATGACATAACCAACGGCTTCTTAAATGCTCGCAATTCTTCCTGCGAAGTTTGCGGCGCGACTGCGACGAGCGTTTGGTCGAATCGGTTATTCAGGTTTAGAAATCGGTCAAGAACGCATCGTGCCGTCTGCTCAGTTTCGAATAAGCCAACCTCCGGAAAACCCGCCTATATACTACCCCAGCTAGACGCTTCGGTTGCGCTGTTCCATCACCGCACCGGCTTCCGGCTTTTGCCGCAGTCCACGGTAAATAGAATGCTTCGGAAGCTAACACCTCGGGTGTATAACGTTAACTATTCAGGTCGTTCCACAACTTTAAGACTAAGCTCACAGCCGGAGGTAGTCGTCGTGCCCAACAAGAAGAAGATTGCCAATGGAAGAAAGTAATGCCCTCAAAATGTTCCGGGGAGCAAAGGGCATTCCCCAAAATACTCTGCGTCAATACTTGATCGATTCACGCCAAAAGAGGAAGACACAAATCGAGAAGGTCATTGCGACGAGGCAGCAAATGGGAAGGTACCTCGGCGAAATCCAGAAAGCAGGGAACTCGGAACCGAACACAAAGGCTCTCGAATCGCTGCCTAGTATGCACAAGAAGGTGGCAAGTCGGAAGATTGCGCCGCCCGTCGTGAGTGGCGGGATTGGCGGGATCCTGGCTGGCAGCATTTCGGTGAAAATGGTTCCTCCATTTGATTATGACGTCATTATCCCCGAGCAGTTGGCCGGCAATGCGGTGACCACCAGCGTCTCCGCAAGCAGGCTAACAAGGCAGATGAGTATGTCCGCGATGTCGTCAAGCGAGCCGGGCTTCAATGGCGGCGGCATGTAGGCAACGGTCGGAGTTTACTTTCACCAATGACTGCCGGAATTCTCAGCGTTTCCGTAAACCCCACATATTCGTTTCAGTGGTGGACGAACTCGCTGCAATCGTTTGATTTAGTGCAATCCTTTGGTTCGGGTGCGCTCACCGTGTATGGAGTTGATGTTGCGAGCCAAACCACAGGGGCCACAGGCACCATCGAAACCGTCGCGGGGCAGCAATTTATTATGTGGAACCAGCAGAACCCCGCGGAAATCCAATTCGACGCCGGCTTTCGATATCCAGACGCCGGCCTCTGTGTCAGTAAGTGTCGACCCCACGCAGGTGTACCTGCTGTTTGTTGAAGCCAACGTGGATGGCCAGGGAGTCGGTTGGCCGGGGAGCCTCGCTGGTTCCGTCTTGTCGGTGACGGTGCCGTCTATTTCCTACGACTTTCGCATGAGGCAGGTGCTCGAGCCTTACGTAGCGTAGCTGCCCAATTGGCCGCGCCTCATCCTTCATGCCGCTGGCCAGAAGCGCGTGGAGCATCCAATCAAAGCGTCGCTTCGCGACTCAAGCTCTTTGTAGGTCGCGGCTTTTGGCCGCGACCTAAGACGTGAGAATCATAACGGCTTCACCCGCTGAAGTACCTCTTTCAGGGCGCGGACTCGCGAGCGATGGGCCGTCGATAAATAAAAAAAAGAGCGCCATAGATGCGGCACAAGCGGACATTAGCGCCCCCAAACCAGCCAATGTCCTCCAAAACGTGCATTCTAATGCAGCCATAGCGGCCAATTTGCGATTGAAATCCCCGTTCTCGCGGCGGCAATATGTAGCAAAAGTGACACACAAAAAGTCCTTGCAAGTGAGTTAATATTATGGTATACTTTTGTCGGTGCTGTCAGAGGGGCATCGCCGTAAAGGCGGCCATCACCGGGCAAGAGGACCCGCAGCAAGCAGGGTGCCGAAATGATTGGGAGAATGGCAACTGGGTGCGGTTTTCTAATCGACAGTCTGCCGATTAGAATTGGGCCTAACCCGAATGCTCTCAACACAAATCGCATTTCTAATCGACGGAAAAAGGGAAAGTTTTAAAGTCACGTCGAGAGGGTGAGGCCCAGAGAGATCAACGTGAAATAAAAAATCGGCGAGCCGGCGGCGTCAAAACGGATGTATATAATTAGGCGCAATTCAATCCATTAGGAAGGCTGCCAATGAGAAGAGTTGTTCCACTTGCGTCGCAGATTCTCTTGCTTGCTCTGCTTTTTGCCCTTGTTCCGATGTTCGTCTCCGCTGCGCCGCAGCAGGCGAACGAGCATTGGGTGGCCACGTGGATGGCTTCTCCGATGGAGGGAACATGGTCGGACGGGTTTCAGAACCAGACGGTGCGTATGATCGCGCACGTCAGCTTAGGCGGAAGCCGCGTGCGAGTCGAGTTCTCAAATGCGTTTGGCAAACACTCGCTCACGATTGGCGCCGCGCACGTCGCCATCCAGGCGAACCAAGCGGCGATCGCGCCAGGTTCGGATCGGGCCCTGAAATTCAACGGCTCGCCGTCGGTCACGATTCCACCCGGCGCGCTCGAAGTCAGTGACCCCGTCGACTTGACCGTCGTTCCACTAAGCAATCTGGCGGTGAGCGTTTACGTTCCCGAGCAGACGGAGCCGGCCACCTATCATGCGTCGGGCCTGCACACGACTTACATTTCCGGCGCGGGCAATTTCGCGGCGGATGAGAACCTGCAGTCCCAGTGGACCACAGCCTCCTACTATTGGCTTTCAGGCGTGGATGTCGAGGCCGGCGCTGATTCCGCGGCGATCGTCGCGCTCGGCGATTCGATCACGGACGGCGCTCATTCATCTTTGAACGCGAATATGCAGTGGCCCAGCCAGCTAGCCGACCGGTTGCAGAAGGACCCGGCGACGACGCATCTCGCTGTAGTAAACGCAGGCATCGGCGGCAACCGCATCCTGCACGATGTCTCCGGGCCGAATGCGCTCGCACGCCTTGATCGCGACGTGATTGCGCGTGCCGGCGTGAAGTATGTGATTGTCTTAGAGAGCATCAACGATCTCGGCTGGCCGCACGAAGCAGCGGCGCACGGCACGCAGGAGGTGACGGCGGACCAGTTGATCGGCGGCTTGCGGCAGATCATCGACCGCGCCCACGCCCACGGCATAAAAGTATTCGGAGCTACGTTGACTCCGTATGGGGGCGCGAACTATTACAGCGACGAGGGAGAGCAAAAGCGCGAAGCCATCAATGAGTGGATTCGCACCGGCGGCACCTTTGACGGCGTAGTCGATTTCGACGCCGCCGTCCGCGACCCCAACAATCCAAAACAATACTTACCCGCCAACGACAGCGGCGACCATCTCCACCCCAACGACACGGGCTACAAAGCCATGGCCAACAGCATCAACCTTTCGCTATTCCGTTGAGCATACAGCTTCTATGGCGGGCGGGATTGCCGACGGATACCTCTGAGCTCGCCCGATATCTCATAGGTAAGACGATTCTACGCAAGATAGGCCGAAAGAGGCTTAGCGGTCGCATCGTCGAGACAGAGGCCTACCCGCCGGGCGACCAGAGTGGCCACGCCTACCGTGGACGAACGGCTAGAAACCAATCCCTGTTCCTGGGCAAGGGATTTGCATACGTGTATTTCATCTACGGAACATCCTACATGCTCAATGTTTCGGCGGAAGAACCAAATGTTGGCGCGGGCGTTCTGTTGCGTGCGATTGAGCCTCTTGAAGGAATCGACATAATGAAACGCCTCCGCGGCACCGGTAACGTTGCGGATTTAGCGAGAGGTCCGGGCCGCCTCGCCGCGGCGCTGCAAATCGATCGGACGTTAGATGGAGTCGATCTATGTGTCGAAGGTCCGCTCTGGCTCGGAACTGCCGTCCGAGAGCCTGCGCAAATTCGCTCCAGCAGGCGCATTGGCATCACGCGCGAAGTGGACCGCCCGCTCCGTTTCTTCGAAGCTGACAGCCCATTCGTCAGCGGCCGCTGAACGAGACACGGGAATGTTAGGCCTGCCGGATATCGAGATTATGGAGCGGTCAACGAATCAAGAGAGAGACCAATCGGCCTCTGACAACGTGAACGTTGGAATAGTCAGCGACTAGGAAGCCATTTAAAATATCGAAGGAACTTGGTCGGGAATCCCGTTCATTTAAAGCGACCAGTCGTTCGATGATCTCGCCTCTAAGAGTATTGCAATAACGGGAATTTAAAGCAGCCGCAGAAACGCTGGAGGAATTTGGGGTGAGCGATGGGATTTGAACCCACGACCCTCGGTTCCACAGACCGATGCTCTACCGACCTGAGCTACGCTCACCGCAGTGCAATTAGTTTAGGGCACATCTCCCGCCGCGTAAAGTAGCTTCAGCCTGCGCCCGACGGTCGCCTCGCCCTATCAGAGAGGCCCCATCGGCCCGTCAAGCTGCGCTTTTGATTCTCATGCCGAAGAAGGAGCGGTAAACGAAGAAGAACGCGACGGCGAAAAAGATGCCGGCTAGCACGTGAGTCAGTGTGCCATTGCCGCGCGAGGTTGTGAGTTCGACGGCCAACTCGACCGCCAGCAGGCCGAACAGAGTGGTGAACTTGATCACAGGATTGAGCGCGACGGACGACGTATCCTTGAACGGATCGCCCACCGTATCGCCGACAACGGTGGCGTCGTGCAGAGGAGTGCCTTTCTGCTTCAACTCGACTTCGACGATCTTCTTGGCGTTGTCCCACGCGCCGCCCGCGTTAGCCATGAAAATGGCTTCGTAAAGACCAAATATAGCGATGGAAATCAGGTAGCCGATGAAAAAGAAAGGTTCGACGAACGCAAACGCGAGCGCGAAGAAAAATACGGCGATGAAAATGTTGAGCATTCCGCGCTGCGCATAGCGCGTGCAGATCTCGACCACCTTCTTGCTGTCCGCGACGGAGGCTTTTTCGACGCCCTCGAGTTTGATATTGGCCTTGATGAATTCGACCGCGCGATAAGCGCCGGTCGTGACGGCCTGCGTCGAAGCGCCGGTGAACCAGAAAATTATGGCGCCTCCCGTGATCAGCCCCAGAACGAAGGGAGCGTGCAGCAGCGAGAGCATCGCGACGTTCGTAGTGAGCCCGTTCGTGAGCGCCATGATGATCGAAAAGATCATCGTGGTGGCGCCGACCACGGCCGTGCCGATAAGCACGGGCTTAGCGGTGGCCTTGAATGTGTTTCCGGCGCCGTCATTTTCCTCGAGAAGTTCCTTGGCGCGCTCGAACCGCGCGTCAACGTTGAAATCTCTCTTTAACTCCTGCGTGATGTTGGGGATGGTTTCGATCAGCGAGAGCTCGTAGATCGATTGCGCGTTGTCCGTCACCGGGCCATATGAATCGACGGCGATCGTGACTGGACCCATGCCGAGGAACCCGAATGCGACGAGCCCGAAGGCAAAAACAGGCGCGGCGATCATCAGATTTTGCAAACCGTGGAGACTCACGAGATAACCAGTGGCCATCAGAGCGACCATCACGACCCCGAGGTAAAAAGCGGAGAAATTTCCGGCAACAAAACCGGAGAGAATGCCGAGCGACGCACCGCCTTCCTGCGCCGAAGCGACCACTTCCTTTACGTGTCGTGATTCGGTCGAGGTGAAGACTTTTACGAGTTCCGGGATCACCGCGCCGGCGAGTGTGCCGCAGGAGATGATCGTTGCGAGCTTCCACCATTGCGTGGTGTCGCCGTTGAGATCGGGAATGATGAAGTAGGAGATCAGGTACGTGAGTGCGATCGAGACGAATGACGTAAGCCAGACAAGCCACGTGAGCGGGACTTCGAAATTCATTTCCTCAGCGTTGGCATACCGGCCGCCCTGGATGGCGCTGTTTATGAAATAGGCTGCCGCGCTCGCGACGAGCATCGCGATGCGCATCACGAAAATCCAGACGAGAAGCTGGACTTGCACTGTGGCGCTCGCCACGCCGAGAAGAATAAAAGTAATAAGGGCGACGCCCGTGACGCCGTATGTTTCGAAGCCGTCCGCGCTTGGGCCAACCGAATCGCCGGCATTGTCGCCTGTGCAGTCGGCAATTACGCCGGGGTTGCGCGCATCGTCTTCCTTGATTTTGAACACGATCTTCATCAGGTCCGAGCCGATATCGGCAATCTTGGTAAAGATGCCGCCCGCGATACGCAGCGCAGCCGCGCCAAGCGATTCCCCGATGGCGAAGCCAATGAAGCACGGCCCGGCATAGTCGCGGGGGACAAAAAGCAAAATAACGAGCATCATCACCAGTTCCACGCTGATCAGCATCATTCCAATGCTCATTCCTGCGCGGAGAGGAATCTGGTAAATCGGATACGGCTTGCCGCTCAGGCCCGCGAAGGCTGTGCGAGAGTTAGCGAATGTATTCACACGGATGCCGAACCATGCGACGCCATAGCTGCCGGCAATGCCCAGCACGCTAAACGCGAGAATCATCAGCACGCGGACGGCTTCGTAATGGAGCAGAACGCCAAAGTACAGGACGATCACAGCGGCGATGAATGCCCAAAGCAGGAGGAGGAATTTTCCCTGCGTAATTAGATAGGTTTTGCAGGTTTCGTAGATCAGTTCAGACATTTCGAGCATCGAGCGATGGGCGGGGAGGTTCTTCAGCCGCACGTAGATCGTGAGTCCGAACGCCAGGCCGAAAAAGCAGAACAGAATGCCCCAGAGGAGCAGGTTGTGCCCGTTGACGCCAAGAAAATTCACCTGCGAAAGGTCAGGCAGCTTCAGATTGGCTTCGCCGCCGGCGGCTTCTTGCGACCATGCGGTGCCAGCTCCGGCGAAAGCCAAAAGACCGGCTACCGAGCCGGCCTTGAACAAGCGATTGCGCAGCGATGCGCCGCCCGCAAGCAATTTGCACATTCTAATTCCTCCATTTAGCATCAACGATGCGATCTTTTCCGAGAATGAGGCAAGGCTTTCAAGCAGGGTTCTGTCGCGGCATCCGCCGAAATCCCAGATGTAAATGGGAACAATACGACGGCAGCGAATTTCCGCTCAACGGCCTTACACCGACACGCCGTCGGCAGCAGGTTGGACATCCCCCCTCACAAAATAGCGAGCACCACTTCGCATGACGCCGGCACCCCTGCATGGCGTTCATTCCAACTCGTACCCCGTGAGCGAACTGCAAAGCTTCGTGTACTTCTTCTATCAGGAAGCCCGATTTCCGTCAAGAATTCGCACCCGAAATGAACTCTTTAACCGTAAACGCGAGCATTGACACGTGGGCGTTACCACCGATAGGCTAGGCCACCAGACTGGGGCGACGTGGCGGTGCCTATGAAACGCGAACAGATTATCCGGATGCTGGAAGACGTGGGAGCAATGCGTACCGGCCATTTCGAGCTTTCCAGCGGCCGTCACAGCGCAAACTACATCCAGTGCGCGCTCGTCCTGCAGTACCCAAAACACGCAGAGACGCTGGGCCGTGCGCTGGCGGACCTTTTCAAAGATATAAACGTCAACGCCGTTGTCGCGCCTGCGATGGGCGGCATCATCATCGGGCACGAAGTAGCACGGGCGATCAATGCGCGTTCGCTCTTTGTCGAACGCGACGCTTCTGGACACATGGCACTACGCCGCGGGTTCGAGCTGAAGACCGGCGAGCGTGTGCTCGTGATTGAGGACGTCTGGACGACGGGCGGATCGACCCGCGAGACTATCGGTGTCGTGGAGGAAGAAGGCGGACTTGCCGTCGCTGCGGGAGCGTTAATCGACCGGACTAGCGGGAAAATCGATTGGAACTTACCTGCGCGCGCTCTGCTGGAATTGGAAGTGCCCAGCTACGAAGCCGATGATTGCCCACTCTGCCGTTCCGGCGGAGCGCCGACGCGGCCCGGATCGCGCTATTCCCGCGCGCGCATGTAGCTCGGCCCGCTTCAATCTGGTCTTTCCTTTAGTTACGTACCCGCGAAATCGGCCGATCTCGCCTGAAAGTTGCCTTCCGCATTCGGCGTGCGATAATTGCGGCAACGATGAGGAATATCAAGCTCACCATTGCTTATGACGGCGCGCGCTTTCACGGCTGGCAAGTACAACCGGGAGTGCCCACGATTCAAGGCGCCCTCAACGACGCCGCAAGTCAAATCACGCAAGAAAGAATCACGCTGCATGGCGCCAGCCGCACGGATACGGGAGTTCACGCGCTCGGGCAAGTGGCGCATCTGCGCACGCATTCCATGCTGTCCGCCGCGGAATTCCAACGCGCTCTGAACGGCCTTTTGCCTCCGACGATTCGCATCGTTGCTGCTGAAGAAGTCGGTCCCGATTTTCATTCGCGGTGGCAGTCGCAGGCGAAGACGTATCGTTATCGGATTTTTCGCGGCAAAGTGCTTTCGCCATTCGATCATTTGCGCGTTTTGCACTATCCGTGGCCGCTCGATGAAGACGCCATGGCTTCGGCCGCGCGGCTTTTTGAAGGCGAGCACGATTTCACGTCGTTTGCGGCGGCTTCGGGAATCGAGAGTGACGATCGCGATATGACGCGTGTGATCTTTTCGTCGGAAATCGTGCGCGAGCCCGAACGCGACGAGATCGCTTACGTGGTCCGCGGGCGCTCGTTTTTACGTTACATGGTGCGAAAGATTGTCGGCACGTTGATTGAAGTCGGGAAGGGAAGGCTTGGCCTTACAGATATTCAGCGGATTTTTGATGCGCGCGACCGGAATGCTTCCGGGCCGACGGTGCCGCCGGAAGGACTCTATTTGATATCGCTTGAATATCCCGATCCGGCCGATTCGTTGGCGGCAACTTCCGTGCGAAGCCGACACTCCAAGCATGTTAGTGAAAGAGATTCATAAATACGGAGAAGACAGTATGACGTCAACATCTCCCACGCCCGAGCAAATCGGAGTACGGCAGCTCAATGAGCGCGATTTGACCGACGCCGATCGCGTGTTTCGCGTTGCGTTTGGCACTTTTATCGGAGTGCCCGATCCCGCGCGGTTCGGAGGCGACGCGGACTACATTCGCACTCGCTGGCTCATGAATCCTGCGGCGACGCGCGGCGCGTTTGAAGGTGAAAAGCTGATCGGTTCGAATTTTGCAGCAAACTGGGGCAGCTTCGCCTGTTTCGGGCCTCTAACCGTTGAACCGCCCTACTGGGACAAGCGCGTGGCGCAGCAATTGCTGGCTTCGACGATGGAGATTTTTCGCGCTTGGGGCAATCAGCATCTCGGGCTGTTTACGTTTGCGCATAGTCCGAAGCATATGGCGCTGTATCAGAAATTCGGCTTTTGGCCTCGCGACCTCATCGCGCTGATGGGCAGGGAAATCGTCGGCTGGCAGGATGAGGTGCAGGCGGATGTTACGAGATTTTCCGAAGTGGCGCCCGGCGCGCGCCAGCGGTTCCTTGACGACTGCCGCGAGGTGAGCGAGGCGAATTTTAGCGGGCTGGATTTGTCTCGTGAAATTGAGGAAGTGCAGCGGCAGAGACTGGGCGATGTCCTGCTCATTTCGCGCGGCTCGCAGGCTGCTGCGTTTGCCGTGTGTCATGCAGGCGCGGGCACGGAAGCCGGCAGCGGCGTCTGCTACATCAAGTTTGCGGCGGTTCGGCCGGATTCGCACGCGGAGGAGAACCTCGCCGCGCTGTTGAGGGCGTGCCGGGAGCATGCAAGCTCGCGCGGCGTGACGAAACTCACGACAGGCGTGAATCTCGCGCGGCGCGAGACGTTTCGAACCCTGGTGAATCTTGGTTTTCGGATTGCGATGCAGGGAGTGGCCATGGAAACCGGCGATTCGTTCGCGGGTTACAATCGTGCCGGCGTATATATTCTTGATGATTGGCGATAAGGCTCGCAAAAGCTGTGAAATTCCTGCGCATCTGCTGTATCTTGGTTTTTATGGCGACATTCCCCGCCAGCGCTACTGACTCGTCGATTGTGCGCCTGGCGCAGGATCCCGCCTCCGTACGGGCTCTGAACTGGATTGACGGCAGCAGCGCGTGGCTCACGGACCAGCAGATTCGCCTCACCGAGACTCCTGCGCCTGAATACGGCGAAAAAGGCCGCGCTGAAGTGCTGCAGTCGATTTTTGCGGATATGGGTTATAAGGCCCGCATCGACGAGACGGGCAATGTCGTCGTCGAGCGAATCGGAATGCAAACCGATCGCGTGGTGCTGCTGGCCGCTCACTTGGACACGGTATTTCCGGCCGGAACAAATGTGCAGGTTCGGCGCGACGGCAAGCGCCTGCTGGCGCCGGGCATCTCGGATAACGGCGCGGGTTTAGCTGCATTAGTGGGGGTTGCGCGTGCGTATGCGGAATCGAGCCTGCGAACCGATGCGACAATTGTTTTCGCGGGCGACGTTGGCGAAGAAGGGGAAGGGAATCTGCGCGGAATTCGCGCGCTTGTCGATGCTTACGGATCGCGTCTTGCGGCGGTGATCGCCATTGATGGGCCATCCACGGCGCACATCACGACACAGGGAGTCGCATCGCGGCGCTTTGAATTTACGGTGTCCGGACCGGGCGGGCATAGCTGGTCCGATTTTGGGGTGCCGAATCCGATTACGGCACTGTCGCGCGGGATCGTGCAGTTTTCCGCGATTCGCCTGCCGGATGCGCCACGCAGCACGTTCAACTTCGGCGTGATCGAGGGTGGCAACTCGGTCAACTCGATTCCCGGGGATGCATCAGTAAAAGTTGACTTGCGGTCGGAGAGCGAAGCGGAGTTGGGCCGTTTGGAAGCGGCGCTGCGCGATGCGATGCAGGCGGGAATGGCGGCCGAAATCGCCGCGCGGCGTTCGGCTGCCGGTACTTTGCAGATGAAGGTTCGCACGCTCGGTTGGCGGCCCGCGGGGAAGCTCCCGGATAGTTCGCCGCTCTTGCAGACCGTCCGCGACGTGGATCGTTTCTTGCAGAATTCATCGCGAATCGAGAGCAGCTCGACGGATGCCAATCTGCCGCTTTCGATGAAGATTCCGGCTGTCTCGCTGGGCGGCGGCGGCAAAGGCGGCGGAGCGCACACGCTGGCTGAGTGGTACGACGCTACGGGCCGCGAACTTGGGATTAAGCGCTTGTTTCTGATTACGGCTGCAATCGCGGGGTTGCAGCAGTAACTACCTGATCTAGTCAGAGTGCACAGCGCGAGTGGCTCTTCGGTGCATTTGCGCGGCTCGCCCGAATATGGTGGCGACAAGCTCCGAGATTTGGCCGACGGCGTCATCCAGCTCAAACGTGAAGATCTCCAGATCGACGTCTGCGAGTTCCTTGCGCTCCTGCGCGAGGATGGGCCAGCCGATCGGTCAGCAAGTCCACGCTGTGGCTCTCGTAGTAACCGTAGAAGACGGTCGGATCCAGCCCCGACTTTCGCGCCGGAAACGCGTGCCCCATGCTATGAGCGGGGGAATGATCGGGGCGCTCCTGTGGACGTGCGCCGTCGGGCACTCTACAATCTCACTGTGTCCGCGCCAGACATCATCGCAGCATTGCAGCGCCATTGGGGATACCGGGAATTCCGGCCGCTCCAGGAGAAAATTATACGTAGCCTGCTCGACCGGCGAGATACCTGCGTTGTTATGCCCACAGGCGGCGGGAAATCGCTTTGCTATCAACTCCCGGCTTCGCTTTCGGGCCGTACGGCCGTCGTCATCTCACCTTTGATGGCTCTGATGCAGGACCAGGTGGCGCAACTTTCTCAGATGGGAATTCCGGCCGTTTTCCTGAACAGCTCAATCGGCGAGCGCGAACAGTCCAACATTATTCAAGGCGCGCAGGACGGAAAATACCGCTTAATTTATCTTTCGCCGGAACGGCTCGTCCGAGGAGACACCGCCGACTGGCTCAGAAATACCTCGCTTTCATTCTTCGTGATTGACGAAGCGCACTGCATCTCGGAATGGGGACACGACTTCCGTCCCGAGTACCGCCAACTGAAGAATCTGCGCAATGAATTTCCAGAAGTTCCGATAGCCGCTTTCACCGCGAGCGCCACGCGGCATGTGAGGCATGACATCGTGGAACAACTGCGCTTGCGCAATGCTCACAAGTACATAGCGAGCTTTCATCGCTCGAATTTGCGCTACATCGTGCGCGAGACCAATTCCAAAACGCAAGGTGAATTGCTGTTGCGCGTATTGCGCCGGCATGAAGGCGCCAGCGTGATCGTCTATTCGCCCACGATCAAGCGTGTCGCCGAAATGGTCACTTTTCTGCGCGAACAGGAAATAGCCGCGATTCCTTACCACGGCAAAATGGACACGGCATCGCGCCAGGCGAATCAGGCTCGATGGACTAGTGGCGAGGCGAGAGTCCTTGTCGGCACGATCGCCTTCGGCCTGGGCATCAACAAGCCAGACGTGCGCGCCGTGATTCATCTTTCGCTCCCAAAATCGATCGAACAGTATTACCAGGAAGCTGGGCGCGCCGGACGCGACGGTTTGCCCGCCGATTGCATTCTCTTGTGGCAAAAGCGGGATGCCGGTTTGCTCGCGCATTTCATGGGGCAGATCGGCGACGCCGCTGAACGAGAGCGCGCTTGGCAGCGGTATCACGCGATTCGCGCGTTTGTCGACGCGAAATCCTGCCGCCATCTCGAAATATGCAAGCACTTTGGCGAGACGCCTAAGTGGAAAAGTTGCAATGCATGCGACGCCTGCGGCTGCGACACTTCGTGGCTCGATGAATCGCGCACCCGAAGGCCCAAAGGGCGGAGGATCACGACGGAAGCAAGCGACCCGGCGAACGTAGCGCTCGCCGGCCGCCTGCGCGATTGGCGAAAGCGCGAAGCGGAGCGGCAAGGACTTCCAGCATTTGCTATTTTCCCGGATTCGACGTTGCAAAATATTTGCGCCGCGCGACCGGAGTCGGTGGCTGCGTTACTACACGTCTCCGGCATCGGGGAGGAAAAGGCGGCGCGATACGGCGAGCGAATTCTTGCCATCGTGCGTAATTTGGTGCCGCCGTCCCCGGGGCCCGCGCTACCTCGGATGCTCACCGAAACCGAACGAGAGACGATGCGCCTGCTGGATGCGGGCCATACAATCGAGCAGATCGCAAAGATGCGTGGTCGAAAGGTGCAGACGATATCGGCAACCATTGCGGAGCTTATCGAAGCCGGGCGGATCTCGTTTCATGAAGACTGGATGGACTCGGAAAAACGGAAATTGATCGCGGAGCAGTGTGCAAGGCTCGGCAGCAATCGGCTGCGGCCTCTTAAGGACGCATTACCGGAGCGGATCACGTATGATGAAATCCGCTTGGTCGCCGCGGATTTCCGGCGGAGGCAGCTCGAAAACACCGGAGAAGACAACGCATCGGCTCAAGCTGCATCGGCCTGATTGCAACTCATTAAAGCATTTTCTGCCGCAACATGCCTCCCACATCATCAAGTTTGTCATCGAGTAGATTCAGTTTTGCTGCGAGCGCCTTGATTTCCGACTCGGCGCGGCGATTCACTTCAAAATCGAGTTCACCTCGCACACGGTCCTTTTTATCCTGGCGGTTCTGGCTCATCATAATCACCGGCGCTTGAATTGCCGCGAGCATCGACAGAAAAAGGTTAAGCAGAATGAACGGGTACGGGTCCCACGCTCTGCGCCCCAGGAAAATATTAATCAGCGCGTAAATCGTCATCGCGACGCCGAATATAGTGATGAATGTCCATGAGCCTCCGAAGCCGGCGACGGCATCTGCGACTCGCTCGCCTAACGTTTCCTTTTCCTCGATCACTTCATTCGGGTTGCGGTTTGCCCGCACGCGGACGAGCCCCTGCGAAGCATGAAATTGGCGGCCGAGCACTGTAAGCAGATCCATGCCCGCGTGCGGTTTGCGCATCAGCAATGCCTGAATATCGTCGCGCGTCACCTCCACACAAGTGGTCTCTTCCAGAGCAAGGGCGTTCGTCTGGTGCGGGCTTTGCTCGATCATTGAGGCGAATCCGAAGAATTCGCCGCTGCCTGCCTCGTCGATGATTACCTCCTGATGGTCCTCGTCCACTGTGCTGACGCGGACCTTCCCTTCGCGAACCACGTACGCTGAACCGCTCGGGTCTCCAATCTTGTAAATGCGTTCTCGCGGCGCGAACGTCCGGATATCCACCTGCGCGGCGAGAACGGCCGTCTCGTCATCGTCAAGTAGGGCAAACAGGGGAACGCTTCTGAGCATTTCCGGATTGCAAGGCATCGGGCTCTCCTTTTGTGCAGCCAGCCAATGATATTCAATACTTAGCGATTTCCAAGATTTCAGTTAGTTTTGCGGATAGAGTGCTGACGCTATCGCAAGGGCGCTCGCGCTCGAAGCGGAGGGACAATGGAACTCTCGAACACCACCAGAATGATCTCGGGCATCATCCTCATCACCGTGCCGACAATCGAGTACGGCGGCACATTCTTGCTCCGTATGCTGAAATCATCCGAAGCCGGATATGTGGACAATCCGCTGCGGCAGAATCTCTTCCGCGCGGGACACGCTCACGCCGGCGTCTTGGTGATTCTCTCGCTCGTCATCCAATTGTTCGTGGATTCGTTGAGTTTGTCGTACGCGATCGGCTTGGTCGCGAGGCTCGGCGCTCCTTGTGCGGCAATTCTGATGCCTTTGGGATTCTTCCTGTCCGTCACCTCGCCCAGGACGCAGAAGCCAAACGGGATGATATCGCTTGTGTACCTCGGTGCGCTCGCGCTGGCAATAAGCGTAATCGTGCTCGGCATTCTGCTCGTGAGGTCGGCATGGACCTCAACACCGGGGCTACGCTGAATACCTACCAATTCTGAAGCTAAGCCGGCCCATTATTCGGTCGCGATCGGATGGACTTGCGCGCGTGCAAGATCGCGTTGACTTCGCATCCCAACAAGAGCGCGATGCTGACGAGATACATCCAGAGCATAAGGATGATCATGGCGGCGAGATTCCCGTATGTGGCGCTGTAGTCGCCGAATCGAGAGACGTAGAAGCGAAATCCGAACGAGCCGAGCGCGATCAGAATGGCGGCGACCGCGCTCCCAGGGGAAAAAAAGCGGAAGCCAACGCTTGCATCGGGCCCATAGCGGTAAGTCAGGGCCAGAACCAACAGCAAGGCGCCGGCAATGATAATCCACCGCACTGTCGCAAAGAAGACGAGTAACGGCTGGCTCCATCCGATGATCGATGCCACCCACGACTGAATCACACCTCCGAAGATTACGAGCGATAGCGACCCAATGGCCAGCGCAAAAAAAAGCAACATCAGAAGGATCGCGGTTCCTCGTGCCTTCCAGAACGGCCGTCGGTCTTTGACATGATAGATCGTATTGAGCTGTTCCATGATGGTGTAAACACCGGTGGACGCCGACCAGAGCGTAAAGATGAGTCCGAGTGTTAACACTCCGGTCGACGCCTCGGAAGAGACGTACTTGACCGTTACTGCAAAAAGATTCGCGGGCTGCCGCGGTAGAACCTGATAGAGAAGATCCAGTATGGCCTGTTGCAGGTGGGGAATGTGGAGGTAAGGAAGCACAGAAAGGACAAAGAGAGCCGCCGGGAAAACCGCAAGCAAGAAAAAGTACGCAAGAACTGCCGCACCGTCGAGTACGTTGTCATCAAGAATTTCGCGCCACAAGTCCTTTGCGAAATCGATTAAGCGCGTTCGAGACGGAGTGCTCGTTGTGGAAAACTCCTTTCCGCCGCCTTCGTCACGTCCTTAGTATCTTCAAAAACGGCGTGAATCCCCCGGAAGCACTCGCGCGCAAACGCTACAGTCTCGATTCGGCCCGAAGTGGCCTGCGTTTCATCGACCGCCGGACTCGGCAGCAGAGCCGACGCGCCATTCGCCGTTCTTCTCAAAATCGAATTAAAAAACAAACCGCATGCAAGGGCTCCGGCCGCCGCAAACAGAACCTTCCCGCGTCCAGACGATTTTCCGCCCGGCCGCACGTCGTTCCCGGACTCGAAGATAGCAGACCGCCTCAACAGAGCCCCTCCGAGCCCAAGTATACGCTTCTGGCCGCGCCTCCTGATCGAGGGTTGCCGTTCTCCGCGAGACTCGGCGCCTTCTTCGCGTCATCCGCGCAAAGGTCCTGCCCTGGAACCTTAAAATTCGTATACATCCGATTGCGCCTCGTCTAATCTACCGATGCGACGATTGGTTTGACGAGCGGCTTCTTATGGCGAATCAAGATCTTGAAACGGGCCTGATCGGCGGCATCGAAAAACGCGAGATCAAAATTGTTGACTACAATCGCGACTGGCCAAACAGGTTTCTAAAACACTCCAGAATTATCGCCGGAGCGATAGGTAGTTTGCTCCTACGTATCGAACATATCGGATCGACGTCTGTGCCGGGTCTCGCTGCTAAGCCGATTATCGATATTCTTGTCGTAGTCCCGGATTCTGCGGATGAATCCGCGTATTTGCCTCAATTGCAAGCGGCGGGTTACATCTTGCGTGTGCGCGAGCCCGATTGGAATGAACACCGCATGCTCCGAACTCCGGAGAAAGACGTGCATATCCACGTGTACTCAGACGGTTGTCGGGAAATTTCGCGAAACCTCGTTTTCCGAAACCGCCTGCGCAACAACGCGGACGATAGAAAGCGGTACGAACAGACCAAGCGTGAACTAGCGGCCAAAGAGTGGCTCGATATGAATGCCTATGCAGCGGCTAAGGCGTCGGTAATCGAACGCATCAGCGCGGTAGCGCAAGCGGAGGCTGCCGAGCCTTAGCTTTTTGTGCCCGATGTTACTCCCAGGAAGCGAACTGGCGATGAGGGAGTGTTTCTTCGCGCATGAGGAATATGTTTCGGAAGTGCAGCGAATGTGCCCGGAGTCAGATCGTGCCACTGGTCTTTTGTGAAAACGGAGAGAACGCCGTCGAGCACGTAGACGTATTCGTCTATATTAGGAGAAGTACGAATTCTGATCGACGGTGCCCAATCGGAGAACAAGTGGTGGCTCGTCCACGCCGAAGAATTTCCTGGGTTCATGACGCCAACGATCGGGGTTCGATTCATGATTTGGGGCGCAGAAGCGGGCGGGCAATTTTCATTGATCGAGCACCCGATGTCGCCCCGCGCATTGGGTGCGCCGCTTCATCGACATTCCCGCGAGAATGAATACAGTTACGTTCTTCACGGCCGTTTGGGCGCTCTGCTGGGAGACGACGTGGTGTATGCGAACCCCGGGGAGTTGGTATTTAAGCCTCGGCACCAATGGCATACGTTTTGGAATGCCAGCGATGAGCCCGCGAGTATTTGGAAATCATTTCGCCTGTGGGATTTGAGAAATTCTCCGAGGAACTCTCGGATATGGGAGGAGTGACGAAAGTTACGCCGTCAGGGCTTGGCGATCTGTGCTCCCGCTACGCGCTGGAAATGAAACCCGAGAGCGTACCGGAGTTGGTCCAGCGCTTCGACCTTTGTTTTCCTGGCGAGCCGGTGAAGCTCGCCGCGAATGGTTCTCGCGCATTTCCCATCAGAGTCGGCTTGCGCTGACACGAGGACTTGCGAGCGACAACTAGGTGCATCAACGTTGCTTCGGAAGTTGCGAGCGTTCTATTCTCGCTCTGAGCGAAGAGAAGTTTGGTTGCGGGGGGCCGCAATGCACCGAAGCCTCGCATCTTGCTTTGCCCTTCCGTTATGAAATTCGCCGCGAGGCGGCAGCGTGAAAGTCACCCGTTTCACATCGACGACCCCTAACATTTGTGGCGCGGTCTGCACTTGTACGCAGGACGATACCGCGGACCGCGAGGCGGCGAAGATCAGGTGCCGGTTCTATTTCAATAGAATGAGGGCGAGGGTGAGGTCGAGGATGGCGGCCCAGGAAATGAGCTGCGCGAATCGGCGTGGGGACAGGTTGCTGGCGTGGCCGCGGGCGACGTACCAAACCTGGAGTGCAGCGAAAAACAGGCAGAAGCAGGCGGCGCCGATGAAGCAGAGTAGGACGCGCAACGCCGTGTGCGGCCGGAAGTCAGCGCAAGCAGCGACCGTGGTCCAAAAAAGCATGAGGAAGAAAGGGCTGGCGAGGAATTTAACACGACAGAACGCGTCTTTAAACGCAGGGCCGAATAGCGAGACCAAGAAGGCTACCCAAAGCATCATGCGCGGGAACGCTCCTGTTGCTTCATTCGCGGGCCGTTACTCTGGAAATCTCGCAGCATGGGCGGGGATGTTAGATGGGCTATCGGTGGAGGTCAACGTGCCGTGCAACGCCGTGCAACGCGCACGGTCTGGAGCAATTGGTGGTTGAACGGAGGAGCGGATGAGTCGAGAGAAACCGTCGCTGAGTACCCCTGAGAACAGGCACAAAACCGGGAAAGTACGCAGCGATTTAGCAACTCGGTTTAGGTCGGGGCAGAGCGGAAACCCGGGCGGGAGACCGAAAAGCGCGCCCTTATCGCACGCCTGCCGCGACCTGCTGGCGGCTCCGGTTCCGAATGATCGGCAAGGGCGGACGTACGCGGAAGTGATCGCTTTGGCACAGAAAGCGATGCCGGCGACATTCGCGCTGGGCAAGAAATTGCGGATCGCGCCGAAGGCCGTGCCCGCCAATCCATCGAAGTTCAAGAGACAACGCTGCGCGATGCTTTCGAAAAAATGAGCCACGAGGAACTGGAAGCCTACGCACGCTAAGGCGAACTACCGGCTTGGTTCCCGAAGAACGGAGGCGAACAAAATGGCAGCTGCCGATGATCGGCAGGACGAATGGCCGCATCCGGCGAGGTTTCCCATCAGCTCAAAGGAATCTCGCGCCGCAGCTCGCGCGTTTCTAGAACAACAGGACAAGGTCGATTTCCAGATAATAGTAGACATCCCTGGATCGGCGGAAATGCCCGAGCGCAGGTATAGATGCGTCTCGGACGGAAAAATCATTGAGGTCGTATACCCCAAATGGAACGGAGCGTCCGAGTGAAGGAATCGAGCCTGAAGCCGTGGGAATTTCCGGTTGCCAGCGCCGAGAGGCGTGCGGCTGCGCGAGCGATGGTCGAATCGCGGGACCAAAACGTGCGTCGCCTACAAATTATCTTCTCGATTGCGAGACCGCACGCGAATAAATCACGACCGTTTGTCGGACCGTGGCAACGAATGAGCGACGGATTCATGCGGTGGATTTACGCGACCGAGGGCACCGATGAGGAAACGTGCCGAAGGCTTCTGGCGACGATCTAATCAGACGCTGAAAATGTATAGCTTCAGTTCGATTCGAGCGCGACGCGGGCTCGTCGCTTAATCTCTCGCGACAATTGGGCTTTTAGCATGGCCCCTACAAGCTTTTGGCTTTTGAAATAGTTCGCGTAGATCAGCTCTTCACCCTCGCTGCGCGAATAGCCGCGCGGTGCTTTTTTGAACGCCGAAAGGATCTCATCAATACAGGCCTTTGTCAGTCTGCGCCAGCGGTTGTAGTGCGTCGGGTAATATTCCGAGAATTGATCCTGAAGTAGCGTCGTTAAGGGCGCCTCTCCCCATTTCGTACCGATTTCCGAGCGACAAGGCTAAACAGTGCGAAATATTCGTATGATTTCAAATGTCTGATGTAGACCTTTTCTGCTGCCGGATTGCCTCGCACTCCCACACAATATGCCGTCGAGGAGGTGAATCTGGTAGACCTGTAAGGCTCCCCGCTAAAACTGGACACCTTAGTTAGGTAAGATCCGGGCCAAAATCGCACTCCGCACGAGGCCTTCTTGGCTTTTGCAACTGATCTAAACTCGGAGACCCTGGCGGTTTAAATCAGCGGGGAGCCTTACAAATGTTTGCCCATATTCGTCAGCGGGCCGAATGCGCACTGGAAGCTGTGGTTACCCTCATTCTTCATTGCGTCGGCGAGCGGGCGGCATCTTGAAGATGCCGCCTGATGTTCACGACCTGCGTTTGGCCGCGGCCTATTTGCCAATTTCGTGCAACAGGGGCCGCGCTGATCTGGGCACAGCCACCTTGCCGTTGAGGATCTGGTGGCGGTCCACGTCATTGCCATACATTGCCTTGTCGCCACTCTCGTCAGCCTGCATTACGGCACCGTCGAGACTCACGCCCGCAAAAACGCCTTTGGACCGTGAATAAGAGAGAATCTCGGCATTCAACTTAAGATCGGTGCCAGCGGTAGCGCTCCGTCCCACTGGCCCGGCTGCTACAGAAGCGTCCGCTCCCAGCTTGAATTTGTCGCTGAGCAAACTCCGCAAGGCGTGATCGTTCATGAAGAGCATGATGATATCGGTGGAAGATCCCCCGATTTGATAACCTACGCTTCCGGCGTCAATGGCCACAAACATAGGTGCGCTCCAGCCATGTGCGGTGCGGCATGTCGCCAGTCCTCGTCCGTAGCTGCCTCCGAATATAAAGGCGAACTTTACGCTCCCGGGGATGATAGCGATGCACTTTGCAGATTCCAGAAG
Source organism: uncultured Acidobacteriota bacterium (assembly GCA_963753205.1). Lineage (GTDB taxonomy): Bacteria > Acidobacteriota > Terriglobia > Acidiferrales > UBA7541 > Palsa-295. The sequence goes on along the minus strand of CAVWBL010000006.1, from coordinate 15,996 downwards.
TTCCTGAGGAATGCCCTGATCCGGCGTGTTCATGATCTCGCGGAAGACTTGGGCAGACTTATTGGTGCGGTTAACATCGTCTTGGCGATCCGAGGCGACAGCTGTCAAAGTGGCGAGTAGAACTAACGTTGCGACGATCAAGATGCGTTTCAACATTTTCAATTCCTCCGAGTTACGATGTAATACCGACATGGCGACGTCAGCTCTTGCGAACGGACGGTCGCGCACACTTCTCGAATTTCGCAGTCGCCATCTTTATTGTTGGCTCTGGTCAACGGCGGGTGATACGAAACCTATGTTAGGCGTTAACAAAGGACATTTCTATCCTATAAGGAACACGTTTCAATCTGAGCCCGCTGCTAGTTATGCCGATGCGCGTTAGACGCGGGGGCATCGGAATGGCACAGGTTATAGTCCGATTGAAAGTTGTCGGCTTGGATGGACTGCCTTCCCGGGCGCGCCGATAAGCGAAGGATCCGAGGCCACACAGCCCCAACAGCAAGAGCGAAAAAGACCCTGGCTCCGGCACCGCCGCGACCTTGCCATCGCTCTTATTGTGTCCTTCTCGCTCGTGGCTCTGCGGTTCTCTAATCACAGAAGAGGGCAAATCGCCACCTTGGAAATCAAAGTGGGCGAAATTAGCAGAATCGATGCTGCTATCCAGCCGCGAAAGAGGCACGGATCCGAGAGTGCCGGAGAAATGGGGGTCCGCGAGCCGAAACATCAGGCTGGCGTCAAACCGATCGCTTTGGAAAGCGTTTAGTTTGAGAGCGAAGTGGGATGCGACAATGGCGGCCAGCTTTTGGTTGTCGACCTCGTGCGCATATCCGGCATCAATTCGGTCGGCCCAAGCAGGTGCCGCGGCCAAAAGAGCTGCCGCTGAGCAAAGCAGGATGAGGCTGAACTTCATTTCGTTTCTCCAAGTGCGGTTTGAGAGCATCCCGTTACCTAAGAATCCTAGACGCTGCGAGACAGAACATCTGTTCAGTTGTGAACACGCTCATTAGTTTTTTCCCGAGGCGATGAGGAAAGAGGCCATACGGCTGCGCAACGCTCCTGTCCAATACGGACATTTTCTCCATGAATCAATAGATATTTCCGCACAACGGCAGGAGAGGACTGGTCTGTTATTGCGTTGCTGCTCGCCTTGGCGATGATGTCAGCCGCGCGTACCGGAAAAATCGGAAGTCACATGCTTGGCAGCGGAACGGTTTGACGAAAACCATAGTTAATAATGTTCTTTCAATAGTGCCTCTGCGTCTTGAGCGATGGACACGCTTACTATGGCAGAGTGGGCAAATCATCTGAGGACTGCCTCCTAGCATCGAATCGGTGTGCGATGGCCCAAACAAATCTTCTGCCGCAGCGAGACTCCTCGTCTGTCTCCTTTTGCACACGAGAGCATCCGGCCAACCGCTCGCAGACCGATCTCGCACACGAAAACCTATTGGAGATAGCAGGTGTTCAAAACAGAACAGATCAGACTTTCCTTGCGGCCTATTCTCAGGGACACGTAGCGTCCGTGCGCAAGCCGTTCCCTTTAGCGCTGACGTCGATGACTCCGCAGGAGCTCTATGGCGAAGCCCTTGCAAAACAAACTGGCGGACAATCAGAGTGGCATCCACCTCGAGAGCAACAACGGCCACAGGAGCCGGCCTCTCAGTGTCCTATTCGTTCACCGTGATGCAGACACAATCGATTCCTGTGTGCAGGAACTCAAGAAGGCGCAATTCATCGTCAGATACGATTTCGTCCTGACCTTGGAGCAGTGTACAAAACTGCTTCTCACCCAATCGTACGATGTGGTGGTCGCCGCGAACCCCGGCTTGGGTCGAAAAGAGGCCCGGTTCCTGCAACTTCTCCGTGAAACCATGCCGGAGATCCCCTTGCTGCTCCTGATCTCGCCGCGAGACTGCGAATCCGCCGCGCAGCTGAATGCCGATGCACGCGCAGATTGCGTTGAGCAAGAACATCTGGGGCAACTACCGATGGCCGTTCGCCGACTCTTGAGCAACAAGAAACTGCGCGCCGATCTGGAAGATGCCCGAACGGCCTTGAGGCATTCGCAGTCGTTGTATCGAGCGCTTACAGATAATCCCGCATACGGAATATACCGCTGTGATGCGGAAGGGGTATTGCTCGACGTTAATCAAGCGCTCGTAATGATGCTTGGCTATTCATTCAAGGAAGAGCTGCTCGCAGCGAATCAAGAGATTGAAGTCATTCCCAGGTTTCACCCTGGCTCGGCGTCCAGCGTGCGGTGCGGCGAGGCAAAGCGGATCGATCCGATCGAAACAGAGTGGAAACGAAAGGATGGGGCGACGCTGAAAGTAAGGCTGAGCGGTCGCGCCGTGCATGACGACCACGAGAGCCTTGCCGGCTACGAAATCATTGCCGTTGACATCACAGAACAGAGACTGCTTGAGGATCAGTTGCGCCAGCAGGCATCGAGCGATTCTCTCACCGGTCTGGGAAATCATCGCCGCCTTTTTGAAGCGCTGAACACGGAGATCTGCAGGTCCGGACGCAGCGGACGTGAATTCTCTCTTCTGTTGCTGGATCTCGACGGGTTGAAGAGGATCAACGATCAATTCGGCCATCTAGTGGGAAGCCGTGCGCTCTGCAGGCTGGGGCAGACACTAGCAGATTGCTGCCGATCAATCGACACCGCAGCCCGGCACGGTGGCGACGAATTCGCCATCGTCCTGCCGGAAACCACCAAGGCAGCCGCCGCATCCGTGGCGCGGAGGATTTGCGAACTCCTTGAGAACGACACCGAAGGTCCAGCGCTATCTGTCAGCATAGGGGTTGCAAGCTATCCGCACGATGCGGACGCGATAGGAACGCTGCTATACGCCGCGGACAGGGCTCTCTACGCTATGAAATCCAAGAGCCCACATAGGATCAACTCTCTGAGCGCCTCTCTTTCCTACCGAATGGATTCGCATCCGGGCTCCGCTGAAATGGCGAACGACGTGAATTCAAGATTGAAAGAGGAAAGTCCACATGGATGAATCGCATTCCGGTCCGTACAAGAAATGGAAAATTCCCGGGCTGCCTCGCTGGCCTGAGAACAAAAGCCAGTATGTGCTGAAAGCGGAAGAGAAAATCCTTCAGGCGATTTCTGCCCGGGCCCCAGTTCCGGAAACACTGAACGAAATCTGCAGTTCCCTCGATTGTCAGATCGGGAACTCGGTTTCCCTTATTTCCACCTCTACTGGCAGGGATACAAGCGCAGCGGGAACGGCACGGACCGCGGCCCGGTTTGGCATGCAGGTGTTTTCTTCCGCAAAAATCATTGATGACCTCGGCCGAGAACTGGGTTCCCTGGAGACGTATTGTCGTGATTCGCGCACTCCGTCTTCCAACGAGTCTCGGCTGATCGAACGAGCAGTGCACTTAGCTGCCCACGCGATCATGCGCGAAAACCAGGCGGTTCACCGAGCAAACTCTCGAATTTCGGAGAACCGGCCGGTGCGACGACGTGTGCTCGAGTGGCCAGTCTCGTGAGCTAATCGTGAAGCACAACACCTAAGAGAGAAGAGTTGATTTGAAGGACGCCGTTGTATTTGATGAATCCCAGCTTCCTGAATTTGTTCATGAAAAAATTGACGCGGGAGCGTGTGGTGCCGATCATTTCCGCCAGCATCTCTTGCGAGACGGCGTTCAGCACAGCGTGGGGATGGTCTTCCTTGCCATAGCGCGCCAGCAACAGAAGAGCCCGAGCCAGGCGCTTCTCGCTGGAATTGAAGAGCTGATCGACTAGGTCTTCCTCAATCCGGATATTCCTGCTCAACACATGCGCAATAAAACGGTCCGAGAGTGTATGTTCCTCGCGGAGCACGCGCATCATCTCGTTTTTTTCAATGAAGAGGATCGACGTCGCTACAACGGCTGTGGCCGTTGCCATACGAACGGGCTGAACAGCGAGACAGCCTTCGCCGAAAAAATCGCCCGGCGCGAGAAGCGCCACTACCGCCTCTTTGCCGCCTGCGCTGGTGACGGAGATTCTTACGCCGCCTTCCTGAATGTAGTTCACGCCCTTCGCGGGATCACCCTGAGAGTAGACCCTCTCCGATTTTCGAAATTTGTGGATTCGCCGCGCGATCCCGGCCGTATCAAGGAAAACCTGCAAGTCAAAAGCCGGGGCCTTGGGAGGATTTAGTCTAGTTTTCTCGGCGATTGGTTTTGGCATACTCCTCCTGAGAGGTGCTTTTTAGAACCGGCCGTCCCTCTCGCAGCAACTGTTCCGCGACGATTCTTCTGACAATCGCGAGAGGAATCTGCTCGAAATGTGTTTTCGGCTTAGGCATTACAACTCCTTCGAATCAAGCAGACAGTAACAGGGCAGAAGCTGTACGGGTCATATCTTTTGAGGGCTGAATTGCGCCTCCAGTGGGTATGTCCTCGGCCGTTTCGCTCGGAGTGCGGGGGGGGGGGGTCCCATCGCCTTGGATAGGGGCCCATATTTTAGTTGCAGGTCTGGCTACGCGAGAGTACGATAAGGCACTGTTAATTTAAGGCCTTACCTCTTGGAGGAGTATATGGGAAGGACTCAGCCGAAGAACCCACAAATACACTTCAAGACCATGGTGCAATCGGATGTGCCGCAAGGTCGCGATGGAAAGCACAAACGGATTGTCACCAGAATTCTGAAGGATCTCGATAGTTTGAAGGAAGGTTCGGCGATTAAAGTGCCCTTGGCTGAATTGGCCGAATCAAAAGAAAAAGTTCGTTCCGCACTGAATCGCGCAACGCGCAAAGCTGGCCGCAATGTGGTGACCGCCAGCGACGCAACCTTCCTATACGTATGGAATGGGAGCAAGTAGCGGAAGCGCCTGGAGAATCCGGCGTTCCTTCGCACGCTATATCAAGCGCCTACGGTCGAAATTTCGCCGTTCTCTAGTCGCGGGTGCTCGCAGCTTTCGCAGCCATGCGAAAGTGTACTTTTGGAACGCTTGCTTTTACTTTCGTGCCGTGGCTGCTGCTTTCAATCTCGAGACAGCCACCCAGCTGTTCCATCCTCTCTCGCATGCCAGCGATGCCGACGCCAAGCGTATTCGTCCGTGAAGAATAGTCCAGCACCCCGTCCGGTATCCCTTTACCGTTGTCGCTGACCGTCACGATCACTTCATCCATATTCTGCTCAATTCTCAAGAGGGCTTGGGTGGCTTTCGAATGGAGGTGAACGTTCGTGAGGCTGGCCTGTATGACGCGGAAAATCGCGAGTTCAGCTTCTTCCGTCAGCCGGCGCAATTCGTGAGTTATCTCCACGTTTACGTGCGGTCCTACGCGTTGGTTAATTCCGCTCACATACCATTGGATTGCCGAGTCCAAACCGCAATCGTCAAGGAGGGGTGGGTGAAGCAAGTAGGAAAGCGTTCGGAGTTCGTCTGAAATACTCTCGGTTAGAGAGGAGCACTGCGCGAGAACTTTTTCACGGAATCGCGTAGGCGTCGTGTCATTCACCGCGGACAAATTTATCGCCAGCAGAGCGAGCTTCTGGCCGGTGCTGTCATGCAGCTCGCGAGCAATCCTTCGGCGCTCCTCGTCCTGCGACTGGTGTAACTGCCTCGAAACCTTGCGCCGCTCTTCTTCATTCAAGTGACATTCAATCGCAATGGCCGCCAAGTGGATAACGCGTTCGATGAGGTCCGCGTCCTGTGACGACGGCGAATAGGGTGTTGGATAAAACAGGATCAAAGTCCCGAGGGGCTTTCTATTTTTGGACAGGATCGGCGCAGCCCATGCCGCCTCAACCCCCAGCTTGAGAGCCAAATCCCAGCAAGCTGCAAACGAGGGATCGCTCCTTATATCGGCCAGCGGAACAGATCCATCCAGATACCCATCCTTGTTCCGGAGACTGACGTAGGACGGCATCGTTAGGCCGTCGAACGCTTTGTTCCAAGTCTTGGGGAATTTCCGGCCGGCCGCAACCTGGATAAGCACTCCATCGGCGTTGCGCAAGAAAACTGTCGGAATCACTCCGGGCGACTTCGCACCGATAAAGTTGCAGAGTTCGTTCAAGACCCCCGTCATCGGGGCTCCTTGGGAAAGCATTCGAAGCACGTTAGTTTCTGAAGTTGGCAATGGTTCAAGATGAGCTGCTCCCATTTGTGGTCCCCTTTCCGAGGGAAGTCTAAGAGGACACTACAGTGGCAGCGATTCGTTAGGGGCGCTGTTCAATTGGAAACATGGTCCGTCGAATTTTAAAAAAACGGCCCTCCGCGCTTTCGCAATCCAGGAACGAGCGCCGTGTGCAAAATTGAACATACATCGCAAGGCAGCTCGCGCAAGCTGGGATTGCTCAACTTGGATTCCGGACCGAAGGACCTTGGACCGGATGCGACCACGTTTGGATAGGGAATTATGCTAAAGATTATCGCGAACGATGCGCCATTTTACTGTCCAATGTGTAAGGGACGAATACTCTCAAGAGATTCTGTCAACGCAATTCCAACGGTACGACGTTTGGCAGGTGCGACGTTCTACTGCCCCTCGTGCGAAATGTTTGTCGACCCCGCTGCAGAATTTGTGATAAACCGGGATTCTAGCCCGGACGTTCCCTGCTGACGCCCGCCGATGTAAATCGAATTGCCGGCGGAAGTCCAGCGAGCGACTCGCGTTACGCACGGCCCGCGCGATTCTCGGATAACGAATTTCTTGACAGCTCAAACAAGAGGTTAGTTCATGGATGGAGGTCTCCAACAAAATAGGTCGTTCCCCCCACTCGGACCTGCGCCCAAAGTGCTTATGGTGTGGCCGCGTTTTCCTGCCTCCTTTTGGAGTCTTGGGGAAGTGATGGAGATCGTTCCAGAGCGCTCGCTGGTGCCTCCGCTCGGACTTATCACCGTGGCCGCGCTTTGCCCAAAACAATGGAAAATCCGTCTTGTTGACCTTGCCTTTGAAGATCTGAGGGATCAGGACATCCTCTGGGCGGACCTTGTGATGGTTAGTGCGATGGCGGTTCAGCGGGAAGGCGTGCGCAAAACGCTCGAACGCGCGTCCAAGCTGAACCGGCGAACCATGATCGGAGGTCCCTACGCCAGCAGTGAACCGGAGGCACTACTGCCGCTGGCTGACCACGTAGTTGTCGGGGAGCCGGATGAGATCTTTTCGGAGATCGCCGCCGATTTGGAGCGCGGATCGGCCCGCAGGCTGTATCGCGTTACGGAAAAGCCTGACGTCAGCCACACACCAGTACCGCGTTTCGACCTGTTGGCACTGGATAAATACACCCTCATGTCGATCCAATTTTCGCGCGGCTGCCCGTTTACGTGCGAGTTTTGCGACATCATAACGATTTACGGGCGCCGTCCACGGACGAAATCTCCGGCGCAACTAATCGGTGAGCTCGACGCGCTTGTGCATCTCGGCTGGCGGAAAGATGTATTTGTGGTCGACGACAATTTTATTGGAAATCACAAGGCGGCTTTACAACTCGCCCTGGAGTTGGAACGGTGGCAGCGCCGCAATAAGTACCCGTTCGCGTTCTTTACCGAGACTTCCATTGATCTTGCTACCCGGCACGAACTGCTGGGTGCGATGGTTAAAGCAAATTTCTGCCGCGTTTTCATCGGGATCGAATCGCCCTCCGCGGAATCTCTAAAGGAAACTAAGAAATTTCAAAATCTCCGCCGGGACCCGTTGGACAGCATACGCTCGATTCAGCAGCACGGTCTTTGGGTCATGGGCGGTTTCATTGTCGGCTTTGATAGCGATCCGCCGGACATCTTTGACCGGCAGATTGAATTTGTGCAGCGCGCGGCCATCCCTTGGGCGATGACGGGTATCCTGCAAGCCCCGCCTACCACTCCGCTCTATGACCGCATGAGAACAGAAGGCCGGCTCCTTCAGAGCAATCCCGAACCGAGTAACTTTGACCCGCCGAACTTCCGGACGGTGCTGCCGTTGCCCGAACTACTGGACGGCACAAAGCGTATGCTGCTTACACTCTACGACCCGCGTCGCTTCTACGAGCGTGTGCTCGATTCACTCGACCGCTGGCAACTCCAACCTGAACAGAGAGCTTCCGGGATCTCCCTGCTGTACTTATGGAGAGCACTGCTTAAGTCTTTTTGGAAACAAGGCGTGCTTTCAGACTATCGCGGCGCGTATTGGCGCTATATGCGACGGCTCATGCTGCGCTGGGGATTGCACCCACAGAAAAGGCGACTTGGATTCGAGCTTGCGCTCTCCGGTCACCATTTCATCCGTTACGCACAGAAGGTCGCCGAGTCTCTGGAAACTGAAAGCCGCCGGGTAGTGCAACTCGTGCGGCCCGGACTCGTTCGTCGTTCGGACGAGTCAGCGCGGAATCTTGTGCATACCAGCGCCGTACAGGGACATTCATAATATTGACTTTCAAGAGGAACCGAACACCAGTGGCGCTATGACTTCTCCGACGACCCGCAACGCCGTGAAAATAGGCGTTGTGCATTAGTGAACAGACTTGCCCCTCAGTGAAGGCTAAGATCGCTTTGCAATAAGCAGCAGAAGAGATGGTTGCTTGCCAGTCCGTCTCCGGCTTGTCACCCACAGTTTCTCAGCGAGTGTCAAGGACAGCGAGCGACAGCTTCACCAGACACCCTGGCTCGACAGCCGTTCCGGTCAGTTTGTGGTGTTGAAGCGCCTTTCGAGTTGCCCAGGCCTGACAGCGGACGAAGTGATTTAAGCGCCAGGCCAATCGTGAAGAAAAGGACAAAGATCATGCCTCTCATGCAAATTGTAATCGCCCTGATCGTGGTAGGCGTTCTCCTGTGGTTGGTGAATGCCTTCATACCCATGGCGGGAAGTATCAAGTCGATCTTAAATGCAGTCGTAGTGATCGCCGTTGTTTTGTGGCTTTTGAACATTTTTGGACTTTTTCATTCGCTCTCCCACATCCGCATCGGCACATAAGCGAAGTTAGTTTAGCTACGGCGGGATACCCCACACGTCATCCGCCGCGGGCAAGTTTTGGACGAAACGGCGCGTTCCCTGTGACCAACCATTGGCCCGTAAAGAAAACGAGGGGGAAACAGTCATGCGACGAATTAGTCTTATCAGCATCGGTGTTCTACTCCTATTTTTAGGAGCTATTGTGCCGGCATCTGCGAAGCAAGATCAACGCGAACAAGACTCACAGCCACAGAAACAGGAGCAAACTAAGCAACAGCGAACGAAGCCTGCAAAGCAGAAGCCGGCAAGGCCGGAAGCGCAACAGCAGAAATCACAAGTGCAGGCCAAATCCGCGAGGCAGGCGCCGAGCCAACAGCCAAAAGCACAACCGGAGCAGGCTAACTCGAATAGCAAGGAGCAAGAACGGCAAGCCCAGTCTGCAAAGCAAGAACAAACCAACACCCAACAAGAGCGCACCGGCCAGCAAAGGCGTCAGTCTGCATCTTCGCGTCCTCCGCAGCACACAGGAGAAGAACAGACCAGACAGCGGGGGGAACCATCGCTGCGCCTGAGTGCCATGAACAAGAGCCGAATTCCTGACGCCCGCTTCCGGTCTGATTTTGGCCGCACGCATGAGTTTCGTATCGGCGAACCGAGGATGGTTGGCGGATACTCGCGCTTTCAGTACGGCGGATATTGGTTCGGATTCGTTCAGCCATGGCCGGTCGATTGGTATTACACGGATAACGTTTACGTCGACTACATCGGCGGCCGGTATTATCTGTGCAACCCGTACCACCCCGGCGTTCACATCGCCATCACCGTCGTGATGTAAACAGTAACCGATTCCGCTTCAGGGCGACCGAAACCGGCACGGGGTGGTCGCCTCGGAGCACTGGGCAACCAGCAAAGTCAAAACTGGGGCGATCAGAAAAGAGGCGAAAATGCTGGGAATCATATTGCTCGTGGTTCTGGTGATTGCACTTTTTGGAGTAATGCCGACATGGCGGCACAGCCGGGAATGGGGTTATTTCCCCTCCGGTGGTGTCGGACTGGTTCTGCTAGTGGTTGTGATTCTCCTGCTCCTCGGTCGTCTTTAGAGTTTAATCCAGCGATTCACGGGCCTCGGCTCCCCAATCTAGGAGAGCCACCGCACTTACCGGGGAATGCTCCCATTGCTGGCCAGTCGCATGCAGAATTCAATGAACCGACCTATTGGGTCAAATTAAACGAATGTGTGCGTAAGTGGACAGCGACGTTAAACGACCTCGTACACAATGTTGCCGTAGGAAAAAACCAAAAGACTTTCGAGCAGGGCACACCGCTTCTTGTCTGATCGTCTCGGCTCCATCCTATGCAACCAGACACAAAAAAGCTTCAGGAGGAAATTCGGATGAGAATCGCAAGAGTAGCGTTTTGTTTGCTCGCAGTCAGCTTGTTGGGCGCCACAGTATTGCCTGGTGTTCGCGCGGATGACTGGAACAAGAAAACCAGCGTCACGTTCAGCCAGGCCGTGGAAGTCCCCGGCCAAGTTCTGCCGGCCGGGACCTACACGTTTCAACTGCTGGATAGCGCCAGCGACCGACACATCGTTCAAATATTCAATGCAGACGGGAGCCATCTCATCACCACGATTCTCGCTATCAATGATTATCGCCTAGAGCCCACGGGTGAAACCGTGATGAGGTTCAGCGAACGCCCGGCCGATTCTCCGGACGCTCTGCGAGCTTGGTTCTATCCCGGCGACAACTTCGGACAGGAATTTGTTTATCCCAAAGTTCGTGCGGTTCAGTTGGCTGAGACGACGAAGGTCATCGTCCCGGCTGTTGAAGCCGACACGCTTGACAGCGCCGCGATGAAGACGGTCCCCATCGTTGCGGTCACACCTGATGAAAAGGAAGTTGCCGTATCCACGGTCATTGAGACCACACCGCCGGTCGAGGTTGCCCAAGTCACGGAAACGAAGCAGCTGCCGAAAACCGCGAGCTATCTGCCACTGATTGCGCTGCTTGGCGTGGCATTCATCGCCCTTGGTTTCGGTTTGAAGCGTTTCTCAAAGCCGGCAGTGCAGACGCAATAGTATCCCGCCTCGCGGACGTGATGTCACAGTCACGTCCTGCGTTGCGAGAGGGTTTCTTGTGATACTTATTTCAACTCGACAGAATCGTGTGCGGCACAAGGGGCGCTACTTCTTGGCACCCTTTGTGCTGGTTCTTGGCATGACGTGCTCCTTGCGATCTTTCATGGCAAAACCTTCCATGGCCCTCGCCGGACAGGCGCCCATCACCTCCACTACCAGCCTCGTCCTGTTGCCTGTCAATGTGACTGACTCGCGCGGAACAGCTATCGGTGGTCTCAAGCGGCAAGACTTTCGCGTCTACGAGGATGGGCGGCTCCAGGACCTGACGGTTTTCAAGGAAGCGGACACGCCGGTCACCGTAGGGCTCGTTGTTGACCATAGCAGAAGCATGGGGCGCAACCTTTCCGAGGTCACTGCCGCAGTTTCTTCCTTCGCGCAATCGAGCAATTCGCAAGACGAAATGTTCGTAGTAGATTTCAACGACGGCGTTTCGATTGAACTGATGGACGGCAAATCATTCTCGAACGATCCGGCGGAACTCGAGGAGGCCCTCAACGCCATCTCCGCGCGGGGACGCACCGCGCTTTATGACGCGGTGGGCGAGGGCCTGAAACATTTACAGTACGGCCGCTGGAGCAAGAAGGCGCTCGTCATCGTGAGCGACGGAGGAGACAATGCCAGCCATCTCTCGTTCTCCGAGGTTCTGGCACAAACCCGCCAATCGCAGGCTGTGATTTATGCGATCGTTTTGTCCAGCCCAGATGACGCTGACGAAAACCCAGGTCTTCTGCGGCGGCTCTGCAAAGATACAGGCGGAACGGCCTATTTCCCTGCCGAAGGCGACTCAGTCGTGAGCGTATCAAAGGATATCGCCCGCGACCTCCGCGAACAGTACACGCTTGGGTACGCGCCGCAGAAGGTGGAGCGTGCTGACGCTTTTCGAAAGATCGAAGTGAAGGTTACGGCGCCGGGCCACGGCAAGGTACGCGTGCGAACTCGTCAAGGCTACGTTCTTGCTGCCTCGGTTCGGCTTGCAGCGCAGGCGAGGTCGGGTGGCCGATGAATGTTTATTCTCACCAAACGAGAATTACCCGATCAACGCGAGCGTATACAATTGGAATTATCTGTCGCGTTTTGTTCGTATTGGGAAGTCTTGCGCTGGGCTATGTTGGTTTCGGCGTCGCCGATTCGCATCTCTATCAAGCGGTCGAAATCAGAAAATTCGAGCGAGCGGCCGGTCCAACCAAAGCGCAGATCTTTGCCGAAGGCGATGTCCTCGGCGAAATTCAAATCCCTCGCCTGGAGATGGACTCGGTCGTCGTTCAAGGCGATTCGAACGCAGACTTAAGGCGAGCGATAGGTCATGTGTCAGAGTCGGCCTTGCCCGGTCAACAGGGCAATATCGTTCTGGCTGGCCACCGAGACACTTTCTTCCGGCCGCTCCGCAATGTTCGGCAGGGCGACGAAATCGTCCTCAAGACCGGAAATGTCAGCTTCCACTATCGCGTCGAATCAACAGAAGTCGTTGCTCCGTCTGACGTTCAGGTGATGGCGCCATCGAATCGATACGATCTGACGTTCGTTACGTGCTTCCCATTCTATTTCGTGGGACCGGCGCCGAAACGCTTCATAGTCCATGCCGTTGAGGTTGATGCGGCATCGCGGTAGCACCCGAGAAAAGCGGCACTCCTACGGCCTCCAGAGCCAGCGCAGGGTCGTCCTGTTGTGGCTAACGTGCTTTGCGGTTCGATCAGCAGGAAGGTAATACAGCCTAATGCTTGACACTTTACTCGTGCAAAACGACTGTAAGTAGCGACTTGTTGACTTTAATTTTACCGTTGTATGCGATGAAGCCAAGCTTTCTAAATTTGTTGAGAAAGAAATTCACGCGCGAACGTGTCGTGCCGACCATGCTCGCCAACGTCTCCTGAGACAGCTTTGGCAACACTCCGTCGGGTTGCTCCTGTTCTCCGTAGCGGGCCAGAAGGAGCAGGGTGCGCGCCAAACGCTTTTCACTAGAATTAAACAGCTGGTCGATTAGGTCCTCTTCAACGCGGATGTTGCGCGCGAGCATGTAACTGATGAAATGGTCGGACAGCGCGTGCTCCGCATGGAGCGCTCGTAGCAGCTCTCGTTGCTGGATAACCAGGACAGTGGTAGGAGTTATGGCTGACGCTGTGCCCATCCGAAGCAACTGGCCTGCCATGCATCCCTCGCCAAAAAAATCACCCGGGCCAAACATGGCGACCACGGCTTCTTTGCCAGTCCCATTCACGACGGAGAATTTCACGCCCCCCTTCTCAATGTACAGGACGGTATCTGCAGGCTCGCCTTGGGAGTAAATCGACTCGCCTCTCCGATATTCCGTAACCTGTCTCGACACCCCGGCAATGTCGAGAAACACCCGCGGATTGAAGGCGTCGACACTTCCTTTGCTCTTGTGTTTCCTGGGTTTCATATGTGCTTGGAAACGCCACGACGATCCGGCATTTCGCTGCCACCAACTTTAACACTTGGGCCTCGCCTGGACTGTGCAAAAAAGGACACTACATTCCCCGTTGGGGACCCGATGGAAATGATCCGTTCCAACAATCCCTCTGGCTTTTGGGTCGGATAGTCGGACCCTCCCTTGATGCGTCCAACATTCGTCCAAAGATCCTGCAAGTAAATCCCGTTATTTTCGTCCAGATATTTTTTCCGGCAGCGTGCTGCGCCCTTCGATGGGTCGCGGAGATAGAGTTCACCTCTGTGCAGCGCTGCTTCCATGCCATCTTTGTCGTACATCCATTCACGCTTGGGCGAGGGTCTCGCACCGCGCCAGACGAATCTTTTGGCCGGATTCGCACCTTTCCAGATCGCATCGTCAACTTTAAAACGGCGGCCTTCTAGCCTGACCTTCCGGGTTAGCGATAGAAAAGTGCTTGTCTGCATTCTTCCTCTGTCCGCAGATAGTTGGCTAGATCACCGAAATCGCCAATAAAGGCGGCCGTTTTCGCGGATCCGGCGTGATTCCGCACTGGGGTTCTGTTGTCTTCCGCACGCGTTGATGTGTATATACGAATCATAGGCCTCCCGATACATCCGCTCTTTCGAGCCGCGCCCGGCCATCCATCCCCCGAGAAGCCCTATTGAAGCCGCTATGGTGGCATAGAAACAGCACCCCAATCCATTGCGATCCCCCTTGACAAGGCATCCCTCTAATTGTATATACGAATCATGCCCAGCCTCCAATCCTACGCCGTGCGCGGCAACCACTACTGGCGCATCGTCGAGTCCTATCGCGACAAGCACGGCACACCCCGCCTCCGCGTCCTGCGCCATCTCGGCACCGCCGAGAACCTGCTCCAGCTCCTTTCCCAGGCTCCCGGACGTCCCCTCTGCGCCGAGGAGCGCGATTTCGGCGCCACCGCCGCGCTCTGGGACATGGCCCAACAACTCGACCTGGTGCACACCATCGATGCCCAGGCTCCCAAGCGAAAACAGGGACCTTCCGTAGGCGAGTACCTTCTTCTGGCCGCCTTGAATCGCGCCCTGGCCCCCACCAGCAAGCGCCAACTCGCCGCCTGGTATCGAAACACCCTTTTGGTCCGACTGCTTCCACTCCCCGCAGCCGCCTTACGCAGTCAGCGCTTTTGGGATCACCTGCACGCTCTCGACGCTGAAAAGCTCGCGCGCATTGAAGACGATCTGACGCGGCGGCTGGTGGAGAGATGGGGGGTGGGTTTGGAAGCGCTGTTTTACGACACCACCAACTTCGACACGTTCCTATCCTCGCAGAATCCGGCACAACTGGCGCAGCGAGGGCACGCTAAATCCAAACGCACCGATCTGCGCATCGTGGGCTTGGCGCTGTTGGTTTCCTGGAACTTCCATATCCCGTTGTTCTCTCAGCTCTACGAAGGGAACCAGAACGACTCGACGACCTTCCGCCAGGTTCTGGACGATCTGGTCTCGCGCTACCAGATGTTCCGTGGCCAATGCGAGAACATCACCCTGGTCTTCGATAAGGGAAACAATTCGAAGGAAAACTTCGAGGAGTTGGACAACTCTCCCTACCATTTCATTGGTTCTTTGGTGCCTTCCCAGCACCAAGATCTGCTGGACATTCCTTTGCAGCAATTTCATGCCCTGAAGGATCCTGCTCTGGCCGGGGTACGCGCGTATCGCACCGAGAAGGAGGTCTTCGGGCGAAAGCGCACGATCGTGATCACCCGAAGCCGTGCCTTGCTCCGCGGGCAGATCCGCGGTATCCGTCAGCATCTGGCCAAAAAGCTTCGCGCCCTGCGGGATCTCCAGAAACGAATCGCCCGCAGTCATCAACCCGGCTGGCGGGGCAAGCCCTATACGGCTGCGAGTGTGCAGAAGAATCTGGATGCGATCATCTCCGGCCAGTACATTCAGGATTTTCTGTGGGCACGGGTGACGCGCCAACGCGGGCGACTCGGGATTGCTTTCGGGACGGATGCCGAGGCCTATCGGAAACTCAAGCAACGCATTCTGGGTAAGAGGATTTTGTTCACCGATCGCACCGACCTATCGGACGAGCAAATCATCTTCGGCTATCGCGGCCAGCATCACATCGAGCGAGCGTTCCGGGAGATGAAAGATCCCTACTCCATTCGCTTCTCTCCGCCCCATCATTGGACCGACCCGATGCTCCGCGTGCACGCTTTCTCCTGCGTTCTGGCTCCGACGTTCGTTTCCCTACTGCACCGTCGCGTATCCCAAGCGGGCGTCGAGATTACGCAGTCGCGCCTGATGGAGCAACTCAAAGGGATCAAGGAGATCACCAACTACTATCCGGCAAAAAGCGAGGGAAAACTTCGTCGCGGAGGTCGGCCTCGTTCCGAGCGCACCTTAACGCGCCTGGATCCGCAACAAGAACAGATTTTCCGGGTTCTCCAGCTGGACCGTTTTCTGGCCAGTTAGTATATACATCCTTCCCGTTCGTCCCCAGGCCCCCAAAACCCCTGCCAGTGGCCCTTTTCGCTTCCTTCTGGGGTGAAAACCAAGCGCTAACTCGTAAACTCAGGCTA
>CAVWBL010000005.1:0-169286 GCA_963753205.1 uncultured Acidobacteriota bacterium | reverse complement strand
AGTAACGGGCGCCTGGGCGGCGCCCCCAGGCTGTTCGAGTTGCACGGAAGGCTGTGGAACCTCTGTCGCCGGAGTCTGCTGTGCTGCATTTACAGCCTGCTGCGCTCCTGTCGGCCACACCGTGAGCGCCAACACACTCGCCAGAAGCCACGCTGATACTCTCATTGCCTCTCTCATTGAACATTCCTCCAGATGTCTTGGGCTGCGACGTAAATGCTATCGTTCAAAGGCGCGCGCGCCGATGTTGCGCCGGCGGAACCATTGCGCCACCGCACCCGCATTTCGAGCGTTTAGAAATCAATAACTGACCACGAATGCGGGGCCGTTTCATTCTGGTGCTTGCCCCCGCAGCCGATACCCCAAGCCGCGGACGGTATGAATCAGGGAGGGCTTATTTCCCACATCGATCTTGCTTCGCAGCAACCTTATAAATGCGTCGAGCGTATTTTCCTCCACTTGGGCCTCTGGTCCCCATACTGCCGCGATTATCGCCCGTCGCGAAGCCGCGCCGCCCTGCCGCCGCATCAAAAAGTCCAGCATACGGTATTCCGTTGGCGTGAGATGAATCTCCTGCTTGCCGCGAAACACGCGGCGGGCTTCAGGATCGAGCGTAAGGTCCGCAACCTCGAGTTGTTTCAAGTGCAAGGACGCCTCCGCGCGACGCCCGAGCGCACGAATTCTCGCCAGCAGCTCCGCAAAAGAAAACGGTTTGGTCAAAAAATCATCAGTGCCCGCGTCGAGCCCTCTCACGATGTCTGGCGCGGCATCGCGAGCGGTGAGCATCAGAATCGGCGTCGTGTTTCCCTCCTTGCGCAGCCGACGCGAAACTTCCAGCCCGTCCATGCCCGGTAGCATCCAGTCTAAAATGATCACGTCAAACTGATAATCCTCCGCCAGTTCAAGGCCGTCGCGTCCATCATAAGCGACGCTTACGACGTGATTTTCCTCCTGCAAGCCTTTCTGCAGCAGACCCGCCATGGCCTTGTCATCTTCAACTACTAAGACACGCATCGCGCACTCTATGAGCAGACAGTGGCACTTGACCCTGAAATATATCTGAAGACAATTTTGCCTGCGATGATGTAGACGACCACTCGAGCCAGCTATCATCGGATTTCGCGAAACGGACTGGTTGCGGCTCCGGTGATAAATACCGTAGCGTTAGCGCCAATGCCCACGGCCAGCGTCACGACTGCGACGGTGGTGAAGCCGAGATTTTTGCGGAGCATGCGGAGAGCGAAACAAATGTCCTGGTTGGTCTGACATTGGGACTGATTTCCTCGTTCGCGCTGGTACGAGTTCTAAGTGACCTGCTGATCGGAGTGCAGCCGCTCGATCCGGCCACCCTCTTGGGCCTGGCTCTGTTGATGGCCCTCGCAGCCGCCCTCGGCTGTGCCATTCCAGCACGCCGCGCGATGCGCATTGATCCAATGACCGCTATGCGCTGGGAATAGTACGGTCCATCTCCTGATCGACATTTGCGCGGCGCTCTTGATACCTAAGTCTTTGGTGAACTTCTCTTTGTTCTCTTCAGGGTATTTTCATCTCTGCAATGTATTCCTGTTTTGTGCACGATTGCGCAAGGAGGCGTAATGAACACGAATCACCGGCTCGCTAAGGTAACAGCCTTGTTAGCATCGGGCTTGCTGGGGGTTGTGCTTGGCAGCACGGCGCCCACATCGCTCGCGCAGACGAAGTCTCGAGCAAAGACATTGGCCCAGAGACTCGTGGAAGCGACACAGGGCAAACATCCTGAAACAGATGAAGTCGGCATCTCTGCGGTCACTTCGCGTGGCTGCGTAGGCATCGCTTCGACCGATAAAAGTGATATTGGAGAAAAGTGCGAGAAGGACGACTCGGAGCCTATGCGCACGGGAAAGCCTTTTGTAGAAAAAGAAAAGGACGGTTTCGACGTTTCTCTCCCATTGCATGATGCTTCCGGAAAAATCGTCGGTTCAGTTGGAATCGGATTCAAACCCAGCACCGGACAAACGCAGGCCACCGTCACGCAGCGGGCTGAGAAAATCGCACACGAAATGGAGGCACAAATCTCTTCTAAGGCGAGTCTCTTTGAGACTTCGCAACCGTAACGCTTGGTATCGACGAGCAGCGCCAAAAAGGAATGCAGCCTGAAGTGCGATTATAAAAGCCAACGAAAG
Source organism: uncultured Acidobacteriota bacterium (assembly GCA_963753205.1). GTDB lineage: Bacteria > Acidobacteriota > Terriglobia > Acidiferrales > UBA7541 > Palsa-295. The sequence goes on along the minus strand of CAVWBL010000005.1, from coordinate 167,127 downwards.
GAAAAACGTATGTTAAGAATACCTGTGATCCGCTGCAAGGGCTTATTCATCGATGCGGGCATCGCTTGCTGTGTACTGGCTTGTGCGCTGTCGGTGCAGGCCGCGCCGCCGCTTACGGCAGGCACCCCAATTAAAGTATCGGACAGTAGTGGCGGTTTCGATTTTATCCGCGTTGACGCTTCAGCGAACCGCCTGTTGCTGGCACAAGAGAGAGGGAATGCAGCCTTCCTCGTATTTGACCTCAGTACCAAGAAACTGCTGAGGAGAGTGCCGACCAGCACGTCTCAGGATGCCGCGGTCGACCTGAAACATGACGCCTACTACGTCAGTGGCAATGACCCGCACAGAATGCTTATCGTAAGCAGAAAAGATCTTAGCGTGCTTGGCGATGTTCCCGTACCGGCAAATACCGACCTGATCGCGTATGATCCTCTCACCCAGCAAGTTCATGAGTCGAACGACACTGCCGCCGAAGAATGGGTAATTAATCCGAATACAAAGCAAATCGTCACAACGATTAAATTCAACGGAAGCGGCGTGGAGGACCTCGCTTTTGATTCCGGGTACAAGCACCTTTATCAGGCAATCAAAGGCGCGAATATGATTGCGGAGGTCGATCCAGCCGGCAACCGGGTTCTCCATCAATGGCCGCTGGCTCCAGATACCGGACCGCACGGAATAGCCATCGTGTCCGACGGCAACGGGCTCTTGGTGGCCTGCGCCGGCAAGTTAGTGCTAATGGACCGCTCCAACGGAAAGATTCTTGACCGGGCGGATGTTCCACAAGGCGTGGACGAAATGGCCTACGATCCGCACACTCATCTCGCTTACTTGGCTAGCAGGATGGGCGAGCTCGGCGTAGTGCGAGTGAACGGTGACAAACTGACGTCGCTCGGCAGCGTCCCGGACGAACGAGGAACGCACAGTGTTACGTTTGATCCGAAAACGCACGCGGTGTGGATTGCCTATGGCAAAGGGAACGAATGTTTCGTGCAGCCGTTCACTCCAACCGAATAAACCTGTACCCAACGGATCCCAGGAACGTCGCTATTGGAATGGTTGGGGCAGCCTACATCGATTCGAATCCAATGCTCGCGGCGCCGGCTGCCCGTCCGGGACTCTAACGTCCTATTCATTCTGCAGTCGTCGAATTCGTCAAAACTTCTGAAAAGTAATAGCCCGGGCCTGTTTGTAACAAGTATGCCGGTCTCATCCGCAGCAATGGCCTCCGGCGAGGAGCGGCACCTTTGCCTCCTCGCACGCTCCGAACATCTGCACGAGCGTCTTTGGCAAGAAGTAGCCGTCGAGGTTCGGATCGTACGAAATCGTGGCAGCCACGCCCGCGGCGCGCCCGCCAGAGTGTCCAGTTCCATAATTTTCTCTGCCGTGAGCGCACGCAGCCCTGCAATCGAAGGTCACGCCGTTCTGTTCCGTCTCCGCGAGCGGGTGTGGCGGCAGGGTGCCAATCAGTGCGCCGCTTTCGCCGATCGCGCCCGCGATCAGACCCTTCGAAAGCGGAGATGCCTCAGCTGTGCGCAACAAAACATCGAACCGAACTTTTGAGGCGGGCCGGGCGCTTGTTCAGAGTTGCTTGCTGAAGGCACTAAGTCCCTAAGTCAAGATCAGACAGCAAATAAGCTCTCAACAAACAGTTCGTATAATCGTTTTCAGCGAAATGTTTCGACCGCGCTGTCGCCAGCGCCTCTAGTGAAAGAAGATTTGGCGCCGTCGCGTTCGATCTTCTCAGCGATTTCGCCTTCAGCAACTTCCAAATCATAACGCATCTACAGATTCCTGTTTGGCTCGCTAGTTTAGCGCCCGATGCCGAGACGCGCCCCCACCCTCGTAAGCGTCGCGACCAGCCTTTCGATGTGCGCTTCGGTATGGGCGGAAGTGCAGGAGATTCGGAGTAAATCCTGGGCCGCGGCCGGCTTCAGCACTGGGTTGACGTAGATGTTTTCGGCAAGGAGCGCCTTGCAGAAACGGCACAAGTCGCCTTCTTTTCGGATCACCACCGGCACGATCGCAGTCTCCCCATCCAGCACCGAAAAGCCGCGCGAGCGTAACTCCGCGCGCAGCACGCGGGCCATTTGCAGCAACCGCAGACGGCGCTCCGGCTCCCTGCGGATGATCTCCAAAGCCGCGCCGGCTGCCGCCACTGCCGCTGCTGGCAGACTGGCCGAAAATACGAACGGGCGCGCCGTGTGCTTCAGATAATCCACCACCTCCTGCGGGCCCGCGATGAACCCGCCCACCGAGGCCAGAGCCTTGCTAAATGTGCCCATCACGATGTCTACTTCATCCAGCACACCCAGGTGTTCCGCGGCGCCCGCTCCGGTCTGCCCCAGGACTCCCAGTCCATGTGCTTCATCGACATAGATGCGCGCTGCGTTGGATTTTGAAAAATTCACCAGCCCCCGCAACTCGGCCAGATCCCCTTCCATGCTGAACACGCCTTCCGAGACGACTAAGATCCTCTCTCCGGACGCACAGTTGTTTAGGCAGCGCTGGAAATGATCCAGATCGTTATGCCGGAAGCGCACCACCCGCGCTAACGACCGCAACGCCCCTTCCACCAAGCTAGCGTGTAGTTGGTGATCACAGATCATCACGTCGCCCTTTTCGGTTAGTGCTGAAAGCGTCGCGTAGTTGGCCTGAAAGCCGGTGCCGAAGATCATCGCGGCTTCCTTGCGCACGAAGGCAGCCAGCTCTGCTTCCAGTTTCACGTGCAGATCCAAGGTCCCATTCAGGAGACGCGAGCCGCTGCAGCCGCTGCCGTACTTGTGGATCGCCTGCATGGCGGCTTCTTTCACGTACGGATGCGTGATCAGGCCCAGGTAATCATTGGACCCGAACATCAGCACCTTCGACGAGCCCAGCCACACTTCGCCGGGCTGGCAGCCTTCCCTGCCTCCGAAGGTCTCGAAGTACATGTACAGACCGGCCTTCTGGAGTTCGCCTGGTCGGGCGAACATGCGACATTTCTCGAAAATGTCATTCGTTCGGGAGCTGTTCCTCTTCGCCGTGGTCGTGAGGCTCATATTCAGTGGCATTCGTAGATTCGATAGGTCTTGTAGTGCCTTGCGCCCATCACCTCGAGGGAGCGCATCATCAGAACGTTGTCTTCCAGGATCCACGACATTTCACAGTCGCCGCTGTATCCCAATTTTCTGGCAGTCCGCACGAGCGTGGTATAGAACGCAGCCGCTACACCGGAGGTTTGATACCTCTCCACTACCCCAAGAGCGAGAACGCGGAGACTCTTGATCAAACGTTGATGATAGAGAATCTTGAGCAGACCCGTCGGGAAAAGGTTACCGCCCGCTGGCTTGAGTGCGAAATTGAAATCGGGCAAGGCCAAGGCGAATCCAATCGCCTTTCCACTCGCTTCCGCTACCAGCACCAACTCCGGCTTGAGAATCTGCTTCATCTCCCTGCTCATCCGCAAGAACTCTTCGCGAGTCATGGGTACAAATCCCCAGTTGTGTGTCCACGCCGAGTTGTACACTTCCCAGATCCGCCCTACTTCACCGTTGAAATCCTTCATGTCGATGGGCCGAACCGTGACCCCGCTCTTGGCGACCTTGCGGTCCGCCACCCGCCCGATCTTCTCCAGTTCGATTGCCGCCGCGGTGCTCACGTAAGCGTTGAGATCCTTTGCTTTGCGGAACCCCACTTTTTCAATGAGCAGCGGGTAATAGCGCGGGTTGTAGGTCATCATAACCATCGGCTTGGAATCGAAGCCGTCGATCAACATCCCGCATTCGTAGTTGGTGGAGGGGTTCACGGGCCCCCGAAGCAACACTGCGCCGCGGCCGAATACCCAGTTTCGAGCCGCGTCGAGTAGAGCCGCCGCCACCTCTGCGTCGTCCGTCAATTCGAAGAATCCGAAGAAGCCAGCATCCTCCTTGTGAAACTTGTTGTGATTGTGGTCCAGGATAGCGGCGATCCGGCCCACCACGTGGCCGTCGCGTCGCGCTAGGAAAAACTCGGCCTCCGCGTTGGCGTAGAACGGATGCTTGGCCCGGTCCAGAAGTTCCTTGACCGCGATGCGCAACGGAGGCACCCAAAAAGGGTCTCCGCGGTACAACAAATAGGGAAACTCAATAAACTCTTTCAATGTCTGCTTGCTGCCTGCGGTTACGACCTCAAGCGCCAATCGAATCCTCTTTTCATGACAGGTTCACGTACATCATGGGCCCGGCCGTAATCAAGACCGAGGCAAGCAGCGCGCCCGCCAGCAAGTCAACCGTGTAGTGGTACCGAAGGTAGACTGTAGCAAAAATAGTGCACAGCATGTACGCCAAATACACTCGGGAGACCGCGTCGCGTCGAGGTCAACACAATGGCGATGCTAGCCCCAACGTGCAAGGCCAGCAACTCCGGGCCTTCGGAGCCGCCTCCAACACACCGCGATCCATACAGCCGCGCCTGCAAGGTAAGCCAAAGCCAGTTTGTCAACGGCCCAAAAGCGTCCAGCGAGTTCAATACTTCAGCCAACCCACATCCTTGTACCAGGCAAGCGTTTGGGCGAGTCCAAATTCCAGAGGAGTCTGCGCTTGGAAGGCAAGCTCTTGCGCCGCGCGACGCGTGTCGCAGACCCAGTGGCGGCATTGCGCTTCTTTCACCTTCTCGCGCGAGATGATCGCCGGCTTCCCGGTAAGTCGCGAGCAAGCTTCCGCAAAGCCGCCGACGGCGTACGCGAACAGCGAAGGAACCCGTAGGACTCGCGTTCGTTTCGACATGATGCGCGCCGCCGCGCAAATCAGCTCACTCCACGAGACCAGCTTCGCGTGGGCAAGAAAGTACGTGCGACCGCCCGCTTGAGGGGCGCATGCCGCTGCCAGCAACCCCTCCACCAAATCCTTCACGTAGATCGCTTGAAGCCAGCGTTCGCCGCCCGAGATCTCCAGCACAAAGCCCCTATTAATCCACCGGAACATTTCCAGCACATCCGTATCGCGTGGGCCGTAGACCACGGCCGGCCTCACGATCACCGCGTCAGGAACCAGCGCCCGCGCAATCCGCTCCCCTTCCAATTTGGAAATCCCATAGTGCGTGACGGGATGTGGTTCGGCGTCATCGGAGAGCGGAGTGCCATCGGTGCTAGGCCCGATGGCAGCAAGAGAGCTGACGTGCACGAACCGAACCCCGCGTCCAGCGAGCGCCCGTGCGAGGTTCTCTGTTGCTCGCACGTTGCCTAGGTGGAACTCGCTCTTCGAGAGCGCCTTCGTCACACCCGCAAGGTGGATCACGGTGTCCGCGCCCTCAACAGCTTCCCTCAGCCCCTCGCCGGAAACGAGGTCACCAAACACAACCTCAGTTGCCGCAGGCAACGCGCAAGGACGCCGCTTGAAACTGTCACGGCGAATCAGGCAGCGCAGCGGCGCGCCACGCGCGCACACGGCTTCCGCCAGATGGCTTCCGATGAAGCCGGTCCCGCCGGTGATCAGAATCATTGGTGCCTTATATTACGGAACATCACATCCGCGAAGTAATTTCCCAAAGCCGAACTAGATGTGGCGCGAATTGATCTGGAGCCACCCCTCCAAGAGACACAAATTACTGCGGCCCACGCCTGGTCTTCCAAACGCTGGCTCCGCTGGACTGCAGTTGCTGTCGTTGGGATTGGTGTCGGAACATTTTCTCTGCTCGGTGAAGCAAGTGAAGGGGCGGGCCGGATACCGCTCGCTCGACTCGTCGCGATCGCTGCGGTATTTATTGGGTCCGGCACATACGCGCTCATGATCGCCTATGCCTTTTTGCGGAAACCATTGGGATTCTACCGCTGACTCGACTGACTTGTTGGAATGAAAACCGTTCTCCTATGGACCGGATTTTTTCTCAAAGTCCAGCCGCCTATTGAGCAGGAGATATTCTCGGGCTTTCGTACCAAAGGCCCGGAACGCGACGAGTACCGTGTTGTAGCGGTTTGGGTTTTCCCCACCAGCGGTTTTCATCGCTTCTTCGCGACGGAGCCTGTCAGTTCCGAAACCAACAAAGCAGAACGATGGTCGGGACTCGTGGCCCGTAGCTTTTTCGGTTGTCCGAGAGGGCTTAGGGTCGGCTGTGAGCTTATAGTAGGTGCCCGAGACAACGACCATCGGACTGGCGCGGTTTCTCGGACCGCTACCCGGCTAGTAGGCTAGTTGTCCCAGACTAAGACCAAAAACCGAGCCGTTATTCAGAATATCTTCATTTCGACGTGTAATCGTAGTTTGCCGCTAGGCAAATCTGATTGTTTCGACTGGTCGCAAAGAATTGCCTTCTGAGAAGAAGGCGATTGTTGCCGGAATGGGAGGAACCTTTATGAAAGATGATTTGAGATTACCGAACCTTGTTAAGTCAACAATAATATTCATATTCGCATGCCTTCTTGTGGTCACGCTGCTAGGTTTACCACGGGCGGCAGCGAAAAGTCGGCCCGCCACAGCGCCGGCGCCACAGGCTCGAGCGTCGGGTTATCACCTGCTGAAAACTATTCCTATTCCCGGTGATACCTTCTGGGATTATTTGAAATATGAGCCGTCCACGCACCGGCTATTCATCACGCACGGCGACCACGTCGTTGTTGTGGACGTCGACAGCGGAAAGATCGTTGGAGATATTGGCGGCATGAAGGGAATCCATGGCGTCGTGCTTGCACCCGAGTTCAATCGCGGATTTGTCACCGACGGCAGCGCTGCGAAGGTTTGGATTTTCGATTTGCACACGCTGAAAGTCATCGGGAGCGCGCCGGCCGATCCGGATGCTGATGGCGACGTCTATGATCCCGCTTCCAAGCGCGTCTTTACGATGAATGGAGACTCGAAAAGCTCGACGGTGATCGACGCCAAGACAGGAAAGGTGGTCGGCCACATTGATCTCGGCGGCTCGCCGGAATTCCCGGTCGCGGATGGCCAGGGCCATGTTTACGCGAATATCGAAAGTACGAGCGAAATCGTGGAGATCGATTCACAGGCAATGAAGATCACGAATCGATGGCCGCTTGCCCCTGGCCAAACTCCCAGTGGGCTGGCCATCGACCCCAATCACCACATTCTTTTCTCGGGCTGCCGCAACAAGATGATGGTCATGATGGATGCGACAAATGGAAAAATCCTGGGCACTGAGCCGATCGGGATGGGAGTTGATGCCACTCGATTTAATCCCAAGATGCAGGACGCGTTCGCCTCGACCGGTGACGGCTTTCTCACAATTGTCCATGAGGATTCGCCGACCACATTCCACGTGGTCGAAAATGTCCCGACGGAGAGCGGCGCGCGCACCATGGCGCTCGATCCCACGACTGGAGAGGTTTTCACGGTGACCGCAAAAACTGAACGCATCCAAAATCCGCCGCCGCACACACGGCCTTTTCGGATGGTTCCAGGAACCTTTCATTTACTCATATTTGGGAACTAAGCTAGCGAGCGGCAAAAACGGAACTTACGAGCGACCCACTCGGCAGTGGGGTGTTCCAGGACCGCAACGCAGACGGGTCTGCGGCGATCGTGCGAACAGAATTGCCAGGTCTCCTCACATGCATGTCCTTATGCGTTCGCGGGTAGTCGTGAGGGTAGGGTCCTTGCGCCGCTTTGCCCAGCGGCTCCGCTAAGTCTTCATGTTTACGTTTCCTTCCGAATCGCGTACTGACCCAATTGCTGGGCCTGTCAGCGCCGGCGTAAAGTTTCATCCGGCGTTGACCCGGCTCCGATAATCGTCGATGAAGTGCAGTACACGCCCGGCTTATTCCGGCACCTCCAGGCGGGGGTTGACGCCCACTGAGCGAAGAAGGGACAGTTCCTGCTGGCGGCTTCGCAGAACTTTACGCGGATGCGTGGCTGATGGCAAAGGGCTCACGCGCCCTCGTTGAAAAACGTCTGGACATAGATGTCGTTTAACAAACGCGTCTCAGAAGCATTCTTCCGCCGCTTTACGTGGTACATTCAGACACTGAAATAAGGCGTCAAGTCAGCTTATGAGTTAATATATGTAAAACTCGACTCAATCGTTCTAACCAAGTTTGGCTTTTTGTTGGCCTTACCGGGTCGATGGGGTGACCGAACCCACAGTTTGCGTATTTTGTGCACCCCGGGTGCACATTTCGAATTCTGACGATCCAGATTGCGTGCCCACACTTGCTCACGCCGCCGCATTCGCGGTCGATCAAGTCGGCCACACGCAGGCGGTTCACAGACCGGTTTCCTACCCCAGCGCTCGCGGGCCGCGCTCGAGTCCCTGCACATGCGTTGCAACTCCGCCGGTCGGAGACGCGGCTTGCGCCCGGTGCGCCCGGCGGTGTGGACGCATGCCGCCTGCTGGAGTTGTTCGGCCCAGCGGCTCACCGATTGCCGGTGCACGCCGACTCGCCGAGCGACCTCGGCTTGCGGCACTGCGTGGCGCAACAGGCTGTACGCCGAGCAAGCGCTTCGAACGGCCGCGCTTCGTCGGTTACCCAGCGACGCAAATCAATCTCTTGTCGGAGACTGTTTTGCTCGTGGCTCGCTTAAAATGACAGTTTCAAGGCGAATTGAATCTCTCGCGGGTTATACAGCGTATTCGCCGACTGCACGGAGCCGAATCCTCCCGCGTTTGTAGCCACGCATGGAGGTGTGCTGCAAACGCCGCCGATTACGGGGACGGAAACTGGAGTACCGCTGGCTGCGTCTGTTTTTACCACTGTCTGTGTCGGACCGCTGAACGCTTGAAGCTGATTATTCGGCTGACCGAAGTTGGGCGTGTTCGTCAGATTGAAGAACTCCGCGCGGAATTGCAGCACAGTGCGCTCGGTGAGCAAAAAATCTTTGAACAACGAGAAGTCAAACCTCTTCTCGGGAGGTCCGAATATCTGATTGCGGTGCGCGTTACCCGGAAATCCGTAAGGCTGCATGACGAACCGCGTTATATCGAACCATTCGCTTAGGCTTTTATGGAACGTCGGTGAGCCCGTCTTCAGCATATCCGTCCGGTTTGGGGTCCCCGGCCCTCCCACTCCCATCTGAGTTGTGTTGTCATCGATGGTGAATGGCAATCCACTTTCAAACGAATAGATGCCGTTAATTTGCCAGCCTTTGGCGATTCCGCCCAAGAAACCTGTTGCGGATTTTCCGAACGGGAGCTGATAATCGGCCTCGACAGCGATGCGATGGCGCACATCGAAGTCGCTGAAGCCCCAATCGTAGCGAGGGTCATTCAGCAGGATGCCGCATTGATCGCAAGCATTCGTGCCGGGCGAATTTGATAGAGCCGAGGCGTACGTGTAGTTAGCTTGAATAGTAAGGCCTGCTCCGAAGCGCCGCGTGAAAACTGCGTTCAGTGCATTGTAGCTGCTTGAGCCGATGCTTTCCAAAAGACCGATGCCGCCTACATACGGCAGCGTGGCGAAGTAAGGCGAGCACGGGGTTGGTTCTATGAGCGGCAGCTCGACAGTGCCGTCCGTAGTCAGCGGTCCACAGGGAATGCCGCTAATGGTGCCGTTGAGCTTTGCTGCTGATACCAGGCCGGGCGGGGTCGGGTAATTGGCATCCGGAAGCTGATAGGGCAGATGGCGCCCCGGTTCACCCACCCAACCGATTGAAACGTCATTGTTGCCGAAGGCTTTTTCCAATGTCACGTTCGCCATCATAATCATGGCATTTTGGAATTGCCCCGCAATATTATTCCCTCCGTTTAGTCCGCTGTTATTGTACAGCCCCGGATTACTCGCGCCGCACGCAGCGACGAGACATTGGGTGGTGGGGTCTGCCGTCGGGAACGGAAATGGGGAGGAAAGCGAAAGACTATCGTTGTAGTTGAAGGTGAACGGCGCATTGTCCATTTGAGACGGTCCTGCGGTATTGGACACGTAGTAGCTGGTGCCGAATCCGCCGCGCAGCACGAAGTTATGCCCGAGAGTTGCCGCGAATCCCAAACGCGGCTGAAACATGTTGTGCTGCGTCGGTATGTTCACGGTGTTGCTCACGCCGTTCTGCCCAGCCACGAGCACTTGGCCGCCAGCCACGACGCCGGGGTTGGTGACGTCGAAATTCGAGAGGTGATTGTATTTCTCCGTAAAATATGTAAAGACGTCATAACGGAGCCCCAAGTTCAGTGTCAGCCAGTGGTTCACGCGCCAGTCATCTTGCGTGTAGGCTCCCACTTCCCAGTCGCGATTGTATTGAGGGAAAAGTTGTACTCCCTCACTTCTTCCCTGCGTGAACCCGATCAAGCTCGAAGCCAAGGGATTGCCGCCACTGCCCGCGAAGCTGGTTTCTAGTGGATTGAAGTTGAAACCCGGCTTGCCCAACTGCTGCAAACGAGTCCAGTCCCGACGGAGCAAGCTTCCTCCAAACTTGACGGTGTGCCCGCCTTTGATCCACGTGAGCTCAGCCCGGTATTGGTAGTCGGTGTCCCAATAATCTGTCGGAAGCGCAAACTGATCGCCCAGCGGCGAATAGGGACTTTGTTGAAAGTTCATCGTGGCAAGCCCGTCGGTACCTTTGATTGAGGGGATGTTCACATTTGTGGGACCGCCAAACAGTCGATTCGCATCGATTCCCGAATTAGCTGATGTCGAGAGGCTCACGTACCGGGAGATACCGGTGCGCGTATCCAGAACCAAATCGGGGCGGAAGATATGGTCCCAGCCAATGGTTACGTTCTGCTGTCGCCCATAATTCGAACCGGGAAACGTCGGGTTCGGACCGAACGCGAACGCAGGCGCAGTTCCATAAACCGTTGCGTTGCCGAATTTGACGCCGGGAATGGCTCCGGGGAAATAGTTATCCCCGTTGTTGACGGTGTACCGTCCGAAAAAGCTGTCGTTTTGGCCGAAATGCTGATCAATTCGGGCATCAGCCGTATGGAATTTTTGCGTGACATTCGGGCTGCTGATGAACGGGCAAGCGGGGGCCGTACCTGCAGCGGTGGCGCTCGCTATTGTGCAACTGCTCAGCAACGGCCAAAGCTTCGCGTAATTGACACCAATGGAATTTTGGCTTGCTGAAGGAATAATGTTGTTCAGGAAAGGAGTCGATGATCCTCCTTTCAGATTGGTGGTGGGGACATATATTTGCTGGGTCGGATCGGCGCACACACCGGACACGAATCCGGCAGTACACAGATCGGAGAAGTTGCCAGGCAAGCCCTGCGCCAGCCCATTCGTCGTGGATGCCACCGGACACCCCGCTCCGGTCAATTCGCATGCCGTCGGTATGTATGCAGTCTGCAGCTGCCCCCGGATGATGCGCAAACCTTCGTAATCCACAAAAAAGAAAGTTTTGTCCTTGCGGATGGCTCCGCCGAAGCTACCTCCGAACTGGTTCTGGCGAAGCTCGCCTTTCCTACCCGCCAAGGGATTACCTGGTTGGGGGTTGTCGAAAACACTTTTGGCGTCGAACATATCGTTCCGAAAAAACTCAAATACATCCCCGTGGAACTCGTTTGTGCCGGATTTCGTGACCATATCAACGACGGCGCCGCCGACGCGACCGAGATTGGCACCGTAGCTGCTCGTATCGACCTTCACTTCTTCAAGAGAATCCACGGAAGGCTTCACTATCGTGGTGGCGATAGAGCGCTCGTTGTTATCCATGCCGTCGAGGAGGAAGTTGTTGGAACTGTCGTTCTGGCCGTTTGCAGATACGGTGGACGTCTGGCGGCGATCATCCGGGCGATTACCGCCGCCCAACGAGCTTTGCGTACCCTCGTTCGCGCCCGGCGCCATTTGCACCAGGTTGACGACGTTGCGACCGTTAAGAGGAAGATTTTGCGTTGCCTCGGTAGTCACAAGCCCACCAACAGTCGCGCTATCGGTCTGAAGCAAAGGTGCCTGAGTGCCAGAGACTTCGACAGTCGTAGACTGCTGGCCAACGGTCAGCCTCGCATCGATGCGCGGCCGATCGCCGGCAGCGACAGTGATACTCGTAGCCTGGAATTTCTGAAAACCGGTTGCCTCGACGCTTACTACGTAAGTTCCAATCGGAAGCAAAGTGAATGCGTAATCGCCAGTCGATGTCGTCCGCATCGAGCGCGACAAATTGGTCGCGGTATTAAGAATCGTTACAGTCGCATTGGGAACGGCCGCGCCGCTTTGGTCGGCCACCGTGCCGACGACATCCGCCGTGTTTTGCGCCTTCGCCGTCAGCGCTCCGAAAATCAGAATCGAAACCAGTAACAGAAGTGCTTTGCAAAACATAGTTCCACGGCTTGGGACAAGAATACTTCCAGGTGCGATGATATTCATGCGAGCCCCCGCTCTTTAATTTCGGCACTCATTTAACCGATCCGGAAAGGCCTGAGGAGTGGTTCCGCTGCTGTCGGAGGAAACGGACTCGGAAAATCGGCGTGCCGCATCAACTGAACTGAAACGCATTCACCGGAAGCTGATCTCCGCGCCATTTCTGTTACACCCTGACTGCCACAGTTCGCTGGCGGCGAACCCCTATCTCGCCCCTGCCTCACAAATGCGGCAATCAAACACTAGATTCTGCAACCGGAGGGAGTGGTTTGTATGAATACCGCACATTGACGGCATGAATCCAAAATGTCTCGGCTCAATTCAGATGAATTTCAGCTTAGGGAGGTGCAATATGTGGGCTTCAGAAAGCTTTTCGAGGTGTCGTTATGAAAGCGCAGAGATGGTTTCAAATAGCAGCAGTGGGCTTGATTGCAGCAGCGATCGGTATCGCAGCGCCATGGCGCAGCTCGGCACAGGCCATGAAGGTTCCTCAGTACCGCTTGGCACGAAAGGTGGTCCTCGGTGGCGACGGAGGATGGGACTATTTCACTGCGGATCCGGTAACGCACCGAATTTTCATCGGGCGCGGGTCATATGTAATGGTGCTGAGCCCCGACGGAAGCGTCGTGGGCAACATTGATGTCGGAAAGTCCAACGAAGCGCATGCGGTGGAGTTTGCTCCAGATCTCCATCGTGCTTTTACCAGCAACGGTGGCGGCGGATCTGTAACGATCTTTGACCCGGACAGCCTTAAGGTGCTCGGCGAAATTAAAGTTCCGGGCCGCGATACGGACGGTATCCTCTACGAACCGGCAACAAAGCGCGTATTCACGTTCAATGGCGGCAAGGCTCACGATGCCACAGCCATTGACGCAGAAAAAGGCGTGGTCGTCGGCACCATCCCATTGGGCGGAAAACCTGAGACGGCACAGACGGACGGCAAGGGCCATATCTACGTCAATGTCGAAGACAAGAGCGAGTTGAGTGAATTGGATGCAGAGGCATTGAAGATCACAAACACGTGGCCTTTGGACCCTTGTAAGAATCCGTCAGGACAGGCTATCGATCTGACGCATTCACTTCTTGTAGTTGGTTGCCACAATGGCCTCATGGAATTCTGGGACTACCAGCGTGCCAAAGTTGCGGGTACTGTTCCAATCGGACTAGGTGTGGACGCGAACCGGTTTGATCCCGGCACTGGTCTTGCATTTGCATCCTGCGGCGATGGAAATGGAACGATCACAGTGGCCCACGAGGATTCGCCAGGCAATTTCCGGGTCGTACAGACGATCACCACCATGAAAGGTGCTCGTACCATGGCACTCGATACGGGCAATCACAATGTTTACACCGTCTCGAGCAAATTCGGGCCAGCTCCTGCTGCAACTGCGAATAACCCACATCCCTATCCCAGAATGATGCCTGGTACTTTTACATTGCTGATTTACACGTTACACGCGCAAGAATCGGCACACTGACGCCAGGCTATTGGTTCGATCGATTGATCTCGCGCGCAACAACGAGCAGTTGCTCACGGAACCACGCACACGCAGGATCGAGCAGAGCCTCGTTCTGATGGTGAAGGGTTTCGACGATCGGCGGTATTTTGATGGGGATCGCCATAATCCTCAGCGGTAAATTCCTACAGCAGACCTGCGCCAGTCGAAGCTGAAGGTTGGCGATTCGGTCGGTCCCGACAATTAAATGGGGGAGCGCTTTGAAGTCTGACGCTATTACTTCTACATTGCGGCTATAACCTAACTTTTTCAGGAAGGTATCGTCCAGCGTAGGAAGGCGCCCCTGGCTGAATTCCATGGCCACATGGCCCATACGCTGATACGACTCGAGATCGAGCTTTCTTGGCAATCGGCGATTTTTCGACCAGGCGATGCAACAGAATGTGTCTTCGAACAATCTCTCGCTCGTGCAACCAACAACCGGCTCTTCTCCTGCATCGATCAAGAAGTCTGCATCGCCACTCCTCAAGTGCGCCACCGGATTCTCCGGGCGCGACAATAGACGCAATTTCATGCGGGGAGCCTGTTTGCTTACGCGGCGCAATACCTCCGGCAAAAATATTGTGTGCGTATAGTCCGAAGCGATGATGGAAATCGTACGATCGCAAGTCGCCGGATCGAATGACGGTCTGGTGAGCGTGATAACCTTAATTTTGCGCATGACCTCACTGACGGGTTGTGCCAAAGCAATCCCCAATGGACTCAGCGTCATGTCCCGCCCTCTATGCACCAGCAGCGGGTCTTGAAAAGATTGCCGCAACCGTCGGAGCGCGCTGCTCATTGCCGGCTGACTCAGGTACACGCGCTCTGCCGCCCGCGTGATACTCTTGTCCCGCAACAAGGCATCAAGAATGACGAGCTGATTTAGATCCAAATCGTTAAGGCGCATCGCAATTGCCCCTTTTTTTGAGGTTCTATAATCTCGGCCCAAGGTCTTTCGGGAGCGAATCGGATCCCATCACGGTCCTCAGATTCAAAGCTGCTACTATTTCGGCACTTCTGAAAGGAACTGTGTGCGTTCGTCGTCAAAAGGATCGCAGGACACCTTGCGGGCCCAAGCCGGCCTCGGCGCGCGGGTGTACCGGAATGCGTAAGTGTGCGGCGCGGCAAAAACGTTTGGGTCGGTCCATGTGAAAGTCACAGAAAGCGTTGCGCCGTTTTCTCCAAGGCGATACCGCTCCACCAAGTGTGATGTTGCGGTCTTAAATCCGCCTCCGGGAATAGAAGTAATTCCGCGATTCGGCGAAAATCCCACGGTATCAACAACGAGCGTATCTCCCTCCCAATGCCCGATGGAGTCGCCATTTGTCGTCGGATCAAATTGAGCTGGATCTACGTGACCTCGGCCGTCGGTATAGATATGGCGTGCGGTAGAAATTTCAGAGGCCACAATGACGATCTCCTTCCCTCCCTGCTGAATATCCAGAGGAAACCTGCTCTGCATGAGAGCCGGAGTCCCGAGGTAATTGCACCAGCGGATCGCCGAGACGTCCATCCGCAGGTGCGTCACAATGTCGTTCGGCGTGACCTGCGGAAGCAGTCGAGCTCGAGTTATCATCGATCCATCGATTGAAAGCGTCCACATGCCCGAAATATCGGGTACCGTCGCTCCGTTGGCGTCCAACGTAGTGGGAGACTCCACGTTCCCATGAGTTACAGCCTGCGCGGGGGCGGGTCCGGAAAGCCAAGGCACGAAAAGCAGGATGAGGAGAATGGCGCCTTGGGCCGCGCGCCTTGCGCCATGCAGAAACGCGGGTAGAGGACGAGTTGCGGCACGAATTGTTACGCATCTTTTTACGTGCTTAGCCAACACTTTTCTCCCCTCAGCACACTAATTTTGTGCTGGCGGAACGATGGATTGCGTCTGCAGCGGGTCGCTCGAGTCGCACCATTCTTCAAACGCGTAGGAGTCGGGCGGCAGCTTCTGATAGGTGTACGTGTAGGTCCATGGCTTGAGAAAGATCTTTGGATCAACCCAGGTAAACCTCACCGACAGTCGTTTCCCTCCGTCACTCAAGCTGTATCGCTCGAAAAGATGCGTGTCTGTTACGGCAGCGCCGTGATCTTTGGCGGATGCAGGAAACCCGACGGTCTCCACCTCCAGAACGTCGCCATCCCAGTGAGCAACCGAATAGCCTGTGGGTTGGTAATCGTAGGACCCAAATGCGGGAAGAGAGCGCCCATCCAGATAGAAAAAACGCTCGTTGGAGACTTCGCTGGAAACGACAATTTGCGTTTTCGCTTGAACGATATCTAGGGCTGCGGGGTGCCCCATCATCAAAAGGCCCTGAGCGCCTGTAGTATCACACGCGCCATTGGTAACTATGTAGGGATCAAGCGGCCCATGCGGTGCTTTCGGCGGCTGCGGGGCTGCAGGCAAACTCGATTGCGGATGCACGAGCTCAGGTTTAGGAAGGCCTTCCTCCAATCCTTTGAAACTGCCTGAGCCGGCCGTGTCAGCTCGCAGCCAAAGCCCCGAGAGATCAGGAACTCCCTGCTTCGCGGCGAGGTTGGAGGTCGATTGCGCAAGTATAACGAGCGGAGAGGTTGAAAGTAGCACGAAAAAAAGTACGACTGCCCTTGCTGACCATGCGCGGTCTGGCCGGAAGCCCTCAAGCAAACTCCACATCCTCCACTCCGCAATCATGGTTCCAGGTCCCGCGTTCCCTTTGCCGAATTCGTCCGAGTGATCGCTTCGGCTACTTACCAACCATCAGTAATGTAAATGTACCAGGGATCATGGGCGCCCTGCCACCTCGCCCTCCATTGGGAGGCGGCGGTGGAGGGGAGCCAAACTCGGCGGTCATACTGAGTATGTGATTGGTCTTGCTGTCGAGCGCCATGGTTTTCGCCCTGGGGAGGGTCTTTAAAGTTTGTTCGACCGCGAAATCTGTGGGGCTGCTTTCTTTGATAAAAGTCATCGAACCCGCGCCATCCGCGCTAATGGCTTCCATCGTATTTGGATTGAATGCCGTCGTGTCCACTCCATCGCCCACCGGAACAGTTGTGATGATGTGCCCATCATCCGCATCGACGATCACGGCCATGGAAGACGGCTGATGCAGATACGAGAACAAAATATGGTTCTTTGCGTCAAAGGCAAGACCTCCGGCGTTTGTAGCTTTCGAGCTCAAGTCGTAGTGAGTCTTAACCTTGAGGTTCTTCGCATCCACGACAGCGATATTACTCTTATCTGTGATGTTTACGTAGATTGTGCCCCTACCATCACTCACGGCTTGCTCGGGCGCGCCGCCCAAATCGAGCGTTGTGATCACGGAGCCGTCTTTTGCATCGATGACAGTAGCGTTTGGCGCAACGTGACTAAAAATCCATACCCGCTCATTGTATGGATCAAACAAGATGCCGTCCGGCCGACCGTCAACGTCTATGGTCTTGATGATCTTCAGCGAATCAGCGTCCCACATGGTCACCGGTTTGCTGGTTGAGAATCCGTGATGAGATTTAGGATCGACCGTCGCCCCGCCCGAACTCACGCCCGGGATATCGCCAACTGGTTCGAGGGTATCCAAGTCGTATACGGAAAGATGGCCCTTCGGACCATTACGGGGCACATACAGCCGTCGCGCTGCAACGTCGGCGAAGATGTAATCAAAACCTCCCTCGCCTCCAGCCTTCACCGTTTTCAAGACCTTGTAGGGGCCAGACGCAGGAGCCTGCTTCGCGATTACCCCGATCGCTAAAAACGCGATTCCTGCTAACAGCCGCAAACCAGGTCGTTTCATTACAGCTCCTTAACTTAATAGGTCGCGGATTAATGCCAGCCAATTCGCTGCGCGCGATCCGCAGCCGGACGACTGCGGATCACGCACCAGCAGATTGTGCCTCTTAGAACAGGAACTTCACCGCGAGCTGCACCTGCCGCGGATTGGATCCCAACGTCAGAGCCGATATTTGGGAAGATCTCGGAGCCTTCCCAATACCCGCGCCATTAAATGAAACCCGCGCTCCGCCCCTTGAGGGATTCGCAAAGTTCGGCGTGTTGAACAGATTGAAAACCTCCACGCGGAACTGCATCCTCAGTGTCTCCTTTATCGGGAACTCCTTAAACAAAGAGGCGTCCAAACTTCGTTGAGGAGGACCATAGAGCGTATTTGCGACCTCGTTACCAAAGGTGCCGGCTGTCTGAGGCTTGAAACACGCCGGGTTCCACCATTCGAAAAGTGTGGGATTCGAAAGCTTTCCGGAGCAGATCTGGTCCGGATTGCCTCCCCCGACACCGGTTAAACTGGTAGACTCACCCACAGTGAATGGTAGTCCCGACTGCCAAGAGCCGCCCGAGTTGATCGTCCAGCCCTTAACGATGGCGCCTTCAACGCCGGTGAGAGATTTGCCAAAAGGAATCTGGTAGTCAACGGCCCAGGCATAACGATTCCTCACATCCTGACCCGTGTTGCCCCACGAAAATGGCGCCCCTGCCAACGTTGAGTCCACGATTGGAGAAGCCGGGTTCCTGACGTTGTCGTAGAAGCACGGAATTGTGGTGGCGATATTGGCGAGGGAGGCTGCGAGCGGCGTACATGATTGACTGGTTCCAAGCCCGTGCGCCCATGTGTAGTTAAAATTGACGGTAAGGCCCGCGCTGAAGCGGCGGACGAACGTCGCCTGTAGTGCATTGTAGGCACTATTCGCGATACTGTAGTTTTCCGTCAGACCAGCCGAGTTCAACCAGGGAAACTGAGCCGTCTGCGGAGTCTGTTGCTGGGTCGGATTCACAATATTATTGGTGTTAATCGCCCGGTTTCCACGGTGTCCGAATTCGCCCACCCAACCCAGTGTCACAACGTTCCCGCTCCCGATTTCCTTCTGCACCATCAAGTTGGCCTGTTCCAAATAGGCGCTTGGGAAATTGAATGCAACTAGGTTACTGGAGGAAACGCCAACATAGGGATTGCCAGCGGGATCGAAGGAGGACTGCTGAGTGGTACATGCTGCCGGCAAGTTGGTCGGCGTCGCGGGATTCGGATCGGCTCCGGGATGTGGCGTATTGCAGCCAGCCGGGGCAGTCACCGTCGCGAAGTTGATTGTTGGAACTGGAAGGCCCGCTGACAGCTGCAGGCCGCCACCTAGTCCAACGAAGCTGGCGCTGTTTGCCCCTGTTCCTGCTGGGCACGGAATAGGAGCACCAGGATCGGGTGGAAGACCAGGCTCGCAAGAAGGCGGTCCGTAATTTGCAACCGCGCTGCTTACGAATGGGTTGATGCAGGGCGGGCTAGGCTGCGCCGACGTGTTGGCCTGCGTCTGGCACGATGAGGCATAGATAAACGGAGCATTTTTGCCGGCAAATCCGCTGCCATAGTTTGTCGGGTAGTAAGTCATGCCGAAGCCCCCACGGACCACCATATTGTGGGGCAAGGTTGCGGCAAATCCGAAGCGCGGAGCAATATTTTTGTAATAGGTATTAATCCCATCCGTTGGGGTCGCGTTCTGCACACCGGGGAATGATGGGGAGACGAACAAGCCGATGGATTGGTCGAAGTTCGAGAAGCGCCCGCGTTTCTCGGTGTATGGAGTGAAAATGTCGTAACGAAGGCCCAGATTGACGGTCAGCCATTTGCGCGCGCGCCAGTCGTCCTGAATATAGGCGCTCGGCTCCCACGAGCGCAGTGCTTGAGCCACAAGGGAGATGTTCCGCAATCCATCTGCGCTGCTGGTGCTGTTGCCTCGCGACAGACCGTAGAGGAGGTCTCCTCCTTGCTCTCCCGTGTAAATGCCATCGAAGTAGAGCTCTCCATCCGAAGCCATGCTCTGGTCGATACTCGCCTGGCGGCGGATCACACCGAGACCGATTTTGATGGAGTGATTCCCCTTATTCCAAGTCACTTCGCCGGTATATTGGTAGCTGTCGTCGAACTCGAGCAGCGGCAAGGCAGAGACGTCCCCCAAATCCGTCCAGTCTGGCGTGGGGTTGCCACCCGATCCGGCAGTAGTATCGCCGTCAAGGTTGACGCCCGTAAGCATATTGCTCTGAGCTGAGCCCGCCAAGTTTGGAGGCAGGTTTATGCATTGCACGGCATTGCAGGGCCATCCGAGCTTGTTCGATACATCTTTGCCATAATTCGGCCCTACGGATTTGATCGAGCTTTTCAGGTACCCAGCTCTCAAAGCCACGACCACGTTGGGGTTAAATACGTGCACATACGACAATCCCAGACCTTGCTGGCGCTCGAAATTCGGACCGGGGAAAGCGTTGGCGAAGCTCATCGGCGCATTGGAACCCGGCGCAGAGGGATGCACCAAAACCCCGGACGCCCCGGATGCCGCCGGCATGCCGGTGGTCGGGTCAATGGCCACCGCCGGAAACGCATCCGGCGTGACCGTGTCAAGGTTGTTGAACGAGTAGCGGGCGAAGAACGTATCCTTGTCCGAGAAGTGGTGATCGATGCGAACGTCGAAAGTCTTGCTGTCCTGCGTCCTGGTCGGAGCGATGCTGTAATTGTTCAGGAGTCCAGGAATCGAGGGGAGCGGATAGAGCGAGAACATCTCCAGTCCCTGACGATCAAACTTCGTTGGATCAAGCACTACGTACGGGCAAGCTGGGGAGCCGTAAACAGGGTCTCCGGTTGCGTTATACGGAGCGCCACCGTCACATGCGACGTCGCCTCCTCCCGGCGCAGACACCGAGGGGCTATCCGAAAAGTCCCCCGGGTTAACGGGAATCGTGGGCGCGCCGTTCACGAGATTGTCAGGGCAGCCGATTCCTGCGCCGGACGTGGGACCTTTGTAACCCTGCAATGCGAGCAATTTGGTTCCGCGCTCGCAAAGCGTTGGGACAGCCAAATCATTCACTTGGATGCCGTTGGCTACCTTCAGCTCCTCGTAGTCGCCAAAGAAAAACGTTTTATCCTTTTTGATGGGGCCGCCAAGGCTGCCGCCAAATTGGTTCTGGCGGAAGGGCGGGTTGCCCACGGGTGCCGTCAGGCTGGTCGGAGAGCTTGTCGGAAACTGGTAACTGGGATTCGCATTCAAGACTTTGTTTCTGAAAAATTCGTACGCATCTCCATGAAAGGCGTTGGTTCCGGACTTCGTGACGAGGTTCACGACGCCACCCGCCGTGCGGCCGAACGCAGCACTATAGGAGTTCGTGTCGACATTGACTTCCTCGATAGCGTCCACCGAGGGGCGCACGCCGATACCGCCGATGATCCGTTCGTTATCGTCTATACCGTCGATCAATTCGTT
This sequence comes from uncultured Acidobacteriota bacterium, assembly GCA_963753205.1. GTDB lineage: Bacteria > Acidobacteriota > Terriglobia > Acidiferrales > UBA7541 > Palsa-295. The sequence goes on along the minus strand of CAVWBL010000005.1, from coordinate 146,211 downwards.
GTTGGCCGAGTCTGTCTGACCGTTCACGGAGAACGCCGAAGTTTGGCGACGATCGTCGGGCCGCGTACCGCCGATAATCGACCCCGGACTTCCGGCCGTGGTGCCGGCAGAAAGCTGGATCAGCTTTATGACATTGCGCCCGTTGAGCGGAATGTCTTGGACCGCCTGCTGAGTCACTAGAGTGCTTACTGCTGCGTTGTCCGTCTGAAGCGCTGGCGTCGCCGTGGATTGTACTTCGACCGTCTGCTCCAGATTCCCTACCTCCATTTTCGCGTCCACGCGCGCGCGGTCGCCGGCTGCCACCGTGACGTTCGGGGCGATGAAGGTCTTAAAACCCATAGCCTTCACGGAGACGGAATAAGTTCCGACCTGAACGAGCGTGAAAATGTAATCGCCACTTTGATTGGTCGTTACCGTTCGACTGATGTTGGTTCCCACGTTCGTCAGCGTTACCGCTGCACTAGGGATTATCGCGCCGGATGTATCGGCAACCGTACCGACGATATCGGCTGTGTTTCCCTGAGCCTTCAGGGTTCCAGCAAGCAGGAACGTAAGTAAGATCGTCCCGAGAAGTCCCAGACTCCACCTCATGCCCCTTAGCATTTTTAGGCCTCCGCCAAACCGCTCGTATGCGTAGTGATCCAGGAGCAACTGATCAAGAGGAATTGTGAATTCCCACAGCCCCTGTTTGGGCGCGTTACTACATTTTTTTCCCGATGCTTTCAAGTACCGTACGGTGCAAGAACGTAGCGCACCCTACTTCCTGTAGCTAAATGTCCTGCTCAGAACCGACTAGATGTCACATTCTGTTCAGGTTTTATTCAGGTGGAACTCGCTTGCATGGCAGCGACGACTCCGGAAAGTTCCGTTAAGAGTCTTGACCGGACTGCCTGTTTTGATCTATTGTCACCGCACAAGAAGTCTAGCCTGAAGCAGGCCCATTCTGTTCCGGGGATGTCATCATGGGTCAACTCTCGATCACGAATTGGTTTCCCGAGACGCCGTTGGACAAGCAAGCCGTTATAGAGCAATTGCACAGGCTCTTGGCGCACTCCCTGTTCAGAAACAGCAGGCGATGCAGCAGCTTGCTCCAATATACCGTCGAATACTCCCTTGCGGGTGATGCTTCCTCTTTGAAGGAACGGACCATTGGCGTCGAGGTGTTTAACCGAAGTGTCGATTACGATACAAGTTCCGATCCAGTCGTCCGCAGTGCTGCGTGCGAACTCCGGAAGCGGATCGCCCAGTATTACCACGAACAGAGCCACTCAGACGAGCTTCGAATCGAGTTACCAATCGGCTCTTATGTTCCTATTTTTCAGCCATCTCCACCGGAGCCATCCGCGACCTTTCCGGTTTCTGAGGATCCCTTCCAGTCGGGCTTGCGCGTGCCACGTCTGCGGCTTGCCTATCCGGTTTTGGCTTGTGTCGCAGTTGTTCTCGTCGCGGTCTCGGTATGGAGCCGCGAGGCAAGACCTTCTTCATTGAATCGGTTTTGGAGCGAGGTCGCATCCACAAAGACTCCCGTTCTGCTGTGCGTCGGCACTCGCGATGGCAAGCCTGCCTCGGTGGACGGCTCGGATTCGCAGCTCGAGCCGCCTATCCGTGCCGATTTTCGCGACCTGCTCCCTATAACTGACGCGATGGCCTTCGCGAGGATCGCCGCGTTTTTGCAAGAGCAGCAGAAGGCTTATCGAATACAATCGGCAAATGCAACGACGATCAGCGATCTTACGCAGGGACCTGCGGTAGTTCTAGGGGCGTTTGATAACCCGTGGGCACTTCGCATAACCCAGCCTCTAAGATTCCACTTTGTCGAGACGGGGGAAGATGTCCACTACATCGCAGACCGTCAGAGCCCGAGCAATCGGTACATTGAAATCCAGTCTGGAACGCCAGGACGCGATTTCGCGATCATCGCGCGCATTTTCAACAATACGACGGGTCAGATTTCCGTGGTAGCCGCAGGGTTGGGAGCGGCCGGTACCACCGCCGCTAGCGAATTTGTCACCTCGAGAAACGACATGAACCTGCTTCTGCAACGAATACCCAAAAACTCCTCCTCTCGAAACATCGAGGCGGTTGTCTCTGTTCCCGTGATTGACGATTCTCCTGGCGCGCCTCGGATCATAGCGGTCGATGTGTGGTAAGCCGTCAAGACGATTGAAGCTGAACTCGCCATCGGGGAGGCGTACTGGTTTTCGTCAATGGAGAAGGAGGCGTCGAAGCTAGTAGTGTCTTTTGTCGCGCTCTTTCGACCGTTTAGCAGTAAGCGTTCGTTTCTTACCGTCAACTCAAGATGCTATCGGCGGTGCGAGTTTTCCAGTGGCGTGTCGAAACCGGCGCTGAGCGTGGAAACTCATCGCTCTGCTAATCCGAAACACATTCATATTCATCCGAACTCGATTGTGATTCCTCGGTCCGCAATTCCCGCAAATTACAAGGTTTTTTCGAGACTAATGCGCCTGTGGTGTGGCATCGGCATCGATCAGCCCAAGCGCCCAGCGGATCCCGTTCAACATCTGCCGCTGCACGGCCAGAGCAACCGGCGCTTGATTGAATCGCACTTTGTATTCCTGATCTCCGATTGTGGCGTCAGGAAGAAGCACATCATCGCGATGTCCGAGAGACGTGTAGTAGACGCGGCCCTTGCCATACATCTTGATCCAGGAGACGGGATATATTCCCGGCTCCTTCGTATAGGGCTGCTCTTTCATGGCGAGCAACAGATGCACCTGTGTTGGATCGTAGTTTCTGAAAAGGTAGAATTCTTCATTGATCGCGATTGATTTCCCCCAGCCTGCATTGATCGGGCTTTCGGGATCCATGTTGTATACGTCAACTCTGGGATGGAACATCCCGTGTCCAGCGAATTCCCCGCCCAGCATTTTTGCGTATTCAGGCGTGCGATGAAGCGTGTCGGCGGCAGAATGGAATCCAATGAAGCCATGGCCATCGGCAATCCACTTGAAGAACGCGGTCTTATCCGGAATAGGCAATTCGCCGGTTGTTCCGCAGAAAACGACCGCGTCGTAGTCTTTCAACTTGTCAGGACTCATATATTCCTGAAGTATCTTTGTGACAGCCGGCGTGATGACGTCCGGACCTCCCCGACCAGCCGCAAAAGGAAAGGGGCGGCCAGCCGGCCGGGCGAGCACTTGAACCTGTTCCGGTGAAAGCCTGTCCGGTGAGGCCTGAACCTTTTCGAACGCAGCCGCTTTTGCATTTGCCAGGGCAAGTTCTGCCGTTTCAAACGCATCTGCCTTCGACTTCAGTTCGGCTGCCGTGGTCCCGGCAGCATACGGTGCACTGAAGAGAGCTCGACGAGCTTCATCCGCGGCGTGCGTGAGCGACGAAAGCGACGAATTCATTCCATTAACGGCAGCTTGCTGGGTCGGTGTGAGTGGCGTTGCGTTGGAGGCTGGACCGCGCCCGCCGCCGAAACCAGTCCCAGCGGGACGGTCGGCTACTTGCGCGAGTGCTTGCACCTGATCGGCATTTAAAACGGCGGGAGAGGTCTGGATCTTCCGAAATGCGCCGAGCCGAGTATCTGACACAGCCAGTATCGCTTGAGTCTGCGCGTCAACTTTGGCCTTTAGATCAGCGGGATTCAGCTGATCGGACAATATGGCCTGATTCAGCGCGGTCGTGGCGGACGTCACGTTGGGAAACAGAGGAGCAAGGGAGCTGTTCATCTGATTGAGAGCATCCCATTGCACGGGCGTTCCACCCGGTCCTCCGAAGTTCCCGTCAACGGGAGGGAGATCGTTCGGCCGAGCTTTTGACTGCGGAATGCGGGCGTTCCTCTGATCGACATCTGCTTGATAAGCTGCCGCCGGAAAATCAGGACTGTCCGTTGTAGACACAATCGTGAATTCGCCTGTCTGCTTTGCCCATTGACGAAGAAGCCGTTCATAAATCGGGACATCGGCGTGGCGAAATCCGAGCGTGGTCGTCACAACCAATAGGCGTTTTGGTGCGGCCGCCTTAGTGGAGACCAGCGGCGAATAGCTAACAATACCGATAAGAACTGCTAGACTTGCGACGATCGCTAATTTCCTCATGCCTGTCCTCCTGCAGTGCTACTGAAGATAAAACGAATACAAACTGTCGACCCCTGCCACGACAACATACTGGTGCCCATCGAGCAGGTAGGCTTCGGGAGTGTTCGACTGCGTTCCACCCAGCGGGCAATGCCATAGAATTTTTCCGTTCGCCGCATCGAACGCGATGAAATTCCCAGACGGGTCCCCCGTAAACAAAATGCCACCGGCCGTGCTCAGCATTCCGGGATAGGTGCTGGACCAAAAACCCGTGCCCTGGTATTTGTGTTCCCACTTGACTGAACCAGTCCGGTAATCGAGCGCGCGCAAAGATGAAGGGAACGTGCCCGTGTGATACTCCGATCCGCGTCCGTAACCGGAAGGGTCGTTCGGATCTTTCGGAAGATAGAAAATGCTGAACGCAGCCGTCGCGTTGACGTAAAACAAGCCCGTCAGAGGATCGAAGCTCGGTGCTGGGTAGTTGGCAGCACCATCCGAGTCTGGGGAAACCAGTGAGCCGCCCGGCGAAGGCTCTTGGGTCGGATCGGGAATCAACACCCCGTTCCCGTCCAAGCCCTTATAGCCATTGGCCGTGTTAATGAAAGGCTTTACAACAAGACTCTTTCCAGTGGTTCGATCTAGCAGGAAATAGTAGCCGTTGCGGTTCGCCAGCGCGACCAACTTGCGGGGTTTCCCGTCAATCGTTCCGTCAATCAAGACCGGGGTCTGCGTCGCGTCCCAATCGTGCGTATCGTGCGGCGAAAACTGGTAATACCAAACCATTTTCCCGGTATCGGGGTTCAGTGCAACGAGTGACGACGTATACAAGTTCGTTCCTTTGCGAGCCGGGCCGTTGTAGGTGGGCGTCGGATTCCCCGTGGGAATATAAAACAGGTTTAGGTCCGGGTCGTATGTGCCAGGCTGCCAAGGGCCACCGGCACCGCGCGCGGAAGCTTCAGGTGAGGGCCACGTCTCGATACCGGGTTCTCCCGGTCCCGGCGTGACCATCCACTTCCACTGAAGGTCGCCGGTTTCAGGGTCAATTGCTTCGACCCAAGTAGCGTTGTTACCAGAGTCGCCTCCGACACCCAGAATCACATGGTTTCGCACCACAACGGGTGCAGACGTGGAGAAGTTTGTGGCCGTTGGAGGCGCCAGAGGTTTATGCCATCTCTCGGCTCCCGTTTCGGCGTCGAGCGAAATTACGTTGTTATCTCCTGTTTCCAGGTAGAGCCATTTACCATACATGGCAACACCGCGATTTCCAATGGCGCTTCGCCCCTGCCAGACGTAGTGCCAAATCTGGCGACCGCTCCTAGCGTCCACGGCCCAGGCGTTGTTCGTGGTTGTGACGTAAAGGACGCCATTGAACATCAACGGAACCGACTTTATTTCGGGTCCGACGTTTCCTCCGCGCCCGGCGAACGGATTCCCTCGGCCCCGAGCGTTTGCTGGTTGAGGATTGCCGCCGATGATCGCTCCCTGCATCGAAGAACTGGTTCGAAATATCCATGCCAAGGAGAGGTTTTTAGCATTTGCCATCGTAATCTGATTCAGGGGGCTGAAGTGGCGTCCGGAATAATCGCCATGATAGGTAGGCCATGCAGTTGTGGCAGCCTTAGCCAAGGATGACACGTCGAGAGAATTCTGCGCTTTCAAGAGAAGCGGGGCAGTTGCCAGACAGACCGAAACCACAAGGGTGCGGAGCTTCATTTCAATGTCACCAAGTAAGCTGTAAGATCGTGCATTTCGTCGTTCGTGAGTTTGGGCAACAAGTCAAGATGTGCTTGGAGAGGATCCCTTAATTCCACCTTTGGAGTGTTTCCATTCCGCGCAAAAGTGTGCGTCACGCCGTCGCTATCTTTCAGAACAACGAGGAAATCCGATATCGCCACTAAGTCGCCGGATGTCGTTTTCCCGTCGGCTTCCGTTACGGTAACGCTTAGCGGCTTGTCCGGAGGAACTCCTTCCGGAGGTGGACCAAAAGACAGACCCGGGTATCCGCCCGTTCCTCTTGGCAACACAATTCGACCTTGCAGGATTAGCGCGCTGTATTTGCTTCCCATGCCTTTCAAATCGCCGGTAACCGAATGGCAAGTATTGCATTTGCCGGCCCCATTGAAAAACTGCTCGCCTTTTTGAGCATCACCGACAATCGCGACAACAGTTTGCCTCCCGCCTCTCCCCGCAGCCGGAGCCGCTTGTGTGCGGACGAATGCCGCGATATCCCGAACCTGCTCATCGCTAAGATTGTTGAAGCTTGGCATGCGCGGAGGCCGCCCCACTTTCAAAAAGGCAATGAGCGGCGCTTCTGTTGGATCGTCCATCACGATGGTAGAGCGCGTCAGGTCCACCCCGCCTTCAGCTCCGCCATGCGCTTCTGGGCCATGACAGAACGCGCAATTTTGAGTGAAGGCTAGTTGGCCTCGAGCAACCGCAGAATTAGCAGCATTTCCCGGAGATGCGGAATTTGCTGCTTGGTTTACGTTATCTTGCCCCAGCGCTGCATGCGGCAACATCCAAGCCGTAAGGGCTGCTATGGAAACTAGTCTCCAGAAAGAGTTCAACATTCGGGTCCCTTTTTACCAGCAGCGCGGCTTACTTCGCGTCTTTCTCTACGCGGAAGCCGACGTCCCACTTATCTCCCGGGCCGGCACCATGAGTGGCGCAAATCGTATTTTTAACGTCCGATGCAAAACCTCCTCCCTTCAGCACATGCCCGCTGCCGCTCTTTGCGGGCACGGGATCGGCAAAAAGTTTGCCGTTGTAGGGATCCTGCACCCACTCCCAAACGTTTCCGAGCATGTCATAGATGCCCCAATCGTTCGGCTTCTTCGATCCCACGACCTCCGTAGTCGGATAATCAGGAGGCGGACCGGTGGCTCCCGCTCCAAACCCTCCACCGATCCCTTGTACTGCCGTCGCCCGGATGTATGCCCAGCTCTGTTGACCTGCGCCTCCTGCTCGGCATGCATACTCCCATTGAAACTCGCTCGGCAGATGGTACGACTTTGTTTTCTCCATCGAGTTGAGTTTTTTGACGAAATTCTGCGCATCTTGCCACGTCACGTTGTCGACGGGATGCCGCGGAGCATCAGTGATCTTTTCCCCCTGAAATATCGAGGGATTGTTCCCCATGACCTTTTGCCACTGCTCTTGCGTCACTTCATATTTCCCGATGTAGTAGGCAGAAGCAATCTTCACTGGAAATCCATCGCTGGAATCCTGCTTCACGAGTTCCGCACATTTCTGATAATCGGCTGCGGTCCAAGCCGCTCGCGGATCGCGCGGTGCTCGCCCACCTCGCGCCGCCCCTGGCGCGCCCGGCTGTTGAGAGCCTCTCGCAGGCTGCGCTGACGCACCAAGTCCGCTTCCTTGCGGCTGTGCATTCGCGTTCGCTTGGGCAATAGCGAAACCGCGACCTTGTGGCGCATTCGGGTCTGGGCAGCTCGGCTTAAAAACGCCTACCTGCATCGTGCCCGGCTGCACTAAAACAAATTCCATTCCGATGCTGTTTTTCAGCTGGCTGTTACTCTGATCCTGCGCCTGACCCGCGGCTACGATGACGAACAGCTCAGTCCAAATAAAGCACAGCGCTTGCGCCTGCTCATGGCAACTCCTTGATAGCGATATTGCGGAAGCGATAGGCCGCGTCGGGTTTCCAAGACCCAGGCCCTCCCATTCCGGATTGAGCAAGATCTGGCTGATACGTCGACCCCCAATGAAGCTGCAGGCCAATTTCGCCGTCGGTCTCTCCGGCGATTTTGTCGTTCTTCGGCTCCTGCACATCCCACATTTGCATTCCATTCACCCACAAAGTAATTTCCGGGGCATCTCCCACCATGCGGACTCTGAAGGAGTTCCAATCATCGTCCTTCCAAACTTTAGCCAAGTCGGTTGCGCGCGCACCCTGACTGACGCGCATCAACTCGCCGAGGAGTCCCGCGTTTCCGCCTCCCGGATCAAGTTCAACCTGGTAAGCAGATCCACCTTCGGTTGAACGCAAAAACAATCCGCTGTTACAACCCCAAGCTTCTTTCACTTCCACGTAAAACTCAAAATTGTGGTACTTCTTGTCCGACATGAGCAGTCCGCCCTGCCCATACGGGCGTTGCTTGAGCACGAGTTCGCCGTTTTCAACGAAGGCATTGCCAGTCGTACCGTGGTGATCCACCCTGCTCCAATGCCAACCCGACGTATCCTTGCCGTTGAAAATTGGCGTGAAGCCCTCCGGTATCCCAGTTGTCTGCGGAGTCGCCGCAAACGTGCAAAGAAGAACAGCGACGGCCAGCAACACGATCCACTTGGGCACTTGAGCAACCGCCGACCTCGCATTCATACGTCACCGTCCCTTTCTTATCGATGAATTTCTAGCCAGCGATTGCTTTGCGTTCTGCCGTATCAGGATTGTTTTTCAGAACCGTTTCATTATCAAAAATCATCGTGGGGCAATCAGCCGCGGTAAATTTCGGCCAGTGAGGAAGCCCAGAGTGATTAGGATCGCCGTTCTTAGCGAAATTGATCCAAGCATCAGCGATTTTTCCGGCAAGTTCCCTTGGTCCTGGGCCTCCGCCCGTCATTGCAGCGCAACGGTCCGTGTTGTAGAAAACAAACGGCAGTTCCGAGCAATGATATGCGCGAGGTCTGCCATCCAATACGGGCGTCTGCCATTGGAACCAGTACAAGTAAGCGGGTGCGCCTCCCTGAGTGGCTTTTCGCTCTGCTTGCGTAACGGCATTCTGCCGTGGACCACCGCCGCTATTGATGCGGGATAGCAGTTCGAACGGAGTCGCGTTCGGGTGTTCCTTTTGGAAGACCTCAACGATGTGATCCGTTCTGTCTTTGTACTGAGCGGTTAAACGACGCTTTACTTCATCCATGTTCATCGAATCTAAGGTCGCATCCGCCATTTGAACGCTGTTTGTGAATTCGTTAAGCACTGTGCCAACGAGCAATGGGACCTTCGCTGAGTACGACGGCCCGTCGGGATACCAAGGCGAACGCGGCAAGATCTTCCCATCAACAACAGGTGCCCAACCTAGGCCGCCTCCGCCAGTGCCGGGTACGGCCGGAGGGCCGGTTTGCAATTTGCGAAGACCACGTACGCCTGCCTCCACGATTGTCTCGTTTGGCAGTTCCTGGATTTTCTCGATCGTTTCTTTCGATAGCGCCAACTCGGCTATCACAGCCGCGGCTACTTCCGGCGAACGATCATTCCCCGGCCCAACCATAGAACCGCTCTCGACTACTGCTCTATGGAACAGACCTTCTGCGGACGGCATTCCCATTAGTGTCGACACCTTGCCGCCACCGCCCGACTGACCAAATATAAGCACGCGGCTTGGATCACCGCCGAAGTTTGAAATGTTCTCTTTGATCCATTGCAAAGCAGCGACGATATCTAGCATGCCGACGTTCGAGGCACTCGCCCACTTCTCTCCGTATTCCGAAAGATTCAGGTATCCTAGAATACCGAGACGATGGTTCAAACTGACAACGACAACATTCCCATGACGGCTCAGATTCTCACCGTCATACATCCTTAATTCCTTATCTGAACCGGACGAAAAACCGCCTCCATGAATCCATACCATCACGGGCCGCTTCCCATTGTCGGCAGCAGGCGTCCATACGTTCACGCGCAAGCAATCTTCGGAGGGTTGACCGTCCTCCCATTCAAACATGAACGCTTCGTCATCATGGTTCCAACCGACACGCCGGGCATCGAATGTGCTCGTATATGCTTGGGGGCTAACCGGCCCCCAAAACAGAGCGCTGCGAACTCCACTCCAAGGCGTGCGCTTTTGCGGCGGCATAAAACGATTCGCCCCCGCCGTGCTCGCGCCGTAAGGAATGCCCTTAAATGTCTGGATTCCGTTGCGCCTAAAGCCCGTGATTTTGCCGTTGGAAGTCTCGACGATATTTTTCTTGGGCGAAGCAACAACAAACCCATCGCCATTCTTTGTCGCACTAGAGGGTTTCATCTGGCTCTGAGCGACTGACGGAGCCAAAACGTCGGCCGCTGTGCTGACCACCGCCACAGCCACCCCTTGTAAAAGCGCACGACGACAGACCGGATCTCGCTTCGATGGCCCCAACATTCCCGTCTTCATCTTTTCCATACCCTGTCTCCGTTCGAGAGCGCGTGACCGCAAACAGCGGAATTCCAAACAGGAGCCGCCACGACTCTGCCGCAGCCGCGGACCTTTAAAAGCGATCAGAACAAGAACTTCAAGGCAAACTGAATCTGTCGTGAGTTGTAGTTTGCGCTGGATGCCAGCGAGGTGATGGTTCCAGGAAGCAGTCCAGTGGGATTGCCTGGGTTGAATAGATCGCCCGTCAAGCCCAATCCCGCTTGGTTCTGGCAACGACCGGTTGAGACAGATCCGAAACAACCGAGAGAGCCCCCCGGATTGGCAAAGTTCGGTGTGTTGAACAGGTTGTAGACCTCGGTTCGGAATTCGATCTTCAACTGCTCGGTAACTGGGAAAGTTTTGAAAATGGAAAAATCCAGGTCACGCTGATGCGGACCAAATAGTTGGTTCGCATGTTCGTTTCCAAACGTTCCAGCCGTTTGAAGAACGAAGCAGTTCGGGTTTATCCAACCCATCAACTCTGAGTGGTTCCCGCGACCTGAGCACACCTGGTCGGGGCGACCGCTCGGACCAACGCCCGTAATGCCCGACACTCCGTTAGAGACGCTAAACGGCAGACCCGTTTGCCAAGCTCCCGCGGTATTGGTCGACCAGCCGCCGATCAAAGCCTTTTCGATTCCAGTGGCCGTTTTTCCGAAGGGCAAATCATAGCTAACCGCCCAAGTTATGCGATGTCGGATATCCTGCCCGCTATTTCCCGAGTTCTGCGAGCCGGCGTCGATAGTTTGTACGACAATCGGATTTGATGGGCTTTTTGGATTGTCGTAATAGCAGGGGTACGCGTACTGTGGCCCGTTGCCGTATCCCAACTCAGAAAACGAGATGACGGGCTGGCATGCGCCTTGGCCGTCCCAAATAGAATGGGACCACGTGTAATTGATGTTTGTCGTCAGCCCCTTATTGAACCGCCGTACAAAGCCGGCTTGCAGAGATTGATACGAGCTGCTTCCCCATTTGTTTTGAATGCCGAAAGACTCGTTATTCAGCCACGGGTATGCCTGAGCCAGTGGATTACTGGGTGCGCTCGGGTTTGGCTTATTGGTTGGATTGTAGGTGGACGTGCGCAAATCCCGGCCAAGATTCCCCACGAAGCCAACCTGAATTACGTTCGCTCCAATCTGCTTCTGAACTTGAACGCTGTACTGCTCGAGATAGTTATCCGGAAAATTCGGAAGAAACACATTGCTCGGGCTGAACGTAGCGTAATTGTTGCCACCTGCAGCAGTGCAGCCGAAGGAAGTCGGACTTGCAGTCACCGGACAGCTTGCAGGAGCTAGAACCTGGTTCACATTCAGTGAGGGCGCCGGTATCCCTGCTGATAGGAGCGGGCCGCCGGTTTGGCCAACGGTTGAATTTGGAACGGCTGGAGCGGGCCCGAAATTCGCAGTCGCCGCGGAAGCAAAAGGAGCAGAACAGGAGTTGTTCGTATGCACCTCATTCTGCGTTTGGCAGTTGAAGTTAAATTGGAACGGGGGATTAATCATGCTCGAAGTGGAGCCGATGTTATCCTGAAAATAACTCATACCGAAGCCGCCTCGAATCACGAGCTGATTCGGTAGGCTCATCGCGAAACCGAACCTAGGTGCCACGTTGCGATAGGACGTCCTGACTCCTGCCGTCGGGCCACTCTGCTGAGCACCAGGAATACTCGGACTCATCATAAGTCCCGTCGCCGGGTTCCAGTTTGCAATCCGACCGTTCTTTTCCGTGTACGGAGTGAAGATGTCGTACCGAACACCCAAATTCAGTGTCAGCCAGTGCTTCGCCCGCCAATCATCTTGAACGTATGCACCGGGCTCCCATTCTCGGAGACCTGGCTGTACCAACGTGAGAGCTCGCAGCTGCGAGCCGCCACCTGAGGAGAGCCCCTCAAGAAGGTCAGCCCCCGGAACACCTGTGAACGCGCCACTGAACGCGAAGTCACCCCGCGCGTTGTTGCTTTGACCAAAAGTAGCTCTGCGCCGAATAAGGTTCACGCCTGTTTTAATTGTTTCTGAACCCTTCGTCCAAGATAGTGTCCCGCTGTATTCGAATGTGTTGTCCAAATACAAGATCGGGACGAAAATGCTGTCGCCGACGGAATTGAGTCCGCTCGGCGCAACAATAGGAATCCCATTCGTCGCGGGAAGAGGCGTATTGACGCAGCTAACTGAATTGCAGGGAAACCCCAAAGCGGTCGCCAGCCCGGGAGACGAGCCGTTGATTGAAAGTGAGTTGATCAGGCTCCGTAGATAGCTGGCCTTCCCTGTAAAGATGAGATTCGAGGAGTAGACGTGGTTGTACGTGAAAGCCAGACCTTGCTCGCGCGTGTGATTGGGTCCAGGGAATCCGTTAATCGAGCCGAAGGGTGAAGCTCCGGACGCAATGCCGGGATTCACCGTCACGGCTTTCGACGCGATCAGAGGGTCCTGGGCCGATGTCAGCGCTACGGAAGGCGCGCTGGATGGCGTCAGCGTATTCACATTGTTGAAAGAGTATCTCCCATACAGAGTATCTTTATCCGAAAGATGCTGGTCCACGCGGAAGTCAAAAGTATCGCTCGTCTGTGTGCGCGTCGGCTCTGAGACATAGTTGTTGGCGATCCCCGGTCCGTTTGGTAATGGATACATGGAAAAATAGGCGAGTCCAAGTGGATCAATCGATCCAGACGCTACGTCCACATACGGGCAGTTCGTACCGTTTTGTACGCATGCTTGGTTGCCGCCGCCGGGCACCGATATAAGCGGTATGTCTGAGAAATCTCCTAACTGAGTCTTGCCGTCGGGGCATACTGCCAAGCCGCGATTGCATAATGTCGGCACGCTTGCGACCGATGGAAGCCCAATCGCCTGCTGAAGCCGCTCGTAATCGCCAAAAAAGAACGTTTTGTTCTTTTTGATCGGCCCGCCCAAGCTTGCGCCGTACTGATTTTGCCGAAACGGGGGCTTCGGCTGGAATGGTGTCAGGTGAAGGGTGCAGCCCGTACCTGTACCGGAGCAGCCACTATAATTGGCAGGAAACTGGTAATTCGGATTGGTGTTGAGCACTTTGTTTCTGAAGAATTCATAGACGGAGCCGTGAAAATCGTTCGTGCCGGACTTCGTGATTACATTGACGTTCCCGCCGCCTGTTTTGGTGTATTGCGCGTCGTAGATGTTCGATGCCACGTCGACTTCCTGAATTGCATCGACAGACGGCTTGATCGCAATGGTCGCGATAAGGACCTCGTTGTTATCCACTCCGTCAATCATGTTATTGTTTACGAAAGAGTTTTGGCCGTTGATGGAATAATTGGACGTGCCCCGGCGATCGTCAGGTGATAGGCCGGAGGCGAGGCCCGTAACGGATGGAGCAGCTCCGGCGCTAAGCCACACTAGCTTTACGACGTTTCGGCTGTTGATCGGCAAGTTCTCCATAGCCGCGGACGTATTCAGAGTGCTGATCGTGGCGGTGTCTGTCTGAAGAGCTGGAGCCGCTCCCGTTACTTCCACAGTGGTCGCTTGCGTTCCGACCTGCATCTTTGCATCCACGCGTGCACGGTCGCCAACCTCTACGGCGAATGGTGCTGCCGTAAACGTGGTGAAACCTTTGGCGTCCACCTTGACTGTGTATGTGCCAATCTGTACGCTAGGGAAGATGTAGTCGCCGTTAGAAGCGGATGTCGCAGTTGCCGAGATGTTCGTGCCGATATTCGTCAGAGTAATCGTAGCACCAGGAATGACGGCGCCGGTTGCATCGGTTACAGTACCCAGAATGTCGGCCGTACCCTGCGCTCGGGCGCAAAAGCTAACGGTCAAGAGGAAGATGCTGAGAAGTATGCCGCGCGTGAGAGATCTGATTAAATGGCAGATCTCAGGCTCGCGAAATGCGGCATGACCCATCCATTCCAATTTCATGTCGCCCACCCCTTTTCAGTTCGATACCCGAAATGCGCTGCGAGACAGTGATTCGCCTGTTAGATCAGACATTCGGGTTGGGCGCTTTGTAAATCCCGGAATCCGACCGATTCAAGTAACCTACGGTAGGGAAAAGCTACTGTGGCATAACCCTCTTTTTATCAGAGAGCTGAGTTGGTTGAGTCTGTGGGCAGCCAAAACGTAGCCTGCGGTAGGTTACACCGAAAATCCACTTAGCCGCATACCGGTAAACGAGGAACTGACGTTGAAGGCACCATGGAATCCTGCCCTGAACAATCAGCCCAGCATCTTTCGGATTTGAAATGGACGTTTTTCCGGCCCAGACGAACGATCCTATTTCCTATGATGGGAGTATTTTGTTAAGATGTGCCGAAACTGACCGTCCGGGGAAAGCTTTATGAGTTTGAATCAACACACATTTGCGACTCCCGAAGCCCCGAGCACCCTCGATCCTTTCTTGGTTCGGGAGCAAATGCACCGAATGCTTGCCCATCCTCTCTTTTCCCGCAGCAAGCGATACCCACCGTTTTTGCGGTATATCATCGAAAACGCGCTTTCGGAACGCACCGAGCATGTGAAAGAGCGGACAATAGGTATAGAGGTCCTCGGTCGAAAACCGGATTACGATACAAACCAGGACCCGGTGGTGCGAATAACGGCTGGCGAAATTCGACAACGCATCGCGCAGTACTATCACGAGTCCGGCCACGAGTCCGAGCTTCGTATTGAACTGCCGGCCGGATCGTACATCCCTGAGTTTCACCTGCCGCTTGCGAGAAATGAAGCAGCAGCATCCGACCCAAAAACAGTTCAAATGTTAAGACCGCGAGCTAATCTGAAGATAATAGCTGGTGGGTTGGTGCTTGTCGGATTAGCCATGGCTCTGCTCGTAATGGGTTCAGGAGGGGCACAACAGAGTGCGCTGGATCAGTTTTGGAATCCACTCCTGGATCAGAGCTCGCCTCTGCTAATCACCGTGTCTGGATGCCGCGCTGAGTTCTCTTTGGCGACGGCACAACAGTCGGGCGTACCTTCTGTTCCCGACGTTCAGACACGACTCTCGGCCCTGGCCGATGAAACAACCCGGCCCTGCAGTATGGCGCCTTTAACATTCGCGGATGCACTTACGCTTGCAAGAATTGCAGGAATCCCGCAATCGAAGGAGAAGCCCTACGAGGTAAAACAGGCGTCATTTGTAGACTTTGAAGACATGAGGAGCCGGCCGGTTGTTCTGATTGGTGGTTTCAATAATCCATGGACGATGCGCCTTGTTTCAACAATGCGTTACTCTTTCCAGCATGATTCGACCGCAGATGTCGGCGAAATCGTTGGACAAAACGAATCCCATGAAGCATTGGTCGATTCCATATCATTGGCCGGCTTTGCCCCCGGATCAGATGATCAAGGATTATGCACTCGTCTCTCGGCTTAACGATCCCACAACAGAACAGATGGTCGTTGTAGCTGCAGGGCTGGGGAGCTATGGAACCGAAGCCGCCGGCGAGTTCCTCAGCAATCCGAAATACATGCAGAACTTCATCTCGCAAGCTCCCTCGGGGTGGTCAAAGAAGAACTTCCAATTGGTCTTGGAGACGGAGGTCATCAACGACAACCCAGGCCAGCCCCACGTCGTAGCCAGTCAGTTTTGGTAGAGGATTGCATCATCCCGGTGCCCTTGCGCGCTGATCGGCAATCAATCACGCAATCGGGAAGGCTATTTCACGGTGCTCGACGCTCGCACTGGCAAGCTTTTGTGGCGTGCGACGACGGGCGGCCAGATGGCATCTTCGCCGATCGCCTAGCGAGTGAACGGAAAGGAATATGTGGCGATGCGTGCGGGGCATTCCCTCTTTGTATTTGGTTTGCGCGGTGAGCGCTGATTCCCATGAACCAACGGACGCAGGTCGCTGCGGGCTCCATCGCAGCAGCTGATCAAAGAAGGAAAGCTGTTTACGGTTACGTTCACGTGGCGCGCCCCGAGGATATGCCGGACGCCATACCCACCGCTCTTCATATATCGACCGGCGTTCGAAAGCGGGAATGACGAGACGGGTTCGGATCTGCTGAAGCCGGGCTCAGATGCGCTGCCGGAACGCCGCTGTAAGATTGGATCACAACATCGTGCCCTGTGATTCTTTTATGGGAAGCGAATTTTACGTCGGCAATTCCCGTGCCTGACAGAGTGACGGGCCGGGAGGAAGCGGTCAAAAGATTGAAGGGCGACACGCGATGATTTCCGGTGCCGCCCTGTTTTTCATATAACCGAAACCTTTGCTCGCTTAACTGCCTAGAATGGGAACGGTCACCGCGCCTTCCGCCTCCAGGCGAGCGGCCTGAGTCTTGGGATAGAGAAATTCCAGACCGATCTTTTTGCCCTGATAGAACCATGCCCGCAAAGCCCGCGGCGACCCGGCGTGTCCCGAGTGATATTCCAGTACCGTCGCTTCCATCCAGGTCCCACCCTCATCGTTTGCCGTCATTAACGTAGCGACCACTTTTCGCCCGTCCTTGTCATAGATTCGAACGATGTTCCTCATTGTGTTATCGTCAACTCGAAATACGTAAGTACCCGCTGCCAAAACGCCCCCGGGGATTTCTACGGGCTGATGAAACGTGAACGTCGTCTTCTGGTCCCAAGAGTCCGCTCCGACCGATTTGGCCATGATTGTCACAAACGCGAAAAGCGAAAGCATCATAAGCGCCGCTTTGAAAATCTTCATTTGATTCTCCTTTCCCTGGGGCCTGCGACTCGTTGTGAGGACGCCCCCCTGGTTACTGTTTACGCGATCACCCCTTGATCCGCCATGACCGCTATCACCCTCAATGTGACAGAGGTCACCCATGGGTTCGACAGACATACCGGCTATCGGCGCTTGGTGGTGCGAATCTGCTGGCGTAGCGTACGGATGAAATTCCGTACTGTACTTGAATGAGAAGCCGCCGTGCATTATCTATTGCGCTGCCGCGGCGCTTTCACCGGGACCGTGCCATCGTTGATGCCGACCATTGTCGTTAAAGGAGTTAAGTTTGCCCGCTGAAGCGTATTCGCGTTGTAGGCCGCACTTGCCATTTTCCTCACGACCTTTACTGTTGTGCTTGTTCGCTGGCATTTTTGCCCTAACCGTTTCCGCCCAGGAAAAATACCAGCAGGACGACATCGACCGAGGCGCGGGCTTATACAGCGCCAATTGCAGCGTCTGCCATGCGGATGGAGCCGGAATTGCTGGCGTGGATCTTCGCTCAGGCCAGTTCCGCCATGCCTCGTCCGACCAAGACCTGGTTGCGGTGATCCACAACGGGATCCCTGGCACGGCGATGCCCGCCCACCCCGAGTTTTCGAGTGCGGATCTGGTCGCGCTCGTCGCTTTCCTGCGCAATATGCGCGATTACGGCTCCAAGCCCGTAAAGCTTGGCGACGCCTCGAAAGGAAAAGCCCTGTTTGAGAACGAAGGCGGCTGCCTGAATTGCCATCGCGTGAACGGCAAGGGATCACACGTTGCTTTGGACCTGAGCAGCGCGGGCGCGATTCACCCCGCCGCCTATCTGCAACGCGCACTGCTTGATCCGGAATCCGTCACGGCGGAAATGCCAGAGAGCCATTTCGTGCGCGCCGTAACGAAAAACGGAACTGTGATCACCGGCCGAAGGCTCAACGAAGATACCTTTACGATCCAATTGATCGATGAACAGGAAAAACTGGTTTCACTTGAAAAAGGCGATCTTCGTTCGCTGACCGTCGTGCCGGGACCTGCGATGCCTTCGCTCAAAGGAAAATTTACAGACGATCAGATCAGTGATCTGGTGGCCTATCTTGTTTCTCTGAAACGCCCCGGCTTTTATGTTGGCGTACCGCCGACGCCGCATTTACCCCAGGAAGCCGGGCGGGGAGGCCACCCATGAAACTCGCTGGAATTCTCGCTGTTGCGTTGCTGGCATCGACCGCTTCGGCCCAGGTTTCTTACGATCGGCTGTTGCACGCCGATCAAGAGCCGCAGAACTGGATGACGTATTCGGGGAATTACAACGGATCGCATTACAGCCTCCTCGATCAGATCACGCCTGCAAATGCGGCCCAACTTGAATTGAAGTGGGTCTTTCAGTCCGAAAACACGACGTTGAAGATGGAAAGTACGCCGTTGGTGGTCGACGGGATCATGTATTTGACCGAACCGCCGAACGATATTGTAGCGCTGGACGCAAAGACGGGTGCCGTGTTTTGGGTTTATCGCTACACGGAGGGGCCCGAGTTGCGCACATGTTGCGGCAGCCCAAACCGGGGCGTCGCAATCCTGGGCAACACGCTTTTTATGGGCACGCTCGACGCGCACTTGGTGGCGGTCGATGCGAAGAGCGGCACTCTGCTGTGGGACACGAAGGTGGCGAGTCCGCAAGACGGGGCTTCGATCACCGAAGCTCCGCTCGTGGTGAAGGACAAGGTGCTCGTGGGTGTGGCAGGCGGGGAGCGCGCCGTGCGAGGATTTATCGCTGCCTATTCTGCAGAAACCGGCGACCTGGCCTGGAGGTTCAACGTGATTCCCGGTCCGGGTGAGCCTGGCCACGATACTTGGCCCGGCGACACATGGGAGCATGGAGGCGGCTCGAGTTGGGTTTGCGGATCGTACGATTCTGAACTGAATACCGTTTTCTGGGGAATCGGAAATCCCTCTCCGGGTTTGAGTCCGGACCTCCGCAAGGGCGATAACCTTTACACGGATTCGGCCATTGCACTCGACGCGGACACAGGAAAGCTGAAGTGGTATTACCAATTCACTCCGAACGACGGCCACGACTGGGATTCGATTCAAGTGCCCGTGTTGGGGGAGATGAAGTCGAATGGCGTCGAGCGAAAGGTCATTTACTGGGCGAATCGCAACGGCTATTTCTACGTGCTCGACCGCGCCACCGGTAAATTTCTGCGCGCCACACCCTTCGTTAAGACAAACTGGGCTAAAGGTTTCGATGAGAACGGCCGTCCCATACCCGATCCCAATGCGGCGCCGTCGGTCGGCGGAACAAAAGTCTATCCGGGCACGCAGGGCGGCACGAACTGGTATTCACCTTCGTTGAGTCCCCGCACGGGTCTGTTCTACGTTTCCGCTTGGGAGGACTATTTCAATATCTTCACAGGCGTGTCCGCAACGGGCAATGGACCTGCGCAATCGCCCGGGTTTCCGAAAACCCCCTTGCCGAATATCGTGCGCGGACCAATCAATACCTGGACAGACGCCGTTGGACACGGTGAAGTGAAGGCGATAGACCCTCAGACGGGACAGCAAAAATGGGCCTTCAAGATGGATGACATGACCGACGCGGGAATCCTTACCACCGCATCGGATACCCTCTTTACGGCGAACCGCGAAGGTTTTTTCCTCGTTCTTAATGCCCGCAACGGGAACTTGCTTTGGCGAACCCGGCTCGGCGCCCAAATCCCGGCAGCTCCAATCACGTATAGCGTCGAAGGAAAACAGTACGTTGCGATTTGCGCGGGACACGCGCTGTTTGTTTTTGGATTGCGCCCATAGTGGAGTTCACGCCAACGCGTTTTTGCAATACTCGAGGCAGTCACGTACGGCTGCGATGCAGGTCTTGTCCGTCTTGTACTCAAACTCAATCGTTCCCGGGAAGTTGTACTTCTCCTTTTTCATCAGCTGAAGGACTGGCTTGATCGGTGTGTCGGCCTTGCCGAATGCAAGGTCGTTGGTATCGCTGTGAAACTCCGGGTGGTTTTTCAGCCGGTCTTTCAAATGCAGATTCACAATCTTTTCGTGATGCTCGCGGATAAACGCGACCGGATCACCGCCGTACGCCCAGAAGTGGCCGATGTCCAGAGTGATTCGCATGTAGGGCGATAGCTTCACTGCGGCAAGCAGGTTATCGGCAAACACCATGCCGTCGATGTCCGGATCGAACGGCGCATTTTCGCTATGAGCCGCGACGTACAATTTGTGCTTGTCGGCAAAAGGTGCCACGCGCTTGATCGAACGTGGCGTGCAGTTCGCCGTGATTATCTTCGTGCCTAGAGCATTGGCCATCTCAAATGCTGCTTCGATTTCATCGTCACCGATGGCGTCGTCGAAATTGTACATGCAGGAATGAATGTCGATGCCCGCAGCGGCGAACTGATTCTTCGCGTACTCGAAGATTTCTGTCGGATGTGAGATGCGCCAATCGTGCAGCCGTTGCCGGGCCTGCTGTGCCGCCGCCGGATCGCCGCCTCGTCCTCCGCCGCCTGCGGGCTCGATGAAACCGATCCAGAATTCCGCGGAATTGATCTGATCCTGGACCATCGCATCGACGATCGTGTCGACCATCTTCTTCTGCCAATCCAGTGAGAACGGAGTATGCGTGTCCCGCAGGGCGCGGTAGCTATAGGTGATCACGCCGATCTGCACGCCGTTGAACTTCGACGCATCTTTCGCGACCCTCTGTTGAGCCGCACTCGTCAGCAGCGGCATTGCTGCCGATGCCAACGGCACTGCACCCAGCGCCAGCTTTCCGAATTCTCGCCTTGTATACATAACAGCCTCCCTTGCCCTGCTGGGCGGTCGCGGGTTTTGTCCCGGCCGCCAAACCCAAAGCCATAATTTAGAGCGAACTGAAGGGCCCCGCCACTCCTGTTCGTTGCGCGAAACACACAGCTCGCATTTCCTCGACTGGCGTTCACGCGTTCAATTGCCGTGCGATGAACATCTTTACCGTCTCGTATGCGCGATCGGTAAGCGGCCCGGGTGTGGCAACCCATTCATGCTGGGCGCCTTCAAAAATTTCCAATTGGATGGCGCCGCCGGCCGACTTGTAGGAAGCGGCGAATTTTTTCTGAAACTCGGGCAGCACATTATCATCGAGCGAACCTGCCATGATCAGCATCGGCACGA
This sequence comes from uncultured Acidobacteriota bacterium, assembly GCA_963753205.1. Taxonomy (GTDB): domain Bacteria; phylum Acidobacteriota; class Terriglobia; order Acidiferrales; family UBA7541; genus Palsa-295. Next base: position 125,242 of record CAVWBL010000005.1, on the reverse strand, counting down.
GCGTGATGGCCTCGTGGCGATCGAGGATCTCTTGGGGATTGGCCTCGTGGATCGTCTCCCACGGGTTGAAAAACAGCGTGTTGTTCTTGACCATATCGGCGCGCTTAAGCTTTTTCGCATTCTCGAATCGTCCCACGGTATCGCTGATCGGCGCACGCATGGCGGCGTAAGAGATCGTGGCATCGACATTCGAAGCGCCCGCAAGCGGGATCATGTTGTAACGAGGATCGTGCGGGTGCATGCACAAAAGTTCCGCGACGTGCCCGCCGCTGGAGCTCCCGTAAATGCCGAATTTTGAGACATCACCCTTCCACGAGCCCGCCTTCGTTTTCAGCCAGCGAACACCATAATTGCCGTCCTGAACACACGCAGGATACGGCGCTTCCGACGCCCAAGTCATGTCGATGGCAACGACCAGCAATCCGCTGCTCGCGAGGGCGCGGTCCATGGGCTCTTCGGCGCGGCGATTCTTGGCGTTCCACGCGCCGCCATGAAGATCGAGCACGGTCGGAAACGGCCCAGCGCCCTTTGGCTGATAAATCCTCGCCATGAGCATCCGGCCAGCCGAGTTTCGCCGCATTTCAACCTCGGTCACCATAAGGTCAAACTTTGCCCCCGGGTCGTATACCGGCTTCCCCGCAGCATCAGCGGCGGACATTAGGTGCGATCCAAAGAATGGGGCAAAGGGCAAGCCGCCGGCGCCGACAGCGCCCAGGGCCTTGAAGAAATTACGACGTCCTAAGAAATGTTTGTTCATATAGACATCCATGGCACAGATATTGCGACTCTTGCCGGTTTCCGAATGGTGCGATGCCGCGTTTCCGAGCCTCATTGTGTCGTCTCAATTGGCCGAAGATGCCTTCTCCTGTTTGCTGCGGACTTGCACGAAGGCGATTTTGTTTACGCCGCTGCAGGCCATCCAGAGATTGCCCTCCGGCGTGTGAACCATATTGCGAACCACGCCGCCTCCCGACGGTATCGGCCAACTCTGGAATTTTTGCGTCTTCGTGTCGAAGCGGACGAGCGCATTGGGTTTGGTATTCGACTCGACGTACCAGATCACATCGCCAACGGCCGTGATACCGTAAGGCTGTGATTGCCGTCCGCTAGGCGAAGGCCACTCGTTGACCTGGCCAGTCGCCGGATCGAGGCGCCCGAGGTAACCGCGAGAATAATCGGAGTACCAGATGATGTCATCGGGCGTGATGGCGACGCGACGCGGACGTGAATCCGGATTCGGCAGAACATATTCGTGAATGTCGAGCGTTTCCGGATCGATGCGGCCCACTTTATTGCTGCCGAATTCGACAAAAAACGGAGTTCCGTGAGAATCAATGACCATGCCGTAGGGATTCGAGCGCGGCGTGGGAGAAGAGACGAGTTTGATCTCGCCGGTCTTGGGATTCAGCCGGCCGACCATGTTGCCGCCCTGCACCGTGAAATAGATGTACCCGTTGGGCGCGAGCAGCAGAGTGTGAGGGTCACGCGCCTTCGGATCGGGCATCGGATATTCGGTTACCTCACCGGTATCGGGATTGAGTTTGCCGATGTAGGCCTTGAAATTGGCCGTGAACCAGACCTTGCCGTCCTTATCGGGAATCAAGCCATGCGGCCCCGAGCCGGGAGTCTTGATGTGAAATTCCTTGAACTGTTCCGTGTGCGGATCGAACCGCCCGAGCAGATTTGCCATGTGACCGCTATACCAGACCATGCCGTCCGGCGCGTACATCGGGTCGTGAGGGCGCGAGCCTGGTGTTGGAACCGTCCATTCTTTGATTGTGATGTTGACACTTCCAGGAACAATGACGGCCGGAGGCAGCGGCTTCTCCGGGAAATTCTTCGCGAGGTAGTCGACGACAACATTGAATTGCTCCGGCGGAATCGGGGCGCCCACGTTGACCATCTGGTGCACGACCGTGTCCCAATCGGCGCGAGTGTGGCCCGAGTTGGTGATCATATTCAGGGCATGGCATGCGGCGCAGCTTGTGGAAACAATGTCCCTGCCGTTGCCGTCGGGGAGGTTCGGTGTATTCTGCGCAACGACGGTAAGCACGAAGAGGAAGGCCCCGGCGATTAGGGGAATGGCCGATTTGCTTTGCATAGATTGGACCTCCAGCGAATCCAAAGTTACCGCACAGGCAGCCGGGTTTAGCCCGGTCGCATTAAATCTTAGGCTCGATGTCCTGAGGCGACAGTGTGTCGGCCGAGGTGGTCGAACACCTGCGCCCCGTAATTCAGTGTTGTGCCCCAACCGATAGCGTGGCTATATTCCGTCATTGTAGTTCAGTAACGAAAGTGCAATCCCTCGCGATTACGGTAATTGCCGGAATACTCTCAGCTGCATCCAGTTCTGTCAATTGCTGGCAGGGACTCATTTTCATCAAAATGAGTCACTACCCAATTGCTTTTGCGAAATCCAGCGTCAGTTCAGCCTAAAGGCGTACAGCATGTCGTCCTCCGTGCTCACTAACACGTACTGTTGTCCGTCGAGCGTGTAGGTTTCCGCGGCGTTGGAGACTACGCCAATATGCGTATGCCATAGGATCTTTCCGTCGGCCGCGTTGTACGCAATCAGGTTTCCGCCGCCCGCGTCCCCGGCAAATACCAAGTTGCCTGCGGTTGTCAGCATTCCCTGGGGGCCGCCGGTTCCTGCCGCGGCAGGCGGATACTTGTGCTCCCAAACGGTTTTTCCGGTCTTGTAGTCGACCGCCAGTATGTAGTTGCCGAGGCTGGTGATGATCTGTTGCTGCACTCCGCCATACAATTGATTTCGCGGATTGGCATCCGTCAGGTAATACTCGGAGAACGTTTCGGCCGCAGGAGTGTAGAAAAGCCCTGTTTCCGGGTTGAAGGCCGGCGGGGGCCAATTCGTTGTGCCGACCGAGTTCGGCGAGATGAGAACGCCGCCGGCGTCACTCACTTTGTCCGGCCGCTGAATCGGCTGACCCTTTGCGTTCACCGACGCCCAATTCACCGTTGGCAGAAGCGCCGATGTGACCAGATGTTCGCCTGTCACACGATCTAGAACGAAGAAATATCCGTTGCGCGTAGCCACAAGCAGCAACTTGCGCCGTTTGCCATTAAAGGGCGCGTCGACTAGCACTGGCGTGTCTCCCGCGTCCCAATCATGCGTATCGTGCGGCGAGACTTGGTAATACCAGGCCATTTTCCCGGTATCGATGTCGATCCCCACGATCGAAGAGGTGTACAGATTGTCGCCCTTGCGTGCTGCGCCCGTGTACGTTGGGGTCGGATTTCCTGTACCGAAGTAATAAAGATGCAGGTCAGGATCGTAGCTTCCCGGCGTCCAGGCATTACCGCCGCCGTGACGCATAGCGTCAAGATTCGGCCACGTGTCCGAGCCTGGATCGCCCATTTTCTCCGGTTCGGTGTACCACTTCCATTGCACGTCACCTGTTTCCGGATCCACTGATTGGAGAAACCCCGGCGCATCGGCATCATCACCGGTACCTACAAGCAGGTGATCACCGATCACGATTGGCGCCATGGTCGAAAAATATCGCTCGCCGAAATCCGCAATTGGTCTATGCCAACGCTCTTTTCCGGTCTTCGCATCGAGCGAAACCAAATAGTCGTCGGGGGTCTCAAAGAAGAGCCAGTTGTGATACATGCCCATGCCGCGATTGCCGATGTGCGTAGCGCCCTTGGTGCGCCAAAAGTAATGCCAAAGCACGCGCCCGGTGCGGGCGTCTACAGCCCAGGCGTTGTCTGGGGCGGACATATAGAGCGTACCCTGTACCTGCAGAATTACACCGACGACGCTGGTGCCGTTGAGACCGCCAACCTGAACAGCTTGTTTCGCTTCGCCTCCGATGATCGTCGGAATATCTGTCGCATCGGCCACCGGAGCTCCAAATGGATAATGCGCGCTCCATGCCAAAGCCAAATTCTTCACGTTGCGGTCGTTAATCTGTGTTAGCGGGCTGAAGCGCCGGCCGGAATAGTCTCCCGAGTAGGTCGGCCAGGAATCCGTTGACTGTTTCACAAGCGAAGCAGGATCAAGCCCCTGCCCTGCTATCGCGAGTGGAATGGCCGCCAACGCGGCCGCGCACAAAAGATTGCGTAGACTCATTTCAGGGTCACCAGATAGGCGGTCAGATTGTGGATTTCGCTGTCGGTGTATTTGGGCAGCAGATCCCTGTGTGCCTGCAAGGGATCGTGCACGTGCACCTTAGGAACACCGCCATCGAGTTTAAAACTGCGCTCGCCCCCATCCGCCGTCTGCAGCGTCACGGTGAACTCATCGATGGCGACCAGAGTGCCTTCCACCTTTTGCCCGTTGGGAAGGATCACGGTAACGGTTGTCGGAGGGATGTTGGCGGGTGCTGCGCCGCGACCGCCGTTTGGCATCAGGAATTTGCCTTGCAGCGTACGTGGGTCGTACTTGCTGCCGACACCGGCCAAATCGCCTGTCGCTGAGTGGCACGTGGCGCATTTGCCTGGGCCGTCGAAGAAGGCCTTTCCGGCGGCCGCATCTCCCACCACCGGGTTCACAGGCACGGGCGGTCCGCCACGCCCGAGCCCGAGGCTGTGCACAAAAGCCGCAATAGCGACAATGTCCGATGAGCTGAGCGTCGCGAATTTCGGCATTCCCTTATCCGGAATGCCGTTTTGTACGACAGTCGTGATCAGTTCGCCGTTTCTGTCGTCCATGACCAATTGACTGCGCAACAGATTGGGGCCAGTTTCTCCTCCGCGCGCATCGGACCCATGACAGAAACTGCAGTTCACGCTAAAAAGTTGTTCTCCACGGGCGACAACAGCAGGATCAGCAGGAGGGCGCTCCGGGAATGCAGGGGCGCCGCGCCCTTGCGCTGCCGCACCTCTACCGCGCCCCACCTGTGCCGCCGCTGCCGTATTAGTGCCGGGCATGGGACCTTGGGCTGCAAATAGACAAAATGTCCCGGCGGCCATTAGCGAAACAGACAGCAAAGCAATTTTCTTCACAGAGAATTCCCTCCCCCGGGGCACAGGCACTTCCAGTCCCAGAGATGCTGAACCGAGATTGCGGCTTCGGGTCAAACTGCAGGGCCGAAGTTCTTAGTAGAAGTCGAACCAGTAAAATGCACAGATTCTCGCGCAGCTGAACATTCGGCCCCATCGGAAGTTCGGTGCTATGACAGCAGCACCTGCCGCATGTAATCGATATTCATTTTCAAAGCGTCTAGATTATTGGAAGCGCCGGCGTGGCCGGTTTGCTCGACAATGAAGGCGATGTTGTAATTGTTGTCCCGCACGAATTTCAGCATGGTGTCCACGTGGAGGACGCCGGTACCGATGTCCACTGGCGTGCGATCCTGATTCGCGTCGCGAACATGAAGGTGCGTAATGCGCTCGGGATGCGCTTTCAAGTATGCGAGCGGATCATTGCCACCGTCGAAGTAGTGCCCAATGTCCAAATTGACCATGAAAAGCGGCGACATGCTCAACAGCTTGGCCAAGCTTTGCGGGCTGGAGACTTCATTCGGATCTTGCGAAAGCTGGTGGGTATGAAAGGCGGGACGAATCTGATATTTTTCGGCGTACGGTACGATGCGAGGACCCATCGCGACGCGAGTCTGATTTGTGCAGAACTTGTCGACCGACAGCGCTTGCATATGGCGGAACACCGCGTCAATCTCCGGCTCGGTGAAATCGTCGCCGATGGTCATTACATAGGAAAAAAGGTCCAAGCCCGCATCATCGAACTTCTTCCGGATTTCGCGGAATCGATCAAGCGGTGCGTTGAGTCGCCACTGGCGAAGTTTGTCGCGCTCGGCCGTGTACTCGGGCGTGATCGTATTGGGGACTTGTCCGCCGATACCGCAGGGACCGCCAAAACCGCCAGCCCCCCGTCCGCCCGGGCCACGGCCGGCTGCCGCACCGGCGCCCGGCGCACCTGGGCCGCGACCTGCGCCGCGGCCGCGGCTGCAAATGCCACCCATCGGCGGTTCTATCAGCGTATTGACGAGTTCAACGTGACCAGCACCGGCGGCAATCGACCGTTGGATCACGACATCGATCACATCCTGGCCGGGAGCGGTGTCAAAGGGACCGTAAGCCCCAGTTATCGCCCCTAACTTGACCCCGCGTACCGTCGCATCCGTCTTAGCGTCGGCCATGACCGGAAAATCTTCCAACATGCAGAGGGACAACGCTGCCATTGCCGCTTTGCCAAATTCACGCCTGGAATACATAACACCTGCCTTTCGATTGGGAGAATATGCCGGATCGCGCCGCTGCCAGAGGCATGCGGCGAGTTCCCGGTTATTGCGTGAGCGGCTTGCCGGTAATCGGCGAGACCAGCGTGCCGCCCAGGAATTTCACGCGCTCGGCGTCAAACGGATTACAGCCGATTGCCGGACGCGGTTGGTACTTATCGCTTTGCCTGTAATAGCGAAATTCGTAAGTGTGCGGCATTTTATAAACCTGGGGATCGATCCAGGTGAAGGTGACCTCGAGGACATTGCCGTTGCTGAGCAGCTTATAGTGTTCAACAAGGCGGGCATTAGCGGTGCGATAGCCGCCACCTGGAATCAAGGTCATGCCGTGATCTGGGTTGAAGCCGGTGGTATCCACCACAAGCGTATCCCCTTCCCAGTGTGCGATTGAATCGCCGTTTGCGGAAGGGTCCCATATGTCCGGGTTGGGATGCTCAGTACGATCCAGGTACAGATGCCGTGCTGCCGCCACCGATGATTCGGGCGCGATCACGATCTCGCGCCGGCCTTGACGGATATCGAGCGGGCGCGAAACACCCATCAGGAAGGGCATGCCAAGTTGATTGCACCATTGGATCGCCTTGGCGGTTTTCTTCTGCTCGGCAGCAAGGACTTCTTTGGTTACGCCGGGCGCCAAATCCGCAGGCGGGATGCTCTCGCTGTCAAAGGAGAGTTCCCAATAGCCGCTGAGGTCATGGAGATCCACCGCCCTTGGCGGCTGCGTGTTACCCCGCCCCTGGCCGAACAGAATTGTGGCACTGCCCACGAATGCTGCAATCGCAACCATGAACCGCCTCATCGATTGACTTGCCATCACTCGGGCGCCTCCACGCCTATTTCTGCTCTGGTGGAACGATCGATTGGTACGAGAGTGGATCCGCGGCGTCATTCCAGTCTTCCGTCACGTAGCTGCCCTTCGGCAGTCGTTCGAAACTGATGTCGTAAACAAGCGGTTTTTCATAGATTTCCGGGTCGTCCCACTTGTAGTGAATGGTCAGGCGCTGGCCGTCGGCGGAAAGATCGAACGTCTCGGTCAGGTGTGTATGGGGACCCTTATAGCCGCGACCAAAGCCCGTCATGCCAGGCGCGAAGTCTGTCGTGTCAACCACGAGCTTCCCATTTTCGTAATGGCCGACAGAATGTCCAGCACCATTGAGTACAAACTCGGATGGATCGGGGTGCGCGCGACCGTCCATAAAGATGTGCCGGCCCGGACCGGCGCCTTCTCGTGTAATCAAAATCTCGTTCTTCGTCTGCACCAGAAAGAACGGTGCCGAGTTGATATCGATTCCGACCCCAAAGCCGCCACCGCCGCCCCCACGAGCGCCGGGCTGATACACGACATAAGGCTGGCCAGCCTGATGCGGGGGCGCAGCGGGGGCATTACCGCTCAGTCCCTCATCCATATCGGGAGGCAGAAACTTCGCGTACTGCGGCGTGAGTTCGGCCTTGGGAAACATCAGGTCGATTCCGTGGTAGCTGCCACCCCCGCCAGTATCGAGGCGTAGCCACCCACCTTCCAAATCGGGCATTGAACCGTTATCCGTCCGTTGCGCTTGAGCCCCGGCGGCAAGCAAAACCAAGATCGCAAGTGCCGCTATCGCTATGTGGCCGAGTTTCATGGAACACCTCCGCGGATCTCACCGCAATTCGCATGGCCACTCATAACGACTGCTTGGCGTCGTGGTCAAGTAGTGTACGGCTGCGCCACCGTACTGTACTTGTGGGGCGGTGCGCTCGAGTTGTTAAGTAGCGGGCGAGAACGGGTGTAAGCTCATTCGGTAATTGAGGCATAGGCATGGAGAATATGCACAGGCGCGGCCCTGGCCGTGCCAGTCCGGCATTAGGTGCAGCGTGTCTGGTTGTCCTGGTGGGTTTCTTTGCGAACCTATCCCGCTCGGCGCAGGCTCCCGCAGGCATACGGATGGCTCGACCGGCACCTGTGCCGCGCGACGCTGCCGGGCATCCGGATATCTCCGGTTATTGGGAGTTACGCTATGACAGCCGTAGCGTGCCGCCGGCATCCTTGACCCCGGATGCGATTTCCAAGGAGGCGCAGCAAAGAGAGCACGATCTGCTTGCCATCCGTTTTTGCGCTCTTGTGGGGATGCCTGAGGTGATGGACGACGGGGCCACGCTGGACATTCGGCAAGGGTTGAACGTCATTGGCATTCTTGCCAAGAGTCCCTCTTCGGTGCGTTATATCTACACGGATGGGCGAACCCATCCAGCTAAGGATGAAGTCGACCCGGTAACAAACGGCAACTCCATCGGCCATTGGGAAGGGGATGCGCTCATGGTCGATACGATCGGCTTCAGCGATCGGGGCATCACGGCCATTCCAGGGGGCGGATTCCGCACGCCGGACTCGCATCTGGTCGAACGCTTTCATCTTCTCAACGGTGGTACAATTCTGTCGGCCACCTCGACGTGGGATGACCCGAAGGTCTTCGCCAGTCCCCACACATACGAGTTTCGCTACTCCAAAGTGACTCAAATCAGCCTCCCGCTGCAGTACGGCTGCAGCGCAAACGATCAGGACCGTGCGAATTTCATCATGTCCGCGATGTCGGCGACGCAGAAGTCTGAGTAGGGACTAAGCGGTTGTTAACCGCGCATGGAGGTCTCATGTTCCGAGACAATGTAGGCCGCTGCTTAATCGCCGCGGCGGGGTTCTGCTTTTCCGTCCTTCTGATCTCGCCCATCGGCTCACAGTCGGCGCAGACTACCGCGCCGGAGCAAAGCAATGCCGCGCCAGATATGTCGGGCTTGTGGCTCGTCCATGATCCGGGCTCAGGCGATTGGTCTTCGTTTTTCGATAACGTGCCTAAGCCGGCCATTCTGCCGGAAATTCAGAAGATGGACGACGAAGACAATGCGCGCGTAGCTGCAGGGAACGTGGTGAGCACAGGCGGCCGCGGTCCCAATTGTCCGATCGGCAACCTGCCTATGATGATGGCGTCCTCTCCCCCATTGAATATCGTGCAATCGAAAGACGAGGTATGGATCGGGAGTGAATCGAGCCGCGGGCGCATTATTTATACAGACGGCCGCCGACACCCGGATGCAGCGGAATTGAAAGCGCTGAATTCCGGTGTCGGTCATTCCATCGGCCATTGGGAAGGCGACACATTGGTGGTCGGTACGATCGGGTTTCCGGCACGCACGTGTGATTCACGCTGGCCCGTGATGCGCGTACCGGGAGGTGGGCGTGCGAAAGATACCACTCATCTTACCGAGCGGTACAAGCTGATCAATGGAGGCAAGCAGCTTTCGGTCACGTTTACGTGGGAAGACGCGACGATCTATCTGCAGCCGCACACGTATTCGTATACGTACGATCTCATCGAAAATGGGCTGCCGCTTGAAGGCGGTAATGACGTCACCGACTCGGCTCTGCTCAAGCAGGCTCAGGGCCGTGGCGGAGCGCCCAACTACTAGTGTCGCTAAGGCCAGCCGCGGCAGGGCGCGACTGGTTTGGCGGTTGCGCGCCGATCAGCCATCACCGTAGTCGTATTGTTTCTCACTTGTTTCTTTCGCGCGTACCATAGTCGTTTTTCGATAACAGTTTACGCGAGGGCCTTTCCGTACAGCACCAGCAAGCGGCTCCATGCCCTCTCGGCGGCTGTAGGGAACCGGGACGGAACCGCAGTGGAAGTGTCCGAAGCATCAGCGAACCGCACTGGAGGAGATCACCATGATCACGTTGATGGTCAATGGCCAGCAGCACACGATCGATGCAGATCCGGACACGCCTTTACTCTGGGTGCTGCGCGAGGCGATCGGCCTCACCGGCACAAAATTCGGCTGTGGCATTTCGATGTGCGGAGCGTGCACCGTGCATGTGGACGGCAAGGCAGTGCGCTCGTGCGTCACCCCGGTTTCCTCGTTGGTTGGGAAAAAGATACTGACGATCGAAGGATTGTCTCCCGATACCGCCCACCCGCTGCAGCAGGCCTGGGTTGCCGAACAGGTGCCGCAGTGCGGCTACTGCCAGTCGGGACAGATCATGGCCGCCGCCGCGTTTTTGGCCGCCCACCCCAAGCCGACCGACGAGGAGATTGACGCCGGACTGACCAACATCTGCCGTTGCGGCACGTATTCAAGGATTCGTCGGGCCATTCATCGCGCGGCTAACGTGATGGGAGCATGACATGGGCGAAATCATGAACCAAACAAGACGAAACTTTCTGAAGGCGAGCGCCGCCGCAGGCGGTGGTCTGCTGATCAGCTTTTATCTTCCTTCGGCGATTTCCGCGAAAGTCCCAGCCGCCAAAAAGCCGGCGGGTGCCCTCTTTTCACCCAATATCTGGCTCCGGATTGGATCCGACGACCGCATCACCATCATCCAGAATCAAATCGAAATGGGTCAGGGTGTGATGACTGGTATGCCCATGCTTGTGGCCGAAGAGCTGGACGCGGACTGGAGCAAAATTCGATTGGAATGGGCGCCTGCTGATCCGGCCTATGGCAATCCCAACTTGCGCGGGGCCCAATTGACAGCGGGCAGCCAGAGCACGCGTAGCTACTGGAGGCCGCTGCGCGAAGCTGGCGCGACCGCCCGCGCCATGCTGGTCACTGCTGCCGCACAAACTTGGGGTGTTCCCGAGAGCGCTTGCTCCACGGAGAAGGGCGAGGTGATCCACGCGGCCTCTGGTCGGCGCCTTCGCTACGGAGCACTGGCCGAGCAGGCGGCCACGCTGCCTGTTCCAACGAACGTTCCGCAGAAAAGCGTGAAAGATTTCCGCCTGCTAGGCCATTCGATACCCCGTCTCGATGTACCGGAAAAGGTGAATGGGACCGCTGCATTCGGACTCGATGTCAAACGGCCCAATATGCTTGTCGCCAGGGTGCTGCGTTGTCCCGTTTTCGGAGGAAAGATAGCGAGTTTTGACGGAAGCAAGGCCAAGGCCGTGTCGGGAGTCCGTGCCGTTGTGCAAATCGGCAGAGATCGGAACGGTGCGATTGATCCGTTTTGGGGATCCTCGCGCATCGTCGCTGACGGGATTGCTGTGGTCGCCGAAAGTTTCTGGGCAGCCTCGAAGGGATTGAAGGCTTTGGAAGTCGAATGGGATGAAGGTCCCAACGCCGAATTGAGTTCCGCGGAAATTCGCAGGCGCTTTGCCGAGGCGGCCGAGAAGCCAGGAGCGGTGGCTCACAGCGAGGGCGATTCGGATCGCGCGATAGCTGGGGCTGCGAAAAAGCTGGAAGCAGTGTACGAAGCCCCATATCTGGCCCATGCCACCATGGAGCCGATGAACTGCACCGCGGAGGTGCGTCCTGACGGTTGCGACATCTGGGTTTCCACGCAGTCGCAAACGGCCGCGCAAAATGCCGGCGTTCGCGTCACGGGATTGCCGCGTTCAGCAGTGAAGGTCCATACCACGTACGTCGGCGGCGGCTTTGGTCGGCGCGGCGAGGCCGATTACGTTGCCGAGGCGGTCGCGCTCTCGAAAGCCGTTGGGCGTCCCGTACAGCTCGTCTGGACGCGCGAGGACGATATGCAGCACGACTTCTATCGTCCGGGCGCCTATATCCGTTTGTGGGCCGCGCTGGACAGCTCTGGACTGCCCATTGCCTGGAAATCGCGCATCGTGCAACCTTCGATTTTCGCGCGCTTCGACCCGCAAGGCCTGGACGCTCTGCATGGCGTCGACGCAATTTCCGTCGGAGGTCTCTCCCCGGTCCCTTACAGCATTCCCAATCAACACGGCGAATACATTAACAACGACCCGGGCATCCCGATTGGCTTTTGGCGCTCGCCGGGCGGTTCGGTCAACGGCTTCGTCGTTGAATCCTTCTTCGACGAACTTGCCGCCGCCGCAGGAAAAGATCCGTATTTGTACCGGCGGAATCTGCTGGATCACGCGCCGCGCATTCGCGGCGTTCTTGATCTCGCCGCCGAAAAAGCCGGCTGGGGCAAGCCGTTGCCCCAGGGCCGCTTCCGTGGAATTTCGGCCATCGATACGATCGGCAGTTTTAATGCGCAAGTCGCGGAGGTTTCCGTCTCGCCGGAGGGAGCGCTGCGAGTACATCGAGTCGTCTGCGCCATCGACTGTGGCTGGAACACTCATCCTGACTCGATCCAGGCGGATATGGAGGGCGGGATCATCTACGGTCTCACAGCCGCTCTCCACGGTGAAATCACGATCGAGAACGGCCGGGTCACACAAGGCAACTTCGACACGTATCCGATGCTGCTAATGAAAGACGTGCCGGAGATCGAAGTTTACATCCTGCCCAGCACGGAAGCTCCTGGCGGCGTGGGTGAAGCATCGACGCCTCTCATCGCGGCGTCGGTGGGAAACGCCATTTTTGCCGCCACCGGAAAACGCGTCCGCCGCTTGCCAATTCGTCCGCAAGATTTGCGAACCATCTGAGGAGCGCTCGGCCTCGGCCGTGTACCAACCCATCGTTCGCATACAGACACTACGGGAGATCCTGAGGAGTCTGCGCCATCCAAAGATCGAACGCATAGCGGAGAAAAATGTTCGCTAAATAACTGGCACCCTAACGGGCAGCACGGCGCAGCAGCGATTTTCTTCTATGCTTCACTTCCATTGATCCGGTGGATCGCTGACGCCGCCGCTGTGTTCGTACGGTGCGGCATCGCTCGCATCACAGCTGTCCTCGAATGCGTAAGTTCCAGGCGCCATTTTATGGTAGACGAAATAATACGAGTGCGGCTTCACGAAAACCGTGGGGTCGTCCCATGTGAATGTGATTTGGAGATGCTGGTTGTCAATGAGCTTGAACCGCTCTACCAGATGCGAACGAGTGCCTCGGAAACCGCCACCGGGAATCTCGGGATGTCCCTCTGCTGAGAAGTTCGTCGTATCGACGACGAGCTCATTGCCTTCCCAATGGCCGATGGAGTGGCCGTTGGTCGTTGGAATGAAATGACCTGCGTCGGGATGACTGCGGCCGTCCAGATAGATGTGACGTGGCGCGGAATTCTGTTCGGAGAAAATCCCGATTTCATCTGGGGTCTGAACGATATTGATCGGCGGAGACTGCCCCATGATGAACGGCATTCCCAAAAAGTTGCACCAACGCGAGGCGTAAACGATGACTCTGCCCGCCGCGCGTTCATCTGTCATTTTCTTGTCGCGGGCGATTGCTGCCGGAGTGAGTTGGGCGGGGGTGACATGGCGGCTGTTATAGGCAAGCTCCCAAAACCCGGAAAAATCCGGCACCGACTGGGTCTTGCTGGCCGCAGCAGCTGATTGGCTACTTTGGGCACGGGCTGAACGCGTCGAGGGGACCAGCGCCAGGCTGGAAGCGATTAATAACAATCCCGCAGAGAACCAGGTCGCGCGTACGAATAGATTCTTCATTGCGTCACTCCTTCGATTCCATTCGAAATCACTTCACCGGTATGGGAGGCTGCGTAAGGAACTGGCCGCGCTCCCGGTCATTCGAATCACAGAAATCCTCGCCTGCGTTGTAGCCACGCGGAACGCGGTAGTAACGGAACGCGTACGTATGCGGCTTCTCGAAAACCTTCGGGTCTTCCCATGTGAACGTCACTTCAAGTTGTTTGCCACCTTCGACAAGGTGATAGCGTTCTTTCAGGTGCGAAGTCGGCGTCCTGAATCCGCCGCCGGGAAGGCTGGTGTAGCCTTCGTCATTGAAGCCGATCGTATCCACAATCAGGGTGTCACCTTCCCAGTGCCCGATTGAATTCCCGTTGCGAACCGTATCAAACGTGAGCGGATCGGGATGGGAATTCCGATCCGTATAAATATGGCGCACGGCGGATGGAGTTTCTGAAACGATCACGATTTGCCAATCACCCTGAAGAATGTCGAGCGGCGCCTGGCTTTCCATCATGTACGGCATGCCGACGTACTGGCACCAGCGAATCGTATGAAGATCCTGCTGTTGATGAGCCTCGATCTGTTTTGCAGTGACGCTGGGAAGTAAGGCCGCCTTAGGCACATTCAAGCTATCGAATCGGAGCGCCCAAAAGCCCGTCAGGTTCGGGGGCGCCTCGTTTGATTGCGCGGGCGGAGACGCCGGGGCCGCGGACTGGGCGACCGACAAGACAGGGAAAATCATCAGCGCGGCGATCAGGATCGATGTGAGTCGGATCGCGAAGGAAGCCAATCGCGTGACTTTGGTTTCGGTGATAACGAATTGCGGGATGAGTTCGTGTGCCATCTATTCCTCGTTGTACTAAAATCGCCCTAAACAGAGCCATTTCTGCCCGATCAGAATCCGCCTCTCCCTGGTCTATCCAATTCCATGGGGAGATTTCTCATCGCGGATTCTCGATTCGCCTTTCGCCTCCAGGCATGATATGCAGGCCGCGCGGCGTAAAAACAGCCCGATAACATATCAGTTCCGCAAACGACAGCGTTGCTGCCCGCGATTTTCTTTCCTCACCAAGCGGACCTCGTATGAATCGCCATATGATCTTCAGTGGAGCAAATCCATTTGGACGTCTGCCTGGGCGCGAATGTCGCGTGATGAAGCCGCCAGGAAAAGTGTTCTGGAACCGGAAGGAAGGCGCCAGGCGTTGTCCGTTGCCGACCAGTATTGAAACTGGCGAACCGGGATGTGGATCGTCGCAACCCTCGTCTGGCCGGCAGGAACGCTTACGCGATCAAAGCCCGCCAAGGATTTCACTGCAAACTGGGCATCTCGCGGAACGCTGCTCGGCGCACCAAGGTAAACTTGCGCCACTTCGTCACCTGAATATTTCCCCGCGTTCTTCAGACGGAAAGACACATCAACACCATCGTGCGAAGGCTGTAATTTGAGCGCGGAATATTCGAAGCTCGAATACGAAAGGCCATCACCAAACGGGAAAAGTGGTTGTATGTGTTGCTCGTCGACCCAGCGATACCCTACGAAAATTCCCTCCGAGTAATTCGCCGTGCCGCCGCGTCCGCCGCCCGGTCCTCGCCCTGAGCGCTCCGGATGCGCTGGATCGTTTGTGACGAGCGGCCCGGCGTTTGCCCCCAACCATGTGATCGGCAGGCGACCAGCAGGATTGGCACGCCCGATCAACAGATTCGCCGTGGCCGGGCCGCCTTGATCCCCTGCGAACCACATTTCGAGGACCGCCTTCACGCTTGCAAGCCAAGGCATGTTTACACCGGCGGGAGAATTTAGCACAACGATCGTGTTTGGATTCACCGCTGCCACTTCTTCGATGAGCTTATCTTGTCCAACGGCGAGTCCGGCTGGATCAGGTCGGCCGCGTCCCCAGGCAAACACAACGGCTGCTCTGGCGTTTTTTGCGGCAGCAATTGCGGCGTTATAGTTCGCTTTTTCCTGATCGGGAGTAACCCACGCCAGCCTGGCTTGTACCGGCACACCTCGATCAGCCGCATCGAGCCGGACTGTTAGCTCGTGCGGCGCTGCCGTCAATGGCAACCGGATGCGCAGATTGTCGAGTCCGTCGGTCGTCGAAATCATTCCGTCCTGGATGGGATGGATATATCCCTTCCTGCCGATGGGAGCCGTTCTCGTCACAAGTTTTCCGTCGACCGTCAGCGACGCAAAGCTCGTGCCGAGAACCTGCAGCGAAAGCGTATAGGAACCTTCGCTTGAGGGCGTCAACATGCCCGTCCAGGTCCATGCCGATGCGGGCGGCAAAGCATGGCCTGCCGCGGCGGTGTCGTTGAGTTGTTTTTCCACTTGTCGGACATGCGTTTTCGTATCCTCGCGGACCAAGCCTGGCATTCCATCATGGGACAGCATTGCGGCGGGTATGGGCATGCCGGTCATGTCGTCAGCAACAGCCAGCATCAGCTTCTTGCCAGTGATTTTCTCAAGGGCCAAAACAGGTCCGATCTGTCGGTCAACAAGGCCAAGACCGTTCTCCCCTGTCATCCCGACAGCGATGGTCTGGCGCGCTCCCGGTCCGATGAAAGCCACCGATGAAAGATCATTTTCGTTGAGGGGCAACACGCCACCATCATTTTTCAACAGAACTGCGGCATCTTCAGCCGTTTTGAGGAGAATCGGATCATTTGCGGCGCTGTTTAGCGGACCTTGCTTGTGATTTAGCTCCGTCGTAAGCATCCCGAATCGGTCCATCTGATTGAGGATCCGCGCGACGGCAGCATTGATCCTATCTTCGGAGACCGCACCGCTCTTGACTGCGACAAGCATACCGATGGCGTGTTCGCCGTCATCGTGATTAATGCCGGCTCCGGTCGGCGGAATGGTTTGCAATTGTCCGGGCGGCACCTCCTCGGGCATGGGAACTGCTCCGCCCCCAGGAACAAAAAGATCTGTAGTGACCTGCTCTTTGGGTTCCTCGGCTTGAAAATAGGAATAGTGTCCCGGGCGGTTGCCGGGCATTTCCATGTCCAGACCCTGCGCCAGGTAAAGAGTATTGTGCGTGGCGCCATAATCGGAACTGATGTAGCCCTTGAAACCATATTCCTTTTTAAGGACGTCGAGTACGGCCTTGTTGCCGCAGTTATACGTTCCATTCAACTGGCCGTATCCGCACATGAAGGAGGAAACACCGGCGTCCGCGACGAGAGCAAAGGGTTCGATGTAAATCTCGTGCAGTGCCTGAGGACCGATGGTCACGTTCTGCCCGGACACATACGTTTTCGCCTGCGCCATTTCGTGCTGCGTCTGGATTCCGGCGATCTCGGCGGCAAAAATCGTGCCGGTGAGTAGGGGATCCTCGCTCGCGTTGAATCCGCCCCGCCCGCCCGGGTCGCGAGTGATATTGATGGTCGGTTCAAGCACCGTGTCAATTCCCAACGCACGGGCATCACGTCCGATAACCACACCATTCTGGCGGGCGTCTTCTGTGCTAAACGTCGCCTCCAGTCCGAGCTCTCCGATCATGCCCGTCGACGGAGAATACGTCGCCACACCCTGCGGACCATCGGCAAAGCGCATGTAGGGGATTCCGAGCCGCGGCAGGCCTGCCCAATAACCCGGCGCACCAACCTGTTTCGCAAGATCCTCCCCAGTGCCGTGAAGGAGGGAGATTTTCTCTTCGAGCGTCATTTGATTGATCAGCTTATCGACCCTGGGATTGCCTGAGGTGAAGGCGGATTGAGGCTTTGGACGCGCGAAGAGAGCGACAGCAATGGTTGCCAAAATGAAAAACGAATGAGAGAGACCGCACGGTTCGAGCGCTTGACGACCCGCAGCAGGTCGTCGGTGGCCACGGCATATGGGCTCCTCAAATTAATTCTTCAAAACAGACACTCTCGGCAAACAAATCGCGATGGGCGAACGTACGGGACAGGTGCGCGATGTTGCCGTCTGAGCTTTAATCCGGCTTCTTCGACGTGTCTTCCGGTGGGCCATCCGGCCGTGCGACGTCCTGGTAGCGGCGAATGCCGTTGGGCAACACAACGTAAGACAGCGAGCAGCCTTTGTCTCCGCTCTTGAGTGGGTGCGCGACGGCTGTGATCGGGTCGCCGGGCTTGAACGAAATCTTGTTCCAGCCCTGACGCGCCATAATATTGATACTCGCCGCCTCCACATCCCAGGTTCCCGCCAGAGCTCCGTCGGCAACGTTCACAATGATGTGGGTGTGCGGGTTCTCCCATCGATACTCGACGACCGTACCTTTGACGATGATCCATTTCGAATTGTCGAACATCGCAAACGAGTGATGAGCAAATGCCGGGATAGCGAGTACAAAAATCGAGCAGACGATCGCGGCCAATAGGATCTTCCGTTTCAAGATCGTTCTCCTTTCGCACTAACGTGCAAACATCGTCCAGGTCGCCGCCTTACGGCTGCGGCGCATTCTCGAGAAAGTCCGCGCGCTCTTTGTCGCTGGCGTCGCAATCGTAATCCCGAGGCCGATAGCCCGGTGCCGCCCGCGAATATCGAAACGCGTAGGTATGCGGCTTGGCAAAGATCTTTGCATCGGTCCACGTGAACGTAACCAGCAAATGCGCTCCATTGTCCTGCAAACGATAACGCTCGACCAGATGAGAGTCGGGCGTTCGAATGCCTCCGCCGGGAATTGTGGTAACGCCCTTGTCGCTGAAGCCGATCGTATCTACAACCAGAGTATCGCCTTCCCAGTGACCGATCGAGTCGCCGACCGTCGTGTTGTCGAACAGGTCCATATCCGGATGCTTGCGCCCATCGAGATAGATTGTTCGCGGCCCGGAAACAGGCTCCGCCAAGATGCCAATGCGCTTGCTATCCTGCTCGATATCTATAGGAGCGCCGCTGTCCATCATCATCGGCATTCCGGAAAGAATGCACCAGCGAATCACGTGCAGAGTGTTCTTGGCCTGTTCGGCGGCGCTGGTCTTGGCTGCGGCCGGGGTCAAGCTTGCGTTAGGGATATTTCGACCGTCGTAGCGAAGCTCCCAAAAACCGGAGATATTTACCGGCGCCTGCTGTGGCTGAGCGCTGTCTTGCATGAATGTGGGGATGACGAACACGAACAGGCCCACAATCACTGCCGCGAAACAGCGCGCAACCGACGCGACATATGCAAATTCCAACGCTGTTTCCCTCAAAACGCTTCTGCTGCTCTTCATCGTCAGTCCCCGTTTTCCACTCGTTTAAGATTCGGCTGGTAACTCTTATTCCCACTAGTGCGACTTCGTTGGAGGAGCCAAGGGCGCCGCATCGCTCCTCCATTGCGATTCGTCGCTTGCATCGCACCAGTCCTCCATCGCGTAAATACCCGGATCGCTTCGGTAATACACACGTTGCGTTGTGTACGGCTCCGCATAGACGTCGGGGTCTTCCCACGTGAGTGTTACCGATAACCGATCGTGGTCAAGCAAGCGATAGCGTTCGATGAGATGTTGGTGCGGCCCGCGGTAAGTGCCGGTTGTATCGATTCCGCCACGAAGGCCCATCGTATCCACCACCAGCGTGTCGCCCTCCCAATGGCCGATCGAGTCGCCGTTCGCGGTAATCTCCAGATGATCGGCGTCGGGATGGCTACGGCCGTCCATGAAAATGTGGCGGGACGCTTCTTGACGCTCGGCGAGAACGACGATCTCTTTCGGCCCCACGATAAGGTCCCAAGGTGGCGATGAAGTGAGGTAAAACGGAAACGCCAATGCGCCGCACCAGCGAGCTACCTCGGTTACGCCGGAATCACCGGACGCGAGGGCTTTCTGGCGCGCCGCCTGTCGGGCCTGACCTTCGGGCGTCAATTTCGGAGGAGCACCCCGGCCGCGACCGTCCGCGCGGGGTTCCCAGAAGCCGCTGATATCGGGAACGGCGCCGGCGGGTAACGAAGGTTCGAGGCCGGAAGCCTGACGCGCGATTGCCCTGTGCCCTAACGAACTCAGAAACAAAGCGACGATTGCTGCGGTCCCAAGTGCTCTCGAGCAAACTTGACTCATGTAGTTAATTTCCCGAATTCCGATGAGCACGATTCGCCGGCGTGATTGAGCGCACCGGCGACGTATTTTTCGTCATTGCTTTTTGCTTCCTTTTTCGCCAGCTGGCAACGGTGTGGCATCGCTTCTGCTCTGTAGAGAGTCGCTCGCGTCACACCAATCCTCCATTGCATACATATCGGGCGAACTTCGGTAATAGCCGAGTTCGTACGTGTAAGGCCTGGCGTAGATCTCCGGATCTGTCCACTCGAAACTGACCGACAGCCTGTTGCCGCCGTCGAATAGGCGATAGCGCTCTACAAGATGGGTCTGAGCGGTTTTCGGTCCTCCGGCGCCGTTTCCCGGCTTGAATCCGATCGTATCGACGACAAGGGTGTCGCCCTCCCAATGCGCAACGGAATCGCCATTGTCAGTAGGCTCGAGATATGCAGCGCTTGCATGATTCTGGTTCAAGAAAATGTGGCGGGAACCCATTTCACGTTCGGCAAGGACGAGGATTTCATTTGGGCCCTGAATAATGTCGAACGGCGGAGAGGAGGTCATGAAGAACGGATAGGCAAGGGTGCGGCAATACTGAGATGTGACGCTGACGACCTGGCCGGCTTGTTGGCGGGCGCGTTCCTGTTGCATCACGGCCTGCGCCCTGGCCGTGTAAACGGGTGGAGCGGGATGCCCGATCAGGGCTCCGCCACGCAAGCCGGCATTTGTCATGTCGCGGATTTCCCAGAACCCGGAAAGCTCTGGCACAGGGCTCGCTTTGGTTTCGCTCGCCTTTTCGGCGGCAGCGGGGGATTGCTTCGGTTTCGCTTCTGTCCAGTGGCTCCAACCTGCTGTCATGCAGAGAACGGCTATTGCGGCCCAACCCAGGCCAGAAACGAGACCACGCAGCCGATGCTTGCTCACCTGTTCACCTTCCATTTACGTCGGTTAATAGGAGCGGACGGAAAATCCGGTCCCTATTTTCAAGGCCTAGTCACCATGGCCGAACGGTATCTAGCGCCGGTCGGCGTGGCAAAAAGAAAGACCGACCCTCGTTACGCGTCGCGTGGGTTACCCTGCGTGAATGTAGTGCAGAACCACGAGCGAAAGGACAATCGGTCCGATAAGAAAACGGTTTTTGCTGGCTTGGATATCGATGTCGACACGATTGCAGCCGCCGTTGCCGACGCCTCCGCCGAAGTTCCTTCTTTGGGCGCCCTTCCCAACCGCCCTGAGTCTGTTCGCAATTTGGTGCATAAGATAGGTGCTGCCGAGCAATCGCTCGTAGCAAGCCGGGCCCACGGGGTACGGCTTGTACTGGCAGCTGGCGCCGTTGGGGGTGCGTTTGCGGAGTCATCGCACCGACTCCTGTACGCTGTGGCGTAGGAATAATGCCGGAGCCGTTCGGGTTCACCTGCCCCTGTATGGTCCGCAGCTGTTCATAAGCGCGGAAAACAAAAATCTTGTCCTTCTTGATTGGCCCACCCAGACTGCCACCGAACTCGTTCTGCCGAAATTCCGGCTTTTGGCTGGGTATAAACATGGATTTCGGGTCGAACATATCCTTCCGCAGAAATTGAAGCGCACGCATCAATCCCGTATAGACGTTTTTAGCCGGAATAGCATCGCCCGGAGGTACCGCGACCCATGCTATCGGTCGCGGTACCGACAAGGTACCAGGTCCCGGTTTCACAGAACGCTCCAGCGATGAATGCCCCCGAGATGGAGGCGAGCATACACCGAGGAACGGGCCGCATTGTCAAGTAGCGTACGGTCGGTACCCGTACATTACGCCGTGCTTTGGTCAGGAAATGTGTGGGACTCTCATCGACAGGTCATGAACAGACGCTTGGCTCCTGGCAGCACCCGAGGTTGCGATGTTGAGAGCTTTCGCGCGTGGAACAACGGTTCACCACGTTTCGATGGAGTCTATGTGAGGGGCACCAGGTTTGGAATCGACGACCTGAACTGAGACTACCGCTTCTAAGTTCTTGCTTCTGAAGTCGTTCGGGACTTGGCTGGCCAGATACTTCATGTAGTCGCCTGACGTTACGAGCTCAGAAGCGGCGGTGGTGCCTGCTGCGCCGATTCCTGCTACCACAAAAGACATCTGCCCGGAGGTCGCATCGGATAAACGCGCGACGATCGCGTAGTCCTTCGTACTGCCGGCAACGTCGCCAACGCCCGTCCTAAATTCGCGCTCGGAGTTCTTACGATCTGCAATGCGCCACTTACCCTTCCCGTCCTGCTGAACAAAATGAAACCGGAGGCGATCCGTCACACGCATAGTCCATTGATTATCGATCGCCCCGATGAGTACCACCGGGCCTTGTGTCAGGTCGGTCAGCGTCGTGGTCCTCGCAGTTTCCACCCGAAATGGGAGGTTGGCTCCGCCAAAGAATGCGGCAACGCGAGAAAAGGCAACGGCGTCCGTCATCGGTAACAGATCACGAATATTGAAGGTTGCGGATGGACTCGGGGGCATATCTGACGTGATCGATGACACGCTCCAGGTGCCTACGCACAGCAGAGTTGGACGCGAGTTAGCTATTGGGCTCCAAAAGTCGTTCAGGCTGCGGGGCGGCCGCGTGGGCTGTCTCAAAGCCATCGACACAATGAGCGCCACAAGCAAACAAGCAGAAACCAGGTAAGGCTTCCAATGGTGTCCGCGGCGATCTGAAACGGCACGAACCAGAGGCACAGGCGAATCTATGTGGGCGGCAACATCGCAGATCGCGGAATCAGCTTTGGAGCCGGCTTGGTGCGGAGTGTGGAACTCTGTTCGATAGGAGCCGGCTGGAAGCGTAATGCGCAATTCATTTTCATGTCCTGGCTCGTGATAATACTGCGCGAGGCGCTTTCTGAGGTCCGTAGCTGTCGTCCGTACTACGGGATCGGAATTGCTGTCGTAATCCGCATTGCGCCCGAAAACGGCGATTCCGATCATCCTCTCCTTGAGTTTGCAAGACTCCCCCCGAAGCTGATTTTCAATGGTATACCGCAGGAGCGCCTGGCAGCGCCTGCTGCCCTTAAACGACGAGTGCGCGACAAGCTTCTCGAGCTGCAACGAGATCGCGTCTCGCTCCGCCTGAGACAATGGAACACACGAAATGCTTTCTGTTGAAGCCATACGAGTGCCACCCACGACCCCGGTTTCCGCGGAACATACCCCAGCGCGCGGGCCCTAGTCAAGCTGATTCGGTTACACATGAAATGTCCGGTTGCATTAGCAAGTGAGATGTCCGCTTTTGAGGCGGTACGAGTAGGAGACCATGCGGGGCATGGACTCTTACACGGAAGCCGCCATGGAGCGGCGATGGCGAAGAAGATCACGTGGTGGCAGGCGAGCGAGATTCTGGGCATCAGCGACCGGCACATGCGACGGTGACATTGCCGAACCTGTTGAGTTGTAATTCGCGAATCCGCGCCGCTTTCCTCTTTCGAAGGGCAGGCGGCGCGGATTGGCGGTCGAGGACGCGACGATGGATCACCCTGATACTCGCGCCTCGGAACCGCATGCTCATGATCCCGTCGGGAGCTGCCTCGCACTAGACTAGTTTCTGTCCCAAAACGCAAAATAGCCTGTCAGATCAGGCGTTTTTCGCATTTTTGTCGGTTCTTTTTGCATTTCCCCTTGACAAGTATATGTGTTGTATGGCACATATACTCCCATGAAAACTCACTCACCTGAATCCCCTGCCGATGTCTGGAATTGGTTTCAGACTCAAGCCAAAGACCTCGAGCCCGCCCTGCTGGGTTCGCTCAGCTTGCGACGCACGCGTTGCATTCGACCGAACTGCTCCGCTTGTGCGTCCGGTGAACAGCATGCCAGTTACGTCCTGTACGGCCGGCTGAAGAAGCGACGCTTCGCCGTTTACGTTCCCGAAGAACTCGTGCCCGAAGTACGTCGCTGCTTGGATCACGGGCGTGCTCTCGAGGAACTGCTCTACCAGACCGCACCTCGCTATGTCCAAGCTCTGAAACGAGAGCGGGACAGGTCCAACGGATAAGAGGAAGGCGCAGAATGCCCAGAACTGCCCAGCAGCAAATCAGTTTTGCCGATTGGGAGCTCATGCAGCAGGGCATCGAACTGGAACCGGTGTTGCAAAACATCTCTGATTTTCTGGACCACCACGCGGAGATGGTCGAGGCGGTACGGCAGGATTTGGAACGAGGTCTGAAGAATCCCAGGACGGGTCGCGGCCGATTGAGCCCCGCGCAAGTGCTGCGTTCCCTGATCCTCATACGGGTCAAGAATTGGGATTATCGTGAACTGCGCGAACGGATCGCCGACGGCTTCACCCTGCGCCAGTTCACGGAGTTTTACTGTCGACGGGTGCCGAAGCATCAGGCCTTCAATCGTGCTTTTAATCGCCTGACTCCCCAGACGCTCAAGGCCGTCAACGAGTTGGTGGTGAAAGTGGCGGTGGATCTTGGGCTCGAAGATGGCGAGCAACTGCGGGTCGATACCACGGTCGTACAGACCGACATTCATCACCCCACTGACAGCACGCTGTTGTGGGACGTCGTGCGCGTGATTACGCGCTTGGTTGGCCGCCTCGGGAAGGCCGCCCAGCAGCGTTTTCGCGGGTTTCGCAATCGCACGCGGGCAGCTCGGCGAAGGATGCAAGAAATCCAGCGCCTGACTCCCAAGGAACGTCAGGAACGACAAACCAAGAAATACCGCCAGCTAATCGGAATCGCCGAGGAGGTCGCGAAGTCTGCACGGAAAGTACTCGAGCGCACTCGGAAAACGCGCAGCCGGAATCTGCTCACGGAGCTGCGCATCGGCGAACTCCGCAAGGAGATCGACCGCTACTGCAAACTGGGAGACCGTGTGATCGATCAGGCGCGCCGCCGTGTGCTGGAGGGAGAGCAAGTTCCCCACGAAGAAAAGATTTTTTCCATCTTTGAAGCGCACACCGATCTAATCAAGCGCGGCAAGATACTCACGCCGGTCGAGTTCGGTCACAAAGTGTTCCTGGCCGAAAGTGCGCAAGGGTTGATTACCCAATATGAGGTGCTCCAAGGAAATCCGCCGGACGAACAGCAGGTGGAAGCTTCGCTGGAACGCCACAAGGAAAACTTCCGCCGCGCCCCCAAAGTCTATAGTGGGGACCGAGGCTTCTATAGTGAACAGAATGAGCAGTCCTGCAAGTGCCAAGGGGTTCGGAAGGTTTGCCTCCCGCAGCGCGGCGGAAAGAAAACCTCCCGGCGCACAGCCTTCGAGAAGAGTCCGGATTTCAAAAAAGGACAGCGCTTTCGAGCGGGCATCGAGGGGACCATCTCCGTCTTATTCCGCGGTCGGGGCATGAAGCGGTGTCTGGCGGAAGGACGCCAGCGATTTGAAGTATGGGTCGGTGCGGCCGTACTGGCCAACAACCTAATGCGAATTGCGAACCTGCTCGACGAACGATCTTCTCGCAAACGAAAAGCCGCTTAGCGCGACTTATCCGAATTTCCTTTTCGCTCTTCGCTGACCGACGCGTTTTTCTTTCGCGCAGCGCTTTCCGCAGATTCAAAATTCACGATCACCCGCGCTGTTTCAGCACCCTGCGCCGTTGAAATACCTATGGTTAAGGCAGATTTTTCGCCAGAACGGGCGTTTTGGACCAGAAACTAGACTAGGAACGCTCAAAGAGCCTGCCGATAAAACGGACGAGGAGTCGCCACGTGTCAATACGTCACCTCATTCGGCTCTGCGCTCTTATCGTCATTACGTCGTGCAACGGCGGTAGCGTACGGGTAGCGTTCCGTACTTTACTTGCCCGGCGGGGACGCCGGTTGTATTCACCTCTCACCAGCCCATCACAGTGCGAACACGGTTTTTGAGCTCCGCGTTCCCTTAAGGCGCACCACAACGTAAAGAAAGGCGAAGCGAATGTACACACGACGAGAATTTGGAAAAATGACGCTCGCAGGGCTCCCAATCGCCGCTGCAGCGGCGTCCGGCGCCTTTTCCGGCTCTGTGGCAGCCGGATCTCCGGCGCCTCTGCGGTCGGAGGTTCGAGGCGTCAAGCTTGGCATAATCACCGGTTCTATAAGCGGCGGCGGTGGCGGCCGCGGGGCAGCGGCACCGAGCGCGCCGCCCGCAACACCACCGGCACCTATGACGGTCGACGCTATCGTTGAAGCCTGTCTCGGCGTTGGCTTCGCCCATATCGAATACTCCGGTCCGACGGTTGCAATGCCCCGCCTTATAGATTCTGTGAACTTCGGCCAGCCGCCGAGCCCGATTACACCGGCCTATGCCAACTCCCGCGATGCGGTTCGCCAGTGGAGGCTCACGGCCCCATTGGATCCGTTTTACGAAGCCCGCAAGAAATTCAAGGATGCGGGATTGAACTGGTTTTCCGGCGTGAACACGATCAGCGACGACTGCACGGATGCGGAAATCGATGCAATGTTCAAGCAAATGCAGGCCATGGGCGTCGATCGCTTCTGCACCAATCAGACTCGCGTCTCGCAGGGGCCTCGTCTGCTCGAGTTCGCTGATAAATACAACATTCAGCCCGCTTGGCATACCCACGACAAATCCGAAGACGCGAATGAAGTCGCCTCCCGCGAAAGCCTGGAAAAGCTCATGGCGATGTCGCCGCGCTATTGGATCAACCTCGACATCGGCCATTACACTGCAGGGAACCAGGACGCTGTCGCCTTCATCAAGGATCATCACGACCGCATTTCCCATCTGCACGTGAAAGATCGCAAGAAGAATCACGGGCCAAACGTCGCATGGGGAACGGGTGACACTCCAATCGTGGAGTGCTTGCAACTCATCCGGGACAACAAGTACCCGATCATCGCTTTGATCGAACGCGAATACCACGGCCCGAATGACGGCACTCCCGTCGAAGAGACGCGCAAGGACATGGATTACATGATCAAAGTGCTGGAGTCTTGAACTCGGCCGTTTGCGGCAAGACGACACGCAATGGGCCCGTTGTACGCAATTCAGGGCGAATGTTGTGACCTTCGGCTATGTGTGGGAACAGATGCACAACCTGGCGCAGCGCTGCCTCCGCACGGTCCCGGCGGATGCGGACCTTTTGGATAACAGTGCTTCTTTTATGCTCGGGTTTTTCTAACGATCAGTTGTTTGCGGGCTGTAGCAGTGCGATGTTTTCGAGAATAAGATCGACCTCGTCCAGCTGGTTTATGCACTGTTGCAGGCGAGCATACGCACCATTGTCCGACGGCAGTCTGCCCATCAAACGGTCGATAGCCGTCATCAAGACGTGGATCCTGTACGCAGAATCGAGCGTACGCGCGAAGCCCTTGTTCTCGCAATCTCTCCACCCACACCTGATCTGATTGAGCATTGATCTGCATTCGTCGAAGTCCGCACAACTCCCGGCGTTTCCTGGGGTTTCGCTTCTGGCGCGATCTAGCAAGCAGATCGCAAAAAGCAACCTTGACGCGATGTTCGGCGCGGCTGTGCTCGGTTCATCGAAGCGAGCGTTACGCCGAACTACAGGTGTCAATCGCCTGAGGAGTTCCACCTTGCAACTCCCGCCTTATTGGCACTAAGCGCAAAGTTCACGCGTCAGCTCTTGGCTGCGGAGCGGCTTGCATCAAAAGCCGGACCAGCGGACACACGGGCCGCCTCCTGCCCGTACGCCAAGTTCGCGACCGCAAGAACGCACACAGCCTGCGTACAGTGAATCCCGCTCGCCGGCGCCGAACCAAATGCGTTCTGTTCTCGCTTTCTCCTATTATCCGCAGACGACAACTCATCTACTGTTGCGGAGGCGGAACAATCGATTGGCTTTCGATCGGATCACTCGCGTCGCACCACTCTTCGAATGCGTAAGTCGGTGCCGGCGTCGCTCGATCAAAGGTGTATGTGTAGCTGTGCGGCGTCACGTAAAGAGTTGGATCCGAATACGTGTAAACGATCTTCATGTGCTGCCCGTCCGGCGAAACCTCAAATCGCTCGGTCAAGTGCGTGTTCGGTCCACGCACTCCGCCGCCTGGAATTCCACCTCCAGTCGGCAGACCTACGGTATCCACCACGAGCACGCCATTTTCAAAGTGCCCGATCGAGTTATAAACCGGATGCGCCGAGTTGGTGATGTCTGGATGAGGCCGCCCGTCGATATAGATGATCCGGGAGCCTCCTCTCTCCTGTGCCCAGACAATTTCGCCTTGACCAACGATGATGTGGAAGCCTCCAGAGTCCGGATTAAACGATCCAATTCCATTTCCTGGCATTCCGTTGCACGGCATCGAGACAAGCACATAGGCCTGCCCCGCCGCGTGCGGTGTTTCTTTCGCATTGGCGGCCGGCGCAGCTGGCGCAGGACCTCGTCCTCCGCGCCCTCGTCCCGATCGGGCCGCGATTGCTTCTCCGGCCGGAGTCAGCTGAGCTTTGGCGACGTTCGCATTAAGCCCGCCGAAGTCTCCAGATCCATTGCTGTCGGTCCTCACCCAATCGCCTTCCAACATCATATTCGGCGCCGAGTTTTGATCTTGCTGTGCCTTCGCCGCTCGCGTCAGCAATACTGTCGCCAGCCCAAAAAAGGCGAGGGCGCAAGTGCAAGCGACGCTCACGGCTTTTCTACGAATCGTCGATGCAGTCCCTGCTGTCTCCTTCAAATTATCGCCGCTGGTCATTTTCGATATCCTCCGCTCAATCTCTTTCAAATAATATCCGCTTAACGAGCGCCAGGAACATCTGACGCTTTGCGCACTGGCGCCGGTGTGAATCCCAGAAATTGCGTGCGCAAATCATCGTATTGGTTGCATGGGAGCCCGGGAGGCGGCTCATAATTTGACGGCATTCTGTAATAGTGAAACTCATAGCTGTGGGGCGTCTTGTAGACCTTCGGGTCGCTCCATGTGAACTTCACGGACAGCAAAGCGCCCGTCTCCAGCAACTGATATTGTTCCACCAGGTGAGTAGTCGCCGTTTTAAATCCCCCGCCGGGTATTGCCGTTATTCCACGTTGCGGATGAAAGCCGATGGTATCGACTATCAGGGTGTTCCCTTCCCAGTGTCCGATGGAATCGCCGTTTGTCGTCGGGTCGAAAATTTGCGGGTCGATATGCTTCGAGCGGTCGAAATAGATGTGGCGCGGAGAGGCCGGTACTTCGGCAAAAATCACCATTTCGCGTTTTCCTATCTGGATGTCGATCGGCCTTCCGGGATCCATAATATAGGGCATTCCCAACAGATTGCACCAGCGGATGGCCTTTTGATCCGCCTCTTCGTGTTTCTCGATGGCTGCCTTTGTAACAGACGGCAGCAAACTCGCGGGCGGCACCTGCCGGCTATCAATCGAAAGAGCCCAAAAGCCTGATAGGTCGCGAGGGTCGGATGAAGTGTTCATCATCGGCCCCCCAAACGGCCCCTGGGCAGATCCCGTCTTCAAAGTCAAAACCGTCACAGCCAACACCGTCATGAAAAATGCCGCAATTAAGTTCCTCACGCTCCCCCCATTTTTATTGCCTTATCACACCCATCAGCTACAACGAACGCCGGAATGGGGAATGCCTCAGATGGCGATCTGCGCGGTCCCAGCATCGATCAACGCAGCCTTTACCCGCTGAGCATTCCCGGGGCGTTAGGGAACTCGCCAGCGTACGGCCATTCCCCTTCCGGTCGCTCCTCTTATAGCGGTTTGACGATACTGAGACAAGTACAGTACGGCAAAGGCCGCGTACGCTACCCAAAAACTTCCCGCCTCGGTATGGAACTGGCCCCTCATACCGAGGCGGGTTTCAGGCCCTACGCTTCAACGTGCGTCAGAACGTGAACTTTAGTGCGAACTGAATCTGGCGCGGGATTGAATTGTTGTTGAGCGATGTGACCGACCCGGCGCCCGGGTTGCCGAGCGTGGAGCTAGGCTGCCCGAACTCCGGGTGGTTGAACAGATTGAACACCTCCGCTCGGAACTGCATCGTGGCCCTCTCGGTAACCGAGAAATTTTTGAAAACGGAGGCATCAACGCGCCAGAGCCTGGGGCCAAACAGTTGGCCGGGGCGTTCATTACCAATTGTTCCCGGCGTTTGCGTATTGAACGCAGCGCCCGTGCTGTTAAAGCTGGTGTTGAACCACTGTTTGAGCGTCGGATTGCCAACCCTCCCTGAGCCGACCTGATCAGGAATTGCGGACCGGTACCCGTCGAGCGGGGCCACCTCGGCCGCACCACCCATTGTGACCGTGAACGGAATACCGGTCTGCCACGATCCCGCCGTATTCAGAGACCAACCTCCCAGCAGAGCCCCCGCGAAGCCCTTGAGCGAAGAGCCGTAAGGGATCTGGTAGCTTGCCGTCCATGTAAATCGCTCGGCAACATCCTGGCCGGAGTTGCCCCAGCCGTATTTGGCATTGTTATATACCACATCGTATCCCGTCGCTCCAGTAACCACGCCGCTGGTATTTTTGACCACACTGGTTTTCCCAGGGATGTCAAAGTAACAGCCATAAGCAACGCCGCCAGATACATTCGGAGTGCAACCGGCAGTTTGAGTGAGAGCAAGCGCGTGCGCCCAGGTGTAGCTGAAGTTGACCGTCAGCCCACTCTTGAGTCTGCGTTGGAAGGAAGTCTGCAAGGCGTTGTAGGCCGAGGAGCCATAGTTTCCTTCTTCCGTGACCGACCCGCCACTCCACCAAGCAAATCCGTCGGCCACTAGCGGAAGAACCTTGCCATTCTGCTGGTCATAGTTTGCATAGCTATTTATTGCCATTGCGCTTCCCAAGTGGTGGCCAAATTCTCCCACCCACCCCGCCGTGACAACATTGCCCCTCCATTCCTTTTGGACAAGCAAATTGCTCTGCTCCAGATATCCATCAGGGAAATTGAAGGGAATGGCTTGCACGCTCTGGGTGGCGTAGTTTGCGGTGTTGGTCGCAAGAGTAATATCAAAAATTGGGTTTGGCTGACCAAGCGGCAGCCAAGCCCCACCTGCGCCCGTTCCGCTCGGCAAATTATTGGCCGGCGGCGCAATCGGGACGGCAAAGGTTCCGCTAGGATCCGTAGAAGCGAATGCCGTGCACGGCGTTTGGCCATTCGCAAGTACCTCCTGGCACGATCCTGAGTAGTTAAACGGGGCGTTTTTCATGTAGTACTGAGACTGATAATTTGTGGGGAAGTAGCTGATGCCGAAACCTCCCCGGATCACCATGTCGTGCGGCAACGTGGCGGCAAACCCAAACCGCGGCGCGATATCCCTGTAATTCGTGTTGACGCCGTCGGTTTTGTTTGTGTTTTGCGGCCCAGGCAAACCGGGTGAAATCAGCAGTCCAGTCCGGGGATTGAAATTGGAAAACGCGTCATGGATGTCCGTGTACGGGGTGAAAATGTCATAACGCACACCCAAGTTGAGAGTGAGCCAATTTCGCGCACGCCAGTCGTCTTGAACATACGCCGAAGGTTCCCAGGTGCGGAATCCCGGGGCGGTCAGCGAGTTGCTGCGCGTAATCGAGTAGGTAAGGCCTTCCAGCATATCGGCCAACGGATTGCCTGTGTAATAGCCTGCGAAGGTCGAAACGCCGAAATTGTTGCTGCTCTGTATAATTGTGGCACGACGGCGGATCAGCCCGGCGCCGATTTTGATACTGTGCGAACCCCTCGTGAGCGAGAAGGAACCGAGATATTGGAAGGAGTTGTCGTACTGCAGCAGCGGCACAAATCTCGTATCGCCCAAGTTGCCCCAGGATTCGTTTTCACCACTGACCCCGCCTGGCGCCACATCCATCAGCCCCTGGGTTCCTGCCGCCGCTGGTCCTGTCGGCGGACTCACGCACTCAAGAGCGTTACAGGGCCAACCGAGCTTGTTGTTTATTGGATTGTTCTGGTTGATGTTGTAGGAGTCGATCTTGCTCCTGAGATAGCCGGCCTTGAGATTCAAAACGGTGTTCGCATTGAGGATCCGTACGTAGCTAAGAGCAAGAGATTGTTGCCTCTCGTAAGCGTTGCCGGGGAAACCGTTCCCGGCTCCGAATTGGCTGAACGGGCTACCCGTCCCCGGATCGAAGGTAAGCCCGCCTACCGTCACTCTGGGGAGATTTCCGGGAGTGTACGTATCCACGTTATTGAACGAATACCGCGCGAAAAGCGTACTGCTGTCGGAAAAGTGTTGATCAATTCGCGTGTCGAACGTCTTGCTGTTCTGCGTCCGCGTTCCTTCGAAGGCATAGTCGTTAATGGGTTGCTGCGCGCACAGCGAGAACGCCGCGTTCGTAGGATCACAACCAGCCTGTGCGGCGTTGCTCGGCGCTATATTCGGTTTCGGATACATCTTGAAGTAGTCCAGCCCCTCCGGCGTAATACACGTCCCCGCAACCGACGCGGGCGCATTCGCCTTGCACATAGGCAGCCCCGAAATGTTCACCGCTGCGTTTGCGGCACCCTTCGTCGTCAAAGCATTCGGAATATCCGTGAAATTTCCAGGATTTGCCTCTTCGAATGCCGTTGGCACGGTGTTGATCACCGGGTATCCCAACGCGCTGCTGAATCCTTCGTAGTCGCCGAAGAAGAACGTCTTGTCTTTCTTGATCGGTCCGCCGAGGCTCGCGCCATACTGATTTTGACGGAAAGGCGGATTCGGGGTGGCTGGGTTGAACCAGTTGGGGCTGGAGTTCAGAACCTTGTTCCGGAAAAATTCATAGGCTGAACCGTGGAGGGCGTTGGTACCCGACTTTGTGATGATGTCTACAACGCCGCCAGAAGTACGCCCGACCTCGGCAGTGTAAAGATTCGTGGAGACATTCACCTCTTGGATCGCGTCGATCGATGGACGAACGCCGATCGTGCCAATGATCCGCTCGTTGTTGTCCATACCGTCGATCAGGTTGTTATTCTGCGAGTCGACCTGACCGTTTACGGAATAAGCGGCGGTTTGGCGGCGGTCGTCTGGGTGAGCACCGCTCGCGATAGAGCCGGGCGAACCTTCTGTTACTCCGGGGGCCAATTGAACAAGTCGCGTGACGTTACGGCCGTTAAGCGGAACGTCCTCGACTGCGGTAGAAGTGACCAAGCTGCCGAGGTTCGAACTGTCTGTCTGGAGAGCAGGAGCAACGGCCCCGGACACTTCAACCGTCTGGGTTACGTCCCCAACTTCCATCTTGGCATTGACGCGAGCGCGATCGCCAGCCGCAAGCGTCAGGTTAGGAGCTGTGAACATCTTAAATCCTTTGGCCGCTACGCTTACGGTGTAGGTTCCAACCTGCAAAAGCGTAAATGTGTAATCGCCCGTTGGACTCGTTTGTGCCGTTTGCGTGCTGCTCGTGCCCGTATTGGTGATTGTTACGGTGGCACCTGGAACAACTGCGCCCGTTACGTCGGTAACCGTCCCGACCACATCGGCAGTATTTTGCTGTGCGGATACTGGACGTGTCCCGACAAGAAAGAAGATGAGCGCTAGAAGGAAGACCGAACGAGCACACCCCCGCCATTTCATATCGTGTATCTCCTCGAAGTGAACTAGGCCCGGACTGAGCCGAAATCTTCGGGCATGTGCACCCCTTGCACAAGTAAGGAAAGCCCGAGTCTTTTAGCGCGAATGCTAATAGCTGCATTCGAGGACTGTGGCAAGTAGCGTACGGCACGGAATCCGTACGCTACTTCCCGTGCAACGGCTCACAGCTGTTAATTTCGCTCAAGGAGGGTTGCTTCACTGCAAAGCGGAGCGGAACTTCGTTTGCGGATCGAAGACAGGCCTGGACTAACGTAAAAACAAGAAAACATTGGACATGTTATAACAACGCTGTTACGCTGTTAATCGCTGCGATTGATCTTTGCTGAAGCCGTATTCCAGACCATCACGTCGGTATCTATTGCGCGCTCTGTCCGTCGGACGCTGTCAAGGGGCAAGGATTGCACCTGCAGGACGTAACGGAAACGAGCGTGCCGTTGCGCCGCCGTCAGGAGCGCCAGCAAACCATCACAATTAGGGATGCCCAGGCGCATCGCATACCCATCAGTCGCTGGCGTGACGGTCCAGGCGTGAGCCGGCAGCGAGCGGTCAATCTCGTTCCCCGCCTCGCACAACGTGGCGAGGAAATCGCCGCAGCTGAAGAAGTGGGTGGTGATCATTTCCCAACCAACGCCAAGAGCAAAGCCACTTGCCGGTTCTGGCTCAACTTCGGTCTCGGAAGGAGATACCATCTGACCCGGCTCTCCCAATATTTCAGGAACCTAGATTCCGAGCTGCGTTTTTGAGATAATGCTTTCACGCGTTTTCTCGGGATGGCCATGCCCCTTTTGAGCACGCACATTTGGTCTCCGCAATCCGACGCAGATAAGGAAATTGTCGCTCGCCAGCTCGAGAGATTATTCGCGCATTACACCTTCAGAAGCAGCCGACGCTGCCCGGCTTTCCTTCAATATATTGTCGAACACCAATTGAAGGGAGAAACCCAACGTTTGAAGGAACGGATCATCGGCGCTGAGGTGTTTGGGCGCAACGCCGACTATGACACGAGCGCGGACCCCGTTGTGCGAACAACGGCAAGCGAGGTCCGAAAGCGAATCGCTCAGTATTATCAAGAGCCCGGGCACGAGCACGAATTGCGAATCGAACTTCCGTTGGGCTCATACGCAGCGGAGTTTCACCCGCCGCAAGACATCAATAATAATGTACAACCTGCCGAGGCGGCATCCGTCCCGGCGGCTCCTGCCCCAGCGATCCCCGAATCACGTAGCATTGCTTTAGGGACGACAAAAGGCTTCCGATTCAGCGCAAACGTACTCACTGCGGTGATTCTTGCAGCCATAGTGGTGTTCGCTCTCATTGGGTGGTCGATTGTCGGTCGGTCTTCGGTGACGAAGCGGTTTTGGCATCCGATTGTGGTGTCTCGCAATCCCGTAATCGTGTGCCTCAATACCTGGGATCTTACGCCACTGTTGCAAGATTCAAAAGCTCCGCTGGCAACACTAATGGGGCAAGCTGTCGATACGAACCAGTGGCTGCCTATCGATGACGCAGTCGCGTTTTCCCAATTGGCCGGATTCCTCGGAACGATACGGTCTGACTATCATGTGCAGGGGGCGCGGTCGACAACGCTGAGCGACCTCATGCAAGCGCCCTCGGTGCTGATCGGTGTGTTTGGAAAC
The DNA here is from genome assembly GCA_963753205.1 of uncultured Acidobacteriota bacterium. Taxonomy (GTDB): domain Bacteria; phylum Acidobacteriota; class Terriglobia; order Acidiferrales; family UBA7541; genus Palsa-295. Next base: position 90,670 of record CAVWBL010000005.1, on the reverse strand, counting down.
CCTTGGACTCAGCGTCTTATAGAGCCCCTCCGCTTTCATTTCGTTCGAGAGGCTGGTCGGTCCTACATCGCGGACCGAAAAAACGCTTCCCAACAGTATTCGATTCAAGACGCTGGAGCGGCGGAAGGTTCGACGGACTACGCAATTGTCGCTCGAATTTTCGATCCGGCGACAGGTCAGATGTCCTTTGTTGTCGCGGGTTTGGATGCCGCCGGCACCACCACGGCCTCTCAGTTCGTAACAACGCCTCGTTATATGGAGTCGTTGAAAAATGCAGTCCCGGCGATTTCCGATTCCAATAACATCGAAGCGCTGATCTCTGTCCGTGTGATCGATGGCAAGCCGGGTGCGCCTTATGTCCAGGCGGCCGAAGCGTGGTGAATGCCAGAAAATCAACCCGCTGAAGGCTTGTCGCCCGGAACCAACCGGTATTCCCACCAACCGTTCGCCAGTTTCAAGCGTTAGATCAATCCCGCCGCGCCCTCTTCGCTGTAGCGTACTGGGACGTTTCCGTACTGTACTTGCGTCGGCAGGCGACAAAGCGGTATCACCGCCCTTGCCCGATCTGAAGGGGAGTTCGTACGCTCAGACTGGGCTGAGGTAGGGAATTTAGGTCTGCCGCGAACACACCTCCTGCTCGGACGCTCGCTGTCCAATCGAACGGGTGATCGACTCGAAACGGGGAGGGTGGGTGCGGGAGGCTTTTGACCATGTGGGAGGGAGGAAGTGCTGATTCCTGAGTTTTGTGACTGGCTATCGCATACGGCCGCAAGCAATCTGATCGCAAATGTCCCATGGATCATTCCGGCGACGCAGACCGTGCACATTCTGGCCGTCACGGTGGTCATGGCACCAATGATGATGTTTGACCTTCGGATGATCGGCGTAGCAGGGCGGCGGCAGTCCATTTCGGCAATCGCGAATCGCTTTATTCCGCCCGTATGGCCTGCCCTGCTTGTGCTGCTTCTTACAGGCACAATCCTCACCATCGGCGAGCCGGGCCGTGAACTGCTCAGCGACGCCTTCCGCCTGAAAATGGTCCTGGTGATGCTAGTCGCGGCGATTACGTTCTACCTGCACCGGCGGCTTAAGAAAGACAACCTGTTCTGGGACACGCATCGTCACGCGGCAATTGTCTGGGGCGCCGTGTCCCTGCTCATGTGGTTGACCATCCTGAGCGCGGGAAGATGGATTGCGTACCTTGAGCACGGATGACCGGGATGCAACACAGAGAAACAAACGACACGGGGGATGACCGAAAAAATGGACTTACGGCCCATTCTGTTGTGGATTGAAAACGGCGCGTTAGCAACTTGGATACGTGAGTCAGACTTTGTCTTCCCGGCAATCGAAACCTGCCACGTGCTTTCGATTGTCACCGTTGTCGGGTCCATCAGCATACTCGACCTGCGGTTGTTAGGTTTGGCGTCCAAGGAACGACCTGTAAGTGACGTTCTCTCCGATGTTCTGCCATGGACATGGCGGGCCTTCCTTTCTGCTGCAATTACGGGGAGTCTTTTATTCAGTTCCAAAGCAGTTGAGTACTATAACGACGGCCCATTCCGCGCAAAGATGGTGCTGCTTCTGTTTGCCGGCCTAAATATGGCTGTTTTTGAGCTTTTCACGAGACGAGGCATTGCCGAATGGGACAAGGGCAGAACTCCATGGCGGGTAAAACTCGCCGGAGGGATTTCTCTGGCGCTTTGGGTTGCCATCGTCGCGTGTGGACGATGGATTGGGTTCACTACATCCTAAAAGGCCGGTTCAAGGCTCGGTGAACGCGTGTTTCGAAAGTTTGCCCCAATTGCCGGAATGGCGCCGGCTATAGCGATTCTCATTCTACTCGCTCCGAGAATCTCACTCGCGCGCCCAGCCGCCTCAGCGAAGCCGGATCTTTCCGGGGTGTGGGCAGGCCCCCAGGAGGCCACCACCTTCGGTTCCGGCGAGCCCCCAATGCAATCATGGGTTCGAACTGCCTTCGGCCAAGTTAAGCCAAGCTATGGCCCGCATGCCGCGCCCGATTCGCAGGATCCCGTGCTCGTCTGTCTGCCGCCCGGCATGCCCCGCATCCTTCTTATGCCCTTTCCGATGAAAATCGTGCAGACTCCCGACGAAGTGATCATGCTTTTTGAATACGACCACTTCCAACGCCAGATATTCCTCAATCGAGACGACCATCCCAAAGACCTGAAGCCCACCTATATGGGCGACTCAATCGGCCACTGGGAAAACGACACCCTTGTTGTCGACACGGTCGGCCTTACGGATAAGAGCTGGCTCGACCAAGTAGGCCATCCCCACTCGAGCGCTCTCCATGTTACAGAACGGATCCGGCGAACCGATCACGACACTCTTGTGGATGATTTGACCTTCGATGATCCAAAGGATTACACCGCTCGTTGGAGCGGAGAGCAAGTATTCAAATTAAGGCCTGGATGGCGGCTGATGGAATACATCTGCGAAGACCATATGGATCTGCCCAGCCGGTAATCGGGAGTGCGACTCGTGCGGAACGCCTGCTTATGAAAAAGCGAAGCATTTCGCTGCCTGAACTCATCGGCATCGTGGTCCTGGTGGCCGTGGTGTCCGTCCTGGCCTTGCTGCAATATCGGTCCATTCGCGAGATCAGTCAGGAGGAGGAGCGTAGGCTCAAGACTTCCCTTTCATCAGGCGTCAGGGGATTCGACCAGGAGTTCGCTTACGACATAGAAGGCCTCTGCGAAAGTTTCGAACTGGATCCGGAAAGTCGGCGAAGCACTCTCGAGCAGCGAATCTTCCATCAGTACGAGAGCTGGATCGACAGTACGACTGACCCGCAACTGCTCGACGGCGTTGAGCTCTGGAGAATAGAAAAAAGCGGCCCGCCGATAATCGGGGTCCTTGATCCAAACAGCCGTGGTTTTCAGCAAACGCCTTGGCCCAAAAAACTCGATGCGCTACACGCATTTGTGAATGAACAATTGAAGGAGATTCCTTCCGTCGTCTCCGGCCGCGACGCCGTGTATTACCCGTGGGTTTTCGATGTAAACGGGCCGGCTCTCGTAAGGCCTGTCTTTGAAATGTCCGCTCCCAACGAAGTGGATATGCAGGTCCAGCCCGTAGGTTTTCTGGTGGTAAAACTGAATCAATCGTTTTTGGGAGATGAGTACCTGCCGGAGCTCGTGAAGCGACATTTCGGTGGATCGGGTCTCGGCGTAGCCATTCGCAGCGCCCAACCGCCGTATGAACCGATTTACGTGTCCGATCCCGCTTTTCCGGTCGCCACAAGATCACCCGACGCGATCATAAACCTCGTCGACGTGGTTGCCGAGGAGGCGAAGCGCAGAGGCCATCCTCCGATTCGACCCGACGACGATGCCAGCCAATGGCAACTGGTCGTTCAACATCCCGCCGGATCGCTGGAGATTGCCGTATCCGCGTTGCGAACACAAAATTTAGCCATCAGTTTCGGCCTTCTTGGAGTGCTCGCAGCCAGCGTGGTGCTCATCTTCTCAGTCATGCGGCGCGCGGAAAAACTCGCAAAATTGCAGATGGAATTCGTCGCCAGCGTTTCCCACGAGCTTTGCACTCCGCTCTCGGTCATTAACTGTGCCGCCGAAAATCTTGCCGACGGCGTCATCGAAAGTCCCGGCGAAATACGCGAGTACGCGGAGATCATTCGAGACCAGGGCCGCCGCCTTGAGCATCTCGTGGATCAGTCTCTTTCCATCGCCGCAGGAAAACTCGCCCAATCGGAATTGTCGCTGCGCCCCGTTCAAATCTCACCGATCCTCACTCGAACCATCGAGGCTTCGTCGCCAATGCTGCGAGAAGCGGCGTTCGAACTCAAAGAAAACATCCGTTCTGATCTGCCCCTTGTGATGGCCGACCCCGCTGCCATCGAGAAGTGCGTCGAGAACCTGCTCAGCAACGCGGTGAAGTATGGCGGATCTGAGCGCGAAATCGCGGTTGGGGCCGAAGTGGTGAATGGGACCAAACGCCCCGAAGTACAAGTCAGCGTCAAAGACCGGGGAGTGGGCATCCCTTCGGGCGATCTTCCGAACATTTTCGATCCTTTCTACCGTGTGCCTTCCGCGCGCGGGAGCCGGGTCCGCGGCGCAGGTTTAGGGCTCTATCTCGTGAAAAAGATGATGGAAGCAATGGGCGGCACGGTGACAGTCGCAAGCGAGCTGGGCCGCGGCACATCGTTCGTTTTGCATTTTCCGGTCATCGCAACCGACTCGCGGTCCGGGGACGCGCATTGACCGCTTTAAATTAGCCGTTACCGTCCATGAACACCAAGGTACTCATTGTGGAGGATGAAGCAGCCCTGATCACTACGTTGCGCGACCGCCTGCGCAAAGAGGGCTACGATGTATCGGTAGCCAGAGACGGCAATTCGGGCTTGGAGGCTGCTCTCAAGGACGGATTCGATCTCGTCATCCTCGACGTGATGTTGCCTGGACAGAGCGGTTTGAGCGTCTGCCAGAAACTCCGCTCATCCGGTTCAAAGGTCCCCATCCTCATGCTTACCGCTCGGCGTCAGACCGTCGACAAAGTCGCCGGTTTGCGTACTGGAGCGGACGATTACTTAACCAAGCCATTTCAAATGGCCGAATTGCTGGCCCGCATTGATGCGCTCATGCGCCGGTCGGCTGTCGCTCGTGCCAAGGATCGGTACCACATCGATGATCTGGTGGTCGATTTTCAAAAGACGGAAGTCAGGCGCGACGGACACATTGTCTCCTTGTCAACCAAGGAATTCCAACTGCTCCGGTATTTCATCGAACATGCCGACGCAACGATTTCACGCGACGAATTGCTCCGTGAAGTATGGGGGTATGCAGTCGTTCCTTCCTCGCGAACCGTCGACGTCCATGTCGCGGCACTACGCCAAAAGCTCGAAAAAAATCCACGCAATCCCGAGTTGATCTCAACGGTCGTTGGGCTCGGTTATCGGTTCACGGGGCGGAGTGTTCGGCCTATGTAAACAAGATTTTACACGAGTTTACTGCCCTTCCGGGAACTGTTGGTTTAGGATGCTTTCTACAGGACGCAGGCGCGAACCTCAGTTCGCGGCTTTGACCGAGTCTCGACGATATAACCTTCAGCTGATTAGGAGAATGAACACGATGAAAACGAAGCACTTTGTTCTGGGCCTGGTAGCAGCGGCGCTCCTGCTGTTTGTGGCCCGCCCCGCGGCGGCGCACCATTCCTTCGCGATGTTCGATATGAACAAGAACATCACGTACAAGGGTGTAGTCCTGGAATACCGTTGGGAGAACCCGCATAGCCACATCATCATGAAGATTACGCCTGGTCCGGGAGTCGATCCCGCCACGGTTGGAACGTGGGATGTCGAGGGTGCCAGCATCAACATCATGGGCCGCCAGGGCTGGAATCGTATCACCTATAAGGCCGGCGACCCGGTCACGGTTGTCGCACACCCAATGAAGGACGGTTCGAAGGGCGCATCGCTGTTCTATGCGATCCGGCCGGATGGTTCGCACCTGTATCAGGATATCGCGCGGCCCAAAGAAGGCGAAGCCACGCCGCAGCAACAATCCGGGCACTAAGCAAAGCTCGCAGTTCGTTCATGTTCCTGGGGCTCTCATACGATTGCGCATCTGTGTGAGAGCCCTTTCCGATCGCTCCGGCCTAGCAGTTCCCTGCCGGGCTGGGCTGGGTGGTTACGTGCCGAAATGCCGAGGCGATCCTAGAGAGACCACGAAAACGTCTCCCAACTCTCCGGCATTTCGCCTACTGCAACGCGCTCTTGTCCAAGGACATCCGCGAGCATCACGAAAAAATGCGAATGTGCATTTGAAAGTCTGAAAGACCGGCTGAAAAGCCCTGCAGCGACTCCACCGGCACGAATCCGAGTAGCAGAGGCGGCAGGCTCAGAAGATGTACTTCAAGCCCAACTGTATCAGGCGCGGTCCAACTGAAGTCTGCTGGATAACACCAAATGTGGACGTACCAACACCGGATCCAGGATTGTTGAATTGCGGATGATTCATCGCGTTGTAGAACTCCACACGCAATGCGAGCTGGCGATCCTCTCGAATTCCGCCGACATCCGTCGTTTTGCCAATCGAAAAATCGGTATTGAATTGGCCGGGACCGTTCATGATGCTTTGTCCCGTGGTTCCGTATCCGGTTGCAATTCCATCGGATCCCAGAATTGGGGCGGCGCAAACTGCTGATTTGTTGATCCAATTGTTCAACCGGTCTAGCGTACTCCCGCGTGTGAGCAGAGCAGCGGGGGCAAGGCCAGGGCATAGCGTCGCGGTTGAATGACCGGCGAAACCATAGACAGAACCTGCCCTAAAGTCCATCAAAGTCATCGGCAATCCACTTTGCACGATTATGATTCCTGTAAGTGACCAGCCGGAAATGAGGCTTCCCTCAATACCGCGCCGCCTTGCGCTCGGGAAGTCGTAGTTAAAGTTCGCGATCATCCGATGAGTGCGGTCGAAGCTGGTGCGCGCCCAATCACCGGCGAGGGTGGTTTGGTCGTTGTCAACAGTCGTATTGGTCAGCGCTTTTGAGTAAGTGTACGCCGCCTGAAAACTAAAGCCGCGCGAGAGCTGCTTGGTTAGGGTTGCCTGCAAGCTGTGATACCACGATGTTCCCACGTATTGATTCGCGGGCAGTGCCGTGGGCGTTTCGCCGACATAGGGCACACGCAGAGCGGCATTGCTCGCCGTATTCGTAGTGATGCAGCCGCCGGGAAGAGTGCAGTTCACGGGGTTAGCCGACGAAGCGAGTAGCGGCTGATTTAAGCCGTGTCCCAGCAAGAGGTCGCTCGCGACAGAGCCGACGTAGCCGACATTGAGACGCAGCGACGAAAGGGAGTACTGCAGGTTAAGATTCCACTGCTGAAGTCTCGGCACTTGATAATCAGGACCAATGATCCGGTCGGTAAGCTGAGAAGTGGGAGTGCGCAGTACATACCCGAGCGTCGTTCTTGGGAAAGGGTTTTGAAATGTTGCCCCGCTGTTGCTCACGCCTTGCGTTTCGAAAAGCTGCGCAAACGGAGCGATATTTATCAGGGGGAAACCTGGACCATTACCGTTGGTCGAAGGGTTCTGATAGAACCAACCGTATCCGGCACGCACGTTCAGACTGCTTTCTTGCTTGGGTTGCCAAGCAACGCTTACGCGCGGCGCGAACGTATCCAGCGGAGCGGAGTTCCGGTAATAACTTGAGTTCGGACGCAAAACAACACCCGCAGGTGGGGCGCCGAATGGATTGCCCGTGTACGGATTAATTTGTTGCGGATTGTAATTGCCCGGAACGGTCGTTCCGATGTATGTGCCCGATGCGGGCGGAACCGGCATCAGGCTGAGCAGACTCGGCCACGCAGTGCCCTGTTCGCCCGTCAGGTCGATCGGTTCTGGAAAATATTCCCACCGTACGCCGAGGTAGACTGTGAAGTTCGGCTTCCATTTGATATCGTCTTCGACAAAAGTCGCCGCATAGAAACTGCGAGTTAAATAATCGATTTGACCGAACTTCCCCGGACCTTCTTTGCCATCGATCGATTGGATGTTCCCGAGCCCTGTAGTGCCGGCCGTGCCCAGCTGAGCGGCGTTCATACCCAGCAGAAAGTCCGTGAAGTTGTTAAATGTGATTTTGCCGCGTGCAGGCCCGATGTCGGAGATGAGATTATCGCCGCGGCTGAAGAAGACGCCCGTACGGATGCTCTGTCTTCCATTATTCCAAGAGAGGTTGTCGGACCAGTTGTAGGTTTTCGTGAACGTGCGCGATTGGTTTTGCGCGTTGCCGATGCGGAATCCGCCGAGTGGTCCTTGAATAGTGATGTCCGGCGCGAGCGGAAGAAACGGATCGACGGCTGTCATGCCGATCGCCGAAGTCGTCAGGTCGTTTGGCCCTGTCGAATTGCTCGATGTGTCGGTATACGTCATGCGAACCTGGTTGACCAATCTTTTCGTGAGCAATGAAGTAAGGGTCCCACTAACGACGTAGTCCTTGCCAGGCGCGTCCGCCGGGAACCCTGGTAGATTGGGAGTAGCCGGATTTGCGAAGATCGTTGCACCCAGCTGCCGAAAGGTTTCGAAATTTGCGAAATAGAAGCGCCCGGCCAGCGTGTTTTTTTTGGAGATCACGAGATCGATATTGCCGATAACGTGATCTTCGCGATAAGTTGAAGGAAGGCTGAAGGACGACTGTCCGAGACTATAGGTGTGGCCGTTCCGCCCGACATTCGACACCGTCTGCGGCGTCGGAATGACATAGGAGCCGTCGGCGAGCTTTGCCTGCAACAGCTTTAGCGCGACCGGATTGAGATTCGAACCGTCGCAGGCGACCTGTGTTCCGCCGCCTGAAGGCCCTCCCGCGAAAGTGTCGAAGGGATTATTCGCCAGGATTCCATGATTCTGAGGGCAGAATTCGCTGGCCATAACGGCGCCGGAACGGTCATTACTGAGTGGTGGAAGCGTCATGGTAGCCAGTGAGCTGGGATCAAGACCGTTGACCTGGCGCGTGCCTTGATATGACGTGAAGAAGAACAGTTTGTCTCTTTTGATCGGGCCGCCCACTGTTCCGCCAAATTGATTCTGCTTCAGCGTGGCGCGCCGGCGGCCGTTTTCTTTCAAGAAGAAATCGTTGGCGTTGAAAATATCGTTGCGGACGAATTCCCACGCATCGCCATGGAACTCGTTTTCACCCGAACGCGTGATGAGATTGATGTTGGGCACCCTAGCGCCGTAGCCTGCGTCGTATTGTGACGTTTGAATATTGAACTCGGCGAGTGTGTCAGGATTCGGCACGGTATTGCCGGGCGCGGCGCCGTCCACGGTAAAACTGCCGGCGGCCGTGTTGCCGTTAACGTTCGCGTTCTGCGAGCCTGTGCCAAGCAGTGATGCGTTATTCACGCCCGCTGCTGATCCGGCGGACATTGACATTACCTGCGTGATATTTCGCGTGGTCAGGGGCACTGCGGAAATCGTCTTTTCGTTCAGCAGCGTGCTGCTCGAAGAAGAGGCAGTCACGGCAATTCGGCAGAGGCACTCGACAATCGCGCCTTGCGCCTGGCCCGGATCGGCCATTTCCAGCTGTGCGCTGAGAGCTGATGTTTCCGATACATTGATCGAAATGGACGCTTCGCGCGACGTGGCAAATCCGGGGGCGGAGAAGATGACCGCATAGGTTCCCGGTACCAGCAGCGAAAAATCATAGCTCCCATTTGAACCGCTGGTCGTCATCTCGGACTGATTCGTCGCGATGTTGATCAGGGCAACTTCCGCTCCCGGTATCGGATTGTTCATCAGATCGCTTACTGTGCCTGTGAGCGCTCCTGTGGTTGCCGATTGGGCCCGCGACAAGGGTGCGATTGGGAGCAGGACCACAGCCATTGCGAACATTGCGCGAATCCTGCGGATCGCTACATGAACGGTACTGTCTGCAGGGTATGCCTGTTCCGTCAAGCCAATCCTCCGCGTAGAAAAATGAGAGTCTCTCCCGTGTAGTAGCGGCAATTTCCGTGGGCGGCTCGCTTTAGAAATAGATGAATCTCACAGCCGACCCAATCGCGAGAGAGCCAGTCTTATCAGACGGAAACCCGACTCGGCAAGTACAGTACGGCACCTGTTGCGTACGCTACAGCCGACTCGGCTTCCGAGGATGAATCTACAAGGTGAACGAATAATGAACCGCGTATTTTGCAATTGGCGGTTCGTCTGTTCGGCGGCATTCACGTCAAATCTTGCGTCTAGGTCGGCCCTCAGAGCACTCCCCTCAGCGCCGTTCTCCTGCAATGCCCGATACCATCCCTTTCGCCTACCCAGCCTCAACCGTGTCGATACTCTGGAGGCGCCTGTGTCATGGTCGAGTCCACATCGTTAGGACTTTGTTACCTCGCCCGGCCTTAGCGGTTGAACGGCGGAAGGCCGAGCAATACGTCTACTGTACGGCCTCCATAAACCGTATTGCACTTGCCGAGTTATGGAGCGTTAGGTCAGGATAGCCACGCAGTTTGTCAAGATCGGCGAGCCGGCTGATTCGGGAGAAATGGCAATGGCGTATTCAGCCCGAGTGAACTCAAAACCGATTCTTAGCGCTCCTAATGACGATCGTTACGGAAGTGATTGCACCGATCCTCGGCTGTCAAAGTGGGCGACCGAGTGAAAACCGATCGGCGAGGTGCTCTGAAGCTGGCGCGCAGCTAATCGGCCTCAGATCTGAGGCTCGCGTGGGTGCCGGACGCGGGCCCACATTTCACAAGTCATACGAAACCCAACCCTGTCATGAGATACGCCGCAATTGATTTTCCCCCGCTTCCCCACCCTCCCCGTTAGGCACGATGAACGGCGTGCACAAAGGGTAGGGCAGGTCTTTCCAATCTGCGATCTGCTGGCGGCGAGCTGCTTGTCACGGCTACAATCAAGTGATTTCCGGTGTGATGGAGAAGGAGCCCAGCTCTTTCAAGACTGCAAAACCGCCTTGTCACCGCGAGAGACGGTTAGGCGTGACCGAGCCGACGCCGAGTTGTCCGAACTGCTTCGGTAGTTGAACAGATTAAACACCTCCGTTCGGAACTGCATCGACATTTGTCCGTAAGCGAGAAGAAAACGGAAGCATCGACGCGTCAGAGCCTAGAGGGCCAAACAGTTGGCCGGCGTATTCATTGCCGATTGTTCCTGCATTCGCCGAGCACAATGCCGACGCAACGATTTCACGCCGACGAATTGCTCCGTGAAGTATGGGGGTATGCAGTCGTTCCTTCCTCGCGAACCGTCGACGTCCATGTCTTGGCACTACGCCAAAAGCTCGAAAAAAATCCACGCAATCCCGAGTTGATCTCAACGGTCGTTGGGCTCGGTTATCGGTTCACGGGGCGGAGTGTTAGGCCTATGTAAGCAAGATTTTACGCCAGTTTACTGCCCTTCCGGGAAATGTTGGTTTACGATGCTTTCTACAGGACGCAGGCGCGAATTTGAGCTCGCGGCTTAGGCGGACCGAGTTTCGATGAGGGAGAATGAATACGATGAAGACCAAGCACTTTGTTCTGGGCCTGGTAGCAGCGGCGCTCCTGCTGTTTGTGGCCCGCCCCGCGGCGGCGCACCATTCCTTCGCAATGTTCGATATGAACAAGAACATCACGTACAAGGGTGTAGTCCTGGAATACCGTTGGGAGAACCCGCATAGCCACATCATCATAAAGGTCTCGCCCGGTCCGGGAATCGATCCCGCCACGGTTGGAACGTGGGATATCGAGGGTGCCAGCATCAACATCATGGGCCGCCAGGGCTGGAATCGTATCACCTATAAGGCCGGCGACCCGGTCACGGTTGTCGCGCACCCAATGAAGGACGGTTCGAAGGGCGCATCGCTGTTCTATGCGATCCGGCCGGATGGTTCGCACCTGTATCAGGATATCGCGCGGCCCAAAGAAGGCGAAGCCACGACGCAGCAACAATCCGGGCACTAAGCAAAGCTCGCGTTCGTTCATGTTCCTGGGGCTCTCATACGATTGCGCATCTGTGTGAGAGCCCTTTTTTTTCGTCCGGCATTTCCTGACCGGGGCTAGAGTTCCGGAATCTCTGTGGTTTGAGGAGAATAGTGCGTGACGCTTTGTATGCACGGGCCGCTGTGACCCGTTGTTGCTGGGTCCTTGCCTTGGCGTTTGCATTAGGCGCGTTCGCCTTTGCCGCCGGCAGCGGGAGCATCACAGGGACCATAAGCGACCCGAGCGGATCGGTGATTCCCGGCGCGAATGTTAGCCTTACGAATGTTGCTCTCGCGGTTCGTTACAAGGCCGTTTCCAATACCCAAGGTTTTTTTGTGTTCGCCAATATTCCGCCCGGTACCTACGACCTTACGATCGATGCGTCTGGTTTTAAGACCTTCCAAGAGTCGGGACTGGTGATCGACACCGATTCCGCGTTAAGGGAAGACGCGAAGCTCCAACTCGGCGAAAGCAACCAGACGCTTAAGGTCACTGCCGCCGCTGACGCAAGTCAAACCCAGGTGGACACGATTGCCACGCACCTGGGTGAAGTTGTCTCAGCTTCGCAAATGTCTGCTCTGCCGCTCAACGGGCGCGCCTACACGGACCTGCTTGCCGTGCAGCCTGGTGTTACTCCGGTGACGACTCTCACTCCTACCTCTGTCATCATGGCGGGCGTCACCGGCACGATCAATCCTTCTGGCGATCTTGATCCCGGCGATGTTTCCATCGACGGGCAGCGCGAATCTTCCAACGGTTTTATGGTGAATGGCGTAGACGTCCAGGAGCACATGAACGGCGGGACATCCGTAATTCCAAACCTTGATTCGATCCAGGAGTTTCGCGTCCTCACGAATAATTTCGATCCGGAGTACGGCAACTACAACGGCGGGATGGTCAATGTGGTGACAAAATCAGGAAGCGACCATTTCCACGGCAATGTTTTTGAATTTTTTCGCAACACCGATTTCGATGCCAGAAACTACTTCGCAACCTCACGTCCCATTTTCCGCCAGAACCAATTTGGTGGCACTCTCGGCGGCCCGATCAAAAAGCAATCTGTTTTCTTTTTCGTTGACTATCAGGGAACACGCACAGACCGCGGAATCACCAGTCCACTAACCGCCGTCCCTTCGCTCAGCGATCGTGTCGGCAATCTTTCGGATTTGGCGATGTCGCTTACTGGCTCTGTTAGCGGTTCAGCGCTCGCCAGTTTGCTCGATTCGCAGCTCGGCTATCCAACTGGCACTTTGCGGCAAGGCGAACGTTACTACTTCGCCGGATGTGCTTCGCCTTCGCAATGTGTTCTGCCGACCCTGAAGGTTCCCCGAAGCGAGTGGGCCACTCCGGCACAACACCTGCTGCAATACATTCCCTCGCCAAGCCAGGCGGGTAGTCTCTTTTCAACTTCCGCGTTTGCACAAACGGTGCGGGACGATAAGGCCGCCGGGCGAGTTGATGCAAACACAAAATGGGGCCAGATCGCCGGATACTATTTCATTGACAACTATCACCTCGATGATCCGTATCCCAGCCAGCAGGGTGGCGCAAGCGTACCCGGTTTTGACGCGCTCACAATCGGCCAGGCGCAGATGTTCTCGATCGGCGACACTAAGCTGATCGGCGGCAGCACAGTCAACGAATTCCGCGCGGGGCTGCTCCGCAATGCAAACAACATCGGCAAGCCTCACGGTGGATTGGGTGTAAGTCTCGCATCCCAGGGATTTCAGACCGGTGCGGGCACGGCGGGCATCACCGTTCAGGCGCCCCAATATGAGGGCGTCATGAATATATCCTTCCCTTCGTTCGTTATGGGTGTCCCGGTCACCAACGTCGACCAGTGGAACAATACGTTGTATTTCGGTGATTCCGTTTCCAGGATCGTCGGCGCTCACAGCCTGAAATTCGGCGGGCAGTTCCACTTCGATCAAGTCAACGAGCACCCCAACGCCACGTTCAATGGCACTTTCAACATCCTCGGTACAGAAACCGGTTCGGCGTTTGCGGATTTCCTGCTTGGAGTCCCGAGCAACTTCACGCAGTCGACAGGCTCTCCCTTCTATCTTCGCAACCGCTACTCGGGCCTGTTTGCTGAAGACAGTTGGCATGCCCGCAACAACCTCACTGTGAACTACGGCGTACGCTGGGATGTCATCATGCCGTGGTGGGAGAAATACAACAATCTGCAAACCGTGATTCCCGGCGCGCAATCCTCGTTGTACCCGGGCGCGCCCGCCGGTTTTGTGGTCGCGGGCGACCCCGGTGTTCCGTCCACGATTTCGCCGGCAAAATATCACAACCTTGCTCCTCGCCTGGGCATTGCCTACTCGCCGAATGCCGAACACGGACTGCTGCGGCTCATTTTTGGCTCTAACCAGCAGAGCAGCATCCGCGCCAGCTATGGACTTTTCTACACCGCCTTCCCCGGGCTCTCGGCCGGGATTATGTATGCAGTCCCGCCATTTGGTTACAACTACTTGAGTCCCGCCCCGCCGCTTTTCGCCACTCCTTTCATCAACGCAGCTGACGGAGTCGAGAACACGAATCCGTTTCCGCTCGCTTTCCCTTCCCATAGGGTCTCTGCGAAACATCCGGATACTTCTTTCAATTGGTCCTCGGTCACACCTATCAGCGCCGACCCGTACTTCTATTACCGAAACGTTGTTCCCTATACCGAGAATTTTATGTTCTCCTTCGAGCGCAGCATCACGCCCTCTGCGCTGCTGACGTTGAGCTACGTCGGCAATCAGGGACATCATCTGCTCGCATTGCTCCCCACAAATGTAGGCAATCCTGCCCTTTGTTTACGTCTGTCTCAGGTCGGCGAAGTAGCCCCGGGTAGCGCGACCTGCGGTCCTTACGGCGAGGACAACACATATACGTCGGCTTCGGGCGCCGTTTACCACGGCACACGACAGGGCCTGGGCGCAAATTTCGGCAATGTCACGGCGCAACGCACTATCGCCAACTCCAACTACAACGCGCTCGAAACGGATCTCCGGATCAACTCCCGCGGCGGAAGCGTGCTTTTGGGCTACACGTATTCAAAATCGATCGGCCAGGGTTCAAACCTCGGCGAGGAGCTCAATCCCTTGGACCCGCGCCTATCCCGAAGTCTGTCGTCATGGGATATGACGCACAACTTCGTCGCATCCTACCGGTATTCCCTTCCGTTTGACCGCTTCTGGCGCTCCAATCGCTTCACTACAGGGTGGAGCCTGTCGGGTACTACTCGGTTCAGCACGGGCTTTCCGGTGACGCTTTTCGATTACTCAGATAATTCACTTCTCGGGACGCTGGGAAACGGCGTGAACAATCTTCTCCTGGATACTCCGCAGTTCACACCGGGTCCCCTCGACATCAATACCGATCCGCGAAACGGTCGGCCGGAGTTCAATACGAGTCTGTTTCACACGGAGACCCTCGGCCAGCTCGGGAATTCTCGGCGACGCATTTTTTTTGGCCCGGGCATCTCCAATTTCGATATGGAGCTGACGAAGTCGATTCCTCTTGCGGAAGCAAAGTCAGTTGATATAAGAATCGAGGCGTTTAATGTCTTCAATCACGCGCAGTTTTACGGCCCGTCATCCGTTGGTGGAGTCGTCGGGGAAGCGACATTCGGCAAAGTAGTTGGTGCTGCCGATCCGCGCCTTTTGCAGCTGGCAGCTAAATTTAATTTTTGAGGTGTTACTCTCAACCGTGCCCGCAGGTATGCGGGCCGAAGAGGAGAAACGTATGCCGTTTTGGCAATGGCTGGAGAACACATCGTGGGCGAGGTTTGCCGACGATAATCTCAGAGTCGCGACGATGTTGGAAATCACTCATTATTTCAGCATGTTCCTGCTCGTTGGCTCGATTGTCGTCATCGATTTGCGTCTTATGGGATTACTCGCCCGGCGCCGCACGGTGGGCGAAGTATCCTCCGAATTTTTTCCTCTTATGTGGATCGGCCTGGGCTTGAATTTCTTTTCCGGTTTTGTCATGTTCGCCGGCGATGCGACGACTTTTGCCCCCAACTGGGTCTTCCATATCAAAATGAGTGTCATTCTGTTGGCGGTGATTTTCGGCATGATCGTCCAGTTCCAAGCGCGAAAATGGGGACAGAACGAATCCGCCCCGATTCCCAAATGGGGCAAGGCTCTCGCGTTCATTTCGCTTTTGCTGTGGGTCGGATCGATCCTGGCCGCTGTCGAAGTTCCGAGCCTTACAAACGTGGGCTAACGTCAGTGTGCAAGAAATAGGGGGAAATAATGCTCGTACCAAGTCAAGGAGTGGTGAACTTCTGCAACTGGCTGCAGAACACGCCTTACGCCCTTGCAATTGCAGGATCCACGTGGGCGTACCCGTTCGTGCAGACGACCCATTTCACGGGCCTGTCGATTTGGCTCGGAACCAGCCTTGCCGTGGATTTCCGTTTGCTCGGGTGGCTCGGCAGGAGCTATAAGCCAAGCGAACTCGCCAAGTCACTTTTCGCATGGAACTGGATCGGTTTTACCATCGCAGTCATAGGCGGTGCCTCCCTATTCTCCACCGACGCCGTCGCTTTTTCGCGCAACCCCGCGGTGCAGTTCAAACTCCTCCTTTTTTTTCCGCTTGCTCTCATCGTTCACATTTTTGTTCAGCGCAGAACCATGAAATCTTGGGGGGCCGGGGATGTAATTCCCAGGTTTGCGAAATTTGCCGGCCTGACAGAATTTTTGCTTTGGCTAAGCGTTGCCTCAGCAGCGGCGAACATCCCCTATTTCGAGAGGTTCCTTTAGTGGCCTGGAAATTTCGCAACGCGGGAATAGCGCTTGCTATATTTTCCATGGCAGCATGCCTCGCTGTTCTGGTAAGCGGTTGTTCTAGCAAAGAACCGAACCAGAAGATTGCTCGAGGTCCGGTCGTAGCTCTTGATCCTAATACGGTCGGCGAGATTAAAGGCACGGTTGTCCTCCAAGGGGCGCCGCCTCCTCCGCAAAAGATCCTGCTGTCCGGCGAGCCCGAATGCGCGCAATTAAATCCCAATTCCCTCTTCTCGCCCGCTGTAACAACGGGATCAAACGGTGCGCTTGCGAACGTCGCCGTCTACATCAAATCAGGATTGGCAAATTACGACTTCGAGGCGCCGAAAACACCGGTCGAGTTGGACCAAAAAAACTGCATGTACCAACCGCGCGTCCTCGCTCTGATGACAAACCAGCTCCTCGATATCCAAAATGAGGACCCGATCCAGCACAATGTCCATCCCACGCCGCATCAGAATCCCGCATTCAATATGACCCAAGTGATTCACGGCCCTCCTATTCAAAAAGCATTTGCAAACCCAGAGTTGGCCATCCGCTTTACGTGTAATCTCCATCCCTGGATGCGCGCCTATGTGTTTGTCTTCCCGCATCCATACTTTGATGTCACAACAACCGCCGGAACCTTCGATCTCAAAGATGTTCCGCCGGGCACCTACACGATCGAAGCGTGGCAAGAGAAGTATGGAAGCCAAGATCAGACGGTGACCATTGCTCCGCACGAAAGCACATCGATAACGTTTTCGTTCAAGAGCTGAAATGCTATAGGAATCGCCAGAATTCTCTCTGCTGCAGGCGAGGAGTTTCGAGTGCCCGGCACGTGCCAAAGGGGCTATTCTGTTTGTCCCGCCAGCGGCCTAACGCTGTTGACAATGAACAGGGCCAGTTTGGAAGATCTCCTGATGAAGTGCGCCCGACGGATGCTTCAGGGTTGCAGATAAACGCCCGGGGACGCCGTGCGGAAAAGCTTCTTCCTGGCCGACAGCCTCAGCCGGCGCAGCACGCTAGCGTTGTTGGTCCTATGCGGACTTGCCGAAAGGATGCGGGCGGACCAGCACGTCCTTCGACCAAGCTACGCAGCGACCGATCTCGATGGCCGAGTTCGAGCCGTCCGGGATCTTATATTCGAGCTCGATCGACGCTGGGAACGTGTAGTGTTCGTCCCGCATCAACGCGAAAATCTGATCCAGCGGCGTGTCACCCTGCCCCCATATTTCATTCGGCCCGCCATCGTACTTGCGGTCTTTCACGTGGATGCTTGTAATCCGCGCGTGGTTCTTGCGGATAAATTCCACGACGTCGCGGTTACCGGCGGCGACGTAATGTCCAACATCAATGTTGATGCCGTTGTGTTGCGATTGCGACATAGGCACATCCCAGAACGTCGGTGTCGCATCGAGATGTGCATGGTAGCCAACCATCATGCGATGCTTGTCGGCGAATTTACCGATGCGCGCAGTGAGATCGTCATCGCGCTTCGCATTGGAGTTACGCGGCAACTGGTCGCCGCGAACCGGCGTCCCATTGGCGTCGCGCATGGGCATCTCCATGGTAAGCTGATCGGCGCCTAGCGTCTTCGCCACGTTGAATGCGTAATCGAACTCCCAATCGGGCATGCCTGGCTCGAGTTGCAGCTTGAAGCCATAGATACGCACGCCCGCCTTTGCGTACATCGCGTGTAGTGCTTCGAATTTAGACATCGGCGCCGCCTGGCGCCACTTCTCCAGCGCCTCGGCCGCCGATTTCACTTTGGCCTGATCCTCGGGCGAGAGCTGTGCCACATTGCCCCCACGAATCCCACGAGCGGCAAGCATCTGGAATACATTGGGCTGTTCCGGAGCCCCAGCGTACGGCTCGGCCGTTTCCGACTGCATTTCACACCCATTGATCCCATTTTCGATTAGGCTGGCGAGAATCGATTCGGCATCACCAGGCAGGCCGTGATAGCTGTAAGGTACGATAACGCCAATTTGCACCCCGGCAATTTTCGAATTGAAGTCGCCCGCCGTGCATCCTTGCATTCGCGTACTCGTGGACTCGGATTGCGCCGCGCTGGACTGCGCAGCCAAGGCCTCGCCGGCAAGCAACGCCGATGTAGCGGGAATACTAGTCAGAACTGCCTTCGCAAAATCGCGCCTCGAACAACTCATTTTATGCTCCTTTTGCTACCACAAATATCGTCAGCGCAGCGCTTCTGACGCTTGAACCCCTTCATTACTCGAAGAACTTATACTTGCTGTACTGAGTCCTGTCAATGGCGATGCGACTTACGGCCGACGCAGCGTGATTGTCGAGGCTCGCAGAAGCGACTCGTTATATTCATAGGGGCAAGTGTCTTAGAGACGTGCGACCAATTCAGTTCAGGCGAGAGCAGGTTTGGCGCCGGCAGCCGTGAAGCGCCGGAGAACATTGCGAGTAATTGAAACATGACGAAGCATTTCGATCAGTCCATGTACTCGTTCCGGATGGTCGGAATTGCAGCAGGGGCTTCGGCAGAGGCAACGATACGAATAAAAAACAGATCCGCACCCGCTGCGCAGAAGTGTGCTCCCACCACCTTCCCACTATCCTGTCGTGCCGTTCGACACCTACAGCACTCACTGTATTCCGGCGCCGGGCTGCATGTTGTATTTTGCGTGCGGCAGCCAGCGGCATCCCGGCCGCTCTCAAAGAGCAAGAGGGTGGTCAGAAGGCCATCCGCTCGCGGTCTTTCCGCACTGTGCATTCGAGGAACGGTGCGACCCCGGGCCACCCTCTCCGGTCTCAATCGGTCGTTCCTCGGTCACAGAATCGGAAATGAATGCGGGGCCTTCTGCGCGCATTCACGGGGCGAGAAATTTGGGGGTAGCGTGAAGAAAGCAAACATAGTTTTGTTGCCATTTTTGGGAGTATTCGTCATTGCAACGGGACTGACGTTAACGTTGGAAAGCGCCCTCGCGCAGCCGACTCCGCAAGCGCCTGCGCGGTCTGTGGCTGCCCATGCCTTCGACCCTCACGATATATCCGGCTTTTGGGAGCTTGCCGCTGACAGCCGCATGGTACCCGCGGCCGAGCTGCTGCCGAGCATGACCAAAGCCGATATCGATCACCACCTCGAAGCTGATCGGAGGGTCATCCGCTATTGCGACGAGCGGGGAACGCCTCAAATCATGGATCCGGGAATGCCCATCGACATCGTGCAAGGCCACCGCGAGATCATTATCTTTGCGTCAGAACCGGCAGCGCCGCGCCACATTTATCTCGATCGTGCCGACCACATCAATCCCGAGATTTTTGATCCCACGAGCAATGGGGACTCGATTGGTCGCTGGGAAGGTGACACGCTGGTGGTCGATACAATTGGTTTCAGTGCTACCCGCGGGATCACTGCCATTCCGGGGGGCGGGTTCAGAACGCCCCATAGCCATTTGGTGGAAAGATATCGGCTTCTTGAAAACGGCTCGATCCTCTCAGTAAAGTTCACATGGACCGATCCGACCGTATATCAGAGCCCGCACAGCTATGAGTTTCACTATGATCGAGTCGAGCAAGAGTATTCGCCCGCGCGCCTTCCCTGTAACCCCTATGACGATACGCGTGCGGAATTCCTCGGTTTCAAGCCGGGACTGCCGGTGAAAACATCAAATACTCCCGGAGCTCCGGCGAATTAGGAGGTGACTATGTCGATCTTTGTAACTGTCAGGAACATTGGCCGTCATAACTCCGCACGAGTTGCCGGCTGGAAACTGAGGGCGAGTACATCCGCTTTTTGCGCCGCCCTAATAGCGCTCTTCGTTGGAAGCTTCGTGCTCCCCACCATCCAGGCGCAGGAAGCAAGCAACTCCGCACCCAATTACAATTTGGAGGGCGATTGGGTGCGCATTGACGTGGCCGGCTCCGGAGATTTCACGGACCTGAACTCCAAGGTCCCTAAGGCCCAATTGACTTCCGCCGGCCAACAACTGCTCGAGCAACTGGGGCGGCGCATGGCCCGCAGCTTCACCGCCAGGGCGGAGGCTGCGTACTCGAGGGAGAAGCTTAAGCCTGGTGAGGCAGCCGTCGTCGTTCAGTACCCTTGCGGCGGGAACAGTGGCTATGTGAACGAGCAAGACGGGACGAGCACATTCGATCCGAATTCCGCTGGTTTTCATCTGATCATCGGCAAGAACCAGGCGATCTGGACCGGCGAAGGAGGCGATGCTGCTCGCATTATTTGGATGAACGGCCGGCAGTTGCCGGACGAATCTGATTTGCATCCCCCGCGCCGTGTATCTGTCGGGCGCTGGGACAACGGCGTACTGATTGTCAAGACAGTCGGTCTGCCCACCGGCGGAGGCTTTGGCATCCCTGGCGACGGCGTCCGGGAGCCGACCACGGTCTTGACCGAGCGGTTCGAGCTCGCGCCTGACGAGAAACAACTTAAGATTGTATACTCGTATTGGGATCCTAAACTCTATGTGAAGCCGGATACTTACACGTACACATTTGGTCGAGGGACGCCGGCCTACGCGCTCGAGGGCTATTGCGATCCAGGCGACCCACTTGAGTACACGTCAGTCGCTCCTCCATCACAGAATTAGAAATAGCTCTGCACCCGCAGAAGACGCGCCGCGATCTCAACGCGAATGAAATCAAGAGAACTGCGTGCGGACGAATCGCCCTTTCCGACTTACGACGTCATCGTCGTCGGGTTCGGCCCATGTGGCGCCGTAGCGACCTGCCTGCTCGGGCAATCTGGCGTCCGCACGCTGGCGCTCGATAAGAGTGATGTGATATGGGACAAGCCGCGTGCGATCGCTTGCGATCATGAGGTCCTTCGAGTATTCCAAAACATAGGTGTGGCGGATGCTGTACTCCCTCACACTGCTCCTTTTCGTTTCTCTGACCATTACGGAGTTCGCGGTCAACTGATTCGACGCATCGACGTAGTCTCCCCTCCTTATCCACTCGGTTACAACCCGACCATGGTGTTCACGCAACCTGCGGTGGAAGCCATCCTGCGCAAACGCGCCAGCGAGCTCCCGTCCGTAACTCTTGCTCTGGGAATGGAGGTCGTGCGCGTCGAACAATCGCCAGATAAGGTAACGCTTACGATTCAAAATGAGGAGGGCAAAATTCAGCAGGTCTGCTCGTCCTTCGTCATTGCGTGTGACGGCGCATCAAGCAGCGTGCGGCAAATGCTTTCGCTTCCCCTTGACGATTTGGGTTTCGATGAGCCGTGGCTTGTAGTGGACGTGAAAATGAAAGAGGTCGGACTCACTCATTTACCGCACACTACGGCGCAATATCTTAATCCTTCCCGACCGACAACCTATCTCGTCGGCCCAGGTAACCATCGCCGCTGGGAAATCATGCTTCGTCCCGGCGAGGACCTACGCGTGATGGAAAGGGAAGATATGGTCTGGCAGCTCCTCTCTCCCTGGATCTCACGCGAGGAAGGCGAATTGTGGCGCGCAAGCAGCTACCGTTTTCACGCTTTAGTCGCGCAGCAATGGCGCAGAGGCCGTGTCTTTCTAGCAGGCGACGCAGCGCACCAGCAACCTCCGTTTATGGGCCAAGGCATGTGTCAGGGAATACGCGACGTGGCAAATCTGACTTGGAAACTTCATTTTGTCCTAAACGGCGCTCGCCCTTCCCTGCTGGATACTTACACCGCCGAACGGAGTCTGCACGTTCGAACGCTAATTCAGCGGATCAAGGAAATCGGGCGCGATGTCTGCGAGCGCGACCCAGAAAGGGCAGCGTTGCGCGACGAGCGCCTCTTACGGGAGGGCGGAGGAGTCGCACCTACAATCATTCGCCAAGAATTCGTACCACCTTTGGAGTGCGGCCTTCTGTCAGATGGTTTGCGGCCGCCGGTCGGAACGCTTTTCCCGCAGCCGTCACTGCTGGTTTCCAGCGAGCCACTGCGAATGGATTGCCTTTTCGGCCATGGTTGGAGAATCATTCTCGACGGCAGAGTAGAAGCCGCATCGGCGCGGAACCGATACTTGGGAGTTGTCACGGGAATCGTCGGCGGTTCGGTGGGCGTGCCGGAAACCGAAGGCGTGCTCGCCTCCTGGTTCGATAAGTTCTCCTGCATCGGCGCTCTCGTCCGGCCAGACCATTACGTTTACGCTGCTATTCGCGATCTCGCCGAGATCCCACTCTTCATGAAGAGTCTCATTCTGGAGCTCGGCTTGATCGAAGTGCGTTCTTGATCCAACGCCAAGAAGAATGTGGCGAGGGCGTGGCGGGAAGAATTTGGATTCTGCCAGGACCAAGAGTGTTTACACCGACAGCCCTGGGATGAGTTTCAAGACATTGCCGCTTTCAATGGCGCGCAACTCTGATGGGCGCAAATGGCGCGCATGCAACTCCCGCACGTTCTTCCCGATCGCCACATAGGGATAATCAGTGCCGAATAGGATTTGCGAGTTTGGAATGTAGCTCTTCAGCGCCGCCATGCTGGGTGCGTAGGCGCCGTCGGCCGTGTCGTAAAACTGGCGCTGCAATTCATAGTCCATGCCCTTGGGTGCAAACTGGGCAAGCTGCTGAGGCGGCAATTCGGAGAAGACATTGTTCATCCTTCCGGACAGCGCTGGCACCACGTCTCCAGCGTGGCAGAAGATCCAGCGAATATTGGGGTAATTTGCAAAGCAACCGCTCATCAACAGACTGACTACAGCGCGACCGGTGTCGTAAGGGAACTCGAGGAGCTGAGCTTCTCTTGAAGCAACACTGGGCATGAGGGCGGTGCAACATGTGGCCGGGCGGGGATGACAGAATACAATGGCTCTGCGACGGTTGAGTTCCTCGACGACTGGCCTAAACATCGGATCGCCTGGCCATAAGTTGCCATAGCTCGTCATTATCCCGACTCCCGGGGCCTTTAGGACGTCGAGCGCATACTCGATCTCGTGCAAGCTGCCGTCGACATCGGGCATTGGAAGAAACCCGAATTGCGCGAACCGCTTTGGATGGTCCTGCACCATCTTCGCGCCGTAGTCGTTACACGAGCGCGCCTGACTACGATACTGCTCGACCGAGACCCCAGGACTGGCCGGGCGCGCCGAACTGTTAACCACGGCCTTTGCAATTCCGTAACGGTCAAGCGCTTCTATCGCGACTGCCGGGGTCCAGTTCTTGATGGCGGCAGGCACCTCTCCGTACAGAGCAGTCAGAAACCGATCAGTGTCCTGCTTGAAAACTGGCGGAAAAAAGTGGTTATGGACGTCTATTGTCCCGTGCCCCATTTTCTCACTAGCACCTTGCGCCCACAGCATTGAGTTGCTGAGCACCCGCGCCGTCCCCAAGACTACCGCAGACGCCATAAATTGGCGCCGCGACAACCCGGCAGAGACACGCTCGTGGGCGCCTCGGTGGTTTTTCAGCCCGTCCTTAGATGTCGACCTCACGGGGTCCTTTCACCAAGCAACAAAGACAGGCATTGCGTGCGGCTTGCCGGTCGCGATTTCTACGATATCAATCGTTTGGCAGCGGAGTGTATCATTTATCCGAACACCGCTTCTATCTTTGGATTCTCGAATCGACTCAAAAACGCAGCGCCAGTCGGCTCGGTCTGCCCGCCCAGCAACCTTATTAAAGCCCATAGCAGCAGAAAAATCGTGAAAACCAATGTACAATTCGTTTGACACCATGGAGTGAATTCCTTTATGGATCCAGGTTTGATCGACAAGCTGGCGATACGAGAAGTGCTCGATAATTGGGCGATTTGGAGCGATGCAGGAGATTGGCAGCGATTCGCAACCGTCTGGCACGACGGTGCGCGAATGTCGGCGACCTGGTTTGAGGGTACAGCAGAGGATTTCATCAAGGCGAGGAAAGAGGCATTCGACCGGGGAGTTGGACCGCTGCACTTTCTGGGGGGGACGACCGTCGATTTGAAGGGCAATCGCGCGATTGCTCAAACCAAGATGACGATAACACAGAGGGGGCGCTTAGAGGGAATCTTGTGCGATGTGCTTTGCACTGGGCGCTTCTACGATTTCTTTGAAAAACGCGACGGACGATGGGCCATCGTCTTTCGTCAGCCTATCTACGAAAAGGATCGCCTGGACCCATTAGAGCCCGGCAAGCAAGTTCCGCTGGATAAGCAACTGCTGCAGAGCTTCCCGGAAGGATATCGATATCTCGCGTATTTTCAGGCCAAGCTGGGCTTCGAGCACAAGGGCAAGGTGAGGCCGCAACTGAAGGGCCCGGAAGTCGAAGCGCTTTATGCGCAGGGCAAGCGCTGGCTGGCGGGCGAATCGTTCTAGCCGGGCGCGTGGCTGCATGAACCTTTAACCCCGTGTCAGCCTCTTCATCTTGAACTGATAATTCAAGCTTCGCCACGGACTGCACATTTTCTTGCCATCCGGCGCGATGCCGGCCTCGTGACGAACGTAGTTAGCCACGAGCGAATGCTTGACCGCAAAGACCGTGTCACTATCGAGATAGGGATCTTCCTGCACAAAAAGGTGTGTGATCAGAGTCTCATAATCTTCGGCGACAATACGGAAGTGCAGGTGCGCCGGACGCCAAGGATGCCGACCGGTAGCACGAAGCATCTGGCCGACAGGTCCGTCGTTCGCGATCGGATAAGAACTGGGCACGATGGACCAGAAGCGAACGCAACCCTCGTCGTTTGCACTAAACTTCGCCCGCAGGAGCGGGCCTTCCACGTTGAGTTGCAGATCGTAATAGCCTTCGGAATTCGATTGCCAGACGTCAACGACCGCGCCGGAAAGCGGCTCTCCTGCGAGCGAGGCGATTTGCACGTCGACGTACAACTTCTCTCCCTGTTGATCGCCTGAAATGTCAATACCCTGCGGTACTTCGGTCATGCGTTCGACGAAAAACGGACCTTGCACGGTGCTCTCAGTTGCGCCCTCGGGCAGACGATGATTGATAGCATCAACGAGCATCGAGATTCCCAAAATGTCCGAGAGCAAAATGAACTCCTGTCGGTTTTCACTGCAGAGCTGGCCGGTGCGCGCGAGAAATTGGACGGCGCATTGCCATTCCTCGAAGGTGGGCTCAGTTTCGCGAATGAAACTGTGGAGGTGAGGGACCAGCCTGGTGAGAATTTCCTTCAAGCGAGGGCTGGGTGTGCTCTCGAAGCTTTCGAGAACCGCTTGCGTGATATTGAATTCGTTCAGGTCCCGCATGTTGCTACCTAGGGGCGCGTTTCTCGCGCAGACAACGCGCCAATCTTAGGCCATACCGGAGCTAGATCGCCGCGGCGGCGACGCTATATCCGGCAGACGCGTGAAACTAAGATAAAGGGCGGCCCACGCGCCGCCGACACCGGCATCGAGGCCTACAAGAATAGCATCGAAACCGGAATGCCTCGCGACAAAGGTGATCCCGTTGCAACTTCGCGGAGCCGACGCGAGGTCTCGGTTTTTCGTCTAGGTCCGGGAGCCGGGCGGGAACCGTGTGGAAGTGACCACGGGCGTGGATTCCTTTTACGATCCCGCGCTGGAGCCGCGCATCTGCACCGCCGAAGAGCGCGGCGAGGCATCGAGTGGGACATAGAAATTCTCGAAACTTGGCACACGTATGACTCCGCTTGCGGGGTGGGGAAATAGGACCTAGCCTTGGTATTGCCGGCCGAACGGCGCTGGAATTTTGACCCTGTCATCGCGGCTCGGCCATTATGGGGTTCTGCAACGTGCCGATGCTGTCTATTTCCACTTCGACTTGGTCCCCGGGCTTCATAAAAAGAGGTGGCTGGCGTTTGTAGCCGATGCCAGACGGCGTTCCCGTAACGATTACATCCCCGGCATCGAGCGACGTGAATCCGGTGATGTAAGCGATTAGCTCCTCGATCGGAAAAATCATTTGGCCGATCTTGGTTTGCTGGACGACACTCCCATTTAATCGTGTGGAAAGTGCTAAAGCTTGCGGATGTGGAATTTCATCCTTCGTCACCAGCCATGGGCCGAACGGGCCGCTGTTCGGGAAATTTTTGCCCGGAATAAATTGAGACGTGTGGCGCTGCCAATCGCGCATGGAAACGTCGTTGTAGCAAGAGTAACCAGCCACGCAATCAAGGGCCTGTCCTTTCGCGACACGCCGGGCGCGCTTGCCAATAATGACGGCAAGTTCACCTTCGAAGTCCACATGCGATGATTCCGGCGCGGCCCAAACGGGCTGCAGATGACCCACTTGCGTATCCTTGAAGCGGGTGAAGATGGTCGGGTACTCGGACTTGGCACGCCCCGTTTCAAGGCGGTGTTCTTCATAGTTGAGGCCAATACAAACGATCTTCTCTGGATTCGGAATTACAGGTAGGAACTGCAGATCTCGAAGAGGTATCTTTTCTGCTCCGCCTTTCGCTTCTTCCGCGTGGCGGAGCTTCGCACTTCCAAGGAACGACTTAAGGTCGGGAAGGCGATCGCGCAACACGCCTCCGATGTCCAACACATTGTTTCCATCTACGATTCCGTAGCTAGCCCTTCCGGCGTGAACAAACGACATTAGCTTCATGGGGACTATTCTCCTCGGTTGCAGCGATTTGACGGATGATTTGCAAAAAGGCGGATAAGAATTCGCCCCGATCGATTCAACATGCTTCGCGAATGGGTTCTCTTGCTATCCGGCCGACTAGGTAACGTCGAGAACGCCGACCAGTACGGCGCCGCATCACCGTGCACTCCCATCTTCCATTTGGAACTAGGCCAAGTCCGTTGTGCAACCAAATCGGCTCCCATCCTCGCTCAGAACTTCGCCGGTTGAAAATTAAGAAGCGACGAACCGCGCCCGGCAACATTTGCAGATCGCCATGTGCTCCGTCGCCGCGACGCACGACGAGATGGATCCGGTTTCAAGGGTGCATCTGTTACAAGTCAATTTCTATGCCGTGGAGAAAATAAGCTGTCCGACATTCCAGACTAGCCTGACCGAGCATCCGAGAAAATAGATCAACGCCGGCAGCCCGCGACGGGCACCCGCCTGCGTAAGCGGCGTGCAGCATTTCGAGGACGCCTTCACGCATCACCGGACGGGGATTGTAATATGGATTCTTCACCGTCAGATCGGCCGTTTTCTGCAAATCCGCTTCGCTCAGTCCAAATTCCTTGAGACTTTTCTTTGTTGCTATCGCTTGCATCAACTCGTATAAGGCGGAAGGTGCGTCGTCTGATTGTAACGCGCGTGCGGCCCGCCGCATCGCGCCTGCTGCCGCCTCTCGATTGCAGGCCGCCGTATAAGGAATCATCAGGCAATGGATATCGGCGTGGTTTAGGTCAAACTCGCCGCCCAGCGTGTGGCAAATCTTGTGATGGATTCCCATCGCTGCAGCACCAAGACACATCCCTCCCAGCCATGCTCTATAGTGCGCTTTTTCCAAGCCTCGATGTCCTGGGGAGCAGTAACCATCCGAGGCGACGCTGCCGCCAGGCATCTTAGAGATTCTTCAGCCCTCATGGATATGATCGGATTGCTGTCTGCAGCATAGAGCGCCTCAACTGCGCGCGCGATCGCGTTCATTCCAGAAGGCCCGGCGATTCACCCGGGCAGGATGGCAACCAGCTTTTGGTCATAAATCACCGCTTGCGGCAACACGCGCGAACGTCTTTGCGCGGTTTTTTATGCCGTTTTCGGTCTCGCCGAGGATGGGCGTCCTTTTGATGCCGCAAACGTGGTGGCAACCACTAAGTGCGGCAGGCCAGTGCGAAGAGCGATCGCTTTGCCCAGGCCAACCGTTGATCCCCCGCCGACTGAAAGTATTCCGTTCGCTTCAGACGACTGAACAGCAACCAGCGCTGCCATCGTCACCTTCGTGGGTAGACGGCGACCGCTCGTCCTCCGATCTGTCCCGCAAATTCTGCGACGAGATCCGCTTGCGCCGGGGTCGCGAGAACGCGGGAAATTTTCAGCCGATCTGGCTCATCCGCAGTTCGCTTTCTCGAACCGGCGCCAAAAATCACACGCGGAGTATGACTGTTATATGCAAAATTCATCTCTGCGTTCGCTCCAACCTCGCGGCCGGATCGTCAGCCTTCAACGCGAATAGTACGGGGCCGCCCGTGGGTTTACATTGGTCCAGATCGATTTCGGCTGCGTATCTTTCGCGCATCTCTTCGAATCTTTAGCTCTATGGTCCAAAACGTATGATCAGTCTGCTCCCCGATCGATGAGCGGGTACTTGCTATCGTGAATTCGCCGCCACTACCACTGGTCCGTTTCAAGGGGCCGCCCCGGTGCTTCGCAATTCCCAGAATAGATTTATCGAGGAGCCCGACTGATGCGTTGCGACCGCCCCTGCGGCATTAGCCGTTCGGCGTTGCCTCGTCCGATCGCCTGAAGCTGCTCCGCGTTGAACACCTTGCAGCCCGTGAGATTTTTCGCGGTCTCAACTGTGGTCCGATACCACACGTCCGTACCAAATAAGATCTGCGATACCGGTACCAAGGTCTTCAGCGCGGTCATCGCGATCGGATTTGAGGACTGCGCCGTGTCGTAATACATCTTCCGCAGTTCGGGAAGCACGCCGTTCGGCAGATTTTTCGGCGCCGCATAGCCCATCCCTTTTGTCTCCACGCCGGGAATGATCTCTCCACTGGTTCCGGTGAGAAAACGTTCGACCAGAAATGGCATGGTGCCGCCCGCGTGCGAAAAAATCCACTTCATGTCGGGGTACTTGATCGTTGTACCGCTAAAGACCAGATCAGCAATTGCCCGCGTCGTGTCCGTGCCAAATTCAATCGTCGCTCCTTCGTTTATGATGCTGGTTTCGGACGCAATTTTCACGCAGCAGGTGGCAAACGCCGGGTGGACGTAAACGACCGCTTTGCGCCGATTGAGCTCTTCATAGACGGGCGTAAATGAAGCGTGCCCCAGCCATTTATCCGCGTAGCTTGTGAAAATACCGACGCCGTCGGCCTTCAGCATATCCAGTGCGTACTCGATCTCTCGGAGAGAACCATCCGTGTCCGATAGCGGGATCGCAGCGAAATTTCCGAAGCGCCCGGGGTGATCCGCGCGTAACTTAGCGGCATCGTCGTTGGCCTGTCGGACTGCCGCGCGCGTGTCGTCAATGTGGCCTTCGCCGAATCCCGGGTTTGTCACCGACAATATCGCAGTTTGCGTTCCTCCCGCATCCATGTCGTCGAGATCCGATTGCAGGTCCCACTTACCGAATCCAATGGACAGATCGTGTTTCGCCATGAATTCCATATAATTCTTCGTCAAAAAATGGTGATGCACGTCAATTCGCCAGGGGCGATTCGCCTGAGCAAATATTCCGTCGGCCAGAAATGCTGTCGCACCGAACGCAGCCAACCCTCCAAGGAACCGGCGGCGTGAGCAATGACAGCGCGCAACAGTCTGGCGCTCTGTATTTCCTGCATCGATAGTTTCCATGTGATTTGCTTCCATGATTTCCCCCTCGTAAAACGAATTCTTCACAAGTGAATTCTTCCCTTGCGCCCAACCCGTATTCCTGGAAGGTGCTGCACACTCTTGCTTCAAATCGAATAGACGCGCTCGAACGATTTCGCATCCAGCAGCACGTCATCAAGGGGCGCCTTTCCGCGCTCATGAAAATCGACGCACAGAAGAGTGCCGCTGGCGGGGCAATAATGTTCCGTCACCGCCAGGTTTTCATGCAGCACGATGCCGTGAATCTTGGGCAGTTCTGTGCGTGTCACGGACTTCGCGCCGCGCCGCCAGCGTGTATCGCCCGTCGACAATATATATCCTGCTTTCGAAATTACATGGATACCCCGTTCGTCGCGCGCTAGGAATAAGGCGGAACTGATCGCCGCAAACGGCTTGCCTTTAAATAATCCCGTAGAACCGGTATCGAGCCCGCCGACGCGCTTCTCACAGATCGACTTGCGGCACTCGAGGGTCGCAGCCATATCGGCTTGACCGTCCTTTACGATGACGCCGTAAATCTCCCGCGCAGCTTCGACCGAAATCGCGCCCGAGGCGACATCGAGGATCACGGCTTCGGCGTCGCGCTCAATAGGATCTCCCCAGCCACCCCCGCCGTGCCACGACACCGCGAAGACATCGCTGTTCGTCATCCCCATCAGGCCGGGTTTCGGTCCAAATATCTGCCACTCGCCCTCGTGCAGATGGCCGTCCTTTACGGCGTTCCAGCCCATCGTCTGTCGCACGGTCGCGCCCGGCCAACCTCCGCCGAGCCCGCTCGAGTTCGGCACTTCGGCGCCGTGCGTCATGATCAGCACTTCGGCTCGTTCAATCCCGCCAAGCGTCAACGCCACTTCGGCGCTCCGGCCGCCGCGGAACTTGCCCGCTCCGGCCGTATCGCGCGAAAGCCTGCGATAGAGATAAAAAAGCGGGACGACCTGCTCATTGCGTTCGACGTCGGAAATCACCGAGACCGGGGAGGTGATTGGACCGCCCGCGCTCACGCCGTCCTTCGAAGCGTATGCCCCTGATCCCCCCGAAATTGGATCCATCAGGTGCAATCCAAAAGGCTCGCCGAACTGATTGATGCCGCCCATATTGAAAGTTGCCATCGTCCCCTGGCTCAGCCCTTGTACGCGAAACGCGTACTTCGGCGAGGTGGCAAGCATTTTATTCAATGCGAGCATCGTGGCATTCGCAACCACCCAAATCGCTTCCACGGTGGCCGCCCCAACGGGGGAAGGAAATGTCGCGGTGCAGATTAGCCCATCCGGAGCGATGATCTTCAGCGGCGCCAGTACTCCCTGATTCCACTGGATATCAAACGCGAGTGTGGGCATCAGAGCTCCGGTCACTCCACCTACCAATCCCGAGCGGGTCGCATTGATGAAGCCCGGCGCTTGCCGGCTGCAACCGCTGAAATCGAGCGTGAGTTCCGAACCTTTCTTTCCGAGATGAACATCGATTTTGTACAGAGCATTCGTATGTCCGTCATGCTCAATGTAGTCCGATCCATGGAATTCGCCGTCCGGCAATTCAAGTAAACGCGCCCTCAGCCTCGCCTCAGACGATTCGATCATCTGCTTCATCGCTTGGGTTACCGTCTCGGCACCATAGCGCCTCGATAGCTCCGTCACGCGGCTCCGGGCCACATTTAGCGTGGCGATGAAGGCGCGAATATCGAGCCCCAAAAGGCTGGGAAGACGGGAGGCCGTCAGGATCATCTCGATCACGTCTTCGCGTGCTTCGCCCTTGTCGAGCAGCTTTACGCACGGAATTCGAAAACCCTCCTGATACACATTGCGGGCTTTCGGCGACCAGCTCGCAAAGTCCATTCCGCCAACGTCGGTTTCGTGCGCCTCCACGCCAGCCCACGCGATGATTTTGTCGCCGTCGAAAATCGGCCCGACCATCTGCACGTCATTTTGGTGCAATGCTGCGATGTAAGGGTCGTTCGCGATGAACATATCGCCGTCACTGACCTTCAACTCGGGCTTGCTGTTGATGTGCTTCACCATCGTTCCGCAGACTGTGGCATGAAAAGCAACTTGGAACCCCATCGATGCGACCGAACCATCGGGCGTGAAGAGTCCAGTGAAAAAATCTGATGCTTCCGTGACTGTCGGCGAGCCGGATACACTTTGCAGCGCGATCCGCATCTCTTCCGTGATTGCCACCAGCCGGTTGCGAATCACTTCAAACGTTACCGCGTCGATTCCGGCGACGCCGCTCATGGCATTTTCCGAATATGCAGATTGCCGAAGTTATCCGCCGTTGCCTTGCTTCTCGGCGGAATTACCACGCTCTGTCCAGGAAACTCGATGATAGCGGGCCCCACAACGGAGGCGCCCGCTTGAGGAAATGATGTCTCGTAGATCGCCGTGGCCACTGCGTTCTTGGGATCCCTGAAAATCACGTTGCGTTTTTTGATGGGTCGGATCGGATCGCCTTTGGTCGAGAGGGCGGGCGGCGCCATGGCGCTGTATGCGGTGGCTCGCACCGAAAGAATTTCATAGCCGGCGTTTGAGAACGCCGCACCGCGGCCGAACAGGCTCTCGTACTGTTGTTCAAATCGATTGGTGATTTCCCGAAAGGAGGTCTGATCGAAGGTTTCCCGCAGCAGAGGAATGTCCAGATGATGTGTTTGCCCGCGGAAGCGTATGGAGATGCGCCGCTCGACGCGCATCGTCCCGCTGGAATTCGCGCGCGAGAGGTTTGCGCGTACGTCGCTGACGGCAGCCTCGATAGCTGTTGTAACCTGAGCTAGCTGCCGGCCAGAAGGCACGCCTCCGGGCTGCACGCGCACATATACCGGAAAACCGCTCGTGAATATGATGTCCGAATTGGCCGTTCCAAAGGCCGACTGTGCGGTGGCCGCAGCGGGCACCACAAATCCTTCCAGGCCTAGTTCTTCGCTCAAGACCCAGGCATGCGATGGCCCTGCACCGCCATTGGCAAAGAGAGTGAAGTCTCGCGGATCGTATCCCCGCTCGATTGTTACGCGCCGCAGCAGGTCCGACATTCGGTTATCGAGCACTTCCCGAATCGCCCATGCCGCCTCGATATCTCCCACAGCCAGCGGCTTTGCAACGTGCTCATGCACGGCCTTATACGCCCTTTCGATATTCAACTTCATACGCCCGCCCAAAAAGTTATCTGCGTCCACTACGCCCAGTATCAGGTCGGCGTCTGTGGCGGTTGGCAGGGTTCCGCCTCGGTCATAGCAGGCCGGTCCCGGGTTCGCCCCGGCGCTTTTCGGTCCTACCCGGAGTTCGCCAAATTGCACCGAGGCGATACTCCCCCCGCCCGCCCCGATCGAGCTGACATCGATCGAATGCATGCGAATATCCGCCCCAGCGAGTGCGATCTCAGAGCGCATGATCGGGCGGCCGTCGACCACCACACCCACGTCGAAACTCGTGCCGCCGATGTCGATCGTGAGAACGTTCTTTACGCCAATCTGTTCTCCGATCGCTTGAGAGCCCATCACTCCGCCGGCCGGCCCCGAAAAAAGAGCCACGACCGGCCGGTCATTCAGTACCGCCGCCGGCAGCACGCCGCCAGCGCAGGTCATCATCAGAACGGGAACCTTCATTCCCGCGCCACGCAAGATTTCTTCGAGCCGCGAAAGATATCGCCCAGCCAGCGGCCCCAGTGCAGCGTTCGCCGCCGCCGTCGACATGCGCGCATACTCTCCCACAGCCGCCGAGATCTCGTGCGAAAGGCTGACAAATACACCGGGAATTTCTTCTTTCGCCAGTTCGCGCAGCCGCTTTTCGTGCACGGGATTCTGAGTAGCCCAAAGCGTGCAGACCGCCAATGCTTCTAAACCCTGTTCCTTCAATTTTCGCAACGCGCATCGCGCGCCCGCCTCATCCAAAGGTGTAATCACGCGCCCGTCCACATTCACTCGCTCATCCACTTCGATTACTCGGCTTCGGGGAACCAGCGGCGGGAAGCGGTTCCGCAAATAAGAATCTGTAAATTCCAATTCATTCATCCCGGACGTTTGCCGCTTTAGGCGGCCGATCTCCAGCGTGTCTGCGAAGCCGCGCGTCGTCAGGATCGCTGTCGAGGCGGCGTTTCCGGTGAGCAGTGCGTTTAGCCCGACAGTCGTGCCGTGACCAAACCGTTCGATACCGCTGCAAAATTTCTCAAACGAGATTCCATGTGCATCAGCCGCGAGCTTCAGCCCATCAATGACACCGCCTAACACATCCGCTGTTGTCGGCGTCTTAAAAACGCGCGTAGGGCCGTCGTTCGAGGCCACCCAAAGATCGGTAAACGTACCCCCAACGTCTGAACCGACGAAGTAACTCACACATTGCTCACTTTCGAGCTTTCAGAAATCACGCAGGCTATTTCGCCGGCACGGCCAGCGGAGGAGTGCCGTAGCAGTGCCAGCTCTCCGGATATTTGATTCCCCAACCGATTCCACGCTTGCGCTCTTCGGCAGTCCAGACGCGCGGCTCAAGATCTGGCTCGTAGAGAAAATCCACGCCTGTCGTCACCTCGATGCGGTTTCCACCCGGTTCGCGGCCGTAAAGGAAGAAGGACGATCCGATGGTGTGTTTTGCCGGGGGAACTTCGATCATCACGTGCGCATCAAGAAATATGTCCGCCGCCTGCAGAATCTCTTCGCGCGAATCCACCCACATGGCCAGGTGATGCAGCCGTCCGCCGGGCGATTCCGCCTTATCTAAGGCATAGACCAGTTCCAGCGGCGCAATGCTCAAGGTCATAAACGCCTGCGTCTCGCTATTCTGATCGTCCAGCACAAGGTCGCACAGCTTGTATCCCAAGCATTGCTGCGCAAACAAGCGATTGGCCCGGATATCTCGTGCGAAAAGATTGATGTGATCCACACGCCTTGCGCCGACTCCTTTACCTTCATATTTCTGGGGCCGATTCTTTACGGCCGGTATCAGCCGCTCGGGCGCCTTGTACTTTTCCGTCTCGAAATAAATCTCCATGCGGTGGCCGTCCGGATCGGTGAATTGAAATGCTGCTCCGTGTCCGACATCACCATCAATCCAGCCTATGCCGCGGCCTGCTTGCTCGATCGCCTTCACCCGTCGCTCCAGCGCCGCCTGGCTTCGTGCGCGCAACGCCAAATGTCCGAGTCCCGCTTGCGGCCCCTCGGTTAATTTGAGGCTATAGCGCAGGTAATCGCCATATCCACGCAGGTAGACCGAACTCCCGCTGCGCGCCTCTTCTTCCAGCCCCATCACTTGCTGGAAAAATTTCAGGCTTTCCTCAAAGGTTGGAGTGAAAAGTTCCACATGACCGATATGTGCCAGGTCGAAAACGGGGTCGGTTTGCAAATCTGCCTCCGCATGCAGTTTCCCGATTGCGGCGAATTATAGTACAGCTGTCTCTTGGCGTCGCTTGCGGACTTGTCGAGTTTGGTCTATTGTCGCGGGCGAACTCCTGGCCCTCTGAAGGATACTGCACATTGGCAACTGACTCGAATCGGATCTTTACGAGCCCGGCTGATATTGAAGAAATAATTGAGTCTTCGACCTGCGGCGCTTTCCAAAAGAAACTCATCGTCATTGCCTTTTTGCTGATGGCTCTTGACACCATCAATCTCACCATCATTTCCTTTGCTGCGCCCGCCATGGCGGTGGATTGGAAACTGAGCCCTGCAGCTTTCACGCCAGTCTTCGCTGCTGGCCTCGTCGGAAGCCTGATCGGCGCAATGGTTCTCGGTTGGGTTGCAGACTATTTCGGCCGCCGTTGGATGATCATTCTCTGCGTAGCGACCTTTGGTATCTTCACGATCGCCACGCCGCTGGCCGACTCGGTTAACTCACTTTTTATATATCGCTTCCTGACGGGCATCGGGCTCGGCGGAATGATGCCCAATATCATTGCCGCCACCGCGGAATATTCGCCGTCTCGCCTGCGTTCGCTTGTCGTCAGTGCCATCTCGTGCGGTTTGCCGACGGGAAGTTTGCTCGCCGGAATCATTGCCATGATGTTCCTGTCGTCGCATGGATGGAAATCCACGTTTTACGTCAGTGGAGCACTGCCCGTCTTGCTTGTTCCCGTGCTGATCGTGGCGTTTCCCGAATCTATCCGCTTTCTCGCACTTAAGCGCATCGACTCACGCGAATTGCGCAAGGTGGTAAAAAAAATTGTCCCGCAGCAGACAGATCCCGACTCCTGCCGTTTGGTCATCCGTGAGACGAAAATCAAGGGTTCACCCGTCAAAGGTCTTCTCACCGATCGGCTCTCGACCACCCTTCTGCTTTGGGTCACTTTTTTCGTCAGCTACTTGGTTCTCTTTCTCATGATTACCTGGCTTCCTTCGCTTCTGCGCGAAGCGGGTATTCCACTTGAGCGCGCGATTGTTGCTTCCGCCTCGTTTTTCATGGGCGGAGCTGTCGGCGGCATCGGCCTCGCCGCTCTAGCCACTTACTACGACCCCCGTCGCGTGACGGCCGGAGGGTTCCTGGGTGCTTTCATTTCCATGGCCACATTGGGAATGATCGCTTCGCATGCCGTCGTGCTGATGTTGAATCTCTTTTTCGCCGGGGCGTTTGTTGTTGGAGCCCAACTCACCCTTTACGCGGTCGCTTCAGCTTCGTATCCCACCATGATGCGTTCGACAGGCGTTGGCTGGGCGATCGGTGTCGGGCGCATCGGATCGATCGTCGGTCCGGTTGTAGTGGGACTGCTGCTCTCCGGTGGCATGTCGGTTGCGACGCTCTTTATTGTCGCCGCCGCGCCAGGCCTTGCCGGAGCCCTCGCGGCATTCTTGCTTAGCCTAGGGCGTTCGGGAGAGGTCGGGTCAGCTATCGCCGCCGTGCAATAATTTTAGGCCTACGAACTTATGCCACGCATTCCCATGCCCACTCCGGAAGCGATGACGCAGCCTCAACTGCGGGTCTACCAGCAAGCCGTGGCGGGGCTCC
The DNA here is from genome assembly GCA_963753205.1 of uncultured Acidobacteriota bacterium. Lineage (GTDB taxonomy): Bacteria > Acidobacteriota > Terriglobia > Acidiferrales > UBA7541 > Palsa-295. The sequence goes on along the minus strand of CAVWBL010000005.1, from coordinate 54,170 downwards.
GCGGGTATGCTCCTGCACCGTTGATCGCTTGGCTCAATAGCCCGGAACTCGCCAGTCACGCCCAACGGCTGGGCGAGTTTGTGCGTTATCAGACGACACTGTCTCCGCGGCTTTCCGAGCTTGCTATTCTGCTCACCGGGCGCTACTGGACCGCTCAATACGAATGGTCCGCGCACAAACCGGAGGCCTTGAAGGCAGGCCTCAGCCCGCACGTCATTGAGGACATCGCGCATCATCGCGCTCCGGAATTTGAAAATGCCGATGAAAAGGCAGTTTACGATTTCGTGTGCTGTTTGCTCGAGCGCCGCGCGGTTACAGATGATATTTACCAGCATACTGCCGATACGCTTGGCACTCGGGGCATGGTGGAACTGGTGGGCATTCTTGGCTACTACGCTTTGATTTCAATGACCATCTGCGCCTTCAGGCTCGAAAATCCGCCCGGCGTACAGGCCGAACTGGAATAACCCGGTCGAGCCTCACAAGTCGGCGTGTTCGATAGATATGCCCGGGTTAACTCTATTGTCTCGTGGTTGGCAAGCAGGCCAGAGAAACGGTTTGGGCTTTCTGCGATCGAGAAGCGTGAGGTCTGGAGCCGCTCGAAGGCGGGGCACTCGCTGCAGGAGATGGGGCGGCCTTTGACAAGCCGCATAGCTGCAGTCGCTCCTGTTGTTGCCCCGAACGGAGTTCTTGGTGCGGCTGGAAAATGTGGTCTATTATTTCGGGTCGAATCTGGCCACGCGAGGAGAAGAGAGTCACGGTTTTGCTCAGTTTCCCGAGCGCAAGACACACCGCTGTAACGGGCCTTTCCGGCCGTTGTGAGTCGGATCGCGATGCGCTCGCGTGTCCCTGTCCAGCAAGGCGGCAGATTCATGGAACTCCAAAAGACGGCAGAGTGAATGACATTCACAGAGAAATCGGAAGCTCCAGCAAAAAAGCGGGACGGTAAGCTGCGGACTCGGCTGGCGGCTGACATCGGCGGCACGTTTACGGACGTCGCGGCATTTGATGAGAAAACCGGGGCGCTTTTGCTGGGTAAAGCGCTTTCCACCCCGACGGATTTGGTCGGCGGAATCGCCGCCGCAATCGAGAAGGCGAACACAGGATTAGCCAATGCGTCGATTTTCTTGCACGGATCGACGGTGGCGATCAATACGATGCTGGAGCGTACCGGCGCTAGGACAGCATTGGTAATCACGGAAGGCTTCCGCGACATTTACGAAATCGGTCGTATCAACCGTCCTGACGCATACAACTTGTTTTTCCGGAAACACCAGCCGCTGGTGGACCGCTCGATGCGCTTTGAAGTGAAAGAGCGTCTGACGGCGGAGGGTGAGACATATACGCCGCTTGATGAGGCGGACGTGCACCTGTTGTGCGATCGGCTAAAGGCGTTGGACGTAGAGGCAGTGGCGATTCTGCTGCTGCATTCTTACCGAAATCCTCAGCATGAAGTGCGCGTGAAGGGAATCATTTCGAAACGGTTGCCAAAGGCCTTTGTAACCGCTTCTCACGAGCTCTCGCAGGAGTATCGCGAGTTCGAGCGGTGTTCGACGACAGTGGCAAACGCGTTTGTGGGGCCGCGCGTGCGCGAATACCTTCGCGGGATCGATCGCCATTTGCAAGAATCGGGATTCCGCGGCTCGTTCCTCCTTGTTCAATCGACCGGCGGCTTATACGAGTCGCAGCAAGCGCAGCAGCAGTGCATAAGGATGCTGGAATCCGGCCCTGCCGCGGGCGTGATTGGAGCGCGGGCGCTTTGTCATGGCCTGAAACTGCAGGACGCTGTGGCGTTCGACATGGGTGGCACGAGTGCGAAGGCGGGCGTGATCTATCGCGGCGAGGCGTTGACGACGGGCGCCGCCCTCATCGGCGGATACAACGAAGCGCTGCCGGTGCAGATTCCATTAATCGATATATGCGAGGTGGGAACGGGCGGGGGAAGCGTCGCCACGGTTGATCCGAGCGGCGAGTTGCATGTTGGACCGCAGAGCGCGGGGGCCGAGCCGGGACCTGCCTGTTACGGACGCGGCGGAGTCCGGCCGACGGTGACCGATGCGAACTTGATTTTGGGGCGGTTGGGCGCAGATCGTTTCCTCGGCGGCGAAATGCGGCTGGATCTGCAGGCCGCTGGGCGTGCCATGCGCGAGTACATAGCCGATCCGCTAGGCATTTCCACAATAGAGGCGGCAGAAGGTGTGCTGCGAATCGCGGTGACGGCGATGTCGTTTGCGGTTAAGGGAGTTTCGACCGAACGCGGACATGATGCGGCCTCATTTGCGTTAATCGCTTACGGTGGCGCGGGGCCGCTGCACGCTTCGGCCGTGGCGCGTGAGATCGGCATTCAAAAACTCATTATTCCGCGGGCACCAGGGCATTTTTGCGCCTTTGGAATGTTGTATTCGGATTTGCGTTACGACTTCGTGCGGACCTGGATGACGGCGCTTGCCAAGGCGCCTTTCGACGAAATCGAGCGCATCTATCAGGATATGACCGCCGAGGGTGAAAAGGCGCTGAACGCGAGCGGAATCCGCCCGCATAAGGTGGTGGTCCATCGCGCGGCGGATATGCGTTACGTGGGCCAAGAGCACGCTGTGACGATCGATCTCCCGATTCATCTTTTCCGCGATCGTGACGTGGAAGGGATCAAGAGAAGTTTCGACCAGGTGCACCAGCTGCGTTATGGAACGAGCGCTCCTGCGGAGCCGGCGCAAATTGTGAGTTTGCGCGTGGCCGTGACTGGTGTGATGAAAAAGCCCGCATTGGAGCGGATCGCGAAAGGCGGACGAAAGCCTGCGGCGTCGGCCAGTCGTGGGAGCCGGACGGTATATTTTAGCGAGTTGGGGAAAAGCGTCAAAACGCCGACATTCGCGCGGACGGAATTACGCGCGGGAAACCGCATCGAGGGGCCGGCATTGGTCGAGGAGTACGCATCGACGACCGTCGTGCTGCCGGGCGATCGATTAGACGTGGACGATTTCGCAAATCTCGTGATCTCCGTCGCAAAGAGGAGGTAGCCGGTGGCTAAGAATGGTCCCAACGGGACGAATGCACGACTGACGAAAACGGCCGGTGGAAATCGTCCCGGGCGCAACTCTGACGCGGTGCTGACGGCGATCGTGCGCAACGGTGTTCTTGCCGTGACCGAAGAGATGAAGACGAATCTCATGCGCACCGCTTACAACATGATTATTTACGAGGCGCTTGACTTCACCGTGGGTCTTTTTACGGCGGAGGGCGACACAATTTCAATCGGGCTGGGGCTGCCGATGTTTATTCGCGGCATGTCGGAAACGCTCAAGGCGAAGATCAAGCGCTTCGGGAAAGAAAATCTGCATCCTGGCGACATCCTGGTGACGAATGACGCGTATTTGACCGGCAGCCATTTGAACCATTTCACCTTTAGCCTGCCGATTTTTCACGAGGGAGAATTGTGCGGATTTTCCTGCTGCATGGCGCACTGGCAAGACGTAGGCGGCACGCTGGGCGGAATTACGACGGACATCTATTCCGAGGGGCTCCAAGTCCCGATCATGAAGTACCAGAGAGCCGGCGTGGTGAATCAGGATCTGGTGGAAATTATCCGCATGAACGTGCGGATTCCCGAGCGCGCGTTGGGCGATTTGCGCGCGCAGATCACGGCAGTGAAGACGGGCGAGAAGCGCTTTCTGGAATTGCTGCAGCGATACGGGCGAAAGCCGGTGCTCTCGGCGATCGACAAGATCATGGATCATTCGGAAGCGGCGGCCCGCGAGCGCACCAGATCGATCCCGGATGGGGTGTACGAAGCGGAATCGTTTATGGACGACGATGGCGTGGAAATCGGGAAGCGGATACCGATTCGCGTGCGCGTGATTGTGAAAGACGACGAAATGACGATCGATCTTTCGGATGTGAGCCGGCAGGTGCGCGGATTTTACAACTCCGGAGAAACGACAGGGCACGCGTGCGCGCAGGTGGCCTATAAGTGTCTGACTTCGCCGACGGATTATCCGATTAACGAAGGCTCGTTCCGGCCGCTGAAAGTGCTCCTCGCCCCCGGCACCATAGTAAGCGCGATTCGGCCAGCGGCGATGCGTTGGTGGATGACCTTTCCGATGACGATCGTGGACACGATTTTCAAGGCGCTCGCCGCGAAGATTCCCGAACGCGTGATCGCGGGGCATCACGCGGATTTGAATGTAGCGACGATCAACGGAATGTCCCCCCGCGATGGGCGGTTATTTATCGGCAGCATCGGACCACTGGGCGGCGGTTGGGGCGCGAAGATGGTGGAGGATGGCACGAGCGCGACTGTCTGCCTGAATGACGGCGACACGCACAACAGCCCGGTGGAGCACATGGAGACGAAACTGCCGATTTTGGTTGAGAAGCAAGTGCTCCGACGCGATTCGGGCGGCGCGGGGCGTTTTCGCGGCGGGCTGGGCGTCGAAGCGACAATTCAGGCGCGGTCGCCATTGACGATCAATTTGACGATTGATCGCGTACATTGTCCGCCGTGGGGTTTGGATGGAGGCAAGGCGGGATCCGGCAATAAGGTGACGTTGCGCATTGATGGTAAGGAGATTGAGGATTTGCCGAACGCCAAAGTGCTCACGAAAACGCTGAAGCCCGGCGACGCGTTTACGATGCGGTCTGGGGGAGGGGGAGGCTTTGGAACGCCGACTGAACGCGATCCTGCGAAGGTGGCGCACGACGTGAAGCAGGAGTACGTGAGCGTCGACGTGGCCCGCGATATATATAAGGTAGCATTGCACAAGGACGGCAGCGTGGATGCAGCGAAGACGAAAGCGCTGCGGCGATCGGTTCTGGCGGAGGCTACGGGATGAGCAACCTAGGCGAGGGATACAAGCTGGCGACGTACGCGGCGGCCGAGGGACCGCGCGCCGGAGTTGTGTTGAACGGAACGATTTTCCCGGCGGATGATCTGACCGGGAATGGCGCGTACCGGACGATGCTGGGGATTTTAAACGACTGGACGAAAGCTGAAGGGCGGATCGAGGTAGCGATCGCAGCACGAGGTGCGGGCGGGAGCGGAATTCCGCTCAATGAGGTGCGGCTGCTGCCGCCGGTGATGTATCCGTCCGTGATTTTCTGCGCCGGAGCAAACTATGTGGATCACACTGCGGAGATGGCACGAGTCCACAACCTTGCGCCGGAGCCTGATCCGCACAGCCTGGGATTAAGTCCCTGGCATTTCATCAAGCCGCCGCGGGCATTGACGGGAACCAATGCGGCAGTGCCGCTTCCCGGTTATTCAAAGATGGTGGACTGGGAAGGCGAGCTTGCCGCAGTGATTGGGCTTGCGGCTAAGAATATATCGACGAAAAAGGCGCTGGACTACGTCGCCGGCTATACGGTGGCGAACGATCTTTCGGCTCGCGATTTCACAAGGCGGCCGCATATCGCGCCGGAGTCGCCATTTAAGTATGACTGGGTGAGCCAAAAGTCGTTTGATTCCTCGTGCCCGGTGGGACCATGGATTGCGCCCGCGAAACAGGTTGCCGACCCGCAAAATTTGCGGCTGCAACTTTTTGTCAACGACGTGGTGAAACAGGATTCACACACGAGCAAGATGATTTTCACGCTTGCCGAGCAGATCGCCCATCTATCGACGCGAATTACGCTGTATCCGGGTGACATGATTTTGACGGGAACGCCGGCCGGGGTGGGGATGGCGCGGAATGAGTTTCTAAAGCCCGGCGATACCGTGCGGGTGACGATTGAGCGAGTTGGCACGCTGACAAACACGTTCGCCTGAGAGGCGGCGAGCAGCGACCTACAGCGTGGAATTGCGAAAGTGAATGGGAGATTGTGGCTGATTGATAGTAGGAGCGGGCGCGAATAACCTGGCCCCCCGAAAGTCCGGTTACTACGATGGCAGAACCTAAAGGTCCCGATCGCGGGTCGGTCCGCACGGCCGAGTCGGTTGAGGGCAACGAAAAGACCGATGTGCTTTCTGTGACGATGGCGATGGCGGACTACGACCGGACGCGGCCGTTGCTCGACGGGCGCGTAAGGTTTGAAGGAATCGATCCGCAGATTTTCACCGAGCACATGGGCGCGTTCTGCAGGCGACCGGTTTACGAAGAGTTTGATATCGCAGAGATGTCGCTTTCCTGGTTTGTGGCAGCGCGCGATCGCGGCGAGCCGGTGATCGCATATCCGATATTTCCGCTGCGAATGCCGGTCTTTGCCTACATGTTTTGCCCAGCGAACGCGCCGTACACGCATCCGAAGGAACTGATCGGCAAACGCGTGGGAACGCCGGGATACCGCTACACCGTGAATCTATGGTTGCGCGGATTGCTGAACGATCACTACGAACTTGCCCCGGAACAAGTGACTTGGGTGACAGGCGAACAGGAAGGCGCCGGGTATGTGATTCCAAGCCACATTCGCTGGGAGTTGGTAAAAGAGCGGAGCGCAGAGCAATTGCTGCTGACAGGAGAGATCGACGCGATTTTCTCACCGAATATTCCGGAGTCCGTGGCGATGAGCGATGGTCGGATGCGGCGCCTGTTTCCGGATGCGGCGGGCGAGCAAGCGGCATTCTTTAAGCGCACAGGCATACTGCCCATTACCCATGTCATGGTGGTTAGCGAGCGGTTTGCCGCAAGATATCCGTGGGTGGGGGAACGATTGATCGAGGGTTTCCGGGCGTCGCAGCGGATGCTGGACGAATATTATGCCGAGCCGAAGCATCTGAGTTTTCCGGATGCGATTTTCGCTGTAGAGGCGATGCGGCGTTCGTACGGTACGCACCTGTGGACGCACGGTGTTGCGGCAAATCGCAAAGATCTTGAACTCTTTCTTCGCTATGCGCACGAACAGAGGTATATTGCCACGCCCCCGGCGGTGGAAGATCTGTTCGCTGCGAATACACTGCTGCTGTAGACTTCCGCGAGGCGGTGGGCGAGTTGGCGACGGTTACGGATACTGACAACTACCGCATTGCCGCGAGACTGGAGCGCCTCCCGGCCTCCCGCTGGCACAACAAACTTCGTTTCACAATCGGATGCGTGAATTTTTGGGACGCATTCGATGCGCTGACAATCACTTATGTCCTTCCCGCACTGATTCCCCTTTGGCACATGCGACCGGCCGAGATCGGTGCGCTGATCTCCATCGGCTATGCCGGCCAAATAGTCGGTGGGCTCGTTTCCGGGTGGCTGGCTGAACGGTATGGACGCGTGCCGCTGCTGACGGGAAACCTGGTGCTGTTTCCGTTAGTGAGCCTGGCCTGCATGGCTGCGCAAACATATTCCGTGCTGATGGCGCTGCGTTTTCTGCAGGGAGTTGGACTTGGCGGGGAAGTGCCGATCGCGAATGCTTACATCAGCGAATTTGCAAACTCGGAGCACCGCGCCCGCTTCGTTCTCGTGCAGCAAACGATGTTTCCGCTCGGACTGACAATGGTGGCGCTTTTCGGGACGTTTGTTGTGCCGTTGTGGGGATGGCGGTCGATGTTTGTGTTAGGAACGCTACCCATCCTGCTGCTGCCGTTTGTCACCGCGCTGCCCGAGTCTCCTCGATGGATGGCGAGCCGCGGCTATGAGAAGGCTGCCGACCAAGTGCTGACAAAGATCGAAATGGCTGTTTCACAAAACGGAGCGCGACCTTTACCGCATATTCCTGATCGAGTGCGCCCTACCCTGGCGCGAAAGGGCCGCTTTCGCGAACTTTTTCAGCCTGGCTTACTGGGGAGAACGCTTTCACTTTGGCTGCTGTGTTCGTGCACGTATTTGCTGACCTACGCGATCTCCGGATGGCTGCCGAGCATCATGCGGTCGGTGTTTCACCAGTCGGTTGCCGTATCGAACTTGCACGGCTTCATCTTGAATGTGGCGGGTTTGCTCGGAGTAGTCTTCGCCGCGTTCACGCTTGATCGATTCGGCCGCAAACGGTCGTTTTCGTTGAGCTTTTTGATTGGGTCCATCCCGCTGTTCGCGATTGCTTTGCAAAAAGGTCTGGGCCCGATTGCGATTCTAACGCTGGCCACAATTTCGTTTGGGATTACGAGCATCGTGCCGGCCGCATTCGGGATGTTTGCCGCCGAAAACTATCCGAATCATCTGCGGGCAATCGGAGTTGGATCGGCCAGCATCCCGCAACGAACCGCCTCGGCAATCGGGCCGTACCTGGTAGGGTTGATTTTGCCGGTCTACGGTGTCAGCGGAGTCTTTGCGATGTTCGCCGCGGTCGCAGTCATCGGAGGGCTTACGTCCCTGTTTCTCTGCACTGAAACTGCGGGTCGGACGCTAGAGGACTTGGCGCTTCCGAGCCAGGGCCGTGAAGAAACTCTTCCGACCGTCCCGGTTCGAAGCGAGGCGCTTGACAAGTAGACGGTGCGCACACGGCGCAAACCGGAATCGCGTCGGGATTTAGCTGAATGTTGAGCGGCCATAGCCACCCAAACCGTCGATTTAAATCGGACCATACTTAAGAAGCTTGGGCTCGCTAAAGGCGTTCGCGTCATCCGAGCGGGCGATCGGTTACTGCCACACCGTCGTTTTGATCAGGACCGGCGCTGCGGATGCATGGGGCACGCCTGCAGGTTTTGGCACCTGATGCGGCTTCGCGCTGAGTGCCAACAGAAGGCAGAGCCGTGTACGCGATCCATCGTGTGCGAATCGGGTACCAGACTTCAGCAGTGCGACCGTTCCACAAATGCCAATGCTTTCATAGAATGGAACTCATCAAGCGGGTCACGAGGCCCTTGTTCGACTTTCTGTAATCCTGTACAACCTTCAGAATTCGTTCAGGTGCAGAGGAGTACACTTTCGCGGTTTTTAATCGCCTGCTAGAGGAGTTCAGATGAAACATCGAAACCTATTCGCAATTGGAATTCATGCGGCGGCGTTGGCGTCGTTCATGCTGGTCGCTGTGGCCGTTCCGCGCATAGCCTGGACGCAAGCTTCCCCTACTCCGCAATATCATCTTGTAAAGAAAGTGGTGCTTGGGGGCGATGGTGGTTGGGACTACTTCACGGCCGATCCCAAGACGCATCGCATCTTCATTGGCCGCGGTGCCTATGTAATGGTTGTGAATCCGGATGGATCGATCGCGGGAAAAATCGACGTAGGCTCAACCAATAACGCACACGCCGTGGAGTTCGCGCCCGATCTCCACAAGGCTTTCACTAGCAATGGTGGCGGCAGCTCGATCACGATCTTCGACCCGGATTCGCTCAAAGTTCTCGGTGAGGTCAAAATCATGGACCGCGACACCGACGGCATTCTCTACGATCCATACACGAAACGCGTCTTCACGTTCAACGGGGGCAAGGGCAACGATGCCACTGCGATCGACGCCGTAAAAGGCGAAGTCGTGGGGAGTGTGCCGCTAGGCGGCAAGCCAGAAACCGCACAGACCGACGGCCACGGCCACATCTACGTCAACATGGAAGACACCAGCATGCTGAAGGAGATCGACGCCCGCACTCTCAAAGTGGTCGATACATTTCCCCTCGCGCCGTGCGGCACCCCCGCAGGCCAGGCGATTGACACAAAAGACTCGCTTCTGATTGTCGGCTGCCGCAATAAGATGATGGAATTCTGGAACTACAAAACGCATATGCCTGCTGGCAACGTTCCGATTGGCGCGGGAAACGATGCGAACCGATTCGATCCCGGCACGAGTCTCGCGTTTGCATCCACCGGCGACGGCCACATCACAGTCGCGAAAGTAGAAGCGCCGAATAAGTTCACCGTGATCCAGACCCTCGACACAATGCGGGGCGCTCGCACCATGGCCCTTGATACCGGCAACCATAATATTTACACGGTGACCACTGAGTTCGGGCCCGCACCGGCCGCCACGGCAGACAATCCGCATCCACGTCCGAAGCAAGTGCCGAACTCGTTTAGCCTCTTGATCTACAGCTTGCAGTAGGACTCGGGCGCCCGCGGCCCAAAAACCGTCAACAGAACTATGTCGCCGCGGAGTCGTAATGCGGCGAGTGGATCATGGGAATATTTTCGCAACGTCCGAGGCAACCGGCTCTTTACGGTGGAGTCGATTGGGCTGCAAGTAGCCTCGGACGAACAAGGCTATTGGACCAGCCCGTTCTTCCGTTGAGTATTACACTGCGGGAGTTGGCCTGCGCGAACGATACAGCCGGCGGACGGCTGGAGGGCTGCACCACGGACACTGGGGCAGTACCAAGTTACTTCGGCGAAGCGCGGGAGAGCGGGCATAATGTCGGCGTCAAATCCCGCCGTCATGAAATTCCTCGTGGCTGGCCATTCCTGCTTCGGACGTTTGGTATCCGTCAGCCGCCCGTCCAGCATCGTGGCAGTAGTTCAGCACTCGTTGCCGGTGCGCTCGGCGAGGTTCTCCATATACTCGGACCGGATTGCATCGGCAGTGCCGGGCCTCAAGTTCGTATTCAATGTACCCGAGCAAAACTTTTTCTTCTCGCGCGTCCACCCCTGGCAGATGATCGCTGCTCGCCTCGCCACCTCAATTCGGCCTGCTCGCGCCGGTCTTGCTGGACTAAACGCTGTGTCCGATGTGTCTAGCTACCCCTAACAGCCTCCGGTTGCTGGGCCTTTCTCATACTGAATTCTTCTTTCTTACGGTATGATTCGCCACATACCGTCTAAAGCGTACGCTGATATGCAACAAAATGTTGAGATCACGAACGGTTCTGTTGCAAGGGAACGGGCCCTATTCTCTGCCAATCCCTGGTGGGTCGTGGTTGGATCCGTCGTCGGTCTGCTGGTCGGTAATGGAGCAGTCGTCGCTTTCACATTCAGCCTGTTCCTGAAACCTATGGTGGCTGAATTTGGCTGGGACCGCGGTACCGTCTCGGCCGGTCTTACCGTGTACCAATGGGTCGGCGCTTTCGCTACGCCCGTGGCCGGCTGGCTCGCTGATGTGTGGGGAGTTCGGCGCGCAACCCTATTCTTCGTGACGGCTTTCTCCATCGCCGTGGCGACGCTTTCCAGAATGCCTCACTATGTTCCTATGTTTTTGCTGCTCTACGGAATTTGCGGTCTTGCCGGAAGCGGTCAAGCCCCGCCGCCTTACGCGAAGGCCATCGCCACATGGTTTGATGAAAAGCGCGGCCTTGCCTTGGGCATTGGTGCCACCGGCGTCGGATTGGGAACGGCTCTTCTTCCCCAAGTTGCTCGCGCTCTGATCGCAAAGTTCGGCTGGCGCAACGCCTATCTAGGCTTGGGTGCGCTGACGTTCCTTGTCGGAGTATCTGCGGTGCTCTTTTTCGTTCGCGAGCGGCCTTTCGAGCAACGCGCGTCCGCACCTTGCGAAGAATCTCGCGCATCGAGTTCCGCAACTGTGACTCAATCCCGGGGCCTCTCGTTGGCGCAAGCGGCGAAAGAATCTCGCGCGTTTTGGTATCTCACCGTGTCGATCTTTCTCATTTCGACCGTGACCAACGGCTTCCTCGCTCACGTTGCCCCGATGGTCACGGACAATGGCTTCTCGGCAAAAGTTGCCGCTTCCGTACTCACCCTTGCCGGATTGATGATGATCGTCGGCAAACTTTTAAGCGGTCTGTTGGCCGATCACCTGTTTGCGCCTTATGTCTCGGCGTTCTTTTTTCTTCTCGCCCTGCCTGGACTTCTTTTATTTAACGCCGGTTCGTCGCTTCCATTCCCCTTCCTGGGCATAATATTCATCGGGATCAGTTTGGGCGGAGTCGTCGCACTACAGACCTATCTGGTGGCCGCCTATTTTGGAATCCGGCATTACGGCGCAATCTGCGGCTACTATATGGGCGTCTTGCTTTTGGGCGCCGGCCTGGGGCCTTCGCTGATGGGTGTGAGCTTCGATAAAACCCATTCCTACCATTTCGCGATCGCGGCCTTCAGCATAGCCACGGTCCTTTCGTCACTTTCAGTATCTCAAATGGGCCCCTACGTCTTCGCTCGCCCGTCCAAGTCGCGCTAGGTCCTGCCGCTCCCAATTGAGCTACTGTTCACGCGGTCGGTGTGCAGCAGCCTCTTCTGCTCTGCGTAGTCAATATCTGTCTGCCGGTATTTGTGCAGCGCGCCTAAAGAGGCTGGGGTCAGACCCGAACTCTCTCCGCGAATCCAACTCGCGACCGTGCGATTAAAGGTTTCCACTAGAAAAGGGAGCGCACCACAGACCCGCGATGTAAGTCGCTCCGCGGGCCAATAAAGATTCGGCTTGCAATTCACTGTGCTCATGCTTATAAGTGACTGCACTCTGAGAAAGATGATTTTTACGGCGAAAAGCGCGCAGTTTGCCACGTCAGTGTTCGCAAATTCGTAACAAAAAATCCGTAACAAAAGGAAAAGGAGTTTGCATGGCCTCGAATAGCAAAACGTATCGTGCCGACCATGTCGGCAGTCTACTCAGGCCGGCGGAACTGAAGCAATCCCGCGCGGACTTCGCCAGCGGCAAAATATCTCACGACCAGCTTCGCGCCGCCGAAGACAAAGCGATTGCCAATGTTGTAGCGAATCAACGGCAGGTCGGCATAGATATCGTAACCGACGGCGAGCTGCGCCGCAGCTCTTGGCTTTCTGACATGGCACGCGCCGTCGAAGGGTTTACCTCGAGCAAGGCCCTTCTGGAATGGCACGGCCCGGGGGGTGCAACCGAAGAGAGCAAAGCCAATCTGGTCGGCGCCAAGCTCGTAAAGCGCCAAAAGCTGAATGCCGACGAAACGCCTTTTCTCAGGAAGATCGCACCTGTCCCGGTCAAGGTCACTCTGCCCGCGCCTTCCAATTTCGTCTTAGCCAGCTATCGCGAAGGCATCAGTGACAAGGCCTACAAAAACCGGCTGGACTTGCTGCCGGACGTCGTCGATATCGTTCGCGACGAGATTCAGTGGCTCGTCAGTCTTGGCGTCGAATACATCCAAATGGACGCCCCGCTTTACTCGTACTATTTCGACCCCAAGCAGCGCGAGAAAATGAAGGCAAGAGGTGAGGATCCCGACAAAATTCTCGCGAAGGTTGTCGCCGGCGATAACTCCGCGCTTAGCGGAATCCCTCGTGACAATGTCGCCGTCGCTCTTCACATCTGCCGCGGCAATAATCGCAGCCGTTGGTACACCGAGGGCGGTTACGACGCCATCGCCGAAACCCTCTTTAACGGCCTCGATGTCGACCGCTTCCTTTTGGAATACGATACAGTCCGTTCCGGCGGTTTCGAGCCGCTGCGCATGGTTCCCGAAAACAAAATGGTCGTACTTGGCCTCATCAGCTCGAAGGATCGGGCGCTCGAATCACCTGATGATATTCGCCGCCGCATCGACCTGGCGACCCGATTCGTCCCGCTCGAGCGGTTGGCGCTCAGCCCGCAGTGCGGCTTCGCCTCAACAGCCGAAGGCAATCTGATGTCTGCTGAAGAGCAATGGCGCAAGCTGGAGCTTGTCGTTTCCGTCGCGCGTAAAACATGGGATGGAGGATAGTTGTAGCGGCGCGAACATGGGCCCTCTCCGCTGGAGTCATGGTAATACGTTGTCAGTTCCTTGCAATGTGCGTTGCTGAATTATCCGCTTCACTGCTGAGTAAGGACCAGCCAGCGATCGGTTGGCAGCCTGCGCGCGTTCACAGGACACGGCGCAATACAGGTGACGATTCAGCCCAAGTTGTCGAAATGACAAGGACGCGGCGAATCGTCTTTTATAGACTCGCCGCGCAGCTACATTCATTGGCTGCTCGCTTCCCTTAGACGTACGATCCGCGCGTTCACGGAGTCGATCCCGCTCACTTTCACGATCATCTGCAGCGGTATCAACTCTCTCCGGAATCCTGATCACGATCATCCACGGAATCGCGATCACCGTCGCTCGGAATCCCTGCTCACACGCTTCGGAATACGCATCCGGACGTTCCGCAGCGGGCAAACCGCCAAAGCGCCACTCACAAGGTATCGATCACGCTTTCGGAAGGGGATGGGCGCGCATATTCTCCCCAAACTGTGTTCCTGCATGACCTTTGTCACATTGAGGGGGTGATAGCCGTCACGGCGGATCGAGAGTTGATCCTGTAAACAGGTCTGAGACGGGCGGCCCAGAACGAGTCGCAATAACCCGGCGAAGGAGAAACCAATGAAGATTTTCAAAGCAGCGCTTATTATGCTCACGGTTTTCGCGTTTGTGACAATCATGGCCAAATCGGTCGGAGCGGACTCCTGGGATCAGAAAACGACCTTCACGTTTCATCAGCCCGTGGAAATCCCCGGAGGAGTCTTGGCACCGGGTACTTACACGTTCCAGCTCGATCGCGGGTATTCAGCCAGGAACATCGTTCGGATCTATAACGACGACGGGATGAAACTGGTTACGACGCTCATGACCGTAAATGACGAAAGCAGGGTCGCGACGGACGCGGCTACACTCGAATTTCATCCAGGGCCGGTCGGCTCACCGCGTGCTCTGCGCGCATTCTTCTATTACGGCGAAAAGATCGGCCGGGAATTCCTCTATCCTAACGCTCAAGCGGCTCGCCTGGAGGCGCTAGGCGCAGGGAACGTTCCGACGCAAGGCAGCTAAGCGAGTTAAGTTAAAGTGTCCGGCACCTGACAACATAGGGCGGCCCCGCAGAGCGGATGCCGCCCTTTCTATCTATCTTTTCTGCCCGTTTGTCCTTCCAGCCATTCATTCGAAACCAGGCGCGCCCCATCCCGGAGGATCGAAGTTGGAAGCGCCGCACTCAAAAAGCGGATTCCTCGAAGGTTGAAACCTGTTTACGCCCTCAACGCCCCAAGGCGGATTTCCTTAAGTTTAGGCTGCTCAAACGCAGGTATTGTACGTGTGTACTGCCGTACGCTACTTGACAGCCGGCTTCTCCGGTTGTTAACCACTCTCATCGTTCTGGGCAGGAATTTCGTTCCAGTCGAGCTCGACGTTCACCGCTGGGGTGAGCGAGTGCTTGACTAACGGGGGGGGTGTATATGAAGTTCAGGGCGGCAACCGTCGTTCTGGTTTTCTGCTGCGTTTTCGGACCTCTTGCGGGCCTCGCATTTTCCCAAGTCGGCAGTGCGGAAATTGTCGGTACGGTGATCGACGCCACTGGTGCCGCTATTCCCAATGCGCAGATCACGATCAAGAACATTGCTACTGGCATAACGCGTATCGCGCAGTCCGGCACGGCGGGTGATTATAGCTTCACAGTATTGCCGGTTGGGACTTATTCGCTAAGCATCGCCGCCAGCGGGTTTAAAGTCTTCCGAGCTGCCGATGTAACCCTGGCTGCGGGAGACCATGCCCGTGTTGACGCTCAGATGGAGGTTGGAACAGAGACCCAGTCGGTAACTGTCGAGGCGAGCTCAGCCCCCGTCCTTCAAACGGATAGCTCTACGGTAGGAGGGCTGATACAGAGCACCTCCGTTCAGGATCTGCCAACAAACGGACGCAATTTCGTAAAGCTGGTCCAGCTTGCACCAGGTGCCAGCGAAGGGCCTCAGAGTTCGCTTTCGGGCGGAACACGCCCAGATGACAGACGGCAAACGTCGACCGTGGTTGCAAACGGGCAGAACGACTCATCGAATAACTATATTCTCGACGGAGTGGACGATAATGAGCGCTCCATCTCAACGGTGATCGTGAAGCCGTCGATCGATTCTCTTGAGGAGGTCAAGGTCGATACCAACCTCTATTCCGCTGATATAGGGCGAAACGGCGGAGCCGTTATCACCATGGTCACGAAGTCCGGTTCGAACGATTTCCATGGAGACGCCTTCGAGTTTTTGCGAAACGACAAGTTCGATGCCAAGGACGCCTTCAATACGGGTCGTAAGCCCGAGTACCGCCAGAATCAGTTCGGAGGCAGCTTTGGCGGGCCAATAAAGAAGAATAAGACGTTTTTCTTCGCCGATTACGAAGCGCTGCGTATTATCCAAGGCCAGACACAAACGGCGTTTACGCCTACACCGTGCGAGCTTGGATACGTCGCTTGCAATGGTTATCAAGGGCTTGGCAACTTTTCTGACCTTTCGACGCCCATTCATGATCCATCGACCGGAACGCAGTACACGAACAACATCATTCCGACCGGATCTATCAACTCGATTGCCAAGAACTATGCGGCGTTATACCCCGATGTCACGGGATGCACGGTCGGCCCATGCCCCTACACGTCGAATTTCAACAAGACTCAGTACTTCCACACTGGCGATCTGCGCATCGACGAACATCTCAACGCTCGAGACAATGTGTTCGGTCGTTACACGATCAACAACGGCGATTCCTCGTTTCCAGGAGCATTCCCGGCGGTGAAAGGTATCGCTGGGACCAATTATCCGGTCTATGGGAATGGCGCTGTACCGATCGGAGGCGCCTTTCCCGGATCCAATTACGGCCGTCAGCAAAACGTTACACTCGGTTGGGACCACGTTACCGGCTCAAATATCGTAATGGACGTCCGTTTGGCATGGTCGCGTTACGTCAGCCTTTCGACACCGAACAATGCGGGCCACAACGTCAATAACGACTTTGGCGGGCCGGGGAACGTCAATATTGCCGGCTTTAACGGAACAGACGGTCTGGCATTAATCAATTTCCAGACCGATAGCTATTCTGCGCTCGGCGACCAATTCGCATTGCCGACAGACTATTGGGATCAAAATGGCCAGATCGTTGCCGATCTCACCTGGATTAAGGGGCCGCACACCTTCAGGTTCGGCGGCAGCCTGCTCCGCCGGACCTGGGCCATCTACCAACAGCTTTTTAAGGGCGAATTCAGCTTCAGCAATATTCAGAGCGGTAATTCGTTTGCCTCCTTCCTGGCTGGATCCGAAAACGGGGTTTCGCAGAGCCTCTCGCTAATCTTTCCCGACAAGCGGGATTGGGAGGTCAGCGAATATGCGCAAGACGACTGGCGATTGAATCACCGTCTAACTCTGAATCTCGGGATTCGCTATGACGTTTTCACTCCTTTTACGGAGCGTCACGGGAAGATTTCGGATTTCGATCCGACCAATCCGGGCATCCTCCTCGGCGGCAAGGTGCTTCAGGCAAACGTCGACAATGTTCCTGCCAATCTGGGTATCCCGACGCAGTACAACATGTTCCAGCCTCGCGTCGGGTTCGCGGCAACATTCGCTCATGACATTGTTTTGCGTGGCGGCGTTGGTGATACGTATTACGTATCGAACACCGCTTCTCCGGCGAATTTGAACAATGCGCCATTTGGCTACTCGCTCAGATCATCCGGCACGCAAGCTTTTGGCCCCGCTCTACCGTTACCGACGGAGAATCCGGCCAATGCGTGCCTGAATCCCAACGTTTGTTTGCTTGCACCGGGTGTTAAGACGAATTCGGTCGGCGACGGCATGGCCTATAACTTCCGCAATGCTATGGTTTACATGTACAACTTAACTCTCGAGAAAGCCTTCGGCGCTAACGATCTCTCCGTCGGATGGGTCGGCGAGCCGGGGCGCCATCTCGGGCGCGTCGTTCCTAACATAGACATTCCATTGCCTCCCGGCCTTTCGGCGGTGCCGGGATGTCAAACCGGGACCATCACACTTCCCAGCCCCTGTCAGCCATTCTATGGTGCACTACCAATCACTTCATCCGTGCAATTGCTGACGAGCACGGGATCGAGCAGCTACAACGCGTTAAACGTTGTCTTTACTCGTCGCTATAGCAAAGGATGGACCGTAGGTGCGAACTATACCTGGGCACATGCGTTGGCAAACGTCGGAGGTCCAGGTGGAGCGTGCGGAACGTGTGCAATTCTTCCCAATAATTTGCGCTATGACTGGGGAAATAGCGATTACGACGTAAAGAACCGAATGGCTATCACCATTAACTATGAATTGCCGTTCGGCAAATCCTTTACAGGGGTCGCCAAACAGGTTGTTGCCGGTTGGCAGATGAACGCAATTTATGCCTATGCGTCCGGCCTGCCGTTCACGGTTAGCGATAGCAAGCAACTGATGGGGATTGCCGGCGTAACCGATCGTCCGAATATGGTCGGCACCTCTTATCTCTCGAAGGCGCCTGGAATATTGCCGAACGGGACGCATTACCTCCCGTGGGTCAACCCCGCCGATTTCGTTGCGCAGACAAGCGGAACTCCAGGAAACGAGGAGCGCAATCAATTCTTTGGGCCAAACACAGACCACATGGATTTCTCGCTGTTCAAGGACTTCCCGATCGCCGAATCGAAGACACTTCAGTTCCGTGCCGAGGTATTCAATTTAAGCAATACCCCGAACTACGCACAACCCGGTGCCGGCATCAGCGGCTACGCGAGCAACCCAATTACGGCGGGAACCGCTGCTACGAACGCTGGAAATTTTGGATACGTAACGGCAACAAGCCCATTGTATACACCGCGGGAGATTCAGTTTGCGCTGAAACTCCTGTTTTAAACGGCCGTTGACTGGTTCCGCGCGCCTGCCGCGAGCGGCCCTCGATATCACTGGTTGCTCATCCTTATGGCAAGTGGTCAGCCAATCGATGCGCCGGTGCGCCTATCTTGGCCGAAATTTCTCTTGTTAGTATCCGGGAATTCGAGCAGATGGCAGGGCTATGGAATAGAGTGATAAAAAAGAACTGTCTGCGGCTGTTGCCGTTTGGACAGAATAAGAGTGGTTGAGGATGAGTGGCACATCGGGAAGTGTCCACGAGGGAATGGACACATCCGAGCAGAGCATCCTTGATGAGACACCGAAGCGAGATGGCGACAATCGGTCGAGGAGAAGCGACGAATCGTCGAAGAGACCTTAGAAGCCGGGGCGTCGGTGGCGCGCCGGTAGGCCGTCAACGCTAATCAGGTTTTTTACTGGCGCAAGAAATACCGCGAAGGACGGCTGGGAAAGAGCCAGCCCAGCAAGCTGCTGGCTGTAACTCTGTCAGACATCTCATGGTGTAAGTCCGGACGACCTGGTGACGTGTCTTCGCCATCCGCTGTCGGGTCGATGGAGATCAAGCTCGCGAAAGGGACTTTTCGCGTGGCGGGGAGCGCGGACGTGGTGGTGCTGCGTACAGTGATCGAGTACTTAAAATCGCCACCATTAACCTCACCGCAGGTGTCGCCGGTATCGGCCTCTACTACGCCATTCAATACGGATTCTACGCGTTGGGTTTGGTCCTCGACCTGAAGTTGCTCGGCGTCAGCCGCGACTACGAAATGGAGGCAGATCAACTTGGCCTACACTACGCGTGGCATCTGGATATGATCCGTCCGGGTTTATTCGATTCTTCGACAAGATGGCCACAAAAGAGAGCTACGTTGAAGGCGTGAGTTGGTTCAGAATACATCCGCCGTTCTATCAGAGGATGGTCAGCGCGGAACAGGACATTTTGTATATGCCCCGAAGGCGAATTACATCGTGCAAACCACGGCGTTTGAGCAGATGAAGAAAGAGTTGGCTCCGATTTCTGCAAAAGCAGAACAAGAAGAGATCGGCAAGCCGAGTCTCCTGATCACCAAGGAAGAGGGCACTCCACCGAAGAAGCTTGCGTACACACCTGAGCAGCCTATAAAAACCTTGTGCTCAGCACAGGCCCAATCTGTTCGGGCCGCAGCAAACTGAGCCGATTCGAATGAGATGCGTTATCAACTCGGACACAAGCAAATGGAAAGAAATCGGATCGCGATACCATTCCTTTGGGCGTTAGCAACAGTACGCATCTGTTTCTGCTTGTTGCTGTTAGCGCCCTTTGTCAACTCCGGATGAAAATTTTCATCCGGAGTTGACAGATGTACGGCGGAGCTCGAACCGCGGGGCGTTCTTGGCTGGTTTTGTCTTCTTTCCCTTGAGTTTCCCGTTCTGTTGGTTGGAGAGGAGTCATATTCTCAAAACTCGCCAAGTGCTCCTGTAATTGCCGATCGCACTCGGCGATCCGTTGTTGATAGATGTGGTACATCGCTACTTCCTGCTGCAATACAAACAACAGTTCCGGACGCCAGTTGCCCTCAAGGCTTTTGGCCACCTCCTCGCGACCGGCATGAATCCGAGGGTCGGTGAGTTCCGCCAACTTCCGCGGATCATGCTCTGTCGGCCACGATCGACCGTACGATCGTCTGCTCGGTCAGCCGACCAGGGAGCGATTGCCTGGTTGCGGCAAGCCTTCTCGGACACTCAAGTCGTGAAACTGGGGGAACCATATACCATTTCCCAATTGGGACCTCCCGGGCTATGATGGAGCTATGAACAGCAAAGTGATCCTCGACCAAGCGGGCCGCGTCGTACTTCCGAAAAAACTTCGAGACGAGCTGCACCTGTCCCCTGGCGACACTCTCGATCTTTCGGTCCGGGGTGACGAGGTCACGCTGCGCCCCCGGCGCAGCTCCTCCCCTTTGCAAAAGAAACAGGGCGTCTGGGTCTTCAGCACCAGTAAGCCCATGGCTTCCGACGAAACCGCAGAAGCGCTCCGCGATATCCGCGAGGAACGCGGTCGCCGGAATTCCGGCGAGACCAAATGAAATCTTTCCTCGATACTTCCGTGCTGGTCGCCGCCTTTCACGTCGAGCACCCGCATCACCAGCCGAGCTTCGATCTTTTTGTCCGCTGCCAGAGAAACGACGCGTGCTGTGGTCTGCACAGCCTGGCTGAAGTCTACGGCACCCTCACCAGCATGCGAGTTGCCTCTCGGCGCGCGAGCGGTGACCAGGCTCTTCTCTTCATCGGCAATATCCGCGAACGCTTCACGCTCGTCGGGCTCGACGAACAGGACTACCTTCAGATGCTCGACAGTTCCGCGACGGTCGGCATCATCGGCGGCGCCATCTACGATGCGATCCTCGGGCATTGCGCGCTCAAGGCCGGCGCCGAGACCATCTACACCTGGAACACCAAAGATTTCCTGCGCTTGCCGCCGGCGATTGCCGGCCGCGTGAAAACGCCCGATCAAGCAGGGATATGACGCTGGCATCCTCCCCCGCCTGAAGTGGGGGGATTCCTACGGAAGCGGAGATCGACAACTGGAAAAGCTGTTACCAGATCATTGGTGAGTTTTCGGCAAGTCTTCGTGATGGAGACAGGTGGCATCCCCGTGAGCACGAAGCTCACGGTCAACGCTGGCATAAGAATGTCAGCCGGGTTGCTTGATGTATTTGGTGAGGAGGTAATCCATGTCGTCGCCGACGCCGTAGCCGAATGCGTGACTGATTTCCCGCACACGGTTAAGTCGGGCGATCAGGCTATCGCGGCTGTTCGCGGGTAGCGTGTTGGCCGACTTGAGGGCTTGCTCGAACATGCGTACCAGGCGTCGAAAAATCCTTCTTCTTGATAGCCGACATCCTGACAGTATCCCGCCGCTTGCAGATCTAGTGAAATTCCGTGGAAGAATGGCTCATGAGTGAATCCTTTCGTTCAGAATGCGGCGCACCGAAGTGCGCCCGATGTGCAGGCGGCGCGCAATGGCCGACTTGCTGAGTCCAGAGCGGCGCAACTTGCGGATCTGATCCGCCTGCAAGGCAACGGCAGCAGGTCGCCCCAAAACATTTACCATTCTTCCGGGCCTGTGCCAAGCCGGCGCGGACCCGCTCGCGTAAAATCTCGCGCTCAAACTCCGCGAAGACAGCCAGTAGACCTGCCATGGCCCGACCGGCGGATGTGGTCAGGTCCAGCGCTTCCGTCAGGGAGATGAACCCGACGCCCAGATGCTCCAGTTCCTGCAGGGTACTGAGCAGGTCGGTGACCGAGCGACCCCAGCGATCCAACCGCCACACCAGCACCGTGTCGATCTCCCGGCGGCGCGCCGTTCCAGCAGCTTCTCGCGAGCCTCGCGTTGGGCTGCACCCGAGCCTACTTCCTTGATCTGCATCACGACCGTCCAACCTCGCCGGGCCGCGTACTCGCGCAGCGCGCGATTCTGCATGGGTAGAGTCTGCTGGTCGTGGGTGGAGACCCGCGCGTAGAGACCGGCGCGAAACGCAGTTCTTCTCCGACCGGCCCCTGACCAAAAACCCTGTGCGATTCTGCTTCGTCAGGAGCCCGTTTGGCGGGCATTTCCGACAGCCCTTCCGGCCTGGCCAGAATGGAAAGACTCCGGCCAGAGCGGCGATCATTCTACTCTAGCCGGAGTCGAGGCGGGCGCCGGTTGTTTCCAGTGCGGTGTCCGCTTCCCTTAAACGGCTGCCCAGTTTGTCAGACGAATCCCTACTCGCGTGACGCGCTGAACAACGGCTCCGCTTTGCCCTCTGGCTCCAGGAGGCAGAAAAGCAGAACACAAGCCTCTCATGAACCTCATGGCGGAACGCGGGCCGATCCGCTACCGCGATGGGATCGAGGGTGAGTACCTCGCTGATTTCGTGCCGGTGGAAAAGAAAGTCTATCTATACGGCGATGCCTTCTCGATTCTCGATGAGTGGTTCAAAACACATCCCGAAAAGCGGGGACTGCGTGACAAGTTGAGACGGAGGCGTTGCAGCTCTCGATTGCCAGTGGTCCGATTGGCTCGGCGGCTCAAGGCGCACTTCATAAGCCGATGAAACGGATCCATTTGAAAATGCAGAATACGTAACCAAACATATACTAGCGCACGATGGTGATCTGCATCACCGTCAACGTGCAACGAATACGAGTATGCTGTCGCTCAACGTCTCCGACCGAAGGGGTGCGCGCTTTGTATTGTGTTTACAGGAAGTCCGGAAACGACCAGCCTATTCACGTGGCTTCTAACGACGGGCTCGAACAGGCCGTTCGACTCGTACGCGGGCTGAAGACGTTCTGGCCCGGGCAATATGTGATCAAGCTGAGCGGCACGGTCGGCTCGGTTCTCAAGCAGAAGGGGAGCGAAGTTTGGTTTGTGACACCCGAACAGACGGTCTACCTGGCGATTGAAATAATGGCCGACAAAGGGGTGGGAGCATTGCTGGTCATTTCTGCTGGCAAGCTCGTGGGCATTATCTCGGAACGCGATTACACGCGGAAAGTAATTCTCAAGGGCAAATCTTCCAAGACGACCCAGGTGAGCGCGATCATGACGAGCCCAGCGATTTCGGCGAATCCTGAGCGCAGCGTGGACGACTGTATGGAAATTATGACCAGACACCGCATAGGTCATCTTCCGATCATGGAAAACGAAACGGTGCTGGGAGTTGTCTCGATCGGCGATCTGGTGAAGTGGGCTATCTCGGAGCACCAAGAAACCATGGAGCACCTGCAAGACTATATCTCGTCTATCGATCCCACCTGATATTCTCGCCTGCAAGGCATCGAGGAATTGCTGAAAAGGAGAAATGGGTAGTCTTCTGGACAATTGCGCCAATTCAGTTGAATGCTGTGCAAGCCGACGGATGCATACCAGAATGGCCTCGCGGTAAACCGACTAGGAGCCTTTTCATTGAGTCGCGCGAGCAGGGCCATGTTGGTTTCCTTGGCACATGCCGAAACCGTAGAAGCTGATCTTGCGCTGATGGCCATCACAAACGAGGTTGGCACAACCGAAGGGCATAGGGAAAACAGTGCCATTCGGCACAGGACCGAAGGGTGCCGGCACTTATCTGCAAGACTCACGAGTCAGTGGTCTGGTTTGCGGCCGCGCGCACTCTTTGTTTTGCTCGAGACTTTTTTTGAGCTGCTCTTGCTTGGCGCGCGCAGAAACTGCTTAGTGATGGGAATGTAGCATAGCTGTCCTTCAATGCTTTCCCTCACGTTGTTGCCAAGCGGCAAGTCAGAGGCCATTGTGGACCAGGCGCGCACGGTCTTCTCCGCTGTATCCAGTGCTGTTTCGGCGACCATGTGTTTTAAAAGTCCAGCCCTGACGCCGAACTTTTCAAGCAAGGGCCTGTCCACAGCTTTGGTGTCTTTTTCCTTGGCGACCGAAAGAGCCATCTTGCGGTCCTTAATATAGGCAATCGTAGAGACGAAATCGTAACCTGGCGCAAGCTGAGGCGTTCGGGTGTCGGGGTAGAGAACAGACCAGTTCTTCAGATGCATGTCTGCATTGCAATGGCCGCATTGAAGATCACGCGGCGGACGAATTCGACGGCGGCATCGGTCCCGACGAAGTTTGAAAGATCGCGAGCCATGTTGGTGTAACGATAGTGCTTGTACTTATCGTGCGGAAACTCGTGGTAGATCTGGTTGAAGTCTTCCATGTGAATCCTGCCGCCATCCGCCGTCCGATCAAAGCGCCGCACGTACAAGGAGTTTGCGTTTTCATCGGCGAACTCAGGTGGAAGGCCTTCGATCTGATTTGTGGGCACGAGGGCAACCTCCGCGACCTCTATGCCGACGGCAGCAGCCAGTTACATCATCGAGAACTCGTTTTCCGGAACCTGCGGATAGCGCGGCGAAGGAAGTTTGATAATCCAGGCTCCTCCGCGTCCTTCGACGGATATTGTGAGCTGTTTCCCCGGCACGCCGATCGCAGAGAATTTCAGCTGCACTCCCGCAAGAGAAAATCGCAGGATGCGTTCCGGTCGCTTTTCCGTCCTCTCTGCGATGTCTGGGTCGGCGGGCGGCAACGGTGTTCCTTCCGATTCTTGAACAGTAACGGCTCCAGGCAGGTCCGCACCTAGCAACCACAGCAGAAAAAACTCCCGCGCCTCTTTGACACCCGCTATTTCTGCCAGATATTCCCGGAGGCGCCCGTCAGGCAAGAGATTGGAGAACTGTGGCCTGGACTTGTTCTGGCTCGGTGATAAGGTTCCGGTTCTCGTCGTAAAAGCTGAGGCTAAGCACGGGCCGGTCGGCCGCTCGAGCATATTCCTCGTCGAATACAAATAGATTTTGGTCGTAAGGCACGTTCGTAATCGTGGCGACACGAGTCTGGTTCAGCCAGGCTTCGAGAACTGTGGGCCGTTTCTTATCCGACTTCGGCACCGGTTTCCTCCGGTTCGTTGCCCAGAAGCCGGCGGGGTGACCTTGTGGCCGAGGATTCTTCTCCTCGTTCTTCTCTTACCAGCAGGTGGCGGACGGCGGGAAGCAGCGTTTGGGGAATCAGAATGGGTTCGAGGCCGAGAGCATGCTCCATTTCCAGAAGCGTGGATAAGCGAATATCGCTACGAAACTGAGGCTTCTCATCTCATCGATTTCGAGATTTATCGGAGCCGAATGCGATCATTGAGTATTGCCTGGAGACGATCTGCGGGGACGCAGCGAGTGAACGGTCAGGAGGAGCGTTCAAAATGGTTCAAAGCCCCGATTGTCCGGGTGCAAACCTCTTCTGGAGATCCGGTAGCCGCGACGGTAAGCAGTAAACCAAGCTGCCGATAAAAGTCGATCACGGGAGCCGTAGTTCGTTCGTGGGCTTCCAGTCGTACTTTGATCGCTTCTGCTCGATCATCGTCGCGCCGAACGAGGCTGCCGCCGCAGAAATCGCACCGTCCCGGCTCTTTCGGAGGTCGCCGCCTGAGATGAAACACGGCCTTGCAGTTTACACAAGTCCGCCGGCCGTTGAGCCGATCAAGCATCTCGCTCACGGGCGCCTCGTAGTTAATGGCGGCAGTCAGCGAAAGCCCTTCCTGGTCCATAAGCTGCTTCAGTGATTCGGCTTGTGCTAGAGTGCGAGGGAAACCGTCGAGGACGAAACCGCCGCCACAGCGTAAGCAGCTCCGGCGCTCCCGAACCATTTCCCAAACAGTTGCATCCGGCACGAGAGCCCCGCTGCTCATGTATTCGAGCACGGCTCTCATTGCAGGACTCTGGGCGCATTCGCCGGATGCCGCAGCGCGGAAGAGATCGCCTGTAGAAAGGTGACAGGCATGCAAATTTTGATTCAACAAATCCGCCTGAGTCCCCTTGCCTGCTCCGGGCAGGCCGAGAAGAATGAGACGGTACGGATGCGTAGCGTGGCGAACGGCTTCGCATTTGACTGAAGGACCCTGGAACCAGGCGGCGCGGTCGTTCTCCGTTTGTGTGGACACGCCTTTTTTCTACAACACGCGGTTAGATTTTGCGGTGATTCGGATCACACGGTGGATGGCAAACCGAATCAAATCGCGACATTCGCAGATGCGGGAATTCAGAACTACAAAATGCTCAACTGAATTCACATGATCCAATCCTCAGGTCGTAACCGAAATAGATTTAAGAACCGCGAAGCCCTCCCTACTGGCTGCGTCGGCCAAGCGCTGGTCACCGCAAGACGAAATGCCTGTTCGCCAGGCGTCGCTGGCACCACGAAACCGCTGCCAGTTCCCGCAATTTGTCAGTTGGAAGAACCTCCCGCCAACTGCGGCTTAACAGGCGCAGGCGGGAAAGCGCCCCGCCGGTTGGAAACAGAAATCGCCTTCTCTCGATGCAGTCGGGAAATGGCGCTGTGCACTTCGACCAGGCTCCCCCCACCAAACCACCAGAGCAAATCTCCTCAGGTACGTTTAAGCTTGGCGGCTTGCGGCTTCGGTATGCACAAAGGCAGTATAGAAAATACACCGCCCGACGATCAGGCGCCGGGCGATCTAGCGGTGTCGCTCGATTGGCCGTCCTTCTATCTCGGTCGGGGCACAGGGTTGCCGTGTTTGCTGAAGGTAGGCGTTCCAGTGACGATCAAGAATCCGAACCCAAATGACGGCAGGCAGCGGTATCTGCGTTGTTCCGATGTGATAAGGCTCGCGGAGATGCATGAGGCATTTGTGCGTCTGGGTCCGCGGCAATAAGCGCTGTGGGCCAAAGGGAAGCATCCAGCCGAAGGCTTGTCGGAGCGTTGGACGGTTCCGACTGGCCCGTCGACCCGCCCGTATTCGTGCGATACGCTATTTTAGAAGGGGAATGACCCGGCGCCGCCCAGCGGCCACCACTTAATGAAGCAAAACCACGTTACATCGGCGTGACATCGCCCGATCGGCACAACCACCGCCGACCTGCTGTCACGGGAACAAACGCTCCACCGTTCGCATCGGCAGGAAGAGTCTCCACTCAATTCTTGGAAGTTCGAGGAACCCATACTTCTTGTAAAAGGCCAAAGCACCTGCGTCTTTGGCATCCACGACGACTCCCGCGGAAGCCACTTCCCTGCCATGGGCGAGAGCTCGATACAGCGCATCCATCAACAACATGGCGCCCAGTCCTTGCCCTCGAAATGCCATGCTGACGGCTAGACGCCCGAGAAGTGTTGCTGGGACGACCGGATACTTGGGCAATTTCTTCGCAATCTCGGGCGGCACCACATCCAACTGAACGGCGTATTGCGATAAAGTATAGTAGCCCGCGATCGTCCTTCCATCCGGTGTGATCACGAAGGAAACAGCCGCGCGCTTCTTGAGATCTTGTCCAGCTTGTCTATGAAGGTAGGTGTCCAGAGCCCGGACGCCGCAAGAAAAGACCGCCCGGTCATGTCTTGAACTGAGCGGCTCAACGACAAAATGCGCCTTTTCCGTTTGGTCTGCCAATCAGCGTCCGATCTGTTCGATGTACCGCCGGGCCGCTTTCCGCGCGGCTTCGTTGGGGGCCGCAGGATGCAGAACTGCATCCACGAAAACGTCGCGCGCTTGGTCATGAAGAGTGAGGATTTCGAAGTCCTTGATGGTCTCTGCCGCGGCCTGCTGAGCGCTCGCAACGATGAACTCCGTGACCGAAGAACCGCGCAGAGCTGCCGCACGCGCGATGAGCTGCTTCTGTTCGGGAGTTACCCGCGCTTCCAGGCGGTCGGCTTTTAGCGACCGGCGAACCGCTCTTGCTGTGCGTCTCATGTGTCCTCTCATACCCATAGCGTACGGCCGTTCGCCGTACATTGTCAAGCCGTGGAGAGTTCGGCTAGCGAAGCCATCCGTGCTCGGCCTGTGTGCAGTGACCGGCATCGCCCATGTTCACGACGTGGGCGGCGCTCGGTGAGGCCATGGAATCAGAAGAGAATACCGTGGTGCCGGTAGGTGAAGGATGGGTTGATAACAGCCTATCGACCGCCACGAGCGGTCATAATACACGGCATTGCCGACATTCTACACAATGGCAAGATCAATTGTTGCGGTAAACGCCGCTGGTCAATCCTACGCCAGACTAATGTCTTTCTCACTCGGTCTGGCTTGTAGGCGGTAC
The DNA here is from genome assembly GCA_963753205.1 of uncultured Acidobacteriota bacterium. Taxonomy (GTDB): domain Bacteria; phylum Acidobacteriota; class Terriglobia; order Acidiferrales; family UBA7541; genus Palsa-295. The sequence goes on along the minus strand of CAVWBL010000005.1, from coordinate 26,288 downwards.
TTCTGCTGCGGGCTTCGCTAGCACTTTCGTGGCTGCTGCTTCTCTAGCGATGGCTCTCCCTTTCTTCCTTGCAGCTTTTCTGTGTGCCGACTTCACTTTCCGCCTCCGAATTGCCTTCTTTGTCGTCGCGCTTCGTTTTCTGGGCATGATTCTTTCCTTTCGCAGCCTTTCGAGCTCACAATCGTCAGCCGTTCGCGGCGGCCTGTTTTTCGTCTCCAGTCGCCTCGCCTAGGTTTACGACTCGAATCGTTATGCCGCTCTTATTCATATCGAACCGCACCTTGCGATCCACACTCTTAATAATCTGACGCAACGCTTTCCCGACAGCTACCGAGAGGCCGGAGGCGTCAATACGAATCTTGCCCGCTGACGTGTTTGGGCCGTGCGTGCGATCCTCGTAGGTCAATTCGACTTCAAATGTTTTCAATGCCATATATTCCTTTGTCTTTATTCACTGCGACTAACAAATTAGAAAGCGATTCGGAGCGAGAATTGGCTCGAGACTTCGGAGTCTTTTACGGGCTCAGGGTGCGCCACAAATCAGACTTTACTTTGCCTTCTTTCCTTTTGCCGCCTTGATCTTCGCCCATCGCGCCTTTGCAGCTCGCGATATCCTTGCTTTGACGGCGGCTGACATAGTTCTCTTAGGCTTTGCTCCGTCGATCCTGCCGTGACGGGGCGATGCAGTAATCGTGTCAGCGCCATTCAAGGCAGCGATGGCACTTTGTACAGCCGTCAACTGTCGCTGCAACTTCAACTCTTCCTGTTGCAATGCTCCAATGATGTTCATGTAGTCTCCCAGTTGGATTTAAAGCATCAGAGGTTTTTCGAACTGCAAGGAGCTTATCACATAACCGAAACCTATCCTTCCGCGATGAACGACCGGAACAAGATCATCTTCGAACTGCGTCATCGTATTAGCTCGCTTTTGCAACACTTGACGCGCGGTCACAATAATACGCCCTGAGCGATACTCGGAGGCTCATCGGGTGATCTTAGCAAGCTACCTGGACTAGAACGTCGCGTCGCTGATCGCGATCCGCGGACACAGCTCCTTCACCGCGACTCCCGCTTCGGCCTCCTTCAACACCTCCCACAATCTGCTCTTCACTGAACCGGCTCTTCTTCATGCACGCTTCTTCTCCTCTGGTCGTCTTATACCCGGAGAAGCTAACTTATGGTTGGACTAGCTTTCGCGGGCAGGACAGTTTACTACACGAACCGTTGCAACCTACCGGTCCAGAGTCGCTATTATTGCGACGCCTGAGTCGGCCTGAAGCGAATCGTCGCAAGCCCCTCGGTGTGAGGATGACGTTCACGACGTTCACCTTTCGCTGATTGTGCCGCTTGTGGCACGCGGTCGGGCGGATAGGCCGACTTCGCCCGGAGACTTCGGCACAGCCGAACTCTTGAAATGCTAGAGCCGAAAGTACAGTAAGTGTTTCGTTGCGGTCTTCGCTGATTCCAAGATCTTCGAATCGTTTGGCTGTTCTAAATCTACGCGGGATTTTCTGCGAATCGGCAAAATCAGAGAACCTGCGGCCATTTGCACCTCTATGAAGCGAAATGGACCGAATTGCCGACCGAGAGGGACGCCGTGAACCTGGAATTCGTGCGAAAGACTGTTGGCGAATCGCGCGTTTCTAGCGGCACGATTGTCTCCCGCACGTTGAACGGTTTTCCACTAGCCCGCGGAATCCGAGCCGCTCCCGTATCAGAACTGTGATCCAGATGCTCTCCGAGGCTTCGCGGTCATTAGCCTATTGACCAAGCTCCCCAACTCATCGACGGCTTCGCCCACACGCGAACCAACAGAGAGAAAGAGTGCCCACAATTAAACGTTAATAAAGAAGGTTTTTCCTAGAACATGCCGATGGCAGATGCTCCTGCATGGCCCTGGGTTTTGGGAGGGAGCATGCAACGAAAAGCGAAGATTTTTATGAACAACCGAAGCCAAGCAGTGCGTTTGCCGAAGGAGTTTCAATTCAAAACGCAGGAAGTCTACAAGATTTGATCTTATCGCATATTAATAACAGATGTGGATCATGCGAGATATCGAAAGCAGGCTGCGACACCGGGCGCGGCGCGGCAGAGGAGACAACCGTTGAGCCCTCCGGCGAATGCAACTTGCCGCTTTTCCGATGGGAAGACGATCACGGTGCACTATTCGAGTCCGCGCGTACGCGGCCGAGACATCTTCGGGCATCTGGTGCCTTGCGGCCAGGTGTGGATCCTGGGAGCGAATGAGGCGACGACGTTCGACACCGCCGCAAACGTGACAGCGGGTGGCACAGACGTGCCCGCAGGAAACTACACGCTCTTTGCCATCCCCAATCCCAACTCCTGGACGTTGATCTTCAGCAAGAGCACGAGAGAAGAGATCGGACGGATGTCGAATTTTCCGGGGCAGAGCTGCGATTTCGCACAGGTCCCAATGACCAGTTCGAGACTTCCGTCGAAACAGGAAGACTTTACGATCTCGTTCGTTCCAGGCGGCGACAACTGCACGATGCACCTCGATTGGGAACTGACCCGGGCTTCGATTTCTATCACTGAAGGGAAATAGCCGGGGCGGCCAAGCACGCCCTTCCGGTCTCATCGATGCGATGTGCGCCGCCGTTTCAGAGTCCGGGGCGCACGGCCTCGACGCTTGACCGGGCCGGAATCAGCTGTGGCTTACGTTGACGCGACGTCGCTGAGTCTCGGTCTGCGCGGCGCTCACCTTACAGTTGGTCGGCATGTATAGCGCGCGGATGGAAAAATCGAAGTCATATTTGCTGGCGCGGTGCCCTTGGAGGGAGCGCAGGTTTACGCGACGCTGGCGCGCGCTACATATCGCCCCCGCTGAAAGACGCTTCCGTGAGTGGGAGGCGGCCCAGGGTAGGGCGGTTGAGATGTAACATAGCCTCCCTGCGGCGGTGAATTGTTTGCGGTAAAGAGAAAGCCCCGCCCGGCCCTTGGGGAGTCGAGCGGGGCCTGAAGTACTCTATCGGTTCGGGATGCGAGGAGCGTAATGAGCGCATCGCACGAAATCAAGCCTTCACCTTTTACGCTCGCGTATGCTCAGGCGGATACGAGTTCAGGATTCGAACGGCCTTACAGAACTTTAAGACGCCGATTGCGATAACCCCTAAAACGAGCAATAAAAGCGTGGAGGGTTCTGGTGTCGCTACGCCGCCTCCGGTTCCAGTTCCAGCCACGCCAATGCCGTTAAATGCGCCGCCACCTGCGCCTGTTGTGCCCAGGCAGCTGATGGAAACTTGGTTCTCAATCAATGTGGTCGCGTCCTGCCCAGCAAATGTTACTCCGCCATTTTGCGCCAGCGCTCTACCACAATTGTCCGTCGCACCGGGATCGAAGCTGATCGAGCTAAGCGCAAGAATATTTCCATCGAACACAGTGTTGTCACCGAGAGTAGCCGAGCTTTCAACTACCCAAAACAGACTGTCGCTTGGGGAGAGTCCACTGACGTTGATCGATGAGTTGGGCGCGGTGATGAGGCTGCTCCCAGTTATAAAAATGAATTGCGAACCGGCAACGCCCCCATCGCTGAGGGTGAGAGTACCTGGCAAGCTCAGGGTCGGCGCAACATACACACCAGGTCCGACGTTGCCGCTCAGAACGCCACCGGCCACCGCGGTACCGCTCAGGGCTGCGAGACTCGTATACGCAGTTGTGAGGTCACCTTGGGCAGTGGCCGCTACGCCGATGCCCGAATCCAGGTCGACCGATCCCAGCACGGAGCCTGGACCCGTGATCGGGCAGGTCCCAAAGCCCGTACAAGTATCTCCTGGGCTGACACCCAGATTGCCGTCGATGACAGTCGCGCCAAGAACTCCGGCGCCTGCGTTGGTCACGGTCGACCCCGCCAGAACCGCAAAATTATCCGCGGTACCGAGGATGGAGTCGGCATACACCGTGCCAGTCAGTGAGCTAATAGCCAAAGCCAGAATCAGCAACAAAGAAGAAGCATGCCATCGCATTTTCCGCGCTCCTGTTTACGTCTCGTTCACTCGGCCCACGGGGACCTGTCGGGACCAGACGCCGATACACTACAAAAATCTCTAGGACTGCGTATGTTCAATTTTGAACAGGGACGGTCCGGCTGGATTTTGCGCTCGCCGCTGTAACGGCCTGGGCTATTCGCGGCGAGTGTTGCCATGGTTCTATCTGAGACTCGTGGCTTATAGCCTTTTCGGGTTGCCGATGGTGGAGCGGTGTTACTCAAAGCCGCCGACTGCGGGTTAGGTCTGACGGCTGCCTTGGCAGCTTGTCTGAAAGATGACCGACAAAAGGTCCGTCACGAGTTGGATGAACTACTCACGCAGCGGATCATAGCCTGCGGCTACGAAGACGCCAGCGATGCCGCACGGCTGGCTTCCGATCCGGTGACTGAATTTTCCCCGTGCCGTATGGGGGTTATCGAGGTGTGGCAAAAACCCCATTTCCTGGGCTGTCGCAACCGTTGAAAACGTAAGAAGCGGAATGGGTGTTTTCAGGTGGGGCGAAAACAGTTGATTTGTCCTCGGTACAAGAGTCGCTGTGAATTGCCGCAAAGCTGCACACCGGCGCGGTATCGACGCTGCGGGGTTTTTGCCCTGGCATCAGAGCTTCCCCACGGAATCGATTTCTCGAGGGTGTGCCGTTACGCACAGATTTGAGAACAAACCCAGGACATACTACTCTTCTGTAGAGACGCCAATACGGTCGTGTCTCGAAAGGAGTGCAATGCAACGAAACTCCGAGAAGTGCAGTCACTGTGGACGGACGTTCGTTCGAGCCGATAGGACCGCGATCGTCAATCGCTCGGATGGAAGGACCTTTCATGTGAGCTTGATTTCGGGACCAGACCCTCGCCCCAATGTCTCTGGCGGATTTCACAAGAATCAAGTCGTGTGCAAATTTGGGTATGTCAGCTATTTCTTCGGACCCAATAGGTGTTTTCTCGACGTTTTCATTAAGCAAGCGGACGAAAGACGGCAAAGCATGCTTGGGCGAATCGAAGGTGTAGCTGACAAAATAGCCGAGATGGTACACGCAGGCCATGAGCTTCCGCTTGCCTACACTCTGGACGGTGGCCTGCTTGAGCCGGGCCTTCCAAAATAGCGTTTCGCTCACCGGGCCACCAGTCCGGTTGTTCCGGTTGCGTTTTCGGTAAGCTCTCGCAAAGCGCGCCACTTGACCGAAAACTTTAAAACTTTTTCGCTAAACTCAAGCAATTCCGCGCCATTGTCACGCGTTACGACAAAACCGCCCGGATTGGTACGGCCTCATTTTTTTTTGAATATTCTGCTCTCGCCGGAGCCATTCGCGGCGCGCGTGGTCCAGTTGAATCGAGAACGCGCTCACGCTCGGCTTGCCGTCCGCCCCGTAGGTGAGCGGATAAACGAGGTCGCGCAGCTGCTGCCCAAAAGAAAGCAATTCATCGTCGCTCATATTGCGCAGCCGGATACGAAGTGCGGCAACGTCAACCTGAATGCCGATGCACGGACGGTCCTTGTTGCCAGTCGGCCATGAGAGGGATTGTAGCGCGTTCTCGGATCGTTCGAGGCACGCGCCTAGTTGGAATTCTTTCGTCCATTCATTTTGGAGTCAATCATCTCCATCGAGGCTCGACGCGAGCGACTGAAACTTGTCTGTCTTGGATATAACTTTGCGGACTCCAATCCTTCGCGCCTCCGATCCAAACTGCGCGCTCTGGTCCAAGGTGTACATCGCAATCGGAATCGATGGATCGTTCTTTATGATCTCTTTCGCCGCTTGCAGGCCATTCATCACCGGCATCTTGAAATCGAGCAGGATGGCGTTCGGCTTGAGTTCATCGGCCAGCCGCCCCGCTTCCATCGCGTTCGTCGCTTCGCAGATCACCCATTCGTCATGCTGAGACAGCATTCGCTTTAGCGTATGGCGAATGGGGTCATCGACGATCAGAATTCTCGGCATCACGGTAGGTGAAGGATGGGTTGATAACCGCCTATCGACCGCCACGAGCGGTCATAATACACGGCATTGCCGACATTCTACACAATGGCAAGATCAATTGTTGCGGTAAACGCCGCTGGTCAATCCTACGCCAGACTAATGTCTTTCTCACTCGGTCTGGCTTGTAGGCGGTACTTCTGCTGCGGGCTTCGCTAGCACTTTCGTGGCTGCTGCTTCTCTAGCGATGGCTCTCCCTTTCTTCCTTGCAGCTTTTCTGTGTGCCGACTTCACTTTCCGCCTCCGAATTGCCTTCTTTGTCGTCGCGCTTCGTTTTCTGGGCATGATTCTTTCCTTTCGCAGCCTTTCGAGCTCACAATCGTCAGCCGTTCGCGGCGGCCTGTTTTTCGTCTCCAGTCGCCTCGCCTAGGTTTATGACTCGAATCGTTATGCCGCTCTTATTCATATCGAACCGCACCTTGCGATCCACACTCTTAATAATCTGACGCAACGCTTTCCCCACAGCTACGGAGAGGCCGGAGGCGTCAATACGAATCTTGCCCGCTGACGTGTTTGGGCCGTGCGTGCGATCTTCATAGTACTACTGTGTTACAAATTATCAGCGGCGCCTTACGCAGCAAACGGGGCAGCAAGGGAGTTGCTGGAGAAGGTACCGCGCGAGCTGGATTCGGATGGTCGCGATGGAATAGGGATTATGACGTTCGGCGCGCGTGCGGCGAGCCGCGGGGCTTGAACTCGGGCGGAAGTTCCGGGGCGCGTAGCTCCAGTCGACCGGCGCGTGCAGAGGGGGAAAAACGACTTCGTTCCGCCACCAGGAAGCCGTAGGCAGCGATGCATAAGGTGGCATGATGATGAAATCCTCGCCAGCCGCGACCTTCATAATGTCCCAGTCCCAGTTCCTGCTTGAGCTCTTCGTAATCCCGCTCGATGATCCAACGATGCTTGGCTATTTTTACCAACTCTCGGAGTGTGGTATCGGACGGAGAAAGTGGAAAGCCAATACTTGGTTGGCTCGCTCTCCCCGGCGGGCCATTCGATCAATAACCATTCTTCTGCATGCGGTTCGCTTCCTCCGTTCATCGCGATGGGCAGGTCGCACGCGCAGGCCACAAATCGAGAGCGGAGTCTCTTCTTGGTTCCCTCACGCCAGGATACCGTCTTCCAATCCTTGGGTGCCAAGGACTCCGCCAATTGCTTCACGGAAATGGGTTGATGTTGTCGGTCTCGACGGAGTCGCGTGCCGGGGCGCCCCCTCCCTTTCTGTTGTTTCGCGGGCAGCGGGGATTCTCCAGGCTCCCAGACGGTCGTATTTCTCCGAACGCCGACCACGTACCGTAAGCCCAGCTCCGTGAGGCCTTGCTCGAAAGTCATAGTTGTTGCCATAGGCAGCATCGGCTAATACGGGCGCCGTCGGAACTCCATCCCTCACCGCTTTCCGAATCTGTTCCGAGGCGATCGCCGGCTTGGTTTGAAACCGAATCTCTTTCGGAACGCCGGCTGCTTCGCGCCGTTGCTCATCCTCGGCCCAAGTCTCCGGTAAGTACAAACGCCACGCGATCGGAAGACTCGCCTGCTCGGTGGTAATCGACAAACTCACAGCGACCTGGCAATTGTCCTGCTTACCGATCTGTCCGCAATACTGACGAGCGACCCCCACCGAGTGCTTGCCCTTCTTGAGAAAACCCGTGTCATCCACGATCCAAGCGATCACCGGCCCGTTTTGTTCCATCGCGGGAAGCACCGACTGCCGCACTTGTCGCAGTAAGGCCTCGTCACTCCACGGCGCATGTGCGACCAAATGATGGAGGGATTGGTGTGTCTGCCGCACGTTGTCGGGGGCCAATCGTGCCGCCATCGGCTCGACGCTCTTGCGCTCTCCCGGAAGAAGCAGACCGGTGCAATAGGATTTCAGTGGTTCCACGCGATCAGCGTGCTCGGCGGCTCGCGCCAGGCTGTCCAGATAGGCCGCAAAGCGTTGTTGTTGTGCGCCTGGCGCCGAAGAAAAGGCGCTCATGCCGCCAGAGTGTATGGGAATAGCACGCAATCGCTGCTACATGATTGATTCGCAATGTGTCGAATTTAGTAACACAGTAGTAATAGGAGCCTGTCCGAGTAATGCGAAAACCGGCTTTTCACGAACGAAGAATCAATAGCTTGCGGCGCAAAAATGCATGAAAAGTGCAATTCTCGGACACGCTCATAGGTCAATTCGACTTCAAATGTTTTCAATGCCCTATATTCTCTTTATCTTCATTCACGGCGATTAAAGCATTGATCTCAGCGTGCATCACAACCTGAACCTTTACTCTGTCTTCTTTCCTCTTTCCGCTTTGATCTTCGACCATCGCGCCTTTGCAGCTCGCGATATCCTTGCTTTGGCGGCGGCTGACATGGTTCTCTTAGGCTTTGCTCCGTCGTTGCTACCGTGACGGGGCGATACCGCAATCGCTTCAGCGCCATTCAAGGCAGCGATGGCACTTTGTACAGCCGTCAACTGTCGCTGCAACTTCAACTCTTGCTGTTTCAATGCTCCGATGATGTCCATGTAGTCTCCCAGTGGGATTGAAGCATCAGAGGAGCCTATCCCAACAGGCAAACACCCTAGCGTATTCTGCCGTATACAGCATATTGCCAAAAACGCCGCTGCTGGCCATTCTACACATGCGAGGACTAGAACCAAACATCGCTGCCTCCACCTCGAGTCCCATCCCAGCCAATCCATCTGCGAGTAGTAACGAGTATTAAAAGGTCATATTTTGTGCGACGAATCTTGATCGTCGACGATAATCAAACTCTTCGCCACGCGCTTAGAGGGATGCTGTCCAAGCGGGAAGATTGGATGGTTTGCGGCGAAGCCGCCAATGGCCTGCAGGCCGTGCAATTGGCAGCAAAGCTCAGGCCGGACGCTATCTTGCTGGATTTCAGGATGCCCGTGATGAACGGATTGGAAGCTGCGAAAGAGATCATTAAGAACGATCCTTCGGTGCCCATTGCCATGTATACGTTGGTGGATCAGAGCGTTCGTTTTGAATTGGAGGCGCAGAGGATTGGAGTCCGCAAAGTCATATCCAAGACGGACGTGTTCCAGTCGCTCGCCTCCAGCCTAGACGAGATGGCTGCTCCCGAAACTACGAAGAGCCGCAGGCAGTGAGCTAGAGGAATCGGTCGTTTTCTCTATAACCGTGGATTTACTTCATGGGCTAATGTTTGGGCAGCTAAGTTCCAGGGGCACATCGGAACGCTTAATGCGTGGACGTGCGCAGGGTCGTAAGTATCACAATTTATTTTGGCGTCCAAACCGCATGGATAAAGACAAGCGAGTGCGGTGAAGCACCCAGCGCGGAGATCGCTCCATCCGCGCGCGGCGGCGATAAATGGCTGAACCAAGTGCGTCGCTATCAACCCTGCGTTTTCGTGAATTGCTCCAAAACTGCGCCACCTTATCGCATCCCATGCCGGCGCTTTCGAACCAGCGTGGTATGCAATCGGTGCAAAGGACGTCGACATCAGTCAGGACTTTGGATAGCCCCATGCCTGTGGAGGGGCACGCATTCTGGGCGACGTCGCCAATCAAGACCACCCCCGGCACAATTGCGTTTTCCGTGCGATAAAGGTGGATCAGCGACGTCTCGACCCTACTCACTACTCGATAATCGCCAATTATGCGTGCCAGCATCGGAAAGGCTCGGTTTAGTTCAATCTCAGGTTCTTGAATGAAGCGGCGCGCCAAATCATCGCTTTCATCGGGGAAAGCGAACAGATTCGCGCGCATCGCTTGAGGCATCGTAAACAGCGTGAGGTAATCGATCGTCGCCCTCAAGCTGTCTGGATAACAAGTGACAGAGTCGAAGGGGAATGGCTGCCCATCCGCACGAGCGATCGTGAATGCTAGGGCCACGGAATGACGTTTCTTGACCGATATTCTCTTCAGGCCCAAGCTTGCGGGAATTTCGCCGTTCAGTCCGCAAGCCAGCACGACCAGACGCGCGGTCAGTTCTTCGCCATCATCAACCTTCACGCGTTGTATGTCATCGCTGTTCTCGATTTGCGCTACCCGCCCCAATTTGAATCGAACTGTTTCTGGCAGGCTTGCGCGCAAGCTATCAACCATATCGCTATAAAAAAAACCGTATTGCTCCGCACGCGACGTCTTAACGTGCCGCCCACGATAGCAACTCACGATTTGCGAAATGCGTGCGGCGGAATGAGTAGCAACGCTCAGTAATCCCAATTTTCCAAGGAGCTCCGCCTGATCTGCTTCTAGTTTTTCCGCTTTGAAAATGTGTGGGCAGGTCGGGCGTGAATCAACAAGCGTTACGCAATAATCGTTCCGGCCTAAAACGGCGGCAGCGGTTATGCCTGCGATGCCGGCCCCTACAATGACGACCGAACGGGAATTCCCTGCGAACGGCGGAACCAATACGGACACGGATGCCTCCCGAACTTTACATCGGCGGCCGAAGCTGCATCATTCGTCAAAAAAATCGTCTGGACCAAACATGACAACGATGGCTTCTCTCCCGACTTCGTTTTTCCGGACTCAAGAAACATTTTTGGACTTGAGTGACACCTGACTTATGCACAGGATTTGATCTGACGGAGAGCAGGTGAGGAGATAAACCCTTTGGGGACCCTGGAAATCCTGTTGTAAAACAGAGGGGCTGCAAAGTTACCGCTTCGCTAGCCGATTTCCAGGAGGTCACCCAAAAGGTGAATAAGAGAAGGAAGCATAGTCAGAAAACACGCACGAATCAAGGCTTCTTCGCAGATAGCTCAGAGCCCAATAAAATCAACGCTTCCACACCATTCGACTTTTCCGGCAAGAATCTCACACCGTACGGAGGACTATTACCGGTCGCCACCATGTTGGAGAAGATCGGCTTTCGCAAGCTACTGGAAGAAACCATCAAAGTCACACGGGTGACCCGAGTGCTAGCAGGGTATCAATTCTTTTTGGCCATGCTGCTGGGCATGTATGTGGGGTTCAGTCGGCTCAACCAGTTGCGTTTTGTGGCGCGCGATCCCCTTCTGACCGGGATTTTGCAGGTTCAGCAACTTCCCCCGCAGTCCACCTTGTGGCGGTTTCTCGAGGCACTGCACAGCAGCGTGGCCGGGCAGATTCTCAAGCTGCAGCGCGCCTTGCGCGAGCGCGTGTGGGCGGCGGCCAACGTGCAGTTGACGACGGTGACTCTGGACACCGACACGACGGTCCACACGTTGTACGGCAAACAGTTCGGGGGGCGCAAGAGTTACAACCCGAAGAACCGTGGCAAGAGGAGTTACCAGCCGATCTTGACCTTTCTGACCGAGACCCGCGAGTTCATCGCCGGACAGTTGCGCAACGGCGACCGACCCACCGGGGCTCAGATTGCCGCGCACCTGTGCACCGTCTTTCAATCGCTGCCTGCCCGGGTGAAGCAGACCTTGGCCCGCGCCGATTCCGGCTTCTACTGCTCGGAGGCGGTAGAAGCCTACGAAGAGTTCGGTTGCCAGTTCGTCATCGTGGCCCGCAAGACCAGCCGCTTGGTCGAGCAGTTGCAGCAGGCCCCCTGGAAACGTTCGCCAAACACCGATGCAGACGAGGAATGTGAGTTCCGCTATCAGCCGGAGGGTTGGGGTCGCGCCTACCGGTTCGTAGCCTTGCGTTACGCGCTACAACCGGCCAGCGACGGGGACGCAAAAACCGAGCAATACCAACTGTTCGAGACAGCCGATTACCTCTATCGCGTTTTCGTAACCAACCTGGGCGACCCGATCTGGTGGACGGTGTGGTTCTACAATCAGCGGGCCGGCGCCGAAAACCTGATCAAGGAAGCGAACAACGATGCTGGCTTGGCGGCTCATCCTTCTCGGCGCTTTGACGTCAATGGCAACCATTTTCAGTTGGCCATGCTGGCCTACAACTTGAATTGTTGGCTGATGCTATTTAACCGCGAGCCCGAGGATCGGATCGAGACGCTGAAGCATACGACCTTGGCCACAGCGCGCCTGCGGTTTTTGTTTGTGGCAGCGAAGATCTGGAGGCACGCGGGACGAACGGGCGTTAGCTACAGCGATCAGTACGAGGAACGAGGTCTACTACAACGTTTGATGGGTCGGTTGCGCGCGATTCGTCCGCCCGGCGCTGATCCTGTTCCGGTACTGGACGGCGCTTTGGTTTGAAAGCTCTGTGCATAAAAATTTATGCGCGATCCACAACTTCCCTGGCAGCTATGAGATGGCGGCATTGATTCAAGGAATCCAAAGTTTGAGAAAGACGCGAGGAGCCGGAATAGGAACCGAACTAGGCTGATATTTCACAACCCGAAAAAGTCAGGCCGTCCAACACCGGGACGCGAACGAGTCAGTCTGCCCTCAAGCCGTTTTCTCTGCATAATTCAGGTGACAATGCCCTCTCGACAAAAGCATTTCGCTCCCACTCACTCTAACAGGGAGAGCCTCCCGCAACCCTTAAAAGAGGACAGCATACTCCTCCAAGTTCCTTAACATGTTCACAGTGAACGGCGAGAGAGAGCAAGGTTTGCCGGAATGCTAGAGATCCGTAGGCCGGCACGGTCTAGCAACGCTTAAGTCGGCTTGGAGCAAGCCGTCGCAACCCCCCGGTGCGGGCACGACGTACACGATGTTCACGACGTTCACCCGTCGGGACTTCCAATTTTACATCCTTGTTTGTCTCAGGCTCAGCTGAGATAGCATTTCGGCCAGCGAACCATCTGATAGCTCTGTGAAATCAATTTCCGAAACAGGCATTTTTCCCAACGCGATTTCCTCCGATCGTCGGGGCTTGTCTGGGCCCTATCTTAACTTTTACGTGCACGCCCCCGGATTGTTATTTCCACTGTTCCACCGGAGACCCGTTCACTTCTTAGGTGCGCCGGCGCGACGTTGTGACAAGGTCTGATTTCGTGCGCCGATTCGCATGCACCCGTGCAGTTCTCAGCCTCCTACGGAGGCTGGGCCTCCGAATACCGAACCTTGAGCGCGACCAGTGAAATCGGCTGTTAGGTCCAAGTGTCAGCGGGTGGCGGTGATTGAAAGTCTCCCGGGCTGCCCGTCAGCCTTTCCAACAGTGTTAAGATCCGCTCCGGTGTGGATGGCCTGCTGCAATCGTTCAGCCTCAGACGAGCGCTGAATCACGATCGCGTTTGGGAATAAGCCTCCGAGGACGACGAACAACACACCAGCAGCGAGAATCCAGCGCTCGCGTGGCAACGCATCCGCCATGACCGTAAACCCGGTTCGACGCTTACCCAAGAAAAGGCGCGTGAACAAGCGGAAGATGCTGACGGCATTCATCGCCGTGGCGATGGGCAGCAGCAATCCGGTGAGCGGATGCGATGTGAGCGCTCCGTGAATCAAAAGGTCTTGAGAACAAAAACCCAGCGTGCCGGGCAAACCAACTAATGCCAGCCCGAATATCGCAAACGACACGGCGAGGCGGGGCGCGTGCTCGGCCAAACCGAGGTGCTTGCTCGCCGTTAGGTTCTCGCCGAAACGGACTTCCAGCAACCGCAGGATTCCGAAAAGGCCACCGTGCGAGACCGCAACCACGAACCAATGCACGATCGCGCCGGCAATTCCTTCCGGCAGTTCGACTTTCCAGCCCGCTCAAAATACACGCCGACTGGCTGAGCGCCAGAAAGGCGAGCAGGCGGCGGGGCGAATTCTCCGCAAGCGCGCGGATCGCGACATAAAGCGCCGTAAAATGGCGAGATAGGAAAGTACTGGAAACAGACTGTCCGTGAGCGGAAACAACGGCACGATCAGCTTGGCAACCAGCAGCGCTCCGAAATGCCCGTTCAGCAGAAGAGCGGTCGGAAGCGCCGGACCAGTCTCAGCCGCGTCCGCCACCCACGCGTGTGCGGGGCAAATTCCCTTGCGAAAAATCACCGCAATTACCAGAAGTCCGAATGCTGCAATCCCACCCGGGGCTTTGGCCCTTCAGCGTTATCGATGGAAATTACGCCCGTGCTCGGCGAAGATCAGCCCGATGGCTAGCGCAAGGGCGAGACTTGACAAGAGCAGGCCAACCAGCGGACGCCATGCTGCGCGCGCGAAACCACCCCGCCCACAAGAAAGGGACGGTAGACAAAATCCATGCGGCAAGCAGCACAAGTAAATTTTCGGTCGAGTACGCCAACAGCGTCGCATCCGAGCAGAAACAGGATTCCCGCCGATCGTTCCCGGCGTGCAATCGCGGCGTGGAAGCACCAGATCGCGCCAAAAGTCAGGCAGGAGAAGAGCAGCATCAAGGCTTGGTACAAGGACTCGCCCTTGGGCGCCTCCGCCAAGAAGCACTGCGCTTGCGAGGATCGACGCAATGCAGCGATGCAACCGACGATGCGCGCGTGCCGACGATAACCCGTTAGAAGGACAGTCGCGAACCACGGCACGCCAATGGAGACGCCGGTGAGAAACGGCTTGTAGAGAACCCATCCGGGCACGGACATTAGTCGTCCCCCTGTTCCGCCGGACCGTGCAAGGAAATCGGCGCCACATTGCCGGGGCGGATCGCCGTCCAACGCATCCCGATGCGATCACACTTTGCAAGATACGTCGGAAGCCTGCAGCAGAGGATCAATCACCCAACGGTCCAGAATGGTGTCGAGGTGGCCGCGGTCGAAAGCCCAGCGATAGAGCCACATTTGGATTCGCTTCCGGCAGCAGTTCCTCGATTTGCTTGCCGGTCGGCGAGACCTCGCCTCCAATCGCCGAGTGCATTTGGTGATAGTCGTGAAGCATCGATGGCGCGCGCAGAAACTGCATCGTGCGAACCGTGGCATTTCCCAGAATATGAGCCACCGCGAGCCATTTCCATCCGAGCCCGATCTCGATAAACACCACGCCGACCTGCGTCAAAGTGGCGTAGGCAAGCGATGTCTTGGCATCGGCGCTGGCGCGGCCGACGATGGTGCCGTGGATCGCCGTAGCCAGCACCAATCAATATCACCAAAGCGGAAGCGAGGGCCGATCGCGCAAGCAGCGGTTGGGCCCGAAGCAGAAGGTATGCGCCCGCATGAATGGAGATCGCTCCGTAGAAGATTGCGCTCGACGGAGTCGGCCCTTCCATAGCGCGCGGCAGCCATCCCGAAAAAGGAACCTGCGCGGCCTTTCCGGCCGCCGCCAGCAGCAGAAGGAGGCAGACGATCACCGCCTGTGTCCCCGTCAGAGATTGGAAAACCGCGATCGAACGATGCTGTTCCGGCCCAGTGATGCATGGCGAACACGCCGACGAACAACCCAATGTCACAGGCGCGATATATGCCGAACACGCGAAGCCCATTTTCGACAGGAGCTGGCCTGAGTTGAAAAAAACCGATCAGCAAGACCGAAGTGATCCCCACCATTTCCCATCCCGCGGCCAGCAGGTCGAACGAACCGGCGGCGAACGCGAGTAAGGATCCGAACGCGAACAGGTGCAACAAAAGAAAAAATCGCAAGAATCCCGGCTCGCGATGAAGGTAGGTCGCCGAGAACTGTGCCGATCAGTCCCGATAACACGACCGTCAGCGCCAGGAAAGGCAATGAAAGCCGATCCGCCATTAGCACCAGCGGAAAATGGTAGTCTCCGACGGCAAACCAGTTGCCGAACGCTGACCGTAACGGCTGAGGCCAGGACGCAAGACGCTCGAGACGAGCGACGCAATTCCAAAGCGTGCAAGCAACGAACGTCAAGCCGGTAATCCACGAAAGGAGGCGCTCGCCCGGGGTCCAGCCAAGCAGCCACAGTAATGCCAATACGGCAAACACGACACCCGGAGCCAGCACTACGAAAATCAAAATGGCTTGCGAAAGACTCACGTAGCGCTGTCTCCCGTCGGCGTTTGAGGCGTTTGAATCCAGGCCATCGGAAGATGTTGCAGTTTGCCGGCGATACCATTCGTGCGACGAGAGCGCGACCGGCAGGCGTTCCAAAGCCTCATGGAACTCCTCAAATCTGCGGTCCCTCCGCACATGCACGCGTCCTGACACCGGATCGATCGTCGCGAGTCGAATCCAGCGATTCTCGACGAGCTGCTTCAACGAGGCGCTGGCGTTGATTACCTTCTCCAGCCTGTCGGGCGTCGTCTCGATCACAAAAAGAATCCGCACGGGCTCGTGGATTTCAACCATCTGCCATGGCAGTCCGGTGCGCAGGTCGCTTGCGTGGCCGTCCATTACCCCCACCAAGCTTGTCACGTTGTGCGGAAGTTTTGTGCCGCAGCCGTACCGGTCGTTGTCAACGAATGAAAAGTAGTATTCGAGGCTGATCCCCGCGCACACGGGCACGACTGCGGCCATCAGCGCCGAGAGGCTGTGATCGTCGGCATCTTGGCTGGCATCATAGGAAACAAGAAAGGCCCGCCGGTCGAGAAATAGTCCGCGCGTCAGGCTGCGTCGCCCGATGATGCAGACCGAATTCGTGCAATGCCCATACTCGGGCCGCGGTTGCGCGAGATGTTCGCTTCGCTCCTCCACGTGGCGAAGTGCCTGCTCGCGTCCGCGTCCGAGTGGGCACGATTCGAATCGCCGGGCACGTTCGCGGGCGTTTTGCGCTCTCGCCTGGTCCAAGGAGTTGCGAATCGACTCCAAATCGGGTTGATGCGTAGCGGGAACTGCGTCGAGATCGAAGAGTTCCACGTCGTCGCTGCAAGTATCGTGATAGCCGCCGATGAACCACGTATCCGCGGGAATATCGATGCCTTCCTCGCGCAAGCGCTCGCGGACCTCAGACCGGTTGGCCATTGCGGCAAAAAGTCGTGCGTTTGGTCCGCCGCGCCGCCCCCCGCAGGCCCCGCAATCGTGAGCCGATTCGTGCGGATTGTTGAGGCTGGTCGATCCGTGGCCCAGGATTACGACCAGGCGAGCGAATCCGCGCGCCAGGCCCGCCGGACGCAACACGCTGGCGACGCGTTCGGTCTTTTCCTGCGGAGCGAACCCCGTCAATAAACCTGCCACCGCGCTTTGGGATTGCTTCGTGTTTCGCATCAAGGTGAGTTCGGTCCTCGGCTCTGGGAGAAACGTCCCTGTTCAGCCAGTCGCGCAAGAGGGCATACCGTCGAGGCGCCAGCAAGTGACCGATCAGGGGAACGGCCGACAGCAAGCCGAGAGCTGAAGTCGAAAGCCAGCCCCGCACCAACGTCTTTGAAGAAACAAACGAATTTCGCATCAGCAATCCAAGAATTCGCCTACGCCAACGACGGCTTTCAAGCAGCGCGCTGTCCTCAGGTTTCGGCCGTTCCACGACCGCGTGCTCGGGTTTGATCACCACGGGGCAGAACGCCGCTCCGTGTGGATCGTCAATTCCCTTGTAATCCACGGCCACGCCGAAGTAGCCAGCGGCGCTGTAAGTCTCAATCCGAGGGTCGGCTTCTTCGAGAGCGCGCCGCATCGACTCCTCCCGCTCGTCGATGCAGAAGAAGACTTGCGCCGGGGGTCTCCCTTGTTGCTCGAATAAGCCGCGGTACTTTCTGTGGCTCGCTAGTCCGCGCAGAATCTCGCGCTCGTGCCATCGCTCATAGGCGAGATGTAGAATCCGCCTGCGCTCCAGACCATTGAATGCTTTAACTTCATTGACAAACGCCGACCATTCGGACTCCGACAGGCGATTGATTTCTCCAGCGGAAAGTCTCAACACGCGAGCGGCGTCATAGATACGCGCTGTCCGGCTCAGACGCCGTCTTCTCTTGCGTCTTGAGTGGACTCTCTTGTGGAACAGTCTCCGCTGCTCCCCTGCGCTGATGCCACGCGGGACATCGTCAGCCGCACAGCCAAGAAGCCCATCAAGGAACAGCTAAGGGTTTTGTGCGGCGCCAGAGCGGGATCCTTCTCAAGCCTGTGCATCAACCCGGCCCAGCCCGGTAACGCCAGAAGTTCGGCTTGAAGAATTTCAGGCCATTCGATCTCTCGGAAAGACTGACTGTCCAGATAATCTAGGACCGCGTCCGATGCGGAAAAGGAAAGGCACTCCTGCTTTCCAAATTCGTCGTCTAGTCCAACAAGATACTTGGGAAACATTCCGCCCCGACGTGAAAAGAGCTCCCGGACGCATTCATAAAAACCTTTCTCGCGGTTTGGCATGGGCCAATAGGCTGTGCCTTGATCCAAGAACCCAGAGCAGAGCCGGATCAGCCACGGATGTATGACGTCGTCTACAGGGCGGGGCGGAGTTGGTTCGTCTTCATGAGCCACGGCGCGCGCAAAGCAGGCATCGAAGAGTGCGCGCAATGCCGGGCGGCGAAAGTCCCTGGCAAGATCGCCCTGTTCGGTGCGCCAAATAATCGTTGCGCCATCGAATTCCCTGACCCCAGGCGTAATCATGGCTCTGCGCAGCGAGCTCCGACTTAGGCGCGCGAAGATGAGGAAATCCGGCTCCCGGTCGAGCACGGCATCGACATCTACGAGTTGGATCCGTCCGCGAGCCAACTCGGCCCGGTAGGCCGCTTCGCTCATGTAGGGCTCGGCGTCGAACAGTTGCGCCGCCTGGATTACAGCTTCTTCGAATGAACAGGTGTTCAAAGGCGTGCAAGGTGTTGTGATGAACAAAAACACCAATCGGCCCCTGCACCGGGAGTAGCTGCGCTGCGCTGTTCAACCGCGCGACAGAGCCTGTCCGAGCGGGCCAGCCTAGGGTGGCTGCAATCGGTCATCGATTCGTCCTGAGACGTGACTTCGGCTGCTCGCTGGCGACTTCCCTTAACATGCTTACGGTGCTGTCTAGCTGAGCGTAAAAATAGCGGCGCAGAATATCGAGGACCTCAATCAGCGCGCGATCGCGGATCGAATAGTAAACCTGATTGCCTACTTTGCGGCTGACCACGATCTGTTTGGTCCGGAGAACTGCCAGATGTTGCGAGGCATTCGCTTGTTCGATGCCGAGCTTTTCAATCAGATTTCCGGCCGATAGCTCGCCCTCACGTAAAAGTTCGACAATCGCAATCCGGGTAGGATTTGCGAGACCTTGAAAAATCTCACTCTTGAACTGGCGCAAGGCATCGCTCATATACTCTAGTATATTCGAAACTACGAATATATGCACTAGCGGTGTGCATTCATCGCAAACCCCGCGACGAATGCAGCACCCGCCGCGGGGAAGGTGGACCGTACGATCCGGCAGGGGCGCCGGTGCTCGGCGCCGGTTGGACCTGGCGCCTGCCCAAGCCCGCTCACCAATGCCGCTTGACTCTGGAGTAGGCTCCAGAGTGTATTCTACTTTTGATGACTGGTGGAATGCAGATCGGAACAGTTTCAAAGAGAACCGGTTTGAGTGCGGATGCGATCCGGTTCTATGAAAGGCAGCGTTTTTTGGAACGCCCAGCCCGCACCACGGGCGGTTTCCGATTGTTTCAGGCCGAGGACGTTCGACGAATTATCTTCATCCGGCGAACACAGCAACTTGGCTTTTCGCTTTCAGAGACTCAAGAGCTGTAATCGAAGGATTCTCACGCATGCTTCAAGACCGAGACACGGGCGACCTATTTAGATAGCGGTGCGACCGCATCAAATTCGTTAGGAATCGGCTTGCCATCTTTATCCACGACTTCAACCCATCCGTCCGCGAAAGGATCTATAGCGAGAATTTCGTTTAGATATGCGGTCGCACCTTCGCGGGTTTCAAACAATCCCGAAACATTCCGGTAGTTTGGCGGGGCAATCGGAGCGCAAACACGGTAGTACGATTGTTTCTGCATCGAGAATCCTCTCGGCTGTGAAGCAGAATGACCACCCGTCCCAGCTGGGCTGCCATAAGATTTAGTTTTGCCTTGCGTGGTGAGGCTTTCGTTCTTGCCGGTTTCATCCCGCACAGCTCCTGCTCGGCTGTACGAAGCAAGGCTTCCATCGTTTCGCCGTCCCCGGGATAGAGGGTCGTGCCGACGCTTACAGAAAGTCCATAGCGAATCGGCTACAAATACGTGATGCGACAAGCATCGCGCCCGACGCCGTTGTCTCGGGAAGGATGACGAGAAACTCATCGCCACCGTATCGCGTACGGATGCTGGCGACCAGAAAAACGGCGTTGAAAAAGACGGCCAAAGCAAACTCCCTGGTAGAGTTCCAGCCCCAACCTGCAGAACTCACAGTGAAGAAAGCGAACGCGACGGAAGCTCAAAAATTACTGCACGTGTTCAATGGCCTTATTGTCGCACGCCGGCTCGCAGGCACCGCAATCAGTGCACTCATCTCCAATCCGCAACGTTCCATCGTCTTTCGTCTCGATAGCCGTGACCGGGCACGCCTCGACACAATCGGCAGCCTTTCTGCATTTTTCTTGATTAATCTCGAACATGGCTACTCCCGATCTACGGTGGGCCTGGCAAGACCCACTGAAAATATCGAAGGCGGCTTTCGCCGCCTTCGAATGGGACGGGAATGTTCTCTCGATCCGAAGCTGGTAGGCGGCTTCCGAAGATCCCAGATTCTCTGGTTGAGCTCGTCGCTTCAGCTAGGCGAACTTTCTTTTTCTCTCCGTCGATCCGCGCCACTAACTAATCGGGCATTCCGTGGGAGGTTTCAACCGGCTTCGGGATGGCCCGATCACCCTTCATATCCACCTCCTTCACTATCAATGATACAGATTGTGTGAAAGGCTTCAGTGACGGAGATCACGCTTGTAGGTGTGCATCAAATCATCGCCGCGTTGGATTGATCTTCACAAAAGTTACAGTCAATTCGGCACGGGCTCTTCGGTGTGATCGACGAGGTGACTGACAGAGCCCCGTCGCCGCATGGAGTTTCAGGGCGAGTTGCTCCCTTAGAATCAAACGGAGGCTCCTCGCGATCCGGCGCGTTCTGGACCCACAGACAGAGGCGCTACGGGAGATCTAGGCTTCCATACGAATGCGGGTACGTCACGATTCCCCACGGCACTTGGAGTCCCGTGAGAGTCTGAATCGCTGCGTAACTCTTCGCGTTAATGACGTAGACATCGTTTGAGCGGCCGCAGGCCGCCAGAATTCTCGAATCGTCTGGCGTGAACGCGAAATGCCAGCAGCGTTGCCCCACTGTGGCCTGCCCGAGAAGTTCCAGCGAATCGGTGGAAAAGAACTGGAGTTTTTGCGCACCAGACGCGGCCACCACCACCTCTTGACCGGTCCGATCAAACGCTACACCGTCCGGCATGGCGCCGGTTGCCGTGGAACGAATCACCTTGAAATCTTGATCGAGAAGAAGCAGTGTGCCGGAAAGCTCCATCGTCACTGCGTACGCGTTTCCCTGGGGCGATACCTTCAGGCCCCTGGGCCTTGATCCGTAGGACGTAAGATCAACTTCACGTAAGTGCTGGCCGGTGGCAATGTCGAAAACACTGAGGCTATTTTGCCCTTCGTTGGCGACCACCAGAGACCGTCCGTCGGGCGAGAATTCGATCCCTTCGGTCTCGCTCCCGGCGGCAAACGTTCGACCCAACGACCAATTGTCCGTATTCACCTCAACGATTTGCGAAGCAGTCGCGTCTTGTTGGGCGGCAGCGGGCGGAACGGTTTGCGCCACTTCTGTGGAAACAAACAGCGACTTTCCGTTCGGGTGTATCCGGACAAATTCAGGATTGTTACCCACGTGGATGCGACGAACAAGAGTAAGATCGCGCGCGTCAAAAACGCTGATATCCGCAGTCCCGGCATTCGCCGTGATCAAATATCTGCCGTCTGTGGTCAGTGCCAGTCCGCGCGGCACAACATCCTTGGGCTGAACGGTCTTTAATATCTGGAGCGTGCCCAAATCGATCAGGCCAATCGCCCCTCCCTGCTCGCTCACGTAAGCGACGTTCGTAAGGGCTTTCTCCTCCGATAGCAACGAGACCGAGAGAACTCCAATCGCCGTCAGGACACACCACAAGCCAATTTTTTGCGCGCTCATCTGACCCGCCTTTCCATGCTCCTCAAATGCCCCCATGGCGTGGAAACGTCCCCCGTCTTTCGCGCCGCCAAACGTAGACGAAGCATTCCCACATCCAAGGGACATTTTCAGAAAAGACGTTTGCGTGCAGTGACCGGCATCACCCATGTTCACGACGTGGGCGCTCGGTGAGGCCATGAAATCAGAAGAGAATGCCGTGGTGGCATGAGAGACCTAAGGGCGTATGGGATTGCGTTTACCGGACATCTCTAACAATGTCGGCGCGGTCAAGCTCTTTCTGAGCGCAACAAACACCTGCGATTTCCTCCTGGGCCTCGATGCCCACGACAAAGTGGCCGACCCTTTGCGTCTTGTGGTGAGCGCGCGGTAGCTTTCCGAATAAACAGTGGTAATTTTTGCGTAAACGAATTTTCAAGATCTGATCAGCCCGGAGGGTGTATACTCGCCTCCTTCTCTCGCCCCTCGGTCAACCCAGAAAGGAGGACTTCGGTGAATACACCTCAGCCAGTGATGGACATTTTCTGCGGCCTTCCAGAGGACAAAGATGCTGTTTGGATCGCAACCGTCTCAGGTCTTGCCGAGGCGCGTGAGACGATGAAGGGGATTGCAACGGCGCGTCCTGCGCCCTACTTTATTCGCTTCGCTAGCAGCGGTTCGCTCTTTGCACAGATCGACACCCGGGCGCGAATAATCAGACACGCCAATTCGAGCAGCAACGCGGCATGAACTGATCGCTTCCTGAGTTGTTCCCCTCAAGTTTTTACCTGATGGTAAAAGGACGAGGCGTTGCATTAAAGAGAGCCGTGTCCTCTTCAAAACAATGGGCCGTGTTCTTAATGGCTGCAATGAGCGCCATCGTCCTCGGCCTCAACGAGCGCGCCACGGGTGTGCTGTGCGGTTTGGTCGGCGTCGCAGTACTCGCATCCGATTCTGCCGTTGCAGGTCCATGCCTCCTGCTGCGTGCGAAGCTGGCACAAATTAGTCCGAGGCCCAACTCCAAGCAGGAGCAAGCTGGATGGCTCCGGCGTGGCGACCACCGAAGGCGTCTCATAATTTGTCCCACTCGCCGTCGTATAGCTCGCACCCGGTGTCTCGGAATCGAGATCTGCTCCGATCCGTCAAACGGTGCTGTGCCGGTTTGAGGGATCTTCCGTACAGCTCTCTACGTCGGATGTCTTACGTGAAATCCTCCAGTAACTCCTCATTTGTTCTGATTATTGCGCGTATTTGTCCGCTCTGATCTCCTTGCCGATAAGGAGCAAAGCAGTTCTGAGGCTCCGCTCTTTTTGCCCAGCCAAACCGAAATCCATAGGAGGTGCCCGCGATGAGACTTCACCGTATGGCAACCGTTTTTGCCGCGCTTATGTTCGTGCTCGTTTACGCTTCGGCTCTTTATTCGGACGCATGGGATCAAACCACAAAGGTGACGTTCACCGAAGCGGTGGAAGTTCCGGGAACTGTGCTGCAGCCCGGAACATACGTTTTCAAGCTGGCCAACAGCGATTCGGATCGGCATATCGTCGAAATCTACAATGAGGATCATACGAAACTGATCACCACGGTTCTCGCGCTCTCGAACGAACGTCTGCAGCTTTCGGGCAAAACCGTCCTCACCTACAACGAACATGCAAGCGGCCAACCAGCGGCGCTAAAGGCGTGGTTCTATCCGGGCGATAACATCGGCCAGCAGTTTGTGTATCCAAGATCAGAGGCGCTGATGCTAACGCGACTGAACAATGAAGAAGTGCCTTCCACCGGCTCTGAAGAAGCATATCCGGGAAGGTCGCAAGCGCCGGCCAATGCCCAGAACATAACGCCTCCAGAGTCGCAGCCGGTTGAGAATCAGCAGGCGCAAGCATCTTCAACACCCGCGCCATCGGTTCAGACCAGTACCGCTAAAAACAATGCCGTACAGGCGAATCCCGCAGCTTCCACACCACCTGCGGCTGCTGCGCCGCCTGCGTCTCCTGCACCTGGCCCCGAGGTGGCACAAAATCAGTTGGCTCGACAGGCGCAATTGCCGCAGACAGCAAGTTGGGAACCTCTGATTGGACTGATCGGTTTTGGGTTCATCCTAGCAGCCATTCTTCTGCGCCGGTTACAAAAAGCGTAATTGCAGCGAGATGTGCGCCCAATCAAAACTCGGCACAGCCTGTAGACCCCACAGCTCGTGGAATCGGTTTCTGCGCTGCATAGAATACGGATGCTGGTTCCTTGGGGGTTTGGCAGTGCTATGGGTCACGCTGGTTTGGTGGCACACGTTCGCGTTCCAACGTATCGAAGCGGAGCGTCTTGCGAGTTTTCCGCCAACGAGAAGGGCCGCTGAACCACTGCACGAGGGCGACCTGTTTGGCGAAATTTCGATTCCGCGTATCGGGTTGTCGGCTATCATTGCACAAGGCACGGATGATGCGACGCTCCGACGAGCGGTGGGACATGTGCCCGGAACGGCGAGCCCTGGATCACCCGGCACGGTTGTGCTCGCCGCACACCGGGACACCTTTTTCCGACCTCTTCATCGAATTCGCGTAAACGATTTGATTTTCCTCGATACGGAGTACGGCAAATACCGATACAGAGTGGTGCGAGTGTTCGTCGTGTCGCCCAGGCAAACGTCGGTTCTCGATTCGTCGCCAGCATCCGATCTCACGCTTCTGACCTGCTTCCCGTTTCGGTTTATAGGGCCCGCGCCTGACCGCTTTGTCGTACAAGCCGTCAGGATTAACGCGTCTATGGCGGCTCAAAATAACGGCTCAAAATAATTGACTGGCATGCTCGTGCTGTTTCGAATTTCAGCCCGAATGCCTCGCGCGCACTCGGAGGCATTCATGCGAACGATTCGAGCTTGGCTGTCGGAGATTATTTTGACTTTGGACGCATCATCGTTCGGAAACTCCTTGTACCGAGGATTCTGAGGAATGCCCTGTTCTGGTTGCATATTTGCGTGGCAAAGATAACCGACCGAGACAACTCGCCGAAACACACAGAAGTGCAAACGAAGGTGCCGCCCCGATCTTGGGAGTACGAACAAGTGCTAGCAGGGTTTGGAGGCGGCAAGGTTCTCAGCGCGCTGATGTTCGACCTCGCTAGCATTCGTGGAGGAGTCCGCTTTGCCCCATCCCTCGCTGACACAGACCTTTTAACGCGTATGAGCCCTCTAATGTGAAATATACGCAGCAATCACCTTCGGTTGGCCTGCAACTTCGTTGACTACCTTGGTTTCAAGCACAAACTGAAGATTTGCTCGCTGCCAGTCTCCGGGCGCGAGCCGTTCTGCCTGAGCAAAGCAGTCAGGATCCGCGAAGCATCCACCCGCCGCTTCCGTCCCCATCGAGTGTAGACCCGCGACGATTACGATCGGCTGGCCAGTTATATTGTTTGTGACCCGCGAGATGACGGCGTAATCAACGTCAGAACTCTCATTCGCGATCGCCCATTCTCGCGAGGTAGGATTCTGCTGGTCGCGTATGTAAGGAACAGACCCGTCGTTCGCGAGGCTGAAGCGCAGTGACGAGCTAATCTGAGCGATCCAGTGGTTATTGGCGCCTCCGATCAGCACCGCCGGCCCCTGTTCGAGATCATCGAGTGTTACGTCTTCTGTGTGGACAAGCCGGAACGGGCGTCCCTGCTTGCCAAGCGCAGCGGCTATTTTCGCCACAACGAAGGTATCAACAAAAAAAACATGGTTCCGCTGCTCGAAAAGCTGGTTCCGATCGTACGCAGTCGACGCGACACCGGCCGACAGGCCAGCCCCAGACGCTTCATTTACATTCTGATTGGAAGAGAATCTATCGGGGATACACAGCAAGACCGGGTGTTGCGACTGCATCAAGGGAGACCAAAAACGGTCAAACGAAGTTTTGCGCGCAGGAGCTGTGGTCCACGCCAGTAGGGCAAGTACAAACAAAGCTATCGGCGCCAAAATCAGGATCGCCCGTTTCTCGCGCGGAGGCCGTCTAGCCGGACCAATATCTTTTTGCTGATCGCCGAGTTCCGGCGTCAGCGAAGCTTGAGGCCAAACAAATTCCGGTACGTACGTCCCTCGCGGGAAATCGATTCGAACCTCCCCGGCGTGGCCATGCAAACGGTAGTAGTGCTCTAAGCGCTTGCGTACCTCGACAGCTGAAGTGCGGACGACCGGATCCGAACTCGTGTCATAGTTTGGAACGCGTCCAAAGACCTCAACGCCGAGCACACGTTCCTTGATATTTTCAGTATTCCCGCTGATTGCCTGTTCTACCGTATAACGAAGAAAATCCGTGTATCGCTTACTGCTGCGAAATGCCGAGCTGGCGACAATGCGCGCAACCTGTTCGCGTACCGCCTCTTTCTCCTCGCTGCTAAATACGGCTGGAGAGGCAACTAAGCGCGCCGTTGACGATTCCGTTTTCATCTGAGCAAGGCCCACCCTATTAAGCGCAGATTTTAATCACCAAACTAGTATTTCGCAAGACCTAGCCGAGATGGTCGAGATGGTCGGACCGGCGCCCAACCACGCTGTCGCTACAACAGTA
>CAVWBL010000004.1:0-443271 GCA_963753205.1 uncultured Acidobacteriota bacterium | reverse complement strand
CAATCATCCTTCTCGGTGGCGAAAGCCTTCGCAAAGCCAATAAGGGCCAGCCGCCGATGGAGTAGTAGCAACGACTGGCTCAGATGAAGCGCCGCTCTGTGATGATATCCCGCGCGGAGGAGTCTGCCGGGTAACTCCTCAACGGCGCTGCCGGCGGGGGCGGGAGTTCACCACTCCCGCTCTCTGGTCTGGTTCTTCTACTTCCATGTTCAACTTCAGCGCCAACCATCTGCTGTTGCTCTCGCGGACAGAATACCGAACCTGTGCCGTGTTCCTCATGCAAGACGACTCCACACACCGGGTCTACCGTCTGTACGACTTCACCAAATCCCAACAGATCACGCCAGGCCAATACTACTGCGTGTCGGGAAAGGTCAACAGTGCGGACAAACTGTACCTGGTCATCGAGTCGGTCAAGAGGGACACAAAACACTGCCGGTGTTCTACAACTCCTGCTCCTGCTGACGGCGCGGGAGGATCGCTCATGAAGTAAAAATCCACGTTGAAGGGGAAAAAATGGAACTCAAGACTGCTTGCTCTTACGCAACAGTCAGCGCACGGGTGTGTTCCGAACTCGCCGCCGAGCTAAGTGGCCTACCACATACCGGCGAAAGTGGATCCCTCTTAAACCGGCGCCAACAGTCGATCCCGAGCATCGCAACCTCGACCGATACATCCGGTACGTGCGTACCTACCGGTCTCTGTTCCGGCAGCTTCCGGGGTTTCAATTCATCTACATTTCCACGGCGGCGGGCCTCCAAAAGGAAGCGCAAGAGCTTTTCTCGTTCCTTGTGGAAGGCAAGGGCCTCTCGGATTTGGCTCGCTACTTCGACATTGAGGCGAAATGGAACAGCAAGAAATACAGCCTTGTAACGGAAAACGATCTGATCTTCCGAAACCAAGTTGCGAAGCGCTTCAGCGGCGAGATATTCGACACTCTCTTTGGCCTTTGGAGAAGAAGTCAATTGCCGAAGGATTTGCGGGCGGAATCGGAAACAACCAAAACGCCCGCACAAAAGGTCCTGTTCCGAGCCGTCACCGTGCCGGGTCAGGAAGCCGTATTCGGCGACAGCAGCAAGAGATGGGGTGACGGCTGGCAAGTGCGCGGTATTTCAGGTACGGCTTCAGTTCCTAAATCAAGACCAGCTCAATCACAGGTTCTTGAAAGAAGAGCGGATACGTAAATGCAACAGGTGACATCTGCACGCGGACAAAACACAAGAAAGGGCGGGAGCGACCCATTATGAAAAGGGTCGCTCCCGCCCAAGTGGAGGTACCCTCCGCTGCGGTGGCCGTCAAGGATCTCGCTACGCTCGACCGCTACGCGGCGCGCACACCTCGCGCGTCCTTGACCGCCATCCTCGCTGCGGGTCTTGTCGTGCTATGAGAAGCAGGTCTGCTTCTCGGTTCGCATGCAGAACCGGAGAACGAGAAAGGATTCTCCATGGATAACCTGCGATACATCGGACTCGACGTTCACCGCGACACCATCTCTGCCGCCGTGCTTGACCGTGAGGGGAAGCTCATCATGCAGTCCGTACTGCCAACCCGCGCGCCGGCACTCCTCGATTTCCTCCACGGAATTCGCGGAACGCTTCATATCACCTTCGAAGAAGGAATTCATTCCGCCTGGCTCTACGATCTGCTGCAGCGAAGAGTGGCCCGCGTAGTGGTTTGCGATCCGCGCAAAAACAAACTTCTGAAGTCAGGCAACAAAGGCGACGCTGATCGATGCGCGCAAACTCGCCGAGTTGTTGCGCACAATTCCTTGTCGCCTGTCTATCACGGTGAACTGAGCGCCCTGGAGGTTCAGCAGCCGCGCGCGCAGCTACACCATGCTGACCGAAGACACCACCCGGGTCATGAGCCGCTTAAAGGCCGTGTTCCGCGGCCAGGCCATCAGTTGTCAAGGCAAGAGTGTTTTCCGGCCGATCACCGCGAAGCCTACCTTGCCCAACTGCCCACTTCCGGCCTTGCGGCAGCGGGCCGAGCTTCTGTATCAGAACTTCAGGCCGTGCATCTCCTGCGACTCCAGGCCAAGCGCGACATGCTCGCCGAGTGCCGCAAGCACCCGGCCAGAAATCGCTGCGATCCGTTCCCGTTTCTGGGGAAGGTGCGAGCCGCCGTGCTGATCGGCCGCGTGCAGACGCCGCACCGCTTCCGCACCAAGCGACAGTTCTGGTCCTACTGCGGACTGGCACTGGAGACGCACGACAGCGCGCAGTATCACGTGGTTCGACGACCAGGTGCAGCGCAAGACCAGGTTCGTGCAGGTCCGCGGCCTGAACTGGAACCACAACCACGAACTCAAAGGCGTCTTCAAGGGCGCCGCCACCATGGCCGCCCATCGTGCACGGAGTTTTCCGTGACGTTTACTGCGGGCTGCTGGCCAAAGGCATGCGGCCGGAGATGGCACGACTGACGCTAGCGCGCAAGATCGCCGCCATCGCACTGAAAATCTGGAAGAAAGGAGGAATCGTTCAACGCCGAACATGTAAAGCCACAAGCAGCTTGAGCGCATCGTGCCCTCGGAAACGCAATCGCTGGTGTGCCGCGGTCCGCTGTCACGAGGCGCTCATGGGTTCGAGGGTGAGTAGCAGAAGGCGGGATTAGGCCGCCTGAGCAATCTCACGAGCGCACCGTATGCCCCCTCGCACAACCCGATAAAGCCATAGGCCTCGAGTCTCAGATAGAACCATGGTTGGCCAAACCACGCTGCTTGCAGTGCGCCAGATGTCGGCGGAAGCGACCAGCATGATGCGACAAATTCCGACGGTGACGAACAGCACGCCGGTGTTCTCATATCGTAGCGGTGGGCGGGAGCTCGATGTCAGAAAACTCTCGTCCTCCGCTTCGCATGGAGAAGTGTTTTTTCTTGACATCCCCTTTTATAGAACCCCGCTGTGTGCAGCTTGCAGCCGCCCACACGTTCGTGGAGTCGCTCCCGCCCGCACCGAATTGCGCGGTGCCGTGTTTTGTCCGCGTGCATACAGAGATGTAATCAGAAGAATTGCGGTGTCCAAACAGTTTTGATTTAGGGAGGAGAAAATCGCAATGACAATCTTGAAAGCGCCACCAAAGCAGCCCAAAACCACGGTCGTACAGCTTCGTCTCGACAATGATGCGAGAGAAAAGCTCACAAAATATGCCGAGTTTCTCGACTCTTCCCCGTCCTACGTTGTCACGGAGGCCCTGAAGCTCGTCTGCAACAAGGACAAGGAGTTTCAGGCATGGCTTTCGGGCCGGCACACGACGACTTCCGACCCAAACACGAAGGGAGAGTCATTCCAACTGGAATTGAAATAAAGGAGACATGCACCAGCCACAACAATTCGGTATGCGTGAGATCCCAGCGCCTGAACGGCGACATGGCTCACGCCCAGGAATGCCCAGTCCTCCCGATTCGGCAGTCATCGAACACATCGCGGCAAGGTTAAGCTCGGATGGTTTTCCGGCAACTGTCACACCGATTGAATCTGAGTGCAGGAACGATGCCGCATCACCCGCGGCCACAGGAGGAGAAGAGTCGAAAGCGGTTAGGCCTTCGCGTGAGCCGCCCGCACACGATGGAACCAATCTCATCGAGCGTCCGCTGACTTGCGAGGAAGCCGCTCGCTTCGTGCGTGTTCACCCCAAGACAGTCAAGCGTCTGGCGCGGAACGGCGAGGTGCCAGGTCACTTTCGTTTTGGCCGGTGGTATTTCTACGCATCTGAACTGGACTGTTGGATGAGAACAGAGTTACAGTCGTCCCGTCACTCGTGCCGCTAGAACAGGAGCAATGGTTATGTTCAAGCGAGCACGGCATCAGTTCGGTTGGCTGGAGAAACGGAAGAGAAAGCGAGGTCCCGAGGTTTGGGTTTGGCGATACCACGCGGATGCCATCGGCAAAACAAGCAGCAAGCCTGCGGTTGTAGTCGGGGATGTAACGCGTTACCCGACAAAGTCCGAGGCTTGGAAGGCGGCTGAAGGTATTCGATTGGCAGTCGGAAACCCCGTACAAGCTGATCTTGTGACATTTGGTGGGCTCGTCAACCGCTTCCTCAAGGAGGCGTTGCCCGAGCGAAAAGGAACTGCTGACCGTTACCGTTCATGGATTTTGAATCATATCAATCCGCGATGGGAGGCAGTACCTCTTTCGGGTGTCAAACCCTTGGCAGTGGAAATGTGGATCAAGGGTTTGAAGCTTGCGCCAAAGAGCAAGGGGCATGTACGAAGCGTCATGCACATTTTGTTCGAGTGGGCGATGCGCTGGGAGCTGATGGAATACAACCGAAATCCAATGAGTCTGCTAAAACTCAAGGGGCTCACAAAACGTGTGCGGCAACCACGCGCTTTGTCGGTTGAAGAACTTCAGGCCTTATGGACGCATCTCGACGAATACACGCGAACAATGTCTATCGTGGCCGTTTGTCTTGGGCTTCGAGCAAGTGAGTTGCTTGGGCTACGTTGGGGAGACTTCGACTGGAGAGGTCTGCGGGTAAAAATTCAGCGGTCCTGGGTCTACGGCAGAGTGGAAGACGTAAAAACCGAAGGCTCGGAAAAATGGTTACCGCTGGACCCGAACCTTGCAGACATTCTGCAGTGGCATCGGGAGAAGATGACCGATACACTGTTAGCAACCGGTTGGGTCTTCGTCAGTCCTTTCACCGGCAAGCCTTGGTGGGCGCATAAGCTCGTGCGATTTCACCTTCGGCCTGCCGCGGAAAAAGCCAAGATCGGTCGCGTAGGTTGGCACACGTTTCGTCACACCTATTCGACTCTCTTGCACGCCCACGGGACCGACATGAAAGTGCAACAGGAATTGCTGAGGCATTCGGACATTCGAACAACGATGAACATCTACACGCACACTGTCTCACCGGCATTGCGTGAAGCCAACAGCAGAGTCGTTCGAATGGTTTTGGCGGAAAGGAAAACCGCGTGAGATCTGTTGCAAAAACGCGGGGGCAATCCGGGGGCAATTGCAATTCCGGCCCAAGACGACAAATGACTTACGACTACGACACGTTCCGCAGAGTTCCTTTCGATTCTGCGGCTTGATAAATTCGATCCCCACCGCCCCTACCAATCCTTCTCCTTGAGAACACGGGAGTTCTGGCGGCGGGTCGCGCCGTGTACCCCGCGTGTACCTCTTTAATCAGCGGATCGTTGCTCCAAGCGGCCCGGAGGTCGGCTTCGATCTGCTCTTGGCGAGATCGCGTCCAGGGCGCGTAATGCCGTTCTGTAATGCGGATGCTGCTGTGCCCGAGAAGGATCGAGACTCTATCGAGAGGCACACCTGCGAGAAGCAATTCGACCGCGAACGTATCACGGAGGCGGTGCGGATGGCCGGTGGGAACCTTTGCGAATTCAAAGAGGCGCTGCAAGCGGCGCTGCCATTTTCCTTTTGCGCTTCGCACTGTGGATGCGCCTGTCCAGAAGAAATATCGCTCGCTCGAACGCGGCGCTGTCTTCAATGCCTCGACAACTGCATCCGGTAAGACGCAATACACGGGCACGCCGGTTTTCTGCGTATGGAGAAGCAGCTTGTTCCCGTTGAGGCGGCTCACTTCAAGCTGTGTTGCATCTCCGATTCGAAGCCCAGAGTAGCGGAGCAAAAGCAGAAAAGCTCTGAGGCGCTGCGCATTGCGTTTGCCGGCGCTCTCGCCATAAGGCTCAAGGGCTGCAATCATCCGAGTCATCTCTTCCCGCGTAAAGGGCATCGTGGGCTTGTTCGGCACCTTGGGAGCCTTCAAGTCGATTGCTGGATTGTCGGCAATCCATTTTCTCTTTTCAGCAAAGCGCATGAATGCTCTCAGACGTTCCAGCTTCTTGAGACTCGTGCGCGGCCCTTGTGTCCACGTCGCACGAAACGTCGCAAGCGTGTCGAGGTCCAGTTGCCTCAGGAATTGCAGCTTGTATGCTTCCGTGAAGGCGTCAAGCTCTTGGAATAGGAGACGGTACTTGTACAGTGTGGATTGATTCAGTTTCCGCGCCTCGGCATCCGCAATGAATTTCCGATGAGCGTCCTTAATCGTTATTTGCTGGTCCGTCCGACGTGTCCGGCGGTCCTCCGCTTCCCATTGACGGACCGTTTCTTGCGCTCGCTGCCAATCACGCAGCTTAAGAGACTCGCGTATCTCTTTGCCACTAAGGAAGCCATCAACCCAAATAGGGCACTGGCAATGCCGGTGCTTGCGCCCTTTCGTGCGCTGCTTGCAGCTTCTTCGGTGACGGCGGTAAATGGTCAGCATGCGCAACACTCCTAGCGAACAGCAGCTTTTGCCGATAGTCGCCGATGGACTCGCTGTAAAACAGAGTGCGGAATCCGCAGCGTAACATAGCGTCTCTTGTGGCGGGGACTGCGATCTCCAATCACAAGCACACCTGGTTCGCCCTCGAAAATTTCACGAACTTTATCAGGACTGAGGTTCCACATCTCAGCGATTTCCGTAACGGCATAGTGCCGCTCGATGTGCACTGAGGTTTCGAGTTGTAGTTCGACGGCCATTGCTCGCAGCTACTCCTGGATGGAATCTGAATTCGACAAATCCGTGTTCTCTCCCCCTGTGGTCCCCTGCATTTGCCGCTGCCGTGACTCAGGGGCATCGGTGTCACGCATGATGCGCAGCGGGCGCATCCTCGCCCGCATCGCAGGCGTGTTGGTCCTGCCAAGATTTGAATTCCTTGTCTCGACGGAAGAGGTCTTTCAGGGCTTCCGTAATCACGTAAGACGGAGTTGAGTCGATGAATTCTGCGTATCGGTCCAATTGATCCTTGATGGCTTCCTCGACTCGCGCTTGGATCGTGACCGACTTTGGTTGTTTGGGTGGTGCCTTGATGATTGCCATGTTTCGCTCTCATTCCTCGTTTCGGATTTGTCTGACATTCGTCTTACAAAGCCGTTCGGAATTTGCCGATTGTCTCGCGGCCAAAACACGAGCTGCGCTTCCCAGCAGCAAGAGGCGGGAGTGACCCCCGAAGCCCGAAGGGATCGGGCCGCGATTCTGCGGCACGATGGGGTCGCTCCCGCCTCTGGTCGTGTTTTGGCCGCGTTCCGTTTCCTTGCCTTGTCTCGCGCATTTGCTTGCTCTTTCTTCGGTTATTCTCGCCTCACTGAAGCGGGAGGTGAAATCTCCCGGGAAAAGTCCTTCCCCGGAACTTTTCACCGGCACGTTTACGGGCCGATGCGGATGCCGCTCGAACAACGCAGCCTGTCCGTTCACGGTTACGGAAATAAACGCGGCCTGCGAAGGTCTGGCGGTACTTCCCCGATTCAGACCGGACCGCGTTCTCTGTGATCTCCCCGCACGCCATTTCTTATATAGATTTTCGATTCCAGGATTGCCAAATCGCTCTTTGCCTGGTTCAAGAACACGATGTCGCCGGTTGCTCAGTTTGCCGTATTGCTTCTCATCCCACAGCCGCCGCGTGCGGAAATATTGGAGCAATCCAAGCGGAGATTCCGGGTTCCAGAGCCGCTGAAACGTCTCATGGAACAGCTTCTTGGCACGCTCGAAATTCGTGTCGCGGGTTGCGATGTAATAGAAGCGGAGCTGGCTGGAGCTTGGTGAAAAGCGTCAAATATGCGTCCAGGTGGGTCCTGAAACTATCCATGCTTTCAAACCCCGGATCGATGAAACTGAACGTGACCACAGGCGAGAGAGACACGCTGGGGTTGTAAAACATCGGGAATTTATCCACGAAATAGCGGTCGGTGAAGTCGCCCTTGATAGCCCCGGAGTAGCGCTTGTGGGGAAGGATTTTTTTGTCGATTCCCATTTGGTCGCAGAAAAATGTGAGCTTCTGCTCCTCGGTTTCGAGATACGTGAAGTCTTGATTTCGGAGAATGAAATCGAGGGCAATGAGCCGGGTTCGGATGTATTCGGTCGAATGGACGCGCCGGAAACGGACATTGTCCCTGCCGATGGCCTCATACAGATTGCGTGAGAAAAGGTGAAAGACGCGGCCATGCCGGAGGTACTCCTTCGTGCTGGCGTGCTTCTTTTCCACCACCTTTTGGCGAAGGCGACGCTGCGCTTGCCGGGCTTCGTCTTGATGAACTGCAGGAACTGCTGGCAGGTGAAGTACCCGGAATGCGTCGCCACAAGGTAGAGGAAACGTGCTTCTTCCTCCGTATAGCCAAATTGCGGAGGGCTTCCGTGTGGATGGGAAGGAATTTCATAGGGCGAAAATCCTCGCGGTGATTTCCTGGGAGTCGAGAACGCGGCGCAATCTGTCGTGGTCTTGCTGCCGAGCGAACACATGGAATCCGGCTTTGGCCTTTTCGCCGAGGCCCTGGGGTCGATAGTCGCGAGTAGCTACTTCGAGGTCGAGCCGGCGCACATCGCGGCAATCGTCCTCATACTCGATTCGTAGGTCGGGAATAGGAATCTTGTCGTTCGACAACCTTCAAGTCGAATCGGCTGGCGACGGAGATTCGCTCATACGCTGGTTCCTTGTCGGGCCGCATTCGAGCGAGGGCTTGGTAGAGCTCTGTCTTGAGTTCGAAGTCGAGGATGACGCGGCGAACCTTGCCGCCTGAGCGTTCGATCTCCCTTGGCGACCTTCTGATAGAGCCGGTAAAGATCGGCGTCGTGGCGGGCTTCCTTGGGTTTCACAAGGCCGTGGTAGATCGCCTGCCGATCGGAGACAAGCTGCGCATGTTTGAGCAGCCGATGGCCCTCCTTCGTTAGCGTCAGGACTTTCGTCGAATAGGACGAATGACCTTCGATCGTCCGCTGTTCGACAAGGCCATGCCTTCGCAGATTTCTGATGTCGGCTTCCATCCGAGCCTGATCGCCGTGATATCCGAACCGGGCCAGGTCTTCGGTCGGAACGACGCGGAACTTGCCGACATCGGTGAGTGTCCGGACTTCCGAATCGCGCAGAGAATACTCGCGGTCGCGCCCACGATAGATTGTTCTGGATCGGTCGGAGCCTCGCGACGCGCCAGAATCGGAAGGTTTTTCGCGATCTGTCTGACTACGTGTTCTGTCGTCGCTTTCGGGAGCTGCCCGCCCTGTCGATTACACTGGGGCGTGAGTCTGAATCCCAACGGGACGGCAAAGCAAAATCGGAGATGCTATAGGGCCGGTCCATAGGAACCCCTTCACTTAGCCCTCGGACTCAGGTGCGGGACGCGTGATCCTGGTCCTCGGCGTAGAGAAACACCTCTTCGACATTCTTTCCGAACGCCCGGGCGATCTTGAATGCCAGCGGCAAGCTCGGATCATACTTGCCAGTTTCAATGGCATTGATGGTGCCGCGAGCTACCCCGACACGCGCCGCGAGCTCGGCCTGCGACCATTCCACTTCTGCACGTAACACACGTAGCCGGGTCTTCATCGGTACCGCCATGAATACAAAATGAGGCCGATGCTCCACAGCACGACCATCAATGCCGGGATTCCCAGCCATGAGACGGAATGGAAGCCGACAGCCTGGGAATAGCCGATAGCGAGCGAGAAAATTAGTGTGCCCGCGAACGCAAACGTCAGGGCGCGGTAGTTGATTTGTTGCTCGCGCTCATCGTTGGAGCGGAGGAAGCGAAGCAGGAACAGAATCGCGGCCCCTGCTGCCAGAACAGCGAGGGCGAGGACCGGAACACGGAGGGAAGGAACCTTGCCGACTGCGCTGATCGCAATTGCCGAAACTACCGCAGCGCCATAGAAAAGCCAGATCGAACTTCGACGGCGGTAGGTTAGATTCTCTGGGGATTGAACAGGCATGCGGGCCTCCCGAAACTCCTGAGTAGTGTAATGTATAGCGTACATAGTGTCAAGTACAAGATTCTTGCGGTCTCGTACACCGCTCTCCGCGCTGTCAGGCCAGAAAATATATGGACTTGACACCATAATGTATTCCATGCCATATTTGTAGGCGTGAAA
Source organism: uncultured Acidobacteriota bacterium (assembly GCA_963753205.1). Classification (GTDB taxonomy): domain Bacteria; phylum Acidobacteriota; class Terriglobia; order Acidiferrales; family UBA7541; genus Palsa-295. Next base: position 433,401 of record CAVWBL010000004.1, on the reverse strand, counting down.
TGGGCCGTTGAGATGGCCGATGAATTCGAACCGGAATTTCACGCGCTGCACGAGGATGTGCGGACCGAGATACTGGCGTTGCGATTGTTCTAGAACAGTTTGGGCCGCAGTTGGGTCGGCCACGGGTTGACACACTGAAAGGCTCGCGACACGCGAACATGAAGGAATTGCGATTCAGCGCGGCAGATGGTGAATGGCGAGTGGCCTTCGCTTTTGATCGCAGGCGTGAGGCGATTCTACTGGTGGCGGGAGACAAATCGGGCGGGAGCCAAAAGCGTTTCTACCGCGAACTGATAAGGAAGGCAGATGAGCGTTTTGACGCCCATCTTACCCGGATCGGAAAGGGGACGTAACCATGTCCGTGAACGTGAATGAAGTAATTCGGAAACTGAATCCAGCCGACCGCAAGAAGGTCGAGGACCGCGCGGCTGAGATAGTCGCAGAGGAAATGAGCTTGCGTGATCTCCGCAAGGCCCGCAAGCTCACGCAGGCGCGTGTCGCCAAGACTCTCGGAATCACTCAAGACAGCGTTTCACGACTGGAAAAGCGCAGCGACCTATTGATCTCGACGCTGCGAAAGACGGTCAAAGCTATGGGCGGCGACGTGCGCATTGTTGCTGAATTCCCAGATCGCGCGCCAGTCGTGCTTTCGGAACTATCCGAGGACGACCCACCTCGCAAATCATCTCGGAAGCACGTGCACGCCGAAGTCTAACGCTCTGCTGCTCCCGGTGGCGTCAAAAGGTCGGGCCCGCTACCAGGGCTCCTGGGCCTTGGAGAAATAAGCAATGACGTTGACACGAGATTGTAAGGAAACGATCCGAGCGCGCGTTCAACGCGATCCCGGTTTTCGTGAGGCGCTTCTGCGCGAGGGCATCGAAAACTTTCTCTCCGGCGATGTCGAAACCGGGAAGATCATCCTCCGTGATTTCATCAACGCAACGGTGGGCTTTCCCAAACTTGGCGAAATCACCCATCGCTCGGCCAAGAGTCTGATGCGAATCCTCGGACCGCGCGGCAATCCTCAAGCGAAGAATCTGTTTGAGATCGTCAAGCAATTGCAGGAAACCGAGGGGGTGCAATTTGAAGTCCGGTCCAGGCGTGCCACCTCGCGCAGGAAGCGCATCGAATTGCCAACTCGCATTTGCTCATAATCGGACGAAAGGTCATCGCGCCCGGACTCCGTTCATGGTGCGGTGTTAGCACCAATTCTTATTGCAAACTCATGTATGTATTGCAGTAGAATTTCCGCAGGGGAGTGGGGTAGCCATGAGCCAGCTTTGGCGTTATCGCCACGCGCTCGTTTGGCTGGCGTTTTTCATCCTGCCGGTGTGCCGAGCCGACCAGCCCCTCCGCGTTGATTCAGCAAAAACCAAAGTTCAATTGCAGGGTGACACGGTACGAATAACCCTGGGACTCGACAACACCTCCGCGCGGAGCTTACCGGCAAAAGTCACGCTGGAGTTGCTCGACCCCCATGGGCAGTCGCGCGGTGAGGCACAACGCGAACAGAATATTGCCCGGGGATCGAGCAAGTCCGATTCGGGTGATCCAGCTTTCGGGCGTGAAGACAGCTGATCTGGACGACGTGTTCTGGTATCGGCTGCGATACCGAATTGAGGCGAATTCGTCCGCCGAACCGACCTTCGAGCCTGTTTCCGGAATCCTTTCGGTGTCACAGATCGCGCCGGCGATGTTTCGCCTAGAGTATGGTGGGCCGAGCGCGGTACGGCTTGGCGCGCCGTTCGAGGTTTTGGTTCGAGCCGTACAGCCAGCGACCTTCGAACCTGTCGCTGGCGTAGAGATTCGGGCAACCGCGGACGCAAGCGACACGGGCACCATCGCTCCTCTCAAGGCGTCGGCGACGACTGATTCGCAGGGCTACGCGAGGCTAAAATTTCTGCTGCCAGCAAATGCCGACTCCGATAGTCCCTCAATCGATGTTACCGGCGAGCGCGGTGGATACACGGCCAAACTCGAAGACGAGCAGCCAAGAACGTTTGCTTTTTCGACGTTCCGAGTGAACACGGATAAAGCGCTTTACCAACCCGGCCAGACGTTGCATGCGCGCGTTCTGGTTGTCGGTCCGATTCAGCATGCCGCGACGAACCACACCGTTGAATTCCGAATCTACGATCCTGAGAACACGCTGGTGTTCCGCGAGGCGGGGACGACCTCGAAATTCGGGATTGCTAGCGCCGACTGGCCGATTCCTTCAAACGAACGGCTAGGCGATTATCGTGTGGCGGTGGACGCAGGGGAAGGAGACAGCGAAGACATCGGCGGCTCGGCGACGGTCAAGATCAGCCGCTACGACCTTCCGACCTTCACGGTCAACGCGAAGCCAGATCGGAAATACTATTTGCCGGGACAACACGCTGCCGTGGTAGTGAGCGCTGAATATCTATTTGGGAAGCCAGTAGTGCGCGGGCACGTGCGCGTGATTCGCGACGACGAACGCGAGTGGAATTACAAACAACAAAAGTGGCAGGTTCATCCGGGGAAGGTCTACGAGGGGGAGACGAATTCGACCGGAGATTTTGTGGCCGATATCGACCTATCGAAAGACCAAAAGACACTCGCGGATGATGACTATCTGCGATTTCGAGACATCAGCTATACGGCCTATTTCACCGACCCGACCACAGGGCGCACGGAACACCGGCGGTTTGATTTGCGCCTTACCAAGGATCGCATTCACATCTACGTCATGCCAGCCGGCGAATCCGCCGTAAAACATGCCGTCGATTTCTACCTCTCGACTTATTACGCCGATGGGGCTCCGGCGCGATGCGCGGTCGCGATTCGCGCGCCATCGGCGCCAGTGCTTGCCGGCACCTCGGCACAGAGCGTGTTGCTGCGGACAGTTCACACGAACGCCTACGGACTTGCCAAGGTCTTTGACATGGCCGTACCCGCTGAGAGCATCACGAATCAACAACTAGGCCTGACATTTGAGGCAGAGGACAAGAGCGGCGCGTCCGGAAAGCACACGGAAGACTTCTGGTTTTATGGCTCGGGCGGCATTCGAGTGGAAACGGACAAAGCGCTGTATCGTTCAGGCGATCCGATCGAGGTAAGCCTGACATCCGACGATGCGAATGCGACCGTAGAGGTGGGTACAGATAGCCAGTGGCACTTTATCACCTCTCAAATGGTTCATTTGCATCGGGGAAAGGCTGCGATCACTCTCGGTCCGAGTGGCCAGTTCGAAGGACCGGTGACCATCTACGCCTACGAATTGGGGAGACGGCCGAAAGGCTATTTCGGCGATACGTACGCGCAAGGATCGCATACGGTCCTCTTCCCACACGACACCTCGCTAAAGGTGGACGTGCGGATGTCGAAATCCACGTACCGGCCAGGCGAAGAGGCAGAGGCGAACTTCCACGTTCAGTCAGCTGACGGTGCGGGCGCGGAGAGCGCGCTGGGAATCGTGGCAGTGGACAAGGCCGTGGAAGAGCGTGAGCGATCGGATGCCGACCTACAGAACCCGTGGCAATACGTGGCGTTCTCGACCGACTGGTCCGACAGTTTCAGTCTATCCGGCGTGAGCAGAGCGGACCTGGACAAGGTCGATCTATCGAAACCTCTGCCGACGGGATTCGATCTGCTGGCCGAGATGCTGCTGCAGTGGAGTGGCAACATCGGGCAATTCGACGATTCAGGAAGCGAGCCCGACCTACATACGCTTTTTTCGAGCGCCATCGATCCCCCTCTGGCACCAGTTCTGGCTGCATTACGAGCCCAAATCAAAAAAAACTTCGAATCTCGAAGGCGAGAACGGGATACGCGAGTTTCTCGGCACGACTCATCTCGGAGATTTGCGGGATCCGTGGGGAACCGCGTACGGCGTGGAGATCGAGCCGAGCGGCACGGATTACAAAATCTCGATTACTAGCGCCGGTCCCGATCAGAAAATGGGTTCTGGTGACGATTTCGAGGTCGCATCAGAAGGCTGGCCGTACTTCGCTCCGTACGCGGCCATGATCCAAAGGGCCGCGCAGGACTACCACGCTCGCACGGGCGGCTACATCCGCGACAGTAAGGTGCTGGAGAGCGAACTCCTAAGGCGAGGACTGGACTTCTCTTCCCTGCGTGATCCGTGGCAGCACGCGTACCGCGCCGAATTCGGAATCGAACAGAATTTCTACACGATTGAAGTTCGAAGCGCGGGGCCGGATGGGATATTTTCATCCGCCAACGAACCTTCTACGGACGATGTCGTGGAGTCGAGGAGCGTGATCGGATATTTCGACGACACGCGCGAAAAGATGGATGCGGCGCTCCAACGCTACTACCACGATCAGGGATTATTTCCTCAGAGCCAGCAGGAATTGACGGCGGCGCTGGCCAAGGCGGGAATCGACTGGGAGTCGTTGCGAGATCCCTGGGGCAACAAATACTACGCGACGTTCCGGACGGAAGCGCAGTATTCCGACGCGGTGGTGGTGCAGAGCTATTCGGAATATGCGGCCGGCCAACACACGGCGATTCATCCTGTGACCGCCTCGATTAACTATATCGACATCCGAAGTAACGGCCCGGATGGCAAGGAAGGCACGAAAGACGATTTCGACGCGGCGATGTTCTCCCGAGCGATTTACGCACAAGCGACAGGCCATGGCAGCGGCGCAAATACCAACGTTGTTTTCTCCGGTGAGCTGGGCGCAATTTCCGGCACTGTTACTGATCCGAGCGGAGCAGCAATAGCCAACGCAAGCGTGACCGCGACGCGCTACGGGACCGGAGAGACATACCGCGCGGAGTCCGATGGCGAAGGCCATTTCTTGCTGCGCAACCTCAAGCCTGGGGCGTACGAGGTGCGCGTGGTCTCTACGGGATTTCGAGACGACGTGTTCACGCAGGTGCCGGTGGGATCGTCCGTCGTAACGCAACTGAATGCCGTGATGCAGGTGGGTTCAGTAACCGAGACGGTGACGGTCGAAGCGCAGGCGGCGCAGGTCCCGACTCAGGCATCCACCGCGTCGGTGGCCATCGCCAAGCGGCCAAATGGAACCGCCCAATCGCCGGGGAGCGTGACGCAGATCGCACCGGTCTCTACACCGCGGCTGCGCGAATATTTTCCAGAAACGCTTCTCTGGCGCCCTGAGGTCATTACGAGCAAACGAGGTGCAGCAGAAATCAAATTTCCGCTGGCCGATTCAATTACAACATGGGACCTCAAGGTGATCGCCTCGACGGTTGGTGGGCGGATTGGCACCGCCGAAAAGGAAGTCCGCGCGTTCCAGCCATTTTTCGCGGATGAGGACTTGCCGCAATTTCTCACGGCCGGAGACAAGATCGATTTGCCCGTGATCGTGCGTAACTTTCTCTCTCATGCGGAACCGGTGAGCGTGTCACTCACTGCGCAGCCGTGGCTGGCGATGCTGGGCCCGCGTGCGCAGCGAGCAGAGGTGGCCGCCAATAGCTCTGAGCGGCTTTCGTTTCCGATTCGGGCGCAAACGCCAAACAGCGACGGCGGACTGCGGGTGGTGGCGATTGGCAAGTCCGCGTCCGACGCAATTGAAAGGAGGACGACAGTTCGCCCGTTCGGCGAAGAGCAGGTGGCTACGGACAGCCAAATCCTGAACGATTCGTCCGTGCTGAATATCTCTATTCCTCAGACTGCCCTGCCGGGCTCCGTCAACGCTGAGCTGAAGGTGTATCCCAACCTGATGGCGCACGTGTGGGAAGCGATAGGAGCGATTCTGGAGCGGCCGTGGGGATGCGGCGAGCAGACTATCTCATCGACGTACCCGAGCATTTTGCTATTGCAGTACGCGAAAAGAGCCGGGCGCGAAGACTGGCGGAGACTTTGAAGGCGCGCCACTTCGCGCAACTCGGTTACGACCGGCTGCTTTCGTATCAGACCGCCGACGGCGGGTTTTCGTATTGGGGGCATGGCGACGCAGCGGATCTATCACTCACGGCGTATGCAGTGATGTTCTTGCGCGACGCCAAGCAAGTCATTCCGGTGGACGAACAGGTCATCCGGCAAGCACAACGCTGGCTGCTAAATCAGATGAAGCCGGACGGACACTGGCCCGCAGAGTATTACTGGAACAGCCAAACGGAAGATACGAGCCGCAGCGCGATCGTGACAGCTTACGTTGCGCGCGTGCTGGCTTCGAGCGAGCCCGTAGCGGCTAACGACGCCGAAGGGCAGAACTTGGCCCAGCAGACAGACCGCGACGTGGCAAGAGCTCTCGACTGGCTCGGACCACGGACGCATCAAGTGGACGAGCCGTACTTGATCGCGTCGTACGCGCTGGCGCTGTTCGAAACCAACAATGCGGAAAACCGAAAGCTGGGCCTCGATGCTTTGGAGCGGCTGAAATCGCTCACCCACCACGAAGAGAATGCGAATTACTGGTCGCTCGAAACGAATACTCCATTCTACGGTTGGGGGCGTGCCGGGGTACTGGAAACCACAGCACTCGTCTTGCAAGCTTTCGAGCAGGCCCCCGGCAAAGTACCCAAGACGAATCGTGCGCTAATCGACGGTGGCATCCTGTACTTGCTGCACAATCAAGATCAATACGGAATCTGGTACACCACGCAAGCCACAATCAACGTGCTCAGCGCAATGGCCGAATCGATCGCATCCTCTTCTGCAGTTGCTGAGAGCAATGTTGGCACTGCGGCAAGCGTGCTCGTGGACGGCAACGCGGCGGCGCAGATCACGCTGCCGCCCGCCAACGAACTAAGCGCTCCGGTGGTCGTAGACCTCTCAAAATTTCTGGGGCCCGGCGAACATCTCATTGAGGTGGGCCGTGCGCCCGGTGCCGCGAAAGCGTCGGTGCAAATTGCAGCAACCTACTACGTCCCGTGGAAGCAGTACAGGGCAAGCGAGGCGCTGCGGCGCGAAAAAGGATCTGCGGAGGCGTTGCGGCTTTCGGTGACATATGACAAGACAAATGCGTCGGTGGGCGAGGCTGTCACCTGCACGGTGAAAGCAGAACGAGTCGATTTTCGAGGCTACGGAATGATGCTTGCGGAAATCGGCCTTCCTCCCGGAGCGGAAGTCGACCGAGCTTCACTCGAAAAGGCGATGAAAGACTCCGGTTGGGACGTCAATCAGTTCGACGTGCAGCCTGATCGCGTGATCGTGTACCTCTGGCCGCGCGCGGGAGGCACTAGCTTTTCGTTTTCGTTCACCACACGATTCGGCTTTGAGGCTGAAACCACGCCGTCGCTACTCTACGATTACTACAATCCGGACGCGCGAGCGGTGGTGGCGCCGACGCGCATTACAGTCCGATGACCTCTTAATCTTAGTTTCACGGCTGCAATTGGGCGAATCGCTAGAAGCTCGCGGCCGCCGTCAAGTCCGTGTACCCGGCGTGTACCTCACTTGGGCGAATCCGGTGTTTTTGGCGTTTCTCGCGTTTCATAGAATCAATAACTTACGCATTTTCAGTGTCGCTTTTAGTCCGATCCCCACCGCCCCTACCAATCTCGCTTTGTTTTCTGTCAGTTACAGCGCTCATTTCTAACAATTCCCTGCTTTCTAACAATTGAACTTAGTTTACCAGTCTCGCCGAACGATTTTGCACGGCGTTCCGCTGTTCGTCGCCCACCACGTGCGCATAGACTCCGAGAGTAATTCTCGCGTCGCTGTGCCGCAATTGACGTTGAACCACGGCCGGGCTTGCGCCTTCCGAAAGTAAAGCGCTCGCGGCACCGTGACGCAAAGCGTGAAACCCGCCTTGTGGAATTTTCAGCTTCTTAAGCAACGGATGTAGTTTCTTCTCCCGGAGCTTGTTGGCTGAAAGTGGCCTGCCTTGCGTGTTCACGAAAAGCAGTTCGCTCTTGCCTTCGTGCTTTCGGAGATGGTCACGCAAACGCGTCTCCAGTTCCTTCGACATCGGCAAGTCCGCACTGCTGGCCTTCGACTTCACGGCGCCCACCATGCGCGTAGCCGCATCCACGCTCTGCCTGATGCGAATCACGCGCTTGCCGAAGTCCACATCTGATCTGCGAAGCGCAAGAGTCTCGCCGATTCGCAATCCCAGCATGCCCGTCACCATAACGATTGTGCTGAGCGGTTCCGAAGCGTTCGCTATGATCTTGTTTACTTCGTCGTCAGTGAATGACCGCGGCTCTTCTTTTACGCCCTCGCGCGGCATGGTGAGATCGGCAAAGCGGAAATTTCCGCATGCGTAGTTCCATGCCCTTGCCGTCTTGAGAAGCGATGAAAGAGTGAGCAACACGTTTTCCGCAGTCTTTCTTGTGCGTCCGCCGCTCGCCAGATGCGCCACAAATCCCTGTACGGTCTTCGTGGTTATTTCCGTGAGACGCAGAGCGCCAAGCTTAGGAATGATGTGCGCGCGTAGATGCGATTCCACCGCTCTCGCGGTGCTTCCCTTCAGGTTCACGGCAACATTAGTGCGCCACTCTTCGGAAAATTCCTTGAGAGTGAGGCCGGTTCTTGCCGGAAGCTTCAGGGCCGCATCGTTGACTTTATCGAGGTACGGTTGAAACTGCTTCCACGCTGCACGTTTAGACTGCTTATCTACAAGGCCAAGCTGTTGCCAGCATTGTTCGCGCTTGAACGTCCCATCGGCCTGCATTACGTCCATGCGATAGACTCCATACCAGCGCCCAGCCTTTTCGACTAGACTGCCCCGTTGAAACCTTTTGCGTGGCACGATGCCTCCCGTGCTCACCGCATCAGGCGTTACCGGCGCGAAGTCTATCACGCCAGCACTCAGCGAGTTTGTGGTAATTGCAGACATTTGCTCAGTCTTGGTCCTCGCGCTCTGTCCAGTGTGGCGCGGCCCGAGCGTGACTTCCGTAGGCGCACCCTCGAATCGCAGCGTATGCACATTGAACGAAGCCTTTACGCGCCCTACTTTGCCGTCCCGATTCTTGAGTACGAAAATTTGAGCTTCCTTTTCGTCTCCCGAAAGCTCGCGGACGTACTGGCGATCAGCCAATATCACGATGCTGGCATGCTTAACTTTCGCGCCCGAGCCGTACAGCCTTTGCAGCGTCGGCCGCGCAATGTCTTCGTTGCTCAGCGGCTTGCGGAGTTGCGATATCAGGATCGCGCAACAGTGCAATTCCATGCCGAGCGACTTTGCGGCGCGCGTGAGGTTCTTCTGCTGCTCAAATTCATCTTTCCCGGGCGCTTCGATCAGCTCGTCATAATCCAACACAATCAAATCGAGGGCAGAGTGTGCTTTCATCCCTCGCGCAACGCGCCGAATGCGCGAAAGTTCCAACTCTCCGTCGAGAATACGGCAGACCTTGCATTGCCGGCCGGCAGTTTCCGCCAAAGCTCTGATTTCGGAATCGGTCAGCAAATCGTCACGCCGCATTTTGGATGGAGGCACGCCAGCTTCGGCGGCCAGGTCGCGAGCTTCAGATGTTCCGCCGTCATTTCGCCTGTACAAAATAGCGAATGGAATCCATCACGACAGGCCCGCGCTCGAATCTGTTGCGATAGCAGCGTTTTACCGGATCCGGTTTCTGCCGTGATGACCACGAGCTCGCCAGGCCTGAAGCCGCCAATGATGCGGTCCAATTCATCAACCGCCGTGTAGATTCGCGGGCCAGGATTTTCGCCCAGTTGCAGCAAGGCCTTGCTTGAGGCCTCGAAATGCGTCACACCTTGATCGGTCTCGGCTTCGGCATCGCGGGCATTTTCGGATAGTTTGTTAATCCATGTGTCGCAGATTTTCGCGGAGCGTTCGCTTTCGGCAAATGCGGCTTCCTGAACTGCTTGCGATTCGTGAATGATCGAGCGGAGCCGAGATTTTTCCTTCACGATGCGGGCGAAGTTTCGGGGTTACAGACGTTCGGCAGTCCGTCCCCGAGCTGGGCGACGTAGGCGATGCCTCCCGCGTTTTCGGTTTCTCCGCAGCCGTTTAGTGCATCATGGAGAGAAAGAACGTCAACGGGCGCGCCGGCATCGCGCAGATTCCGAAGTGTGCGGGCGATTGCTCTGTTCTGCGGCAGAAAGAAATCATCCGGGCGCACCATATCAAAGGCGCTCTCACTCTCTTTGGCACCGATGACGAGCGCGCCGAGCAAGAGGCGTTCGGCGTCGGCGTTGTGCGGCAAGGGCTTCGCTATCGCTTCCATTCGGCACCTACCAGGTCAGGAATTTCGGAGGGCTTTGTTATTGCGATTGGAGTCTTCGGACGATCGATACGGGAGAACCAATTGTGAAGAAATCTGGTCACACTCCGCGGCGCCCGGTCCCGATGATTCCCAATCCATTCGTCCGCCTTGCGGTATTCGCTCTTACGATCAACCCAAGGGAAACGGCCTGCCACCAGGGCATCTTGCTTTTCAGTTACTGCCAGGTTTCCGCCAGAGAAGACTCTCTTACTTCTTACTTCTCTATCACCCGACACGTTCAGGACAGACTTAGGCGTATCTGCCGACAGGTCACCGACAGGTACGTATTTCGGATTGCGCCAATCTATTGTTTCTTCGCCGTTTACGCGGTACTCGTTCCCTGACACGTCATGGACACTTCCCCGACAAATCAACGTCGGGTAATTGCCCCTCTTTCCGCGCACATTCCAGCGCTTGATCCAGCCGATTTTTTCCAGATGCTCTAGCGAGCGCTGGATCGTTCGTTCGGAGAATTGGTCCTGGCAGAGCGCGTGAATTGCGACGGCGGATGTGAGGCATACGCCGGCCGGAAGCGTCGAACGGTTTCCAATGACTAGGTTCGCCTTGAGATTGAGGTAATCGTGGATGGCCAAGTCGAGCAGGCTTATCGTTCCGGCCTCCAAATGCTCAACGATCCCGCGCCGGCGCTAAATCCCAGGTCGCTCACTGCCGGGCCTCCGCGAATAGCGGCATCTCCCGCGATGTCCTCGCGGCGCCGGCGCATGAAGTCGGAAACGGGCTCAGGTTCCGGCTTTGTGGACGGCACAAGACGGAACCATGAATGCCGGGCGCCAGTTTGTGGGTCCGTTTCCGTTCGGTTTTCAATGTCGAAGCCTAGCCGTCGCAGTTCGAACACGCGGGCGTTGTATTGCGCTGCGCAAGCCAAAATCTGAGGCAGAGGCACCCAATCGCCACGAGCCTTGATGAGCAGCGCGAGGATTTCCCCGCGCTGCGTCTTTACGTTCGGGTTGTGCCTCACGCGACATCCTCGGGCGCGTAAAAGCAACGCGCAGCAAGTCGCCGCGGTAAACCGGCAGATTGTGAGCGAGTCTGCGAAGAAAAAGGCGGAGCGATGATTGAATCAAAAGCTTGCGGTCGCTCTCCGGTAGACCTGCTTGTGATTCGGAGTCCAGGCCCCACAGCGGGCCCGAGTACATGGCCGGGAGTTGACTTGCTTCGACCGTTGGTGATACTTTTTGCGTGTCCATTCTGCTTGTCCTTTCGGTAGCCGCCGCCAAGCTTGCTGACAGTTTTGCCGAGCCCCCGATGTTTTGGGGGCTTTGGCGTTTTATACGGCTGTCGCCGCGATCTGTTCGCGCGTTTCGATTGGCGATGGCATGCGCTGCACACGTCGCACGCGCCGAGCGTTCCAGCGCTCCAACGATTCCTTCGAAATGAGCCAGCGGCCGTCCGCATTCTTGCGCGCAGAGACGCGCCTCATGAGAATCAGCCGATTCAAAACATTCGGGTGTATTTCGTAGGTTCTGACGGCCTCCGAGGTCGTTAGCTCGGGCATTCTTGCCTCCTGTCTAATGCAGCGACAGGATGGCTTAGTGCGGTAACACCATCAATTGGGCAAAAAGGGCGAAATTAACTATTCGAGGGTTTGCGTCTTAGCGGTTTCTCAGAAGTGCGCGGCACGCGTCTACGGTCCACGGGTGCCCCGTTTTCTTTTCCATCTCAGCGGCAATGTCTTTCCACCGCATGCCTCTAGCCTTAAACTCGCGGGCGACCTCGCGGTCCTCGTCGTTGCGGGGCCTGCCTCGGCCGGGGCTATTCGTAAAATCGGCCTCTAGCGGACTCCGCTTGTCAGCCACTACCTGTCCGTTTTCGTCTAATTTTGTGCCGCTTAGCTTCGTGTGCAGTTCGGCAAGATACTGCCTGCCAGCATCCACGTCGTAGGAAGGGCCCCTGTCGAAATCTGTTAAGAATGGGTGCCGTTCGAACCACTTTTGGCCGCTATGCCTTTTCTCTAATTCCTCGCGACTCGGGACACCGCGGGGCTTCTGGCAGCGTGGCTTTTTCTTTCGACCCTTCACGCTTGACAGTGTACACCCGAAGGGTGTATAAGTTCAAGGCATGAAACTTATCAGAACGAATATCTGGTTACGAGAGGATCACCAAAAGAAGCTAAAGGCGATTTCGAACAAGACGGGCGAGGCCGTCAGCGTGCTTGTTCGCCAAGCAATCGAGCAGTATTTGAAGGGCGGCCGCAAGTGAAAATCACCGAGCCCAGCGATCTTCTCTTCGAAAAGGCGACCATCGAGAAAACAAGGTCCGTCGCCGAGGAGATGTTGCAAGACTTACAGGGACTCGAATTACTGAACCACGCGCACGCGCGACTTGAGGCAGAAATTGCAGACGTGCGCCTCGCGCTTGAAACAATCTCGAAAGCGCGGGCCGAGCTTTGGAAAAAGCTCAATCAGGATTTGGATCGTACTCGATCGTTTAGTGCGGTCGGCACGATCTAAAGAACGGGACGCACCGCTGTTAGAGCAGCGATACGCCCCTAACCAAAAACGAAAGGTAGGTTTCGTAAATGGCTACAGCCAAATCTACGTTGTCCGTTGTATTGCCGCAAGCAGTTCCCGCAGAAGAAAATCCACAGGCTGAGATCGTTCAACTGCCCGCCTCATATCAGGAAGCGCTTAGTTCCGGCTGGTATGTGACGCGGGAAAAAACGCCGTTCGTTCACGGCCGTGGGGAAATCATCATGCGAAACGACGAGTACTCCCAGGCGATCCGCATCACCTACACAACCGAAAGCTTCGGCTATCAGTACTCCGCGCCTGTAATCGCCGAATAACTCCGAACCCTCCCGGCAGGGGCGAAGTGTCTCTGCCGGGATTCCCCTGCGAGGTGTCAGAAATGCAAGAAATCACGCGCAGTTATGCCGATTCAAACCTTGAGCTTGTCGAGAGTTTTGAACGCTATATGATCGCTCGCAATTTGAGCCCGCACACGATCACAAGCTACCGTTTCACGATCGAGCGGTTTATGGAAAGCCTCGGGCCGGTCAGTGCCGTGCAAGCTGGCCGCGCCGATATCCACAATTTTCAGGCGAAGCTAATCAGCAAAGGGCAAGGCGCCGCATCTCTCAATGCGCGCACGAATGCGTTGCGGCTGTTCTATAAGTTTCTCAGTCGCGCCGGTTTGGTGACGCAGAATCCGCTCGCGTATATCGGATGCCGCAAGGTGCCGAAGCGTCTGCCGCGCGTGCTGACCATCGAGGAAGTCGAAAAACTAATCGCGGCCGCGCGCGATCCGCTGGAGCGTGCCGTCGTGGAAGTGTTTTACGCAACGGGCATGCGCCTTCACGAGCTTGCGGCTCTGCGGCTCGAAAATATCGACTTCGCAGGGCAGACGGTCAAGATCGTGAACGGAAAAGGCGGGAAGGATCGCTACACGCTCTTTGGCCGGCACGCTGCGAAAGCCATCGAGGAATATATCGCTTGGCGCAAACCGCGGACGTTCCTCTTTGAAGCTCCGCCTCGCAGTGGCGAGATTCTCCGCAGAAAGAGGGTTTGCGAGGCCGAGCATATTTCAACGGCGTACAGCAGGAATTTCGTATCGGCACAATCCGCGATTTGCCCACCGAGCAAGCGGCGCGCGCTGCCTTCGAGAGAATCACCGCACAGATTCCCGGCTTTCGTCCTGTCGGCGGGCGTCCCTACCACACCCGCGCGATATACGGAATCCTCGATCGTTTGTCCGAGCGCGCCGGTGTCGGGCGGGTCACCCGCACATGGTAAGACGCGCGGCGGCTACGCACCTGCTCGAAAACGGAGCGGATATCCGGTACGTACAGGAGTTCCTCGGCCACCGACGAATTTCCACTACGCAGATTTACACCAGCCTTACAGCCAACAAATTGCAGGACGTTTACGAAAGGTGCCACCCGCATGCACAAAGCAATCGTTCGGAAGAATAGTGAAGCGCTGGACCGCATCGAAGTCGTGATGCCGGGCGATCAAGTCCTCGCCCGGATCGTGGACGAACGCATCGCGGAAATACTTTCCGAAGCGGCAACGGCAGACTTGCAGCCATTCTTTGAACGTCCGGAAGTCGCCGAGGTTATGCGCCGTACGCAACACGTTCTCGAACGGCGCAAATGGGTTTGGTATGTCAGCGAATACGGCTGCCTGTTTGCGCAAGAAAAGACGTGCGCCATGCGGGATTGGGTATGTGTCCCGGCTGTCTGAGCCGCACGCGTGAACGGCTCTATAGCGTCAAGCGCCAGCATGCTCCGGCCGCAACAACGGAAAGCTTCAGGAATGCCGTTCGCCTTGCCCGGAAGGACGCGAAAACATGAGCGTGGAAATCGAAGTACTTTCTCCCGCTCCGGAGGATCTTCGCGCCCAGGTCGAGCGGCTCGTACAGCGGCGCCTAACCGAAATCATGGCGAGGCGCGACCTGTCCACCCTGGCGCCGTTTTTTGAGTCACGGCAATTCACCGATGAACTGCGGCGATTACAGACCGCCCCGGACTGGCACAAGTTCAGCGTGTATTACGAGAAGTTTGGCTGCATTTCCTGCCACGGGCGCGAGAAGCCCCACCACGCGCTCGGGATGTGCCGAACCTGCAGAAACCGGATTTTGGAGAGGCTGATCGTCATCCGCGAACGTCTGAACGAAAAGACCAAAGACGCGGAGCAGTTCATTGACGCCCTGATAGACCATGAAAAGCTCGCGCGCAAGGCAGCAGGGAAGCCCGTTTCCGCCCCGCGACGCTCCCCGCGAAGATCGGCCGCCCGAAGATGAAGCCTACGATCCTCCCGGGCGACTCAGGGGAACGTGTGCGCAAGCTGCGGGAACTGGCGGGAATGTCACAGGCGGACCTTGCCAAAGCCGCGGGCGTCGATCGCAAAACAATCATCAGTTTCGAGCGTGGCAATCACCGCCCCATCCCCGCGCACTGTAGTGCCATCCGGAAGGTTATAGTCGA
Organism: uncultured Acidobacteriota bacterium; assembly: GCA_963753205.1. Classification (GTDB taxonomy): domain Bacteria; phylum Acidobacteriota; class Terriglobia; order Acidiferrales; family UBA7541; genus Palsa-295. The sequence continues at coordinate 418,325 of CAVWBL010000004.1, read as the reverse complement.
GGCTCTTGTACGGGCTTTTTGGCCTTAAAAGGCATCGAAGACAGGTTTGTAACGCGGGGAAAAGGCATCAATAACGCGTTAAAAAGGCAGCCTAGGCCTCGGCTGGCAAGGAACGCCGTGGGGCCTCCGCCCCGGTCTAAGTCCCTCCCAATAGGAATCCTTGTATCTAGCTGATTACGAATCGTTTGCGCTTTACACCCGGCATAATCCTCGCGTGAGAGTCCACTTCCCGGCCTGATTTCGCTATTCCTTCGATGGGGAGCGAAGAATACGCGAACAGAGCCAGCTTTTCGCCTTCTCTTCGATTCCCATTGCAATGTGGTTACTAGGTCACATGAGAACAAAGGACTTAGCGCGCGGTGCGTTTAGCTGGGAAAGCGAAGATAAAGAGAAGAAAGCGCCATGTTACTGATTACATGGGCGTTACGGACACGCACATCATAACATAATGCCTAAACGCGGAAGAGTTAGATTCGCCTTTTGTTCGCACCTGATCGAGAAAAGTCCCAATCCTCACGCCTTCGCTTTCCTTGCGCCTCAAGGAAATCATCATAAGCTCGAACTGCGTTCGCCTACAGGCTTCCTATTGCGAATAGCGGGCATCCTGCGCAGCATTTTCCGTGCGGCAGAACCGACTTGCGATGAATCACGTGTGCGTCTGTCAGCCTAGGCCTCGCATCGTGCTGTACTCCTCCAGTTCTTCGCTTTCCGGCTCTTCGTCCAGATGCGTTGCCCCTCGCAGTCGGGAGAATTTCTCTGCTAGCGTAACGGCTGCTTCGAACTCTTCCACTTCCCTCAGCCTCGAAGCCTGAGGCCTACGCCTGCCTTGCTCTCGCCGTTGAGTCAGCCACATCTTGGCTAGAGCGATGAAATCCTCCGTCTTGGTCTGCGGATCGCGCAGCCGAGTCCCGAGCAGTCGCTTAAATTCGGCGCTGGTGATCTTCGATTCTTTAGCCATTTGTCTCCTATCAGTACCAACTTCCCGGTGCTTGCGTTGTCGCGTCCCCTTGCGAGACGCTGGTTAGGTTGAGAGTCTGACCGCCCAAGGTAACGGTGAGGTCTGCGCTGCTCTCGCTGTGAATCCAGTTAATGCTTGCGGCAACGGTTTTCACGCCATATTCGCGAAGCTGCTCGCTGGTTAAGACGTACGTCACCTGCCGTCCGATAAATGCCGGTAAGGGATTGTCGCCGTACACGTTTCTTTCTCCTTTCGCTTGCCCGGCTGCCCTCAGTCCGGTTGTCCTGCGCCCATGTGACGCTTGGTGACTCCAGGCAAGAATGACTCTGTGTCATCAAGTAGGCCGCGGCCGCCGCCGCTGGGATTACCATGATTCTTGACGTCCTGTCTTGCCGCCTTCCGCGCCGCCTTCTGCGCTGCGGCCAATGACTCCTCTTGCGTATCCTCCCTGTAAACAGCCGGCTTTACTGGACTTGCTTTTCCCATCTCGGTCTTTCTCCTTTTTGCGACGGGATTAGTTCCCCATCGCTTTCTGTTCCCGAAAGATGCATAGTATCGGCAGCCGTGAAAAACGCGCTATATAGAGCCGTCGGCATCCTCGCCGCACTCGCTCCGTACATCCTGGGCGCGGCCCTGGCCGCCTGGCTGCTTCACTGAGTTTCACCACCCCCGGACGTGCCTTTCCAGGTCGCGCATGGGCATGTTGTAAGCGTGCTCTTCATCGAAGTCTCTGCGCGATCCTTGCTTCCCCTCTTTGAGTACCAAAACGCCTCTGTCGCGGAGGTGTTCGAACGTCCGCTGCAGCGTTTCGAGGGTATAGGGCGCGGAGAATCCCTGTGCCGTTAGCGAGCCCTTCATGGCGCCCGCGTTTAGGCTTCCATTCGGCCCCGAATCGTCGTAATCGGCATTGAGTCTGAGGAAGTCCTTTACGCTGGCTTCCGCGACGTGCTGATTCACTTTCGCGTCCGATTCGTGCGCTGCGAGACGCAGGATCCCCAATAATTCATCCTGAGTCAGTTTCTGCGCCGCTTCCTCAGCCGCGCGATCGGCAGCAAGCGAGTCCCGCAACGCTTCGCGCCCGTCGTAGTGGTTCGCAGCCTCTTCGGACGTGTAGACGTGGCCTGTCCTGGTTGACTTCCATTTCTCCCGGCTTGGTTTTTATGACCGCCATGTTTTTCCCCTTTCAGAGTTTGTACTTCACCACTAATTATCTGGCTTTGGCTTCCAGCGAAGCTCGCGAGCTGAGTGCGCCTCGCGAAATAAATGCGCGATCAGAGCGTTATCGTCCGCCCTTGTTGCCAACTCGAGCTCGCGTTTCTCCGCCAGCACCTTGCGCGTTTGCGCGACGGCGGCCTGCTTAGCCGCGGCTATCTTGTCTACCAATGCGTCCCAGCTTTCCGCCTCGTACACGTCGGTCGTGCCGTCTTCGTTGGGGATGACCTTGCGAAATTGATGCTTATCCGTCATTGGAGCGTCCGCCTCAACAATTCATCGGCAAGCACACCCCTTGCAATTTTTCCCGCCGTTGTCGTTCCGGTGATCCAATCCATCGCGTTCTGTCGCGCAGCCAGCTTGCCAGCCAACTGGCGCATTCTCGGGAAATCGTCGCCGAGGGCCGTCTGCTGCTCCGGTGTGAGATTCCCCAAATCTTTGACTACGCCGTTCCAGTCCGTCTTGGCGACAACGTTTCCGCCGCGAAGCAGGCTGCTCTTTTCGACGGTGTTGTTCGCTTGGATCTGGCCCCACAGCTTTTGACCTGTCGCCGACTGCGGGGTGAAGTTCTTAATGGCCTGGGTCGCGTCCCGCGCGTTCTCGGCGCGTTCCACCAACGCGCTGGCGTTATCATCGCCGCCGAGCTGGAAGAGCTTGGGAGCTTTTCCGCCCGGCTGACTCTCGGCCAGCTTTTGCAGCCGCGGGACAAGCTTGTTTGGGTCAAGCACGGGATTCGCTAACGTGCTCGTGTTCGCTTTGGATCCTCTTACCGCCGCCGATAGTTCATCGGCACGCGTTGACGCGTTCCAGTCCGAGCGGGCTTGGTCGACATCGACATTTTGAGCTTTGGCCTGGTCGAACGCCTGAATCGCGCGGTTTTGATCAGCTTTCTGCAGCATCTCGAGCTTGCCAGCCTTCTCAAGATCGCCGCTGGCCGTGGCCTCGGTGATCTGATCGGCGCGCGCAGCCATCTGCTCTTTGAGCGTCGTAGGATTGATGCCCGTGATCTGTTCCACCTTGTCGAACGTGGCCTGAGAGCGTTCCTGCAATGCGTCTGCAAGATTCTGCGGTACATCCGTGATTGGCGTGCTGTCGGGAATCGGATCAAGGCCGGCAGTCTTTGCCGTCTGATTTACGAAATCTCGAATGCTTTGATGCAGCGGCGCCTGAATATCTTCGACGCGCGGCGCGACGGTTTCAGCCGTCCCTTCCGAGATTCCAGCCTTTGCCGCCTTCGCCGTTCCTGCCGCGACTGCCTGTTCCTTCGGGCTAAGCGCGGGTTCGTCGGCTGTGTCAGACGCGCCTGCTTCCGCGTCCTCAGCCTCTGCGCCTCCCGCAGTCTTGCCTCCAAGCGCCAGCAGTCCGGCGTCGATCACGTCTTTCGTTACCGGAGTCGCGAGGTTGCCGCCCAGGCGCGCGCCTTCGCTCAATTCGCGCACGCGCTCCGAAACCGGGGTTTCCCTGCACGGTTTGCGTGTCGGCCGGTCGAAACCACTCGGAGGCGAGGTTGCGATAATCCCTGCTCTGATAGTCCTGCGCCATGCGCTGAAAATCAGAGACGGCTTGCACGTATTGATCGCCTGACTGTTTCAACGAATTTTCAGCAGAGCTAACGAATTTCTGCCGCGCGATATGCGGTTAGAGCTTGCGGCCCGGCGATCATCGCGATATGTCCTTCGATGGAATTTTGAGGCGGAGCTACGGCCATGTCCCACAGTTGCCCTAAAGCCGACTGCCTCACGCCCTGCCAGACGCGCGAGCCGAAAGATTCTTCTGCTGAAGAGGTGAAGTGTCCGGCGCAGAGTCCCACTGAATTTGATTCGAAGGCTGAGCTGGTGCTGCGGCTGCGAAGGCTGCGCCGCGGGTTCTGAAGCGCAGACGTATCGGGCTGCGCGTCCCACTGAATCGCGGTGCTGCTCATTGTGCGGGCGCTCCGTTCGCATAGACTGCGCTTCCGTTTCTTAACTGGTAGACCTTTTGGCCGTTCAATGTTCCGCTGCGGACTACATCGGACGGAGCGGGAGGCGAAAATTGCGGAGTATTACGTCTGCCGACTTGCAGCGAGACGCCCGTATTTTCGGGAAGCCCTTGCGCAAGCATGCCAAGGTTTTGATCGAATGCGCCGAGCTTCTGTCTCACGGTGGCGGAATCAGGCTCTACGCCGGGAAGCGTGTTGAGTAGCGCGTTGAGCTGCGTCTCGTTGTTTCGCGCCGACCCGGTCAGAACTTTTTGCAGTCCCATCGAAGTCTCGCGCAAGGAATTGACCGCGATTACGTAATTCTTTGTTTGCGGTGTGGCGTTTTTCAGCACTCCGCTCTTGAACAGGGACTCCGTGGTTGTGTTCGGATGATCGGAAAGATATTGGGCCGCGACGTACGCTTGTCTTCCATGAGTTGTCATCCATCGCAGCCGCAGCGCTAGAGACGTTCTGCGACTTGATCGAAATATCGTTGAGGACTTTTATGTCGTGCTGGTCTTTGCTGATGTCCGAATTGCTGACCTTGCGCCAGTTGCCGAAACCCTTTTGCTGCGCTTCCGCGTAGGTGGCCTGAACTGTATGCTGCGCGCCTTGCGGATCGGTGAAGGTGGCATAGCCCGATTGATTGCTGGCGTTTTGCCGGGCCGTTTCCTCTGCGGCCGCGGAGTTCGCTTTCGCCTGCAGCGCCGGGCCGGAATTTTCAGCGATAACTTGATTTTGGGCCTTGGTCGCCGCTCTCTGGCTAGCGTCGGATTCTGCCTGCTTGACTACGGGCTCTGCCGTGTCGATCGCTTTCTGATACTTGTTGATGAGGTTTTGTTTTCGTCGGTCTGCGTCTGCGCTTTAAGTGTGGCAAGCGTGGCCTTTGCGCTGTCCAATCCCGGCCGACTGGTGATTTGCGGGTTCAGGAAATGCAAGGCTTCGTTTTGCGCCGCTACTTTTTGCGTGGGCGTCATTTGCCCCCACATCTGCGCAGTAGTCATCGCCCTTCCGGTTTGCGCCGTCTCAGCCTCGTTGATGATCGAAAGGCCCTGCGATTTCTGCGCGAGTTGATCCAAGTCGTAGCTGATATGAGCGGTCTTGCCGTTTTGCTGCACTTCGATGGTGTAGAGATTCCCCATGCCACCGCCTTGCTTGGTGAGGTTCCGGCCTGTCGCCTGGGCATCGCCGGGATTGTCTCCTGTCACGGCAACCGGAGTAATGCCGAGGCTTTGCAGCTTCGCCATCATGTCGAGGTTCTGAGTATTCAGCTCGGATTGGTATTCCTGCGGAAGATGGTTTAGCTGCGCCTCGTGGATGGCATATTCCGTCTGAAGGTCCGCGGCCTGGGCGGATTTGAATTTGATGTCCATTGCCTGCGCTGCCTGCTGCGCCTTGAAGGCAGGCTGTTCCTCGAGCACGCCTCCGACTCCGCCGGCCACTCCTGCGGCGAAAGCATCGCCGCCTCTACCATGTCCGCTCAGCGCTCCGCTCTTGCCCGCTCCGGTCAGGCCCCACAGCGCGCCCATCGCCAAGTCTTTCCAGACGGAGGGCTGCCCGGCCGCCGGAGGGGGTGTTGCTGGCGCTGCTGCTGGCTGGACAGGCGCCGGGGTTGGCACCGCTTGGGCCAGCGGCGCCGTGGCTGCCGTGTTCGCCCCTGTAGCCGGAATCTGTACGGGCGCCGCTGGAGGCGTAGGTTGCGCATCGCTCAGCGTGGCCGCTAATTGCGAAGTTGGAGCCATTTTATGATCCCTCCTGAAAAGTTAGAGGCTGTTTTCTAACAGTTCTAACAATTGAGACTGGAGAGCGTTTGGTAACGCCTTCTGTCGGTGAGACTTAGAAGTGAGGGGGTGCAATTTCGATCCCCACCGCCCCTACTAATTTTTGCCGGAATGTATTTTCGCTTTCCCTGCTGGCTACCGCGACCGCCCATCCTTCGAAGTTGTTTTATCTGTATTGCCTTCACATGAAAACACTTGTTGAATACAGTTACTCCTCAAAGCGCGATTGATTGAGGGCGGAATCAAATTGTGATTGTGTTGTGGCACAGGCCGAAGAAACGTACAATCGCGACAGAGTCCGAATCATACCGGCCCCTTAGTCTCGCGTAATTGGCATATAACTCCAATGGAGCGCACACTCATGCGAAAGCTCTGGTTTTTGCTGTGCGTTCTGGCAGTGCCCTGTGCTTCGTTCGCCCAAAGAAGTACAGCAGCTTGGGGAAATCTAAACACCATTCCAGCGGGCCAGAAGATTCAAGTGCTCGAAATGAACTCGAAGAAAGCCTCCGGGACACTTGTGAATGTTTCCGACGGAGCCATCTCGTTGCAAAGCCGATCGGGAGCGCAGACAATCCAAAAGCAGGACGTTCGGAGCGTTAAGCTCGTGAACCATGCACACCGTCTCCGCAACAGCCTGATCGGAGCTGGCCTAGGCGGTGGAATTGGCGCCGGAGTAGGCGCAGCGACATCTTCGAATAATAATTCCTGCATAGGATATTGCGGGAAGGCTATTCCAGTGGGAGTCGGCGCAGTGTTCGGTTTCTTGGGTGGCGCAGCCCTCGGAGCTTTATGGCCAGATCACAAAACGATATATCGTGTCGCAGCGGCTCACTGATTCCTTCATGGGTTCGGTGCGCCTCCCGCCACCGGGTTCGCCTATGATGGAGCCGTGATGTGACCTGTGAGCCGCTCTGTGAGCGCACTAAACTTGCCCGTCTGCTATCCCTTGCCCTCCCCCAGTTTTTCAATACCGCCCGAAGGAATTTCGATTGACAAGAAGATCGATGTCATGTTTCATGTAGGTGAATGAAACACAAGGACATTGTCGAGTCTCGCGAGCGGCTGGCTAAGGAACTCCCGGACCCCACGCAGATCGCCCGCGGAACGTTGCTGCGGCGGACCATTCGCCATGCGCGGCGCTGTCCGAAGTGCCGGGCCGGAGGAGGACATCCTGTCTGGGTGCTCACGGTGACTTACCCAGGCGGGAAAACGCGACAGTTCAGCATTCGTCCCGAGCAGCGCGCTCAGGTTCAGCAGTGGGTGCGTAATTATCAGCGCCTGAGAAAGGGATTGGAAGCGATCAGTGAATTAAATCACGAACTGCTGCGGCCGTAGTCCGCAGTCTTTTTTTGAGGTTCTTGTGTTTCATTTATCTAAATGAATCACGAAGAGGGTCTCCTTTCTGCCATCCGGCAACTCGTCGATACCCATTTCTCTGGCCTCCGCCGCACCGTGCGCAAGAACCTTGCCCGCCTGACCTGCGCCTTCCTCGAGTTGGCCGGGACTGTCCGTTTCGGCTACGGGGGTCTGCACTTGACCTCCATCGCCCGAGTCTTGCCTGAGGGGAAGAAGTTCAAAAGCAGCTATAAATGGCTATCGCGCTTCCTGCAATGCAAGTACGCTTCCAGTCTGGCCGAATGCATGCTGGGGGTGGTCTTGGGGAAAAAGCCGCCCCGTTGGGTGATCGTGCTCGTCGATCAAACCACGGTGAATGAGGTGGAGGTGGTCAATGCGGCCATCCCCTTTCAGGGGCGAGCCGTGCCGGTCGCTTGGGTCGATTTCGAATATCCCTGGGAAAAGGTCTTTCCCGCTTCGCAAAACACCATCGAGGGTTATCTGCTGACTTGGTTAGGGCAGGCCGTCCCGCGCGGCGTAAGGCTGATCTTGGTTTTCGACCGCGGCTATGCCCGCGTGGAGCTAATCAAGGATTTAAAGAACGGCCAGCAGCCCTTTCTGATCCGCGGTCGCCGCGATGTGCTGGTGCAGACGAAAGTGAATGGCCGGCGGCGACGACTGAGTTTGGGACGGCTTCCCCATCGCCAGGGCCATGCAACTCGCTACACCCAGGTCCTCTACCACAGTCAAAAAGCTGAACCGGTCGATGTGATCGTATATCGCGAAAAGGGATTTCGAGAACCCTGGTTCTTGATCGTGCCGCCAGATTCCGAATCCTGGCTACCCACCGAAGAAGTGGTCCGGTTGTATCGGCAACGCATGCAGATCGAGCAGTGTTTTCGGGATTGGAAGAGTCATCTGGGGCTGCGCGGTTTGCATCTCAAGGTCGACCGCTCCGAGCGCCTGCTGCGGGTGCTGATGGGATTCACGCTCGCCTATTTGCTCGTTCTGTTGTTAGGGACGGATCCGCTCGCGGAAAAGCTCCGCCCCTACTTTGAATTGGAGCGCCGTAAGCCTCGTCACGGCACCCGAAAAGTCCTCAGCGTGCTGTCGATCGCTTTGCACGTGCTCTCGGATTCGCGCTGGCAGCAACAAGCCCAAAACCGTCTGGTGCAAATTCTCTCGCGACTGGCGGGAGGTCGTGGAGTGCCCCTGCTGCAGGCCTTCTCGCCCTAGCAAGCAAAGTCTTCTCGCCCTCCATGATTCTCCCCTCTATTTTTTAGGGAGGAATTCTTTCTTCTTCTGCGAGTTTGAAATTCCGCGTTGCTCTTAGCCAGAGATCGCATTGCGCCGACCGAATTCTTGCCCAACACTGTTTGCGAAAAACCGACCACCGCGCTTGGATAATTTCAGGCGAGAACCACGACAAACCAGATCAACACTGTCGATCGCAGGGTTGCTTCGTGACAGCTCCTAAATACTGGGGGAGGGCAAGCTGCTATCCATGTTGCCGACCATCTTGAAGGCGGCGTATGATCGTCACGAGGTGAGGCCATGAAAATGCACATGGCTATGGCGATATTCTTACTATTTGCTGTACCAGCTTTCGGACAATCAGCACAGCAGCAACCCAAGCAATCCCCTCAACAACAGGTCATCCCACAGCAACTGCGTCCACGAGCGAGAGCAATGCTGCTTCCTAACTGGCCTGCGAACACGCCGGCGCCAGTCATCCCGATTCCGACGAAGATTCAGCCGGAGGTGGGAATGGTGACTCGTGTTCCGCGTTTCTTGCCGTCGGTGCCATCGGCGCCATGCGCCATCTACAGAAATTGTCAATTGCTCGAAAGCACGCCGCCCAATTCCGCGAAGCCGCTAACGCCTAGAACCGCCAGGGTCACACATGAGAACAGCCAAAGGTCGGCTAAGCCATAGTGGAGGAGAGAATTAAAGGAAGATGAGTCCGCGGCGGATGCCAAGCATGACGGCTTCGGTGCGGCTTGCGGCGCCGAGTTTGCCCATGACGGAGCCGACGTGGAACTTTACGGTGTTTTCGGAGATGCCGAGGCGAGCGGCGATTTCCTTGTTAGCGAGACCCTCAGCCACGGCGCGAAGGACTTCGATTTCCCGCGGCGTCATCGATTCGACGAGCGGGTCGGCGGAATGATTTGCGTTGCGCGGTGACAGGATCTGATCGGCGTCTTCCGCGTCCAAAACGAAAAGGCCCGCGCTGACGGCTTCGATTGCGGCGGCAATCTGGGCAGCGCTGGCGTTTGAGGGCAAGACGGCTCTGGCACCGAGCCGCAAGGCGTCTGTCCAAGCTTCGGTTGGATCGCGGACCAAAAGTACGACCGGAGAGCGTTGCGAAACCAATTCCTCAGGCACCAAAGCCCCACTTGTAAACGCGCCTCTTATGTCGGAGTTAAAGCTCGGACCCACTGAAAACCCTCTACCTTCAAATTGGTGAGCTGAGTCACCTTCGGCCAAAATCACGTCTGCGTGCGAATCGCCAGTGCCAGTGAAGGCGCCCGCGGGCGAATCCGAATTCAATTCGTCCGAGGCTTCGTCGATCAATTGAAACTGCGCGTAAGGGCGCAGCAAGACTTCCAGACCGGCCTTGACGACCGGCGACGAAGCCTTGATGAGCACGCGAATCATGCAGCGGCCATGCTGTGCAGCCCGAGGCGAACGGCGACACTGCGGACGTTCGTGCGATCGCCCCGCAGAAACTGCACGCGAACGACGCGGTCGGAATCGGCCGCGAGCGCACACTCGAAATCGTCGAAGGAATCGAACGGGCGTCCATCGAAACCGACGAGGATATCGCCCAGCATCAGCGACGCTGCTTCAGCAGCGCTGTTTTTGACGATCTCAAGAATGAGGATGCCAAGCTGCGACGCCTTGTTCACGACCACTTCCACTGGACGCGCCACGACGCCGAGCGGAGCACGCGACGATTTGGCTTTCAGCACGCGCGAAACGGCGTTGCTGGGGACGGCGAGGCCGACTCCCGCGGCAATCATCGTGTTTATGCCGACGACTTCGCCGCGAGCATTGGCGAGCGGACCGCCGGAATTTCCGGGAGCGAGGCGCACGTCCGCCTGAATCCATTTCATCGGGCCGAGGCCCGGGACTCGTCCGAGCGCGTGTACAACGCCCGTGGTGAGCGCGCCGGTAAAGCCAAGCGGATTGCCGATGGCGATCACGAGTTCGCCGACGCGGAGGCGATCCGAATCGGCGAGCGGAGCGGCGTGCAGGCCGGTTGCGGCGATGCGGAGCACGGCGAGATCGCGGAGCGCGTCACGCGAGACGAGACCGGCCGGTGCTCGAGTGCCGTCCCACAATTCGACTTCGATTGGCTTCGCGGAGGCAACGTGCGCGTTGGTGACGATCGTTCCTTCGGGCTTCACGATCACGCCTGAGCCTTGACCGCCGCCACGGTGCCAGCCTTGCGCGCCTCCGACTCTCACCTGCACGGTCGAGCGGCGCAACCTCTCGGCAATTTCGCCGAATCCGGCAGATCTTGAGATGGCCATTTCAACTCCGTTTTCCCGGGCGCTCGCCGACAGTCAATGGCGATTGCTTCATCGCGCCGCCGCGTACGTAGTTGATGTTCACCGTCGTTCCTACGACTCCGGAATCGGAGAAGTTCTGAAGCTCTTCTGCGCTCTCGATGCGCGCGTCACCGATGCTGGTGACGACGTCACCGATCAACAGTCCGGCCTTGTCCGCTGGCCCTCCTGGCTCGACGCTGAGAATAATCAGTCCGCCGCGATTCAAGATGGATACGCCCTTTCGCAGGTCGTCCGAAAAAGGAACCTGCTGCACGCCGATTCCAAAATATCCGCGCGGGACGAAGCCGCGTTGCAGTATTTTTTCGCTGACGCCTGCGACGGTCGATATAGGTATTGCTACGCCTGCGATGCGTGAGAGCGCCGACGTGGCGATGCCGATGAGCTCGCCGCGCGTATTGACTACGGCGCCGCCCGAAGATTGGGGGAATAGCCTTGCGTCGAGGCGGATGTAAGCGTCGAGTTGGCCGCCGCGCCAGGTGCGCCACGCGCCGGACATCGCGCTGACGATGCCGAGGCTCGCGTTGGCGCCGCTATCGGGCGAGCGGCCGATGACGAGAGCCAGTTCGCCGGCTTTCACAGTCGCGGCTCTCGCAGGTTGCGTCGATGGCGACGCCGGAGTCTGGAGCTTCAGCACCGCTAAATCCGTGCCGGGATCGCGCCCGACGAGCGTTGCAGCGGCGCTCGTGCCGCCCGGGAGCGTGACGATAATATCCTCGTCACGATGAATCGTGTGATCGGCCGTAACGATCGCGTCTTTGCTTAAAAGGACGCCGCTTGAGGGGTAATGTCGGCGCGCGCGCACGCTGACGATATGCGGCGCGACGACATCTACGATTGCTGCCAATTCGTTTGAAAGGTTAATCAACGTGCTTGCCATTTGGTTCGAATCTCCTGTGTTTTTGCGGAGTGACCGCGTGTATGGGGCTGACTTTGACAGGTTCCGTTGCAGCGCACATCACTCAAACGGGTAGGAACGGACCTGGACAAAAGGAGTGGTCCTCAAGCATCTCAAACGGCGGTTCGGCCGCTTCAAAGCCGACCGTGGAACTTTTTGGAGGCGGGGATCGTATCTGTGGGCATGAGGAGGGATCACATGCACACGAGAAGCGCTGCTTCCACTACGGGGCGGTTTGCCGCTACGGCGGCGGCTTTGCTTTGCGCGGTATTTTTGATGGTGAGGGTGTCTGCGGCTGCTCCGGAGGAGAGGTTTCTACACGTCCAGGTGTCGGACACGAAAACGAGCGGCGAGAACGTGAATGTGAACCTGCCGCTGTCCGTGGCCGAGAAAGTGCTGCCGACAATTAATCGCGGGCCATTGCACAACGGGCGCGTGACGCTGGATAACGATCAGCTCAAGGGAATCGACATGCCGACGATCATCGATGCTATCAAGACGTCGCCGGACAATAAGATGGTTACCGTACGGCAAAAGGACGAGAACATCGACGTCTCGAAGGCCGGCGGCAATATCGTGGTCCATGTGAACGACGCAGGAAAGCACGGCGATAACGTCAATGTGACCGTGCCCATTTCAGTGGTGGATGCGCTGTTTTCCACCACGCAGAAGAATGAGATCGACGTGGCGGCGGCCTTGCAGGCGCTCGATAGGGCGGGCGATACGTTTTTGGTGACGGTGGAGAATGCGTCCGAGCACGTGCGCGTTTGGGTGGATAGCCATAGCCAGCCGCAGTGATCGGAGGAAACGAAGTCAGCGGCGCGGTGGGCCCGCGATAGCTGGGAGGCGTTTGCAACGTGACCGCCTGACAAAAAACCACTCGCCAAGAAACCGGAGGTCCTGGTGAGCCTGATGGGAGGAGCGTAAATGATACTGCTGGGAAAGATTGCGTTGGGGATGGTCGGCGCGGCGGTGGCGGGCGCCGGGCTGCTTTGCAGCGAAGGATTCGTTGATGTGAATGTGGTGCAACGCCGGGATTCGCCGCCGCACATTCACGTGATCGCGCCGGCGATGCTCGCACCGATTGCGGTGCGCCTCGTGCCGAATGACAAGTTGTCGCACGCGTCCGAGCAGATTCAGCCGTGGCTGCCGACCGTTCGCGAAGCGCTCGACGGGCTGAGCGATGCGCCGGATATGACGCTCGTCGAGGTATCTGACCCGGACGAATACGTGCATGTGGCGAAATACGGCGGCGATATTGTGGTCGATGTGGCCAACCGGGATGAGACGGTGCACGTCGCGGCGCCGATTCGGGCGATTCACAGCACGATAGAGGCGTTGGCTTCGGTCGCGCCTGTGCAATTTAGCGGCGAGTAAAAACGGACAAGCAGATTCCCCGAGCAAAGGACACAGCAAGCATCTGCCCCTACGACTTCACTTTAGCTCCCCAGCCGGCGGGATTCGCGTCGCGCGCGTGACCCGAGAAGAGCCAGTGATGCCCGTCGATATCTTCCGCGGCATATTGGTATTCACCGTAAATCGCTTCGTGCGGGTGTTCGAGAATTTTAGCGCCGGCGGCTTTGGTGCGGGCATAGTGCGCGTCCACATCTTCCAAAAAATCGTGAGGCTCTGCGTTCCGTAACCTAGTCGAGCCGGGCTTTTGGTTCCCTGTTTTGCGGCCTCCACCATGATCCAGGCGTTTCCTAGATGCAGTTGCGCGCCGCTGATCGGGTCACCATAGCGGTAGTGTTCGACAAAACCGAAAGCGTTGTTAAGCCAAGCGATGGCCGCTTCGAGATCCTGATATGCGATGTGCGGAAGAATTACGTCGGCGGGAACGGAGCGATTTTTCATCGGCGCTTACCTTGGGCCCGTATTGTAACGGATTTGCGGCACGAATAGCGCCGCCGAGAATTACCAATAAAAACGACCTCCCGACCGGACGCGGTTCGACCGCTAGAAAAGGGGGCAAAACCAGAGGCTATAGGCGAATTTCCTTCCCTGTCGAACCTGAAGCCGGACCTGGCGTGATCTGTGGTCGTAAGAGCGCAGCCAGGATTGGTTACGCTTTCGGCGACGCTATTTTCAGCGGTTTGCGGTCACCGGGGCGGCTGCGGCGACTTGGCCGCTTACGGAAGCCCAGTTAAAGAGGCGGCGCGTGTCCCAGAAGCGCATGGAACTGCTGCCCGCGCCGAGGACGACAACGGCAATCTGATTCCCCTGCGGAATCTGCAGGAGCGTAGCGAGACAGTAGCCTGCCTTGTTGATGAAGCCTGTCTTACCGCCTCGGACGTCGACGCCGGTACCGAGCAGCTTATTCGTGCTGTGGATTGGAATCACACGCGCCGTGGTGTGCACGTCATAAGTTTCGGTACGGATGATCGGCCCGATAGTCTCGTCCGACGCCGCGAAGGCGATCAGATGCGAAATATCGTAGGCCGTCGAAACGTCGTTCGGGTCGAGGCCCGTTGGATCCTCGTAATGCGTGTTCGCGAGACCGAGAAACTGCGCCATGTTGTTCATGCGGCCGACGAATGCGGGCGTTGAGCCATCTGAAGTGCGCGCGAGGACGCGGGCAGCGCCATTATCCGATGCGATCAGCATTAAGTGGAGGAGTTCACCCAGTTGGATCTGATCTCCCGCGCGCAGATGCGTAACGGAGGCGTTAGTAACGTCCGGCCGAGTGACTTCGACGACGCGCGTCATATCCGGATCGTCAGCGAGAAAGACGACGGCCGTCATCAGTTTCGTAAGACTGGCGATCGAACGCTGCTCTTTGGAGTGCTCTTCCCAAAGGACAACACCAGTCGCGGGATTAAAAACGATTGCGGCGGCGGCGCGAATTTTCGGAATCAGGTTGCCATTGCCATCGCGCTTGAATTCGGTGCGCTCAAGCTGGCGTTGACGCGCCGCAGCCAAACGTGCACGGTATGCGGCCGCCGCACGCGCCCGAGCCAATCGCGCGCGGCGGCTCAGTCGCACGGGATGCGCCGCGTGCGCAACAGTTCGAGTGGATGTCTTTCTGACCGCCGACGAGTGCCTGATTGCGGGCTTTGCGGTGGACCGGGAGCCTGGGGCAGGATGAGTCACGGTTGCGGAATGCGCCCGGCCCGCGGCAGCGTGCGCACACAAAAAGGGCGCGGCGCTAAAAACTGTCGAGAGAACGACGCGAGATACCAAACCACCCCGGGGGCGAAAAGTCATGTTGTTGAACAGGTTCCCCTAGAACACTTTCTACCGCGAATGCCTTTTTGCGGCCGCCCTGCGCAGACGGCGCGTCGAGCGAAAAAATCATAGCACTGCACCACGGCGGCCTACAACGCGAAACAAGCGATATTGACAAAATTTGTCGCGAAAAGGGCACGCTTGGGCATTAGGGAAGTCTTAGGCAGTGCCTGTGAGAGTGGCGCGCGAATCCAACCCGGCTCGTTCGGCCCAAAACGCCAAGGTGGGCAAATATTCGGCGTCGAATGGTAGAGGCCGCTGGGGTTGGCCATCAGGGCGAGCGTATTTCGAGCTGTTAAGCCAGGTGTAGCGGTCCGTGATGCCCCATGTGAGCACCGCCGTTACGTTGGGTTCGGCAAGCATAAGCGTGAGGTACTCAAGGTAGATGCGGGCAACCTCGGCATCGCCGCCGTCGGCAGTTCCCCGCGCCTTTTGCGTGTTTACGTCGAGCTCGGTGACAAAGACCTGGAGCCCCATGCCCCGTAGTTTGCGGACGAAATCGGGCAGACCTGTGCCAGAAATGTCATCGCCAGCGCTGAGATGGCTCTGCACGCCGACGCCGTCGATAAGGGAGCTCTTGTGCAGACGCTGGACGAGGGCCAAAACGTGAGCGCGCTTTGTGACGTGTTTGGGAGTGTCGAGCTCGATGCCATAGTCGTTGTAAGTGAGTAGAGCCTTGGGATCGGCACGGCGCGCTGTCTGGAACGCGAGGTCGACGTAGTCTTCGCCAGCGAGTTCGAGCCATGGGCTGACGCGGAGACCGTCAGCGCGAGGGCTGGCCGGATCGATCGCTTCGTTGACCACATCCCACGAGTGCAGTTTTCCGGCGAAATGGCCCGCCACGGTTTCGATGTGTTTCGTGAGGATTTGCCGCGCATTGTCTTTCGTGACGGTTGCGGCGAACCAATCCGGCAGCGCTTCGTGCCAGCAGAGATTGTGGCCGCGGAGCTTTTGGTTGTGCGAGTCGGCGAAGGTTAGTATGGCGTCAGCTGCGGTGAAGTCGAATTTGTCCGGCGCCGGACGGAGCGCCTTCCACTTCATCGCATTTTCGGCGACGAGGAGGTTGGCTTGAGTCGCGACCAACTGCGCGTATCGGGAATCATTGGCAAGTCTCTCGGGCGTGACAGCGCAGCCCACGAGCAGGCCATGTTGCTCAGCGTGGGCGCGGAGAGAATTTGCGCCGGAGATATCGGATGAAAGAGTAACGGACGATGATTTCCCGCGAGCAGTTGCGATGGGGGAAATTACGGCGACGGCGGCCGAGATTTTCAGGAAGTCGCGGCGCGTAAGCATGTTCCGAGAACCCTTGGCGCAGCTGATCCTATAACGCGCTAGATCGCTTGTCATTCTCCTTAATTTGAGCGCCCGTTTTCGCAAGACGGCTTCTCAGGAATTTGAACTGCCCATTGTGATTTGATTCGTGTTCGGCAACGTGCAGCCATTTGGCGTAATTGTTCCAGTCCCAGCCCTCTTCTCTTTCTGCGAGCCAAACGTCGTCACAATTACGAAGTTGCTCAAGCGTCTCTTCGCGCGCCTCACGAAGAAGAGCCAAATAATAGTCGATGCTGTTGGCTTTGATGGCTTTACGCGCCTCGTCGCCGAGGTTCATGGCAACATCCCATTTTCGCTTCACGCTTGCGGGCCATTCGCCCCATCTCATACCGTCGAACGTGTTTAGCTGATAGTAGGTTTCGGTCGCGGCGAGATGAAACAACGTCGCTCCAATAGTGTTCGAGTCCACATCAAGGAGAAAATCGAGATCGCTTACTGACATTCCACGCACGCAGTTCAACACCTGCGCTCTAGTGAACGCCAAAATGGAGACGAGAACGCCGATCTGCGGAGAAAACCCCTCGGTCGGCCCAATGATGCCCAGGTCTGATTCGGGCTTGCCGAAATAACTGACAATTCGCGGATTGGCGTCGACAGTCATCGCCGTATTTCAGCGTCGGATCTTCATTTTCAGTGTGGCGCGTTTCCTCGGTCGACAGAACTCTCCGATTTCGGCGGTCGTACAGACGAGAACCAGGGGCGCATCTGAAAAATCGGTGTCCTCGTCGCGTCGTCTTGCGATCGCGCGGATATCGCGCTTCTGCGCCTTTGTGAGCTTCTTCATAAGCTCTCCTTTAGACGGTGAAATGAGGCAGGCGGGACAGAGTCGGCAGTGAAAACTTCGGGATGGAGAATGTGGGCGAGGATGGCGATGCCGTCGGCGAGGCGTGGCCCGGGGCGCGAGAAGTAGCTGTTGGCATCGAGGGCGAAGATGCGATTTTCACGCACGGCTGGTAGATCGCGCCATGTCTGGGGCGGATGGAATCCGCGCCATTCGCTTGCGGCTCGGTCGGCGTTGTAGCCGCAGGGCATGACAAGGATGATTTCGGCGTTTGATTGAGCGATCTGATCGGCGGTGACTTTGTAAGAGGGTTTCCCTGCTATGCCGAGAACGTCTTCGCCGCCTGCCTTTGCGGCCATTTCAGGAACCCAATGGCCTCCGACGTAAAAAGGATCGAGCCATTCCAGGCACAGGACGCGCGGGCGTCTGGAGACGCGGGCCAGTTGCATTTCGATCCCAGCGACTTGCTGTTCGATGGCGAGCGTGAGCGCTTGCGCGTCGCGACGGCGGTGAGTCGCTTCGCCCACCCGACGGATGTCTTCCCAAACGTCGGCCAACGTGTGCGGCGTGAGCGAAAGGACGCGCGGGCGTTTCGAAAGGCGGGCCAGCGCACCGCCGAGATCGTCGGGCGAAACGGTGCAAACGTGGCAGAGATCCTGCGTGACGATTAGGTCAGGCGCGATTTTCGCGAGCAAATCGGCGTCGACGGCGTAGATGCTTTCGCCTCGAGCAATCATGTCAGCGACCTGCCGATCCATTTCGCCAGGAGAGACGTCGAGACTCAGGCGCGGATGAATTAGTGCCGGCTTTTTCGCGGCGGCGGGCGGAAAGTCGCATTCGTGCGTCACGCCGGCGACAGAGGCGCCGAGGCCGAGGGCGTAGAGAATTTCAGTGGCCGACGGCAACAGGGAGCAAATCTGCATTTGGGGGAGTTTAGCGCAGGAAAAGTAGATGTGCCACAGAGACAAGGAGGCACAGAGGCCGGATCAGGACGGCGGCGTTTCCGGGAGCAGGTCAGCGAAGATGAAGCCGTCGCGGTGGACGATTTTGCCGGGCGCGACGGAGATTGAATGGCGGAACATCGGGCCGGCGCACGCGAATGTGTGAAATTCGCCGTTTTCACCACAGGGATCGACATCGTCTGGAAACGATGCGACAAGGCTTGCGTCGAATCGGCGCCCCGCGAAGAGGGGGCTGAGTTTGCGGGGATCGATGCACGTGAGATATGCGCTGAGCCCGGCGGCGAGCATTTCCTGGGCAAGGGCGCGCGTATCGCGGCGCCAGACGGGGAAAACCGGCGTCATGCCGCAAGCAGCGAGATGCTTTTCGCGGTACCCGCGAATGTCTTCGAGGAAAAGGTCGCCGAAAATTACGTGGTACACCCCGTCGTTGCGCGCGCGGGCCATCGCCTCGCTCATGGCTTGTTCGTAGGTTTCATTCGGGCATGGCGACGGAATCGGGACTTTAACGAGGGGCAGGCCGGCGGATTCCGCCTGAAGCTCCAGCAACGACTCTCGTACGGCGTGCATGGCAACGCGTTCGTGCGTGCGGTTAATTGTGGTGAAGAGGGCGGTAATTTCGAATTGGCTGGATTGACGCGCGAGGTGAAGGGCCCAGGCGCTGTCTTTGCCGCTGCTCCAGGCGAGCCAGGCTTTCGGACGTGATTGAGGTTCTGCGCTCATTCGCTGACTATATCGGCCGAATATATCGGCGGCTTCACAAAGGGCGCAGCGAGCATGCGCCCCTACGCTACAAATGAATCGGGTTCCTTTAATGATACAGGAGGTATTTTGCGCGCGTGGCGCGGAATTTTTCTAGCGCGGGCGTCCAGGACTTTACGATTTTCGCGGGCGATTCGCCACGGGCGATCGCGTCGACTGTAGCCTGATTGCCAATGAGCGTGATCGTCTTATCGACATGAAAATTCTGCGGATACATGCGATGAAGCACGACTTCGATTTCCAAGCCCATGCGCATCGAGCGCAATTCCCCTTTGGGCGAGATCCGGATGCGGACGCCGTAGCAGATTTCGCCCGCATAGAGGTCTTGCGTAGGAGTGAATTCAGCGGCGGAAAATTCCACGCCGGGAATTTTGCGCCCGGCGAGCGCGGCGGCGAATTTTTTGCCGTCGATCCATGGCGCACCGAGGATTTCAAATGGAGTATCAGTGCCGCGTCCGACCGAGACCCCTCCGGCCTGCAAAATTTCGATGCCGGGATACAAGTAGGCTTCGGTGAGGCTGCGGAGATTCGGCGAGGGCGCGACCCACGGCAGGCCAGCCTGATTGTAAGGTTCGCTCCGCTGCCAGTTTTTCATTGCGATGACGTGAAGATCGGCGCCAATCTTATTTTCCGCGTTGAACATTTTCGCAAGTTCGCCCATCGTCATCGCATAGCGAACGGGCATCGGAAAATAGCCGACGAACGAAAGCTTATCTGGATCGAGCATCGGTCCTTCGATGATTTCGCCGCCGAGAGGATTGGGCCGGTCGAGCACGTAGTAAGCGATATGCGCTTTGGCCGCCTCTTCCATGCAATAGGCCATCGTCGTGGTGAACGTATAGAAACGGACGCCGGCGTCTTGAATGTCGAAGACGAGCGCATCGAGATTCGCAAGCATCTCCGACGTAGGCCGACGCGTGGCGCCATAGAGGCTATAGACCGTGAGACCGGTTTTTTCGTCCGTGGCGTTGGAAACGGAGGAATCGGCGCGTCCGGCAATGCCGTGTTCGGGACTGAAGAGAGCGACGAGCTTCACGCCCGGGGCGGATTTCAGTACGTCGATCGTGCGGCGCCCCTGTGAATCGACGCCGGTCTGATTCGTGATCAGGCCGACGCGCTTGCCGCGCAACGGCGCGAAATTTTCAAGCTCGAGAACGTCGATGCCGGTGAGTGTGTGCGGAGCGGGCGGCAACACTACCGCAGGAGACTGGCGCGCAGGCACCGCTGACGCGGAGAACAACCAAGCGAGCGCCACGCTCAAAACGATCGTCCCGCGTGTGAGTTTTGCGCACGAACGAAACTGACACGAAGAGCTTCCTTTGTGGCGCATGGATTCAATGCTATATAAAGGTGCGGGGCGCATGCACATTAGAATGCCCGCGACGAACATTTGGCGCAAGGCCGCGCCGCCTTTTCGTAAACACGGCGCTGCCGACAGCGCCCTCACGACAGGATTTTGCTGGTTAACGCTTGCTTTCTTTCTGATCATGACGCCTTCCTCACGCCGATCGCTGAAATCCTCCAATCTCAAAAACAGAAATCGCAGCGCCGTGGCCTCATGGGTCAAGCAGACGCTCAGTTCGATGACGCTGCGCGAAAAAATTGGCCAGATGCTGATGGTGCCGATCTTTGGCGAGTTTATGTCCTCGGAGAGCCCCGAATATCAGGAGATGCTGCGCCAAGTCGACGAGAACCGCGTCGGCGGGCTGATGGTTCACACCGCGCCAGGAGTGCGCGGATTGCGGCTGAGCCAGGTTTACCCGACTGTTGCGCTGACGAACGAACTGCAACGGCGCTCGAAGATTCCTTTGCTCGTCGGCGCAGATTTTGAAGGCGGCACGGCCATGCGACTGGCCGAAGGGACGGCTTTCCCGCGGCAGATGGCGATTGCGGCGACCGGCGATCCTTCGCTCGCGTATGCGGTGGGCAAGGCGACGGCGGTTGAATCGCGGGCGGCGGGGGTGCATTGGATTTTCGCTCCGGACGCGGATCTGAATAACAATCCGCAGAATCCGATCATCAACATACGTTCGTTTGGCGAGGAACCGTATGAAGTGGCGCGTTACGTGAGTGCCTACGTGCGTGGTATTCAGGAAAATGGCGCGCTGGCGACGGCAAAACATTTTCCGGGGCACGGAAACGTGAGCGTCGATTCGCATTTGGTGCTGGCGTCGGTGCCCGGGACGCGCGCATCGCTTGAGGCCATGGAGCTGATTCCCTTCCGGGCGGCGATTGCAGCGGGAGTCGCATCAGTGATGCCAGGGCATTTGCAGGTAAACGCGCTCGACGACATGCCGAACATGCCGGCGACGCTTTCGCGAAAGATTCTGACCGGGTTGCTGCGCAACGAGATGAATTTCACGGGCTTGATCGTCACGGACGCGATGAATATGGGCGGCGTCGCAGACCTTTACGCGCCGGGCGAAGCTGCCGTGCGAGCGATCGAGGCAGGCGAAGATGTGTTGCTTCTGCCGCCTGCGCCAGAGGCGGCGATTACAGCGATGGAAGAGGCAATCGAGTGCGGCCGCCTGACCGAGAATCGGATCGAAGAGTCCGTGACGCGGATTTTGTCCGCGAAAGCAAGGCTCGGACTGCACCGGGAGCGGACGGTTGAGATCGGCGCACTCAAGCAGACGTTTTCGATGCCGAGTACGGCTTTGGAGGCGCAGGCGATTGCGGACCGCGGCGTGACGCTTTTGCGTGATTCGGATTATGTGTTGCCGATTGATCCGGCGAACCCGCAGCGCGTGCTGCTTATATCGCTCGCGGCGGATCGCGATGCGTATCCGGGCGACACGCTCGAGCCGGAGTTGCGAAAGCAGGTGGGTTCGCTGAAAACGCTGCGGGCGGACGCTGTGTTTTCGCCCGTGAGCAATTTGAAGCTGCCGCCGCCGTCGAGTTACGACGTGGCGATTGCGGCGCTCTTTGTGCGCGTAATGGATGGCAAAGGCAATGTCGGCATTCCTGAGGATCAGCGTAAGTTTGTCGATCAATTGATTTCGAATGGTAAGCCGACCGTCGTGGCGGCGTTTGGAAATCCTTATTTGATCGGCGCGTTCCCAAACGCGAAGACGTGGGTTTCGGAATTTTCCACCAACAACGTGGCGCAACGGGCTGTCGCGAACGCGCTGCTGGGCAAGAGCGCGATCAGCGGCAGAATTCCGGTCAGCGTGCCGGGCGCGGCGAAACGTGGAGCGGGCCTGGACATGCCTGCGAATCCGATGCAACTGGTGAAGTCATCGGCGCTTTCGGCGCGACTCAAGCCCGTCTACAAAGTGCTCGATCAGCAACTTGCGAATGATGCGTTTCCGGGCGGCGTGCTGGCTGTGGGATATAAGGGCGCGTTGGCGGTGCATCCATTCGGGAAATTCACGCGGGATAAAAAAGCCGAGCGCGTGAAGGCCGATACGCTTTACGACGTCGCGTCGATGACGAAGGTGATCGTGACGACGACGCTGACGATGATGCTGGTGGAGCAGAACAAGCTCGATCTCGACGCGCCCGTGGAGCGCTATCTGCCGGAATTTGCAGCTGCGGCGAAATCCGATCCAAATCCCGTTTGGCGCTCGCGAATTACGGTTCGCATGTTGTTGCTACACGATTCCGGCTTGCCCGCGCATCGCGATTTCTTCTTACAGGCAAACGGCTATGGTCCAATTCTGAGACTGGTGATGGCCGAACCGCTCGTTCACGAACCCGGAACTCAGGTGGAATACTCAGATCTCGGGATGATCCTCGAAGGCGAGATTGTGCACAGGCTATTCGGTGAGACGCTGGACAAGCTTGCACAGGAAAAGATTTTCAAGCCGTTGGGAATGAAGAATTCGCTCTTTAATCCGCCGGCAAAGATGCGTTCCCGAATCGCGCCGACGGAATACGACGCGACCTATCGCAAGAAGCTGATGTGGGGCGAAGTGCACGACGAAAACGCGTGGGCGATGGGCGGTGTCGCAGGACACGCGGGGCTTTTCACGACGGCGGGCGATATAGCCATCTTTGCGCAGACAATCCTGAACGGGGGGATTTACGGGCATTATCGAATCGCGCAGTGGTCCACGATCGATATGTTTACGACGAGGCATCAGATCGGCAATTCGGCGCGCGCGATTGGGTGGGATGTGCCGACGTCGCCTTCCACTTCAGGGCACTATTTTTCAGCCACGAGCTTCGGTCATACGGGCTTTACGGGAACGTCGATCTGGGTCGATCCGGAGCGACAGCTTTTCGTAGTCTTGCTGACGAATCGCGTGAATCCCACGCGCTCAAACGAAAAGATCCGGCAAGCCAGGCCGGCCGTGCACGACGCGATTTTTCACGCGCTGGATATCGTGTCGGAAGAAGATAAAGGCGCATCGCCCGGGCGCTGACATTCGCCCCTTTGATTTTGCGGACGTTGCCGCCCCATTTGATCTTCCCTTAGTCCGGACAGATAACTTCCTCAGCACAGCCGATACATGGGATGCAGAAGCCACCGTACCAAAACCTGCCGTGCATTTATAATCGAGAGGGGCACAGGCTGGGTGAAACCGTCCAAGACCGAGCAGCGCAATCCGCAGACGCGAGGCCTCGACCGGAAACCGACAATTGAGATTGTGCGCGCGATGAATCGCCAGGACGCGCGCGTTGCATTGGCCGTGAAGCGCGTGCTGCCGCAGATCGCGGGAGCCGTGGACGCGATTGTGAAGGCGCTCGAATCGGGCGGACGGCTGATTTATGTGGGCGCGGGGACTAGTGGACGCCTTGCAGTGCTCGATGCTTCGGAGTGTTCGCCGACTTTCGGTACGCCGCCGCGCATGGTGCAGGCATTGATTGCGGGCGGCCAGCGCGCGCTGCGCCATGCCGTGGAAGACGCGGAGGATTCGGCGGCGAACGGAGCACGAGATTTACGGCGGGCCGGAGTGATGCGGAATGACGTGGTTGTAGGGGTCGCGGCGAGCGGAACAACGCCTTACGTTTTGGGAGCGTTACGGCTGGCTCGGCAGCGCAGGGCAACGACGGTGGGCGTCACATCTAATCCACGATCGGAACTCGCGAAGCAGGCGCAGATTGCTATAGCGGTGGACACTGGGCCGGAAGTTGTGAGCGGTTCCACGCGGCTGAAAGCGGGGACCGCCCAGAAAATGGTGCTCAATATGCTTTCTACCGCTGCGATGGCGCGAATCGGGCGAGTTTACGAGAACTGGATGGTCGGCGTCGCGCTGACGAATAAGAAGTTACAGCGGCGTGGCGCGCGGATTCTAGAGGAAGCCGCTGGGGTTTCGCCGTCTGCGGCGGCACACGCTTTGCGGCGCGCGGGACACGATTTACCGACTGCGCTGGTGATGCTCAAGGCAGAAGTGGACGTAAGTGCTGCGAAGAAACGACTTGTGGCGGCGCGCGGGAATGTGCGGAAGGCGCTGGAAATGCGGAAGCAAGCTGCGGGAGTTTGACGATCCCACGTAACAAGATTCGTGGTTTAGGCTAAGGGACAAAGCAATGGATCAGTTCAAGATTAAGGGCGGGCGCAGGCTCGAAGGCACGGTGGAGATCAGCGGCGCGAAAAATGCGGCGTTGCCTGCGATGGCGGCGGCGCTGCTGACGGCCGAGCCTGTCCACCTGCGCAATATTCCGCACGTGCGCGACATCATCACGATGGCGAAGCTGCTGGCGCATATGCGTTGCCGCGTCGAATCGCCGGACATTCCGCCGAGCGAATTCATCATCCAAGCCGAATCGGTGTCTCACGCCGAAGCGCCCTATGAACTCGTGAAGACGATGCGAGCCTCGATTTTAACGCTGGGTCCGCTCGTCGCGCGATTTGGCTATGCGCGCGTTTCCCTGCCGGGGGGGTGCGCAATCGGCGCAAGGCCCGTGGATTTGCACATCCAAGCGCTGGAGACGCTGGGCGCGGATATTACCGTGGATCATGGCTACGTGGAGGCGCGGACGAAGCGGCTGCGCGGAGCGACGTTCCGGTTCCCGAAGATCACCGTGACCGGCACGGAGAATATCTTGACCGCCGCAGTATTGGCCGAGGGCGAAACGATCCTGGAAAATTGCGCGCTTGAGCCCGAAATTCCAGATCTGGCTGAGCTTCTGATCAAGATGGGCGCGAAGATTGAGGGGCACGGCACTCCGACGATTCGCATACAAGGCGTGGAGAACCTGCATGGTACGACGCATACAATTATTCCGGATAGGATCGAGGCGGGAACGTTTCTTGTGGCGGGCGCGATCACAGGAGGCGATATTCTGCTCGAGAATTGCGAGCCGGGGCATCTGAAGGCCGTGATCGACAAACTGCGTGAGTGCGGTGCGGAAATTACGTGCGAGAAAAACCGGCGGGTGCGCGTACGGGGAACCCGAAAGTTGGTCGCCGCAGATGTGACAACCGAGGAATATCCCGGCTTTGCGACCGACATGCAGGCGCAGTTCATGGCGTTGGCGACACAGGCTGAGGGCGTCTCGCACGTTCGCGAGACGATCTTCGAAAACCGCATGCTGCACGCCTCCGAAATGATGCGCATGGGCGCGCACGTCACGATCGACGGAAATACGGCGACGGTGACCGGACCGACTCCGCTGACCGGCGCGCCAGTGACGGCGTCCGATCTGCGCGCGAGCGCCGGACTGGTTCTCGCGGCGCTCGTAGCCGAGAATACGACCACCATTGATCGCGTCTATCACATCGATCGTGGATACGAGCAGATTGAATTGAAGCTCTCCGATCTCGGCGCCCGGATTGAACGCGTTTCCATGGCTTAGTGGCACAGCCATGCCTGGCTGTGTTTTGGCGCAGTCGCGTGCACGATTCGGCAGGCAAGGCGCACAAAATTTCGCTCACTACTCCACAACCAAAGGGCTGCGGTACACGCGATTGACTGTTTCTCGCATTCTCGGTTCCGCGATACACTTTTCTCTGGGGGCACGACAAATTGGCAACTCAATTCCAACCTCGCATTGTCGGTATTGGCGGCACACTTCGACCCGGATCATCTTCTGAAAAGGCGCTTCGTTACGCGCTTGAGCGCGCGGCAGCTCAAGGCGCGCTGACGGAAATCATCACGGGCGACGCACTCGATCTGCCGGCTTACGTGCCGGAAGCGCCGGCCGAAACCGAAAAAGTGACGAAGCTCGTGGAAGCCCTGAGCGGCGCGCACGGCGTGATCGTTTCCTCGCCGGGATATCACGGCTCGGTTTCGGGTATGGTGAAAAACGCGCTCGATTACGCGGAAGCGCTGCGCGAAAACAAGTTTCCCTATCTTGAGGGCCGCGCCGTCGGCTTGATTGCATGCGCGCAGGGGTGGCAAGCCGCCGTGGCGACGTTGGCAACGATGCGCCAGGTGATTCACGCGCTGCGCGGATGGCCCACGCCGATTGGCGTTGTGTTCAATACGGCGACGCCGGTCTTCGAGGAAGATGTTCCCGAGCCGACGCTGGCGCGTCAGATTGAAGTTCTCACCGGGCAAGTACTGGAGTTTTCGCTCATGCGCCACCGCGCTGGCGCCGAAAGCGCGGCAGCAAGCTAATCCTAAATGGCGACCACCGAAGGAAGACTCTCCGGTCGAGTTGCGTTCACGTATCCGGATTTCGTGCATTTCCAGCTTGGGCGTTGGTTCGTGGTGTGTGCGCTGGAGATGCAGACTGTCGCGATCGGGTGGCAGGTTTACGCGATCACGTCGCAGCCGCTGGCTCTGGGGCTCGTAGGACTATTCCAATTTCTTCCCGGACTGCTGCTCTTTCTGATCTCCGGGCACGCCGCCGACCGTTTCGACCGAAAGAAACTCATCGCGCTTTGCTACATCGGATTTGCAGCCTGCTCTTCCCTGCTGCTGGCGATCAGTATTAGCGACGCGCAATCGGTGCACGCAATTTATGGCGTGTCCCTTTTGCTTGGTGTCGTGCGGTCGTTTTATGGTCCCGCGGGTCGCTCGATTTTGCCGCGCCTCGTTTCGCCGGAGCATTTTCCGAATGCGGTGGCGTGGGCGAGCACGGTATTCATGAGCGCCACGATACTTGGCCCGACGGTCGGGGGCTTGGTATATGCGGCGGCCAACGGGCCATCCGCCGTTTACGCTTTATCGCTCGCTTCATCGTTGTTTGCGACCATCATGATCCTGCAGATCAAGGCGGCCACGAAAATCAGTTCGACGGAAGAACCTGGGTTGGCGCGAACCCTCGCTGGCCTGCATTACATCTGGCGTGAGAAGCTGATTCTGGGCTCGATTTCTCTCGATCTATTTGCTGTACTGCTCGGCGGTGCAACAGCTTTGTTGCCGGTGTATGCGGTGCTGCTGAAGACAGGGCCGTGGGGATTGGGCATATTGCGGAGCGCTCCCGGAGTGGGCGCGATGGCAATGGCGATTCTCGTGGCTTACAAACCGATCCGGCGCCGCGCGGGAGCAACAATGCTCTGGTGCGTGGCGGGATTCGGCGTGAGCACGATCATCTTTGGACTGTCGCGTAACCTCGCCGTTTCGCTCATTTCGCTTGTCCTCGTGGGCGCGTCGGACATGGTAAGCGTGATCGTTCGCAGCACGCTGCTACAAGTGGCCACGCCGGACGAGATGCGCGGGCGCGTGAGCGCGGTGGATATGATCTTTGTCGGGGCCTCGAATGAACTCGGTGGATTTGAATCGGGCGCGACGGCACAACTTTTCGGCGCCGTTCCGGCTGTCGTGCTGGGCGGGATAGGAACTCTACTCGTCACCGCGCTATGGGCCTGGGCATTTCCGGCGTTGCGTAGAGTAGATTCGCTAACGGAAGGCATCGACCGGGAAGGATAATCTGCCAAGGCTTATTTGCGGATCACCTCGCTTGGCCAGCCCCCGTGGATAAGAGTCTCATCCGGATCCGATAGAGCGAACTCGTACATGCTCCAGGGCTTGTGCTCGGGCCGATGAAGCACGAGACCCGCGAGAGAGGCCGCTAGTTCGTCAACATTTTCACTGTAGAGATAAAGCCCGAACGGTTTGCGCCCCGGGGATCAGCCAGCCTTCGACCGCATTTGTAAGATGCAGGTCCGCGCCTTTGCCATCCGAGAGAATGCGGTAATCCTCGAAACCGCCACTGCGCGAAAAACCGAGTTTGGCGTAGAAGGCCTCGCTCGCGTCCAGATTGTTACACGGAAGAATTGCCGTGAGATTGTGCTCTCTGGGCATGGTCGACTAATTGGCCGGTTTGGATGGATTGGAAACCGTGATTGCTGCGGCAGGCGCAGGGTGCGATGAATTCAGCCTGGCGACAAGCGTGCGCGAGCCGTTCCAGATAAGCTGCACGCCCGCGAAGATCGCGATCATGGCAATGACGAGCTTTAGTTTTCGCGCGGGAACTTTCTTAGCAAAAAAGCAGCCGAGAAGCACGGCAGGAACTCCTCCGGCTAAGAGCTGCATCAGCACGGCGCCGTTGATGGCGCCGAATTTCCACTGGATTGCGCTGCCGATTACCGCAAGCACGAGCCCGAAGAGAATATCAGTGCCCACCACTTCCGGCGCCGACATTTCGGAATAGTTCAGCAGCAGCACGGTTCCCAGCGCGCCCGCGCCAGCCGAAGAGAATCCGGCTTCCACGCCAATCGGCAGTGCGAGCCACGGCAGCCATTTTGAATTTTTGCGCGCGAAATTTTGATTCTGCGCCTTCTTAATGAACGTGATGCTCGAAGATGCGGAGAGCAGCACGCCGAGAATCACCACGATTGCGGGGCTATATGTGCTTTTGCTCATCAGGCGCAGGAAAATCGTGCCGATCAGCAAGCCTGGCACGGCGCCTTGCAAGAGCAGCCACAAATAGCGGCCGTGAACATGCCGCCCAGCCAAATAAAAAGGCGAGGCGATCAGCCGCAGGACGCCGGCGAAAACAAATGCCGTTCCGACCGACGCATCCGCGGAAAGCCCGACGATCAGCACGAGCGCCGGAACGGTGAAGCTGCCTCCGCCAATGCCCGTGAGGCCGACGGCCAGCGCAATTGCAGCTCCGATGGCGAAATTCACTCGTCCGCTTTCTTAGAGAATGTGTGGATGCCGCACTCGAGCTTCTTTCCGCCCCAGCGGCCAGTGCGAGCGTCCGCGCCTTCCGTGGGAATAGCCGTGCACGGCTCGCAGCCGATGCTGCGATACCCGAGATCATAGAGCGGCAGGAAATCGATTTTGTTCTCGGCGGTGTATTTCCAAACCTGGTCCCAAGTCCACGCAGCGAGTGGACTCACCTTGAGCAGCACCTTGCCGCTCGGCAGCTCGTGGTGCTCGATAATTTTAAGATTCTTGCGCGTGGGCGATTGCTCGCGGCGCAGGCCGGTGAACCACACGTCATAATTCCGCAAACCTTCCATCAACGGCTCGACTTTGCGCAGGTGGCAGCATTTGCCCGGATCGGTCTGATTGAGAATGCCGAATTCGGCTTCCTGCTGCGCGACGGTTCTCTTCGCCGCCAGATTCGTGACGTTCAAATGCCACGCCTGCTGCATCTTGTCGCGGTAGGCGTAAGTTTCTTTGAAGTGATAGCCGGTATCAAGAAACAGCACGGGAATTTCCGGCTTCCGCTGACGGAGAAGATGCAGCACGATCATGTCCTCGGCCTGGAAGCTGCACGTGATGCACGCCGGCCCGGAATTATCCGCAAGAACGCGCTCAATCAGCGCATCGGCCGAAAGCTGTTCGAGTTGCTCCGCGAGCGCCACTTCGGTCATTTTGTGCTCTCCGCTTCCCTGGCCGTTTCCGATTGGATGCGTCAGTCGCCTTTGTCGCTTCGGTGGCGATGTTGCTCCTGCGTATCGCGCCATTGGCGCAGTTTGCTGGTGATACGCGCGGCGGCGTCTGCATCTTCTTCGTGCGGATAGGGCCACGCCGCTAAGAATGAATCGCGCCCAAACACTTTGCGAACCGCATCTTCTGCCTCGCGCTCGCTCGTAAGCACCGAGAAGATGACCACCATCCCTGCGAGTTGATACGCTTTCGCGGCCACCGCCAATTCCGACGGCTCGAAGTCCTCGGGGCCAACGAGTTGTACGTGCCAGCCTTCGTCAAAAAGGGTGCGCTCGATAAGTTCGGCGATGTGCGCGCTTCCATTCACCCACACCGCAGCCGCAGGATGTCCAAATCGCGCGTGACGCTCTTCCTTAGTGCTGCGGCCCCGACGTTGCGCGCCGGCCGCAGGGCGCAATGCCGTGCCCCAATTGATCCCGTGCTCGATGATTCCTGCGGCGACTGTCGCATTCGACACGGGGTCGATCAAAATGAAGCTGCCCGTCGTGCGATTTTGCTTGTACGGATCGAAAAAGAGCGGCAGCGCCGACTTGATCTCCACTTCCGCGACGTCATTCATTTCGAGATGCTCGGCTGCACCTTTTTCGAGCGTATTCATATCGACGCGAAAATGAATCTGGATCACGCGCGCGCGAACGGAGCGCGTCGTATGCTTCAACAGATAATTCTTGTGCACGTCAAGTTTGTCGGGGTGCATCCAAACGAGCTTGGCGCGAAACTCGTTTCCCACCGCCGGAAGATCTTCCTCGGCAACGAGCATGTCGCCACGGCTGATATCGATTTCATCCTCGAGCGTGAGATTAACGGAGCTGCCCGGACCGGCTCGTTCCTTCTCTCCGTCAAAGCTGACGATCGATTTCACCTTCGTCTTCAGCCCGGAAGGCATCGCAACCACGCTAGTGCCCGGCCGCAGCACGCCAGATGCAATGCGCCCCGCGAATCCGCGAAAGCTCGCGTCCGGGCGCACCACGTACTGCACGGGAAAACGAAGTGGGCCAAACGAGGCAGCATCATTTACGGGAATCGTCTCCAGGTATTCGAGCAGTGGAGGGCCTTCGAACCACGGCATGCGGCTGCTGCGATGCACCACGTTGTCGCCTTCCAACGCGCTAACTGGAATCGGATAGACACTGCGCACATTTAGATGGGCAGCAAGTTCATTGAAATCAGCCGAAAGCCGCTCGAACACCTCGCGCGAATAATCGACCAAATCCATCTTGTTCACGGCGGCGATTATGTATTGCACGCCAAGCAGGCTCGCGATGAACGCGTGTCGGCGCGACTGGCGCAGCACGCCCTTGGTCGCATCGATCAGCACGACAGCGGCATCGGCGGTGGATGCGCCCGTTGCCATGTTGCGCGTGTACTGCTCGTGGCCGGGGGTATCGGCAATGATGAATTTGCGCCGCGGCGTGGAAAAGTAGCGGTAGGCGACATCAATCGTGATTCCTTGCTCGCGCTCGGCGCGCAGTCCATCCGTGAGAAGGGAAAAATCGATCGGCCCGCTCGATCGATTCACTTTGCTTTTCTTCACTGACGCGAGCTGGTCTTCAAACACAGACTGATTGTCGTACAGCAGCCGCCCGATCAGCGTGGACTTACCATCGTCTACGCTCCCCGCCGTGCTAAAGCGCAGCAGGCCTTCATTCGGCATGAGTGATGATCGATCACCCAGGCCCTTAGCCGTGGCAGACTTTATACGCGGCTCGGTCGAGAAACTCGACATTAGAAGTATCCTTCGCGCTTCTTGATCTCCATCGAGCCTTCCTCGTCGTGATCGATCACGCGATTTTCCCGCTCCGAGCGCCGGAATGAGACCATCTCCTCGATGATCTTCGGCACCGTATCCGCCTGCGAGAGAATCGCGCCCGTGCAGGGCACGCATCCCAATGAACGCATGCGGCACATCACCTTTTGCGTTTTCTCGCCCGGCATCAGGCGCACGCCATTTTGCGGCAGCAGGATTGTGTTCCCGCGAACGACAGCGTCGCGCTCTTTCGCGAAATAGAGCGGCACAATCGGGATATTTTCCGTGTAGATATAGAGCCACACGTCCATCTCGGTCCAATTCGAGAGCGGGAAGACGCGAATACTCTCACCCTTGTGATGGCGCCCGTTGAACAGCGTCCAAAGTTCCGGGCGCTGATTCTTCGGGTCCCACTGTCCTTGCGCGTCGCGGAACGAATAAACACGCTCTTTGGCGCGCGATTTCTCTTCATCGCGTCGAGCTCCCCCGAACGCCGCATCAAAGCCACCCTCGGCCAGCGCATCGAGCAGCGAGCGCGTCTTCAGGAACCCGCAGCACTTCTGCGTGCCCAGATCGTAAGGATGGGCGCCCGCATCCAGCGCCTTCTGGTTCTTATGAACGATCAACTCCGCGCCGACTTCCTTCGCATACCAATCGCGAAACGCGATCATCTCCGGGAACTTATAGCTCGTATCGATGTGTAGCAACGGAAACGGAATCTTCCCGGGATAAAACGCCTTCTGGGCAAGCCGCAGCATTACGGACGAGTCTTTGCCGATCGAATAGAGCATCACCGGATGGGCAAACTCCGCCGCAGCCTCGCGCAGAATGAAGATGCTCTCGGCCTCAAGCGCCTTCAGGTGCTCCGTCTGGCTGATCAACGTCTCGAATTCGCTGGTCGTCACCGTCATCCGAAATTCCATAAAAAAAACCCGCCTCTCGGTTTAATTCCGAGGGCGGGCGGCGTACAAGTCCAGTCTTACTGCAAACTTATGTAGGCATAACCCGGAGCCTCGGCACACACATGTAGCTCGTACAACAGAGACAACATGCGGCGTTCGGCCTCCGGTTCATCATCGTGATTAGAGTATCCGAGGCATCAGTCGGTGTCAATGTAACTATTCGCCTACAGGACAAAAGCCATGCTAACCGGGTCGCCTAAACAGTTGTACGCAGTCAATTTCAATGTTTCTCGCCTCGGACAACCATCGTCATCCGGCTGTAACATAAATCCAAGTGCTCCGGAGGCCATAGGAAACCCCTTGATGCAACTGCTGCTCCGATTTTTCATTGGCGGCGTCGTTGTTTCCGTGTTCGCCCTGATCGGCGATGCCCTTAAACCCAAGAGTTTCGCAGGATTGTTCGGGGCGGCGCCGTCTGTAGCACTTGCCACCCTTGCAATCACCGTCGTAAGCAACGGAAAACATTACGCAGCGCAAGAAGCCTCTTCGATGATTGTCGGCGCGGTCGCGCTCGGGCTGTACGCGTGGGCGACGATGCAGCTGATCGTGCGCTTCCGCTGGCATGGCATGACGGCCGCTGTCGCTGCCTTCGTCGTATGGTTTGGATGTGCACTCGGAGTCTGGTGGGGCTTTTTGCGATAAAGCCGCCAAAGAGACGGGAATAACGCGATGCACCTTAGCTTTGACATTCGCGCGGGAGCAAAAACGAAACGGTACGAACTCCTCGTCCGTTTCGTCTTCGGCGGGGCGATCACCGTAGTCGCCGGTCTCCTTGCAAAGCACTATGGCCCGGTTTTCGGCGGACTATTCCTCGCGTTTCCTGCAATCTTTCCCGCAACAGCCACTCTTATCGAAGCGCATGAGAAGAAAAGGAAAATGCAGAAGGGATTATGCGGCAAAAAACGCGCCAAGTTCGCGGCAGCTCTCTGTGCACGCGGCACAGGACTGGGTAGCGCGGCCCTGATTTGCTTTGCCGTTGCTGTGTGGAAACTCGCGCCTTTGCTGAACTTTGCCGCGACCCTGTTTATCGCATTGGCACTTTGGCTGGCAATTGCATTCCTTGCCTGGCGTCTTCAAAAGAAGCATATCTGTTCGCGAGTGAATCACCGCATGATCTCACGGCGGCTTTAGGAGCCCGAATCCTGCGAATTCTGATCGGGCTTGGAATTCGCTGACGCCTGTTCGATCCTGCAAACCGGGCCATCCAGAAAGGCTCGTTGCGCGATCAGAAACGACGGCACCTTGCCATTGAGCATCCAGACGAAGCTCGGCGGAGGTTCGCGTCCGGTAATCTTGATAAGCGGCGCAAGCATTCCGCCCGGATCCACGGTTAACGCATAGCGCGTCGCCTCGAGCTGCGAGCCATCGAAAGAAAATCTCTGAAGTGCCGTCGGCGAAATGGAGACGTGCACGAGCTTTGGCTCAGGCGTCGCGACAATCATCGACACCTGCACTCTATTCGTTTTCGGCGAAATGTTCCTCACCACAAATGGAATTATCCCGTTTGCGATATCCGACGGAATTTGCATGTGTCTCGTCCAGTCGCGGTTTTTGCAGGAGTCTCCTTGCCCGTCGCAGTGCACGGTCACGACGCCCTTCGCGGCGTCGATCGTCATTTCCAGGGTCTCTCTGAACGAGGGCCCCTTCTGCAGCATGTGATAGTCCAGCACTCGGAAGACTCCATCCTGCGAGAAGTCAGTCGTCTCCTCGTAGAGCGAGCCGTTGGCAAAATTCAGCGTCAGTTTGCTGCTTACGCGTCTGCCGTCAACTGTTTCGGTTAGTTCCCCTTTGCCAATTTCCTTGCCGTTCAGGGATTTCACGTTAAGAGACCCGTGCGTCGCGCCCTCCTGATAATGGACGGCGATTTGATCGGCGAAGGTCGTGCCCGTCTCAACGAGGAGGAAGAGTAAGACGACGAACACGCCGGTCACGAGCTGGCGTGCATGCTGCATCATGAGATAAAGCTACGATTCTAAAAGGATTAAGCCAATCGGGGCTTTCATTAAGCGCATTCGGGGAGCGAACGGTACGGACGCCGCTGTATAATCCGCATGTCCGCCAGGCAACTCATTGACAACCTTCTCTGACCAGCAAGATCTGCGGCGCGCGGCTCTCTGGAAGCTCCTCGGCGACCTCCCGCGCCCGCATGCGCCCGCCCCCGCAAAGCTAGTTCGCATCGAAAAACATAACGGCTACACGCTCGAACGGCTGGTGCTAGAGCTAAACGGGATCGAGCCGGTCCCTGCAATCCTGCTGATCCCCGAACGCTTGCGGCGCGCGGCGCCCGGGCTTCTGTTCATCCATTGGCACGGCGACATGTACGATCTCGGCAAAGAGCAACTGCTCCGCGGCACGTCCGTGCAGCCGCCCTACGCGCCTGTCTGCGCCGGGATGGGATTAGTCACACTGGCAATCGATTGCTGGTGTTTCGGCGAGCGCAAACACGACCCCGATGGGCAACAAGGCGAGCACGACGCATTCAAGCTCATGTTATGGCGCGGCCAAACGCTCTGGGGAATGATGCTGTTCGACGAAATTCAGGCGCTCACCTATCTCGTGAGCCGCCCTGAAGTCGATGCGGGCCGAATCGGCGCGTTTGGCATGTCCATGGGCGCAACGAAAGCGTGGTGGCTCGCGGCGCTCGATCCGCGCGTCGCACTGACGATCGACCTTTGCTGCCTCACGGACTACAATTCGTTGATCGCATCCGGCGGTTTGCACGAACACGGCATCTATTACTTTATTCCGTCTCTGCTCAAAGAATTCAATACGGCGAAGATCAATGAGTTAATCGTTCCGCGGCCGCGCCTGAGTCTGAACGGGCGTTTCGATCCGCTGACGCCGCCGGAAGGCGTCGAGAAAATTCGTGATCATCTCTATCCGCTGTATCGCGCACACGGCAACGAACGCGATTGCCGCATTGAGCTTTTCAATTGCGGGCACGAAGAGACGCCCGAAATGCGCAAAATAGTCTGCGAATCGCTCGAACGCTATCTGAACGCTGCCGCTGCTACCTGAAATCGCGCCGCGCTGTCGGACTGCCCAAACACCAAAGCGAAGTGTGCGCCGTTCAAATAAAATAAATTTACAGCCTTCGTCGTATGGTCAGCGCACATCCCGCTTGCTAATTTCAAATCTCGTCCCGCCTTAGAAGCTAAATTTATTAATCATTCCTTATCCCGGAAGACGGCGGAATCATCCAGACAGCGCTGTTGCGCGGAATTGAAGAGCGGCATTTCGAATAAAAGATGCGGAAAGAGAGTATGGGAGCCATGTATCACCGCGTTAAGCAGTTGATGTATACGGTCCATGTCGGGACGCCCGATCCCCGCTTCGGAAACATGCTGCTCGAACCGTTCGGCGGGGCAAACGGTGAACTGGCAGCAGCGATGCAATACTCCGTTCAGGGGCTCAATTGCGAGGATCCCGAGCGAAAAGATCTCCTGATGGATATTGGAACCGAGGAATTGAGGCACTTGGAGGTAGTCGGTGCGCTCGCGCGCATGCACCTGAAGCCGACCGGTCGCCATCGCGACGCTGCCGAGGCCGACCCGCTTATCGCAATCGCTGGAGGCGGCGGCGTCTCAATTTGTACAACACGCAGGGAAACCCGTGGACCGCGGACTATCTCAAGATCACCGGCGAGCTCGACGTAGACCTGAGGAACAATATTGCCGCCGAAGCCCGCGCGAAAATTGTCTACGAGCGTCTTATCAGCTTTACGCAGGATGCGGACAGCGTCGCTGCGTTGCAATTCCTGATGACGCGCGAAATCACGCATATGAAGGCATTTACGCTCGCGCTCGAAAGCTTGGGCAAAGATCCCTTTTCTAGCGGGAAAATTCCGCCCACTCCGGAACTCGTTCGCCAATACTTTGACGATTCCACAGGCACCGGCGACGGCGGAGAACCCAATGCTCGCGGTCCATGGAATCAAGGCGGCGATTGGGAACTCGTCGAAGCGCCCGCCGTGCGCGAACTGCAGTCGGTCGAAAAAGGTGCCCGTCAGCCCGAAGGAGGAAATGGACGCGGCAAAAGTTGATACGTCGCGCGGATTTCTTTGATCCATCCTGCCGACAATCGGCGGCGGACGGCTCCCTCATGAAGTCCTCTGCCGCCCGAAGCAAAAATTGTCCCTCTCAGGCGGACTCTCCCCGATTTTCTACCCTGAGTACATCCGGGTATCGCGCAACGTAGTCTCCTACGGCGTATCCTAGAGGAGCGCCGCCGTTTTCAGCCGCTCCCGCCCTCGGCCGCAATGGCCGCCTTCTTCAATGTGAAACGCGTTCGAGGAACTACATGAACTTCCATTTCCCCGATCCCAGAGTATTCGTTGCCACCGCCTTAGCCTTATTGCTCGTCTGGGCTATCCATAGTTTCGGGCGGCGCTATATCGAGGGCCACATACGCGATCCGCGCGAACGGTATTCGCGCAGAAAGCTTCTGGCCACGTCCCTGATTGCCGGAACCACTTTGGCGCTAATTGTAATTTGGTCGAGCAAGTTGCCGCACACCAGCACCTTTCTCGGCCTGCTCGGCGCCGGCCTGGCAATTGCCCTGAAGGACCCCTACTTGGCATCGCCGGGCGTATCGCCATTTTCGCCGGACACATGTACACCGTCGGCGATCGCGTCGAAATCGACCAGATGAAAGGCGACGTGATCGACGTTGGTATGTTTTACACGCGCCTCATGGAAATCGGGAATTGGGTCCCGGCAGACATGGCTACCGGTCGCACGATACAGTTTTCGAACGCCAGGATCTTTGGAAGCGCCGTTTTTAACTACACCAGCGATTTCGAGTACATCTGGGACGAAATCCAGCTGCCGATCACATACGCAAGTAACCTGAAAGCGGCCAACGAAATTCTCCTGTCGGTAGGACACGATTACACGCAGGAGTTTCTGGCAGGCGCAGAAAAGGAACTTGAAGCGATGGGCCGTGATTTTCTGGTCCCGCGCTTTCAACTGGAACCGAATGTATACGTGAAGGTGACAAGCAACTGGGTGGAGTGCTCTCTGCGTTATATCGTCGACGCAAAAAAACGTCGCGCCGCGAGCAACTTCATTTTCCGAAAGGTCTTCGAACAAATTCAGCCGCGCCACGATATCAAAATCGCTTCGGAAACGATGGACCTTTCCGTGCACGAAGTGCTTGCGGCGCATTGAAGCAGCATCTTGCCGAAAACGGCAGTCGTATACGGTCCACGCCCTGTTTTCCCAAGCGATGTTTTTGCTGGGACCAAACAAGCCGGAAGGCTAAGGGTATGGGGCCTAAAGGAGGATCCATGGGATCGAAGGAGAGGATTGCGCAGCGCTTGACCGCGATTTCCGGGGCATTGTTGCTTGCGATCTTCGGCTTCAGAGTACACGCTCAGGAAGCTGCACCCCCCGCCCCGCCGCAAGCGACGGCACTTAGCGGCGCGCCTGGCGCGCCCGGCCGTGGGCGCGGAGGACGCGGAGAGATGGGTCGCCCCGCCGCGGGTTTTTACATTCGCGCAGAGTAAGACGCCGTGGTCCTGGGACGTCGTCGCCATGGAAGATGCGGTTCCGACGAAGGCTTACGCGACTCCAAAACAAGCACGCAAAATCTTGGTGCTCTGTAAAGCCGCTGGATTCGTGCACTCCTCGATCCCGCTCGCCGCAGCCACGATGAAGGAGCTCGGCGATCGGACCGGCGCATGGTCAACCACGATCACTTACGATCCCGCGGAGATCAATGCACAGAATCTCCAGCAGTACGACCTGGTCTTCCTTGACAGCACCACCGGCCAATTCCTTGACGATCCGAATAATGAGGAGCTGACCGCCGAGCGCCGCCAGGCGCTTTTGAATTTCGTCCGCAGCGGCAAGGGCCTCGCGGGCGTTCACGCCGCGGTCGATTCGTACCACACCAGCCCACCCATGGGTGGACGTCGATCCGGGCCCGCCGGCGCGCCGCCACTCCGCCCGATCCCGCACAGAGGCAAGCGCGGCGATGGCCGCCGCGGAATCCTTTGTTCCCACCGGCACATGGCCTGATTACAACAAGATGATCGGCGGCTTCTTCAAGTGGCACTGGCCGTATCCGCAGGTCATCACCGTTAAGATCGATGACATGAAGAGCCCGCTGACCCAGATGTTCCACGGGCAAGAATTCGTTATTCACGATGAAACCTACACGATGGCCCAGGACTCCTATTCACTTAAGAATGTCCACGAGCTCACCAGCATCGACTATTCGAAGATGAGCCAAGAGGACAAGGATAAGGAACCAGCCGCTTCACGGCGTACCGATGGCGACTATGGCTTGAGCTGGATTCGCCGCGAAGGCAAAGGCCGCGTCTTCATCGAAGTTCTTGGCCACGATGAACACATGTACGAGATGCCGGTCATCTCGAACACTTGCTTGCCGGCACGCAATATGCGCTTGGCGATTTGGGGGCCAACGACGCGCCGACAGAACGGTAAGGTCGCTGCTCTACCCCACACGCGCGGCGGCCTCGCATCTGAGGCCGCCGCTTTTTTTTCGAATGATGCGGCAGCGTCGTAGCGCCGAAGGGTCCTATAGCCGTACTTCCCACAATAGAAATCGCATTTGACGCCTGCTACCATGGCGCGTTTTTTGAGGATTGGGTTTCAAGAATTGGAGATCGACATCAAACGGGAATTGCGAACGCTTTTCTGATCGCAACTGCCAAGAATTAAAACTCGTCGTAACTCGATGAAAACAAACGAAAGCGGTAGCTTCTAATCGCGGTCGCCGGAGGGGGAAAGCGAAAGGAGAAAATACATGGTACGTCAGCCAGTCTCGTCGCATCCAAAGCGCCTGGACTCGTTGCGTTCCCGTGTACGGCGATAGTGGTATGGGTCAACGTGCAACGCGCCCGTAGACTGGAACCCCCCGGTTCTGATCCCAATGTCGGCGAGGTACAAAATGGCGATAACCCAGATGGCTCCGTATTTTCCCGGTTCACTACTGGTGCGGCTGGATCAGGCGCGCGAGCGGACGGACCGCATTTTCGACCTGCTGCCGGCGACCTCGATGTTCGAGCGGCCGATCCCCGAGCGGCACCGCCTGATTTTTTATCTCGGACATCTGGAAGCGTTCGACGGGAACCTGCTAGCTCCCACCCTGGGACTTGAATCGGATAGCCCGGAACTGGACAAGCTCTTCGCATTCGGAATCGATCCGGTTGACGGCGGCCTACCGACGGACGTACCGGGCGACTGGCCAACCCTCGGGCACGTGCAGCGCTACAACCGCCACCTCCGCGCCCTCTTAGACGACGCGCTCCACCGGAGCGCGAGAACTCAGGCCAATCCGGATCTCGTTTCCGGCAAGCTGCTGAATGTAGCCATCGAACACAGGCTGATGCATGCCGAAACGCTGGCGTATCTGCTTCACTCATTACCCGTGGATAAGAAGGTTGCCCATGCTGCCCTTGCCGCGGACTCGAGGCTGGCACCAGCGCCCCTGCAGATCCACGTTCCGGCCGGAATTGCCACCCTCGGACAGTCACGCGATGCCGGGAACTTCGGGTGGGACAATGAGTTTGAAACCGAGCGAGTCGATGTAGCGAGTTTCACAATCGACGCCTTCCCTGTTACCAATCAGGAGTATTTGAAGTTTGTCCGCGCGGGCGGCTACGAAAATCAACTCTATTGGACGCCGGAAGACTGGCAATGGCGAAAACGCGAGAACGTCACACATCCTCATTTCTGGCGAACACGGTCCGGTTCGGCCACAGAAACTCAATGGGATTATCGCGGGATGTTCGGGTCGATTCCGCTACCCTCTTCGTGGCCTGTATTCGTGAGCCATGCGGAAGCAACGGCCTTTGCTCGCTGGGCCGGCAAAAAGCTGCCGACCGAAGCCCAATGGCATCGGGCCGCATACGGCGATGCAAGCGGAAACGAACGCGTCTACCCGTGGGGCGATGAGCCGCCGGCGCAAAGGCACGGCAATTTTCATCACAAATCGTGGGAACCATGTGCCGTCGACGCGCATCCAGACGGGGCGAGCGCGTTCGGCGTGTTCGATCTACTCGGAAATGGATGGGAGTGGACTTCGACCCATTTCGGTCCGCTTCGCGGATTTGAGCCGTTCCCGTTTTATAAGGGCTACTCGGCAAATTTCTTTGACGGCCAACACTTCGTTATCAAGGGCGGGTCGCACCGCACGGACGCCTGTATGTTGCGGCGCTCCTATCGGAATTGGTTCCAGCCACATTATCCCTATATTTATGCGACGTTTCGGTGCGTCGCGGAATGAACCGACAAATTATGGGTGCGACTCCTCGAATTGAGACCGGCATTTCCAGGGCCGCCGCGGAATTCTGTTCGGATGTCCTGATTGGACTGCAACATCC
Organism: uncultured Acidobacteriota bacterium; assembly: GCA_963753205.1. Classification (GTDB taxonomy): domain Bacteria; phylum Acidobacteriota; class Terriglobia; order Acidiferrales; family UBA7541; genus Palsa-295. Next base: position 377,755 of record CAVWBL010000004.1, on the reverse strand, counting down.
TGGGCAGAAGGAGATCCCGTCGAAATACCTTTACGACAGCATAGGCTCCGCCTTATTCGACGCGATCTGCCTGCTGCCTGAATACGGACTGACGCGCGCCGAACTGAGGATTCTCGAGCGGCATGCCGATGAGATCATCGCGCAAACCACGGGTCCGGCGGTCGTTGCGGAACTAGGAAGCGGCAGCGGGCAGAAGACTCGCTTCCTGCTCGAGTCGCTGGCTCGCCGGCAGCGCGTGAACTATTACCCCATCGATGTCTCCGGCAGCGCCCTCTATCGTTGCAGCCAGGAACTCGGGAATCTGGATATGGTAAGCCTCGTCGGTTTTGAGAGCGCGTATCTCGACGGGTTGCGGGAGGTGGCGGCTCGCAGACGAAATGGAGAGAGGTTGCTCGTGCTCTTTCTCGGAAGCACCATCGGGAATTTCGACCGGGGAGCGGACGAGGCGTTCGTGCGCGCCGTACGCAGGATTCTTGAAAAAGGCGACGTGTTGCTGCTCGCCACCGACCTGCAAAAGCCGATCGAATCACTGATCAAAGCTTACGACGATCCTGCGGGCGTCACGGCCGCTTTCAACAAGAATCTGCTTGCGAGAATAAATCGCGAGATGGAAGCGAACTTCGACCTTGGGCGTTTTGAGCACGTGGTGCGATATGACACGGCGGAAGATCGGATCGAGATGCACCTTCGGTCCAAGGTGCGGCAACAGGTGACGATTCGCAACGCGTGCTTTTCGTTTACGCTGCAAAGCGGCGAAACGATATGGACGGAGAGTTCACACAAATACACGCTGCAACAAGCGCGCGAACTCGGCGAACGCACAGGCTTTCGCTGCCGCGGGCAATGGGTCGATTCGGAATGGCCCTTTGCGGAAAGTCTGCTAGTGGCCCTTTGACGCGAAAGCGGTGGCTACCAATCCGGACCAGCGGCTCATCAAGGGCCGACCGGACGCTTAATGCTTCATTCCTTCTCGGCTGCGGTCGTGCAGCATCAGTATTCCAATAAGAGCAAGAACAGCCGCGAAAATCAGATAAGCGGCCGGCGCCATTGGGTTTCCAGTAGCTTTGATTAACGCAGTCGCGATCATCGGGGCCGTGCCTCCCGCTATCCCGATTCCGATATTGAATGAAACCGCGTGCGCGCTGACGCGATAACCGGCGGGAAACTGCTCTGCAAGCATCGCGGGTGCTGCACCCATAATGATCGCCAACAGAAAAGCAAACGGTAGTTGGGCCATCCAAAGCCCTACGATGCCGTGGCTTCCCGCGAGATCGAACGCTTCCCGTGATATGAGCGCTTCGGCGGAAAAAGCTACAAGCAGGACCGCTCGCCGGGTCCAAACGCGGTCCGAGAGCCAGCCCGAAATCGGCACGATAAGAAGCGCGAGCGCCTGGCCGACCGTATTGATGCGCAAAGCCTGGTGTACGGTGATCTGCCCAAATTCGCTTGCATACGTGGGCAGGAAAACCATCGTCAGGTAGTCGACAATTCCATAGCCCGAAGTAAACAACAGGGCTGCCAACATGATCCGCGGTTGCTCGCGTATCGCGCGCCAAAGAGGCGCCTCGCCTTTCTCGGCGTCCTCTTCACTCTGGCCAGACTCCGTTTCAGGAAGATGGCGCCGCAGGACATACGCAGCCGATGCGATCACTCCTCCCAAGAGAAACGGCGTTCTCCATGCCCACCCTGTGAGAGTGGGACCGGCAAACGCTGTCGCAGCTGCGGCAACTCCCGCCGCCAGCAGCATGCCGGCCGTCGACCCCACATTCGCAATGCTCCCCGCAATACCGCGGCGATTCTGCGGCGCGGCTTCCACCAGATACGTCACAGAGTCGACGAACTCGCCCCCAACCGAGAATCCCTGAAAAAGCCGGACAACAATCAGCAACACGGGCGCCCAAAGTCCGAGCGTGCGGTAGGTGGGCAAAAGACCGACCGCGACTGTCGAAAGGCCCATGAGCAGAACCGACAGGGCCAACACGAAGCGGCGGCCGACGCGATCTCCCAAATGCCCGAGAACGACGGCTCCAAGCGGCCGCATCGCGAAACCAGCTGCGAATCCACCGTATACACCGAGAAGCGAGGCCAATCGGTCGTGCCCGGGAAAGAACAGCGAGGCCAAAACGGGTGCCAGCAAGCCGTAGAGGCCGAAGTCGTACCATTCCAGCAGATTGCCGATCGCGCCGGCGATCGTGATGCGCAGCTTGTGTTCCATCTGAATCGAAGCCGCCTTCAGCAGTAGCTAAATTCCGGAGCCACACATCGCGCCGACACACGCCGTAGCTCATCGTCACATATAAAGTTCGAAACAAGCTAGGGCAATCCCCCGATTCTCACGCGTATGCGCGCGCAATAGCCTGATCTTTGACGAACGCGTCTGCCGACACAGGTCCGGCGATAGGAGACTACGATGTGGCACGAGCGCAATGTGGGCAAAGGCATGATCGCCGGATTCGTCGGCGGTTTGATCGGCACAATTGTGATGACGAAATTTCAGAACGGATGGACTAAAGCGTCGAGCGCCTTGAAAGATGGCAACAAAAATCAGAGCCAACACAATTCTCGACGGCAAGGCGAGCAGGAGACGGAAGACGCCACGATGAAGGCGGCCGGAAGAATCGCAGAACTGGGCGGGCGTCATATTTCGCACGCACAAAAGAAGAAGCTCGGCCCGATCGTTCATTATTCCTTTGGCACCCTGCAGGGCGCCGTCTACGGTGCGGTGGCGGAAATGGCTGGAGACTCTCGAGGGCTTCTTTCGGGGCTTCTCTTTGGGACAGCACTTTTTGTGGCCGCCGATGAGATCGCCGTGCCAGCGCTTGGCTTTTCCGGTAAGCCGGCGGAGTACCCGCTTTCATCACATCTCTATGGATTAGCGTGCCATTTAGTTTATGGCCTTAGCGCGGAGGTGGCGCGCCGCGGGTTGCGGACGATGATGTGAAGGAAGAAGGGGAAGGCCACCGAGAGACTGTGAACAATCGCGGAACGGCACAGGTCCCTTCGACGACCGAAATTTATTTGGTCTTCTTCTTCCCAAAGAGGCCGCCTAGCGCGCTGGCTGCCGCGCCTGCCGCTGAGCCTGCAGCGTTCTTCGATGTGCCCGCGCCGTTCGTCGCGCCGCTGAGGAAACCTTTGGCCATGCCTGCGAGGTCGGGCTGAAAAATCGGATGCGAAGTCGTTCCCTTCACGAAAAACGGAATGCCTTTCGAGCCACCTCCGCCAACGAGCGAGTTAATCGCGCCACCTGCGCCTGAGTTTGAAAGCGATGCCACCATCTTGCAGTCGAGGTCACCGTTTGCGGCGGCGTTGCCGCTTCCGGTGACGGTACCAATCGTCGGGACAACCACATCTAGATTGGTGGCGTGCTGGCCGGAGGGATCGATGCGCACATCGGCGTGCAGCGTCTGAATCTCGGTGTCGGAACCGGGCGAACCGCCGAGTCCTGCGAAATTACTAAGAGCGCCCAGTGCACCCTTCAGGCTGAAGCCGGCCATTTTTGCGTTGGAAAGCGTTATTGGACCGGTGATGACAAGTTTGTCGACTGGGCCGTTGATCGCAAGCGTCGTATCGAGCGTCCCCGTCTGGAGCGATGCGCCAGAGGGGAGTCGCACATCCAGCGCCGGGAGCACACCTTCCAGATCAGGAACGTACATGTCCTGCCCGCTCAATTTCATATTCACTGTTGCGACGTCTCCGGACGCGTCGTAGGAGCCCGTGAGATTCGCGACGGCCTTGCCGATGTGAACGTTACCCTGCTTCATGAGTCCGGTCTGGTTCACCGGGTTATAGGTCGTTTCATAGTCCACGTCAACCGGAACCGTCGAAGGCGATGCTCCGGCCGTGAGTTTCAGCGAGTTCGCCGTAATGCTCCCGTGCGAATCGATCATTTTCCCGTCAGAATCGAGCTGCCCCGTGAAATCGAGAATGCCGCCAAGGCCTGTGGATGGATCGACGAAACCCGTTGAGGCGAGATCGAGGTGCTGGACGTCAAGCTTGGCGTGAAGGGGAGTCATTGCGGCGTCGTTGCTGTTGACCGGGCCCATATCGCCAGTGAGTTTGATGGCACCCTGGCCCGGCGTATCGGCGGAAAACTGAAATGGAAACTTGGACGTGTAGGAGACGTTTTCGGCGATGAGATTGACATTGTCGTACGTGCGCACCTTGCCGTTCGGTTGAGAAACCGTCATTTTACCGTTCGTCAGAGAGAGCTTCTGTACCGAGATACCCTCGGGATTCGCGGAACTGTTGCTCGTCGATTGTCCTTTGGCGCTCTTGCCACCCAAACTTGAAAAATTCCATGTGCCCGATTTCGAGCGGATAAGCGCGACCTGTGGACCCTCGATCGTCAGCGACAGAACTTCGAGTTTTTTCGAAAAGATCAGCGGCATCAGCGCAACGCCAGCTTTGAGCTGCTGCGCCGTGAGAAACGGGTTTTGGCTGAAGGCGGGATCGTCTGCAATGGCGACGTTGTCAACCGCAATCGAGCCGGACCAGATACTCAGCGAGATATCGCCGATTTGAACTTGGCGACCGAGAGTAGTGGTCAGGTCGCTTTCCAGAGTTGGTTTGAACGCGTTGGCGTCGATAAAAAACGGGATGGCGATAACCACGACAATCAGGACGGCAAGGATAATTCCCACAACAATCAGCGCTTTTTTCATGGCGGCTCTCCGGGACGGCCGAAGCGGCACACACCCACGCTTTCGCGACCGGCTTTATCTTACCTGCACCAATTCATAGCAGCAATGCAGCGGAAGCGGTAGCGTCATCACATGCTTCACGCGAATGCGTCCTATCACAGATTTCATTAGGTTTAAAGGCAAAGTTCTGCTAGGCTCCTTGGTGCGTTTGCTGCTCTGCAACACCCGCAGATCCGTTTAAAGAGAAGGCGATCGTGATGTCGCGGCTCTTTAGCACCACGGCTGGAGGCTGTGAAGAAGCACAAATAGCTCAAAGTAAAGTGAGTACCATAAGTGAGAGAACAAGGAACAGTGAAGTGGTTCAACGCCAGCAAAGGGTACGGGTTCATCCAGCGCCAGTCCGGCGAAGATGTCTTCGTACACTTCTCCGCGATTCAAGCGGAGGGGTACAAATCGCTGAACGAGGGCCAGGCTGTTGAATTCGAAGTAACCCGTGGGCCGAAAGGTCTGCAGGCAGCGAACGTTACCAGCCTCTAGTGTTAACAGAAAAGGCGGACCGACGGGAAACGGTCCGCCTTTTCTGCGTCTAAGGCGTTCTCCTAGCTCTTTCCGAGCGTGCTTCTTTCTGGCGTACCAGCTTTCTAGTGCAGACGGTCCCTTGATAATCCAGAAACATTGAAATTCACGGCGGGCGGCTCGATGTAGACTATGATTTCGCGAAAACACGGCCGGAGAGGGCGCCGATTTTGGAACCGCTAGCGGCGCAAATGAGGGATGGCGTTCATGGTTGACATAAAACAAGCACCGGAACTCGGCAGTTCGGAACGCCGGCGCACGCAAAGAGTACACATTGCGATGCCTATCATTGTGCGCTGCCGCGATGCGAAGCCACCGTTCGAGGAAAAGACGCAAACGGTCTCGGTGAATGCGAACGGCTGCCTGCTGCGTTTACAAGCGCCGGTGCTGCGCACGCAAAAACTGCTGCTCGTGAATCCACAGACGACGGAGGAGTTGCCCTGCGCTGTGATATTTTTGGGTAAGAAGGACGGCGGAAAGACCGAGGTCGGCATCGAGTTTGCTGAAGCTTCGCCCCTCTTTTGGCGCATTTCCTTTCCACCCGACGACTGGGATCCTTCCGAACGCAAGAAGCCGGTGACGGCCCGGCCTCCCGCCGCGCCACCGTTGCCAAGACGCTGAATCTTAGCGCGCTGAGGCAAGAATGCGGGCGCACCTGGCGGTGGCTATTCCACAAACAATCCCCGATTAAAACTGACTTCTTCGACTCGTGCTATCTTTAGTTCGCAGCGATCTTAGAAGGAATTGCGAGCACGTTGGGTACAGTAGCCGACCGCGTCGTTACGAAATTTAGACGTCCGGGGAACCGCGCCGAGTTGGGCGAAGACGGACCGGCGCTGCCGCAGGTCGGCTCCTTTTTTCGCAGGTACGGGCGCAGAGTAACCGCCATTTCCGCCGCCCTACTGATTCCCTGCTTCTGGCACCGCCGTATTGTCTCCTCTGATCTCGGAAGCCATCTTTACAATGCATGGCTCGCGCAGTTGATTCGTCACGGGCAGGTGACGGACATGCACCTTGCCTATCAATGGACGAACGTCCTGTTCGACTACATGCTGAGCGCTGCCGGCGCCTATGTGAGTTTGCCCACAGCTGAACTGATCGTGGTGCCGATCTGCGTGCTGATCTTCTTTTGGGGCGCGTTCGCAATGGCCTGCGCGGCTGCCAGACGAGCGCCGTGGCTTCTTACGCCATTTCTCGCGCTGGCGGCTTACGGGTGGACGTTTCACCTGGGCCTATTCAACTACTATCTTTCGCTGGGGCTCGCATCTCTCGGGATTGCCCTCTTTTGGCGCGGGAGGCGATGGGAGCGCGCGCTGCCGCTAGTGCTAGTGCCGCTGATCGTCTTAGCGCATCCACTAGGACTGCTGTGGCTCGTTGCCGCGTGTGCCTACGTGGGAGTCGCGGAATTGCTGCCGGCGCCGTGGCAATGGGCGTTGTTTGCGGTGGCATTGGGTGTGGTTTATGCGATCCGCTTCTACATAGTGCATCACTTCGGCGTGGAAGCGAGCCTCGGCTCGATTCTGACGTACAACGGAGCCGACCAGGTGGTCCTTTTCGGCGCCCGCTATAACTGGCTGAAAATCGCGGTGATCGTTGCGACGCTTGCAATGCTCGCTGTAGACATATCCCGGCGCGCTCGCCGCCATGCCTCATGGAAGATCTATTTCATTCCGCTGCAGGTCTATTTCGTCATCGAATTCGCGGTGCAGATGCTGCCAAGCGGCGTCACCATTGCGAATGACCTGGCGGCGATTGCGATCCTTACCGAGAGGCTGACGTCCGTAGCAGCAGTGCTCGCGATATGTCTTCTCGCCGTAATGCTGCCGAGCCGCTGGCATTTGGTTGTAACAGCTGCGATTGCGAGCGTCTTCTTCGTTTGGGTTTACCAGGATACTGGCGTGATCAACCGCATGGAGTCCCAGGCGGAGAAGTTGGTGCACTCGCTGCCGAAGGATTCCCGCGTGATGGCCACGATTTTCCCGTTGCCCGATTCGCGCGTGCTCATCCAGCACATCATCGACCGCGCTTGCATTGGCTATTGCTTCAGCTACGGCAATTATGAGCCGGGGACGGGGCTATTCCGAGTACGCGGCGACGAAGGCGGCCCCTACAACATGGGCGACTACGGCGAAGCGGTCGATATGGAAGAGGGATATTACAGAGTGCAGCCACAGGATTTGCCCGCATATCAGGTCTACCAATGCACGAAAAGCGGCACCGAACTGTGCCTCGCGCCCTTAAACGCAGGTGAAGAGAACGACGCAATGGGCATCTACGGCCGCAATTAAAAGCGGGTTGCCTCAAATCAGCCACCCTCCACCGCTTCAAAACAAAGCAGCCGCCGGGCACGGCGTCGCACAAAAGAAAGCAACCGCCGACCGTGGCGCTCAAAAAGAGAACATCGTCGTCCTGAGGATCCCTCTCAGTTTTCGCACCGTTATAGAACACGGAAAGACTATCTCAATTCGATAGCAGGCCGAAGATCACGACCCCGCCCTGGACGCCCACGTACACCTTTCCATTTGCAATCATCGGCGTGACGAATTTCACGTCGCTCGAATCGGCAAAGGACGGGCTGCTATAAAGCTGCGAGAGATTTGAGGCGTTGTATGCGGAAAGCACGCCGCTGCTGCCCGCTTTGATGCACCAGACGATTCCGTTCGACGTGCCGTTGGCCGAAATGCTCGGCGTACAGCCGGGAAAGCCAAACGAATTGGAGCTGTGGAATGCTGCCGCGGTGCTGAGTTTTGCGTTTGTGATCGTGAAGGCTTTGAGCGTATCGCCGGAACCTGCGTAATACACGGCATTGTTGAAGTAGGCCGGCATCGAAAAGACCGAACCGACTACGGTAGAACCCGATCCGTTTCCGTTCGGGTCGTTCAGCTTTTGGTAGATTGCCGTGTCGTTGTTCGAATTAAACTTGCCCATCGAATCGCGATTCACGACATAGATGTACCCGTCTTTGCCTGCCCCGACGGCCAAATGGCGCGTGACGCCGCTGGAATCGACGAGGTCCGGGAGCAGAATCGCGCCGCCCGAACCAAGGTCCGTATCCGCGTTGGATTCCGCATTTGCGTTGAACATTGCGAAATAGTCAGCCACGGCCAAGGTGTTGCCGGAAGTCGACAACTTCATGAACGCATTGCCGTAATTCGGCGTGGAGGGGAAACCGTTCGTCAGCGGCGGGCTGGTGTTTCCGTTGCCGAAGACGCCGTTGGCGGCGAGGAAGAATATGCTGCCGGAGGAATCCGCGGCCATGGCTGTGTTGGCCATCCAGATCGCGGTTCGAGCGTTGGCGCCGCTGGGCGCGATGTTGAGAACGGGACCGGCCTGTAGCGTATTCTCGTTGTAAGCCATGATCCAGCCCTGATACGGATCAACATCGCAGTGAGACGCCCAACTGAGATAAATCGTGCCATTCATCAAGAGCAGTCCGGCGCGCTCTTTGTACTGCATCGGGTCAAACGTGTCCGTCGTCGATGTTCCGGGAATCGTATACGTCGCGGATATCGTCACCGGACTTCCGGGCTGTTCGTTGCCGGTCGTCAGATCAAGTGCGTGCAGGCGCTGGTGGTAGTTGCCGCTCGTATCCTGCGTCATCGCGACAAGAAATATCGTCCCGTGGGCGCCGGCCGACAAATCGATCACCGGCGTCGAAGTCACGCCGATGTTCGGTTCCACCTGCCCGCAGGAATCAACCGTCCCCGTATACGATTCGCCGTCCGCGACGGATTTGCTCCAGAGTGCTGCAAACGTGTCGGCGTCGAATGCATAGGCCATGTCCTGCTCGGTGACGACGAACACAACGTTGTGCACCGCGCCATTCACGGTGAGATTCGAGACGTAAAGCGGCTCAGCGTCCACATTGCCGCTCACAGGCAAAGTAGCCAGTCTCCCGAACGTCGTGGAATTCACATTCGCAGTCGTCAGAATCGTTTCATTCAGATTCTGCCCCGTACGCGCATTATCGTTGTGGTAGGTAAGAACGTTCACCTTGCTGGTCTGCACCGGATTTATGGTAAGCGTGGCATTCGAGCTTGTCGCATCGGGCGCGGTGCCGTTGCTAACGATCACGCGAAACGTCGAGCCGTTATCGGCCGTTGTCGTCGCGGGCGTCGTATAAGTCGCGCTCGTTGCGTTTGAAATGTTCGCCTGATTCTTCTGCCACTGATAGCTAAGCGGCGCAGTCCCCGTCGCCACGACCGTAAATGTCGCCGTCTGGCCAGCAGTTACTGTGGTGTTTTGCGGCTGCGTCGTGATGCTCGGAGCGACAGGCGCCGCCGTAACAGTAAGAGTAGCCGCGGCGCTCGTTGCGTCCGGCGCAATGCCGTTGCTGACGATCACACGAAACGTCGAGCCGTTATCGGCAGACGCCGTGGCCGGAGTCGTGTAACTCGCTGCGGTTGCGCCGGAAATATTCTGCCGATTCTTCTGCCATTGATAGCCGAGCGGCTGCGTTCCACTGGCAGCCACAACGAAGGTAGCCGTCTTTCCTGCAGTGACCGAAACGTTCGCTGGTTGAGTCGTAATCGTCGGCGCCACGCCGTGGGTCGTTCCGGTTCCCAGGCCAGACGAACATCCGGCAATCAGAACCAGCAAGCAAAGCAGAGTTTCGGCGAGTTGTCGCGAGCAGGCGGCATTTCTAGGCACGATCGTAATCATTCGGCAAATGCTAACGAATAAGCTTAAGAATGCCAACAGAACGGCGGTACAGCTGCACCGAGAGTGGACTACTCTTGTCACTGAGAGCGGAAAGGTGTTTGTTTTTAGCGAGTTAGGGGCTGGTACGGCAAAACCCTCGATACGCCTGCCACCACGGCCTGTTGCGAACCTGACAACCTTTCGCGCGGATTATCTTCCTGCCACGGTCATTCCGATGGATCATAGTTCTAGTACTTCCTCCTTTTTGGAGATACGATGCGTTCACTCAGACATCTTTGTCTCGCGGTCGTCGTTGCGCTTGGTCCCGCGGGCCTGTCGGCAAGGGCTGCGGGCGATCAGCCCATTGGCGTGATCGAGGTCTCTCAGAACGCGAACTTGGACGGTCTCAGGGCGGTCGAAGGCTCGGATTTTTATGGCGGCGAGGAGTTCGTTACCTACCAGGCGGGAGGGGTGCAACTCCGCCTTCATCATTGCCGCATTGACTTAGGCGCGATGACAAACGCGCGCTTTATGCCGGATGCGACCCCGGACCGTCTCCTGCTTATACAAGGAACCGCACGCTATTCCTGCCCAAAGGGTGCGGCACTCCTAATCGACACGCCCGCCGGAACCGTTCGCGGCGCCGACGGCATGCCGTCATCCGGCATGATCGACGTGACCGACACCCACAATCTCGTCATTTCCGCATTCGACCAGGGCTTAGTGCTCGACAATGACGGCGAGTTGCACCTCATTGCCGCTGGCCAGTCGTACCGGATCAATGTCCAGGAAGCAGCGGCAGACTCACCTGGTGGCGGACAGACAATACCAGCCACAAACAACCATCGGCGGCGCAGAAAGCTCGTTATGGTGTTGATCATTAGCGGCGGAGTTTTCTATGCAACGATGCGAAGCTGGTGCGAGCTTACGGAAAGCCCTTCTAAGCCGGAACGAGAAGACTGCCCGTGACATCACGCGCAGCCGTTTACGCGCAGTTCGCGCGGGGTTCGTCAATCGTGGCCGCTGATTGCCTGTAAGATGGCTTCGGGTGCAGCTTCGCAATTGCTGCGGTAACCCGCCCGTCAATCTCCAGCGGCAGACTCTTGCTGACGCGATAGGGCACAGGGAAATTCTCTTCAGCCGCAAACGGCTCCAAAAGATGCACAAAGATAACCCTCCCTTCCCGTAAATGCGAGCTTAGGGCAATTTCTTGTCTGGCAGCTGTCCCGCACAGGACCGTCTTTTCGGAGAAGAACGCTTCTCCCGTATCCCAACCCGAGACTTCAACGCGATAGCTCGACGAGTGTTGCGCCAATTGCGCCATCTTGGCCTCCAGCGGAACAAATGCATCCGGTTTGCCGGAGAGGACATATTTCCGTGGTGATTCGGGCAACTTACGGACGTACGCACAAGCCACGCCCTACTTCGATGTGTCTTGCAGCAACGGATGTGCCTCTTTGAATCAGAGCCGCGATTACTAGGTTTTCCTTCGCGGCAAACTGCCATCTAAGCCTTTGATTTTCGTGCCCCTTCCGCGCCCGATCAAATTCCATGCCGCACTGCGCCTGAAGCATTGTGCGTTGATGTTTGGGTTTCCGTCTCCCTGCCCGCAGCAGAGGTGCGCACGGGTTTCGGCTGCTCTCGTGGTAAAATTCGGGTTCATATGAAGGCGGAATCGCGGTGGCTGTAGTCCTCGAGGTTAAAGCCGGGCCGATGTCCGGCGAAAAGATCCTTGTCCGCACTGGCGAGACGGTCAGTTTCGGTCGCGCGGCCGGCCGAGCCAATTTCGCTCTTCCCCATGATACCTTCATGTCGGGCGTTCACTTCGCCGTCGAATGCGGTACCCAAGGCCCGTTCCTCAAGGATCGAAACAGCAGCAACGGCACGTTCCTCAACAGCGCCCGAGTAAAAGAGTCTCCGCTCACAACGGGCGACGAAATTCGCAGCGGCCAAACATCTTTTTCCGTCCGGCTCATCGCCGACGACAAACTCCCCGAGGCCGCGGCGCTTCCGCGACGTGCCGCACCGCAACCGCCGCGCAAGATGACCGCCCCGCCAAGCGCAGAGATTGAACCGAAAGCCACCGCCCGCCCCCAGCCCGAGATTCCAATGGCGGCCCCAGTTGCAGCGCCGCATATTCCGCGACCGACGCCCCCACCTCCTCCAGTTCCGCCGCCGTCGCCAAACCCTCAGCCGCCGCAACCGCCGCCAGCCCGTGCCGAAGCCAAAATAAGCGCGCCATCCGCGCCATTTTCATCCCAAAAGCCTGTTTTTACGGTCGGAAGTTGGGCATTTTCCGTCGTGCCGCAGGGCTGGACAGTTAAGGACGAATTCGGAATAGAGAAGACAGGAAAAGACGACGGGTTCCCCACAAGTCTGACGGCAACGGAAGAAATGGTCCCGGGCAGCACGGCGCTCGGCCCATTCGTCGAGTCGCAGCTCTCCATGCTGCGCCAATATCTAAAAGAGCCGAAGATCGAGGCCGCGATTCCGCCCGCACTTCCGGGCGCCGAAGAAAAAGCCTCCGTCGATGTGCGCTATTCGACGAACGACGGCAAGATAATCTTTTACCGGCGCCTCTACGCCCGCAGCGGAAACACAGTCGGCACAATCACCTTGATGACGCTCGACTCGGATTTCCCGTCAATACGCCCCGCATTTGACGCAATCGTGGGCGGGCTGGCCTTCCAGACCAAAGTCCCAGCGTAAGAAGATCGGGCAAAGAATCCCGCAGCGTCAGCGCTAGCTAAATTTAGCTAGTAGGAAGACGTCGCCGCCGGCGCAACGGCCTGAATATTGAACTGATCCAACAGGAATTTTTGAGCAGCCTGCCGCTCCGGAGTATCGGCCACGGGCGTGGAATTCAGAAACAAGATATAAGATTCCGCCGCGCCGTCCATGTCTCCGTCCTGCACCTGCTTCTGCGCGCGAGCATACACTTTGGCTGGCAGCGAAGCGACGCTCTGTCTCACCGCCTGAGTCAAATCGTCGCGAACCGCATTTTCTACATTCGTGAGGAATTGCATATCATCCGGCACTGTGCCGCTGGCGCGCACCCCGCCCGTATCTTCCGGCTTCACATTCTCCAAAATCGAATACTTCTCGCTGTTTTTCTTGCTCACCGGATGATCTGGCTCAACCGGATTTCCTAAAGAATCGTTGATCCGGTACTGAAGCTGAACGCCCGCACTCAAATCCACATCTTTCTCCGTATAGGTGTAAGGCTTGATGATGTCCTTGGGCAAAGTTTTCGATATCGAATCAAGGTTTGCGTGCGCATCGCTCACTTGCTTTTCGTCGGCAGTCACCTTTGCCGTGGCGTCTTCAATATCCTTTTTCTTTCCCTTGCTCATTAGTCCTTGTAATGCAGCCTGATCCGTTTGCAGAGTTAGAGTTGCCGCTTCGTAATCCCGGTTTGCCTGATTCCACGCTTCGTTGGGGACCTCCTGCTCGCCGGCGCGATAGGTCGATTCCTTCGGCACCTCCGTCGGCACTTCCGTCCTGTAATGGTCGAGAACGTCTCCAATCAGCTGAAAATTCGGCTCAATAGGTGGAGTATCGCCGGGTCGAATCACGCGGACCGGCAAGCCAGAAGTTTCGAGGCCCGTGGCGATCGCGTCGGCAAGCTGGTCCGCAAAACCCGCACTATCGCGCCGCGACGTCTGATCGCGAAACACAACACGAACGGACATCCGTGATCGCATCTGGTAAGCCGCGGCTTCCTGGGTCATCGCGTCGCGAACCGCGTCCAAATTCGACGCCTTGTACTGCAAGGCCTTCTGCAAATACGACCACGCTACGCCCGCACCGGAACCTAAAGGCTTAGCCATATACGTCTGCGCTTGCGCCAAATAGTAGTCGCTCAATTTGTCCGCAAGATTGTTGATGCGATCGTTTAGGCTCGGATCGTTGTTCAGCGCATAAGCCCGTTTCAGATAGCCGTACGCGCGCACGATTTCGACTTCGTCCGCAAGGCCGTGAATCGGATCGTGCGCCTGCTGAATCTGCTTCGCCGCGTCGGACGCCGCCTGAATATAGACTGGCGCAAGCCGCTGCATCTCGTCCGTAACCAGAGCATGAGGCCCCGGCGGAAGACTATCGAGCACCTCATACGCCTGAATGTATTGTTGCTGCTGTCCGAACGACTGGCTCTGCTGCATTGCCGACTGCGCCGCGCTTTTGTCCTGCGCTACCTGCCATGCTTGCTGCGCGTTTTTCAACGCATCGCCGACTTCCTTCGTTTGCTTGACGGAGTCGGCTTTCTGCAACTCCTCGACCGAGCCCTGCCAGTCCTGGGAACTGCCCAGAGCCATGCCGCGGTTGAAATGATAGCTGTAATCGGCGTCGATCACCGCAGCCACGCGCGGCACTTCACTGCTGAACGAGATGTATGCTGCGATCGGCGTCATCGCATCGTCGAACTTCTTCTCCGCAACGAATGCCTCGGCCGACTTCAGGCTCGATTCAAGTGCCGACGCTTGCGCGACCACCAAATTCCGGAACGCCGTTCCGTCCGAATATCGTGGGTTCACGGCAACAATAGAATTGCCCAATGCGACAGCCGCCGTGAGGTGCGTGTAACCGGTCGTATGACCGCTCAAGGCGCTCTTGTAAAGGTCCAACTCGTTCTTGCCACGCTGCGTGAGTGAAGCGAGTTCGACCTGAATCTGGCTGCCGAGGGCGCTCGCGTCGCTCTGGCCCGGCACAGCTGCGAGAGCCTCATCAGCATCCGCTTGTGCCTTCTGCAAAGTCGTGAATGGTCCCGTCCCACCCGCCGATTGCTTATACGCCGCCAATCCGCTTTGCCCATCCTTCACCAGCAGCGCTGCAAGGGACTGCTTCGCGTCCGCCGAATGCCCCGATGATGGATATTTCTTGAGGTAGTCTTGCCACGCGGCAATTGTGGACGCGCGGTCCGCGCGTAAAAACTCGCCCAGGTCGGCATCCGGCGAGGCGGCAAAAACGATCTTCACGCCGGGCTTCAATGGAGGTAGCGCAGCCGCGCCCCCGGTCTCCGAAGGCATCACACGCGCGGCCAAGATTGCCTTCTCGGCAATCTCCGCGGGCGTCATCGGCGCATTCTTCTCGAATTTTACGTTGCTCGGAGCCACACAGGAACTCGCTCCATCCTTTGTGAGGACCAATCCATTGGACGGTGTGTATTCCAGCGTCATGCCTGCGGTCAAAACGATCTTCGGCGACTCTCCGTAGGCATTCTTCGTGATCTTGTCCTCGGAGCCACAGCCTCGAAGTTCGCTCTTAGTGTTGATGGTGATATCTGAAATAAGCACGTACGCGGGACCGGTCGGTCCGTCGTAGAGCTCGACGGCGGATAGGGGCGCATTTTTCGCTGATACGGTTAGCGGCAGAAGCGCCGCAGTGACGACCGCTATCGTCAGCAAACCAAAGCTAAAATGATCGATAGAAAGACGTTTGGAAGCCTGCTTAGACGGAGCCATGTCCTCTGAACCCTGAGTGTACTCAGCTTTAGGGAGTTGCCGGCCGCAACACGCCATCGGCCCAGCCAGCGTGAACGTCATGATAATATGCCGAAGCCGGAGGGAGTCAAGCTCCCTGAAAATGTCGTAGGACAAACCGTACTGAGTGCACTTTGCGGCAATTTTGCTCGAATCCTAGCTTCACGGCCGAATTGGACTGTCTCGGCCCCTTGGTTAGAATGAGCCAACCACATGCTCAAAAAGTTGGGCAAGTACGAGCTGATTGAACAGGTCGGTCGGGGCGCGATGGGCGAAGTGTATAAGGCCCAGGATCCGTTTATCGGCCGGCTCGTCGCGCTGAAAACCATCACCGGTGCGCTCGTCGGCAGGCCCGATCTTCTGGAGCGTTTCTACCAGGAGGCCCGCTCGGCTGGCGCGCTCCAGCACCCCAACATCGTCACCGTCTACGAGCTTGGCAAGGAATCCGAGACGCCGTTCATCGCCATGGAATTCCTCGAAGGCGAGAGTCTCGAATCGATCATCGAACGCCGTCCTGTCCTCACGCTGGCGCAAAAGGTCAGCTACATCATTCCCGTGTGCCGCGCGCTCGATTACGCGCACAAACGCGGCGTCGTCCATCGCGACATCAAGCCGGGCAACGTGATGATCACGAAAGATGGCGGCGTGAAAGTTGTCGACTTCGGCATCGCGCGTCTGATGGATTCGTCGCACACGCAGACAAATACGATCATCGGCACCCTGGGTTACATGTCGCCGCAGCAGATTCGCGGCGAGCGTGCCGATGAACGCAGCGACATTTGGGCCACCGGCGTCATGCTTTACGAACTGCTTGCCTATCAGCGGCCGTTCGACGGTGCAAACCAGACCGCACTGATGCTCAACATTGCGGGCGATGATATTCAGCCTCCACCAATCAAGACTTTGGCTCCGGATTGCACGCCTGCCCTCGAATCCCTTCTCACGAAGATGCTGCAGAAAGACATCACGCAGCGTTATCAAACGATGGAGGAAGTTCTCTTCGATTTCGAGCCGATCTGGCGCCGCCTGCAGGAAGCCAGTGTCGCCGAGATGATTGCCGGTACCGAAGATCTGATTCGCTCAAAGAACTTCACTCGCGCACGCGACGTCCTGCGGCGCGCGCTGCAAATCGACAGCCGCAACAGCCGCGCGAAGACTCTTCTCGAACAGGTAAACCTTGAGCTTCGCCAGACCGTCGTTCGCTCCCAGATCAATTCGGCGCTGGAAAAATCGCGCCAACTCCTGGGCGAGGGGCGCTATAAAGAGGCGAAAACCGAAGCCGAGGCAACCCTAAAACTCGATCCGGAAAACGCACCCGCAAAAGAGCTGATCGCGGAAGCCGACCGTGCCGCTGAACGCGCGCGCAAAATCGACGAGACCTTGCGCGCCGCAAAGCAAAAGCTAGCAGAAGGAGCACTCGAAGACGCGGCGGATCGTGCGAAGCAAGTGCTCGATTGGGACACCGAAAATCCGCTCGCACGCGCCTTGCAAAAGCAGATCGAAGAGCAGATCGCGCAGCGCGAAGCGCGCAAGCGCCTCGCCGACGTATTACAACGCGCCCGGAAACTGTGGGCAGATCAGAAGGTTGAAGACTGCATCGCGCTCCTCGTCGATGCGCAGAAGGGATTCCCCGAAGAGCCCGAAATCGCTCGCCTAATGGAAATCGCGAAGCACGAGCGAGCCGAACAGCGCAAGCGTCAACTGCTTGCGAACGCGAAGGCGCTCCTCGCCGACCAGCACTTCGACGAAGCGATCGCTGCCACGGACGCTGTCGCAAAGGAATACCCGGGCGATGAAGCCACGAAGAAACTGCGCGAGCTCATTCTGCAGGAAAAAGAGGAAGTGGCCCGTCAGAAAAAACTTCAAAAGGATATTGCCGACCTGCAGGCGCTCGTAAACTCGGAGAAGTATTCAGAAGCCGTGTTTCGCGGCGAAAAGCTGCTACGCGAGTATCCGCGGCACGCTGAACTTTTCGAGCTCATGAATTTTGCCCGCGCGGAGGCGGCCAAGTTCGAGCAGAAACGCCTCGCCGCAGAAGCGCTGAAAGAAGTTGATCAACTGCTCCGGCAATCGAAGTTTCAGGCTGCGATCTCCTTCGCAGAGCGCGCACTTGCTCGCTTTCCACATGACCCGGCACTCGAATCGGCCCTCGAACAGGCTCGCACCAGTGCAAAAGAGGCCGAGCGCCAGCAGCTCCTGCGCCAACGTATCGTAGAAATCGAAGCGAAACTAAATTCAGGCCAGCAAACTTCCGCGGCCGAGCTTGCGCGCCAGACCATTTCAACGCTTGGGGCTGACGAACAAGTGGACACTCTTTTGCACCGGGCCGAAGATGCCGTCGCCGAAAAGCGCGAAAAGCAAAAAGAACGCGAGAGCAAAGTCGCCGAAGCGCAAACCCTCATCGCCGATGGCCGCTTCAGCGATGCGACTCAGATCCTGCAAGCCGGTATCGCCACTGAGATGTTTTCGCGCAAAGATCCGCGCGTCGAACAGCTTTTCCGCGAGATCGACCAGCGAACGGCGGAAAGCGCGAGAGCTGCGGCCCCTCTCCCCGTGCCCGATACCGCCTCGCCGGCAATGCAAGCCGTTCCTCCTCCGCACGCAGACACTGACACGATCGCAAGCAAGCCCGAAAACACGAACTTTTCGGCCACCGTTGTCTCGCAGACAGCCGCAACAGGGGATAGAACCGATCCTTGCGAAACGCCGCCAGCCGCGGCCGCTGCACAAGAAATTAACACGCCATCTTTCGCGCGCAAGGAGTCCTCTCTCATTGCGCAAACAAAGGAATCGCGTGGCGCTCCGCTGATTCCGATCGTCGTCGGCGTGGCTGTCCTGATCGCAATCGCATTTGTCGGCCTGCGCTTCTTTTACGGCAGCTCCGGACCGACGGCCCAGGAAACCACTTTGCAGCAGGAGGCACAACAGCAGGAAAAGCTGAAAGACTGGCCCGGTGCCCTCGTCAGTTATAAGAACCTTGCGCAGCTCAATGGCACTTTCGCGAGCGACGCCAATGCTCAAGCAACGCGCCTGCAAGGGCTGATCGACAAGGAAAACTATCTCTTCGGGCAGGCGCAGGGCGACGCAGCGTCGGGCGATCTTTCCCAGGCACGGAGTCTGTATCAACAGGTCGCGGACTTGCATGGTGACCGCGAGCAAGAAGCGCTCGATGCTGTCGGTAAAATGACTGTCGCGCTAAAACCTGTTCCTGCAAAGCCAGCACCAGCGCCTCACGCGGCGCCACCGCAACCCATGCGCGCAAAAGAGACCAAAAAGCCGGAGAAAAAAGCGCCTCTGCAAACCGCCAGCGCAACCACCACGCCTGCGCAGCCAGCGTCCGCAGCTGCTTCGCAACCCGAAACGCCGAAGCCCACGGCGAATTGCCAACTTATCCCGAGTGACATCCCGCGTTACCTCGATATGGCGGACAATAATCGCGGTCGCGGCAAATACACTGACGCCGAGCGCGAATACAATTCCGTCCTCCAATGCGATCCCGAAAACGAGCGCGCACGCAACGGACTTGCGCGCACGAAGCAGGCCGAAGCGATTCCGTCCGCGCCGCAGTGAGCCGGCATCGCCGCCGGGAGTTTTCTTTTCGTCCGCGTCCCACATTGCCCATTCGTGTACAATCTCTGCGGGTACTGCCCTCGTTTACTTCCGCGCAAGGATGGCCTCATGTGCAAGTCGATTCAAGCAACACTCTACGCGGTTCGAAATTCTGCAAAAAAGAAACCGGGAACCTTGGTCGCATTTTGCGGCTGTTTGATCGCCGCACTGTCCGTCGCAGGCGCACCTCGCTTTGTTCAAGCCGCGCATGCGCAGGGTTCTTCCCAAACGGGCGGCGCCAACTATCTCGTCCTTGTCGGTACATATACGAGCACGGACTCCACGCCCACAGGCAGCAAAGGCATATACGCCTATCGCTTCAACGCGACCAGCGGCGAAATCGAATCTCTGGGTTTGGCTGCGGAATCGGAGCAGCCATCATTTCTGGCCGTCGGCCCGCAGCGCAGCTTTCTCTATGCGGTCAACGAAACCGACACCTACCAGGGACAGCCTAGTGGAGGCGTGAGCGCCTTTTCACTCGACCGCGCGACCGGCAAACTGAAATTCCTCAATGAGGTCGCGTCGCGCGGCGGTTCTCCGGCGCACGTAGCCGTCGACCACACCGGAAAATACGTAGTCGTCTCGAACTACGACGGCGGTAGTCTCGCCGTCTTTCCCGTTCTTGCCGGCGGCAAACTCGGCGATGCAACTGCCTTCGTGCAGCATCATGGTTCCAGCGTGAATAAAGACCGCCAGGCCGGACCGCACGTACACGAAGCCATTTTTTCGCCGGACAATCGTTTCGTGCTCGCAACCGATCTCGGTCTTGACGACGTCTTTGTTTATCCATTCGATGACCAGGCGGGTAAGCTTGGACCGCAGCCGCGCATCTTGAACCTAAACGGCGGCTTTGGCCCGCGCCACATGGCGTTCTCGGCGGACGGAAAGTTCGTATATCTGGTTTCCGAAATGGGCTCGACCGTTACCGTCCTTGCCTTCAATCCCACCGATGGAAATATAGCCGCGCGCCAAACCGTGCGGCTCGCTCCGGTGAGCGACACCCCCGCGCAAAAATCCGGCGCCGAGGTCGCCGTGGGCCGTTCCGGAAAATTCCTCTATGCTTCCAATCGCTTCGATAATCTGATCGGCGTTTATTCGATCGACGGCGACACTGGAATGATCGAACGAACGGAAACTGTCCCCCTCGATGGCAAAACGCCGCGCGACTTCGCGATTGATCCCGGTGGCACGTGGCTCTGGGACGCGAACCAGGATTCGGATAATGTCGTTCTCTACAAGATCGACCGGCAGAGGGGAGGTCTTTTGCCCGCTGGCATTACTTTGAAGATCCCGGCGCCCACGTGCGTGGTCTTTATTCCTATTCCGTAGCCACGTCGATTTCGCCCAACTGCGACAGCGGACTTCGCCCGCCGCAGTTCTAAAGCATTCACTGGGTCAAAACTGGGAAAAGAACTGAGGACCATGTGCATGGTCCTGCCGATTGGCCGGCCTCGCGGCGCGCAGTAACCTAGCATCGGAAACAATCCCAGCTTCTAAAACAAGGAGCACGCTCCCAGCCGGCATCGCCTAACGAAAGAGGAACAAAAGAGGGGCTTTGAAAATGCGCTGGAAAATCCGCGAAAGCCATCCCAGCTCAAGAAAGGTATGAGGAAGCGTGAACAGTAACCTGAAGGCAATAGCGGCCGACCATCCTCTGCCGATCGCTCGAACACTAACGAGTAGGGAGAGGGTGCACGACGCGTCGGACGGCTCGTTTGAAGCCTCATTGCAAATCCCCAGCTACACCGCGTTCGTGACGCCTGTGGTTGAACGCATCGTGCGCAAGCTGCGCAAGGCGCATTGTATTCCCGGCAAAGAGGCTGACGTAAGAACCGCACTTTATGAAGCGATTGCTAATGCAGTCATCCACGGCAATCGCGAAAACGTTAAAAAGCAGGTGAGGATCTGCTGCCGGTATGACGCCAGGGAATGCGTTTCGATCACAGTCAGCGACGAAGGAGACGGCTTCGATCCGAGAGCAGTTCCCGACCCTACGCGCCCTGAGAACCTCGAATCGGATCACGGTCGTGGTATTTTTCTGATGAAAGCCTACATGGACGAAGTCCGTTACGAAAAAGGCGGCACGGAAGTCCATTTAGTAAAGAAATGCGACGGCCCTGTCCAGACACTGGTAAAGAATTACGCCTCTAGGCTTTCGCACTATCTTCATTCGCGCTCGCCGCGATCAGGGAAATGGTTTCAGAAAGCCCGCTCGTAGAGGGTCACGAAACATGCGCTACTGCCGCTTGCCTTGTGATCGCAGCCATCGGCGACCTGAAGCCAAAATGCCTATGAGATCATCCGTATCCGGAGATTCCGGAAAGAAATCTTGCTTCCCGGAGGCCCAGCGCACTGAAGGCCGATGAGACCTTTGGATTTTGCTTTCGTCGTGTCGTCATCAATTAGCATCGCCATCGCGTGACCATTGATGATCTGAATAGCCGTATCGCCGTGCGCAATCAAGTCGACCTGGTTCCAATCATCGATCTTGAAATAGCTGCCGAGCTCCTGTCGATCACCGAGAGTCGCGATCAGGCGTGGGTTCTTGCCTGCTTCTGTGCGAACCACTTGTCCCCGAAACGCGATGATACCGCGGCCAAAGCCGTCAACAACCTGGCCCGGGTAAGTGTCCGCAAAATTAAAATCGAACTGATATCCTCCCAGATTCCACTTGGCCTCGCGCGGATCGGGCGGCGGTGCTCCTGCGCGCCCCGGATTCAGCGGTGCGATATAGCTCCGATACTGAATGCCGCTGTCCGCGCCGGCGCCCTCCAGCTTGATTTCAAGTTTCAGCTCGAAGTCCGCCGGCTCCCCTCCCTGCCAGACAAGAAAAGTCTGCCCAAATCGAGACGCCGGAAGTCCATCTGAAGGCGCTGGCCGCTCGCCGACAATCGCGCCATCGACCACTTTCCACACATCGGGATTGCCATTCCAGCCATTCAGTGTGGCTCCATCAAACATTTCCGTGTACCCCGTCCGGTCGTCGAAATCGATCGGATCGGGTTCCCGGAAAATCCCGCGTCCCCGCCCTGCGCCTGCCGCCGGCGTCGCTGCTGGCATTTGTCCTTGAGGAGGCTGCTGTGCCTGCGCTGAACCATAGCTCCAAGCCCGAACCGTGATGGCCGTGACGCCAAGCGTGACCGCAATAGCAGATGATAGAGCAACTGATCGAGACCTCAACATTCTTAGACTCCTGGGAGAGCGGGCGAACCGTTTCGATTGAGTGCGCGACGTTATCACGCAATGTTGATCGTTCGCAACGAGGCGAGAAAAATTCCAATAGAAAAAATGTGTGGAGCAAAAAAAACCGCTGCCGCGAGCGAACTCGCGGCAACGCGTTGTCGGTACTAGTGGCGCCCTGCAGGGCCGGCCGAAACGCGACCTGCTCCGCCGGGCCTCGCGGCCGGCGCCGGCGCCGCATTTGCCGGAGCCATTGGCGCACTCGGCGCGGGCGAATTCGATATGCCACGCGATGACATCGCTGATGGACTCGGCCCAGCGGAAATTCCACCGCGAGCGTCAACGGACGGCCCAGAAGGACCCGCCGCTCCGCCGCCATGCGCCAACATCACCGGCATGCGTGCGGGTTCCGGTCGAGCTGCCACACGGGTATCACCCCGCACT
The DNA here is from genome assembly GCA_963753205.1 of uncultured Acidobacteriota bacterium. Lineage (GTDB taxonomy): Bacteria > Acidobacteriota > Terriglobia > Acidiferrales > UBA7541 > Palsa-295. The sequence goes on along the minus strand of CAVWBL010000004.1, from coordinate 355,188 downwards.
CCGCCGCCTGTAATACCTGAAGGCTGCGGCCCGTGATATCGCGAGTCGATCGATATCTCACCGTTGTGGCTCATCACGGTGGGAACTGTCCCACCCATTGTGCGGCCAAGCGGCGCGTGTATCACCTGTGGGCCGGAGAAGAACCCGTGGTGGTTTAGGAACGTATCGGCGTTCACTTGGCGTCCCATCACAACGCTTGACGGTGCAATGCGAGAGGACGCAGCCGGTGCGTTTGGCGCTGTCATACGCATACTGATGCGCGGACCCAGCACTGTCACCGGACGCGCGCCAACGCTACTCCGCAATTGAGGTGGCCCCGTGCGCGCTAAGCTCTTGCTTATCCCGATAGGATGGACGATCACGGGACTTCCCGGCCGCAACGGAGTGCCTTGCTCGAGAGTTCCCGGCGCAACCGCCGTCAGGCAGCCTGCCGCGGTAATCGAACATGCGCCGCCACCGCTGCCGATGGGCGCCCAACCCACCCACCCCGAACCGTCATACCAATTCACGAGAGCCGGGCTCCACGCATCCAAAGGCCCCGGCATCCAGAACCAACCCATGGATGCGTCGTAATTCCAAAACCCGTTATGGTAAGGCAGCCATCCCCACGGCTCGGCGGAAACCCAGGTGAAGCCCCAGCTGGGATAGTAACCCCACATACCGGCCGAGTATGGCGACCAACCCGCCGGTTCATAAGGTGCCCAACCGTACCCGTAGCCCGGGAAAAAACTCCACGCCCCATACGTATCGAGATCGGACCATCCGTAAAGCGGATGATTCAGCGAAAGAGACTCGTCATCCGTCGCGAGAACGGTCTGCTTGTCTCTGGCCTGCGTCCACTTGTCCCATTCGTCCTTTGCAAAACCGCTGGTGACGTTGAACGCCTCGACCGTATTGGGATCGTAGGTCAGAACTCGATTCTTGCCCACATCCTCCGTCTTGCCGTCGTGTTGCGCCTCAACCTCGCCGTCGAACACCTCAACACGCAGCGAATCGTTGCTGAAATTCGTGCGAAATTCCGCTTTCCCGTGTACGGTGATCGTCACGCCCGAAGCATCTACCTGGTACTGATCGTGGTGCTCCGGCGTGAAACGAAACGTCGCATAGCCCTTGCTCAGGGTCAGTTTATTGATCTTGTCGCCCTGCTGCGTCAGTGCCAGCTCTGTGAAATCAATTTCCGAGCCTTGCCCCAGGCGTGCAGTGGACCCATTTTCAAACTCAATTTCAGCGAAGCTGTTCGCCGAAGTCGCGACCGAAAAGCCTTCTTGAAGCGGTGTGTTCACTGCGCCCGCGCTCCAGTCGGTTTCGCCAGCGTGCCGAACCGCCACTTCGCCCTGAACGAAACTCAAGCGCACGATGCGCACGTGCAGCAAAGACATTGATCCGGTGTTCGGGCCGGTATCGCCCGCCACTGGGCGAGGCGCCACCACCGCCAACAGCGCCAGCAGAATTGGCAAAAACCATCGCGTGTATTTCATAAACACCTCGCGGTGCAGTATTTCAGCTCGGAAAGACAATGCGACGGGAACAAACCCGTCAGAAGCTCGGTGTGAGAAGTCTTCGACCGCCAACCCCTGTGTAGCGGGACTTCCATGGGTACCCCAACTGCCCCTACCATACACCCTTCGTTTGCTACATACAACGATGCGCAAATAATCCTTCCGGTTAGCTGCGGTAGGAAACTATCGGCCAAGCATCGAATAAAGAATCGAGCGGGCCGGTTCGCTCAGGTTGCTTTCAACCGGTTGCCCTTCGGGCTGCTCTTTTCGCTTCTCTTGTGGCGCGGAAGCTGCCTGCTGCGGCGTAGCACTCTGCGGCTGTTCAAGTATCGGCGTTTGCGCGGCGCGTTCTGGCGCGCCATTCTCACCTGCGGCGCGTTGAGCCGGAGGCGTGCCGCGGCCCGCAATGGCCCATTCCGCTAGGAAGCGGTCGCGCTGCCGGTTCGGCGCCGGTTCGCTGGCTGCCCGGGTTGCGTTCTGCGTGACGAGCCGGTCGAGCGCATCGCCGATTCGCTCCAGCTGCACAACCAAGATGTCCGTTGCCTCGGTTGTCTTGCGTTCGATCCGGCGGGAACTCGTCACCGCCACGATAAAGCCGATGAGTCCCAAAACGATAAGGCAACCGATCAGGAGATATAAGCCAGGAAACGTGACGGACTGACTTCCGACCGAAATAGTAACGTCCGACAGCATAGTCCCCTCCCCTGGCTGGTAACTTCCGCGGATCATACGCACAGGACTTGCGGAACTCAAGCGGGTGTTCTCATTAGAAGGGCTGGATGATTTTGCCGCTATCTTTTCGGGGAACGAATGTAGGCGACGCCATACCGGAAAAGCCCGCCGCCCTGTAGCTCGGTGACGTTTGCAATGTGCGCCGGCACAAAGATCCTCCTACCAGGTTCATAGGGAACGGCGGCTTCAATCATCGTCTCTGCTGAATACCGGCGCTTGCTGCGAAAGCTGAATCCGCCACGAGACATATCTTCGCACGGCACGATTTCACCTCCCCAGCCCGGCGTGCCTATGCAAGCGCTGAACTTCACCCTGGTGCGTCGTTCCCGCCGGCGATTCGGCTGCGCAGGCTTAGTTAGATGCGTGCGCCGAGCCTGACATTGCGGGCGCCACGGAAACGGGTGCGGCTTCGGATTGTGCTGACGCAAGGCTTACTGGGTCCACGGGTAACCGGATTTCCTCGCGATTCATCATTGGTGGCGCATTTCGAATTGGCGGCGCACTCGCCAAGCCGGCGGGCGACCCATGTTCCGCTTTCCCCTTGGCGATTTTCCAAACGGTCGACAAGCCGCACCGCGAGCAATACCGCAGCATTCCCTCATTCACAGCATAAACATCCATTTCGGTCGCATCGAACTGCAGCGAAACCCGGCGGCGGCAGCCAGGACATTCCAGCGTCACCGGGATTAGGTCGCTAGGCAGAGCTCCGGCGGGCGGGAGTTCGATACGCCAAAAGTCGATATCCGGATTCGTGAACGCTGCTCCATAGATATAGCCGTCGTCGCGTTCGCCGATCTGCCCGCAGACTCGCACTTCAATCTCGCGGTTGTTAGAAATCACCCGCAGGTATGCCTCCTGCTCGGGGACGAGTTTGTAGTGGCAGATCACGCTCGCGCCATGGAGGCTCAGCAGTAGTGTTCTGGTCCGTTCGGAAAATTGCCGCCCCGATGCATCGCCTCCGGACAAAATAATCGGGATCTCTTTGGATATGCGTCCGCTTCGACGCACTGTCGCGGATGTCTGCGTAGGCTCGGTGCTCCCAGCATTCATCGAAGTACTTCCCCGGTTTGAACCGGTCTCACTGGGCCTTATCGGCGCACGGGCGAAAAACGTCAGTCTTGCTGCCTGATGGGATTGCCGAACGGCAAATAGAGTAGGGAAGCTGCCATGTCAAAAGCCGAATAAAAGTGACAAATTTTGTCACGTTTGCGTACTAGGGAGCAATGGAACCGACCGCCCATTGCCGGGAGCGGCCGCCGCCGCTCAAATAGAGGGCGAAGACGCGGCCGAACTCAAAAGGGAGGTTAGCGCCATGTCCCGGCCGGCATCTTCAATCAATTCAAACTATTAAGGGATTGAATAGCCAAACTATGCCGATCATTGACGACGATACGACGGTTCTTTCGTCCGGCGCCCAGCCTGAGCAGGTTTGGACACCCGGCGCGGGCAGCCTCAAAGCTTCGCTCGATGCGCTGCAGGCGCGGCTCGCCATACCCGCCCGCTTTGAGGTGATTGACGAACTCGGTCGCGGCGGCATGGGTATCGTCTATAAGGTTCGCGACATCGAAACATGCGAGGTCGTCGCAATCAAGATTCTCAAACCGGAAATCGCCGCCGATCCTGCGATGCGCGAGAGTTTGCGGAAGGAAGTCTGCTTAGCGCGCAAAGTCACTCACAAGAATGTCTGCCGCATTCACGAATTCACGCGCTCGGAAACGACGGCCTGCATATCGATGGAATATGTCTCGGGTGAGACACTGCTCTCCAAGCTCCAACGCCGCGGTGTACTGGCGCCGGTCGATGCGGTCGAAATCGCAGTGCAGATTTGTGCCGGTCTGGGCGAGGCCCACGCGCAAGGAATCGTTCACCGCGACCTAAAGCCGGCAAATATCGTGATCGCGCAGGACCGAACCGTCAAAATCATGGACTTCGGCGTCGCGCGAAAGTCCCACGATGCCGCTACCGCAACCGAAGGCCTGGCCGGCACTCCCGCATATATGTCACCCGAGCAGCTCGAGATGAAACCCGTCACATTCCAGACCGACATCTATGCGCTCGGTCTGATCCTTTTCGAGATGGTGACGGGAACGCAGGCGTTCGCAGGCGAGAATGCCATCGAGCTTGCGCTCCAGCAGCTGCGCCAGGAGCCGCCGCGGCCCTCCTCAATCGTTAGCGCCATTCCTGCTCGCATGGACAGCGCGATCCTAAAATGCCTCGAGAAGAATCCCGCAGAACGCTTCGCGTCAGTGGCAGGGCTGAGTGCCGCTTTGGTAAAGACCGTCGCGCCCGTTACTGCGCCCGTTCGGCCACCGATTGAATACAAGTATCTCCGGGCGGCCAATGCGGTTCTACAAACGGTAGGCGGAGCCGCTGTCTCGGACTTGAAATTGCTTCAGAAGAAACTCAGGCATGGAGCCCACCGCCTCTATGCAACGGCGCGTCCGAAGGTCGAGAACGGGATTGCCGCGATGCGCTCATTCTCCCTTAGCTCCCCGTCAGGGCAGCGGCACCAGGCCGCTCTTTTCGGAGCGGCGCTCCTCACTGCATCCGTTCTCTGCGGCCTGGTGATGCGCAAAGAAACGCTCGCCGAGCAGGCACTTCCCGCACGGCACGCTTCCGCAACGTCGCCTGCGCCGACTCCAACGCTTTTAGCGACTACGAAATCGGTCCTTCTTGCGCCCGTTTCGCCTTTCACTGCTAAGGAATTCGACTTCGACGCATCGCCTCAGCCCGTGGACGCACCATCTGATTTTGATGCCGGCGCAGCGACCGGTGCAGAAGCCGCTCCCACAACAATTTCGACCAAGGCGCGCCGGCCGCTTCACAGCTTGTCTCGAAACACGAGTACAACTGCGAAAAAAAACCATGCGCAGGAACAGGCAGCGCGAACGACCCCCCAACAAATTGCTAACAAACTTGTAGCGCCCGCGCCCGTAGCGCCACAAGCGGTGGGCGCACTCCCGCTTGACAATTATTCCACCTCAGCCAAATTATTTGCGCTTCAGCCGGTCGCTTTAGTGAAACCATCGAATCAATCGCTGCAAGATTCAGATCCGTTGCCCGACCCGTATCTCGAAGTAGGGTCCTTTGATGACTCTGGCTGGGCGAACAACGCGGTCAGCCGTCTCTCCCAGCTTGGCCTGTCAGCGCGATCGGTCCGCAAGAGCCATCTCTGGATGCAGTCCTATCATGTGGAAGTCGGGCCATTCAAAACCCGAACCGCGCTGGAAGCGGCGGAAAAGACACTTGCCAACAATGGATTCAAGCCCCGGGCGGTGAAATAGTCAGACGGCGCTGCGATTGATTCGCAGTACTGTGGATCCAATTCGAAACTGCGAATTTTCATCGAGCTTGGCAGCGAAAACGCGTGCCCCATCTAGGAATGTTCCGTTTTTCGAGCGCAAATCCTGCAGCAGAATCGATTCTTTTCTCACTTCCACCGAACAGTGCAGGCGCGAGACTTCGGGATCGTCGATCTCAATGTCCGCTCCCCCGCCCATTCTGCCGATCGTCATCAGCGCCCTCGATAGCTCGTACTCTGCCCCAGGCCGCACCCCTTGAACGACCGCGATTTTGATTAATGCGTCGCCCGGCAGTGCCAGAATTTGCCCCTGAGTTTCCTCTTCGTTATTCAATCGAATGGCGCTAGGTCTTGCCGAACCGCCGGACTGCACAGGTCGCATGATAATCGTCGGATTGTTTACCTTGGCCTTGGCCGGTACATACTCCAATGGCGCGGTACACATCCAGCATCTGGTGGGGTTCTTGTCCTCCCCATCCCGATGAAGCGTAGCGCCGCAATGAGGACACCGCGTCTGCATCTCGCCTCTTGATAACGAAATCTAAACTTAACATGCCATAAAAAATCCCCGAATTGGAACGTAGGCAATTAAGATCTTTGTTGTCTGTACGGTTAATGCCCAGTACTAAGTCTTTGTCCTACAAACGCACATATTTGACCGAGATTGACGCAGCGCCGCCGATCGACGGCCCCTTCCTAAGGACATAAGGAGTCGATCACGCATTTTCCCTCGGACGTCCGTCTAATCTTGCGTTCTCTTCGTGCAAACCGCATACTTCCGGCACCGAGGTTCGGCATGAAACGTTACTTGGCGACGGCCACCGTAATATGTTCCTTCGTAGCTATTGCATTGCTGCTCGCAACCACGAAAGCGCGCGCCCAGAAGATAGTCGTCCTCACGGATCGTCCCCAGTACGCGAACGGCAAGTTGATTCGTCCGCAGGGCTATCGCGAATGGATTTATCTCTCGTCCGGCCTGGGAATGAGCTATACCGCGTCGGCTAACGCGAATCCACAGTTCACCAACGTTTTCGTGCCGCAGTGGGCCTATAAGCAGTTCATTGCGAGCGGCCAATGGCCGGAAAGAACGATTTTCGTGCTGGAAGAACGCGCTTCGGAAACAAAAGGTTCAATCAATAAAGGGGGACGTTTTCAGACGGATCTTAATGGGCTTGCTGTTGAAGTGAAGGATGACCAAAGGTTCGCGGACAACTGGGCCTACTTCAATTTCCCGGGCGATGCGCAGGAAGCATCCCCAAACCCAAGACAAGCCTGCTGGCAGTGCCACGACTCCAATGCGGCCGTCGAGCACACGTTCGTGCAGTTTTACCCCACCTTGAAGCCAATTGCGCAGAAGTTCGGAACCTACCAGGAACCACCAACCGAAGCCAAGCCACAGCGGCGCTAAGCTGCCTGGCTATTAGAGAGTCCGGAAAAATTCCAGCCGCCAAGATTTTCGTAGAGAGCGGCTTTCTTTTCAGCCGGTCGCCGACCAGATGCCTCTGGTTATCGCGCAGCCACGACAAATGCCAATGTAACCCTGAACCGCATTTGCCTCTACGCAGCTGAAGAAGAAACCGCCCCCGACTCAAGCTGCCGCAGAATCGCCCGAACTGCCGCACTGAGCTCTTCCCTGCTAACTTCGCTCTTGCGGAATTCAATGCGCATCTGGAATGACCCATCGGCCGCTTCGAAGTTGAACGAAAAGGATTCCGGGCGTGGTGCAGATTCCGTTTCCGCTTTACGAACGCGCCGAGCCTCGTCCCGCTTCAATCCTTCCTGCGTGATGCGCCCAACCATCTCGCGCATCTTCTTCTCGGTAGGCTGCCGCGCGATCTGCAGCAGTACCGACTTCGAAGTGACGTTGTTCGTGACGCACTCCTTGCGAACCTCCTCAGGAATCAGTCGCAGAGACATGATTTCCGTAACGGAGGAACGGGCGCGCCCAATCTTCCGCGCGATATCGTCATGCGTATAGTCGAAATGTTCCGCCAGGCGCTGCAAGCCGTCCGCTTCTTCAAATGGCGTCAGATCCTTGCGCTGCAGGTTCTCAATCAGCGCTAGCTCGAGCGTCTCGGCATCGTCGGCAACCTTCTCAATGCAAGGCAGTTCATGCAGCCCTGCGGCCTGCGAAGCGTGATATCGTCGCTCGCCCGAAATAATGTAGTAGGTATCTTCTCGCGGGACGTAACGGACCAGCAGCGGCTCCAGCACTCCCTTCTCGCGAATCGAATCCGCCAACTCCCTTACATCGCCGATATGCTTGCGCGGTTGATCTGGATTCGGACGAATTTTATCGATGGGAATCATGCGGCCTACCGACGCGCCGCTGAAGCTAGTCAGCGTCTCCACATAGTGCGCGTCATGCCGCATCTTGAGAGTGACGGGCAACCCGATCCTCTTGGACACGTTGCAAAACCTCCTGAGCCAGTTTCTTGTATTCGTCGGCGCCCGAAGATTTGGGCGCGTAGCTAAAGATTGTTTCTTTGTAGGCTGGGCTTTCCTCGAGCCGCACGTTCTTGCTGATGCGCGTCTTGAAGAGAGCGTCGCCAAATGTTGCGCGCATCTGCTCGTGCGTGTCTCGCGAAATATTCGTGCGCTTATCGTAAAGCGTGATCACCACGCCCACGATTTTCAAATCCGGATTCGGCCGCGACCGAATGCGTCCGTAGGTTTCGAGTAGATCGTCCGTTCCCTCAATGGCGAAATATGCAGCCTGAATCGGAACGAGCAAATGCGTCGCTGCCACCAGCGAATTCACGGTAAGAATCCCGAGCGCCGGCGGATTATCGATCACGATAAAGTCGTAATCTTTGGCGATCGGAGTGAGCGCGTCCTTTAGCTTAAACGGCGCATCGAATTGTCCTGCAAGTTGCTGTTCGAGCCGCGCCAGCGCCAGCCGCGAAGGCGCCACGAACAGATTCTCATCCTTTGTTGGCCGGATCACCTTCGCCATATCGCCAGGGTGCTCCGTAAAAATGTCGTACATCGTTGACTGAATTTCGTCCGGCGCAAAAAACGCGATCGTCGCATTCGCTTGTGGATCGAGGTCGATTAGGAGGGTCTTCTTCTTTTTTAGAGCGAGCGCGGCAGCAAGGTTGATGGAAGTAGTGGTTTTTCCGACGCCGCCTTTTTGGTTGGCAACCGCAAGGATGCAGGCCACTCGTGTTTCCTCAGTTCCCGCTACACCTCAGGCTAACCGTCGCCTTGGACGAGCTTCTCACCGTTCGAGTAGCCTAACTGTAACGACTCACCGTTACCCGTGCAAGGAAAAAGTGTCATTCCCCAAATCCAGCAGCCAAATCAAGGCTGTGGAAAACCTTACGGATGTGAATCGCGCCCAATCGTGCTGCTCGCCGCATGTCCCACTGAGAAACTTTGTATATCGGCCGGTCCCGCCTTGCACTGCCCGTTTCGCGGCGCTATTGTGGTCTTGTTGTGATGCAGATATTCCCACCAAACCGCAACTCCCACAGGTGCGCCGATGAAAGTAACCTACAGCCATATGGAAACGCATTTTCGCAAGGAGGTCGAATCGGACCTCGCGCACGGTATCGAAAAGCTTGAACGGCTTTTGAAGAAGTACGACCCCGACCTTGTTCTTTTACATTGTTCGCTGGAAACGATTGAACGCACGGAGCGGTTCAGCTTTGCGCTGAGCCTCTCGCTCCCCACCGGCAACCTCCATTCGGTCAGCACGGCGGCCGATATCCGCTCCAGCGCAAAAGGTGCCATCGCCGAACTCGAAAAGCAGGTGAAGAAGCATCAACAGAAGCTGCGCAAAGATTACGAGTGGAAGCGCAAGCGCGCCCGCGGCCTAATCAAGCCCGGCGAACTCCCAGCGTAGTGCCTTGCTGATGTAGCTCAGGCCCGTCGCGCAGTTTGCGACGGACTTGAGACCTGCAAACGCGACACCCTTTTGCAGATTCGCGGCTGTGGTGTCGTAGCGCCGGACGGCTGTACCGCCGTGATTTTCGTAGCACCCTAGTGCTGCGGCACCGTGAACGTGCGCTGCCGTCGGTTTCGTAGCGCCGGGCTTGCCTGCGCAGTGAGCAGGCGCCTTTAGCCCGGCATCGCAAGCTCTTGGCACGCGTGAAGCCAATGTGACTGCCGTCCTGCCATTCGGAGCCCCCACCCCCATGCAATCCTGACGCCGAACGTATCCTCCTCGCTCGACTCTCCATCCGAATTGCGTCGGTCCGTCTTCGCGCTACAATGCCTGCCTCGGAGGCGCCATGTCCAAATCGAGAAGGCAATTCCTGAAGCGCAGTTCGCTCGCCATGCTCGCCGCTGCGGCCGGTTGCCGCTCGACTTCCCAGCAATCCGGCGGCTTGTCCCCCGGCGCCCCGCCCGCATTCGGTACAGCCCCGCAAGTCGGGCCCCAGGTTTCCCCGACCACCTTTGCCGAAGCCGAAAAGCTCGTGCAGATCGAGATGTCTAACGCGGACCTGAAGCAAGCCGCGCAAAGCTGGCGCGCCAACATGGCGGCACTCTACGAACGCCGCACCGGCCCGCGAAAAGTTCAACTCCCCGCAACGCTCGCTCCCTATTCGAATTGGAATCCCGCGCTGTCGGGCGAATACTCGGGTCCCGAACGCAGCCAGTTCGTCCGCAGCGATGCTGCCGCCGCCACGCTGCCTTCGTCCGACGCAGACATCGCCTTCGCGACCGTTGCGCAACTCTCACGCTGGGTTGAACAGCGCAAACTCACCTCGCAACGCCTTACCGAAATCTACCTTGCGCGCCTGCAACAATTTAATCCCAAGCTCCGCTGCGTCATCACACTCACCGCCGACCGCGCCCGCGCTCAAGCAAAGCAAGCCGACCAGGAAATCGCAGCTGGCAAATCTCGCGGACCTCTGCACGGTATTCCCTACGGCGTGAAAGATTTGCTCGACACCGCCGGCATCCCAACCACCTACGGCGCCGAAATCTTCAGAAATCGCGTTCCCGCATCAGACTCCGTCGTCGTTGATCGCCTGAACAAAGCCGGCGCGGTTCTCGTCGCGAAGCTCAGCATGGGCGCGCTCGCCCTGAACGACATCTGGTTCGGCGGCCAAACCATGAACCCCTGGCTCCTCGAAGAGGGCTCCTCCGGCTCCAGCGCGGGCCCCGGCTCGGCCACCGCCGCAGGCCTCGTCGCATTCGCCATTGGCAGCGAAACGGACGGCAGCATCGTCAGTCCTTCAATGCGCTGCGGCATCACCGGCCTGCGCCCAACCTATGGCCGCGTGCCGCGCACTGGCGCAATGACGCTCTGCTGGTCGCTCGATAAACTCGGGCCCATGGCGCGCGGCGTCGAAGACACAATGCTCGTCCTGCAAGCCATTTCCGGCCCCGACCCCGGCGATCTCTCAAGCGTTCCCAGCAAGCTCGATTTCGACGCGGGCGCGAATGTAAAAGGCCTTCGCGTCGGCTACTTCCCTGCCTGGATGAAAGAAGATCCCGCCACGGACGTGGATCGCGCTGCGCTCGCCGCCGTCGGCAAAGCCGGAATGGTTCCCGTCGAGGTCTCGATTCCCAATTGGCCCTACGATTCACTCGACTTGATCTTGTTCGCCGAAGCCGCGGCTGCATTCGAAGAGATCACGCTCAATCGCCAAGTTGATCAGCTCAAAGCTCAGGTCGCCGACGCCTGGCCTAATCTCTTCCGCCAGTCGCGTTTTCTCTCCGCCGTCGATTTTGTCCAAGCCGACCGTTTCCGCCGCAGCGTCGCCAACGAAATGGCGCGCGTCTTTTCCCAAGTCGATCTCCTGCTTGTGCCCTCTCTTCGCGACGAAATGCTCACCATCACGAATTTCACCGGGCACCCGTCGCTTACGTTCCGCGCAGGCTTTGTCGAAGTCTCAAAAGCCCGCAGCGACTGGGCGCCTGATCCGCAGCATCCGCTGCGCACTTTTTCGCCCCCGCGCCGCGTGCCTTACGGCGTCACTCTGATCGGTCGCCTGTTCGACGAAGGCACCATCGCCCGCGCCGGAATGGCCCTCGAAAATATCTTCGGTGTCGCCGGCCAACATCCCCACGGCTTCTAGCCACGGCATCGTCTCAAGATTTAAACATAGCGCCGCGGCCCTTCAGCGCGACACTTTAACTCAAACGTAAATGCTCATTTTGAAGTACGCTTCAAAGCCGCCGTAAATGCCTTTTATTAAACTGCTTCACGCCGCCTCAATGCTTAAACAACAAAATCACGTCCAAAAACACCAGAATCATCACGATCAGCTCCAGCACAAACGACCGCGTCTCATTAAACTGATCGACCATAAATTCATAAAGCTCGCCGGCCGTCTTCAACTTTTCATCCACCAGATCGCGATACTCATTCACACCCATCCTGCCCGCCGCCAGTCGGTAAACTCGCGCATAATACGCATCGCTCAAAAATTTGATCGCGTTGTCGATTCGCTCCGTAAGGTCCATCACATCCAAACGGATCGCATTAATTCGCTGCGCGTCGCGGGGCAAAGTCCAGCGCGAAAGCAGATAATTCCTCTTCCGATCCAGCATCGTGTAAATGTCGGACAGCAGGTTTGACATCAAATCGTCGTAATAGCGAAACTCGAGCAGCTGCATCTTGGCGAATTCCAGCACGAGCATCGTCGCCTCGGCGTCGTCCGAGCGATCGTAAACCAGCGCCGCCGCCGACCCGGCCAGCACGAGATCGGTCGAATAATACGAAAGGCTGGCTTGCAACGTCTCCTCGATCGTCTTGCTCGCCAGCGGGGCCGCTTCTCCGCGAATCAGTTGCACAATTTCGGGGCCGCACTCTGAAAGTAGATCGGAAGCGGTCGCGCGTTCGCCTCCTTTTTCATCCGTCTCCTGGAGATTGATGATCAAGTAGCTTTCGTTGAGCCACGATTGGTTCTGTCGCAGCACCGCCGGTCCGATTTCGGCCAGTCGCGCAGACACAATTCCCCGCGCCAGAGGCTCGATGTCGCTCACATCCATCCATCGTGAAGCCTGCTCCTGCAATTCCAACCAACGGCACGTGAACGGCACCTCAATCTCTACTGCGACGATTGCGAACGCGTGGTATTTAACCCAATATGCAACACGTTCGCCGCTCGGCAGCACCAGCGGTTCTCGTCGCTCGATCACGGGCGGCTGCGCGAACCGAACATACTCCGGCGTGCGCCGCGGAAAGCTCGGCGGCCCAGCCGCAACGCGCGCGCCCAGCAGTTCCCGTAATTTCGCAAGGTCAATTGCCTCCGCCACGTCATAAAGCAGCGGTATCCGAAAACAGCCGCTAAGCAGTGGAGGTGTTTTGGTGGTGCGAGAGTTCGAACTCAAGTCTCACTTCACAATTTTCGAGCCAAAGCTTCTCGGGGAAATCCTTCTTCGATTGCAGGTGACAAGCCTCAGGTTTGCGCCCGGGGTCGCAGGTATGCCCAACGGGATCGCCCTAAGAACCCTCCGTCTTCCCATCGATAAGTTCAATCGTAAGAAGGATCGTGCGGCCCACGATTTCTAAGCTCTGCTGCGAAATCTTATCCATCGTGTCCAGATTCGTGTGGTGATACTCGCCCATCGGGTCGTACTCAGGCGCGAGCGGGCCATATTCCGCATCCACCACGTCGACGGCGGGGATGCCCGCCTGCAGAAATGGCGCGTGGTCATCGATGATGTTCGCATCGTATTGAAAGAAATACTTGCCATAGCCGAGTTGCTCCGCAGCCCGGTAAATAATCTTTTGCAAAGCCTCCGACGAATTGGTCTCGCGGGCGACGCCTAACTCCTTGTCGCCGATCATATCCAGCAGAAAGAAGCCGCGGATTCGCGGGACCAGCCCTTCGCCCGCGAGCTTCTGCGCGAGATGCGTGCTGCCGTAGAGGCCGTCTCCGTTCGTGAAGGATTGAACCGCCTCTTCCAGGTCCGTCCAAACAAGCCAGATCTGCATTTTGGTTTTCTGATGCGCCAAAGCGTCCGCGAAAGAGAGAAGGATTGCCGTGCTCGAAGCACCGTCGTTCGCGCCGATGAAGCCTTTCTTGAAAAGCGTGTCATAGTGCCCCGCAAGAATAAAGATCGGCTGGTTCGGATCGGTCGTCACGTTGAATTTACCGATAATGTTGTGGACCGGTACAGGTCCCCGCGGCGTGCTGGCCGTAAAGTCGTCCGGTTCGCTTTGCGCCCCATCTCTTTGCAGCACTTGGTGAATCAGATCTTCCGTCTTCTGGTGTCCCGGCGAACCGGGCCAGCGCTCGCCAAACCCGGCAACCTCCGCCGTGTAGGCGTATGCCTGCTGCGAATTGAAGGCGTCATGCAACGTCTCTGCTGCCACGGAAATCGCTGCGAGCAGAGTTATGAATGCAAGTACAGAAAGCCGCTTGTACATTTGATCCTTTCTCAATCTCCATCAGGTTACGACGCCTTGAGCGGCGGGACAAGGCGGAGTCTAACGACAGTTTTAGACGAAAGCCGGATTGGTTATGAAGCTGAGAGGACTTGCTGCGGACGTTCTGACTTATTTCGGCCGGGAGATCACAGGCAAACAATTTTGTTGCCCGCAACCCAATCTGTGGGGAGGGTGGCGGAGATCGCCAGTAACCCCCCGGACCGTTTGCTCAGCGAGGTTGAACGGATTGTGGGTCAACTGGGATAGTTCGTCAAACTGATTGTGCTTATCGGCTTGATAAGGTAGATTTATCGCGCTTAGCGCTAATTCCATTAGAGGAACTCTTTCTATTAGGGAGCCGCTCCGTGGAAATTCACCAAGTCCAAACATTTCTGGCCGTCCTTAACTACGGCAGCTTCCACCGCGCCGCGGAGGCTCTGCGGGTGAGTCAGCCTGCCGTGAGCGGGCGCATTCGCGCCCTGGAAGATTCCCTGGGCGTGAAGCTGTTCAACCGCGGCACGGGCGCTCCGATGCTCTCCGAAGCCGGCCAGGCCTTTCGCCCACAGGCCGAAGAACTCTTGCGAGTGGCGGCACAGGCGCGTCAGGCGGTCCACGAACTCCAACCCTCCTCCGGCGGCGCACTACGCGTGGCAGCCGCCCTCTCAATCTGCACCTATTTTTTGCCCGAGGTAATGCAGGCCTATCGCGAAGCTCATCCGAACGTCATGGTGAACCTGCGCTCCGGAAATTCGCAGAAGGTGCTGGCCATGGTGCTTGAGGGCGAGACCGATATCGGCTTGGTCCGTTCCGTTAACCACCAGGAAATCGAAACGCAAATGCTCCGCGACGATCCTCTCATTCTCGTCGGACATCCGGCACATCCGAATTGCCGAAAACGCCATGCCAAGCTCGAAGAGGTCCGCTCCTGGCCGCTGATTTTCTACGATCGGGGCTCGAGCGATTGGACTTTCAGTCAGGGGCTTTTCCGCCGCGAAGGCTGGCTCCCCAACACCGTCCTGGAAGTGGAAACTATCGAATCTGCCAAAAAAATGGTCGAGCGCAAGCTCGGCTTCGCGTTTTTGCCGCTAATCGCTCTTTCTGACGAATTGCGAAATGGAAAACTGCGCGCGATTGAAATTACGGATGCTGAGCCGCTGCATCGCAGCCTGGACGTAATCCATTTGCGGAACCGGCCTCTTTCGGCAAATGCGAAGGAGTTCCTGAAATTACTGGAGCGAGCGGCGGCGGTGATCGTACCCTCAAAGTCGAGAACGTTCTTGCATCCGGCGCGCCGTAGCGGATAAGAGATCGGAAGAACGTTCCGGCACGATTGCTTCGAATATTTCGCGGCGAACGGGGTAGAATATCTGGCTTGTGGCCCGGGCGTTTATGCGCTCCATGCAGACTTCTGTTGCGAGATAGCTCTCAACCGAAATGGTAACGCTTAATTCGATTCGCGAGGCGGCCGCCCGCATTCGCGGCTCCGTGTACCTTTCGCCGTTCGTCCGCTCCGAGACCGTCTCGCGGATGAGCGGCAATTCGATCTTCTTCAAACTCGAAAATCTGCAAATGACGGGCGCTTATAAGGAACGCGGCGCTCTGAACAAGATCCTGCTTCTCTCGGACGACGAGAAGCGGCGCGGCGTAATTGCCGCGTCGGCGGGGAACCACGCGCAAGCCGTGGCATTTCATGCAACCAAGCGCGGCATCGCATCCCTGATTTGCATGCCGCTGACGACGCCCCTGGTGAAAGTATCCGCCACGCGCGGTTTTGGCGCCGAGGTCGTGCTCAAAGGCACCATCTATGACGAGGCCTGCCAGGAAGCGCTGGCTCGCGCCGCGGAAGGCCACTTAACCTTTATTCATGCGTTCGATGACGAAGCTGTAATCGCCGGGCAAGGGACGATCGGCATTGAGATGCTCGAACAGCATCCGGAAACCGACGCCGTCATAGTGCCGATCGGGGGCGGCGGGTTGATCGGCGGTGTCGCCTGCGCGGTGAAGGAACTAAAGCCGAAGATTCGCGTAATCGGCGTCCAAACGTCGCGGCTGCCCTCGATGAAAGCTGCAATTGAACACAAGAAGCCCGTGACTATTCCCGCGAAGAAAACCATCGCTGACGGCATCGCCGTGCGCCGCGCGGGAGAGGTCACGTTTCCGCTGGTCCAGAAATACGTGGACGAAATTCTCACCGTTGACGAAGAAGAGATCGCCATCGCTATTTTGTTGATGCTCGAAAAAGAAAAGACTTTAACCGAGGGCGCAGGGGCCGTCGCAACTGCAGCTGTGTTGCAAAAGAAAATTCCGTTTACCGGTAAGAACGTCGGAGTCCTGGTGGGCGGCGGCAATATCGATGTTTCTCTACTCTCTCGAATCATCGAGCGCGGATTGGTAAAAGACGGGCGTCTCGTTCGCCTGCGCATCCATTTGCCTGATCATCCCGGCGCGCTGCAAAGGCTAGCGACGGTGATCGCAGATCAGAAGGCTAACATTGTGGAAACGAAGCACGATCGCGCCTACTACGGCGTTGTACTTGGTGACACGGTAATCGATATCACGATGGAGACTCGCGGGCCCGACCATGTCGCGGAAATCATGAAAGCGCTCGATGATGCCGGATACGCCCACGAACGCGTTCAGTAACACGCTCAGAGCTCAATGCGTGCTCCCCGGCTGACTGATCTCTTGTGTAGCCCCTACCGAAAAGAGCCGGTAACGCGACAGATTCTCCTGCCGATGGTAGCGCTCGTGGCGAAAGTCGAAATACATATCGGCGGCTGAAGGCAGCCAGAGCACCGCCTTCGCTCCCTGAAACTGCACAGGTTTGTAATCCACCCGGATATAGTCGCGCAGCAGCTGGATTTCAGGCATCGGATGAATCATGTCTGTCTCCAGCCTCACCACTTGAAATGTTTCCGTGTCGATCCATGCGCGGCCTTCGAGGCTCACAGGATAGACCATCGAATCGATCCTGTAGAGGCGCAAGCGACTCGGCCGGTGATCCTTTTGTTTGAAATTGACAATCCACGCTGTGCGTCCGCGCAACTCTCCTTGTCCGGCACACGTCATTTCATAGTCCGACCGAAAATCCGGATGGAACACAAGCGCGAGAGCCGGCACTCCCCTGGTTGCAATATCCGCTGGAAAAACTGACGGAGCAGCGCTTCCGTTGCGCAACTCTTCCACATCCAGCAGTCCGGGTTTTGCCTCCGATATCGACACAAGATAGTCAAACCGCCGCTTTGTCGTTTCAATCGGCTTTCCGATTGCGTCGAGCCTCTCATGAACTAACTCTTCCGTGGCGTCGATATTATTGAAATTGGCCACGAGCTCGAGCATGCGTGCGCCGGTATTCTGAATTACTTGCGAAACGGGGCACACAATGCCCTTCGCGACGATGGGCGTTGTTTCGTCGACCATCGGCGGCGCCCAATTGACGAGCGGAGGAGCAGGTTCAGCGTGAACGGGCACGAGTTCTGTAGTTTCGGCCGTTGCCACGGGCTCAGCGTCTGGGCCGGCGGAAGGGCTGGCCGAAAGCGAAACCGATTGACGGGAGGACTGCGCGTCCATCTGTTGTTGCAACACTGCAATCGCGGAACGTACGGTGGCGGCGGAAGGAATGTTCGGTGAAGCTACAAGGTATGCCTTCAGGGCGGCAATCGCCTCCGCATTTCGGCCCAACGCCGCTAGCGCCTGTCCCTCGATAAGTTGTGCTCCGTCTCCGGAGCCGTTTCCGGCCTTCACTGCCAGGCTGGCCTCATGCTCCGCTTGTTCATAATTCTTTTCTCTGAGGTACACCTCCGCAAGCAGCCAGTGCGCCCGCCAATTCGAAGAATCAAAGGAAATCGCCTGCTCCAGCGGCTCGGTCGCGCTTTTCAGATCGCCCATTTCGAGATGCAGTCGCCCCAGCGCGATGAGCGCAAGCGCGTATTGCGGTTTCAAGGAAACGGCCGCGAGCAGATACTTCTCCGCATCGGCGTACTTCTTCAGCCCCATCGACGCGTAACCGAGCATGTAGTTGATGTCTGGATCGCCCGGAGCCAGTTTGTAAGCAATCTTAAGATGCTCTTCTGCCTCTGCGAATTTGCTGGCCTTGAGCGCCGCATCTCCTTTCTCCATCTCCTTTCGGGCTTTCGGAGCAAGAAGAGTGCCGGTATTGACGGGCTGACTGTCTTCTGAGTCGGGTTGCAGGCTGACGGACACGACAAGCGCCATCTGCGCTGCATCTACTTCCACGGTCGCGTGACCGGTCTGATATCCCAGCGCCTTCACCTCCACGTCATAGCGACCGGACTTCACGTGGTCAAACTGAGCCTCAGCAACCGGTCCAGTGGTCTCGTGCAAGCCCTGCTGCCCCTCGGGAGCAAGCATCACGTCCGCGGCCTCGTCGAGCGGCCCACCTTCCCACGAAGTAACGCGCACGACAACCGATGCGCTGCCCAACTGCGCTTTCACGTTCGCAGGTATGGCGAGAAGCACGACGATAATTGCCGCGATTCGGGAGAACCCCACTAAGCCTCCTGAGGAAAAAACAGGCGCCCAACGAAATCTATGGCGCTGCGGTTTGCGTCGCTGTCGGCGCGTCGTCCGGCACGACGGGGGTTTCACCGGACTCAAGCTTTGCGATCATTGCGGTAGCGGCGGGCGCATAGGAATTCTTGGGTGACCCCTTAACGAAAAGCTGTAACGCGTGGATAGCTTCGTCGGTGCGTCCCAGCTTTGCAAGAGCTTCGCCCAGCACGAATTCCGCGTCGTTGGCGCTTCCCTTGCCTTCCTTGATCGCGGCGGCAGCTTCCGCGCGGGCTTTCTCGTTCTCATTCACACGCAAATAGACCATGCTGAGCATCCAGTGCCCAAACCAATCGCGTTGACTTAGATTTACGGCCTGTTCCAGCGATTTTTGCGCGGCCGCGTAGTTGCCTTGCACGATGCGAAGCTCCCCGAGGTCCGTAAGCGTATTGACATTCTCCGGATCGAGCGAGAGGGCATTCTGCAGCGAATCTTGTGCCTTCTCGATCTCCTTGGTTACTAGGAAAAATTCCCCCAGCCGGTCATTCACTTCCGGGTTGCCAGGGGCGAGTTTATAGGCGGCATCAAGGTGGGTTTTTGCGTCATCGTAGTAGTGATGCCGCATTGCATCGACTCCCTTGTCTAATTCCTCCCTGGCCTTCGGCGCAAGCACCATTCCCTTGCCCTCACTATCCGCCGAAGGTTGCGCTCGCAGAGACACCGTCGCTGAGAACGTGCCATAGCTGGTAGCCACATCCACGTTACTAAAGCCGTCGTCGTAGCCAAGTTCGTGCGCGCTGACGATATAGAACCCGCGGCCGATGCCGGCAAAGCGGACCGTCCCATCGCTGCCAGCCATCTCAGTGCGGCCATTGTCGCCTTCCGAGGAAAGCGTTACTTCTGCGCCCGCACCGGTCGGGCCGCCATCCTCGCCAACCACGTTCACGAGAACCACCGCAGTCGAGCCGTGTTGCTGACCCGACGGTCCCTGCTGGCCCGGCATCTGTCCCGGGTACATCTGCCCATAGGCGGCGCCCGCCGAGACCGAAAGCAGAATTGAAAGGCTGGCAAATGAGGCGCACAGAAGGGTGATTCGTTGCGCCCAAACGCTCTTTATGGGAGCAAACATCACGCAACCCCCGTGGCGAAACGTCTTTACAAGCAAACTGTGGGACACACGGTATACCCAGCGAACGTTGCCGTCAATGGCTCTCTGGCCTTGCCCTCCCCCAGTTTTTCAATACCGCCCGAAGGAATTTCGATTGACAAGAAGATCGATGTCATGTTTCATGTAGGTGAATGAAACACAAGGACATTGTCGAGTCTCGCGAGCGGCTGGCTAAGGAACTCCCCGACCCCACGCAGATCGCCCGCGGAACGTTGCTGCGGCGGACCATTCGCCATGCGCGGCGCTGTCCGAAGTGCCGGGCCGGAGGAGGACATCCTGTCTGGGTGCTCACGGTGACTTACCCAGGCGGGAAAACGCGACAGTTCAGCATTCGTCCCGAGCAGCGCGCTCAGGTTCAGCAGTGGGTGCGTAATTATCAGCGCCTGAGAAAGGGATTGGAAGCGATCAGTGAATTAAATCACGAACTGCTGCGGCCGTAGTCCGCAGTCTTTTTTTTTGAGGTTCTTGTGTTTCATTTATCTAAATGAATCACGAAGAGGGTCTCCTTTCTGCCATCCGGCAACTCGTCGATACCCATTTCTCTGGCCTCCGCCGCACCGTGCGCAAGAACCTTGCCCGCCTGACCTGCGCCTTCCTCGAGTTGGCCGGGACTGTCCGTTTCGGCTACGGGGGTCTGCACTTGACCTCCATCGCCCGAGTCTTGCCTGAGGGGAAGAAGTTCAAAAGCAGCTATAAATGGCTATCGCGCTTCCTGCAATGCAAGTACGCTTCCAGTCTGGCCGAATGCATGCTGGGGGTGGTCTTGGGGAAAAAGCCGCCCCGTTGGGTGATCGTGCTCGTCGATCAAACCACGGTGAATGAGGTGGAGGTGGTCAATGCGGCCATCCCCTTTCAGGGGCGAGCCGTGCCGGTCGCTTGGGTCGATTTCGAATATCCCTGGGAAAAGGTCTTTCCCGCTTCGCAAAACACCATCGAGGGTTATCTGCTGACTTGGTTAGGGCAGGCCGTCCCGCGCGGCGTAAGGCTGATCTTGGTTTTCGACCGCGGCTATGCCCGCGTGGAGCTGATCAAGGATTTAAAGAACGGCCAGCAGCCCTTTCTGATCCGCGGTCGCCGCGATGTGCTGGTGCAGACGAAAGTGAATGGCCGGCGGCGACGACTGAGTTTGGGACGGCTTCCCCATCGCCAGGGCCATGCAACTCGCTACACCCAGGTCCTCTACCACAGTCAAAAAGCTGAACCGGTCGATGTGATCGTATATCGCGAAAAGGGATTTCGAGAACCCTGGTTCTTGATCGTGCCGCCAGATTCCGAATCCTGGCTACCCACCGAAGAAGTGGTCCGGTTGTATCGGCAACGCATGCAGATCGAGCAGTGTTTTCGGGATTGGAAGAGTCATCTGGGGCTGCGCGGTTTGCATCTCAAGGTCGACCGCTCCGAGCGCCTGCTGCGGGTGCTGATGGGATTCACGCTCGCCTATTTGCTCGTTCTGTTGTTAGGGACGGATCCGCTCGCGGAAAAGCTCCGCCCCTACTTTGAATTGGAGCGCCGTAAGCCTCGTCACGGCACCCGAAAAGTCCTCAGCGTGCTGTCGATCGCTTTGCACGTGCTCTCGGATTCGCGCTGGCAGCAACAAGCCCAAAACCGTCTGGTGCAAATTCTCTCGCGACTGGCGGGAGGTCGTGGAGTGCCCCTGCTGCAGGCCTTCTCGCCCTAGCAAGCAAAGTCTTCTCGCCCTCCATGATTCTCCCCTCTATTTTTTAGGGAGGAATTCTTTCTTCTTCTGCGAGTTTGAAATTCCGCGTTGCTCTTAGCCAGAGATCGCATTGCGCCGACCGAATTCTTGCCCAACACTGTTTGCGAAAAACCGACCACCGCGCTTGGATAATTTCAGGCGAGAACCACGACAAACCAGATCAACACTGTCGATCGCAGGGTTGCTTCGTGACAGCTCCTAAATACTGGGGGAGGGCAAGCTCTCTGGCCGCTCTCTGGCTTACTGCGGCCAGAGAGAAATCCTGTCACCGGCCTGTTTCACTTTGCATCAGCGGGCGCGGCCCTGCCGCGAAGATTTGCAATTAGCGACTGAGCGGGCTTTGCGTTGGCATCGTTCGGAGCGTCCCGGACAAAGTCCTGCAACGCCTTGATCGCCTCGTTATTTCGTCCCGCGGCGGCCAAACACTCCCCAAGCAGGTATTCCGCATCGACAGCCGACCCTTTGCCCACTTTGATGGCGATAGCTGCCTCCGAACGAGCCTGTTCGTAATGGTGCTGCCGCAGATATGCCACACCGAGGACCCAATGAGTGAACCATCGCTGAGGATCAAGCGTTATCGAGTGCTCTAAGGCGGTCTCCGCCGCGGCATTATCGCCTTGCTGCAGGCGGAGCCAACCCATGTCCGTCAGCGCGCCGGTGTTGTCCGGATCGAGAGAAAGAGCCTGTTTCAAATAAGACTCCGCTTTCTCATAATCTCTCGTCTCCAGATAAAGCTCTCCTAAACGGTCGTTCACATCCGGATTGCCCGGAGCGAGCTTGTATGCCGCTTTTAAGTTCTTCTCCGCTTCGTCAAACTTCCCAGCCCGCATTGCGTCGATTCCCGCTTGTGCCTCTTTCTTCGCCTTTGGCGCGAGAACCATTCCTTTAGCGTTGCCTTCGTCAGCGGGATCTCCAGCGAGCCGCTCCATTGTGACCGTGAGCTCGGCCACCGTATGGTTCGGCGCAATGTCCGCCTCGGTCCGCGCATCCTTGTAGCCGGGAACCGAAACGACGATCGTGTAGGTGGCGTTCGCCAATTGAATGAATCGGGCTACGCCGTTCGGCCCCGTATCCTCGTGTGGTCCCGAGACTTCGCCGGCTCGAAAAATCGTCACTACCCCGCTAGTCGTTACGGCAGTCCCGTCGCCGCCGATGAGGTAGACGATCAGCATCCCCGTCGGATTTCCACCTTGCGAGGCAATCACCGGATCGGACACATCCTGCGCGTGAGCAAAAGGTGCGGCACACAAGAGCAGCAGTAAGGGCACAACGAGATTGGTCGCTCCGAAGAAGATGCGTTCGCACCCTCTCGATACCACCGTTATACTGCGCGTGACGAAGCCTCGCTCGCAGTTTGGAGCGCGTAGTACGCATTGGTCCAATCGTCGAATGATAGGAAGGGACACGCCATCCTCCCTTTCCGGAGCGGCATGTTCGCTAGTGGAAACAAGGTACAACGCGCCGCGAGTAGCGTCAACTGCGCAAA
Source organism: uncultured Acidobacteriota bacterium (assembly GCA_963753205.1). Classification (GTDB taxonomy): domain Bacteria; phylum Acidobacteriota; class Terriglobia; order Acidiferrales; family UBA7541; genus Palsa-295. The sequence goes on along the minus strand of CAVWBL010000004.1, from coordinate 332,444 downwards.
ACATCCCTCCTCCTTCACTAAGCTGTTTCATTGCGCCGGGGGGCGGGTTGGCCACGCCTTGCGACCCAGCCCGAGACCCTCGCCGGCGAGCGCGGATCGGTACTGCGTGTTTTTACCGGTGCTATAAAGATTCTTCTGGCGCTCTTTAGGTGTCTTGCCAGCGCGGGGTCTCTCTGTGTAATCTCATGTGAAATGAAAACTTTGCGCAGCGAAATTCACGACTGGGAAATCCAACCACTCTCTAATCCTTTTCTTTTTTGTAGACGCCATCGGCTTCAGCGGCTCTGCCGCGCCGTGAACACTGGCCTCAGCATATTTTTGTTTTTCTCGATCATACCGAGGGCCACGCGCGCAGCCGGAGCGGACGCCGCCACGATCCTCAAGCAGACTGCCGCCGTCTATCAGAACCTCAAAAGCTATCAAGGAAACATCACGATTCAGAATATCGATGGGACAAAGATCGCCGAGCGCCAATTCACCGAAATCGGCTCGGGCAAATGGTTCCGCACCGAAGAAGCCGATCCACGTGGCATCACGCGCGTCTCCGACGGGCACAACGAATGGAGATTCGACCGAGCCGCGAACGAATTCACCATGTCCCCCGCTACAAGCAGTTCAATAGGCATCGTCGGGCAATTGGCGAAGATCGATGAGAACGTGAAAGAGGCTGCTATGGACGATGAGGAGCTCTATTGGCCCAACGGCACGCCGGTTAAGGTTTATATCATCGAAGTTACGCGTACTTCCTGGCCTTCCGGCTCGCCTGCTGGCGCCCAGTGGGTCACCTATACCATTGACGAACAGACACACGAAGTCTACAAGGCCATGGCGTACACGAATGGCGCGGTCCAGGTCGCACTGTATTCGCTGACGGAGCGCAATCAACCCATCTCTGACAGCGAGTTTGCGTTCAAAGAGCCTGTTGGAGCGAAACAGGTTAGCTCTCTGCCTCCTGAAACACCCAACTACAAATCGATTCTGGGCATGGCGGCGCCAGACTTCACCCTAAAGAACGCTGCCGGCAAGGCCTACAGCCTGCACGATTTCAAGGGCAAAGCCGTCGTTATCGATTTTGTTGGAAGTTGGTGTCCGCCCTGTTTAGCTCAGACGCCGTACCTGCAGCAGGTATACGACGCATATCCGCCGTCCGACCTTGAGGTCATCGGTCTCGACGTCGGCGAAGACGCGAAACAAGTCGGTGAGTTCGCGCTAAACTCCAATTTCACGTTTCCCATGCTTGTAGGCGCGGAACCGGATGTCACTCAAAAGTATTTTGTCGGCGATTATCCCACCACGTATGTGATCGACCGCAGCGGCCGCATCGTCTTCAAGGCGACGGGCACGGAAAACCCCGGGGGCTTTCTCGCTGCTGTGAAGTCCGCGGTAGACAAAAAGGATTAAGGCTGCCGCAGGAATCTGGCAATTCCCTACTGCGGTATTTGCGCGCAGGCCGCTCCGGCAACTGCCGGCGCCGCTCCCATCGGCGGACATGGCCGCGGCGGCGCAGGAACGATCTCTATCGTATAGATCACTTCCTGTGCTCTCGGCGTGGTCCCGGGCTGCTGCTGCACCTTTGCTTTCATTTGAGCGATTCCTGACTTCGCAACGTGGTCTAACGCGATCGCGTTTTCGCTCTCATCCGTTGTGGACAAAACCTCATGCTGCAATACACGCCCATTCGCCGAGAGCATCGCGGCTACAATCACCACCTGCGCAGGCGTTCCTTCGCCCGCATTTCGATTGAAGACTATACTCATGATTTTCGCCGGCGGATCCGTCACTTGCCCCGTTCCCACCGCCCGCAACCCGCTTCCCTCAAACATCGCATCGGTTGCTGTGGCCGGTTCGCCGATACTCTCCGTCCGCGCCTCGACGATCGTCTTACCCGCCTCATAAATTGTGAAGCTGTCCGGTACGGTTATCTTGTCGTGAAAGTGGAGCGCCGCCGAATAGTCGTAACGCACGAAATATCCCGGCACCGGCGAGTAGCTTGCAAGCAATCCACTCTCTGGATAGACGCAATACTCCGTTTCATTGAACGTCCGGTTGCTTGGCAACTGCCGGTCTGCTCGAATGACGCCCGGCAAGATCAACAGGCACTTCACGCCAGCACCGGCCACGTTGCCATCCGCAAAAAACAACGCGGCATGCGGCCCAAAACCGGGGTAAAACTCGCTCCACATCGCATTCCGCACTTGCGCGAGCCGCAACGGAATCTCGCCGCCAGCCTGGTCGCTCGAAAGCAAAGCATCGCGATAGAGAAACGTGCCCGAGAACGACGGTCCCTGCGCCGTCCAGCGGTAAATGCCGGATCCGGGCGACGTGTCTTCGAGAATCCAATTGCCATCCGCTTGCGATCCGTAGCTCGTAAACGTCGTTTTCAGCAGATACGGAAACTGGCGGACGGTCGAAAGCCGCCGCGCTTTCGTCAGCATATCGATAGCAGCAGCGCGCTCTTCGGGAGTCTGTAGTTGCTGCGCGGCCCCGCTGACGGGCTCGTTCGCATCGTACGGTACTGCGATTGAGTCGAGCGGCCGTATCACAGTAGGCATCGGCGCAGAGTTCTGGACGGCCGTTTGCGGCCCTGCAAAAGCCGAAAATTGTAACGCAAGGATTGCAAAAGCGATCCCGGTGCAATAGCGGAGGGTCATGGGCTGGCCTCGCGGCAGGAGCTTAGTTTAGTCGTTCAGTAAGTGCAAGTATCCGGCCGAACCGGCATACAGGAGTATTACGATTGTTTGTTGAGAGAAAACGACGCAAAAGTTCCGTTTTAATTACCCGCGGACGCGAATCGCGTGGAAGTTCAGCACCACGTGGCCGTTCGTCGGTAGACCATTTGCCAGACGCGGGCGGAAGCGCGAGAGCAGCAGCACCTGATCGAGTTGACGAATCACCACGGAGTCGTTCGGTCCTGATAGAATCCGGTAGTCCACTTCCTGCCCGCGCGCGTCGACCGTGGCTTCCAGTGTCAGCCCATTTTCAAACGTGGGCGCCGGAATCGGCCCCAGGCTCTCCAAATAAGCCGGCTGGACAAAATTCAGCGGCAGATCGTTCTCCACCACGCCGCCCATGGGCACGCCCACAAGCATGCTCTGCAAAATCAGCACAAAAACGCAAAGCGCCGTGAGCACCCCGCCCGTGGCAGGAATCGCCAGCGGCGCAAGAATATTCCCGAATATCAGGCAGACGCGCGAACGCACGCGATCCAGCGTAACTTTCCACGGCGCCTTGGACGCCTGGATGCGAATCTTCAGTGCAAGGTCCGCCGGAGGCGCCACAGGCTCTAAGTTCGCCAGCGCGCGCGACATCAGACGATATTGCTCCGATTCCCTGCGGCACGGATAGCACGAATCAAGATGCTCCCGCAGCCGATATTGCACCTGCGCTTCTATGGCGCCATCGAGATTCCCAGGCAGATGGCGTGCCGCTTCCTGGCAGTTCATCGCCGACCTCCGATCGCTGCCTGCAGCCCGCCGATGAGCGTTGAGCCTGTCATATCCTGAGTGGGTGCGAGCCTTTCTTCTCTTGCAGCAACAGCAGTATCCGTCTTTTCATCTGTCTCGGCGGCAATCGCAATCGCTTGCTGTGTCTGGTGCAGCAACGGCCCCAGGGCCTCGCGCAGCAAACGCCGGCCGCGCAAAATCCTCGATTTCACGGTGCCTACCGAAACTTCCATGATCTCCGAAATTTCCTCGTAGGCGAGCCCTTCAAGATCGCGCAGGATCACCGCGCTGCGGAACAGTGCCGGGACGGTCGACAGCCCCTTCCGCACAACGGCCTGCGTCTCTCTCGTCGCCAGTTGTTCAAATGGATTCGGCTCGGCGTCCGTAAGGTGCATCGAAAGGTCGCCCTCTTCTTTACCCGCGTCGATCGAAACCTGATCTCGATGATGGCGGAAGCACCAGCGCCGGTGATTCAGCGCCTGACGGACGGAAATGCGGTAAAGCCACGTCTTGAGAGAACTGCCGCGCCGAAATCCGCGAATTCCCCTGAAGGCGCAAAGGAAAACTTCCTGCGTCACGTCGGCGGCATCGGCCGGATCGGAAAGAATCCCGTATGCGAGGTTGTAGACGCTCGAGTGGTAGTAGGTGACGAGCCAGTCGAACGCCGCATCCGAACCGGCCTGAAGTTCACTTACGAACTCCGCTTCATCCCTTACCCACGGCAAACTCTGCGCTAGTTCGGACATGGCTTCGCGCCGCTCCCGTCCTGGATTGCGCTCATTCCCGCTAATCCCTTAGACACCGGCTCAACCCAAATGTTACCAGATTTCGCCGCACGGAAGTGGTCCCTTAGTACCAAGGGCTGGGTCGGGCCTACAGTCGCCGTAGTGGTCCGATATGTTCTCTAAGGAGTGTTTGAGGTCGTTAGCTTTTCACGGTTTGAAAAAGCAACGCCCGGCGCGGATGCGAAAAGACGGTAACGATAACGAAACAGATTTGCGCCCCATTTTTAACTTGACAACGTTTACATTGAGACATATAAGCACGCGCAGCAGTAGCGGTAGCGCAGTGTCCGCGCTGCCTATGTTCTCACGAACCGCCCGAACGCACAGCCCGATAGCGCTCCTGCTATCTGTTCGACAAGAGGTGTGTGTCCACAAATCGCAAGCTGAGGGGTGTTCCATATGAAAAGGAAAGTCGCACGGTTTTCTCCGCTTCCGCTCCCGGACGTCTTCCGACTCATCGTCTTTGCGTTAGTGCTCGGCGTCGCGTCGGGAGTCGCCTTCGCCCAGTCCGACCTCGGAACCATTTCCGGCTTTGTCAAGGACCAATCGAATGCCGTAATCGCCAACGCCAAGGTGACGCTAACCAACGAGACCGGTGTCGAGCGCTCGACAACCACAAACGAGTCCGGCTACTACAGCGTAACCAACCTCCCACCCGGCCTGTATTCAATCAAGGCCGAGGCACCCGGCTTTCAGGAGTTTGAAAGCGATAGTAACAAGCTCGATTCGAGCGCGAATCTGCTCGTCAATGCCTCGCTGACGATAGGCGCGTCTTCCCAGAAAATCACCGTCTCGGCATCGGCTGAAGCCCTGCAAACGGAATCGGCTTCCGTTCAGCAGCTCGTCACGCGCTCCCAAGTCGACGCGCTCGAGCTCAATGGACGTAACCCAATTTTCATGGCGAATCTTGTCCCCGGCACGCGTGGCGGGACGCTGGCTGGCCTTAGTTTCAATTTTAGCCAGGGCCCATCGAACATTGACGGCGCGCGGACGGGAGACAGTATCATCACGCTGGATGGAGCTCCTGCGGTGCGAACTCGCTCGAACGGCACTAGCATCGGCGCCGCCGACGTGGACTCCACGCAAGAGATTCAAATCATGACGACCGACTACGCGCCCGAATATGGCCGTTCGTCTGGCGGTCAAATCCGCATTACGTCAAAGAGCGGAACGCAACAGTTTCACGGCGCCGCGTACGAATACGTCCGCAACACCATCCTTAATGCAAATACGTGGCAGCGGAACAACGCAGCCGCCACCAAAGGTGTCACGGCTCCCGTCCACTATAACCAGTTCGGCTATAACATCAGCGGGCCCCTCTACATTCCTGGGCACCTCAACACGGATAAGACGAAGTTCTTCGGGTACTGGGGCGAGGAATGGGTTCGCTACATCTTTACGGATCAGGCCAGTGTGGCCACCGTTCCGACGGCGCTAATGCGGCAGGGAAATTTCAGCGAACTTCTCGATCCGAATAATATTTTCTACGGCCATGCCGTCCAACTTGTTGACCCGAAGACCGGCAACGCGTTCCCTGGCAACATCATTCCAGCGCCGGGGAGTTCATCGAGCGGTTCGGTAGCGAGTGCGAATGGCCTTGGCATCCTGAATTCCTATCCATTGCCAAATCTTACTAGCCCAATCGGCAAGCAAAACTGGCTATTTTTCGCGAAACATCCGCAGTATCAGCGCAAAGATACGCTTGCCTTGGACATCAATCTGACACCCAGCCAGCGGCTTCGGATTCGCCGAGTGAATTTCGCGTTCTGGGAGTATCAACCGGTGGACGGCGGCACGAACGAAACCCCGAAATACTTCAACCGCCCAAACCAGACGAACTCCCTCGACCATACGTGGGTAATCAGCCCCTCTAAAGTGAACGAAATTTTGTTCAGCTATAGCCAAGACGTGGTTCACATTCCGGTGGATTCGGCACATTTTCTGGATCGCACCAAAGGCGTTCAGCAGGGTGCGGGCTATTTTGGCGTCAACTATCCCTACATCTATCCCGCCGGCAAAGAAATCCAAAACCGCATCCCAACTGTGAACATGTCCGCATTTTCGGGGCTCAGCGGCGGACCATACCCGTCGCATTCCGCCGGCCCGATTTACAATCTGTCTGACAGCTTCACATGGGTCAAGTCGAGCCACACGTTCAAATTCGGCGCACTTTTTGAATATGACGGCGAAAACGACAACGATGAGATCAACGTGCAGGCGTGCAGCACCTGCACGAATAATCAGAACGGTCAATTCCTCTTCAGCGATAACGGCGGGAAGTTTGTGCGGCCCGGATACGTGGATGCGTCCTCCGGGGCGGCGATAGCGAATGCGGCGCTGGGTCTGTTCGATACCTATTCGGAAATCGGGCAGCGTGCGTACACCGTTTTTCGTGGGACGATGTGGGAGGGTTTCGGTCAGGACACGTGGAAGGTGAATCAGAAACTGACCCTCACGTATGGCGCTCGCTATACAGTGATGGTGCCTTACCACGCCATCTGGGGGAACATGATTGTCTTTGACCCGAACGACTACGATCCGGCTCTCGCAGTGAGCATCGATCCGGTGACCGGTTTGATCACGGGCTCACCAACGACCGCACAGCTGTACAACGGAATGGTGATTCCCGGCGGGCGATTCCCCAGCTCCGCTTTCGGCCGAGTGCCAGCGGCAGACTCGGGCGCTTACAACGGACTGTTTCATGGCGTATCGAGCCACTACTCCAACATTCAATGGGGCGATATACAGCCGCGATTGGGCATCGCCTACCAACTGAACGACAAAACGGTGATTCGCGCGGGCGGGGGAAGCTTCTACACGCGCGTAGGCGTGAGCGATTCGATCTTCCTGGGCGGCAATCCCCCGTTCCAGCCGAATGCCAGCGTGTCTTTCGGCTCCGTGGACAATCCCGGAGCAGGAGGCGCTTCCAGCATTCCCCTGATCGTTACCACTCAGGCGAAAAACTACAAGACTCCGATGTCTTGGGGCTGGAACTTCACCGTCGAGCGGGAGTTGCCGGGCCAGTCGCTTCTTAGCGTCGGTTATGTGGCACGCCGTGGAATACACAACCTGCGACAGGCCGACATTAATCAGCCGACGCTCGCAACCGTTCTGGCGAATCCCGGGGTCAATATCAATGCCCTACGGCCATATAAAGGGTTCGGTTCGATCCGACAAATTAATGGCGTGGCGAACTCGATGTATAACTCGCTCCAAGTCGCTTGGAATCGCCACGTAACGAGCACGCTGCAATTTGGCGTGTCATACACGTTCTCCAAGAGCATGGACGACGGCTCCAACGATCGCGACGTCGTGCCAGACACATACGATACGAGCATGCTTTGGGGGCCGTCTGAATTCGACGTTCGCCACATTCTGGTGATGAACTATCTCTACGCACTCCCATTCTTCCGTGGGGAATCCAACGTTGCGGCGAAGATCTTGGGCGGCTGGCAAATCAGCGGGATCACGCAATTCCAGACGGGCACGCCTTGCGGCGTTGCGGGTTCCAGCGATTATGCGGGTGTCGGCCAGGATGCCAACTACGGATGCGGCGTCAATGGCCAGTATTGGAACGTGGTCGGCAATCCGAGAATTATCGGCACGTTCGGTTCAAACGGTCAGTACTTTGCAACCAAAAATCCCGATGGTTCAGCAATCTTCAGACAGCCCGCTGCCGGCACGTTCAATACGCAGCGCGTTCGCGACCTCATCCACCAGCCCGGCTTCCAGAACTGGAACATGGGCTTGTTCAAAACCATTCCGGTAAACGAACGGGTCAATTTCCAGTTCCGTGCCGAAGCATTCAACGTGTTCAACCACCCGATCTGGAGCGGGCCGAGCTTCGATCCGACCAGCTCAACATTCGGGAAGGTGACGAGCAAGACCAGCGAACGCAACATGCAACTTTCGCTCCGGCTGCAATTCTAAGGAGCAAGTTGCACATCTGAATTGAAACTGAAGGGCGCGATTCGCAGGCGAAATGCCAACGCGAATCGCGCCTTTTCACTTCGCGTCACTCATTCCGCAGAGCCTGCATCGGGTCCAATCGTGCCGCGCGCCGCGCTGGAATCGCGCTAGCGGTAATCCCAATCGCCATGAGGATCACTACCGCCGCAGCTATCGTCACCGGATCGCGCGGCTTAAGCCCAAACAGCAACGAACTCGCCGTCTTGCTCCCAGCCAGCGTCAACAAAATCCCCGCTGCCACGCCGATCGCAATCACCACGGACACTTCCCGGATAATCAGCTGCACGATGCCCGAGGGCTGCGCACCGAGCGCCATGCGAATGCCGATTTCGTTCGTCCGTTGCGCCACCGTGTACGAAATCACCCCGTACAGCCCGATCGCGGCCAGCAATATCGCGAGCGCGCCAAAAAATCCGCACAGCGTCGCCATCAACTCATCCTGCACGAGCGACTCGCGGATCTGCGTTCGCAGCACGCGAAACTGAATGTCGATCTCCGGATTCACGCCCGCCATCACGTCCCTCACAGATGGCAGCAACCCCCCCATCGCGATACGCGATCGAATCAGAAACGTAGCGCCCGTGCCCGGATCGTCCTGCTGCGAGCGCGGAAAATACATTACGGGCACAAACGGTATATGCATATCGTTGTACGTCGAGTCCTTCACCACGCCCACCACGGTGTAATACGGCTCGGGCTTTCCGGGGCTCTCCCATTTCCGAAATTGCTGTCCGACGGCCGGCCGCTTCGGGTCGAGAAACTTCGTCACAAACGTCTGATTCACAATCGCCACTTTAGGCGCCGTGGCCAAATCGTTCCCGTCGAAATCGCGTCCCGCGAGGATCGGCGTCTGCATCGTCTCGAAATACCCTGGGCTAACGTAATCGAGCCACGAGGAGTTCTTCGTATCCGTCCCCTTGTCAGTCAGAATCGCGTCGTTGCTGCTGCTGCCGCTGACGGGAGACCGCTGCGACGCCGCAGCGGCGGCAACGCCGGGAACCGCGCGAATACGCTCAAGCAGCTCGCGGACAAAGGGCTCTCGCTGCGCGCCGGGCAAATTCAGCCGCTGAAAGCTCAGGCTCATCACCAGCACGCCATCCTGCTGAAAGCCCGGATCGCGCCTCAGCAAATTCCGCAAACTTCGCGCGAAAAGCAGCGCGCCCGCGAGCAACACCAGCGACAGCGCCACTTGAGACGCAACCAGTATTCGTTGCAGGCGGAATCGCTCGCGCCCCGCCGTCATCCCGCGCCCGCCCGTCTTCAACACCGAACCGGGCGGCACCCTCCCCGCACGCAACGCCGGCACAAGCCCAAAAAGAATCGTCGTCAGGAACGCAAGCCCCGCCGCGAACCCCAGCACCCGCCAATCCATCGGCATATCGAGAAAAATCGGATCATTCGGCCTGCTCAGCATCGCGATGAGCGTACGGCTCAGCGCCGCCGCGACCATGGCGCCGCACACCGCGCCCGCAATCGCAAGCAACGCGCATTCAGAAAGCAGTTGTCCGGTTAATCGCCCGCGCGAAGCTCCCAACGCAAGCCGCACCGCAATCTCGCGCTCTCTGGTACTGGCCCGCGCCAGCATCAGATTCGCCAGATTCGCGCATGCAATCAGCAGCACCAGCCCCGAGAGTCCCAATAGCAACCACAAAGACGCCGAAGACTGCTCTCGCAAATCTGAAAACCCATTCGCGGCGGGCTGCGCCTGCAACTTATATTGCAAATAATGCTTCACGCCATCCGCGTCATATTGCGGCGGAATCGTCTCGCTCAGCACCGCCGGCATCACCACGTTGAGCTGCGCCGTCGCTCGCTTCAGATTCCATCCCGGCTTCAGCCGTCCGATCATCGCCAGCCACCAACTCTCGCGCGGGTTCTGGCCCGTAATACGACTGTACTGTCCGTGAATGATCGGCTCCGTGCAAAGCGGCACGGCCACGTCGAATTGGTCCCCGATCGAAACGCCATAAAAGCTCGCCGGCGTTACGCCGATAATCGGAAATGCGTGCCCTTCCAGCGTCAGAGTCTTCCCGATCACGCTCCCTTCGCCGCCGTACCGCCGCTGCCAGAAGGAATAGCTCAGATCGACGGCCCCGGCGCACCCTGTCTGATCGTTCGCATCCGAAATCAGACGCCCTAACAAAGGCCTCACGCCAAGCGCCGTGAAAAATTCGCCGCTTACCCAAATCGCATGCGCGTTATCGACCTCGCCTCCGCTCGCCAGATTCAGGTTCTGCCCGCCCCAAACAGCGATCGACGAAAACGCCTGCTGCCTCTGCTGAATCTGCTGCCACATCGGAAAGCTGAAGTCGGAATACGGGCCGTTGAAATTTCCCTGTCCCCAGTGATTTCGGTCGAGATGAACGATGGCGAGCGTCGAGGGATCCCGCACCGGGAGCGTGCGCAGCCGCACCGCATCGATCAATTGGAATATCGCCGCATTCGCGCCAATTCCAAGCGCCAGGGTCAACACTGCCACCGCCGCGAATCCCGGCGACTTCGCCAGCATCCGCACGCCATAACGCAAATCTTGCATCAACGCGCCCATCTCATCCTCCTGCCAATCCGTACGCAATCGCCGCGCGCTATGTTCCCTGACGAAAACGCGCCGCCGAAACGTTCCTCGGCCCCTTCGAGTCGCGCCTATGTTACACCTTGTAACAGATGGCATGTCAATGAGATTTGCACGCTATATGGTCGCGCATGGCACAGACACTCCTGTCTGTGAGCTGTTGAATCTGATTTCGCCTCTGTACGGGCCGGCTCGCTTTTCAGGCGGGTAGGTTTTGCTTGGCTCTGCAGCTGCGTTTCTATGCCTTAAGCGCCGTAAGCGCGGTACAGCCTGGCTCACCGCCTAAATTGGGATAGGTTTAAACGTAGCGCCGCCGGCCTTCAGCGCGGCACTCGCACTTTCGGCATTAACGCCCATATACGATTGGGGTTCGGCAGCGTGCGGAAAGCGTTCTTAGGGAGTCGGAGCTTTAGCTCCGACATGAAAAGACGGCGCGCAGCGCCATACCTTTGCGCAGCCTCACCCGCAGCAAGTATTCGCCGGTCCTGCTTTTGGGGTTGCTTCTACGACTTTGCTGAGAGATCTCCTCAGGATTGCGAAAAACAAACCCGATCCGCCCAATCCCACTTCCCTCTTTCGCGCCTCAATCTGCCCAACGCCCTCACGAGGACTCCCACATCCGACGGCGAAATACTCTTCTCATCCACAAAAATCACGCCGCCGTGCCGCCTGCCCTCCTCCGCCCACGCCTTGATCAATGGCGGAATCGTTCTCCGATCGTACGTAACCAGCGTCAACCCTTGCGCCGCGGCCTCTTGCAGACACTCCCAATCCGGCCGCCCTAAAAATTCTCCATTTTCCCACTCGGCCATGCAGACCACGGAAAGCTCCCGATGCCTTCTTCGAAGACCGCTCGCCACGGCCGGCGAGATGTGTTCATCCAGAAGGAGCCCGAGCATCTCAATTTTTTGTGCCGCCGAACTTCGCCGCTTGCGGCAACATCCGCTTCAGCGCCTCAAAATCGGCAGCGGCATTCTCCGCGAGCGCCCCTTCGATCTCTCCCGGAAAAGCCTTCGCGTAATTGACCGCAGCTTGAACTTTCGCCTCCGGCCATTTCAGGTGTTTCGCCGCCGCGCCAGCGTTCGCCTTGTAGCTTTGAACGAGGAGCATCACTTCCCAGACGGCGAGGCTGCTTCCTTGGATATACGCTTGCCGCCCGGCCGCGGAATCGCGAAAGTCGATGAACGCGAATTCCGCCCGCCTCAGCCCCTCCTCCACCAGCCGCGCGCTCGCATCGCTCGCCGTCCATCCATGCCGGTTCGCCAGCCGCTTGAGCCGCTTCCCACTGTCCGTCGGCAACCGCATACTAACCACCACCGATCGCGTCTTCCGCATAATTCCCTCGATTTGTAACTCTTGTAACTATTGTAGCACTGTGGCACAGACACTCTTGTCTGTGTGCTGTTGAATCTGATTTCGCCTCTGTAGCGGCCCGCTCGCTTTAAGCGCTGTAAGCGCGGCACAACCTGGCTCATCGCCTAAATTGGGATAGGTTTAAACGTAGCGCCGCGGCCTTCAGCGCGGCAGCAGTCCAATGCGGATGGCGCAACGCCGTGAATGGAGGCAATACCGCGTTTGTGGCACAGCCACTCCTGGCTGTGAGCTTTGGCCGTTGAACAAGACCACACCAGGCAGGAGTGCCTGTGCCCAAAACCCCACCCCTTGATCTTCCGCCCACATCTTGAGCAACGGCGGAATCGTTCTTCGATCGTACGTAACCAGCGTCAATCCTTGCACCGCAGCGCCATAATCGGGAATGGTTGCTGCTCGCGCGGGATGGTGTGCGCCGTAAGATACCCTTCGCAAAGTACGAGACACGTGCTCTCAGCTGTGGACCAGCGATCGGCTCCGACTGGCCGGAGCTGCCAGGCATAAGTCCGTGACTGCGGAACACGTTCCGTTGCTCGCTGGAAACGCTTCCGTTTGACTCATTATACTAAACCATTTATTTTCATCGGCGGTATCTGGATCACGAGGTGCCGTGCTAGGAACGGATGTCCGTAAGCTATAAAAATCGCTGGGTCGTGGGGGCCGTGCTGAGCTGCTTGGCAGGTGTAGGCGTGGCGGCGGTCCGAGCCAGACGCCCGGAGGGGAACAGCGGTCTGGCGCTGGCGGGCACGTCGCACAGAAGCTCGCTACACGAAAAACCGGCCGTGTTTTTGTGGGCGTGGGAACGTCCTGAGGACCTGCGATTCCTCGCGTCCGAAAAGAATGTGGGAGTGGCGTTTCTGGCCGGCACGGTTGAGCTTCAGCAGCAGACTGGCTCTCAACACGGAACCGGTGTGGCCTTCGAACCGCGGCGACAACCACTGCGAGTCGATGCCTCGACTCCGCTAATTGCGGTGGTTCGAATCGAAAGCTCGCATGACCTGTGGCACCAGCCGGCGAACTTGGGCTCCGCCACTCCGACTACGTGGTACACCGATCAACAACGGGAAAGAGTAGCAGATTTGATCACCTCCGCGGCGGGACTGCCGCGCGTGACCGCTGTTCAGATTGACTTTGATGCGTCCGAGAGCGAGCAGCCATTTTATGCAGCGCTGCTCAGGGATGTTCGGCAGCGACTGCCACGGGATATACCGTTTTCGATAACGGCGCTCGCATCGTGGTGCATCGGCGACCCGTGGCTGAACAAGTTACCTACCGGGACCATCGATGAAGCGGTGCCGATGCTCTTTCGCATGGGGCTTGATGCGGAAAACGTTTCCACATTTGTAAGCACGGGACGGGAGTTCGGTCCACCTGTGTGCCGCGACAGTCTGGGAGTTTCTACGGATGAGGCATTTTCGCGGAGCCTTCTGAACGGAACGATGGCCAGCGACGATTCGAAACACGTTTATGTGTTCTCTAACAGTGCCTGGACATCTCGAGCAGCAGCGAAAGTGATTGAGGAGGTGAAACAATGAATAGAAGGGCGATACGTGCCGGTTGTTGCTGTCTGGTTGCTGCAGTTTTCATTGTGCCAGCGCTGCCGACTATGGCGTGCGGGCCGGATTTTTCACCACCCGTTTTTGTACAAACGACCAAGCCAGACGCGTCGCCGGATGCATACGCGGGAGGAATGCTTGGCGTTGTGCTGCCGACGTATGTGCAATCGTATCAGGTAATTGCGTACCGTTATTTTACGGGAAAGCCGCTGGATGCAGAGGAAGCTAGTCAGTTTGTCGCGCTCTGGAACAAATACTATGGGAGCGACAACCAACCGAGCGATACGAGTGACAGCTCCGGTTGGGACGACACTCTGCAGCAATGGGCGCAAAAAGCGAACGTTGATGTTCCGAGTGCCGCGCAAAGCCCGCAGCCGAATGGCGGGATGGCGTATCTTTCGCAAACGTATCAGAGCTACAGCAACTGCTATACCGACGCGTACGCGACGGCAGCAAACACACTTCGCGCGCGAGCACAGGAATTCGGAGCCGACAACGACGCGGTCAAGAGTTGGGCGAAAGCACAGGTTGCGGTCTTTCGAAACTGCACGGCGCCGGGCAGCACAACTCCTGAACCGGCCACGAGCGATCTTCCACTCGAAATCAGCAAAGACCGCGACTATCAAATCGCGGCAGCCAACTTTTACGGTGATGATTGGGACAACGCGGAAAAAGAGTTTTTAGCAATTGCGGCCGACCCCTCATCACCTTGGCGCGCGACCGCCGCTCTGGTGGCAGCACGGTGCCAGATTCGCAAGGCGACACTCGGCACGGACGATCCCGATGCGCGGGATGCGATTTTTCAGGCGGCGGATGATCAATTGAAAAAGATCATTGCCGATCCGACGCTCGCAGCCGTCAAGAATGGAGCCGAGCAATTGCGTGGATTCGTGGAATTCCGGTCGAATCCTGAAGGACGTGCGTTAGACCTCTCGGAAATGCTCGCAGCCGGGGCGGATCCCGCTTCCTTTGGCCAAGACCTCGACGACTACACGAAGCTGATGAGACAGGCCGACTACTCTTTCATGAAAGATCAGTCGCTGCGCGAGAAGAGCGACATGACGGATTGGATTGTGTCCTACCGGAACAATCCGTCTTCAGAAATTGAGCTCCACGCTATATCGCGTTGGCAGCAAACTCACTCGCTTGCATGGCTTGTTGCGGCGCTGGCGAATGCGCAATCGGGCACGCCGCAACTTCCCGCGTTGTTGAAAGCAGCCGCGGCCGTACCGCAGAACTCGCCAGCATATCTGACCGTCGCGTTTCAGCGTGATCGGCTGCTGGGAAACACTGGGGAGGCGGCGCAAGCGCGGCGGGATTTTAACCGGGTCCTATCAATGCCGACTGGAGCGATGTCCCTTTCTTCGCGCAACCTATTTCTCGCTCTGCGGATGAAGGTTGCGGCAAACGTCAACGAATTTCTGCGCTATGCGCCGCGCACAGAAGCCGAGCCTGCAACGAATTTTTGGGGGCAGGCGGGAGCGGGCACCGATCAGCAAATGTTTGACGACGATGCGGCGCAGGCCTTCACACAGCAGATGCCTCTGGACGTGTTGGTGGCGTCGGTCGAGTCGACCACTCTGCCCCAGACGCTTCGAAGCCAAGTGGCGACGGCGGCGTGGACGCGAGCAGTGCTTTTGCACAACGACTCGGCGGCTCGGCGTTTGGCACCACTGGTTGTGAATCTTGCGCCAGAGATGAAGGACCAATTCGCGCCTTATCTTGCGGCTCGGACTACCGAAGATCGGGAATTTGCCGCGGTCTTGATTCTTTTGCACACGCCAGCCTTCGAGCCGATCGTGCTGACTGGGCTTGGGCGCTTCGGTCCGGATGGACAGGAGAGCCCACTGGAAACGAGTTCTTATGGCGGAAACTGGTGGTGTTCGCTGGCTCCGAGCCGGCCGGGCTCGGGCTACTTCAATCAGGGTTATCGTCCCGGTCTCGATGGCGTCCTTTCGCAATTGGGGCAGGCATCCGCGCCTGATTTCCTCACGACCGAGGAGAAAAACACCGCAACGAAGGAGTGGGGCGCGTTGTTGACGCTGCCGTCAGGCCCCGATTGGCTAATTGAGCAGACGCTCGCATGGGCGAAAACGCATCCACAAGACGCGCGCGTACCGGAAGCGTTGTATCTGGGCGTTCACGCGACGCGTCATGGATGCAGCGACGCGGGTACCGGCGCCCTCTCGAAGCAAGCATTTGAAATGCTGCGTCGCCGTTATCCGAATAGCGAGTGGACGAAGCAGACGCCGTATTGGTTCAACTAGGAAGCTGCGGTGGACACGTATCGAGGCCGCGTGGTTCCTTCGATTCTGGTTCGGCTGTATGGATCGTGTATCTAATTTAATTTAGATAAATTCGTTCGTATGGGAAATACGTATCCGGCAGATTTCAGCGCTGATAATCATCTTTTCGAGAGGATCGCCTTCGTCCGTTGGCTTTTCAGCTTTGCAAGGTGAAACGCCAACTGATCTTCAGGAATACCCTCGCCGCGATCGAGTTGATCGGTGCCACGCTTGATTTGAGCACCGATCACATCCTTATTTTCCAGGAGCCAACGATCCCGCTGTTCCTGCGTTTCAAGCAGACGAAGCAACAATTCTTCCACGCTGCCGGAACTAGTCGTGAATTTCAATATTCATCGTTTCACGCTTCCACCGCGATTGTCAGGCTCCCTTCAGCGTATCGGAGCCCCTCACAATGTCAAGCCCCTCAGCTGACGCCGTACGCATTCCCGGTTTTCAATGCGTGCAGGTTTTGTCCGGAAATTAACGCCAATTTACAACCCCAAGCCTGCCATTCCGCGACACAATTCCTCAAATTAAGTGCAAAGCAGGGCCAATTTTGCACAAAGCGCCCGACCCGGACCCGAGCAAAACGGGAAAACTATTTCCCAGTGAAATATAGTTACTTGTATGCCATCATCGCGTCTGTGTTTTGCGCCATCGCAGCCGTCAGCAGAGAGAGCACACCCAAACCGTGGGGCGGTTGTGGCCCTCACCTAAGCTCCAGACATCGAGCCACCAACCTCAAGAAACCTAATCGTTAGCCTCCCGATTAGAAAACGCCGCAACCCCTTTCGGCTCCACCAGATGCGGATTTCTAATCGTTAGTGGTTCCGGCGATTTTGGGCCCGGCGCGCGCAAAAGCCGAGCGGAACAGGGGACCCAAATTCTAATCGACAGTCTACCGATAGAAATCACCCTAACCCCTGTGCTCCCAACGAAAATTCCGTTTCTAATCGACGGAAAAGGGGAATTTTTTGACGGGTGCTCGCCCGCTCCGCGGAGGGCCAAGCCACCGTGCAGCCGTTTTGCTAGCCACTTGCCACTGTGGTTCTAATCGCAACTCCCTAGAATTAAGAACGGGCGTAACTCGATGAAAACAAAAGGAGGCGATAGGTTCTAATCGCAATCGCCGGCAGGGGAAAGCGAAAGGAGAAACCAAAAAAAAAGGGCGCACTATTGTTAGAAATCGGGCGGTTGCGCAACAGCATGTCACGTACTGCATCGAATTGGTGCTGCCAGTCCGCGGTTCGCGTTATGCTTCAGTGTGAGCACCGCGCCTGACAAGCCGGCTAACGGCATCACCGTGGGCTTGTGCCGGACTTGCACGCACGCCAGGAAAATTGTTTCCGACCGAGCCTCGATTTTCTGGCAATGCGGTTTGGCCGCAACTGACCCGCGCTTCCCCAAGTACCCCCGGCTGCCTGTGCTTCAGTGCGCCGGCTTCAAGCAACTCCCCGAAAGACAGTGACGCCCCGGAAATTCTGTTGACAAGGCTTCGATCCGGTCCGAAGATTCCTGCCGCTAAAGCGCCTTTGCTGAGCTTTTTAGCTATCAAAACAGCCGGACCTACCGATGAGGATAAGACAATTGGAGCGCCGAAATTTTCTGAAGAACGCGGCGCAAGCCGCAGCCGCGGCGGCCGTGTTCGCGCCGTACGCTGAGGCGCAAAACAAAAAACCGGAGAGCACGCCGACGAAAGCTTCCCACGCGCGCTCAACGCCTGCAACCGCAGCCAAACCGGCGCTCACGCTTAGCGTCCGCGATTTCGGCGCGACCGGCGACGGCCAAACGAAAGACACTGCGGCGATCCAAGAGGCCCTCGATCGTTGCGGAGTGCTCGGCGGAGGCGAAGTCGTGGTCCCGGCGGGAAATTATTCCACGGGCTCCCTCGCTCTGCGCGGCAATACGATCCTTTGTCTGGAAGACGGCGCCAATCTCCTCGGCACGGACAATTTTGACGACTATCTCGTCACCCAGGTTCGCTGGGAGGGCCGGTGGATTCAGGGCCACGTCGGACTCGTTTACGCGATCGATGCCAACCATATCGGAATCGTCGGACCAGGAAAAATTACGGGCAATCCCGCTCTTGGCGGACGCCCCAACGCGCAAAACCCGCTCCGGCATCCGTGCGTCGCCGAATTCATCAGTTGCAACGACGTTCGCCTTGAGAATTTTTCCACCAGCATGCACCTGATGTGGTCGATTCATCCCACAAACTGCGAGCATGTCTCGATCAAAAATCTCACGATCAATAGCACAGGCGGAAACGGGGATGGAATCGACATCGACTCCTGCAAACACGTGCTGATCGACGCTTGTACTTTCTCGACGGGCGACGATTGCATTTCCCTGAAATCGGGCCGCGGCGAAGAAGCGTTCTCGCAAATGCATACCACCGAGGACGTAGTCATCTCCAACTGCACCTTTGCCGATTCGATCTTCGCGTGCATCGGCATCGGCAGCGAAGCCTCCGGAGGCATTGGCAAGACGCGCATCGAGCATTGCAAGTTCGTCGGGGCGAGAACTTGTGCGATCTATATTAAGAGCCGCTTCGGCCGCGGCGCTTTTATCGAGGACATCGTCGGCGACGATCTTGACGTCTCGGACATGAAGCAGGCGTTTCTGGAAATTAACGTGCTCACGTCGGGGATTCAGGACCAGTACCCCGTGCCCGGGCTGGCCGGAATTCCTGCAGTCAAGAATCTCCGTTTCACCAATGTCCGTGTAACGGACGTGCCCACGCTCGTTCAAGCGACGGCAATCGCGCCGCAGAAGCCGCTCGAGGGCCTCGTGCTTTCAAACATCACCGGTACATGCGAAAAAGGTATTTTCCTGGCAAATGCTAAGGACGTGAAGCTCAGCAACATCACCGTAAAAGGCTACGAAGGCTCGCTCCTCAATCTCTATAACGTGACCGGAACGGGGCTCGCCAGAGCAGCGAAAATCCCAGCGCCTAAAATCCCCGAACTAATCCCCGAATCGGAAACGCCGTACAAACTCCACTGATTTTTCTTAAGAACGTGGAACCTCGCCTCGATTCCCTCGCGTGACGCAATCCACGCTGTTTCATGTTGTAAGATCGTTCCCTGAAACGGAGGAGGAATGAGACTCGATCTGCTGGCCATCGCGCCACACCCGGACGACGTGGAACTCACGTCCGGCGGCACGATGCTAAAAATGGCGCGTGCCGGTTATCGCACGGGAATCTTGGATCTGACGCGCGGCGAAACGGGCAGCCGTGGTACTCCCGAAACGCGCCTGAAAGAAGCCGCGCGCGCCGCGGAAATACTGGGCGTGAAAATTCGCCGAAATCTAGGGCTTCCCGATGCCCATCTCGAAAATAGCGATGCCCACAAAATCGCCGTCGCCGAGGTGATCCGCGAATTCGAGCCGCACACAGTGATTATTCCGTATTGGGAGGGGCGCCATCCGGATCATTACACTGCCGGCCGCATGTGCTACGAAGCATGCTTCGTAGCGGGGCTGAAGAATTATGCGTTGGAGGGACTTCCGTTTCGACCGTTCAAGGTTATTTATGCGGCCGCGTACGCAGAGGTGCGCCCCACGTTCGCCGTAGATATTACCGAAGAATACGAGCGGCGACGGAAAGCGATCCTCGCGTATGCTTCACAGTTTCGCCCGCCGAAAAAAGAGCGCAAATCGCGTGTCGCTCTCCCGCTCGATGAACTCGAAGATCGAATGAACTCCATCGCGCGCTATTACGGCCGCATGATTGGCGTGAAATACGCGGAGGGCTTCGTCGTGAAAGAAGTAATGCAAGTAGACGACCTCGTGCGAATGCCCGTCCGCTCGATTTAAGCGAGGAAGCGTCAGAAGTCGTTTGATTCCTGCGTGTAAGTGAAGCCGGGAAGGGTCTGCGCTACGCCGGTATTTGCAACCTTCACGCGAACGGGCGGATCGGTTTCGGCCCCAGTCTTCCGCAGCACCGCAAACGTCGCGAGCGCCTCGTTATAAACCTTCGTGACGAGGAACGTCTCGCTGCCTCCATCCTTTTTCCACACTTGACCAACCTGGACCTTTCGCGCGGGCACATTATGACTCTATTCAGAATCCGCCGGAGCGTCAACCTCTCCAACTGCCAAATGATTGCTCATTTAGAAACCCGAAGCATGCGCTGCTCATTAGGACGCTTTAGAAGTACGAACGGCAAATGCACTCGCATGACGCGCAGCCGTGGCATGAATCCCCACCTCCGCCGCGATTAAATCAGCATCAAATCCGCTCGCGACAGAAAAACGCCCCGGCATGAACCGGGGCGTCTCTTAAAGAAAACAGAACCTTGGAAACGGGCGCGTCTTAGAACTGGTTCCAAAGGAACTGGTTGTAAACCTCGTGATGAAATTGCACTTCCTGTGCCTTTACGTAGGTTCCAAGAAGCCGTGGGCAGCGGTCCGCCGACGCCTGTTTCAGATCGGCGTAGCGCGACTTCACATCCTGCCCGAAAAGCTTCGTGGTCCATTCCGCATTTCGAAAGTTGTCGATCGCGGTATAGATGTTGTCCGGCAAATAGCGCTCCGCCTGGCGGAGGTTGTCCAGTTTCGCGATGTCGCCATCGATGCCCGTCTTGAACACCGAGTAGAGGACCATATACGGGTTAGCATCGGGCGCAACCGAGCGAACTTCGACGCGCATGCTCTTGTGATTGCCGATCGGGATGCGGATCATCGAGCCGCGATCGACCGCCGAGGCCTTGATCTGGTTTGGCGCCTCGAAGTGCGGGTCAAGCCGGCGATATGCGTTGACGCTCGGGTTGAGCGCGAGACAAATATCGTTCCCGTGCGTCAGAATACGGTCGACGAATGACCATCCCATCTTGCTCAGCTTTTCCTGGCCGTTCGCATCCCAGAAGAGGTTCGTGCCGTCTTTGCTGATTGAAACGTTCGTGTGCATACCACTGCCGTTCACGCCGACGACCGGCTTCGGCAAAAACGACGCCGTCATGCCCATGTGAGTCGCCACTTGACGGCAAATCAGCTTGTAAAGCTGGATGCGGTCGGCCGCCGAAAGGACATCTCCGTAGCTGTAGTTCACCTCAAACTGCGAAGGCGCCACTTCCGGATGGTCCTTCTCGTTCTCGAATCCCATCGCCCGTTGCACTTCCGCCACTTTATCGATGAAGACGCGCAGCGGATCGCCGGGCAGCGAATGGAAATAGCCGCCGGTATTCACGTATTCGAATTTCGCCGTTTCATGGAATTTGCGTTCGGCGTCTGTTCCGGCAAAAAGAAATCCTTCAATTTCGTTCGCGGCATTCAGTACGTAGCCTTCCTTCTTCTTTAGCCCCTCAGCATATCCCTTCAAAATCCCGCGAATATCCGCGGCGTAGGGCGTACCATCCTTGTCAATCACGTTGCCGAAGATGAGGACTTTTCCGTCACCGAAATAATCGGCCGGACCCCAATAAAAGGCATTCCAGTCCATCGTCAAGCGCAGATCGCTTTCACGCTGCGCCGTAAAGCCTCGAATCGAAGAACCGTCGAACGTAAGGTTGTCCCAGCTCTTCACCAGAAATTTCTTATCGTAATCAAGCATATGCAGGCGGCCTTCGAGGTCGCTGAAGAGCACGGTGATTGCCTTGATCTTCTTCTCATCCGTCAGATACTTGAGCCGCTCTTCTTGCAATTTATCCGCGGGATACCCGTTCTTACGCTTCTCTTTCGCGGCCAGGTTCAATTCTTCCAGCTCCGCGTAGCTGTGTGTCAAAAAATCGCGCAGTTCAGTTGGCATGACTCTTCACATCTCCTCAAAATGTTTGTTCGAGATCCGCCGAGACAGCCACGAGACAACTAAATGTAAGGGAGGCCGGTTTACGGCGAGCGCAAATAGCGTAGCGTGTGGCTCATGCGAGCGTCAATGCAAAATGCGTCATGCGGCGCTTCCATTCAAAAACGCTATGGCCGTCATTTATAAAATCTTTACCTTCCCTAATTTTGATTGCTTGACGCGTTTCAACTCTTTGCGCTACATTCCGCGCTTAATTCCACTATTACCACCGCGACGGGAGGATTCATGGACCCCAAGAGCGTTCTGGAGTACGCAAACAAGCACAACGCGAAAATCCTCGATTTGCGATTCATTGATGTCCCGGGCGTCTGGCAGCACGTCAGCTACCCGATCAAGGAATTGACCGCCGAGTCCTTCAACGACGGCTTTGGCATGGACGCCAGCTCTATTCGCGGCTGGGCCCAGATTCACGAGTCGGACATGCTCCTGATCCCCGACCCGAATACCGCGTTCATGGATCCGTTCCGCGATACGCCAACGCTCGTGATGATCTGTGATGCGCAGGATCCCATCTCGCGCAAGCCGTATGATCGCGACGTTCGCAATCTTGCGCATCGCGCGGAAGACTACTTGATGAAGTCCGGCATCGCCGATCAGGCATTCTTCGGCGCCGAAGCCGAATTCTTCATCTTCGATAACGTCTATTTCGATTCGAAAGAAAACACGGCCTTCTACAAAGTGGATTCCGACGAAGGCCGCTGGAATAGTGGTCGCACCGACCACAATCTCGGTTATCGCCCACGCTATAAGGAAGGCTACTTCCCTGTTCCGCCCACCGATCACTACATGGACATGCGCACGGACATGGTGCTCCAGATGCAAGCCGTGGGCATCGACGTCGAATGCCATCACCATGAAGTCGCTACGGCCGGCCAGTGCGAGATCGACTTCCGCTTTGACACGCTGATCAAAGCCGCGGACAACATGTGCAAGTACAAGTATGTGATCCGCAACGTCGCGCAACAGTACGGCAAGACGGTCACCTTCATGCCCAAGCCGATCTATTCCGATAACGGCTCCGGCATGCACACTCACCAATCGCTATGGAATAAAGGCAAGCCACTTTTTGCAGGCGATCAATATGCCGGCTTGAGCCAGACGGCTCTCTGGTACATCGGCGGCCTTCTGAAACACGCGCCGTCTGTCGTCGCCTTCGCTGCGCCTTCCACAAATTCCTATAAGCGCCTCGTTCCCGGCTTCGAAGCGCCCGTCAATCTGGCCTATTCGCGGCGCAATCGTTCCGCCGCGGTGCGCATTCCGATGTACTCGGCAAATCCGAAAGCGAAGCGCCTCGAATTTCGTCCGCCCGATCCGTCATGCAATCCTTATCTCGCGTACTCCGCGATGCTCATGGCTGGGCTGGACGGCATTGAGAACAAAATCGATCCCGGCGGCCCGTTGGATCAGGACATCTTTGAACTCTCGAAGGAAGAACTGAAGAAAGTTCCGTCCGTTCCCGGCTCCCTTGAGGAGTCGCTCAAGGCGCTCGAAAAGGATCATGCCTTCCTGCTTAAAGGCGGCGTCTTCACGCAGGAAACAATCGACCTTTGGATTGACTACAAAATGACCAAAGAGGTGAATCCGATGCGGATGCGCCCGCACCCCTACGAGTTCCATCTCTATTACGACATTTAGACTTAGCTTTCTGGGTGTGTGCTTTGCGCCTTTTTGACATGCGCTCGGGCTTACAGCCCGCGCAAACATGTGGTGGGGAAGAAAGAAAGGCGTCCATTCCAAGCCGGACGCCTTTTTTCTTTGCCGATCCGATTCGCGAGCGCTTTAAGTCTTTTGGTGCAAAATTGGCGCTTTTGGCGCTACAAAACGAGCCTAAGCGGGCGAAATTGGCACGATTTTGCGCTGAAGTGACCCTAAAATCGAAAACCAGTAACTCTCGGCAAGTTCTGGCTGGCAATTAGCGGTCGAGCAGGCGGCTTGAGTTGCGACAAGGCAAGAGGCACAGCCCCTGGGCGCATGCGCCGCATGGGCCACATTTGAGACGAGCGGGGATGCGGGCTACCTGTCCTGACGTACTAAATGAGAGCCTCGATTGAAACGGTCGCTCCAGGAAGGCTACGCTCTCCACGTATGAACAAGATTTTGGTCGTGGACGACAGCAAGTATGTTCGAGCAGCGCTTCGAGTTTTCCTTCGCGTGACCATGCAACTGGAAATTTGCGGCGAGGCCGGCGATGGATTGGAAGCCGTGACCAAGGCGACGGAACTGCGTCCCGATATGATTCTAATGGATGTGGCAATGCCGAAAATGAATGGTGTGGAGGCGGCGCTTGCAATCAAGAGCATGTTCCCCGAAATGCGAATCGTCCTCTTCACGTTTTGGGAAAACAGCGTTCACACCGGCATGGCGAAAGCCGCTGGAGTGGATTTGGTGCTTTCAAAGTCAGCCGGCACAGCCACGCTGCTCGAATCGATACGAACCCTATTAGCTGGCAATGCTGCGGCCAGCCGGACGCGGCATTAAATAGAACATGCACGGGGCCCGGCTCTGGCCGAACCCCGTGTATTCACCTTTTGAATTGGCGTACCGCTGGCTTAGCCAACATGCAGGCTATTCGTCACAGAGAACACGCCCGGAACTGAGAGAGCGCGGATCCTCGCAACGTCAGCGTCCGTCTGCCTATCGACGGCTCCGACGAGAGTCACGTGACCGTTGTCCACGATGATGTGAATCGCCGGAACGGCTCCCATGGAGTAGCGCGAGAGCACGGCATCGCCGAAAATGGCGCGGTATTCGGCGCGGCGGATGCGGTCATCGAAGTTTGAAAGCGGCAGCACCTTGATGTTATCGACGACCCGTGTCACACCCTCGACGTGCTTTACGGCGCTTTCCGCATCGCTCTTGGTGACAGGTTGCACCACTTGGCCGGATAACGTAACTTCGCCGCCATTGACAGTGTATTCGAGGTTGTCGAACACACCGTACCACGGAACCGTGACCAAGGCGTGCCGCACCTGTTTGCTGAGGTGCTGCTCCACGGTCATCTGATTCTGCGTCGTCTCGCCGCTCGCGGTATGCGTGCCGATTACCAGCGTGGCCATCGCCAGCATCGCCACGCTGCAAGAAGCTTTTCGTAGCCACTTGTAAATGCTCATCTTCGTCTCCTCCTCATGAATCGTTCTAGAGCGCCTAACTCTGGGTAGCCCCATTGTCATTCGCCCTCCAGATAGGCACGAGGCGTGCCAAATATGACCAACGGTCACAATGATGGAAGTCGCCTAAATACAGGAGATAGCAGTCGAGCTGCGTGCAGTGATCAGGAAGGGGCAGTTGCCGCCGGTGGAAATTCACCACTCGCGGTGCTTTTGAGCCAGTGGAGCGAAGGCGAAGCAGCGAGCGCGCTGACCTGCTCAGTGGCGCCGCAAGCGCAGCAAGCATGGGCCCTCCGGCGCGCTGGATATCCCGAACGATGAGATGACTCACCCGCTGCCGTTGTGAAGAATGTTCGTTTCATTGTAGATTTCTGCTGATATGAAACGGGCTAAGACGGAAGCAGCCACATCGACGATTCGTTTCAGCGCGAAATTATTTCCGTTCCAAGGGAATGAGAAGACTGAATCGTGGACCTTAACTTTGCCGCGGAGCGCGAGTGCGAAGCTGCCATCGCGAGCCACGACGATGGTGGAGGGAACGATCAATGCCTTTCCGTTTCGAGCCGCTTTCGAACCGAACGGCAAAGGAAGTCACTGGCTCAGGGTTAACAAGACCATGCGCGACGGAGCAGGCGGAGATGGCATAGACGCGGTAACGGTGGAGATTGCGCGGATTGGAGACGAACCGGAGCTCAGGGTGCCAGCGGATCTACGCAAAGCTCTTGCGGCCGCCCCGGTAGCGCGGGCTGGTTGGGAGGACATCACGCCAATGGCGCGGAGGGATTGGGTTTTCTCGGTAACCACAGCTAAGCAACCGGAGACGCGCAGGCGCCGGATCGAGAAGGCATGCGACATGCTTGCCTGTGGGAAGCGGCGGCTGTGTTGTTTTCCGGGCGTGAAGTGGATTATGAGAGACAACGAAAGATCATGCGGAATGTGGCTTCCATTGCCGAAGTCATGAAATTATCAAGGACAGAGGCGATTACGGAGGATTGTCGGGATCATCCAGGGAGGTCAAACGATGGAAATCAAAGATCACGTTTTCATTGTGACGGGCGCTTCGTCGGGGATCGGGATGTCGACGGCGATTGCCCTATCTGAGCGCGGCGCGAAAGTCGCTGTGCTCGCTCGCAGCGGCCATGCGCTACAAAAATTGGCCGAGCAGCTTCCAGGAAGCTTGCCCATCACAGCGGATGTGACGGACTTTGATCGCGTGCGGGAAGCCGTCCGCGCTGTCCATCAGCATTACGGCCGGATCGACGGGCTGATAAATAACGCCGGACGCAGCTATGCAGCGACGGTGGAGGAGATCGATCCCGCACTCTTTGACGAAATCTTTCATCTCAATGTGCTGGCGCCGATTGTCGCAATGCAGGCCGTGATCCCGGTAATGCGAGCCCAAGGCGGCGGAAGCGTCGTAAACATAAACTCGGGAACGGCGTTCATGACAATTCCTCAATACAGCGTGTACTCTTCTTCGAAGCGCGCGCTGCTCGGATTCAGCCTAACGGCTCGCGCCGAGTTAGAAAAGGAGCGCATCATCGTCAGTGAAGTCTATCCGTTTATTACGGCGACTAACTTCGGGAAGAACAGAATGGGCAATCCAGCAGGGGGCGGACCCGCGGCCAGCTACGCCGACGGTGACAAACCCGAATTCGTCGCGGGCCTCATTTTGCAGGCTATCGAAGAGGGCCAGGCTCAGTATTTCGCCAACGACCGCCTCCGCAAAATGGCCGCAGGCGGGGCGTAAAAGAAATCGCGCGGTTCTGGACCCCGCTGATGCACCTCACTCGCCCTTTACTCAGCTTGAACCGAGGACCCTTCTATGCGCGACGTCGATAAGGTGATTGCGGCGATCAAGGGCGTGGTTCCGAATGTGCGTGTACGAGCAGCCGACGGTGTCTTACCCCGGAACAGATGATGATGGAGTGTGGTTCTTCAGCGTTCCCGGCAGCGATTTAGAGGTCCAAATCGAATCGCCCAATGGCATGTGTCCTTTTCTGGTCGAAGCCAACGCGAACGACGAGCGTTTGACGACAGACTCGACTGAGATCACGACTGATGCAGTTCGCCGGCTGCTGCATTTGGCGGACGGCTCGTAATTATGGCCAAGCCGCGGCAAGCCGGCAAACTCGCCTGCACAACTCAAAGACGCCGCCGGCAGCTCGAAACTCGGGAGGTTTCGCGTGCTCGCGGACGTGACCGGCGATTTCAATCGCGTAATTCTGGAATATGAGGCGGAAAACATCGGCGCATTCGAAGCGATTATGAAGGATTACGCCACAAACGCGGCCTTTCGCGAAAAAATGGAGGGTTACGCGCACCTTTGGGTCACCGGCAGCCGGGAAATTCTGCAGGTTGCGTGCGGCGCCAGATTTTTTCCGCGATGAGAGAAAAACGCGCAGACACGCGCCCGATTTCGAATATTGTTTCGATCGCAAAGACGAAGAGGGGTCCTTCGCTTCGCTCCAGACGACGGCCGGTGCGCTTTTGTGCCTGTATACGGCGCCAGCTTTTGCGCCATAGCTTGTTCTTGCGCCATAGCTTCGACTGCTGCGCTGAAGGCCGCAGCTCTACGTTTAAACCTGAGCCTCGGGCGGCGGAGGAGGCTCGCTTGGCGGCGGCCCCGGTGATGCAATAAAGAGCGTAACGCGAGAATTTCTGAATGATCACTCGTCGGCAAGCACGGCCGTCAGGCGTACTGGCCGGCTGCTGAAAACGCCAGCGGTTGCCAAGGCAGGACGGCTTTGATCGTGGTTCCTTTGGAACTGGATTCGATCTGCATCTCGCCGCCGAGCTGGGCGATTCGTTCGCGAATGCCCCGCAGACCTACGCCAACGCGGCCATGCGTCTTAATTTCGTTTTGCCTGTGTTCGGGGATTCCGACGCCTTCATCGCAAATCTCAAGGTGTGCCTTCGCGTCAATCACGTCAAACCGAACGTTTGCTGTGGGACTGCCCGAGTGTCGATGCACATTGCCGAGGCACTCCTGGACGATTCGAAAAATAGCAGTCTCGATTTCGCTTGACGCCCTTTCCAGCGTTTCGGGACATTCCAGCAACACGGTGATTGCACTCCGCTTGCTGAACTCCTCGACATACCACTGAAGTGCAACCGGCAGACCGACCTCATCCAAAAGCGGCGGGTGCAACAGGTGCGATATCGTGCGAATGCCTTGATGAAGCTCCTGCAGCATTGCTTCGTTCTGTTCCAAGGCCGTAACGGCCGCTGCGCTCAGAACGACGGACTCTTTGGCAATGGCGGAATTGTTTATTTTGATCGCGATCACCAACTGCCCGACGCCGTCATGCAACTCGCGCGCGATGCGCCGCTGTTCATCGTCGCGCGCCTGGAGCAAGCGCGCGGAAAGCTCGCGAAGGCTGTCATTTGCAGCATTAAGTTCGGAGGTTCTTTCTCTAATCCTGTCTTCCAAAGTGGCATTGAGCTCCGCCAATTCCTTTCGCGCGCCTTCAGCCACTTCCGCCTGGCGCCTTGCTTCCGTTTCGGCATTTTTCAGGCGCAATAGGGCGGCAACGGTTGCCACTAATTCCGAACGATCAATTGGCTCGGCGAGGTACGCATCCGCGCCGCCTTGAAGACCGTGCACCCGAGACTCTGCGTCCGTAAACGTCGATGAAACATGGAGGATGGGGATGTGCGCCGTTTCCGGAGAACTCTTCAGGCGGCGGCAAACCTGAAAACCGTCTATATCGGGCAGATTAATGTCGAGCGTAATGAGGCTCGGCATTTCGGCCGCCCGGGCAAGCGCCTCGCTGCCGGTCTTCGCCTCCAAAACGGTATAGCCGGCTTCTTTCAAAGCACGCGTAATCGAATACCGCAATGCGTCATTATCGTCTACCACCAACACTGTTACCGCGCTCGCGTCAGCCGCGGGTGTTATATTGGATTTGTCTTGTCGTATCTTGCGTTTTAATTCCGCAGTATCGCTCATTGTTGCGCCTCTTTCGCCGCCCCGGCTGTAAGCGGAAAGCCGGCGCTATGAAATGCTCGGGCAAGGTTTTCGAGCAAAATCTCGCGTGAAGAATTCTCCTTCGATACGATAGCGGCCGCGTCTCTAAGGCTTTGCCTGTCGCTATCATCGAGCACTTTGGCGGTGTGAATGACCACGGGAATCGCCGCGGTGCGCTGATTTTCCTTCAGTTTCGCGAGAACTTCGAAACCGGACAGATCCGGCATGCTCAGATCGAGGATCACCACGTCGGGCGATTCTTCGAGCGCCTTGCGAAGCCCTTCGTTCCCGCCAGTCGCTTCCGAGATTCGAAACTCCGTGCGTCCAAGGGCGGATTTCAGCAGGTAGCGAGAGGCTGCATCGTCGTCAATGAGCAGAATCCGGCGCGCCGGCGAACGGTTCGCCAGCTGGTTGAGCTGCTCGACCAGCCAGGACCGGTCGATCGGTTTCATGTGAAATGCATCCGCGCCCAACGCGAGAGCCTTATCGCGATTGTCCACGATGGTTACGACAACGACCGGAATCGTTGCGGTGAGCGGATCGCGCTTCAGCTCTTGAAGCAACTCCCACGAATGCTCTCCCCTGAGCAACACGTCCAAAATAATGGCCACAGGCCGCATGGAGCGCAGCATCTTGCGCGCCTCGTTCAGACTCCTCGCAGGAACAATCTGGAAATGCGTGCCCTTAAGACTGCGTTCGTAAATGAACATCTCCTCCCGGTTGTCCTCCACCACAAGCAGGGGCAAACCTGCCTCAGTACGCGGCTCTTCCAGCTTCATGGTGTAAAACGATTCGGTTTCACCGGAGAAGCGAACGGGGATGCTTGCAAAGAATGTGGAACCTTCGCCGAGCTTGCTTCTCACGTAGACGTCACCGCCAAGCATCTGCGCGAATTTGCGCGACAACGGCAACCCAAGGCCGCTTCCCTTTACCGCGCGCTGCTTCTTTCCTTCCACCTGCGCCCATTCCTGAAAAATGCGCTCCTGATCTGCGTCGGCAATGCCGATACCGGTATCGGAAACAGCAAATACGATTGTGTCGCCGTGCCCTCGCGTTGCAACAACTCGCACTTCACCGCGATCGGTAAACTTCAGCGCATTGCTGATGAAATTCCGCAGAATTTGAGAAATCTTGGCTTCATCGCTATACATCTCCGGGATACCCACCGGCTCCTCGAACACGAGGTTGACTGACGAATTCTGGCTCAGCAACGGCCTCAACATGCCGCGCAAAGCTGCAAACAGGCTCTCGACTGAAAAATCCGCCGGACGAATTACCACCTTGCCTGCTTCCACCTTGGCAAGATCGAGCAAGTCATTCACCAGCTCCACCAACCCCTCGGCGGAGCCCCGGATGAATTTGACTTGCTTCTCCTGCTCAGGCGTCAACTCTCCGTCCAGGCGATCTAGCAAAATCTGGCTAAGGCCGATGATGGAGTTCAGAGGAGTCCTGAATTCGTGACTCATGTTGGATAGAAAATGGCTCTTCAATTCCGAAGCGCGCTGGAGAAAATCCGCCCTTTCGTTCAGCTCAGCGTAGAGCGCAACGACTCCTCGATTTGTCTCGTCCAGCTCGCGGTTCAACTGCGCCAGTTCCTCCTGGCGCAAACGCAACTCCTGCATGGCATTCAGCAGTTCCCTGTTCTGCTGCTTCAGCTCTTCGTATGGCCCTACTCGTTCGACGCCTAAAAGGGTTTGGTTCAGCTCGTTGGGGTCAATGCGCGAGAGGCGCCGCGCAATTTTTTTCCCTAAAACGACCGTCGTGCCGGCATTCACGCCGGTTTCGACACGGAAGTAATCCATCAACCGCTTGGCGCCGATTAGGCCCTGGCCCATGCCGGTCTGTGAGACGTATTTGCCGTTCAGAATCTCGTTCAGGTTTCCGATTCCCTTGCCTTGATCGCGCAGAGAAATAACCAGCATCTTCTCGGGTTCATCCTCGATGCGGAACTCCGCCGTACCGCCTCCTCCGTACTGGAACGTGTTTCGCGCGATTTCGGAGACGGCGGTTGCGATGCGCGTCTGGTCCTGCGAGTCGAATTTTAGTGCGGAGGCGACGGCACGCGCTTTTTGGCGCGCCACGACCACGTCGTTTTCGAACCTTATGTCGATAATGGAAAGATTCGTCGCCATGGCTTTTTCACTGCGCCCGTGTACCCTTCGCCACGAGTACGGTCACGTCGTCGCGTCCGCGATTGAAGTCGCGATGCAAAAGCGCGGCAATTACGCTCGCAGGCTTGTTCCAAACTCCGGGATAGCGCTCAAGATCCCAGCGGCTTACCAATCCGTCCGAGTGCATCACAAGAATACTGTCCGGATTCCACGGATAGGTGAATTCCTGAACTCGTTGCATCTGATGGCCGACCGTACCATTGTGAGACGCCAAACCTCGCCCTGAACCTTTTGCAACAATCGCCGCACCGATGTTCCCCACCCCGGCAAACGTCAACAGACCTTTCTCGATATCGATCTTTGCCAGGGCTAGGGCGGCACCTCGAGTCTTCTTTAGAGCGTCGTGCACGTCGGTGAGAATTTCCGTAAGCGAGGCTGCTTTCGATGATGCAATCGCTCCTTCCGCCTCGCGTGCCGCTTCAGAAGCCAGGATGCCGTGGCCTAAACCATCGACCACCATCAGAAGCGCGCCGTTTTCCGAGTTGCGAACGTACCAGCCGTCTCCGCAGACCTCTTCGCCTCGAATAGGCTCGGAAACGACGCCGACCCGAATCGGCCAGCTCGTTCCGGAGTGTTTCGTTCGATGCCAGAATTCCGCGCTGACGACTGTTCCGGCGCCCGGTACGGAATAGAGGTCAAAAAAATCGGGCACTCGCCTGATCGTCCCTAATCCGCTTCCCAGCGAACCCGAGGCCAGCGGACCGTCCGAGAGCGCCCGGCCAACGTCGGCAATTCCGGGGCCACGATCTACACTTGTGATTTGCAGTCCCGCTTGTCCGGTTTGTTCTAACGCGCGGAAAAGAATATGCCCGCGGCCGGCGTGCTTGACGAGGTTCGTCGCCATTTCCGTGGCGACCAGCGCAATGTCTCCACGCTGGGTTTCGCTCATTTGCAATTCTTCGGCAAACGCGGCCGCGGCGCGGCGCGCTTCACCAGTCTGACTCTGCTCGGAAACTTCGATCAGCATGTCCTATTTCCACCTGGTACCGATAATGGTGGTTCCCTCGCCAACGCGAGACTTGATTTCAAAGTCGTTGAGCAGACGCTTCGCACCGCCCAGTCCCAGCCCGAGGCCCGAACCTGTGGTAAAGCCATCCCGCAAAGCCAACTCGACATCGGGAATACCGGGCCCTTTGTCCTCAAATATAAGCCTCAAACCCGTTCGAGGTCCGTTGAGCGCTTCAATTTGAAGTATACCGCCACCGCCGTGAATGACGGTGTTGCGCGCGAGTTCGCTCGCGGCCGTCACGATCTTCGTCTGTTCGACGAGACTGAAGCCTAGCTTCGCAGTAACTTCGCGGACGCGCCGGCGGACGCTGACAACATCCGGCTCCGACTCCACAGGAATCGTTTCAGTGCCGATGACTGCCATGCCACTCCCCGTTACCGTCCAGCGATGCCCGCAGGACGGCCATTCCGGCGTCCACATTCAACGCAGTGCGCACTCCGGTAAGCGAAAGTCCAAGCTCAACGAGAGTGATCGCCACCGCAGGCTGCATCCCCACAACAACCGTTTCGGCGTCCAGAATGCGCGACATCGCCGCTATATTCGCCAGCATGCGGCCGATAAATGAATCAACAATCTCAAGGCTCGATATATCGATTAAAACACCACGCGCTTCGGTTTCGCTGATCGCCTTTGTCAGATCGTCCTGCAAAGCCATAGCGAGCCGGTCGTGCATATCCACCTGGATCGTCACTAGCAGGAACTGATCCATTTTCAGAATCGGAATCTTTTCCACGAAACTCTCCTAGCCGCGTGTTGCCGCACTGAAGGTGATTCCCAGCTTCTGCAATGCAACCATGAACGCGGCCGAGAGCGTCGCCTTGGTCGTCACGTCGAGAAGGTTGATTCCCAGATGCACGATCGTTTGCGCGATTTGCGGCCGTACGCCGCTGATAATGCAATCGGCACCCATCAGCCGCGCGGCAGTCACAGTCTTCAGTAAATGCTGCGCTACTACCGTGTCAACTGTGGGCACGCCGGTAATATCGATAATGGCGATGCGCGAATTTGTCTTGACGATCGCATCGAGCAGGGACTCCATCACGACCTGCGTGCGGGCGCTATCGAGGGTGCCGATGATCGGCAGAGCCAAGACACCGTCCCACAACTTCACAACGGGCGTCGAAAGCTCCATGAGTTCCTCTTGCTGCCGCCGAATCACCGCCTCGCGCGATTTCTGATATGCCTCGGTCGTGTAAAGGCCCATCGCGTCGAATAATTCGGTTACGGTCCAGGTCTGCGCCGCCAGCGCGTCGCCATTGCCTTTGGTTTCCTCACGAATCTGATTGAACAACGGTCGTTTCGCGGAAAATACGAATGTAGCCGTTTCGCTCGGCGTAAATCCCAAGGTCGCCCGGTTGCCAGACATTTCCCCGAGCATTTCACGCACGCCCTCCCACGCTTGCGACTGGAAGCTGCTCTCTCCTCCGGCCTCCAGGGCATTCCTTGTAAGTTGCAGAAAGCGCATACACTCGGCGCGCAGGTCGGACTCTTTTACCAGGTCGCCCCGCCGGACCGAACCGTTCATCTCGCGAAGCCACTCATCAAGAATGACCCCTTCCTTCCGGGCGAGAATTGTCGCGAGGTCCCTATACTTGGCATTCACCGGCATCGTGCTCATGAGCTTTTGCCTCCTTGGAATATTCGATTGTCGCGAGTTCCGTTCAGAAGACGCGCGAAAGGCGATTCTTCACATCCCAGGCCAACAAGAGCCACAGCCTCGGCCCGTTTTCAGAGGCTCATTCGCCGTCCCCGAGGGATACTCCGGGCCGCCCGCTTTCGGCGACCGCCTAAGTACCCGGCTGTAAGGGATTCAACTCGGCATGGGTACGCCAAGAATCGGACAATTGTCTTCCATTGAAGGATGCACACAATACTGGCTTTGCTGTAGGCGAGATACACCACAGGTTTTGGCAAAAACAGAGTTGTTTAGGGCTTTGGCCGAGGAGCGTAGCCTCAGGCGAGAGCCCGCGGGATCGCTTCTTTCCAGCGGCCTTGGGACTTGAGGATAAGCTCAACCACTTCCCGGGCGGCGCCCCGGCCGCCGGGAGCCTTCGTAACGTAGTGGGCAGCGCGCTTTACCTCGACCACGGCATCGCCCACGGCGACCGCCAATCCGGCGCGCTCGAGCAGCGGCAGATCGGGCAGATCGTCGCCCAGGTATGCGACTTCCTCTTCGGTGGCGCCGGTGCGAGCCAGAATGCCCTTGTACGCCTCCAGTTTCTTCGCCTGGCCTTGAATCACAAATTCCATCGCCATTTCGCGGGCGCGTTGCGCCATCGCCGGGGAATTACGGCCCGTAATTACGCCCGTGCGGATTCCCATGATGCTCGCCAGCTTGATTCCGGCGCCGTCGTGTGCGTCGAACACCTTCATTTCCGCCACGCTGCCATCCGGAAAGCCCTGCAGGCAAACCGTGCCCGGCGTGAGCGTGCCGTCGGCATCCATGAGGAACACCCGAATCTTGCGCGCGCGGCGCATCACAGCCGCTGGAATTTTCGTCTCACGCATGGGGGCACCGAATCGCTCCGATCAGAATTGCGTCAGAACAGCTGCAATGTCCACAAATCGTGAATATGGAGGACGCCTTCGAGCCGCCCAGCCGCATCCACGACCAATACCGCCGTAATCTTCTTCTCTTCCATCACGCGCAATGCCGTGGCTGCAAGCTCTGTTGCGGCAAGCGTGACGGGATTCCGCGTCATGCAATCGTCTGCGGAGAGTTCGAGCACGTTTTCCTTGCGGCGTTGCATCACGCGGCGCAGGTCGCCATCCGTAATAATGCCCAGCAGCTTCCCGCCGGATGCCGCAACGGCCGCGAGGCCGAGGCCTTTTCGGCTCATCTCGTAAATCACGTCTGGCATTTTTGTGTCCGGGGCCACGCGAGGCACGTCATCACCTTTGTGCATGAGCGCTTCCACGCGGCGCAGCTTCGTCCCCAGCCGCCCGCCGGGATGCAGCGCGGCAAAGTCCTCTTCCTTGAATCCGCGGCGCTCGAGCAACGCGATTGCCAGCGCGTCGCCCATTGCAAGCGCGGCAGCCGTAGACGCAGTCGGCGCCAGATTCAGCGAGCACGCCTCTTCTTTCACGCCAATATCGAGCACCGCGTCGCTCGCGAGCGCGAGTGTGGACCGCGGCTTTCCCGTCAATGTAACCAACTTAATCCGCAGCCGCTTCACCACTTCGAGCAGCTCAATCAGCTCCTCGGTCTCGCCGCTCGAGGAAATCGCCAGCAAGACATCGCCGGCAGTGAGCACACCTAAATCGCCGTGCAACGCTTCGCTCGCGTGCAGAAAATAAGCAGGTGTTCCGGTGCTGCAAAATGTGGCCGCGACTTTGCGTCCGATCAGCCCGGATTTGCCCATGCCGGTAACAGCGACTCGGCCCTTGCAGCCAATCAGCAATCCGACGGCCTGCTCAAAGCGGCCATCCAGTCGGTCGATCAGGCCTGCGATTGCTTCGGCCTCGATGCGCAAGACGCGCTTCGCCGTTTCCAGACTCATCGCAGGAACAGTAATGGGTCCAGTCGTGTTCGTCAATTTGTGTCTCTCGGCGAACCGGTGAAAGAACAAATAAGGCAGGTGCAGGCTACATTTTATAACGGCCGAGATCTTCGTCGCTCAGATTCTCGAGCCACTTGCGCATCTCTTCGCTGGAACTCTTCTCATTGATCACACTGGCCATCTTGGAATTCTTCAGCACTTCGTCGCTGACGAAAATCGGGCAATCCAGCCGCAGCGCCAAGGCCAGGGCGTCGCTCGGACGCGAATCGAGAGAAATCATCTGCCCCTCACGCTCCATCCAAATCAACGCGTAGAAGGTGTCGTCCTTCAAGTCGCATACAACTACCCTCTGCACGTGAACGTTGAGGCCCATCAAAACATTCTTGAGGAGATCGTGCGTCATCGGCCGCGGCGTTTGCACCTTTTCGATCTCGAGGGCAATCGCGTTGGCTTCATAAATGCCGACCCAAATGGGCAGGACGCCGGTGCCCTGGGTCTCTTTTAATACCACTACCGGCATGTTCGTGACCGGGTCCATCATTAATCCACGGATTTTCACCTCGAGTTCCATGGCAGCCTCCCGGTCGCTAGAAAATTGGGTTAGAAAATTTGTTCACCCACGAGGCTGTTGGGCCCCGCACGCGTCACCTTTACCAAAACAAACTCACCAAGAAGATTCTCTCGCTGTGAAACGAAATTTACAACCCGGTTGCTCGTCGTTCTTCCAGCCCATTGCCCACGCGCCGCATGAAGCGAATCGACCAGCACTTCAAATTCGCGCCCAAGCAAGGTTTGGTTCCGTGCCAACTGTATCTGCCGCTGCCTCTCCTGCACAGTAGCCAATCGTTTTTTCTTCTGTTCTTCGGGAACCGCGCCCGTCAAGGAGCTGGCAGACGTATTCGGTCGCGGCGAATACATGAACGAAAACACGCCGTCAAAGCCAACCGCCTCAAGCAGCGTAATCGTCTCCTCAAAATCGGCATCCGTCTCGCCGGGAAAGCCGACGATCACATCTGTGGTGAGGCTGAATTCCTTGCGCGCCCCGCGCAACCACGAAATCTTCTCCAGATATTCCTCGCGCGTATAGGTGCGCCGCATCGCTCGCAGGATCGGCGTCGATCCCGATTGTACCGGCAGGTGGATGTGTTCGCAGAGCTGCGGCGTCTCGTCGATTGCGGCCACGATTTCGCGCGTAAAGTCATTCGCGTGCGATGTCGTGAAACGCACCCGGCGAATGCCGACGATCGCGGCGACTTCCCGCAGCAGCGCCGCGAAATTCAGCCCGCGCGGCGAAGGATCGCGATAGGAATTCACCGTTTGCCCGAGGAGCTGAATCTCCTTGTAACCCGCCTCAGCCAGCCGTTTTGCCTCACACAAAACCGCGTCGCTGCGCCGGCTGCGTTCCGGTCCGCGTGTATGCGGCACCACGCAATAGGAGCACGCGTAGTTGCAGCCTTCGATAATCGTCAGATATGCGCGAAACGGATTGTCTCTGCGAGTAATTTCCGTCTCGAAGGTTTCGTCCGTATCGAGACCGAGGCCCATTACGCGCCGGCCGCCGCTCTCAAGCTGCTCCACCAGTTCCGGCAGCTTTCGATAACTTGCCGAGCCACAGACCAGGCTCACCCATGGCGCACGCTCGAAAATCTCCTCGCCTTCCTGCTGTGCCACACACCCTAGCACCCCGATCACTTTGCCTTTGGGCGCGTAGCGGTATTCGCCCAGCCGCGAGAAGACCTTCTGCGCAGCCTTCTCACGGATGCTGCACGTGTTATAGAGCATCAGATCCGCTTCGGCGGCGCTCGACGCGAGACGATAACCACGCGCCAGCAGCACGCCCGCAACTTTTTCCGAATCGTGCGCGTTCATTTGGCAGCCGAACGTCTCGATGTAGAAGCTCCTCCCTGGACAAGCAGAATCGAGGCTCACCTCAGCCGCAGGCTGCGGGTCCGGCGCGCAAGCAGATGTCGCCTCAGGCACGGCTCCGCCAGCCAGCACATCGATACCGACGTCGAATGCTTTACCCATTGTTTCCCGATCTTAACACACGGCGTTCAGCACCGACGCATCGCAAGAATCCTGCTGTTTTTACAGAAAATTCATCGCGGTTGGGCAGCACATTTCGCGCACGCTGCGTCTGATTGGTTTGACCCTCCGGTATACGTGTGCTAGGTTTTAAATCGGGTCGTAAATAAGATAGTTTTTTGGAGAATAACAATTCAAAGCCTGGCAGTTCTACTTTTTGCCAGCCCGCTCAGCCTGCTGGAAGAAACGACCGGGGTGGCGCGCGCAGTCCTCGGAATTCTCTTCATTCTTTCCGTTTTTTCCTGGGCGCTGATCTTTCAGAAATGGTTTCAACTGGGCGGTATGGATCGCAAGACAGCCCGGTTTCTGGAAATCTTTCGCGCGGGCGGCGGATTACCTAACCCGAAAAGTCTTCGCGGCGGCGTAGGGAGCCCCCTCGCCGTGGTTTACAATGCCGGCTATTCCGAATTGACCGCGCAGATGAATGGCGCCGGTCCGCACGGCGGCAAACCGAAAAACACCAGCGCCATCGGCGTTGAAATGACTGTTGCCGCCGGCGACGAAGTCCGCCGCCTCGAACGCGGCATGTCCACGCTTGCCACCATTGCCTCCGTTTCTCCTTTTATCGGCCTTTTCGGCACGGTTTGGGGTGTTATGGACGCATTTTCCGGGTTAGGCGATGCTGGCACAGCCACTTTGCGTGCCGTGGCGCCCGGTATTGCCGAAGCGCTCATCACAACGGCGGCAGGCCTTGCAGCCGCGATTCCGGCGCTGATCGCTTACAACCATTTCCTCCAGGGAATCCGTTCGCTCGCTTCCCGGATGGAAAATTTCGCTTCGGAATTTGTCTCGAAAATCGAGACGATGTACAGCTAGTTTCACTGAAAAGCCATGCCACAAGTTCATCGCGAAGTCGGCACGTCTCTTTCCGAAATAAACATGGTGCCGTTTATCGACGTCGTCCTCGTTTTGCTGATCATTTTCATGATCACGGCGCCGATCCTGCAATCGGGCATCGATGTCGACGTGCCGAAGACCAAGACCGTCGTGGCGATGACCCAGGTGCGCATGGTGGTGACCATCGACCGCGCCCAACGCGTCTACCTCAACGATAAACCGATCAACATCGCCAATCTGGGCCAGCAGATCAAATCGCAATCCAAGAATGCATCGAAATCGGTTTACGTGCGCTGTGACCAGACGGTGCCTTTCGGCGTCTGGGCCACCGTTCTCGATTCGCTGCGCCAATCGGGCATCACGGACATCAGCGTGGTCACTCAGCCGCTCACGCAAGGTGGAGGAGCGCAATAGCCTGAATGACCACTATTGCCGCAACTCGTCCGCCAGCAGACAGCCTCAAGACGCCGCTGCTTCTCGCTCTCGTGCTGCATGGCTGCCTTTTAGTCGGCGCTTTGGTCGGCGGATATTTTCAGGGGCACGAAAATTCCTGGGGCGGCCCGGGCGGTTCGATCAACGTCGGAATCGTCGGCAGCATGCCAGCAATCCCCCTGCCGACGCCGGAGGTGCAGAATACAAGCCGCGTCGTGGATAATTCCAAGGGCCTTTACCAGAGCAAACCACTCCCGCCGCCCGTCATCCCGCAGGACGCCACGCCGATTCCTGAGTTCTTAAAGAGCAAGCCGCCGAAGCCCGTCGCCAAACCGAAAGTCGAGAAGCCCCTGTCCGTGCCGACGGAGCCGAAATACAATTCGCGGCCCTCGAAACTACTGGAGAATAAAACACCCCCTCCGGAGAACGCAGTTCCGTATGGCGGAGGCGGCGCGCCCGCGATTCCGCGAAGCTCTTCGTTCGCGATGGGCAATACAGGCACAACTCAGGCAGGCCTCGCGTTCAATGGCGCGGCAGGGGGCGATTTCGGCTCGCGCTTTTCCTGGTACGTCACTGCCGTGCAGCAGCGCATTAGCAGCAATTGGCTGCAGTCGACGATCGACCAGAACATTTCCTGGGCGCCGCGTGTGGTCGTTACGTTTGACATTCTTCGGAACGGCGCCATCACGAATATTCAAATCACGCAATCCAGCAACAACCAATCTGTTGACCTATCTGCGATGAGGGCCGTCCAACAGTCAAGCCCTGTGATGGCTCTGCCTGCTGCCTACGGCGGCTCCCGCGTGGGCGTGGAATTTTATTTCGATTATAGAAGACAGTAGTTTTCCGGATTGAGGGCACAGACGCATGAGAAAGAAAGCAGCACTGATAACGTGTTTACTTGCCGCCATCATTCTTTTCGGGGCGCATCCTGCTGCGGCGCAGGACTGGTTTAAGACGGGCACTGGACTCGGCGTTTCAAAGGCGCGCGTCGCGGCGCCGAATTTCGCCGCAGCGCCCGATGCAACGCAATTGGAGAGCACGTTTCACAACGTTCTTTGGAACGACCTGGAATATTCCGGCATCCTGGACATGGTCAGCCAGAGCTTTTACCCGCTCAAGGTGCCGAGCCAGCCGAGCGACTTGACTGCGCCCAACGCACAGGGCAAACCCTCGGCGCAGGACTGGGCAAATGCTCCCGCGAACACGTATATGCTGGCATACGGCAGCATGGCGGTGAACGGCACCAGTCTCGCCGTTTCGGGCTTCCTTTCGAACGTGCAAGGCCCATCCTCGCCTCCTGCTATCCAAAAGATCTATCGCGATGCGGCTACGGACGCCGGCGCTCGTAAATTGGCACACCAGTTTGCGGACGATATCATTTCGCTCCTTGGCGGCGGCATACCCGGCATTGCCGACACGCAAATTGCCTACGTCTCCGCGCGTGGCGGCAACAAAGAAATCTGGGTGATGGATTATGACGGCGCCGATGCCCGCCAGTTAACGCACCTTAAGTCGATCGCCCTTACACCGCGTTGGTCGCCTGACGCATCCAAAATCGCCTTCACATGCTACGTTCCCTATCGCGGCGATACGTCGGCACAAGTGTGCATCTATTCGATGGCGTCAAACCGGTTGATATACTTTCCTCGATTCCCCGGAACCAACGGAATGCCCGCCTGGTCGCCGGACGGTTCGGAAATCGCTTTCATGTGCAGCCGCAGCGGCGATCCGCAGATATACACGGCAGATGCGAATGGCAATCACCTCCAGCGAATTACGGATACAGCCGGCGTCAGCACATCTCCCGTTTGGAACCCGAAGACGGGCCAGCAGCTCGTTTTTGTGAGCGATCGCGGCGGCAGCCCGGTTCTTTATATGGCAAACGCCGATGGCTCCAACGTCCAGAAAATCGACCTACCGGACATGGGTTACGTCATTGACCCCGCATGGTCACCAAATGGACAACTCCTCGCGTTTAGCTGGAGACGTCCGGACGGAAATTACGATATCTACGTGATGGACATCGTGACGCATCAGCTCGCGCAGTTGACGCGCGATGCGGGTCGGAATGAACGCCCGAGCTGGGCGCCCGACGGGCGACACATTGTTTTCGAGTCGACGCGAACGGGTTCAGACCAGGTTTGGTCGATGCTGGCGGACGGAAGCATGCCGCATCAATTGACGTTTCAGGGCGTGAACTCATCGCCCAATTGGTCTCCGCGCTGATTATTAGCGCGAAACCTCGGCCAGCATGAAGCACCGGCTTGAGACGGTTTTTTTGATTCACGGGGTGTATTCATTTGTCTTCGTCCAATTGAAGCACGGGCGAATTTGTAAAATAGCAGTTCGGTCAAATACGTCGTATCGATAAATAAGCCGTAGTCAAAGCAATCGCAGTTCCAATCCCATCGTTTCGGCGTTGGTCGCAATGCCCTCGCGCGAAGACGCCGAAGGAGGCAATTGAATGAAGGTTCGAAGTCTGCGCAGTACTCTTCTGCTTTCCGGGGTCGTATTTGTCCTCGGATTCGCAGCGGGTTGCAAAAAGCATGTCGCTGCAACTCCTCCTGCTCCTCCGCCCGCACCCACACCACAACCGACCGTAACTATTAACGCATCGCCGGATACGGTCAATTCAGGCCAGTCCGTAAGTCTTTCGTGGTCGTCGACGAACGCAACTACTCTCTCAATCGACCCCGGCGTAGGTAGCGTTGCGCCGCAGGGATCGACTCCAGTGAGTCCGACATCGTCGACCACCTACACAATCACGGCCACTGGCGCGGGAGGTACCGCCACCGCCAGCACTCGCGTCACGGTGAATGCGCCACCACCGACCGCGGCACCACCGCCGGCCGAAGCACCGAACGTCAGCGAACTCTTTTCGCAAAACGTCCAGGATGCCTATTTCGATACGGACAAATCTGACTTGCGAGACGACGCACGCGCGGCTCTCACGAAAGACGCCGAATTCCTGCGTTCGTATCCGCAAGTAAAGGTCTCCATCGAGGGCCACTGCGACGAACGCGGTTCCACCGAATACAACCTCGGTCTCGGCCAGCGTCGTGCCGATGCGGCGAAAAACTTCCTTATTTCGCTGGGCATCAGCGCCGACCGCATCCAGACCACAAGCTGGGGCAAAGAACGTCCCTTCTGCACGGAACATGACGAATCGTGCTGGCAGCAGAATCGCCGGGCGCATTTCGTGATGGAGCAATAAATAGAAACAGCGTCCGATCCGTCTTCGCGCCCGGGAGAGACTCTCCCGGGCGCGGAGGCACTCCCGCGAAACCATTCGGCATTTCCGTCGCAACTTTAGCGGAACCGCCGCACGCTCATCCGTGTAACAATAGGTCGAGATGGGGTCTTTTGTCGGAACAACATTATCGGCCCCTAGCCAATTTCTGAGAAGGAGGCATCCCTGTGCGAATTCGATGGATTTCGCTCGCACTGATTGCTTTGGTTTTCGGCGCCGTCGGCGGCGCAATTCTGGCGCCGCAACCCGCGGGCGCGGTGAACCGCGACATGGTCGAGCTTCAGCAGAATGTCTCGCAGCTAATCCAGGGCCAGCAGGATCTTCGCAGCACGGTTGACGCAAATAACGCGACCATGAAGACCTTGGTCCAGCAGTCAATCGATACCGTAAATAAAATGGGCAACCAGATGGCCGCCCTGCAAAAAACCGTGCAGGACGTCCAGGCGAACACCGGCTCGCGCATCGA
This sequence comes from uncultured Acidobacteriota bacterium, assembly GCA_963753205.1. Lineage (GTDB taxonomy): Bacteria > Acidobacteriota > Terriglobia > Acidiferrales > UBA7541 > Palsa-295. Next base: position 289,825 of record CAVWBL010000004.1, on the reverse strand, counting down.
TTCAATGGCCCAGCAAACTCAGGGAATTTCGGACAATTTGCAGGATCTACAAGCTCGCGTCGGCAAGCTTTCGCAGCAGCTCAGCGACACGCAGAACCTTCTGCAAAGCATCGACGCAAAAGTCTCCGGCGGCGTCCCATCGGCGCCCGGAACGGAACCCGGCTCCGCTCCTCCGACTCAGGCTCCTTCGGGCGCGCAAGGCAGTTCGTATCCGCAGTCGCCTGCGACTTCGAACGGCACTTCGCCTTCGGCATATAACATGCCGAACAGCGCGCCAGCTTCATACGGTTCGCAACCGGCGTATTCTGCACCGAGCGCAAATCCCCCGGGCGCGATGACTCCGACCTCGTCGATGCCGCCGATCTCGGCTGACACGCTCTATCAGAACGCGCTGCGGGATTACACGACCGGAAATTACGACCTCTCGAACCAGGAGTTCTCTGATTACATCAATCACTTCCCATCTTCCGACCTGGCCTCAAATTCCCAGTTCTATCTCGGCCAGATTTTTTACGCGCAGCGCGACTACCGGAACGCAATCAAAGCCTACGATCTCGTGCTCTCGAAATACCCTCAGAGCATCAAGCTCGCATCGGCACTTCTGAAAAAAGCGGAGGCCGAGGAGAATCTAAAGGAGCGCACCTCCGCAATCCGCGACCTGCGCGAAGTCGCCCATCGCTTTCCCGGTTCAGACGAATCGCGCCGCGCCAGAGCGATGCTGCAGAGCATGGGCGTCTCGGTAACCGCGCCGCACTGATCCGCAGGCACGCCAAGCTGCAATGCCTGCTGCGCTACCCTCTAAGCGCGCAGCGTGTCCGGTTGCCAATTCTGAACCATCTTCTTGATAGCCGTCCGGTCGCTCAACTTCTCGTCCAAAACTTTCCTCGCCAGTCCGGGCAGCTCGGCGTCTCCCGCAAACCGCAGCGCAATTAGTTGGCCCACCGTGAACTCCGGTATGCGCATCTGTAAATCCGCAGGCAGCAGTTCCTGCATTCGCAGTCTCATCTCCAGACGAATCACGCGGTCCTGCACGCGCAGCGCAAACAGCCGTGCTTCGAAGGAAAGAATCAAAAGCGCGATTGCGACAAGCGCTGAAACGACATTCTCGACTGAGAAATGCCGCACCATCCTCACGATCGTCCATATCGCGTAGAAAATAAAAATCGGGCCGACCACGTAGTGGAACAGCGGCACAATCTTCGCGTGGTTCTTGAAATTTTGCACCATAAGCTCCTCCCGGATGGAACTACGTTCGAGTAGCCCGAATGGTATCAGGAAATCTCTGCGGTGACTTCGACAACGATTCCATTGCACCCAAGCACTGCACGCCGTACACTTTGCCGCAAGCGTTCATCCGACCGGAGGTTTCTCCATGAAATCCTCAACCCGGCGCCAATTCATCCAATCCGTTTCAATGGCAAGTGCCGCCGCGCTGGCCGCGCACTCCGCTCGCGCCTGGAATTTTTCCTCCGCCGCGCCAGTGGCAGCTGCCCCGCTTTCACTATTCGCCTACTCGCAAGTGAAACTGACCGATGGCGTTCTTCGCCGCCAATTCGATGAAAATCATCAGCGGTTCCTCAATCTCGATGAAGACGCCATGCTCAAGCCGTTCCGCCAGCGCGAAGGCTTACCCGCTCCCGGCCCGGACATGGGCGGATGGTACGACAACAGCGATGACTACAATCCGCGCGGCGATTCCCACGGATTTATCCCCGGCCACTCTTTCGGCCAATACGTTTCCGCCCTTGCGCGAGCGTATGCCATCACCGGCGACAAACCCACGCAAGCCAAGGTGCAGCGCCTCGTTCGCGCCTACGCCGAAACTGTCGAACCAACGGGCAAGTTCTACAAAGACTATCGCCTGCCCGCCTACACCTTCGACAAAACCTGCTGCGGCCTGATCGACGCGCACGAGTTCGCCGCCGACCCGATCGCCCTCGATGTGCTGAGGAAAAGCACGGACGCAGTTCTGCCCTATCTGCCGGAAAAAGCGCTCAGCCGCGCCGAACAAGCAGTACGTCCGCACAAAGACATTTCGTACACGTGGGATGAAACATATACGCTCTCCGAGAATTTCTTCCTTGCCTATCAACGCAGCAAGGATGCGCGGTATCGCGAACTCGGCGAACGCTTCATCTATCGCGAGTTTTACGATCGCCTCGCCGCCAACGACAACGCATTCCCCGGCATGCACGCCTATAGTCACGTGAACGCGCTGAGCTCCGCGATGCAGGCCTATTTCGTCTTGGACGACGACAAATATTTGCGCGCCGCAAGCAACGGCCTTCGAATGGTCCAGGAACAGAGTTACGCTACTGGAGGATGGGGGCCGAACGAAGCTTTCGTTGAGCCAGGCAAAGGACTGCTGGCCGCCAGTCTCGACAAGACCCATGCCGCCTTCGAAACTCCGTGCGGCGCGTACGGCCATTTCAAGATCACGCGCTACTTGCTTCGCACCACGCGCGATTCGCGCTACGGCGACAGCATGGAACGCGTACTTTACAACACCGTCGCCGGCGCGAAGCCAATCCTTGCCGACGGCACAAGCTTCTACTATTCCGATTACAACAACAAGAACGCCAAAAAGGTCTACTACGGCGCGAAGTGGCCATGCTGCTCCGGCACGTTTCCTCAGCTCACAGCTGACTACGGCATCAGCTCTTACTTCCCCGCGCAAGATGGCGTCTACGTCAATCTTTACGTGCCTTCACGCGTCACTTGGTCGCAAAATGGCGCAAACTGCGCGCTCACGCAAAAGACCGGCTACCCGAAATCCGACACGACCGAATTCGCTCTCGAGCTCGCGCGGCCAGAAGCGTTTACAATTTACGTCCGCATCCCTGAATGGACAGACACGCACACAACAGTGTCGATAAACGGCAAACGCGACAAAACGGCAATCATGCCCGGGACTTTTCTCGCGCTGCGCCGCGAATGGAAAAACGGCGACCGCATCGGGCTAAAAATCTCAATGCCCCTTCGTCTGGAGCCGGTTGACGCGCGGACTCCTAACCTCGTCGCCATCATGCGAGGTCCAGTTACGTTTTTCGCGATCGGAAACGTCCCGGCCTACATCGCCCGTCGCCAATTGCTCGCGGCGTCGCCGGTGTCGCAATCATTGGATGACTGGCAGGCTGATCTAGACGGCGAACAGCTCACGCTTCGCCCATTTACCGCAATCGCCGATGAAACCTATCGCCTCTATCTCCCCGTGGACGGCTAATCCAAATCATCCGCTTCGCTCACTTTTAAGCAACAGCTCTTGCAGCCGGATCACCAGCGGAAATTCGACGGGATGCATCTTCACTTTTGCCTGCGTGACCGTGAAAAATCCCGCCTGATCGATTTCCGGAAATTCCTGCTGCCGTCCCGATTTCGGCGGCCATTCGATCGTAAACATGTTGCTCTTCAACTCCGCCGGATCGCAATCTCCCTCAAATGCCCACGCGTGAATCGTCTTCCCGCTTTTCTGTTTCACGCTTCCGAGCGGCAGAAACTCTCCCTCCGGCTTGAGTCCAGTTTCTTCTTCAAATTCCCTCTTCGCGCCAGCTAGCGGCTCCTCCCCGGTGTCCAGTTCGCCTTTTGGGATGAACCATGCGCCGTCGTCCTTGCTTTTCCAAAAGGGCCCGCCCGGATGCACCAGCAGCACCTCCAACTTGCCGTGCCGCATTCGATAAAGAATCAGCCCCGCGCTCGTCTTGGCCATGGCGATTTTTGTCCCCGAAGATCATAGCTTACGCAGGGACGCTGTGCGTTTCGCAAACGCTGACCCGCTGCTCGCAAAATGAAGTTTCTGACTCGCTGTGTCGAAACTGGCGTACTTGATATATAGTCTGCGCACTGCTAGATCGAAGTGACGCTCGAAGCCAGGAGTCACGAATGAAACGTAATGCATTTCTGTGGGCTATCGCAGCGTTGGCCGTGCCGACGCTAGCCGCAATCGCCATCGGCGCGAAAGCGGGCGCGCAGCCCCAATCGGGCTTAGCGCCTTCGGCCGCGCCGGCGACAATTCCGGCGCCGCAAGACGTCCCGAAGCCCGGCCCGGTGACCGACGGCCCCTATCAGCCGACGCCGATTCTGCAAGGCGGCATTGTGATCCCGTTGTATCCGCCCGATTCGCCGCACCTAAACCACGCGCGCATCCACGAAGCCGAGCAATACAATATGAGCAAGTACGCGCCCGGCCGGATCAACAGCATCGTCAACATCCACGATCCCTCGATCGAAGTCCACACGGTGGAGCGCGGCCTGAATACAGGCGCGGCCGTGATTCTCGTGCCGGGCGGCGGCCACAATACGCTCAATGTGGGCAGCGAAGGCGCCGACTTCGTCCCGTTTTTCTACAATTACGGCGTCAACACAATTATCCTGCGCAGCCGGCTGCGCAAGGATGGTTACGCCGTGCAAAGAGATGAAGTCAACGACGCGCAGCAGGCCATTCGCCTGGTCCGCGCCCATGCTAAAGATTTCGGCATCGACCCGAACAAAATCGGCATGATGGGTTTTTCGGCCGGCGCGGAGCTTACCGCCGCCACAGTCGAATACCCGGAATTCGAAAAAGCGAACGACGATCCGAGCGATCCCCTCGCCGGCATCAGCGCGCGGTCCGATTTCGCCGGGATTGTTTATCCGGGACCGTCGCCCTTCGCGCCCGGCCGCACCGCAACGCCGATTCCCCGTAACGTTCCGCCGGCATTCATAGTCTGCGGCGGCTCGGGCGATCAGGTCCATGCGATGTGGGCGCTGCAATATTATGAAGCGATGCTCGCGCTCGACGTGCCGAATATCGAGATGCACCTTTACGCCGTGGGCCGCCATCCAGGCCAACCGCTCGGCGACGGCAGCAACATGACAGGCGGCCTCACCGATCGCAATGACACGCCTTACGGCACGTGGCAATTCCGCTTTATCGATTGGTTCCGCGAGATGGGCTTTCTGCAGAAACCCGGCGTCGAAACGAAGCGCCGACAGCGCGGCGTTTGCTGCCAACCCTCCCAGCACGTCCTTCGAGGGCCCAGCGGCCGCCCCCAATCCGCCGAGTAACATCGGCGTGACCGTGCAACCGCATTAGAAAGCGAGGGGCACAAATGCGAAACCTCGGCGGACTCGTGCTTGGCGTCGCGCTTGCTTGCGGTGCCGCCAGCGCACAATCCTTTTCCTGCAATCTGCAATCCTACAAGCCTGTCGACGGTCTCCAAGCCGCAATCTCCGAGGGCGCGCTGCAATTCACTTGGCACGGCGAGCACGGGCAGGATCTTCGCGCCGAATTTACCATTCACGACGGCCAGCCTACCATCCTCGAGTTGACCGCGCGCAAAAGCCCCGCCGCGCCATGGATCGTCCTTGCTAAAAATGTCGTCCCTGAATTTCACACCACCGCCGGGCGCCGCCGCATGTCCATCGCGCAAGCCAATATCTTCAAGAGCGTCGGCATCGCTGTCACGCCCGAGCTTTACGACAAAGAAAAGTGGTTCAGCTTCTGGGACGCGCCTCTCGTCGTCCCCGGCGTTCCCGGTAAGGGCGACTCCGCCCCGTTGCCGCGCAGCCCGGACGAAATCCATCGCGACACTGCAACCTTCCAATCCACCGGTTGCAAAGTCGCAACGGCCGGCAATCAAATGTCCGTCACCTTCAACGGCCTCCACATGGGCATCTTCGACGGCGATCTCGCCTTCACCGCGTACAAAGGCTCAAATCTTCTGCGTCAGGAAGCCATCGCCAGCACCGAGACGCCGGCCGTCGCCTACATTTATCAGGGCGGATTGAAAGGCTTCGCGCTCGGCGCAAATTCCAAAATCGTTTGGCGTGACACGGCTCGCACGTGGCAGGAATACGAATTTGGCGGCGCGCCCAACCAGGATCCCGTGAACATCCGCGCCCGCAATCGCCTGCTCATTCTCAATGCCGCTTCAGGCGCCAACGCAAACGCCGGCTCGCTTGCAGTCTTCCCGCCGCCGCACAAATTTTTCTTCGCGCGCGAAAACGAAGTCAACCTCGGCTTCGTCTACTACCGCAAAGACAGCGCAAACTCCTTCGCGCTCGGCGTCATGTGGCCCGAACGCGGCGAAGGCTATCAGCCGTGGGGCGTCACCGACGCAGAATGGAAGCGCCGCACCGGCGTCTCAGAAAACGAATGGGACAATTACGCGCTCTTCAACGCGCCGCCGGGCACGATGCAGCACATGGCCGTCTACTATTACCTCAGCCCCGAAGACGACCATGCCACACAAACCGCTGTCCTCGCCTACACACATGGCGACGTCTTCCAACCCGTTCCTGGCTTCAAAGTGATGACCGGTCACTATCATCTCGATCTCAACGAAATGCTTCGCGACCGCAACACGCTCGACTATCGCCCGCCGTGGGTCTCCGTGTTTCGCGGCCTCGGCGTGAACATCATCTATCTCGGCGATTTCCACGACGATTCCCATCCCGGCGATCCGGGCCCCGTTCGCTTCGCGGAAGAAAAGGTCTATTTCGAGGGCTCGCAGCGCCTCTCAGATAAAGACTTTCTCGTCATGCCCGAAGAAGAACCCAACGTTTATCTCGGGGGCCACTGGTACATCATGTTTCCGAAGCCGGTTTATTTTTCGCACGCCGTTCCGCGCCCAGCGAATCAGCAGTTCACGGAAAACGATCCGCAGTACGGCCCGGTCTATCATCTCGGCTCAGCCGCCGATGTGCTCAACATGATCAATCGCGAACACGCCATCATCTGGACCGCGCATCCGCGCACCAAGAATTCCTCAGCCTACCCCGATGCATACAAGGACAAGGATTTCTTCCAGAGCGACCGTTTTATCGGCGCGTCATGGGAATCGCTGCCCGTTGACCTTTCCGAAAAGCGCCTTTGCGAAGACCGCTGCTTTACCACGATGGACAATATGTCCAACTGGGCGCCCAAGCCAAAAGTGATGATCGCCGAGGGCGACACCTACACGAAATCCCCCGACGACGAAACTTACGCCTCAGTCGCCGTAAATTATCTGAAGCTCGACCACGTTCCCGCTTACAACGAAAGCTGGGCGCCGGTTGTCGATGGCATTCGCGACGGCAATTTCTTTGTCACCACTGGCGAAATCCTCTTCCACAACTGGGCCGTCGATGGCGGCGGCGCGCATCGTACCTATATCGCCGACATCGAATACACGTTTCCGCTCGATTTCGCCGAACTCGTCTGGAGCGACGGCAAGAAAGTCGATCGCCAGATCATCGACCTGAAATCCACTCTCCCCTTCGGCACGCACCATTTCGCCGTTCCCTTCGACGCCACCGGCAAAAAATGGGTCCGCTTCGCCGTCTGGGACTCCGCCGGCAACGGCGCCTTCACCCAACCGCTTGCGCTAAAGTAGAGTCGCCGCAGCGCAGCGTTATTGGCCGTGGGGCGCATGCTCGCTGCGTCGGTTTTTGCCGTCTCAGCCCCAACGGAGAATACGGAGTGGCCGTGAATCAACCAATTTTGCCTCAAGAGCAATGGCCGGAACTCGAATGGGAGCAATGGCAGGACACTGCGGACACGTTGCACATGCTCACGCAAATCGTTGGCAAAACGCGCCTCGCGCTTACCCCAATTCAAAACCACTGGTGGAACGTGCCGCTATACGTCACCGCACACGGACTTTCCACCTCGGTTATGCCGATTCCGGCAGGCGGCCCGAGCGATGCCTTGATCGATATTGAGTTCGACTTCATCGCACATGAACTGGTCTGCCGCAGCAGTTCAGGGCAGATCGAGCGGCTGACGTTACGCCCGCAAACGGTGTCCGCCTTCTTCGCCGAATATCTGGCCATGCTCGCGAAGATTGGCGTCGAGACTCACATCGATGCGATGCCGTCTGAACTCAAGGAACCGATTCGCTTCGATCAGGACACGGTCCACAAAAGTTACGATTGCGATGCCGTGGTGCGCTTCTGGCGGATATTAGGCCACGCCGACACGCTTTTTAAGAAATTCTCCACCAATTTCTACGGCAAGATCAGCCCTGTGCATTTTTTCTGGGGTTCCTTCGATCTCGCCGTTAGCCGTTTCAACGGCCTGCGGGCGCCCGCGCGTCCCGGAGCGGACGCTATCCAGACCGAGGCATATTCTCACGAGTGCATTAGCGCCGGCTTTTGGCCCGGCAACGGCGGATATGGACAAGCTGCGTTCTACTGCTACGCCGCACCGGTCCCAGCGGGCCTCAACGAGGCCATTCTGAAAAGCCAAGGAGCGTTTAACAAGGATCTGGGCGAATTTCTCTTGCACTATCGCGATGTGCGCAGGTCGCCCGATCCGGCTCAGGCCGTCTTGGACTTCCTCGAAAGCGCTTACTCCGCAGCTGCCGATTCCGCAAAGTGGGACCGCGCCAGTTTGGACCGTCACGACCACATCGCCAGTGCAGCCGTTCGTTTTCCCTGACGGCTCCTCGAATCCGCTTTCGCAATCTCGCGGGTACCTCTAGTTCGCGAACACCTCGGGAGGCAACGGACGCCGATCCATGGCCCTACCACATCAGCTGGCATATAGAACGCCGCGATCTTTGCATCTTGTGGTTTCATGAAATGGTGCAAAGCTCGCGCGAAGGCTGCACGTTTGGAGCGACAAGACAATGTCAGGAATGTCGAAAGCCCGGACTCAGATGCTGCTCTTCGGCTTGGCGTTTGTGGCGTGCTTTGTGGACGTGATTCTTTTCCGCCGAGGCGGCGGGCCGGGACCAGGGCCCTGGGCAGCGGCCGTGTTGGGCTTGCTTTTGCTGCGAAGAACGATTGTCACCACGCCGCAGCCGTCCATGGCGCTCGTGTCCGGGTGGCTTCTCACAGCGATCTTCATCGCCGGAGACCATGCGCTGCTCCATTTGGGTCAGCCTATCTGGGTCGCCGTCGTTATTGCGGCTGGGATCTGTTTTGCCTTTGCGGAGCGGATCGAGAAGCTGTGGAATTCACGCACGCGCAAGGAAACATGAGCTACGCAATAACTAAAATCACGGCAAGACGGCGGGGGCCGTGGACGCCTTTGATACGGGTCATTTCGATGTCGGAGGTAGCGGAGGGACCGGAAATCGTCGTGATCGGCGAGCGGGTGGGCGATTCGAGTTCGCGGATCGCTTCGGGAACCGTTTCGACCACTTGCGAGGCGCGCACGATGCACAGGTGGTAATCGGGAATTAGCGTCATGGCGCGGCGCCCGGAGCGTCCATGACGAAGAATAATCGTCCCCGTAAGGGCGATGGCGACTGCGCAGGTGGTGAGGACGCCTTCGGCCCGGTCGAGCACCTCGTAGGAGAGGCCTTCGTCACGGACGAAAGAGAGCGCCCCGCTATCGGATTTCGAGAGCCAGTTCGGGCCGATGTCGGCGGCGATGACCAAACTCCCGACGCCGGCGGCGTTCATCGCGATGGCGATGGTTTCGGGGAGTTGCGCCGGGGCGCAGCGATACACTTCCGTGTCGTAGTCGCGCAGCCGCTCTTCGAAAACATCGAGGCGCGCTTCGGGATCGAGCGTGCCGGTTTGAACGTACTCGCGCGGAATAGCGGCATGACCTTCGGCAGACGAGCGAGCCGCAGGCGCAAAGCTGCGCTGGATGCGCGCCAGAATTTCGTCGCGAGCGGACATGGGGCTCATGTCTTTTTGCTCTTTTTCTCGCGCTTCGCCCACCATTCGCGAAAGGATTCTTTCGGCAGCGCGGGCATGTCTCGATATTCGGTCCAGCCCTTGAGGATGCCGGGCAGATTTTGCAGCTTGCCGTCGCGCTCGTAAAAGCGCTGCACAAACCGCGCGAAGCGTTCGGCGAAGGCCAGCCGACCGCCGTCGGAGAGCGCGAAGCCGGCGGCTTTCATGCCAAGGCGTTCGCTGAAAGGCGATTCGCCATTCGCGACGATTTTACTGCGAAGGTGAATGAGAATTTCGGGAATATTGATTTTCACCGGGCAGACTTCGTAACACGCGCCGCAGAGCGACGACGCATACGGCAGCGATTGCGAGTGCTGCATCGATTGCAACTGCGGAGTAAGGATCGCGCCGATCGGCCCGCTGTACGTGGAGCCGTAGGCGTGGCCGCCGGTCTGTCGATAGACTGGGCAAATATTGAGGCAGGCACCGCAGCGTATGCAGTGCAGCGTCTCGCGCGATTCGGGGTCAGCCAGGACGCCCGTGCGGCCGTTGTCGATGAGAACGGCGTGAAACTCTTCGGGCCCGTCGCCTTCATGAACACCGGTCCAGATGGAATTGTAAGGGTTCATGCGTTCGCCCGTGGCCGAGCGCGGCAGCACCTGAAGAAAAACGTCGAGGTCGCCGAAGCGCGGAATCACCTTCTCGATGCCGATGAGACTGATCAGCACGCGCGGGAGCGAAACGCACATGCGGCCGTTGCCTTCAGATTCGACGACGCAGACCGAACCCGTATCGGCAATGGCAAAATTCGCGCCGCTGACACCAACTTTGACACGCAGAAAGCGTTCGCGGAGATACAGGCGCGCGGCTTCGGCGAGTGCTTCCGGCGTATCGCCGAGCTGTGTGAGGCCCATTTTCTTGATAAAAATTTCGCGAACCTCCATGCGGTTGCGGTGGAGCGCGGGCGCGACGATGTGCGAAGGCGCGTCGCCGCCGAGTTGAATGATGAGCTCAGCGAGATCGGTTTCGTAGGGCGTGATGCCCGCCGCTTCGAGCGCCTTATTGAGGCCGAATCTCGTCGGAGGTCATCGTTTTGACTTTGATGACTTCCTTTTCGTGGTGCGAGCGGACGATATCGACGACGATGCGGCTGGCTTCGTCAGCATCGCGCGCCCAGTGAACTTTGCCGCCGGCGCTCGTGCAGGAATCCTCGAACTGCTGAAGATAAATATCGAGGTGCCGCATCGTGTGTTCCTTGATGCGGCGCGCCGTTTCGCGCAGAAGTTGCCAGTCCGGCGTTTCGCCGACGACAAGAGAGCGCTTTTTGCGAGCTACGTCCGTGGCGTGGCGAAGATTGCGGCGAAGCTGCGTATCGCGGAGAAGCTTCTTGGCCGCCGCCTCGAAATCGGGCGCTTGCGCGGCGTCGCCCACGCGGACGGTCACGACTTTCCTCCGATGCTCGATTGCGCGTCGGATTCGGTGGAGGCAAGAATTTCGGCGATGTGCATGCAGCGAACGCCCGTTTGCTGGCGGCTGAGCGCGCCGCCGATGTGCAATAGACAGGAATTATCCGTAGCGGCGCAGATTTCCGAGCCGGTATCGAGGATGCAGCGAATTTTGTCTGACAGCATTGCGGCGGACACGTCGGCGTTCTTCACAGCAAACGTGCCGCCGAAGCCGCAGCACTGGTCGAAATTGGCGAGACTCGTGATCGAAATGCCGCGGACGGCTTGCAAAAGGCGCTGTGGGCGGTCCCCGATATTCAGCGCGCGCAACGAATGGCAAGGCGTGTGAAGCGTGACCGTGTGAGGGAAAAATGCGCCAACCTCGGTGACGCCTAGCTTGTCGATGAGAAGCTCGGTGAATTCGAAGACGCGCGGCAGAAGGTCTTCGACTTCGCGGATGACGGCGACATCGTCCGTCGCAGCCGCCATTTTAGGGAAATGATCGCGAATCATCGCGACGCACGAAGAAGACGGCACGCAGATGACTTCGGCGCCGCGAAACGTCTCCAGAAAATGGCACATCAGCTTGCGAGCTTCGGGCTGGTAGCCGGAGTTGAAATGCATCTGGCCGCAGCAGGTCTGCGCGGAACGAAATTCGACGGTATGGCCGAGGCGTTCGAGCACGGCGACGACGGCCTTGCCGGTGTCGGGGAATAAGGCGTCATTGTAGCAGGCGACGAACAGTGAGATGAGCATTTAAGTTCGAAGAGGCTATTTTGCGGTATAAGCCTGCTCGGTTCTAGTCCTTTCGAAGGAATTTCAATAAGGAAATTTAAGGCTGGACGCAGGACAAGGCGAATTATATTCTTGGTGCACTTCTCATTAGAGGCGAAACGATTGCGGAATTCATCTTCGAATAATCTTTACGTTATCCCCGTTCTGTCCAAGGCCTTAGACGTTTTGGAACTGCTGCAGAGCGAAGGCCAAGCCCACACGTTGGACGAAATTTACAAGCAAACCGGCATTTCCAAGAGCACGGTGTACCGCATATTGAAGACGTTTGCCCATCGGGGATACGTGGCGCAGACAGGTAATGGGGCCTATCGCCTCGTCTCAAGACCGCGCAAGATGCGCTTTGGGTTCGGCAGCCAGTCGGCTGATATGCCGTTTTCTGTGGCGGTGACCGAGAGCCTGAAGGCCGCGTCATCGTCGGCAGGCGTGGACCTGATGGTTCTGGACAACAAGTACGACGGAAATACCGCGCTTATGAATGCGGAGGAATTCGTTCGCGAACGCGTGGACTTGGTAATCGAGTTTCAAATCGATCAGCAGATTGCGCCGGTGATCGCAGACAAAATCAGCGGCGCGGGCATTCCAATGATCGCCGTCGATATCCCGCATCCGCATGCGACATATTTTGGCGTGAACAATTATCGCGTCGGATTCGAGGCGGGCGGCTGTCTCGCGCAATACGCGAAGGAAGAGTGGGGCGGTAAGGTCAGTTGGGTGCTCGGGATTGACATTGAAGAGGCTGGACCGCTCGTGCAGAGCAGGATTAAGGGAGCGTTTGCGGGAATCCGGCTACAATTGCCCGAATTGCGCGACGAGTCGTTTGTATTGGTCGATGGCCAGGGCCTGCGCAAGCGCAGCTATGAGCTAACTGCGGAGTTTCTCCGCAACCATAAGAAGGATCAGGGGATTTTGATCGCGGCCGCGACGGACACGAGCGCGCTCGGCGCCGTGGAAGCCGTGCGCGAAGCCAAGCGCGAGAAGCACGTTGCCATCGTGGGCCAGGATTGCATTCCTGAGGCGATCGATGAAATGCGCAAACGAGGCACGCCCCTGGTGGGCTCGGTTTCGCACGAGGCTTCACACTACGGGCCGCGGCTGATTCATTTGGGGCTACTGATTTTGCGTGGCGAGACGGTGGCACCGTATAACTACATTCAGCACCGGCTTGTTACGCCAGACTCCCTGCGGAAAGCCAAGTCGGCGGTCGCCGCTGCGGCCGTTGCGCGGACCTAGACCGGCGATCCAACCGTCGGTCAATACCCTTTCGTTATTTCTGGAACAGCACCGGCGCGACTTGTGTCAGGTCGCCACGCCAAACGGACCAGGTATGCGCGCCAGGAGTTTCGACGTCCTTGAACGAGATTCCTTTCTGCTTCAGCCAATCCTTGAACGTCCGATTGACACCTAGCAGTGAATCGTCCGTGCCGCACGCGACGTAAAGGAGTTTCAACCTTGCAGCTTCCTTTGCGTTGAATTCCGGAAATACCTGGGAAAAGATTGCCGGATCAATCGTCGGAGGCGCCTGCCCACGGCCGCCGGGATTGCCTGTGACCGCTCCAGGATACATCACGAAAGCGCTGCTCATTCCGGCAATGTAATCGAATTCGTCGATGTGGTTGAGGCCGATGTAGAACGTTTCGGCGCCACCCATCGAAAGACCGGCAAGCGCACGGCCGTCGCGACTCTTAATTACGGGGTAATCCTTTTCAACCATCGGAATCACTTCGGTGAGAAGCGACTGGCTGAATTTGCCGAGATTTTCGTTGGGATTTGGGACGATTTCGCTGAAATGCTCGCCGGGATTTGCGATGCCATAACCGAGCGTATTGACCATGATCATGGGCTTGGCTTTACCTTCGGCGATCAGATTGTCCAGAATCGTATTCGCACGGCCGATCGTGGTCCATGCATCGGCGTCGTCACCCAAACCGTGAAGCAGATAGAGCACCGGATATTTTGTCTTGCCGCTCGGATCGAAATTTGGCGGCGTGTAAACGTAGAAGTCGCGATCATCGCCGATCACGTTCGAATGGAAGAATTGGTGAACGACGGAGCCGTGCGGAACCTCTTTGGTGACCCAGCTTTCGTCCGGGCCGCCGACGAGAACCGTGCTTTGGAATGAGCCGGTGATTCCGGTCTTGCGCTCGAGGTTCGAGGGATCCGGGACCGAAGCGCCGTCGACGTTGAACATGTACGTGTAGATATCGGGCTTGAGCACATCGGTCGTGCCCGACCAGATGCCTTTGTCGTCCTTGGTAAGGGCGAGGCCGCCGCGACCGGCGACGCCGGTGACGACGACTTCCTTCGCGTCGGGGGCATACAAACGGAACGTGGCACGCAGATCGGAGCTCACCTCGGGCGATTTCACGGGGCCCGGACCGCGTCCTCGGCCGCGCCCGACCGGCGCAGCGGCTGCGCCATTTGGCGGCGCATTATTTTGTTGCGCGCTAACCGAAGACCAAGCCAGACCGACTAACAAAAAGACGGCCGCAAGCAGAATTGTCTTCATTCGTCCCTCCCGAGCAAATCGTAATCATTGGTTTGGCTGACGGTCGGAGAATCAGAGAATCAGTCTGAACCACCAGCGAAAAGTCTTCCTATGGCCACGAGCAAGATTGCGCCTACGGTGGCGGCCGCAAGGCTGCCCAAAAAGCCGAGCGCCGAAACGCCAAGTCGCGTGAAAATCCAACCGCCGATCACGGCGCCGACCAGGCCGAGCAGAATGTTGACGATGCATCCGAAGCCGCGGCCGCGGGTAACCTTGCCAGCGAGCCATCCTGCCAGCAAACCCACGATGATCCAGGCGAACCAGCCGTTCAGCGCGAACACCACAATGTGCGTCTGCTGCTGTATCGCGAACGCTGCCAGGCTCATCAGCGGCATCGTTTTGGTTTCTCCCGGTTCATCCCTGGCAGAAGATATAGCCGAGACACTTATACACCAATTTGGCGGCCAGGAAATCGGAGGCGTGATCACCCGGCTGAGGGAGAAGTTCGACAACGTCGAGGCCGACAATCTTCTTATGGCTGGCGACCGCACGCAGCAACGCTGTCACCTGATACCAATCGAGTCCGCCCGGCTCTGGCGTACCTGTGGCGGGAATTATCGAGGGATCGAAACCATCGAGGTCAATCGTTACATAGACATGGGGATTGAGATCATCGAGGACCTTGGCGACCCAGCTCTTCAACGGAAGCCTCGCGATATCCTTGGCCCAATAAATTTTCGTACCCAGCCGCGGAATAGCCTGCGCTTCCTCGACGGACAAGGAACGAATCCCAACCTGCACGGCGGGACAGACTTCGAGGACGCGGCGCATCGCGCAGGCGTGGCTCGATGGATTAGCTTGATACTCCTCGCGCAGGTCTGCGTGCGCGTCAATCTGAAGCACGCTCAGATTCTGGTACTTCTTGCCGACCGCGGTGACCAGCGGCGGAGTCAGGGAATGCTCGCCGCCGAGGGCGATGGGAAGCTTGTCATCATCAAGGAGACCGCACTGCGCCGTAAAAATCTCGGCGAGAACTTCGTCTAGCGTGCCGTCCATTGTGTCAATCGGAGGCAGGGTGTGGATGCCGATTTCCTTGTAAGGCTCGGTTTCGAGCTCTTCGTCATAGAGCTCCATGTTTTGGCTGGCTTTCAGAATGGCCGCAGGACCGTTGCGCGTGCCGGTCTCGTAGGTCGTGGTGCGCTCAAGCGGGATAGGGAAAATCACCGCGCGCGAGGTCTCGTAACGCGAATACTCTTCCGAGAGGCCGCCAAAATTGTCGGGCGGCATGGGCGTGTATCGTGTCATCGATCCTTTACCATGAAGAGTTTTTCAGGCGGGAATACATTACCTGCGGCGCCGAAGAATCGCAAAGCATAAACGAGAGCGCGAGCGATCGTCCGCTCGGTTCAGGATTAAGTAATGTCCGTTTCTGATCGATCAATCGTCGTCGCCGAGCAGGATGGCAGCGGCGAGCACTGTGGTCCAAAGGCCGCGCTTATCGCCGACGGCAGACTGGGTGATGTTCATCGTGCGGACGATTTTGTTCGAGATGCGGTAGACCTCTTTTTTTTCGTCCCAGGAGAGATCCGGATCAAACTCGACATTCAGCGTGGTTGCAAGCATTTCGGCGGCGAGCTCTTCGGTATATTCCCCGGCGACTTCCTCGGTTTCGCCGAAGGAGTGATGCTCGGAGAGATAACCGTACATGGATTTATCGCCCGGGAGCGCCAGGCCGACGCCCGCCGCAATCAGCCGGTGCGGTTCGCGCGTCTGATTCTCGCTGATCACGGTGAACGCCACCTGACCGGGCTTCAAATGCTTTAAGCCCTCGCTGCGCGAGATGAGTTTGCAATAAGGTGGAAAAATCGAAGAGACGCGGACGATGTTGCACGCGGCGATCCCTGCGCTTCGCAGGGCCAGCTCAAAACTCGAGAGGCGCTCGCGGTGCTTTCCAACCCCTTTGGTGAGGAAAATTTTCTTCGCGACGAACGCCATATTTTGAGCCGGGTTCCGGTGCCTCCGCTTTCAAAAGAAAAAATCGCGCAAAAAAATTAGCAAGCGCCTTAAGCTATGTCAACGTAATTCCGCCACGAGCTCTCGGCGACCAAATATTTCACTTGTGTTACAGCCCGGCGCCGTTTACCGCCCGCCCGCTTTCTTCTGTTTGCCAGGTTTCGACTTTGGGGACGCAGAATGCGCGGCGGACTTGTGAGGCTTCGCTATTTCGGGAGCAGGACCTGGCCCGGATTCGCCCGCAGGCTTGGACTTTGCCGAGCCTTCCTTGGCGCTCTGCTTCCCTTTTGTAGCCTCGCCTTCTTTGACCCTCGACTTCTTTTCCTTTTCGGGCTTTTTTTTGGGCTCTTCCTTGATGCCGGCATATTGACGAAGCAGCTTGCTGCGATCTTCGGGGGTTTTACCTCTGCCGCGAAGCTGCGCTTCGAAGAGCTGTTCCATGACTTTGTCGAATTTGGGCCCGCGCGGAACGCCAAGCGCGTCAAGTTCGGCCGTCGGCAGAGAAAGATGCAAGGGGCGCCATTTCTGCACGTACGCTCGAATTTTCGAAAGCGCCGCCGGATTGGGCATCTCGACCTCGATAAAAGCAAGCATCTCCGGCGGCAATGAAGCGATGTAGGCGTATGCGTCGCGCGAAGCATTCATCTTGCGGTTCTTCAGCGTTTGTACGATTTTCTGCGCTTCCGGAACGAGGTTTGCCACCGCCTCGATTTCGGCCGCGCGGAAGTCCAGATCTTTCATGGCCGACGAAGACTCGCGGGGCTTAAGGCGGGAAAAAATGAAATACGTATTGGAGGCCTGAAGCCGGGGGCGTATGCCGGCGGCCTGCAGGTTCATGCGAATCTTCGCCAATTTATTGAGGCTGTCGTAGTCTGGCTTGCGCTTTTGCAGTGGCGCATCTGCGGCAGCAAGAAGATCGCGCGCTTCCCACTGTTTGAGCGTGGCAACAGGATTTTCTTCGCGGGCCGCAGCGCGGATTTCACCTCCGACGTCGGCGCTCTGAAGGTTCTGTTGCAGGCCTCGCTCAAACGCAAGATCGAACCACTCTTGCGTGCGCGACTCCATCTTGAAGCCCATTCGCGCGCAATAGCGCAGAATACGCATCAGGCGAATCGGCTGATTGCTGAACGAATGAATCGTGAGCGCGCGGACTTCCTGGCGCTCCAGATCGGCAAGGCCGTTGGTGGGATCGAGAAGCAGACCGCGAGATTGCGCATTGAGCGAAATGGCGATTGCATTGATCGAGAAATCGCGGCGCCGCAGGTCTTCCATGATGCCCGCAAAACGAATTTCGGGTTTGGTGCCGGGACGTTCGTAAACGTCTTCGCGGGCTCCGGAAATCGAACCATCCGCTTCCCCTGCGAAAAGAATTTCATAGTGGCGCAACTTGTCGCTTTCGTAGAGCACGCGAGCGCCGCCCTTTTCGAGTTCGCGGACGATTTTTACCGGGTTCCCTTCGACAGTGAAATCCAGGTCGCGAATGGGCTGGCCGGAAATCAGGTCGCGCACGGCGCCGCCGGTGAGATAGACGTTCAGATCCTGCGAACGCGATAGCTCCTGGACGCGTTCCAGCGCCGCCCGCTGTTCCGGCGAGAGCCGGCTTTCCAGCAGGTACATGTAATCGGGCATGAGGCGAGCCTCCTCGAATTCGCGCAACTCTCCCTAAGCGCGCGGGTGATGGGCCTTATAAACCTGTTTCAAACGTTCTTCGACGACATGAGTGTAAATCTGCGTCGTGGAGATGTCCGAATGCCCCAGCATCATCTGGACCGATCGTAGGTCCGCGCCACGATCCAAAAGATGCGTCGCGAAACTGTGACGCAGCATATGCGGGTTGAGCGACTTTCGCAAGCCTGCTTTACGGCCGTAAGCGGCCAAAAGCGCCCAAAAAGCGATCCGATTGAGCGGCTTGCCGCGTGACGTAAGGAAAAGAAAGGGCGAGATCGCGTCGCGCACCAACTGGGGCCGCGATACATGCATATAATGCTGCACGGCATCCAATGCCTGGCGCCCCACGGGCACAATGCGCTCCTTGTCGCCTTTGCCGACGCACCGGAGACAGCCCGGATCCATCCTCAAATCCGCTACGCGGATTCCACACAACTCCGAGACGCGGATTCCCGTCGAGTACATCAGCTCGATCATGGCGCGGTCGCGAATGCCGACCATGTCATTCATATCGGGCTGCTGAAGCAGCAGCTCCACTTCTTCCACACTAAGGAATTGGGGCAGACTCTGGACGGTCTTGGGAGATTCGATGGTCATCGCGGGATCGTCGACGATATAGCCTTCTAGTACCGCGAATCGAAAGAAATGGCGCAACGTGGCAAGATGCCGTGCGACCGTACGGCTATCCAGACCGCGCCGGTAAAGCGACGCCAAAAAGTCGACCAGGTCGCGACGAACGATTTGGGTTATTTGCAGATCGCGTTCATGAACGAGTAGCGCAAACTTTTCGACGTCACGCCGGTAGCACTCGATCGTGTTCTTCGAAAGACCTTTATCCACGCGCAAATAGTTAAGAAAAGCGCGAATTTCCGCGTCCATTGCCTGCTTCCCGTTCTGGAATTTCCCAATTACGTTCATAGCTCATCATGCCGAATAGCCGGCACCCGAAATCGCGTCCGGCTCAGCGCGCCGCAGCAGGAGCAAGAATTCACCGAGTTCCTCGCAGCGCAGCACCCGAGCCAAACCGAGATACACGCCAACGGCAGCGAGAATCATCACTGCCAGGACGCCAATCTGCCCCGCCAGGTGCCAAGCCGCGGCTCGGTCGCGCCAGAATGACACGGCCGCAAAGGCAACCGCGCCCATTGCGACGGTGCACGCAGTCGTTTTCGCAATCGAGGCAGCGATGCCGCGGGCTCCGAGGCGTCCGTAGCGTCCGCGGAAAATGGAAAAGAGCAGCACAAAATTCAAATACGCGCAGAGCGAACTCGCCAGAGCCGGACTCCCATTGGAAAGCTCGCGGTAGAAGAACAAAAGAAAAAGGCCATTGAGCGCGAGATTGGTGACAATCATATAGACGCCGATACGGGCCGGAGTGCGCGTGTCCTGCGTGGAATAGTACATCGGCGTGATGAGCCAGATCGCGGCGTACGCGGGCAGGCCGAGGGCATAATAGAGAAGGGCGTTTGCCGTAAGAGCCGTCGAGCGCGCGGCGAACTGACCATGCTGAAAAAGCACCTGGATAATCGGTTCGCGCAGGAGAATCAGGCCGACGGCAGCGGGAATCGTGATGAATGACACGATTCGCAGCGAAAAGCCGAACGTGTGCTTCATCTCCCCGTAATTGCCTGCCGCAGCTTGATGAGACATAGTGGGCAGCAGGGCTGTCGAGATCGCGATCGCGTAGCTCCCGAGGACCAGCTGCATCAGGCGTTCTGCCACGTAGAGCGACGCGACGCTGCCGCTGGGCATCCGCGGCGAGGTGGCAAAGAACGTTCCAAGCAGAAAATTCACCTGGTAGGCGCAGGCCGCGAAGATGCCCGGGCCCATCATGCGTCCAACCTTCTGGACACCAGGATCCGCGAATTCCACCGACGGGGCGAAGCGAAAGCCGCGACGGGCCAGCGCAGGGATCTGAATGAGAAGCTGAAAAACTGAGCCGAAGAGCACGCCAACCGCGAGTGCCGCTGCTGGCACGGCAAGCGAACCCGGCAGATGAGCGATAAGTGGCTTGTATACAACTGCTAACGAGAAGACAATCAACGTAAGATTGAATGCAATCGAGGTGGCGGCCGGCAGCGCGAAGACACGGAAACTGTTCAGAACTGCGGCAGCCACGGCGGCGAGCCCGATGAAGATGATGCATGGGAAAATCAGGCGATTCAGTGAAACTGCAAGATCCCAATGGGCTTTGCTGGCGCTGAAGATCGTGAACAGGTAGATTATCTGGCGCGAGAAGACGACGCCGAGGATTGCGACGACAGTAAGGATTAGCCCGACGTCCCAGAAGATCGTGCGCGCCAACCGAAACGCCTGTTCGCGCGACCTGTCCCGTAAGTAGCTGGTAAATATAGGGATAAACGAGCCGCCGAACGCGCCTTCCCCGGCCATCCGTCGCACTAGGCTGGGAATTCGGAACGCAAGAATAAAGGCATCGGCAGCTGGGGACGTCCCGAGGAGGAGTGCGATTCGCTGATCTCGTAAGTATCCGCAAATCCGGCTGATAAGGGTGATCAGGGTGATCGTGGAGGCCGATTTCAGGATGCGACCCTTAAGAGTCAAACGTCCCGGCTCCAGAGCTAACCCTTTCAACACCAATAGTTTGAAACAAAAACGGTTCACGATAACATAACCTGCGCCCTGTGGCAATATGGCGCCTTAAAATCCCGTTAAAAGGCCAGTTTTGGTCAAAAATCGCCCCATTACGACACATAAAAGGGCCGTTATTTCCTTATTCGAAGGAGAGCCGGAGCAGGTCTACCTCAACCCGCAGACGCTCGGGCGCGAGGAGGGTGTGGAATTTCTGACACGCGACGGCGAGCACAAGAGCCTCGAATTGCAGGACGTGAAGGCGGTCTATTTCGTGAAGGAGTTCACGGAAACCTTCGAGCTGGACCGCAAGACGTTCCTAAGTCGCCCGAAGCTCGATGGCCTATGGGTCAAGCTGCGCTTCCGCGACAGCGATGAGATGGAGGGGCTCGTCTCGAATGACCTGCTTGAATTGCTCGACAAAGGCATCCGGCTGACGCCTCCGGATCTTCATGGGAATACGCTTTGGGTCTTCATTCCGCAGACAGCGTTGACCGAAATGAAGGTTTTGGGAGTGGTCGGCATTGCGCGGCGGAGGCCTCGCGACAAGGCGGCGGCTGCCAAAGCGAGCGAGGCGCAGCCAAAGCTCTTCGGCGAATAGCCCGGCCGCTGCTATATTCACCTTCTCGTGCCTACCTTGGACAGCGGCAATAACATACGCGTTGGCCTGATCGGCTTCGGCCTCTCGGGCCAGACGTTTCATGCGCCGATGATCGCGGCGGTGCCGGGGCTGGAGCTGGCATGCATCGTCGAGCGCTCCGGCGATTTGGCGCGCCAGAGATATCCGCAGGCGCGCATCGTTCGAACCATCGAGGAACTCCTTGCCGACGAGGGTATCAAGCTTTGCGTCGTTGCCACGCCGAACGATTCTCATTTCCAGATTACGCGGCAGTGCCTGAATGCGGACCGGGCCGTGCTCGTCGACAAGCCGTTCACCGTAACTTCCGAAGAGGCGCGGCTGCTGATGCATCTCGCCGAGAAGCGCGGCCTGTTGCTTACCGTTTACCAAAGCCGGCGGCTCGACGGCGATTTTAAGACCGTGAAGAAGATTCTCGCGGACGGATCGCTCGGGCGCCTCGTGATGTTCGAATCGCATTTCGATCGCTACCGGCCGACTCTCAAGAATGCGTGGCGCGAAAGGCAAGGACCGGGCGCGGGTATGCTCTACGATCTTGGGCCGCACCTGATCGATCAAGCGATGCAGCTTTTCGGCAGGCCCGATTCAATCACGGCAGATATTCGCTGCGAGCGCGAAGGCGGGCTCGTGGATGACGCGTTCGATTTGCGGCTGGATTATTTCGACATGCGTGCGATTCTGCGTTCGACGATGATTGCCTGCGCACACGCGACACGATTTGTGATTCACGGTACAGACGGATCATTTTTAAAGACGGCGCTCGATCCACAGGAAGAGCCGTTGCGGCGCGGAATCGCTCCCGGCGGACCCGGCTGGGGTGAAGACCCGGAAGCGCATTGGGGCACGCTTTACCTCGCGAATGATTCTGCACCGGGCGGACGGAAGATCAAGACCGAGCCCGGCGATTATCGCGAGTTCTACGCGAATGTGCGCGATGCGATGCTCGGCAAAGCGGAGTTCGCCGTGAAGCCGGAGCAGGCCCTGGACGTGATTCGCGCGATTGAGTTGGCGTTTAAGAGTAGTGCGGAGCTTCGCACGGTGGAGTGGCTGGATTAGGCGGCCTTTGAGGAATTTCCCGGTAGTGAATGACTGCGCGGGAAGACCGGAAAAACAGAGCGTCCTTCGCTCAGGATGACGGCCGACTTGGAAACGGGAGTGAAACATGAAGCTGGGTGAAATTGCTGAGAAGCTGGGCTGCAAGCTCGAAGGCGATGCGAACGTCGAAATCACGGGTGTTGCCGGGATTGAGGAAGCACATCCGGGGCAACTGACATTTCTCGATAACCGAAAATATTATCCGTTCGTAAAGACGACGCGTGCTTCGGCGATTCTGCTCGCGCCGGACGGACCGACCGTGACAATTGCCGCGTTGCGTACGGCGAATCCGTATCTCGATTTCGCCCGTGCGCTCGAACTCTTTCACAAGCCGCCGCGTTATGCGCCGAATGTGCATTCGACCGCCGTCATCTCGTCCACCGCGAAAGTTGGAGATCGCGCGCATATCGGCCCGTATTGCTTCATCGACGAGGACGTGGAGATCGGAGACAACGTCGTCCTGCACAGCTTCGTAACGATCTATCGCGGCGCGAAAATCGGCGACGATTTCTTTGCGCATTCGCATTGCGTCGTGCGCGAGGATTGCCGCATCGGCAATCGCGTGCTCCTACAGAATGGCGTGGTGGTCGGTACGGACGGCTTCGGCTTTGCGCGCGATGCGCAGGGACATTGGCACAAAATTCTGCAAGTGGGCAGAGTTGTGATCGAAGGTGACGTGGAGATTCAAGCAAACAGCGCCATCGATCGCGGCGCGGTGAGCGACACGCGCATCGGACGCGGCACCAAGATCGATAACCTCGTGCAGGTAGGCCACGCCTGCACCGTCGGCGAAGACACGATTCTGTGCGGACAAGTGGGCCTCGCCGGAACGACGCGTATCGGCAACAACTGCATTCTTGCGGGCCAGTCCGCGTCCGCCGGCCACCTGACGATCCACGACGGCGCGATTCTCACGGCCCAGAGCGCGGTGAACAGCGACATTCCCGCCGGCGCAATCTATTCCGGCTCGCCCGGCTTCGACAACAAGGATTGGCGCAGATCGGTGGCCGTATTCAATCGCCTCCCCGATTTGCAGCGCGAAGTGCGGCAGTTGCGGGACGAAGTGGCGAAGCTCCGCGAAGGGAGGGCATAGATTTAGGCCGAAGATGCGGCAATCAGGTTGCTATTTAACCCCACGAGATTGAACGAATATTCCGCTCACGGGGCCTTCCACAAGACCTTCTGATCTGGATCGGTAAGGACGATGGAGGCTGCGTTGGTGTGCGCGGGCGCGCCGCCGGTCCCGCGGACGCCTGTGCTACCGATGGCGGTCGCGTAGCCCTCGCTATCTGAAACCTGTAAGGCATCGCCCGGCTTGTAAAAGAGATATCCGCTTGCACCCTCGATGGAGAGATCGCGCTCGGCGTCGTCGGCCGCCGAAAGGGTTACGTTCGGCTGGCCTTGCGAATTTGCCAACGAAAACGTCGAATCGCCGATTACTGTGCGCACGACGCCGTCTTGTTGCAGGATCATGCCGGAATCGGAGAGCGACGCGCCTTCGTCGCCTTTGGCCGTTTGCATCCAAAGGACCGCGGAATCGTTTTTCGGATCGACGCCGAGCCTGATCCGCACGTTTCCGTGCGCGTCCTTCACGACAAATTCGTTAGCCTCGACGGTCTTTCGAGCGGGTGCCTGTCCCATCAGAAACAACAGGGCCATACCAGCAACCGCAGCGACGGAAATTTTTTTAAAGAGGCGATTTTCCTTTTCGAGTTTCGCGATGCGAATTTGCAGAGTCTCTGCGGTATTTGTGGACTGCTCTTCCATAATGGCCTCCCACCTTCTAAAACGGTTCGAGTCTAACAGAAGGCCGCGGAAAAATTAGGCGAACGTGGAAATATCGGTGGTCCGAGACGGCTTGCTCAATTCTCGAGCGGGAGAACGCGGCGTTGTGAACCGAGGGTGGGTTCGTCGCGCTGCTATCGCATTGGAGTCGCGATCGTTTTGTCGCCGGCTGCGCGGATCCTTGTCGCCCGGATAGACCCACCGACGGCCGCGCTCCACGTGAAGCGGCAGGTTAGAGGTGGGTGAATTCACCATCCGCAGCGTCAAGAATCACATAGAACTGCATGGATAGGCTCGTCTCGCTCCGAGTAGAACAATGAACTTGCGAAGGCGCGTGCCACAGCGTCAACTAGCATTTTCTTAATGTTCACCCACCGTGCTGATGAGTTTTGTGCCGTCGCCTTTCAGGTCGAGCACGAAGTAATGAACGTTCCCGGGATTCATGCTTCGGGCAAAGGAACCCGTCCGGGTGCCGGATATGTCCGCAGCGAGAGCGGATGCGGCGCACAGTCCAACACAAGCAAGACAATGAGGTAGGAGAGGCGTCTCATGGATTCCTCTGGATGCCGGGAATACACCACCAACGGCTATTCGGTGGCGCCGCAAGGGCGCAGCAAGCATGCGCCCCTACGGTCCCATTCACATTTCCAGCGTCTGACCAAGTTAGGAATGCTGGGCTACGGCGGCCTTCTCCGATTTTTCGGCGGGCCAACGGACCATGCCGGCGATCTGGCGCGTCGAAATATTGAGCCGATTCCAGACGTTGGTCGCCGAAATCGCGAGAAGCAGCGTGGCGAGACCGCGTTCGTCGTAATGGCGCGCGGCCTCCTCCCAGACGGCGTCGGGCACGGGATCGGAGCGGTCGCTGAGGCATGTGACCGCCTCAGTCAGTGCCAGCGCGGCGCGTTCGGCGTCAGTGAAAAAGGTCGTTTCGCGCCATGCGGCGACTGTGGTGAGCCGCTCTTCCGTCTCGGGCTCCTTGAAGACCATCGGGTGTATGGAAAGGCAGACGGCGCAGCCGTTGATCTGGCTGGTGCGCATGTGGACGAGACCGAGCGTGCGCATTGGGACGCCTCCTTTTTGCACGGACGCAGCTAGGGCTTGGAGCGCCTGCATGGCTTCGGGGATGACCATCGCCGGGTTATTCATACGGGCTTGCATATTTCCATTCCTCCTTGTCACATTGACTGAGTTCCGTTCGTCATCACCATGACGAAGCGAAACGACGGAATGTGACATGGTCGAGCAAAATTGGCTTGCGGCAAGATTCGAAGAAAACAGAGGACATCTGCGCGCCGTTGCGTACCGCATGCTGGGGTCGGCGAGCGAGGCGGATGACGCGGTACAAGAATCATGGCTGCGGCTGAGCCGCGCGGATGCCGACGGGATCGAGAATCTGGGCGGATGGTTGAGGACCGTGGTGGCGCATGTCTGCCTGGACATGCTGCGGTCGCGCAAGTCGCGCTCGGAGGAAACCCTTGCGACCGAAGGAGCGGAGATAAAACCAGCCACACAGGCAGCGGCCCCTGATCCGGAACGCGAGGCGATTTTGGCGGATTCAGTGGGGCTGGCGATGCTTGTCGTACTAGACAGGCTGACGCCGGCGGAGCGGCTCGCGTTTGTGCTGCACGACATGTTCGCGGTGCCGTTTGAGGAGATTGCCGAGATCGCGGGGCGTTCGCCGGAGGCCACGAGGCAGCTTGCGAGCCGGGCGCGGCGGCGCGTGCAAGGCGCGCCCATTTCTGGCGATGCCAAAAAAGCGGAGCAGCGCAAGGTAGCGGATGCGTTTCTGGCGGCATTGCGCACGGGCGATTTTGAGGCGCTGGTTGCTGTGCTCGATCCGGATGTTGTGTTCCGAGCCGATGCCTTCTCGGCGGTAGGCGGCGTAGCGCGAGAAATTCATGGCGCCGAAACATGGGCGCGACAGGCGCTTCTCTATTCGCGCGGTGCGCAGCATGTCCAGGCGGCGCTGGTCGATGGCGAGGTAAGCCTGATTCTTGCGCCGCGCGGCAAGCTGATGCGCACGCTCACTCTTAAGATTGAGGACGGCAGGATCAAGGAGATCGACGTGATCGGCGAGCCGGAGCGGCTACGGCAAATGGAGCTGGCGGTGCTGGGAGATTAGACGTTACCGGTCGCGCCACAAGAGGCTTGGCGATGAGCTTGCATCTGACGATAGACGTCGTGAACTCGCGCGTCAGTCGATTATGAAGGACGCGAAGGCGGCGGATGGGTACGACGTCCAAAAACTCAAACTTGAGCGGGCTTTCCTGAACGAGTCTTTCAAATCTTGAGATCGTTATCTGGTTGAGTCCGCCCGCCACTTCGGAAAATCGGGTAGCACCGTCGTCGTATATGTGTGATCGCCAAAGAAGTAACGCATTCTCGGAAAAGATCAAATGCGCCCAAGGAAAAACAGAAAACAAGTGACCACCGAAAGGGTGATACCAGGTTGGCCCAAAACTGACGTAAATTGCGCCGCCCGGCTTTAATAGGCCGTACATCATCCTCAGAACAGCGGCAGGGTCGCCAAAGTGTTCAAAGGCATCGAGTGAAACGATTGCATCAACCGGCCGGTCTGTATGTGTGCAAAAGTGACATCTTTCAGCAACGCCCTCGCGCTGCGCCCTTTCACGCGCGGTTTTCAAGACATTTTCGCGGATATCGAGTCCTATTACCTGAAAAGCCGTGCCCTTCGCTAGGGAAACCGATTCCTCGCCCTCTCCGCAGCCGAAATCGACGACTGTCTTTCCGCGCAACTCATCGAGCATTTGGTCGCCGAGCAACACCCTGATCTTGCTCCTGTCTTTGTATGGCTCTCCAGACATGTACCGCGGCTCGCCGGGGGATAACCATCGCAGGAATCGGTATTGAATGCGGTCCGGAGCGGAGAGCAAGCTGTGCGGCAGTGCGCATAAAAAGTCAGTGAAAGTCTTAGATTCAGTATTAGATGCGGCTTGGTTGGAATTAAGCATTTATGCTCGAACTGCGAACACGCGAACCCGTGGCAAATCCGTCAACGAACAATAGTCACCAAGGAGGGTATTCACAAATCGGGTATTTACCGTAAATAGCATGCCTGGATTCACCGCGAAGTGACTTCAGATGACGCGATTTACTTCTTGTCGGGGTTGAGGCGGAGGGCGGCGGAATTGATGCAAAAGCGCAAGCCCGTTGGGGCGGGGCCGTCTTCGAAGACGTGGCCAAGATGCGCGTCGCAGCGGCTGCAGAGAACTTCGGTACGGATCATGCCGTGCGATGTATCGCGATGCATTTCGATGTTGTCCGAGTCGATTGGCTGCGTGTAACTCGGCCAGCCGCAACCGGAGTGGAATTTGGCTTCGGAGCCGAAGAGCGGTTGCCCGCAGCAGACGCAGGTGTAGGTGCCTTCCGTTTCCGTGTCGGTGTATTCGCCACTGAACGGCGGCTCAGTTCCCTTCTGCCGCGTGACGTAATATTGCTCGTCGGTCAGTTTGGCGCGCCAGTCGGCGTCAGATTTCTGGATCTTTTCGTCGCTCATGGCTCAAGCCTACTACGATCCCCTGCGGGATTGAAATGCACGACAATTGTGATACATTCTAGGCCTCGCCATGGGTAAAAAGATAGGCATTACGGTTGTGGTCGTCGTCCTGCTGGCCGGGGTTGGACTGGCTGGCGGCTGGATCGCGAAGGCACGCGAATCGAAGGCGCCGCAGGGCGTTTGGAACGCCAAGGCGATCTCGGGATCGTTCGCCGGGATTCGCGTTCAGGAATCCGATTCGGGCAGCGCCGCCGTGGCTTTTCTGTACGATCTGGATAACAAATCCGGCGCCGATTACTTGCTCTCAGCCGACTCGAAGCTAATCGTGATGGGGCGTCTGAAGTCGACCGGCAGCCTCAGCGCGGAAGACCAGTACCATCTGGCGTCTGCCGTTTTCTTGCCCGCCAGTAATCGGACACGAGTGATGCTGGAGACGACGAAGCCCTTTCATTGGCCCGGCCAGATGGATGCAGCCTCGGAAGCCCAGTTCCGTAATATGGTAAATCATTCCATTGCGGACCTCGGTGGATTCGTCATCTTCGATCCTGCGACGCATTACCAGATCGAGTTGCCGGGTGCGTGGCCCGCCGTTACGGATACGGCGGCGGTCGTCCAGAACTAATCCTTCGCCGAACTCTTCGGCTTTGGCCGAAAAGGGCGCAGCCAGCGGTATACTACGATCCTTTACCACGGCTTCCACGGCTTCGCTTTTCCTTGTCTGGCAGGAATTCCAAGCGTATACTCCCGGCTATCCTATAAGGTCTGGTAGGCATATTGCTGTGGCCCCCCTCCCGCAGCAATTGAGGTACGAATGCCATTCGGCGATCCCATTTCGAACGTCGGCGATTCCTTCGGCGATGCTGACCGCCGCCAATGCGCGCGCCAAGCGCCCGGCTCACTCTCCTACGTCCATCTCGACGAAAACAATGGCGGCATTCTCATCAACCTGAGCGAAAACGGTCTTGCGGTGCAGGCGGCGATGGCCGTCATGGAAGACGATCTGCCTCGCCTGCGGCTGCAAATGCCGCGATCGAAGACGTGGCTTGAGACGAGCGCGCGCGTGGCGTGGACGGGGGATTCGCGACGAACCGTGGGCGTGCAGTTCCTCAATTCCACGGAAGATTTTCGCAGGAATTTGCGCGAATGGCTTGCGGCGGAAGCCGCAACTGCGGCGGCCGCTGTGGAAGCGTTCCCGTCGGAAACTGCGGGGCACACGGCAAACGTGGAAGAGATTCCGCTCCGGACTGTTCGCTCCTCGCCCCAATCGCACCCACTCGCGGTGGACGCCTCCCACTTTGACCTGCCCGCGCTCTTAACCTCGCGCGATATGTCCGGTGTTGCCGTGGCGCGTTCCATGAAGCTGCCGGCGGACCACGCGCGTGCCGTGCCTTCGATTGCAACGGCCGCAAAAGAATCGGTTCCCGCGACCTCCGAGACGCCTGAAAAGCCGAGCGCGCGGCGAAGCGGTACCTATGTGTTCCTCATGATCGTTTTAGCCGCGCTTTCGGTCGTCGCCGGATGGGAAGCGGCACGCGGAAACGTGTTTCAAACGATGCATGCGCTCTTTTTGCCGTCTTCGCTGACTGCAACGACAAACACGCGGTCTCCTCGCCCCGCAATTCCCAATGCGCTTGCCACCAATTTCGAGGTAATCGATTCGAACAATCAGGCCTGGCTGGTGCCGTTTAGCGGGCCCGCTTCCGCGCCGGCCGGTCCGGCATTGCCGGCTCTGCCGCCCAAAGCCGCCGCAAGTTTGAACGAGCCGCCAGCAACCCCGGCGGGCGCGTTCCAGACCTCGAACCTTGCAGCTCCGCGGCCTTCCGTGCGCGCGAGCGCGGCAGTTGGAACCGCTGCGCCGTTGGTTGCGACGCCGCAAAGCGGCGCACTGGCTGCTACGATCGCGGGACCCGGGCCAAATTTCAGCCTCGCTCCGCCTCCTCAACCGTCCGCTACGACGCCAACACCAGAGGTTCGTTCCAGCCTCGTCGAACCAAACCTGATCCGATCGGTTCAGCCTGTGTATCCCACGATCGCGCTGAACGAGCACGTTGAAGGCGCGGTGACGGTTCACGCGCGCATAGAAGCCGACGGGAGCATGAGCGGCGTTCGCGCGCTGAATGGCCCCGGATTGCTGGCTTCTGCCGCTGTCAACGCCGTTCGGCAGTGGAAATACAAGCCCGAGATGCTCGACGGACGCCCCGTCGCCAGCGATATTACTGTGACGGTGCAGTTTACTGCCCCTCATTGATTCGAGTCCTGCAGCTGTAAGCTCCACGGAAACACCCGGAGCAGGTGACGCAGGTGCGCGGCTATGCGGCCATGCAGTTGCGCGACGCCAAGGACCTGCTCGATCCTTCGAACCGGCGAATCTCGCTCATCGTGCATTATCTGGATGCGGGAAACGGGGCTTCCGGATCAGACGACGTCGCGGCAAAGGGCGTAACGTCTTTTGCAGTCGATTCTCTGCCGGCGAATCATCCTGTTACCGCAGCGGCGCAAAGCTAGCTAGGCTGGGCATGAGCTTCGCTGCTCGGTTTTGGTCGCTTGACGCACAAGAATCTGTTTTGTCCGGCCCGCAGGTTATTGCTACGACGTGCAGATTGTGGACTATCACTGGGAGTCCAGATAATACCGCGAGCCGAAGTGGCCTCGCTAGCGGACGCTGGTTTTCTTCCTTTCTCGCTTGAAACAAAGCGGGCGGGCTGGTAATATCAAATCGGACCAAATCAGTGCTATTTGCGGTTTGGCTCGCGGAGAGCGGCCTTGGGGGGCCTCTAAGGGCATGGTAAAGCTAGGCAAATTAGCGGATTACGGGCTGGTCGTGATGACTTGCATGGCGAAGGACCAGGGATTTGCCTCCTTACACACGGCCCGAGACTTGGCGGCTGAAACCAAGCTGCCCCTGCCGACCGTCAGCAAGCTCCTGAAACAGCTTCTGACAAGCGGTCTCCTTGTGTCGCATCGCGGAACAAAGGGCGGATACGTCCTCGCGCGAGCGCCGCGCGAAATCCCTGTCATTGAGATTATCGCCGCATTCGAGGGGCCGGTTGCGCTCACCGAATGCAGCACGGATGTGATTGGGCTGTGCAACATCGAATCCTTCTGCCCGATCAAGACCAACCAAAGAATCATCAATCAGGCCGTACGCCAGGTGCTCGGCACCATCTCTCTGTACGACCTGATTTCACCTTTGCAATTAACCGCTATTAAGGACGCGCGCGGCAATCCAGTGCCGCTGGTCCCGTCCGGGAGCATACAGTGAGTTCGACCAACGATACGATTCGCGAGTTAGCCCAGCAGGAGTACAAGTGGGGCTTCATCACCGATATCGACGAAGAGCGCATTCCGAAAGGCCTGGATGAAGACGTTATTCGTCTGATTTCGACCAAGAAGAACGAGCCTGAATTTATGTTGCAGTGGCGGCTGAAGGCGTTTCGGCATTGGGACTCGCTCGAAAAGAAGCATGCGGAGCCGAAGTGGGCAAACGTGAAGTTCCCACCAATCAATTATCAGGAAATTACATATTATTCGGCGCCCAAGCAGAAACCCAATTTGAAGGATTTAAGCGAGCTTGACCCGGAAATCCTCCGCACCTATGAGAAGCTCGGCATTCCGCTTGAAGAGCAGAAGATGCTCGCGGGTGTCGCGGTGGATGCCGTGTTTGACAGCGTTTCGGTTGGGACGACATTCAAGGCGAAGCTTGCCGAAGCGGGCGTAATCTTCTGTTCGTTTTCCGAGGCCGTGCAGAACCATCCGGATGCTGGTGAAAAATACCTC
Source organism: uncultured Acidobacteriota bacterium (assembly GCA_963753205.1). GTDB lineage: Bacteria > Acidobacteriota > Terriglobia > Acidiferrales > UBA7541 > Palsa-295. The sequence goes on along the minus strand of CAVWBL010000004.1, from coordinate 258,428 downwards.
GGCACCGTAGTTCCCTACACCGACAATTTCTACGCGGCTCTGAACGCGGCCGTTTTCAGCGATGGCTCGTTTGTTTATGTGCCGAAGGGCGTTCGCTGCCCGATGGAGCTTTCGACCTATTTCCGCATCAACGCAGCGGAAACCGGACAGTTTGAGCGCACGCTGATCGTCGCCGACGAGGGCGCGTATGTAAGCTATCTCGAAGGCTGCACGGCGCCGATCCGCGATCAAAACCAGTTGCATGCGGCTGTGGTTGAGCTGATCGCGCTCGATGATGCGCAGATCAAGTATTCGACGGTGCAGAACTGGTATCCCGGCGACAAGAACGGCAAGGGCGGAATTTACAATTTCGTCACAAAACGCGGAAGCCTGCCGCGGGAAGAATTCGAAAATCTCCTGGACGCAGGTCGAAACCGGTTCATCCATCACGTGGAAATATCCGAGCTGCATCCTGCAGGGCGATAACTCCGTTGGCGAATTCTATTCCGTCGCGCTGACGAACAATTACCAGCAGGCGGACACCGGCACGAAGATGATCCACATGGGCAAGAACACGCGGAGCACGATCGTCGCCAAAGGCATTTCGGCCGGACACGGACAGAACACTTATCGCGGCCAAGTGAAGATCATGAAGGACGCGACCGGCGCGCGCAATTACACGCAGTGCGATTCCCTGCTGATCGGCGATCTCTGCGGCGCGCACACGTTTCCGTATATCGAGGTGAAGAATGCGACGGCGCGCATGGAGCATGAGGCCTCCACTTCGAAAATCGGCGAGGATCAGCTTTTTTATCTGCGGCAGCGTGGACTGAAGACGGAAGACGCTGTGTCGATGGTCGTGAATGGCTTCTGCAAGCGCGTCTTCAAGGAATTGCCAATGGAGTTCGCGGTGGAGGCGCAAAAGCTGCTGAGCGTCAGCCTTGAAGGCAGCGTCGGCTGAGCGCCGCACCTCGGCCCCGCTCTGCCGCGCATCCCGCGAGGAGCCGGTAGGTCCGAGGGCGGCATGCTTCGTATAAGAAGAAAATGCCGCCGCAAAAGGCAGCGCATCGGACACATATTATGATCTACACTGGCGTTTTTTTCGCCTCGGGGGCTTGAATCGACAGAGAGGAACGGAGCCGGGTAATACGTTCTAATCGCAACTGCCAAGAATTAGAAACCGTCGTAACTCGGTGAAAACAAGGGCCGGCACCTGTTCTAATCGCGGTAGCCAGCGGCGTAAAGCGAAACAGGCGAAAGGGAACAACTAGATGAGTTTGCTGGAAATCAAGAACTTGCACGCGACAGTCGGCGGAGTCGAAATCCTGAAGGGGATCAATCTGACGATCGACGCCAGCGAAGTCCATTCGATCATGGGACCAAATGGCTCGGGCAAAAGCACACTCGCGCAAGTGCTCGCGCGACGGGAAAGCTACGAAGTGACGCAGGGCGAGATCCTCTATGACGGCAAAGATTTAGTCGCAATGAAGCCGGAGGAAGCCGCGTGCGAAGGCGTCTTCCTGGCGTTTCAGTATCCGGTCGAGATTCCAGGTATCAGCAACGCCTACTTTCTGCGCTCCGCCCTCAACGCGATCCGGAAATACCGTGGCGCAGGAAGAAATGGACGCCATGGATTTCCTCCCCAAGCTGCGCGAGAAGATGAAGCTGCTCGAAATGGACGACAAGCTTTTGAACCGCTCGGTGAACGAAGCGTTTTCGGGCGGCGAAAAGAAGCGCAACGAAATTTTGCAGATGGCAGTTCTCGAGCCGAGGCTGGCGATCCTCGACGAAACCGATTCCGGCCTCGATATCGATGCGCTGCGAATCGTGGCGCAAGGCGTGAACGCGATGCGCAGCCCGGAGCGCGCGATTCTCGTGGTGACACACTATCAGCGGCTGCTGAATTACATCGTTCCCGATCGCGTCCACGTGCTGGTAGATGGAAAGATAGCGCGTTCGGGTGGGCCGGAGCTGGCGCTTGAACTGGAAGCAAAGGGTTACGGCGGGATGGAAGCCGCGGCGGGCCGGGCGTAGCGTGCAACCCGCCACTCGGGGCAGAAGCTTCGGGCGGCGAAAAGAAAATCTGGCGAACTGGATGGAAGATGGCGACGCAGGAATTGACAACGTATCAGCAGGGCTTCGGCGGTTTTGAAAAGTCCGCCGCAGGAAACAGGCTCGCATGGCTGCGCAACATGCGGCGCGATTCGTTTGCGAGATTTGCCGAAGTCGGCATTCCGACGACGCGGATGGAGGATTGGCGCTTCACCAACCTTTCTTCCCTGGCGCAGACGCCTTTTCGGCTCGCGCACAACGGCCGCGGCTCCATCGCGGCGAAGGCGCTCGATCAATTCAGAATTCCCGGCGCGGCCTGCCAGATCGTGTTTGTAAACGGCCACTACGCTCCCGAGCTTTCAAATCTCGGCAAGCTGCCAGACGGCGTCGAAATTTCGAATCTGGCGACGGAAATTGAATCGCAGCCTTCGGCTTTGGAATCCTGGCTAGGACGTTATCTCGATACGAACCGCGATCCCTTTTCAGCGTTGAATACGGCTTTCTTGGAAGACGGAGCGTTCATTCATATCGAAAAGAGTGTCGTGCTGGAAGCGCCGATTCACCTGCTTTTTGTTGCGATGGGCGCAGAGCGGGCCGACGATGACGCACCCGCGCAATCTGATAGTGGCCGAAGCGGAGAGCCAGGCGACATTTATCGAAGATTACGTTTCCCTTCCCGCCGCGGCCGGTACGGAGGTCGGCTTTTCTGCAACACGGCAACGGAATTGATCGCCGGCGATAATGCCGCGATTTCGCATTACATGATCGAACGCGAAAACACGGCATGCGTTCAATGTTTCGACGCTCCGGATCGAGCAAGGGCGGAACGCGAACGTCGCTTCGCATTCGGTGCTGCTGGGCGGCGGAATCGTTCGCAATAACGTGCATCCCGTGCTCAACGGCGAAGGCGGCGATTGCCTGATCAACGGTCTGTTTGCGGGAACCGGGCGGCAGCATCTCGATAATTACATGCTCGTCGAACACGCGAAGCCCCACTGCGGCAGCCGCCAGTTCTACAACGGCATTCTCGGGGGCCATGCGCACGGAGTCTTTCACGGGCGCATCATCGTTCACAAAGACGCGCAAAAGACGGACGCGAAGCAAACGAATCGCAACCTGCTGCTTTCCGACAATGCGCAAATCGATACGAAGCCGCAACTTGAGATATACGCGGATGACGTGAAGTGCACACACGGCGCAACGATCGGGCAGATCGAGGAAAATGCCTTGTTCTATTTGCGGTCGCGCGGCATCGAAGAGGCAGAAGCCAGACAAATGTTATTGCTGGCATTTGCCAGCGAATGCGTTGACCGCATGGCGGACGGACCAGCGCGCGCGCATGTAGAAGATTTGATTCACGACCATTTGACGCATTTGATTCGCACGTCGGTGAATGTAAAGGCTTCGGAGGCAATTGGATGACCTTAGCGGCGAAAGCCGGATTGGCCGCTCACGCGACGAATGTTAATGCCGAGCTGGATGTGCAGGCAATTCGCGCTGAGTTTCCTATTTTGGAGCGCACCGTGCGCGGCAAGCCGCTGGTCTACTTGGATAACGCCGCCACTTCGCAAAAGCCGCGATTCGTACTCGACGTGATTACACGATATTACGAAGAAGAGAACGCCAATATCCATCGCGGCGTGCATTATCTCTCCGAGCGCGCAACGACAGACTATGAAAACGCCCGCGTGCGCGCACAGCGATTCCTGAATGCAGCCAAGTCGAACGAGATTATTTTTGTTCGCGGCACAACCGAAGGCATCAACCTCGTGGCGCAGACGTACGGGCGAACACACGTAGACCCCGGCGACGAGGTGTTGATCACCGCGATGGAGCATCACTCGAATATCGTGCCGTGGCAGATGCTTTGCGCGGAAAAAGGCGCGAAGCTCCGCGTGGCGCCGATCAACGATAGGGGCGAGTTGATCGTGGATGAATTCGAGAAGCTGCTGGGGCCGCGCACGAAGATCGCGGCGTTCACGCACGTCTCGAACGCTTTGGGCAGCATCAATCCCGTGCGACGCATGACGGAGATGGCGCACCGGCGGCATATTCCCGTGCTCATCGATGGAGCGCAGGCGGTTCCGCACATGCCAGTAGACGTTCAGGCGATCGATTGCGACTTTTATACGTTCTCGGGTCACAAAGTTTATGGCCCGACTGGAATCGGCGTGCTCTATGGCAAAGCGGCGCTGCTGGATGCGATGCCGCCCTATCAGGGCGGCGGGGATATGATCAGTTCTGTCACCTTCGAAAAAACGACGTACAACAAGTTGCCTTACAAATTCGAGGCTGGTACGCCGGATATTGCGGGCGTGATCGGACTTGGCGCGGCGCTGGACTATGTGACAGACGTCGGAATCGAATGTCATTGCCGCGTACGAACACGAATTACTGGAGTACGCGACCGACAAAATTGCGGCGATTCCAGGCGTTCGGCTGATCGGCACGGCGACGGAAAAGGCCGGTGTGCTGTCGTTTGTGCTTAGCGATATTCACCCGCACGACGTGGGGACGATTCTCGATCAGGAAGGGATCGCGATTCGCACCGGCCATCACTGTTCGCAACCCGTGATGCATCGATTCGGAATTCCTGCGACGGCACGCGCCTCGCTGGCAATTTACAACACGCGCGAAGACATCGACGCGCTGGCTAAAGGCATTGAGCGGGTCCGCGAGGTATTGGGCTGATGGCGGAACTGCGCGATCTCTATCAGGAAGTGATTCTCGAGCACAGCAAGGCACCGAGAAATTTCAAGAAGCTGGCGAACGCGAACCATCGCGCTGAAGGTTTCAATCCGCTATGCGGCGACCGCTTCACGGTATATCTCGACCTTGAGGGTGACAAAGTACGCGATATCTCGTTCGAAGGAAACGGATGCGCCATTTCGAAAGCGTCGGCCTCGATGATGACGCAAAGCGTGAAGGGCAAGACCATTGCCGAGGCGGAGCAGCTTTTCGAGAATTTTCACAGGTTCGTTACGACGCAGAATCATGCCGAGGGCGATTCGGCCGAGATGGGAAAGCTGGCAGTTTTTTCGGGCGTAGCCGAATTCCCCGCTCGCGTGAAATGCGCCACGCTCGCCTGGCACACGCTGCAAGCCGCGCTGGAAGGCAAACAGGAACCGGTTACGACCGAATAAAAGAATCATCGCCAAGACCCTCTGATTCCGGAGGCCCCATGTTGAGCAAACTCTCATTTCTCGCTTTCGCCGCAATGCTGATTGCCGCTCCGAGTTTTGCCCAGGATCATTCCGCCTTCAATGGAAAGTGGGCGCTCAGCCAAGGGCGGAGCGACTTTGGTGGAGGGGACGCGCTCACGTCGCGCGTCGATACTCTCGCGGTGGACGGCGAAACGTTTACGGACAACGTTCATTCCACGAGCGACAGCGGCGACGATACCTACAAGCTAGTCCTGACTACGAACGGCAAGTCCGTGGCCGTGGCGGGGGATTCGCCGCTGGCTTACGCCGGCGGCATCATGACGGTCACGCAGATGTCTGCCAAGTGGAAAGGCAATTCGCTGGTACTTACTGAAACGCTCACGAATTCGTTTGCCGCTGGCACGAGCAAGGCGACCATTACGTACACCCTATCAGCGGACGGGAAACTGATGAGCATTGCTTCAACATCCGACGCGCCGTTTGGTTTTTCCGATACGCGGCTGGTATTTGAAAAGATTTGAGCTTTCGGGAGATGAATTGAGATGAACCATGAGACGGTCACAGTGAGCCGAAATTGCGCGGTGATCGGAATTCCTACCGGTATTGCGGCCACGATTCCCGCTGGAACATCGGTACGCATCATGCAATACCTCGGAATGGGTTACACGGTGATGACGGAATATGGGCAAATGTTCCGTATCGATAATAAAGACGCGGACGCGCTCGGCTTGCCCGTGCCGGAGGCGACGGAAGCCCCCGCTGAGCCCATCAACTTCAGCGAGAATTTGGTATGGAATCAACTGAAGACGGTCTACGATCCGGAAATTCCCGTGAACATCGTCGACCTGGGTTTGATCTACGCCTGCGAGATTACTGCGCTCGATGAAGGCGGCAAAAAGATCGACGTAAAGATGTCCATGACTGCGCCCGGCTGCGGAATGGGAGACGTGCTGAAGCGCGATGTAGAAATGAAAGTAGCCCGTGTGCCTGAAGTGAAGGAAGTGAATGTGGAAGTTGTGTTCGATCCTCCGTGGAACCCGAGCCGCATGTCCGAAGCGGCGAAGCTTCAGCTGGGCTTCGACTTGTAGAGTACCGTCCTCAGTCTCCGTCAATATCCTTCCGTGGGTACCCGTCAATAAGCTTACTTAAAGACATAGCGCCGCAGACCTTACACAAGCCGCCTGATTTGGGTCCCGCCTGCCTTTCACTACGCTGGTTGCAGGAGGAAACTTCAATGCAATTCAAAAAGGTCGCGTGGTCCGTCGCCTTTCTTGCCATGGGAATATTTGCGGCTACAACGCCGCGCGCGGGTGCAGATGGGCTCCATGCCGTATACGTGGCGAGCGCACAGACGACGCCAAACAGCCCGAACTCACCGACGACGCCGAACGGGCAGAATCCCACCGGCCCGACGAATCCAACTGGTCCTGACAATCCGGACCAGGAAAATAACCCGAACGGAACAACCAATCCGGCGAACCCGAATAATCCCAATAACCCTAATAATCCATATAATTCGCCCACGCCGGGGCAGCCTGACAACTCCAACAACCCAAACGGAACCAACCAACCTAACAACCCGAGCCCGCCGGACAATAATCCTGCGAATCCGGAAAACCCAAGCGCTCGAAACAGCCCGAATAACCCGAGCAACCGGGAGGCGCCAAACCCAAGCAACCCGTCAAACCCGGGCGGCACGGGGGCGAACCCCGGAACCACAACCCCAGGTACCGGAACGGGCGGCACCGGCGGTGGTACGGGCGGTACGGGGGCGGGCGGTGGCGTCGGCACGGGCGGTGCAGGCGCGACAGGTGGTGCGGGCGGCGGCGGAGCTCAATAATAGGACTCCACGCTCCAGTCGGGTGTTACGAACAGGCGGCTCGGAATTTCGGTTTCGAGCCGCTTTTCTTTTCACACGGACGTTTATCGACTTCGGCCGAGGAACAACGTCCTCGGCTTGAAACAAACCGCGGCGCGGTGCGTAATAGGTGCAGTCGAGCACACTTCCGAGCGATTTAATGGCCAAAGCGGCAGCTCCCCGGAATGTGCTTCGGAATTTGGCCTTTGCACGTATAATCTGGGCACTCTTGGTACTTACTGCGTTCACGCGATACCGCATCGGGGAGGCAAAAATGTTGAGAAAAGCTATGGTGGGGCTGTTGGCATTGGCGGCACTGGCAAGCGTAAGCGCAGCTCAAGACGCTCCGAATTTTTCGGGCACGTGGAAGCTCAATTCTTCAAAGAGCAATGTGGGAGACTATGGACCGTCTGCGCGGACGGAAGTGATCACCCAAGACGGATCAAAGTTCACGGACAAAGTAACGTCCACGACGCAGACGGGCGAAAATGATTACAGCCTGACGTTTACAGCCGATGGAAAGAAAGTGACCGTGGCTCCCGATTCACCCGAAGCCAATATGGGTAACCTGGCGCTAAAGGACATTACAGCTACTTTGGATGGCAGTTCGCTCGTGCTCACGGAAGATCTGGATTATCAGGGGCAGGTGGATATCGCGGCAAAATTGACCTATTCGCTTTCCACTGATGGGAAAACGCTGACAATTGCGGATCATGCAAGCACGTCAATGGGCGATTTCGATACGTCGCTCGTTTTCGATAAGCAGTAGGTCCCTTCCTGAATGCGAATAGGTGGGCTCTACGAAAGGGCCCGCTTCCTGACGGTCCGGTTTTCGATGATTGCCGCAGTTACGGCGCAGATGAATTCGCCGCCCCATTGCGGCCGACCTTCTGCCTTACAACAGCCTTCCCCCACGCTCCACAGACAAAACATCCGCGGGCTTTGCGCTGGTAAGATCGCTTTCTGCGCGTTGGACGTTCAAACGCCTCTTGGAGGAATATCTTGGCCGATAGCCCGAAAAAGAGTGCTCGCAAATTGAGGACAAAAAGCAGTACCCGTCGGAAGGCGGATACTTCGTCGCGTGCGAGGATTCGCGTGACGGCGCGGGAGCGCGCCGCAGGCGAGTGGTTCGCGAGACTTGTGGCGCTGCAAGAACGGCTTTGCGCGCCCGACGGCTGTCCGTGGGATCGCGAGCAGACGCACGCGTCGTTGCGCAAATACCTGATCGAAGAGACTTACGAAGTGCTCGACGCGATGGAATCGGGCGACAACGAGGACTTTACTTCGGAGCTGGGCGATTTGATGCTGCAGATCGTGTTTCACTCCGTGCTGGCGGAGGCAGCGGGAAAGTTTACGATTTCGGACGTACTCGAAGCGATTTTCACGAAAATGGTGCGGCGGCATCCGCATGTCTTCGGCGATGCTACGGCGGCAACGTCTGGCGCGGTGCTTAAAAAATGGGAAGAGTTGAAGGCCAAAGAACGCGCGGAGAAGCGCGGCTCTGCCGAGAAAGACGAAGCACTAGAGTCCGTGCTTGCGGGCGTGCCGCGGTCTTTGCCGGCGGTGCTAGAGGCTTATCAGCTGACGCGGCGAGCTTCGCACATCGGTTTTGACTGGGAGAATCTTCAGGGAATCTTCGACAAGATCGAGGAGGAAAAACGCGAACTTTCCGAATTTGTGAGTAAGACTACAAAGAAGACCGAGAGTGCAAATTCGGACCCGGGCATGAAGGCAATGGGAAATTCGGCGCGCATGGAAGAAGAGATCGGCGATTTTCTTTTTGCCGCCGTCAATGTGGCGCGATTCCTCGGCGTCGATCCGGAAATCGCGCTGAAAAAAGCGAATCGCAAATTTAAAGAACGCTTTCAATGGATGGAAGGCGCAGCGGCACGCGAAAACCGCCGGCTCGCAGATCTTTCTCGCCAGCGCATGGAAGAGCTTTGGAACGAGGCGAAGAAGTCCGCGAAGATTGCTGCCGTTGGATCGGGCTAGCTTAGATCGGTGGCTTGGGCTTGGTATTTGGTGGCTATGGCGAAATAAACGCTGTTTTACGTCGGGCCAGAATTCCGAGAATGCATTGCCTGCCATTCGTCCGAGGAAACCTTCTGCCGTGCGAATCACCGCGTCACGGGAGTCCGCTTCGCTATTCGGAACCCAAGTATTGGGGAGAAAATTGCTTCCCGTATATCCGATGTAGCACGCGTATGCGGGCGCGAAGCTGCCGTCGCGACGGCGCGCGTGAAATGTCTGCTTGATTACGTTCTTCACGCGCGCGGCGAAAAACCGATCGGGCGCCGGGAAATAGCGCGGGTCTTCTCCCCCGAAGGCTCCAGCGGAGGCTTCCATGGCATTGCTGGTGAGGATGCCGGTATGCGCATGCCAAAACGGTCTGCGAATCCGCCCCAGCCGGGCCCATATTTCTTGGGATGATCCACAGCGGTTCCGAACGCGGCCGAAAAGAGTCCCCCGGCCAGATGCTCAGGAAACGGGTCGACGATGGCCCAGCGGACCCGTTGGCCGGCGGTCCTTGGCTCGTGTATCTGGGATTCCGTATGGGAACGGGGCGCGTCCGGGAGCAAGACATGCCATTCCAGGCGTTTTCGGAGCGCGTTCCAGTTCCAGAGGCCAACGTCGATTGCGCCACTGCAGTGGGCACAATCGTCATAAGGGCAGCCGGAACAAGGATGCCAAGGCAAGCTTCGGTGTCTTTCCTTCTCATCTCACTGCGATCACCCCACAACGAAGATACTCACGCGCCACAAACACGTCCCCGCAGATTAAACCAGACCGAATGGAAGGCAGAATACATGACATCCTTGGGAAGCAAGCGGACGGACTTGTAGTTTATTGCGCTCGCGCGGAATCCGCCGAGGTTCTATCCGCCACAGGAGGGTCGGAGGAAATGCTCGCGCGTTCGTGCGAGCCATTATCGTTTTCTTTGTCAGCGAAATAATTGCGTTCGGACAATGTGCGATACACGCGTCCGCCAATCTCGGAAGCGTGCGGGCCACTGATAATGCGCGCGCCGCCGTGGAGGAGCACGACGATAACGATTTTGGGATGGGCCTGATCCGCGTATGATACGAACCAACCGAGGCGGCCGCCGAGGCGTTCATCATTGCAGGTGCCGGTCTTGGCGAGCGCTTGCTCTCCATAGGGATCAAAACTCCGCTGCGCCGTGCCGTAGAGCACTGCCGCAAGCATACCCTGCTGGATTTCGGGCACGATTCCCGCAATGTCAAAGTGCTGACGAACGCGCGGCTGGAAATTCTTCACTTCGTCTTCGGACTGGGGATATTGCAGGTAATATTGCGTGCCGCCATTGGCGAGCGTGGAAACGAGCGATGCAAGCTGGAAAGGCGTAATGCGAATTCCTTCGCCGAAGCTCGACATGCGAGCGACGCCCCCGAAAAGCGGAGGCGAAGGCGGCAACGAGCCGGGTTGCTCGAGCGGCAGGTTATAACCGACCTTTTGCCCTAGGCCGAACATGGCGTCGTATTGGACCACACGCTGGAAGCCGAGACGGGTGCCGACTTCCTCAAAAAACCTATTGTTCGAATGCGCAAGCGCCTCCGTCAGATCCATGTAGCGGCGGGGTGCAATAGGAAGCATCGTATCCTGCGTGATCACGCCTTCCTTCAGGCCCGCAAGCGCGATGAAAGGCTTGATCGTGGAGCACGGTTCAAATCCGGCCGAGTAGGCCATCTTTTGGCCGACGATCGTGAGAATGCGTCCGTCGCTTGGATCAACGGCTACTACGGAACCCTTTTCGTGTCCCAGAGCGTCAATCGCGGCCTGCCGCACGGCCGGATCGTCGACGGTGACAACGTCTCCCTTTGCGGGGTCATATGGCGCGAAATAGCGGTGTGCGCGCGCCTTCATGTGCACGGGAGGGTGCGCCGATGGTTTGGCGGTCGTTTTAGAGGAAATGGCGCGGGCTGACGATTTGGACGAATGCGTCCCCGAGTCACCTGCGCCGCGAAGGGCAAACGACGCAAAAACGATCAGGCAAGAAACCGCCAACAAACGAGATACGGCTGGGTAGTGTTGCATTGCAATCCGCTGGCCCTTGTACTTCCCCCGGGTCCAATACAGGAAGAGTGTAAGTAACGGAGAAGACCTCTGCAACCCCAAAACCCTCGATCATTCTCCAATAGACACGCCTACCGCACAACTGGCCTATGGAACAGGCGCTTCGAGCGATTGGCTTGCGCCAGCTCCGATGTCAGACGTCCAAGCCGATGGAACGCATCAATTGAAGAGCATTACTCGTCTGAACGATGCCGGGCGTGAGGCGATAGTCGAAACGAAGCTTGCCGTGGTCGAGATGGTCTTCAAAATGAACGTTTGCGGCGCGACCGCCCAGCAGATTGGCAATTTCGGCCAGCGATAGGTCATGCGTTGTAACGAGGCCCACAGCATTGCGCTGAAACAACCCGCGCACCACGGCTTCGGCGCCGACGCGACGGTCATGGGAATTGGTGCCCGAGAGCAGCTCGTCGAGCAGGAACAACACGGGCGTCGATTTTTCGGCCATGTCCATAATCAGCTTTAACCGCGTGATTTCCGCGTAAAAACGGGAGATGCCGCCTTGCAAGGAATCAAGAACGCAGACGGAGGCAGCGACGGCGAGCGGAGAAATGCGCAGTTTGTCTGCGCGCACCGGCGCGCCGCATTGCGCGAGGACCGCATTCACACCAACAGCGCGAACGAACGTGCTCTTCCCCGCCATGTTGGGGCCGCTGATGATTATGACGCGCAATTCCCTGCCGAGGGCCAAATCATTGCGCACCGCAGTAGCATCCGGCATCAGTGGATGCGCCATGCCTTCAGCCTCAAAGCACGGAGACTCACTCGTGAATTCGGGAAAAATATCTGCAGGATGCTCGTAGGAGTATCCGGCGAGATCAGACAGTGCCTCCATTTCGCCGAGTGCGACCAGCCAGCCGCGCACTTCGGATCCGTATTGTTTGCGCCAAGCCTCGGACGCCAACGCAAACTGCACAGTCCAGAAAACGAACCGGTCAGCAAGAGCCATGAGATAACTGCGGCGGGAACGCAGGCTATCCGCCAGCCTGGCGAGTCGCGCGATAATCGCGGACGCCGTGCGATTATCTCTTCCCTGCAGACGGAGTTGAAGCGCAGCGAGCTTTGCCGACGAGAAAGGCTCTGATTCCATGCGCGCCAACACGTCCGCAATCAACTGAACGTCGCGAACCGCGTTTTCGGCGGCGGACACGCTCGCCGCAAGGCTCCTGCTGAAACGGGACGCTATAAACGCGTTCAGTATGCTGGCCGCGACGGTCACGTACCACAAATCCCAGCCGACCCATGCAACCATGCTGCAGAGCCACACTGCGGCGAGTAGGGGAAGCAGAAGACGCAAGTAAGCAGGAGCGGGAAGCGAGCCGGCTTCCGCCCATGCGGTGAGTGCCTCCGGATGACCTGCAGCGTCAATGCCTTCGCTCAAAACACACAAATCTTCACGGAATCGCAGGCGATCGCGCATTTCGTTTACAGCGGTTTGGCGCATGCCTGCTTCTTCGGGCGGCGCCGGAGCCAGGAGCCACTGTGCCAGCGTTTGCTCACCGGCGCGCGTCCGAGCTGTGCAAAGCAATTCGAAGAGCGAGCCGGCACCAAAAAGATCGAGGTCGCGCGCGTAGGGATGTTTCGAATCCAGGAAGCGCTCGCCCGTCTGACCGGCGCCAATCCAGCAATTCGCCAACCGCGCCATGCCGCGTTCGTAGAACGCGATAGCGCGCCGGCAAGCTTTGAGTGCGCGGATTACGCGAGAATGAATTACGGCGCAAATGGCGAATATGGCTGCCGGAACCAAAACCCAATAGAGAGAATGCGTCTTCGAGAAAATCAGCCAAATACCGAGGGCCAGCGTGGCGAGTAACAGACCAAGGATAGTATAGGCCAGCCGGTCGTCCTGAATCTTGTGTTGGGCTTCCTCCCTACGCAGTTCTGCCAAACGGCGCTGGTATTCGGCTTCGGGATTTTGTCGCGGCGCGGGTGCGGGAGAATCCATCGAATGCGGCGTGCCTATCTAAACCGCCGCAGCCGCGCGCGGGAATCCTTCGCTGGCAATCACTTCTTCGGATTGGGCGCGATGGCGGTCACAATGAGCGGCCAGCACAAGGAGCCACTGGAAGCAACTGAGATCGCCAAAAAGCGGATGCGGAGAGAAGTACGCATGGAGATCGGCGGTCGTCGAGGCGAGAAGGTCGCAGGTACGCCCTCGAGCGGCCTCAAACTCCGTCAAGAGTTCTTCGTGCGGCCAGCGGCCCGTGGGTTGAATCTGTTCCACGCCGCGACGGGGATGCGTGCGGTCGCGGAGCATCCCGACCAAGCCTTCGGTGCTGCCGGGATAACCGCTGCGTCGCGCAGGATCGGGCGCCTGCTTAAGGGCATTTTCGACGAAACCGCGGCCGCGATGCTCGACCAGAATGACGTGCTCCAGATTTTCAGCGATCGACCAACGATCCGGTCTTGGCTTGTATGCCATTTGCGTCGGCGATAGACGACGGACTAACGCTATGAGCCTGTCGCGGGATTCCGCGAGATGCTTCGCCGCGAAATCCCTCTCGGCAGCCGTCATCGGCATACATACTCCTGGATGCGGAAAAAGCTAGCGGCCCGACTTGCCGGCCTGCGCTGCGGCAGCTTTCGGAGCACTCGGTTTTTCCACTTCGGCGGATGGTTTCTTATCGCCGTTCGACGAACCGGCGGGAATCAGGCCGAGCGATTTGCGCAATTCATGATCGATCTTTTCGCGAATCTCGGCGTTGTCACGCAAGAAAACACGAGCATTTTCGCGGCCCTGGCCGAGGCGCTCGCCCTTATACGAGAGCCATGTACCGGACTTTTCGAGAATGCCCTTCGTCACGCCGAGATCGATCAGATCGCCTTCGCGCGAGACGCCCTCGCCGTAAATAATGTCAAATTCGGCTTCGCGAAACGGTGCAGCGACTTTGTTTTTCACTACCTTGGCGCGCGTGCGGGAGCCGACCACGCGGTCCCCTTCCTTAATCGACTGGATGCGCCGGATATCGACGCGGATCGATGCGTAAAATTTCAAAGCGCGGCCGCCAGTGGTCGTTTCGGGATTACCAAACATCACGCCGATTTTTTCGCGAATTTGGTTGATGAAAACGAGGCAGGTTTTCGATTTGTTCACGATGGCGGTAAGTTTGCGCAGCGCTTGCGACATCAGGCGCGCCTGCAATCCCATCTGTGGCTCGCCCATGTCTCCTTCGAGTTCGGCCTTGGGAACGAGCGCGGCCACCGAGTCCACTACAATAATATCGACTGCGTTGGTGCGAATCAGTGCTTCGGCGATGGAAAGAGCCTGCTCACCGTTGTCCGGCTGAGAAACGAGGAGGTTATCGACGTCAACGCCCAGCTTGCGGGCGTAGACCGGATCGAGCGCGTGTTCAGCATCGATAAAGGCGGCCTGGCCGCCGAGCTTTTGCGCTTCCGCGATCACGTGCAGAGTTAGGGTCGTCTTGCCGCCCGATTCCGGGCCGTAGACCTCGATGACGCGCCCTCGAGGAAAACCACCCACACCGAGAGCAGCGTCGATGGAAATCGAGCCGGTAGGGATCACGTTCACGGGGACAAGCACGTCGCGGCTGCCCAGCCGCATAATGGAGCCTTTGCCGTAGTCCTTTTCGATCTGGGAAATCGCAAGCTCAAGATTTTTGGTTTTTTCGTCGGTCATTTGCCACCTCGTTTAGTGTCCTGTGGGACGCAGGCGGCCCGATTTTACCAAAGTGCGGCTAGGGCGGCCTTTTTCTTTACGGGAAAGAAGAATAGCATAAGGCGAAGAAAAAGCAAATACACTTTTAAACGCCACTCTTCAGGGCTTTGTCCGGCAGACGGAAAAGAAGGTCGTGGGACATGCCTGCCGCGCGAAGGCGGAGCCACAGGAACCGGCGGGGCGCGCGAGCACGAGTTCTTCGGCGCCGAGGGGGAGCGAATTAGTCACGAACGGTACGCGCAATTTCCGCGGGCTCCCACAATGTTTCAAAAAACAATCTCGCTAGGCCGCTCGCGGGTGCGTATCTTTTCGAGAGCTTGTTCCATGGCCGATTCGGTGATGACGCATGGTTCGGTCCGCGCGCCCAATTGCCGTTCAACCGAATAGAGCGCAGTGTGGTCAATGTCCTCAGCGAACGCCACGAAGAGCAACTGACTAGGAGTGTGATAATGGGCAGGAATCATGGGCGAGGATTCGATGAGTGCAAACGGGAGAAGCCGCGAGCAATCGCGATATCGCGTTCAATGGGAAATACGCCGCAGCCCCATTGCGCGGCAAGGGCAGTAGATACGTCCTGCGCGGAAGCCAAGCCAAGATTCACCAGTAAATGCCCGAGGCGCTCGATTCGCGCTGCGCGGCCAAATACGTCTTCAACTGTTCGTCCGTGATCACTCGCCGGCCCAGCAGCAGCAAGCCAAGCGGGACGCGGTGAATTCGCAGTAGCGGCTCATCACGGAGCTCCACAAGCCTGGCGAACTCCTGTGTGATTGCCTGTTCAAAACAATCGGCCGAGCAATACCAGCGGCCCTGCATAAGCACACCTTCGCTCGTGCTGCCCAGGAGGCGCCGCCGCAGCGAATTGCGAAATGGGCATTCGGGATTTTCGCACTCCACAGCGTCTTCCCTTCGAGAATCGGCATAGGGGGGACGGTCGCCCGTCCTCCCCTGCCACACCACCGTACATGCGGGTCCGCATACGGCGGTTCAGCGAGTTGAGCCCTGGCGGGCCGTGAGGTTCGATTCGTCATTCGCCACAAGGGCTTCGCCGCTCTGCAGGTTTCCGTTTCGGCTTCACCGTCTTCTGAACCTGCAAAACTCAGCCGAAGCTGATTGACGAACGCCGTGGACGTTTACATCAATTAAAGTAATTCACGCTGACCCTGCAGCAGAAGTCAGCAGCGGGCGTAGTACTCACGGAAGTGAGGAAGGCCCAAACAGCGAGAGCGAGCAGTAGAACGTCGAACGCACGCTGGCACTGCGCCAGCCATCGTGTCGAACGAAAGATTCCACACATACTGAATGATCTGCGCGCGCGTCACTCGCTGTCCCACGTTGCGCATCAAGTACTCGAGCAACCCGAATTCTTTCGGCGTCAGCTCGATACGACACCCCGCGCGCTGCACCATACGTTCCACGCGGTTCAACTCCAAATCGTCCACGCGTAGTATCGTTTCCGACGCGCGTCCTCCGCGCCTCAGCATTGCCCGCACGCGCGCCGAGAGCTCGGAGAATGCAAACGGCTTTACCACGATCGTCCGCGCCCAGATCGAGCGCCTGCGCCCGCTCTTCCGGTCGCGTGCGATTCGAGAGCACCAGAATCGCTCTCGTGCCCTGAACGAACGTGCCTCAAAATCTCCATTCCTTCCTGGGCCGCAACATTCAAATCGAAGATCGCCGCGTCGTATTCCTGAGCCTCTGCCATGGCTTTGGCTGCTTCGCCGTCAACCGCAAGGTCCACGTGGTAATTTTCAGCGTCAAAACTACGTTCCAGGAAAGTTCCGAGTGCCTGATCCTGTTCAGCGACAAGAATGCGCATCTGGGCTCCAAACCAGAGGGGTACTAGGGTTGAAATAGCAATTCGAAAGGGGAACCTGACTTTAAGCGGGGCGTAATGAGGAGTCAAAGGAAATCCTCATTGGAATTTAACGTGTATCGAAAGGTTAACTAGCGCCGCGAACTTGAACCACTTTGAAACTTGCCACATTTTGCCTCCGTATTTGTACGTGCAATGAATCACTTAGAACCGGAATTCGTCATCTTTTCCGGACGAACCAGCTCGTCAAACTCCCCTTCATTTAGATATCCAAGCTTGAGCGTGGACTCGCGGAGGCTGAGTTTCTCATGATGCGCCTTCTTCGCAATCTCCGCCGCCTTGTCATAGCCGATCTTCGGAGCCAGCGCCGTCACCAACATCAGAGAATTCTTCACGTACCAATCGATTTTCTCGCGGTCGATTTCCATCCCATCCACGCAATGCTCTCTAAACGAACGGCAGGCATCCGTAAGCAGCCGCACCGAATGCAGAAAATTGTGGATGATGACCGGCTTAAAGACATTCAGCTCGAAATTTCCTTGCGATCCAGCGAATCCGATGGCCGCGTCGTTGCCCATCACTTGCACGGCGACCATCGTCATCGCCTCGGACTGCGTCGGATTCACCTTCCCGGGCATGATCGACGATCCTGGCTCATTTTCCGGCAGCAGCAATTCGCCCAGGCCCGCACGCGGTCCCGATCCCAGCCATCGAATGTCATTTGCAATCTTCATCAGCGATGCAGCCAGAGTCTTCAGCGCGCCGCTCGCAAACAACAGCTCATCGTGCGCCGAAAGCGCTGCGAATTTATTCGGATGCGAACGGAACGGCAGACCCGTCAACTCCGCAATCTTCTTCGCAGCCCGCTCCGCAAATTCCGGATGCGCATTCAGCCCCGTGCCGACCGCCGTGCCGCCAATCGCCAGATCGTAAAGCCCGGGCAGAACTTCCTTCAGCCTCGCAACATCGCGCTCGAGCAAGCTCGCCCACCCGGACATCTCTTGCGCTACGGTCAGCGGCGTTGCGTCCATCAGGTGCGTGCGTCCAATTTTTACCACCTCTCCGAATTGTCCCGCCTTCGCCGAAATCGCGCGCCGCAGTGCTTGCACCGAAGGAATCAGCGCTTCTGCTACGCGCGAAGCCGCCGCAATATGCATCGCCGTCGGAAACGTATCATTCGAGGACTGCGACATATTCACATCGTCATTTGGATGAATCGGTTTCTTGCTGCCCATCGCGCCGCCGGCAATCTCGATCGCGCGATTCGAAATCACCTCATTCGCATTCATATTCGTCTGCGTACCGCTGCCGGTCTGCCAGATGCGCAGCGGAAAATGGTCGTTCAGTTTTCCTGCGATCACTTCGTCGGCGGCCTGAACGATCAGCTTGGCCTTCTCAGCCGAAAGCTTTCCCAGATCCTGATTCACCATCGCCGCGGCCTTCTTCAAAATGCCGAATGCCCAAATCAGCTCCGCGGGCATCGTGTCGTGCCCGATATCGAAATGAATTAGCGATCGCGCCGTCTGCGCGCCATAATATCGATCCGTCGGGACCTCAATTTTCCCCATGCTGTCCGATTCAGTCCGCGTCGCCACCTTCTTCTCCGTCGCCGAAACGTTCACAGTGATCCCTCACGAAATCTATGACCAAATTCCGCTCAATGCGTGCGCTCCTAAGCATACCGCAACCACGCTTCTCCGCGAACGTTGGGGATACACGTCGCAAGTTCCGTCCCTTCGAACTTCTCTGCGTGCGTTTGTCTGCGCCCCAAGCGCCTCTGCACTGAATCAAATTTCGGCGGCTTAACGAAATTCTCGCTTGCACCCAGGATGGCCGAAGGCGCGTCCTCTCCTTTGCCTCCTGTACCTCCTCTATTTCCTGTGCCTCCTATGTTTCTGTATCTTCCGTCCAGCTGTACACTCCCTGCACTATCGTACAGGGGGTCAGCTGCACTCCGCCGCGCTACGATTGATCCCGTGGGGTCGGCTTGGGGGGAACGCCACCGGTCTCCGCATTCATACACGCATCTTTCATCACGTTCCGGGAAACGGGAATCATCGATGCGCTTTTTCTTTCGGCGTTCAGGTGCGGACGCAAAGGCTGCCGGAAACTCAGCGGGCCTCAGTATTTTGGAATTGCCGGCTTCGAACGACGAGCGGCCCGGAGACGAGCCGCCCCAGCCGGAAGAGCCGTTACATCCTATGGAGTCACGGCGCCTTGAGCCACCGCCGCAAACCGCTTCCTTCGCTCCACCACAGAAGCTTGTTCCTGCGGGCGATCTGCCGTCCGCAGCCGCGACTTTAGCCGAACTTTTCGCCGATGCTCCCGCCAAACCGGCGGCCGCCAAGATTCACAAAGAGCCGGGCGACCGCCGCACCAAATCCGAATCCACTGCAACGGCTCCCGCTGCGATCCACCTGAAACTTAGCGAGCCGGATCAGCCTTTAGAAATCATCGCCGAGCAAGCCCGCTCAGCCGAACCCACAGCCCCCTCCGAAAAGGACAGCACACGCGCAACCGCCCAAACGAATCCATCGCCCGAGGCCTCACCCGTCACCAAGCCACAGACCACGAACGAAAAATCAGCTGCCCCGAAGGCCTCTGGCGATTCCACCGAACTCTGCCCCGAGGATGCTGCCACGGTTCTCGCGGCCGCCTCCGAGGAAATCAAAGGCGAAGAACCCGTAGCTCCGGCGGATAACACAAACACAACCCCGAAGCACCAATCCGCCGCCGGACTTCATACCAGCGGCTCTCCAACGCCAAAGGACTGGGAACTCGAGGAAACTCTTGCCGCTCATCGCGAATGGATCGAGGGCAAGGGTCAGCGCGGCAAAAAGGCCGATCTAGCCAACGCCGAACTCTCGGGCCTCGAGCTGATCAATGTCAACCTGCGCCTCGCCGATCTTCACTACGCCGACTTGAAAGGCGCCGATTTGCTTCTTGCCGATTTGCGCGATGCCTGCATGGTGCGCGCCGATCTCGAAGAGGCCTGCCTCGTCGGTGCGAATCTCGAAGGTGCAAATCTGGAAGGCGCGTCGCTCGAAACGGCCCTCGGCATCGTTCCGCGCCAGCTTGCCGGAGCGAACTTGCGCGAAGCGTCTCTTCCCGCCCAAATCGCGCAATTCCCTGCTGTCGCCTTATTCCGCGACGCATCGCGCACCGCTTTACGTTTTTTCAGCGCGATCATGACGCTCAGCGCACTCTCAGCGCTGGCCATCTGGAAAACCAAAGACATTCAGCTCGTCACAGATTCGGCAATCCTGCCATTTCTGCATTCTGCAAAAGCCGCTGCCGCGATGCCAACGGCCGAAATCTTCCTGATCGCGCCGGTCGCGTTGTTTTTGCTCTACCTCGCGTTCCTGCAACAGGTCCAAAAAGTTTGTGGCGCGGCCCTCGAGTTGCCGGCAGTCTTTCCCGACGGCACTTCTCTTGGAGAAAAGGAATCCGGCATCATCCTCGGCTTGCTGCGCGCGCATTTCCGCTGGATAAACCAGGAAGCTGCCCCATCGCACACGCTCGAAACGACTACATCCCTTCTGCTCGCCTACTGGACCGTCCCGATCATGCTGTTCCTTTTCTGGGCGCGCTATCTTACGCTCCAGGAAATTCACGGCACGGTGCTCCACGAAATTCTCGCTTCGGTCGCCGCCGGCATCGCCCTTCACGCCACGTTCAAAGTAGGACGTCCGCAAGACACTTGGGGGGTCCAAAGAACGGTGGCTACGCGCGTCAGCGAAAAGCTGCGCCAGTCCAAGCCGCCAGTGTTAGTCGCCGTCCTGTTCGCGATCGCAACGTTCATCTCCTTCGGCACATTCTGGGGTGTTCCTCACAATATAAGCCGCGCGCCTCAATACGGCCCCGCCAACATTCGCCGCTGGGCGCCAACCGCTCTCTGGGCCGTAGGCTACGATCCCTACGCCGATCTCACCGAATCACAATTCTCCACGCCGCCTGCGCACTGGAATTGGAGCGACGATACGGTCAGCTCCGTTCGCGGCATCCGCCTCAACGACCCGCGATTCCGCTACGCACAGGCCTATGGTGCATTTCTCGCCAATGCGCGCCTCTGGCACGCCGACTTTCGCGGCGCCTATCTCTCCAACGCCGATTTCCGCGCCGCCGACCTCACCCAAAGCAGTTTTCAATCCGCACTTATGGACAGCGCGCGCATGAACCACGCCAATCTCGACCGCTCCAATTTCCAAAACGCTCATCTCGCGCGCACCGATTTTCGCGACGCAAATATGTCTTACGTCATCCTTACCGGCACGTTCACCATGGACGCCCGCTTCGATAACGCGAGCCTCTATGATGGTCTGCTGTCAAATAGCACGCTGATCCGCGCCACGTTCGAGCGCGCCGACTTGCGCAATTCCCACATCGACACCGCCAATCTCGAACATGCCGATCTGCGCAACGCCTACTTGTGGTCCGCCAGCGTGCACAACTCCGATTTAAAAGATGCAGACTTGGGCGGAGCTATTCTGATTGGTGCGAGTCTGCGTGGTTCAGATCTTAGCGGCGCTCATTTTGCCCAGACAGTGCTCACCGAAACGGACATGACCGGCACGATTCTCGACGGTGCCGATTTCCGCGGCGCCTTCAGCCTCACGGCCTACCAGGTCTGCACCGCCCGTTCCCACACTGGCGCTCTCTTCGACGCTGCACTTCAGCCCCAAATCGACGCCCGCTGCCCCACGCGATAATCTAATTCCAAATCGAAACCTGACCCGAGAGGCTCATGCCTTGCGATGAAGCCGATGTTCAATCGCCTGCCAGCAAATGAAACGTGACATTCACCCCCAACTCCAGTGGTACGGGCTCGCCATTCAAATACGTCGGCTCGTACTTCCACTGCGACACAGCTTGGAGCGCAGCGGGAAACAGCAATCCCGGCCCGCTCACGACGTGTGCTTCGGTCACATTGCCGTGCTCGTCGATCACTGCATCAATCACAACAACTCCATCGATATGCGCCTTCCTCGCAACCAGCGGATATTGGGGCTCGACCTGCTTGATCAGCCGCGGCGACTTCACCTGTCCGCCAACGCGATAAACCTGCCTCGTCGGAGCCGGCGGAGGCGGCACGACCTCTCCAACACGCCCCGCGAGCAGCCCGCCGAGCAGCCCTCCCGCGTCGCCTCCAGGCATCCCTCCAATGATGCCGCCGGTTTCAACCGCCGGCGGCGCCTCCTCTTTCACAAATTTTCACCTGTTTGGGAATCATGCTGGGCGCCGTGAACGCGCTCGGCCGCACCTGGGTGAGCTTTGGCGGCCTCACCGTTTGTGCCGCGGTGTGCGGGGGTGGTGGCGGTGCAGCCGGCACAGGCGGCGCAACCAGATGCATCACCGCAAACTGGTGTAGATCGATTGCCTGAGTAAAAAATAGCGGCGTGGCAATCACCGCAGCCACAATCAATATGTGAATCGCAGCTGAAACGATAAGGTCACTCGCCTTCCGATAGGGATGGTCCGTCGGCGTCTCGAGCAAACCGCGCAAAAATCTCGCCTGTGCTTCGCCCGCACCAACCCTGCGCAACGGGCGTTCGGATTGCCCAATCTCGCCCCAGCATCCAGCCGCCAAACTGTGGCTTCTATACGCAGCCGCTTCACGCGCAACATGAGGAGAGAGGCCCGGCACTGAAGACAGCAAGCTATGAGAGATTTTTGGCTCAGGGTGCGGTAGATGCACGGCCATTCGCATTCGCTATCGCAATCGACGCCTTTTCAATTCCGCCGCGCCATCAACTCATGTGGTTCACAGCCTGAATCAAAGCCCGGATATACCCAAAACAATACGCAAAAGACTGATCGCCATTAGGATCGTTGCGCGCTTGTGGCACGTGATCCGGGATCAGCGCGCCGGAATAGCCCACCTCTTTGTAAACCTGAATCGCTTTCACAAAGTCGACTTCGCCTTCATCGGGATATACCTCGAGGAAGTTGTCGCGATGGCCGCGAATATTACGGAAGTGAACGTTGAAAATCTTCTTCCGTGAGCCGAAGTAACGGATCACGTCATAAATCTGCTCTCCGGGATTCTCAAGCATCTCGGAAACTGTCCCCTGACAGAAATTGAGTACGTGGTAGGGACTCTCCTGGATCGTGACGAACTTTTTCAGGCCGTCCACCGTCCCGAGCACGCGATCGACGCCCTGATAGCCCTCCGGCGGCACGCCAGGGTCCTGCGGATGGCACGCCATGTGAACCTTGTACTCGTTCGCGACCGGAATAATGCGATCCAGAAAGTACGTGATCCGTTCCCAAAACATGTCCGCATCCACGCGTCCCGCTCGCGTGAGTGGCGTCGCCGGATGAGCCTCAGCGAGGTCCCACTTGCTGTACGTGGCATCCCCTCGACCCGGCACGCGCCCGATACGAAGCACGCCGAGAATGCTCATGTTGTACTTGATCGCCGGAATCCCCGCAGCCGCACAGTTCTTAATCATCGTCTGCATCGATTCAATATCGCGGTCGCGCTCAGGGCTCTCAGCCAACATGATCGCCGGATGCGGCTCGCGATCGATGTAGCTCGACGCCAGAAACGGCGGCGTGACGATCTCGTAGCTAAGGCCATTCTTTGCGCACATGTCGCGAGCATGTTCCAATTCTTCCACCGTCGCATAAAGCCTGCTTCGATCTGCAATCGGCGCAGGTCCGCCGACGTGCGTCACGCTATAGCGCGCCAATGCTTTCAAATGATCGTCGTCCAGCCGCCGATACACAGTACCCAACTTGATCTGCGAAGGCTTCGCCGCAGCTTGCTTCCCCGCCGCCGGATCGGCTACTGCCGCCGCAGCATCGTTGGGCAACGCCATCGCAGCCGCGCCATTAGGCAGCGCAGCCGCAGCCAGCGCCACCGCCGAACCAGAAGCCGAGAGAAAATCTCTACGATTCATGTACTGTCACCTCACGCTGGTCGAAACCTTATCACGCCGTCGCGGCGCTAGGAATTTTTGCCCTCATCGAGAGCCAGTAGCGCATCCAACGCGATAGCTCCCTGCCCCTCCGGATAGACGAGTAGCGGGTTGATGTCGAGCTCGCGAACTTGCGGGTTTCCGCGCACGAGTGCCCCGACGAGCGAAATAATTCTCGCGGCAGCCGCCACATCCGAAGGCGGCATGCCCCGGAATCCGCGAAAAAGTTTCGCACCCCTCAGGCGCATAATTTCCTCTGCTGCTTCCTCGCACCCCGCGTCCGGCATCAGAAGCCGCGTATCGCCCATCGCCTCGGTTAAAACTCCGCCAAGCCCGACCAGCAGCACATGCCCCCATTCAGGATCGCGATGCGCCCCCACGATCAACTCGATTCCCTTGCCGCCCATCTTCTCAACCAATATTCCTTCCAGCACAAGCGCCGGAGCGGCCGCGGAAAGTCTGCTCGTGATGCTCGCCCATGCCGCGCGCAACGCGCCAGCATCCTTCAAATCGAGGATCACACCGCCCAAATCGCTCTTGTGCGAAAGCGCGGCTGACTGCGCCTTCATCGCAACCGGAAACCCGACCCGTTCCGCAATCGCGACCGCCTCCGCAACATTTCGTGCCAGCGATCCCTCGGGCACCGGCACGCCAATTTGCGCCAGAATCTCTTTACTCCTGTATTCAGGCATCACGCCCAAACCCATCATAGCCACCATTGGCAACGCCTCGGGAGGCGCCAGCGCTCGCTTCCTGCGTTCTGCATGCCTGTGCAGATGACCCAGGGCTCGGAACGCTCGTTCCGTCGAAGGAAAGAAAGGGATTCCCAGCTCACGCAACTCACGAAGATACGCCCGATCAAATTCGGCGCCTTCGTCCAATCCGGCGAAGACGACGGGCTTCCCAGGCCGCGCGTCCCGAAGCGCAGCGATGATCGGCGGAAATTTCAACGCACTCGTCGCCCCGTCCGTAAGAATGATCGCGAGCAGCAAACTTCCGTAGCGATCATCCTTTAACACAGGAGGAATGCATCGCCGGTAGAGGTCCGGATCGACCAGCCCTTGCGCCGTTATATCCAGTGGATTCGTCGGCGTAATGAACTCGGGAAGCGCATTTCGCAATTGCCCAAAGCACTTCTCCGAAAGCGCCGGCAATGGCAGCCCGATCCTCTTGCAGAAATCCAGCGAGAACGCCTTAAAAGCACCCGATTCCGCAAACACCGCACAGCCCCCGCCCGGCGCGGATGGGCAGCGGAAGAGCACATCGGCGACGTCAACCAACTCTTCAATCGACTCCACGACCACAACTCCCGCATCTTGCACATATAGCCGCATCACATCGTAATCGCCAGCCATCGCCCCAGTGTGCGTTGCCGCGGACTCACGTGCTTCGGCGCTCGCTCCAGGATGGAGCAAAACGATCGACTTCCCCGCGTCGCGCGCCCGACGCGCGATTCCCAGAAACCGGCGCGGCTCACGAATCTGCTCGATCACCATGGTGATCACTTTCGTTCGCCCGTCTCGCACCATGAAATCGAGAAAATCTTCCACCCGACAAACAGCTTCATTCCCCGTCGAGACCGAATAGGACAGCGGCAACTCGTGATACCGCAGGCTGACGCCCAGCACCGCGGCAATCGCCCCGCTCTGCGAGATGATGCCAAGGCCGTCGCCAACAAACGTCTCTTGCCGCGGCGTCGAGACAAACGTGAGAGCGACACCGCCTATGTAATTGACGAACCCCAAGCAGTTCGGCCCTTCGACAGCCATGCCATGCTCGGCCGCGATACGCTCGATCTCTTCCTGCTCGCTGCGGCCAACTTCGCCCGCCTCCGCAAAACCAGCCGCGAAAATGACGATCGACCCGGCCTTTCGCCACGCACACGCTCGCACGCTCTCCAGCACGGCGGCTCGCGGAATGGCAAGCGCAACACAATCGACGCCCTCCGGTAACGCATCGATAGAATTCAGGCAAGCGCGCGCTCCGATGCGATCGCGTTTCGGATTAATTAAATGGATTGTGCCGCCGTACCCAAACGCTTCCAGATTCCCGAGGATAGACGCGCCAAATGTCCCTTTCGTGGCGGAAGCTCCCACGATGGCCAACGAGCGCGGCCGGATCAGCCTTTCAATATCGAACTGTCGTTTTGCAGAAGTCATCGTGACCGGCTCAACAGTAAAAAAGAAGCCTTTTAGGGGGTCGGACCTTCAGCTCCGACACAAGCTACCCGCACCCAACGGGCTTTAGCCACTGAGGTGATGAATCCACTTTTTCCCCAGCCGCACTAATTCGCCATGGCGTTAGCGTTTGTACGACTGCAACCCGGGCTTGATGCTCTTCTCATCGAGGAACTGCTTCATCCCCTTCTCGCGCCCACGTTCCGGATCGCGATGCAACGCCTGATCGAGCTTCGCGTACAAGTAATCTTCATTCTGCTCCCAGGTAAGTTCGCGGCACCTCTTGAATCCGATCTTTGCCGCACGGAGCACCACAGCATTTTTCTCCGCCAGCTTCTTCGCCAATGCGATCGTCTCGTCGCGCAACCGCTCCAGCGGAACCGCTTTATTCACAAGTCCCATCGCCGCGGCCTCCACGCCCGTAAACGTCGCGCCCGTCATGATGTATTCAAGCGCCTTTCGCTGTCCCATCGTGTCCGCCACGGCTTTGCTCACCAAATTGCCCGGAGGAATGCCCCAGTTCACTTCAGACAGTCCGAAAACAGCAGCTTCGTTCGCAATCGCAAGGTCGCAGGCAACCAAGGGCGTGAACGCTCCGCCAAAACACCAGCCGTTCACCATCGCGATCGTCGGCTTCGCGTACATTCTCAGCAGCTTCCATTGCCACGCCGACGCATCGCGACGAATTCGCTCCTGAAATACTTCCGGTTTCTCATCCACCTCCCGGAAATATTCCTTCAGGTCCATCCCGGCCGACCAGGACTCTCCCGCCCCAGTCAACACCAGAACTTTCGCCGCCTCATCCTGTTCCAATTCCTCCAGCGCCTCACGCATCTCGCGATTAAGCGTCGGACTCATCGCGTTCCGCTTCTCCGGCCGATTCAGCGTCACCCACGCGATCCCGTCCTCAACCTCAACTCTTATCGTCGTCCATCTCTTTTCGTACATGTGTCCGGCTCCCGTCGCAGCGGCATCGCAATCGTGATGCGCCACAGTATAACGTTTGACCCGGCAGTATAGCGCCAACCGGTCGCGGCAATTGGCGCAGTCAAAAGGGTCGCCTCGCCGAAGGCGCAAACAGTTCTTCGAATAAAGATACATGCTGCTAAAGTGGAACCCTGCAGCAGGCGTTTCCCAGGAGAGCGAACAAGCATGTCCGCGGGAATGATGGGGGCGTGGCGCTCGATTCACCAGGACGCGTCCGTCGTCAAGCAGAAGGTCAAGCCCGGAACGACGAAGCGCATGCTGGAATATGCTGCGCCTTACGCCTGGCTCCTCGTCTTTTTCCTCTTCATCGTGGTCCTCGATTCATCCGTCGGCGTGGTGAATCCTCTGATTTATCGCCAGATCATCAACAACGGCATCCTGAAAGGAAACGCGAAGCTCGTAGTGCAACTAGCCGTCTTGGCCGGCGGACTTAGCCTCTTCGACGCCGGGCTGGGCCTGGTGCAATCCTATTTCGCCGCGCAAATCGGCGCGCAGGTCGTCCTCAAGCTGCGCGTGAAGCTCTTTGAACACATCCAGCAAATGCCGCTGGCGTTCTTCACGCGCACGCAAACAGGCGCGCTGGTAAGCCGCCTGAACAACGACGTCAACGGCGCGCGCACCGCCTTCACTGACATCCTCTCCAACGTCGTCGGCAATACCATCTCGGTCGCACTGGTAATTGTCGCGATGTTCGTGCTCTCCTGGCGGATCACGCTTGCGGCGCTCATTTTGGTGCCGCTCTTCGTCTTCCCCGCGCGCTTCTGGGGACGCAAGCTACAAGCCATCACCCGCGAGAGCTTCAACCTCACCGCCTCCATGAACAATTTAATGGTGGAGCGCTTCAACGTCTCCGGCGCGCTCCTGGCAAAGCTTTTCGGCCGCCGCCAGGAGGAAAACAAAAAATTCGGAGGTGAAGCGGCGCGCGTCTCGGATATCGGCGTGAAAAGCGCCGTCTATGGCCGGCTCTTTTTCACCGCAATGATCCTCATGGCCACGCTCGCCACATCGCTCGCCTACGGATGGGGCGGCGTTCTTGCGGTCGAGCGTGTCCTCGACGTCGGCACGGTCGTAGCGCTCGTCTCCTATCTTCAGCGTCTTTACATGCCGCTCGTCGGCCTCTCCAACATGCAAGTAAGCATCATGACCGCGCTGGTTTCCTTCGAGCGCGTGTTCGAGGTCCTTGATCTGCAGCCGATGATTCAGGAAAAGCCCGGCGCGAAGGAACTTTCCCCCGGCCCCGGTACGATTACGTTCGACCACGTTTCGTTCCGCTATCCGGTCGCCTCCGAGGTCTCGCTCGCTTCTCTCGAAGCCGTCGCCATCCCGGACAAATCGCCGGAGAAAACTATCCTGCATGACATCACGTTTACCGTCGAGCCGCAGCAGCTCACCGCGCTCGTAGGCCCTTCCGGTGCGGGCAAGACGACAATCACTCAGCTCGTTGGCCGACTCTATGACGTCCAGAGCGGCAGCGTGCGGATCAATGGCGTGGACGTCCGCGACGTGAAGCTGGACTCCCTGCGCGAGCGCATCGGCGTGGTCACGCAGGACGCGCACCTTTTTCATGACACGATTCGCGCCAATCTGCTCTATGCCAAGCCGAAAGCCAGCGACGAAGAAATCAACGGAGCCTTACGCTCGGCGCAAATACTGCCGCTGATCGAGTCTCTGCCCAAAGGGCTGGAAACGCTCGTAGGCGAACGCGGCTACCGCTTCTCCGGCGGCGAAAAACAACGCCTCGCCATCGCTCGCCTGCTGCTGAAAGCACCGGACATCGTCATTCTCGACGAAGCTACCGCGCACCTCGATTCCGAATCGGAGGCGGCGATTCAGCGCGCCTTCGAAGTCGCCCTCACGGGCCGAACGTCCGTCGTCATCGCGCACCGGCTCTCCACGATCCTGAAAGCCGATCAGATCCTCGTCATACAAGACGGCCGCATCGTTCAGCGCGGCACCCACACCGATCTGCTGCAACAACGCGGCCTCTACGCCGATCTCTACCAGCGCCAATTCGCCTTCGCCGAACAAGCCTGACGCGCCGCCATGTGACACAGACACTCCTGTCTGTGCGCTTACAGGCCGCTGCGCCTTTGCTCTTCGTAGCGGCCGAGTCACCTCATAGTCGGGCAGCGTTTCGGCTCTTGCTGTTGAACTTTGCTTTTCCTAGCGCCCGCCTTTGCCCCGCGCCTCACAGCGGGGACACGCGGTGTCTGCGTGAGGCGGGCAGCCTTTGAAGTCGCGGCTGACGTCGTATCCAACCGAAGGCGTAACAGCGCGCGTCCACACCGGAGCGCTCGCATTGATTGCGCCCCTTGCAACCGGTGTGGATCTTCCTCCGCGCCAAACGCCGTCTGCCGGACAATGAAGCTGAATCGTATGAGAATGAAATCTTTCCTCCGCGAGACCTGATCCCGGTACCCTAAAGGAGGGGGCGCATGAGCATGAGGCTGAGAAGGCCGCGGAATTTGGCCGAGGCTAATAAAGCCAATCATCATTATCAGCGCGGAGACGAGGCGTGACAGCAGGGCCACTTGCGATCTGCGTTCCGGCACTTCCTGATCGCTGCGAGAGCGGGGATGGTCCCGGCGTTTCGAGTTGTTGGTCAATTCTATCAGTATGGAGACGGTGTGCGGGCCGATAAGAGGGCAGCTCTATTCTGGTACCGCAGGGCAGCTCGTTCTGGTGAGGATTCTGCCGCAAATAACATTGGATGCATTCTGCGCGACCGTGGGAAGTTCAGCCAGGCCATGCATTGGTTTCAGCGCGCGGTGAAATTCGGCGATGCAGATGCCAACCTGGAGATCTGCATCCGCAAGGGTGATTTGAGGAAGGCTCGTCTTTATCTCCAGAAGACACGCCAGTCACCCTGGGCAACTGCGCAGTCTAAGGGTCAGGCGACGCTTTTGCTAAAAATAATGGACGACTGAGACATTTGGCCGGAAGTGCCTTTGCCTTGCCACCGCGCGGGCGCGTAGTACCACACTGGAATTTCCTTAGGTCTCGAACCCTACCGAAGATGTGACTCGACAAGGGAATTTAGCCGCTAAAGCAACACTTTTCTTGAAGAGTACTTTTGCACACCGAGGTGACGGGTGGCGTATCAAATCGAAAGCCTAACAACGCGCGCCTACAGCGGATCGCTCGCATTGATTGCGCCGTTTGCAAGCTGCGGATATTCCTCCGCGCCAAACCTTGCATTCCCATTCGGGCTTGGGCGTGGGTGGCGTATCGAGCCGAAGGCTTCACGGGTATGGTTACAGAGAGAGAAAAGTGATACACCCGTCGCGTCGAGTCTAGGAGCGCGGCAATCACCGGTCGACGCAATGAGGGGTATGGTTACAGAGCGGGGAAAAGTGATACACCCCATGCGCGGCGAGTCTAGGGGCGCTGCAATCCTCAATCCGGATTGATCGAGGATTGCCGCAGCGCGGCGAGTATTTCGCTATCGGTCATCTCGCAGAAAGACTTCTTTGCCGCACGGGCCAAAGCGAGTAAGGCCAAGACCGCGAGTCCGGTGGCGGTGGGAGACGAGATTTGAAACTTCAGGGTGATGTATGCGGCAATCGCAGCAATCGTCGCCTGCGCTTTGTGGCTGACGGGTTTCGGTTTCTTGCCGGTACCGCAAAGTATGTCTCGAAGTTCCTTCAGCAGCTTCTTCGATGAACATGAGGCCCCAATCAGATGGCCCGATTCGACGGGCTCCGACGCCTCTATGCTCGATAGAATCCATGCCGGTCGAACGGACGAGCCCTGCCGAAGAGGCTGCCATTCCGAGCGAAGCCAAGGGTAGGCGTCGCGCGCCTTGATGTGTATAGTCGCGGAGGAACTGCGCCATGCCGGAATCTGCCTGTGAGCCCGTCTTCTCTAATTGATCGGCGAGCGCGTTTAGGTACTCTCGATCGAGATAGAACGGATCGAATTCGAGCTCAGGCATAGGCGCATAGTACCCCGAAATGTGAGGGCGCGTCAGTGTGATATCGTCGATTGTAGATGAAACCGAAAATTGGTCGCAACGATCCATGCCCGTGCGGGAGTGGGATGAAATATAAGAAATGCTGCGAAAGTACGGGACAATCGAAAACTAAACTAGCGTCTGGACCTCTGCCGCCGGGCGTCCTTGAAGCTGGAATGCGCGTCATACAACAAAAGCTCAGGAGTCAGGAGGATTGGACGGCGCGTTATGGGTATGTGAGACCGTGCATCTCGGCGGACTTCAAGAGACATAAATTCGTGGCTGCTGGACGGCGGCTATATTATTCCGAAAGATGGAAACTAATCCCTGACTTCCTGCTTGATTACATTCCCTTCGTATTCGGCAAATCATGGGGTGAAGCTGAACTTGCAAAGCCCGAACACGAACGCCACCCTCTCGTTCAGTGGCGTGTAGAGGCGATTCGTTACATGAATGCACAACCCCGCCGACCCGATGGTCTTTATGCAGCAGCTGCGAGCGGGCCGCTTGCGGCTTACATGGCGTTTGCCTTTAACCTGTTTGCCATTGAGGATAACAGCCGCTTGGACAATTCGCTGCTGGAGAGACTCAAGAACAAAGATCAATTCCAAGGTGCTCGACATGAAGTGTTTGCTGAGGCGACGTTCTTGCGCGCTGGATTCCAGATTGAACATGAGGATCAGAAGGACCCAACGCGGCGTCACGCTGAATTCACGGCTAAGCATAAGGCTACCGGGCAACTTCTATCGGTAGAAGCAAAGAGCAGACATCGGCCAGGCATTTTGGGACAACCAGGCGTGCCGCAACCACACGAAAAAATGAGCATCAGATTCGGCGAACTACTAAACGATGCGGTTGCAAAGAATCCAGCGCACCCGCTGGTAGTGTTCATCGACACGAACTTGCCGTTCCGTGCTGCCGAGCGAGTTCTTGGATGGGACCCGCAAGACCGATTTAAGCCGTCCCGAATCATGAGAGCGCTTCTAGCAAGACATCGCAAGGAACATGGCGATGTGGATCCTTACGCGATGGTCGTGTTCACGAACCATCCTCATCACTACGTTGGAAGCAAGGAGTTGGACCCCCAGAAACATGTGCTCACATACATCCCGCAACCACCGAAAGTCGCCCATTCGGAGGCACTTTTGGGTCTAAACCAAGCTGTATGTCTATACGGAAATGTTCCGAACGAATTTCCGCCACAATAACTTGGCCGGGGCTATCACCCTATGCTTTCTAAATGCCGAACTCGCCGCGTCAGCTTCGATTGTGCGTCGCATCCATTACGCACGTGCCAAACATAATCGGCGTTCACTTGGATGTATAGCTACCCGGACAAATACTGGTCTAGTACCCCCATGGAATGGCTCTCGCTTTTCACTAAGACGGTGGCGATTCGTCCAATTCGTCTACGCCTCGCCGGAACGTCTCAAGCGTGTTAGGCCGAACCGCCTGTCCGGTGATGATCGCATAGACGGCTTTTTGGCTCAGATCGGTCTTTCGCATTAATTTACGGACGCCTTCTTTTGCCCAGCGCTTTCTTTCTGCCGCTCCGGCAACCACCAACCTTCCTTGCTCTTCAAACAAATGGACTTGGAAATCCAGCATGCTCGGATCTTCACCTTGCTCCCAGCGTCGGTCGGTCTCTTTGCCAACCGGAATTAATCTCCCAGCGGTTATCTTTGCCCTCTTCAAAAGCCCCTGCGTGCTGCCCGTGCATCGGGTTCCGTCAGGCGCTAATGATTTCGCTTCCGGCTTACTTAGATAATTATGGAGAACGATCCGAAATGAATCGGGCGTGACGGTATCCCGGTTTACAGTAGGTCGCATTGCGATCTGAAATTTTTGACCGTCGAAAAGATTGACACCTTTGAGGGATTTCCATTTTTTACGATCAGATTCGTAAGGAGTTATGAAAAGGAAATTCGATTTGTCGAAACCAGCCGGATAGCCGCCAAGAAGCGAAACGATGGGAAAAAGGAAGAAATTGAATGGCCCCAACCAGTCCGGTCTCCGGTGCTTCAATATGTTGGGAGTTGTAACCACCATCTGCATCATTGCGGGCAGGTCCAGCCAAAGCGGCTCTTTCAGTTTCAGCTTTAATTCTTTCCTTAGAAGAAAATCCCAGGCTTCGACTACCCACGGCGGCGTCTCGTCGTTTTCATCGTCAAGTCGTTCTTTTGGCGCGCTTAAGTACCCCAGACCATGCCCGCTCGCCTTTTCAACTCGAATCTCGTTTCTCGACCGCGTGAAAAGCGCGTAGCGTTTTGCCGAAATCGCGTAGCCGTGAAGCTGGCGGAACGGTTTCTCTGGGTCGGAATCGACATAATTTACATCTTCAATTTTCAGAAGGTCATTCACCAAAGCTGGATCGTAGGGATTAATCTTGTTGAATCTGTCGGAAATGCCTTTCACCTCCTTTAAAGACAGGGCTTTGAATCCCGGTTTCCCTTGACGACGATCCTTTCCGCCAGGGCAGCTAACAAAAGAACCCTTTTCCGTTCCCACGATGCAAAGCGAGTCCGTATCGCAAAACAAGTAGCTCCCGTGTTTTTCATCGACGCTTTTTTCCAGCATCGCAAGCAATAGCCTGCCACCAGCCGTGATCAGGGAAGCGATTGGCGGAAAATACCAAGCTCCCGGCGTTTCCGTATAATTCGAAACGACTTTCCCGTTATCCTCCCCTGAGAAAAAGCACAGCTCCCGTTCTTTCGTTTTGGTTTCCGTGTTCACTTCCACAAAGAGACCGTAGCTGCCTGAGTTTGCCAATACCTTAAGGAAATCGGCCAAAGGCTTATTTTTTCTCTTTGTAGAACGCACGCTGTTGGATCACTTCGCGGTAGAAATCCTGTTGCAAGGGATTGATTTTCACCGACCCGCCAAGATTTGTTTCCCTTAGGCTAGCCTGGCGACCACTCGGGATCATTTCCAATGCCTTCAGAATTCGAGGAGACTTGCCAGTCAGAAGCTTGCTTGCGATCAAATCCGGTGCGGCGTACCAGATTGCTTTTTCAGAAGTGAGATAATTTAGACCGATATTTTGGGTTTTTCCGTTCTCTGCGTAAACAGTCCTAACTGGAAGAATGTCGCTCTTGGGCTTCACGAGCGCGAAGAAACTGAGCTTTTTCCAGAAAGCCGGGTAGAACGCATCGTCAAGACTTGCGTTTGAAAGCAGTTTCTTCGCCTTTGCCTTGCAGTCGACAAACCGAATCGTAGATGACGTAAGTGCATTCCAGTTTCCCAACAGCGCATTGACTGTCGGATATTGGCTTGTGAAATCGGTGTGAATTACCGGCACCGCCGTTTTTCTGATGCGACATTCCGCCCGACCGCCGTAATAACTCTGCATCGCAATTCCGAGTGCCTTGTTCGCAGCTTTGAAGTGCTGCTTTGGTTTTTTGATTGCCATTGCTTTCAAATAAGCCTTGGCAATTGATGCAGGCGAATACGCCTTGTCGGGTTGCAATTCGACGGGATTCCGGTTGAATTCCTCCATCATGGCGTTCAATAGACGATGTGACGCTGCGACATCACCCCTGCAGTATTCAAGCTCTTCCGACGTGATCCTTCCACAGGGCTTGTGGTCAACTTTGCCTTCCACTTGAAAGTCTTCGCATGCGCGCTCAAGGGTGTACGACACGTTGCGTAACGCCCAGCCCAGCGTTCGAAGGTCCAAAAAACGCCCTTCCTTTGGCCACTCTTCCTTATGGAGTATGCTGCTCAGCTTCATAAAAACCATTTTGCTGTTTTGAGCATCAACGATGATTCGCGGCCGCTTCGGGTTGGGCGCGACTCGTCCAGTCTTCGGATTTTTCCAAAGATCCGAGAGAGCAAGCGACCAATCACCTTTCTTACCCTCATCCGTTGTGGTTCGCCAATCGCGACAGGTCAAAAGGCAAATTGAATCCGACGATCAATTCGCCCTCTTGCACAGATTTCCAGAACACCCTGCGGATAAATGACGCACGGTTCTCAAGGCTCAACTCCGTTTGGGCTGGAAAATACTCAATGCCAGGGAGCGTTGGAGGGTCGCGTTTGTATTTCTGAAGGATCGCTTAATTGTGCTTTGGTGGCATCGTTGCGGTGGAAAATCCCTTCGGCCACACATACATATCTAGAGCCAACAAGCTTGCACCGCCGGAACGCGCCGAAATTGAGTTTCTGAGCTGGATCGAGAGTTGTTTCGGTATCAAAGATTAAACAATGACTAGGCCATTGCGGAGACCATCTCTTGTCTGAGGAAGTTTTGGCGTGCGACACTGCTATGTGCCCGCACGAAAATATCGTGATGTTTCTTTTCGATCTCCCCTTTTACGCTGAACTGTTGTCTTCGTCGGGAAGAACCGAAACGGCTTCCCAAAGCGCTTGTAGCACCATCCATAAAGCTATAGTGAGTGCTAAAGCCGCCATTACCAAGCGCTTCAGC
Organism: uncultured Acidobacteriota bacterium; assembly: GCA_963753205.1. Lineage (GTDB taxonomy): Bacteria > Acidobacteriota > Terriglobia > Acidiferrales > UBA7541 > Palsa-295. Next base: position 223,335 of record CAVWBL010000004.1, on the reverse strand, counting down.
TTATTTGGTGTGTACCGAAGGTTAATTGCCACGCTCTCAAGCTGACGATGAAACTGATCGTGGTGCCGTTCACAAAATGGGACCGTGAACCACGCTATATGATTGCGCCCTCCAGCGTGGTTTTGTTGGATTTTCTCCGGCGCGCCACAAATCACGCATAGCGCAGTTTTCGGTATGGAGAGTTTCACGACCGCCCCCCGATTGCCGTGTAAAAGTTTTCAAAATCGAGCTGGCCTGCTTCCTCTAATTCGATAAGAAGCTTGATATCGGTGATGAGCGTGTGCCCGCCTACCTTTTTGCCCTCGAATGCCTTGAGCGCGGCCTCGGCTCCATCTGCTCCGGCTCTGAACATCCGTATGAGCGAGGTCATATTCGTGAAGCAGCTTCCTTTCACGCGAATTTTGAAGCAATAACGTCTAATGGACCCTGCCTCGTCAGGATTGGCATCAAAAAGCGCAGTTGGTCATCGTTTCGAGCCTTCCAAGGCTTCCCGGGAGCGGACCTGTAAAGAAATCTTCCCGCACCTTTCAGGAAGGTTTCGAGCTTCATCTTCTCGAGCGGCGCAGCCTCCGACGCGGAGTCGCCCTCACGGCGCATGAACCCTAGAGCGCGAGCAATTCGCGGATCGGCGATTCTTTGCCGTTTGCGGATCCGAATTCGCGTCGGAGGCGGTGAACGACGGTGCTTGCGATGACTCTTGGTTCCGCGTCCGGACCGATGGCGATGTTTCCTGCCCCGCCGTTTTATGGTCGTCTTCCTATTTTTCAGTTTCATCAACCTCCCTCTTTGCAGGCCATCGCGGCCTCGAAAATGCGCGTAGCATATACCCTGTTTTCTTATAGATAGGAGGTAGTTTGAGAGCACTAATTTTAATATATGGCAATGAGAAATATTTAGATTATGATTAGGAGGCAATGGAGGTGTCCAATGATCCATTTATACGGCAATGAAAATGCCGAGGGGGACTCTGACAAACCCTTACGAACAAGAGGTTTCGCGACCTACTAAAGGACGAAAAAGCGAAGTGAGCGACCCTGAACTCTATAGTCGAAGAGATCCACTATTACAGATTTTCCAACATTCATGGGGTTAGATTCGTTGGGCACTTCAAGGGTGTAGGAAGCCAGAGGATTTTATTCGTATCTTTACTCCCGTCGCGGCACTCGGAAGCTGGTTTCGAGACGAAATGATGCTATTTTGCCATCCTTGTTCCGAGGCCGTGCCCTGTCTTACGCTGCGCAAAGTTCGAGCAGAGTTGGCCGCTCTGATAGAACCAATGCGCGCTGCAGACGAATCTAACTGTCGCGTCAAAGAACAACTGCAACAAGTGACTTGGGCTTTGACTCAGGCGCACGGTCGTAGTCGTCGGATCGTTAAGCAGGCACGAAAGGCGCGAAGGAAGATAGCCTGGAAAACGGAGCAGTTCTATTTGAGTGTACGTAGGTGCGAACTTGGCTTGGAGGAGCGATTGAGAGATTTGCGAGCAGCCTTCGCTCGTCAGGAACTCGTTCGTTTTCTGAAAAGCAAACGGTAATCGTTGTCACCGCTGAGTCTTGCCAAAGCTGCAGCGGGCCTTCCGTCCATGGGATGGCGTCGGTCGATGCAACGGAGCGCCAAAGCCCCATGTGCACTTGCAAACGGATTGAGGTATCAAGTCTTCAAGGCTATCCAATACCTAGCGACAAACGCAGTCAAAAAGACGGAAGACGGACTAGTGATAACGTTTGAGGATTCTATCCCGATCTTCCCGAGTCGATACAGGCTTGCGAAGATTCAAATAGCGGAAAAGTGGTTCTATCTAGAGCGAGCACTTCGGCAGGCCTATCGAGCTAAGGTACATCAAAAAGCGCTCCCTTACGAAATTATGAAACGATATTTCAATCAGCTTTCCTCGCAGTCACCAGTCCATATGATCTTGGCTGATTATGCCAAGCTGACTTTAAGGAAGCAACAAAGTAGCCGCCCACTGTCCGCAAAGGGATGATAAAATATAAGAAAAATGGGCCTGCCGCCTGTTACGAGCAGACGACAAGCCCTAACCGACCGATGGAGGTTATTACTCCATGGCAGCTCATTCAGACCGTACCTCAACTCTTCAGCAAGACCGCAATTCTCCGATCTCGATAATACCTCGACACTGGGTTGTGACTCTCTTCGGTAAAAAAAAAAAAAAAAAAAAAAAAAAAAAAAAAAAAAAAAAAAAAAAAAAAAAAAAAAAAAAAAAAAAAAAAAAAAAAAAAAAAAAAAAAAAAAAAAAAAAAAAAAAAAAAAAAAAAAAAAAAAAAAAAAAAAAAAAAAAAAAAAAAAAAAAAAAAAAAAAAAAAAAAAAAAAAAAAAAAAAAAATTTTTTTTTTTTTTTTTTTTTTTTTTTTTTTTTTTTTTTTTTTTTTTTTTTTTTTTTTTTTTTTTTTTTTTTTTTTTTTTTTTTTTTTTTTTTTTTTTTTTTTTTTTTTTTTTTTTTTTTTTTTTTTTTTTTTTTTTTTTTTTTTTTTTTTTTTTTTTTTTTTTTTTTTTTTTTTTTTTTTTTTTTTTTTTTTTTTTTTTTTTTTTTTTTTTTTTTTTTTTTTTTTTTTTTTTTTTTTTTTTTTTTTTTTTTTTTTTTTTTTTTTTTTTTTTTTTTTTTTTTTTTTTTTTTTTTTTTTTTTTTTTTTTTTTTTTTTTTTTTTTTTTTTTTTTTTTTTTTTTTTTTTTTTTTTTTTTTTTTTTTTTTTTTTTTTTTTTTTTTTTTTTTTTTTTTTTTTTTTTTTTTTTTTTTTTTTTTTTTAAAAAAAAAAAAAAAAAAAAAAAAAAAAAAAAAAAAAAAAAAAAAAAAAAAAAAAAAAAAAAAAAAAAAAAAAAAAAAAAAAAAAAAAAAAAAAAAAAAAAAAAAAAAAAAAAAAAAAAAAAAAAAAAAAAAAAAAAAAAAAAAAAAAAAAAAAAAAAAAAAAAAAAAAAAAAAAAAAAAAAAAAAAAAAAAAAAAAAAAAAAAAAAAAAAAAAAAAAAAAAAAAAAAAAAAAAAAAAAAAAAAAAAAAAAAAAAAAAAAAAAAAAAAAAAAAAAAAAAAAAAAAAAAAAAAAAAAAAAAAAAAAAAAAAAAAAAAAAAAAAAAAAATTATTTTATTATTTTTTTTTTTTTTTTTTTTTTTTTGGCACTTGCATTTGCAATCGGATGCAACGTAGTATTTCGTGCTCCCAGCGTACTGCATTCCAGTACACTGGTTATCTTGTCTATGATCTAATTAGACAGCTTCAATTTGTCGGTGCAGCACCAGGCCTTCCGCCTCGTCCTGCAGTGAAGCTTTGAGGCCGAGTTGTCACTATGTCTCTTTTTCTCAACCAAGTAAGAAGCAAATTGGCCAAAAAGGCTGCTCCGGATCCCCCGGATTGATGCCGAACGCGTTCGAGCGTTTTGGAAGGTGTGTAGTTCTGCCGTGACGCCCGCCTTCACCAAAGCCACATATGCTACGCTGTTTTGAACAGAGACAAGCGTATCCGCGGTGCCTTGCACAAGAAAAGTGCGCGGCGTGTCCTTTTGTTACTTGCAATTCGTCTGAAAGATTGTCGAGGAGCTTTGGTCAGAGTTGTCTCCGAGAAGACTCAAGACCTGAACTCGCATAGGCGTGAAGTACATCGTTTCCCGCGATGCTGGCTGAACGAGATCAACGTGCTAGAAGATCAGGAAGTCCGGCCTACTGCGGATGTCAACAAGGTCCGCTGCGTTCGGGTTGCCAGATTCAAAATGCGTCCCCGCGGTTGCAGTCAAATGGCCACCGGCTGAAAACCCCATCATTCCGATCTTGTTGGGATCGATTCCTGAGCTCGCTCGCCCGCGAGCGCACCAAACGAATCGCCCTTTGGGCGTCCTCAAGTTCAATCGGGTAGTGATATGGCGACACCCTGGAACGTAATAGAATTCCGGTGATGCCATCGAGGTTCAGCCAGTAGCAGGCAAGGGTACCCTCACCGCCTCCGGTTGATAGAAACCTGTAAGCACCGCCGGGAGCAACTATCACTGCGGGCCGAGCGCCTCCCCTACCTCCAACCGGATAGATTGTGATATTGGCTTGTCGGCATCCGTAGTTCCAAGTGCGCCCGGCGCGCCGTTTTCCCACAGAAGTATTTTTTGCGGTTCGGGATCAGGTGCGGGACCACGACCTCCGCGACCGGCTGCTGAAGCCTGTGGCGCGGGAGTGGGAGCTGAAGACGGTGCCTGTGCAAACAAGCCGAGAGCGATAATCTCTGTCAGCGTAGCTGCGACTTTTACTTTTCTCATCTGCTTTTCTGATCCTTCTTCCTTCGAAAAAGTGCACCATCCAAGAGATAAAAGTGTGTGTCGGCTCGGGGTGGGGTCCGACACACACTTTTAGGAGCGAGAACAACATCGTGCGACCAAACCACGCTTGCGTCGCTAGACCTCCGCTTCGCCAATAATCCGAAGGTCAGCCTCAGAAATACAACTTCAGGGCGAGCGCTATCCTCCGGCTGGGAGCCGTGGCCGTGTACCGGCCAAAGATCCCATTTGTTTTCGTGCCACTAGAATTGAAAGCAAGAGCCCAATTGACCGAGGTGAACTGGGTATGATTGAAAGTGTTGTAAGTTTCCGCTCGGAATTGCAGTTGCCGCGACTCGCTTTTCCCAAGCTTAAAGTTCTTGAAGATTGAGATGTTCCAGTTGTTTGTTCCCGGACCATAAAATGCTGCTTTTGCCGGTGCATTGCCCAAGCCGCACGTTTCCGCGATTGACAAGCCGCCGCCAAATTGGCATGTACCTTTGCCTCCGGCACCCGGCGTAAATGCAGCTGGATTCAAATACTGAGGTCCAGCGCTAATTGAAACGGCCCCGCCTCGGCTACCACTGCCGAGAACACGGTTGCCGGAGACGTTGTATCCGTTAATCGGTCCACCACCGTTTACATCAACACCTGTGTAGCTTGCCGTCACGTTTGTTGGCGAGCCGCTGACAAAACTGGCCAAGCCCTGAATGACCCAACCGTTTGAGGCGGTATTGAGAAACCCATTGCTAAACTTAGGGCCAGGAACGTTGAAGCTCCAGTTGATTGTTAGGTTGTTTCTGCGGTCATTGCTGCCCGGACCGTAGTAGTACCGTTGCGGCAACCAAATCGAGCAACAACCAGAATAGTCGAGCACCTTGGACCAAGTGTACGCCCCCCCAGCTGTGATCGTCTTGCCGAAGCGCTTGTTCAATGTGGTCTGAAGCGAGTTGTAGTTCGAGTTCAGTTCGAACGACGTATAATTCACCGCGCTATAGCCGCAATATATGGGTGTAGCTAAAGCGCAATGCTGAACGTTTGGAGTGTTGGGCTGACCGCTTGCCGAAGTCGTATCGATGCCTCCCGGCACGAAGTCGGTGCCGAAAGGCAGGGCTGCGAGATTGGTAGTACCGGAGCCATGCCGAGAGACGTTTCCGACATAGGAAACATCGAGCAGCAGGCCGCGACCGAGGTCTCGTTGCAAACCCACGCTGTAGTTATATGACTGGGGCATCCTGTAGCTGCGCTGGAAGGAAGTCACGGCCTGGGGTCCTAAGAAGCTCCCCCCCACATTCCCAGCGATCTGAGCGATTGTTTCGTTGTAAAGCGTGGGACCACTGATCAGGGGCGGCTGCTCAACCAGCGAGAGGACGTTGTCGATCCCTCCTGGGCGGTCATAGTAAATTCCAAAGCCCCCGCGCAGTGCAGTCTTTCCGTTGCCAAACACGTCCCATGAGAAGCCAACGCGTGGTCCCCAGCCAACCGGGGGCGTGTTGTACGCATTCCCATTGTAAACAACCATGCCCTGGTACGGCGTGCCTGTTCCGGGTGCGAACTGGCCGATGGTGGCCGTCGGGTATAGCGTTCCCGTGACTGGATCGCGACCAACTCGTGTCGCTCCGCTGCAGGTGGTGCCGACCGTGCAGTAGGGTTGGATGACATCCGGCTGTGCCGCCGCGCTGTAAAGAGCCGGGTTGAACTCGCCGAGCTGTTGGCCGTTGCGAAGCTTATCCGGCGCAAAGAGGCTGACGCGAAGCCCGTAGTCGATGCTCAGGCGGCGATTGACCTTCCAAGTGTCCTGCGCATACCATTCGACGTCATAGTAGAGACCGTGAGCCAAACCTTTGTTGTTTGCCTCCGTGTACGTTTGGAAAACGCCTGTATATGCGTTGGCAAAAGGGTTTCCGGTATCAATTGGATTGATCGGAGACTGGCTAAAGTTGAACGCCCCGTTAAAAGAAGAGGCACCAGCGGCGCGAGGAGTGGTTCGCGAGACGTGTTCGTAATAGACGCCAAACTTAAATAGGTGGGACGACTTGACCCAGGTAAAGTTCTCCCGGGCGACCCAGTCAGAGTCCGTGCTGAAGAACGGATAGCGCGATTCAAAGGACGCAGCTGGAGCATTTTGTAGAGTGCACCCTGTAGCTCCTGGAGTCGCGCAGCCATAATTTTCAAGTGTGGCACCGCCGAAACTCAGGTTAGGAATCAGGTCGAAGCGATTGGCCTGAAGCGATTGCGCACCTCCATTTGAGCCATCGGGAAACAACACGGGGAGCACGGTCGGGCCTAGCCCGAGACCGGCACGATTATTGGACGTCAACGCAGTCTGGTTATATGGCTCTACCTGAGCCAAAATATAGTTCCAGCCGACTTCAACTTCGTTTACTAGGTTCGAGCTGACAGTGGAAACCCAGTTGACGGTTGCGCCTTTGCTGGTCAATTTCCAGTCAGTAAGAGACTGCGGCCAACCATTGGTTCCGCCAAGCAGTGGCGAACCCTCCTGGTCCTCGTAGTTTCTGAGCAACCTGACGAACATTGTGTTTTTAGCGTTTAAGTTGAAATCGTTCCGCAAGATTATGTCTGACCATGGGTAGGGGGAAACGCTTACGAAGCTGAAGTTTGAAGTGGCGGCCCCACAGGCGGGCAGGGTAGACGATAGGCCATTGTAAGAATTCGCAGCCGTGTCGACGGCAGGCCTGAGGCACTGAGGTTGGGGAAACAGCGAAAGCAATCGCGCCCCAGCCGTATTTTGGGCACCCTGCACGTTACAAGTGATGTTAGGAGCGGTGCCTGTACATACCGCGCCAGGGACCTTGAGATTCCCGACCAAATTCGTGAAGATGCCGTTCCGCTCATTTGGAGTCGGCATCGTGACAGCAGAGGGGTTCCCCGCTATAGTGCGATGAAGGTTATCGTCCGAAAAGAAGAAGAACGCCCGTGTTCGGCTCTTGTTGAAGTTCGTACCTGGGAGGATAACCGGACCTCCGATCGTCCCACCAAAATCATTGTATTTGTACGGTGCCGGATGCATCGCAATGCTTGGATTACTATTCAGCTTGCGGAAATAGTCGTTAGCGTTGTACGCGTCGTTACGGTTGAATTCGTATGCTGTTCCATGAAAATCGCGTGTACCGCTCTTGATCGTGACATTTATCGTACCGCCGCCGCGTGCGCCGAATTCCGCGTTCTGGTTTCCTGTCTGCACCCGCATTTCCTGAATGGCGTCAACGCTTGGCTGAATCAAACTACTCCGAAGGTTCAAATCTTGGCTGGTGACACCGTCAATCTGTATAACTGTGGTTCCCGAATCTCCGCCGTTGAATACGGGAGGTGCCGCGCTCCACGCGGGAGCATCGGTTCCGGTAGCGCTGCCTGCGGTGCCGGGCAGAACGTTCAAATAGTCGAGGAAATTGCGGCCCTTGTTGGGTATTTCGGAAATCTGGGAGGTGGTAACGAGACCCGTCCGTGCAGATGTATCCGTCTCAACGCGTGCCCCGTTCGCAACGACCGAAATCTCTGTTGTTACGTTGCCGACGGCAAGCGGGATCTCATGCAAGGCAAGTGTCTCGCCAGAGGATATGGCGATACCGGTCTGGTTGTACGTTTCAAAGCCGTCTTTAGTGATCCGTAAACTGTAAGTGCCTGGTACGACATCTGGAAACACAAAGCCACCCGAGCTATCCGACACGAAGCTACGGACCTGCTGGGTCAGAGTATTGGTCAACGCGACATTCGCTCCCGGGATTACCGCACCGCTCGAATCGACCACGGTTCCGGTAACCTGAGCGTTGATTGCCTGACCGAAAGAGAGTCTCGGCAACAAAACGAGCAATGCTATCGTCAATACAAATATTTTCAGCAGGCCTAACGAAAAGTCGCTCTGAGCAAGTCTTCGCTGGCGCATTGCGTAGCCTGCAGAAGGACCTCCCAGCAGAATCCGATTCTTGTAGAGTCTTGAAGCCATAAGATCCCCCCCTTGTTTGAGGTTGAACGCGCTTTCCTGAGATGGAAGCATCCGTCTCCCATTTCGAACACCCACGTATCTTCAACGCCTTTCGGGGCACTGATCGGCCCCTATATGCTCGTGGGCGTCACGTGGATGAGTGCAGGGAATTTAGGTGAGAACACCCTTCATGTCAATAGGTATGCTCGTGTACCTATTGACACCAACACCAGAAGGTGTTTTATTAGGTACACTTCTGGCCGGTAGCTCGGAGTTGCTGTGGCGATACGAACGCCTATCGCAATTGGAGCGAATTAAATGACTGTTTCCACGCGGCTGTACTTAATTCCGGTATTGTCGAAGGCATTGCAAATTATCGAGTTCCTTCAGACTGACAGTCGCCCCCAATCATTGGATTCGATACACGCGCACACTCAATTCTCCAGATCAACCGTGTACCGCATTTTGAAGACTCTATCACACCACGGCTACGTGGTTCAGGGAGAGGACGGGCGCTACAGGGTCGAGCTGCGTCCAAGAAAACTGAGATTTGGTTTCGCGAACATGTCGGACCAACATCCCATTGCGCGTGTTGTGGAATCCAGTCTACGAATGGCTGCTGCCTCCGCCGGAATTGACCTCGTCGTACTAAACAACATGTACGACGGTGGCCGTGCTGTAGCCAATGCTGAAGAATTTGTCCGCCAGCGCGTTCAACTCGTCATCGAATTTCAGGTTGATGAGAAGGTCGCACCTGTAGTGGCGGACAAGATTTGGCACGCGGGCATTCCCTTAATCGCTCTCGGTGTACCACACCCTCACGCGGTATTTTACGGCGTAGATGGCTTTCGTGCCGGTTGGGAAGCAGGCAAATCCCTCGCCGAATACGCCAAAAGCGCTTGGGACGGAACGGTAAGTTGGGTCTTGGGGCTTACTGTGTCAAAAGCCGGCTCGCAAGTGCAGAGTCGGATTACCGGGGCATTCGCTGGTATTAAATCGAAGTTGCCTAAGATCGGTGAAGAGAACTTTCTAATTCTTGACGATGATGGGAGACGGGAGCGCAGCCACAGACTTGTTCGAGATTTCCTTCGTCGCCATCCCAAGGAACAGGGCGTCTTGATTGCATCGGTATCGGATACCAGTGCCCTGGGGGCCGTAGGGGCGATTCGTGAACTCAGGCGCGTCAAGGATGTTGCCGTGGTGGGACAAGATGGTATCGAAGAAGCTATCGAAGAAATTAGAAAACGTGGAATCCCACTCATCGGAACGGTTGCTCACCACTTCGACAAATGTGGGCCGGATTTGATCCGCCTAGGTCTCGCGTTGTTTAACGGTGAGTCCGTCCCACCTTACAACTACTTTCAAAATGATTTGGTGACGCATAAACTAGCATCACGACGTTTGCGGCAGTCAGAGCGACGAACTGCTTAACACTCGGTTTTTTTTTTTTTGTGGAAAATAAGACAGCGAGAGTCCAGGGGTGGTCCCTTTTTTCACCCCCTATACGCTAACCCCTTATTCCAACGCGACCCGTGATTGCAGCGCCCCTAGACTCGCCGCGCATGGGGTGTATCACTTTTCCCCGCTCTGTAACCATACCCGTCGACGCAATGAGGGGATAGGAGATAGCGCGGGCTGAAACTGCTCTCAGACAGCTAGGATGCGCTTAAATGCGAACAGTCGAATACGCTCTTCCCTGACGCTTCAATTTTTTTAGATGGAATTCGCTAAATCTTACGGCGGGTAATGATAGCGGTCTTCGTTCGAGCCAGACGCATATCCCCACGAAGCGTGCCCAGTCAACAAATGCTCATCGCACAGCCACTCCTGGGCGGCGGTCAATCCAATCGAAGGCGTAACAACGCTCGGTCGGGGTCTGCTTGCTTTTGTAAGCAGGAAGTCTCTTTCCGTCTTCGGCGGATTGAAATACTGAAAAATAGAGTCATGATTGACAAATCTGTGGAGCGCCGGCACTCAGAGCCAACTGCCCGTGAGCTTGAGATAATCGAGCTCTTGGCGCGAGGCAAATCAAACAAACAAATAGCAATCGAACTCGGCATATCGGTTAGGACCGTTGAGGCACATCGCTGCCACGTTATGCAGAAACTTCGCGTTCGCTCGGTGGTTGATTTAGTGTATTACGCGATGGATCATGGCATCATTCCTCAGCGCCAACCGTGGGCGGCGGACGACCGCATCGTAGGCGTTCCCGAAGAGGCTGCGTAGATCCGGCGGCCGGGTGGTACAGCCAATGAAGGCGTAGAGCATGCGCCTGCATCGGATGGCGGCTGCACCTGAACGTTCCCTGAGGGCGCCGCATCGCCAAGCCTTACACGCTAGCCACGATTGGCCGATACGACGCTAAGCATCGTCGATTGTGGTTCTACCGGCCTCAGCCTGCTAACCGCCAACGACGGCGGAAAAAGATTCTTCTGGCCCGCAATCGCCGGAGTGTGGAAACCATACATCGGCGGCGGCACGCCTCGTGACTATAGCCCTTGCGGAGTTGTACTCGACCAGGACAAGGCACTCCTGTTCAAGCATGTCGAGAGCTATTACGACTACTATCGCGGAGTCGATCCGCCGGTTGTGGAAGCTCTTTTGGTGCCCTTCTACGTGGGCGGCAAGGCGGTCGGCACGCTTTGGGCGGTGACTCACGATCAGCAGCACCGGTTCGATAGCGAAGATCGGCGCGTGCTCCAAAGTCTTGCCACGTTTGCTTCTCTGGCTTACTAGGCGATGAAATCATTCGAGTCGGATAAGCGGCTTGCCGGAATCGCGGCCGATATTCGAACCGTCTCCTACCTTCTGCATCCGCCGCTGCTCGATGAGATTGGTTTGCGCTCGGCATTGGGGTGGTATTCTCCCGGGCGCGGCGAGACATGTCGTCGCCGAGCTTGTCCTTTTCTCTTGCGATTGCCGATCTGTTCATTGCGAGCGCTGCGACGAGTTGGCCCACTCCGTCATGCGACTCACGCGCGATGCGCCTGCGGTCTTCGTCTTGAACTTTCAGCAGGCGCGCCACGCGCATAGCTCGTCGGCGGTCGTGACCCTGCCACCGAATAAAGATAGCGTAACGTTGGAAGTACGCGATAACGGACGCGGAATCTGCGCAGAGACAAAGGCCGGCATTCTTTCCGGCACTTCCCATGGCGTCGGGCTACGCGGAATGCGCAAAAGGGTCGCGGCAGTCGGTGGCACTTTCACCATCGAATCGAATGACAAAGGTACGTCCGTCAGAGTGCGCTTGCCGGTTGAGAGATACCTTGGCCCTAGCGCGCCAAGAGATGAGGCCAACGGCGACCCAATCGCCGTAGTTGGGCATCCGATGAAGGGTGGTTCCAAGGCGCATTACTGTTCTACGCCATAAGCCCGGCGGCTCGCGCCTGTATCGCGCCTCCCACCGCCTCTCTTTCCGAGAGCGACTAGCATCCGCAAAGCTATTCCAAACTTATGGCGCCATTCGCGCCATTTTTGGCTTTTAAGGCCATTTAAGCCCATTTTAAGGCGCCAAACGCGCCAAATTTGTCACTCCGGAAAGTGAATCCCGTTACAATGGGTGCTCAGAAATTCCATCGGAGGCTGAATGCATCCCTGGCACGATCTCACTCCCGGCGAGCACATTCCCAAAGAGTTTCAGGCCGTAATCGAAATTCCGCTCGGCTCGAGCGTGAAATACGAACTCGATAAACCAAGCGGAATGATAAGGATGGACCGCGTCCTCTACTCCGCCGTCTACTACCCGGCGAATTACGGCTTTATCCCGCAGACGCTGGCCGAGGATCACGATCCGCTTGACGTGCTCGTCCTCTGCCAGGAATCCGTCGCGCCGCTCACCATCCTCCACGCGCGCACGATCGGCCTGATGACCATGATTGACTCCGGCGCTAAAGACCATAAAATCATAGCGGTAGCGACGGCCGACCCCGAATACAACAGCTACCATGACGCCAGAGAATTACCAACTCACAAACTCACCATGGTCCGCAGATTCTTTCAGGATTACAAGCAACTCGAAGGTAAAGCTGTGGAAGTAGACGAGATATTGCCCGCCGCCGAAGCGTATCCGATCATCGAAGAGGCCCTGCACGAATACACAAAGCGTCGCCGCACCGGTCGCTGGCCGAAATAGCGAGCGTCAGCTAAGTGACCGTTTATCGCTTGCGAGCGGCTTTTGGATTTGCGGGAATAGGCAGGCGCATTCCAGGATCGCCAAAGAGGGTCCACGTCCGCCGCACGTCATCATCGGTGATGCCGGACTTCGCTTTCAGAATCGCCTGGCCCAGCGTCTGATTCGGATTCGCCGCCAGCGCACTCATAAGTGCCTGATTCATAGTGGCTTGCGGAGGCTCTTCCGTGAACCCGGTCGAGGCCCACACGGCTGACGCTCCGCCGTTCGGCGCAAAGAGTAGATCCTCCGCAAGGCTCGTCGAATAAACATCTTCGAAGAAACCGTTCAGACAATCCATTAATAAGAAAACAGGCTGCTTATCGCCGTTGCTGAGCGCCGGCACCGTCGTATCGTCAAAGATATCGTTGAACGACCACTGGTCCTCGGCACCGTGCCCACTGTAATCAACGAGGCCTGTTCCGCTGTCGATGGCGGCAACGATCTGCTGCTGGGCCGTCGAAGGATCTTCGCCTTCAGTCAGGATCTTGCCGATATTAAGCGACTTCGGCGCCAATGTGGCGGCCGTCTGCGTGGCGGTCGTGAAGTCAGCGCCAACATTCTGGTCCGCGATGAATGTCGCCGTCTGCTGCCAGCTACCAGCCGTCGAGCCATTCTCATACGCAACAATCTTCGAAACCGCGAGCGCCGCCTCGTCCGGCGTGTCCGCCGGGATACGGCCGGTCGGAATCGTGGCATAGCCCGAGCCATTGAAATCAGTGAACCAATCGTCGGACGCTGTCTTAAACGCTTGCGTCTCGATCATGCGGCTCGGAACGAAATCGAGATCGCCCATGCCCAGATAATTGCGTGGGTCAATCGACGCATCTCCCACAAAAAGAACAGCTTGCGGCCTGACGCGCCAGCCTGCGGACGCTTGCTGCAGGAAACTGCGGATCGCAAATGGGCTCTTTTCACCGTAATTGAATGCGTCGTAAACCTCGTCGGTGGTGACAACCATCGTCTGATCGCCTTCCGACTCGTGGAGGGTCACGAGCGGGGCGACGCTCGATTCGAAGTCAGGATGCGTGATGACGAGATAAGAAGCGCCTGCGCGCTCCTGATCGAGAGTGTTCGGGGCGTGATACGCAAGCGCATCGGGCGCCGCAATTTGATCAGCGGAGAGCGCGACAAGCGTTCGCTGCGAGGCGCCAGGCGCGGCGGTCTGTACGGTAATGCCATAGGTGCCAGAACCGTCCAGCGTAATCGGCCCTGTGATTTGGGCAATCGCCGCCGGATCCGTCACATCGAACACCTGGATTTGTGCATTGCCGAATCCGCCGATGTGCACCGATGCTCCCGCAGGCGCCGCTGCGTTCAGCCAATCCGAATCCGCTGTATATGTGTGTGGGTAGTGCAACACGATCGATTGCACCAGGCTGACGTCGTTATCGCCGTTCAGGGCCGTAAGCGTCACGGTATTGGCGCCTTCCTGCAATAAACCGCTGTTTACGGTGAACGTGCTTGTCGTGTTGGTCTGATTGGCAAAATCCATCTCGCCAACGTACGAGCCGTTGAATGAGATGGAGACGCTATGCTGCTGCTGGTCGGTGCCGCCTTGCAGCGTCACGTCCATGGTGACCGGGACCGAGGACGATGGATCAGTGTGGGTGGCCGTCAAAATCTGGTCAACGGGCGCGGAGCTGATCAGCGCCCCGAAGAAATTGTCATTATTCTCGCCGTTCAGCAGGGCCGCAAAATATGTGGTGCGCTGCTCGAGTACGCTTGTGGCCGAAAAATCCGTGACCGTCGCGGATTGTGAACCGGAAGCAGCCGATTGCATGATGCGTAAGCCTGGACGCGTTCCGTTCACGAGCCAGTAGACGCGGGTGCCGGAGAATGGCGTATCGATGCCCGTGCCGTAGAACTCGATACTGCCGTTCGCGCCGAGAGAGAGACTGGACGCCGTTTGTACCAGCATCGGCTGCTCGACGCCTTCAGCATAAAGCTGCAGCATACGGGCATCACGATCGCTGAAGCCTGTTGCGTAAATCTGCGTGCCGGTCAGCCGATACCATCCCGTTTGCGAAACCGAAATCTTCACTGCCGGTTCGCCGTTCAAAACTGCGTTCGCAATTGTCGGCGCGTTTGGCGAAACACCGGGCTGCGGCCAGCCGTTTCTGCTCCGCATGAGCGAATTGGAGCGACCATCAATCACCGCAGAGCTCGATGAACTGGAAGCCGCCGTCGCCCTGTTCAAATCCGTTAGCAACATCGGACGCATGACATGCGCGAAAGCAGTCACACCGGAACCCGGCGAAACGGCCTCGGGCTGCACGGGTCCGTGCATGGTTCGCGTGCCATTCAAGTCCACATCCTCCACCCAATACGAGGATGAGGAGTTCCCTGCCGGATCCGTCCACTGGTATGTCTTGGCCGCGTGTTGAGGACGCCCTCCTCTCATCTCCAGCGCCGATCCGGCGATCAGCGATGGATCAAGGCGATGTTTGCCGCTGGCATCTTCGCGATAAATGTGGAAGCCGAGATTGCGGACCTCTTCTTTCGTGTGCCACTCGATCAGGACCCCGCCAGCCGGTCCGAGCTCCGCGTGCAAATCAGATAGCTGAACGGCTGTGGGAGTTTCGATCGTCGAGGTAACGCTCGAAGTGTTGTTCGCAGGATTGGGATCACCTGTCGACGAACTCACCGTGGCGGTATTCGTGGCGTAGGTCGTCGAGCTGAACGTTGATGCAGTCACGTTGATAATGATCGTGACCTGACTACCAACGCTGAGCGAGCCGAGCGTGCAACTGACGGTCCCGGCGCTCTGACTGCAGGTTCCCTGCGTGGTGGAAACGGATGTAAAGGTCACCTCCGTCGGGAGCGGGTCGGATACGTTCACGTTGTCCGCTACTGCAGGACCATTGTTGGTCAACGCGTAGCGTATAGGTAAGGTTTGTTCCCTGGTCAACAGGCTCCGGAGAAGCGGTCTTCACGATGGACACGTCTGCTTGCGTGGGCGACGCGACAACTGTGGTTGATGTTGCGGTGTTATTCGCCGGTGTCACATCGTTCGCGGTTGGCGCGACGCTTATGGTGTTCGAAATGATCGTGCCCGGCGGGGTGCTCAGGCCCACTTTAACGACCATTGGGAAGCTTACTTGCGTTCCAGAGGGTACCGCAGTTCCCGAGCAAGTGGCGCCTGTTCCCGGGCAGCACGTGATCGCACCTGTTCCTCCGACGCTCGGGATTGCCGTGCAGATCCAGCCTGCCGGTATGCCGAGCGAGACAAATGTCGTGTTGGCCGGCACCGAACCGCTGAACTGAACATTGCTGACGCTCGCAGGTCCAGCGTTTCCTAGAGTCTGCGTGTAGGTAATGTTGTTTCCGGGCAGCACCGGATTGGGCGACGCCGAACTCGTTACGCTCAGATCGTATTGCCCCGCAGAGGCAACCGTCACGTTTGTTGTAACTGAATTGCTCTCGGGATTCGGATCGGTGACGCTCGAAGATATGTTAGCGGTTTCCGAAATCACGGTGCCCGACGGCGTGGCGGCATTCACGTTGAGAACCAGAGTAAATGTGGCCGTGGCGCCTGAGGCGAGATTTGCGATGGAGCCCGTCACGTTGCCCGTGCCGCCAACGGATGGCGTCGTGCACGACCAGCCCGAAGCCACAGGGCAGGCGAGCGAACCGAAAGTCGCGTAGCCCGGCGAAGCCGGAATCGTTTCCGTGTAGCTGACGGTCGTTGCCGTTGCGGGCCCGTTATTCTTCACCGTGATCGTGTACGTGATCGATCCACCCGCGGCAACGGGATTCGGCGTTGCCGTTTGCGTGATGGAGAGATCCGCTGTGCCCGCGGCGGCGACAAGTACGACTGCGGTGGCGGAATTATTCGCGAGATTCGGGTCGGCGGTTCCGGATGTGACTGAATCGGTATTGATGACTTGCGTTCCGCTGGGGACGCCGGAAACAACGTTGACGACAACGGTAAACGTGGTGTTGCCTGAGGAGCCAGCAGGCACATCGGGATCGGAGCAGCTGACGCCGCCCGTGATGGTGCATGTCCAACCAGCGGCGCCGCTGCCCGAGGCTGCGATGGACTGGAAAGTTGTATTCGCTGGAATCGCCTCGCTGAAGACGGCGTTCAGCGCGTCATAAGGACCGTTGTTCGCAACGGTTTGCGTATATGTGATCGTACCGGGCGAAAGGACGATCGTCGGATTGGCCGAATTCGTTACGGCCAAATCGGCGCCGGCGCAATACGCTCCGGACTGCGTTCCCGGCGTCTCAGTTATCGTCAAACCTGTATTCGAAGCACCCATTTGTCCGGGCGTCGCACCATAAGCATCGTCGGCAAGTGTCGTATAACCTGGAGCGCCGCCAAGTAGGCTCAAGCTGGCTGGGACACCGGTAAGGAGCGCGATTCCGCCGCCGCCACCGCCGCCCGGGCCGTGACGATTGCCGGGGAACGCGGCACCGGGCGCATGTTCCGGCCAGGTAATGCCGCCACCGCCACCATTGGCCTGAATCGTGAGCCCGCCAACACCACCCGTATTCGTGGAAAAGAGTATGGATCCGCCCGCGCCGCCGCCGCCACCGCCGTCGTTTTCCACTTCGAGCGCGGTAACGCCGTTTGCGGTTATCGTGCCTGTCCCCGTAACCGAACCCGCGCGAATGATCGCGATTCCGCCGCCCGCTGTGCCACTGCTGAAGATACCCGTGCAGTTTGCTCCGCAATCGGCGTTGCCCGAAACGGTGACTGGATTCCAGTAAGCACCATCATTCGTCGTACCGGCGCCGCCTCCGCCACCCAGGACGAGGGCGCTGGTTGATCCGGGAAACGCCACGCCGCCGAAGCCACCGACGATCCCAGCGCTGTTCCAACCAAATCCGCCGGTACCGCCCGTGCCGCCGTTGCCGCCTCCGCCTCCGCCGCTGTTTTGATTGTTGGCGGGTGGATTTGCATCGGTAGCACCGCCGCCCGCGTTACCCGGGGCACCGCGCGCATAGCTGCCGGAAGGATAGCCTTCGGCGTATGTCTGCCCTGTTGCCGTCGCCGTCGTGGAGAGCGTAATCGAGCTAAGCGCAGGGGCGATGTACGTCGGAGTTCCCGCGATACCCTCACCCTTGGACCCGTTTGTCGCGTCGGTCGAAAGCGTAACGTAATCGGTGCCCGCTCCCGTCCCGCCAGCGAGAATCCTCCCACCGCCGCCACGGAAACCCTGCCCGTCGAGGCTGACGGTCCCGCTCAGAGTAAGTTGCGAAGAAATATCGAGAGCCAGCACGCCGCCCAACGTGCCGTTCCAAGGCAGCGCAGCCAGAGTCGAACTCAGGGTAGCGGAGCTGTACTGCGGAACACGAATTACCTGGAACGCTGTTTCGCCTTGCGAGGCGCTTGCTGCCGTTTCGGAATAGGTATTTAGAAGGCCGCCATTCGCGCCTGTTCCGGTGAACGTAAGCGTTCCGCCGCCAACCGGCACGGCCGATGTCGCCGTGACAAACTCGTATTGCCCGGAGTTGCTGAGATTTGTTGAGCCGGAGCCAGGATCGCCGGGAACGCCGTCTCCATAGGCGCCGGTGTTGATCGTGGCGGCATTCGTATTGATTTTCGCGCCCTGCATCTGGATGAACAGAAGCAGGTCACCCACTGCAATGGCGTTGCTGGCGCCGGAAGCCGCGCCTAGGACCACCGATGTAGTTCCGGCATTTGCCGATGTAACGCCTGACCCGGGAGGATAGTACGCATTTACGAGCCCGGACAGCGTTCCACCCGCGCCGTCCTTGCCCGGGGTCGCGCAAACCAGCGGCTGGACCACGGTGATTACGCTCGCAGTGTTGTTCGACGAATAAGGATCGGTTGGCGAAGTGGACGACACACTTGCTGTGTTCGTCAGAGTCGTGGCAGTGCCGGGACTCGTTACCGTGATCGAAATGTTGATCGGAGAAGAGGGTGCAAACGCAACAGCGCCGAGCGCGCACGAAACCGTGCCGCTCGCTTGCGTGCAGGTGCCCTGCGAACTGGTGGCCGAAACGAACGTCACGCCCGCCGGGAGCGTATCGGTCAGCGTCGTGCCGGTTGTCGACGTCAAGCCGTAATTCGTTACCTGGACCGTGTAAATGAGCGTCGAATCGATGAAGACAGGCGTTGGCGCTGCTCCGGCGGTCACGCCAAGATCAGCATCACCGGTTACCTCAACAAGGACAGAGGATTGCGTGGAGTTGTTCGAGACGACTGGATCGGCCGTTTGCGACGTGACGTCCGCGTAATTTTGGATCGTCGTGCCCGCGCTGACGCCTGAGTTCACGGCCACTTTGAAGACAAAATTCGTTGTCGTCGTATTTGCGGCAAGGCTCGCAGTTGTGCAAATCACCTGGCCGGTGCCGCCCACACCGGGCAGAGTGCCGCAGGTCCAGCCCGCAGGCGGAGCCATAGAAGCGAATGTCGTGTTCGGCGGCGTTTGCTGGTAGAGGGCGACGTTCGTGGCAGTGTTCGGACCATTATTTATGACTGTCTCGGTGTAGGTGATCGTGCCGGTGGGAGCGAGTGTCGAGGGCGACACCACCTGCGTCATCGCGAGATCCGCCGCGGCAACAGTGACCGACGCCGTCGCGCTGTTGTTGGCTAAGTTTGGATCCGTGCCGCTCTCGCTGGCGGTAACGGTATCGGAAATTGTGGTTCCCGCCACGCCCGCGCCTGGATTCACGGTGACAACGACGGTAAGCGTGGCGGTGCCACTTGCTGCGATTACCGTTCCCGAATTTGCAGTGCACATGATCGCGCCCGTGCCGCCGACCGCCGGCAGTGTGCCGCAGGTCCAGCCGGCGGCAGCCGTGGCGCTCGTGAATGTCGTGTTTACGGGCGTAGTTTCGGTAAACGAAGCGCCCACCGCCTCTTCGGCGCCATTGTTCCTGATGGTCTGCGTGTAGGTAATCGTTCCGCCGATTGCCACCTGAGACGCCGGATTCGGCGTGTTGCTGACGGAAATGTCGGGCGTCTGCACGGTGACGCTGGCGCTAGCCGTGTTTGTGACGATCGAATTGGCCGCCTGCGCGCTGGCTGTACCTGTGATGACGGTGCCATTTATCGTGCCCGCGTTCACCGTGAATACGAATGCAAAGGTGGTGGCGCCGCCGTTGGCGTAATTCGCAGTATCGGTACACGTGACCGTGCCGCCGCTGTTGTTGCAAGTCCAAGTTCCTGTGCCGGTTTCGGCCGCCGAGACGAACGTCAAGTTGGCAGGATCGGGCATCGAGACAGTTTCGTTGGAATTGAGCGTGGCGCCGCTCGCATTAGAGATGCCGATCGTGTACGTGAGCGTGTCCCCGGGGGCTATCGGACTCGGCGCAGCGGCGTTCGTGACGTTCAACGCGAGGATTTGTACCGTAATGGTGGTACTCGCGTTTACCGGGGAGGTGTTTGCTGCGTCCGCCGTGACGGTGCTTGGAATCGTGTAGGTGCTCGTTGCGCCGGTATTGTTTACGGTGACGACGAAGCTAAGCGTCGCGCTCGCGAGCAGACCCAAATTCCCATTGTCCGTGCACGTGATTGTTCCGCCGGTGTTGTTGCAAGCCCAAGTGCCGGTGCCGCTGGTCTTGCCTGCCGAAACGAATGTAGTCGTAGCAGGATCTGGCATCGAGACCGTGATTGGGCCGGTTACATTAAAGAACGATGAATTCGACACTACCGCAGTGTAGGTGATCGTGCCGCCGGGAGCGACCGGCGACGTACCGCTCAGGGTGACGCTCAGGCTCTGCGCCGAAGCCGGCGAGGCCGCAAGCAGCAACAGCAGCGTAAAGAAGAATGCACTCAGCAACGGGGCACCCGCGCGGCGGCGACCCGCCAGCCACAGGCGACGCCCTTGCCTGCGCAATCCGTGAATCGTGACGGCTCGCCTTCCCGCGGCCTGAATCCGCCTTTTGCCGCGTTCGATGGAAATTACCTTTCCTAGAGAATGGCCGGGCAAAGGATCGTTCCGGAGCCCCGCATCGCCACGCGTGATCACGTCGCGATTATGGCCGTCACTTTTCCCCATCACGCGATGAACGCGAAAGCCCTCCGCGCTGTGGGTTAGCGCAATTTCGCCGCGCCGTGCGCCGGCCGCGACTCCGGGCGCAACGATCAGCGCATCGTCGTCGAGAATATTCGGCTGCATGCTGCGGCCATTCGCGCGAAAGCGCACCTTGACGCCGCGTCCAAGCAATTCTTCGCACATGGCGGAGAAAGCCCGCGAATCCTTGCGTTCGCTCGGAAGGTTACCCACGGCAAATCATCTCCAGGGCGCTCTGGTCGGGAACGAAGTCGAAGCGAGAGCACGGAATTTCGCGCGCGATACGATCGAGAATCTGCAGAGTACCAGCCAAGGCGTCGGCGCTGTGATGCGGCACAAAGCTGCGCGCAAAAAGTTCCGCAGCGGCGCGAACAGGCTGGATCGGCGTCAATTCGTTACAAGTGCCGTGTTGCAGAAGATAGATGCCGTGCAGATCCGCAGAATCTGCCAGCGCCAAGCCTGCGTCTCCGTGCCAGGGCGTGCCATACATCCGCGCACGGCCATTTTCGTAGCGCAGAACAACGCGATCATCGCTCAGCACGCGCGCCCCGGGGTCTTTCTGCCAAAGGCGTGCGGACGTGCTCTTTCCGGCTCCCGAATGCCCAACAAACAACTGACCGCGATTGAACTCGTCGACGACGCCGAGCGCGTGAACCTCCACTCCTTCGCCCAGCGACAAACGGTGAATCGTCACCAATTCGTCGAGCGGATACTCAAGCGCGTTCACCGGCTGGGACGGGTCATAGAAGCGCCGCAGCATCGAGATATGCCCGAAGCGGAACTCGCGGTCGAACCAAGCAGTTTTGTAAGGAGTCGCGCCCAGTAGGGCCGTCGAAAAATAAAAGCCGTAGCCGCCAGATTCTTCATATAGCGACCACAAGCCGCCAGAGTGAAAAAGAGGCGAGCCAGACGGTATCGCTATTTCGTCCGTCCAATCGACTTCGATGCGCACATCCGGGCTGTCCGAAGCGACTTGAAATGGAAAGAGTTCAGGATCGAGCTCCAGTTTCAATCCCGGTGCGGCGAATAGCCCGACGGAGACGCCGCCGACCCGATAAACGAGCGAATTCGGCGCTTCGAAGCAATTCGCTTGGAGCGCGACATCCGAACAGGAGGTAAAATCTAAGACCTGCATTCCGCCTCTCTAGATCAGGAACCCAATGAATTGCACGGCGTGACGCTGACACAGCTGCCACTTACCGGACCGCTGTGACCGATGATCTTGCAATGGCCCAGCACCGCCTCTTCCGGGCGCAGACTTACGCGCGTCACCTTCGGCGCCTCATAAGGCTTCCGGGTTTGCTCTGGGTTGTTTTGCTCTTCCGTCATTTCACTTTCAAAAGCACCGGACTAGCGGTGCGCTCCGCACGAACTGCATCCGCCACTCTGGCAGCCGGCGGGCTCCTGCAAAATATTCAATGCGCGATTTTGCGCAACGATGGGCAGAGGCGCGAGCGGCAGCTCCTCACTGAGGATCCGTTTTGCGGCTTGGGTGAGCTCATCGTGGTGGATGCCGCCCTTGCAGCACGGACAATCGCCGTGCTCAGGCGGATCGATCCCGAGCGCCAAGGCGCGCAGATGCGCCACTTGACATAAAAAATCGACAGGCGATTCCGCATCGCCGCCTTCAAGTTCACCGTTCGCGGCGCACATGCTGCACAGAGAACGAATTCGGCAGTTGTCGCAGATTGTTGGCCGCTGCCGCTGCTGATTGCGGATGTCGAGCATTCGGCCGTTCCAGCCCTGGAGAAATCCACCATCGCGCAACGAATAGCCCTGCTGATGCGAAAGCACGCAGATCGTCATCGTGCCGACTGGATCAATCGCGCAGCCATACATCCCGCCACCGCAGGTGTAACGCCTGGTCTCGATTTTATCGGGGCGCGGAGCTGAGGCTTCGGCGGTTGCGATCCGGCGCCATTCTTCGCGGCGCTGCGCATCTTGAAAATCCAGCGTCACAACCTGCTCAGGCGAGAGGCGAACCGCAAGCGGCGCTTGCGAACAATCGATTCGCGGATTCACGATGGGGTCGAACTTGAACTCAGCGCCGAAATCTTCCTCCGCCATCCTCTTCATTTCATAGACTTCGTGGTAGTTAATGGTGGTCGGGACGGTCTTCAGCTTTAGCGGCAGGCCGCGTTCGAGCAGCAGGCGGATTCCCTTTAGGCACCGGTCATAAGAACCGGGAATCTGCGTCAATGCCTCATAAGTCTCGCGTGTCGCTCCATATAAAGTAATTTCGATCGAAAACGGGCGCCAATCGGCCAGGTAATCCGCGATGCGCTCGTTGATCATCGTGCCATTGGTGAAAAGAGTGATCAGGAACCCGCGCTTTTTTGCTTCGGTGTAGATGGCAAGGAAATCCTTGCGGGCGAAGATCTCGCCCCCCGTATAAAGGAGCCATAGGCAACCGGCCTCAAGCAGCTCATCCAACAGGTGCACATGCTCGTCGAACGTCAGTTCCCGGGCCCGCGCATTGGCGTCGGACATGGGTAAGTTGTTGTAACAATGTTGACACTCGAGCGGGCAACGCCGCGTGACCTCGATCGACACTTCGACCGGAGCGCGCTTTCCCAACTGGCGCGCGTGCAGATTGCCGCTGAATTCACCGTAGGTCGCAGTTCGCACAGCGAGCGTATCCACCTCAGGGACTTCACCGTCCCTGCTTTTCTTAGGGGACCAACCATCCGGAAGGAATATTGCGAGCCTAGGCGTCACCGAGCGCTCTACGCGCCACGGACAAGGCGTTCCTCACGCAATTCGGCTATGAACCGGGCGACATCGGCGAATGCCTGCTCCGCGGTTACCTCGTAATTGGCGCGCACCCATTCGGCCAATTCCTCGGATGTGCGCCCCTGTTCGAGTAGGAGCCAGAGACGCGCACCAAGTTCATTGAAGGTGTAGACGGAATCGAGATCGCCGACGCCATGTCGGACAGGCACGGCCAACATCTCGCCAGCAATTTCCCGAGAAACGACTGCGCTGGCGCGAATGTGCCGCACTTGGCCGATAGTTTCGACCGTTGGAACCGAAATAGATTCGCTCATTCCCAAGGATTTCCCTCTAAGTAGTCTTACGTACTAGGACTAGCCTAGCAATGGGCCTGCCGTAGCCCTGTTCCATAGATATAAATAGATGTTTCGACGCACGTCTGCCAGCAATTGCAGTGACTAACCCATTTATTTACAGCATATAGAAAGACTGGTTGACGGGAAAGCCACGTCTACAGGGATCATTTGAGGAAATTCCATTCCTAAGCTGGTCAGCGACTGTTGGTGGAAAGTTCTTTGACGATATCGCCCACGAAAGCTTTGGCGTCGCCGAAAAGCATGAGGGTCTTATCGAAATAATAGAGCGGATTGTCGATGCCCGCAAAGCCAGGGTTCATGCTGCGTTTGATAACCATCACCGTCCGGGCTTTATCCACGTCCAAAATAGGCATTCCGAAAATGGGGCTGCTCTGGTCCGTCCTGGCAGCGGGATTGGTCACGTCATTTGCGCCGATGATGAGCGCCACATCGGTCTGACCCATATCGGAGTTAATGTCGTCCATTTCAACCAGCCGGTCGTAAGGAATATCGGCCTCGGCCAAAAGCACGTTCATGTGCCCGGGCATTCGACCAGCCACGGGGTGAATACCAAATTTAACGTCGATGCCTCGCTTTGTGAGGGCATCGAACAGCTCTCGGACCTTATGCTGCGCCTGCGCGACCGCCATGCCATATCCCGGGACGATCACGACTTTGTTTGCCGCTGACAGGATACCGCCGGCTTCCTCCGGCGAGGCGCTTCGGACCGTACGCTCCTCGGCGCCGGCTTTCGACGCCGTCTGCACTTGCCCGAACGCTCCGAACATCACATTGGTGAAGGAACGGTTCATCGCCTTGCACATGATGACCGAGAGAATGAAGCCGGACGAGCCATCCAAAGCGCCCGCGACGATGAGGACTTTGTTATCTAACACGAACCCGAGCAACGCCGCCGAAAAACCGGCGTAGGAGTTCAAGAGCGAAATAACCGTGGGCATGTCCGCGCCGCCGATCGGCGTGACCAGCAAGATTCCGAAAACGAGCGCAACAATAACCATGATTGGGAAAAGGAGTGGTGCGTTCGGATTCACCACGAGCGCGATCGCCAGGAGAATGGCGGCGCCGAGGACAGAGAGGCTGACGATATTCTGTCCTTTGTAGGTGATGGGGCGTTGCGGGAGAATCTCCTGAAGCTTCCCCGCTGCAATCACGCTGCCGGTGAACGTCAAAGAACCGATGATCACTTCCAGTGCGATTTCGCCCATTCCGAAACGCGTGATATGGGGTATGCCGACGTAATATTCCGCGATACCGATCATCGAGGCCGAGAGAGCCCCGAATGCGTGGCTTAAAGCGGTTCGCTGAGGCACCGCCGTCATATGAACCATGCCAAGAGGTATGCCGACGGCCGCTCCAATGATCAAGCCAACAATGATCCAGCGATATTGCACCAGCTCGGGAGTGAAGAGGGTCGCGCCGACGGCCAGCGCCGCCCCAATCTCGCCAACCAGGACGCCGCGGCGCGCCGTTATAGGCGAGCTAAGCCACTTAAGCGAAAGGACAAAGAAAACGGCGGCGACGATGTAAGCTGAATCGAGCAATTGCTGGATGGCGGTTGCAGTCATGGCTTTTTGCCGCCGCCCGTCTTGAACATGCGTAGCATGCGGTCGGTAATCAAGAAGCCGCCCACCATATTGGAGAAGGAAGCCGCGACGGCAATGGCGCAGAGTACGGTCGAGAGAGTCGTTTCGTGCCGGCCGGCAATGATAATCGCGGCGACCACGACGATGGCGTCAAGCGCATTGGTTAGAGACATCAGCGGCGTATGAAGCAGCGGCGAAACGCGCTTGATTACCTCGAAGCCGACAAATCCGGCCAGGATGAAAACGTAAAGGTTCGATAAGAAATCGGCAGGCATCTCTTCTCCTTACGTCCGCGCCGCCAGCGCGGGCAAGCTCCAAAACTCTCTCACGCGCGCATTCACAAGTTCCCCCCCTTGTGTGACGAGCGTTTCCCGAACAATGTCGTCCTGCATGTTCAGGTTCAGCTTGCCGCCTTTGGCCAGTAATAAAAGAAACGCGACTACGTTTCGCGCATACATCTGGCTGGCGTGATACGGAACGGTGCTTGCCAGATTGATGTCGCCAACGATCGTCACTCCGTTCACCACAGCGGTTTCCTCGGGGCGCGTCAATTCGCAATTACCACCGCGTTCGGCTGCCAGATCGACGATCACCGATCCCGGCGCCATTCCCTGCACCATCTCCTTCGTCACAAGAACAGGTGCTTTCTTTCCGGGTACGACCGCTGTAGTGATCACCACATCGCTTTCAGCGACGACCCGGCCCAGCAATTCCCGTTGGCGTGCGTAGAATGCTTCGTCCTGTGCCTTCGCGTAACCGCCCGCATCCTGGGCGTCTTTGGCTTCAATCGGCAGTTCGACAAAGCGCGCGCCGAGGCTTTGCACTTGCTCCTTGGCGGCAGGACGCAAATCGTAGCCCGAAATCACCGCGCCGAGTCGTTTCGCTGTGGCAATGGCCTGCAATCCTGCAACGCCGGCCCCGATAACGAGCACGCGACCCGGCGTAATCGTGCCCGCAGCAGTCGTCATCATAGGAAAAAGACGCGGCAGCATGTTTGCAGCAATTAGCACAGCCTTGTAGCCGCAAATAGTTGCCATCGAAGAAAGTGCGTCCATACTTTGCGCACGCGTCGTGCGCGGCATCAGCTCTACGGAAAACGCAACTGCTCCCGTTCCGGCGATTTCTTCGACCGTCTGCTTCGAACCAAAAGGCCGCAGGAATCCGATGAGTACCTGGTCGCGCCTCAGGAGCGGAATGTCAGCGCGTCCTGTTTTGTCGTTTGAACCGTAGCAGAGGACCTGCACGATAATGTCTGCCGCAGCGAATACCGATGCGCGGTCCGGCGCGACCTTGGCGCCTTTTTCGGCAAACGCTTGGTCAGGATAGCCCGCCTGCCAGCCCGCTCCGGTCTCTACCATTACTTCGAGCCCGGCCTTAGCCAAATTGGGCAATACAGCTGGTATGAGTGCGACGCGGCGCTCGCCGGGAAAGCTCTCCTTCACTACGCCGACGATCACGAATTGGTCTCCGTCATGTTCAAACCTGTCGTATATCCTATTCCGCCAGTGCTGCGCTGTGACGCTTGTCACTCGCGGGCCGGAAATCTAAGTTTTAACGATCTTCCGGAATCCTGGAGAGCGTAATCGCGCCCCACGAGCATGTCTGCTTTGGACGGCCCGTATTCTAATCTTGACCCAGATTAAATGCACCGAATTTTGAAAGAATAAAGAATGTGCCCCTGTGCTAGGGCCTTACCTGGTTCTGAAACGCCGAACTTTCAGGTTAGAATGGGTAAATTCCTGGAGGAAACATGTTGCGCGTGGGTCTGGTCGGATGGCGGGGTATGGTCGGAAGCGTTCTCCTGCAGCGCATGCGCGAGGAGCGCGATTTCGAGGGCGTTGCGCCGGTGTTTTTCTCAACGTCCAATGCCGGCGGCACAGCGCCGCCCGAGTCGAGCCATCCCGCTCTGAAGGATGCCGGCGCGCTTGGGGACCTCGGCGCGTGCGACGTAATCATCAGCTGCCAAGGCGGCGAGTATACGACCGATGTCTACGCACCGCTCCGCAAGAACGGCTGGAAGGGCTATTGGATCGATGCGGCATCTACCCTGCGCATGGCCGATGATTCCGTCATCATCCTGGACCCCCTGAATCTGGACGTGATTCGCCAGGGATTGTCCGGCGGCGTTCGTACTTACACCGGAGGAAACTGCACCGTCAGCCTGATGCTGATGGCCGTCGGGCCGCTTTTCAAGCAAGGACTCGTCGAGTGGATGACTTCGATGACGTATCAGGCCGCCTCAGGCGCGGGCGCGGCCAAAGTGCTGGAACTCGTCAAGCAAATGTCCCTCCTCACGAATCCATATCGTGAATCGCCCACTGAAAATGCGCTCGAAGCGGAGCGCTTGCTGCTCGATGTTCAGCGGTCACCGCAGTTGCCTGTCGCGGAATTTGGCGCGCCGCTGGCGGGGAGCGTTCTTCCCTGGATTGACAAAGAAATGCCGGGCGGACAGACGAAAGAGGAATGGAAAGGGATCTCGGAAACGAACAAGATTCTGGGGCTCGATCCACCGGTTCCCGTAGACGGAATATGCGTGCGCGTCGGTACGATGCGCTGCCACAGCCAGGCGCTTACTTTCAGACTAAAGCGGGATGTTCCGCTCGGTGAGATCGAGTCGCTGCTGGCGGGCGCGCATGAATGGGTGCACGTTGTTCCCAACAATAAAGACTCCAGCGTCCGCTGCCTCACTCCGACCGCCGTGTCCGGCACGCTGAACGTGGCCGTCGGGCGCATTCACAAGTTAAAAATGGGTCCTGACTACTTAGGCGCTTTCACTGTCGGTGATCAACTGCTATGGGGCGCTGCCGAGCCTTTGCGGCGCATGTTGCGAATTTTGCGGGAGCACTTAGGCGCTTAGTTAACTCCGCAACTCCCTCTCGAGCATGCTCAAGAAACGAAGCACCTCGCTAGGGCTTTTCAAAAAAAAACGGGCATGCGTTTGCGGAGTTTTTCCCACGCGGATCGTCACATGACCTTCGAGCGCCGCAAAAGCGGGCTCGTCTGGCTCATCGTCGCCGATGTATGCCAGGGCTGCGGCCGGAGAATCGGCGATGACCCTTTTCATCGTTTCACCCTTTCCCGGAATCTGCAAAGGAAGCACTTCCCATACTTTTTTGCCGTGGAGCAAGTGCAGGGCGTGCCGCAGGGGGGCCAAGATGGCCTGCAAGGCCTGATCTGCATTGCGGATGGCCGGTGGCTCGGCTTCGCGATAATGAACGGTAAAGCCGTACCCTTTGTCTTCGACGCTTACCCCCGGGAATCGAGCCATGCTTTGCCGGGCGCTTCGCTTGGCGTCCCGCAATGCCTTTCGCTGCTCGTCCCCAATGCGGGCGGGCTTTCCGCCTTGCTCGGCGCCATGCAAGCCGAAATACCGGAGGCTCTTAACATTTATGAGTGTTTTAAGCGACTGTGCGTTCCTTCCACTCAGGATTGCCACCGTTGTATTTGGCAATATCGCTAGCCGCGCTAGCAGCGCCTTCGCCTTTTTAGAAACGCGCACGTCTTCGGGACGCTTCCGTATTCTGGCAAGGGTGCCATCGAGATCCAGCAGAAGCATCCGCGTTTTGGCTTTTTGCAATTGAACTACGATCTCTTGGAATGCGCGAAAGGCGTACTGAGGAGGCTGACCGCGCGAGGGAAGGCTTTTTTTATGGCGAGAGTCGCGCTTGGGCGCAATGGCCCGAATTGAGGTCAATCTTGAAGCCCTCCAATCATCAGGTCTCCTGCTTCAAGGCCATCTCCGCATCGTCGATGCGAATTTCCGCCAGTTCATTGATGAGCGTTCCAGCCCAGCGGTAGACGTTATTCTCCCGGATCGTGCGCCTCATTCTTTGCATTCTCATCTGGCGTTCATCCGCGTCCATCTCGAGCGCGACGCGAATTGCTTCGCTCACCGCTTCGGTATCGTATGGATTCACGATCAATGCATCGGGCAATTCGCGCATCGCGCCGGTGAATTGGCTCAATATCAGCGCCCCCTGCTCATCGTCTCGCGCGGCCACGAACTCCTTGGCGACCAAATTCATTCCGTCGTGCAGCGAGGTGACCATGCACAGGTCCGCGGCGCGATAGTAAGGCAGAATCTCCGTGTGGCTGTGATGCCGCGTCAGCAATGCAATCGGCTTCCAGCTGTTCGCGCCGAACCGTTCATTGATGCGCGCCGCTTCCCTTTCGACTTCCGCTGTGAAGTCCTGATAGCGAGGAATGCTCGACCGGCTCGGCGCGCCGATCTGTACGAACGTGAAATGCTTGATGTAGAAGGGATTCTTCTCGAGAAACCGCTCGATTCCGCGGAATCGCTCGATGATTCCCTTCGTATAGTCGAGGCGGTCGACGCCAACGCCAAGGAACCTGGCATTGATGCCCAAATTCTTCAGAATTTCAGCGCGAATCTGGTAAGGAGACCGCGTCTCCCCGGGGATTGGAGATTCGCGCATATCCACGCTAATCGGGAACGGGCGCACAAAGGTCGTATGGTCGTTGCGCTTTACCGCGAAGCGCTCCCAGTCGATCCGCGATTGCAAAGCGGCGTCGACGGTTTCGAGGAAATTGTTGCAATGTGCCTGAATGTGAAACCCGACAAGGTCCGCGCCCAGCAAACCGTCCAACACTTCCTTCTGCCATGGGCAAATGCGAAAAGCTTCCGGATTCGGCCAGGGAATATGCCAGAAAATCGCAACGCGCACGTCGGGCCGCTGCGCTTTTACGATCTGCGGCAGCAACGCGAAATGGTAATCCTGGACAAGCAGAAGCGCGTTCTCGGCTCCCTCCATCTCTTCGAGAACCGCGTCGGCAAACTTTTGGTTCACGGCCTGATAGCTTTCCCAGTCCGAGGCGCGGAAAGTGGGCCGCGTGTGCGCGATATGGCAAAGTGGCCAGAGTCCCTCGTTGGCAAAACCGAAATAATATCCTTGTTCTTCCTCGCGTTTCAGCCAAACGCGCCGCAGCGTGTACTCGGGATGATCGGGCGGCACGCGGATTCTGTCGTGCCGATCGACGACGCTGCGGTCCGCATCCCCCGAGCCGTGCGCAATCCACGTTCCGTCGCATGCGCGCAGGACAGGCTCCAGTGCGGTGACTAATCCGCTCGCCGGGACCTGCGCCTCAATTGTTTTTCCTTGGCGGACGTGCGAATAGGGCTGCCGGTTCGATACGACGAAAAGAGGTCCGAGAAGCCGGCTCTGCACGATGGCTCGCAATCGTTCGGGCGTCCAGTGCGACTCGCCTGTTTCACGCAGGCGTGCCTCATACTCTGCGGCTGCGCGCGCTTCCGCAAGGCTGTGAGCTAAGTTCACGACCTCTTTCGAAAATGGCAGAAGAAAATCCTCATTGGGCAGCCGCGGAGGCGGGGTGACACGCCCCGTGCGCAAATCCCGCATCCAGGCGGCCGTTTTCGAAAGTGGCTGGATGATCGTCCATCGAAAGATCAGCACAAATGCGACGAGAATCAGGAGAGCTTCGGCAAGCACATGCCACAAAGTGTCGCGCCAGATTGTGTTGCTTTGCGCTTCGATGTAACTCGCGTCGTAGAAGAGCGCGAGCACGCCGTTCATCCCCGTGTCACTGAGTAAAGGTAAGTAGTACGCTTCGGTCTCGCGGCCATCCACGTGGATTGTCTCGCTCACGCCGGCCGCATCCGCCTTGACTTTTTCCATCGGAAGTGCGGGCGGAGTAAAGTGGCTCAGAATGCTCGGACTCTCCGCGAGAATCACGCCTTCCCCGTCGTATACGATCAGTCCTTCGAGCTGCTGCCGATTGCCGAAGCGATCGACGATGTGGCGCAATTGTTCGTGAGAGTGTTTCGCAACCGCCGGTTCCACGATTTCCTGGAGGCTCTCGGCCAACAGTTCGGCGCGGCGCTGCAAATCGGCTCGCATGCCAAGTTTGACGGAGCGTACCTGGCTGCGCGCAATCAGGAAGGTGACGATCGCCATGCCGATTACGAGCGAGACGATAAGCCGAACGCTGAGTTTCACACGGACTCCTGGAAGCACACTCAACGCTGAGACGGCTGACGTGGACTATGTCGGCGTCGGCAGCCACGGGCCGGGTGGCAAAAAGAAAATATACAATTCCAATGTTATCACGGGATAAAGAGGCGGGGCATACGTCATTTACTGGATACAGAAGATAAGCGCGGAGAGACCGAGCTTATTGGGCAGAAAGCTTCGACACCTGCGAAAAATTGCCCGGGCGGCACCGGCTGAGGGACCCGAACCGCCCGGCATTTTCTTACCCATCTCCGCAGGGTTTGGGCAAGAAATCGTTATGCGTCAGGCTGCGTGCTCGCCGTTGCGCATGAATTCGTAGCGCTCGATCGCCGCGGCTACTCCGACTTCGCCGGAGTATTCCGGACTCGAACGCAGGATCCGTCCCAGGCACCTCACGCGCACGGGGCCGGCTTGAGTCAGTTCGTGCGGGAGCGTCATCACGATCTCCACGGGCGAACCGCTCTTCAATCCCTTCGGCAGGTGGAAGTACAACCCCCGGGAGCTGACCTCGCGCGACTCCGTCGCTGCCTCGCCTACCACTGCTTCGTCGGTCCAGCGGACCGTCAGCGGGAGGCGCATAAGGAAACGCCGGGCCGCTCGCCGTTCTTTCAGTGTCACTGCATCCTCCTGCTCTCTGAGACGCGTACAGAATAAACGGGATGCCGATTGTAACCAATAGAGCGAGAGACTCAATTCCAAAGGGAACTTTCGGTACAGAAGTACTAGGCAGGTCAGATGCGTAAATGGCGCACTGAGTGGTACTTACAATAAACCGCGTATTTTGTAAGGGAGTTCCGCGCGTTTAAGGGGATCAAGCCTGGTCAATCAGGCGGTGATGAATCGCGTACAGCGCCAGTTCCAGGCGGTCGGAAACGCCCAGTTTATCGAAAATATTGTGCAAGATGATTCTTCACCGTCTGTTCGCTGATGAAAAGCTTTTCGCCGATTTCTCGATTGCGGAATCCCTGCGCCACCAGTTGCACGATTTCCTTTTCGCGGTCGCTCAGCAGCGGCTTTTCGCGGCGCTGGACCCGCCTCGGCGGACTTCTTGAATGCATCAATCACTTCCGCGGTCATGCGGTTATCGAGCCAGATTTCGCCGTCATGCACTTTCCGGATGCTCTTCAACAGCAAATCGCTCGCGGACTGCTTCAGCACCACGCCGCGCGCGCCCAGTCGCATGGCGCGCACCACGTCGCGATCGTCCTCGGCGGCCGTCAGCACGATGACGCGCGTCGGCAATCGTGATCGAAATTGACTTCCTCGAGGACGCCCAAGCCGTCCTTTTCCGGCATGCGCAGATCCAGCAGCAGAATATCCGGCTTCAACTTCGCGAGCATCTTCATGCACTCGATTCCGTTGGCCGCCTCGCCGACGATGGGAACTTCGTCGTCGCCCTCCAACAGTTTGCGCAGACCATCGCGGAAAATGGCGTGGTCGTCCGCGATCAGAACCCGAATAGGCTGTTTGGTTTTTGTCATTGCTAATTCAATGGGAATTTCGACTGTCAGCCGCGCCCCGTGGCCCGGGATTCGACTCCACTGTCAAGGTGCCCCCCACACTCCTCGTTCGCTCCTTGATTGAAATCGGCCCGAGCCGCAGCCGATCCAGTTCTTCGCTCGTATAACGTCCCGGAAAAGCTGAATCCCCGGCCGTTATCGTCGATGACAAGAAAGACTTTCGACTCGTCTTGCCATAGTTTTACCACGACGTGGCTAGCATGCGCATGCTTTTTTACGTTATGTATTGACTCTCTGTATATCTGGAATAGCTCCCGGCAAATCCGGTCGGGAAGCCTGCAAATTGCGGTCTTCGATGAATAAATCCATGGCCAAACCCGTGTTCACTCCGAAAACGCTCCGCAAATCCACACATCAGCTCCCGCATATCCGCGCTTTCCACGCGCAGGGGGCGCATATCCGTGACCATGCGGCGCAACTCGTCGCTTTCCTCCTGAACCGTTTTTTGCAGGCTGCCGAGGTCCTGCGCCCAGGCCGCTTCCGGGCATTCGGGCAGCTTGCCCCGCAAGCACATCCAATTGGATCTTCAGGCTCAAAAGCGTCTGCAAAATGCCGTCGTGCAAATCGCGCGAAATGCGGCTGCGCTCTGCCTCGACGGCCCGCGTGCGCAAATTTCGCAATAAAAAGAGATTTTCCAGCGGCGGCCCAAGGTGTCTTACGACTTGGTCCAGCCAGCGCAATTCCTTCTGCGTGAATCGTGGCGAATGGGGATTGCCGCCTGATTTGTCCAACATGGTTTCAGGCCGAACCAGCACCACCCGTCCGGCCGGGCGCTTGTCGAGTTCGATTGTCGATGCCAGCAGTGACCGCGAGCTCAATTCGCGCTGAGTCGTCTGGGATGGCGCTGGGATTTCGCGAAATTGCCAGCCTGTTCGCCGATCCCAACCGAAGCCGTGGCCCTCGCCATTGCCAAATTCCCATCCCAAGGAGACCTCCAGCGAATCGAGCAGAAATGTTTCGCCACGCTCGAGAGGCAGCGTATCGGGACCAAGCACGCCAGTTTCGCCCTGTTTGACCTTCCAGACAAAAATTCGCTCCAGCTCTTCATCACGGACGGCAAGGCAGGCCATCTCGCAGTTGAATTCCTGTGACAACTCGCCGAGAACCTGGCGGATCGACTCCGTCAGCCCGCGGTCAAAATCGAGCACAGCCGTGATTCGCTCCAGAAAGCGTTGGCGTGAGAGATGTTCGCGTTCGCGCGCGCCAAGGAACCCCATTCCGAGGCCCGAGACGAGCATGCCAAACGCTATAACGATCCAATGCCAAACGCTCTGCCACTGGAATCGCTCCGCCAGCCCTACGCGCACCAGCACGCCGGCCGTCGCAACTCCGACCAGCGCGGGAATAGCCTTCGTGTTGCCGCGCGTGGCCAGCGCAAACACCGAAAAGAGGAAAAGGAACCAAAAGGCCGAAGCGCTTGGCGTCAGAACCAAAAATGCCAGCAAAACTGCGAAATCCGCCGCCAGGGGTATCCTGAAAGTCTTTTTCCGGGGCGAATGTTCGATGACAATCCCGACCAGCGCGGCGAAGAGATATACCGAGAGGAAAATGACGTCCATCGGCCGTACGGGCGGTTCAGCCGTCTCAAGCAACGCCACAAGCGACAGCGCGACCAGGATTGCGCGCCCAAGCGTTACTTGGCGCTCCAGATAGAGCCGTTCTGCGGTTTCGAGAACCATTGCGGAAGGCAAAAGCCCCTAAAAGCATAACAAGCCTCTCTCGCTCTTCACCAAGTGACGAAACGCCGTGTCATC
Source organism: uncultured Acidobacteriota bacterium (assembly GCA_963753205.1). Classification (GTDB taxonomy): domain Bacteria; phylum Acidobacteriota; class Terriglobia; order Acidiferrales; family UBA7541; genus Palsa-295. Next base: position 189,048 of record CAVWBL010000004.1, on the reverse strand, counting down.
TTTTGGTAATCGCGTGCAAATGCTGTGGAAAATCCTGGAAAAGGGTATGAAATGCCGGCCCCATTTCTTGACACTTGATAGATAATCTTTGGCAGAAGTTTCAAGACGAGGCTTGGCGGTTTGCCCCAAAGTTACACGCGCAAGGAAGTGGAACGTATTCTGGGCGTAAAGCAGAGCCGCCTTCGTTACTGGGAGCGGCTGCGGCTGATCTATCCCGAAAGCCGCTGGGGTGAGCGCTTCTACTCTTTTGGCGATCTCGTTTCCCTGCAGACTCTTCAGCGCCTCACCGAAAGCAACATCCCGGCAAGCCGCGTGAAACGCGCGATTTCGCTCGTAGAAGAGCAGTTCGAATCCCCATCCCTGCGGCTGTACCAAATTTCGGCCATTGAGCGCGGTAGCGCACTCCTGATCGTTCCGCCGGGTGACTCCCAGCCATTCGACCCAGTCCGCCGCCAATGGGCGCTCCCCTTCGAAGCCCAGCCCACGCCGGGAAAGGTCCGCCCCATGTCCACTCACAGCGCCGAAGAGCTCTTCGAAACGGCCTTACAGCTAGAAACGCGTCCCGAATCTTTACCCGACGCCGCCGAACATTATCGTCGTGTACTGGACCGGGCGCCGAATTGGATCGAGGCGCACATCAATCTGGGCGTTGCGCTATATCAAATGGGGATGATCGAAGAAGCGCGAGCCGCGTTTCTTTCCGCAGTACAGCTCGATCCCGCGAACGGCATTTCGCGCTATAACCTTGGTTGTGTGCTGGAAGAGCAAGGCAGGATGGCCGAGGCCATTGAACATCTGAACGTGGCTGCCCGTGCCATGCCGACGCACGCGGATGTTCACTTTAATCTGGCGCTGGCGTACGAAAAAAGCGGCGCCCGTGAACTGGCCCGCCACGAGTGGGTTCTTTACCTGAGGCACGCGCCGAATGGTCCTTGGGCCGAACAAGCGAGAGCCCACCTTAGACTGTGCTCGGAGCACCGCAAGACTTCAGAGCCGATCCCCTTCCCCGCAAAATCCGGGCACCGTAAAACCCTCGAAAGCTAAACGAGCCGTGAAACGATCGCGGGAATGAAACAGCGGCGCTCTTGCCGCAGCGCAGCGGAATCTAGCGCTTCGTAAGCTGAAGTTACTTTAAAGTTACCAGATACGCCGTGAGATTGTGAATCTGATCGTCCGTCAGCTTTGGCAGCATGTCGATATGCGCCTGCAGCGGATTGTGCACCACCACCTTCGCCACACCCTTGTCGCGATCGTATGTCAGGTGGTTATCGTTCGCATCCGTCAGCGAGACCACAAAATCGTCGAGATGATCGAGCTTCCCCTCCACCGCTTTGCCGCCGGTGAGCGTCACAGTAACCGTCGTCGGAGGAACCTCAATCCCCGTTGCACCGCGGCCCCGCCCGCCACCGCCTGATACGAGCGCGTTCTGCAGCGACTTGGGATCCATCTTCGCGCCGATGCCGGCGAGATCGCTGGTCACCGAGTGGCACGTGCCACACTTTCCGTCGCCGTTGAAAAATGCCTGCCCCGCAGACGCGTCCCCGACGACGATATTCGTCGGAAAATCAATAATCGTGCGATAGTTCGCACCCACCCTGTGGAGGTAGCCGGCAATATCTGTGACTTGGTCCGCGGTAAGGTCAAACTTAGGCATGCCGAGATCCGGCCGCCCGTTCTGGATTACTGGAGCGATCAACTCACCTTTATCGTCGTCCATCACCAACTGCGACCGCACAAGGTTAATGCCGCCGTTGCCTCCGCGAGCATCCATGCCGTGGCACGTCGCGCAATACTGCCCGTAGATTGCCTGGCCGCGCGCGATGGTCGCGTCATCCGCCTGCGGATGCACGGGGTAAGCAGGCCCACGCCCTGCTCGCCCGCCCCGTCCTCCGCGACCCGCCTGCGCCGCCGGAGCAGCACCATTCTCGATTTGCTCAGCCGTCGCCGGTGCTTGCGCGCGCGCCCGCACCGCCACACCAAGAAAGACTCCGACTGATAGTCCCATCAAAAGCACAGCCAATCGATTGAACAATTTCACCACACACCTCGGCTGGAAAAATGTAAAGCCCGTGATCGGGCGTGAATTTACCACCGTCGATTCCATAATCCAATAGCGAAAGCACGAAGTTCACGCCACCTTGCGATGCACTGCCGGTGCTATTGCGCGGACTTCGTCCATCAATTCGGCGAACTGCTCGGGATAAAGCGACTGCGCGCCGTCCGAAAGTGCGCGTTCGGGATCGGGATGCACTTCGACAATCAGTCCGTCGGCTCCTGCCGCAATCGCTGCTCGCGCCATCGCCGCGACCTTATCGCGCCGACCGGTCCCGTGAGACGGATCGGCGAAAATCGGCAGGTGCGAAAGGCTCTTGACGACGGGAATGGCCGCGATATCGAGCGTATTGCGCAGGTAGGTGTCAAATGTACGGATGCCGCGCTCGCAAAGAATCACTTTGTAATTTCCGCCGGCCATGATGTATTCCGCGCTGAGCAAAAGTTCTTCGAGCGTGGCGGACATCCCACGCTTGAGCAGCACCGGCACGTCGACCTCGCCCAGCGCCCGCAGCAGGTGGTAATTCTGCATGTTGCGCGCGCCAACCTGCATCACATCCACATAAGGACGCATGATTTCGATCTGCGTCGGGTCCATCACTTCGCTTACAACCAGCAGCCCATTCTTCTCGGCAGCCTGGCGCATGAGTTTCAGGCCGTCTTCGCCCATGCCTTGAAAGCTGTAAGGCGACGATCGGGGCTTGAACGCGCCGCCGCGAAGCAGCCTCGCGCCCGCCCGCGCAACTTTCGCCGCCACATCACTGATCTGCTCGCGCGACTCCACCGCGCAAGGCCCGGCCGCAACCACGACGCTGTTTCCGCCGACCTGCACGCCCTTGCCAATATCGAACACCGATCCTTCGGGCCGCGTGAGGCGCGCCGCTAGCTTGAAAGGATGCGAAATCCTGACGATATCCTCAACCCCGGGCGCCGAGACGAGCGACTCCAGCTCGTTTCGATGTTTATTGCTGTCGCCCACAACTCCAATCACGGACCTCTCCTCTCCTCGGATAACATGAGCCTGAAATCCGCATTCCTTAATGCGCTCGATTACGTGGTTGATTTCGCCTTCGCTCGCCCCTGCTCGCATGTTAATAATCATTCGTCGATCCTCATTAATCCGCTGCTATTCGTCTGCAAACAACCATGACTGGCCGGGCCGGCTACGGCTGCTTTGCCGCGGGATACGAACCCAAAATTCGCAGGTCCACAACCTCGCCTTGCAGCTCTTCGAGCGCAGCCGTCGCCTCGGGTTGCTCGCGCGCGGCCTGTAGGTCCAGATAAAAACGGTATTGCCACGGCTTGCCGTGCACAGGCCGGCTTTCAATTTTCATCAGATTAATGCCGCGGCGCGCAAAGGGCTCAAGCGCCCGCAATAGCGCGCCGGGCCGGTGATCCAATTCGAAAACGAGTGAAAGCTTGGTTGCCGCGCCCCATGCTGCCATGCCGTTGTTCGAGAGAAGCAAAAAGCGGGTATAGTTTTCGCGATTGTCCTCGAGATGCTCGCGCAGAATCACTCCGCCGTAAGTCTGTGCCGCACGCCTGCTGGCAATCGCAGCGCGCGATTTGTCTCCCGCGGTGGTCACGTCGCGCACGCTGCCCGCCGTGTCCTGCGTCGCGATCCGCTTAAGTTGCGGATGCGCGCCAAAAAACAGTTCGCACTGCGCGAGCGCCACCGGATGCGATTCGACGATGGCCACGTCCTCAAATTTCGTGCCCTTCGCGCCGATCAGATTGTGCACGATCGGAATGATCACCTCGCCGATGATGTGCAGGTCGCGGCTCTCGACAAGCAGGTCATACGAACGGTGTACCGATCCCGCCAGGCTATTTTCGATGGGCGCGAGAATGTAATCCGCTGCGTTTTGATCGATTGCTTCAAACAGCCGCTCAAACGTGGGGCGCGGAACCAGCTCGATTCCGTCGCCAAGCAGCTCGATGGCAGCCTCTTCGCTAAAGGCCCCGCGTTCGCCTTGAAACGCGATGCGCGCGTTGCGTTTTACGTTCATTTTCTGGATGTTTCCGCGCTGGCCTTGCTCCGCTCCTGCGCGCGAATGCATTGGTTCACGATCGTTTCGTAAATCAGCCCGATAGCTTCGGCGTCGAGCGGTCCGGGATTAAGCGACTGCATGCGCTCCACGATCTGTTTCTCGCGTTCGGGTGTTCGCAGCGAAATTCCTTCTGCTCCTTTGAGCTTGCCCACCTCGAGCGCAAAGCCCGCTCGCAAACTCAGCAGGTGGAGCACCGCTGTATCGACTGCGTCGATTTTCTTTCGCCAATCGCTGATATCCATGGCCTTTCGCGTCCTCCAATCTTCGCCCGCGCAAAAAAAATGCCGCGCTCCTGTTGGAGGATCGCGGCCCGGTACTCGAAATTCGTGCGGCTTCTGCTAGAGCTGATTTCCCTCGCGCGATTCGCCGGCCCGCTTCCCCCAAGATGGGAAGCGGTAAGTAAAGGCGAATCTATTCTGATAATTCATCACGCGGTCCGATTCTCTCTGATTCCGCTTTGCAAGTTGCCGTGAATCAACTGCACTATACAAAATGGAATGCGGGAGCGTCAAGCGGATTGGCCGGCCACTTGAGACTCCAAATCACACCGGCCTGCGCGCCGCCACCCACAGCGAGTCGCTCGTAGGTAAACGATCCGCGATCGGCTGCGGCAAGGGCTCAAAGCCGGCCTGCTCCAACATCATTCGCAGCGTCAGCGGCGTAAAGTAATTGCAATGGGCCGGGACGTGATAGCCGACCCAATCCGCTCGCATGATTTTCCGATTCCACGAATCGAAATTCGGCGTCTTTAGCACGGTCACACCGCCCGGCTTTAGCAGGCGGAACGCCGCTTCCAGAGCCGCGCGCGGATTCCACTCGTGTTCGATGTAGCCAAACTGCGTCACGATATCGAAACTCTTCTCCGCCAGCCGTGCCGCAACCTCCGTCAGCGGCCCTTCAAGGATTCGCGCCGACGGATTGCATTGCCGCGCCAGTGCCGCCGAACGCGGGCTCATCTCGATGCCGATCGCATCGAACCTCTCCCGCGCGCGCTCCAGAAACGCTCCGTTGCCACAGCCAAAATCGACAAGCTTTCCGCTCTTGCGCCATTTCAGAGTTTGCGCGAGCAAGCGGCTGTTCGTTTCCGGTTTGAACGGGCGCGTAAGCCGCGAGAGAAACACCAGAATCGGATGCTTCTGCTTCCGGCGCGCGCCTTCTTTGTAATATTCCTCGAGCCAGTCGTGCTTTTCCCGCTGCGCTTGGTAAGTAAGCTCGTGCCCAAGGAAAACCATGCCGCAATGCGAACACCGCACGATATCCCAGCCATCGCGCTCGGCAAAGAGCGTACGCTCGTCTCGCGAACAGAGCGGACAAGACCTCACGACTTTTTGTGGCGTTTGTGATGCGGAATTCAACAGGCGCTCACTGGGCGCCATCGGCGGCATTCTGCGAGTGCGCAACCAGCGTAATGCCGGTCTGGCTTTGCACTTTGGAAGTGTAGTGAACGCTCGACCCACTCGTTGCGCTTGTGATCGTGTAGTCCGTATTCTGCGAACTGGTTTCCGTCGCGCTCATCAGCAGGCCGGTTTGGATCGCGATCGAGCCCATTTCGTCGCCGGTACCGGTCCACGTCCCCGCCGTCCGCAATCCGTTGTGCAGATAATCTGGTGGCGTCTGGTCGCCGCGTCCCGAGCCATGCCGCCCGATGCTCATTTGACTCAAGATAATCGCGCATTGCTGCGTCGGTCGCTTGGCGCCGCTTGGCGCCGCGGTTGCAAGCGTCGCGCAAGCCTCCTTATGGTCGTACGTCGATTCAGTCTGCCAGAAAAGAGCGGCGAGCGGCGCGCCGCTAATTGGACGCTCAGCTTTCCATCGCTGGCCGACCGCGACACCGCCGCGTGGAAATTCACGAGCAGCGATGAGAGACGAAATCCATCCCACGGCTTCCGGCGGAGGCACGCCGCCCGGCAAAACATTTTCGAGCCCTTTGAAATCGGATAGCGCGCCATCGGGAGACAATGTGAATCGCACCGACGCGCCTTGCAGCTTATTGAACAGCGCCGCCGGATCGCCGCTCGTTGGATCAACCGCATCGCTTGCCGCGCTGGCGTGCGAGTCATCCCAGGTCAATCTGAATCGCACTGAATCACCCTGCGGCTGCGCATCAACGCTCAGCACCTCGAGCCTTTCGCGCATACCGATTTCCAACGTGGCCTCCGTTGCGCCTTCCGCGTTCATGATCGGCGTAACTGTTTTTCCCACCGTCGTGGTCTGCGTTTCGATTTGATAGACAAGTGTCTCCCCTGCCGAGAACTTCGGCGCAAGCGACACCCGCGTATCCTTCGCAACACATACGGCCGCCGCCACACAAATCGCGAAAATCACAAATACCGCGACGCTCAATTTGCGTACCATATGCGAAACAAGAGTCACGGGGACATCCATACTGCGTCAGCGCGACCGTCGCCCGGCTATTACACCACTGAATTGCGGCGCAGCCAGTGTCCCCGTCACGGTAACGTTCTGCGCAGTGCCTGCCGGAACCTGCGCCCGGCCGTGCGTTGTCGGCTCCTCCGGTGCCACATGCATCTGCAAATCGAGGTGCTGTGCGAAATCAACGGTTCCTGCGCCGTCGATCTCCTTCCGGCCTTTCATCAGCACCATTTGCTTCAGCACAAGCGCATCCCTGGCGCACGTGAATTGCGATGACGCTGCATCAAACTCGCTGTCGACACTGACAAGCTTGCCCGCCACCAACGAATCGAACAATCCCACGCCGCGCCATCTCGCATTGCGCACCTCGGCAGTGCCTTTGCATTCCAGCGAATTGGCTAAATCAGCCCTCGCGTTTCCAGTCATCGAGAATTCGGCCGCTCCGGAAGCCACGCCGCCAAATGTCATCCCCTCCGCCGAATTCGTTCCCGCTCCGCCAGCAAGCGCGCTAACGTCGATGCCCGAAAACATGGCGCGCCCGCGATAACTGGGAGTCGTACCGAGCTTCGCATCGAACGTCCCGCTGAGTTTGCCGCCAAAAAGACCGGCGCTGCCGTCCTCAAGCGTCACGTCACGCCCACGGACCGTCAAATCTCCCTCTAGATTCTGCAAGACAAAAGGCGCCGCAGTAAATTCGTCCACGGTCAGCCGCCCCGTGCCCCGCAAATCGTCTGGCACCGCCGTCGCCGGACCGAGATTGAGAAAGGGTAGCATGCGGTCAATGAAACTTTCTCGCCAGCGCGGATCCAGCCAGCGATCAAGGTCGGCGGCCGTCATCTCGTCCGCCGACAACGCAAACTGCCACTCCGGCGCGGCATCGCTGCGGTCGAATGTACCGCTCCAATTCGCGCCAAAAGCCTGCGCAGACGAAAGCGTGACGTGTCGCTCCCCCGGCTTAAAATCCATGCGGAACGCAAGTCCGCCGACGGGCAGATTCAAAAACGGAGCCCGTAACGAAGCGCCTTCATCTCCTATGCCACCCACCGTAACGCTGCCTACTGGGCGAACCTTCCATGGCCATTCTTGCGGCGCCCAGTGAAGGTCGCAATGCAATGGCCCGGTGAGCTGCCATCCGCGGGCCACATCCCAACCAAACGCATTCGCCGCCGCAATCGCCTCCGACGCATCCGCCGCGGTTCCCGAAAGGTGCAATCCTGCCACGGCGTTTTTCGATCGCAGACGCTTCGATGGCGCATCCAGCTCCACCCGGAATGAGCCCGCTTCCGCGCTCTTGGCAATGCCGATTGCAATCGTCGCAGGCGGCATCTGAAGCGCCCCGTCGCTGTATTCGATCGTTGCGGGTCCAAGCCGCAGCGGTGCCACCAGACCGTCTCCGGAAAGCTCGGCCCCGTACGTTTGCGCTGTAAAATTCGTCAAGCGGATCGGCCAAGCCGAAATCGTACCCTGCGCGCGCGCAAATCCTCTCACGCTCACTCCGTTCGGGACGTTCTGCCGAAAAGCGCGCAGCCACGCCAGCACGTCGCTGAAATCGATCGACGCGGATTTAATTTTGAATGCTGCAGGGCTGCCCGCCCGTTTTCGGCCCGAAGACGCATCGTCCCACGAAATGCTGGCCGCACCCTGCAAATTCGAACGCGGAGCCTGCACGGAAAGATCGGTGACTTGAAGCGTCGAGGCCGGCACATCGAGCAGCATTTTTGCCGTCACATTTAGCGAAGGCGCGTCGGTTCGCTCCGTCAGGTCCCAACGATGCAACTTCCCGAGCTGTGCCTGCCCTTGAATCGCCCATCCCTCCGCGCTCGTTTGCGCATTCAGGCCAATCGCCAGCGTTCCGCGAACGCCCGAGTCGTCGCCCGTCATGAGTCGCAGGAAGTCGGAAGCCGAAGCGTCCGTCCAGCTCATTTCCACGCTTGCTGGACGCAGCGCCGATGACGTTCCCCCTACGCTTCCCGCCACGTGAATCGTGCCCGGCTGCTGAAGGATTTCCGCCGCCCGCCACGCTGCCGCTTCCAGGTCGAGCCGCCAGCGCTGCGGCCCGTCGGCGTAAATCGCGCCATTCACGTTGGTGAACGCAAACGGAAGTTTCTCGTAGCCGTTCTTGAAGTAGATTCGCCCTTCGTCCACCTCGATTTCGCGAAATGACGGCGCAAAGGGAATGGGCGCCGGTCCCGCGCTACTCCCAGCAGACGCGTCAGGATGCCCCAGCCATTCCGCCAGATTCCAATCCCCCGCCGAATCGTTCACCACGTTCACAGTAGGCCCGCTCAGCAAGAGCGCTCCGATTCCGAGATGCCCGCGCAACAAACTCAGCCATCGAAGCCGTACCGCCAGCGAGTCCGCGCGCAAAAAATATTCATATCCAAAACGCGGATCTTCGCCCACGCGAACTTCATTCGCTTCGATCGTCGGCCCGCCCCATAAGCTGAACGAGTCAACTATCCACTTGCACCGGTCGCCCAAACGCCGCTTCGAGTCGCGCCGTCAATCGCTGCCGCACCGGCGCGCGGCTGACTACCAATAATCCGATCCCGTCTGCTACGACCAGCACTAGAGCAATCAATACGGCCCAGGGAGCCACTCGCCTCGCAAACCCGGGGCGACGCGCAGGCTCGTTCGCTTTCGCCGGCGGCTCCACAACCTCGGTCGTCGTCCCCTGCAGAATGCTCGGGCGGAGTTCCATTCTGTTAATGCACCTCGCGCATCAATCGGTGCCACCGCGTGCGGCTGCGTAAATGAATCAACGTATCTGCAATATCCCTGACTCTGCCCCAGAGCCCCTGGTCCGTATAATCATCCTCTGACGCGTTCACCGACCAATAGATCAGCACGGGCTCTCCCGTCACTGCGCCGCGATCGACAAATCCCCAGTAACGGCTGTCCTCGCTGTCGTCGCGATTATCCCCCATTACGAAGTATCGGTTTGCCGGCACCACCAGTTCATCGTCTTGAATATAGTTCTCGATCTCGTTTGCCCACTCCGGCAAAAGTCCGATTTTCATGCTGTACGGATCCAATGGCGGGAACGTGTCCGTACCCGCATCCGAGTTGAATCCCTCCTGTACAGCATACGGCTCATGCAATAGTTTTCCATTCACGAAGACGCGGCCCAACACCATCCGCAGGTGGTCGCCCGGCATCCCGATCACACGCTTTACGTAGTCCGGATGACCTTCGTAACGATATTTAAAGACAATCAAGTCGCCGCGTCGAATCTCGCGATAAGGCAGGAGCTTTTCGTACCAGGCGCCGTTGCCTTCGAAGATGAACTTGTTCACCAGAAGATGATCGCCTGCCAAAAGCGTGGGATTCATTGAATCGGAAGGAATTTTGTACGCCTGGATGACGAACGTAGTGGCGAACAACGCGATCAAGACGGTAATCAGCAGTGTCTGGCACAGCTCAACGAGCGAGCCTGCGCTGCCTTCATGCCGAGCCTGCCCGTTCTTGCTCGTCGATTCGACACTCGCGGCGCTGGAGGTTTCCTCTATGGGAATTTCGGGCACTCGCGCCTCGGTCTCTTCGCGGTCCGTCCCGGAAAATGCTAACTTGCCAGGAGGACTTCGAGCGCCAGTTTCGCAGCCGCCTGTTCGGCTTCTTTCTTCGTGCGGCCCGTCGCCAAAGACAGCTGCTTTCCTTCGTGCCAGACTTCCACTTCGAAGGTTTTCTGATGATCAGGCCCGGCGGCATCAGTAAGTCGGTATTCCACTACATCCATGCCGCGTTCCTGTAGCCACTCCTGAAGCGTGGACTTGTGGTCGGAACGTTCGAGCGCCTCGACCTCCGCTTTCATCGCCGGAACCAGCAGGGTACGCTCGGCAAATTCGGCCGCCGGCGTCAAGCCGCCGTCGAGATAAATGGCGCCGAGCACTGCCTCGTAGGCGTCGGAAAGCAGCCGCTTCTTGTCGCGCCCGCCGGTCTTCTCCTCGCCCGGGCCGAGACGCAGGTGCTCGCCTATTTTTAATCGCTTCGCCGCCCCCTGAATCGTTACCGCGTTGACGAGCCGCGACAGTCCCTTCGAAAGCTGCCCGGCGTCCCACGCCGGGTAAAGGTGGCAAAGTTGCTCACTCACCACCAATCCCAGCACGCGGTCGCCAAGAAACTCCAGCCTTTCGTTGTCCGTCCCGCCCAATCCTTGGCGCAGCGAACGATGAGTGAGCGCCTCATCGAGCCGGCCCGGTTCTCTGAAACGATAACCGAGAAGCCCCTCGATCGTTTCCCGCTCATCGACCGTCATCGCCAAGGGCAGCAGCCCGTCTTACTGTGGAGTCAGCGCCGAACCTGACAAAGACGATGCAGCCTTCTTGCAATTGTCCTGCAGACCGCCAGGAATGGCAGCGCACTTGTTGAACGCCGCGGCCGCATCGCTGTTGCGATTCAACTTCTGGTAATCGATCCCCAGGATGTAAAGATCGGCAGGATCGACGTCGGACGTTTCAGTCGTCGCGGACTCGAGTTCCTTGGACGAATCCTGAAAATCGTTCTTCCGGAAGTACGTCATGCCGAGCCCGCTATGCGCCTGCGAAGCCGCGCTGGCTTTCGCCTGATTGAACTGGTCATCCGTGAGGCCTGCCGGCTTCTGCATCGTAGAAATGAGCTCCAGGGCGTGTTTCTCGTCTTTCTCCGCTTGATCGAGTTTGGCGGGCTCGGTGGGGTCTTGTGAGTTATACACGCGCGGAATTACCCAACCGACCAGCGTCAGGACAGGCACATTGTCCGGATCTTTCGCCAGCGCCTTATCGGCTTCCGGATAGAATTTCGCCCAATCCTGCTTGCCATAATAAAGCGTCACGAGCGTTCCCTGCACCGCCTCGAGGTAACGGCTGTTCGGGAACTTCTGCTCGAAGTCCTCCCCTGCCTGAATCCTTGCGTCGTCGGTCGTCGCAGCATTGAAGGCCTTGATTCCCGCCTCTTCGGCGGGATCGATAGCAGGTCCGCGTCCTTGCCCTTGCGCATTCTTCCCGCCCTGCGACCCGGCTGCTCCTTGCCCCTGCCCGTTGTCCTTCAGAGTGGGAGCCGCCTGTCCATTGCCTTGCGCTTGCATTGCCGTGGCGCCAAAGAGCGCCGCTGACATGGCAAGCGCGATGACGCCGATTCTCGAATTTACCTTGCTAAGTTTCATATGGAATCCTCTATGCCTCGCTAAAGATTGCTCGATTTGAGCGCTATTGCTTCCCGGCTACTGCGAACTGCCTTCTCCGCCCCGCGTTGCCACAGCATAGGCGTGATCGACGCCTCCTTGTGCCGCCACGCGTGCCGATTCGGGTACGCCGGCCACAGCCAGAGCGGCCCGGTATTCTTTTACGGCCAAATCGCGACTTCCTTCCAGATCGTCGATCCGTCCCAGGTAAATGTGCGACCACGCCAGAACCGTGGGGTCGGGCTGGTTTCCTGCCGCGGAAGAACCTGCCACCACCTTCTCGAACAGTTCCTTGCTTTCGTCCGCATGCCCCAAAAGGACTGAGGCCACCGCAAGCCCGTAAAGGGCGTGCGGCTCGTTCGGATACGCGTCCAAAACCTTTGTAAAAATCTCCGATGCCGCCGCTGCATCGTGCAAGGCGATTTCGCGATCACCCTGTGCCAGCATCGCTTGCTTCGCTGCCTCTGCCGTTTGCGCTGACGTCTCCTGCACCGGAGCCGGTTGCGACGAAGCGAACGTGATGCCCTGCAGCCGCTTCTCCTCCGTCGCCACGTCGATGCCGGAGATCAGGTCCGGGAAATAATACGTCATCGACGGATTGTCCTTCTCAAACATTTCCAGGCCCGCCACTAGCGGCCGCACCATCACAAAGCCGCTTTCGTCGTCCTGCTGCAAAACCTTTTCTTGCTCCGAAGCGGAAAGACCGCGCAGCCTCAGTTCGACCGCCTTCACCACACACTCGTCCGCGTACGACACGAAATCCGTCTTGTATTCATCGGGAAGTTGCGGAGCGCGCGCCGCGATATTCAGGATCGCGCTCTTTGACTGCAAGCTATCCCGGTCCTTCAACACAAGCGGATCCAGCATGAAATGCAAATACGCGTGCTGAATCAAACCGGCTGACTGGGTTGGCCGACCTCCTACTACGACGGCGTACTGGTCCCCCAGGTTTCGGAAATTTGTGCTGCTTCCGGCCAGCGGATCGACGTACACAGTGAAGGAGCGGCCGTGCTGCGTGCCGATCACTTCGCGCAGGTAAGCGTTCGTTTTTACCACCGTCGCGCGCACGATCGAGCGATACCCGCCTGCCAACCCTTCGTATTCGGGTTCGATCTTCTGCCAACGCGCTCCCAAGTTCGCTTCCTTGTAAAAAGCGGCCAGCAGTGGTTGAAAGTCCTGCAAAGAAAGCGCGTCGGGCGGCATTTCGTCTTCGCTTACTTGAAACGTAAAGTCCGGCGGAGGGCCAAGCACGAGAGCGAAGGTGATGTAACGCGAAAGCAGCGCGCTCGGATTGGCCACCGGATGGCCATGATAGTAAGCCCGAACGGCAAGAGTCGCGGGACCCTGCATCTTTAATAACTCCGTCCGCAAAGCCAGCCGTTCCGGCATATCGCCGAGAGTGCTCGCATCCGCATTAAATCCTGCCGCGTCCAGCGCGCAAAGCGTGTCAAAAATCTGCTCGCTTACCTGCACACTGATCCCGCTCGGCGCACCGGAGGCATCCTGCGCACGCGCTTCCGGCCCTAGCCCGACAGCCAGCACAATTGCGCACAGGAGCCTTATTGCACCGCGCCACACCAATCCATGGAGTGTATTTCGGATGGATACCTTCCCGATATTCCAGGGCAGCTTCTAATCGCGACGCTGCCAACCGTCGCAAATTTTCCTACTGCGCCCACTCTATCGGGCAGCACACGGATAGTCAAGAATGCACCCTCCTCCGCACACCATCCCGTATCGGGTCCGCGCCTTCGCGCGCGCCGAATGCTATAATTTGCCGAATCGGGAGTTCTCGTGGACCTCTTCGAAGAAATCGTGCGCATGAGGCAGGCCGGCGGACGCGGCGCGTTGGCCACGATCGTTCACAGCAATGGCTCAATCCCCAGCTACGAAAGCTCGCGCATGCTTGTGCGCGAAGACGGTTCCATCGCAGGAACAATTGGCGGCGGATGCGTCGAGGCGGACGTCTGGGCCGCGGCGAAAGAGGTCATCCGCAATGAACAGCCGCGTAAAATGACGTTCAATTTAAATCACGACGCGGCGTACGACGCCGGTCTCATCTGTGGCGGAACGTTGGAAATCTTCATCGAGCCGATTCTTCCCCAGCCAATGCTCTATATCTTTGGCGGAGGCCACGTCGCCGCCGCAGCAGCGCGAGTCGCGCACTTGGCCGGGTTCGCAGTCGGAATCGTGGATGACCGCGAAGCATTTGCGAATGCGCAGCGATTCCCAATGGCGTCCGCCATTCACACCGCTTTCGACGATGCTTTTGAAAAAATCCATCCCACGGCATCGACTTACTTGTTGATCGTCACGCGCGGCCACAAAGACGATATGCGCGTACTGGCCTGGGCCGTTCGCACCGAGGCTCGCTACGTCGGCATGATAGGCAGCCGGCGCAAGGTAATTTCCGTTTATCGCGCGCTCGAACGCGAAGGTTTCAGCGAAAAGGAATTCGAGCGGGTGCACGCCCCCGTCGGATTGGAAATCGGCGCCCTCTCGCCCGAAGAAATCGGCGTCAGCATCGCCGCCGAACTCATCGCCGTACGCCGCAACGCGCAAACGGCCCTCAGCAAGTCCGTCACTCTCGCGCAAGCGGCCGGTCTCGCGCACGAGTAGCGCATGCTCGCCGTCGCGATTCTCGCCGCAGGCGAATCCCGCCGCATGGGCATGCCCAAAGCTCTGCTCGATTATCGCGGCAAGACTTTCGTAGAACATTTGATCGACATCACGCAACACCCGCGCGTCGGTTTATTACGCGTCGTCCTCGGCGCTAAGGCGAATCACATTCGCGCCCAAATTGCCGTGAATCGCAAAGCGATCGTCATCAATGAGCATTGGCAGCGCGGCCAACTCTCCTCCATTCAGGCCGCGATTCGCAGCTTGCCGCAAGCCGCAACGCAAGGGCTGATGCTTTGCCCGGTCGATCATCCTATAATTTCCCGCGAAACAGTCGCGCTGCTCATCGCCGCCTTCGATTCAACGCAAGAGCAAATAGTAGTGCCCACCTATAAAGGACGCCGCGGTCATCCTGTAATTTTTCGCGCGCCGTTATATGACGAATTGCTGGCCGCCTCGCCGGACATCGGCGCACGCCAAGTCGTTTGGGATCATGCCAACGATATCGAGGAGGTTCCGACCGACGATGAGGGAGTGATCCTTAATCTTGACGATCCAGCCGCCTACCAGAACGCAATCGCACAAAAATGATCAGCGCGCGGGCCGCAGCGCCGCGATTGCGTCGCAACACAATTCCGCAGCGTGCGTGCTTGCCTGAGGCAGCCCATCAAGGGCCGCTGCGATATCCGCCGCGGAAATCCGTCGCGCGTCTGTCAGTGTTTTTCCGACAAGCACGTCAGTCATCACTGACGCCGCCGCGATCGAAGGCACACATCCTTGGGCCTTAAAGCCCGCTGCAATAATCTTGCCGCCCTCGAGACGAACCGTCAGACGGAGCACATCGCCACACACGGGGTTTGTCACCTCGCCCACATGCGAAGCATCCGCCAGGTCACCGGCATGGTGCGGCTCGCGAAAATGATTAAGAATCTTTTCGCTCAACATTCTCGTGCAGTATAAAGGAATCTTCCTTTCGCGCACTTAGAGTTGGAATTTTCTCGTGGCGCTTCTCCTTTTGTTCCAATCCGACCTCTTTGCAAAACTTTGAATCTGATTGACAGAGTAAGGGTTAGGACGTTACTTTGGATGTGGTCCTAGCCTAGCTCCTTCGTTCTGGGCGCGAAGGAGCCATCGTGAATCCGCCTACACATGTCAGGAGAATTGCAGATGCGACGATTCGGATACCTCCTCACCCTCACGTTAGCCATCGCGCTAGGCGCGACCTCGGGCTTCGCACAGGATGGGAAGTTGAAGGTCAAGGTTTCCCCGAAGCAGGCCTACGTCTTTGTCGATGGCCAAGCCATGCGTGACGGCAGCCAGACGATCAATCTACCCGCCGGGAACCATACCGTAGTTGTGGCCAATTACGGTTATAAGATGTCCTCACAGCAAGTCGATGTTCAAGCAGGCAAAACCACCCCTCTGGATGTCAAGCTCGACCAACAGGGCGGCCCTGTAAACGGTCCATTCGGAGATGTGGAATTGAAGGGCGATCCACGAGCGGCTGTTCTCTCTAACGGCAATACGCCCGGATATTTCGTGGGCCACGTCGATGAATTCAACTTCGACTGGCTCTTTTGGCACCAGAACCTCCTTTTGCCTCCCGGAACCCACCACCTGACGGTCACCCACAAGGGCAAGACCATATGGTCCGGCGATGTCACGGTCGAGGCTAACAAGAAAACCATCGTTAACCTCGCTAACGGCCAGACCAAGACAGTCAATTGGTCGCGCGCCGAAAAGCTGAAAGAAGTGCCCCGCTTTAAGGTAGGCATTGCCAGCGCTCAAGTGGCTGTCGCGCCGACAACCGGGAATTTCAGCATTACGCCTGCGCAAATCAATTGCGGCCAGTCCGCAACGCTCACCTGGCAATCCGCCGAAACGGTCGATGCCAATATCTCGAACGTCGGTAAAGTGGACGCGAGCGGCACGCAGTCTGTTTCGCCGCACGCAACCACAACCTACGACTTTTCAGCCGTTGGTCCCGGCGGCACCGTTAAAGGCAGCGGAACGGTCAACGTCAATACGACCGTGAACGCCAGTCTCACCGCGAATCCGACCGACTTGAAATATCGCAAGATTGGCGACAAGGTGATCACGCAGGATTCCTCCACGCTCACCTGGCAGACCTCGAATGCCGATAATGTCACGCTCGACGGCAATAAGGTCGATGCAACCGGCACGCAGACCGTAAAGCCGGAACCAAGCGACACCTCGCAGGTGCCCGAGGGCCAGCCGGCGCGCACGATTGACGAGAATAAGTCCTACACGCTCAACGCAACGAACGTCTGCGGCGGCAGCGCCACGCAGACCGCCTCGCTGCACATCACCGGCACGGTCGAACCGATTCCCACCGTGTTGCTGCAGAGCATCTTCTACCCGACCGATTATCCCGATGCCAAGCACCCTGACGTCGGTTTGGTCCGCAGCCAGCAGCTCGCTCTTTCTACCCTCGCGGATGGATTTAAGAAGTATCTCGAATACGACCCCGATGCGAAGCTCTCCATCGAAGCCCACGCTGACGTACGCGGCTCCCGTCCATTCAACCAGGACCTGAGCGAACGCCGCGTGGAGCGCATCAAGGACTATCTTGTCCAGCAAGGCGTCTCCGCTGACAAGATTCAGACCGCCGCTTACGGTAAGGACCAGGAACTCGATCAGGACACCGTCAAGGGCCTCGAAACGCAAAACCCCAACCCGGCGCCGAAAGCCCGGGCCCGCAATACTCGCGGCAGTTGGCTGGCTTACAACCGCCGCGCGGACATCATCCTGCTTCCCTCGGCGAAGAAGTCGACGCAGTACTTCCCGAACAACGCGGACGATGCCGGCCTGATCTGGCAGATCCCGAAACCGGCGCTGAAGAAGGTGCAGGCGGACGAGTAGTCCAAAGCAGCATTCGGCTAACTGAAACGCGCCGGAGAAAGCCCAATCTCCGGCGCGCTTTTTATTTGTGACTTTAAAATTGAATCCAAACGCGGTTTCGACGTGTAGTGAAGGTTTCACAGTTGATCGAAGCACGGTTGAGGACCGAAGTACGGGATAGATGTCAGCGGACAGGAGGAAGAGGAATCCGGGAATCGGGCGAAGGCCTCAGGCTCTGCAGTCGTTGTTGAAGCAAGCCCAACAAGACCGGTTGCCCTTCGCCGCGCGGCGCAGGGTTTAGCCGCGATCGAAATGTCATGCGTCCCACCCAGGCACAGACTGCCAGCAAAATACCCTACCCAACGAAATCCGTAACGTAACCGACGTTCGGCGCGGACGGCTGATGGCGCATCTCCTCCTGATAGCGCGCGAATTGCAGGTCCCATGTGCCTGATAGTCGCCTCCGGCAAAACAGGCTGCGCCGCACCGCCATAATGCGTCCAGGTCAGTCCGACAATTACCGCGGCAGCAACCAAGAGGAGCGCAATCCGCGATAATACGCGCAGGAATTTCATAGTGCGGACTCCCGAAAGCGGCGAAAAACGCTTCCTGTGGCCGCGAGCAGCCATTCCCAATTGATTGCCAAGTGAAATCCCGACAGGTACAGGACCAGCGACGCAAATTCTTCGTGAAGTCCGGCCCAGCGTAAGTTCATGTCGTCCGGTGACACCTTCGTGACGGTTAACGCGGGGATCGCCTTCTGCGATATCAAAATGCCGGAAAAGAGCGCGGCCGAACCTCTCTTCCTAAGCGCAACTCACAAGAATTAAAAACCGGCGTAACTCCATGAAAACAAAGGAAAGGAGTAGCTTCTAATCGCGGTCGCCAGCAGGTTTTTCTGCTGACGCGCATTCCAAATTTCAATAGTGGATTCAATTGCCCGCACGATAGAATGTCTGGCGAGCCAATGCTTAAAGTCGTAGCCGCCTTGATCGAATCCGATGGCCGTGTGCTCGTGTGCCAGCGACGGCGCAGTGATCGGTTTGCCCTTCTCTGGGAATTTCCCGGCGGCAAGGTCGAACCCGGCGAAGAACTATCAGCGGCCCTCGCGCGCGAATTGAATGAGGAACTTGGCGTCGACGCGCCGGTCGGTCCGGAAGTCTATCGAACTTCGTTCCAATATCGCGAGCTCGTTTCCACGGAGATTATTTTCTTTGCCGCTTCAGCGCGTCCGCAAGAGGTGCAAAACCTGGCCTTCGAGCGGATCGAGTGGCGTTTCCCGCAGACGCTGCTCGAGCTCGAGTTTCTTCCGGCGGACCGCGAACTCGTCGGCCAACTCGCCTCCGGTTCGTTGCGTATCCCCAGCAACTGGGTCGCGAGCGCAAAGCAAGTCTCGGCGCCGCACGAGAACGCCTAGTCCGGGATGCAATGTGGGTGTATTCTTACTCTGACCAAATAAATACGCGCGAGTGCCGTGGGGGCGTTCGCTCGTTTTAGATCACGCAGGAGCACGGAAGCGAGGCCATGGACAACGAAACTATCACGCAGTTGCAGCACGTAGAGCCGAAGCTCGAGGCCGAACTGCCGTTCGAATCGCCGAATCTCGATGGCGAAGAGATTCAAGAGTGGCTCGAGTCTCTTGATTCGGTTCTCCAGTCGAGCGGCCCGGAAGTAGCGTCATACATCCTTGAACGCCTCCGCGCCCATGCCAAGGTCGTTGGCGTCGATCTTCCCTTCACCGCCAACACTCCCTACGTCAATTCAATCCCGGCCAGCATGCAGGCTGACTTTCCCGGCAATCAGGAAATCGAGCGCCGCATCAAGAGCATCATTCGCTGGAACGCAGCTGCCATGGTCGTGCGCGCGAACCGCGAGGAAAATGGCATCGGGGGCCATATCTCCACTTTTGCTTCCTCGGCCACCCTTTACGAGGTCGGTTTCAACCATTTCTTCCGTGCCCGTACCGATGACTTCGAGGGCGATACCGTTTATTTCCAAGGTCACGCCGCACCAGGGATGTATTCGCGCGCATTTGTCGAAGGGCGACTCTCGGCCGAGAATCTTCATAACTTCCGCCGGGAACTAAAACCGGGCGGTGGCCTTTCGTCGTACCCGCATCCTTGGCTGATGCCGAATTTCTGGGAATTTCCCACTGTTTCGATGGGCTTGGGCCCTTTAATGTCGATTTACAATGCGCGCTTTGCACGTTATCTGGAAGCACGCGGGCTGAAGCCGAAGACTGACGCGAAAATCTGGGCTTTCCTCGGCGATGGCGAAACAGACGAACCCGAATCCCTGGGCGCGATCACCCTTCCGGCTCGAGAAAAGCTCGACAACCTGATCTTCGTCATCAATTGCAATCTCCAGCGCCTCGACGGACCCGTACGCGGCAACGGACAAATTATTCAGGAGCTTGAATCCGCATTCCGTGGCGCGGGCTGGAACGTCATCAAGGTCCTCTGGGGCAGCGAATGGGATCCCATTCTCGAGCGCGATACCGAAGGTCTGCTCGTCAAGCGCATGGGCGAAATGGTCGACGGCGAATATCAAAAACTCGTCGTCTCGTCCGGAGCTTACGTGCGCGAGCATTTCTTTGGCACAGACCCGCGTCTGTTGAAACTTGTCGAACCACTTTCGGACGAAGAGTTGCGCCGTTTGCGGCTCGGCGGACACGATCCTCGCAAGGTTTATGCCGCTTACAAAGCTGCATTCGAACACCGTGGGTCTCCAACTGTCATCCTGGCCCGCACGATCAAGGGTTACGGCTTGGGCGAAGCCGGCGAAGGCAAGAACGTTACCCACCAGCAGAAGAAACTCAACGAAGAAGAGTTGCGCGAGTTCCGCACCCGTTTCGCAATTCCTCTTAGCGACGAACAGTGCGATCAGATCCCATTCTATCGCCCTCCTGATGACAGCGAGGAAATGCGCTACCTTCGCGAGCGTCGTGAAGCACTGGGCGGCTACCTGCCGCAGCGGCGCGTACGTTCCAAACCCCTCGCGGCAAACAACGAGGAACTTTTCAAGGAATTCTCCGAAGGCAGCGGTGGACGCGAGGTCTCTACCACCATGGCTTTCGTGGGCATGCTGCGCAAGATGCTGAAAGACCCCGAAATCGGCCATCTGATCGTCCCCATCGTCCCGGACGAAGCTCGCACCTTCGGCATGGAATCACTCTTTCGCACGGCCGGAATCTACTCGAGCTCCGGCCAAAAATACGAGCCCGTTGACGCGGATAACTTCCTTTATTACAAGGAAGTCAAAGACGGCCAGATCCTCGAAGAAGGCATTACGGAAGCGGGTTCAATGGGCTCCTTCATTGCCTCCGGCAATGCCTACGCCACCTACGGCGTGAACACGATTCCCTTCTTCATTTACTATTCAATGTTCGGCTTCCAGCGTATTGGTGACTTCATCTGGGCTGCGGCCGATATGCGGGTGCGCGGATTCCTGCTCGGCGGCACGGCTGGCCGCACCACGCTGTCCGGCGAAGGCTTGCAGCATCAGGACGGCAACAGCCACGTGCTGGCGCTAACGGTGCCAAACCTGCTTGCCTACGATCCCGCCTACGCCTACGAAATCGCCGTGATCATTGAAGACGGCATTCGCCGCATGTACAAAGAGGGCGAAAGCGTCTTCTACTACATCACGGTAATGAACGAGAATTATGCGATGCCGCCGATGCCCGAAGGCGTCCGTGATGGCATCCTGAAAGGCATGTATCGCTTCCGCGCGGCGGCTAATCCAAAGGCAAAACTACGCGCGCAACTCTTCGGCAGCGGCGCCATTCTCAACGAGGCACTCAAGGCGCAGCAGATTCTCGCCGAAAAATACGGCGTCGAAGCCGACGTCTGGAGCGTCACGAGCTACAAAGCTCTTTACATGGACGGCAACCAGATCGACCGCTGGAATCGCCTCCATCCCGGCGAAAAGCAGCGCGTGCCCTATGTCGCCGAGATTCTCAAAGACGCACCCGGCGTGCTCGTCGCTGCATCAGACTACCTGAAGACGTTACCCAACATGATCAGTAAGTGGATGCCGCGCCGGCTCGCTTCACTTGGCACGGACGGTTTCGGCCGTAGCGAGGGTCGGTCGTCCCTGCGCAATTTCTTCGAAGTTGATTCGCGGTTCATCACACTAGCCACACTGCACGAACTCTACACCGACAGCAAAATCGACAAGTCCGTGCTCGACAGGGCCGTTGCGGATCTGGGCATCGATACGGATAAATCGAACCCCGTTGCTTCCTGATTTTTTAGTTGAGTCTGAGCGCGCAGAGTGTTGTCACGCCAAGCGCGGCCATGCGCTTTGGACTGTTTACTGCGCTGACGGCGTAGGAATCGTGCCTGCCAGCGGTACGATCAACACGTGATCGCGGCCCCCATCGTAGCGTTTCACCTTGAAAAGCACGTCCTGTCCGGGCTGCAGTTTCGACATTTCGCGATGGTAAGCGGCCAGAGTACCCACGGGCACGCCATTAACCGCCTCGATCACATCGCCAATCAAAAATTGCAAATCGTCCGCGAAGCTCGCCGGATCGACGTTCGTAACCACCACGCCCGGGCTGACGCCCGCCGAAATCTTCCCCATGCCGAGTTTCTGAGATAGGTCCGAAGTCAGATCCTGCACATGCAGGCCAAGCTGTCCGTTGTCGCTGCTCTGGTCCTGCGTATCCGAATCCGACGGCTGAAATGCCGCAGGTACGATCTTCGAGCGGTCTTCTACGGTCAGCGTCACATCTTTGGGCTGCTTATCGCGGATAAGATGGAGCTGGACGGATTGCCCGATCGGCGTCGCGGCAATCGGACTCACCAATTCATAGCCGTTATGCACGGCCTGCCCGTTTACGGCCGTAATCACGTCTTCCGGTTGCAGACCCGCCTTCTGTGCGGGGCTGTCGGGATCCGTTGCCTCGACCACAACTCCATACGGTGCGCCCAGTTCCTTCATCGTCACCGGATTTTGGCTGACGCGATCGTCAAACGTGATGCCTATTGCTCCGCGCGTCACCTTACCCGTCGTCACCAACTGATTGTAAACGCCAATCGCAACGTTCGAAGGCATTGAGAGGCCGACGCCTTCAAAGCCGTGGCTGCCGGTATAAATGGCCGTGTTGATGCCGATCACCTCTCCCGCCATGTTTACCAGCGGGCCGCCCGAATTCCCGGGATTAATCGCCGCATCGGTCTGAATGAATCGTTGGAACTGGCCCTGACCTTCCTGTTCGGCCGCGCGATTCTTAGCGCTTACGATACCCGCCGTTACAGTTGACGAAAATCCGAACGGGCTACCGAATGCCAGCACCCAATCGCCCACCTGCACGCCATCTGAATTGCCTAGCGGAGCGACCGGCAGCTCCTGATCCGTATCGATCTTGATCACGGCGAGATCGGTCTCTTTGTCACTGCCGATCACGCGCGCTGTAAACCGCCGCGAATCGCCGTCGAGCGATACCTGGATGCGCGTGGCACCATCGATTACGTGCTGGTTAGTTAGAATGAAACCTTTCTTGTCTACAATCACGCCGGAGCCGATGCTGCGCTCCGCGTCCGGCGAATCATCCGGGGAATTGAAAAAACGGTTCAGCAAATCGTCGTCATTGCCAAAACCACGCGATTTGCCTGCAGACTTTGGCTTCTGCAATACCTGCGTGGTCGAGATGTTTACGACGGCGGGTTCGACTCTTTTGGTGATTCCCGAGAAGGCGTTCGAGAGTGCCACCGGTTCGGGAACCGCGAGCATCGCCGCGCCGCTCGGTCCCTCCGCGCGGTGCGCCAGCGCGCCGCCCGGCACGATTGCGCCGATCGTGATTCCGATCGCAAGCGTCGCTCCGACGAGAAGGGACGCGAAGGTTTTTCGCCTGCGCGCCCAGTTCATGAACTCGCGAAGTTCAATTCCCATGGCCCGTCCCCAGCCGGCCGCAGCGTCAACATCGCGCAGCCTTTCAGCGGATTATAGCATTCTTGCCTCGCCGGAAATCCATAGCCGTCTTCAAGTTGTTGCCAAAACCGAGATTCCGGCTGTGCTGCGTGGCGTGGCCGAAGGCCGGCTAAGCTTGCTTCCGACCAAAAACCGCCCGACTGAACGACAAGCCAGCCGCCACAAAAGCAACCTCGTTTCCCCAGGGCCGGCTACCGCGATTAGAACTGTGTCCCTTGCTTTTTTTTCATAGAGTTACGTGCGTTTTTAATTCTTACGAGTTGCGATTAGAACGGTGGGTTTGGGGTTTCCGGTGCCGGGTTCCGAGCTTAAGAAAAATTCCCTTTTTTGTCGATTAAAAACTGAAATCCCATTGAGAATACGGGAGTTAGTTTGCATTCGAATCGGCAGACTGTCGATTAGATTCTGGAAACGGGAAGCTTGGGACTGGAGGACTTGAGCTGCTTCGAATCCTGTTTCGAATCCTTCCGCAATTACTATCGAAATCCGGATCTATTGTTTTGATTGGCCTTACGGCGTTTTTTAATCGGGGGAGTATCGATTAGACTTTGTGATTGGCGGTCTGTGAAGCGTAATTCGTTGGAGCCCACCTGTTTGTTCCGGCTGCATCGCAGCCCGGGCTTGATTGCGCGTGATTGGCCGCATTCATCGGCGAATGATAGCGCAGTAGTTACTAAAAATAAAGTACTTCGTGGAGGGAAAATATTTTCCGCTCCGGCGTTTTTACGGATGGCGAAAATCTTGTGCCAGAAGTGGCTAAAGGTGCGTCCTAGCCGATTGTGCTGAACGAACAGCGGATTGGCGCTGTGATGGCGACTCTCCGTAGTTGCGGCACCAAGCGCGTGGTCGACTTGGGATGCGGCGAAGGTCGCCTACTGCGCGAAATGCTCAAAGACAAGTCCTTCGCCGAAATTGTCGGTATGGACGTAGCGCACCGCGCACTCGAAATCGCGTCGCAAAAATTGAGGCTGGAGACCCTTCCTGCGATGCAGAAGGAGCGCATCGGTGATGATGGCGACGCCCTATAAATTGGTGGATGTAACGGACAACAGCAGTATCGAAGACGCGACGCAATGATTCTGGCCCGTAGATAATTCGCAAGTACTCGGGGCCACGGCACTTGACGGCGGGGTGGACAGAGCTGACGGGCCGTGGCGGCGAAGGAATGGTCGTGAAGCCGTTGGATTTTGCATTTCGGGGACGGCGCGGGCTCACTCAGCGAGAGAGGCTACGGGCGGTGGAACTGTATATATTTGCTGCCCGAAAATCTTGAGCGATTGCGCAGTCGCGCCGTTGCGGGGAAACGATCTTTGGCCGTGCGCGAATTTGCGTTGGGCGTGGAGGCGGTGGAACGATTCGTTCGAAAGGAGCCATGCGGCGCGTGCATGAATGCGTTTTTGGCGTGCTGGCGCTTGAAAGCGAGCCAGTCGACCCGCGTCTGTAATATAGTGGCGCGCTAAGGGGGTGCGTGATGCGGATGAAACTTGGAGCGATGCCCAGGTTGGTCGTCGCGGCGGTGGCGGTGATTCTGGCGGCGATTGGGATGAGTGCGCAAGATGCGCAGGAAACGAGTGTGCCGGAGATTAGGTTTCAGGCGGTGGCGGATTACTTAAAGTTGCCGGCGGATATGTATTTTGGCGAAGTGGCTGGCGTGGCGACGGATTCCAAGGGCGACGTTTATGTTTTTTCGCGGGGGAATACGACGGGGCCGGCTTATGGCGCGGCGGCGGCGCAACTGCTGGAGTTTGGGCCGGATGGGAAGTTCATGCGCGAGATTGGACACAATCTTTACGCGTGGTCGTTTGCGCATTCGGTGCGGATCGATCCGCACGACAACATCTGGGCAGCGGACAAGGGCTCGGACATGGTGATCGAGTTCAATCAGGCGGGGCGCGTGATGATGGTGTTTGGGCGGAAGCAGGAAGCGTCCGACGAAGGAACGGGGCCGCTGAAGCATCCGAGGCCGCCGCTGCCGCCGGTGGATGGGATGTTCCGTCAGGTGACGGACATGGCGTGGGACAAAGCGGGGAACACGTACATCAGCGACGGATACATCAATTCGCGCGTGGCGAAAATCGACAAAACCGGCGATTGGGTGAAATCGTGGGGTACGCCGGGAGACGGGCCGGGGCAGTTCAACACGCCGCACAATATTGCCGTGGACGATCAGGGAAATGTTTATGTGGCGGATCGCGGCAATGCGCGCATACAGGTGTTCGACGGCGACGGAAATTTTCTACGGCAGATCAAGATTGATGTGCCAGCGCCTCCGGATGCGCGTCCGGCGATCGGCGCGAAGCCGACGGCGACGACCGGGACGATGGCGCCCGGCGCACCGTGGACGGTGTGCATCACGCCGGGTCCCAATCAGGTGCTGTATACGTCGGATGCGTTTCCGGGGAGGATTTACAAGTTGAGCCTCGACGGGAAGGTGCTCGGTTGGCTGGGAAAGTCAGGGAAGCAGCCGGGGGAGTTTGGGTGGATTCATGAGATAGCGTGCCCGAGCGAGAATACGTTGTATGTGGCGGAGCTGTTGAATTGGCGGGTGCAGAAATTGATCTTGGGAGGTAAATGAGGCAGAGGAGGCAGAACAGCGAAAATCTGCACAGCCAGGAGTGGCTGTGCCCCTCCGCCATGGCTGCAACAGCGCAGATTCCCATGAACACGGCGCCGAATTTGCTAAACTGAGTTGTCAGCACACCAATCTGAATGTTCCGAATCGAGCGACTTAAAAAAGACATGTCCGAACACATCGAAGACTTGCAGCAGCGTTACGCCGGGCTCCAAAAGCGCATGGAGCTCGTCCGGAGCTATCTTTGACGCGCCCTCCGCGCAGAAACAACTCACGAAACTTGAAGAAAAGGTAAGCGCGCCGGATTTCTGGAGCGATCAGGCGAAAGCGCAGGCGGTTCTCCAGGAGCGCAAGCAGTTTGAAGAGCGCGTGAACGCCGAGAAGACGCTCGATGCCAAATCGAGCGACATTGAAACGTATTTCGGCATCGCCAAAGAAGAAAACGACAACGCGCAGCGCAACGCGATTCTCGACGACATCTCCAAAGAGCTCGCGTCCGCGGACGAATACGTCTCCGGCCTCGAGACGCGCACGTTTCTTTCGGGCGAAAGCGACCGGCTGAACGCGATTCTCACGATTAAGCCGGGCGCGGGCGGAACGGAATCGCAGGACTGGGCCGAGATTTTGCTGCGCATGTATCTGCGCTGGGCGGAGCGAAAAGGCTTCCGCGCCAACCTGCTCGATTCGACGCCGGGTGAAGAAGCGGGAATCAAATCCGCCACGGTGCAGATCGAAGGCGAGAACGCCTACGGCATGCTTGCCGGCGAAAACGGAGTGCATCGCTTGGTGCGGATTTCGCCGTTCGATCAGGCGGCGCGGCGGCACACGTCGTTCGCGTCGGTCTTCGCCATTCCGGAAATTGACGACCGCATCGAAATCGTCGTCAAGCCGGAAGACATCAAGCTCGATACGTTCCGCTCCGGCGGCAAGGGCGGGCAGAACGTGAACAAGGTTGAGACGGCCGTGCGGCTCACGCACATCCCGACGGGCATCATTGTGGCCTGCCAGGTGGATCGGAGCCAGCACAAGAACCGTGAAATGGCGATGAAGCTCCTCAAATCGCAGCTTTATGAACGAGAGCTTGAAAAGCGGCGCGAAGAAGCCCACAGACTTGACGCCGCAAAACCCGAGATCAGTTTCGGCAGCCAGATTCGCTCATACGTGATGCAGCCGTATCAGATGATCAAGGACCATCGCACCAAGTTTTCGCGCGGCGACGTGCAAAAGGTTCTCGACGGCGACATCGATCCTTTCATTCGCGCCTACCTTCTCTTCCGCCACACGGGCGAGACTTTCGGCGCCTCCGATTCCGACGAAGAATAGCTTGCACATGCTGGACATACAAGGGGTTTCGTGCCAGAATCCCGCCGCTGATGGGGTGTTGTATCCGTATGCCGCTTCAGCCCTTTCCAAGGCGGGCTGGCTTCAGGCTTCGTGCGGAGCATACAAGCACCCGAATCGGGAGATCATCGAAGAGGAGTAGAACCATTGGCTCGAGAACAGGGTGTGGTCAAGTGGTTTAATGCTTCGAAGGGGTTTGGGTTTATCCAGCGGCAGTCTGGGGAGGACGTCTTCGTTCACTTCTCGGCTATCGAGATGGATGGCTACAAGTCGTTGAACGAGGGCCAGCTTGTGGAGTTTGAGGTCAAGCAGGGACCGAAGGGCTTTCAAGCTGAAAACGTGACGAAGGTTTAGTTCGCCTTCGTTCCTTCTGCAGGACCCGTTCGGGCGTGCGGAATGGGGAATGAACCGAGAGCCGTTCCTACGGTTACCGCGCCGAGGCCTTATCCAACGTATGGGACAGGCACCGGTGGAAGCCTGTGCCGACGCGGCCTGTGTTAACATGGGTTTATCGCTTTCGATTTTTGAGGTGGTACGTTGGCGCACATTTCCAGGAAAGAATTAAAAAAGGATGAAGTGCGCGATACGCTCGCGCACGGCGCAGAGGCAATCCTTTCGCATCAGCAGCTGACGACCGCGTTGCTCGTAGCGGCGCTGGTGATCGCGGCGGGGATACTCGGCTGGCGCTGGTATTCGCAGCGGCGAGACGCGAGATCGTCGGCGGCATTTGCTACGGCGATGGCGTCGTTTGAGGCCACAGTGCCCACGACCGGGCAGCCACCGGCAACTGCAGGCGAATTAACCTTCCCTACTGACAAGGCCAAGTACACCGATGCAGCGACGAAGTTCGCTGCCGTGGCGGCGCAGTATCCGCATACGAATGATGGGCAGCTCGCGAAGTATTTCGCTGCGGTCTCTGATGAGAAGATCGGCAAGGACGATGACGCGAAGCGTCTGCTTCAGCAACTATCCGATGGCGGCGACGCTAATTTCGCGGCCATGGCCAAGTACGAACTGGCGCAGATCTACGATCGGACGGGACAGGGCGACCAAGCTGTGAAGCTCTATCAGCAGCTTATCGATAAGCCAGCCGTGCTCGTTCCCAAGCCAGTCGCAATGCTAGCCCTAGCGGAGCATTACGAGAAGAGCGATCCGACGCAGGCCGCGAAGCTCCTCGGTCAGATTAAGACGGATTATCCTGACACGCCAATCGCCGATCAGGCGGATCAGGACCTGTCAATGTTGCCGGGAAATTCCTAAGCTAACCTTGTCGCCGGCTTTCAAGCGGAGCGCCGGTATTTCCGCGCCCGCTGGTTTATCATGGCTGCCGGAGCCCTCATTGACGGACATTGGACCAGCGTCTTATGCGCCCTATGCGATGGATGTCGGGCAGACGCGCGGGCGACGCTTCCCCGAGGCGCAACATCCCTACCGCAACGATTACGCGCGCGATCGCGACCGGATTATCCATTCGCGAGCGTTCCGGCGTCTTGAGGCAAAGACGCAGGTCTTTACGGCACGATTCTCCGACCATTTTCGCAACCGGCTGACGCACACGTTGGAGGTGGCCCAGGTCGCGCGGACGGTCGCAGGAGCCCTGCGGCTCAATTCGGATTTGGCCGAGGCGCTTGCGCTGGTTCACGATATCGGCCATCCCCCATTTGGGCATGCCGGCGAACGCAAGCTCGACGCGCGGATGCGGGAACACGGCGGCTGCTTCAATCACAATTTGCATGCTTTGCGAATCGTGGAGCAGTTCGAGCAGCGCTATCTGGATTTCCCGGGTCTGAATCTTACGTTTGAGGTGCGCGAAGGCATCGTGAAGCACTCGCGGGACTATGCAGCGGACGAATTTCCGGAGCTGGCCGAATATTTACTCGATCAGCGTCCGCCGCTGGAGGCGCAGCTGATTGACTGGGTAGACGAGATTGCATACAACACGGCCGATTTGGACGATGCTTTTGAGGCGCGACTGCTCGACCTGAAGGCTCTCCGGGCGGATGTTCCGATGTTCGGAGAGGCTTGGGACGGCGTCGTGCGCACACATCCCACGGGCGCGACGAAGCTCAAGTTTAACGAGGCGCTGAAGCGCGTGTTCAACGGGCTTGCGACGGACCTGATCGAGAATACGCAGCGGGCGGTGGACGCAAGCGGCGTAACGACGGTACAGGATGTCCGTATGAAGCCCGGCCGCATGGCGGCCTTTTCGCAGGCAGCAACTGAACAAAATGCCCTCCTGAAGGGGTTTCTCAGTGCGAAAATCTATTGCAACGACGCCATTGTGGAAGACCGGAACCGGTCCGTTGAGGCGCTCGACGCGCTGTTTCAGCTTTTTCTGGATCATCCGGAGCGGATGCCTGAACCTTATGCGAATCAAGCCGAGCAGACGTCGCGCGCGCGGGTCGTCTGCGACTATATCGCCGGAATGACGGATCATTTTCTGCTTCGGCAGTGCCGCGAATTGCTGGGTGGGAACGACTCCGAGGCAAGAGACGCCGCCCCATCATAAGTATCAGTTAGTGTCAGCGGACAAACGAAAATAGGCGCGTTCCTTGACATGTGGAGCGTGGGACATATAATGAAAATTCCGGGCCGAAACTGGTCCGAACACCGTATGTTTCTTGACGTAAACGAACTCGCGGTAAGGAAGGCGCGCATACGGAAGAGCTATGCGCCGGGCACGCTCGACTTCCACTCGGGCGAGTTCCGTCAGGTTGACCCTCTGGAAGTGCGTGCAACGGCTGAACTTATGGAGGGGCAGATCCGGATCTATGGGAATTTGCACACGCGGGTTGAATTGGTTTGCGCCCGGTGCCTGGACACGGTTGTCGAGGAGATTTCGCGAGATTTCGACCTTTATTACCGGCCGATGACTTCGATTGCCGTCGAGGAGGAAGTGCAGCTCAACCTAGATGATACGGAAATCGCCTTTTTTGAGGGCGACGGTCTCTTTCTGGCCGATATTCTCGCCGAGCAAGTGAATCTCGCATTGCCGATGAAGGTGATCTGCCGAAGCGATTGCCGCGGGCTGTGCCCACACTGCGGCTCGAACCTGAACAATGAAGAGTGCCGCTGCGAAAAGAATGCTTCCGATCCGCGCCTTGCGCCATTGGCCCGACTAAAGCAGGACTGGTTCAAAAAGCAATAAAACGCTAGACTGTAGGTTGCCCCTTAGAGAATCGGGCACAAACCCGCCGCTTGAAGTGCGGCTGTTCAGAGGAGATGGAATGCCCAATCCAAAGCGACGCCATTCGAAGAGACGCACGTCGAACCGCCGCGCGCACGATCACTTGCACCCGCTTTCACTCGGAGAATGCCCGAATTGCCACGAACGGAAGCTGCCACACAGGGCGTGTCCAAAGTGCGGCTACTATAAGGGCCGCGAAGTGATTGACACGAGTTCAAAGACGGCCTAAGTTCTCCCTCGTCTGACCTTTCCGTTACCGGTGCCCATCATGATTACCGTAGCTCTGGATGCCATGGGAGGCGATCATGCGCCCCGTGCTGAGGTGGAAGGAGCGATACTCGCGGCTCGCGAGTACTCGGATGTCCGCGTCATTCTAGTAGGGATCGAAGACAAGGTGCGGACGGAGCTGAGCCGAGTGCGGCTCGGCAATCTGCCGATCGAGGTTGTGCCGGCGACGGATGTGGTGACGATGACGGATTCGCCGTCGCACGCATTCCGGCGAAAAAAGGACAGCTCACTGCATGTGGCGGCACGGCTGGTGCGCGACGAGAAGGCCGACGCGCTCGTTAGCGCAGGCAACACGGGTGCTGCGATGACCGTAGCGCGGTTTGTGCTCGGCACATTGCCTTCGGTGGATCGACCTGCTCTGGCTTGGGCGTTCCCGAATATCAAGGAGCGCGTGTCGGTAATGCTGGATGTGGGCGCGAATGTCGATTCAAAGCCGTTGCATCTCGAGCAATTCGCTGTAATGGGCGAGGTTTATTATCGTGCGTTGTGGGGAGTGAAGAAGCCGCGCGTGGCTCTGCTTTCGATCGGCGAAGAAGACGTGAAGGGTAACGATCTGACGCGCGAGGCTGCTGGGCTGCTGAAGCAACAGACTTCTCTTAATTTTGTAGGCAATGTCGAAGGGCGCGACGTTTTCCGGGGCAACGTAGACGTGATCGTTTGCGACGGTTTCACCGGCAACATCGCGTTGAAATTGAGCGAAGGATTGGTGGAACATATTGGCGGGATGCTGAAGAAAGCGATCAAAAGCAGCATCAGGTCGCAGATCGGATATGCGCTGTCGAAGAAGGCTTTCGATGCGTTCCGCAAACGGACCGACTACTCCGAATACGGCGGCGCGCCGCTGCTTGGAGTTCGGGGCGTGACGATCATTGGCCATGGCCGTTCGAACGCGAACGCGATCAAAAATGCGGTTCGCGTCGCCGCCGAGTTGTGCCGGTCCGGGATGAACGAAAAAATTGAACAGGAGCTATCCGCAGCCGCCGCCGTTCCCGCCCGCGGCTGAGCGGGGCAAAAACTGCAACCATTATGAGCAAGCTAGCATTTCTTTTCCCGGGCCAAGCCTCGCAATATCCCGGTATGGGGCGCGATCTTGCGGCCAATTTTCCCGAATCGAAAGCCGTTTTCGAGGAGGCCGATGCCGCGCTCGACTTTTCAATTTCGAAATTATGCTTTGACGGAAGCGAAGACGATCTAAAGCTGACGGCCAACACGCAGCCCTCGATACTTACCGTGTCGGTGGCCGCATGGCGAGCGCTGGAAAGTAAGGGCGTCAGCCCCGATTTCGCCGCCGGACACAGCCTGGGCGAGTACTCCGCTCTCGTAACAGCGGGCGCGATCAAGTTTGGCGATGCGGTGAAGATCGCACGAAAGCGCGGTCAATACATGCAGGAAGCCGTTCCCCCAGGCGAAGGCGCTATGGCGGCCATTCTCGGTTTATCGCCCGCTGATGTGGCGGAAGTTTGCAAAAAAGCTGCGCAAAATGAAATCGTCTCGCCCGCGAATCTTAATTCGCCGGAGCAAACGGTAGTCTCTGGGCACGCCGGGGCTGTAAAGCGCGCTGTTGAGATCGCTTCGCAATCCGGTGCGAAACGAGCTGTGATCCTGCCCGTCTCCGCGCCGTTCCACTGCGCGCTGATGCAACCTGCACAGCAACGCCTTGAACCCGATTTGCGAGCGACACACTTTCACGCTCTGCATTTTCCGGTGATCACAAACGTGGACGCGGAAGCGGAAACTTCCGGCGATGAAGCCAGAGAATCGCTCATCCGACAGGTCACGATGCCGGTTCGCTGGCTCGATTCGATTCGCGAAATGATCGAGCAGGGTGTCACGATTTTTATCGAAGTCGGTCCCGGCAAAGTTTTGTCCGGCCTCTTGCGGCAGATTGACCGGTCGGTGCGATGCTTCAACGTGGAAGACGCCGCGAGTCTTTACTCCACCGTCGAGAAAATCGCGTCAGCACGCGCAGACGTGGCGGAAGCCTAGCGCGCATGAGACAACATCAGCCTTCGCCTTCGCATCCCAAGGTCGCGAAACATTCACAAAAATCGCATGGAGGAAACCTGGTGCGGCGTTTTTCCGCGACGGCTCTTTTCGGATTTCTGTTTCTCGTGGCTCCTACTTCCCTTTTTGCGCAGAAGATGCAGGTTTTCGTCGGCGACGCTTTCTTTTTGCCACCTGTCTCGGTACAGGCACAGCCTTCTTACTGCCCTGTGCTAGGTACTTGCGACGTTCCCGCTACGACGATTACCGACCGCAGACGTCTGAATGGCTGGGAGGCTTCCGTTTCGCGGCAGTTCAGTCCGTCGCTCACGCTTAAGGTGGATGCCAGCGGAGATTATGGCCTTGCCACGAGCGGGTTCCCCGTAAATGGACGCGCGCGGCAATATCTGCTGCTGGCTGGGCCGGAGTTTTCAGGTCACTCGCGCATCGCACCGTTCGTACATGTTCTAGGCGGCGCCACGAAGCAATCGGTGAGCGCAAGCGGCAACAATTTTTTGACTACTTTTCCCGATGAGGAGTGGGGCTTCGCCGCGGCTGCCGGAGGCGGGATGGATGCGAAGATCACGCCGCGCTTTTCGATTCGCATCATTCAGGCAGATTACGTGATTACACATCTCGGCGGAAGCATTCAGAGCCAACCGCGAATTTCGATCGGGTTTCTCCTTCGTTTCTGACGGCAACGGCGAGACCTTCGGGCCTCTTTTGATTACAATCGCCTACGGGATCAGAGCAGGCCGGGAATGAATGCCGGAACGCGCCTCGCGTATTCGTCAAATGCCGGACCGAACTCTTGACGCAGGATTTTCTCTTCCTCGCTTATGCGAATCCAAGTGCCGATAAGAAATAAGGCGCAGGCAGGCAGAACGGCCTGCCAGATGGAAACCACGATTCCTGCCTGCAATAACAATCCGAACATTGCGAGATAAATCGGATTGCGGACGAAAGAAAACGGCCCCTGTTGAATCAACTCGTGTCCTGAAACAATGCGCGCTACCAGCGACCATTGCTTCCCGAGCACGCGCATTGCGCTATAACACAGCAAAATCGAGGCCACGCCGACCGCGCTCGCCAAAATGAGAACAAGGGCTTCGATCCGCCTCGACATTGGGACTATGGGAGTGAAATAAGGACGCTCGAACGCGTACACGATCGCATAGGCGACCATTTGCATTGTGATGCCTATGCGGGATGTGTTGCTACGCGCGGTCGTTTTCGTCTTCGGGGCAGCGCCGTGGCGCCCGAGAAAGAAGATGAGCGCAAACAGAAGCCACAGGAAGGTCAGCCCGAAGACGGCAGCTTCTTCGACTGCGTCAGGGCCCACGTAGCGGATTCGCACGCTTTTGCTCCTTCGCGCGTTCAGCCAAACTTTTCCACGAGCTAGAAAAGCTTCGACGAATCGATCAGGATAGTCACCGGGCCGTCGTTCACCAGCTCCAGCGACATGTGCGCTTGAAACAAGCCCGTCTCGACGCGCAAACCCAATGCCCGGAGCGCACCCACAAATTCTTCATATCCCGTGCGTCCCTGCTCGGCAGGCGCTGCGCGAATGAAGCTCGGGCGCCGCTGGCCATGGGTATCACCATATAGAGTGAATTGGGAAACGGCAAGAACCGAGCCACCGACGTCGGCCAGCGACAAATTCATTTTCCCTTTGTCGTCATCGAAGATGCGCAGTTTCGCGATCTTTTCGGCCATGGCTGCCGCAACCGCCGGTGCATCGTCCCGTCCGACGGCGACGAGTACGACAAGCCCGCGGCCGATTTCGCCGACGATTTGACCGTCCACATGAACCCGCGCTTGCGTAACGCGCTGAATCACAGCTCTCATAAATTGTGTGCGCGTTCATTTTACACGTGTGATTCACTTACAGGCGCAAGTCGCATTAGGATGGAGGTCTCTTGGCCTACTCGGACAAACCTACACATCCCACTGAAAAGCGATGGCTCACGGCCGGCGTGCTCGGTATTGGTTTGGCGAGCCTTTTTTCCGACTGGGGACATGAGGCAGCCACGTCGCTGCTGCCGGCATTTCTTGCAAGCCTCGGTGCACCAGCCGTTGCGCTGGGCATCATCGAAGGGATATCGGACGGCCTCTCCAGTTTTGCCAAACTTGCGGGAGGTTGGATCGCCGACCGGCCTAAATGGCGCAAACCGAACGGAATTCTGGGCTACTCGGCGACGGCATTCACAACGTTCGGCTATGCATTTGCCCAAAGCTGGCCTTTCGTGCTGCTGCTGCGCGCGCTTGGGTGGATGGGGCGCGGCAGCCGCGGGCCCTCACGCGACGCGCTGCTCGCCGATAACGTCGCGCCGGAGCAAGTGGGACGCGCGTTTGGATTCGAGCGCGCGATGGATACGCTCGGAGCGGTGCTTGGACCACTTTGCGCTGCGCTGCTGGTGGGCACGCTTGGCATTCGCGGAACGATTCGCTGGACGCTGCTGCCCGGTCTCACGGCGGCGCTTGCTTTTGCATTTCTCGTGCCAGCGGCGAAGCGCGTCGAGGGCCGCCGCGCGCCGAGCATTGCCTCGAGCTTTCGGCAGCTGCCAAAAGACTATTGGCGCTTGCTCGCGGGCGTTTTCGCGCATGGAATTGGAGCGTTTGCGCCGACCTTGTTAATCCTAAGGGCAACGCAAGCGCTTACGCCGACGCATGGCGCTGCGCGAGCGGCAGCAATTTCCGTGGCGCTCTACACATTTCATAATTTCATGAGCGCCGCAGTTTCGTATCCCGCGGGCGCGCTGGGCGACCGCATCGGAAAGCGGAACTTGCTCGCACTGGGCTATGGCGTTGGCGTGGCGGCATATGCCGGCTTTGCAGTGGCCAATCCGACGGTCTTCCTGTTTGTCGTGCTCTTCGGAATCGCCGGCATACATGATGCGTTTCAGCAGTCGCTGGAAAAGTCCGCGGCATCCGGAGATTCTGCCAGCCAATATTCGCGGTTCGGGATTCGGTGTGCTCGCGACGGCCAATGGCATCGGGGACTTGGTCTCGAGTATTGTCGTCGGGGCGCTTTGGTCGACTGTGAATGTTGCGGCTGGATTCGCCTATGCGGCGGTTTTCTGCGCCGTCGGATCGTTTCTAGTGTTGAGAACGCGACAGGCGCAGGCTTCGTAACTGGAGCTATTCCGTTGCGCGAAGCGCTCGCAGATCGATGCCCAGCTGCTGGCATTTCTTGTAGAGATGGCTGCGTTCGAGTCCGAGCGCGCGAGCTGTTTTCGTCATGTGTTGATGATTGCGCTTGAGTTCGGCGAGGAGGGTTTCACGTTCGAACGCTTCGGTACGCTGCATGAGAGTACCGAATGTCGTCGGACCCGAGCCGCTGGAGGCAGAAGTATAGGAATTTTGCGGCAAAGCGAGCGCGATCGTCTCGGCATCGATTGTGTCACCGGTTGCAAGCAGCAGAGCACGCTCGACGACATTGCGCAGTTCGCGGACATTTCCCGGCCACGGATATCGTTCGAGAGCTTCAATCGCGTCCGCGGAAAACACTCTCCCTTTCCAATTATTTTGGTCAGCAAGCTGCTTTGAGAAGTGCTCGACGAGCACACGAATGTCTTCGTGGCGCTCGCGCAATGGCGGTAATACGATCGGGAATACAAAGATGCGGTGATATAAATCCTCGCGGAACGTTCCCTGGCGGACCTGCTCTTCGAGATTGCGGTGCGTGGCAACAACGACACGCACGTCAATTGTTAACGGGTGCCCACCGCCGACGCGCTCAATCTCTCCCTCTTCGAGCACACGCAGCAGCTTGGCTTGCATGGTTAGGGGCATGTCGCCGATTTCGTCGAGAAAAAGCGTGCCGCGGTGCGCCAATTCGAACTTGCCTATATGGCGCGAAGCCGCGCCTGTGAATGATCCCTTTTCGTGACCGAACAGCTCGGATTCCATTAGCTCCGCGGGAATCGCCGCGCAGTTCAGCGAAACAAATGGACCCGACGCGCGCGGGCTCTTTTCGTGCAACGTGCGTGCGATGAGTTCTTTGCCTGTGCCTGTCTCGCCGCGGATACAGACGCGCGTTTCGCTCGCGGCAACGTTTTCTACTTGAGCCATCACTTCGCGCATCGCAGGACTGGCCCACACGATGCGATGCTTTCCCAGCCGGCGCTTCAGGTCGCGATTCTCTTCCTCCAGACGTGCGAGGCGGACGGCGTTGTCGACTGTGAGCAGAAGCTTTTCGGTTGAGATAGGCTTCTCGAGAAAATCGATTGCGCCAAGCCGAGTGGCACGCACGGCCATGTCGATAGTCGCCTGGCCGGACATCATCACCGTGGGCGCTGAGACACCCGCATTTTTGAAATCCTCAAGCAGAGCGATGCCATCGCGATTGGGCATCACGACATCGGAAAGAATCAGATCGAAGCGCTGCGTTTTCGCGAGATCGAGCGCGCGGACGGCGTTGTCACAGACTGTAGCTTCGTGGCCGGCGAGGCGGAACGCACGCGCCAGGGAGGCCAGGGTGTTTGCGTCATCATCGATGATCAGGATATTTGCCTTCGAAGGCATGCCTACGCTCCGTCGCCATTCGAGGATGCATGGTCGGCAGGGCGACGGGGGCGGCTTCATCGGGAGGAAGATATGGAAGGAGGTGCCGACACCGGCTTCGCTTTCGACGGAAATGCGGCCGCCATGGTCGCTTACTACAGATTGCACGATCGCGAGGCCAAGGCCTGTTCCGTGCTGTTTCGTTGTGTAGTACGGAGTGAAAAGACGATCACATTCTTCGGGCGTGAGTCCGGTGCCGGTGTCGGAAACTTCCAAATGTACGCCGCCATCTTCCTGAGTGGTCCGCACCATGAGAACCCCGCCTGCGGGCATGGCGTCCATTGCATTCAACACCAAATTCTCCAACGCACGCTTGAGTAAAGTCGAATCCGCTTCAATCATGGGCAGTTCCGGATTCAGATGCAGCTCGGACGTGATCGGCGGCCGCCCCACGGCGCTGAATTGCGATTCAAAAAGCTTGGCCGTGCCGCGAGCCAGATCGTTCATATTGACGGCCGCGAGCTCCGGCTGCGGCATGCGCGCAAAGTCACTGAAGCGGCTCACGATTTTCTTCAGGTTGTCGATCTCGGATAACAAAATTCCTGTCGATTCGCGAAAGACTTCTTCAAATTGATTCGCATCGAGATCCTTCGCGCGTTGCATGTTCTGCACGGTGGTCTGCAACGGAAAGAGCGGATTTTTCAATTCGTGTGCCAAACGACGTGCCAATTCGCGCCAGGCGGCGACTCGTTCAGCTTGCACCAGGCGCTCGCGCTGCTCGTTCAACTGGTCCGTCATGCTGTTAAAGGAGCGTGCCAATTGCATCATCTCGGAGGGACCGCGCACCTCCACTCGGGAATCCAAATCACCTTGGGAAACACGTTGAGCTCCAGCCGCAAGCTTTCGTACGGGACGCGTGACTCTGGCCGCCGCCCACCAACTAAGCAGCAAGCCAAGAAAGAGGCCGCCCAGAGCGACGGCGGCTCCAAGGAATGCGATGCGGCGCTCGATCGCGGCCAAGTCCCGTTGAGAATTCCCCACGAGCAGCACTCCGAGAAGCTCGTTGCTGCGTCCGAGCAGCGGCAGGGCGTGAAACACCTCCGCCGCGCCAGCTTCCGGGGTGTATGGAATTGTGAAGATTCGTTCTGAGGGCCGGGCCAACTCTTCATTGATCGTGGACGTAAATGGATCACCCTGCACTACTGGACCGTTAACGTCGATCAGGTTGATCGCTTGGAAAGATTGGTCCAAATTGAGGTAGAGCAAGTCGCGCATTCCCCGGGGCAATACAAGCTCGGAAAGAAACTTACTATCGAGCCTTTCACCACCGACGACGTAAAGATTTTTGTCACCCACGCGGATCGACATCACGGAAAGCAGTCCGATTTGAGAACCGTCCTGAGTATCCACTCTTGCAAGGAACGCCCCTGCACTCGACCAATCTTGAACCGCCGGCACCCACGCGAGTTTGTATCCAAATCGCGCAGGCGATTCTTTCGATGAGATGATGGAGCCGTCGTCGCCCAGAAAATCGAGAAAGTCGAGTTGGTGCGCGTCGCCAACCGGCTTTGCGTCGTTTACCCAGATGGAGACGTCGGCACCGGGGCGTGCGAGATTCATCGCCATGGTCACCGTGCCATTGTCTTCGGCCACCCCGTGCACACGAGTCACAACCTCTGCCTTACGCCTATCGATTTCCTGCTGAAATTGAGCCACGAGGGCGCTCGTATGTTCGGCATTCAGCTGCTCAAAAGCCTGCCGGGTGCTGAGCGTTGCGCCTGCAACGATGACGCCGACGGACACCAAAAGCGCCAGCGTAAATACCAAAAACAATTTCGCCCGAAAAGTCATCGAAGTTTGCGTTATCGCCTAGTTCTGCTTCGCCGAACTCTGGGAGCCCGTATCCAACCAGACATTTGCCAGGGGCCAAGTATCGCCCGTCACCGGGGTTTGCCAGTCGCGCACGCGGCCACTGAGCCCGTATACGCGCGGCACCCAAACGACAGGAATTATCGAAAATGCGTCGAGAGCCGAGCGTTGAGCTGTGTAAATCTGTTGTGCCGAACTCATCTCGTTCGCGGTCGTGGCCAAGCCGGCAAGCGGATTGAGCACGCCTAAGAGCCCGGCAAGCGCGGCCGCGGGATGCGGCGAAACCATGCTGACCCGTATCAGCCGTGCGTCGGTTCTGCTTGCCCCCGCCCCGGTTTGCAACAGCGCAGCCACAACGGAAATTCCGGCCGCCCGCGCGTCCACAGAAATACGGTCGGCTATGCTTTCTTCCAAGGCATCGCCGGAATCATATCCCAACCGAATCAAAGGCGAACCCGCGATTTGCGAACGAAGTTCCTTCGCGTGAACGGTATCGGCAGCAGTGGGGAAAAGAAATGCGGTGCCGCTGGACCATTGCGGCAGTAGTCCGCCCGCGGGCTGCCCTTCCCTTTGCAAAATGAAGTTGACGATGACCGCGCGGTCAAGGGAACAAGCGACGGCTTCGCGAAGCTTTGCATCGGCCGTGGCGGAGTGACCGGGCGAAAATACCATTGCGATCAACTCGTCCGGCTGCGATGCGCTGATGCGAACGCCGCTGCCCGCGGCCTGTCGCGCGTCTTCGGCTGGAATCTCGGAAAAATCCGCCCGGCCGACTTCGAGGTCCGTCAAGCGATCCCGAACGCTGCGGCCCATATCGATTTCAATTGCGTCCACGAACGGGCGGCCGCCGGAATAATCGTCATTTGAAACGAGCGTGAGCTGCTTTCCGGGCTGCCACTCCGAGATACGGAACGGCCCCGAACCTGCGACCGAATCAGCCGAACCCTGCGAACCGCCGTTGTCGTTGTCATAGATCAGCGACTCAATCTGGCGCTTCGCCGCCGCCTCGTCAGGCGACGAAGCCGGAGCCGCAGGATCGATCGAGCTCACGCTGGCGCCTATCTCTACGCGCAGCGTCCCGCCATAATGCGGCCGGCGCGCCGGCCTCGCCGACTGCGCCGCAAGCGCAACAATCGCCAGAACGGCGCTACTGACTGCAAGTCGCCGTGACAACGTAGGCTTCATAATTCCCCGTTTGCAGATTCCGCACTACCGCTCGCGCGACGCCCGGCGTGCTAGCGGGCCAAATCGACATCACCGGACCGTCAAAATTGATAGGACTGCCGGATGGAACGGTTCCGTCGGTGTTGGCGCTGCGAATCTCATACGCTTGAATGAAATCCGGTTGCGTCCAATCGCCGCCGCCGGTCACGAGTGCAATAGGATGGAAGCGGCACTGCAAAGCAATGCTCACGGCATCGCCACCACTCGCGGGTACGAACGGCGCCTGCGAATCGCCTGAAGTCCAGGTTTCATCCCGTTGATCGGATGCGCTGCACGCTACGGAAGCGGGGCGCAGAAAGTCACCTTTGCATTCGCCTCCTGGCCACCTGGCGTCGCCCGATGAACCGGCTTGCGAAAGCTCAATATGCCCATGCCAATCGCGAGTGGCAACTGAAGGCTCTGACCTTAGTTCACGCACGATGTGCCACTGCGGCCCGAGGTCTCGTGAATAAAACACCAGCCGTTGTGGCTCTAAAACCGCTAGGAGGTCCTGAGAGAAGCCTGGCGCGGCGGGCAACGCGAAATCCAGAATCTGCGTGGACTGTCGCCACATCAGCTTCGCGTCCAACAGGACACCGTCCATCTGCGATGCGTTCGCGGAGGTATGGGGAAGCGTCGCAATCGCGACTTGCTCATTCCCATTGCTCCCGGCCTGCGCCACGACGACGTAACCCTCAACACCCTCCGATAACGTGACCTGGACGGGCATATCGGCAGCATTCCCCGCCGCAAAACGGACTCCAGCGTTCGCAAGCTGCGTTTTGAGCATACTTTCGACTGGCGCGACATCCTCCGGAGCCAGCGAGGAGATGTTGTGCAGAAGCAAGTCAATTTTGGAGGAGGGAGGAATAAGCTTTGCTATTTCAGAGGACAGCTCTCGCAACGGGTCCTGCCATTCAGGTGGCACGCTGAACGAATTCAGAGACTGGCCAACTGGAACCGGAGACGTCTGCGAGGAGACACCGCGCGATGCAAGCACACATAGAAACAAAACAGGGAGGAGATCTCGCAAAAGTGAACTAGGTCGGCAAAAAGGCCACATCGCAATTTTCAAAATCGGATTTGTCGATGAGCTTTTATACTAACACACGCACTCGAAAGATTTGCGCGAGCGGACCGCCATGTGTCTAATTCGCTGTGTGGCGTTGCGCGCGCCGCGCACGCGTGTCATATCGTTGACGCAACCCCCGCAGGGGGAATAAACTTCCGTGCGTCGTCGGCCAAGGGGATGCTGCGCATGGGGTGTCGCAGGTTCGCTGCGCAATCGGCAGTGCTCGTTCTTTACGGCCAACTCGCGCACAGGCCCCTCCGGACCGCTTCTAACTGCTTTCGCAACCCCAGTTTTTCTAATTCACTTCCGCAGAATTTGCCCAGGAACCGAATTATGTCCGAGTGCAAAACTGTTTGTTCGTAGCAGCTCGATTACGGAGGCCACTGCGATGAAAGCCGCACGCGTTGCGTCAGCCACACTGGTTATCTTGCTTCTGAGCATGGGCACTGCAGTAAGTGTATCCGCTCAGAGCAGCAGGGAGTACACGATCCCGAATAGCAGGACGGGATTCGGCTCAAGGGCGAGCGATCTCGGTCCGGAGGACGCCTCAAAGCAGATCACGATCTACTTGTGGCTACAGTTGCGCAACGGCGAGTCGCTGAGCCAGCTCGTGGAGGAACAGTATGACCCGAGTTCGGCCAATTACCAGAAGTGGTTGACGCCCGAACAGTTAACTGCGAATTTCGCCCCGACGACGGAGGACGTAGCGGCGGTGGAGAGTTTTCTGACCGCGCACGGATTGAATGCTGAATCGGCCGGCGACCACAATTTGTATGTTCGAGCGCAGGGAAGCATAGGCGAGATTCAAAGTGCATTCGGCGTACAGATTCACAAGTTCAACGTGAACGGCAGAATCTACCGGGCCAATATGACAGCACCTGTGATGGAGGGGCTTGCCGGGGCGCTCGTATCGCGGATTGGCGGGCTTTCCGATTATCGCTTGCATGCTCATGCCGTCCGGCCGCTCGATCCGGCCACGGGCGAGCCGGTGCCCGCAGTTCGCGTGTCCGCGGCGCCAAACGGCGCGTTCTTTTCGCCCTATTGCCTGCAAGGCGTGGATGTGGAGAACTTCACGACCGACGGTGGCGGTCCCAAGGCAACGTATGTCGGGAACGCGTACGGCGCTCCGATCAGCAATACGGCTCCGGGAACATTGCCACCCTGTGGATATCAGCCAAGCGATTTGCAGACGGCTTACAGCTTCAATGCGTTGTACAAAGCGGGACTCGATGGCTCGAAGCAGACTGTGGTGATCGTTGATGCCTGGGGTTCACCAACGATTCAGACGGATGCGGCGACATATGCCGGGTTTTACGGGCTAGCGGCGATAAATTTGAGTGTCTACCCACTGGGCACGGCTTGCGTGCCTACAGATGCCGCGAGTCTTGCAAACTGCCAGGGCTGGGCAACGGAGACTTCGCTTGACGTGGAGTCGGCGCATGCCGTTGCGCCGGGAGCGAATATTGCGCTTGTGGAAGCCGCCTCGGACGAGGACGACGATTTGAATGCTGCTGTTCTCTACGCCGTGGACCACCACCTGGGAAACGTGATTTCAAACAGCTATGGAGGACCGGAATCGCAAGAGGGATTGCCTTCCAACGATCCTTTCGATGCAACGCTTATGCTCGCGGCGGCGGAAGGGATTTCGGTGAATTTTTCGTCGGGAGACTACGGCGATTGGTCACCTATGGAGGGATACACGGACGTAAGCTATCCCGCAAGTTCGCCTTACGCCACCGCAATCGGAGGCACGAGCCTGTTTCTGAATAAGAACAAGACGCTCGGATTTCAGACAGGCTGGGGAAACAATTTCACCGAGATCAGCTACCCCACTGATGCGAAAGGATACAGCGATCCTCTTGTGCCGCCAGACGGCTCGCCAGAAGATGGGCTGGGCTTCGCTTTTGGCGCGGGCGGTGGAGCGAGCGGCGTGTTTTCGAAGCCGGCGTTCCAGCGAGGACTGCCGGGTAAGTACCGATTGGTCCCGGACATTTCCTATTTAGCGGACCCGCAGACGGGCATAGAAATTTTTTGCACCGGCTCGAGCTGCTTCAATGATGATGCAGGGAATATCTATTTCGGGTTGATCGGCGGCACGAGCCTCTCGTGCCCGATGTTTTCCTCGCTCTGGGCAATTACAAATCAGGCAGCTGGCCACCCGCTCGGCCAAGCGGCGCGGTCGATTTACAACTTGCCTTCGAATGCGATCAGCGACATCGTGCCCGAGGGATCGCCACTCGATGCGGCCGGAATCATTACCGAGGGCAAGAAGGCCATTTTCCAAGGTCCGTATCAGTTGGCGATGCCTGAAACCCCGGTACCGTTCCTCAGCGGACTGACGGAAGGGTCGGATGGCGCGTGGTTTGTGATTTCGTTTGGAACGGACACGTCGCTCCGTACCGATCGCGGCTGGGACGATGTGACAGGCTTAGGAACGCCCAATGCGCTGCAGTTTGTGAACGCGTTTGCGCCGCACCAGCGCTAATAAATCGACAATCCGTATGCAGTTCGGAAGTGTCTCGGTTGCTTCCGCGTCCCGATTCGCTATGCTAGACTGCCGGAGCGGTTGTACGCCGATTTTTTTTCCCGGCGCGCGACTGGCGATTGGTGGAACTTCGGGCTCTGTGCAACGATTCCCCGTGAACCCCGCCAGGCCCGGAAGGGAGCAACGGTAACGGGTCAGCTTCGTGTGCCGCGGAGATCCCGAAGTTCCATTTATCGCGGCGTTCGGGCACATCAGCACGGCAAATCATGAGCGAAAAAGTCAGTTACAAGGTCATCGCGCGGAAATATCGTCCGCAGACGTTCGAGCAGATCGTGGGGCAGGAGCACGTGACGCGGACGCTGGCCAATGCGATCCAATCGAATCGCGTGGCGCATGCGTATATCTTTTCCGGCGTGCGCGGCGTGGGCAAAACCACGACGGCGCGAATCCTGGCCAAGGCGCTGAACTGCGCGAATGGCCCGACTTCGACGCCGGACGGCACATGCGACTCGTGCCGTGAGATCGCGGCCGGCACGTCGCTCGATGTACTCGAAATTGACGCCGCTTCGAACCGCGGCATCGACCAGATTCGCGAATTGCGCGAGATGGTGCGTTACGCGCCCGCGGCAAGCCGCTACAAAGTAGTGATCCTCGATGAAGCGCATCAGTTGACCGATGAGGCGTCGAACGCGCTGCTGAAAACGCTAGAAGAACCTCCCGAGCGCGTCGTCTTCATTCTGGCAACGACACAGCCGGAAGATTTGGGCGACACGATCAAGTCTCGCGCGCAGCTCTTTCAGTTTCGGTTGCTCTCGTTCCAGGAGATCTCCGACGAACTTGACCGCGTAGCCAAAGCCGAGAAGTTG
The DNA here is from genome assembly GCA_963753205.1 of uncultured Acidobacteriota bacterium. Classification (GTDB taxonomy): domain Bacteria; phylum Acidobacteriota; class Terriglobia; order Acidiferrales; family UBA7541; genus Palsa-295. Next base: position 144,624 of record CAVWBL010000004.1, on the reverse strand, counting down.
ACGATTGAACCCGCCGCCGTTGCCGTGCTGGCGCGTGCAGCCGAAGGCAGCCTACGCGACGGTCTTTCGCTTCTCGAGCAAGCGATCTCCTATAGCGGCGAGACGATCACCGATATGCAGGTCCGCGAACTGCTGGGAGTAGTCGCGGAAAACGTGCTGGACGAACTGATTGAAGCCATTGCGACGCAATCGGCCGAGCGCGCGCTTTCGCTTGTACACCGTCTACTTGCCGAGGGACAGAACCTTCAACATTTTTGTCGCGAGTCGATTCGGCACGTGCGGAACTTGCTCGTGGCTCGCGTTTGCGGAGCGGATTCGAAGCTGATCGCAGCGGGCGACGACGAACGCCCGCGACTCGCGCAACAATCCGAACAATTCGGCGAAGAAGACCTGACGCGGTTTTTTCAGATATTACTCGCAACGGAGAACGATGTCCGGCGTCAGCCCGATCCGCGGCTGCATCTTGAGCTCGGCCTCTTGCGCCTGATCAATGCGCAGCGACTTGCGCCGCTTGAAGAAGTTCTCGCGGATCTTCGCGGCGAGGGCGGCGGGCCAGCGCGGCGTCCGGAACCGCCGGCGCGGAAAGCTGCGACGTCTTCTGGAGCCGGGTCGATGTCGGCATCTCCGTTTTCTTCAGCAGCCTCCGCTTCGTCGATACCCGCGCGTACAGCTCCAGCATTTTCGCCGCCTGTTGCCGCTGCAACGCCAACTCCGACAATTCCTGCACCGGCTTTCTCCGGAGCCGCAACCGGAACGGGTGGCGGAGCCGCTGTAAGAATGGCGGCTTCGACCTTCGTGATATCCGAAGCTCCAGCAGCAGTCCCCGCGCCACCTGCGACGCTGCCAGCGGCCCAGCCGGTTCCCGCCGCGCCGCCGAGAGTGGTTGCGCGAGCGGCAGAAGCTTCGACGGACGGACTCGCCTCCGCGCAGATCGACGCAATCAAATCCGCCCTGCAAGGCCAGAAGTTTTTGTGGTCGCTCGTCGAGCAAGCGACAAAATGGGAGATCGAAGGAAGTGAATTGCGTCTATTCTATCCTTCGGAGAATCGCGCTCTGGCGGACATGCTGCAGGCGCGCGATCCAATGGAACGATTGCGCACAGTGCTGAACCAAGTGGTGGGCCAGCCACTGCGCGTCTGTGTTAAAATCGAATCCGGATCGGCCGCAGTGGGACGCAGCGCGGAGTTGCGGGCACGATTCGAAGAAGATCCTGTCGTTAGGGCAATGCTTGAACGATTCGGTGGTCAGATTTCAAATTTCAGGCGCCCGGGCGAGGAATAACCCATGGAAGTAAAAGCTCTGCAGCAAATGCTCACCCAGTTCCGGCAAGTACAGGAACGGCTGGAAAAACAGATCGGGGAAATCTCCGTCGAGGCCTCGGCCGGCGGCGGCATGGTTTCCGTCAAGATGAGTGGGCAAAAGCAACTCACGGAAATCCACATCGAGCCGGACGTCTTCAAGAGCAAGGACCAGGAAATGCTGCAGGACCTTATCCTCGCGGCCGTTAACGAAGCGTCGCGGCGCGTCGATGAAGAATTGTCACGCCAAGTAAAGGATTTGACTGGCTCGGTTCCGAGCATGATGGGCCTGAAGATTCCCGGCCTGTTTTGATCAGCGCGCAAGCCATTTTCTAAAGCTGGATCGCTGTTCCCTTTTCTCCCGCAAATCTGCGAGAATCTTCCTTCCATTCCAAATCGAGGCGCTTTAATGGACAAAAACCGTGCCTGATTACGCGCCGCCTGTAACGCGGTTGATTGACGAATTAAAACGCCTGCCCGGCATCGGACAGAAGACCGCACAGCGGCTCGCATTTTTCCTGCTGCGCAGTGATCGCGATCAGGCGCTTGCGCTTTCGGAGGCGATCCGCGAAGCAAAGGAGCGGATTCGTCAGTGCTCCGTCTGCAACAACATCACCGATACCAACCCATGCTTTTTCTGCACGAGCCCGTCACGGAACAAAGCACTGATTTGTGTGGTCGAGGAGGCGACAAATATTCAGGCCGTCGAAAAGACGCGGCAATTCAGCGGGATGTACCACGTGCTCGGCGGCGCGCTTTCGCCGCTGCAAGGCATCGGCCCGGATCAACTTCACATCAAGAGCCTGATCGAGCGACTCAAGGGCGGAACGGTGGAGGAGATTATTATTGCGACAAATCCGACCGCCGAGGGCGAAGCAACGGCCGTTTATCTCTCCAAATTGATCAAGCCGCTCGGGGTGCGCGTCACGCGGATCGCGATGGGGATTCCCGTCGGCTCGGACCTGGAATACGCTGATGAAGTGACGATGCTTAAGGCAATGGAAGGCCGACGCGACTTGTAACGGACGCGCTAAAGCCGAACGAGAAGAAATTCCAGCAGCGCGCGTGGGTCAGGATTTGACGATTTGAGCTGGCTATCGGCATCGGCCAGCGTAGAGAGCGCCGCGAGCAGGCGCTTCTTTGGCACGCGATGCGCGTTGCGCACGGCGGCCTCAGCAGCGTCAGCTGGCATGCGAAGACGCTGCGCAGCCTGAAATTTATTCGTGGTAACGGGTAAGTCTCTCGCCTCAACCAGCCTGCGAAACGTGCCAGCCAGCGCTCCGACAATCATAGGCGGCTGTTCACCTTCGCGCAGAAGATTTTCGAGAAGATCAAACGCTTTCTCGCGGCGACCGCTCGCGAGCATTTCAGTGAGGTCCCACACCTTGTTCCTGCGCTCGGCGACAACGAGCGTCTGCACATCCTTCAGTGTGATCGTCGGTGCGCCCTTCGTGTAGGCCGCGAGTTTTTCGATTTCCATTTGAATGCGTGCCGGTTCGGCATTGACGATTTCCGCAAGATACGCGGCGGCGACGCGATCGATCTTTGCTCCTAATTCGGCCGCCAACTGCTCTGCCAAGGCTGCGGCCGCATCGGGGGTGACTTCGAGTTCGACGATCAGCGCTTTGTCAGCAAGCAGCTTTGTAAACTTGAGTCGCGCGTCGAGGCTCTTTGCTTCGAGAACGAGTACGGTAAACGCCGCCGGCTCGTCAAAATATTCAGCGAGCATTTTAACGACTTCGGCGCGTCCCTTATCCGACATCCGGCCAATCGAGGAAACATCTTCGACGAAGATCACCTGACGCTGCGCCAGCATCGGCAGCATTTTCGCGCGCCCGATGACCTCCTGCCAGCCCGATTCCCGCACGGACATTCGCGAGATTGCCCAGTCGCGCAAACCCTCGGGGATATACGCATCGGCGATTCTCTTGCGGCACATGTGAAGCAGGTAGGAATCCGTGCCTTGCAGAACGATCGCCGGCACGGGCTTCCCTTTTGCCAGTTGCGCCAGGAACTTGTCTGGGCCTTGTGGCACTACAGGCCCTCCAGAATCGTGGAGACGCAGCGCGAAGCGAAATCCCGGGACATTCTTCCTAGGGCGGGATCTTCTTCGTTGAAGAAGCTCTGTGGGTCGGAAGAAATCTGATATTCGTCACGGAAAGTCATGTCGTCGTTCCGATAGGCAGGCTTTTTCGACACACTATCGTCTACTTCCACTTTCGCTTGAATCGTGACAAGCATAGCAGTGACTTCGCCGGTGGTGGCATTGAAAAGCACGGGGCTCGTATCAATCGAAAGGATCTCGCCGTGCAAAATTGCATCGGCCGAAGACGGATCCTGTACGATCCGGTATTTGGTCCGTGCGATGAATTCGCGAATCACGGCCTCGGTAAAGCGCTGCTCGATGCGGTCGTGTGTCGTGTCGTTCTTAAATGCGGGGATCGCGATTGTGCGCCACTCTGCGGGAGCGCCTGTGATGCGCCCCGCGACGTGATACCCGCACCCCGCAACTAGAAGTGCGAGTGGCAAAAGCACCGCTGCGGCGGCCGCCAGTGGGCCTTTACGACTCACGAAGCAGATCCTCCGCGATGCGAACCGCGTTCACCGACGCGACGCGCAAATTGTCCGCCGCACCCCAAAGCCAGACTGCGGCGGCCACATTTGAGTCCTTTTCGATGGGCGCCAAGTGAATTTCGCTCTCGCCGGCCACGCTGATGTTTGAAGGCAAGGGATCGTCCGCTGCGCCGATCTTCACGCCCAACTTCGTGAGGGCGGAGGCAAGCTCAGCGACCGCAACGGGCGATTCAAATTCCGCATAAGTGGCAAACGCGTAGCCATAAAAGATTGGCACATGTAGAAGCTGAATGGCTGGCACTGCAGCGCGTCCTGCCAAAAATGCTGCTGTTTCACGCTCAACCGTGGCGCGAATGTCGCTCAAGCGCGGCCTGCGCTCACTGCCAAAGGCCGAAAGGACGTTGAAGGCGACCTGCGCATCGAAAACCGTCTTGGAGATCTCCCGAAGCGACAGAAGGGCGACCGTTTGACTCTCAAGCTCTTCGATGCCCGGTTGATCATGTTCGGAAACGGGCGCCATCAGCACCAGCACGATCCGCGCGGGAGAGAAGTTCTGTAGAGCGGCGGAGAGTGTGCAGGCGATCAAAACAGGGACGTTGGGCGAAATATAAACACCAGCTCGAGAGGAGCCATTTGCGCCCTTCGCTGGTAAAGGCGGCAATAGCGGGTGAAGAGCGGGAATCAGTCGTTGCGCTTTTGAATCGGAAGCGGCGGCGCCAGTGAGGTCAATAACCGACGCACCTGCCCGCACAGCAGCGGGCCAGTTGCGGGAGGCCTCTGCAGTGCTGCCGGCAAAAAACACGAACCGCGCTCCCTCGAAACTATCTTCTTCGAGTGAACGAATGAATGTCGGCTCGCCGGCCGCTTCAGTAAGCGTGCCAGCCGCAACGCCTTCGTCAAGAAGGATGATGTCGCTTGCAGGGAAATTGCGATCTTCCAGGACTTGCTTCAGTTCTTTCCCGAGCAAAGACGAGGCGCCTACAATCGCGGCGCGGGGATGGGTGTCAGAAGCGGCGGACATCGCTTATGCGTGGCGTGAAGCCATCCGGTGACGCATGGTGCGATAGACGTGAAGGATGAAACCTTGCGCGACGTAGGAACACGCCAGGATCAGCAGAACAGGCTTCGAGAAGTTAACCACGAGACCGACAAGCACGGCGAGAAGAAGAATCGCCAAAGACGGCTGCCGGCGCGTCCACTGAACATCCTTGAAACTGTAATATCGGACCGTGCTCGTCATGAGCACCCCAAGCAAAACCATTAGCAGCAACCACAGCACGGCCGGTCCGACTTCTTCAATCGGACCGCCTCCGTTAAAATGCACAATCGACGCGAGCGCGCAGGCGGCAAGCGGAGTAGGCATGCCCGCAAAGTATCGTTTGTCGGTGGAAGACATGCCCTGAATGTTGAAGCGGGCCAGCCTCCAACCGCAGCAGGCAAGGTAAAAAAAGCCCACCACCCAGCCGGCTTGCTCGAGGCGAACGCCGCTCGGTGCGTTGATGCTAGCCGCGGCCCGAATACCCCACGCATACGCAAGGAACGCCGGAGCTATGCCGAAACTGATGATGTCCGCCAGCGAATCGAGCTCTTTGCCGAAATCGCTGTGGGTTCCCATCGCTCGGGCCACGCGGCCGTCGAGCGAATCGAAAAGAAAGGCAACGCCAATGGCGATGGCGGCTTTATCGAAATCCGAAGCTCTGCCCTCAAAGGCGGAGAGGATTGCGTAATACCCGCACATCATGTTGGCTACCGTAAAAAAGGTGGGAAGAAGATAGACGCCGCGCCGAAGCCGGGCACCGCGGAACCGCCGGCGGCGTTCTTCGTCGTGCTCGTAGCCGATCGGACCTAAGCCGTTGAAGTCCATTCCGCCAGAATGCTTTCTCCGCCTTTCACATTATCGCCGCGTTTCACGGCTATGCGTGCTTCAAGCGGGAGCCATACATCGACACGCGAACCGAAGCGAATCAGCCCCATCAGCTCGCCTCGAGCCACTTCTTGACCTTCGCTCTTCCAGCATATCACGCGCCGCGCGATGGCTCCGGCGATTTGTTTGAATACAATTCGTCCGCCGGGCGCGTGAAGGTAAATAATGTTCTGCTCATTTTCCCGAGACGCGGCGGAACGCATAGCTGCATAGAAACGCCCCGGACGATAGACCACATCGGCGATTCGACCCGCGACCGGCGCACGCTGCACGTGAACATTCCATATAGCCAGAAAAATGCTGATGCGCCAACCAACAGTGCCGTCGAGCGCTTCCTCCACGATCTCCATCACGCGGCCATCCGCGGGAGAAACCACGAGGCCAGGTCCTGTGGGAATTGTTCGCTGCGGATTCCGGAAGAAGTAAAGAACGAAAAGTCCCAGGAAAATCAGGATGCCGCCCGTCCAATGCCATCCTGGAATCAGGGTGACAATGCCCAAGATGAGAAACGGCGCAGAAAACAGGTAGCCTTCTTTGACCATGCGTGAATTTTCACCTGGATTATTGCAGGTTCTGAAAGCGAGTAGCCTTCTCAGGTTACACCGGTATTGTACGACAAAAGCGGCGGAGGAAACGGTGCCGTCAGTGGGGCAAACTGTGCTGATAGCGCGCCACGATCAGTTCCATTCGGTCTTTCAGGCGCAACTTTTGCTTCTTCAGCGCAATTTCTTCAATCAGATCTTCCGAACACAGGTAAGGCTGCTTGAGCATTTTTTCTAACTGGGATTCACAGCGGGAGTGTTCTTCTGCGAGGCGTCTAAACTCTACATCCTGGTTGATCAGCGACTGCCTGATCTCTTCGCTTGCGAGCGGCATGCGTTCCCTCCTAGTTGGATTGAAGAGGTCACATGTCTGTAACATTTATCACAGTTCAGGGCGCACGCCAATAGTTTGTCTAACGCATTCCTATATTTTTGTCCACACGCAAAGCGAGGATGAATGCATCCTCTGCGGGCGACGCGTAGTATTGGACGCGACGCTGCAACGTCCTGAATCCGTGGCGTTTATAAAATTCTATGGCCGGGCGATTTGAGGCGCGCACCTCCAGATAGGCCATCGCTGCCCCTCGGGCGGAGGCATCCTTCAGCACCGTCCGCAACAGCTCGCTGCCTAAACCCTCACAGCGGCAAGCCGGGTGAATTGCAATGTTAAGAATTTCGATCTCATCGAAAACCAACCGGGCGACGAGAAAGCCCGCGATTCGTGTCTGTTGTTCCGCAACCCATCCCGCAGTGCCGGGCCGATTGGCTAGATCGTAATCGGCGGCTGTCCATTGCGCGATTTCGGGTGACACGGACTGAATCGCGATCACGGCGCCGATGTCGCTGGGCTCCATCGCGCGGACAATCAAGACCTTACTTCCCTCTCCAATTCAGCTCGGCGTCCGATCGGCGTACGTAATTTGCGTCAAGCCGCAAAGCATCGACGGCTTCGCCACGGTCGAATTTCAGATAAGCAATCCTGCCGATACTGGGGGCAAGAACCGTTGAAACTTCACGAATTTCAAAGCATTGCGCGACGTTTTTATCCACGCAAAGAGCGGACTCCAGCCAAGATCGCGCAGGAGTGGCCAGCATAGTCGCAGAGCTTTGCCGGGTACGAAGCGAGGCCAGCAATTCCTCCGGCGACATGACCGCGTCTTGAGCGACGCGATCGAGCATGAACTCACGACGGCTTTGATTCGCTGCGGGCCTATACGACCCGACGTAAAGCTGACTCCGGCGTGCGTCGATCACGGGGACAATGTCATGGGCGGCATCGGCCGCCTGCATCGCAACTGCTTCCAGTCCGCTAACCGGCAGCGCGGGCTTCGAGAACGCCTCAGCCCAGGCCTTGGCGGTGGTTAATCCCACGCGCAAGCCGGTGAAGGACCCTGGGCCCGCATTCACGGCGAATAGATCAAAGGAATCAAGGCTGAGCTGCAGTTCGCGGAGCAAAAATTCGAGTTGGCGAAAAATGCGCGAAGAATACGTCTCGTCGGTTTGGGTTGAAATGACACCGATTAGGCGGTCTTCTCTTAGTGCGGCGACGCTTCCGGAAGGTGATGAAGTATCGAGAGACAGGATTAACACTGCACCAGTATAGGGCAATTCGATTGCCAAAGGCCCGAAAAACCATGAAGTTACGCCCAAATTCTCCCTGACTAAAAGTGTGGAAATGCTTGACGCTCGCTCTGCAGTGTGCCTAATATTGAAACATGTCGGGGAGGGAAAATACCCTATGGACTTCAAGTTGGGCGAGAAGGTTGTCTATCCGAACCACGGCGTAGGACTGATCGAACAGATCAGTTTTGGCTATGTGAACGGAAAATCGGAACGCTTTTATATGTGTAAGATCTTGCCAGCGGTTTGAAAGTGATGGTCCCGCAGTCAAACATCAACACCGTCGGCCTTCGTCCTGTCATCCGCTCCAACCAAGCTGAAGCCGTTCTCTCCTATCTCGAGCGCGGACGGTCGGATTCACACCACGATTGGAAGCACCGTTTCAAAGAGAACTCGGACAAGATGCGTACCGGGTCGCTGATGGAAGTAGCCGCGGTATTAAAAGGCCTCGTAGCATTGAGCCGCACAAAGCCGCTTTCCTTCCGCGAAAAGAAAATGCTCGACCGGGCCAAACACCTCCTCGTAAGCGAACTCGCCACCGTACGCAACACTTCCGAACAAGCCGTTGAAGTGAATATCGCGAGAGCCCTGGCAAAGGCGAAACTGCAGATGCCTGAAACCTTGCCGGCAGCGGTTGACTAGCACGAATTTCCCTTTCTAATCTCCCGGGCGACGGAGCAATCCGCCGCCCATTTTTTTTGACGCGACAAATTCGCGTTCGGTAGCTTCCCCTTTTCAGGTTGGTGAGCCGAATTGCGCGGCGAACGCGACGAGGCGCGCGTCTTCTCCGCGCGCGGCGCAAAGCTGCACACCGGCACCCGACTCATCCGGCAGCGTGACGACAGGTGCTCCGGCGAGGCTCATTGGAACGGTATAGCGCAGAAGCTTGCGGCGGGTTTGCGAGTGATCGGCGCCAACCGTGAGCCGGTCGACGGGCCCAGATGGAACAATTAGATAGTCAAACTCGTTCAGCAGGGCGTCGACGCGTTCGCGGAATTCGGCGTGGCGCCTGCGCAGGCGCTTTATTTCCGCCGGATCCAGCGATGCTCCCCAGGCAAGACGTTCGGCTATGGCGGCGTCGACGCGAGACAAATCGCCATCCAAGCGAGGGATGTGAATTGCAGCTGCTTCGTGCGCCTGGATCGGCGCGAAAATGTCCATCGCAGGTTCCCAGTAGCTTGGATCGAAGGTTACAATTTCGGCACCGAATTCACGGAGGCGCTGTTGCCACCGCTCGAATACTTTGATCACCGCCGGCTCGCAATCTCGCAAAAACTCGTCGTTTACCCGCGCGATTCGCACCGGTTTCGTGGCGGGACGCTCGATTGGCAAGCCAAAAAGCGCTTCGGCAAGGAGCGGAGCGTCTTCGAGGTCGCGGAAGATCCAGCCGAGTGTGTCAAAAGATTGTGCTAATGGCACGCAGCCTAGCCACAATCCCTGTTCGTTGGCCAAGCTGATGGAGGCGCGATAGCCAGCGAGGCCGCAAAGGGCGGACGGAGCGCGGATGGAGCCTCCTGTGTCCGTGCCGATGGCGGCCACTGCGGAGCCTTCCTGGACGCTGGCAGCTGCGCCGCTTGAAGAACCGCCTGTGAGCCGGGTTGCATCGCGGGGCTGGGCACAATCGCCGTAGTCGGCATTTTCGCCGGTAATGCCGTAGGCTAGCGGGTGAAGGTGCGTTTTGCCGACAACCACGGCACCTTGGCTGCGGAGGCGAGCGGCGACCGCCGAATCCTGCTGTTTTATCCCGCTCATAGCCGCGTAAAATCCTGAGCCGCAAGAGGTTGGGAATCCGGCGAGATCGAAACAATCCTTTAGGGATACCGGGAGGCCGCATAGTGACGGCTTCTCAGGGCGTGGGAAGTAGCTTGGCAGCTCCTTTGCTTCGCGGATGATGCGCTGAGGGTCGAGAGCTATGTAGACGTTCTTGCCGATGTTGCTGTTGGCGCGAGCGATGGCATCCGCGGTCAGGGACTCGGGTGATTCGGCTCCAGAGCGAAGAGCATCGCGCAATTTCTGGATCATTCTTTTCTCGAAAGACGGCTAAAAAATTCCTCGTTCTTCTCGATTTAGCTCGGGCCACCCTTCGGTGGTTGTGCGACCCTGAAACTCTGTAGAGAGCTGGCTGTCGACGGATTCAGCTAACATCTCACGGACAACATGGCTCGGCAGCTAAGGCCGTTTTGTCATTGGCGCGTTCGTGCCCGACGATTAGCATGGCTCCGGCACTGGCGATTGTGTGGATGGTGGCGGGTGTTGTCCTGCAAAGGAGAACGGCCCGACCCCGATGGGAAGAGTGTGGAAGCTTCGCCACCCGGGCCGGGTCACGTTGAATCCACTTGGGAGAGGTTAGCATGAAATCCCACTCACCGGAGAAAGGCAAGAAGGTAACCGATCGACCCACGCCGCGCCGCTGGAACGAGATGAACCGCCAGCAACGGCGAGAGACAATGCGAAAGATCCAGAGCAATGACCTCCACTTGGAAGTAGTCCATCCCGATGCCGCGGGCATCGACATCGGTAACGAGTCGCACTACGTGGCCGTCCCGCCGGACCGGGACGCCCAGCCGGTGCGATGCTTCGGGTGCACCACCGTCGAGCTGAGGGAGATGGCCCAATGGTTGAAGCAATGCGGGATTCGGACCGTGGCGATGCAGTCCACAGGAGTGTACTGGATTGCCGTGTACGACATGCTCGAGGAAGCTGGTTTCGAAGTGTACCTAGTCAATGCGCGGGACACTAAGAACCTGCCCGGCCGGAAGAGCGACGTACAGGAAAGCCAATGCAATGATCTGGTACAGAGTGCTGCCCGACATATTCAGCGGATGCAGAAGTCGCTGGCGCAGATGAACTTCCAGTTGGCAAACGTGTTGAGCGACGTCCGCGGAGTGACCGGACAGGCGATCATCCAGGCCATTCTGGCAGGCGAACGCGATCCGCATAGGCTGGCTGCCTTGCGGGACCCTCGGCTGAAGGCAAGCGAGGAACAGATTGCGCGATATCTGGAGGCCACTGGCGAGAAGATTTGCTGTTTGTGCTCCAGCAGGAGCAGCAAGGTTACGAGTTTTGCCAGAAGCAGATCGCCGAGTGCGACCGGGAGCTCGAGCAGTATCTCCAGCAGCGCGAGGACCGCAGCGCCGGGGCTCCTCTGCCTGAGGAGACGCGGAGGGGTCGGCTCCAGAAGAGGAGGGGGCACAAGCCGCAGTTCGACTTGCGCGCGGAGTTATTTCGCATGAGCGGCACGGACCTGACCAGATTGATGGCATCGATGCGATGACGGCGACGACTATCCTCAGCGAGACGGGATGGGACATGAGCAAATGGGCAGACGAAGATCATTTCCTTTCCCGGCTGCGGTTGTGTCCGGACAATCGCATCAGCGGCAACAAGGTCATTGGGAAAGGGCGGCTGCCGACAAACAATCGGGCCAGTATCGCCTTGCGGCTGGCGGCCACCACCCTACGGTTGAGTAACACGTATCTGGGGGCGCAGTTTCGTCGACTGAGAGCTAGGCTGGGCGCCCCGATTGCGATCAAGGCCATGGTGGCAGCCAAGCTGGCCCGCTTGGTCTACCGCATGCTGCGCTATGGGATGAAATACATGGACCGAGGAGCCATATTCTACGAGGCGCAACATCGCGCGCGGCAGGTCAGCCATCTCAAGTGGAAAGCGCACCTATTGGGATTGCGACTCGCCGAACCTCCGGCGCCTTGACAAAGTTTTCAAGATCGCACAACCACCCGAAGCGGCGGCCCCGATTCCAAAATACGAGTTTCTGGGAAGGACATAACCAAGTCATTGGGGCCATTGCCCATCGACAGTGTCGGCTGATCTGGTTGATCTTGCACCAAGGAGTCCGTTACGAGGAACACGGTCCAGCGGTTACCAAACAATCTCGGCAAGCACGCACCGCCAGAATGATCCGTCAACTCCGCAAACTCGGCTACCAAGTCGAACTACCAAATTCGCAACCCGCCAACTCGGCCGGAAGGTGATTTTCGACCCTGCTCGGCACACAAAAATGCCGGCAGGAGTAGTTGGCTCCTGCCGGCAAGCGATGCAACTTCGATTCAGTTCTAGCTAACTCCGCGACCCTCGCTGGTGCGAGGGCACGGAGGTTTTAGAAGATGAACTTCACCGCAAGCTGGATTAGCCGCTGGTTCCAGTTCGCGTTCATGCCCTGAATTTGTCCGGGCAGGTGCGAACTGTCGATCTGGACCGGCGCGAGCCGTAGTCTTAATTCCGGTGGGACCAAGCCCTTGGAAAGTGATGCTTGTGTTCGGCGTATTGAACATCGGCGTGTTGAACACGTTGAAAACTTCCACACGGAACTGCATCTTCAGCTGCTCGCGGATCGGGAACTCCTTGAACAGCGAGGCATCGAAGCGATCCAGGCCGGGGCCGCGGAACTGGTTCGGATGCTCGTTACCCCTAGTTCCAGGAGTTGGATTGACGAAGCAGTTCGGGTTGAACCACATCAACATGCCCTTGCCGCTAACTCCGGGATACACGTTGGCCGGAACATTGTTAGCATTGCAGATCTGGTCGTAGTTACCGGCGTTCACACCGTATGCCAAACCAGTCTGGTGCGAACCGGAGCTGTTGATGGACCATCCACCGAAGGCCGCACGCTCTACACCCGTTGCGGACTTGGCGAAAGGCAATGCATAGTTCACTTGCCATGTAACGCGATGAGTAACGTCCTGACCATCATTGCCCCAATCGGAGTGTTGCCAACCGAAGACATTGTGGCAGACCTTGTCACCTTCAGCCGCACACGACGTGACCAGAGGGAACGACGATGAAACGTAGGAGAGCGAAGGACCTCCACCGTTTGCTTCGTCCACCCAGCAGGGTTCATAAGGGCCGAACATTGACGCCACGCAGCCACGAGGACCGGCCACGTTGTCCAGCATATGCGACCATGTGTAGCCGAGGTTGATCGTTAGGCCATTATTGAAGCGGCGGACCAAGGTAGCCTGTAGAGCGTTGTAAACCGACGTCCCAAGCGCGCCTTCCTCTACCACGCTGACCGAGTTAGCCATCCAGGGATACCCGGGCAAGGTACCGTAGCCGTAGGCAGACTGACCGCCGGTGACCATGGGCAGAGTCGCGTTCTTCGGCGCACTCTGCGTCGGGTTTGCGGCGACGTTCTGATTGGTGCTCGAGTTCAGCGGGGAAATATGGCGTCCGATTTGGCCCACGTAACCAAGGCTGACTACGTTCGCGCCGAACTGCTTCTGCAGGTCAAGGTTGAACTGTTCGAGCATATTTTCCTTGGTGATGAACGGCGGAACGCCCTGGAAGCTCTTGCCTGCATACTTTGTCGTGTCCGTCGCGGTGGTAATGTCGAGGACTGGAGTGGGGAGACCAAGATTGAAGAAGGGTCCGCCCAAGCCGCCGTCGCCACCACCGGAGCTGGAAGCGCATGTCGAACAATACACGGTGCTGCCGGTTAGTGACGTACCGACGGTGCAACCAGATCCGCTGTAGGGACAAGTACCGTAGTTTGCAACGGCCCCGGCACCGAACTGTCCTGGAGCACCATTGAATTGCGCTCCAGAGACTGGATAAGCGCCCTGTCCCGGGCCCACGGGGATGTTGCCGCATACATTGGCGGAGCCAGTCTCATTCTCGAGCCCGCAACTAGCTGCATAGCTGAACGGCGGATTGTTGAAATAATACGGCGATTCATAGTTCACAGGGAAGAAGGTAAGGCCGAACCCGCCGCGCAGCACCATGTTGTGCTTCAACGTGGCCGCGAAGCCAAACCTAGGGGCAATATCCGTGTAAGGCGTCGGGACACCGACTGTGTTGCTCTGGTTTGTACCCGGAATGGCGGGTGACATCAGCATGCCAGTATACGGATTGTACTGCGAGATCCGGCCATGAACTTCTGTATACGGCGTGAAGATGTCATAGCGAAGACCGAGGTTCAGAGTGAGCCACGGACGCATGCGCCAATCGTCTTGCACGTATGCGCTTGGCTCCCAAGAACGGAAACCGGGCTGACGGAGAGCATTGCTCCGAGAGAGAGATATGTCTAATCCCTCCAGCAAGTCGCCGAAAGCAACTCCGGTGTATGAGCCGTTGAAAGTAAATGTACCCTGCGAGTTGGAGCTTTGGCCAATCGTGGCACGACGGCGGATCAGCGTGGCACCGAAGCGCACGCTATGCGCACCGTGGGTCCAAGTGACAACGCCCATGTATTGGAATGAAGTGTCGTATTCCAGGAGAGGGATAAAGCTGGTGTCGCCAATGCCCTGATAGCTATTGCCGCCGTTCAGGCCTGCGACGCTGATCGACGCAAGACCCGAACCAACGACGCTCGGAATGATGTGTCCGGCATTGACGCAGGCGCTTGCGTCGCAGGGAAAGCCGAGAGCATTACTGACGATAGGTATTGTTATTCGCCGGCCATGATTCGATGTTGCTCCGGAAGACGCCGAGTTTAAGGTTCAGAACTACGTTGGAGTTGTAAACGTGAACATAAGAGGCACCGATTGTTCCTGGGTTTCCGTATTGGGTCCGGCATACGACTCACGACGGGAGAACCGCTACACCCCCCGAAGCCTGCCGGCAAACCCGTCGCAGGATTGATGTGAACGAGGGGAAAACCGTTCGGATTTTGTGTGGTTTCTCCGTTGTGCGTAAAGCGGGCATAGAACGTGTTTTGTCGGAGAAATGCTGGTCGACTCGAGCGTCCCACGTGTCACTCGTGAAAGTCTTCACCGGCGTTGCGCTGAGTTGTTCGACGTGAAGCCCGGCACGTGTTGGGAAGCGGGTACATGCTCATGTAAGCCAAACCAAGAGTCGACAGGCACGTTCCCGGCGTAGGATTTGCGCCGCAGGTCGGCACGTTCGTCGCGTTCCGTCCGCATTGCTCAAGTTCGCACCTCGGATAGCAGGCTTAGGCTGGGAGGCGCTGCCGCCCATTAATTGCTAACGGGGTGATATCGGAAAGTCGCCGGGCGTCGTGGGACTTGTGCCGCCAGGGCAATTGATTGTACCGCCCTTATAACCTTCTGCAGCAGCGATTGCACTGCCGCGTTCGCAAAGCGTTGGCACGTTGTAGAAACGAGCGTCGAAGGGCGCATATGCATAAGAAAGCTGTTCCCAGTCACCGAAGAAGAAAGTCTTATCTTTCTTGATCGGCCCTCCGATGCTGCCTCCATACTGGTTTTGGCGGAACACTGGGTTCGGAGCCGCCGGGCAGTAAGCAGACGGTTGGCACTTGGTTGTAGCCTGGGATTTCGCGCCGCTCGGCCCGTCGGCAACAGGGTTATCAGCCAGCTTGAAATTGTAGTTGGGGTTAGTGTTCAGGACCTTGTTGCGGAAAAACTCGTAAGCCGAGCCATGGAAGTTATTGCTGCCGGACTTGGTGATCACGTCAACAACCGCGCCACCGGTACGGCCGACAGAAGCGTCATATTTGTTCGTCTGGATATTGACTTCCTGCACGGCGTCGATCGAGGGGCGGACGCCGATGGTGCCGATGATGCGCTCGTTGTTGTCCATGCCGTCCACCATGTTCTGGTTCATGGTGTCGGTCTGACCGTTGGCCGAGAAAGACGACGTCTGGCGGCGATCATCCGGCCGATTGCCCTGAATGATGGAGCCTGGCGAGCCTTCGGTAATGCCCGGCGTCAACTGCACGAGCTTGACGAGATTGCGTCCGTTGAGAGGAATATCTTCCACGCTCTGGGACGTAACGAGAGAGCCGATATTGGAACTGTCCGTTTGCAGATGCCGGAGCGACGGCACCCGATACTTCGACCGTTTGGCTCGTCTCGCCGACTTCCAGCTTGGCATCGGCGCGAAAACGATCGCCGGCTGACAGCGAAGATGCTCGGCACCGAGTAGGTCTTGAAGCCCTTGGCTTCGACCTTGATCAGAATAACTTCCTACCTGCAGCAACGGGAACTCATAGTTTCCAGTGCCTTCAGTCATATCCGTCTGAACGATGCCGGTGCCCAAGTTTGTTAAAGTCGACGTAGCGCCGGGACGACGGCGCCGCTGGCGTCAGTAACTGTACCGACGACAGAAGCTGTCTCCTGCGCCCACGCAGGAGCCGCACACAGCCAAAGCAAGCAGGCAAAACAAAATGCCAAACTCGCCCTCCCCACAATTTTAAGACTCATCAAAGAACCTCCCTCGCTATTTTTAGACCGCCCAAGCTGCGCGAAATCATTGATCACTGCCACTCCTGATCCGCTGGTTTATCGAGATTGGAATCTGACGACAACCGAGAATCTTGCAAAAATCCAAGAAGGAATGGGCACACGCGCAGCGCAGAACAACTGAGCCGGACAGACGTGAGTTCCCCACACCCCACCATATGCGGGCGTTCATACGTTACGATAGGGTCGTAAATACAAGTACGATACGGTAAACGACGCCCATAGATTTCTATAGGTAGCTGAATTGATGTGACTTATTTAATATATTCGTAATGACAGAACCGGTCGCATCGTTACCTAACAACCAAGAATGTTTACGATTTCCAAGCTCTGAAAGACTCTTCTTGATCAAAACGGTGTTCCGTTATAGACTTCGGCCAATCGAAACAGCCATCAGAAGGGTGAGGGTGCGAATGCCAGAGCGTAGGGGCGGGGATGGGTCCGCCGAGATTGCTCAACCAAGGCTATCTCCGGCGGAGAAAGACGTAGTTCGAGAAGAGTTGGCTAGGCTTCTGGCCAGCCCACTTTTTAGCCACAGCAAAAGATTCCCCGAGTTCCTGCGCTACACGGTTACTCGCGCCTTAGATGAAGATACCGACAGCATCAAGGAGCGGACGATCGGCGTGGAGGTGTTCGGGCGCGAGGCGAACTACGATACAAGCCTCGACCCAGTGGTGCGAATGACCGCTGTGGAAGTTCGGAAACGCTTGGCACAGTATTACCAGCTTCCGAGCCATGAGCGCGAACCGCGGATCGAATTCGAACGCGGCTCCTACGTGCCGGAGTTCCGTATACCGGAAGAAGCGTCGGCGCCAATGCCTGCGGCGGCCGCAGTGGCCGAAGCGACAAAGGAAACGGTCTATAGCCGGCGTTCGCTGTGGATTCTTACTGCGTGCGTGGTAGTTGCGGCACTGACAATCAGCGGGCTTTTGCTAGGCGGCGCAAGGCGGAGCCCTCTCGATGTTTTCTGGGGCCCGGTGACCGCGTCAAAATCCGCCGTCCTGATCTGCATGCCGGATCTGGAGACAATTCTTGGCTCCATGAACGAAAAGCAACTGCCCTCGAACAGTTTGATGCAAGAAGTTTCGCAGCTTCCAGTTACGTTTCGCAGGGACAAAGTCTCGTTCGGCGATTCCATGGCGGTTGCGTCGATTGTGGGGCTGCTGGGCGCGCAAGGAAAACAATTCTGGGTGCGGCACACCGAGGACATGAAACTGGACGACTTACGCGAAGGTCCGGTTGTGCTCGTGGGCGGGTACAGCAATCAATGGGCATTGCAGCTTGGAACTGAGCTTCAGTACAGCTTTGCGCAAGAGGGCGATACGTATTACATCCGCGACGCGAAGAATCCATCCGCGCGCCAGTGGACCGAGAAGCCGAACGACGGCGCTGCGGGTCCGGTCGACTATGCATTGATTTCGCGAGTGCTCGATCCAACGACAGGGAGCATCGTGATAACGGCGGCAGGCATTCGCCAGTACGGCACGCAATCAGCCGGGGAATGCATCACGGATCCGAACTGCTTCGAGCAGGCCGAGAAGATGGCGCCGGGCGACTGGGCGAAAGCGAATATTCAGATCGTGCTCGAAACGACCGTGATCGGAGAGAATCCCGGCAAGGCAAAGGTGGTAGCGGCACGCG
Source organism: uncultured Acidobacteriota bacterium (assembly GCA_963753205.1). Lineage (GTDB taxonomy): Bacteria > Acidobacteriota > Terriglobia > Acidiferrales > UBA7541 > Palsa-295. The sequence continues at coordinate 126,848 of CAVWBL010000004.1, read as the reverse complement.
TTTGGTAATTTTTTGCTGCGCTTTTTGGTTTCTCTCGGCAATCTTTCAAGAGTTTTCTATTCCGGCAGAGCGAATGCGACGAAAACGCCTCGCGTACCGTCTGCGCGACTGCCTTTCGCGCCTGTGGCTGCGATGACGATGTATTGGCGGCCATCCACCATGTAGGTGATTGGCGTTGCGTTGCCGGAGTATGGCAACGTTGCCTGCCATAGCAATTTGCCTGTGTCTTTGTCGAAGGCGCGGATTTTCTTGTCGTAATTCGTTGCCGCGATGATGACGAGACCGCCGGCGGTGACGACCGGGCCTCCATAATTTTCCGTGCCCGTATTTTTCATGCCTTGCGCGGCCAGCGCGGGGTATTCTCCCAGCGGAATTTTCCAGACATACTCGCCGGTGTTGAGATTGATGGCATTGAGCGTGCCCCAGGGCGGAGCTACGGCCGGGTAGCCGTCAGGATCGTAGAACTTTTTGTAACCAGTGAAGCGATAGGGCATGTTTTGGGCATCGTTGGGATCGCTTGCCGCTGCGCCGCCGCGACCTGCGGCGGATTGAGCGAGTTCGGCTGCGTCTGCGGAAGGAACAGCTTGCGACGCTTGGCCGCCCCGCGCTGTGGTTGCGGCGGGAGCGCCTCGTGCACGACCGCGGCCTGCGCGGCCGCCATCGGTGGTCAGGAATTGCACGAGCGATGAGACTTGGTCGTCGGTAAGGCCGGAGAATGCGGGCATGCGGCCCTTTCCAGTGCGGATGGTCGTGGTGATCTGGTCGGGAGTGAGGCGAGTGCCGATTCCAACCAATGATGGGAAATCGGGCGGCTGGCCTTGCATGTTGTCCTGATGGCATGAGGCGCACTGGCTGAGGTAAAGAGCGCGCGTGGGCGAGGTACCGGCAGACATGTTGTCGGCGAGGGAGCCGGTCCAGGCGATGTCGTTGGCGTTGACGTAAAGGACACCCTGCGGATCGGCGGCAGAACCGCCCCATTCGGCACCGCCATCGAAACCGGGGAAGACGACAGTGTCTTTGCCGACGCTGAGCGGAACGAATTGGCCTTCGCTGCGAAAGGTTTTGAACTGTGCGACGGCCCAGGCGTGGGCTTCGGGAGTGCGGTTCGTGAGCATGTCTTCGGTGAGCAGCTGGCGGGCGAACGGCGCGGGTTTCGTGGGCATCGGCTGTTCGGGCGAGGCGACTTCGCCGGGAACCGTGCTCGGCGGATATTTTTTGTTGACGATGGGAAAGAGCGGTTCGCCGGTGACACGATTGAAGACGTAGACGACGCCGTGCTTTGTGGTTTGCGCGACAGCATCAACCATTTTGCCGTTGTGCCTTACGGCAAGGAGCGTGGGAGGCGAGGGAAAATCGCGGTCCCAAAGATCGTGGTGCACGGCCTGGAAATACCAGATTAGCTTTCCTGTTTCGGCGTTGAGCGCGAGCAGGCAGTTTGCGTAGAGATCGTCACCAATGCGATTCATACCGAGGAAATCGCTGGCAGCGGACCCCGTGGGCACGTACACGATGCCGCGCTTTTGGTCGACGGCCATGCCGGGCCAGTTGTTTGCCGCGCCTTCGTAGGTCCATGCGTCCTTGGGCCACGTCTCGTAGCCGGGCTCGCCGGGGTGCGGGATCGTGTGAAATTGCCAGCGGACAGCACCGGTGCGGACGTCGTACGCGCGAATGTCGCCGGGAGGAGCGGGTAGGGCTTCGGGATTGCGGCCGCCGGTGATCAGAAGATCTTTGTAAATTATGCCGGGGCTCGTTAGGAAAACGGACTGGCGATCGACCGGCTCGCGGCCGAGTCCCTCGCGAAGATCGATGCGGCCGGCTTTGCCAAAGGATTTGATTGGCTGGCCGGTTTCTGCGTCGAGTGCGTAGACGTAACTTAGAATGCCGGCGAAGATCCGGCTGTCTTTGCCGTCGGTCCAATAGGTGAGGCCGCGGACGGCTTGGCCGCCGGGCAAGCCGGAGTCGAATTTCCAGAGCAGTTTTCCGCTTGCGGCGTTGAGGGCGATGACGGTTTTGCTCGGCGTATAGGTGTACATCACGTTGCCGACGACGATGGGGCTCGTCTCCATGCCGCCGGTCTCGCCGCTGTCGTAGGTCCAGGCCACCTGGAGTTTGTTGACGTTGGAGCGATTGATCTGGCTTAGCGGGGAATAATGGTCATCGAGGGAATCGCCGCCGTAGATGGGCCAGTCTTGTGGCTGCTTTGAGGCGCTGCGCGTGGCAGGCGCGTGGGCCAATGCGAGGATCATCACGGCTATCAAGATTGCGGCGAAGACTTTGGGCTCGCGGTTCATGCTTCAGCGTACCTTTCCCGTTAGAGAATTCGTTGATAGCTCAGGCTGGTTTTCTGCGAGTCCGAGCGCCGCGCAGAATTGCGCCGCAGAGTAGAACGCGAGATATGCCAGAGTCAATGCGCATGCAAAAGAAAAACTCGGCTGATTTCCATTCCTTGCGCGTGAATTATGCAATCGTTTCTCGTATTTTTGACACAATCACCGGACAGCCGGTGGTGATCGCCGCGGGTGTTCATCCGAATGGGAACAGAAGCCGCGGGGGAATGCTTCTCGGACCCAGCCTGTTTTGCGCAAGCGAAGAGACTGTCGCCGGGCGATTGGGCACATGCAAACGTTCCGTTTATTTTGCAAACGCAGGTGATTAATGAGGTTCCCGGCCAACCGACGGTGATCGCTGCTTATCTTTTGAAGTAAACCTGTAAATTTAGATCAAGCGCCTATTTCTTAAAGAGGTCTTCGAAGGCCTTGCGGGCGTCGTTTGGGCGCGAGGGCGAAGATGCCGGGATGGCCACGTTCGTGGCGTAGGTCACAGGCGATGTGTCTTTCTCCACCGTAGTGCGGAATTCGAAAAAGGTGCAGTTATTTTTCGCGTCTTTTTTGGCGATGCGCTCGGGAATCGGCTGCGTGCATTCGAATTGCTTGCCGGTGTCGAAATGAACGCATTGCTTACAACTGTGGAGCGCTGCGTGGCAACGCGGACATTCGCCATTGGGGTCGAAACCGGGCATGAGCACGGCGCCGCAGCTTGTGCAGCGAGCGCGCGTCACGGTGCCGACCATGCGCGGCGTGCGCGGGCCGAGCATGTCCTGTTTGGGACGCGGCTCCGGCGGGCGATCCGTGCGCTCCCGCTTTTTCTCGCGCGAATCGCGTCCGTCGCGGTCTTCGTACCCTCTTTGTTTGTACTTCCGGTCCATTGGGACCTCCCCGGGGGCTGGGCCCCCACACCATCCACAAAATTCCGCTTATCGGCGCAGCAAAGCGGGCGCTCACTTTCGTCCAAAGCGCCGATGGCAAATCGAGCCGACCGGCACCAAAGCAAACCACCAGCAGAAACGCCGACCGCCTGAAGGCGACCGCTACGAAAAAACAAACGGCAAAGGCGCCCAACTACAACTCGAGTTGGCCGCTACAAAGTCTTCGCTGCGCGTTCGGCCCACCGCTTTGAGAGTCCTTCGAGCGGAAGATCGGGCTGAAGAAACTTTCGCGGCTCACCAAACGAAGCGAGCACGGCTTCGGCGGCGAGATAGCCGCTGCGCACAGCCCCTTCCATGGTGGAGGGCCAGCCGGTACGCGTGAAATCGCCTGCGAAATAGAGATTTGCAATTCCTGATTCCTGCGCGGGACGAAGCTTATCCACACCGGGCGCCGGAGAAAACGTGGCGCGAACTTCCTTGATCACTGTGGACTTGAGAAGCCTCGCGGTGCGCGTCTTTGGAAGAATCTTGGCCAGTTCGCCGCAGCAGAGCTCGATGATCTCCTGGCGGCTGCGTTGAACCAGATCATAAGACGCGCTGATCACGATTTGCAGGTACTGACCATTTTCGTTCTTCTGCGCAGGCGGTCCGTCGCCGTTCCGTAGTCTCCCTTCATACAAGCGCGTTTTGTTGAAAATCCACTGCGACGTGTAGTCGATCAATGCAAGATACGGGCTTTCCATCACCGGCCGGTCGTACCACAGATGCACGCTCGTGATCGGCGAAGTGCGAAGCCGGCGCAGACCCGCGAGCGGAGCGCCTTCTTCGGACATCGCCTTCGGCAGCAGCGGCGGCAACGCATCATAAGGCACTGCGGCAACGCACGCATCTGCATTTTCTTCCCTACCGTCGTCCATGAGGGCCCCGGCCAAACGGCCATCTTGCACGCGAATTTCGCGAATACCTGCGCGCAGCTTCACTTCCCCGCCTTGCCGCGCGATTGAATCGCCGCAGCCCTGGTACAGATCAGTGAGCGGCACTGACGGGAGCCCTATCAACGATCCTTTGCGATTTGCCAAGAATGTCTTCCAGAAAACATCGATTCCGTAGCGCGCTTCGGCACGATCGAGCTCTTCATCGAGAGCGCTGACGAGTACGACACGCCAAAACTTTGCGATGGCTGCGGGCGTTTGCCGCATGCGCTCAAGCCATTCGAGCATCGTGACGCCTACGATGCCCGGAGGCGAGCCGCCTGCCCGCGCGATGGTCATGAGCGCGCGAGAGATGCTGCGCTTATCGGCCGTCGAGAGCGCGCCGAAAAACATCATTGAGGGCGCCATGTGCAGCGGGGGCGGCAAGATGCCGGACTTCATTGTGCCGCGCGCGCCATGGCTGTCCATCAGGTACATCCGGTCGTACGTGCGAATCTTCTTTTCGGCGCCGACGCGACGGAAAAAATCGGCGAGATTCGTGCAGCAGCCGAGCGTCAGGTGCTGGCAATTATCGACTTCGCTACCGTCGGGCAACGTGTAGGAGGTGGCGCGGCCTCCAAGATGCGGCTTTTTTTCAAACAGCCGGACGCGAACGCCGGATTCAGCCAGCGCGACGGCGCAGGACATCCCCGCCAGGCCGCCGCCGATCACCAGAACGCTTTGCGAGGGCATCCCTTTTCCACCAGCCACTCATTCCCGCCACGACGAGGTATTGAATTTTTTCCGCGTTCGAGAGCGAAACGCGGGAAGAGAAAACGTCGAAGCCATCCGCTTCCATTCGAGCAAGCAACGTGCTGTAGGTGCGAACCAATGCCCAGAGCGTCGCGCGGCTTTCGGAATTCAGCATATGCACGAGGGGCTCACCTATCTGGTAGAGGCGCCACGTGCGATCCGCCTCGAACGCGAGCAGGTCGCGGAGCGCAGGCGTCAGCGGGCCGCGCAAATCCTGGGCGCGGCAACCGAACCTTGCGAGATCTTCTTCGGGCAAATACACACGGCCCATTTCGAAGTCGCTGCGCACATCACGAATAATGTTCGTCAGTTGGAACGCGAGCCCGAGGCGTTCGGCAAGATCGGGCGCATGCGGGTCGCGAAATCCGAAAACGTGCAGGCAGGTGAGGCCTACTGTCCCCGCCACACGATAACAATACTCCGAAAGGCGGTCGAAAGTCGCGTACGAGTTTATGGTGAGGTCCATCTCGGCACCGAGGATCAGGTCATGGAAGTACCGGGACGGGATCTCGTAACGCGACATGGTATCGGCGAGCGCGGGCAGGATCGCGTGTTCGCTGGTGCGGCCTGCGGCGGCATCGTCGAGCAGTGCACGCCAGCGCGCGAGTCCAGTGCGCTTTGCGTCAAGGCCGGCCGGGTCATCCGAGACGTCATCGACGAGCCGCATGAACGCGTAGAGCGCGCAGAGAGCGTTGCGCTTCGGCTTGGGCAGGCCAAAAAACGCGAGATAGAAACTGCTCTTCGAAGCGCGGGCGATGCGATTGCATTCGGCATACGACTCTGCTAAGCCCTGTGCGGTTTTCTTACGGTGCGCTACGAGCGGAACGGATGATTCAAGGGAGACGTTGGTTGAGGGCGCGGACTCTTTCGACGAGGGAGCGAACATTTTTGCGGCGAACGCGCGACCGACCAGCTTGAGTTTCGTCGCTTTCGAGAGCGCGGGGCGATGGTTCAGCGTGTCGTATCCGGAGCGCTCGATCGCATCGAGGATTGCGAGACCGCCCCGGCTGAACAGCTCAATATCCACGCGCAATTGCGGATCAACACGCTGAGCAAGCGGCAGGCCGAAGCGAAAAAGCTCACGCGTCCGTGCAACCAAGGAGTTCATCAACGAAACATATCGCTCATCGAATTTGCGCGCGACGATTTCGCTTTCCGTCAGACCGTGCGCGGCGAGCTCGCTGATTGGTATGTAGATGCGACCCTTCTCCAAGTCGCGCGAGACATCTTGCCAGAAATTCGCGAGCTGCAACGCGGTGCAGGTGAAGTCTGAAAGGCGCTGCCGTTCCTCGTCGCGATAGCCGCAAAGGTACAGCACGAGACGCCCAACGGGATTCGCCGAATATACGCAATAATCGTAAACGCCTTCCCACGTTTGATAACGATGGACCGTTTGGTCCTGGCGAAACGCACGCAGCAGATCGCTGAACGGCTCGATCGGAATTTCCTTCGCGCGAATCGTCTCGCGCAGGGCGATCAAGACGGGGTGCGACGGTCCCGTGCCGCGCATGTAGATTGCACGAAGCTCGTCCTCCCATGCATCGAGCAGCTTCAGGACGCGCGCCGGATCCGGAACTTCGTCGCCCAAATCATCCGACCAACGGCAATAGGCATAAACATTGTAAAAATGTTGATGCAGATGCTTCGGAAGGAGCCACGAGCCGACGTTGAAATTCTCGTAGTGATGCGTCGCCAGCCAACGCGTGTAGCGCCGGGCCTCTTCGGCGCCGCACCGTTCGCGGGGGAGGTTTTTCGCTATTTCGAGTTCCGGGGTGGGAAGCATTCTCGTCCGGCGAACAAAACTTTACGGAATAATCGCAGTCTTGAGCTGTCCGTTGCCGTCTTTCATTCGCTGAAAAACTCTCGGCAAGTCCGCCAGCGGCGCCGTTCCCGTAATGAGGTCCGCAGCGCGGATTTCGCCACGCGCAATCGCGTCGAGCGCCTTGCGCATAAAGCGCGGCGTGTGGTGAAACGTCGATTTCACGGTGATCTCCGAATAGTGCAAAGCCCACGGGTCGACCTTGACCTCAGTCCCCTTCGCGCAGCCGGCAAAGAGATTTACCGTGCCGCCTTTGCGCGCCATCTGCAAGGCCCATTCCCAAGTGGCTGGTTGCCCTGCCGCCTCGATGACGGCATCCGTGCCGCGCGATTTTTCTGTGAACGCGCGCACCGCTTTGACAGGGTCGTCCACCTTGGACGCGTCAACGACGCGAGCGGCGCCCATTCGGACAGCGATGTCCAACTGGCTTTTCCGCCGGGCGACCGCGATCACGGAAGCGTTATGTTGCGAAAGTATGCGAATGAATTTCAATCCAATGGGGCCGCAGCCGATCACGGCCACCGTGTCACCGGGCTGAATGCCGGTCTCGTGAATTCCGCGCAAGACGCACGCCAGGGGCTCTGCGAGTGCGGCGTCCTGGAAGGAAACACGCTCCGGAATCTCGAGCATGTTCTGGCGAACGATCCGGCCGGGAATGCGAATGTACTCGGCATACGCGCCATTATTGAAGAGAAGGTCTTCGCAAAGGTTGGTCTTCCCTTTTCGGCAATAGAAGCACTGGTCGCATGGAGCCGAGTTCGCAGGAACCACCCGCTGTCCCACGTGGACCCCGCGAGGAACGGCGCTGCCCACTGCTGCAATCGTTCCAGCCAATTCGTGGCCGAAAACCGCAGGCGGCGTGATCATGCGCGCATGGAAACCTTGCTTCCAAACTTTCAGGTCCGTGCCATCCGTGAGCGCCACGCCAACGCGAACGAGAACTTCGTCTTCGGCGATGTGGGGAACGGGAACGCGCTCGATGCGAACGTCCTCGCGGCCGTGCAGCACGGCGGCCGTCATCAACTCGAGGCCGACCGCGCTTTGCGGCGCTTCTTCGATTGTCTTGACCGAGGCTTTAGCGCTCATCTCACACTCACTGATGCGTGATCACTACCTTCAACGTATTCTCGGTTGGATGCGCCGCGAGTTCGAGGGCTTCCGCGATTTGTTCGAGCGGGAAGCGGTGCGAAATCAACTCGCGCAAGGGAAGCTTTCGGCCAAACACTATGTCCGCCGACTCTGCCTGGTCGTCTACCGAGGCGCTGTAGGCGCCAAGAATCTCCTTCTCTTCAATGCCGATTGCCGAGGCCTGAAACTCAATCCGCAACACGGGATCGTTGTGCGCGAAAAGCAGCACCCGGCCGCCCGGTCGCAGAATGGAGAGCGCCTCGTCCACAAGGGCCGGCATGGGAGCCGCTAGCAACACCACGTCGGCGCCTCGATTTTCCGTGCGGCGCAACATTTCTTCGCGCAGATTCACGGCATTCGGATCGAAGCACTGAAGCGCGCCCAATCGCTCGCTCGCTGCGCGACGATTCGCCATTGGATCGCTAGCAAACACGTGAGCTCCCTCATATCGTGCGAGCAGCATGAGCAGCATCCCGATAGGGCCTTGGCCGATCACCAGCGCGGTCTCGCCACGCGCCACGCGCGCCTTGCGAACGGCGCGAAGGCACGTGTTGACGGGCTCGACGAATGTGGCCTCTTCAAACGTCACTTCGCTGGGGACAGGAATCATGCCGCGTTCGACGATCCACGGCATTGCACGAACATATTGAGCGAAGCCGCCGCCGTTGGGATCCCCGAATCCGGCCGTCAGACCGGTTCTCTTGAAAGTGGCGCATTGCGAGAAAAGCTTTCGCTCGCAATAAAAACAGTTGCTGCAAGGAATATGGTGAAAGCTCACCACTCGGTCGCCGGGCTTAAACTTGGTCACGCCGCGGCCCACGGAAACCACGGTTCCAGCAAGCTCATGTCCTAAAACCTGCGGAGGCGGCACAAAACCGTAACGGATCTTCTTAATGTCCGTGCCGCAGATGCCGCAGGCGGCCACGCGAAAAAGCACTTCCCCCTGGGCAATCTCAGGGATTGCTACCGTCTCGACGACCACGCGATCCTTGCCGCGGTAGACGCCCGCGCGCATGAATCCTGATGAGGGACCGTGAGGGTCCGCGCTATCGGCCTGTGCGCTAAGATGACTCATTTCGAGAATGGACGCGAATACGAATAAGCTGACTATGAAATCAAAGTGGCCGAGCTCGTTGCTTCCTATGACGCTCTTTGTGAATCAATTATACCCAATTATCGATTGCAACCTATCGAATCCGGCGAACGCTTCCCGAATCGCAATGCGCTTGGAGAGATCGGGAGATAAGCCACAGCCCCCAATCCATCTTAGTGTCCTTGCGTCGCATTGCAAGTACCCTCTTCTTGGTACCGCCTGACCTCAGCCTTGCGCAACGAGCTGCGCGCCGCGCGAGAGCCGCTCGATGTATGTATCGAGAAAGCGTGCGAGCATCTCCGCAGCCACCTTGCTTTCCCGGCCCAGCTTCATCAAAGACGAGATTTGCCCTGGTTTTCCAGCAACCAATTTCATTACGCGGCCAATGGAGACCTGGCCGCGTTCGTCCACCGTCGCGCTCAAATCGACAGGCATCGCCTGATCGTGGCGGTCGGAAACAGCACGAACTATGACCGCAGGAATCTTGAGCCGGTGCGCAGATGCGACGACGCTGAAGCTCTCCATGTCCACGACTTCGGCCGATTTGCCAAGACGCGCCTTTTCCTCGACGGTCGTCGCGATGTGCTCAGACGAAACAATCCTCTCGATGCTCTTCCCACCCGCCGAGATGCCTTCTGCATGAAGCGCTGCATCGCAAACCAAGGCACTATTTTCATCTTCGGCGCGGCGAACAGCTTTTGGAACCACGATGTCGCCGATGCCAAGTTCAGGGCGCAACGCACCTGCCAATCCTGATGCGATGACCGCCGAATATTCCGCCGAAGCGACAGACTCCATCGCACGCGCTGCCCGCGCCGGGCCCATACCGCTCACCACAAAATCGACGGCCGTGCCGGCGATTTGCGTCCTGCGAATTGGTAACTCACCCGCTTTAGCTTCACTAAATTTGTGCAGCTTTCGCCACGGTTCGAATTCAGGCTCGACTGCATACGCGACAAGAACTTTCATGTACTCGCCATACACCAGCAGCCTAGCCCGCGCGCGATCAATAAAGGCTTGCGGAAAAGGGGCAGACGCGGTGCTGCAAGGTTCGCCGCGGCTCCGCGACAATGGCAGCCACTCGATCGCTGACCGGCTGAAAAGAAAGCCGGTCGCTACAAAAACCCTCGCCGGTTGCGACGGTATAGGCGACAAGTACTCCTGCATTCACCATGCACCGCAGACTATGCGGCGTGTGCGCGAGCGACGCGCTTCGTGCTTTGCGCACCGGCAAGAGAGCCGTGATCCCGGTACCAACGCACGGCGCGTTCGAACGCAGGTTCCACCGGCCCCGGAGCGTAACCCAATTCGCGCGCAGCCTTATCGCTGGCGACGAACATTCTATAACGCGACATTTTCGCGCCTTCGAGCGGAATCTGGGGCTCGCGTCCCGTGACGCGCGCATAAAACTCGCTCGCATGGGCGGCGGCAATCGCCACCGCATGCGGCAAACGAACGCGCGGCGCGGGACGACCGGCAATGGCTGCGAGTGTATCGAGGATTTCTTTCAGCGTCATATTGCGCCCGCCGAGCAAATAACGTTCGCCGATACGGCCTTTCTCGGCGGCGAGCAAGTGTCCTGCGGCGATGTCCTCGACGGCAGCGACATTCAGGCCGGTGTCCACGTACGCAGGCATTTTGCCGTTCAGAAAATCGACAATGATGCGGCCGGTGGGAGTCGGTTTCCAGTCGCCGGGCCCGACGGGGGTGGTCGGATTGACGATTACGACCGGCAAGCCATCCGCTGCGGCCTTGATCGCGTCCATTTCGGCCATGAACTTCGAACGCTTATAGTGCCCGACCATCTGATCGAGAGTGGCGTGCGTTTCCTCGTTGGGGAGCGCTCCGCTTGCAACCGGCACGGCCATTGTAGCCACGGTGCTGGTGTAAACGATGCGTTCAACGCCATTCTGCCGGGCCGCTTCGAAAAGGCTGCGCGTACCTTCCACATTGCTCTGATAAATCTCCTGTGGATGGCGCGACCAGAGCCGATAATCGGCCGCCACATGAAAGACGCGGCGAATTCCCTTCATTGCGCGACCAAGCGGAAGAAGATCGCGAAGATCGCCTTCGAAGCGCTCGACTGGGAGATCTTGAATCAGGAGAGGATTGCTGCCCGCACGCACCAATACGCGAACGGAATTTCCGGCATCGACGAGTTGCCGGGCTACGTGGCTCCCCACGAACCCGGTCGCACCCGTCACAAGAACGTTCATAAAATGCGGAACGCCTCGTTTTCCTGTTTCGCAGGAGGAACGTGCGCGGAGGCATGACCCACTGCATGGCCGTTCCCATTGCCTGGCTTGCGGCCGTTACCGGATTTCGACGAAGGGCCGTCTTTTAGAAGGCCGCCCATCCTGCCAGAGAGCGTCCACTTGAGCATCTTCCACGTGTCGCCAAACTTCTTATTGCCGCCGATCACCGCAGATGCTTCGTAACCCGCATGGACCATGCAATCTTCGCAGCGAGGATCGCGCCCCCGGCCATATTTCTCCCAGGGAGTCTTTTCGAGCAGCTCATTGTAGGTCTGATAATGGGTGTCCGTCATCAGGTAGCACGGCCCCTTCCAGCCGCGAGGATTGTAGGTCGGATTGCCCCAGGCGGTGCACATGAGCTCGCGTTCGCCACGCAGGTATTCCATATAGATCGGCGAGGTGACGATGTTGTAACGCTCAAGCAACGCGCTCGCCTGCTGGAACTTTTCGCGAATCTCCTCGCGCGACATAAAGATTTCCTTCGTCATGACGGCGGCGTAAGAGTACGCAGGAGAAATCATGTGGCCGTCGACGCCCAGCGTTTGCAGGTAAGCAAACAGTTCGGCGATTTCTTCGATGTCCGTCTCTTTGTAGATTGTCGTGTTCGAGGCAACGAGGAAACCGGCGGCTTTTGCCGCTTTGATGCCTTCGATGGCTTCACGGAACACGCCGTCGCGCTCGACGCAGATATCGTGCGTCTTTTCGAGACCGTCGAGATGCACGTTGAAGAAGAAACGCGAAGTCGGCTTGAATTCGTGCAGACGCTTGCGGATGAACATGCCGTTGGTGCAGAGATAGATGTGCTTCTTTTGGGCGAGGATCTCTTTCGCAAGGCGCCCGATTTCCGGATAGATGAGCGGCTCGCCTCCGCAGATCGAGACGATGGGCGTGCCGCATTCATTCACGGCAGCCATGCACTCCTCGACACTTAGAATCTCGTTGATCGTCGATTTATATTCGCGAATACGGCCGCAGCCCGTGCACGTGAGATTACAGGTGTGCAACGGCTCGAGCATCATGACGAGCGAGAATTTCTTGTCGCTCATGCCCTTTTTGGCTAGGTAGCCGGCCATACTCGTCGTCATGCTTAAAGGAACTCTCATCCGTTATCTCCAATACTCTTTTCGATGATCGAAGTCGCTCGAAGGAAGCTGCACGGCAAGAAATCTCTGCCGTTGCTTACGTAGATTGTCGTAGCGCGCGAGCGCATAGAGCGGAAACGAATTACGGTAGAGGTGGTATTTCAGGTAGAAGACCTGCGGAAACCCTGTACCGGTGAATTCACTCTCGTCCCAACTGCCGTCGGGATTCTGGTGCTCGGCGAGCCAAGCCGCGGCGCGTTCGACGGCAGGATCGTTGGAATCGACCACAGCAAGCAGCCCGATTAGCCCCCAGGCCGTTTGCGAAGGGGTGCTGGCGCCTTTCGCCTTCAGCGATATATCGTCGTAAGACGCCGCCGTTTCACCAAACCCGCCGTCGGGATTCTGAACGGAGCGCAACCAGTCTGCCGCGCGCTTGCATTGGTCGGCATTCGAGAGACCGATCTGCTCGAGCGCTCGCAAGACGCCGCTCGTACCATAGATGTAGTTCACGCCCCAGCGGCCGAACCAGGAACCGTCGCAAGTCTGGTCCTCAAGTAGGAACTTGCGAGCCCGTTCGATTACCCGGTGATCTGCGTGCCAGCCCATGTGGCCGAGGCATTCGACGACGCGGGCGGTAACATCGGCCGTCGAGGGATCGAGCATCGCGTTGTGGTCGGCAAACGGGATGTGGTTGAGGAATTGAAGATTATTTTCGTGGTCGAAGGCGCCCCAACCGCCGTCTCGATTCTGCATGCTGAGCAGCCAGTCGATGCCGCGGCGAATCGCGCCCCGCAGCCGTTCTTCGTCAGGGACCGCCACGCGGCACAATCCCATAAGAACAAATGCGGTGTCGTCCACATCCGGATAGTCGTCGTTGCAAAATTCGAATGCCCAGCCGCCGGGTGCACCCTTGCGGTTTTTTGCCTGCCAGTCGCCGCCGCTCAGCACTTGGTTTTCGAGCAGCCAGCGAGCCGCTTTGACGAGCGACGGATGCGCCGGATCAAGCCCAGCTTCTTCGAGCGCAACCATGGCGATGGCGGTGTCCCAGACGGGCGAAATACACGGCTGGACGCGAAGCGTATGCTCATCTTCGATTTCATAACGCTCAAGATAGCCGATTTCGCGCGAGAGCAAAGGATCGGCCGTGTCGCTTCCCTCCGCGAGCAAAGCATAGATGGAATTCATCATCGCAGGGTAGATCGTGCCGAGTCCTTCGGAGCGGTCGAGCCGCTCGACCATCCATTTGTGCGCGCGATTCAGCGCGGTCTTACGAAAAGGCTTCCACGGCAGGCGCTCGTAGGTCTTGAGCGCACGATCGAGCGCGATAAAAGCGTTTCTCCATGAGATTCCCGAACCGTTGCGGCAAAGCGATGGCGGTTTGGCGCCGGGAGTCTTGAAAAGCTCCCGCACCGTGATGCCATTCGGGAGCGGCCAAGTCGGCTTCAACGCGTAAATGATCGTCATGGGAATCACGATGGCTCGGGTCCATGACGACATTTCGTAAATATTGAAAGGCAGCCAGAGCGGCAGCAGCATTAGCTCAGGCGCGATTGCGGGCGCGTAGCTCCAATCGATCGCGCCGAACATCGCCAGGTAAAAACGGACGTATGAATTCGTGGCTTCCAGGCCACCCAGCTCGTGGATTTTCGCTTTTGCCTTGAGAAGATGCGCGTCCGATGCCGAATCACCGGCAAGCCTCAGCGCGACATAAGCCTTAACAGTGGCATTTAGCTCGGCCGAACCGGTTGGAAATAGCGGCCAACCGCCGTCAGGAAGTTGGCGTTGGCGGATGTAGTTCGCGAGTTTGGCGGTCTTTTCCGAATCGAGCTTACCGAGGGCGTGCAGATACGGAATGTAGTCGGACTCTAGGGTAGTATCGGCCTCGAGCTCGCCCCACCAGTATCCATCTTCGGCTTGGGCCGAAAGAAGCCAACGCAGCCCGCGCTCTACAGCATCTTCGACCCGGAAGTGCTTTTCGCGGGCCGGAGCGGTACCGAAAGCGGACACGCCTGCATTCGCAGCGTCCGCGCGAAGTGTAGACTCCGGCGTCATGACTCCCTCAGGTGCCTGTTCAAGCAGTCACTCTCAGGGGCTACTCAACCGCCGCCCCAGGCGGTTGCAAAGGGTGGCCGGATGGCTCGGCTCCCCAAGCGCTATAGACGAGTTCCGATAGAGGCCCTTGCCGCCTCAATCCCCATACATTCCAGTCACTTACGTTAAAGTCATTATCTTCGGTAGTTCGAGGAGGGTCAATCAAAAAATGCCCTTCCGCGTTCTACCGTTGATGGGCATTCGATGCCGTCGGCCCCCGAAATGCTGTCCGTCATTCATTTCCACCCGTTTTCTTCAGGCGATCCTCCAACGCCTTTAGACGCCGGGCCAGATCAGGGAGCTTGGCGAACCAGGCGTGCTGCTGCTTGAAATTCTCAAGCGGTCGGGCTGGAGTACCCCAGACGACCTGCCCGCTGCGAATGACCTTCCCCGGCAGAATGCCCGCCTGGCCGCCGATTACGGCATTGTCTTCGACGATTGCGTGATCGCCGAACCCGGCCTGTCCGGCGACGACGACTCCTTTCCCCAATTTTGTACTGCCTGAGATGCCGACTTGTGAGACGAGGATCGAATGTTCGCCGATCTCGACGTTATGACCCACCTGGACCAGATTGTCGATCTTTGTGTCCGATTTTATGTGCGTCAAGCCGAGCGAGCCGCGGTCAATTGTGGTATTAGAGCCAATTTCCACGTCGTCATCTATGATGACTCTGCCGGCTTGCGGGAATTTCCATTGGCGGCCTTCGTCGAAAACGTACCCAAACCCATCGCCGCCAATCACGGCGCCGCTGTGGAGTTCGACGCGATTCCCCAATACAGCCTGCGCGTAGAGAGTCACATGCGGATGCAACCGGCAATTTGAGCCGATGCGGCTTCCCTTACCAACGAAACAGAACGGCTCGATCCACGTCTCCCCGCCGATGATGACCTCGTCTTCGATGACGACGTACGCTCCAATGGTGGCGCTCTTCGCCACCTTCGCGCTCGCCGCAACGACGGCCGTGGAGTGAATCGCGGCGGTGGGCCACACCGGCGGCGCCAACCAGGCAGCAGCTTTTGCAAACGCGAGCTTGGGATTCGCCGTTTTGAGGATGGTCTTCCGAGCGGAGACGGTGCCGGGCTCGGCGAGCACGCAAACGGCGTGCGAGCTTTGGGCACGTTTGAATTGGCGCGCGGAATCAGCGTAGATCAGGTCTTCGGAACCGGCGTCTTCCGGATTCGCCACACCGGAGAGCGGCGCATCCGGATCGCCTTGCAACTCCAGGCCGAGATACTGAGCAAGCTCAGCGGCTTTGCGTGTCATTCCTCACCTCTTTCGAATCAAAACGGGATCAGCCAAGCAACGATTCGCGCGACGAACTTCTTGTCCATGTCGACTAGGACGAATAGATCGGCTGCTCCCCGGGCGGACGCGTTTTCCAGCGCTTGTGGACCCAAAGCCATTGGTCCGGATGCGCGCGAACGTAATCTTCTATTACGCGGGTGAAGCGCTGCGTATTTTCACGAACGTCGGCTTCCTCGTCGGAAGTGCGCGAAAGCTCGACTGCGGGCTCGAAGCGCAGGCGATATTTGCCGTGCTCGCGGTCCCACGAAAGAAAGCCCGGAACGACGGCTGCGCCGGTTCGCAGCGCGAGCCGCGCTAAGCCTGATGTGGTCGAGGCCGGAATGCCGAAGAAATCTACAAAGACGCCTTCTTCGAGCGACGTATTGTGGTCGGAAAGAACGCCGACGGTGCCGCCTTCGTAAAGCACACGGAGAACGGCTCGCGCTGACCGGTTTTTTTCGACGGGCTTATTTCCCGAAAGGCAGCGATAGCGATTGATGAGCGCGTCCACTTTCGCGTTGGCGATGGGTCGCACGAGGAAGTGCAATGGATTGCCGTACAGAGCTTGCGCGAAGGGCGCGAGTTCCCATGCGCTCATGTGTCCCGTGAGAAAGAGGACGCCCTTTCCACGGCGGCGGGCGGCATTAAAATTTTCATAGCCGTCGAGGACGACGATGCGCTCGATATTTGCGCGCGTGTATTTTGGGAATTGCGAAAATTCGCCGGCCATCCAGCCGACTTGCTGGATCATGAGGCGAACGGCGCGCTTGCGCTCCTTGTCCGTCCAGTCCGGGAACGCAAGCCGGAGATTGAAGACTGCGGCGCGGCGGAGCGGTGGACGCAGATAATACGCGAGGCCAGCGCAGGTGGCTCCTACGAAACGGGCTGCGGACCGGGGAAGCAAGCCTAGGAATTTCAAGCCCGCCCAGGCGGCAGCATATTCGAGCGATTCGCGCATTCCGAGCCATTATGCGGGAGGCTGCCGCGCGATGCCAGAGCGTGAGTGCTAAACTCTTAGGTTTGAACCCGACAAGAAAATCTCATGGACGCAGCTCGCCGGCTCCTCTGTGTGTTGGAGCGGCGGTGCTGATCTGTCTGTTTGGGCAGCTGGGCGCGATAGGGCTGACTGGGCCGGACGAGCCGCGTTACGTGTGGATTGCGCGCGCGATGGCGCGGACAGGCGATTGGGTGACGCCGCGGCTTTACGGCGAGCCCTGGTTTGAGAAGCCTATCCTCTATTACTGGGCGGCGGCGATTGGATTCCGGCTGAATCTCCCATCAGAGTGGGCTGCACGGCTGCCTTCGGCTTTTGCCGCGCTGGCTGCAGCGCTGGCAATTGCATGGCTCGCGCGGCGCTTCTACGGGAGCGATGAGAATTGGGCTCGAAATCCCGCGCTCATGGCGCCGCTGATTTTTTCCACGAGTGTGGCGGCAATCGCATTCGCGCGCGCGGCAACTCCGGATATGTGGTTCAGCGCTTCCATCTTGCTGGCGATGGCTTGCGCGGCGGAGACACTTCGGCGCGACGCGGCGATTCGGGGGGCCATTGCCCTCAACGTTTCCGGCGGGGCCAAGCCTCTCGGGGGTGAAGTGTCGCAGCAAGCAGGACCCCTACAGCAAGCTGCCGGAAAACGACGCCTGCCGTTGCTGATGCTCTTTGCTGCGTTCCTCGGCGCCGGAACGTTGGCAAAGGGACCGGCTGCAGTAATTCTTGCTGGAGGCGCTGTGTTGCTTTGGGCGTTGGCGACGCGGCGCTGGAGCGAGGCGCTGCGGCTCGCGCATCCTGCGGCGATTGCGGCGTTCTGCGCGGTGGCGCTGCCTTGGTATGTGGTTTGCGCGCTGCGGAATCCGGATTTTCTGCGCGTTTTTATCCTGCAGCACAATTTCGAGCGATACCTCACGCCGATGTTTCAGCACAAGCAACCCTTCTGGTTTTTCGGCCCGGTGTTCCTGGCCGCGATGCTGCCGTGGACCATTTTGCTTTGGCCCGCGGCGCAGGAAGGATTACGGCTTTGGCGAGAAAAAAGTTGGCGCGATTCGCCGGGATTCTTCTTCGCGTGCTGGGCCGTCTTTCCGATCGTGTTTTTCAGCGCCTCGGAGTCGAAGCTGCCGAGCTATATTTTGCCCGCGATCGCGCCTGCAGCGTTGATGTGCGCCGTGGCAGGTATTCGAGCATTTGAAAGAGCACGAAGATCTGCCGGCGCCGTTGCCGTCGGCCTTGCGGCCACGTGGGTCGCGCTCGCGATTGCCGCGCTTTTCTACCTGCGACGGATAAACTGGCAGGCGAACGATCCTTTTGCCACGGCGACTACCACTCCAGTTGGAGTTTATTTGGGGGTCGCGCTGCTTCTAGCTGCGGCTGTGGCGATGGCGATTTTCGGAGTGCGCGGCAAAGCCGGCTGGGCAATGGGGCTTTGCGCGCTATGTCTTGTAGCAAGCGTGGAGGCGGCGAATATCATCGTGCTGCCGCTCGTGGAGGGCCGCTATTCGGCGCGACCTTATGCGGAATTCTTGAAGAACGATCCTCATCCCGACCGGATTTTCACCTATCAGCTACCGCGGGCGTGGAATTACGGATTAACTTTCTATTTCGGGCGCGTGCTGCCCGAGTGGTCGCCAACCGATCCCGATCCCGCATTCGTATTGGCGACGCAGAAGGGACTCGCTCAGATCCGTGAATTAGGACGTTCGAGCGGCGCACTCGATCTAGCGCAAGGTGGGCAGCAGAGCCTCGTCTATGTGCCAGTGAACGCCGCTCCTAGAACGCACCACTAGGCACTGCCAAAGCGCGCACGACGTGTCCTGAGCAGACGAGCCTAGTTCGGGAACTTCATCTCTTTTACCAATTGCGTGAAGCGCGGCTCCTCATGAAGCGAATCGAACCACGGGCTGACTTGGAGGTCGACCAGATGCGGATCATGTTCCTGATAGGCTCGTTGGAGCCAGTCTAATGCATCTTCATTGTCTCCTGAGCTGATGTAAACAATTGCGTACCAGTAAGGGGGCACATAGCCGCCCCGATCGAGATCGCGTAGCTCGGCGAGTTGCTCTGCCGCAAGCGAAGTCTTCCCCCATCGCGCGTACGCCGCTCCGAGAAGCGCATTCGCGTGAGGACTGTCTCGCTTCGTTGCAGCCGCTTCTTCAAACTCGCGCACGGCTTCTGTATATCTTCCCTGAAAAAGATACGCTGTGCCCAACGCCTCGTGGCCCGGAACACTGGTCGGATTCAGCGCAAGCAGCTGGTTAGCCTGATCGATTGCCTGATTGTACTGGTGCGCATTGATCCAGACATTGGCAGCCCTGTAATAGACAGGAATGGAAAGAGGATCGATATCGTGCGCCTCGCGAATTTGCTGGACCGCGTCGTCGACATGCGACTCGCTGGAAAGCAACGCCGCATACATCCGGTGCGTCCGCTCCAAGCCGGGGTTTAACGCCAGCGCGCGCCGAAACTCTTTTTCGCTCGCCGCCCAGTCCCAGTCGCCGTAAAACTCGGAGACTGCAAGAGCCGCGTGCGGGTAAGGAATTATGCTATTTAGCTCGACCGCTTTGGCCGCGTATGACTTCGCGCCCGGTATCGCGATCGCCGGCGGCACCGAACTCGTATTTACATAGTAGTTCGCCAATCCGGCGTAGGCCTCCGCGAAATCCGGCGCGGCTGCGACCGCTTCCCGAAAGTAGCCGAGAGCGCGGCTGCGAGAATTTTCGGTTTGCTGAGAGAGGCAATAGACGCCCTTTTCAAACGCCTCGAATGCTTGAGGACTCACCTGTTGCTCTGAGGCAAACATTTGCTGATCTTGGGCAGAGAGCTGCACGTTGGCCGCGCGAACAATGCCCCGCGCCACCGCTCGTGTGAGCAAAGGAAAGTCGCGAAGCTGCTGCTCGTAGGACTCGCTCCAAATCATCGCACCTCGTGAATCCAAGAGCCGTACGTTCACCTGTAAGCCACTGTTTCCTACCCGCACCGCCCCTTCCGCGATTGCATCCACATGAAGATTGCGCGCGATCTGCGGCACGCTTTCATTGGACTTGGCGTAGATTGCGGCCCTCTTGGGAGGCGTTACGGCGAGGCTGCGGATACTCGAAAGCTTTGCGAAAACAGCGTCCGTGACGGCGCTGCTGACGTATTCCTGGCCCAAGCCGCCAACGGGGTTGACGACGGCAAACGGCATGACTGCCACCGAGCCTATTCGACCGCTGGCGTGGCTGAAACGACTCCATGCGAACGCGGCGATAACAAACACCACCGCAACAGCGGCCGCGATTCGCGGCCAACCGGAGAACTTGAAAGTTCTCTTTGCCTGGGTGCGCCGATTGATCGGCGCGGCGAAACGGTAGCCCTGTCTGGGCACCGTCTGAACGAAGCGCGGGTTATCCGCCGTATCGGCCAGCGCGCTTCGCAGGCGACTAATGGCGTTGTTTAAACCGTTGTCGAATTCGACGAACGTGTCATTTGGCCAAAGGCGCCGGCGCAATTCATTTCGCGTAACCAACTGCCCCGGGCTCTCAACGAGGGCCAAAAGGACGTGAGCTTCGCGGGAGCCTAGCTTGATTGCGATGCCGTTTTTGCGCAGTTCGCCGGAGTGAGGATCGATTTGGAAAACACCAAATTCCAAGATTTCCCGATTTGGAACGCTGGGCATACGACGCACCCCTTCGGTATTCTGGCGCAAAAGATAGCACTGGTCTTTTCTATTGACAACAAGTTTTTGCAATAAAGCTCCTCTTTTCAGAGCCATAGAGGTAAAGGAATCATTATTTGCTTTGTGGTTCACCCCGGAGCGCACAACTTATAGTTCAGCAACAAACAGTTTCAAATGGTAAAGGCCATTTATAGCGGCACCCTGTAACGGGGCACGGAATCAGCGGCCACGAGGCGCTCGGTTGATCTGAAGACCTGTGGCGATTGCGTCTCCGTGCACTGAACCCAGAGGCGGGGTGCGCGAATACGTCGGAGGGCGAACGAAACGGGCCGACACAAAAGTCCTTCGGTTCAACATCCTTCATAGCCATGGGTAGGTACTTGAGAACAGACAGGAGCTAAACCCGCGATTTCAGCCCAAACTTGAGGCACAGGCTTCGAACAAATCTCGAAGGTCGTCGCCGGATCCGAGTAGGGCCTTTAATCGGCCGGGGCGAAAGCCTCCCTTGAGCTGCGTCCTGTGGCGCAGCAGCGGAACCCGACAGCGGATAATATCCTGGTACTTCCTGAGCCCGCATATCAATCGGAGGGCTCGGCTTCCACCCTACTTCCACCGTTACACGAAAAAGCGATTGCGGTCGGGTCAGGTGCAGGCATGGCTTGCATCCGATTCGATTCAGACGGGTTACGAGCGGCGGCTGCGCTAGTCAGTCGCATTTCACGTCAAACACGTAAAGACCCACGTATACATCCTCTATACCTTCGTTTCCGTTGCAACCCATGGATTAACGACTGGTGCTAAGACCATTATTCGCAGCGGCATGCGATTAAAGAAACAATTAAGACCCGTGTGATTGACGTTTTAAAGCGCAAAAGATACTTCCTCGTTCCCAGAAATAAAAAGTTTCAATTGGTAACAAGCCGTTTCTAAAGAGTTGGCTGCAAAGGGGCGGAATTGTCAGCGCCAGGGTGAGCGATGGGCTCCTGCGTCTGACGGCCGTTGTGCCTGCGCGTTTCTGGTGGAAATACCGGCGAGATCTCTCGACAGAATGGGGGCCTGCCGGCACCGGGGAAGGAACGTGCAGGCGCAAAGCCCCGGGGTGGGACATCCTTCATCGCTAAGGGGTGGATAAATGAGAAAAGAAAAGAGTCACACGCGGAATTTCGGCTCAAAGTCGAAGTACGTGGCATGGCTGTACGTCTTGGCGGCTCTCGTTCTGTTCGTGAGCGGCCTACACGGCGGGCTGAACGCCCAGACGGTGACGGGGCAGATCACCGGCACGGTCACAGACCCGTCGGGAGCGGTCATTGCGGGCGCCAAAGTCACTCTAACCAACACATTAACGCAGCAGGTTCGCAGCCTCACGTCGAGCAAGTCCGGAGATTTCCAGTTTACCGACGTGGTGCCCGGCACGTACGAGCTTCAGATTACGCAGTCAGGTTTCAATACGTACGACCAAAAAGGGATCGTCCTCGGCACGCGCGAAGATTTGGCTTTGCACCAAATCCAGATGCAGGTGGGCGCGGTAACGAATGAAATTACCGTGTCGGCCACGGCGGCGCGCGTAGAAACGGACACGTCCGGACACTCCGGCCTCGTTACCGATAGCCAGATCACGAGCATCCCCGACAAGGGGCGCAACTTTAAGGACTATCTCCAACTCCTTCCCGGAACTGTTAGTAATGGCCAAACGGACGCACCCGGATGGGGCTCAGGCGCAGTTCAGTTCAATGGTGGTGACTCCGGCACCGTTCTCGTGCAGCTGGATGGCATTGCCAGCCAGGACACCGGCGCGCCGACAAATGGTGGCTACATTTCCCCGAGCGTGGACTCCATTCAGGAGATGCGCGTTCAAACCGGCAACGAAAATGCCGAGTTCGGCGGACGCGCGGGCGGCACGATTAACGTGGTCACTAAATCCGGTACGAATTCCTTCCATGGCGACGTCTACGAGTTCAATCGCAACAACATGTACAACTCGAATGACTACTTCCGCAAACAGAATTCAAACCCGGCCATCAGTGGCCATCCGGCGCCTTATAAATTTAACAACTTCGGTGGAACGTTTGGCGGTCCGATCCTGTTGCCCTTTACGCAATGGAACCACAATCGCAACAAGGCGTTCTTCTTCATCTCGAGCGACAACCTGCATCGCACAGTTTCCTCCAATCCATCAAATCAAAGCATGCCGACTCCGGCAGAACGCGCCGGCGTTTTCAGCAATCTGACTCAAGACCTCACCGATCCTGCGGGCATCGCACCTACCTGCTCGGGAGTAAGCCCGAACATCACCTGCACTTTCCCCGCTGCGGATATGAATACCGCGGGGCAAAAGTTTCTTAGCCTTCTCCCGCTCCCGAACTGCTTGAGGACGGGAGATACGACGACAGGTCTCAACGCCCCTCTTGCCGGCTTGCCGGCTTGTTCAAATGACACTTTTAATTACAATTACGTCAACGTGACGCCGCATCCGTGGTGGAACGACACGATGCGAACCGACTTCAATATCTCCAATAATGAAACCTTCTACATTCGGCTGCTTAAGAACTTTGAAGAAACGAAAGGTCAATTCGGGTTCCTAGGCGGTTCGGGCAGCTGGCCGCAATCGCTGATCGACTATACGATTCACAGCGATGGCGCAGTGGGCACGTTGGTTTCGACCCTGCGCTCCAATCTTGTCAATGAGGCCACGTTGGGCACCAACTATGCCCTTCAGACCGTCGATCCCTATAATCAGGCCGCGCTTGATAATAACAATCGCGCCCTCCTTGGCCTTGGACCGACCGTTCTGCCTGTTCTCTTCCCCGATCCATCAAACGGAGGAGCGCAATCGAAACAGGTCAATCAACACGACCTGATTCCAAACGTCTCGTTCGGCGGCTTCACGAACGAAAATGCTTCCGTCGGCGGAAACAATACGGCGGGTAAAGGGACGATCTCGAACGCCCCAGGCTTCAGCTTTGAATCTCGTTATCCGTTCTTCGGCACTGACAGCGACTGGACCGTTACGGACAACCTATCCTGGGTTAAGGGAGCGCACAACTTCAAGTTCGGGATTTTCTACGAACATGTCTCCCGCACAACCGCAACGTACTCGAACCGAACGGGCGCTCAATTCAACGGCGTGCTGAACTTCAGCTCATCCAGCACAAATCCGTTTGATACCGGTAACACTTTCGCTAACGCCTACACAGGTGTGTACGAACAGTATGCCGAAGACAACGCTCGCAGCAACGCTCACGGGTTGAACTACGACGTCGAGTGGTTCGCCCAAGACACTTGGAAAGTAACTCGCCGGCTGACTCTGGACTACGGAATGCGCTTCAGCATTCTGGTTCCGGACTTCCTGCGAAATGGGGAAACCATTGCGCAGTTCACACCCTCGGTCTACAAGCTCGCGCTTCAGCCGGGGCTGATTCAGCCATGCCTTAACGGCGCCGCCAGGGTCGGATGCGAGAGCAACGGAACGTTCGTTTCTCCGAGTGTAATCGGCCTTTTCGATCCCACTACGTATGCTTCGAATTGCAGCATCACCGGCAACGCAGTATGCCCGTATCAGGGAATGGTTACCTTTGCCGGAAAGGCCTATAACACACCTCCGATCGGCATCGGCCCGCGCTTCGGTTTTGCGTGGGATGTCATGGGTGATGGCAAGACGGCTGTCCGCGGCGGATTTGGTATGTTCTACGACCGCACCGGCGGAATCGATGACGTGCTAACGCAAGTCGACCAGCCACCGCTCACCCTCGGACCGTCGATCTACAACGGCACCATAGGGCAACTGCTGGCGACACCGCCCAGCCAGCTGTTCATCGGACCACAAAGAGCTTATGGGAACGTGCGGAACTTCAGCATGCCGCAGGTTTACGATTTCAATCTCGGCGTGCAGCGTGACCTGACGCACGGCGTCCTACTGGACGTTTCCTATGTCGGCAATGTCTCTCGTCACGGACGGCGAACCACGGACCTCACCACGCTGCCCTACGGCGAGGATTTCCAGTCGCAATACTATGATCCGACGCAGAGCGGAAACAAGCCGCTCCCGGCGAACATCATCCGCTGCATGGATACGCAACTCATCTGCGGATACAACAGCGAGCCCTTCGCCACGTTCGACGCCAATTCCAACTACAACTCGCTGCAAGCGACCGTTACAAAGCGCTTCGGTAAGGGCTTGACGGCTGGCGCAGCCTACACATACTCGAAGGTTCTCGATGAGGGCGGCTGCTGTAACCGGTGGCTTCCTGACCGCTATTACTACGGCCCGGGATCACAGGACCGCCGTCACAACCTCACACTCAATTGGTCCTACAACATACCGAACAGCCACTTCGAGAACCGGCTAGCCAAACTGGCCACGAATGGCTGGACCGTTCAGGGTGTTGCGTCCTTTATCTCTGGAGCCCCGGGTACCGTCTCTTGGTCCTATAACGGCGATCCAAACGGAGCCACGAACGGCGGCAACCAAGGTGGACCGACGTCACCGAGCCTCGTGTCTGGCCAGTCCGTTTATGGTTCACGATCCTCTGCTACGAAGTTCCTGAACGGTGCAGCCTTCCAGGCTGCACCGAATGGCGCCAGTTCTTGCGTTCTGAACCAGCCCACAACCTGCGGTCTCGGTAACGTTTCGCCCCGGGATGTCTTCACGCAACCGGGCGTGAATAACTGGGATATCTCGCTGTTCAAGAACATCAAGTACAGCTCCAACGAGGCTCGCTACATTCAGCTTCGCTGGGAAACCTACAACACTTTTAACCACACCCAATTCAGCAACCTCGGCGGCTCCAGCACGAACGCCAGCAGTTCGTCGTTCGGCAAGGTCACGTCCGCACAGCCTCCTCGAATCATGGCTCTGGCTGTGAAGGTCTACTTCTAACGAAATCGGAAGGGATGCGCCCGCCGGGCGCATCCCTTCCTCTAACCAGCTCGACAGATTCAGTTGGGGGGGAGGGGGCCAATGAGGACGAGTCGATTCGAAGCAGAAGAAGTGATCAACTTGCTCAACGAGGCAGCCTCAGGAGTTCCTGTGAGGGAGATCTGCATACGCATCGGGGTTAGCGAGGCGACCTTTTACAGATGGAGAACGCAGTACGAGGGGCTACGCGCGAACGGCATCCGGCGCCTTAGAGAACTGGAACAGGAAAATTCCCGCCTTCGCAGGGACCTGGGGAATAAAAACTTGGAAATCGGCGTTCTAAGGGCGGAATTAAACCATGATCAAAATTCTTCTACTTCCGAGCCAATGATGCGAGAGACGTTCGCGGCGTCCGCCGGTTAAATTCACGGTTTTCCTTTCGTCTATACTGCTGTGCGCATGAGAGAATCCACGGCCATGCGCACCGCCAAAATCGCGTTAGCTCTGCCGGCCATCGTGCTGGCCGGCGCATTGATTGCCCAACAAAAGACGGCACGACGCGGTGCCGCCCCTACACCTGCTCCGAACACGCCCCGTGGCACACAGAAGTCCTCGACGAATGGCTACGTAGATCCCGCTTGGTGCGCACAGTGCCATGCGGACATCGCGAAGACTTACGCGCTGACCGGCATGGGCCGGTCCTTTTCCAAAATCACGCCGCATACCATGCAGGAGAAGTTTCCATCAGGTCAGGCGTACTTCCATGCCGCATCGCAGAGCTATTTCGCGATTGTGGAGCACGATGGCGAAGTATTCGAACGTCGCTGGCAGACTGGATTCGATGGACAAGAGACGAACGTCGAACAGAAGCGGATCGACTTCGCGGTCGGCTCCGGTAATCACGCGAAGACGTATCTGCATCTGACGGCGCGCAATACGCTCGAGCAGCTGCCGCTCGGCTGGTATGCCGAAAACGGCGGCACGTGGGCCATGCTTCCGGGGTTCGATCGCGCGGATTATCCCGGGTCAACACGGCTGGTTCATTACGAGTGCATGTTCTGCCACAACGGCTACCCAAAGATTCCCGCCGGAAACAAGGAGGAAGATGCCGAGCCGGTTTATCGGCAACCTTTGCCACTCGGCATCGATTGTCAGCGGTGCCATGGTCCGGGCCAGCGGCACATCGAAACCGTTGGCAAGCCCGGCGCCACAATGGAGGAGATTCGCGCCTCAATCGTCAATCCTGCGCGACTCTCTCCCGATCGCGAGATGGAAGTTTGCATGGAGTGCCATCTCGAAACGACGAGCCTGCTGTTGCCGCATTCGATGCAGCGCGTGAATCGCGGGCCGTTCTCGTATATACCCGGGCAACCACTCGCGGATTTTCGATTGTCATTCGATCGCGCGCCCGCACAAAACACCCGATTTGAGGTGGCGGGCGCGGCCTACCGGTTGCGCGAATCGCAGTGCTTCCTACAAACGCAGAAGAATGACGATACGCATCGCCTGACGTGCACCACCTGCCACGATCCGCACAACATTCCGCGCGGCGAGGCGGCCAGCGCGCATTACAACGCCGTTTGCGGCCAGTGCCACGCCGCTGCAATCGCGCAGGCCGTCGCCGCCGCTTCGCATCCCTCCAAGGCAGATTGCATCAGTTGCCACATGCCGAAGCAGCGAACCGATGACGCGATTCATATCGTGATGACCGACCATTTCATCCAGCGCCAGCCGCCGACGGATTTGTTTGCCGCAAAGACGGAATATTATGAGACTCCCGCAACGTCCTACAAAGGCGAGGTTATGCTTTACTACCCGCCCAAGCTCGCACCCACGCCGGTGAATCAGCTGGATCTCGCCGCAGCGCAGGTGAAGGACGATAGCAATCTGCGCAAGGGTATTCCGCAGCTTGCCGCGCTCATCCAGAAATACCGCCCGACAAGCGCCACCTACTATGTGGACCTTGCGGACGCGCTTCATGCCGCGGGCAATGCGGCGGAATCCACCGCGATGTATCGCGAAGCTCTGCGGCACGCTCCCACGTCATCGGTCATTCTGCTGAAGCTGGGCGGCGCGCAAATTGACTGGCAACAGTGGTCGAATGCGGAAACTACGCTGGTTCGCCTGGTGAAGGAAACACCCAACGATGCAGTGGCGTGGGCGCTGCTCGGCCAGGCGCTCTTCCAAGAGAACAAGAATGCGGAGGCCAAGACGGCTCTGACGAAAGCCGTGAGCCTCGACGTCGATATGGCCGAACCGCACAACTATCTTGGCGCCCTGCTCGTCCGCAGCAACGATTTGGCGGGCGCCGAAAAGGAATTTCGCGAAGGCGTGCGATTGCAGCCGAATCATGCGGAGTGGCAGGCGAATCTCGCGGGACTGCTGGCGCAGGAAGGAAAAATGCCGGAAGCGCGCTACCTCTTTGAATTGAGCATTCGCCTGGATCCGAATTTTGTGGGCGCGCGCCTGAATTATGGCAGGCTCCTTGCCGCGTTGGGCGAGAACATGGAGGCCGAGAAGCAGGCACAAGCCGCAGTCGAAGCAGATGCGAAGAATCCGGCCGCGCACGAGCTTTGGGGATATTTGTTAACAGCTTCGGGCGACGGGAAAGACGCCGTTCGCGAGCTGACAACCGCTGTCCGCCTTGAGCCGGACTTCTGGCGCGCGCATTTCGAGTTAGGAGTCGCTTTGCGAATGACCGGCGATGAAACCGGCGCCCGCCAGCAATTGCAGATTGCGGCGCATGGGGACGATCCTGAAGTCCGCGCCGCCGCGACACAGCTCCTGAATGCCGGCCGCTAACAAGTTTCGCGCGATTGACGCAGTGCGAGCTGAATTCGTCCGTGACGAAACAAAAACAACGTGTGACAAAACAGGAACACGAACCGCCAGATGCGAGGCTAATGGGCCATTGGATTTCTCGCGGAAAACCGGCGTCCGCTACGGTGACGACCGCGCAATCGCTAGGTGATAAACCGTAGCGAGAATCTGTTGGAATTGCGGCCCGAATGGTTTACGCTATGCGGCAGTTTTGGGCCAGCCTACAGTTGCCACCAAGACTCCGACGATTCTGCGCTGGTCATGGTTCAGTGGCTTCATAGACCTGGGAGCATAAAGCCATACCCGCCGTTCCAGGTGGGTCAAACAATTCAACGGTGCAGGGCCGGAAGGAGAATCAACGCCATGAGGCTCTTCCTTCGCTTGCGATTTCTTTTGTCCTTCGCGCTGATCTGTGCGTGCGCCCTCTGGGCGGAAGTTGCGCGCAGCCAACTGCTGCGGCAGAGTTCCTCTGCAATTTCTTCGCAAGCTGCTCCCTCGCCACAGGCTTTGCCAAACACCCCCACGGTTGCGCAATCAAATCAAGATCCGCCTGCCGGCGACTCCATCCTCATTCCCGGCCCGTTGCGCCCGTTCTTGAGAATGTCCGGAATCAGCCAGCAGGTTACGCCGGACCAGGTGTTACCGCTCTTCGGCCATTTTGTCGAGACGTACGGGTTTGAAGGCTCAAAAGAAAAGTCGCCGAAAGCCACCGAGGCTCTCCTCATTTTCAGGCGATATTTTGTTCAGGCGAATACGTTGGCTTCGCTGGCCGGACCAAAACAAGCATTGGGGTTTTCTAACTGCGAAGATTCGCGGCAGTTGCTCGCCGACTTGGGTTACAAGCTGGAGAACGGATGCAAAGGCATTCCGTCGATCGAAGTGGACGACCCGGAGAAGGCGTTTATCACCGTCGATTCCGGATTCCCCCTCGCCGACCTTCAGCTCGCATTGCAACAGGGCAAGGCCTTTAGCACGCCCTATGTATCGACGCGAATCCCCCTGATTTACACTAAGGCGGATTGGACCGGCAAGCCGGACAGCACGGATATAGAAGTTGTCGAGGCGCTGGACCACAATCCGTCGCTCGCGCGCCTGTATTGGGGGCTTTCTCGTGTGGATAACAACACGCGCCAAGTCCTGCTGAGAAACGGGGGCGTGCAGAAGATGCTGCCGTATGCCTCCGTTCTGGATTTCTACGGCTCAACCCTCGCCGTGCGTGACGGTCGGGTTGCTGTGCCTGGCGGCAGCGCGGCCGAACCGGCATGGAAGAAGTTGGTGGGAGCGGATCCGGCTGATCCCGGCAAGTTCATTTACGCCTTGATGGCGAAAGATGGCGGTTGGCTATCCGAATATTACGATGCCATTTCGCGGGCGCCGGACCGACAACTCCAGTATTTCATCGCTGACGGACGATTGCAGCGCTTTTACGATGCGTTCCATGGCAATGACACTTCGCACGATTCCGTCCGCTCTATCTTCCGTCCGGGCGCCGATCTCCTGCTGCTTACAGCGCGCCTTCCGCTTGACGAAAAGGGCGAACCAATAATTCCAGGGGGGGTTGCGGCCTGGAGCGAGGCGTTTCGCAGAAAATCGGACTCGAAGGTCGAGCGTGACTTGTCCCGGAAGGCGGAGCACTGGAAAAATCCTGACCAGTTCGTCGACGCCATGTTCGCTCTCGCGCGCTTCAATTTTACGGATGGCCCGCTCGAGATGTACGAAACGCTGAGCGAAGTTGACCGCGGTCGCTCTGGCGCCGACCGTCTCACCCCCGAAACCACCCGCCTGCTGATCGTGCACTATGCGAAGCTGCACGACCAATACGGAACTTTTGCCGAATTTTCGGACCTGAACGATGCTTCCATCACGCTTTTTGTGAAGGCTACCGAGAAAATTGACGCCATCCGCGAAGCGCAGCTTCGCGCCGATACGATGGGCATTTTCGAAGCGAATGTCGGCCTGTGGCAGATCTTTGCGCGCCAAAATCAAATCTCGCCATCGGACATAAATACAAGCTGGCGGCAAACGGTCGAACCGTTTGGGACGTTTGGCGCCTCCGCGCAGCTTTTTGATGCGACGCGCAGTTCGCTGACCGCCGTCGTGAAGGCTGCCTCCGGCGATTCGCACCTTTCCCAGGAAAAAATCATTGATTTGCTTGCAGGTCCGCAACGCCCGACGGTCGACTCGCGGCAGGTTCATGACAGGCTCGCCAACGATATTCGCACCGTCATGACCGATCAACGGCTCGTCCCGCTGGATACGCTTCTTGAGCTTGGCGACGACTTCGCGGCTCTAACGCACACGCCGAATGGCGTCGACGCCGCACGGGCGCAAGGTTTAGCGGAGGAATTGGAAGAGGCGCGGGCGCCGCGCGCAATGTTCACTGAGGCCGAACGCGCCGAGTGGGCGCCGGGTCACGAACCGAATCATCACGTGATGATCGAGATGCATACCGACCTGCGCAAGGCGATCAGCGGTTCTGAGCCGCCCAAGGAAGCGTCGCTGATGCGTGGCGCACTCACCCCTTTCCTGCGCGATACACTGGTCGGACTGAACTACGCGTATTACCAGCCGCCCGGCGCGCAAATTCTGCACAATAGCCCACTGCTCGTGCGCGAACACGACTTTTTGGCCTCCGAATCCGTGGGGCAAGACCGCGCCTGGCAGGCTCCTCAGCTCTTTGGCATCGGCCTAACCGCGGGCAACGGCACGCATCTTTCCGGTTCACTTGCCGGATTGCCCTACGCTCTGGCCGAAATCGAGCAGGACTTTATTGTTCCCGCAAACGTCCAGGCGCTGATCTGGCACGATACAGCTGCTGACTTGCTGACCACGAGCGTCGTTCCGCGCTGGTGGTCAACTTCCCAAGACGCTCTGCACGCCGTCTCTCTTTACCAGCAAGCCGGGGAAGAGCTGGTGGATCGCGCCGCAACGGACCCGTCGCTGCGAACAGACGTCAGCGCAATCCTCGCCGATCGCCTTTCGCCCGAGTCGATGGATGTAGTGAACACCGAACTTGCCGCCGGTCGCGCGGACGAGGCAATGAGAAGAATCGCCCCCGCCGACGAGTTCTATCTCACGGAGGAATTTCGCAAGAAATTCCCGGAGCACAGCGGCGTCTGGGGAACGGCCGGCACCGAGCTCGAAGCGCTCGCCAAGCGCGATCCCTCGCAGGTTGACCCGCGAGTGCTCTCGGAAGACTTCGGTGTCCCGCACCCGACAATCACCCAGAATTATTCCGATTCCCTTCTCAACCTGCGGCCGTTCCCATCCGTGATGGATTACGCCAGCGAGTTGCTTGCCGAATCGTGGGAATCGACGAATCTCTATTGGGCGCGCCTTGCAGATGAAATGGGATACACGCCCGTCATGCTCAACGAGCTGGCGCCTGTGCTGACGCGCCGCATGGTCGAAAAGATCTTTGGCAGCGATTTTGACGATTGGCCGGCTCTGCTTCGCGCGATGCGCGAAACGGGCGCCGAATTTCTCAAAGGCCAGGTCGCCGGCGTGCCGAAGATCAATATGCCGCTACCGTAACCCTGTTTTTGGCTGGCGGTAGATGGTAGGAAATTTCAGACGTCTGCTCCGGGCTGCGCGCGAGGGACTGACGTGTGAGGCGAACATGATCGCAAGAAAGTACCTCTTTGCGTTGCTTGTACCTGGCTTTGCAGTTGGCTCGACGGCTTTGGTGGCCGCCCACGCCGCCCGGCAGAATCCGCCGGACATCCGCATGAGCGTTGAAATGGTACAGCTCAATGTGGCTGTGACCGACCGCCGCGGTAAATACATCAGCGGTCTCAAGCCGGACGATTTTTACGTGGCCGAAGACGGTATCCCGCAAAAGATGGCCATGTTCGCTGAGGGCGATAATGCTCCGAGGAGACTTTCCGAAGTAGCGGCGGATGACGCGAAGGATTCCACGCCGGTTGCGGCAGCGGCGTCGCTGCCCGCCGGGCCGACCGCAAACGATTCCGCAGACAACAGCGACGATTCACCCCTCGCCGGCGCCAGCGTATTCGTACTCTTCGATACAAGCAACTACATGTATCACGGCTTTGTGTATGCGCAAGACGCTATCGCCGACTTTGTGCAGTCTTTGCAAGGTCCGGATCGCGTTGCGCTCTATTCCTACAGCCGCGATCTTTTCCGTGCTTCTTCGCTCACGCCCGATCGCCTGAAGGTACTTCGCAGTGTACGCGAAACGGTCGCGGGCGATAATGCCGCGCTCTATGACGCTATTCTGCTTACGCTGCGCGATGCCGCCACCATCACCGGCCGCAGAGTGATCGTCGTCTTTTCCAATGGTCCGGACAATGCCAGCCTTGCGCCACCGGAAGACGTCGAAGAACTCGCGCAATCGGAAGGCGTCGCCATTTATATGATCAGTACGCACCAAGCCGAACAGGATCCCCTTTCCAGCAAGGTCTTCAACCGCATCAGTTCGTCCACGGGTGGCGAAGTCTACTTCGCCAAGAATTGGACCGAAGAGAAAAAAGCGTTCACAGCGATTCGCAACGATTTGTCGCACCTCTATACCCTCTACTATTACCCGCAGCCGAATCCCAATCGCGGCTGGCGCGCCATCACCGTCAAGCTGAAAGGCGCCGGTGAAGGCAAATACCGCATCCGGGCGCGCAGCGGCTATCGTCCCCTACCCGTCCACCAGACGACCGGAGAAGAAGGAACGACGAGCTAGTTCGACACCTCTCGTCCGTTCGTTCTGTACGTCGCAACCGCTTGTAACGCCTCGTTCAAACCGCATTAATACGGGCGTGCCACGCTCTTACACGGAACACCCGATTGTTCGGCGTGCCTAACCCGCTTAGGTTGAGAGCGAAAGCGAGGCAAAATTCATGGACAGTAAGCCATCAAACGAACAGATTGAAGCGCGTGCGTATGAGATATACCTCGAGCGGGGCCGCGAAGATGGTCACGACGTCGAGCATTGGCTGGCGGCGGAAAGGGAGCTGGCGCAGCGGCACAAGGAAGTAGAGGCGCTTTTCAAACAGGAAGAGGCGGAGCCCGCGAGACTGGGATACGCAGCCACGGCATCGGCTCGCCGAAAGTAACAAAACCGGCACGCGTCGCTTGGTTTTGACTGAGAGACCGCGTTCCTTTCGCACGGATTCTGCTATTCTTGCTTTCCGTGCGGAAATCATCTGCCGTCTCTTTCTTCGTCTGTTTTGCGCTTGCGATGGCGATTTGCGCGTCGCTGAAATCGCCTACAATGCGAGCGGCGCCGCGACTTCAGCCTTCCCAGACGCCTTCGGCAGCGCCCCAAGCTCCGATTTCGCCCACTCTGCCCCCGATCATTTCGACGCCCCAAACGCCCCCCGCCGAACCGCCATTGACAATCGTGGTCGATGCCGCTCACGGCGGGGCGGATGATGGAGCGCGCGGAGCAAACGGCCTGAAAGAAAAAGACGTCGTGCTGGCTCTCGCCCGCGGCTGCCGCGCAGAGCTCACCCAACGGGGGTATCGGGTCGTTCTCACTCGCGACGGCGACTCCGATCCGAGCTTTGATGATCGCGCGGCCATTGCGAATCAATTTGCCAACGTATTTTTCGTCACTCTGCATGTCGCATCAACCGGCACACCCAGCACCGTGCGCGTCTATTACGATCGCATCGCAGCGCCGTATACGATGCCCCCTTCGGCCGCGGGATCATCGCCAGCGCCCGACCCTCGGCCGCAATCGACGCCAACCGCTTCCCCAACTCAGATCCAACTTTTGCCTTGGCGTCAGGCGCAAACCTCTTTCGACGACGCCAGCCACCGCTTCGCCGATTTGGTGCAGGCAGCGCTAGCCCAAAAATTCTCAGGATCGCCAGCGAATAGCGTCTCCGCCTCGGTTCGCGATCTGCGCTCCGTCGCGACGCCGGCGATCGCAATCGAAATCTCGAATATCGGCTCGCCCAACGTAAGCACGCTCGAATCCATGAGCCCCTCGATCGCCGAAGCTATTGCGCAGGCTGTGGCTGTGCTTCGTCCCTCACCAAATGCAAATAATGGCGCGAACGGCGCCGGAGCCACCCCCTAATGCCCCGCGCCGCGAAAATTGCGCTGATCGTGCTTGCCGCTGCCGTCGTGATTGGGGTCATCAGCTTTAGCAGCTTGCGGCGCCGCGTGAAGAGGCTGCAGGGTCAGGATCAAACCGCTGACGAGCAGGCGCGCCAGGCGGTGCTTGCTCCGCCGATTTCGACTCCGACGGACCAGGAAGTGACCGCCACGATTTTCTGGGCCGCAGGCGCAAACAAAATCGCGCCCGTGCAGGTGCAGTTGCCTCTCTCGGCCGATCCCGTGCATCGTTCCCGGCAGGTGTTGCTGGCACTAATCGATAATCCGCCCACGTCCGGTCAACGAACGCTTCCCGCAGACACCGAGTTGCTGGGTTTCTACGTCTTGCCTGACGGCACGGCCGTGGCGGACTTTTCTGATGCACTTGCATCCGAAACGCCCTCCGGCATTTTGAGCGAGCAAGAGGCCGTCGATTCGATCGCAGAGACTTTGGCGAGCAACGTTCCCTCCCTGCGCAGACTGAAAATTCTCATTCATGGCCAAGAGGCGGAAACGCTGGCGGGACACGTCGATCTGACGGGCTTCTTCGATTTGAATCCTTCGGCGCCGAGCAGCGCCGCCACTTCGCATTGATGCGTTGACGGGCAGTCTCGCGCCGCCGCATGTGTTGGCGATTGCGGAACGTGGTTGACACCGCGAAATGCGCTCGTCAGACTGTACGCACAAAGGCAGCCCTGAATTTTTGAAAGTGAGGCCTTAACGAGTGGCACGACCTGACGGACGTTCGGCCGATGAGCTTCGGCCCGTGAAAATTACGCCAGACTTCATCACTCAGGCCGAAGGCAGCGTGCTGATCGAAACGGGGATGACGCGCGTGATCGTGACGGCGACCGTCGATGATGGCGTGCCGTCGTTTTTAAAGGGTACAGGCAAAGGATGGGTCACCGGGGAATACGGAATGCTGCCGCGCGCAACAGAAGAGCGCACCCCGCGCGAATCGACCAAGGGCCGACAGTCCGGACGGACGCTGGAAATCCAGCGGATGATCGGGCGCACGTTGCGCTCGGTGACGGACCTCAAGGCGCTGGGCGAGCGAACCGTTTGGGTTGACTGCGATGTAATCCAGGCTGACGGCGGCACTCGCACCGCTTCGGTCACTGGGGCTTTTGTGGCCCTCGCACTCGCCTTTGAGCGAATGAAAGCAGCAGGCATTCTGCGGGACGTGCCGCTTCGCGATTCAATTGCCGCTACCAGCGTGGGCATCGTCGACGACCAACTCCTGCTCGATCTTGTTTACGACGAAGATTCGCGCGCGCAAGTCGATATGAACGTGGTGATGACGGGATCGGGAGAGTTCGTCGAGGTGCAAGCAACGGCCGAAGGCAGGCCCTATACAAATCAGGAGCTCCAACGGCTGCTCGATCTGGCGGCGCGCGGCATACGCCAACTTCGCGAAAAGCAGCAGGAACTATTGCACCTGAAATTTGCGGCGCGGGCACGATAGTAGGTCCGGTATGCGCGCAACCACTGCGAATTGCCTCTTTCCGCAACCTCGATGAAGCTCGATCGTCTCATTTTGGCAACTTCGAATGCGGGAAAGCTGCGTGAGTATCGGCGCCTCGCACCGAGTTCCGCGATTGCGCTCGATCTGCTGCC
The DNA here is from genome assembly GCA_963753205.1 of uncultured Acidobacteriota bacterium. Taxonomy (GTDB): domain Bacteria; phylum Acidobacteriota; class Terriglobia; order Acidiferrales; family UBA7541; genus Palsa-295. The sequence goes on along the minus strand of CAVWBL010000004.1, from coordinate 91,177 downwards.
CGGGTTTGCCGATTTGCCGGCGTTCGACGAAGCGGCTCCCACTTTTGCCGAAAACGCGGCAGGAAAGGCGCTGCACTACAGCCGGTTCACGGACGGCGTGGTCCTCTCCGAGGATTCAGGATTGGTCGTACCCGCACTGAACGGCGCGCCCGGAGTGAAATCGGCGCGGTACGCGGGAGAAAACGCCACCGATGCCGATCGCGTTCGTAAGCTCCTCGCCGAAATCGCCCGTGTGCGCAATGGTGCGCGTGGAGCGAAATTTGTCTGCGTCACGGCGCTGGCTCGCCAAGGGCGGGCGATTGCCGTCGTATCGGATGATGTCCACGGAACGATAGCGTCCGAACCGCGAGGCGCGAATGGGTTCGGCTACGATCCCGTGTTTTTTGTCGATCAGATCGGCAAAACGTTTGCGGAGGCTACGGCCGAAGAAAAAGACCGGTTGAGCCATCGCGGGAAAGCGTTTCGCAAGCTGCTCGCTTTTCTTGGGAGCGGGGATACCGGGAAAGCGGCCTCGCCCCACGGCTAATAGCGCAATTTAATGCCGCTATTCTGCTGTGATATAGTTTGCCGCTCGATGGCACTCGCGCAAAAAATCGCCAAAAAGTCTAAAGCCGCGAAACGTGGCTCCGCCCCAGCCAAAGGGCCGCGCGGCGCCAATCCGGTGCGTGTTCGCGCCATACTGCAGAAGCTCGATGAAGCCTATCCGAATGCCGTCTGTGCATTAAAACATGCGAACGCTTTTCAGTTACTGATTGCTACGATTCTTTCCGCGCAATGTACCGATGAGCGCGTGAACATGGTCACGCCGGGGCTTTTTCAGAAATACAAGGACGCGAAGGGCTTCGCGTATGCAAACCCAGCGGAGATCGAAAGCGACATTCGCTCCACAGGGTTTTTCCGCAACAAAACCAAATCGATCATCGGCGCGAGCAAAAAGATCGTCGAAGATTTTCATGGCGAGGTGCCAAAGACCATGGACGAGTTGCTTACGCTTCCTGGCGTCGCGCGCAAAACGGCCAACGTCGTCCTCGGGACGGGGTTCGGAATCGCCTCCGGCGTCGTGGTCGATACTCACGTGCAGCGACTATCGGAACGACTCGACCTCACCAAGCATACCGATCCGAAGAAAATCGAGCAGGACTTGATGAAGGCAATTCCGCAAGACCGCTGGATTTTGTTCGCTCATCAAGTCATCTGGCATGGCCGACGCGTCTGCATCGCGCGCAAGCCGCGCTGCATTGACTGCAACTTGAAGACAATCTGCTATTCAAAGGACAAGACGATTTGAATCGAGAAGCGCAAAAGACGACGATTTCGCCCATTCTTTCGGTGCGGCGCGGGGCTCAGGCTGTCGACTTTTACAAGGCGGCATTTGGCGCGCAAGTTTTGTTTCGCCTGGATGCGCCAGATGGAGGAGTCGTCGCACGGCTTGGCATAGATGATGCCGATTTCTGGGTCGCCGACGAATCGCCGGAAAATTCCAACTTTAGCCCGGAAACGCTAAACGGCGGGACCGTCCGCATGGTGCTCACGGTCGAAGATCCCGACGCGGCCTTCGCGCGCGCGGTAGCGGCGGGAGCAAAAGTTATATGGCCCGTCGCCGACCAGTATGGATGGCGCCTCGGGCGCGTCGTTGACCCGTACGGCCATCACTGGGAAATCGGAAAGCCCTTGCCCGCTAGCCAGTAATCCCGCGACGATCTTTCCATCGCCCTCACTCGCGAACGTTTGTGTGGTTGTTGGGAACGCACGTTGGGTTTCGCCTTTCGCTTTCCTCCTCTGGCGACCGCGATTAGAAATATTAGAGTTTCGCGTTTCGGGTTTCAGGTTGCGGGTTATTGGCGCTCCGAAAAATTCCCTTTTTCCGACGATTCGAATCGGAATTTTTATTGAGAGCGCCGGGGTTAGTTAGACCGGATTCTAATCGGCAGACTGTCGATTAGAATTGGCGCGAGTGGTGAGCCGCGGACTATGCTGCCTTCCATTGTCACGTGTTCTCCCTTCGCGCTGGCATTTACTTCTCGCTGAAATTTTTCGCCGCGACTCGCGAATTCCAGCTTAAAAACGATCGAGCGTAGCACTCACAAAATTCGATTTCAATTGTGGAAAGTACGGACATAGTACTCGGCTCTTCGATAGGGTCTCAGGCGGGAACCGGAGGCCGAATTGGGGGAACGGATGCGGGTAACGCCAAAGCGAATACTACAGCCACAGATACAAGCATGGATCTGCGAATATCGCCGAGTATTTGAGCGCGAGGCCCGGATGTACAATTGCATGTGGTGAGGGAGTGGTCGCAAGAGCGCAGCCAGGATTGGCTACGCTACTAAAACCGTGCCAATAAATTTTGCGTGAAGTGAAAATAAACGCGGGCAGTAAAAGCAAAGGCTGTCCGACTGAAAGCCGAGTCGGCCCCTACGAAGGCAGAGCCGAGTTAGGCGGCAAAAACACCCACCGAAAAACGCCCGCGAAATTCGCGCGCAACGGTGGTGCCCACCACACCATGCGACCCGTAGATACGCCCAGCCTGACCGCCGGGTTTATTGTGGTGCCGGGATACTCGCAATCAATTCTGGAGCCGAGCCGACCGAGATAGGACTGCCATCATCCGCCGGGGTCGTTGCCGAATCATTGATAACGCCTACTTTATTTGTGCCGCCCTCGGAGATAAACGCATTGTATGTGCTGCCTGCGAGAGGCGGAATCGTAACGCCAAGAGAAAGCGTCCCCGTTCCGGTCAATGCGAACGGCGAACCTGAAAGCTGAGATGGCGTTGCTTTGCTGTTGTCAATTACCGCGAACGTGTCGGGGCCATTCAAAGTCACATAGACGCGCGCATTGTCCGGAGTCACCGCGACAAACGCCGGAAACGCCGAACCGTCGCTGCTTATTGTGACAGTCGTTGCTCCGGAAAAAGAATCCCCGCCGACCGGTTGCACGACCACGCCATCCGGTGAGCCCGGGTTCTCTTCTGCGATATAGGCGACGTTCCCGGTAGAGCAGCCACAGTTCTGCGCGATCACTATCCCGAGCGGAGTGGTTCCGACGCCGCTTGGCAGATTGACCGTCGTCTTGGCTGAAGGGGTTCCGCTGCTGTCTATGACGAACATCTTGTTGAGGGTGGAAAGCGTCACGTAAACGCGCGTTCCGTCTGGGCTGACTGCAACGCCCTCCGGTGAACCACCGACTGCCGTGGCGATCGTGCTTTTCACGAGCGTGCTCGCATTCACGACGTCGACTTCGTCCAAACCATTGCACGCCACGAAAATATACGTCCCTGTTGCCCCCACTCCGTGCGGGATGCATCCGCTGGTGAGTGAAACGAAGGATCCTACCTGGGTATGAGTGATGGTGTCATAGATTGCGAGTTGGTCTGTATCAGAAAGCGTGACGTACGCGTATCGACCTGAGGGCGAAATCGCCACGCCATAAGGCAGCCCGGCAGGACTGGTGGAAATTGTCGTTACGCTCGTTTTCGACTGCGTGTTGATCAGGTGGACGTCACCGGACTCGGCGACAAATGCCAGCGGTGCGATCACGTCAATCGTCAGGCTGGCTGAATTCGCGGAGCCAGCCGGCGTCATGGAATTCTGAGTATCGGTAACGCATGCAACAAAGTTGTATTGTCCTGCGCCTGTGCTCGCTGAAATTGCCGTTCCGGTGATCGCTCCCGTTGCACCATTGATCGCAAACGCTGTCGGATTCGAACTTGGCGGGAAACTGCCAGTTGGCGTACAGCCGCCGGCTGGACTGCCCGGCGCAGCCCAGGTGAGACCGCCCAAGCCGCCAGTCGAGGTCAAAGTCGCGGCAGCGGAATTTGTCGGATAGGGATAGTTCTGTAACGCGTTCGGAAGAGTGATTGAGTTGACGGATAGTTGAGCATCCACCGTGAGCGAATTCGTGCTGGTGGCGGGTGACGAAGCCGCCGGCGTAGAACCATTGGACGAGTCGGCCACGCCCACAGTCGGCGTATAGGATGTCGCAGGGTCGGTTACGTCCGTGGAAGAACAAACCGTTGCCAAAGAAGTGGCAACAAGAGGTGTGCAGGTAATGGTCGATGGAAATCCCGACCGGGAATAGGTGTATGGCGAAATGCCGCCGGACGCAGCCACCTGGTTTGTTGTGCCGTTATTTCCATAGCTACGGCCCTGCACGGCGGCCTGCCATGTAGGCCCTTGGCTAGCGGCAATCGTCAGCGGCGCATCAACCGTGAGGCTGTCACTCGTGTCCGTCACCGTGTGAGTGGGTGTGTACTGATTGCCGTTCTCGGAAATGGACATCGACAGAGTATTCGTTCCTGGGGCGCTAGAAATTGCGGCTTTGGTGCAAGTGTAGGTCGGGCTGACTAACGAACAGGAAAATGTGTCCGTACCGGCAGTCAAAAAGCCGGTGCCATAGTTTCCCAAGCCATTCGCGACCGAGTAAACGAGGCCGCTGCAGCTTCCGCCGCAGCCACTCCCCACTCCGTAAGAACGTCCGGTCACGGCGGCGTTCACGGTGCCTGGAGGAGTGATCGCCATCTCGGGAACGATCGTTAGCGTCACGCTGGCAGAGTTCGATGTGTCGGTGGGAGCGGAGGCATTATTCTTATCGGTGGCACTTAGAGTCAGAGTGGACGTGGTCGCGTTCGAGATGGAACTCGTCCCACATTGATAATTGCCGCCCACAAGCGTGCAGGACCAAGTGCCCGGCGCTGACGTAATATTTGCGGCCGAGTATCCGCTAAGACCGCCGGAGATCGCGAAATTCACCGTCAGGCAGGCGGTGCCACCGGACGGACATCCGGTACCCGACCCATACGCTCGCCCATTTACGGCATTTTGGAGACCTGCAGGCGCCGTAATCGTGAGTGGACCATTTACTGTCACCGACGCAGTACTCGTGCCGGAGCTACCGCTGGGCGTGCTGTTATTCGCGGTGTCGTTGGTGCTTAAGCTCAAATTTGGAGTGGCCGGAAACGGACCGATCGCCGCCACCAGCGACGTCGAGCAGTTGTAGTTTGAGCCCGCCAAGGCGCAACTCCAAACGCCCGGCGCGACGCTTGGCGTCGGATTAGCTGTGTAGCCTCCGAGACCGCCGGAGACCACGAAGACCGTCGCCGGGACGCAATTGCCTCCGCTGCCGCTGCACCCCGTTCCCGTACCGAATGCACTTCCGTTTACAGCTTGAGGCAAGCCGCTCTGCGCCGTAAGGGTGAGCGGACCATTGACTGTCAGAGTGCCAGTCGATGTGCTCGAACTGCCGCTCGGGGTGCTCGCGTTTCCCGTATCGGTTGTGCTCAGGCTTAGGTTGGCGGAGGCGGGATACGGGCCTGTCGCTGACACTGTAGAAGTTGAGCAATCGTAATTTGTGCTCACAAGCACGCAATTCCAAGTTCCGGGAGCGGAGCTTGGGGTTCGGCTGGCGGCATATCCGCCGAGACCGCCAGAGATCGCGAACTGGGCGCTCAGACACGTAACATTGCCAGCAGCACCGCAGGTCGCTCCGATGCCGTAGCTGCGTGCATTGACGGCAATTGCGAAAGCCGCGGGAGTAAGCGAAATCGCCGGTTGGATGGTGAGGGTGCGGCTGACGTCGGTGGCGGTGCCGCCCGGCGTTGAGGTATTACCCGATTCGAGGGCGGTCATCGCTATCGCGGCGTTTGAGGTGGCATTTCCATTGATTGCGCCGCTTGAGCAGGAGTACGTGAGCGAGGCAACCGCGCACGGCAGGCTATCGGACGCACTGTCGGCAACTGCGAGCGTTCCGGCCTGGTAATTTCCCAAGCCACCACTCACGGCATACTTAAGCGGTAGGCAAGCGCCGCCAGAGCAACCCGACGCCGCAGAGCCGTAGGAACGACCTGTGACCGCATCCGGCGCTGCGCCCCCAAGTGGCGTCACCGCCATGGCCACATCCACCGTGACCGCAACGTTGGCCGATGCTGTGGTCGCGCCGGGCGTGGTTGCGCTGGCCCCGTCCGAGGCGGTAATGCTCAGCGTTGGCGTGCCTGAGACGACGCCCGTTGAAGAGCAATTGTAATTTGAGGCGGTCAGCGGGCAGGTCCACGCGCCCGGCGCGCTGACGACGGTCGCGCTCGCGGAATATGTTCCCAGCCCGCCCGAGATCGTGAAGACGGCCGGCACGCAATTCCCGCCGCTGCACCCAGCGCCTGTTCCAAACGCACGTCCATTTACGGCGGGCGGCAAACTGGCAGGGGGCGCCAGCGTGAGCGCGCCATTTACGGTGAGCGTCTTCGATACTGTCGGAGTCGTTGCGGACGGCGTCGAAGCATTCGCCACATCGGACGCGGCTACGCCAAAAGTCGACGAGGTCGCCGCGGCGCCAACCGTGCCGCTGCAGACGACCGCCGTGTTCCCGCCATTTGCCGCGCAGGTAATGCCGGAAGGCGCCGAGCCCGAAATGTTGAAGCTATACGTCCCCAATCCGCCCGAAGGCGTATAGGTGGGCGCGACGCAAGCTCCGCCCGCGCCCGTGCAGCCGATTCCCGTGCCATAAGCACGATTCTGCACGGCCGGATTGGCCGCCGGATCGGGGCTAACAGCCAAATTCAGCGCCGAATCCACGGTGAGCGAAAGGCCGCTGACCGAAGCCGTCGTTGCCGATGCCGACCCACTAGGCGTCGCCAGATTGCCGGGATCATCTACGGTCACGGAAAAATTCGCGGTGCCCGCCGCGCCCGCCGTTCCGCTGCACGTGGTCTTCGCCACGGCCGATGAAACGCTGGCCCCACAATTAATCCCGGCCGCCGAGAGCGCCGCGGAACTGCTGAACAGATAGGAATCCGCAGGCTCGACGGAAGGCAATCCGCCGCTCGAAACATATGTGAGCGGCAAGCAGGCGCCGCCCGAACAGCCCGAACCCGTTCCATAGGCGCGCCCCTGCACGGCTGCGGGAGGCGTCGGGCTCACTCCATCTGCCTGCGCAATAATCTTCAACGGCGCGGCCACATTCAGCGTTGCATTTGACGTTGCCGCAATCGTGTTGGCGGAGACCGCCGGCAAATTCGTCTCAGGATCGACGATCGGATTATCCGTGAGCGCGATCGTAACTTTATAGCTCCCCGCGGCCGCGAGCGCGCCGGTTCCCTGTAGCTGGCAACTGTTCGTACCCGCCACCTGCGTGAGGGTCAACGTCGCCAGTGCGGGCGTCACGCTGAGCGCGCAATAATTCTTCGCGCCGACCGCACCGTTTCCCGTTGTGGCGCTTAAGTTCGTGGTCGCCGTCATCGCCGCAGCGTTTCCTGCGATTTGTCCGTAGGTCCTGCCTTGAACACCTGCAGGCAACGCATTGGCAACAACAGCGGCAGGGGCGGTTACCGTAAATTCCGACCGCACCTTCATCGTAAAGGTCTGCGCAGCCGCGCGCGGCGGGCTGTTCGAATCGAGCGCCTGAATGGTGAATTGATAGGTATTTCCGGCCGCAGCCGCCGAGGGCGTACCGCTGATCACGCAGCCCGCGCCGGTCGAATCAACGGTGAGAGCCGCATTCATACCGGGCGGCAACGTACCAGCCGATACAGTACAGGATGCAAGCGGAGCAGTTCCGCTGGCGACCGTCGGAGAAATAGGGAAATTCGTCTTAGCCTGGGTTTCGACGGTGGTTACGGCAACCTTCGAATAGGCGCGGCCGGCAACGCCATCCGGCATCGCAACGCTCGTAAAACTCAGAAGCCCGCCGCCACCGGCTGGAGGCAAATTGGAATTGAGCCCACTTCCGACTTGGTTGCAGCCTGCAACCAGAACCGTGCCGCACGCCACCGCCAGTAGCGCGCGCGCACCAATCCATGAGGAAAATGCCTGGCGGAGGCCAATCTGGCCAAATTTGTACGACGAGGCAGTCCGAGCTGGGGTCGACATTCCTCTTCTCTCCGTTGCGGGGCGGACGCGCCGCCACACACGCCATGTTCATTCAAAAATGCATACAAAGGTGTGGGGGAACGTACTATGTGCCTCGGAATAGTGTCAACGGAATTTTAGCTCGTAATCAATTGAACGTGTTGTATGTGGCATATTTGGATAATTTCTTGACAACACGGCGAATTCCCTGCTAACAACCTTTGCCAACCTATTAATTTGTGGCTGTCGCAGGACCCTGTGTGGGTGTGCCATTCGCCCGCACTGTCTCAAAACTAGAGGAGTAATCTCGATGTGCAACCTACCCCGGCTTAGGGCTGCCATTTTCGCGTTCGTTTCGCTGCTTGTCTTGTTCGCGGCGCAATCGGCGCCCGCGCAGAGCATTAGCGGCGTGATCGCCGGCGCCATCCGCGACCAGCAGAATCAGCCTCTCCCCGGCGCTACGATCACCGTGGCCAACCCCGAGACTGGCGGCTCCTATCAGGCCAGTAGCGACGAAAACGGCCATTATCGGGTGCCAGAGATTACGCCGGGCTCCTATAACGTCACCGTGGAATTTCCCGGCATGCAGACCGTGAAGCACACCGAAGTGCCGGTCGCCGTGGACGTGGTGACGCTCGAAGATTTCGCGATGAAGGTGAGCGGCCAGCAGACGACTGTGGAAGTGAAGTCCACGGCGCCGACTACGGATACCACCGACGCGACGCTGCGCTACGATTTTTCGACCGCACAGATCCAGGGACTTCCGATTCTCACGCGCGACATCAACAACCTCGCGCTGCTCGTGCCTGGAACCGTCAGCGTCCGCACGTTTAGCTTTGCGAGCACGCTCGTTCCCTTCTCGTCGAATGGTTCGCGCGGACGCGACAACAACTTCATCATCGACAGCGTGGACAATAACGAACCTCTTTTCGGCGGCGCGGCGACGCAGTTCACGAATACCGATGTTTTCGCCGAGTTCACGGTTCTGACGCATCAGGAAGACGCGGAATTCGGGCGCAACAGCGGCGCGACAGTGAACGTCATTACCAAAAGCGGATCGAATAATATTCACGGATCGGCGTTCTGGTTTGGGCAGGACGGCAAATTCAACGCGCTTAATCGCGCTGAGAAAACCGCGCTGCTTACCACGAAGCCGACTTCGTATGAAAATCAGGCCGGCGCCACTGTTGGCGGCCCGATCAAGAAAGACAAGAGCTTTTATTTCATTTCGTACCAGTGGGACCGCGCGCGGGATGATTTGACGCGCGTGTTTCCCGTGCTCAGCACATTGCCGGATTCCGCCGGCCTTTCGACGTTGAAGGGACTGGCTTCGACGCCGACGATTGCGGCTTATTTGGCAACGCCTTCCGTCACCGAAACGCAAGGACTCGGCGGCAACTGCTTCAGTTCGCCCGCGCCTTCAGGATTCAATTCGCCTAATCCTTGCTTGCCCGCGCAGCCTGCGGTCGATGGCGTTACGTACAACGTCTATAACGTGCCCCGCGCGAATATTTTCGACGTTCGCGACCAGGAAGCCTCCGGCCGGTACGACCAGAAAATCGGCAATCGCAACGACATTTACGCGCGCTATCTCTTCGACGATTTGCTGACGCCCAATGTCCCGCTCAGCACTTCGGGCGATACTGCCTTCTCCGATCTCGGCCTGCTTCCCGACGCGCGCATGCTCAGTCGGCAACGCACGCAAAGCGCCGTGCTCGATCATCGCTTCTACGGCGTGAAATATTTGAACGAGTTGCGCTTCGCCTACAGCCGCATCGCGCAAGGCATCGGCCCCTACGATGAGCCCGCAAATGTGCGCAACGGACAGCCTGCGGTCACCGTCGAAGACGCGTTCAGCAACGACGGTTTCGGCGTCTACTCAAACAACTTCCCGTCCGCCGGTAATCGCTTCACCGTCGGCCAACCCAGCAGCCCGAGCACGTTCCGCAGCAACATTTATCAGATACAGGAAAACTTCTCGCTCATTCACGGCCGCAACAACTTCAAATTCGGCGGCGACTTTGTCCGCACCGATTCCGGTCTCGCCAGCCTCTCCTCGAACCTCGGCCAATATGTCTTCGGCGTTCTCGGGACCAGCTGCGATGTAGCCGGCGCGAACCCGGTCATCTGCACCGGCGGAAATCCCTGCGCAAGCAATCCTGCGTGGTGCGGCATGAGCAGCTTCCTGTCAGGCTCAGCCGCTAATGCGTCCGTCACGTTCGAGCGCCTGACGCGCGGCACCGGCGAACTTGCGATTCGCACCTACGATCAGGCAGTGTTCTTCCAGGACACGGTCCAGCTTCGGCCTTCGCTCTCCATTGATGCCGGAATTCGCTACGAAATTTACGGCCAGCCGATCAAGAGCCTTCATGCGCTCTATCCTCAATATGTGCCGGACGTGAACTCTTACAAAAAGAATTTCGGCCCGCGCGTCGGATTTGCGTATGCGCCTTCGCAGCATCTCGTCATCCGCGGCGGTTACGGCATTCAGTACAACCCCGTAATCTTTGACATCGCGCTGTCCATGTGGCAGAGCGGCCCGATTTCGCCGCTCGTAGTCACCACCTCACCCGCGGCGGCTAACTCCATCGGCCAAGCGCCCACGGTTGTGCAACCTGCGCCCGGAACCACATTCCCCAGCGCGCCGCTCACCGTTGCCGCGCTCAGCACCGGCGTGAAGAGTTGCGGACCCGATAGCAAGGGCGGCTCGCCGGCCATTGGCGTGACGATTGCCGGGTCGGTTCCCGTCGGCAATTGCTCGAGCGAATTCACCGTTTCGCCCACCCTACGCAATCCTTACGTTCAAAACTATTCTTTCGGCGTGCAGTGGGAGTTTCATCCGTCGTGGCTCGCCGAAGTCGCATTTGTAGGCAGCAAAGGCACGCAGCTCTTCCTGCGTCAGGACGAAAACGCGCTCGGCGGTTGGGCCACCGATGCGCAAGGCCAGCCTACGAACACGACCCTTTGCCCGTCGCTCGCCGTCAACAACATCGGTTGCCTGAATGCGCGCGGTCAATCGAATTTCGGCGACATTACGCAAGTGACCAACGCCGGCGATTCCACTTACAATTCGCTGCAGGCCAGCCTCACGAAGCGCTACGAGCGCACGCGTGCCGGCGATTTCACGTTTACGGCGGGCTACACGTGGAGCCACATGATCGACAATGCCAGCGAAATTTTTGGGCCCTCGGTGCAGTTCCTGTCTGCCTTCGTCGGCGCTAACGCGGTTCAAAACGACTTCTTGTCTTCCTTTTATCTCTCGCCGCAAGCGCAAGGTTTACAGTCGATTGAAGCTATCACGCCTTTCGCCGAAGATGCGGGCAACATCAAGGCCGAAAAGGCCAGCTCGTCGTTTGACCGCCGCCATCGCTTCGCCGCGAGCTATCTCTGGGAGCCTTTTCCGACGAGAAACATTGCTTTGCGCGGTTGGCAGCTCAACGGCATCGTGAGCTATCAATCCGGCCAGCCCTTTTCGCCGCTCAACGCCACGCCCACCGGCCTTTGCGCCGACGCGAACGGCGATGGCATCCTCACGAACGATCGCCCGAGCATCGGCAATCCCGACGCGCCGCTAACTTCCGTGGCGCTGCTCACTTCGCCCGGCTGCGCCATTCCCACCGGCGGACTCACCGTCGCAAACTATTCGATGGATCCCGCAAACGCGCATTTCGTGCAGGTTCCGCTCGGACTCAAGCCCGGCGAGGCCTTCAGCGTGGGCGCCGAGCAATACAAAGCCGAAAACGCCGGGCGCAATATTCTTTATGGCCCGAATCTCGTCGAGTGGGACGCCGCATTGATGAAGAATTTCACCTTCGGCGAATCGAAAGTGTTGCAGTTCCGTTGGGAAGTTTACGACGCGCTCAACCACGCGAATCCCGGCTTCACCATCGGCAACGTCTTCGCGGCCAACGCACAGCCCACTCCGGCCTATGCCTTCTCGCCGAGCCGCACTCCCGCTTCGGTAACCGGCGTAATTCCGGAAAACGCGCTCGACGCCACGATTCTTTCCGGCTCGACCAGAAAAAACTCGTTCCTTACCACGCAATTCATGAACACGAGCGCACGCACGATGCAATTCGGCGTGAAATTCACGTTCTAATCAAGCGGCGGCTGGCGCGCGGGGCGCAGCAAGCATGCGCCCCCTCGGCCTGAAAAAATCCCGTTCCGCCCGACGCTAAACCGAGGTCATCATGTCCACGGCTTATCTCCCCTCAAGCGGCATCGCCTTCGCGCATTTCCAGATCTTCCAATCCGTTGCGCAACGCCTAAATCGCATCATCATCGTGCGCAACACCAACATGAAATCCACCTACTGGATCGAGCGCGGTTATCCGCCAAAGCCGAAAGCCCTCGAGGCGCTTCACACGGACGAAAAGACGGGCAAGGTCACCGCAAGGAACCCGTCCGAAGTAGCCGCCGCTCGCACCGCCGGTTTCTACGTGATTGACAGCGACGGCATCGCACGACGCAATCGCGGCGAGCAACTCACCAAACGATTCCCATTCAACACGCCCGATCTAAACGCGCCCGGGCAGGTGATCGACCCTGCACCACAGCTCGCTCTTGTGGGTGACTACGATCTGATGGGCGTGATCGATCCAAACGCAAAGGGCCGAATTCTAACTCTGATTGCTTCGAATGGTGTTTTCGCCAGCAACCGTACGAACCCTGATGTCGATCGCGTAATCAACGAACTCAACGCGGTGATGGGCGAAAAGCGCGTGATGCACGGCCCACAGGATCTGTATAGGAGCTTCCGGGGTCCGTGCACCGCTTTTTTCGTTGACGGCACCGTCGAAAGCCTCTTGGAGCAAGAGGTCATGGACCTCTACGCGAGCTACAGGCGTCAAACGCGCCCGGCGAACAGTCCGTAAGCAGATTGAAAGGCTGAATGACCGAACCAACTCAAGGTAAAACCGCCGCGCTCAGTGACTATCTCGCCGCCGAACGCACCTTGCTCGCATGGATTCGCACCGGCCTCGCGCTCATGGGCTTCGGCTTCGTCGTCGCGCGCTTCGGACTTTTCCTGCAGGAATTCATGGGGCTGGAGCACAATATTCCGGTGCAATCGTTCGGCCTGTCGCTTTGGTTCGGGGTTGCGCTGATCGCGGTGGGCATCGCCGTCAACGTGTTCGCAGGCTTGCACCACGCACGCTTGGTTCGCGAACTCGATCGCGGAGAGACCGCTCACTCACGGCCTTCCAGGCAAGCAATCGCCATTGCCTTCTTTCTCGCGGTGATGGGCTTGGCCATGGCCATCTACCTGATTTCAGTTCGAAGCTCGATTCACTAGCATTCTTCACATTATGGAGGCACTCGTGTCAGGAAAAGGCGTTATCGATATTCCGGGCACTTATTCCGTTGACGAAACCGTTGAGAGACTCAAAAAAATTCTTCAAGCGAAAGGGGTCGCGCTGTTTGCGCTGGTCGATCACAGCGGCGAAGCCGAAAAGATAGGCATGAAAATGCCGCCCACAAGGCTCCTGATCTTCGGTAATCCGAAAGCGGGCACCCCCCTCATGCTCGCGGCTCCCAGCATTGCCATCGATCTCCCGCTGAAAATTCTCGTGTGGGAAGACAACGCACACAAGGTGTGGGTCTCCTACAACGATCCCGAATACCTGCGCGAACGGCACGATCTGCCGCAAAATCTTTTGCAAAATATCGCCATCGTCGACGGGCTGGCTCGCGCCGCCGCATCGTAGCTACGCCATAAGGACGGTGATATATTTCGTGTTGCACGTTTCCTAGCGGAGGCGGCGCATGAGTAGTTATCTTTACCTCGAAACGGCAAGGCGCCACGGCTGAAGGCTTTGGTTCTCGCACTTCTCGCGCTCTTTGCCTCAGCGATTTGCGGCACATTTGCGCGCCCACAATCTGAGCCTGCGCAGTCATTTGACGTCGGTTCAATCAAGCTAAATCACTCCTTGAATGCTGGGACGTCCCTTGGCGACTCTATACCGGGAAAATTTATTGCGACAAATTTCTCGTTGCTATTCTTGATCGAATACGCTTATGACGTGAAACGAGGCCAAATCGAAGGATTACCCGCCTGGGCCGAGACTGAAAGATATGACGTGGACGCAAAGATGGACGACGCAGTGGCAGAAAGGGAACGATCCATTCCGCGTGACGAGAGAGAAACGTTGGCAAGAACACGCGTGCAATTTCTGCTGGCGGATCGCTTCGGACTGAAGCTCCATCATGAGACAAAAGATCTGCCTGCGCTGGTACTGACCGTTGCAAAAGGCGGTCCCAAGCTCAGCCAAGCAGCCGCCACGTCCGCGCCAGGTGAGGCGCATCCATTACCGCCGGAGTCGCTAGGAATGAGGATGAAAGCGGGGAACTGGATTATTGCCGCCAACGAATCGCCGTTGCGAAACCTGATTAATCCTCTCTCAGCACAACCGGAAATGAGCGGCCGCATCCTCTTGGATCGAACCGGCCTGAGCGGGAAGTACAGCTTTACGTTACAGTGGGCGCCGCAGAGTCTCTCGGGCGCCGGGGCGGCCACCGAAGCGTCCGGGCCATCTCTTTTCACCGCGCTCGAAGAACAACTCGGGCTGCGCCGGGAATCAACCAAAGCTCCAGTCGAGGTGCTCGTTATCGACCGCGTTGAACGACCCTCGCCGAACTAGCGGATGGTCGAGACTTCAATGTCACCGAATCGCAGAAAGATCGCCAACGAATCGACCGGGTCAAACCGCCGCGCTCCTTATGTCGTTCTTCTTGGCGCCTCGATTCTGCGGCTAACCAGCACGCTGAGGCTTGGCGCCCAATCGACTCAACCCGACTGGCACTCGGCGCCCACCGGCGCGTTTGCTTACAAGCTAAGCATTACGCAGGCGAGGCTGCTGGATTCCGAATTGCCGAAATGGGCCCTCGCTTATCGATTCGATATTCAGGCCCGGGCGACCGCGGATGCGACGAAGGACCGGATGCGCTTGATGATGCAATCGCTTCTCGCCGACCGATTCCAATTGAAGGCACACTTCGAGATGCGCGAAACAAAGATTTATGCCATCGAGCTTGTAAGAGCAGGCGCGACCGGCCCGAAGCTTCAGCCACACACAGAGGATCCACCGTGTCCGGACGCATCCACACCTTTTCATCTTCGAATGGATCGTTGATTACGACGCCTTCAGGTTTTCCAATGCGTTGTGGCTCACCTGTCGGATTCGTGAATTCGAGTGGAGCGAGTTACGGAGGTCGCAATATCACCATGCAGATGTTCGCACAGGATCTAATCATCGCACCCAATAACCCAACGATGGATCGTCCAAGCTTCGATCAGACTGGCCTCACGGGGAAATATGATTTCATCATGAATTACTCGCCGCAATGGAATGCTACGACACCACCGGCTGGCGAAGACATGGCCGCGACATTCTTAGAAGCCCTGAAAGTCCAGCTCGGCCTAAAACTGGAAGCGACAACAGCTCGCGTTGACACCCTTATCATCGATCACATCTCCGAGCCGTCGCCGAACTGAAGATTTTTCGCGGCGCGGCGGCACCCACCGTTACAGGTTTCGGGAGTTAGTCGACGCGTCCGCATCAGGACACAAAAGACTCAATGCGCGTCGCCGGGAAACAGCACTTGCTCGAGCGTCGCGCCGGAATGGAGCCAGAGGCGGACCTGGAATTTGATCCAGTCGATGGAGCCGAGGTCCTCATTGTTCTTGCCTGTTCTGATGCGCGAACGGAGCACGCGCAATTCACCAATACCTACGGAAATTTTCGCGGCTGCAGCTGCGATCGAATCTTTGTGGGTGGGCCAATCGATCGTATAGACGACGGTGTTTACCACAACCGATGCCTGCTGCGAAGCTTCCGGCGTCTCGACGAATTGGAACTTCCGCGGCGACATCGCTACCGCCTGCTGCGCTGTGACGCCATAGGAAGCGTTGAGATACGTCGGTTTGTAGAGATGATACGGAGGCGTTGCGACCGAAGCATATTCGTCGAAGCCGCCGGCGGGGTCGCCCTTTGGCCGAATCTCAATGTCCCATCCCTTGCCGAAACTCGCCGGCGAAGGCACCAGACGAAAAAGCAATCCGTGGCCGATATCGCGCTCGAAGGACTTTCCGGCGGCGAGCGTTCCGGCGAGGACAACGTCAGGCTTGGACGAAGGGAACGATTGCTGGACCGCTTGCGGCGTGCCGACGGCGATTGTTGCGCAGAGAAGCGCGGATGCGAGAGCAGCAAAAGTGCGAACGTGCATGCGGCAATTATGAGGCGCTTGACAACAGAAGAACAACATACTGCATGCGGATTATGATTATGGGTGCAGGTAATTCAAAAGAAGAGGGGTCCTTCACGCGCCCGCATTCGCGGGGCGCGCTCAGGATGACGGGATTTGGTCTTTGCCGTGCCATGACGTCCGCTCAGGTGGGCGGATGAATCATCGCGAAAATGCGCTTACGCGAGGCCTTCGAGGCTTAGCGGCAAGCGATGGATGCGTTTGCCGGTGGCCGCAAAAATCGCGCCGCAAACGGCCGGCGCGATCATCGGGACGGAGCCTTCGCCGATTCCGCCCGGCTGATTGTCCGTCGGCGTCGCGTAGACTTCGATTTTCGGCATGTCGTTGATGCGCAGCACGCGATAATCGTTAAAATTGTTTTGCATCACGCGGCCACGATCGATCGTGATGGCTCCGCTAAGCGCCGCCGAGAGACCGTAAACGATGCCGCTCTCCATCTGCTGGCGCACAATCGCCGGATTCACGACCGGGCCGCAATCGGCGGTGCAAACAACGCGCTCGACGCGGACTTTGCCCTTATCCATCGAAATTTCTGCGACCAGCGCAAAGTAGCTGCCGATGTGGTTGCAAACGGCGACGCCCTGATAATGTCCGGCAGGCGCTTTGCCCCATCCCGATTTTTCGGCAGCTTCGTTGAGCACGGCAAGCATGCGCGGCGAATTCGCAAGCAAGCGGCGCCGAACTTCGACCGGGTCCTTACCACCCGCTTCTGCAAGTTCATCGATGAAAGCTTCGAGGAAAAACGTATTCTGCGAATAGCCGACCGAGCGCCAGAACGAAGTAGGAATGCCGGCATTCGCCCGTCGCCAGTCGACGAGCACGTTGGGAATCGCATATTCGAAATCGGAGAGTCCTTCGACGGCAACGCCGTCTGGCCGATTGCCGCCTCCACCGAAGCTGCTGTCTTCCGCAGTGCCATTGCCGAAGGACGGGCACGCCATGTTCGCAAGGAGGACACTCGGCCAACCATCCGCGTCGAGAGCGCCGCTGAATTTCACGTACGCCGCGGGACGATAGGTATCGTGCTGCGTGTCGTCTTCACGCGTCCAGGTGAGTTTCACGGGCGTGCCGGGAACGGCCTTCGCGACTTCCACCGTCTCGCGAACGTAATCCACTCCGCCGCGGCGGCCGAATCCGCCGCCCATATACATCGTATTGATCGCAACTTTTTCCGGTGGCAGCCCCGTCGTTTGTGCGGCGACCGCGCGCGACCCGGTTTGCATCTGCGTGGAAGCCCACACTTCGCAACTATCGGCGTGAACGACGGCCGTGCAATTGAGCGGCTCCATCGTGGAGTGCGCAAGATACGGCACTTCGTAAACGGCTTCGATCTTTTTCGACGCCGACGAGAACGCCCGCTTGGCATCGCCATTGGTCTTGGCGACGAGGCCTTCCTGCTTCGCTCGCTCGGCAAAAAGCTCGCTGATTTTTGCACTGGTCTGCGCGGCGGTCGGTCCCTCGTCCCACTTGATATCGAGCGCCTTGCGTCCTTGGATCGCGTTCCAAGTATTGTCCGCGATCACGGCAACGCCATTAGAAATTTCGACGACGTTCTTCACGCCGGGAACGGCTTTCGCCTTCGTTGCATCGAAGCTCGCCACTTTGCCGCCGAACACCGGGCAGCGTGCGACGACCGCATAAACAAGCCCATCCGGCCTCGCGTCGATTCCGAACTTCGCGCGACCGCAAACCTTGTCATGCGTGTCGAGCCGTTTAACCGGCTTGCCGATGAGCTTGTATTGCTTCTGATCCTTCAGAGGAACGCCCGACGGGACCGGCAAAGCCGCAGCGGCTTGCGACAAGCTACCATAGCTCAGTCGGCCGGCAGGTCCAGTGACGTAGCCATTGTCCGTGCTGAGCTGCGATTTATCGACGCCCCATTTTTGCGCGGCAGCCTCGAGCAACATCGCGCGCGCCGTGGCGCCCACAGTGCGCATCGGCATCCATGTCGATCGAATGCTCGAGCTGCCGTACACGCCTTGATTGCCGTAGATGGGATCGACCGGCGCAAACTGTGTGCGAATCTTTTCCCAGTCGCAATCGAGCTCTTCGGCAAGCAGCATCGAGAGTGAAGTGACGGTTCCCTGCCCCATCTCGCCCTTGACGATCTCGAAAGTGATCGTGTCGTCCGGTGCGATGTGCAGATACGCGCTCGGGTGCGGCTCAAATTGACCGCGGCCGCGGCCAAATTGCGCGGCGCGAATGATGCCTTCGGGCCACGTGACGCTGAGACACAAACCAGCGGCGCCAATCGCGCTGGTCCGCAAGAAGGTTCGACGGCTCAACATTGTCCTTGGCGGCGTCGCGGTGCTCATGCTCGTCCTCCTTGCGCTTTCAGCTCAGCGGCGCGATGGATGGCCCTTCTGATTTCCTGGTATGTGCCGCAACGGCAGATGTTGCCCATCATCAGCTCGTCGATATCGGCATCGGTCGGGTTGGGGAGTTTTTCGAGAAGGCTGGCAACGGTCATGATCTGGCCCGACTGGCAATACCCGCACTGCGGAACGTCGAGTTCAATCCAGGCGCGCTGCACCGGGTGCGTTACATCGGGCGAAAGGCCTTCGATTGTGGTGACTGCCTTGCCCTGGACATTCGCGACAGTTGTGACGCAAGAGCGCGCGGCGACGCCGTTGACGTGTACCGTACACGCGCCGCACAGCGACATGCCGCAGCCGAATTTCGTGCCCGTCATGCCCAGCGTGTCACGCAAGACCCAGAGCAGCGGCATATCGGGCGTGACGTCGACTTCTTGTGGCTTTCCGTTTAGGGTGAACTTGATCGCTGCCATTCGCAGACCTCCTCTAAGACAGGCTTAGACGGTTACGCCGATTGTAGTCTAATTCGCGGCAGGCTGCCCAATGAACTGTTTATTCAATGACTGGCCTGGCCGGCGGAGTTTGGGGCGATTGATTTTGCGGCTGCCCTGGATTCTGGGGTTGCTGCGTGGTCGGCTCCGGCTGGTTGGGATTGGCCTGTTGCTGCGGCGCCTGCTGACCGGGCGCCTGTTGCGGCGTCTGTCCGCCGGCGGGTGCCGGCTGTCCAGGCTGAGGCGCTCCCGGCTGTGTTACTCCGGGCTGTGCCGCTCCCGGTTGCGCCGGCTCGGCAGGCTGAACAGGCAACGGCGGCGGTGCGGCGCCAGATCCCTCAAGCGCGCCCTGGCCCGCGTAAATTTCGCGGTCTTGGCGCGGCGCATAGCGGACCATTCGCGGCGTGACGAGAATAATTATCTCGGTGTTCTGATCCGCGATGCTCTGATTTTGCGCGAGCCATTCAAGGCCCGGAAGTCCGACAATTCCGGGCGTGCCGTTGACGTTGACGCTCGTTTGCGGCGCCAGATAATTGGCGATCACGCTCGTCTGATCCTCCTTCAGCCGAACAGTGTGGGTGAGGCTCTGGTTGCTGAGCACTGGAATCGAATTGAAACTCTGCCCGGCGATGCTGCTGATGCTGAAGTCGAGCGCGAGCGTGACTTCGTTATCCGCGTGGATGCGCGGCGTGGCTTTCACCTTCAGACCAATATCGAGGTATTGCACGTTTGGAAATGGAATGCCGAACGAGCCGTTCGCTCCGGTTCCGCTCCCGCTGAACGCTGCCGAAGAGTTCAGAACGACCGTAATGTTGTTGCTTCCAGAGTTTGCCGTCGCGATATCGAGCTTCGAATCGTCATTGAAATCTCCCGTGACGATGGACTGAGGATTTGTCCCGACAGGAATCTCGAAATTCGAGCTGAAGCTTCCGTCTCCGCCACCAAGCAAAACGGAAACCGCATTGTCCCCAGCGGCACCGGATGCCCGAGTGTTGCCGTCAGCAACCACGAGGTCGGCGAGGCCGTCCACGTTGAAATCGCCGACGACAAGGGACGTGGGCGCCGTCCCGGCAGGGTAGTCGCGCGTGGCTCCGGGTGCAAACGTGCCCGTAGCCGTGCCCGCTGAATTTTTTTTTCCGAGCAAAATCGTGACGGAATTGCCGGAGTTGGTCGCCGTAGGAGCGCCATTGTTCGCAACCGCTAGATCCATGATCCCATCGCCGTTGAAGTCTGCGGCAGCCACGTAAACAGGAGAATTCCCTGTCGCATAGTCGACGCGGGGTTGGAATGTGCCGTCGCCATTGCCTAGGAATACGGAAACGGAATTATTGCCTTCGTCGGCCACGGCCAAGTCGATGTGACTATCGCCGTTCAGGTCTTCGGCGAGAATTCCAGCGGGTTGAAATCCTGCAGGAAGCTGCAAGATGGTCGCCGACGTGGCGAAGGTGCCGTCGCCCTTCCCAGAGAAAATCGAAATTGTGTTGTCGCCTTGATTGGCAACTGCGAGGTCCACGTGGTTATTCGCTGCGTCCAAATCGTGAAAACGCGCGGCGACTACGGATACAGGCGACCGCCCCGTGGGAATCGTGGTCGCTGGCTGAAACGTGCCGTCGCCCGCGGCGCTGGCGAGCAGTATGCCGATATTATTCGACGCTTTATTCGCGACGGCCATGTCGATAAAACCGTTGCTCTCGTCAAAACTGGCGGTGGCGATCCAGACAGGATTCGACGCCTGATTCAGGGGATCGGTCGCATATGTGACCTGATTCGCGAATGTGCCGTCGCCGGTGGTTACTCCGTTGCCGAGAAACACGCCCACATTGCCGCTCTGTTGATTGGCAACGATCAGGTCGCTGATCGCGCTGCCATTGCGCAAGACAGCGGTTGCCACGAACTGTGGCGCGTTTCCGGCCTGATAATTCGTTGTTGGAAAGCTAGATGACGAAATGCCCGGTATCTGCGGACCGCCGAGGCTCGAGGAGTAACTAGCCAGGGAAACAGGATAATGCTCGCCAAAAAAAGCCGTGGCCGGCTGACCGTCCTCTGCGCGCAGAAAGAGGCGTACGCCATGATGCACAAGAGAAAGCGTACGGCCGAAATTCGCAACCGCGCTGGGCATTGTGGCGAGAAAAGTGCTTTGGCCTCCGCCGAACGCGATCAGCGGCGGGATTAAAGAAGCGGCGTTCAAATTGCCCGAGCCAAGCAGTCCCGCAATTTGAGTTGGAGATAGACCGGAAAGCGAGGTCGGCAAGCCGAAGATTTTGCTGATTACGTCCACCAGTCCCGTAGCAGACGAATTCGCCTCGGCGATTTCCGAAGGCGTCAGCGCGAAAGCACGCAGATGTTGAGGCGGCGTAATGCCGAGCTGGCGGGCGAAGTTCCTATCGACCTCCAGTACCTCGATTTCAAGTATCATCTGGCCGAGCGGCTGTTCGATCCCGTCGATCACATCGGAAGCAACCGCGAGCGCCTGTGGCGAAGCCCGCATGGTGATCGTACGTGAACTTGTGTCCAAGGTGGCGCGCGTAATCCCGCTGATATCGCGCACTACTCGAAGCGTCTCCGTCATTTCGGCGGGAGTAGACGAAGCGGGCAACAAAACCGTTCTGATCGCGATCTCGGCATAGTCGCGCCTTTTTTGCGGAGTATCTTGCGCGACAAAGAACATGTGGCCGGAAATCGGACGCCAAAACGTATCCGTCATTACGCCAAGGATGCGCATTGCGGTAGGGAAATCGACGGCATTCAGTACGAGGTGCACTGGACGCGAGTTGAGATCCGGATCAAAAGAAGCTTCTACGCCAAACACGCCCGCGACTTCGTTGTATGCGCCGAGCGTATCACCGCGATAGTTAAAATTTTCTCTGCCGTCGTGATAATTGAGCTGCGGCTCCCCGCTCAATTTGCCGCCGGCCAGCTTCGGCGGCGGCTCGGCAGCAAGAAACTCGGCCAGCCGCTCGCGTATCGTCGTGTTCGTTGGGTCAAGGTCGCTGGCAATGAGCAACTCGCGGCGGGCGTCGTCAAGCCGATTCGAAATCGCATCGCGCTCGGCGGCGTCTACATGCGACTGAACGAGCGCGGCTTTCGCATTTTCGCGCCGCACAGCGTAATTCTTATCCTTCGGGGCATACTCAGAGGCCTGCGCATAGTACTCGTATGCCGTTTCCCAATCCTGTTGCTTCTCCGCCGCTTCACCTTCGCGGAACGCCTCTGTTGCCGTGCGCGCATCGGGTTTTACCGTGACGGCCGCGGAGGCCGAATTTCTTGCCGAACGCGCCTGCGGATAGGCTGAAGTCACAGCGGCGCCAAAAATAAGCCATATGCACGCAAGCGCCCGTCTCGACTTGTCTCGCGTGGCTCGATTTGCAGGCATAGAAGGCTACGATGCACATTCTACAGGATGGGATTGATCGCAATCGCTTCTCACTACGGGAAGGTTACGGGCCAGTCGATTCATCCAGCAAGATCGGGCTATACCGGCTTCTGCCCCACCAGAAGAGCTAACTCGCGCCACTTCCAATGGCAATCCACGTCGACCAAACCAATTTCGCGCAGCCACGCAAGCTGCGTTTTCACATCGAGCAGCTTGTTGGAAGGATCCTCCTCGTCGCACGCGATGGCTTTCAGAAAAGCGGCGTGAAGCGCAGGTGTAGGCGAGGCCACGTGCTCCAAATTGCAGAACACGCCTGCCGGCACAAGAATCTCGAAAATCTCGCGATAGAGAGAGCGTTTCCGCGCGTGAGGCACATGATGAATCGCAAAACTGGATACGACCGCGTCGAACCGGCCAATCTCAGGCAATGCGTTCTCCAGATTGTGGGCAACGATGGCGATTGACGAATCGTCGGCGAAATTTGCCCTCAAGGCCTCAAGCATTGCAGGTGAGAAATCAAGCGCCACAAATTGTGCCTGCGGCCGGCAAGCCCTCACAAGTGAGAGCAGTCGGCCGCCTCCACTGCCCAAATCGAGAATCCGGTGCGTGACCTGCGGCAGAAATTCGAGCAGGGTGGCTTCGCCCTCCACACGATGCGGAATAGAATCCGCGCGCCGTAGATAATCGAGAGCGTGTTCAGGCGATTGCCACAGATTAACGTCCGCTTGAGACATGGAGTCCGTTCCTCCTGTGTCCCAGTAGGCGCGTCCACACCGGCGCGGTCAAATTTATAGTTATTGCAAGGAATATAAGGCGCGCTTATGGCGCACGCGAGGAGAACTATGCGGACTTGCTCGAAGCCTTTTGATTCATTGCGCGACTACTGTGAGGTTTCGGACGTAAAGCCGCCAAAAACTGCTCGAGCGGGAGCGCGTTAATTACATCCGACTTTTCGATCCAGCCGCGGCGGGCCGTCGAAACGCCGTAATGCATCATTGAAAGGCCTTTGATCGAGTGCGCGTCCGTAGAAATGACGATCTTCGCTCCGCGCTGCTTCGCCAAGCGCAGATGAGTGTCCTTCAGGTCCAGGCGTTCGGGCGAAGCGTTGCATTCTAGGGCCACGCCGGCTTTCGCGCAGGCGTCGATCACCTTCTCCATGTCATATTCAAACGCTTCGCGGCGGAGAATGAGCCTTCCCGTCGGATGCGCCAGGATTTGTGCGTACGGATCTTCGATCGCGGCAAGGATTCGATCCGTCATCTCCTCGCGCGGCATGTTCATAAATGAATGAACCGACGCGACGACGACATCGAGCTGCGCGAGAACTTCGTCATCGAGGTCAAGCTTGCCGTCTTTCTTGATGTCGACTTCGATTCCCGTAAGCAGGCGAATGCCGGAAACGCGTTTCTGCGCTTCGTGAATTTTCTTGATTTGCTCGAGCGTGCGCTTTTCATCCATGCCGTTCGCAACCGTAACGGCCTGCGAATGGTCCGTCAGCGCGATGTATTCGTAACCCAGCTTCTTTGCGGCCTCGCCCATTTCTTCAATTGTGTTGCGACCATCGGACGCAGGCGTATGCATCTGCAAATCACCACGAATATCTTCAAGCTTCACGAGTTTTGGCAGCTTGTGCTGCTCGGACGCTTCGATCTCGCCGGTCATCTCGCGCAACTCGGGCGGGATGTGATCGAGCTTGAGCTTGGCGTAGATTTCCTCTTCTGTTTTTCCCGCAACCGTGCGGCCACCTTTCAAAGTAGTGAGCGCGTATTCGTTAAGAGTCCAGCCCATGTCGTTCGCCCGGCCACGCAAGGCTACGTTGTGCGCTTTCGAGCCAGTGAAATACATCAGCGCCGCGCCGAAGCAATTCTTTTCCAACAAGCGAACATCCACTTGAAGCCCGCCGGCAAGTTGAAAACTGACTTTGTTCTCGCCGTGAGCGAGCGTCTCCGCGATGCCGGGGTATTTCAGAATGTGCTCGGCGACGGCGTCGATGTCCCTCTGCTTGTCGTGCCCCGGACGCATGGCGACAAGAATATCGAGATCCCCCACCGTCTCGCGGCAGCGCCGCAAAGAGCCCGCGGGAGTAGCCGATTCGACCGCTTCCCCGAACGCCCGTATGTACGCCACAATGCGTTCCGCCTCTTCGCCCGCTACGTCAAGCCGGCAGCGCGATGCTCCGCACATATTTTTGAAATGTTGCGCTGCCTTCAGAATATTTTGCTCGCTCTTTTCACCGAAGCCGGGCACGTCGCGCAGCTTGCCCTCACGCGCGAGCTTTTCAACATCATCAACTGTTCCGCATTTGAACTTCTTCCAGAGCAGCGCAGCCTTCTTAGGCCCGAGCGATTGAAGTTCGAGCACGTCCAGGATAGTAGCCGGATACTTCTTCAGCAGCTTTTGGCGAAGAGCATAATCACCGGTCGCAAGGACTTCGCGGATGTGCTCGGCCATGCTGTCGCCCACGCCCGGAAGCTCGGTGAGCTTTTCTTCGTCTTTCGCAATCTCCTCGATGCGTTCGTGCAGACTCTCGATCAGTTCCGCAACTTTCTCATAGCTGCGATAGCGCCCGATCATGGCGCCGTCGATTTCCAGCAATTGCGCGGTCTCGCGCAGAATCTTCGCTACCTGGCGGTTTTCCATACCTACCTCGAGTGATACGCTTAAAGCCGTACGTGCATTCTACCCGTTGACGAAAGCGATTAAAATTGGTCATCCTTTTAATCTGCGACATGCCAGGATCACGGCGATATTCTCTCAGCACTCAGTAAGGGGTACACGGAATGCCGGTTTGCGACGGATGCGGGGCGACGGTTGACTCGGAGCATATTCGCTCCCGAATCGAACGGCTGGAGATGGCGACGCGCTACCGGCCGGTGCATATACAGACGCTGCTCGTCGGAACAGCTCCGCCGAAAGAAAATGAGGATTATCTCTATTTCTCCGAAACGAAGGGCGCGGAACTTCAGCACAACGGAATTTTTTTGGTTTACGCAGTCGAATGCCCGCTGCCAGCCGGGACCGATGCGGCCGAAGCGGCTCGGCGCGCGGCACCAACGCTGATCAAGCGCGTGCGGTTCTCGTATAAGCCAGAATCGATTGTCTTGTTTTCTCCTGCAACTGCTGAATTGCTTCGGCCGTTGCGCGATGCCAGTCTCGGAGAGCGGCTCCTGCTCAATGATGGCAATGTGTTCGACGAACTGCCGGATCTGGCTCGCGCTAACTCCCTCACTGAGCGATAAAAGGGCGAAAGGCCCGCCGACGCATTGGCTGATTCGCCCCCCTTGCGCCCAGATGGGTTGAGGCGAGCGTCTCACCGGTGTAGTCTTCTGGTCAGGGGAAGGGCCGCTACTTGCAGCGCCAGACGACCGGGGCATCGCCTGCCCGGTTGAGAGCGTCCCAGTAAAGATGAAAAAATTCGTCCTTTTTCTATTTTGCCTGGTCTTGTGCGCGCCCGCATGGTCGCTGAGCGCGGCGACCACGAAGAAGCAGACGTCAAAATCCGCGACCACCGCCAAGAAGGCTACCTCGAGGAAAACGACTGTTCGCCGCAGGCGCCGTCGTTCCTCCAAGTTTGTCCCGAAGCAGAAGGCGCCAACCGCTGATCGCATCAAGGAAATACAGGGCGCGCTAGCCGAGGACGGCTACTATCAGGGCGACGCGAACGGCAAGTGGGACTCGAGCACCGTCGCCGCGTTACAGAAATTCCAGTCCGCCAACGGGATCGAACCGACTGGCAAACTCGATGCGCCCAGTTTGCAGAAGCTTGGACTGGGTTCGGATATAGCGGGCGTTTCGGCGCCGCAGCCGCCCATGCCTTCCGTCGCCGTGCCGCAGACATCCGCTCCTCCGTCGCAGGAAAACTCACCTAAGCCCGCCGCACCGGCTGCTTCGACAACGACCTCGAATACCAACACTGCGGCTGCGATCACTCCTGCTACGGGAAATTTGGAAGCCAAGTCTCCACAGCAATAATATGAATCGGCATAGGGGGGACAGTCGCCCGTCCTCCCCTGCCACACCACCGTACATGCGGGTCCGCATACGGCGGTTCAGCGAGTTGAGCCCTGGCGGGCCGTGAGGTTCGATTCGTCGTTCGCCACAAGGGCTTCGCCGCTCTGCAGGTTTCCGTTTCGGCTTCACCGTCTCCTGAACCTGCAAAACTCAGCCGAAGCTGATTGGCTGGCGCAGTGCCAGCGTGCGTTCGACGTTCTACTGCTCGCTCTCGCTGTTTGGGCCTTCCTCACTTCCGTGAGTACTACGCCCGCTGCTGACTTCTGCTGCAGGGTCAGCGTGAATTACTTCACGCTCAGTCACGAATCCGAGACAGGCAACAGATCTCCCGCGATAAGTTCGACTGCTTTTGACACGCGACCGCCGGATTTACCACCAGCGTCCTTGATGGATACGGACTTCGCGATCAGTTGCGCGCTCGTCCGACGCCGTAGGCCTCAAATCCGATTCTTGTCCATCGGCCCGTATCTTTGTTCCACGCTTCCTTCAGACCCCACCTCACGGTGACGCCCTTGCGCTTCGCTACCCTTCACCTCCATCAGGTTGGGACGGGACTTGCACCCGCTAGCTGCCGAACATGCACGGCGTACAACAAAAAGAGGCCGGGAAATTTCCCGACCCCTTTTCTTCCAGCACCCCGTCGTTCCAGAAGTACAACCTCAACTAGAGCGCCGCGCACACGGCTTTTACTTCCGTGTACTGCTCCAGAACTTCATGACCCATTTCGCGGCCCCAGCCGGACTGCTTATAGCCGCCGAACGGGAGCGCCGCGTCAAAAATGTTGTAGCAATTGATCCACACGGTACCGGCGCGAAGTTTGGCCGCGATGGAGTGCGCTTTCTTGATATCGCGCGTCCAAATACCCGCCGCGAGACCATAGGTCGAATTATTCGCGCGAGGAATGATTTCGTCTGCATCGCGGAACGGGATCGCCGTCACCACGGGGCCGAAAATCTCTTCCTGCACGATCTTCATTTTTTCGTTTGTGTTCACCAGTACGGTCGGTTTCACGAAGTATCCTTTATTGCCCACGCGGCTGCCGCCGGCCACGGCCTTTGCGCCCTCGGTCATGCCGATGTCGAGATAGCTGCACACGCGATTGAGTTGCTCTTCGGAAACGAGCGGACCCATCTGCGTGTTCGGATCGAAGCCGGGTCCGACGTTAATCTTCTCCGCCACTTTCGCGACGCCCTCGACCACTTTGTCGAACGACTTCTGCTCGACGTAGAGCCGCGAGCCGGCGCAGCAGCACTGGCCGTGATTGAAGAAGATGGCGCTCGCGGCGCCCGCAATGGCCGCATCGAGATCGGCGTCATCCAGGACCACGTTCGGCGATTTGCCGCCCAATTCGAGCGACACTTTCTTCAAGTTCCCCGCAGCGGCCTGCAGGATTAGCCTGCCCACTTCGGTTGAACCCGTGAACGCAACCTTGTCCACATCCGGATGCGCGGCAAGCGGCGCGCCGGCAGCTTCGCCGAGACCCGTCACGATATTTACCACACCATCTGGAATTCCGGCCTCCTGAATCAACTCGCCCAGACGCAGCGCGGAAAGCGGCGTCTGCTCGGCGGGCTTGAGCACGACGGTGCATCCCGTGGTGAGCGCAGGGCCAAGTTTCCATGCGGCCATCAACAGCGGGAAATTCCACGGGATGATCTGGCCAACCACGCCTACCGGCTCACGAAGCGTGTATGCAAGATATTTCGCGCCGGGCGTGTACGGAACCGAGAGCGGAATGGTATTGCCTTCGATCTTTGTCGCCCATCCCGCCATATAACGGAAATTCTCAATCGCGAGCGGAACGTCTGCTGCGCGCGCCACCGCGAGCGGCTTGCCGTTATCGAGCGATTCAAGCTGCGCGAACTCCTCGAGGTTTTTTTCCAGCAGATCAGCAAGTTTCCAAATCAGCTTTGTACGTTCCGAGGCCGTCATGCGCGACCACGGCCCCTCTTCGAAAGCGGCGCGCGCGGCCTTTACAGCACGATCTATATCCACGCTATTGCCGGCCGCTACGTTGGAAAGCACCTCGCCTGTTGCGGGATTGAACGTGGCAACGCTTTCTCCCGATGCGGACTCCACCCATTGTCCGTTGATCAGATTCTTGTGAGTCTTTGAGATAAAGCGTGCGACATTCGGATCCATCGTTGGAACGGAAACGGCAGTTGCCATAGCTCCTCCTTCAGAAATTGCAATATTGTGTGCGGGTCTTTTGCACTCCTCGAGGCTAAATCGGAGCGAATCGTGCTTCGGCGATTCGCGCCCGTTGGGGGACATCCCTCCCTCTTGCAAGGCGCGAGGACCGGTGCGGCACAAGTTACTCCGGCGGAAAGGAAAATACAAGCTTGAGGAGGCTAAAAGGACTACGCGATCTTGCGGACCCAAATTCGGTCCGATGCGGGCTTGCCGAGATGAATTTCTTTTGCGCCGTGATCCACTGTGAGGGAAATCGTCTCGTCGTATTCGCGTTTATGGATGCGTAGACGCGCGGCGGGACGGAGGTCGCGTTCGTCAAGAAACTCGAGAAATTTCGGATCGCGTTCGTAAACGCGCAGCACTTCATAGGATGTGCCCGCGTCGGCCTCCGAGAGTCGCATCGCGCCAAGTTTCCTGCGCAGTTCGGCGATGCCCCCGAGCAAGGGCATACCGTGCGGGCAGCGGCTGTCGCGTCCGAAGCGCTTCACGAGTAACTCGGCCACCTCCGCCGAGATCCCGTGCTCAAGCTTTTCCGCTTCTTCGTGCGCACGCGCCCATGGAAGCCCGATCACGTCGGTGAGGAGCTTTTCCGCCAGCCGATGCCGTAGTACCAAAGCCTCGGCGATCTTTTGGCCCTTTGGCGAAAGCGAAATATGTCCATTGCGCAACACGCGCACATACCCGTCGCGCGCCATGCGCTTCACGGCTGCGGTCACGGCAGGCGGCGTCACGTCCAGCTCTTCGGCAAGGCGCGCACCAATCGGCGCCTGCTCTTCCTGAACAAGCTCCCAGATGGCCTTGAGGTAATCTTCCTGCGAAACGCTTGTCTTTTCGCGCCGCATCGATGCCCCGGTCGCGGCGCTCTAAGCGCCCGCGCTGCACTGCTTCGTTTCGTCCGTTACGTCGCGGAGTCGCGCGGCCAGTTCCTTGATGCGCCCCTCGATATCGTCGCAAATGCGACGGTGCGTCTCGATGTCCTCGCCGAAAGGATCGGAGATCAGCCAGTCCTCAACTTTATGACCGTGAAAAGCGCCTGGTCCGGGGAGGCCGGACATGTTGACGATCAAGTCCGGCTGGCCGAGACAGTGATCCCGGAGCCCCTTCGAAAATTGTCCTTCCATGCTGACGCCACGCTCCTCCACCGCCGCGCGTGCCGTCGGGTCGATAAATCCGAGCGGGCGCAACCCGGCGCTTTCCGCCTCGAAAACCTCGGCGAAATGATGCTTCGCCAGCGCCTCCGCGATCTGGCTCCGCACGCAATTCCCCATACAGACGAAGAGAATCTTCACCCTTGCCATGATCGCCATCATCGCCGATAGACGGCGAAGTCGCAATAGCAGGCTAATTTGAGGCTGGAGGGGCGGCCAATTCCAGGAAGTGCCGATGTACCGCTAAATCGTCTGACAATTCAGGATGGAATGTTGAGGCCAGGACTTTTCCCTGTTGGACGAGCACGGGACGCCCCGCATCTTTTGCAAGCACTTCGACAGAATCGCCCGTCTCTTCAATGATCGGCGCGCGGATAAAAACCATTTCAATCGGCTCTTTGCGCAGCGTGCTCGTGCCCATATGAACGTCGCTCGCGAGCTGGCGGCCATAGCCATTTCGCAATACCATTGCGTCGAGCAATCCCAGAGACTCTTGCGCCGGGCCGTGCACTTCCCGTGCCAGCAAAATCGCTCCGGCGCAAGTGCCGAAGAGAGCGCCGCCGTCGGCAGCGAAGCTCTTCAGCGCATCGAAAAGACCCTCTTCTTTCATCACCTTCAGGTGCGTCGTGCTCTCGCCGCCGGGAAGGATCACGCCACTCAGCCCCGCTAAATCTTTAGGCGTGCGCACGAACGAATGGTGCACGCCCAGGCGGTCAAGCATCTTGGCATGAGCTTCATAATCGCCCTGGATGGCGAGAATTCCGATTTTTGTGCCGTTTTTCATTTCTGGACGTTTGCTTATGTGGCCGTATCAGTGCGTTCCCCACGCATTTTTTTTTGATCCGGGGACGACTCTGCATTTGCCAATTCTTGAAAATAGTTACCAGCCGCGCGTCTGCAGCAGGTCCTTCTCCTCGAGCTGACGAACATCGATGCCGCGCATCGCCTCGCCCAACTCCTCGGATGCTTCGAGCACCACGCTCGCATCTTTGTAATGCGTCGTGGCCTTGACGATGGCGCGCGCACGCTTGGCCGGATCGCTTGACTTGAAGATTCCCGATCCCACGAATACCGCCTCTGCGCCAAGTTGCATCATGAGCGCCGCATCGGCCGGCGTGGCAATTCCGCCCGCCGAGAAATTCGGCACGGGCAGCTTGCCGTTTTTCGCCACATACTGTATGAGATCGAGCGGCGCGCCAAGCTCTTTCGCCTCATGAACGAGCTCCTCTTCGCCAAGCGTAGTGATCTTCCGCATCTGGCTAATGATCGTGCGCATGTGCCGTACAGCTTCGACAATATTCCCCGAGCCGGCCTCGCCCTTCGTGCGAATCATGGCCGCGCCTTCCGCAATGCGCCGCAGCGCTTCGCCCAGATTGCGCGCGCCGCATACGAACGGCACCTTGAATCCGTGCTTCCAGACGTGGTGCTCTTCGTCCGCAGGTGTGAGCACTTCGCTTTCGTCGATGTAATCGACCTCAAGCGCTTCGAGCACTTGCGCTTCAGCGAAATGGCCGATGCGCACCTTCGCCATCACGGGTATCGAAACGACTTCCATGATTTCGCGGATCACGCGGGGCGCGGCCATGCGCGCCACGCCGCCTTCCTTGCGAATGTCAGACGGCACGCGCTCCAGCGCCATCACAGAGCATGCGCCCGCGTCCTCAGCAATCTTGGCCTGCTCGGCATTAGTGACGTCCATAATGACGCCGCCCTTGAGCATCTCGGCCAAGCCAACCTTCACACGCCACAGATTCTTTTCGTTCCCGTTCGTCGCTTCCATAACTCCTCCTGTTGTGCCTGTATTCTTATCCTACGCGCTTATTTTGCGCGCTTGTCAATTCCGCATGGGGATCGCGCGGAGCGTCCAAATCGACGAAACGCCCGCGTCCTCGAGCCAGCAAGTTTCCGGCCGCATCTCGAATCTCGCCTTGCAGGAAAAGGTTGCGCCCTTTCGCTTCCGTTTCCCATCCTTCGATCAGCAGATCCTCGCCCACGCGCACCGGCTTCAAATACTCCACATCCAGCTCCGCCGTCACCGCACGGGCTTTGCGAAACCGGTTCGCCTTACTCATCACCTCATCGAGCAGCGTGGCGATAATGCCGCCATGAATGAATCCCGTTGCTCCCTGGTATTCGGAGCTAAGCTGAAACCGGCCGCGAATCCGTCGCGCATCATCGTCCTGCTCAAACGTGAGATACATCCCTCGCGGATTCGCGCCGCCGCACACGAAGCAGCCGTTTGTAGCGCTCGGCGTTAGCGGCGGCACAGACGCTCCAGGATTAAAGCCAATGCTAGCCGCGAGGTCCGGGTTCTCAAATCAGTGCCTTGGAGCCACCGGGACGGTACATCCACTCTTGGCTGCGCGGTTCCATACGTCTTCAAATCAGCGCCTCGCGCCAAACCGCCTCCTGTCTCGCGCCTCGCTGCCGCTTCTGTAATTCGACGCGAATCAGTTCGCCCAACACCTGCACGCCTTTGGTGATCAACTTTTCAGGAATCGTCGAAAAACCGAGCCTTAGCGTATTCGGCTGCGGCTGCTGCAAATAAAAATGTCGCCCTGGAATAAAAATGATCTTCCGTTCGCGTGCGTGAATAAGCAGTTCCCCGGCGTCAAATCCGGGCGGCAACGTAACCCACACTGTCATGCCGCCTTCAGGGCGGGTCCATGTCGCGCCATCCGGCAGATATTTCTCCAAAGCCTCTTCCATTGCTGCGAGCCGGCTGCGATGAATCTTTTCCATCTTGCTCAGATGCCTCAGGAGATATCCGCGCCGAATGAACTCCGCCAGAATCGCCTGCGCCAACTGGTCCGTGTGCAAGTCCGCCGATTGCTTGATCAGCCGCAGCCGGTCGATCGCGCTTTCCGCGCCGATGCACCAGCCGACCCGAAGCCCGGGAAACGCAATCTTCGAAAAGCTGTCGAGCTGGATCACATTCCCATCGCGATCGAGCGATTTGAGTGTCGGCACCCTATTGCCGCGCAACCGCAGCCGCGCATAAATCGCATCTTCGATCACGGGCACCTGATAGCGCGCCGCAAGCTCCAGCAATCGACGCCGCTCGGCGATCGGCAATGTGGTACCCGTCGGATTCTGGAAATCGGGCGTCACCAGCACAAATTTGACGCGATTCTGCATCAGCACGCTTTCGAGCGCGTCCAGATTGATCCCAACTCGTTCCGGTCCCGCATCCACCGGCACGCCCAACGCCCGAACCCGCGCACTCGTAAAGATCGAAACCGCGCCAGGATATGCCGGGTTTTCCAGCGCAACAGAATCGCCTGGCCGCAAAAAGAGCCGGCTAACCAGGTCGATTGCCTGCTGGCACCCGTCTGTAATAAGGATCTGTTCGGCGCGAACGTTCAGTCCTTCTTCGCGCAGCATCTCCACGAGCGCAATCTTCAGCGGCTCGTAGCCATCGGTCGAGCCAAGCTGCAAGATCCGACGGCCTTCCGAACGCAATACGACATTCGCGCAGCGGCGAAAATCCTCGATAGGAAAAAATTCATCCGAAGGTCGCGCGCATGTAAACCCAATCGCGCCCGCGGGAATCTGAGGCATCAGCCGCCCTAGCCCGTCGTCTCCGCGCTCATCCGCGAACAACGACTCCCAGCGCACCGAGCCGCCGCCATTCCCGCGCGAAGGAGGCGCCGGCGAAAATTGGCGGCCATTCGGCGCGCAAATGAACGTTCCGCGGCCCACATGCCCTTGGATCAGCCCTTCAGATTCGAGTTCCGCGTAAGCATTCGCCACGGTCGTCCGGTGAACACCAAGCTGCCCAGCCAATTCGCGGCTCGCCGGAATGCGGTCGCCGCTGCGCAACTCGCCCGAATGGACCAGCGCGCGCAATTGATCGCGCAGCTGCACATACAGCGGAATGTGGCTTTCGGACTGTAAATGTACGGGTAACATTGGCTCCATCCAAGCAGCCAATATATTGTAACAATCGACGCCGTAAAGAGCCAATTTGTCTTCGCAGGTACGAGGCCGTATTTGTCCCTAGCCTGCGGCAATCACGCCCGCGTTACTACAAGTACTTTATGGAAGGGAAATATTTCCCGCTCCGGGCGTTTGCAACGAGGCCAATTTTGGCCAGAAGTGCGCCTTATGACGGCTTTAGAGGACCAATTTGGGCGCGAAATGGCGTGTTTGAGAACCTAAAAGCAAACTTTTTACGTTGCAACTCGCAAATCTCAATTCGGCGTCGGCTCCTCGATGTGATCGATCACGAGCGTGCCGACCTGTCCCGTTTGGGACGCGAGCTTGAGGCCGAGTTGATCCTTCAGCGCCTCTAAAAACGTCGGGCCGGGCTCGCCTGACTTCGTATCTGGCGCCGTCGTACTTTCAGGCGCGCATTCTATGCTGAAGTCGTAATTTCCGCTGAGGCCAGTCTCGTCCACAACGGGGCGATCCAACGGCTGCATCCCAGGAAACGGCATCGCCCAAGCGATCATCTGTAAAGTCACGTTTCGCGCGCTCGTTTTTATGTGGCCGGTGTCGACCAAGGTGAGAAACACGTCGCACGCCGCAGGCGAGCCGTCGGCGAATCTGGCCGAAGCCGAAAGCGTAAACGCGCCGCACGGAGCCGAATCGCTTGCTCGCAAATGCAATTGCGGCCCGACTTCCCCCGGCTTTGCCAGAACCAGTGCAAACACCGGGCCTTCGTGCGTTTCCGTATGGGCCGCGAGTTTGAAACGATCGGCAAGCAAAGAGCGCATCATCAAACGCATTTGGTCCTTTGTGGCATTCGTGTCCGCTCTGGCCTGAATGTCGAATCGTTCTTCTTTTGCCCACTTCGGCAGTTGCGCGTCCAGCGCATACCTTTGATAGGTCGTGAGGCCGTACGCAAAACCGATGTAGATCGACACAGGCATGTCGGTCGAGGAAAGAAGGCCCCCATTCGGCGAATAGCTATTGCCGGGCCCAAGCGGAAAATTGGCGTAGGGATGTCCGTCCTTGTCCTGCTTGACGGAAGCGACTTCGAAGGACATTTTGCCGCCAGCGGCTTTTTCCCAGGCGAGCGTGTCGGAGGATTGGGCGCGGGTGAGTGTGACGGCGAGGAAGGCGACGCAGATTCCTACACATGCGGCGATGAGCATGGCGACACGGGCGTGTGAAATTTGCGTGAACGAACGCGCTTCAATGATGGTGCGAATGCGTTGTGGCAGGCGCGGGCCGGGCATGGCGACGCCCGCTGGCTCGATTCGCAGTCGGAGGAGGATTTTGCGCATTAGGCGATTCATTTTCGTTTCCATCCTTCACCGGCAAAACGGAAATCAAGGCTGCCCGCCTAAAAGGCGAGGCGGCCTCTACGACTGCAAACACCTAGTTCGGCGTCGGCTTTTCTATCTGCTCGACCACAATGTGCCGCACAGGGAGTTTTTTCGGTTTGATTTCGAGGCCCAGCTCGTGCAATGCGACGGGGAGCAGGCGGCCTCTCGCATTGGTATCGCTCGCATCGGCCAGATAGTTCAATTTGAAATCAAAACTGCCTTGTATACCCGTCTCGTCGGCGACGGGCACTCCAAGCAACTCCGAGATGCGTTGCACGAGTTTTGCCATCGTAGCGTTCTCGCCTAAGAGAAAATTTGGTTCATCGGGATTGTTTTCCCGCCCGTAGCCGACAACCGGAAATTCCTTTGGATCTTTGGCCGCAGCTAGTTTCGCCGTGGACCCTTTACGGAGGAGAGCGTAGCCGGATGCTTCTAGGATTGTCTCAGTCACGACCAGATGGAATCGGTCGGCGAGCATTGAGCGCAACATCATCCGCTCTTCCTCCGGTGGCGGGAGTTTCGGGTTATCGGGATTGATATTCCGCATCGGCGAATTCTCTGGCGGCGTGGCGGCTATGTTGAAGCGCTCCCCATTTAAGCCGGCCCAGGTTGGTCCTCCGGACACCTCCCAGTTTTGGACGCCGTATGCGACGATTATCAGCGCTCGCACTGTGCATCCGCGTGCAACGAATCTTCCGCCGGGATAGACGAGGGTAGTATTCCATTCTGTAACGCCCGGCGGCTCGGGTCTTATCGAAATCACATCAAACTTGGGCAACGCTCCAGTTGTCGACTGCCCTTGCGTGAGTTTCATAGTGACAAAGGCGGCGCAGGTTCCCGCGCACGCGGCGATGAGGCACGCGATACGCGCCCGCGACATTCGCGCGGATGAACGATCTCCGACGATGCTGCGAATACGTTGCGGGAGACGCGGACCGGGCATAGCCACCCCCGCTGGCTCGACGCGCAATCGGAAGAGGATTTTGTGCATTAGACGATTCATTTTCTTTACATTCTCACAATCTAGTTCGGCGTCGGCTCCTCGATGTGATCGATTACGATCGTGTCCACGGATGCCTTCGCCGATTCGATCCCTAGTCCGAGCTGCTCCTCAAGCGCCGTAAAAATTGAGGGCAACGCCGTATCGTCTCCTCGCCCCCAATGCAAAAAAACTTCGTACTTTCCAGGAAGACCTGTTTTGTTCACGACAATACCATCGCTTAAAACCGGCACCCTCGAAAGGCCGCCGGCCAGCCGGTCCATCGTCGTACTCGAGCTGTAAATGGATGGTTCTCCAGGCGTCCTCGGAGCAGGCGGAGGCGGCTGACCTGGCGCCAATGGCTTAGCCGGGGTCAATTTCGGCCCGCCTTTCGCTACAACGAGCGCATACACGCGCTCGTCCTTCTTCTCAAATGTCACCTTCAATTTGAACCGATCAGCAAGCAGGGCGCGTTCTGCTTGCTTCATTAGCTCCATCCGCTGATCCTCCGGCAACTTCATCCATTCATTGCGCACCGCATCGTCCACTTTCGCATCGATGTCATATCGCTTTGAATCGATCCAAGCGGGGCCACCGATCAGCTGATTATTTTCCAGGCGTCCTCCCGGCGGAGCGTAAGCATCCCTGATGAAGTCCCGTAACAACTCGCTTGTCGCAACCAGCGTTCCCTGTGCCGCGGTCGCTGAGAAGTGCGAGTAATGAGATGTGCCCTTATCGGAATCGTTGGGCTTAATCGAAGCAATTTCGAACATCGGTGCCTGCGCCGCGCCGCTGTCGCTCGATTGCGCGCGGGTGAGTGTGACGGCGAGGAATGCGGCACAGATTCCCGCGCATGCGGCGATAAGGCAGGCGAGGCGAATCCGCGACAGACGTATGGACGAACGCTCTTCGACGATGCTGCGAATGCGTTGTGGCAGCCGCGGGCCGGGCATGGCGGTGCCGGTGGCATTGATGCGCGAGCCGGAGTGCGTGACGGCGCGGGCCATTTGCATGAGCGTTTCGGCGTAGGCGTCAGGATCGTGGCCTTGCGCCAGGACGGCAGCGTCGCAGCATTCTTCGGCGAGCGCGGAGAGTTCGCGTTCGAGCCACCAGGCTGCCGGATGGAACCAGAATATGGCGCGATTGAAGAGCGCCAGCCGTTGCACCAGCGGATCGCGACGGC
Source organism: uncultured Acidobacteriota bacterium (assembly GCA_963753205.1). GTDB lineage: Bacteria > Acidobacteriota > Terriglobia > Acidiferrales > UBA7541 > Palsa-295. The sequence continues at coordinate 54,111 of CAVWBL010000004.1, read as the reverse complement.
GGGCGTGTTTGCCTTCGTGAGCGAGGACGGCGGCGAGTTGCGGCGCGGACCACTCGCGCCAATTTTCGGGAAGGAGGATCCTCGGGCGGAAGCAGCCCACCGTGACAGGCGCGGCACAGGCGCGACTCGTATGTTGGCCGTCGATGAGCGACGCTTCGCGAACCAAATGGCAGGCTTTCAGCGTACCAATCACCAGCCGAGCGAGCATTCACGTTGCTCCGAAAAGGTATAGAGCAAGAAATGTCTCTTCGAAAGGCGAGAGAAGAGACTGCGGCTGAATTTCAATCGCTTTCTGCGCGTCTGCTTTTTGAGAATCCGTCGCGGCCGGGGCGGGTGTCCGGAGGAAAACATCCGCCGCGAAATTCTCGACGTTCGTCGGGAGGATGCGAATTGGCGCTTTCGGTCCCCAGGCGATCCATAGCGGAAGCGCGAGCATCAGCAGCAGCACGGCTGTCCAGACGCGATGTTTTACGGAGGCGACCTTTACACGCAGCAGGTATAAGAGCAGCGCCGTCGCGCCGACGATGAGAGCGGCGCGGATGGTGCATTCGAGGAAGAAGTAGGTCATGACGTTGTCTCCTATTTCGATCTTCGGCTGCGCACGAATTTTCCGAGCTCAGCCATTTCTTCTTCGCCAAAAGCTTTTGACTCCACCATGCCGCTCACCAATTCCTCGACTGAGCCGCGGCAAAAGCGATCGATGATTTGCTTCACGGCGCGCGCGGCAAGGCTGCGCGCCGGTTCGACGGCGCGATACACGTAAGCACGCCCATCGGATTCATGCGTGAGATAACCCTTCTTTTCGAGGCGGCGGAGCAAAGTGCGCGTCGAGGCTTCCTTCAGCTTGTGCTTGCGCGAGATAATCTCGTGAACGGCTTCAACGGTACACGGCGCGATTTGCCATACGGTCTGCATCACATCATTTTCCAGATCGGAGAGCGGGGAGCGAACCTTTGCGGCGCCAGCTTTACGTGATGTCATGGTACATCGTGTACCACTTAGCGCCATGGGGAGTCAATAAGCGAATGCCCGAGGCGGGAGCCTCGGGGCTGGGATTGGGGTACAAGAACTGCGCGAGCAAGCGCTGCTGCGCTACGGCAGCGTGTAAGCGACAACGAGGTCGCGCGCGGGATCGGTTTGGCGCGGGCGTAGAAATTGCGCGAGGTGCCCGGCGCCGCCTTCGGCCGTGGCGACGTACTGCTTGCCATTTGCGCCTTCATAAGTGAGCGGCGTGGCAATGGCGCTGTTTTCGAGTTGCACGGACCACAACTCTTTGCCCGTCTTTTCGTCGAACGCGCGGAAGTGATAGTCCGTCGTGGAGCCCACAAAAATCACGCCGCTCGCGGTGACGATCGGCGCGCCTGCATTGGCAGTACCGGTGATGGGCACGCCCTTCGCTTTCAGATCAGCGTACTCGCCAAGCGGAACTCGCCAAGCGATGTCGCCCGTGTTCGCGTTGACGGCGATGAGCTCGCCCCAGGGCGGCGCGCTGCACGGCAAGCCGTCCTGATCTTCGAAAGGCGCTTTGATTTTGCTGTATGACTTGATGCCCTGCGAATCGGTGGGAACTTCGTGCGCGTTGGTGCCGAGGCTGCGAGTGTTGACGATGATGTAGCCCATATTGGGATCGAACGATGCGCCGCCCCAGTTGCCGCCGCCCTCCGAACTTGGGAAAACCAGCGTGGGAATGATGCCGTAAGGCGTGAACGGTCCCATCTGCACGAGATTATCGAACTGCTCCTGGCAGGTCTTTTCCGTTTCGGGCGAAATCTTGCTGACTTCTTCGCGCGTCATGCCCATGCGCGCGAGCGGCGGAGGTTTCAGCGGGAAAGGCTGCGTGGGCCAGGCTTGTTCGCCGGGAACGTCACTGGCGGGAACGGGGCGTTCTTCGACGCCGAAGACAGGCTTACCGGTCGTCCTATCGAGAATAAAAAGCAGGCCCTGCTTGGTCATCTGAGCGACGGCAGGAATATCCGCGCCGTCTTTTTTTACCGTGATGAGCGTCGGCGAAGAATTCAGATCGAAGTCGAAAATGTCATGATGCGTGGTCTGGAAGTACCACTTCAATTTTCCGGTTTCCGCATCGAGCGCAACGAGCGTGCTGGAATAGAGGTTCAGGCCGGGGCGGGTGCCGCCATATGCCTGATCGGTGGGATTGCCGACGGGGCAGAAAACGATGCCGCGCTGCGTATCGACGGTGATCGGCGCCCAGAGGCTCGGCCCTGAACGATCCTGCCAGGCATCTTCGGGCCACGTGTCGTGATTCAATTCGCCGGGCTGCGGGAGAACATGAAAGCGCCAAACTTCCTTTCCGGTGCGCAGATCGAAGGCGCGTGGATCGCCGGGCAGACCGTAGCGGCCAGTTTCGCCAAGCTCGGGACCGAGGATTGCGTAGTTTTTGTAAATCGCCGGCGGCGAAGTGACGGAATAGCGCGTGGCGGGAATTCTGGGGTCGAGTCCCTTGATGAGATCCACCATGCCGTTGTCGCCAAAGGAAGGAACGAGCTGGCCGGTCTCCGCATCGAGTTCGATCAATTTGCCGTCAGAAGCAAAGACGATTTTCGGCGTGATCTGGCCGTCGCCGGACCAGTAAGAGACGCCGCGGTATTCGCTGAAGCGGCCGCCCTCGCCCGGAGGCGCATATTTCCAGATTTCCTTGCCGGTTTCGGCGTTGAGCGCGATCACGTGCTGCTCGGGGGTCCCGACGTACATAACGTTGTGAATGACAATCGGCGTGATTTCGTCCGTGCCGCCCTTTTCGCCGGTGTCGTAGGTCCAGGCGAGCTTCAGTTTCGCGACGTTTGCAGGCGTGATCTGCTTCAGCGGCGAATACTTCGTGCTGCCGGGATCATTGCCGTACGCGGGCCAATCGGTAACGGCGCTTTGGGCGCAAACGAGCGACGCCGAAAGAACCACTCCAAGTGCAACGCACGAAAATAAATTCTTCATTTTTTCTCCACCTCTTCGGATGCGCTTTGCGCTGAGCCGCAGGTTGGACAGCTACATCAGACCCTCTTGTTCGAAGGCGGCTTTGAGTACAAGGCGGTCGCGTTTCATTGCGCCGAGGACCATTTCGCGCGGAAGCGTGATTTTGTCCTGGCCGCTATCGGCGCCGCCGTTTGGATATTCAGCCTGAATTTCCACTGGGCCCGAAAAATTGATTTCCTTCAGGATTGAGCCGAGTTCCGAAAGATTGGCCAAGCCATCGCCCAGCGGAACTGCTTTGACGCGATACGGATTCGGCTCTCCACCGCCGCCACGACTGGGAACTGCTTCGCCTCTGCCGCCGAAGGCACCAGGGCCGCCGCGCCCGCCACGTCCGCCGCCGCGACCACCGGCAGCCTGTTCGCCCGGAGCGGCATTCGCCGCTGCGGGAGGTCGGCCCGGGGCAGGCGCTGCTTCCCGTGCAGGTGCGCCTCTACCGGGAGGCGCACCGGGAGCTTCCGGAGCTGCGCCGCCAGGAGCACCGGGCGCGCCACGGCCACCTCGGCCGCGTCCCGGGGCACCGAAGAACCCACCGAGCTGCTGCCCAGCGTAGGGACCGCCTCCCGACAACCCAAGATCGAGTTCGATTACATAATCTTTCGCCGAGACACCGCCGACGTAAGGGCCGGCGGCGCGGAGATTCAGCGCCCACGTATTGCCGCCGCCGGCAACGACCATGTGGCCGACGTCATAATGAAAGCTGACGTAAGCCGGATCGAAATTTTTGAGCACGTAGAGGAAATCCCAGATCGCGGCGCCGACGGTACGATCGCCCTCGTACGTGTGATACATCGCCTTCATTTTGTATTTTTCGTTGAGCTTCGCCAGTTTTTCGACGCGTGGCTTCAGGGCATCGAGCTGCGGCATCACAGGTTGAGTCGTGTCATAACGAAACGTGCCCCACCAATAATGAGTAATGCCAAGCGATGAGGCGGTGGCCAGAATCGCCTCGGCATTCGGGGAATCCGCGTCAGTGATCGGGCAAGTGATCATGTCGACGGCGACGCCGTGCTTGCGAACGGTGTTCACGAAAGGCGGGAGGTCTTGCGCCACGCGAGTTGGATCGACGTGACCCGGAAAAGGACGGACGGTGATGTCCAGACCGTCAAAACCCATGTCGATGACGGCTTGGGCTACCTCGTCCGGAGTGCGAAGCCACTGAAGATGGCGCGAGTACGCGTCGATCTTCATGGGGTTGGCAACGGGAGCCCTTGCCGGTGTTGGCTCGGCCTCAGCGCCGGGAAATTGCGCTGCTCCTACAGACTGTGCGGCCAAAGCCACACCCATACTCATTTGAATGAATTCGCGTCTATGCATGTGTGTGGTTTATGACAAAAGCAGTCCCGGCGCAAGTGGTTAGGACGCCGACTTAACCGTGTCACCCGGTTACATGGCAGGATACGGTTAAAAGGTTGTTACCGGCGAGCGGCCGATGGTACCCTTCCGCGGCTGAACTGTACCCTTATGCCTTCCACGCCCACCACAAACAATTCTTCGCCCGGAGCGACGGAGAAGAAGTCCCCGCCGCTGCGACTGGCTTGGCTGATCTGGGGAATCGGGGCGCTCTTCTATCTCTCGGGCTACTATCTCCGAGTCTCGCCCGCCGTAATGACCACGGAACTGATGCAGTCGTTCCACACCACTGCGGCCGGCCTGGGGACGCTCTCGGGAATCTTTTTCTACCTCTACGTGATCATGCAGGTCCCGACCGGAGTTCTGGTGGACTCCTGGGGGCCAAGAAAACTGCTCACTTGGGCCGGTCTATTTGCAGCCGCCGGGACTTTCCTTTTCGGGGCGACAAACAATTTCGATCTTGCCTGCGTCGGCAGGGCCATCGTCGGCGGGGCAACGGCCGTCGAATGGCTGGTGCTGCTGAAAATTGGAGCGCACTGGTTCCCGAGGCGCCGCTTCTCGGCGCTCGCCGGGCTAGGGCTCTTCTTTGGCAATATTGGCGCACTTACGGCGCAAGTGCCCTTGCGGCTCATGATCGTTCATTTTGGCTGGCGGGGAGTGATCGTTGTTTCCGGTGCGGCCGTTTTGCTTTTTGCGGGCCTTGCCTGGGCATTTGTGAGGGATGATCCTTCGGATGTCGGTTATGCGACGTACGCAACGGCAGAGCAGGCCGGCAAAGCAAAGGCAGCAGACCTTTGGAAGGGGTTTGCGAAAATCTTTGGCTACCGAAATACGTGGCTGATCTTTTTCGCACAGGGCGGGTTCGTCGGTCCCATGATCGCGTTCACGGGCTTGTGGGCCGTGCCTTTCCTTACGGCGCGTTTCGGTCTAAAGCCGACGACCGCAGCCGCTGTATCCTCCGTGATGATCATCTGCTGGGCGGTGGCGAGTCCCATCTGCGGCGATCTATCCGACAGAATCGGCCGGCGCAAACCCATCTATCTGGCGGGCGGCTTGATCTCCACCACAGGCTGGGCCGTGATGTTCTTTGCCACAGGATTGCCGCTGGCGGCTTTCATCGTCATCGCCGCAATCACGAGTTTCTCCTGCGGGGCAGTCATCCTCGGTTTCGCCTATTGCCGCGAATCGGTGCCCCCACAATATTCGGGCGCATCGAATGCCACGGTGAACATCGGGAATATGGGCGGCGCGGCAATCCTGCAACCGGCGATTGGCTGGATATTGGACAAGGAATGGACCGGCAGCATAGCCAACGGAGTCCACACATACGGATTGCACGCCTACCAAATGGGATTGCTGCTGATCGTGGCATGGGCAGCCCTCGCGCTCGTCCTGCTGATGTTCACCAAGGAAACTCACTGCAAACAGCAGGTGCTGTAAAATCCCCGCGCGCAAGCTGAAATCAGTTCGCCTACCTGCCGTTCCGAACCTGAACGGTGTATGCTCTCTCTCGTGAGACGAAGTAAATTCTGCATTGCTCTACTGGCAGCGTGTTCGCTCGCTGGTTTTCCGGAACCGGAAGTCTCAGCCCAAGCCGCGTCTGTAAGTTCACCTTCGTTTGAAGTCATTTCTGTTAAGCTCGACCACTCCGATTGGGGAGGGATGAATTCAACGTTTTTTCCTCTCGTCAGTCCCCATGTCTCCGCAACTAATACGACGACGAAATGGCTCCTTGAAATGGCCTATGGCGTTAAAGATTTTCAGCTCTCCGGCGCACCGCCGTGGATCAACTCAGAGAGGTACGACATCGCGGCTGATATTGAAGAATCGGAGTTCGTGGAGATCCGAAGGCTTTCTCGCGACGACCAGTTGCATCAAGTGCAGCTCCTGATCCAGTCGCTGCTCGCCGATCGATTCAAGCTAAAGGCAACGCGCACAACCAAGGAGCTTCCGATCATGGCGCTCGTCACCACTAAAAACGCTTCGAAGCTCGCTCAATTCGCAGACCAGCCCTATCCCAACCCCGTCAACTCGCCGGCTCCATTGTCATAGAATTTGGGCGCGATGGGCTGCGGACCATCAAGGCGACGAAGACCACGATGGATAACTTTGCTAATGCTCTCTCCAGAGTGCTCGATCAGGAAGTGGTGAACAGGACCGCGATTTCTGGCAACTACACGTTCACCATCACCTGGACAGACCCGATGCAGGAGCCCATCGCTGCAACAGACACAGGGCCCTCGGCGCAAGCGAGCCTCGACGACCAGCTTGGATTGAAATTGGAATCAACGAAAGGCCTGGTAGAAGCAATCGTCATCGACCACATCGAGCAACCATCGCCCAATTGACCTCTCGGTTGGAACACGTCGCTCAGAAAAAGCCCCATGAGGGGAGGCTTCAATGAACATCGACAAAAATTCCGTTTTGGCAATCATCGCCGTGGTTGGCGCGCTTGCTCTTAGCACTAGCGGCGACAGGCCTAAATGCTTCGCCGTGACCGCGCCACGAGCGGCGGCTCGACCATCGGCCGTGGCTCAACAATCCGCCGCGCAAAACGCTGCCCCGGCAATGGAAACGTATACCTCGGCTGCAGACGTCCAGGCGCTCATCGCGCAGAAAAAGGCCGCGCCCTTGCTTGCGGCCGCGCCGTACAACGTGAATATGGAGTATCGCGCAACCATCGGTCCAGCGGCTGTACACGAACGCGAGGCCGAGATTTTCTACATTATCGAGGGAACGGGAACGATGGTCACGGGAGGTAAACTCGTCAACGAAACTCACACAAATCCGACGAATCTTTCAGGAACGGGCATTGAGGGAGGCTCAGCGCGGACTGTCTCCAAAGGTGATTTTATTCTCGTGCCCGAAGGAACGCCGCACTGGTTTAGCGCGATTGGCGGAAATGGCGTCCTCGTCGACATGTCGATTCACGTTCCGCGACCTGTTCCGTCCTTCGCGGAATTGGAAAAGCTGGTTCCCACTTCACAGTAATCTGTGTTGCGCCTGGGAATCAACGAAAACCGTGGAGATTTGAAGAGGCCGGGTCATCACTTCCTCTTTACCAGAAATTCATGACCGCCTTTGCAATCGGGGTTAATCGGGGAGACATCCATCGTGACGGATTCAGTTTTTCTTGGGAGTTGTTTGATTTCGACATGAATAAGTCGCCGTCATCTATCCTAAGCGTATAGTGACCTGCTTTGAGCGGTCCGAAATCAAAACGGGCGTGGTCGTCCGTCTCAACAGTCTTCACGAGTAACGTCGGATCGAACGGCTGACTGTACTCGTATAAAGCCAACTTGGCGTATTTTCTTAAGAACATGTGTCTGAGCCAACGAGGGGCAAATTCGTGGCGGGAATGCAACCCCACGACCCGCCCCCGCAGCGCTGTGACTTGGTAAAAATACATTGGGTTTAAACTGCACGCACGTGTATGAAACACGAAGAGCACAAGCAACGCAACGATGGCCAGAACAAGTTTTGAGCGATGTGACATAAAGCCGATCAACCTATTGCGGCGGGGCGCCTTCGCCGTTTTGAGCAGGCGACGCTTGCGTGGGCGATTCCGGCGCAGGACCGCGGCCTTCGCCGCCGCGGCCACGTCCACGGCCACGACCGAATTGCGGCGCAGCAGGCTGAGTTAGCGGCGGGGCCGGCGGAGCGGCAGCGGGCGGAACAGTGCCGCCAATTTTGAACGCCCAGAGATCGTCGCCCCGAGCGGAAAGCTGGAAATTATTGCCGCCGGCGAGAATCGCCACATATTGCTGGCCGTTAACCTCATACGTGATTACCGGCGCATCGGCGCCGGCTCCCGTTTGAAACGACCACAGCTCTTTTCCGTCTTTCACTTCATAGGCAACGAGGCGGCCATCGGAATCGCCGTGAAAAATCAGCCCGGACGCCGTCGTTAGCAAGCCGCTGCCGGTGCCAATCGGATACGTAGTGCGCTTCTGCCACACGATTTTATTCGTAGCAGGGTCCATTGCTGTCAGAGTGCCCGAGCGAGGCTCACCGGCAGGTCGCGCGAAACCAAGGCCTCGTCCCTGCCCGACCGACTGAAAGCGACTCGTTTGCGCATCCCACTCTTCGCGGCGAAGCGCGAAAGATGAATTGATAACGCAGCCGCCGACATAAACAAGGCCCGTCTTAGGATCGAACGTGATGGGCGCCCAGGTGACGCCGCCTTGCGTGCCCGGCGTCATCACGACGGGCTCATCCCAATACGCGCCAAAGATGCAGCTCGTTTTCGAGCCCTCCGCAACACTGCCCGGCTCGGGGCACGTGGGAACGAACGAATCGCCGACCGGGAATGGCTGCGTGGCGGCGGTCTTCATGCGCGGCTCTTGCGGGACGGGCTTTTCCTCGATGCCGATGAGCGGCTTGCCGTTCGTACGGTCGTATATATAGAGGAAGCCGGTCTTGCCGGCGTGGATCAGGATCTTGCGCGTCTGGCCGTGATACTTGATGTCCGCAAGAACGGGCGCGGCTTCATTGTCGTAGTCCCAGAGATCGTGATGGACTTCCTGAAAATGCCATTTGTATGCACCGGTCTTCAGGTCGAGCGCAACAATCGATGACGTGAAAAGATTCTTGCCGCCGCGCTGCGTGCCGTCATTGTCCGGCGACGCATTCCCAACGGAAAAATAAACCATGCCAAGATCGGGATCGATGGCAGGCTGCGTCCAGACCGGCCCGCCGCCGTATTTCCAGGAATCGCCTTCCCATGTGTCGGAGCCGCGATCGCCGGGAGCGGGCGTGGTCCAGAAGCCCCATTTTTCCTTACCGGTTTTCGCATCGAATGCGGCAAAGTATCCGCGCACGCCGCCTTCGCCGCCGGATACGCCCATGTAAACGAGACCGTCATAGTAAACGGCGGGCGCGACGGTGGTGCCGCGGTCGCCCACTTTCGCGGTCCAGGCCTGCTCGCCAGTTTCTTGATCGAGCGCAACGAGCGTGTTGCCTCCGCCCGCGCTGAACACTTTGCCGTCGCCGACGGACACACCGCGATTCGTGCCGCCGCCATTCGGCGATTGATATTTCCATTTCACGGCGCCAGTTGCAGCGTCCAGCGCGACAACACCGCCCCCGCCCGTGGGGATATACATCACGCCATTGACGACAATCGGAGTCGCTTCCATGCTGCCGGCATTTTGGGCGTTAACGTGGACCATCCAGGTGCCGCCGAGGCGAGAAAGATTGGCGGGCGTGATTTGCGCGAGCGATGAGTAGCGCTGATTGGCAAGGTTTCCGCCAACAAGCGGGAAGTCCTTGCCGGAAGGCGCCATCCAGCTTTCGTGCTGCGCGAGCGCGGGCAACAAAAGCCCGACGGAAAGTGCGCTGGCAAGCGCGAGTTTACGCACCAATTTAGACATGCGATTTCCCCCCCCACGGGCGCATAGCCTACCTCCGCGCGCCTGGAATTGCAAAAGCTAGAAACCAATGCCGAGAAATTGCTGCCGGTTTAGATCAGTGGGTAAAAGCCGCATGGCGACCCTATCCCCGCCAGGTGTAATATCCCGGCCCGACTCGCATGTGATGATGCCACGCAATGGGGAACGCCCATCCGACGAGCATTCCCAATATCGCCTGCCCAATTGCCAGCGGAATCACATTGCGCACGCGCCCGAACATCCACGCCATCACCACTCCGCCGATAAACGTGAGCGGCACGAGCACCGGATTGGGCCAATGGCAAGCGGCGAAAATGATCCCGATCAATAGCGCGCTCAGCCATTCGCTGCCAATCAGGGAGAGCATGCGGTTCTGCACCAGGCAATTCAATCCCAACTGCTGTGCGGTACAAAATGCCAAATAGCCGGCAAACGGAGCGAAGACGTGCGCACTTCGCGGCAGATGCAGCGCACCAAGAGTGAAACCGATTGCCACAACCCCCGCAACCATGACGCCGAAGATAATTGCGGCCCGCTTCGCCGCAGGCCAAAGATTGTCCAATCGCCAACCCAAACTCTTATGCGTATCGCCGTGCAGCAGAAAACTCGCGATCAGCCACAGCGGAAAAACGATCCAGGTCCAGCGTGCCACGAATTCCAACCGCCAGATAAACCAGAGCACAAACGCAGGAAATAGAGTTACGTCCGCGATCGCCAGCCATTTTCGCGCTCGGGAATCGCGTTCTGCCCGTTCCGCAGCCATCACAGGGTCTAGCTTACTCTGATAGGCAAGTTGTGATCGTAGACGCCTTGCCGCAATTCGGGTGTACCCTCTAAGGCTCCAATTTCCGAAATGGAGCGCTTGTTGTCGATGCTTGACGAAAAGATGGCGGCTGCGAATTCCGCCGCAACCGGCCTGCGAATCGCCGAGTTGCGCGTACATTCCATAGCGATCGCCGATCCACCGCTGCGCAGCTCGTACGGTCTGCATGCGCCTTACGCCCTGCGCACGATCATAGAACTCGACGGCGGCGATGGCATCGTCGGCCTCGGCGAAACGCACGGCGGGGACGCCATTGCCCGAGTACTGCATTCGCTCAAATCAAAACTGGCCGGCTCCGATCCATTCAGACTGCTGAGCGAAATCGCGACCCAACTGGGAACAAAACGGGCGGGGACAAGCCAGGATCGTTCGCAGACGTATCTTGTGCCGGGCGAAAATCCGCTCGATCTTGAAGCGCGCATCAACTCCGTTCTCGAAATTGCGGCTCTCGACCTGATCGGCAAATCCATCGGCAAGCCGGTATGCGATCTGCTCGGCGCTCGAGCGCGGGACGAAGTTGCGTTCTCCGCGTACGCGTTCTACAAGCACGCGGGCGGCGGCGGAGAAGGCGACGATCGACGCAAGGACGTCTATGGCGAAGCCCTCACGCCCAAAGAGCTCGTAAAGCAAGTCCAGCAGATGGTTCGCGAATACGGTTTTGATGAAGTGAAACTGAAGGCAGGCGTGCTGGATCCTGGCGTCGAAATCGAGACAATCCGCCAGCTCCGCGCTGCCCTCGGCCCTAAACTGCCGCTTCGCCTTGATCCCAACTGCGCGTGGTCGGTGGATACGTCGGTCGAGATCGGGAAAGCCCTGCAATCGGAACTCGACGACGGCGGCTATCTCGAAGATCCCACGGCCAATCTCGCCGGGATGGCCGAAGTCCGCCGCAAGCTGCTGCGGGCCGGAGTGCAAACACCGCTCGCAAGCAACGTGGCGGTCACCTCGTTTGCCGACCTACCTGAGAGCGTGCGAACGGACGCGGTCCAGATCGTGCTCTGCGATCCGCACTATTGGGGCGGGATTCGGCAAGTTCAGCATCTCGGAAAAGTCTGCGAGACGTTCGGCTTGGGCCTCTCGATGCATTCGAATAGTCATCTCGGCGTTTCGCTCATGGCGATGGCACACGCCGCGGCGTCCACTCCTCATCTGACGTACGCCTGTGACACGCACTATCCCTGGCAAGCCGCCGAAGATGAGATCGTCGAGGGTGGCCGCATTCAATTTCATGGCGGGCGTGTGAGCATTCCTGACAAACCTGGCTTGGGCGTCGATCTCGATTACGATCAACTCGCTCGCGGCCGCGAGCGGTTTGCGAAATGCTCGTTCCGCAAGCGCGACGACGAAGCCGAAATGCAGAAGCACGTGGACCCAAGTTGGAAAAGGACGCTGCCGAGATGGTGATGCTGAAACCCACAAAAAGTAGCCTCCCGTTCGAGGCGTTCATCCTTGCCGGCGGAGTCAGTTCGCGGATGGGGCGCGCGAAGCATTTGCTCGACTTCGGCGGCATCCCGCTTATTTTGCAGACAGCGCAGCTCGTGGCGCCGCTCGTCCGCAAAATCACCGTGATCGGCGCGAAACGGCATACCGTGCCTGTTGGAATTCGCGCCATTCCCGACGACGACTTTGGAATCCGCTCGGAAGTAAACAGCCGCAAGGGCCCTCTGGCCGGCATTGCGACTGCTCTTTCGTGCTCGCACTCGACCTGGAATTTGATCTTGGCGTGCGACATGCCTTACCTGAACATCCGCTGGCTCGCATGGCTGCTCGACCGAGCCGCGAAATCGGAGGCCCAGCTTGTCATTCCGCGAACCGAGAGCGGCATTGAGCCGCTGGCAGCTGTCTATCGCCGCGACTGCCGAAACCCAATTACGCAGTCGCTGCTTCAGCGCGTCCCTAAAGTCACGGAAGCATTACGACTTCTTCGCCTCGAAGCTCTCAACGAAAACGAGTGGCGCGAGCTTGATCCGGACGGGTTGGTTTTGAAAAATTTGAATACGCCCGCCGAGTATGAACAGGCGCAAGCATGGTTTCGTGGTCAAGGCTATCTGACAGCCTGCGGCAAACTTCAGCACACGCCGCAGCAACCGGTTGAAATTCATCATCTGCCGGTGAGCCGCCCATCGCTGCTCACGCTTCCGTGCGGCGAATGCAAACCTAAGCCATTGTTGATCGCTTTTCCCGCCCCGCTCGCAAAACGCCGCAGCGGAACCAAATAAGGACGTGTGGGCGAATCAGCCGCCCGCGATTGCACCGATGATGTAAAGGGGCTCTTTGCCGGACACGATATCATCCGGCAGCGGCGTATCCGGCGGCTCGTGCGACCAATCCTCCGAACACGCGAAAAACCGCAAAAATGGCCGGCGCATCTGTGTCACGTGATCGCGAATGGTGCCGCGAAGCATCGGATACGCGCTTTCGAGCGCATCAAGCACGGATCGCTGCGTGACGGGAGCCTGTACGTCGATGCTGATCTCGCTGCCCACTTGCGCGAGAGCACGCAAGTGCGCCGGCAATACGACGCGAATCATGACAACGTCTGCACCTCAACGGACAACACCGGCGGAAGGCTCTGCACGATCGGCGTCCAGTTGTCGCCTGCATCGGGCGACACAAAAACCTGCCCGCCCGTCGTTCCAAAATAAATTCCGCACGAATCCAGCGAATCAATCGCCATCGCATCGCGAAGCACGTTCACATAGCAATCCTTCTGCGGCAGTCCCTTCGTCAACGCCTCCCATTCATTCCCGCCCGTGCGGCTGCGATAGACCTGCAGCTTGCCATCAATTGGAAAATGCTCCGAATCGCTCTTGATCGGCACCACGTAAATCGTTTCCGGCTCGTGCGCATGAACGTCAATTACGAATCCGAAATCGGTAGGCAGATTGCCGCTCACCTCGGTCCACTGCTCGCCCGCATTATCGCTGCGCAGCACGTCCCAATGCTTCTGCATGAAAAGCGTGTTCGGCCGGGATTTGTGCATCGCCACGTGATGAACGCAGTGCCCCACTTCGGCGTTCGGATCGGGAATATACGGCGAAACAAGTCCGCGATTGATCGGCTTCCAGGTCTTTCCACCGTCGTCGGTGCGAAACGCTCCGGCCGCCGAAATCGCGATGTAAATCCGCTTCGGATCCTTCGGGTCGAGAATAATTGTGTGCAGGCACATGCCGCCCGCGCCCGGCTGCCAACGCGGCCCGGTTCCGTGCCCGCGCAGCCCCGCCAGCTCGTGCCAGCTTTGCGCGCCATCGGTGGAAAGAAAGAGAGCGGCGTCTTCGATGCCTGCGTAGACTGCGTCGGGATCCGTGAATGAAGGCTCCAAGTGCCACACGCGCTTGAATTCCCATGGATGCTGCGTGCCGTCATACCACTGGTGCGTGTGCAGTTCGGCGCCGTTCGGCGAAGAAGTATCGTAAATGAACTTGTTGCTCTCGCCTTTCGGCATTTGTCCCGGCTCGACTTTCACTCCGCCGCCGGGCGTGTCCCACGTCTTGCCTCCATCGTTCGAGCGTTGAATCACCTGCCCAAACCAGCCGCTCGATTGCGACGCGTAAATGCGATCCGGGTTAACCGGCGAGCCCTTCAAGTGATAGATCTCCCAGCCCGCGAAAAACGGCCCGCTCACGTCCCACTTCTCGCGTTTTCCATCGGCACTCAAGATAAACGCGCCCTTCCGCGTTCCCACCAGCACTCGCACCTTGCTCATGCTCGCTCCTTTTTTCGTTTGTCATCAAACTTAGGCAGCAGAGGCGTACGATCGTCCACGGACCAGCGACGTCTCGTCTCTGCCAGAATTTCGCTGCGATTCTTCTCCATGTGATCGATCACGGCGCACGGCGCTGCCGTCGCCTCGTGACGCGCGCCCCAGATCAGCAGTTCGAGCATCACGGGCGCCAGATCGATGCCTTTTTCCGTCAAACGGTAATTTACTCTGCGTCGATCCGCCTTTTCCGTTGTTGCAACGGCGATCCCGGCATTTTCCAGCTTTTTCAAGCGATCGGCGAGAATATTTGTGGCGATTCCCTCGCCCGATTCCTGAAACTCCTTGAACGTACGCAGCCCGCGCACCATCATGTCCCGAACAATCAACAGCGACCACCTGTCGCCGAATACTTCCAGCGAAATGTTCACTGGGCAACCGGACCGATGTTTTGCCTTGGACCTCCGGGGCACGGTCAGGGAAAGTATCACGATCGCTTGCAGTACGCAAGCGACCTGATCTTGGCCCCTTTTAGCGAGTTTGTCAGGAATTGGCACGCTGCTCTGTGATAGGCTCGCTGCGAATACGGCGTGGCAAAGCTTCAAGCGCACGCAAAGGCGCCGAGAGGGCGTGATGCGACGAGCAGGATTTTACATTGTGATTTTTTCGAGCCTTTTGCTTGGCATCGCCGGCCTTGGCGCAGGTCCGCCATTGCCGGAATATCACATCTACGCAGGGAATACGCACTCTCACACCGAGTACACCTGGTCGCACGGTGCGCAGTACGATAACAATGGCTGCGCGGGAATTCGCGTCTACGGAAACAGCCCTGAAAATCCCGATATTTATAAATGGAACGACGGCTACGTCAAGACCAACGGCAAATGCGCGGCGATGTACGTCATCAATTCGTGGCAGTATCCCAGCTCGGACATTATCTTGAGACCCAACTGGCAGGAACTTCAGGGACCGCCCTCAAAACATTTTGAACTGGCAAAAGCAGCGGGCTTCGATTTCTACACCGTCAGTGATCATTCTCAGGAGCCTGCATTCGATCCGTCGGGTCCCGACAATCCCGCCTGGCTTGCGACGAAGAAAGCCGCCGTGCAGGCAACGGACAGCAACTTCGTCGCGCTCGCCGGCTTCGAGTTCTCCGAAAACGATAGCCCCGCCGGTACCGGCCACCTCAACGTAATCAATACCGACGGAATTCTCAACGCGCTCGAACGCGGAAACGATCTGCCTCATTTTTATAGGTGGCTCGAAACGGCAAAACCAAATGGCGAAGGTTCAGTCGTCGCGAGCTTCAACCATCCTGCCAAAGATCAATACAACGATTGGGCCTACCGCGATCCCGAAGCGACAAACATCATCACCATGCTCGAAGTGATCAACGCAAACAACAAGATTCATTACGACGCATTTATAGCCGCGCTGGATAAGGGTTGGAAGGTGTCGCCGGTCTCAGGTCTGGATAACCACGGCACTCAGGGAATCGCCAAAGACCAATCGCGCACGTTTGTGCTCGCGCAAAGCAGAACAAAGGCGGCCATTCTCGATGCGATGAAGAACAGGCGCACATATGCGGCTCTCGACAAGAATATTCAATGCGAATATACGGTGAACGGCGCGATCATGGGCTCGACTTTGAATCGTCCGGATACCTTCAATTTCGACATCCTCGTCAGCGATCCCGATACGGCGAATCCCAACGACAAAATCACGAAGATAGATATTGTGGGAGACGGCGGCGCCGTCGTGCAGTCGCACACTGTGCCGGACCCGGCGTATTCAGTCGAATGGAAACCGGTAATTCACGATTCCACAAATAAATATTTGTTTGTCCGCGTGTGGAACGCGAGTGGCGGCGACGTTCCTGGAGCCGATCCCGCAAAGCCCGTCGCATGGCTTGCACCGGTTTGGACGGGACGACCATAAGGCCTGCGCTCCGCAATTTGGGGGTTAAGGAAAGGACCCATCAGGCGAGATAATGAAATCGCCCGTCAGTGGCTTGACAGCGCTGAAGAACCCACCGTCATCTATAGAGACCACGACCCTAACGTTGCCGCCCGGCTTGGCGTCCCAGAATGCTTGAATTTCCATCTGATACACCCTACCGTCAGGGCCCTTGAACGCGGTTGTCGAAGGCCTGTCCAATAACTTCAAGAACTCCTCATACGACAATCTTCTGAGTCTTTCCAGCTCCTCATCTACAAGTCTCCGGGCGACTTCGCGGTCCATTCATTCTTTCCTATACGCCAGTATTCAGGCTTCTTTCGTTTCAGAAGGCCGCTGCAACTCTTCCATTGCGATGTGGAAGCCGGTATTCGCTGCCGGGATTCCTGCGTATATCGAAAGCTGCAGAAGGAGTTCTTTGATGTCGCAAGGCTCAAGCTCGTGCGCCAGCCCTGTCCGCAAATGCATCCGAAATTCGTCCCAAGACGCGCGCGTCGCAAGCGTGGTGAGCGCCAGCAGCCGACGGCTGCGCTGATCGAAATGCGGCCGCGTCCAAATATTGCCCCAGGCGAACCGCGTCAGCATCTCCTGAAATTCACGATTGAAATCCGTCGTGTTCGCGACGGCGCGATCTACGTGCGCATCTCCGAGAACTTCCCGGCGCTTCCTGAATCCTTCTTCCAGCACGTCGCCTTCCGGCTGGCGCATAAAATCAAACAGCGCGGCAGAAAACGATCGTGGCGCCTCGATATTCGAAAGGTGCGCAGTCGGGAGTCCCGCCACTTGAACGCCGGGAATCGCCGCACCGAGCACGTCGCCATTGCCTTTCCAGGGCGTCGAAATATCGCGTTCGCCGAAAATCACAAGCGTATGCGTCTGAATCTTCGGCAGGATTCCCGTATTATCCATCTCCCGCACGGCCGCGCAGCAGCTCGCGTAGCCCTCCGGATTCGTCGCGAGCAGCGTGCGCCGCACCGACGCCACTTCCGGCGGATTTGCTGCGAGCGATTCCGGCGTGAAAAATCGCCCCATCACCATATCCACTACGGCACTCATCCCGCTCTTCAGAACCTTCGTCCGCCGCTCCTCCATCGCTGCGGGATTCGCCAATTTCGCGACGGTATTCGCGAGCACCAGATGAGTGAGCCGGTCGCCTGCATTTGCGCCGAGCCATTGCCCGATCATTCCGCCAATCGAAAGGCCGCAAAATGCAAACTGCGACAAGCCTACCGCGCCCGCAATCGCCAGCACGTCCTTGCCGAGCAACTCGATCGAATAATCGCCCTTGGAAGCGTCCGAAGCACCGTGCCCGCGAAGGTCGTAGCGCAGCACACGGTAATTCGGCAGCAAATCCGCCTCTTGCTTATCCCACTGGCCGTGATCGACGCCCAGGGAGTGCGAAAACATAATCGCCGGCCGGTCGTCGCGGCCATTGAGACGGTAGAAGTGCCTTACGCCGTTGGCTTGAACAAATGGCAAGAAAATTCCTTAGTCGCCGGTTGCGAGCAATTGTTTTCGAAAGCTTTCGGCCGCGCCCAGGTACGATTCCGGCCGCGCCAAGTCGCGCAGTTCATCTGCCGAAAATACGCTGGCTATTTGCGGCATTCCCGCAAGCGCATTCGCTAGATTCATTCCGCTCTCGGCTGTCTTTCGCAGCGCGTCATCCAGCAGTTCTTGTGCGGCGTCGCGGCCCAGTGCGACGCTCAGCTTCATCATTGCGCGCTCGGCAAAAATCGCGCCTTGCGTATCCGCGATATTCTTCCGCATTTGCGCCGCATCGACCTTCAGCCCTTCGGCGACTTCCTGCATCGAGACGAGTGCCAGCCCCGTATCTTCAATTGTCCGTGCAATCGTAGCCGATTCCGCGTGCCAACCGCCGACGCCACGTTCGTGCTCCTGCGCCATGCCGCTCAAAAAGCTCGCCACGTACCCTGGC
Organism: uncultured Acidobacteriota bacterium; assembly: GCA_963753205.1. Taxonomy (GTDB): domain Bacteria; phylum Acidobacteriota; class Terriglobia; order Acidiferrales; family UBA7541; genus Palsa-295. Next base: position 35,968 of record CAVWBL010000004.1, on the reverse strand, counting down.
ACGCGGTCCGCCGCCGCAATCGCGAGAGCACACGCAATCGGATTGCGCTTATGCGGCATCGTCGAAGAGCCGCCGCGCCCGTCTCCCCCCGGCTCAAACGCCTCAGCCACCTCGCTCTGCATCAGCAAAGAAACATCCTTCGCCATCTTCGCGAGCGATCCTGTATAAATCCCGCAATCACAAATCACCGCCGCCAGCCGATCGCGATGCGTATGCCACGGCGCTTCAGGCAATGGCAAATCCAACTCCTTCGCCAGTTCGCGCGCCACAGCGGGGCCTTTATCGCCTAGCGCCGCCAGCGTTCCCGTCGCGCCTCCAAATTGCAGCGCCAGCACATCGCCAAACGCCGCATCGAGCCGCATCCAACCCCGCCGCAGCGCGCCAAACCATCCCGCAATCTTCAGCCCCAGCGTGACAGGCGGCGCCGCCTGCAAAAGTGTCCGCCCGAGCATCGCGGTGTTCGCATGCTCGTCCGAAGCGCGCCGCAAAGCCTTCAGCAAACGCGCCTGATCCTCCTTCATCACCTGCCGCGCACGCCTCAGCAGCAACACCATCGCCGTGTCCGACACATCCTGGCTCGTCGCGCCCCAATGCACGAACCGCGCGGCATCCTTATCGATTGCTGCCACTCGCTCGCGCAACATCTTCAGCAGCGGAATCGAGAGCGTCCCAGCGCGCAGCCCTTCTTGCCCGAGTGCGGCAAAATCCATGCCCTCAGCCTTGGCGGCCTTGCAGATCACGTCCGCCACCGCCGCCGGAATCACGCCAAGCGAAGCCTCTGCACGCGCCAGCGCCGCTTCGAAGTCGAGCATCGCCTGCACCAACGAGCCGTCCGCAAAGATCTCCGCATACTTCGGCGTGCTGGCAAGGTTCTCAACGAGCCGTGGATTCATGGACTGGAATCGTATCAGGAAGACGCGCTCATGCGTAAAAGCTTATGCGTTGAAGAAAACCGTTTCGCGCTCGCCGCACAAATGGAACTCGATTTTCCAGGTGCCCGGCTGCTGCGGATCGGGACGCGCCATCAACGTATCGCGCCGCGCGGCAGGCACAAGGCGCAGGATCGCATCCTCGGCGTTCGCCGGATCGGCCGCGAAATAAATTCGCGTCGAAACATGCCTCAGCACGCCGCGCGAAAAAATGTGCACATTGATATGGGGCGCTTGCAAGGCACCATCGACGCCCGGCACGCGTCCCGGCCGCACCGTCTCAAAGACCATCTTGCCCTCTTGATCCGAAGGCAGCCGCCCAAATCCGCGAACTGCCGGATCGGGTTTCTTCTCCTGCGGATCGTCCGGGTGATTGTATTTGCCGTTCGCGTCCGACTGCCAGAGCTCGATCATCGCATCAGGTACGCCCGCACCTTCTGCATCGAGTACCTGAATCGCCAGCCGTATGTGTTCGCCTTGCGCTTCCGCGCTCGCCAGCCGCCCGGCATTTTCACCGCGCACAAGCCCGAGATGAAAAAATGGGCCTACGGTCTGCGAACCTGTCGCCACAAAATCCCTTCCGTTGCACTTCATGGCTTGTTCTCAAAAGGCGTCGCGTCACGCCCGCGTAGCACGATGTCCCAATGAAACGCCAGCGCCCACTCCGGCCGCGTATTCTCCAAATCGAAACTCGAAATCAGCCGCTCGCGTGCCTTCTCATCCGGTATCGACTGCATGATCGGATCGTAAGGAAAAAGCGGATCGGCCGGAAAATACATCTGCGTCACAAGGCGCGAAAGAAACGCAGCACCGAATACCGAAAAATGAATGTGCGCCGGCCGCCACGCATTGTAATGATTGCGCCATGGATACGCGCCCGGCTTCACCGTGACGAAGCTGTATTTCCCCTCGGTATCGGTCAGCGTTCGGCCGGCCCCGACGAAATTCGGATCGATTGGCGCCGGATGATTGTCGTTTGCATGCCGATATCGCCCCGCTGCATTCGCCTGCCAAACTTCAACGAGCGTATTCGGGATCGGCCGCCCGCCTTCGTCGAGCACACGCCCGGAAACGATGATCCTCTCACCCTGCGGCTCGCCCGCACACTGCCGCGTGAGGTCGTTATCCGTTTCACCGATCGGCCCGTGGCCATAAACAGGTCCGGTCAATTCTGAAAGCGTCTGTGGCATCAACACAAGCGGTTGGCGCGGGTTGCGTAGCGCCGTCGAGACATATCCCGCGTAACGCCGCTCCGGCTGGCTTCCCTCGGGCACTGGATCGAAAATCTTCACCGGTTTACCTCACGCACGCGCAAATCGACCGCGCGATTAACGCACCACAGAAATCCACGCGAATGGCCATGATTTGACACCACGCAGCAAGCGACGTCAAGCGAAGACCGCGCAGGCAATTTCGGATTCAGCGCCTCAGAAAATGGAATCCGTCTGCGAACACGAACGCCCCGTTGTGAAAATAGCGCAACGCGTTTATCATCTACTGAAGCTCTGCGAGGAGCGATTCGAAGTCATATGCTCGATTTTCGTAATGCGGTCGTGGCGGAACTGGCAGACGCACCAGCTTGAGGGGCTGGCGGTAGCAATACCGTGGTGGTTCGAATCCACTCGACCGCACCATTTCTTCCCAAATCTGTTTCCGACGCGATTTCCGGATTAAATCCCGCGACTATCCGCGATATCTCATTTGATTGCCAACCGCCGCGCAAAAAATAAAAAGGGCGAGCAGCCCGCCCTTCCTTCATTGGGGTTTTACAGAAACAACATTAGAATCGCAGCGACAGCCCGATAAAAGGCTCCGCCATCTGCGAAAACGTATTCAGCGTCTGCGCCGACACTCCGAATGACGGCGGCCTGTAAATCAGCTCGCGAAATCCCGCGCGAAACGAAAAGCTCCTGCTCATTTTCCAGTCGATACCCAAACCGCCCGCGCCCATCGGCTGCACCGCCTTTGACCCTCCCGGCGTCGAGCCCGTCGCTACCGGCGAAAAATAGAGCACGCCGCCCGCGAGCTCCACAAAAGGCCGCAGCTTCTCCGTGACCGGCCGGAATTCGTACACGAGCCCGCCGGTGCCTTCGTAAACATTCGCCTGTTCCTGGCCGGCGACCGGCTCATAATACTGCGTGAACGTCGTAAAGCCGCCGTTCACTTCAGCATAAAGATGCTCGCGGAAACGATACCGCGCGTTAAACACCACGCCCCCCGAATAGGTCGCTCGGTCCGTCACACCGGAAACGGATGTTTGTCCCTGCATGTTCGCCGTTAGATTTGCGGCGACCTCAAATTGATCCACCGGCGCCTCTTCGTCCTGTGACCACGCCGGCGCCGCGCACAACAGTGCAAACACAGCCACTAAGACTGCGGTCTTGAATCGCATATGACCTTTCTTTATCGCGCCTTCTGACGCTCGGTTCTAGGTTCCCCGCCGGCAAACCGCGAAGCCCCAACGCGTCATACACCCGCAGGAAGACTCGCCCGATTCGCCGGATGAAAGTTTCAATCGTTTCGACGCTTTAGCCCGCGCGCCGGTTGCTCGCTGCCATCACGATAGAGCGCCAAACCGCCCGATATGTTGCCATGCGGCGCCCTCCGGCGCAATGAGCCCCCGCCGACTTCCCTATTCGGCCGAACGCCGATTCGAAACGCCCTTGTCTCTCAATCCATGTAGAATGCAGGGTTATTTCTGCTGCGTCTGCGGATCTATGCGAACGACGAATCGCCAAAGAGGCTCTACGCTCACAGCTGCCCTCTTTGCATTGGCCATTCTCGTCCTCGTCGCCCTGGTCGTCATTATCTTCGCCTCGCGTCAATTCGCCGCGCCCGCTCCCATCACCTCCAATGCCCGCGACATCGATCATCAATATCGCCTCACTCTCTGGGTGATCGGAGCCCTCTTTGTTGCCGCGCAACTTGCCCTCGCTTTCGCAATCTTTCTTTTTCGCGATCGCGGGCAGCGCGCACGTTTTCTCCCGGGAAACGTCGCGATCGAAATCGTCGGCGCCGGCACCGCGATCATCATCTTCCTCGGCTTGGGATTTATGGGACGCAAAGCCTGGGCCGCCGTCCGCTACGCCGGCCCGCCAAGCGGCTCAATCCAGATCGAAGTCACCGAAATGCAGTTTCAATTCGTGTTTCGCTATCCCGGCCCGGACGGCAAATTCGGCCGCATCGATCCTGCCCTTATCAGCGCCGCCACAGGAAATCCTCTCGGCATCGACCCCAGTAGCCCCGAAGGCCGCGACGACATCGTCACCGGCGTCCTCGCGGTGCCAGTCAACCGTCCCATCGAACTGCTCATTCGTTCGCAAGACGTGATCCACTCCTTCTTCGTTCGTGAACTCCGCCTCCAGCAGGATGCCGTCCCCGGCATGATTATTCCGATTCATTTCACGCCGGACAAAATTGGCAAGTACGCGATCGTCTGCACGCAGCTCTGCGGCCTCGGCCATTCGAAGATGCACGCCGTCTTGCAAGTGATGGACGAAACGGATTACGAAAATTTCCTCAAGCAGCAGGCGGCCGCCCAATGAGCCCCACAGTTCCCGCCCGCCTCTTTAGCACCGATCACAAAGTTATCGGCCTCCAATATCTCTATCTATCGCTGATTGCCGTCACCACCGGCATGATTCTCTCCCTACTGATGCGCTATCACCTCGCATGGCCCAAGGGACATTTGCCCTTCATCACCGGCGGCATCATGACGCCCGAGCAATACCTCGCGCTCGTCACGATGCATGGCACGATTATGGTTTTTTTCGTCCTCACCGCCGCGCCACAGAACGCCTTCGGCACATATTTCTTGCCGCTTCAGATCGGCGCGCGCGAAATGGCCTTTCCTGTTCTCAATATGTTCGGCTTCTGGCTCACGTTCATCGCTTTCATCGTACTGCTCGCCGCGTTTTTCGTGCAAGGCGGCGCGCCCATCAGCGGCTGGACGGCTTATCCTCCCCTCAGCGGCCTCGGGGATATCACCGGACCCGGCGAAGGCATGGGCCAAACGCTCTGGATCGTCAGCATCCTGATTTTCTGCATCGCATCCGTGCTTAGTTCAATCAACTTCATCGCCACCACAATAGAAATGCGCGCGCGCGGAATGAAGATGATGCGCATGCCGCTGACGGTGTGGGCGTGGTTCATCACAGCAATCCTGATTCTGCTTTCGTTCAGCGTGTTGCTCGCAGCGGGAGTATTGCTCCTGCTTGACCGCTCGTTCGGCACCAGCTTCTTTGTGCCGGCTGGCTTGGTCGTCACCGGCCAACTGCAGTCGCACAGCGGCGGCTCGCCCCTTCTCTGGCAACACCTGTTTTGGTTCTTTGGTCATCCAGAGGTCTACATCGCGATCCTGCCAGGGATGGGCGTTACGTCACAGCTTCTCGCCAACTTCTCGCGGAAACCGGTCTTCGGCTATCCCGCAATGGTCGTCACGCTCGGCGCAATTGGCGTTCTTGGTTTCAGCGTCTGGGGCCACCACATGTTCGTCAGCGGCATGAGCCCTTATTCGGGATTCACGTTCTCCGTGCTCACCATGTCGATTGCCGTACCGTCCGCCGCGAAAACATTCAATTGGATTGGCACACTCTGGGGCGGCAAAATTCAGTTCCGCACGCCGATGCTTTTTGCTCTCGGCTTCGTCTCGATCTTCATCACCGGCGGCCTATCCGGCATCTTTCTGGCGCAACCCGCCGTTGACAATATGCTCCACGCCACCTATTTCGTCGTCGCGCATCTTCATCTCGTCATGGGAGTCGCGGCGATCTTCGGCGTCTTCGCGGCCATCTACTACTGGTTCCCCAAAATGTTTGGCCGCACGATGAACGAAACGCTCGGCAAGCTCCACTTCTGGCTCACGTTCGTCGGCACATATTCGATTTTCGTTCCCATGCATTTTCTTGGAATCGCCGGCGGAATCCGCCGCTATGCCGATGATAGCGGCGCCTCTTATCTTGCGGCCTTGCAGCCGCTGCACCTGTTCATGACGATCGCAGCGCTCTGCACCGCCGCTGTTCAACTGATCTTCTTCTGGAATTTTTTCTCCAGCATGAAAAGCGGCGCCCCAGCGCCGGCGAATCCATGGGACGCCACCACTCTCGAATGGACCGTCACTTCCCCGCCCCCGCCCGATAATTTCGGCGGCGCAAAAATCACCGTCTACCGCGGCCCATACGAATACAGCGTCCCCGGCGCCCCTACCGACTTCATCCCCCAAGACCTGCCCCCGCCTACTCCTTAAACAAAGACAAAATGTCGTCATCCGGAACGTGTCCTGCGAAGCGGCCGCGTGAAGGACCCCTCTTACTTTCCTTTCTCTAGTGATGCCCAGTCGCTCCACAAATAATCCCCCTACTGCGGTGTATCATCATCCCCAAATGCGCGGCACCGCCTTAGCCCTGCTCCTTTTCCTCGCCTCCATCACCATAGTCTTCGCCGATGTGAATATTTTCGCTCCGGCCAGGAATGTTTCGTTCCGTCATCTCCACCGAACATGCCACTAACCCCTATCAGGAGCAGGTGATCGTGACATACCGAATTGCGAACGTCGGCCGCAAGGCCTTGTTCATCCCGCGCGGTCGTGGGGCGTCCTGCTGGGATAGCGACCATTTTGAGGTTTGGTCCGTTGGTCGTCCACATGGCTACGGAGGTTCCTGTCCTGGCGTGCGACCATCTCTGACTGACATTCTCCGCCAAAGCGCAATCCTGCTCCGCCCCGGCGAACACGTCGATGGCACGTTGATCCTGGATCCTCGCGGGGCTAACTTGCCGCCCCGGCAAGTATCGAATCGAAGCCGCAGTATGGGGCTGGAAAGAAGCGGAATTCAGTCAGGCCGATCGCAAGGAACTGGGGAATATCGGGAAGCCACTGCTTGAAGGGGAGAAGCGTGGCTCAACAGGGATAACCTTAGCGCGGTAAGGCGAGTCGGAAATGCTTTTCACCACCGGATAGTGAGACTTCCTTTGGCAAAAAGCTCTTGAAGCTCGTCTGAAGAAAGCGGCCGCGGCACCTCGTTCGGCCGGCCAAGCTCCAATTTCGCGATGGTCTGCGGAACTAAGCGTAAATGCGCCGTCCCAGCCGAGTTGGTCCGACCCGCATGCCCGCTCGCAATGCCGCAAGCGTCACTCAGATCGGCCTCGTCAACGTCAACGCCGGGCAAAGGCGCTCCCCCGGAATCTACAACGTGCAAGTCGAATGAACGCGCAGGCAAATCGGAATCGCCTGGAAAGTTCCAGAGCTCACGGACAGTTTCCGTAACCGCAGCTCCGATTTTCTCGCCAGTCTTCACGGCGTATCCGATGCCCAACGGGCCATTCGAAATCTTCTGGAAGTACGTTGCGTCGTCCAAGTAAAGGGGTATCAGCGGCGCCTCAACGTGAATTGCGCCCGAACGATCGGTAACATAGGTTCCCAAAGGCAAACCCGTGTGCACGCCGCAGTGGTTTTCGTCGTATAAGAAGATGGAGACTGCAATGCGCGCCCCGGCAACGGGCCTTCCATCCTCATGCAGCAATGTGATTCGTCGCGTCTGCTGAGTCGGCAGCACGAGCAGCGTGCCACCCCCAGCTGCCGGAGCCGCTTGTCCAAATTGCTCTAACTCCCGCGGCCAGCTGCTCCATATCGAATCAGGGGAAATAACCGGCGATCGGTACCACAAGCCGTGCAAAAATTGAAGTGCCAGCACATATGCATCGGTGTTCGGGGTCGGGCTCAGACCGCCGCGAATCGCGTCGGCGTTGCGCGAAATTTCTGCGGTTCCGTCCTTGATGTCCGCCAACTTGGTCGACTGCAATCCGTTCCAGGAATAGCTGTATAGCCACACGCTTCCCGACGGAACCACATTCTTTCGATCACCGATCGCAAATCGGTACCTCGCGCTCGCCGTCTGCTGGCCGCGTGCACCTGCTGGCGTAGGCGATAATGGGACGCTGCCCAGCGATGGAGCCGTCTCAAAAGTCACCGAATTGCTGATCAGCTTTAAAGTTCGCCCCGTCGAATTGGTGACGCCGTCCGACATAGGTGTTCTCACACGTACCGTGTGCTTCCCGGCCTCCAGATTGAGGTCCTTCGGCGCGACGAACTCTTTCTCGTCGGTAGTCAATAGCTGAAATTCCAGATGAATCATCCCGCTCGAATGGTCGGGAAGGAGCGGTGGCCCAGGCGCCGCATTGCCGGCACAGGGACCCGGACCGTGCCATACACCGTCTATCTCAATCCCCGAACCGCAACTCAGCATATCCTCACTGAATCTCACGGAGCCATTAGCGCCGTTGCGTATTTGCATCTTAAGGGTCGGCAGCCCGTGCGAAACCGTGTGCGCCGAATTTGGCGGGATCGCCAATCGCAGTTGCACGCCCTCAACCGGCTTACTCCACGCCTCGCTCCTGTTAGTACTCTGAGCAGCCAACGAACCGACGCGAATCGCTAAAACTCCGAACACAAAGGGAAGGTGTCTCATGACTTGCCTGGTTCGTTCGAGATCCGTACCAGATCCCCGATTCATGGTTTATCTCTTGATTGACTTGGTATGCCATACATCTTACCAGCCAAGAAGCCGATCCAGTTCAAATAGTTCAAATAGAGCGGTGCCCGCCTGACCGTGTCCCGCGAAGCGCCGCGTCAACGCTCCTCTTGCTCTTCTTCTTGCGCTGGATGCCAGTTGCTCCACAAATACTCGGCCACTGCGGTGTATCATCATGCCCATGCGCCGCACGGCCTCAGCCCTTCTTCTTTTCCTCGCTTCCATCACCATAGTCTTCGCCGATCTCGAAAACGATCCCTTTCCTGCCGATATCGATCACCCAGCAATCCATTACAGCACCGCGCCGACAACCGATGCTGTGACCGCTTTAAACACGAAACTTGACGACGGCACTCTGCAACTCAAATTCGGCGACCGGCACGGCTATCTGCGCTCCGTCCTCGACGCATTGAAGGTTCCAGTCCAGTCGCAAATCCTGGCGTTTTCACAAACGAGCGTGCAAAGGTATCTGATCAATCCAAATAATCCGCGCAGCCTCTTCTTCAATGATTCGGTCATCGTCGGATGGGTTCATGGTGGCAAATTTCTCGAGCTGGCTTCGGAAGATCCCAAACAAGGTGTGATTTTCTATACACTCGACCAAGAGCAAACCGATCATCCGCGCTTCGTCCGCCGCGACAATATCTGCCTCTCGTGTCACCTTTCCTATTCGAGTTTGGACGTTCCCGGCACGCTGGTCCGCAGCGTCGCGACGAACTCCGACGGCACCGTCGCGCGCCAGTTGGGCGATTTTCTTACCGATGATCGCAGCCCGTTCGAGCAACGATGGGGCGGTTGGTACGTGACGGGGATTACTGGCACGATGAAACACATGGGCAACGCCTTCGCAAATGAGACCGTGCCGCAATTGGGTCCCGTACCCGCCCAAGCATTCAACCTCGCGTCGCTAAAGGGAAGATTTCACACCGACACTTATCTCACGCCTTACAGCGACGTCGTCGCGCTCATGGTGTTCGAGCATGAAATGCACATGATGAATCTCTTCACGCGAGTCGGATGGGAGGTTCGCCTCGCACTCTACAACGAACAGACGGGCTCGGCCACCCATGCCGTCACTGAGCGCGTTCTCAACGAAACTTCGCGCGAACTCGTCGACTACATGCTCTTTATCGACGAAACCCCGCTGCCCTCGAAAATTCAGAGCACCTCAGGCTTCTCTGAAGAATTTTCGGCGCAAGGCCCAAAGGACAGCCAAGGACGCTCTCTCCGGCGGCTTGATCTCGATCATCGCCTGATGCGCTACCCATGCAGCTACATGATCTACTCGGACGCTTTCGAAAGCCTGCCCGATCAAGCCAAAGCCGCCATCTACGCTCGTATGTGGCAAGTGCTTTCCGGCCAGGACAAGACTCAGAAGTACGCGAAGCTCTCCTTCTCCGACCGCAAGGCAATCGTCGAAATCCTCGGCCAGACCAAGAAGAACGTGCCCAGTTATTTCCAGGAAGTTTCTCGGTAACGCGCGCCCGTGGCACAACCACTCCTTGCTGCGGCGACTTAGGGGTACAGACTAGGCGCGGCGAGCTTCGATAGAAGTCATCGCCCCGAAAAAAACCCGCAATTTTTACATCTTCGTGATCTCAAAAAACCGCTCGCAAGCTCTTCAAAGCGTGGGGCTTGCGGCATTCGCACCAAAAAATCCGATTTGCCACGCATGATAAAATAACCTTGGTGAAGTTGAAGGGATGGCAATTCGATTAAAGGCGGTCGCGAGATGCGATGCAACTTCTGACCTCCCATCCGCCCTCTGAATTTCTAATCGAGAATCCCCGATTAGAATTGCCCTTAAGTCTTTTGCCTACAACAACAACTCCGATTCTAATCGAGAAAAAACGGTGATTTTTTCAGCATGAATGCCGAAGTGGCGCCCGCCGCCGCGCCGACCACCGAGTCGGGCCAGCCGGCCATTCCTCAGCGTGTCTACCCGACGGGAATGATCCTGACCCTCGGTGCGATTTTAATGTTCTTTACGGCGCTAATCAGCGCCTGGGTGGTCCGAAAAGGCCTCTCAACGAGTCCTTTAGAAGCGCCCATTGCCCTTCCGTGGCGCCTGCTGAGCTTTAACACAGCCCTGCTGCTCGTGAGCAGCTGCGCCGTCGAAGCCTCGCGACGATTCCTCCGCATCGACGAAACTGCCAAATTCCGAGCCTGGTGGTACACAGCCACTGCCCTCGGCGCCGCATTCCTGATCGGACAATTCGCCGCCTGGCGCGCACTCGCGGGCCAGGGCATCTATCTAACCTCGAATCCGGACGCCAGTTTTTTCTACCTATTCACAGGCGCCCACGCCCTGCACCTGATCGGAGGCATCGCCGGGCTCCTCATCGTTGCGCTGAGACCCTTGCGCCGATTAACACAAACCACTGCGACAGGCATCGCCGCGATGTATTGGCATTTTTTAACACTGATCTGGGCTTCCATTTTTTTGTTGCTCATTTTTGCGAAATGAAGGAAAAAGGTTCGACGGAAACTGGAATGAAAAAACTGGCGATCATCGCGGGAATCGGCATCGCGGTATTGGCGGTGATAGCCCCACACGCCTCGGCGCAAGGATGCGCCATGTGCTACCAAAATGCGGCGGCAAGCGGCGCGAAAGGGCAGGAGGCGCTGCGCCACGGAATCCTGATTCTACTCATTCCGGCGCTCGCCTTATTCGGAGGGATTTTCGTAGCGATCTATCGCCGCGACAATTTTTCGCAGTAGGCGCGTACGTCCGCTCTGGCGGGTTAGGCGTGTTCGAGTTGCGTGAGACGGAAGGGATCGCCGATATTTTCGTGCAGATCCACCCAGAGGCGGTCCGGCTTCGATAGAAATACTTCGACGACGCGCGGATCGAATTGCCGGCCGGAATAGCGGCGAATTTCATCGCGGGCAACGGAGATGTGCAGCGCCTTCCGATAGGGCCGATCCGAGATCATCGCGTCAAGAGTGTCCGCTACGGCGAAAATCCTCGCTCCGAGTGGAATCTGTTCGCCTTTGAGACCTCGCGGATACCCCGAGCCGTCATAGCATTCCTGGTGTGAAAGAACGATCTCCGCGGCTTCCTTCAAAAATGGAATTCTCTCGAGCACGGCATAGCCGATTTCGCAGTGTTTGCGCATGATTGCGCGCTCTTCATCAGTTAAGGGGCCGGGTTTGCGCAAGATGCTGTCCGGTACGCCCATCTTCCCAATGTCATGCAAGAAAGCGCCACGAGCGATATGGCGCAGCAGTCCTTTATCGACGCCCATCGCCTTCGCAATCGTAATCGTAAACGCCGTCACGCGCTGGCAATGGCCTTCGGTTTCAGCGTCTTTCGCATCGAGCGCGCCGCCCAGCGCCTCCAGCGTGTAATCGTAGGATTGCTCCAAGTCCTGAAGAGCAATGGAGAGTTGCTGCGTGCGTTCAGCGACAAGATGCTCAAGGTCGCTCTGATACGTGCGATTCTCGAGCACGAGCGCCCGATGTTCGAGCGCGCGCCGCACGCTCAGGTGCAATTGGTCCTTCTCGAAGGGCTTTAGGATGTAATCGTATGCACCAGCACGGATCGCCTCGAGGGCGATCGAAATGTCGTGCATCGCCGTCACCATGATGACAGGCACATCGGGGTCCTGGACGCGCAGCTCGGCGAGCAATTTCAGCCCGTCCATCTCGGGCATAACGATGTCACTGAGGACCAGATCAAACGTATCGTTACGAAAGGCTTCGAGTCCCGCGCGGCCGTTCGGACAAACGGTACACTCATAACCTTGTGCCTGCAAAAGCGTGGAAACTACCTCGCGGATCGCCTCTTCATCATCCACTACAAGTATCTTTTCGTAATGATCGTTGCTGGGCATAGGGCACCATTATATGGCAGGGCACAGCGTTTCAATGGCCGCGTTGCCGTATGAAGTACTGACATGTTAGGTTCGCTTTGGCTTCGCAGCGAACCCTTGATCAGTAGGCCGCCCCAGGCAGGCGGGTCGTAACGCACAACCAGCGATCGCGATGCACTTCATGTCCAATCCGGCGTTACTGGCGCTTGCCTTCGTGGAGGCTTCGGCCGCAACAACGCTGCTAATCATCTTCTCGCTTCTAGCAAACGACTTCCCCCCGCGCGTTTTTCGCTACTGGCTCGCCGGCTGGACGCTTTACGCCGGGCTGGAAAACTTGAGTGTGTTCTTGGTTTGGCGCGGCGAGCGGGCGATGCCCGCAGTGGAATCGACCGTTTCGCTGCTCGCCGCGTCCTTCCTTTTCGCTGCCATCATCGAGTGCGTCAGCCGTGGCAGACACTTCCGATATTTGTGGTCATCAGGCCTCATCGGCGCCGCGATCGTTGCACTCCTTTACGGCCCGATCCGGCGGCCGATCGTGGCGGCATGGAGTGAATCAGCGCTCGAGTTTCTGCTTTATGTCGCAGCCGGCTGGATATTGTGGAGATCGCAAGAGCGGCACAAAGGTTTCGGATGGAAGTTGCTGGCTGCTACGCTTATGTTGCGCGGCTTGCATACGGCGGACCGCCCCGACTGGGCATTGCAAACCCTCGGCACGTTCCGAATGGCATTCCAGGGCGCACTGGGTATATCGATCGGCGTGAATATGGCCATCTTGGTGCTCGAAGCCGCGCGAACAAGAACGGATGATTTGAACGAGAAATTGCGCAGGCTCGCGATGATCACCGCGGCGTCAACGCAATCGCCGCGAGTGCAGGAATGTCTAGACGGCGTGTTGCAACACGTGAACGAAAGCCTCGGCGCGAGCCACGGGATCGTACTCTTGTTCGAAGGTTCTGGCGATGACGCTTCGCTTGTGACGAAGGTTTCGATCGGTTTCGGCGAACGCGCGCTCAAATTGTGCGCGCGAGTGCCTGCGGACGAGTCATGGGTGAAACGCGTTTTGCAGCAAGGCACTCCGTTTGTAAGTTATGGCGATTCCGGCGACCCTTCGCTGAACCGATGGACCGAAGCCGAGAGACTAGAAGCTCTCCTGCTCGTTTCCATACCCGGCAAGGAGTCCGCACTTGGAATATTGGGAATCGGCTCGTCAACCGAACGCGTATTTCAAAGCGACGAATCGCGCTTCATCGCCAATGTGGCAAATTTGCTGGGATTGACCGTGCAAAATGTGATGCTGTTCGAACACGCGGCCGCTTCGCGCAAACAATGGCTTGATACGTTCGATTCAATCGACGATTTGATCTTGGTTCATTCGCTCGAAGGCAAGATTGTACGAGCGAACCAGGCGCTTGCAGAACGCGTTGGCTTCGAGCCTTCGACTCTGATCGGCCGATATGTGCGCGACGTCCTGCGGCAAGGCACGACCGGGTGGAGAAGGTGCCCTTACTGTGAAGGCGTCGCCGGTCGCGCCGAAGAAACTGACCCCAGCTTTGGCGGCTATTTCCTGGCCAGCGACTCCGCATTCCACGATTCCAGCGGCGTCCGGCTGGGCACGATTCACGTCCTCAAGGATTTTACGAGCCGCAAGCAGGCCGAAGACAAATACCGCATGCTTTTCGAAAAGGGACACGAGGGAGTATTCATCTCTACGCCCTATGGCACGCTCGTCGATTTCAACGATTCTTTCATGCGCATTCTGGGTTACGAAAACCACGACGAACTGTGCCGCGTTGCTGCGAGCGATATCTACGCAGATGTTGCGGATAGAGATCGCCTGAAGCGTCTACTTCAAGAATACGGCGAAGTGACGGATTTCGAGTTTCAGTTCCGGCGGCGCGACGGCGAGATACGAACGGCCCAGGAATCGAGCTTCGTCACGCGGGATCCATCGGGAGCGATCGTCGCGTATCAAGGCTTTTTACTCGATATCACCGAACAAAAGCGCGCCGAAATGGACATTCGTCAGCGCAATCGCGAACTGCTCGCGCTCAACGCAATCGCAGAGGTGCTGGGAAATTCGGCGCAGTTGGAAGACGGGCTCAGCGGCGCGCTAATTAAGGTGAACGAACTCTTTTCGGCCGATGCGAGCGCGGTCTTCTTCCTTGATGAAAACACGCGCTTGCTGAAGTTATTTGCGTCGATGGGTTATCTCTCGCACGAGCCGCGCAAGAGCCCCACGGTTGAACTCTCGGCCACACTCATCCAGCAGATGCGCGATGTGCGCGCAACGGTGATCGCCGGGTCGGCAAACGCGCTGCCCGAAGCGTTCCGCCGCCTTCAGCGCGAAGAAGGCATCGAGAGTTCGCAATTTGTGGTGCTGTGGTCGAAGGGGCGCATGATGGGTGCTCTCGTAGTCGGCAGCAGGAGGCCTCGTCAGTTTTCGACGGCAGAATTGAACTTACTGGCTGCGGTCGCCAACCAGATCGCAGCGACAATCGACAAATCGCTGCTTCTAAACGAAACCCGCGAAGCTTACGAAAGTTTGCGCCTGGCGCAGGAACAGCTTCTTCAGAGCGAAAAGATGGTCGCTGTTGGTCAATTGATCTCCGGTGTCGCACATGAACTGAACAATCCGCTCACCGCGATCCTGGGGTACAGCCAACTGCTGAAATCCGATGAGTTCACTACGCCTCGCGGCGCCGATTACGTCGGCAAGCTCTATAAGCAGGCCATGCGCACCCATCGAATCGTGCAAAACCTGCTCAGCGTGGCACGCCAGCATAAGCCGGAAAGAACGCAAGCTCGAGTGAACCAGATTCTCGACGATACCGTTGCGCTGCGCGAGTACGACATGAAGCTCAACAATATTCGCGTGCACCGCGACCTCGATCCGAAGCTGCCGGTCACAGCTGCCGATCCCCACCAGTTGCAGCAGGTTTTCCTGAACATTCTCAACAACGCCTTTGACGCTATTCAGGAACGGGCTGGAGGAGGAGATGTCTGGATCTGCACGCGCACGAATGCGGGACGGATTTGCGTCGAGATCACTGACAGCGGCCCAGGTGTGAACAACCCGCATAAAGTCTTCGATCCATTCTATACGACCAAACCCGTGGGGAAGGGGACCGGCCTTGGCCTAAGTATCTGCTACGGAATCATTAAGGAGCATGCGGGCGAAATTCTCGTGAAGAATTCGCCTCCTCGGGGCGCCACGTTCACGATCTATCTTCCCGTTTCGCAGCCGTCGTTGCCGACTGCTGAACCCTCTTTGCCTATTGCCGATGCCGCCAGTGGAAGAGTGCTGCTCGTGGATGACGAAGAAGACGTATTGCAGCTGGAACGGGAGATATTGATTTCGCACGGGCTCAGCGCCAATATTGCGCACGGCGCGGGCGAGGCGATCGAAATCTTGAAAAGAACGCCGGTCGATGCGGTAGTCGCAGACATGAAGATGCCGGGAGAGCTTTCTACGCTTGACCTCTACTGCTGGATCGGAAAGCATCGGCCCGAACTTTCTACGCATGTTGCTTTCACGGCATCCGACCCGACCAGCGGCAAGGTCGCGGAGCAACTGAAAACATCAGGCTGCACGATTTTGACGAAACCGTTTCGGATTGAAGAATTTTGGCACGCCGTTCAGAAACTGCTGAGCGCAGAAATAGAGGCGCCGGCACCATCATAGGCCTTCCTACTCCCCTCGAAGAACCGTTCGCCTTTTTCGTCGTTCCGCTGCCTGGTTGCTCTTGGGCTGCTCTGCGGTTTTGGGTGGAATAAAGAAAAACCTGTTATTCTTGCCTTCTGGGGCGCGTTCAGAAGCGGAGGCACGAATGAAGCGGATTGCAATTTTGATCTCGCTGCTCATTTTGGCAACAGCGGCAATAGGAGCGGAACTGGCCCTGACGACCCAGGAATTGCCTTATCTATCCGGCACGGGCCCGGATAAACAGCTTGGCGGTCAGACAAGTCCCGCATTCCTCCAAGCCGCCGACGAAGTGCTTGCCAACATGAGCAAGCTGATCGATCTTCCCATCAAGGAACCGCTCAAGAGGAGCCTTCGTTCCAAAGACCAGATTCGCGCTTTCATTCAGCAGGAGGATAAGGAAGACAAAGATCAGGCTCAGAAATACGCCGATGATAAGACAATGGAAGCCTTCGGGCTTATCCCAAAAGGATTTCCCATTGAATCCTTCATGGAAGATGTTCTTACGGATCAGATTGCGGGGCTTTACGACCCGAAAGCCAAGGAATTCTATATCGCCGACTGGATCCCTGTGGACGAGCAGAAAGAAGTGATGGCACATGAACTCACGCATGCGCTCGAGGATCAGTCCTTCCATATCGATTCGTGGATTAAAGCGGCGCGTCCGAATGACGATGCCGAACTGGCGCGAGATTCGGTGAGCGAAGGCTCGGCTATGGCTGCCATGGTCGATTACGATCTCGAAGACATGCACCGTTCCGTGCGTGACTTGCCGGATGTCTCCGCTTTGATTCAGGCCAGCGCCGTAGGCGAAATGGATAAGGATCCAAAGCTCTCGAAGGCGCCGATCTACATCCGCGATAGCCTCATTTTTCCTTACCTTGCAGGCGTCACGTTTACCCAACAATTCTTGAAGGCGCACGATGGCTGGCAGGATCTGCATTTGCTTTTCGAGCGTCCGCCTGTCTCCACGCAGCAGATCATGCATCCGGAAAAATATCTGAATGGCGTGCAACCGGTGGCCGTTAAGTTTCCGGACTGGAAGACGGTCGCGCCGGCCGACTGGAAACTGCTCGAAGAAAATGTGATGGGCGAGTTTGGAGTCGAAGAGATCCTGAAGCAGTATCTCGGCGACGATGCTGCTAAGCTGACCTCGCCCGGATGGACCGGCGACCGCTACGCCGTCTTTGAAGACAGCAAGGACAAGACGCTCCCAATCGTGTTTGTGCTGGACATGGATAATGAAGACGATGCGGCCCGCTTTTTTGGCCAATACAGCTCAGCGCTCGAGATGAAGTACCAGACGCGGACACACCTTTTGCGCCAGGCAAACTTCTTCGCATTTCAGACGGACGGCGGCAGCGTTTTCGTGAAGCATCAGGGGACTCAATGCCTGGTGGTGGAAGAAGCTTCACGCGACACGTTCGACAAGATCGACGCTGCTCTTGCCTGGCCGCCCCCGGTGCCGCCCGTGGCACCGAGTAATCAGGGCGGCGGAATTGTCGAAAACGTCAAGGTCGCTCCCGCTCGTAATGCGATGCTTGCTGCGTTAAACTGAGCGAACCTTGAACTTCAAGGTATCGCAATGCTGACGCTATTTCCGCGCATCCGGCCCAATCCCATAGGGCCTCCGCCGGTTCCTTTGGAGCCGCCCGAGCCCAAGGCTGCCGAACCGACGCCTGAGCCAGTTTCAATCAAGATTGAGGAAGGGCATGAAGGGGCCGGTGCGGAGGAAGCTGCGACCGAGACCGTATCCGCAATTGAAGTCGCGAAGGCTGAAGACGGCCCCAGTGTCGATGCAGCTACTGCTCTCAGCGATTCCGACGTGTTCGGTGCGTTTCTCTCTGGGATGGCCACTGGCAATCCCGATCCATTCATCGTGGAAATTACGGCGCAGCCCACTGTTGCCGGGCCGAACAAAATCGCGGAGGCGTCCGGATCCGC
Organism: uncultured Acidobacteriota bacterium; assembly: GCA_963753205.1. Taxonomy (GTDB): domain Bacteria; phylum Acidobacteriota; class Terriglobia; order Acidiferrales; family UBA7541; genus Palsa-295. The sequence goes on along the minus strand of CAVWBL010000004.1, from coordinate 18,054 downwards.
GCCGCACGCGCTGCCAGAAAATCCTCTCGAAATTGTCGAGCCAACGCCCGTGGTCGCGGCCCCTTCCACCGAAGAGGCTGCAGCAACCTCGCTCTCATTAGCCGATGCGGCTGTTGCGCGAAGTCAAAATCCAGAACCCGTTTCCGAAGCGATTGCCGCGCAAGAAGATGCCGAAACTGCCTCGCCAGAGCTTATTGTGGCGGGCGCTAATATCTTTGACGAACTGGACGTTTTGCATGAGGCGGCAACTGCGTCATCCTCACAGACAGGCACGACGGCGACTTCCGATTCCGTGGGCGAGCTGACTTCTGCGGCGCAGTCCCACAATAAGGTAGGAACTGAAGTTTCGGAAGAAGAGGTCGGTCAAGCAAGGATTCAGGCAATGCCTGAGGTGGCCACTACAGTGGCGAAGGCGGAGCCGGTTATACCGCCAGTAATGCATCCTGTTGCGAATGAAACACCGGAGGCAGTCCTACAGGAAGGATCGACGCTAGAACATCCGACGCAAGAGCTAGTGTCCGCCGCGGCTCCACTTGAATCAGCATCGAAAGAGCCTGTAAGCGAAAATCATTCGAGCGAAACAGCCGAGCCACAAACGGGAACGCAAGAACTTCCGGCAAATATCACGCAGGCTACAGCAGACAACACCCGAATCGAGGAACCGCCTGCGGAGAGTAACGCGCCCCAGGAAAGCACCGGCTCGGCAGCCCCCTCCTCGGGCGGCGAACCACGTCAGGAAACTCTTACCAAGCCTTCTGCTCATTGGTCATCGCCGCGTCCGCCGAAACCCAGGCGTGCCAAGGGAACGTTTTTCGGTCTCGCGAGGGTGCCTGAGCCGGAAACCATGGACGATTCCGGCGAAGTGGAAGCGTATGCTTCGGCCGCCGCGCAGGCTCACCTTGACGCAATCGACGACACGTTTGTCGCGCATGCGCAGCTTCTTCTGAAAGGGCGCGAGCGCGGCCGCGTTCTCGACATTGGTACCGGGCCCGGCCAAATTGTGATCAAACTCGGATACCGGCTCACGCGTTGGAAGTTCGTCGGCATCGACCGCTCCGCCACCATGATCGAAAAGGCCATCGAGAGCCTGGCGACGGCTGGCGAGTTGGCTGGTCGCGTCGAGTTTCGCATCGCCGATGGAAACGCGCTGGATTTTCCCGATAAAAGCTTCGAGATGGTGGTTTGCAACTCGGTGCTGCATCACATACCCGACCCGCACAAACTTTTTGCGGAAATCGCGCGCGTTGTGAAGCCCGGGGGAGCAATTCTCCTGCGCGATCTGCGGCGGCCCTCGCGGCCAGGATATGCGTTTCACGTTTGGAAGCACGGCAAGCACTACAGCGGTGAAATGCGGCGACTTTTTATCGCGTCAGTTCAGGCCGCCTATACCGAGGAAGAGTTGCAGAAGATGATTGCTGCATCTCCGCTGCGCGATGTGCGCGTGTTTCGCCATGGAAAGACGCACATCGGCTTCGAACGCCCGCTCGCCACTCCCGCCGCAAGCAAGAAATAACTGCGTCCGCCCCTTCACCTTGCGCTTTAGCGCTTCGCAGCGAAAAATTCCCTCAGCAGAGCGACGGCTTCTTCTGCCAACACCCCAGGCGTAACATCGACGCGATGATTCAGACGAGGATGATCGAGCACAGCGAAACACGACGTAACGGCGCCGCCCTTAGGATCATCCGCGCCGTAAACGAGCCGGCTGATGCGCGCTTGAATCATTGCACCCGCGCACATTGCGCATGGCTCGATCGTGACGTAGAGGGTCACAGGGCCGAGCCGATGATTCCTAATTCCTCTTGCCGCGGCGCGCAGTGCGACCATTTCCGCATGCGCCGTCGGATCGCAGTCCGCGATCGTGCGATTGCCGGCCGCTACAATCACTTTCCCTTCGGCAACGATCACGGCACCAATCGGCACTTCGCCGCGCTGCGCCGCTTCCGATGCCTGTTGCAGGGCCAACCGCATGAATCTGGCGTCGTCGCTCTCTTTGGTTTCCACGAATCGTCAGCGTAGCAAATTCACTCTCGGCACGATCCCAGACTAGATGATAGCCCGTTTTGCCTGGATCAGCCGGCTTACGAAATAAAGAATCGCGCCCGCGGCAATCACCGCGCATCCGATTGCCAATTCATTTGTGCCAACGATGAACTGGCTACGGTTCCGCACCGCCGCCGCGACCATCAACGCGAGCGGGGGAATCGAAATGCCAATAGCGCCCCAGATTCCTCCCGGCACGCGATACGGCCGCCCAAGGCCAGGTTCGCGTAGGCGCAGTGCGACGAGTGCCGCGAATTCCAAGAGGATGCTCAACCCTGTCAGCAGCACATCGAGAATTAGATTTGACTCAAATCCCAACGGATAGCAGATCGCCCAAAAAACCGCACAGCCCACGATAGCAACCCAGGGTGTACCTGTGCGTGCGGATAGCCGCGTAAAAATCTTCGGCAAATATCCATCCTCAGCCATCACCAGAGGCAACCGCGTAAGCGACATCATCAGCGCGCCAAACGTCCCGATCGCACCGATCACACCAGCGGCCGCAATTGCCAAGGCCAGCCATCCCCCTCCAACGATTCGGCCAGCGTCCACCCAGCCGCCTGTGGTCCAGCTATTCGGATCGATACCCGTGCCCGCCACCGCCGCAACGGGCACAAGGTAAGTCACGATCACGAGCAGCAGCGCACCTAGCATCGCGCGTGGATACGTCCTTTGCGGCGATTCCACTTCGCCTGCGACCGTCGAAAGATTGTCCCAGCCCATGTAATTCCACATCGCGATTAGAATGCCGCCGAGCAGGTCTGCGCGATGCAGCGGCATGGCGCTACCGTGTCCGATTCGTCGGTGAAAGATAGCAAATCCGACGAGAACCACGAACGGCAGCAGCAGCAACACGTTCAGCAGCACAGAGCCTTCGCCCACGGCTCGCGAACCGACGGTGTTCCACGCCGTGCACAGCCCGATCAGACCCAAGCCGAGCCACAGTCCTCGGTGACCCGCTGTAAGCCATGGGGCGAGCCGCCCCAAATAATCGACAAAGAGGTTCGGGTAAAGCGCCATATCAAAAACGCTTCCCGCCAGGCTGAGCCATGTTTCCTGATATCCCCAAAAATTTCCGAGCCCGCGCCGCACCCAGATATAGAAGCCACCCTCTTCCGGAATTGCGCTCGCGAGCTCGCTCACCATCATTGCGACCGGCAAGCTCCACAGCAGCGGCGTCAACAGCAGGATCAACAACGTGGCACGATATCCCGTCTTCTGCACCACATCTTCGAGGCCGTATGGGCCGCCCGCCACCATGAAATACGTTGCCGTAATCATGGGCAGCACAGTCATTTTTCGTACTGCGCGCGATTTCGCGGATCTGCGGGAGCGAGTCGCTTCCTGCGCTGAAAGTGTGCTCATTGAAAATGGATTGTGGACTAAATCGTGGGAATCGCAAGAAAAATACTGCGGCGGGGTGAAGTCTGTTTGGAAGAAAACCTAGAAACGCGCGAACCGCGTGTTAAATCTCGCCAAAAGCCTTCTTCATTGCCGCGGATGTTTCGCTGAGCGCCTGATCCATCTGCGTCGCGCGCAGATTCACGTTATTCGGCTCAGCCTGGATCGGGCCGTCGTAGCCGATCTGCAGCAGCGCATCGAGAAAGCTCCTCACCGGAATCACACCCGTCGCAGCGGGTAACTCGCGCTGCCCGTCGTTATATTGCTCTAGCGTCAGTCCAGTAGGAGCATCGTTCAGGTCCACGGTGATGACATCCGAGTTATGCAGCGAGAGAATATCTTTCGCCGTTTCCTCAGCGTTGAACCAGTGCCAGCTGTCGAGCCGGAAGCCGACATTGTCCGTGCCAACGGCGGCAATCCATTCCTTCATTTCTGCCATGCAGTGGATAAACGGCTGTTTCGCTCGCGCGCGCGAGCTGCGCGGCGCAACGTACTCAAAGCCAAGCCGCTGCCCTCGATCGCCCAGGATCAGCGCGCATTCCCGCATGCGATACGCGTGCTGGCGGAAATTCTGAAGATATGTGAGCTGATTGCTCGCCGGCATAAACCATGTGCTCACGCGCGACACGCCGGCTCGCTTCAAGGAATCCGCGGTTGCAGGTAGTTTCTTCAGCGTGTCGCCGAATGACGACTCATCTCCGCGGAAATCGACCGACAGACCCGCCGCGCCAAACTTCAGGTCGTTCGCCTCCATCTTGTCCAGCAAGCGCTTCAAATCGTCGTCGCTCAGCGAGGCAAAATAATCCGCATTCGGGTCGATGCCCTCGAATCCGTATTTGATTGCGAGGTCAACCGTCTCTGGAAGTGTTTGATGAAACGGCCCTATGAGCCCGATCGCCAGATTGGAATAGAACCTCCGCCGCGCGTTCTGTGACGCCGCTGGGTTTGCCGCATTCAGTGGCAGCGCCGTCATTCCCGCCGCCGCGCCCGTCGCAAGAAACTGTCGTCGATTGAACCGTCCGCTCATTTTGATTCCCATACCCGATATATCATCGTTCGATTCAACAGGCAATCGAATGCCCCAGGCTCTGCTCGCAGCGACGCACAAGTTCGTATAAGATGACGTCTCAAAATAATAGAGGAAAAATGGAGCTACGTAAGGACCCGATCACTCGCAGTTGGGTCGCTGTTGGACATCCCGAACGCGCCGCTGAACGGAACGGCCCCTGCCCGCTCTGTCCTGAAACCCGTATCGAAACTCGCTCGCTGATTTCGCTGCCAGCCGAGGGACGATGGAAAGTCCGCGCCTTTCCGCACGTTCGTCCGATCTACCGTGTCGAAGGGAACGTTGACCGCGTCGCCGACGGCATTTACGATCGCATGGCCTCCGTCGGTGCGCATGAGGTTATCGTCGAAACTCCCGAGCACGGCGTCGCTCTCAGAGAGTTGCCCGACGAGAATATCGAGCTCGCATTAAATGCATATGCCACGCGCATCCTCGACCTCAAACGAGATCGGCGCTTCAAATACGTAACCGTCTTCAAGAACGTCGGCTTGCAGTCCGGCGAGGAATGGCCCCATGCGCATTCGCAGGTCACGGCCACCACTTTCGTGCCGCGCCGCATTCTCTATGAACTTCGCGCCGCGCGCCTATGGTACGCCGATCACGAGCGCTGCGTTTTTTGTGACATCATCCGGCAGGATATTCGCCAGAAGTCGCGGATTATCGATTCTGTCGGCGATTATTACGCGTTTTGCCCCTACGCTTCCCGCGTGCCTTACGAAGTCTGGTTGATTCCCCGCACGCACAATCACCAATTCGAATCGCCGCTGCCCGGCGAAAATCGCCGGCATCTCGCTAGCCTGCTCGGACGAACCTTGCGCCGCCTCGCGCAAATCGCCGGCAGCTACCACATGGTTCTTCACACAGCGCCAAACACCCAGCAAACAAAGGGCGAACTCAGCGAGTACTGGAAGACGATCGCGGGCGATTACCACTGGCACATCGAAATTCTTCCCATCGTCGAGAAAACGAGCAAGTCCTACAGCATCAAGGAAGTCTATTTCAACGGCACCCTGCCCGAGGACGCCGCCGCCAAGTTGCGCCAACTCGATCCCAGCAGATGACGCCCCTCGCCCGCACATCGTTCAGCAGCCAGCGCGGAGGCATCTTCTCGCGCCTGCTCTTTCTCCTTTGCCTCGCGCTCTTTTGTTTCATCATCTATCTCGTGCGCTACCCGCTTTTGCGTCTCGCCGGCGGATTCTGGGTCGTCGACGAACCGCCAAAGCCCTCGGACGTCATCGTCATGCTCAGCGACGATGATTATCAGGCCGATCGCGCTGCCCACGCTGCCGAACTTTATCGGGCCGGATGGGCCCCGCGCGTGATTGCCAGCGGCAGGCTCTTGCGACCATACGCAGGAATCGCCGATCTCGAAGAGCATGACCTGGAGTCCCGGGGCGTGCCTGCAAACGCGGTGGTAAAGCTGCCCGGCGCCGATCGCAACACTCGCCAGGAATGCCAGAATATCGGCCAGTTCCTCGCCGCCCACGGCTGGAAGCGAATCCTGCTGGTCACGTCGAATTATCACACGCGACGCGCCCGTTACATCTGTTCGCGTGTTCTTCCGGTCGGTACGACTCTGATCGTCTCGGCAGCCCATGATACCGACTACGATCCCGACAAATGGTGGACCACGCGCCAAGGCACAAAAATGTTCTTCGACGAGACGGTGGGTACCTTCGTCGCCATGTGGGAATTACGCCACTCAGACGTGCAAACGTCCGACGCCGCTCTGCCCTTCGATCCGCGCTCTCTGTTGCCGCATTGAAAAAGAAGCGCTTGACTCTTGGTTTACACCCCTTACTGTGCGTACTATAGTTCCTGCATTCTTCTTGGTGATGGTCGTCCCCGGCACGGCCTCTCCTAAATCCAATGGAGGAAAACATGTGGCGCAAGAATCAAGAACCACAAACGCCCCCACCCGTGCCTGCGAAAAACCAACCGACGAAGGCAGAAATAGCCAAGCCGCTGCCGAGCAAGCTAGACGCGAGCATGCCTGAGTTCAAGACGGAGATGAGTCAGGCTCCGGCCGCAGCGACCATTGCACCAACGCCTGCGCCGAGTGGTCCGGTTCCTCCAGCACCTATTCCCGCCCCTGTCACAGCTGCTTCCATCGCTGCTCCGGCTCCGCTGCCAACGAATGTCGATTCCCGCATCGGCTCCGGCCTCAAAATCCGTGGCGAGATTACCGGAAGCTCAGATATGTACATTGACGGCGACGTCCAAGGCAAAGTGCGCGTGGGCTCGGGCCGCCTCACTGTCGGACCGAGCGGCCGCGTTCAGGCCGATCTCGAAGCCCGCGAAATCGTTGTAAACGGCAGTGTTGTCGGGAATCTCAAGGCCGCAGATCGCGTTCAACTTGGGTCCACCGGCAGCGTGCAGGGAAGCGTAGTCACGCCGCGAATCGGAATCGACGACGGTGCCCGTCTGCGGGGTAATGTCGAAACCGCGCCTGCCGGCACCGTACAAGCCGCGAACGCGAAGACCGTCGAGAAAGAAGACCGTCGCGCGCTAGTTGCGACGAAGGGTGAGTAACGTATGAACTGGATGGCAAAGCAGCGCGGCATAGCGACTGCTGCAGCGGCGGTCCCGAGCAAGCCCGGGCCCGCCGTAGCTTCACCCAGCGCAAGTCAGTCATCGACCGGCCGCACCTCGAACGGGTTGAAGGAATTTCTGTGGTTGCTTAGTGACGTAAAGCGGGGGCGCATCCTCGATCTCTGCCCCGCGACACAGTCCACTCTGAATTTTTTTATCGAAAAGGGCTACCGTATCTCCGCCGAGGATATGCTGAGAACGTGGAAACATTTCCTCAACGAAGAAGAGGAACGCATGCGCGCCGTTCCGGCAGGTGAGCCGATCGACCGCATCTCCAAAGCCGAACTCGGCGCAAAGTTCCTCGAATCGAATCTCAATTATCCGGCTGAAAGCTTTCACGGAATTCTGGCCTGGGATTTTTGCGACTATTTCGATCCCGAAGTTTTGCGACAGGTCATGCAGCGGATTTATGACATTCTCCATCCCGGCGGCGCGGTCCTCGCAATGTTCCACAGCCGCCCCACCGAGCGCTTTCACAATTACCGCGTGGTCGATGGACAAACGGTTGAGCCGGTCGTCGCGCCCACCGTAGCCGTCCACACGCGAGTCTTTCAAAATCGCGAAATTCTCGATCTATTCGACAAATTCCGTTCGTCAAAGACGTTCGTGGGCCGAGATCAAATCCGCGAAGCCCTCTTTTTGAAATAGCCACTGAACCGGTGGCTGTCCGCTCTTCGCTCCAACCTTTTCGCCGGCGTTTTAGCCCTCGCAACGTGGCTTTCCCGATATCCGGTCCTGGCCCGGACCGACTTTGGGGGTTTCCATTGTGATCGTGTAAAATGCTGTCCTATGAAACTCGCCGGTGCATTCGCCCCTGTTACTACGCCCTTCCACGCGGATGGCAGCGTCGCTCTCGACCGCCTTCGCGAAAATATTGCGCGCTACAACACGACGCGGCTCGCGGGCTACACAATCAACGGCTCGACAAGCGAGTCAGTGCTGCTCCGTTGGGACGAGGTCTATCGAATTTGGGAAACGGCAAGAGAAGCAGCCGCGCCCCCTAAGACTCTGATCGCCGGCGCCGGTGCGGAAGCGACCGCGGAAACGATTGAGCACGCGAATCGGGCGGCCGAAATCGGTTATGACGTGGCCTTGATCCGAACGCCAAGCTTCTACAAGCCTGCGATCAATGACGAAATGCTCGCAACGCATTATTTGCGCGTGGCGGACGCCGTTCGCATTCCCATCATGATTTATTCAGTGCCGGTCTTTACGCACGTCACGGTGAAGGCGCCTCTCGTCGGCCGCCTCGCGCAACATGAAAACATCGTTGGTATGAAAGACAGTTCAGGCGACGTGGAAGAGATCGGCAATATCAAGGCGGCGACTCCGAAGGATTTTCAGTTGCTTTGCGGCGCTGCGGCGACTCTCTACGAATCACTTAAGCGCGGCGCCGTAGGAGCGATCGTTGCGGCGGCATGCGCGTTTCCCGAGTTGTTTGCCGAGATTTGCGAAGCGACGGCGGCTGGTGATGACGAGCGTGCACGTTCGCAACAACAGAAACTCATCGCGCCTGCCAAGTTGCTCGTGCAATGTGGCATTGCGGGACTGAAGTACGCACTCGATCAGCTGGGATATTACGGCGGAGCGCCGCGCATGCCGCTGCTGCCGCCGAGCGAAACCGCTCGCCGCTCGATCGACGAAATGGTCGCGGGCGTCCTCTCCAAATCCGCTACGTAGACATACGCTCTCGCGCCGCATTGCCTTCTCGCATGCGCGGCGTAACCCAGTAGCGCGCCCGCGCGACCTATTGTAGATTTAGAGTCTGGCCGGTTCCCCGGTAGCTCAACGGCAGAGCATTCGGCTGTTAACCGAAGGGTTGCTAGTTCGAATCTAGCCCGGGGAGCCATTCTTCCTCTCTAGTTTCAGTTCCTTACGCGAAAGTTGACAACAACTCACTTTGGGTGCAACTTCGAGCTTTTCCGCTGGAAGCTCAAAACCGATTCCCACTTGCCCGGAACATCTATGCGAAACCTGGCGTGATACCAACCACCTTTGACCTCTTCATACCCAACTTGACCAGAACGACGAGCCATCGACTTCTCCTTGGCCGTCTATCTGGTGTCGCTGGTGCAAACGATATCATGCATCCCATTGGCGCGGTACCGTCAATGAACACAGGAGTCGATCCGTTCACCATGATTTCGCTCACGGAGTCGTCGCGGATCAGGTGCTCGATAGGCCGCAAGAACGGAAGGATCGTTTCAAAGCCAAGCGTCACACTTCACCGTCCGCGATTTGGCGAAAGTAGGATTTGTTCACGTCGTTGAAGTAGGGCTTGAGGTAGCAGAACATCGGCGGCATGGGGTTGAAGCCATCGTAGGCCAAAGTGACCGACTGCGCGTTCTTGAGTTCGGTGAAGGTCTTCGTGTCGAAGCGGTAGTCATTGTGCGTGACGTAGCTTTTGGAAGTCGTCACATTGGCGCGGTTCGACAGGGCTTTGCCGCTGAAGAAGCTTTCCTTGGCGTCGTGGCCGCTCTCGGAAATGTTGTAGCTGACCTTGAGACGATCCTCTCGCCCGCACAGCTCGCTTGCAACGCTCGCCGAGAAGTCGTCCGAGAGGGCGAGGAAAATCTTCGTGCGAAACGTTTGGAGAAGTGACCGCCACGTTTCTCCGGGCAGGATCGATTTCAGGGAGCTAATGCTTTGCGTCGCCACGATGGGGATACACTTCGCCTGGCGTGAGAGACTGAAGAACTTCTCGTCGCCCAGCGGCTCGTTCTCGCCGAATGTGGCGAAGTGTTGATATTCGTCGCAGAGGAAGAGCACCTGACGGAAGGGCTGGTCCGGGTGCGCCTCCATATAAGAGATGCGGTTCAGCACAGCGCGCTCGAAATCGAGCTTCATCATGACACCGAGCGCACGAGCGAGGCCGGCGTTCATGCCGATGGGGAAGTTGAGGGCACAGACCTTGCCGTTCTCGATGAGCCAGGAGAACGATGGCAGGGGCTTGCCGTGGCGATGGTCGGCATTGGCGACAGGGTCATAGCATTCAGCGGAAAACGTCACCTCTCCATTTCAGGCTGAGCCAGCACAGGCGAGCTTAAGGACAAACTTAAGAAATGCACCGGCGGCACTCTGGAACAGCTCGGGCGCTATGTCACCAAACCTGCATTGGACCTCATTCGCCCAGCGGAACCGGAGTGGGTAAGCCATTGGGTAGCGGAGCGAATCATCGATGGCAGCTTGCACGGCGAAAACTGGATAGCACTGGTCTCAAGTATTCCTGAAGAGCTGAAAGAGCGGTTACTTCACAGCTTCGAAAACGAGGATTTCAAGCACGCCCGTTATTCAAGCACGCCCGTTATTCGGGACAGGTCTCGATACTCGCAACGATTTGCGACATAGGCATGGTGGAGAGGATATTTGGTCGGCTCTGCACGCTACGAGGAGTAATTGCCGGTGCTCCCGACGTAAAGCACGATCTGGAATGGGCAGTGGAAAGACAACTGGAGGAGCTGTTTCGCTCGCTCCCCGCCAATGTCGCAGTAGCGGCACTGGCCAAACGCCTTTCGGATGAGATAGAACCGCTTGAGTTGACGGTGGTGACGCGGCTGTTTAGCAGGATCGGTCGGAGTGTCGGAGCGAGTCCGTCCTCCGAACCACCTTGACCAACGAGCTGAGGCAAACGCTCCGTGGATATCTCGTAAGGGCCGTTCCGGTCATGCTGCGCGAGGATGATTTCAACGGTGAGCAGAAAGCCAATATGGCATCTTCGCTCGCTCAGGTGGGAGAGCCGGAAGATATGACTCTCTTGCTGGAATTGATTAACGCTGACATCGCCAGAAGGCAACGAGGCATGGAAGCCAGGATGCGCGGGGACCGGAGCAAATTAGGGAACGGCGGAGCGATGAGCTATGCGAACTGGCACGTTCGTGCTGTCCTCCAGCTCGCACCTGAAATCGCCGACGCGCTCCTTCTCGAAACATTGAAAGAAAACGAATACGAGCGCGACTCAGCGTGGGGGTTGGTGCAATTGGCTACCGTGTCTAAGCTCGAACCAGCTTTCGGGTTCGGGCTTGGATACACCAGACACACTGACTACGCAAAGATTTGGGAGGCACGACAAGGTCAGCCGGTGTGGAGTTTTGACGAAGATCGGCGCAAACGCTATGCCGTCGCCATTCGGGAACGGGTTGAAACCCTGCTGGCGGAAAGCAAGAGCGGCGGGCAAACCCGGGGATACGATTTCAGGTTGAAGGAACTGATCAAGGCATTGGCCGTGATTGACAGTGCCGGTTCGACCGAACTCATCCTGGAGCTGTTGGCGTCTCAGGACAGATGGAACGGCTGGCCGGTCGTGCAGGCGCTAGACACGCTTCTGTTCAACGGAATAGTGTTGCCGACTGACGAGACGCTTGGGATTTTCAATACTCTCTTGGGGCACGTGCGTTCTCACCTTTGGGATGACCAGCAAGTTGGTCTCCTCATCCATGCGCTGTGCTTACTGCCTTTCGTCGCGAATGCCGCTGCAGGAGTTGCGAAAATCCGCGAAGTCATTGCGGAGTTGAAACTCCGAACTTATCAGCTGAGGGACGTGGCTGGCGCGCTGGGACACAGCCGTTGCCCAGAAGCCGTTGCGCTTCTTCGTGAATTTGCCTCCGATGAGGCTATTATTCGGCAGTTGGGTGAGGCATGGATTAACGCGGTTGCAGCTTTGGACTTCCCTGAATCACGGCAGCTTTTGCTGAGCTTTGTGGACCCCGAGATTCCCGGGCTGCCTGCCGGACTGTCGTTTGAGCGGGAGGACGTTCAGGCGGCTCGCCTGGCGGAACTGGCGCAACGCGACGCAGCCGTCCGGAAACGTTTGCTTCAGCTCTGGACGATGCAACTACCCGTGCTGAAGCGGAGGCTGCTACTGGCAAGAGTTGTCGGTATGGTTGGCGCCACCGACGCCATGGTAGCGGGGCTCAGCCTGATCGACGATACCGCCGATCCCCAGGTGCCCTACGAAATATGGAAACAGCTTGAAGCCACGTTCGTCGAGCACAAGCCTAGCAACGCGGTGTCGAACGTCTATACGCTTGCGCCCCGAAGTGCGAATTCCATCCGCAACAAGCTTTTCGAGATGACCGCTATGGACGCTCGTCGCAAAGATTCCGCTTCTTCGCTACTCGCTCAAATTGAAGTGTGGCGCCTGGAACATGGAAGGCCCTACGATGAGCCTCGGAATCCGCTCTTTGAGTGTTAGACCCGCCAGCCGTAAACGCCGCTACAAAGTTGAGAAAATTCCGGGTCGGCTCCGCGAATCAGGCGAATCACCGCGCCGTGTGGCGACAAAAAGATCACATTGCTGCGACGACTCGGAGATGACCCTAGCGCCGTGTCCGTCGCGCGGGCTTTGCAGTGATTTCAGCGTCGCGGCCAAGAATCGTCAGAAAGCACATGAGGTGCTCGGTAGAGAAGCCGGAAAGCTGGCCGCGCAAAAGCCGGGAGATGCTCGGCTGGTCGGTTCCGAATAAGCGGGCGACATGAGACTGACTGAGACGTCGTGCGCGAATGGCTTCGCTAATGCGAATCGCAAGCGCAGCCTTTGCGAGGCGTTCCTCTGGCTTGGATAGACCGATGTCGGCGAAAATATTTCCGCTGCTTTCCTCGACCGTAATTCTATCGGGCACGATCCCGTTGTTCCTTCGGGGCATCATGGTATCTATGGTTCCATATCGCTTTGCGATTCTGGCTACGGCGGCTGTCCGGGTCGGGGCACCACGGTGGATGTGGTGCCCCAACCGATTGGGATGCTTTTTGAGCGAAAAGCAGATTCCCCAACTTCAGAGTCATTGTAACGCGGACCGACACTCCGCTTCTATCCAGTAGTTGACGCGACTTTTGCTTTCATTCGATCTCGGATTTCATCGAAGTGCCACGGACGAAAATCATGCGTGTCCACGCCGACATCCATCGAAAGTGATGAATCGAAACTGGGCAATCTTCCGTGGGAGTGTCCGTACAAGTGCCACGCACCGTGAGACGAATGATTCCAGACGCGCATCGCGTAGTGGCAGAGCACGATTCGCTGGCCGTTGATTGAGACTTCCGCCAGATCGCCAAGCCAAGAAAATTCCTGATTCAGCTTGCGCGTGTCCTTGTCGTGGTTGCCGGGCACAGCGAATATCTTCTTGCACCGAATCTCGCGTCGCAGTTCGAACGCACGAGCTTTTGGACCGATGCAGAAGTCTCCAAGAAAGTAGAGCACGTCGTTTGCTTTTACTACGCTGTTCAGGCGTTCGAGAATCGCAGAATTCATCGCCTCGACGGAGTCGAAGGGACGATTACAATATCGGATGATATTTTTATGGCCGAGATGAAAATCGGCACTGAACCAAATGTTTGGCATAAGCCTCTCCCCAGTCAGGGGCGCGAAATCAGTATCGTACGGGAGGAGGCGCGATGGGCAAGACAATACGCATGGAGCCGCCGAGCCCGACTGTGCTGCCAGGCTACGAACGTCCCTGGACGGTGCGGGAGGCGGCCGCATTCCTTGGAGTAGGTCAGCAAACTGTATACCTGTGGGTTGAAGAGAAGAAAATTCCTCATCTTCGCGTGATGGGACGCAACATCCGATTTTTGAGATCAGACTTGGAAACCTTCAGAGCGTCGTTTAAGCAGGAGGTCGAGAAGTACTGACATCTACTTCTTGGAAGGCAGGAGATTCTTGAGGACTGCCGCCAGTTGTTCGGCGAGGCGGCCCGTTTTGGCGACGGATTCTAGTTGCCTGTAGATATCCTCCGCATCCCCCTGCTTCCGAACGCCGACACTGCATACGACTACGACGTGATGCTGCGGATAAATTCGGTAGACGACGCGGTGGTTGCCAAATTGATGCTTCCAATACCCGGCCAGCGAGCCGCGCAGCGGTCAGACCGTATCCTTCGGGGTCAATGGCGAGCTTCTTCTCTAAGACTTTTCGGAGTTGATTGCGCACACTGCCGTCGAGAGCTTTGATGTCCGCTGCGGCGTCTGATGTGTATCTAAGCTCAAAGGGAGGTTTGGAGCGCGGCTCTTCTGGCGATGGCGCAGATGGGGGCAGCTGTTTTCGCCCTTTGCTCATTTGCCAAAAACATCTGTTGTTGTAAGCAGCCGGCCAGCCGCAACGTCATCGTCGATAGTCTTCGACAAGGTTAGCAAGCGGTCAGTGAGTTCGCGGTCTGCGAGGATCTCCAGAGTCGCAAGAATTGATTCACGCTCGTTGACTAGGGAGTCCAAAAACTCTTTGTCCACCAAGTACTTCGGCGGCTGGCGACGGTTCTCCACTAACACAACCCGGTTTGCTGTGGCCTCTTTCAAGTAGGTCTTCAGCTTGCCTCGAAGGTCGGTTGCTGTCACTTTCTTGACTGCAATGGAAGCTCTTGCCATCGGGCACCTCTCTGATGTACGCTACGAACATCTAAATGTACATTTGATGGTGTTGTTTTGTCAAGCTGTACGGCAAAAAGCGCAGAATGGAAAAACGGATATACAGACTCGGCCACCATCTCGTTGCATTCCTTGACGTGCTGGGACAGCGCGATAGGCTCAAGGGGCTTAAAAAGCCCACAAACGCACAAGAAGAAGATGAAGTCAAAGAGGTGCTGAGGCAAACGGCTGGTTTCGTCGTCGAACTGCGCACCGTGTTTCAGAATCAATTCGAGGCATTCGAAGCCGGGACGCCGAGTATGCAGCGGCACACAAGAGAGCCGTTGCGTCCGAGTTTTACCGGCTTCTCCGATTCATTCGTTACATCAGTTCCCCTGCGCGAAGAGGGTCATGAGTTGGTGCCCGTTGTGACCGTGTTTTCAGCCCTATCAGCGGCTTGCGTTGCGGGTTTTTGGGGTCACCCACCGCCGGAGGTTTTCGCCGCCTCAGTCACCCACCCCCCGAGTTTTGATTTTTAAGTTTTTACCAACTTTTCTCCTTCCTTGCAATCGCGGATCGTTTCATCCGTTTAAATGAACGGGGATTCTGCTCCCCTATCAGGAACTGGAGCCGGAGCGAGGACGGCGGTCAAGGACGCGGAGCGAGGTACGAGCGAAGCGCCGCGAAGCGGGCTCGATCCTTGACGGCCGGCCGACGAGGAGGCTACCGGCCGCGGGCCTGATTTTTGGCAGGAAGACCAATTTCGTGCTTGCCGTTCGAAAAAAATCGCATTGCGAAGCTCGTGGTCGCATTTTTTTAAGCTCCCTCATGGTTTGGGTCATGGCTTTCGGTACGTTTTCCGGCTGACCCGGGTGCGGTGCGTTTGCGGTAAGACTTCACCCTCGATGACGAACTGGTGAGCGCGGTGGCAAAAGCGGTCCAGAGCGCTCTGACCGAGCATCGGTTCATCGAACACCGCCAGCCATTCGTCTACGGCGCGGTCCGAGGTAATGATCGTCGAACTCCGTGTGTGGGGTTGGATCAGTAGATCGTATAAGTCGGAAGTGGCCTGGCTGGAAAGCTTCTTCAGAGCGAAATCATCGATAAATGTTGAGCTCAACATTTATCGATTAATGTGAAGTTGTCAGTAATGTGGAGTTGAGCGCGAAAGCCCGAGAATCGGCCTGCACGGGCTTTCAACTCCACATTTCTTCGGGCTTACAGCGACTCCAGCCAGTCGAGGATCGTGCGGTCTTTGCTCCAGGGCGTGCGGGACCGGCGTGGGACCGGCTTGACCTTGGCGATGGCTTGGCGCTTCATTTCGAGATCGACTTTCGCGTAGCGATTCGTCGTGGTCGGGCTGGCAGTGCCCCAGCAGATGGCTGATGGTCGACAGATCGACGCCCGATTTCAGAAGCGCCACGGCCGTACTGTGCCGAACGCTGTGGGGATGCAACCGCTTTTTGCGGAGATTCGGAGCATCTGTCCAAGCCAGGCCGAGACATCTGGCGAGGATATGGCGGATTCCGAAACGGGTTAACGGTTGACCTCGGTGGTTCAGAAACACGCGAGATTCCGAGCGCAGGTCCAGATTCCGCTGATGGCAAAATGATCGCAACACTGTGGCGGTCTGCGGCCATAGCGGACAGTAGCGCTCCTTTCTCCCTTTCCAAACAATCGCACCTGAAAAGGCTTGGTTAGCTGGAGATCACAGGCGCGGAGATCCGCGATCTCCTGCACGCGGCCACCGGTATTGAACATCGTTGCCAGCAGAGCGTAGTCACGGCTTCCTTGCCAGGTGGTCCGGTTGATCGCTTTGAGAATCGCGTCGATCTCCTCGTATTCCAGGTAATCGATGGCCCGCTGTCGTGCGCGCTTGAAGGGAATGCCGAGGACACGTTGGGCCAGATCGAGATGCTCCGGGTTTCGTGACGCCACAAAATGAAAGAACGCATGAATCGCCGAGAGCCGCACGTTTCGGGTGGATACGCCATTCTTGCGCTCCTGTTCCAGGTGGGACAGGAACGCGAGGATCCGGGCGGATCCAGATCCGTCAGGTCGAGTTCCGTGACCGGCTTCTTCCGCTGTGGGAAAGAAATCGCAGCAGCAGAACCAGGCTGTCACGGTAGCTGTGGATGGTGTGCGGACTGGTTCCCCGAAGTCGGGGAAGGTGATCCGTGAAGTAGTCGCGGATTGTGCGCCGAGCAGTTCGGTAGCGGCGCTTTCATCGGCGCCTCCCGGCGATGGGTAGTGGGGAGATCAGCTCGCCGTAATGATTCGCGAACCGCTCGCTGGCTGCGGTGCGGAGCGGTTCGATGAAGTGCAGGTAATAGTGCGTCGACACTGCCGAGCCGTGCCCCAAGTAGGTCGCCAGCAACGGCAGTTTGGCCTCGACATCGGCGCCTGCCCGGTACCAGCGCAGCAGGGCATTCACGGCGAAGCTGTGTCGCGAATCGTGAATACGGGGCAATTTCCCTTTCGAGGTGACGATGTTGCATTTCTGAAGGAGGGGTCGGAAACAGTGTTGCAGCCCTGGTACCGCTATAAGCTCCTCCACCCCAGGAGGCGTTCCATATGAGCGCTGTGTCCGAGGAAACGGGAAGTTTTCGGCGGATTCGGGCACGCAGACAGCTTTCGATCTCGTCGGCAATGGAGTCATTGATGGGAAGTAGTCGTGATTTATAGAACTTCGTTGCCCGAATGTGCAGTGTCGATTCGCTGCGCTGTAATCACCGAGCTAGAGCCAGCAGCTCGCCACGACGGATTCCGGTAGTGAACAACAGAGAGATCGCAAGGCGAATCACCTCTGGGCGCACAGGCGATGAGGGATACCGCTCCAAGCCAGAAGACGCGTCCAGGAGCTTTGCCACCTCGCCCTCGGAGAAAATGTAGGGCCTGATCGCGTTGTGGTAATTGGGGAATGAGCTACGGTCCGGACGAAGCAGTGCGGCTCGGTCCGGCGGCGATACAGACAGAAGCTACAAACGTTCAGCATGCGAACCCGCCGAACTCCTGAAGAAACGTGTTCGTAGGTGTGGCACCATGCCTGAAATGCCGCGGCATTGAGGTCCGGGTATTGTGCCTTGGTCGTGAAGGAAGTCGGTCGAGCGATCGCAGGTGCGCGACGGAAGATCGAAACGTCGACCCAAAGCGCACTTCAAATCGACATACCGCGAGAAGAGGGGCGCAAGGCGAGAAGAAAACACGGGAGTAAAAACCGACCTTCCTCGTGTCAGCATTTTCCTCCTTTCCGCCGTGCCGCTACGCGGAATCTCGAGGGCCACTTCGCGCAAGTCGCCGGTCGCCAACCGCAAGTACATGGACGTGCTCTCCGGTACGATGGCCGAGGATGTCACCGATGGTCTTAGCGGAGTTCCGTTTTCAGAGAAGCTGGGCCGCCAGCGAGCCTAAAACAATGTGGGCCCTGGTAGGGGATGCGGAGCCCGCTTTTACGAACCAGGAACCGAAATGCAGCATTGATGGCTGTCGAGTTTTCAGCACGCCGATCGGGGCATGCATCTCCAGGAAGATCCGGCGATAAGGCGCGGGTGGAGTTTGGCTACAAATGCTCCACCAGAGACAATGTACTGAACGAAGAAACGACAACATCGCTGGTCATC
>CAVWBL010000003.1:0-86397 GCA_963753205.1 uncultured Acidobacteriota bacterium | reverse complement strand
AACTGTTCCACAAAGGCTCTTTCCCGGTGCGCCGCACCAGCTCGAACTCCAGCGGCTGGAGGTTGCGCAGGCGGTCTTCGATGGGCCTGGTATCGACCCGCGCCGGCTCCGGCTTGGCTCTGTGGGCCAGCGGGTTATGCCGCACGTAACTCACCGGCGGCAACTCGATCTGGCCGGCACGGTCCAGCATGAGCAACATGCCCCGGCACACCATGTCGCGCAGCGCGCCATTGGCCTGGCGCCACTGCCAGGCTTCACAGAGCTTGGTCGATAGCGTGCGGCGGCTTTCGTGCGGGTGCCGCTCGATCAGCGCACGTATATATAGGATGTCTTCCTGGCTGATCTCCCGGCCCCGATACTTGAACTCGACCATCGACTAGCAGTATGAATCTGTTTTTCTTGGAACACAAGGGCGGACGCTGTCGCGAGATTTATTTCCGCACGCTGACTCGCCGCCACATCGGCGCCGCGCGGACCTGCGACACATCGCCAGCCACCATCAGCAACTGCACCTCGTCGCTTCCAGTGACTTGGCTGGTCCCGACGCTTCCGGCCACCACACGAATCGTCCGCGGGAGAGACGTTTCTGTGCCAGCCAGTATCCCTGGCCGTCATAGCTGAGCAGACGGATCGCCGTCCCGCTACGGCTCCGAAACACGAATACACAACCGGAAAAAGGATCCTCTGCCAGTTTCTCCTGGCAGAGCCGTGCGAGAGAGTCGATGCCCTTTCTTCCATCGACCGGCTCGATGGCCACGAGCACACGCATCTGTGCCGTGATCTGGATCATCTCTCTGCATCCCGCCAGGCGCGCAGCAGGCTTGTCCAATCGGGCGGTGCAGCAGCTTTCCACTGGATGCGCACCTTGCCTCCGCTCAAGGACTCGAACTCGATAACGCACTCGTTCAGCGTCGCTGCATGCGGCGCGATCAGTTCGACGAATGCCGGCTTGGTTGCCTTCCGTCGGAGATGGGAATCTCCGTCAACCCGTTTCTTCAGCCCCATATAGTCCAGCCGTAGCGGGCGCGCGACGGAATACACACCGTATTCCCGGGCAAGTTCCACCGCCGCTTGCCACACCGACTCCGGCAGCTTCCTCCGCCGCGGCTGCGTGCTGCGAAACTGATCCAGTTGGCGTTGCAACTGCGCGATTGGCTCGGGAATAACTGCTGTACTCATGCGGCTCGCCCTTGACCCCTCATCGGCGGCTCAATGAACGTAACAGGGTGGGCTAGCAGCCGTCACGCATGCTTGCAGAAAACTCACGAGAGGTTGCCCACTGCGGATTCCGGGGCATGGTGATCAGGGATTCCCCAGTGATCGCGATCCCGCGATGATCCGTGAAAACTTTAGCTGCCCATAGTCGAAGTATCTGATTCCTTCCTTCCCTCACCTGTTAGCAGCCAATCGATGCTGACTCGGAAGCGCTGCTTGATGAGGAAGAGACTCAGTTGTTGGGGCTATCGCTCCCTTTTCGGACTTCGAGAGTTGGCTCTGGCCTATGCCAAGTTCCTTGGCGAGTTCCTGCTGACTCAAATCGAACCCCCGAAGTTCCCGGATCCGCCTTCCAAGGGCTCTAAGATTGCTGTCAGTCAGCCTTACAGCTTTGCTTTTTGTCCTTGACACCATAGCTCTCTCAGGACTAAATTAGTCTTAATAGGACTTACCACTAACAGAGGGTCTTGTGCCACAGAGCTTAAAACCTGAATTATCACTTCATCGAAAAAACGTCACGCGAGCGAAGGCGCTATGGCCAGCCTCTTGCTCCAAAGCTACGCTGAAAATTCTCCTGGAGCTTACCACAGCCTTCGGATTTTCTGTTGAACGCGGTGAGATCCGGATCATCGATGGGCACTGGTATGTGACCCACTCTGGCCTGCTGCGCTTAGCCACGCGGCGCCGATGCAACAGTATTATTGCGGAACCAGTTCCGCAGTTTTCTGATCCTTCGCTGCATCGTTGGGTTTTTAAGTCCACCGTTCGCAAGTCCCTTCGCTCGCGTGGCTTGTAGGGTTTGGCGACGCGGATCCTTCCAACGTTTCTCCTCTTGTCCGCGGCGCCGAAATGCGGGTTGCAGAGACCCGCGCCGTCAACCGAGCTCTGCGGAAGGCCTACGGCATCGGCCTCTGCTCAGTCGAGGAACTGGGCAACTTTCGCCTCAAGGCAGGAACAGTCAAACAATGGCAACCCGCACCGCTTCCCGTCTCCCGCCAACGGAAACGGCTCCTCAAACGGCGCTCCCAAGCTTCGCGATCGCCTTCGCTTCTGATCCGCAAATACAGCCTCGATGCCGCTCAGGTGAAGCAGTATGCCTCCGAGTTCTGCGGCACCGAAGTGCTGCGCGATGCCAGCCGCGATCTGGTCGAGTCGTTTATCACCATGCTGGAAAAGCAGGCAGCAAACGACCGTGCTGCCCTGCTCTGTAAGCTCAACAGCTATCCGCCCGCACAACCGGAGGTGCACCAATGAAACGCCATATTGCAGGTCTCCACGGAGAAGCGAGGCACGAAGAGGATCTTCTGGAAGGAGTGTTCCTGGTGCGTGTCGAAGGCGCTCGTTACTGCTGGGATCCGCAAAAGCCGTTCTTCTCGATCCGCTTCGCGATCCTTGAACCCAAGGAATTGGTCTCCCGCTCGATTTCAGGTCGGCTCTATTGCACGCCCAAGGCTTTGTGGCGCCTGAATTGGTTCCTCCGCGATTTCGGCTATGACCCGGAGTTGCTGGGCCGCGAGGAGGTCGATGAAAAGGCCCTGCTGGGGCTCCAAGGCGTCATCCGAACCGTGCGTAAGACGTTTGCCCGCCGCTCTTACCTGAATCTAGACAGCTTCGCCGCTTCCGGAGAGTGGGAAGCGATATCGATTGATCACCGACCGCGCGCTTTGGGTCAAAAAGAAGGAAGCTCCGATGACGTACAGCTACACACAGATTAGCCACTATCTCCGCTGCCCGCGCCTGTACCGCTATCGCTATTTGGACGGCTGGCAGGAGAAAGACACCCGTGCCTCCATGATCTTCGGCCGCTGCTTTGAGAAGGTGTCGGCGCCGGTTTAAAAGAGCAGCAGTTCCGCCGGTTTGGCCGGCAGCAGTCCAGATGACTTTTCAGGTGTGAGCACACGAGGGCGTCACGGTGGAGTGACCACACAGTCTTGGGCCGAGTTTTTTCCCTGCGCAGTGATTCAGCCCAAGGGAAGGCCTCCCGCGCCGTCGGCAGGAGCAGGAACGATGGAGGACCGGGCGTGTTTGGTGTCGAGCCGGACCGATTCGATCACCAGGTATAGTTTATCGGCACTGTTGACTTTGCCCGCCACACAGTAGGCCTGGCCAGGCACGAGTTGGTGGGTTTTGGTGAAGTCATGCATCCGATAGACCCGCTGGGTATCGCGGTCGACAAGCAAGAACACCGCACACGACCGGTACTCCTTCCGCGAGAGCAGGAACAAGTGATTGGCGCTGAAGTTGAACATGATAGAAGAAGAAAGGAGCGGGAGATTGCGCTCTTCCGCCCCCATCCGCAGCGCCGTTGAGGGGTTCACCCGCCGGACTCCTCCGGTGATGGGCTATCGCACAGAGCGGCGCCTGAGAAGGGCCCCGTCTTCAGGAATCGGGCGGGCTCTTCTGAGCTTTGCGCAGGCTTTCTCCACCCAACAGAAAGATCTCGGAGTTTTCGACCAAGCGGTCCGCGATGGCCGCGGCGATAGTGGTGTTGTAGAGGATGTTGCCCCAGTCCGAGAAGGCTGTGTTGGTCGTAATCACGCTGCTGCGCTTATGAGCATGACGGGTGGAGATGACCTGATAAAAGAGGTTCGAAGTCTGCTGGTCGAGGGCCAAGTAGCCGAGCTCGTCAACGATCAAAGTCGTGGGCTCGGTGTAGACCTTAAGTTTGCGCACCAAGGAATGATCGACTTGAGCAGCGAGCAGGTGATTGAGCATATCCATTGCCGTAGTGAACAGGACGCGGACGTTCGCCTGGCAAGCGCGCCAGGCAAGGATTTGAGCCAGGAAGGTTTTCCCCACGCCCGGATTACCGATGATCACCACGTTGGTGCCCTGCTTCAGGAAATCCAGCTCCAGCAGGCGCAGGATGCGGTTTTTCGCCTGCTGGCGCGATTTGTGATGAGCAAAGTGGAACTGGTCGAGGGCGGGCTGAGCGGGAAGGCGCGAGAGTTTGAAGCGACGTTCGATAGCGCGGCGATGACGAGATTCCAACTCCAGATCGGCCAGACCCTCGAGAGCGGCCGAAAAACTAAGATTGCGGCTCGCGGCCTGAGCGGTCATCGTCTCCAGATTGTGAGCCATGGTCGTCAGGGTCAGCTGACACAGTTTCTCTTGCAGGGTCATCAGAGGATTCCTTTCCGGCCTTCAAGATGAAGGCGTCATAGTCCAGCAAAGACAACGGGTCGGTGGAGAGTTGATTGAGTTCCGGATCGCGGAGCTGCAAGGGCGGCTGAGGCTCGCGCGGTGGCTCCATCTGATGCAAGAGATGGGTCACGTAATCGGCGCCGAAGGCCCGCGCGGCGAGAGCTTTCCCCAGGGCCGCGGCCACCTGCTCGGGGCGGTAAGCCCGGAACAGATCGAGTAGTTCACGGAGCTGGCGAAGGAGCGAACGATCGGAATCGGCCAGACCGCGCAGGTACGCTTCCACCGTTTCTTGGGGCAACAGGCCGCGCAGCAAAGCCAGCAAGCGTTGTTGCGCCTGGGAACAGTGGGCGGCCGGACGCTCGAGGAGCAACTGTTTTTCAAAGCGCTCGGCGCCGAAGGTCTGACCGCGCCGCCAGCAGCGTGCATAGCGGACGATTTCGGCCCCTTGCGGATCATAGAGGGTGACCGAGGAGGAATCGGCCTTGGCCATTAACTCCTGGCCGATCCAGCGGGCCGGAGCGCAGTAACGGTTGGCATCAAAGTGCCAGCGCAGATCTTTGTGTACGAGCACTTCGACCGTGTCGCGATAGTCGGGGACCAGTGCGGGCAAGGAACGCAAGCAGTCGGGACGGAAGCGATCACAGGGACGCTCGCGGGTTTCGCGATGGAGCCGTTGATTGGCGATTTCCTCGAGCCACTGCCGGACCTGGCGGTTGACGTCGGCCAGATCGGTAAACGAGCGCAGCGGCCAAAAATTATGACGGAGATAGCCGACGCCCGCTTTTTCCACCTTTCCCTTTTCCCAAGCCGCACGAGGATTGCAGGCCCGGGGATAGAAGTCGTACTCGCGAGCAAAAGCGAGGAAGCGAGGGTTGAAACGAACCAGCCGGCCATCGTGCTCGGCGACCACCGTCAACAGATTGTCGTACCAGCATTCCCGAGCCACCCCTTGCAGAGCTTGAAATGCGTGTTGATGACAGCGGACGAAGGTCTCGAAGCTCTGGCTATGGGTGAACTCGACAAAGAGCATCCGGCTGTGGGCTTCGATCAGGCAGAAGGCGTAGAGCTTTCGTTTGTCGCTCTGGTAATCGAGCGCGCCGAAGTGGCCCCAGTCGATCTCGAAGCGCTCCCCAGGGCCGGGCTCCATGCGCACGAAGGCCGGTGGAGCGGAACCAGCGACGCGCACCCGCTGCAAATACTCGCGCAAAATGCTGTGACCGCCAGAATAACCGGCTGCTTGGAGGCGTTGGAGGATGACCGCACCGGGGGCGCGGGAATCTTGCTCGAGCAGCTCGGCGATCAGAGGCTTGAACACATCGAGCTTGCTGGTGCGAGAACGGGGGACGGACGCAGCTATCGGGGCCTGCAGATACTTTTTTACGGTGCGGCTGGACATGTGGAGATGGCAGGCGATCCGCCGCAGCGACCAATGCTCGCCGCCAGCAAGGCGGTGAATTTCATTGATCTGGTCCGAGCTCAGCATGGTCCGCTTATAAATGGAGAGGAGAAGCAAGACCAGAGGGATGTTGTTGGCAAGAGTCCGGAAGGGCCGGTTCAGAATGGCTAAGTGGCAAGAAAATAAGAACTTGGCAGGGAGCCAAGTTGTTGTTTGCAAGATGCCGGGCGGGTTGGCCCAAGAGCCAAACCTCGGCAGCGGAATGCTTTAGATCCAAAGCCAAGTTGTTGTTTGCAAGATGCGCCAGCCGGCGTCTTTGGTCGCGGAGCTGCTGTCGCTGGCGATTTCGCTCCACCGCCTGCCGGTGCTCCCGCCGATACTCTTTCCAGTAGTCCGGGTGCGCCTCGCGCCACTTGCGCGGACTCTCTAAACACACCTGCCGGTAAATCGGGTCAGAAGCGATCTTCTCTCGGTGATAGTCGCGCCGACGTTGTTGCTGGCACGAGAGTTGGCTGCAGACGGTTTGTTGGGGATGAAAACGAGAAGGTTGGAAGAGCTGCTGGCAGTAACGGCAACGGCGATCACTCATCGGCTGGGGCTCCGAATCAGAATGCAAGCGGCTCATTCTGTCGAGAACCCAGCAGAAACCGAAGTCGCCGAAAAAAATCGGCGCGTATAGAGTTTTTTACCGCATGTAGAAACTCATATAGAGTTTTTACCGCGTCCCCGCGGATGGGGCTGCTACCCACCAAACCGGCGGAACTGCTGCTCTTTTAAACCGGCGCCGACAGAGAAGGCGCTTGCGGCTTATTTCCACAATGAGGACTGTGCTGTGGCCCTTTATAAAGAATGGGCTACTTATAAGGATGCCAGCTTGGAGTACGGCAAGAGCGATTCCTGGGACCGCCTGCTGCAGCAAGGCGTTCATCTGCTTCACCTGTTTGCGCAGCAGGATCGCATACGCATTCCGCAGCCCAGCCGTGATCTGCAGCTGAAGATCACTCGTTCGCTTGCAACCGGCAGCGAGTTTGTCGCCTTTGTCGATGCCATTGGGGAGATCGACGGCAAGCGCTATCTGATCGACTGGAAAACCACAACCAGCCGCTATGCGGATGAACCTGAAGGGCTTTGGGCCCTCGATCCACAGCTGATCTGCTATTCCTGGATAAGCGGCATTCGCGATGTCGCCATGGTGGTGTTCGTCCGCAAGAGACTGCCGGAAATCCAATACCTGAAGACCTCGATCACCGAAGAACAGCAGAACGAATACGGCCATTTGGTTGAAACGACAGTCAGTCAGATCGAATCGGGCCAGTTCCCTTCCCACAGCGGCATCAGATTTCCGATGAATGGCTGCACCAGCTGTGCGCATTTAGGGCTGTGCCTGAAGAACCAGCAGCTGATCGATTCGGCTCTCGTCAGACGGCCAGGAGCAAGTGACCTTGATTGGCTTGACCAGCTTGCGGATTAACGGACAGCTTCTCGTGACACCGAAACTCAATCGCCAGCGGGCTCTGTTCGTCCTCACCAAGATCGACGACATTCTGGCCTGGGACAAGGGAACGCAACGCGAGCGCGACACGAGATTCGTCGAGCTCGGGCGATATCTGTGCGAGGTTCGATCGGGTCAGTATTGGAGGCTGGACAATCTTGCCTCGTTTGATGACTTCCTTGAGAGGCGGTTCCCAAACTCGCGCAGGAAAGCCTATTACCTGATGGCGATCCATGAACACCTCACGCGCGTGCCGAAGCAGGTCTTAAAAGAGGTGGGGTGGACGAAGGCGACCGAACTCGCCAAGGTGGCGCGAAGGGAGGGAGAGCGCTTTGAAAGTGCAATCTGGTTGCACAAGGCGCAGTCGATGCAAACCGAAGAGTTTAAACGAGAGGTCGAGCAACATCTGACGGGAAAGGAAAGCGAGCCCTGGGAACTGCTGTATTTGAAGCTCTACAAGAGCCAGTTGCCCGTTGTCGAAAGGGCGCTCGAAACGGCAGGGCTAATGCTGGGCAGCACAAAATCGCGGGGCTATTGCCTGGAAATGATCTGCGCTGATTTTCTCGCAGGAGTGGGAGTTGAGACCGGCGATTCAGAGCTTATGCTAATCGCCATGGTCCGGCTGTTCAATCTTCTGCCGGCGGTTCAGAAGAATATTTTCCTCGATCGACTAAAGAAGGCGTCGTGAAACCAGGAAAAAAAGCGGGGAGACTTCGGCTCGATCCAGTGTCTTACAAGGCGCTCTGCCAGGCCGTGCTCAAACGAGACGGTTGGAAATGTCAGAATTGCGGAACGTCAGAGAACTTGCACATCCATCACATCTGCCGCAGGAGTGCGCAAGGCGCGGACGTTGAGAAGAATCTAATCACGCTATGCGCTCGGTGTCACAGGCAAGTACATCTACACAGCACTGATCTGCTCTCACAAACAGACTAACTAAGCTCTGGCTTAAATCCTGGTTTGCTTGGCATCTGTCCGCCGAAAACTGCCTCCGGCACGAGTGCACCTGTCGAATGGCTATGGATCATACAGCGAATAATTGAGAGCAAAGCTCGGCGGATCGGGACATCTTGTAAGGGTTTTCAAGGCAGGCTATCTCAAAGATTAAGGTGTTCTCCGATACGTTTTCTGCACCATCTGATTTTCCCATTTAGGAACTCTGCTGGATTGCTCTGGAATGGGGTTCAGAATACATTGCGATTGGCACGCCTCAGCCGTATGCCGCGCACTTAACATACCGCCGAACCGTTAGTTGACAGACAGTTCACAGACAGCGCAACAAGAAAATTAGTTCAGTTTTCAGCTAAGCCGCAGGGGAGTGCCGTGTTCCAGGGGACAGGTTTTGTCTATCGATTTACTTGCAGGATCGCAATCATATCCGCAGTTACTCTGGCCTTTGTACAATGTAGTTTGCAGGCTCAAACGTTCGCCCCACCCATAAATATTTCTGGTGAAAACAGCAATGCGGTAGCTCCGCGAATCGCGCTGGATTCGAACGGAAACGTGAATGTCGTCTGGTTGGATGACAGTGGCGGCACGCCCGCAGTTTTCTTCAGCCGTTCTTCCGATAGCGGCCAGACGTTCTCGACTCCATTGAATATTTCGAACCATCAAGGAAGCCCTGCGGAATCAGAGCGCGTCGCCGTCGATGCGGCAGGAAACATTTACGTCGTCTGGAGCGAGGATAGTTCAGGTGCGCACACAATCTTCTTCAGCCGCTCGATAGATAACGGTGTGACCTTCTCCGTCCCGCAGAAAGTGTCACAGAACTCAACGGCGAGCGATCCCGCCGTTGCCATAGATTCCGCTGGCGGCATTAACTTACTCTGGATCGACAGGAGCCAAGGTCAACGTACCGTGTTTTTCAGCCGCTCCTCAGATCAGGGCACGGTATTTTCGACGCCAGTGGTTCTTTCAAATGCCGAAGCCGGAAGTGGAGCCCCGCAGCTCATCACCGATCCGTCAGGCAATCGCTATGTCGTCTGGACACAAGACGGCACAGGAAAGACCGAGTCCGTCTTCTTCAGTCGTTATGAGAATGCCGCCGCTAACTTACTGAGTTCGGGCCCAGCGAAAATCACTGGCAAGCCTAGCTTCGATGCGGTACCCATGCCGAGCGATGCAGCACCGCCTATGCTCACACCTGCTCGAACATCCGATGTTAGCCCGCGAAGTAGCTCAATGAATTCGAGGCCCGTTCTCGAGGAATCCGGTTCACCGATAAATTCAGCGCGCGTCGCTGTCCCCGTTCCCGCGAACGTTTTTCCAATGAGCCGCCGCACCGTCCGGGCGATCGCAACACCGGGCTTTCCAGCTTCAGCACAGACGAGCGCTGCGCTGAGCGGTTCCTGCAGCATCTCTCGGGAGCACAGCCAGATGGTCGGCCCCAATGGGAAGACGTGCAACTCTGTCACGGCAACATCTCAGCGTTCCGCTCTACTGTCGACTTATCCCGCTGATGCCGTACAATACTTCGACTGCGTACACTATTCATGCTTTCCCGATATCGGACAAGGGGTCAACAAAGCACTGAGTGATGTTGGCGAAGGCGGAACGGTCATGATTTCGCTCGGAGCAATCAGGGGAACGGTTGCTACGACAATAATCGTCGGCAGAAACCAAAGTCTGATATGCGACCCGGCTACTGTTTTGCAACCAGCAAATACTTCCGTGAATATGATCGCAGTCGGGGATGGAGCCACAATCCGAGGTTGTTCAATCAATGCTACTAATCAGAGCACCTACGCCGGGGCAGTGTTCAGTTTTACGGGGAATTATCGCGATGACTCTCATACTTCGCTGAGCGACATTATGATAAACGCTGCCGGAAATGTTCTGTGCGATGGAATCTTGATGTCCGCGAGCAATGTGGATACCCAATCGATAGCATTCGTATCGCTAACGAACATTCATATCTATGGCTGCAATAATGGTTTGCATCTGCTGAGCGACGGAGGCTTTGTTAACGGCAACCTATTTCAAGACGTTCATGTATCTTGGGCCGTCCATGCATTTAACTTCCAAAATACAAGCACGGCCGCTGGCGCTACGATCTCAGGGAATGAATGCTTAAATTGCTCTTCTCAAAGGGGACCATTAAGTGTGGATAGCGTCCATATTGCGGGCATCGCCTCGGGTGAGAACGTTCAGAACACGTTTGCTCCGTTCACTGCGTGGGATTATGGCACACCGATTTGGTTGGATTCGAGCGCGGATTTCAACGTGTTCATGGGTCGGTGGGATGGAACGGTCCGCGACTCGACTGCACTGAACACTTACATTACAGGCGGCCAAGCTGCATTTACGCAACCGGGTGCTTATATTTCAGAGAATGCAACGGACAGCTTCATTGCAACTACTGATTCGGCCACTCAGCAGAAGGCAATGCATCTTCGCAATGCAGGCGGCAATCTTTATGTTGGTGTGGATAACAATACCGGATCCGGATTTGGTGATCCCTACGGTTCTGTATGGTACAGTCCGAACAATAATTCTTATTTCGTATCACCTGTATCCACCTTCACGGGCACAGTACATCAGGCTTTGACAGTTTCCGATGCAGGGCCAGCATGCACGAAAGGAGAGAATTGTCTCTTAGCACCGGCTGGGGCGAGTCCGCATCCGTGTCATCTGTGAACGGAACGGGGCAGACATGTCAATGGACGATCGGGGCGGAGGGTACCACCAGCGCGAATCCGACTGTCACAGACACTTTGACTAATGTGCTGCCAAGCCCGGCGACCGTTTGTGATGTGCATATGGTCGGCGGCACCGGATCAGCTACGCTTATTCAGGAGACAACGTTCAGCGCGACTGCCCCCGTATTCACATTCAACGGCACGCCTTTGAGCGGATCAACCTATGTCATAGTGCGACGCTGCGGCCCGTGACTGCGGTATAAGTGTCACCGCTGGATATCGGACTTAAAGAGATGTCATGTTGTTCGGAGCTTGAGGCTAATCAGCGATCACTTCGGCGGCCAGAGAGGAACGTTGTGAGCTGTGGTTTTTGGCTCTGGTCTCGCGGCCCTCTTCCGATTCATCTAGGCTACAGCAGGCGCGATCTAGAGCATCTGCCAACGCTGTTTGAAAGTGCTCAGGGAAAACATTCACGTCCAGGTGCAGTGGTTGCCTCGCTGACATTCGAACCATCGAAAGGTAACCCCAGCGAATTTTCTTGCCTGAGACAAGCTCCAGCTTTAACTCCCACGGCGCTTTTTTCGTCTTGTTCTTGGACCACGAAAACGCCAAGGCACCCATCGCGCCGTATTGCATCGGAAAAACCAAGGATGCCGAGTATGCGTACGTGCCCATTTTTTCGAGGCGGATGCCATCAAAACCAATTGGCTCTAGTGTGGACTGCAACACCGCGCAGATAGCCTCGAAGCTCTCACACGACCGAAGGGAGTCAG
This sequence comes from uncultured Acidobacteriota bacterium, assembly GCA_963753205.1. Lineage (GTDB taxonomy): Bacteria > Acidobacteriota > Terriglobia > Acidiferrales > UBA7541 > Palsa-295. The sequence goes on along the minus strand of CAVWBL010000003.1, from coordinate 74,739 downwards.
CACCACGCCGGATTGCCACGTGGTTCGCCAACATTCGTCGACGGCCGACTCGCCGCACCGACGAAATTAATTCGTCAAATTCGTGATAGCGGAGCTGCCGTAGTCCCATAAACACGCCGATGCCGGTCGCCGCAAGAACCAGACCCAGCGTCCGCCTTCCTTCCAATAACATCAGGCTCATCAACCCAAACGCGCCGGTTACCGCATACAACGTGAGCACCGCATCGCGCTGCGAAAAACCTCTCCTAAGCAGTTGATGATGGATATGTCTTGCGTCCCCCGCGAATAGAGGCTTTGCACTAATGAACCGCCGCACAACCGCAAGCACAACGTCCGATATCGGCAGTCCCAGCGCTATAACGGGAATCGCCACAGCCACAAATGTCGGCGCCTTTTCAGATCCCATAAGCGCAAGCGCACTTAACATAAATCCGACAAACAAACTTCCCGAGTCTCCCAGGAATATGGAAGCTGGAGGAAAATTAAACCTTAGGAATCCGAGTATCGCACCGGCCAAGGCAGTCGCGATTAGAGCTACTCGCCCGTTTGGAATAATCAGCGCAGTCATAAGAACAACACCTGTGGAAAACAGCGCCGAGCCAGCCGCAAGGCCGTCGAGACCGTCAATCAGGTTAAACGCATTCGTAACAAGTAAGACCCAGAGTACAGTGATCGGCACTCCCAATACGGCGCCGAACCCATGCGTCTTTGACAGCAACGCAATGTGATCCACACCAGGTTCCGTAAAGTACAGCGCCACAGCCGCAATCGCCTGGACACCAAACTTTAGATAGGCGCCTGCTCCGCGCAAATCGTCGTACAAGCCCAGAAGAAAGATAATCGTTGCAGGCCCGAGTAGCGCCAGAAAATCGCGCGCGGCAAAGGGCTGCGCAACACCAAGCAGCTTCTTTGCAACCAGGTAGAACGCCAAAACTGCAACCACCGAAACATAGATGGCCACTCCCCCCAACCTCGGCACCGCCTTCGTATGAATGTGCCGGTCCAATTCGGGCCCTGTTACGATTCCGTAAGAAATGGCGCGGTCACGCACGAATGCAGTGAGCAGTAGCGACACCCCGAGGCTCACGACGAACCACACGAATAGATTGTGCATGGTCAATAGCTCCGTGTGTTTTTAGGGATTACAGCAAAGGCAACAGATTTAAAACGATACCTAAAAGCTGAACAAGCAGCGATTCGCCAAGTACTCCGTACAGCTCTCTCTCACATCAGACCGAGCAGGCTTCTGACTACAGAACGGCCTCGTACACGCTGAGCGTCCGTTGCGCCATTCTCTGAAGCGAAAAATGCTCGCACGCCCTGGCCTTCGCAGCCATGCCATAACGACGTCGCGTTTCCTCGTTATCCAGCAGAAAGTTAATCGCCCGTGCCAGTGCGCCGGGATCACTCGGAGGGACGGTAACACCCGTCTCACCATTGACGGACACCTCCGGCACGCCCGAGGCGATATCGGTATTAACCACCGGAATGCCAGCCGCCATCGCTTCCACTTGCACAAGCCCGAACGACTCCGCCCGCGACACCGAAGGAAGCACCAGCATCTTCGAAGCTCTGTAATAAGGCACCGTATCGCTCACATATCCCAGCATGTGGGCTTTATTTTGTATCCCTAGCGCCACGATCCTGGCTTGCAGTTCTTCACGCAAAGGACCGGTTCCTATCAGCAACAGCGTGGCATCAATCTCCCTCATCGCGTTCAACAAAACTTCAAATCCCTTATATGGCACCAGTCGCCCGACCGCCACGATGAGCTTCTGCCCATATTTTTCATGGATAGCTTTCGTCTCATCGGGCGCGTCCGCTCCGAATGCGTCTAGATCAATGCCAAGCGGAACAACGTGGCACTTATCTTGGAAATTGAGCAGTTCCTCTGAGCTATCCAAATACTTCTTCGAAGTCACGATAATCGCCGCGGCCCGCTTCATCACCCGCCGGACAAACGGGTCCACAATTCGTTTCAATTGCTGCCGTCCCAGAGTATCAGCGTGATGCGCAACAATCAGCTTCCCACGATGGCCGCTCATTAAATACGACTGCGCACCCCATGGATTCGGGAGATGCAGGTGGACAAGCGGCTCGCTGCACCCTGCCAGTTTCCATGGCAACGATAAGCAAAGAGGTTGCGAAGCCACTGCCCCAAACGACGCAACCCTCGTGATGCTGGCTCCGTCCAATGCCTCTGTCTGAGTTACCGGCCGATCGTTCGCCACCACGACTCGTACCGACATCGTCGAGCTCTGATAGGACACCAATGCCTTCAGGTGCGTTTCGATCCCACCCGTATGCGGCGGGTAGTACTTGCCGACATGAAGAATGGACGAAACCCGCCGATTCGAACCCGCTACGCCCTCGTGGTATCCGTTATAAGTCTGTCGGTACACGTCTGACTCAACTTCGATAGAAGACAATTAAAATTTCCTAACAGTCAATCAAGTCGATAAGGCTCAGATAAGGAGGTTATCAGATAAAAACCTCACCACTGTATAGAATGTTTATTGCCTATAATCGAATTAGACACCCCGAGTACGCTCGCTCGCCCCTAGCTTGCGGCAGGCGTAGAGGACCGCAAAATGTGCCGAGGCGTCCGGCCGCTCTCTTAGAAGTTCTCCGTTAGACGCGCTAACCGTTTCCGCCACCCGTCTCCTCGAAAGGGCGGTCATCCTCATTGGATGCAGATCGAATTTCGCAAACAGTACCTCAGAGCGCACGCCTACGATCTTCAAAAGATGATATGCGGACCGTTTCAAATTCAAGAGGTTTCGAACAGACTTCCGACACGGAACCTGAAAGACGACCAATCCACCGGGCGCCGTTATTCGAAAAAACTCTCCGAGATAGCGTCCGATCATTGCCGAAGACGGCAGGTGCTGCAGCACTCGGTTGCTATAAACCAGATCGAACATCGCATCCGGGAAAAGGGAGAGATCATCGGAGTTGTTAACGTAGAAGTGGCACCGAGGTGTAAGGCTCTTGGCCTTCTCGATCATCCCATCGGAAATATCCACTCCGTGTGCTTCGTCGTAATGGGACAGAAGCGCGCGCGTCAGCCGCCCAACGCCACAGCCGAAATCAAGCGCTCTGCACCGGCCAGCAGAAAGCGGGCCGAACTCAGCCATCAGCTGCGCGACTTCTTCCTGGCCCGACCTAAAGAACTGTTCGCTGTCCCACTTATTGCCACGCTTGTCCCGCTCGCTCAGTATCGCCCACATGGCATCCAGAGATGCCAGTTCCTCCCAGTCTGTCTTATGTGCCCCCAAAACCGCGCTCTCACTCATAGTTGAACCCACCCACGCCGATGGACCACCAGCACCAACGGCGATTCCGTGATTTTGAACAGCTAGGTGCCCTCTTCTACACGGCCTGCAGAACTTCCAGCGTTCTGCGCGCCGCCTCATCCCACGAAAACTGTCTTGCCCGAAGCAAGCCGCTTTCACGCAATCCCGCCCGAAGGTCTGCATCTGTAATCAGGCGATAAATCCCTTCCGCAATCTCTTCGACGTTGAACGGGTCGACCAACAGCCCGCTGTCCAGAACCAACTCCGGCAACGAGGACCGATTGCCCGCCAGCACGGCGGTGCCGCTCGCCATGGCTTCCAATGGAGGCAACCCGAAGCCTTCATAAATCGACGGGTAAATCATCGCCATAGCCCCAGCGTAAAGCGCTGGAAGCAAGCGATCCTCTACATGCCCGGCCAAGAACGTCCGGGCTGGGGGATCATCGAGACGCATATCTCCAAAGACCCGCAGATTCCCGGCTGCTCCTACCACAACCAGCCACACGTCCTCAGGAACCTGACTCTGCACCCGGGCCCACGCCTGAAACAAACGCTTGAGATTTTTCCGCGGTTCCAGCGAGCCCACACTGAGGATGTATCGGCGTGACGGCAGTTGCAGGGCCGTAACCGCTTCCCCTAGACCCGAAACCGCCTTAGGGCAAAATCGAGCGTCCACACCATGGGAAACTACGACTACTTTGTTAGGGCTTACCTGAAAGCAGTTCACAATGCGCTCCCTCACGAACTGGGAAACGGTGATTATCTGCTTCACACGCCTCGCCAGACGAGGCAAAAGAAACCGGTACCAAGAGCCGTAAGCTCCGCTAAAGCTTCCAGGGCAGTCCAATATAGCCGTGTCGTGAATCGTCACCACCTGTTTCTTCGCCTCGAGGGGGCCGCTGTTAGAAGGGCTGAATAGCAACCGGCCTCGTAATCTCCCAGGTAAAACTAATTGTTCCCAGGCTTGACCGGCCAGCCCGGTCCGCAAGCCGTGTGGTGCGACCCGCTCCGCTATTCCACCCCAACGATTCAGAAGCTCAAGCGTGTACCTTTGGACGCCAGTTATCGACGCACCCAACACCCGCGTATTTACCGCAATAGACATGCGATGACTGTTACGCCCCTGCCGGCGCGGGCCCCTGCGCCGCAGGCCGAACCGTCCACTTGTGGAGCACGAACTCCCCCTGTCGGAGTCTACTCGTTTCGGCCACAAGGAGACTGACTCCCATCATCAGAGTGCCCCAGAACGGGGGCCAACTGATGTCCGGCAGCGCAAGTCCTTGCGCTATTAAAATTCCGACCAACATCCAAGCCACCATGGCATAGGAACCCCGGCCCTCTGATCGCGAAACTCTGAACAGACATTTCAGTAACCGAAGGACGAAAACGACGAACAAAACCGAGCCGACGATACCTACGTTGCTCAGCAGATATGCGCCAAGACTTGACGGGCGGTTACTTCCCAACCCTGTTCCCAAACCGTACGTTCCGGCGAGCAGCCTCAAGGAGTACAAATCAACAGAAACGCGCGAAAAAGAGGATACCGTATCGGCCTTTCCAATCGTGGAATCCAATGCGGCCTGCCGTAGCGGCGCGTCCAAGGTCAGGAGCAAAACCACAGCTCCTACGGCTAGCAGCGCACCGCCGCCCAGTTGCCACAGGACGCGCCTGGGTAATCGCCCGCTCAAGGTACGACGTACGAAATAGCAAGAGAGAAGAATGGCACCGATTACAAGCGCTGCGTAGCCCGTCGTGGCGGTTGTCAAGATCAGGCTAACAATCAATAGAAGAATTGAAGACAGATTCGCATAGCCACCGCGCAATCGCGCCGCCAACATACCGAGAACCGCCGCAGCCAAGAAGCCCCCCGCATAAGAAGCTTCATCGAACGTCGCATTCACGCGCCGCACCGCGTCAAATGCTCCACCATAGCCTTGCGAGTACGCCGCATTGCTTTTGAAAAACAACAGCGGAAAATCCAATCCCCTCCAAGCAACAAAACTCTGGAGCATGGCAATCACGGCGACGGCAAAAATCGCACCGCGAAGAGCCTTCATGGCCCTCCGAGACTGACCGTTCTGCCGACTAACGAAGGCAACGTACACGATGGCGGCAAGATTTAGCGTCAGGTATGCTGCCTGACCAAGGTTCTCGAAAGTCCAGCGCAAAGGACTGGTCTGTCCGCCAAGGGCAAAGGCAGCGGCAACATCACCCTCCACGGCCCGAGCATTTATTACTGGCAAACCCGCGAAAATTACCGGAAACAAGAATGCTGAAACGACCGACCACTTCCAGAATGCAGCGAAAGATCCCACAATTCGACCCACGGCCGGGTCTAATCCTCGCTTCAAAAGCGGATACTTCAACAAGAACGGAAGGGCGCGAAATCCAAGCAAAACGGTCACAAAGTAATAGGGCTTAACTAGAGGTCGAAGCCTCCCAAAGAGACGTCCACAATAGGTGCCGCAACAAGTACCGATGAGACCAACAAGAGTGGAACGAGATACTGCGAACGAAAAATTAAAATCCAAAGCGCCACCGGTATGAATATCACGCCATATGCCGAAACGGACATCACTCAATCCACCTCAACAAGAACGCGAAGCCCCCGAGAGAAAACCCACTCGTCCCGCTCTTCCAAGGGGGCCGGGAGCGGTCACGCCACGGCCCGCCCAATTGGCTGTAACAAGATCCTGTCGTAGAACTCCGACGTCGAACGTGCAATATGCCCGTGGGTAAACCGCTCCAGAACACGGTCGCGGCCTTTTGCGCCTAGCTCCCGCGAAACTGGGGATCCTCATATAAACGAAGCAATCGCTGGGCTAAAATATTCGCTTCTCCCTCTACGAAGAGCAGGCCGCCGTCTCCAATCACACGCGGAATCTCTCCCGAGTCCGAACCCACAACAGGAGTCTCGCAAGCCATCGCCTCGATCAAGACTCGTCCGAACTGCTCCTTCCATCGCGGCGTCGTACGCGACGGCAGCACGAGAGCGTCGAAAGCATTCATGACGTCTGGGACTTCAAGTGAACCAATCCGCGGAACCCACCGTATTCGGGAGCTTAGTCCGAGATCCTCTGCAAGACTCTTGGCAGCCGCTTCGAATCTTCCACTCCCCACGAGCACCAGCACGCAATGCTCAGGCAAAAGAGCGAGAGCATGAAGCAGGTCCGTAATGCCCTTTTCCTCTACGATTCGCCCACGTAACCGATCACGAACTTATCCGCAAGGCCCAGCCTGTTCCTGAGCTCGGAGAACTCTCGCTTTTGGAAAAAAGTCTCGTCGACACCAAATTGCGGAATCACCGTGATCAGCCCGAGAAAATTCCTTGCCAGCAGTATGTCGCGTACTTCCGCGTTTCCTGCGATGGCGCCCGCCGCGTGTTTGTACGAGAAGCGCTCAAAATAGCCAAAGGGCGGTGGATAAGTCTTGCTAATGTTTTGCCATGCAAAGAATACCGCCTTCTTTCCCGCCCGCTTGCACGCTCTCAATGCTTGGTGGGTGACGGTAAGAAAGGCTTCTTCGTCGATGTGCACCAAGTCCCAATCGCCCCGCACAATGAGCTCTGATATGCCAGGGTAATAATGCACGTGAGGATTTCCACTAAAGACACACGTCCTCACCAATAGCTTTGTATCCGTCAGGCGGCACCGTCTCTAGCGTTTGACTGCCCCAGGCAGGCGGAACAACGACCGTCAAATCGATGCCTTGTCGCACCAATTCGCGCAGCTTAGCGTGGTACGCACCCACGACGAGCGCCTTCGAAATCATCAATACTTTCAAGCGACGCCCACTTCCCCAACCGCGCTCCTCCTCCACAAGAGCGACAGGAATTTCGCCACCCTCGGTTCAAGTGGCTCACGCTGAAAACCCGCAGAAGCAAGAGTGTCGCACCGTAAGCCGCCAGCCCTAAAACCACCAGAAGTGCGGGAGGAATGGCACCCAGAAACGATGAGCAGACCCAGTACACCGCCAAAGCAGTGCCTAGCGACTTCAGGGCGACACCGTAGTAGCTGCACTCTGTAGCGCCGCGAAATCTATAGACGATTGCACAGGCAAACAGCGAATTCGCCACTAGGCTCACCGCAGCCATTGCCTCGTATCCGAACCTGGGTACCAAAATCAGCGCACCCAGCACAGTTAGAATTGAAGCCCAGCTGCAATCTTTGCAGCTTCGGCCTGGCGGTCGATAGCCACGGCCAAAGTCGCGAGGAACGTGTGTACAAAAATGGAACCACGGCCCAAACCAGAATCCGCAGCACTTCGGGCGTGCCTGTGAAACTCACCCCATAAAACAACCTGGTGATCCACCCGGCGCCAATCGCCAGCGGCAAGGCGAACAGGAACGGAAGCACGTACATCAGCTTGAGGTATCTCGGCGCGATCACCGGAACACTTGACTGTTCGCCACCACTGATCAAGGGAAGCGCTGCGCCGGAAAGCAAAGCCGGAACCACGCTTAAGACATCCGCAATTTTCCAAGCCGCCGCGTACCACCCTATTTCGCGCGTGGCAACGTGTACGAATCCCAGAATTACGATGTCGAACCTCAAATAGCTTAGCTGGGCCAGCTGCGTCACCCATACCGGCAACGAGTCTCTTAACAGGTGCATCTCGGAGCTGGGCGATAGACCACCGCCATTTGCCGCAGCAGCCGTCCCCTGATCAGCACGAGCGTTCCGCCGAGAACGACCGCGCCCGCCGCAGCCATGAATAATAGGTCGGTCCTCAGGTTCCCCGAAAGCGCAACGAACGTGCCGCCCCCGTAGACAACCCCGCGGTAAGCAATTCGAATCCAGACTTCCACGTCCAGTCGGTTGAGCCCGTTTGTCAACGCACACAAAAACTCCAGCCAAACCGAGCCGAGCGAAATCACAGCTGCGGCTACGATCTCAGCCCACGACCCCGTGCTTCTGGTAAGGTATAAAGCCCCGCAAATGAGTAGAGCCCCAGGGCGGTCAATGCGGCCTTCCAGGAAAGGGCTTCTGACGCTATCTCATCCCTATCGCGCTCGCAGTTGCCGCTCATCTTGGCGATTGTCGTCGTATTAATTCCCAGATCACCCACCACCAAAGCCACAAGAGAACCAGTCGCTATCAGCACGGTAAGCGTTCCGAGATCCCCGGCTCCGGACACGCGGGCTACGACGATGAAAAACGCCATCTGAAAGAGCCGGGACGTTTCGGCCGCATATTTCAACAGTACATTCTTACCAAGCGCCCGGAAGTGCCTCCCGTTCCTCGACCGCAGAAAACGGCCCTGTGTCGGTGCGCATCACTTCCGCAGCATTCGACGGAAGTTCAGAGGCTAAGTCGGGAACTTCCTCATGATCGGGCACATGCATGTTCTGGCTTTTATCCGTATCACTCACTCGCAAACCGATTCGACCTCAGTCGAGCCCAAATCAACACCAATGGATCGCTGGATAAGCTCAATTGAGACGACCAGACGGTTGCCCTTTTTCCGTCGGACGACGATGCCCGCTAGTCCCTCAAGCGGCCCGCTGCGAACTCGCACTCTTCGCCCCGTGGTCACGAAAGGATGTGGCTCGGCCCGCATCCCGGAAACCAGCCCCCGCTTCAATCCTTGGATTTCTTCCTCCAGCAGCGGCGTGGGCGCCCCATTGAAACCCACGAGCCGTGAAAACACCCGGGACCTGCACCACCAGCGCTCGGTCGCGCATAGCCATCCGCACAAATACCTAACCGGGAAACAGCGGCAGGTTTAGAGTCACTCTGCGGTCCTTCCACCTCCGTACGGAAGAGTATGTCGGCAAAAAATGCTCGACGCTCCGCACCCCTAGCTGCGCCGCAACGCTGCCGCTCATGATTCGCGCTCGTGTAGGCCGCATACCATTTCTGGTCGCAATAAGCCTCATTTGAGGGCGCATTTCGCACCAAAACGTGGCCGAATTCCGCATTATAAGTGTCCAAATGCGCCATTTTGCCGAACCCGCCGATGCGCTCGCAGCTAACTTCTGTGTTTTCTTCTCTTCCGGTTACAGCTTCGCCCCGTCACTTACAGGGCGTTTGTGACCTAACCCTCTTGATTCAAGTAAATACAGACGAAATCTAGCTTCGGTCCGCGCGATCGCCTTAAACCATCGCGCCCACGGGGGCGCCCTCAAGCGCCGTGGGCCCCGATTCCATTCGGATCTGGATTCCTCGCAAATTTCCGTTGCGCATAACAGGCAACCGCGCCGCGCCGTTGTGAACACCTCAATCGCAAACGCTTTCCTGGGATCGCTTGCTATCCACCGAATCCCATCGTGCTTTGCCAGCAACCCAGCTCATCGCCAAGATAATCCCCAGCATTGTTCCCAGAATCACAATCACCGACGCGGCGGGAAACGACTTCTTCGTCGGGACCATCGCCGGATCCAGGACCTTGACCGTGGGAATCTCTTTCGCTTCCTGCACCTTCGCCAGCTCATATTGCTGGGTCAGCAGTTCGTAAACGGTTTCCTGAATTTTCGTCTGCCGGTATAAGATCTGCATACGTTACTCCCAGCAGTGGCAACTTACGGATGGACGGATATAAGCGACTTATTGTCTCGCGATCTCACTCTGGGTTCCTTCGCCACCAATTTCATTTAGCTTCTTCCTGCAATTCCTCGACATGCGCCTGCGCCGCGCGAACGCGCACGTTGTTGTCCGTATAGATTTGCTCAGCCGCTGAGCTCAGCTTGCGCGGCGATCAATTGTCCCTGGAGAGTAGCGGCAGCATCGACCATTGCCTTTCCCTGTTCAGGAATGTCGATCGCTGTATTCTTGCTGGCGAAGACACTGAAATTCTGTTCGGCAGAATCTAGATCGGCCTTGACTTTCTGAAGCCTCCCTTCAAGAAAAATGCGCTCACGCCGCGCGGACGATGTGCTCAACTGTGTCACAAGCACATTCAACTCTGAAACGTACGCCTGGGCCATCGCTGCGGCGCGCTTGGATCATGGTCCGTCACCGTTATCGAGATAATTCCGCTTTTGCGGTCCGCCGAATAGTCGGTGTGCTCCGCCAACGCCTTTCTTGCGTCCTCGATCTTCGAATCGTGATACACCTTCATGAGCCGAAACTGGCCAATCAGATGATCTTGTATCGTGTCACTGCCACATCCTAGAAGGCCGCAGTTAACAGAAGATCGCCCGCGATACCTGATAGCCCACCACAACATCGGCCATAGCCCGCACACAGACTGCGCCCGACCCGAACTGCTGGCCAGAGCGGCCATAAGACGCGTATCGCCCGCTCCACCGATTGCGATCGGTGATAACGGTGCGGCATGAGCGCGTAACCGACTTGGCATTTCACCGGCATAACGAAACCGACAAACCAGGCTCGGAAGAAAGCCGACGATTGCCGCCCTCCATGAGGAGTCCACGGTTCGGGAATGCTTCCCGGAAGAGTCCAGCAAACTCTTACGCGGTAATGAATCGCTCGGATGTGCTCTCGATTAGACTCAAGCCTACCACGATTCGGGCGAATCACTCTCCGAGCGCATCGAGGACTACGTCATCGATCGAGTGAGTCGAATGTGGAATTTCGATTTGCTTTCCCTCAATGTCCGCCCCATCGCATTTTGAACGCCAACTAGCCGCGAGCACTCAGCTACGTACAGGCGCCTGGATAAAACGCAATCTGAAACGTTGATGTCCAGTTCGTCTGCAGCCCCGGCGCCAAGATCGGCGCCAACCACTGCTCGTACTGCACGGCGCCCGAAACTCAACTGCTTACCTATCCACCAATCGGCTTTCACGGAACCGTCGTTCAAGGTCTCTCCGTGTGGAATAAAGTCCTTGGAGACCTTTGCGTTGCGATAGCCAAATTGAATGCTGTTCCGTGAACTGACCCAGTATGTGGTCCACGCCTGCACGGCCTTTGCCCTCTCTCCCAATCCAATCGCCTAATACGTTCTTCTTGTTCGTATATGAATCGTGATAGTTCGTATTCCAATATATGAAAAAGCCTGCCGTCGCCGTTTCGGGATTGGGAGCATCCGTATAAACACCCTCAGCTCTGAAATCCATCTTGTGAACTAACGGAAGCTGAGGGATGTAAATCCCGGACCTGAACGGCGCTCGCTGAGGATTCGCTAACGGCGAAGGATCATCTTCCGCGAGAGAATCTGTATAAAACGTTAAGCCATTGAATAAACGGGGCACACGATATGACAAGTCAAATCCGCCGTGCCGGTCGCCGGGATCAATTTGGATGAGATTAGAATCATTCTGTTGTGCGATTGTAAGACCGTTGCCAATGCTGAAGTACGTCCTCTTCAAGAGCCCTAACGTCATATTCGCGCGGCCCACGCCCGAAAAAACAGTTGTCCTAGTGAATCCCAACTCCAGATTTGGTGTCGGCTTGAAACTGATCTTCTCTCCATGAATCATCGGCCTCGCGGGAAACTCATGGCCAGAGAGTTTCCCGAAAAACCAGTCCGTTTTCATCGGCCCGAGCCAGCTGCAAAATCGAGGGCAGAACGACAGCGCCGCTGGTCGCGCGAAACATATAAATCGGCGCAGCGTTGTTGCTGAAAAGCAGCGCGCCGCCCTGTTCCGGTCCCCACCAAAGACTCTGTTTACCAAACGACAGATTCCAGTCCCGAGACTTTCGCCGATATGTAAGTGTCAAGGAGCGTGAATCGGTCGGTTGTAGCAACAGGGATCGCAGGCTGCAATGGGATTGTCATCTGCCGTGGCAATCACCTGTCGAACGTTCAGCGGATAAGCCGGTGCGCCCGGCGCGTGCTGGTATTCGCCGCGCACGTAAATAGTGAAGCGTCCCGCCGTGGTGTACGCGGAAAATCCGTCGTACGCATTCAGCCCCTGTTGATACGGCCGGCCATAGTCATTGATTATCGTCTGGCCGAAGTGATAGCTATCATTTAGCGGCAACCCGCTAATGTTTGTAACTCGCGAATAGATCGACTCGATGTGCGCCGAAGGCGCCTAGCAGTTCCCATTGTTTTCCAGATCGCCGTGGAACTCCTTCTGAAGTTCTGTAAACAGCTGATCGGCTTGCGCCGGCACGTTGTCACTATCCCGCATCGCATCCCCAGCTTCGTCAACTAGTTCCGCGCACTCGTTTCGGGTCCAGGGACGCATTCCCAAAAATTCCGAATGGATATAGCCCATCGCCGCGAGCCGCTCTATCGCCGGATAGATCCAGCTATCGAGCTCAACGTATGGGCTGCCGCCAATACCAAACGTGTCCGCCGCCGTGTCGCGCCACTCGGCGTATGTCGGCCAAGTCCCACCGCCAAGCTCTGGATCGTGGTGATGCCGATAGACCTCTTGGCCAATAAACCACCCCATTGCACTTCCAATCAACACATCCGACGGAAAGTGTTGCTTCCCAGTTAACCGGGAGCCGCTAATACCGGCAGCGAGTCCGTAAGCAAGCACAGAGGTCAAAGGACCCGGATACTCATGCGCAATAACTCCAGCCATTGCCCAAGCTGCCGCCGAATGCTCCGAGGGGAACGAATCGCCACCCTGCCAAAATCCGCCCTGGTAGTTGTTGTTCAGGGGACGTTCACGCCCAAACGCGTATTTCAAAGCGTAGGTCGCAGCAAGGCTATCGACGGCCGCCTCGCCGGCCAGAAATCCCGTCTCGCGTTTGTGTTCGTCGTGTGTCACGTGTCCCCAGACGTACATTCCCGCGCCGACACCAACAAATGCCGCCAATCCGGCATTCGAAAAGTCTTTGCTGTACTTAATCCGCGTCGGCGAATTCGAAAGGTGCTTCTCGAATTCCGTGTCCGTCGCAAATAGCCCGCCCGCAACTGCACCGAGCGGAAGCAGCCAGTCCGCGTCCGCGGGTTTCAGATGGAACGGGCTCGTCCAGATCGCCTTTCTGGTCGTTCACAAAGTTCTGCACGGCGGAAAAGCCGACCGAATTCTCATCATCGCTGCTCGGCGACACCGAATTCGCCGTAACGGTTTGTGCCGCTGTCGCTTCGGCCTTTTCCTGTGCGCCGCATCGCGCACTCCCAAGCGCCGAAACCGAAAACAGTCCGCACATCACCAACACCGCCTTTTTGCCGCTAAGTCTCAAGTCTTACTTTCCTCAGTAACGCAGCGCGATGAAGACCGTGCTCGCGATCGAAGACGCCACCTGCGCTGCCGTGAAGAGGTTTTGCCAGTTCCTGGTTCCGCCGATCGCCTTCTCGGGCACAATCACGGTGTCTCCCGGCCTCAGAGCCGAGTTCAGCGGATTGCCTGCGAAGAGACTTCCCTTCCCGCCTACAACGGATCCGTCGGCACGTATCACAAATATCGATTTCTTGTCCGCGAGGGTTGTGGGGCCTCCGGCCTGCTCGAGATACCACTTGGCGCTCTTGCCTGGTCTGTATGCCACCGCCGTCGAGTTAAAGACCTGCCCACTTACCATCACATAGCTCGGCTTCCTAGGTATCGTTAGCGTGTCGCCAGCTCTCACCGTGACGTCAGCGGACGTATTCTTCCAGCGATTGACATTGTCAGAAATCCGGATGTCGACTCGACCCGCCGGCGGATTTGCGGTCAGCTCGGTCAATGTCGTTTGATACTGCGCAAGCGCGGCCTGCTTTGCCTGCTTTGTGTTCGCGTCTGTTTCCGGCAGCTGCGCGATATTCGATTGTTCGTTCTTAACCCGCAGGATCAGATCTTGTTGCGCCGCGACTTCCAGTTGCCGAACTTGAGTTCTCTGCAGAATTGCTCCGTAGGGATATGCGTCGGCTTGGTAGCCACCCGCTCTCTCGATAATGGAGCTAAGCTTCTCGCCCGGCCGGATTCCATAGGTGCCGGGATGCTTCACTTCTCCCTTGATGGTGATCGAGGCACCCAGATCGTTCCAGCCCGGCAGTTGGCGAATTGTGAGAACGTCTCCGTTGTGAACAGTCGTGTTCGCCGTTGGATCGCCCGCCAATGCTGCTGAAATCGCGATCGGCTGGTGGTCACCGGCCAGCGCCGCAGGATCAGCTCCCGTGTAGTTGTAATGCGTTAAATCGGCAGTCTGCGTGTCGGCACTCGGCTTCAATCCGCCGCCGACGCGAATCAAATCGGCAACGGTCATATTTGCGGTAAGCGGGTAGCGTCCCGGCTTGCCGACCTCACCCTCCACGTAAACAATTGCGGGTTCTACCGCATCGGGACTCTTATGAATCAGTAGCCTGTCCCGCGAATCGAGCAGAATGTTTTCCGCCGAATTTCCTTCAAGAGCCGCCGCCAGATTCACGCTGAAGATCTTCGAGCTGCCATTCGGCAGATAGCGGAACACCTGCGCGTCCTCGGCGTCCGCGTCCGGCGCCACGCCGCCAGCCAGATGAATCGCATCGCTCAAGTGAATCTGCCCGGACGTTTGATAGGTTCCCGGTTTCCGTACGTCACCCAATACGGATACTGTCGGCGGGTTCTGGAAATCGTAACGGCCAAAAATCCGTACCGTGTCCATTGGCTCGAGCACAGGAGCGGTGGACGGATTCGCGAGCGCCTGCTCGAGATTGAAGCTTTCAACGGTCGGATGATAATCCGGCGGATTTAGGCGAATGATTTCGCCATAGCTCGTCGAAGGCTCAGGCAAAAGGTCCTTATAGGAAGAGAACAAGTCCGTGACGCGCATGTTCTCGTGATACGAGTAACGCCCCGGCCGCAGAACGTGGCCCTCGAGATAAACGGCGTTTTGGTTGTAGGGGGCGATCGGGAAAATCCGTATACGGTCGCCGTCCTGGACCTGGAACGAATCAAGCTTCTTGGCAACTTCGGCATCGCTGTCAGACGCTGGAATATCCAGGCTGATCATTGTCTGGTTCTGATGCGCCACAAGGCGTTGCACTTCGATATGCTGCAGTGTTGCCGCCGGCAGCAGACCGCCGGCAAGCTCGATCACGCTTGCCAGCGTCTTTTCATCCTTCAGTTCATAGATCGCCGGCCGCCGAACCATTCCCTCGATCGTGACTTGAGGACCAACTGACGGCACAAGAATCGTGTCGCCGTTTTCCAGCGGAGCAGTTCCCGTTCGGACTCCGTTCAGCAGCAGATCATAGAGGTCGACTTCCCCGATCAACTGACTCCCACGGTAGTGCTTGACGATACGCAACGAACCTTGTGCAGTTGGGCCGCCAGCAGCGAATAGCGCATTGAGTGGCGTGGAAAGAGAGCTGATGTCGTACGCACCCGGGTTGGCGACGTCGCCGACTTCGTAAACGCGAATCGTCCTCAGCCGCGAAAGCGAAACATCGGCCGATTCGTCCTTGAACTGTGTTCGCAAGGCTTGTTGCAATTCCCCCTGCACGTCGGCCAGGCTTTTGCCGCTGACGAGTAGAGGCCCTATTTCCGGCAGACTGACGCGCCCCTCGCGATCCACTGTCCTGACGAGACGCTCTGATACTCCTCCCCACAAGTCGATCGAGAGGCCATCCCCGGGACCCACCACATAATCTGGACCAGCAGGCATATCCATCGGGATCAACTGCGGGTCCCGCGTCCCATTCTCAAAGACTTCGCTGCCAAACCGCTTCAACCCGGTTGGCTGAGGCGTCGCCTGGAGGTACATGTCATAGAGCGAAGGAATATCGCGGTAGGGATTGCTCGCGCGGACCAACTGCGGCGATTGCTGCTGCGAAGCAATCTGCGGCGATCTCGGTTCAAACACTTGATTCGGAACAACCGGCGACCCATAGGGATGTGCCGGGGAGATCGTGTCTAATGCAGGCAAAGCATTGGTTTGGTCGTCGGCGCCGCCATTAGAAAATAGGCTGAGGGGATTGCCTCCCGTGTATTTTGTCGAGAGTGAATCATTTCCATCGATTCCGTCGATCCCTTGCGCACCTCCGATCTGCGGCGTGAGACTCAACCCGGCCAACTGCGGTGACGCATTCGGCAAGGAAAGTCCCAACATCGCCAGTCCCGGATCCGTCTGTCCATCCATCTGTGTCTGCGAAGCCAGTTGTAATCTGCTGCTGTTTGAGCCGCCCGGTGTAGGAGTATTCGGCTGCTGAGGCGTCATGGACGGCGTCGGCGAAGCGGGATTGGCGACTGGCAGCGCGTTGCGCGACCTGGCTGACGAACCTCCCAGCCCTGCTTCCGGCGTTTGCTGTGCACAGTTCGCCGTCGATTGCTGGACACAAGATGAGGAGATTTGCGCCTGCGCAAGCTGCTGCTGGTGTTGTTGCGTCCTTTCTTCTTCCTCCTGCTGCGCGATCCACTTCGCGCGCTCCTGCATCACCAGTTCCTGCTGCTTGCCGAGCAGCGAATCCGGGTTTACCTTCGGCAGCAGATATCCGTATTGTTGGACTAACCGCGTGACGCTAGACCGAAAGACCGGGTCAGTCTCCAACCGGTCAAAAATCGCTTCTTCGGTCAGATCCGACTCGTCGATGATCTGGCCCGCCGACGTGGCCTCGTCGGCGACCAACTGTTTCACCGCTACCATCAATCCGGCATCCTGCACGAGAACCGCTTTGATCTGGGCAGCAGAAGCCGCGACCAGACTCAAATTCTGTTGGGCAAGCTCCGACTCGGCTCTGCTGACTGACCGTCGCGTCCTGTGGACTCGCGGCCGTGGCGCAAACAGCGAAGGCAATCGCCAGTGCGGCAATTGTTTGCCAATGATTATTCCTCAACCGCTTCGCGTTCACTCGGCCGCTCCTTTCTCCGATATTCATTGCACCGTGCTCGAACTCTGAAGGCCGCCGCGCAATGCGTTGAGCACTCCGGCCTCTGAAGCCTCGATTCGATTCGACTTGACCTGCAGAAAAGCCCAATAGAACACCGTCAGATTCCGATCCGGCGCAATGGCGATGATCTTGACCTGCGAATGCTTACGCAGAATCGCTTGGCAGAAGTCCGGCAGACGATCATGCCCGTCTAGCGTCACGATCAAAAAGTCTGGCGAGGTTTCGTCGACCCCCCGTTCTATATGTGCTTCGTCGTCTATTTCACCAACCACTTGAATGTCGGGCTGGTCTGAGATGGTGGCAATTACGAGCTCGCGCATCAGCCGCGGGCGATTTGCAACCAGAACCCGGATGGAGTCCATTTCGATCCTCCCCGCAGTGAGGAAGTATCTGGGCGTCGCCACAAAGATCACAGGCTCAATTGTTTCCCTATGTTCGAAGCGCACGCGCTGGTACCAGATTGGGAGTAGTACTGAGTACTTTCCGGTGGTGGCGGGTCAAGAGTACCTATTGGCATAGGTACTCGCATGCCAGGTGTGAATTTCTCCTTAAACATCGCGATGGCCTCCGATTTGTCGCGAGTTCATAATCCCCGTTCACATCAAAGGCGATGCCGTGGCACATTCAGAGTGAATTGACAGCATTAAGGCCACGCTTTGCCAGCGCGTGAATCCGATGCAGATGCTTCGGGTCGTCAGATAGATTTTCTATTTTTTCCAAACAGCGATACATCATGGTGCATGTTTTGAGTAAAACAGCAAGGTCACCGCTCGCGCTAAAATCGCCGTCACGAACGTGACCGAACTTCGCTGCCAAAAGCTCAACAATTACGCCCAATTGCGGGTCAGGTACGGCCATAAATCCCCCTTGCCCGGATTGTGTGCCCGCCTAGTCGCTGACAGGCACGGCTGTTAGTTAATGCGTTCTTAATTCGCACGGCGACAAAATCAAACGCAGGGCTCGGAGTGGCAACGCGCAGAATCAATTAATTGAAATCGCCGCGCCCTTCCGAGGGAGCTTGAATTCCCCCATGCTCTCTACACCGGATACCCGCCAAACGTACACCGTAGGCTTGATTGCTGCCGAAGTGATAGCCGCGTATCCTTTGCGCACTGTCCGTTAGAAAAGCAAGCGACGAGTGCTAACAGGGCGCAAAGGGGTAGGCGATGGCCTCGGCTGAAAAAGTCTCAAAGGGCATTAGGATGTTGGAGGCAGAAGGGCATCTAATCGCACCGCACATGAAGTTCGACAAATTGTATTGGGAGATTGACTGCCGGATGTGGGCAACGGGCGAAGAAGTCGAATACCTGGCGGACGGTATTTATTCGTTTTCTGAATTCAAAGAGGCGTGTATTAAGCGCAGCGCCTAGGAACCTGCCCAGCACCGCGCCGTTAACGCGTTGCGTGAGTCTCAGGATTGTTGAAAGACAAGATTTCGGGCTAATTTCCCGCTCCTCACGATCAAAGCAACGGCTGCGGCGAACCACCAGAGCGCCTGAACCGCCCCAAAGGCCGTCACCCAAGCGGGCAGAGTCAGAGACAACAGAAAGATCATTCCCAAAAGAGCAAAGACGGCCCCCAATATTAGTGCCAAGTATCCGAACAACTTTGGAAGGACCTGCGAGCTTACAAGAACAACGCCCAACGGCAGAAACATGGCGGGGGCCGCAACGATGAAATACAAGTGTTGGACAGCCGAGATGATATTAAGGCTGATGGACGGCATCGTTACTGGATCACGATATAGAGCGCTAATATAAAACGTGATCTCGATAAGACTAACTGACATCAGGATGGCGGCCCCGAAAAACGTCATCCAGCCTGAAATTTTCTGAGTTGCTCGTGAAAGGTAAACGACCGAGAAGGCAAAAAGGACGATGAGAACCGGACCGACCGCCTGCATCCAGGCCCCCCAGAGTATCTCGGCGTAGTTTTGCTGCCCAAAATTCACGAGTTCCGCATAAGTTGCCTCTGGCGGCGGACCGTTGTTGATAGCGAAGGAAAGCCCGAGTAAGACGACTCCGCAGATGCCGCTGACGCCCCCAGCAATACACATTCGTTTTATGGAATTCGTGTTGCTGCTCACATGACACCGCCTTATAGATAATTCATCGTAATTTCCAGCGCCGTGTCGCCGGAATGCTGAAACGCCGCAGCGGAAAACTTCGGGGGACCAAAATGGCCTTTTGCGTTATTCGAAGCTCCTACGCCCTCGCGGGGAATTCCAAAGAAGTTCGTGTCCAACTTGCCGTTGGCATTCTCGTCGTGAAAAACCGATATAGCGTATGTTCCGGACGGTATGCTGTCAAATTGGCACGTTGCGTGACCGTTCAAGATCGCGGATTTATCACGTGCCACAGCTTTCTCCGGTCTTTTGGGAAAGTCCGCAGCCGACGAGAACAGCGCACATACAACCTGCCCTCGATCGCTTCGCAGTCCATCAATATCGACGTGAATGAGGTTCGATTGCGTCTGTCTAGACTGGCCCATTACGCCTATGCTGAAAACTAAAACACCCATTAACGCTCTGAAACAAATCCACCTTGTTCCCACACAACACCTCTTTTGTGAATTTTGATCGACAGCCATCACATCCACTGCCTCGGCAAAGCGACTGCTTTGTCATGCAAAGATTCGCCGCAGTTGATGCGGACGAAGATCATCTGTTTGAACTATTCGGCAACATGATCCCCGGCAGGTGCATTTTCTTGCCCAGCTGGCGGAATTCCGGAGTAAATTCTTGCGCTAGGTTCGAAATGGCTATGCTGCTAAATGCGATGCCCATTCGGTCGAGTGCGTGACTTGTGTCGTTGTATCCGTGAGGCAAATAAGCAGTGCCGACGAAACCAGCCGAGGCCGAGCCGACAAAATTCGAAAAGGCAAAAGTAGTACCGCCAGAGTCCGATCTGTCGAACGCCGTAAACGCAATAGCATGCATCGCTCGCACGACGGGGTTCCGGCTGTCGGACGCCGAATAACGAGGATCTTCATGGAATGCAGCCCCCGTTAGGAACTTACCGGTCTGTGCAGCCGTTTGAAAGGCGAGTCCATCACCGTACAAACGGCCCAGAGCACCCGGTCCCTGACGCCAGTCATTGGGGTAATGAGCGGGCGGTTTTGCGAGTGTCGGCGCAGACCAAAGGAGTGGGCCGATGAATGCACCGCCACCAAATGAATGACGAGCAAAATACCGAGCTTTTCCGGCGAAATCCAATGGGCCGCAGCTGAGCCCAACTGAGGGACATTTCGCCTCGTTGGGCTTCGGCGCTTCTACGACATCAACTGCCTTCGGACTCCGACGAGCAGGCATGGGAATTTCCATTCGAGCATCATACTGTCTCGCAGTGCGTGTCTCCTGCGCATGCAGCGGAGCAGAAAATAGCAATGCAATGACTGCGACGAATTCAACCGAGTGTTTCACTGTGAATTATCTCCAAGTGAGCGGTAGCTCATTTATACTGAGCGTATGCTCATATTAACGCGACCGACTGTTCGTGTGTCAAGGACTTTTTCAAACATCTTCCCGCAATTGTGATAATCTCTATGACGGCTACTGGGCATATGCTCACTAATCTAAAACATTTTCCCAGAGCATGGGAGCGGATGCACTTGCGTAAGGAGGATCGATGCCTATCACTAAAGGCGAAACTCGGCAGCTGATTTTGGACGGAGCCAAGAAAGTTGTGCGGGAAAAGGGGCTCGCAGGTGCCACGACACGCGAGATTGCACGCGCCGTCGGGGTAGCCGATGGGACTCTGTACGTCCATTTCGCCGACCGAGTGGAACTCTTTCTGGCCTTGCTGCGACAAAATTTGCCTCCAATGACGGCGCCACTTCGCGATCTCGAATACCTTGCAGGGCGAGGAACCGTTCGGGCGAATCTGGAGGGGGTGGTTCGCGGCGCTCTCGCCTTTATGCAAGAGGTCGTTCCCCTAGCCGCGTCACTCTTCGCCGAGCCGGAATTGCTGCGGGCTCACCAGGAGGAACTACGACAGCGGAACGAGGGCCCCCACATTTCTATGGCAGCAGTGGAAAACTACATTCGCGCGGAACAGCGACTGGGGCGAGTCGCCAAGCGGGTAAATCCTAAAATTGTGTACGCCCTACTCTTCGGCGCCTGCTTGCATCGGGTATTCATTTCTCATTTTCTCGGCCACGCGATCGGACCCTCCGATGACGTCTTCGTTAAGCAGGTCGTGTTGGCAGCGATGAACGGCTTAGATGCTGAGTAACGAGTCTTATACAAAGTTGACGCCGGAAGGTTGGCCGAACCTCTGAAGTTCGGGGATTCCTATCCGCTCATTTTCAGCGGATCGGGTTCTCAGTAGGGACAGGCCAAAAGTTTGTATGCAAAAGCGATGTAGGACATCCAGCCGATAATTGGTCGCAGAAAACAGACCAAGGTTAGGAGAATAAGCATCTCCCGAATTCAGCGGGAAATTCGAAGTGAGTAGATCCACAGCGAGCGAAGGGTCAGGCTTGTGCTGCTTGACAGATACGACCTCGAATTGTTGGAGTATCGCCTACTGCGCTCTTCCAGTTGTTAGATGGCGATTGCCCGTAACTGTTTCGAAAAATTGCGATCACAAAAAGAAAAAAGAAACAATAAGATGGCGGGATTTAAACGACAGCTTTTGCCAAAACAGGTTATGCACGCACTCGTTTCCCGACAGCTCGTTCGTGCATATCCAACAGTAGGCGCGCTCAACATGCCACAGCGTGTTATAAGTGGCGCTCGAGATTCATGCCAAACGCATAGATCGTGCTGTCGGAAGTTGCAAAGAGGATTTGTCCGAGGCTATTCCATAAAGCGGAAGTTCGCGGAACGTAGCCTGCGACGGTTTTTGCGCTCGTCCACAGAGTCTTGCCGGTCATGCCGTCCGCCGCATAGAGCTGAGCGGTGCCTTTGGCAGACGAAGGCGAGTCTCCACTGGATAAGACAAACACCACGCCATTGACGACAAGCGGAGGTAACGGGGCGTTCAGACCTCCCAGTGTCCAGCCTTCGCCCAATGAAAGCGAGTTCCCGTTCATAACAAGTTTGTGAGCGACGACGGAAGTAGGGGTCGTCGAAAGAAGCCAGCGTGTGCCGGTAGAATCCTGCCAAGTAGCCAATCCGGCAGCCTGATAACTAGCCGTTTTTATTGATGCCGTCGACACGTAGAGGGGCGCCGAAAGATTGGCGCCGTCCAAGAGAAAGATGCGCCCATCGGCGGCCTGAGCTGCCACGATGTCGCGAGTACCGACCCTAAAGATCGTGGCCGGACTTACGAAGTCGGCGCCAGCTTGTGTGAATGTGCCTTTTACCTCTAGCGTGTCGGGATCGAGCGACACAACAGAGTCAGAGAAGTCGCCGCCGCCGGACCCGACCGTCACGAACATTACGCCATCGGAGTTGAAGGAGGGCGTGTGCGGATTGGCTGTGCCGGTCATCCAGGAACTCACCTTGGGAAAAGTTCCTCCTGCTGGCGTTGCAGCAGGTTTGATTGCGTAGATGCCATTTGCGGGATTACCGCAGCCGTTCATGGTGGCCGCATAGATCGTGCCGTTCACCATAATCAGGTCGCTGGCTTGCGAGTTCGCTGGCAAAAACGGCATTGGCTGCTGGCCGTCGAGTCCGTCGTTGGGCGTGAGGCCATGCAAAAAGCCGTCGTTGGATAGCGCATAACGAAGATTGCCACCGCGCCCAGGCCCCCGACCTGGGCCACCGCGTGCAGCGCCAAAAGCATCACCGCGTCCGGCACCACCTGCCCCGGCACGCGCAGCAGCATTACCGCGCGCGGCAGCAGGTTCTCCGCCGAAGCCGGCAGGCGCCGCCCCGGTTCCATGTTCGGCATAATCGATTCCTGCAGCTTCTGAGGCGGGCGTGCCGTCGTATGGCGTTGCGCCAGCACGCGCAAAAAAAGTGCCCGGCGCAGCGAACATGGCACCTGGCTTAACAGGAGAAATTCCCTCACCGGGCTCGCCAATCACGCTGCTATATGGCAATTGCGTGTTAGGACCGGTTGCAGACTGGCCATCAGGACGGAGAGGCGCCGCAACAGGAGGTGTGAGCGGCGTCGAAAGCGTCGGAGTAGCCAAACTGGCGCTGAGGCACTTCGGCGATGAAGGTGCAGCCGTGCCACCAGAATACGCCCGATCGAAAAAGACGTGACCGTTATCCATGTCGATTGCAATCGTTCGGTCGCCAGACGCGCCCAAATGGGCAAGAGTAACGCCTAAACCGGCGCCAGCGACGACCCCACCGCTCAGCGCCGCGCCATTCCTGCCGGTATTTTCAACCTTGGTCTTCCACTGCAAAGAAAAACCGTTCATTCGGTCGGGCGAGATCGCACGATCGACTGGAATCCAACCCGTGTGTTGCGCATCAAAGCGTGCCGTGGTTGCTTCGGGTTGAGTAAGGCGAAATTGCGCGAATGCAGCGCCACAAACGGTGCAAGCGACGGCCAGAACGAGGATGTCGCGTGTGATTTTGCCGTTCATTCTATGAAGTCCTCTTGTTTTGAACAATTACTTTGCCAGACCGAAGCACCACATAGTTCCGTCGTAAGTTCCGAGATAAATCCGTCCGTTGGCAACCGTAATCCCGCTGAAATGGTTGAACGACGTGATTTGATTGCCGCTGGACCAGAGAGTCCTTCCAGTCTGCGCATCGAGAGCGTAAATCGTCGCATAGGTCGATTTGTCGATTCGGCTTCCCCTAATTGGTGCTGCGTCCCAAGCCTGCTCAACCATGGCTTGGTTCGTGTTCTCGCCAGAACCATACGTGAAAACAATGTCATTGGCGACGAGCGCTTCCTCACCCATGTTGATATCTTCCGAGAGCCACTTGGGAACAAATTGCCACCTGCCGTCGACTTGGCTAATGGTAAGAGCAGCCACGCCACCGCGAACGGGCGCTGGCGCATGAGTGGTCGGAGGGTTAAAAGTTTCGCTCTTTGGTCCCCAGAAGGGTACGTACAACCACGCCTCATTCCTGGCATTCACATAAGCGGCCATCGAACCCCAAACACCAGCCGCGTCGTATTGCTGCCGGTCGTTACATATCAAGCCAGAAGTGGCCAAGTCCGCACGATGAGCGGCGGAGTCGCCCCCTCCCATGTTGTCGCGGTCCATGAGATACAGCCGGCATTCCTTGGAAGTTCCAACCAAGAATTTACGTCCCATATAGTCAAGGGCAAGGGGCGTAACGTTCAAGTCGAGGTCGTGCTTGTACAAATAGTTCGCGTTCGGGGGAGCAAAATAGCCCAGAAGCTGTAATTCGCCTTTTGCGTCGGGTTTGACTTGGAAGAAGGTTTCGCCGAGCTGTTTGTTTGCCGGATCGTACGGGCCGTCGCCAGTGCCTTCGTAAGCTCGGCCTTCCGAATCAACAACAACCCCTCGCCTTCCCCACAGACCTCCGCCGCCCGGATAGAATGCGGTCGTTCGGCGCGTTTTAATGTTGTAAGCGTCGATTTGGTAAGTTGCGCCGCCACAGCCCTGCGCTTGAACTGTGTAAACGTAATCGCCGTCGAGATTGAGCGCGTAGGCTTTACCGGCAGGTGGAGCAAATTTGTCCGGAGGAGCCATGTCCGCGCCTGTAGCTGCATCAATTTGCCAGATGCGGCCATCACCCCCGAGCGCCCAGACCTTATATTTGCCGTCGGGCATTCTCTGCATTGTTGGCGCAGCTGTCTGTCCGCCGGGACAGAGCGTGCCGCCTTGCGGACCGAGTCCCGTGAGGCCGACTTCCTCCAGCTTCTTAGACCAAAGCACTTCGCCAGTCTCGACATCGAGGCCCCATAGATCGTCTGAAACACCTGCGACGACGGCCACATCTGTCGGCCCGGAAGAAGTCGGGACTGTGGCTACCAAAGGCGAGAACAAGTTGTGCATCTGTCGCGGCGTGCTGTGAAGCTGAACCTTCCAAAGCAGCTTGAGCTGCCCGATATTTGCCTTGGTGATGAGGGTTTCGTTCCTCAGCCAGCCCGTTCGGGCATTGTCGCCACCGACTGTCAAATATTCCGAAGCAACCGCAATGCAAGCTGACGAAACGAACAGTCCAGCCAGTGCGATGAGTATCGAAAATCTACGCACGCCAACAACCTTCTTCTCCCGCGCCATGTTCGATCGTCCTGTTGTTCAGAATTTGCGAATATAGAGATTGCGCATCGACACGGAGCCGGTGCTTTCGATTTCGAAACCGATCATGCCCGCCGATTGGAAACGGGTAGGATCGTCATCTACAACGACCGTGGTGAGATGACCGTTAATAAATTGCATGTACGTGTGCCCGCGCACCACGAGCATCATCTGGTTCCAGTCGTTCTGCTTCCACCAGCTTTGCGCTGTTGCCCTATCAGCGAATCTATTCACGACGATAGGCTGAACGTTAGGTTCGGCAACGACGATCTCCCCGGCACTGGCCATCGTGCCACGACCATCCTGCTCGTAGAAATTGCCTGCGACGCCGCCTTTTGCATCATAGTCAAACTGCGGGCCATCGAGATAGTAAGGATCAACGGCAATCGCCGCATCCGGCCCAGGACCAGCATTACCATTGCACGCGGGTGCGAACACTACCGGGCCACTGCCACGTCCGCCACGATCGGCAGCGCTTGCTGCTGGCGACCCCAATGGAGGACCGGCAAAACGACCTCCGCGCGCACCGCCGCCAGGCACAGCGGGACCACGACCGGGAGCATTTGCACCAACCGGAAAATTCGGACGTTCGGGGCGCGTCGGCTTGCCAGGTGTTCCTTTGATCCAACTCCGGTATTGCACACCTCCGTTGACGTTGTCCGTCGCAAGCGTTTCGAACTTCATATCGAAATCACCGACATTTTTGTCGCCGTTCCAGTCGATATAGACCGTTCCCGTCGGTAAAACACAAGTCGACTCAGCATAAATGGCTCCGTCCTTGACGGTCCAGATGTTCTTGTCGCCATCCCACTCAGAGAGATCGTGGCCGTTAAACATTGACGTCCAACCTGTGTTGTCGTTGAAATCGAGCACAGGTCTTTGACGCATACCAAATCCTCCGCGACCACCCGGGCCTGAGGGCGTAGCCGCTGGTGTACCCGGCGTCGCTTGAGCGGACTGCTTTGAAGATGCAAGCGGCGAGTGAAAAAGGAACCCCAAGCCGAGCACGACGATGACGAGAGCCGTCGACCGCGTGAGAGGCCTCCTGCCAAATTTACACAATTTCATTTACCCTCCAAAATGCGGGCTCGATTGTTCAGGCTCTTGGTTAGCATCAATCGGCCTAGGATTCTGCGCCAGTTCCGCCTTTAACACCTGGATGTGCAGCGATTGCAGATCCGACATTCTTCGCAGGTGCGAATTCTCTTGTTCTAACGCCCGGAGCCTGGCAACACCAACCGCTTCAAGACCCTCATATCTCGCTTTCCACTGGTAAATGGTCGATTCGGAAACGCCAAACTTCAGTGAAATAGTTCGCACCGAAGTGCCATTGGCAAAATCCTTCAACGCATCAAGAACTTCCTGTTCGGTGAATCGACTCTTCCTCATCCGCTTTCCCCTGAGGCAATATCCTGCACGTCCAGAAGCGATCGTCTATCTCACAGCACATGAACGACCGTAGGCTCCGGCTGCCTTCGGGGAGGACAGCCGGAGACCTCCGGGTGGGTGGTTAAAAGCTGAAGCGACCGGTGATCTGAACGGTCCGAGGATCGTTGCCTTGAGCCGGATTGACCACACCGAAGCTGGTGTTGTTTGGGGTGGTATTGACCCCTGCACCGTTATCCCCAGCTTCGAACCACGGCGTGTTGGTCAAATTGTAAGCATCGGCCCTGATCTCGAACTTGTAGCGTTCGCTGAACGCAAATGACTTGAAGATCGCGAAATTTGCAGTCGGCGGCCGTTGCGTTCGCAAGTGTTCAAAATAAGGTGGCATGTTGTTCAAGAAAAAGCCGTTTGCTGCTTGTCGGAACGGTGCGTCGGATAAGGGTGTGCTTGCCGGGCATCCAGCAGTGATCGAGGATGCAAGGAGCGCAGTGCCTGCCGAATTGAGCACACAGTTATTGAAGTAGCGAGTCATCGTCTGACCCGTCCAAACACCTGTAATTGGCTGGGAAGGATCCACTCCCGTCCAGATAAAGTTGCCGGTCGGAGTGCCTATCAGGCTGCCGGATTGGAATTGCGCGGATCCCGTGATCGTCCATCCTCCTAGCGCGGCATGCACAAACCGATTCCCAGTCGAATTGAAAATCGGTAGTTGGTAGGTCATGACGATGTTCAAAAGGAACGGCTGATCGATATTTACCGGCTCACGGACAACGCCGCAGGCGTTGCACGGCGTGAACGGGCTAGACGGAAGAACATTCGTGAGCGACAGATTATCGAAGTTCGGGTTCAGGAGTGTGATCTGACCAATGTTTTTTGACCAAGTGAAGTTGCCGATCACAGTCAACCCATGGGACAAACGCTTGTCGAGCCGCGCTTGCAAGGAGTTGTACCACAAACGGCCAATGGATACGTTCGACTCACTTACGCCGGTAAACTGCGGGTATGGAAGGAGCAGTTGCTGAAGCGGAACGGTGGGTCCATTTATGCTCGTTCCCGCCAGCAGTCCTTGAAATGGGTTTGCAACTTTAGCGTTGAGCCCTGATCCTATACCGAGGTACTGGCTTGCCGTGACTTGGTCGATGGGCTTGCCAGCAAAGCCGCGTGGAAACGTCAGCGGTACGTTGTGGCTGCGGCTGCCGTTGTATTCCACGTGAAAGACCATTTGCGACGGAAGCTGATAGTCGAAGCCAAAATTGAATTGGTTGACGTAATCTGGCTTGAAGTTTGGACTGATGAAGGTAACGCTAGTCCCAGCGCCTGTTGCCGCGCCTAAACTGCTCCCCGTGACTGGAACAAGTCCCGATGGAAAGATATTTGCGTAACCATTTGTCGAAAGGCCGGCCAAAGGGTTACCGGACGGGCAAGCAAACGTCGTAGCTCCGCACACAAGCGGTGTTTGATTACTGTCATTCGAGACGATGGCAGTGCTCGTAGACGTATACCCTGTGCTCGGTGGGAACGTGTATGCGCTCGCGTAATCGTAGAAGCGCCCCCAGCCGCCACGGAACACGAGCTTGCCCGTAGCCTGATAGGCAAAACCGAAGCGCGGTCCCCAGTTCTGGAAATCGTTAGCGAACGGCGATCTCTGGCCGCCACCTGCATAAACCAGACCACCGAAATAGGTACCACCACCACCGCTGGTAGCCTGTTGATCTGCTGCCGGACATGCAGGACCAGATGTTGGAGCAGGACTGCCGGGAATGCACGGGTTTTGCAACGCGCCGATACTAACAGCGGCAGGGTTGAACCCGATCACGGCACGATCGTACCGCTCGTGCGGTGCGCTCTGCGTATCCCAGCGAAGACCAAGGTTCAATGTGAGTCGTTTGGTTACGCGCCAGTCATCCTGCACGAACAAGCCGACGTAGCGCGTTTCATAAGATGCGCGGAACGGGTTTGTATATGAAATGGATTGTGGATAGCCGAGCAAAGCAGACGCAATCGCATCGCCCGTTGAGTCAGATGACAGGTAGTTTTGACGCGTAAATACGTCTCCGAAGTTGAGCGTGGGAATTTGATTCGCCGCCTGGTTGTTTTCCGTAGTAATTGTGACCAATCCGCCCCATTTTAGCGAGTGGTTGTTCCAGACTTTGTTCAGTGTCTCCTGCGCTGTCCAGTTGTCGGAGAGCGTAGTTGTGTTCCGCCCACCTTGGCTGAAACCAGTGTAGTTCACGGTCGAGCCGCTGAACGAAACGCCAGGGAAATTATTCGCTCCGAAAAGGCTCGACAGCGCTGGTGAAAGACCGATGGAACTCGGGCTAGCACCCAACGGTGAAGAAAATCCCGTGCCGTTTGCACGGAGCCAATTCACTTTGAAAGTCGAAACAAGCGTGGGAGAAAGAATCGAGCTCAAGTTGAAAGTGGCACCGTGATTACCGCGCCACGTATTCGTCAACGGGAAAAACCCCATATTAGCGGAACCGGACGCGCCAGGATTGTCGATAAATTCCTTACGATACCCACCTTCGTAGCTCGCGAATAGTTTCTCTGTTGCGGTTAAAGTCTGGTCAATCCGAACCGTCAAAGCGTGATAGTTGTCTCCGTGGCCATTCGGAATCTGGAAATTCGTGCTGCACCCCTGGGTGCGCGGATTCGAGCAAGCGGCGTTCGCGGCGTTAGCCGCGGGAAGATTCTTCAGTAACGCAGACATGACGGGATCAATACGACTCGCCGGAATCAGCGAACCTGTCTGTCCGGCGGGGCAACCACCGAAAGCAGTTCGGGGATTTGTGGTCGGATCATAAATCACAGTGCCAATGCCAGCGTTCCCGACTGCGCCGCTGCAAAAATTTCCCGCTATTTCGGAAGGGGATGGATAAGTTCTGTTTTGCGAGCTGGGGACTTTGTCGAAGAAATGCTCAAAGGTCACCGAGAAAAATGTCCTATCGGTTCCGTTGTACACACCCGGGATGCGCACAGGGCCCCCGACCTGGAACCCCGGCTCGCTCCATTGCGTCACCTGTGCAGACTTCCCGCTGTTCTGCCACAGATTCGCGTTGAGGTGATTGTTTCGCACATTCCAGTAAGCCACGCCGTGATAAGCGTTTGTACCGGTCTTAAGTGCGACGCTGGTAATTGCTCCGCCGGTTCTGCCGTACTCCGCATCGTAGGCGTTCGTCATCACGTTGATTTGGCTGACAGCGTCTGGGGGAGGAACGAATCCCAAGCCCATATTGTTGTTGTTTGGCGCACCGTCGATTAGATAGCTGTTATTGTTGCCGCCAGCAGGGCCTCCATTCATGCTGTAGCCGTCCATCCCGCCGTTGTCGAATGGCCGTTCGGATAGGTGATCGGGAAAGGCGCTGACGTGCGAGTTGCCGCTGGTTGTGTTAATTAGCGAAAAGACATTACTGCCAAGAAGTGGAAGAGATCCGACAAGGTCCGTATTGAGAACCTGCGAACTCGACCCCGTATCGGTCGTTAGCAGTGGCGACTCGGATGTCACAGTAACCGTTTGATTTATATCTCCCACCTCCAACGCCAAATCCAGACCGAGAGGCACTCCAGCGCGAACTTCGATGTTGTTTCGAACAAGCGTCTTGAAACCAGTGACAATGACGGTCACCGTATATACTCCCGGATCAAGATCAGGTATGGTGTAAGTGCCCTGTCCGCTGGTTCCGACCGTCAGCTGTGCATTGGTTGCGTTATTCTTGGCGGTAACTTTCGCTCCGGGGATGGCCGCTCCGGTTGGATCGGTAACCGTCCCGGATATAGAGCCGCGATATTCCTGCGCACTCAACCTCCAGGCGCAGATCAAAGTGAAGCAAGCAAGCAAAGCAAGCAGAATCGTCCGCTTGTAGAATCTGGAAGTCATTGACTTCCTCCCTTTTCTAAAATCTTGGTCGTACCCACCCAAAACTTGGTTCCGGTTAAGCACTACTTGTCTTGGAACACAGCTACCAAGGCAAAGCTGTCGGAGACTGAGTTCGCCGCAATGGAAGGTTAAAAGCCGCCTTCGCAAGAACTCGGGCGCAATGATGGGCGGTATTTACGCCGGTGCGGTTCTCTTCAACAAGTGCGTTACAGTACAGCCAGACGTACGTTACGCCGCAAATTAAGGACTTTAGGTGCCTTACAGGTTTGCTCATATTAGCGTTGTGGCGGAATCTGCCCGACTGCCGCGTAACATAGTTGCGGATATAGAATGTGTGACAGGAACATCGAGCCCAGCGGAATAACTGCGGACCGCACAAAGAGTGATGCCTTTGCGCAGCTGTCTTAACGCACTGCTTGCTATTTCAAGCTGTAGATCAGCAAAGTAAACGAGTTCGGCACCATATCGGGCCGCGGATGAGGATTGTTGCTCGCCGCTGCCGGTCCGAACGCGGCCGCAACAGTACAGATATTGTGGTTACCTGTATCGAGCGCCATAGTGCGCGCACCTTGCATCGTATCAATCGTTTGCACAACCCAGAAGGAATTCGGAGCTTTTACAGCAAGCACAGAGAAATATCGCTTAAGGACCGACGCTGCGCGTCATCTCCGGTGATGGACGTTCCGGAGCATCGGCCCTATCAGGTTATGCACTGATGCCAGTTAATGTTAGAACGTTACTCTTGCTGAAATTTGAACCGTCCGAGGGTCATTCCCTTGTGCGGGAGCTATCTGACCGAATGAAGAATCAAATGGACTTATATCGATGCTCGCGCCATTGTCGCCCCATCCAAACCACGGCGTATTAGTAAGATTATAAGCATCACCGCGAAGTAGAAGTTTCACCTTCTCATTTAATGCAAATGACTTGAATAGAGCTAAAGAGGCAACCGGAGGACGATTGAACTTCATTGCCTCAATGAAAGGATTCAGTTTGTTGAGCGTAAAGGGCTGCTGAATGATCCAAGCCGCATCAGCCGCAGTTCCAGACCCGCAGTGCAGCAATCCGCTTGGATTGCTCGGGTCGTTCGGGTCGATCGTGCAGGGGTTAAACCACTGGCCCGGTGAATGCTGTCCCGCAAACGCGGCATTGGTTTTGATTGGATTCAAGCCAGTGGAATAAACACCCGCAGGAACCCCGATGTCGCTAGTGCCTGTCTGGAAGGGGGCGATAAGACTTCCGCTTTGAAATTGCGCAGTTCCGGCAATCGTCCATCCGCCCAGCCCGGCACGCACGAAACGATTATTCGAAGAATTGAAGAACGGCAGGTTATAGGACATGATGATATTCAGAAGATGCGTTTGGTCAATGCTGGTCGGGGCCCGAAGCAAAGCGTTAACGCTGTCAGTCGCGTTGAGCCAGCCAGTAGCGCCCATGTTTTTTGACCAAGTGTAATTGATCGAACCCTCTAAGCCATGAGTAACACGTTTTTCTAATCGCGTTTGGAGGGAGTTGTACCAGGACAGCCCGACAGGCATGTCCGTCTCAATGACGTCCGTGTATTGCGGAAAAGGCAAGAGTAGCTGGGATTCCGGAATTTGCGGTCCGTTAAGCGATGTACCGGGAAGCTTACCGGCAAATGGATTAGCGACTAGGGTGTTGGTTAAGACTGCTCCTTCGTTCACGAAGACAGAAGCGGTCAGCTGATTGATCGACTTTCCGTTCGAACCGACATTTGTCGAGGCGGCGTTTCCAGCTATGAGGTGGTGCCCACGGCTGCCGTTGTACTCGATATGAAAAACCATTTGAGAAGGGAGCTCAACGTCAAAACCTGCGTTGAACTGATTGACATATGCGGGTACAAAATTCGGATCCATAAATGTAATGGCGGTTCCCGCGCCTGTTTGGGCGCCTAACGCGTCGCCGGTAGGACGATTCAGACCGCTGAAGAATATCGAAGCGTACCCGTTGGCCGAAAGACCCGCCAGGGCATTGCCGGACGGCACGGTACAACCAGATGCATTTGCACAAAGCGTCGGAGTCTGGAAACCATCCGAAGTGGCTAGGGCAACGGACGTGGTCTGGAAACCTGCGCTGGGCGGAAACTCATACTGGCCAGCATAATCGAAGAAGCGCCCCCATCCGCCACGGAAAACAACCTTGTTCGTTAGCTGGTAAGCCATCCCAAATCGGGGCCCCCAGTTCCGGAAGTCATTTGCGTACGGAGAACGATTATCCGGTGACGCAAAAACCAAGCCTCCAAGATACTGCCCTCCGATACCGTTGATCGCCCCGGGCACGGCATTTGCCCCAGCGCCGATGCTGGGAATGGAAGGATTGAAGGCGATATTGGCTCGGTTGAATCGTTCATGTGGCGCCGATTGTGCATCCCAGCGCAAACCCAAATTCAACGTCAGCCTTTTGGTAACGCGCCAATCATCCTGAGCAAAGAGGGCAAAGTACCGGTCCTCGAATGAAGTGCTTAGCGGATTTTGGTAGCTAACGTAGGTCGGGTAGCCAAGCAACGCATCCGCGATGGCGCTGCCGGTCGAATCGGGCAATGTGTAATTGTCCCTTGTAAACACGTCACTAAAATTCACCTGCGGAAGAGCGTTTATTGTTTTGTTGTTTTGGAGCAGCTGCGTGAACAGGAAGCCCCATTTTATGCTGTGTTTGGACACGACTTTTTCTAGCGTCTCCTGGGCCGTCCACGTGTCGCTGAGTGTAGTAAACCCACCACCGCCATTTGTTAAACCGGTGTAGTTGATGGTTGAATTGGCAGCATAATTTGGAACTCCAATCACGGGTGGCCCGAAACCACCTCCAACCGTGAACGAAATCCCTGGGAAGTTATTCGCTCCGATCAAGTCTTTGAAGGCGGAGGCAAAACCTAGGCCTGTTGCTGTCGAAGGGTTTTGATTAACGATACCCAATCCGTTATGCCGGAGCCAGTTTACTTTAAATGTTGAAATCAGCGTAGGCGATAGGATCGACGACAAATTGAACGTGGCACCGTGATTTATGCGAAAGGTGTTCGTTATCGGATAAACCGCCTCGGCTGCAACACTCGGAGCACCTGGATTATCGATGTACTCCAGCCTGTTTCCATCTTCGTAACTTGCGAAGAACTTCTCTTTTGAATTGAGCGTTTGATCAAAACGAACAGTAATGGCGTGATAGTGATCACCGTGCCCCTGATTGAGGTTGAAATCCGGACTACATCCAGGAACGACTGCGCCGCCCTGGCAACCGGCGACATTCGGGGCTGGTAGATAGCCAAGCAGCTTCTCCATTAGAGGATCAATTCGTCCGGCTGGGATAACCGAACCGGTTTGCCCTGCAGGACAGCCGCCGAACGCCTGGCGAGGGTTGGTGGTGGGATCATAAATGACTACACCTACGCCACCATTGCCTGCTGTCCCGCTACAAAAGTTGCCGGTCAGATTGGGGAGTGAAGGATAGGTATTTGAGACTGAACTCGGAACGGTGTCGAAAAAATGTTCGTAGCTCACCATGAAGAATGACTTGTTGCGGCCGTCGTAGACCTTCGGGATGCGGACAGGTCCACCAATTTCGAATCCAGGTTCGCTCCATTGCGTGACCTGTGCTGGCTGACCGTTACTTTGATACAGCTGTGCGTTCAAGTGATTGTTTCGGAAGTTCCAGTACGCCGCGCCATGGAAGTTGTTCGTACCGCTTTTCAGGACGACGCTCGTGATCGCGCCTCCCGTTTTCCCCTGTTCCGCGTCATAAGCGTTCGTCATTACATTGACTTCACGAACGGCATCAGGAGGAGGCACAAAACCAGCACCTTCGTTATTGTTATTCGGCGCTCCATCCAGAAGGTAACTGTTATTGTTCCCTCCCTGTGGGCCCCCATTGATGCTGTAACCATCCATCCCGCCATTATCAAAGGGGCGTTCAGACAGGTGATCCGGGAAGGCACTGACGTGGGAATTACCGCTGGTCGTATTGATCAGAGAAAGTACATTGCTTCCCAGAAGCGGAAGTGTTCCGACGAGGTCACTGTTGAGAACAGTGCCGCCCGATCCGGTATCTGTGATCAGTAGCGGAGATTCCGAAGTTACCGTGACGGTCTGACTCATGTTTCCGACCTGCAGGGGAAGGTCTAGTCCCAGCGGTACGCCTGCGCGAATTTGAACGTTGTTTCGGACGAGTGTTCTGAACCCCATTGCGGCAACCGTGACCGTGTAAGTACCCGGATCAAGGTCCGGAATCGTATACGTGCCCTGGCTGCTAGTGCCCACTGTCAGCTGTGCATTTGTGGCGTTATCCCTCGCAGTGACTTTCGCTCCTGGGATTGCCGCACCGGTAGGATCGCTGACCGTGCCTGACAGCGATCCGCGATATTCCTGTGCCCTTACCCCTAGGGCGCAGGTCAGGCTGAAACAGGCGAGCCATCCAAGCAGAAGCGTTCCCTTGCAGAACCTATAAGTCATTTATTCGCTCCATTTTAAAAACTTTGACATCTCCACCCAAAATACCGGTCCCAAGTCGCAAAGCTTGAACGTGCCGTAACTGCGCCGGAATGCTCTCGAACAGACCATTTCCCCATTCAGCGAGGCGCAAAGAGCGCCCGTGCGACACCGACTTCGCCCTGATCAGACAGCCTCTTAAGCCGCGCGTACGCTCTCTTACAAGTGCGTTACAGTACAGCCGGACGTACGTTACACGTGAAATAAAGGTCTTGCGGATTCAGAGGATTTTTTCCGCTTTGACCCAACCAGCGGGCTGTGCTAAAGTTCCGCCCAACTTGGTTTCAATACCGAAATATTTTTCGCGGTTTGCCTTCGAGTTTGGAAATGGCCCATCTACTACAAACCGACTGGTCTTCAAAATCCGATCAGGAAAAAATTTCTGTAAGGGAACAACTAGATCGCGTTCTTGGGCACCATTCGTTCAAAAACAGCAAACGCTGCCCCGCGCTGCTGCGTTACATCGTGGAACACGCCGTGAGTGGGATCAACGGAGCTTCCCTGAAAGAAAGAACACTCGGCGTCGAAGTCTTCGGGCGCGCGTCTATCGACGAGATGAATACCGATCCGATCGTCCGTGCCACAGCCACGGAAATCCGGAAGCGCCTCGCGCAGTATTACCATGAGCCGGAACATGAATCCGAATTGGTTATCGATTTGCCCGCCGGATCATACCTTCCGGAATTCCGTCCGTCCGTACATACGGCTCCGGTGCCGCTCGTTGTCGCGGAAAACCATACCCAAACGTTCAAATCGTTCGCATCGTTCCGATTGACAATGCTTCTGGCGGGTCTCTGTGTGGCGGCTGTTGCTATTGGAGCGGGTATCTGGCGAGTAGCCGCCCAACCGACTCCACTTGACGAGTTTTGGAGTCCGTTAGTCGAATCTTCCTCACCGACGGTATTAATAGGCGTCAGCGCGGGCTGGTGCGGACAGCCGAGTACATCAGGAGCGCCAATGGAGTCCCTGCCGATACCATCTCGTCCCGGCATACCCTCACCACAACGATCGGATCGCCCTTGTTCAGGCATTCAGAGGATGGCGTATCACGACGCAATCGCGATGGCGAAGGTGGCAGGCGTGGTCCAGTCAAAAGGGAAACAGTTCGAAATTCAGCCCAGTGCGGCAATCGACTACATGGAGTTGCAGAAGGAGCCGGTGGTGTTCATAGGCCTCGGCAGCGGCTGGGCAGTGCATATCGAATCGCAGATGAGGTACCGATTCAGGTTCGATGCTGATCGCAACTTGACTGAGATCGTGGACAGTAAGGCACCTGATGAAAACTATTGGGGATCCCCATGTTCTGGGCAGACTTGCCAGCCGGACAGTTGACGAGCGACTACGGACTGATCTCGCGACTTACGGACCCGGTGACAAAACAGTCGGTAGTCGTAGTGGCTGGTGCGGGCGCGCCAGGGACGATTGCGGCAGCCAACTTTTTGAGCGATCCGAAATATATGCGCGACGTACTGGAGAAAGCGCCTAAGGGTTGGTCGAAGAAGAATTTGCAGGTTGTAATTAAAACCGACGTGATCAACGGTCGCAGCGGCCCGCCACCTACGTAGCTAGCCAATTCTGGTGACGGCTAAGCAAAGTCTGAATGTAATCATAAAGTTTCCCGCTGTGCCTCGCCAAAATGCTGTCGCGCCACTCATTCTGCCGTGGGATATTCCGTCACGGCGACGTGAACGGTGATGTTCTCATTAAGCTCAGCCAGCATCGCTTCGTATGTCAGGAGCTTGGAGGGGTTGTTGTCCACTAGGAGGATGTTGATCTTGTCCATACTTCACCTTGGCGACCTTGAGGCGAGCGGAAAAAACGGGCATGACCTGGTCGCACTGCGAACTGCGGGTTCCCTGTCACACACAACTTGGAATCGCGGGGGAGTGAGGATTATACCTTCACATTGATGCAGAGCAACTGCTAACAATTTATGAGTGCACCAGAAATGGATGTAAGGCTTTCAGTAGTCCAGCAGCGCCATCGGCCTTGGAAACTACGAGATCGATTCCTATCGCCTCGTTCGTAAATTTCTTGAAAGGCGTCCGAATAAAGGCTGAATACTACGATCAGAGCCTCCGGCTCGATGCGCTTAATCTCGCACGCAGCCTCAAGCCCGTTCATAGCGGGCATGGCCAAATCCATGACGACCAAACGAGGGTGTTTCTCCCTGGCTATTTGAACCGCTTCAATTCCATCGGCAGCTTCGCCACACACAATGCATTTGCCGCTGCGTTCGAGGAAACCTCGAATAGCCGCGCGAACTGGGGCATTGTCATCGACGATCAAAATTGATTTCTCGGCAACGCTCATTAGCCTGCGATCCGTGTTGCAGGTCGTCGCTGGGCTGAGCGACCGAATCGTGTGGCGTCCTTTGAATTAATCTCTCACTGCCGCGTAACAGGAAGGCGCTATACGACTCTCTGATCTTTATTGCGCCACGATCTTTGCGTTGTGAACATCAGCAAACATCCCTACTCGTAGCGTTTCAGGCATTGAGATTTCACGTTCCTGGCGGTCGTCGCTTCCGCCTTACTCATCAACGTTAATCGGCGGCGGAACGTGCTGCGTCACAACGATCTCATTTTGATGCGTGATCGAAAGCGACAGACGCGACCAATCTGTATTTTTGCGTGCCAATTCCAAAGTTAGTCTTGGAAGTGGAAAGACTGATGAATGCGCCAGTCTCGGTCCACCAGGCACAACCTGTCTCCAATGATCACGTAGCGCCAGCCGCGCGGCGGCACAGTCAACTGATTGACCAGGTCGTCCGGGGCAGGTCTTGCCCTATCCTGCAAATCGGGATCGACGACGTTACCTACCTGGAGCCTGCGATCGAGGTCGCCGTCATTGATCTGCACACCGAAAGCGCCTAGGAACTGATTCAGCGCGTTGGGATGATCGATATTCCATTGTTGAATCGTTCGACGGTCTTGATCACTAAAACGGTCAAAGTGATAGATGTCCCGAACGGTCGAGTCTCGATCCACGATAACGACGTTGTCACCAAGGATCAAATAATTCCAAGCGGACGGCAGCGGGTCAAGACGCTCTTCAAGATTGTATGGAACCAAGTGCGCCCAACTGCGGAGATCATCATCAAGAGGTCTGCCGACCTGCAACTGGTTGTCAACGTCCTCGCCGTGCCAGCGGCCCTGGTCGTCACGCAACTCAACTGGTCTGAATGATCGCGATACCAATCTTGCAGAACTTCGCGGTCGTGATCGGTGAAGGCTCGATATACGTCGCGTTGGTACCGGTCACCGTTGTCGCGCTGATCGTATTGTCCATACCGTTCATACTGCGAGCTGTCCTGCAGGTGCGTTCTGGCGTAGGCGCCGCCGGCAAGCAGTGGCACACAGGCAGCAATCAGAATCTCTTTGAACTTCATGTTCACTCCTCGGGCTGGCGGTAGGTCGTTCGTTGAGAAAAAGTATGCAATTCGTGGAGTGAGAGGGCATATAGGGCCTTCCGATTGAAACATCGTTACAGTGTCATTGACGGTATTTACCCGGGCGAAATGTGCCCCGTGTCGGAGTAATTACGTCGGACAGTGTCTGATCTATTCGGACTCAGTTCTGAACGGGGTCGCCCTTGGACCTCAATCCGGTGGACGGCTTGTGCAAAGGATGCTGCTCTGACAGGCTTGCCGGGATGCGGTCAATACCTCTCGGAAATTCTGGAAATGGCTCACACCCAGCTAATTTGCACCATAGCCGATGCGCCAGATGCGACCGACTTGCGAGTCAGCGACATAGAGCGCGCCATCCGGACCGACCGCTGCTCCCGATGGTCGATATTTGGCGCGCGCCTTGCTTGTGCCGGAGTGATCGAAACCGGCAAAGCCGTCGGCGAACACAGTTGGTTCGCCTGCGACTCCATTCTGGTTGAAAGGCACGAAGACCACGTCATAGCCATTCTGGTTGCGGGTGCCGTGCAAAACAATGAACGCGCCGCCTCGATATTGTTCGGGGAATTTATCGCCGGAATAGAAGACTAAATCCATCGGTGCAGGTCGTCGCGACTGAAACGTCAGCACAGGAGTGTCATAAATTCCGGCCGGGGCCAGTGTCTTTCCATCGCCGCCATATTCCGGCGCGATCAGACGCAGTTTCCGTACGCCGTCGTAATAGGTGTAAGGCCAACCGAAGTTCGTGTCTTTCGTTATGCGGTGCATTTCATCGGCGATGTTGTTGTCATCCTCAGGACTGATGATGTTTGGCCAGTATCTGTTGGAATCGTCGCGCGCATGCATGATGCCGTAAAGGTGACCATCCGTGGGCGACCATGCGAGCGCGTCCATATCACGAATTCCGGTGGCAAGCTGCTCCCCGTCAGTTGGGAATTGCTGGTTAAGCTTGTCTGCACTGAAGCGCCAAACGCCCGAGCGGCCCTTCAAATCCGGACATGGCTTCAATCCAACGGGAGCCGCCGATGGCGCATTCGGCGCAGCGCCAGGAGGCGCGGCTGCGGGGGAATTCCGCGCAACGCAGAGATTGGCAGAGCCGCCGAGGCCTACAAAGAGATCGCCCTTCCCGTCCGCCGCCAAAGGTCGGTTTTCCCGGTTGAAGCCGGGATCCCTCACTGGCATTCCCTCCACGATGTTCTGTGGAATCCTCTCAGGCACAAGCTGTTTGTTGTTGCTGAACGTGAAGCGAAAAACGCCGGTGGCGTTCGTGGCGTAGAGATCGCCCTGATAGAAAAGGATTCCAGTTCCGCCCTGCACGGCTCCGAAATGCTCTATCTCATCGGCCTTGTGGTTGGCGTCCAAATGAAGAGCAAAGATTCCCTTATCCAGGGTAGAGACGTAGATGTCTCCGTTCTCGCGAATCGCCAGATGCCGTACCGGTCCCAGGCTTTCGGCCACAATGGTGGCGTGAAAACCTGGAGGCAAAGTCAATTCAGTCGGCTCATCCGCCAGAGCAAGTCCCAACGCCAGTATGAAAAGCGCTGCAATAGAAAACGGTTTCACGGGTCACCTCACATGCTGTCAACGGCAGCTTACCAAAAGGAGAAAGGAAATCTGCCACCTAGTTCACAAATTGTAAGTCGAGAGCCGCTCGTAATTTCAGATCAGCAAAAGACCCTCAGTGAAGGGAATCCGATAGCGCCGCCGTGCAGCCGGTCTGCGGGAATGGCGCGCAAGGCGACGCACTTTGGGCCGCATCGACGCACGTCTTCTGAACATCCATGCTTTCGCACACGCCTTCTCCACGAAGCACCTGATACATAGATCGGCTGACGGCCACCATAATTCCGCAAGGAGCAGCCCGCCTCACGAGTGAGCTGTCGGCCTGAGTTGCTGCGCGGACCGAGGTTACGTGAAAGTAAACCTTTCAGGCGCTTGGAACAGCGGCCACCGGATCATCAATTCCTTCATCGCCCGCCTTCCCCAATTAGGGCTGGCCATTCTCGTCTTCATTATCTTTTATATGATCGCTGCCGCGGCGCGGCGGCTGGTCCGCCAGGCTGCCAATCGTCGCGGACGCCGGCAGAGTTTGGGCATTCTTCTTGGCCAACTCGCTCATCTCGTCGTTGTAATCTTGGGCTTCTTGATCGCTCTCGCGATCATTGCGCCTTCGTTCCAAGCGGGCGATTTAATAAAAGTACTCGGCATCGGCAGCGTCGCCATCGGTTTCGCGTTTCAGAACATTCTTCAGAATTTCCTTGCCGGCATTCTTCTGCTCATCAATGAGCCGTTCAAAATCGGCGACCTCATATCGGTTACCGGACTCGAAGGCCGAGTTGACGACATTCAAACCAGAGCGACCGTTATCACCGCTTCGAACGGCCGCCGCGTGGTGATTCCGAATGCCGTTTTGTTCACGAATCCGGTCGCGGTCGCAGGTCCGGCCGACAAAGATTTCGTAAAGGCCGAAGCGCCACCTACTCCATCGGCCCAAAAGCAAACGCCCTAACGCCCGCTCGCAGCTAGTACTATGTCCGTACTTTCCACAATTGATTTCGTTTTTTCAGCACGCTAGCATTTCTCGGTTTTGAATCGACCAGCTTGGGCAGGAAACCGCGAAAGTGCCCTGAATATTGCCAGAGTGTTTAGGAAGGAGAGTTCTACGGACAAAAGAAATCGGGCAATCTGGCCGCGGCGCTCGTTGCATTTCTAGGAGAACTTCAAAACTTCCAAAAGTCCCCGTCCAATTCACGGTTCTCGATGTCAACGACAGCACGATTTCTTGGAGCGGAACCTAGATTCAGACCAGGATTGCCAGTTTGCACAATTCCGGTTGCGCGTGGCGAGCGATTTGAGCAGAGTTGAGGGGCTGAGTGGGCTGGGTTTTGAGTCTATCCGAGGCGTTGAAAAGACTCCTCGATCTCTAATTGCTGTTCTGCCATGAGCCAGTCATCCACGTCACGCCCGTCACCGCCGCCACGCTTCAGGTAAATTTCATGCGCACGCTTTTCGATTTGTTCCGGACTCGGACCGCGCCTTTGAATCCGCTCACTTCTCTTTTCTACCATGACGGTCTCCTTTCGGCTCGAATGTTACCGCGAGAGAATGACACGGCAATACCACCGATGGATGAGTTACTCGTCCGGTAAGTCGCCGTATTGGTCTCGTTCCTGAAGCGGTTCAGAGAACACTGAGATGCTCTTCAGGTGTTGACCTGAATCGTAAAGCGGCTGTAACCTGCGGCAATACACCCGCTTGTCAAGTGCGCCAGCTCGAATTACGGTCGTGCCTGTGAGACTTGCAAGGAGGTTGCCGTGGAAAACCATCTTAAACAGTGCGCGGAAAGCCTCAAGAAAGTGCAGAAGAAGTTGCAGGGCCTCGCTGATTCGGCAACCGATCCAGTCGAGCATGGGCGCATATCTGAGGCTTTGAGCTTTCTGGGTAACGCGATCACCGCCGTTTCACATGCGCGCGAGGAGATCGCTACCTTACCAGAATCCGCCAAAAGCATGAACTAAGTTACGCCGCCTGTTTGCCTGTTGATACGTACGGGCAGGCACTTTCACATCACTTGGAGTACGGGAACGACGGACTGGGTTCGCCATCCGACCCGCGAAGCCGCCGAAGAAACAGCTAAAGTGTTTGTGCGACCTGACGAAACTTACAAAATAAAAGATTTCGATAAGGAAACCTGCCGGCACTGCGATGCCTTGCTCAAAAGCCTCCGTCGTCCGAAATCATAAGGCAATAGGCGGTTGGAAAAGCGGTGGCAGGCGGCGGCTCCCAAAGGGGTCGAAGGAAGTTTGCACCGCCCGCCGAACTTGCGATTCCAGAGATACGACGAAGTGCCTTCCTTTACAATCCGGTCGGGCCTGTAAATATTCCGCAGGTTAATCCAAGCGCGCGGCATGTCAACACGGGCATATGTCGGCATGTCCATCGCGCCCGCATTTTGCCAATTCGACGCCCGTAAAATACCGCACGGAAGGTTCCGCGCCATGTGGTACTCGTCTACATGCTTCGCTGTATTACCATTCGGACAACGCTGTTGTAAGCAGCCGCCTCGATTTGGCCTTGCCTGTGAATCGACACAGTAAATTCAGCAGAGAGAGCTATTCCCAACGGCGGGGTCGCTTCAGGCTTCTGACGGAGCGGCCCTGCAAATTTAGGGGTCGAGAGTGAACGACCAGCAACTCCTGGATGCGTATCAGCAAGCCCTGACAGTGCTGACCTACGCGTTGCCTTTGTTCGTTGTCTTCGGCTTAGGCATCATGGTATTACATCGCCGCGCGCTGATGAAGCGGCACCGGCGTCAGCGCAGTTCGGAAGCCGAGTACGAACCGCGATGAATCCCCCCATAACAAAATCTCCTGCCGCAGCTCAGCGATTTGCCGATCTAAGACAGTGGCCCCGCTATCCCATCTCCGCGCAGTGTAAAGCGACCGAGCCGCTGGCTGGGCGACTCCTCACGGGTTTGGTCACCGTGATCGGACGCGGCGGATGCTACCTCCGCACTACAGATACCCTTTATGCCGGAGCAGTGTTGCGTTTGCGAATCGAATGGCACGGAGTTGCCTTCGTCACGTCGGCGCGCGTGGCACACGCCATATCTGGCGACGGGATGGGCCTTGCGTTCTTCGACACCCAGGAAGCGCAGGTTGCCATTCTGGGGCAATGGCTCGAAGAAGCTCGCCTCGCAGAAGCTTCTCCAAAACACACTGGGACTGAGTGAACGATGCGCAATTACGGAAGTTCGGCGAGGCCGCGTTACACGTGCTCGCCGAATACGGGTGAGCCGCCACGGCCGGAATTTGTGGTTCAACTCAACGCTGCGCGCGAGGAATGGCGACGACGACATCCGCACCAGAGGGAAATAGCCTCTTCTGCTACGGAGACTGGCTCGCTGGATTTTGCTCATCACTGGTTTCGCCGCTCGGCCCTGCAAGGCAATTACAGACAGTGTCGTATTCACGCTGGTCCGAACTGATTACCGGTCGGCGCAAGCAAGCACGATGGCCGCCGACCAGCGTATCAGTGGCGAGGTCGTGTCGTCTGCCGAGCCGCGTCAGGCTGACGTCAGTTCCATCTGAGGCGTCTGAACCGAACATCCACAAGCTGTGTGGGGCCTCTTAGCTCGCCGCCTTCCTCGCACCTGCCTTAATCTTCGCCCAACGCCTCTTCGCCGCTCGGGAAATCTTCGCCCGTGCCGCCGCCGACATAACTCGCTTCTGCATCCTGCCGGCTCCG
Organism: uncultured Acidobacteriota bacterium; assembly: GCA_963753205.1. Lineage (GTDB taxonomy): Bacteria > Acidobacteriota > Terriglobia > Acidiferrales > UBA7541 > Palsa-295. The sequence continues at coordinate 31,257 of CAVWBL010000003.1, read as the reverse complement.
TCCATCGCGGATTCGCCGAGCGCGCTCGCTGCGGCCCTCAGTCCGTCCAGCTGCTTCTGTAGACTCCGAGCCTGCTTTTCGAGTTTGTGTTCCTCCCGCCTAATCGCTGACAGAATGTTCATGTAGTTGGAGCCTCCCCGACGAATGTATCTCAAACCTAGAGTCGAAACCATGAGTTATCGCACAGCGCGACGCAACGCTGGTTGGGCAATATAATTCAATCAGCGTGATCAAATTCATTCGAGGAAACGCTGATCAAGGTCTGGCGTCAGTCGCTCGTCGAGAACGCCACAGTCGTCGAACTGGACGGCAGCCTCTATCCTGTCCGGCGCACTCCGAAGCGCGGGCTGCGGCAGGTGGACTTCGTTTTCGAGGGCAACGAGATTTGCGGTCTGGAGCAGAACCCGGCAAGATCGGAATGGACGAAGCAGCGCGGTCGGGGAAAAAGGTGATGCAGTTCCTCAGCGAAGGGCGCTACGTCGCGGTCCTTGTGGATGGGAAAGTGAAGCTGTACGGCGGGCGAGCGTGATGTGTTGGCGGTTCTTCTGAGTTCGTGTTCATGCCGCGCCTTACCGGGGCTTGTAATTTCTCAGCCAATTCTTGACCACCCGCGAAACGGTTTCCTCGTTTATGTTCCTTTTCTTGCAGTAGTCCGATTCAAACCAGTCCAGAACTTTCTTCGCACGTTTGCTGTTATTGCATTTACCACAGCAGAGCACGAGGCTGATGCGATTCTTCGGATTCAAATCACCGTTAGACGCTCTATGGCGAGCGAACCGGTGCGAGTCGAGGAAAGCTGGTGCGGAACTCTCGTCACCACTGATGGGATTCGTTGCGACGACGATAGCGCCATACGTACACGGCCAAGATTCCCGCGCAAACAAGCACCGCACCGCCCACCACAACCCACTCTGGCAGGTTCGGGTACATGACAGCGTCGAGAACGCGCAGCAGAAACGGCCCACGCTCGGGTTCGACGCCTGCGCGGGCTTCAAGCCACGTCTCCAGCACTGTGAGCGGGCAAGGCGGCCAAGGAACCGACTCGATGATGATGGCGTAGACAAGCGAAGCGATGTGCAGCGTTCGTAGAACGGGGCGACCGCGTGTGACTGTCCAGCCTAGCAGCACCCACGCGCACCAAAGCAAGTGCAGACACAGGACGGCGTCCGCGAGGATAAGTGCGCTAGGAATCGGTGGAATCCTCCCGGCAGGACGGTCGGCTTCCGAATTATGCGCTCATCGAGACTCGGAACGTGCCGCAAAATGAAGGCTCAACCAAGGCAGGGGGAACAAACGATGCGCGGTATAACGCAGGTTCAATGGCTGTGTCTCGCCTTCGTCCTCTCTTACCACACACTCTTGTTTCGCAGGGGTCTGCATGAAAGACCCATCGCCTCGCCGCACCCTCTTTTTTGTCGCGGTGGAAAAGGTGGTCAACTTGGAGGTGCCCGATTGGGGCGGCTCTGGCAGGCCAGTTGAGAGCGCCGTTCCCCGGTTACCCGATGATAATGAAACTCATTGCGACGCCGAGCAAATACGCGACTGTCCCTGTCCCGGCGTTATTCATTTTTGCCAATCCGCACAATTTAGGTGGTTGGGTCGAACACAGCACGGACGCATCCGTACGATCTGAAGCCAGAGCTTATTCCGCCACAATGGAATCGCTGGTCACAAGACAAGAGAATGCGGTCAAAAGCAGCCTCCCGAAGGCACGTGTGGTTACCATACCCAACGCCAGCCACTTCGTGTTTTTGTCGAATCAAGCAGAAGTGCTGCGCGACATACGAGCGTTTATTGCCGGACTGCCGTAGCAAGGCAACTGCAACGCGATCCCGCACTTCGTGAACGGCGTTTCAGGCCGCTCGTTCCCGACCCCATTCGCCTCGCCGCCCGGCAAGGGGCAGTCCTCACCGATGGTGAACGTGATTGGGGGCACGGCGAACGCCCTTATCGGATACTTCCTCTCTTCTTATCTCACGTCGGCAATTCCACGTCCGCCGCATTCCCGCCGCGCTCGTTGCGGGAGCCGGGGGACTGCTGCTGGCGCTAATGGCGGCTCAGGCGTTCGGGCGTCAGTAGGCGCGAGATAAAGGGCAGTGTCTGCGTTTTCAGAATCGATGATTGCGGGCTTCTGTTCCGGGCGGTGCTATGTCAATCAGATCGCCAGCAGCCTCAACTTGTTTCCGTTTCCGGTATATGTTGGCAACCGCGAGTGTCCAGAAGGGAACCAGATCGACACCGGGCACTAGCTTTGCGACGGACGAGGGCAGTAACTCCCAGTGCCAGCCAAGCAATCGATACAATGCCACCGCTACGATCACATCCAAGATGTCATCCAGCGGTGACAGCGCCCCCTCGGCAAAGAAAGGGAAAACGCCAATCTGCACCGCGTCGGCCAGGACCGCCAGCACCATTGCGGCACGGAAGCGCGAGCGCGGTGAGTTCAGAAATGAATCATCTGGCATAGCAAGCCGCCAATGAATCGAGCTTAGCAGAAAGCGAGCTATAGGTAAGTCAATTCGGCGTCGGCTGCTCAATGTGATCGACTACAAGCACATCAACAGGTCCAGTTTTCGCAATTAGTTTGAGACCGAATTGCTCTCGCACAGCCTCAGGAAAGCTGGGACCGCTCTTATCGATTTGCTTGCCCTCAGGTAATGCGTTCGCTTCCTGCGCGAACTCGATCCAAAAATCATCCCGCAACAACTGCACTCTGACACTCGTCGGTTTTGCGGACGTTCGCACGATCTATAGGATGGTCTCATCCTCCAGAAACCGAGAGTCCGCGAGACCGGCTTGTCGAACGCGGGTAAGGCAATGAGGCAGCTACTTTTCGGGTTTAGAGCGATCCGAGTCTCACGCCGGTACTGCACTTCTATTTTTGGAGTGGGATGGGCCGAATGGGGAGACCAGGCCTATTCGCTGATTCGGCGAGCAACGTCTGAATTGCGTTCGTAAGGCCCGTTGCGCCGTCCGCCTTTGAAACAATCAGATCGACGCCTACGGTTTTTGCTGCGGCTTGAATGGCTATATCGCCGTTTAGGGTGAAGAGGATAATACGCGTTTCTGGCAGCATGTTTTTGATGATGGCTGCCGCTTCCACGCCATTCATGCGTGGCATCGCCAAATCGATCAAAACGAGATCGGGTCGGAGGGCATGCGCCTGCACAATCGCCGCGAATCCGTCTGCAGCCTCTCCGCAAATCTCGATATTCGTGTGCAGAGCCAAGAACCCACGCAGTGCGGCCCGCATATAAGATCTATCGTCGGCTATGAGGGCCGTTTTCATCGTACTTGGCCCGAGTTTGTTCTCGACGCGGTTTGTCCTCAATAGAGGGTTCACCCTAGGTATGTCTCAAACGTCATCAGGGAGCGAACTGAGAAGCAAAACAGCTCAGGGCTGAAATATCATTTTTCCGTTTTTGTGGCGGTCCGGGCAGGAATTATCCCGATATTCAGCGTATTTGCGTGTATGCCGATCACCACGCTGGTTTCTTACGACTCCTGCTCGGCGCTGGAATCTTGGCTATAGCGATACGATGTTTGCCATCATTCGGCGCTGCTTGGGTCCCTATCGAAAATTTCGTCCACTCGTGTGAAACTGCATCAAGGAGCATGGGAAGGGACTGACCTTCTGTCAGTGGCACACGGGAACCGTGACAGCCACACCCCGATGACGCAATGAACTGACTCAAGAACGCACACTCTGGCACCTTCATCTCCAGTGAGCGATTACGTGCATTTTGGCACGTTCTTGGGAGCTTCTAGATGGTAGATGCGCCCGTCATTCCTCCTTCAATACCGAGCGCAACGGATGGCGTCTGGCACCAAGCCCCCCAGTCCGCGGGGTCTGCCATAAGCAAGCCTGCCAAGAATTATCGGCATCCTGAATCCGAAAGCCTGATACGGCCCGAAGCCGGGAGCCGACCGACGATTGTGCGACAGGACCGCGAAGACAAACAGCACGCGAGCGAATACCGTCGGGAGAGCTGGCTCTGCTTGCGCTCGTCTTCAAGTTTCACCCTCTTTCCTCGCATGTAACGCTCCCGCATTACGAAACCCATTCGCAGGAGAAATACTTCATTCGCAGCGCTGCCCAAATGGTTCTTTTCATTAGACTTGTAACCGTGAGGATACGGTAATGTCCTTGTACAACAAAATCCGCAGTGCTATCACTTTGCGCGCGCGTGCGCTCGCCCCGAAGGCGACTCCCACTGTCTGCAACATCCCTTCCGGCATTGGCTTTTTCCGGGAATCCGGAAAGCAGGCGAATCGGTCCGAAGGTAAATCGGACCGGAGAAAAAAAAGGAGGCAAAAGTGTTTAACAAGAAATCAATCGCAGCACTGGTTGTTCTTATAGCCGGGGTGGCTGCCGTAGGCATCAGGTCGGCGGTTGCGGGCCGCGATCCCGCGCAGCAGCCAGCGGCGCAGCCGCCGGGAAATGGCGGACGGGGGGCGCAGCCGGTCTACAACTACGGTTGGAAGAGTGAAGAATACCTCCTGCTGGGTGATGCCAATCGGGGCGGTGGCGAGCCGATGATTGCAGTCGATCCCACGAATCCCAAAAACATTATCGTCGACGCGATGGCCAGCCTGCAGCAACTTCCCCCGGAGGATGCCGGGAAGAACCGCTACGACATTCCTCGTTCGACGATCACCACGCTTGCAGTGACCCATGATGGAGGGATCACCTGGAAGCTCGGCGAGTTGCCCATGCTCTATAGCGTTCCCCAGCGTTGTCCGGATCCGTTCGCAGGCGTGTTGAAAGACGGAACATTTCTTGCCGGGTGCGAGGTCATCACGACTGTCGCTGGCGGCAGTTCGGCATCGATGATGATGGTTTCATCCGACAAAGGGGAATCGTGGGGTCCGCGTGTTGAGCTTGTCGGACAGAGCCTGGGGCGGTTCGCTCCGGGGCTGATGCCGGAAATCGGTCACGCCGCGCCGTTCGACCGGCCGTTCCTGGCCATTGATGATGCGACCGGTGCGATTTATGGCGTTGCAGAGGGCGGGAGCGCAAAGGGAGCAGACGGCAAGTCGAAGCCCCAGGCGCTCATCACCGCATCGACGGACGGGGGAAAGAGTTTCGGGACAATCTATGCATGGGATTCCAACGGCAAAGACTATCCGCAACTCAGCCGCGGTCTTGGAGAGGCGGCCAGCTTTGGCGAAGTTGCCGTGATCTATGTTTCGTCCAGCGCGCCCGCAGGGGAGCATACTGCCCCCTGCCCTTGCGCAATAATCGGATTAAGCCGCGATCTGGGTAAAACATTCACCTATCATGTGATCATGGGCGTTCCTGCCTCAGCTCAGGAAGGTCCGGGCGGCGGCGCTTCGCGCAGCACCATGTCGAGACTTGCCGCCGATCCCACCAAGGCCGGCCGCTACGCTATCCTGAGCTATATCGGCGGACCGAGCCCCCATTATGAAGTAACCACCAGCGAGGACCATGGGCAGACTTGGTCGCAGCCTGTGAATGCCGGCTCCACGCCGGGCGCGGCTTACGACTTTAAACCGGCATTCCGATATTCCCCCAGCGGGCTGCTAGCCCTGCTGTGGCGTGCTTTCTATCAAGATGGGACCTACGACATATGGAGCACGATCTCGAAGGACGAGGGCAAGACGTTCAGCAATCCGGTGCGCGTAAGTCACGCGCGGACACCTGCCACGGATCCAATTCGCGTTGGGGCCAACGACGATATTTCGGACATTGCCATCGACAACGAAAACGTACACATGGTTTGGGGGGATTATCGTGCGGGCTTCGAAGCCGTGTTCTACGGCCGTGTGGCGATTTCAGCCTATGATTTTCCATCGCGCTAAGGAACTCCGCGGGGATCAATCGCGGGAAGCCTGCCCGGGCTGAAGGCATTGGCACTCGCATTAAAGTTAAGCGAGTTGCGGCAAAATGTCGCGATCAACGCCGGTTCGGGGCTTGACAGGAGTGTCTGCTTCTTCAGCCCCGCGGCAGTTCTGGCGCGTTGGCTCAGGTTGGATGTGATTTTGGAGGGATAGCATCATCTTGGCGCGAAGCCCGCGGGATTGGGATCGACATCTGCGGAGTGCGTTGCCGCGGTTTGCGTCGCTCTTAGAAAGAGTCAAAACCTTTCAAAGAAAACAGATATTGCATTGGTCTTCAGTGCTTGGCCTTTTCTTGCTCGGCTCATGCCTTCCTCTTGCTGCTCAGACCCCGGACACGGCGGTTATCCAAGGTATAGTGACGGACCAAACGCATGCCGCGGTTCAAGGCGCGCAAGTCACCGCGGAAAACACGCAGAACGGATTGCAAAGGACTGTGGAGACAGATGCCGCTGGAGCATTTTCGCTAGCGGGGCTGCCGATCGCAGGCAGCTATAACATTACCGCCGACAAGCAGGGTTTTGCCGAAGCGAAACTGGCCAGTGTAACGCTCGTCGGCGGAGCTACAGCTCACGTCAATATTACGCTGAACGTCGCCGGCGCGCAGACGCAGGTCACCGTCACAGGAAGTGAGGGTGAGGTTCGGACCGATGAGCCACAGTTGGGCGATTCCTTGAGCGCCACAGTTGCTAAAGAAACGCCGCTGCTTAATCGAAGAATTACTTTTCTCCCGCTGTTGAACGCCGCCAATCGTCCGGCGCTGAACCAGGGCGACGTTTTCATGAACGAGAATCTCTTCACGACGAATGGCACCGGGCGCCGCCAGACTTGGTTTGAGGTGGATGGTAGTAATGCTATCGATGCCTGGGGACGCCAAACGATTTTCAGTAACGTGCCGCTTGACTCGATCCAGGAAATGACGGTCCTCACGAACGCTTTCTCCGCCGAGTACGGCTATACGGCCGGCAGCGTGATCAACATTATCACAAAGAGCGGCGGCGATCGGTTTCACGGCGACGTCCTTGGTCTGTGGCGTCCTTCGGCGTCCGAGGCGAAATTGTCGGGCTTCAACTCCTCCAACGCCACAAGCGGCAATGACATCACGAACGACACACTCCGACAGACAGGGGTGGGGCTGTCAGGGCCCCTGGGGCGCGGCAGCCGAACGCATTTTTCTGTCAACGGCGAGTATAGTTGGCAGGATAGGGCCTCGCCGGTCACCGCTCCCGTTGCTCCTGGGAACTTCATTGGAAAGTACCGCGGCTGGCTGACGTTTCTTCGAGTGGACCACGAGATCAACGAAAGAAATAATTTATTCTTGCGCAGCGATACGGACAGCTTTTACGACACGAATCCGAACGGCACGGTTGGCGGCAACAGTCTTCCGAGCGTCGATCGCATATTCAAACGCCGCACATATTCGGAGGAACTTGGCGAGACTGCAACAATTAGCCCATCGCTGCTCAATATCGCGCGAATGCAGTTTCAGCTCGCCTCGCCCATCACGCAATTTTCGCCAGTCATTTACAGCACGCAATTCTCGGTCCCGATCAGCGGCGGACCGGGCGGGACATTTACAACAGGCACTTCTCAATCCGCACTTTTGTTGAATCGCCAATACGAACTGAACGATATCGGTGTCATTCGAGCACGTAATCAATACGATTAAGTTCGGCGGGGACGTGATCCATGCCCATAATGGCGGCAACAGCAAGGAATTCGGCGGTCCGATCTACCTCGGCCAATTCAAATATCTTCCCGTGCGTGATCTCGCCCACGCAGACTCTTTCCGAGTGCGAAAGCGCTTCCACTATCTCGAAAATATCAACAACGTACAGACCTATACGCAAAGTTATGGAAATGCGGATTATACGGCCGACGATACGCTCTGGTCCGTGTTCATGCAGGACGATTACCGCCTGCGGCGGATCTTGTCCTGAATTTCGGACTGCGCTATGAACGCCAGAGCTTCACGGATTCGACCAAGGATTTTGCACCGCGGGTTGGTTTTGCCTATAACCCTCGAAGTGACGGCAGAACTGCCATTCGGGGCAGCTTCGGTATCTATTACTCGCAGGTCGTCGACAACTCCGAAGCGAACTACGCGTTGAGCGGCCCGACAGGTGTTTTCAACTATACCGCGGCGCCGGGACAGCCCGGTTTTCCATCGAGCGTCTCTAGCCGCTCCGCTTCCTGCATTCCCAGCAGGAGGCGCAGCCCTCTTCTCAGCCTTTATATCCGGCCTGGGAGAAGCGCTTATTATAACCAGTTCTTCCCGACTTCTGTGCTGATCGGTTATCCCAATGCGCTCCTAAATCCTTACACCGAACAATGGACCATCGGCATCCAGCGCGAGTTATTGCCTAACTGGATTCTTAGCGTCGATTATGTCGGGGCGCATACGCTGAAGAATAAACCGGCCGCTTGATGTCGATCCTCCGACTTCTTTCATCCGCACTGCGCAAGGGCAGGTCCGCTCCGCTCAGGCTGCGAACTGCACCCGCCCGTATTGGATCCTTTGGTATGAGCAGCGCAGCATGACCTGCAATCCAGCGACACCCAGCAATCCCGAGCCGCCCTATTCAGTAATACAAAGCGACGTTAACGACGGTTTCGCGTTTTATAACGCTCTCGATTTGGACGTGAGCCATCGGTTCAGCAACGTCTTCACCGCGCTCGCGAGCTACACGTGGTCTCACGCCATTGATAATGTGGATCCGGACATTCCGGGGCAAAACCCTAACAATCCAAACTTCACTGGCAGCCAGGAGAAAGGCAACGCCATCTATGATCAGCGCAACCGGTTCGTTCTGAGCGGGTTTTATACCGCGCCGTGGAAAATCCGGCTTGGTGGGATTGCCACACTCAGCTCCGGGGTTGCCTTACAATCTGACGACCGGGGTTACGAATAGCGGAGATACCGGCGCCACGACGGACCGGCCGATCGTAAACGGCGCTGTGCTTGGCCGCAACGCAGGCCATGGACGCCCGATCTATAGCGTCGATCCATTTGTGGAACGCCCCTTCAATTTTGGCGGCGAGCGCTTTCAAATCAATCTGCGCGCGGAAGCTTTCAATCTATTCAACCACGCAAACTTCGTGGGCTATAACGGTGTCTATGGCAACGCAGCCACGCCGTCGGCGACTCTGGGGATCCCGCTCGCGGGCATCACGAATCAACTTCCGGCGCGGGAAATGCAGTTCTCCGTCGAATTTAGGTTTTAAGGCAAATCGTTGTTCGATAGCAAGGATTACGGCCTGAAGAATTGGGGGCTTATCTGGCTACGCATTTGATTTGCAGGATCGACTTGCCCAAGAGTTCTGAAGCGTTAGACTCGTCGCGTTCCACATATGAGGTTCAGCGCGTTTCGACGCCATCAAAAAAACGGAAGGGCCTGCGGTTAACCGCCGCCTGTTGCGTTACTTGTGTTTGGCTCGCTGTCTCGATTCAAGGCTGTAGGCACGAGGAGGGGGCGGATGCAGCTCGCATTTCGATTAAGACGAGTCTCCCTCAAGGTGTCGAGGTCGCAGAGGCCAAGCATATTTCGTTCGCAGATATCGCCGCCATGCCTGAACCACCTGGGGTCCAGAAGAATGACCCGCACTACCAGAATGCGCGTATTCCCGAGTTTCCGAATCCACTGGATTTAAAGGAGGGGGACGTTATCACCTTTGCCGGCTATCTGCACCGCGTCACCTATATGGGTGATGGTGATTACAACTTGCGTCTCAGCGCCAGCTTTAATTCCGCCGATAATTATATTGTTAGCGAGATTCCCGATGATGACGACGTCCAAGGCAACCTTCGTCCGATGGTCGTTTCCGCCCGGGATTTTCTAAAATCGAATGTGTTGGCGGGAAAAGATCCCTCTCGCGATGGGACGGTTCTTGACGACCCACCTTACGTGGAAATCACGGGCCAGCTCTATTTCGGCGACTCAAACATCGGAAACTTGACGCAAGCAGACAAGCTTGGAATGCATCGAGCCTCGAACTGGCAAGTGCATCCCGGTCTGATTGTCGCTGTCTCTAAACCAGGCAGCTGAGCGAAGCAACTGCGGTCAATTTATAGAGAACACTTCGATGGCGTGGGTAAATTGAAGGAGATATGATCGCACCCAGCCAGCGCCGCAGCGTCTAAACTATGTTACCCCTGGGCATCAGCATACTGGACCTCTCCGCCTACATCGGTCTCGTTGCGGTTGGCGCAGTTACAATTAATCTGCTTCTCGGAATGCTCATGGCGTTCCGTTACAGTCCTGTGCGTTATTGGCCGCACCGCAGAATCAATTACTTTCGGCTACACAACTGGACTGGTTATATTGCTCTCTCCGTAGCGGTTTTGCACCCCATCGTTCTACTGTTTAACAAAACGACCAGATTTCGCGTAATCGACCTGGTGTTTCCGATCCACTCGCCAAGCCAGCCCCTGGAAAACACAATCGGAGCCATCGCGCTCTATATGGTCGCCATCGTCGTCTTAACCTCTTACATGCGTGCAAGGCTCGGCCGACGTATTTGGAAGGCATTTCATTTCACCACCTACGTGGCGGCAGTGGCGCTATTTTGGCATAGCATTTTCACCGACCCCGATCTAAAGAATTCGCCGGTCGACTGGTTGGACGGTGGGAAGGTGTTTGTCGAGACGTGCATGGGCGTGATTGTCGTCATCAGCATTTTGCGCTGGCGCTATGCGCAAAGAAAGAGCCGTCAGGCAGCGTCGCTGTCACGGACGTCGTAACTCGGCCGACTTGCGTGCCGGGGCTCTTCTGGCACAATTCAGGGCATGCGCAGTGCAGTGCGAAACACGATTTCGTAAGGTTTCACGTTCTGAAGAGAGCTGGTGGACGTGGCCGGGATCGAACCGGCGACCCCCTGCTTGCAAAGCGACAAAAACCAACTCTATCTTATTGGTTCGCTTGGCTTTGTTCTGTGTCCTAGTACTTGGTTTTCGACCTGATTTGGCAGGGCAGTTTTCTTAATGGTCCCGAGATGGACCCAAATTCCGTGACACCCTGCCTGACCCGCGATTTTTCTTCGACGCTTACTTTCGATTGCCCGACCGTTCGCCTGTACCGAAACTCAGGTTGCGACTGTCCTCTTTGGTGCCTGCTTGCACACGGACCCGAGTCCGACCCAACTTTGCGCCCAAATTTCTGACACCCTGCTTGCTTGGTTCACGCTTTCGCTTAGCAGTTCGCGCTTTTCCCCTTCTTCTCGCTGCATGGCCTTGAGGAGATTCTTTTCGACGCGATGCAGCAGCCAGGAATTGGCGACATCAATCACTTCATCCGCAACTCGATAGACACCTTTTGTGAAGGTCAGTGGGGTCTGACCGATCTCGTGCCCACACGCCCGGATGCACGCAGTTGCGGACCTTACGAATCTCGTGAGAAAAGCCCGCAACTGTTGCTCTTTTACCTGCCCACGTGATGCGCTTCGGAGGCAGCCACGCTAGTGTATTGTCTCCAACGCTTCTTTACATTTGGCGATTTTGCCCATAATTCGTGCCACCGATGCGCTCCAGACGAAAACCTTGGGATTCTGATTGTGGGTTTGGATGTAGTGGTGGATAGCAGCGATCAAGTCCGGGACGTTTTGGAAGGATCCTCGCCGGATGCGCTTGTCGGTAATCTCGCGGAACCAGCGCTCTACCATGTTTAGCCAAGAGCTGGGAGTGGGAATGAAATGCAGGTGGAAGCGGGGATGGCGTTCAGCCAAGATTGGACGCGAGGATGCTTGTGCGTCCCGTAGTTGTCGACGATCAGATGCAAGTCCAGATCCAGTGGTGTCTTGACGTGGATCAGTTGCAGGAAGCGGATGAATTCTTGATGCCGATGCCGCGGCATGCAATCGCCAATGACCGTCCCATCCAGCATGTTCAGCGCAGCGAACCAGGTCGTCGTGCCATTGCGTTTGTAGTCGTGCGTTTGCCGGGCCGGGACTCCCGGCCTGAGCGGCAAGAGCGGCTGAGTGCGGTCGAGGGCCTGAATTTGACTTTTCTCGTCGACGCAAAGCACCAGGGCTTTGTCGGGCGGATTCACATAAAGGCCCACCACGTCGTGGAGTTTCTCGACGAAGCGCTTGTCGCGGCTGAGCTGGAAGGTCTCGATTAAGTGAGGTTTCAGATGGTGCTGCTTCCAGATTCGGTGAATGGTGTCTTTGCTCAGTCCCTGGGCCTGGGCCATACTTCGCGCGCTCCAGTGGGTCGCGTCGGGCGGCGTGGTGTGCAGGGTGGCGTGCACCACGGCTTGGACCTTGCGGTGAGAAACTCGGGGAATACGCCCCGGACGAGGCGCATCCTTTTCCAGCCCTGGCAGCCGAAGCGCCAGGAAGCGTTGCCGCCAGAGTTGCACGGTAGGTCGCGAAATCTGCAGGTCGCGGGCAATATCTTTGCTCAACAGCCCCTGGGCGGCTTTGCAAATAATCTGGGCGCGCTGAACCAATCGAAGCGGGATTCGCCGTCCCGCGGCCCATTTGTCCAGCACCGCTCGTTCCTGGGGGGACAAGATGATGGCTTCGGCGGCTCTCAACGAAAGACACGATAAGAGGGCGGCCTCAATAAGACAAGCTATTTATGCGACACCACACTAGCTCATCGGCAATGTTAATGAGTTGGCTGACGTGGATCTGCCTCCTGTGCATTCAAGCTATGAGAGAAAAGGGACGCTGCACCCGACGCAGCCAAAGCTGAGATGAAATTGCGCCTAGAAAGTCTGAATCGCCGACCTTCACGCATGAGTGCCTCCGAGTCGATTGCCTCAGTGCAAATTGCGTGCTGCGCCACCTGACTGTTCAAGTCCTGTGATTTGCGTGCCCACGCTGATGCCGCTCGACACGTCGGAATCAACGTTCGGGACCAGTGAACTTGTAGTCTGTTCCCTGGCCGATGCTACAAAGCCTCCTAGTCACAGTCAATCGAGTGGGAGTTACATCGGGGTAGCGCCGGACAAGTAACGCGCGGCGATCTATCCGAGCAAGCACGGTCGGCGTGAGGGCAATCGCTCCAAACCACGCATCCCAAGCCATGTTGGTTACCGTGCTGATACCGTGACATAGTTGGATGACTTGCGATGTTGTGTTAGCCAGTCGGTGCTCACGCAAAAACCCTAATGGTAGTCTGAAAGAACGGATGGAAACGATGGCGCTTCAATTTCGGATGCCGTCGCGAGTGGCTGTTGCAACCGTGCTCACCATTCTCGCGATGATCGCTGTGATGCGGTTGTCCGCCCAAGTCATAGTCGCGATTCCTGGCGATCCGGTAAAAACCGATGCGGGACTGGTTTCCGGGACGATGAATCCGGATGGTGTAAAGACGTATTTAGGCGTCCCTTTTGCCGCACCTGCTATCCGCGAAAATCGCTGGCGTGCTCCTCAGCCTGTAAAGCCTTGGAAAGGCGTGTGGACCGCCGATCGAGAACCCGCCGAATGTGTGCAGGCTCTGCGTTCGCCAACCATAAACCACTACTTCGGAGATGAGCTGTCGGGAGAAGACTGTCTCTATCTGAATATTTGGGCACCACCGCATTCGAAATCGGGAGACCGCCTCCCTGTGCTTGTTTGGATTTATGGCGGCGCTTTCACTGGCGGCTCAGCATCCATGCCGATCTATGCCGGTAGTGCACTGGCGAAAAAGGGAGTGATCTACGTCGCCTTCAACTACCGGCTCGGGGTGTTCGGCTTCCTGGCGCATCCAGATGCAACCAAACAATCCGGGCACCATGCAAGCGGTGACTGGGGATTCCTCGATCAAATTGCGGCGTTGCAGTGGGTGCAGAGGAATATCGCCGTGTTCGGCGGCGATCCCACTAATGTTACGCTCATCGGTCAATCAGCCGGATCAATGTCGATCAATGACCTTCAGGCTAGCGCATTAGCAAAAGGTTTGTTCAAGCGCGTCATCGGGATGAGCGGCGCGACGGTTCACGGCGGCATAGCGTCTGAAACTCGCCTTGCCCAGGCCGAAGCTCAAGGCGTGAAACTTCAGGAAGCGCTGAAGGTGAACAGTCTGACAGAAATGCGCAGTTTTTCGTCGGACAAAGTCGTGGCTGCAGCCCAGGCGGCTGGCATTCGAACGGGCCCGATAATCGACGGCTATTTCCTGACCGACTCAGTGGACAACATCTTCGCCTGCCATCAAATCCGCAACTCTGAAAAGCGAGATTCGAATTCCGAAGAAGTGACGTGCTGAACTCGTTGTGATTGTGTGTCCCGGTTTGGATCTAGAGGCGGAATAAATCGCAATTTGGTGGGAGCCACAGATGAATAGACGGACCTTCTTGCAAACGGGCCTCAGCGCAACCATCGGTGCAAGCTTCGTTGGCAACACGCAACAGGCGTCCGCACAGGGTGCGCCCGAGCAGCCGGGCCGAACTGCCGCGTCATCTCCAGCGCAGTCTCCTGTTGCTGCACGGAAGTTGACCTTGGATGCCTATTCACGGCATCTGCAGTGGCTTCGCACACCCGACGAAGTTGCCGACGCAGTCTTCGAAACGGGATGCGACGGAGTGATGCTGACCGTGCAGCCTTATCCCGGTCACATCGACCCCGAACGTGTGAGCCACGATCTGCCGCTATTCGTTAAGACGCTCCGTCAGCGGGGGCTCCGGGTGACACAAATCCAAGGACCGGAGCTTACGGACGCGACCGCGCCGCAGGTCGAGGCGATCATTCGAGCGGGTTCCGACCTCGGTATCACCCACTACTGGTTTGGCACGTTTAGCTACGATTTCACGAAGCCGATTGCACCGCAGCTCGACAGCGTCAAGCTCGGTATCGACAAATTTGTGAAGCTGAACCAGAAACACCACACTACCGTGATGTTTCACACGTATTCCATGTCGACGGCAGTCGGTTCCACAGTGTGGGATCTTCTGTCCATCATGAAGAACTTCGACCCCAGGTATGTCGGCTTCCATTGGGATACAGGAGATATGGCGCTGCACGGCGGTGATACGTGGGATGCGCTGATGCGGTTTGCGGGCCCGTATATTGCCGGCATCTCTTGGGAGGATCGCAGTTGGCAGCAGGACTTAGGCTTGAAAGGCGAGGGCGGGCCATTCCCCGGACTGTCCGCAATTCCTCAGGGAGGTCGTGGACGAGGACGCGGTGCTGCTGGCGGTGGACCTGGCGGTGGTGCCTTTCCCGGCGCGGCACCGAATGCAGCTGCTGGACCGGGAGGACCAGGCGAAGCAGGCGGCGAAGAGGAAGGAGGGGCCGCGCGGGCGAGGACGTGGCGGCCGTGGTCCGGGCGGGTTCGGCGGGCCGCATACCGTTCCTCTTCCCTTGGGTGGATTAATCGCTCGGGGAGGCGGGTGGTCATCCCCGGTTGTGCCGTTCGGTACTGGCATTATCGAAGTGCCGAAGGTCGGCGTGGCATTGCGCGATATCAACTTCAATGGTCCTTCGATTATTGAGGCCGAGTATGAGAATGGCGGAGCCGACAAGGGGCTGGACAAAATCACTTTACCGCGGCAGTGGGTACTCGGCGCGATGAAGCGCGACGTGCTCACTCTGCGTTCGGCATTTATGTTGGCCCCTGAAGCGGGACTTAGTATTTGAGAGAGACGAGTGTGGGAGGGTGGAGATGAGAGCTGGATTCGCAGCGAGCCTTGGGTTGACGGCGCTCTGTTGCGCGGCGATGGTCGGCGCGCAAACGACAGGCAATTGGGTAGCGACGATCGGCGACCGGGGAGGTATGAAGTTTTCCCCGCTGACACAGATTACACCGCAAAACGTTTCGCAACTCACCGAAGCATGGTCCTTTGATTTCGGCGCCGCCCGCGGGCGGATGGAGTTTACGCCGATAGTGATCAGCAACGTCATGTACTTCCCCACGCCGGATGGCAAGGTCGTAGCGCTCAGGGCGGATACCGGAAGCAAGATTTGGGAATTCGATTTGCACCAGTTAGAACCCGGCGCTACGGCCTCATCTAGGGGAATTTCGTACTGGCCTGGCAATGGCGATGTTGGCCCGCGGATTGTGTTGGCTACGACCAATGGGTTGCTCGTTCAGCTGGAAGCGGAGAGCGGATCGTTGGTGGCGGACGTCGGTTCGATCAAGCTTGGCACCGGGATCGCCGATAAGTTCGGCGGGTCATATTCCACCAATATGCCTCCTTCGATCTACAAGAACCTTGCCATCGTGGCGGCCAGCACCGGGGAGGGCGGACGCTGGGGCGTTCCCGGCGACCCGCGGGCCTTCGATCTCTTGACGGGGAAAGAAGTCTGGCGTTTCCACGTTGTCCCCCAGCCGGGCGAAGCGAATTTCGGCACTTGGGGTACCGATGGATGGCAGGATAGAAAGTGTTGCGGCGTTTGGGTTTCTCCGGCCGTCGACACTGTCAACGGAATCGTATACGTGCCCACCGGCAATGCCACCGACCAGGATTTTGGCGCTACGCGTCCCGGATCGAATCTCTACTCTGCGTCGTTGCTGGCGCTGGATGCCAATACCGGGAAGATGAAGTGGTACTACCAACAAACGCATCACGACATTACGGATCAGGATACGAACTCGCCGCCTATGCTGATCGACATCAAAAAGGATGGCGAACAGATTCCTGCTGTGGTGCAAATGACGAAGATGGGGTGGTTGTACATCCTGAATCGTCTGACCGGGAAGCCCATTTTTGACATACCGGAAACGCCGGTGCCGCCCACTGACTCGCTTGGCGATGAGGCATGGCCGACCCAGCCGATTCCTGTTCAGCCTCCGCCGCTGGCTCGCGTAAGCATGAGCCGGAAGGAAGTCGCTGATCTGTCTCCAGAGTCGCAGAGGTACTGCCTGGACTTGTACGATAAATCCGTCAACATGGGCCCGCACACGCCTTACATGATGGTTCCTAGCCTCGTTTTTCCGGCCTCGGAAGGAGGCGGCGGATGGGCTGGCGAAGCGTTTGATCCGGGCCGAGGGCTGATCTTTGCGAACGTCCGCGATGTCGGCCTGATTGCGCAACTGCAGCCGAGCATGACGCAAGGTTTGCCGTCACTCAGCAAATCCAAGATCCCAACTGCGTACTACACCGATCCGGACGGCTATCCTTGCAATGTCCCGCCTTGGGCGCAACTGTTCGCAATCAACGCCAGTACCGGCGATATTGTTTGGAGAGTGCCTCTCGGCGAGTACAAGGAACTCACGGTGCGGGGCATCCCTCAGACGGGAACTCCCACAGATGAAGGCGGTCCAATGGCCACAGCAACCGGCTTGGTATTCATCGCTGGAACAGCGGACCAAACGATCCGCGCCTTCGAGGCTACTACCGGAAAGCAGCTGTGGGCTGGCAAGCTCCCGCAGGACGCCCTCAACACGCCACTGAGTTATCAAGGCCCTGACGGCCGGCAATACGTTGCAGTTCTCGCCGCTGGAGGGCACCCCGAATGGGATCATCCCAGGCCTGCCGAGCAGGAGAGCGCGAAGATTGTGACTTTCGCGCTCCCGAGCGCGACATCAGTGCACTAACTCAAGATGCGAAGAAAACCAGATTTCTCGATCGCTCGGCTTTTCGGAAAGTGAGTTGAGAGCTGCCGTAGCTGTGGCTTTTGTAGCATTTCACGAGAACATGATCTGACACTGGGGCGACTCACAAAGGTGAAACACGTGACCGGGGCAATGTTCATAGCGGAGTGTTTGAAGCAGGAAGGCGTGACGAAGGTTTTCGGGCAGTGCGGCCATACGAACTACGCCCTGATCGACGCCTGTCACAGGCTGGGAATCGAATATGTTTCGTTCCGCCATGAGCAGATGGCGGCTCATGCAGCGGATGCATATTTTCGCGTGTCGCATAAGCTGGCTGTGCTGAACGTGCATCTTTCGCCGGGCATGACGAACGCCGTCACAGGAGTTGCGACCGCGGCAGCGGATTCTACTCCGATGCTGGTGATTACCGGAAACACACCGTCTTATCATCACGCGCGCGAGCCGCATCAGGGAATTCGCTTTCATGCGGACGCTTCCCAGGGCGATATTTACAAGCCTTTTTGCAAGCGCGTCTGGCGCGTGGACGATGCGAAATATCTGGTAGACGTAATGCCGCGGGCATTGAACGTCGCGCAGACGGGCCGGCCGGGTCCGGTGCTGCTCGACATTCCCATGGATGTTTTTTCGCAGAAGACGGATGCGACTGCCGTGACCGTGCAGCGCCGCCCGAATTACGCGCGCGCCGCTGGTCCGCATGACGGCATTTTGAAGGCAGCAGACGTGCTTCTTGCCGCGAAGAGACCGCTCATTTTCGCGGGCAACGGCGTTTTGCTTTCCGAAGCTTCGTGCGAATTGAAACAGCTTGCGGAGTTGACAGGTGTGCCCGTGGCAACAACGCTCATGGGTAAAGGAGCGTTTCCCGAGAAGCATCCGCTGGCGCTGGGCACTACTGGCATTTGGGGCACGGCCGTTGCGAATGAGACAGCGCGCGAAGCGGATGTGATCGTTGCGATTGGCACGGGGTTCGGCGAGGCGGATTGCAGCTCGTGGAATCCGAAATACACGTTCGCGATTCCTCCTTCGCGGCTGATCCAGATCGACAGCGACCCACAGGAGATAGGGAAGATCTATCCAGTCGAGGTCGGGATTGTCGGTGACGCGAAAGAAACTATTCGCGAGCTGATTCGAGCGGTAAAGGCGGATGGGAGGCATGTGGAACCGTGTCCGTGCCGCACGCCGAAAGTAGAGGAGCGCAAAAAGAATTGGCGCGAGCAATTGGCCGCGAGCCAGGCGGACGGCACGAAGCCGATTCACCCGGCGCGGCTGCTGGCGGAAATATCAAAGGTCGCAACCGAGGACACGATATTCGTCACAGATGTTGGCTGGAATAAGAACGGCGCTGCGCAGCAACTTCAGTGTTCGAAACCCGCCTCATTTATCACGTCGGGCGGGCTTGCCACCATGGGTTTTGGGCCGGCGGCGGCCATTGGGGCAAAGATTGGGGCGCCGGATCGAAAGGTGGTATGCCTGGTTGGTGACGGCGGACTTCTTTCAGTGGTCGGGGCATTTACAACGGCAGTGGAGCTTGGAGTGCCGGTTTTGTGGGTTCTTTTCAATAATTTCTGCTTTTCGACCATTCGGACCGTCGGCACGACGTATTTCAAGAATGCGTATGGCACGGAATTCCGAACTCCGGACGGAAAACCCTATAACCCGGACTTTCCACTGCTCGCAAAGGCTTTTGGAATTGAAGGCGCGCTGGTCGATGAGGCGGATGACCTGGCGGACGCGCTGAAGAAAGGGATTGACGCCGACGTGCCGTACTTGCTGGAAGTGAGGACGCGAGGCGACGTGCCGATGCCGCGGACGGGGCCACTGGGATATCGCGGACCTCTTGCGCGTCGGGAACGAATAATCTGACGACCATGGTTCTTACTTGGCACGCCAATTCTTTTGGGTAACAATGCCGCCATTCGCTTGCTGTTTGGGTGTTCGAAGCTACGTGAGTTGGGGCGGCAGTTTCTTTCCGCGTTGCATGAGTCCCCGGAACCTCTTGCAGCATCTGCAGCGCCGCATAGGGCTCGGCCATGCCCGTCGCTTCCCGCACGGTGCTCGACACGATCAGCCCGTTGCGATTCTCCCCTAGCTAAATTCAGATAACTCCAGCAGCGGCAAGCGGTGTCGACACGGAAACAAAATCCCGCTTGAGCATGCTGATTACGTCTTCGCGCCGAATGGTGAGTTTATCCAATCCCTGACCGGCTCCGTCGAGTGCCGGCCATTCGGGCTGACACTCTATTGGCCCCTCGAAGCCAACTTCCTTCAAAGTCTTACAGACGAGCGCCACGTCCACCACGCCCGTGCCGATCGGCACCGCCGGAGAAGTCCATCCGGTCGGAGAGACGCCGCGTCCTGCGCCCCGACCAGCCCGTCCGCCGCCTTGTGGACCGCCGGCACGGCCTCCGGCGGCTGGCGCGGTCTGCCGTGCTGCCGCCGCTGCGGCCTGCTGCTCCGGCGTCAGCTTCACCATAATGTGGTCCTTGAACACGAAGCTTCCCAAATAGGGTCCAGCGATACGAATTTGATCGGCGAGCATATTTTGTTCGAACTGGCCGAAATTGCCCGTGTCGTAATCGATGGCGATGTAACGCGGGTCGAAATTGCGACAGACGTCGAGAATCTCCGTGAACCCCGTGAAGGGATGCCAGCAGGCCTTCATGTCGTATTTTTCCAAAAGCGTTGCAAGGCCTGCCACGCGAGGCTTTAGCGCGTCTATCATCTGAGGATAGGGCTTAGTCCAGTCGAACGGCACACCCCTCCACCAGGTATAGCGAACGCCCAGCGAC
The DNA here is from genome assembly GCA_963753205.1 of uncultured Acidobacteriota bacterium. Classification (GTDB taxonomy): domain Bacteria; phylum Acidobacteriota; class Terriglobia; order Acidiferrales; family UBA7541; genus Palsa-295. The sequence goes on along the minus strand of CAVWBL010000003.1, from coordinate 11,133 downwards.
GAAGCGGTATCGAGCATGTCCTCGGTATAAGGTGTGCTGGCATCAACGATATCCATCGCGATCTTGGTAACCGTAATGCCCTCCTGCTTCAGACCGTTATAGAACACAGGTAGATCGGTTTTGACTTTTTCCGGCTGCACATGTCCGGGATATGCACGGACGGTCAGGTCAATAGTGGTATTGCCGATCTCGTGGCACGCCTCGGCCACCTCCTGCGGTGTCCGCAGCCAATGCAGTGTGCGCGAATACGCATCGAGATGGTTTTTCCAGTTGGGCGAGCCTTGAGCGACCGCTTCCCCGATCGTCGAACTCAAAGCAATAGCGGCGGTGCCGAATTGCAGAAATTCCCGTCTATCCATCGCACCCTCCTTCGATGAGTTATTCTTTGACAGTTACAAGTCGTGTTCGATCTCTAGCGCTGAAAAACACATACTCGAACGAATGAGAAACAGCTGAAATCTTTGTATCAGCGATCACGGGAGTGCGAACGTAACAAGCGCAGTTCCGCTGACGATAGAGACGTATTCCTTGCCGTCCTTGCCCAGATACACTGCTGGCGTAGCGCCCGCATCCGCCGGGAGTTCTGCGGACCACAGAACCTTTCCGGTTTTCGAGTCAAAAGCACGAAATGTCTTGTCCGCTGACGCTCCGATGAAAAGAACGCCTCCAGCTGTCGCTACTGAACCACCTGCGTTATTTGTGCCCGTTACCGGAATACCCTTTGCGGTCAGTTCCTTGAGTTCTCCTAAAGGTACGCGCCAGACAAACCGCCCCGTCGCCGCGTCGATAGCCATAAGTTCACCCCATGGCGGTGCGGAGCACGGATATCCGTCCTGGTCCACCCAGGGAATCTTTGATTTGGCGAGCGACTCGAACCTGCCGTTCGACAATGCTGGTGTCAGGGTGGCGAGTGTTCCGAGGTCCTTGTCATTGACGAAGATGTAGTTGAGATTTGGATCGTAGGTGGCGCCGGCAAATGTGCCCCCGCCCGTAGAGCTTGGGAATACAAGTGTGGGTACCATTGAATAGGGAGTACCTTCGCCTGCCTGCATCACCTTGTCGTATATGTTCAGGCAATATTGATGGCTTTCGGGAGAAAGATTCGCCACTTCTTCGCGGCTCAGGCTGACGCGTGCCACCGGGCCCATGAGAGGCACGGGCTGTGTTGGTGAACTGTTTTCACCGGGCGCGTCACTGGCGGGAACAGATTTTTCTTGGACCGGCAAAAGTGGCTTACCTGTGGCCCGATCCAAAACAAACAAGTAACCCTGCTTTGTGTTTTGTATAACCGCTGGAACCTTCTTACCATCTGCCGTGGCGATTTCCGCAAGGACTGGAGGCGAGTTCAAATCCCAGTCATAGATATCGTGATGAGTCGTTTGAAAATACCACCGCAATTTGCCTGTTTCAGCATCGATCGCCACTATACTCGTCGCATAGAGATTGTCACCCGGACGCGGCATTCCGTAATTCTGGTCTGTTGCATTCCCAGTCGCCATGAAGATGGTTCCCGTGGAGTAATCGATCGTCATCGGCACCCAACTGCCGGGACCGCGGCGGTCCTGCCATCCGTCCAAGCCCCACGTCCCGAAATTGGACTCGCCCGGATGCGGGATAGTGTGAAAGCGCCAGACTTCCTTTCCTGTGTTCAAATCGAAGGCGCGCGCATCCCCTGGAGGGCCATAACGGCCTGTTTCTCCGGTTCTGGGCGCAATGATCGCTAGATTCTTGTAGACCGTAGGCAGGGCGCCTGGCGTGTAGTCCGAATAGGGGAACTTTTCCATTGCATTAATTCGCAGATCGAGTTCGCCATCCTCGCCAAAGTCCGTGTATAGAGCCCCGGTTTTCTCATCTAGCTGGATCAGATAACCGCCGGTTGTCGCTATCACAAGCCGAGGAGCCGTTGTCGAGTTACCCGGCCAAAGTGAAACGCCATATTTCGCGCTGCTCCCGAGCTGAAGATATTTCGTATCGGGGGGTGGCTCGCTTCCGCGACCACGTCCGAATCCCGCGCCGACACCCGCCGCGCGTGCCGCATTGGTTGGCTCCCCCGCTGGAGCCGACACAAGCTTGCTCATGTCTGTTTCCCACAGCACCTTGCCGGTTGTTCCGTCAAGGGCAATGATCCGCGTTCCGCTGGGGTAATAGAGCACACCCGCGAGTGCAATCGGCGTGATCTCGCGTCCGCCCGCCGGATAACTCCAAACTTGCGCCAGCTTCGTCACGTTGGCGGCCGTGATCTGCTTCAGCGGAGAATACTTCGTCTGCCCAAAGTCTCCTCCGACGGTCATCCAATCGCCCTCGCTTGAGAAAGTCTGTGTGCAGAAAATCGCGAGCGCGGCGACGACAACACTCAAAACTGCAAGTCTTGGCATCGATTTCATAAGTTCTCTTCCCTTGTCAGTGCAGATTTTTTGCCAACCGGAAAAATAGCCAGGCTCGGCAGGAGCTCACTCAGGCCAATAGGGACCCGGGCCACGTTGTTCTCCACGACCAGGCGCGCTGGCGGGGCCACCAGGCATCTGGAATGGCGGCCGCGCAATATCAAGATGCCAGGAGGGGGCAAACGCTTCCTCGATCATCAAACGGTTGTGCTTTAGTTCGCCCAAGACCCTTTGGCGAGGCACAGTCGTGGAGTCATCGCCTTTTTCGGCGCCCCCTAGGGGCCATTCGCTTTGGCATTCCGCCGGGCCACTAAAGTTTATTTCCTTGAGCACTTTTCCGATCGTCATGAAATCGACCATGCCCGTTCCGACTGGTGCAAGCGTGAAGTGATATGGAAGGGGGCGGCCACCACCGCCAAGTGCCATCGGCCCTCCCCCGCTTCGACCAGTGTTGTCTCCGCCGGCACCCTGGCCGGCCGCGGATTTCGGATCACCGACGAACGGCCCGTCGTTCCAAGTGGGGAGGTCAAGCTTTAGCACAGCGTCATTGAGAGCAACGCCGCCGATGTATGAAGCGCCGAGACGTAATTGTGTCGCAGCCAACTGTGGAGTGGATTGCAAAACAGCCGTGTCATAGCGAAAACTTACAAAGCGAGGGTCAAAGCCGCGTAGTACTTCCAAAAGATCAAAAAACGCCGCGCCGATATCCGCAGTGCCAGCGCGAGGCTGGTACAAGGCTTTCATACCGTGCTTTTCGTTGAGTTTGGCTAGCTTGGCGACCCGCGGTTTCAAAGCATCCAGCTGCGGCTGGTATGTCTTGCTTTCGTCGTACTGGAAGCCACCCCAGCTATAGTAGTGAATGCCAAGGGAAGAAGCCGTCGCAACGATCTCTTCCGCGTTTGGCGAATCCGCATCCGTAACAGGGCATGTGATGGCGGTCACGGAAACACCGCTCTGCTTCAGGCCGCTCACGAATGCGGGCAAATCCGCTTTGACCTTCGCCGGATCGACGTGTCCCGGATACGGCAGGACCGTAAGGTCAATGCTCTCCAATCCGACCTCAGTCACCGCCTGTGCGACTTCTTGAGGAGTTCGCAGCCACTGCAGGTCGCGGGAATACACGTCTAGCGGAAATCTCCCGGTGGGCTTAGGCGCCGGCGTGGAAGGCTCCGCGGAGGGGGTTCGTGTCTGGCCAGCAACTTGGCCGATTGTACTTCTAGAGAGCGCTGCCGCCGCCAGCGTTGCTGTCCCGAACTGCAAAAGCTCGCGCCTGTTCACAAAAACTGTTCCCATTTTTGCAATCCCAAGTGCCGTGGCATCAGTCTCGGGTCAATAGTTCAGCAACAGCTCACCAATTCAGCGCCGCCATACGCGCTTGGGTGCATGCCCGCATAATGTTGATGTAGCGCGCGGTCCGAACGGGCCCGTAAAGGAGAGGATTTTTGGCGGGTGGGTATTCGTCATTCACGTATTTCATGCGCGCCAGCAAGTTCATATTCGTGTTCGGGTGTACCTGCATCACGGATTCGACTTTGTCCGCTATGCCGATATCCCAAATGTGTTCGTATCCGCCGATGAACGACTCCCGGTCGTGAACGTCCGTCCCGGCGGTGACAATCAGGATCGGATGATACTCGCCCTGATACTGCACGGGAACAATCATCCCAATCGATCCCGGCGTGTGACCGGTCATTTCGTAGATCGTCGCCGTGACGTCACCGACTGTGATCTTCATTCCGTCCGTCGCATCGATGCCGCGTGTCATGGGGGTTTTGTCTTTGAGGTTGGCAGCCATCCCGGTTCCCGACTGCATCGTCTTGAAATAGAGATCCCAATCCTCGGGGCCCATGATCATCGCGGGATGATAGTGGCTTTGAATATATTGGCCGCCGCCGGTGTGATCGAGATGCCAGTGTCCAAAGACGACATATCTGATCTTCGTAGGATCTAATCCCGCCTTCTCCATGCTGGGTATGATCAGATCGCGCACTTCGTCGGCACTGTTCGTCGTATCGAACATGATATAGCCGTCGTTGGATGTGATTAGCCAGCTGCCGACCCCGCTATCGCCGATCCAGTAGAAATTGTCGAAGAGGCGATAAAGCCCGAGATTCTGGGGCGGATTCGGCGAGGGAAACGGCTGCAAGTGAGGAGTGCTGTTTGGGACGCCGATCGTTGCACGGTCCTGATTTGTCGCTCCGCCTGATGCCTGGCAGAAAACTCCCGCATCAAATTGGAGGTCGGGGTCGTCGCCGGCGATAGCCTTGGCTTGGGTGAGATATTCTTGTGTTGTCGGGTTCGAGTCCCACTGGGCCTGCGTTGGGAGATGCGGAGAGCCGCCGCCACCGCGACCGCCACGACCGCGTCCCGGGGTGGCGGGTTGCTGGGCGGGGACCGAGGCAGGCGCAGCATCCTGCGTAACGCCTAGCGTGGCAGCCACGGCAATGACGGCTGTGGTGCAAAGAATCTTGCGGAACACTTTCATCGCCTTATCCTCCTCACTGCCGATATTCCACCTCTTCGTTTGCCGCCTTGCCAGAAACTCCGCTGCATTGCGCCCGCGATTCCTGGATGGCAGGAAATCGCAAAAACACAGAGCTAGAAGTTGATCTTAATGGCCCCCTGCAATTGCCGGGGATTGGTCGTGCTTACCACACTCGAGATCCTGCCGGGAGTCGAACTACTCAGGGAGCTGGACGGGTTGCTAAGCACGGGATGGTTGAACAGGTTGAATACCTCGGCCCGGAAATCCAGATGGACCCGTTCGCTGATCGGGAATGTTCTCCAGATTGCCATGTCAAAGTCCCAAGCGCCCGGTCCATAGAGTTGATTGCGACCTTCGTCGCCAAATTGACCAAAAGTGGGGTTGTTGCCGTAAGCGCATGGGTTGAACCAGTTTTGCCACGCATGCACAACCGTCGGGCACCCCGATTGCGCGTTCGGATTCGCCGCGACTGTGCCGCCTACGTAGGGATTCGCGAAACGATTTGGCCGATCGCCACCAATACCGTTCGTCGTATAGTTCGAGTTTATGGAAGTAACCGTAAAAGGCGATCCGGAGGACGCAGTGAAGATGCCCGAGCCGTTCCAGTAACCGATAATCCGCTCCTTCCAGGTGGACCCGAATTTCGGCATCTCACCTACGAGCGACAGGTTGAAGATGTGACGGTGATCAAAATCGCAGTTGCCGTACTCACCCCGTGGATACGCAGGGTTCTGTCCGCCGCCGCTGATATCCTGATTAATCGTTGCGGTGTCGAGGCAACGCCCGTACGTGTAGTTTCCCAGGATCGAGAAGCCTTCGCTCAAGCGGTGTTCCACGGACGCCAGTAAGCCATTGTAGGATCCAGTGCCAACGGATTCGACGACGCTAGGGGCCGACCCATACATGCCGCCACCATTAACCGCTGGATTGAGCATGCTAAGTAATCTGCGCGCAGCGCTGCTTCCCGACGCACTGGAATTGCACGGATTCAAAGTCACTTGCTGACTGGCGTAGAGCAGCGTGCAGGAGCCACTTGACCCATTCGCGCTTACACCCGATACGTTAACGATTGCGGGGTACTGAGCAGCGGTCATCGTAGGCAGGACGATTACGTCGGGATCTTGCGTTTCCGACATCCAAATATTCGACGTCTTGCTGCCCAGGTAGGAGGCTGAAAGAAGCCAGTTCGGCCGCACCTGCCATTGCAGGGAGGTGCTCCATTCCTGAACGCGGGTAGGACTAATGTTAGGGGCAAATACAGTAAAACCTGCTGACGGTGCGGTAGGCAGGCCGTTGACAACACTCGGCTGCAGGAACTGGAAGTTAGACGGCTCGTGGAACGGAATGGGGAACGGGTCGCCGCCGGGCTGACTGAAGAACACGTTAGTGAGCCCGCCTCCCTGCGATGGATTAGCAAGGTACACGGGCAGGGGGTTGAACGTGATGGTGCTGCCGAACGGCGCATTTTGGCTTTCATCGTTCGCGTACCATATAACAGACGAGTCCTGGAACAGTCCGTAGCCGGCGCGCAGCGTCATCTTGCCTTCGCCGGTCGGGTCAAACACCACTCCGATACGTGGCGAGAACTCGGCGATGCGGTTCTCGATACCAGACTTGCTGTTGAAGCCAGCGTCACCGGGAAAGGTCAATCCAGCAGGGGCATTCGGATATACTGTGCTGCGCTTACCCTGTTCAAATCCGGTGAGGCTGAAGTCCTCGACCTCTCCGTATGTGCTAAATGGCGGCAGGAACGGGTCCCACCGAAGGCCAGGGTTCAACTGCAGGTGGCGGTTGAGCCTCCAATTATCTTGAAGGAAGAGCGAGGGGAAGTACTCGTGATCGCGAGCGAGCTGGCCACGGCCTTGGCTGTAGCGCGATACGTTGCCGGTAACGAAATCTGCCAAGCCGACCCCGGTCCAGGAGCTGGTCCCGACAACGCCGGTCGAGAAGCTCAACTGCGGGTTCGTATTAAATGTTCCCCACGCATTCATCTCGACTCGTTGGCCGGTGAAGCCCATTTCGAGATGGTGAGGACCGATCTGCCAACCGAGGTCTTCAGAAATGCCAATATCGTTCTCGTAATCAAAGCCTGTGTTGCCGGGAATGTTATTCGAGAAAACATTGATCTCGTTCGCTGGGTCGACGCAGGCAAAACTAGCATTGTATTGCTTCCCGACCGAGCACAGCGTTGGTATACGCGGGTCCGAGGTCCGATTCGCGCCAGTTCTTCCGAAGTACACCCGGAATGTGCTGACCATGGAGGGGCTGACGATATAGGTATCGCCGATGGCCGCGTTCTGATCGCGGTCCGCCAAGGCCACGACGGTCATCGAAAGGATCTTCAGCGGCGAGTTCGGATTATAGGTGGAAGGCTGGCTGAAGTTGCCGATGAAGTACCGGCCGAATATGGCGTCTTTGCTGGTCCGCTGCCAATCAACCCATAGATTAGCAGGAACGACGCACCATGATGGTGTAGCCGAGAACGATGCTGTGGCCGGAGCCGATCTTGTCGGCGAGGAGAAGCGAGCCTCCCATAAGGACGGAGTGGATGACGCCGGAGATGAGGCCGAAGGTGAGGACGGTTTTCTTCATGTGAGGCTCCTGGTGCGAGTGAAGATGGAGACAATACGGTGTAACGGGGCCGGATGTCGTCACCCTTTTGGGTGATTTCGCAGGAACCGAGCGGAAATCATGCCTTCGGGTGACGCGGTCACGGCGGGGGGCCTCGTTCTTTGCCGCGCTGGACGGCCTGGGTGCGGCGGGCGGCTTCGAGCTTGTGGCCTTTTCCCACTCAGCCGGAAGCTGAGGTAGAAGGGGAGCGACTTGAAGGTTCATCCCGCTGACTGACGGTAGTTGGCCAAACATTGCGATATGCCGCCCTTGGTTGCCTGCGGCGGTCGCGGGGCGACGTATAGCGACTTTGCCACCGCGTTGCCGGTGCGAATCCCGGCGATTACGTCGCCATGCTGGTCGACAGCGAGTACCCCGTCGCGAATATCGAGAAGACTTGGGAGCACCTGAAGCAACGCGACAATTGGGACCGGCCGGCAGGCGCCGACGACGAACACGTTCTGTTGATGACAACTTGCATGGAGACCTGGATTGCGACCGACCGTCGCGGGTGCGAGCGCATTTCGGCGCCGGACTTCAAGAAAGCGCGATTCCTGTCACCAATATGGAATCGCGAAGCCGTCACGCGATTCAAGATACGCTGGCTCGCGCAACGCGGAACTGCAAGGCACCCTATGTGAAGAACAAGAAGGCGTTCGAGTTGGTCGGCAAGCTCGATCCGTCGGCGCTTCGTCCCGCATTGCCGAGCTTTGTGCGCAGCGAACGCGTACTCGAAAGGAAACTATGACTCATTTGACGACGCGATCCTGGGGATGGACTCGCCGCTGGGCGAAAACATCAACGAACTCATCCGCCCCCGCCGGCAGGAATTGCGGCGTCGCTGGAACGCCCCGTCCCCATCGCGCCGGGGGCCGAGTGACTTATGAGTGATTCACCCGAAGTGCTGCTCTTCACCGACGGCGCGTGCAGCGGCAATCCCGGGCCCGGTGGATGGGCCTTCATTCTCCGTCATCCGGCTTCGGGCAAGGAGGTCGAGGGCTCGGGAGCCGAGCCGGAGACGACCAACAACCGCATGGAACTCATGGGCGTGATTCGCGGCCTCGAAGCGCTCAAGCGGGCCACGTTTGTCGAACTTTTCACCGACAGCGAATATGTCCGTCAAGGGCTCGGTCAATGGTTGCCCAAATGGAAGGCCAACGGCTGGCGGCGCTCAACCGCCCCGGGGGGCAAGACGGGAGCGATCAAGAATTTGGAACTCTGGCAGCGGCTCGACCTGCTCGTCGCACGCCATCGGCTCAAATTCACCCGCGTCGCCGGCCACAGCGGCCATCCGGAAAACGATCGCTGCGATGAGCTGGCCGTCGCCGCCTATCAGCAATACAAGGGCCGGCCGAGACCGCGCGATTGAGCGGATCACCGCACCTCGTGCCTGGCGTGAGAGCCGGCACACTAGCCCGACGCGCTAGCGAGGGAGTCCGCTCGACGAGCCGCGGCGCCCTGGCTCCCTCGCTTGCGCGTCGGGCTAGTGTGGACTCTGCACACTAGCCCAACGCGCTAGCGAGGGAGTACGCTCGACGAGCCGCGACGCCCTGGCTCCCTCGCTAGCCCGTTCGGGCTAGTGTGGCGTCGCCAAAGATCCGCACATGGCGGCTGGAAGCCACTGCCCCCCACCCGTGCCCTCTGCTCCCTGCTCCCTGCTCCCAGCTCCCTGCTCCCAGCTCCGTGCCCCCCACTCCCTGCTCCCCCACTCCCTGCTCCCTGCTCCCTGCTCGATCCCAATCTTGCCTTTTTCGCCCCCGGCGGAGTATGCTTGAAGAGGACATCCTGGCTCCTTCAATCGGGACTGGACCTATGAAGACGCGCTTTTCGAAGCATGGATTTCTGGCGGCGGCTTTGCTCGCGGTCGGGTTGGCATGCTCGGGGCGGGCCGAAGGGGCCGGCCGTGCGCAGTCGCGCGTCGAGCCCCCCGAGACCCGGATTTCCGCTATGATCGCTCAATTGGGCGACAAGCAATATGCGATTCGCCAGCAAGCCCAGGAGGAACTGGCCCGCCTCGGACCGGAAGCGTTCGATGCCCTGTTGGCCGCCGAGCAGAGCGACGATATCGAGATCGCCGCGCGGGCCACGTATCTGGTGAATCTCATTCGGATCGAATGGGTTCGCGAGAGCGATTCGCCGGCGATCAAGGAATTGCTCAAAAACTACGACAGCCAACCGGAAGACGTGCGGCGGCAGTGTATGCAGGCCCTGGCCGATTCGCAGCTTGACACGGGCCTCGAAGCGCTCTGCCGGCTGATTGTTTCGAGCGCTCGCCGTTGCTCTCGAAGCAGGGTGCGATGATGATTCTCGCCGATTCCGCGCCGGCCGATTCGCTTTCGCCGCGGCGGGCGAAGATCATCACCGACAGCCTCGAGGGCAGCACGCGCCCGGCCGCGAAATGGCTGTTGACCTACGTCCGGTTTCCCACCGATCCCGAGGCCGCGCTGGCTCGATGGGACGAACTGGTCAAACGAGAATTGGCGGTGTCCGACACCCACGCGCCGCAGGCCGAGGCCAAGATTCGAACGGTCTTGTTGCGGCGGCAGGCGGAAATGCTGTTGAAGCGGGGACACCGCGACCGGGCCCTGGCGGTCATGCACACGATGATCGGCCGCGCCAGCGGCGACGCCGATTCGCTGAGCGAATTCGTCGAATGGCTGGCGAAAAACAAAGCTTGGACCGCGGTGGATGAAGTCGCCAAGCGGTTCGGCCGGACGATCGACGGCGATCCGCAATTGCTCTACACCTTGGCCGAAGCCCGCCGGATGCAGGGAAACAACGCCGTGGCCGAACAGATCGCGAAGCGGGCATTCGATCTCGGCCCCAATTTCGGCGACATGACTCCCCGGCTGAAGATCGCCGCTTGGCTCGAAGAGAGTGGCTTGATGGATTGGTGCGAGCGGGAATTCCGCTACATCATCTCTCACGGCAGTTCCCCCGATACGGCGGAAGTGCTGCGGGCGCGGCTGGCCCTCTCGGAAATCCAGCACGACCAGGGGCGCGACGGCGAAGCGGCCGAAATGCTCCAGGGGCTCGTCGATCTGCTTCCCAACAACGGGGAATTGGCCCGGCGGCTCACGACGCTCGGGCATCCGCCGAAGACGATCCGCTCGCGGATGTATTACTTTTACGCCTGCAAGTTCGCGGCAAAGAACGACCGCGTCCATCAGATCGAGCAGCTCGATCTGGCCAAGAATTCCGACCCGACCGATGCCGACGTGCTCATCGCACTCTATCATTTGCCGAAGCAAAGTCCGCAACGGCGCAAGGAGACGCTCGACCTGATCCACGAGGCGGCCGCGGATTCCAAGGCGAAATCAACAGCGTTCCCAACGACTACACCGCCTACAACGAATACGCCTGGTTGATCGGCAATACCGAGGGGGATTACGATCGGGCGATCGAATATGCCCGCAAGGCCGTCGAACTCGTTCCCGACGAAGCCGGCTTGCTCGACACGCTCGGGCATTGCTACGCGGCCAAGAAGGATTTTGCCAACGCGGTGAAGTATCAAAGCCGGGCCGCCGAACTCGAGCCCTACACCCGGCAGATCACCCAGGCGCACGACGCGTATCGCCGAGGCTGGCCGCCGCGAAGTCGAAAAAATAGCCGGCCGGACGAAGCCGCAGTACGCGAAACTCGATGCGCGGTGAC
>CAVWBL010000002.1:0-965070 GCA_963753205.1 uncultured Acidobacteriota bacterium | reverse complement strand
CTGCTTGGCTTGATTGACTCGCACCAGTTTGCAGGCGATCCGGATGCATTCGCCGTTCTGGAGCGCACTACGAAAGCAGCTCTGCCTCACCTGCCGGGAAAGGCGATTGACCGGGAAGTGGAGTGGCGGCCCGGCAAAGATCAGTCCTTCCGCTGGGACGAGTCCTATACCAATCCTGAGAATCTATTTCTGGCCTACCAGCGGGGCGCGGGAGATCGCTATCGTGAACTCGCGGTCCAGTATCTCGACGATGCCAACTGGTTTGATCCTCTCGCTCGCGGCGAGAATGTTCTCGCGGGAAAGCACGCCTACAGCTACGTGAACTCTCTCAGCTCCGCCATGCAGGCGTATCTCACTCTGGGCAGCAAAAAGCATTTAAGCGCCGCCCGGCATGCCTTCGCCATGCTCAAGGCGCAGAGCTTCGCCACCGGAGGCTGGGGGCCGGACGAGATGCTGCGGGGGCCGGACAGCGACGGCCTGATCGCGAGCCTCACAAAAACGCACAACAGCTTTGAGACGCCGTGTGGCTCCTATGCCCATTTCAAACTGACACGGTATCTGTTGCGCGTGACCGGGGACTCCCGATACGGGGACAGCATGGAACGCGTCATGTACAACACCGTTCTGGGTGCGAAGCCCATGCACACCGACGGCCGTGCGTTCTATTACGCGGATTACAATTTCAGGGGCACCAAGGTGTACTCCAACCATCGATTCCCCTGCTGCTCGGGCACTCTGCCGCAGGTGGCGGCGGATTATCACATCAATACCTACTTTCGCGATGCCCGCGGCATTTATGTAAATCTGTACCTGCCGTCGAGTGTCCGCTGGACTCAGGATGGAGTGAAGGTCTCGCTCGCTCAAAGTGGCGAGTATCCTTTCGAAGATTCGATTTCGTTCCAGCTCACCGCATCTCAGCCGAAAGAATTTGCGCTGAACCTGCGTATTCCAGAGTGGGCGCAAGGCACCCGTATCGACGTGAATGGAAAGCGCTGGCCCGGCTCGCCGGTTCCTGGGAGCTTCGCAACCATTTCGCGTCAATGGCGCAGCGGCGATCACGTAGACCTCCAACTGCCGCGGAAAACACGTTTGGAGCCGATCCACCCTAAGCACCCGGAGACTGCCGCACTACTCTGTGGACCGCTAGTGCTGTTCGCGCTGAACCATGAAAGTGGGCCGCCAAGGGCAACGCGAAGTCAATTGTTGGCCGCCAGGCAGACCGGAAAGCAACTCTGGGAAGCTGGCGCTGTTCATGGTCCACTGAAACTACTGCCCTTTGTCGCGATCAATGACGAGCCATATTCGACCTATTTGGATGTGACCTAGCAGATTCGGCGACTTCCAGGCGCACAGAAACGATTTCGAAAGGGTGTACCCGGACCGTGATCTGGTGGTTGGTTAGGGCCAATGCTGCAGGCTCGGGCTTTTCCATCAGGTTCGTAAAGGATGCAGCCGTCGCCGCCTCCGGCAGGCTGATCCGAACCTCCGCCGTCTTTCCCGCCCATTCGTAGAGCCGGAGAAGCAGCGCGTCACCGTCCTCCGTCTTCTTCAGAGCGGTGAGCACGACGTCGTCTCCAGTCAATGGCGAGGAACGAATGGTACGCGGGCAAGCTGCCTCGATGCGCCTCGACCTGGAATGCGCGCAGCTTGTAGTTGAATTCGTAGCCGCGGCGCACTGTGAGCGCCCGCCTCCAGTCCCCGGCGTGCGGGTACAAGGAATAGCTGAATTGATGATGGCCCCGATCAGCCTCCGGATCGGGCCAGACCGGAGATCGTAACAGGGAAAGTCGAATTACGTTGCCCTTGGCGTCATATCCATACTTCGATTCGTTGATCAGACTGAAGCCGTGGTTTCCGTCGCCGAGGTCGCCCCAACGCAGGGCAGGGACTTCGAATTTCGCCGCTTCCCAGCTATTGTTGCGCGTGGTCGGACGCTCGATCGAACCGTAGGGAATTTCGTAAGTCGCCTCCGGGGCAGACGCCGCCAGCGGGAAGGCCGCCTTCAGCAGCACGTGAGTTTCGTGCCAATCGATGCTGTTCGCGACATCGACCCGGTCAATACCGGCATACAGGCTGATGTCCTGAACGAACCTGGAACTCTGCCAGGTGCGCGTGATCCGTATGGTCGCCCGGACGGGACCCTTTTCGATCAACTCAATCGAATCAGCCTTATCCAGGGCCGTCATGTGTTGATCGAAGTCAGCGTCGATATTCCAGGCGTCGTAGTCTTTCGGCGTGTCCTGAAAAGCCTGCAGTTGGTTGCCGCAACCCCCGTTGGAAATCGTTTCGAATTTCGTGGCCTTCTGGTAAAGGCTCGTGATGCAGCCGGTTTTGGAATCGATGGTCACGCGGAGCAGCGAATTTTCAAGCGTCAACCCGTTGGCTTTCAGATCAGTCGTAATGGATTTGCCGCCGGGAACGACGTGCAGAATCTCGTACCCCAGGGATGGGACATCTTTCACTTCCGCCAACAGCCGATAAGAGTGGGTGGAAGGATCGTTGGACAGCACCTGGAATGCTACGGGCCAGCCTTGCGGATCGCGCAGAGAGATCCCGGCCTTGGGCGCAGCGGGCAACTGCACGTCCAGGCTCACCAGATCGGTTCGCGGCCAGGCCAGGGGGTTGACGACCATCACCGGTACTCCGTCCGCCGCGTTGCCGGTTTGAACCTCGGCGGAAATTGTTTTGAGGGCGCGGGTGGTGGCATCGTCGGTGATCCAACGAACCACGTCGTAGTCACGCTGCGCGTCTTTATAAATCACGCCAATTCCAGAACCTGCCGCCAGATCGTGAAACTGGTTGAACAAAGCTTTCTGCCAGGCTTCGTTGAGCCGGGCGCTGGGATACTTCTCCCCGAAGAGCCATGCCAGTGACGAATACTTTTCCGCATTCAGCAGCTCTTCTTCGCTCTCCCGCATATTGCGTTTTTGGTTGGCCTGCGTCGTCATAACGCCGCGGTGATATTCGAAATACAACTCATCGTTCCACACGGGAAGGCTGAGTTTGCCCTCGGGAGGGTCGGGCAGGGGCGCGACGCCACTGGCCAGTGCTTTGTAGTTCCAGGTCGGAGCATGACCGGAATCGAGTCTGGTCTCGATCCCGGAAAAGAAATCCTGGGCGGTGCCGAATTTCATAGGCGGAGCAACCCGGTCGGGACTGATCCAGTGGAGGCCGCTATCGAGCATGCTGCGGGTTGGGCCGCCGCCATGGTCGCCGATGCCATATAAATGCATCATGAGTGGTATGCCGGGGTTGGGTTTCCGGGCGACCGTGATGTCGCTTGCGATCCGTGTGGGTTCGATCTGGTTCACATAATCGTGGGGAAAGTAAGTCAGGATGCGGCTGCCATCCGGCGCTTGCCACCAGAAGAGTTTCAGCGGCAACTGGTTGGTGTCGTTCCATGCCATCTTCTGGGTCACAAAGTAATCGACTCCAGACTTCTTGTAGATCTGCGGCAGTTGCCAGTTGTAACCGAATGAATCCGGGTTCCATCCGATGCGCACGTCAACGCCGAACTTTTCTTTGAAGTAGCGTTTCCCAACCAGCAACTGGCGGACCAGGGACTCGCCATCGGGCATGTTGAGGTCCGGTTCTACCCACATTCCACCGACCATTTCCCAGCGTCCCTGTTTCACGCGATCAACAATCTGCTGATGCAGGGCAGGATACTTTTCTCCATCCACTGGTTATAAGCCGCCGCCGATTGGGTGTAGGTGTACTGGGGATACTCGTTCATCAACTGCAGCGCGGTGCCAAAGGTGCGATGGACCACATCGACAGTCTCGGTCCAGGGCCAGAGCCAGGCCGCGTCGATGTGCGCGTTTCCGGTCAACACGACCGCCGTCCCCTGCAGGTCAGGTTTCACCGCTGCCAATAGTGAGTGCGCTTCTTTGAGTGACGCGTCAAATGCTTCCTGCTTTGCGTCGCGAAGGGCGCCAAGATCCACTGTCCTGGCAGCCTTTTCGATGTTCTCCTCAACGGTTTGTGATTGCGCTCCCAGTGAAGGAACGAGGGCTGACGCAGTTTCGATTTCCTGCAACAGATCGAGCGGACTGGGGCGAGAGTTCGCGAACTCTACGCGGATGGTTGCATCTTCAAAATGCTTTTTGTCCACGGTTTGCAGAAGTTTGACCGCGATCAAGACCTTGTCACCCGGTCTTACCGGATCGAGCAGGACAATGGGCTCCAAGTCCTCGCCCATCGCTACGCGCCGCCCGTTGAAATATACGATTTCAGGAACCGGGCCATTCGCGGAGGCGGCAAACCGGAACCAAAGCTTGGTTCCGGTAAGGTCGTACCCGTTCAAGGTGGGTGGGACTGTAATCCATCTGCGGTACCAGACGGCCTCTTCTGGAGCCTGGCTTCGGTTTTTGACTGTCGTCCAAACGCTGTCGTCCAGTCCGACATCTTCCCCGTGAGGCAGATCACCTACGTGGTAGCGCCATTCGTCCGCGGTGAGGGATGTCAACGAACGCAGTTGAGAAGTGACGGCATCGATGGTGGGATTGCCTGCCTTGGCGGGCTGGCTTTGAGCGACAACCTGCAGAGCCAGTGCCCAGGTTCCCAGCAATAGCAAAAAGTACCGTGTTCTGATCATGAATCTCCCGAAGCACCAAAAGGAATATTGCCACACTCCCCAAGCTGAGCCCGCCGACTGCGGCGCTCTAAAACTGATCCGAGGGCGCGAACAGGACTTTCCCTTCGACTTTGATTTTACTTCCACCAGATAGCGGCGAGCAGGCCTCAGTATCGATTTCGATCCCCAGTCCTGGCGACTCGGGTACGGCGACGTATCCTTGCGGTCACGCTCTAAATGGTTTGACGTGAGTTCGCGCGCCAGAGGTTTGGGAGCAAACGGATACTCGCAGATCTGATCCGCTCGCATGCCAGCATAGGGCTGAAGCGATGCGCTCAGCGCCAGGTGTGACGTGAAAGTATGGTTTACGAAAGACACGGATCTGGAAGCCGCATAATCCGCCACCCGCTTGGCCGGACCGATGCCGCCGATGCGTCCGCAATCGACTTGAATGTATCCGACGCGGCCGTAGTCGATGAGATGTTGCGCCATGTAGAAATTGTGGGCGCCTTCTCCTCCCGCGAGTTTAACGCTCTTCGGCCGCGAGTTCGGCGTAGGCGTCGAGCGCGCTGGTGTGAAAAGGTTCTTCCAGCCACACGGCGCCGATCTGCTCCAGCGTGGGCAGGCGAGCCGCCGCAGCTTCCACTTGTCGCCGAAGATTTGGCCAACGTCCACCATGAGGAGCGAATCCTTCCCTAGTCCCTCGCGCGCGGCTGCGAAGTGTTCGATGTCGGTCTTGAGATCGTTTCGCCCGATGGGCCCCCAGCCAAATTTCACTGCGCGAAAATTCTGCTGCGCGCAGCGGCCGCCAGTTCGTAGGTCTGCGCGGGCGTCTCTCCGAAAAGTTGAGAAGCGTAGGGGAGCTTGCGAAAGGATTCGCGGTATCCGAGCAGTTGCCAGACGGGCTGCTGACGCGCTTTTCCCAGCAAGTCCCACAGCGCGATTTCAACTCCAGACCACGTGTGCGGCGCCTGCAGCAGGTCCATGCTGTCGAGCTCGATTTGTGCAGCGATGCGGTCAATATCCTCGGGACTTTCCAGGCGCTGGCCCAGGACTGAGGCGCCCACCGGACGGCAGGCGCTATGCGACATGGGGCAAACGAAAGCGGCAATCGACACCAGTGGAGAAGCTTCGCATTCGCCCCAGCCAACAAGACCTCCGGCGGCGACCCGAACCAGCAGCGCATCCTGACTGCCGTCTCCTTCGGTCGTGACCTCGGGCATGGAAAGATAAAAGAAATCGACCGCTTCAATTTTCTCAAAGGACACTCCCAGACGAAGTGTGAGCCGAGGCAAACTTTTCATTTTATTTTTATACCCGTTCGCACCCTGGAATCACGCGGAACCCGGTTAAAAAGATCGCTGAAGCGATCTTTGGCACGATGGTGGCCCTATTTTGCTTCGGATTAATAAAAGCACCTGCGCGGTAAAGCACACGAAGTATCAGAATACTGTCTCTTTCGTGTCGTCGTACAGGTTGTCAGCGGACTCGGGACACAGGTATGCTCATGACCTTTGCTTCCCATGCCTGAACCAGCCACTACATCCCGCGCAGCCATGCCGAGCATCCTGGGCATGCCCCGATGGCTGGCTTTTTCACTTCTCACAATTCTGCTGTGGGGCGTCTGGGGAGTGGTCTCGAAAGTGGCGTCGGAAGGCGTTGATGCGTATTCCAACCAGGCTCTATTCTCTTTCGGACTTTTACCTCTTATCGCGCTGGTTTGGCGGTCGCCACGAAACGCGGGTGGCGGAACGGCACGACGCTCCGGAATTGGCTGGGCTTTTCTCACCGGAATCTTGGGCGGTACCGGTAACATCGCTTTTTTTCACGCGCTGGGAATGGGCGGAAAAGCATCGATTGTTTCTCCGGTGACTGCATTGTTTCCCGTTGTGACCGTGATTCTGGCGGTGACATTGCTGCATGAACGCGTGGGCACGGCGCAGAAGATCGGGTTGGCTTTGGCTTTGGTCGCCATTTATTTGTTGAGCATGTAGCTGAAACTCTATGTCTCTCTTGCCTGCATGGCTGTGGTTTGCCGTGATCGCCCTGGTCTTCTGGGGGATCACAGGGGTCACTCAGAAACTGGCCACCAACCGGATCTCCAGCGAACTATCCTTTATATGGTTCGCGTACGCCATGATCGCGATCTCGGCCACCCTGGCGCTGCTGGTTCCGATTCACTGGCACCTGTGAAACCGATAATCGCCAAGGTGCAGGAGTCCCAGCTTCGTAAGGACCTTCCCGCGTTCCGTCCGGGCGACACGATTCGCGTTCACGTTCGCCTGAAGGAAGGCGAAGGAGACAAGGAACGCATCCAACCGTTTGAAGGCGTGGTGATGTCGCGCCGCGGGGAATTGCTGGGAGAGAGCTTTACGGTGCGACGGGTCAGCTTCGGAATCGGCGTCGAGAGAATTTTTCCAGTTCATTCGCCGATGATCAGCTCGATCGAAGTGGTCCGGCAGGGACGTGTTCGCCGCGCGAAGCTTAATTATTTGAGGAAGCTTAGAGGCAAGGCTGCTCGCATCAAGCGCGCGGAAAAGGTGGAAGCGGTTGCTACGGGAAGCTCCACGGAGTAAGAATCGCAGTATTCGAGAGGATCAGGGCCGCTTCGGGGTTTTCCGGCGCGGGCCTTTGCTTTTGCGGCACGATTTTCCACAGGCGACCGCGAAAAACGGCACGAATCGAAATGCATCCGCGAAAGCCTATGTTAGAATCGCCGCCGATGGGGCGGCTCTGCTCGGCTCGATACGAACGCGAGGCTCGTCAGCTCGGGTGGATGCGTATTGCCGGGCTCGATGAAGCGGGCCGCGGCTCACTCTGTGGTCCCGTTGTGGCCGCCGCAGTCATGTTGAATCCCCGCCGCAGGATTGTTGGCCTTGACGATTCGAAAAAGCTCACAGCCGATCGGCGCACGGAACTCGGAGCGCGAATTCGCCAGCACGCCCTATCGTGGGCTGTGGCCGAGATCGATTCGACGCGCATCGACGCGTGGAACATTTATCAGGCCAGCCGCCAGGCGATGGTTGCTGCCGTCTCTCAGTTGAATCCCTCGCCCGATTACCTGCTGCTGGATGCTATCGAACTGGATTTGCCGATTGAACAGCGCGCACTGATTCATGGCGATGCCCGGTCCGTCTCCATAGCGGCAGCTTCTATTCTGGCCAAGGTGTTTCGGGACGAAATCATGGCCGGACTGGACGAGTTGTATCCGCAATACGGCTTTGCTCAACACAAGGGCTACGCCACGCCCGAGCATCTGGACGCGCTTCGGCGCCACGGTCCTACGCCCATCCACCGCTTTTCGTACGCTCCAGTGCGGGAGGCGGGTTGCTGGGCATCGGGCGCAAAACAGGACCCCCTGCCACTGGCATTGCCCGAAACTGAGTCGCTGACAGGCGACTAAGGCGGTTCCGCAGGCCGATTAGCCAGTTTCGCCCTGTTATCCCCTTCCTCAACTCGACCGTTGGGCTGCGTTGACTTGCTCTTGACGCGTGCTAACCTTCAATTTCAGCCGGTTTGCGCGTGCAGGTTTGCCGCTTAGGGGAATTGGCTCGTCAAATCCATGGCGTTTAACAAAAACAAGGCGCTTGAAAGCGCTCTGAAGTATCTGAATCAAGGCAAAGTGGCCCAGGCCATCAGCGAATATCGCCAGATTCTTCGGCACGATCCGAAGGACCAGGCAACGTTGATGACGGTGGGCGATCTGTATGCGCGCCAGGGCGACATGCCCAACGCCATCGAGTACTTCGAGCGCCTCGCCCAGGTTTACCTCACCGACGGCTTCAACAGCAAAGCTATCGCGATCTATAAGAAGATTGCCAAGCTCGCTCCAAACGAGCTTGCGCCCCTTGAACGGCTCGCCGATCTTTACGTGCAACAGGGTGTGCTGAGCGAAGCCCGCCCGCTCTATCTGCAAATCGCTGAAGCTCATCTCAAGGCTAATCGCGCGCCCAAGGCCGTCGAGGTATTGCACAGGCTGTTGGAAGTCGAGCCGGAAAGCCCGCGCGTGCAGATGCGGCTGGCGGAGCTCTATAACGTCCTCGGCCAGAAGAAGGAAGCCGCCGAGACTTATCTGAATTATGGGCAGCGCCTGCTTGACCGTGGCGAAGCCGACGAGGCGGAAAAGCTGGCGGAGCGCGCGATCGCGGTCGATGGCACCAACCCAGCGGCACTTCTACTCAAGGCCAAGAGCCTCGTTGCTCTCCACAGAACCGAACAAGCTATTGCCGCTTTTGAGAAGCATCCGGATGCCGATGCCGGCGGCGAAGTCACGAACATGATCGTCGACCTCGAGCTGAAGGCGGGACAAACCGAAAAGGCGGCCGACCGCGCACGGAATCAGCTCTTGCGCGGCAGCTCGCACTGCGCCCTATTGCATCGTGTGGCGGATGCATTGATCGAGAGCGGCCAGGCGGCGCAGGCACTGCCGCTACTGGCTGAGCTTCGCGATCCGATGATTGAGGCCGGCGAGCAGGAGAAGTACGTAAAATCCCTCGCCAGCGTGGCGGAGAAGATGCCGGGCAATCCCGCGCCTCTCGAGACGCTCGCCGATTTCTGCCGCACGACCAGCGACCCTTTCCGCTTGAGTTCCGCGTTGACACAACTCGCGGACCTGTATGCGTCTACCGGAGATTACGCTCGCGCCGAGAGCATCATGCACGAGCTTATCGACCGAAATAAAGGCGATGAGCGACTCGTTGAAAAATTGAATAACCTTCGGACGCATGCCGGAAAGGGTCCGCAGGAAAGGCCGTCTGCGAGCCCCGTCCCCTTCGTGGATTTGCACCCGGAACCGGAGCCCAAGAGGGAGTTGGCGTCGGCCGTCGAAGAGGAAACGCCGCATCCAACGATAGCCGAAGAGGTGCTTGACGAAGAAACGCAAAAATTCATCGCCCAGGCGCTTACCGATGTCGACCTATTTTCGAGTTACGGCCTTACGCAAAAAGCGACGCACTTGCTCGAGACCGTGCTGGAGCGCGCGCCGCGGCATACGCCGACGCTGGAGCGGTTGCTGGACTTTTATCTTGGTGCGGGGAACGAGCGCCGTACGGCGGAGCTCGCATCGCAACTTGAGCAGATCTATACGCAACGCGGCGACACGCAAAACGCAGAACGCTTCTCCGAGCTTCGCATGCGCTTCCAGACCGCCGCCGGGATGAGGGAAGACGAATTGCCTGCCGCTCCGGCTTTGCCTGCGCAGCCTGCCGCATCTGCGAGTGCGGCAACGGTGGAAGCGTCTCCCGCGCAAGACCAGGCGCAGCGAGAAACGGTTGCCCCTGCAGCGGTTCCGCAGGCAGGCCCCGCAGAATTTGAGATTGCCGTCGCTCCACTCGAAGAGGAGCAGGAAAGCGCACCTCAACGGGCTGCGCCCGCTCCTGCGGCGCCAGCGCCTGCCGCTGCGCCTCGAACCGCAGCTGCTCAGCCAACAGAGTTCGCCGAAGAGGTGGATCTCTCTGATGAGTGGGAGGCGATGCTCAAGGATGAGGATGTGCCCACCGCTGAAGCCGCTGAGGAAGTCTCGACCACCGCCGACTCTGCGCCGGGGCAAAGCGCAGCGGCTCCGACAGAGGCCGCCATCGATCCAGAGAAGGCCGATGCCGGGGAGCTTGTGATCGATGCGGGCGCGCAGCCTGAGGCGGAGCAGGAATTTGCCGTTGCGCCAGCGGCTCCGGAAGAACTGGACCCCGTCATTGAGGCCACCGTTGAGCCGGCGCAAGAGATTCCTTCTACCGTGGCGCCGGCCGAGGACTTCGAATTCGAGCTTGTGGAGGAGACAAAGCCAGGCAAAGCGGGCGCACAAAGTACAGATGACCTGATCAACGAGCTTGTGGCGGAGCTAGACGACATGACACCTCCGTCCGCGCCTGAGCCGCGCGTTGCGCGACCATCCGGGAATGGCACGTTGGAGAGGGCGTCGCGTCCTGTATCTGAAGTGGTTGCCGCGGCCAGTATTCCACCTGGGGCGCCTCCGCTGCCTCCCCCCGCGCCTGCGTCTTCGGTGCCACCTGTGACGGTGGAAGCGCTAAATCAACTCTCCGAGGTATTTCAGGAATTTAGGAATGAAATTGGCGAAGAGGGCGCCGACGAAAACGAAGATCTCGAAACTCACTATAACCTGGGCATCGCCTATCGCGAGATGGGTCTGCTCGACGAAGCCATCGGAGAATTTCAGAAAGTCGCGAAAGCCATACAAAAGGGCAAGCCGTTCGCTTATGCGATGAATTGTTCCACGCTGCTGGCGCTCTCCTTTGCCGACAAGGGAGAGCCAAAGATCGCTGCCTTGTGGTATCAACGGGCGCTCGATACGCCTGGGCTCGACCAGGAGGCTACGCTCGCGCTGCGCTACGACCTGGGTATTTCGCTAGAGCAAGCAGGGGAATCCAATGCGGCGCTCGACAGCTTTCGGCAGGTCTACGCAATGAACATCGATTATCGCGACGTGGCCGACCGCATCGCTACACTCCAACGCCGCTAAGGGTTGCTGTTCCGCCGAGAATCTCCCATAATTCTCTTTCCATGATGAATCGTATTGTGCGCATCCTGCTTTTGCTCGTTTGGCTTGAGCTCGGACTCATGCTGATCCTCGTTCCGTGGTCTGAGTTCTGGCAGGCGAACTATTTCCTGATTCAATTTCCCGATTTGGGTATCTTCCTTCGCAGCGCATATCTCCGGGGCGCCGTTTCGGGCCTTGGCGTTATGAACGTGTTCCTTGCCCTTGAGTCCTTCCGTCACAGAGCCGCCGCCGTTGCCAAGCGTCCCTGATCGCCCGATCGTTTGCGGCGTCACCGACGGGCAGGCCCTTCCCAGCGCGGATCGCGAGCGTATCTTACTTGAGCGCATGCGGAGAGCGTTGGTCGCTGGCGCGGACTGGGTCCAGATTCGTGAAAAGGATCTTTCGGGGAAGCGTCTGGTGGCGTTAGTGCGCGAGGCGGCTCGGATTGTCTCCGCCGTTGGGCCTGGAGTTAGATTGATTGTGAACGACCGATTGGACGCCGCGCTCGCGGCCGGCGCCGCCGGCGTGCACCTTGGAAGAGAATCTCTACCGGCTGCGGCGGCTATTCCATGGTGCCGCGCTGGGAATGCTCCTGCTGGCTTTTTGGTCGGAGTCTCCTGCCACACGCTCGAAGACGCGAAGGAAGCCGAGTCGGCCGGCGCGGATTACGTTTTTTTTGGTCCGGTATTCGACACGCCGTCGAAACGAATCTTCGGCCCTCCGCAAGGGATTGATCGCCTCGGCGTAGTGTGCCGCGCGGTGAATCTGCCGGTGATCGCCATCGGCGGGATCAATGGCAGCAATGGCGCTCATTGTATTCGCGCGGGGGCGAAAGGCGTGGCAGCGATCCGGCCCTTTCAAGATGAAAGGGATTGCGCGGCGCTAACGAATTTTGTTTCCGCTATTCACGCGTGTCAGTAGTGTCGCGCTGCCGCGCGAAAAGGCTAAATCTCAAATAGAACGCCTTGCTTGCCCACGTTTACGCATTTTGTTGCGCCGATTGTATCGGAAAAGCCGGCCGTCTCGTGAATATGGCCGCAAAACAGGTAAACCGGCTGCACTTTCTCGACCCACGCCCGCAGCGACGTGCTGCCGGCGTGTTTACCCGGCGCGAAAGCGTCGAGCTTGCTGCCATATGGCGGCACGTGAATCACAAGATAAAGCGGCTGGTGCCCTTCGAACGCCGCGAGCGCGTGGGCGATCTGTTCTTCGGAATATTCGCCCGGCGTTTTGAACGGGGTGATGTTGCTGTAGCCTAGTCCAGCCCAGAAGATGGGGTTGCCGGAAGATTCGAGCGTGCGCAACTGTCGGTGAAAGTCGATGAAACCGTAGCGCGCGCAGAGAGACTTCGTGTCGTCATGGCTCTCGTGGTTCCCTGGCAAAACCCACAGCCGCTCGCCCAATGGCTTGAGGATCTCGCCGCATGCGGCCAAGCCTTTTTGAAAGCTCACCAGATCGCCGGCATCAATGTACACATCCGCCTCTCGCGCGACGATCGCCTGCAGGGCTTTCCGGCTGTTGTGAATGTCGCTGAATATGAGAATCTTCATCGCTGCTGTCCTTGGGCGCTTCCTGCCGCGCTTTCGTGAACCAGCTGCATGCGGCGTAGCAGCATGCCGTCGGTCAAGAGTCCTTCCCGGATCACGCGGCCCGCAGCATCGAACACAACTCGGTATGTAAACGGCTGCGGCCCGCGGCGCTGATTCATAAAGCGATTTTCGCCTATATCCACCATATGGTCGCCATCTTCTGTATGGCTGTGAATCGTTGGAAAGCGCGAAAAACCCCAGAACAGTTTCACGCTCGGCAGCGTCAGGGCCCGCTTGATGTACGCATTCGATGGAGAATCGGGCGTGAAAACTACAGGCACATTTCCCGCATGGCGCAAATCGAACTGCGCTTCATAAACGCCGTCCGTGCAACGGATCCCCACGCCCCAATCCAGAATGGACGGGGCAAGCGGCAAAGCGCCGATGCGCTCGACGTCAATGTGATGATCATTGGCAAACGTCACAATGGTTTGCATGGCTGCATGGTGCGCCAAGCCGCATGCGCATACATACAGCAGCGCGATGACCAGGCCCATTTTGCACCAGGCCGCACGCGTGACGCGAAATCCCCAGCCATCCGGAACCATTCCCGGCACGAAGAACGCCGCCGCAAAAACGGCACTCGCAACCGTGATGATCCACGCGTGGAAGGCAAATCCTGCAGTTCGCGCGACGGCCCACGCGAACGCTGCGCCCGCCGTAAGGGCGATCCACATCCACAGCGCGCGGCCTCGGCTTTTCTCGCGCTTGGCATAGACCCACGCCACGAGTTGCGGGACGAGAAGAATCGAAGTGAAAACGAGATCGACGATGAAAATCAGGTCCCACGCCACGCGCTGCTGCGAAAACGGCGTCCACATTCGCGTCCCAAACGACGTGGTGCCGTCCATCAGGATATGGCTCGCGATCCCAATGCCATAGAGGAATGTGAGCATTCGCCAGGATGGCGCTTCGATGCCGAGTTTCTTGCAGACGTGCCGCGTGAGCCAAGCCAGGCCCGCAGCGAAAAACGGCAGCCCGAAAAATGAGTGGGTAATGCCGCGATGGTATTTCACGATCGCCAGCGGATCGCGCGTCACAACATCCGCAACCGTATCTACATCCGGAAAAACGGCGCCTAGACTTGCCGCGAAAATAGCGACCCGGCCGTTGCGTTTGGAAAAGAAGCTCTTGCCAAGTAGTGAGCCAGCGATTCCGTGTGTGATGGGATCCATGTCTGCTAAATGCGAAAGAAACAGGAGATTGAAGTCGGCATTCGCCTTATTGTCGCATTCATCTGCGGGGCTTTCGACTCAATCTGGAAAGTGCCTACTTTTCAAATTTTCAGGTCGTCACGCTTGCGGCGGCAGCTTCGCTGGTTATCGGAATGTAACGCACAAGAATGGTGAGCGGCGGCAGATCCTGATTCGCGACTGGCACAAGGCATTGACCGTCGAAGACCGCTCCCGGCTCGATCATCAGGCAGGGCGTCTGGATTTCGCCGGTAACGATGGCTCTCGCTTGAATTTCCACGCGTCCGCGCGCTTGAATTTTGCCCGAAAATCGACCCGCAATGAGGACGACGTTGCCTTCGATATCGCCTTCGACCAGAGCGTGCTCGCCAAGAATCAGCGTGTCGCGTGAAACAATGGAGGCTTTTACTTCCGAATCGATGCGGAATGTTCCCGTGGTTTCGAGCTTGCCTTCGAGACGCACACCTTTCTCGATAAAGCCTGTCCACTCGCCGGCTTCGTGCTTCTTTCGTTCTATCCAGCTCCAAGCCATGGTTGGTTCGGAGCTATTCTCTCATGAGCTGGTCGTAGAGGCGTGTAAGGTCCGACGGATCGTAGTACTCAAAAATCAACTGGCCTGGCCGTCCGAGGCGCAACGGCGTGACGAACACCTTGGTGCCGAACTTACGTTGCATCTCATCGATGGCCGCTTTCGTATTGGGATCGACGACGGTGACTGTCGGTGCAGAGCGCGGGCGCGAAGAGCGGCTGGCCAAGCGTTCCACCTGGCGAACCGTCATTGCACCACGTGCAACGCGGCGTGCAAGGTCATACCGCTCCTTGGGATCGCCGATCGCGAGCAATGCACGTGCGTGCCCCGCCGATAGGCGCCCTTCTTCGAGCATATCTTGGATCGTTTCTTCGAGCTTGAGCAGTCGCAGAGAGTTCGCGATTGTCGTGCGATCCTTGCCAGTCCTCTCGGCAACCTCTTCCTGAGTAAGGCTGAACTGTTCGATCAGGCGCGCAAAGGCGCGAGCTTGTTCGATCGGATTGAGGTCTTCGCGCTGCAGATTTTCGACCAGGGCCATCTCCAAGGCCGCTTCTTCGGAGACATCTCGCAGCACGACCGGGACGCGGCCGATAGGCGCACGCTGCGCCGCGCGCCAGCGGCGCTCCCCCGCAATCAATTGATAGCGATCAGCTACACGCCGCACAACCAACGGTTGAATGATGCCGCTGGCACGGATCGACTGCGCCAGTTCCTCCAGCGCCTGCTCGCGAAAATGCGTTCGCGGCTGGTAGGGGCTCGGGTCGATCAGGTCGATATCGACCTGCAACAAGCCCTCACTGGGAATCCGGGCCGGAGCTGCTGCTGTCGCTGCCCCCGACGGCGCCGCCTCCAGCGCGGGCGCTGGCCGCGGAAGCTGTGGCTCCGCTTCCGGCTCCCGAATCAGCGCGCTCAGTCCCCTGCCCAACGCGTTTCTGGACATTGGTAACGACCTCCTTGGCCAGTTGGATATAGCTCTCGGCCCCTTTACTATGCATGTCGTAGAATAAAACGGGCATGCCGTGGCTTGGGGCCTCAGCCAAACGGACATTTCTCGGAATCACCGCCTCAAAAACCTTATCTCCGAAAAAGCTCCGCAGATCGGCCGCGACCTGCCTCGAAAGCGTTGTCCTGTCGTCGTACATGGTCAGAAGGATGCCTTCGATTTCTAAAGATGGGTTAATGGTGCGGCGGAGCCTCATTAACGTATCCAAAAGCTCTGAAACACCTTCAATCGCCAGGTATTCGCATTGGATAGGGACCATCACTGCGTCGGCGGCTGCCAATGCATTCAGGGTGAGGAGGTCAAGCGAGGGCGGGCAATCGATCAGTATAAAATCGTATTTTGCGCGAAGGGGCCTGATGGCTTCGCGAAGCCGATATTCCCGATTGTCCATAGACACAAGCTCGACCGCAGCGCCAACGAGGTTCTTGTCAGACGGAATCAGATCCAAGCCTTCAATTTGAGCGTCTATAGAGATTCGCTCGAGTGGCTCTCCCAAGATCATACCTTGATACAGAGTGCGGCGAGCCGGATCCTTGGCGAAACCAAGCGAGCTCGTCGTGTTTGCCTGAGGATCGGAGTCTACGATGAGCGTCTTCTTCTCGGAAGCTGCGAGGGAAGCTCCGAGGTTGACCGCAGTTGTGGTCTTTCCAACGCCACCCTTTTGGTTGGCGATGGCTATAATACGGGCCAAATTCCTCCCCCAAGAGAACGCGAATGTATCAGAAGTTTTTGGGAAGAAGCAATATGTTTCACGTGGAACAGACTTTGGGCTGCAGTGCCGAGGGCTTTTTCTGTGGATCTATCATGTTCCACGTGGAACTGCTGCCAGGAGCCAGATCCGGTGGGCTGTTCCACGTGAAACAAGCCGATTTTCCCGTCGCTACTTCTTCGTCTTTTCGTGTGCAGCTGGCATTCAGGACCCCTACGGATTGTTCCACGTGGAACGTCATCTAAGAGTGGAGGAGTTTAGAAAAAGCGGCTTGGGAGATCCAATAAGGACAACTCGCGACGATGTTTCTGGCACGATTTCCGGTCTTTTCCACTCCCACTGGGGATTTCGCGAGAGATGCTCGGCTTCCGCTCGGCCAAGCAGCAGGCCAACCCTCCCACCTCGGGAAAGTCTTGTTTTGGACCAACGGAGCAGGTCTTCATATTTTCCAAGTGCCCGGGCTGTAATGAAGTCGAACGCCGTAACGCTCGCAGGGATGTCTTCCATACGGCAGCGAATGATCGAAACGCCTGTCATCTCGATTGTCCGCAGGACCTCGCCCAAGAAAGCCGCCTTTTTGGCGATTGCCTCGACGAGCGTGAGATGCACGGCCGGACGCACCATACGGATCGGTATGCCTGGAAAGCCAGGCCCCGTTCCGATGTCGGCGACCCGACCGTCGTCAATCCCGGCCACGCTCGCGGCAAAGAAGCTCTCGCCAAAATGGACGCGAAGGATTTCTTCAGGATCAACTATTGTGGTTAGGGAGATCTTCGCATTCCATTGAAGCAGAGTGGAAATATAGACACGGATCCTTTGGCAAAGTTCGTGATCTGCATCGACGCCGTATAGGCGAAGAGCGCCTTTGATTTCTGCGTCATCTAGCTGTTTATGCGCGCGGCTCATAGAATCAATCGCGACGGCGAATAACCACTGAGTGGCCGCCTGGGGAAGATTCCGTTGCGAGTGCTTCCCGCAGTCGAGAGGGAAATAAGAATCCAGCAACGAAATCCACCGCAAAGTGAGCCGCCACTACCGGAACCAAAGAACTGGTAATTGCACGAGCGCCTGCAAAGATGAGGCCTACTACACATGTAGATATAAGACCGCGCTTCCCCTGATAGAGATGTGCCAGCGAAAACATGCCCGCCGAAATAAGGACCCCCGCAAGAGCGCTCTGCAAAATGTTCGTAAAAAGGCCCTGAACGAATCCGCGATAGATGAATTCCTCGCAGATTGCCACGGTTGCGACTACGCCAAGGAAAACCAGGCGCTCAAGGGGATCGTGAGGAAAAATTCGCAGAGCCACCCGCGCCAGCTTGCTGTGGAGTTCCTCTGGTCGTTTTGCAATTGATCGCAGGCTTATGATCTGATTCGCCAGAACCAGCGCGACCAATCCAATCGAAATGACTGCAGTGAACAGAGGCCGATCCGCTGCCAACCCCAAATTCCGATTCGTCATGCCATGCGCCGCTGTCCGCCAGGCGATCACGGCCGTCATGAGCCATTGGAAAGCGATTGTGGAAGCGTAAAGGCGCAGACGGTCGGTCTGGCTCGTCTCCGGTCCACGCAGAATCCGCCCCACGCGCCACTTGCCCATGAGCGGCACGACGGCGCCAATAAAAATCAAAACGATCGCGTAATCCCAGTGCATCGCAGATCAATCTTGCGATGAAAGCATTTTCGGCGCTGCGCGACAAGTTGAATACGCGGATTCGTAATGCCGAAGTCTTATTGACAGGCGCTGAGCCGACGCCGTATCGTTCTTGGTCTATCCACGATGAAAATCCTCGTTATTGGCGGCGGAGGGCGTGAGCACGCGATCGTTTGGCGTCTCGCGCAGGGCGGCTCGGTGGAGAAGATCTGGTGCGCTCCGGGCAACGGTGGGATTTCGCAAGATGCCGAATGTGTTCCGCTCGACTTGCAGAATCCGCTCGCTGCGGCCGATCTCGCCGCAAAATTGGGCGCGGAGCTCACGATCGTTGGGCCCGAACTTCCGCTGGTCGCGGGAATTGCAGATGAGTTTCAGCACCGCGGCGCGGCGATTGTCGGCCCGACCAGGCAGGCCGCGCAGCTCGAGGGCAGCAAGATTTTCGCGAAGCAGTTCATGCAGCGGCATGCAATTCCCACGGCCGAAGGGTATGGGATGTGCGATACGCCCGCCGATGCGCACATGGTTCTCGGCTCGGTGGAATGGCCCTTGGTGATTAAGGCCGACGGCCTTTGCGCAGGAAAGGGCGTCCTTGTTACACCATCGGCAGATGAGGCTGCCGATTTTCTGACGCGTCTCATGGAGCTTGGTGAATTTGGCGATGCCGGCCGGCGCGTGTTGCTCGAACAGGGACTGGCGGGCGAAGAGCTGTCTTACATCATCCTTACCGACGGCACGAATTTTATCCCGCTTGCTCCGACGCGCGATCACAAGCGCGCGTTCGACAAAGACGAAGGGCCGAATACGGGCGGAATGGGAGCATATTCGACAGAGGACATTCTTCCTGCATCGCTCGAACGCAAAATCCGCACCTCCATCGTGGAACCAACGCTCGCCGGGTTGCGCGAAGAAGGCATTGCTTACCGCGGCTTCCTTTATTTCGGGCTGATGATTACGTCCGACGGGCCAAAGGTGCTCGAATATAACTGTCGTTTGGGCGATCCTGAAACGGAAGCGATTCTTTTGCGCGCCGATTTCGATTTTGGCGAGGCTTGCATGAAGGCGGCGACGGGCAATCTGGCGGACGTGCGCGCTCGATGGCTGCCCGGCGCGAGCGCGTGCGTGGTGATAGCGTCGAAGGGCTATCCCGGAAACCCAACCACCGGCGTGCGGATCGACGGGCTAGATGAGGCGGCGAAAGTGCCAGGGGCAGTGATCCTGCATGCCGGGACGCGGAGAGACCAAGGCGTGTTTTACACGACCGGCGGGCGGGTCCTAGGCGTCTGCGCGCGCGGCTCGACGCTTGCCGACGCGTGTGCGACGGCCTACACAGCAGTGACAAAGATTGATATTCGTGGCGCGCATTACCGCACGGACATCGGCGCCGTGAAAGGTACGAAGAGCCGCAGCGCCAGTGCGCAGTTTGAAACCAAATGAGGAGAGCAGCCTAGTGACGTCATCTGAAAACCGGTCTGTACTCGTGGGTATTCTTATGGGCTCGGATTCCGATTACCCCATGATGAGCGAGACGGCCAGAACTCTTGAAAAATTCGGAATTGGATACGAAATTGAAGTTGTTTCCGCGCACCGCACTCCGGCGCGGGCCCACGAATACGCGACGACTGCCGCGAAACGAGGGTTGAAAATTCTGATCGCAGCAGCGGGCGCAGCCGCGCATCTGGCAGGCGTCATGGCGGCAAACACCACGCTGCCGGTTATTGGCGTGCCGATGGGAACCGGTTCCCTCAACGGCTTTGACGCCTTGCTTTCCACGGTTCAAATGCCCGGAGGAATTCCGGTGGCGACGATGGCGATCGACAAAGCCGGCGCGATGAACGCCGCTATCTTTGCCGCGCAAATTCTGGCGCTATCTGACGCGGAAATCGCCCGTAAAGTCGTCGCTCATAAGGAAGACTTGGCGCGCTCGGTGGCAGAAAAGAACGCGCGACTGCAGCAACAAATCGCCGCAGTCAAAAAATAGCTGTCATTCAGAATGCGGAGGATGCGCGAGCGAAGGCGCTGCCGAGTCATCCACGGGGGGATTTGCGAGCGAAGGGGCGCCGGGTGGGCGATTGCCATTCGCCTTTCGCGGTTCGGGGGGCGGCCGAAGAATCCAGTCGAAGCCCGTCTCATCCCGAATGATCGCCATTGTTTGCGGCACGTGGGCGGGCGTGATGGCGGCCATTGCGGCGCGTAGGAATTGCGTAGCGTCGCCGGCTGAAATTTTTAGGCTGTCGCCGCTGAGGAATTTATTCGCCGTTTCTGCCAACGTCTGATCGCCCTGGATCACACTCTCCAAGCGCGGGTCTTTTTGCTTGAGCAGATCGAGAAGCGTGGGCGGCGCGTCGTTCTGTGGATAATCGAACTCCATCAGCGTGTGCGGCTGGCCCTTTTCGGGTGGCCAGATCTGCGAATAGACCGGCCCTTCGACATTTGTCACCCAATAATCGCCCTGCTGTTGCTCCTGCTCGAGCGAATATGTCAGTTGCCAGACTTCCGGGCCATAATCCGGCAGGTAGTCGGCCAGCAGCAATTCAGCTAGGGGTGCGTCCGTGGGCCAGTTGAGATTGCCGTGTATATTGCCGGCAAGCTCACCGAGCCGCTCTCGTACGGGCTTACCAATCGCTTCAATATCGGTCGCTTGCGTGTTTGCCACAGCTACGCCGAGGCTCGGTGCTTCAGCCGCAATCCCACTGCGCAGATGGGGCAGCTCCTGGTCCAGCCAGCCAAGGTCTTTCTGTGCAGAAGGTGAAGTCCATTCGTCCGCCCCGAGAATTATTCCCGCGCGAATGCTCGAGAGAGCGGTAGGAATGGGAGGGCGCGTGCCGGGCTCGATGGGATTTTCGGCGGTTCCGATGAGAATCGCGTGTTTCACAACGGCAATCACTACGCGGCCGGCAGCTTGATTGACAGCGATTTCTTCGACGGGCTGCGAGCTGTCCTGGCCCTTCGCGCGCCGTAGCAAAACAGCGCACAAGGCTGCGCAAATTGTCAGAAACAAAACGCATCGCGCGGCCCTGCCCATATTAGGATCACGTTAGCACAATTCGTACCTCATCGCGCGAGGAGACGGCCGGCGCCGAATTCTAGTAAAATGGGGCAGGCAAATTCATCCACTCACGGAAAGCGAGCAATGGGACTATTGCGTGCGTTGAAACCGGGCGGCCTGAAATCGCCCGAAAGCATTAGGCATAACGGCAAACGCCTCAGCAAGATACTGGAGGAGCACGTTCTGTTCACGCGAGGCGCGGAAGGAGGTGTCCGCGCCGATCTTTCCGGCGCAAACCTCGCGCGAGCCGACCTGGCAAAAGCGAATCTCGCTTACGCAAACCTGCAAGGCGCGAATCTCGAAGGCGCGAGTTTGCGCGACGCCAGGCTGGGTTCGGCTGATTTTTCAAACGCGAAGCTTCGCAAGGCCGATCTGCGTCGCGCCGACCTGACCGAGAGTAATTTCGAAGCGGCCGATCTCACCGAAGCGCAAATAGGGGGCGCGGAACTCTTTCGCGCCACGCTGCGCAGGGCGATTCTGCGCGGTGCCGATTTTGGCGCGACGAACTTTCGCTCCGCCGATGTTCACGGCGCCGATTTCACCGGAGCAAATATGAAGACGGCGATTCTGCGTGAGACCGATCTTGACGGCGTAGATCTTTCCGGCGTCGATCTTTCCACAGCGCTTCTGCCGCGCGGTTATAAATCCGCCAGCACCAGGAAGGGCCAATAAAGCTGCCATGGCCAATTCGCCAGGCATCGTCGTTGAGGATTACAAATCGCCCGCAGGCTGGAGCGGTCCGGACCAGCACAATCAGCGCGCCCGCGCCTACTGCGACCTGCTCGAACGCGGCCGGATTCTTTTTTTTCGCGAACCTCCCTTCGAATTGCCCGCCGCAGATCGCGAATTCCTGCTCGGACAGGAATGGGCGGAGATGCGCATGCACAAGAACATTTCTTACCGCCCGGGCGAGGATTTGTTGAACGGTGTTAGGGGCGACGCCGAGGCGGTCTCCAAAGTTCACGAGATCATGCGCCGCTATAGCGCAAACGTGATCGCTTTCTTGAAGGAATTCCTCGCGCCGTATGCAGGAAAGTGGATCCTTGATTTCGCCAGCTTTCGGCCGTTTGAGGAAGAGCGCCGCGGGCTTCCGCTTCACAAACGGAACGATCTTCTTCATGTCGACGCGTTTCCGAGCCGCCCCACGCGTGGCGGCCGAATATTGCGCGTTTTCACAAATCTCAATCCGACCACGCCGCGTGTTTGGAACACCTGCGACGATTTTGGCGCCATCGCACGCGCCCATGCGGAAAACGCCGGCCTGCGCCGCATCGCTGAGCAAGACGGCTTTATCCAGCGAACCGTGCAAAATCTTGGCCACGCCATCGGCATTCGTGGCATGGGACGCACGCCTTACGACATGTTCATGCTGCGCTTCCACGATTACTTAAAAGAAAACGTCGAGTTTCAGGAGCGCGCCCCCAAATCGCGCCTAGATTTTCCTCCGCTTTCCACATGGCTTGTTTACACGGATGGCGTTGCTCACGCCGCGATGTCCGGGCGTTATGCGCTGGAGCAGACGCTGCTGATTCCCGCCGCCGCTCTCGTATCTCCCGATTATGCGCCGTTCCGCGTGCTCGAATCTATCGCCGGTTGCTCGCTGGTCTATTGAGTTTTCTTTGCCGCTGAAAGAGCGAACCTTCGCCCCTAAACCGAAATAACCTGTTCACGGTATAACTGATTCGCACAAGCAGACCGCCCGGCGGGAAAAAGTGATCGCGAAGGCGCGATTATCGACGCATGATTTTTACGTAGGCGTCTTAAAAGAGCGGCTTTGTGCGGATGGTCTCCTTGATCAAGTGGAAGCGAGAAGTTCCAGCAGTTCTGTTCTTGGCTGCAGTGTACTTTGTTGCGGGCAAGCTGGGGCTCGCCCTGGCCTTTGTTCATCCTAGCTCCACCGCAGTTTGGGCACCCAGCGGGATCGCACTCGCTGCGTTGCTGATTTTCGGCTACCGCGTTTGGCCCGGCGTGTTGCTCGGCGCATTTCTCGTCAACTGGGCGACGCTCGGCACTCCTGCAACGTCGCTTGCGATTGCCACGGGAAACACGCTCGAGGGTTTATTGGCCGCATATCTCGTAACACGATTCGCAGGCGGCCAGAGCGCATTCGACCAGGCGTCGAACACGCTAAAATTCGATTTCTTCGCGGGATTGTGCGCGCCAACTGTGGCAGCCATCGTGGGCGTGACCACGCTCTGTTTTTTTGGCTACGCCTCCTGGATCAACTTCCGGCCCATCTGGCTCACTTGGTGGCTCGGCGACGGCACAGGTGCGCTTTTGATCGCTCCGCTCATCATTCTGTGGGCGTCTGACTGGCGGTTTCGCTGGAGCAGAGCGCAGCTTCTGGAAATGTCTGTTCTGGTCGTAGGATTGATTTTTACTGCGGACGTCGTATTTGGCGGGCTCTTCTCATCGGGCTCGCGCGCGTACCCGCTAGAATATCTTTGTATTCCGTTCCTGCTTTGGGCCGCCCTGCGCTTTGGCCAAAGAGAAGCCATAGCCGTCACGATCATGCTTTCCGGCATCGCCATCTGGGGTACGCTGCATGGCGACGGGCCTTTCCTAACGGCTTCTAAGAACGAATCTCTGCTCCTATTGCAAGCGTTCACCGCCATCATTTCCGCAATGACGATGGCATTGGCCGCGATAACGGCTCAGCGCCGACGCGTGGAGGCGGAGGTAAGCAATCTCGCCGTCACAGACGCGCTCACCGGCTTGGCAAATTACCGCAAACTCGTTGATGTTCTCGATGCCGAAGTAAAGCGCTCCAATCGCACCAAGCGCACATTCTGTGTCCTCCTGATCGACATGGATCACCTGAAGGCAATCAATGACAGCCATGGGCACTTGGCCGGCAGCCGGGCTTTGTGCAGGCTTGCGGAGGTTCTTCGCGTCTACAGCCGCAGCATAGATACAGCCGCGCGATACGGCGGCGACGAGTTCGCTCTCGTGATGCCGGAGACCTCCGAACGCGAGGCGCACCAGGTCGCAGAGCGGATTTGCGCCCGCATTGCGGATGATCGCGAGCACCCGCGAATCTCAGTTAGCGTCGGAACGGCCGTTTACCCAAGGAGCGGCGAAACGATTGACAGCCTTCTCGACGCGGCTGATCGCTCCATGTTCGAAATGAAGGATTTCCATCACCGAGCGGAAAACGACACGAAGGCCGCGTCACATGTTGCCGGCGGTTAAAAGCGGGTCTGAAGAGGAAAATCTACTTGCCGGCCGGAAACTCCGCGGCTGTTTCTTCGCTCGGATAGTCGTACGCAGCACTGCCGCGCGAACCGCTCGGACGGCGCCGCGTCTCGATTCCCAGCCTCTTAATCTTCTGGTTCAACGTGGAAAGCGGCACTTGGAAACGCTCCGCCGCTTCTGTCTGATTCCAATTCGTGCGGTCGAGCATGTCCGTAATCAATCGTCTCTCGACCTCTTCCAAAATTTCGAAGAGCGACGGCGCCGAGGCTCCGCTGCGTCCGCGTCCTTCGCCGGGCAACGGCGGCAAAAATTCGGAAAGCTGCAAACGCACGCCGCGCACAATCTCTCGGCTGCGGATGCTTTCCGGCAGCAAATCGCCGTCCATTGAGGTTTGCGTCGAAAGCACCACGGCGCGCTCCACGGCATTTTCCAGCTCGCGCACGTTTCCCGGCCAGTCGTAGTCCATCATCATCTTCATCGCCGTACTGGTGAATGTGCGCGGTGGTTTGGCATTTTCCTGGCAGAATCGGCCCAGAAAACGCTCCACGAGAAGCGGCACGTCTTCTTTCCGCTCGCGCAACGGCGGCAAATGCAAGGAGATCACGTTCAAACGATGGAACAAGTCCTCGCGGAAACGGCCTTCGCGAACAAGCTGCTGCAAGTCTTCGTTTGACGCAGCCAGAATCCGCACGTCAACCTTGATCGTCTCGGTGCCGCCGAGCCGCATGAACTCGCGCTCTTGAATCACGCGCAGCAATTTGGCCTGTGTCTCGGGGCTAACGGTGGAAATTTCGTCGAAAAAGATCGTCCCTTGGTCGGCTACTTCGAAAAGTCCCTTTTTTGAGGCGATTGCGCTGGTAAACGCGCCCTTCACGTGGCCGAAGAGTTGCGATTCGAGCAGATCGATGGGAATCGAACCGGTATTTACCGGAATAAAGGCCTTATCTACGCGCGTCGAAGCCGAATGAATCGCCTTCGCGATCACTTCTTTTCCCGTCCCGCTTTCGCCCGAAATCAGCACGGTGGAGCGCGAGGGCGCAACTTGGGCGACCAGGTCGAGCAGCGCGAGCATCTTCTCGCTCTTGCCGACAATATTGGGAAAGTTGTAGCGCTGCTTCAGCGCGCGTTTCAGGTGAACATTCTCTTCTCGGAGCCGCCGGCCCTCGATGGCGAGCGAGACTTGCGTGACCAGTTCGTCGTTCGACCAGGGCTTGGTGATGTAGTCCTGCGCGCCGCTCTTAAACGCAGCCCGCGCCATATCGATCGAGCCATACGCGGTAATCAAAATCACGGGGAGATGCGGGTCGCGCGCGCGAATTTCCCGCAGGAGTTCGATCCCGTTCCGGTCCGGCAGGCTCACGTCCAGCAGCAAGAGGTCGAACGGGCTCTGCGCCAGCCGGTCTAACCCGGCCTGGCCCGTTTCGGCGAGCGTCACGCAAAAATCCTCGGAGCTCAGCAGCGCGTCGAGCCCTTCCCGGATTCCCACTTCGTCATCGACTACGAGAATCGTGCCTCTAGGCATGAACCGCTTTCCTGGCCGCGGGGAATTCCAGCCGGAAGGATGTGCCCTTGCCGGGCGTGGATTTCACGTCGACTTTTCCTGCATGTTCTTTGATGATGCCATAGCTCACGGAGAGGCCTAGTCCCGTGCCCCTGCCGGTCGGCTTGGTCGTGAAGAAGGGATCGAAAATCTTGTGCAGATGTTCGGGTGGGATTCCCGCGCCGTTATCGGTTAGCTCCACTTCCACCGAGCCGTTGTGCGCCATCGTCCGCACTTCCAGCATGCCGCCACCCGGCATTGCGTCCCGCGCGTTCATCAGCAGGTTCAGGAACACCTGTTGCAGCCTCGTCGTCGAGCCCAGCACCGGCGGCAGCTCATCCTTGAAACTCTTGATCACGGTCACTTGCGCCGTCTTAAATGGATGCTGCACGAGCGTCAAAGTTTCTTCCAGCACATCGTTCAGGTCTACTTCGGCCAGCTCGGCGCCGCCGGTACGCGAGAAATTCAGTAAATTATTGACGATCTCGCTTGCCCGGAAGGTCTGCTTCACGATGCGGTCGATCGTTTTCTGCCGCGGGTCGTCCGGCGGGATCTGCTTGGCGAGCATCTGAATGTAGTTCGAAATCACGGCGAGCGGCGTATTCACCTCGTGCGCCACGCCTGCCGCGAGCAGACCCAGCGACGTAAGCTTCTCGTTCTGCAAGAGCTGTTCTTCGAGCGAGACGCGCTGGGTAATGTCATCCAGCAGCACCAGATGTCCCAATCGCGCGCCTGTCTTGCCCAGCAACGGCGCAATCGAAGCGTTCACCACCACGTGCTGCCCTTTTTTCGTGTTGACGTGGAATTTGTAAATACCAGAGACGTGCTCGCTCTCGGCGTGGGCCGCAATCTCCTCGGCCAGCCCCTGCGGGAGAACCTCGCCGATCTTGTGTCCGATGGCTTCCGCGCGCGATACGCCGAGCAGTTCCTCGAGTCTGCGGATTCCACGATTCTACGCGGTCTTCGAGGTCAGCCGTAAGCACACCGATCTTCAGCGATTCGACGATATTTTCACTGAAGTCCTTCAGCCGTTCCACTTGCAGTGCCTTTTGTTCGAGCGATTGGTAGAGCCGCGCATTCTCGACCGCGATCGCCACGTATCCGGCAATCGTCGAGAGCAGCTCCAAGTCTTCGGACGACAAGTAGTCGCCGTCCACCGTCTTGCCGAGCCCGAGGACAGCCACGGTCCGGTCGCGCAGGCGGCACGCAATGAAGTAGTTCAGGTCCAGCTGATCGATCGTATTCCGCACGGAGTCCGGTGCGCTCAGGTCCGTGCGAGCAGACTCGAAAAACAGGCAATTTCTCTCCTTCGCCGCCGGTAGGAAGCTCAAATCGAGCTCGCTTTCGGGTCGTATGCCCATTGACCGGGCCAAGGCGAAACCGGCGGACGCCCCCTGGTCTTCGAGAAAGATCGCCACGCGGTCCACGAGGAGGGTTTGCGAAATACGATCCAGCGCAGAGCCCAGCAGCGTCTGCAAATGAACCTGGCTCGTCAGCGCACGGCCGAATTCAATCAAA
Source organism: uncultured Acidobacteriota bacterium (assembly GCA_963753205.1). GTDB lineage: Bacteria > Acidobacteriota > Terriglobia > Acidiferrales > UBA7541 > Palsa-295. The sequence continues at coordinate 938,025 of CAVWBL010000002.1, read as the reverse complement.
GTGCGCCGGTAATCCAGCCGGTCGCGATAGAAAAAGTGGTCGAGCCTCCCCTGTACCCAATCGCGCAGCGGAGCGAACAAGAATGCTGCCACGACGATCGCGATCACCGCGCCTGCCGAGCCGGAAGGCAGCGCCGCGTGCGAAAGTTCGCCAATCAGCGCAATCGCGGCAAAATAAATCGCGCCCACGCCTGCCATGGCAAACGTATACGCGAGACCGCGCTTGAAAATAATGTCCACGTCCATCAGCCGGTAACGAACGATCGCGTAGCCGAAGGAGAGCGGAATCAGCGCCAGCGAGAATACGGAAAGCCCCAGCCAATGTGGCAGGATCGCGTTTTCAAAGCGCGGGATGATATAGAAACCGAAAAACGGCACGATTCCGGCAAACGTGCCCGCCGTGACCCACTTCAGTTGTTGCCGCAAAATTCCGCTTGGCGCCCGCAAATAGCTCACAAGGAAAATGGCCGCCGCGGTCAGGAAGCAAGCGCCCATGTAGAAAAGTTCGATGGTGTCCAGTGTTTCGCTATTTGCCACTGTTCGAAGGAAGCTGAGCGACGCGGCCTCCACCACGGCAAGGTGCATCCCAAGCAGCACCGCCGCCAAGCCGTATACCGCCGTCAGCTTGGCCCACAACTTCCTGCGGCGCTCCGGGAACACTAGCGCAAAATGCACGAGCAGGGCGGGCTGGAGTAACCCAGCGATCACGTTCCCCCAATAAATCGTCTGGTCAAATGAGTTCAACTTGCCGGTGTAATGAAACGTGTACAAAATGAATGAGACCAGGCAAAAAACGTAAAAGTGCACAGCGCGCGGCGCGTTCCATCTGCGCGCAAATATGAAAAGTCCGATGAAGAGGTAAAGCAGTCCCGTGACCCGCAGGTAGTTTTCCGTGGGGGATAGTGGTGCAGGCACGGTGATCAACGGCAGCGAAAGCGTTTCTCCGTTGCGCCTGATCTGGTAGCGCAACTCCGACCATGTCCCCGCCCGCCACAGGGCCCTGCTGACGTCGGTCGCTCGGCGAACCGGAGCGCCCTGAATCGATATCACATCGTCGCCCTTTTTGATTCCTGCCGTATCGGCTGGAGACGTCGGCGCAACAGTCTTCGCCATCACGCCATGAGTCGTATCGACCCAAGTGGCGCCGTCGGTCGGCGGCACAAAACGATACCGCTGTTGCAGGTTCAAAGCGGCAAACACCACCGCAGCCAGCGTCAGCAACGCCAGCGAGACGGCTCCTAACCGGAGGCGGAGGCTGTTGTTCATGCTGTGGTCACACCACCCACCCACCAAGACTTGGACGAATCCTAGCACGTAGCTTTCCAGCAAGCCATAGGCAAGCACAGCCGAGCAACATGCTTATATTGTTAAGCTTAGTCTGCCGACGGGCACGGCAAGGGAACTGCTGATTCCGTTTATAGTATCTGATCCCTATTTTGGTATCAGGGCGAAAAGAGAGAAATTAGAACTGGAAGCTTAGTCCGCCTCGGAAATAGCGATACGCCGGGACCAGATAGACGCATTGACCGCGCGCGGTGACCGCCGTGGAACCTTGGGAGAGAATATTTCCCATATCGGCCTGCACGACCATGTGACCAGGGAACACGTTGGGCAGAGGCTGTCGAAGCCCGACGGTTAGATACGGGTCGACTCCGTACATCGCCTCGCCGTAGGAATCCTGCTGCGAAACGACCCGGCCGCTCAGCCACTTATACCCGACAACAACGCTCGTGTGAGTCCCCGGCATCATCGCCGCCATCCGTGTCGCCACACTGTGCCGGTACTTCGTCTCGAGCTGGTCGCGCAGATGGGCTCCCGCAACCAGATCGTCCGCAACCAATGCGCCAGAATAGTCGTAAACCACGGTCGACGTAAGACCGGGCGCAATCCGCTGCTGATACGCCACGCGCGCCCCAGTTGAACTCGTCTCCCCGCCGTCGTAAGCGAACGCGTCCCCGAAAAATCCCTGCACAAAATCGGAACCTGGCGCCGTTCCAACGCCCATCACGGCCGTGTGCGACGATTGGTCGTGGAATACGGCAGCTGTCAATTGGGCGTCATCCCCAATCGAATGCTTTACTGCCACCTCCTCGTGCACGCCGTTTTCGAACACTGGCTTGCCGCGGCGCATCATCAACGTGGGGAACGCGTCAAACGTATTTACCGCCGATTGCAATGCATCGGTAGAGTCTCCGAGCGCGTCTTCCCAAGGGTGCGTAGCCACGATCATGGAAAGCTGCCAATCCGGGGACATTTCGACGGCAACTTCCGCGCGCGGACGCAACGCGGAAGTCCCACTACCAAACCCTGCGTATACATATTCCCCGCCGTAACGCACGCTCACGCGATCACCCAGAAGCAACTCATCGTCATGAGAGATTCGCATGCCGCGGAAAACCGGCCCGCCAGGACCGAACTCGGACTGCCTCACGACAAGCGTCGTAACGGGACCCGTGCGTTCATCGCCGGTCGGCAGCCACTCGGCTGCCAAGCCCGTGGCCGACTGCTGGTTCAAATAGCTGAACTGTCCCGCCAGCAAAAACCGCGCCTGCTGCCCCATGGGCACGTCATAAGCGAACTCGGTGCCAGGGGCTACGGGACTATTTGCCACCGAGCTTGGGTTCTGCCCGCCGGACGAGACCTCCACCAGCCCGCGGTCATCTCTCTGTCCAGCACCTTCACCGATGCCCGCATGCGCGAGCGCCACATTGGGAGAATCATCCCAACGAAGCACGGACCTTCCGCCCGCCGTCGAGCGCAACACCCAAACCCAGTCATCTGCGGCGCCTTTCTGTTGAGGCTGCTGCCGCAATTCTCCGAGTGACGAAAAGACTGAGCCCATCACGACCTGCAGTAGCGTCGCATGGCTGCCGCTCACTTCGATATGCCGCTCCATTGTCGGCAGAAACCCCGCTAGCGTCACTTCCACCGAATACATGCCGGCTGGCAGAGTTTCCGAAGCGAAATCGCCGCGTCCGTTCGTGTGCAGCTTAATCGGCGACGATGCCAGCAGTTTTTCAGGGGAAATTACTACCGTCGCGCCCATCTGCGGCGTACCGCTCGCATCCACCACGACTCCGGTAATTTTGCCTGCATCGGGAGCGCACTCGGCGGGAACTGCAACCAGGCACACGAAACATCCAAGAAGGATAAGACGAACCGCTCGGAGATTCACAAAATTACCTCCCCTGAGTCGTATTCGCGCTCGCGGGGGCCGCCAAAATCGTAAAGTTCTGAGCCGGGGTGATAGACTGCTTTGCTAGGTTATCGGTGATCGCAACTTCCAGCTTATATTGCCCCGGCGCAAGAGAGCCTAGTGTGAGAGCGTCCTGCAACGTCATCTCTTCGCCGTGCGCAGGCAGCTTATCCGCACCGAGGTTAAATTTCAATACCGGATTCGGATCTTTATCTTTCATCACTCGGTACTCGACCGAGACGTCCGGCTTATTCGTCTTCTCGTCCACCTTTAGATTATAGACCTGCAGAAAGATTCCCATCTGTTCGTTTGGATAGAACGTCCGGCTCATCTGCGGCACGACCTTCACGTCGCCCAGCACGAACTGCCCGAGCCCGATGTCCTTATAGGAGACCGGGGTGATTTGCCGCGCAATAATCAACGAACTCGCGTTCAGCTCGTCATCCTTGAATTGCGGCACGGCTAGCCGCGTATCGACCACGCCCACATTGCCGCTGTTCGTGTCCTTTATCACCAGGTCCAGCGCATAAAGACCGGGACTCAGCGGCACTTGCTTCTGATAAATCTCTTGCGTGCTTTTCGTCGCCTGAATCGTCGAGGCAGGCACATCTTGCTCGATCGGATCGTCAAATGTCGTAATCGTCCGGCCCGTCAGTGTCGTAATGCGCCCAAATACGTCCATTTTCGCGCGATCGACGCCGTCCTTCTCGACGAACGTCATCTGCGTCCGCGGAATCTGTACAGTAATCGGCACCAGCACCGTGTCCGACGTGATTCGCAAAAAGTCTTCCATGTAATCGAACTTCAGTGTGTTCCGGATCAGGTTGTGCGTCACCAACTCTTCCGGCAGTTTCACCGGCGGCGGTTGGAACGCTGCGGCATAATTTTCCAGCCGCGAGAACTCGTTCAACTCCGACCCTTGCGCCACGCCCTCGCCCTGTCCCGCGAGGTGCGTGCCATCGGGATTCGAGAACCGCATCGACTTGTCCGCCATGCCCATCTGTTCGGGCATGGTCAGACCAGCGCCTGGCACGTTCAGAAGCGCATCCTTTTCGCTGGGGTCCATCGTCAGATGGAACTCGCCCGTTCCGGTCGGGTCCACAAACTCAAATTCCACGTTTTCCTGATGGTCGCCGTTGTAGCCCGCCAGATAACGGTAGCGCCAATCTTCATATGCGTACGTCGTTGTCGTGCCGCCGCCCTGGTCCATCGGCCGGTCCCACTGCTCGCCCGCCGTATGTTCGTCGCGCTCGTCAGGGGGGCCCCACGTAATGTAGATGCGCCCGCGATCGGTTTTCCAGCCCGGGATACCCGACGCGAAGTGCTCGTTCGCATAGGCGATCCGGCGGTAAATCTCATCTTTATAGGTGTTATCCGGCGAATCCGGATTAGGATTGCGCCGCTGCCAGAACGCCTCTATGAAAGTTTCGCGTTCCTCGTTCGTTTGCAGGTGTAGGAAGGTGTCCCGTTCTTCTGGCGTGATGATGTACGCAACGTCCTCGTCGAGCCACTTCTTGTAGGGGCTGTCGAGCTCCTTATACAGAGCGGACTCGCTCTGCTTCTTCTGTTTGGCGGCCTTTTTCTGGTCTTTCGAGGTTTGGTCGGAGTCCTGCCGGGCGGCCAACGTCAACGCCGACACACCCACGGCCCCCACCGCCAATGAGGCGAATAAGAACGTACTAAGACGACGGCTTCTAATCATGGGCCACCGAGTGCGGGGAGGAATGTTACCCTGTCCTTCCGTACAGGTCAACTCTCCGAACCTACCCCTTCCCTGAAGCGTTGGAGGTGGGTTCCGGTAAATTGGGTTGCCCGCATCTTCGCTGGGCGCTAAAATCTAGTTCTGTAAACCCCACTCGTCGCGAAACATTTCCTTAGCCCCTGCGTATTTAGAGCTAGGAAGCGAGCGCTCCGGCGCTCTGGGGCTTCAGCTTACTCGGATCGAAGGGCCAACATTAATGAAGACTTGGCAAAAAGCCGTAATTGGCGTGGGCGTGATCGTTGCCATCGCCGTGATCACCCTCGTCAGCGTCTACGAGGCGAATAAGGACGTTGTCACCGTTCAGACCGGCACAGTCGTCCGCGAAGACCTGCGCACTCTGGTCACGGGCTCCGGCGAAATTCGCCCGAATAATTACACCAATGTCGTCGGCCAAGGCGTCGGCATTATTACCGCGATTGACGTTCACGAAGGCGACTACGTGAAAAAGGGTGACGTCCTGCTCCATGTCGATAACATCCAGCCGGCGGCTGACGTGAAGGCGCAACAGGCCACCATTGACTCCGGCAGGGCCGCCGTTCTGGCCGCCGAGGCCAACTACAATGCCGCCAAAGCCACCGTGATTCAACGCCAGGCCGATCTCGAGAAGGCAAAGCTCGATTGGAATCGCGAGCAGGCCCTTTACACCGATCAACTCGTCTCCAAAGCCGATTTCGATGCGAGCAAAGCCACCTACGACAGCGCCGTAGGCGCGCTGGACGCCGCGAAGGCCCAGGTCAATCAAATGGCCGCCGCGCGCGAGCAGGCTCAGTCCAATCTCGAGCAGGCCCAGGCCTCTCTGGTCCGCACCACGGACATTCTTCACAAGACGACGTACTTCGCACCGATCAGCGGGCTGGTCAGTTACATCGCGGTCCGCGTCGGCGAAAACGTCGTTCCCGGCATTCAGAATTCCCAGGGTAGCTTTTTGCTCACGCTGTCGGATATGAGCGTCGTCACCGCCGAGGTGAAAGTGGATGAGACGGACATCACCAACGTTCGTAATGGCGAGCCCGCCGAAGTTACCATCGACGCCATCCCGAACAAAACGTTCACGGGCAAAGTCACCGCCGTCGGGGACGAAGCCATCCTGCGCAGCACCGGTGACGCCTCGATGACGCAAACCACCACAAATACGCAGGAAGCGCGCGATTTCAAGGTGGTTGTCACGCTGGACCATCCGCCTTCGGGCCTGCGCCCCGGTCTCTCGGTCACCGCTAAAATTGAAACGGCGAAAAAGACAGACGCGCTCAGCATCCCGATCCAGGCGCTCGCCATGCGATCGCAAAAAGATCTTGCCACAAATCAGGATTCAGGCAGCTCCGTCACGCTTGCCGCGTCCAACTCAGACGTTGCCAATCCCAGCAATAAGCCGGACGTTCAGGGTGTCTTCATCATTCGCGGCAATAAAGTTCAGTTCGTCCCTGTGCAAACCGGCATTAGCGGCGTCACGGATATTGAAGTCACCAAGGGCCTGAATCTGGGTGATCAGATCGTCATCGGCAGCTACAAGGCGCTGCGCTCGCTCCATTCAGGCGCCGCGATCAAGATCGATAACAGCATCACGAGCGGCTCCGGAACAAGCAGCTAACGCACCGTTGCCCTTGTGGCACAGCCACTTCTGGTTGTGTGAATTTTTGTTGTGGGTGTAGTAGCCGCCTTTTTGGGCGGGCGTTTTTGACTTTGGCTTTGTAGCGGCCGACTCGCATTTCAGTCGAGCGCCCGCAATCGTTGAATTTGTCTTGTAGCGGCAGCTTTTGGTTTTGCAGTTTGTCGGGCTAACGGCGCCTTTTAGGGGGGCGGTTTCCGGTTTTTGCGTTTGTATTTCTCGTCATCCTGAGCGAAGCGAAGGACCCTTTTCGGTTTTTTTTTGCATCAGGGCATAGCTTCCATCGTGCCGTCACCGCATCTAAGGAATTGGGGCTCCAGCCCCTGAGGAAACAGCTGAATGCCGGTGCAAGAACAAGAACTCGCAGCCCAATCCTTTCGCCAGGACCTCATTGACACCGGCATCGTCATCCAGACCGAAGACCTCTGGAAGACCTACGAAATGGGTACGGAGCAGCTCCATGCGCTGCGCGGCGTTAACATGCAGATTCGCAAAGGCGAATACGTTGCCATCATGGGGCCATCCGGCTCGGGCAAGTCCACGCTGATGAATCTGATAGGCTGCCTCGATTCGCCCAGCAAAGGCAATTACTGGCTCGCCGGCCGCCTCGTCAGCCAACTCAATGACGACGAACTCGCCTATATCCGCAATAAGGAGATCGGCTTCGTTTTCCAGACGTTCAATCTGCTAGCGCGCGCCACGGCGCTCCACAACGTCGAACTGCCCATGATCTACAACGGCACGCACGCCGCCGAACGCCTCGAGCGCGCCAAAGAGGCTCTCAAGCAGGTCGATCTCGCCGACCGCATGATGCACAAGCCCAACGAGCTTTCCGGCGGACAGCGCCAACGCGTCGCCATCGCCCGCGCGCTCGTCAATCATCCTGCGATCCTTCTTGCCGATGAGCCCACCGGCAATCTCGACTCCGCCACTGGCGAAGAGATCATGGCCCTCTTCGCACGCCTCCACCAGGGCGGCAACACCATCATCCTCGTCACCCACGAGCAAGACATCGCCGCCCACGCCGACCGCATCATCCGCGTCCGCGACGGCAAAATCGAAAAAGACGAATCCACTCACCACGTCTAGTGGCACAGACACTTCTGTCTGTGTGCCGTCGAATCTGGTTTGCTTTCGTAGCGGCGCCCTGGAAGGTAGGGCGGCAGCTCTTGCCTTTTGATTTTGCCGTTGATTTGCCGGTGTCCTCGTCGCATTGCCATTGTTTTGCCGTAGGGGCGCATGCTCGCTGCACCCTTTTCCGGCGCTTCGCCTTATTTTGTAACGTCGGCATCTTGCCGGCCTACATTAATCCTTGGAACACCATGGCACGTGTCGGCTCACATCAATGTTCGATTCAGATTTGCGCGCAGGCAGAGGCCTATGCTCGCGTTGTTCGGGAGAAGCCGCAGTCATTTTGTACGCCGGCGTCCAGTCGGCGGTCGTAACTGGAATGGGAATATGTTGCCGCTGGCGACCGTTGTTTTGGCATTCTCCCTACGTGCCCGCACGGCAAGTTAGTTTCATTCGACGACTTCAACAACAACGCGCCCGCATTCCCCGTCGCTCGCTGCCCGTGTCGGCCTTCGCGCAATAAATTCCGTGCGTCAGTTCGACTGTGCTAGCCAATCGCCGGAAACGGTGTAACCTATTACCGGAGGTCCATTATGTCCGAAACTTCTACAATGCTGCCGCTGGGCACTGTCGCCCCGGCGTTCCGTCTGCGTGATCCGCACGGCAAACTGGTTTCATCCGACGACTTCAAGAACGCGCCCGCGCTTCTGGTCGCCTTTATCTGCAATCATTGTCCTTACGTGAAGCACATTGCGGGAGCGTTCGCGAACCTGGCGAGCGAATATCAGGCACGCGGCGTCGCGGTGATCGCGATCAATTCGAATGACTCCGAGAGCTATCCCGACGATAGCCCCGAGAAAATGGCCGAAGAAATTCAACACAACGGCTACACGTTCCCGTATCTCGTCGACGAAGCGCAGGATGTCGCGCGAGCCTATCACGCTGTCTGCACGCCCGACCTTTTCCTTTTCGACAAGGATCGTCGCCTCGTTTACCGTGGCCAGTTCGACGACAGCCGTCCGAAGAACGACCGTCCGGTCACGGGCGCCGATCTTCGCGCCGCGATCGACGCCGCTCTCGCGGGCCGTCCCGTGAGTCAGGACCAAAAGCCGAGCGTCGGCTGCAGCATCAAGTGGAAGGCGCCGAAAGCCAGCGCCGCCCGATAGCGCCCATTGGCTCGGGCTGGGAGCCCCTCTGCGGCGGACCCGAGGCTTCGCGCCGTTGCAGTTGCGTTCGTGGCGGCCTCTGCCCGGGCGCCGTTCGAGCCGGAGGCGTGCCTTTTGCGCGAGGCGGGCAGTCTTCGCCTTCTAATTTTGAACCGTGAAACGGCCTGGCGGCGCTTTCGCAAAACCGAAGCGTGTAAACGCTTTCACTGCTTACAATACCGCGCAAGTACAAATGTCTATTGACACCATTTCTTCTACTATGCTAACTGTGACTCATTCGTGGCACCGGCTGAATGCCGGGTTGCTGGTACTCAGGCGCGGGAACACCAAAATTCCTTGCTGAGCTATCGGCAATAAACCCCACCCACCCCGGGAGGTGGAGACCTTTTGGTTTCCGCCTCCCGTTTTTATTTTCGAGCGTGCCGCTAACTACGGTTGTAGGGGTCACCCGCAGCGAGCAGCCACGCCCGTTGCCCTGCTCGGTCCGGTTGCGTCAAAACCTGCGCGGCTACGACTCAACTGGGCATTTTTTGGAAGTTAAGCGATTCTACGGCGCACTTCGCGCCATTTTTGGCTTTTTAAGCCCTTTTTATCGCGTTTTAAGGCCTCAATTCGCTTCATTTTGGCCACAAATCGGTCTGCCTCCCGCGTTGGCCTCGGCACGCGAAATCCATCCATCACCGAGAGCACAAATTTCACCGCGCTCGCCAGCGAAACGCGATGCCCCGTCGAAATATAAATAGGCTTACAGCCGACTCGGCTCCGCAACGCAATTCCAATAACCTCATCTTTATGTGTCAGTTGCGAAGAAGCTCCCGCCTCATCAGCTGGCTCCTCCGCTTTTCCGCAGAGTACCGATTTTGCGCATCCGACCGTCGGGCAATCGAACACCAGTCCCATATGCGACGCGATTCCCATCCGCCGCGGATGCGCAACTCCATGCCCATCAATAAAAATCAGGTCGGGCTTGCTTTTCAATTTTGCAAACGCCGCCGTCAGCGTCGGGATTTCTCTAAAGCTAAGTAATCCAGGCACATACGGGAAGGTCAACGGCCGCTTGGCCCACACTCTCTCGAGCTCTTTCATCTCCGGATAGCTATAAACAATGACTCCCGCAATCGCAATCTTCCTCCCCAGATCGAGAGCGATGTCTGCGCCGGCCACCTTGCAAATCTTTGCGAATCTGTCGTTTGCATCGACACGAATACGCAGCCGCCGTTGAATTTGGACCGCTTCTTTGGGAGTAACATTCCAGCAATGGAGGCGTAGCGCCTTCACGCGATTGCCGTGCTCTTCTTCGCGCGAGCAATCGGCTGGGGCTCGCTGACTTCGATGCTATCGCCAAGATAACGAAGCGTTTGCAATGTCGTCTCGCGAAGGCCTAGCGCGACGAGTGCGCGAATCTCCAATTTCGACTCCGCTGCGTCCAAGTCTCTTGCACTCGCATAAAGCGCAGGCGCCTTTGGCATAAAGACGGGACAGCAATCATGAAAAGGCTCTGGACGAAATGTCATAAGTACCTATTTTTTTTGCAGTTGCGAGGATATCAATCTTGTCCGTGCCAATCAGCGGCCGAAAAACCGGCAGCACTGCAGCCGCCTCGACGGCGCCCAAATTGCGCAGAGTCTGCGATGCCACTTGCCCCAAACTATCACCCGTGACGAGCGCCAACGCATGGTCCCTTTTTGCAATCACTTGCGAGATGCGCAGCATCATCCGCCGATAAAGCAGCACGCGATAATCCTCTGGCGCATAGCGAACAATCTCTCGCTGGATTGCCTCAAAGGGAACTCTGTAAAGCCTGGCATGGAATTGATAACGAACGAGTTGGCGAGCCAGGCCCGTGGCAACATGGAGCGACGATTCGCCCGGCCTTGCGCCCGTCCCGTAGAAATGGACGAAGCTAAGATGAGCACCGCGCTTCATCATCTGGTAGGCGGCGACGGCGGAATCGTAGCCGCCAGAGAGCAGGCAAGTTATTCTCCCGGCGGTATTTGGGGGCAGCCCTCCGGCTCCGGGGATTTTCCTGGCGTAAACGAGCAGCGGGCCGGGCGTCACCTCGATGTGGCAAGTTACGTCGGGATCTTTGAGCTGCACCCGCGTGCCACGGCCCGCGTCCCGCAGCCGCTCCTGCAGAAAACGGCCGATGATACGCTCAATTTCCATGCTGGAATCGGCGAACGTTTTGTCGCTTCGCCGCGCACGTACCGCAAAGCTCCCAAACGTCAGCGGCGCGAGTTCGTCCCAGGCGGCGCGGCAGAGGGCCGCCATTTCCCGCTCGACGGGCGTAGCTACTGCGTAGTAGGCGACGCCAAACACGCGTTCAATTCGTGCAATCGCCTCGGGAACCGAAGCCCCTTCGCCAAGCCGGACCAGAAAACGGTCGCCCGGCTGCTCGATGCGCTGGACCGGAATTCCTTGCAGGCTCTGCCGCAACGCGGTGAAGAGTTTGCCAAGGAAAAAGCGGCGATTGCCGCCCTTCAGCCAAAGCTCGTGATAGTGAACGACCATGACGGGATTCTTCATACCGTTGCCGATTTGCACAGCTTGCTTTCGCTGAGTATATCAATCCGCGCCGCAATTTGCAGAGAAGCATGTATATGCTTCGCTCGGCCGCACGTTATACAAGGTGAGCGTGTTGGAAGCCAATTTGTCGATAACTGACTAGATACATTGAAACTTCGCAGGCGACTTTCCACCGCACTGAGGGTTAATATTCGCGTTACCTGATCTTCGGCGCGTGACGAAAAGCGGTGCTACCAAATTTGGCTGCGCTGCATCAGATGCAGAGAGTTGGGAGTTCGCGGGAGGCAAGAACATGTGGAACCGGCGAGACTGGGACGAGTTCTTTCACATCGTGAATCGAAGCGGGCAGAAGAACCGGCCGTTGCGTCCGGTTGATCGTTCGCGCCGTGATCGCCGCCTTGTGCCGGCTGAGGGATATAGCCTTGCCGAATTGGACGATGCAGGCTTGAGTATCGAACAGGCCGAGATGCTCGGTCTGCCTGTGGATGCGGGCCGAGTCGGTTCGTACGGTCCTAACGTGTCGGAACTGCGCGACTATCTGCGTGCGACTCGTTCGCGCTTCTAAACAAATATTTTGCCAAGAGGATCTGCTACGCGGGGCGGGCTTAGACCCGCCCCTACGTATTTTTAGGCCCCGCCAGCCTGTGCTTTTTTCCAGAAGCGCGCAACCGCCGCATAGTCCGGATCGTCGGTTGACTGTTCCTTTACGGCGCTATACGTGGCATAGGCGGCCGACCCGGCCGGTAGCTCGATTTTCTGCTGCCGCGCCAACTCCAGCGCAAGGCGCACATCTTTGTGCATTAACCGCAGCGGAAAGCTTGCGGGGAATTCATGCTTCAGCATAAACGGCGCTTTAATGTCGAGGATTGGCGCCCGGCCCATGCTGGATTGCATTACTTCTACGAGCTTCTCAGGTTCGAATCCGGCGGCAGCGACTAAGGCGAGAGATTCAGCGAATGCTTCCACTTCAAGCGCGTAGAGCAGATTCATGGCGAGCTTGATGGTCTGGCCGGCGCCATTTGGGCCAAGCAGGAAGAATCGTTTGCCCATAACATCGAGCGCGGGTTTGACGCGTTCATAGACGGACTTTTCGCCGCCGATCATAAAGACCAGCTCGCCTTTTTCCGCGCCCCACGTCCCGCCTGTAACTGGCGCATCTAGGAAATCGACGCTGCGTTCTTTGCACGCTGCGGCCACTTTGCGAGCGAGTTCGGGAGAGACAGTGCTTGAATCGACCAGCACGGTTCCCTTTCGTAGGGAGGCCAAGGCGCCGTCCTGGAACAGAACTTCTTCAACGGCGGGCGGATCGCTCACGATCGTGATCAACACATCGCTTTGCTCAGCGACGTCGCGAGGATTTGCCGCGAGTTTCGCGCCGCTGCGGACCAAGTCGTCGGTCTTCGACGCGGTGCGATTCCACACCGTCAGTGGGAATCCGGCTTTTAAGAGATTCTGAGCCATCGGCTTGCCCATCAACCCGAGGCCGATAAAGCCAATCGACATTTTCATTAGTCACCTTCCGCTGGACAGCATAACAAGGACCCTGCATACGTGGCGAGGGGGAACCGCGGATTACGAGCGCTCGGAGCCACTAGGCGGGAGTTCGGTCACAGACAGAATGCATTCGTAGGGAATTTCGACGCGCAGCATCTTCTTCTTGCCGTTTTGCTCGAAGTGATCTTCGATAACGATCGAACAGCCTTTGTCTACCGTGATGGTACCGGTCGCCGAGTGGTACACGTGGGCCGTGCGGTAACGCGCCTCGACACGCTTCCCTAGGAACGATTCGTATTTGCTCACCGGCCTTCGCCTGCCAAAGTGCCATGCACAAAACAGTAATACAGCAGATGTACTCATATGTACAGGCGCTGTAGCGCGCAGCCGCTATTCAGACTTCTAGATGAGAGCGAATTCTACGCGATGACGGAGCGGGTCGATGCGTTCGGCTTGTACGCGGACACGGTCGCCCAGCCTGTAGACTTGCTGCGCTGCTTGGCGGCCCTGGGCGATGATCGAGTGGTCACGCTCGCGAAAAACGCATCGCATTCCAGTGAACTCTTCAATGCGATCGATGCTGACCAAGCCTTCTACGAAAATGTCGATGAGCTCGACGAAAAATCCGAACTTCTGCACAGAAATGATCAGGGCCTCATACTCGTCTCCGAGGTGGCTTTCCATGAACTGGGCAGTCTTCCATTCCATCAATTCGCGTTCGCCACCCTCAGCGCGTCGTTCAGCCTCTGAGCTTTCGGATGCGATTTCCTCAAGCTCTACGCGTCGATAAGGGCCGAGCATAGCGACGCGTTCTGGCTTTTTGCCTGGGCGTTCGACGCGGGCGTGCTGGGGCGCGACATCAGGATTGTCGAGTGCCCATTTGAGCGCACGATGAACGATTAAGTCCGGGTAGCGGCGAATCGGCGAGGTGAAATGCGTGTATTCCTGGGTTGCGAGGGCGAAATGGCCAAGAGGCTGCGCGGCATAACGTGCCTGCTTGAGCGAACGAAGCATCAGGTAACTGAGGATGCGCTCTTCGGGCTTTCCGGCGATCTTGCGCGTGAGGCGTTGGTAGTGTTGCGGCCGGACATCGACTTCTTTGGTGGCTGGAAGCGAAACAGTCATTTGGCGCATGCGTCCGCCGCGTCGCTGTTCGCTACCACGAGCCATCCGCGCCGGGGCACGCACACTGCCATGGCGTACCGCGATGCGCCGCTCGGCCAAGTCTTCAACGCCCAGCGAATAACCGAAGGCGTGTGCCAACTCTTCGAATTCGAGGACGCGCTTTGGATCGGGCTTCTCATGGACGCGGTGTAAAGAGGCGATGCCGCGTCGCGCAAGGTACTCCGCAACCGCTTCGTTCGCGGCAAGCATGAATTCTTCAATCAGGCGATGCGCAATATTGCGTTCACTGCGAGCAATGCTGGCCATGCGTCCTGCGTCATCGAATTCGATAACCGGCTCGGGCAAATCAAAGTCGATTGATCCACGTTCGACGCGGCGCGCGTTGAGGAGCAGGGCAAGGTCTTTCATGCGGCGAAATTCGCTGGTCAACGACGCGTAACGGCTCAGTGCTTCCGTATCGCCCTCAAGCACCTGGTTGACGTTTGTGTACGTCATGCGCTCGACTGATCGAATGATGCCCGGTATGAATTCAGCGCCTCGGCGGCGGGCGGTTTCGTCAAACTGCATAATGGCGCTCATCACGAGCCGATCGACGTGCGGATTTAGCGAGCAGATTCCGCTGGAAAGTTCTTCAGGCAACATCGGCACGGCGCGGTTGGGAAAATAAACCGAGGTGCCGCGCAAACGCGATTCGCGATCCAGCGGACCACCGCGCGAAACGTAGTGCGCGACGTCGGCGATGTGCACCTGAAGCTCATAGCCGCCGTCGGGGTGTTGGCGAACGTATACGGCATCGTCGAAATCGCGCGCCGTTTCGCCATCGATCGTCACGATCGGCAGCGCACGAAAGTCGCGGCGCCCGCGAATGGCATCCTGCGGCACCTGCTGAGGGGTGCTTTTGGCTTCGGCAAGGGCATCCTCAGGAAAAATGTGAGCCAAATGATGCTTGCGAATCATTATCTCGACATCGACGCCGATTTCCCCCGGCCGTCCTAGAATTTCGATCACGCGTCCCGTTGGGGCGAGACCACCTTTGGGGTAGCGCACGATTTGGGCGTTCACTACCGCTCCATCCAGTTCAGGTAAACGCAATCGACGACGGGCAGCTGGCGTCTGAGCCTTCGCCTCTGCCATCTCTCGGAGTGGAGCTATGAGCTCATCGCCCGGAGGAATAACCAAGGCCTGCATGCGCGTGTCGTAGGGCAGAACGTAATTGCCGTCCGATTCGTAGCGGAAAAGCCCGACAACGGTGGGATGGGCGCGCTCGGCGACTTGGATGATACGGGCCTCGGCGCGGCCATCCGGACGCCGATGTTCGATGCGGGCGAGCACATGATCGCCATGCATGGCGTCATGGATTGCATTTGGCGGGATAAAAAGATCACCATCCACATTTGCGATCGGGTGGTCTGGAACTACGAAACCGTAGCCGTCGCGATGCGCCACGAGTCGGCCCGCGATAAGATTTGGAGTGACAGCCTTTGCTGGTTGCGAGGCGCGGGGCCGAATATTTAAGGCGGTTTCATGTTTTGATCGATGTTGTGCGGGCCTGTCTTTGTCAGTGGCCGGAGTGTTCTTTTCTGGAAGCCGATACAGTCCGTTGCGAACTTCCTTTACGTCACCGCGGCGCTTCAGGTGCTGCAGTATGCGAGGAAGATAACGACGGCCGCGGTGCTTCAGGTTCATTCCATGCGCGATTTGGCGGACACTAGCCGGTTCTTCCCGAGTGGCGAGATAAGCGAGCACATTTGCGTCGCTTGCCTCCTCCGGGCGTTCGTCATGAGGTCGCTTCTTGTGCTTGTTTTTCAAGGCGGAGGTCCTGGCGACAACAGGCTAACGGAATTTGAGGCTTGTGGCAAAGATAACGACAGCCGCCGGCGGGACTGCTGACGCCTCGCCGAGTTTCGGTTCATTGCTGATGCGGATTCGCGGATGCTACGATAGGCTTGTATGACACGCGAGATCAGCGACAAGCCGCGCATTGGTGTTCCCTATCGCACAAAGAAAGAACAGGCGATTGGCGATCGCTCCAAGATTCACCGCTATTTGAAAGCAGTGCAAATGGCGGGAGGCGACCCCATTCCGATTGCGCTCGATTTGTCTGCCGGCGAGCTAAAGACATTGGCTAAAACGCTGGATGGCGTTGCGCTTTCGGGCAGTCCGGCCGATGTAGATCCCTTATTGTTCCAAGCCCAGCCGCACGTGAAACGCGCCGCGCCTGATCGCGATCGCGAACGCACCGATTTCGCTTTGCTCGAGCACTCTTTCGCGGAAGGCAAGCCGGTGCTGGCGATTTGCTACGGCATTCAGAGCCTCAACGTTTTGCTTGGGGGCACGCTTGTGCAAGACATACCGAGCGAGGTTGCGTCCAACATAGAGCACGATGTGCAGGACGACTATTCGTCGCCGGAAACATTTCACGAGATTCGAATCGAACCGGGATCGCGCCTGGCGAATCTAGCGAACAGCTTGAATGGAGTCCGCGTGAATAGTTCGCATCATCAATCGGTGCTCGAGCTGGGCCGTGGGCTGCGCGTGACGGCGACCGCTAGAGATGGAGTAATCGAAGCCATCGAAGGCACTGCGATCGGATCTTGGGTAGTCGCAGTGCAATGGCATCCCGAGCGCATGATCGAAACAGACGCTTTTGCCTTCTCTCTATTTCGGGCCTTGACTGCCGCTGCGCGCAAAGTGCCGGCGCGCGTCTAAAGCGGTCCGGTTCGTCGGTTGGTCCGTGGCAACCTTCAATGCCACACGACGGATCAATCTATAGGAGGTTTCTCGCTTGAACTTCGGACGCCAGCCCTTAATTGTGACGGTGTTGTTCGCCAGCGCGCTGTGGCTCACACCGGGCCCTCGTGCCAACGCGCAGGATTCCCAAGTACTGCTGCCCGAGGAGAGTGCAGCCAAAGCAAAACAGATCGTGCAGAAGGCGATCGATGCGCTCGGCGGCAAGGATTTTCTCGACGTGCACGACGTGACGTGCACCGGCAACCTCAGCCAGTTCGATCACGCCGGTCAACTTAGCGGTTTTGAGAAATTCATCGATTATTCGGAGCCTCCAGCGAAAGACCGTACGGAAAACCTGCCGAAACGCAATGAGATCGATATTTTCAATGGCGACGAGGGATGGAATCTCGATCGGGGGGGTGTTTCCTCTGAGCCCGCCTCACTTATCGCGCAGCACCAGGACGATGTAGCGAAGAGCCTGAACAATATTTTGCGGCATCGCATCAATGAACCCGATATGGAGATCCGTTATGCAGGGCCGGACATTGTCGAACTGAAACAGGTGGATTGGGTGCAGTTGATCGATCCGCAGGACCGGACCATTCGGATCGCCTTTGACCGCGTAACGCATTTACCGATTCAAAAGACGGTAACGTCCCGGGACCCTAGGCTACATATGGAAACGACTGAAGTGGAATACTATTCGAATTATTACGACGCCGGCGGTGTTCAGACGCCCAAGCAGATCGAGCGTGATCGCAATAACATGAAGGTGTATCAGGTGTTTTTCGACAAATGCCAGTACAACACCGGCTTGCAGGATTCGCTCTTTACAAAGCAATCGCTGGACGAGCGCTGGGAGAAAATGCCCGGCAAAGACAAGTATCACGACAAAAATAAGAATAAAGACGGCTCGACCACAAGCAATTGACTTCTCCGCCTGTCGTTTCTCGCGTCGGATTGGGCCGCGGACTTGGAGTCGCGCACGTCAATCCTGGACCGTGAAGCGAACCGGCTGGATCAGCAGGCTATTGCCCACCTGGATTGAGACGTTATAGTCGCCCGCCTTCACCTGAGGCACCTTGAAAACAATCTTGCTTGCCTCCTGGTCCACGATTGTTGCCTTGTGATCGTTCGTGTCGTCGGAAAGAAAAACTCCGCTAACAGTGGCCTTTCCAAGGCTATTACCTGTAATGGTGACGGTGTCGTTTACTTTTCCCGACGTCGGATCGACGGCGCTAATGCGCGAATTCGTCTGCGCAATCGCGGGCAGTAAGGCAAAAACGAAAATTGCGGCAATGGTTATCGCCAGAAAAAGTGCAGAAATCGGAGCACGCGCCGAGCGCGCGCAGCGTTCCGCGAGGGGGGACGGAAGCCGGGTCATTACACACCTCCTGAATCAGATGACTGCTGAGAACGTCATCTGGCGGACAACATACTTCTACCTTCGGTTGCTGTCAACTAAACGGTGCGCTCTAGGAACTGACGGGAACGGACTCGCTGAGAGATAGGGACTTCTCCGTCATCGTCGTTGGGCCCAGAGTGGTTTCGGTCCAGAGCGATTTGTCGGCGAGAAGGCGCGTGACAAGTTGCGTGTGCAACGCGTGTCCGGCCTTCACGGCCTCCACGCGTGCAAGAAGTGGGAGACCGACGAGTGCAAGATCGCCGATCAGGTCGAGCGCTTTGTGCCGGCCGAATTCGTCCGCGAAGCGCAACGGGCCGTTCATCACCCCGTCGTTCGTCAGCACGATGGCATTTTCGAGGGAGCCGCCGCGAATCAGGCCCATAGCACGAAGTGGCTCGATCTGGCGTTCGAAGCAGAACGTTCGCGCGCGCGAAAGCAGCTCGCGGAAGGTTTCGGGGCTTACGGGCATTTCGATTTGCTGCTGGCCCACCAGCGGATGAGGGAATTCGACATAGCACCGAATGGAGAATTCATCCGCCGGATAAATCCCGATTCGGCGTCCGTCTTCAATGATTTCAAGAGGCTTCAGGACTTGCAGGTAACGCCGGCGGCGACGCAGCTTTCGTATCCCGGCATGCTCAATCAAGCGGATGAATGGCTCGGCAGACCCATCAAGGATTGGGATCTCGATGGAATCGATGTCGACGAAGATGTTGTCGACGCCGCAAGAATACAGGGCGGCCAGCAAGTGCTCGGTGGTCGAGAGGAGCACGCCCTGTTTCATCAGGCTGGTGGCGTAACTCACGCGCGCCACGTTACGTACCAGAGCCTCGATTTCAAAGTTGTCGAGATCGGTGCGGCGGAAAACGATTCCTGTATCTGCCGGAGCGGGCAGGAGCCTGACGTGGGTCTTCACGGCGGTATGTAGACCTATGCCCTCGAGAGCGACCGGCCGCTGAATTGTGAGCTGGTTTGGCACAGACGATCTTCCGAAGCATTCGATGGGCCGTTAACAGCTCACGTAAGCCGTTTCTTTTAAACGTTATGCGCGGCCATCGATATTCGGAGCTCTCAGCGTGTTGCAAAACTACAACAGTATACCCGGCTTGATGTGGCACATATTGGACTTTGGATTGGATGCGAAGACTTCGAGCAGAACTTTGTTATTTCCGCTTCGGGTGTGTTCACTTTCGCCTGCTCTGCTTGCCAAAGTGACCACGTCCTGCTGCGGCGGGGTCTTGCGCCGGCGTGGCGTTTGCTTTGAGGGCCGAGAGCAAAGTTCGGTTGAACAAGGATCGGGGTTGCCTGCTGAGCCCCCAAAAGCTGTGCCGACTATTGCCAGGGCTGGCTCCCCCTTCGGAGCCTTGTTAGCCGAGCCGCGCGGCTCGCTTGGTACTTGCTGCCGGTTTCCGGCATCTGCATAAATACCTATCGTCTGTATCGACGGGCCTTCGGATTACTTTAGGGTGCCATTAGCGCTGTTGTTTCAAGAGATTGGCAAAGGTAGAATCGGTTCTTAGATCTGCATCGATTATGGCTGCTCCATTTAATATTCTTTCGAATGTGGCTCCTCAAGCGAGCGCGCCTCCGGCCGCTCATGCGCGCCCTTCCTGGCTTCGCACGCGGTTTTTCGGCGGCGAAAATTATCAGGAACTGAAGCGGATCATGCGCACGCTGGATCTGCACACGGTGTGCGAGAGCGCTCGCTGCCCGAACATGGGCGAATGCTGGGAGCATCGCACGGCTACATTCATGATTTTGGGCAACATCTGCACGCGCGCGTGCGGATTTTGCGCGGTGCCCAGCGGGAAAGCCGCTGGGTCCGCCGGATGAGGATGAACCGGAACGCGTGGCCGAAGCGGTCGAGCGCATGGGCCTGCGCTACGCGGTAGTCACTTCCGTGAATCGCGACGATCAGCCGGATGGCGGCGCGGCAATTTTTGCGCGGACGATCGCTGAGATTCGCGGGCGCGTTCCGGATTGCAGAGTCGAAGTGCTGATCCCGGATTTTCGCGGAGACTGGACGCGCATTGGAAACGGTGATGGCGGCGCGGCCGGACGTGCTGAACCACAATATGGAAACGGTGCCGCGGCTTTACCGGCGCGTGCGCAAAGGCGCGGTTTACGAGCGTTCGCTCGAACTGCTGCGGCGCGCGCGCGAAATAGTCTGCCCTGCGATGTCCGACGAAAACGGGAATGATGCTCGGGCTCGGGGAGACGCAGCGAAGAAGTTCTGGCGGCGATGCGAGGAAATCGCCGCGCAAGGCACGCACATCCTTACGCTGGGACAATACCTGCAGCCGACGCCGGAACATTTGCCGATCGAGCGCTTTGTTCATCCCGATGAATTTGCCGAATACAAACGGCTGGGCGAACAGATGGGATTCAAGCACGTGGAATCCGGCCCGCTGGTGCGCTCGTCCTATCACGCCTTCGAGCAGGAAGAATCCGCGCGAGCCTAAGCGCCTGCTTCGGCTCGCAAGCAAAAATAAATGCCAGCATGGGCGACAAGTAGATTGACGCATCCGGCGCCATAAAATGGCCGTAAGGTTCAAGAAAGGGCCGGCGCGACACCTTAAAACGGTGATTTCGGACAAGATGAGCTTTTGCGCAGCATAACGCGCATGAATCGCCGATAAGCCGACTCCCATCCCGGAGGCAGGAGCGCCCCGGGCGCTCGGGTGAGCCGGAATTAGGTGCGGTGTTTGGAGGCTCCGTGATCGTGATAGCCTTTCGAGCGGTGACCGGCTGAGAAGAAAGCCGGTCTCTACGAAAGCCCTCGCGTGGTAGGAGAGCCGATTGCCACTTGCTCTGTAAAGTTGCAGTTGCATGGCTCTAATTCAGAGAGTCGAGGAAGGCGTTGGCGAGCTGCTTGACGCGGGTGGCGCAATCCTCGTCAGCGATGGGCGCATTGAGAGCGGCGTTGAAGGAATTTGCGGCCCGATCTTTTCGGCCTAGTTCGGCGTTCAGGTTCCCTACGAGCAGAAGGAAAATCGCGTTGTGCGGATATTGTTCCACGAGCGGCTGCGCGATTTCGAGCGCGTCCGCGTATTTCAGATCAAATGTGCGGAGATTTTTTGCCAGGTAGTAACGCGTATCTACTGCAAAAAGCACTCCATTCTGAGCGCCTTCTTTCATCTGACGAATACCAGTCTCTTTGTTGCCGCCAGGAATTCCCATGAAGAAGCGCAGTACTTTCACGATCGGTGAAAGGGTATCAACATAGTAGTTATAAAAACCCAGGCCAGCCGTCGCGTCAGCCATATCGGGATCGAGCTGCAGGGCTCGCAAAAATTCAGTTCGAGCAGCAACTCCAGACCGGGCCACGTTGCGATGCTCATCGCGCTCATCGTAGACCCGCGCTTTAAGGGCATAGCCGAGCCCCGCATAAAGGTGCATCTCGGCGGTATCGGATTGCGCGAGTCGATCCTTCGCGAGGGCGATCACCTTGTCGGCGAGTTTCAGATAGGCATCGTGCGACGGGCGTTTGCCATGTGAGAAATCGTCGACCATGCCCCATTTAATCTGGCAGGCCGCGCAGTAAATGTTCCACCAATCGGCTTCGGCCTCGAGCAGATAACCGAGCGGCTGATCGGGCTCGGTTTCTTCAATGGACCGGGCGATCGGCACGGCAGCTTCCGGCTTACCCGCGTAGATATCGGCCATTGCCTTCCTTGCGGCGGGCGACAGGGTGATCTCCGCCGCGCGAGCGCCGGACGCGAAGCCCAGGGCGATGAATGCAGCCACAAGCAGGCCGCCGTAAAACGGCAGAAGCGCGGCTTTAGAGGCTGAGGCCCCCTTTGTACGATTGCATTTACGGCGGGGCTGGAAGCCCCGCCCTGCCGGTCCTACAATTCTCTCAATCAATGACCTGCCCCGGAATTGAACCCGATATGGTAGCCCAGCCCTGCGCAGTTTCGCGAGACGAGTTACGCGTTCATCGTTTCGTGGGTCGACCGGGCAGAGTGCTGCGCTGAAGACCGCAGCGCCACGTTTAAACCGACCCCAAACTTTCCGATGCGTGGGGTTTTGCTGATATCCTCGGCGTTCCCTGGGAGGCAGGCTTGGCTGCACCCGAACAAAAACTAGAACGCGGGCTTGGGCTTGTGGAAGCGACGGCCCTGAACGTCACGTTCATGGTGGGCATCGGGCCGTTTGTGGTAATTCCGCTTGTGCTGCAGGCGATGGGCGGACCGCAGTCGCTGATTGCATGGGTTTTTGGAGCCATTCTCGCGCTATTTGATGGATGCGTTTGGGCGGAACTTGGCGCGGCGATGCCGCAGGCAGGCGGGAGCTACGTATTTTTGCGCGAGGCGTACGGGCCTGCGCGCTGGGGCCGGCTGTTGTCATTTCTTTATATCTGGCAAACGCTGTTTCAAGGACCGCTCAGCATTGCGTCGGGAGCTCTGGGATTTGCGGATTATTCCACATATCTCACGGCAAGATCGGCGCGAGCCGGACGAATCCTCGGTGAACTCGGAGCGCACGCTGAAAATGTGATCGCGGTGGGCGTCGTCTTGCTCGCGGTGGTGCTGCTCTACAGGCGCATCCGAACAATCGGGCGCATTTCGATCGTTCTGTGTGTGGTTGTGATTGGGACGATTCTTTGGCTGATTTACGGCGGCGCAACGCATTTTCATCCGCAGCCTGGTACTTAGTTTTCCGCCGGGCGCTTGGAATTTCTCATGGATATTTTTCGCCGGCCTGGGGCACGCCACGGTTCAGACCGTTTATTCGTATCTGGGCTACTACAACGTGTGCAATCTCGGCGGCGAGATGAAGAATCCGGAGCGCAATATTCCTCGCGCTATCTTTCTCTCGATCATCGGGATTTCGGTTCTTTATTTGGCGATGCAGACCAGCGTCCTGGCGGTGATACCGTGGCAGGAGGTGGCAAGGACGAAGGCTGTGGTGAGCCTGTTCGTGGAGCGCGTATTCGGTCCGCAATGGGCAGAATTAGCCACAGTGCTGATCCTGATCACGGCATTCGGATCTGTGTTTTCGGCGACCCTTGGCTATTCGCGCGTTCCCTATGCGGCGGCGCAAGATGGAAATTTCTTCGCAATTTTCGGGCGAGTGCATAAAAAGGGACATTTTCCGCACGTCTCGCTGCTCGCGCTTGGAGCCATGGCCATTATTTTCAGCTTTTCGCTTACGTTGCGCGATGCGATTCGGTCCATCCTGGCGATGCGATGCATCATCCAATTTGTGGGTCAGGCGGCCGGACTAATTCTTTTGCGGCGAAAATGGGGAGCCGGCCGCATGCCGTTTCGGATGTGGTTCTATCCGCTTCCTGTGGCAATCGCGATCATCGGATGGATCGCTATTTTTATATCCACGGGGTCGCGGCCGATGATTGCTGCCGGCGCTGCGGCTTCCCTGGGAATTCTTGTATATTTGGTGCGCGCAAATTGGCTGCGGGAGTGGCCGTTTGAGGGGGTTCGATGAAAAAGCGTGGAGTTGCGAAATTTGCGGGAGTGATTGCGTTCGCGGCGGTTGTCTCCATAGGCGTTAGTCTATTTGCGCAATCGCGGCCGGGCTTTCCGCTGGCAGACTCGGTGGAAGCGATCAACCAGTCGCGCGTCGCCACGAGAATTCTCTACATCACGGCGCACCCGGACGATGAAGATGCCGGTTTGCTCGCGTATCTGGCGCGGGGAATTGATGCGGATGTGGCGCTGCTGACGATCACGCGCGGCCAGGGCGGCCAAAATGCGGTAGGACCGGAGCAAGACGGCCAACTTGGCGTGATTCGCACCACCGAGCTCCTCTCGGCCGGCAGCCACTACGGTGTTCATCAATATTTCACGCGTGCAATCGACACCGGCTTTTCGAAAAGCCCGAAATGGACAATGGCGATCTGGGGCGATCAGCTTCCCATGAAAGATATGGTGCGCGTGATTCGCACGTTTCGTCCGGACGTAGTGATCAACGGCTGGGGCGGAGTGAAAAATGGACACGGACAGCATCAAGCAAGCGGTCTACTGACGCCCGTAGCTGTTGCCGAAGCCGCCGATCCTTCAAAATTCCCGGACCAGATCAGCGAGGGGCTGCCGCCGTGGAAGGCTTCTCTTCAGTTGCGGCCAGCAAATTTTGGCTTTGGGCCGGGACCCGGCCGCGGAGGGCGCGGCGGTCCACAGGCTGGGCGAGGTGATGGCGCGGCAGCTGCTCCTCCTCCGCCTAGCGTTCACATTCCGACCGACGAAATTTCTCCGCTATGGGGCATCAGCTATGTCGAGATGGGGGCTGAAGGGCACGGGCAGCAGCCGTCTCAAGGAACACCGCAGCTTTTCGGCGGCGGTTTCGGGCGACGGCAATCCAACCTGATCACTGAAACTCCTCAGGGCGAACCGGGCGGCGTGTTCGATCCGAAACTGCTCGATCAGTCGATCACTTCTCTTGCAGGCCGGTATCCCAATTTCAAGTCAATGATGGCGCCGGCGCTCGATTCGGCGGACAAGTCGCTGTCCTCGGCGGCGACGCAGGAGCTCTCTCTCGATCGCGCGGCGGCTGCGCACTCGCTTGCGGAAGCGGGGAAGGAGATCGCCAGTTTGACGGAAGAAGTGAGCCAGCAAGGCGGGCAAGAAAAATCGCAAGCGCTTTTCGATCTCAATCAAGTACACGAAAGGATCGATCACGCGCTGACGGAAGTCATCTCGCCGTCCATCGCGCTGAATGCGGACCGACATGAACTGGTAGCGGGCGAAAATTTTGCAGTCACCGCGAGCTTTCCGGACAAGCCCGCCGTTGAGGTGCAGGCGCCGATCGAATCATCGAGCCTGGATGTTCCGAAAGGCTGGACCGTTTCACCCGCGCCTCGGCAGAATGGACCTTATCGATTCAACGTAGCGATTCCCGCAGACGCGGTCGCCCCGCCGCTTACTCCGGCGCAAGCGATCTTGCCGTTTCCCACGCCGTTGGTGCGTTTCGTTCTTCCAGTCACGCTGGACAATTACACGTTCAGCGTTGTTCGTGAGGTTGAATATTCGGAAACAAAAACAGTGCGGATTGAGACGTATCCGCTCGAACTGGTGCCGGCAGTGACACTCACGGTAGAACCGCCGGAAATCATGGTGCCGGAAAAGCACGCTTCGGCACCGATAAAACTGCTCGCACGAGTGCGCTATCACGGAGATCAGGCAGCCAAGGTTTCGCTTGGACTCGATGCCCCCAAGGGCTGGACTGTGCAGCCGATCGCGCCATTGGATTTTTCCGAACCGGGCGATCAACTGGTGCGATATGTGATCATGCCGCGGGCCGGATTGGGAGCGGGCGCGTACCCGCTTCACCCTTATGCGAAAGTCGGCGATCAGACGTTCCGCACTTCGCTTGAGCCGATTCCAACATTGCCGACACGCGATTGGAGCGAGCCGAACCATGCGACCGTGCATGTGCTCAACCTGAATATTCCCGCAGGGCTACACATCGGCTACGTGGCCGCAGACAACGATCCGCTGCCTGAAGTGCTGCGGCAAACGGGGGTTCAGGTCGACATGCTTGATGAGGTGGCTCTTTCGTTTGGCGACCTGAGGCGCTATGACGCGATTGTGCTTGGTATTCGCGCCTATGAACTGCGTCCCGATGTGGCGCAAGCAAATCCACGGCTGCTTGATTACGTGAAAAACGGCGGCACGTTGGTCGTGCAGTACGAACGCCAACCCTCGTGGGGCAGGCTGAAGCCCGCGCCTTATCCGGCGAGCATGGATGCATCGAAGTCAAACACTTTGGCACGAACGACGGATCCTAATTCACCTGTGACGTTTCTTGCGCCGCGGAATCCGCTGCTGAACACGCCAAACAGGATCACGCAACAGGATTTCAAGGGTTGGGTGCAGGAGCGGGGGACCTACTACTGGGATAAGTGGGACCCGCACTATAGCGCGATCTTAGCGTTGCAGGATCCGGATGAGCCGCCGGTGGACGGTTCGTTGATGTACGCGCGGTACGGCAAGGGCGTTTACATTTACGCGGGCTTGGTTTTCTTTCGGGAATTGCCGGCGGGAGTTCCGGGCGCGTACCGGCTATTCCTCAACTTAATTAGCCAAACGCCCCATCACTAAAGCGCACTGCAGGCATTGTTGGCGCTGAGGTAGGCGAGGAGTTCTTCGCCGAAGTTTTTGCGCGGATGCGAATACACCCATACCGGGTGCCTGCGGAGCGAACGTCTGTCGCGAGAATCAGAAGTTCTGGAAGCCCTGATAGATCCAGAGCGCCGCGATGACCGCGAGCAACGCGCCGGATGCTACCATCAACGCCATCACGGGCCGGTGCAGCTTCTCGATCCGTTGAACGATGGATCGCTGTTCGGCGGCCATGTGATTCTCGGCGGCGTCGAGAAACAACTGGTCCTCTTCCCGTGTCTCAAGTGTGCTCTTATAAATCATTACGCAAATGAGCGCAGCGGTGATTACACCCCAGAGGACTAACAATCCGTACAGCAAATTTTGCATGGAACCCACGATAACCTCCTTGCCCGCCGGAGTCGTGGTCAGGTCCTCAACAACGAAGATCGGCCGCTCAGGCAGGCCTCGGTCTATCCAGGTGGGCGGATTATAGTCCCCTATTAGTGTGGGAAGTCAAGAGGCATAATCGGTACCTTGCCAATGTTGCGGAAATGGGGCGGCCCTTAGAAACGGCGGAAAGCGGATAGGTACCGTAATTGCCGCAGAAGTTCTAGGGTGTTTCCTGTATTAATGAGGCTTCGCCTTTTCAACTATCGTTTTTCGCGCAAGCTTGGGCTTCGGGGAGACGGTAATTCGGAGCTTGCCTACCAGCCCGCCAGAACCGACGAGGTTGTCAGAGATTCACTCGCCGTACCGGCCTGTAACAATCTGAGCACAAGGGCGAGAGGAATCGCCGTCGGTCTACGCAGCTGACGGGAAATATTTTTACGCCCAGCCACATGCGAAACCTAAAGAGTGCGAGAACCGGTCACCTCTGTATTGCGTCGAAGCAATACCTCATTTTGGTGTTTGCTACTCTTTTTGTTGCATTGGAAGCCGCGGCGCGATCACCTCAGCAGCCAACGCAAACTCCAACGCCGATAAACCCGCTAAAGCAGCTCAGCTTGGAGCAGCTCGGAAATATTCAGGTCACGACACAGTCGAAAATTCCCACTGAAGTCTGGAAGACAACCGCGGCGATTTACGTGATCACGCAGGACGATATCCGGCGCGCTGGCGTTACGACGGTTCCCGAGGCGCTTCGATTGGCGCCTGGCGTGGAAGTCACGCGGATCGACGCGAATAAATGGTCTATCGGTATCCGCGGCTTCGGGAGCCGCCTGAATCGCGACGTGCTTGTGCTAATGGATGGGCGGAGCGTTTACAATCCGCTGCTCGCCGGAACGTATTGGGAAGTGCAGGATACGATGATCGACGATATCGATCGTATCGAAGTGATCCGCGGTCCGGGCGGAATTGTCTGGGGGCCGAACGCCGTCAATGGTGTGATCAATATCATCACGAAGAGCAGCAAAGAGACACAAGGCTGGCTCTTCGACGGCGCGACATCCACTTTCGAACGGGGATTTGCGAGCCTGCGCTACGGCGGGCAGAACGCCAGCGGTTCGCTTTCGTACCGGGTGTACGCCAAGGGCTTCGATCGCGGGCCGCAGTATCACACGGGTCACGATAATTACGATGCGTGGCGCTCGCAGCAGGGCGGTTTTCGCGTCGATTGGGCAAAGAGCGCCCGCGACGCCGTGACTGTGCAGGGCGACATTTACCGGGAACGCGCAGGTGAGACGGTCACAGCGATCAATTACGCTCCGCCGTATTCGCAGACACTTCAAGGTGACATGCGCCTTTCCGGCGGCAACATCCTTGCGCGTTGGACGCGGACGCTTGCTGAAAGCAGGGACGTTGAGATTCAGGCGTATTACGACGCGACGAATCGGCGGGAGCCTAATTTTGGAGACATTCGCAAGACATTCGATGTGGACTATGTGGAGCGCACTCCGTTGGGGAACCGCAATAATCTCACGTGGGGAGCAGGTGCGCGCGCGAGCCACGGCGATGAGTTGGCGCCAACGACCGGCTTATTCTTCACTCCTGCGAATCGGACCGATACGCTTTATACGGGATTTCTCGAAGATGATATTACGCTGATTCCCGACCGCCTTGTCTTTCAGGCCGGCAGCAAGCTCATCAAGACGAACTACACAGGAGTTGAGCTCGAGCCGAGTGGGCGTTTGCTGTGGACGCCAAGCGATACGCGAACCGTCTGGCTCGCGGTGACGCATGCTGTCCGTACGCCATCGGACGCGGAACGGGATTTCAATCTTTCGGGTTTCATCAGCCCGACTTCATCGAACGGCCTGCCCGTTTTCGCGCGCATTATCGCGAATGCCGATTTCGTTTCGGAAAAGCTGAACGGTTATGAGCTCGGCTTCCGCACCCTGATGACGCCGACCACCTACGTCGACGTCGCTACGTTCTTCAATCAGTATTACGACCTATTCAGCGAAGACATCACGGGCCCCGAATTTGTGGAAACGACGCCGCCACCGGCGCACAACTTGATTCCGGTACGGTTCGGCAATGGCCTGGTCGGCTGGACCTACGGCGGAGAGATTGCGCCGGAGTGGCGCCCGACGAGTTGGTGGCGGCTCCGAGGCTCCTATTCGTATCTGCACATGGTACTGGACCGCGGACCCAATTCGCTCGACATCGGCACCGCGCCAATAACGGAAGGAACCAGCCCGCAGCACCAGGTACTAATCCAATCGGGTTGGGACTTACCGAAGCGCTTCTCGTTCGATTTCGATTATCGTTTCGTCAGCAAACTCGCGTCGCAGGGCATCCCGGCATATTCCACCGCGGAGGCGCGCCTCGCTTGGATGCCCAATAGCCATTTGGAATTGTCGGTTGTGGGCGACAACTTATTTCAGCCATACCATTATGAATTTCCCAGCGATCCTGGACCGAATGTTGCAATCAAGCGGAGTGTTTACGGAAGAGTGGTTTGGACCAGCGCGCCTCAGTGACAAAGCTGAAGAATCGGTTTAGGTTATTAGAAGGCACGCGCGATTTGTATTGAACGTGACCCGTGTTTAAGGAAACTAGAGTGGTTGCGCCGGGCGGCGCAATTATCCGCAGCTTGGGAGGCCCAATGAAAGGCGTGGTTCTGGCCGGAGGTACCGGCAGCCGATTGAATCCGTTGACGCGGGTAACGAACAAACACCTGCTGCCCATTTACGACAAGCCCATGGTGTATTACCCGATCCAGACGCTGGTGAATGCGGGGATCACGGAAATCCTTTTGGTGACGGGCGGAAAGAATGCGGGGGATTTTCTGCGTCTTCTTGGCAACGGCCGTGATTTCGGATTGAAACACATCAACTACACGTATCAGGAAGGCGAAGGCGGCATCGCCGAGGCGCTTGGGCTCGCCGAATACTTCGCCGGCAACGATCCGATTTGCGTGGTGCTGGGGGATAACATCATCGAGAACAATATCTGCCATGCGGTCGCGAGCTTCAAGAAGCAGAAGAGCGGCGCGAAGATACTACTGAAAGAAGTCGAGGATGCGCAGAGGTTTGGCGTGGCGGAGATTCGCGGCGATCGCGTGATGAATATTCAGGAAAAGCCGAAGAATCCTAAATCGAACTATGCCGTGATCGGGGTTTATCTTTACGATGCGACAGTTTTCCAAAAGATCCGGCGCCTGAAGCCATCCGGGCGCGGCGAGCTGGAAATCACGGATGTGAACAACTTCTATATCGAGGAAGGCTCATTGACCTACGACATTCTGGACGGTTGGTGGACGGATGCGGGCCAATTCGAATCTCTGCTTCGCGCGAACAATCTAGTGGCGGAAACGGGCGCGAACAAAATGGCGGAAACTGTGCAAGTGGACGCCAAGGCGACTCGATGAAGATCTTCGTCACCGGTGGCGCCGGCTTCATCGGCTCGGAATTCATCCGCCTCGTGCTGGGTCTCGACAAGGGCTATACGGTAGTCAATTACGACAAGCTGACGTACGCCGGGAATCTCGAAAACCTGCAAGCGGTCGCGGACGAGCCTTCGCATGAATTTGTGAGGGGCGATATTTGCGATGCGGGCGCCGTGGAGCGCGCGATGACGGGTTGCGATTCGGTTGTGCATTTTGCGGCCGAATCGCACGTGGACCGCAGCATTTACGAGCCTTCGGCCGCGATCCAGACGAACGTGACCGGCACGTTTGTGCTGCTGCAGGTGGCGCGTAGGCTGGGCGTAAAAAGATTTCTTCACATTTCGACGGACGAAGTCTATGGCGACATGGCCGCGGGCGCGTTCGCGGACGAAGGCTCAGCGATCCAGCCGAGCAGCCCGTATTCGGCTTCGAAAGCGGGTTCGGATCTGCTGGTTGCGTCGTACGTGCGCACGTATGGTTTTCCGGCGCTGATCACGCGCTCATCGAATAACTACGGTCCGTTTCAATTTCCGGAAAAGTTCCTGCCGCTTCTGATCACGAACGCTTTGGAAGACAAACCGCTTCCAATTTACGGCGACGGCAAGCAGCAGCGCGACTGGTTGCATGTGCGCGACAACTGCTTGGGAGTGCTGGCCGTGCTCGAGCGCGGACGGACTGGAGAGGTTTACAACATTGGCGGCTCAGATATTGTTGAGAATCTGGACATGGCGCGCCAGATTCTGCGGCTGATGGGCAAGCCGGAAACGCTGCTTTCCTACGTGACCGATCGCCCGGGGCATGACCGGCGGTACGCGTTGAAGTGCGACAAGATCGAGCGCGAGCTTGGCTGGAAGCCCACGATCAGCCTGGAAGACGGCCTGCGGCGCACGATCGAGTGGTACAAGACGCATGGCGACTGGATCGCGGGAGTTCGCGCGGGCGATTACCGGACCTACTACGAAAAATATTACGAGAACCGCGACGCCTCGCTCCACAAGATCGCGCGGCAGCCGACGTGATCGTCCCGCTTATCGCCCCATGAAGCCGGCAATCCTGCTCACCGGCCGGAACGGTCAGGTGGGGCACGAGCTTGAACAACTCCTGCCTTCGGTCGGAGAGACGATTGCGTTCGATCGTGAACGCCTCGACCTTGCAGATGCCTCGAACATTCGGCGGACCATCAACGAAATTCGTCCGAATGTCATCGTGAATGCGGCTGCCTATACGGCCGTCGATCGCGCTGAGTCGGATGAAGCAGCCGCGCGCGCGATCAACGCCGAGGCACTCGCCGTGATGGCCGAAGAAGCGAAGAAGATGGGTACGCTGCTCATCCACTACTCCACCGACTATGTTTTCGACGGCACCAAGCATTCGCCTTACGAAGAGGACGATCCGCCGAATCCTCTGGGCGTTTACGGAAAGACGAAACTCGAGGGTGAGCAGGCAATTCGCGAATCGGGCGCGCAGCACCTAATTTTCCGCACGGCCTGGGTGTATGCCACGCGGGGGCGCAATTTTCTGCTTACGATTTTGCGTCTCGCATCGGAACGCGAAGAGCTGCGGATCGTGCGCGACCAGATGGGAGCGCCTACGTGGTGTCGCGAAATCGCCCGCGCGACGACGTCAATACTCGCGGACAGGGTGAAGAAAGGCTTGATGCCAAATTCGGCGCAAGGCAGCAGCGGTACTTACCATATGACCGCCGGCGGAAGCGGCTCCTGGTACGACTTCACGCGAGCTATTCTGGACGAAGCGTCGCGTGTACCGGCAAACACGCCATGGCTTACGGCTGCGACGCAGGGCCGGTCGCTCGTCGCAAAACGTGTTTTGCCAATCACTACCGATCAATATCCGACACCTGCACGCCGTCCCGCGTATTCCGTGCTTTCAAATTCGCGCTTGAATCGCACATTCGGCATCGAATTGCCGGATTGGCGCGAGCAAGTTCATTCAGCATTTGTGGAAGGATAATCGCGCCGTTTATAGTGCTAGAGTGCCTCGTGAACCCCTGGATGGCCGTGCCCGCCGCATGAATCCGAAAGTTGCAACCGTTTCGCGGCACTCTTGGGACAAATATCGCTGGTCGCTCCGAATTCTGATTCTCGCCGTACTCGCAATCAGCCTGCTTACGCTCTATCCGTTCCAGATCAATCTGCATTCGCATCCGGGCATAAACCCATTTCGGCTAGTAGGTTGGGCGAAGGCGGCTGGAGTTCGCGATGCGATTCTCAATGTACTTCTCTTCCTGCCCTACGGGTTTGGTCTGGCGGGCTTGCTGCGCAGGCGAGGTTTTTCGCGGATTACCACCGCCGCCATGGCACTAGCTGCTGGAGCGCTACTTTCTTACAGCGTCGAATTGGCACAGTTTTTTATTCCGGGCCGTGATTCCGGATGGGAGGATATTTTTACAAATTCCACAGGTTCGCTCGCGGGATGTCTTTTCTTCTACATTTGCGGATTGCCATTGCTTTGGGTTTTGCAATCGTCGGAAGCGGCCATCGAAAGGTTTTCGACAGGAAGAAATGTTGCAATCGTCCTCGCATGTTATTTCGCCGTGTGGTGCGGCGTCTCTGCGCGATTGCAAAAGATGTCCGGGCTGCGGGATTGGAATGCAGAGACGTTTCTTACCGTGGGCGGTTTCGCGAATCCCTGGAGCACACACACATGGAAAGGGACGATGTCCGCCGTGGAATTCTGGGATCGCGCCATTCCGGGCAGCGCGGCTTCGCGAATTACCTCGTCCGGCGATGCCGCGAGCGGCACTTCAGGCTCCATCGCTTCCTACCGCTTTTCGGGCACCGCTCCCTTTCAGGATTTGCAGCATGAATTGCCTGCTTTGCATGTGGAGCAGATTCAACGGGCAACGCTTCCTCCTCCGCCGGGCACATGGCGCGGCAATTCCTGGCTCGCAACTACGATGCCTATATCGAAATTAGTGGAAGCGATTCAGAAGTCCGGCCAGTTTTCGATTCATATCGAATTTACGCCGGCCGAAACAGACGATATGAATGCCAGCCTGGTAACGATTGGTCGCGCAGGAGAAATGCCAAATCTGGAGATCCGCCAGGCGTCGGAAGCGTTGGCATTCTGGTTTCGCAATCCGCTTGCGCCTGAACCTTTCGATCTCGAATGGTCCATCTCGCGGGGGTGCGAACCGAATCGGCCTCGCAATGTGCTCTTCTCTTACGACGGCTCCAAGCTCTGGGCTTACATGGATGGCGAACGGCGCTACGAAGGATACCGGCTCGGCCCCGCAACCGCGCTAGCGCGCGTCGTACGCGACGCCCGTTCGTCGGAGCTTCAGGGCTATCGGTACACCTATTACGGCATTGTGTTTTTCCCCGCCGGTTGCCTGCTCGGGTTCGCATGGAGAAGGTCGCGCGGGATCGTGAATTTACTGCTACTGAGCCTTCTTGGCATAATTGTGCCTTCTGGAGTTCTGGAAGTATCGCTGGTGCTGAGTGGGAGCCAGCCGATTTCAGCCGGCGACTTATGCCTTGCGGTTATTA
This sequence comes from uncultured Acidobacteriota bacterium, assembly GCA_963753205.1. GTDB lineage: Bacteria > Acidobacteriota > Terriglobia > Acidiferrales > UBA7541 > Palsa-295. Next base: position 904,541 of record CAVWBL010000002.1, on the reverse strand, counting down.
TGGCCTCCATCGGAATGATCTGGATCAATGCGGAGGGTAGCGTTCCGAAAGCGGCGGCCCAAAGTGCTGTCTAATGCGGGCTGGAATTGCCCGCGAGAGGGAATAAAGTGGATCAAGCCAACATCGTAATCATCGGCGGTGGCGTCATCGGCTGCGCGATTGCCCGAGCCCTTTCGAAGACGTACAGCGACGTTTTTGTACTCGAAGCGCTTCCGAAGCTCGGCATGTTAACGAGCACGCGCAACAGTGGGGTGATCCATTCGGGCATTTATTACACGCAGGGCTCTTTGAAGGCCAAGCTCTGCGTGCGCGGCAATGTTCTCACCTACGAGTTCTGCAAGGCTCACGGGGTTCCGTTTCGCAATTGCGGGAAAATTGTCGTCGCGCCCTCGCAAGACAGCCACGGGCTTGAGACGCTGAAGAAAAATGGGGAAGCGAACGGCGTCGAAGGTTTGCGCATCATCGACCGCGCGGCGTTTCGCAAGCGCGAGCCGCACATCGAGGGCCATGCCGCACTGGAAGTGCCTTCGACCGGGATTCTTTCGAGCGAGGACCTTGTGAAAGCATTTGCGCGAGTCGCGACAGACCAAGGCGCCTATATCGTGACGAATGCAAAAGTAGAAAAGCTCGAGCCGACGGCCGCAGGGGTGCGCGTAGAAAGCTCAGTGGGTGAGATCGAGGCTCGTTGCCTGATCAACAGCGCAGGCCTTTATGCCGATGAAATTGCCGCGATGCTTGGGTCCAAAATGGCAGCGCACAAAATCTATCCTGTTCGCGGCGAATATTGCGAACTCATACGGGCGCGGCAAGACTGGGTGCGGGGTCTCGTTTATCCGATGCCGCATCCGAAGGGCCTAAGTCTCGGCCTCCATTTGACAAAAACTCTTCACCACACCGTGTTGCTCGGTCCCACTGCTCGATACGTGGATGACAAGAGCAATTACGAAAAGAACCGCGATTCAGTTGAAATGTTCGTCGAAGGAGCTAGGGCTCTATTGCCCGAAGTGACGAAAGAGGATCTGATTCTCGCTTATTCCGGCATTCGACCGAAACTCACGGCGCCCGGTACAGCCAAGGGCGGGCATGATTCCAAGAGCGCTCCGGACTTTATCATTCAGCGCGATCCCGATTTCGCAAGCGTGATTCAGTTGGTTGGGATGGAATCACCGGGGCTGACCTCCGCGGGTGCTATCGCAGAATACGTCAGTGGAATGGCGAACGAGATTCTGGCGTAGCGACGCGCGCCGACGCGTCTAGAATTCCTCATCTTCTGCGGGCTTCAAGCGGCGAATCTTCACGCGCAAGCGAAAATCGCGGCCGCGCACATCCGCGAGGATAGCCTTGCGCGCTTCGCGCGGGAGCATTTCCGGGCTTGCGACTCCCGTAAAGCCTTTCGGAGCGTGCTTAATGAAAAGAGCGGCGAGATGCGCTGTTGCATAGGCAATGGGCGTGGCGACGAGTCCGCGCTGCCTCACTTGGTACAGCGTCGGGAAGCTGACGTCCCAGCGGATCAGTAGCGGCTGGTCGGCCTTGACTCCGGTAACAAGAACAGCCGCGGCGAAGCGCGCGTTTTCCAGAATTCCGGCGCGGATTAGCTTCGCTACCTGCCGCGGAGTGGGCGGGGCGGGAAATCGCTTGCGAACGAGACCTTGCGAGCGATTCAGTCGTCCTTGCCTGTGCCAGCGGCGCAGCTTCTCGAAATCGTTTCCGCCGATCTTCGCGTCCACATTTTTGACGTCAATCGAATATGGCACCATGCATACTTCGTCTTGTGCCGCGAGATAAACGGGAGCGGTTCCGATCGGCCTAGGAAAAGCGAATTTTTCCCGTTCGGTGAACCGCTTTGCCAAGATGAAGCGACCGTCGCGATAAAGGCGCGGGCGCGAAATCGCGGCATCATAAGCCACGTCGGGGGACCACGTCGAAACCGGATCGCGGCTCTCTGTGTTTTCATACAGCCTGATCTGCACAGAGTCCACCGAATCGAGCATTTCGGAGGCGCGCTTCGCCAGCAGGTTTGTGAGGCCGGGAGCGGCGCCGGCGCAGATGAGCGCGGCGCGATTTTTCGCGGTAAACCTTTTCGCAAAGCGGAACTGCTCCGGCCTGAAGGGATTCCGCGTAAGGTGTGCATTCAAATCCAAATAGTGCGCGCGAAGGCGAAGGGCCGCGCGCATGACGATTTCATTGAAAACCGCAGGCGAAGCATTCACCAACAGGTGAGCCCCGCGCGCTGCCCTCACGATCGACCACATATTGCGCGCATTTGCGGGCACCAGCGGGATCTCGCTTTTCTTGCCGAGGAACTTTTTTGCCCTCTCAAGGTCGCGGTCACCGCACCAAACGGTGTGCCCTTGCCGGACCAGCAGATGCGCGAGAAGCGAGCCGGCTGCGCCTGCCCCGAGCACGAAAATTCGCATGGATAACCGACTGTACCATAAACACTTTAGGGCAATCGGTTGATCGCCGTTTTTCGCAGCGCTTTTGTTGACAACCGATAAACGCCGCAGGTATCATCCTTGCGATACGGCGTCGAGCGCGGGCGCCTTATCTCCCCTCTTGGTCCATCCCCCACGTTGGAGGGAATCAAACGAGGCATTGGTCTCGCCACGCGGGGCATGAATCTGTAGGGAGGCCGCACACACATGTCAACCGAGAATCCGCAAGAAACGCAATTTACATTCGAACAATCCACTAATTCGGCAGCACCGCAGGAGCCGGTTTCTCCGTCTGGATCAGCCACGGCTGATTTCCAGGCGGCAGGCGTAGCCACGGCTGTGGCGCGTGAGCCTGGGCCCGCTGAGCCGGTTCCGCAGTCGTTTGCGGTCACGGTTGAGGAGCCTCCAGAACCCACTGCAGCCCGTGAGCAGGCTGAGGGCGCGCCGGCGACGCCTGTGGCCGAGACTGGGACTTCCGAATCGGTGGAAGCCACCGAATCGGGCGAGACGATGGACCAGCTGCTCGATCAGTTTGCGACGCAGGAGCCTGTGGCGGCGCAGGGCGAGGTTTTTGAGGGCCACGTCCTGGCGGTCACAGATGCGGGTGTCGTGGTTGATGTCGGCGGCAAGTTTGAAGGCTTGGTTCCTGCGCAGGAGTTTCTCGATTCCGGCAGCCCAGTCGAATTTGGCCCCGGCCAGACGATTGAAGTCGAGCGGCTACACGAGCAAAAGGACGGCTACGTTCTCCTCTCCCATCTTCGTGCGCACCGGCGCCGCGTGTGGGAACGCATCGAAAAGGCGTATCGCGATCACGCGACGATCAGCGGCAAGGTGGTCGAGCGGATTAAGGGCGGTTTGGTGGTAAATATCGGCGTTCGTGCGTTTCTGCCTGCTTCGCAAATCGAACTACGGCCCGTGCACGATCTTGATGCGTGGAAGGATCGCGACATTGATGTGCGCGTGCTGAAGCTGAACCGCAAGCGCGGCAATGTTGTCGTAAGCAGGCGCGCGATCCTGGAGGATGAAGCAAAGGCCAAGCGCGACGTGCTTGCCGAGTCGCTTACCGAAGGTTCTGTCGTCACGGGCCGCGTGAAAAACGTGACCGACTATGGCGTCTTTGTCGATCTGGGTGGCATGGACGGCTTGCTTCACGTGAGCGATCTCGTGTGGGGCCGCGTGCCGAATCCATCTTCGCTGGTAAAGCCCGGCGATGAAATCCAAGTCCAGGTTCTCAAGTTCGACAAGGAGAAACAGCGAATTTCCCTCGGGCGCAAGCAGCTTCTGCCCGATCCATGGGCGACCGTTGCGGAGCGTTTCCCGGTTGGCGCGCGCATTAAAGGAACGATTGTCGGCGTGACGGATTACGGCGCTTTCGTGCAGATCGAGCCGGGCGTCGAAGGTCTGGTTCACATCAGCGAAATGAGCTGGTCGAAGCGCACGAAGCATCCGTCCAAGATAGTAAAAGTGGGTGATTTGGTAGACGTCGCGGTACTCGAACTCAAGATGGATCAGCGACGGATTTCATTGGGGCTGAAGCAAACTCTGCCCGATCCATGGGAAGCCGCTGCGCAGAAATATCCCGTCGGCACAGTGGTGAGCGGGCGCATTCGCAATCTCGCTGATTTCGGTGCGTTCGTGGAAGTTGAAGACGGCATGGAAGGCTTGATCCATATCAGCGACATGAGCTGGACCGAACGCATCAAGCATCCCAGCGAGAAATTTAAAAAGGGCGAGAGCGTGGAAGCGCGAGTCCTGAAAGTCGACTCGGAAAACCGACGCCTTTCGCTCGGCATCAAGCAGGTGAACGACATTTGGGCGAACTGGTTCGCCGCGAATAAGATCGGCACCGTGGTAAGGGGCAAAGTCGTTCGCACCACCGATTTTGGCGCGTTCGTCGAACTGGCCGAGGGGATCGAGGGCCTGTGCCACGTATCGGAGATTGAAGAGCGCCGTCCGAAGGGTGAGCGGGATCGGGAAAAGGTTTCGCGCGCCGACCGCGTTACGTCCGTGCTAACGCAGGGTCAGTCTTATGATTTTAAAGTGCTGCGGCTTGAGCCGGAGCAGCGCAAGATCAGCCTGAGCTACCGCGCGGCCCAGAAGCAGGCGGAGAAACAGGAAATCGAGTCGTTCCGTTCGTCGAAATCTTCGCCGAACGCCACCATTGGTGACGCAATCCTGGCCAAGCGCCAGGCGTCGAGCTAGGAGAAGGCAGCTCGGCGGTTTCTGGTAGGCCCCTATCTATCAGGAAAATCTTTACGTTGCAGCCATTTGATGGTATCCAAGAATTGTGCGCTACCCCCGCCTGGCGCGCAGACACGCACTCACAGGAGGCTCGCATCTCATGGCAGAAGCCGCGGCTGGATCAGACAACCACACGATGACAAAGGCGGACCTCGTCGAGGAGGTCACACGTATTACCGAATTGCCGCGCAAGGAATCGGAGGCGGTCGTCGAGACGATTTTCGATAGCATCATCGGCGCATTGCAAACGGACGATAAAATTGAGATTCGTGGTTTCGGCAGTTTCCGCACGCGCCAGCGTCGCGGACGCACCGGGCGCAATCCCAAGACCGGCGCAAAGGTCGAGGTTCCTCCCAAGAAAATTCCCTTCTTCAAGCCGAGCAAGGAACTAAAGGATTACGTGAATAATCCCAAGTCCGCCGCCGCCGGGGCGGCCGGCAGCGGCACGACGCAGGGCTGACCGGATGGATTACATTTGGTCGCCTTGGCGCTACCGGTATGTGGCGCAAGCGTCCAAGCAGGACGGGTGCGTCTTTTGTCGCGCCCTTGAGGCTAACGACGACGAGCAAACACTGATCGTTCATCGCGCCGAGAAGAACTTTATCATCCTGAATCGCTACCCTTACACCAGCGGCCACGTGATGATCGTGCCGTATGCGCATTCGGCAGACCTGGTTGCCATGCCGCCCGAGGTCTTAACGGAAATGATGGTTCTTGCTCAACGGGTGCAGAAAGCGCTTGCGGATACGTATCGCCCCGAAGGCTACAATCTCGGCATGAACCTCGGTCGCGCGGCCGGAGCCGGCATAACGGGCCATCTGCATTTGCACGTTTTGCCGCGCTGGTCGGGTGACTCCAGTTTTATGACGGTGATTGGCGAAACCCGCACCGAACCGGAAGACCTCAGCACTACCTACGAACGCCTCCGCGAGGCCCTCTCCTAAATCGTTTATTCCTTTGCTGGCTCGCCCTCACGGAGCCGTTCTGTTATGCTTGGCATCTGTCTAGATAGATGACAAGACAGCTGCGAGGCAGCATGCTGGCCCCCTCTCGACTACCAAAACGCCCAATGCCTTCACCCTCGTTGGCGAATGATGCGGGTGACGACCGCCGCAGCCGCATCCTGGCCTGGATCCAGCGCCACCGAGCACCTGTGCGCGGCAGCGAACTGGCTCAGCACTTTGAGGTGAGCCGGCAGTGCATCGTGCAAGACATCGCCATTCTTCGCGCCGGCGGTTCGGAAATCCTCGCCACGCCGCGCGGCTATTGCCTGCCGAATGCATCGAAGCTTGCACATCGCGAAATCCTTGCTTGCAATCATCCTCCCGAGCGCACCGAGGAAGAACTGCAGATTCTCGTCGATCACGGCGTGAAAGTTCTCGACGTCATCGTCGAGCATCCGCTTTACGGCGAGCTTCGCGGCTCTTTGGTGATCGAGTCGCGGGCAGACGTCCAGGATTTTCTGGAGCAGGTGCATGTAAAAAGGGCTTTGCTTCTTTCATCGCTCACCGGCGGAGTGCATCTGCACACGGTTGAGGCGCATCGCGCTGAAATGGTCGCGCGGGCTAAGTCCAAGCTGCGCGAGCGAGGATTCTTATTGGAATGACTGCCGCATCGCTCGTCACCGCGCCAGAAACGCGCATACAACGCACCGAACAAGCGCTCTTTCGTGGCGCCTCGCTCATTTTGGGGAACACGGAATACCGAAACGCCGTTCGCCCGCTGCTGGATAGCCTGCTAGAGACGGATACGACGCCGCGGGACATCACGATTGCCGCCATGCGCCTTCCTCGAAAGCAAGCGAAAGCGGACATCGTGGCGCGTGAAGCCGGTGTTGCCGCCGGACTCGAAGAGATTGCCTTTCTGCTTCGTACCACACAGCTCGCCGTATTCCGTCTCGTTAAGGACGGCGCTCCATTCAATCCCGGGGAAATTCTCGCGCGCCTTGAAGGCGACCAATCAGAGCTCCTCTGTTCGGAGCGAGTGGGATTGAATCTGCTTCAGCGAATGTGCGGCATCGCCACTTTGTCTCATCGGCTGCAAAGTAGAGTCGCTCGCCGCAATCCCGAATCGCGCCTCGTCGCCACGCGCAAGACTCCCTGCGGCCTGCTCGATAAGCGCGCGGCGCATCTCGGGGGCGCCGGAACGCACCGGCTCGGACTGGGCGACGCCATCCTCATCAAGAATAATCATCTGGCCCTGCTCAGACCGGAGGAGGAGCGCGCCGCTCCAGTGGCCATCGAGCGCGCTTGGGACTTTCGCCGCGAATCGGCTTTTATTGAAGTCGAGGTACGCAGCGCACCAGCTGCCATCGCGGCCGCCGCGAAATTCCGTAGCCTGCGCGAGCAAGACGACAGAAACTATCCCTGTCTGTTGCTGCTCGACAACATGAGCCCGCAGGAAATCGCCCGCATTATTGAGACTCTACGCGCCAAGAATCTTTACGACGATGTGCTGATCGAAGCGAGCGGACGAATTACGGAAAGCAATATCGAGGAATACGCGGCGGCCGGGGCGGACGCCATATCGGTTGGCGCGTTAACGCACTCGGTTCGCGCGCTTGACCTTGCGCAAAAAATCTCATAACTCGCCTATCTCGGCGAAAGGAACTTAGATGACTACGGCAGCGGCACCCCAGAAATCATTCGACGAACGCTACGAACTTCCGATCATCCAAAATATCATCGACTCTCCCGAAGAAATCCTTCGCAAGCAGAAGCGCGTTCGCGAGCTTTGCGCGGAACGAAAGGCGATCATCCTCGCGCATCTTTATCAGCGTCCGGAAATCCAGGAAGTCGCGGATGCCGTGGCCGATTCTTTGAGGCTCTCGCAGACCGCGGCGAAAACGGACGCGGCCGCCATCGTTTTCTGCGGCGTGCACTTCATGGCGGAGACAGCTTCGATCCTCTGTCCGGAAAAGACAGTGCTTCTGCCTGATCTGCGCGCCGGCTGTTCGCTCGCTGCTTCGCTCACCGTGGAAGAATTGCGCGAATGGAAGTCGAAGTATCCCGACGCGGTCGTCGTGTCTTACATCAATACGTCGGCGGCGGTGAAAGCGGAGAGCGATTATTGCTGCACGTCCGCAAATGCGGCCAAGGTTGTCGCTTCGATTCCGGCGGAGCGGCCAATCCTATTTGTACCGGACAAGTATCTGGCTACTGTTGTCGCACGGCAGACGCAACGGAGCAACGTGATCGCGTATCCCGGTTATTGCCACGTTCACAAAACGATTAAGCCAGAGCAGGTTAGCCAGATTATGGAGGACCATCCCGATATTGAGTTGCTGCTGCATCCCGAATGCGGCTGCGTCAGTTCCTGCATGGCGAAGGTCTTTGACGGAACGTTGCCGCAGGACAAGACGTTCTTCCTCTCCACCGAAGGCATGATTAAGCATATTCGCCAATCGCCTGCGCCGGAATTCGCTGTCGGAACTGAGCTCGGCATCCTGCATCGTCTGAACAAGGATTTTTCGGACAAGAAATTCTACCCGGTGAATCCTGAAGCCCTCTGCGCGTTCATGAAAACAATCACGCTCGACAATGTGATCCAGTCACTCGAAACCATGTCGCCGGAAATTCGCGTGCCCGCTGAGATCGCAGACAGGGCGCGCGGCGCGATTGATCGCATGCTGCAGTTCGCGTGAGGGCCTAGATGCCGGCAAAACTGAAAATCGGAATTCTTGGTGCGGGCTCAATCGGGCAGACGGTGGCAAACGCGATTGATCGCGGCCGTATCAATGTTGAACTCGCAGGGATTTGCGATCAGGACGCCGCGCGGGCCGAGGGCTTTGCCGCTGTTCTATTATCGCGCCCACCGATCGTTTCGATGGACGAGTTGATCGACCGCAGCGATCTGGTCGTCGAAGCGGCCAGCCAGATGGCTCTCTCGGAACTTGTGCCCAAGGCCCTCGCTCGCGGGCGTGATTTGCTCGTTCTGAGCGTAGGAGGTCTCCTCGGCCACAATGAATGGTTCCGCGAAGCTGAGCAGCGAGACTGCCGCATTTATGTTCCTTCGGGGGCCATCGCCGGACTGGATGGCATTAAGTCGGCATCCATGGGCCGTATCGATTGCGCCGTGCTCACCAGCCGCAAGCCCGCTTCCGCGCTTAGAGGCACGAAATACGTCGCCGAGCGCGGCATCGCTGTCGATGCGATGACGCAGGAAACGATCATCTTCGATGGCACCGCTGAGGAAGCGGCTCGCGCATTCCCGACCACATCAAACGTGGCGGCGTCGCTCCGGCTGTCCATCGATCCGAAAGTTCCCGTGCGCGTCCGGGTGATGGCTATACCCGGCGGTACGCAGAATGTTCATGAGATACGCGTAAAGGGGGAATTTGGCGAACTTGCGGTCGAGATAAAAAATATCCCCTCATCCGCCAACCCGCGCACTTCGCAGCTTGCTGCTTTTTCGGCGCTCGCTACGCTCGCGAATCTCACGCGTATCCTGCGCGTTGGCAATTAGAAAGCCGTGTTCCGCCTGATGCTGTTTGTGCGGTTCTTGTGATAGGGTTTTCACTGGTTGGCATCCGAACGGGAGACGGCATGGAACATTCGGAAGGTTTTCTCAAGCTTGTGAAAGACGCCAAAAGGCACGTGAAGGAAGAGGACTTTCGCGATACCAAAAAGCGGCTCGACTCCGGCGAGAAATTCATGCTCGTTGATGTCCGCGAAGATGTGGAGTGGACGCGGGGCCACATCCCTGGGGCAATTCATCTCGGCAAGGGGATTATCGAACGCGATATCGAGAAGGCCATTCCCGATAAGGAAGCGACAATCATCCTGTATTGCGGCGGCGGGTTCCGCTCGGCGCTGGCCGCGGATAACCTCCAAAAGATGGGCTATCGCAATGTTATTTCAATGGACGGCGGCTGGCGTGGCTGGACTGAATCGGGTTTTCCTGTGATTCGCGATTAAGCCCGCGTTTCCCGCTGCACGATTTCCGATGTGCTCATGCAAACGTCATCGCGATGAGCTACGCAGGAATCAGTCCTCTCGTGGTCGTCGACGCGGACTGATCTGATTTTTATGAGTGTTCTTGACGCAAGGGCCTTCTGCAGGTCGGCCTGCAAGGAGGTATCGCGAACGCTGGCGCACGAATAGATTCCCACCATTGAGACGACCGTCGCCGAGAATGCCTGAGCTTCACGAACCACTTTCAACATCACACCGCCTCCTGCTTGAGCACCGGGGATTGCTGTCGTGATCGGCAAAACCAGGCGTCCCCCAAGCCGCAGGCGATTGAGCCAGGGTCTGTGGGGATGAGTCACGCCGGCGTTGATCAGCATCGCGTCGCATTCACCGGGATCAAAATCGGCCGCATCGCATGTACTTACAGTCGCGTTATTGCAATCCGCCAGATTTTCCGTGGCGCGGGCTGCCAAGGCGGCCTCTATCTCGGCGGCTGTCACACTTCCCTCGCTTCCTACCACTTCCGACATGATCGCCGTGTAATAACCTGTTCCGCATCCTGCGTGAAAAACCCGGTCCCCACGGTTCAGAGCAAGCGCATTCGATCCACGTTGCGAGCGCGCTGGGTTGCCCATTATTCAAGTGCAGGGCTGAATCGATTGAGACAAGGACATCATGGTAAAGATCGCGTGGGTCGTCGGTCGTAGTCCAGGTGGCATCGCTAAGGCCCATCTGGGATTTGCCGATCGAATGAACCGAGGCGATTTGCCACGGGGGCGGCCCCATGAATTTCTCGCGAGGAACTCTCGAAAACGCGTCAACCAGCTCCGGAGAAGATAGGTTGACCAGGATTCGCATTTCCTCGGAATAAAACCGTTTACAATCGTCTAGTGTCATCAGCGGATTCTCGCCTTTTGGTCGAGCGTTCGTGTTCCGAGTCTATTGCGCTCCGTCGCTCGCTGCAACCAGCGCCAGTCTCACGAGTCTCACGCGGCAGAAAGCCGCAGACTCGCGCGATTATTCCTGCTCCGGACTTGCGAAGTGCGGCTTAGCAGGATCCTGCAATGCGCTTTCCTTCGCTACGCCAGTTACAGCGGAGTTGAACGGGGATGCCGGTCGGTTTCTGTGCAGTAAAAGGCCGCCTCGCCCCCTCCATTTACCTCCTCATGCCATAAGGTTTTTCTCCGCAATATCATCCGGAGTAGCTGTTATGGCCTACTGGCGCCTAGCTGGGCTAATGTTTTGCATGCGATTCATCGTGCGGGAACCCAAACGGCCGGGCAAGCCCAAGAGGGCTCGTTAAAACGAAACGCGCTGAGGTTGCCCTGGGATCAGGCACTCATACATGCTTTTTGTGCCCCTCGCTGCTGCTTATCCCTAATGGCGATATCGCCGCCAAGCTTTTACCCTAGACCAGAGACCAGCCGAAAGGGAAACATGCGAATTTACGAACGCTTAGCCGGAATAGTGGTGATTGCCAACCTATTGCTGGCTGCTCCCGGTTTTATCCTGGCGCAAACCTCTCCCAAGCGAGATGCACAAAACGCGGGCAGCGAAACAAAACAAGCCGCCAAGGATACCGGTAAGGCCGCGAAAGACGCCGCCAAAAAGACGGGCCATGCCACAAAAAGGCTACCCACAGAGCAGCTTCAAAAACCGAACAAGGCGCGCGCGACGTCAAGCACAAGACAGAAAGCGACTGACACCATTCGCTCGCGAGAGCGAAGCGTGTGCACAGAGATTTAGGTACGACGCGATGATCCTCATTACCGGCGCTTCGGGCCACATTGGCAGGCGGGTATCTGAGTTGCTCGCCCAGCAAAATGCGAAGCTTCGGCTTCTGTCCCGTACGCCGGAGAAGACGTGCAAAGTGACCGGCGTCGAGTCCGTGTCCGGTGACTTTCAGAATCCGGAAAGTTTGGCGCGCGCCTTCACCGGCATTGAGAAGGCGCTCATAATTTCTGGCAAAGCCGAGCCGGGAGAGCGCGCTCGCCTGCACAACAATGCCTTTCGAGCAGCGGCAAATGCCGGCGTGAAACAGGTTGTGTATCTTTCGTTAAAGGGTGCGTCGCCAGACTCAATTTATCCGTACTGTCGTGACCACTATCAAAGCGAACAGTTTCTCGCTGCGGCCGGCGTGCCGTACACTTTTGTCCGCGGCGCATTTTACATGGACATGCTGTTTGGCAAATACGACTCGCAAGGCGTCCTTCGCGGTCCGGCTGGCAACGGACGCGGCGCCTTCATCGCCCGGGAGGACACGGCACGCGCCGCGGCAGCCGCTGTTCTCGCTCGCCCATCCGGCGTCATTGAAGTCACCGGGCGTGAGCTTCTTACTCTCGACGACGTATCTTGCAGACTCTCCGCCATTACGGGCCGCTCCTTGCAATATGAAAACGAGGCTCCGGAAGAAATGGCAAAGCGGCTCAGCCGAACCGGTATGCCGGCCTGGGCCCAAGCCGCCGAAATCAATTGGTTCCAGGCGATTGCCGCCGGCGAGCAGGCCTCCGTCACGCATGGATACCAGCGCTTGACGGCGATCGAGCCGCTCAATATCGAGCAATATTGCTCGGCGCTCCCGAATGTAATCAACGAATTGCGAGTTGCAGCCTGAGCGGAGAAAGGCCTTACAGATTGGGCCTGATTGCGCCACTCCCTACGCAGTCGAGAATAGAAGCGAAGTTCGGAGGCTGGGAAATGATTCGCAAAGTTTCAGGCGGCTACAAGGTTCTTTCAAGCAAAGGAAAAAACCTTGGGGGTCCATACAAAACGCGCGCGGCGGCCGAAAAGAGGCTCCGTCAGGTGGAGTTCTTCAAGCGGCACAAAGGCTGATCGGCCGGGGGTGCTCGCGAAACCGGCGCGGCGCTCCCGAGCGCGGGATCTCAATCCCGATATTGGTTGCCGCACGCGGGCCGCGAAAACAGTTGAGCAACTGAAGAGCGAGCTCAACGACCGGAAGCTCGATTTGATCAAAATCGATCTGGATGTTGCGTTCACGTTCGCTTCCATCGCCCGCGAAGCTACTGAAGAAGGCAAGAGAACTCGTAACCGCAAGAACGCTCGCAAAGGCTATGAGGCGATTTTGCATTTCCTGCAGACCGCTAAACTCAGGCTGGGCGACGCAGACGAGATATATGGGAAGATCGCCCAGCTGAGGAGGATGCTCGCAGAACTCGGCGAGGCCTTTCCGCAATAGATCCAGCCTCACCCTTAGAGTGGCTCATACTTCCAGTCGAAACAGAAGAATGGCTGGGGCGGTTGGACTCGAACCAACACCATCCTCATTAACAGTGAGGTGTCCTACCGATTGGACCACGCCCCATCCGGACCGGCATACTAATTTACACGAATCGCGTTCGAACGGGAATGCCCACGCAGACATTTATCTGTCGCAAAAGCGGCGATTCTGGTGAAATTCGCAAGGGCGCGATTCAAGAAGTACGACCTTCGTAGCAATGGAGAATTCCCAACAGGTGGGAGACAAAAAGGCCGGAGGAAGAAAGCCGGCCCAGCCCTCAATCCCCGAAGGGATCCTCGGCTTCCTTCCTCCTGACGTACTAACATGTCGCAAGCGAAACGCCATTCTTAAGTGCTTGAAAATACGACGCCTTGTTCTTGGTCAGGCGGGTAAAAAAGTCGCCGCAACCAGTAAATTTTTCGGGGGCATTTCGGGCATACGGAGGTTCAAGTTAGACATGAAATGTCGGCGCGCAGACAAACGTCTTGCGCGAACGATCAGGCGCTTCAGGGGGAAAGGGGGGTTACGGATCCCCGGCGAGCGGTTTCCCGCTAGCCAACTCTGACTGTGCCTCAACCAGAGCATCTTTCGCGGACCCTACGTATTGGTAATTCCAGGTCTCAATGCTTTGGTGTTCCTCAAAGCCGAACAGAAATTTGCGCCCTGAAAAATCGAAACGGTAGCGCGTCGGCAGCCAGATGCCCGGCGCGACTTCCGCCTGCTCCATCGAAAAGACACCACCCTTGTAGAGCTTCCCGAGAATGCCGCCGCCCACCCAAACGTCACTCGTTATCTCCGCGCGGGCGCGAACCAACTGGTCGGCGTCGTGGTCGACCCAGATTTTGGCTTTGGCATGCGGCAGCGCGTCTTCAAAAATCGAACGGGGGCGAAAATTCGGATCGGGCGTCAACTCGATCACATCGCAGTCATGCCCGTCCACCGTCTCTCGCCCTACCCACTTTCGGTTGAACGCGACGAGCATGGCATCCACCAGTTGGGACCGCGTCTGCTTCTTCTTCAGGTATTTCGCAGTAGCGGATTTCATTCGGTCATCGTCGGGATTCACCATGAACTGGAGCACGCTCAGCCAGTTCTGCAGTTCCGCCTGGTATTCCTCCGGCGTCACGGCGCGGCCATTCTCTGCCAGCAGCAATTTCGTTACGCCAGCGCCGTTGGGTACCATGCGAATTTTCTTGTCGTCCAATATGCGCGGATTGGCTCCGCCCGTTGTATCTCGCTGATGTTCGATTCGTTCGTACTGGTCGAGCACCGCGTCGTTTCTGTGTTGATGGGCTATCAGCCGCTTCCCGCGCGTCTGCATCTCGGCTTCGGTCGGCGGCTGGACAGAATTGCTCGTTGGCGCTTCTGTTTGCGCAAGGCTTGTGGGCACGGTTGCAATCGTGGTCACGGTCGCGAGGGCGGCAGACAAGGCAGCGATAATCGTTCTTCTGGACATAACAGGTGTCCCTGTTGGGATAGTTAGGGACAAAGTTTGGTTGCAAGTACTATTGTACGCGCGTCCCTTGACCTTGGACCGAGGGTGAAGCTTCTGCGTTTGCAGGCGGCGCGGAAAAGACCTTCGGCTCTTTCGGCATGTGAAACCTCGTTTTTGAATTCAATCGTGCTTTGCCGTCTGGATCGAACTGGTAAGGGAAACCGGCGGGATCTACGGGAAGCCCTGGCAGAAATCCCGCTGCGCGCAGCTCTTCCTCAGAAGCCGGATAGTGTCCGACGCGGTTCTTGTACTCACTGGCGAGGTTATCGAGCCGGACCATATCCTCCTGCGCGCTTAAACCCCGCAACTCCTGTCCCGCTCGTTTCTTTATGGTTGGATCTTTCGTCGACTCGTAGATTTGCCCCCAGATCATTTGCGACGTCTCGATCGAACCGCCCGTTTGCGCCACGCGGGCGGCCATCGCTTTGATCCAGGGCGGCGCATTAGGAACGCGGCTCGCTTGCAAATAGGCGCTTGTGGCGTCCGGATAATCCTTCAGCCGCCAATAATAGAGAAAGCCCAGATCGGTGCCTAATTGCCAGATATTTGGATTCGCCGCAATTCCCTTTTTAACCAGCTTGATGGCCAGGTCGGTGCGGCCGGCGCCGATCGAGCCCGTCTCGGAAAGGAAGATCGCACCGAAATGGTACGCAACCTCAAGTTTCGGGTCGAGCGTCGTCGTAACGTTCAAAAGCGGCCAGAGCAAATGAAAATCCGGCCGCGGCTCGTTCATCTGGAGTCCGTAATACTGCACGGCGCGCGTCCAGTAAATGTCGCCAAGGAGCGCGTCATATCCGAGGCTTAACTTCTTGATTGCGTTGGGAGATTGCAGAATCAGCTCCTGGTTCGCTTCGGACAGCGTCGCGGCCCGCGCATCGATGTTCCACTGGAGCACGGCAACGGCGCAGAGAAGCACGGGAATCGCGCTCAGCGCGATCCAGCGCACCCGTTTTCGATAGGGCAGGTTCACTTCAGATCCCGGTTAGAAAATACGGCTGTTGCCGCCAGCAGCACCAGCACAACGTAAATCGCCGTGTAAAGCGTATTCTGCCACACGAGGCCAAACGGGACCGCCTCGCCGTGTGCCGCTGCGGCGATGGCGTTGAAGTTGTGAAAATTCGGAACGAGGTAGTAGACCACGCGCGTGATGAACTCGACCGCGGCGCTCTTTGACAGATCGCCCGCCTGCCGGATGTCCTGCGCAAAAACGCCTGTGATAAAGATGCCCACCGTAAACAGCGTCGAGAGCATCGGGCTCGAATAGCACGAAAAAAGCAGTGCCACCGCGGTCACCAGGGCAAGCTCAAGCAGAATGAAATAAATCGCGATCAAAATCGTGAGATCGCCGCGCACAAAAGGTCGCCCCACATAAAAAAGCGCAGCTGCCAGTCCCAACGCCATGAATGTGGTGTTGAGGAGCAACGTGAGCAGCAGCCCGGCATACTTGCCCGCGAGAAACTGCCACCGGTGAATCGGTCTCGCTAGCAAACTGTAAAGGGTGCGCTTCTCGATCTCTTTCGAAACCAGGCTGACCCCGATAAAAATCGCCATCACCAGCCCGATCAGCGAAATAGCCGAGAGTCCCAGGTTGATGATCACCATGCGATCGATGCCGATGGAAATCTGCCCCACCAGAATCGAAGCGCCGATCATCAGCAGCGCGAAGAAAATCAGGTTGTAGAGCACGCGATCCCGCACAGCCTCTCGGAACGTGTTTACGGCGACGGCTCCCGGCAGCGCATTCATCGCGACACCGTTTCCTGTTCGTGAGTTATCACACGTTCGCGCCCCACTAGGCGGATGAAGTAGTCCTCCAGCGTTGGCCGAACGGGGGTCATCGAGAGTATTCGAGCATCGCAGCCGCGGAGTTGCTCGACCGCTGCATATATTTCCGGCTCATGCACCGCAAGGCGATAGCGCCCGCCGATCTGCTTTCCCTGACTGGCAAGCCGCGGCGGCAATAGACGGCCCTGCGGCAGCTCAAAAAGAATTTCCATCGATTGCACTTCCACGGAGACAATTTCGCGCGGCGAACCAACTCCTTGCAGTTTGCCGCCCACCAGCACTCCCACGCGATCACACAGCATTTCCGCGTCAGAGAGGATGTGCGTGGAAAAAAACACCGTCTTTCCTTGCTGCTTCAACTCCAGGATGATGTCCCGCACTTCCCTCCTGCCAACCGGATCGAGCCCGGACATCGGCTCGTCCAGAAACACCACTTTCGGATCATGGAGGATCGCCTGCGCGATTCCCGCGCGCTGCAACATCCCTTTCGAGAATTTGCGCAGCTGCACATCTGCCGCCGAATCCAATCCTACGCGCTTTAAGAATGTTTCTACGCGTGCACGCCGTTCGGCCGTGCTGTAATCGCTGAACCGCGCGTAATAATCCAGCAGTTCGCGCGCCGTCAGATAGTCGTAAAAGTAGGGATGTTCCGGCAAATAGCCGATCTCGCGGTGCATTGCGATGTCTTCAATAGAACGTCCGCGGATCCGTGCCGTCCCAGACGTGGGGAAGATCAGACCCATCAATAGCTTCAGCGTTGTCGTCTTCCCCGCCCCATTGGGACCGAGAAATCCGAAGATCTCGCCGTCCTGCACCTCTAGCGTCAGGTGGTCAAGCGAACGTTTCCAGCGCTTCCGCCAGAACCCGCTGGGATAATCCTTGCTGAGCCCTTCTATTTCGATAATTGCCGCGGCCATGGTCTAGCCTACAAGCCTATATTTTTTGCGCGAACTCGTGTGTTGTCAATTGCGTGCCTGTTGCCTCGAACGGCACAGCATTAGGGCAACCATTTGCCGTTGAATGCACGAGGCAGCCAGCTCTCCGGGTTTTGCACAACCCATGCCATCGATTTCCACAAGGGCTCTATCGTAAGCTCTCAAACGCAATCCGCTGCAAAAATTGAGGTTGTGGCCTCCCGCACAGCCACCACTACCTGTAGACATACCCGACACGCTTGACCAGATATTTTGTGGTCTACAGCACATTTTTTCTTGACATCCTTCGGGCATAGCAAGATACTTCGCACCCAGACTCGGGACGAATGCGAGCCTGATCGCCGATCCCAGCGCCGGCGGTTCTCGCGGGATGTCCGGACCGAGCCAGCCGAAATAAGACCGAAGCGCCTTCTCTTGCGACCGCGCCTCGATTTACAGGGAGGTCTTAGCGGCGCTTTTGTTTTTTTTCGGATTTGCGGCGGCTTCGGGGGTCGAGGGCGCTGTAGCAGGGGCAAATTCCCTTCGTTTTCGTGTATCCCAGCGATACACGCGGACATATTTCCGGGCTGCATGGGAGTAAAATAGAGTAGGAAATCTATTTCCTCATGCCGCCGCGGCCAACTATTGGCGGATCGCCCACCACAGGTGGGCATCGCTGCCAGCGCGGAGGCAGAGATGGCGGAAGCACGTACAGCACTGAACGCTCAGGTATCCATGGAACAACAAGCCACAATCAAGCGCACCACAGGCCTCGAATTCCAGCGCCGCTTCACTGACGGAAAGGTCGCGCCGTTCGACAAGGTCGAATGGGAGCGCCGCACCGCACTCATAGGCAATGATAAAGGGCAGGTGATCTTCCGTCAGGAAAACGTCGAAGTCCCCAAAGGATGGTCGCAGACTGCGACGAACATCGTCGCCTCCAAATATTTTCACGGTAAGCCCAATACGCCGGAGCGCGAGGGCTCGGTCCGCCAGTTGATCGGCCGTGTGGTCGATACCATCGTCCGTTGGGGCGATGAGGGCGGCTATTTCGCGAGCGCCGAAGCAAAAGCCGCTTTCCGCGATGAACTCGCCCATCTGCTCGTAGAGCAGAAAATGGCTTTCAATTCGCCCGTTTGGTTCAACGTTGGCGTCCAGGCGAAACCGCAGTGCTCAGCCTGCTTCATCAATTCGGTCCAGGACAATATGGACTCGATCATGAACCTCGCCAAAACCGAAGGCATGCTCTTTAAGTGGGGTTCTGGCACCGGCACAAACTTCTCGTCCCTTCGCGGTAGCCACGAATCGCTCTCCGGCGGGGGCATCGCCTCGGGTCCTGTCAGCTTCATGAAGGGTTTTGACGCTTTCGCCGGTGTCATCAAGAGCGGCGGCAAGACGCGTCGCGCCGCCAAGATGGTGATTCTCAACGTCGATCACCCGGATATTTTCGAATTCATCGAGTCGAAAACCAAAGAAGAGCGCAAAGCCCACGTCCTCGTCGAGCAGGGCTATGACGCCGCAATCGACGGCGAAGCGTACTCCTCCGTCTTCTTCCAAAACGCGAACCATTCGGTCCGCGTCACCGATGAATACATGCAAGCCTGCGAGGAAGATCGCGATTGGTGGACGCGCAATGTCGCCGACGGGAAGCCCGCCAACAAGTATCGCGCCAAAGATCTTCTTAAGATGATGGCCGAATCCGCTTGGCAGTGCGGCGATCCCGGCATGCAATATGACACCACCGTGAATCGCTGGCACACCTGCAAGGCCACCGACCGCATCTACGCATCGAATCCCTGCTCGGAATACATGTTCCTTGACGATACGGCCTGCAACCTCGCCTCGATCAACTTGCTGAAGTTCCTCGGGCCAAATGGCGTGTTCGATGTCGATGGCTTCAGGCACGCGGTTGACGTCACCATCACGGCGCAGGAAATTTTGGTCGATAACGCCAGCTACCCCACCGAACGCATCGCACGCAATTCGCATGACTATCGCCCGCTCGGCATCGGCTATGCCAATCTTGGCGCGCTCCTGATGTCGCTCGCGCTTCCTTACGATTCCGATGGCGGACGCGACTTCTGCGGCGCCGTCACCGCGCTGCTGACCGGCGAATCCTACGCCCAATCGGCGCGCATCGCCGAAAAGATGGGCCCATTCGGCGGCTATCTGCGCAATCGCGAATCGATGCTCGGCGTCATCCGCATGCATCGCGATTCGCTGCGCCCCATCAAGCCCGAAAACGTAACGCAGCCCTCGCTGCTCAACGCCGCGAAGGAATCGTGGGACACCGCCCTTGCCCTAGGCGAACGCTTCGGCTACAAAAACTCGCAAGTATCCGTGCTAGCGCCCACCGGCACCATCGGCTTCATGATGGATTGCGACACGACCGGCATCGAACCCGATCTGGCGCTCGTCAAGCACAAGCGCCTCGTTGGCGGCGGCGTGATCAAAATCGTCAACAACACCGTCCCACAAGCGCTGATGAAGCTCGGCTATGCGCCCGAAACTGTCGCCGCGATGGTCGATTACATTGATGCAAACGGCAAAATCGAAGGCGCGCCCGGCTTCAAGCCAGAGCACCTGCCCGTCTTCGATTGCTCGCTCGCCTTGCCCGGAGGCCGCTCCATCTCCTGGCGTGGTCACCTGAAAATGATGGCCGCCGCGCAGCCATTCCTTTCGGGCGCGATCAGCAAGACGATCAATATGCCGGAGGAGTCCACCGTCGACGACATCATGGAGGCCTACATCGAGTCCTGGAAGCTCGGCCTCAAAGCCGTCGCCATCTATCGCGACAATTCCAAGCGCTCGCAACCGCTCATGGCCGCCGGCAAAAAGGGCGAAGAAAAGTCCGCCGCAATTGCAGCCGCTCCCGTCGCAGCAGCGCAAGCAGCTGTCCCCGCGCCACCGGAGCAGCAAGAGCTTTTCGCGCGCAACGCCAAGCGTCGCAAGCTGCCCGATGAGCGCAGCTCGATCACCCACAAATTCTCCGTCGGCGGCCATGAAGGCTATCTCACCGTCGGCAAATACGAAGACGGCACGCCCGGCGAAATCTTCATCAAGATGGCCAAGGAAGGCTCTACGCTTTCCGGCATCATGGACGCCTTCGCGCTGTCCGTTTCGATCGCGTTGCAATACGGCGTGCCGCTCCGCGCGCTGGTCGACAAATTCTGCAACTCGCGCTTCGAGCCGTCCGGCTACACAGGCAATCCGGAAATCCGCTACGCCAAGTCCGTGGTCGATTACATCGGCCGCTGGCTGGGCGGCAAATTCATCTCCGCGGATTATCTCGATCACGACGCGCTGGACGCCGCTCCGGCCGCTGCAACCGCGCCCGTTGTCGCTCCCGGCATCGTCCGCGCCGCCGAACCTGAGCCGTCCGCGCGCGACCGGTCGGCGCTGGAAAGCGCGCCGCTCTGCTCCGAGTGCGGCATGCGCATGACGCCCAACGGCAGCTGCTACAAGTGCCAAAATTGCGGCTCAACGTCCGGCTGCAGCTGATCTCTGATGGATTTGATTTTGAAAATAAAAATGGCGTCCCGAAACTGGGACGCCATTTCCTTACTCTATTTGCTTTCTGTTACTTCGCCGCGGCCGCTTGCGTTTGCTTCTCAATCGGCGCACCGACCAGATTTCCCCACTCGGTCCAAGAGCCGTCGTAATTCTTCACGTTGTTGTACCCGAGCAAATACTTCAGCACAAACCACGTGTGCGAACTGCGCTCGCCGATCCGGCAATACGCGATTGTCTGCTGGTTCCCGTCCGTCACGCCCTTGCCCTCATACAACGCCTTCAGCTGCTCCACCGACTTGAATGTGCCATCCTCATTCGCCGCCTGCGACCACGGAATATTCGCCGCACCCGGAATGTGCCCCGCGCGCTGTGCCGTCTCGGTCATCCCCGGCGGCGCGATGATCTTCCCCGTGAACTCATCCACCGAGCGCACATCCACCAGCGCGCCCGGCTTCTTCTTCTCGATCAACGCGAACACATCTTCCTTCCGCGCGCGCAGCGTCTCATCCGGTCCGGTGGCCTTGTACGTCGTCGTCGCGATCTTCGGTGCGTCCGTCGTTAACGGGCGCTTCTCTTCGAGCCACTTTTTGCGCCCGCCGTTCATCAGCCGCACGTCCTTCACGCCGTAATACTTCAATTGCCAGAAGGCATACGCCGCAAACCAGTTGTTGTTGTCTCCATAGAGAACGACCGTCGTATCCGCGGAGACAGCTGCGTCGCCCAGCAGCTTTTCGAGCGTCGGCCTGTCGATCAGGTCGCGACGCACGTTGTCCTGCAGTTGCGTCTGCCAATTCCAGCCCAGCGCGCCCGCTACGTGCCCCTGATCGTAAGCGCTTGTGTCAACGTCCACTTCAATCAGCCGCACCTTCGGATCGTTCAGGTGATCGGCCACCCACTGCGTGCTAACCAGCACTTCCGGATGCGCATATTCAGCCATTTCATTCCTCCTCAAGATCATGTCTCGAAATTTTAATTTCGATTCTCTAGGGTCGCATACTTGCTGTGCCCCGCTGATCGCCGGGCCCGCCGTCCCCAAAATCAAAAAGCCCATCCACCAGCTCTTCTGGCGATGGGCTCTGAATCCTTAACTCGCTTTGCTTCGCTTTAAATCCGCCCGTCCGCGCCAGAGCACACCTGTGCGCGACGACAACACGAGCAGCTCCGGCTCACCCTCCGTTTGCGATCAAGCACGACAAGCAAAGCCTACACCCGCGATGCTATAGAATGCAACCGGCCCGCCAATGGAACCAATGGAATCAGAATCGCCCAAATCGCCGAAACGTCCGCCCGCGGGCCGCGTCCAATACGCCTACCTGCTGGTCGCCGGGTATGGTATGTTCATTTCATCTTACGGGGCGTGGAGGGAGTTATGAAAAGGCTGATTCTCGGGATAGCAGTGGTCGCTATGATCGCCCTGCCTGCGTTGGCAGCTCTCAAAGTGGGTGACAAGGCGCCTGATTTTTCGGCCCGCGCGTCCTTGGCGGGCAAAGAATTCGATTTTTCCCTGGCAGGGGCGGAGAAAAAAGGCCCCGTCGTCGTCTATTTCTATCCATCCGCCTATACGCAGGGCTGCGACATCGAAGCGCACACCTTCGCGGAAAACAAAGATAAGTTTGAGGCCGCTGGCGCCACGATCATTGGCGTCTCCGGTGACAGTATCGAGCGCCTCGATCAGTTTTCGGCCGATCCGAACTACTGCGCCGGAAAATTCCCCGTCGCCTCGGACTCCGATCTGAAAGTCGCCAAGATGTACGATCTCTCGACCAGCGCAGGCCGTCCCGGCATGAAAGACGTTCGCGGCGTCGATATCGACCACGACTTCATCGAGCGCGAAACCTTCGTCATCGGCAAAGACGGCAAGATCATCGCCGTCTTTTCTTCCAAGGAGGACAAGCTTTCGCCTGCCCAACACGTCGAAAAATCCCTCGACATCGTCCAGCACCTGAAAGGCGGCAACGCCGCATCGATGTAAACGGCCTCATCACTCCGAGCGGTGTGCCCGGTTGTGGCCCGCCGCTCTTTTGCTTCTGTGACGCAGCCTCTCGTAAGGCGGCGTTTATTTGTTCCGCAGAGCGTCATTGTCCTTCTCTCGGGACCGCGCTTAGAAGTGCTTGTTTTGCTCAGATCAGGCCCCGGTTTCGAGACTCGCTTCGCCGGACTTCGAATCGCGGCCCACGGTTCGCAGCGTCGAATGCGATATATTTGTTCATGCGCTGCGCTTTTTTATTCCTCGCGCAGAACATGGGATTTGTTGTTCCGTCGCCAGCCTCCGCCAGCGACAGGAGCGGCGTTGATTCCCGCCTAATTTATTTTCGAAGCTCACCGTGCGATTGGGAGATCGCTCTGATCCATTACCGCCTCGGCAATGACCCTAATCCTCGACGAGGTTATCGATCTTTACGCGGCATCCACATTGGGTGAACGCCGCCCGATTCATGACCGCAAACGTGTGGAGGCGATGTTGAAAAACGCGAATCTCGTCGTAACTGCGTGGGACGCGCACTTTCGGATTTCAGCTATGCGACATATCTTTCCGATCCGGCTGTTCGCGTGTCGCATCAGCGCAAAGGCATCGGCAAGGAACTGATTCGTCAGACCCAAAAAGCTGCCGGGCTTCAGACGCGCGTCATTCTGTTATCCGCGCCTGGCGCGACAAATTATTATCCGCATATCGGCTTCACGCAGCACCCGAGTGCATGGATGCTCCGAGGAGACGCCGAGGTAAGATAATCCTGAGCGACTCAAATGCCGAAGCTGGCCCAGTTCCGGGCAAAGCACGATTCCGACGGTCCGCTGCCGTCGGATGCCGCAATCCTCCACGTCGATATGGACGCATTCTTCGTCTCCGTCGAGCTGCTCTCCCGTCCTGATTTGCGCGGTTTGCCCGTAATCGTCGGCGGGCAGCGCGACCAACGCGGCGTCGTCACGTCGGCAAGCTACGAAGCGCGCCGTTTTGGGGTTCACTCCGCCATGCCGCTGCGAACGGCCTCGAAATTGTGTCCGCAGGGCGTTTTTCTCCAAAATCAACATCAGCTCTATAGCCAGTGGAGCGATCGCATCGCGAAGATACTCTCGAAATATTCGCCGATCGTCGAAATGGTTTCCATCGACGAAGCCTACATAAATCTTCGCGGTACCGAACGCCTTTTCGGCGCGCCTCTCGCCGCATCGCACAAACTGCTCACGGACATCACGGCGAGCACGGGCCTTCCGTGCTCCGGAGGGCTCGGATCAACCCGCCTCATTGCGAAAGTCGCGAGCGATCAGGCCAAGCCGCGTGGATTAGTCTGGGTTCTTGCGGGCAGCGAGGAAAAGTTCCTGGCACCCCTTTCGGTTCGCCGAATCCCCGGAATCGGCAAGGTCACCGAAGCTGCGCTCAATAGACTCGGCATCGAAACAGTGGCGCAACTGCAAACGCAAAATCTAGCTTGTCTCGAAGCCGACTTTGGCCGCTGGGGCACGGCCCTCTATCGCAAGGCGCGCGGCACCGACTCCTTCGAATTGTTCTACGATGCGGAGCCTCAATCCATCTCGCACAACCAGACCTTCGGCGAAGACACGCGCGACCGCGCCCAACTCGAAGCGACACTAAGTTACCTTTGCCAGAAAGCCACGAAGCGCCTTCGTGACGCGGCTTTGCATGCGCGTAGCGTCACGCTGACTCTGCGCTTCAGCGATTTCAAGACGATCACGCGCAATCACACGCTCTTGGAACCATCCGATCTCGACGCCGTGATTCTGAAAGCGCTCCGCGAGCTTTTCGCAAATGCCTGGGATGGAAAACGCCTCGTGCGGCTCGTCGGCGCTGCGCTCAGCTCGTTTTCATCCGCATCCGGTCAGCTCGATCTGCTCGATCCCGGGCGTCGCGAAAAATTGGAGCGCCTCGCCCGCGCCACCGACGATCTTCGCGATCGTTTCGGCTTTAACAAAGTCCAGCTGGGGGGCTCGCTCACGTACAAACCTACTCGCGATTAATTCAGGCCCGAGCCCAAACGGAGCGAATCGTCCCCCAACACATTTGCCAAGCAACTCCACCGTTCCTACTGTTATCCACTTATAATCGCCACATGGTTGTCCGCGAAACCGCCGCGATCACAGCAATCCGCGATCGGGGCCGCCGTGTGCGCGGATTCTGGGAGCGCGTCAGCGGCGGCTTTGAGCTAGAGCAACTTTGGCATCAATTCCTTTCCGAAGCCCGCGCCAGCTACGGCCTCTTCTCGCACGATGTTGATTGGGACGCAATCGACCGTGAACCCAAGCGCTGGAAAAAGCCGTTCCGCGTGAGCTGGGGCCTGTTCCAGGCGATGCTGATGAAGCTCAGCCCCGCGCGCCGCGTTCTTCTATTGCTAGCGATCATCATCATCCTGATTCCTACAGACATTCACGTCGGCGGCGGATTGACTCGCATCAGCGTCTCATGGTTCGGCTCGGTGGTGCTTTTTCTAATTCTGACGCTCGAGTTGGCGGATCGCGTCACCTTAAAACGCGATCTCGAGATCGCGCGCGAAATCCAGCAATGGCTCGTTCCAGAGAAAGCGCCCGAGGTTCCAGGGATCGATATTGCCTTCGCCACGCGTCCGCAAAATACAGTGGCAGGCGATTGCTATGACGCATTCCTCCGCCCGTCGAATACCGCGGGTGTGCAGCCTCTTGTAATTGCCGTAGCCGATGTCGCGGGAAAAAGCGTTCCCGCAGCGTTACTCATGGCCACGTTTCAAGCGAGCTTGCGCGCGCTCGCCGGCACTTCGGCAACGCTCGAAGAAAATGTCATCGGTCTCGATCGTTACGCCCGCGCGCACAACCTAGAAGGCCGCCGCTTCACCACGGCGTTTATTGCCGAAATCGAGCCAATCCGCGGCGTAATGCGCTATGTAAACGCAGGCCACAATGCGCCGCTTCTGGTTCATGCCTCCCATTCTGTCGAGCGGCTCGAAAGCGGAGGCCCACCGCTCGGTCTGCCGCTCTTTCGCGGTCACGAACCCAACTATGAGTGCGGGCGCATCCAATTAGCCGTTGGCGACTTGCTCTTCATCTTCACCGACGGCGTGATTGACGCAGTAGACGAAGATGGTGAGGAGTTTGGAGAGGAGCGCTTGCTTCCGCTGTTGAACAACCTTCCCAATATCAGCGCCGCCGACATGCGCGACAGGGTGATGGGTGAGTTGAATGAATTTGTGGGAACTGCGCGCCAGCAGGATGACATCACCTGCCTTTTGCTGCGCGTGACGGAGAATCGGGCCTAGCACCTAATGGACGGCAAATCGCTCTCGAGACGAATCTGCGTCACACTGAAGGCCAAGGGATATCAGGCCTACCTGGTGGGCGGCTGTGTGCGCGATATTCTTCTAGGTCGCGAGCCTGCAGACTATGACGTAGCCACCGACGCCACACCGGACGTCGTCCAGCGGATTTTCCCGCGTAGCCTCGCCGTCGGCGCCCAGTTCGGCGTCATCATCGTCCTCGATGACTCGGTCGAGCAGGACCCGGCGCAAACCGAAGTCGCCACGTTCCGCTCTGATATCGGCTATACCGACGGTCGCCATCCCGACCGCGTTGCCTATACCGAATCGCCCGAAGAAGATGTCCGCCGTCGCGACTTCACCATCAATGGACTCCTGCTCGATCCCGAAACGAACGAGGTTCTCGACTTTGTCGGCGGCCGGAAAGACATTCAGGCCGGCGTAATCCGAGCTATCGGCGACCCGATGCGGCGCTTCACCGAGGATAAGCTCCGTATGCTGCGCGCAGTGCGCTTTTCTGCGCGTTTTGACTACGTAATAGAGCCCAATAGCGCCAACTCCATTGTTGCACTCGCAGCGCTAATAGCTCAGGTTTCCGCTGAGCGTCTCCGCGACGAACTCACGAAAATCCTCACCGAGGGCGCCGCCCGTCGCGGCTTCGAGCTTCTCGATTCAATGGGCCTGCTCATCCAATTGCTCCCGGAAGTGTCAAAAATGAAAGGAGTTGCGCAGCCGCCAGAATATCACCCGGAGGGCGACGTCTGGATCCACACGCTCCTCTTGCTCGAAAAGCTCACGACGGGTTGCTCGCCCACGCTCGCTTGGGGCGTTCTCCTCCATGACGTTGGGAAGCCTCCGACTTTTGCGCCAGCAGAGGTAACTGGTGACCGCATTAGGTTTAACGAGCACGCAGAAATCGGCACCCGCATAGCCGAAGCGATGTGCCGCAGGTGGAGGTTCTCGAATGAGGAAACTGGCCAAATAGCGGCTCTTGTCGCCAACCACATGAAGTTCAAAGATGTATTGAACATGAGGCTAGCCACCCTAAAGAAGTTTGTCCGCCAGGAACATTTTGAGGAGCATCTGGAGCTTCACAGACTCGACTGCCTTTCGAGCCATGGAAACCTGGAAAACTATGATTTTACGAGACATTTTATCGAATCGACGCCGCCGGATGAGGTTCGTCCGCCACGGCTTTTGACCGGCGACGACCTAAAATCCATGGGCTTTCTTCCTGGACCGGCCTTTCGCGAGATCCTGGAAGCGGTAGAAAATGCCCAACTTGACGGCAGAATAGCCGACCATGAGGCCGCAATTCAGATGGTTCAGCAGAGATTTGGGAGTCTCAAGGTAACGTAAGGTACTTTCTTACAACATTTTGGGAGGTACTTCGCAACGAAAATCGGGGCAAATAGGGCTTGATTCAGATCATTTAGTCTTGTACACTCATATTTTGTAAGTGGCTAGAGAACGATAAAAGTCCTTTCCCCTTTTCCTGCATCTAACGGTTTAGACGGTCGATCTACCCTGTTGTCGGTCGTTGAATTTCGTTGTCCAAGGGGGACAACTTGACTAGCAAACCGAAACGATTAATTCCCGAAGAGCTGCCCGTACTGCCGGTGCGCGATACCGTGCTCTTTCCTGGAGCTGTGATGCCCTTGCCGGTGGGGCGCGAAAGCTCGCTTGCACTATTAGACTCGCTCGGAACGGGTACCGAGAAGTACTTGGGCGTCGTAGCGCAACTCGACCCGCGTGTCGAGACGCCGACCGGCTCAGACCTACACGGCGTTGGCACGCTTGCCAAGGTCCACAAGATGGTCCGCATGCCCAATGGGAACGTGGTTGCGTTCCTTGAGGGACTGGACCGCATCAAGGTGCTCGAAATACTCGGGCTCAAGCCGTTCTTGCGTGCCAAAGCAGAAATTCAACCCGACTTGGAGGACGATCGCGACGCGGAGTTGATGGCGCTGGAGCGCAACGTCAAAGAGCTTTTCCGCGAGGTTGTGGCGCGTTCGCCGCAGCTTTCAGACGACTTGCAGAGCGAAGTGATGAACATCGATTCGCCGAGCCGGCTCTCGGATTTTGCCTCGGCGACGCTGCCTTCGCTGAACACGATGGTCCGGCAAGAACTGCTTGAGACGTTTGACGTCCGCAAGCGGCTGGAAATGCTGATCAGCGAACTCTCAAAGGAGAAGGAAGTCCTCGAGCTGCGCAGCAAGATTCACGATCAGGTTCAGGAACAGGTGAATCAGAGCCAGCGCGAATTCCTCCTGCGCGAGCAGATGAAGGCAATTCAGAAGGAACTGGGCGAGTCCGACGACGGCGTGGCCGAAATCGACGAACTCAGAAAAAAAGTTGAAGAGTCCGGCATGTCTGCCGAGGCCAAGAAGGAGTGCGAGCGGGAGTTGAAGAGACTCGCGAAGATGACGCCGGCTTCGGCCGAATACATGGTCTCGCGAACCTACCTGGAGTGGATGACGTCGCTGCCGTGGAATAAGACGTCGGCGACCGGTGAAGACCAGATAGACATTGCCAAGGCTGAAGAGATCCTCAACGAGGATCATTACGATCTGGAAAAAGTGAAACAGCGGCTTCTCGATTACCTGGCTGTGAGGAAATTGCAACCGGGCATGAAGGGACCGATTCTTTGCTTCGTCGGGCCTCCGGGCGTGGGGAAAACGTCGCTCGGAAAGTCGATCGCGCGAGCGATGGGACGCAAATTCGTCCGCATCGCGCTCGGCGGAATGCACGATGAGGCGGAAATCCGCGGCCATCGCCGGACGTATATCGGCGCTTTGCCGGGGCAGATCATCCAGGGCATTCGCCGTGCCGAGACGATGGATCCCGTCCTCATGCTGGACGAAGTCGATAAACTCGGACGCGATTTCCGCGGCGATCCGTCGTCGGCGCTAATGGAAGTACTCGATCCGGAGCAGAACTCGACGTTCCGCGATCACTATCTCGACGTGCCGTTCGACTTATCGAAGGTGCTCTTCGTGGCCACGGCAAACTGGCTCGATCCGATTCCGGAGCCTCTGCGCGACCGGATGGAGATCATCGAGCTGCCGGGTTACACGGAAGACGAGAAGGTGCACATTGCGAAGCGATTCCTCATCCCGCGCCAGATCAAGGAACATGGTCTGACGGGCGAGCATGTGGAATTCACCGATGAGGCGATCCACGAGTTGATCCGCCACTACACGCGGGAAGCGGGAGTCCGGAGCCTCGAGCGCGAAATTGCGACGCTCGTGCGGAAGCAGGCGCGGCGAATCGCCGAAGGCAAGACGGAGAAGCACACCGTTACCGTCGACACGATCCGCGAAGCGCTGGGCATCCAGAAGTTCCGGCTCGAAAAGGAAGTTGAAGAGCGTGTGCAGAAGCCGGGAGTCTCGGTGGGGCTGGTGTGGACGCCCGTGGGCGGAGACATCATCTTCATTGAGGCCAGCAAGATGCGCGGCGGCCGTCAGTACACGATGACCGGCCATTTGGGCGAAGTGATGAAGGAGTCGATGAGCGCGGCGCTGTCATGGGTTCGTTCGAACGCCGACCGTTACGGCATCGACCCGGACTTCTTCCGAAAACTCGACTTGCACGTGCACGTTCCTTCGGGAGCGATTCCGAAGGACGGGCCGTCGGCCGGCGTGGCGATGGTCACGGCGCTGGTAAGCTTGCTCACCGGCAGGTCGATGAGGCCGCGAGTCGCGATGACGGGCGAGATTTCGCTCTCCGGCATCGTTCTGCCGATCGGCGGAGTCAAGGAAAAGGTTCTCGGCGCGAAACGGGCCGGAATCCGCGAGGTGATTTTGCCCGCGGACAACGAACCGAACGTGAAGGAGGATCTACCGGAAGACCTGCTTGAGGGCGTGACCGTTCACTACGTCCGCACAGCTGAAGAAGCGCTGGAGATTGCACTGGGCAAATTCGAAAAGCCCGTGCAATCCGTGAAGCGCGGGCCTAGCGGCGGCGAAGATCGGCCGATGGCAGGCCCGGTGCATTGAGCTAACAACAAAACCGCCGGCAAGATGCCGGCGCTACACAATAAAGGCCCGGAGGCAAACCCTCCGGGCCTTTATTGTGGTATGCCGAGCAGGGTCGAAAATCACCTTCCGGCCGAGTTGGCGGGTTGCGAATTTGGTAGTTCGACTTGGTAGCCGAGTTTGCGGAGTTGACGGATCATTCTGGCGGTGCGTGCTTGCCGAGATTGTTTGGTAACCGCTGGACGGTGTTCCTGGTAACGGACTGCTTGGTGCAGGATCAACCAGATCAACCGACACTGTCGATGGGCAATGGCCGCAATGACTTGGTGATGTGCTAGGCGCGGGACCGAGCGCCGATAAACAATTTCGAAGATACTTCCTTTGACCTTCACGGCGGCATTCGCGGCCTGATTGAGCAGGCGCCGCATGTGGCGGTTGCCCTGTGGGGATCGGTGGCTGTAGTTCACGCCTGCGCTTTCTTCGTCGCCCGGGCAGGCGCCCACCCACGAGGAGAGATGCTTCCCCGAAGGAAAGGGTCGCTGCCATGGGCCCGACTTCGGCAATGATCTGGGTCGCTGAATCCACTCCCAGCCCCGGCACCTCCGCTAGCCGCTCGACCGCGTCTTGGTGCTGACGGAGCAGACTGGCGGTCTCCTGGTCTAGGTCGCCGATCTGCTGCTCGAGGAATTGCAACTGCTCCAGCGCCATCTTCAGCAGCCGGCAGTAGACGGGGTTGAGCTCCGTACACGCACCCAGTGCATCGCACAACTGCTCTGGCGTAGCGCGCAACTGCTTATCGGCCAAGGCAGCCAGAGCTGCCGGATTTGTTTCACCATCAGCCAGCGCCTTCAACATGCGCCGAGCACTGGCGCCCAGTAGATCCGAGAGCAGGCTGGACATGTGGGCTTCTTCCAGCAGCGACTCTACTTGGTTCTGCAATCGCGCCCGGTCACGCGTCAACGGGTACTTTCTCCGCGTCACCGTTCGCCACAAGCGTTGTTCGGCATCGGGCACAAAGCTCAAAGTCAATTCCCGGGCTACCAGCCGCTTCACCAAGCGTTCGGCATCGAGGAAATCCTTCTTGCGCCCCCACCGTCCACGATTGGACAGCGCCTGCGCCAAATGCAACGTTCCCGATCTCCGGCGTGCGTCTTCTCGCTTCTCGCGGATCGGCTTCCAATACCGTTCCCGTGTTTCCCACACGGGTTTCCAATTGATTCCATGACGACTTCCTCGACTTGCTGCTCGAGCAGCCATGCCGCCAGCGATCGCAGTTGTTCGGGGTTGCCACCAAACATCCGCCGCTCACACTCGCTTTCGACTTCAACATTGGAGACCACTACGGCCAGCATCTTTTTATGAACAGCGATACCCGCTATCCTGTAAGGCCTAACGTTCCTCCTGGCCGGGAGCGGAGAGCCTGCTGCGGCTACCTTAGCCAGGGTCACGGGTTATCGCCGCTCCCCCAGGGGGAAGGACAACGACGCCCAATTATTCGCTCAAACACGCAGGCTCCGGATCAGAGGTGCAAGTCCTCTTCACAACGTGATGGACGTGAAGGGATAGCGAAGCGCAAGGGCGTCGCCGTAAGGCGAGGTCTGAAAGAAGCGTCGAGCAAAGACGCGAGCCGATGGACAAGAACTGGATTGGAGGCAGACGGTGCCGGACGAGTGGGCAATGGACCAATGAAGTCCGTATCCATCAAGGGCACTGGATGTAAATCCAGCGGTTGTGCGCTGAAGGCGGCTGAACTTACCTCGGGAGATCTGCCGTTAGTCTCGGAATCGGGACTGAGGGTCGAGTGATCGGCCCTGACCGGACGGCAGAAGTCAGCAGAGGGCAAAGTAATCGTGAACGCGAGGAAGGCCGGAACGGTCCCCGCAAGGGGTTAATGGGAGAGGCGAGTAAGCGGCGCGATTCACGAGCGACAAGCGGCAGAAGAACCAGCTGCTGGCCTTCGAGGAGGAGAGTAGGGGTGCAGCCCCGATGGCCTCAAGGGCAGGGACCGAATCGCTCGCGGCGAAGCGCAGATCTGAAAACCCAGCCATGGGCGAACGGTGGATGGAGGAACTCTGCGAGCGGGAAAACTGCAAGCAGGCATTGGCACGAGTCGAGGCGAATAAACCTGAATTCCGAAGTTGGAGGGCGGCGGCGATTCTTGCGGGAGATGGAGTTTGAGGATGTGGAGGAGTGACGGCTATGCGACGATGGCGCCCGAGTAGTCGAATTTGCCGATGGCGGTGTATTTGCCGGAGTGATCGAAGCGGATCGCGTCGTCGATGCGGAAGGTTTTCGATGCACCGAGGTCGGCTTGCTTGACGATGAGGCCTTCGGGAAGCGTCATTGCCGGATGGGCATCGGCGCCACTGACGGGATTTTTAATCGTGGTGTATTCGAGTTCGAAGCAGTCGCCGCCTTTCAGAGTTGTGCTCAGGCCCCGTTGCTGGAGATTGTAGGCGACGAATTTTGTGCCGTGAACTTTCGGCCATGTCTTGCCGAGAATGCCCCACGGCCCGCCGACTTCGCCGCTGACCAGCTTGGCGATAGCGTCGCGCTGGCGCTGGTCGGCGCGTTCATCGACGAAGATCAGGGCCTCGCCATTGCCGAGATGGATCGCTCCCGGCCATTTCGCGAACAGCGAAAAGTTGAGGCCGTCGAGCGGGACCTGATCGAATGCGCCCTTGTCGACGTGCCACGACCAGCCGCCTTCACATTTGCCGTGGGAGGGCGGCGCGTTGAAGTTGCAGGGACAGCCGTAGTCACAATTGCAGGCGATGAGAACCGTTCCTTTGATGTTCCACGAGGCAGCCATAATGCGGGGATCATCGCGCAACAGGAGCGGGGTTTCAAGTGGAAGATTTCAGGCAGAAGCCAAAGCACGGCAAACCGGCCCCCCAGAAACACGCGAACATCGCGGGCTACGTTAGACGATTGAGACGACGCCCGCGACGATGAGGGCGACTCCGCCGAGACGCGCGAGCAGAGCGCCCTTCGGGCCGATTTTTTCCAACAGGACAAACACGGTGAGGGCGGCGACCCAAAGCAAGTTCATCACGCCGACCACGAAGAGAATCGCCATCAGCGCCCAGCAACATCCGAGACAATACGAGCCGTGGTGCGCGCCAATCGAAAATGCGCCGCGCCTGCCGGGGCGCCAGTGCGTCATCAGAAAGCTGAGCGGGCTCCGGCAATGGGTGAGGCACTGTTTTTTCCACGTGGTGAGCTGATAGGCGCCCGCGACAACCAGAACCGCGCCGCCGAGACGCGGGCTCAGCACGGACATTGCGGGCGAAAGCATGGCCGCCTGATGCAGACCCCGTTGGGCCAGTGTTGCGATGGCGCTGAAGAGCGTCCAAACGGCTAGATAGCCAAGAGCGAATGCGCCCGCTCCGAGGACAGGCATTTTGTTGCCGGCCCGGACCTCCGAGGCTCCGAAGAGCAGGATCATCGGCGTGGCAGATGGCGCCATCATGCCGACCATCATCACGGTCCACATGGCGAACGTGAGGAAAAGGTCGGTTGCGGTCCACGGCGTGTTTGACGACATGCCCATGGCGGCCATGGCCTGATCGTAGGAACTGGCCGGCGACATTTGCCGGTCGAGATGGATCAGGTAAAGCCAAGCCAGGATCGTTGCGAGAGATATGCACGAGATGATCAGGATCGAATCGCGGCGCGGCAATGCAGCTATGGCCGACGTGCTCGACGGTCCTGATCGCGTCTGGGCGGGGTCGGCGGTGGCTTGGGCCGGGTCGCTCATGGACGGATCGTACTCGCAGACGATTGCGAAAGGAAGTAGGAGATGGATCGGGTGTGGAACTGCGCGCTAACAAGTTCGGACGCGTGTCGCATTCATTCGTTCATACCCAACCTAGCGGGGCGGATGGCTGCGGAAGAACCGTCCTGCTAGCGGGAGTCTGTGAGATCAGCGCTTTCATTTTATCCACGCGGCAGAAATTCTGATGCGAGGACGCGGGGGATTCCGGCAAGATCGTTTGTGACGGCAGTGTTTGCCCACGCGCGGCGCGCGTCGATCATTTCGCGGACTCGTTCAGCTGCACCATAGCCTAATTCCAGGAGCAGAAGGCCGCCGGGCGCCAGGTGGGACTCGGCCTGTTCGATCAGGCGGGCGTAGATTTCGAGTCCCGTCGGGCCGGCGAATAGCGCGATTTTTGGTTCGTGTTCGCGGACTTCGCGCTGGAGCGTCGCCGCTTCGGAATTGGCGATGTACGGTGGATTACTGACCATTAAGTGCAAGAGGCTTGGGGAAAAAGACGAGTGACTAGTGGCGAGTGGCGAGTGGCTAGCTTCTTGCGACGACAGTTTCGCTGTGAGGAGATCCGCCTCCACAAATGGAATGCGGGTTTCTACGTTGTGGCGGATCGCGTTGCGCCTTGCGACTTCTAGTGCCGCGGGCGAGACGTCCGTGGCGGTGATTTGGGCGTTTGGAAACTCTTTGGCTAGCGCCACGGCGAGACAGGCTGAGCCCGTGCCGACGTCTGCGATGCGTAATTCAGCGTTGCGCCTTGCAGTTCCTATACGCTCGATGGCGACTTCGACGATGTGTTCGGTTTCCGGGCGAGGGATGAGAACGGCAGGCGTGACTTCAAATTCCAGCCCCCAAAATTCCTGTTTGCCGATGATGTATTGCGTTGGCTCGCCTGCTGCGCGTCGCGCGACCAAAGCGAAATATTTTTTGGCGGTTGCGGAGTCCAGCGGATCTTCGGGATGAGTATAGAGCCATGTGCGGTCGCGGTGGAGTACGTGGATGAGGAGAAGTTCGGCGGCGAGCCGGCTGGAGGGCACGGAGGCGGATTCGAGGCGGCTAATGGCCTCTTTTAGAACGTCGCGTGTTTGAATTGCGCATGATGTCTGCATGGCGGGAATAGGTGTGTTGCGTAAAGGGCCACAGGCAGGAGTGTGCTACAAGGACTCAGGCTGCGTTTTCGTTGGCCTTGCCTTTGTTTTCGCCGCCTAGTTCGTGATTCAGGCGTTCGGATTCGAAATGCGTGACGAGAGCATCGACGAGCGGGCCGAGCTTGCCTTCCATCACTTGATCGAGTTGATGGAGAGTGAAATTGATGCGATGGTCGGTGACGCGATTTTGCGGGAAATTATAGGTACGGATTTTTTCCGAGCGGTCGCCGGTCTTAATTTGGCCGCGGCGTTCGGCGGCGATGGCTTCGTGCTGCTTGGACTGCTCCATTTCGTACAGACGCGCGCGAAGCACACGCATGGCCTTGGCTCGGTTTTTGATTTGCGATTTTTCGTCTTGCTGCGAAACAACGAGGCCGGTGGGGATATGCGTGATGCGCACGGCGGAATATGTTGTGTTCACGGACTGTCCGCCCGGACCTGATGAGCAGAAGGTGTCGATGCGCAGGTCTTTGGGTTCGATTTTGATGTCGATTTCGTCGGCTTCGGGAAGGACGGCGACTGTGGCTGCGGACGTGTGGATGCGGCCTTGTTGCTCGGTGGCGGGAACGCGTTGCACGCGATGCACGCCGCTTTCGTATTTCAGCTTGGAATAGACTTTGTTGCCTTGAATGGCAGCGACGATTTCCTTTACGCCACCGACGTTCGCGGGGGAACTTTCGAGAACTTCGACGCGCCAGCTTTGCGATTCGGCGTAGCGGGAATACATGCGGAAAAGCTCGCCGGCGAACAGCGCGGCTTCGTCGCCGCCGGTGCCCGCACGAATTTCGATCATCACGTTCTTTTCGTCGTTCGGGTCCTTGGGAATGAGAAGGAACTTGAGTTCACGTTCGACGGCCTCGTGGAGCACAGTGAGGTCACGCTCTTCGTCGTGCGCCATCTGCTTCATTTCGGGATCGTCCGCTTCGGCGAATAGCTGCTTCGCGCCTTGCAGATTCTTGTCAATCTCTTTCCATTCGCGGTACTTCGCGACGATTTCGGCGAGATCGGCATGCGTTTTGGCGAGCTTCTGGTAACGGGCCGAATCGGCGAGAATCTCCGCCGAAGAGAGCTCGCGAGTCATTTCGTCATAGCGACGTTCGATCTGTTCTAATTTTTCGTAAAGCGAAAGATTGGCCATGGTTTCTATCAGCACGCAGACAAAGCGTGACAATTCGTTTGTTGTCAAAGAAGCGGATAAATGAAATCAACGATCGGCCCGGTTCAGGCCTTTGCGGGAAGGTCGCTAATGGAAAACAGAGAACATATTATGCATGCCTGGAAACATGATAGCCGTCCGAGGGCGCAAAATCAAATAGAGCGGCGCATGGTGCGCATGGTGTGCTTTCGCCACGCACCTGCGGGACGAACAAGCAGATGAAATTGCGGCGCGGATCGTGCTACGGTATTTTGCGCAGAAAAACTATGGAAAACATTCAAATTACATTGCCTGACGGATCGACGCGCGAGGTGCCGCGCGGAACAACGGCGGCGCAGATCGCCGGCCAGATCGGGCCACGCCTCGCGAGTGCAGCTCTTGTTGCGCGCGCGGGAGATACGCTCGTCGATCTCGCTAAGCCGCTCGAAGAAAGCACCAAACTTTCAATTTTGACCGCGAAAGATGCAGACGCCGTGCAGGTGTTGCGCCATTCGGCCGCGCATTTGCTGGCCGCGGCGGTGCTGGAACTCTTCCCGAACGTGAAGTTGGGCATCGGGCCGCCGATCGACACCGGATTTTTCTACGATTTTGTGCGCGAGCGAGCCGTTCACGCCGGAGGACCTGGCGAACGCATCGAGAAAAAGATGCGCGAGCTTGCCGCGCAGGACATTCCCAACGAGCGCAAATTGCTGCCGAAGGCCGAAGCGCTCGAGCTCTACCGCAAGTGGGATCAGGGCTTCAAGTGCGAACTGGTCGAGGAAAAAGCCGTCGAGCCGATGGTGTCGTTTTACACCACCGGAAAATTCATCGATTTCTGCCGCGGGCCGCACATTCCCTCGACCGGGCGCATCCGCGCGTTCAAGCTGATGAGCGTCGCGGGCGCGTACTGGAAGGGCCAGGAAGGCAATCCGCAGATGCAGCGCATCTACGGCGCGTGTTTCTACACGCAGCAGGAGCTCGACGACTATCTGCACAAGCTCGAAGAAGCCAAGCGCCGCGATCATCGCCGGCTGGGCACGGAACTCGATCTCTTTTCGCATTCAGGAAGAAGCCGGGCCGGGGCTGATCTTCTGGCATCCCAAGGGCGGGCTGATCCGCAAGCTGATGGAAGACTGGCTGCGCGACGAACTGCTGCGCCGCGGCTACGATCTGGTGTGTCACGCCGCACATCATGCGCCTCGATCTGTGGAAGACCAGCGGCCACGCGGATTTTTATCGCGAAAATATGTTCGGCCCGATGGAAGTCGAGAAAGCCGACTACCAGCTCAAGCCCATGAATTGCCCGGGCCACATCCTGATTTACAAGTCGCGCCTGCGCAGCTATCGCGAGTTGCCGGTGCGCCTCGCCGAACTCGGCACGGTGTATCGCTACGAGCGCTCGGGCGTGCTGCACGGCCTGCTGCGCGTGCGCGGATTCACGCAGGACGACGCGCACATTTTCTGCATGCCGGAGCAGATCGAAGCCGAAGTCGAAGGCTGCATCGATTTCGCGTTCGCCGTGATGAAGACGTTCGGCTTCGATCGACTACGTGGTGGAGCTTTCCGACTGGGACGCCGCGCATCCGGAAAATTATGCCGGGCTCGGCCGGAGGACTGGAACCGCGCCGACAGCGCGCTTCGAAACACGCTGAAGCGCCTGAACATTCCGTTCAAGCGCATGCGAGGGCGAAGGCGGCGTTTTACGGCCCGAAGATCGATGTGAAGCTGATCGACGCCATCGGCCGGCCCTGGCAGCTCACCACCGTGCAATTCGATTTCAATTTGCCGCGGCGCTTCGGCCTGGAATACGTGGGCGAAGACGGCAACCGCCACCAGCCGCTGATGGTGCACCGCGCGCTGTGGGGCTCGGTCGAGCGGTTCTTCGGCATCCTGATCGAGCACTACGCCGGCGCGTTTCCGGTGTGGCTCGCGCCGGTGCAGGCGGAAGTGCTGCCGCTCAGCGAAAAATTCTCGGAGTACGCGAAAAAAGTGACGCAGCAGCTGAAGGACGCCGGGTTCCGCGCGCACCTCGACGACCGCAACGAAAAGCTGCAGGCGAAAATTCGCGACGCGCAGATGCAAAAAATTCCCTACATGCTGATTGTCGGCGGCAAGGAAGCCGAAGCGGGCACCGTTTCCGTCCGGCATCAGAGCAAGGGCGACCTCGGCCCGCGCCCGCTGGCGGAATTTGTTGCCGATTTGAAGGCGGAGATTGACGAGCGGCGGATTTCGGAGGCGGCTCCGGGAAGGGCGGGTAAGGCCGCAAACACCTGAAATCGGGGCCTTGCGGTGCAGGGCCGTGCTATACTTTTTGTTCTGTCCCTGGACTGAGGTCTTCGAGGGGCGGTAATCTGAAAGGAAATACGGCTGGCGGCCGGGAGGTGTGGTTATCGCAGAACGTGGTGCGGTGGGTCTTCGAGTCAACGAGCGCATTCGCGCTCGGGAAATCCGCGTAATCGACGAGGATGGCAAGCAGCTTGGAGTCATGTCCCTGTTCGACGCGATGAAAGCAGCGCGCGAAAAGGGCATCGACGTAGTGGAGATTTCGCCGAGTGCCGTGCCTCCTGTTTGCAAGCTGGTCGATTACGGCAAATTTTTATACGAGCAGAACAAGAAGGCTCACGAGACAAAGAAGAGCCAGAAGAGTTCGCACATCAAGGAAGTGAAGTTCAGGCCATCGACCGCCGAGCATGACTTCCAGGTACGAAAGAATCAGATCATTCGTTTCCTTGGCGAAGGTTACAAGGTGAAGGCGATGATCTTTCACCGCGGGCGCGAGATGGCGCATCAGGACGTGGGCCGCGCGAAGATGACGCGGCTGCTGAACGAAATCACGGATCATGCGCAGGTGGAATTCGGGCCGCGCATGGAAGCCAATATTTTACTGGCGCTGCTGGCGCCGAAGAAGGGCGCCACGGCAGCGGCTCCGAGCCGCCCGGCGCAATCGGCGGCTGGGGGCTAACGGAGAATCTGGAAAGAGGAAATCGTGAAGAAGAATACGAAGATGAAACTCAAGACGCACCGGGGCGCGGCAAAGCGGTTCAAGCTAACGTCCACGGGGAAAATATTGCGGTGGCATTCAGGCAAGCGGCATCTGCTCGGCACTAAATCACCACGCCGCCAGCGCAAATTGGCGAATAAGGTCGAGGTCGATCCGTCGAACGTGCCGAACGTGCGCCGTGCACTTCCTTACGGCATTGAGTAACGCTTTGGCTGTTTGAGTTTGCATTAGGAGTTTTCCGTGCTAGGCAGTGCGTAACGGGTGCCTGCCGGCCGGCGTCTCGCGATTGATCGTGCGAGACAATTGAAGTGATCCCACGAGACAAACCCGTCCGATCGCGCGGGAATGTGTGCGCGACGGTTCGCGTTTGTCTCCCGTTAAATTCTGAGGGTTTTCGCCTGCCTCGGCAGGCTAAAGGAGAACAGAACCATGCCTCGCGTAAAACGCGGCACCAAACGGCGGGCCAAGCGCAAGAAGCTGCTCAAGCATGCCAAAGGCTTCTTCCTCACTAAGGGGAAGCTGTATCGGTCGGCGAAGGAAGCGGTAAACCGCTCGCTGCGGTACACGTATCGTGACCGGCGCGTGCGCAAACGCGATTACCGGACGCTATGGATTCAACGGATCGGCGCGGCCGCGCGCAACAACGGCTTGAGCTACAGCCAGTTCATTCATGCGCTGAAGGCGGGGAATATCGACCTCGACCGCAAGATTCTGGCGGACATGGCCGTTCGTGACGCGGAGGGATTTGCGGCGCTGGCGGAATCGGCAAAGCAGCATCTTAAGACGGCCGCGCCGCAATCGGCGGCATAGCGATGCAATGCGGCGGCTATAGCAGTTCGAGGAGTTGATCGACGGTAAGGTCAGCCTGTTTGACAATGTCGGAAAGCGTTCCCTTGGCCAATGTTGAATGCTGAGGAACGACGGTCCGAAAGACCCTCTCGCCGACGCGCTTTTCGAGTGAGATATGGCTGCCTTTTGGCGTAATACGACGAAGCCGACTCGTTTGAGCGCTCGAACAAGGCGCTCGCAGAAGACGCTCGGAAGGCGCGTCATTTCAGTCGGTTACGTCGACAAAGGTGCAGAACGACTCTGGCGCCGGGTCAGTGGATTGGGGGGGGCGCCCCAGGTTTCAAGATACACTTCGATGGCTTCGCGCAGATTGGAACGAGCGGATTCGACATTCTGCCCTTGCGACGTGACCCCGAGTTCGGGGCAACGGGCAACATACCATTCGTCTTCCTTGGTGATTCGGGCGGAAAAGCGATAGGTCATAGGTACAAGATAACGAAATGGTGCCGCCAACTGCAATAAGGAGATAATCCCTGAGCTCTACCGATCAAAGGCTTGCGCAAAATGGCATCTCGACAGCCGAAGCGGTGGCGCAGGCATTTGCCGAAGTGCGCGGGCGTTTTGAAGGTGAAGTTGCGGCGAATGGCGGCGATCCGGAGCGTTGGAAAGCGTTTGTCATCGCCTGGACCGGGCGAAAATCAGGCATCCTCTCGCAGATCACAGACAACTGGTTGAAGACGGCTTCGAAAGACTTGAAGCCCATTGTCGGCCAGGAGTTGAACAAACTCAAAACTTACGTCGAAGCGGCAATTGAGGAGCGGCGCGCCACGATGGAGGCCGCTGCCGAAGCAGCTGCGGCGGCGCGCGAGGCAATTGATCTTTCGCTGCCCGGGATCGAACGTCCTGTCGGTACCCGCCACCTGATCCGCCAGACTTACGAAGAGTTGCAGCGAATTTTTCTTTCGATCGGGTTCAGCGTTGTCGAAGGGCCGGAGATCGAAACTCCCTACTACAATTTCGAGGCGCTGAATATCCCCGAGCATCATCCCGCGCGCGACAACATGGACACGTTTTATATCGAGGGCTCGCGGGCTGGGCATCTTCTGCGCACGCACACTTCCCCGATGCAGATCCGCACGATGGAGAAGCAAAAACCTCCGGTGCGCATCGTGGTGCCGGGGAAAGTTTATCGGCGCGATAATCCCGATTCGACGCACGGGTACATGTTTCATCAAATCGAAGGGCTCGCCGTCGATACCGATATTACTTTTTGCGATTTCAAGGGCACGGTGGAATATTTTGTGCGCGAATTTCTAGGACCAAAAGCGAAAACGCGCCTGCGGCCGAGCTATTTTCCGTTCACTGAGCCTTCAGCCGAAGTGGATGCTACTTGCCACGTCTGCGGCGGATCCGGATGCCGCGTCTGCAAATTCTCCGGATGGATCGAGCTTTTCGGCGCCGGCATGGTAGATCCGGCCGTCTACGGTTTCGTAGGTTACGATGCGGAAAAGCTCTCCGGTTTTGCGTTCGGCATGGGCATCGACCGGCTTGCGATGATGAAGTACGGCGTCAGCGAACTCCCGCTGCTTTTCCAGAATGACGTTCGGTTCCTGCGCCAGTTTCCATAAGCATCGCGAACGACGATGGACTCTAAAGAGCGTTTCTCTAACCGCGTTGAGAGCTATGTGCGCTATCGTCCCAGCTATCCGAAGGGGATATTAGAAACGCTGCGCGACGAATGTGACCTTACGGCCGCGTCGGTGGTGGCGGACGTAGGCTCGGGCACAGGAATTTTGACGAAACTCTTCCTTGAAAATGGCAATCTCGCTTACGGTATCGAGCCGAACGCCCGCATGCGCGAAGCGGGCGAAGAGTATCTGAGAGAGTTCCGCTTGTTTCGGAGCCTGGATGGCACAGCCGAATCGACCGGGCTGCCCAGTGCGAGCGTGGACTTCGTGG
Organism: uncultured Acidobacteriota bacterium; assembly: GCA_963753205.1. Classification (GTDB taxonomy): domain Bacteria; phylum Acidobacteriota; class Terriglobia; order Acidiferrales; family UBA7541; genus Palsa-295. The sequence continues at coordinate 862,992 of CAVWBL010000002.1, read as the reverse complement.
TTGCCGGTCAGGCGTTTCACTGGTTCGATGCGCAGGCGGCGCGTGCGGAGTTCGCACGCGTTCTCAAACCGCAGGGTTGGGTCGCCATCGTCTGGAATCATCGGGAGAAGGACAGTAGTCCATTCCTCCGCGATTACGAGTTGCTGCTTCGCACCTACGGAACGGATTACGAGCAGGTCGTCCAAAAATATCCCGAGAATGATCCGCTCGATAAATTCTTCGGTGAAGGCGCGTCTCACGGAAGGTCGTTCGCGAACCGGCAGGAGTTCGATTTCGCGGGACTGCGCGGGCGGCTGCTCAGCTCGTCTTATGCGCCATCCGAAGGCCAGCGCAAGCACGAGCCGATGCTGGCGCAGCTTCGCAGGATATTCGATCGGCACGCCCGAGAAGGCCGCGTGGCGTTCGAATACACGACGAAGTTATATTTCGGGCATCTGAACCGGCTCTAGCCGCGTCCTGCTGCAGTTTCCTTAATCCCCGCATTGGCATCAAAGACTCCGTAGCGATTTTGGGCGTCAGTTACGACTAACGGTTCGTTCGGCAGGACGTCAGAAGCATTCAGAGGTAAAGGTAGTTCGTCAGGCGTCGTGGTAGTGTCCGCGTGAGGACCTGGTCGGTGATGATGGGGATGTGCACTGAATCGAGTATCGGAAAGGCTCCGTCCGCCATACCGGCCGTCGCAAGCGGTGCGCCCCGTTTACGTATAGAAGACGCGGCCGCGTTATTTGCGAAATCGTGGGCAGCGTATGCCCTCGCCGTAACGGCCACCGTTCTCGTGGTTTTCATCCGCTGGGTTCTCGATCCTGCGCTCGGTGACCGCGTTCCGTACAGCCTGCTGTATGGGGTGGTAGCGTTTTCTGCGATTTATCTGGGTCTTGGTCCGGCCATCTTATCCGCCGCGTTAGGATTATTCGGAACGGCCGCGCTATTTGTGGAGCCGCGCGGCTCGCTCGCGATAGTCGGTGTCCGTAATTTCGCCGAGGCGGTGACGTATATCGGAGTGTGCGCTGTGATCATTGCAGCGGGCGAGACAAATCGAAGATCGAAATTGAGGCTGAAGTCCGCTCATGAGCAGCTGGAACTCAGGGAAGAATCGCTTCGTCTCTTCAACGAGGATCTTGAAAAGCGGGTAGCCGTCCGCACGCTTGAACTGAAGCAAGCCGAGGCGTCCGCGCGCCAGCTCGGGGCCCAGGTGCTGAAGATGCAGGACGATGAGCGGCGCAGAATCGCGCGGGAGCTGCACGACAGTGTCGGACAGATGGTCGCGCTGCTGAATATGGACCTCGGAAGATTACAGACCAGCGCGGACTTCAATCCCGCACAGTCTGAAATCCTATCCGACTGCAAGGGACTCGCAGAAAGCGTGATCCATGAAATCCGCACGATCTCGCATTTGCTGCACCCGCCGTTGCTGGACGAAATGGGCTTGCCCTCCGCGTTGAAGTGGTACATCGAGGAATTTTCGAAACGAAGCGGAGTCGCGACGGACTTGGAAATCGAGACGGACTTTGGCCGGCTGCCCGGCGACCACGAAATAGCGCTTTTTCGCATCATTCAGGAATCTTTGACGAATGTGCATAGGCACTCGGGGAGCGAGCAAGCGACAGTGCGGCTGACCCAGTCGGCGGCAAGCGTGGGAGTAGAGATAGTGGATCAGGGCAAGGGAATTCCAGCCGAAAAACGGAAAAACTTCGAGGCAGGCGGTGCGATGGGAGTCGGCTTGCGAGGGATGCGCGAGCGCGTGGAACAGCTTGGCGGCGCGATGGAGCTCCGTTCGGGCGATTCCGGCACGACAGTTTCGGCCACGTTACCCGTCGCGGCGGGCCTCAGTTCGGCACAGCCTTTTCAAACTCCAACCTAAAAAACGACCAAGAGTAGCCTCTGAAAAGAGAGCGCGGCCAGGATTGGCAGCTCTACTATCTGGGCTTTTTCGCGGCGGCTTTGGTGCTTGCGCGGCCGGGGACGTTGAGGACGAAATTGTAGGCGGTGTCGCCGGCGAAGACGAGGATGTGCTGGCGGCCGTCGAGCAGGTACGTCATAGGCGCGTTGGGGGCCGCGAGCAGCCCGGCGTGCCAGAGGATTTTGCCGGTGCGGGCGTTGAAGGCGACGAGATTATTGGCGTTGCCGCAAAAGAGAAGATTACCTGCGGTGGAGAGCAAGCCGACAGCGCTGCCTCCATCGGGCCAGTCGTGACGCCAGACGACTTTGCCGGTGCGATAGTCGAGTGCCTTGATCGAGCCGGGACCTTCGCCGAGCGCGCTTTCGATGCCGGCATAGCCTTCGGGATGCACGTCGGTATCGGTGAGATAGAAGACGGCGTAGCCTTCGCCGGTGCCGACGTAAAAGAGGCCGGTCTGCGGGCTGAAGCTGGGCGGGGGCCAGTTGGTGGCGCTGCCGGCGTTGGGCCAAGCGAGGCTTCCGCCAAGAGAAGGCTCTTTCGCAGGATCGGGAATTGGTTGGCCGCGCGCGTCAAGGCCCTTGGTCCAGTTTTCGGTGTCGACGAACGGTGTGGCGACAACTTCCTTCCCATTAGCGCGATCTAGGACGAAAAAGAAGCCGTTACGGCTGGCTTGCGCGAGCAGCTTGCGCGGCTTGCCATGGATTGTGCCGTCGATAAGGACTGTGTCGCAAGCGGCGTCCCAATCGTGCGTATCGTGCGGTGAGGCCTGGTAATACCATGCCATTTTCCCGGTGTCCGGATTGATGGCGATGATCGAGGAGGTGTAAAGGTCAGCGCCCGCGCGGCTTTGCGGCGCGTAAACAGGATTGGGATTCGCGGTACCGTAATAATACAGATTGAGCTCAGGATCGTATGCGCCCTGCACCCACGCGCCGCCGCCTCCGTGCGCCGCTGCGTATTCGTTGGGCCAGGTCTCGATGCCGGGCTCGCCTTTTCGAGGCGTGTTGTAATGCGTCCATTGGATTTCGCCGGTTTCGGGATCGTGCGCCTGCAAAAACCCGGAGAGATCGAGCGAATCGCCTCCGGTGCCGACGATCACATGATTCTTGATCACGATGGGCGCCATGGTAGAGAAGTAGTACTGCCTGGGATCGGCGACGGGAACGATCCAGCGTTGCGCGCCTGTGGTCGCGTCGAGGCAGACGAGATGGTTGTCGCGCGTGATGAAGTAGATCCAATTGCCGTACATGCCCATGCCCTTATTGGCTGTGACGGGCTCGGGGCCGGTGGATTCGCGATACCAATGCCACATAATTCGACCGGTGCGGACGTCCATGGCCCATGCGTTGTCGTTGGCGGTGAAGTAGAGCATGCCGTTGACGAGAAGTGGCGAGCCGGCGACGCGCACATTGCCAGCAAAGCGGCCGCGGCCCGGAGGAGCATCGGCGGGCGTGCCGCCGGCGACGCGGGATTCCCAATCGAGCGAGAGATCTTGCACGTTCGTCTCGTTAATGACTCGCAGTTTGCTGTAGCGGCGCGCGGAATAATCGCCGTGATCTGTGGGCCAGGAGTCCGGCGGAGGGTTGAGCAGCATGGACTCGGTGACCCCTCCGGTCTGCGCAAGAATCGTGAGAGGCGCGAGGGCGATCAAGAGGACGAGTGCGAACCGAGGCATCTTCATTTCAGGGTCACCAGATAGGCGGTCACGTTGTGCATTTCGTCGTCGGTGAGATGCTTGAGCAAATCCCAGTGCGGCTGTAGAGGATTGTGAACTTCGACTTTGGGCCATTCGCCGCGGCGATCGAACGAATGATAGGCGCCGGACATATCGCGGAAGGCGACGTGAAAATCGTCATAAGAGACGGGAACGCCCGTAAATTTCTGGCCGTCGGCGAGCGTGACAGTGATCGTGATCGTGGAGCGCGTGATGACGGGCGGCGAAGTGTCAGCGAGCATGCCGCCATTGGCGGTGAACAAGCCACGACCGAGGCCGCGACCGAATCGCGCGTTCGCTCCACCACTGATCCAAAGACCTTGCAATTGAGGCGGCTGGTATTTTGAGCCGATGCCGGCCAGGTCACCTGTAACGGAGTGGCAGGTGTTGCATTTGCCGGGACCATTGAAAAAGGCTTCGCCCTTTTGCGCATCGCCGACGACGATGTTCTGGTACGTGTATGTGTCGCGCATCGCCGCCCCGTAAACCTGCACGCGCAGCCATGCGGCAATGTCTGAAATCTGCTGGTCGGTGAGATTGAGCTTTGTGCCGCCGTTCTTCGGATGTGGCTGGCTGAGAACTGGGCCGATCAACTCGCCCTTCGTGTCGTCTTCGACGAGCGGGGAGCGAACGAGGTCCGGGCCGCCAGCGTCAGTGCCCTTGGCGGTTGTACCGTGGCAGGAGGCGCAAGCGGCGGAGGCGTAGGCTTCCTGGCCGCGGGCAACGGCGGCGGGATCTTCGCCGCTTTGGCGGACCGCGGCGGGCGTTGCGCCGATTGTGGCATTCGCGCCAGGACTCGCCGCGGCGGCGGGAGTCTGCGTCGTTTGCGCGGGAGTTTCGGACTGGATCGGAGGCTGACTTTGAGACGGGGCTTGCGCTTGCGCGTGGAGCGCGATCGCCGCAATGGCGAGCGCTGCTGCAGACCAAAAAACGGTATGTTGGAGCTTCTTCATCATGTTCCTCATGTGCGCGGCTCAACCCAAAAGGTATTCACGGCGGGAAAAAAAACAGAACCGCGTGAACGGAAGCGTCGCGGCCGACCGCTTTCGGCGCGTCGCGCGCAAGTGGAAGGGTTCACGCTACCATTGGCGAGATTGCGTGTAAACGAGTTTCGTCTTGGGCGGACGCTGCCGTTTAGGATGCGGCGCACCTGACTTTTCCACCGTTTTCCACAGAACCAGAACGGCACGCAATCGAGCAAATTGGGCTGTCACGCTCCCGTAACATTCCAGCAAGTGAAAAGCAGCATTGGTGTGCCAAATTCGCCGCATTCAAAAAGTCGATTGCAAGTGGCAGTCGAATGTTCTAAAAAAGATGCCATCCAAATGCCGCGACGAGCCACGCTCGCGGTGTACAAACAGGAGTAACAATACATGCGAATGAAGAGTGAAGAGGGGCGTCGGAGTGTTTTCGTTCTGGGAAGCTGCCTCCTGTTATTCACGATGATCTTGAACGGCCGGGTTGCTTCGGCTCAAACGGCCACCGGGGCGATTACCGGGACGGTGACGGACCCGAACGGCCTGGTGATGGGCGACGTTACGATAACGGTGCATAACGATGATACCGGCGCCGACACCGCCCTTAGGACCAACGATGCAGGCGTATACGTTGCGCCGTATCTGCAGCCAGGAAATTATGAAGTGACGGGCAGCAAGACTGGTTTTCAGAACACGATCACGAAAGGGGTCGTGGTGCACGTTGGAGACCGACTCACAGTTAACTTGCGGATGCCGCTGCAGACGCAGCAGGCGACGGTGACCGTGACGGAAGAGGCGCCGCTGATCGAGACCGAAAAGACTTCGTCCTCACAAACCGTGGACCAGAGCCTCGTGAGGGACTTGCCGATTGCCTCGCGGCGCTGGGAGAGCTTCACACTGCTCACACCGGGCGTCACGACCGATGGCAACAGCGGATTGAGCAGCTTCCGGGGCATTTCGGGCTTGTACAACGGGAACTCGGTGGACGGCGCCAACAACACACAAGCGTTTTTTTCCGAGGCGCGCGGACGGGCGATCATCGTGGCGTATGTCTACAGCCCCGATTCGGTGCAGGAATTTCAGGTGAGCAACAGCAATTACTCGGCCGAGTATGGACAGGCCGCGGGCGGCGTGGTGAACGCCGTGACGAGGTCTGGGACGAATCAGTATCACGGCGACCTCTTTTATGATTTGCGCTATCCGAGCTTGAACGCCCTGGATCCGCACGCAAAAGCCGGCGGCACTAAGACACAGACGGTGCATCAGCAGAATCATTTTGGCGGAAGCGTGGGAGGGCCGATAATCAAGGAAAAGCTCTTCTTCTTCGGCACCTACGACGGGTTCCGCAAGGTGAACCCGATTCTCTACACGTCCACGACGCCGACCACCACGATACTAAACAATGCTGCCTTCCCGTGCCCGAATAGTGCGAGCGCGTCCCAATGTGCAAACGCCAAAAGCTTTATTACAACGCAGCTGCTTGGAGCATTCCCGCGCGACCTCAAGCAGGATGTTTTCCTGACCAAGCTTGATTATCAGCTGAATGGGGCAAATCATCTCAGTGCGGTTTTCAACTGGCAGAACTGGGGGGAGCCGTATGGCTATAACACGTCTCCAACGGTAAACAACGGAGGCGCGACGCAGAACGGCCAAGGCGGCACTCATGAACGATTTCTAATCGCGAATTGGACATCGACATTTTCCAACAACAAGGTGAATGAGGCGCGGTTTGCGTGGGGTCGCGATTTCGAGTTCGATAGCACGAACTCGGGAGGCCCTGCGGTATCGTTGTCCAATATCGCAGGCTATGGTGAGACGTCTGCCCTGCCGCGGCCCGCATTCCCGGACGAGCACCGGTATCAGATATCGGACAATCTCTCGCTGATTCACGGGAATCACACGTTCAAGATGGGAGTTGACCTTAACTTTATCCACGAACTGCTGATTAACCTGTTCCAAGGCGACGGGAATTACAGTTATTCCCTGTCGACCGCAGCGTTCGATGGATGCCCTGGAGGAAGTACGTCGGTCATCGAAGCGGACTTGGCGTTTTGCCGGTGGCTGGACGACGCAATCGGCGCGAATATTGGCGATGGTGCGACCGGGAAACACTGGAACAGCTTTACGCAGGTGAACGATCCGATCACCCATGTGGGTAAGGACGATTTCTACGACAACGATCTCGGCCTCTATGCCGAGGACAACTGGAAGCTAAGGCCAACTCTGACGCTGAATCTTGGCGTCCGGTACGATTTGCAGCATGTTCCAGCTCCTCCGCAACCAAACCACAGCACGCCTTTGCTAAATTTCTATACTGCCACGTTGAACGTTGACAAGAACAATGTGGCTCCACGCATAGGAGCCGCGTGGCAGATCAATAGCAATACGGTCGCGCGGATCGGGTACGGAATTTTTTACGGCAAGACGTCGAACAGCACGTATTACGCGCTGCGCGTTGAAAACGGAGTCTTCCAGCAGACGTTCAGTGGCTGCGGCCCGACGTCGGCGTGCGCACCAACGTTTCCCAACGTTTTCTTCACGCCGCCTGGTCCTCCTCTAGCGGCGCCATTTGCCGGTGCGCTCACCCCGACGGTGGGAATCCCGGGCGGAACGATTTCCCCGTCTGCGGCGGCGGTTCACGGTATGTCGCCGAATTTCGTGAATCCGGTAGCGCACGAAGGAGAAATATCGATTGAACATCAGCTGCCCGGCCGCCTGGCAATTTCTGCAACGTACCTGCTGACACGAGGAATTCACCTTCCGGCGAGCTACGACTCGAATATCGCGCCCGCCACAACGACCAGGACGTACGATATTCTGGGGCCGGGCAACGCGACGGTGCGTACGGTTACGGAGCCGTGGTACAACACGCGCATCGATGCCAACTCAGGATTGATTCTTAATCAGTCGAGCGTTGTAAATTCCTGGTACAACGGGCTGGCTCTCTCCGTCCGCAAGCCAATGAGCCATGACATCGAACTGCTGTTCAACTATACGTTCAGCAAGGCTCTGGATGACGGGCAAACAGCCGGAACGAACGGCACCTTCTATGGGACCGACGACGTCCTCGATCCCTATAACCTGAAGCGCGATTACTCATATTCCGATCTCGACCAGCGGCAGCGGTTTGTCGGAAGCGTCGTTTGGCAGCCTATGTATTTCCAGGGCGCTTCCAATGCATTTGTGCGGCAGGCGCTTGATGGCTGGAACATCTCCGGCATTGTGACTTCGGCGACAGGCCAGCCGTATACGGCATACATCAGCGGCTCGACGTTGTCTCCGCTGCCGGCAGGGTTTACGGGCGGACCAAGCGTGGATGGGGGAATGACGGGCGCAGAGGTAAGCACGTTTGCCAGCCCAACAAATGGCCGTGCCTCGTGGATCCCGAGGAACTTCTACAACCTGCCGAATTTCACGAATATCGACTTCCGATTCGGACGGGACTTTACGATAAGGGAAAAGCATCGCTTCTCGTTCTCGGCGGACGCGTTCAACTTGTTCAACAGCACCATCGTTACCGGCGTAAACACGACCGCGTTTACTTATGCAAACGCCGGCTCGGGCGTTTGCGCGGGACATGCGAACGGGTGCCTCTCTCCTTCAGCGTCCTTCCAGAGCGTATCAACTACGTCTGGGAGCCTGTACGGAGCAAGACAGCTGCAAATTAATGCTCGATTTGAGTTTTAATCGGACTAGCGGCTATTAGCTGGAGGCGGTAGCGGCCAGAATTGGCACGTAACGCGAAAAAAGTAAAGAAAACGGCAGCTTCCGATCGGAGGCCGCCGTTTTCTTTTGCGCCGATTGTTTTCAGGTTGATCTCACGCTAACTAATTTGTCGGCCTTGGCGGGCGCTGTGGTAGAGGCGCGCCGCTTTGAAGCCAAGCGGTATACCAAAAGTCGACGAGCATCTGGGCGCCGGCTGCAAGGCGTTGATCGAGAAACTTTACGGCTTCTGGCGAGCCCGCGCCGTCGTAGGCTTTCTCCTTTTCGAAGGCATAGACCTGCGGAACGAGCGCATGCGAGGCTTCCAGATACTTCATGTAGTCGCTGAACGGATCGGAGATGCGCTCGGGCGGGCTTACAAGGTTCGCGAAGCTGGCCGGCGAAGGGACGACGCGGTTGACGAAGTCCGTTTCGAATTCCGCGTGGATTCCATGCTGCGTGGTATATCCCTCAGGATTGGCTTCGACCCAGCCGTCGTAGTTGACGGTGGTGTGAAGAGGCTGGGAACCATCGCCCACGTAATGGCCGAGCCAGCCCATGTAAAAGATAATGTTGCCCTCGATCACGTCCGTCTTTTGCTTTTTCTGCTTCATCTCGCGATAGGCGCGGAAGGCAAGTTCGATGCGCTTGTAAACTTCCATCGTGATGTAGGGCTGCAAGCCGACGCGCTCGGGAAGATAGTCGTCAGGATGATCGGCGGCCGGAGTTGCGGCGCGCTTTGCGTAGAGCAACTTGTAAAAGTCGTAGCGCCCTAACGGCAGCGGGCCGAGGCCTTCGATGCGTTCGAGATCGATGAAATGGTCCGGTGCCTGGGCGTTATTCAGAGCGGATGGAGATTCGTCGCGCCAGCGATCAGGCTCGGGGCCTAGATATGCGATTTTCTGTACGGCGGATTTTGAACGTAGGAATTTCGGCATGGAGGCTGGAATCCTTTCAGCTGCGACCTGATTAATGTCCGTGTGGCCGGCGCTGCCCCAGCCGAACGCTGTGAACTGCGTTAACCACAGCGCGCCTGCCAGCGTCACAGCTACTGCCCTGGAAATCGGCCCGCGATTTCTTTTCATCGTTTGCTCCGAAGCAAGTTTTGGCAAACTGCCAGTATAAGGGGATATTCGAATTGGAAACAGCGGGTTGGGAAACAGCTGGAGCTACGTTCCTGGGGTGCGATCGGCGATCATTTGGATGTGTGCGGGCGCGGGAGCGTGGCTCGAGTTATTTTCTGGCGGTCTCGAAGCCGCTTTCGCGGACCACGCCTTTGTCGCCGCGCTCGCGCGCCAAATATTGGTCGTAAATCCACGCGTAGGTCTTCTCGAGGCCGGCTCGCAATGTGGTGTTTGGCTGCCAATGGAGAAGCTTTTGGATCAGCGTGTTGTCGCTGTTTCGACCATTGACGCCTTTCGGCGCGCTGAGATCATAGCGGCGCTTGAGCTTAATGCCGGCGATATCTTCGACCATGTCCACAAGCTGATTGATCGTCACAGCTTCGCTTGAACCGAGATTGATCGGTTCGACGATGCCCGAATCCATGATCGTGCGGATGCCTTTCAGGCAATCATCGATATACATGAAGCTGCGCGTCTGGTCGCCTGTGCCCCAGATTTCGATTTCGTGGCGGCCTGAGACCTTCGCTTCGATAACCTTACGACAGATTGCAGCGGGCGCTTTTTCGCGTCCGCCGAACCATGTGCCCCACGGGCCGTAAACATTGTGGAAGCGAGCAATACGCGTATGGAGGCCGAAGTCTTCGCGGAAATGGCGGCACATCCGTTCGGAAAAGAGCTTTTCCCAGCCGTAGCCGTCTTCCGGCATGGCGGGATACGCGTCCTCTTCTTTAAGGGAAGGCGCTTCGAATGTCCTTTGCTTATCGGCATTGTAGACGCAGGCGGAGGAGGAGTAGAAGAATCTGTCCGCCTTGTTTTTGACGGCGGCTTGCAGCATATGGGTATTGATGAGCACAGAGAGCATGCATAGAGCTTTATTGTTTTCGATGAAGCCCATGCCGCCCATATTCGCGGCAAGATTGTAGATGTCGCCGGCGTCGGCTGCAGCGATGTCGCAATTTTCGTGAAGATTCAGGTCGAGCGAGAGGTTTTCGACGTCATCGAAAAACTGATACCACTCGTCGAAAGGCTTAACATCGACGGCCCGAATATTCTTGCGACCTTCGGCCCGAAACCGCGCCACGAGGCTGCCGCCGATAAAACCGCCGGCGCCTGTAACAACTGTGACCTTTTCGCTCATGGAATTAACCTCCGGCTTTAGAGCGCTGCGACAAGTTTTGCGACTTCATCGAGCAACCGGCGAGTCGTGTCTGGCCGGGTGGTTTCGGAATAAATCCGCAACATAGGCTCGGTCCCCGATGCTCGCACCATCACCCAACCAATGGCGCCAAGGTAAACCTTCACTCCATCCAAGTCTTCGCGCTTGACGACGGGCCAATCTAGAAAACGTTTGAGCTTCTCACCGGAGAAATACTCGATGGCTTTTTCTTTCTGGCCGTTTTTCACCGTTAGGTCGATCCGGCCGTAGTGATGTTCGCCGAATTCGCGGTGAAGCTGCGCCACGAGTTCCTCAAGGCGTTTTCCGTGCCATGCCATTACTTCGGCGAGCAGCAGAGCGTTTACGGTGGCATCGCGCTCGGGAAGATGGAGCTTCGTTCCGATGCCGCCGCTTTCTTCGCCGCCAAGGAGAATGTCCCCTTCGAGCATGCAGTCGCAAATGTACTTGAAGCCGATCGGCTTTTCCCATACTCTGCGGCCGAATTTGGCGGCGATTTTGTCGATCATCTTCGTGGTGGAGAACGTCTTTGCGACGTCGCCTGTGAGTTTGCGAGTGCCGGCCAGATGCCAGAGCAGAATCGAGAAAATCTGGTGCGGCGTAACGAATGCGCCGTCGCGATCGACTGCCCCGATGCGGTCAGCATCTCCATCGAGCGCGAAACCTGCATCGTAGCCACCTGATTTCACGGCCTGGCGAAGCGCCTCGATGTGCGGCTCAATCGGTTCTGGGTTCACGCCGCCGAAAAACGGATCGCGTGTGCCGCGGATTTCCTTGAACTCGATGCCGTGGCGATGGAAAAGCTCCGCCAAAAGGCCACGTCCAGCGCCGTGCATCGGATCAATGACGAAAGCGAATTTCGCCGCGCGCAGTTTTTCCCAATCGATGAGACGGTCGAGAGTTTCCAGATACGGAGCGCGGATATCGAGAGAATGGATCAAATCCGGCTTCGGCGGCAAGGCGGGAACGCCCCGGCGAAGCACCTTCTCCAGTTCCTTCTCGACTTGCGCAACGATTGCGGGCGACGCGGAACTGCCATAGCTCGCCTTGAGCTTCATTCCATTCCAGCGATAGGGATTGTGGCTGGCGGTGATCTGAATTCCCGCTGCCGCGCCGCGCTGACGAACAAGAAGAGAGGTGGCCGGCGTGGGGCAGGCTTCGTTTGCGAGCCAGACGGGAGTACCGGTGGCGGCGATGGTTTCCGCGGAGGCTCGGGCAAAATCTTCCGAACCGAAACGCGTATCGTAACCGACGATCACGCCATTTTGCGGTTGCTGCGCGCGGACGACGTAACGGGCGATAGCGTGGGCGACCTTGCGGACGTTTGCGTACGTAAAGTCGTCGGCGATTATGCCGCGCCAGCCGTCCGTGCCGAACTTAATCTCACTCACAAGAAAAGTATAGGGTAGGAATTTGCGGGCGAGAAGCGTTTCATTTGCGGCAGGCCTATGGCGTCAGAGCAGGTCTTTGCGTTTCTTTCCTTCGAGCCATTTCACGACTTTCCCCACGTCTTGGGAGCGGTCGCGCGCGCAGACCAGGACGGCGTCGTCGGTTTCGACCAGCACCAGATCCTGAACGCCGATTGCGGCGACGAATTTCTTTGGCGACCAGAAATAATTGCCCTCGGCGTCCAGCGTGAAGGCATCGCCGGCGGACACGTTGTCGCCGATTTTGGGCGCCAGCAGTTCGTAGACCGCGGCCCAGGAGCCGACGTCACTCCAGCCGATATTAGCGGGAATCATCGAGACCTGGCTCGCACGGCTGCCGCGAGTGACGCGGCTCCATAATCGCGTAGTCGACGGAGATATTTTCGAGCTGTGGGTAGATGCGAGCCAAAGTGCGGCATATTTTCTTGTGCCGATTGTTTCTGCGAGATCGCCGAGCGCTTCGTGCGTTTCCGGCAGAAACTGCCCAAATTGTCCAGAAAAGTGGACGCGCGCCAGAAAAACATGCCTGCGTTCCAGAAATACTTCCCGGATGCCAGATATTTCCGCGCAACCTCGATTTCGGGCTTTTCGGTGAATCGGCGAACCACATAGGACGGTGTGCCGTTCGGCCATGCAGCGGCGCCGCCGCGTTCGATGTATCCGTAGCCGGTTTCGGGGCGCGTCGGGGGGATGCCGAGGACAACCATGTTGCCGGGCTCTTGCGCCTGAGTCGATGCGCAGCGCGCGACAAGCTTGCGATAACCGGTTCGGCATCCGCCATATGTAGCTGTCCGAAGGAAGCACGGCCATCAGCGCGTCACCGTGCCTGCGTACGAGGTGCACCGCCGCAAGACCGATCGCCGCGGCGGTATTGCGGCCCACGGGCTCCGCCAGAATTTGCGACGCCGGCACTTCGCGGCATTTCGCGGCGCACGGCGGCGGCTTGCTCGGCGTTTGTGACGGCCCAGACGTTCTTCGCCGGAACAAGCGGCGCGAGGCGCGCGACTGTTTCGCGCAGCATCGTGTCGCGTGCCAGCAATATTGAGGATCTGTTTCGGCGTGCGCATGCGGCTGCGCGGCCAGAAGCGCGTTCCACGTCCTCCGGCCAGCAGCACGGCGCAGGCCGGAAGCGATTGTTTCATGCGGGAGCCTGCCAATTTGCGACGCTCAACGTATCAGCCTCGCGCAGTCTTGCTTTCGTACGCCGCGCTCCTCGAATTGCCGGTCAAAATCCATCCTGGAGCCGGGCACATAGGTTCAGCAGAGAAGTATGTGCACGCAGGATTCAGTTCGTAATCGCCGAGCGCCGCCGGAATCATCCACACCTGTGCCGGACCGATAGCCGGTCTTGCTCCGTCGCTCCAGACGAATTCGGCCACTGCCCTCGAGAATAATCAGCAGTTCGAAATGTTCCGGCGAGGTGTGCCGGCGAGATCACGCGACTCGAATTCCCACTTTCTCGGTGGCGAAATAGCGGCACGCGACGAAGAATGCTTCGCTGGCTCCCGCATGTTTGACGCGCACCGGCTCGATCTTGCCGCCGCTTTGCGGGCCGAAACGCATCACGTCGCAGCGCCTTCTCGATGTGCAGTTCTCGCGCCTCGGCCATTCGCGTCGCGGCGGTTGTAATCGAACACGCGATAGGTCAGGTCGGAGTGCTGCTGAATTTCGCACAGCACCAGCCCGGGCCCAATCGTGTGAGCCGTGCCCGCCGGAACGAAAATCGCTTCGCCTGCGCTGCAGCGGGACGTGCGCGAGGCAATCTTCGGCAGTACCATCGGCAATCGCGCTGCTGGAATCCCTCGCGAGTCACGTCCGGCTTCAGCCCCACCAGCACTTCTGCGCCGGGTCGCGCGCGCAGCGCGTACCACATTTCCGTTTTGCCGCGCCCGCCCGCGGCAGTTCTCATGTGAGCGGCGTATTCGTCGTCGGGATGCACCTGCACCGAAAGCTTTTCTTCGGAGAAAATGAATTTCACGAGCAAAGGGAACACGCCGCTGCGCGTCAGCGCGTGTGCCGCTCCATTCGCGGGGCATGTTGGGCCACGCTTCGCCCAGTTTGCGGTCCGGCGAAAGGCCCGTTCGCGAAACGGCATTCGTTGCCCGGTCATCCAGGCTTCGCCGACCGGCTCGGCGAGCTGCGCTGATTTTGCGGGAAAAGAGGCGCGAGCGAAAGCGACCCCACGGGCGCGGGCTGAAAATCGGCTCCAGCCGCGCGGGGCAGAGAATCACTGTGCCGCTCGGCCGAAGAAGCGCTCCAGGCGCCGCAGCCCTTCTTCGATGCGCTCGAGCGAAGTGGCGTAGGAAATGCGCAAGTATGCCCGGCGCGCCGAAACGCTTCGCCCGGCACGACGGCCACGTGCTCGCGTTCGAGAAGCTCCTTGCGCCACCGCCGTATCGTTGGGCATATCCGCTGTTCAGAGTGCGCGGAAATGTTCGGGAACACGTAGAACGCGCCTTGCGGAGCGTTGCATGTCACGCCCGGAATCGCGCGCAGACCGGCAACAATGCGTTCGCGGCGCCGCGCGTATTCGGCGAGCATCGTACCAACCGAGTCCATAGGCCCGCGCAGCGCTTCGAGCGCGCGCATACTGCGCGATCGAAGTGGGATTTGAAGTCGACTGGCTCTGCAGTCTTCGTCATGGCGGCGACGAGCGGCTGCGGCGCCAGAGCGTAGCCGATGCGCCATCCGGTCATGGCAAACGTTTTCGAGAGCGAGCCCGCGATGATCAGGCGGTCCTTCGCGCCCGGCACGCTGGCGATCGAAAACGGCTTCGCGTCGCCATAAGTGAAGTGCGAGTAGCACTCGTCCGACAGCAGCCATACGCCCGTGCTGCTGGCAGACGCCGAGAATCCTTTCGAACTCAGTCCTGGGGAATCACGCGCGCCGGTCGGATTGCTCGGCGAATTCACGATCACCATGCGTGTGCGCGGCGTGATGGCGCTTCTCGAGATCCGCGGCGCGCAGCGCAGAATCCGTCCTCCGCGCGCGTTTGCACAATTACCGGCTTTCCCGCCGGCATATTTCACGATGTCCGGATAGCTCACCCAGTACGGCGCGGGAATATCACCTCGTCGCCCGAATTGATGAGCGAGCAGACGGCGTTGAAAATCGCGTGCTTGCCGCCGACGTTGACGATGCACTCCGCCGGCTGATACGGACGAGCCGAGCTGCGCGGCATGCCAATCGCAAATGGCCTGGCGCAGCGGCGCGATGCCCGGCGTGGCCGTATACTTCGTGCGATTTTCTTCGAGCGCCTTGATCGCCGCGCGCTTGATGTGCTCCGGCGTCGGAAAATCCGGCTCGCCCGGACCGAAATCCGCGACATCGACGCCCTTTGCTTTCAGTTGCTCCGCCGCCGGCAGCACCGCCATCGTGGGCGAGACGGCTGATGCGATTTACGCGATCGGCGAGATGGATTGGTTCTTCGGCTACTCGCTGCCACGGCGCGTTCCATTTCATTCCCCTTGTCTATTTTCACGCTTGAGTATTTTCATCGAAAATCGACGCTCAAGGCTTTGCTTGAAACTTCGCCTTCAGGCGCTCTTCCACAATCGGAGGCACCAAATCCTTCACCGGGCCGCCGAGCCTGGCCAGTTCCTTCACGAGCCGCGAACTCAAATAGCTGTAAGCCACGGCGGGCATCATGAAAACCGTTTCGAGCTGTTCTTCGATTTTCCGGTTCATCAGAGCCATCTGCAGCTCGTATTCGTAATCGGAAACGGCACGGATGCCACGCAAAATAATCGCGCGCATTGCGCGAGCGCGCGTACTCGACAAGCAAGCCTTCGAAAAGATCGACTTCCACATTCTTCTAATCGAGCGTGACCGCTTCGAGCATTTCGACTCGTTCTTTTGGAGCGAACAGCGCGTTCTTCTGCGAATTTTGAGCGACGGCGACGATCAGATGGTCGAAAATCTGCGCGCCGCGGGCGATCAGGTCCAGATGGCCCTTGGTTACCGGGTCAAAAGAGCCGGGATATATTGCGATTGTCTTTCTGTCGGGCTCGGGAGCCATCCGAGGGCTCATTTTACGGCATGCTGGGCCAAAATCCTAGGCGCGGGCAGCCGACCGGCGTTGGAAGGCGGTCCAATTTGGCGGATGCTCACGAGGCGATCGACGTGACGGCTTTGAGCACAGGTTTAGTGGCTTCGGTCTTGTAGACGGGCTCTTTGCCCCGGCCAGGCTTGCCTTGGCGTTTCAAATATTCGGCACGCATCCTGTTTGCCGTAGACAGCGCCAATTCAAACTTTTCGCGACTGATCCTTTTCAATTCATCCAGAAGGGCGCAATGCGGCTGATGTGGGGATGCAGGTTAACGGTTCAAAGCAGGGAGCACATTGCATGCCTACGTGGATAACCGGATTGCTGCAGCGGATCGTTTAGGAGACGATCAGCCACGTGAGGTGAAGGATGGCAAGTGCGAAGCAGAGAGCTGCGGCGAGGAAAAACATCAAAAAGGCAGCGAACGCCGCGAGGCGAAAACGCACCATCGCCCATCTGCCGAAATCGACTCGAACGGCACTGGGAAAGCAAGGAGCAAAAGTGGCGCGCAGCCGGCGCGGACGTTAGCTAAGCCGGACTGGAACCGGAGCCCATGACGTGGACACAGAACTGACCTACGAAATCTTCAAAAAGCAGGCGGACAACACCACAGTGCTCGTGGAAGCCGTGAAGGGAATCGAAGAGGCGCAGAAGCGGATTAAGGAGTTAAATTCGGAGAGCGCGTCCGAGGAATATTTTGTTTTCGATCCATTGAAAGCGAGCGTGATCGAGCCGACCGAGCCCGCGATTGCCATCGATCCGTTTGCGCCATGATCTAAAGCGTCGCGTTTGCGAGGCGCGATTCATTAATGCGTCGTGCGGAAAACGGTCGAAGAACGTGCTAAGGGCAGGAGGGCACAAATATCACTGAACTGATTTCAGGTAGTCGTCGATTGCTTTAGCTGCTCCGCGCCCTTCGGAAATCGCCCACACCACAAGCGACTGTCCGCGGCGCATGTCGCCAGCCGAGAAAATGCCCGGAACCGAACTCGTGTAATTTCCTTTAGTTGCCACGTTTCCGCGCGCGTCCAGACTCGACGCCAAGCTGCTCGATCATGCCCTGTTTCACAGGCCCGCTGAAGCCCATCGCCAGCAGCACCAAATCCGCGTCGATCGCAAATTCGGTTCCGGGCATCGGTTCAAACTTCGGCGGCGGCCCCACGCGAATGCGCATGCAGTTCTCTTCACGTTGCCGTTTCCGTCGCCGGTGAATTTTGTAGTTCCCACGGCCCAATCGCGCATGCCGCCTTCTTCGTGCGCGCTTTCCGTGCGCAACTGCAAAGGCCACAATGGCCACGGCGTGCTTGGCGCGCGCTCCTGCGGCGGCATCGGCATGATTTCAAACTGCAGCACGGACTTTGCTTTTTGCCGGTGGCACGTGCCGAGGCAATCCGCGCCGGTATCGCCGCCGCCGATAATCACCACGCGTTTGCCCGTGGCAAGAATCTGGTGCGCGCACTTCGTCGCCGGCGATTTTCTTGTTTTGCTGCGGCAGAAATTCCATCGCGAAATGAATGCCCTTCAGCTCGCGGCCGGGCACTTTCAAATCGCGCGGGCTTTCGGCGCCGCCCGCAAGAAGAATCGCGTCAAACTCTTTGCGCAATGTCTTCGAGCGGAACATTTCCGCCGACGTGCGCGTTCGCCTGAAACACAACGCCTTCGGCCATCATCTGCTCGAGTCGCCGGTCGAGCACCTGCTTTTCCATCTTGAAATCGGGAATGCCGTAGCGCAACAATCCGCCGATGCGGTCGGCCTTTTCAAACACCGTCACCAAATGCCCCGCGCGATTCAGTTGCTGCGCCGCCGCCAGTCCTGCTGGTCCGGAACCGACGACCGCGACGCGCTTGCCCGTGCGCATTTCTGGCGGCTCGGGTGTTATCCAGCCCTCTTTCCACGCGTGCTCGACGATCGATTTTTCGATCAGTTTGATCGTGACCGGCGGCTCATTGATGCCCAGCACGCACGCCGCTTCGCACGGCGCCGGACAAATGCGCCCCGTGAACTCGGGGAAATTATTCGTGGAGTGCAAGACGCGAATCGCTTCTTTCCATTGGTCGCGATAGACCAGATCGTTCCAGTCCGGAATGATGTTGTTTACCGGACAGCCCGTGTGGCAAAAGGGAATTCCGCAGTCCATGCAGCGAGCCGCCTGCGTGCGCACTCTTGTCTTCGCGCGAACGGCTGGTAGACTTCGAAATAGTCGTTAACGCGCTCGTCCACCGGCCGGCGCGTGGGAGTTTCTCGCGCGTACTCCTTGAAGCCAGTGACCTTACCCATGGATCACCTGCCTGCCGACTGCCCGCGTGCGCCAGCGCGCCGGAGCACGTTCGCGGGCAATCCAAGCACGCGCTTGTATTCGTGCGGGAACACTTTCACGAACTTCGGCAGCGTCGTATCCCAATTTTCGAGAATCCATTTCGCCTGCGGGCTGCCGGTAAGCTCGCCGTGGCGCGATATCAACCGGAAGAGCGTCTCGATGTCGTTTTCGCTCAGCGACCGGCTCCAGATCCACTTCCGCACGATTGCAGCGCACCGCGCGAAATCATCCATCTGATCGAGCACGTAAGCGATCCCGCCGGTCATGCCTGCCGCGAAGTTACGCCCGGTCTTGCCCAAGACCACCACCAGCCCGTTGGTCATATATTCGCAGCCGTGATCGCCAACGCCTTCCACAACGGCCGTCGCGCCTGAGTTGCGCACCGCAAATCGTTCGCCGGCCATGCCGCCGAAGAACGCTTCGCCGCTCGTGGCGCCATAGAGGCAGACGTTGCCAATCAAAATGTTCTCTTCCGGCACAAACTCCGACTTGCGGCGGATGATAAATCACGAGCCTTCCGCCCGAAAGTCCTTTGCCGACGTAATCGTTGGCGTCGCCTTCGAGCGTCAGCGTCACGCCCTTCGCCAGAAACGCCCCAAAACTTTGCCCCGCGCATCCGGTGAAATGAATCTGGATCGTATCGTCCGGCAAACCCGCGGAGCCGTAACGCCGCGCGATTTCCCCGCTGAGCATCGTGCCGACGGTGCGGTGAATGTTGCGGATCGGCATGCTTCAGCGCCACAGGACGTGCGCTTCTCGATCGCCTCTTGTGCCATCTCGATCAGCTTGCGATCGAGCGCGTCCTCAAGCCCGTGATCCTGCGCCATCGCATTCGCGGCGGCCAACGTGGCTCGGCACCGGCGGATCGTACAGCACCGCCGAGAGGTCGATTCCCTTTGCCTTCCAGTGCTCCACGTCCGTTCGCTGCACCAGGCAATCCACGCGCCCCACCATTTCGTCGACCGTGCGGAAACCCAGCTCCGCCATCATCCTGCGCAGATCCTCGGCGACGAAGAAAAAGAAATTGATCACGTGCTCGGGCTGCCCCTGGAATTTCTTGCGCAGTTCCGGGATCCTGCGTCGCGATGCCAACCGGGCAAGTATTCAGATGGCACTTGCGCATCATGATGCAGCCCATGGAAATCAGCGGCGCGGTCGAGAAGCCAAACTCCTCCGCGCCCAGCAACGCGGCGATGGCCACGTCGCGGCCGGTTTGCAATTTGCCGTCCACCTGCAGCCGCACGCGGCTGCGCAGATCGTTGAGCACCAGCACCTGCTGCGTCTCCGAAAGGCCCAAGCTCCCACGGAACGCCCGCATGCCGAATCGAGCTGATCGGCGAAGCGCCCGTTCCGCCGTCATACCCGCTGATCAGAATCACGTCCGCATGAGCCTTTGCCACGCCCGCCGCCACGGTTCCCACGCCCGCCTCCGCAACCAGCTTCACGGAAATGCGCGCCCGCGGATTCGCATTCTTCAGATCGTGAATCAGCTGCGCAAGATCTTCGATCGAATAAATGTCGTGGTGCGGCGGCGGCGAAATCAGGCCGACGCCGGGAATCGAATGCCGCACCCGCGCGATCACGTCGATCCACTTTGTGCCCGGGCAGTTGTCCGCCTTCGCCCGGCTTGGCGCCCTGCGCAATCTTGATCTGCAGGTCGTCCGCATTCACCAGATAATTGATGGTCACGCCGAATCGCGCCGAAGCCACCTGCTTGATCGCGCTGCGCCGCAGATCGCCGTTGGCATCCGGCCGTGAAGCGCGCTTCGTCCTCGCCGCCCTCGCCGGTATTCGATTTCCCGCCGATGCGGTTCATGGCGATCGCCAGCGTTTCGTGCGCTTCCTTGCTGATCGAACCGAACGACATCGCGCCGGTCGCAAATCGCTTCACGATCTCCGCAGCGGGCTCGACTTCATCCAGCGGCACGCGGCTCTTCGGCAGGCTTGAAATCAAACATGCCGCGCAGCATCAGAAGATCGCGATTCTGCTGGTTGACGATCTTCGCAAATTCCTCGAAAGTCTCGAATTTCGACTCGCGCACGGCATGCTGCAGCTTGCTCACGGTCAGCGGATTCAGCAGATGCCGCTCGCCGCGCACGCGATATTGATATTCGCCGCCGACGCGCAGCTCGGTCTCGGATTCGCGTCGGCGGCTGCATCGCGAATTCGTGCTTCATCAGCGCTTCGCGCGCAAGCACCTCCATGCCGACGCCCTCGATGCGCGAAGACGTTCCCGTGAAGTAGCGGTCCACCAGCGACTTGTTCAAGCCGATGGCCTCGAAAATCTGCGCGCCCTGATAGCTCTGCAGCGTGGAAATGCCCATCTTCGAAAAAGTTTTGAGCAGGCCCTTGTCGACTGGCCTTCATGTAGCTCTTGAAAACCTTGTCCCACGTGTATTCGGCCGGGAAATGCGCCGTCGCGATAAAGATCTTCGAGCGTTTCGATCGCCAGATACGGATTCACCGCGCTCGCGCCGTATCCCAGCAGCAGCGCGAAATGCATCACCTCGCGCGGCTCGCCCGATTCCACGATCAGCGCCACCTGATTGCGCGTCTTTTCGCGAATCAAATGGTTGTGCACCGCCGAAAGCGCCAGCAGGCTCGGGATCGGCGCATATTCGCGCGTCCACGCCGCGATCGGAAAAATCAGCAGCGTGTAGCCGGCCTTGATCGCCAGCGACGCGCGCCGGCACAAGCGCCTCCACCGCCTTCTCGAGCCCCTGCTCGCCGCCGCTCCACGCGAAACAGCGTCGGCAGCGTGGTGGCCAGAAAATCGCCCCAGTTCACGCGGCGCAATTTCTCCAAGCGCCAGTTGGAAATGATCGGATGGCGCAGCTTCAGCGTGTGGCAATTCTTCGGCGTCTCGTCGAGGATGTTCCCTTCGCGATCCGATGTAGCGTATTCAGCGACATCACCAGGTCTTCGCGAATCGGATCGATCGCCGGATTGGTCACCTGCGCGAACGTCTGCTTGAAATAACTGAAAAGCAGTTGCGGCTTATCGGATAGGCACGCCAGCGGCGTATCGATGCCCATCGAACCAACCGGCTCTTCCGCCTCCAGCGCGGCGGGCAGCAGAATCGTCTTCAGATCTTCGTCCGTGTAGCCGAAGGCGCGCTGGCGCATCAGAATCGTTTCGTGATCGGTCGGCTGCACGCGCGTCGGGCTCGGCAGATGATCCAGCGTGATCTGGTTTTCCTTCACCCACTGCGCGTACGGCTGCCGCGCCGCCAGTTGCTGCTTTGATCTTCTTCGTCCGAAATCAGGCGCTTCTGCTCCGTATCCACCAGCAGCATGCGGCCCGGCGCCAAGCCGGCCCTTCATGCGCACGTCTTCAGGCTTGATCGGCAGCACGCCCGCTTCGGACGCCATCACCACCAGGCCGTCCGTTCGTCACCAGATAGCGGCCCGGACGCAAACCATTGCGGTCGAGTTTCGCGCCGATCACGCGGCCGTCGGTAAACGCCACCGCCGCGGGCCCGTCCCACGGCTCCATCAGCGACGCGTGATATTCGTAGAACGCCTTCACGTTCTCCGGCATGGTCGGTGTCGTGATCCCACGCTTCGGGAATCAGCATGGACATCACGTGCGGCAAGCTGCGGCCGGCCAGCGTCAGCAGCTCCACCGCGTTGTCCAGCATCGCCGAATCG
Source organism: uncultured Acidobacteriota bacterium (assembly GCA_963753205.1). Classification (GTDB taxonomy): domain Bacteria; phylum Acidobacteriota; class Terriglobia; order Acidiferrales; family UBA7541; genus Palsa-295. The sequence goes on along the minus strand of CAVWBL010000002.1, from coordinate 840,960 downwards.
CTGCCGCCCGGAGTGATGATCGGCAGCAGCTTCTTGATGTCGTCGCCGAAAAGCGGCGAAGCCAGCACGGATTGCCGCGCGTACATCCAGTTCATGTTGCCGCGCAGCGTATTGATTTCGCCGTTGTGGCAGATGTAGCGGTAGGGATGCGCCAGCTTCCAGCTCGGAAACGTGTTCGTCGAAAAGCGCTGGTGAACCAGGCACAATCGCGCTCGTCACTTCCGGATCGGCCAGTTCCTTATAAAAATGCGTGATCTGCGGCGCGAGCAACAGTCCCTTGTAAACGATCGTCCGCGAAGAAAGGGACGGGACGTAGAAGAAGTCCTTTTCCTTGAGATCCGATTCCGCGACCGCTTTTCTGCGCGCTTGCGCACCACGTAGAGCTTCCGCTCCAGCGCGTCCTGATCCATGTCCCGGCCGCGCCGGATAAAAATCTGCTCGATGTAAGGCTGCGTACTGCGCGCCAGGCGCCCGATCGTGTTGCCGTTGATCGGCGTGTCGCGCCAGCCCAGCACCGTCAGCCCTTCCTCGCGCGCGACCTTCTCCAGAATGCCTTCGCAGAGCATCCGCTCCTGCGGATCGACCGGCAGAAACACCATTCCCACGCCATACTCGCCCGGCGCGGGCAAGCTGAAACCCAGCCTCCGCGCATTCACGCGTCAAAGAACGCGTGCGGAATCTGAATCAGGATTCCGGCGCCATCGCCGGTTTGCCGGATCGCAGCCGCAGGCGCCGCGATGCGTCAGATTGATCAGGATCTGCATGCCCTTCATGCACGATGTCGTGCGATTTTTCGCCTTCGATATTGGCGACAAAGCCCACGCCGCAAGCGTCGTGCTCGTGCCGCGGATCGTATAGCCCTTGGGCGGCGGCAATCCATTGAATGGATAAACAGGCTTATGTTTTGTTTCGTCTCTCATGTGCAATTCGCGTCAACGCAGGCGCAAAGAAAACTACAATCCTAGGACTTCGCTCTGTAAGCGGATGACCCCGAGGTCCTTCGGACTAGCTAGATAGGGGGCAGCCAATAGAATGCCACAGAATGATACACGAAACCCATCACGTCCATGAATGGTTTGGATCAGCTTTTTCGAGGTATAACGCGTGCTCCGAACCGGGTGCTCTGCGATTCGCCATCTTCGGGTGGTCAGAGGTATAGCCGCGCCGCGCGCTACGTCCATGGTTCCTGCAATGCCGCCTAACCCCGGCGGTGTTTTTGCGCCGGTAGGGGCCCACTCGGCTTGTAGTCTGGCGCTTTTTTGCGCTGCGCTCTATTTTGCCTTCCGTGGAATCAGACGTCTCAGCCGCCAACTTTTCCTCAGCGAACCCTGTGCCTGCCGCGACGAAGGAAATCGCGACCCAATCGCGCCAAGGCCAAGTTTAAGGCCAGGTTCGGCTTTCTTGACCCTGCGGCATCGCTCGCTTACACTAGTAAATTCGCTGCCTGCCGCGAAGCACGCTGACCTGCCGGCACATTGCGCGAAGCTCCACCGAAAACCTGATTTTGTGAACAGGAGAAATTTCGTTGCCCAAGAGAACGTATCAACCACATAAACGCCGCCGGCACAAAAAGCATGGCTTTCGCGCTCGCATGAAGACGAAAGGCGGAGTAAAAGTTCTTGCAGCACGCCGTAAGAAGGGACGCCATAGCCTCACGCGCGTCTGACGGATCGCCGGGAGGGCTTCCGCGCGATTGCCGTCTGCTGCGCCGCGTGGAATATGATGCGGTGTATCGCGACGGGCGTCGCCGTTCAAGCCGCGAGTTTACCGTTTTCCTCCGCCCCAATGGTTTGGAACGCAGCCGGTTTGGCTGGAGCATTAAAAAGGCGCTGGGAGGCGCGGTGCGGCGAAACCGCATTCGACGCAGGCTGCGCGAAATTGTAAGGCTGCATCGCAAGGAGATATTACCGGGATGGGATGTTGTGATTCACCCGCGGAGCACCGCGGCCACAACGGAATTCGCGCCGCTGACGGCGGAATTGCTGAAGCTGCTGCCCCGCGCGTAAACGGCACAGTGCGCCGGTCAATCGGCGCCTGGACGCTACTGCTGATTGTGCGCTTCTACGTCGTATTCCTCTCGCCGATTTTTGGCGGCGCATGCAGGTTTTATCCTTCCTGTTCCAATTACGCCTATGAAGCGGTTGCGCGGCATGGCGCGCGCCGTGGAGGCTGGCTTGCGGTCAAACGTCTTTTAAGATGCCAGCCGTTTTGCCAAGGCGGATTCGACCCTGTGCCTGAAGTTCTTTACAAAGAGGATGCCCTGCAGGAACCGAAGTCGCCGGAATCCGGCGTGGAGACTTTGCCTGCTGAGAGAACCCACAGGCCGACGCAGCCTGTGGTTGCCGAAACTTGGTCGGCAGCGGGCGCCTTGGGTGTGGAGCGCAGACTGTGAAGGAAATGTCGGACCAGACTCGCGCCGCTGTTTTCTTCGTCATTGCCGTTGCAATTTTTCTCGCCTGGTCGCATTTTTTCATGCCTGCCACACCCCCTCCGTCGCAATCAATTCAAAAGAATTCGACCGCGCAAGCGACGCCACAATCGACCGGGCAAGCAAAATCCGTGCAGGCTGCGCCAGCCACGCCCGTTCCAACTCCAGCGATGCAAGCAAAGACTGAGAATGTTGTGACGGTGCAAAGTTCGCTTTATCGCGTCGAGCTTTCCAATCGCGGCGGAGTGGTACGAAGCTGGAAACTTGAAAAATACCTTAACGACCAAAAGCCGCCACAGCCTCTCGATCTGGTAAATCAGGACATAGCCAACGAACTCGGCTGGCCGCTCTCGCTTTATTTGAACGATTCCAGCCTTGAGGCGGAAGCAAATTCAGCGCTCTATAAAATCAATCCGTCTTCGAACGCGCTTCAAGCACCCGCACAAATTACGATGGCGTGGAGCGACGGTCATCTCAGCGTCAGCAAAAGGCTCGACTTCGAGAAGAGTTACGATACGCGCCTGGACGTTTCTGTTTTGCTGGACGGCAGACCGATTCCTTTCGCGGTCGCGTGGCGGGGGGAGTTCGGCGACAAGGACGTTTATCAATCGGCGCTGCTGAACGTCTTTTACAGCCAAAACGGGAAACTGACCCTTCAGCCTTTTAAGAATCTCGGGCTTCCAGCGAATCGGATTCAGCCGTTTGAGCGCGGTGGCCCGATGGATTACGCCGGTATACAGGATCAGTTTTTTGCGGCGGCATTCCTTCCTCAAAACGACGGACTAACGCTTTGGGATTGGACGCAGTGGCATCACTACACGGCGAACAATCAACCCCAAGCCGATCCCGAACCGCAGATGGCTGCCGGTCCGATGACGCCGGGGCCGTTCAAGGCGACGCTATTCGTCGGTCCTAAAGACCTTCAAGTGCTGAGCGCACAGACGCCTTCTCTGGAGGGTTTGATTCAGTTCGGCTGGACAGGCGTAATCGCCAAGCCGTTGCTTTTTTGCCTGGTCTGGATGCACCACTATATCCCGAATTACGGCTGGGTGATCGTCGTCTTCACTCTCCTGCTGAACATGGCGCTCTTCCCGGTGAAGATGTACTCGTTCAAGTCTGCCCGAAAGATGCAGATCGTGGCGCCTGAGATCAAGGCGATTCAGGACCGTTATAAGAAGTACTCGATGCGCGATCCGCGCAAACAGAAGATGAACGAGGAAGTGATGGCGGTTTACTCGCGCGAGAAAATTAACCCAGCGAGCGGCTGCCTGCCGATGATTCCGCAGATCATCATCCTATGGGCGTTCTACCGAGTGCTGGAATATTCCATCGTGCTGCGGCATGAGCCGTGGATCTGGTGGATACACGACCTTTCGGCACGGGATCCGTATTACATTATTCCGGCCGCGATGGCGATTACCAGCTATACGATGCAGAAAATGACGCCAATGCCGACGACGACCGATCCAGCTCAGCGACGCATGATGATGCTCATGCCTCTGGCATTTGTGCTGTTTCTGTTTCGATACGCGGCCGGTTTGAATCTATACTATTTCCTGTCTAATCTTGTGGGTACCGGTCAGCAGTGGTATCTGAACCGAACGCAACCGCTACCCACTAGGAGCAAGTTCAAGAAGAACCAGAAATGATCGAGCGACGCGCACCGACTCGAAAGCCGGGCCAGCAGCGAAGCGGTGTTCAATCGCCACCGCCTCGCATGGACACGGATCACGCCATTGGCGAGTTGAAGTCTTTTCTCGCGCAAACGATGCGGTCTGCTCAATTTGCGTTGGAATGGGAAGTGGCTGCGGAACCGGCAGCCCAGGACGGCCAAGGGTCGATTGTGGTTTCGTTTGGCGGTGAAGACGAGCCGCTGCTGCTGGAACGTAATGCCGAACTGCTGCTGGCGCTGGAGTATATCGCGCACCGTTGGCTGAGACTCGATCCGCGCTTGCACGATCGCGTTCGATTTGATTGCGGCGGATATCGTGCCGAGCGGCTGGATGAGCTGAAACTTTCCGCGCGCGTTGCTGCGCAGCGCGTGCGCGAGACGGGTGAGCCTTTTCGCTTTAATCCAATGTCATCAAGGGAGCGCAGGCTCATCCATCTGGAACTTGCAGGGGCGGCGGGCGTCCGCACCGCGAGCGAAGGCACGGGCGATCGGCGCCAACTCGTGATTTATCCTGCCTCGAAGCCTGCGACAAAAAAGTAAGGCAACTTCGCCTTATTTTGCGATGAAATTTAGGCGCCCAACCAGCGGCCGACAGGCTGAAGCTTTTCCACGTGATCGCAGATCACCTTCAGAACGGCTGTAATCGGAATCGCCAGCAATAATCCCATCGGTCCCCATAACCATCCCCAAAACAAAAGAGAGACCGTGAGCGCCAGCGCGTTGAGCCTGACGCGCCATCCTACAAGCGCGGGAATCAAGAGATTTGCCGTGACGACGTGGAACAAAGCGAGGACGGCGAACATTCCTAAGAATGGTCCCACCGTGTGGTACTGCTTTAGGCCGATGAGCAGGGGTGGAATCCAGGAAAGAACAACACCAAGATATGGCACGAGATTGCACAGGCCCGAGACCAAACCAGTAAGGAACGGGAAATCAAGTCCCATGATCCAGAAAAAGAGCCAGCTCGCGATGACGAGGACGAGCCCTACGAGAGCAGTACCCACTAAGTAGCTGCGCAACACTTGCGTCACGTCAGAAAGGGCTTCTTTCACTTGCGTGCGTTGGTCGGGCGGAAACAGTTGCATCGTCGCGTGCCACACCTGGCGTTTGGCGGCCAACATGAAAAACAGCAGGAACGGAACGAACGTGGCGGACAGCAGAAAAACTTCGAGAGAGCCCAGACGCGCCAGTACCGCCGCGCGAACCGGGTGCGATTCGGCGACTTCGACAATCTGTTGCCCAGCCTGCGGGGTTGGGGTGATTTCCGAGACGTGTGCTTCGAGACTCGACAGGCGCTGTTCGATAACAATGAAAGCTGAGCGCAACGGTTCGCGATACTGCGGCCAGTCCTGCCCGAACTGATCGGCGCGGTCAACGAGCGTCCATCCGAGCACAGCAATGAGCGCGAGCGACACTAATACCACGATGAGTGAACCGAGAGCGCGCGGCATGTGCCACGATTCCATCCAGGTGACGACGGGGTCAAGGAAGTAAGCTGTGAGCACGGCGATGAGCAGCGTCATCAGGATCGTCGAGGCGAAATAACAGAAGGCTATGACAATGCCGGCGGCTATGATCCGGGCGCTCGCCGACGCGGCAGTGACAATCCTGGCCTCTTGTACCGGCATGGCCGTACGATAACACAGCTGCGCCGCAGTGCATTCCCGACGGGTCTTATCGTTAACTGTTGCTATTTCGGGCGTCGTGATCGAAGTGGTACGCTGCGCCGCAGACCGTGATGCTAGAATATTGATCCCGGCGCGCAGGTACTCAAGTCAATGGCAAAACATCTATTCGGCACGGACGGAATTCGCGGAATACCAGGCATGTACCCACTCGATGACGCCACGCTCGAAGGCGTTGGGCGTGCGCTTGGCAATTATCTTTCCGCAAACCGTGCGGACGCGAAGAGACTTCCTCGCGTACTCATTGGCCGCGACACACGGGAATCCGGTCCTCACATTGCCGAGGTCATCGCCAGCGGCTTGGCCGACGGCGGCGCAGAGCCGGTTTCGGCGGGCATTCTGACCACGCCGGGAGTGGCTTGGCTCGTGAACCGCGAGGGATTCGCGGCGGGCGTGGTGATCTCCGCTTCGCATAACCCCTATCATGACAATGGCGTAAAGCTGATTTCGTCCGCTGGAATGAAGTTTCCCGACGTCGTCGAGGCACAGCTTGAGAGCGCAATACTGGTCCCCAACGGCGCGAAGCCATCGAAGCGACCTATCGATCTTCGCGGCGACGAAGCCTTGCACCAAGACTATTTGAGTGGATTGCGCTCAAGTGTTCTGCCAGGCGCGAATCTTGCCGGCATGAAAATCGTGCTCGATTGTGCGAACGGCGCTGCGAGCCAGCTTGCGCCCCGTCTCTTTCGGTCCTTGGGAGCCGAAGTGATTGCCATCAATAATGATGCCGACGGCAAGAATATCAATGCGAATTGCGGTTCTTTGCATCCGGAGCAGTTACAGAAGCGAGTTGTCAAAGAAGGAGCGGCGCTTGGTGTAGCATTCGACGGAGATGCCGACCGTTCGCTCTTTGTGAGCGCGTCCGGGAAGCTCGTGGACGGCGACGGCGTATTGCTGTTGGCGGGCCGCTATTTGAAATCGATCGGAAAACTGAAGGGAAATACGATTGTCGGGACGACGATGGCGAACTTGGGGCTCGAGCGCGCGCTTGATAAATCGGGGCTTAAGCTTGCGCGCACTGCCGTGGGCGACCGCTATGTATTGGAACAGATGCAAAGGATTGGAGCGAATCTTGGCGGCGAGCAATCCGGTCACATACTCTTTCTGGACGACGCGACTACAGGCGACGGCATGCTTACAGCCTTGAAAATTGCCTCGATCATATCGATTGCGGGCCCGCTGGATTCGCTCGTGAGTGACTTGAAGATCTTTCCTCAGAAGATCGTGAACGTCCGGGTCAAGGCCAAGCCTGCTCTCGAAACGCTTCCAGAAGTATTCTCCGAGTTGAAAAAGGCCGAGGGCGCTTTGGGGAATGCCGGCCGCGTCGTTTTGCGGTACTCCGGCACAGAGCCGCTCGCTCGAGTAATGGTAGAAGCAGAACGAGACGACGATGTTCAGCGCTGGACGGACGCACTGGCGGGCGCCCTGCGTTCTGCTATTGGAGCTTGAAAAGCCTCTCTCTTTCCGTTGGCCTGAATCTTCCAAACAACATAGTCATGACATTCCGCACTTTCATAAAATGGAGAGTTGGTCGCTCGACAGATCGCACTGTGCTTGCGTTCAGCGCCTAATCCTCTGCGATCAGGACACTTAAGCGCAGACGTCGATTCTGGTTCTCATGGCATTGCGCGTGCACTGAAAATGTCTGGCTGTCTCGTATCCCGGGGTGGGCCGGTTTCCGCCGCGCCGGAGCCGGATTCTTAGGGGTAGAGCAAGCGACATGGGGGTCCGTGGGGGACCCCCCATTTTTTTGCCTGCTGGATTTTGCTCCGGTTCTGGCTCTGGGTGCTCTGGGTGTAGCCTCCTTGACCCTGCCAAGCTGCGCCTGCTATGTTGAAGAATTACGCTAGGGGAATTTTGCGCATCGTCAGACGAGCCTGCCGTCTGGTTCCTCCCATCGGACCATGAGCCTGAAGAACATCGTCATTCGGGGCGCGCGCCAGCACAATCTGAAGAATCTTCACCTGGAAATTCCCCGCAACACGCTAACCGTGGTGACGGGCCTCTCGGGATCGGGAAAATCCTCGCTCGCGTTCGATACGCTATACGCTGAAGGCCAGCGCCGATATGTGGAGTCCCTTTCGGCCTACGCGCGGCAATTTCTGGATCAGATGGAGCGACCCGATGTCGACTCTGTGGAAGGTCTCTCGCCCTCCATCGCGATTGAGCAGAAGACAACGACCCGTTCGCCCCGGTCGACCGTCGGAACGATTACAGAGATTTACGACTACTTGCGCGTCGTTTACAGCGCGATTGGGACGCCGCACTGTCCGAAGTGCGGTAAGCCAATCACGCGGCAATCGACCGAACAGATCGTGCAGTCGATTCTTGCACTCAAGCCGGATGACCGGATCATGGTGCTCGCTCCAGTAGTTCGAGGACGAAAAGGCGAGTACAAGAAGGAACTGGAGAAATACGCGAAAGACGGTTACGTGCGCGCGCGAATCGATGGCGAACTCATCAATCTGGATGAGCCGCCGCCGCTCGATCGACGCAAGAATCACACGATTGAGATCGTCGTCGATCGTGTGTTGCTGAAAGGCGGCGTGACACAGCGGCTTGAGCAATCGATCGAGACCGCACTAAAGCTAACCGGAGGGCTTGTGACAATCGCCGTCGTGGGCGGCGAAGAACACATCTATTCGGAAAAACTGGCTTGCCCGGATTGCGGTATTTCCGTGCCACAATTGGAGCCGCGCTCTTTCAGCTTCAATTCGCCATACGGTGCGTGCACGGAATGCCATGGGCTTGGGTCGAATTACGAGTTTGATCCCGCGAAAGTGATTACGGATTGGAGCAAGCCTCTTTTTGAGGGTGGACTAGGGCCTGGTTCGGGGTCCGCGCAGCTGCAGCGCACGTTGAAGCTCGCTTCGGTCGCCTACGGCTTCGATCTGGAGACGCCGTTCGAAAAGTTTCCGCGCAAGGTGCAGAATCTGATCCTTCGCGGGAATCCCGAAAACGGCGGCTCGTCAAAAGGGCTGAATTTCCAGGGCATTTTGGCGCATCTGGAAAGCGGGCTCGAGGAGTCGCGCTCGGATGGTTACCGCGAGTGGCTGACACAATACATGTCGCCCTCGATTTGTACCGCTTGTCACGGACGACGTCTGCGGCCTGAGAGTCTGGCCGTGAAAATTGCGGGGCTTTCCATTGCGGACTTTACGGCGCTTTCGCTGGATGAGGCGCGGGCGGCGGTGGACAAGATTCGCGGTCAGCTTACGTTGCGGCAACGGCAGATTGCCGCGCGTCCGCTGAGTGAAATCGCCGAACGCGTCGATTTTCTGCTCGCCGTGGGTCTTAGCTATCTGACTCTTGATCGCTCGGCGGCGACGCTTTCCGGTGGCGAAGCTCAGCGGATTCGGCTCGCGACGCAGATCGGCTCCCGGCTGCGTGGCGTTCTCTACGTGCTGGACGAGCCTTCGATCGGGCTGCACGCGCGCGACAACGGGCGGCTAATCACCACTCTGGAGACGCTGCGTGATCTGGGCAATACCGTGCTCGTTGTGGAGCACGATGAAGAGACGATTCGCCGCGCCGATTACGTGCTCGACCTTGGCCCTGGAGCGGGGACGGCGGGCGGCCATCTGGTGGCCGCGGGCTCGCCGGCGGAGATTGCCGCGAATCCTGCGTCGCTCACAGGGCAATACCTTTCCGGCAAGACAGAAATCCCCGTACCGGCCACTCGGCGCACCCCCGGTGATAAAGCGATTTCGATTCTTGGGGCAACCGGCAACAACCTGAAGAACATTGACGTTGCGATTCCGCTTGGTTTGCTCAATGTGGTGACGGGAGTTTCCGGATCAGGCAAATCGACGTTGGTGAATGACATTCTTTATCTTGCGCTCGCCGCCAAGCTCTACCGATCCATGGAAAAACCTGCTGCCCACCGTGCTGTGATGGGCATCGAGCACATCGACAAAGTGATCCAAATCGACCAGGCTCCGATTGGCCGCACGCCTCGGTCGAATCCGGCAACATACACGAGTGTTTTTGGGTCGATTCGGGAACTTTACGCGATGCTGCCGGAATCTCGGGAGCGCGGCTATAAACCAGGGCGTTTCAGCTTCAATGTGAAGGGCGGTCGCTGCGAGGCATGCCAGGGCGATGGGCAGCGGCGCATCGAGATGAACTTCTTGCCGGATGTTTACGTCACGTGCGAGGTTTGCCGGGGCAAGCGATATAACGCGGAGACGCTTTCGGTTCGTTACAAAGGGCTCTCGATTTCCGATATGCTGGATTTGCCGATCGAAGAGGCACTCAAGGTCCTGGAAAATATCCCGGCGATTCAGCAGAAGCTTCAGACTCTCGTCGATGTAGGCCTGGGTTATGTGCGGCTGGGCCAATCGGCGACAACTCTTTCCGGAGGCGAGGCGCAGCGGACGAAGCTGGCGAGGGAACTCTCACGACGGCAGACTGGGCGCACGTTGTACATATTGGATGAGCCCACTACCGGCTTGCATTTCGACGACGTGAAGAAATTGCTCGACGTGCTGGATCGCCTCGTGTCGCTCGGCAATACGGTGCTGATCGTGGAGCATAATTTGGATGTGATCAAACAAGCCGATTGGATCATTGACCTGGGACCTGAAGGAGGGGCTGCGGGCGGGCGCATTGTCGCGCAAGGGCCGCCGGAGGTCGTCGCGCGAAACAAGAAATCATTCACGGGGCAAAGCTTGGTCCGCCTGCTGGGTCAACGGAACGGCGGCGGTAAATGAGTTCGGATTTCTCCCCCATTCCGCCTCGACAGCTAGGAGACGACAGCCCAGAATTGTTTAGCGAACCTCCCCATTTTTCTCATCCCCGGCTACCTGAAGACATCCGCGTCCCGTGGGGCGTCGGAGATCTGGTCTTCTTCATAATAGTTGCCGCGGCTGGCACCTTCGCGATTGGATTGATTGTCGTCGGCACATTCGTCGCCTTCGGAGTGAAGATTACGGCCTTCGAGCAATCTGGACGCGATCAGGCGCTCGTTAGCATCGTCGCTCAAGTGATCATCGACTTTGCTTTGCTGGGATATTTAGCGCTGCAGATCCGTTTGAGATTCCGCGAGCCTTTCTGGCAGACGATCGGATGGCGCCATATCGATTCCGGCATTATTCCGCGATGGCTTGCATATGGCAGTCTTGTTTTCGCCGGCGTCGTCATTTCGTTTCTCGTCGATGCGGCGTCGAATCTATATCCCCCGAAAGGAAACCTGCCGATTGATGCCGTTTACCAGGACCGGCTTAGTGCGTTCTTGTTCTTGTTGATGGCGGTTCTCCTCGCACCCGTTGTGGAGGAGACGATTTTCCGCGGCTATATCTATCCGGCAATCGCGAAAACCTGGGGTGTTACCGTAAGCGTGCTGATCACCGGCGCGCTCTTTGGCCTGCTTCACGGATTTCAACTGGGCGGTGCTCTGTGGCAGATTGCCCTTCTAATAACCGTGGGTATTGTTTTTACGTGGATTCGCGCGACCGCACGAACGGTGGCGGCAAGTTACTGTATGCACCTAGGCTACAACTCATTTCTATTCGTGGGCTTCCTTGTGTCCACCCACTTCCTGAGAGCAATGCCCGGGCATTAGCTCTTACTGAGAGCCTTCGGTAGTCTCATCGACGTCGGGGCTTCCCAACGCCAGCGCGATTAGCGTTTTCTGCTCCATTTCGTGAGCTTTGTGAGATCCCGTCGCAGGGCTGGCGGCTGCGGAACGTTTGACGGAAAGCACCGGTCGCCCACCGGTCACGCGTTCAAGCTGGGGCAAAACGAAGGCAAATGCGCCCATATTCGCCGGCTCCTCCTGCACCCAAACGAATTCCGCATTCGCGTAGCGGCTCAATTCGGCGGCAAGCTCGTCTTGCGGGAAAGGATAAAGCTGCTCGAGGAACACGACCGCTGTTCCGGTGTCTTTGCGGCGCTTTCTGGCCGCGTTCAACTCGTGTCCGATTTTTCCCGTGCAGATTAAGACGCGCTGCGCGGATCCATCGCCAGGATCGGGAATCACAGTCTGGAATACTCCATGCGCAAGAGCGGCCAGCGGCGAGGATGCTGCAGGATGCCGCAGCATGCTCTTCGGAGTGAACACGACGAGCGGCTTGCGCCATGAACGAAGCGCTTGCCGCCGCAGCAAATGGAAATACTGCGCGGCCGTCGAGGGATAGCAAATCTGTATGTTGTCGCGCGCCGCAAGCTGGAGATAACGCTCGATGCGTGCGCTGGAGTGTTCGGGCCCTTGCCCTTCGTAGCCGTGGGGCAGGAGCACGACGAGGCCGGAAAGCAAGTTCCACTTGTCCTCGCTAGCCGCGATGAACTGGTCGATGATGATCTGAGCGCCGTTCGCAAAGTCGCCGAACTGCGCCTCCCACAAAACCAGCGCCTCCGGATAATCCCGGCTGAAGCCGTACTCGAATCCGAGGACGCCCGCTTCTGAAAGAGGCGAATTGTAAATCTCGCACCAGGTCGTATCGGAAAGATGTTGCAGAGGAATGTATTCTTCCTCTGTTTTGATGTCTATCAGAGAGGCATGCCGTTGGTTGAACGTGCCCCGCCGACTATCTTGGCCGGTAAGTCGCACGGGAACGCCCTGGGAGATCAGCGAGCCAAAGGCTAGTGCCTCCGCCATGCCGTAATCGAGCGCCCGTGTTCCTTCCGCCATTTCCAGCCGCTGCTCGAGCAGTTTCTGCACCTTCGGATGAACGTGAAAACCTTGCGGATAACTCACCAGAGACCGGCCGATAGACGTCAGCGTTTCTTCTGGAACCGCCGTCGCAACTTCGAACGAGCTGTCATAGCGGCCGCCTCGATAGTTGCTCCAATACCGCGGCATTTTCCGCATTAGCGGGCTCTTTTCCAACTCTTTCGCACGCTGACGTGCCGCTTCGATCTCTTCTCGTACGCGCTCGACGATGGGTGCCGCGTCCACGCCGATATTTTCGGCATAGATTTGGTACAACGCCGGATGAGCCTCGATTTTCCGATAGCGTATCGGCTGCGTGATCGTGGGATCGTCGACTTCACTATGGCCATGCCGGCGATAGCCGATCAAATCGATCACAACGGGCGTCCTAAAAACGTAGCGATACTCAAGAGCCATGCGGCCGACGCGAACCACCGCGTCCGGATCTTCAGCATTCACGTGGAATATCGGAATCGCCAAGCGCTTGGCGAGATCGGACGAAAAACGACTCGAGTTTGAATCGCGCGGCGCCGTGGTAAACCCGATCAGGTTATTGATGATGATGCTCACCGAACCGCCAACGCTGTATCCCTGCAGATTCGACATGACCAAAGTCTCAGCCCAAACACCCTGTCCCGCGAACGCGGCATCGCCATGCATCGTGATCGGAACAACGAGACGCCGGCCGTCTTGCCTGCGCATCTGCTTGGATCGCGTACGGCCCATTGCCACAGGATCGACGGCTTCGAGATGGCTTGGATTCGAGACGAGGTGCATGCCGATTTTGTGGCCATTTGCCGCGTGAAAATCGCCCGTCGCGCCCATATGATATTTCACGTCGCCGCTGCCGAGAACGCTCCGAGGATCGACATCTTCAAAATGAGTGAAAACTTCGGCAGCATCGCGACCGACCGTGTGCACCATCACGTTGAGGCGGCCACGATGGCTCATCGCGAGCATCGCCTTCTCCGCGCCTTGCTCGGCAGCGGCGCTAAGAACAGAGTCCAGCAGCGGAAGGAGCGCCGTCTCACCTTCGAGCGAGAACCGTTTTGTACCGAGATAGCGGGTCTGCAACACCTGCTCGAAAACCTCCGCACGGATCAGCAATTCAAGAATTCGCGCACGATCGGTTTCAGGGGCGTCCGACTCCATTCGCTGTTGCACCCAGGATCGGCGCTCGCGGTCGGGAATGTGCATGAACTCTGCGCCAATGCTGCCGCAATAGCAGCGACGAGCCGCTTCGGCCTCCGCACCGGAGATATCGAGTTCGGGCATTGGCACGGGCTCGAGATCGCCAAGCGGATCAAGATTTGCCTGCAGATAACCCCAACGGCGAAACGAATCCCAAATGCGCTCCTGCGCATCGTCGGACTGCACCGGGGCCATAGCGGTTTGTTGCTGACTCATCGAAGCTCCCTGAAGCAGCTGCAATTACTATTATAACCGGGCTTCATGCCAACCTCCGGCAAAAGTCCTCAGATGAGTGCCTTTAACAGTAAAAGAGGCGCTTTCGCGGAGGCTTGGACACATTGGACGTCTTGGGCACTCAACTCGTTAGGGATGCGGGGAATAGAGGCAAAGTGCTATCGAACCGGCAGAGCTTGCGCTTAGAACCGCTCCGCCGGTCCGTTTCTGAGGTTTGTTCGGTCCGAAATTGCTGCCGTGTTTGCTTAGACGGTGGCTAGCGGAAGTCCCATCGTGCGCCGCTGCTGAAAACATTCCCGGCAATAAACGGGGCGGCCCTGCGTCGGTTTGAAGGGGACAGTGGTCTCCTTCCCGCATTGGGAGCAAACCGTCTTGGTCTCCACGCGCTGAACGCCAGCCGAACCATTGCCCTGCGCGCGAGTAGATTTGCACGCCTTGCAACGCTTCGGCTCATTCTTGAAGCCTTTATCGGCGAAAAACATCTGTTCGCCGGCGGTGAAGATAAACTCAGCACCGCAGTCGGAACACTTCAGGACCCTATCATGGTATTCCATACGCTGCTCCGAGCCCGAACCGGGAGAGGACAGGCAGCATACCTTCCAGACAACGCCTAAAGGCTCAAGCTCTCAGGACAGCTGGAAACTCTGTTGGGCTTGCGCTACGTTGTCTGGAAGGTCCCAAGTGATATGGAGGCCTAGTCCTGCTCACGCCGCTGTTTTTTCCGGAGACGTTTACGCGAGAGGGCTTCCTTTGCACGACGCTTTTCGCCGGGCTTCAAGTAGTAGCTGTGCTTTTTGATCTCTTTGATGATGTCTTCCGACTGCACCTTCCGCTTGAAACGACGGAGAGCGTTTTCCAAAGACTCACCCTCTTGAATAACAACTTCTGCCACGCGTATTCACCCCCGTTCCTTTTTGTTGAGATAGAATTGAAAGGTTATTTCACTCTTATTGTAGCCGAACGCCGCATGGCCCGGCTATTGCCCACTGGTTCTATCGGAGCCCGCCCACCCAAGTCAAGGAATAATTTCTTGAGAATGGCCTTGGAGGCGCCGGCGATTACGGCCAAGTAAACCGTGGCACCGGCAGCCTCGAGTTTTTTTATTTTGAACGTGCACTTTTGCCTTGGCTTGTTAGAATGTGGCCCCGCCGGAGAACAACGCCGCAGGAGGCCCCATGCCCGTCATGCGCAATGCGATTGGAGTGCTGCTCGCGGGAGGGCAAGGCGAACGGTTGTGGCCGTTGACGCGCGATCGGGCGAAGCCGGCGGTTCCGTTTGGCGGTGTCTACCGAATTATCGACATCACGCTGTCCAATTGCCTGAATAGCGACCTGCGACGCGTCTTTGTCCTCACGCAATACAAGGCACTCAGCCTGAATCGCCACGTGCGCCGCGGCTGGTCATCGCTCCTCGGATATGGCGAATTCATCGAGGTGCTGCCGCCGCAGATGCGTGTTTCGCAGCACTGGTACCAGGGCACCGCAGACGCCGTTTATCAAAACATTTATTCGATCGGCAGCGAGCAATCGAGTTACGTCTTTATTCTATCCGGCGATCATATCTACAAGATGGATTACCAAAAAATGCTCGATCAGCACGTCCAAGCTGGCGCGGACGTTACCGTGGGTGTTATCGAAGAAGATCCTGCCGCCGCGGCAAAGCAGTTCGGCATCATCGAAACCGATGAGCAATGGCGCATCATCGGTTTCGAGGAAAAGCCCGCGAATCCGAAGCGCTCGCGTATTCATCCGGACAAGACCAACGCCTCGATGGGGATATACGTCTTTAATACTCAGCTACTCGTGCCCATTCTCATTGCCGATGCGGAAGATCCCAATTCGTCGCACGATTTCGGACGAGACATTTTGCCGCGCATTATTGGGAAGCATCGCGTGTTCGCTTATAACTTTGTGGATGAAAATAAAAAGGAGACATCCTATTGGCGCGATGTCGGCACGCTCGACGCCTATCATGAAGCGAATATGGACCTTATCTCCGTATCACCTGTCTTCAACCTATACGATGAAAGCTGGCCACTGCACAGTTGGCAACAGCAATATCCGCCGGCGAAGTTCGTCTTTGCCGATCCGCAGCGTATGGGTGTCGCGCTCGATTCGATTGTGGCTGGAGGTTCGATTATCTCCGGAGGGCGCGTGCTCCGCTCCGTCGTTGGATATGATGTCCGTGTGAACAGCTACTGCGAGGTCGAGGAATCGGTGATTTTCAATCATGTGAACATCGGCCGCCGCTGCCGCATCCGCCGCGCCATCATCGATCGTCACGTAACTCTCCCGGAAGGGACCAAGATCGGGTACGATCGAGAGGCTGATCGAGCGCGATATCATGTATCGGACGGCGGAGTGGTTGTCGTCGCCCGGCCGGAATCCATGATCGAAGAACCGGAATAGAGGGATGTGACGAGCGGCAGCGATCCAGCAACCCCGCCCCTTTTTGTGGGTGATAAATCTAAATTTCATGAAACTCAAGCGAGGAGCAAGATGTCTAGCAAGATTATTGCGGTTCACGGTCGTGAGATTATCGATTCGCGCGGCAATCCTACGGTGGAGGCGGACGTTCGTCTCGATGGTGGCATCCTCGGGCGCGGCGCGGTTCCCTCCGGTGCGTCGACGGGAGAAAACGAGGCTATTGAACTGCGTGACGGCGACAAGTCGCATTTTCTCGGCAAGGGCGTTCTCAAGGCCGTCGGTCACATCAATACGGAGATCTCAAAGGCCGTCGTCGGGCTCGACGCTTCCGATCAGGTTGCGCTCGATAAACGCATGATCGAAGCAGACGGCACGGCAAACAAATCTAAATTCGGTGCCAACGCGATTCTTGCCGTTTCCATGGCAGCCGCGCGCGCAGCAGCGGCGGCAGCCGGCAAGCCACTCTATAAGTATCTTTCAAAGTATTCGAGCGATTCAGCGGCAAACCTGCTGCCCGTTCCCATGATGAATATTTTGAACGGAGGTGCGCACGCGGACAATTCCGTGGATGCCCAGGAGTTCATGGTTATGCCACTCGGTGCGCCCAACTTTCATGAGGCGCTGCGCTGGGGGGTGGAAGTCTTCCACAATCTCAAGTCCGTGCTTAAAAAGAATGGTTACTCCACGGCCGTCGGCGATGAGGGTGGCTTTGCTCCTAATCTCAAATCCAACGAGGAGGCCCTTGATCGCGTGATGGAGGCCATCACGGGGGCCGGCTACAAGCCCGGCGAACAAATCGCGATCGCACTGGATCCTGCGGCGAGCGAATTTTACGACTCAGACAAGAAGAAGTACATCTTTAAGAAATCCGATAAATCGGAGAAAAGTTCCGAGCAGATGGTTACTTTCCTGGAAAGCTGGGTGAGGCAGTATCCGATTGTTTCGATCGAAGACGGGCTTGCCGAGAATGACTGGGATGGCTGGAAGCTTCTTACAAAGACACTCGGAAGTAAGATCCAGCTTGTAGGCGACGATATCTTTGTAACCAATCCCAAAATATTCCAGCGGGGGATTTCAGAGGGTGTTGCCAACGCAATTCTCATCAAACTAAACCAGATCGGTAGTGTTACAGAAACCATCGAAGCCGTCGAAATGGCCAGAAAGGCGAAATATGCCGCCATCGTTTCCCACCGTTCGGGCGAGACGGAGGATGCGTTCATTGCTGACTTTGCCGTCGCGATGGGTAGTGGCCAAATTAAAACGGGCTCTGCTTCGCGCACCGACCGCATCGCGAAATACAATCAGCTTCTCCGCATTGAAGAGGAACTCGGTTCCGTGGCACGGTTCCCAGGTCGCAAAGCCGTCGCGGCGAACTAGCCATAGTCCCTCAACTCTGCAGAAGGCGCCCGGTCGGCACGGGCGCCTTCTGCATTGACAACGCGATGGCCTCACATCTTTTCTTAGGCTGTTTCCCGCTCTCGTATTCAGCAGTTATACTCACCATATGCAAAACCGCTTCATGGCTCGTGCGATCGAACTCGCCATCGAGAACGCCCGGTCTGGACGCGGCGGCCCTTTCGGGGCTGTTATCGTAAGAGAAGGAGCGATCGTCGCTGAAGGCGCAAATAGCGTAACCGCTGCCAACGACCCCACAGCCCACGCCGAAGTCATTGCGATCCGAGCCGCATGCGCGAGGCTCGGAGTATTTCAACTGACTGGATTCGATCTTTACGCGTCTTGCGAGCCCTGTCCCATGTGCCTCGGCGCGATCTATTGGGCGCGGCCGGCTCGGGTTTATTTCGCAGGCGCTGCCGCGGATGCTTCGCGCGTCGGTTTTGATGACTCGTTCATTTATCGGGAGATTCCGCTTCCGCCGCAACAGCGCAGAATTCCAATGATGCAGATGATGCGAGAGCAAGCGTTGGAAGCCTTTCGCGTGTGGGAACAGAAGCCCAACAAAATCCCTTACTAATCTGTTCGGCACCAGGTGAGCAGTCTTTTCTCAGCCTAGCGGCATCAGGCGCCGATGAGTCGAACGTTATGAAGTGATATGCCGCTAAATTTCGCCCTGCGGTGTCAAACCGTGTGTTTTCAGTGTCGGTTTGGTTGCATTTGATGCTTAAAATGCGACAAACCCGTGATTCTACCTGGCATTGGATCGGAGCAAGAGTTATCATTCACTCGCTTAGAACCTAGGATGATACGCATAAAGGAAAAAACGAGGCTGCGCGCGCTGATTGCGATAGCGGTTGTGTTGGCTGTTCTCTTTGTATTGATTGCACCGTCGTTTAATTTGGCGCCGTCGGCCCTGCGCGCATCAAGAGCGGCTCAAATACTTTTCCTTTGTCTGGTCTTCTGCGTATCTCTCATGGCGGAAGCGGTGTCTGTGCGGACTTTCCAATATGCCCGCTGCCGCGAGTTTCACGATTCGTATTTCCACCGCAATCCTGATTCTGGCCAGCCACCTCGTCTCCTCGATTTGAACTGCACTCGCCTCTGTTAGCGCCTGTCTCCTGAAACCGTGCTTAGGACCGCGCGTCGGTGCGGCCAATTGTCTATTGCACAATTCCGGAGGCAGAAAATGGTCGTCTTAAATCGTCAAAAAATCCCAGCCAATTTTTGGCGCCGTCTCTCTCTCTCCGGCGAGCGATTCCTGTTTCTCGACTACGACGGGACAATCGCGCCATTCGATCCGGATCCAAGCAGGGCAATGGCAGATCCCGGGATCGTTGCGCGCTTGCAGCGGCTGATCGACCAGACCAACACCCGGGTGGTGTTCGTTACCGGGAGAAGGGCGCGGGACCTGCGGCGCATGATTCCGCTCACTCCCGCTCCGGAAATCTGGGGCACGCAGGGGCTCGAGAGGTTGCGGCCAGACGGAGATTACGAACAGTTTCCGATACGGGGCGAGCAGTTGCGCAGGATCGCGTCGGCGAAAGCGTCGCTCCGGGCCGCGCAAGTGCGTGGCTGGCTTGAACAGAAGCCGGGCTCCCTGGCCGTGCATTGGAGGGGGCTGCCTGTCGCAGATATGCAAAGGGACCGCGAAACAGCTCTGGCGGCGCTTTCAAGTGTGGCCGGCCGGGAGGGATTGAGGCTCGTGAGATTCGACGGCGGCATCGAATTGCGCGTAGCGCGATACACGAAAGCAACAGCGGTGCTGAGCGCACTGAAGGACGCTGCATCGGACAGCACTGCCGCCTATCTAGGAGACGACGAACCGGACGAGGATGCTTTCAGGGCTCTTCGCCCGCACGATATCGCGATCTTGGTGCGCGCGGAACTGCGAAAAACGGCGGCGGACCTGTGGATGAACTCTTTGCAAGAGGTAAGCGAGTTTCTCGATCGGTGGTTCGCGGTGTGTGCGGAAGGAGGTGGACGCACTGATCCGAGCGTGGACATTGCAGAGAGGTGCGTCCACGGATTTAAGAGTTGAATTGGTCGGGGAATACATCACAAACGGGGAGATCACGGTGTCGTATAGGGGAACAGGGTGTCGGTACCTTTCTAATCTGATCGTTCTGTTGGCCGCGTCGATCTTGCTTACATCGTCCACTTATGCGCGCTCGGAGTTGCAAGAGAACGTCGAAGTGCCGGGCCCAGTCCGGCTTGCTCCCGAGGAGCAGTTTTCGCCATCGTTCCTCGGCATGTATCGAAAAGTGATGCTGATCGATAAGAACGTGCAGGCATATTCCGAAAAATACGACGTGAATATCGCACTTGCGCGCGCCGTATGCATGTACGAATCGGGGGGAAACCAGGGACTGAGATCCATCGCGGGAGCCAGAGGATACTTTCAACTGATGCCTTCGACGTTCCGGTCGCTTCGCGTGCGAACGAACATTGAGGCGGGAATCAAGTACCTGGGCCAACTCGTGCAATGGTTCGGCCGCGAAGATTACGCATTGGCGGCATACAACGCCGGGCCGACGAGAGTTGCGCGCCGCCGAATGATGCCTTTGGAAACGCGGCAGTATGTCGGTGGTGTGGGCCTTTATCGAGATGTGCTCGAGAAATATGAAACGGAGGTTCGCGCACAAGCGGCGCTGTTGCATGTTGCAACCGTTCGTTCGGGGACGATTGGTGGACTCTCTCGCGGCGCTTGAAACTGCCGTTGGTTCAATTGCGCTTGTACAACCCATTTCTGGCAACGCGGACCCTGCGTCCAGGCTACCGCATTGCGTACCCGCTGGAACCGCAGGCGGATCTTTTTCAGATTAACGACGGCACCCTTTACTACAGAACTCGCCTCGGCGACAACCCGATCAGTTTGGCCTTTGCGTTGGGCGTAGATCCCGATGCCCTTCGCGACGCGAACGGCCTGGATCTGCTCGAGGCTGTCGCTCCGGGCACTCTGTTGCAGATCCCATTGCAGGCGCCGAAGAAATTCAGGACGTATCGCGTGGCGGAAGACGACGATCTTTCGGACATAGCCCAGCGCATGAAAATCGACCCGTGGGCGATCGTGAGGGACAACCTCCTATGGGATCAACAGGTGAAGCCGGGGATGGTGTTACGCATTCGAGAGCTGGCATTCCGTCGCCGGTACGTCATTCATCGGGTTCGGCACGGTGAGACGCTGGGCCTGCTCGCCCAGCGTTACCATACGACTGTGGTTGCGATTCAACGAGCGAATCGCATGGGCCGATCCACACGCATTCGGACCGGGGAACCTCTTCGCGTTTACTTGCGCTAGCGGGTCGGCCTCGCGAGTACATCTCACCCTGCATAAGACTGTCTCGTCGCCTATCCGTTTTGCGCATGTCCGCACCGGCCGACTAAGTCTTCTTTTCAAAATGTTTCTGTTAGGATTTTCATTCGAAGCACAATGCGGGGGGCGGGTCGCCCGCCAGGGAGAATCGTGGCAGACACAGACGTGGAATTGGTAGCGGATCTGGCCTGTGACACCGGTGAGAACCCCCTCTGGTGCGGGCAGCGAGGCCTGCTGCTTTTCGTAGATATTCCGCGTGGCCTGATTTATGGGTATGATCCTGCGACTGCGAAATGCGATGTGATCGCGCGAACGCGCGTCACGGGCGGATTCACGCTACAGGAAGACGGTTCGCTGCTGCTCTTCCAGGATGGCCGCATTGCCGTGCTTACGAAAGACGGAATTGTTCGCGAAGTTATGCGTGACGCCTGCCCCGGCAACGAACGCTTCAATGACGTGATCGCCGATCCGGAAGGGCGCGTCTTTGCGGGAACGCTTGGCGGCGGCAAAGGACGTCTCTTGCGATTTGATACAGACGGGCGCGTGACTGAGATGATGAGCGGCGTTGGATGCGCAAACGGCATGGGTTTTACGCCTGATCTTACAGGGATGTATTTCACCGATTCGCTTGCTCGGCGCATTTATATGTTCGATTACGACCGCCGCACGGGGAATCTCAGCAAAAAAAGGACCTTCGCAAAGATTCCGCGAAAGCTTGGTTTGCCAGATGGTATGACTGTGGATGCCGAAGGGTTCGTTTGGACGGCACTCTGGTACGGCGGGCGATTGCAGCGGTACACGCCGAGAGGGAAGTTGGAACGCGAAATATTTTTCCCGGCGAGGCAGACTTCGTCCGTCACGTTCGGCGGCCTGGGGCTCGATGAAATGTATGTGACGTCCGCGGCAAACTCGGAGCCCGATTCCCTGCTGCCCCCCGGCTATGATTTGAACCTGCCTCGCGGAGGTGGGCTTTATCGGACGAAATTTGAAGGCATTAAAGGAAGACCGGAATTTCGGTCGCGCGTACATTTTGCATCTTGAAGGAGCGGGGACCGCACTGTGACTTTGCAGAAACGTACGGCGCTGGTGACCGGATCGAGTTCAGGCGTGGGCAAGGGAATCGCGCTGGAACTAGCTCGGTCCGGGTGCAGCGTGGCTGTGAATTCGCACACGGATTCAGAGGGCGTCGCGCAGACCGTTGACGAGGTTCGTGCGCTCGGCGCGGACGCCTTCGCGGCTATGGGCGATATCGGGTCGAGCGCGGACGTGCGGCGGATATTTGAAGAAGTATTGAACAGATTTTCGCAGCTCGACATTCTGGTGAATAACGCAGGTGTACAAAGCTGGGCTCCTCTGCTGGAATTGAAAGAAGAAGATTGGGACCGCGACATCCGCACGAATTTGAAAGGATGTTTTCTTTGTACGCAGATGGCGGCGCGGCATATGAAGGAGCGTGCCGGCGGTGCCATCATCAACATAGGATCCGCATGCAATAAGGTGCCCTTCCCCCAGCTCATTGCTTATACGGCAAGCAAGGGCGGGATCGAAATGCTTACAAAGGTTGCGGCGGTCGAACTGGGCAGCTATGGGATTCGCGTGAATTGCGTCGCGCCGGGCGCGATTCTTGTGGAGCGAACGAAAGCGGAGGGCGGCGATTACGAAAAAATCTGGGGAGAAGCGACTCCTTTGGGACGCGTTGGCCTGCCGCGGGACGTCGGGCAAGCCGTCGCGTTTTTGGCCAGTCCCGAGGCGTCGTATATTAGTGGGCAGACCGTTTATGTAGATGGTGCCGCGTTCACACAGCCGATTTGGCCGTATCGGCCGAAATAGCTGAGTGGTTGGGACGACGCGCGGTCGAAGGACAGAACTATTGTTGGTATCAGCGGAACGTGGCAAGCGAGCGCTTCCGCGCCGTGGATGAGGACATGAAAAAGACGTTTCGGTCAGCGGCCTGGTTCGGGCGGATGGACAAGGATGGCTTTCTGCATCGCAGCTGGATGCGCGGATTTCCGCCAGAGGTTTTTGACGGGCGCCCAGTAATCGGAATTTGCAACACATGGTCGGAGTTGACACCGTGCAACGCGCATTTTCGTGAAATCGCCGAGTGCGTAAAGCGCGGCGTGTGGGAAGCGGGTGGGTTCCCTCTGGAGTTTCCGGTGACTTCGCTGGGAGAGACGAATATGCGCCCCACGGCCATGCTCTTCCGGAACTTGGTCAGCATGGATGTCGAAGAATCGATTCGCGCAAATCCGATCGATGCAGTGGTGCTCTTATGCGGATGCGACAAGACCACGCCAGCGCTGATCATGGGAGCGGCTAGTTGCGATGTGCCCGCGATTGTCGTATCCGGGGGGCCGATGCTTAACGGGAAATATTGCGGCCGGAACATCGGTTCGGGAACGGACGTTTGGCGATTCGACGCTATGGTGAAAGCCGGGACTATGTCCGAAGCGGAATTTCGCGAGGCGGAAACGTGCATGTCGCGCTCCGCGGGGCATTGCATGACGATGGGCACGGCATCCACGATGGCCTCGATGGTCGAGGCGCTCGGGCTTGGATTGCCGGGCAATGCGGCGATCCCGGCGGCTGATTCGCGAAGGTCCGTACTGGCGCATATGGCCGGACGCCGAATTGTCGAAATGGCTCGCGAGGACATTCGGATTTCGACGATCTTGACGCGCGAAGCTTTCGAAAACGCGATCCGTGTGAATGCCGCGGTGGGCGGCTCAACGAATGCCGTGATCCATCATTTGGCAATGGCGGGCCGCGTGGGTGTGAAGGTGAGGCTCGACGATTGGGATCGGCTAGGGCGTGATGTGCCTACACTGCTGGACTTGATGCCCTCAGGACGATTCCTGATGGAGGATTTTTATTACGCGGGCGGGTTGCCCGCCGTGATTCGCACATTGGATGAACACGGATTGCTTCATCGCCACACGTTGACGGTGAATGGAAAGACCCTTACCGAGAATTGCAAGAATGCGCCGAACTGGAATGCGGAAGTGATTCGTCCGTTCGACAGGCCGCTCGTCGCAAGCGGCGGAGTTGCGGTATTACGCGGCAATCTAGCGCCGGATGGCGCCGTTCTGAAGCCTTCGGCGGCATCGCCGAAACTGCTCAAGCATCGCGGACGCGCGGTCGTCTTTGAAAGCATCGAGCATTACAACGAACGCGTAAAAGACCCCAAGCTGGACGTAGACGAAACCTGCATCCTAGTGATGAAGAATTGCGGACCCAAAGGGTATCCGGGGATGCCTGAAGTAGGAAACATGGCGCTGCCTGCGAAAATCTTGCAAAAAGGCGTCACAGACATGGTGCGGATATCGGACGCGCGCATGAGCGGCACGGCCTATGGCACGGTCGTATTGCATGTGTGTCCTGAGGCGGCGGTCGGTGGAAACCTGGCATTGGTGCAAGACGGAGATTTCATCGAACTCGATGTTTCCGCGCGCAAGTTGCACCTGGATCTTAGCGACGAAACTTTGAACAAACGCCGAGCCGCGTGGAGGCAGCCCTCGGCGGCTATGGATGGCGGTTATCAGAAATTGTATCTCGATCACGTGCAGCAAGCGAGTTGCGGTGCGGACTTGGATTTTTTGATTGGCTGCCGAGGCGATGCGGTTCCGCGGGAGTCTCATTAATCCCTCCAGACGTTCTCGCTGTGGAGAATTCACCCGCGCTCGTTTTTTAGAAAGGACTCATAGCAAAATGGGTGGAAGGCTGGCTGGAAAGACGGCGGTAGTTACAGCGGCAGCCCAGGGAATCGGGCGAGCAGCGGCGCTCGCATTTGCAGACGAGGGCGCGTCCGTGTGGGCGACCGACATTAACGAAGCGGCGCTTGCAGAGCTTAATGCCGGACGATCGAGTCTCCGCACGCGACGGTTGGATGTGCGCGATCTTGAAGCCGTGCAGAGCATTGCGAAAGAGTTGGGTGCGATCGATGTGTTGTTTAACTGTGCCGGTTTTGTCCATCAAGGAACGATTTTGGATTGCGCCGAAGGGGATTGGGACTTTTCGTTCGACTTGAACGTGAAATCCATGTACCGAATGTGCCGCGCGTTGTTGCCGGCAATGGTGGCGGTGGGACGCGGAAACATTATCAATATGTCTTCGATTGCTTCGAGCGTGAAGGGAATTCCAAACAGGTTCGTTTACACGGCATCGAAGGCTGCGATTGTGGGGCTGACAAAGTCAATAGCGGCGGATTTCGTAAGCAAAGGCATTCGTTGCAATGCGATCTGTCCGGGGACGGTGCAGACGCCGTCGCTCGACGCACGAATCGCCGCGCTTGGGAGCAACATCGAGAAGACGCGTTCGGATTTCATCGCGAGGCAACCCATGGGACGAGTGGGGCGGCCTGAGGAGATTGCTGCGCTCGCGGTGTATCTTGCGTCGGACGAATCGAGCTTCACGACCGGCCAGATCCATGTGATCGACGGCGGATGGACGATGTGATTCGAGTCGGTGAATCGGAGGACGAATGAAACTGTTGCGCTACGGCGATGCGGGTCGCGAAAGGCCCGGAATTCTGGCAGCGGACGGCACAACCCGAGATTTGTCGGGAATCATTCCGGACATAGCGGGAGAGGCGCTGCTTCCGGCAGGAATCGAAAAGCTGCGAGCGCTCGACACGGCGAAATTGCCACGCGTGAGCGAGCCAGTTCGGCTAGGACCGTGCATCGGAAACGTTGGCAAGTTTATTTGTATCGGCCTTAATTATTCCGATCACGCTGCCGAATCGGGTATGACTGTGCCCCGCGAGCCTATTATTTTTATGAAGGCTACTTCGGCGATTTGTGGGCCGAATGACAACGTGGTGATCCCGCGCAGCTCCGAAAAAACGGACTGGGAAGTCGAACTCGGAATAGTGATCGGCAAGGCGGCGAAATACGTGAACCAGGACAAGGCATTCGAGCACGTGGCAGGATATTGCGTCGTGAACGATGTCTCCGAGCGCGCCTTTCAACTCGAAGGCACCGGCCAGTGGGTGAAAGGCAAGAGCGCGGACACGTTTGGACCGATTGGGCCCTGGCTCGTGACTGCCGATGAGGTGCCCGATCCGCAAAGGCTGGGATTGTGGCTTGAGGTCAATGGAAAACGCGAGCAGGACGGCACGACCGCGACGATGGTGTTTGGCGTCGCCTATCTGGTGAGTTATTTGAGCAAATTTATGAGTCTGCAGCCCGGCGACGTCATTTCTACCGGCACGCCGCCCGGAGTGGGCGCCGGAAAGAAACCGCCGGTGTTTTTGCGGCCCGGCAACTCGATGCGGCTTGGCGTCGAGGGACTTGGCGAGCAGAGGCAAAAAGTAGTGGCGGACGCCATTTGAACTCGCCGGGGTCTTTATTCTGGCTTTTGCCGCGTCTTCCGGTTTTGGCGCGCGGCGCCTGTAATTAACAGGAGCCCTATCAGCACGTAAATGCCGGCGGTGGCGCTGATGCTTGCGCTCATACCGTAGTGCTCGGCGGATATTGCGATTGCCACCGGCGCGAACCCCGCGCCGAGCCAACCCAGCGAATTGAGTGTGCCCGCCGCCGCTCCGCGCCGTTCAACCGGGACCACGTCATACAGGCTCGCGAAAATGTTCGCATCGTAAAGACCTTTGAAATAGCCGAAGCCGATCATCGCTACGATCAGCACAGCCACCGACGTGGTCCAGCCTGTAAGAAAGACAAAAGGAACGCCGACGAGGAGACCGACGGATTGTGCGAGCATGCGGCCGCCGGCTCTTTTCTTCACCAACGCATCCGCAAGAATGCCGCCGGAGATCACGCCGAGCACTGACGCGATCTGGATGTACACGGTCGCATTCAGCCCTGCCATCGAAAGGCTCATGTGGAACTTGTTGTAAAGAAATGTAGGCATCCATGTGAGAAAGACAACCGCGACGAAATTCGCCCCAATGAAGACGGCTATCAAAAGCAGCGCCATGGGATTCTGCAGCACACCGATCAAGCCGCGAAGTGGGCCGGTCCAGCGCTGAGTATCGTGCGTCGTAGACTCGGTTCGTTTCTCGCTTGTCTTCGCCCCGGCACTTTCGGACATGCCACGCGCGGGCTCCCTCAGTGCGCCCCACAGAATGATAGCGAGCAGAATTCCGGCAGACCCAAAGATGACGAAGCTCGACCGCCATCCGTAGTATTGACCGAAAAACCCGGAGAGGCTTCCGCCTGCAATTGTGCCGGCGTAAACGCCGGATTGATGCCACGACATGGCTCGGGAGCGGGTATTTGCGCCGTGATAGTCGCTGACAATCGACATCGCTGCTGGGAAATAGAATGCTTCGCCTAGGCCGCTTAGCGCGCGGACGGCAATCAGCTGCGAATAGTCACGGCAGATCGACGTGGCCGCCGTGATGAGCGACCAAAAGATCAGCGCTCCAACAATCAGCGTCTTGCGAGGAAAGCGGTCGCACAAAGAGCCAGCGAACGGTCCAAAGAGTGCGTACATCCAGGTGAACGCGCCGCCGATGATTCCCAACTGCACGTTGGAGAGATGCATCTGATCTTTTAGCAGAGGGAAGACGGAAAAGATTGCCTGCCGGTCGGCGTAGTTGAAAAAGCAGACGAACCACAAGAGGCCGATCAGCAGCCATTTATAGGAAGAATCCTGCCTCCAGTTCACGAATGACGCGCCGCTCATGCCCGCCGCGCCGTTCCATGCGAATCAAGGATCCGGACGCTTTTGCGCAAGCTCACTTCGCGCTTCCACTGATCGTACTCAGTGAGGCGTTCTCGCTGGCTTGCGCGGATGTGTTCGCCGAGCACAATCATCGCCGCTTCGGGCTGTTGTTTCGCGACGGAATCCAGAATTTGCTGGTGATAACGCTGGATGCTCTTGAGCGCGGGGCGGTCATGACCCTGGCGGCGAATCGCGAATATCCTGATCAGGAGCCGCGTATCGCTAACGATCTTCTGGAGGCGAGAATTCCCGGCGATGCTCATCAGCAGCGCGTGAAAACCGAGATCGCACGCGATGAATCGTGCCATTCCCTTTGAGTCCAGCGCACTGCGCTTGCTTCTTTCGAGCTCGCGCCTTAGATCTGCCACTTCGTCAACCAAACGCTGCAAGCGCAATCTATCTGACGGAAGCATTCCCGAGCGTGCGACCTTGCCAACCGCATAGACTTCGAGCGCCTCGCGCAATTCGTAGAGCTCGATGATGTCTTCGCGCTTCAATTGCGCGACTACCATGCCGCCAGAAGGATTTTGCTCAAGCAAACCTTCCGCGGCGAGCTTATGCATCGCCTCGCGAATGGGCGCTCTGCTGCTCTTCAGTTCCTTAGATAGTAAGAGTTCGGAGACGCCGCACCCAGACGCCAAGGTGCCATTAGCGATGCGCCTCTGGATGTGAATATAAGCCTTCTCGCGAATAGAACCGCCATGGAACTGGCTACGCGCCCGAGCGTTTCTCTTGAAAGGCATTTTGAAGAGTGTGTTATAACACGTAGGGCAGTGCCATGTCGACATACTGCCGACATAAGAGGTATACTTCCGCACGAGATGAAAACACTGCTGAAACCGTTCATATTTCAGCTGGTTGTGCTATTTCTGATCTTCGCCGGATCGGCAGATGCCCAGCCGAAGGGAGAGCTCATCTTCCAGCCTGGTTCGGTGCCTTTTGCCTCAAGCCACGCGTCGACGATCGTTCAGCTCAAGAATGGGGACCTCTTGGCCGCATGGTTTGGCGGAACCGCCGAAGGCAAGCCGGACGTCGCGATCTGGTCGGCGCGAATGTCTGGCGGCTCGTGGTCGGCGCCAGTGGAGCTTGCGCGCGAAGAGAACGTTCCTTGCTGGAATCCGGTGCTGTTTCATGACGCGGCGGGGGAGCTCTGGCTCTACTACAAGTTCGGACCGAGCCCGCAACAGTGGGCGGCAGCACGCAAATACAGCGATGATGACGGACGAACATGGTCCGCAGCGCAGCACCTGCCCGCCGGCTTGCTCGGACCGATTCGGGCCAAGCCGCTGGTGATGAAAGATGGCACGATCATCGCCGGCTCGTCCATCGAAGCGTATCGGACCTGGGCCGCGTGGATTGAACGCAGTGCGGACGACGGTAAGACTTGGATGAAGCTTGGTCCGTTTGTGCCAGGAGTCGCCGCGAGCAGTGCCGGCAGCGCTGCTTCGCAGGGCGCGGTCGCCTCAATACCCGTAGCCGATACAAGCGCAAACTATGGAATTATCCAGCCGACCGTTGTCCGGCTGGAGCCGAAACATCTGCGCTTTTACGCGCGGTCCACGACAAATATCGGCCGCGTGGTCATCTCCGATTCGCACGATAACGGCCTTACATGGACCGAGCCGCGTCTGCTCGATGTGCCGAATCCCAATTCCGGAATCGACGCCGTCGTTCTTCACGACAGGCGAATTGTGCTCGTTTACAACAACACGACAAGCGGTCGCTCGCCCCTGAACCTCGCCGTTTCGACGGACGGCGAACACTTCCGCATGTTCTACACGCTGGAGGATCAGCCGGGCGAATATTCGTACCCGGCGATCATTCAGGCAGCGAGTGGCGATCTGGAAATTACGTACACGTGGCAACGGAAAGCCATTCGGCACGTGCATTTCCCTCTATCCGACGTGCCGAAGTAGCGCGCTTCCGTTGTGGAGATTCGCATGGCTGTGAAGGAATTCTCGGGAGTCTTTGCGGCGCTGCTCACGCCACGAAAAGCCGACGACAGCGTGGATGTCCTTGCACTTACGCGGCTCGTTCAGTTTCTCCTTTCGCGAGGCATCGATTCATTCGCGCTGAACGGGGCAACAGGCGAGTTTTGTCTGGCGAGCGCGCAGCATTTGCAGACGATACTGAAAACGGTGCGCAAGGCGAGCCGAGGCAAGGCAAGAATCCTATGCGGCATCGGAGGGCCAAGCGTCTCGCGCGTTTCCGAACTGGTGCAAGTTGCACGAGAGGAAAGCGTTGCCGGACTGCTCCTGCCAATGCCCTATTACTTTCGCTATCAGCAGCAGGATTTGGACGCATTTTGCAGGGCGGTCGCGAAACAAACCGACCTGCCGATTCTTTTGTACAATCTGCCGCAGTTCAGTTCCGGGCTTGAAACGGGAACGGTCCGCAAGCTCATCGCTGAAGTTCCAAACATGATCGGCATCAAAGATTCGGGCGGCTCACTGGATATTTTGCGCGATTTGACCGGAAGCGGAACGGAAGCGTGCCGCATCGTCGGTAGTGATCCAACGCTGCGTCCCGCGCTCAGCGAAAGTGTCTGCGACGGCATCGTTTCAGGGATTGCGTGCGTTCTGCCGGAACTGATCCTCACGCTTTTCGCACAGGGAGCTTCTGCCGCTTCGGCTGAATTCGACGATTCGTGGTGCCTTGTGCGTGAAATCGCGAACCAGCTCGATTCGCTACCGACGCCGTGGGGGCTGAAATGGATCGCGCAGGCGCGCGGAATTTGTGATACAGAGTTTGCTCAGCCGCTAAGCGATCAACGCGCGTCGCAGGGTGCGGAGTTGCAGAATTGGTTTCGCAGGTGGTTTATCAAAGCCATTCCGGGCGGCACAATGGCTGCCTAGTGTAGGTCGGGCTTTAGATCAAATATTCTGATCTGGGAGCTGTTTGAATAATGACGCGCGACGGAATAGGCTGGCGCGCGAAATGGCCGTCCCCGATGCGAAGCTCTGAAGAAGACCGCGAGGTGAAAAATGAGACTAAGCCGACGAATTAGCGTCACTCAACGTATTTTGGCCGTGGCAGCTGCGCTGGCAATGGCAGCGATGGTCGCGCCCGCTGCTGATGCTCCAGGTGTGCACGTTTGGAAGCTGTCCGAAAT
Organism: uncultured Acidobacteriota bacterium; assembly: GCA_963753205.1. Lineage (GTDB taxonomy): Bacteria > Acidobacteriota > Terriglobia > Acidiferrales > UBA7541 > Palsa-295. Next base: position 810,171 of record CAVWBL010000002.1, on the reverse strand, counting down.
CGAGGCGCAAGGAAAAAGGTTGTCCCGAAAAATTGACGCGCACGAAGTGGCGAGCGAAACCATCGCAACCGACGGCAACACCACCTTCATGATCGCCCATCGCGAGGGTTCCGGCCAAGCCGAATGGCATGCAAATCAGGCCGATATACTTGTGATTTCGCAAGGCAGCGTCACCATAACGGTGGGTGGCACGGTCGTCGACGGCAAGGAAATCCAGCCTGGTGAGATTCGCGGCTCTGGAATCCGCGGTGGCACGCAAACGAAAATGGAACCGGGCGACGTGATCTACATCCCGCCGAAAACGCCTCACATGATGACGCTGGAGCCCGCAAAGCAGGTTACCTATTTCGTGACGAAAGTGACGAAATAGCGCCGCATTGGCCGCCGATCAAGAATAGCCGAGACGCAGCGCGCAATCGCGCAGCATGTCCGCTTCCCACGCGGGTCGCTGAAGATTTTTCGGATGCGCGCGATCGCTGGGAATTCTGCCGGTTAAGCGAAGAAAGACGGCGGCCGAATGTTTGTAAGCGGGCACTGGCGCGCGAAAAGCCACATTGCCTAAATATTGCAGCGCATCCGAGAGTGCATAATAGTTCGCCTCACCTGCCTCCCACAGCCGGTCGCGCTCTGCGAATTTTTCCGGTGCGAAGGTTGCCAGCCCCAGCAAGTAATCGGAACCGTAGTCAATCATGTTGATGCCCAGGTCGTTCCCGGTATAGATGCGGAAATCGGGCCGGAGCTTGTCACGCAGAGCGAGCCGCTCCAATTCGATGAGCCGGTCGAGAGAAGAGTGCTTCATTCCTTTGATTGCCGGTATATCCATCAGTCTTCGAACGGTCTCTTCGTCAAAAATCTCTCCATTGGGTGCGAACATCCGTCCCAGTTCGAACGCCAGAACGTGCGGATAGCCTTCGCAAATAGCTCGATAGGTATCTGCTTTTTCTCTCGGCGATTTTCCATGCAAGCGTGACGTTTGAAAAAGAATCGGAATGCCGCCAGTACGAGCGATCGGCTCGATTTGCTTGCGATAGAGATGGACGATCTCGCCCGACTGCCCTTCGATATACGCGCCAGCGACGAAAGGGACGCCCTCACCGAGCGCATCGCGCGTCCAGCGCAATACGTCGAGCTTCTCGGCATCGCTCAGATAATTCACGTAGCCAGTATCCATGTTCACGGCATTCATCAGGCCTACACGATGCGTTGCCCGAAGATGCTCTTGAAAAGATTCCAGCGATACCTTTCCATCGGCTCCAAACGGCAAAAGAGCAGCCGCAATTCCCTGCACCTTTCGCCGAGGTTTCTGCCGCGAGAGAAGGGATTCAATCTTCAAGATGGGAGTTTTCATTTCAATTTCCGGCATCGTCTCCGCCGTTTCTCGCCCCTGAAGCGTGCGCCTAATGTTTCTTAAGTGCGGCCACACGCACAGCGTATTCAGATTCCTTATAGTAATCGTCAAGCGGATAGCAGCCGGATGGCATGCCATTGCGCGGCGCCGTTGTGCAATCGCTGAAAGTCCTGCAGATATGCTTGCGCGCAATTTCTCGCCCTTCGGCGGCATCCCATAGAATTTCGGGATACGTCAGAATCATGCGGCCGATGCCGACGCAATCCACCCATCCATCGCGCAAAGCTGCCTGGGCCACGTTCGGCAAAAAATCTTGCAGGTATGTATACGCTGATCCCATGAAAATCAAATTAGGAAACTGCTGCTTTAGAGTTCGCACCACGTTCATTTGCCGTGCGACGCCAATGAGAGGATCCTCGGGAGGCAAATATCCATCTGAGGGCGGAAAGAGAGCGGGCCGGATGATATGGGGGTTGTAATAAGGGCTTCCCGCCGTGAGATTGACGAGATGAATGCCGAGATCCTCAAGAAGCGCCAGGAATTTCGTCGGCTCATCCAAGTCGAATTCCATAGGGTTCGATGAGTCGGCGCCAAATCCGAATTCGTAGCCGTTTCCGTTCCCGTAGACCTCCGGAATTCCGGGTCCGAGTTTTCCCTTCGTACTCTGCTGCGGGTCTGGACGAAACGGGATCGTGTCGAACGCCGAGAGGCGCACACCGATTTCAAGTCCCGGCGCGAGCGAGCGGATACCCTGCACCACCTCGCGCAAGAAGCGCGTGCGATTTTCGAAGCTGCCACCGTAGCGTCCTTCGCGCGTTCGCGCGCTGAGAAATTCATGCCCGAGGTAACCATGGCAATGCTTTATATCGACGAAATCGAAGCCGAGCTTCCGCGCCATCACGGCCGCGCGGTGAAAACTCTCGATGATGCTCTCGATTTCCGCGTCACTCAGGACCGGATAATCGTCGGGCAGGCGCAATCTACGATCAAGAAAAGGATGATGATATAGAATCTTCGGCTCGGCGCGGTTGTATGCATTCGGGCGGCAATAGCGTCCCGAGTGAGTGAGCTGCAGTCCCATCACGAGGCCGTCGGTCGAGCCGGTGCGCGCGCGATGTTCCGAGATCAACGTGTCGCGCAGCTGCGTAATTCCGCATTCGGTGTGGGGTGCGGCCACGAGTTGGTTTGGATTCGCTCGTCCGTGGTGCACGACGGCCACGGCTTCGCCGCCCCAAATCAGTTTCGCGCCGCTCGCGCCGAAACGCTTCCAGCGGCGAATCGTATTTGCGCTAGGATTGCCGTCAGACAAGCCGTCCCAGCCTTCCATGGGCTGAACGGCGATGCGATTCCCGATCTTGATTTCGCCTTTAGCAAGAGGCCATCGCAGGGGCGAATCTTCGGGTCGTGCCAGTTCGTGATCGCACGGAATCGTCACATTGAGAGAATCGAGATGCGCCCGAAGGCGTTCTGTATTCTTTATACTCGCCACGCGAACCATAGGTTTATTCATGTCGCCTTTTGTCGATCGGGCAGGCCGAGTACCGCAACCATTCCCAACACGGCTACGATCACCAGCACAACGCAGCTTGCCAGGTAGCTTCCGGTTGTGTCACGAAGGTAGCCCATCATCCAGGGTGACACCGCCTCGGCCATTCCGCCCGCCGTCAGTATCACGCCGAGCAGCCTGCCTAGCATCTGCCCACTAAAAATCTCCGCTGCGATCAGCGGGATCACCATATAGTCGCCGCCAAGGCCGGTGCCAAACACGGCGGCGGACACATAGATCGCAATCGGGTTTCGCCCCAAAAAAAGCAGCGGAATGCCGGCCGCCACCAGGAAGTACGTCAGCAGCATTACGTGTGTTTTCGAAAAGCGATCGGCAAGCCATCCGATCAGCAAGCGGCCCAAAATGCTGAACGTGAGGATTAGCGATAAAACGCGGGCCGCAGCACTCTGCGAAAAATGCCTGTCCAGGCTCAAGAAGAGTTTTAAATTTTGCTGCGTGCCGCTCACGGCCGCAATCGAGCACATGCTTCCCAGCGTTAGCAAATAGAACGAGCCGCTCTTGAAGGCAGCTTTTACGCTCACGGGCGCGGTGCGCGGCTCGGATTTGGCCGGTGCCGGAATTTCCTTCACAAAAAACGCCAGCGGTAACGAAACGGCGACGATTCCGATCCCAAGGTATCGTAGCGATGCTTGCCATCCGAATCTGGTGATCAGCGCGTTCGAAATCCAGGGCACGGCTGCCCCGCCAAATCCGATTCCCAGATACGCGAACGCCATCGCCTTACCACGGCTCTTATCGAACCAGCGTGTAAGCAGTACTTGATTGGGCAGCGGTCCTCCACAGACGTAACCCAACGCGTTGAAAAAGTAAAAAAGATAGAACATCCCGAGGCTTGAGATCGATCCGAGGCCGACTAGTGCCGCGCCAGCCATCAGAATCCCCGCCATCATCATCAAGCGCGGACCAAATCGGTCGATGATCCATCCGGCGAAGAACCCAAATGCCGGCCCGATCACCAACTTGCTGATTGCGTTTCCTGATGTGACCTGTGCGCGCGTCCACCCAAACTGCTGCACCATGAAATCGTAGTAGAAAGGAAGTCCCCACAGAGCGAGTCCCACAATGCAAAACAGGACGACGAATGCAGTTGTCGCCGCGAAAAACCCACCCCGTTGCGGTGACGCACCAGAAACGGGAACGTCGAGCCCAATGGATGCTTGTCGTGCGTCATCCGCTAAGTGTTTTGGTTGGTCCACGTTCATCCCGGAGACCGCTTGTCAAACGTAAAATGGCCCGATGAAATCTATCACAGCGGTGAGGGAGAGCGCGTCACGGAAATGGGCTTCCGTTTTACGGAATAATACCGCTCAAAAATCGACCAATCGGCGCACAGGCAATGCGACGCGAACGGCATTCAGCACGGCAGCGAGATCGATGATCTCCTGCGCAATGGCTCCGCCAATTGGTGGCAAATATCCGAAGGCAGCCACGATCATTCCGAGCATGCTCAAAAGCATTCCACCGACGGCCGACTGTAACGCAATCCGGCGCATGTGCCGGGCGATATGAATCAGTTCGTCGACTCGGCTGAGCGAAGTTTCCAGTATCACGGCATCCGCTGCTTCGGTCGTGATGTCGCTCTGTGTTCCAAACGCGACTCCGACGGTGGCCGCCTGCATCGCGGGTGCATCGTTAATTCCGTCGCCCAGGAAAAGCGTCGGCGCCTGAGCGGCCTCCGCGCGCACGATTGTGACTTTCTCCTCCGGGCTCTTGGCCGAATAAACTTCATCAATCCCCACTTGCTGAGCGAGATGCCGAACCTCCTCATCCCGGTCGCCGGATACGATCAAAACGCGCCCGACGGAATGGCGCGGACGGAGATGTTTGATAAAGGTACGGCTGTCTTTGCGAGGCGTATCGTGGAAGCGGCACGTGGCCGCGTACACGTCATCCAGAAAAACGATACATTCCAGTCCTGACGCAACGGCTGGGAGGTCAGTTCTGCGATCTTTGATTCTGTTCCGGCTCGTGACCCACACTTGTCGATTGCCCACACTGCCTTTCAGCCCTTCGCCCGGGCGTTCGCTGATTTGCGAGACCGGCTCCATCGGCAGGCGGGCATCGCGTGCGGCTTGTTCGAGTGCGCGAGCAAGAGGATGCTTGGAGTAGCGCTCGATGCTTCCCAGTTTTTGCAGGACTTCGTCCGTCGTAAATCCCGGCGCGCAGAGAATCTCAGACAGAGTCGGTTCTCCGTACGTCAGTGTTCCCGTTTTATCAAAGATCAGCGTGCGGCAACGATCGACCTGTTCGAGAATCGCCGGATTCCGGATAATGATGCCGCGCCGCGCCGCCAGCGAGATCGCCCCGATGATTGCGACCGGAATCGCAATCAGGAGGGGGCAAGGGGTAGCCACCACAATAACGGCCAGAAAGCGGTGCGATTCGCCCGAAATCACCCATGCCGCCGCCCCGAGCGCCAGCGCCGTCGGCGTGTACCAGGCGCCCAGTTTGTCTGCCAGGCGTCGAATGTGTGGTCTGTGCTGCTCGGCGTCCTGCATCACGCGCATGATTCTCGCGTAGCGCGAGTCTGTGGCGAGTTTGTCGGCGCGGATCTGCAGCGCGAAATCGCCGTTTACCGCTCCCGAGAGCACCTCCGACCCGGGAACCTTCTCGATCTCAAAAGGCTCGCCCGTCAGATACGCCTCATTCATTTGCCCCTCTCCGTCGACGACCGTGCCGTCAACGGGGCAAATCTCGTGCGGGAAAACGACTAGGATGTCGCCGACATAGACATCCGTGAGCTTGGTCTCGGATAAACCAGAGCCGACTTTCTTATGGGCCACCTGTGGCATCCTCCGAGCCAGCGCCTCAAGCACCGAAGACGCGCGCCGGCTCGCGAACTCCTCAAGCGTCGTGCCACCCGAGAGCATAAGAATGACGATGACTCCAACCAAATATTCGCCGAGGATGACGGAAGTGATGATTGAGATTCCAGCAAGATGATCCGAACCAAACTCCAGGGCAAACAGTCTCCGTGCCAATTGCACCAGCAAAGGCACACCGCCGCCGACGAGGGCCAAAATTAGCGGCGTCACCCAAACCGTTCTGGATGTGTTGAATCCGTATCGAAGCACCAGATGCGAGGCGATACACACAGTAGCGAGCATCGCGATCGTCATCTGCGAAGACCAAACAATGGCAGTGCGGGTCCGTTTCGGGCTCTCCACGTTCAAGCGATCGGCGATTGCTGCGTGCGGGTCCATGTGCTTAGCGGCTTCACAAGCATCCAGAGAATTCTTTCTTTTGCCTGAGGAGAATCGTCGAAGGACCGTCAAATATACGGAGCTGCCGGTCTGGCGTCTGTGATGCGAGTCACACTAGGCCCAGCCAGCGTTACGATCCGCCGGCGCATGCTGTTGCGCATGTCTCCGGGCCGGACTCTAATAAAACTGGCGCGCCCGAAGGGACTCGAACCCCTGACCTTGTGCTCCGGAGGCACACGCTCTAATCCAACTGAGCTACGGGCGCGCGGTGATGAGCTAAGCAGGTTTATTGTATTACGTTTTGGTCTGACCTTGTACTACGGTGGGCACCAGGCAATTGGCCCCGTTGAGCGGCGGAATTCGGTGTAAGCCGGGGTATTTCCGTGCGCTGCATACTTCCTAAACCTCATTGCGTTTGGAGGCGGGCGCTCCGATGATCGTTCGGCGCTCTGGGGCAGGCTCATGAACCTCTACGCATTCTTCGCGCTGCTTGGCGGACTTTTGGTACTCGCCTTTGTGGCGAACCGTCTCGTGCGCTTTACGCATGTGCCGGACGTGCTGATTCTTATGGCCACAGGAGTGTTGATCGGCCCGGTCCTGCACTGGGTCGATCCGGACGTATTTCGCAGCGTCACTCACGGGTTTGGTTCGCTCGCGCTCATGTTGATACTTTTCGAAGGCGGCCTCGACCTGAAATTAAGAGAAGTGCTCCGTCATTTTGGTGCCGGATTTTTTTTGTCGCTCTTCAGCTATCTGCTTTCGGGTGTTCTAATAGCCGTCGTATGTCGTTTTTTCTTCCGTTTTTCCTGGATCGATGCGCTCTTGATTGGAGGGGTGCTTGGCTGCGTGAGCAGTTCGATCCTACTGCCGGTTTTGCAACAGGTTCGATTGCGACGGGAACTCGCCGTTACGCTCATGGTGGAGTCTTCGTTGGGTGATGCATTTGCGGTGCTTGCAGTAACAACTCTCCTCGAAATCGCCGCAGGCGGGAACGCTCACCCGAAGACGATTGCCTGGATGCTTGGGTCGAGTTTGCTTCTGGCGATCGCCGTGGGTGTTCTGGCCGGAGTGCTGTGGTCTTACTTACTGCCAGCGCTTTCGGAGCAACGGTTTTGGCATGTGCTGACGTTTGCCGCGGTGTTGCTCGTTTATTCCGGCGTACACCTGCTTCAGGGCAACGAACTGATTGCCGTGCTGTTTTTTGGATTGACGCTGAGCAACTTCCCGGCCGTGCGCAAGCGCCTGCATTTTGACGAAACAAGCCCGGCGGACTGGTTCAACGAAACCCCCATCAAGAGCCCAAATAGCCGCGCGGCTAGTGAGCCGAGTGAGCAGATGCTGACATTTCACGGAGAGCTGGCATTTCTGCTACGAACGTTCTTTTTCGTGCTGCTTGGATTGTTGGTCGATTGGACTGGCCTACGCGAAAACATACTACTCGCTCTCTTGTCTACCATCGCGATCGTCATCGCCCGCGCCGTCGCCGTCGAAACCGGCAGGCTTGCGTGGCGGACGTTCACTCGGCTGGAGCGGGAACTGATGCTATGGTTTGTGCCACGCGGGCTGATTACCGCAGTGCTCGGAATCGAAATACTTCAGGTGCGCGGGGCTGCTTTCGAATTCCTTCCGTCGCTTGCAGTGTCCGTGATTTTGCTGACAAACGCCTTGTTGCTGGTCGGAACCGTACGTTCACAAAAACTCCCGCAGGCTGAGGAACCCGTTGCATCCGCTGAGGCCGCGAGCGATTCTTATTGATGAGCCTGCGCAATGGCAGTGGCGCCGGTATCAGCGGCTTGCGTCAGCCACTTTATGGCAGCGTCTTGCTCGGCGTTCGTCAGGCGATTGTAATCCCACGGTGAACGGATTTCGATCTTGTTCGACGCTCCGTAAAGCGAATAGATCTTTCCGGCCTCCTTCACCGTGGCCTCAACATCGGACGCGGTGTCGTCGCGATCGAGCAGGGGATTGAGGACGTATACCGGCCGTGGCGCGACCATGGCGATGAGATCGTCGAAATCGTAAGGTATCTGCGACTCGTGTCCCACGAAGAACCCGAGCCGCGGGAGAATATCGCGCACAAAGGCCCACCGCGCGATTCCGCCGGTGCCGGTTGCAGCCGTATCCGTGCGCATGGGCGTGAAGCCGGCTGCGCAGATCACGCCGGCGACGCGCGAATCGAGCGCGGCGGTGTACAGCGCGACAGCGCCTCCAATCGAATAGCCGAAAAGATAGATGTGCGAAGGATCGACGAGGCTGTCTTTTTCTAGTGCGTCAACGGCGGCTTGCGCGTCCTCAACCATGCGGCCCATGTGCGACCAGTGCGGATAGCGGTCATAAAACGGCCCAGTCTCGTTGAGGCGGCTGCCGAAGCCGCTTTGGTCGTAGGCGAGTACTGCATAACCCTGCTGCACGAGCGCAAGAATCGGATGCAAGTCGTTTGTGTGATAGACCCACTCGTAGCCGAGCGGATAGCTGAAGCCGTGCAGCCAGATCGCGGTCGGCAATTTTTTGCCGGGCGGCGTATCCTTTGCATAGTAGAGGTCGCCGCGAATGCCGCCGCCGAAAACGATGCGGCGATCGGTAGTTTCGCTTTTCTCCGGCTCGTCCCAACCAAAACTTTTGCCACCGGAAGAAACGACCCATGCAGGGATGTCCGGCGTGACCTGCGCGGGATTGGGAATGTAATTGTAGGCGCTCGGCGCGGGTCCCCGGCCGCGTCCGCGACCCGCAAACGGCGGCGCTTGATCCTCGGGCGCAAGCTTCGCAGGCTCCGTGCCAAGCATCCAGAGAACGGATTTGCGCAGCGCTGCGGCTTTTTCCTGCCATTCTTCGACGGACGAGATTGTCGAGCCGTTCGAGGATTTCAAAATGTCGGCGGCGGCGTGCCTCCGATAGCGCCTGAGATCGACCGTTTCGCCGGATCGAGTGCGCCACTGATTCCAATCCCACTCGAAAATGAGATTGCTCGTCCAGTCCGGCTTCTGCCGCCCGAACTGTTGATCAAGCCAGTCGAGGTCGGCCTCTTCGTCGTTTGCGCCGTGGAAACCAGGCAAACGAAACGTGGCAACGGCATTGGGCGCGCCGAGAAGTTTATATACCTTCAATGAAGAATAGTAAGTTTGCTCGTTTCCCCATGTGCTGGAAACCTGATCATTGTGCCCCCATTCCATGAGCAGGGAGCGCGGAGCGATCAGCGCGGCGATAAGATTGCCGTCGACAGGCAAGCGATCTTCACGGCCGACAAAAAACCTGAGTTGCGGCGCGAACCAAGTGGGAAACGCGCGCGTCGTTGTTTCGATGCCTTCGCCGAAGCCGGTTTCGCTGGATGCACGAAACGGAAGCACCCCGCCGACGCCTGTGCTGCCGGCGATCACCGCCGTGATCCTCGGGTCGAACGCCGCAGCAATAACCGCCATCTTGCCATCACGCGAATAGCCGTAGATGCCGATGCGCTTGCTGTCGGTTTGAGGAAGCGAGTAGAGATAATCGACGACGAGGCTGGCGCACCATGCCCGGCGAGGCAGAAGAGCAAAATCGTTTTTCGGATACAGCGCGGAGATCGCGGCGGCATCATCCATAAAATCGTTGCCGGCGTAGCCCGCTGAAATGTAGCCGCGGCGAATCAGCGAGGGCGCCCACCCTTCGAGGCTACTGTTGATCAAAACAGGAAACGGGCCCTTGCCGTCCGGAATGTATACGCGGACGCGCAGCGTGCCTTTGTTCTCAGGGCCAAATTCGAGCCGCACGTTTCGAACCGTGTAACCCGGCCGGTGGCTTTCGTCGAGAACCTCGACGTGGCCGATCGTGGGGCGTGGGGGAAATGTACCCCAAATGTACTTTTGGAAGAGCGATAGGATTTCGGCGCGGCGAGCCGGCCATTCGGCTGCGGTTTTCACAGTGCGGCCATCGAGAAAGGTAAGTGGGTCGGGCAGTTGGTCGTGCTTCGGAAGCGAGTTGAAATCCGGCGGGAGTGCCCCAGTCTGCTTTAGCCATGCGTCAAAGGCTGGGTCGGAAGGAAGAATCTGCTGAAGTCTTTCGAGATACTGCTGGCGTGAGAGTGAAGTCGCGTTATCGTCGGCGCGACCAACGCTGCTGCCAGTGAGTAGTAGGGCGACGCAAAGCAAAAAAAGAAAAGAGGACTTCGTCGACATCGTGCCTCCGAAAAGTGCTGCTGTTCGACGGCCGCTGGGCGTTAGCGAGCCCGGCGCGTTCTTTTCGACTGATAAAATAGTTCCGAATTGCAATTTCGGCACAAACTTTTACACCGGGCGCGGGGCGTGTCAAGGTAATCCGCATTAAAGGCGACGTTCCAGCGCCGCGCGGCTCGCCGTTTCCAACCGATGCTGCGATAGCACATTGTGGTGCGCCTTACCTACGAGTGCGTACTGGCGCGATGGTATAATTTGGCGCTTTACAGTAAAAAACTGCCATGAATCCTGCGCTTAGACACTGGATCGATCTCGCCGAGACGAACGGCCTGAGATTACTGATGATCGTTCTCTTCGCGCTGATTCTGGCGCGCGTTTGGAAGGCGCTCACTTCGCGACTGGTGGAGATTTCGAAAGGGCCCACGCGCGTGGGCCAGATGCGTGAACAGCAAACACGCACCGTCGCCGGAATCGCTTACAGCGCAGGCGTGGCGCTGATCGTTGCCGGCGCGGTTTTGATGGCGCTGCCGGAATTTGGCTTCACCGTAACGCCGCTGGAAGCGACCGCGGCGGTAGCGAGCCTTGCACTCGGCTTTGGCGCACAGAACCTCGTAAAGGACCTAATCAACGGATTCTTTATCGTGATTGAGGATCAGTTCGTCGTCGGTGACGTGATTCAGTTGAACGGCGAGACCGGTCGCGTGGAGCATCTGACGCTGCGTCGCACCGTTCTGCGAAACGCAAACGGAGCGATGGTGACAATTCCCAATTCGCTGGTGGGGCAGGTATCGAATTTAAACCGTGACTGGTCACAGGCTTTTGTCGATGTGACGATTCCCTCGGACGAGCAGGCAGGCCGTGCCATTGCCACGCTGGAGAAGATCGCGGGGGATTTTCGAAACGATCCGGATTGGTCGGCAGCATTGGTGGACGGTCCTCGCGTACTCGGGATCGAATCGCTTTCGCTTGACGGAACTGTGCTGCGGTTACAGGTTCGCACGATCCTGAATCGCAAAGACGACGTGGCACGCGAGTTGCGCCGCCGGATCAAGCTTGGCTTCGAGGAATCGCGCATCCTGCTGACGAACACGCACAAGGTGGAATTCCACGGCGATCTAGTGCCCCAAACGCCCGCTTGACCTATCGATTTAAGACAATGTGCGAAAATCGAATCGAGCGTAGTTTGGGTATACTGTCCTTCCGAGGCGCGGTACCCAAGCGGTAAGGGAGAGGTCTGCAAAACCTTCATGCGTGGGTTCGATTCCCACCCGCGCCTCCAAAAAAAGCCTTGCAGGGCAATACAGCTTATAAGGAATTACTCCACCACATTTCTCAGCGTACCGATGGGATCGATGGAGATTTCGATTTCATCGCCGTGGTGAAGCGTGAGATCGCCTGGCGGCACGATTCCGGTGCCGGTCATCAGCAGGCATCCCTGCGGAAAGGTGATTTCACGGTACAAATATCGCACGAGGTCGGAAAGCGACCGTTTGATTCTGCGGATCTGCGTCGCGTCCCTGAAGATTGCCGCGCCGTTGCGATAAATCGAAAGTCTGATCTCGGTATCCTCTCCGAGGGGCTTTTCGCTGAAGTAAACGCAGGGGCCGATCGCGCAGCTTCCGTCGTAGACCTTCGCCTGCGGCAGATAAAGCGGATTTTCGCCCTCGATATCGCGGGAACTCATGTCATTCCCAATCGTATAACCCACGATCGCGCCCCGATTGTTGATAACTAAGGTCAGCTCTGGCTCAGGTACATTCCATTTTGCATCACGCCGTATGCGGACCGTCGCTCCGGGCCCGACGACTCGATATGCCGACGCTTTGAAGAATAGCTCCGGTCTTTCCGCGTCATAAACCTTCGCGTAGAAATCGCCGCCGCCGGAATCTTTCGATTCTTCCATGCGCGCGTCACGGCTCCGAAAATAGGTCACGCCAGCCGCCCAGACCTCCTGATTGCCGATGGGAGCGAGCAGTTCGTTCCGCGCTGGTGCCGTACACGATGCGAAAGTTGCCACAAAGCGCGAGATATCTTCCGAATTTACCAGATCGTCCCAGACTACGTCTCGAGAACTCAAGAACGAACCGCCGCTTTCAATGATGATGTCTAATCGAGTTCGATAGGCTTTCACAAGCGCCTCGCGGTGTATCAGGATTCAAGCAAAGCGGCATTTCTATGACGGTTCTGACGTAAGCTGGCAATCATACACAATTTGATGAAATGAATCGCGTGTATCGGCCAGCGCGCTAGGCTGTGCGCAGGGACTTTGTCGAAACAGTCGTTTGGGTTTAGGCTGTAGCGCAAAGAGAGGAAAAACGATGCCAAACCGGCGCGGCAGGCGATCAGATCGAAGGGCCTTCCTTAAGAAGGCTATTTCTGCGGCAAGCTTTGCGACTTCAATCCTCGGCGCGGCAGCGAGGGCTGAGCAATCAGGACGCATCGTTTCACTCTTCGACGGCAGGACGCTCGGCGGCTGGATTGATATCGAGAACAGCGCTACATCGATTGGAAGTGCCGATATAGCGGATTTGTCGTCCCTCGCGAAAAAGCTTAGCGATAAAGCGGATCCGATTGCCGCAGTCCTATACGGTCACTTCGACGATGATCTTAGAACCGAGCTCGCAGCGTGCTCTCCATCCGAGGGGTCTGCGGACGTGAAGGCGACAACCTCGGTATTGGCGAAGGCGCTCACGAAAGTAATTCAAAGCGGTCCTCTATACGAGAGCGGCTCGTTTCGGGCGGCTGCATTGGCGCCCGAAACTCAGCAATTGTTAAAAGAACATCCACGTGGCGCCAATCTGGTCCGGCTCAACCGCATGTTGCTGCAAGATGCGTTTCCGTCGGAGATCCGCAAAATCCCTGCGAGTGGCTGGATCGCCAAGAATGGCGCAATCGCTAGCACAGGCGCGGGCCGAGGAGTGCTTTACACGACTCGCGATTTCGGAACCTTCCGCCTGACGTTCACAATGCGGCATGTTTCGGGCAAGCCGGATCACCAGGCATGCGTTCTGATCTTTTGTACGCGCCCGTCAGCTGACGAGCTTCCGCTTGATGCGCTTGGCGGAATTCAGTTTCAAGTGCCCAAAGGCGGGCATTGGGATTATCGCCAGGGCCAGAACAATGCAGGCGATTATGAGTTTACGAATACTGTGAAGCCGGATTTCGATCCTCACGAATGGAGCCGCGTCGAAGTTGTGGCGGACCCAGCGACTGGAAGGGCGCGAATGGCCGTGGCGCAGCCAGTAGGCAGCAAAGCGATCGAGGTTTTGGATTTTAAGAGCCCAGACGCGGGGAAAAGGGGTCCGATTGCGTTACAAATGCACAATGCAGGTCTGTTTGACGAGTACCAGGACATTCAGATCGAAGAGAACCTTAAGGACTTCGATCTAATTACGCTCCGCCGATGACTCACCATCGAGGTCCGTTCGCATACCTGTTGCAGCATCACTCATTTGAAGAGCGGCCTGAGTTCAATTCCGGCGTTTCGCAGTGTTTTCGCGACGGATGTCGCGATTTCGGGTGCGCCAGGCGTGTCTCCGTGGATGCAGATTGTTTGCGCATCAACTGTAACTTCTCTGCCGCCAATGCTTAAAAGGTTACCCAGCGCGACGATTCGCAGTGCTTGCCGAGCCGCTTCCTGGGGATCGCTAATCAGAGCGTCGCCAAATTTGCGTGACCGTAGGGTGCTGTCGGGTTCATACCGTCGGTCGGCGAAAGCCTCGGCAGCGACTCGAAAACCGGCTTCGCGAAAAACATCGATCATCAGTGAGCCTGCCAAGCCGACGAGAACAACGTCTTTTCGCCAGCGCGCCACGCCATCCGCGACGGCTCTCGCGATTTCGGGATTCGTAGCGGCTTGATTGTAAAGGGCGCCGTGAGGCTTCACGTGTGCGACGACCCCCCCACATTTTGCCGCAATTTGCGCGAGCGTGCGAACTTGCTCGAACACGGAATCGGCAATCGCCAGCGCCGGAACATCCAACTCAACGCGCCCGAAATTTACCTGGTCGGCATAGCCAGGGTGAGCGCCAATAGCCACGTGCCAACGCAGTGCCTGTTTGATGGTGGCTTGCATCATTTGCGGATCGCCGGCGTGTCCTCCGCACGCGATATTCACAGACGTGAGATGCGGCATGAGCGCTTCCTGCGCGCCGTTGGTAACGGCTTCCGGAATTTCGCCCATGTCGCAATTCAAGTCGATCCGGTTCATTCGATGATTGCCTCAGGGGAGGCAATCCAGCCCTCCTGTTCGATCAGGAGCGCCCGCGCCTTTTCGAACGTGACCTGCTCAAAACGAATTTCGTCGCGCGGCCGTAGTTGCCCGACGCGATGAAGATCGGCCGAAATTACATTTGCGATCTTCGGATATCCGCCGGTTGTTTGCTGATCCACAAAAAGAATAATCGGCAACCCGCCCAAGGGCACCTGAATCGCACCGAGTGAAACCCCTTCGGTAATCATGGGTCGGGCGGCCTCCAGCAACAAGGGCAAACCCTCAAGCTGCAAACCCATACGATTGGATTGTTCTCCCACGCGATAGCTCTCCGAATAAAAACAATGCTGCACAGACTCGGGGAACCAGTCGGCCTGCGGCCCGGGTGTGACTCGCAGGACCTTGCGGCAAGAAAGGTATTTTGCCACATGGGAAGCAAGTACTTTTTTCCGGAACGGCTCGCTCGCCGGTCCGATTGTTAGCACGTCGCCTTTGCGCAGAGTCCGGCCTTCGAAGCCGCCGAGGCCGCTAAGCACATGCGTCGACGCGCTTCCGAGAAACAGTCGCACATGGATTCCGCCGCTTACGCAAATATAGCAACGTGCGCCTGACCGGGTTGGGCCGAGTCGAAGAACCTGACGCGATCGGATTGCGAAGGCTTCGCCATGTCGAACTGCCAGGTTATCGATCGTAGGCGCAAAATCGGAACCAGTCAGAGCAATGATGGCATCTTCCCGAAAGACAAACGCGCCGCCGAGCAGGGTCAACTCGAGTGCGGCGGCATTTTCGGCGTTGCCGACAAGGCGATTTCCAAGTCGGAGGGAGAGCGGATCGGCAGCGCCGGACGGAGAAACGCCGATGTGTCCAAATCCCGTCCGGCCCAGATCTTGGACCGTCGTAAACAGTCCAGGAGTATCGACAAGAATGGTGGTCATACAGCACGCATAGCGGAAAATTGCGTCGGAGAAATTGGGACAAAACGGACGAGATCGCCCACATTGAGAACACTCATGTTTTCGCGGTCGGGGTGAAAAATCGCGAGAGGGGTACGGCCGATAACGCGCCAGCCGCCCGGCGTGGCAAACGGATACACACCAGTCTGACTATCGGCGATGCCCACGCTCCCAGCAGCCGTCGTGCGGCGCGGCGAAGCAAAGCGAGGCGTCCTGAGCATTTCGGGCAGCTCTCCGAGATACGCGAATCCCGGAATGAACCCCAGGAAATAGACGGTGTAGGTCGATGATGAATGCAATTCGATGACCTGACCTGGCGAAATTCCGTGAAGGCTTGCCACTTCATTCAGATCAGGCCCGTGCTCGCCGCCGTAGCAAGTAGGGATTTCAAAGTTTTTCGGGGCGGGAAGATGAACCTCATTGAGGCGAGCCATGCGAGCGCGCAGAATCACTTCCAATTCCGCGTGCGTGACTTTTAAGGCGTTGAAATCGATAAGAAGCGAGCAGTAAGCAGGATGCAGATTGCGGACGTGAGGGATCGGTTCCATCGCCAGAAGATGGAGAAAGGCGCGCATTCGCCGGCGTGCCTCAAGTGAAATCTTCTGGTCGAGGCATACCAACAGCGATTGATCGCTCGCGCGACGAAATTGCAGCGAGTCGTTTGCAGTCGCCATCGGGCGAAGTATACCGCAGGCCGCCGTTCGCTTGCGCGCGGGCGCCCTGGCTTGACTCTAGCTTGCGTGGAATTGCGTGTCTTCGACGGTGGACGGTCTTACCGCGATCCGAAGCTGTACGCGATAGTTATTGCAAGCCGGGCGTGGCTTTGCGGCTGCGCATTCAGATGTGTACGAAGCAAGGCGAGCTCGCCGCGGGCCAGCCAATGCGAGTTCAATGGGTAGTCTACGCCACCACCGACCATCCACGAAAACGCGCTGTCCTGGTTGATTGCAGCGGGCGTGATGCCTTCCTGGACTTCTTGATGCAGATGCGTGACGCCGAACCGGCCGTCAATAAAGGGAAGGATTGTGTGGTGGGGGTTAACGTTGTAGGGGGAGAAGAAATAGCGGGGACCGATCAGGAAATTCTGTATGTGGCTTTTGGTCGCGATTGCTCCTACCGAAGTAAACGCGAAGTTGCCTACCCTGTCCGTGTTCCACGCATCGTCATAATTAGCCGTAACCGCGACTTTGGGCGTAAAGAACCAGGAACTACCGAGAGTAAAACCATCCATTCCAAAGTCGCCGGAGACATGGGACCAGCCGGCGCTTAGACCAAGACCTTGGGCTTTCGTTCTCGTCGGAAGCAAAAAAAAGGTTGCGATAACGGCCAACGCCGCTATCAAAGCTGACGCGAAAACTCTAGAAGCCAATACGCTTCGAAGCATCAAAGGAACCCCCTTCAGTGTCGGCAGACCTGTGGGCTTGCAGGTAACATCGCTCGGGATTGTTTTAACCGCCGCAAACAGACTCCCACGCGCCACAAACTCTCGGAATACCGTCAATTACTCAAGTGTTTGCAAAATGCTCTGTATCTTTGGGCAAGAATGAAGTGAAGTTCTACTAGCAGTTTGCGGAAAAGCCGAAACCGTGGCTTCAGGGCTAAACGCCCATTGAATGCGGCTGTCGGAATTGCCGCATCCGATCAACTTCCAGGCTGCTCGAGAGATTGACTGCGATTGGTGCCATGTGCCTTCCGATTACGATCCAACATCTGGCCGGGCTCCTAACAATTCCCTCACGGCGATCATACGCCGAGAGCGCTTCGAATTTCGTGCGCAATTTCCTCGGGCGCGCGGCTCACGTCTATTGTAGTGGCGTTAGTCGGCTCTTCCAGCGCTGCAAACTGGCTTAGGACGAGATCCTTCTTCGCGTAGTGTCCCTGGCGCGCAGCAACCCGTTGCGAGATTTCCTGAAAGCTCCCCTTAAGGTATATCCACTTCACTTGCGGGCCAACGCTCAGCTCTTTGCGATACGCTTCTTTCAATGCGGAACACGCGAGAATGCCATTCTGCCCTGCGGAGATCCATTGCTCGATTTTGCGGCGAAGGGCGGCAAGCCATGGCTTGCGATCGTCGTCCGTGAGGCCAATTCCCTCGCTCATTTTCGCCACGTTTTCGGGGGAATGGAAATTGTCGGCGTCCGCAAACTCCCAGCCAAGTTCACGTGAGAGGATTTCGCCTACGGTTGTCTTGCCCGCGCCCGTCGGCCCCATCAGTATCAAGATCATGAGGGCGGCTACCGAATGCGCAGATCGAATGGAACACGGGCCTGCACCGGCTCCATCACGCTGACGATTTTCTCCAGCTGCTGTTTAAGGGACATGGCGCGACTTGATTCATCCCAATCGTGTTCGAGCAAGAGTTGCCAAAATGTCTTTTCCGGCGGGTATTGGACCAATTGAACGGATTGGGCTTTGGGAATATGCGCAAGTTGTTTCGCAATTTCCACGGCGCGGTCGAGGCCGCCAAGGTCGTCAATGAGACCGATCTCTTTGGCTTGAACTCCAGACCAAACTCTGCCCTTCGCGATTTTGTCGACGGTCTCGACGGACATTCGTCGGCCTGCAGCGACGCCCTCAGTGAACTCCGCATACGTGTCCTGCAAAGAGCGTTGAATATACTCGCGCTGCACCGGAGAGAAATTCTGCTCATCGGAAAAGAGCGTCGCGTTATCGCTGGTCGCGACGGAGTCGGTGCTGATTCCGAGCATGTTGTAGAGTCCGACGAGGTTAAATTTGCCGATCAGCACACCGATCGAGCCGGTGACCGTGTCCGGATCGGCCACGATTCGGCTGGCCGGCGCAGAGATCCAATAGCCGCCAGAGGCAGCTGTATCGGACATCGAAACGACTACAGGCTTTACGGAATTTGCAAGCTGCACTTCGCGGCGAATCACTTCGCTCGCCACCACTGAGCCTCCGCCCGAATCCACGCGCAGCACAATCGCGTGAATGCCAGAGTCGTTCCGTGCCGCACGCAGCTCTGCGGCAATGGAATCGCCTCCGGCGACTTGTCCTTCCGTTGGTGAACTCCCCGAGCCACCTGAGGCGATCAGACCGGTGACGTGCACCACGGCGATGCGGTCGCCCGAAGAGCCGGGGAGCATCGTGCGATAGCGGTTCAGTGAAAGCTCGTTCCATCCGCCCGCACGATTGCGGAAATAGCCTTGGACCTGATCCCAATACGCCAGCCGGTCTACGAGGCCGTCCGTTACAGCTTCGCTGCTGAGAAAAGGGCCGGATTTTA
This sequence comes from uncultured Acidobacteriota bacterium, assembly GCA_963753205.1. Taxonomy (GTDB): domain Bacteria; phylum Acidobacteriota; class Terriglobia; order Acidiferrales; family UBA7541; genus Palsa-295. The sequence continues at coordinate 791,495 of CAVWBL010000002.1, read as the reverse complement.
CCAGCGTGTCGAATTGCGCAGGCCGCATATGGCGCGCAGCGGATGTTTCGGCGACATATTGGTTATAGATGCTATGCAGCAGCGACTCAACTTCTTCGCGGTGCGCGGGTGTGAACTTCTTCTCCGTGTACTCGTTTCCTGCCGTCTTGTATTCCGCTATGTGATAGTACTCCGGGACAATTTTCAGCTTATCGAGCGCGCCTCGATAAAACGTTGCTTCGGCCATCAAGCCGTGAATACTCACGGGAGCGCTTGGCACAAGCCAGACCTGCTTGCATGCGCTGGCAAGGTAATACTCGCTATTCTCAATGCCGTCGTACCCGAGATAGCAGATGCTCGGCTTGCCGCTCGATTGAAAGGCGATCAGATGGCTGCGAATTTCTTCGAGCTTCGCCCATCCCGTGCTGAGCGAACCGATGCGCACCACAATTCCCGTGATGCGTGGATCGCTGCGCGCCGCATCGATTGCATCCAGGTAATCGTGGAGAACTGGTGTGTTGCTGCCGCTCAGCGCGCTGAGAATATCCAGGGAGCTCTGCTCGGTAATCTCGCCTTGCGCATCGATCACCAGCACGGATTTGGCAAACGTCACGCGTGAGGGTTGTATGGCCGCCCACACAATCAAAATGAAAACAAACACCAACACGGAAATGATGACGGCTCGTCTTTTAGCCCAACTCATGGGATTTGCCTCGTTGCGTAGTATAAACAGTACCAATAGGTGCCGCAGAGAGGAAGATTACCCCAGGATAACTGGAATGACCAGAAGCGACGATGCGAGATGTGCGCGGTCCGCAAAAGCCGCCCGCAATGAAAACCCGCAGTCCTCAACGCGCGAAGAGCGATAAGGACACAGCTTCGCCCATCGCGCGATATCCGGCTGGCGAAGGGTGCAGGTGATCGCCGGAATCGTAAGCCTGCAATATCCGGTCCGTCTGTTGTGGGTCCCTCATGGCCTTATCGAAGTCAATCACTGCGTCAAAGTGGCCGCGTGCGCGAATCCACTCGTTCACGGCCTGCCGATCGGCCTCGCTGCTCGGGCCCGGATGATAGTAGGTCGAACCCACATCAGGGAGAATCGTCGCCCCAATGGCCTTGATTCCATGCGCGTGAGCGCGCGCAATCATTTGCTCATAGGCAGCAATAATTCGCTGAACCATCTCGGAATGCGCCCGCGGGGATACGTCGCCCAGCCGCGTGAGGTCGCCCAAATCGTTTATCGCTTCGAGCACGATCACATAGCGCACACCGGCCTGCGCTATTACGTCGCGATCGAAACGGGCCAGCGCGTTCGGGCCCAAGCCATCTGTAAGCAGATGATTGCCGCCGATCCCCTCGTTCAGAACGGCGATATTCCTCGTCGCGCTAGAACCTTGAAGGCGCGCGGCCAGTACATCGGTCCAGCGATCGTTGCCATTCGTTGTCGCAGCGTGTCCATCAGTTATGGAATCGCCGAGCACTGCAATCGCGGCTGCACTTGACGCACCAGCAACGTCAATACCGGAGATCTGATACCAGTGATCGACGCGTTTTGCCGCGGGCAAATCGGCCGCGCTCACCAAGTCACCGTGAAGGTAATAGGAAGTGGCGCGCGAACCTGGATGCCCCGTCTCGCCGGCCGGAGGATTGTCCAAATGAAACGTGACGGCAAGACTCGAAAGCGCCTCTAGAGGGTAACTGACCGGATCGGAGACGTAGTCGGCGCCGGCGGGGACAATCACCTCACTGCTTCCGGAAAAAGTTAGCGCCTCGTCTGTTGACGGATCGACCTGCGGCGATGACACCGAAAGCGGGCGCGCAATGTGCACGGATGTGAAGTGAAGAGGCTTCGTGCCAAATGCATTGGAGAGCCGGACCCGCAGCGTCTTCCCACCGATCGAGAGATGAAAAATTTGGCGTACCGTCGCGTCGCGCAAATCGTCCAAGGGAAGCGCGTTCTGCGGCTCCGGAATTTGCTGCGACGCGGCCCACGTCCCTGTCCACGTGCTGGGACTCTTGCTTGGCGATTGAGCCCGTACTGCTCCCGCAGCCCCAACGATCATGAGCGTTAACGATAGCGATACGAAGTGTCGCTGTACAAATTTCATGTCTGGGCCTTAAATCATGGACTACTCGACGGCCAGCTTGCTTGGCGCCAGGACGACGGCGGCCACACCGACGCGCCAAATATGGAATATTTTCTACATTGGGTCGACAAAAATATCGGTCGGCCGTCCACCCTGAAGGTAACGGTACGGTGAAACGAGCCAGCCACGCTCAGATCTTGGCGTCGCGCAGAAACCGCGCCGCTTCTTCCGGTGGCGTTGGATTGATATAGAAACCCGTGCCCCATTCAAATCCGGCGACTTTCGTCAGCTTCGGCATCATCTCGATGTGCCAGTGATAGAAGTCGTTAACCTCTTCACCGATGGGCGAGGTGTGAATCACAAAGTTATACGCCGGCGAAAGTAGCGCCGAATCCAACCGCTTGAGAATGTTTCCTAGCAGCTCGGCCAAGCCGCGATAGGACGGCGTCGGCATGTGCTCGAATGCGGAGCTGTGCTGCCGCGGCAGAATCCACGTCTCAAAAGGAAACCGGGGCGCGTACGGCTCAAGCGCAATGAAAAGCTCGTTCATCGAAACGATGCGTACCTTGTCTTCCATCTCCTGCCGGATCATGTCGCAGAAAATGCACCGTTCCTTTTCGTCATAGTAGTGCCGTGCGCCGTCCACCTCTTCGAGCACTCGCTTCGGAACGATCGGCAGCGCGATCAATTGCGAATGCGTGTGTTCCAACGTGGCGCCCGCCGCCTCGCCATGGTTTTTGAAGAGCAGCACATAACGGAAACGCCGGTCGTTCTTCAAGTCGAGCACGCGGTCTCGATATGCCCACAATGTTTGCTCAAGCTCTGCCGGCGACATCGTCGCGAGCGTAGCGGCATGATTCGGCGTCTCGATGATCACTTCATGCGCGCCGATGCCGTTCATACGGTCGAACAGTCCTTCGCCTTCGCGGTCAAGATTGCCTTCAATGCCGAGCGCCGGAAACTTATTGGGCACCACGCGGACGGTCCAGCCGGGCGTATCTTTGCCTCCGCCGTTGCGCCCATAAGCGAGCACCTCGGACGGCGTTTTGCCCTCGTTGCCCGGACAAAACGGGCACAGTGGCACGCCTTTGATTTGAACGCTTTCACGTAAAAAATCGGTCGGGCGGCGGCTGCGGTCTGTGGAAATGATCACCCATCGGCCGGTGATGGGGTCTTTACGAAGCTCCGGCAAACATTCCTCCTCGGACTTGCCATACAATCATTCGCGGCGAATTCAGTCGACGACCGTGCCATGCACTCCAGCGCGCGTTCGCATTATCTTCTGGAAAGATCTGCACCTGCTTGAGAGCGCCTCAACCTCAACCACACATCTATTCCGCAGGGCTTGCAATCTATCCCGTGTACGCGCCTTTGTGCAACCGCACTTCCGGACGCGAGCCCGCTCGTGTTTCGATCGCGACAATGTCGAAGCGATACGGCTCAGCCTCGATCCGCCGTGCGTGCAGAAATTGCCGCGCCATACCCGTTACGCTGCGCTGCTTTGCCGGATTAACGGCCTCTTCAGCCAACGCCATCTTCCGCGGGCCCTGCTTTGCCATCGATCGCGTTTTGACTTCGATAAACGTCAGTACCTCGCCGTCATAAACCGCCATGTCAACTTCGCCCTTGAGGCCAGGCACCGTATAGTTTCGCGCGACCATCAGGTAGCCTCTTCTGCGCAAATACCAATACGCGTAAGTCTCGCCGTGATGCCCGTCACACGCGATCGTTCCTTCACGGAATTGCGGGGCGCATGCGTTTGCGTCTCGGGCGCCAACCCCTTGCGCGCGGCTAAATCGACCATAGCAAATATTATTCGCGAAAACATTCTGTCCTCAGCAAGCGCGCTCGACCTCACCGATGCACGCATCAAGCGTTCGAACAGCAAACGCCGCCTGCTCTTCGTCAATCAAAAGCGGCGGCGCTAGGCGCAGCGTACTTTCCCCGGCGCCCAGGATCAAGAGCCCCTTGTGAAACGCCGCTTCCAGAATTCTCCTTCGCAAATCGGGCGCGGCCTGCTTCGTCCTTTGATCCCGCACGATTTCGACGCCGATCATCAGCCCCCTGCCGCGCACGTCGCCCACGATTGTGTGGCGTTCGGTCCAGTCGGCCATCTTCTCGAAAATAAAATCGCCGATTCGCCCCGCATTGGACATGTACTCGCGTTCGATCAGATCGATTGTCGCGAGCGCCGCTGCAATCGCGATGGGATTTCCGCCGAACGTCGAAGCGTGTGCCCCCGGCTTCCAGTCCATCACGCCCGCCTTTGCGATCACGGCGCTCAGCGGCATACCCGATGCAATTCCTTTTGCGACGCAAATCAAATCGGGCTCGACTCCAGCGTGATTTGACGCCCACCACTTTCCCGTGCGGCCCATGCCGGACTGCACTTCGTCCGCGACCAACAAAATGCCATGCTTATTGCATATACGCTCAAGGCCCTGCAAGAACTCCGACGGCGCCGGCAAATATCCGCCTTCGCCCTGAATCGGCTCGACAAAAATCCCCGCCACTTCCTCTGGATCGACCAGCCGCTTGAACAATTCAGTCTCAATGAACGCCAGCGCATCGCCGGCGGCATGCTCCGGACGAATGCCATTCGCGCCGCGATAGGTATTCGGATATGGCGCATGAAACACACCGCCCAGTAGCGCGCCGAAATGTTTTCGCTGCACCGCTTTGCTCGCGCTCAGCGAAAGCGCGCCCATGGTGCGGCCGTGAAAGCATCCATGGAACGCGATGAATTTATCGCGGCGCGTGTGGTAACGCGCGAGTTTCATTGCCGCTTCGATCGCTTCGGTTCCTGAATTGCCGAAATAGATGCGTTTGCCGCCGGTACCCGGCGCGATCGCGGCCAGGCGCTCCGCCAGGTCCACCATACCCGTATAGTAAAAGTCCGTGCAGGACATGTGGATCAACTCGGCCGCCTGCTTCTGAATCGCAGCCACAACAGCCGGGTGGCAATGGCCCGTCGAAACGACCGCGATTCCCGCAGCGAAATCGAGAAATGTGTTTCCATCTACGTCTTCGACCATCGCTCCGCGCCCCGACTTGGCGACGAGCGGATAGTCTCGCGTGTAAGAAGACGAGATCACCTGATGATCTCGCTCGACCACGGCTCTCGCCTTTGCGCCCGGCAGCGAGGTCACCAGATGCGGCAGTTTGAGTTCGGCCGTACGCATATATCTCCTCCCAATGGTGCTCCGATTCGGATTTTTGCGCGAGTAATTTTGAAGTGACTGTGACGTTATGGGGGAGGCGGACTAATCGATGCCGAAAAGATTCGGCCGTTTGTGCGACGCCTGGCTATGTGCGGCGAGCGCGTGTTTCAAAAAAAATCGTGGAGAGCATCATTTGTATTTCCAGCGGACTGTACCGTCTTTGGCGTCTTCTAAAATAATGCCGGCATCGGCCAGCTCTCTGCGGATCGTATCCGCTCGCTGAAAGTCTCGTGCCGCCTTCGCCGCCTTGCGCTCTTCTATTCGCGCCCCCACCTCTTCGGCTGGCATGCGCGCGTCTGCCTGCGCGAAGCCCATCTTGCTTAACTTGTCGGCGTCGTCGTCCACAAGCACTGCCAGCACAGAGTCGAATTTCTCCATGGCGGCAATCGCGCGCGTCGCATTCTGTTGCATGAAAGTGCCGCGATCCATGGCCGCATTCGCGTCCCGAACAAGATCAAAGACCGCGGCGAGAGCGACCGCAGTGTTCAAGTCGTCAGCCAGCGCTGCGTCAAAATCCGTTTCGGCGCGGTTGATGCGGACCATCATCGGCTCGTAGGAGCCTTCGGGGAAATTCGTCGTTTTCAGGCGCGTCACGAAAGTCCGCAAGCGTTCCACCGAGCTTTGCGCCTGCCGCAATCCCTCCTCGGTGAAATTCAATTGCCGACGATAGGGGACTGAAAGGAGCAGGAACCGCAGCGTCGAGGGCTTTTCGCCTTTTGCGAAGAGGTCGCGTAGCGTATAAAAGTTACCGAGCGACTTCGACATCTTCTGCCCTTCCACGAGCAGATGTTCGCCATGCAGCCAGATCTTCGAGAAAAGGTGCCCGCTGGCGCCTTCACTCTGCGCGATTTCGTTTTCGTGATGTGGAAACGCCAGATCGACGCCGCCCGCATGTATATCCAGCGTATCGCCCAGGTATTTCATTGCCATCGCAGAGCATTCGATGTGCCAGCCGGGCCGCCCCGGACCAATGCGCGTTTCCCAGAAATGTTCGCCGGGCTTGGGTGCCTTCCAGAGGGCGAAATCGCGGGCATCATCCTTTTCGTACCGATCCACGTCCACGCGCGCGCCAGATTGCATTCCACTCACGTCGATGCGCGAAAGTCTTCCGTATTTCGGAAATTTCGCGATGCGATAATAGATGGAGCCGTCGCTCTTGTAGGTCAAGCCTTTATGCTGGAGCTTTTCGATCAGCGCGACCATATCGTCGATATGTTCTGTCGCACGCGCCAGAATTTCGGGCTCCTCCAGATTGATTGCAGCCATATCGTCAAGGAACGCCTGAATGTACTTTTCCGTGTATTCGCGAATGCTGATGCCAGCGCCCGCCGCGTTCCCGATGATTCGGTCATCCACGTCCGTCACGTTCATCACATGCAGCAGGCGAAGCCCCTGTGATCGCAAAAAACGGCGCAGGATATCCTGAAACACAAACGTGCGGAAATTCCCGATGTGCGCGTACGCATAGACCGTAGGCCCGCACGTGTAAATCCTCACTTCGCCCGGATGCACGGGATCCAACGTCTCGAGTTGATTGCTCAGCGTGTTGTGAAGCGTAATCGGAATCATCGTTTAGAGGGAGCCGGGCGCGTCAGTCGCTTGCCTTCGCGCAAAGGCTCACCATTTTAGCCGACACGCGCCGCCCGCCGCAAACTCCATCTCCCGTCGCAAAATAATCGTTATGTTAAAACTCCATTTGTCGCGTGCAATTACCAACGAATGTGAAAATGGGTCTTGTCAGGATTTATCGTTTGGCGATCAATTCTTCGCTGTTGGAGCTAACTGCCGCAGGCAGAATCACTTCGTGCAGCGCAGCGCAATACGCGATTTGCCGCTTCGGGTTGTCGCGGTCGTAAAATACGGGCACCGGCATTCCAGGATAGAGTCTCATCGTCCGATCGAATGTCCTCGCCCGGTGCGTATGGCCGAGGAAATCCGTGAACTCGTATTCGACCGTAGAACCTTGCTTCTGGTCGCTCCATTGCTGTACAACGCAGCCCATTACCACCTCGCCGTGCTCGAGCAGATCGCATTCCCGCCTTTGCGAGCGCCAGATTCCGACTGCGAGCAGGATGAGGCCCCCCGCGGCTCCGGCCATGATCAAATCCCTGCGCCCCAGGCCGGCAAAAGAGGACGTTCTCGCCCAGTCCTGGTACAAATTCACCGCAATGACTACAAAAATCGGAGCGAGCGACAGCCCAACAACCCATTTGAACAACTGGCTACTTTTTGCAAGGCGAATCTGCCGCGGCGCTGGCAAATTCAGCAAGACCGCGTCTTGCGCGCCAGGGGTATAGGTGGGGATTGCCGAGGAACAACCTGCAGCACCGTGGGGATAGCTAAAATTTGAAGGGGTGACCGGAACGCCGGCGGGAAACTGCATTGCCTTCAGCTTTGCCATTTTTCGCTTCAGCCAAAAATAGTTGAATGGAATGAACGCGGCGGGGAACAGTATAAAAGCCATCGACTGCGGAGCCCGGTTGAACTTCATTCCCCAATATGCGAAAGCGGCCAGCGCGCCAAACATAAATATCGCGAGAGGTATCGCGTTCATGCTCATCTTGATGCCCGAGATCGCTGCATCCCGGTTCCAGCCACAGTGGGGACAGTACACCGTGCTGCTGGCAAAGGCAGTTTTTTGATGGCAGACAGGGCACTCGCGCAGGGTCATGCAAGAAGTTTAGATCAATCGCGAGCCGCTCTAGCCGCGCCTGAACGCGCTGTTGCCAGGCCTGCAAGTGGCGAAACCGCGGCTCAAAAGTCCTCCTTTTCCCGTCGATTAGAAATCAATTTCGTGTTGAGAATACGGGAGTTAGGTCGAATTCTAATCGGCAGACCGATTAGAAAATGCGTGGCTCGTGAGCAGTAATTGCTGAGTGCTGGAAGGCTCGCCCTTTTGGCCGTCCTGCCTATTCGATCCGGCTGTTGCCACCGTCTCCACAACGTAAAATCCAAGCAGTAGTTTACGAAAGGCCTATTTTGCGTGTCAGCTATGACACGCTCCCGCTGGATTGAGCGATGGTTCGGAGCGGAAATTTGGCGCAAATTTGGCGCGTTTGTCACCCTAGTTTTTGAACTACCTCAGATGCAGAGGCGATGGCTCTTCGCGCGGCGCTAGAGGCAGAGAGAACTCCTGCTACAAAGCTACGGGACAGCGACGCGATGAGAATCGGTCCAGCAAAAAAAAATAGGTCGGGGCAGGGCTGTCCCGGGATTCCCCCGAGCGTCCACTTGTAGCTTGGCTGTCGGGGGCAGGATATTGAGCCATCCTTTGGCGATCACGGCAAAAATCATTACTTCAATGGGACATGCAATGATGTCTAGGAACCCAGGGAAGTTCTCTACGTGTGACAGCACTTCGATATAGCCGACGCAGTGCACGAGCATGAACGCAGCAAGCAGCAGCCAAACTCGTATGGATCTGCGTGCTGACCAGCACATCTTTACCAAGACGCTCAACAGAAAAACTGTAAGATAAACGAATAGGTACCATGCGTACGTAATGCCGGGGAGGTTAGCAAGCAACAGTAGTGCAGCGATCACAGCGAAGCCAGCGAGAACATAGAGCACAGTTCCCGATCTTCGGCATCAGCGGCATGCTCCTTATCCGCCGCGCTGGCACGATGTTGCCACGCCAGAATCGCTTGAGGGGCGAACATAAGGGAAAAGGCACCGACTGCTCAGGGATTCAGTGCCTTCCTGCCCTTAATCTCGGCGAGGAGGCGCTCGACCTCCTCATTTTTCTCCAGCTCGGCAAATTGCTCCTCTACACTTTCGCCGGCGAGCTGTTTGTGAGCTTCGCCGATCGCTTCGGCGCGCAAAACTTTCTCGCTCATCCGGTCAAAGGCGGCCGATTTTGAGCCGGCGCCGATAGCGGCCTGCGCCTGATTTGCTTTTCCGGCCAGGAGTGTGCGGCGGTGGCGGGCGATCAACAAATCTTTCTTCGCTTTCGCCTGCACCAGTTTCTGTTCGAGTTTTTGCAACGCGCTCTTTAGCCCCTCGACTTGCGTCTGCTGATCGTCCACCTGCTCCGCGTAACTCTGAGCCATTTGCCGGAAACTGCGAAACCGCTCGAGCGCCGAGCGGGCCAAATCATCCTGCTGAATGACCACGGACTTTTCGGCCTTGCGCATCCACTCATTCATGGAATCCTGATACTCGTCCTTTTTCTTCTGCAGCATGTGGAGATCTGCGATCGCGATTGCCACCTGAGTCTTAACCTGCAGATACTGATTCTCCATATCGAGAATCACCTGCTTGATCACCTTTTCAGGGTTCTCAGCTTTATCCACCAGATCATTTAAATTCGCCCGTATCAACGTGCTTACCCGTTCCAAAAGTGCCATGGAAGCCTCCTGAGCCCCAGTCCATCGAATAGTGCCTTGCAAGACGAAGCAGCCGTGTCCGCCCTGCGACGAGCACGGTCGCTCGTCTTTATATTTGGCGTGCCGATCCCGGCGTTGTCGCAGGGATCTCCGGACGCGCTGGCTTGTCACCGATCAGCTTCACTTTGGAGAGTAGCTCGGACATTTGCATGCCCGAGAGCGCCTCAAAGAGCGCGGGGATTTGCGCCGCGATCTTCGTTACGTCGCCGGTGAGCTTATACGCGCCTGCTCCATCGCCATTGCCGGTCGAAACGATCGTCACCTTGTCGATGTTGGCGAGTGGTGCGGCAATTGCCCTCACCATTTCCGGCATGTTCGTGAAGAGCCGGTCGACCACGGCGGCCTGGTTGTATTCCTGATAGGCAGCCGCTTTCACGTTCATGGCTTTTGCTTCGGCCTCGCCTTTCTTGAGGACGATCTCGGCCTCCGCTTCCCCCTGCGCGCGAATGGCAGACGCCGCGCCGTCTGCTTCGGCAATTCTCTTTGATTTCTCGGCGCCCGCAAGCGTCTCGATGCGTTGCCGCTCGATTTCCGCTCCCTTCAGCACAGTCGCGATCAGCTCTTTTTCGTGACGGATGATCTCGGCTTCCTGCACTTTGATCTGGTTCTCGCGTTCCACTTGCTGCACGCGAACCGCTTCCGCCACCACCTGCTGCTGCATCTTGTTAGTTTCGAGTTCGTAAGCCTTATCCGCCTGCGCCTGTGCTCTCTTCGTATCTTCCAGGAATGCGGCTTTCTTCACTTCCAGATCGCGCGTGACTTCTGCCTGTTTTGCCAGAGACGACGTCTGCGCCGCGACACGCTCCTGGTCGGCTTGTGCCTCGGCGATAGCCGATGCGCGCTTTGCTTCGGCCCGCTTGATCGTCGTATCGCGCTCCGCTTCGGCTGCGGCCACATCCGCGTCGCGGCGAATCCGCGCTACATCCGGGCGTCCCATGTTCGTGATGTATTCATTCTTGTCGCGCACTTCCTTGATTGTGAATGAGATCACTTCGAGCCCCATCTTGTTCATGTCGTCCGCGCAAGTCGAACGCATGCGGTCGCCCACCATTTCAGGCTCTTTCACGATTTGCTCGACGGTCAATTGGCCGATGATTCCGCGCAAATGTCCTTCCATCACCAGCCGGATCAGTCCTTCGCGCAATGCAGGCGGTCTTAGTTAGAAACTGTTCCGCCGCGGTACGAATCGATTCCGGATCGGACTTCACCTTGATCTGCGCCACGGCTTCCACCGTTACGGCAACGCCCTGCTTCGTGTAAAGGTCTTGTTGCGGGGCCACGTCGAACGACATCAACTCCAGCGACAGCTCCTTGCAGTTTTCCACCATCGGGAAAATGATCGTCCCGCCACCCTTCACGATCCGCGTTCCGCGGAAACCATAAACAATCAGCGCTTCGTGCGGTCCGGCTTTGCGAAACATTGAGGCAAACATCGCCATCAGGAAAACCAGCACGAGCACCATTAATCCTGCAATCACCCAAACATCCATTCCAATCTGAGGCACGTTCGTTCTCCTTTACTCCGGTTGTTGCGAATTCCGGTTCACCGTTTGCAGCTTGGCCCATTCCTCCCATGGCGCTACGTACGCAATCCCCTTGTCCATGCGCGCGATCACCACTTCCGTCCCTTTCTCCAGAGCCTTCCCGCCCTCCCGCCTCGCTCCGGCGCATCGCCTGACGCCGGCCTGCGAAAAGACGATTTCTCCTGTTCCACCTTCGCGAATCGGACTATTCACCCTCGCGATGGTTCCGACGAGTTCGTAATCCGATTCGCGCAGAACCGTCTCGTGCGGCAAGAGTGTCTTCACCAGAAACCACCACACGATCCCTTCGCCGACGCATCCCGCCACTACCGCCATCGTCAGCACGAGCAGGAACCAGCCTCGGTAGTACTGTGTTAACAAAAATCCCGTGCCGCCAAACCATGCTAAAAATGCAAAAATTGCCGGCGGCGTAAACCATGACATTGCCTTGCTAGCCGCGCTTTTTGCGCCGTGCGCCCCACGGGCGTGAGCTGCGGCGCGTGCCATGTGCCACTTCGTCGGGAAATGTACGTGCAGTGCGCCGAACGCAAAGGACAGAAAACTAAGCGCAAAACCGACAACAAAACAGAGCAAGTAAAAACCAGCCCAGGTCATGGCCACCTCCCGCAGCATCACGTCCGCACCGGTTCCCGCGTACCGCTCTTCAACGTCTCGTACAAATGGTCGATCAATCCCGGCACCCGAACGGCTTCGCCCAGCAGCAACAGCGCCTTACGCGTGTCTGGGAACTGCGCAATCGAACGCAATGCTTCTGCGAACTGTGCATCGTCGTGAAACGTTTCCGCCGCCGCATACAGCCACGGATCGACCTTCGCATCCCGCACTCGGAGGTCCGACCGCAGTTCCGGGTGATACCCCTCGGCGTCATCCACGAGAAATCCCGGTTGCACTTTGAAAAATTTCGCCAGCAGTTGCCGGGTCCCGTGTGTCATGTGGGGACGCGCACCGCTCTCAATCTGCGAGAGATACGACTGGCTGATTGTCCGCCGCAGCTCTCGCTTCATCTGGCCGATCACTTCGCCTTGCGTGAGCGGCCTGCCAAGTCCACGCAACGTTCCTTCCACCGCCCGGAGATGCCGTATTTTCTCGCCCAGTGTCATATCGCAATCTGCAATATAGATATCGCAGATTGCGATATAAGAAGTCAAGGGAAAATAACGCCCCCTGAATCAAGCGATTAGAGGATGGTTTGCTGTTTTTTCGCCGCGCGCGTTTCGCTGAGACGTGACCTTGAAGCTGTCAGCCTAACTGTTTCCAACTCGCGATCTTGTATGGCCGGTTCGTACCCGCCTGCCTCACATTGCCGGCCGATTTTGCCGAATCCCAGCGTAGCTCCAGCGTTTCTCCGCTCGGCGTCGCCATCGAAAAAGGCAGCGAGCCGTCGCCGAAGACCGTCACAGTCAACTCGCGAGCGCCCGGATCCGCAGTCGAAGCGGACACGCTGGCAACAGGCAGCACCGATCCGCCCTTCACATAAACGGGAATCTTCTCCGTGCTACCCGGGACGCTGAACGTTCGGCTTTGTACAGCTGCCCCTGTCCAAAAATCGTGCCACGTCCCGGCCGGAAGCGTTATCTTCCGCGAGGCCTCGCCAGCAAAAAGCGGCGCAACGAGCATGCGATCGCCGATCATGTATTCGTCATCGACCTGCGCAAGCGCCGCATCGTCCGTCCAATCCATCACCAATGCGCGAAACGGAGGCGTTCCGTCAGCGGCGTATTTTGCAAACGCTGCGCGCAAACACGGGACGATCTGCATCCGCCAGCCGATAATTTCCCGGCAACGGGCCTCAAGCGCTGGCCAATTCTCCGCAAGCTGATTCGCATTGTTTTTCGTGCGATCGATCTGCTTCCACGGTGGATTCACGATGTACCACGCATTGATCATCGCCAGCGGCGAAAACACCACGCTCTGCAGCCGCCGGATCAGATCCTCTTCGCTCGCCGCATCCCGTACTTCCGGACACCAAAGCAATCCCGAAAACCCGGAGTTCACGAGGCCGCGAATAAACTGCCGGTGATCATATAAGTCGCTATACAGCGCAAACGGATACGGCGCCGCCAGCGCGCCGCTCGACCGCACCAGCCCATATGTCTCGATCCCGCGCTGCTTATATTGATCCAGGATCGCTCGTTGATAACGCAGCCCGAAAACGCTGTGCATCTGCTCGCCGTCGGTCCCGGAAGGAAACCGGCTGAATTCTGGAAAGGACCATCCGCCCGTGAAATCCGAATTATCGCATTCATCCAACTTGAAACCGGAAACGCCGCGATCGATCAAATTCTTTCCGTGATACTCCCCAAAAATCCGCCGTGCAGCTTCGCCCGCAAAATCCGGCACCAACCCGCCCCAAACTGCCATATCCCCCGAATACGGCGTCAGCGGCGCAAAGAGCGGCGAATCGGGATGCGTGAACGAATGCTCCCAAAGATTCAGTTTGAAATTGTTCGTGCCCAACTGATTCACAAACGCCGCCGGATCGGGAAATTTCTTATGGTCCCAAACGAACGTGCACGAATACGCATGCGTCTGCCATCCCGGCTCCAAGCCAAACACATCGCACGGAATCTGCGAGTCGCGAAACTCTTTCGCCAGCGCCAACGCATCCGCCTGCGAAAAATCCTTGTCCGCGCGATACCAAAAGCCGAGTCCCCATTCCGGCGGCAGCACGCCCCCGCCCGAAAACAAGTTGTAGCGGCGCACCGCCGTCAGCATGTCCGGCCCAGCAAACAAATACACATCCACGCCCTTCGCTCGCGGAATCTCCACAATCATTTCGCCCGCTTGATCCGCCGCAGTGCCGCCGGCAGGTTTCGGCGGCGCCTGGTGTGCATCCCCCGAATAGAACGCCGCGTAACGCGCCGTATCCACGAGCACTCCATACCCGGCCGTCGTAACGTAAAACGGCACAGGCGCATGCGTATCGCCGGAATCGACACGCGGATCGGCGTTGACGCGCACAGTTTTCTTCTTTCCCCGCTGCGCAAACGAAAGCAGCTGCAATCCAAATCCATACACACCCTCACGCGGCGCGAGTGGCAAGTGCAGCATCGTGCCGCGCACAGTGATTTCGCTGCGAATCTCGCCGAGCGGCGCAAGGGCAACGGCGGCCATCGCGCGCAAAGCATCGAGTTTGGGCTCGACCAGCCGCGACTTCACCGGCGTATACTCCTCGGGCGTGCCGATCGTCGCGCGCCAGATTCCCGGCCCCGCGCTTTGCCACTGGGCGACAGACAATCTCGTAGCGCCTTCCTGCCCACCGGCGCGTGTGACGGGCGCAAGCGCCGATCCAATCACCGAGGCCACCACTCCTTTGCCGAGTTCCCGCCGATTCATCGTCGCCATGCTCACCAACCTTTCCCGAGCTCTATACAGGAGAAGCGGCGAACGAATCAAATTCTTTGCTTCGAATCCAGTGAATGCAATCCTGCGCGCTCTGATTTTTCTTGCGCTTCTGTCTCGCACGAAATACGCTCGGGCCGTCGTCAACGCCAAGGAGACCGCGTCATGCCGGAGCTCGATCGACGTGCATTTGTGAAAAGTATCGCAGCCCACCTCGCCGCGCCCACTGTTGCTTCTGCCGCGTGGCAGACACCGAAGGCCGCCGCACCGGACTCGCGTACGCGCCCGCCTAACCTGATCGTCATGATTTGCGACGATCTCGGTTTCGGCGATCTCGGCTGTTACGGCTCTCGCCTCAACACACCGAACCTAAATCGCATGGCTGAAGAGGGCGTCCGTTTGCTCCGATTCAACACCGCGCATCCGGTCTGTTCGGTTTCGCGGGCGGCATGGCTTACGGGCCGCTACGCCACTCGCAGCCATGTTCAGGATGCCTACATGCCCGGCGTGTCCACCGGCATGGACCTAAGCGAAAAAACTCTCGCTGATATTCTCAAGCCGCGCGGATACAAATCGATGTGCATCGGCAAATGGCATCTTGGCGAGCAGCCGCAATATCTCCCCACGAATCGCGGCTTCGACTCCTTCCTCGGCGTGCCCTATAGCGACGACATGAATCCGTTGCCGTTAATTCGCGACCTCACGGCAATCGAGCCGGACACGGATCGCACTTTGCTCACACCACGCTATACCGAGGAAGCGATAAAGTTCATCGACTCATCCGCAGCCCATCCATTCTTCCTGTGGCTTGCATACTCCTATCCTCACGATCCCGCGCAGGCGTCGCCAAAATTTGCGGGCAAATCCGGTCACGGCTCCTACGGCGATGCCGTCGAAGAAATCGATTGGAGTGCAGGGGAAATTCTCGCAGCCGTTAAGCGCAATCGTCTGGACGAAGATACGATCGTCATCTTTACTAGCGATCACGGCCCTTGGTATCAGGGCAGTCCCGGCCTGCTCCGCGGACGAAAGCACACTACCTACGAAGGCGGCACGCGGATCCCTTTCATCGCGCGCTGGACCGGCACAATTCCCGCCGGAAAGATCGTCGACGCGTGGGGGTCGAATCTCGATCTCGTGCCGACCGTCGCGTCCATTTGCCGTGCGCAACTCTCCTCAAATCCCGTTGACGGCATCGATATCACAAATCTGCTTGCTGGCCACGAAACTCCGCCCGCACGCGGCACGATTCTCTATTTCTTGGATGGAGCATTGGAGTGCGCACGAAAGGGAAGTTGGAAACTGCGTGTCTCGCTGCACCCAGCCGAGACCGACGGTTATGAAGGAGGTCAGAATAAAGCGCCGGCGCCGTATTTTTTTGCCAATCCTGAACTCTACAATCTTGATACGGATCCGACCGAAAGTTACGACATTGCTCCCGCGAATCCGCAAATCGTGAAGGAAATTCTGGCGGATGTCGAGACCCTCATGCCCACATTCCCCGAAGAGGTTGCAAAAGCCTACGCGGCGCAAAAAGCGAATCTCGATAGCCCGCGAACGCCACCGGGTGCCGCCCCGCGGCCTGCGAATTTCATGCCCGATCCGCGCATCTACAATCCACCACGCAGCTAGGCCTTCACAGCGACACGCTCTTACAGCATTGCCTTCTGATCCGATCGGTTGTATCGTCCACCCTGCATCAAAGGAGAGCATTAATGAATCGCGCCGCAAGATGGTCCGTGGGAGCGGTGTTCGTCGCGCTTACGATTTTTGCAGCTCGCACTCAGGCGCTTCCGCAATCGAGTGCGGACTTGTCGGGTACCTGGACCTTG
This sequence comes from uncultured Acidobacteriota bacterium, assembly GCA_963753205.1. Taxonomy (GTDB): domain Bacteria; phylum Acidobacteriota; class Terriglobia; order Acidiferrales; family UBA7541; genus Palsa-295. The sequence goes on along the minus strand of CAVWBL010000002.1, from coordinate 775,105 downwards.
GAAGTCGCGCCCGCCCCGCCGGCGGTCGTGCCCGGAGCGAGCAATCAACAAGCCGCGGAGCCTCCGGCCAACCAATCTGCAGGTCGCGGCGGCGCGCCGCCCACGCTGACTCTCAAGCAGGAGGGCAACACAATTACAGGAACGCTCTCCGGAGGGCGCGGCCGCGGCCCCGGTCTCGCCATTACCGGTACCGTGTCGGGAAACAACGTCACCTGGACGCTGTCACGTAGATTGGCTGACGGCATCGCGAGGCCCGAAGTCTACAAGGGCACGCTGAACGGCGACACAATCACGGGTTCGGTTGCCGAGCCGACGGTCGATCCCACGCAGCAATACTCTGTCGACTTCACTGCGAAGCGGTCTGCGCAGCAATAGAGTCGTCGAAGGCACTCGTCAGGAAAGTTGCGACACTTTGCGTGAGCGAACGCGCTTGCGCCGCTACGGGCATCGCAAGCGCCTGCCTCCGCACCAGCCGCTGGCCCGGAATCCGAAAGGTATGGAAGAACTTGCTCGATTGTTTCAGCGCATACTCGGGCAGCATCGAATAGCCGAAGCCCGCTTCGACTAATCCTTTGATCGCCTCCGTGTCGGACGCCTCCATGATGACGCGCCCGCGAACTCCCAGGCCGTCGAGAAACCCGTCGATAAGATTGCGCATGTTGCTGTGCTTCGGATACAGAAGCAAAGGAGCGCCATGCAGTTCGCTCGCCGCGATCGTGCCGATATGATGTCCTCTCACGCGCGTCGTCGAAGGACGCACCACGAGCAGCTCTTCATTGAACAGCGGCAAGATTCTCAGGCTTTTGTCCGTCACCGGAAGCGAGATCAGTCCCAGATCGAATTGCTGTTCTTTCAATCCCGCGATAATCTCTTCCGTTGCCAGCACGGTGACGTGTAAATCGATGTGCGGATATTTTTTTCGCAGCAGCTTTAGCGGCTTTCGAAGCCGATAAATCAAAGTCGTCGCTCCCGTCGCCAAATGAAACGGCCGAGTGTCGCTTTCCGGCTGGTCGCCGAACTCCTCCCGGATCTGCTTCATTCCCAGAATGATCGCTCTCGCATGTTCCGCGAGCCGCTGGCCGGCCGGCGTGGGCCTTAGCTTTCGCCCGGAACGCGCGAAAAGTTGCACCTTCAGCTCATTAGAAAGAGAGCGCACTTGCAGGCTCACTGCTCCGGTCGAAAGATGCAGCGTCTCCGCGGCGCGGCTCATCGTCGGCGAATCGACTACCGTGAGAAACGATTCCAACTGTCGAACATCCATTTTTCACACTCCTTCTTCCGGCGCAGCGATCCAGTTTCTGTAGCGGCCGACTCGGTTTTTAGTCGGGCGCTCTTGACCCGAAGGCGCGCGGACTCGGCTTTTCGTACGATCGTGCCGCCAGGGCGCTTAAAGCGAGAAGCCGGACATAATCCTGGCCCCGGACGCTCTTTAAGTAAATTAAACATATCATTTAAATCTTTGAGATTGACAGCACAAAGCACCCGTTCTAGTTTCTCCGTCACGAGAACGTCTCGATCGCTCGGGAAGCCTCAAGTTTGCGGCTGACTTCCCTGGCGCAACGGTGCCTTGGGGTGCGGCGCCGCAGAGGCTGTCCTCTGTATGCCAAGGTTCTAGACCAAAAAATCGAAGTTCAATCGACTTTTCATGCTTCGGGGGTGGAGAGATGAAGAGAGTTCTTTGGTTGTTGCTGCTTGTTTTTGCAATTTCCGCAGTCTCCTACGCGCAAGTCGCGGGAACCGCCAATGTTCAGGGCACCATTCAGGATGCCACCGGCGCGGTTGTTCCAGGCGCCACCGTCACCATTACAAACGTCAACACAAGTGTTACGCAAACAACAAAAACGGATGCAAGCGGCGTATACAGTTTCCCGAGCCTTGCCATTGGGACATACAACGTAAGCGTAACGGCGCCTGGATTTCAGACCTACCAGAAGACAGGGATCGTCCTCGAAGTCGGCAGCAACATCGCTGTTGACGCGAAATTGACGGTCGGTTCCGCCAGCCAGACCGTTCAGGTTGAGGCACAGGGCCTTGCGCTGCAGACGGAAGATACGTCCTTCAAGCAAACCATTGATCAGACGGACGTTACGGAAATGCCCCTGAACGGGCGCCGCATGACCGACCTGATCACCCTCTCCGGCGCTTCCACCAGTGCTCCTGGTGGTGATTTCACAGGGTCAAAATATTCCTATGCTGCGGTGTCCGTCTCGATCGCCGGCGGAATGGGCAACACGACGGAGTGGAAGCTGGACGGTGGTAACGAACAACGACTTCATGGCCAACGCTAATCTTCCTTTCCCCTTCCCCGATGCCGTGAATGAATTCAGCGTCGAATCTACCGCTCAAGGAGCCTCCACCGGCATCCACACGGGCGGACTCGTAAACGTCGTCACCCGCTCAGGCACCAATCAGTTTCACGGTACCGGTTTCGAGTTCATTCGAAATAGCCTCTTCGATGCCACAAATTTCTTTTCGGCCAGTAAAGATCAGCTCCATCAGAACCAGTACGGCGGAACAATTGGCGGGCCGATCCTCAAGAACAAGCTCTTCTTTTTCACCGGCTTCCAGCGCGAGACGATAACAGCAAGCCAGGCGAACAAAAGTGCGTACATTCCGACCGCTGCGAATTTGGCTGGCGACTGGTCACTCACGGATCCTCCTGTGGGCGGAGCCAAAACCGTATGCGGAAGTCCCGCCCCGCTGTATGATCCCATCACGGGCGCAGCCCTGCCCGGAAACAAGTACGGTCAGGCCGGTGGTCCAGCGCTGCCGACTTGGAACCCGGCCGCTCTCAAGCTGATATCGTATTTGCCCAAGATCGTGCCGCTTCCTGACGGCTCTGACGCTTGCGGCCATGTCTTTTATTCAATTCCGAACAACACGTTCGATAAGCAATCGATCACGCGAATCGATTACAACATCAATTCCCGAAATACGCTGTATGGACACTATTTCCTCGATGGCTACCAGAATCCGGCCCCATTCTTTGCCGATAATATCCTCGTCACCACACAAAGCGGCAATATCGAGCGTGTGCAGTCGGTGACTCTCGGCGAGGATTTCGTTGTCAACCAAAACGTTGTGAACTCTGCCCACCTCACATTTCTCCGCCGCCGCGATGATCGCGGCTATAACACTGCCGATATCAATGCCGTCACGCTTGGCGTGAATCTCTATCAGCTTCAGGCTCACGGCTTTCAGTTTACGGAATCGACCTCGGGCAAAAACCACGGCTTCACGATCGGCGGCGGCACAAACTCGATTGCGCATTTCAATGACAACACCATCGCAGTGAGCGATAACGTGAACTGGACTCATGGCAAGCACCAGTTCATCTTCGGCGGCGAGTGGATTCACAACCAGTTGAATATCAACAATGCATACGAAGGCAACGGCACGTTCACGATAAATGGCCAATACAGCGGCAACGCGGCTGGTGATGGCAAAGCCTTCGGGGACGCCAACTTGGACTTGCTTGAAGGAGCGATGAGCAGCTTCCAGCAGAGCAAAGCTCAGCAGAACGCCCTCCGCGGCAATATTCCGGACCTCTACTTCCAGGATACATTCCACGCTTCTACAAGGCTTACAGTTGTCGCCGGGATTCGTTGGATTCCAGCATATTTACCGGTCGACTACTTCAATCGCGGCGTGGATTTCAGCATGGCTGGGTTCTTGAATAACACAATCAGCTCGGTCTATCCGAATGCGCCTCCGGGAATCAGCTTCTATGGAGATCCTGGTGTTACGCGGCAATTCACGAAGAATTCCCCGAATCAGTGGTCTCCCAACATCGGCATTACGTTTGATCCCGTTGGAGACGGCAAGACCGTATTTCGCGCGGGTTTTGAGCTCGCTTATGACCAGCCGAACTATTTCACCTCTCAGCGCAACCAGCAGAATCCACCTTACGCGACTGCTAGCTCACCCACTACCTCCGAGCAGCTCTGCTTTAGCGATCCATGGCTGGTCGGCGGAACGGGCAGAGGTTGTGCCCAGGTCGGTGGCAATACAAACGACAACACGTATCCTTCCGCGCCAGTACCGACGAAAGCAACCGCCGTTTTCCCCGCCCAAGGCCAGTACATCGTCAACAACGCTCAATTCCATCCGATGGATACGTCCATGTGGACGGCAAGCATTCAACATTCGTTTGGTCGTGGGTGGCAAGTCCAGGCTCAATATATCGGAAATCGGAGCAGCCACGACGGTATTGGATATCCGATCGATCTGGCTGTCTTTATTCCCGGCGTTTGGGGTGCCGGTAATACCGGCTGCGCTCCGATCGTCACGACCGGTCCTGCGGCAGTCAGCTACGGATCAGCCACAGCGGCGGGACAGCCCTGTTCCACAACAAAGAACTATATATCCCGACTTGCGATGACGATTGCGAATCCCGTTGGCAATGGCGTTAATGGCGGGGGAAACCAATACCTCGGCGGCGGCGGAGGTTCCGTCCTGATTAACGACAACGCATGGTCCGATTACAACGGGCTCGTGCTGTCACTCAACCACCGTCTATCGTCGGCCTTCAGTCTTTTGGCGAACTACACTTGGTCGAAGTGCCTCGATGTCGTTGATGCTAGTGGCGACATTGCCGGTAATTCCGTCGAAGATCCAAACAATCTGCGTCTGGACTACGGCCCGTGCGGTCAGGATTACCGCAACGTCGAGAACGTTTCTCTTGTTGCCACGAGCAACGTCAAGCGTTTCGATCATATGTTCAACGCCGCCTTAAGTAACTGGGAAGTTGCACCTTTGATTCACGTAACGAGCGGATCGCCAGTGACCGTCACAGCCGGAACGGACGTTTCCTTAATTGACGTGAACAAGGATCGTCCGGACGTTGTACCGGGCGTCCCGGTGTATCTGCCGTCACATGCTTTCCACAATAAGTCGGACCAAGCGGACGAGGGATACCTCAATCCTGCCGCCTTTCAGACGGTACCAGCTGCTGCTGGTTGTGCGAATACTACGACTTGTTCGGCACTCGGAACTTTCGGAAATGTCGGTAGAAACTCTGTACATGGTATGACGCAGTTGCAGTTCGACGCCGAGATTTCCCGGAAATTCCCTGTAACCGAGAGAGTCGCTCTGAATCTCCGTTTCGAAGCGTTCAATGTCTTGAATCATCCCAACTTCGGTAACCCGAGCGCCGGCTTCAGCAGCGATGGGCTTACTCCGGCTGCAAAGTTCGGCCTGATCAGCTCGGCGGGTGCTGCCAGAGTATTTCAGGGTGCGCTAAAGATTACCTTCTGAGTTGGTCGCCCAATGCATCAGCCTCCGGCCGGGACAAACTCCACCCTCCCGGCCGCGGCTGGCGCAAAACACGGCGCATGGATCGCCGCCACAAACGGCAGCGGTTTCGCGTTTTTAGCTATGCCAAATGTTAAATTTGGATCTTCAACAGACTTATGGGGCGTTGCGAGCAGGAATGGTTTTAGAACAGAGTGGAGGTCGTCGTGGGATCAGCGTCTGAAGGCCCGTATTTCTGCACCGAAGCTGTCACTTCTAATCGCAACTGCACAAAATTAAGAAAGCGCATAAGTCATTCATCATCGATAAAAGTGCCGTTTCTAATCGCGTCCAAAAGGGCCATTTTTTCCCCTGTTGCCATCGGTGTCGCATGACGCGTCGCCGCGACTTTCTCAAAGCCGGCCTGGCAAGCAGCGCATATTTGGTGACGGGTTCCTTAATCCGCTGCCGCAGCATTCTCGCGGGCTCTCTTCCAGTCGCCGATGACGCCAAGGCCGCGTGGGACACTGTTCCTAAGATCCTGGAGCGCATCAAACCGCCGCAATTCCCGAACTATGACGTCGATATCACGAAATTGGGGGCCGTAGGCGACAACAAAACCGATTGCACGAGCGCCATCGAAAAGGCGATCAATGCCTGTAGCGCCCACGGTGGCGGCAGAGTCGTCGTCCCTAAGGGCGAATTCCTCACCGGCGCCGTCACCCTAAAGAGCAACATCAATCTCCACATAACCGAAGGTGCCATCCTCCGCTTCACCCACGACACTTCCAAGTATCCTGTTGTCTTCACCCGTTACGAAGGCACCGAACTGATGAACTACTCGCCTTTCATCTACGCCTTCGAACAAAACAACATTGGGATTACGGGTCAAGGCACCATCGACGGAAACGCCGACTGCCAGAACTGGTGGCCTTGGGCCGGTGGACTGCGGTGCGCTCCCCAAGACAAAGATCACACGCTAACCAAAGACCGCAACATGCTCCACGACATGGCCGAGCGTGGTGTTCGCGTAAACGAAAGAGTCTTTGGCCCGGGACATTACCTCCGGCCCCAGTTCATTCAGCCCTTCCGCTGCCAGAACGTCGTCGTGGAGGGCCTTACTCTGCTCAATTCTCCGATGTGGCAGGTTACGCCGGCGCTCTGCAAAAACGTCACCGTACAAGGCCTCACCATTCACAGCACGGGCCCGAACACGGACGGCTGCGATCCTGATTCCAGCAGCGACGTCCTGATCAAAGATTGCACCTTTTCAACCGGCGACGATTGCATAGCCATCAAATCCGGACGTAACGCCGATGGCCGCCGTGTGCACACGCCTTCGGAAAATATAGTGGTTCAGGGCTGTCATATGAAAGATGGGCACGGCGGTGTAACGCTGGGAAGCGAAGTCACCGGGGGCATTCGCAACATATTTGCCGAGAATTGCCAGATGGACAGCCCGAACCTCCAGATGGCCATTCGGATCAAAAATAACGCCATGCGCGGCGGCGACATCGAGAATTTCTATATACGTAATATCAAAGTGGGCCAGGTGGCGAACGCCGGAGTCGGTATCGACTTCTACTACGAGGAAGGTGAAAACGGGAACTATACCCCCATCGTTCGCAACGTCGACATCCGCTCGTTAACAGTCGACAAGACAAAATATGCGTTGTACCTGCGTGGCTTTAAGAACGCGCCGATAGAGGATGTCCGGCTCACCGACTGCACCTTTGAAAATGCAGCGAGTCCAAACGTCATCGAGAACGTTAAAGGTCTTTTGCTTCGGGATGTTCATATCAATGGAAAGTTGGTTGATTCGGGCGCTTTATAATTGTGCAAATTATTTAGTACCAGACGTTGCGGAAACGGGGCACTATGTCATTCATTCACCAAGACTTCCTCCTGCGTAGCGAAACGGCAAAGCGTTTGTATTCCACGTATGCGGCATTTCAACCAATTTTGGATTACCACTGCCATCTTTCGCCGAAGGACATTGCGGAAAATCGCCGCTTCGACAATCTCGCCCAAATCTGGCTTGAAGGCGACCACTACAAATGGCGCGCCATGCGCGCGAATGCCGTTCCGGAGGAATTTTGCACTGGCAACGTCGAGCCGTATCAGAAGTTCCTGGCTTGGGCCAAAACTGTGCCCTATACCGTTCGTAATCCCCTTTATCATTGGACACATCTTGAGCTTCTTCGATATTTCGGAATCGACGAACTGCTCGACGAGACGACGGCGCCGAGTATTTGGGAGCGCGCTAATGCGAAATTGCAGACTGACGAGTTGACCGCGCAACGCATTCTCAAGAAATTCAACGTGACGGCGCTTTGCACCACTGATGACCCTACGGATTCCCTCGAATACCATGAACGAATCCAATCTTCGGACCTCGCTACGCGCGTTTTTCCTGCCTTTCGGCCAGACGCGGCACTCCGGACGGCCGATCCCACTGCTTTCAACGCATGGGTCGATCGCCTCGAAGCAACCGCCGATGTGAGTATCGGAGATTTTGCGGCATTTCTGGATGCATTGGAGTCGCGGCACGACTTTTTCCATGAGCACGGCTGCAGGCTGTCCGATCACGGTCTCGACTCCTGCCCGGTGGACTTCTGCAGCCGCGCTGAGGCATCCGCGATCTTTCAAGAAGTCCGCGGCGGCGAGGAATTAAACGCCGATGATTCCGCCAAATTCGCCAGCTTTCTGATGCTTTTTTTCGGCGAACTCGACGCGAAGCGAGGTTGGGCGAAGCAACTGCATCTCGGCGCATCGAGAAATGACAATACGCGCATGATGAAGCTTCTGGGGAAAGACACTGGCTTCGATTCCATCGGCGATTGGCCGCAAATCGGGCCGCTCACGACGTATCTTGATCGCCTGAACGATGCGAATCACCTCCCGAAGATGATTCTTTACAACGTAAACCCCGCTCATAACTATGCTTTCGCCAGCGTCATTAATAGTTTTCAAAGCAGCGAAATGCCCGGAAAAATTCAGTTCGGCACGAGCTGGTGGTTCCTCGATCAAAAAGAGGGAATCGAATGGCAGCTCAACACGCTTTCCAACGTCGGATTGCTGTCGCGATTCGTCGGAATGGTTACTGACTCGCGCTCTTTTATGTCGTATCCTCGCCATGAATATTTCCGTCGTGTACTATGCAATTTGATTGGCGCAGAAATGGAAAGTGGCGAACTACCGCAGGAGGAGGGCTTGATCGGCGCCATGATTGAGAACATTTGCTACGGCAATGCCGTCTCCTATTTCCAGCTGCCCGGATCGATGGAAGCCTTCGTTCCCTTGCGCGCCGGTCAAGACTTAGCTCGCGCAAAATGAATGTGAAGTGCGAACGTTTGTGCGACCGAGTCACTGAGCTTGCCGGGAAGTCAGCCATTGCCGTGTCTGTGGCCCTTGCTGCGGTCTTGTTTTCCGGGGTTGTCCGTGCGCAAGATACACGCATTATCACGGAACCGCATTTTCCCAGAGTGTGCGTGACTCTAGAGGCCCGTCTTTCATCGGTGGTCGGAAATCCAACGCCTGAAAACGAATCCAGTCCGGACACCCGGCGAATACAGCATGCGGTCGACATCTGTTCGCCTGGACATGCTGTGGAGTTGCGCTCTGAGGGCTTGCATGATGCGTTTCTTTCCGGACCGATTGAGATGAAGCGCGGAGTAACTCTGCTTGTTGCGGCGAAAACCGTGCTGTTCGCGTCCCGCAATCCAAGAGATTACGACGTGAAGCCTGGTAGCTGTGGCATCGTCGATACAAAGGGCGGAGGCTGCAAGGCGCTCCTTCATTTCGTTGACGCGCCGAATGCCGGCGTGATGGGCGACGGTGTGATTGATGGTCGTGGCGGCGCAACTCTCAAAAATGAAAACGTGACTTGGTGGGATCTTGCGGAACAGGCGCGGGCGGACAATCGCAAACAGAACGTGCCACGAATCATCGTGGCCGAAAACTCAAACGATTTCACGCTCTACCGCATCACCCTGCGCAACTCGCCCAACTTCCATGTTCTTGTCAGCAAGACGGACGGCTTTACGGCTTGGGGTGTAAAGATTCACGCGCCGCGATCGGCGCGCAACACGGACGGCATCGACCCTTCCTCGTCCACTGATGTTAGCATCGTCTATTCATATATCTCCGATGGCGACGATAATGTTGCCATCAAGGCCGGGAACAATGGTCCGTCAAGCCACATCACCGTGGCGCACGATCATTTTTATTCGGGGCACGGCATGTCCATCGGCAGTGAAACCAACGGCGGTGTGGGTCAAGTCGAAGTAAATGACCTGACGATCGACGGTGCTGATAATGGCCTGCGAATTAAATCAGACGCAAGCCGCGGCGGTCTGGTGCAAGAGGTTGTCTATCGGAACGTCTGCATGCGCCAAGTGAAAAATCCGATTCTGATTACTCCGTTCTACAGCACAGCAAGCGGCAATAAAATCCCGCTCTTCCAGGGCATCCTGATGCGGGATATCGTCACAACGACACCGGGCAAGATTACGCTGGAAGGGCGAGATGCCTCCCACCTTTTGCAATTGAGGCTGGACGGCGTCATAGAGACTGGCGTCACGCCGAAGGATGTGATTGCCTCTCACGCCCGGATAAGGCTGGGTCCGGGCCCTGTGAACTTCATCCCCGTCGGAGATGATGTCCAAGTCACGGAAGCTAAAGGCCAACGCACCGCACCGGCCTGTTCGGCGGAGTTTGTCCCGTTCCCGAACTCAAGCACACCAGCGAGATAGTCGCAGGAGCGACCCGCTGCGGAGCGCTCTAAACATTACCAGGACAGCACTTCGCAATCCCCCGGTTTCAAGATTCCTGTTGCAATGCTCCGCCCATTGGATTAGAACCGCCCCATCGATGGTTCCGTTAGGCTACGGAGAAGGATAGCTTCGGACAGGGAGACGAAGCGTCCCGTCTTCTTTTCATGGCGGATCTAACTCGCCTTTCCACATTGAAGTCCTAAAAAGTGACGGAGGGGATATGCGATATGGCTGCCTTCGCTTTTGTGCGCTGGTGCTATGCTTTGTGGCTTTAACGGCAAGCCGGGCTTCCGCGCAAGTGAACACCGTGAATCTGTCAGGCACCGTCCTCGACCCACAGAACCTTGCGGTCGCCGGTGCGACTGTGACGCTTGTGAACTCAGGTACGGGCGTGCTCCGCTCGGTTACCACGGATTCCAGTGGCCGCTACGAGCTGGTCGGCAACCCTCCGGGAATCTATACGTTGACCGTTGACGCGCCAGGCTTTTCAACCCTGAAGAATGACTCGCTCACCCTGACCATAGGAACAGCGGCCGAATACAATCCTCAGCTTCAAGTGCAGAGTGCAGCGCAGACGGTCAACGTGACCGGTGAGACCGCACTCGTCGAGACAGGCAAAACCGACGTCTCCACAACCATCACAGACCTGCAGATAAACAATCTGCCGATCAACGGCCGCAACTACATCAATTTCTCGCTGCTCAATTCACAAGCAGCGCGCGACGATACGCCATCGATTGGGGCGGCGCCCACCAGCGGCCTGAATTTCGGCGGCCAGCGTGCGCGCTCTAATGAAGTATCGGTTGACGGCGCCGATGCCGTCGACAACTCCACGAACGGCGTGCGCGCCACAGTTTCTCAGGAAGCCGTCCAGGAGTTCCAGGTGATCACCAGTAATTACATGCCGGAATATGGGCGCGCCATGGGCGGCGTGGTGAATATCGTCACAAAATCCGGCACGAATCAGGTGCATGGCGATCTATTCGGATTTCTTCGCGACAGCGCGATACAGGCTCGCAATCCTTTTTCCGTCCGTGTCGTGTCCAATGCGCAGACCGGCTTCCAGGCAGTGCCGGTGAAGCAGTCATACACTCGAGCGCAAGGTGGTGCCACGATTGGCGGCCCGATCCAGAAAGATAAAACGTTCTATTTTTTCAGCTATGAAATCACGCGGCGACAAGAGACCGGCTTCAGCAGCATCGGTCAGAACAATTTCGGCCTTCTCAATGTGGCCGCTCCGGCGCCATGCTTCCCAGGCCAGGCGAGCGGTCTCGTAACGGCGGAGCAGGCGGCTGTTATCAAGTCGGCTGGCTTGGCCGCTGAGCAATATTTCTGCGTGGCGTCGCTCGCCTCGCAAACCGCGCTCTTAGGCAACACACCTGCGCTTGCTGGAACGGCGCTTAATTCCTTTGTATCGAGCGGTGCGACGGTTCCTGCCTCGTTCGCTGGACTCGTATCGACAATTGGTAATTTTCCAACGGCCGAGGGCACCAGCTTGTGGTCGCTGAAACTCGATCATAACTGGAACACCGGAAACGCATCCTTCGTTCGCGTCAGCGTTTCGCCCTCGACGATTACGGGCATCGAAGTAAATGCGGAGAATCAGAATTTCGGGCAGAACGCCGGCTCGCGTACCTCCGTCCAGCAAACGCGCGATCTCGCTATCGTCGGTCAGCACACCACGACCATTGGTAACGACAAATTCAATGAGTTTCGGTTTCAGTTTGCGCGAAGAGGCCTGCACTACGGCTATTCGCCGCTGCAGGGGGGCAGCGCCGCCGCGATGAACGTGACAGGCTTCGCCTTTATCGGCCGCGAGCCCTTTTCAACCGAAGACCGAACCGAATACCGCTACGAGTGGACCGACGATTTCACGTGGACGACGGGACCTCACACGTTCAAATTTGGTGTGGACACGAACCTGCTCGACCTGACGTCGTCCAAATCGCAAATTTTCACGTTGAATTACGGCGGCGTGTATTCGTTCGGCGCTCTGGACGCAGGCTCTCTCAATATTGGGTTCGCCGGCCTGCCGGGCTTTTCCGCCATCCAGGCCTACGGCCTTGGAATTCCCACATCTTTTATACAAGGCATCGGTCAATCGCACAGCCCGTTCACGAACAAGACTCTCGGCGTCTTCGCGCAAGACAGTTGGAAGCTGAACCGCAAGCTAACCGTAAATTACGGTGTGCGGTATGACGTGGAATTCCTTCCGCAATTCAACCCGGCCACGGCGCTCAACGCGACGGGCGAAAAGACGTTTCACGTAATCGAAGGAATTCCGCAAGACTCCAATAACGTCGCGCCCAGAATTGGTATTGCCTGGGACCCGCAAGGCGATGGCAAAACCGTGATTCGCGCCGGATACGGCTTCTTTTACGATCACCCGGCACTGGCATTGGCGTTTCTGTCGACTGCGGAGGACGGTGCGAGATCGGCGCTTCTTGAGACGGCTGGCGGCTCACCCTGCGCCGGTGCTGCTTGCGATGCCGACGTAAATCCATTTGCGCTGAACGCGACGAACATCTTCCAGGGACTGCTTACTGGAAATATTGCCGGCTGCTCCACGGCGTTCCCATCGATGTGTTACCAACCGAGTCAGCAGCGATTCAACGCGTTTCAGCCGAATTCGCTATTTACCAATCAAAATTTCCTCACCGTGGGATTCCCGCTTACTCTGCTGCCATTCACCATCCCCGTGGAAAGCAACTTTCAATATGCTCTCGCCCAGCAGGCGAATTTCACGGTTGAACGCGAGGTAGCGAAAAATCTGAAAGTGAGCCTCGCCTATAACTACACGCACGGCACGCACCTTGACCGTGCCCTTAACATCAGCGTCTCCAATCCCGCTCTGCTCGTTTCCAACGATAGCCATGCAATCAAGGCGGGGCTCGTCACCCCCGGAACAAATCCTCTCACGGTGGAAATTCCTAACGGCACGACGGGCTCTTGCGTAAGCACTGGAACGGGTAGCCTCCTGCTCGAAGCTCCAGGCATACTCGCCCTCGGTTTCCCGGGCGCTAGTTGCGCGGGCGCTCCCGTAGGACTGATTGGCACTCCAGCCGTGTTCAACTATTTCCGCCCATCAGGTCCGAATCCTTCTTTCGCGAGCCTTGTCCCAGGCGGATACAACACACTTGTGGGCCTCGCGCAAGCTGCCGGTTTCCCCACTGGTTTTCCGGGCGTGCAGATTCCGTGGAGTGACGTGAATCCGCAGACGTCGACGGGAAATTCGCTGTACAACGCGCTCACGCTTACAGTGACGAAACGCTTTTCGAACAATTTCGAACTGCTTTCTGGCTGGACGTGGTCTCATACGATTGATGACTCGACGGATCTGTCGACATTGCTGAATCCGCAAAATAACAACGATCCCAACGCGGAACGTGGGAACTCCAATTTCGACCAGCGCCATCGCTGGATTACGAGCGCCGTATTCGTCAGCCCTCACGCCCGGAGTGGCCAATCGCTCGCGAGGAAAGTTTTTGCGGACTTCACGGTAGCTCCGGTGATCGAGCTTGCGTCCGGGCGTCCGTACAATGTCCTGATCGGTTCGGATACAAACCTCGACTTCGGCACAGCAACCGGTCGGCCGTCGTTTCTGCCCGCAGGAACAGCGGTTCCAGCCGGCTTTCCGCCGGCAGTCACGTCACCCTACCTAAAAGGATACGAATTTATCCTGCCCAGCGAATGCCTTGCGCCGAATAACCAGCCGTTCGCGTTTGCTCCCGCGGTTCCGGCCCCGCCATTCGGTTGCGTTGGCAATCTGCCTCGCAACGCCTTCGCGCGTCCGGGCTTCTTCCAAATTGACTTGCGACTCGAGCGCCGATTCGCACTCAACGAACGCGTGAATCTTGAGGTGATCGCTGACGGTTTCAATATGCTGAATCGCCTGAACGTCAGCGACGTCAGTCCGCTCTGCGACCCAACCTCTGGTGTCTGCACAGCGGGGCAGCCCACGTCGTCGTATGATCCGCGAACTTTCCAGTTCGCGCTGAAAATCAATTTTTGAGGCGTCCTTCCGTCGCTGCGGACGCCGCGGCTGCAGCGACGACGTACTTCGTCCGCAAAGCAATTTCGGACAAGTGTCGGCGGTGTGCAAAGTGCTAGCTTAAGTCATGGTCCGAAAGCGCAAAGCGTTTCAAACTCTATTCCATCGCGTCCCGATAGGCCGCGCACAGCGATTTATTCGCCTGAATAGGAATTCGCCGCTGACGCTCGACCAGATCGCCCGTGAGGCCGGCGCCTCGTCCTTTCATTTCCTCCGAATATTCCTCGCCTATACCGGTGAGACGCCGTTCGATTTCCTGCGGCGAGTCCGTCTTGCCGGCGCCGTTCGCATGCTGCAGGAAGACCCAGTGGGCTCGATCACGGAAATCGCACGGAGCGTGGGCTACGAAACACCGCCCGCTTTCAACAAAGCCTTTAAACAGAAATTGCAAATGAGCCCGCGCCAATTTCGCAATCTCGGAAAAGCGGCGCAATACGACCTCGTATATCGTCTCGCTAAGACTGTTGAGTCCAAGGAGGAGACGATGAAATTGAACATGAACCTGAAACCCGAAATAGTCGTTCGGCAGCCTGCCATTACGTATATCTTCGGCGCACTGGACCATTCGGCGAAGTTGCTCCGCCCGCGTGGGATGAAATGTTTCGGCTGCTTTCCGGCAAAATCGGCCGCGAGCAATTCACGGAGCTTCTAGGGCTCAGCGGAATTGATAAGACGAAGCAAGGCGAAGAGTCGATGATGTACGAAGCAGGGGTGCGTTTGGCATCCAAGCCGGCGGAAATTCCCGAGGGCCTTGACTACAGGAAACTCGACGGCGGAAAGTCTGCACAGTTTCTGCTTACCGGCCCTTACACCCAGATACGGATAGTCTTTAGCCAGGTATTCCGCACGCTCGCCGAAGGCAGAGTCGCTCTCCGAGAAGACTTCTGCATCGAAAACTAGATCAACGATCCCAAGGTTACGCCTGAAGATCAGCTTCAAACGCAAATATTGATCCCGGTCGCTTGAAGTTCGCCAGGTCAGGCTGATCGAGTCGCGTCCGCCCGGCCGGGCATGAGGATCCAATACACCGCGAAGCTCACGGCGAACCCCACAAACCACGCGTAGTCGTAAAGCACACGCACCGGCTTATAGACGAGGCCCACAAATGCCACGGCGCACCCAATCGCCAGCGCCGCGATAGCGCGCCAGTTCACGCCCCGCGAGAATTCGTACAATCCGCCGCGCCGATATAAATCCTCGCTCTTGAGCACTGTCTTTCGCCGCACGAAATAATCGCAGATCAGTATTCCCGCCACCGGCCCAAGGAAACCTGAATAGCCCACCAGCCACCCGGACACATAATTCCCGTAGCTCGAGAGCAATTTCCATGGCTGCATCGCGATGCCGATCACGCAGGTAATCAGCCCGCCTGTTCGAAAGCTTACTTTTTGTGGCCAAAGATTCGAAAAATCGTTGGCCGGCGAGACTACATTTGCCGCCACATTCACATTCAGCGTTGCCATAAGTAGCGCAAGCATCGCAATAACCACGGCGATTGGATCGCCCAGCCGCGAAAGCACCACGACGGGATCCCAGATGGCCCGCCCGTATAACACCACAGTCGCCGACGTCACCGCGATTCCGATGAACGAGTAGAAGGTCATCGTCGTTGGCAGTCCGAGTGCCTGCCCTAACATCTGTTCGCGCTGTCCGCGTGCGTATCGCGTGAAATCTGGAATATTCAGGGCCACAGTCGCCCAAAAAGCGACGACTCCCGTGAGGGAAGGCACGAAAAAGCGAAAAAACTCTCCGAATGTTGCAAATCGCGAAGGTGTCGAGAGCATCGGCCCGAAGCCCCCGGCTTTTGCTCGCGCCCAAAGCAGGAGCGCCAAGCCAATAAGCAATAGGAATGGCGCCGTAATTCCCTGAAGGAACCGAATCGTCTTAATCCCACGAAGGATCACCAGCAGGTTCAGCGCCCAGAAGCACAAGAAACACGCCGCCAGTCCCCATGTGGCGCCCCTCGCGCTCGGTGTGAGCGCAACAATCATCGCGTAAATCGCCTCGCCGCCGATCCATGTCTGGATACCAAACCATCCGCACGCGACGAGCGCCCGTAACATCGCGGGCACATTCGCACCAAGTACGCCAAATGCCGATCGCGCGAAAATCGGGAATGGGATTCCGTATTCCGCTCCCGCGTGTGCATTCAGCAGCATCGGGATCAACACCAGCACATTACCCAAAAAGACTGTAAAGATCGCCTGTTTCCAACTCATCCCGCCTGCGATCATCGAGCTGGCGAGCAGATACGTCGGAATGTTCACGCTCATCGCGATCCAAAGCGCGGCATAGTTGTAAGTGCCCCAGCACCGTCGCTCGACGGGAATGGGTGCAAGATCCGCGTTGTAGAGGGAACTGGCTTGGAGAGTTTGGGCGTCTGCAGGCGCCGTCTTTGGTGCAGGCGCAGAGGGGATTGTCGCGTCGCTCATCGTGAGAGAATTGTGCTCTCTTATCTCACTGCTTGCGGCTGTTGTAGTCGATATAAACTGCCTTCAACTCTGTATAAAAATCGATCGCCACTCGCCCCATTTCCCGCACGCCGATGCCTGTGGCTTTTATGCCACCAAATGGCAATTGCACTTCGCTCACCATCGTCGGCGCATTCACGTGCGTGATGCCGGATTCTATGCGATCGATGAATTCGAAGATCTTATTCGCATCTTTGGTGTAAATCGAACTCGAAAGTCCGTACTTCACGGAATTCGCCACGCGCAATCCTTCTTCGAAATCAGGCACGCGGATTACGGACATCACAGGCCCAAAAATCTCCTCCTGCGCAATCGTGCTGTCCCACGCTACATGATCGAACACCGTCGGAGCGACAAAATATCCATTGTCGTAATTCTGTCCCCCCATTCTTTCACCACCCGTCAGCAGCCTTGCTTCCTTTTTGCCAATTTCCAGATAGTTCAGCACACTTCTTAGCTGCTGTTCATCCACAAGGGGACCGACGGTCACTTCCGGATCGATTCCGTTACCGACCTTCACTTTCTTCGTCCGCTCCAAGATCATCGCGACGAATCGATCGGCGACAGCATTCTCGACCACCACACGGCTCGTTGCCGTGCAGCGTTGGCCACTCGATCCAAAGGCTCCCGAGACGGCCGATTCGCTCGCCAACTCCAAATCTGCGTCACGCAGCACAACGACGGGATTCTTTCCCCCCATCTCACACTGGCATTTTTTCATTTGCCGGGCTGCCAAACCATAAATTAGGCTTCCGATTTCATTCGACCCGGTAAACGAAATCGCGCGTAGGTTACGGTCTTGCAGCAATTGGTCGCCGGCGTCTTCGCCAGCGCCGAATACCACGTTCAAAATGCCCGCCGGCGCTCCCGCCTCCTGAAGAATCTCGACGATTTTGGCCGCACACAAAGGCGTCAATTCGGCCGGCTTCAACACCATCGTGTTGCCGGTTACGAGCGCAGGGGCGATTTTCCAGACGGGAATCGCCATAGGAAAATTCCAGGGCGTGATTGCGCCGACCACCCCAAGCGGCTGTTTTAATGTATACGTCACAGTTTTGGTGAGCTCGCTCGGAATTGTCTCCCCGCTGATGCGCCGCCCTTCTCCGGCAAAAAACTCGAGAATGGCGATCGATCTCTGCACCTCAATCATGGATTCCTTGAGCGTTTTTCCTTCTTCACGGCACAAGGTCAGCGCCAGTTCGTCCTTCCGTTGCTCCATGATTGCAGCGGCGCGGCCAAGCAGCTTTCCGCGACTAGGCGCCGGCGTATCGCGCCAAGCCGGGAAAGCCGCTTTGGCGGCGGCGATCGCATCGCTTACCTCCTCGCGCGTGGAAAGCGGGGAGACATTCACCACTTCCTCCAAATTTGCAGGATTCCGCCTTTCGAGCCTCTTTCCCGAACGCGACTCCACCCATCGTCCGTTTATAAAGTTCCTGCAAAGCGGCGCTGTTGCTGTTGCTGTGCTCATTTCGATCACCTCAATCGGCTGCCTGCGCTGTGCCAGGTACAAGGGTTCTCACGATCTCGCCATAAGTCTCCGGCCGCCGGTCACGATAGAACTGCCAGACTGCCCGTACTGCTTTGATCTCGTCTAAGTCAAGATCCGCAATAAGGGCTTCGTCCCTATCGCGGCACGCCTGTGCCACAATTTTCCCTCGGGGATTGCAAAAATAACTCTTGCCGTAGAATTCGCCGATGCTCCAGGGCTTTTCCGTGCCCACGCGATTGATCGCTGCAACAAAATATTGGTTCGCAACGGCATGCGCGGGCTGCTCCAGTTCCCACAGATATTCCGACAGTCCCGCCACGGTCGCCGAAGGGTTGAATACAATCTCTGCGCCGTTCATTCCCAATATCCTCGCCCCTTCAGGAAAATGCCGGTCGTAACAAATGTAAACTCCCACCCGGCCATGGCGCGTTTGAAAAACCGGGTAACCTGCGTTTCCCGGCGTGAAATAGAATTTTTCCCAGAATCCCGGATGGCAATGCGGAATGTGATGTTTTCGGTACTTTCCAAGATAACTTCCGTCTGCATCGAAGACTGCTGCGGTGTTATAAAAAAGCCCCGTCATTTCAACTTCATAAATGGGAACCACCATCACCATCTTGTGCTTCTTCGCGAGTTTCTGCATTCGGGCGAGCGTCGGCCCGTTCGGCACACTTTCCGTCAATTCGTACCAGCGGGCGTTCTGCTCGGCGCAAAAGTAGGGCCCGTAGAAAAGCTCCTGAAGCCCTAGAATCTGCACATCCTTTTTCGCAGCCGCTGCGATTAGTTTTTCGTGCTTGGCGATCATCTTTTCTTTGATGTCGCTCAGTGAATATTTCTCCGGGGACCATTCGCAAGAAGCCTGAATCAAGCCACAACGGACGACTCGGGCCATTCATGCACCTCCGCAATGTACGGGAAAAAGAATACTCTGCCCGGCGGAGCCCGGCAACCACCGCCAGCCATTCGGAGTTGTGAGACGGAGCGTCTGAGAGGTCTCGACGTGACCACGGGAACGTATCGGCCCCGACGGTGACAAGAATCATCGCGGCCGCTGCAACCGTAAATCTTAGAAATGGAATCCGTGGAGGATCCAAAGCCAGTGCATGAGACGTCGGTATTTCGCTCGGTACCGCCGCTGGAGCGCTACCGCCACCGATGTTATCAACCGTTGTGTGGGTTTCACAGGCGCAACCGTGGCAACGCCCGTGTGCGTTAACGGACTTCAGCCATTTTCTGTCAAAAGCTATTTTCGGCGCTTTAGGGCCCCCTTTAATCTCAAAGCCGCGCGCAGGCGCGTTCAAGGCCGTTTGCAATTGCTTTCTCACGTGCTAGTATCTGCCTTTCGTTACCGTACACGATTTGCTCGTCGATGAACCTGCATGCGACAAACCCATGCTTCGAAAAGAGTCGCACCGAAATGTTTGCCAGCCGGAGCCGCTGACGGGTGCTCACATGCTGACAGCAAATGTTTTGTCGATTTCGGGAGGAAAGCGCCGTGAAGAACTCAAATGGAAATTACAATCCCAAGCCCGAGCACAAGTTCTCCTTTGGCCTATGGACCGTCGGCAATCGTGGACGCGATCCGTTCGGGGATTTCGTCCGCCCTGAGACGCCGCCCGGACAACTTGTTGCAATGCTCGCTGAGGTCGGCGCCTGGGGCGTAAACCTCCACGACAACGATCTCGTCCCCATCGATGCCACTGCAGCCGAGCGGGACAGGATCGTCCGCGATTTCAAAAAAGCTTGCAAGCAACATGGCATCGTCGTTCCCATGGCCACGGTCTCCCTGTTTTTTCACCCTGTTTTTCGCGACGGCGCTTTTACCGCAAACGATCCCGAGGTTCGCGCCTACGCCATTCAAAAAACAATGCGCGCAATGGACATCGGGGCCGAACTTGGGGCCACGGTTTTCGTGTTGTGGGGCGGACGCGAAGGTGTGGAAACGGACGCCTGCCGCAGAGCGGACGACGCAGTGAAACGCCTTCGCGAAGCGGTGAACTATCTTTGCGAATACAATATCGACCGCGGCTACAAATATAAATTCGCTCTTGAAGCCAAGCCCAACGAGCCGCGCGGCGATATCTACATGGCCACCACAGGGCACTACCTCGGTTTCATTCCAACGCTCGATCACCCGGAAATGGTTGGAGTAAATCCAGAGGTCGCCCATGAACATATGGCTGGCCTGAATTTCATGCACGGCGTTGCTCAAGCCTGGGACGCCGGCAAGCTATTTCATATCGACCTGAATGACCAGGCGCCAGGTCGCTACGACCAGGATTTCAGGTTCGGTTCGACGAACCCCAAGTCGGCCTTCTTTCTGGTCAAATTTCTCGAAGACGTTGGCTATCAGGGTTCGCGCCATTTCGATGCGCATGCCTACCGCACAGAAAATTGCGAGGGCGTGAAGGATTTCGCGCGAGGCTGCATGCGCACGTACCTGATCCTCAGGGAAAAAGCCAGGCAGTGGAACGCGGATCGCGAAATTCAATCGATCCTCGCCGATATCTCCGCGGACAAAAAAGGAACGCCGGCTGTAGGCAACTACTCGAAGACTGGCTCTTCAAAACTTTTGAGCCACATTTTTGACAAAAACGCGATTACGAAGAAGCGCTTGCCGTATGAACGTCTGGATCAACTGACGATAGATATTCTTCTCGGCGCCCGCTGATCGGACGGCAAGCGTCAGGTCGGCCAAATCAAGACGCCGCCGCAGTTATTAGCGGTGCACCTTTGTAATTTCGCTTCACTTCGCGGAATAAGTGCAGGTTCGATCGCAGCACGATCGACGGATTCAGATATATGGAAGTCAGCGGCGTGTTGTGCGAGAGGTGTTCCACCAGCAGGCTGATGGCGCTCCGGCCCTGTTGGTATGGCCTTTGATAAATCGAGGCACAAATCGTTTGCTTCTCGAAATACGGCACCATCTCTTCAAATAAATCCGTCGTGATCAATTTCACGCACAGCGCTCGATTTCTAGCTTCCAGCGCCTTGCAGACGGGCAAACAGTTCACCGTATTCACATAAATCCCGGCCAAATCGGGAACGCGTGCCAATAGCGCCGAGGTCTTCCGGAAGCTCTCAGCCGGGTCCTCGTGCGCTTCGATCACTTCCGCGACGCGCCCTCCGCTGCAATACTGCGGAAACGAGTCCGAAAACCCCTCCGTCTTCTTCGAGTGATTTTCAGTTCGCAACATGCCGGTGATCACCGCAACGTTCGACTCCGACGGAACAAATCTCCCCATTAGCTCGCCGGCTAGCAATCCATTCAGGCGCGGCTCCACGCAAACGATGCTCGAACGCTTGCTCCGGGGGGCATCCGTGGAAACGCAGACTACCCGTACACCCTTCTCTTCGGCTGCGTCAATAAGCGGCGTAATGTCTGATGGCCGACCGGGCGTGAGAATCACTCCCTGCACGCCAGAAGCGAGAATCTTCTTTAGTTCCGGCGTCTCGCCTCTTCCAAGTTCGGGTACCGGTCGAAAGATGAAGTCAACGCCATAGTCGCGGTAGCGCTTCACCTCATCGTAAATCCCTTCCCACAGCTGATCGTAAAAGAAGTGAATTTCACGAGGCACGCACACGCCCACGCGAATCTGTTTTCGGCTCTTCGAGAGCGCTCGCGCCGCTAGATTTGGCTCGTAGCCCAGCTCGCGGGCAATCCGCAAGACGCGTTCACGCGTCTTTTCGTTGATGCCTGCGCGGCCATGCAGGGCTCGATCCACCGTCCCGATCGAGACGTTTGCCTGTTCCGCCAGCCGGTGTACTCCGACTTTCTTTTTCATGATTTAGAGGGAGCTATTCTGCCCGAATCCGCGCGTGTATGCAAAATCCTGCCGCCGAAGTGTATTAACCATCTTATATACGGCAAGGTCGCTCGAAGTTGTGCAACCAAGGGATCCGCGCTACTGCGCGAGCATCTTGTGAATCTCGTCGGCATGGCTATAGTGCGGATCGATTTGCAGAGTGTCTTGAAATTCCTTGCTTGCCAGTTCCGACTTATTCGCCTTTAGATAAGCCATTCCGAGATGGTAATGGTAGGTCGCGTCCTTCGGATTAGCTTTTTCCGCTTGTTGCAGCATGTCGATAGCCGAGTTATAGATGCCCTGTTTGTAGTATGCCCATCCCAACGTGTCTGCGGAAGCGGGCAGATCCGGCAGTCCGCGCCGCGCCGTTTGCGCCAGAGACAGAGCGACGCTGGTATCGCCACCGTGCTCGAGCATCAGGTACGCAAGATTGTTTGCCGCCACGGGATAATTTTGTTTCACCTGCAGCGCCTGCTGATACGTGGTCTCCGCCTCCTGCCAGCTGCCTTGTGTTTCGAGTAGGCTGCCAAGAGCCACGTACAACCGAACGTCTTTGGGATTCGACTGTATCGCCCGTTTGTAGCCTGCTATAGCCTGATCCACCGAACCCTGCGAGGCCTGAACGCTCGAAAGAAACATGAACGCCGGTACATTATTCGGATCTAGCTCCGTTGCCTTTTCAAACGCGGCTTCAGCTTTATCAGGCGCCTGATTACGCAGCTCCACCTGCCCGAGCACCAGATAAAATTTGCTGTTTGGCGGCACGCGTGAAATCTGATTTTGTACAAGAGCCAGCGCTTTCGCGGGTTGCTTTTGCTGAACATCCAGATTCACGAGCCCTGTGAGCGCTTCGGCGGACGACGGATTGAGGTTCAGCGCCTGGGTGTAAAATTTCTCCGCCTCATCAGGCCGCTTTTGCGCCGTGCGGATGTCGCCCATCGCCGTAAATGCCCGCGAATCTTTCGGCGCTTCTTCCATTGCTTTCTTCAGGTCATCTTCCGCGCCTGCCTGATCTCCCTGATGCAGCAAAGCGGCCGCATGGAAGAGATAGCCGTCGGGAGCATGCGGCTCGATTTTGATCAATTGACTTCCGCTTGCCGCGAGCGCTGTGTAGTCTTGTTGCTGTTCAGCTAAACTCGCAAGGGCGTTCTGGACCTCTGGCATGCCCGGCCGCAGCTTATCCGCTGTTTTCCATTCGGTTTGCGCCTGCACGATGTCGGCATCCGCCGCGTATGCCAAGCCCAATTCATAGTGAGCGACTGGATTATTCGGATCGTCCGTCGTTACGACTTCCAGCACATGGACCGCATCCTGCGGTTTCCCTTGTTTGATGAGGATTTGCCCCTGTAAAATGCGTGCTTCCACGTCGCGCGGCGTGGCTTTCAGAAGAGCGTTGTCAACATTCGCCGCGTCATTTACCTTGCTTTGCGAAAGCAAAATAGTCGCATAGGTCTTCGCAATGCCCGCGTCTTTCGGATGCTCCGAATAGAGCGAGGCAAACTCCGCGGATGCCTTGTCGATCTCTCCCTGAGACAGATAGAAATCGCCCAGTACGCGATCCCCATTCGGCTGATCCTTTAGATCGTCTTTGGCTTGGCGCATCACGGCCTCGGCAGCGTCCTTCTGTCCTTCGGTTACGTAAAGCAGAGCAAGCGCTGATCGCGGCGCGATGCTCTTAGGATCGAGTGACACCGCCGTCTTAAATTGCGTTTCCGCATCCGGCCAGCGCCTTTGTCGTGCATAGAACTGCCCCAGCGCCATGGCGGCCGCAGGCGATTTCGGATCGACGGACGTCGCCTTCACGTAGCTTTGCTCGGCGTGCGAAAGATCGCCCGCCTTCTCTTGGATCAACCCTAAGCTCAGGTAGGAGGCCATCCGGTTGGGGGCAAGATCGATCGCCTTTTGTCCTTCGCTCAAAGCCGCAGGCATCGAACCGAGAGACGAGTCCGCCTGCGAAAGGATCACCTCGGCTTGTACACTTTGCGGGTTGCTATTGAGGGCCGTCTGCGCGTGGCTGCGCGCGTCCATAGCCCTTCCGCCGGCCAGCAATAAGCTGGCGATATCCACCTGCGCATCTGTATTTCCTGGGTCGAGAGTCGTCGTCGCGGCAAGCTCCTGGTAAGCGCGAGGAATTTGTCCCATCTTCATCAGGCATTTCGCAAACTGGTAGTGAGCGTCCGCATAATGGGAATCGATTTGCAGTGCATTTTGAAATTCAATTGCCGCTTCCGGGTACTTCCCGGCGGCCATATAGGCCGTACCCTTATCGAAGTACTTTTTCTTCGCCACTTCCGGGTTTTGCGAACAGCCGCAGACGATTGCGCCTAAGAGAATCGCAACAACACTCCACGTCCGAATTCTTGCGAGGCTTGCCATTGTTGTGCAAATCATACGTCTCAGAACTCCAAACAAAGCGCTATTTATCTTACACGCCTTCGGGGCAACATCGAGATTGCTCAGACAACCCGTGTTCACAGGCTAAAGAGGTAGGATGCGGATATCACGGCTGGAGTCGTCCTGCGCAAATGGGCGGCATTACGTTACAGGGGAAAGGATTTGCTGGGGTCGTCAAGCGACCACTGCGATCGTCTCGCCGGCGTTCACCGATTGCCCCTCCTGTACCAAGAGACGCTCGATCTTTCCTGCTTTAGGCGAGCGAACTTCGTTCTGCATTTTCATCGCTTCTACAACGAAGATTCCTTGGCCAGCTTTGACCGCCTCACCGGCCGCGACGAGCACGCGCACCACACGTCCCGGCATTGGCGCAACCACGTTCTGGTGATGCTCGGATGTAGCTGCCGCGCTATGATTTCTCTGCCATTTGCGAGGGTCGCGTACGCGCGCGCAAAATTCCCTCCCGTTGACGGCGACGCGAAGTTCTTCGCCAAGCGGTTCGACGCTCACTTCAAGCGAGATCTCTCCCAGCAGAATGGAATAGATACCCGCCGTGAGTTCGACGCAGTCGGCTTCGACAGCGATTCCATCGATCGCGCATTGCAGCTTGTCCTCCGCGCGCGAAAGTTCCACCATGTGAGCGGCATCGTCGAGTTGGATACCGATCTTCATCGCGTGCTGCGCGGCTCTCTGTCCAATTGCTCGATCCGTCCGTCCGCCGTCCACTTGGAGGTCGGCTCTCGGGGATCGTTCCCCTTTCGCTCGTCAGGAATTTGGTGGCGGTGCCAGATTGCCGCCGCAATCAGTGCCGTTTTTTCCTCGGGGGACATTTCGCCTGCGGCGCTCGGCGACCTTGTCGGCTTATTTTGCTGTGCGAGGAAATCGTCCAGCCAGCGCGTATAGATTGCTCCCTGCCTAAAATCGTCTGTCGCGAGAATCTGCGCAAAGAGACCCAGATTCGTCTTGATGCCGTTCGCCCGTGTCTCCGCGATCGCGCCGCGCAGGCGCGCAATGGCTTCGCTGCGGTCGTTTCCCCACGCGATCAGTTTGCCGAGCATGGGGTCGTATTCGTTCGGAACAGTCCAGCCGGGATAGACGCCTTCATCGACGCGAATGCCGGGGCCGCCGGGCGCACGATATTCCGTTATCTTTCCCGGAGAGGGCAGGAAGTTGTTATCGGGATCTTCGGCATACAGGCGGCATTCAATCGCGTGGCCGTGAAGCGCAATATCGGTTTGCGCGAGCGGGAGCTTTTCTGCCGCGGCAACGTGAATCTGCAGTTTCACGAGATCGATCGAGGTGACGAGTTCCGTCACCGGATGCTCCACCTGCAACCGCGTATTCATTTCGAGAAAATAGAATTTACGGTCTGCATCAACGAGAAATTCCATTGTCCCGGCGTTCGTATATCCGCCCGCGCGCGCCAATTTCACTGCAGCTTCCCCCATTGCGCGCCGCAGCTCACGAGTCATGATCGGCGACGGTGCTTCTTCGATCACTTTTTGGTGGCGCCGCTGCACCGAACACTCACGTTCGCCCAGATAGACCATGTTCCCGTGCTCATCGCCGAGGACCTGTATCTCAATGTGCCGCGGCCGAGCGAGATATTTCTCGAGATAAAGGCGCCCATCGCCGAACGCGTTCAGCGCCTCTGACGATGCATCACGGAAAGCAGCGCTGAGGTCTGCCTCGCGCTCGACAGCGCGCATGCCCTTGCCTCCGCCGCCCGCGACCGCCTTTAGAACGATCGGGAAGCCCGCTTTCTTCGCGGCGTTTAGCACCTCATCCAGGCTTTCAAGCGGTTGAAGCGTGCCGGGAACGGTCGCAACGCCCGCCTCGCGCGCAAGCTGCCGCGCCGCCGTCTTCGAGCCGAGCCTCTCCATCGCTTCTGCCCTCGGTCCGATAAACTTGATATTCGCTTCTTTGCAGGCCCGTGCGAAGGCAGGGTTTTCCGCGAGAAATCCGTATCCGGGGTGAATCGCGTCGCAACCCGCCCTTTCAGCCGCGTCGATGATTTTGTTGATCGAGAGATAGCTCTCTCGCGAGGGGGCAGCTCCTATCGGATACGCTTCCTTCGCCAGCCGAACGTGCAGCGCCGTGCGATCGACCTCGCTGTACACGGTCACCGCGGCTATACCCATCTCGCGCAGCGCGCGAAGAACACGCACCGCGATTTCACCGCGATTGGCAATCAGCACTTTCTTGAACATTCGTCCGCCACCGAAAGCGGCGATTCTAACATGCGTTTCTCCTAGGCCATGCGCCCGGCCACGTGGACGACTCGATCTGAGCATTGGCAAAGAGAACCCAAGCCGCTATCATGGCGCGTTCCCATGATGGAGGAGGAATAAACGTGCCTGCCGGAGCCAGTGCGCAATTGGATCAGTGGAAAAAGGATGTAGGAGAAGCAGCGGCGAGACTAGTCGAGAACGGTATGGTCGTCGGGTTGGGTTCCGGCACGACGGCGCTCCAATTCGTGGCCGCCTTGGGCCGCAGAATCGAGCAGGAGAATCTTCGCTTCGTGGGAATTCCGACGTCCGAGCAAACTGAGCACTTCGCCCGCAAATTAAATATCCCCTTGTCAACCCTCGCCGATCATACCGAGCTCGATCTGGACGTCGACGGCGCCGACGAAATCGAGATGGGCACTCTTTACCTCATCAAAGGGCACGGCGGTGCATTGCTGCGCGAAAAAGTCGTCGCCGCCGCAAGCAAGCGAATGGCAGTGATCGGCGACGAATCGAAATTAGTGCAGCGTTTGGGTTCGCGCTTTTCCGTTCCTGTAGAAGTAGTTCAATTCGGCTGGCAGGTCACAAACAAACGCCTGGCGGCCCTCGGCTCCAAAACCGTCTTGCGTATCGACAAAAATACGGGTAAGCCGTTTGTAACTGATGGTGGCAATTTCATCATTGATTGCGACTTCGGACCAATGCCCAATCCCAAGGAAGTGGCCCACCACCTCGACCATGTCACAGGGGCCGTCGAGCACGGATTATTTCTGGGCTTTGTCTGGGAAGCGGTCGTCGCGGGACACGGCGGAGTCCGAATTCTCAAGCGGCAGCAATAAAAAAGGGCGCCGGTAAAAGCGCCCCAAAATTTCTTAACTCTTCAACGAGCTAGTTCCTTGCCGCTGCAACGCACGCTTGGGGGTAGATCGCGTCAAGAGCCCCCCAAAGCGCTTTCAGGCTGCGTTCTGCGGCACAGAGCACGCCAAACGATTCCTCATCGCTTTGCTCCGCAAGCCATCCGCGCCAAGCCGAACGATGGCGCACATCGGCTTCTTGATGAGTCTCGAAATACGCCAATGCCTGTGGATCGCTGATGCCATAAAACTGTTGGAGTCCCGATTTCTTTTGGAGCGAGGTCTCGGGCACCTGGGCTTCGTAGGCATAAAACGCCCCAACGGCTTGGGCAAGCGTGCCCTGCGAAGCGATTTCGTCATACGCATCCAGCAGCACGGCGACGCCCGGCAACGGATGCGCTTCACTCAGCGCGGCTTGGCCCACTCCGACGGCTTCGGCGAATTGACGCCAAAGCGCCGGATGGGGCGCGATTGGATCCAATTCGTCGTCAAGATTTTCCTGAATCAGCGAACCGAGGTGCCCCCCTGCCCTGCCTGCTAGCTGGCGAAGATTTTCGGGAAACGACAGGACGTGCTGGTAATACTGGGTTGCGTACAGCTGCAGGGTTTCCTTCGGCAGAGTTCCTTCGGACCAGGCTTTATAAAACGGGTGTTTCAAAAGGTGATGCTCTTCTATCAAATCGTCCAGCATCTCAACCAGATTTTTACGCACTGGTTTTGCTTTGGTCATTCGGAGAGGCATTGCGGATTTCTGATTTCCCCTGTAATTCTTCTCGGCCACCCAAAGCCTACTCGAATGCGCTACGAAAATCTAGCGCATGCTGCAATCGGGTCGTAAATGTATATAAAGATTTCATAAAGGAATATTGCCGTGCTTCTTCCGCGGATTCGTATCGCGTTTGTTTTCTAAAGATCGCAGAGCAGCGATGATTTTCGCCCTCGTTTGTGAAGGTTCGATCACCGCATCGATATACCCGCGCCCGGCGGCCACATAGGGGTTGGCAAAGCGATCCCGGAAGTCTTCGATCTTGTCTTGGCGCAAGGATTCTCGTTCGGCGGCAGGCGCCTGTTCCAGTTCGCGCCGATACACGATGTTCACCGCAGCCTCCGGACCCATCACCGCAATCTCGGCGCTCGGCCACGCGTAATTGATATCCGTACGAATGTGTTTTGAAGACATCACGCAATATGCCCCTCCATAAGCTTTCCGCGTGATCACCGTGATCTTAGGCACCGTCGCTTCCGCAAACGCGAACAGCAACTTTGCGCCGTGGCGAATAATTCCTCCAAACTCCTGCTGAGTACCCGGCAAAAAACCCGGAACATCCTCAAACGTCACCAGCGGTATGTTGAACGCATCGCAAAATCGCACGAACCGCGCGCCTTTGACCGACCCATTTATGTCTAGCACGCCCGCCAAAACAGTAGGCTGATTAGCCACAATGCCAGTCGGTCGGCCGCCGAATCGCGCAAGCCCAACAACCAGATTCTGCGCGAAATGCTCGTGAACTTCGAAAAATTCGCCGTCATCAGCGACGGCATGGATCACATCCTTAATGTCATAAGGTTTCTGCGGATCTTCGGGTACGAGCGAATTAAGACCCGTATCGGCACGGTTCCACGGATCCTTTGAATCGCGCCGCGGTGCATCGTCGACGTTGTTCGAAGGCAAATAGCTGAGCAGCTCGCGAATCATCGCCAGACACTCGGTGTCGTCCTGTGCAACAAAGTGCGCGACGCCGCTTTTTGCGTTGTGGGTCATTGCGCCGCCCAGCTCCTGCTTGGTCACGTCCTCGTGCGTCACCGTTTTGATTACGTCCGGTCCAGTAACGAACATGTACGAGGTCTCTCGCGTCATGAAAATGAAATCCGTGATTGCGGGCGAATACACCGCGCCTCCCGCACACGGTCCTAGGATCGCGCTGATTTGCGGGATCACGCCGCTTGCCAGCGTGTTTCGCAGGAAAATATCGGCATACCCGGCCAACGATTTCACTCCTTCCTGGATACGTGCTCCGCCCGAATCGTTCAGCCCGATCACCGGTGCGCCCGTCCTCATGGCGAGGTCCATGATCTTCGTGATCTTTTGTGCGTTCGCTTCGGAAAGCGATCCGCCGAATACCGTGAAGTCTTGAGCGAAGACGTAAACCAGCCGTCCTTCGATTCTCCCGTAGCCAGTGACAAATCCGTCTCCGGGCGGGCGTTGATCTCCCATGCCGAAGTCATCCGAGCCGTGCCGAACGAACTTGTCCAGTTCTTCAAACGATGCTTCGTCCAGCAGTAAATCGATCCGCTCGCGCGCGCTTAGCTTCCCGACCTTCCGTTCCCGTTCGCGGCGCTCGGCGCCGCCGCCAGCCTCTGCTTCGGCATTGAGGCGGTGCAGTTCCGCAAGCCGGTCCGCGTGCTTCGTATGTGAGGTTTTCATGAGAAGTCAGTCCGACGGAACGCTAGCAAGCTTGCCGCATCAATTTCAAGCGTGTACTTTCCGACCTCACGGCCTCGACGAGAGCTCGATGGCCTTCAGAATCCGCTTTGTCATCCGCGAAATGAAGTAAGTTAAGTTACGCCAAACGTACATATCCCCACCATGAACATTACGGAAAGGAGTCCCATTCCCAGAGGCCGCAGGGGTGCCCCGACTGGACCACCGTGCGCCATTTGGATGAACGCAAACGCATGCAACACAAAAAAGAGCAGGAAGATCACGAGCCCTGCGATTTGCCACTTCTGAACGCGGTCCACCTCATCCAGCGACTTTCGCAGAATGTTTTCCATTTCCTGTGGCATCTTACACGCTCCTTGGATTGAGTATTTTACGCAGTGCCGCCAAACCGTATGCCAGTCGCGATTTGACGGTCCACAATGGCGGCAACCTCGAGCAGCGAGAGCTCCTCCTGAAAATGAAGCGTCAGGACCGCGCGGCTTGCTGGAGAGAGCGCCTCCGAATTTAATAACTCCGGCAACAGCTCGCGGGGCGGACGGCTCACCGGCGCCGCGAATTCGTCGAACACTGCATCATCTTCGTGCTGGGCGCTTAGACGCTTCTGCTTCTTCAAATGACTAAACGCGGCCCGGCTGGCGATACGAAACGCCCATGCGCGGAAAACCTCCGGATTTTCTAGCCATTTCAACTTGCGGCAGAGAACGATGAGAACCTCCTGCAGTACGTCATCCGCCGAAGACGAACCGGCCAGCCTCGTCAAGTAACGATGCAGAACTGGCTGAACGCCGCGAAGCAATAATTCAAGCGCTTCGCGGTCGCCGCTTTGCGACTGGCGGCTGAAAATGACGATCCGGCGTCAATACGATATGGGCCCAAGTCTCAAATTGCGGCCGAATAGAGGGCAGCCACTTCGTAGTCGTCAACTCTTGGGATGCTGAACTCGATCTTCTGGCCGCGCTGATTGAAAGCAATGTTTTGGCCCGCTTTCAGCAACTCAACGCGACTCACCATCCGTCCCTGAGGCAATTGCATCTGAATTTCTTGTTCCCCGATCCGGTATGTCTTCCTCACCCAGCCCTTGTGCGCGTTGGGATTCGTGTAATTCAGCACGTGCAGCGCAAACCCGGCCTCGGTCTCCCACGCAAACATCTCAATCAGCCCCTCGCCCTGCACAGTCACGGGCGACTCTCCGTTTACCATCCACCGCACGCTATTTTGCAGCAATCGGCTCAGATCCGTATTGCCGGATCGCCATGCCGTGCGATCGATATCGCCGGAGAAATAAATAAGCCGGCTCTCGCCGCGTTCCTTTACCACCACGGCTGGCTCATCGGTGCGCGGTATCGGTGGATAAGAAAGTTCCGGCGGATACGCCGTATAAGGCGGCACAACTGTGAGCACGGGGCTCTCAACTGGCGCGATGGGCAAGCGGAATTCCGCGCCAGGAATCCAATCCGTATCCGAAAAGCCGTCAAGGATTGGATGGCTGCGTTCGATGCGCGCAAGAGATCCGTTTCCCGGCGACGTAAGCGGGTCGCCCTTCCGCTGAATTCCAAATATTGCCGCCAGCCCAAAATCCGCTCGCGGTTCGTTGCGCTCGTTGTACATGCTCGTCTCAAATGAAGCGAAAAGCGACCCCCCGCCATTCGCATAATTCTGTAACTCCTGGCATTGTTGATCGCCAAGCAGTGCGGTATTCGGTAAGAGGACGGCCCGATATTTTTTCAGATTCTCCGCGTTCAAATCATCTTCATGGACGAAGTCGAAAAGGAATCTCCCTTCGAGCAGCGCGTAATAAATACCCTGAACGTAATCCACGGTATCCGGTGCGCCCCGCAGCTTATAGAAGAGCTGCGTTCGCTGGCCCATCACCACGGCGATGTTCGCAATCGAGCGTTTGTTCGTGAAATGCGGATCGTTCCGCGCCAGCCACGTGAAAAATTCCCGTCCCGGCGCCTGCCAGCGCCGGTCCGCTCCTAGGCCGTCCTCCGCGCCGATAAAGTGGTACCACGGCACCATCCCGCTCGCGACCGTTTGATTCAGCCACATCGTCGTCTCGGTCGGCGACTTGGCGATATTCCTCCAGCGCGGCGATCCAGTAGCCCACGCACCGGTAACATTCGTGCTCGTGCGACCCTTCATCACTGCGTTACAAACGCGGCCTTGCAACGAAGCGCCCCAGGGCGGCGCGCCTTCACCGCCGCGGCCCTGGTTATCGGCATTAAACCAATACGACACGTTTGCCAGTTCACTCGAGTTCGGGCCACAGCGAATCGCGCCTCCGAGATTCGCCAGAAAAAGATTTTCCGCCCCCTTTTCTTTGGCGATTGAATCGTACAGCTTCCAGAGTTCCAGTGTGCGCTTATTGAAGCGATCCCAATATTCGAGCGTCCCAGGAGCTGCGGCCGTCTTGCACTGAGCGCAATAGCACCGCGGCGGCTGGCCCAAAGGAGGCCATGCATTCGTGAAGATCCCGTCGATTTCGTACCGGGAATTCACCTCGCGCATAATTGCCGGAATATAGTCCGTCATGTATGTCGTAAACATGCACGTGCGATAAAGCCGCGGATCCTCCGTGTGCTTCACAGGATTGCCTGCGGCGTCTAATTGAAACCATTCCGGATGCGCTTTTGTCGCATCCTCCCAATTTAGATCGGGGCTCATCCTTGCAATCACGCGGATATTCCTCTTTTTCGCAGCCGCGCAGCACTCGCCGAAAAAATCTTTATCGCCCAGATATGTTCCATGTCTATGAAACGGTACAGCCGAAGGATAGTACGCGAGAATGCCCGTCACACTGATCAGGATAGCGTCCACTTTCAGGCTGGACCAATAATCCGCCCATTCCTCAATGTTCATAACCGCCGGGTCATGCTCAGTCATATTCGTCTGGCCAATGCGGCGCACTCGTTGATGCCAGGGAGCGCCGGGATCAGGCCGGGATGGCTGCACCGATTGTTCGCCGGCAATGGAACTCGCAACGCCCACTCCCGCTGACAACGCAATGAATTCGCGACGGTTAATCTCCATGGCGGCATCTCCTCATGGGCTCGCTGCCCCTCGCTTTTGTGCCGGAAGTATGGAGCAAACGAACGCCGAAGACAACGACGGGGCTGGCGGCACAAACCGAAGGCCTCGTTCATTATGCAGATGCAACGAAAGCGCCAATCTGGCAGGATGTATGCGTCCCTGCGGGGCAAGATGAGATTCGCTGTTTGAAGAGCCTCATTGGAACTCTCCCATGCCTGAGCGCACGCGCAATGCGACGATCGTCCGCGTTATTGCTTACGTATTGTGTACGTTCCTGATCGGCGCATCGCTCGACGCAATACCCGATCCGCCTGCCGTAACGCAGCACGCGCAGCACAGCCTTGCTTCTCAGGTTGACCAGAACGCGGCGACGCCGTGTACGATCGGCAATCGCGCGACGGCCTTATGGTTCCCGCTCCTGGGCAGCGATCTGTCGAATGCGCAGTTTCTGGAAGCTCCTCTTCCCTGCATTGGTTTAGTGCTGGTCTCGCAAGCAACCGACACCTCGCCTCCTCGCTTTTCCTGAAGACTCGAAGAATCGAAATGTCGCCGAGCGAAGCATCGTTGTGCAGGTCTTTTCCCGGCTTGCGAAGGCAACTGTTTCGCCAAGTTCGCGCTTTTTCCGATTCAACCGTTTCCTGCAGCCGGTTAATGGAACGTTTTGGCGGCCCAACGATCGTTATCGATGGCAGAACGCACAGCAGTCTTTGGCTAAAAGATGAAAGGATGGATCCGGTCTTGAAGAGTGTAATCGAATTTACATCTGAAGCGGCGGCTGCGCCGGCCGTAACCGGCCTTCGCCGCCTTTCCGCTCGTCTCGGCCGCGATCCGCGGCTCGTGCAGGCGAGCAACGGCAACACGTCATTAAAAATTGACGGAGCGCTGTGCATCAAAGCCTCCGGCAGATGGCTTGCCAATGCCATGCGCGAAGACTCCATCGTCGCGCTGGAATTGGCCGAAGTGCACGCTCGCATTCGAGCGGGCGAGGAGATTACATCGCTGGGCATTGGAACATCGAAGTTGCGGCCCTCGATCGAGACTCCGATGCATGCGGTCGTTCCGCATCGCGTCGTAATCCATGTGCACTCCATTAATACAATCGCGTGGGCAATACGGTGCCACGCAGAGGCGCACTTGGCAGAACGGCTGGCTGGCCTTCATTGGAGTTGGGTGCCCTATGTACCCTCGGGACTTCCGCTTGCCAGAAGAATCGAAGAGCGAATTGCTCGTGCGCCGGAAACAAACATATTCATCCTCGGCAATCACGGGCTCGTCGTTTGCGGTCAGGATTGCGATGGCGCCGAAGCACTCCTGAAAGAGGTAGATCGCCGGCTCGATATTTCGCCTCGTCCCTTCCCAGCGGCAAACATCGCGTTGTTAGAGGAAATTGCGAGCGCCGCGAAAATGCAGCTGCCCATGGACCGCTCGCTTCATGCCCTTGGGTTGGACCCCGCATCGATGAGCATCCTGAGAGGTGGCGTGCTCTTCCCGTGTCAGGCCATGTTTCTCGGAGAAGAGGTTCCCATCTTGCCGCCACGGGCGGTAATTCAGAAGTTTGGTAACGGAGGCAATCGCCGGCGCCCTTCATTCGTGATCGTCGAAGGAGCGGGGGTATTGCTTCATCACGACGCAAGTCGTTCGGAGCACGCTACGTTGGCAGCTCTCGCTGAAGTGACCCAGCGCACGGAATCATGCGATCAAGTCAGCTACCTGAGACAGGAAGAGGTATTCGATCTCATGACGACCAGTGCGGAAGCGTATAGGTCGAATATTGCGCAGAACTGATTGTCGATGACGAACTCAAGAGCTAGTGCAGGCCGCACCAGTCGTCGGCCATCAGGATCGAGTTGCTGGGATTTGAAGGGTCATATTTCACGCTGGCATGCTGCCCCGCAACCACGCGGCTCAGATGTGCCTGCTCTTCCAAGCCGGTGACGTCCTGAGCTGTTTCATACGTAACGCCGGATATGGAGTAGCTGTAATACAGCATTTTCGGAGAGACGCACGCCATGATCCTTCCGCCGGCCGGAGCATCCGCCGATGAGTTCACGCCGGACTGATCGGAGACTTCAACGACCTGCCCTTCGACGATGCGCCCGATGCGATTCAGATAAGCCCTCCGCTGTCGTTCGAGTGCTTCGGCATCCTCCGGCTTTTTGCGAAAGACAAAATAGAGAGACGCGGCCGCAACCGCGCCGAATCCCACCACAGAGGCCATTTCATGCCAGTTCGAGAGGTATTTGTTCACAGCCGGTTCGCCTTCTAC
The DNA here is from genome assembly GCA_963753205.1 of uncultured Acidobacteriota bacterium. Lineage (GTDB taxonomy): Bacteria > Acidobacteriota > Terriglobia > Acidiferrales > UBA7541 > Palsa-295. The sequence continues at coordinate 740,066 of CAVWBL010000002.1, read as the reverse complement.
GCGCAGATTGTTGAGAGAGAAAACATCCAGTTACTCCAGCGAGGCGGTAACGGTGTTGCGGAGAGTTCCGATGCCGGTCACAACCACTTCAACAGTGTCCCCGCTGGATAACGGGCCGACCCCCTCGGGAGTGCCCATTGCGACTACGTCACCGGGCTCGAGCGTCATCACCTGCGCAATCCAGCGGATTATAACATTCGGCGAAAAAATCCAGTCCGAGATGCTTCCACACTGTTTCCTACTTCCATTCACGAAAGTTTCCACTGTTGCGGAGGGGTTAAGCTCCGTTTCGAGCACAGGTCCAAACGGGCAGAAGGTGTCGCATCCCTTTGCGCGCCACCATTGCCCATCCGGCTTCTGCAAGTCGCGAGCGGTCACGTCATTCAGGCACGTGTAGCCGGCAATACAAGAATTTAAGTCCTCGGCTGTAGACGGGCGATTGCAGCGCCGACCGATGATAATCGCTAGCTCTCCCTCAAAGTCCACGCGCTTCGAAACGCTCGGCAAAACGATCGCTTCCTCCGGAGCAATGATGGAAGACGGCGGCTTCAGGAAAATAAGAGGTTCTTTCGGCAGCTCATTGCCTAGTTCGGACGCGTGAGCGGCGAAATTTCGCCCCACGCAGACGATTTTCGTGGGCTCGGAGGGTGGTAAGAACTTGATGTCGTTGCAGCGCCACTGTCGGCCGGTGCGTTCGCCGGCTGCCCACGGTTTTCCGTGGATCTCCGCCACAGCGTCCCCTTCGACAATTCCCGAGCGCGCTTCGCCACGCACACGTTCCAATGGGACAAATCGGCAGAACTTCATCGGTGGCTGGAAATCGTCCCGGCCCGGGCGCGCCGCACGGGTGCAAGCGAATGGCGTCGGGCGTGGACGATCATCCTGCAAACCCAAGCGGCAACCGCTAGCACACCATACAAAATCGCGCCTTCCGCGAGCACCTCAAACGGAGTTCTCTGTAGCACCATGAACAGATTACGGAAGTAAATCCCGGCGATGTCATACGCTACGGCAAGAATGATCCACCCGGTCATCGACGCAACAAACATCTTTACCGGCCTGTTGAGAAACCTCAGAACAGGCACAATCATTAGCAGCACAAAAAGCGCGTAGCAAGCTGCATTGCGTTCGAACGCATAAGGCTCAAGCGCCGGAATCCGGTTCGCAACCACAAGCGCGCTGAGCATGGCGATCGTAAGCATCGCGCCCATGTAGCAGCCGGTGACGAATGCCTGCCTCAGCGCGGACGGTCGCACTTCACGCTTCGCGTACGCGGCTTCTCGATGCGGCAATCCGTCTGGATCGTTCGATTCGCTCATGGCGTCGCCTGATTTGCAGCCGGCGAGCCCGCTGAGGAGGGTAAACCCGCTTCCACGGCGGCGCTCGGGGCACTCTCATTGCCCGTGCGGTCTACCGCAGTAACGGTGTAATAGTAGGACTGGCCGGGCACGGCATTCATATCGCGAAATGCTGGCGTTGGCAATAGTTGAGAGTTCAACCGCGTACCAGGATTGCCAGCCTTCCCGCTACGATAGACGTTATAACCTGCCAGGTCCGTTTCAGGATTTATCGCCCATGATAGGTCAATGTGCATCCCGAGGTTATCTTCCGCTGGCACTGGCGTCGCGATCAGTCCCGTTGGCGCGCTGGGAGGGAACACATCGTGCAGGGTGATTGTGGCCAGATTCGAATCGCTCGATGCGAGGGGCTTTCCCGGCGTTTCCACCACGGTGCGCACCGAGTAGACATATGTCTTGTCTTGTTGCACGTCGCCATCCCGGTATCTCGGAGTAGACGATTCGCCGACCTCTACCAGGGGCGAAGTAATCTGCGGTGCTTGGCGCGACGAAGAGGCCGGCGCGCCCGCGGTAGCCGCCGCGCTCTCATTGGCAGCCGCGTCCGCGCTCGGCGCGAGCAACTCGCTTACTCCCGCGGCCGTCCCGGGCGTCTGAGCATTCGCGCGGTAAATCTGGTAGCCCGTAATCTGCGGTGTATCGCCGGTAAGAGTCGCTTGCGGCGCGCTCCAGGAGAGCACGATCGCAGACTGCGTTGCCTGCGCGCTCAAGTCCCCTATCGGCAGCGGAGCGGGATAAATCGGCAATTCCGCGCGATTCGATTCCGCCGATTCCTTCTTAAGTGAGGCGCGCGTCCGAATCACATACGCCGCGGCGCTCTGCTGGCGATTCGGCAGGAAATCGCCCGCCGTCAGCGAGTCCACATAACGGAAATGATCGCCTGTGGTATACGTACTGACCATCGCGGAAGGAATCGTGACCCGAAGGGCAACTTTCGCACCCGGCCCGCTCGTCGATCCATTCCCTGCCGCGTGGATCGCGCGATAAATTTCCACAGACGGAGGCTCGTCGAGCGGCTTCTGGTCTACAGTCTCTCTTGGGATTGTGCAGGTGAGCACCACATCGTTTCCGGCCTGCTCGGCGCCCAGATCGGTAATTGCGGTAGGAATCGGAGGTCGGCGCTCTACAGGTTCTCCCGGCGAAGCGCAACCTGCTAGAGCCAAGTCCGACAAAAGAAAAGCCGTCAGGAGAACGCCGGGCACAACCCGGCTGCCCGTTGCGCGTCGCCAAGCCCCCGAAGTGCGCATGTTCATTGATTACAGAATATAGCGGCTGAGGTCTTGATCCTTCACAATATTCGCAAGCTGTTTGGAGACATACGCGCCGTCAATCTTCACGGTCTTCTTCTTCATCTCGGGCGCCTCAAACGAGATCTCCTCAAGCACCTTTTCCAGGATCGTATGCAAGCGTCGCGCTCCGATATTTTCCGTGTGCTCGTTCACCTTAGCCGCAAAACGCGCAATCGCAGCGATCGCGTCTTCGCTAAACGCAAGCTTCAGTCCTTCCGTATCGAGCAATGCAATATACTGCTTCACCAACGCATTCTTCGGCTCGGTTAAGATTCGTACAAAGTCCCCCTCATTCAGCGAACCCAGTTCCACACGAATCGGAAACCGCCCCTGCAATTCCGGAATCAAGTCCGAAGGCTTCGTGGTGTGAAACGCCCCTGCCGCGATAAAAAGAATGTGATCCGTCCGCACCATCCCATAGCGCGTGTTTACCGTCGTGCCTTCGATGATCGGCAAAATATCGCGCTGCACGCCCTCGCGTGAGACGTCCGGGCCATGCCCGCCCTCGCGCCCCGCAATTTTGTCGACCTCGTCGATGAAGAGGATCCCCATCTGCTCCACGCGGTCCACCGCAATCCGCGTTACGTGATCCATATCGATCAGCCGGTTCTCTTCTTCCTGAATCAGGTAATCGAACGCCTCTGAAACCGTCATCTTGCGCTTTTTTTTCTGCTGTCCAAACATCCCGGAAACAAAATCCTTCATGTTGATGTCCATCTCCTCGATGCCCTGGTTCGAGATAATCTCGAACGACGGCATCGAGCGTTCCCGCACCTCCACTTCCACCAATCGCTGATCCAGCTTCCCTTCGCGCAGTTGCACACGCAGCTTGTCGCGCGTCCTCTGCGTTTGTTCGCGCTTCTGCGTCTCGCTCGACGCGGACGAGGCAGTAGGCGCCGAATCCGAAGGTTGCGGAGCCGAAGGCAGCAGCAGATCGAGCAGCCGCTCTTCGGCCGATTGCTCGGCGCGCTCGGCAACTTCGTCCAGCTTTTCCTCCCGCACCATATCGATGGCCGTTTCAACTAAATCCCGCACCATCGATTCCACGTCGCGTCCCACATACCCGACCTCGGTGTATTTCGAAGCCTCCACCTTCACGAACGGGCACCCTGCCAGCCGCGCCAGGCGCCGCGCAATTTCCGTCTTACCCACACCCGTCGGCCCAATCATGAGAATGTTTTTCGGCAGGATGTCTTCGGCGAGTTCTGGCGCAAGTTTCTGCCGCCGCACGCGATTGCGCAGAGCCACGGCCACCGCCTTCTTTGCCGCGCCCTGTCCCACAATATATTTATCGAGCTCTACCACGATCTCGCGAGGCGTCAGTTCGTCAAACGATGGCAGCGCCTCGGCTTCTGCCGGCTGCGATTCTCCGCTCAAATAGATCACCATGTCCTTGATTTGTCCCTGGTTTTGCCGTCGCCCAAACGCCGTTCACAATTCTTCGATGCTGAAATTCCCGTTTGTGAAGATACAAATTTCGCTCGCGAGCCGCATCGCTTCCTGTGCGATTTCTTTCGCGCTGAGCTTTGTGTGTTTTAGCAGCGCCCGCGCCGAAGCTAGCGCAAACGGCCCGCCCGATCCAATCGCGCAAATCCCGTCATCCGGCTCGATCACATCGCCATTGCCCGATAGCAGAAACGTCGATTTGCCGTCCGCCACGAGCAGCAATGCATCCAGATGCCGCAGCGAACGATCCGTCCTCCACTCTTTTGCAAGTTCCACAGCGGCCCTCGGCAGATTGCCATGAAACTCCTGCAATTTACCCTCGAATCGCGCGAAAAGCGAAAGCGCGTCCGCCGTGCTTCCCGCAAATCCCGCCAGCACCTTCCCGTCGTAAAGACGCCGCACTTTTTTGGCGTTGTGCTTGATTACGCTTTCGCCCAGCGTCACCTGCCCGTCGCCTGCCACCACCACTTTGTTGTCTTTGCGGACAGATAAAATCGTCGTGCCATGCATCTTCTGCGTCTTGCCCTCAGTTCGCATCCCGCGATTATACCGCGCGCACCGATCCATAGGCCACAAGGCCTCACTGATTCGAATGTTGAGCTTGGCGAAAACGGATACCTAATCAAGGGAACGAAAACTGGTTACGTTTGAATGGGAATCAATATGCTGGTTCGTACGATGAGCGAATACGGCTGCGGCAATGAAAACGGGTTACTTCCTGTTTTAACATCTCCACGCGAAGCGGATGGGCAAGGAAATCCGCTTCGCGCAGGGACCGGGAATTCTGTGAGTATTACGTCTGCTCGATCTAGTTCTGCTCTGCCGAACGCTGGCTCATCGAAGATTGCGCAGCCGTCTGCGTCGCCGTCGGCTCGAACAGCGAAGGATCCAACGACGCGGTCACCACGTAAGACCGCCCGCCATCGATCACATTCGTCACGAGCAGCTCGTATTTGAACCCTTCTGGATGCTCCCGGCTGCGCAGCAGTGCAAACACGCCATTCACCTGTGCATTTGCCTCCAACACGACGCGGTCGCTCTGCTCGAGCGGTGAAACCAAAATGCCCTGAAACGCAGAGCCGTCTTGATCCACGCGCGAATCAATATTCTCCAGAATCTTGACGCGCAGTTTCGTTCCTGCGGGCAGAGCGTCGGCAGGATCGCTTGCCGATGGGTTCAGGCGAGACTGAAGCTCGAAGTTAACGATTGCCCCGGCCGGAATCTGGAGAGGTCGGATGCTGGCGCTTTGGCTGAAGCTGGGTGCTGCGAAAAGCACGGTTATGACGGCTACGATGGCAGAGCGTTTCAAGGTAAAGGGAACCCCCTAGAATTGTCCGGGCAAACCAAGTAATAGGCGGCTGCAGCTTGCCCGTCAAGGTAAAAATGATGCAGTGAGTGTAAAAAATAGATGCCTTGTCGGACAAAAACTACGATTAGGTAGGTCAAAATTACCGAAAACGCCAGATTCCGGGGAAAATGGTGCCCAAGAGAGGACTCGAACCTCCACTCCCTTGCGAGAACTAGCTCCTGAAGCTAGCGCGTCTGCCAATTCCGCCACTTGGGCACGACCGAGCGGTCCTGCGAGGCAGACCTATCTTGCCGTGCCCATAGCCCTTTGTCAACGAAGCCGAGTGCGTCAAAACTGCCGTAAAATCAGGGCTCGCGCAGCGACAGCGCTCCAGAAGGGCACTTCCGCACCTGCTCCGCAATCCGCTTCGCTGGCGCCCCGTCCATATTCACCCACGGCCGCGCCTGCGGATTAAACACGGAACCAAGCCCTAAAACACATTTCGCTGAGTGAATACACAAACTCGGCTTCCACACAACGTTCACTCCGTCTTTCGAATACTCATGCTGATCGCCGCTCATTTCGCCAATCCTTCGTGCCCTGCCGTAAGGTGCCGGGAATGACGCCCCTCTTTCAAATACGTTAAATTTTCGTTAGTCCTATTGACGCAAGCTGCCCGACGCCCTACCCTCGCAACTGGGGTCGCGGAACTGAGGAGGAGTACATGGCAACCGCTCGCGCCATGCTGGAGCGTCGTCGTTCGACCCGCGTTAAAACCCGTATCCCCGTAAAGGTCTTTTCGCCGCATTCTGTAAATCCCATTCATGCGGCCGAAGTTCTCGCCGTCAGCCGCACCGGCGCTCTTTTGCGTGCTCCATTTGCGCCCGAGGTTGGCTCTCGCATTGAAATTCGTCACGGCATTTCCGAAGAGCGCCGTGAATTCCGCGTAATCCAGGTCACTGCCGCGAAAGCCGGCGATCATTTCGATCTCGGTGTCGAAATGCTCTATCCCGGTCGGAATTTTTGGGGCGTGGACTTCGCCGATGGCGAAACCGCCAGCTTCGTCGCCGAATCGGTTTCAAACGGTCCCAGACCTATTCGGCGACTCGAATAACGATTTTCCCGAAGTGCCGGCCGCTCTCCATATAGCGTAGAGCTTCGCGCGCCTGTTCGAAAAGAAACGTGCGGTCGATCACGGGCCCTAGCTTGTTCGCCGTGATCGCACCATTCATCGCTTCAAACATTTCCACCGATCCCACGTAGATTCCTTGCAGTCGGATGCTGTTATGTAGAATCGGCCCGATGTTCAGCGGCTCGGAGATTCCAGCAAGCACTCCGATCAGGCTCACTTGCCCGCCAGGCCGCACGGCGCGCAATGATTTCGGCAACGTGCCCGCCCCTCCCACTTCCAGCACAATATCCGCACCCCGACCGTCCGTAAGTCGGAGCACTTCTTTGTGCCATTCGGGCGTTTTCAAATAATTGATTGTCTCCGAAGCGCCTAGCGTTTTTGCCCGCGCAAGTTTTTCGTCGCTGCGCGAAGTGATAATCGTCCGTGCTCCGTGCATCGCCGCAAACTGCAATCCGAATATCGAAACTCCTCCAGTACCCAACAGCAGCACCGTATCGCCGCTCTTCACGTGCGCCGTGTGCACAAGCCCGTTCCACACCGTCACCGCGGCACACGGCAACGTCGCGGCCTCTTCGTAACTCAGATGCGCCGGCATATGCACTAGACCACGCTCCTCAAACACACGCCCCGTCACCAGCACTCCATCGATCGATCCGCCCAATGCCGAAGGCGCCGCATCGCGATCAATCTCCCCGCGCACCCAATTCTGGAAAAACGATCCCGCCACGCGGTCGCCGGCTTTAAAATTCCGAACGCTTTCGCCAACGGCCACCACTTCGCCTGCTCCATCCGACGCGATCACCAGCGGCTTCGGCAAATTTGGGCTGTAGCGCCCCGTCACAACCAGCAGGTCGCGATAATTCAGCGACACCGCCTTGATCGCCACTGCCACCTGGCCGTGACCCGGTCGTGCGATTTTTACCGTGTCATACGTAAGCGCATCAATCGAAAACTCGCCCGTAATGCGTAGCGCTCTCGCACTCTGCAAATTGGTTGACATGTTTGCTGGGCCCTCAACGCGCAAGAATACGGTCAGGTGCGCGACGAGTCTGTAGTATCACAGTCTGCCCATCCGTGCAGACAGGGTTTTCTCAGAGACTGGCTGGTCTCTACTCGGTCACCCGCTTCTTCGCGGGGCGGGTGAAGGGCACAGCAATTCGCTACGACGCGCTAGTTTAGTGCTGTTGATCATTCCGGTGATCCCCGCGCTGTTCGGGCTGTCCGTGTGATTCGCGTTGCGGACGCGCTTGTGGCTGCGCGTGCGTTTGCGGTGCGGCATGAGGTTGAGCCGGTTGGTGGATTTCTGGCGTAGGACGCGCAACTGGCTCATGATGCGGCGCCGGGTTTGCCTGCCGCTGCTGTGGATGTTCCATCTGCTGCCGTTGTGTCGTGGTGTTTTGCGGAGTCGGCCGGCCATGGTTCGTGCTTGATTGGCGCTCGGTGTGTGGGGCGTTCTGCGGGGCACTATGCGGAGGCACCCTGTTGTTGGGACGCACTGCATTGTTCGGCGGCGCCGCATTATTCGGACGTAGTGCATTGTTGGGGCGTGCGTCATGATTGGAACGTGCGCCGTTGTTCGCTGTGCCATGGTTCGCTGCCGGCGGGGTTGCATTTCGTCTCATGTCGTTAGCGGGCGTGGCAGGTCGATTCGAGGGCGCGTTATGAGCGGGCACCACGCCGCTCCCCGAAAGAGCGCCGGCCCGCGGAGTCGCCGCGACTGGCGGAGCGCCGTGATTGTAAGACTCGTGGAGTTGTCGGTCTGAACGAGCGCTCTGCGCTTGCTGCGTTTGCGCCGCAATGGCTCCCATTCGCCGTTCGCGTGACGCAGCCTCTTCCTGTGCCGTTGCACGGGCGTCGATCCCTCCGTGGCCGCCATCGAAGCTCACGCGATTGTGCCGATTGCTCGCGGCAGAGCGGTCTGTATAAGTGTTATGAACATTGCGGGCATTCACGTTGTTCACGGCCGTGTTGTAATAGAAGTGGTCCCCTTTCCACCGTCCGCCGTGATAGCCGTGGCCGTTATAACCGAATCCGTAGTCGATATCCCCGTAAAAGCCGACGGCGGGTCCCCAATAGCCAGCATGAAACATATAGCCGTTTTGTCCCCAGGCCCAATAGCCGGGTGTCCAGAAAAGACCGGGGGTGGGAGCTTCGACCCATGTGCCCGGCACCCAGTAATAATCCTCTCCGTCCCAGGCCCAGTACCCCGGCGCCCAAATGTAATTGTCACCGGGGCACGGCGGCTGCGTGTAAACAGGAAGGGGCGGCGGAGCAATTGACACCTTGATCCCGAAAGAAACCTGTGCGGGCGCCGCGAACGCAGAAGACGCGCCAAGAAGGAATGCGAACGCCAAAATAGCCGCCAAAAGCGCCAAAAATGCGCCACGAACACAACTCTTATTGTGCATTGTGAATCCTTTTCGCGCCTCTAGCCCACGCTTAGTTAGGCGCCGAGTCGATCTCGAACTATCAAAATGCCACTTAGATCTTCGCGAAATCTCCGCAGCTTTCGCATCGGGCCGCCGCTGTAAAGCCTTCAGTGCGGCCACGTAAGGGCAAGCCGCAGAAGGCCTCGGGTAAAAGCGGGCAAACAAAAAGCGTCAAGCCTCGTAAGGCTTTCATTCCCCAAATTTAGCTGGCACACCACTCGAGTTCAACTCCCGCACAGCCCGAACGCATCAGCCGTATCTCCTTGATTGACACGCGGAGTCGTGCCACGATCTCGGTTCCTAAAGGAGCCACTATGAATCGCCTGATCGTCACCGCAATCGCGACTTTCCTTTTTCCCTTCGCCGCGCCCGCACAAGCTCCTCCGGCAGCACGCGTCCCGCAAGCGCCGCTCGCAATCCCGAATCCCCACTATGTCTCGATAGAAATGGAAATTGACGTCGATCGGCCCGCCGCAGAAGTCTGGAAACGCGTCGGCAAATATTGCGATATCGGCGAATGGTTTCAAACAAGCTGCACGATTCTCTCCGGACAAGACGGTGAGGTTGGAGTCGTACGATCGATCGGCAACGAAGTAATGGTTGGCAAGACGGAGCTTTCCTACACCTACACGCAACCCGTTCGCGAAGGCCGCCCCTACAATCTGTATCACGGCACGCTCGAAGCGCGGCCTGTCACGGCGACAACATGCAAATTGGTTTACACGTTGCTGTTTGACAATTCAATGCTCGCCGACGACGCCGCACGAGAAGCTGACATCGCATCGAGGAGAACGCGCTTCATGCAGGGACTTCAAAACATGAGAATCCTTGCCGAAGGTGGAACCCTTCCGCCTCCGCCCGCGCGTGCCGCTCGCGGGGCAACCACGGCGCCGGGCAGATAGTTAACGGCAAGCGCATTTAAGGCGCAAAGAAGCGCCAATTTGTCGCCGAATCTGGGAGCCTAGCCCTGATTACCGATCTTTGAATTAGCGCAAATCGACGCCCAGCCCCCAACTTCGGCGCCAGCACAGGCGACAGGAAGCGGGATTTTTTTTCTAATCGCGGTAGCCAGGGGGGAAGGCTGTCCGCCGCGAGCAAACCAAGCACTGCCGTCCGGAACCTGCAGCCCGATTTCTAATAGTCTGCCGATTAGAAGTACGCTTAAGTGCTGTGCTCTCAACGAAACATCCGATTCGAATCGACAAAAAAGGAGAGTTTTTGACCGAATACGGCGCACCCGACGACGGCCTGAAATTATTTTTTTGAAGCCCTAAAAAGAGTTTGACTATAGCAGGTTGCTTCTGTAGTATTGGCGTTTGTCCGTAGTCCTTCCAGCTGGCCTGGGAGTACCTGCTCTTTGACAATCGAATGAATCAAGCCAGAACCCGTTTGGTTACTTTTGTGTCCGCGCAAGCGGAACAAGAGATTTGAGTGATTCTGCTCCACTGTACGGAGCGGAAATTAACCGAGCGATGTACTAACAGTTCGTTCCGGTCGTGGCCCATGTCACGACCGAAACACCAGATTTCAAACGAGAGTTTGATCCTGGCTCAGAGCGAACGCTGGCGGCGTGCTTAACACATGCAAGTCGAGTGCGCAGTCGTAGCAATACGATTGCGCACGGCGCACGGGTGCGTAACACGTGGATAACCTGCCCTCGAGGTGGGGAATAACCCCGCGAAAACGGGGCTAATACCGCATAACATGACGATGCCACATGGTGTTGGCTTCAAAGGCGCAAGTCGTCAGAGGAGGGACCCGCGCCCGATTAGCTAGTTGGTGAGGTAACGGCTCACCAAGGCAATGATCGGTAGCCGGTCTGAGAGGATGGCCGGCCACACTGGAACTGAGACACGGTCCAGACTCCTACGGGAGGCAGCAGTGGGGAATCTTGCGCAATGGGCGAAAGCCTGACGCAGCGACGCCGCGTGGGGGATGAAGCTTCTCGGAGTGTAAACCCCTTTCGACCCGGACGAATGACCCGCAAGGGTTTGACGGTACGGGTATAAGAAGCCCCGGCTAACTACGTGCCAGCAGCCGCGGTAAGACGTAGGGGGCCAGCGTTGCTCGGAATTACTGGGCGTAAAGGGTCCGTAGGCGGTGCGGCAAGTCGGGAGTGAAATCTCTGGGCTTAACTCAGAGGCTGCTTCCGAAACTGCCGTGCTAGAGTGCGAGAGAGGCGAGTGGAATTGCAGGTGTAGCGGTGAAATGCGTAGATATCTGCAGGAACACCCGTGGCGAAAGCGGCTTGCTGGATCGCAACTGACGCTGAGGGACGAAAGCTAGGGGAGCAAACAGGATTAGATACCCTGGTAGTCCTAGCCCTAAACTATCAGGACTTGGGGTGTGTCCTGTACGGGGCACGTCCCGGAGCTAACGCGTTAAGTCCTGCGCCTGGGGAGTACGGTCGCAAGACTGAAACTCAAAGGAATTGACGGGGGCCCGCACAAGCGGTGGAACATGTGGTTCAATTCGACGCAACGCGAAGAACCTTACCTGGGCTTGAACCGCACAGGACCCTCCGTAGAAATATGGCCTTCCCGCAAGGGACCTGTGTAGAGGTGCTGCATGGCTGTCGTCAGCTCGTGCCGTGAGGTGTTGGGTTAAGTCCCGCAACGAGCGCAACCCTTACTCATAGTTGCTACCCGCAAGGGAGAACTCTATGAGGACTGCTCCGGATAACGGAGAGGAAGGTGGGGATGACGTCAAGTCAGCATGGCCTTTATGTCCAGGGCTACACACGTGTTACAATGCGCGCTACAAACCGTCGCGAACCCGCGAGGGGGAGCTAATCGGAAAAAAGCGCGCTCAGTTCGGATTGCAGTCTGCAACTCGACTGCATGAAGCCGGAATCGCTAGTAATGGCGTATCAGATCGACGCCGTGAATACGTTCCCGGGCCTTGTACACACCGCCCGTCACATCACGAAAGTGAGTTGTACTAGAAGTCGTCGTGCCAACCGCAAGGAGGCAGGCGCCCAAGGTATGACTCATGATTGGGGTGAAGTCGTAACAAGGTAGCCGTAGGAGAACCTGCGGCTGGATCACCTCCTTTCTAAAAGAAAAGGGAGCACGGCTCGTCTTTGACGAGCACGGCTCTCCAGATGGAATGGAAATCTGCGAATGCAAATTTCGATATCCATCATTGGCCTCTCACGGGGCCACTCGGTTCGCGTCAAGTCTTCGGATTTGCGCGACTCAAGAATCAACACGGGTTCTGGCTTGGCTCATTCGATCTGTTGAAGAGTTCACGGACGAATTTCCCAGTAATAAATAATGCCCCGGTTCGAATCACGTCGAACCGGGGATTTTTTTTTGTGTGCCGAGCAGGGTCGAAAATCACCTTCCGGTTGAGTTGGCGGGTTGCGAATTTGGTAGTTCGACTTGGTAGCCGAGTTTGCGGAGTTGACGGATCCTTCTGGCGGTGCGTGCTTGCCGAGATTGTTTGGTAACCGCTGGACGGTGTTCCTGGTAACGGACTGCTTGGTGCAGGATCAACCAGATCAACCGACACTGTCGATGGGCAATGGCCGCAATGACTTGGTGATGTGCTAGGCGCGGGACCGAGCGCTGATAAACAATTTCGAAGATACTTCCTTTGACCTTCACGGCGGCATTCGCGGCCTGATTGAGTAGGCGCCGCATGTGGCGGTTGCCCTGTGGGGATCGATGAGATGCTTCCCCGAAGGAAAGGGTCGCTGCCATGGGCCCGACTTCGGCAATGATCTGGGTCGCTGAATCCACTCCCAGCCCCGGCACCTCCGCTAGCCGCTCGACCGCGTCTTGGTGCTGACGGAGCAGACTGGCGGTCTCCTGGTCTAGGTCGCCGATCTGCTGCTCGAGGAATTGCAACTGCTCCAGCGCCATCTTCAGTAGCCGGCAGTAGACGGGGTTGAGCTCCGTACACGCACCCAGTGCATCGCACAACTGCTCTGGCGTAGCGCGCAACTGCTTATCGGCCAAGGCAGCCAGAGCTGCCGGATTTGTTTCACCATCAGCCAGCGCCTTCAACATGCGCCGAGCACTGGCGCCCAGTAGATCCGAGAGCAGGCTGGACAACTTGATGTGGGCTTCTTCCAGCGGCGACTCTTCCCGAAGCCGGACGGCAGGGCGCAAAAGCTTGGCATCCCGACGGTGCTGGATCGATTCATCCAGCAAGCGGTGATGCAGGTTCATGCGGACGATAGCAATATTTACGTTTGCAGCCGGCGTGCCGGCGAACGAGTGATGGCCAGCGTCACAAAATGCATCACTTCGAAGCTCAAACTCAAGGTCAACCAAGCCAAGAGCGCGGTGGCGAGACCATGGCAACGGAAGTTTCTGGGATTCAGTTTTACCTTGCATCGTGAACCGCAACGGCGCATAGCGCCCAAAGCGATTCTCCGCTTCAAGAAACGAATCCGGGAGCTGACGCGACGGACGCGCGGGGTAAGTGTGGAGACAGTGGCAAACGAACTCGGCCGCTATCTTCGCGGTGGGCAGGGCTATTTCGGCTTCTGCCAAACCCCGTATGGGCTGAGAAAGCTGGACCACGGGACACGGCGACGGCTTCGGTCGTTTCTGTGGAAGCAGTGGAAACGTGGTTCGGTGCGATTCGCGGAGCTCACCCCACGGGGCGTGGACGCCGAGCTCGCCGCTCAAACGGCGGGCAGCGCGCACGGTCCGTGGCGGCTTGCTGAATCACCCGGCTTACACATCGCACTGCCCGATCTATTTCGTCTCGCTGCGCCTTCCCCAGCTGTTCGGCACACGATCGCTGAATCCGCCGAACCGCCGTATACGCGACCCGTACGTACGGTGGTGTGACAGGGAAAGCGGGTGACCGCCTACCTATGTTCAATAGCGACTGGCAGACTCCTCGCTAACTCAATGCTATCTCGAAACTTCCGCATTACCTGCCTGGAACGGTAACGGCAACTTTGGAAGACTCCGTCGCGGCCTGCGCGCTCGTTATTGAAATTGCCAGAAGTGCAATAAGAATCATTGCTAAGTCTAATTTTCGAAAAGGGTTCAACATTTCTTTCCCCCATAAATAACCCATACATAATGCGACGCGGTCGGAAGTGACAAAGATGCAGTCTTAGCGCCCGTAAACCTTCCAGTATCAATGACGTAGATCGCGGGCAAGGGTGTGCGCGATAGTTCGCAAAGCGCGCAAGTTTATGATGGCGGCGGTTTCGAAGTCTGGAGCCTGGTGCTTTTTGCGCTCTCCGTATGATAAAAACTTAAGCCAGCTTATGAACATCGGCAAAATAGCGAAGCGCGCCAAAGTTTCGACGGCAACCGTATCGCGCACCATCAATGGCAGCGATAAGGTGACCGCCGCGACGGCGGAGCGTGTGTGGCGGGTCGTCCGCTCTATGGGCTACCGGCCGAACAGCTATGCAAGAGCGCTCGTTTCGGGCCGCAGCCGGATGCTCGGCCTGATCATCTCGGACATCGTAAATCCCTTCTTCCCGGAGCTTGTTCGGAGCTTTGAGGAAATTGCGTTGCACAACGGCTATGAAGTAATCGTCGCGAATACGGGCTACGATCCGGAGCGAATGGCTCATAGCGTGAGCCGTATGCTCGAGCGACAAGTGGAGGGTGTCGCGGTTATCACGTCCGAGATGGGCGAAAACTTTGTCACGCAAATGGCAGAACGGCGCATTCCGATGGTTTTTCTAGACACGGCGCGCGTCGGCCCGCGGGTAAGCAAGATCAAAGTCGACTATTCGCGCGGTATTGGCGAAGCGGTCGAACACATCGTTAATTTGGGACACAAGCGCATTGCGTTTATCAGCGGTCCCACCGAGTTGCGGTCCGCCGAGACGCGCCGCACGGCTTTTTTGAAATGCTTGCACCAGTACGACGTACTCCCAGACAAAAATTACATTCAGATCGGCAATCATCGGATCGATGGCGGCGAGGCGGCAATGGAACGTTTGCTCGCTTTGCCGCAGCCCCCAACAGCGGTTCTCACTTCAAACGACCTGACGGCGATGGGAGTGCTGCGGGCGATCCATAAGGCTAAATTAAGGGTCCCGGCGGATATTTCGGTCGTTGGATTTGATGACATCGAATTCAGCGAATTTATGCAACCCGCCCTCACGACTGTGCGCCTGTCGCGAACAGAGGTGGCCGACCGGGCTTTTTCGGCTCTCGCCAAACTGATCGGCGCCAATAGCGAAAGGGGAAGCCAGTTTGAGATTGAGACCCATCTTGTCGTACGTGACTCAACCGGGCCTGTTCTAAGCAGTAGCCCTCAACCGGAACCGCGCGCTTCATGAAGTTTTCTGTGGACAGGCAAGGCCCTTTGCAATAAGTTCTGATGGAATCGTTGTGTAATCGATTACATTTTGGCTCGTTGCAGCGGCGGGCGGGACTTGCAACAATTTGAAACGAAAAATGAAGGGAATCGCCAATCTCGTTGCTCGGTATGGCGCACTGTTTGGTGCGCCGGCGTTTGGTTATCGTGCTCCGGGAAGGGTTAATTTGATTGGCGAGCATACTGACTACAACGCCGGTTTCGTTCTGCCGGCAGCAATCGATTTTTCGTGCTGGGTCGCGGCCGGACCGCGGTCGGACGGCAAGCTGATTGTGCATTCCGAAAATTTCCGCGACACGGTCGAGGTGCGGCTGGATGGAAACCATCTACAACCGGCGCGCAGATGGACCGATTACCCTGTCGGCGTAGCATGGACTTTGCAGAAGGCGGGCTGTCTGCTGCATGGAGCGAACCTGTACGTTCGTGGAGAAATCCCGCTGGGTGCCGGGCTCAGTTCGTCCGCTGCATTGGAAGTTGGAGTGGCATGCGCCCTGCTTGAAATTGCGGGACGCGAAATGGCGCGGACGAAAATCGCGGAAATCTGCCAGCGGGCGGAAAACGAATTCGTGGGCGCGCGCGTTGGCATCATGGATCAATTTGTCTCCTGCAGCGGACGCGCCGGCCATGTATTGCTGCTTGATTGTCGGTCGCTTGAGCACCGTGCTGTTCCGTTCCCCCGCGCTGTACAGCTTGTGGTATGCAACACGATGGTGAAACACGAGCATGGCGATGGAGAATACAATCTTCGTCGTCGTGAATGTGAAGAGGGCGTGCAAAAACTTTCCACTGTTTTGCCCGGAATACAGGCGCTGCGCGACGTCAGCTTGCACGATCTCGAAACTCACCGCGGTCTGCTTCGCGAGGTGATCTACAGGCGCTGCAGGCATGTTGTGACGGAAAACGAACGCGTTCCAAAGGCGGCAGCCGCGCTCGAATCGGGCAACCTTACGGCGGTGGGAGATTTGATGGCAGAGTCTCATCGAAGTCTCCGCGATGATTATCAGGTAAGCTGTCCGGAACTCGACTTGATGGTTGACTTGGCTCGCAAACACGAAGGAGTCTACGGTTCGCGCATGACCGGCGGCGGGTTCGGCGGATGTACCGTAAACTTGGTGGATCGTTCGGTGACGGCTGAGTTCAAACAACAAATCGCGGCAGGGTATCACGCCTCTACCGGACGCCATCCGGATATCTTCGTTTGTGAGACATCGGAAGGGGTCGAACGGTTGCCGCTTGCTGCCGGGGAGCCCGCGACGCAAGATTTGAGGAACTAATTAAAAGCACATCCATTTAATGAGTGACTTTCACCTCCAGTCGATACCACATCGCCGCTTCAACCCGCTTACCAGAGAATGGGTGCTGGTTTCGCCGCACCGTACGCAGCGGCCCTGGCTAGGAAAGGTAGAGCAATCAGTTACAACCGAACAGCTTTCCTACGACCCTTCGTGTTATTTGTGTCCAGGCAATGAGCGTGCGGGCGGGAAACGAAATCCAAAATACGCTTCAACGTTCGTGTTCGACAACGACTATGCGGCACTTCTTCCAAATTGTGATCCGATCGCCATAAACCAACGCGAACTGTTTGTGGCGCATTCGGAAAAGGGTATTTGCCGTGTGCTTTGCTTTTCGCCGCGCCACGACCTCTCGATCGCCCGGATGAAACACGAGAACCTTCGCGACGTAGTGGACTGCTGGGCGAACGAGACCTCCTCGCTTGCTAGGATTCCTTGGATCAATCACGTTCAGATCTTCGAGAATCGGGGCGCCCTGATGGGCGCGAGCAATCCCCATCCGCACTCCCAAATTTGGGCCACCGAAAGTCTGCCGGTGGAGCCCTCAAAGGAGCTCGAGTCTTTCGTTCGTTACCGCACCGAGAAGAAGGCGTGCTTACTCTGCGACTATCTCGGCTTGGAGAGGGAGCAGGGTGAGAGAATTGTTTGCGAGAACGACTCATTCACCGTACTCGTGCCCTACTGGGCTGTTTGGCCATTCGAAGTACTGCTTCTTAGCAAACGGCACGTACAGGATATGGTGCAACTTTCGGATCTTGAGCGAACGCATCTTGCGGAAATTCTTCAACGCACCGTCTGCCGATACGACAACTTGTTCGCCACGCCTTTTCCCTATTCGATGGGGTTCCATCAGCAGCCTATCGACCAAAAGACTCATGAAGAATGGCATTTGCACGCGCATTATTACCCTCCGTTGCTGCGCTCGGCCACGGTCCAAAAGTTCATGGTCGGATTTGAACTTCTCGGCACCTCGCAGCGCGACCTGACGCCGGAGAGTGCGGCCGAAAGATTGCGCTCGACAAGCGAGCTGCATTACCTGGACGAAACAACCGACGGCACGTGCTGCCCCTGACAAAACTGCGATTATCGATCGTCGGTCCTTGCCTAGCTTAAAATGTAAACGATCACCTCTTGACAACGAGTGGCAACCTGTTCTAACATCCGCGGCCATCGGAAATGTAAACGCTTACATTTACAATCCTTAGGCAAGGGTGGGCTTCTCCATAGGAGGGACTATGCGCTTCAGGTTGATCGGCTTTACGGCCCTTTTCGTCCTCTTCTCGCTCGTCCTTCGCGCACAGGAGTTTCGCGCGACCATCGCGGGGCGCGTAACGGACGCTTCGGGTGCCCTTATCGCTGGAGCCAAAGTAGACGCAACCAACCAAGCCACACATCAGATGGCCAGCACCGTGACCGATACAGCCGGGATTTATACGATTCCGCTGTTGCAGCCGGGAACTTATACGGTGAGCGCCAGTGCAAGCGGCTTTAAGAATTACGTTCGCGCCAACACTGTGCTTAACACCGGCGATCGTACCGGAGTCGATATTCAAATGGAGGTCGGCGAGGTTCAACAGACGGTCACGGTCAGCGCCGAAACGCCTCCGATCGAGACGCAAACCGCCACCTTAGCGTTGGTCGTAAACACGACAGCTGTCACAGAGATTCCGCTGAACGCCGCAACCCCTTCATGCTGGCGGCGCTCTCGCGCAGCGTAAGTTACATGGGTTCGCAACAGTTTCAGCGACCGTATGATAACGGCGCGATTGGGGAATGGTCGATCAACGGCGGTCTATCGAGCAAGAACGAATTCCTTCTTGACGGCGCTCCTGACAACGCTCAGGTAGGGGGCGATAACTTGGCATGGGTCACGCCTGTCGATTCCGTATCGCAAGTCAAGGTGCAAACGACAACGTACGACGCCGAGTACGCCAAGACCGCCGGAGGCATCGTCAACGTGACCACGAAGTCCGGTACGGACTCTTTCCACGGCACTGTCTACGAATTTCTCCGTCGGACGCCAATGGACGCGGTGCCTCCCGCCGATAAGGCCGCCGGTAATACATCCGGCGTGCCGGTCGACAAATTGGATCAATACGGATTCTCGCTCGGCGGCCCGGTCAAGCTCCCCAAATTGCAAAAGGTTCTGCACGGGAAAACATTCTTCTTCATTAATCTTGAAAAATACCATCAGGTGAACCCTCTATGGCGGGAGGTGCCCAAGCACTCCTGCGGGTACAATCCGATCGGCTTGAAAATAGCCGGGTTTCGCCCGCTCGCAAATCGAAACGGTGTGACGGCCGCAGGCGCCACGCGGTACGGAGCGAGTGATTACGCACTGTTTGCCGCTGCGAACAAGTTTATTGGTAATGGTGAAGACCACTTCCACAACTACATTGCCCGAGTCGATCAGGATTTTGGCACGAAGGATCACGTATTCTTTCGCTTCGGCACCAACGACCGCCACCAACACGATCTGCCGGCCGGCGGAGTGGGCGGCATCGGCAACGCTGGTCAAATTCCGTTGATCCGCGCCAACTATGCCGCGGCGGCGGATTGGACCAGAACGCTCAGTCCTACGCTGATCACCGACTTGCGAGCCTCGGAATCGCAATACGTGGAGATAGTGAACAACGCACTCGATGGGAGCGTTACTCCAACGGCGGCGGGCTTCGACTCTTCCGTTGTGTCGCAGATCTATTCGCCCCAGGGCTTCGGGCTTTACAATGTGAGCAATTACTCAAATCTCGGACATAACATCCACAATGGCAACTATACAAATACTTTGGCAGTCGCGGCGAAGGTAATGAAGGTTCACGGGGCGCATTCGTTTAAGGTGGGCACCGATCTGCGCTGGATTCAGGAGAACTACTTTGTCAACACAGGAAGCAATTTCGATTTGTCTTTCGCCGACAACTGGACTCCATGCGTGTTCCCGACGACAGGCAATTGCCCTGTAATAGGAGGAAGCGCGTCCGCTCAAGGTGACGGACTGGCCACGTTGCTCCTGGGTCTGCCGACGTCATTTGAATCGGACAACCTTATTGAACCTTCCTACCTCACCAGATATTTCGCGGGTTATTTTCAGGACGATTGGCGCGTCAGCCCTAAGTTGAGCCTCAACTTGGGCCTCAGAGATGACATTCATCCGCCAGTGCTGGAACGCCACGACCGTTTGACCGATGGTTGGGCCTTCGGCCAAGTGAACCCGATCAACACCGCTGTGCAGAATGCGTCCAACGGCTTCACGTCCGCGCAGCTGACGGCTTACGTCAACGCAATGAGTGCAGCGGGTCTGCCGACGGGGTTTCCAACTCTCACGGGCGGCCTGCAATATGTGAATAACGCCGGCAAAAGCAATGTCATGACCGATTGGACGGGGATTCAACCTCGTATCGGTCTCGCGTATCAAGTAGACCCGAAACTGGTATTCCGTGCCGGCTGGGCTCGGTACATGGTTGATCCAACCAACGACTGGTATCAGAACCCGCCGCCTGGCTATAACCAGAATACGAGTTTTGGGACCACGACGGGTCGGCAGAATCCAAACTACACTGCTGGCGCGGTTCCGTTTGGATCTCCCTGTGCGACTTCCGATCCATCGGGATGCGCCGGAAATCTCCTGAGTAATCCTTTTGCGATTTTCGGCGGGGCCGGCATACCCCAGCCCACGGGGAATGCGCCGCAATCGCAGACTCTGCTGGGCAACTCCTTGAATTTCTTCAATCCGCGATTGCATGTCCCTTGGGTAAGTGAATTCTCCGCCGGAATCCAATATGCCCTCCCGGCTCAATCGCGGATCGAAATCACGTATGTTGGCAACCGCGGATATGAGCTTGAGGCGAGCACTACCTATAACGTTATGCCCCTCGGGTTGCGCCAAGGGTGCGATCCTTTGGAGGTTCTACAACTCAATCCAGGGACAGTCGCTCCTCTCAACAGCGGCAAATACACCAGCGATGGCCCTCCCGGAATTTGCAATGCCGCAGTCACTAACCCGTACTACGGGTTGCCTCAATTCGGTCCCACTGGCACCGCACTGAACACGCCCACAGTCTCGGTGTCTCAACTCTCCCTACCCTTTCCGGAATTTGGCAACGGCACGGAAAGTGGGCTGAACCTGGGCAAGCTGTGGTACAACGGCTTGGTTGTTGCGTATAGTGTCCGCGCACGTGCGGATTTGAATCTGAGCGTGAATTACACGTGGTCCAATACGGTCGAACAGGGTGGCTATTCATCCGTCGGCTCAGGTGGGAACGCAAACACCGATGCCGGCGAAGCCTACTTAGACGTGCAGCAGGGCGTTCTCGAGCGAAGCGTAGTCCCCTGGAACATTCCGAATGTGCTCAGCGTCAGTGGCGTGTACCAATTGCCTTTTGGCAAAGGCAAGAGGTTTGCCGGTGGCGCAAACCGACTGATGGATCTGGCAATCGGTGGTTGGGAATACAACATAAATGCCCTATACGAGGCGGGACGACCATGGAACTTGCCCAGCGGGATTGAGTTTTTGCCGAACGGCATGAATGGTTCCTCACCGGTAGCTCTTCCTGTCACTTGGAAGGGCGGCCCTAACGTTGTGCAAGGTGTACGGCCATGCGTTGGTGTCATGTCGAATGGCGGCGAAATTAAGCCGAGTACGCCCAGCACAGCAAATGGCAATCCCTACGGTTGCACGACAACCACTTACGAGCCGGGGAGCGGCGCTCCGCTGCCGAACTACAACTTCCTGACGCTCCGCTCCTTTGCCCCGATCTCGCTCGCAAACCAGCGGACGACTCTGATTCACACTCAGGCCGCGTTGACCGCGAACATGTCTCTTGCAAAGACGTTCGCTATTACAGAGCGGTTCAAGTTCCAGTTCCGGGCGGAAGCTTTCAACGCCCTCAATACGCCTTGGCTCGCGGGGGCGCAATTCAGCAACTCGGTAACCAGTGACAGCTTCGGCTCGATTACGAATCGACATCGCAAAACGGCTCGGCATTTCCGAACCGCGAAATTCAACTCGGGTTCAAACTAGTTTTCTAACTCCCGGGAGGATAAGACTTGAAAACGAAAATGAAATCGAAGGCAGGATTAATCCTCAGCGGGGCGACGATCTTTGCATTGATCATTGTCGCAGCTGCTTCCGCGCGGCAAGGCGGCCAGGGCGCAGCACCCTTCACGGGCAAGTGGGTGGCGCAAACTACCACGAACAACATCACCCGCGAAACTACATATTTTCTCACCCAGAACGGCAACGCGCTAACAGGCGCAATCCTGACCGGCTATCGGATGCAGGACATCGCCGACGGCACAGTCAACGGCAACGATGCTACTTGGGCCGTGGTCATGGGAAGCGGCGACCAACAGCGCAGGATTGAGTACCATGCCACGCTTGAGGGCGACCAACTTACGGTTACGGTAAGCGGAGGATCTGGCGGCCGCGGTGGTACCGGCCCGGGTAGAGCGGGCGCCGGAACGCCACCACCCGCTGGCCGCGGCTTCGGGCGAGGAGGCCCGCTCGTCGCCAAGAAGATGTCAAGCGACGGCACGCCTGTCGGTCCATTTGCCAGCTTGCCTAAGGTTCCCCTACCCGCGTTGCACAACGTTCCGGACGGGGGCATGGCACGCACTCCGCCGATGGGTTGGAACAGCTGGAATCATTTCAAGGGCCAGGTGGACGATGCGATTGTGCGCAGCGTCGCCGATGCTATGGCCTCGAACGGCATGAGGGATGCCGGCTACGTTTACGTCAACATTGACGACACGTGGGAAGGCAGTCGCGATGCCGAGGGGAACATTCAACCGAACAGAAAATTTCCAGACATGAAAGCCCTCGCTGACTACGTTCACAGCAAGGGCTTGAAACTTGGACTCTATTCATCGCCCGGACCAAAAACCTGCGCCGGCTTCGAAGGCAGCTACGATCACGAACAACAAGATGCAAAGACCTGGGCATCATGGGGCATCGATTACGTGAAATACGATTGGTGCAGCGCATCGGCCATGTTCAAGCCTGGTGACGAGCACGCCGTCTATCAGATCATGGGCGACGCGTTGCGCGCGACCGGCCGGCCCATTGTCTTTAGCCTATGCCAGTACGGTCAGGAGGATGTGCAGACGTGGGGCGCAAGTGTCGGCGGCAATCTTTGGAGGACCACCGGCGACATCAGCGACAACTGGAACAGCATGTCCCGGAACGGTTTTGAACTACAGGCTGGGCTCGCTCCCTACGCCGGACCAGGGCACTGGAATGATCCGGACATGCTCGAAGTCGGCAATGGAGGAATGACGGACGAAGAATACAAGACGCACTTCAGTTTGTGGGCGATGCTTGCCGCTCCTCTGCTTGCCGGAAACGATGTTCGAAACCTCTCAGACGAAACGAAAGCGATTTTGCTTAACGAGGATGTGATCGCAGTCGACCAGGACCCAAAGGGAGTGGAGGGAACGCGCATCGCGAAAAACGGAGACCAGGAAGTCTGGGCGAAGCCTCTTGCGAAAGGCGCCTACGCTATTGCACTTTTCAATCGAGGCACCGATCCTGCCACAGTTGCGGTGAAATGGTCTGACGTAAAGCTCAGTGGCAAATTAAAAGTTCGCGACCTTTGGGCACACTCGGACCTGGGCAAAATTGCCGGCGGCTATAGCGCACAAGTACCTTCGCACGGTGTAGCCATGATTCGCGTCGAACACTAGTTGAGGCCAACAATAAGGAGGGCCTCCAGGCCCTCCTCGCTATTGTCAAGCTCCCAGTTGAAAGTCAACCGTCACCTGCATTGCCAAGTCGACCGGTTGGCCATTCAGGTAGGTCGGTTTGTACTTCCACTGCTGCACTGCGTTCAGAGCAGACGAAACGAGCAAGCTAGGCCCGCTTACGGCGTGTTCACTTATCACGTTTCCGTTCTTGCTAATCACGGCGTCGATTATCACCTTCCCCTGGACGTGTGCCATTCTCGCCACAGTTGGATATTGGGGCTGAACTTTTTGCAGGAGCTGTGGCGCCTTGACATTGCCTCCCACTCTGACGATACCTGGCGATTTTTCCGGACTCGGTGGCCCCGGAATGGTGCCGGTCCCGCCAAGGACCCCGCCCAGCACTCCGCCCTGCACACCCCCGGCGACGCCCTGATTCAACTGGGGAGGCGTGACAGCATTGGAAACCTGGGGCGCTTGTTTAGGTATCACACGGGGTGCCACAAGGGGCGTTGGCTCAGTGATTTTTGGAACGGGTGTGTGAATCGCGGGCGTAGGCGCCCGTGTCGCCGCTGCGGGCGGTGGAGGAGCGGGCGGAGGAGGTGTAAATACGTACGTCACCTCCGGAGGCTTTTGTGGCGCAATCACGTGCTTCGCAAAATATAGAGGCAAGAAAATCAGCAACGCTAGAACGCCCGCATGTATGAGCACTGACGCAAACATTTTTAGAGGTCCGTGGCTTCTCTTAGCCTGGGCGGAGGGCAACTCCAGCATGGCGCTCAGAAACGTGTCATTCTGCGGGTTCGAAGTCTGGAGCCTCGCAACGACTGTAATTTTGTGCGGGCTGGGCGGGACTGGAAGTGGCAGTTTATGGGTACTCACAATACACCTCCTTCGAATTCTCCCACCATGTATTAGATGTTCGATGACCTTGGAGGGTGCTGGATAGAACTGCTACAACCCTTAACGAATTAAGCGTTTAGAGGGTTTCTTTTAACTTAGATACGGCTGCGTAAGTCGAAATGACTAGGGGAGTACCTCGGAGGTTGAAACTGTCTCGACTGTTTGGGGCACGACGGCTCCCGCGTTGCCTTCCGTCGCGTTCCAATGTTCCACGGACGCGGGAGATCCATCTTGAAGCTTCGCGGCGTAAACAAGTTTCCATGACCCGGGAGCGAGCGCAAAATAAACCATGCTTCCCGGCTGAGGGTTTTTGTGGTCAGACCCCGCTGTGGCTGGCGAGTGTCCATTCGGCTTGTGCTCCTGCTCAGGTTCGGTTCCGGCGGGCCGCCTGCCCTTGCTCAAAAACGTAAGTGCGCCAGTAGGATCGACCGCCACCTCGTCGGCATGTAGATGGATAGTCTCGGCAAGCGAGCCTGGGGCTTTCTCTTTCAAAACAATGCACCAATAATAACTGCCGTACTCAATCGCGGCCATCGTCAGCGCCTTTCTCTGTTTCGTTTTCGCCTAGAGACCAGCTTTGCCAACTGGGGATCGTTTGGGGGGCTTCCTGACTGGGCGTCTATCGACCGGAGTCAATTTGGGACTCCGCCCGGCGGTGTTGTTGCTCGCACGGCCGTGGGATCGGTCCGGGATTTCCGTGTTCCCGTACACCTCGTCCGAATCGAGATGATTCTTACGGCGCGCATATGGGGGCAATTGCCCTGGCGCTCGCAATGGATCGCGGATATCGGTTCGGCCCGCCAATTTTTCCGTGCCAGGGGAGTCATCTATCGTGCGATTTGGAGACCGGGACGTGTCGGCAATGATCGGCCCTTTGCGTTTGCTATTGGAGCCTCTCGTTTTCGAGCGTTTCATATCATGACGACCTTTCTCGATGGTCAACTCTTAGACCGCGCCGCCGTAACGAAAAACTGAATTTAAATCCGCGGGCGCCGCAGAACGATTCAGCGATTCGTGTACGGTTCGGAAGGATTCCATGTATTCGCGCGTTCAGAAGCACCTTTTTAGTGCGCGTTTTGCTGCGAAATGGCCGCACATTCCATGAACGCCCGGACCGGGAGCTGTGGAGGCTGAGCAAAGAAATACGTTGGGAATAGATGTGGAATAAAGACGGCGATTCGGACGCAGAAAGAATTGTCCCAACTCAACCGAACCTGCACCGATGTCGCCGCCAACCAAATTGGCATTGTGGGCTTCGAGATCGCGCGGAAACATCGCGGAGCGCGCGAGAATCCGCTCGCGGAATCCGGGAGCGAACCGTTCGATTTGTGCTTCAATACGGTGGAGCATGTCGAAATCGCTGTCGTGGGGGACGTGGCAGTAAGCCCAAGCGGTGTGTTTTTCGGCCGGCGCCCGGCTTGGATCAAGTAACGACGGTTGCGCCACGAGCACGAATGGGTGCTCAGAGTTCGCTCCTCTCCATGCGGCGGATTCGGATCCTGCGATCTCTTCGAAAGTGCCGCCGACATGAACGGTCCCGGCACGGCGGCATTCGGCTGCTTTCCAGGGGATCGGCCCATCCAGCGCCCAGTCCATCTTGAATGAGCCCGGACCGTAGTGATATTTTTCGAGTTGGCGGCGCTCACCGGCGGCAATGCTTTCGCCGCCGATCGCCAAAAATTGGCGTGGCGTGATGTCACAAAGCACAGCTCGTGCTCTTGGAAGCTCGGCAAGGCTTGCGATTCGCGTGTCAGTAAGGACTTCGCCATCTAAGCTTTTTAACAGCGCAACGAGCGCGTTCGTCAGCGATTGGGATCCGCCTGCGGCGAAAGGCCATCCGATGGCGTAACAAGTGGCCCAAAGGATAAGGCCGAAACCGCCTGTTACGCTCTTATCCAAGGGCAAGACAGAATGGGCGGCCATCCCGGCGAGGACCGCGCGAGCTTTCTTTGTTGAGAGCTTACTTGCGACTCTTGCAGCAGATTGGATCGCGTGCCAGCCGAACAGGGCCATTTTCAGGGGGCGATTTGGCATGTGCGGTGGAGCGAGAATCTCTTTCGAAATCTCTGGCCACGAGTTGACCATGTCTTCCAGTAAGCCACGTATGGCTTTTCCGTCCTGGCCAAACTGTTCAAGATTTGGCTCGAAAGGATTTCCGATCGCAGCCGCATCGCCGTTATCGAAAGGATGCGCCAGGGCGATTTCAGGGAAGATCCAGCGCAATCCGAACTTTTTGAGATCGAGCTTGCTGAAAAAGGGCGAACCCGCCGCCATAGGATGGACACAGGAACATACGTCATGAATGAAGCCCGGGAGCGTAAGCTCGGCACTTCGCGCACCCCCGCCAATCGTGTCTTCCGCCTCGTAGACAATTACCGAGCGCCCTGCCTGGGCTAGCGTGATTGCTGCTGCCAGCCCATTCGGGCCGGAGCCGACTACAACCGCATCAGGATTGCTCAGTGTCAAAGTCATCTTTCTGAGTAAACCTCGCGAAACGGGGGAGTCGAGCTACATTTCCTATGACACCCGTCCAGCTAATGATAAAATTGCAACATCGCTGGGCCTGTAGCTCAGGTGGCTAGAGCGCACCCCTGATAAGGGCGTTTTCAATGTCCGCAGCTTCGCGCACCAATTCTCAGGACTCCCCAAACTTTCTCATTCTATAAGAATTCTTTCGAATCCCGATGCGTAGGAACCCGCAGCGCCCCGCACGATTCTGCAACTTCTACTGACACCTCTACTGACACCAGTTTTTCATGGCCGGCGACCCAAATTCGCGCAAGAGCCGAGCGTTGTCCACAGTTATCAGGTACGGCCAGTTGTTCTTAGCACAGATGGCCACAGGTGATGACCGCGGACTATCTCTCTAGCAACTCAGGGGGTTATCATGCGTCGGTCCGTACGGAAGGAACGATGAGGCCAAGTGAGCGATTGTTTAACAAGAACGGACACAAAATGGGGCACACCGTGCATCCTCTTGTTGCGATTCGATCCGTCATCACTGCATTCCAGATTCCGGTGTCTGGGACAACTAGCTCAAGTCGATTCGCTTCTGTGCACAATGAAAGAAGAGATCAGACACTCTGGCCTGGCTCTCGATTGGTGAAAATCGTGCGGTTTTCATGAGCCGTAGAAACGACAACCGAGTTGGGTTCCATACTGGGCTGTATTCGATCGATTATTTCCAGTTCCCGTCGTTTCCCTACAAAGGGAACGTCTGGCACGTCGAGCTTTGCCGATCCGACCGAAAGAATAGTGTCACGCGGACCCACGTAGGCAAGAAGACTTACTCCGCGAGAGAGCTCGCAATATTTGCAAGAAATCGCGAGTCCGCCCAAAGGGCTGCTGACCTTATTCATTCCTCGCGACTTTTACTCGAAGGCTCGAATGTGATGTCTCACCTTGACTCGGGCGAGCACATTCGAATTTGGCCGATAGAAGGACCTGACGAGGAGGAGTCGGGTGACGGCCTGCGTCCCCCGAAGTCTCGGATCGCCACGACACTTTTTCCGCTAGCGGGGATGATCGCCGCTAAGGCAAGTCTCAGGTCGGATTGTGTCTATGCCCTGGCGAAACTGCGTGTCAGTATCGAATTAGCCTCGGTCGCGCTTATGGATCTGGATCCCGCTCACAGCGAAAACATCCCGAAATCGCCGTTCCCAGAAGATCAAGTGCGAATGGCTCATGCACTGGGTGCTGCTTGGTCGTGTGTCGAAGAGCTCGGGTACGAGGTGCGCGCCAGCGCGCAAAGACCGAGCAAGCTGCCAAATGGCACGTGGAACCCGCCGATAAAAGCTGACCTCGAAAGGCGACTTCGCGAAGGCAGAATCGATTTAGCGGAGCCGTTCGGCTGGAATCTGCGGGGACCGCGCACGCGAATCGAGCGAAAGAAGCCTCCGCAAATCTTCACGAGATCGGAATGGGCACGCTGGAATGTTAGAGATGGCGAAATGCAACTCATCGACGCGATAAACCAAGTGAGTTTTATGAGAAGTTGGATCGCAACTCACAAATCCGATAAGCAGTTGCTTCGCGTGCTCTCGATCTATGACATAGTAAATGCCCAGTTTCTTGCTCGGAGGCTACTGTTGGAGACGCTCGGTTTTTGGCGATATTCTCACCCCCCTTTAAAGCCGTAGCACTTGTTTCAGGTGGACCTAATTGCCAGGACCGACGGTCACGTTTTGATCATACATACGGCCGCTCCGGTTCTCGCGAGGCAGCGCGGGACCGTACAAACGCAAGTTGAGCGATGCCGAATTGCTGCGGTTCGGCAAGGCACGCGGTACGTCGGTTCGCTTAGGGACGAATATGGGCAAGCGCCCCGGCGACGCTGGGAATGCGAAATAGAATGGTGCACAGTCCAGGGAACACTGGAGTCCACAAGACCTGAAATGTCAGGTAGACTGCATCCTGGGCCTATAAATCAGCCTTTGCGCTCATCGAGGGGTATAGTATCTTGTCTTTGCCTTCCACTCATAGAATGACTGAGCCCACGACGAGGGTTTATTTCGAACGCGCGCCGATAGTTGAGACAGCCCGGGGCGTATTCTTTGCGTCCGTATCCGGTTGGGACTTGCTTGAATTTGGGCGACTCGCGCAAAAAATTGAGTCGCGGTATCCAAGGCATGAGTTCAAAGTTCCAATCGGAGAACCAGCGCAATTGCAGAACCAGTTTCTAGC
Source organism: uncultured Acidobacteriota bacterium (assembly GCA_963753205.1). GTDB lineage: Bacteria > Acidobacteriota > Terriglobia > Acidiferrales > UBA7541 > Palsa-295. The sequence goes on along the minus strand of CAVWBL010000002.1, from coordinate 711,268 downwards.
TTCGATTCAGAGTCAGGATCTTGGGCGCGTGCCTGTGAGATGCTGGTTCCTCGATCAGGATGGGGCGGAGCTTCTCCAAATTCAAGACAACTGCTTGATTCACAACTGGCGAAAAATGAATTCTGATCACCGCTACCCCGGTTACGAGTCGATCCATCCACGGTTTGCTGAAGATTGGAAAACGTTCTTTGGGTTTCTGGCAGAGCGCGGAATGCCCAGGCCGGAGATCTGGAAATGTGAACTGACTTACGTGGACCAATTTCTCCGCGGCGCGGAGTGGCAGTCGTTCTCCGACCTTCCAAAGATTTATCGGCTGTGGCGAGGAATGGAATCGGAAGGTCCTCTCTCCTCGCTTGAGTTTGCTTCGTTTCAGGTCAACTACGCCGCGCTCGGAGGGGATATTAGGCTGTTGTTTGCTTCGCAACCAACCGTTAGGCCAGCCGACGGAAAGGAAGCGCTTCAACTCACGATCACCGCAATAGGCAAACCGTCCAGTTCCGCGGAGGGGCACGTTTTGCAATGGTTTGAGCGAGCCCATGAAACCCTGATTGACGCGTTCCTCAACTTCACGACCCCTCAGGTTCAGGAGCATTGGAGATAAACCAAATGATTGCATTAACGCAAAACACTCCTACGATGGCTCATCACATCGCAGCGTGTCAGGTGTATGGAATAGCGGAACCTACTGCGCAGATCAATGCCCCGTGGCGTTATGCTGCACTAGCCCAATTAAGAATGCTCCAGGATACGGGACAATACCTTCCTGGGCTCGGTGATTTGAGGATATCGGAAGAGACTTCATCGCGGGCGCGACAGGTGCTCGCACTGATCAATATTTCGGACTTGCCCACACCGCAAGTCGCTCCGATATCTGGCGGTGGAGTATCAAGTTCGTGGAGCGTCGGAAATCGCGAGGTGCAACTGTTGGTGTTTTCGGACGGCGAAATCCTGTTTCAAAGAAGTGAAGATAACGTGTTTTTGGATGAACCGGAAAATGCTCCTGATGGCGCTCGGTATGCATCCGGTTTTAATTGGCTTCTAGGCAAAGCTGCCTGATCCGCGCCTTCGTGATGGGGAATGCCTCCACTACATGACGACGAGACTATCCGGTCCGATCAGGCCCTAATTCGAGCACTACACGAAAACTGGACTGTTATTGATGGCGGACGCGAACGACCCAACACATTGGCATTTACCGACGAAACGCAAGAAACGTCTTGTTTTATAGACACCGTTGAAAACCTTGCAGAACTTCATCGCCACTTTCCGTGCCTAAAGATCTGCCGCTTCCGAGCCAGTGTGGTGCGCGCCGCGGGGTTCGTGATAGAACGAAAACCGGCTGACTGTCCGGCCGGCTTCGGCGATCCAACCCAGCACGTAGTGATCGGACCATCCGAAAACGTTGGAAAGAAGCAGCTGATGAAAAGAGGGCAAGCAATTGCCCGCTCCGAAGGAATCGAAATTCTCGATCCGATTACTTAAAACATCAAAACATCTGTTTTCTGAAAGCATCCAGCACGAAAAAACCCGCCTGCAACAACGTGATTTACAGGCGGGCTTTCTGACATGGATTTATGAAAGGCTGCGCGCGACCTGATAGACCTTCCCGACGCTGACGCCCATCTCCTTAGCGATCTGCGGCCACGAACGGCCTAAAGCGCGTAGCGACGCAATTCTCGCGGCGTCCACGGCCACTCGCGGCCTACCGAGGCGTTTCCCTTTGGCTCTCGCGTTGCGCAAACCAGCCCGGACGCGTTCGGCAATGAGCGACCGCTCGAGCTCTGCAACGGCGCCAAGCACTGTGAAGATCATTTTTCCTGTTGGAGTCGTGGTGTCGATCTGTTCGCTGAGACTTACAAAGGCGATTCCCAGCGAGTCGAACGTTTCAAGTGCTCGTATCAAATGAGACACGCTCCGGGCGAATCGATCAAACTTCCAGACGATTACCGCATCGAAGCGCCGGCGGCTCGCATCGGCCATGAGCCTGTTCAGCTCAGGGCGGGAGTCTTTTGCGCCGCTGATGCCCTCGTCCAGATATTCGCCCGCGAATTGCCAGCCGCGAGCCTCGCTGAATTCCCGAAGCTCGCGGACCTGCATGCCTACATCCTGACCGTGATTCGATGTGCTGACCCTCCCATAGATGGCAGCTCGCATCGCTCATGCTCCCCTTCCGTTACGCGCCGGACGGGAGTTGAGATCGCGCTCGCCACGAACAACGGCAAGAAAATGCTCTCGATTGAAACGCGGATTCTCGGATGCCAGGGTCTCGGCTATGTGTAAGGCGAAGTGTTCTTGTGCTTTGGCAGCCTCAGCCCGCGTGAATCCTTCAGCCTGTAAGGAGCCCAGACCATAACGCAAGGCTTCGGCTAGACGGATGTAATCCTGGCGGCTCATAGTGCACCGCCTTCTGCGGTTGGAAGCACGCCGAGATATTGGGCGTATTCGTACAACGAGGCGTGCCAGTCACGTGGATTGAGAAAGCCGTCTTCAACTAGCGCCGAGACTTCCTCATCCCAAAACGACAGGATTGTGGTGTCGGTTCGCGTGTTTCGCAATTCCACATTCGCGCGATCACGCTCAAACCACGTCTCTAGTTCAATTTGTTCAATGGGAATTACAGTACTATTGGGTGTAGCTTGCATCGGAGTCTACGTCTCCTATGTGAGTTAGGGCTGGCGTCCGGTTGGCGCCGGGTGTCAGCCCGCTTTGTTAGCGCGTCTTCTTCAATCCCTCGTCTATGAAGCGTCGAATCAGCTCAGAAGCCTTAATCCCTGTTTGTTTGGACATCGCTTTGAGCTGTTTGATCTGTACTTCGCTGAGGAACAAAGAAACCCGCTTCATGGGCATATATATACACCAGGCATACATAGCAGTCAAGAGAAATCTTTCATAAAACCCCGCAAAATGCGTGTCTGCAGGTGATTGATTCTGCGTGGCCGGTTCCGCACCTTTGCGCCTTTCAGGAAACACTAGTTTGTTGAAAGGCTGAACGCTCGGCTGGCGGTCTCTCGATCCCGCTCTCACGGCGCTCGTGTCCGAACATGCGCTAATCCTTCCGACGAATAGAGGCCATATTCTAGGAATCGCCGTTATGTGCTGAACCTGCTCCGCACTTTCCGCTGTGCGACTCGGCCCAGCGCGGCACCCAACCGCCGGGGAACAAAGGGTTGGAATCCTGTTTTTTGACCGACCGCAAAAAAGGATCCGGGTATGGAGCGCCAAAATTTTTCGTCGGCCAAAATTTTTGTTCGCTTGCTGTTTTTCGAGCTGGCGGCCAATCGCCGCCGTCTCAGTTGGGACCTCGTACGTGGAAAGTATTTCTGTGGTTCGGTCGATTTAACAGGATGGGACGACAGCCGCGCCAACGATCCATCCGGGGGCGCGTCGCCGAGTCAACGGAGACTCGAAGAGCGCTCTTATTCTCGAGAAATTCCATCCGGACCTATAGTCAGGGATGCCGTTGGACAACACTGACTGACGAGCCTCGGAGCCGCGATGCATCAAGCTCTCCATGTTCGGCCGCTGAGGGAACTCCTGCGCTCTGGTACCGCTCCGAGCAGTTGCCGCTGCCGGCATAGCGTGGTTGCAGAGCTGGTTTCCCCGTCCATTGCCCTGTCTCAGTTGGGAATCTTGACTTGCCGACGTATCGCGGTCACTCGTTCACCTGCATTCTTGGGGTACTAGACCGGTACTTTTCCGATTAGCGCGTTACACAGGACCTACGGCAAAGAGGTGTACAATTGCGCCGTCGTGGGAAGTCGATTGCCAAACAGAATAGCACCTGCGCTTGCCGTAGGGACGCTTGTGCTGGCCCTTGGTTGTGTCCCCTCGCCGCGACTCTCAGCGCAATCTGCCGACAAAATGTCATTCGAGGTTGCTTCCGTTAAGCGCGACGCCGTCTGCACTCCTCATGGCGAACTGATTACGTCGCCGACCACTGGGCCATATATTAATTTCCCGTGGTTCACCGATACGGAACCACAGCCAATCTCACTCCTCTCAGCGAAGCGAATGCCTTTGAACATGTACATCGCGTTCGCGTACAAAATTGACGTGCAGCCCATGAGTGAACCAGTGCCCGCTGCCCCCAAGTGGGTATCGACGCAATGCTTTGACATCGATGCCCGCGCACCCGTCGCCGCTACAAGGGACCAAATGCGGATGATGATGCAGTCGTTGCTGGTCGATCGATTTAAACTCGCTGTGCACTGGAAAGCGCAATCGGAGCCCGTTCTTGTGCTCAGTCTCGTCAAGCCGGGCAAATGGGGACCGGAGCTCCATCAGGACACCGATGCGACACCGTGCGCGAATCATCCACCCAAACGGAATGAGCCTACGGCTACCGTCAAAGGTGGTTATCCGGCGTACTGTGGAGGATTCATTGGAATAGGCGGTTCAGGCGGAATGAATCTAGCCGGGCGAATGAGTATAGCCACTCTCGCAAAATACATTGGGAGCAGCATCACCTTGGGCTTCAATCGGCCCGTCAAGGATAACACCGGGCTCAGCGGCACCTTTGACATGAAAATCAGCTACACAGTCGAGCCTCTCGGGAATCGCGCCCTTGCGCCCGACTTCCAGGTAGCATTCACTCAAGCCTTAAAAGATCAGCTTGGGCTGAAACTAGAATCGGCAGACGGCCCCGTGAACGAACTCGTCATCGACCACATCGAAGAACCAACGCCGAACTGACGGGCTTCGCTGTAACTCCTGAGTCATCTTCCCGGACATGTACCGGTCTAGTACGCACTTCTCTGAGAATTTGTTAATCAGGCGCTATTCAAGGAAAAGTACTTTGGTCCACTCGGAAGATCTTCTAGAGATATGGCCGAAACGCTATTGCCTATATATCTCGCGCCAGCCGGTGTGAGAGACTGCGGCTCCGATGAGGGCTCCCAAGAGGGCGCCTCCCGCAGTCGCGGCCGCGATAATGGCCCCCCCGTGGCCCCCGCAAATAGTGCCCGAGCAAGACGATGCGGTCGCTCCGCCGAGCGCGACTCCGCCTCCCGCGCCAATCGCCAGTCCTATCAACGTGCTCCGCCGGCGGCGTGCCTTGGTCTTGATCGACACCCGCTTGACCTGCTGCCGGTCGATAGACTGCGGACCACTGCCCGGATTGACTGTCAGCGAAGCGTCGGTCACGCTTTCCAATTTGCCGTTGACCGCATGGGATCTTGCGATGGCGATCCGGACCTCGGTTCCAGAGGAGATGGCTTCGACGTTGGCCCAACTTGTCGCTGGGGATTGGGCTGCCGAGGTGGTCGCGATTACGAGCAGCAGTGTTAGCGCACTATAGACTTTTTGCAAAATACGCGTCTGCCCGAGTAGGCGGGAATCTCTGCTTCCATTCTCGGAGCGACTGTCAACATACGCCTAGCCCGTCTGTGAGTGCAATGATTTTCAAGGATTCAATCATGAAGAAAAAGTGACCATGGAGCTGCCAGTATAAACTGAGTGCTACGCGGCTCGGTTTCAAACTCCTGTGAAGTCTTCTTCCCGGACAAGTCCCGTACCAGGACCCTACATGGACGGCTACGGCGTTTGAACGAAGCCGCTGGCGCGGCGGACGCTTCGCGTGCTATGCTGCGCAAGTTATGCCCCAGCGTAAAGCATCGAATTGCGATTCTCGCACGTGCTCATTTTCTAAGTACCGCAGAACCAATAGCTTACAGACGAGTGAAAAGATTGAATTCCCATAGCCATTAGCCCGCGTCCGCCGCAAGCGCCAGCGTCTTCGTTCAAGTCGTTGTATCGAAAGCGCGCAAACACACCGTGCTCGTGTGTGAAGCTTGCTCACTCGCGCTTCCGATACAACACTAGGACTTCACGGGAGTTACGACGACACTTCGGGTCAATTCGGCGACGGCTTCTCAATGTGCTCGATGACGATAGTCTCAACCGGCCCCTTCGTTGATTCGAGCTTAAGCCCGTTGTCCTGGAGCGCCGCTGTGAGAGTGCGATCGTAAGCCGGGTCCGTTGCCGCTTGCGTGGCAGTTGGAAGCTCGTCCATCCACCGAATTGATAAATTGTAATTTCCCTCGACGCCCGTCTTATCTTTTACTTCCTTACCGAGTGAAATCGATAGGCCATTTGCGAAGGTTTGAAGAGTCGCCCGATTTGCCTGCACGCTTTTTTGGCCATTGCCTCTGCCACCAATGATCATGCCACCGTTCGGCCGCCGAGGATTGGGATCGACTGCCAGCGCCTTGAGCTTTGAATCGTTCACAAGCACCAATGCGAGAATCGGAAGCTCTTTTGTCGCGTGTGTCACCTTTAATTTGAACCGATCTGCCAACAACGACTGCATCATCAGGTGGAATAGAGCTAGCTGTTCGTTTGAGGGGAGTTTGTGCATCTGCAGGGTCGTGGCATCGTCGATCTCTGCTTCAACATCATACCTTTGCGATTCGGTCCACGTGGGCAATCGCGAAATCTGAAACTCTTTCATGCCGTACGCCGATTCGATCAACCATTCCGTCGTCACGTTTATCGCCGAATAGTGAGGTCCAAACGGAGGATAGTCTGTGCTCATTCCGCCCCATCCTGAATGGTCCGGCTTGATCGACGCTACCTCGAATGAGGGCGTCACACCGTCCGATGTTTCTTGAATTGTCGGTTGCTGCGATTGCGCAGACAGGTGCGGCGGGTGGAGAAAATTGACCGTCAGCACAAGCGTCCCTATGGCAAGCCCAGGTGCTATAGTGTTTGCCAATCGACCTCTCACGACGGTGCGATTGTACAACTGATGTCATCGTAGGCCTCTGAGAAACGCCCTGATCGTCCCTGTGGTATCTTTCCGGAATGAGGCCGCAAAATGACGCGCCGGGTCGCCTCAGCGCGCGACAGCGTCGGTCCTGGGCAGTCGCCGGACTGGTCGTGCTTCTTCCTGGCCTAATGACGCTTCTGCGTGGAGGAAGCAGCTACATTGATTATCGCGGGCTGGTCGCGTTCGCCCCGGCAATGGTATTGGCAGGGAGTCTGATGATTGCGATTGCTGTATTCAAGGGAAAGGCTGCCCGGAGAAAATAACTTCTTCCCTGCGGGTAGCGTCCTAATTTTGGCAAGTCCTGGGAAACGCGGAAAAGTGAAGTCCTGGTACGGGACTTGCGTCGACGATTCGTCCGGAATTGTCCCGCTGAATCTCTTGGTCCATTCTCAGGGCCAGGATACGCTTGTGCGCCGGGCCGCCTAATCGGGAATGGTGCCACCGCTCCGAAATGACATTGAGCCAACTCCGAGACGGGCCGCACGGCAGCTTATCGCTGAGCCAGAACCCAGTTCACTAAGACATCGGCATAGCCGGGCTCATGCTTAGGCCAACCGCCTTTTTGCGGCGGATCGACGATCGTGAACGTGTGATCCGCGTTGGGATACATCCTGAGTGTCACGTTCCCGTTGCCTTCGGATTTGAGCGCGGCCTCAATCGTCTCTGCGCTTTCACGCGGCGGCACGCGCTCATCATGTGCGCCATAGACGAGCAGCACGGAACACTTGACCTGCCGCCAATACTCGGCAGGGCTGAAGGTAGCTATCTTCTTCGAAAGCAGCCAGTAGTAATTGTCCGGCGGTGGCGGCGGGAAATACCAGCTACGGTTCTTGAATTTCGCGACCATTGCATCGAGCGCCGCACGATTCTTGCCTCTAAAGGCTACATCGATAAGCTCGCGGACGTAGCTTTGTGCATCTGCGCGCTCCGCAGGCGGGAGCTTCGCTGTGCCTATGGAATTCTCTACGCTGTATGTTTCGACATCCGCAGGATCAACGCCTCCGGCAGCCGACGCAATGACAAAGCGCAGATCGCCAGCGCGCGCGGCGACCAGCGGAGCAATCGTGCCACCCTGACTGTGCCCATAGATGCCGACACGAGTGGCATCGACCTCGGGCTGAGACCGAAGGAACAGGATTCCCGCCACCGCATCGTTCGCCAGGGCCTCGAAGCCGACCTTCTGCCAATCGCCAGTCGATTGTCCGACACCGCGCTTGTCGTAGATCAGCGCAACGACTCCACGCTCGGCGAATTTCTGCGCGAGATAGTGGTTGGCCCAACGTCCTTCCGGTCCCGAACCCTGCAGGAATAAAATGGCGGGATGTTTGCCCGGCGTGGTGGGGAGGAGGAGCGTTCCGGCCAACGTCACCTCGTTGTCCTTGAACGTTACGTCCCGTGTGCGAACGTCAACGGCAGGAAGTTTGGCGCGCACGAGTTCGAACGTCCCTTTACTGCTCCCTTCCGTAAACGTGCCAGACATCGTATTGCCCGTGATTTCGCCATCGAATACGGTCGTACTCTGGTCGCCCTTAGTCTGGAAGTGGACTCTGCCGTTAGTGTCGCTTACATCGCTCAAAGGAATGCCCACTACCTGCAGCGTATCGGAATCAAAAGCGCCAGAACAAACATCATCGGCTTTCGCGAACGTCATCGTGACCGGTAACGCGTCGCCATTCCTGGTCCAAGTGCCTTTCCAACCACCGGCGAGATCGGCGGCGCTAGCAACTGTCATCGTGATGATGAATACGCACAGAATGCCTACAAAAACGAAGACGCGCATGACTTACCTCCAGTTGTTTCATTGGGCCGTAGACCGACGTTGGAGATGGCTGCTTCGACAGGTATTTCGATGAGTTAGCTGTCAGCGACGAGCCTAGCATGAATCTTCACCGCACACGAAGCGTCCGTCGCACGGTCGCACGGGCGGCTTCGTTCAAACGTGAAGTGCTAGTACGGGACTTGTCCGGCTCGCCGATTTCACGGGACTTACGCAGGTTGCCGATAAAATCTCGATGCAACGGTTAATTGCTTTGAGGATTTGTGGCGTAGTCCACGCCTTCAAAGAAGCCTCGCAGTTCCCCCGCGGCTACGCTCTTGGCGGTACCCCATTCTGTGCCGTCGCTGAACAACACCAGCTCAATAGACGCTGCGCCGTGCGTTATGACCTCGCCGCTTGCGTCTTCGGTCCTTATCTCATGACCGCGGAGCGACGTCTGAGGCCGCATGCAAGTGCCTGGTTTTTCCCAGAGTGTCATTTTATGAGTCGTTCTCAAGACCGTGCCGTCGTGACGGAGGAAGTCAACATCGAGGACATAGCCTCGGATGCATTTATCGGAAACATTCGTCACGTCGGCCTCGATACCGGGGATCGTCATTTCGTGGCTTTCCACCACAGAGACTTCCAGTGGCGGCGCGCCTTCTGGCGCTTCATGATCAGTAGCGTTGGTCTGCGCGAATGCTGAAAATGTAAATGCAACTACGGCCAACAAGAGGGGTGTTTTCATCGGAGACCTCCAAAAGTGCGGCATCGGTCAAAACGCACCTACGTGTGGGATACAGATACTCCTGCTCGTGGTCGTTTGGCAAGATCCTGTGTAACGCGGTAACCGTCCATCTCCAGTACGGTGTATGGACGGGAAGGCGACTTCGCGTCCACGTGGAATTTGTGGCAAAAATGCAAATGCAAACTGGGCTGCCTCCGTTAAAGTCATTTCGACAAGAATACAGGAGAAGCCGCAGGAAAGAACACGATGACCTGCCGACTCAATCACTGCCTCCTGGGACGACGAGCGGTTTTGGCATGCGCGCTCGCTTGGTGTACGGCGGCCCAGGCGCAGGAGCAGCCCCCTCCCAATCGCCAAGCCACGGAAAGTCCCTTACCCACTCAAGAGCAAAAACAGCAAAATCTCCCAGCGCCTTGCGTGCAACCAGCCCCGATGGTTCGTTGGCAGGACTATCAAGGGCCTTTCGAGAAGGTGGTAGGGGCGTTCGGCCGCAGACTCGACCGAGCATCGGTACACCCCCCGCATTACAAGCCCGGCGTGCTGCTGTGCTCCCTAACGACAAAGGGCAAATTCACTTTGTTCGTTCACGACAGCATTGATCCAGTGACGTTTTTAGGTGCCGCATTCGACGCGGGACTCGACCAGGCCGAAGACACCGACCCCAGTTTTGGGCAGGGCGCGGCAGGATACGGCAAGCGCTTCGGCACTGAATTGGCGGACAGTACCTCCTCTGAATTTTTCAAGGAGTTCCTATATCCGACAATATTCTCGGAAGATCCTCGCTACTACCGACTAGTCCACGGAACTGCCGGGCAACGGTTGCTCCACGCAGTTGAACACGCCGTTGTGGCACATCGTGAAAATGGCGAACGGATGTTCAATTTCTCCGAATGGCTGGGTTCAGCGAGTTCTGCCGCGCTGTCCGACGTCTATCACCCGGACAACCGGCCCGGCGTTGGGCCCGCGGCAAAGGCTGCGGCCTACGGGATGATGCAAGACGTCGGGTGGGATGTTCTAAGGGAATTCTGGCCGGACATCGCGAAGAAGTTAAAACTGCCTTTCCGCGGACAGAACGAACCGTAGAATTTGCGAGTTGCAGGTCGCTTAAGAGAAAAGAACATCCAGTGCGATGTCGGAGTACCGCATGCATGCGTGACCGGAATCACACCCTGCCGGAAAGTTTGGATACATAGTGGCTTTGACGGTTTTGTGGGAGAAAGGTCATGGCACTCAAACGACCGGTGATCGGCATTATCACTCTGGTTGCCAGGTTCGTGGGCTGGCTTCTGGTGGTTCTGGCGATTTTAGGCCTTCCGCAAATGCGATTTCTGACCGGCCGACTGGAAGGCACCTTCCGATTGCTTTCCTCCGTCGCACTGGTGTTTGCGGGTATCGCATGGCTGGTGGTGATCGAGTTGTTCCGCCGGTTTTTCGACCAATATCTGTCGCGCAACTGACGCCGGTTTCGACCCTAAGTCGTGATTAGCGATTATCGGACAAATGGCGTCCTGGTACCGGGTTAAACCGCGCTCTTTTCCCGCGTTACCGCCTCCTGTACCGCTCTCGGCAGCACATCGCGCGTCAAGTGCCGCATGAACTGCGCCATCGTATAGAGTCGGACGCGACACGTCGGGCAGCCCATCACGACGATGCCCTTGCCGCCCTGCGCGATCGAGGGCGGGTTATCGACAAAAGTATCCCAGCGATGTCGCTCTAATTCGGATTGCAGCGCCGCGATGAAGGACAGAAGAGGCACGAGCCGAAATCTAGCATATTCGCCTTTTATTCGCTAGACTTCGAGTAGGCCCGCCGGGGCAGTTCCGATATGAAACTATCCTTTGAGAACACACTCATTGAAGTCTGGCGACAGGCTCTTGTCGAGAATGCTGCGACCGTAGAGCTAGGCGACGTGCGTTATCCTGTCCGGCGAACTCCGAAGCGTGGGTTGCGGCAGGTTGATTTCGTCTTCGACGGAAACGAGATTCGCGGACTTGAACAGAACCCCGACACGAAATCGCAATGGGCAAAGCTGGCGCGGTCTGGCAAGAAGGTGATGCAATTCCTTAATGAGGGCCACTATGTCGCGAATGTCGCTGATGGAAGGGTGAGGCTCTACGGACGCTCAACGCCGGACGCCTCGTAGCAATGAAGGTAGGCCGCGCATCAAAAGGTGTCCCAGTTGAGACGGGGCCAAGATCGGTTTAAACCATGTAGGAGCTAACGGCCGTCACCGGTTTGGTGAGGCGCTAGCTGCGAGTACGCAGCTGCACTCAGACTGGCTTGCGCCTTCAGGCTATTCCGCTTTGCGGATTAAGTCACTGAGCCTCATCCCCAGCGCGCCCGCCAGTGCGTTAGCAACCTCGATTCCCACGCTCACCTTACCCAGTTCGACAGAGGAGATATACGTGCGGTGTACATTCGCCAGTTCAGCGAATTTCTCTTGAGACAACCGCAGAGTGCCCCGCTGGCGGCGGATTGCTTGTCCGAACGTGAAGCGGGAGAATCTGGTTGCCTTTGGCACGCCTCACTTCTAATATCGTGCAGACGATCAATCTACAGACGATCCTCTACAGTCATGACGCGCCCGCTGTCCTATCGCTCGGCGACCCTCTTGCTGGTTGCGTTATGTGTGTGTTCTCGGATCGTTGAAGCGCAGGCGACTTCGTCTTCCCAGCAGGCACCCACTTCAATTGAAGATCTATACGGCCGCCTCGCTCCCTCAGTGTTCGTGGTTGAAATATTGGACGAACATGGTTCAGTAACCGCTCTAGGAAGCGGTGTCGCCATCAAACCCGCGCCGGCGGGCAGTCCGCCATCATTTCAAGAGTTTCTTGAATCGAAGGGAGCATCCTTTATCGTCACTAATGCTCATGTCGTAAGCGCGGGTGTCGCCGTCGAGGTTAACCAGGGTTCGAAGTCCTGGTCCGCAGAGGTCGAAAAAATTGACCCGGTGCTGGATCTTTGTCTCCTGAAAGCCAACGGTCTGAGCGCACCGACTGTCACTTTACGAAAGTCGGATAGCGTCGCAATCGGCGAGCGCGTATACGCCATCGGAGCACCCGAGGGTCTGGAATTGTCGCTCTCAGAAGGGCTGGTTTCCGGCTTTCGGCATCGCGGCGAGCAAAGAGTTATTCAGACGACCGCAGCCATCTCTCACGGCTCAAGCGGGGGCGGCCTTTTTGATTCCGATGGAAAGCTCATCGGCATTACGACGTTCTTTTTGAGCGATTCAGAGAATTTGAACTTTGCGATACCGGCCGAAGACATCGAGGTTCTGTTGGCAGAGACGCCAAGCCAAACGGCCGAAGGCTGGATCGGGATCGGCGACCAAGCGATGAACGAGCCGGCTCCAGGACCTCCGCTGGGCTTTCCTCCTATTGGGCGCGGGGCTGCGCAAGACGAATGGCTCGAACACGCCGAACAGCAACTTGATATCCTGCGCTCGCACTGGAGAAGGGGCCTACACGCGTACCGAATGGCTCTGCAACTCGATCCGAACAATTTTCAGGCTTGGGAGAAAGTAGGAGACGCGTACTCGCGACTAGATGATCCGCAGAACATGACTGATGCGTTCCAAAGAGCCATCCGCCTTAAGCCGGACGACATCACGATATGGACGAACTTCGGCGACGCGTACGAAAGGATCGGAAATCAGGCAGGAGCCGTCGAAGCCTCCGAAGAGGCAATCAAGCGCCGCCCTCAGGATGCTTCACTTTGGGCTAATCTTGCCGACGCGTACGGAAAATCTCAGCCTAACGCCGCTCTGAACGCCCTCTCCAAAGCCGAGCAGCTCGCACCTGCCGACGGAATCATATGGTGGCGGATCGGTTCAACCTACCAATCGCTTCAACACTACAAAGAGGCCGAACACGCCTATCTGGAGAGCATCCGGCTCGAACCCAGCAACTCGCCGTATGCGTCGCTGTATGCGTTCACGCTCGGCGCACTCTATGCTTTGGAACACAAACGCTCGAAGGCTGAGGCAATATACGAACGATTATCGCAGTCGAACCCAGATGCGGCCGAAAAACTCCACGACTTGTTATCCTCATATTGACTGAGGCTTATGCCAGACAGTAATCTCGCGGCAAAGGCGAAATGGAGATACGCGCCGTGAATCGAGTAGCGGGTCGGCGCGTGCCGCAAGTGTGAGTATGAATGCGTGTAACCGAAGAGCCCGAACTAACGACATTCGAGAAGCAGCTCATGCGTGCAATGGGACTAACGGATGTGAGCGATCTCGATGAGTTGTTGGCTGCGCCGGTCAGCGAAGATGCGGCTCTTCACTCCGAGCCACCGGATGAGGAACACGACTTGGCCTACCGGATCTACGAGCGGATGGATCGGGAATGGGAAGCTAAACAGCGTTTCAGTACCCTGGCTGAAAGCCGATATCTCAACTAATCCCTGGCCGCGTTCCGCTAAGCGCGGCGTCCAACCCTCCTTTGAGGGACGCAGTCCGTGGCTGGGGTGCTGGAATCATATTTTCAGCCTGGCGGTGGTGTCCTAATTTGGTCCCTGTTAGCTGTAATGATTTTCTTCGGTGGGTTTCGCTCAGGAGCAGAGCACAACCCAAAACGCCCCGGCGGGAAACGTCTCAATTGGGACGCCGGTTTGGACGAAAGCGACCCTACCGAGACCTGACGTTAATGGAGGGGCCGGCCGGATTGGGAGCCTGCTGACAAGTCACAGAATTCCGTCTTCGGCCACCTCGATCTTTTTAATGCTTTTGTTCAAAACCCTCACGGGAATGAGAAACTCCCGGTATGCAGCAACTTTCGTGCTCCAGCGCCGAGATATTGACCCTAATCCGCGATCCGCAATTCCCCAAGAGAGCCAAGGCTCAAGTCCGTTTCCTGGCAGACTCGCTTGCAGGAAGACCGGAAGTTAGCGCGAGGCGTTCGCGGGATATATGTATGGAAGAGAGACAGCGCGAGTTTTCGAAGTCCCCACACAAGATTTTAAGGAAAGAGTTTTATGTCGAGTGTTCCTGCGGTTACAAAGGGCCGGCATTAAATGACGCGTGCCGTAAATGCGGTGCCGCAATAGATTTTGTATCGAATATTCTGCTAGGCGGGGCTTTCGCGTGAAATCTGCAAACAGCTAGGCCGGTTGCGTTACATACATACGTAACGTTAGATGATGGGATTACCTTATGCCTTGCCATTGAATTCGACGCAGTATCGAATGGGGGACCTTAAATCGGGCCCTAGCACTCCCTTCCTATCAGCAATGATGAAATCGATTATTCGTTCCGCATGGCGCGCGATTTAGATGTCGAGGCAATTTCATCCACGCCGACCGCCGATTTGATCGCGCGAATTGCCTACTACGCGGATAAGTCAAAGGTGTTTGGAATCGATGCAGCAATCGGAGTGCCTGCGCAGCGTGAAGCATTAACCCAAGTTTTACGATTGTCTAACCTGGATTTTAGTGTGAGAGGTACGCGGCAATAACCTTAGGCTGCCCGGGAACTTCGTTGATCACTTGTGTTTGCAGAATGAACTGAACGTTGGCATGTGCCCAATCGCCCGGCGCTAGTCTCTCCGCTTCCGCAAAACAGGCTGGATCCGAGAAGCATTCTCCCGCGGCTTCTGTTCCCATTCGATGAACGCCGGCGGCGATCACCACCGACTGTCCGGTCGTTGTGTCAAAAATACGAGAAACGATTGCATAATCGGTCGTCGGATTCTGCCACGTTATTCCCCACTGCCGCGAGGATGGAGTTTGCCGGTCGCTGATGTAGTCGAGCGGTCCGTCTTTCGCAAGCGAGAAGCGGAGCGTGGAACTCACCTGATTGATCCACGGGTTGTTTGTCCCTCCGATTAGCACCGCTGGGCCCTGCTTCAAATCGTCGAGCGACGCATCTTCGGTGTGCATTAGCCGGAAGTCGTGCCCTTTTCGGGTCAGCGAACTCGCGACGTTCATGACGGTGAATGCGTCCACGAATGAAACCTCGTCCCGCTGCCATCCCGCAGGCATCAGTGCCAGGGCCGCGCCGAACGAAGGCAGAGCGCCAGCGCTCGCGGCCTGAGCCCCTGGCCCGCGCGTAGAAGAATTTGTTGGGGCACCGGACGCGGTAGCCTCCTTAGTGAGGATTGATAAATCCGGAATGCACAATAGAACAGGCGACTTCGAGTCGAAAATCGGCGACCAAAAACGGTCGAGTGCAGTCTGGCGCGTGGAGACCGCGCCCCACAGACACGCGGCAATCAGCACGCAGGCAAGGACCACGAATGGCGCGATTCGCCGCCGCGTCGGCGGACTCTCCAGTGGTAATTCAATGTGAATCGGTGTGGCTTCCCGAGTCGCACTAGGCTGTGGCCAGTTGAATTCCGGCACATACGACCCGCGCGAATAGTCGATCCGAATTTCATGCTCGTGCCCGCGCACGCGGTAATACTGATCGAGGCGCTTGCGCACTTCGGCCGCTGTCATGCGCACTACCGGGTCGGAACTCGTATCGTAGTCCGGATCCCGGCCGAAGACCTCCACTCCGAGCACTCGTTCTTTGATGTTCTCGATTTCACCCGTCAGCGTATGCTCAACGGTGTAGCGCAGAAATTCCGGGTACCTTTTGCTGCTACGGAAAGCGGCGCTTGCTGCTATGCGCTCAAGCTGTTCCCGCACGGCTGATGCCTCGGCGTCCGGGAAGGCTAGCGGAGCAACTGTTGAATCGGCTGAATCTCTTTTCATACAGGAACGCCCGTTGGGGGATTGTAGTCACGCCTTCTGGCTTTTGCAACTTAAAACGAATTAGGTGCTTGGCACGATCGAAACGCTCCCACAACCCGGAGTAATGTTACGTGGGGATAAGGCCATCTTTACGTCCACGTAAGTTCCTGATTGTGAGGAAACTAGCCGCTATACATGTCATTTACTACCGTAGCTCTATTGTTATTACGTTTGGCTAGAGAGTAGAAGGCCTACATCTGACGGATGTTGCCAGGCAAAGCAATGGCTCTGCGAGTGCTTTGCTACGCCCGGCAACCGTGGGGCCGGGTGGACTAGCTAGCTTAGCTAGCTCTTCCTGCCGGACTTCAAATTGGGTGGAGGATACGACTTTGATTAGAAGAGTGAATCGAAAGGCTGGATTACGCCAGCACGCACTACTGACGTTGCTGCCCACATGGTCCGGAATAGCCGGAATCGGATTGTTCCTAATCGCCACGTTCTTGTGCGCATTCCTGTTCGCCGCACCACTTACAGCGCAGGTTCAAACCGCCGACGTGGTCGGCACGGTCACCGATGCCACGGGCGCGGTGTTGCCTGGCGCGACCGTAACCATAACGAATGCCGAGACGAATATCGCCCAGACCACGACCAGTAACGCGACTGGCGACTTTATTCTCACATTACTCCCCGTCGGGAACTATTCCGTGAAGTTTGAAGCCAAAGGTTTCAAGACCTACACAGCCACGAATATTGCATTGTCCGCCGGAGATCGCGCCCGTGTAGACGCCAAAATGCAAGTCGGCGAGGTTTCGCAGAGCATTGAAGTCTCTGGCAACGTCGCTCCCGCGCTTCAGACGGACTCTTCAAACTTGGGTACGCTTGTGACCTCGCAGGCCGTTCAGGATATTCCGCTGAACGGGCGCAATTTCGTGAAACTGGTCCAGCTTTCGGCCGGCGTAAGCATTGGCGGACAGAACGACACCAGTAGTGGCAACCGCCCCGACGACCGCCGTCTGACTTCCGAATACACGGTCAACGCTCAGAATACCGACGTCAACGAAAACATGATCGATGGCATGGACAATAATGAGCGGTTCATCGGCACGATCGGCGTCCGTCCATCCGTTGATGCCATCCAGGAAGTGAACGTCGAGACAAACCTCTACGACGCGTCGATCGGCCGCACGGCCGGAGGCGTGACGAACGTGATCACCAAATCGGGAACAAACTCGTTTCACGGAACTGCCTACGAGTTCTTCCGGAATAGGGTTTTGAACACGAACCCCAATTACGCTTTTCCGGCTGGCTACTGCGCGCCGTCCTCGACGAGCTGCACTCCGGGGGCGGAGCTGCTCACGACGGTTCAGGCGAAGCCGGCATTCCGCCAGAATCAATACGGTGGAAGCATCGGCGGTCCAATCAGGAAGGACAAGACCTTTTTCTTTGGCGACTTTGAAGAATTCAGCAATGCGCTTGGCGAACCCGTAACCGGAACCGTACCGACCCTTTGTCAACGAGGCAGCGCAATGGCCGCAAAACAGGGATATAAGGGCGGCACGATTACTTGCCCTGACGGTTTGACGCCGACGAATCCGGGAGATATGTCCGAATTGCCAAATATCAGCGCCATGGGAGGTTCTTCAAGTGTCGGCGCGTCAAACTCCGGCAACTCGATTCCATTCGCATCTGCGACCCCGGTCGGACTCGCTGCTTTTTCGTTGTACCCCTTGCCGACCAATTCCGGGTTGTCCAGCAATTACAGCTCTGACCCGCTGAGAACGCAGAACGCCAAGACCTTTGACATTCGCGTCGATCAGCATATTTCAGACAAGGACAGTCTCTTTGGTCGCTATTCCTTCAACAACACCAACACGATCACGCCGACCGTTTTTCCGGCGGTCAATGTAGCGTCCGTGGATCCCTTCTTCAGTGGACACGGAGCCGTGATCAATCCAGGAGGAACAGCGGTCGGATTCCCAGGACCCGCAAAGCAGCGGCAGCAAGGTCTTACGCTAAATTACGTACATGTGTATAACTCGAATCTGCTCCTGAATCTGAAGGCCGGTTACTTGCGGAGTTCTACGCAGTCGCTCCCTCCCAACCAGGGAAGCAATGCCAGTAACGCGCTGGGTATCGCCTGCGATGTCGCCTTAGGGAATTGCATCAATTTTACACCCAGCGTGTTTTCGGGCCTCGCCGACATGAACTTCAGCAGTCCCAACGGCGGCTATCCGCAACTCACGACCAACTTGGGCGACTCCGGTTTCATCCCGCTGCAGACTTTCGACAACAGTTACATTTACAGCGGCGTGCTGACTTGGAACAAAGGAAGCCACAGCGTCAAGTTTGGGCTCGGCGTGATTCGCCGTCAACTGACCGAATACCAGAGCAGCAACGGGATTGGAAGCTTCTCGTTCAGCGGCGTCTACACCGGGACTCCACTCGGTGACTTGCTCGAAGGGCTAAGCCAAAGTGGCTCTCGTAACACTTATCTTGTCTCCCCTGGCTATCGCTCGTGGGAGCCCAGCGGATACGTGCAAGACGATTGGCGGGCCACGCGTTCGCTGACGTTGAATCTCGGCGTTCGCTACGATATCTTCACGCCGTTCACGGAAAAGCGCGGTCGCATTTCAAACTGGAATCCGGCAACGGGCGTTGTAAATGGTCCGTCAATCCCCGGCGCGCAGAATAGCAGTGCAACGGCGCTCGTTCCGACTCCCTATCGCGATCTCGCACCGCGATTCGGTTTCGCATTGACGCTGCCTCATGACACCGTGGTCCGCGGCGGTTTTGGATTGAGCTACTATCCTCAGGGCTACGGTACTCCGCAGTCTCTGAGAAACCAACCTTTCAACGTAACGTTCAGCTGCTCGAACCAGAACGTGTCCAACGGAAACATCACCTGCCCGGCGTCAATAGCGAGTTCAGCCGTCGCTCAGTATGGTTCCACGGGCAGCAGCAGCCCCGTCGGGCAGTCCGGCGGTAACCTGTTGGCTGCCGGCTTGCCGATTCCAGTTTTAAATCCAGCTAGCGTTTACGCGCCACCCTCCAGTATTTGCACCTTCACAACCAACGCGGCATACTCCCCAACTCCTACCACAGGCACTTGCCCATCCGCCACGAACCCGTACAACGCAGGCGTCAGCGATGCCTATTGGCCTAAGTACTTGGACGGAATGGTCGAGCAGTTCAACGTAATGGTTCAGAAGCTGTTCGGCGCAAACGTAGTTTCGATCGGCTACGTAGGCGAACTCGGCCGCGACCAGATCGTCGGCTATAGCGCCAACCATGATTCCAACTACACGCAGGTGGCGGCGACCGGTTCAAACCCGCTGGCCGCGCAGTTTCCGTGGTTGGCCAAATCCACGATCAGTGAGAACAACGTGCCTTGGGGTACCACGTCCTACCACTCGCTTCAAGCCACGTTTGTACGCCGGTTCAGCCACGGACTGAATGCACAAGTGAATTACACGTGGGCGCACTCCCTGGAGAACTACGGCGCGGTCTGCACGCCGACTTTTTCGCCGTCTGTGTTAGGTTTTGGAAATGGCCCAGCGTATACGAATCCGTGCTTCTACGATAATGTCGCTAGTCCCACCTCCCCAATTACTGTAACGGCCGGCGAAGGAGGTATTTTCGGCGTAGGCAATACCGGCTTGGACGTGCCGAATCGCGTATCTGGCACAGTCACCTATCAAGTGCCATATGGCAAATCGCTTACCGGCTTCGCGGGTGTGATCGCCAAGGGCTGGACGTTGAACGATGCCTTCTCCTGGCAATCCGGCGTGCCGTATACGATATCAACTTCGGTCAATCCAGGCAGTTTGGGCAGCGGTCGCCCGGACCAAATCTGCTCAGCGAAAAACGCGACCAAGACCTTGCAGGATTGGGGAATCAACCCCGCCTGTTTCCAGTTGGCTACCGCCAACACATACGGCAACGAACACCCAAATCAGTTCTTCGGTCCTCCGAACAAGGATATGGACTTCTCTTTACTCAAGGAATTTCCCTTGAATTGGGAGTCGCTCCGCCTCCAGTTCCGAGCGGAGGTCTTCAACCTGTTCAACACGCCTAATTTCACGTCTCCAAGCGTTACGGCTGTTCCATCGTTCGGAGCCGGAGCCAACACGGCCGGGTCGACCGGTGACGCACAGAGTCCGAAGAGCCCCACATCGCTTCACCTCGGAGCCATCACTGGGCTGAACACGAGCTACAACTCCCGGCAGATTCAGTTCGCACTTAAGCTGATCTTCTAGGGAGGCACGAAGAATTGCAGAAAGCTCGGCTGATTTCACGCGCAAAAGGAATGGAAATCAGCCGAGTTTTCTTTTGCAATGCGCATTGACTCTGGCATATCTCGCGTTCTACTCTGCGGCGCAATTCTGCGCGGCGCTCAGACTCGCAGAAAACCAGCCTGAGCTATAAACGAATTTTCTAACGGGAAAGGTCCGCTGAAGCATGAACCCCCAGCCCAAAGTCTTCGCCGCAATCTCGATAGCCGGGATAATTCTCTCATTGGCCCACGCGCCTGCCACGCGCAGCGCCTCCAAGCAGCCACGAGACTGGCCCATCTACGGCGGCGATTCCCTCGATGACCATTATTCCCCGCTTAGCCAGATCAATCGCTCCAACGTCAGCAAACTCCAGGTCGCCTGGACATACGACAGCGGCGAGACCGGCGGAATGGAGACGAGTCCCATCGTCGTCGGCAACGTGCTGTACACGTATACGCCAAGCAAGACAGTTGTCGCCCTCGACGCAGCCACGGGAAAGGTTCTCTGGAAGTTCGATGCGGGCTTGCCGGGAGGCCAAGTCGTCCGCGGCCTCACCTATTGGACCGACGGCAAAGACAGCCGGATCTTCGCCGGCATTCTAAGTTACGTCTACGCACTCGACGCAGAAACGGGCCAGCCAATCAAATCCTTTGGCAAAGCCGGCCGCATCGATCTTCGCGAAGGACTCGACCGCGAGCCGGTCGATCGCCAGTCCGTTTTCCTAACGAGCCCCGGCATAATTTACAAAGATCTTCTGATCACCGGCGGCCGCAATCCCGAAGCCCTACCCGCTCCTCCCGGCGACATTCGCGCGTACGACGTCCGCACCGGTGCTGTCCGCTGGCAATTTCACACGATCCCGCACCCCGGCGAGCCCGGCTACGAGACGTGGCCCAAGGACGCATGGTCCTACGAAGGCGCGGCAAACAACTGGCCCGGCATGGCCGTCGACCAAAAGCGCGGCATCGTGTACGTGCCCACGGGGTCCGCTGCCAGCGATTTCCTCGGTATGAATCGCATTGGTGACGATCTCTACGCAAACTGCCTGCTCGCGCTCAACGCCGAAACAGGAAAGCTAATCTGGTATTTCCAGGCCGTGCACCACGATCTTTGGGACCGCGATTTTCCCTCGCCTCCCACGCTCCTTGCCGTAAGGCACAACGGCAAAATGGTTGATGCTGTCGCGCAAACCACAAAGCACGGCGTCGTCTACGTCTTCAATCGTGTCACCGGCGAACCGCTCTTTCCCATCGTCAACAAAAAATATCCGCCGAGCACGGTTCCCGGCGAAGTCGCCTCGCCCGAACAGCCGATGCCCACGAAACCCGCGCCGTTCGCCCGCCAGCTGCTCACCGAAGACATGCTCACGAACCGCACTCCCGAAGCCCACGCCTGGGCCGTCGCACAGTTCAAAACCTTTCGCAGCGAAGGCCAATTCGTTCCGCTCAGCGTCGGCAAAGACACTGTCGTCTTCCCCGGTTTCGATGGCGGTGCCGAATGGGGCGGTTCTGCCGCCGATCCGCAGGGTGTCCTTTACGTCAACGCCAACGACATCGCCTGGACCGGCTCCCTCGCCGACAACATGTCTGCCGGTACCTCGCCCACGCGCGCTCTTTACCTCAGCCAGTGCGCCTCATGCCATCAGGACAACATGCAAGGCCAGCCGCCCGATTTCCCATCATTGGTTGGAATCGGCACTCGCCTCACTCCCGACCAGATCACCACGACCATCCGCACTGGAAAGGGCCGCATGCCCGCATTCTCCGGCCTTAGCGACGAACAAGTCTCCTCGCTCGTGCAATTCCTGATGACCGATGGCGGCCGCGCAGGCCGCGGTCGTGGACGAGGCGCTCCCGCGGCAACCACAGCGCGGGGCGGCCAAGCGCCGCAAGCTGTTCCTTCCGCAGACGCAGCCGAACTCGCTCAATCCGCAGCAGGTCGCGGCGGCGCAGCGGCAAGCGATCCCAACGATGCCCAAAACATGCCCTATCGCTTCACTGGTTACAAAAAGTTCTACGATCCTGACGGCTACCCGGCCGTAGCTCCGCCCTGGGGCACGCTCAATGCCATCAATCTCAACAGCGGCGAATATGTCTGGAAAATTCCGCTGGGAGAATACCCCGCGCTAGCCGCGCAAGGCATGAAAAATACGGGCACCGAAAATTACGGAGGCCCAATCGTCACTGCGGGCGGCCTCGTCATTATTGCAGCAACGAACTTCGATAAGAAAATTCGCGCCTTCGACAAAGACACAGGCAAATTGCTATGGCAGGCAACGTTGCCATACTCCGGCAACGCAACGCCAATCACCTACATGGTGGATGGCCGCCAATACATCGTCACTGCAGCCACCGGGGCGAAAGGCAGCCGCTCGGATGGTACACGTGGTCTGTTTGTTGCGTTCGCCTTACCGCGATAGCCGTGAGGTCTCTCACGAGCGAGTATGGAGAAGCCGGTGCGCGAGAGTTGGCTCGAAAAATGAGTCAGGAAGCTTCCGACGTGTGACATTCGGTGTGGCGGGAGGGCCGAAAACCGTTCCACGACATGCGTGTCGTTTGAATGTCTGAATTGCGCGAAGCGGAAGCGCCCATTTTTCATCTAACCGGCGCGGTCGCAAGCAAATACAGTTCGCGAGTGTGACAGTCATGTTGCGAGGAGCAAAAATTTCGAAAATGTAGCGAAATTGTCACACTAATTCGCGCAAAACAGACGACAATCAGAGAAATCAGAAGAAGTGAAAAACGCGCTAAATTGCGGCTGCTAAAGGGATTTAGTTAAATTTTCCGCTAGTTAGCAAATGGGTGGTTTAGCGTTTCAAGACCGCCGCCTTCAACCGCTCGGCCATATCTCCGTTTTTATTTGCCTGAAACACCTGCGGCCGACGATTCGTGAGCATGACAGTTTTGACGTCGATTGCTGCATCGGCGGGACGCGCAATCCCGGGCCTTCCGGCTCCATCTAAGATCGTCTCGCCAATGTTCATTGCTCAAGCAAACTGCACCGCCCCCGAGCCGCATCGATTACGCCCTGGTGAAAGCGGGCCCGGTAGTCCATTGCGAGGCGAATAGACGCGATCCCTGCCGACGTTCGGCAGTCATGGAAGCGCCAGTGCAACCGGCTCGATCTCGCCCGGACTGAAAACGGCGCACTTGTCCAGGTGGGAGTCGAGCAGTACCGTCACCCTTTCAGCGAAGACTTGTATCAACATCCCAGGTCCCTGGGGAGTCCTCACCTTGCGTCCGATGAAAGGGAATAGTTTCGCATGCGGTTGGCCGAAGCGATGCTCGGCATCCAGGCTTTCCGAGGGCCACTCTTCACGGGGCTGTCGCCGATCCTTAGAAAAATGAGCCGGGACGATTCGCTTCGGAGGCCTGCACTCTTTAGGCTCGTTATATCGCGCCTCATTTCTGGCCCCACTACTGGCTTCCAGTTCCTCGATTAGACTATCGAGCGCGCTTTTCATCATACTCCCCGTGGACAGGTGGACAGGACGACCCGCATAAACATCGGCTTCTTCTGTCCACGTGTCCACACGATGTATTACTCAAAAACCTCCGTGGAGACCAGGACGCTTCCCCGCCCGACTGACTTACTGAACAGCTCGCCGGCGCGGAGAAGGGAATCGAACGCTCGATTAAATGCCTCCGCATCTGGGTAGTAGCGCCAAAGTGCCTTGTACAGGCTGCGTTTGGTCGTCGCGTGGCCCGGCTCGCCGTGTACGAATGCCAAGATTCGGCGTTCGAGTTCCTTCCGGGGATTGGTGCCAGCGTTTTGCAGCGAAAGCAATTCCTTCGCGCAAGCCTCACCATAACGGCCCACGAGAATCGCAGCGACGATCTGTTCGTACTGAATAGTCGGCAGTGTGCCTTCCAACGTGGCATACAGCATCCCAAGTTTTAGGATGTAGGCAGGAATCCGCAGGGAAAAGTGTCATCCCATAGGGGAATTGGACACGCCTGCCTAGCGCCACGGCGCACCGCGCCCAGAGAGTGGCGAAGTGGAAGGAATCGCTTGCCTCCGTTGCCCGCTCCATCGCAGCTCGATACTCAGAAAAGATGCCGCGCCAAGCCGCGTCCGGGAATATCGGGGACTGTTCGCGGGCCTGTATTGAGGCTGAAGGTCGCTCGCTCAGCTCGTTAGCCATCGTTTCGGCCTGAGCTAGCAGCCCCGCGTCCGTTTCGAGCACACGAGCCATCTGGCTATGCAGCGATTGCATTTTTGCTCTCGCTTCCTTCAAGAATTAGTTCTCGCCGCTCTGAAGGCGAAACGAGTGCGAACCGTGCGAGTGTCTCTGCGTCGGGGCTCCACGAGAAATCGAAGGCCGCGAGAAAAAAGGTAAGCGCAGGTCCAAGGCGTGACAAAGCATCCCATCCGGCATCCAAGTCGTCAGTCTGATTTGCGCGCTCCATGATCCGCGTCGCCAGTCTCTCCGCGCGTCTGAGAGCGTCGGCATAGTAAGAGCGAAGTGCGGCGACCTTGTCGAAGAGCTCCCAGGCCGCTTGCTCCGCGCGTTTTCTGTGGTTTCTCGATTGTTCGATTTCGGCGCGCGATTGTTTTTGATGTGAATACGTGACGCCAGCGAGCGTCGCAAGGAAGTCCACGGCACCGCGGAACGAGCAGTCCCGTACAGCGCGAATGAGCGCGATACGGTCGCCGCCCTCGCCGCACGAATGGCATTTCCATAAGCCCGTCTCTGTCCACGAGAACGCGGAAACATTTGAGCCACCGTGCAGGATACAAGGGGCCCGTCGGGTGCGCTCGTTCACCGCGAAGCCTAGCGCCGTGAGCACGCGCGGCATTGGCACAAGTAGCGCGATCTCGCGCGGATTAAGAAATCGAGCTGCCATTGCCGTCATTCCCCGTGATAACCGGAGTGTCTCGCCGAGCAAATTGCACACACAACTGATATGGAATCATTCGCCGTCTTCCTATTTTTCGTGAGGCCAACAGCTTTCTTGAAACGAGATTTTCGATGGTTCGAACGCTTACACCTAGGATTTCAGCAGCTTCACGTTTGGAGCAAAGGATCTTGTCCATGCGTCCTCCTTCGCGCAGAAGAATAAACAGAGAAATGTCTGCCGAACGGACAATTGGCGCAAAAAAAAGCAGGGGCTAAGTGTCTAGGCGCGATTCTCGCTGGGAACGGAGGACGTTCCGTTCGAACATCTTCTGGAGGCCCGAGGCAGTGAGCTCCCGCGGCTTGCCCACGGCCACCGACGCATCACTCAGTAGCCGAGCAAGTTCAGGCGTAAACAACTTAGTCGTCCGCAAGTGGACCCACGACAGCAGCCACAAGATGCCGAGATTGCGCTCCTTTTGCGAATTGCGACGCAAGAGACGCCCGAAAGAATGAGCCTCCTTCTCGGCCCAGTCGGCATAGTCTCGCATTGCCTGAAATGGCCAGCGCGAGGCCAGCTTCCTCGTCTCGATGTCTTTATAGCGTTTAAAATCCTGGTTATCGAATGGTGAGTAGAATTCTAAATAAGAGTCGCTTTCAGTGGCGAGGCGCTCAGCGTGACGTATCACGGTTCTCACCTGCAAGGCTACGCTTCTAAGCTGCTTTTGTTTGGCACGTATTCCGTCGGCTAAGGGTTTTCCCTCCGGCTCGATTACCGCCATCGCGAGCAACTGCAACAAGGTCTCACGGTTTGCGCCCGCTTTAACAAGAACAGTTACATCGTGTGCACGGATTGCTTTTCCGATTGTTTTTATGATTTCCCGCTCCGTCCTTTGTACCGCCACGGTTTATGCCTCCCGACAAAGTGTCGCGGTAAGGTTGCAATTCGAATGGATGCGCGTCAAGGCGGTTCTCTGCGCGTTGGTTCGTCTCAATTGAGATATTTGGGGATAGGTGCGAGTGGGCATCTTGACAACCTAACGTGTTAGGTTTATAACACAACAAACGATGCGCTGTCCCGTTCATAACGTCCAATTGATTTGCTTCTGTCCGGCTTGCCGAGGCTCCGTCCGCACCCGGCGCAAGGCCAAGGCATCGCGGCGGAACGGCAAGCTCGGCGGGCGTCCGCCGAAGAAGGGAAATCACCATGGAAACTGAGCCGTTGAGCCTACCAATCAAGTCAACAGAGATCCGAAAGCAGTGCAGACAGCGGGGCGTCTTTGAACGCCCGAAAGGTAGCGGTGTTTGGTGGACTCGCTACCTCGGGTCGGACGGAAAGATCCACCGGGAGAAGGCTGGAACTTGGGCCACAGCTCGCGATCTTTACACCAAACGCAAGAACGAGGCGCTGGAAGGCAAGAAGTTGCCTGAGAAATTGCGCCGACGGATCGTTTTGTTTTCTGAACTTGCCGATGATGCGCTCAGATACGCCGAAACTAATGGCCGGCACATCAACGAGACGTATCGTATCAAGGTGCTAAAGGGACAGTTCGGACAGCGCGCCGCGGAGTCAATCCCGATTTCTGTTTTTCGGGCTTTCTTTGATGCGCAAAAGTGGAAACCGGAAACCTTTAACCGAAACAGAACAACGCTTTTCTCTATTTTTCGATTGGGAATTGAGAACGGGAAGGTGAGTTGCAATTCAGCCAAGCTCCTCAAGCGCTGTAGAGTCTCAGGCGGCCGCGTACGTTTTCTAAATCAGTTTGAACCTCTGCCCACTGGAATTGACTATCTGAAGCCCCTAAAAACAGAAGAGGAACGGCTGCGCGCGGTGATAAAACACGATTGCCCCGAACACATGGAAGAATTGGACATCGCCATGCACACAGGTATGCGCAGGTCGGAACAATACCTGAGGATTGACTGGTCCTGCGTCGATCTCGTGCGGAGGGACCTGCATGTCCCGAATAGCAAGAACGGCCAGTCAAGGCACATTTCGCTAAATAGTGAAGCCTGCGGCGCATTTGAACGGCTGCGCAAGGCAAGGGTGGGCAGCGGGCCAATTGCGATTACAGCACAGGGCCCGATCTTTATCGGCAGAAACGGAGAGCGTCTGCTCGGAGCTCGACACTGGTTCGAAGACGCCGTGAAGAAGGCAGGCATTAGGGATTTTACGTGGCACGACCTACGACATACATTTGCAAGCAGGCTCGTGATGAAGGACGTCGATATCCGTACGGTCGCCGAGCTGATGGGACACAAGAGCATTCAGATGACGATGCGTTATGCTCACTTGGCTCCCGAACACAAGCTCATTGCTGTTGAGCGACTGGCCGGATATAATTCTTAGGACTTGCGAAAAGCCTTCATGCTTACCAGCGATCATCTCCCAAAGCTACGTGAGGGTGATCCCCGCTCCGGCGTCCCAGGTGGCACCTCTACTGACACCGGTCAAGGAAAAGGCTTCGTAAGTTATTGATGGGCCTGTAGCTCAGGTGGCTAGAGCGCACCCCTGATAAGGGTGAGGTCGGTGGTTCAAGTCCACCCAGGCCCACCAGCTTTGCTTTCTCGCCAAACTCGGGGCCAGCCGTCAGTGTTTCTCGCTCAGCGGGGCTAATCTTGGTTTCGGACCTCAGCATCATCCTCATTACTTCACATCATCCTTTTACATTCATATTGCCACTTGCCTAGCGGTTCGCTGCTCCTTTCGATCGCAGTAGGCGGTCGCATTCGCGGGCTATGGACCAGTCTTCCTCGGCGTGGATTACGAAGACTGGCACGCGCGAACTCTTTGCCGAGATGTCTCCGTCATTTTGCGGCGAATCGTTTTTCGCTTTGTCGAGCACCACGCCGAAGAATTTGAGGTTGGCGCAGGCCGCGGCGCGGACATCCGGGGAATTCTCCCCTATTCCGGCGGTGAACACTAACCCGTCCAGTCCGCCCAGCGCGGCAACCATCGAGCCTATTCCCGTTTGCAGGCGATGAACGAAAATATTGAAGGCCATTTTTGCTCTTGAGTTTCCTTCGTCCATTTTCGCGACGATTTGGCGCATGTCCGACGAAAAACCTGAGATTCCGAGAAGACCGGAGTTTTTATTCAGAAGATCGTCAATCTGATCCGCATTGAGGTGGCGTTCGCGCATCAGGTAGGTGACGATTGCCGGATCGATTGATCCGGAGCGCGTGCCCATCATCAGCCCTTCCAGCGGAGTGAAACCCATGGTGGTGTCTATACTCCGCCCGCCGCTGACTGCTGCGAGCGAGCAGCCGTTGCCGAGATGGCAGGTGACCAGTTTCATCGCTGCCAAATCTTTTCCGAGAAGCTGGGCTGCGCGACGCGAGACATATTCATGATTGATGCCGTGGAAGCCGTATCTGCGGATGCCTTCGCCGAACCATTCGTAGGGTCCAGGGTAGACGGCGGCGGCTTCGGGTAGCCGGCTGTGAAAGCCCGTGTCGAAGACGGCGATTTGCGGAACCTCCGATCCAAAGACCTTCTCAATCAAGGCGATACCCTCGAGGCCGGCGCGATTATGGAGAGGCGCGAATATTGCCATTTTCTCTATGGCGGCTTTCATCGGTGGCGTGACGAACGCGGGCTGTGTATATTCGGGGCCGCCATTCACTATGCGGTGGCCTGCGGCGGCAATTTCGGATTTGTCGCCGATGACGCTTGCGCTACCTTCCGTGAGAAATGACAGGAGATGGGCCGTGGCTTCTGAAGGCTGATCGGCTGCGACTTCTTCTTTCCGGCCGATTCCAGAGATTGTGAGCGCCTGGAGCGTGGCGCGGCCGTCGCGCCAATCGAGTTTGCCCTCCCAGATTGGCTTGGGCGGGGCTTCGGGAAGATGGCTGGAGAGATCGTAGAGCGAAGTTTTTTGGCTGCTCGATCCGGCGTTGAGTACCAGGATTTTCATGAGCGCCATGACTCATAATTCGCGATCCGTGGTTCGTGAAAAACCCGCTGGCAACCGCGACTAGAACTCGTGAGCATCGTTTTTTTTGAACGAGTTACGGCGGTTTTTAATTCTTGACAGTTGCGATCAAAAGCGCAGGTTTCAGGCTTGAGGCGGCGGGTTGCAGGCCTTCGGAAGATCCAGTTTTGCCGTCGATTAGAATCGGACTCTGCACTGAGGATCCAGGGCTTAGGGCGCTGTCTAATTTGCAGAACGTCGATTAGAAATTGGAAACGGCGACTCGAAGCGGATATTCGTTCCCTAAGGTTGCCAGCGGCGACTTGTAATTGATCAGATGTAACCGCCACGCAGAGTATCATCTAAACCCAGAACCGAATTTACTTCAAGTTTACTCTACTGCCGATAGGAAAGAGTTTTGCCCCGTACGCTACCGCATCGTCGGCGGGTATTGTGACATGGCATCTCACATTGAGCAGCAAAAAAGGCGGACTGTGCGGATTGCGTCATGAAGTTGTAACGCGCCGTGGGCTATAATCGAGATCTTCGATTTAAGTCCGTCGAGTTGAAAGGAGTTCCTGCCGTGAATCCTCAATCTATGGCAGTCGCAAAGGCTCAAATATCCGCAAAACCCCTGACGCCCGAAGAAGAACGGAAGATGATCGCATATTGGCGCGCGGCGAATTATCTTTCGGTGGGGCAAATCTATCTCTTCGATAACCCGCTGCTGCGCGCGCCGCTCACGCTGAAACACATCAAGCCAAGGCTGCTCGGGCATTGGGGCACGACACCGGGACTGAATTTCGTTTACGTCCATATGAATCGCGCGATCAAAAAGCGCGATTTAAACGCATTGTTCATTACGGGACCGGGACATGGCGCGCCGGGGATTCTGGCAAACGTTTACCTGGAGGGAACTTACAGCGAGGTCTATCCCCACATTTCACGCGACGTGCAGGGAATGCAAAAGTTCTTCAAGCAGTTTTCATTTCCAGGCGGGATTCCGAGCCATACGGCAGCCGAAACGCCCGGCTCGATCAACGAAGGCGGCGAGTTGGGGTATTCGCTGGCGCATGCGAATGGCGCGGCATTCGATAATCCCGATTTGCTTGTGTGCTGCGTGATCGGCGACGGCGAAGCGGAAACGGGAGCACTGGCGACGAGCTGGCATGCGAACAAATTTCTGAATCCGGCGCGCGATGGGGCTGTATTGCCGATCCTACATTTGAACGGCTACAAGATCGCGAATCCGACCGTGCTCGGACGTATGAGCGACGAAGAATTGACACAGCTCTTTTGGGGTTATGGCTATAAGCCGCATTTTCTGGAAGGTGACGACCCGGGCCCGATGCATCAATTGATGGCGGCAACACTCGATAGCGTGCTAGATGAGATCCAGGTAATTCAGGAGGACGCGCGGAAGAACGGTAAAAGCGAAATGCCGCGCTGGCCGATGATCGTGATGCGAACGCCGAAAGGCTGGACCGGCCCGAAAATGGTGGACGGAAAACCAGTGGAAGGTACATGGCGCGCGCATCAGGTGCCGCTCGCGGAGCTTGCGACGAAGCCCGAACACGTAGAACAGCTCGAAAACTGGATGAAGAGCTATGAGCCCGAAGAACTCTTTGATGAGAACGGAACGTTGATCCAGGAAATCGCGGAGCTCGCTCCGAAGGGCGAACGGCGAATGGGTGCGAATCCGCATGCGAATGGCGGCTTGCTGCTGAAGGATTTGAACGTGCCGGATTTCCGCAAATATCAAGTGAATGTTCCCAAGCCGGGAGGAGCAACGGCAGAAGCGACGCGCGTGCTGGGCGGTTTTTTGCGAGACGTGATGAAGATGAATGCGGCTGCGAAGAATTTTCGCGTGTTTGGGCCCGACGAAACGGCATCCAACCGGCTGGATGCGTTGTATGAGGCAACGGACAAGGAGTTCATGGAGCCGATCATCGCAACGGACGAGCATCTATCGCGAGACGGGCGGGTGCTGGAAATTCTGAGCGAGCACATGTGCCAGGGCTGGCTGGAGGGATATTTGCTGACAGGCCGGCATGGATTTTTCTCTTGCTACGAGGCGTTTATTCACATCGTGGACTCGATGTTCAATCAACATGCGAAGTGGCTAAAGGTGAGCAAGCATATCGGCTGGCGGCGGCCGATCGCGTCCTTGAATTACTTGCTGACGTCGCACGTATGGCGCCAGGATCACAACGGATTCAGCCATCAGGACCCGGGATTTATCGATCACGTGGTGAATAAGAAGGCGGACGTAGTGCGCGTGTACCTGCCGCCGGATGCAAATACGCTGCTTTCGGTGGCGGATCATTGCCTGTGCAGCCGAAGCTACGTGAACGTGATTGTGGCGGGCAAACAGCCAAGCCCGCAATGGCTCGATATGGAAGCGGCGGTGAAACATTGCACGATGGGCCTGGGAATCTGGGATTGGGCGAGCAACGACGACGGCACGGAACCGGATGCCGTCATGGCTTCGGCGGGCGACGTGCCGACGCACGAGGCGCTGGCGGCGGTCGATCTGCTGCGGCAACACTTTCCGGATATCAAGCTGCGTTTTGTGAATGTGGTGGACTTGATGACCTTGCAGCCTTCGTCAGAGCATCCGCATGGGTTAACGGACCCGGACTTTGACTCGATCTTTACGACGGATCGGCCGGTGATTTTCGCCTATCACGGATATCCATGGTTGATTCACCGGCTGACTTATCGGCGCCACAATCACGACAACCTGCACGTGCGTGGGTACAAGGAGGAAGGAACGACGACAACCCCCTTTGATATGGCCGTTCGCAACGATATTGACCGCTTTCATTTGGCCGGGGATTTGGTGGATCGCGTGCCACGGCTGGCGCGGGTGGGCGGGCACTTTAAGCAATTTCTGCGCAACAGGCTCATCGAGCATAAGGAGTACGTACACCGATGTGGTGACGATATGCCGGAGATTAAGAATTGGACTTGGCCGTATTAGGCGGAGTGGAGCAAGAGCAAAAAAGAAGCAAAGGTACCGCAGAGATGCTGAGGGGCCGAAAGGAGCACAGCAGCTCGGCCGCGGCAGGCCGACTGGCTCCGCGACGGCAGAGGAGTCTGAAAAGTGACCGCCTGAGAGGAAAGGCGGTCTCTACGAAAGCAACACCTGAAACCCATCCACATTCGTAGTACAACGTAAAAAAAGCTGAACGAAACGGGCAGCTGGACGGTCTTCATGAGTGAGGGCAGCGAATTGGTGGCGGGAGAGCTGATTCTGGGCGAGGCTCGGACGGCCGCGCGCAGTAGCGATGAGGCGGTCGAGAGCCTCGTCAAGGAGCACGCGCGACTCGCGTACCGGATCGCGTATGCGGTGCTGCGCAGGCATGCGGATGCCGAGGATGCGGTGCAGGAGGCGTTCGTACGCGTCTTGCGATACGGCGGGCGGCTGGCGCACGTGGAGAATCCGAAGACGTGGCTCGCGCGAATCGCTTGGCGAGTGGCCGTCGATAGAAGCAAGCGGCAGAGGCGCCGGAATGAAATCGCGCTCGAACGCGACGATTTGAGTTTGCCGGAGATCGCTTCGGGAGACATTTCGGCGGAGACGGCCATGGAGTCGGGGGGAATCGGCGCGGCGCTAGAGAAATTGATTGCGGCATTGCCGGCGAAACTGCGCGAGCCGTTGATACTTTCGACGATGGAGGAGATGACGCCGCGCGAAGCGGCTGCGGTTTTGGGAATTAATGAGGCGGCGGTGCGATCACGAGTATTTCGCGCGCGAAAGATTTTGCGCGAGAAGCTGGCGGGAGTTGCGGGGCGGAAGTGAGGAGTCGCGAAATGCGGGAAAAGGATTTCGAGCGGGAGCTGGATGCAGCGCTGGCGCGGTATGGGGTTGTTGAGCCGCGGAATGGGCTGGAACAGCGGGTGCTGGCGAATTTGCGGGCGCAGAACGCACGGGCGACTCGATTTGAATGGCGACGCTGGGCTGCTACAGGATTTGCTGTGGCGAGTTTGGCGGTTTTGCTGATTTGGGCTGGAGAGCGAAATTGGGCTCCGGTAAATATCACTTCGCGAACGACTCAGGATGGAGTGCCCTGGACGATTGCGCGAGTTCCTCTAGCGACTGCAACACCTTCGGGACATAACGGGATAACCGGCCGTGCGCGCCAGAGTGATCTGACCGAAAGGAACGCGCGCGAAAGCGGAGACTCACTCCCGAAACTGGCGCAGTTTCCGGCGCCCGAGCCGCTTTCAGAGCAGGAGAAACTGCTCGTGCGATACGTGGAACAAAGCCCACAGGATGCCGCGCTTGTGGCAGAGGCTATGAACTTGGAAAAGCAACGCGAGCTCGATGAAATGAAGGCGTTGAACGAGAAAATTGAATCGGAGTAACGACGCTAGACAGGCACGCGTGGAGGAAACAATGTTAAGAGGAAGACTTTTGGCTACGGCGTTTGCAATGATGGTCCTCGTTGCTGGTGGCATGGCCGCTGACCCGATGGCCCAGGATGGGAATACGCAGCAAACGCAAATCGCTACTCCGTATCGGCTGGAGTTTCTGCTCACCGAAACGGACAGCGGCAAAAAGATCGATTCAAGGCGGTATACATTGGCACTTAGCCCGCCAGCTCAAGGTCAAGAGGTTAGGCAGGGTCGATTGCAGATCGGGACACGCGTGCCGATCAGCACTAAAACAGACGGAACGACGCAGTACATTGATGCCGGAACTTCGATCAACACGTTCTTGATGTTTCGCAACGGCGTTCTCACCATGAATGCGACATGCGACGTCACCAGTGTGGCCAAAGAACAACCGCCAAATCCACCCATATTGCGTACGCTAACGATCAGCAATAGCGTTGTGGTGATCGAAGGCAGGCCGATGCTTGTGGGAACTGCGGACGATCCGGATTCGAATCGGGAGTTTCAGCTTGAGGTGACGGTGACGGAGTTGAAGTGACGGCTGAATCCGGAGGTTTCGGTTCGGTTTCGTGCAGAGAACGACAGATGCCCGGCGGCGAAAACCAAAGGCGCGGCTCGGATAAACAGCCGGATCTACTTTGCGAGGTCGCGGAGGGTTTTGGGCGTGACGAGCCAACGGAGAGTCCAGCGGCCGTGGGGCGCGGAGTGCTCGAAGCAGGCGATGCCGGCTTTTTTTAGCTCGGTGAAAACGGCGCGCGCGCCGGCGAGTTGGGCGATGGCAAGATCCATGTGGGGCGCGTGGCCGAAGCAGGCGATTTCCTTGGCGCGGATGCGCTGAATTTCCTTAACAATGTCAGCGGGATTAGCGGCGGGCTTGAGCGCGTCC
This sequence comes from uncultured Acidobacteriota bacterium, assembly GCA_963753205.1. Taxonomy (GTDB): domain Bacteria; phylum Acidobacteriota; class Terriglobia; order Acidiferrales; family UBA7541; genus Palsa-295. The sequence continues at coordinate 677,011 of CAVWBL010000002.1, read as the reverse complement.
GTGAGGCGGATTTTGTCCGGGCGAAAGCCAAACGCCTCGGCAAAGATTTCGGCCGTCTGCACGGCACGGACGTAGGGGCTGGAAAGGAAGACGTCCGGTTTGGCGCCGAGTTCGTTAAAACCGAGCGCGGCGGCGCGCGTTTTCTGCACGCCTTTTGCGGTGAGCGGGCGTTCGGCTTCGGGAGGAGATTTGGGGTCGGTGCGATCAACGGCGATGCCGTGGCGGATGAGATAAAGCAGCATGATTTGTGTCCTTCCACAATCCCGTCAGCGGAAAATTCGACGGACGATCTAAACCAAGTCCGCCGTGCGTAGTGCGAGTCAAAAACCACACAGGCAGGGAGTGCCTGTGCCGCAGGGACGTCTATGCGACTTTGGCCTTTCTTTGGTCGCGGCGGAATTCCGGTTTCAGGTGAAATTCCGCCTCGAAAAGTTTTGCTTTGCGCTCGAGGCCGGCGATATCGAGGCGCGTGCCTTCTGACGCAGCGATAAGAAAGATTGCCTTGCGGCCCTCGATGCGCACGTCCACGCCGGTGACGCGCTGTTCGTGCTCGGATTCGAGACGCTCGGCGATCCGCAGCAGGGAGCTGAGAACGCGCGCCTCACGGCGGTGTTCTCCATCGAGCGACGCGTAGGATGCGTGCGTCATTTCGGGCTCGGACTTCGTATTGTGATAGCGGACGAGCGCGCCGACCAAGTTTTGACGCCAGCCGCGGAGGCCGGGAATTTCCGCGTTGCGGACGAGGTATTCGCCGTGGCGCTGGTGCGATTTGCGATTGACGAAGTGGCCGACATCGTGAAGAAGGGCGCCGATTTCGAGCAGGACGCGCATATCGGAATTCATCTGGTGCAGCGGCCGCAATTGATCGAACAGCGAAAGCGCCAGACGTGCTACTTGCTCAGCGTGGCCTTCGTTATAGCCCATCCGGTGAGCGAACCAGCGCGCGCCTTCGAGCATTTCGGCGTCGCGGCGCATGTCTTCTTCAGATTCGGCGGTGGCGGAATACTGTTGGGCGACTAGCTGCAGCAAAACGCCTTCGCGAACGCCAACGCCCGGCACCAGGAGCGATCGCAAATCGAGCCATTCGGCAAGCGATGTGAAGATGATTGCCGCGATGGCGATCACTTCGGCGCGATCCTGCCGGATGCGGAAGGCGCGCATGCGCGCGGGAACGTCAAGATTCTGCAATTTCCAGGTTTGATCTTTGAGCAGACGAGTGTTGATCGTGGGAATTCGTCCGGCATTCGGGCCGGCCGCGAGTCGGACGAGCGCTTCGGCGTTGCCGCCACAAGCGACGCCTATTTCGCGCGTGAGCTTCGGCGCGGACGGCATGGCGCTGCGCAAAAGAGCAAAAATGTGGTGGCGCAGGCGACGGCGTTTATCTTCGTCGATGACGCCTTCGATTTTGTAGGTCTCCATCAGGCGAATTGTGCCGAGGGGAAGGCCGATGCGGCGCTGCAATTCGCCGCGTTGAAAAAAATTGAGTTCGAGACTGCCGCCGCCCAAGTCGAAGATCACGCGAGGCCGAACGCTTTTGCCGAGCGCCCAGTGGACGGCGTTGCACACGAGCTGCGCTTCTTCTTCGCCGGTAATGACGTCGATTTCGATGCCGGTTTTGCGCCGGATGCGCTCGAGGAGTTTGCGGCTGTTGCGCGCTTCGCGTGCGGCGGCGGTGGCGACGGCGCGGTAGGCGGTTACGTTGTGATGGTCCATCGCGTCACGAAAGCTGCGGAAGGCGCGCACGGCGCGGGCGATCGTTTTCGCGTCGAGCATGCGGCGCGTGAAGGCGTTGTGGCCGAGGCGGACGGCGGCGCGTTCGTTTTCGAGGATTTCGATATGCTGCGAAGAGGTGGCTCGGGCGATGACTAATCGAATGGCGTTCGAGCCGGCGTCGATCGCCGCCAATTGGACGGGAGCAGCCACTCGCGATTAGCGCCAGAGGTGAGCGAGAGCGTTCGAGGGACGATAGTGCGTGCCTCGAATGCCCAGTTGCTGAGCGATCCGCTTGCGGAGCGCCCCGTTCACCTCGGCCACACTCCTTTCGCCGTCGATTTCCACGAAGTCGTGGCGTTTCGACAGATACTCGAACTCTTTCTGTATCATCGATTGGTAGCGAATGAAAGACTGAAAGAGGTCATTGGAGAGCGACAGGTCACGACCGGATTCCCAGTAGCTGATGGAGTGGGACTTCTTGAATTCGCGGTCGAATGCGATTTCTGGCCGCACGCTCAGCCAGAACGTGAGATCGGGGCGAAGCGCCATTTCGTAAAGGCCATGCAGATAATCGCGGCCGATGCCACGGACGGCAGAACGGGCGATCAATGTGAAAATGTAGCGGTCGGCGAGGACGATGAGGCCGGAGCGCAGCGCGGGAAGGATGCGGCGCTCAAGCTGGTCGAAAAAATCAGTGCCGTACATGAGAGCAAGGGTCATGCGAGTGACGGCGTTTTCGGCGAGCAGCGCGTCGATATCCTCGCCGACAAGGAACGAGCGGCGAAGGCCCATCGTTTGCACGGCGAAGCCTTCGGATTCGAGCCATTCGGTGACGAGAGAGATTTGCGTGGAGCGGCCGGAGCCGTCCGTGCCTTCGATGACGATCAGCGAGCCGCTCAATTCTTCCGCCGTGACGCCGGGCATCGGCGTGCCATAAAAGCGCGAGGTGGATGCAGCGGCATCGACCGGCTTTTCAGCCTGCTTCGCGCGAACTTTTCGGGCGCTCTTTTTCGCCGACTTATGCGGTTGGCCATTGGATCCGGCCGAATTTTCGGGCAGTGAATCGGTCATTTCTTTTTCGTTTTCTTGGGCGCGAACTGCTCCATGTTGACACGTTCGCCGACGATCTGGCGCATCAATTTCTGCAAGCGATTTACGGGAATGGTGCCGTCCATCAGCACAAACTTATCCGTCTCGATCATTTGGTCGTAGTTATTAAGGATACGCTCCTGAAAAATGCGGAAGCTTTCGGCGCGATCGAGCGAAATTCCCAGATCCATGCCGGCTTCGTAATATTTTAGTTTCGGACGGCCGGCGACGATGCGATTGACGGCGACATCGAGCGGAGCGCGGAAATAAAAGGTGACATCCGGCACGGGCGCAAAGCTATAGAGATTGCGCAACCAGTGCGGGGAGCAGCCGCGGGCGGCGTCGCGCGCAAAGGCTGTATAGATGTAGCGGTCGGCAAGAACAAGATAGCCGCCGTGAAGCAGGGGCAGTATTTGGCGTTCGCAGCGATCGGCAAAGTCGGCCGCATGCAGCAGAGAAAAGGTGGTCGGCGTAAGAAGCTTGCGCTGCTTGCCGCGGCGCGTGGCGGATTTCACGAGCGGCGACGAATTCCATTCCGTGAAGTGAATGCGGTAGCCGCCGATTTCCAGCCAGCGCTTCAGGAGGTAAAGCTGCGTGCTCTTGCCGGAGCCGTCGATGCCCTCGACAACCACCAGGGCACCCGGATATCTAGCCGACTCCTTCTGTGGGACGCGGGCACTCTCGGGCACGTTTTGAATTACGCTCGCCATGCAAACACAATTGTTCCTCGCATCTCCATCATACTTCCGAATATGACGCGCTCATGAATGAAATGTGACCGGTCGAAGAATACCGGATGCAAACGGCAAAATAAGCACGCGTGCTCGGGCGGAGGGCAAGAGGGCCGCTCCGAACCACGTGCCATACGCTATTCCTCAGAAAATAGGTGCTAGGCGACTTGGGGCAGAGGCTCCAGGGTCACCTTGAAGCCCAGTCCTTCGAGTCGCTTGGTCAATCGGCGACGCAGAGGGCCCGGATTCAGGCGATCGAAGTAATCTGGGCCGAGGTCGCGATAGCAAGCTTGGTCCCGCAAGATGTAGTAAGCGGTCAGCAAGAGGTCATGGGCCACGGCGATGGTCGCGCGCTTTCCTCCCCGCCGCGCCGCCAGCCGGCGATACCGAGCCGATAAATAGCTATTCTTCTTGGTGGAGACGGCCCAAGCGGCCTGGCACAGACAGCGCCGCAACCACAGGCTCTCCTTTGCGGATCTTCCCGCTCTTCCGCTTGCCAGCACTTTCGTGACTGCCCGGACACAATCCCGCCCCACTCGCCAGATGTTGGGCGTCCGGAAACTGCTTCATGTCCAGCCCGATCTCGGCCAGTAATCCCCAAGCGGTCACGCGGTCTACTCCCGGAATCGTGCACAGCCGCGCGACCGCACTTTGAAAAGGGCGCAGTTGTTCCTCGACCTCCTGTTCGATCCGCCGCATCTTGGACTCCACAAAATAGAGATGGTCCAGTAGTTCGCGCAGCAGAAAACGATGGTGCGCCGTGACCCGTCCCTGCATGGTCTGCTGCAACTCCGGAATCTTGTTGCGCAGCAGCCCGCGGGACATCTCTGCCAGCCGCTGGCTCTCCTGCTCGCCATTGACGATCGCTTCCAGCATGCTCCGGCCCGAAGCCCCCAGGGTATTCGTGGCCACCGAAGCCAGCTTGATGTTGGCATCGTCCAGGACCTTCTGAATGCGATTGGCTGATCCGGTTGATCTCCTGAGCCAGGCTAGCTCGATACCGGGTCAGGTCCCGCAGTTCGCGGATCGGCGTCGGTGGCACAAAGCTCGCTCGCAACAACCCGTGCTGCAGCAGGTCGGCGATCCACTCGCTATCCTTCTGATCCGTCTTCCGCCCCGGCACCGCTTTGATATGCTGCGCGTTCACCAACAGCACCTCAAACTGCCCTTCCAGAAGATTCCAAACTGGTTTCCAATACACCCCGGTGGACTCCATGGCCACATGGGTTACTCCGCAGCTGCGCAGCCAGTCGCTCAACTCCAAAAGTTCCTTGGTGAACGTGCCGAACTCCCGCGTCTGATGCCTTCGGCCCGCGGCCCACACCACACAGGCCGTCACGCTCTTCTTATGCACATCCAGACCACAACAAACCTCGTGCATGACTTGCATCGTCATCCTCCTTCCGCCTCGCGGAGGACGTCAGCAAATTACCGAGATTCCCTAGCGTGCTCTCCGTTACCTTCGCGGAGGCAACCGTTCGTTGTGCCTATCGACGTCCAGGTCATATTCGTACTCGGGCTCGGATCGCGCCAGAATAGCTCGAGCTTCGTCCACATGGCGCAGCCTCAACACTACCCCCATCTCGAGTACATTTTCGTGGTTCGAAGAACCATGAATTATTCGTAGCGGAGGGCGACCAGCGGATCCACGTGCGCCGCGCGGCGCGCGGGAATGTACGTGGCCAAAAGCGCCACAAGGCTGAGCACAACCGTCACGGTGATGAAGACAACCGGATCCCACGTTTTCACGCCAAAAATCAGGCTGGCCATGAGCCGTGTGAGCGCAAGCGCCGCAGCGACGCCCACAACGACGCCGACCATCGCTAGCAGCATTCCCTGGCGCACGATCATGCCACGGACCTTTTCCGGCGCAGCACCGAGAGCCATTCGTATGCCGATTTCTTGTGTTCGCTGCTGCACTGAGTATGCCATCAGCCCGTAGATGCCCACAGCCGCAAGCAGCAATGCGACGCTCGCAAAAATCGTCAGCAGGGTCGTATTGAAGTCATCGCGCGCAGTTGATTCCGCCACCACCTGTTCCATGGAACGAATCCTCCCAACAGGCAATCCGGCGCTCGCTTCGCGCAACTCGCGCTGAATATCCTGACTGAGCGAATAAGGCGCCACTTTCGTACGCACCACCCACATGATCGGCAGAATCTGCTCGTTGAGCAGCGTCATGCCGTCGGTAACCTGCGAGACGGGGATGTACATGATCGGGAAAGGCTTCTGGTTCAATCCGCCGTCGCGCACATCGCCCACGACGCCGATGATTTCACGCGGCGGCTCCGCAAACTGCGGACCGGCATTCTTTCCGATGGTGATTCGCGCGCCGATTGGAGCTTGCTTCGAGAAGAATGCCTTTACGAGCGCTTCGTTTACAACGACGACCGGAGTCGCTCCGGTGTCATCGCGATCGGTGAATGCCCTCCCGCGAAGGATGGGAATACGGAAGATGCTGAAATAGTTCGGGGATACGCTGCGCCACGCGCCGCCGGGTAGGTTGCGCGGATCCGTGTTCGTCTGCCCCTCGATCGTAAAACCGAGTCCAAAGCTTGGCTCGAGCGGAAGAGAACACGTGGTGGCGGCCGCTTCGACACCCGGCAAAGACTGAATGCGCTCGACGCCGTCTCGAACGAGCTGAGCGACCTGAGCGGTTTTCTCATAGCGCGCGTCGTCAAGCGACATATTCATCGTCAAGATGTTGTGCCGGTCGAAGCCCGGATCAACGTGCCGAAGAGCCACAAACGTACGTATCAGAAGCGCGGCGCCCGCCAACAAAATCAGCGCGAGCGCCATTTCCGTGATCACCAGAATCGACCGAGCCTTGTTCTGGCGGAATCCGGTGCCCGAGCGCGAACTGCTTTCCTTCAACATCAGGTTGAGATCGGTGCGCGAAGCATGGATTGCTGGAATCAGCCCGAAGAGCATGCCGGTAAGGACGGAAATCGCGAGCGTGAACACAAGCACGCGCCAATCCATGCTCAGGTTGGCGCCGCTCTCTCCGATTCGCGGGATATGTCCCGGGTTGATGGAAAGAAGCGCGCGTACGCCGAAGTAACCGAGGCCGAGCCCAAGCGCGCCTCCGATCAGAGACAGGATCATGCTTTCCGTAAGCAGCTGACTGATGATACGCCTCCGCCCCGCACCCATTGCGGCGCGGATCGCGATTTCGCGCCTCCGCACCGCAGCGCGCGCCAGCAACAGGTTGGCAACGTTTGCACAGGCGATCAGCAGCACGAATCCCACGGTGCCGAGCAAGAGCAGCAATGCAGGCCGCACGTTTGCTACTTGCACATCTTCCATCCGCTCGGCCGTAAAGCTCTGCCGGGGCCCGAGACCATTGGTATATTTTCTGCGGAACGCCTCGGCAGCGAGGCCCATCGCCGCTCTGGCTTGCTCGAGCGTGACGCCCTGCCGCAACCGTGCCGCCGCCATCAGATAATTCCCCTGGTTCGCGCTCGCCGGATCGGCTTGCATCGGCAACCACACGTCCATTGGCGGGTCCCAGCGGAAGCTGCGGTCCAAAATCCCTATCACCTCATATGGCACGCCCCCGATTTCGATGTTCTTCCCGATCATTGCCGGGTCGCCGCCGTAGCGGTTCTGCCAGAGCGCGTCACTGATCACGGCGAGATGCGGACCGTTGGGAATATCCTCATCGGCCGTAAACGTTCTGCCGCGGATCACGCGCGCGCCGAAAAGCCGGAAATAGTCCGCCGAGACGTGCAGGCCGCTAATCTGCTCCGGTCGGTCACCTCCTGTGAGATTCATGCGGCCGACGCCGATGTCGTAAAGCGCCGTCGCGTCGAAGGCCTTGGTCTGCTCCCGCCAGATCATGTATTTGGGAATCGAGGTGATCGGGCCGTTGCCGCCCGGGGAACTCGTTTCGAGCTGCACGATGCGGTCAGGCTCAGGAAAGGGAAGCGGCTGAAGCAAGACGGTGTTGATGACGGAGAATATCGCTGTGTTCGCGCCAATGCCGAGCGCGAGCGTCAGCATGGCGACGATCGTGAAGCCGGGATTCTTCGCGAGCATCCGCAGCGAATAGCGAACATCTTGGATTAACGTACCCATATCGATTTTCTCCGGCCAAGTGCCTAAATATGGCCCGCGATTTTGCTACGAAAATACCTCTAGGCGGTCTGAGCCAGTGGCTCGAGCGTGACTCGGTGTCCCAGATGTTCCAGTCGACGGACCAAGGATCGGCGTATTCGGTTCACGTTGATCCGATCGAAGTGGTCCGCACCGAGTTCCCGGTAGTCTTCGTTACGCTTTAGCATGTGATAGGCAATCACTAAAAGTGCGTGAGCTACCGCCATGACCGCGCGCTTGGCTCCCCGCCGAGCGGCGATTCGCCGATACAGGGCCGAGAGATAGTTGTTCTTCATCATCGAGATGGCCCAGGCCGCCTGCGACAGGCAACGGCGGAGCGAGACATCGCCCTTGCGCATCTTGCCGCTCAATCGCTTCCCGGCACTCTCAAAATTCGCTGGACACAGACAGGCCCAGGAAGCCAGGTGCCCGGAAGACGGAAACTGATTCATGTTTGTTCCCATTTCCGCCAGTAATCCCCAAGCGGTCACCCGATCGACCCCGGGAATGGTGCACAGCCGAGCGACCTTATCCTCAAAAGGGCGCATGCGCTTATCGATCTCCTGCTCGATCTCACCCCTCTTCGATTCCGTGAAGCGCAGGTGCTGTCGGAGCAAAAATCGATGATGCTCGGTCATACGGCCTTCCAACGCCAATTTCAGTTCTGGAATCTTGTTCCGCAGCAGCCCTTTGGACATCTCCGCCAGCCGGGCAGAGTCTTGCTCCCCGGCGAGCATCACCTCCAAGATCGCTCTCCCCGAAGCACCCAAAGCATCGGTTGCTACCGATGCCAACTTAATGTTGGCATCCTCCAGCACCTTTGGAATGCGATTCGCAATCCGGTTGATCTCCTGTACCAAACTCACGCGATACCGCGTGAGGTCTCGGAGTTCGCGCGTGGGTTGCGGGGGCACGAAACTCCCGCGGAGCAATCCGTGCTGCAGCAAGTCCGCGATCCACTCGCTGTCTTTCTGGTCCGTCTTCCGACCGGGCACGGCTTTGATGTGCTGCGCGTTCACTAGCAACACCTCGAATTGTTCCGCGAGAATGTTCCACACTGGCTTGCAGTACACGCCGGTGGACTCCATAGCCGCATGCCTCACGCCGCACTGCTCGAGCCAATCCGCCAACTGCAGCAGATCGTGAGTGAATGTCCCGAAGCGCTTCTTCTCTTTACGGCTCTTCCCCTTGGCCTCGGCCCATAACACACAGGCGGTAATACTCTTCTTATGAACGTCCAAACCACAACAGCAGGGATAGACAACTTCCATCGCGCGACTCCTTTCCGCCGCGCGGCGTTGGACGCTTCGAAAAGCGAAAATCTCCTACGCGTGCTCTCCGCAACTTTCGGAGGCTACAATTCGTTGTGCTTCCCAGCGCATACTCGTGAGCGGGCTCTGCGAGCGCCAGAGTAGCTCGACCTCTGTCGCCAACGCGGCTGCACAAACGCTACGCCATCTCGAGCCCATTTTCATCCTTCGTTGCGGCTCTCTGAGAGCCATGACTTACTCGTAGCGCAGCGCGATCAGCGGGTCCACTTGTGTTGCGCGGCGTGCGGGCAGCAGGCATGCGGCCAAGCCGACTATGGCGAGCACGATCACAACGCCGCCGAATGTCCACGGATCCGTGGCCGTGACGCCGTAAATCTGGCTGGCCATCAGGCGTGTCAAGGCAAAGCTCGCGCCGAGGCCTACGATCACGCCGGCGACGATGGGCCGCAGTCCATTGAGCAGCACCATTTTCATCACGCCACTGGGCTGCGCGCCCAGAGCCATGCGAATCCCGATATCATGGGTCTGCAGCGAAACGGTATAGGCCATCACACTAAACACGCCAATGGCCGAAAGAATTAGTCCGATTCCGGCGAAGACGGCGAGCAGCATTAAGCCAAATTCGGGCGCGGCCATATAGTCGCGGTGAAGGATCGCTTCTAGCGATTGCACATTGCCGAGTGCCACATTTGCATCGATGCTGGACACAACCTGGCGCACATTGGCCGCTTCCGATTCGGGCTTCACAGCGGTGCGGAGCAAAATCGTGTCGCCCGCGAGGCTGGTGATGGTATGCGGAATATAAGCTTCGGGCGTGATCGCATTTTGCAGGCCGCTGTTGCGGACGTCCCCGACAACTCCGACGATTTGAAAATATGTGTTGTGCGGCGCATCCGGGATGCGGTCGAGCACATTGAACTTGATCGTTCGGCCGACGGGATCCGAGTCGCCGAAGAAATCGTGGACGAGCGTTTTGTTTACGACGACGACGGGTTGCGCTGAATCGATCTCGGCCGCGGTGAGCAAGCGTCCACGAATCAGCGGCACGCCGATTGTCTTGAAGTAGTCCTCACTGATCAACTCGGCAGACGTGGTCCACGTGTTGGAGTGAGTTGTTCCCGGGACGGTCACCTCCGTGGTTGCGCCACCTTCGACGGGCAGCGTCATCGATTCGCTGAGGTTTGTAACGCCGGGCAGCGTGGCGAGGCGAGGCAAAAGCTGGCGAAAAAATGCCTGCTTGGATGCAGACGTCTTGTATTGGCCATTTGGAAATACGACGGGCGCGACGAGAATGTTTTGCGGATCGAAGCCGACATCCACGTGCCCCAGCGCAAAGAATGTTCGCATCATCAATCCCGCGCCGACGAGCAACACAATCGCAAGTCCCACTTGCGAAGCGACAAGGACGGTGCGCAAACGGCCGTGGCTGGTGCTTGCTCCCACGCCTTTGCCCGTCCCCATGAGGCGGCCATGCAAATCGCCGCGCGCCGCGCGAAGCGCAGGCGCAAGCCCGCAGAGCAGAGTCGTGACAAGCGTAACACCCATCGTCGCGAGCAGAGCGGCTGCGCTGAACTTGATTTCCACTTCCGAAGGGATCGCGTCCGGCGGGATGGTCGCCTTCACCCATTGCAGGCCAGCATACGCAAGGCCGCAACCGACTGTTGCGCCCGCGGCCGCAAGCACAAAGCTCTCGGCAAGCAACTGGCGGATCAACCGGCCACGGGAAGCGCCGATTGTCGCGCGAATTGCCAACTCCTTTTCACGCGCTGTGGCGCGCGCCAACAGCAGATTCGCCACATTGCTGCACGCGATGAGCAGCAGCATTAGGACGGCTCCGAGCAGAATGTAAATCATCGTCCGCAGACCGCGGGTATAAAGGTCCGCGATGGTCCCAACCAACACATGGAACTGCTTGGGATAAAGGTCGGGATACGCTTTTGCTTCATTGTGCGCAATCACTTCCATATCCGCGGCGGCTTGCTTCAGACTGACACCCGGCTTCAATCGCGCCACGGTCCAGACGTATAGCGGCTGTCCCGCAGGCCCGCCGACTACGTCGCTGGTGAGCGCGGGCGTGATTTTCATCGGGATCCAAACATCCGCGCCGAGCAGCAGGAAACGCGGCGGCATGATCGCTACGAGTGTTCGCGGCACGCCGTTCATGGTGAGCGTCGTGCCCAGAACTTTCGGATCGCGATTGAAGCGCTCGTGCCACATACGATCGCTCATCACGAAGACCGACGGCGCCCCGGGCTCGCCATCCGATTCGGTGATTTCGCGGCCCAGCAGCGGCTTCACGCCCAGGCCAGAAAACATCCCGGGATCGAGAATCCCGCCGGTGGCCTGATATGTTGTGTTGCCGAGTTTGTAGATGAAGTCCTGGCTGTCCCCGGCCATCATGTCGCTGAAGACGTGATTCCGCGCTTTGAAGTCGAAAAACTCTCTTACGGTGTAGCCGTTGCGTCCGTAGGGGCCCTGTTGCGTCGAGCCGTGGATATATATGTGAACGAGCTGGCTGGAATTCTTGTAAGGGAATGGGTCGATTAAAACGCTATAGACCACGCTGAAGATCACCGTTGTCGCACCGATACCAAGCGCCAGCGCCAGCAAAGCGAGCGCGACCGAGCCTCGATCCTTGCGCAAGCTGCGCGCCGCATAACGCAGGTCTTGCCAGATTGATCCGATTCCGCTCATTCTTCCGCCTCACTCGTAACGAAGCGCGACCAGAGGATCTACTTTTGTCGCACGGCGGGCTGGCAACAGGCACGCAGCCGCGCCGACAAGCGTGAGCACAACTACGACGCCGGCAAATGTCCACGGATCTGTTGCCTTGACTCCGTAGATTAAACTCTTCATAAGGCGCGTCAAACCATAGCTTGCCCCGACCCCGACGATCACCCCGATGGCAATCGGACGGAGGCCGTTGAGCATCACCATCTTCATCACTTTGCCGGGTTGAGCGCCCAGGGCCATCCTTATGCCGATATCATGCGTTTGCAGCGAAACCGTATACATCATCACGCTGAAGACGCCGATCGCGGAAAGGACGAGGCCGATTCCCGCAAAAATGCTGAGCAAGACCAGACCAAATTGCGGCGCCGCAAAATAATCCCGACTCAGCAGGCTTTCAAGCGATCCCGCGTTTGCCAGCACGACGTTCTCATCAACGCTTGCAATCTGCGCGCGCACGTCATACAGAACGGAATCGGGAGTTACCGATGTCTTTACGAGAAGCTCATTGTTCGTGAGAGCCGTCACGGTGTAGGGAATGAAGGCCTCGGGAGCGATGGGCTCTTCCAAGCCATCATTGCGAGCGTCGCCCACGATGCCGACGATCTGAAAAAATGCATTGTGCGGCGCATCTGGGAGATGGTCAAACGCGTCAAACTTTATCGTGCGCCCGATAGGATCCGAATCGCCGAAGAAATCGTGAACCAGCGTCCGGTTGACGACGATTACTTTTCGCACGGAAGCGACGTCGTCCGCCGAGAGCAACTGCCCGCGTATAAGAGGGAGCCCGACGGTCTTGAAATATCCTTCGCTGACTAGCTCGAGGTTTGAATGCCAGGTCTCGCTGTGCGTGGTGCCTGGCACGGTCACGGTAGAAGAGGCGCCGGGTTCGATCGGCAACCAGAGGGATTGCGTCGCGCATGTTACGCCCGGGATAGCTTCGACGCGCGGCAGAACCTGGCGAAAGAAGGCTTCTTTTGCTGCCGCCGTCGTGTACTGACCTTTCGGAAACACAATCCGCGCGGCGAGAACATTGCTTGTATCGATCCCGAGATCCACGCGCTGCAGAGCGAAGAACGTGCGCATCATCAGTCCGGCACCCACAAGCAAGACGATAGAAAGGCCAACCTGTGCCGCGACGAGCGCGTTGCGCACCATACCGTGCTTGGTGCTCGCACCCACGCCTTTTCCGGTCGCCGCCAGCCTTTCGTGCAAGTCCCCGCGCGCGGCGTGCAAAGCGGGCACGACCCCACAGAGCAATGTAGCCAGCACGGTCATTCCTACAGTTGCGGCAAGGGCGACGCCGTTTAGTTCGATATCGATTTCCTCGGGAACCGTATCCGGAGGGATCATCGCCTTCACCCAATGCAAGCCCGCGTAGGCCAAAAGGCATCCGAGTACAGCGCCCACGGCGGCTAGCACAAAACTTTCCGACAACAACTGCCTCACCAGCCGCGCTCTACTTGCGCCTAGCGTCGCTCGCACAGCCAATTCTCTTTCACGAGCTGTGGCTCTCGCGAGAAGCAGGTTTGCAACGTTGCTGCACGCGATCAGCAAAAGCATTAGGACCGCGCCGAGCAGGATATAAATCATCTTTTGAAGGCTGGCCGTCGTAATGTCAATGATCGTTCCCACGCGCACCATGAACTGTTTCGGATACAATTGCGGGTAGATTTTCGCTTCGTTATGCAGAATTACGTTCATCTCCGCGCTTGCCTGGGCCATCATCACGCCTGGCTTCAAAACCGGCACGGTCCAAACGTAGAGAGGCTGCGTCGCAAGACCTCCGACGAAAGCGCCCGTAAGATCGGGCGTGATCCTCATCGGAAAAAAGATGTCGCCCCGAAAAAGCAAGAAGCGCGGTGGCAGGATCTCAACGAGAGTTCGCGGAACACCGTTGATCGTCATTGTCATGCCGAGGATCTTGGGATCGCGGTTGAAACGCTCATTCCACAGCCGGTCGCTCATCGCGAAGACCGGCGGGGCTCCCGGCGCTGCGTCCGACTCCGTGATTTCGCGCCCTAATTGGGGCCTGAATCCGAGCGCGGCGAATGTGGCGGGCTCGAGCTCAGCGCCTCTCGTCTCGTAAGTTGTGTTTCCAAGCACATACGTCATGTCTATGCCGGTGGTGCCACCGAGGATGGTGCTGAAGGAGTGGTTCTCGCGGCGGAAGTCAGTGAACTCTTTCACGGTGTATAGGTTCCGCCCGTAGGGGTTGGGACTCTTTATGTCGTGAGTATAAATATAAAGAAGGCGGTCAGCATTCTTGTAGGGAAACGGCTCGATTAATACGTTGTAGACCACACTGAAAATCACGGCGCTCGCTCCAATGCCGAGCGCGAGTGCGAGCAAGGCGAGTGTCACTGAGCCGCGGTCTTTGCGGAGGCTCCGCGTCGCGAAGCGCAGATCCTGCCAGATTGACCCTGCGGTGCTCATCGTACGCTCGCTTTCGGCGAATGAAGTGTGAGGCTCGCGCAGAGCGTTTCGTAGCGTAATGAAATTGCTGCAGCGGACGAAGCGGCGAATTAATTGCCCGGCATCGCCGCAGCGGCTGCGGTCTCGGCAGTGGTCTCTTCCACGATCTTTCCGTCGAAAAGATGCACGGTGCGGTCTGCAATGGCCGCGTAGCGCGGATCGTGCGTCACCATGCAGATCGTGGCGCCCTCGGAATGAAGCTGGCGCAGCAGATCAATCACGGCCTCGCTGTTTTTGGAGTCGAGGTTGCCGGTCGGCTCATCCGCGAGCAGGATGGACGGCTGACCGACGAGGGCGCGCGCCACCGCGACGCGCTGCTGCTGACCCCCGGAAAGCTGTGAAGGATAATGCTTCGCGCGATGCGCCATGCCGACGCGTTCGAGCACGTTCTGCACGCGCTCCTTGCGTTCTTTCGCGCCCATGCTGCGGTAGGTGAGCGGCAGCTCGACGTTTTCAAACACGGTGAGGTCGCCGATCAGATTGAATGCCTGAAAGATGAATCCGATCTCACGGTTGCGAATGCGTGTGCGGTCGCTGAGCGAGAGCCTCTCGACCGGCTCGGTGTGAATCCAGTAGCTTCCGTCCGTGGGAGAATCGAGCAGGCCCAGAATCGAGAGCAATGTCGATTTGCCGCAGCCGGATGGGCCGGCGATTGAGAGAAATTCGCCGCTCTTGATCTCAAGATGAACGCCGCTTAGTGCGTGCGTCTCCACTTCGTCCGTATAAAAAACCTTCGTCAAGTTCTCCAGCCGGATTAATGTTTGCGGCGCGGTACTCATTGCTGCTCCTTCTGCGGCGAATTTTGTATTGCGAAAGGCCCTTACTTCAACTCCACGCGATCATAGTTATCCTCCGCGGACATGTCCGAAAGGATCACCTGATCGCCCACCTGCAAACCTTTGAGAATCTCCACGTCGTTCACGGACGCGCGGCCGAGTTGCACCTGCACGCGGACGGCTTCTTTTCCGTCATCGGTGAGCTTGAAAAGTCCCACCGTGCTGTTTTCATCGCCGTGCACGGGCCGGCCGACGTAAAGGACGTCGGAAAGCCGCTCGATTTCGATCGTGCCTTCCACGCTCAATTGCGGCACGGCACCGGGAGGCAACGGGCCGTCGAGCTTCACGTCAACCGTGCGCGTGCCGTTGAGCACGGCAGGATCGATGCGAATCACGTGCCCAGGGATGATTCCGTTGTGCGTATCGATCGAGGCTTTCTGGCCGATCTGAATGTCCTTCGCTTGCGTCTCGGCAATCTGTAGAGCGGCCTTCAGTTGCGTCGGCTGCGTCACCTTAAACAGGATTGCACCGGAAGTCACTTGCTGGCCCACATCGACGTCAAGCTCTTGCAGCACACCGTCGACTCCGGGCCGCACGTGCAGGCCGTCCAGTTCGGATTTGTAAAGATTGTAAAGCGCCTGCTTCTGATCCACGGTCGCCTGCGCCACCGCAAGCTGAGGCTGGATCGAGTCCTGGAACGTTTGCACCTCCGCTTGCGCCAGGTCGTTTTCCTTCGCCAACTCCTCCGCCTGGACTTCCGAAGTCTGCACGGTAAGGCGATCCTTCAGGCCCTGTGCCCCCAGCGCTTCGTTCGACTCCTTCTGCATTTCGGCCGTCCGGTATTGCGAGGAGATCGACGCCGCTGTCGTCCGCTTATCCATCAACTGATTTTGGAGTGTGGCCTTCAACTGCTCGAGCGATGCTTGGGCTCCCTTTAACTGATATTCCGCGTCGAGCGTCTCCTGATCGAGCTGAGGATTGCTGAGATCGAGGATCACGGTGTCGGCCTTCACAGGAGTACCGGGCAGTAGATAACGCTTTTCGACGCGGCCATCCGTTCTCGCGGGCACGGTCCACACCGTTTCCGGCACCAGCGTTCCCAGCCCGCGTACGTCGCGCAACATGGGTCCCCGTTTTACCGTATCGGTAAAAATGGTCGCTCGATCTACCGAAGGGGCGGCGGGCGAAAGCCGCGAAAGTCCCAGCCCAATCCCGATCACCACGACCAGCGCTACGGAAATATAAATCGTTCGCCGGATTCTCTTTTTTCGTTTTTCGTCGGGCCGTGCGATGTCCATGATCGAACCTCTTAACACGCGTCTCTTTTCGCGCTGTGATGTGCGGCGTTAACTTACCGTTGCCCGTCACATTGCGGCAAATGCCGTGCCGCCGTCGGACCGAATATCAATTCTCCACTGGGAGCCCGTTATATCGGATTCCGACGCAGCGGGCAAGCCGCTTTCGGCACCCGAAGAGCGAAAAAGCGGCGGGCCTTTCGCTTCATTACTCGTAATGCAAAGCCACCATGGAGTCTACGCGCATCGCTCGGCGCGCAACACGCCAGCAGAGCGGTCGCGGGCAGAACAATCGCGACCGCTCCCAGTACCAGCGGATCAATCGACCCAACGCCATAGAGTTCGCCCTGCATCGCGCGCGCCACGAGGTACGAACCCGCCAGGCCGATCGCTAGTCCAATCGCGATCAACGTCATACCTTCGCGGATCAACAGCCCGAGCACGCGAGAGGGGCCCCTAAAGCCGATGCAATAATCGCAATGGCGGAAGAGCCCGGGTTCCGCCCCAGCAGCCGGAAACCGTATCGGGCATTGCGCCGTAAATTCTGCATGGATCGTTATCCTGGCACAGGAAAGACGGTACCTTGATGAGCCCTTAGACTCCGCAACTGCGAAAAAGTTCTCCGGCAAATTCCAAATTGCCGACCGGGCGCATTACAACATTGGCCACGCATGCAGTTACGAACATCCATGCCGAAAAGTTCCCCGCACAAAAGGAACATCCCGGCGGCATCGGAGCGACCCAGCACAAATCGACGAGGCTAGCCGGCGCACGGCCATATGTTACATACGGTAACGCTACAAGGAGTAGCTAAAAGGCGAGCGTCAGTCAAGCACAAAATGCGCACTGCGGTGCGGCTATTTACCGGCTCATCCCTGCCTCAGTGTCATGAACGGCTCGGCGCCAGGAAACGCGCGATGATCTCCGTCGTCTGCTCCCAATCCCGCGCCTCACGCTCGAGTTGCTTTCGGCCGGCGCGCGTCAGTTTGTAATATCTGGCCCTGCGGTTGTTTTCAGAAACTCCCCATTCGGACGCGATGTATCCCTCCTGCTCGAGCTTGAGCAGCGCCGGATAGAGCGTCCCGTAATTCACAGATAGTAGATCCCCGCTCGTCTGCTCGATTCGTCGCGCAATTCCGTATCCGTGCAACGGCCCAATCGTCTCCAGTGTCTTCAGCACCATCAGTGCGAGCGTCCCCTGCCAAACGTCCGTTTTTCCGCCGCCCATCTTGCCTCCTCGCGAGCCTTTAATAAGTTGTTCGGTTCCTATGGTCACACGAATACCTATGGGAATGCAATAGTAGGAGGACTGCGAGCTTCGGCGGGAATCGAAATCCACCTGCAGTGCCCCTCAAGGATTAGCCGTATCTCCTTTTTTATCTGTGTTTTGAAATTTTTACGCTGGGTTCGCAAAAAGTTCGTCCTATAACTCTACGGTTTATCAGCGCATTGCGCGCACGCAAGTTTGGTACGCCGTGTGCACTTCGTGATGCCAGTAGTTAAATTGATCCGCTGAACCCTAAATGTGCGGGCTCCGTCACCCCCTTTCCAACACGCACGGAGCCCGCACCCCCTTCCAGAAATCCGCGAAAGGAAATTTGCCGCCGCCGCGTTCGCGCGAAACGTCTCTTCCGCCAAAATGCATTTCGAGCGCAGCATTGTTTGCCGATGCAACGTGGCAGGTCAGGAGTGGATTGCACCGATTGCGCAAAAAAACCATCGAGAAAACAACGGAAGCCGCGCTACCACAACTACTGTATTGTTCGTTCGCGCTGCATTGTCCAACATGGTTTTGTTCTCGTTCATCCGAGCGGGAATTCCGGCCTGTGTACCGGCGTCTGACAATGGCTTCGGTCGAAACGGGCGATTTCGTGTCGCCAAGCTCTTGAACTTCAACCTAAAGGAGAAATTTGCAATGAGGAACAACGAAATGGGAGACATCGAGCAGAGAGTTCGGTTGGGTATCGGGTCCGCCGCGGCCGCGGCCGCAATCTTCGCGCCGCTCGACTATAAATGGAAAGGAATCCTCACAGGAATCGCAGCCAGCTCGATCCTGACCGGAATCTATCGCATATCGCCAGCCAAGCGCTTCATCGGCGCGTGAAATAGCCAGGAGGCTGTTTGCTCGCTCAGCCCAGCCTCCCTCCCTATTTGCCCCTAAGATGCCGTTTCGATACTCGCGCGGATTTCCTGCCATCTCCGCGGCCGCTTTTTAGCATCGAGCACTTTTTTCCGCAGCCGGATCGATTTGGGTGTCACTTCCACGTATTCGTCGTCGGCGATAAATTCGATCGCCTTCTCCAGGGTCAGTTCGCGCGGGGGTATTAGCCGGATCGCCTCATCCGCGCTGGAGGACCGCATGTTGGTCTGTTTCTTTTCTTTCGTTACGTTTACGTTCATGTCGTCTTCGCGCGCATTCTCTCCAAGGATCATCCCCTCGTAGACCTGAACGCCCGGCCCGACAAACATTTCGCCGCGTTCCTGAATGCCCCAAATGGCATAAGGCACGGAAACTCCGGGGCGATCGGCCACAAGCGCGCCTGTGAGCCGCATAGCCATGTCGCCCGCATATTCGGTCCAACCTTCGAGAATCGAATGGATCAGCGCCGTCCCGCGAGTATCGGTCAGCAGTTGACCGCGCAGTCCGATCAGGCCGCGGGAAGGAATGGTGAACTCCAGCCGCACGCGCCCGGTGTGATGATTCACCATCTTGGTCGCCTTGGCGCGTCTGCTGCCCAGGGACTCCATCACGATCCCGATAAACGCCTCCGGGCAATCTATCACCAGCGATTCGAGCGGCTCGAGCTTCTTCCCGTTTTCCTCGCGGACCACGATCTCCGGCTTGCCGACCATCAGCTCGTAGCCCTCGCGCCGCATCGTCTCGATCAGGATAGCGAGTTGCAATTCTCCGCGCGCGAGCACCCGAAATGAATCCGTGGAACCTGTGTCTTCCACCCGCAACGAGACGTTCGTTAGCAGCTCCTTTTCCAACCGGCTGCGCAGGTCCCGCGATGTTACGTACTGTCCCTCGCGCCCGGCAAACGGCGAAGTGTTGATCGTAAAGACCATCGCGAGCGTCGGCTCGTCGATCGTCAGCGGCTCGAGCGGAGCGGGATTCGCGAGATCGGTGATGCTCTCGCCGATCTGGATGCCCTCCACCCCCGCGATGGCGACGATCTCGCCGGCCACCACTTCTTCGGCCTCGTCACGTTCGAGGCCGCGGAAGGTGAGAAGTTTTGTAATCTTCGTCGGCTGAATCGTTCCGTCGCGCTTCGCAATTCCGACTTCCGTCCCGCGCCGCAGCGTGCCCTGAAATACGCGCGCAATCGCAATCCGGCCGAGAAAATCGCTGTAATCGAGATTGGTTACCTGGATCTGCAAGGTTGCGGCAGGATCGCCCGCCGGCGGCGGGATCGTTGCAACGATCGCCTCAAACAGCGGCTCGAGATTTATTGAATTGTCGCCGACTGCGCGATGCGCGACGCCCGTCTTGGCGTTCGTGTAGATCACCGGAAAATCGAGCTGATCTTCAGTCGCATCGAGGTCGATAAAGAGGTCGTAGATTTCGTCGAGCACCGCGGCAGGACGTGCGTCCGTCCGGTCGATTTTATTCAGCACCACGACCGGCGGAAGTTTCGCCGCGAGCGCTTTTTGCAGCACGTAGCGCGTCTGCGGCAGGGGCCCTTCGCTCGCATCCACGAGGATCACCACGCCGTCGACCATGCGCAGCGCGCGCTCGACTTCGCCGCCGAAATCGCTGTGGCCCGGAGTATCGACGATGTTGATCTTCGTATCGTGATAGGTGAGCGCGGTGTTCTTCGCCAGGATTGTGATGCCGCGCTCGCGTTCCAATTCGTTCGAATCCATCACCCGCGTCACCACTTCCTGATTCGCGCGGAAAATTCCGCTTTGCTTCAGCATGGCGTCCACGAGCGTCGTTTTGCCATGGTCCACGTGCGCAATAATCGCAATATTTCTTAACGCAGTCATTTCTGCTCTTCTTTCCTTTTCGTTATCCTGAGCAGCCCCGGCGCCGCGGATGTGCGAAGGACACTTTTTCATTCGACGGGGCGAATCGTGCCGCGCAAAACCATGCGCTTCATCTCCCAAAGACAAAAAACGGGCTGCAAGCGTGATCTTGCAGCCCCGGCCATCCCCAATGAAATCTTCAGGACTTACAAACGCGTCTCGATTTTAGCATGCACTCCGTGCTTTTGGGTCACTGCCGCAGATCGTTGTCGCTTGCGGCGTCGGGTTGGCTCATTTTCTGGATGGCCCCGACGGAGAACAGCCGGTAATGTGACAAGGTTTCCGAGCGGTGATATCGCTGCTTTCGAAATTCGAAATACATCTGAGCGGACGACGGCAACCACAGCGATACGTTCTTCTCTCGAAAAACAACGGGTTGGTACTCAACCTCCATGTAATCGCGATCCAACTGAATCTCGGGCATCGGATGAACCAGGTCTGTTTCGATGCGCATAATTTGAAAGCTTTCCCTACTGATCCACGCCCGACCTTCCATGCTGAGTAGGTGATCGATTCCCTTGATCCTGTAGGATCGCAGACGTCCCGGCCCGTCGCCCTTCTGCACAAAATGAACGATCCACGCCGATTGCCCGTGAAGAGTTCCCAACCCTTCACAAGTCATAGTGTAATCGCCGCGCATAGCAGGATGGAACGCCAGCGCAAGGGCCGGTACTCCAAGGCTCGCAAGCCCGCCCGGAAATAGCTTCGGATCGTCGCTGCCGTTTCTTAATTCGATTACCTCGAGTATTCCTGGGCGGACTTCCCCAATTGTGACCAAATAATCAAAATGCCGCTTTTGCGTGGCCAGCGGTTTGCCGATTTCATCGAGTTCTTCGTGCGCGAGTTCTTCCGTGGCGTCGATACTGTTAAGGTCTCTGACGAGCTCGACCATGTGCGCGGCCACGCCGTCAATCACCCGAGCAGTCGGGCATGCCACGTCGGCGGCCACTGCGGGAGCCGCTTGTGCAACGGTGGGAGGTCCCCAATTAGGCAGCGTTGCCGCGGGTTCGGCGCCATGCTCTGCTGTGTCCGCACGTCGCGGGACCATTTCCAAATTTACCGCCGACTCTTGCGCCGGCGCAGCGACGGTTTCTGTTGCGGGGACAGCAGCTATCGGCTGTAACTGTGCGGCCGAGACTTTTGCCGCAAGCTCTACAATTGCCCGCTGAGCGAAATCCCGCGAAGCACTGTCCGTTGACCCTTCGAGGAAATCGCGGAAGGCTTGAACCGCATCCTCGTTTCGTCCAAGGCCGGCAAGCGCCTCGCCCAGAACCAGCCGCGCTCCATCGCCGGACCCTTTTCCGGACTCGATAGCCAGATCGGCTTCCCGGACGGCCTTTTCGTAGCTCTCCTGCCTTTGGTACGCTTCTGCGCGCAGATATCAATTATCTGCTGGGCTTCGCTACGCTGGAACTAAAGAAGTACGATGACGCGCTGAAGTACCTGACTACGGCAATTTCTCTTAATCCCAAGAATGTGCCTGCGCTGGTCACGTTAGGGCGGCTCCGTCTGCAAACGGGAAATCCCGCGGCGGCTCAGGAAGTTTTAGAGCGGGCAACCTCAATCGACGCTGCCGAATGGAGAGGGCATTGGCCGCCGGGTGCAAGCTTACGTGCGGCTTCCCGGTGCGCTTCCGCTTCCCGATAGTTTCCCGACTTGATCGCGCGGATGCCTTTTTCCATCGCTTTCCGAGCCTTAGGCGCGAGCAAAGTTTCCGTCGAGTTTGTCTTGTCGGGCTCTGCGGATTCCCGCTGCAGCGTGACTGCTACGTAGAAGGCCGAACGGCTGTTGTCTACCGTCAGCGGGGTATGCTGAGTCTTGTAGCCCGGAGCTTGCACTACAACGTCGTACCGGCCGGTTGCGACGCGATCGAATTGCGCCTCCGACGTGGTTCCCGTCATCTCGTTGAGGCCCATCCCACCTTCAGGATTCAGCAAGACGTCGGCGCTGGTTTGCAACGGTCCTCCGTCCCATGAGTTCACACGAACCACAACGGACACGCCCACGTAACCGAGCGCTACGCTTTGCCCATAGGCTTGGCACGCGAGAAGAGCGACTAAAAATCCACAAAGAACAGCCGGGCGGAGGCTCACGGCACTACCTCGCTGGCGCGATCGGGCGGTCGATTAGCGTACTTCGCTGATTAGGAACGATACTGCTTGCCGTCTTTGCATGTCAATCGAGTGCCTCCTTAAAGCGACCGAGAGACCCACTGCTTTTAATACTGGCGCATCCTTGTTGGGGGCAAAATGGTCGCCTTTGTTTGGGAGTTTGTGGCACGCGACAATCGAGTTGCTGAATTCGAACATGCCTATTCGAGCGCTGGTGCATGGGCCCAGCTTTTTGCAAAGGCCGCGGACTTTCGGGGGGCGTGGTTGCTTCGCGACTCGGAAAATACTCGGCGGTTTCTCACGATGGATCGTTGGCAGAGTGTTGAGGCTCAATCCGAACGGTTCGCGCGCGAATACCAGGAGCTCGACCGCGATTGCAAAAAATTAACGGAATCGGAGCACCGCATCGGAATCTTCGAGGAACCGGGTCCAATCGTGCGCAAATCCGCCTAAGCCCTCCGCGTGTAAATCCAAACGAATGAGAGCGCTGTACTAAGCGGAGCTTCGCTCTCGATTGCCCTTTTCATGCTGTGTTCATATAAGCTCTGGCCCTGCGGCGTATACTAATCGTGAGTCTAATAGTCCTGATGAACCTTCGCCGAATATTTCTTATCGCCGTGCTCGCCTGCCTTGCGCCTACGTCTGCCTTCGCAACTCCAAAGACGGCACCGCAGGTCTGCCAGCGTCCCGCGGTCGGCAGCGACGTGCCACAGCCTGAAAATCTCAGCGGCCAAAACGGGGTCCTCAAGCTCGAACTTACGTTTCGCAATTTCATCGAGCCTGACGGAGAGGTTGGCTACTGCTACGTTTACAAAGATGGTGCGGAAGCGCCTACTCTGCGGCTGAAACCCGGCGATTGGCTCGAACTGTCGCTGAAAAACGAGCTATCAGCGGCCATCGCAGCGAAGCAGTCGCAAACAATGCCCACGATGGGCCTCTCCATGTCTATGGCGAAGGCGCCCTGCGGCGGCGGCACGCGCATGAGTCCCACATCGACAAATCTCCACTTCCACGGCCTCACCGTTCCGTCGAGATGCCGTGAGGATGATGTTCTGCAAACCGCCGTCGACCCCTCCGGTACGATGGAATACAAATTTCAAATTCCGCCCGACGAGCCGCCCGGCCTTTATTGGTATCACCCTCACATTCACGGCTTCGCGAAAGTGCAGGTGCTCGGTGGCGCATCAGGCGCACTGATCGTCGAAGGCTTGCAGCGAGCCGAGCGCGAAGTCGCCGGTCTTCCCGAGCGCGTTTTGATTATTCGCGATCAGGATTTGGTAAATCCAAATGCCGCGCCCCTCGATAATGGCCCAAAACCTCCGCCAGCCGTTCTCGACGCGGACGGCGAAGTACTCAACACCGGCTTCGGCAACGGGAAGCCGGCGAAAGATCTTTCGATCAATTTCGTGCCGGTTTCTTACCCCGAATACAAGCCTGCGATCATCCGCATGAAGCCGCTCGAGCGTCAGGTTTGGCGCGTCCTCAACGCCTCGGCGATCACGTATCTGAATCTTCAGCTTCTCTACAATGATTTGCCGCAGCAGTTCGAAATTGTTGGGATGGATGGCGTGCCGCTCAACGAGAACGGACTAGGGGGCTCGGGCGTCGTCTGGGAAAATCATATCGGCCTGCCTCCCGGCGGCCGCGCCGAGTTTATCGTAAAGGGCCCACCCATCGACGCAACGGCTGTCTTGCTGACCCGCAGCGTGAATACCGGCCCAGCGGGAGAAAATGATCCCGTTCGCACGATCGCCACGATCATAGCTTCGTCCGCCGCGCCCGAGCCGTCGGTCAGTCTTTCGACCGATACCACGCCCCTTCCCAAGCCTCTTTACCCATGGGTAGGCGATGTGAAGCCGGTGCGGACGCGGCTTCTCTATTTTTCAGAAAAGCCTTCCGATCCGAATAATCCCAATAGCCCCATCGTCTTCATGATCACCGTCGATGGCCAGACTCCAAAGCCATTTGACCCTGGCGACCTCACGCCCAACATCGTTACGCATCAAGGCGATGTCGAAGACTGGATCATTCAAAATCGCACCCAGGAGCTGCACGCCTTTCACATCCATCAGCTCCATTTTCTCTTGGAAGATTGGTTTGGTATCCCCGTGAATGAGCCGTTCTTGCGAGACACCATCAACGTTCCCTTCTGGGATGGAAAGAGTGCAACGTATCCGAGCGTTCGGCTACGGATGGACTTTCGCGATCCCCATACGATCGGCACCTTCATTTATCACTGCCACCTCCTTGAGCATGAAGACGGCGGCATGATGGGTGTGATTCGAGTCGAGCCTCGCACGTCGCCGCAGGACGAATCCCACGCCGCTCCCGCGGAACCAAAGTCGGTCTCATCTATTACTCCGCCTAATAAACCCTCCGGGCGCCGCGCCGCGGCCCGCCCTCTTTCGTCTAATAACGGTTTTTAATACGACTGTCATCCGTCGATAACAACTTCCGCGTATCCACGTTCTGCGCGAGTTTGATTCCGAAAGCCTCCCGGGTGTCAAACCGCCTTTTGCCAACAAGGAGAGTTCATGATCCGGAAGCATCTTCGCTGAATGGCTGCCATGTTCATGGCCACGAATTTGACAGTTCTGAGTCCCAGTACGGTCCTCTCCGCGCCGAATGAACCAGACCGAGACAGGGGTGACTTCGATCCCGCGGCAGCTTACCAAACGACGACACCGATCAAGCATCTGGTCGTCATCTTTCAGGAAAACGTTTCGTTCGATCACTATTTCGCCACATACCCGAACGCGCTGAATCCCAAGGGCGAGACGCCCTTCAGGGCCACAGAGAAAACCCCCACGGTCAACGGCCTTACGCTCGGCCAGATCCAACTAAACCAAACCGTCGGCTTTAAGCCTGTCCGCCTAGACCCGAGCCAAAACTACACCTGTGATATGAGCCATGAATACACGGCCGAACAGCAGGCATACGACAGCGGCTTGATGGACAAATTTCCGGAGTTCACATCGCAAGGAGGCTGTAACTCAACCTATCCGGGCGTGCAGTCGCTCGGCCCCGGAGTCGTTATGGGTTATTACGACGGAAACACCGTCACCGCGCTCTGGAACTACGCCCAGTACTTCGCGATGGACGACAACCACTACGGAACGAACTTCGGGCCTTCCACGTCGGGCGCAATTAACGTCGTCTCGGGGATGACCGGCGGCGTTGATCCAGCCACGGACGCAGCGGCGATCGCAGACGGAGCCGTCGTTCACACCGCAAATGGCGACGTTGTCGTCAGCGATGATGATGCCCTTTATGACGACTGCGGTAGCTCCGCTCCGTTCGGTATGCTTGCCGCGAACGAAAACATCGGCAGCCTGCTCAACTCCCAACACATCACCTGGGGATGGTTCCAGGGTGGCTTCACCCCCAGTTCTGTCGTCAACGGAAAGGCCGTTTGCGCCACCAAGACGAATCGCATTGATGGCACGCCGGAGACCGCCTACAGTTCGCATCACAACCCATTCGATTACTACGCGGCTACCGCAAACCCGCACCACACCCCGCCCTCAAGCCTTGCAGAAATCGGCCACAATGGGCAGGCAAACCACCAGTATGATCTGAGGTGGTTCACGAAGGCAGCTCTGGCCGGAAACCTGCCGGCCGTGAGCTACCTCAAGGCTCCGCGAGCCGAAGACGGCCATCCCGGAAACTCCTCCCCGCTCGACGAACAGGTCTTCATCACGAACGTAGTCAATTTCCTCCAGTCGCTGCCCACGTGGAACAGCACCGCCGTGATTATCACCTGGGACGATTCAGACGGCTGGTACGACCACCAGATGGGCCCGGTCGTCAATCAGTCGATGAATCCCGCGGATGCTCTCTCCGGCACGGGCATGTGCGGCACAGGCGCGGATTCGCTCGAAGGAATCCAGGCCCGTTGCGGTTACGGTCCCCGCATTCCCTTTCTCGTGATCTCGCCCTATGCCAAGGAAAACTTCGTGGACCACACCGGAATCGACCAAAGTTCGGTTGTTCGTTTCATTGAGGACAACTGGGGATTGCCGCAGATCGGCAACGGTTCGTTCGACGCGTTTGCCGGCTCAATTCTCAACATGTTCAACTTCAAGAATCAGCGCGACGACGTCGTGATGATCGATCCATCGACGGGACAGGTCATAACCACAAAAGGCGGCAAAGACAAAGACTGAAGGTAAATATCCTCGTAGTGCCCCTGCCGCACAACGCCCCTGGCCCGAGCCGGATCCCGGCTCGGGCCAGTCTTTTAGTGTTGCCCGTTTCCGCCGTTTTTCTGTCCATCCAGGATCATTTCGCGGAACGCTTTGAGCAGGTCGCGGTCCCACCAACCCTTGGCCGACTCCCTGTCCATAATTTCCAGAGCCTCGGTCGGCGAAGACGCCTGCCGGTACGGACGGGTCGTCGTCAACGCATCGTACACGTCCACGAGTTGAAGAATTGACGCGGTGACCGGGATCTGGTCGCCGCGCAGCCCGTCGGGATATCCCGAGCCGTCGCGGTGTTCGTGATGGTGGCGAATGATCGGCAGCACCAGCCGGAAGGTTCGCATCGGCTTGCAGATGTGTTCGCCCACCACCGGATGCTTCTTCATAATCTCCATGTCTTCGCAGGAAAGAGGCTCCGGATTGAGCAGGATCGCGTCCGGCACCACCACCTTTCCTATATCGTGCACGATTCCCGCCCGCCGCAGCGCCTTCACCTGTTCCTCCGGCAGCCCTAGTTTTTCTCCCAGCCGCGCAGACATTTCTGAAAGCCGCTCGCAATGTCCTCCGGTGTAGGGGTCGCGCGCTTCAATGCTGTGCGCCAGCGTGAAGAGCACCGATTCCGCGTTTTCTAACTCGTCCGTGTATTGCTTCAGCCGAAGCAGCGAACGCGTTCGCGCCAGCAGCTCGTTCATATCGATCGGCTTGCTCAGGAAATCGTCGGCGCCTGCATTGATGCCCTTGATTCGGTCTCCCGTCTCTGAAAGTCCGGTGATCAGCACCACCGGTGTGAGGCGCGTCTCGGGAGTCGCCTTGATTCGCCGGCAAACCTCGAATCCGTTCATCCCGGGCATCACGATGTCCAGCAGAATCAGGTCCGGCCGGAAAGACGCGCATTGCGCCAGCGCGTCATCGCCGCTGCTCACGTCATGAACTTCAAAGCCTTCGCGCCGTAAGAGTGTCGTCAGCGCCATTCTTGCGGCAGGGTGATCGTCAGCGATCAAAATTCGTTCCGCCATTTACTCCATCCATCGATGAACTGCACTGGGTCAGTGATTCAATTTGGCGTGCACATATCGGGCCAATTTTGCCAGGTACTGGAACTGCGATTCGCCTCTATCTATCTGTTAGACGCCACCCGCTTATGAACGGCGCAAGTTGGAAGCTGTGTTGCGGTGTTTGGATGCTTCCGCACCCGATAAATTCGCCTTTTACCTGCTTGCAATTTCAGTCGCCGTAGTCCGAAACCCTACACGGCGTGACGCGGATTGTACTCGAAGTTTTCCGGATGAGAGAAATTTTTTCACAGCGCCATCGTGCGCGGAGTCTGCGCCCGTCATCTGATCTTGATCGCGAAACTATTCGATTCGCAACCCGCAGCGTTTATAAAAAAAGCTGTGTTGCAATTGTCCAAACACCTGATTCACGGGCCCGGCACAAGCTTTTTGCGGCGATGTCCATTATCTGTCTCGCCATCGCGCATTGCCTTGCGACCGGCGCGCAGACAAGCGGCTCCTCTGCGCAACTCACCGTTGACCGCATCTACGCTGCTCTACGCTGCTCCAAGCCTCAGCGGTAACTTGACCGAAGGCGTTCAGTGGTCGCCGGACGGAACGCTCCTGGCAGCAAACCCGTAAAGGCTTCCTGCAGGAAAACACATTGCCCGTAACGCCCAAGCGGTGATAGCGTGGCCCCATCGCTGACAGGAGACCCTGTGGACGCACAAACGGACCGCCGTGCCGCGCGTCGCTTTGCCATGATGCTCCCCGTTCGCCTCCGCTATCCCGATGGCGCGGGCGTTGTCGAAAAAGACGGCGAAACGCGCGACGTAAGCTATCGCGGTTTATATTTCTTCACTCAGGCTGAGCCGCTCGCCGGCAGCTCTATAGAATTCGTCCTTACTCTACCGCAGCAGATCACGCTCGCCGGTGACGTCCACATCCGCTGTTACGGCCGCGTCCTCCGTGTCGAATCGCACGAGGATCGCCGCGGCGTCGCAGCCCGTATCGACCGCCACGAATTTCTCCCCGCCCCCCTTTAACGAACGTTCCCCGCGAATCCGCATTTGCTTCGAAGAAGTGTTTTCCCCGCCCTGCATCCTGTATTCTTGTTCGTTGCGAAAAATCTGAGGGGATCGATGCCACGTCAGACTTTGCTCATCGATGCAGACGACACGCTCTGGGAAAACAACATTTTCTTCGAGAAGACGATCGAGCACTTTGTCAATCAGCTCGAACATCTCGGCTACACGCCCGAATACGTCCGTCACATCCTCAACGAGACCGAGCGCCGCAACATCCGCCAGCACGGTTACGGCGTCCGCAGCTTTCATCGTTCGCTCGAAGACACCTATACAAAGCTCGCGGGCAACGGCTCGCGCCGCGAAATCCTCCAGGAGATCGAGCGCATTGTTTCCGAGCTCGAAAACACTCCGCCGCACATTATGGACGGCGTCCCTGAAACGCTTGCCTATCTCGCCAAGCGCAATCGCCTGATCCTCCTCACGAAGGGCGAGCCTGCCGAGCAAGCCGCAAAGGTCGAGCGCTCCGGCCTCCAAACCTATTTCGACGCCATCGAAATCGTCATCGAAAAGGAGCCTTCAACTTACGAGCGCATGATCGACCAGTTCAAAATCGTGAAGTCTCACGGCTGGATGGTCGGCAATAGCCCGCGCAGCGACATCAATCCCGCCATGCGTTCCGGACTCAACGCCGTTTTCATCCCGCACTCCTCCACCTGGGAACTCGAAAAGTGCGAAATCGAAAGCGGCGCCGGCAAACTCCTCATCCTCTCCGGCTTCCGCGATCTCCGCACGCATTTCTAGTCCTCACCAGCCAAATTGTCCGCGTTCAACAGACCTTCTCCAATTTCCACTCGCCGGGCTGGCTGGATAAAATCCCCCCATGACAAACCAAACGCTGTCCCTGTCCACCGCCTTCCGTCAGGAATTTGCAGACTTCGAAGGGATCGCCTATTTCAACGCCGCGTTACAAGGTCCGCTGCCGCTCGTCTCCGACCGCGCCGCCCGCGAAGCGCTCGAATGGAAGAAGCATCCGTATCGTCTTCCCGACGCGATCTATTTCGATCTTCCCGATCGCATCCGCGAAAAAATCGGGCGCATCATTGAAGCTCGTCCAGAAGAAATCGCCGTCACCACGGGCGCGAGCTCCGGCATGGTTTGCGTTGCCGCCGGCATCGATTGGAAACCGGGCGACGAAGTCCTCATTGGCCGCGGCGAATTCCCTGCGCATTTTTCCACTTGGTTGCGCTATCAAACCGCGGGCAAACTGCGCATCCGCGTCGTCGAACCCCGAGCCGCTTTCATTTCTGCCGAGGACTACATCCTCGAAATCGGCCCGCAAACCCGCGTCGTTACGGCCAGCCTCGTCCGCTTTGACAACGGCGCCATGCTAGACGCCGCCCGTGTCGCTCGCGCGTGCGAAAAAGTCGGCGCAATCTTGTTGCTTGATGTGACGCAGTGCGCCGGCGCCATGAGGTTCCGGATTCGCGATCTGGGGGCAACGATGGCCGTTTGCAGCGGCTACAAATGGCTACTCGGTCCGTATGGCACCGGATTTTTCTGGATTGCCGAGGAATGGATTGAGAGGCTTTCGCTTGGCGCCACCTATTTCATGGCCCTCGAAGGCGCCCGCGATTTTCACGCGCTGCCTGCGACCGAATTCCGCCCAGCACCCGGTGCGCGTCGCTGGGATTCAGCGGAAACGGCAAACTTCACCAATCTCGCGGCCTTTGACGCATCGCTCGAACTGCTTGAGCGAATTGGAGCCGAAAACATTCAGAAGCACGTGGACGCGCTCACAAACGAAATTCTCGACCGCATGCCGCGCGACCGCGTCAAAATGTCCTCACCCGAGCCGCGCGAACGTCGCGGGCCCTACATCTGCATCTCCGCGATCAACCCGGACGACACGCGCGCCATCTACGAAAAATTGCGCGCAGCGCAAATCCACGTCAGTCTTCGCGGAACATCGCTTCGCATCGCGCCCTACATTTACAACACGCAAGACGAAGTCTCGCGCCTCATCGACGTTTTGAAGTGAAGAAGGGCCTGCGCCAGCTTATGCAGCCAGGATGATGTGGTTTCGGTCTTTCACCGTACCGAAAGACCCGAAGGATCTCTTCGTTTTTCAGGACCGCTGCGCGGTGTGCTTCAATACCTCAAATTCCGATACTCAAACGGCACATGAATCACCGCTTCGAGGTCCACTGGTTTGCCTGCGCGCGATCCGGGCCGGAACTTCCATTGTGCCAGCGCATCCATCGCCGCGCGATCGAGGCGCGGATCTAGGCTGTGAACGAGCTGAATGCTATCCACCGATCCGTCCTTGCGGATAATCGCGTAAAGCACGACTTCGCCTGTGATGTGTTCCAGCATCGTATCCGGCGGGTATTTCGGATCGACCGTGTAAATCGGCTCCGGTCCCGAAAGCTTGTCGCTCGCCACGCCGGGAGCGTCCGCCAATTGCGCGAAGCTGAGCGCCCAACTTCCAAGCGTGCTTGTCGTGTTCGGCGTGCTTACGTGCATGCTAAATACTTTGCCCGAGAGAAGCTGCTCGGGAGGCGCTCCCGGTGGCAACGCCGCTACATTTGCAGGGCCGGTCCTCGCCGCGTGCGGCGCTGTCGATCCGGGATAAATCATTGGCCGCATGCTCAGGTTCAAATGCGGCGTGATATTTCCCGGTCGCGCCGAACCCGCAGCGTTGGCCGCTTTCCCGCTCGACCCACTCACGCTGATTGCAGCCGGCAGCGAATTTCCACTCGCACTGGCAGCCGCGGATGCCGAATCCGACCCGCCGTGTTCCGCTCCTGCCGCTGCTCCGGGCTTTTTGCCATCGGGAGAAATTGCGACATTCGCTGCAAGATTACCTTTGGGAATCTGCGCCTCTGGCGCAGGCGGCGCCGGCGCCGCCGAAATGGCGATTAGCTTTCGCACGTCTACCGGATTTCCATTCGCCTGTTCCGCAATCTCTGGAGCCGCCGCAGCCTGTCGCGTGGTTCGACGCTGCGCCATCACAGGCGAATTGGAGGGAGCGGGCGCAAGCGGTGCCAGCCGCACATCGTTCGTTTCAGCGACATTCAACAGGCTCGCATCCTTCACACTGTCGCGAAGTTGCGGCGCCACCGCGGCATCACGCCGCATCGTTCGACGCGGCGCGATCACCGCCTTCGACACAACGGGCGCCGGCACAGCGAGATGTATCTCGCTGATATCCGCAATATTCAATGGCTCAGTATCCTTTCCCTTCTCGGCGATCTGCGGCGCAGCCTCCGAGCGATGTCGCATCGGCCGCAGTTCCGGCTTACTCTGGGTCGTCGAATACTCAATTGTCGGCCGCCGCAATTGCGGTGCGGACCACTGCACGATGTTTGGCAATTGCTGAACGATCATTGGCGCTTTCATTGGCGCATCCGGCTCGATCAGCGTTTGCCGCGGATGCGTCAGCCGCACCGGCGTCGAGAGTATCGTCTGCCGCGGATGGTAGGCGTCGGCGCCGCGTTGTGCCTGATTCTTTTTCGCGGCATCATCGGTGTGGGTTCGCGAGACGGATTTTTTCGCTGCTCGCGCAGGCAAAGCAATTGGCGGCAAATCCGAAAGGTCCCACTGTACATTGACTTGCATGGGAGCGGCAGCCTGCGTCTGCGGCAGAAATCCCCAGATCGGCAGCGTGATCAGCCAAATCCCAACTACATGGCACAGTGCCGCCACCAGAAACGGACTCCGCGGCCGATAGCCGCGAACCCACTCCACGCGCAAGTCTTCGCCGCCCGAAATAGCCTCATTGCTCCCTGCTGTGGGACCGGTCAGCGCCCCGCGCAAGCTCGTCCGAAACTCTTCCCAGCGTGGCACCCAGTCGATGCCAAGATCGAGCCGCGGCAGTCGCGAATGAACCGGCGCCGTCACCACGTAATCGTCAATGACGGTATCCTGTCGAATCAAAGCCATGGAAGTGGGAATTATACCCGACTGCTTCGATGCCCGCCGCCATTCCCGGGCTGCCACCGATTACCCACATCTGTGAACGCCAATCCATGACTCGTCCTGTTGCATTTGCTTCGTAGCGCGTTACGGGCACTTCCCGTGGGTTCTTTCTCTTGTGCTTAGAGAAATTAAAAAGCGTCATCGTGAACTTGCCCGCGAAGCGGCAAACGAAGGATCCCTCTTGGGCTCCTCCTCAGTGGAACTTGCGCGTTTTCTGTGACGATCATTTCTTGAAACTCGTCCACAAGGTTTGTTAGCCTCGCAATCGTAGGCGAAAAAATCGATGACTGCTTCGGCCCCTTCTCTATTCCAATTCCATCACGACGATCACATCTGCGTTTCTCTCGCTCTGAAGACGCGTTGATGGAGGTTCTCTCGCCTTTTATCGCAGAAGGCCTGCGCAAAGGCGAACGCTGCTTCTGCGTGCAAAGTGCCGAAATTGTTAAGCGCCTCGAATATGATCTCCGCTTCATCGGCGTCGACGTCGATTCATCCCGAAAAATCGGCGGCCTCGAATTTCACACGGCTCGCGAGGCGCATCTTTCTGACGGGCGGTTTGAGCCGGCGGCGATGATGAATATGCTCACGCGATCTATCGCAGATTCGGTGAAGCGAGGATTTAGCGGATTCCGCAGCGCAGGCGATCTTTCGTGGGCCGTGGAGGATCGCAACACATGCAGTCAGCTCTTGGGTTATGAGGCTTTGGTCGAGGAGTGCTATCCAGGCAAGCCCGCCACCGGTATGTGCCAGTACCCGATTGCGTCATTTCCGCCTGAACTCTTGAAGAGTATCCTGAGGCTTCACCGCCAGCGCATCGTTGAGCCGGCGAATCTGTCCTCCCACGCCAGCCTTTGCGTCAGCAGCAATCACTGCATCACGCAAATCATCGCCGATAAATTCGTAATCAAACCGAAGTATTACTATGTCGTCGAGCAGCAGGATCAGGGCGACGTCCTCGGCTGGGGCACCGCTCCCGATTTCAACGCCGCCAGCCTCCAGGCCGAAAACCTCGTCCGCCAGCTCACAATCGGCAGATACCCCAACTGAATTCACGCGGCCGCCGCAAGCCGGTAAAAACTCAGCGCAGCATCTCCCTCTTCAATCAGGCGCACCCGCTCGATCCGTTCAAATCGATCCGGCAGCTCCGTCTTCGCCGAATGCTCCACAATCACGCGGCTCACCGGCACTAGCAGATGCGAACTGTCGATAAAGTCCAGCGCGCGCTCATACTCATCCATCCGCTCGTAAGGCGGGTCGAGAAAAATAAAATCCGTCACAAGATGCCGGGCGGTAAGCTTTTCAAGGCCCTGCACCGCGTCACCCGCAATCAATTCCACTCCCCCGTTTAGCCCGAGCGCGGTAAGGTTCTGGCGCAAGAGTCGCGTCGTCGCTGCATGCTTCTCCACAAAAATCACCTCGCGCGCGCCGCGGCTCGCCGCCTCAATCCCAATCGCACCCGTGCCCGCATACAAATCCACAAAAAGACAATCCTGTACCGCCGGCCCGAGCACATTAAAAAGTGTTTCGCGCAACCGGTCGCTCGTGGGCCGCAAACGCAGAAGGCCCGGCCCTTTCAATCGTCGGCTGCCGAATTTCCCCCCGATCACGCGCATCGTCACCCCACCGAGGCCAATCGATACCGCTGCTGCCATGCCGGACTCATTGCCTCCAGTCGCGCCGCCACTTCTTTCGCGCGCGTGTCGTTTTCGGCCAATGCAAACGCCTCGCGTCGCGCCATTTCCAAAATCTCGTAGTCCCGCAGCGGCTGCGCAAACGAAAACGCCGCATCGCCATGTTGCCTCGTGCCGAAAAATTCGCCCGGTCCGCGTTGCTTCAAATCCCGCTCCGCAATCTCGAATCCGTCAGTTGTTGCGACCATTGCCTCGATACGTTCGCGCCCCTCGCCTTTAATCGTTTTCGCCGCCACCAGAATGCAGTGTGATTTGTGTTTGCCGCGCCCGATCCTCCCGCGCAGCTGATGCAGTTGCGCCAGCCCAAACCGGTCCGCGTGCTCAATCACCATCACCGTGGCGTTCGGCACGTCCACACCAACCTCAATCACCGTAGTCGCCACCAATATATTCAGTTCGCCGCGCCGGAACCGCTCCATCACGGAATCCTTCTCATCATTCTTCATCCGTCCATGTAACAATCCCACGCGCAGCGTCGGAAAGACATCGTTCCCCAGCCTCTCGTATTCCGCCGTCGCGGCCTTGAGTTCGAGCTTCGACTCCTCGATCACCGGATACACCACATACGCCTGTCGCCCGTTCGCTATTTCGCGCCGCATAAACTCCCATACGCCCGTCAGCCGCTCCTCGGTCGCCCAGCGCGTCTCGATCGGTGTCCGACCCGGGGGCATTTCATCGATCACCGAAAGGTCCAGATCGCCAAAGAGTGTCAGCGCGAGCGTCCGCGGAATCGGCGTCGCCGTCATCACCAGCAGGTGCGGCGCGATGCCCTTCTCGATCAGCCGCTTCCGCTGCAACACGCCAAATCGATGCTGCTCATCCACAATCACAAGCCCCAGCTTCTCGAATTTCATGCCCTCTTCAATCAGCGCATGCGTCCCCACCACAAGCTGCGCCTGCCCCACTTGCGCGCGCAAAGCCGCAAGTTCGCGTTCCGCCTTTGTTCGTCCGCCTGTGATCAACTCGACTCTATATCCTGCCGGCTCAAACACGCGCCTTGCCGAAAGATAATGTTGTGCAGCCAGAATCTCCGTCGGCGCCATCAGTGCCACCTGGCACCCGTTCTCAATCGCAATCGTTGCGGCCTCGAGTGCCACTAGCGTTTTTCCGCTCCCCACATCGCCCTCCAGCAAACGGTGCATGGGATAGGGCTTCTCCAAGTCCGCAACGATCTCCGCGAGCGCGCGCTTCTGTGCCCCGGTTGGCTTAAATGGCAAAATCCGCTTTAGCGCCCCGCGAATCTTGTCCTCGCGCACCCGCAACGCAATTCCGGTCTGGCGGTGATCGTTCGTTTTTCGCAGCGCCATCGCCAGTTGATATGAGAAAAACTCCTCAAAGATCAGCCGCATGTGTGCGGGGCTACGAAAGCTGTTCAGTTTCTGCATGTCCTCTTCTTTTGGCGGGAAATGCGCATAGAGCAAAGCCTCCCGCCGGGAAGGGAATCGATACCGTTCGCGAATCTCCTTTGGCAGCGCATCGGGAATCTCCTTTTCCAACATTCCAAGCAGCGCGTAAATAATGCGTCGTAGCATTCGCGAACTGATCCCAGCAATGGCCTCATAGATCGGCACAATCCGCCCGACTTCCGTCGAATCCGCGGCCGTATCTTCTCTGCCCAGCAGCTCGATTTCCGGGTTGATCATCTCGATTCGCGTCGGCCGGTAAAAGTCGTATTCGGCCTTCCCGTGCAAGACGAGCTGTTGCCCTTCCTTTAACCGATCCTGCAGGTACGCGCCGTGAAAAAATTTTGCCTGCATCGTCCCGGAAGCATCTCGCACCGGCAAATGAAACACCGGCCCCCGCCCGCGCGCGAACCGCACTGTTCCGCCGCCGCCCGGCGCCACTTCTGCCCGAATCGTAACCACTTGGCCCGGCACAATCTCCGCAATCGGCGTAAAGCGAATCCGGTCCTCATACCGAAACGGCAGATAATTCAGCAGTTCGCCCACAGTCGTGATTCCGCGCTGCGCCAGCGCCGTTGCGCGCTGCGGCCCGACGCCTTTCAAATACATTACCGGACTATTCAGTTGGACCTTCGACTGGACCATATCGGGGCGGCTGCAATAATATGGGTTGAAGCCTCTCACCGGCAAGCCAACGCGCCGATGCATCGGCTTTTTTCGGAGTTGAACGCTCGTATGGCGCGCCAATCGCGGCAATTTCTCGGAGTTACCCCTCGCCGTTGGCTCGAATACCTCATCGCAATTATCCTCGGAAACGCCATCTACTACTTTTCGCTCATGCCCAACCTACCCGAACCGCTCCGTCACCGTGGCTTTCAGACCGACTGGGGCACCGTCGTAGACCTCGCCGTTTGCGCCGGAGTTTACGGTCTTATAAGGCTCGCGTTGAGCCTCTATTAGGCCTATAATCCGCGTTTTATGGCGCCCTTCGCGCCAAAATTGCCAACGGCAACCGCCCTCTCTGTTTCCGCATCCTACTGTAAATAGGGAGCTTCTGGGTTTTGAGGTGACGGAAAGCAAAAGCAGCTCGGTGCTAACAAAAGGCTTAGCGTCTCGTCTATGACTATGAAGCCCAAGGAAGGGTTCGCCGGCAACAGCGCCGCCCGCGGGATCGACAGATTAGCCGATCGATTCGCACCAAGCACGCAGCCGGCCATGCCAACGATGGGAACAAGCATCGCGCTCGAAGCGGATGCGCGGCAGGCCGCGGCCGCAAAGGTCGCGGAAGAGCATGCGTTAGTCCGAAGGGCACAAGAGGGCGACCGCCAGTCGTTCGACGAGTTAGTGCGTCGTTACGATCGCGATGTCTTGCGCCTGGCGATGAATATCGTTCATCGCCCGGAAGACGCGCGCGACATTTACCAGGAAACCTTCCTGAAGGTTTACAGAAACCTTCACCGCTTCCGTTTTGAATGTAGTTTTTATACCTGGCTGTATCGAGTGGCGACCAACGTGGGGTTGGATTATCTCAGACGGCGGACGACGCGGCGAGAAGATCAAGCGCCCGTTCCCGAAGATACCGAAGGTGCCAGCACGAGGGATTTCTTCGATCGCCAGCCACAGCGGAACCCCTCGACGAATCCCGAGCGCCAGTTGCTGGGTCACGAGATCAGCGGCCGCATTCGGGAAGCGATGAAACGCCTTTCGCCGCGGGAGCGCATGGTGTTTGAAATGAAGCACTACGAAGGTATGCGATTGCGCGCGATCGGTGACGTGCTGGGCACCTCTGAGGAAACGGTGAAGAATTCTCTATTCCGAGCGACGAGGAAGTTGCGTGCTTCGCTCGAAGGATTACGATAAGCAAGGATTGCGATAAAGATAAGCAAGAAATGGCACACGAGAATAATTCGCACCTCAGTCCCGAGATGAACTCCCCGCACGCTGGCGAAGTCTTCCTTCGCCCGTGCCCCGAATGGGAAGAGTTCATCATGATCTTCGCCGCCGGCGAGGATTTTCCGGCCGAACTTCATAGCCACTGGATCAC
The DNA here is from genome assembly GCA_963753205.1 of uncultured Acidobacteriota bacterium. Lineage (GTDB taxonomy): Bacteria > Acidobacteriota > Terriglobia > Acidiferrales > UBA7541 > Palsa-295. The sequence goes on along the minus strand of CAVWBL010000002.1, from coordinate 639,361 downwards.
GCATGCCGCGCAATGCGAGGCATGCTCATCTGCTTTGTCCCGCGAACGGCAAATTCTCTCGCTGTTGAGCGAGCATCGTACCGAGCCCGACGCTAGTCTTCTCGCCGGTTGCCGTGCGTCGCTTGAGGACGCAATCGATCGCGAAGAAGAGCATGGCTGGCTTTGGCGTTCGCTCTCGTACGTGTTTCCGGCCGCTTGGCTCGCCTTGTTGAGCGCGCCTGCTTGGGGAGCGGCGGCGCTTTTGATTGTCGGCTTTTCCTCTGGATTGCTTCTCGGTCCACGCGTGCTGCATCGCGTAATTGCTCCAGGAGAGCCCGCGATTGCGCCTTCCCCGGGTCCGGCGCAAGTCAATAATCCGGCGCCTGTGAATCCTACTCCGCAGGCTTTCGCTCCACTCGATCTTCATACAGCGGACGTCGCTGGCATCAATGTGCTTCCTTCGTTCGATGGCGCGCTTCCGCAGGTTCAGCTCCAGATGAGAGAGCAGCAGCCGTTCACCGTCGAGGGCACGGTCAATGACGACAACGTGAAAAGCGAGCTCATCAATATTCTTCGCGGCGGCGACCGGTTCTGTCCGGACATTCGCCTCGATGCCGTCGAAGCGCTCAGCGCGCGAACGAACGATCCCGAAGTTCGTTCTGCTCTGTGCCACGCCGTTCACAAGGATAGGAATGCCGCCGTGCGCCTGAAAGCCCTTGAAGCCCTCAATGGCGCCGAGCCCCAGGACATCATCCAGCAGACCGTTCTCGACGCCCTTGTCGACGATCAAAATCCCGGCGTGCGCGTTGAAGCCATTAACTCGCTGCGTGACATGGTTGCCAAGGGCGAAGTATCCTCGAGCGACAAAATGCTCTCGGTTCTGCAAGACCGCATGCGGAACGATCCCAACGCCTACATCCGGCTCCAGAGCGCTGCGGCCATTCGCGACCTTGGGCCTGGCTCAAGGTATTAGCCGTGCGGCAATCGTGGTCCGCCTTCGCAGCCCACACGGCAATTCAAGCTATTTGTCATCCTGACGAACGCGAAGCGACCCGAAAAGCCTCTCTCGCCTTCCCGCTGTCAAACATTTTCCTGTTTACGCGTGCCGCCCCGCGGCATCTCCGGCTGCGCCGTTCGACGCCAGCGGTTTTGGGCCTTCTCGTTGCGGCAAGCCTTAGTTTTTCATTGCCTGCGTGGGCCCGCCGCGCCGATCGCTCTCAGGCGCGAGCAACCGGCTCGCAGCCCGCGAATGCGCGTCCTTTGCGCGATTTCTCTGGCAACGTCGCAACGCATGAAGGCGGCCACCTTCATTTGCGGACCGACCTGGGCAGCATCCTCATCCATACCCACGATTCGCCCTCGATCGATTACCACGTGCATCTGGAGACCGATGCTTCTACCGAAAATGCCGAGGCGCTTCTCAAGAGCTTCTCGATGCATTCGCTCGTTCTCCAGCATGGCGTATCCCTTTTGGGCAGCACCAGCACCCACGTTCCGGCGGGGCGCTTGTGGGTCACCATTGAATTGACGATTCCCATAGATTATTCCCTCGATGTTTCCACGGGCGTTGGCAACATTACCGCAGACGATCTTGCCGGTCACGAAACTCTTTTGACGCAGGGCGGGAATATCACCACAGGAAACATCAATGGCACCGCGCATCTCACGGCCATAGCCGGCGGGCACATCAGCGTGAAAAACGTCAGTGGCGAACTTGTCGCCGAGACCGGCGGCGGTCATATCACCACCGGCACGGTCGGAGGCAGCGCGTTTCTTCATACGCACGGCGGCCACATTCGTTCCGATTCGATCGGCGGCTCTGCACACCTCGTCACTGACGGAGGCAATATCACCCTCGAGCGTGCTGGCTCCGATCTCTTTGCCGAAACAGCCGGGGGCCAGATTCAGGTCGGCGAAGCGGCCGGCCTCGTGCGCGCTAAGACGGACGGCGGCGGAATCCGCGTGGTGCGCAGTTCCGGTCCAGCCAATCTGCAGACGGCTGACGGAAGCATCTACGTCACTCAAGCCGACGGCACCGTAAAAGCGTCCACAGCCACCGGCGGCATCACTGCATGGTTTATGTCTCCACCGAAGGACTTAGCGGATTGCGACCTCCAATCGTTGAACGGAGATATTGACGTTTATCTTAACCGCACGATGCCTGTCACAATCGACGCCCAAGTCGAAATGGGCCAAACCCACGGCTTCATCATCGACCCGGCCTTTCCCATTCAGGTTCAATACGATGACAATGCGCAGGGCCAGCGCGTGGCGAGGGCGGCCGCGACTCTGAACGGTGGCGGTGAAGTGCTTCACCTTCGCACCGTAGCGGGAAACATTCATTTCATCTTGAGCGACGCCGACAAGCAGATGCAGATGTACCATCAGCAAATGGAAAGCCTTCAGAAGCAGCTTGAGGAATTGCAACAGAGACTCTTCCCGCAATCGCAACGCTAACGTGTTCTCCGCAGTTCGTGCGGCAGTTTGTACAGCAGGCTGTTCTCGAAGAAGGGGTGAATCGAGATGACGACGAAGCGTTGCACCACACTCGCAATAGTTTTGAATTGTCATTCCAAGCGCCAGCCGAATGCAGGTCCGAGGAATCTGCTTGCCGTTTCAACGAAGCTGAGATTCTTCGCTGCAGCGGGCATCGCCCTTTTCGCGGCCTTGCTCGTCGTCGCTCTTCCCAGTTCTGCCACGACGGACGAACTCTTCGACAAAACCTACCCGCTCTCCTCGGGAGGCAACTTCCAGCTTGATAACATCAACGGTTCGATCCAGGTCGAGGGCTGGGATCGCAACGAAGTCGAAGTGAGCGCCGTGAAAACCGCCCAAAATGATCCAGGCGATCTCGATCAGGTCCAAATCGACGTTGAGAGTGTGCCTGGTCATGTCGCGGTTCACACGCTGTATCCCAGCAGCACCGGAAACGGCGTCACCGTCGAGTATCACGTGCATGTTCCGTTCCGCGTGCTTCTCGCGGCCGTTAAGACCGTCAATGGCAGCGTGCTCGTCCACGGCGTGCAGGGTGGCGGCGATCTCCGCTCCGTCAATGGCGACGTGCAGGTCACGGACAGCGCCGGACGCTTCAACGCCAAGACCACCAACGGCAATCTCACTCTGCAATTGCGTAACGTCACCAGCGGTGCGCCAATGGACATCGAAACCGTAAATGGCTCCGTCGTTCTCACGCTTCCATCGAATACCCGCGCCAACCTGAAAGTCCAAAATATGAACGGCGATTTCTCCTCCGAATTGCCGGTTAGCGCCGCAACGGCGCCCACAAATCTCGGCGCATTTCGCGGCAAACTCGGCACCGGCGGCGGCGAAATCTCCCTGCGCACCATCAACGGCGCGATCCACCTGGTCCGCGAACGGCCCGGCGCGTAGCGTAGCCTGGCTGCGCGCCTGCGACTACCACCTGGTCCACACGTGCAACCGCACCCTCCGAGAACCGCATTCGAATCCTAACCCGTCACCATTCGTCGCCCACGCGGCCCAGCCTACAAAAGCGTTGACAGCGCTACTTGGGCGCGATACGGTCCGCGATTATCCGGGGGATGCATATGAATTGGGAAAAAGGGTTTTGCCTGGCGGCATTAATCGCGATCGTGGCGGCAAGCGTCTTCGCCATGGAGCTTGAAAAGCCGGAACCGGCGAAAATCGAGCGGCTTAACCCCGGCATCAACGCGATCGTGCCGCAGAAGGCCGAGCTGCAGAAAGTGGCCGGCGGATTTACGTGGACCGAAGGCCCGGTCTGGATCCACGCGGGCTATCTGCTCTTTGCGGAAATCACGAGCAACAGCATTCGCGAGGCAACGCCAGACGGGGGCACGAGCATTTTTATGCAGCCGAGCGGATACAAAGGCTCCGTGCCGTATGGCGGTCCCGAGCCGGGGTCGAACGGAATGACCCTCGACAGCAAAGGCCGTCTCACCGTCGCCGGACACGCCGGCCGCACCGTATGGCGCCTGGAAACGCTCAACCCGAAAGGACAAGTAACGATTCTTGCTGATTCCTACGAAGGGAAAAAGCTGAACAGCCCGAACGATCTTGTCTACAAATCGGACGGTTCGCTTTATTTCACCGATCCTCCCTACGGTCTGCGCACACAAGAGGACACGGATTCCGAAAAGCAACTGCAAGTGAACGGAGTCTACCGGATTCCCGGCGCGTTGCGGCAGGCACCTGGTGCGCCGCCGGATCGCGCCAAATTGCAGCTCATCATCAAAGACTTGCCGCGCCCCAACGGCATCGCGTTTTCGCCCGACGAGAAATATCTCTACGTGGACGACAGCGGCAAAAAAATCTGGATGAAATACACCGTCCAGCCCGATGGTTCCGTCACGAATGGGAAGCTCTTCGCCGATGCGTCCGCCGATACGCGGACGGGAGGGCCAGATGGAATCAAGGTGGACCGCAGCGGGAATCTGTATGGCGCGGGACCCGGCGGTGTCTGGATTTTTTCGCCGGACGGAAAGCATCTCGGCACGATCGATATGCCGGAGCGCATGTCCAATCTCGCCTGGGGCGGCGCCGATGCGCGAACTCTTTACATCACGGATAGCACCAGCCTGTATAGGATTACGCTGAAGATTCCGGGCATAAGGCCGTAGAATTGATCGTGCAAATGCGTGCAACTAAGGGCGGAAATGATGAGCAAAGTCTTTGACGAATTGAAGAATGCGGAGCAGGCGCGGCGCGGCAGCTATATCCGCCCGGGGCTGTGCATTAAAGGCGAGATCACGGGTAGCGAAGATCTCGTCACCGAGGGCACGATCGAAGGGCCAGTCAAACTGACCGATGCCGCGCTGAGCATCGGCGAAGGCGGAAGCATAAGAGGAAACGTTACCGCGAAAGAGGTCGTCGTCTACGGCTCGGTGACGGGCAACGTCGAAGCCCGCGAGCGCGTGGAAATCAAATCCAGCGGCTCGATCCTGGGCGACATTATTTCGGCCAGGATCGTGATCGACGATGGTGCGCGCTGCAAAGGATCGATCGATATCGGAAAGAAGTGAAAAATGGAGGAGTGGCACAGCCACTCTTGGCTGTGCGCTTACACTGTTGTCGCCCTGCCTTTGATTATCGTCACCGCTCCTTCGCTCCTTCGGGGGAAAGCTTTGACGTAATCCGCGATAGCGAGCCCTGCTATATTAGCGATTGGATGTATTTTGCGGGGGCGTTTTGGCGGATGAAAGGGGAATAGCGCACTGGATTTGGCGGCCGGGCTACCTGGCTCGCTTTATCGTGACGGCGCGCCGCGTGGGCCGCGCGGCACGGACGCGCTACTGGTTCCCCCACGTTCCTCTGGCTCTGGCGCTCGCGGGTGCCGGCTATTTGCTGTTGCGCCTCGTCGTCTACTCGCAACGGCAACTGCTGCTCTCCGATTTTCCCCGCCACATTCTAGAATTCCGGCCGGCGAGCATGCCGTACGTGCTGATCGGCGTGGCGATGCTGGTCATGTCCGTGGGGCTTCTGTTCCGTTCGCGATTCGCGTGGATCATCACGATCGTTTTGACATCCTCAATGGTCCTCAGCGCGGCGATCATCGGGCACGGGCAGCTGCGTGGGCTTACCTCTTATGATGGGGTTCTGCTGGTCGCACTGCTGGTCTCCTACTCGTGGTTCGATAGGACCAGCCTTGCAGCCGGAACGCTCTTCGCACTAACCAGTGCGCTCCTGCTCCTGATCTACGCTGTATTCGGCAGCTTATATCTGGGCGCTCAATTTTCGCCGCCGATCAAAGACCTGACTACTAGTTTCTATTATTCCGTTGTCACCATGAGTACGGTGGGCTACGGTGATATCACGCCCAAAACTCCGAATGCCAGGCTCTTCGCCATATCGGTGATGTTTCTTGGCCTGGCGGTGTTCGCAACCTCTGTGACGGCAATTGCCGGGCCGATGATCGCGCGTCTCACAGCTCCGAAGGAGAAACGCATGAAGCGCACAAACCATTTCATCGTGGTTGGCGCAACGCCGCTCGCCTACAATACCTACCGCGAATTCAAGAAGCGCAATCAATCCGTTGTGCTGATCATGCCGCAGCCGCCCACATCCGGCGATATCGACCCAAACGATCTCATTGTAGGCGATGCCAACAGCCTATCGATCCTGCGCCAGGCATGCGCTGACCAGGCACAAGCCGTACTCGCCATGCGCGCCGACGATTCGGAAAACGCGTTCATCACATTGGCGGTAAAGGAACTAAAGGGCCGCGCGAAAACCGTCGTCGCCATTAGCGATAGCAAACACATGGACCGCATCAAGCTGGTGCAGCCGGATATCGTGATCGCGCCCGAAGTGCTCGGAGGCGAGTTGCTCGCCATGGTCCTGAGCGGCGAACCCGTCACAAGCGATTTCTTGTGGACCGCTTCTTCCAAGGCGGTCGCGCCTCCCGCAACAACATCGAATCGTGATAGACGGCTCACGCTCCAAGCCCTGAATATGACCGCTCCCCTGGATCTGCGCACGAGGATAGCGAAGGTCTGCAGCATGATTTTTATGCGTTTTGGTTTGTCAAATAGTTCGGCGCGTGAAACTCGCTGAAGGCAGTCGCCGCCAGTTTTGCCCGCCCGTTGAGAATGCAACCGCAGGCCACCTAGGCTATATCGTTGAAATTAAAATAAAAAAGTGGTCGGGGCGAGTGGGTTTGAACCACCGACCTCCTGGTCCCGAACCAGATTCTAAAGCTTATTGATTTCCCGGGATTGTTGTCGATTCTAAGTGGTTCTTGTTGAAGGCGTTATGGCTGGCGCGTTGAAACCTGTCGAATCGCGATGAACTTTGAGGTTCTGACGGTTACAATATTATCTACAGTGAGGAAATGCACGTTCTTTTGTACAGAGTCGAAAATCGCAAGCGGCATGATAATATGCCGCAGTGAATTTTGAATGGGACCCACGCAAAGCAGCGCAAAATCGCCGCAAGCATCGGGTTTCATTCCACGAAGCGGCGACGGTCTTTGGCGATCCTTTGGCGGTGACGTATGACGACCCAGATCACTCCATCGTGGAGCAGCGGTTTATCACTGTCGGAATGTCGGATGCGGGTCGGGTTTTGATTGTGGCTCACGCCGATAAGGCTGACAACATTAGGATCATAAGCGCCCGCAAAATGACGCTACGCGAGCGAAACCATTATGAAGAGAAGAGCTGAGAAACGAAAAGTCCGCGACGAACTACGTCGAGAGTACGACTTCGTCAAGTTGAAGGGCGGCATTCGGGGCAAGTACACAGCGCGCTATAAAGCCGGTACCAACCTCGTGCTCCTCTCACCAGACGTCGCCGAACACTTCCCTGACGACAAGTCCGTCAATACCGCCCTGAGAGAATTGATTCGCGTCGCGAAAGCGCCGCTCCGTCGGGCCCGCTGATTCGTCACCTGTTGTGCCTCGCCAAAATGCTGCTCGGCTTTAGAATCAATAACTTAAGGCCCGGCCGCATTCTGTCAATTTGAGTTATATCTGACCGCGTATGGCCAAAAAACTCATCAGGTGGAGCAGATCCATCTCTGTGTGGATCATTAATAAGCCCTAACTCTCAATCTTCCCTGGCACAGATCAATCAGCATGGAATGGTGCTGGTAGTCAAACCATTGGCAAAACACATCGTAGCTGCGGTCCTCCGGCCAACTTGCTGTGTCCCTGTACCAGCCGTCCAATTGTTCGGCAAAAATCTCTTCACATACGTCGTGCAATACCTCTGCCACGTCCTCAGGGGTTCCACATTCGGGAATCAAATAGATGTTCGGCTCTCGCGCTAAGTCTGGCAAAGTGAGTTGGTGGCTCGTGGGGTCGGCCATGTGCAACCAATCCACGAAAGGCTGCCTTGGAATGACGATAAGAGCCGATCGATTACAGAGGACCTTCATGCGGCCTCTTGTTGGTAATATTTCAAAAGGCCGCCCAGTCGTTCCCGGCAACCCACGGCGCCCTCTTTTATCCCTACCGTCCTCTCGGAAGGAAACAAGATCTTATTGTCTTGGCCCTGATGGTTCCGCTCCTCATGGTAATGCACCGTATATTGCTGCAAGGCTCGACGCAGCGACGATTCCCCGAACAGGATGAGCCTCGACAAACATTCCTCTTTCACCGACCTCACCCACCGCTCTGCGTGCGCATTCAGATTCGGACTCCTGGGTGGCAACCGGATGGGCTCCACATTCCCCGCTTCCATCGTTTGTCGAAACGACAAGCAAATCTTCGTGTCACGATCATGCAGCACATACCGGCAACCGTTCAGATATCCCCAGTCCTCCAGCGTGGCGGTGCGCGCCTGCTGGTTTATCCACTCCCCGTCCGGATACCGCGTCATTCCAGCAATCCATATCCTTCGGCTTTCCAAGTGAATGAAAAACAACACGTAATACGTTAGAAGTCCTTTCAGCGTGAGAATTTCCACTGTAAAGAAGTCTGCCCCTGCCATGACCGCCATGTGTGAACGAATAAAATCCGCCCATCGAACCGTCCGCTTCCGTTTGGGCGCGGGCGATATGCCATGACGCTTGAGAATATTCCCCACGGTTTGATCGGAAATCCGATGGCCCAGATTGGCCAAGGCCCCTACGATTCGGTCGTAGCCCCACGCAGGATTCTCTCTCGCCATTCGCACGACGAGCCTCTCCGTCTCTGGGTCGACCTTCGGACGACCTGCTCCTCTACGAAATTTCGAACCATCGAACTTTCGAGCGATGAGTTTCCGATACCAGCCTAAGATCGTAATCCGGCGTCGCCGTTGCCGCGATATCCTTCAGTGCTTCGCGTCCGAGCCGGTGAGCGATTTCGGCCAACGTCGCCTTCTCGCTTTCCAAAAGCCGCAGCCGACCCTTGATCTGGTTTCTCAGGATTCGATTCTCAGCCGCCAGATATTCATTCCGCAGTAGAAGTTCTTGATTGACCGTTCCCGTGACGTAGGCCAGCATGCGCGCCCAAGGCATTTCAGATTCCCCTCAGCTCAGATTATGAAAACGAGATTGTAGGCGCTCCTTCTCGGTCGGAGAAGTCCATTCGAGGGCAGCCTGTGGAAAATGCTAAGTCATGGTATTTCAACCCGTTCGAGTTTTTTGACCATACGAGCGATTCCTCAAGTCGGCGGCTTGCATCACCGCTACCAACGAGTTGCGGCCTAATCGAGACTCTCAAGGCTCCTCGCGCACGCAACGCTGGAACATCATGTCCTCCCCTGCCCTGCTTTCAAAGTAGCGTCCATCGTTCAGTCACTGTCCCGTAAAGCCCCGGCAAAATTGGCGTCTCGCGACACCGCTTTGTGTCTGATTTCTCGATGGATCGACTCTTCGGTAGGACAGGTTTTACGGCCTGTGCGACACTCGCCTTTCCCGAGGTGTCGGGGGCAGGCTGCTTCTTGACAATTGCGCCCCGACGACTTAGGGTTATAGCGAACTAATTGATTAGTTCGATTCAAAGGCCGAAAGGAGTCAGCCATCCGCACCAATAAAACAGTGACTAAAATCGTACCAGCGCTTACCGCCCGGACCCAGTTCGGACAGATCCTCAGGAGGGTCAAAAACAATCAGGAGCGCTTTGTCGTCGATAAGCGCGGGGAAGCGCAAGCGGTAATTATGGGCGTCGAGGATTACCTCAGGAACTTCGTGGAGCGCCCGGGGGCCCTTGCGGCGATTCAGCGCCGGGCAAAAACCAAGCGGCTCGATCAACTCTCCCTGCGGCAAATAAACGTCGAGATCGGACGCTACCGCGAGGACCGAGGCCGTGCCCGGCGTTAGCGCGGTCCTCGATACGAACGTCGTAGTCTCAGCACACCTGAAGGCTAAAGGACAGGAGGCGCTGATTTTGGAACTCGCCTTGTCAGGAAGCTTCACGATCATCGCCTCTCCCCCGTTGCTCGAAGAATATGAGGGCGTGCTGCGGAGACCGCGGTTCGGTCTTGATCCGAAATCCATCACGCGATCCATCCAGGCAATCCGAAAACAGGCGCGGGTCGTCCAGCCGAAACACGAACTCCGCGTCACGCGCGATCCTGACGACAACATGGTGCTCGAATGCGCGGTAGAAGGCGGGGCAGCGTACGTCGTCACCGGCAACACGCGAGATTTCCCTACGCGGTTTCAGGATGTACGCGTCATTCCTCCGCGCCAGTTCCTTGTCATATTGGCCGCTCACTTAGAATGAACAGCATGAGTAGCCGCAGGCCCGCTCCTAAAGAGCGGGTCTTTTTGTGGGACCTCTTACGTCACGTCAATGCGCGATATGCACTCCTTGCCGCCGTTGCGAAATTGGCAGTCATCAAAAAGAGCACAACGATGGAGAGATGGTTGAAGGCGATAGCTTCGCGCAGGCGTCCATGTACGAGAAAGCAGATGCCCCGGGTCAGACCACATCCGGGGCAATTCTTATGGAAGATCGCCCTCCAAATGCAAAGATTTGGCCCCGTCTGGCAGTACGGAAAATAGAACCAAGCTGCCACAAGGACCGTAGGGAGAATCCACAGATCGGCATGGTTCAATAACATTGAAAAGAATGGTCGGGGCGAGTGGATTTGAACCACCGACCTCCTGGTCCCGAACCAGATTTTTACGCTTCTTGAAGTCTGTTGAAATTTGTAGAAAATAACTGCTTTCGATGGATCGAGTTGGAGTCGCGCGGTTGAGTTTTGTTGACGTTTGTGGATTCGGGAGGCTCTTACCGCTACGAAATCGTCTACACTTCGGAAGTTGACCAATTGCAGCGAGGTTTTGGAGAAGAACGCGCACAGATTCTGTACCTTGTGCCGCCGCAGGAAGATCATCAGGCATAAGCTGAAGTTCCTTGAGTTTCACGAGTTTTGGAAGATCTCCCGCTTTATCGTATTGGATTCCGCGCTCAGAGAGGATCGTCTTGCAAACAGTTTCCAAGAACTCTTTGGCCGTCGCAATAGCCAGATGTCTCATTGGAGTCGTCCTCTCCCTCATCGTATGCGCCCGCCAAGGCAGGCAGAACATCGGGTCGTCCCAATGCACTCACGCGTTTCCGTTGCACACCTCGCCGTGAATCGCGGCGCACTACGAAACGGTATACGATCAATCGCGCCAGCAGGAGCATGGCGCTTATAGAATCGTCGTATATTGGGTGATTGCCGGAATGGCAGACCGAGCGTTCGGGTAGCAATTACAGGAATGCACGATGGAGCTTGGAGCCCTGCGCCATTTGTCGGGAAGAGCACGTATCGGGAAGCTTATGTTGACGAGGTGCGGCGGCAAGCGCTAGAGTACCTGAATGCAGCCAACAGCAATACTCCACAATCGGCCAAACGAACCGCGGACCCGCGGACGGATTGGCGCAGCTGTGATCGGGCTGCTAATGGTTGCGCTGATCTGCCTTTCAGGGTCGATCCGAGTGCAGCAGGTGGTGAATGCACTGCACGGCATGACGCAATCATCGTCGATGTTAACGAAGACGGATTTGACCGCTCACGTGGCGGTAGAATGTGAGCTTGTTCCACAGTCCTCGCAACTAGCGCCGCCTCCGCGCACATATGCGAGAGCGAGCGTCCGGACAGCGGACGTCCGGCTGCCGAACACGGAAACGATCTGGTATTCGGTATCAGTCCAGCATCGCCCCCCTCCTTACCTCTCTGCTTAGTTTCTTTTTCCGTCGCATATTCATCGGGTATTTACATGGGAAACCTCCATTCGAGGTTAATTTATGGCATTCGACTGCTTGGAGCCTGCGCAGCTTGAACAGTTGCGCAGGATAGATACATGCGTTGTGGCAAGCACGATCGAGCTTTTCGGCGTGCGGCTGCAGAACACCGGCTTTACCAGTTCGGGGACCCGGTGCATGTTTCCGACGCATCCGCCGGTTGCCGGTTACGCCGTGACCGCCCGGCTTCGCAGCGCTGAGCCAACTGTAGAAGGCCGGAGCTATTACCGGCGGACGGACTGGTGGAGCCACATTCTGACGGTTCCCGCTCCGCGCGTGATCGTAATTCACGACGCAGATGATCCACCGGGGCTTGGTGCGTTTGTCGGCGAGGTAAACGCAAACATTCTGATGGCACTGGGTTGCACGGCATTGGTTACAAACGGCGCGGTTCGCGATCTGGGTGGCGTGGAACCGACGGGATTTCAGATGTTTGCCGGCGGCGTCTCGGTCTCGCATGCTTACGCCCACATTTTCGATTTCGGCGTTGAAGTAGAGGTCGGCGGGCTGAAGATCAAGCCGGGAGCTCTGTTGCACGGGGACCGGCACGGTGTGCTCACCGTACCGATCGAGATTGCGTCCAAGATTCCGGCGGCAGCGCACGAAATTATTCGGCGACGGCAGCGGCTAATCGGGCTTTGCCGTGCGCCAAATTTCTCGATCGAGGAACTTCGGCGTGCGATCGACGATTCACCGATAAAGCCGACATTTGAAAGATAGATCGAAGCTCAACCAGCAAGAAAGCGAAGCAATGATAAGAGTCTCGAATGTTCGAAGAAGTAGAAGGATTTACGGGAACGGAATTTTATGCGTAGCGGCGGCCGTCACCGCGATCTCCGGCTTTGGGTGCGGCAGTACTCCGAAGACACATGCCAGCACCGATAGCGATGCGATCCGTGTGGCGGTAGTGAAAGCCGCGAGGCAAAACATCGCGACGACTCTTGATATTGCATCTGAGTTTCAGCCGTATCAGGAAGTGAACGTCTACGCGAAGGTCTCCGGTTACGTTCACAAGCTCGATGTGGATTGGGGCACGCATGTTAAAGCCGGCCAGTTGCTTGCCATCCTCGAAGTTCCCGAATTGCAACAGCAGCTTGAAGTGGACCAGGCTTCGGTAGGGCGGGGCCAGCAGGATGTGGCGCGGGCGCAGGAAATGCTCGCAAGTGCGCGATCATCGTACAACGTGGCGCACGTTACCTTCACGAGATTGGCGAGCGTGCAGAAAACACAGCCGCATCTCGTCGCGCAGGAAGAAATTGACGAGGCACAAGGCAAGGACACCGAGGCGAATGCCGACGTCTCCGCAGCGCAGGACTCGCTCGCAGCATCGGAGCAGGGCCTCGCGGCAGCCAAGGCTTCGTTGGAGAAGGACAAAGCTTTATACGGCTATTCCCAAATTACAGCTCCTTTCGACGGCGTGGTGACTGAGATCGATGCATACAAGGGAGCATTACTTCCAGCGGGAACGTCTTCGAACAAGGGCGATCAGCCTCTTTGCCATCTCGCCGATAACAGCACGCTTCGGCTCGTGATTCCTATCCCCGAATCCGCAGTCCCGAACACCAAGATCGGCAGCGCCGTACAGGTGCGCGTTCCTGTGCTGAATAAGACTTTCAAGGGAACCGTCGCGCGTATCGCGGATCAACTCGATCTTTCGACAAGGACCATGCATACGGAGATCGATATACCCAATCCCAACCTCGAGATTGTCCCTGGAATGTATGCCTATGCGACGCTGGTGCTCCAGCACCGGAACAACGTGCTGACTGTTCCAGTGCAAGCTCTTGACCGGCAAGGCACGGACGTGAGCGTGCTCCGCGTCAATGCGCAACACAAGCTAGCCCGCGTGAAAGTTCAGACGGGTCTCGAAACACCCAGCTTTGTTGAAGTCACTTCAGGACTCAACCCCGGCGATATGGTCGTGGTGAGCGCCCGAAGCCAGCTACGAAACGGCGAAACTGTCGAACCGGAAATCGTTGCTGTTTCAACGCTACAAGGAGCGCAGTAAGTGCCGCGGTTTGCGATTCGAAATCCGTACGTGATTGTGGTGGGGTGTTTGATTCTCGCCGTCGTCGGGCTAAGCAGTTTGGTGCGCATGCCGGTGGACCTGTTTCCCGCCATTAACATTCCCGAGGTGGTCGTCGCGACGTTCTATAACGGCATGCCTCCGGAGGATATCGAGACGGAAATCACAGGGCGGTTCGAACGGTTCTTCACTCTGGGCAGCGGCATTGACCACATCGAATCGCGTTCGCTGCCTGGGGTGAGCATCATCAAGATCTATTTTCAGCCGGGGACGGACCCCGATTCGGACGTGACGATGATCTCGAATCTGGCGATGGCGAACCTGCGGCGTTTACCGCCGGGGACGCTACCGCCGGTGGTGCTGAAGTTTGACGCATCGAGCTTGCCGGTATGTCTGATCACGTTGAAGGGGCAGGGGCTGAGCGAGACCCAGCTTCGCGACTTGGGGCAATTCGCGGTGCGCAACCAGTTGGCGACGGTGCCGGGAGCGTCGGTACCTCCACCGTTTGGCGGGAAATACCGCCAGATCATGGTCTACGTGGACCCGCTGAAACTGCAGGCATACGACCTGAGCCCCATGGACGTCGTGCGCTCCGTAGATAGCTCGAACCTAATCCTGCCGGCGGGAGATGCAAAGATCGGCCCGTACGATTACAACATCTACACGAACAGCCAACTACAGAATGTCGCAGACATTAACGAATTGCCGCTGAAAACGGTGGGTTCCCGCACCGTAACGGTGAGTGACGTGGGACAAGCTGAAGATGCACATCAGATTCAGACCAACGTGGTTCTTGTTGACGGCCAAAGCTCCGTCTATTTGCCCATCCTGAAGCAAGGCAGCGGCACGAATACCATTGCCGTGGTGGACGGCATTCGAGACGTTCTTTCGCACCTCTTCGACGTTCCGAAACAGTTAGTGGCCGGCGTTGCATTCGATCAATCCCGTTTCGTAAAGGGAGCCATTGACGCCGTCGTGATCGCGGCCGCTCTTGGGCTGTTGTTGACGTGCGTCCTCGTGCTTGTGTTTCTAGCGAGCTTTCGCGCAACCATTGCCGTTCTGCTTTCCGTTCCTCTTTCCGTCCTCATCGCGTTTCTTTTCCTGTATTTCGGCGGCAGCTCGGTAAATTCAATGGCGCTCGCGGGCATCGCGCTCGCGTTTTCGAGGCTCATCTACAACGTCGTTGTCGTTCTCGAAAATATTTTCAGGCGCCGAGATCTCGGCGAATCGCCGGAGGTCGCCGCCGAAAGAGGCGGACACGAAGTGGCCACGCCGGTTCTCGTTGCGACGCTGGCCACAGCGGTAGTCTTTTTCCCGGTGACGTTTCTTTACGGCGTCAGCCGCTTTCTCTTTTCCGCGCTGGCCATCGCCGCCGTACTGGCGCTATTCGCCTCTTACGTGATCGCGATGACGCTCGTGCCTCTCTTCTGCGCGAAATTACTCAAGCCGCGCGATAGCGCCGTCGAAACTAATGAACGCCGAGATTCCGCGAACAAATTCCCCTGGTGGAACCGATTCGCCACAGATTTTCAGCGAAGCTTCGATCGGCTTCTAGACGTGTACGAACGGCAAGTACGAACAGTCTCGCAACGTCCTCGCGTCGTCGTAGGAGGAATATTGGCGGTCTGCCTTCTGAGCGTTGCGCTTTACCCGCTGCTCGGTGTGGCTTTTTTCCCTCGAACGGACGCGGGTCAATTTGTGATTAACCTGAAGGCTCCCTCGGGAACGCGGATCGAAGACACGGAAGCGCTCACAAAACAGGTCGAAGGAATCGTACGCCAGGTCGTTTCAAAGAGCGACTTGAAGATGCTCGTGTCGAATATCGGGGTTACGCCCGGCTTTTCTTCGATCTATACGAGCAATTCCGGGCCGCACACGGCAACGATCCAGGTAGCTCTGGCGGACAATCACCGCATCGGAAGCTACGAATACATGGACATGATGCGCAAGCGCATCGCAACGGAACTGCCCGACGTGAGCACGTTTTTCCAATCGGGAGGGCTCCAGGATGCAGTTTTGAATTTCGGTGAGCCGGCTCCCATAGACGTGCAAGTGAGCGGAAACGATCAGGAATCCCTCGAAACGGCGGCGGTGGGCCTGGCCCGGAAAATCCGAGCCATTCCGGGCGTAAGCGACACATACATCCCTCAAGATCTGGATTATCCGGCGCTGCGCCTCAACATCGACCGCTTGCACGCGAGCGAACTCGGATTGAACCAGAAGGAAGTCGTAGACAATGTGATCACGGCGCTCACTTCAAACGGAATGATTGCGCCGAGTTACTGGATCGATCCGAAGACCGGCAACGACTACATGCTCACGGTTCAATATCCGGAGAATGCCGTCTCGAGTATTTCGGACCTAGGAGAGATACCGTTACGATCGGCAAATCACAACCGGGTGACGACGGTTGACTCGATCAGCAGTATCAGCCGCTTGGAATCGCCGACAGAGGTGGACCATTACCAGATACAGCGCGTTATGGACGTGTATGTCGCGCCATCGGGCGAAGATTTGGGCCGCGTGTCCGCCGCCATTCAGAAAGTCCTGGCTCAGGCGAAGCTTCCAATCGGCGCGCGAGTAACCTTACGGGGAATGGTCGAGGCGATGCACTCATCGTTCGTCAGTTTCGGCCTTGGTTTGTGTCTCGCTATCGTTCTTCTGTATCTGCTTCTCGTGCCGTGCTTCAAATCGTTTGTGGATCCCTTCGTCGTGCTCTTGGCCGTTCCGCCTGGACTCGCGGGTGTCCTTTGGACGCTCACGATCACAGGCACAACGCTGAACGTCATGTCGCTGATGGGCGTGGTCATGCTCGCTGGAATCGCGGTTTCCAACAGTATCTTGATCGTCGAATACGCGCAACGAATGCAGGAGACAGGCTATGCGATGAGAGAAGCGGTTGTGACCGCGTGTCGCGTTCGTTTGCGCCCGGTTTTACTTACGTCGCTGGCCACGCTGGTGGGCCTGATTCCCATGGCCCTCAAGCTCGGAACCGGTAGCGAAACTTATGCACCGCTCGCCCTTGCCATTATTGGCGGACTTACCGTTTCGTTTATCGCGACTCTCTATATCGTACCAGGTGCCTATGTGTGGGCGCATTCCGGAAACGATGCTAATACCTGAAATGGGAGGGGTAAAAAAATTCATCGTGCTGTTGCCGGAATCTTTTCGCTTGCATGATTTTGGCTGCGGTTTCGGAGGCAAACGCTAGTGCCGCGGTTTGCGATTCGAAATCCGTACGTGATTGTGGTGGGGTGTTTGATTCTCGCCGTCGTCGGGCTAAGCAGTTTGGTGCGCATGCCGGTGGACCTGTTTCCCGCCATTAACATTCCCGAGGTGGTCGTCGCGACGTTCTATAACGGCATGCCTCCGGAGGATATCGAGACGGAAATCACAGGGCGGTTCGAACGGTTCTTCACTCTGGGCAGCGGCATTGACCACATCGAATCGCGTTCGCTGCCTGGGGTGAGCATCATCAAGATCTATTTTCAGCCGGGGACGGACCCCGATTCGGACGTGACGATGATCTCGAATCTGGCGATGGCGAACCTGCGGCGTTTACCGCCGGGGACGCTACCGCCGGTGGTGCTGAAGTTTGACGCATCGAGCTTGCCGGTATGTCTGATCACGTTGAAGGGGCAGGGGCTGAGCGAGACCCAGCTTCGCGACTTGGGGCAATTCGCGGTGCGCAACCAGTTGGCGACGGTGCCGGGAGCGTCGGTACCTCCACCGTTTGGCGGGAAATACCGCCAGATCATGGTCTACGTAAATCCGGCAAAACTCCAGGCGTACGGGTTGAGCCCCATGGACGTGGTCCGAACTGTGGATGAAGCAAACCTGATTTTGCCGGCAGGCGACATTAAAATTGGGCCGTACGATTACAACATCTACACCAACAGCCAGTACAGCGATGTGCAGGACATTAACACTCTGCCGCTAAAGACGGTCGCGGACTCAAGTGTCACCGTCGGAGATATCGGTGCCGCAGTCGACGGCCAGCAGATCCAAACCAATATTGTTCGCGTAGATGGTCAGCAGTCCGTCTACCTTCCCGTCCTGAAGCAAGGCGGAGACACCAATACGATTCAGGTTGTGAACGGTATTCGGGACGAAGTCTCCAAACTGGCGGGCATTCCGAAGACACTTACGGCAAACGTCGTATTCGATCAATCTCAATTCGTAAAGGAAGCGATCGATACTTTGGGGCACGAGGGCGGCGTCGGTTTGCTTCTCACGGCACTGATGGTGCTGATTTTCTTGGGTAGCGTTCGAGCCACCGTGGCGGTGTTCCTCTCCGTTCCCCTTTCGGCGATTGTTACGCTCATCATCCTGTACGCTGGCGGCAGTTCGATCAACTCGATGATTCTAGCGGGCCTCGCCCTGGTGTTTTCGCGCCTGATCGACAACGCCGTGATCGTCTTGGAAAACATCTTTCGCCATCTCGAACTCGGTGAGTCTCCCGAAGTAGCCGCGGAAAACGGCGGCAGAGAAGTGTCGCTCGCCGTTTTGGCGGCGACATTGACGAGCGCGGTCGTGTTTTTTCCTGTGACCTTCCTTTACGGAGTCAGCCGGTTTCTCTTTTCCGCTCTTGCATTGGCCGTGGTACTCGCGCTTTTTGCTTCATACCTTGTCGCAATGACCGTGGTTCCGCTCTTCTGCGCCCGCTTCATCAAAGCGCCCGCGCACCACGAGCCGGGCGCTCCTATCTCGCCTGAAGTGGAAGGCGCCGCTGCCACTCATAAAAAGACGTGGGGAGACAAGTTCAACGATAAGTTTGGCCAGGGGTTTCACAGCTTTCTGGAATTTTATGAGCGTTACGTTCATAGCGCGCTGAAACGCCCGAAGGCCGTCGTAGCGGGAACATTGGCGCTTTTTGTGCTGAGCCTCGGGATTTTTCCTTTTCTTGGGCTCGCTTTTTTTCCGCGCACGGATGCCGGACAGTTTGTGATCAATGTGAAGGCGGCTTCCGGCACGCGAATTGAAGTGATGAACCAGGAAGTCGCAAAAGTCGAGAACGTGATCCGGCAAACGGTCTCGGCGCGCGATCTTAAATTGATCGTTTCCAACGTCGGCGTAATTCCGGGATTTTCGTCGATCTATACGTCGAATTCCGGGCCGTTCACGGCTACCGTTCAAGTGGCGCTCAACGATGGACACACAGTTAGCAGCTTCGAGTATATGAACAGTGTGCGCAGCAGGTTGCAATCCGAACTGCCCGAACTGACCACATATTTCCAGTCCGGCGGCCTTGTAGACGCCGTGCTCAACCAAGGCTTGCCTGCGCCGATCGACGTGCAGGTGAGCGGCTCGAATCTCGACGCGGACTATTCGACGGCAGCGAGTCTGGCCAGCCAGATTCGGCGGCTTTCCGGTGTGAGCGACGTCTACATTCCGCAGGATATCGATTACCCCTCGCTTCAACTGAACGTGGATCGCCTGCGCGCCAGCGAATTGGGATTCACGCAAAAAGAGGTGGTGGACAACGTGATCACCGCGCTTACTTCCAATGGAATGATCGCGCCGAGTTACTGGATCGATCCGCGCACCGGAAACGATTACATGCTGACCGTGCAATATCCGGAGCAGGACGTGAAAAGCCTGATGGACCTGCGAAGCATTCCGCTTCACGCAAGCGGTCAGCAGTCGCCCGCACTGCTCGATTCAATCAGCAGCCTGACGCGTTTCAATTCTCCGACGGAAATCGACCACTATCAGATCCAGCGAACGTTCGACGTGTACGTGAATCCTGCCACGGAGGATTTGGGTGCCGTTGCGAACGGAGTGCGCAAGATTATCGCCGGGACTAAATTGCCTTCGGGTGTTCAGGTGAGCCTGCGAGGGATGGTTCAGGGAATGGAGTCTTCCTTCACGAGCTTCGGCCTGGGTCTTTCGCTATCGCTTATTTTGCTTTATCTGATACTCGTCGCACAGTTCCGATCCGTGTTGGATCCGGTGCTGATTTTGCTGGCGGTGCCGACCGGGATCATCGGAGTGCTCATCACCCTACTGACTACCGGGACAACGCTGAACGTCATGTCTCTTATGGGACTGATCATGATGGTCGGCATCGTGGTTTCGAACAGCATTTTGATCGTGGAATTCGCACACAGACTGGAGGAGAACGGCATGTCTGTTCGCGAGGCGGTGATCTCATCCTGCAGGATTCGGCTGCGCCCGATTCTGATGACTTCGCTTGCGACAATCATTGGACTCTTTCCTCTGGCTCTTAAGCTCGGCACCGGCAGCGAGCAATACGCTCCGCTGGCCCGCGTGATTATCGGCGGTCTCATTGCCTCGGTGGCCCTGACTATTTTCGTCGTGCCTGCGGCCTACCTGCTGATGTATCAAAACCGAAATGCAAACTCTGCTACCGCATCGGCGGAAGGAGCACAGTGAATATCCATCGTCGCTTTACCGCGTTTGCGGCGTTTGCCGGCTTCGCGGCAACATTAGCAGCCGCACAGTTGCCTTCGAGGCCGGTGCCCTCGCGAATAATACCGCTTTCCGAACCGATCTACATGGCGCAGAATCAACCGGCCGCGCCGGCGCAAACGCCTTCGACGCAAACTCCAGGCCAGCCGACGTCGGGCGCGCAACCTTCGAAGCAAAGCGCATCTTCGCCGACCGCGGGCGTGCAACAGCTCACCTTGCAAGATGCGCAGAGGATCGCGTTGCAAAATCATCCTCGGGTGCAGGGCGCAGCGGCTCTCGCCTTAGCGGCAAAGGCGCAGGTTACGCAGACGAAGTCCGCGTACTACCCCACAGTTACGGGCAGTGCGACGGGAGTGGATGCTGAAAACAGCAGCCGTATCGCCGCGGGCGGACTAAACAATCCGATTATCTACGAGCGGTACTCGAACGGGATTACCGTGAGCCAGCTCCTGACCAATTTCGGCCGGACGCACGAATTGGTGAAAAGCTCGGATTTGCACGCAAAAGCGCAGCAAGAGAACGTGGTAACGACTCGAGCCGATGTGCTGCTCGGAGTGGATGAAGCCTATTACTCCCTTCTCCGCGCCAATTCCGTGCTCACCGTGGCACAACAGACGGTGAAAGAGCGTCAGCTTGTTTCCGACCAAGTGACAGCGCTGGAAAGAAATCAACTCCGGTCCGGTTTGGACGTTAGCTTCGCCAATGTGAACCTCGCACAGGCAAAGTTGCTCTTGATCCAGGCGGAGAATGACGTCGATGCGGCGCAAGCGCAACTCTCTGCCGCTCTTGGCTACAACGACGCGCACACATTTCAGCTTCAGGAGGAGTCGCTACCCGATGCCCCGCCTGCGGACGTTACGAGCCTGTTGCGGCAGGCGCTGATGAATCGACCGGAGCTGATCGGATTGCGGCTTGATGCAGAATCCGCGCACGCCTACGCCACGGCCGAGCGGGATTTGTGGTTCCCCACATTATCCGCTGCCGGTGCCGCGGGCCTGACGCCATACAGCGCGACGCAATTAGCGCCGCGATACGCAGCGGCTGGATTTAACCTGAATATTCCGATTTTCAACGGGCGTTTCTTCAACGCGTTGCAAACGGAAGCGAAGGAAAACGCGATCGTCCAGGACCAGGCGCTTCGAAATCAAGTCGATTTGATCGCGCGCGACGTGCGAACGGCATGGCTGGACGCAAACTCCGCCTACCAGCGCCTCTCTGTGACAAATCAGCTTCTCGACGAGGCGAATCAGTCGGTCCAACTGGCGCAATCCCGTTACAATCTCGGGCTCAGCTCAATCATTGAATTGAGCCAGGCTCAGCTGAATCAAACGCAGGCGCGAATCGAGCAGGCCAGCGCCAAATACGATTACCAACGACAAATGTCCGTCCTGAACTTCGAGGTCGGCGCGCTGCATTAGCCCCGCTTTTTCGGCCGGCATTTGGGAATGTAAGCGGCTAACTCCCGATCGCTTGGGCGAGCCGTGCTGCAAGACCCTCCGGAAATCGTCTGTCGGCTGTGCTCCGCAAAAATCAATAGCAGTCAACTCACTCAGATAGAGGGCTAGCTGTTTGCGGAGAAAGAGATTCTCGGCTTTTAGCGCTGCGCTTGACCGGGTCCCCAGGAAGAGGAACCGGACGGCATCACGCAGATGTGGGCGCGCATTGAGAAGTGAAGCTTTCTGAGCAGAGGCCGGATTTGGAGGGAACAGATCATCGCCACAGGCGGTTTGGTTTGGATCTCATCGCCGAAGGCGAGTCGAAGGACAAGAGATATTCGAAAATAATAGGATCATCGCCGCAGGACGGGTTTTGCATTTGATCTCATCGCCATAGGCGGGGTCTCGGTTCAGGTCATCGTCGCGGACGGCGAGAGCTGATAGGATGCCTTTCCCGGAGGCGCAATAAAGAAAACCCCGGTTGTATCTGCAACCGGGGTTTTTCATTGGCGGCCCCCGATCAGAGGACCTCCAAGTCTCAGCAATCAGGAGTCATCCTCCCATGATCGGCATCGGCCGTCCAGTGCTCCTTTGCGAAGCCCGTGCCGGTTGCCGACGCGGCCGTTTTTCGCCAGCGCGTGTGTCATTTTCCGCCCTGCGGCGCGGTGTTTTATCTCTGCCGCCGCTGTGATCGCGGCCAGCGTTATTGCAGTACCCGTTGCCGGGAAAAAGCTCGCCGTCTGCAGCTCCGCCAAGCCAATCGCCGCCACCAACAGACCGCCGCGGGACGTGACGATCATCGAGACCGTCAGCGGGCGCTTCGCTGGCGCCGCTTGGTCACGCAAAAAAGTGTGACGGATCAAGCTTCCAAGGCCCCCTCCGCTTGTGGCAAGAACGAAACCGTGTGTCCAGCGTCCTCGGCATCGGAGCTTGGCCGGCAGCAACCACCTCCTCGACCTGCGTCCGAGCTGGCGGAATGGATCGTGTGTCAGATCTGTGGCTGCCGAGGCCGCTGGATCAATCCCTTTTCCGGGTGAAAACATGATTTCCGAAGAACAAATTGCGCAAATCCGTCATCTGTTTCACGCCGAGCATTGGAAGATCGGCACCATTGCCAGCCAACTCGGCCTGCATCCCCTCACCGTGCGGGCCGCCCTCGAGACAGATCGCTTCCGCAGTCATCCTCGCCTGCGTGACCGCCTCGTCGATCCCTTTCTCGATTTCCTGCGCCAGAATTTGCAGCAATATCCCCGCCTGCGCGCCACGCGTCTCTACCAGATGATTCGCCCGCGCGGGTACACCGGCAGCATCAGCCAACTCCGCCGCGTGGTGGCCGAACTCCGCCCTACACACCCCGAAGCATTTCTGCGTTTGAACAGTTTCCCCGGTGAGATGGCTCAGGCGGACTGGGCCCACTTCGGAGAAGTATCGATCGGGCGCGCGGTCCGCCGTTTGTCTGCTTTCGTTCTCACTCTCTGCTACAGCCGCGCTCTGTGGCTGGAGTTCTTCTTCGATCAATGCTTGGAGAACTTTCTCCTCGGCCACGTTCACGCCTTCCATAACTGGGACGGAGCGCCCCGCACCCTACAGACCGACAACCTCCGCAGCGTGGTCCTGGAGCGCTATGGCGATGCCATTCACTTCCACCCCCGCTTCCTGGAACTCTCCGCGCACTACCACTTCACCACGCGCCCGTGCCGCCCTGCCCGAGGAAATGAAAAAGGGCGCGTCGAACGGACCATCCAGTATGTACGTCAAAATTTCTTCGCCGCGCGCCCCTTCACCACCCTCGCCGATTTTAACCGCCAGGCTCTCGAGTGGCGCGACCAAGTGGCTCATCAACGCCCTTGGCCCGGAGACCACGCCCGCACCGTCGCCCAAGTCTTCGAGGAAGAGAAAACCCGTCTGCTGCCCCTTCCCGTTCACCCGTTTTCCTGCGACCTGGTGCGCACCGTGCGCGCCGACAAGACCTGCTTCGTGCGCTTCGATCTCAACGACTATTCCATTCCTCCGAAAGCCTCGGGCCGGAATTTGACCTTGGTGGCTTCTCCCACAACCGTGCGGATCCTCGACGGCTCGACGGAAATCGCTTCTCACCGTCGCTCTTATGACCGTCGCGAGACCCTCGAAGATCCCTCTCATCGCCAGGCTTTGCTCGAGGAAAAACGCAAAGCGCTCGGCTCCACACCTTCCGGTCGCCTGGCGGCTTTAATCCCGGAAAGCCAGGCCTTCCTCCAGGCCGCCTTCGAGCGGGGCGAATCCGCCGCTCGCCTAACCGTTCAGCTTCTGCACCTACTCGATGACTGGGGCGCCGCGGAACTAGCCACGGCGCTGCACGAGGCCTTGGAGAACCACACCCCGCGCCTCTCTTCCGTGGCCTTTATCCTGGCTCGCCGCCATCGCCAATCCCGCCAAGCGGGACGACGCGAGCCGTTGCCGGTCAATCTCGCGCGCCGCCCGGACTTGGAAAATGTGACCGTTTCCGATCCTGATTTGGAGGTTTACGATGAACTCTCCGACGACAACTCCGAAGACGAATGACCATCTGACTGCACAACTGCAGCGCCTGGACCTGCGCGTCACTGCTCAAGACCTTGACGATCTCCTGACCCGTGCCACCACGCAGCACTGGAGCCCACGTCAACTGCTGGAAGAAGTCGCTCGCTCCGAGACGCAGGACCTGGCCCGCCGTAGCCTCGAACGTCGTTTGGCCCAGGCTCGTATCCACCGTTTCAAGCCCATGGCCGACTTCAACTGGGCTTGGCCCAAAAAAATCGACCGTGGTTGGGTCGAACGCGCTCTCACTCTGGAATTCCTCACCCAAGGTCACAACTTGATTTTGTGCGGTCCACACGGCGTGGGGAAAACCATGATTGCGAAAAATATCGCCTACACGGCCGTGCTCGCTGGCTACACGGTTCTGTTCCGCACGGCCGGCGATCTGCTCGCGGATCTCGACAGCGATTCCCCCGGCCTGCGTCGCCGCAAGTTCCGCTTCTACGCCCGTCCTGCGCTGCTCGTCGTGGACGAGGTCGGTCAGATTACTTATGACTCGCATGCCGCCGACTTGCTGTTCGAGATCGTCAACCACCGCTACGAACGCAATTCCATTGTGGTGACCACGAATAGAGGATTCAAAGGCTGGAACGCCGTCTTTCCCAATGCCACCTCGGTCGCCGCTCTCCTCGACCGTCTCACTCATCACGCCGACATCACTCTCATCCAAGGCGATTCCTATCGCCTCCACGAAAGGGAAATGGAAGCGGCCGCCCGCCAAACACAAAAAAACGAGGGGAAAACACATGCGCGCTGATCTGGGGGCCTATCGGAAAACTCTCCTCGATCTTTATCTTCGCCTCCCGGATACGCCGCGCCGCGTCAGCCGCTTCGACCTGCGCCTGGTCCGTGATCTTTGGGAACGCGAGATCCCCCTAACCACGGTGGAGACGGCTTTCCTGCTCGCTTCGGCCCGTCGCGCCAATCGTCCTGCTGATGCACTTCCTCTCGGCCCCATCCGCTCGCTGGCTTACTTCTTGCCTGTCATTGAAGAGTTGCAGCAAACACCCCTGCAACACGCCGATGCCTATCTCGCTTACTTGCGCACGAAAGTCTCTCTAGCCTGCTCACCGGCAGATGGGCCGATGTGAAAACGTGATCGCCCTGCTGCGATCTCCACGTCGACCTGTTCACTCCAAATCACCGGAATCCTCAGCCAACCGGCCTCTGTTCAAATTCCTTCACTTTCACGTGCGGGCCGACACGCAGAAGCTGGAGAAGAACGGAAAAGCAGGAAAAGCAATGGAACAACGCATTGGACTTAGGCATGGGAGCGCAGGATGCTACGACACGCCCGCGATGAACAACTGTTCTATTTCCACATTGATTTCTTTGTGGTTCCGACCGTTTTCTTTCGGGCGCTATTCGTCTTTGTGATTCTGTCGCATGATCGCCGCCGCGTTGTCCACGTCGCCGTTACGGAGCATCCCACGTCCGAATGGGTAGCACATCAGCTTTTCGAAGCATTCCCGTGGGACGGTACACCGCGCTATGTTTTGCGGGACCGGGACCGAAGCTATGGCGAGAGCTTCTCGAAAGCGGCAAGACGGCTCGGCATTCGGGAGGTTCTCGCAGCTGCGCAATCTCCCTGGCAAAACGGCTACGTTGAGCGGCTGATCGGATCGATTCGTCGAGAGTGTCTGGATCACGTGATGGTCTTGAACGAGGCCGGTCTGCGGCGAATCCTGAAGTCCTACTTCGACTACTACGAAAACTCACGGACGCACCTGTCGCTGGGCAAGGGCACGCCCGTCAGTCGACCGATTCAACCCGCAACAACCGGATGAATCGTAGAAATCCCTCAGGTCGGAGGGCTGCACCATCGCTACGAGCGAATCGCAGCCTGATCACGTTGTCGGTATCCCTTCCGTATGCAAGACCGGAGGGTCAATCTCTGTCCAGTTCACGATTTTGCCGGTGACCTTCGAAACGATGCTCGGAGCCCTATGCTAAATCTGAGTCTGGCCAAATGACTTCTCGTTCTACCTGTCAGCGGATCGGGTTTTCAGTAGGGAGGGGTTGCTTCGGTCATCGGCCCTGTGCACCGTTTACAAAATTATCTTCAGCGCTGTAGCGCGAAAACCAGAAGGCACGGGTATCTCATTGAAAAGAATGGTCGGGGCGAGTGGATTTGAACCACCGACCTCCTGGTCCCGAACCATGAACGCCCAGTCCCATAAACGCTTTTTCTGGCGTCGCTTACGGGACACAGACCGTTATTTCCCTTCTCTTAGTTGTACCTAGACTGTACCTAAGAGTGAGAAGTAGGGCTCCTCGACGTGGAGTACAGCGTCTGCCTTCTAACGAACTTCAGTTTCGGGCCCCCGCTTAAACATTGACGGGCCGACGGATCCCTCTAGGTGCCCGTTTTGGCTGCTTTTAGCTCTATGGGAGTCTCGATCGCGTCAAAAAAGGGAACCTAACACTTAACCTATCAGCGCGCGGATTTTGGCCCGCACTTCCTCCAGCTCTGCCGGCGATACTGTCCCTTTGCGCTTGGCCCGTCTCTTCCGCCAATCGAGACTCTTCACCTGATCCGCCAGCACCGCGCTCGGACTGTCGCCAGCAACAACCACCTCGAATGGATAGCTTTTGATCTGTGTCGTCATCGGGCAGCAGATCATCAGACTCGTCTTCGCATTATAGGCGGCTGGGCTCAGCACGACCGCTGGCCGGTGTCCGGCTTGCTCATGTCCCGCTTGCGGACTGAAACTGATCCAGACGATGTCGCCAGCGTCTGGCACATAGGGTCGCACCATTTACCATGCCTCTTTGCCAACAGGACCGCTGAAAGCGACCTCCGCATGGAGATTCTCGCGAGTGATCCCCTTCACAAGTTCGGCCAAATCGTATTCCTTGCGCCGCACGGGTTCGATGACAATGCGTCCCGATTCCTCGCGCACGTCAACGGGCTCATCGAGATCCAAATGAGCCGCCTGCAAAACGGCGACTGGGATCCGCACCGATGCGCTGTTTCCCCACTTCTTTACCACAGCCCTCATGTTGCATAACCTCCTGTAACTACTTTGTATCAACATAATACCCAAAATATGCTTAGCGTGTCAACATTGTTGCTACCGGCCTTCATTCGCAGAAATAATGATGACGGCGCTGAAGATAAAAATACGAGAATTGTTCGTACGAATCTTCGCGACGAAATACTTAAATTGAAACAAGAGCGAGGCAAAAATATTTTGGTCGGTGGCGTAGATATCCCTTCACAACTGATGCAGCTTGGCCTGATTGATGAATATCGTTTTGTCGTTGGGCCAACCATCGCAGGAGAAGGGAGACGGTTGTTGGAAGGCGTTAGCTTGGCGGAAAAATTACAGTTAAAACTGGTTGAGTCGAAGTTTTTTCAATCGGGAGGCGTTGCGCTTCGTTACTTGAAACAGTGAAAGAAGAATCTGCAACAGCCGCGCTGCTGGCCACCATCAAGGGGAGACGAACCATGAAATACATTTGTTTGGGCTACTACGACAGAAGCAAACACGAAGCCATGACCGAGGCCGAGAAACAAGCGATGTTCGACACCTGCTTTACCTACCACGACCATCTCCGCGCCAACGGCCATTGGGTCGGTGGAGAACTGCTTCAACCTGCCGAAACCGCCTTAACTCTGTATTGGAAGAACGGCAAAGTCGAGCTGTTAGACAAGTTGGCCAAGTTCCGCGTGTTGCAAAACACCTCGCAATGGGCCTGTAGGCCTATGAGAGAGCGAGCCATAGCGTGGTCTGAGCGATTTGATTTGGACCGCCGACCTCCTGGTCTGAGACCGCAGGCGATGACCACTGCGATTGACACAAACATCCTCGAGGATGTAATTGCGCTGATTTGACGTTGGCCGACATCGCCTATCCGAGCGAAGCTTCCATCGTCACGGGTTTGGCGACAATACGAAGATCACGTCTCGGTAACGGTGAACAGGGCAGCGAGTGACCGAGCAAGGCTCTCGAGCGCGGCTTCGTTTGGCAGTGTGACAGTGAGTCGCGGGCGGCCCTGCTCGTCGCGCTCCAGACACTCGTCGAGACGAGCTTTGAACTCGCTTGCCTTTTGCTCTGCACCGTTCGTAGGCTGACGCTGTGGGATCATTTCGCCGAGGAATGCGAATGCGGCAGCGACGAGTTGGCCTCCAGCCTCTGCCACACGCGAGCGGCGAGCGAGCCGCTCTGCCTCTTGCTGCTGGCGCTGCCTTTCCGTCTCGTCCACCGCGGCGTGTGCCCTCGCGCCGAGCAGCACCTCGAGGCGCTGCTTCAGCTCTTCGATGCCGGATGCGAGTGCGACCTCGCGCACATTAGATTCCATATCCAGCGCGGCGAGAGCCAGGTCATGTTTAGCCGAGAGCGTCGACAGCAGCTTCTCCTCAATCGTCCCTTCCGTCACCAGCAAATAGACCTGCACCTGGTTCTTCTGCCCCATCCGGTGAGCCCGTGCGATGCGCTGCTCGAGAACGGCCGGATTCCACGGCAGATCGACATTGATGACGGTATTCGCCGCCTGGAGGTTGAGCCCCGTCGAGCCCGCGTTGGTGGTGAGGAACACGCGACAGGTCGGATCGCGCTGAAACTGGTGCACCAGCTGCTGCCGCTTCTTCTGCGGGACGGATCCGTCCAACCTTACGTAATCGAGCTTGAGTCGCTTGATCTGTTTCTCGATCAAGGTGAGCATCGTTGTCCATTCGGAGAAGAGCAGGATCTTGCGTTCGTTCTCCGCGGCAAGCTCTTCCAACAGCTCCTGCAGCCGCTCCAGTTTGCTTGAGAAGCCCGGAGCGTGCTTGTCCACGAGAAAGGTACTGTCCGCATTCATCCGTGCGAGCAGCAATGCCTTCTGCAGACGCAACAGGTCCATCTCCGAGATGTACGATTTGCGGACGATGGCGCTCACAATCTGCATCTGCGCGAGTTCGATGCCCGCCTGCTCATTCGTGGGCGCAATCCGCACAATTTCCGTCGTGCGCGGGGGCAAATCCTTCATCACCGCGCTGCGCGTCCGGCGCAGCAGTACTGGCTTGAGTCTTTCGCGCAGCAGATCGAGATCCTTGTAACCCAGGATCTTGCCGCTCTCGTCAGTGACGCGGTGACGGTTGAAGAATCGAAATGCAGGCCCGAGACGCCGGTCGTCGATGAACTCGACGACCGAGAAGAGATCGTCGAGCCGGTTCTCTAGCGGCGTGCCGGAGAGCACGAGCGCGAACGGCGAACGCAGGCTCTTGATGGTCTGAGCCGTCTTTGCTTCCCAGTTCTTGATGCGCTGGCCCTCATCCAGAACGATCAGATCCCACTTCACTCGCTCGATCGCGATAATGTCACGCAATACCTGCTCGTAGTTGCAGATGGTGAAAAAGCATTCGTTCTCGTACTGACCACTCCGCCCCGCAGCGCTCCCTAACACGATCTGGCAATCGCGCCCTGAGAAGCGGAGAACCTCGTTGCGCCATTGGGTCTTGACGGAGGCGGGACAAACGACCAGGACTTTGCGGATATCCGCTACGCGCGCCAGCAGCTCCGCCACACCGATACCCTGAAGGGTCTTCCCGAGTCCCATGTCATCAGCCAGAATCGCGCGGCCAGCGTCTGCTGCGAAAGCGATGCCATCCAGCTGATAGGGAAGGATTTCCACCTTCAGCAGCGTCGTGCGCAGTGGATGAGATTTCGGATTGCGCCGGATCTCGGCGACCTTTGCTGCGACGCGCTGCAGCAGCAGACGGGTCTGGATGTACTCCTCCGCATCGGGATAGACCGTCACGGCGACGTCGTGTGCTTCGAGTTGACGGATGCGTTTGAGCAGATCCGGGAGATCGGTGATCGGCCGATCGCGGATCGGGCGCACGATGCCGCTGGTCACGTCATCGAGGTGGTGCGGCAACAGGATACGCAACTCCAGCTCCTTCCCATATGACAGATGCACACTGATGTCCTGGCGCCGATACGGTCGATTGCGCTGCGAGTCTGAGAATCTTCGTCGGACTTTTTCGAGCGCATGAAGGATATGCTTGCAGGTGCCGAGCGTGTTCTTGCGGAAATCCGGGCACGAGCAGTACGACTGGCCCGGCTGCCACCCTCGCAGAGCGACCCGGTACGACTTGCCAGAGGCCGTATTGGTCAATGTGTAGTCGGTCCAGATCTCCTGATTGTTGAGAGACGTGAGCTGCATTTTCTCGGTCCGGGAGCGTTCTGCCCGCTCCGCGAGCGCTTGCGCCACCAGCGCTTCCTCGCTCACGCTTTCAGCTGGCGCCCGCGCGGGTGGCGCTCCGGCCAGTCCCAGCGCGAGCTTCTCTTCCAGAATCAGAGAGAAGGCCGCCCCGGCGTGCTCACACGGCACCTCGCACGCGTCGCAGCGCCATTCGAGACGATGGCGGGCGGCCAGACTCAAGGTCAGCGTGACCGCCGCGCCGTCCAGAGTCAGCCGAAACATGTCCCGATCGAATTTGACCTGAGTCGTGAGGTCAATGTCGAATTTGCCGCCCGTGGCGATGAGGCGGTTACCCTTGGGGCCGAGCAGCTTTGCCGCCCTGGTGAAAGTGAGTCGCGAAAGTGTGTCGAACAGCGTCAGCTCGGCGCTCGGTTTCGTCAACATCAGTCTATTGGAGGGCAAAATCCACCTCACAGCCGACAGCTTGCACTTCCGAGATCCGGCTCGGATCCACTATCTTTGCTTCTGACTCACCCGCGAAGAACGTCGTGATCCGGATGTTGCTCAGAGGGGTCTTGACGACATGGTGGGCACCGAACTTCACTACTCCCATCACCCGTTCGAGCGAATACGACTGCTGGGCGGCGTGCCAAAGATCCCTGGCGAAGCCCGGCGATTGAATGTCTAATCCGGCCTGCGTGGCCAGCTCGTCGCCCACCCAAGTCCCGTCGCGAAGGCCCGCGGTCTCGCAGCGCTTGACGCGGTCATGAATCGTGTTGAAAGAGAGGACGGAGTCCGACAGCATGTCTGACTGGACGCGCAGGTACTTTCGCCATATCTCCCCGTTCGCGGGCGAGAGTTCTTCGGGCCGGAATCGCAGGCAGCGGAAACGAGTGGCCTGTCCGATGCCCCGATAAAGCGAGACCTCTCCGGCCGGGATGCTCGGCTGATCCTCCAGGGAGACCCACTGATAACTACCATGTTGAATGAGCAGGGAACCGGGTGTGTCGCGATAGCCGCGGACGTGATGATAGGCCGCCATCGGCGTCCTCAACTCGTTGTCTGAAAAGAATCCGAACTGGCAGTATCTTTGCAGCGCCGGTCCATCTCCTCTACGGGCATTTGCCCAGAAGTCGAAAAGGAAGCGCGCGCTGTCCTTGAGGGTACTGCCGAAGTAGCGATGCTCGCGCAGATTGACCTGCGGATTGAAGATTCCCGGGAGGATCCAGGTGTACTGGAAGAAGTAGTCCCTCGCCGGCGGCTTGGTGGGGCTGTAGGCCAGGGGGCCTTCTGCGGACAGCCACGGGACGAGGTATTCGGAATCGATGACGGTGGAGGTGGAAAAGCGAGAAACTGCGGCCATATGGAGCTTCATCCCGCGCCGAGCAGTATCTGAATGGCACCGCGCGTTTCTGAACTGAGACTGGAAAATTCATCCTCCGTGAGCAACCCCTGCGAGCGAATCTGGGCCAGCATCGTTAGTGCATGAGAGCGCCGCGGATTGTCGAAGAGACGCGCTATCTCCCGATCATGTCGTTGGATAATCCTGACGATTTGGAGGTAGCGCGAATGGTGACCCTTCGCGCCATCGCGCGAGACGCCCTCGATCTCGGCAAGGACACGCTCGCAGAAGCGTTCGAGCGCGAGCCGATGCACGCGCCGCAGCACTTTCCAATCAGGTTCCTTAATCTCCCGCATAGCGTTCCCGTACACTGGGGCAGTGCAAGTGTAACCCGGGAAGCTGCGGCTTGTGTAGGTCCCCGCGACGTCCGCATCTCAGGTAAGCATAGAATTTGCTATTGGGGTATACCGCCAGCAGGGCGAGGCCCACGCCAATAAGGATTTCGAGCAAACTTTTTATCACGTGACCAAAGCCAACAGGAGTATGAGCCACTTCCTAGAAATGGCATCGAGGACATTGCCAATACTGAGCCGGGCTACGAAGTACGAATAGCAAATAACGTCGTACATGTAGCGACCAGCGACATTCCTGTAAATCAGAATTTTTTGTATCTGAAGATTCCGCACTTCTCGAGCAATGGCGTTGAGGCTGTTCTAGAAACGGGACTCTGGATGCCCTGGATCGCTTCAAGGGGGTGTTTGACAGTGCGCGCGCGAATCCAACGTTGGTTTCGATGTTGACTCATAGCCATGAGTCAGATAGACTCACGTCATGGCTAAGCGACTGCAGGTAATTCTGAAAGATCCCGAGTACCGGGAAATTCAGCGCATAGCGCGCTCTCGCCACATGTCGATCGCGGCGTGGGTCCGGCGGGCTCTGGACCTGGCACGCCGACGTGAACCTACTGGCGGGGTGGGGAAGAAGCTTGAAGTGATCCGTGCGGCGGCACGACACGACTACCCCTCCGGCGATATCGACGATATGCTCGCGGAGATCGAGAGAGGGTACGGCGCAGGTCCGCACCCTTGATTCTGGTCGATTCCAATATCCCGATGTATCTCATTGGCGCGCCTCATCCACACAAGGCCGACGCGCAGCGACTGCTCGAAAATCTCATCAGTGACCGACAGCGGCTGGTTACCGATGCCGAGGTTCTGCAGGAGATCCTGCACCGGTATGTCGCTATAAACCGCCGCGATGCCATCCAACCCGCCTTTAATGCTTTGCTCGGCATCACCGATCAAGTACTGGCGGTTGATCGGGCCACGGCGGAACGCGCGAAAGAGATTGTCATGGGGCACCGGCAAGTGTCAGCTCGTGATGCGGTGCATCTGGCGGTCATGGAGCAGCATGGAATTGAGCGAATCTTGAGCTTTGATTCCGGGCTTGACGGGTTCCCGGGAGTTACGCGCCTGTCGTGATGCGGGCAGGTGCTGTTCGAGTGGCAGGATCGCATCTTGACAGGGCACAGAATTTGAGCCCGAATTTGGTGTTTCTCCCCAGACGACCGATCGTGTACCCAATTTCCCGGCAATCGGATTCGCAGTAAAGCGAACCTTCCGTTGCAAGGCAATCAATTCAAAGAACAAAGAACAAAGAACGCTCGCGTCCAACGGACACGAGGCAAGGACGCTTGGTTTCGGACCAGGAGCTTTTCGGATTTTCGTGTCACTTTTGTGTGATATAAATCGCTGATTCTAAAAAGAATGGTCGGGGCGAGTGGATTTGAACCACCGACCTCCTGGTCCCGAACCAGATTCTAAAGCTTATTGATTTCCCGGGATTGTTGTCGATTCTAAGTGGTTCTTGTTGAAGGCGTTATGGCTGGCGCGTTGAAACCTGTCGAATCGCGATGAACTTTGAGGTTCTGACGGTTACAATATTATCTACAGTGAGGAAATGCACGTTCTTTTGTACAGAGTCGAAAATCGCAAGCGGCATGATAATATGCCGCAGTGAATTTTGAATGGGACCCACGCAAAGCAGCGCAAAATCGCCGCAAGCATCGGGTTTCATTCCACGAAGCGGCGACGGTCTTTGGCGATCCTTTGGCGGTGACGTATGACGACCCAGATCACTCCATCGTGGAGCAGCGGTTTATCACTGTCGGAATGTCGGATGCGGGTCGGGTTTTGATTGTGGCTCACGCCGATAAGGCTGACAACATTAGGATCATAAGCGCCCGCAAAATGACGCTACGCGAGCGAAACCATTATGAACTACGAAAAGTCCGCGACGAACTACGTCGAGAGTACGACTTCGTCAAGTTGAAGGGCGGCATTCGGGGCAAGTACACAGCGCGCTATAAAGCCGGTACCAACCTCGTGCTCCTCTCACCAGACGTCGCCGAACACTTCCCTGACGACAAGTCCGTCAATACCGCCCTGAGAGAATTGATTCGCGTCGCGAAAGCGCCGCTCCGTCGGGCCCGCTGATTCGTCACCTGTTGTGCCTCGCCAAAGTGCTGCTCGGCTTTAGAATCAATAACTTAAGGCCCGGCCGCATTCTGTCAATTTGAGTTATATCTGACCGCGTATGGCCAAAAAACTCATCAGGTGGAGCAGATCCATCTCTTGTGGATCATTAATAAGCCCTAACTCTCAATCTTCCCTGGCACAGATCAATCAGCATGGAATGGTGCTGGTAGTCAAACCATTGGCAAAACACATCGTAGCTGCGGTCCTCCGGCCAACTTGCTGTGTCCCTGTACCAGCCGTCCAATTGTTCGGCAAAAATCTCTTCACACATACGTCGTGCAATACCTCTGCCACGTCCTCAGGGGTTCCACATTCGGGAATCAAATAGATGTTCGGCTCTCGCGCTAAGTCTGGCAAAGTGAGTTGGTGGCTCGTGGGGTCGGCCATGTGCAACCAATCCACGAAAGGCTGCCTTGGAATGACGATAAGAGCCGATCGATTACAGAGGACCTTCATGCGGCCTCTTGTTGGTAATATTTCAAAAGGCCGCCCAGTCGTTCCCGGCAACCCACGGCGCCCTCTTTTATCCCTACCTTCCTCTCGGAAGGAAACAAGATCTTATTGTCTTGGCCCTGATGGTTCCGCTCCTCATGGTAATGCACCGTATATTGCTGCAAGGCTCGACGCAGCGACGATTCCCCGAACAGGATGAGCCTCGACAAACATTCCTCTTTCACCGACCTCACCCACCGCTCTGCGTGCGCATTCAGATTCGGACTCCTGGGTGGCAACCGGATGAGCTCCACATTCCCCGCTTCCATCGTTTGTCGAAACGACAAGCAAATCTTCGTGTCAAGATCATGCAGCACATACCGGCAACCGTTCAGATATCCCCAGTCCTCCAGCGTGGCGGTGCGCGCCTGCTGGTTTATCCACTCCCCGTCCGGATACCGCGTCATTCCAGCAATCCATATCCTTCGGCTTTCCAAGTGAATGAAAAACAACACGTAATACGTTAGAAGTCCTTTCAGCGTGAGAATTTCCACTGTAAAGAAGTCTGCCCCTGCCATGACCGCCATGTGTGAACGAATAAAATCCGCCCATCGAACCGTCCGCTTCCGTTTGGGCGCGGGCGATATGCCATGACGCTTGAGAATATTCCCCACGGTTTGATCGGAAATCCGATGGCCCAGATTGGCCAAGGCCCCTACGATTCGGTCGTAGCCCCACGCAGGATTCTCTCTCGCCATTCGCACGACGAGCCTCTCCGTCTCTGGGTCGACCTTCGGACGACCTGCTCCTCTACGAAATTTCGAACCATCGAACTTTCGAGCGATGAGTTTCCGATACCAGCCTAAGATCGTAATCCGGCGTCGCCGTTGCCGCGATATCCTTCAGTGCTTCGCGTCCGAGCCGGTGAGCGATTTCGGCCAACGTCGCCTTCTCGCTTTCCAAAAGCCGCAGCCGACCCTTGATCTGGTTTCTCAGGATTCGATTCTCAGCCGCCAGATATTCATTCCGCAGTAGAAGTTCTTGATTGACCGTTCCCGTGACGTAGGCCAGCATGCGCGCCCAAGGCATTTCAGATTCCCCTCAGCTCAGATTATGAAAACGAGATTGTAGGCGCTCCTTCTCGGTCGGAGAAGTCCATTCGAGGGCAGCCTGTGGAAAATGCTAAGTCATGGTATTTCAACCCGTTCGAGTTTTTTGACCATACGAGCGATTCCTCAAGTCGGCGGCTTGCATCACCGCTACCAACGAGTTGCGGCCTAATCGAGACTCTCAAGGCTCCTCGCGCACGCAACGCTGGAACATCATGTCCTCCCCTGCCCTGCTTTCAAAGTAGCGTCCATCGTTCAGTCACTGTCCCGTAAAGCCCCGGCAAAATTGGCGTCTCGCGACACCGCTTTGTGTCTGATTTCTCGATGGATCGACTTTTCGGTAGGACAGGTTTTACGGCCTGTGCGACACTCGCCTTTCCCGAGGTGTCGGGGGCAGGCTGCTTCTTGACAATTGCGCCCCGACGACTTAGGGTTATAGCGAACTAATTGATTAGTTCGATTCAAAGGCCGAAAGGAGTCAGCCATCCGCACCAATAAAACAGTGACTAAAATCGTACCAGCGCTTACCGCCCGGACCCAGTTCGGACAGATCCTCAGGAGGGTCAAAAACAATCAGGAGCGCTTTGTCGTCGATAAGCGCGGGGAAGCGCAAGCGGTAATTATGGGCGTCGAGGATTACCTCAGGAACTTCGTGGAGCGCCCGGGGGCCCTTGCGGCGATTCAGCGCCGGGCAAAAACCAAGCGGCTCGATCAACTCTCCCTGCGGCAAATAAACGTCGAGATCGGACGCTACCGCGAGGACCGAGGCCGTGCCCGGCGTTAGCGCGGTCCTCGATACGAACGTCGTAGTCTCAGCACACCTGAAGGCTAAAGGACAGGAGGCGCTGATTTTGGAACTCGCCTTGTCAGGAAGCTTCACGATCATCGCCTCTCCCCCGTTGCTCGAAGAATATGAGGGCGTGCTGCGGAGACCGCGGTTCGGTCTTGATCCGAAATCCATCACGCGATCCATCCAGGCAATCCGAAAACAGGCGCGGGTCGTCCAGCCGAAACACGAACTCCGCGTCACGCGCGATCCTGACGACAACATGGTGCTCGAATGCGCGGTAGAAGGCGGGGCAGCGTACGTCGTCACCGGCAACACGCGAGATTTCCCTACGCGGTTTCAGGATGTACGCGTCATTCCTCCGCGCCAGTTCCTTGTCATATTGGCCGCTCACTTAGAATGAACAGCATGAGTAGCCGCAGGCCCGCTCCTAAAGAGCGGGTCTTTTTGTGGGACCTCTTACGTCACGTCAATGCGCGATATGCACTCCTTGCCGCCGTTGCGAAATTGGCAGTCATCAAAAAGAGCACAACGATGGAGAGATGGTTGAAGGCGATAGCTTCGCGCAGGCGTCCATGTACGAGAAAGCAGATGCCCCGGGTCAGACCACATCCGGGGCAATTCTTATGGAAGATCGCCCTCCAAATGCAAAGATTTGGCCCCGTCTGGCAGTACGGAAAATAGAACCAAGCTGCCACAAGGACCGTAGGGAGAATCCACAGATCGGCATGGTTCAATAACATTGAAAAGAATGGTCGGGGCGAGTGGATTTGAACCACCGACCTCCTGGTCCCGAACCAGATTCGAGCACTTATTGAAATCTGTTGAAGTTCGTCGAAGATAACTGATTTGTTTGGAAGCTTTTAGCGAATGGTCGTTGAACGCGATTGAAACTTGTGGAATCGGGAGGCTCTTTCCGCTACAAAATCGTCTACAGCAGAGTGAGGTGAACCCCTTTCCTGAGACAGTTTGCGCGTTTATACCGGCCGTTTGTTTTTGAAGTGAACCCCCACGTGAAACAAGGTCCGTTCCTACAGTTTGCAACACCTGCTCGTTCCTCGCACTTATGTCGCTGATTCTTCAGCAGGGATGGGGACTGGGGGAAGGGACGGCGCTTGAGTCCCTGACCAAGTGAAAGCCTTCGGGCTCCGGGTATTGCGCACGCCCGCGCGAGCTCCGCAGGCCAATGCCTACTGCGAGCGGTTGGTTGGAACTGTGCGCCGCGAGTGCTTGGATTTCATGATTCCGTTCAGTGAAGCACACCTGCAAAAAATCCTGAAGGAATGGGTCAGTCACTATAATCACGGGCGGCCTCACCTGAGCCTGGGACCCGGAATTCCTGAACCCGGCGCGATCCCAATCCACCCGCACGCCAACGACAGACACTCTCCCAATGGAGGCTACAGGGTTGCGTCTCGAGGAATTCTCGGTGGACTGCATCACGAGTATCGTTGGGAAAGGGACGCAGCGTGAAAGACAGGATGCTCCGGAGACGCCGTCCTTTGATCGCTTCTCCCCTCGAATGGCAGATGACGGCTGCGCCCGTGCCTCATCCCGTTATTCCGGTCTCGGCCGAGCGTGGCGGCACGCAAGTGCAAACCCCTCGCGCGACCCTCGTCGTGGACACCCGGGAGCAGAGTCCTTTCAACTTCTCGCGCTTCCGGGGATGGTTCGCAATCGGGTGACGCAGCTCTTGGTCGCTGCACTCGCCGGCCTGCAAGTGCCGTTCACTTGCAGCGAGACGCACGAGTTGGGGGAAGAGCTTGTCGCTTCTTACCTTTACCAAGTTCATCTGTACAGCTGGCTGGAATCGAATGATTATGGCCGGTACCTGACCGACAACGATGTCTAGCGAATGAATCGAGATCCGAGTCTTTCATTCGACGCGCGGATAGAAATTTTGCGTAGCACAACGTAGCTCACTAAAAATCTCTGTGACCTTACCCTCATTCAAGAGCGAGATAAGTGAAGCGTTTGCTCGTAAGCGGCACGAGAAGCAGCACTTAGAAATTTTGTGGCTGCGGCCTCTGTTCTATGGAGCGGCCCGCGTTCGCTTCGGCCGGAACGAGCTATTTGGTTAGCCGTTTTCCACTTTGGGAGCGACACCTTATTGGCGGAGGCCGAAAGTGAAGAGGGCGTGGCCCGCGCAAATCGAGACGTACTGGTTCCCGTCCACCGTGTAAGTTACGGGGGCCGCGGGGATTTGGGCGCCGAGTCTGGCGCGCCAGAGCAAGGTCCCATTGCGCGCATCAAAAGCAAGAAAATAGCCCTCGCGATTTGCGGTGAAGAGCATGTCGGAAGCGGTGGTGAGAATTCCCGCGTCGGTCACGTCATCCATTTTAAAAGCCCATTTTTGCTCACCGGTTTGCGGATCGAAGGCTTTGACTTCCCCATGGCCTACCGCATCGGTCCAGGTGTCAATCGGGCCGCGCAGAATTGTCGGCATCGGAGATTTTGGGAATCCGAGGCCTTGTGCGGGACCGTTACCTGTCGCCGAAATGCTCGTGAAGACACTGGAATAGTCCTCCCAGGCAGGGATGTAAAAAAGCCCGGTGTGCGGGCTGAACGAAGGCGAATACCAATTCGTCCCACCGTTCGTGCCGGGGTAAATCCTTGTTCCGCCGACCGTGGGCGCGGTGTTGTCGGCGGGAATGGGACGGCCGTTCTTGTCGAAACCTTTGGCCCAGTTCGTCTTCACGAACGGCGTCGCGCGCAGAAATTTGCCCGTCGCGCGATCGAGGATGTAGAAATAGCCGTTGCGATTGGCCCAGTAAATCACTTTTCGGGGAGTGCCGTTCCACTGCAATTCGGCGAGCACTGGCACCTGGATGGAGTCCCAATCGCGGCCATCATTGGGAGAGAACTGATAATACCATTTGAGCTTTCCCGTATCCGGATCGAGCGCTAGCGCCGAATCGGTGTAGAGGTTATCGCCCTCGCGAACGTCCGGATTCATGTCCGGATAAGGATTCCCAATGCCCCAAAACACAAGGTTCAGGTCCGGGTCATACGTGCCGGGGATCCAGCTGGATCCGCCGCCGCGCTGCCAAGTATCGCCAGGCCATGTATCGTGTCCCGCTTCACCGGGACCCGGAATCGTGTTGAAGCGCCAGATTTGCTCGCCGGTTTCCACTGAATCAGCGGCGACAAAACCGCGA
This sequence comes from uncultured Acidobacteriota bacterium, assembly GCA_963753205.1. Taxonomy (GTDB): domain Bacteria; phylum Acidobacteriota; class Terriglobia; order Acidiferrales; family UBA7541; genus Palsa-295. The sequence goes on along the minus strand of CAVWBL010000002.1, from coordinate 599,779 downwards.
ACCCCACCTTCGGCGCCGGAAACACCGACGATCACTTTGTCCTTCACCACCAGAGGAGCTTCGGTAATCGAAGAGTGGTCGCCCGGCGTGCCGATCTGGGTGTTCCAAAGAGGCGTGCCGCCTTTTGCATCAATGGCAACAAGGTGCGAGTCGAGCGTGCCCATAAAAAGCGTGTTGCCAAGCATCGCGAGCCCGCGATTCGGGCTGCCGCAGCAGGCGCGCGCGCCGGGACTTTCGGGATAGTTGTAAACCCAGAAAACGGCGCCGGTTTTTGCGTCGAGCGCGATTACATTGTTCGGTGGCTCGGTGATGTACATGATGCCGTTCACCACCAGCGGCGTGGCTTCCATCTTCATCGAACTTGCATCGGCCTGAAAGACCCACTTCAATTCCAACTCGCCGGCATTAGACGGCGTGATCTGGTCAAGCAGGCTATAATGCCAGCCAGAGTAATTTCCTGAATAGGTCAGCCAGTTTTGTGGTTCTTTGTCCGAGTGCAACAGCCGATCATAAGAGACTTGCGCCGAGGCACCGCACGCGAGCAGCGCAAAAGCAAAGATTCCTGCGAATCTCATTGGTGACCTCCTCCACCCCCTTGGCTAGGAGTTGGCAGAGAGCTGACTTGTTTGAGAGACACAAGGTAAGCTACTAGATCGCTGATCTGGTCGTCCGTGAATTTTCCTTGTATTTGTTTACCGCGTTGAGGGCCGCGAAAAACATGTGTTTCCTACCATCTCCCGCCTGAAAGCCCGCACCATTTCGATGTCAGCATTCTCAGCGTAGAAGGGGCTGGCCAAATCGCAACGTTTTTGGTAGGGTAAGTTGCGGAAACCATGTTCTCTGCAACTCTGCGCGAGTGGAAACGCAAGATCGAGCAGCTTCGGCAGCGGTGGCGCCGCGAAAATGAACGGCTGCGCAAAGAAAACGAAAGATTACGGCACGACAACGAGCAACTGGAACGTGAGCAAGAGCGGCTACAACGTGAGCGGGAACAGCTGGAACGCGAACGAGAGCGCCTGAGAAAAGAAATCGACAACCTGAAACTCCAGTTGGAAGAAGCCCAGCGAGCCAACAAGCGACAAGCGGCTCCCTTCTCTCGCGGTCACTGCAAAGAGCATCCGAAAACTCCCGGGCGGAAGCCAGGCTCCGCGTATGGCCAACGATCCTGCAAACAGCCTCCTCGGCATGTGGACGAAGTCATCGACGTGCCCCTGCCCAAGCGGTGTAGCTGCGGGGGACGGGTGAAATTCGAGCGCACCGAAACTCAGTATCAGCACGAGATCGTGCGCAAGACCCTTTGGCGGCGCTTCGATATCGCCATCGGGCACTGCGAGGAGTGCCAAAAGCGGTGGCAAGGGCGCGATCCGCGGCAGACCTCCGATGCGCTGGGAGCGGCAGCAGTGCAACTGGGGCCCGACGCGCTGGCCCTGGGGCGTGCAAATGAATAAAGGACTCGGCATGCCCCATGCGGATGTGACCGCGGTGCTGCGAGACGGCTTTCACCTCGCGGTGAACCGCAGCACGATTGCGCGCGCCGTGGACCGCGTGGCGCGACGCGGAGAAGCCACTTGGCACGCGCTGCGGGATGCCGCCCGGCGCAGCCTGATCAACGGGATGGATGAAACGGGCTGGAATGTGGCGGCGCAATTACGCTGGCTGTGGGTGGCGGTCAGCGAGAAGGTAACCTTCTGCGATATTTTGCCGGGCCGCGGCTTTGCGCAAGCGGCATCCCTGTTAGGGGCTGACTACGATGGCTGGCTGACTCACGACGGCTGGCGGGTCTACTACAAATTTCTGAAAGCTACCCATCAGAGCTGCCTGAATCATCTGCTCGAGCGCGCCAAGAAACTGATCGAGAGCGCCTCGGGTTGCGCCGCCCGCTTCCCGCTGCGAGTGCAAGAGGTGCTCCAGCAAGCCCTGACTTTGGCGAAACGCTACCAGAAGAAGGAGATCTCGCTGCACGGGTTGTGGACCGCGACGGGACGTCTGGAAGTGAAACTCGATCACCTGTTGCAGAACCCGGGTCGGGATCCGGCCAACCGCAGATTTCGGAACCACCTCTGGCGTGAGCGGCCCTACCTGTTCACTTTTCTTTATTGTCCTGGGCTGGATGCCACCAACAATGGGAGCGAGCGAGCCATCCGCGCCCTGATCGGGGCGCGCAAGAACTGGGGTGGCAACCGCACGGAACGAGGCTCTCGTGCGCAGGCCGTGCTCACCTCCATTCTGCAGACCGCCAAACAACAGGAGAAGAAGCCCTTCGACGTTCTGGTGGAACTCTTCTGTAGCCGGGAGCGGGGCAAGATTCTCGATCTGGTACCCGGCAGGGAACCAGCGCCCCGAGATTGCTCGCGGGCTCGCTCGCCGTCGAAGGCTGCACGGGTGGTTCGGCGGAAGTCGGTGGCCTGGCATGCCGCGCGCTCTCCGGGAGGCCGCGCCCGGGCATCCGGTCAACTATGACGCTCTGTTCCCAGGATGGCTCTCGGCCCGAAGAGGGGAGGCCGATTCCGGCCTCCCTGCGCTTCGGTGGTCGTGTGTTCTCGAAAGCGGAGCTCGAGTGGATCGCGGAGATGACGCAGCAGTACGCCGGTTTGGGCCGGACGGAAATTGCGCGGACGCTCTGTGAGCTGTTGGAGTGGAAGCGAGCGAGCGGAAGACTGAAAGACCAGGACTGCCGACAGCTACTCGAGCGTCTGTGCGATCAAGGGTGGGTGACACTCCCGCCGGTGCGGATCTCGGGGCCGCGAGGACCACGCCGCATTCGCCTGAGCGAGGCCAGCGCTCCGCAACCTGTTCTGGAAGGGAGTGCTGGAGAGTGGGCACCCCTCGAGTGGCGCGTAGTCCGAAGCGGAACCGAGAGCCGTTTGTGGATCGAACTGATCGAACGCTATCACTACTTGCGGCATCGCGTGCCGATCGGAGCGAATCTCCGTTACCTGGTACGTTCCCCCCGCAGCGGAGAACAGGTGCTGGCCTGTCTGTTGTGGTCTTCTCCGGCATGGAAAATGGCTCCGCGAGATCAGTGGATCGGATGGAACCAGGAGCAGAGGGAGCAGAATCTGCAGTTGGTGGTGAACAACAGCCGCTTCTTAATTCCGCCTTGGGTTCATGTGCGCGGATTGGCCAGCAAAATTTTGGGGCGATGCGCACGTCAACTTCCCGATGACTGGGAACTCCGCTATGGCTACCGGCCGCTTCTGTTGGAGACCTTGGTGGACTCCCGCCGATTCCGCGGCACCTGCTATCAGGCAGCGAACTGGATTCACGTCGGACAAACGCAGGGACGCGGAAGGATGGACCATGAACACCGCGCCCACGGTCTGGCTCCGAAAGACATTTATCTCTATCCGCTCTGCCGCGACGTTCAGAAGAAACTGTGCAGTCACGCAACCAATGCCATATCCTCGCTGGGCCCATTCGGTCAGACGCGGTAAACAAATACTTTTCCTTTAAGTGAGGGCATCGAAACTCCCGGAACGATTGTCAGTGAGCGAAGGTTGCTCTTTTCCAGGGAAACGAGCTGTTCGTGGTCATCCATTAGTTGGATCGTGAAGGTATCCCCGTTCAGGCGGCGCCCCGTAATTACGTCACCGCTCTTAGTGACGGCGCGAACCATGTGACTCTCCGGCGATTCCGCTGCGACCGATTGCGGATCGAGCAGCGCGCGTTGCAAAAAAGCGGCGGGGTGAGTGACACCCGTGCCGCTTAGATCTAATGCGAGGTGTGATCCTTTGCCGTTGACGCGATGGCAATTGAGACATGCGCCTTCATTTTCAAAGAGGTCCTTCCCTTTTGCGGGATCGCCGAGTTTTACGGGTTTGGAATTGTAATCGCGCATTGTGCGGATAAATGCGACGATGGCGACGAGATCCGCGTTGGAAAAATCGGCATGCGCGGGCATAGCAGTGCCGGGGATGCCATTGTGGATCACGGCAGCCAAATCTTGATCCGACGTGGCATGGCGGAATTGACCAGGGCGCAAATCGACGCTAGGAACGCCTGCGCCATCCGCATGACAGACAACGCAGCTCGCCGCATAAAGGCCGGCACCGCGGTCAATATCGTCCTGAAGATAGGTTTGCTGCTGTGCCGAAACGGCGGTGGAAGCGAGGCAAGCGACGAAGCAGAGCGACCTTACCTTCGATAAAACATGGAAGTGCCTGCCGATCCAAAGGATTGTGTTAGCAGTCACGCTAACCTCCGTTCGCACGCCACATCCTACGAGCCAGCGCGTGCATCCCTTCAGCAAACCAATCCATTATATGTAACCGTTCGTACAATTGCCCGAAATGAACGAGAGTAAAACAAAGGCAAAATTGGTGAATACGGATCTAATTGTTCGGTAGACAATCGGCCGACATTTACTGGGTGCCTTGGCTCTGCACCGCGTCGCCCTTCGAGTTCCGAGTTAATTCAAGACGAACATGCATAAGCCGGACGCGCCCGCTGCCAGCACGTGCTGTTTGCCGTCCAGCAGGAACGTCTCCGGCGGGCTCGAAAGAGCGCCGATATCCGAGTGCCAGAGCGCCCTGCCGGTGGCCGCATCGAGCGCCTCAATGCCGCCGCCATTCGAAAGGAACAGCACTCCTCCTGCAGTCGACGTTTCCCCAACGGAGCCGCCCGTCAGCTCATGTCGCCACTTCGGTTTGCCTGTCTTGTAGTCGAGGGCAACGAGGTCAGTGCCAAAGGAAAAGCCGGCGCCTCCGCTTGTCCCGCCTAAGCCCATAGAGCCCCGCGGGTCCGGTTCCATCAGATAGTCGATACTGAGGCCGTTTTGCTCATGCACGTAAAACAATCCGGTTTCCGGCGAAAATGTCGGCGGCGGATAGTTCGTCACGCTGCCATTGACCAGCGAACCGGCGATCGTGGCATCCTTATTGGGATTGCGGATCACTTCTCCCCGCGCGTTCAGCTTGGGCTGGGCATCCGGATCGACGCCCGAAGCGTAATTGTTCACCAGACCAATTTTGCGAGTAATGAGATGTTCGCCGGTCGTCCGGTCGAGCACATAGAAGTACCCGTTGCGGGTAGCCATCATCACCAGCTTCCGCATACGACCGTTGAACGGTAGGTCGGCGATAATCGGCGTCTGCGTGGAATCCCAGTCGTGCGTGTCGTGCGGCGACGTCTGGAAATACCACGCGATCTTGCCCGTATCGACGTTCACCGCAAGCAGGCAAGACGTGTACAGATTGTCGCCATCGCCGCGCCCCTGCGTGTACGCAGGAGTGGGGTTCCCGGTGCCGAACATATAGAGGTGCGTCTCCGGATCGTAAGAGCCGGGGATCCACGATGTGCCGCCACCATGCTGCGCGGCGTTGAGGGTCGGCCAGGTTTTGACCGTCGGGTCGTCCGCTGTCTGCGCCGTGGAATAGAGTCTCCACTGCTCCTCGCCGGTTTCCGGATCGAGAGACTTGATGTATGCCGGCTCGTCCGAGTCGTTTCCTGTGCCGACAATGACGTGATCGCCGATCACCATCGGAGCGTTTGATGAGAAGTACTGCATTGCGAAGGGCGAGATTTCCTTCTTCCATACTTCCTTGCCGGTCGTCGCGTTCAGAGCCACAACCCAGTCGTCATGGAGTTCGAAAAAAATGAGGTTGTGCCACATGCTCGGGCCGCGCGTTCCCGTCGTGGTGCCACCGCGGTACTTCCAGTAGTAGTGCCACAGGACTGTGCCGTCGCGCGCATCGATGGCATAAACGTCGTTCTGCGACGCGCCATACAGAATCCCGTTTACAAACAGGATGCCGCCGCCGAAACGTGTCGGCCCACAATCGTTCACCGTACCGTCCCCAAAGCCGCCCACGATAATCGGCGCCGGAGTGCCTCCGCCACCACGCCCCCCACGGCCCCCGCGCCCGCCTGGAAACGCAACCTCTCCGGCATTCTCTTCGCCTTTTCCGTCGGGACCGCAAGCCGTCGTGATGCTGCTATTCACCCACTGCAGGCTGAGATTCTTCACCGTGTTCGTATTGATCTGCGTAAGGTTGCTGTAACGCTTGCCCGTATTGTCGCCGGAATACGACGGCCACTGGTCCGAAAGCGGCTTCAAAAGCGCGGCCGGGTCAAGACCGGTCGTGTCCTGTGCCAGCAGGAACATCGGCGCCACAAGCAGGGATGCGATAAGAAATAGTTTCTTCATTTTCGTCTGGCTCCTCTACTTGATGGTCGCCAAATAGGCCGTGATGTCATGCATGTTCTTGTTGTCGGGATCATCGAGCAGGAGCACCATTTTTTTATGCGCCTCCTGCGGATCCTTCACTTCCACTTTCGGAACGCCGTTATCCAGCGGGATCGATTTGCGCGTGCCGTCCGCGAGCGTCAGCACCACAAGGAAATCGTCCTTGCTCACGAGTTTGCCTTCGATCTTCTCGCCGTCCGGCATGGTAACGGTCGTCGCCGACCCGCTTGCAGCACCGCCCCGGCCGAAGAAAGCCATCCCAGTGCTGCCCGATACCCACGTGTTCTGCAAAGTCCGCGGATCGGGATACTTTGTCGCAATGCCGCTCAAATCTCCGGTCACCGAATGGCAACTCGAGCAGAGCTTCGTGAACTCTGCTTGTCCCGCCACCGGATCGCCTACAAGAATGTTGTACGTCAGTCCGACTGGATTTCTTCCCGGAGGGCTGCCCTGGCCTCCCATCGTGGCCTGAACGCTCTGAATGTAGGCGGCGATAGCTGAGGTATCGTCCTGAGGGAGATTGATCGGGGGTGTGTGTGCCGCAATGGCCGCCTCGACTTTTTCGCCATGCTGATCCAGATAGACGTCGGCGGACTGAAGCAGGTTGGGACCGTTCTTATCCAGAACGCCGCGCATGTCCGGCGCATGGCACGAAGCGCACTGCGCGTCATATAGAGACTTGCCGCGCGCAAGAACGTCCTGTGAAGCGAGTGGACGCGTGTATTGCGGAAAGCCGCCGCGACGCCCCGGACCGCCACGTCCTCCGCGACCTCCGGGCGCCCCCGCTGCAGGTGGTCCCTGCCCCTCAGGCGGTGCCGGCTCCTGCGCCTTCACATGAACGGCCAGGCCAAGCACCATCGCCATACTAGCCACACCGATACATACCGCTAGCTTTCGAATCGCCAAGGTCCACCTCCCCAACTCCACTGCGTTGGCTGTTTTAAGTGTTTATGTGAGCGCCGAGCGGCAGTACGCCAGGCACTTCGCAACTTCCTTCACCGCGTCCGAGCCCTCTGGGATTTGATACTCGAGCTCAATCGTCGCCGGTATCGGCCATTTGTTCTTCTCTACTAGTTGCAGGATTTGCTTGATCGGAGTATCGCCCTCGCCCCATGCCAAGTTCAGCGAGCAGTGCTCCGGAAGCGTCCGGTCTTTCAGATGGAAACTCGCTACGCGACCATGGAACTTGTTCAAAAAGTCCATCGGCGTTCCGCCAACTTCGCCCGCAGCCACGTAGTGACCGAAGTCGATGTTGGCCGCATTGCCCTTCGATGCGCTAAAGGCTTCGTCGAAGGCGGTCATCGACCCCTGGGCATGCGTGTGATATGCGGCAAGCATTCCATTGCGCGCAGCAGCATCGCCCACTTTCTTCAAAGTGGCTGTAGACGTATCGCTGTGTGCGGGCAATTCCGCGGTCAGGTGCGTGGCACCCAACGTCTTGCCGATCTGAAACTGCTTATCGAGCAAGTCGTCGTCCGCGTTCACGTCGAGGATCTTCACCGCATAGATCGAGACGCCGGCGTCGTTGTACATCTTCTTGAGGTCCTTGAAGACATCCAACGAAACACCAAGTTGCCACTTTTTAAGCTCGTCGGCAGCGGCTTGCTGCTCGGGAGTCATCTGGCCGCGTCCGCCACGGCCTCGCGCCGCCGCACCTTCTGGAGCTGGCCCACGGCCAGGGGCCGCCGGGCACGCTTTCCCTCCCCAAGAGGGCTGTCCGGGTACCGCCGGACCCGGCTCAGTTGCAGCCTGTGCTCCGCGTCCTCTGGCCGGGAAGCCGCCGCGGCCATTATTTGGAGGCGTGAAGCCTGTTCTTTTGTATGCGTAGTCCCAGCAGGGACCGTTCATTAACTCGCATGCGCTCAGGCCAGCGCCAGTTATGTACCCGAGCGTCGCTTCAGCACTTTGGTCCGGCATTCGGCCGAAGCTGTAGGTGATGACGCCAATCTGCACGCCCTTGATTTTGGAATTGGGTTTTTCCGCCGCGAAGAACCGCCGCAGGTCGGCTAGAATCGCCGACGCTATCGGCAGAGTTCCTAATGCAAGCCTACCGAAATCGCGCCTTGAATATTTCATGTCACGCTCCTTGTTGCGTCCTTGGCTTAAAAAACTTGCTTCCCTTGCTCATGGCCGCTATGCATCGAGGTGCTTTCACGCACCGAACAGACTGGATGCCTGCGCAGGTTCGACTTTCGCACGACCGAGCCGCGTTAGCGGAGGAAGCGTAGCCAATGGACAAGAACGACAATATGTAACGCGAATATAACCCCCAGAGCGCGCAGATATCTCCCGACCCTGAAGGCGTAAAGTTGCCTTACGTCGCGCTGTGATGTTATCCCAAGACGCGCAACAGGTTCTTATAGCAGACACCGGCGGCCGCCACTGATGACCCCACTCGGCTGCATCGTCCTGCTCGACGCAGAAGTGCTTCATACCAGCAATATCTGCAGCAGCGAAGATTGGCTTGTAATCGATATCGCCTAATCCGACAGGGCATATCGCGCGCACCCCCATCTGCATTCGCTCGCCTTCATCCGCGCTCGCCGGCATCGTTTTGATGTCATTCATGTCTTTCACGTGCCAAAGCTCATAGCGCCCGGGATTGCTTGAACATTGCGATCGGATCTTGCCCGGCTTGCGTTGCCCAGCCGATGTCCATTTGCATAACGACGAGCGAAGGATCCGTGTTCGCCAGAATGATGTCATAAGGCCGCATCTCCGGATTATCCGCAAGCGGCGCAAACTCCATTGTGTGATTCGTGGACGAGAATCTTCATGCCGAATTTCTTCGCGATCTCCCCATGTTGATTCAATTGGTCTGCCGTTTTCTTTACAGCATCCGATGTCTGCGGCCGAACTTGGAACATCCCCGGACCTGGTCCGCGACCCGGTGCACCGGGACCGCGGCCAGCCGCCGCACCGCCGGGACCGCCCGGTCCGCGACCACGGCCTCCTCCCGAAGAAATATCAATGTATTTGAGCCCCATAATCTGGAATCCGGCGAGTTGCTTTTCCAGACCCGGTTCTTCCGTCGCGCCGGAATGAGTGCTCGGCATGCTAAGTCCGATCCATTGAGCATCGCCCGGAATTTTTTAGCGTCAGCCTCCACGGCCGGATTCAACCCGGCGTAGCCCCCCGCGGGCTCGATTTCGCGGAAACCGATCCGAGAAATCTTTTCCAGCGTCGCTTCATAGCTCTTCGGATCGGTCATCACGTCGCGAACCGTAAACAGCTCCAGCCCGACCTTTCGCCCACGGACTCGTCGAAGTAATCGGCGCATCATTCGCGGGGCCGAATTGGGCGGCAGCACTGATCCCTCCTAGCCCGTCCGCGAAGGCTATACTACCGGCCGCCATTGCAGCCGTTTTTAGAAAAGCGCGACGCTCCTGCCGACGATCAATTGACGCCATCAAATCCTCCTCGTTTTGAAGAATATGGTTTACTAGGCGGTAAAAGCATCAGCCGGCAATCCGCGCAAGCTCGAATCGCCGGCTGATAGCTTCCGCGCCTGCTAAAAGAGTATCTTTAGCCCAAACTGGATCTGTCGCGGATTCCCGTTCGTGTTGAGTGATGTAATGGCTCCAACCGGCAGGGCGTTCAAGCCGCCCCCCGTCTGATTCGTGCCGATTCCATTCGAATCAAATAAGGAAATACTCGTCGACGGGTTGCCAAAATTGGGCGTGTTGAACAGGTTAAACACCTCGGTCCTGAACTGAATTCTGATCCGTTCGGTAACCGAAAAGTCTTTGAATACGGAGAAGTCCAGTCTCCTCTGCGGCGGCCCAAAGAGCTGGTTCGAGAGCTCGTTCCCATACGCGTGCTTCAACCCCAACTTGACGAAGTCCTGCTGCTGCTCGAAACAGCCTGTATTGAACCAGTGCAACAACGATGGTGTCGCTACACGCCCGGAACATATCTGGTCCGGATTGCCATTGGCCACGCCCGTAAGATTCTGACCGATGCCGGCAGTGAACGGCAAGCCCGTTTGCCACGATCCCGCAGCATTCACAGCCCAGCCCTTCAAAATCGCGCTCTCGATACCCGTGAGCGATTTTCCAAAGGGTATCTGATAGTTTACTGTCCAGGTGAAGCGGTCGTGCACATCCTCACCGCTGTTGCCGACTCCAAACTGGTTCTTCAGCGCTGTAACGATTATCGGATTCGCGGGATCTTTCGGATTGTCGTAATAGCACGGGTTCGGAGCTGTCTTCGGAAATGACCCAAAGCCGAGATCTTGAGGTGAGACGTTCGGATTGCACGACGCCCCGCCGTCAACCAGAGCATGGGCCCACGTGTAGCCGACGTTTACGGTCAAACCGTTCTGGAATCTGCGTTGAAACGATGTCTGGAGCGCATTGTATGACGAAGTCCCCATGTTGTAATTCGGGCCTATGCTGTTCTTGGCAAGCCATGGAAATTGAGTAGCAAGCGGGAGAACAGTTTGGGTGTAATTCGAAATCGAATTCATATTTAGCGAGGAGCCTGTGTGACGGCCAAGCTCACCCACGTACCCGACCGTGAGGACGTTGCCGGCAAATTCCTTCTGGACGTTGACATTGAACTGCTCGAGGTATGACCACGGATAATTCGGCCAAGTGATCTCACTAATCGAGCTTGTCGCATACGGATTGTTGGGGCAGGTCGCAGCATAGGTGGCATTGCTTACGAACGTGCAGTTTGCCGGAGGGACCGCCGTGTTGACGTTCAACACGGGTGCCGGCAACCCCGCCGCGAGTTGCGCTCCGCCTGATTGGCCCACTTGGCTGCTGCCAACGGAGGGCGGCGGGCCGTACTGGACTGTCGCGGAAGATGTAAATGGCGCGGGGCATGTCGTATTGGTCCCCAGCTCATTTTGCGGGCTGCACGTGAACCCGAAGTTATAGGGAGCGTTCTTGAATGCCGCACCAGAGGCGTAGTTCGTCGGGAAGAAGCTTAATCCGAACCCCCCGCGAACGACCGTATTCCCCTTGAGCGTAGCCGCAAATCCAAACCGCGGCGCCACATTCAGATAGTTAGTTTTTACCATCGCTGTAGCCGTGCTCTGCTGTGCTCCAGGCATCGAAGGTGAAACGAGCAAGCCTGTCGCGGGGTCCCAGTTCACGATGCGTCCGCGCTTTTCTGTATAAGGTGTGAAGATGTCGTAGCGGATACCGAGGTTGAGTGTCAGCCAATGCCGAGCGCGCCAGTCATCTTGAAGGTAAGTGCTCGGCTCCCAGGTGCGAAAACCGGGAGAGACAAGAGTCAGGGCTCGTGCCGGTCCGGAGGAAAGCCCCTCCAGAAGATCGCCTCCTTGCTCTCCGGTAAATCCGCCCGAAAATGCGAACGAGCCGGTGCCATTCGAGCTCTGGCCGATTGTCGCTTGGCGCCGAATGACGGCAATACCGATCTTGATGCTCTGCGCTCCCTTGTTCCAGGTCAGCGCCGCGCTGTATTGAAACGTGTTGTCGTATTGAAGCAGTGGAACGAACGGCGCAGCCCCCAGCGTGGCGTAGTTAGTGCTGATTTGCACAAGGTCAGTTGAATAGGTGTTCCCTGGCGAGTTTATGCAGCTCACAGAATTGCATGGAAAACCCAGTTCCGTGGAGAGCGGCTGATTAAAGTTTTGCGTCAGCGATGAGATTGTGCTCTTCAGGTATCCGGCCTTCAAATTCAAAAGGAGATTTGGTTGAAACACATGCACATACGAAAGAGCAATCTGCTGTTGACGCTCCTTCGCGGTTCCGGGGAAACAGAAGCAAGTATTTGACCCAGGCAAAACCGTCAGGTTTGAGCTGAGGTTGGGATCGATACCGGGCGTAATGGTCGCCGCTGGCAGGCCGCCGGGAGTAATCGTCGCCACGTTGTTAAATGAGTAGCGCGCATAGAACGAATCCTTGTCGGAGAAATGCTGGTCGACGCGCACGTCGGAAGTCGTGCTGTTCTGTGTGTATGTCTGATTCGACGTAAAGTTGTTAGTGAGCGCAGGTGACGTCGGGAGCGGATACATACCGAAGAACGCTTGGCCTATTGGAGTGATGCTCGCCTGAGGAATCACCACATATGGGCAGGCAGACGTCCCATATTGGAGTGGGCCCGGTCCTGCAGTACAAGCCGCACTGCTGCCGCCGGGTGCCGATATGCTTGGAGCATCGGAAAAATCGCCCAGCTGTGTCTTTCCATCGGGGCATACCGCCAAACCATGCTCGCAAAGAGTAGGCACTGTGTACGTAAATACCTTCCCCTGCGCGATCCTGAGCTGTTCGAAATCTCCAAAAAAGAATGTCTTATTCTTTCTGATCGGGCCGCCGATGCTGCCTCCGTATTGGTTTTGACGAAAAGCTGGGTTCTTCAACACCGGCTGAAGACCGCCCAGTTGATTAGTGGGGAATCTATAATTTGGATTCGAATTCAGCACCGCATTTCGAATGAACTCGTACGTCGAGCCGTGGAAGTCATTCGTGCCGGACTTCGTAATCACGTCCACGACACCGCCCGCCGTTCTGCTCACCGAGGCATCGTACAAGTTCGTCGAGACGTTCACTTCTTGAATTGCATCCACGGACGGTCGGACGCCAATTGTTCCAATAATGCGCTCATTGTTGTCCATGCCGTCGACCATCTGATTGTTGTACGTTTCACTTTGTCCGTTTGCCGAAAATGCGGCAGTGATCCTGCGATCATCGGGCCGCCCGCCCGCCTGAATCGACGAAGGTGAACCTTCGGTCACGCCCGGATTCAATTGCACCAGCTTGATGAAGTTGCGACCATTTAGGGGAATGTCCTGCACGGCCTGAGATGTAACAAGATTGCCGAGCGTCGAAGAGTCTGTTTGCAGTGCAGGGGCGACAGCACCTGAGACTTCAACCGTTTGGGTAACGTCCCCGACTTGCATTGCGGCGTCCACACGAGCTCGGTCACCAGCCGCCAATGTAATGTTCGGAGCTGAAAACGTCTTAAATCCTTTTGCCTCCACTTTGACGGCGTAGGTTCCCACTTGCAGCAGCGTGAATATGTAGTTGCCGTCGGCTCCTGTGGTCGAGTGTTGGCTGATATTGGTGCCGCTATTGGTTATTGTTACTGTGGCTCCCGGAATCACGGCGCCGCTCGCATCGGTTACAGTCCCAACCACGTCAGCCGTGTTCTGCTGCGCACTGATGCTGACACCCAAAAGAATAGTGAGCGTCAAAGCCGTCATAACTGGCCGCAGTAGGCTCGCAATTACCTGGGGCAAACTTCTTTTTACACTAGCACCCACGAAATCACGCTTTTTCATTTTCAACCCCTTTTAAGAAGAGCTGACTCGATAGCGCACAGTCAGTCTGCATGTGGGTGCGCACACACTCATAGCGAGTGCTCTCAGGGCCACAAACTGCGAACGAGAGAGTTGACCTTGCGATTCGAATCCCACCCGCGAAACTGGCGGGCAATATATGATTTCGCCGAGCGAAACCGCAATCACTGAATTGTAAAGATTTGTTAAGGCGATTACCGGCTAACTGAAGAATCGAGAACAGGCAAGAAAATGCAAACTCTTAGCCCTGGATCGGCGTTTTCCGCGACCAGTTTTCCGCCCAGTGTCTGGACCGAACGACGGGCGATGGAGAGGCCGAGCCCTAGCCCTCCAGTAGATTTTTGCCGTGCTTTATCTGGCCGGAAAAAAGGGTCGAAAATATGAGGCAGTGCATCGGGCGAAACCCCGGCTCCGTAGTCACGAATTGTGACGATAGCCTCGCGGCCGACAACGTCGATCGAGAAATTCACTTCTGTTCCTGGCGCGGTGTAACGGACGGCATTTCGCAAGATATTTTCGATCGCTCTCCGGAGCAACTCCGGATTAGCTTCGATATCTCCCTCCGGCCACAAACCAGTTTGAATACTACATCCTCGCGCTTCCGCTTCGATAGCACAGTCGGATGCTACGTCCCGGCAAATCTCGCTGAGCGAGACGCTGCCGAGGCTGGCGCCGACCTCCCGAGCTTCATCCGCAGTGACGATTTTTGTTAATCCATCTACCAGTTCTGCCAATCGGTCGACATCTTTTTTTATCCGATCGCTCGCAACCGTACGGTCCTCGGATACTCGTAGCAACTCTGCGCCATAGGCGAGGCGCGCAAGGGGCGAGCGCAATTCGTGGGAAATGTCTTGTAATAACCTGCGCTCGGCCGCCAACAGACCCTCGATGCGATCGGCCATCGCGTTGAATGTGCGGGCAAGCTCGCCGATTTCATCTCTGCGAGTGCAGTCCGCTCTAATGGACAGCGACCCGCGTCCGAAACGTTCTACGGCATTAATCAGTCTTTTGAGCGGGGAAACAATCCCTCGGGCGAAGAAAGCGCACAGCAGAACAACGGTAAGCAAAACAACGCCGTAGTATGCGATGACAAGTGCAAAGTTGCTGGCTGCTGCACGCCTCGTTCCTACAAGATGGTAATGTCCGTCGGGGGAAGTCGCTACGGTAGCAATGCTGTCGCCTTTTCTCTTGGGTCGACCCAAATAATCGATTCCGGAGTTCAGCAATTCCGCTCGGTCCTGGCCAGTAATCAAGTCCTTTCCCGATGCATCTGTAACGTGAAGCTCGCCTTGCAGCAAGTTATCTGCCGTTCGCAGGAACGCTTTCAGCCCCTCAGAGCCTTTCTCCTCGTACGTTTGAATTCCTTGTTGAAGTACGAAAGCATCAAGATTAGTGTGAAGGTACTTGAGGGCCCTCGTCTGGAAGATAGAAAAAATCACATAGAAAGCAAAGGAAGAAAGGAGCAACGCAGCCAGGCACCAAGTAACAATCGAACGAAATAATGAGCGCATTTAAGTCGTCAGTCCTGATACTGGGGAAGCAAAGACGTATCCTACTCCGCGGACAGTACGAATTAACTCCGTGCCTCCACTCTCCAGTTTCTTTCTCAAATGGCTGATATGAACGTCGACAGCTCTCTCCCAACAGGTTGCTTCGCGGTTATAAAGAGCGGCCACGATTTCATCGCGAGATAGAACGTGACCGGGAGACCGCATCAACAAGTGGAGAATGTCGAACTCTGCGACCGTAAGTTCGAGGGGAGTTGCGCCTAGGCACGCTCGACGCGCTGAAATGTGCAGACGGAGTTCGCCGACCTTCAATTCATCCAGTTGCGGCTTTCTTGTTCTCCGTAGAAGAGCTCGAAGGTGAGCGAGTAATTCCTCAGGCGCGAATGGCTTAAGGAGATACTGATCAGCGCCTTCCTCTAAGCCCACGATGCGATCTGGCTTGGCGGTGCGTGCTGTGAGCATAATCACAGGAATTGTGCTCGCCCGTCGCAGTTGGCGCAGGACCTCAAATCCGTCCAGAATAGGTAGCATGACATCCAATACCACGAGATCATGGGCACTCGTTAATGCTCGTCGCAATCCCTCACGCCCGTCGTGGGCACACTCTACTCGGAAATGGTAGTTGGTGAAGTATTCCACCATTAGCGAACACAGTTCGCTATCGTCATCGATTAACAGAAAAGAAGGATAATTGGAAATAGCCGCGAACCCAGACACTGGAGTGTCGTGCATCTGACCTTTGTTGTGAACAAGCATCGCGGGTCCTAATGCGGATTCTGACC
Source organism: uncultured Acidobacteriota bacterium (assembly GCA_963753205.1). GTDB lineage: Bacteria > Acidobacteriota > Terriglobia > Acidiferrales > UBA7541 > Palsa-295. Next base: position 584,035 of record CAVWBL010000002.1, on the reverse strand, counting down.
TGAAACAATATCTGTGTCTCAAGCACTCGTCAAGATGGCCGATCGGCGGGATTTGAGCGACCCATGTTATGGGCGTTCCCGGTTCTGCAGTATTTATTGGACATGGCTGGTCGGCATTCCACGTAGCGCCCCGCGCAGGGGTGTCAGTTTGAATCTCTGATGCCAACCCAGACGGTCGGACTGGGATACCACAACTTTGTGCTCGCGGATGAATGACTTGCAGGCGTCCGGTCCAAAAGCGATCCGGCACTGTAGACGAATTTTGTAGCTGCAAGAGCCTCAGCCGTCCACGCGTTTCAACAAGTCTCAATACATCCTGGTTTTCAGTCTGCTGAATCTAAAGGACTTCCTAAGGGTAGAGCACCTGGTCCCGAACCAGATTCGAGCGCCTATTGAAATCTGTTGAATCTCGTCGAAAATAACTGATTTGTTTGGAACCGTCTAGCGAGCGGTCGTTGAACGCTGTTGAAACTCGTGGAATTGGGAGGCTCTTTCTGCTACAGAATCGTCTACAGCGACAAGCCGTCTAATGGTCAAGCAGAAAATTGATCCCGTCGAGTAAACTCTGCGGCTGCAACCTGTCCCAGCGATAAAAGTGCCCGCGCGGTGGAGATCTAGGCTTACAGGATTACTCTGCCGGATTTCGTTACAACATTACGCGCCACGGCTTCATTGAATACGTTGCGCGGCCAATCATCTGACGTTGCATTTCGGTCTATGTAGTATGTAATTCGATTTCCACATGTACAAAAGTAAAACCGACGGTTTTCTTCCTGATCTGTTGTGAAGAGCCGCATCCGATTCTTGCAACGTTGACAGTAAATGTAGAATCTGCGCAAGTTATCTCCTCCTGAGTTAAAGAGCCTAGTCGATCGAAGGAATTTCAACATAGATCAAAACGCCGGGCAAGCTTCATGGCGCCCGCAGCTGCAGTCGTATGAATGCGGTGATACGTCACTTAGAGTTCTCCGCGAAATGCTTTGTCGAGAATCGAAGGCATGAGGCCGTCCAGCTCGGCAGCAGTTTCGGATTGTAAGGATTGACATTTTTCAACACGATGCCTAACTTCTTGCAGTTGGCGTTGGACTTGCATTGAGGGCAGAGGAATTCTGTATTCGAGAAAAGCACTTGGATGTAATCGCCTCCGCCGAACGTTGGTTCCTGTGCTGATGGCCGCAAGCTCTGGCCAGACCGAGGGCATTCTGAAATATGTGTCGAGAACCTCGGGCAGTACAAGCTCCTTGCGCACGTCGAACACGGGGAACTCTGGCGAAACATAGAGTCCATCACAGGCGTCCGGTACAATCCCGAGTGCACCTTCCCAAGCCATCAGTTTTGGATACGTAAAGTTTCCTTTTCTCAGTCTGGATAGCAGCCGGTATGAAAATTCTGACCCAGTCTTCTCTGCTCCCGCAAACACGCCTCCGCCAAAGCAATACACGCCGGCGAAGTGGTAAGTTGATGTCGGTTCCACAACCACATCCGGATTACGCTGAATAACCAGTTGCCTCATTGCGGTGGGCACGATCTTGCCATCAGGTGGATTGACGATCATCGCTTGACACAATGCATCCATCTCGGCCGCGACTTCTTGATGGAGTGTTCTGGCCTTTTCAACCTTAAGTGCCAATTCTTCAATGCGAGATACAATACGTCGTTGTTCGTCGAGAGATGGGAGGGGAATTGTCTTCTGTAGCCACGCATCGCGATCAAACACCATCTTCTCAATAACCACGCCAAATGCACTGCTTCTAACCGTTTCCGTAAATAGTGGCGAGTGAGAGAACCACCAGAAGAATCGCTGGTCGACTTTGGGCGAGATGATGAATTGGTCGTAATTCGTGCTCGCAATCATGTTTGCCGGAACACCTGCTGGCACTATTGCATAAGCTTGATGCCAACATTGAATTCTAGAAATGAGAAAAGCTCCCGGAATCAGCCGGAACTGTTTCTTTGTTTTGATCTGATGACCCAGAAGGCGTTCGCGCTCTTCCAATCCGCCATGACGACGCTTAACCGTGATTGTTTTGTACTCTGTGAAGTCGTCTATCTCGATTGGCTCTTCAGTATAGGTAAGAATTTCACCGAGGCGAGCCTGCGGCCATGAATGAGTCTCGTTTTTCATTGCTGATCAAGAAGTTGGCTTACTTCCCTAACGATCTCCAGTATCTTCTCCTCCTTCTCAAGGATTCCTTTCGCCAAAGCTTCCGGTGCGACATGTTTCAAATCATCTTTCGAACTAGGATTGCGGCGATCGAGGTTCGCGGATACGAGTGCTCCTTGCTCGTCATACTTTAGGACGTCCTCGACCCTAACCTTCCATGCCCGTGTATTCTCTTCGCGTTTCTTTGACCATGCGAGGCATTCTGTAAATTCTTCAAATTGCATCGGTTTTGACTTGCTGTAGTTGCCATTCTCCCGTTTCAAGATCTCGTAGTACCAAATCTCTTTGGTCGGCCCAGAGCGTTCGAAAAACAGAAGGTTTGTCGGGATGCCCGTATACGGAGCGAAGACTCCATTTGGCAGCCTTACAATGGTACTTAGGTTAAATTCTTTGAGCAGTTCCTCTTTTATGCGCGCACACACACCGTCGCCGAAGAGAACACCATTTGGAACAACCATTCCGCACCGACCAGGTTTTCCCCCAGCAACGGGACGGCGTAGCTTCCGCATGATGAATTGGAGGAAAAGTAGGGCCGTTTCGGCCGTCTGCTTGTCCTCTGGAAAGTTCGAAAGGATCCCGCGCTCTTCTTCTCCGCCGAAGGGTGGGTTCGTCATGATGATGTCCACGCGATCTTTGTCGCCGATCTCGCGGAGCGGAAAGCGAAGTGCGTTTCCCGGATCGATTTCGGGATACTCAAGCCCATGAAGTAGTAGATTCATCTGGCAGAGGAGGTAAGGCAGCGGTTTTGGTTCGATCCCGAAAAGCGACCTTTTTTGCAAATCGGCGAAGTCCTCCGCCTTTTTGCACTGCTTCTGCAAGTGTTGAAACGCTTCAACCAGGAAACCACCCGTGCCGGCCGCAGGATCCAGCACGGTCTCGCCGAGTTTTGGGTCGATGATGCTCACGATGAACTTCACGAGCGGCCGCGGTGTATAGAACTCGCCAGAATCTCCTGCGGCGTCTCGCATTTCGCGAAGCATTGATTCATAGAGGAGGCCGAGCGTATGAATTTCATCCTTTGATCTGAAATGGATCTCGTTCACTTTGTTCACGACGTCGCGGAGAAGATAACCGTTCGTCATACGATTTATCGTTCCCTGGAACACTTTCGCGATCACGTCGCGTCGGTCGCCATTCGTGCTACGAAGCGAGCGGAGGTAAGCAAAGAGCCCGCCATCACGCTTACCGTCTGGACGTACCGCTTCGTCTTGGTTCACGAAGGCAATGAGCTCCGGTCCGGTCATCCCTTGGGTATTTGCCGCCCAATCACGCCAGCGATAGGGCGGATCAATTGCCGGCCGAAACCGTTTGCCAGCGAGGTTTGCCTCTTCTTTCCGGATTTCCTCCAAATCATCGAGAAATTTGAGAAACATTATCCATGTAAGCATCGGCAGCCGGTCGAGGTCGCCATTCAATCCCTTGTCCTTCCGCATGATGTCGCGACAGGATTTAATGATCGAACCGAGCTGTTGTGCAGTCGACTGTGGTAGTTCTTTTTTGTTTTTCTTAATTTTTGCCATGAGATTTCAATTATGGTGCATAGAGAAGCGTTTGCATTTCACCGACCGCCGCGCGAAGGTGTTCCGCCCCGCCGAACATTTTAGAAATGTCTGATACCGTCCCACGTTCCGAGATCGGTGGAATTTTCAGAATGTCAGGGATCTCAAACTGCGCGGTTCCATATTCCACATATTTATCGAGAATGTCGTCGAGCACCGAACGAGCATTATTACCGTAGCGCTCGAAAAACACCTTCTGTTCTTTCCGTAATCGGTCAGCTCGTTCCCGTCGCGTCCGAACTGGAACGCTATACGCCACATTACAGAGAAGGTCGAACGGATCTGCATCGGGCTGTTTTGAGGCTTTTATCAGCTCTTCCAATGCGATGCCCTTATTTTCCAAGGACTCGATAATCGCCGCCCGTTCTTCAGCATTCGACCACTTGGAACGCAGGTCCGCTGCAGATGGATACATATTGCGGACTTTTTCGCCGGTGTAATCAGTGAATTTCACGACACGAAGCTGTTTCCCTTCTGCGTCGAGCTCATAGACGAAATGCGCGGCGATCTCGACCGAACCTTTGTCGACATAGAATTTTCGACGTGGCTGCTCTGGCTCGTCGGGGGGTATACTTGATGGCAGGGGATCGGCAACAACTTCTTCTTTCTTCTCAATCTTCTCTTTTATCGTTTCACCCGCCTCGTTCATCTCCTCTTCGGTAATGAGCGCGGGTTCGCCGTCAAAGTCAGGGTCAGCAAAAAGCCTTGTCGCGCTTCCCGTGTAATCGAGGATGTTGAAATAGAGCTTCCCATAGTCATCGCGAACGCGACTTCCACGACCGATGATCTGTTTGAATTCGGTCATCGAGGTAATCGTCCGAGCGATCACGATGTTTTTGCACGTCTGTACGTCAACGCCGGTCGTCAAAAGCTGCGAGGTTGTGACAATTGCCGGAACAGTCGTTTCGAGTTCTGTGAACCGGTCGAGGTACCCGCGACCGGTCCTTCCTTCGTCAGCCGTTACGCGGACTACATATTCGGGATGCTTTTTCGCAAGGTCGGCATTGCAATTGTTCAGCGCTTTCCGCATGTCTTCCGCGTGCTCTTGATCAACGCAGAAGACAATCGTCTTACCGTAGCGGTCCGTGCCCTTCAAAAACTCGGTGAGATTCCGGGCAATAGCCTCGGTTCTCATCTTCATGGCGACTTTCCGCTCAAAATCAGGCGTCCCGTATTCTGTGTCGGGAATCTCCCGGCCGTAGCGGTCAAGCTCGCCTTTTGAGGGACGCCAGCCGGTTGCGTCGAGAGTCGTGACGATGCGGTGGACTTTATAGGGCGCAAGAAAGCCATCGTGAATACCTTGGCGCAAACTGTACGTGTAGATGGGATTCCCGAAATAGCGATACGTATCGCGGTTATCCTCACGAAGAGGGGTTGCTGTCATACCAATCTTGAAAGCGGGTTGGAAATAATCGAGGATCTCACGCCAATTCGATTCGTCCCGTGCGCTCCCACGATGACACTCGTCAACTATTATCAGATCGAAAAAATCGTTCGGATAGTCGCGATAAAGACCTGGGCGCCGTTCGTCTCTGGCGATTGCTTGATATGTCGCAAAATACATCTCGCGACTTTTGACGGCTTCGCCCTCGATTTTCCACCGTGCGTCGCCGAATGGCGCGAAGATTTTATCCTTTGGATCATCAACGAGAATATTGCGGTCCGCGAGGTAGAGAATCCGGGGGCGACGCTGCGTTTCTCCCGCCCGGTTCCAACGCGAGCTCCAGAGCTTCCAACAGATCTGAAAGGCGACGACGGTTTTACCAGTGCCAGTCGCCAGCGTGAGCAGGACCCGGGGTTTGCCTTGGAGGACGGCTTGAACTGCTCGATTGATTGCGATCTCCTGGTAATACCGGGGAGATTTTCCAGAGAGATGGTAATAGGGAGTAAGGAACCGTTCGACGACTTGGCTCGAAATGTTCTCCGCCTGCTTCAGTCGTTGCCACAATTCATCAGGCGATGGAAAGGTTTCAAGATCGTTATCTCTCCCTGTCGTGAAATCGTGTTCCACGATGCCATGGCCGTTCGTGGAATATGCGAACTTGAGACCAAGGATTTGCGCGTATTCTTTAGCTTGCTGGAGACCGTCTCCGGGGTTCGCATATACAGGTTTCGCTTCAACAACAGCGATTGAGAAATCCGGACGGTACCTCAGAAGATAATCAAGACGTTTCTGTGGTCGGCGAATGGTTCGGCTGCCAGCGACAACGATCCGGCCATCGGTGAATGTCCTTTGTTCGTTTATGCGGTCATCGTCCCAACCAGCCGCGTAAAGCTTTGGGAGAACATATTTGCGACAGGTGTCAGCTTCCGTGAGTGGTGTCATCGACAAGAATAATTAATAAATTGGGGACGAACGAAGCTCACCAGAAGCGCCCCTCCGGGCACTCATCTTATCAGGAAAAATGATCCTCATATCAATATGTACGTTATCTAACTCTAATCTGGCCACGAAATACAGTCAAAATCAGCCGCGCGCATTCCTGTGCTTTTTGCCGTTTCTATCAAAAAAGCGCAATTCGACCTCAATACGTTGGTTTCTTGTGATTTGGCCATGTGAGGCTGTGTGCGTACAGTCTTCAAACTGGTTTTTCAGAATCCGTACTGATCCATTCTCAGTTTGAAGGCGGTGCGGCCTCCCTCTGTGACTACAATGATTTCTTCTTTGATTTCTTCCTGGTCGATCGCGCCCTCCGCTTTTATTCTTCCCCGTGTCTGATCACCACTCTTTGTGTAGTCACAGCAGACAACTAACTCTGCATCACCGTTGACGACAAAGTTCGCACTATGACTTGCAAAGATGAGCTGCCGTTTGCTCTTGGCATTCCATACGCGCTCGATGATCTCCTTGAACAACTTGCTGTCTATGTCGTCCTCAGGCTGGTCGATGATAAGCGAAGCGCCGAGCTGATTGAGGAGAACGGTAAGTAATGCGGTAGCCTGCTGGCCGGCAGATGCATCAGCGAACTCGATAAATTCATCTTTGGACTTATTGGTGCAGTAATAGAATTGTGGATTGAAGCGCAAATCCCTTAGGGAAAGATCGATCCAGCGCGAGGAGTCCAAATGCGTAGCGATACGTTTTCGCTCCGTCTCTATAAAGCTGCATTTATTGAGGATCGGCGTATCCGGCAGGTCGTCCGGCCCATCGACGGAATGTAGGGCAAGTAATTCTAGTTCGCGCAAGATCTTGGTCCATTCGGCAAAAGCATCGGAGGCTTTCATCAGAAGCTCGCAAATCTTTTGGAGTTTTTCTTCTTTGATATTCATGCCAGCAAAAGCAGCTTTTAACGTCTGCATCAAAGAAGGCAGATCGAGATTGCCCTTAAGTTCTGCCTTGATTGCTCCTCCTGAAAGCGCAGTGAACCGCTCGCACTGCTCCTCTACGGCTTTGACCTTGCGAGCGTGCAGATCGTTCCAACGCTTTCGCTGATCGGCGTACTCGCTCTCGGGCTTGCCAAGTCCAGTAATCGTATTACGCTTTTCGGTCTGCTGGCGCTTAAGTGTAGCGATCCGTTTCTCGATTGCCTGTATTTGGTCTAGCTGCTGCTGGTTAACCTTTGCCTTGGATTTCGCTGACTCGTACTCCCGGTCATAGGCGCTCTTCAACTTGCCCCAACTCCTAAGGGCATCATCTATTTCTGCCAGTGCGGCTGGTTTGAAGAGATCCGAAAGCTTTACGAGAGTGGCGCTGATTTCATTGAACTTCGCGCTGAATTTCTTCCGAATGTCCTTAATCGCAGCTTTATTTTCAATCTCAATTTCATTAGTGTCTTCCGAGAAAGCGTCTGAAAGCGCCTCAACGAGTTTTTGCACATTGTCTTTTGCATTGCTCAATTCGTTCTGCAAACCGTCGACGATCGTTTGCTCGTTATCGTACTTCGATTTCAGATCGATCGTTTTCTGATCATCAGTCGAGAGTCCTTTTAGGCTCTTACGCAATTTCTCTAGCTGTTCGGCGAGGGACGCGATCTCAACGTTGTTTTTATTGATCTCAGTTTCAAGCTCTCGCAACCGTCTGAGGTCGCCGTATGCCGCGCGCGCTTTTGCATCAATGTCTCGCAGTTCAGAAACAATCTGATCAAGTTCCTGCTTTATGGGTAGTTCAACGAAGCGTTTAAGTTCCTCGATGCGCACTCCTACACTACTTAATTGCTTCTGGCTGTAAGCCTGAATGGGAAGAAGGCTCCGCACTTGTTGCTCGGTGGCCTCGGCGAACGGCGCGTTACCGATTCTCAACTTAATTTCCTGCGTCTTTGAGTTTCGCTTAACTATGTGCTGTACACCGTTTAATAAGAACTCGACATGCACCTCTCCATCAAATTTTTGTAGCGTATTGTCGATCAGGCTTTTGCGCTTCGTCTGAACAGCATCGATTTCGTCAGTCTCAACCGGTTGGTCGCAAAGCCCCCAACGCAAGTATTCGAGAATCGTTGATTTGCCCGTTCCACGGCCGCCGATAATTGTGTTGTACTGCTGGCTGAAATCGAGCAAGAACGAGCCGAGGAATTTGGAGTTCAAGACGCTCAGCGAAGTAATCCAAATGCTTGGAAGGTCCGGATCTTTAGGTGAGAGCCTAGATTCCTTTGCCAAGCATGCTTGTCGCAATGCTTCGGCCGTCGGCTCAGACCATTTTACGTAGGTTGAATGCTCACCTAAACTTGCGTGGCTCCTCGAACGGGTGTCTGAAGTTTGAAATACCGCAATCGGCTTATAGCCATTGTTTTGTTGGCGGCCCTCAAGGATATTTTTGTGTCCAACGCTCGAACATGCGTAGCTGCCGTCGATGTAGCCACCGACGCACCGCATCTCCTTGTAGTGTTTGTCAAATCCGTCCCGAAACAGAGTCTTGTATCCTTTTGTGGTTATGTTTGGAAGGATTATGAATCTGCCCTTCAGCCATACCTGCTGGTTAAGTTTATCGTCCAGGTCGTTCAAGCTTGTGATTGCCTCTGGTGACACCGAGTCGACGGTCGAGGTTTTGCTTAGTGCCGGATCGGTTGGGATTATGGTCAGCGCCGTCAGAATATCGTCGAGCTTTGTTTCGTCGAAATCGGCATCGAGCAAAAGGATTACCTGGCATGGCGGCGACGACAAAGAGAGCTCCAGCCCAGGAAAGACCACGAGGCGTCTCTCTGGTGGAATTGGATTGCCCATCGAGTCCATCTCAGCCGCCGCCGCAGCTTTGATATAAGGGAAAAATGCAAAATCGTGATGGTCAGTAATGGCGATCGCATCGAGGCCCTTTGTCCGGCACGCTCGGACGAGTTCTTCGGCGTAGGTCTTGCGCTCTGCGTGGGTCGTGGCGCCAGCACCTTCCCAATTGGGGTCGCGTGGGGTGTGCACCTGAAAGTCGCATCTGTAGAAGTGGGAACCTTTGTCCATTGGATTTCGTGAGCCTCATTAAATCTGCCGAGATCGTATAGCCTTACTCTGTCCGTCTATTAGCATAAGATATAACATCGGGCCGTATTGCGCAAAATTTAAGTTCCGGTTCACCTCGCGACGTGCGGTATCTTTAAGCGCTGGTGGATCAAAGAGACTAGGCCGCTTCTTCGAGAATGTCGGGCTCACAGGGAACCCTTCCTTTGGGAGCAGGTAGCATTGAGACGTTTCTCTCTGGATGTTCACGGAAGAAGGTTTCTAACGTCATTGAGAATCCTGCCCAGGATTGCAAGGTCAAACGCCTGTGCGGCGCGCCGGACGAGGAAATCATTGCACCGAAGACAAATCGGTACGCCTTTACGCAAGCCGCGGCCCGGCGCCACACTTACACAAATGGGCTCTGCACAAGAATTCGTAGAGACCCGCATTTTAGGCTGCTTTCTGAAGAACGATGAATTCGGTCTTGGTGACCGCCATGCGCTGAGCCTTGAGCAGCAGATAGCCGAGATTCTTGTAACCGCGGCCCCTTCTAAAAAGAGTTTTGATGTTGCCGTTGATGGCTTCCACCACTCCGAAGCGTACTTTGGTGCGGCAGTAGTTCAGGATGCCGTCTAAGTGATCCAGCAACATCGGAAGCCGAGGTTTTGAAACGGTAGCCAACCGTTGCCACCGCAGTTGATCGATCCAACTTTGCAGATAGCGCAGCATCGCTCCTTCATAGCGGTAGGTCCACAACCGCTCCAAGCTTTCCTTTAGAAGGTAGGCTTTCATCACCCTCCGGTTCAGGGCGAACAGCTGGTTTAACTGCTGGCGTTTTTGGCTGTCCAGATTCATCCAGCGAGTCAGCAGCAGCCAGCGCTTGCCCTTCACCACACCTCGCATGCGCCCGCCTTTGCGGAAGAACTCCGCTCGGCGCACTTCATCGATGGCCTTATTGGCGTGCTGCAGAACGTGGAACTTGTCATACACGATCCGGCAATTCCCAGCCCATTGTTCGATGCTGTTGGTAAACGGCCGCCACATATCCACGCAAGCCGCTTCGATCGCTTCCGCTGACCTTCCGTCAGTTGCGTTCGGAAAAACTCATCGAGCGTTTCCTGCTTGCGATCCTGCCCGAACCACAAGGGCTCGCCGGTCTCCAAGTTGCTAACCACGGTGATGAACTTCATCTGCTTGCCGAAGTAGATCTCATCCACACCCATTTGTGCTAACGGGTCCTTGCGACGGGTGGCACTCCAGCGCTGCAGATATCGCAGGTCGATCGCTCGCACCGTGCTGGCGGCCAGTCGGAACTGCCTGGCGACTTGTCGTACCGACGCGCTTTCGCACGCCAACCCCACGGCTTCTTCAAAACGCTTACTAAAAGGCGCTTTACTCGGCAGTTGCGGCACCTTCTCCACCCTTACCCCGCATTGCGGACAGCACACCCGATACACTTCGATGATCACCGTCGTCCGATACTCGCCCCACGGCAAATCGCGCACCTCGCGCTCCCTGGCAATCATGCGCGTCGCTAAACTTTCGCCCACATCCAGAACAGATCAGTTTCCGGTTACCCCTGCTTGCGCCGCACCCATAAACGCAAGGTCTTGGCGGCTTCATCGATTTCCTGCCGGTAGACTCGGTAGCCCGGCCATCCTCAGAATTTTCGTGAATTCGTTGTCGCGCATTCCGCCGAGTCTAGCCGAAACGCACCACGACGTGAAAACCCGCTCTTTATTGCGTCTCTACGAATTCCTGCTCAGAGCCCACAAATGGATGAGATCGAAGAATTGAAAAAAGCATTGGGCCGTGCCGCCGAAGGCTATGATGACGGGCGGTTCCGCCACCTCTCTCGTGAGCTCGATTTAGCGGCAGAATTCTTGATAGAAGTTTATGCACTTAACTCTCGCGAAGAGAGCCAGACCCGCAATATACGACCCGAATTGACCGATTCTGCGTGTGCCGTACGATAGAGGAAAGGTCGATAATTGCTAATGTTTATTTGGCATGAAGAAAACTAGTCTTAAACAGTTTGCCGCTACCCATCCCAATCCTGGATCTCGCCGCCACAACGAACCGGTTGCTTCCTCGATGCTAGTTAACGGAGTGATTTACTGCCGAGTTTCATCCAAAGAACAGATCGAAGGAACGAGCCTTGAATCGCAGGAGTTCGCGTGTCGCGAATATGCGCACAATCACCAGATAAATATCCTTCACACATTCGTGGAGCGCGGGGAGTCGGCCAAGTTTGCCGACCGTACCCAGCTCATCGAATTGATCGATTTCTGCCGGAACAATAAAGAAAAAGTTGAGGCGCTCCTCGTATGGAAGCTCGATCGGTTCGCGCGGAATGTTGGTGATCACTTCAACATCAAGGCGACGCTCTTGAAGTACGGAGTGCGTGTGATCTCTGTGACCGAGCCGATAGACACCAATCCCGAGGGCAAGCTCATGGAGACGATCCTCGCCGGATTCGCCCAATTTGATAACGACATTCGCGCGGCGCGAACCGTGCAAGGCATGAGGACAAAAATTCACGAAGGCATTTTCCCGTGGAAGGCACCTCTTGGTTACAAGAGCCCGACGAGAGATTCGACAAAGAAAACCAAGCCAGACGAACCGGATCAGCCGCTTTTTGGTCTGTTGCAGCGAGCGTGGAAGGAATACGCAACAGGTGCCTACATAAAGGCCGACATCCGGAGACTCATGGAATCATGGGGAGTACAGACGCGAACGGGAATATCGATGACGCCGCAGTCGCTCGACAATTTCTTCCGAAATCCCTTTTACGCTGGAATTCTGGTCGATCCTTGGTCAGGAGAGCAATTCACGGGAGCGCACGTGCCGATGGTGACGCCGGAGGATTTCAGCCGGGTGCAGGCTGTAATCGCGCGCCGGAACCAATCGGTATCTCATGTTAAGGAACGGCCGGAGTTTCCGCTTCGCGCGGTGGCGCGTTGTGCTACGTGCCGACACTACGTCACCGGAGGTTTCTCCCAGGGACGCTCGAAAAAGTATGCGTACTATCGCTGCGACAATCGAAAATGCTCTCCGCGGGGGAGTTACAGAACAGAGGTGATAGATGAAGAGTTCGGCGCACTCCTCGACGCGATCACCGTTCGTCGGGAGCTCGGCGATGTGTTACGAACACGAGTCTTCAAAGCAGCCGAAAAGGCTCATCTCGCATGGAAGGCGCGACAGGATCGAACGAGTGCCGAAGCCACCCGCCTCGATAAGGAAACGCACGAATTGATTCGCATGAGAGCACAAAGTCTGATTACGGATGAAGAATTCACGAAGCTCAAGAGCACGATTGCAGCACGACAACACGCGCTGGTAGCCGCCGCGATGCCCACGCGAGTAGATGCGAAGCACATCCAGGCCGATTTAGAGACAATTATGCTGCCGCTTCGCGATCTGAAAAGGACTTGGCAAAATATTCCCGTTGGTTTTCAGCGACGGTTCAATCACTTGGTCGTTCCGGTCGGATTCGTAATTGGGCAATCTCGAACCGCCCAGTTAGGGCCCTTATTCAGCTTTTTGGAGCGGCCTGACCAAGCGAATTCCCATGAGGTAGTCCAACTGGGATTTAATCCGGCCCGCTTAAGACGTTCTTTGGCTTGTATAGCCGTGCGCGAGTCATCAGGTGAAACAGTCAATCCCAAGCGGGACTTCGTTAGTTGCTCGACACGAGCGCTAATTTGATCACGAGCAAGCAATGCATTTCCGAGCGCCGCCTGCTGTGCCCGGTTCTTAGGGTTATGCCACTGATAATTCAGCTTCACAATGATGTTGGGAGCCGTACTCGAGTTGGTTTGGGTGGTATTCGCGGTCGTTGCAGTCGTCTGAATCTCCCATAGGAGTTCACAGCCTCCTGACTGCAGCGTTTCGATACATTTGGCATATTGCACCCCGGAAAAGAACGCCACGGGCGCACCGATCGGACTGCCATTTGCGCTCTTTGTCAAAGTCCCTGGCAGAACGGAATCGCGGAGCGGTGGGTTGAGAGTTGTCGGCGAGATTTACTCGATCACGTGATCGCACTTGACGAACGGCACTTGAAGCGTCTTCTCGAAGAGTACGTACGCTACTACCACGAAGACCGAACGCATCTCGGCCTCGGGAAGGGCACACCCGGGGGAAGGCCGCGGTCAGTGTCGTCAGGCCGTGTTGTTTCGCGTAGGCGACTCGGCGGGCTGCACCATCGTTACGACCGCACCGCCTGAATTAGCGGTTCGCACTAAGACCAGCCTGACCCGGCCTGGCGTCGATGCGGCCTCTTGCGCGTGCGAATCTAGCGGTCAGCATTGGTCGCTCGCCCGGGCCGCCTGGCGGAACCTATCTTAGACCAAGCTCTCATTGAGACCGTGACCCGATGGCGAAACAATTCGCTTCACTCCGACGCCGACGGAGTTTTGGCGAGGGACAGCCGCAAATTTTATCCAACGCGATCCGACCACCACTCTCCTCCTCGTTCATCCGTAGTCATCAGTCATCCGCCTTACTGTCGCCGACGGGCCGCGAACGACGGGAGTTTACGGCCACTGCACCGGAGTGGGACAGGCAGTGATCTCGGCAAAATTGGGGGGATAAAAAATCATTTGACTGGCAACTCCGCTCTGGTGGCAGGCGCCTCTGAGCCGAAAGTTGTAGATGATTATCGCAGCATTCTCCGGATTCGGTTCAAATCGCCATTTCCTGGCGTTTTCTAAGCTTGATTTTACCAATATGTCTGCGCCCGACAACGCGTTTGCCTCGGAAACATTGCCATTTTTATCCAGCGTGACCCGAACTACGACTACTCCCTCGACGTGGGCTGTGATCGCCACCCCTGGGTAGCGTAAGTCTGCGTAATCGATTACTTTGATGTCTTTGTCATTGAGCGTTTTGACTTGCTGAGCGGGATAACCGCTCAGCGCGGAAACGCCTAGCAATGCGCTGAGGCATGCCCACTTCTTTAGGCTGTGACTCATAAAAATCTGCACCTATTGGACCGTAAAGACAGGTCCCGTGATAGATATGGTCGAAAAGTTGCCTTGGCCGGTTGAAATCGACACGTTTACGATGATGTTCCCGGTCGCTGCGCCGTTTGGTATTGTCACTATGATCCGACCGTTCCTCCAGTTTGCTACCGCTGCGGGGATAGGACCATTCGCGCCGGCAAAGGTTACTGAGCTTTGTCCTTGACTGCTTCCGAAATGCGCGCCATTGATCGTCACGGTGCCTGAGGTGCCGGACGTCGGCGATAGTCCAGGCTTAACGCCGGGCGGCACGTTAGCGATTGGGTTGATACCAGGAAGAGCGCGGATCATTTTCCCGCAATTTCTATCAACTATAATCTCATTCGTCTTTACTTCCTCCAGGTGGCCGCCATCATTTTGCTGCCAGGCCCCGCGAGGCACAGGGTTTGGGATATTGAAAAGCGCCTGGTGTCCCAGCTCATGCAGCACCGTTTGCGACTGAGCGTTTGGCGTGTTTCCAGTATATTCTCCGTTCGGCCCATCCGCGAGAGGCTTAAACTGGTTGTTGCCCGCAGGGTATTGATATAAAAAGAACATACCGTTATCATTCACTGTGGTATCGCCTTCTCCTAAGCTCTCGCCCGTAATCGCTCCGGTTTCATAATTCAGGGTGCTGTCGGCATTCACCATGCTGCTGTGAAACCATCCGGACCCGTTGCGATTGGGCGCGAGAAAGCTCTCCAGGGCTGCGACATTGTTCTGTCCGTTGTTCAACCATGTGTAACAGGGAGCGCTCCCACTGAATGTCGAAATCGGCAAAGCATCAAATATTTCCTGGACTACGCCGGTGATCGCCGTTTCATTGGGCCCCGTCTGCACGCCGGGGTCTGCAATCGTTGGAACTTGCGCGGCTTGCTTCGCGCCGACCCCGTCCGTGCTTAGCCAAGGTGAAGCGCTGGCTTCCACCGAACCGGCCGATAATTCATCAAGGGAGCCGCCGGACGATAGCGTCCCATACCAGAAGTCGCCGCCGAAGTTGATTACGTTCGAGGCAGTCCATGAATCTGTGGTGGCGTTGCCGGATGCGTCGAGGCGCACCACCGTGTCCGTTCCATTCGACGTGTCCTTCGCGACGACACCCCCGCCTTGAGAGGACACAACGAGGGACAGCCCGCCGGATGGCTGATAGTACGTCCAACGCGGCTGAAGTGAGGGAACAGCGAATGAGGCAATGCTGGTCCCGTATGAAATAAATCCAGTATTGTTATCCCCGAGCACCATTTGGGTTAGACCGTAGGACGGGGGAAAGATTGCGTCAATAGTACCGCTCGAGGATACGTCTGTGATGTGGCTCTCCAGTTCGTTACTGTATGGAGCCACTGGAATGCCCCATGAGATCAGTGCGCCGCCCTGACCGTCGGGAATCACGTCCGCGTTCAGAACTTGCCTGGTATTAACCGGCATGCTGATCGAGTCGTAAGGAACGTACGACACCGCGCCACTTGCATTCAGCTCCATCAGCGAGAGATTTTGAGTGTAGTTGGCCACGCCTCCGCATGCCGTGGTTGTGTAGTTATAAGAAACAAAGGCCGAAAACACGGTACCGTCCGACCCT
Source organism: uncultured Acidobacteriota bacterium (assembly GCA_963753205.1). GTDB lineage: Bacteria > Acidobacteriota > Terriglobia > Acidiferrales > UBA7541 > Palsa-295. The sequence continues at coordinate 568,369 of CAVWBL010000002.1, read as the reverse complement.
ATGACGGGATCGGTCATGGAAAGGGCGGGCCCTCCCGTTGCCGTAGCGGATCCCAGGCACTTGAAGTATCGTGATGTTTATTTCGATCATCCGGACGGCGAATTCCGGCGTTTTGAACGAGAGCTGCGTGTTCGTCATGTTAACGATTGCGAGCGAGGAAATGGAAAGGCTTTTGTAACTTACAAAGAGAGTCCGTTCGATCTGGAGACGAAATCCAAAGAGGAACTCGAAGTGGAGGTCGAAAACGCTAGCCGCTTTATTGAGATCTTCGAAAAGTTGGGCTTTGTTCAGGTAATTGCTTTCGAGAAGGACTGTGTCACTTACAAAGTGGTGTTCGGTGAAATGACGATTGACGTTACAATGGTGCGAATCCCAGAACTTGGGCCGCCATTCTTGGAATGCGAAATACAGGTTAGAGAACCCACTGAAACACCCCGTGCATTGGAAACGCTGAGGAGATTCGCGAGTGTCTTGGGCTTCAGCAGTGCAGATGAAACATCAGACTATTACACTGATCTTGTCCGGGGATCGAGAGAGGCTGCGCATCGAGACGAAACTCGGCAGTAGACTTGCGGCAGAGATTTTGCACAGAGTGGCCGTGTTCAACCGATCCCTTCGCAACATGTAGATCTGTGGGGATCTGACCGCCTACAAAATCGCCTACAGCGCTGTAGGCGAAAAACCAGAAGGCTCGGATAAGTTGTTGAAAAGAATGGTCGGGGCGAGTGGATTTGAACCACCGACCTCCTGGTCCCGAACCAGGCGCTCTAGCCAGGCTGAGCCACGCCCCGAGGGGAAAAGCCGCAGGCACTGAGGAATTCCTGCGCGGATAAATTTAGCATAGCATATTTTGGCGAACTGCACTCCTCCGCCGGACCGGAGAGCGCGAGTCCCACGCACTTGGCCGAGTCGGTTCGATTCACAACCACTCGTAAGTGCGCTATGTTGAGCGGGCGACCATGGCGAGCGCGGGCATTCACGGCGTCGAATTAGTCATCCTTCTGCTGATGATCCTTATGGCGCTTCCGCCGCTGATTCGTAGGTTGGGCTTGGCCGGCGGCGAAGGGAAGAACCTGGACGAAGAGCAGGCACGCCGCGCGATGACTGACGCCGCATTGGCTTATCTCGAGCAGTCGAAGGAAATCGATAAGCCTGAATTCGCGTCGCTCTACGGAGATTTGATCCGTTTCCAACAGAACCGGAGGAAACTGATCGATGCGGACGTTTCGAACCAGGGCAACCTGTCGAGTGCCTTCCTCGAAAGATATCGCGACCTCTCGGTCATGTGAGAGGCGTGCAGCGAGCCACGATTCTTCGCATGAGAAATGAGGGCGAAATCGACGACGAAGTGCTGCGCCGGCTGGAGCGTGAACTGGATCTTATCGATATTCGGTTCTCGTCTTCCGAGCATTAGGCGAACCGCTCTGCTTTCGGTTTGTTTACGGCGGCCCGTACCTACAGAGCTATGAAAGAGAAAGAAACCGGAACATTTCTGGCGACCATTTACCGGATTTGGATGCTGCGCTACATCGACGTTCCGGAGAATGTTGTAATTGACCTGGCTCGGACAACAGGCCGCGGCGGTCGCAAAAAGAAAACTGGCGCGCCAAGCAAGTTCATTCCCGTAATTGCGCGCGTGAACGGGCACACCGCGCGAACCACGCTTCTGCCCGCCCGTGGCGGGCGCTATCGCATGCAATTCAACGCTGACTTGCGGAAAGCCGCGCGCGCAGATGCCGGCGACATTGTTCGCGTCGGCCTTTCGCGCGACCGCGAATCTAGGGAACTCGCCATCCCGGCCGACCTGCGCGCGGCGTTGAAGCACCACCCGAAAGCGAGTAAAGCATTTGACAGTGCTCCGCCGGGACTCCGACGACAAATCCTGAAGTGGATGGATTCCGCTAAGAGCGAGCCTGCACGGGTGCGGCGCATTGGCATTGTCATAGACAGAATGGTGGAGCGAGCAGTCCTCGGCCCGCGGCGCCGCAACAGGCGGGATTAAACATTTGTTCCCGGCGATTGCGCAGAACATGGCGCTGCATTAGGATTTTTGACATGCGAAAAATCGCAGCACTCTTTCTCGTCGCATCGGCTTTGACGGCGCAGACTCGCACACCACATCGTCCGCAGGCGAGCCGCGTGAACGCGGATCGGCTTGGCTTAACGTGCTCGCAGATTCTGGACATGACGTCGACAGAATGGGTCGCGAAATTCACAGCCGAGAAGGGATCTGAGCCGGCCGAAACGATTCGCGGAATTGGCGTATACGAAAAATGCTACGACGCTCGAACGGACCAGCTTGCAGTGCGACTGAGGAAAACGGGCAAAGGGCCATTGATGGGTGCGCGAGCGAATTTCCAAAGCGTCGAGCAGGCGCTAAAATCTTTTACCGCGAAGGCTCTCGCCGAATCCGACCCTCCCGCGGACTCCATAAAGTCGGCCTACGCGGCTCTTTATGAGAAACAGTTTCGCTACGAATTTTACGAGTCGTATGAGCCAACATCTGCCGTGCCGCCAACTCAAGCCGGTTCGGCTCCAGTAGCAGAAGCGTCACCGTCGGCCAATTCGTCAACGGGCCAACCTGCGCGCACCGGAGATAAAGCTTCGTCATCGCAGGGAACGGACTCGCCTTCTCAAATGAGCGCGGACGCAAAATCAAAAGGCAAAGAAAAGGAAGTCGATCCCTTAACCGCAGCGAAGAACCATTTTGGTGAACTCTTGGGAGATCTGCCCGATGAGCAGATGCACGATCTTCACGAGGCGTTCGGCGAAATTCTTGGCCCGAATTCGGCAACGCCTCGAATGCAATTGCTGATTTACCGCTACGCGATTTTCCTGCTCGAGCCTCCCGGCAAGGCGCCGTTTGCACCGGCACCTTTCTAAAGCTGACGACGCCAATGAGCCTAATGCGCAGCGTTTTCCTGAAAGCCTCCGAAAGCGGCTGGCTGCGCGAACGCGCCACTCATTACGGCTTCATGCGGCATTCCGTCGAGCGCTTCATGCCGGGCGAGCACCTCGACGATGCCCTTGCCGCGGCGAAGAAGCTCAACGAAAACGGAGTCTTTGCCGTGCTGACTTATTTGGGCGAGAACGTCAAGGCGCGCTCAGAAGCCGAAGAGGTCGTGCGTGGATACGTAAGAGCGCTGGAGCAAATTCGCACCGCGAACCTGTCGGCAGAAATGTCTGTGAAACTTACGCAGCTCGGCCTCGATCTGGACGCCGAATTCTGCCGGATGAATCTCACGCGCATTGTCGAGAATTCAGCGCCGGATAAGACGGTGTGGATCGATATGGAACACAGTCCCTACGTTGATGCGACTTTGGAGATCTACAGGCGAGTGCACGAACTTTATCGCAACACGGGTGTTTGTCTTCAGGCTTATCTCTTTCGCACGGAGAAAGATCTCGCTTCGCTCATTCGGCTCGGCGCGGCGGTGAGGCTGGTGAAGGGCGCATACAGCGAACCAGCTGAGATCGCGTTCGCGGAAAAGAAAGACGTAGATGAGAATTTTTTTCGCTTGGCGCAAATACTGCTCGGACCCGATGCAAGAGCGGCAGCCGTGCGGCCAGCTTTGGCAACGCACGACCTTGCGCTGGTAGGCCGGATTTCGAAGTGGGCCGCCGGACAAGGCATTTCGAAAAACCAGATCGAGTTTCAGATGTTGTACGGAATTCAACGCGCGGAACAGGTGCGATTGGCACTCGAAGGATACCGGAGCGGCGTGCTCGTCTCGTACGGTTCGTATTGGTTTCCGTGGTTTATGAGGCGCCTGGCGGAGCGGCCGGCGAACGCGTTGTTCGTTGCGCGGAACCTGCTTCGCGGCTAGCCGATCCGCGACTACGGAGAGGCCGACTCAGCTTTCGAGGCGACCGCCAGCCGGTGTCACGATCGAGCGCCTCCCGAACCTTCCGCGCAAGATCGCGGGGTGCGTATGGCTTTTGCAGCACCGGCAAGCCATTGGCCTGAGCCTTTTTCAGCAGGGGCATGTCGGCGCTATACCCTGTCGCGAAGACGACCGGGAATCCAGGCGTTTCCGCACAAATTCTCTCGTAGACCTCGGGGCCGCTGAACTTTGGCATCACCACGTCCAAAAGAATTAAATTAATCCGCGAGGGTTTCGCTGGAACTCGGCAAGAGCCTGCTCGCCGTCGTTCGCCGTGGTCACACTGTAACCGAGGCCCGACAGCGTCTCGACGGCCAGATGCCGAAGTCCTTCATGATCCTCAGCAATGAGCACCGTTTCGCAGCCGCCTCGGATGGCTGCAGAGCTTCGGCTGCATGAGAAGCGTCCACTTCGACGTTGGCAGCCGGCAAATACACTCGAAGGGTGCTGCCGAGCCCCGGTTCGCTGTAAACCTGCACGAAGCCGTTGTGCTGGCGGACGATTCCGTAAATTGTGGCCGGGCCCAGGCCGGTGACTTTTCCGACCTCCTTCGTTGTAAAAAACGGCTCAAATATGCGATCGAGCGTGGCGGCATCCATGCCGATGCCAGAATCGATCACAGAAAGCATCGCGTAAGTACCGGGATGCGCTAGCGGCTGCATTGCGCAAAACTGTTCATCAAGGGTGACCGTCGCCGTATCAAGAATCAGTGAACCGCCGTCCGGCATTGCGTCGCGCGCGCTGATACACAGATTCATCACCACCTGTTCCACCTGCACGGGATCGGCGCGGACGACGGCGAGATCAGGCGACAGATTCGCGCGAATCTCAATATTCCCGTGCACGACGCAGAGCCATAGGAAGCCGCGCCAGTTGCCCTTGAACGTAGTCCGTCACGCCGGCCTTGATGGACTCGACAGCAAGCTCATCGCCTAACGTACCTGTCATCAGGATCAACGGCACGTCGGGCTGAAGCTGCTTGAGCATGCTCGGAGCGTCCATAGCAGTCCAACTGCCCATGCGATAGTCGGAGAGAACCACGTCGACCGGCTGCGTGCGGAGCTTCTCCGCGAATTGATCTCGTGTGGAAACATGTTCGGCCTCAAATCGAACGCCCGATTTGCGTAAGTGACGGAGACAAAGATCGACGTCCGTCTGATCGTCATCCGCGATCAGGAGGCGTAGAGGTCTTTCACGCAAATCGCCGTTGTTCGGTTGATCTTCTTGCATTTCGGGCCCTTGAATGCGACACCGCGCGTTAGCATGCGGATTCCGGTTACGCGCTCCGGCCGACTGTGCCAGATCGGTCCGAGCCCCTCAAATTCCGGTTGGTGTCCGCGCGGTCGCAAGCCTCCGAAAACCTTATCGGCAGATTCAGTATGCGAGCCCACATTCTGGCAGGGACAAAATTGGCAATGGTTTCCTGTAAAAGCGCGGCCCCGAATTGGACGAACCGTCCGGCTGAGCGCGCATCGGTTGTCGCGCACTGCAGAGTGGATTGGAAAAAATGAACGCTGGCAGATCGTGGAAGTCTCATTCTATGTCTTTCCGGCCTGGAGGCGGATCGACGCAGCATAAAAGCAATTCACAACCCGGAACCGGTAGTACTAGCTTCGATGGTCGAGCGGAATATAGCTCCGCAAGTCGTGCCCCAGATAGACCTGCCGCGGCCGGCAAATCTTCTGCTCGGGATCCAGAAGCATCTCCTGCCACTGTGCGATCCACCCGGACGTACGCGGAATCGCAAAGAGCACCGGGAACATCGTCACCGGGAAGCCCATGGACTGATAGATGAGACCCGTATAAAAATCCACGTTCGGATACAGTCGACGCTTCACAAAGTAGTCGTCTTCCAACGCAATGCGTTCGCATTCTAAGGCGATGTCAACAAGGGGATTCCGGCCCATGATGTCAAACACTTGGTACGCGAGATGCTTCACAATGCGCGCGCGCGGATCGTAGTTCTTGTAGACGCGATGGCCGAACCCCATCAGCTTGGTCTCGCCCGCTTTCACTCGCTTGATATAAGACGGCACGTTATTAACGGAGCCGATCTCCACCAACATTCGCAACACTTCTTCGTTCGCCCCTCCGTGTAGGGGACCGTAAAGAGCGGCCGTCGCAGCCGCAATTGCGGAATAAGGATCCACATGCGAACTCCCCACTCCGCGCATCGCCGTCGACGAGCAATTCTGCTCGTGATCGGCATGCAGGATGAAGAGAATGTCCAGCGTGCGCTCAAGGGTTGGATTTGGGCGGAATTTTGCTTCGCTCGTCTTGAACAGCATGTTGAGGAAATTGGCGGAATAGCTCAACTCATTGTCGGGATAAGCGTATGGCATCCCCAGGCTGTGCCGGTAAGCGAACGCCGCAAGCGTCGGCATTTTCCCCATGAGCCGATACGTCTGCTTACGTCGGGAATCAGCATTAAAAATATCCTTCGCCTCGGGATAGAACGTGGAAAGCGCCGCAACCGTCGAGATCATCATTCCCATCGGATGCGCATCGTAATGAAACCCATCGAGGAACTTCTTGATGCTCTCGTGAATAAAGGTGTGGTGGGTAATCTGATCGATCCACGCTGCCAGCTCTGATTGCGTCGGCAGCTCGCCATGAAGAAGCAAATATGACGTCTCCATGTAGGTGCTCTTTTCAGCCAGCTCTTCGATGGGATAGCCCCGGTAGCGAAGGATGCCCTTATCGCCGTCGATGTAGGTGATTTTGCTGATGCACGACGCGGTGTTTGAAAACGCGGCGTCATAACTCATCAATCCGAAGTCAGAGTCATTCACCTTGATCTGCCGGAGATCGATGGCGCGAATCGTGTCGTTCTTGACGGGAACTTCGTATTGGCGGCCGGTTCGATTATCCGTAATGGAGAGCGTGTCGCGTGCGTTCGCCGATCGGCTCTCGCCGGAAACCGTTGTTGACTCTTGTTTTGCGGGACTCATTGACAGACCTCATCCGTGGTTCGAAACAATTTTTGAGTATACACGATCTGATGCGGAACCGAACGGCTGCTTTGCCCGAATCGGCATGAATCGGCCCGCGGACGAGCGGCCACTGCGGGATTCATCCAAACGCCTGACGCGCGCCGCTAAGCGCGCCGCAAGCCGGCGGAAACAATGCCGGCGTCAAAACCCTCCACACGGTTGCGTCCACGCGCCTTCGCATAGTAGAGCGCCTCATCCGCGGAACGGAGCACTTCCTTTGCTTCCAGGTGGGTGCTTACGGCGATCCCTAAGCTCGCGGTTATGGAGATCGGCCCGGCCTCCGTCACCAGGGAGTTTGCTGAAATGGACTCTCGGATCCGTTCCGCGACCGCCGCTGTGCTGTTGGCATCCCCTGCAGGCACCACGATCAAAAATTCCTCGCCGCCATAACGGCCCACCGAATCATACGAGCGAACGCAGGACCGCATACGGCTTGCCGCTTCCTTGAGCACAATATCTCCCGCGAGATGCCCGTAGGTGTCATTCACCGCTTTGAAGTGGTCGAGATCGGCAAGGATGACGCCAAACGACCCACCGTCGCGAATCTGTCGCGCGCGCTCCCGATTCACCGCATCGAGAATCGTGCCACGATTTGGGATACCGGTGAGCACATCGTGCGAAGCGCGAAACCGCAGCTCATCCGTTGCGGCGAGCAGATGGTGCTGCAGATCGAGAATGCGCCGGCCCACATGTAGCCGGGCGCGGAGTTCCTGCGCATCGAATGGTTTCGTCAGGTAATCGTCTGCGCCCGCTTCCAGCCCTTTGAGCAAGTCCTCTTTTTGCGAACGAGCCGTCAGAAGAAGCACATATGTATAGGGCGCTCCGGATCCTTTCGGATTTCGCGGCAAATTTCCGGACCTTCCATTCCCGGCATCATCCAATCGAGCACGGCGAGAGGCGGAGCGTCAGGACCTTCGAGAATCCTAAGCGCCTCGGTGCCGCTGGATACCGCGATGAATCGATATCCCCGCTTGGCAAGAAAGGATTGCAGCATGCGTTGCGAGACAGGGTCGTCTTCCGCAACGAGGATTTTCTCTCCTGCACGTGCGTCGGCCATCACAGGCGGGCTCCCTGCGTTTCTTTTTTAAGAAGCGACTCGATGGCCGGGCGCAGCACCTCAATCTCGCGTTCGAGTTGGTCGATTTCCGCCCGTGCGTTTGAAAGATCCTGCGCGTGTGCCAGTTGCTCAAGCGCGTGCGCAGCACGCGAAACGCGGACAGCGCCCCTATTCGCGGAGGCGCCCTTCATTGTGTGAGCCGGCCGCTCAAGCAGCGCTGCATCCCCCGCTTCGAATGCCGCATGAATTTCGCCGAGAGTCTTCGCGCTTTCTTCAGCAAATAGCATCGCGATTTCTTCAAGCAGCCCGCGGTCGCCTTCGACGCGTTCCAGCGCGGCGGCCAAATCGAATGCTTGCTCCTGCCCGGAAGCGGCCGTGAACGCCGCAGCTTCCGCCGCAAAGACCGGCTGGCGCGTGCGGTCGATTGCCGCGAGCAAATCGCTCGTGCGTATCGGCTTCGTAAGGTAATCGTCCGCTCCCGCATCCAGCGAGCTCTGTCATTCCAGAGCACTTCGGCTGTGGCTTCCACAACGCGTGTCTAGCCCGCGCCAGTCGGCCCGAGAAACAGCAGGTTGCCGACGGGCCGTCCGGGCGAATTCAGCCCCGCGCGGAACACCTGGTACAGATCGACCACCGCCTGCACCGCCTCGTCCTGCCCCACGACCTTCCGCCGCAACTCCGCCTCAAAATCACGCGACGCGGCGCTCTTGCGCGCCGGATCTAGCCTTCTGCCCCAGCTCCGTACCATGAATCGCCTGCCCAACGGACTATCGGCACTCATGCTTCGCCGCCTTGCCGAACCCTGATCCATGTGTCACAAAGCAGAAACATGGCCGATACACGCCATTAACCTCTTTCTGTAAGCCTTCTGTCTTCACCGGTGAGGTCCAGGAAAGCTCATGCGAAACGAACAACAAACATCTCGTATGTTCCGCAGTAGCTCTGAAGAACCAATATGGAACAGGCGCGCCCCGGCGTACTCCCGCCGTCAACAAGTCGGCAGCACCTTGCGTCCGCCACAGGATTTCCCGTATGTTGATGACGATTCCCAAAGCAGCCTTGTCCTGTCAGAGAGGTCAATGAAGCGGATTCTTGTGATTGAAGACGACAAAGATATTGTCGAACTCGTGCGCTACAACCTCGAGAAAGACGGCTATCAAGTCCTCTCGAGCGGCGACGGCGCAAGCGGTCTCGCGCAAATCAGAAGGACGCCTCCCGAACTGCTCATCCTTGATTTAATGTTGCCCAAAATGTCCGGCCTTGAAATCTGCAAGGAAGTCCGCAAAGACGTGAATCTGAATCGCCTTCCCATCCTGATCCTCACCGCAAAAGGCGAAGAAGCTGACCGCGTTGTGGGCCTCGAACTCGGCGCCGATGACTACGTCACGAAGCCCTTCAGCCCCCGCGAACTCGTCGCCCGCGTCAAAGCCCTGCTTCGCCGCACCGAACCATCCGGTGTCCCGTCCGAAAAAGTTCTGGAAATCGGCGTTTTGCGAATCGATCCCGCTTCCTACCGTGTCACTCGTGCCGGCAAGTCCGTTCCAATGAGCACCTTGGAATTTCGTCTGCTATACTTCCTCGCAGCCCGGCCGAACCGCGTCTTCACGCGCGATCAATTGCTCGATGGCGTTTGGGGTACCGAACGTTTCGTCACGCCGCGCAGCGTGGATGTTTACGTGCGCCGCCTGCGGGAAAAAGTAGAAGCCGAACCGCAGCATCCGGTTTATATGAAGACGATCCGCGGCGCCGGCTACCTTTTCGAAACCCGTGCGACCTAAGCTTTTCTCGAAGCTGACGCTACTCTACATCACCCTCTTGGCGTTTTTGTGTTTCGCAGTGGATTTTTCCACGGAACGCGCTTTCCGCCAGTCGATCCTCGATCGCCGAGTGCACGACCTCCTCATTGGCGACGTTCGCCTTCGCATCTTCATCATGTTCTTGTGCATCGCCGCTTTGGGAGCCGCGGCATTTCTCTTTTTGTCCACGCGCTTCTCCGCTCGAATACGAAAAATCCAGGAATTTTCCGCTCGAATGGGCGCCGGGGAGTTTCGCCCGATCTCGCTCGATGGTCCGTACGATGAACTGACCCGCCTGGCCGAATCGATGAACGCCAGCGCCGAGCGCCTCGATCGCACGATCCGCTCGCTCGGCAGCGAACGCGATCGCTCCAGTGCCATTCTCCGCAGCATGGTCGAGGGTGTTGGCGTGATCGACGCGCGCGAGCGCCTGGTTTTTTGGAATCGCGCCTTCGCGGAAATCCTCAACATCAACCAGGCCGCGGCAGAAGGTCGGCCAGTAATCGAGATAATCCGCAATACAGCGGTACTGAAACTCATCCGCGCTGCGCTAAAAGGTGAGGAATCTCTGCAAGGCGATATCACCACGGGTATCGTGCAGCTTCGCATGTTTGCCGTCACAGCCGCGCCCGTCCGCGCCACCGACCTTGGCGCCTCAAAATTAGACGAAAAGCCCTCGGGCGCCGTCGTCGTCTTGCATGACGTCACGGAATTGCGCCGCCTCGAACGCGTGCGGCAGGATTTCGTCGCCAACGTCTCGCACGAATTCAAGACGCCACTCACTGCGATTCAGGGCTTTGCCGAAACCCTCCTCGGCGGCGCACTCGAAGACGATAAGAACAACCGCCGCTTTCTCGAAATCATCCGCGATCACGCCACGCAGCTCGCGCGCGTAACTGACGACCTGCTGAAGCTGGCGCGCATCGAAGCAGGAAAGCTCGAAGTCCAGCTCGGCCCCGTAAACGTCGCGGACGTCGTGGACTTGTGCACCGAGACCACTCTCCTGCGCGCCAATCGCAAAGGCATCGATTTCGAAGCCGACATTCCGCCCGATCTCCCGCCCGTTCGCGCCGATGCACGATTGTTGCGAGAGGTCCTGCAAAACCTCCTCGACAATGCCGTGCAATACACACCCTCCGGCGGCAAAGTCGAAGTTCAGGCTGAAGCGGGACCTCGCGAAGTGACGGTAGCTGTCCGCGACACAGGAATTGGCATTCCGCTGGCCGACCAGGAGCGCATCTTCGAGCGCTTCTATCGCGTCGACGCAGCCCGCTCGCGCGAGGTCGGTGGCACCGGCCTCGGCCTCTCGATCGCCCGCCACATCGTCGAAACCCTCGGCGGAAAACTCTCCGTCGAAAGCGAAGTCGGCCACGGCTCCCGCTTTTCCTTCTCGATCCCGAAAGCCGCCTAATCCTTCGGCCTTCTCCAAACATTCATATCGCATTGATTCGATTGCAACCATGCCTTGCCAACCTGCAAGCGGAAAAACAGAAATACTCCGGGGAGAATACGTGGCCGATAAATCCAGTTCCGAAGGCGTTCTGCAGAATGCTTTGATCAACTATCTCGTTGCGCAGGCGCGCACGGTTGAATCTTCCGTGAACCGGGCCTTGTGGGCGTTGCTCGAGCGCGACCAGAAAATGGCCAGCCAAGTCTTCCTCATTGAACCCCGCATCAATGAAATGGAAATCACGATCGACGAGCATGCCATCCGCCTCTTGGAGCGTGGCGATCTGACGGATCCGGACGTCCGCCTCATCGTTGCATCGCTGAAAATCAACAATGATCTCGAGCGGGTCGGCGATCTGGCCGTGAATCTGTGCGAGCGCACCATTTCACTCCTCGCCATGGGCGATGTTCAGGCGCCTCCTGAGCTTGAACCGATGACCGCTGCCGTTCGCGCCATGGTTTCCAAATGCCTCGGTGCGCTCATCTTTCAAAACGTCGATTTGGCCGTGCAGGTCCTCGAAAGCGACGACGTAATTGACGCATACCGCGACCGCGTTTTCGAAGCGCTCCTCGCCGGCATGGCTACGGATGCATCTCAGGCCGCGCCGAACCTGCAATTCCTTTTAGCCTCCCGCAATCTCGAGCGCATTGCCGACCACGCAACCAACATCGCCGAAGACGTGCTCTTTTGGGTTCGCGGCCTCGACGTTCGGCACGGTCGTATGCCTGCGCTCCTTGCAGATAAGCAAAAGCCTGTCGGTGCGGCGAGGTCATAAACCTTTTATACGGCTCTCATCAGACGTTTAAGTGCATTGCCTAGTATGCCGCCGCTTTGTAATCCGCTGCCGTGGCACCAGAGGGCGGTCCGGGCGACTGGGTGAGCCGGTTGAGTTTCCAAGTTCTGTTGCAACAGTCCGTTGCGGCGGAAGCTGTACCCCCGACTCACCCCCTCGAGGCGCGGCTTGACCTACCCCCTCGAGTCCGCGCCTCACAACACTTAGCTGTAAGGGCGGGTCGTTTTGATAGCCGATTCTTGTGGATGTAACACGACCGTAACAATTGGAAAGCACAATGCGTTTTCGGCCTCGGAGAAGCGGGAGCACTTCTCTCGATTTGTTTGTGCGCAGGCACCGCGTCAACCGCTTTTGGATCGGGCACGGGTTTCCGTCGCATTCACAGTCCGTTATGTAGTTCAAAACAAGTTCCGCAAAAAACTAAAGGAGGAACGTATAGCATCATGAAAAAAAATCGAATCGTTCTATCGCTTTTGATGGGTTTCACGATTGCCGTTGTCGCGCTCGTGGTGGCAGCCACCGGCTACGCGGCCGATGCGCCCTCCAGCCTGACCGGCGCCGGGAGCACCTGGGTCTATCCACTGGTCGCCAAATGGGCCGCTGCGTATCAAACTCAAACCGGCGTACAAGTCAACTACCAGTCGATCGGCTCGGGCGGCGGCATTGCCCAGATTAAGGCGGGAACGGTCGCGTTCGGCGCAAGCGATATGCCGCTCAAACCCGAAGATTTGAGCGCCGCCGGCTTGATCCAGTTTCCAACCGCTGTGGCTGGCGAGGATTTGGTCTACAATCTCCCAGGGATCAAACCGGGAGCGGTTGTTCTCAACGGTCCCGTTGTAGCCGATATCTTCCTCGGCAAAGTTAAGAAGTGGAACGATCCAGCTATCGCTAAACTCAATTCCGACTTGAAACTGCCTGACACTGACATCACTGTCGTGCACCGTTCCGACGGCTCCGGAACCACATTCACCTTTGCCGACTACCTCTCGAAGGTCAGCCCGGAATGGAAGGAGAAAGTTGGAGAGAATACTTCCCTGTCCTGGCCTACCGGAGTCGGCGGCAAGGGCAACGAAGGCGTTGCCTCTTACGTCGAGAGGATTCCTGGATCGATCGGTTACGTCGAGTACGCTTACATCACGGAGAACAACCTGTCGTACGCACGCATGATTAATGCGGACGGCAAGACTGTCAGCCCAAGCCTCAAAGGCTTTCAGGACGCCTCGGCGCATGTGGACTGGGCCAAGGCACAGGACTTCTATGTGATTCTTACAGATCACACCGGCCCCGACACTTGGCCGATTTCAGGTTGCACTTGGCAAATCCTGCGCAAAAACGCGCCCAAAGACACTAATATGGCGGTGATGAAGTTTTTCGATTGGGGCTTCGAGCACGGCCAACAAATGGCGGAGTCGATCTCGTTTGGTCCCCTGCCGCCGAGCACGGTCCAAGCCATCAAGGCCTATTGGAAGAGCACGCTCGGCTATACTCTCTAAAGGTCGGGCAACGACTCCATGAATCCGTCACGCCAGGGGAACGCATGAGTAGTCCGGATATTGCATTCGGAACCGACTTGGGCCCGGAAGCCAAGTCGGTTCCAAAGCCGTGGAAGCTGACGGGTGATTCTCTCTTCCATGCCGCAGCGGTATTCGCGGCATTCTTGGTTGCGGCGGCGCTCTTTGGCACGGTCATTGCGATCGCTTTCGACAGTCGGATATCGATTCATGCGTTTGGCATTTGGGGATTCCTGAAGTCGAGCGAATGGAATCCTGTCACCCAAACGTTCGGCGCCTTCCCATTCATTGTCGGCACGCTGGTTAGCTCCACCATCGCGATGGTCCTCGGCGTGCCGATTAGCTTTGGAATCGCTGTCTTCATCGCGGAGATCGCTCCGCCTTGGATCAAAAAACCCGTGGCCTGGGCGATCGAGCTCTTGGCCGCTATTCCAAGTATCGTTTACGGCTTGTGGGGCCTAATAGTATTCGCCCCGGTTTTTGCTCAAGTCGAGCCATGGATCAGCCACAATCTTGGCGCCATCCCGGGGATCGGTGCGCTCTTCCAGGGTCCTCCGCTCGGAATTGGCATGCTGACCGCTGGAATTGTCTTGGCGATCATGGTTCTGCCCTACATATCGTCGATCATGAGGGACGTCTTCCTGATCGTGCCTTCGTCGTTGCGCGAATCCGCCTACGCAATGGGAGCTACCACGTGGGAAGTGGCTTGGAACATCATCCTGCCCTACACCCGTTCGGCGGTTATCGGCGGCATCTTTTTGGGGCTGGGTCGCGCTCTGGGCGAGACCATGGCCGTCACGTTCGTCATCGGCAATAGCAACATGCTTTCCGCAAGTCTCTTAATGCCCGGCGCTACCATCCCGTCGGTTCTCGCCAACGAATTCACGGAGGCGACAAGCAAGCTATACTTGTCCTCGCTAATCTATCTGGGCCTTATCCTAATCGTCGTTACCCTGTTCGTTCGGTTCCTGGCGGTGTTGCTGATTCGCCGTCTCGGCAGCCGCGAAGGGGCGTCAACATGATCGGTATTGTTGCAAGGCGTCGCGCCATTGACGTGCTCAGCAAGATACTCATGGGGGCGGCAACACTCATCGGCGTTTTTTTCCTGTTCTGGATCCTTTGGACGACATTAAGGTTCGGCATTTCCGGGATGCATTGGGACTTATTTACCAAGGACACGCCTCCGCCGGGAACCAATGGATTCGGTTTGCGCAACGCCTTTGTCGGCAGCCTCGAGTTGCTCGGAGTTTCGCTGTTTATCGGCGTGCCGATTGGCCTCATGGGCGGCACGTGGTTGGCCGAATACGGCTTTCGGAGCAGGACCGCCAATACCGTGCGCTTCATCAATGACATTATGCTCAGCGCGCCGTCGATCGAGATCGGCTTGTTTGTCTACGCGATCATGGTCGGCCCAATGGGCCATTTCTCGGCGCTTTCCGGTAGTGTCGCCCTCGCGATTTTGATGGTTCCCATCATCGTGCGTACCACGGACGAAATGCTCAGCCTTGTCGGCGGCGACATGCGCGAAGCCGCGATCGCTTTGGGAGCCCCGGCATGGGTCGTCATCACCAAAATCACGTGGAAAGCGGCCCGCGCCGGCATACTCACCGGCGTCCTGATCGGGTTGGCCCGCATAACCGGCGAGACCGCCCCCTTGCTGTTCACCGCCCTTAACGACCAATTCTTCTCGACCAATCTGATGCATCCGATCGCCAATATTCCGATCGTGATTTACCAGTTCGCTTTAAGTCCCTATGCGAACTGGCAGGAAATGGCCTGGGCTGCCGCTTTCGTCACCGTGCTATTCGTGCTGGTGCTCAGCATCGTCGCGCGGTGGTTCCTTGGTAAGGTGCAGGTACCGAAATGACGCCTGATCGATCGGAGGGATTCCCAATGTCGGCTGTACCTGCTCTCAGCAAGCTGCGTGATACCGTCCAGATCCGCAACGTGGCCCAGAAGCCGGTGAAGATAGCGGCCCGGAACCTGAATTTCTATTACGGCAATTTCCATGCTGTTAAGAACATCAACGTGGAAATCCGCCAAAATAGCGTTACAGCCTTTATCGGTCCATCCGGTTGCGGAAAGTCCACATTCTTGCGGACCCTCAACCGCATGTATGATTTGTATCCGCGCCAGCGCGCGGAGGGTGAGATCATCCTGGATGGCGAAAATATCCTCGCTTCCAAAACTATCGGCCAGCTGCGGGCCAAGGTCGGCATGGTCTTTCAGAAGCCCACGCCTTTCCCAATGTCGATCTACGAAAACATTGCGTTTGGTATCCGGCTGTACAAAAAATTAGCACGCTCGGAAATGGACGGTCGCGTGCAGCACGCTTTGACGAGAGCCGGCCTCTGGGACGAAGTGAAAGAAAAGCTGCACCAGTCCGGGCTAGGACTTTCCGGAGGGCAACAGCAGCGGTTGTGTATTGCTCGTGCGCTGGCGGTCGATCCCGAAGTGCTGCTGATGGATGAGCCGTGTTCCGCCCTCGATCCCGTATCCACCTCGAAAATCGAGGAACTGATGTTCCAATTGAAAGAGAGCTGTACGCTGGCGATTGTCACCCATAACATGCAGCAAGCGGCTCGCGCCAGCGACTACACCGCCTTCATGCTCGACGGAACCTTGGTCGAGTTCGACGAGACATCCAAGCTCTTTACCACCCCATCCGACCATCGGACGGAAGCGTATATTACCGGCCGCTTCGGATGACGTGTATCGGCCTGACTTGGTTCCGTAGGGGCGCTCGCTGCGCCCGTTTTGCTGGTTAGGTATCGTAGGGCGCGGGCTTGCTGCGCCCTCTTGGAAGGGGAACTAACGCCCATGGAACGCCATTTCGTACACGATCTCGATGAATTGAAGCAGCGCCTGCTCTGGATGGGAAGTCTCGCCGAACGAGCCGTTCACCAGGCCGTCCATTCCGTGCTCGACGCTGATGAGCAGCTCGCCGAGTCCGTTCTTTCCGAGGAAGACGCGATTAATGAAATGCAGATCGAGATCGACGACCGTGTCCAGCGCCTCCTCGCTCTCCAGGCGCCCATGGCTGCCGACCTCCGCTTCCTTCTCGCCGTCTCCCGCATCAATGGCGATCTCGAGCGCATCGGCGATCAGGCCGTAAACATCGCGCACGCCGCCATGCGCATCCTGCGCCATCCGCAGGTAAAGCCGTACGTCGATCTTCCGCGCATGAGCGAGCTTGCCGAGTCCATGGTGCGCGATAGCCTCAACGCGCTGGTTCGCGGCGATCAGGACCTGGCTCAGTCGGTCATGCAGCGAGACGATCAAGTCGACCGCTTGCGCGATCAGCTCTTCCGCGAGCTTCTCACCTACATGATGGAAAATTCCGCCGTCGTCTTCGCGGCATTCGAGCTCGTCATGGTCGCCAAAAATCTCGAGCGCATCGGCGACCACGCCACCAACATCGCCGAAGACGTCATCTACTTCGTCGCCGGCCGCGACGTCCGCCACCCAGCCCTCGACCGCCGCTGACACACCAATTTTGCTCGTATAGCGGTCCACTTTTTCCCGAATCGGAAAAAGCAAGTCTAATCGCAACTCCCAAAGATTAAAAATCGACGTAACTCAGTGCGAACAATGGAAGCGGACCGCTTCTAATCGCGGTAGCCAGCGGTGGAAGGCGAAAGTAAACTTGGGCGGCCGTATCCGCAAGCGCAGAAAAATAAAAAGAGCAGTTTTGAAACCGTCGTTCTGTTGAAGCTGAGGATTGATCTAACGTACACTCCGGGGAGAGGTCCCCACCATGTCGATCCGGCCTGTGAAGCGCATGATCCGCTCGAAACCGACACTTGAAGGCGCGGGAGTGCATCTGCGGCGCGCGTTCGGATTCGGCAACACGACGGAATTCGATCCGTTCCTGCTGCTCGATGATTTCCGCAATGATGTCCCCGAAGATTATAGTGCCGGTTTTCCGTGGCATCCGCATCGCGGGATCGAAACGATCACTTACGTCCTCGCCGGCACAGTCGACCACGCGGACAGTCTTGGCAATGCGGGCGCAATTGGCTCCGGCGATGTCCAGTGGATGACGGCCGGCAGCGGCATCATCCACCAGGAAATGCCCAAGGGCGACCGTACGGGCCGCATGCACGGCTTCCAGCTTTGGGGGAATCTGCCTTCTTCGCTGAAGATGACGAAGCCGCGCTACCAGGAAGTGAAGTCGGGCGAAATTCCAGACGTGACGGACGATGACGGAACGTACGTCCGCATCGTCTGCGGCGAATTTTGGGGCAAGAAAGGTCCTGTGGAAGGCGTTGCCGCCGACCCGATTTATCTGGATATTTCCGTGCCGCCGGGACGCCGCAAATCGCTGCCTGTGGAAGTCGTGCGGCATGCGTTTGCTTATGTGTTCGCGGGCAGCGGCAAATTCTGCAACGCGTCCGAACCGCTCTCCGTTCCCACCGAATCGGTAGGCTGGCTGGAAACCACTCCTCCCTCGCATGCGGATGATCGCTCGCTGATTCTTTTTGATCGTGGCGACGAAGTGGAAGTGCAGGCCGGCGAAGACGGCATCCGTTTTTTGCTCGTCTCCGGCAAGCCTCTGGAAGAGCCCGTGGCTTGGTACGGTCCCATCGTGATGAACACGCAGGAGCAGCTTCGCCAAGCCTTCAACGAGCTGGAAATGGGCACTTTCCTCAAGGCAGGCTCGAAAAAGTAGCACGGGCGTATCCGTCACACCGGATGGCTTGACAACCCGCAAACCCCTGTCTAGCATAGATTTCCGGCCAAAATAGAGGCACGGGAGGACTTGTGATCAAGCTCGACATCGTGAACGCCATCCTGGCAAAGAACCCCAACGTATCCCGGACCAAGGCCGAGCAAGCGCTCGAAACCGTCTTTGAAACCATGAAAAATGCTTTAGGGCGCGGCGAGCGCATCGAATTGCGCAGGTTCGGAGTGTTTAACGTGAAACCCCGGAAGACGGGCATCGGCCGCAATCCTCGCACCGGCCAACAGGTGAGCATCCCTCCCGGCAAAGCCGTTCGCTTCAAACCCGGCAAGGAACTGCAAGCGCTTCCGGCCACCGCGGCCAAGTCCTGAGGAACTGCGCAAACTCGATTCCTCTAAGGTGTGGCGTCGCCGAAGTCGCGCCATTCGCCTGCTGCGTTCGCAATGTTCTAGCGCACCTCTGCCTCCGCGCTGCGCATCGAAACTCTTAGGTCCTTAATGTCCAGCAACGGCCACGGCGAAATTCCGGTTGAAGTCCTCGATTCGCGATTCCCTCCGCTGCCGCAGATGCATCGAGTATCCCCACCGAAGCCCCCGGCATTCTGGCCGGCCTTGGTGCTCTTCCTGCTGACGGTTCTCACCACGCTTTCGGCCGGATCCGAGTTCGCTCTTTCCTACATGCAAAATCGCGAACCCTTCTCCGGCAACCAGGATCTGTTCACCCTGATGCTCATGCCGTTTCAACATCCGCATCTGCTTGTGCTTGGCGTTCCTTTCTCGTTCGCGCTGCTAGTCATTTTGATGGCGCATGAGATGGGCCACTACGTGGCCTGCCGGATTTACGGCATCGAGGCGACCTATCCGTACTTTATTCCTGCGCCTACGCTTTTCGGGACGTTTGGCGCTTTCATTCGTATTCGGTCGCCGATAACGACGCGTAAGGCGCTTTTTGACGTTGGGATCGCCGGGCCGATCGTCGGTTTCCTCATGGCTGCGCCCGCGCTCGCGTATGGCGTTGCCGCGGCAAAAATCGTTCCGGGAGTCCAGAACCACGCTCAGATTCTTTTTGGCGATCCGCCGCTTCTGCGGTTCTTTAAGGCGCTCTTTCATCCGCACGTCAACCCGGGCTGGATTGTGATGCATCCAATCGGCTGGGCGGCGTGGTGCGGCATGTTGGCTACGGCGCTGAATCTTTTGCCTATCTGGCAGCTCGACGGCGGTCACATTCTGTTCAGCGTCGCGCCCGACAAGCATCGGCAGGCATCGCTGGCTGTCGCATTGGCGCTGGTCGGACTCGGCCTTTACACGTGGCTCGGCTGGCTCATCTGGGGCTTCATCCTAACCATCCTTTCGCTGCGCTACCGGCATCCTCCTTTTTACGATCCGTGGGAAACGCTCGATCCCAAGCGGCGCGTCCTCACCGCCGTCGCCATCGTCATTTTTATCCTCTGCTTCACGCCTTGGCCGGCCTGGACTCCCTGACTTCGTGCGGATTCGCAGTATTTTAAATGGACCTTTGCTGCCGGGCGTTCAGTGGGACTCTGCCTGCACCTCAGCATACTTGGCGGCAAGATTCGCGAGCTGCGCTGGCGGGGCGCCGTTCAGATAGACAATGGCTTCTGAGCACGATCTGATCGCTGAAGCTGAAATGATTTGCGCCGCGAATTGTAACGAACAATCGAGCGGAAAAACGGGAATAGATGGATTGAAGCGTGGAGAGAATTTCCCTGCTCTGCCGATCGGACATTTCCCGGCTGTGGTCGCTAAGCAGGATCATTCCGGGCTTATCGAGTCTTGCTGAACGACGCTGCCAAACGCCATGCCGTCGATATCGATTGCGGCGCGGCACCGCGAATACTCATGACAGAACTGCAAAGCCTGCGCACCAGCGAAAGAGTGGCCAAAGACGCCGAAGCGAGAAAAATCAAGCTTGCCCGTAAATCGGCCGCTCGGATCGTTCGTATTCAGAGCTTCCAGTTGGTCCAGGACGAAGCGAACGTCCGCATCCCACGTCGGCAGAAGTTTTTCCGCCATTCGGCGCGCGCCAGCATCATCGTCGAGATCCAGGTTTGCAGACGGTGCGCGTTCGATGACACGGCCGTCGGGCAGCACGACCAGCGCAGTGCGATATGGCGCATCCAGGCCCACGACAAATAGCGGTGGCTGGCCAGGTCCTCCGCCAGCGTTGTGTAGTCCGTAGTGAACGCCGGCCCGCCTGCGCGCATGATCACCACAGAATAAGACGGGCGCGCAGGAGACACGGCGGGATCGATCGTGCTGTGCCCTTGCACTCGATTCGGGTCGCGCGCAAGGAAAGTGAGCAGTTTCCCCGAATGGCGCGCCAGAGCGCCTTGCCAAGGCTTAGGAAAGGAATCCGCCCGGCGCGATTGCGCATCGCGCGCGGCGGGATACCAAATCCAGGCAACCACCGTTTCCTTCTGTGTGCCGTTCGGCGAGAGCGGGCCGGATACGGCGTCGTTCACCCACGTGTAGTTCGCGCGGCCTATAGCATACGGACCGGTCGGAGTTGGTAGCGCGAGCGGAGTATTGTGTTCCCGCCAAAGCAGCAAGAACATTACTGCGAGAGCGAGGACCGCGAGCGCAATAAGAGCGGCTTTAGCTTTGGCGGTTTTCTTGAGTATCCGCGCTTATTTTATGGCAAGTACTTTGCCGTGTAACGTCACATAACCCTCCAGCATGTGCGTACCGCCGCATGGGGTCGCCAGAGCACAGTCAGGTTTGGTGTTACTCAGGTGAGGCTGGTGGGATCGACGTCGATTAGGACGGCGGTGTCCGGGATTTCTTTGGCGGCGCAGAAGTCGAGGGCCGACTGCAGGGCTTTGCCGAGGGCCGCGCGATTCTGGGACTTCAGGACGAACTGGAAACGGTAGTCGTTGCGAAGGCGCGCCAGCGGCGCAGCGGCGGGTCCGAGGACTTTTACGCCCCGCTCTTCGTATGGCGCGAAGCATTGGGCGAGAGCGCGGGCCCAGCGGATGGCGCGTTCCACTTTTTTGTCGCGGACGATGACGCCAGCCAGCGCGCTGAACGGCGGATAGTGCAACATACGGCGGAAATGCGCTTCCTTTTCGTAGAACGAAGCGTAGTCCTGGCGAGCGGCGAACTGGATCGCGTAGTGCTCGGGGTAATACGTCTCAACCAGAACTTCGCCGGAGAGTTCGCCACGCCCTGCGCGGCCTGCGACTTGCGTTAAGAGCTGGAAGGTCTTTTCGGCGGCGCGGAAATCGGGGCGGCCGAGAGCCATGTCGGCGGCAACGACGCCGACCAGCGTGACGCGCTGGAAGTCATGGCCCTTGGCGACCATTTGCGTGCCGACGAGCACGTCAATTTCGCCTTTGGCGAAGGCGCCGAGAACCTGTTGATATTGGCGCTTGGTGCGGACCGTATCGCGGTCGAGCCGCGCGATGCGCGCTTGTGGAAACCTTTCGCGCAGGTACTCTTCGACGCGTTCAGCGCCGTCGCCGACGTAATACATGTGCTTGCTCTGGCATTTCGCGCACTGTTTCGGCGGACGGATTGCGTAGCCGCAATAGTGGCACTCGAGGCGGCCGCGGCTTTTGTGATACGTCAGTGCGATGCTGCAATTTTCGCATTGCTCAAAAGCGCCGCAACTGCGGCATAGCAGCGACCAGGAATATCCGCGGCGATTGATCAACACCATCGCTTGCGTTTTCTCCTCGAGGCGCAGAGCGATGGCTTCGCGCAACGCTTCAGAGACGGGAGTCGCTTTGTGCTGGCGGTGGAAATCCTCGCGGAGATCGACGATGCGCACTTCGGCAAGTGGGCGATTGGCGACGCGCGCCGTGAGCTGCAGCAGCTGATATTTTCCGGCGTTGGCATTGTGATAGGTCTCGATCGATGGCGTGGCTGAGCCGAGCAGCGCGACCGCTCCTTCGAGGCGGGCGCGATAGACCGCGGTGTCGCGGCCGTGATAGCGCGGCGTTTCTTCCTGCTTGTAACTGTATTCCTGCTCTTCATCGACGATGATGAGGCCGACGTTTTCGAGCGGTGCAAAGATCGCGGAGCGCGTGCCGACGACAACGCGTGCTTCGCCGTTGCGGACGCGCCACCATTCGCGGGCGCGTTCGTTATCGGTAAGAGCGCTATGGAGAATGGCGATTTGATCACCAAAACGCGCGCGAACGATGCGGCCGAGCCATAGCGTGAGCGCGATTTCGGGGACAAGCAGAATCGCCGTCTTTGCACGAGCCAGGGCCGCTTCGATGGCGCCGAGATAGACTTCGGTTTTGCCGCTGCCGGTGACGCCGTGAAGGAGACCGGCGACAAATTTGCCTGCAACGAGCCAGCGCCAGATTTCTTCGAGGGCAAGTTTCTGCTCGGAATTCAGGGTGTTTGACGGCGGCGTGAAATCAGTCTCCCAAGGGTCGTCCGTCGTGACCGGCTCTTCCCAGGATTTCAGGGCACCTTTTTTTTCGAGACGGTCGACGGCAGCGCGCGTGGCTTTCGCGCGTTTGAGGAGATGATCGAGGGGAAGCGGACCAATTGTTTCAAGCAGGACATCGCGGATGCGTTGCTCGACGGGCGTCAGATCGATGGACGTCACCGGATCGGTGCTGGTCCAGTCGGAATTCCACGAAACGATTTTCTGTATGCGGGATTTCTTGTGCTCAACAACTTCTCGGCCGGTGAGATACCCACGACGCACAAGATTTTCGGAGATGGTTGCATTCACAGTCTTTCGGCGCGATTTTGGCGCAGCTTCGGTCTGTGCGGCTTCGTCTGCAGCGTTTTGCTGAAGGACGGCAAGATCGGATTGATCCGCTGGCGCAAGATGATCTGCCGCAAGCAGTTCTGCCAGATAGGCGCGGCCTTCTGGCGTGAGCGCGTATTCGCGTTTGCGGCGAAGTTCGACTTCGGGCGGGAGCATGCCGCGCAATGTTTCGCCGATCGGCGCGATGTAATAGCGGCTGATCCATTCGCCAAGCCCTATGAGCTTGGGCGGAAGGGCGGGAAGATGATCCAGCGCCTCGGCGATTTCCCTGATCTTCGCGACCTCGGGCGCGCGATCCGTTTCGGCTAGAACGACGCCGAGCATGGCGCGATTGCGAAATGGGACTACCACGCGGCGGCCTACCAGCGAATCATAGGCGGCACCATTCATCGATGCTGGGACGGCATAGGTAAACGTGGAGCGCAGCGGGACCGGGAGCGCGACTTCGCAATAGCGAGGCATGTGGGCCATATTTTAGCAGCCGAGAGAGGATGTATCGGAGGCAAAGAAGGCACAGGAAGGAGAGGAGAAAGCGCGGCAGCCGGATTGCATGCAAGCTGACGTGAAAGTTAGAGATTGACGAAGACGATGCCGGCGAAGATTAGAGCGATGCCGCACCATTGAGTCTTGCGCAGAGGTTCGCGGACGAAGATCGCGCCGAGCAGGACCGTGACGGCTCCGTAAAGCGATGAGAGCACAGATACGATGCTGACATGGCCGAGGCCCATGCCGACGTTATTGGCGACGAAAGCGGCGGTATCGACGAAACCTACGACGGCAAGCAGCCACCAGACGTTGCCGCGCGGAAGGGAAATGTCTCGACGCAGGGGCACGGCGGCCAATAAAAGCGCGAAAAATGAAGTAAGACGCGCGACCCATACCGACGCCGCGCCGCCGATTTCGCGAACCACGTAAAATCCGAAGCACCAGAACATCAGGCCGAAACCGAAAGCGGATAGGATGGCCCATCCTGCGCCCCGGACGAGTCGGGTTTGCGCGCTCGCGGGCAAGACGCCCGCTTGCTTGGCTTCGAATTGCTCTTTGGTTGGCGCAATGATTGGCTCCGCATCGGGAGACAAGGAGAGCGCGGCAAGGATCACGCCGACGAAAATCACCGCAACGCCCGCGCCATGAATCGCGCTAAGGCGTTCGCCGCTAATGAGCGAAAGCGTGACGGTGACGGCGGGATAGGCCGAGGAGACAGGCGCGGCAACGCTCATTGTGCCGATTTCGAAGGCGTGAAAGAGCGCGAGCGAAGCCGCGGCGTTGATCAGTGAGCCGAGGATTGCGAAAATCCACGGGCGCAAGCCGAAGACGCCGAGGCGCGTCCATGCACCGGTATGCCACAGATAGAGCGTCAGCACGGCGCCGCCGAAAATCTGCATCAGCATGAGCGTGCGATAGGCCCCGATCCGGCGCGAGGCGAAACGCGCGCAGAAATCGGATGTGCCCCAACAGATGGCGGCGGTGAGGCCGAGAATTATTTCCAAGCGTGCTCTCCGTGGAGCCGAAGAAGAATATCACGCGAGACGGGCATGGCCGTGATTGAGGACGACGCGTAATAAACGGAGGGGATTCTTCGGGACGCTATGCGCGTCCCTCAGGAAGACGGCGGGTTTGTGAGGATGATGACCGATTTTGTCACGTACGCTTTTTTACTTCGAGACCAAGGACGGCCATTACCTTTTGCAGGTCTTTCCAGACATCGGCCTTCGCGGGTGGGTTGCGCAGCAGATACGCGGGATGATAGGTGGCCATTAATTTGGAGCCGTGAAAATCGAAAAATTGGCCGCGAAATTTGGAGATGCCCTGATTCGTTTGGAGGAGAGTTTGCGCGGAGCACGCGCCAAGGCAAACGATTACTTTGGGATTGATCGCGGCGAGTTGGCGTAGAAGATAGGGCGAACAAGTGGCGATTTCGTCCTTTTCCGGCAGGCGATTTTCCGGTGGGCGACATTTAACGACGTTGGCGATGTAGACGTCGGAGCGTTTCAGGCCCATCGCCTCGATCATCTGCGTGAGAAGTTTTCCGGCGCGGCCGACGAAGGGCTCGCCTTGAATATCCTCGTCGTGGCCGGGGCCTTCACCGACAAAAACGAGCTCGGCCTTCGGATTGCCGACGCCAAAGACGACCTGCGTGCGGGCTTTGTGAAGCTTACAGCGCGTGCAGTTCGGGCCAATGTCGGCGCGGATTTTTTCGAGCGAATCGTTTTCGATTTGTTCCTCGAACAAGGAAATCTCCGGGGCCTTCTGGGCGAATACAGAAACGGCTGCGGCCTTCGTAGCCTCAGCCGGCACGTACTGCGGCGCAGTCGCCGGCTTCGCAGCGGCCGCAGTAGAGGCGGATTGCTGTGGCGGGGCGGCTTGCTGCCATGCGGCCGACGTGGCTATTTCGGCGCCGGACCTCGGCTCGTTGCCGCGATCGCCATAAAACGGGCCGAGATTCAGGTCACCGGCGTATTGCAGCCAGGCTTCCAGGCGCGAGCGTTGTGGGGTATCCATACGGACAAGAATTATCGGGGAGGGAAGCGGATTGCACAAGAACGAGTTGAGAGGCGCCGATAGCAAGAGGTTGCGGTGTCAACTGCAGTGGCTAATGGCGAGCGGCTAGACAGCGATGAGAAGCAGCTATGGCTTATTTCTCAAAGCGAGGGCCTGGTCGAGGATTTTGTCGGCGACTTCGCGTTTGGTCATTTTGGCGAGCGGAATGTCGCGGCCGTCGCGAAGGACGAGCGTGACGATGTTCGTATCTGTGTCGAAGCCGGCGCCTTCTTGCGTTACATCATTGGCGACGATCATGTCCGCGCCTTTGCGCTGGAGTTTGTCGCGGGCGTTTTCGACGAGGCGATTGGTTTCGGCGGCAAAGCCGATCAGAACAGATTTGCCTTTGGCGCGGCCGACTTCCGCGAGAATGTCAGCAGTGGGCTCGAGGTCAAGCGTGATGCGGCCTTCGCTCCGTTGGATCTTGTTTGCGTGAACGGCGGCGGGGCGATAATCGGCGACGGCGGCGGCCATGATGAGAATCGTCGCTTCCTGTGCGCGAGACATCACGGCGGAGCGCATTTCTTCTGTGGAACGCACGGGAACCCAATCGACGCCGGAGGGCGCGTCCAATTCGACCGGCCCGCTGACGAGAATCGTTCGAGCGCCGCGGCGGACGGCGGCCTCGGCGAGAGCGTAGCCCATTTTCCCGGACGAGCGATTCGTCAGAAAACGAACCGGGTCGAGATCTTCGCGCGTGGGGCCGGCGGTGATCAAGACGGTCTGGCCTAGGAGGTCTTTGCGAAGGCCGAGAACGTCGCTGACTTTTCGCACGATGGATTCGGTGGCGGCGAGGCGCCCTGCGCCCGTCATGCCGCACGCGAGATAACCTTCGTCGGGATCGACGACGTGCACGCCGCGCGCGCGCAAAGTCGCGAGATTTTCCTGCGTGGCAGGATGCTCCCACATGTTCACGTTCATGGCAGGCGCGACGGCGATAGGCGCTTTGGTCGCGACGTAGAGTGTAGAGAGAAAATCGTCGGCGGCGCCGTGTGCGAATTTTGAAAGAATGTCCGCGGTAGCCGGCGCGACGAGCAACAGATCGATGCGCTGCGCGACGGCCATGTGTTCGATGGCGCTTTCGACGTTGGCGGGAGCGGCGCTATCTGCGCTATCTGCGCCAAACATCTCGGTGATCACTTTTTTCCCGGTGAGCGCGGCAAAGGTGAGCGGCGTGATGAATTCCTGGGCGGCGCGCGTCATCACGACCTGCACGTCGAGGCCTTCATCCTGCAAACGGCGAACGAGCTCCGCCGCCTTATATGCGGCAACGCCTCCGGTGACCCCGAGAGCGATCTTCATAATCTCCGCCCGTGCTAAAAGGCGTGCGCAGCAAGCGGCGCCACTACATCCACAGACGGACCTTAGCCTTTGCGCCGGCGAACTTCTGCCTCTTCCGGATTTACCTCTGGCGCTTCGTATTCGAGCATGCCGGCCTGCAACTCTTCTTCGGCGATACGGGTATTTTTACGGGAGCGCGGATTTTCCAGCAGCGGGCGGCCGCCAATCATCAATTGGCGCGCACGGCGCGCTACGACCACGACGTAAGCAAATTGGCTGTCGGGCGCCTGATTCGAAACGCTCATGTCCAAGTTATCCTCCGAAAGTTTTCACAATTTCGCAAATTCGCTGTTCGTTACGAGCCACCCGGCAGCGGGACGCGAGCACGACGCTTTGCACTTCACGGCCGGCGCGCTCCAAGTCATCATTGATCACGGCAAAATCGTACGAGTGGTAGCTCAGCATCTCTTCACGGGCGCGATCGAGACGACGGCGAATCTCCTCTTCGGAGTCCTGACCACGCTCGCGGATGCGGCGCTCAAGATCGGCGCTCGACGGCGGCAAGACGAAGATCGCCACCGCATCCGGCAGATTTTTCTTTGCTTGCAACGCCCCTTGAACGTCGATCTCAAGCACGAGATCTTTTTTTTGCTCGCGTGCCTGATTCACCCACTTGCGTGGGGTGCCGTACCAATTCTTGCCGAAGACCTGCGCGTACTCGAGGAATTCGCTCCGGTCGATCATTCGGCGGAACTCCTCTTCGGTAACGAAATTGTACCATTTGCCCTTGTTTTCCGTCTTGCGGGGAGCGCGCGTCGTGCAGCTAACGGATGCGATGGTACGCGGCAGTTCCAAAATCCTTTGAACAAGCGTCGATTTGCCCGAACCAGACGGCCCGGAAACGATCAAGACAAGCGGCTCCCAAAGGCTCATTCGATATTCTGCACCTGTTCCCGCAATTTTTCGATCTCGGATTTGAGATCGAGTCCTATTTGGGTCATCTCCAGTCCTTCGGCTTCGCTGCCCGGTGTTTTTGAAAGCGTGGTATTCGCTTCGCGCTGCATTTCCTGCAACAGGAAATCCATTTTCTTTCCCACATCGGAAGCGCCGGTAAGCAGGGCCTCAAATTGTTGCACGTGACTGCGCAGGCGCGCCAGTTCCTCGGCAACGTCGCTACGCTCGGCGGCGATGGCTGCCTCCTGCGCGAGGCGGGTGGGATCGACGGGAGTTTCGCCGAGCAATTCCTTCAGGCGGGTCTCGAGGCGCTTCGCGAATGCGGGACGGACACGCTCGGCCAGCTTTTCCATGCGCGCCACTAGACTCTGCATAGCCTTGAGACGAGCCGCCATTTCTTCGCAGAGATGTCCCGCCTCCTGCTCGCGCATCTTGTCGAGTTTATCCAGCGCATCGGAAAGACACTTCGTTATGGCGGCCTGGAGGCGCTCCATTTCATTTTCGATAGAGGCTACGGGCGGTCCGATTACGCCGGGCAATCGTAAAATGACGGCGAGATCGGGCTCGTTGCGCATGGCGAATTTCTCGCGCAACTCTTTCACGGCGCGCATGTAAGCCGCTGCGACTTCCTGGTTTACTCCGACGGCGGCCGCCCCGGCCATTTCATATTGAACCGTGAGATCGACGTGCCCGCGGCGCAGACGCTCGCGAACGATTTTGCGCATCGCAGGCTCAAGCGGCTCAAAACCCTCGGGAACGCGCAGGTGCAGATCGAGAAAGCGATGATTGACGCTGCGCAATGAAACGCGGAGGCTCCAGCCGTTTTCGAGCGCGTGCGCTTGCGCGTAACCGGTCATTGAGCGAAGGCCGCGAGGCATCATCCACCCTCGGCCGCGCGAACGGTATCCACATCGCGGAACTGCATTTCGTAAAGACGCGCATAGATGCCCCCGCGCGCGAGAAGCTCGTCATGCGTGCCGCGTTCGGCGATTACGCCTCCGTCGACCACAAGGATCACATCGGCGCGCCTGATCGTGGTGAGACGGTGCGCGATGACGAAAACGGTGCGGCCGGACATGAGATTGTTCAGCGCGTCCTGCACTTGTATTTCGGATTCAGTATCCAATTCGGACGTGGCCTCGTCGAGAATTAGAATCGGCGCGTCTTTCAGCAAGGCGCGGGCAATGGCGAGGCGCTGGCGTTGGCCGCCCGAGAGGCGCTGGCCGCGATCACCTACAATTGTCTGGTAACCGTCGGGCATTTTCGCGATGAAATCGTGCGCCAGGGCCGCTTGCGCCGCCGCGCGGACCTTCGCTTCCGGCATTTTTGGCTGGCCGTAGCAGAGATTGTTCCAGATTGTGTCGTTGAAGAGGATGGTTTCCTGTGTGACGATGGCCATCTGCTCGCGGAGGGAACGAAGAGTCACCTCCCGCACGTCGCGGCCATCGATTCGAATCGCGCCGGAGGTGACGTCCAAGAAGCGAGGAAGGAGATTCACCAGCGTTGTTTTTCCCGCGCCGCTGGAGCCGACGATTGCGACAACGGTTCCGGCCGGCACATCGAGATCGATTCCGCGCAAAATCAAGCCGCTGCTGTCATAGCCGAACATTGCACCATCAAATTCAATCGAACGCGAAAAAGCCGGAAGCCGCTTTGCGCCCGGGGCTTCGACAATCTCTTCGGGCATATCGATATAGGCAAATACCTGCGCCGAAACACCGACTGCCTGCAGAAAGAGCTGATACACCGTGCCGAGGCGCTTGAGCGGCTCGGCGGCCTTGAAGAGCGCAAAGGCGAAAGCGACAAAGGAGCCTTCCGTCATTCGGTGCGCTTTGATTTCGCCGCGCGCGACGAATAGGACGAGGGCGATGACGAACGCGCCGAGGAAATCCATAACCGGCGAGGTAGCCGCGAAAGCGCGAATCCAGCGCATGTTTTCACGGAGCAGCCGTCTGGCTTCCTCTCGAAATTTTTGAATTTCGAATTTTTCCATCCCGAAGGCTTTTACGACCCGGTTTCCGCTAATCGTTTCCTGGACGATCTGGCTCAAGCCCGCAACGTGCGTCCGGCTTTTTTGCGAAGATTTGCGGATCTTGCGTCCGAATTTCCCGGCGGGGAATACCACCAAGGGAACGAGCGCAGCGCACCCGATTGCCATTCTCCAGTCGATAACGAGCAAGGCCAGAACGAAAGCCACGAGGCTGAACGATTGGCGAAAAAGTTCGGCGAACCAATCGGAAAATGCGGGGCGCATCTGCTCTATGTCACTAATCACGGCGGACATTATGCGTCCGACTGCATTTTCCTGGAAGAAGCCGACCGGCTGTTGTACGACCTTCGCGTAGACTCGATTGCGGAGATCCGTGATGCTGGAAAGACCGGCGTGCTGAATCAGCAGGCTGCCGGCGTATTCGGCCACGCCCTTAACAACGAAAATCGCAAGCAGTGCGATCGCGAACACATTGAACACGTTGTGGATGGATGCGGGCACAAAGGAACGCAGATCCAGCGTGTAATGCGTGCCGGGAATTGTGAACAGAGGAAGGGTCTGCGCCGGAGTACTGGGATTCAATACGACGTCTACGGCGGGCTTGATCGCGAGCGCGACAATTCCTTCGAGCGCGCCCATTATCAGCATCAGAAAAATACCAAGCGCCAATTGCGGAGCGTACGGCTTCAAATAGCCGAGCACACGGCGAATCTCTTCGCGCTCGCTGAGTAATGACCGGTGCTCGATGTGTTCCGTTTTCAAGCGGAGACTCTAGGCCGCCAGGATAAAGTGCTTACGAACGCAGGCCGCCGGCTTACGACGCAATCTTATCCATATCGCGGTGCAGGACCTTAGCTGCGATGCCTTGCTTCTGCAAATCGTGCCGGATTCGCTCCGCCAGCGCCACGGAGCGGTGCCTTCCCCCTGTGCATCCGAGCGCGACGGTAAGATAGCTTTTCCCTTCGCGAGCATAATGCGGAATCAAGTAGCGTAGCAGCGCCTCAATCCGCTTTACGAACTGGCCCGTCTGCGGAAACGAGTAAATATAGCGCGCCACCGCTGAATCCTTTCCGCTATGCGGCCGCAGACGCGGCACGAAATGCGGATTCGGCAGGAAGCGAACGTCGAATACGAGATCCGCGTCCTGCGGGATGCCGTAACGATACCCGAAGCTTACGACGGATACCATCATCGCGCGCCGGCCGGTGGAATCGAACCGCTTGATGATGAAATCGCGCAACTCGTGCACGTTGAATTTTGTCGTGTCGATGATAACGTCCGCCAAGCGGCGGATCGGCGCCATGCGCTTGCGCTCGGCGCGGATGCCGTCGGCGATGGTGCCGTGCGCGGCGAGCGGATGCGGGCGGCGCGTCTCGCTGAAACGGCGGATTAAGGCGGTGTCGCTCGCTTCGATGAAAATCAGCGTCGTATCGTGTTCGGCGCTGAGCTTGCGATAAATGTCCGGAAATTTCCCGATGAGCGCACGTTCACGCGCATCCACAAGCAAAGCCGCGCGGTCAATTTCACCGCGACCTGCTTCAAAAATGTCGCCGAATGCGGGGATAAGGCCAACCGGCAGATTGTCTACGCAATAAAAACCAAGATCCTCGAAGGTATTGAGAACGGAACCTTTGCCCGAACCCGAAAGTCCTGTGAGGATCACCAGTTGGCGGGTCGGTCGGCGCGGTTTCGGGCGCGTCCGGCGCTTCGGGGCGGGGCGGCTCACGGTGGCGGCAGACTACGCTTTCACCCGGCGTCGATGCGTGCTCGGGATGCGCAAATCCTCGCGATATTTGGCTACGGTACGCCGCGTCACATCGATACCTTCGTCTTTCAACTTTTTTGTGATTTGGTCGTCTGTGAGCGGGTGCGCTGTGTCTTCCGCTTCGATCATCTGCTTTACGCGCCGCTTCAGCGAAAGCAGCGACATTTCCATCCCCTGCGGACCGTTCACCGATTCCGAAAAGAAGCTGCGCAGTTCCATCACGCCCCGCGGAGTGATCACGTATTTGTTGGCAACGGCGCGGCTCACTGTGGACGGGTGCACACCGACTTCTTCTGCTACTTCTTTAATCATCATGGGCCGGAGGTGATCGGGGCCGTAATCCAGAAAATCGGCTTGGCGGCGCAGGATCGACTGGCAAACGCGCTGGATCGTGTGCTTGCGCTGCTCGATATTCTTCATGAGCTGAATTGCAGCGGTGAAGCGTTCTTTCACGTAGTTGCGCACGTCGCGATCGGCCGCGTCGCGAGACAAAAGGCGTTTGTACGTCGGATTAAGGCGCAGTTGCGGCACGTCGTCGTCATTCATGAAGACCTGCCATTCGCCCTCTTCCTTGCGGAATTGGACATCCGGCTCAACGAGACGCGCCTCCATCTTGTTATAGCGCGAGCCAGGACGCGGATCGAGACGCTTGATCACATCAACCGCACGCTTCACGAGTTCGATAGGGCGATTCAACGCGCGGGAGACTTCTTTCAGCTGGTTATTCTGCAAAAGCTTCAGATGCTCGGCGATGATCTGCTGCGCGAGGACGTTTTGCGGATCGACGACTTTCAGCTGCAGCAACAGGCATTCCTGCAGATCACGGGCGGCGATTCCGGGCGGATCGAATTCCTGCACCATGGTCAATGCTTCTTCCACGTCTTCCGCGGAATAGTTTGCGGAATCCGCGATTTCCTCGAGCGTGGCGGTCAGGTAGCCGTTTTCGTCGAGATTACCAATGATCGATTCGGCGATCTTGCGAACCGTCTCCGAACAGATGGCCACGCTCAATTGCCATGTGAGGTGGTCGGCAAGGCTGGACGGCGAGGAAAGGAATTTATCGAAGGTGGGCTTTTCGATTTCTTCGTGTTCGCTGCTGGCGACACGTTCAGCCCCCGTATCGAGGTATTGCGTGAAAAACGAGCCGAAATCGAACTCATCAAAGGGGTTGGAACCCTCCCCTTCGGGAACATTTTCCGTTTCCTTCTTCAGAAACGCTTCGTCTGTGTAACTTTCGGCCTGAACGCCTGTCTCTTCGAGCTCCTCGAGGACGGGATTGGCCATGATTTCCTGGTTGATCATCTCCTTTAGCTCCAGGCGGTTCAGCGCGAGCACGCTGACCATCTGAACCAGGCCCGGCGTCAGAATCTGCTTCTGCGCCAGGCGGAGATGAAGTTTTGGTGCGAGATAATTCATTGTTCTAATCGCGTTTAGTGCAGCCTGAAAGCTTCTCCCAGATAGATGCGCCTCACGTCGGCGCTTGCTGAAATTTCGGCAGGCGTCCCTGTCGCCAGTATCTTCCCTTCACTAATAATATAGGCCCGATTCGTCACGGCCAGCGTCTCCTGCACGTTATGGTCTGTGATGAGAACGCCAATGCCAGCCGCGCTCAAGTCCGCAATTATTTTCTGGATATCGACCACGGTAAGCGGGTCGATTCCGGAAAAGGCTCGTCCAGCAACATGAACGAAGGCGAAAGCACCAGCGAGCGCGCTATTTCCAGCCTGCGCCGCTCTCCCCCCGAAAGCACATGCGCGTAGCTATAACGGACTCCGTCCAGGCCGATCTGCGCTAGCAACTCTTCCACGCGTTCGCGTCGCTGCTCGGGCGCGAGCGAAAGCGTCTCCAGCACTGCCAGGAGATTCTCTTCGACCGTCAGCTTGCGAAAGACCGAGGGCTCCTGAGGAAGATAGCTGATACCGTTGCGGGCCCGGAGGAACATGGGGAGGTCGGTAATGTCCTCGTCATCCAGCAGCACCCGGCCGTAATCCGGCCGAACGAGCCCGACCAGTATATTGAACGTCGTAGTCTTTCCTGCGCCGTTCGGCCCGAGCAGACCAACCACTTCGCCCTGGCGAATTTCGAGGCTGACATTGTCTACAACTCTGCGGCCCCGGTACGCTTTCTTGAGATCAGAAGCCTGAAGCTTTTCCATGCAGGTTCATTTCTCAACCCGGTGCCTGGTCAGCGTGCGCGAACCCTCTTCGGAATCCACCGAAATCGTATCACTCGCTACATCGAAGGTCAACGAATGGCCCGTGGTTGTATTTCCGTTCCCGTCCGTAATCCTTGGCTGACCGCCGGAAAATATGAACTTTCCGCCTGCCGCGTTGTATTCGGCCTGCTCGGCATACCCGCGCACGCCGTTTTGGCTGACGATGACTCCGCCTCGCGCAACGGCACGCTCGACGCCCCGGCCGCCAAACGCCGAATTGGCCGGGGCGCCTTTTGAATTCGCGCCAGGAGGAGCAAGATAAACCTCCAGCGTCGCCGAATGCAGCGAGCCTTGATCGGAACTAGCCGTTACATCGCCGAGCAAGTGCGCCGCGCTTTGCGCGTTCAAAAACGTGAGCTGTTGAGAGCGAATTTGCCAGACCGTCGGCCTCGATGGGGCGTTTGCTGTGCCGCTGTGTTTGGCGGCGGGCGATACGGGCAATTGCGGACCTTCGCCGGGCGCTTGCGGGAAGACGGCGACGACGTTGCCCGCCGCCTCAAGCTTCCCCTCTTTTTGCGACACCGATATCTGTTCGGCCTGCAAGACTGTTTGTCCCTGCCAAAGCCGCGCGTGACCGCGGAACGTAACGTCGCCAGAGGTGATCGAACCGGTCAGGATGTCACCCGAGATATGCGCGTCTCCCTCGCCTAAGGCGATATTGGTCATTCCGCTAGGAGCCGCGGCCGTTGCGGATGACTTGCGCGGATTGGCCGTTGATTGCGCCATCTCGGTCGATATCACGCCGCCTGATGCGCGAATGTCGCCCGTCTTTTGATTGATGGTCACGGAGCCGGCGGAAGTGCGGCTTAAGCCATCGCTGAAAACCGGCGAGCCTTCCAGCGTGATCGTATCTCCCGCCACGTGTGCGCGGGCGGCCGTCGCTACGCTGCCGCCTTGCGTGAGATGCACATCGCCGGTCTCGTCGACCGTGGCCCAATCGCCGCTTGGACCGAATGTGACGGCGAGTTCTTTGGCTGTGCTTGTTTGCAGCTCCCCATTCGTCGAAGTGCGAGTAATTTCAACGCCGGAGTGGCCCCGCAGCGTTTGCAGCTTCCCGTTAGGACTGAATTGCGCCGCAAATTTTGCGGCCTTCAGGCTCACGGTTCCGTTCGGCGCTCTTGATTCGATTGTGGCGGGACCGAGCGTTTCCGCGCTCTCGATTTGCTGCTTGTCCATCCTCTCGGCCCCGTTTGCGGGCGAACAATCTGACAAAATCGTCCGGTTCTCAGGGGGCCCGCCTTCAGAGTCTCGGTTTTCAGGGGTAGCCCCGGGGGTTCCGGCCTTGCATTCCTCGCCCGCCACCGGCACGGCAAAATGGATTTGCAACCCATTCGTCTTCAGCACGCGGATGTTTGCGCCCGCCGCAGTCTCGGCCGCAACCTCTCCGGTCGCCGTCATCTGTTGCAACAAATTCCGCCCAGCGACCATGGCGAATTCAATGCGCTCAGCCGAGAAATGATCTTCGCCCGCGCGAGCCTTGCGGGTGGCGTTCACGTTTCCGTCGGCGGTGATTTGCCGGATCGCGCCGCTCGGATCAAGCGCGCCTTCGAATTTCTGCGCAGAGAGGGTGAACGCGGCGCCGTTCTCATTTCCGCTCACGACCGGATTGCCCTCGGCCGAGATTTGCTGCGCGTGATATTGCTTGTCGAGCGCAATCGAGACGTGCTCGGCCGTGAGCTGGCGATCGCCCTGATGCATTACCACCGGACCGCCAAGCACAATCGCGTGGTCGTCGCGCTGAAATTCGAGGTTTGCCGCAGTCGCGTTTACCGGCAGGCCGCCCGTCTTCTGCGAAGCGGCCATCGAGAACGAAACGTCGCGTTGCAGGCGAAGCGTCGCCTGTTTTGAGCTGTACTGCAGGCCGACGCCGTGCCCTTGGCCGCCGGGAAAAGCGAGATTTACGGGCGCCGGAGTCGAGGCCTCTCCGGTCTCCCTGTTGAAGGTCACCTTGCTTGTGGTGACGTGCACCGTCTCGGCCGCCCTCCCGGTGGAGGGCTGCCCCGGCGACCCGCCCTTCTCGCTTGTCACTCCTTGTTTACTGACGACTCCCTGCATGTCGATTTCGACGTCGCCCGTGCATTGCACATTGCCCGCTTCGGGTTGGTAGCTGCATTCGCGCGTGTGAATATTGTCATTGCGATTGCCTTTTTTGCCATAAATTGTCACCCACACATCCTGCAAGAGCGCCTTATCGCCCTCTTTAAACTGCGTGGCATGGGAAGCCCGGATCGTGAATGTCGTGCCGTCCTGATTGCTGAAGGAATAGGAAACGCCCGCCGATTGCTGCTGCACGGTCTCCGGCACAGGCGCAGGCCCATGCCGCCGCGCGATATACCCGCGCAACGCGCGTTCGCCATAAAATCCGGCCACGATCAGCGCAATCGCACCCGCCGATATTGCCGCCCAACGGGCATATCGCGCCGCTTCCTGATTCCTCAACTGGATTTCCCCTTCTGCAAGCTGATGTTACTTAGATGCGCAAAAGCGCCGTTTCGGCAAGCCCTATCTCCCGCCGAGTACAGGTGACAGCACAACCGCGAACAACATCAGCGCGGGTTGGCGTATGGGCGCGCGAAGAAGGGACCACCCCTTGCTGCAACGGGTTGACGCGCGACTCGTCGAGCAGTACTAGCCAGGTACTTGTACGTGTACACCGTTTCACAGGAGCTTGACCTTTAACCCGGCCAAATACCTGCTAGCGCTAAACGACCGTAAGGGTTCGTACGCGGAACACAGATCCGATCCTTGTTTCAGAACCACAGGGCATTGAGCCCGAAATCAAAGCTCCCGCTGCGGATGCGCTGGCAGCATCGCGAAAATATATATGGAGGAATGATGCGACTGATTGAGGGCCACGGGCCATTTCGGGGCGTCTAATTACAGAAAGAACGTCATCGCGAAAAGAGCTACTCACATCAAACTCTTTAGCTGTCACCTCGTCGAGAATACGCTGCAGCAGAGACACATCAGGAGCATTCGTGATCACAAACAATTTATTGCCCGCGGTCGCAGGTACCAAGGGTGACGGTTTGGAAAGCACATATCCGGTTCCATGCCCGAGGAATCCGGGTTCATCGGCCTTTACCGGAAGAGCTTTGGGGCTGGAGAAGGCCGACGTCATATCCTCCGATTTGTCAAAAAGAAGCTCAACGATCCCATCGGCTTCGACCGGCTGATCTCGCGAAAAGTCCTCGACGACATGATTTTGCATATAGCCGCGAATATAGGGGAGTTGCTGCACAAGCGAACCGTGGTTCTCCCACTTCCACGCGAACGTGGGCCGGTCGTCCTCCTGCCGTCTAATAAGTATGGACATTCTCTTGAACATGCAGCTTCCCCTGCGAGACTTAGCAGTTTAGGCAATCGACGCACCTCCGTCGAGAGTGACGATCGTTCCTGTCGCGTACTTTGTAGCCGCCAAGAGCAACAGTTGGCGCGCAATGTCTAGAGGTTCACCGATGATGCCAGCCGGATAATGAGCGCGCATCTTTGCAAAAGTAGCTGTGCGAACCTCATCCGTCATGCTTGCCCACATCTCTGTATTCACCATGGCCGGAGAAATTGCGTTGACGCGAACGGGTTTCAATTCCAGTGCTAAACCCTGAACAAGGCTTTCCAGTGCACCATTGATTGCGCCCATCAGCGCCCGGCCCGCTTGTGGCCTAGTCGCAAGGAATCCGGCAATCACACTCAAAGATCCGCCCGGTTTGATGGTGGCGTATTTAGCCACTCGGTAGAAGCCCCAGAATTTGCTATCGAATGATGCTTTGGCGGCCTCCAACGGTAATTCGCGCACTGAAGCGATTTTCACGTCCGATCCGGTTACTATGACATGGTCGTAGGCCACGCCTTCAGCAAAAAACTCTGCGACTTTGCTGTCATTCGTCACGTCTAGAACTTTGCCACAAGCCTTGTTTCCGATTTTGGCAACCGTCTTGTCGATCTTCGACTGAGAACGAGAGGCGACAGTCACTTCAGCGCCAAGCTCTATCGCGAGCCGTGCTGTCTCAAAGCCCATGCCAGACGTTCCTCCGATGATAAGCAACCGTTGATTTGAAAAATTGAGCATCCTTAGCCCTCGCTTAAGCGCGAACATTGTGCTTTTCTGGAAGAACTGGACTTTAGCAAGGCATTGAGCGTTCAGGAAAGGTTGTAACCGTATCGAAATGCTGGTTACGTAATCGGTGTCTGGTATTCCCTTGTCGAAAGAGGGGGCGGGTATGGCAACCTCGCGCGCGGATAGCGTTACGGCGTCTCCAGACGGTATGGATGCTGTACTCCCTGAGGGTTTACAATCTCTGCTAGTCGCGCCAGTCCCGATTCGGAGAAAACGATGCGCGCCGAAAAGTCTTGGCCATCGGGGACGTTCATCGCAAGGGTCGACCAGCACGAGGCCGTGTCGCACGCTATGGCGACGATTTTCGATCTGGGCCACAAGTCCGGTCTTTTTGATACATATATCCGTACGGACATCCAACGCTTGACCAAGCGTCCGATCGCCTTCGCCGAGACTACAAGCTATGGCACAATCCTCCGCAAGTCGATCATGAAGCAGTCCCGCCGGAAAAGCGCCCATATCCGATGAATTATGTTGACAAGTTGTTAAACGTCTGATACAATGGCTTCGGGATTTCGGCATGGAGCGATCGCTTGCACCGGGTGCTCTCTTCTCGGGACGCCGCCCAGTTTAACTCGCGGCTCAAACCGGCCGCTCATTGAAAACAAGGAACTTCAGCCGCATATTGAGCGCCACGCCAGAAAACGCGCCATCTGCCGCCACCCGGACCGCGAAGACATCAAGCAGGAATGCCGCGACTGGTTCAAGGCGGCGGACATCGCCCGGCGCCATAAGATCGATGACAGCGCTCTTCATCGGCATCGCAAGGCCGTGGGCCTCGTCTCGAGGCGACGCGAAAAGCTGCGGATCGTCCTCGACCGCATCCTCGAACGCGGCGCCGAAAAGCCCATCTCCGCGAATGACGTCATCCGCGCCGTCAAAGCCCATGCGTGCCTTTCGAACGATAACCGATGGGTTGAGCCGCCGCGCACGGTGATTCACATCCGAGCCGGCGATCCGCAGCACGTCCCGCGAAAATTCTGCATGATGGGGCAAGCTGGTGAGGGCGAAATTCTAATCGAGAAGACTCGATTAGAATCCACACCATCTTCTTCAAAATAAACGCCAAATCGAAAATCTAATCGAGAAAAAAGAGGCTGTAAAGCCGCCCAGCCGCGGGTGTCTGGACCGTCCGAATCGCCCTGGGTTCTTTCAGGTTGCCCAGGTTCCCCGGAAGCGATAAGCTCCCACCGCTCATGCGCCCCGTTTCCATGGGCGCGCGCATGAATCCCAAAGCGAGGGGATCTTGCATGAACTTCTCAAACGCGGTTTCGAGGCGGCAGTTTGTTCAATTTGGACTAGCTGGTTTGGCGTCCGCGGCCATGGCGGCCAAGCTCCACTCCGTCGTCGACGGCCTCCACATCGGGATCCAAACTTACAGCCTGCGTGGTTTTCGCTATCCGGAGCTGGTTTCTGCCATTCAGGAAGTCGGCATCGGCGAATGCGAGCTTTTCTCAGTCCAGGTGGAACCGACAGCTGCCGACGCGCCGGACATCATGAAATGGCGCGACACCGTCTCCCTCGATTATTTCAAGGACATCCGCAAGAAATTCAACCAGGCCGGCATTACCATCTATACGTACAATCCACGTTTTGGCGCAGGTGGAGGCCGAGGCGCACGCGGCCGCGGACCCAATGCCGGTACGGCTGGCCCGTCTGCGCCTCCCGCGCCGCCGCCCGCCGCCCCTCCTCCGGCACCGCCGATTACCGATGCGCAAATCGATCGCATCTTTCAGTTCACGAAGGCCCTGGGCGCGAAAACGCTGAGTTCGAACATGCCGATCGATATGGTCAAGCGCGTCGCGCCGTTTGCCGAAAGACACAAGATCATGGTGGCCGTCGCGTCGACGAATCCCGATCTTCTTACGCAGGTTCCCGCGATTTCACCCTGGCTGCGGATGGACGTGGACATCGGTGACTTCACGCGCGCCGGCCAGGACGCCCTGCAATTCGTAAAGGACAACTATCAGCATCTCTTGGACGTGCACTTAAAGGATTGCAAATTCAAAGGAGCGAGCGTCCCGTTCGGCACGGGGGATTCGCACATGAAGGAAGTGCTGCAATTCCTGCGCGATAAAAAATCACAGGCGCGTGCCAATATCGACTGCGATTACCCCGGCACGGGAACTTCCGTGGATGAAGTGAAGAAGTGCTACGACTACGTGAAATCCTGCCTGGCTTAGCTTTTTTGAAGAGAGGCTGACGCTCGCGAAAGCGCCGTGCCAGGCTACTGCTCCTTCTGCAGGAGGCCCATTCCGGCCACGGCGACGCAATCGCGCGTCGTATTTTTTACCAGATACATTGCGTCGTCGGCTAGATGCAGCAGCTCAGCCTTGGTTCGGGAATCGGTGGGATAGGACGCTACGCCGACGCTGGCAGTGATGTTCACATTGAGGCCGGGGTCGCTGAGCCACTTCGTTTCGCGGATTAGCTTGTGGACGCGGCGCGCCACGCCCATGGCGTTCTCCTTGGAAGTTTGCGGCAAGAGAATGACAAATTCGTCGCCGCCGTAACGAAACGCCAGATCAATCAGCCGGCACTTCTCCTTGATTGCCGCTCCGATTTCCGCCAGCAACTTCGAGCCCATCAGATGCCCGTGCGTGTCATTGATCTGCTTGAAGTGGTCGAGATCAATGAAGATCAGGGAAAACTCGAAGGCGTAGCGATGCGAACGGTAGATTTCCGTGTCGAGCATGAAATTCATGTGGCGCGCATTGTAAAGGGAGGTGCAATCGTCGGTGATGGTCAGCTCGTGGATTCGCTGGACGTGGCGCGCATTTTCAATAGCAATCGCCGCATAATCGGCGAGAGCCTCAAGCAACGCCAAATCGCGCGCCGAAAAGCCTTCCGGGCCCACGCAATTGATCAGCTCGATCACACCAAGGCACTGATCTCGGAATCGAACGGGAACGGCCACGATCGAGCGCGTCTCCATTTTTGTCCGCGAATCCACCTGGGCGAAAAAACGGGAGTCTTGGCTGGTATCGGGCACGACCACGGCCGTGCCACTCTCGGCGACCCAGCCCGCCAGCCCCTGTCCGACCTTTATGCGAAGATCCTTCAGCCTGTCCGCGCCCTTCCCAGTCGCAATCTCGAAATAGAGCTCCTGCTTGTCCTGGTCCATCAGCAGCAGGGACCAAGTGTCCGGACGGAGCACTTCGTTGATCTTCTCCATGATGGTGCGCAGGACCTGGTCGAGTTGCAGCGAGGAGGTTAGGGCCTTGCCCAATTCGTGGAAGACGGTGACTTCTGTCCCGTCGTTTGCGGCGAATGGGAACGAAGTCCCAGCTTGGCGACGTC
Organism: uncultured Acidobacteriota bacterium; assembly: GCA_963753205.1. GTDB lineage: Bacteria > Acidobacteriota > Terriglobia > Acidiferrales > UBA7541 > Palsa-295. Next base: position 527,289 of record CAVWBL010000002.1, on the reverse strand, counting down.
GTTCCACGCCCTCAAATGGCTTTTCTTCTGTCACTTTCCGCATCGCTTCGGTGGGGGGGATTTTCACAAGGTCGCGTCGCACGCCTAGGGACGCCAAACCTCTCGCATTATAGGGCGCGGTTTTGCCCCGCTGCAACGACGATTCCCCGACCGATTGCGAAAGTAAAACTAGGGTTTGGCTGTAGGAGAAATCGGCGGCGTTCCCCACCTGCAGCCGAACTTCAAGGGCCGGCCGGCGGTGCCGGATTGCGTTTCGCGGCATGAGGGCAATCCAAACGATCTGGCTGTCCTTTCCTGGCGCATTGCCCGAGGGCTCAAAGGGGCTGGAGAAACCGATTTTCCCCTCCGATCGCCGCTCAAAACGGCGGAAAAGGCCGAGGCCCTGCGCATCAGCCTTGCTTTTTTTCAGACCTGCCTCGAAGATTATCAGTCTGAGAACTTCCGGATGCCTTCGACACCTTTCGGCGACCACCTGAGGCGCGAGCGCGAAATGCGCGGCGTGACCATTGAGGAAGTCGCTGCTGCCACGCGCATCAGCCCGCGATTTTTGGAAGCGATTGAAAACGAGCAGTGGGACCGCCTTCCCGGCGGCGCGTTCAATCGCGGATTTATTCGCTCGGTGGCACGCTATCTCGGTCTCGATGAAGAAAGTATGGTGGCCGAATACGCACTGGAGACGAAGGGGCTGAACCAGTCCGCCGCTGCGTCTGAGTCCAACGCACAAGGAATGCCGCGCGACTTGCGGCCGGTGATTGCGGGTGCGGTAATCCTGGTTCTCATCATTCTGGGACTGATTTTTGCGATCCATCACTATCGCGCGGCGGCTCGTGCGCGCGCGGCCCAATCGCAGAAACAGCCGCCGGGTTTGCCGGAAGCGCCGGCATTGAACAGGCCGGCGATTCCGACCCAGCCTTCGTCCACCGGAGGGTCCCATTAGCGCCGAATTGCGAGAAGCATTCCGCACAGGACATGTGCGACCGGAACAGAAACTGGCGCTTTGCTCGGGAACGCTGCCCCTGGGGCCGGAAGATCGAGCCGAATGCCTTGCGATTCTGACGTCCGATCCCGACGGCTCAATCGTGGAACGGGCTCAAAATGCATTCTTGCCGCTGGCGGAGGAGTCGATCGTGGCCGCTTTGAACCGGCCCGATGCCGACGTGCGGCTCTTTCAATATTGTATGAGAAGTTGCGCCGATAAGCCCGGCGTGGCAGACGCGTTCGCGAAGAACGCTGCCTGCCCCCCGGAGAAAATAGCGCACGTGGCAGGATATCTCACATCTGCCGGCATTCAGGCGCTGCTCGATAATCTCGAGCGCTTTTGCTCGGATCCGCACGTGGTGGCGGCGGTTTCGCGATGCGCTTCCGCGACGCCGGAACAGCGTGCCACGCTTGACGAGATGCAGAAGGGCGCTCTCTCGGAGGCTGAACTGCAAGAGGTCGCGGACGCAGAGGCCGATCTCGGACGCAGGCAGACGCTTACGCAGAAAATCGCGAAGATGAACGTGGTCCAGCGGCTCACGACTGCGCTGAAAGGGGGTCGCGAAGAGCGCATGTTTCTGATCCGCGACCCAAACAAGCTCGTACAACGCTGCGTGCTGCAGTCGCCGCGGCTTACCGACTCGGAAGTGGAACTCTTTGCCGCGCAGACGAATCTTTCCACCGAGGTACTGCGAACGATTTCGCTCTCGCGGCTATTCATGAAGAACTATACGATCGTCAAAAATCTCACCTGTAATCCGAAGACACCTCTCGATGTTTCCCTGAATTTGATGAAGCGACTAAACGCGCCGGACCTGATGAAGCTCACTACAAATAAGAACGTGCCTGAGGTGCTGCGGTCTTCAGCCGTCAAATTGCATCGCAAGCGCAAGATGGGCGGCTCGGGCGAGTAAGGTCTGATCCGTGCGCGACTTCTACGGACTGCCCTTGGCGGCGACTTTCCCTAAGATTTCGGCAGATAGTTCGCGCATCTCGTCGTGAACGAGGCCGTTGGATGCTAGGATCGTCGGCCCGCCGAGACCATATTCGGTGCCGTCGAGCGCAGTCACTTTGCCGCCAGCTTCGCTCACAATCAAGCTGCCGGCCGCCGTGTCCCACGCGTTCAATCCGAACTCCCAGAATCCTTCGAAGCGCCCGCAGGCGACGCTGCACAGATCGAGTGCGGCGGAGCCGTCTCTGCGCACGCCGTGCGACCGCAGTGTAAAGCCCCAGTAGAAGTCCATGTTCGCGCTATTGTGCCGCAGGTGCGTGGGAAATCCGGTGGCAACAAGGCTGGTGCCGAGCTTGGGCACAGACGACGTGTGAATTGGCTTGCCGTTCAATCGCGCGCCTTCGCCGCGAACCGCGCTGAAGGTCTCATTTAGCATCGGGTTCACGACGACTCCCACGACGGGTGTTTCTCCTTCGTACAAAGCAATGGAAGATGCGAAGCAGGGATATCCGTGCGCGAAATTCGTAGTTCCGTCGAGCGGGTCGATATACCAGCAAAATTTTGCGCCAGCCGCCGCTCCTTGGCTGCCCTCCTCGGCGACAACCGCGTGATCAGGAAATTGTTTTCGGATGCGCCCCACGATTGCCGCTTCCGACTGGCGATCGGTTTCCGTCACGAGATCGACGTCGCCTTTGTATTCAATCCTCTTGGGCTGCTGAGCGCCTTCGCGAATGATTGCCGCGGCCTCAGCCGCTGCTGCCAGAGCGAATTCGAGATATTCGTTCATGTGTTTGCACAAGTGCCGCGCCAAAGAGATTACCAACGCTGCGGAGGGTTTGTCAGCGGAATCTGTTAGGCTCACGGCGAGGCTTCTCCATACGAATTGGCGCCGTGACTTGTGGGCCGGCTATTTCGCGGTGAAATACTCCTTGCGGTAACTCAGCGTATACGGCCCGGCGACTCTCAATTTCACGTGGCGGTCGCTGCCCGGTGGGGGCGTGGGTTGCGGATAATAGGCAAGGAGGTATTGGGTCCGGAGCTCGCGATCAATCTCGTCAAACATCGATTGAATCTGGCTCACATCGTCGAGAGTAAACATGTTCCCGCCCGTGCTGTCGGTGATCGTGATTAGGGCGTGTTCGCCGGCGGTGTTTCGGCCGTTTTCGTTCCTCACAGGACGAACCACTATCGTGTAGAGCAGTTCGCCGGACGCGATTGCCGACTGACGCGCCTGGTCGAAATCCGCGCCACTGGTCGTCTCGCCCGCATCGGTTACCATCACGATGGCACGGCGGCGATCCTGCGGCCGATGCGCGAGTGCGTCAGAGCCAAGAACCAACGCGTCGTAAATCGAGGTCCCGCTGCCCGGCTGTATGCGCCGTATGTCGCTCTCGAGACGGGGAACGTTATCGGAAAAAACGCCGATTTCGGTGACAGAGTCCGATATTTCAAAGACCGATAGAGAATCTCCCGGACGGACTACCTGGCGAATAAAGCGAGCGGCCGCTTCCAGTTCGAATTTCAAATCCATGTAGGTGCTGGCGCTTGAATCGATCATCAGCGCGAGATCGACGGGGCGACTTGTTTGCGCCTCGAAACGCTCGATCTTCTGCGGCACACCTTCTTCGAAAAGAGAAAAGGCACTTTCTGGCAAGTCCGCCACCGGTTTGCCGCTCTTGTCCATCACGCTGGCAAGAATGCTTACGAGATTCGTCTGCGACTTGATTACGGGGCCTTGATCCAACGAGGGCGATGGAGAATTCGACGGGTCAGCGCCGGGCTTGGGCTGGAAAGGGTGCCATTGGCCGTCGGCTTGCGCGCTTTGGGCTGCGACGAAGCCAAGCCGGCGGCTCAGAGCTTTGCCGCGCGAGGTCATGGCGAACGCACAGACCATAGCGGCACATATTATGGCAAGGCGGCCGGCGGCCCACGGCTTTACACCGGTTGCGACGGTGCTCCCGCCACAGGGCCGAATCGTCCCTGCGCGGCTGCTTTCCCCCGCCACCCTATGGTTTCTCATCTAAGCTTCAGATTCATTCTGCCGGGAAATGGCTTCCTCGCGGGCCGGCTCGCCCTCGGCCCAAACGGCGCCACCGACGAAAAACTCCTTTTTCCAGATGGGCACGGTGCGTTTCAGTGTGTCGATGGCATAGCGGCAAGCGTCAAAGGCTGCGGCGCGGTGCGCCGAGGCGACGGCAATCAATACACTGGTCTCCCCGATTTCGAGACGTCCGAGGCGATGTACGATGGCTAGACGCCGGATGGGGAACTTTTGCCGGATCTGGGCGCCGATCTCGCGGATTTTCGTCCAGGCCATGGCCTCGTAGGCTTCGTATTCCAGATAAAGCGTTTGCTGGCCTTTAAAATTATCGCGCACGAACCCGTCGAAAACCACGAGCGCGCCGTCTTCCGGGGCTTTGAGCGCCTCGACGATTTCCTTGGTATCGATCGGCTTTCGCACGAGCCGAAAGATGTCGGCGGTGTCGTTCTCTCCGCCGCTGACGGGAGGCAAAAACGCAACCTCGTCACCATTCGCCAGCGCTGTCTTAGGCTCTGCATATTCCTGGTTTACGGAAGCAGCGATCGACGGACGGAATTCCGCAAATTTCGGGAAGCGGCGGCCGTAGCGCGCAAATAAGTCCTCAAGCTTTGCCCCTTCGGAAAGCTCAGCGCTTTCCTCCGGCACGCCGACAATCTCCTTCAATTGGCCGAAAAAGAGGACCCGTACTTGCATCGCCGCATTCTATCCTGCCGCCGCTGCCGCGAGAAGCTCTTGCCTCGCCGATGTCCGGACAGTACCTCTTTGATTCGCCGGCTTTCCGTTTTCGGTCACCGCCTTGTGGCATAATTGGGCTAGCAAAGAAAGAGCCTCCATGGCCTCTTTGCGCGTAGCGCGTTGAAAATTCAGAAGAAAATTCGGAAGAAGTTTCTCGCGGCACATCGCAAACTGCGCGAGTTCCGCATGATGGCGAAGGGGCTTGTCTCGACGCGGCATCCGCTGCTGGTGCATATCATTCCGATCCGGCGCTGCAATCTGTCCTGCACGTATTGCAATGAATTTGACGATTTTTCGAAGCCCGTGCCGCTCGAGGAGATGTTCCGGCGCATCGACCGCCTCGGCGAAATGGGCACGGCGGTCGTCACGATCAGCGGCGGCGAACCGCTGCTGCATCCTGAACTCGACGAGATCATCGCGCCGCATGCGCAAGAACGGCATTATGGCCGGCATGATCACCAACGGCTATCTGCTGACCGCCGATCGAATCGAGCGGCTGAATCGCGCGGGGCTGGAATACCTGCAGATCAGCATCGATAACGCGCATGCCCGACGAAGTTTCCAAGAAAAGCCTGAAGGTGCTCGATCAAAAACTGAAGCTGCTGGCCGAGCACGCCGAATTTCAGGTGAACATCAATTCGGTGCTGGGCAGCGGCGTGAAAAATCCGGAGGACGCGCTGGCCGTGGCGCGCCGCGCGCTGGAACTCGGCTTTACCAGCACGGTGGGCATCCTGCACGACGGCAATGGCCAACTGAAGCCGCTCGGGCAGCGCGAGCGCGAAATCTTTGAAGAGATCATGTCGCTGGGCAAGCGCTCATTTTCGCGCATCAACGGATTCCAGCACAACATCGCCACAGGGCCGCGAAAACAATTGGCGCTGCCGCTCCGGCTCGCGCTATCTCTACATCTGCGAAGACGGCCTGGTCCACTGGTGCTCGCAGCAGCGCGGCTATCCCGGCATTCCGCTCGCGGAATACACCGATCGAACACCGGCACCGCGAATATTTCACGAAAAAGCATGCGCGCCGCGCTGCACGGTTTCGTGTGTGCATCAGATTTCGGCGGTGGATAACTGGCGGGCGCCGCAGACGATTGAGCCTGGGCCGTCGCGTCCTCCCGAATCTGTTGTGCAATTAACGAGTTAGCGGCGCGTGCGCGGTCGGCGGGCCGACAATTCAAGCGATACTTGAAGCTTACTTCGTGCCAAAAATGACCCCAATGGCGCCATAAAATTGCGAATTTGGGCCCATTTTGGCGCGTTTGGCGCCCTAAAAAGGCGTTATTTGGGCCGCGCAAGTAACAAGGCTCCTTCGGGCCGCTTTGTTCCTTGAGGATGACGTACCGGAGTTAGGTGAGGTGGGATGAGCCCGGTTCTTTGGTTTATCGCGGGAGCGGTGGCCGTTGCGGCGATCGCGGCGGTCGTGTGGTGGTCCGGCCGACGGGCGGAAGCGCAGCTTTCGGAGGTGCGTCGGGAGATGCAGGGGTCGCTTGCAGCGCAGAACCAGCTGGTGACGTCGCAGGTGAACCATCTGATGCAGGCCGTGACGCAGCAACTTGGACAGGTGCGGCAAGAGTTACAAGCGAGCGTCGCTTCGACCGGCCAGCTTGCCAGCGACGCACAGCGGCACGTAGCCGAACGACTGAAATCTTCAACCGACGCCCTTGTGCAAATGACGCAGCGCATTGGCGAGGTGCATCAGATGAGCCAGGATCTATCGAAGGCGACCCAGGCTTTGCAGTCCGTCCTCGGCGGCGCGAAGACTCGCGGCATTTTGGGCGAAGTGACTCTGGAGCGATTGCTCGAGGATGCGCTGCCGCGTGCGGCGTATGCGACGCAGTACAAGTTTGCGTCGACGGGCGCCATTGTGGATGCGATTGTACGCAGCGGCGAACGTTTACTGTGCGTCGATTCAAAATTCCCCCTTGAGGCATATCGCCGACTGGCGGACGGCGGCGACGAAGCGCGGCGCGACTTTTGCCAGGCCGTGCGCTCGCACGCCGATTCGATCGCGAAGAAATACATCCTTCCCGGCGAGCATACTTTCGACTATGCGTTGATGTTTGTGCCCTCCGAGGGCGTTTATTACGAGTTGCTGATCACCGAAGACACAAAGTACGGGCAACTCGATGAATACTGCCGCGGGAAACGAGTTTTCCCCGTTTCGCCGAATACGTTTTACGCGTGCCTGAGCGCCGTGGCGATGAATCTGCAGAGCCAAAAGATCGAGGAAAACGCGCGGCAGCTGATTGCGAATCTTTCAGGCTTGAAGAAGCAGTTTGACGATTTCGGCGCTGCTTACGACAAAGTGGGAACGCACCTGCGCAACGCGCAGCAGCGTTTTGATGAGGCTAACGGCAAGCTGAATCGCGCGAACGCCAGTTTGGACCAGATGACAAAGGGGGTCCTGCCGGAGCCGGAAGTACAGATGTTGAGCTTCGGGAAAGATGGGGATTGATGCCGCAGAGGCCGTTGGCACAGCAGGCTCCGCGCCGCGATTCAGACCGGGACGCCAGCTGGCGGTTGACGGGCGAGGCTGGGAGTTTTTGAATCCTGCTTAGCGATCTCCGTCCTGCCGACCCATTGCTTCCTCCGGGCTCACGAGGCTTATCCTCCACACAGGCCCCTCGCCATATAACGGACCCTCCGAAGCAGCATACGTTGGCGCTTCGCCGCCGATTACCCAAACGTCCGTATCGTGCGGTTGCTTGCCGACCAGAGGCGCCACGACCCCCGCTATGCCTCCCACCTCGACGTGCATGATGTAATGCATCGCATCTCGCCGCACACTACCGGTCAGAAACGGGTTCTTCCCCTTGGGCGTGAATAGGAGTTTCACAAGCCGCGGGTGCGGCCCCAGCGCCAAATACGAAACCCACGTCTTGGATGCCCTTGGATCAATATCCTTTACGAGCACGAACAGCATCCCGTTAGCAATGTCCGGCGGCAATTTCATCGTCTTGCGCAGCGTCTTTTCTTTGCCGTGGGCATCGGTGTAGCGAATCTCGATCTGTCCGCTCGACGCCTCGATCAGCGCGTCCATTGGCGTTTTGAATGAGGGGCCCTTTTCGATCAGGTGATCGCTGATCAGTCGAAAGGCCTTCTGTTGCGAAAAAATCGTCGTTTCGTCGTATAGCGATCCATCTTTAAAACGAATGTTCAGGTGGTTGTGTATTTCATTGCCGTGCAGCACCTGTTCATCGTCGCCTTGCCCGATCCTATGTCCATTCACGTCGGTGACGATCAGGAATCCTCGCGCTATCCCTTCCGCAAAACGAACAGGAATGTTATCCGCCGCCGCGAAAAGCGGCGCGAACGCGAATATGAGCAGAACCGCCCGCGCGCAGTATCGGAAGCACACACAGTTCCTCATACAGCTCAATCGTATTCAAGCAAGGGTGCCGCACGACTGCAGCGTTATCTTTATTTTCTGCTTGGGAAGACCCCAGTACCTGAGCTCGGCCTAATGCGCGTCTTAGACTGATTTCTGTGGGTTACCATGCGCCCGTTCCGGATATTCGAAGATTGGAAGGAGATTTTCATGCCCAACCCCAATGCGCCACGCCGCGGCTTCTTGCAGCGCCTCGCCGGCATCGCGGGACTCAGCGCGATAGCGCGCCATCCGCTCGCGGCACAATCCACGAAGGTACAGGGCGCCGCAGCGCTGCCTCAGTATGCGCGAGCGCAGAACTATCGTTCGTTGAAGCAGTCCAGTTACGACCGGACAGGCGGCAATGCGGACCGCTATCAACTTCCGGCAGGCGCCACGCAGGAAGTCTTTTTCTCCGATGGGCCCGGCGTCATCACACACATTTGGTTCACTATCGGCAGCGGCAACCGCGATTTGCTCAAGCAGATTGTTCTGCGCATGTATTGGGAAGGGAACTCCAAACCGAGCGTGGAGACACCAATCGGTGATTTCTTCGGCCTGAATCTCGCGCAATTCTTCAACTACGAGTCCCAATTCCTCAGTTGCTCGCCCATTCGCGCACTGAACAGCTATTTCGCAATGCCGTTTCGCCGCTCCGCACGCATCGCGGTAACGAACGAAAGTCCGGCGCAAATCGGCGCGTTCTACTCAAACGTCGATTACCAACTCGTGCCTTCTCTCCCGGATGACGCCATGTATTTCCACGCGCAATATCGCCAGAAAGCGCCAAACGTCGCGATGAAATCCTTCGCGGGGCAGAATCTGAAGGGCGAAAATAATTACGTTTTTGTCGAGACGCGCGGCAAAGGCCATCTGATGGGAGTCACGTTCGGCGTTCTACAGAATTCCGACGGCTGGATGGGCGAAGGCGACGACATGACTTTCATCGACGACGAATCCAAGCCCGCCATCAACGGCACGGGGACCGAAGATTATTTCAATGGCGCATGGGACTTCGGCGGCGTCGAAGGTGCTGTTCCCTTTTCCTTCCGCCACAACGGCGCGCCCCTGATCGTCGATGCCGAACGCGCCGGCGGCCGCTATTGCCTCTACCGCTGGCACTCGGACAATCCCATCACCTTCACGCGCTACCTGAAGCACACTATTGAGCACGGCACCGCCAACGACCGCGCCGACAACTTCTACTCCGTCGCTTACTGGTACCAATCCGAACCATACACCGATTTCCCGGAACTGCCGCCCGTCGCCGACCGCATCGTCCGCCTCCAACCCGCTTAGCGGCTTTTGCCCGATCTATGATCGACGTTTTTCCGTGACGCCGGCACGTCTCCGACACACATTCCCGCTCTTGATTCCTTCCTGCACGATCTGCCACTTTTCTTCCGGGGACCGATCTGCGCGTGGTTTTCGGGCCATGTTGCCTCCTCTGTGGAGGCGCTGGTCTTACCTAACTGAGGTCTCCAGTTTTAGCGGGGGGCACTGCATCTCGCTCGATTTGTATTCCAAAATATCTCCGGGCTGGCACTCGAGCGCCTTACAGATCGCTTCCAGAGTCGATAGCCGGATCGCCTTTACTTTGCCGTTTTTCAAAACGGAAATGTTAGCCATCGTGATGCCGACCTTGGCGGCAAGCTCGGTGACGCTCATCTTTCGCTTCGCCAACATAACGTCGATGTTAATAATGATTGCCACGCCGGTGTCGTTATACCGTCAAGTCGTTTTCGGATTTTATATCCACGGCATTCTGCAAAATCCGCTCAAACATCGCCGCTGCGGTCGCGACAACGACAGAGCCCAAGGTGATGAGGATGCCCATAAAAACCCCGCCTGCGCGGTCATCACTATTGCCCAACATAATGAAAAGTTCTCCTACCGCAACAAAGCCGATAATGGCTAGCGCACAAAATTTTATCGTCCGCATAGCTTTCACGTTAGGCTGCGAGAACGCCTGATTTTGCCGAACGTATCCCAACACCTTGAATGCCTGATAGAGCGCCACGAAAAATGAAATGGACGCTAAATACGCATATGCCAAAAAGGGGTCTTTGAAATAGATCTCAAAGAGCGTGGCGTGCGCGTTTCTGCCTTCGATGTGGGGTTCCCAAAGCAAGAGAGCAAGAGCGCCCATGCCCATGAACACGATAACTGCTTGAAGAAATATGGTTGAGCCTCTTTTCATTAGGGTGGTTCCTTAGAAGCTTTATATTCCCACCTTAATTCAGCCCTTATCGTTTATCAATATATATTTATCGTTATCTCTGCGTAGAAATTGAGGAACTCTGGCGGGAAATCCGGCACAACCTGACGTAGGCTGAGCTTCCTGAATTAGGTTCGCAGCAAACCAGCTCGTTTGCCCGTCGGCAGAATCCAAAAATTTAAGCCGTCATTCGCCGCCATTTTGCGATTTCACAATTGTCATTTCCTAAACGGCGTTCGCCGACCAGCCGAAATCTCGATGGCATCAGGCTCGCAGAGCGGAGGTGACGACGTGACGTAAGTCTGCGAGATCCGGTCCTGCCAAGTGAACCCATCCTCATCCCAATAAGCCCACACGAATCCGAGCATCAGCGTCGCCGCCGAAATGACATAACCGAATCCGCGCCAAGTCAGTTGCCTCGTCTCCGGCAGGCGCCCATCCAGCCGCACAATCGCCAAGCCGCAAGCCTGCATCCCAGGCGTTGCCCCCGCAAAAATCGTAAACACAACAAAGTAAAGCGAATAGAAGAGAAAAAGCACTGGTGCGCACATCACCAGATCGATGCGGTCCAATACGATCTCCCCTACCATCGACCGCATCAGCCCCACGAACAATCCCGCGAACGCCGCCAAGGTCAACAAAATAAGCAACACATCAACCGCCGCCGCATTCCTCCGTTCGGCGAGAGTCGCCACGGGAACCAGCGCCGTTTGCGGATGCGCCCGCGCGCTCGCCGCCGAAAAATCCAGCTCCGGCTGCACCGTAATTTCCATTCTCTCCACGGGGCGCAGCCGCGCCAGCGTGCGCGGCCTCACAGCCTCTTTTTTTTCTGGAGTTTGCGCATCAGCACCGCGTGCTCTTGGAGTGCGATGGAAGGGCAATCCAACTTGCGCGGAAGAAACAATCTGCTCTTCTGCCCGAACCGAATATCCCCGGCGCGCGCGGTACTCAGCGAGCCGCCGCCCAACTTCACGCCGCCATTCGGGTTCAGCATCTTCGTCAGACGCTGAATCGCCGGCACTTACGGGCTGCAGCAGTTCGTCTTTTTCGGGGAAAGCGGCATCGTCGCAGAACGAGCACGGTTCCGCATCGTCCATCAGGAGAGCGCCACACCTCGGGCAGATTCGAATCACTGGTAGGTTTTGCGCCGCGGAGGTTCCAGTGAGGAACGCTGCCATCATATCACGAGAAAATTCCCAGCGCGCAAGGCGCCCTGATTATTTTTTGGCGAATCTGGCAACTGTTTCGATCTCGCGACATTCCGACAACGCGAGAGATAACGCGCGACAAAAAGTTCTCGACCATTGCGATCGCCGCAAGGGCACGCCGACCGACGCGATTGCGAGCGCTAGAAGCGCGTGTTAGGCTCAGTTTCCGGCTCATTCGCAATTCAAACGATGCAAAGCTCGCCACCTCGAAGGTCTCTGCCCCGAATTTCATTTCTATCTGCATTGCTCGGGCTTGTTAGCACAATAGTCGCGCCCGCAGTTCCGGCGCAAAATTCCCCGATTCACCCCTCCGAACTCTTTTCAAAGGTGCCGCCCTCGTGTTCGGAGGTAACGCTTGAGGCTAATGAGCAGCGTGAAGTGAACAAAGTCTTCTACGCCGATGGAAATGTTGACGTGAACTGCGGTCAGGCGCGGCTCCGCGCCGATCACGTGGAATACGACAGCACGACACAGGTCGTGATCGCTCGCGGGCACGTCCAGCTGGACTACCTCACGCAGCACATCGAAGCCGACGAAGCACGCTACGAACCGCGCACCGGACGCGGCGAATTCGATCATGTGCATGCGACCTTTGCGATTCAGCGCCGCCCTATGGCGACGCTGCTGATCAGTCCCAACCCGCTCTATTTCAGTGCGGAAAAAGCTGAACGCATCGATCAAAACACTTATCGCGTCTACAACGCCTGGGTCACGGTCTGCAACCCGGCGCACCCGATCTGGAGTTTCTACGCGCCCGATATCACAGTGCGAATGCAGCAATCGGTCCACATAGAGGGCGGCAAGTTCAGGTTGCTTTCTGTTCCGGTCTTCTACTTTCCCTATGCGACGCTGCCCATGGGAAAGGGCCGAAGCTCCGGTTTCATGGTGCCCGAAACAGGCAACAGCACCACGAAAGGCTTCGTGCTTGGCGAAGCCTTTTACTGGGCGCCGTATGACTGGCTCGACACGACGATCGGCGCTTCGTATTACGGCAAGCGCGGCTGGGCGCAAAACGGCCAACTACGTATGAAGCCCTGGGAAGGCGCCTCGCTTACAGCAAGCTACTTTGGAGTGCTCGATCGCGGCCTTCCGCAGCCCAATGGAGCCAAGATCAATCAAGGCGGGCGCGAAGAGCATTTGCTCTTCACGTCTCCGCTGCCGCAGGGCTGGCGGGCCGTCGCCGATCTCGATCAACTGAGCTCGCTGACCTTCCGCTTGGCGTTTGCCGAATCCTTTACGCAGGCGGTGAACTCGGAAGTACCGAACACGGCATTTTTGACGAAGAGTTTCGAAGGTTACAATCTCGATTTCGCGGCGCTGAGTTATCAAAACTATTTTTCCGCAACGCCGCAAACGTCAGTAACGTTACGATCGGCGCCGGAAGCAAGATTCAGTTCCGTAGATAGGCCAATCTGGGCCTCAATCCCGCTCTATTTCAACTTCGACGCGATTGCCGGAGCGCAATATCGGCGAGACACCGCCACAGCCTTCGTCACGCCAAATTTCGTCGGGCGTAGCGAGTTTGCGCCCAGCGTGACAATGCCTTTGCGCTGGGGACCCTGGCTCAGCGTAACTCCCTCTTTCACGTTTCGCTCGACGTATTACGGTGGCCAGATGGCTGCCGGCGCATACGAAGGCGTAGGATTTTTCCGCAATACCGCCGAAGTGAGCGTCGATGTTCGTCCGCCCACGCTTGAGCGTGTCTGGAACGTGCATGGCACCCAATGGAAGCACGCGATCGAGCCGCAGATCGTTTATCACTATGTGAGCGGCGTAAACGACTTCAATCGCTTCATCCGCTTTGACGAAGATGAAACTCTAACGGATCGAAACGACATCCAGTATGGGATCAGGCAAGGCCTCTATCGGCGAGTCGAAAACGGTAACGAGCGGGAAATCGTCAGTTGGAATCTTTCGCAGCAGTACTATTTCGATCCCACGTTCGGCGGCGCGTTCACTTTGCACCAGCGCAACGTTTTTCAGGCGCTTGAATCGCTTACGCCATTTGCATTCGACGACACGCTGCATCAGTTCTCGCCGATTGTCAGCGATATGCGCTTTGCCACAACGGATCGTTACGATACGGAGTTTCGCGTGGACTTCGATCCGAAGCGCGGTCAGACCACGGCAATCGGTACGCTATTGAAGATCAAGCCGTACAAAGAGTCCTTTCTCACGTTGGCCCACTTTTCCGCCATCGAGCTTCCGGGCGACTTGCCGATACCTCCTCCGAATTTCGAGTCACGATCGAATCAACTGCGGGCGCAGCTCGGCTATGGCGAGACCAACCGGCGCGGATGGAATGCGATGGTCGGCGCCAGTTACGACTTCACGCAGGCTCAATTTCAAAATCAGATTCTCCAGGTTTCCTACAACACGAATTGTTGCGGAATCGGGGTGGAATACCGGCGATTTTCATTCGGCACGATCCGTAATGAGAGTCAGTACCGGTTCGTGTTCCTGATCGCCAATCTCGGCTCGTTCGGGAATTTGCGCAGACAAGAGAAGATTTTCTGACGCGCTCACGCGCGTCAGTGTTGTCCCAAGTTTGAAGCCGGCCGTTCCTACCAAAAGCCCTGCGAAAACGTCCGCGGCATAGTGATATCGCCCATAAACTGTCGCCAGACACATGCTTGCGAAGAATGGCAAGCACAGCCAGAAAAGCCATCGCCGGTAACGCCATGACGCAAGTATCGCAACCATCGAGCCGGCCACATGCGCCGATGGAAACGCTGCACCATGAACGCGGCCAAAGTGCTCGATCGTTTCAATCAGCGCCGTGCAGTATCCGCCCGAGAGGGCAACTGTGTTCAGCGATGCCAGCGAATAGTACGGACTCTCAATCGGAAACAGGACGGCGATCACGTATACGGAATCGTGTGCGAGTGCCGTCGAAACCAAGACGGTCCAGAACGACGCATATTCGCGTTTCGCATACAGAATGGCCGGCAAGATCACCAAATACAGAAAATAAGTCATGTAAGAGAACTGCATGAAGTCGTTAAGCGCAGGAGCAGAGAACTGCGAAAGCCAGACCGAAGGATGAACACCAAATAGTGCATGGTCAAACGCCACGAGGTAGGCGTCAAACCATCCTGGCCAGATTGCGTGAACGAGCGATTGAAGCTCCTCAAAAAAGAAAATGTAGAGCGGCAAAGGGTACCAGTGGCGTGCGAAACGGATCAGCATATTGCGGGAGTCTCGGGCCGAACGCGCGAGGATCGCTATGCCCAGAGCGATGGCTAATTGAGCGACAACGTGACGAATCGGATGCGCGATGCGGCGTGGAAAAATCACTACGAGCGCCATTAGCCAGGCCAGATATGCAAAAGTGACCCATTCGAACGGGCCGCACGCTTCGCAGGCTTCCGTGAACCAGGCCGCGCAGCCTTTTGCGCATTTCCCACTTGGGTTCGCCGGCACAAACGCGGGGGCCCGTTCGGCATGAAAATAGCCAAAAACGCTCAATACATCTCCTTTGCGGACACAAACTCCTGTTGTGCTGCGAATCTGACGGGTTCGGACGGCGCCCAGCGCAGTGTGTGCCAATGACGGCGTTGAGCGATTCGTTCCAACTGACGAGTTGGATTGACGGCGACGGGATGTCCGACGGAATCGAGCATCGCCAAATCGTCCAGATGATTTCCATAAGCATGGCTCTCGGCGAGAGAGACGCCGAAATCGTGGGCGATCCGAGCGGTTCCGTCAGCTTTGGCTGAGCCGCTTATGTGTTTGCCTTCGATTCTGCCGGAATACACGCCATCGGTTCTGCCGAGTTCGGTCGCACAGACTCCAACTGCGCCGCCAATACGCCGCGCCAACGTTTGCGCAAGTGGAGCAAGCGTTCCGCTGATAAAAAAGACGCGGTGACCTTGTTCAAAATGGTGGGCGAGCCGCTCAGCGCCTCGGGGAAATAGCGCCAATGCGTCTGGCGGTAACGAAGCCTCCCAATCGTTGAGGACCGAAGTGGGCATACCGTCGAGATAGAGTTTGTTCATGCGAAGCGCCCTTGCATCCCAGGCCAAAAGCGCGGAAGCCGCAACCGCGCCCCACTTTGCAATTCGCACTGTGCTCAGCAAATCAGAGTCCAGCAGCCATGATGCAAAACGCCATTCCAGCGACGGTGGAGGAAGCAAAGTCCCATCGATATCGAAGAAGGCGCCGACGTGGCTTGCGGCAGTCACCGTGCAACTCCGGACATTGGCGCACGACGGCTGGCGGCAATCGTGCTTGATTGCGATGCCCCGGGAAGAAAGCGGCGGCCCTCCCAAACGACAGGAATCGCACGCAAGAGGCAAAAGAGAACCGAACATCCGGTGAGGCCCTTGCCGATGAGCATTAATGCAGAAAGAAGCAGAACCGGAATCGGCGCACCTCCCAGATGCGAAATTGCGACCAGCCCGCCCAGATAGCAGAAGCACACGCATTTCAATGTGGCGTATGCCGCCCGGCTGAAACGCGAGGCAACCAGCAGTCGAGCCCATTGCGACTCGAGCATGCCGCCGCTGCCAAAGCCTACGCGGCCGGTGCGGCTCGCCAAGCCCCGCAAGAAATCCGTCGTCGCTCCTCGGGCAAAAAAAGCGACTGGCACCCAAAGGGAAATCAGACCCGCCACCGCAAAGAAAGTGAAGAAGAGGTTCTCAATGACGCGGTCGCCGAGGATATCGAGCTGCGCGCCCAGAGGACTGGCAAGATTTCGGACGCGCGCAAGGTATCCGTCCACGCCGTCCAATGCGATGGCGACAACCGTGAGTGCTATCCCCACAATATCGGCGGCCAGCGATCCCCCGAGAACGCTAAAGGTTGCAACTGCTGCAAATCCCGCCAGGATTCTCAGAAAGGTAACTTGATTTGGCGTCATCTTCATACTCCATGGGCGTCTGTCACAAATCGTCGCCCACAGACGTTGTTTGTGCAGGCCCGCGCTGCGGGAGATGCAGGCGCTCCGCCATAATCGGCGATTGCGTTTCAGGCTTCTTTTGAATAACTTAGAGGCAGAGTTGCAAGACAGCGAGGTTGGAACAGGCGCCCAAAGGCTCCAGGTGTCGGCTTTTTGCTGGCTCTTCCGGTGCGAACCTGCCTCGCGTGCGTCTAAAATGGACGAAAACAGAAGGTAAGACAGATATATCTTCATGTGGCCAGTCTTTTCTGAACTGTTCGCGGATTGGAAAGGGATGAAAGGGTAATGGACATCAGCGTATTGACCGCTCTGCTGGCGGGGCTACTGTCCTTCATATCTCCGTGCGTATTTCCGCTCGTGCCCGGATACGTCTCGATGTTGTCCGGAATCGGCGTCGAGCAATTGAAGGAGGACAAGGCCCCGCGTGCGGGGGTGTTGAGCTCCGCATTCGCCTTCGTAATTGGCTTTTCCGTGGTCTTCGTGGCGCTGGGTGCGTCCGCCAGCGCGGTGGGGGCATTCTTGCTGCGCAACCGGGCATTGCTCGCGCCGGTTGCTGGAGCCCTGATCGTGTTGTTCGGCCTTCATCTTGTGGGCGCGTTGACGAAAATCGGCGTTAAGGCCGGAATTGCGGTGGGCGCGATGCTGGTGATTGTGGGCTTTGCGACGGGCATGTGGCCGAACGCGGCGCAGTACCACCTGGCGCCCATCAATTTCTACGCCATCGCTTTGATCTTTATGATCGGTCCAAGCCTTACGCGCTGGCTCAATCGCGACGTACACCTGCGAGACGTCGGCGGAAATCAGCCAGGAATCGTCAGCGGATTTCTGATGGGCTTCGCCTTTGCATTCGGCTGGACGCCATGCATCGGCCCGATCCTGGCGGGTGTGCTCGCTATCGCCGCGACGAAACAGACCGTCGGCCAAGGCATTCTTCTTCTCGGTTTCTATTCGGCCGGCTTGGCGATCCCGTTTCTGCTCACCGCTCTCGGCATAGGCAGATTCTTGAAGGTATACAAACGCTTTCGCAAGCATTTGCATACGGTGGAGGTCTGCAGTGGTGTGCTTTTGCTTGCGATTGGGCTCTTGGTGTTCACGAACCAACTCGCCTTTCTCTCAGGCAAATTGAATTTCTTTCAGCCGGAAAATTTGATCCCGGGCGCGGGCAGACTCACGGTTGCTGACTCGGGCTCGCACAATATGGGCGTGGCGGAAAAGGACCTGCCCGATGAGCCGGCGGTCACGTTTACGAACCTTCAGGGTGTGAAGGTGCCGCTGAACGGCCTCAAGGGAAAAGTCGTACTGGTCAACTTCTGGGCCACATGGTGCGATCCATGTTTTGCGGAGATTCCGACGCTGATCACCTTGCAACAGAAATACGGCTCCAAGAATTTCGAGTTGCTCGGGGTCGCAATGGATGAAGACGGCAAGAGCGTCGTTGCACCGTTTGTGCAGACGCGCAAATTTGACGTTCAAGGCCAGCAGCTCACGATGAACTATCCTATAGTCCTCGGAAACGACGACATCACCACAAAGTTCGGCGGCTTGCTCGGGTATCCCACCACTTTCGTGATTACCCCAGATGGCAAAATCGATCGTAGAATTGTGGGTGCGCTCAACCTTGGTGATATGGAAAAAGAAATAGGAAGGCTAATCCAATGAACTTTATGTCACGTTTACAGTCTTGGCGTCTGTTACTCACCTGCGGCGTAATCGCCGTCATCGCCGGTCTCGGCCTGCATCGTTCGGCAGCTGCTCAATCTATGCCCAATCCCGCCACTGTCGTTACGCCGGCGACATACGTCTCGCTCGATAAAGTGCCTCGTGGTCAGAACTTCGAGGCTGCTGTAGTCGTGAATATTGCCAAGGGCTTTCACATGAATTCCAACAAGCCATCCGAGGACTATCTGATTCCGACGACCCTGACCCCAAATCCTCCCGCGGGGATTAAGGTTGTGGATACGATTTACCCCCCGGGCCAGATGAAGACCTTCACGTTTTCCCCCAAGAAACCGCTGAATGTTTACACGGACAGCGTCACTCTTAAATTGAAGCTGGCGGCCGAGTCATCCGCGCCGCTCGGCGCCGTGTCGATCCCTGTTACGCTGCGCTACCAGGCCTGCAACGACACTGCCTGCCTGCCCCCGGTCAAGGTGCCGGTAACTGTGAATTTGGATATTGCTGCAGCCGGAACAAAAGCGCACCAAGTGCATCCGAATATCTTTTCCGCATCGACGCAAAAGCCCTAGCAAGTGAAGGAGGGCGGTTCTCCGTTTCGTAGCTTCGGGCCTGCCGCCCGGAGCCGCTGGCGCGCCTCCGGGAATGGTTCCATAGCGGTAATCTCAAAGCGGTGGCTGGCGCCTAAACTACTAGTGTAGTTTTATGCGGCCGCATATGCCAGGATGCGCCTCAATTCAGCACTTTTCTGATCGCAACTGCAAGGAATTAAAAATCCCTGTAACTCGATGAAAATAAAGGAAGGGCTCCTCTTCTAGTCGGGGACGAAAGCCGGTTTTTGAGAGAGCTGAACCTAAGCGCGTGCGGCGCCCTCCGGCGATGAATTTCGAATCGCCGGAATCGCCTTCTCGAGCCGTTTGACCGTTCGATCCTTGCCCAACACGACCATGCTTTCGAAAAGCGGCGGCGCGACAGCTCGGCCAAGGATGGCCACGCGTGCCGCGTTGATGAGCAGCGCGGCCTTCACGCCTTCGTTCGCCGCAAGCCCGCGAAGAGCCGCATCGCATGCGTCGTGATTCCAATCCGGCAAAGCCGCCAGCGCGGCAGTGAGTTTTGCGATCAAGTCGCCGAGACGTGCGTCCTTCCAGAATTTCGCGCGCGCTTCGGGCTCGGATTCAAAATCGTCCGTGAAAAACGCCCGCGCCGCCGTCGAGAAATCGGTCAGGAATCGCGTCCGGGGACGGATCAGGTCCACGGCGTGCGCAAACCAGGCATGCTCCGTCGATCCCCAACGCTCTTGCCACAGGCCGGCCCGCTTCAGTTGCTGTGCCACGTAAGGGACGAGCTCCTCAATCGGCAGCTTCTGCAAATATTGCGTGTTGAACCATTCGAGTTTGGGCCGATCGAAAACGGCGTTAGTCCGGCTCACGCCCGAAAGCTCGAATTCCTTCACCAGATCGCTCGTTCGCAGGAATTCCGCGTCGCCGCCCGGTGCCCATCCAAGCAAAGCCAGGAAATTCCGAAAAGCCTCCGGCAGAAACCCTTCGTCAGCGTAGGCTCCCACACCCGTCGCACCGTGGCGCTTGGAAAGCCGCGTACGATCCGGCCCCAAAATCAAGGGAACGTGCGCAAAAATCGGAGGCGCCGCTTCGAGCGCTTGGTACAGTAACGTCTGCTTCGGCGTATTCGATAGGTGATCGGCGCCGCGAATCACGTGCGTAATGCGCATGTCAATGTCGTCCACGACGACGCTCAGCTGGTAGGTCGGCAAGCCGTTCGAACGCAGCAAGACGAAATCTTCAATTTCGGCGTTCTGAACTTCGCGCCTGCCGAAAATAGCGTCTTCAAACTCAGTAGTCCCTTCGCGCGCTACGCGAAAGCGAATCGCGTGGGGAACTCCCTCCCGCCCCTTGGCCGCGCGATCAGCGTCGCTCACGTTCCGGCACGTACACGGCAGCGCCTTATGAGCCTTGGGGCCTTCCTCGTCGCCTTCGACCTCCTTGTCAGGCGAAGTATCGCCTCCGGCATAAGAAGAGGCTTTGCAGTAGCAGGGGAATGCCGCACCCGAGGCAAGAAGTCGCTCTGCCGCGGCCCGATACATGTCAAGCCGCTGCGACTGAAAAAATGGTCCTTCGTCCCAAGTCACTCCCAACCACTTCAGCCCGTCGAGTATCCCGTCCACGAGATCGGGCCGATTGCGCTCCACATCCGTGTCTTCAATTCGAAGCAGCAGAGTGCCGCCGTTGTGTTGCGCGAAAAGCCAATTGAATAGCGCGGTCCGCGCTCCGCCGACGTGCAAATACCCGGTCGGCGAAGGGGCAAATCGAACGCGTGGCAACTGTGAGCCCATGTTTGTCCTTTGAGATAACGAAAAAATATCTTAGCGGAAACAAGAGGCGAAATCGAATTTCTTGCAAATAGCTGATGGGGCGTGAGTTGGTACACGGGTACTGTTGACGGGCCGGGCGAGAGGCGGCATTCTAGGCGTGCGATTTTGGCCGTTGCGGGGCACGAAACTAGAGGTGTGTAGTTGCGCAGGGGCGGCAGATATTTCTGCTATCCTCGGCGTAGCTAAATTCCAAAACGGGAATCTCTGCATTGCCTACTTTTGCTAGCTCCAGCGCCGCGGTTGTGGCGGTCAGTGCACTGCTGCTGGCGACATTCTTCCTGTTCGTCTACCGGCAGAAGCGGCAGGACTATCTATTCGTGTGGTCGCTGGCGTGGCTGATCCACGCGGTCGATTGGGCGGCTCGTTTTGCTGCGGTTTATTTCCATTTCCCTATCTGGTTTTCCGGCGTAAACGAATGGCTGCTCATGGTTTGCGCGCTGGCCTTCTACGGGTCGGCCCGGCTGTACGCGCGGAAATCACTGCCTTTGCGCGAGATGGCTGCCGCGGCGCTGATGGCAGCCGTATGGGCGGCGGTTTGGGGTGCCGGCCACCTTCTCGCCGTGCCTCCCAAGATCGGCGTGGCCGTGATTTTAGCGCTCGCCGCGAGGACGTTCTGGCAAGAGGGTCGAAAGCAGGAATCGCGCGCCGATGAGCTGATGGCGCTCACGTTCTTCGGCACGGCGGTACTTTGCGTCGCGATGGCATTTCAGGCACGGCTACCATTCCTCGCGGGCGTTGATCTCGGCGCTTTCTCCATCCTTCCCAGCCTTTTCGCCGCCGTGCTGATGGTGATGGCGGTATACGAGGAAGAGCGACGGCGCGTCGAGCGCAATATGCTGGCTCTCTCGAGCCTGAACCTTGCCACCTCAAGCTTCGTGGGTGGCGAGATCCAGAAAATGCTGGCGCAGGCGCTGGACCGCGTGCTCAACGTGGTGCGAATCCCGGCCGGCGCGCTTTGCATGCGGCAAGGCGAGGGCAACGGACCGGCGTCGATGGTCGTCACGGGGCTCGAAAACACATTCTGCATCGCCACGCAGGAAAATCAGCTCGACGAATACCTGATCGGACTGGTCGCGCGGCTCGGCGGACTTGTGGTGCTCCGCGAACTGGCACGCGATTCCGATTACGAAGCGCTGGAAAAAGAGAGCGCCTTCCGGCGAGTGCGCGAGCTGCTACTGGGGCAGGGCCTCCGTACCGTGGTCGGCATCAGCCTGCAGGCGAAAGAGCGGATTTTCGGCGTCCTCTTGCTCGGCACGCCGGACCATCGCGATTTTACACCGGCTGAATTGCGCTTACTCCTCGCGCTCGGTCACCAGATCGGCATGGCCGTAGAGAACAGCTACCTTATTCAACAGACCTCCCGCCGCAGCGAAGAGCTGAATATTTTGAACGAGATTGGTCGCGCTCTGAGTTCGACACTTGATCTCGACCTTCTTTTCGACCGCATCAATTCGGAAATCCGCCGCTTGATGGATGTGAGCAGCTTTTTTATCGCCTTCTACGACCACAAAACGCAAGAAGTTCGCTTTGAAATCGAAGTGGTCGAGGGAGCAAGGCTGCCGAAGCGCTCGCGTCCGGCCGGAAACCGGCTTGTGGAGCACGTGGCTCGCACGCGCCAATCGATGCTGATCCGCGAAGGTTTTTTGGAAACGGCCCGAGATCTTGGATTCGAGTCCAATGGAAGGCGCGGGTCAATGTGCGCGGTGCCAATGATTCTTTACGACCGCGCTATCGGAGTAATGGCCGTTCACAGTGCGCAGGAGCGCGCCTTTGACACGGGACACGTGGAACTGCTCCGCGTGCTTGCCAGCGAGGCCGCAATCGCGATCGAGAATGCGCGGCTTTTTGCCGAAGAGCAGAAGCGCTCCCAGCAGCTGATGCTGATCAACAACATTTCGAGCCACGCCATCACGACGCTGAATCCGGACGAGATGCTGGCGAAGATCGCATCGGAAATCGGCAACAGCCTGACCTACGACCACATCGGAATCGCCATTCTCGATTACACCGCCAAAGAACTGGTGATTCAGGCGGAGGCGGGAACGCGGCGGGACGCCCTTGGCAAGCG
The DNA here is from genome assembly GCA_963753205.1 of uncultured Acidobacteriota bacterium. GTDB lineage: Bacteria > Acidobacteriota > Terriglobia > Acidiferrales > UBA7541 > Palsa-295. Next base: position 504,757 of record CAVWBL010000002.1, on the reverse strand, counting down.
ATTGTCGCTCGGAGAGGGCCTTATCGGTCAAGTGGCGCGCACGGGCCAGATCGCCAAGGTTCGCGAAGCGAGCCACGCCACCCCAAAGACCGTCCTGCCGGATTCGACTTCGGCCATCGCGCTGCCGGTGGTTTACGCGGAGCAACTGCTCGGCGTTCTTTACGTCGAATCCAAAGAACCTTCGGAATTCGGCGAGCAAGAGGTACTTCTGTTGCGGACTCTTGCCGATCTCTTTGCCGGAGCAGTCCACAATGCGATGGCGTTCCAGAAGGCGCAGGAGCAAGCGATTACCGACGGTCTGACGGGCGTGAAGACGCATCGCTTCCTCATGGAAGCGCTCTCGGCGGAATGGAAGCGCTCGACGCGCGCGAACCGGCCGTTTGCGCTGGTGCTCATGGACCTGGACCGCTTCAAATTCGTAAACGATTTCTACGGACACCTGGAAGGCGATGTGGTGCTGCAGCGCGTGGGACGCATCCTCGAAGAACATTGCCGGCGCTCGGACGTGGTGGCGCGGTACGGCGGCGATGAGTTCGTGATACTGATGCCAGAGACAAACGTGGAATCCGCGCGACAGCTTGCCTCGAAATTGCGATCCTGGATTGCTTCCGACGTGCTGCTGCGCGACAAGAACATCACTGCCAGCTTCGGCATCGCCGGCTTCCCGATTCACGGGTCGACTCCGCAAGAACTGATCCAGGTGGCGGACTCCTCGATGTATCTCTCGAAACATCAAGGCGGCAACTCCGTTTCGACCGCCGAACAGGGCGATACCTCGGACCGCAAGCGATGGAAAAAAGACGTGCTTGAGGCTTATCTCGGCGTCACGCTGAAGCGCCAATTCTTCACAGGACCCGAGGCGTTCGAGGAAATTTACCGGCGTCTTGAACAGTTCACACGTTCATTGAAGGAGCAAGGAGGCGGAAGTCCCTCGGAGGGCTTGCAACCGGCTGTGGTCGATACAGTCACTTCGCTTGCTTTCGCAATCGATGCCAAGGATCAATATACGAATGGGCACTCGCAAAAGGTTTCTGCTTACGCTGTGACGATTGCGCAGGCGCTCGGAATGAACACGGCGGACACGGAAGAAATCCGTCTCGCGGCGATGCTGCACGATATCGGCAAGGTAGGAATCCCGGAGACCATTCTGCACAAATCTGGACCGCTTGACGTGACCGAATGGGAGACGATGAAGACGCATACGGACCTGGGGTCGAAAATCCTCGAGCCGCTTCAATCGATGGCGCGAATCCGCGAAATGATTCGCCACCATCACGAGTTTTACGATGGTTCGGGCTATCCAGACCGGCTTGAGGGGGAACGGATTCCGTACGGCGCACGCGTGATCGCGATTGCTGACGCCTACGATACGATCACCTCTGAGCGTACTTATAAGAAGAAACGGACTCCGGAAGACGCGTTTGCCGAATTGGAGCGCTGCGCCGCCAATCAGTTTGACCCGGAAATTGTCCGCGTCTTTATCGAGGCGATGCGCCGCGCCCCGCGGCAGACGATCGAACCTCCCGCACCCGAACGCCAGCCTACTGCCGCGATGTAGCCAGCAACCGAAAATGCCGGTCACTCAGGTGACTATATAGGCGCGCATAAATAATTCGACATAGATCGGGAAGTAGGCGATCATGGTGATATGCGCCCAACATTCGCCAAGGGAAACAGGAAAACTGTTCCCAAGTTGCTGGAACTTCGTAGGCAAGCCCAGAAGGATAAGGCGCCGCGAATCGTGCTCCGCATTCAGGGCATTCTGATGAGTCTAGAAAGGGCAGACCACCGGAGAAATCGCCAACCACTTGAAGGTGCATCGCAGCACGGTCCCGCTCTGGATCGATCACTGGAACGAGTATGGCCAGAAAGGCTTATGGGAGGGGCAGCGCAGTGGGCGACCGCGCGCTTTGAACTCACGACAGCAACAACAGCTCTGCGACATTCTCGACAGCGGTCCGGTCGCGTACGGCCTGGATACCGGGATCTGGACCAGTCCGCTGGTGAGCCAAGTCATCGAAGAACAGTTCGGACAGCAGTATCACCCTGGGCATGTACGCAAGCTGCTGCAGCAACTGGGTTATTCAGTGCAACGGCCCACCACGCGGCTGGTGCAGGGACAGCTGAAGGAACATCGCAAATGGGTACGCTATACGTACCCGAATCTAAAAAAAAACGCCGAAAACGAAGGGGCGGTGATCGTGTTCGAAGACGAGGCCTCCTTTCGACAGACGCCGACCCTGCATGCCACCTGGGCCAAACGGGGCAGTCAACCCCAGATTCCCAGCCGAGGGGAACCGAACACCCAAAAGATCTTCGGCGCCGTTCGTCTCGACAATGCTCGGTTCATCTATCTGCATCAGGAAGAGTATTTTCAGTGGGAGACGTATCTGGCTTTTCTGGACCAGGTGCTGGTGCCCTTCTTCTACCGCCGCCGTCGCCGGGTGTACTTGATCCAAGACAATGCTTCCTATCACACCAAGCAGGAAATCCAGGAGTGGTTCCAGTCGAACCAGCGCTATCTGAAAGTTTTCCAGCTTCCACGCTACTGGCCGGAGCTGAATGCTCAGGAACGAATCTGGAAATACACGCGCAAGCATGTTACGCACAACCGGTTCTATGAGCGCCCCCGAGATCTTTGCAAGGCGCTATTTCGCCGGTTCGACTATGTGCGGCAACACCCGGAAGCGATCGCAGGCTTACTTCGTCCCTTTTTTTGAAACCGATGTCGAATTATTTATGCGCGTCTATATAGCTCGCGAAAACCAGCGTCGAGGGAGTCGGGGTCGGCACGATTTCCACGGAATTAAAACCCGCCTGGCGGAGCCAATCGCGGTAATCCGATTGGCGATAGGTGGAACCCTCCTTTGTAGCAACCAACATTTGCGAAGCAAATAACATCGCGAACCGATGGCCCGTGCGGTCGTCCTTGAGAACGAAGTCATTGATCACCAGCGTGCCTCCGGGCGTCAGGGCTTTGCGAAATTTGCGCAACATCTCAACATTGACCGCCGGGCTTTCCTGATGAGCGATGTGCGCATAGATGGCGAAATCATATTTCGCCGAGCCGAAGTCTGAGGTATGGAAGTCGCCATCAATCGTGTGAAAGCGATCGGCGACGCCGAAATTGGCGACGAACTCGCGGCCTATTTTATTAACGTGAGGCCAGTCGAGCTGCGTTCCTTGCGCCTGCTTATTGGCGCCGAGCCAAACCGCCGACCAGACGCCTGAGCCGCCGCCCACGTCAAGCCAGGAAATCGCGCCAGCTTTGGGAACCCCGAGCCGCTCCGCCGCGATCTGTGCGACGGGAAAAGACAACGCGGCAATCGCAGCAACCAGAGCGTGCCAGAAGGGATTATCGGCGACGTCGGAAGTATTTGAGGCGCTGGGCGTTCCGGTTTTCACTGCTTGAGGCATCCGCTGCCACGTCGGGAAATCTTCCAAAAACACCTCAGCCATCGCTCCAAGATAGCTGGATGTGCCTTTCACGAGGAATGCGGAAGCCTCCGGCGTATTGCGATACTTCTCTTCCGATAGAGTCAGGAGCCCTAGTCCGGTGAGCCCATCGAGCACCGCCCGCGCGCCACGCAGCGAGATTGCCGTCTTTTCCGCGACCTCCGCCGCCGTCGCCGGACGCCCCTCAAGCGCTGTAAATATCCCATGCCGGGCCCCCGCGCCTAAAATGCTGGTGGCCCAGCCGCCGGTAATGATCTGCATGACTTTTTCGGGAGAAGGTGCTGCCATCGTTGCCTGCAAGCTTAAAACGCGCGATGGAAATTATATCGAAAGAGGTGATTCATTTGGATGAATGGGAAGACTGATGCCGAAATCTTCGATAAAGATTGCTCCTGGAGATCAGTAGGTGTGGATTTTTGATTCGCTGTGCTTCCGGCCGAAGAAGCGGCGGTAAACAAACGTGAAGTAGGCGGTAGCGAGCGCCATTCCGATGAGCCACCAGATCACACCGACCTTCAGCCCGTATGAACCGGCGCTCGCGTTTTGGACCGTGAGCGCGAATTTGGGATCTGTGCTTGCGGGCAGCACAAAGGGGTAGACCCCAAACACAACGCTTGTAAGCATGCCGAGCAGGTAGACGCAGGAGGCAAAAAAGGCTTCACGATTTGAATCCTGCCGGCGCAAGGACCACTTCACGCCAACCAGGCCGGCGATAGCGATGAGGGGCAATATCCAGCCGTAGGGCCGCTCACGAAAGCTTTGCAGCACGTGCGGCTGCACGCGAAACGTCACCCAACTGATGACCATGGAGAAGAGCAACACGCCGAACCATGACAATCCCGCAAAACGATGCGCGCGCTGGCGCACAGGATCCGCCGTTTGCGACGCGACCCAAAGCGCGCCATGCATTGTCAAAGCCAGATACGCGGTAATGCCTATGAGAATCGTGTACCAATCGAGGATTCCGTTCTCTGTGCCGACCCGGAAATTCGTCCATAACGGCTCGAAAAAGTACCCGCTGGCATCTAGAGGAACGCCGCGGACGACATTGCCGAGCGCGGCACCGTAGAAAATTGCGAGCAGCGCGCTGGAGAAGCAGAAAAGAACGTCCCAGAGCGGCGCCCAGACCGGGCTCTCCACATGACTGCGAAATTCGATGGAGATGCCGCGCACGATGAGCAGCCACAGGACGATCATGAGCGGGAGGTAAAATCCGCTAAAGCCACTGGCATACAGCACCGGGAACGCGAAATAGAGAGTTCCTCCGGCAGCGAGCAGCCAGACCTCATTGCCGTCCCACACCGGCCCGATCGAGCCGAGCACCTGGCGGCGCTCGGCATCGTTGTGCGCGACGCCGAGGTGGATGATGCCCGCGCCGAGGTCGAAGCCGTCGAGCAGGACATAAACCGCGATCATCACCGCAATCAGCCAATACCAGAGCGTCGTCATCGTCGCTTACGCCCTTTCCCCGACGGGTTGCGGCCCGTGATCGATCTCGCGGTGAATCAGGAACAAAAACAAAACTCCGAGCACCGTGTAGAGTCCCAGAAACCCGAGCAAGGTGAACCACGTGCTGCCGCTGGAGACGCGCGGCGAAATCCCGCTTGCCGTGCGCATGAGGCCGTAGATGACCCAGGGCTGCCGGCCTACCTCGGCCGTGATCCAACCGGCGGTGGTCGCAATATAGGGAAACGGAACCGCCAGCATGAGCGCCCAGAGCACAGGCTTCGAACTGTAAAGGCGGCCGCGCCAAAGCTGCCAAGCTGCAAAAATAAGCAATGCGATGAAGATTGTCCCGAGGCCGACCATGATGTGATAGCTGTAATAGAGCAGCACGATTTTGTCAGGACGGTCTGCTGGCGGAAACGCGTCAAGGCCGCGGACTTCCGCATTCCAGTGACGGTAGGTGAGAAAACTGAGCGCGGACGGCACAGAAACCGGATTTTCGAGCTTCTGATTTTCAACATCGGGCTGGCCGAGAATCAGGACCGGCGCCGAACGTTGCGTCTGGAAAAGCCCTTCCATGCCGGCGAGAGTGGCCGGCTGATTATCCGCGACCATGCGTCCCTGCGCGTCCCCGGTGGGGAAAAGCTGCGTGCATGACGCGACGAGTCCGACAATCACGCCGAGCCGAACGAACGTCTTGCCGTATTCGCTGTAGCGCTGCGAAAGCAGGTAAAACGCGCCTACGGCCGCCATCACGAAGCTGCCGGTGATCACGGCGGCGCTCATATTGTGCGCATATTGCCAGAGCGCCCACGGATTCAGCAGCAGTTTCCAGAAACTCGAAAGCATGATTTCGCCATGGGGGCCCATGTGGTAGCCGACCGGATGCTGCATCCAGGCATTCGTGGCGATAATCAGGTAACCCGAGAGCCATGAGCCTATGAAAACGGCAAGGGCCGAGAACCAGTGGCCGATTTTGCCGAGTTGCTTCTCACCGAAAAGGAAAAGTCCCAGAAAGCTCGATTCGAGGAAGAAAGAAAAGATACCTTCCATCGCGAGGGGCTGGCCGATTACGCCGCCCGCAGCGCGCGAAAAAGCCGCCCAGTTTGTCCCAAACTGAAATTCCATGGGAATGCCGGTGACGACGCCCAGCGCGAAGTTGATGCCAAAAATGCGCGCCCAGAATCGGGCGGCGTCATTGTAAGGTTCGTCTCCCGTGCGCAGCGCGATGGTCTTCAAAATGAGAATCAACAGGGCGAGGCCCATCGTGAGTTGCGGGAATATGTAGTGAAATGTGACCGTAAAGGCAAATTGAAGCCGATCGACATCCAGAGCGCCGCTCATCGCACCCCCTTAGGCAAACCGCCCAGCTGAAGCGCTAGCGCTTCCAGCGAGCTCGGAACCGAGGCAAAAGCATTGTCAATATCGTTTCGCCGCTGCACGTGCTGTGACGCGCGTCACAAAGCCCGCCTTCAGTGTGCGGTTGCGGCTGTGTTCTGCAGAGCGAGATGGCGCTGAAGGTCGATGCGGCGCTTCAAAAGCCGGGCGAGTTCTTCGGCAGCGGGCTTCGCTTCAATGCGCTTTTGCAATTCATAGAGCTCTTGTTCGACACGGCGTCCGCGCAGCACATTGAGGCAGCTTTCGGCTTCGTCCCACGCGGCTTCCGAGGAATTCTCGAAGACAATTTCCAGCAGGATGTGACGGTCGCGGTCGCCAAGCTCTGCCGCAATCGCCGCGGCGTCTGCCGGCTCAGCGGCGCGCGCGATGAGCGCTTCGAAAATTCGCTGCGTTTCCAGCCCGTGGTGCAATTCGGCGGCGGCGATTTCCTGCGCGAGGCGCTCGCGAAAACCCGTCGCTTCGACGAGCATCTGCATCAAGCGGCGCTCGGCATGTTTGACTACGGGCGCGAGCAATTCGGCGCGCGGCTTCACTTCGCTGCGGCGTTCGGCGGCGGCACGGCGCAAGGCTTCGCGCAGCACGGGCGCTTCGACGCGAAGTTCCGATGCGATGCGCGACGCCCACTCGGAACGCAGCAGATGATTCGGAATGCGCTGCACGAACGGCATCAGGAAATTGATTGCCGCGAGCTTGCCCTCGGCCGTCGTCTGGTCCATGCGGCGCGCGCGGCCGATCAGGTAATCGAGATACGGCGGCGATTGCGAAAGCAGCTTGCGATACGCGTCCGCGCCTTTCTGCTGCAGAAATTTGTCCGGGTCGGCGCCGCCCGGCAAGGCGAGCACGCGCACGTCGAATTCTTTTTCGAGCAGGAGCGTCAGCGAGCGTTCGGTGGCGGCCTGGCCCGCGGCGTCAGGATCGTAATTCACCACCACCCGGCGCGTGAAACGACCGAGCAGCTTGATTTGCGCTTCGGCGAGCGCGGTGCCGCAGCTCGCGACGACGTTGGAAAAGCCGGCGCGTGCGACCGCAATCGCGTCCATGTAACCTTCCACCAAGATTGCAAAATCTGCCTGCCGCAGCGATTCTTTAGCGCGATCCAGATGATAAAGAACGCTGCTCTTTGAATAGACGGGAGTCTCGGGTGAGTTGAGATACTTCGGCATGTCGTCGCCCATGGCGCGCCCGCCGAAGGCGATCACTTTGCCGGCATCATTCGCGATGGGAAACATGATGCGACGGCGAAAACGATCGTACAGCCGGCCACTTTCGTTTTTCGAGAATAGGCCGGAGGATTCGAGCAGCGCCTCGGAGTACTTCGGCTTTAGTGCGCGCAAGAGCGCGTCCCCTGAGTATGGAGCAAAGCCCAGGCCGAAGCGCGCGATTGCTTCGCGGTCCAGGCCGCGCTCTTCGAGATAAGCCGACGCGACCTTGCCTTCCGCGCTGGATTGAAGCTGGCGCGCAAAAAACGCCGCAGCTTCGCGATGGATATCCACAATTGCCGCACGCTGCTGGTTTTCGCGGCGTTCTTCGGGCGAACGGTCGCGCGGGCGAGGAATCGGAATGCCGCATTTTTCCGCCACCGTGCGCACGGCCTCTGGAAATTCGCAGCGCTCGAGCGCCATCACGAATTTGAAGACATCGCCGCCTTCGTGGCATCCGAAGCAGTAATACATTTGCTTGCTGGGGCTAACGCTAAATGAGGGCGTCTTTTCCTGATGAAACGGGCAAAGGCCGGCGAAATTCTTGCCTGCTTTTTTCAGGCGCACGTATTCGCCGACCACGCGGACGATGTCCGCCTGCTGCTTTACGCGCTCCGCGAATGATCCGGCTTCGGCCATGGAAAAGGCATTGTACCGCTATGATTTCAACTCCGCGACGGTGATTGCCGCGCCGCCGCGGTCTTCGGCTTCGCTACGGATCGCGCCGACAAGCGGATGCGCCGACAAAAATTCGGCCAGCCCGCGCCGCAACGCTCCCGTGCCATATCCATGAATAATTCGCACAGCGGGCTTGGCTGCGAGCGCCGCCTGATCCAGGAATTTATCGACGCGCTGCGTCGCTTCTTCCACCGTGCAGCCAATCACGTTGATTTCGTCCTGTTCACCCGGCGCCGCGTTCACGGTTACATTTCGTCCCGCGCGTGAGGACATGGCACTCGCGGCCGCAGCGGGCTCTTCAACGCCAAGAATCTCGCCGAGGGGAATTTTCATGCGCATCGGCCCGGCTTCGATTTCCGCCGAACGGCCGTCATGCCGGCGAAAAATCACCGGTTGCTTGAAGCCGCGCACTCGAATGCGCTGGCCTGTGACGAGCTGCGCGGGCTCGACCGGTTTCGGAATCTCCTCCGGCGCGACGCCCAGGTCGGCCTGCGAGGCGGCAAGAGTCTCGAGCACGGCGGCGTCCGCTTCCGCTCGTGCTTCCGACGCCAACTTGCCCATTCGGCGTCCGGCTTGCTTCTCCAATTGGCCGCGCCGATTGCGGTCCGTCACATCAGCCGCGAGCCGCGCGACTTCGGCTTCGAGACGCTTTTGGGTTTCGAAAAAGCCCTTCTCCAGCTCGGCGATGCGCTTTTTCTGCCGATCGACCCATTCGGTTCGCAGCGCGCTGCGCTCGGTTTCGAGCCGCGCGGCCTCTTCGCGGGTTTCGCGCTTGAGTTCATCAAGTTGGTCGCGGCTGCGATGCAGGTACGCGATCAAATCTCCCGCCTCGCGCGCTTCAGGAGAGAGCTCTGCGAGCGCATGATCGATCACGCGCGCGGGCAAGCCGAGGCGCCGCGCGATTTCGATGCCGCACGACGTTCCGGGCATGCCGGTCAGCAGCTTGTAAGTGGGCCGCAGATTCGCCGTGTCGAATTCCATCGCAGCATTGACAATTCCCGGCGTGGTCGATGCGTATGTCTTAAGCCGGTCATGATGCGTGGTGGCAATCGTGAGCGCGCCGCGCAATCGAAATTCCTCGAGCAGCGCCACCGCGAGCGCCGCGCCTTCTTCCGGCGCGGTTCCCGTGCCCATTTCGTCGACGAGGATCAATGAGCGGTCGGATGCCACATCGAGCATCGATTTCAGGTTGAGCATGTGCGCGGAAAACGTGGAAAGATCGGCGGCGATCGACTGCTCGTCGCCAATGTCCGCGAGGACGCGGTCGAAAATGGGCAATTCGGCGCGGCTCGCGGCGACCGGGATCGCCGATTGCGCCGAGAGCGCAGCGAGCCCCACTGTTTTCAAGGCGACCGTCTTTCCGCCGGTGTTCGGCCCGCTGATCACCATCACGGTGCCGCCTGCTTCCGCTCCGAGCGCCAGTCGTAAGGGCACGGCGGTGCGACCGTGACGTCGAAGCGTAGATTCGAGCACGGGGTTGCGCGCCTGTTCGAGTTGCAGGAAATTGGCCGCCGTAAAAACGGGAACCGCGCAATCGAAATCCTGCGCAAAACGTGCGCGCGCAAAAATCGAATCGAAATGGGCGATGCTTTCCGCCGCTGCGGCGAGCGAATCGCGCTCGGCGCGAACGCGGCTAGTGAGTTCTTCGAGAATGCGCGCGATTTCGACGACTTCATCTTCGCGAAGCTGAACAAGGCGATTGTTCATCTCGATCGATTCGAGGGGCTCGAGAAAAATCGTCTGCCCGCTCGCGCTTGCGCCGTGCACGACGCCGGGCACTGCGGCGCGATCCGATGCACGCACGGGAATGACGAAGCGATCGTTGCGCAGCGTGACGTAGCCTGCGCCGCCTGCTTCGCTGCGGCCTTGCAGAATGCGTTCGAGGGAGCGCTGGACGGCGGTGCGCGCCTGAATCATGCCGGCGCGAATGCGCTTCAGCTGCGGCGAGGCGTCGTCGGAAATGTCGCCGTTTGGCAGTACGGCATGGCGAATCGCGGATGAGATATGACGAAAATCGGCGATTGCTTCGGCACGGGCCGAAAGCAGCGGATACTTCGGCGCCTGCGGTTTGAAGGCCTGCCGCACGTAGGCGGCGGATTCCATCAGCGTGACGGCTTCGAGAAGCTCGGACGATTCCAGCACGGCGCCAACCACGCCGAGACGGTTCAGCCATTGCTCTGGGTCGGCAAGCGAGCCAAATCCCAAATCGAAACCGGCGCGCAGCCAATTCATGGCTTCGCGTAGCAATGCGAACTCGGATTCGAGCGCTGCGCGATCTTGCTGCGGCGCGAGAGCTTTGCTGGCGCGGCGGCCAGGCGCACATGTAGTCGAGCGGCTGACGATGTCTTTCAGATCGCCGAACTCGAGGAGTTTTTCCGCGGGCGTGGACACAAAAGGCCTCAGCACAAATTGTAGCGGTTTAGCTTGCGGAAATCAGGAGCAGCGATCAGTGCGCATGGGCGTGTGAAGAACGCGGAGCGTAGTGCGAGGAGCGCTTCGTCGCGGCCGCACTGGGGCCGAGCGAATCGACCATGGCTGCCACGATGGCGTCCATCGACGTGGTGGCGTCGATCCCGTGCTGAGGATTGTTATTTACGAAAATAGAGAAGACGAGTGATTCTCCGCGTCGCGTCGTTGCGTATCCGGACATCCCGCGCACGTTCGCAATCGATCCCGTTTTCGCATGAATTAGTCCGGTCGCCGGGCCGCTGTTGAACCGGTGCTCCAATGTGCCATCGACACCTGCTACCGGGAGCGTGGAGAGAAAATCGGCGCCCCATGGCTGCGATTTGTCGTAAAGCAGCAACGTAACGACGGCGCGCGGCGTGACCAGATCTTGCGGCGAAAGGCCCGAGCCGTCCGCGAGCACGACGTCGCCATCGGCAATTCCAATCGTGTGCAGGAAATTTCGTTCCACGTAGAGCCCCGCTGCGGTCGAGGCGGTGCCGAATTCCGCGCGCCCCACTTCGCGCAAAAACATTTCGGCGTGCAAATTTTGGCTGATTTTGTTCGTGAGTTGAATGCTTTGCAGTAATGGTGGTGACATGTGTTCGGCAAGCACGTTGCGATCCGGCGAATCGTGCTGCGGCTGTGGTGCGCCGGGGTCGCCGGCGGCGTTGACGACAGGCGGAGGCGAATGCACGGCGCGAACCGTGCCCTGTACGACGACGCCGCGCGATTCGAGCAATTCCTTGAGAGATTCAGCGGCGGTTTCGGCGGGGTGCGTCATCGCAAGCTCCAGATGAACCGCCGCTCCTCCCGCAGGCACTGTGCCGCGCAGCAAAATAAAGTTTGGCCCGGGCTGTCGGACCACGGCGAGATCGGGCTTCGCGCCGGGCGCGTCCGTGACAACCTGGCTATCGAATCCGCCCCGTGCTGCGGCCGGTTGGACAGCCAGCATTGCGGGGTCGCCTACGCGAGCGGCAGGGATCACGTCAATGCCAATAAGATTGTCGTTGTAATCGATCGCGCTTACCGGCGCACCGAAAGAGAAAAGGGTATCGCCGGTAAGCCAGCCGGCAGGATATGGGTCATAGGGATAGTAGCTGTCGTCCGCGACGATATCGCCGTCCACTTCCTTAAGACCCCTGGCGACTACGGCATCGGCGAGTTCGGCCAGCGCCTTTTCGGGCGCGCCATCTCGATCCGCCTTTGGGTCGTATGGGAATTTGCGATTCGAGAGATCGGGATCGCCGCGGCCAACGAGAATTAGATCACCGGCAAGTTGTCCATCGTTTGAGAGCGGCGACTTGGATTCCAGTGTCGTGCGGTAGCGGTAATCCGGGCCCAAAGTAGAGAGCGCCAAGGACGTCACGAAAAGCTTCGCGTTCGACGCCGGCGCAAAGAACCGGTCGGCATTCAGCTCGTAGAGCGTTTTGCCCGTGTCCCGATCGACGACGAGAATTCCCCAGAACGCCTTTTGCGCGTGCGCCTCGGCCAGTGCCGCATCCACCTGCGCGGTAAAGTGCGTTACTCGACCGGCTGGCGCTATCACCGCATGTCTTGCCGGTATATGCGCCGGTGGCCCGGCAAATAGCCCACCGCCAAGGGCGACCGCCGCGATCAGAGCTAGGGCGCAAAGGCTCCGCACACCTTTGCCGGGAACAGGAAACCGCACTATGAATAATGACCTAACGGTTTGAATGGGTTTCAAGCCACGATTATAAGCCAATCACCCGAATCACACTTCGTCCGTTTGCGTTCGGCGCTTGCCCGGTAAACGTGCCATGATTGTACGACTGATCCCATCCGCTCTGTTTCTCGCAGTTGCATTGAGTCGTCCAGCCTACGTATCATGGAATTTACGTGCGCGGAGGAGGATGAATGAAAAAGTTGCTGTCCCTGCTGTCTCTTGCCGCTCTTATCGCCGGCGTTTTGCCGGCGCGCGCAGCGGCCCGTGCCGATGACAAGTCGAAGGATCAGCAGCGCCTGCAGGACGCAGGCGAGGTGATGAAGGAAATCGTCAACATTCCGGACGATATTCCACAAAGTCTGCTCGACAAGGCGGATTGCGTCATTGTGATCCCCTCGGTTCTCAAGGGAGCATTCGTCGTGGGTGCAAGCTACGGACGCGGCGCAATGACTTGCCGCAGCGGCGACGATTTTCAGGGTCCTTGGGGCGCTCCCACCATGATGGCGCTGGAAGGAGTCAGCTTCGGATTTCAAATCGGCGGCCAGGCCACGGATTTTGTTTTGCTTGTGATGAATCCGCGCGGCGCAAGCTCCATCCTTACCAGCAAAGTGAAACTAGGCGGCAATGCATCCGCGGCAGCCGGCCCGGTGGGTCGCGATGCGGAAGCTGATACCGATGCCACTATGCGCGCCGAGGTACTCACGTATTCCCGCTCTCGCGGGCTCTTCGCCGGAGTATCGCTCGAAGGCTCGACTCTGCGGCCGGACAATGACGCAAATGCGCGCGTTTACGGGTCGCGGATCGACGCCAAAGATATCGCTCTACGCGGGAAAGTGCCCGTTCCTTCATCCGCGAAACTCTTGATCGAAACGCTCAACCAGCACAGCCCGAAAAATCGCTCCAGCCGATAGCTGCTTGTAGTCTATCGGCCCGCAAATAACATCTGGAACTGGACTGTAACAAAAATATGACTTATAGTCGTATTTGTCTTTAGGTCACAAGATAGACATCGCGATGACCCCCGCAACCCCACGCACCCGACGACCCATTTCCCCGGCGCACGGCGGTAGGCGCGAAAGGCGCCGCACGGAGACCCGCGAGCGTATCTTCCGTGCTGCGCTCGATCTTTTTGCCGAGCGCGGCTTCATGGAAACCACGGTCGAAGACATTACCGAAGCGGCCGATGTAGGCAAAGGAACTTTCTTCAATTATTTCCCGACCAAGGAGCATGTGCTCGCCACCTACGGCGCCGAGCGTCTGGCCACCGTCGAACGTGCGCTGCACGAAGCAAAAAAGGGCGAACTGCCCGTCATGGACGTGCTGCGCGATTTGGCAACCGGCATCGCCGGGCAGGCCGCGGAAAGCCCGGCGCTTGTGCGGGCCATTTATGCCGCGCACGCCTCTTGCACGGCGGTTCGCGACGAATTGCAGACGCGCATGCACACGGCGCGGCGTCTGCTGGGGCAGATTTTCCGCCTGGCGCAAGAGCGCGGCGAGGTGCGGCGCGATGTCTCGCCGATGGTGCTCGCGCGCCAGGTGCAGATCATCTTTCACGGCGTAATGGGTTCGTGGGCATTGAACCCGGCAGGCACCTTGCGCGGCACGGCCGAGCAGATATGGGACTTATTATTGCCGGGGCTGATTTCGGTTTCCATGGAACACGCGACAGCGCACGGGAAAAATTCGCGACTATGAGTTGTGTATGTGAAATGAACGCCTTCACCTGCTCGTATTGCTTAGCGGATCCTGAGTCCTATCGGGCCCGATGTTCATCCAAACCGTACTGAGATCGGAGGGGTTGTGATACGACGGAAGTCGTTTGCCATCTTGCTCGTGATGGCGTTCTTGATGTTGGCGGCCGGTGCAAAGGCGCAGGAAGCACAAAGCGGCATGGCTTCGGATCAGTCAGGTAGCTCACCTGGGGCTGCGACGCCGGGCGGGGGATCGTATTCCGGTTCAGTGCCCACGCAACTCGTTCCCGGCGTGCTGCCGCTTTCACTGCAAGACGCGATCGATCGCGGCCTGAAGCAGAATCTGGGATTGCTGCTCTCCAGTTCGGATGTCCATTCCGCTGCCGGCCAGCGCTGGCAGCGATTGGCCGCGATCCTGCCGCATCTGAGCGCGTCGCCGTACATTGATGTTTCGCAAGTGGACCTGGCCGAATTCGGCTTCTCTTTCAGCGCGCCGGGATTCACGATTCCGTCGATTGTTGGACCCTTTTCCTATTTCGACGCCCGCGCGAATTTTTCCGATTCGCTTTTCGATTGGAGCGCCATCAAGAACACGCAGGCCGCGAGCGAACGCCTGAGCGCGGCGCGGCATACGTATCAGGATGCGCGCGACCTCGTGGTGCTCGCAGTGGGCTACGCCTATTTGCAAACGATCGCCTCCGAAGCGCGTGTCGACACGGCGCAGGCACAAGTCGATACGGCGCAGGCTCTTTACAATCAGGCCGCCGATCAGGTAAGCGCCGGCACTTCGCCTCAGATTGATGAGTTGCGTGCGCAAGTCGAATTGAAAACGCGCCAGCAGGAACTCATTGCGGCTAAGAACGCCGTCGAAATCCAGAAACTCTCTCTGGCGCGAACGATCGGCTTTGCGCCCGGACAGCAATTCAATCTCACGGACAAATCGCCCTATTCGCCCTTTGCGGGAATGACGGTCGACGAGGCTTTGAAGCGCGCTTACGCTTCGCGTTCGGATTTTCAAGCCGCCATGGCGGATGTTCGCGCCGCCGAGTATGCAAAGCGCGCCGCTGAAGCCGAGCGCTATCCGACGCTGTCTGTGACGGCGGACTACGGCGCAGCGGGACGCCATCCGTCGACGAATGCGCACGGTGTCTTCGATTTTCGCGGCACCCTCAACATTCCCGTTTTTCAAGGCGGCAAGGTGCGTGGTGACGAGGCCGTCGCCGATGCGCAACTGCAGCAGAGCCGCGACAAACTGGAAAATCTACGCGGCCAGATCGACGCAGACGTTCGCACCGCGCTGCTGAATATTCAATCGGCGCAGGATCAGGTGAATGTCGCGCAGAGCAATATCGCCCTGGCGCAGGAGACGCTGGCCCAAGCGCGCGACCGTTTCGCGGCGGGCGTTACAAACACAGTCGAAGTCGTGCAGGCCGAAGAGGCAGTGGCGTCGGCCAACGAAAGTTACATTTCCAGCCTGTATGCCTACAATTACGCAAAAATTTCTCTCGCTCGCGCACTGGGCACGGCCGAAACGGGCGTAAAAGAGTTCTTTAAATAAGGATGGTAAGTAATGGCACCGAGAGCAGACGTGGAACAGGAAGCAGCGGCCAATACGACAGTTTCGGAAACCCACTCCGCGGTACAGCCGCCCCCGCGCAAACGCGGCTTTTTTGAGGCGCGTCCGCACGCGCGTTTGATCCTGATCCTTGTGATCATCGCCGTTGCGATCGCCGGATTTTTCCTCTACAGGTATTTCTCCAGCTACGAGTCTACGGACGACGCGCAAATCGACGGGCATTTGATGCCGATCAGCGCGCGCATCTCCGGCTACGTCACCAACGTCTACGTGGACGACAACCAATACGTCACGGCCGGCACGGCGCTCGTTCAGATCGATCCCAAGGATTATCAGGTCGCGCTTGATCAAGCCGAGGCGGATCTAGCTAGCGCAAAGGCGACGGCCGAAGCGCAAAACATCGATGTTCCGATCACTAGCCAGACGACCTCGAGCCAGGTTTCCGTCGCGCAAGCGAATGTGGAAGACGCCCGGGCCGGCATCACCGCCGCACAGCAACAGTCGGACGCCGCGCAAGCCCAGCTCGCTGAGGCGCAGGCAAATGACGTAAAGGCGCAAAACGATCTCGCCCGCTACAAAGACTTGGTGGGCAAGCACGAAATCTCTGAACAGCAATACGATCAGGCTGTAGCAGCGGCGAAGGCGAGCGCGGCAGGTGTTGCGGCTGCAAAGGCTTCCGCAGCAGCAGCGGCAGAAGAGGTGACGCAAGCGCGCGCGAAACTCGCCCAGACGCAGGCGAATCTCGAGTCCGCGCAGACGGCCCCTCGTCAAGTCGCGACCACCAGAGCGCGCGCTCTTTCCGCCGCCGCCGTGGTTGAGCAAAAGCAAGCCGCGGCCGAACAGGCGCAGCTTAACCTCGCGTACACGAAAATCGTTGCGCCCGTCGACGGTGTCGTCACCAAAAACGTCGAAGTCGGCATGAACGTGCAGCCGGGCCAGCAGTTGCTCACCATCGTGCCTCTGGCGGACGTGTGGGTTACTGCCAACTTCAAGGAAACGCAGCTCAAATACATGCGCCCCGGGCAGCCCGCGCAAATTAAAGTGGACGCGAACGGCCGCACGTACAAAGGCCACGTGGACAGCATCGCCAGTGCCAGCGGCGCGCGCACCAGTTTGTTGCCGCCGGAAAATGCCACGGGCAACTACGTGAAGGTCGTGCAACGCATACCCGTGAAAATCGATCTCGATCCCGGACAAAACAGCGATCACTATCTCCGGCTGGGGATGTCGGTCGAGGCCAAGGTCTTCATAAAACAGTAGGCTAGTGTGAGCGAACGGAATAGCGGCGCGTAGCGGCCATAAGTGCTACGGTGTTTGCAGATGGTCGATAGAGCCTTTGCGAGCGATGTTGGCGCTTATATCTTTAGTCAGTCGGTTCGAAGTGGGATAAGTGCCGCTTCCGCTAAAGGCATCGCGCCGTATTTCGCAACGCGCACAAATCAGCAAAGCTTCAACTTTTCCCTAGCAGTAACCGGTCCACGCGTTGGCTCACATCGCGCAAATACGCCTCGTCGCCGCCCTTAAGCTCTACAATCGCGCTGCCCGAATATCCAGTGTCTGCAAAGGCCTGCCGCACTGCGGGCCAATCGACATCGCCTTCACCCAGATTCACCCATGCGTAGGAATCGCCAGTGTGCTTGAAGTCCTTGATATGAACTTTCGCGATTCTCTTGCCCAGCGTGTGAATCCAATCCTGCGGGTATCCGTAAAGCACCACGTTGCCCACGTCGAACCAGGCCTTGATCCACGGACTCTGAAATTGATCGATGTAGCTGGCCATCTCGAGCGGGCTTAGTAAAAATTTGTTCCATACGTCTTCCATCGCGATCACCACACCAAGTTCCTGAGCCAACGGAATCAGCGTCCGTATCTGCGCCTGCGAACGCGTCCATGCATCCTGATAGGAAGTCTCCGCATTGACCACCGCCGGCACGAGCAAAACCGCATCCGATCCCCAAAGCTTCGCATTGTGCAGTGAAGTCTTCATGCCGTCCAAACTTCGCTGTACCGCCCCGGGATCGCTCGACGAGAGCGGATCTTTCCAGTGATCCATGTTCATCACCGAATCGATGCGAATGCCCGCCGCATCCGCCGCGTTCTTGATCTCTTCAGCCGTGCTCTCGTCTGATGTGGTCGGTGCCTGCACTACTTCAAATCCCACGTCCCGCGCCATTCTGAACCGATCCACATAGCTTAGCCTGCCCGGGATCATGTTAAGCAGCACGCCCTTCTTGATCGCGACCGGTCCGGCAGCAGCACGAGCCGGAGTACTCGCGGCGGCCGCAGCACCAAGCACGCCGCCTATGGCCGCACCGCCGCAAATGCCGGCCGCGCAAGCGCCTCCCACCGAATATTTCAGGAATGCACGCCGCGAAGTTGCGCTCATCGCTCACCTCCAGTCACGACATATAATCAATCACACTTCGAGCTAAAGCGAGACCATTTTCCGGAAAGACTTTGGATGCGTCCAGGTTTTGGTCTTACCGCGAATCGAGAGCTACGTTGCTTTCATATTTGGGCTTTCTGCTGCTTGGTTCTCGTGCTCTGGGAATATTGGCTCAGCCTCTGCATGGCGCTTCGCTGGTCGTCAACCCCAACAACCGGTCCTCAAAAATGGCGTGATCCCGCGCGAAAAATATCCAGAGGAAGCAGCACAAAATATACGTGACGATACGAACAGGCCGCTCTACGGCATGTTTCGCGCACTTCTCACTGCGAAAGCGCATCATCTGCGCTGCGCGGCTCCAGTATGGGGACACTCAGCCGGGCCGCGGTATTGACACTCCGCGGAGCGACCCGTAGCATCAATTGTTTAGCTTGTGAGCGATTGTGCCGGCGTAGCTCAGTGGTAGAGCGAGGGTCTCATAATCCCTAGGCCGAGAGTTCGATTCTCTCCGCCGGCACCACTCCAGATCCTTTTCGCTCCGTTCCCTCGCTCCCTTTAGATTTCATTAGACCTGCGGTACGGCAACCTCCGCTTTGAGCCAAGGAACGGTTTCTTCGAGGATCTCGTACGTGGTATCCAGCTCGGCGGTCTGCTTGATCATCGCGCCGACCGAGCAATACTTGTCTTCAGATAGCCGGATGGCTTTCTCAACCGCCTGCGGGTTGATTTCAAGCCCAGTGACCGCGTGGTGTATGCGGACCTTTTTGAATACCTGCGGCGGCATCTCGGCTTGATCTGCTTCGACGCTCACTTGATAACCCGTGACTCGCTGGTGATGCTTTTGCCGGAGTACGGTAATCACATCAAAGGCCGTGCACCCGGCCAATGCGAGCGCCGCCAGTTCGATTGGCTTGGGACCGGTGGCTCCTTCCGCATCGTCCAGAACGACGTGGTGGTTCGATCCAGTCGTCCCGACGAACTTTTGCGGTAATCATGTCTGTTCACCTATGCCGTGCGTCCACAACGAAATTGAAGCACACGGGAAGGCTGCGGCCTGTGTCCTGCGTCACAGGATTTGCCGGGATCTGTTTATGCGGTTACGTGGCAAAAGAAGTGCGATTGCGCGGATTAACTGTGGCCGGTTTCGAGGAGTCTTGCGCCGTCGGCAAGAGTGGTGTGAGGCGGCAGAAGCTTATAGTCGCTGCGGGTCTCGTCCTGGTGGACGCTGATGCTCTTGAAAAATAGGGCTTTACCGCGCATTTCCACCAAAAGTCTGACGATTTCCCAATGGTCCGGCGCTACTTCCTTCTGAACAACGTGAAAGCGGCCGCCCTTATCCAAGTGGCCTAGAATGCCTCCCCAGCCGAACTCAACTCTATAGCTAAGATGGCCATTGATTTCCTGAAGCCGATCTTCCTTTGTCTCGACCCATATCGTGCCGGACATGGCTTGAAAAACTTCCGCCTCGTGCGACGAAGGTTGAAAATTGGGATTCGGCCGGAAGTCGAGCGCTTGCAAGTCGCCGCGCCGGCGGCCGTACTTGGCAAGCAAAGCCTGCGGCAGAAGCCGCAGCATTTCCTCGGCCTTGTCGGCGTCTTGCTCTTGATCTTGTTGTGCCTTCATCGCTTCGTCGGGATGAGCGACGAGATCGCGGATATGCTGCCGTTGCTGTTCTAGTTCGTCTTTGCGCAGACGCTTACCGTTGACGGCTAGCTTCAGGGTAAGAATCCCATGTTGTGTTTCAACGACTTCCTCTTTGGTGTTCTCGCCCGACTTGCGCATCACGCTCGTATATTTCCAGAGGTAATCGTCGGTCTTATCGGCGGCGAGTTCATTGTCGACAACCTTTTTCAGAAGCTGTTGCGCTGAGACACTGTGGTCGCTTGGCTTATCGTCATGGCGGGGCGGCGCGGCGAGAAGGAATTCGCCGAATGCGAACGTCCCGAGCATGAGCACCGTGAATGGGGAGAGTTTCCGCACGTAAACGCAGGGAGAGAGCGTCGAATTGTAAACATGGAAAACGGGTGAAAGTCGCGAGGGCTTGGTTCCAGTTAGCACCTTCGCGCGCGTCAGTCTCAATACAGATATTCACTTAAGGAATTTAAACCAGGCTGCCCCCCGGCCTGCAAACCGGCATATAATGACGCCGATTCCGACGTGTACCCTAGCAAGCGGGCGAAATGAACTTTCGCCATAGGGCTTCGTCTGCCGGAGTTGCGCGGATTGCTCCGCTCTTTGAAGGAGGGACGGAAATGGCGCAAATCGTGACTTTGCCCACGACGTATGACGCGGTGATCATCGGCTCGGGTGCGGGTGGGGGAATGGCGGCCAAGGTCCTCACGGAAGGCGGCCTGAACGTTGCGCTGCTCGAAGCGGGCCCGGTGCTGCATCCCGAAAAAGATTTCAAGATGATGATGTGGCCCTACGACCTGGAGCATCGAGGCGAGGGTGTGGGAGGCCGTGCGCGCTCGAACTTTGGGGAATTTCTCGCGCCAAATGGGGCGTGGAAAATTGAAGGCGAGCCTTACACAAATGCGCCAGGTTCCACGTTCAATTGGTTCCGTTCGCGGATCGAGGGCGGCCGCACGAACCATTGGGGCCGAATCGCTCTGCGATTTGCGCCGATCGACTTCAAATCGTTTACACGCGATGGATTGGGCGCCGACTGGCCTATCACGTATGAAGATCTTTCCCCTTACTACGACAAAACGGAGTCGTACATCGGTGTCTTCGGCACGCGCGAAAACATCTCGAGCGCGCCTGACGGAATTTTTCTGCCGCCTCCGATTCCCCGCTGCACTGAGACGATCATCAAGAAGAGCTTGCGACAAGCTGAATATTTTGTGCGTTCCTTCGCGGCTTGCGATCATCACGAAATCGATCAATGGGCGCTTGCCGTGCCATTACTGCGGACAGTGCGGGCGCGGCTGCACGCAGGCATCGAATTTCAGCTCGAGTCAGGTGCTGATTCCCGCCCGCCATGGCAACAGGCAAATTGACCATGATCAACGGCGCGATGGCGCGCGAGATTCTGGTCGGCACAGATGGCAAAGCGCAGGGCGTGGTCTTACGTTGACAAAGCCACGCGCACGGAAAAGCGGATCAATGCGCGCGCGGTAGTGGTTGCGGCGAGTGCGTGCGAATCGGCGCGGCTGCTACTCAATTCAAAGTCGGCGCTGTTTCCCGACGGCTTGGCCAACTCCTCCGGTCAAGTGGGCCGCAATCTGATGGATTCGGTTGGCAGCGACGGCGCGGGCTATATTCCCGTACCTCGAGAAGATGCAGCCGCATAATCACGATGGCGTCGGCGGCATGCATCTTTACGTTCCATGGTGGAAGTTCGACCGGAAGAATGATTTTCCGCGCGGATATCACATCGAACTAGGCGGCGGGCGCAATATGCCGGGCGTCGGAATGTTCGATGGGCTTTGCGACCGCGAAGAAGGATACGGGCTGGATCTGAAGCAGCGGGCGCGAAAGAATTACGGCACGACGATCAGCTTTGCCGGACGCGGCGAGATGGTTGCGAACCCGAACAGCTATTGTGAGATCGATCCCAACACGTTGGACCAATGGGGCATTCCGGTGCTGCGCTTCCATTTCAAATGGTCGGAATACGAACTGCGCCAGGCGAGGGACATGCAGGAAACATTCCGTTCGATCGTCGAAGCCGCCGGCGGCACGTATATGACGAAAACCGCCATCGATGGCGAACTCCCCTATGGGATTCATACGGGCGGCAGCATCATTCATGAGGTGGGAACAGTGCGAATGGGTCCCGATCCGAAAACCTCCGTGCTCAATGGCTACTGCCAAGCCCACGACGTGAAAAATCTTTTCGTCACAGACGGCGGGCCGCTGGTGACGAATCCCGACAAGAATCCGACGCTCACGATTATGGCTCTTTCGTGGCGCGCGTCCGAATACCTGCTGGATGAAGCGAGAAAGGGGAACTTGTCATGAGCGCGATCAGCCGACGAGATATTTTGAGAACGCTGGCAACTGGTGTTGCGGGCGGGGCTGTTTTACAGGTGATTCCCGCGCAAGCCGCGGCTTTCGCACATGCAGTCGTGCAGCAGGAAAAGGCCGCTTCGCCCACCGGACAATATACGCCCAAGTATTTTTCTCGTGCGCAGTATGCGACGCTGGTCTCGCTCTGCGATTCGATCATCCCCAAGGATGACCATTCCGGCGGAGCGGTCGAGGCGGGCGCGCCGGAGTTCATCGATTTGCTGAGCAGCGAAAATGAGGAATACGCGTTGCGACTGGGTGGAGGCTTGATGTGGCTCGATAATTATTGCGCGGGGCATTTTGGCGGTTCCTATATGGACGCCACTCCTGAGCAACGGAAGCAGACGCTCGAGCTGATTGCGTATCGCGCGAGCGCGAAGAAGGATCCCGCGTTGAGCCAGGGAGTGGCGTTTTTTGGGTTTTTGCGGAAGATGACGTGCGATGGGTTTTATACGAGCAAGATTGGGATCGACGATTTGCAGTATATCGGCAACGTGCCGCGTCCGAACTTTCCCGGATGCCCGCCGGTTCCGGAGGCGTAACGCCGGGCAGACAGCTATTGCAGATAAAAAGCGTAAAGGCTGTCGCCGCCGGCCACGACGACGTATTGATGGCCGTCAAGCATATACGTGACGGGATTATTTGACTGGCGCGCCGCGCCCAGCGAGCAGTGCCACAGGATTTTGCCGGTGGCGGCGTCAAAGGCGATGAAATTGCCGGACGGGTCGCCACTGAAAAGCACGCCTGAAGCGGTGGTTAGCACGCCCGGATAGGTAGCAGACGAGAAGCCATCTTCCTGATAATCGTGCTCCCACTTCACGTTGCCCGTTCTGTAATCGAGCGCCTTCAGCGATGAGACAAAGTTACCGGTGTGCCATTCGCCTCCGCGTGCGAAACCAGAGGGCGCCGACGGATCGGGCGGCAAATAGAAAATGCTGTACGTTGAAGTCGAGTTCACGTAGAGAAGGCCCGCGAGCGGATCGAACGATGGCGCAGGATAGTTTGTGGCGCCGTCGGACGTGGGCGCGACAAGCGAGCCGCCGGGCGACGGCTCTTTGTCTTTATTTGGAATAAGGACACCGTTTTTGTCGAGCCCCTCGTAGGTGTTACTGGCAGCAAACTTCTTCACAACGACGCTCTTTCCCGTGACGCGATCGAGGACAAAGTAGTAGCCGTTGCGCTCCGCCAAGGCGACGAGCTTTCGCGGTTTCCCGTCTATGGTGCCGTCGATCAGAACGGGAACTTCCGTGCCATCCCAATCGTGGGTATCGTGCGGCGAAAACTGGTAATACCACGCGACGTTGCCCGTATCGGGGTTGAGCGCAACGAGGCTGCATGTATAGAGATTGGCGCCTTCACGGGCGCGGCCATTGTAGGTTGGCGTGGGGTTTCCGGTTGTCACATATATCAAATTCAATTCCGGATCGTAGGTAGGAGGCTGCCATGGCCCTCCTGCGCCGAGAGCCGAGGCTTCGGGAGTCGGCCAAGTATCGATGCCAGGCTGGCCGGCGGCGGGCGTGACCATCCACTTCCATTGCAATTCGCCGGTTTCGGGATCGACCGCCTCGACCCAGTCGGAGTTTCTGCCGGAGTCTCCACCTGCACCGAGAATCACATGGTTGCCGATCACCACAGGCGCGGACGTGGAAAAATTCGATGCTCCCTCGGGCGCCAGCCGCTGGTGCCAGCGTTCTTTGCCGGTTGCGGCGTCGAGTGAGACGACGCTGTTGTCACCCGTCTCAAAATAAATCCAGCTTCCATACATGCCCACGCCGCGATTGCCAATCACGCCCCGGCCTTGCCAAAAGTAGTGCCAAACCTGTTGTCCGGTGCGGGCATCGACCGCCCAAGTATGATTCGGAACGGTGAGATAGAGAACTCCGTCGACCATCAGGGGCGTGGCCTTGATTTGGGGTCCCGTGTTGCCTCCACGCGCGGGAGCGGGGCCTCGACCCGGAAATGGAGGCGGAGCCTGGCCGCCGACGATTGCACCTTCGCTGGAGCTTGTGCTGCGGAAGATCCAGGCGAGCGTGAGTTCGTGGGCATTGGCCGTGGTGATCTGTTTCAGTGGACTGAAGTGACGGCCGGTGTAATCGCCGTGGTACGTCGGCCACGCGTCCGTGGCGGGCTTGGTTAGGAGCGCAGGATCGAGCGGCCCCTGCCCGACCAGGGCGAACGGAAATACAAAGGCAAAGGCGATTAGGAGGAGAGTCCGCGCGTTCATTTCAGGGTCACCAAGTAGGCCGTCAAATCGTGCATTTCTTCGTCCGTGAGCGTCTTCATTAAATCGATGTGTGCTTGCAGAGGATCGGTGACTACGACTTTCGGCACGTTGCCGTTGCGGGCAAAAGTTCGGCGCATGCCGGTGCCGTCGCGAAGCACTACATCAAAGTCGGAGATGGAAATCATGTCGCCCGTGGTGACGGTACCGTCCGGCATCGTGACGGTGACCTTCTTCGGCACGTCCGGGGGATTCGTCACCTGGAACGGGGAAATGATATTCGGCCAGCCGCCTTTGCCCCGCGGCAGCACGATGTGGCCCTGCAACGTGATTACATCATATTTTGAGCCGATGCCCTTGAGGTCGCCGGTGACCGAGTGGCACGTATTGCATTTGCCGGGGCCGTTAAAAAATTCCTCGCCTGCTTTCGGATCGCCAACCACGATCGCAACGAGCGGAGCACGCCCGCCGGCGATCAGATTTTGCGAGCGGACGAACGCCCCGATGTCACTCACCTGCGCATCAGTAAGATTATCGAACGCCGGCATTTTTGGAGGCCGGCCGGTTTTCAGAAAAACCGCGAGTTGCGCCGATGTGGGATCACCGTTGACGATCGCCGAGCGCGTGAGGTCCACGCCGCCTTCGGCGCCGCCGCGGGCGTCCGGCCCGTGGCAAAACGAACACTCTTGTACGAACAACTGCTGACCTCGGGCCGCAGCTTCGCGGTCGATTGTCACGGCTGCATTACGAGGCGCGGCTGCGGAATTTGCCGCCGGAGTTGGCGTGGGAGCATTTTGCACAGGAGAGGCTAGGGGAGGATTCTCGGGCTGCTGCTGCTGCGCACTCGCGAATACGGCGATTGCGACGATGAGGCATGCAACAGGACCCGTAATAATCCACAGTCTGACCATTCTCATTCGTTCCTCGCCGATCAAAAACGCTAAGACACCGTTTGTGCGCGCTACTTTATATCGTTACCGACGACAATCGCAAATCGGCCGCTGTTCTAGTTCGCGAAAATCGCGCGCGTGGCGGGATACACGCGCCGATACGCCGCATAAGACCTTTTCATCGTCGCCGAAAATTTGGCCTCGGGCGAAATGCGCTCGGCGATGCGAACGACGGCGGCGGCCGCCGCGCCAACGCTTGGCCATGCGCTTGCGCCGACTCCGGCGAGAATCGCCGCTCCGAAGGCCGCGCCCTCTTCCGCGGCCACGATTTCCACATCGCGCCCATAAACATCGGCCTGAATCTGCCGCCAGAGGCTCGAACGCGCTCCGCCGCCGCCGAGCCGGATGCGCGAGACGGGCACGCGCATCTCGTTGAAAATCGTGAACGTGTCTTGCAGGCTGAAGGCGACGCCTTCGAGAATTGCGCGAACGATGTGGGCACGTCCGTGCGAGGCTGTGAGCCCGACGAGCGCGGCACGCGCGTTAGGATCGAGATGCGGCGTGCGTTCGCCCATCAAGTAAGGTGTCCAAAGCAGGCCGTCGCAGCCCGGTGGCGCGTTCGAGGCTTCGTTTGCAAGGCGATCGTAGGCGTCGCCGGGGCCCTCTTTGGCGCCAAACTGTTCGCGGAACCAGCGCAGGGAAAGACCGGCGGCTTGCGTTACACCCATCACATGCCAGACTCCTGGAATGGCGTGGCAAAAGGTGTGCAGCCGGCCCTGTGGATCGAGCGCAGGACGGTCCGTGGCGGCAAACACTACACCGGAGGTGCCGATTGTGGCGCTCACGGCGCCGGGATCGACAATTCCCATGCCGGTCGCGCCGGCTGCCTGGTCACCGGCACCGGCAACGACGGGCGTGCCTACGATCAATCCCGTCGCTCGCGCACCGGCCGCGGAAACACGTGCGCAAACCTCCGCAGATTCGTAGAGAACCGGCAGCAATCGTTCATCGATTTCGGCTGCCTGCAAAACCTCCTGCGACCAGCGGCGATTGGCCACGTCAAGCAGCAGCGTGCCCGAAGCGTCGGCCATATCAATTGCGCGCTCGCCCGTGAGCCGAAAACGAACGTAATCCTTCGGCAACATCACCGAGCGCACGCGGTTCCAATTCGCGGGCTCGTGCTCGCGGACCCACAGAAATTTTGTGAGAGTAAAATTCGGCAGCGCAGGATTGCAGGTGAGTTGAATCAGGCGTTCGGCGCCAATCTTTTCGGTGATGGCGCGGCATTGCGGCCCAGTGCGGACGTCGCACCAAATTAGTGCTGGGCGCACGACCTCGTCTCGCGCGTCGAGCATCACCGCGCCGTGCATCTGCCCGGAGAAGCCGATGCAGGCAATGTCTTCGCCGCGAAGTCCTGCCGATCCTAGTACTTTGCGAACAGCGACTCCGCAGGCGCGCCACCAGTCCTCCGGCTGCTGCTCGGCCCAACCGATGCAAGGCGAAGCAAACGGCGCGTGATCCTCCGTCGCAGATCCCACTATGCCGCCACGCTCGTCGAGCAGCAACGCGCGTGTGCCGCTTGTGCCTACGTCAATCCCCAGGAAATTAATAAATGTTCTCCTCGCCGCTTCGTTCTGCGGCTCGTTACCGTACACGGCCGAAAAGGCAGTCCGGATATTAGACCGGATTCATGTATTCAGAAAAGGGATTTTGGTGATCAGATTTTCGAGGCCGGAACGGCGAAAGCGTCGTGCTATTCTGCAAAAATGGCGCATCCAGCTTTCAGTAAAATGCCCGTGCCGAACGAGCTGCCGCAAAAAGGACGCGCGGACGTGCTCGCAACAGAAGCCGAATTGATTCGCTATATTCGCCTGAAGCTGGCGGCCTGTGGCGAATCTGCCGGACTGGAATCCAGCGATTCGGATTTTCTGGAGATTGCACGGCCGCTGCTCCGAAATTATCACCAAAAGAGCCTGATGCTCGGTGAGCATCTGTGCCCGGTGGACCAGCGGATCCAGAGCTTTCTCGATCGATATTTGGGAGAAGTAGCCTCGGGCGGCGTTGCAAGGCTGCCTTCGAACACGTTTCTGCTCGACCGGCCGGGATTGGCGCGCGTCATGTCCCTACCGTTTGGATCCGATCATCTTTCGTCTCCCTATCTGCAATCCTACCGCGTACCGCAGGGCATTTTGCACAATCCAAAGAGCGACCGCCGCACGACGCAGGGGATTTTCCACATTGTCGAGGGCGGGCTGGCCATACCGGCCGACAAACTGGCCGTGCCAAAGAAGACGTTCGCGGCGTTGCTTGCTGCCGCACTGCGCGCGCCGGAGGATGTGCTCACCGTGCCGTTCACGGGGAATCACGCCGTACCCGCGAGGCTGTGGATTTCGCTGCTTTTGCGGCCGATCATCTGTCCGGCGACGGGTAGCGATCCGCAAAAGACGATGGAGACGCGCCTTTTTGCGCCAGGCAGCCTCGTAAGTAATCTCGATTTTGTCGAATCGATTTTCGGAAATGGCGGCGACCCATACTTGTCCGAGAACGACGCCGCGCTCGACCCAATGCATTGGAGCGGCCATACCGGCTGCGTAATTCTCGCGCCGCATTTGGCGGGAATTAAGAAAAAGGAGGTGGGATTACCGCATGCGAGCGAAGCCACCGAGCGCCAGCGCCGCGATGGAATGTGCTGGGAGCACGCCGACGAACTGTACAACGGCGGCGGGGCATTCAAAGTTGCTTGCCGCGATTCGTCCGGTGTAATGGTCACGATCCTTGCCGACAATTATTACGGCTACTGCAAAAAAGAGGTGAAGACGCAGATCAGCTTCGCCGCAAACCTCTACGGAGTGGCCGAAGAGGAGCACGCCGGCGGGGCGATGGCGTTTGCGACGTACATCCTCGGCCTCGACTTCTACGCGGATCGAACCGTCAGCCTGAAGAAGACGAGATTCGAGGAAGCAATGCGCCTCCTCGGGCCGATGGTCGAGCGGATGCCCGAGGGCTACGCCGTCGACCGCCGTTATCCGAACATTCTTTACGTTCCCGAAGACACCGCGTTCAATGTGCGAGAGGGAACGGTGCAGTGGAAACGCGGCGCGACGAAGCAGCGGCTCACGCTGCGTGCAGAGACCACCTATGTTCTTCCTTCCGGCTTCCGCGTTTGGATGGAAAAACAATCATTGGGCTCTGCATGGCGATTGATCGGCGCGCGGCCGCGCGCAACCCTTTGCCACAAACCATGTACCGTCTCCGGCGGCGGAAAATCCGAAATTTCAAAATCTATTGCGAACGTTATCCTGAAGGGCCCGGTTTTCGTCCGCGACTATCACCGCGATATGGATCAGGTTACGGAGATCTTTAAAAAAGACTTCTCCACGATCTATAAGGATCGCCCGCCAGACGCGCGCACGCGCCGTCCTGTGCTGAGTTCGGAGCGGACGCTCGGCTCTGTGATCCAGTTGCTCACGCCTTCGTCCGAATACGCGGACGAATACAATGAGTGGGTCCGCTATTTGCCGCAGACAATCCGCCAGCTCGTCTTCACGGTGAAGCGCTATTACCGACCCGAATGGGGCGAGAACTGGCGCGAACATTTCACAGTCGATCGCGTGAACGATTTTCTCGGGCATGAGTTGAAGTTCGATGGAGAGAAGCTGGTCAGCAATTACGTGCGCGTGGGCTACGACAGGGACGGTTCGTGGCGTATTTACAAATTGCGACCGGACTTCTATCCCGCGGAAAAGGTGCAAGTCGAAGACGATATCACCGCTTCTGCTGTCGTGCCGCGCGAAAGCCTCACGGATCTCGATCCGGAGTATCCGAACCTGAGCGTCAAGCTTGTGGTCAATTGTGAAAATCTGCTTTTCCAGCGCCCTGATGAGGCGATTCACCGTGGCGCAGACCAGAAGGCGGAAGCGGACATCGCCGGTCCGGAGACGTTTTTGTCGAATTACGAACCCATCAGTGTAGAGGCGGCGCGCCAGCTAGTCGATCACGTAGCCGAGTTCGACCAGTTCACAGAGCCAATGAAGCGGCTCCTGCGCACATTCGCAGCGCAAAACGCGACAGGTTACGTGGTTTCGTCCGCGCATCCGCGCATGGTTGACGGCAAGCCATCGAAAAACCCGCGTTACCTGCAAAAGAGGACGGATCTGGAGAACCCGCGGGATGCGTATTTAGCTGAAATTGCCGCGCGCCTGGTCCGTGATATTCCGGCCGAGCGGCCGGTCTATTTTCCGGTGAATGCGGTCCTCGCGGGCCGTCGCAATAGCCCGCCCGAGCCGGCGATTGGCTTGCCTCCGCTCGCGATTTACAACCCAATCCATTATCAGGAGACGCCGGAGCTTTTTATGGAGTTCATCTCCAGCTTGACCGGCAAATCGCCGTCGACGACAGGCTTCGGCAGCGAAGGCGCCCTCACCAAAGGTCCATTCAATGCGCTCTGGCCTGTCGTGGACCTGAATAATGCGCTCGTCTCCGCAATTCTGACGGGCGATGCGGGATTCACGACGTCCGCTGGTTACGTCGGGCCCAACGTCCGCGTCGATCATGACGTCAGCATGCTGGTGCCGGAGATTTGGTGCCGTATGCGGGTTCACGAGCGCGCGCCAAAATTCCTGATCGAAAAGGGGCTGCTCGAGCCGGTGAACGATTTCTCGTTCAAAGGGCGCACCGTGCTGGCGAGCCGCCTTGGTTACCGCAGTACGCCCCTATTCGTAGACCGTTTCTTGGGCCGCATTTTTGAAAATCCAGGCGCTGTCTTCTCCGACGAAATGTTGCGGCCGGAAAAGCAGGGTGTCGAATTATTTGCGGCCGGCATCGACGCAATAGTGGAAGCTCAGCGTCGCGTCGCTTTGCTCTATTTCGAGGATGGAAGCGTCGAGGCGGCGTGTCCGCCGCTGAAGGCATTGCTGCACGTGATGGCTTACGGTCACTTTGAGGGAATAAAAGTCGACGACCCCCATTTGCGCAGGCTTTTCGATCGTGACGCGTTGATCGCAAGCGACTGGTACAGCGAGCGGCTCCGCACAAAACAGCAGCGCGACGTGGCGCTGTGGCAACGACACGTCGCGGCGCTCGAAGAGTTTCGTAAAGAGAGACCCGCGGCCGAAGCGAATCAACCTTTCGATCTCATGCGGCGGTTTTTGTTCGCGCAGCAGCAACTGGCGCGATGCTCCGCGCCTTCCTATATCAGCGAACTGCTCGGCACAATCGGCGCCGATCCCTTTCGTGGACAGGCTGTCGCCAACTCGTAGCACAGCGGCCCGCCTGTTCGTGATTCTTTCGTAAGGAGAGAGCGATTATTGGGTTGGCTCTGCCCGCTTCACTTTTCGTGAGCGAGCTTCAGAGTCATATCGATGTCGCGGCGGGAATCGTAGCTGGAAATCTTGTGCGTGCTCGAAATCATGTTGCCGTGTTCGGCGTGGACTTCATAGTCCACGTTCGGGTCAAGCCCGCTGAAGTGGTACTCGCCTTTCTCGTCGGCGAAATAGGTCCTCACAGCCTGCGACTTCGTATTCAGCAGATAAACCACGCTCGTGGGTGCGGGGTTATCGTTCTTGTCTACAACTTCCCCGTGAACAGTTCGAAGCTGTGAACTCTGTGGATAGGCAGGCGCGCCAAGCAACAGACACCAGACCACCAGGGCCACAGGAAACGCGCGATGATACACGCGTGATTTCATCGCGATACACTCCTTTCCACAAGGCGTGCCGCAACCGTTAAAGGATTATGGATGTTAGATGACATTCGGCAGTACAGGGTTTTCCCGAGCGGTTATTCCTCGTCGTCCGGCTGCTCTTCTTCTTCCTCGTCGTCCTCTTCCTCTTCCTCGTCCTCTTCCTCGTCCTCATCGTCGTCATCGTCTTCGGAGAGGACGATCAAATGAACGGGATGGGTCTGCGTCACCTCGAGTTCTGCATCGCATTCGGGGCAGGCCAGAATTTCGCCCTCTTCTACTTCATCCTCATCCAAATCGATTTCCGCGTCGCATTCCGGACACTTCGTCACGTGACTTTCCTCCCAGCGGGGCGTTTTGGCTCAAAATCGTATTATATACCGTGGCTGTCAAGCTTTTTGTGCGAGAAAATCGGGAGATGAGAGAAAACCGTGAATACCCCGCCCGCCCGATTGTCGGCGTAGGTGGAGTGACGATTTGCGATGGCCGCGTGTTGCTCATGCGCCGCGCATACGCGCCGTTGCAAGGCGAATGGTCTATCCCGGGCGGCGGTTTGGACGTCGGCGAAACGATTGCGGAAGGTGTCCGCCGGGAAGTGGAAGAGGAAACGGGGATTCACGTGCGAGTTCTCGATCAAATCGAGACGTTTGAACGCATCGTGCGCAACGATTCCGGGCGTGTGCAATATCACTACGTGATTCTCGATTATTTTTGTGAGGCAATCGGCGGGGAACTGCGCGCGGGGAGCGATGCGACCGACGTTGCATGGGTCGAGGAAGGCGAGCTTCCCAAATATGCGCTGCGCGAGGCAGCGACGCGCGTGGTTGCAAAGGCCTTTGCGATGGCGAGGGAGCGTTCGAGGTAATTCCCTTGCAAAGATTCCATCGGCTGCAGGTGTGGATTCTCGGTATTCCCATTTTGGTCTGGAATGAGCGACACTCAGTGCATCGTGGCCCGCAAGTCCCTACTCGATTATTTCTGTCCCGACACGCGTCCGGCGAATGAGACCGCCGTCATATGGCGCCGCGGCTACAGGCGCGAACGCTGGTCGTATTCAACTCTCCTCGGACACGCGACGAACTTTGCGAGCGAACTAGAAGCGCGCGGCATTTCGAAGGGCGACCGGGTCCTTATCTGGGGCGCAAATTCCGGGGAATGGATCGCAGCTTTTCTCGGCTGCATCTTTCGCGGAGCCGTTGCCGTTCCGCTTGACGCCATTGGCGAGAAAGGTTTTGCCGAGCGCGTCGCCAAGCAAGCCGGCGTACGCCTGGCGGTTGTAAACGGCAGTCTCCCTGCTGAAAGCCTGGCAGAGCAAATTCTCAGGCTGGAAGACCTGGCACAGATCAGCGCGAAGGGCACAGCAAAAGCTTTTTCTCCGGTGTCCGCCAGCCATGACGATCCCGTCGAAATCGTCTTTACCTCCGGCACCACAGCCGAGCCTCGTGGTGTTGTGCTCACCCACGGAAATATTTTGGCCAATGTTGCGCCGATCGCAGCTGAATTCGACCATTACCGCCGCTATGAACGCTTTTTCCATCCTATTCGGATACTCGATCTGCTTCCGTTGAGCCACGTCTTTGGCCAGTTCCTTGGGATCTTCCTTCCTCAAGTGTTCGGTGCAACGGTCAATTTCATGGACACACTAAATCCCGCTGAAGTGGTCGCTGAAATTCGCAGTCAGCGCGTTACGGCCCTTGTCGCCGTGCCGCGCCTGATCGAGTCGCTGCGCGGCCAGATCGAGCGCGACGTTGAGTCCCACGGCAAACTCGATAAATTTCGCCGCACGTTCGATAACGCCGCGAACGTTTATTTCCTCCGGCGCTGGTGGCGCTTCCGCGCGATTCGTCGCCGCTTCGGGTGGAGGTTTCTCGCGCTGGTTTCCGGCGGCGCCGCGTTGCCAAGTGAAACCGAAACGTTCTGGACACGCCTCGGCTACGCCGTCATCCAGGGTTATGGGCTTACGGAAACCACGTCTCTCATTAGCCTCAACCATCCGTTTCGCATCGGACGCGGCTCGATCGGCAAGTCCATGCCCGGAAACGAAATCAAGCTCTCTGACGAAGGCGAGATTCTCGTCCGCGGTGAAAACGTGGCCTCCGGCTATTGGAACAAAGAAGGCCTGGCAGCGGTCGTCGATGCCGAAGGCTGGTTTCATACCGGCGATCTCGGCGAGCGCGATGCTGCCGGCAATCTTTACTTCAAGGGCCGCAGTAAAAACGTGATCGTCACGCCCGAGGGCTTGAAAGTTTATCCCGGCGACCTGGAGGCCGAGCTACGCAAAGAGCCCGCCGTCCGCGACGCGGTAGTTGTCGGCCTCGAAAAGGATGGCAACGCCGAAGCCTGCGCTGTTTTGCTCTTTCGCGATGGCGATTCGCTTTCGGTCGATAGGGAAGCCGCAAACGTCGTGCAGCATGCCAATCAGCGGCTCGCGCCATTTCAGCAAATGCGCCGCTGGATCGTCTGGCGCGATCAGGATTTTCCGCGGACGCCGACACAAAAACCCATCCTCAGAAAAATTCGCCAAACGGCCGAGGCTGAATTGCTCGGCCCTGCCCTATCTGGATCAAATGCGAGCAACGATGCTCTAGCGCGCCTCACGCGCGGCCGTGCGCATAATGGTAATTCAAACGAGCCACTCCAACTCAGCTCGATCGAGCGTGTCGAATTGATGGGTGAGCTGGAAGACCGGTATCAAGTGGACTTAAGCGAAGCCGACTTCTCCAAGGCCGAAACGGCCGCCGAGATCGAGAGATTGATCCAGTCGCCTTCGCCGCGTGCGCCCGCGTTTCAATATCCCACATGGCCGCAAAGTTGGCCGGCGCGCATCTTCCGGGCTGCCACCTACAATTGCCTTGCCGTTCCCGCAATGCTCATACTTGGCTGGCCGCGCGTCAGTGGACGAGAAAAGCTTGCCTCGCTCCCCACTGGCCGGCACAAAGCAAGTCTCGTCATCGCCAATCACGTCACCTACTTCGATCCTGCCTACATCATGCTCGGCTTGCCGGAGCGGTTTCGCAGCAAACTTGCCGTCGCTATGGATGGCGAGCTTCTCGAATCGATGCGCACACCTCCGCCGGGACGAAATTTCTTGCTCGCGTTCGTGGACCGCGTCACGTATTTTCTTCTCCTTTCGATATTCGACGTTTTTCCGCTGCCTCGCCAAGCAGGTTTTCAACGCAGCTTCGCGTTCATGGGTAATCTGATCGACCGCGGTTGGAACGTGCTCGTTTTTCCTGAAGGCGAACGTACAAAAACCGGGCGCCTCAGCTCGTTTCGTGCGGGAATCGGCTTGCTCGCCACGCGCCTGCGTGTTCCGGTGATTCCGATGTGCCTCGGCAATTTTTGGGAATTAAAGCAGAAAGGAAAACATATGGCGCGACCCGGCCAAGTCAGCGTTGCCATCGGCGAACCGGCGAGCTTCTCGGCAAAGGACGATCCTGAAAAAGTGGCACAGGAACTTCAGGCTCGTGTCGAAGCCTTGAGAATGCAAACGCAAGGATAAAACAATCAAACGCCGGCCGTCACGGCAGTGCCCGCGTCTGCCTGTCCGCTGACAATCCAGCCATCGGCAAGCTCGATGGTGCGATTTCCGTAAGCGGCCCACGCGTCATTGTGCGTCACTTGAATGATCGTGGTCCCTTCGTCATTCAATTTCTTCAGGGTGTCCATGATCATCTTGCCCTGGCTGGAATGCAGGCTCCCCGTCGGTTCGTCTGCAAGAATCACTTTCGGCTTGCCGATCACGGCTCGCGCCACAGCCACTAACTGCTGCTGCCCACCCGAAAGTTGGCTGGGATAAAGGTCCTTTTTGCCCACGATCTGAAATCTATCGAGCGCATCGGCCACGAGTCCCTGCCGATCCGCTTTGCGCATATCTCGATAGGAGAGCGGCAGATCCAGATTCTCCGCCACGGTTAAATTATCCAGCAGATGATATTGCTGAAACACGAACCCGATGTATTGCTTGTGCAGTTCCACGCGACGGCGGTTGTCCAGTTTGTGAACCGCATTTCCGAACAAATAGTATTCGCCCCTCCAGGCGCCGTCGAGCATACCGATGATCGCCATCAGCGTGGACTTGCCGGCGCCGGATGGGCCCATGATGGTGACGAATTCGCCTTCGTGAATCTCCGCGCTGATCCGCCGCAGCACCCAGGTTTTTGTCGGGCCTGCTTCGTAAAACTTTTCGACGTTCGCCAGCTTGATCATTACTTGCCTTTGATCGAGTGCAGCTCGACTTCGAAGATCAAAGTTGCGTTCGGGCCGATATCAGGTCCGGCTCCGCGGCTGCCATATGCCAGGTCCGGTGGAACGAAGAGCTCCCATTTCGAACCAACGGGCATCAACTGAAGCGCCTCCGTCCAGCCCTTGATCACCCCACCAACCGGAAACGCCGCAGGCTGGCCGCGTTTATAGGAACTGTCAAACTCCTTGCCATTGATGAGCGTGCCTCGGTAATCGCAAACAACCGTATCCGCGGCTGAGGGCTTCGGACCGGTGCCCATCGTGATCACTTTGTATTGCAGGCCGCTGGGCAGCGCTACGACTCCTGGTTTGGTTTTGTTGCCGGCTAGAAATTCATCACCCTGTTTCAAGTTTGCCTCCCCAAGCAACTTGTTTTCCGCGTCTGCTTTTGCGGTGGCCTGGCCCTGTAACTGCGCGAGCGCGGCCTTGATTTGGTCGTCGGTAAGCTGCGATTTATTTTTCTCAAGAGCGTCGCGCATACCCTGCAAGAACGGTGTAACGTCAATATCGATCGGCTGCCGCGAGAGATCTCGGCCGATATTCATGCCAAGCGCGTAGCTGTCCTTTTGTTTATCCGTTGCCAGCCCGGAGTGCGTGGCGCCTCTCGCGGGGGCAGACTGCGCTTTCTTGGTGGCAGAGGCTGATGGTTTCGTGTTTTTTGCAGCAGGAGCTGCTTGTGCGGGCTTCGCCGGCGTGCTCGGTTGCTGCGCCAGGGTGCTTTGCGAGAGCAACGTCCCGGCAACGAAGACGGCGACACAGATCACCGGCCATGCACAACTGTTCTTTGTGATTGCGATTCGCATCAATTTTCCTAGTTGGAGTTATTCCGGGCACAACGATTGTCCCATCCCGCCACCCATAGCGCAAATCAGGATTTGGAGACGCGGCACGGAGCCGCTACTGCTTTGCTGGGTGTGGTCCTAGAAGTTGAATCCAGCGTAGAGAAAAACCTGGCGGTTTGCCGGGCCGTCAAAGTTGAGGCTCACGGGCTGCAGGAAGTTGGGCGAGCTAATGACGCCAACGGGTTGACCGTAATTCACCCGGTTGAAAACATTGCGGCTGTAGATGCTGAATTGCAAGCTGTAGCGGCCGACTCGTTTTGCCGGAGCGCTTGCCGAAGAAGACGAGGAATCGGCGGCGCTTGCCGGCGTTTCAGGCGGCGGTCCAAAATGGAAAGTCTCACCGACGCTAAAGTTCGTATTGAATTGCGAAGGACCTGTGCCTAGGTTGATCGGGATGACACGATCTCCTGGTGCCGGAAGGCCATTGTAAAGGTTACCCCACGGCGTTGCATATACGCCCGGTGTGCCAAGCGGTAGATTTGTAAACGAAGGCCGCGAGTTTTGCGCTGTGGCGCTTGTACCATAAAGGTTTGTGCCGGAGGTGATGTTGAACGGCCGCCCCGACGTGTAAACCTGATACAGTCCGAGCTCGATGCCATATTTGAGCGTGAACGATCCGCCGACGAAAACGCGGTTGCGAACGTCGAAATTCGTGCGGCCGTAATCGAGCGAAGGATTGTAATAGTCAGTCAGCAAGCTGCCGGTGGTACCGTGGGCGTCGTTGAGCGCGTAGTAGCTGTAAAGACTCAGTACTTTGCCGATCTTCCCGTTAAAGTTTACGATCAGCTCATTCTGCTTGAAGATGCCTCCCGACTCGTACTCATCGAGATACCCTGCGCCGTAGCCGAACGGATACGCCGCCGCCTGCGGATTTGCGGGATCAAATGTTCCCGGCAGCGGCGTATTGATATTTGCGGTGTAGAACTGATGCACGCCGCGCGCGTCGATGTAATTTATCGTGAGCGTGGAGCCCTTCATGACCTGCTGCTCGAGCGTCACTGCGGCTTGCATCGTGTATGGCGAATGAAGCGATGGCGAGATCCTGTCAACCGTGGGAAGCGACGTCGTAGCGCCCAGGCTGGTAACGTCTGCAGGCACATTGGGGAAGAAATCGGGATTATTCACCGTGTAGGCGACTTGATTCACGCCGTTGAACCGATAGGCATTGAGGATATTCGATTCCGGGAAACGGTCGTAAAAGATGCCCCATCCGGCGCGCAGCACCGACCGCGGCGCGCCGGATTTCGTCTTGCCGATACCGTACGCAATCGCGGCGCGCGGCGCGAAGTCGGCATGGTCCGGGATGCCCGTCTGCGTTTCGAAGCGAAGTCCGCCGCTGAATGTGATGTTCGGACGCCATTGCCAATCGTCTTGCGCAAAAATCCCGGCATCGAAACTGTTTGCCGTCGCAATGGGCGAACCCACGCCCAATGTAAAAGCCTCAGGGTAATCGGCCGAGGGCACTGGATTGCCCTGCGAGACCGCCGTCTGCGCGGCAATATATGCGGCGCTACTTGCAAAAGTGAAGGAGCCATTCGCTGTCGAAAGAGACGAGTTCCATTCAGTGGCGTCGCGCAGTCGCGCGCCGAATTCGATTGTATTTTTCCCATTCACGATCGTCGTGTAGTTCTGAAACTCGAAATGATTCTGGCGGTCGATGCTGTGGCCCATCGGGCTGCCGCCGCCACTGACGTAGGCCGGCGCATTAAACGCTACTGCACTGGATACGGGAGTGTTGGCTGCATAGTCGCGCAGATATTGAAAGCGAGTTTGGTTGACGATTGTGTCATGAAAAATCTGGGTGTCCGAGATCTGCAGTTGGTGCTCATAGCTGTCAGCGTTATAGCCTTGGCTGGGCAAAGTGAAACTCGAGATGCCATCGTTCTGGTCGTTATTCTTCCAGTATTGGTAAAAGATCGTGAGAGTGTTGTTTGTGGATAGCTGGTAATCGACCGAGCCGCCGATGGATGTGCGATCGTGCGGATTCACAATGGCTTGCGAACCGGGCGAGACATGGATTGCGTTCTGATCGAGCGACTGGGCGCCGAGCTCCACGTAGTGGACGTTGCGCCGTTGCAATGTGAAGGAAAAAGAGGTCTTTTTGTTTAGCGACCCACTGAGGTCGCCGCCTTGCAGGAACGTGTAGTAGCCGGGACGATCGTTTAATCCAACGAATGGGCTCCAACTATTGAATGGCTGGTCTGTTCCCCATCCGAAGTAGTCTCCATGCAGCTGATTCGTGCCGGGCTTGGTGAGAATTTCGATTCGCCCGAAGCCGACCGAGTCATATTCTGCGGAAAAGGGGTTTTGATTCACCTTGATTTCGCGAATCGAGGACTTCGGTGGCAATTGCCCAGCCGTGAATCCATTCACGTACATCTGGCCGCCATTCGGGCCGGTGGCGGGACCGGCAAGCGCTTGCAGGTCTGAGGCTAACTGATCGGGATCGTCGGAAAGCTCGTTGAGGTCGTTTCCTTTTAGGTTGATCGCACCGGCGTTTTTTTCGGGGCTCACTTGCAGCGTCGGAGCCGTATCGGAAACTTGCACGTGTTGCTGTTCGATTTGAATTGAAAGCGGCGCATCGAGAGTTTGCGCCTCTCCTGCGATGATCGTAACGCCTGGCTTGTCGAAATCCTGGAAACCAGGCGCGGTGACTTTTACTTCGTAAGTGCCCGGCGAGAGTCCGCGCAGTTCGTACGCGCCTCGCACATCCGTGGTGGCCGTTTTCGCCTGCCCCGTAGACGGCGTCGCGGTTACGGTCGCGCTGAGTACGGCAGCACCCGAAGGGTCCGTCACTGTGCCGCGCAGCGTGCCGGTTCCCGACTGCGCTGCGGCCCTTGGCGTCAATGACACAGCAAGGGCAACGATTAGGATAAGTGCCAGCCTGAGGGGGAGGCGCCCCAATGTTTCCTCCTGTTGCTCGGCTTTTTCACCGGATGCGCGGGCGTCCAGTTGAGTTGTCAAGTGTATAGAATATATTTGAGGGAATTCACGCGATAGTAAAGAT
The DNA here is from genome assembly GCA_963753205.1 of uncultured Acidobacteriota bacterium. Classification (GTDB taxonomy): domain Bacteria; phylum Acidobacteriota; class Terriglobia; order Acidiferrales; family UBA7541; genus Palsa-295. The sequence goes on along the minus strand of CAVWBL010000002.1, from coordinate 465,899 downwards.
TTTGTGCCTGATGACCGAAGTTGTAAGCTCTTAGGGCTCGGTTTTCCTTGTGATTTTCGCCCATACAAATATTACAAAGCAGCTCCTTCTAAAGCCAGCGCGGTTCTGCTAGCGTGATTTGACCAATATGAATGCGAAGCTTCCATCTGTCGTGATCGTTGGCCGGCCCAATGTCGGCAAATCGACGCTGTTCAATCGTTTGACCGGCACGCGCCGATCCATTGTTACGAACGAGCCCGGCATTACGCGTGATCGCATCTACGGCACGGCGGAGTGGGAAGGTCGGCCTTTTGAGGTGGTGGATACAGGCGGGATTGTTCCCGAGGATAAAGCGGGGATACCGGGCGAGATTCTACGTCAGGCGCGGCTCGCCATTGAGAACGCGACGCGCGTAGTACTAGTGGCCGATGGTCGCACCGGCCCCGTGCCGCTCGATGCGGAACTCGCGCAATTGCTCCGACGTGCGGGGAAGCCACCCGTAATTGCTGTAAACAAGGTGGATTCGGCAAAGCAGGCCGATCTGGCAGCACAGTTCTACGAATTGGGCGCGGAGATTTTCGGTATTTCCGCGGAGCACGGATATGGCATTGATGCGCTGCTGGATTTGCTGACTGGGGAGTTCGCGAAGGGCGAGGCGGTGCCTTCCAGCGCGGGCGTCAACATCTCCATCATTGGTCGGCCGAACGTGGGCAAGTCGACGCTGCTCAATCGATTAGCCGGAGTAGAGCGCTCGATTGTGTCCGATGAGCCGGGCACGACGCGCGATACGGTCGACACAATCGTAGAACGCAACGGGCGAACATACCGGTTTCTCGATACCGCGGGGATCCGGCGTAAGGGCAAGACAAAACTGATTGCAGAGAAGTTAAGCGTCATTATGGCGCGGAGACACTTGGAACGAGCGGATATTGCGCTCCTAGTAGTCGATGGGTCAGTGGGCGTCACTTCGCATGACGCGACGATTGCGAGCTACGCGGAGCAGTCGGGACGGTCCGTTATTATCGTTATGAATAAGTGGGACTTAGCGCTGGAGGCTGCGCGAAAAAAAGGGGAGTCAGACAAGAAATCCACCGGAAAAAATTTCAACGCGAATAAACTGATCGCCGATTACGAGACCATCGTTCGGAACAAGCTGAGATTTTTGAGTTATGCGCCGGTGGTTTTTCTCTCCGCGGTCACAGGGCAGCATGTTGAAAGGCTTTATTCTCTTATAGATAGAGTGGCGGACGCGAGGCGGCACAGGGTGACGACGGGAGAGCTGAATCGTTGGCTGGGCAAAGTGGACTTGGAGCGCGGGACTTCGCCGGCGAGCCGCAGGATGAAGATCTATTATATGACGCAGGCCACGGCCGCGCCGCCGACGTTCGTGCTTTTTACCAATCAAACGAAGCCATTACACTTTAGTTTTCAACGGTTTCTGGAGAACCAGCTGCGTGATGAGTTTGACTTTATTGGGACGCCAATCCGGTTCACGCTTCGGCTGAAGAAACATGAATCCAGTAAACGGGAGCGCGCCATCAAAGTTAAGGAGCGGAGGCGTGGACCGAGCGGCGACAGAATGCGCCATAAATGACGCGATTGGCGCCATAAAATCGCTTAAAGTGGCGCGTTTCGGCCGCAATTGGGTTGAATGCGCGCCTAAAAACGCCTACGATACCGGAAATGGCGTCGGCCGCTCCAATCCGGATCGATGAACCCGAAGAGAGGCTCTTTCGGATCGGCGAAGTGAGCCGGCTGACCGGCGTGAAGGCTTTCGTCCTCCGATACTGGGAGCAGGAGATTCCCACCTTACAGCCCGTGAAGACGCCGACCGGGCACCGTCTCTACCGGCGAGAAGACATCGACACAGTTTTTGAGATCAAGCGGCTGCTTTACGAGGACGGCTTCACATTGGCTGGGGCGCGGAAGCACTTGGCTGAAATGGAAGCCGACCCGCAAGCCTTTGGCGACCCGAGCGGAGACGGCGCGGGTGAGCAGAAGCCCGGAGTTATGATCGCGCCGCGACCGACGAGATTTTCAAAAGCACGGCAGAAGACGTTGCTCGATCTCCACGAAGAACTGCTCGCGATCTTGACCCTCCTTAAACGCGAGTGATACGCTGGTTGGCACCTGCACTCAGTCGGGACGTGGCGCAGCCTGGTAGCGCGCACGCTTGGGGTGCGTGAGGTCGCTGGTTCAAATCCAGTCGTCCCGACCATTCTTTCAAGGCCCGGCGGCAAGTTGCATTTTGCCGCGCATGCTGCGTTGAGCGTTTCGTTTACGCTGTAAGCCTCTCGTCCAGGGTATTGGCTTTGGCGACGATCGAACCCCCAATGTTATCGAGCACGAAATAACTACCCGGACATTTGGCTGCGAGCCGGTCCATCACTTTGATGGCATTGTGCTCGCCGCTGACCGCGAGGAGCCAGAAAGTGTCGCCGCTTACCGTGGCAGCAAGGATGTCGTACATTGTCTCGGAAGCGCTCATGAAGGTACCTCCTTTCGAAGGAAGGAACACTCACTGTAATAACATTCAAGACACGATAGCTATTGGGATGAATCTGTAGAGACCCCGATTCGATTTGCGGAACCTTGTTACGCTTGCGGCGGACTAAAAGACGGAACAGAACCTGAACACACAGACATCAGAGGAACGCGCTACGGTTGAGCCGATTCAGTCAGAAGACGCTTGCTGCGAAGTCTCAACAGGCTCGATACGATCGAAGCCGCGCCACGCATAAACCGCAATCGAAACGATCCAGCAAACCGCGAAGAGTGCCACGATGAAATAACCGAGCGAGCCGAAATGATCGTTTAGTTGCGCCGCCGCAACCAGCAATCCACTCTTTAGGTGAAGGCGGCCGACCAGTAAACCCAGCACCTCAATCCCTCCGACGGCGAAGGCCGCGATCACGGAGATGCCCGTGATCGTCATGTTGTAATAAAGCTTGCGAACCGGCTTAATGAAGGCCCATCCATAGGCGCCCAGCATGAGCACGCTGTCAGTGGTATCGACAAGGGACATGCCCGCTGCGAACAATATTGGGAAAACGAGGATTGAACCGAAAGACATTCCCTGGGAGGCGCTCGCGGCCGATATTCCCAACAGGCCGATTTCAGTAGCCGTATCAAAACCCAGCCCAAACAGCACTCCCAACGGATACATGTGCCAGCTCTCAGTAATGATCTGGAACATCGGTCGAAACAGCCGCGAAAGGAAACCGCGATTTCCGAGGAGAATATCGAAGTCTTCTTCCACGTACGGTTTTCCCGAACGCACGGCAACGAAGGCGCGGTAGATCGAGCGGAGAACAACGAGATTGACCACTCCGATCGCGAAGAGGAAAAGGGCGGAAACCGAAGTCCCGATCAATCCGCCGACGTTCCTGATGGCACTCATCCGGTTTTGCAGCGTTAACGCCGCACCAGCGATAGCAGCCGCCCCTACGAGGACAATCGTCGAATGGCCGAGCGAGAACATCAATCCGACGCCGACCGGCCGCTTGCCCGCTTGCACCAACTTTCTCGTTACATTGTCGATCGCCGCAATATGGTCTGCATCCACTGCGTGGCGCAGACCAAGGCTATAGGCGAGCAGCGCCGTTCCCATCAAAACGGGATTCGCACGAAAGGCCAGCACCGCCCATAACCATGCGCAGGCGTTAAACGCGATCAGAACCGCGTATATTCCGAGGACTCTTCGGCGTAGAGTGCCGGTGTCAGCAACGAAGTTGTGGGATCTGAATCGCATTGCTCTCTTGCGGGTCCATTCTCTCGTATTCCTTACGTAGCGCAAAGCGATCCAAAGGTAGCCGATTTTATGCAGTATCGCCGGCCCAGCTTAGCTTCGAAGACCAAGCGGTGGAGGCTGATGCCGCCATCATTGGGAGGCACGATTCGTCCACACGCGCAGCGGCTCGGAATCCAGTAGATGCTTCATGTCTCGCAGCAGTAATTCGTTTTGGAATACACCACCTGACAGGACAACGGTCTCAACGCGGTGGAAATCTCCCCAAAAACCCAAATCAAAGCCTCGAGGGCCGCTCCCTCATTGTTCGTTCGAATGTTACCGCGAGCGAAGCAGCTTCGCTTGTTCCACGACCCACCTCGCCATGCGCAGATTGGCTGCGTCGACCATTCGCCCATCGAGGACGCCCACGCCCTGCGTCTGACACGCTGCCACAATTCTCTCGGCCTGCGCGATTTCCTCCTGCGTCGGACTGAACACAGCATTGGCCGTCGCGAGCTGATTCGGATGGATGCACTGCTTTCCGTCAAAGCCCATTGTGCGCGCAATTCGGCACGACTTCTCGAAACCCACCTGATCCTTAAATCCAGCGTAAGGGCCGTCCACGCACGCCAATCCGTTCGCGCGCCCCGCCGCAACGACCGCATGCATCACCGCATGCCAGCGGTGGCCGCCATAAAGCCGGTCATTTTCGTCAGGCTCGCCAATCGACGCGGACGGCATTCGCATCGAGGCCGCATAATCGCCCGGCCCGAAGACAATCGCCTCGATCCGAGGAGAAGCTACCGCAATTTCCCGCACGTTGAGGAATCCGGCGGCAGTTTCGATTTGCACTTCAAGGCCGATCCTGCGAGGGAATCCGCGATGCATCTCGATCTGTGTCAGCATCCGCTCGGCGAATCCCACGTCAGCGGCGCAGTTCGCCTTCGGCAGCATGATTCTGTCAATTCGATCTCCGGCGGCTTCGACAACCTCGACAAAATCGCGATAAGCAAAGGGCGTATCAAGCCCGTTCACGCGCACCATCCGCAATCGTTGTTGGAAGTCTAGTTTACCTAGCGCATCGATGGCGCTCTGGCGCGCCGCCGGCTTCTCCGCCGGCGTAACGGAATCCTCAAGGTCGACGCAAACCGCATCCGCTGCACTCACGGCAGCCTTGGCGATCATCTCCGGCTTGGTGGCCGGCACGAAAAGCAGGCTCCGCTCGATTCTCAACTCGACTCCTTTCCCTGTCTGGCGACGGCGATTGGAAAAGCTCTACTCGTTTGTGTTCAATGCGTTGCGAGAATTCTGAATTCGTTTGAGTTGCGGTTAGAATATACCTTCTAGACGCGATTGCGGCGTCTTGAATGCGATGGTGCGGGGCCCTGCGAAGGCTTAGACCTCCTTTTAGCGTATATGTTAGACTGTCGCCGCGATGCCTCAATTCGTGATTGAACGCGTGATTCCCGGAGCTGGCTCTCTATCTGAGGCCGAACTTAGAGAGGTATCACTGCGCTCCCTGCAGGCACTGAACGAACTTGGGCCGCAAATTCAATGGCTGCATAGCTACGTTACTGAAGACAAGGTCTACTGCGTCTATCTCGCGCCCGACGAGAACACAATACGCGAGCATGCCCGCAGAGTGGGCATCCCGGCCGACCGCATCAGCGCTGTCCGCAGGCTTATTAATCCCGTCAATGTGAAGTAGCGGTTTCCAGGCCTTCCAAAGAATATTGTATTGCTCTTTCAAGGCTCATCTCGGAGCCTTCTTTCCACGCTTTGGCCCCTGCCTCCTCACCGAGTTCAATCCAGGCCGGTTGAATCATTTGATCGAGCGCCATTTGCTCCGCCTGGGTCAGGCGAGCGCTGATGGAGCGGCGCAGATGCGTCGCAGCTCCGGCCAGCGTCAGCGCACGCACACTGTTACCCTCTGCGAGAGCCAGTCCGGCCGAACCTTCGAGCGCACGCGCAATACTACGACGGTGCCCCAATTCGGCGGAAATTGTGAGCGCCTCGCGATAGGCCGTGCGCGCGGCTGCGTGATTCTTCTGCTCGCAATCGATGTGTCCCAAGTCCGTCAAGGAGCGCGCCACACCCCATTTATCGCCCACCTGCCGGAACGTAGAAAGCGCCCGCTCATACAATTCTCGTGCCGCTTCCAAGTGGCCTTCTTCCCAGGCAATGTCGCCTTGCTGGTTGAAGGACCAGGCGGCGCCACTGCGATCGCCGAGTTCTTGAAAAATCCGCGCAGCCTCGCGCAGCGCCCATCGCGCACGCGGGTAGTCGCCGCGGACCTTCAGCACGTTTGAAAGATTGTGAAGGCAGCGCGCAACCGACACTTCATCCGGCAGCAGGCGCCAGCAAGCAAGGCTGCGTTCGAAATTGCTTTGCGCAGCAGCGTAATCGCCGCGGTCTCTCGCAGAAACTGCGAGTGCATTCAACGACGCCGCGATGCCCCACTGATCGCCTAATTCCTCATAGACGGCGAGACCTCGTTCCAAAAAACTAGCGGCGGCGGGGAAATCACCCTGAGCCGTAACCATTGCGCCGAGAAACTGCAGTATCCTCGCTCGTTCCTTTGGGTGACGGTCGCCAGCCAGGCGGAGCACGGCCTCCATGCGCGCGCGCCCTTCAAGAAGATGCTCTCGCATGTCCCAGAACCGAAACAAGGAGCCGCACAATCGCAAAGCCCAATCGATATCGCGGGTTTCGAAGAGCCAATCGAGTGCGTTCCGGAAATTATCGATTTCGGGGTCGCATTGCGCCAGCCAGCGCACGCGCTCGGCCGGATTCAACTCAGGATTTCCTTCTTCGGCAAGGACCAGGCAATATGCCGCATGCGCCCGCCGCACCGCCGGCGGTTCGCCGCTCTCGCCCAACCGCTCAAGCGCGTACTCTCGAATCGTCTCCAGCATGGAGAAGCGCGTCTCAATTTCCGCGCGATCCATGCGTTGAACGAGGTTCTTGTCGACCAACGACGAGATCCCTTCGAAAAGATCCACTCCGAGATCGCCGCCCGTATTGCAAACCGCCTCGGCTGCCTCCAGCGTGCATCCGCCCGCGAAAACCGCGAGGCGCCGAAACAATTTCTTTTCCTCGTCATTCAATAGATCGTGGCTCCAGTCGATCGTTTTGCGGAGCGTTTGTTGCCGTTCGGGCAGATCGAGAGCGCCCCCGGTGAGCAGTTGAAGACTTCGTTGCAACCGCTCCAGAATGGCGGACGGCGAAAGTACTTTCGTTCGCGCCGCGGCAAGTTCGATCGCGAGCGGCAGGCCGTCAAGCCGCGAGCAAATCTCCCGAATCGCCGCCGAATTTTCCTGCGTCAAGCGAAAAACCGGCCAGACAGCGGCCGCGCGCTGGGCGAAGAGCTCGACGGCTGGGTTTTGCGCGAGTGGAGTGACCGGAAACTCCTGCTCACCATAGATTCGCAGGCAGGCGCGACTGGTGACTACGATCTTGAGAAATGGACAGGCCTCAAGCACTTCTGCGATCACCGCCGCAGCCGGGAGCACCTGCTCGAAGTTGTCCAGCAGCAGCAGAAACGGCCCGGAGTTTTGAAGCTGTTCGGCGATCAACTGCGGCACTGTCCGGTTTGCCACTTGCTGGATACCAAGCGCTTCGGTGATCGCGGTTCCCACCAGGCCAGGATCCGTTATCGAGGCCAGCGCGACAAATTGGACTCCGCCGGTAAACTCCGAAGCCACGGCCGAAGCCACGGCCACTCCAAACCGGGTTTTCCCGCTTCCTCCCGCCCCCGTCAGCGTCAAGAGCCGGACGTCGCTGCGGCGCAGCAGTTCGGCGGCGTTCGCCAGTTGTTGTTCTCGCCCAATCAAGGAAGTACGGGGCACAGGCAGTTCGCGGCGTTTCCTTGCGACTTTCGGAGGCGAAGCTTCGGTTTCAGGCGATGCTGAAGGACTGACTACGCGTACCTGATCTGTCGTCGTGGGGCACTTCGTGACGGATGTGGTAAACAGATATCCTCGCCGAGGGACTGTTTTCAGCAACTTCTGGCCATGGTCATCAAGTGCGCGGCGAAGTTCAACGGTGCATTGCACGAGCGAATCATCCGTGACAAAGGCATCCGGCCATACGGCCTGGATCAGTTCCTGCTTCTCGATGAGCCGCCCGGGATGCTCCACAAAATATTTGAGGGCATCATATACCTTTGGTCGCAGCTTGATCTCCGCGCCGGCCCTGAGCACACACCGCCGCCCCACATCCAGCAGGAAGTCGCCAAACCGATAGTTGGCGGGAATCGTTTCCAAGGAACACTCCCGCTTCGCCGCCCCAAAAGCCTAAATCGCTCGATTTTTGGCTTTTCTTTGGGGTTCTTTCGTTACTTCACGCGTCGGCGGCTGCTAGCTTGTGCCGGTCAGGTGACGTTCAGCACCCACCGAGACGCGCTTTTCACGGCAAACGAAGCCCGAGAACACATTTTGCTGAGCGCATTCTAGCAAAGGCTCCGGTACCGAAGAAGCTGCGAGGGCCGCCCGGTCGGGGGAGGACGACGCCAATTTGCAAAAAGGAGAATTCCAATGAGTGCAGCACAAACTCCGGCTCTTGATATGAACAAACTGAACGCTTTTATCGGGCAATTCGTTACGGACCTCGGCGCCGCCGTCCACAGCGGCATGGTGGTGATCGGAGAGAAGTTGGGACTCTATAAGACGCTGGCAGAAGGGCCCGCCACGTCCGCCGAACTCGCCGCCAAAAGTCACACAGATGAACGCTATCTTCGCGAATGGTTGGCGTCGCAGGCGGCAGGTGGCTACGTTACTTACGACGAGAAAACGAACAAGTTCAGCCTTACCGCAGAGCAGGCATTTACTCTTGCCCGGGAAGACAGCCCCGCCTATTTGCCGGGCGCCTTTGAGCTGGCTCTGGGATCGCTTGCCGCAGTACCTCGGATCGCGGAATCGTTCCGCAACGGCAGCGGAATGGGATGGCACGAACACGCCGACGGCGTCTATCAGGGCTGCGAGAGATTCTTCCGGCCGGGCTACGCAGCCAACCTTGTAAGCTCGTGGATTCCTGCATTGCAAGGGGTGAAGCAAAAGCTGGAAGCGGGCGCGAAGGTGGCCGACGTGGGTTGTGGGAAAGGCGCCTCCACGATATTGATGGCCAAGGCGTTTCCGAAGTCACATTTCTTCGGCTTTGACTATCATGACAAGTCGATTGCAGCGGCGCGTGAGTCGGCCAAGCGTGAAGGCGTGGCCGACCGCGTCACTTTCGCCGTGTGCAGGGCAAAAGAAATTCCCGGCAACGGCTTCGACTTTGTCGCCGTGTTCGACTGCTTGCACGATATGGGCGATCCGATCGGCGCCGCCGCGCATATTCGTCAATCTGTCGCTAAGGACGGCACATGGATGATCGTGGAACCCTACGCAAACGACACGTTGAAGGACAATCTCAATCCGGTCGGACGCGTTTACTATGGCTTCTCAACGTTGCTCTGCACGCCTTGCTCGCGCTCCCAGGAAGTTGGATTATGTCTCGGCGCGCAAGCGGGCGAGGCGCGGATTCGCGACGTCGTCACGTCCGCGGGATTCAGCCGCTTCCGTCGGGCGACGGAGACGCCTTTCAACATCGTGTACGAAGCCAAGCCGTAGCATCGCCTCTCATTTCAACGGGCGTGTTGGCCGCTACAGGGACGGCGAAGTGCTTAGGCATACGCAAACAGTATCGAACGAGTTTGCGGCGCATCCTGGCGTCGGCGACAACTGCAAATTGATCCCGATGGCGCCGCGAAGTTTTTGGCGGGCGCGTGTGGTTTGGCACATACCGCGCCCGAATTGTTCCGATTAAATTGTGAGGAGGATACGGTGGAAAAGGAAGCGATCGCTCAATTCAAAGGCCAGCTCCGGGGCGACCTAATCGAGCCTGGAGACGCGCATTACGAAGAAGCACGCAAAGTTTACAACGGTATGATCAGCCGCAAGCCGGCGCTGATCGCCAAGTGCGCGGACGTGTCCGACGTGATTTCTGCCGTTCACTTCGCCCGGCAAAATGGCCTGCGCATTTCCATTCGAGGCGGCGGCCATAACGCCGGAGGGCTGGGGGTCTGCGACGACGGTCTCGTGATCGATCTATCGCCGATCAAGTATGTCCGTATCGACCCTGCCACAAAGACGGTCCGCGTGGGCGCTGGCTGCACGTGGGGCGACGTCGATCACGCTACGCACGCCTTCGGCTTGGCAGTCCCATCCGGGATCATATCCACCACCGGTGTGGGTGGGTTGACTCTCGGAGGCGGTCTCGGTTACCTCACCCGCCAGTTTGGCCTGACGATTGATAACCTGCTCGCAGCCGATTTGGTCCTCGCCGATGGCCGTTTCGTCGTGGCAAGCGAGCGCGAAAACTCCGACCTCTTCTGGGCGATTCGCGGTGGAGGCGGTAATTTCGGCATCGTCACTTCGTTCCAATTTCGCGCGCATCCTGTTCAGATGGTCTGCGCCGGCCCGACGCTCTGGGAATTGCAAGACGCTTCGGACATCATGAAGTGGTATCGCGAATTTATCGTGCGCGCGCCGGAAGAGCTCAATGGCTTTTTCGCGTGTCTCACCGTGCCGCCGGGACCGCCATTTCCAGAAGCTTTGCACTTCAAGAAAATGTGCGGCATCGTCTGGTGCTATAACGGACCGCCCGAAAAGGCGGACGAAATTCTCAAGCCGCTGCGCAATTTTCGGAAGCCCGCGTTCGAATTTTTCGTGCCGATGCCGTTTCCGATGCTGCAAGGCATGTTTGACGGCCTTTTCGTTCCCGGTCTTCAGTGGTATTGGAAGGCTGATTTCGTGAACGAACTTAGTGATAAGGCGATCGATCTTCACTTGAAACACGCGGCAGAATTGCCGACGTTGCATTCCACGATGCATCTTTATCCCATCAACGGAGCTGCGAGCCGCGTCGGAGACGGTGATACGCCTTGGGCCTTTCGTAAGGCGGTTTGGGGAGAGGTGATCGTCGGAGTCGATCCGGATCCGGCGAAAAGAGACCTCATCACCGCCTGGGCGAAGAACTATTGGGAAGCTCTGCATCCATACAGCGCAGGCGGCGCGTACGTGAACATGATGATGGATGGCGAGGGCGACGAACGCGTTCGCGCCAGTTATGGCCGCAATTACGACAGGCTGGCCCGGATCAAGGCGAAGTATGATCCAACAAACTTTTTCCGCGTGAACCAGAACATTCCGCCAGCCGCGGGTGCGAAGCCATAGACAGGTCGGCTCCCAGTGCCATGAGCGAATAGGGCCCCCCGTGCCGATTTCACGCAGCGGGGTTTTGCAACTTCCCGCGTGCTGAGTAATACTTCCAGAGGTACGGTTAGATAGGGGAAGTTACGGGGAGTCCGATGGCACATGCCCACGTCGCGTCGAAACCTCTCAGCAAAAACGATCATCTTCTCCGCTGGGTGGAAAAAATTGCCGTTCTAACGCAGCCTTCGTCTATTCACTGGGTCGACGGCTCGCCGGAAGAAAATGACACGCTCTGCCGCCAGATGCTCGATTCAGGCACGCTAATCAAACTCAACGAACAGCTCTGGCCCAATTGCTACTACGCGCGATCCGATCCCGGCGATGTAGCGCGCGTGGAAGACCGCACGTTCATCTGCTCGCTCTCGAAGGACAACGCCGGTCCCACGAACAACTGGGAGAATCCGTACGAAATGCGCCGCCGGCTGAAGGGCCTTTTCAGCGGCGCCATGCGCGGCCGCACGCTGTATGTGCTTCCGTTCAGCATGGGGCCGGTCGGCTCGCCATTTTCGCGCGTCGGCGTGCAGCTCACCGATTCGCCTTACGTCGTTGTGAACATGCGAATCATGGCGCGCATCGGGCTGCCTGTCTTCCAGGAAATCGATAAAGGCGAAGTGCGCGTGGTGCCGTGCGTGCATTCGGTCGGAGCGCCTCTCGCTCACGGACAAAAGGACGTCGCCTGGCCGTGCAACCGCGAGAAGTACATTGTCCATTTTCCAGAAACGCGCGAGATCTGGTCATTTGGCTCCGGCTACGGCGGTAACGCGCTGCTTGGCAAAAAATGTTTTGCGCTGCGCATCGCTTCGAACATTGCGCGCGACGAAGGCTGGATGGCTGAGCACATGCTGATTCTGGGCGTCGAAGATCCTCATGGCGAAAAGACCTACGTCGCCGCGGCATTTCCAAGCGCCTGCGGCAAAACGAATTTCGCCATGATGATCCCGCCCAAAGGCTTTGCCGGCTGGAAGCTGTGGACCGTGGGCGACGATATCGCCTGGATCCGCCCAGACGAAAACGGACGTCTTCGCGCCATCAATCCGGAAGCGGGTTTTTTCGGCGTTGCGCCAGGCACTTCGGCGAAAACCAATCCCAACGCGATCGCGACGCTGGCCAAGAACACGATCTTCACAAACACAGCGCTCACGCCCGATGGCGGCGTTTGGTGGGAAGGCATGACGGACGAACCGCCCAAGGAATGTCTCGATTGGCGCGGCAATCGCTGGACGCCGCAAATCGGCAAGGAAAGCGGGGTTACGGCGGCGCATCCGAATGCGCGTTTCACCGCGCCCGCCGCGCAGTGTCCTTCCATCGATCCTGCATGGGAAGATCCTGAGGGTGTGCCGATCAGCGCGATCATTTTTGGCGGCCGCCGCGCCACGACGATGCCGCTCGTCTATCAGACCTTCAACTGGACCTCGGGAGTGTATACGGGCGCTACCATGGGCTCGGAGATGACGGCAGCAGCGACGGGCACGGTCGGAAAAGTTCGCCGCGATCCAATGGCAATGCTTCCATTCTGCGGTTATCACATGGGCGATTATTTCCGGCACTGGATCAAGATGCAGCGTTCGCTGAGCGTCACGCCGAAAATTTTCCATGTGAATTGGTTCCGCAAAGACGATCAGGGCAAGTTCCTGTGGCCCGGTTTCAGCCAGAATATGCGCGTGCTGAAATGGGTTGTCGATCGCGCCCGCGGCCGCGCTCTCGGCCAAGAAACGCCGATCGGCTGGATGCCGCGCTACGAAGATATGGAATGGCAGGGACTCGATTTGTCGCGCGAGCAGTTTGACAAGCTGCAGGCGTTTGATCGAGAAACCTGGCGCAAGGAGGTGCTCGATCACGAAGAGCTTTTCATCAAACTGCAGGACCACTTGCCCAAGGAGATGATCTTCGAGCGCGAACTGCTGATTTGCAGGCTCTGACGTTATTACCTTATTTGCTTGCGGTGGAACGCCGCGCATCAAGGCAACACCGCTGTAGCCGCCACTCCGGGCAGCAAGTCCCGGCTGCTGCGCGTATCGTGCCGCAGTTCTTGGAAAAAGGTCCGTTCTAAAATCGAACGGCCCTGCCTCGTGTCCAGCACGCGAGCAGGGCTGTCCAGATCCCTTGCCGATTCGCTTAGGCGCCGATGACGGGAGTCGGCGTCGAGAGCGCCGTCATTACTTGTTTAAATAGATATTTGCAACCCTCAACTTGGTCCCATGGCCCGACTTCGTATTCCAGCGCGAACGTCCCTTTGAATCCGTTTGCCAGCATGATCCTCGTCGAACGCTGCACATCATTCTTGTCGCCCCAGCGATCCCAATATTTCGCGTGGACGTTTGTGTGCGCATAGGGCGCCAGCGCCTTCAACCCATTGAACAGCATGTATTCCTGCTCCCAGTTGCCGAAGTCGGGCGAAGCTTCGCAGTATGGGTGATTCACCTCATCCACGATGGTCCGGATATTCATCGGATCCGCTGCGAGTCCCCAATGATTCTCCAGCGTGACTCTTATTCCATAATTGCCGCCGAAATCGGCCATTTCCTTGTACGACTCGATGGCTGCCGCAATCATCGGCACGATATCGATGTTGCGCGGGTAACCGTCGCCCGGGCCGCGTGGAACGGCGTTCGGCCGAATGCTGGGTCCCAAGGCTTGAGGTGAATTCATGCGCATCGACTTCACGCCGAGCACGGAGAGGCCTTCGATCCAGCGTTTGCCCATTGCCACACCCGCCTTGCGCAGCGCGTCCTTCTCGGGCGAACCGTATTCGGCGAGGTTCGTCGGTGCATTATTCGAGATGTGTTGCACCTTCGTGCCGGTCTTGACGCAGTTGCTGGCCAGCTTATCCAGCCACTTGCGGCCCGAAGGACTGAGAGGGTCGAAGCCACGGTCAGTGGATCCCGCCGGGAAGAACATGCTGTCGTCATCCACATCGCCGAAGAGAGCGGAATACAAATCCATGTGCGTCACGCCGGGAAACGTATCCTTCGTAAACTGCGGAAAATCGAGCAGCGTGATTTCGCCATATTTGGCCTTCTGTTCGGCTGGCGTGGGGAGTTTCGCCCTGGCCTCCGCCGCCGCCTTCGCCACTGCCAGTGGTTGCGCCGCATTGGGATCGTTCATCAGATCGTCCGGCTCCGCCGCAGGGCCGCGCCCGGCGCCGCGTCCTGCTCCTCCGCGCCCGCGGCCGGCATAGGGCCGCGTCTTGAAGAGGTTCCGTACTCCGTATGAATTGGAAGCGATGCGTTCCAGGTTGAAGGTCTCTCGTTCCGCCTGCGCTTTCGCTTCTTCCGCTGGCGTCAGGATTGCGCCTGCAGCGGCCAAACCGATGCCCGCGGCCTTGAAGAAATTGCGCCGGTCCAGCGTCGTTTTCCCGGTTCCGTTTGTATCGTCCATTTAGGATATCCTCTCTTCTTCTGGAGCTGCGCGGAGATAAGATCCGACTGTAGCAGGATTCGCCGCTATATTAATATCAAAGGGCCTTTGGGCCGCCATTTGTTTTTCCTCTTAGGGCAAACTGTCTCGTGTGATAACGTCGTGCTCGTCTTTCCTGAGCCCTTTTCACACAGCGAAACAGAGTGACTGAGGCAACACAGTCCGCTGAACTACGTGCCAGCTCTCACCGCCCGATTAACGTGGGCGTCGCGGGCCTCGGGTTCATGGGTCTCACTCACTTGAAAGCCTGGAGGCAGCTACCGCTCGCTCGCGTTTGCGCGGTTATGGACATGAGCGAAGCCCGCCTCACCGGTGATCTCTCCTCCGTGGGCGGGAATTTGGGAGTGGCCGGCGAAAAGTTCGATTTCTCGGCCGTTCGCACCTACCGCTCGCTCGACCAACTGCTCACGGACGCGGAAGTAGATGCTGTCGACATCTGCCTGCCGACCAACGAGCATGGTGAAGCGGTGGTCGCCGCTTTGCGCGCCGGAAAACACGTGCTCGTCGAAAAGCCGCTGGCGCGAAACGAAGAGGAAGCGGACCGCATCCTCGCGGCGCATAGCGGCAGCGGTCGTACGCTCATGGTCGGGCAGATTCTTCGTTTCACGCCTGCCTATCTTGCGCTTGCGGATGCCCTTAAGACCGCCGGCCGCATCCATTCCGCCGTTTTTCGTCGTCGTTGTGCCGCACCCACCTGGAGCGGCTGGCTCAGCGATCCAGCCCGCAGCGGAGGCGGCATCTTTGATCTTTTGATTCACGACGTGGATTACTGCATTTCCCGCTGGGGCATGCCGGCATCGGTCTGCGCCGTTGGCCACGAAGACCTGCCGCGCGGCATCGATGTAGTCCACGCGGAATTACAATATCCCGGCAGCGGCCCTGTGATTGTCACAGGCGGCTGGCACCATCCAGGAGCTTTTCCTTTTTCCATGGAATTCACTGTCGTCACCGACCAATGCACGTTCGAATGGACGATGGGCGCGCCACATCTCCATGCATACGGACCTGATGCTCAATCTACGAATCGGGAGCTTTCGGGAGGCGATGCTTTTGCTGCCGAAATCGCATACTTCGCGGATTGCGTGATTCATGGGCAACCGCCCGAGCGCTGCCTGCCCGAAGAATCGGCCCAATCTGTCGCCCTCATGCAGCGCATTATCGAATCCAGAAAACGAAAGGGAGAGAGCATTCCATGCCAGAGCTAAGAGAACGCGAAATCGGAGTGCTCTTCTGGGCCACGCCGGATCCGCAAAAAATCTTGCCGACAATCACGAGCTTCGGTGTGCGCTGCGCACAACTCGGCATCCGCGGCGATCTCGATCTTGGTGCGGCTTCTGCGTGGAACAAGGTTCTTGCCGCCGCCAATTTGAGGATCACTGCGGTTTGCGCCGCTTATAATGGCGAAGATTACGCTGATATTCCGACCGTGGAACGCACCGTCGGCTTTGTCCCGCCCGAAACGCGCGCCGAGCGCGAGCAGCGTACGCTTCGAGTGAGCGATTTCGCCGCGCAGGTCGGCGCAAAGGGCATCGCTGCGCACATCGGTTTCGTCCCGCACGATCCCTCGCACCCTAACTACATCGCAGTTCGTGACCTCGTCCGCCGAATATGCGATTACACCGCCAAACACAATCAAACGTTCGCTCTCGAAACCGGCCAGGAATCTGCGCCGGTACTCCTCAGTTTCATTCGCGACGTGAACCGTGCGAATCTCGGCATCAATTTCGACCCCGCCAACATGATCCTTTATGGCACGGGCGACCCCATCGAAGCGCTCGGCGTTCTCGGCAAGCACGTCTTGTCAGTCCACTGCAAAGACGGCAATTGGCCGCCGAAAGACGATCCGAAAGCGTTGGGGAACGAACAGCCTCTTGGCAAAGGTGCGGTGGGAATCTCTCGCTTCATCGCGAAGCTGGCGGAAATTGGCTACAAAGGCCCGCTCACAATTGAACGCGAAGGAGTGGACCGCGTGCAATGGTCCGAAGACGTTCGCGGCGCAATCCGTCTTCTCGGCTCCCTAGGGGCGTCCGTTCAAACGGCGTGATTTGCCGCGTGCTTAGCGCGGAAAAATCTGGTCCAATTCAGCTTTCGTTGCCTGCCGACCGTACTCGCAAAGCTGAAACGCCTCCGCGTGTTTCACGCTTCGACCTTTTTCGCCGTAGCGCTCCACAAGAGCCGCACGCACCGCATCATTGATCGGATGTGTCCGGGTTTCGCTCAACCAACTTCGCCGCGCCCCCGCCTCGTGCGGCACCTCGCTCGATTTCCCGTCAACCCACGGCAGCCATTCATAAAATTGTGAGACGTGTGCATCCATTCCCATCACTTTCGTCCGCCACACGTCATCGATATCGACCACCACATCGGGCCGCAGCGGATTCGGCAACTGGAAATCGTCCTCGAGATGCAGAATCAGCGGATTTTTGCGCAGCGCCGAAGTCTCCGGACAAATTGCCGGCACCACGACCATGTAGGCCGCATCCTGTACGAGTTGTCCTGTGTACCGATGGTCCGGATGATAGTCGTTTGGCCTGGGCGACAGAACCACGTCCGCCTGCCATTGCCGGATCTGCCGGATGACCTCGCCGCGCGTCTCTAGATCCGGCTGTAAGCCCCCATCTGGCCTTCCCAAATTGTGAGTTTCGGCGATTCCCAGTCTCTTGGCCGCTTCCGCTGATTCGCGGCGCCGAATCTCGACCAGGCCCGGACCGAACTTTTCCTGATGCCCGCCAGCCCCATTTGTCATGATGACGGACTTAACAGGATGGCCGGCTGCGGCGAATTTCGCTGCAGTGCCCGCGAATTTGATTTCGAAATCGTCCGGATGCGCCCCAAAACAAATGATTCTCACCGTCGGCCCCTCCGTTATTCCATAAAAAAGCCCCTGGCCCGGCGCTGCTCGCCAAGCCAGAGGCCAATTCAATCAAACAGTCTGTGGATCGCCCTAGAACAAAAGCTTCAACGCAAACTGTATTTCCCGCTGGTTCCAGGTTGCGTTCGTTGAAGTGATCTGGCCGGTTGTCGAATGCGAGCCCGTGAGGTTCACGGTACCGTCCGCGTTGAACGCAACGCTTGCGTTCGGGTTTCCAAAGTTCACCTGATTGAAGAGGTTGAACACCTCGGTGCGGAACTGCAAATGGAACTGTTCATTGATCGGAAACTCCTTGAAGAGCGACAGGTCGAACCGCGTCTGATGCGGCCCGAACTGTTGCAAAACGTGCTGGTTTCCCAGCGTACCTGCAGCCGGCTGCACGAAGTCGTTGTAGTTAAACCAGTGCAGCCGCGTCGGATTAGACAGTCTCCCAGAACCAACCTGATCCAGATACTGCGTAGGTCCAAGCCCGGAGGTGTTTGAACTGGCCGTTACGGTGAACGGCAATCCGGTCTGCCACGAACCGGATGTGTTCACTCCCCAGCCCGCCACAATTTGCTTCTCAACACCGGTCATCGACTTGCCCAACGGTATGTTGTAGTTGATTCCCCATGTAACTCGGTCGGCAACGTCCAAAACGTCGTTGCCCCACGCGTAGTGCTGGAATCCAAACACTGGGCGCGGCGCAGAGACCGACGTGCCCTTGCCGTTCGACGTATCAACCAGACACGGCGTTGGCGTGGCAAAGTACGAGGAAACGCATGCGTTGCTATTGATATTTGACATGGTGTGCGACCACGTATAGTTCACGTTTGCCGTTAGACCGTTGGCAAAGCGCCGTATAAATGAGGCTTGCAATCCCTCGTACGCCGAAGTGCCCCAGTTGTTGGCCTCAGTCAGACTGACCGTTTTTAAATACGAGAATCCAGGCAGCACTCCCAATGGTGTGGTCCCTCCCAGCGTGAGGGGCGGCGTCGCTGCCAGACTCGGTTCTGTCGGCTGGTTTTCCGGCGCGCCGTTTACTTCGACGTGCCGTCCCAACTCTCCTACATACCCGATGTTGAATACGTTCGCTCCGAGTTGCTTCTGTATGCCCAGATTGAACTGCTCAAGGTAAGACTCTTGCTGGTTAATCGGCACTCCGATAATGCCTGTGCCAGCATAGGTTGCCGGGTTGGTCGCAAGCGACACGTTCAGCACTGGAATCGGCAGTCCCACTGGCATCAGAGCACCGCCACAACCCGGTGTCGCGCCTGTCGTGCCCGCGCCGCAAGTGCCGCTCGTGTTTACAGTGCTGGAAGTTTGCGAAGTTGCTGTCCCGTACCTGGCGACCGCGGTGCTTGAAAACTCTCCTACCGGGCCGTCATATTGAGCGGTGAGACAGGACTGGTTCGTCCCCACTTGGTTCTGAAGTCCGCAGCTGACCGCGTAATTGAATGGCGCGTTCAGGAAGTAATAGTCCGACCGATAGTTCGTTGGGAAGAAGCTCAGGCCGAATCCTCCTCGCAGAACCATGTTGTGTTTTAACGTCGCCGCAAAACCGAACCGCGGCGCGTAGTCGTTATACGGCGTCGTCACCATCGCGGTCGAGTTGCTTTGGTTCACGCCCGGCAAGGCAGGTGATACCAACAACCCGTTGTACGGATCGTAGTTCGAAATACGTCCGTGCACCTCCGTGTACGGCGTGAAAATGTCGTACCGCAGTCCCAAATTTATCGTGAGCCATGGCCGCGCCCGCCAGTCGTCCTGAAAGTAACCGCTTGGCTCCCAAGTTCGGAAGCCCTGCTGCACCAGCGAGTTATTGCGCGAGATTCCGGACGACAGTCCCTCGAGTACGTCTCCCATCGCCACGCCCGTAAACGAGCCATTGAAGTTGAACTGCCCCTGCGGAACGTTGCTCTGCGCCACTCCGGCACGCCGACGGATTAGTCCCAGCCCAAACCGCATACTGTGCGTTCCGTGATTCCACGTCAGTTGTGCCATGTACTGGAACGCTGTGTCCCAGTAGCCGATCGGCACATAGTTGCTGTCACCTATCGAGGTGTATCCTCCGGCTCCGTTCAATCCCGAAATGCTGGTGCGTACTAACCCGGAAGAGCCCACCAGCGACGCCCCTGTCGCATAATTCACGCAGCTGGTCGCATTGCAGGGGAAGCCCAGTTTCGTCGAGACTTCCGTGCCCTGGTTTGCCGGATAGGAAAGAATTTGGCTGCGGAAGATGCCGAACTTCAAATTGAGGAGCAGGTTCGAACTGTACACATGCACGAACGAAGATCCGAAGCTGTATTGATCTTCATTGTTCGGCCCCGCATATGACGTCACCACCGGTTCAACCATTACCGCGCCGGATGCGCCTGCGCTTACGGCGGCGCCCGTCGTCGGATTGATATACACATTCGGGAATCCGTTCGGGGTGATTGTCGTTTCGCCATTGTAGGTAATATGCGCCCACGCGCTATTCTTGTCGGAGAAATGCTGGTCGACTCGGGCGTCATACGTCTTGCTGTTCTGCGTCCTTACGGGCGCGGAGGTGTAATTGTTCGTAATTCCGGCCAGCACTCCACTCGCTGGACCGCTTGCGCACTGCTTGCTCGTCCCTGGCCCGCATGTTGGCAATGGGTACAGATTGAAAAACGCCAACCCAAGCGGCGTCTGAAGATTCGTTGGAATGTTGGGACCGGGTGTGGTTGGCTGGCTATTGCTGCCACCTGGTTGACTTACGACGTAGATGTCTGAAAAATCTCCCACTTGTTGCTTACCATCCGGGCATACGATCAGGCCCTTTTCGCAATAGGTGGGAACGGTGTAATTAGACGCCGCCAGTCCGATCGCTTGTGCGAAACCTTCATAGTCGACGAAGAAAAAGGTTTTGTTCTTTAAAATCGGACCGCCTAAACTGCCGCCGTACTGGTTCTGGCGGAAAGCCGGATTCGGCGCCGACGTCCCAGTGAACGCCCAGTTTGGATTCGTATTCAGCACTTTATTACGCAAAAACTCAAACGCCGATCCGTGAAAACTGTTCGTTCCCGACTTAGTGATCACGTCAATCACGGCGCCGCCGGTGCGACCCACACTCGCATCGTACTTGTTCGAAGACACATTCACTTCCTGAATCGCGTCAATGGAAGGCCGCGCACCGAGGAAGCCGATAATGCGCTCGTTGTTATCGAACCCGTCCACCATGTTGGTGTTTTCGGAATCGCCTTGGCCATTCATCGAAATCGCTGAGGTGAGCCGCCGATCGTCAGGACGCGTGCCTCCTGCGATGGACGACGGAGAACCCTCCGTCGCGCCGGCCGTGAGTTGCACCAGCTTTACAATATTTCGTGCATCGAGGGGCAGGTCCTCTACGCTCTGTGACGGAACGAGCGATCCGATCGTCGAAGTATCCGTTTGCAAGGCCGGCGCAACCGTACCGGATACTTCCACCGTTTGCGAAACATCACCGATCTCCAGCTTCGCGTCCGCGCGCGCCCGGTCGCCGGCAGCCAGCGCAATGTTTGGCGCGACGAATGTCTTGAATCCCTTAGCCTCTACTTTCACCGAATACGTTCCCACCTGCAACAAGCTAAAAACATAGTCGCCGGTCCCGGCGGTCTGCGTCGATTGCACGATGCTCGTGCCTAGGTTCGTCAGCGTAACCGTGGCGCCGGGAATCACCGCGCCGGTCGCATCGGTCACCGTGCCTACGATATCAGCCGTTTCCTGCGCCTTTAGGGTTCTTGCGCACATTGCGAAAAACAAAATCACCATAGTAGCTACCGCAACCCTCTTGAAAAGCTGTGAAACCATGGGACCCCTCCCTTTCACAACATGAAGAAAAGAAAGCTGGGCGTAAGAGCCTACCGCGGGCTCTGGCGAAGGTTCTTTGTTGACGGGCGAACAGCCAGCAGGAAAAAACCAGGGACACTTCACACGTCGCTGTCTGACAACAACTTAGCTTATAAGCGACCGCGCAACGCCCCTACGTTTTCGCGAAGTGAAACGCCTAACTTCCAGCACCGCACCCACTGTCGGCAGCCGTTCGGAACCGCTTCTCACGACGCCCTTCTGACCTGCACCACTTGGCATCCCCGGTTCGGCTCACCGGCGTCGTTACCGATAACGTCCTGCCCCTTGCTTGCAAAAGATATCTGGCCTTACCGTGATCGTCTACGTTTTTGTTTTTATCCAACCCATTTGTCGGAATTAGGCGGTTAATGGATGGCACAATACCACTCGCCAGTAAAAAAGCAACTTGAAAATACCTGGAGGTCCGGGCGGGCGGTTTTATCCCATAAAACGGTTCGATGACGCCTTTATGAGGCCTAGTTGGCTATCTTCGCCAGCGTCGTCTTTGCTTCTTCGGCGCCGATTTCGCGTACGTAGATATTGCGGAAGCGAATTTCCGATCCGTGCGTCTGCAACTCAATCGGGCCGGTCGGCAGAATCGTGCTGCTGCGCTCGAAATAATTGTCCATCACCTGCCCGTCGACGGTTTGCTTTCCGTTTAGCCACACCCACACGCGCGTGCCGATCATCTTGATCTGGAATGTATTCCACGACCCGACCGGATGATCCGCTTTTACCAGGGGAAATTTGCCGGGATTCCCGATATTGTCGTTCCATAGCGAACCCGAGCCGCGCGGCGCGCCATTTCTCACCTCGCGCGGATTTTCCGGATCCCACACCTGCACCTGCGGATACCCGCGCAGGTAAACGCCCGAATCGCCGTTGTGGCTCACCATCAGCCAATCGACGTAGAGCTCGAAATCGCCGTAATTCTTGGCGGTGCCGAGAAATACTCCCTTGCCGTCCGACACAAGCTCGCCCTTCGCTTGATCGACGCTCCAGTTCTGGTCGCGGTCCGTATTCCACTGCGCCTGCTTCGCGGCCAGCTCGTCCGGCGAAAACTGTGCTACGGTCTGCGGATTGATGTCGCCTTGAATCCCGCGCCAACCCGAAAGGTCTTTGCCGTTGAAGAGCAAGGTAAATCCCGCCGGCGGCTGATTCTGAGCCGCGCCCGCTGTGTTGTCCTGCGCCGCGGCGGCACTCCAAATCCCAATTGTCAAAACCGCCAGGCCAATCGCAACCGTTGCAGTGCGTCTCATCGTCGTGCCTCCGGGCGCTCTCTAGAAAGCGTTCTGCTGCTATATCAAAACCCGTCACGAACGTCCAGGGCTTTCCAGCTGGCAACAAATTTGCCTGGCAGGGAAGCAGGCGATAGGGAACGAAAGTCAGGCAGGAATTGGACCAAATGGTCGAAAATGTAGGATCCATGGCTCGCAGATCCGCCGCAAAAAAGGAAGGTCGGGCGCACGCGATTTCGGCGCTGAATGCTGAAATTGTGCGCTGCCGGAAATGTCCGCGATTGCTGGTCTATCGTGAGGGCGTGGCGAAAGAGAAGCGCCGCGCTTTCCTGGATTGGGAATATTGGGGAAAGCCGGTGCCCGGTTTTGGCGACCCGAAAGCGCGGCTGCTGATTCTCGGACTTGCTCCCGCCGCGCACGGCGCGAACCGCACCGGCCGGATGTTCACCGGAGACCGGTCGGGAGATTTTCTATATCAAGCGCTCTACCGCACTGGCTTTGCCAATCAGCCCACGTCGAAGAATCGCGAAGACGGCCTTGCGCTGACGGACGCGTACATCAGCGCCACGCTCCGTTGTGCTCCGCCGGCGAACAAGCCGCTGCCAAGCGAACTGGCGAACTGCCGCGCGTATTGGGAAGCAGACCTCGCAATTCTTCGTCCGCGGGCAATTTTGGCGCTCGGCGGCATTGCGATGCGTGCCTATCTGGGCTTGCTGAAATCGCGCGGTGAGATTTCGAGCCAGGCGGAATTTCCCTTCGGACACGGCGTGAGTTATGCGCTTCCCGGCGAACTGCCACGGCTTTTTGCGTCTTATCATCCGAGCCAGCAGAATACGTTTACGGGAAAATTGACGGAGGAAATGTTGGAACGAGTGCTGCGGGAGATACGCAAGTTTCTAGGCTGAAAGATGCGTTTTACCGCGGAGATCGCAGAGACGCAGACGGCGGGCTCACATCCGGCGAGCGTGAGGCACTCTTTTTCTTTCTGCCGTGCGCTTGGCGGTACACTTACGGACCGGAGATTGCCTGTGGCTGCCGTTTTGGGGACGATGGCTGTTTTACCGTCGCGCCAATGGAGCGCATTCCTCGTTGTGGTGTGCTTCTCTGCGGGATTGAACGTCTACGCCACGGTCGCGATGCTCGGCTTGCTCGCGCACACGGGAGCTTTGGCGCTCCCGCCTGAATTGCACTTTGCCGCAGACGGGTACGTCATCGCTGCCTGCTGCCTTCTCTTCGCGGCGGAGTTCATCGGCGACAAGATTCCGGTTTTTGACCTGCTCTGGAATGCCGTCCACACGTTCGTTCGCGTCCCGGTAGCCGCTTTCATCGCTTACGCCGCAACGCCAACCTTGCCGGCCGGCGAAAGACTCATCGCCACATTTTTCGGCGCTCTGATCGCCCTCGCCGCCCACGGAGGCAAGACAGCCGCGCGAGTCGCCGTCACTCCCTCGCCCGAGCCTGCGTCAAATTTCGCCCTCAGCCTCAGCGAAGACGCAGCCGTCGTCTTCCTCACCTGGTTCGCCACGCGTCACCCCTTCATCGCAGCCGCAATCGTGCTCGTGGCTCTCGCGGTAATCGTCATCACCATCCGCGCCATCTGGTCCGCCTTGTCCAATTTATTCCGCCAACCAGCCGCAACCACCGCGACAAATCAGCAGTCTGCCGAGTAGTAGGCATCAATCGAAAACGGCGTTTAAAGCGCTCGAATAAAATCTGCCGCTGTCCCTTCCGATTACTCCTGCCGCAACGCCGTGATCGGATCGATATTGGCGGCGCGTCGCGCTGGTATGGCGACCGCCAACGCTGCGGCGCAAATAAAAACGCCCAATGCCGCGGCGATCACCGTCGGATCGGCAAGCGCAACGTCGAAGAGCAGCGAGTGCGCCGCGCGCATCACGGCGAGCGATCCAACCATCCCCACCGCGAGCCCAATTCCTACCAATCCGAAAATCTCCTTCGCGACGAGCCCGAAGAGATGAGATCTTGGCGCTCCTATCGCCGCTCGAATTCCGATCTCTTTCGTTCGGCGGCTCACCGTGTAATTCAGAAGCCCAAAGAGCCCAATCGCTGCGAGCAGCAGCCCCAGAAACGCGAGCGCTCCGCCGATCGTCCCGAGAAGCCTCTGTTTCAAAATCGAGTCGACCACCAGTGAGTCGAGCGTAGTCACATCGCTTACAAATGCTCCCGAGCCCAACGAAGTCGCTTCTTGCTGCACCATCTTCGAGACCGCTCCAGGACCGGCCGTAGCTCGCACGTACAACGTGAAAATTCGCGGCGGCTTCATCGGCATGTAAACGATGGGCTCCGGCCCTTGCAGCAGGCTGCCGAAATGAGAGTCGGCCGCAAGTCCCACGACCTGGTGAAGCGCGCCATCGTCCCGCCGAAATTCCCGGCCTAGGACGGACTCGTTGCCGAAATACTTCCTCGCAAACGCGCGGTTCACGATCGTCGGTACAGGCTCGTTATCATTATCGAGAAACGTGAAGTCTCGCCCCGCCAGCAGCGGCGTTCCCACCGTCGCAAAATAACCGGGCGATACCCGATAGAACGTTTCGACATCGTCGGAAGGCGGCTTTCCAGGCAGCACGATGTGCTGCGCCCGGCGATCGCCAGAGAAGACCGCCATCCAAGCCGTCGCCGCGCTCTGCACCCCCGGAAGTTCACTGGTCCCTGCAAGCAACTCCTTCATCACAGTCCATTGCCGGTTGTGTAGGTTGATGCTCGAATCGCCTCGTCGTGTGTTCGTAATCGTCAGCACAGTCACGCCGCGCGCCTCGAAGCCCCGATTCACTTCGGCCAGATGCAGCAGACTGAAAAGGAAGCCCGCGCCGCTGGTGACGAGACAAAACGCAAACGCCACCTGAATCCCCACAAACACTCGCCCGAGCCGCAAACTGCCCGTCTGCCCGCCCGTCCGTCGCAACGCCAAGATGGGCCGCGCGCCGGAAGCGCTCCAGGCCGGAACCACAGCAAAAAATAGGGAAGAGGCGCAGCACGCCAGCGCACAAACGATCAGCGCTCGAGTGTCTAGGGCAAGATCGAACCGGACGGCGTCGCTCGGCGTCGAGACCATCGCAATAAGGGTGAGCGCCGCCGCGTGAGCCACCGCCCATGCTCCGGGCAGGGCAAACGCCGAGATCGGCAGACTTTCGGTAAGCAGTTGCCGTATCAACCGGCCGCGCGCCGCGCCAAGAGATGTACGCAAAGCCATTTCTCCCGATCGTGCAGCCGAACGCGCAAGCAGAAGGCCGGCAACGTTTGCGCAAGCAATGAGAAGAATGCAAAGCGAAACGCCCAAGAGCAGCCAAAGCGGTCGGGCGAACGTCTGGCGGAATCCGGAAACGCCCGCGCTGCCCGGTCCAACCGCAAGACTCATTTCCGCAAGCTGGCTCTTCAGCTCCGCGGGCATCGCGGCATTGGCTGCAATCCGTTTTTCTTGGTGATGATGAAAGGCCGGCTGCAACTTTGCGGAGAGCAGCTCGCGAGTCATGCCGGGCGCAAGGCGGCCAATCAAATGAAATGCTCTGTACTCGGCATTGCTAAAAATTCCCGGGTCGTTCGTCGTGACCGGCAGCCAGATATCCACCGGTTTTCCTGGCTCGACCCCGGAAAACCCGCTGCGCGTCACTCCCAGAACGAAAAATGTTCGGCCATCGACCGTCAGCGTCTTTCCCACAATCTGGGGATCGCCGCCGAACCGCGCTTGCCAGTATTGATAACTCAGCACGGCCGCCATTCGCGACGGTGGATAGCGATCTTCGGCTGGCGAAAATAAATGTCCTTGCGCAGGCCCGATGCCGAGCACATCGAACGCATTCGGCGAAACGTACTCCGCGTCGGCCTTTTCCGGCGGCGCATTCGCATCGAACGGTTGTACTTCCGTCGGAGCCGGAGAGTCAAACAGCGCCAGTTGCGCGGAACTTTCGGCCGCCTCCCCCAATTGCTCGTAAAGCGGATAGCTGAACGCATCGCCCCCTTCGGCGCCCGGCAGCCCCGGCTGATCGCTTTCCGGCGTCGATAGCGTGAACAGTCGTTCCGGCTGCGGTACACGCAACGGCCGCAGCATCGCCGCATCAATGATCGAGTAAACGGCCGTGTTCGCTCCGATCGCCAGCGAGAGAGACACGATCGCGGTGGCCGCGAAAATCGGATTCTTGCGGAGCGTCCGCAATCCAAACCGCAAATCCTGAATGAACGAGTCCACCCACGGCAAAGTCCGTTGGGCCCGGTAACGTTCCTTCGTCTGCTCCATTCCCCCGAGCTTTATCAGCGCCCGCCGCCGCGCCTCTTGCGCAGACATTCCCGCGCGCAAATTGTCCTCCACGTGCATGGCGATATGGCTCTCCAGCTCATCGGCAAGCTCCCGCTCTCGCGCCTCGCGTCCAAATAGCCCGGCCACTCGTCTACACAACGCGCGCGCAATTCTCATCGTGCCTCTCCTATTGGATAACAATATCTAAGCGAGAGTATCTCACACCTGAACGCGATGCGCAAAGCCAAAGTCGGCGACTGCTCTCCCTTGGGTAATTTCATCCGCTTTTCATGTAGTATCGCGAGCATACCCGGGGCGGTTTCGTTGGGGGCTGTGCGAATGCAAGGTTGGAAGGCATTTCTTGTCGGCATGTTGTCAGTGGTGGCCGTGCTGGCCATCGCGGCAGCGTTTTGGATTCATCGCGGCTTTCGCGCCACCAATCGACCCTCACGTTTGGAGGCCTCTGTCGCCCGTTCCGTTCGAGACTTTTCCATTCCCAGCGCGGCGCGCCAGGAGAAAAATCCCCTTGATGCCACACCGCAGAATCTGCAGGATGGCCGCGATCTTTTCACCGCCCGTTGTGAGAACTGCCACGGGCACGACGCCAGCGGTCTCACGCCCATGGGACAATCGCTTTATCCGCGTGTGCCGGACCTTCGCGCGGCGCAAACTCAAGACCTCACCGACGGCGAAATCCATTACATTATCGAAAACGGTGTCGAACTCACCGGAATGCCCGCTTGGGGCAATGCGCACCAGGTGCAGAGTGCCGACACTTGGAAAATCGTACTTTACCTGAGAGATCTTCGCCCGCTGTCTCAGGCGGAGCGAAATCAACAGGCGCAAGTCACTGCCGCGGCACATTATGTCGGCTCGCAGGCATGTCAGAAATGCCATGCCGAAATCTACCAGCATTGGCAAAAGACGCCCATGGCCAACGTCGTCCGCGATCCGCGCCGGCATCCGGACGCGATCATTCCCGATCTGGCGACCAACAACGTCTACAAATTTTCCAAAGATCAGGTCGCGTTCGTTTACGGAAGCCTGTGGAAGCAGCGCTACTTCACAAAAATTGGCGACGACTACTTCCCCTTGCCCGTGCAATGGGAAGTCACAAACAAAAAATGGAGCAAGTACCAGGTGCCGCCGGCCGGAGCCGATTGGTGGGCGCCCTTCTATCCCGGTGACAACATGCATCGCCCCACCGGGCCGCTATGCGACGGTTGCCATTCCGTCGGGTACGACATTCACACGAAACAAGTCGCTGAATGGAATGTCGGCTGCGAGCGTTGCCATGGTCCGGGCAGCGAACACGTCGCGCATCCCACGCGCGCCAACATAGTCAATCCTGCTGATATGGATTACGTGGCGGCCAGCGACACCTGCATTCAATGCCATTCTCAGGGGCAGGCGCTGTCGAATCCAATTGAAGGCAAATATTACGATTGGCCCGTGGGATACGACGTCGGACTGAAGCTGGCTGATTACTGGAGGCTGGAGGACCACACGCTCGGCCAGCCCGCGAATTTCTTCTATTACCCTGACGGTACGGCGCACAAGAATCGCATGCAGGGCAACGATTTCGTCCAGAGCGTCATGTATCGTCGCGGAGTCACCTGTTTTGATTGTCATGACGTGCACGGCACAGGCAACTACGCGCAATTGCGAAAGCCTGCCGACCAGCTCTGCCTCGATTGCCACGGCCCTTCTTCACCGAATGGTCCGCGCACCGCAACCATTGAGGAGCACACGCACCACAAAGCTGGCAGCACCGGCAGTCAATGCGTCGCATGCCACATGCCCGCTATCGAAACGGAAGGGCCCGCAAACACCATGGTCCACGCTCACACATTCGGTTTCATCACGCCTGCGATGACGGATCAGTACAAAATCCCGAATCCCTGCACCTCATGCCATACCGATAAGACAACCGCCTGGGCCACTGACGCAATGCGCCAATGGAACGAGCGCTCCCCCTGGCGCCTCGGCCAAAATCCCGCTTCCGAATGATCAAAACTCTTAGCCGGGTCTCGATTTTGAATCGGTTTAAATGCAACGCCGCCATCGTGGCGGCGTCTCGGATTTCTTTCGAACACGGCGCAACCCTGCTCGTTTACAATGCGCTGCCCAGCCGTAATCACATTCCGATCCGCGTCCCGAACGCCAATCTTGCACGTATCCCGCAACTCGACAGGCGACTGCGCCGGGGGAATTCCCTTTGCTTTTGCCGTTGCTCTTGCCTTTGGAGCCGCTGCCTCGCATTTAGGCGGGCGCCTTTGAATCTGGTTTTTTCCTTGATCCATAGCCTTGCTCGTCGTCCCCTTCTCAGGGTTTTGAACGATTGCTGCGCCTCTGGTGTAATGGCCGACTAAACCTGTGCCTCGGTGTTCCCGCTGGCAAAAAAGGGTCTATAATCATCCCCATTTCATCCCGCATAGGGAGCCCATATGACCCAAGAAATCGTCGGGACCCGCAAGGGCGATTACGAAATTCTCGCGCTGCTCGGAGTGGGCGGCATGGGACAAGTCTACAAGGTCCGCAACGTTCTCTCCGACCGCATCGAAGCGATGAAGGTTCTTCTCCCGAATCTTGCCGATCAGAAAATGCTCGCCGACCGTTTCATTCGCGAGATCAAAGTCCTCGCCGGGCTGCATCATCCCAACATCGCCGAATTACGCACAGCGCTCACCATCGATAATCAGCTCGTGATGATCATGGAATTCGTCGAGGGCAGCACTCTTGCCGCTCGCATCCAGGAAGGTGGTCTTCCCTATGGACGCGCGCTCGGCTACATCCAGCAGGTGCTCTCTGCGCTCAGCTATGCGCACTCGCAAAGGATCATTCATCGCGATATCAAACCGGCAAACATGATGCTCACGCCGAAGGGCCTCGTAAAGCTCATGGATTTCGGCATCGCGCGCCAGGATGGCGACGTGGCGATCACGTCCACAAATTCCACCGTTGGCTCGATCGCCTATATGTCTCCCGAACAGGTGAAGGGAGAGCCCGTCGATCCGCGTTCCGATTTGTATTCGGTCGGTGTCTCTCTCTACGAACTCATCACTGGCCAGCGTCCGTTCGTGGGAGACACCGGCTTTTCGATCATGCGCGCCCACCTTGAAACGATGCCTAAGCCGCCCATTGAACTGCGGCCTGATCTTCCGGCTGCAATCAGCGATCTGATTTTGATGGCCGTTGCAAAAGATCCCGCAAAGAGATTCCAATCGGCCGACGCCTTTTCGCGCGCCATCGCAAGCGTCTTCCCGGATGCTGCCAGCGTGCCGGTTGCAACCGTCGCGCCCGTTTCTGATCCCACCGTAATGATGCCGCCCGCTTTCGGCGAAACAGCGGTCCCGGGAAGCAGCCCGGCTCCGTTTCAGGCGACGCAGTTCGCCGGCGCCGCCGCTGTACCGCAAACCGCAGCTGTTTCTCCGCGAACCGCTACACCATCAAAGCCGGTGGCGCAACCAGCCGCCGCCGCGCCGCAGAACAATTACCGCGGCTTTTACATCGCACTTGGTGCGCTGATCGTGCTTGTCGCGCTCGCGGCAGCAGGCGTCTATTTGCCACGCCATCTGAAGACGCAGGCCGCGCAGGAAAATAGCGCCTCGACGGGTTCGAATTCCGCCTCCGCGCCGGCATCTTCGCCATCCGGCTCTAACGCAAGTAGCAGCGCGGCCCAGCCGGCGGCAAGCGCCGCGGATTCAGGGAATAATTCGTCGGCTACACCTGCAAGCAGCGCGCCTGCGGCTGCCGATGCTTCATCCGGCAGCGGCGCACCGGCGTCGAGTGCGAATGCTGCCCCAGCAGCAAGCGGGCAAACGTCGGCGTCTGCGAATGCTTCAAATGCGCCGCCGATGCGCATCAACGTGCCGCCGAGGAACGCGGGACGGCAATCCTCGGCTTCATCTGCTCCGGCGCAAGCGATTTACGTTCCGCCGCGCGCTGGCTCGGCTCAGCCTGCGGCGTCCGCCGCTGCTCCTGCTGCCGCGCAAACGCAAGCCGCGCCGGCATCAACGGCGTCATCTGGCGCGTCCGCCCAAACGAACGCTGCGCCCGCGAATTCCACACCTGCGCCAGGGGATGCCGCCCAACTCCAACAAGTCGAAACCCAGCTCGATCAGATTTCCAGTCGCGCCACCGCCGTCAGCACCAGCCTCGATGGCCTGCGTAAACAGCAGGCCGCCCAGGGTCTGACTCTCCGTGGAGACATGACGGCAGCCGAGCAGCGCATGGAGGCAAATCTCTCCAAGGCAGAGAATGCCCTTCAGGCCAAGGACGCGGCGCAAGCCAAGCACTACATGGACCTGGCCGAGCCGGACGTGGAAAAACTGGAGACTTTCCTCGGCCACTGATCGGGGCAAACAGCCGGGAAGTAGCGGCTTCTCTTTAAAGGTGTTTTATCCGTTTTTAAGGCGCCAAATGCGGCAATTTTGGCACTTTAAGCCACTTTATGAGTAGCACCTGTCGACAGTCTCCGTGTCGATGATGCTGCGATTTGGGCGCGTAAGAAATACACGAGAGGATGCTACGAGACGGGCAGTTGCTCAGGGCTTGCTGTTTTCGCGCTCGGACTCGCTTGGGCCTGTCGTCCAAGCCGGTGGGTCGCTTGCTGGAAACGATTCCTGCGAAGCCTCTTCCACGGCGTCGCAACCGCTTCTCGCGGAAGGATTTGCAGGCCTGACCGTCTTTTCGGACTCTTTTCCCGCGGATTTGTTTTTCTCTGAAGGCATCGCGGCCCTCTCCAAGAAGGTATCGTACGCGCAGACGCGTTAGAACTTAAACACGATTCCGATCGACGCCTTCGGGCTTAACTGATATGTGTGAAAGAACTTCGTCCCGACCATGTCCAGCTCGAGGCGGTAGGCGATCCGTTGTCGGTTTCCGGACGCATCCACACCAAGACCGACTTCGTACGCGAATGCTCCCTGCGGTCCATACGCTGTCTGGGGCACGTAATGCGCCCGTCCCGCCAGTCCATGTGCCCAAACTTCCAAGCCGCGTGGCGCTGCCCATCGCGCTCTCACACCACCCGCGGCAAGCGCAAGCTTCGACGTGACGCCAGCCTGATGGCCGAAGGTGCCAAGAAACTCGCCATCGCCGCCTATATGCCCCGAGCCCGGATAAAAGGTGATGGAAGTGTCGAAGCCGTTCATGCTGTGTATCTGGTGCGGCACCTCATAGAAACGCATGAACGTATAGCCCACATATGCCTGAAAATTAAAGTGTTCGTAGACGCCGACTACTGGAACCTGGGGCTCCGGAGCTGCCTTCGCCGACAACCGAAAGGAGACAGGCTGAGGAGTTGCCGGGGAAGAGTTGACCGCCAGCGTTGTGGTGGTGGTCGAGGTCAAAAGTGAAGGGGACGAATTAACTTGCGCACTGGCACTGGATCCTGCGAGCAGGACGCCCGCGAGAAGGAATCCCAAGAATCTCATCGACTATCTCCCAAGCCTGAAACTTAACCGCCTTATCTCACTTTGCGTTAAGACGAGTCGGCATGTCTACCCATATTTCCACCGACTCGGGCTGGGGATAAGTAAGTGTTAGCATCTTCGGCGAGGTGAACGCAAGACTTAGTTGGATTTAGCGATTGGAGGAACACCCGCTGACGTGTCAACAAACCTGCATTCAACTCACTGGGAACCGGACCTCAGGCGCTTGCCGCTGCTGGCGATTGGTTTTTAAAAAATGGAGAGAATGCGTTGATGGTCGCGATGCGGAACGCGTCTTCGCGCGTGATGAGGCCACGGGTGAGAACACCCCAAGCGCCAAGATTATTGCGGATGCCCTGAGCGCCGGCGTAAGCGTCGATGGCGTCAGAAAGATCAACTCCGTCATCAACTACGCGCCTAGCGAGATCTTCCGGCAATGCGATGGCACCCGATTGACCGTAATGTCCTACTCCCGCCCGCTCGGCTACGTAGACCCAGCTTTCGAGAAAGACCCGGCGCTCGCCGTACAGGTTGACGACATCCAGGCCACCTTCGAGCCCGACAAAGAATTGCCAGGGCTCGTTCGCCTCTCTGGCGATCTTTCGCAGGGATTCGGCGCGATTCCTGGCACCCTTCATCGTCTCCAAGCGGGAAAGCGGAGTTGACCTAACGTCACCCGCCACGTCGATGCCCGCAATCTCCACAGCAAGGTCAGGATGAAGCCAAGGGCGGGACGCCTCCAGCGCGGAACGAACCGCATTGAGCTTCGGTGCACGCAGGCTGCCCACGGCAACATAGAAAGCTGTGAAAGCAGTCATATCAGCAATAGCCTAATCCCACGACGCACTTGAGTGAAACAAAAAAAGAATCATAGCGACGGGAGCAAACGTCGCAGCCGACAAATACAACCAATTGTGCAAGCGAATCAATCCGGAAGGTTTTTTTCGAGCGTTGGAGCGGGATAAGGGAATCGAACCCTCGCCTCCACCTTGGCAAGGTGGCGTACTACCACTATACGAATCCCGCGTTCGACGAACCCCCACTTTATCATAAAAAACGAGCGCCTCAGCGGTGAGCTTCTGTTTAAGGGCTTCAACATAGAATGGCAAGAAACAGAAGCGAATCTCAGTGTTAGCCAGCGCGCCCAGGCACTAGCTCCGAGAGGCCCGTCGCCCATGCCAGTACGGCACCTACGGCACTGACTGGTGTGCCGGAGCGCGGCGGAGCCTAGAAAAAGAGCGATCAGCGAGAAACGCGGCTAAAGCGCGGCGCGGCGATCCCTCTAAATCTCTGGAATTTGGTGCGGCCTCATTTCGGCGATTGTATTTCGAGGTCTGCGATCCAACGCATCAAAATCTCCATTTGCGCCGGCTCGGTATCGATGAACGCTATTCCCATTCCATCGCCCGCTATGGCGTGGACTGTTCGCGCCCAGGTTTCAAACGTCGACCCGCGCCATTCGATCCGGAGCTGCAAGATCGTTTCGGCCCGTTGTGGCTCCAATGTGCGGAAATAGCAGCCGCTGCGGCTGATGACCGAAACCCACCCTGATATGTCGCGGCCGCTTAAAGGCTCTATCGCGAGGGTCGGCGCAGAAATGGGATATCGCGGAGCTTTCCTTGTCTCGGGATAGCGTTGCCCGGCGGTTATCGTGCGTTGTGCAAGCATTCCTTTTTCGCTTTCCTGCAGCGGTTGATCACAATCCGCGGCATTTGTGCAAACAAGCCGGACTACAGTTCAAGGCGGTCAGCCCTCTTTCGCCCCACGCGACGCATCCTGATCAAGAGACGGCAGCATCTCGCAGATCTCCACCGCGCGGTGAACGATGAGCTCTATGCCGCTGCTGGCTGCAAACCGCTGTACAAGGCTCATCGCAGCGTCCGCATCCACGGCGCTGATTAAGTACGCTTTCGGCTTCTCAAACAAGCATCTGGTGGCCCGCCGTCTTTCGAAATTCATGCGAATGACAGGAAGGCCATCTGCCGGCTCCGACGGAGCCACGCGGCGGAAAGCAGTTGTAATGACTGCGAACTGCGGCACCGATACCTCCCCTATCTCCAAGCAGAGCGACATTTAAGAAAGGGCGCTCTTTTATTGGAGTGCCCCGTGGGATCAGGTTCTCTCTGTAGTTAACTTTTACAGGCTGCTAGAACAAAATGAAACAGACTCCCAGCGCGGATTTTGCCGAGTTTCGTCGATTTCTAAATGGTAAAACTACGTAAGGCGCGTAGTGTAGGAAAACCTACGTCAAAATACGACGTATCGCCAAACGATCTTGGCGGCATTGGGGACGCTTAGGTGCAACTACGCAGGACACCGCTCCGAGGAGAAGTCGAAGACGAAAAAACCGCAAACCGAGGCTTATTTTTGGGCAAGGCGGTCTTGTGCAGTCGCGGCCGATTGCACTGACTGCATTGCGATGTAACGGCGAGTCAGTCGACTTCGACGATACGGGTGCTCTTAACGATGGGCGATTTTTTCTGCCGTTCGGCAAAGTGCTCTGCGCGCTCGCGATCGATATAAACTCGCGCGAACTTTTCACCGTCGTGATAGTAGACGGTGACTTGCCAATGGCGATGCTTTCGCCTGCGGTCCTTGTGGAAACGGGTTGAACTCCCAGCTTTCTGCTTGGTCACGATATTCTTCGCCCCCCATGGCTGCGGCCCACTATTTCAAGTTCCCACCGGGCGCGCAAGTAGCAACTTAAAGGTTGACCTTCGCTATATTATCGGCCGATTTCTCAACAGCACCCCATAGACAAGGACATGTTGGTATACTACTCGACAAACAGGAAAATGCAAGGGCAACAATCGACCTAGTTACATTATTAGACGAACGAATTCCAATTATGTCACACATCCGCGCCCAAAAGCTCGTCCAGGGGTTCAGGAAGCCAGATCGGCCGGAGTGATATCAAGATCACTGAGGCTTGCCTTCTTAATCTTGAAAACCGCCGCTCCGTCGCCGGATTGGGCATAGATGAAATCGCCGGACGGTTTGGAAACCTTGAGAGTGTGCTTTTTCCCCTTGCTGTCGACGAGCGTTAACTGGTAGGCGGGATGATCGATGTCGGCCAGTACGGCAGCGCTGGGCTTTTCGATTACCTCGTCGGCTTTCAGTTCCGAAAGAACGCTGAATATCTTCCATGCACTTGCGCTTTTGCCCTTTTGAGCGGCTGGCGCGGCCATAACCCAATCTTCGCCGCTGCCGGATTTGCGATCGGCGACGATATTGCCGTGGGAACCTTGGATCTGGATTTCGTCGATATCGGTCTCGTCAACGTGCAGCGGCTCCTTATCGAGCAATTCGCCGGGCGTCTGCGTAAGTTTTTTATAAAGATCGGCGTCGATCTCAAAGATCGTAGGGCGGGAGGTGTCACGGGCATAATAGCCGTCGGCTTTTTTGCTACCCACGATCAAGGTAGAGGATTTGCCAATGCCGTTGGTCACGGTGAGCGTGACGGGCGGATTGGCGAGCCCGTATTTGCCGAGATCGTTGGGAGTTTCGCTGGCGACGGAGGCGAACTTGCCGGTGGAGACGGCGGAGAGCAAGGAAGAAACAGCGTCGGAATCAGCCGCTGCGCTATCGGGCTTGGTCATCGTCCACCCGCTGGGGGTCTTTTTCAAGAGGATGTCACCGGACGGGTTTTTGAGTTCGGCGGAGGCGGCCTGATCGCTATCGACGTGGAGGACAGCCTTGTCACGGAGATCGTCCGCCGTTTTATCGGCACTGGTGAGAAGGGAATTCGGCAACAGAGTTACTTTTTGCTGCGAATCAACAACGGCGTAAACATCATCGCCCGTGAAATCTTTGTTACCTAGCAAAACCTTGTGCTTCGCTCCATTTTTCGTCGTGAAATCGATTGCTAGGGAGCCCGGGTCGAGGCCGTAGGCTTTCAGGCGATCGGGAGTGCCGGGTTCGGACTGCGAGGAACTCGCTTCGGCGAGCCCGTCGGCGATGCCCTGAACCGACGACATGTCCGCAGGCGTGTTGAGCGGCTGGGTGATTTCCCAGCCGTCGCCACTGCGATTCAGCGCGATGGTCGTATCCTTGCCCTCGGGCAGGTGGTGCAACGTGATCGATTGGATGTCGGACGATTGCATCGACGGGAAGACCGGCTTGGAGCTATTCGTGGGTGCGGGCGCATTTGAGTGTTTCTTCTGGTAGTAATAGGTTCCACCCCCGACGAGAAGTGCGAGTATCAGAACCATCAGAGTCGATTTGCTAATCATGCTTATTCCTAGCCCGTGCCTGAAATTCGCTTACCGGCGCCTCCACCAAATAGAAATGCCGGAGATCACGATGAGTCCTGGAATCAGGAAAACGTCGAGCCACGTCAAAGCGCTCTTTTGCGCTTCGGTCATATTGATGTGGCGATCGGTCGGCTCCTTCGGGCGAATCGAGATTTGATTTTCCTGCTGCGCAAGCCAGTCGACGGTGTTGTAGAAGAGGTCGCTGTTATCGCCGGGGCCGTTCACGCCGGAATTAGAGGCGAAGTCCGAATTACCGATGACGACGAGGCGGGCTTTCAGATCGCTGCCGAGTCCGCTGGCGGCGACCCCCAAGGAAAGTGGGCCGAGCTGATCGGTCTTGGAATCGTATTTCACTTGCGAAGCAAGTTTCGGTGTGGTGAAGCTCTGCGCGGACGTCTTCAGCAGCTCGACGGCTTGCGGATCGGTTTTTGATGTGTCAGCGATCGAAACGGTGCGTGCTAATGGGAAAAACGTCATTTGATGCTCGAGAGTTTTCGTGATGGGGCTATCGCCGTAATCGGCGACGAGCGGAATCGCAGGGCCCGCTCCGAGCAGGCGGCCGATACCGCTGGCGTCAATCACGACGTTGTTGCCGACGTTGATGTTCCAAGCGGTGAAAATATCGTCGAGCTTCGGGTCGGTATCCGGATCGACCATAATTAGTGCCTTGCCGCCGTTGCCGACGTATTTCGA
Source organism: uncultured Acidobacteriota bacterium (assembly GCA_963753205.1). Lineage (GTDB taxonomy): Bacteria > Acidobacteriota > Terriglobia > Acidiferrales > UBA7541 > Palsa-295. Next base: position 428,946 of record CAVWBL010000002.1, on the reverse strand, counting down.
AACCATCTGCTCTTCCTGCGGAAAGAAAGGCTTCGTGGGACCGGCGATTACAACAAGACTGCAGTCGGAGGGCACGCCGTTTGATTCAACCAAATTGACGTCCTTTAGCGCGTAGCCCTCTTTTTTCAGACCGTCAGCAACGGTGCTGTAACCGTGCGCGCCTGTGTCCGCCGTGGATTTTTCGCCGTGGCCGGTGATGAAGCAGGCTGTTTTTATTTCGCTCTGGGTGACTTTCAGGATGGCGCTCGTCAGGTTTTCTTCCGTCAGATTGCCTTCTGCGGCGCCTTGCACGGTCTGCTTCTTGTCGCCTGAGCTGACGATCACGTCGCCCATTTGCGTGGCGCCGTAGTCCTTGGCCACGTCCGGCTTCTGCTGGGGATCGACGGTCTGGAATTTCAGGTGCGAGCTGAGATTGTGGTATTCGGGCAGCAGTTCGTCGAAGGTCGTGTCCGGAGATTTCGCGAAGCGAACGACGTTGACGTCTGTTTTCAGGCCGCCTACGATCTTTTTCGTCTGGTCAGAAAGCGTGAAGAGCTTCTCGGTCGTCAGGTCAAAGCGCTTGTGATATTGGTAGCCGAGATAGTTGGCGACGACAAGGATCGCTAGGATAGACACCGACAGGATCATGGTGTTGGTGCCCAACTGAGACGATCGCTTCGAGAAAAAGCGAAGGATGCCGCGATAGCACATGCCGAGGCCCGCGATGAACATCACTCCGCCGGCGATCAACAGCACCTCGCTCAGCCTTTCGAGATCGCCCTGGATCGAATAGCGCAAATAGCCGGCGACGAGGAGCGCCGCGCCGAGGCTCAATGTGACCTCTCCGAGTTTCTGCAAATCCCGCTTCATTTCCTGATCCCTCCGGCCTACGCCCGCCGCCAGCGCATCGAATCGACCGAGCGCACGGTGAGAAACACAAAAAAGACCATTAGACTGGCAAAGTAGACCAAACTTGAAGTATCGATGACGCCGCGCGCGAAGTCCTGGAAATGGCGCACGACGGAAAAATATCCGAGCACCGTGGCGGAATTGCCGGTGGGGCTACCGAGGATGTCAATAATCCAGATGATGAGAAAGACGGCAAACGTGAGCACGGCGGCGATCAACTGATTCTCAGTGAGCGATGAGATAAAAGTGCCGAGAGCAATGAGCGCGCCGCCTACGAGGAGCGCTCCCAAATAACCACACGCGATGATCCGGACAGGGAGGTGCGGATCACTGGTGAAATAAAGAAACGTGACCGGCACGAGCGTGGGGACCAGCATCGCGATGAACAAGGTGAACGCGGCAAAGAATTTGCCAAGGACGATTTGGACTTCGGTGATGGGCGAGGTCATGAGCAATTCCATGGTGCCGCGCTTGCGCTCTTCGGCGTAGATGCCCATGGTGAGCATCGGCGTGACGAAGAGGAGCATAGTGGCGAGGAACATGAAAAATCCCTGCATCACCTGGCCGGGCAAATCCATTGGTGTGCTCATGCCTTGCATCTGCGCCTGGGTGGACTGAAATATGACTGCTTGCGTGTCGTAGTTGAAGACAAACGCGCAAAACAGGATGAAAATGCCGATTACGACATAGGCCATCGGCGACACGAAATAATGGCCCAACTCCTTGCGATAAACCGCGTACATCCCTTGCATGCTTACCTCCGCCCCTTGAACTCTTTTGGCGATTTAATTTGCCGGCTGCGCGTGCGAGGCGTCGTCGGTAGTGAGCTGGAGGAAGATGTCTTCCAGGCTCATGCTGACGCCGCGCAATTCATAGAGCGGCCAGCCCTGGCCGACGATTCCAGCGGCGATTTCGCTGCGGATATCTTTGCCCTGCGTTCCTTCGACCATGGCGATCATGTGGCCGTCGTTGTGCGCGCCCTCAATTTGCACGCCTTTCACGCCGGGCACTTTGACGAGCAGCTCTTGCAACGCGCTTTCGGGCGCCCGCGCTTCAATGCGAACACGCAAGCCGCCTTTGAGCTGCGACGTGAGATTCTGCGGCGTGTCGACGGCGGCGACTTTGCCCTTATTGATGATGACGACGCGATCGCACGTCATGCTCACTTCGGGCAGGATGTGCGTGGACAAAATAATCGTGTGATTGCCGGCAAGGCTCTTGATCAGGTGGCGCACTTCGATGATCTGCTTCGGATCGAGGCCCACGGTCGGTTCGTCGAGGATGATCACGTCCGGATCGTGCACCAGCGCCTGCGCGATGCCGACGCGCTGCTTGTAGCCGCGGGAAAGACGCTTGATCAACTCGTGACGGCGCTCCGTGAGGTTCGTTTTAGCCATGGCGTCGTCAACTCGCGCGCGGCGCTTTTCCGCCGGGACGTTCTTAATGCGCGCGACAAAATCGAGATACGATTCCACGCTCATATCCGGGTAGACGGGAGGTGCTTCGGGCAGATAGCCAATGTGGCGGCGCACGTCGAGCGAATCGGTGGTGACGTCAAAGCCCGCGATCATGGCTGTGCCGGAAGTGGCCGGCATGAAGCCCGTGAGGATGCGCATGGTGGTGGTCTTGCCGGCGCCGTTGGGACCGAGAAAGCCGAGGATTTCGCCTTTATTTACGCCGAATGAGATGTGGTCGACTGCGGTAATCTGGCCGTAGGACTTCGTTAAATCCTTTACCTCTATCAATGCTTCCTCCGTGCAAAGGGGACCCAGCAGATTGTCTGCTTACGATGCCGAACCAAAGGAACTCTTATATCAAAAAAGCGGCTCCAACGGTAAAACGCTATAAAAAATAATAATGGCGTAAGTCGTTTAGACCGATTTCAGGCGCCAAGGTTAGCATGGAAGGGCGGGGAAAATGCCTTGTTCGATTTGGACGACGGCGACAGAATTTGGCTACTTCATTTATGACGCAGTAGCTATAAAAGGTGTTTCTGGATCTTGCCCATGGCGTTGCGCGGCAGCTTTTCGATTGGGATGAATTGGCGCGGCACTTTGAATGAAGCCAGGCTTTCGCGACAGCGGCGCTCGAGTTCTATCGTATCCCCGGGGTTGCGCAATACAACGTAAGCGACCGGGATCTCGCCGCGGACCGGATCGGTGCGGCCAACGACTGCCGCTTCAGTAACCTCCTGCTGTTCCTGCAAGAAGTCCTCGATCTCGCGCGGATAGATGTTGAAGCCGCCGGAAATGATCAAGTCGCTCTGGCGACCGCAAAGCGTGTAGTAGCCGTCCTCCGAGCGGGTGGCAATGTCGCCGGTGCGGAAGAATTCTTGGGCAAACGATGCCTGTCCGCGCCAATAGCGGCGAAAAACGCTCGGCCCCTTAACGTAAATCTCGCCCGTCTCGCCGGGAGGGACGGGTTCGCCATTCGGCTTGCGCAACTCCACCGCAACGCCGGGCAAGGGAAGGCCGACGGTGCCGGGGCGGCGTTCGCCTGTATACGGATTGCTGGTGATCATGAACGTTTCGCTCATGCCGTAGCGTTCGAGGATCGCATGTCCGAATTTTCCGCGAAACTGCTCGAACACGTGTGCGGAAAGCGGTGCTGAGCCCGAGACGAAGAGGCGCATGCGGCTGCCGATCTGGCGCGCTGGCTCGGCGTCAAAGTCGAGCATGCGGACGTACATTGTGGGGACGCCGAAGAAAAGAGTCGGCGCGAAGTCGAGAAATTCCGTGGAGGCTTTCTGGTGCTCAAAGCGCTCGAGCAGGCGCATGCGGCAGCCGCTCGCCAGCCAGCAGCAGAGGCCGTTTCCCAAGCCATGGATATGAAACAACGGAAGCGCGAGCAGAAAACGGTCGGCGTCCGTAATTTGCCAAGCATCGAGCAGCGTTAGCGCGTTCGCCGAGAAATTGGCGTGCGATAGTACCGCGCCCTTCGATGCACCCGTCGTTCCGGAGGTGTAGATGATGCCTGCGGCGTGCTGGTCATCGAAAGAAGCGGCCGGACGCGTGACGGGCTGCTTCTCGGACTCGCGGGCGAGCTCCGCACGGCTCCAAACGGGCAGAGAGGTGTCGATTTTTGCGTCGCTGACCATGGCAAAGGGCTCGGCGTCGCTGAGGATATGGGAGATTTCGCGGTCGCGATAGAGAATATTGATCGGGACAAAAACCAGGCCGAGTTTCGCGCAGGCGAGAAAGAGATCAACGGTCTCGACCGAGTTTACGAGGTAAACGCAAAGGCGGTCGCCGGGTTTCAAGCCTCTCGCGGCGAGCAAATTGGCGAAGCGGTTGCTCCGCGCGTCTATTTCGCCGAAGGTCAAGGTCCGGCGCTGAAATTCGAGTCCAACGACGTCCTTGCGGGCGACTAACGAGCGGTCAAACAGTTCGTGTAAAGTCATTTGATTGCGTATCATGGTTCCTGCTCCTTCGCTTCCAGAGTACCAAAACGCGCAGGCAACGGCGCTGCCCGGGTTGGCATCCAGAAACGATGCAAGGGAAGCCCGCGCGCACCTGATGGCTCGGCCGGAGATGTTCGTTGACACTCTCTGGCCGTTTTGTTATTCAAGTCGATTCGCCGCGTGAGCATTGCACGTACAGACGCCTTCCCGGTTGGGGCGCTTCTGAACAAAAATCACAAAGGTGCCATGGCTATACAGAAGACCTATGCCCACAGTCGCAAGAGCGTCAGCGTCTGGGCCGAAAATCTCAAGCGCTTCCCTGGGCACATGAAGTCGTTCCGCTTCGCGGCTTTGCTTTTGATCTGTCTGGCCCTCGTTGTGGAGGCCGGCTGCCATAAGGGTTCTATTACCGCGGTAACTGTAACTATCAATCCGAACTCGACCCAGTTCATCGATTCGGGACATTCGTTGAATTTCACGGCTACGCTTGCCGGGGACACGACGAATAAAGGCGTCAAGTGGTCGCTTACGCTGAACGGAAACGTCTGCAGCAGCGGCACGGGCGCCGGTTGCGGCACGCTTTCGAATGTGACCAATACTTCTGTAACGTACACCGCTCCCAACGTCTCTTCTCAGGCGTCGTTCACTTTGACAGCAACTTCGGTATATGACCCCGTGATCACGTCCAACGTGACGATTACGGTCAATATCGCGCCGCAGTTCACCACAACGAGCATTCCGACAGGCGCCATGAATGGCGTTCCCTACACGGCGACCATAGCCGCGCAATATGGCACGGCGCCGCTCACCTATTACATTGCTTCCGGCAGCCTTCCAGCCGGGCTCACGTTGAACCCCAATTCGGGCCAAATCGTCGGCACGCCAACGTTTCCAGGTCCCGGCTCGCAAACGTCGAATTTTGTCGTACAGGTGAAGGATTTCAACGGCTCAATTGCTGCGACGCCGCTCGCCCTTTCCATCACTGTCGCGGGGCCGCCGGCGCTTTCCGCATCCGCCTCTTTACCGCAAGGCTTCATTGGAGCAGCCTACAGCGGGACGATTACGTCCAACGGCGGAGTGCCGCCGCTGATTTTTGGAATCGCGAGCGGCAATTTGCCCGGCGGACTCATTCTGCACAGCAACAGCGGCCAAATCACCGGGACGCCTACCGCTACCGGCACCTCATCGTTCACGGTATCTGTGGCGGATTCGGCCGTACCGACTCATCAGAGCGCCTCGGTGCCTGCTTCGATCACGGTCAGCAATCCTCCGCCGTTCCACATTACGACGACCTCGCTGCCAAGCGGCGCGACGGCTGCGGGCTATAGCGCGCTGCTTCAAGCGCAAGGCGGCATTCCGCCCTATACGTGGTCGCTGGTTTCCGGCCAGCTTCCCGCCGGGCTGTCCCTGTCGAGCCAATCGAACAATACCGGCTTGATTTCGGGCAATCCGATTCTTGCCGGCACGAGCACCTTTACCGTGCAGGTGACGGATTCCGATAGCGTCGATACCCCGCAAACGGCGACCTTTCCGATTACCGTCGCCACGGGCACGAATGCGAATTCTCTTTTCAGCGGGACGTATACATTTTTGTTTCAGGGATTCGATGCGGGCGGGCCCGTGTCCATGGCCGGTACGCTCACGTCTGACGGCAACGGCAATATCACCTCCGGCTTTGCCGACAGCAGCCGCGTCGAGGGCATCGTGCAGAACGCTCATCTGAGCGGGACCTATTCGATCGGAATCAGCGGTGCCGATGGCCGCGGCGTTCTTCACCTGATCGTGAATCCCGGCGTGCAAGCGCCGTTGAGCGTCGATTATCAGCTGGCACTCGAATCGGACGGCACCGTCCGCATGATCGAGAACAACGACACCAACACGAACACGGATATCTATTCGACGCACGGCGCGGGAGTATTGAAGCCCGTCTCGCAATCAACATTCACGGCAGGAAGTCTCAGCGGCAATTACGCGTTCGAATTCTCAGGGCAGGATTACAACACGAAACCCGAAGCGCTTGCGGGAGTGATGCATGCCGACGGCGTCAGCAAGCTTACGCCGATAACAAGCGATATCAACGACGCCGGCACACTCTCGCCGCTGCAATCGCCGTCGGGGACATTCTCGTTCACGGCGAGCAACCTGCGCGGGACGGCTACGCTGCTCTATTCGCTTGCCGGAAAATCGCAGACTCAGCTTCAGTTCGCGTTTTATTTCGTTTCGTCGTCGGACGCCTACTTCGTAGAGACCGACGTGCCTTCAATTACGGATCAGTTCCCGCGGCTGAGCGGGGAAGCCATGCTGCAACAGACCGGCGCCACGTTCGGCGCATCGTCGTTCGCGGGCAACAGTGTTATTACAGGGACAGGTTTCGACGGCAAGAATTCAACCGTTATGGCGGGCCTGCTTACCGCAGCCACATGCGACGGCGCGACGGCGGACGCCTCGCTTTCTTACGATCAGAACGCCGGCGGCACAATCTCGTCCACTACGCCGGCTCTTTCTACGTGCGTGGTGGCGTCCAACGGCCGGGCCACCTTTGGAAGTCTCGACCCGCGTATCGGCGTGGCGTATCTTACCGGGCCGGGCCAGGGCTTTATTCTTGGCGGGGATGCGGCCGTGACTACCGGCCAGCTCGAATTGCAAACGGCGATGAGCTACACGTCGAGCATGGTCGAGGGCAGCTACGCGCTCAGCGCCTCCTTGCCGCGAGATCCGAGTACGGCCAGCACCGTCGGTCAACTGACGTCCACCGGCAACTCCAGTGTGGTTGGCACGCTCGACGAAGTCGACCCGCCGGGCAAGCCCGCGCATCTTGGTCAGGCGCTGCAGCTGAACGTCGATACTCTTGCCGCAAACGGCCGCGGCACGATGACGTCGAATTCCGTCGCCGGGTTCCCATCGAATCTCGTCTTCTATATGGTGTCGCCAGGCCAGATGCGCATGATCTCGCTCGACAGCAATCCGAATAACGAACATGCCGACGTGATCTTCCTGAATCACTGAAGCCGGCAGCCGCACTAATTGCGGAGCGGCCCAAACGGGAATTAATGTCGATGAGCGGTAGTAGGAAACGAATATCCGCGGGCAATCTCCACCGGCAATTTCTCGCCCGACAAGAACAACCAACTCTGCCATTCGATGAAGGAAAAATTACCATGGCAAAAACCGCAGCAACTCCGGCGAAAGAAAAGGCCAGCCCCAAAATCCCGACCGATCCCGAGCGAAGCCGTCAATGAAATATCCGCGTCGCTGCGCGCGCTCCTCGCGGACGTGTTTGCGCTTTACGTGAAAACCAAGAATTGCCACCGGCACACGACGGGACGACATTTCAGGGACTACCATCTCTTGCTCGACGAGCCTGGCGAACAAGATCGCGCCGAACGTGCTTGCAAAATCGGCGGCACAACGCTGCCTTCGATCGGCGATATCGCGGAACATCAAAGACTGCAAGACAGCAACGAGGAGTTTTTGAGCCCGGAGCGGATGTGGGATGATCTGGAACTGACCCGCTTCTTGCGCCACACCCACGAAATCTGCGACGGACATGACGATGTGGCCATCGCGAGCCTTGTCGAGACCTGGATCGATCAAACTGAGAGACGCGTTCCTGTCCGAGGCGATCAGCGGTTAGATTGAAGCCGTGGTTGAGAATTTAGAACGCTCAGGATCTTGCAGCGTTTTGAAAAACCTCTTCAGGTCTTTTGCGGCCGACGACAGCGCGAGTGATGGCGGCGGCCCCTACTATGTTTCCCTCAGAGTCGTTTACGGGGGAAAATGCGATCGAAACGGCGATCCCGGTGCCCTCTTTTCGCAGGTGGATCGTCTCGTACGAATCGACCGCCTCGCCGGAGTTGAGCTTTTCCAGAACGGTCTGGAATTCGTCATAGCGGTCAGGCGGCAGCAGGAGATTTCCGAACTTGCCTAGAACTTCATTGGCCGCGTAACCATAGAGACGCTCCGCGCCGCCATTCCAGCTCACGATCGTGCCGGCCAACGTGTGAATAACGATGGCATCGCTGGAGAACTCAATGATCGATGCCAGCTGAGAAAGCCGCTCTTCGATGCGCTTGCGTTCGGCAATTTTGCTCTTCAGTTCCTGATTAGCGCGCATCAGGTCGCCCGCGCGCGCGGCGATCTCGTTCTTGCGTTCCCAGTCGTTTGCGTAGGATTCCAGGTCCGCGCGCAAAAACTCTATGAATGCGCGCCAGGAGAAATTATCGAGTAGAAACGGCAGAAGCACGTCCGTTGTGGTCGTTCCCGCCTGGAGGAGCTTGTTCGCTGCGGTTATATTGTGGAGAGACTGCTCGTACCTGTGAACGGAACACCAGCGCGCGCCTGCAGACGCGAAGAGTTCCTTTTCCTTTTTGGATTCGAGGTGTTCTTCGATTTTTTGAACTAGGCCACGAATTTTGCCGAAGCATTCGACTTGCCGCTCGACCAGCGGCTCTATATCCCGCCCGCCACGAATGAAGATTTCGGTGGCGAGTTGCACGATCTGATTGGAAATGGCCAGCACCTGCTCGGCCATCTGCAACTTAGCTTCGATCATGCTGCGGCGATGAGGGCTGATGTGGGGGCTCATGCCAGCTTTTTCTCCCTCAGCAAACGGTCTATGGTGTCGAGCAAACGCTGAAAATCCACCGGCTTTGAAAAATAGTCGTCGCAGCCGACGGCAACAGCTTTAGAGCGGTCGTCGATTAGGGCATGGGCGGTGAGAATGATTACGGGGGTATCACGGGTCGAAATCTCGGATTTGAGAAGATCGATAACCTGCCAACCGTCCATGCCGGGCAGGCTGAGGTCCATCAGAATCAAATCCGGTGCTTCGGCGCGGGCCAGCGAATAGCCTTCCTCGCCGTCCGGCGCCGCGATCACTGCGAATCCTTTGCGCTCAAGCCGACGGGCGAGCATCTGGCGATTCGGCTCGTTGTCCTCGACGATCAGGATTTTCGACACGATTTGACTCCCCGCTTAGCAGCGCGCGTTCGGGTTCAATTTCGCCCGAACAGCCTGACGACAAGGGGCTTAGATATAGTTTTCCCTTTTAAGACTTTTTACAGTTTTCCAAGGCGATCCAGAATAGGCGGTTAGTACTATTTTTGCGCCGGCCCAGTACTGATCGGAATCAGTCCGATGAGGGGTCCATTTTGAATAATTTTGATGAGCGTCCGACGGGGAGTGTTTCCCAGAATTCCAGCGGCTAGCCGCCGATGATTACGGTGAAGCAGCCGAGGACGATAACACCGCCGTGGGCGGTCTGATCGCCGATGCGTGCTGCGGGCAGATAACCGATAAGGACGGTGCCAGATCCCTTGGCGATTACGTCCGGTGGACCGACGCAGGTGGCCATATCTGAGACGCGGGCGGCGGGGAGCATACCGATAAGGACGGTGGGTTCGCAGGGAGGCAGGATGGGACCGCCGACGTGAGGAACCGGGCCAGTGGCCATCGGGCAGGTGTGCATATCTGTGGCGCGCGCTGCTGGCGGCATTTTACAGCTCCTTTTGACGAAATTGGCGCGACTCTCATCCAGCGCTCAGCGCGCTGAACAAATTTTACCGCGCTTGCGGCACCGACACAGCCTACTTCAACTTAACTTGCTGCCTTTAGTGCCGTCGTCAGCTCGGTCGGGCGTTTGCGGATCGGTGGGACTTCCTGCGCTGCCCGATCCCGCGGCTCCGCCACTGTTAATCATGACCATGGTGCCGGTGATCGCAACGTTGGCCGGAGTCAACGCGACATAATTGCCGCCGACTTTGATGGTAAGCTGAGCGTCGGCCTCGATGACGACTTCGGCCGCCTTGAGATAAATCGCTTGCGTCGCCTGGTGGGAATAGCTCATGGATGTCTCGGTGAGGCTTTGGGCCACCTGCAGAGACATGCTTTGCCCGGCTTTCTGATTGATGTTGCCGGTGACGCCTACGTGTAAATCACCTCCAACGCTCTCCATTTGATCTTGCCCTACGATGAGGCTGCGATTGTTTTTGACATGCTCGCGCGAATCGTTTTTGACGTTGACGTCCATGTCTTTCTGGGCGTTCAGGAAGAGCTGTTCGCTGCCCTTTTTGTCCTCGAAGCGAAGCTCGTTGAAATCCGACGAGCCGCCGCCTTTGGAGCTACGGGATTTGATCGTGGAACGCGTGCCGTAATCGGGCAGGTCGTACGGGACCGTCTGATCTGCGTTGTAGACTGAGCCGGTGATGATCGGGTGGTCCGGGTCGCCCTCGAGGAAGCTGATAATCACTTCCTGGCCTATGCGCGGAATAAACATGGCTCCCCAGCCTTGACCGGCCCAGGGCTGAGCAACACGGGCCCAGCAGGAACTATTCTCGTTGTTCTGGCCCTCGCGGTCCCAAAAGAACTGCACTTTCACGCGGCCGAACTTATCGACGTAGATCTCTTCGCCGGATGGGCCAACGACGACAGCCGTTTGCGGGCCCTGAACGAAAGGCTTTGGCGTGAGACGAGGAGCCCGGTACGGGACGGCCGAATCGATGGAAGTCACCTGGTTCGAGTAGTGCGTGGCAGCAGCCTGCGCGGAAGAGTAGGTGCCCGAGTTGGTGGCGACGTGCCTCACGTCCGTGATGAGGTAGGTCTTGTTCAGGTCGTCGCGGTGGTGGTCTTCGAGGTCGAAAAGGTAGCCGGAAGCGAGCGTACGGCAGGTGCTGGAGCCGCTAGTGACAGCATGGCTCGCTTCCTCCTCTTGCATGCGAAGCTTGGCGAGGGCGGTGCCGCGGGATGTGGTGTCATGATCACCGGGATAGTCATACAGCTCGTATTTAGTATTCCCGCCAACTTCGACAACGGTGTTCTCACTGGCGTGAAGATTTGCGCTAGGAGTCTGGAAGTTGTAATCCTTGAGCGAGTATTTCCCGGTGCGAAGCTCCTGTTCGAGATGCCAGGCAGTGACAACCTCTTCGACATTGTCCTTGGCGGCAGGCAGATAGCGCGCAGAGGATTGCACGGGGCAATTTGTGTGGGCGCTGGGAGAGTCCGCCATGACGAGGGTGTGATCGCTCTCTGTGTGTTCAAAGTAATAGTAAATGCCGTTGTGCTCCATCAGGCGGGAAATGAAATTAAAATCGGTTTCGCGATATTGAACGCAGTAATCGAGCGGGTCGTAGGAGCCCGTCAGGGAAGCCTTGTAATTGCTGCCGAAACTGCGCTCGCTAAAGATTTTTTCGACTATATCAGGGACCGCCATGTTTTGAAAAATGCGGCAGTTGGCGTTGCGCGTTAAAAACCAGAGCCAAGGAACGACTTCCATTTGGTAATGGGCGAACGTGCCGTCACTGCCGCTTTGGGCGAAGCGGCTGACGTAACCATTCCAGTAGCGGAATGAAGATCCATCGGTCATCTCCATCTTGATCGTCACTTTCTGGCCGACGATGTCGTTGAAGGAGATATCCTTTTTCTCGGAGAGCAGGTCGAGATTAAACTGGAAAAGGCGGGAAATGCCTTCGTGACCGGTGAAGCCGGCCAAGAGGAGTACATCTTCGCCAAGGGGCGTATCGAGCGAGAGGAACCTGTTTTCCTGTGTGAACTTTCCCGAGCTAGCCAAACCTCACCTCCCTATGGAGTAGCAGGAGCAAAAATTGCCACGTTCTTTGTGTCGAGCCGGTTGGCTACGGACGCCATATTCTTTAAGGAATCCACATTGTCCGGAACGACCGTGTTGACGGTCGGGGTTTTGACGACCTTGATGATTTTTTCGACCCCGTTTTCGACCTGCTGGGCGATCTGTTCGCCGCCGTAATGAGAAAAGGGCAGCTTCGCATCGCTTTCATATGCGTAAGCCGAATATGGATAGTCCACGGGAAAATTTACGTGGGATACCACGGCAGGATCCGGCGACATTTTGGAGAGGTCTACATTTTTTTGAAGTGCCCAGGCCTGGCAGGCAAGGCAGTTGCGCATATATTGCACGGGATCGTAGTGATGCTGCGACTGCCAAACATGTGTCAATTCGTGAACAACGGTTTTTTCGTCATAGGAGGCGCCGAGGTTCATTACGTTGACGCGCTTCGTAATGCCGGGAGGAAAGTCAATTACAACGGTGGCCGTGAAAGCACGGCCTTGCGCGCCGGTCTTGTTGCTGATCCAGACGCGAGAGAAGTCGATGCTGCTGCCAAAGATATCCCTGGCGCGAGACGGCAAATGGGCCACATCAACCAGATGGAGGCCGTCGCGGAAACTGCGATAGGCGTGGGCCGCGCCGGCACCAATTAGGAACGGTATCGCGGTGGGAGTGGTAAGAATCAGCCCGCGGGCAAACGCGGGCACACGAGCCAACGTCGCCGCCAAGTCGTGCTGCAATTGGGCGATGAGGGCGCCGTTTGCCGTGTCACCGTTGCCGCAGGGAGTGAAATTGCCGGCTCCTGTGGACGAAACGGTGGCAAGACGCATGGTCTGCATTGCGTGACCGAAGAAGCCGAGGTCGCGTTCACCAACCTGGGCAACACCCAACGCGCCCGGCACGCGGGCTTGTGGATTGCTCATGCACCCTTCCGATCGCCTGCCAGTTCAAGGTCAGGAATACTGGAAAGCGCCGTCTTCGCCGATGCTGACGTGAATCGATTGCAATTTTTCGCCTTCTGCCATACGCCCAAGAAGCTGGCGTGAGACGTCAGGCAGAAGGGAATTGGTAAGAATGTTGTCGACATTGCGAGCACCGGATTCGACTTCCGTGCAGCGCTTGGCGACCTCGTTGATTAGCGCATCATCGTAAGTCAAGGCGATTTTGTGATTTTCCTGGATGCGGCGCTGGATCTTGCCGAGCTTTAGACGTAATGATCTTCTTCAGTGCTTCATCGCGAACGGGATAATACGGCATGATTACCATGCGGCCGAGAAACGCCGGCTTGAAGATTTTGTTCAGCTCAGGTTTCAGCGTATTCACGAGAGCGGCCGCGCTGGGAGTCGTCTCAGGGTCGGCGCAAAGCTTCATGAGCTGATCGGTGCAGGCGTTTGTAGTGAGAATGATGATGTTGTTGCGAAAGTCGATCTCGCGGCCTTCGCCGTCTTCCATGCGTCCCTTGTCGAAGACCTGGAAGAAGAGTTCAAGCACATCCGGGTGCGCCTTTTCGACTTCGTCGAGAAGCACCACGGAGTACGGGCGGCGGCGGACCGCTTCCGTCAGCACACCGCCTTCGCCATAGCCGACGTATCCTGGAGGCGAGCCTTTCAACGTGGAAACCGTGTGCGCTTCCTGGAATTCGGACATGTTGATGGTGATCAAATTGTGCTCGCCGCCGTACAGCAAGTCAGAAAGTGCGAGCGCCGTTTCCGTTTTACCTACGCCGCTGGGACCCACGAGCATGAAGACGCCGACGGGCTTCACTGGATCGTCAAGGCTGGCGCGAGAGGTCTGAATGCGTTGACTGATCACGTCCAGAGCGAACGGCTGGCCGATCACGCGATTGCCGAGATACTGCTGGAGCGAAAGAATTGTTGCGATTTCGTCTTTCAACATCTTGCCGACGGGAATACCGGTCCAGCCGGAAATCACTTCGCCGACGATTTGAGCGTCGACGCAGACGCGGATCAGGCCGGCCTCACCCTGAAGCACGGAGAGTTCGTTTTCTAGTTTTGAGAGTTGAACGCGAAGCTCTTCCGGGGACCGTTCAGTGGCGGCGGCAGCAGCTGCCGTGGCTACGGCTGAGGCACCCGCGGACGCTGCCGCAGCGGCAGCTGAATCGCCGTTGCCGCTTTCCGATGGGGCCGCTTTTGGCGCGATGGAAGCCGACATGCCACGTTCGAGTTTTTCCCGAATTTCGCGGATTTGAACAACGAGCCCCTTTTCCTTATCCCAACGATCTTGGAGCGCTTTCAAATTTGCCTGCACGCCCGCCTTCTCGGTGGCGAGCTGCGCGAGGCGCTCAGCGTGATCGACGCCGACGACCATTTCACGTTCGAGGATGCGCTGCTGAACGTCGAAGTCATCGATCTGGCGGATAGCGTCTTCGATGGCGGGCGGCGTGGCGTTCTGCCCGAGCGACAGGCGGGCGCAGGCCGTATCAAGAACGCTGACGGCTTTGTCCGGCAGCTGACGGCCAGCCAAATAGCGGTGCGAGAGTCGCACACCGGCGGCAACGGCTTCATCCAGTATGCGAACTTTGTGATGTTTCTCAAGCGAGCCGACGATGCCGCGCATCATGACCATGCATTGCTGCTCGGTTGGCTCCTCGACCTTTACGACTTGGAAGCGCCGAGCGAGCGCAGGATCCTTTTCAAAATACTTTTTGAATTCGGCCCAAGTAGTGGCCGCGATGGTGCGGAGTTCGCCACGGGCGAGAGCGGGCTTCAGTAGGTTGGCGGCGTCATTCTGTCCGGCTTGGCCGCCAGCCCCGATCATGGTGTGCGCTTCGTCGATGAAGAGGATGATCGGCGTGGGGGACGATTTTACTTCCTCGATGAGGCCCTTAAGGCGATTTTCGAATTCGCCTTTGACGCCGGCACCGGCCTGAAGAAGCGCGAGGTCCAGGGTACGAACTGTCACATTGCGAAGCGGCGGAGGAACGTCGCCTTGAGCAACGCGGAGGGCGAAGCCTTCGACGACGGCCGTCTTGCCGACTCCCGCCTCACCGGTGAGGATTGGATTGTTCTGGCGGCGGCGCGTGAGAATGTCAATGACTTGACGGATTTCGAAATCGCGGCCGAGGACAGGGTCAATTTTGCCCTTCTTGGCATTTTCGGTGAGATTGACGGTGAACTGATCGAGATTGGGCGTCTTGCCGCCGATCGCTCGGCCGGGAGCGGCGGGCGTACCGGCGGCGTCAGCGACGGCCGTGACGGTTTCCTCAGAGGAATCGGCAACGATTTTGGCAAATTCGTTGCGGAGCGCTTCCGGCTGGATTTTCTGAAATTCGCGACTGATCTCGCGAGTGATACGGGCCAGTTCTTCGTCGCTTACGAGAGCGAGAACAGTGAAGCCGGTCCGGACTTCGGAGGCATTGAAGTCAATCGAGCCGATGGTCCATGCCTGAGTGAGCATTTTGAGCACGCTAGGGCTGATGGCAGGTGTCCGGGCATTGCCGGACTTGAGCTTGTCCATGCTGCGCATGAGTTCGCCCGTGAGGCGGGATTTGTCGACGCCGAAATGCTTGACGATCTTTGCGAAGTCCGACGCCTGCGATTCAAGCAATTTCGCCAGGTAATGCTCGATTTCGATGTCGTAGTGCGTACGCGAGAGGCAAAGGCCGGCGGCGCCTTCGAGCGCCGAGCGTGCCTGGTCGTTGAGTTTGCCGAT
Source organism: uncultured Acidobacteriota bacterium (assembly GCA_963753205.1). Lineage (GTDB taxonomy): Bacteria > Acidobacteriota > Terriglobia > Acidiferrales > UBA7541 > Palsa-295. The sequence continues at coordinate 413,407 of CAVWBL010000002.1, read as the reverse complement.
AAGTGCTTTCAGGTTCAGGCTCATAAGACACCTCGCATTCAGAGATTTAAGATCGTTTCGTCCGGATCGCGGGAAAGCGGCGCCGATTTCAGCCAAGTGACCCACCCGAGACGAGGGGCCGTGGCTTCAGCGGCACCGACTTCGCAACGAGGGACGTCTTCGCGTTTCAGGATCAGTTGAATTTCAAAATCAAACTCGTCGTTCGAAAAGAATCGTGCGATGGCTTTCAAAGAATCGTAAGCATCGCCATCGGGCAAAAACAGGCGATACTTTTCGAGCGGCATCGGACCAAGTTTCACGCGAACGCGGGATTGCTGGTCCCAGATTTCGTCGCCTACGACGGCGCCCATCCCCAGCCGTTCGGAATCGCCCTCTTCCTCGCCGACTGCACACTGCGTGGACGCATCGAGGCGATACCAACCTCCAACAAACTCCTCGATATCGACTGGAACATCGAAATAGGCCATAAGAATCTGCTCGAGAGCTTGGGCGGAGCGCGACTGCCGAGCGAGCAGGCCGGCGAAATGAAGCAATCCGTCGTCCGCCAGAGATTGGCGGCCGCCGAGCCCAGAAGTGCCAAGGCCGATGAGGTCGCGCATGTGGTGCTCGAAGAGATCTTCGGGGCCGCTCGAATGAGTGACCGGAAAACGGTACTTTTCCCATGCGCGATGAAAGAACGAAATCATTCGGTGGTGAAAAATGTCGAGAAAGGATTGAAAGGAGCGATCCTTGGCTTTTTCGCGTTCGAGAACCATCTCCGTATAGCAATACGGAAGAACACCCATTGGACCGGTAAGGCCCATGAAATTGACCATCATGCGGGGCGGGCCATCTTCCGGCCACTCGATTTCCTGAATCGAGCTTGCGGGAAAACCGAGAGACGTATTGCCGCGGAAGCGCACGGCTTCGTCGTCAGGATTCGAAAATCTCCCGACCGGGCGACGATCCGAAGCAAGTCGCTGCAGAAGCGTTACCGCCTGAAAGAACTCAAAAGACCAGGGTTCCCGGTGGAGCGCGTCTTCGAGCGGCGAATTGTCTAAATCAAGATCCTGCGTCCTGCTCTCGGTTGCCATTCGTGCAACGGCGCCTTTCTTTGCGGAGTCGTGACGACCAATTGCGTAAAGCTATTGAGCGAAACGCTCAATGCGAGAAAGCGCTCGAGAACGGCGGCGAAAAGATACGCTCCGCTACCGACGAACTGCGATTCATCGAGCTCGATTTCGACGCGCGTACCTCGCGCGAAGGTAATGCTGTTGTTGCCGGAAACTCGAGTGAAATGCTTCGCACTGCGTACCCGAAGGATACTCTCGATTACATTTTGGGAATAGGCCGAACGGCCAATATCGTAGAGGCGCAGAATCTGCTGGAGCGCGTCGCGGCCACCTTCGACGAGAGAAAGATAATTGAGAGAAAGATGCGAAATGAGGCGCCACATCGTGCTTTTGCCGGACGAAGGCCGCACAGTTGGAGTCGGTTTGCGCAATGCAACGATTCGCTTAAACGACGATGATCCCTCCAGTTCGAAGTCGCCCTCTTCGTTTCCAAAGGGCAGACGCGACGGGAGATCGCGATTTGTGCATGTAGTTTTGATCGAGAGAATGCTCGAATCGGGATTCATCGGCTGCATCGAGAGATCGATGAGCGAGAGGAACATGTCCGTGCCGTCGTCGTTGGGGCGCTCCGAGGGACGGCGCCGCGCGAGCCAGAAGGCGGCCTGCTTGCGGCCGCGCGTGGAATGGCGCAGCGAGTAAAAAGGCTCGAAGGTCGAGGTCTGCTGCGTCGTGGTGTTGATGCAGCCCACTTCATCCACGGAAAAAACTTCCGTAGAGTAAGGGCGCCGGACATCCGGGACGATCGGATATTCGTACTTGCGTTGATTGAGCTGAATGGGTTCGGCAACCTGAGGGAAGAGGTTAATTACCGGTGTGCAGCCGAGGCGAAAAGATTTTTTGGAGATCTCGAGTTCGAGGCGCTGGCGACGATCGTCGCCCTCGACTTCGGAAATCAGGAAAATAAACTCGACGGCGTCCTTAAAGCCGGCTTCCCATATAGTCTCGAGTTGGGTGGCGTCGATAAAAAGGAATTTTTCAGGGAAGGCGAAATATTCCATCAGCAGGGCGTGCCCGAAAAACGAGCGGTCCACCTGAGGCAGCAAGCTTTCGTCAGGCTCGAAACCGACAGGGCGCAACGCGCTCGGAGGGAGCGTGACAGGAGGCACTTTAGAGCCGGGAGTGGGATCGCGAACGATGATGCGCGTGAGTCGCGTGAACAGCAATTCGTACAGCATGTTGATCAGGCCGCCCTCGCCATTGAGATAGAAGCGCAGGCGGTCGATTTTCAATTCCTTGAGATTTACATCCGGTGCGGCGCGAAGCTCGACGCGGACAGCGGCCGTAGCGTCGACGGTCTTGACCGGGGGCTGGAGACGGCTTGGAGCGCGAAATTCGGCGGCGGCGACGTTAAGAGGCCAGAGGGTTGTGTCGTAGCACGTCTTGAATGTGCAGGGAACCCCGGCGACCGGACGGGAAAACAAGGATGATCCTCGCGAAATCGGCAGGCCCGTCGTCGACTTGCCCTTTTCGGGGTCGAGCTGAAATTCGACGACGGACATCGAAGGAAGAGGCCGAACGAGCTGCGGATAAACGACACTGAGCAGCGCCTCGCTGATTTCAGGGAATTCGTCGTCGAGCTTCAGGTGAACGCGCGCAGCGAGAAAGGCGAATCCTTCGAGCAGCCGCTCGACGTGAGGGTCCTCGCATTTCGTCGGTTCAAGCACGAGGCGCGAGGCGACCTTGGGATTTTTTTCGGCGAATTGAGCCGCCATCCTGCGGATGTAATCAAGCTCGCGTTCATAATAGAGGAGCAAATCGTCACGCATTTGATCCTCCGGAAACGCGGCAACTGCTGGAGCGAAGCTCGACGACTGTATCGAACGAGACCGGCTCGGGCGCGGGATCCATGGCAAGGAGGCCCTCGATGCGGAACCGAAGTTCCTGGATGCCGGTCCCATCCGATTCGACTGGCACGAGGCGGACATTAAGAAGACGCGGCTCGAAAAGCTTGATCGCGGTCATTAATTGGCGAAGAAGCTTGGCCCGGTCGGGCGCGGACGCTGCGCCATAATTGGAAAAATCCGGAAGACCGTAAACGTAGACGGAGCGATTCAGTTCTTTCAGACTCTCATCGGGCTCGAGAAAAATCCTGCGGCTATTTAACAGCCACTCGAGATCACGTTGGACAGCGGCCTTCATCATGCGAACCGACTGGGAGCGGGTGAGGGGAGCCTCGGACGAAGACTTGGGCTCTTTATCGATCAAACGGTCCAGCACGGACAATGTGACGGTAAGATCGCCTTGGGATCGCGCCATTTTGACGGATTATCCTGCGCTCAGCGCGCGCACGGGATCCAGTCGACAGATGCGCTCAAATATTTTTTGCTTCTCAGACGGGTCGTCCTGGATTCGCCTGCTCAAGTTCATCAGCGTTGTGAGCGCGTCGGCTACTGTCTGCCGGTCTTCCCATTCATCAAGCTTGTGGTTTTCGATCGCGGCGGCGAGATCGTCAAGCAGAGGCTGAGCGATGGCGTCCTTGCCCGAGGCGACGCAGAGCTGAATCAGCTGAAGCTTGCGTTGGAAGCGGCCGCGGCCGGTCGCCTGACGGGCGATCTCCTGCTGCATGATGTCGAACGCCTTTTTCTCCTGGCCGGCTCTAAGGGCTTCGCTGGCGACATCATAGCTGTCCGCATTCTTGGAGGGCCAAGACGGCTCGGGCGATTGAGCTGCCGAGGCAGCGGGAGCTTCCGCTGGGGCTTCTCGGTCTGACGCAGGCTGCGGCTTGGGTGTCGGGCGCAGCAATTGCAGGAGCCATGCGCGCGTTTCGGCGTTGGCTGCGGGCGTATCGTCAAGCATGGTTGCGTCAAGCAGCTCGGGCACGTCGTGGAGCAGAACTTTCAGCTCGAGCCGAATAGCGGCGGCGATGGCTTCATACTCGCCCCCCAGAGCGGTGCAGGCTTCAACAACGTGGCGTTGCAAATCGAGCCACGCGCGGCTGCAGGGTAGGGACATGGCGTTTTCAGCCATCTCGAGCAGCTCAGGCCATTTTTCGGCGAGCGCAAGGCGTTTGATCTGCTGGCGAAGTTCTGTAGGGGGCGCTTCGAGGAGCGCGGCATCGGAAAGGCGAGCGGCAGCGCGGAGTTCGCCCCAACGCAGTCCGCGCATCATCAGATACGGGGCGGGGCTGTACGGTTCGCGCTGACGGAGGAAGGCGGCGGCTCTCGCGACATTCGCGATCATTTCGCGGCGGTCGGCCGGCTCGGAGCTCGTCATGATGGAAATGACGATGCTTGGAATCGCTGCGCGAACGCCACTTGCTGCGCCGCTGTCTGAGACGGAGCCGTCGGTACTTGCTGCCCCGGCGGGTGCTTCTTCGGCAGGGTCGGGTTCGCTTTCGCGCTTCTTCTGCAACAGGCTGTGAACCGTGTGGCGAATTTCCTCAAGGGCAGCTTTTAGCTTGCCCAGCGCCGGGCCGGCATTACCGAATTTTTCCTCGCAGGTTTCGTCGAGGCTCTTGAGGGCTGCCAGGCAGCCATCGAGATCCTTCTCGGCCTGAACGTAAAAGGCCTTCGGCGTTTCGTTGAAGGCCCTGTCGAAGTCTTCCGCGGCGAGCTTACCTTCGTTGATGCGCTGAGTGCGCTGCTCTCTTTCCTTATCGCCAAGCGTCGGCGTGTCGTAGCCGACGAGCCGGGACTCTTTGTATTTCAGAAAGCCGTAAGCGGCGCGAGCCAGAGGTACGTTCTTTAGCGGAATGTCGAGAGCGGTTCCGAGCCAATCGAGGGGTGCGGCGCGCAGTTCGAGGTCGCCGTCTTCGACGGGCGGGAAAAGCGTATCCCAGAAATTAGCGACAAGACCTTGGCACAACGCGAGCCCCTGTTGCAGGCCGCCGAAGCCTTCGGTGCGGAGAAGGGCTTCGCAAAGCCATGCAGCAAGTTGAAGGTCTTTTGTTTTCGTCGCGAGAGCTTCCTGAGTGGACTTCAGGACGAAGGGAAGATCGGCGACTTTTCGCTCCTGCTGCCATTCGCCCTGATCGAGACCATCGTCTTCGCGGCGGGCTTCCTTGATCTTGTCATAAAGAAGGAGTTTGGTGTCGTAACGCACGTCGACGCCGCTGGGACTCTCGGCGGAAATGGGGTTGAGCAAGCCTTCGCGGAGGGGCATTGTCATCGATTCCGTTTAGTTTGCGGCTGCCGGAGCCGCGACCTGTTTATCGAACTCGATCGAACGAACCTCGAGGAAGGGAATTTCCTCCCCATCCGCGAGAAGAATTTTTTGGCCTGACGGGTACTCCGTTCCATTCTCGTCGGCGGCCCATTCCGTGACGCGACCGAGCCATACGGCCTCATTTTCGTTCTTCCAAGAGAACGGGTAGATCACCGGAATCAGCACTTGGCCCAGTTCGGTGCTCTTGAACGCCGGACCCGTTCGAATCATGGCAGGCGCCCACAGCGTGTCACGCAAGCGATGTGGCGGTTCCATTTGCAGCGACTCGATGTGCTCGAACGGGATCCAGAGGTAAGCGCCGGCAGCGTAGACCTCCAAGCGTTCTCCGAGATCGGGATCGGCGTCCCGCAAGGATTGAAATGGGCGCCCGTTGAGCTTGCCCGTAACCCGCGCGGCCGGCGTGTGCCTTGAAAAACCCGCCTTTTCGAAAGTTTCGTTACGGAGTTTTTCCGCGTTCAAAGCCGAATAGTAGAGAACGGCGCCCATCTCCGTTTCTGCGCCGCCCTGAGCGAGAACGCTGAGCTGTTTTTCGGCGCGGGCGAGATCGCCGGAAGTGCAAAGCAGCTCAAAGAGAAACGTCCGCTGCGTGGAATCGGCCGGGTGGTCGCGAAGGTACTCGGTAAGCTCCTTCGCGGCCGCCCGAACTTTTCCTTCCTCGAACAGGCGCTTGGCTGTGGTTGTGTTCGCCATTTGGATCGGCAAACCGGATTTAACTTTTTTCTTGAGTCGCGACGTCCCAGCCCTTCGTGACGGGACCCTTTAATTTACCGCCTTCTTCGTCGGCGTAGGAGAACTCGATCTTGCTAAAATTGAATGCGATGGCTTCGTTCGGCGCGTCATTGCTGCTGCCCCCCGCGCTGAACTGAGACACGATCGCCCCCTTAAGCTTTAGGGTGTAGTAGGTTTCAGACTTGCCGTTGAGAATCTTCTGAACAAACAGCTCGACATCGTCGGTCATTCTCTTGCCGCCGATCATGTTCTCGAACAGAAGAGGTGAAGCCTTATCGGCGGTCTTGTTGATCTGGAGGTCCGTGACCTGGGCATGCCCCTTGGTCTCTCCTGCCATTACGCCCGAAGCCGCATTGGCCGAATTCGAGCCGCCCCATGAGAACGACAAAACCTCGATCGTATTCTCCATGCCCTTGACGGTGCTGGATCCTGGGATGCTCTTAATCTTCAAGAATAAATTTCCCGGCATTTTCCCCTCTCCTTATGCTCCATGAATTTGAATATGGCAACCGCTGGGCCCGACTGCACTAGCATGAAGCGAGACTCTCCTCCCCGGGACTATTTGGCCGGTGCAGGGAGCTCCGCCACCAAACGCAAAGAAACCGTAAGTTCGTCCAATTGAAAATGGGGCCGCAAGAAAGCGACGGCGCGATACACGCCCGGCTTGCCCGGGACTTCAACCACGTCGATTCGCGCATCGCGAAGCGGGCGCTGCGCCTTCACGGCCGGCGAGGCAGTGTCGTCCGGCGTGACATACTTCGTGATCCAGCGGTTCAGGAACGACTCGGCTTCGTCGCGCGACATAAAGCTGCCGATCTTGTCACGCATCATCGATTTCAGATAATGGGCGAAGCGGGAAACGGCCATAATGTAAGGCAACTGTGCCGACAGGCGCGCGTTGGCATTAGCGGAATCCGAGTCATACACTTTCGGCTTCTGGCAGCTCTGCACGCTAAAAAATGACGCGTAATCCGTGCCTTTGCAGTGGACCAGCGGAACGAAACCGAGATCCGCCAGTTCCTTCTCCCGACGGTCTGTAATCGGCACTTCCGTGGGGCACTTGAGCGCCAGATCGCCCTCGTCCGTGTAGAAGTTATGGACGGGCAAGCCCTCTACAAGGCCGCCGCCTTCGACGCCGCGCATGGCGACGCACATTCCGTATTGCGAGAAGGAATTCGTCATACGGGTGGCCAGCGAATAAGCGGCGTTCATCCAGAGGTATTTGGAGTGATCGGTACCGTCGACATGCTCCTCGTAGGCGAACTCCTCGATCGGCTTGGTATCTTTGCCATAGGGCACACGCGATAGCGTGCGAGGCAGGCAGAGGGCAACGTAGCGCGAATCCTCACTCTGGCGGAACGACTTCCATTTTGCGTATTCGGTGCTGTCGAAGATTTTGGCCAAATCGCGCGGGGCGTCGAGCGAGGTGAAACTCTCCAGATTGAGCAGATCCGCAGCCGCGGCACTGACGAATGGCGCGTGTGCCTGCGCGGCCACGTGCGAGATGCCTTCGAGCAAGGCCATGTCTTCGGGATGCTTGCCGAATTCATAATCGCCGACGAGAGCGCCAAAAGGAGCGCCGCCAAAGACGCCGTATTCTTCTTCATATACCTTCTTGAAGAGCATGCTCTGATCGAACTCGGGTGCCTTTTCAATATCGCGCAGAAGTTCTTTCTTGCTGACGTTGAGAACGCGGATTTTCAGGCCCACGCCAGTCTCGCTGTGATCCATGAGGTGTTTGAGGCCGCGCCACGAGCCTTCCAGCTTCTGGAACGAGGCATGATGCATGATTTCGTTGAGCTGGATTGAAAGAAGGTGATCGATTTGCGCGATGCGCGCATTGATCATCATCTCGGCGTCTTTCGCAACCGTCATGGAACCTTCAAGGATTTGCGAGACGAACTCCTTAACGAGGTCCTTGCCGCGCTCGCGCGAGACCGCATCGGTGCCGAGCCGGCCCTGGCTCACGATCTGATCGAGCAGGCTTTGCTCCTGCGTTTCGGCCGCTGCCGCGGCTTTTGTATTCGCAACCTTTGCGTCAGCCATTGGAGCCTCCATCGCCCGGTTTGATTTCGCCCTTCAACTTTTCAAGCTTTTCGGTATTGCCGACGGCATCGAGGAGCAATTCCTCAAGTTTGTCGTTGCCCTGCATGCTGCCGCGCAGGTCGGCGAGGCGCGTCCGCAGGTCCATGAGGTCTTTCAGCGGCTTGACTTGCTTGGCGACGTTCGCCGGCTCAAAATCTTCCATCTTCTTGAATTTCAGGTCTACCTTGAGCTGCGGAGCGTTGGGATCTTCGCTTAGCTTGTTCTCCACGGCGTACGAAAGGTGCGGTTTCATACCCTCCAGCACGCTATCAAAGTTGTCAGGATTGACTTCCACGAACTTGCGGTCTTTCAGTCGCGGGAGCGGCTCCTGAGGCTGGCCGGTAAAGTCTCCGAGCACGCCTACGACGAAGGGCAATTCCTTTACCTCGATGGCTCCGCCTACCTCGACATCGTACGTGATCTGCACGCGAGGGGGGCGAACGCGGTCCAGCTTATGTTGTGCGCTCTGTCTTGCCATGTAAGCACCTTCCTTTCCAGATTTCGCCGGGTCCTATGATGAGCTCAATCGCGCGATAAACCAGCAAATCGCCACCAGGCGGCAAATTCATCGCGGGGGGAGGCCCGCACTCCAACGCGTCTTCGCGCTGACGCGCAGTGTTGGCCAAACCCGTTTGCAAAGTGTGCGAGCGAAGCGTTTATCACACAGGGCTTGCAAGTGTCAAGTAACCCTTGGCCTTTGCTGGCCTTTGCCCAAGCCTCACCGCGAATACCAATTCGCTTCAGCTTGTCGAGAGCAAATCGAGGGCCATCTGGTATCTGTAGGGACCTGGGAGCAAGGCAAGGTGTGATATCCTCGCCCGCGCGGTTTACTGAAACAAAAGAGGAAAGGGCCGTCATGGGGGATTTGGCGATTGTTCCGCCCAGCCTCTCCGAGGCTCAACGTCTACGCGATTTCCTGGGGAAGACCGGATACACGGTCGAATCCACGCTCAAGACCCTTAGAGTCGGCGAGTTACCATCGCCGAGACAGCCGAATGCGGGCGGTCTTCTCAAATTTGTACACGAGGCGACGCCGCTCAACGTGTTATTACGATGGTTTTATTTCGGTCAGACGCTGCAATGCGACGAAGTGGAAAAGATTTTACCTCGCTGGTTTCTGGAAGTAGGCTGCGCCAGTAAGATTTTGCGCATGGAGGGAAGAGTTTTGACCCCCGAGGTGCTGCTGGTTCCGTTCGAGGACCGCTTGATCGCCTCGGATACAAATGCGCGTTTTGAAGCCTGTGCGCCGGACTTTGTGGTCTGGCCCAACACGACTACACGCCTCCTGCGTTTTTTCGCTGTGAACCGGCCGTCTCGAACAACGCTGGATTTGGGCACGGGAAACGGTGTGCAGGCCATCGCGGCAGCTTCGTACAGCCAAAAGATAGTGGGCACGGACCTGAATTCCCGGGCACTCGAGTTTGCCGCTTTCAACGCTCGGCTTAATGGAATAGAGGGCATTGAGTGGTTGTGTGGGGATGCCTTCGTGCCCCTAGCCGAGCGGAAATTCGACCTCATTCTCTCCAACCCGCCATTTTTTATCGGTCCTTCAAACCAGTTTCTCTTTTGCGATAATGCTGGCGACCTCGATCAGCTTTGTGCCCAAATTGCTCGCGATGCCGCGACACACCTGGAAGAGGGTGGCTACTTCCAGATGCTTTGCGAATGGGCGGAAGTGAAAGGTCAGACCTGGCAAGAACGGCTCAGCGGATGGTTCGCGGAAAGCGGATGCGATGTCTGGGTAGTTCAGGGCCAGACGCGGAGCGCGGAGCAATACGGCCTGGATCGCGTCCGCGAGCTTTCGCTTTCAGACCGCCTCGACACCGCGGCATATCAAGCGTATGAGCGCTACTTTGCCAAGCACAATGTACAAGGCATCCACAACGGTATCGTTGCCATGCGGCGTCGTTCGGGAAGGAATTGGATCATCATGGAAGAAGCGAGCCGGATCGTGGAGCAGCCTTTCGGAGATCTGGTTCTTGCGCGGTTTGCCGCGCATGATTTTCTGAATTCAAACCCGTCCCCTGGCGAGATGCTGGCGAAGCGCCCGTTGCTTTTGCCGCATTCGCGATTGGAGCAGGTGCTCCGCCACGGCGAGGACGGATGGGAAACGCAGTCCCTCTTCCTGAAACAGACACGCGGCATCCCCTTTTCTTTCGCTTTGCAAGCGGCGGTGGCCGAGTTCTTAGGTTCCTTCAACGGGAAGCGCCCGCTTGGCGAACTGGTGCGGCAATTGAGCGGGAATGCCGATGTGGCGGCGGAGAAGGTCGAAGCTCAGTGCCTGGAACTGGTCCGAAAGCTCACGGCACACGGTTTTATTCAGTGGGAGTAAAGTGAGCGCGAAGGCGCGGATGGGCGTTGCGGAAAACGACAATTTCGAAGCCAGAAGCTCCTAGACGCTTGTGAATACTTAGAAAATATAGTAACTAAGAGTCTTAGAGGCCTTCCACGGAGCACCCGACGATGGCGGCAAAACTGAACGGCACAATTCGAATCACGCCAAAGGCGGGCGATGCGAACACCAAGCCTCACTTCGAGGTGACGTTCGTGCCCTATGCCGGCCGGCTCAATACGAAGGCCGTTTGCGTCAATACCCACGAGGACCTGGTGGCTTTTCTGATGGAAATCCGCTTGCCGGAGGACGAAGCGAGCCGTTGGGCTGGCCGCGCCCGTGGGGAGGGCGTCGTGATCATTTCCGGCATCGAACGCACGGAATCGCAATTGAAAGAAAGTGGCCTTTTGGCTTAGCTTTCTCGCGTTTTCTTCTCATCGTCTGCCAATCGTTTTGCTCTCACGCTGGCTACTTTCTCTTTGACACGTTGGCGATGAGTCCTGTAGGTTGAAGCGCTATGCGCCACATGCGGCCGGTCATCTGGGCCAAGGGGACTTTCCTCACGCCTCAGCATCTACAGGCGCAGGATCGGTTCATCGAAAACACGCTACAATTTGGCCTGGAAGCGCTGAATTTCCGTCCGTGGGGCTTCCGCGAGTTGCGTTTCAATGAAGAGGCGCTTGCGGAAGGGAACTTCGTGATTGCGCGAGCGAGCGGTATTTTCCCCGATGGACTGCTTTTTGAGATTCCTGATTCCGATCCTGCGCCGCCCCCGAAACCGTTTGCATCGTTTTTCGAGCCCGACCAGCAGACGCTCGACGTCTATCTGACGATTCCCCGGATGCGCGAGCGCGGGCTAAACGTGGCCGTTTCGCACCGCAGCGCCGATACGCGGTATCTCGCCGAAGTAATGTCCATGAGGGACGAGAACACCGGCACCACCGAAAAGCCGATCCAGATTGCGCGCAAGAATTTCCGGATTCTGACAGAGGCCGAATCGCGCGAAGGTTCCGCAGCGTTACGGGTGGCGCGCATCAAGAAATCGCCGGCGGGCATGCCGCAGATCGATCCGACCTTTGTGCCACCGTTGCTCGATGTAGCAGCGAGCGATCATTTGATGTCGATCATTCGCCGTCTGGCCGAAATTCTTGCCGCCAAGAGCAGTATCCTCGCAGGCGGCCGGCGCCAAAAGAGCCAAAGCCTCGCGGATTTCACCGCGGCGGATATAGCGAATTTCTGGCTTCTTTACACCGTGAACAATCACTTTCCCCTGCTTCGTCACATTTATGAGACGAAGAAGGGGCATCCGGAAAGCGCCTTTTGCATACTGAATTCACTAGCGGGCGCACTGACGACGTTTTCGATGAAGATTCAACCGCGCGACCTGCCTCTCTATGACCACGACGATCTTAGCGCGTGTTTCAACGATCTTGACGAAAAGCTGCGGACGCTGCTGGAAACGGTGGTACCCAGCAACTTCGTTTCGCTCCCGCTGAAGCTCGTGCAGCCCTCGATTTACGCGACGACCGTGGACGACGATAAGTATCTCGTCGGCACGCGAATGTATCTGGCGGTGAGCGCCGAAATTGGCGAGGCGGAGCTCGTGAAGAAGGTGCCCAACTTAATGAAGGTCGGCTCGGCGACGCAAGTGGAGCAATTGGTGAGGCAGGCGCTGCCGGGGATCGTGTTGACGCACATGCCGAAGCCGCCCGGAGCGATTCCTATCAAGCTGAATTATCAATATTTCAGTCTCAATCAATCGGGCGCGGCCTGGGACGGAGTAGGCAAGGCGCGCAGCCTGGCGGCCTACGTGCCCGGCGACATTAAAAATCCCCAATTGGAGCTGGTGATTCTGCTGCCGCAAGCAATGTAACAGAGGGCGTGCTTGCACTGCAAAAGCCGCGTATCTTACGAACAATCTTCGAGTTGAGCTACTTGACTTCCTTTCATTGAAACGCCATAGTATGGCCCGTCGCGCCGTATTTTCCTTGGTGTTGAAGCACGCCTACTGACCGAATGAAACATCTCTCCAAAGTGGTGTGGTTTGAAGGCATGTACCTTGGACCGCACCATTTTCAGGCGCAAAGCAGGGCTTTCGAGGACATGGTGCATTTCTCGGCCTCGAATCTTTGGTTTGAGCCCTCCGGGATTGTCGGACAATCGCTCGATGCGGAGGCTTTGCGCAACGGCACCGTTGCATTGATCCATTCGCGCGGAATTTTCCCGGATGGGCTGGCGTTTCACATGCCGGAGAGCGATCCGCTCCCGGACCCACGCGAAATCGGTGATTTTTTTCCGCCGACGCGCGAATCGCTCGTTGTGATGCTTGCCGTTCCCGAACGCCGTGACAACGGCCCGAATTGCGCGATGACACCGGCAGACGACCGCGATCACCTCCGCTACGTGGCCGAAGAGCGGACGATGCACGACGAAAATACGGGCGTCGACGAGAAACCCGTGCAGGTGGGGCGCAAGCGCATCCGCTTTCTTTTCGAATCCGAAGATGCGGCGGGCTATGTGACTTTGCCGATCGCTCGAATGACGCGCGACGGCGCTGGACACTTCGTTTTCGATTCGAGTTTTATTCCACCCTGCCTCTCGATCGGGGCCAGCGAACGGCTGATGATCGTCGCGCGGAGGCTGGTGGAAATCCTCGACGAAAAAAGTGCGACGCTTTCGCGAGCGCGGCGCGCGCCCTCGAAATTCCAAGCGGGATTTTCCTCGGACGACATTGCCTCGTTTTGGTTCGTACATACGGTAAACGCCGCATTAGGCGTCTTGCGGCACACGTGTCTTGCCGAAAGGAAACACCCCGAACAGCTTTTCATGGAAATGTCGCGGCTGGCTGGGGCGCTTTGCACCTTTGGCCTCGATTCGCATCCGCGTACGCTACCTCTTTACAATCACAGGCGGTTAGGCGAGTGTTTCCAGGCGCTCGATGAGCATATCCGCGCGCACCTCGAGCTTGTGGTGCCGACGAGCTACGTTCTGATCCCGCTCAAGGCTGTAGGACGCTATTTCTATGAGGGAGAAATCACTGATCAGCGATGCGTGGGCAAAGCGCGTTGGATTTTCGCGATCCATTCGGCGATTGGCGAAGCGGATATGATCACGCGCACGCCGCGGCTGGTGAAGATTTGTTCGGCCGAGCTTTTGCCTGAGCTGGTTAAGACGGCTCTTCCGGGGCTGGCGCTGACGCATCTGCCCGTGCCGCCGTCGGCGATCGCTCCGCGCGTCGAGCACCAGTACTTTGGCATTAGTAAGGCTGGTCCGTGCTGGGATCACATCGTTCAGACGCGGCGCGTGGGCGTTTACGTGCCCGGCGATCTCCCGCAGCCGGAGTTGGAACTCGTCGTGCTGCCGGAATAATCACCTTCAGGCTGCACCGATGGCTGAAACGTTGCGGCCTCGTCTAGGAAGGAAGGAAACCAAGTATGGGAGCGACACTTTTTGGCGCTACGACGATTCGTCAGGGCGGCCCTTCAGCGAAGCGGCGCAGCGATAACCTCGCGCTGATTTTTCAGGAGATTTTGACCGTCATCGTGCGCGTCCGTTCCAATCGCCAGCCGGTAACGGACGGCAATAAATTTCGCAACGACATGCGCAACGCGCTGAGAAACGCTGAAAAAGAAGCGATCACGCGCGCGTACATGCCTGAGGATGCGCGGTTTGCCACATTTGCCGTCGTCGCCTTTCTCGACGAATCGATCCTGAACTCTGCGAATCCCGCATTTACCGATTGGGCGCGTATGCCCTTGCAGGAAGAGCTTTACGGACATCAGTTGGCCGGCGAGCAATTCTTCCAAAATGTGGAACGCTTGCTTGCCCGGAACGATTCGCACGACCTGGCCGACGTGCTCGAGATCCATTTGTTGTGCATGCTGCTTGGATATCGCGGGCGCTACGAGCTTTCCGGGCCGGAGGCGCTCCGCCCATTGATGGATTCTGTGGCGGAGAAAATCACGCGAATTCGCGGTCCGCTACCGGGATTTTCTCCGGCTTGGGCTGTGCCTGAGGGCGCGGTCGTAACGGGCGGGCCCGATCCCTGGATCAAGCGGCTGATGTTGACGGCGGCGATCGCCGTCGGGGTGACGGTCGTCTGCTTCGTGCTGTTCAAAATTATTCTCGCTGTTGGCGCGTCTGGCTTGCACACGCTGGCCACATAACGCGCGGAGAATAGAGAGAGCTCATGAAACTTACGTGGGAATATTTGGCGGCAGCAGCGGCCTTGGTGGTGACGCTGCTTTTGGCCTGGTTCATCGGGATTTGGGCGCACTTGCAGGGCACGAACCTCGTTGTTCTCCGACTGGGAATTATTGTTCTTGGCGTGCTGTGCATTTTGGGATTCCTGTTGTGGGCGCGCGGCCAGAAAATGCCGGCCGGCGCTACGGCTCCCGGCTTGCCCGTTGCGCCCACCGCGCCGAGCGCATCGGCCGCGGTTGCAGCGATTGCGTCGGGTGTCTCGCCGGATGATATCGATCGGATTGTTCATGAGGCGGAAAGGAAGGTCGCCGGCTCGCGTCTTGGGAAAGGCGCGAGGCTGAGCGGCCTGCCCGCCATTTTTGTGCTGGGCGAAACAGGCTCAGGGAAAACGAGCACAGTGCTGAACTCCGGGCTTGATCCGGAGCTGCTTGCCGGACAGATCTATCAGGAAGGGAATGTTGTTCCTACGGGCGCCGTGAATTTGTGGTTCGCGCGCAAGTCCGTTTTCGTCGAGGCCGCCGGGAAAATCGCGGGTGATGCCAAGCCGTGGACGCGGCTCCTGCATCGTTTGTCGCCGAGTCGGTTGCAATCGATATTCGGGAAAAATAATCAAGCGCCGCGGGCTGCGATTGTGTGCCTTGATTGCGAAAAGCTGGTGAAGCCGTCGGGGCCGGATGCGCTCGTCAGCGCGGCGCGAATGTTGCGCGCAAGGCTTGAGGAAATGGCGCATCAGCTCGGCGCCAGCTTTCCTGTTTACGTCATTTTCTCGAAGCTCGATCAAGTCGCGTACGCCGCCGAATTCATGGGCAGCTTGCGCGACGAAGAGACCACGTACGTTCTGGGTATCACGCTGCCGGTTTCGGCAACCTCGGGCGTTTACGGCGAGCAAGAGACCAAGCGTCTGTCCGGTGCATTCAATTCGCTCTTTTCTTCGCTCGCGGATTGCCGCCCGGGCCTTCTTTCGCGCGAGCGCGATAAGACGAAGCAACCGGGCATTTACGAGTTTCCGCGGCAGTTCCGTCGTCTGGGCAAGCCCGCCGTTGAGTTTCTCGTAGAGCTTTGCCGGCCCAGTCATTTGCGCGCGGGACCGTTCCTTCGCGGATTTTATTTCGCCGGCCGCCGAATGGTTGCATCGACCACCCCTTCGCCCGCAGCGCTCGCTGCGCAAACGATGATCCGTCCCGCGCAAGACTTCTCCGCCAACGCCACCACGATCATGCGCGCCGAAGACCTGCCCACGATGGCGCAAATGGCGCAGGCTGCCGCCGGAACGGGAACCCAATTCGGCACGGGCACGATGATCCAAGGCCCCAGCGAAACGCGCATGGCGCCGCAGTGGGTATTCTTGAGCCATGTCTTCAGCCATGTGGTCTTGCAGGACCGCGCCGCGCTCGGGGCTAGCGGTGCGAGCACCAAGGTCAATTTCTGGCGCCGCATGATGTTTGCTGGCGCGACCGCCGTTTGCGCGATTCTTTTGATCGCCCTTCTAATTTCGTTTTTCTCCAATCATGCGCTCGAATCGGACGTAGCGACGGCCGCGCAGGCCTTTCACGCAGCTGCGCCCCCGAATGGCGACCTTGGATCCTTGCAGGACTGGCAAGCGCTCGACGCGTTGCGGCAGCCCTTGCAGCGATTGAGCAGTTACCAGCAGAGCGGCGCGCCGCTATATATGCGCTGGGGACTCTACTCAGGTGCGGATGTCTACGCACGAGGCCGCGCAATTTATTTTGCGCGTTTCCGGCAGCTCCTTTTCGACCAGGCGTACAACTCGGTGCACGCGACGCTCATGGCACGGCCCACGTCACCGGGGCCAAACGACGACTACTCGGCCGCCTATAATCCCCTGAAGGCGTATCTGATCGTCACCTCGCATCCTGACAAATCGACGCGCGAATTCCTAACGCCAACGCTGCTGAAATATTGGCTCGCCGGGCGTGATCTGGACGATCAGCGCAAACAGCTCGTCGAGCAGCAGCTTGATTTCTATGCGGATGAGCTGAAGATTTCGAATCCTTACGCGCTCGACGCGGACTTTGCTGTGATCGGAAAAACGCACAATTATCTGGCGCAATTTGCCGCCACCCAGCGCATCTATCGCTCGATGTTAGCCGCGGCGGCGAAGGCGAACCCCAGCCTGAATTTCAATCGTAAGTATCCGGACGCGACGGCGGTAGTTCGCGATCCTTACGAGGTTTCGGGCGCATTCACAAAGGCCGGGTGGAGCTTCATGAAGGGCGCCGTGCAGCACGCCGACCAGTATTCGTCCGGCGAAGAGTGGGTTTTGGGCGATCAGTCGCAAAACCAGCACAGTGCCGCAAACTCGCCCGCGGATCTGACCGCGATGTACACGAAGGACTACGTGCAGACCTGGCGCGATTTTCTCAATCAGGCGACTGTTTACCGTGGCGGCAGCTACCAGGACCAAGCGCAGAAGCTTGCGAGCCTTTCGGGAAACCGCTCGCCGCTACTGATGCTTTTGTGCGAGGCCTCCCAGAATACGGCGGTCGACTCGCCGGACGTGATGAAGGCGTTTGCGCCGGTGCAGCAGGTGGTTCCTTCGCCATGCCAGGATCAGGTGATTCAACCGCCGAGCCAGAACTACGTGAAGGCTCTGAACGCCGTGCAGACGTGCCTCGAAGCGATTCCGCCAGGCTTGTCTGCAGATGCTCTCACCACGGCTTTGGCGCCGTGCAATGCGCTGTCGGTACAAGCTCGCGCCGCGGCGGATCAGATCGCGCAGGGATTTGCCATTGATCGCGACGGAAAAATGGACGTTCGCGTGAAGACGTTACTCGAAGCGCCCACTGGTGCTGCCGCTGCGCCACCTGCTCCAGGTCCGGGCGGCGTAGAAGCAATGTGTACTTCGCTGAAAGGGATGGATGCGAAGTATCCGTTTAATCCGGCGGCGTCGCAGGAAGTCTCGCTCGGCGATTTTGTCGCCTTCTTCCAGCCTGGCACGGGCTCATTTTCCAAGTTTCTCGAGCAGAACAAGGCTGTTTACGAATTGCAGAACGGGCAATACGTGCAGAAGAGCGGCAAGCCGCAGCCCGCGATGACCGCGCTCGTGAATCGCGCGGCGGAGATCCAACGCGTTCTTTTCCCCGCTGGCGCGTCGGAGCCGCAGTTCAAATTCACGGTGAAGGCGCATCCGCAGCCGGAAATCAGCAGCGAAACGCTGACGATCGAAGGCCAGCCGCTCAAAGTCGCCGGCAACCACGACGGAGAAAAGGCGTTTGTGTGGTCAGGAGCAGGCGGCGAGGCCAGCCTCAGCATCAACGGAACAAGCTTTGGAGAATTTCAGGGGCCATGGGCGGCGTTCCGGCTTTTCGATTATTACAACTGGACCGCCGGCCCTTCTGGCTATCATCTCTCGTGGCCTGTTCGCGGATTCGGCGGCCAGCAGGCAAAAATTAATGGCAAGCCGCTTATTGCCGAATTCGATTTGGATTCGGGCAGCGTCCCGCTGTTCCAGCGCGCCTATCTCGCCGCGCTGAAGTGTCCGGCACACTGACTAGGCTGTTAAGCCCAAAATCGACTTACATCTTCAACGGCTTCGGGATTGTCGCTTCTTCCTGCCAGTAGGGTCGATAACCGAAGTACGTGTAAACGCGCTCGCCCCAAGCCGCGTCTGCCACGTCGGGCCAAGCGTTTTTTTCAAACCCGGGCGCATTGGCAAGCCGCTCTTTATCCACATTGATCACCGCGACCTTTTGCGTCAGGTCAAATGTCAGCGCCTCCCACGGTATCGCGAAATGCTTGTCGCCAAGGCCTAGCAGTCCCCCGAAAGACAAGATCGCGTAGCTCGCGCGATTATTTCGCGTATCGAGCAGCACATCTTCGATGCGGCCTAGATCTTCGCGGTCGTTATTGATCACGCGCATCCCGATGATGGAGCGGTTCACGCCTATCACATATGCCCCGCGGGCTTCCTTGGTCCCCCGTGCCATCGTCCCTCCTGCCTTATCCCAAATAGTGTCTGCTGCGGTCGCGAAAGATAAAATACCAGGGATGCATGACGGCTTTGCAAGCGTTCGATGTACAGGAAGCCACCCAGGAAGGGCTCGAAACAAGCAGGTAAGTGGTGGGCGGTCAGCGATTTGAACGCTGGACCTTCCGGGTGTAAACCGGATGCTCTAACCGCTGAGCTAACCGCCCTCGCACAATAACTTAGCACAAAATCTCACGCGATTTTCGCGGCCCAGCTTGTTCGGTCTTGATGCAAACGGATGCGCTCTATAGAATACTGCCTTCGCGCTCCGCAGTTTCCGTCGGCGCGCGCGTCAAGGTCAGGGGAGACAATGAAGAAGAGCATCAAGATTCTTAACGAGGATCTTCCGTCGATTGCTGTGGCGCTCGAGGCTCTGATCGGCACGATCATTATGGTGGGGCTGGCGGCTGTGGTCCTGCGCATCGCGACCGGTAAATGGTAGCTGACTGAGGCCGAATTGTCCCTCGAAGCTGAATTGTTCCTCGATCGCTCACGAATCGGGAGTGCAGCTCCGGTTAGGCACGTGAGGCGATTACAATCTTAGCGGTGGTAACCACTTGTCCTACGTGCCGCTGTGTATGATCGGCCACGTGGACCAGTAACCCGCCGACGGTCGTCGGCAACTCCTTTCGCCCAACTTTCCGTGGTTCTTCCAGACATCTCGCGTCAAGGGCGCGAATCCTTGCGCATGCGTGTTCGATGGCCTCGTTAAATTCAAAAAACAAGCTGCCGCCCGTGGCGCCCGCATCGAGCTCGGTCTTCATCAAACCGAGCTGCGTAGGCGTGAGCTGGCCACCTTCGGCATACGTGAGCAGGCGGTCCGCGCTGCGTCCGATATGCCGGATGTGAAACGCGATAGGCGCTATTCCCGCAGGCCGCGCGTTGAGATCGTCGTCGCCCAGGCCGCTGCACCATCGCAAAATGTCTTCGCGCGCAAGCTCGAGCGCGTGCAACACGGCACGCGGCACGGCGGGGACGTGCGCCAACGTGCCGCGAAGCCATGGTTCCGGTTTTGGCTGTTCGCTCATTCAGTTTGGAGTCGCCCAAGGCGGCTCGAAAGCGCCCTATTTCACACCGCCGAACGTGCTGTTCCATTTGGGCCGCGATGCCACAGCCACGCACTCAGCGCACCTAACGCACCGCTCGTGGGGATGACGGCCGTGTGCCACACGATTATATGCAGTGCCTCAAAATTGGAGCAATGAAGCTCGAGCATCGTCACGCCCGCCAAGCCGCCGAGAATTCCCGCCGCCAATCCCGCCGAGACGAGACTCACGGCGAAGCCGCGGCGTAGCACAAACCAGCAAATCAACGCTGCCGGCACCGCATGAAGCAGGCCAACCGAAAGGCAAACGATGCCCGCAGAGAAAAAATCCATCGTATGGTAATCGCGGAAGAGTATGGCGAAGACCGTAATCAGCCCGACGATCGTTATTTGCAGCAGTGCGGCGGGCGTCACGCGATGCCGGCTGCCGGGAATCATCTGGCTGACGAATTCCTCTGACGCGACATACAAGCAAACCCCGAGAGCGACAAAAATCGACGCACGCGCCGGGATTCCGAGCCTTTCGAACCCCAGAAAGCCAAATCGATCGGCTCCGGCAAGCGCGACCGCGGCGCAGACCAGAGCCGCGGCTCCGGTCAGCAGCCACGCGGGCGCAAGCGGACGAACGGGCTTCATCGCAGGCTGGATCGACTCCGCAATGGACGCGAGCAACTCCGGCTTGACTTCATGCGAAGCCCGCGCGGAGCTCTCCAATTTCTGGTCGAGTTTGTCGTCGTTCACGACAATTCTCCCGTCCGTGACTTCTTCGCGTCCATCGAGTCCATCGTCTCCCGCAGCTTTTTGTACGCACGGTGCACCTTTTGTTTCACGGAGCCCACGCTCGATGATGTGGCGCGCGCCACTTCTTCCAGGGACATTTGCGCTACTTTCAACATCTCGATCACTTCGCGCTGGCTTTGCGGCAGGGGCGCCAGCATGTCTTCCAGATTGCCCGTGCCCCTGAATTCCGGTTTCAGCGGCGCCGCAGTCTCGGGCAGATCATCCAACTTGTGCTCGCGTGCCGCAATACGGATGGTCCTACGATAGTGATCCACGCGAACGTGCCGCGCGATCGCATAAAACCAAGCAAGCACCGGCTCGCCGGCTCGATACGTGTGCCGTACTTTGTGAATGCGAAGCCAAGTCTCCTGCAGCAGATCGTCGGCATCGGCGCGCCTCGCCGATTGCGCGATGAAAAAGCGGTGGAGCTGCGGGCTGACGCGATCGATGAGCGCCCTGGCCGCAGCAAAATCGCCGGCCTGATATGCCGCCATCAGCACCTCGAGATCGCTGTCCGGGCACATGGGATCGACAGGCTTCGTGTGTATCAGGAGTTTCGCGTTTGCGCAAATCGTATCGCGCGCTTGTGGGCCGCCCAATCCGCTACTTTGCCATACCATTCCCATTTAAGGGTATTCGCCCCAGGACGCCAAAAAGTTACGGAGCCCTCGCATGAATCGAAATCTGCACTTCGGAGTTTTTTGATATTCAAAGCGTAACTTTTCGATTCCGGGGACCGAATACTCACCCGTGAAGCTGCTGCGTCATTGCTGACGTCTGAAACCGGGCGCTTCGGCGCACTCTCACCAATTCCAAGGAGATCTCGATGAATTTTCCCAAGCTGCACAAGTTCTCTGCGTGGCGTGCCTGCGCATGGTTGGCGTCCACCTTTCTTGCCGCCGCGCTCGCAAACGCGAGTCCAAATCATGATCGCAAAGTCCTGATACTGACCAGCAGCAATAACGTTACCAGTAACGCCGTCGAAGTATTCGAGCTCGATACCGACGGCACGCCCTCGCTTGCGCTTGCGGATACGCTGCCGACCGGAGGCAAAGGCGGCGCAGCCGGCAACGCCGGAATCCTTCAGTTTCAGGGCAGTCTGGGCGCCGTCGCCAACTTTGGATCGAACAACGTCAGCGAACTCGTGCGCTTTGACGACTTCGTTCGCGTGGACAGAATCATCGGATTGGCGAACGGCTGCACGAAGCCCGATTCCGTCGCGCTAACCGGCGGCCAGCTCTTTGTTGTCGGCGCAAATTGCGCCGAAAGCCACGCGTGGCCTTGGGGGTTCGTGGATGGCGGCGTCGTGAGCCTGTCCGATTCTTCGGCCGCGCAAATCGCGGTGGGCAAGAGTTGGGCCGCCGTCACGATGACGTCCGGATCGGTTTTGCAGCTCCCGCTAACGCGCTATCAAGGCGCGTTGAGCGGAACGAGTGCGTCCATTGCGCTCCCCGCCAGTGCGAACCATACGCCGCTCGGCGAGGCGGTCTGGGGAAACGTGCTGGGGTTCACCCCCGCGCATAGTCCCGATAGCTTTGCCATAGTCGACGCTGACCGCAATGTTTTTCCCGTAGCCGGTCCGCCGCCGCCGTGTCCCTCCAATGCACCTTGCTGGGTCGCGAAAGGGCCCGGCAGTGTCTGGTACACGGCGAACTCACCGGCCCACGCCATCTCCATATTCTTTAGCGACGATCAGGGCGGCGTGTTCTATAAGTCGGTGCCGGTAGCCGGTGCCCCGACGGATATCACCGTTTCCAGCGACGGTAAATGGCTCGCCGTGATTTACACCTCAACTAGCGATGCACATGTTGCCGTTTTCTCCGTCGATGGCCACGGGAACCTTACGCATGTGGTGGACTCGGATTCGGTCGGCGTTGCGGCATTCAACGGCGTGGCGATCAGCGAGTAGCGTTGGGGCAGTCGGTATCGCTGTGTTCGGCCCGGCGGGCGCCTGTCCGCCGGGCTGAGGTCCCCGTTCTTTGGGTTGATTCCTTTAAGATTTTTGCCCCTTTTTCGCCGATTCGAATTGCAATTGTTGTTGCAGCGACAGGGACTTAGCAGCGATTCACGCCCTGCTTCCCTTCGATTAAAAACGATGAAAGTTAGCACGCTCAAAAGGCGATTTCTATTGTGGAAAGTACGGACATAGTACTTCGTCTCGCGACCCGGATCTGAGCCGAGCAATCTTTAGCGCGCTTGACTTCATTAAGAGGAGTGGGGCAAAGTTTGCGGCGACGGGTATGGACCGCAGAACTTTTTTGAAGGCATCGGCGGGCGCGGCTGCGGCGGTGACTGGCGGCGGGTATCCGGCATTCGCACAGACAGCCTCTCAACCTCGCCGCGTTTCTCTTGTCGTCGATCCCCAGCAGGTGCTTGGAGAAATTCCTGGCGATTTTCTTGGACTTGGCTACGAAATTTCGTCGCTTGCGCGGCCCGGACTGCTCAGCGCGCGCAACTCGGTTTACCTGCAATTTGTGAGGAACCTGGGCAGACGCGGCGTGATTCGCGTCGGCGGCAATACTTCGGATTTTTCCAGCTATGCGAAGGACGGTCCACCTGTGTGCGCGACCAAGGCGACGGTGGTGGACGATTCCGTGATTGGCGATCTGGGCGAATTTCTTGACGCCACCGGCTGGCAACTGATCTGGGGGCTGAATCTCGGCGGCCGCGATATCGGAAACGCCCTCGAAGAAGCCGCCAGCGTGATCGCCGCAACGAAGGACAAACTGCTTGCCCTCGAAATCGGCAATGAACCGGACCTCTTTGCGGGCGGCGTGGCGCATCGGCCGAAGGGCTACTCGTACGCGGACTATCTGAAGGAATATCGCGAGTACAAAGCGGCGCTTCGCGCGAAGTTCCCGAAGATTCCGTTTGCTGGGCCGGACGTAGCGAGCCATACGGATTGGCTGACGCAATTTGCCGCGGACGAAAGCTCGGACCTGAAACTGCTGACTCATCATCGGTACGCAGAGGGGCCTCCGACAAGTCCGTCAAGTACGATCGAGAAACTCCTGGCTCCGTCCGAGGGTTTGACGCGCATGCTCGCTCAATGCGAGGCGGCTTCGCGCAGCGCGGGCGTGCCTTACCGAATTTGCGAGACGAATTCGTGCTACGGCGGCGGCAAGCCAGGCGTGAGCGATACGTTTGCGGCCGCACTATGGGGCCTCGATTACCTTTTCGCGATTGCTGCAGGAAACGGCGCGGGTGCCAATTTCCAGACGGGAGTGAATCACCTGGGTTTCGTCAGCTCTTATTCGCCGATCGCGGACGACGAAGCGCAGCGACCAGTGGCGAAGCCACTGTATTACGCCATGCTGGCGTTTGCACTGTCTGGCCATGGCACAAGAATCGGCGCGCAGTACGACGCAAATGGAATGAATGTGACCGCGTACGCGGTGAAGGGTGCGAGGGGTCGCGTCTTTGTCACCATGATTAATAAGGATGCCGAGGCAGACGCGATTGTCTCTGTTAGTTTGCCGGCGCATTTTCGGAAGTCGTCGATCCTGCGACTGGAGGGCCCCGATTTGGGCAGCAAGACCGGAGTGAAATTTGGCGGCGCGGAAATCGGGGCGGATGGAAACTGGTCGAGTGTCAAAGAAGAGGCGGCTCTCATTCACAGCGGCGGCTGCGAAATTCACCTACCGGGGGCAAGCGCAGTGATTTTGACGGCTGACAGGTGACGGCGAGCAGAGGCTGAGGCAGCGCTCACCAGCGGACACGCCGTTGCATAGCAGCTAACGCCTGCCCCCAGAAACATATCCACGTCTCTCTGATTTGTGCCGGTTCCCTGTACCTGGACCAGTCTCTTTATTTGCCCGAAATCCCGACCCAGGGTCAGTTGAGTCTTGCGCTTCGCTGCGGCTTAATGGACGCGCTGGGCGTTTATTCTCCTCTAATTCCTCAGGGTCACGCGCGAGCTCAGCCCCCGGCCAAAAAAACGGGAATGTCGGGAGGCGTCGTGTCGGCTCCTACGCTGAGGGAAGTGTGTGGCCGTAGTGCCTGGAAGCAAGCAACAGAGTTAAAAAATTGGGCATCCAGCGCCGTCAAAACACATAGCACCCGGCAGCTCTCCATACCGCTCGTGGCGCTAGCGCTCGCGGTTGCAATGGTATGTTCTGCGATCCTGGCGCAACCTTATCGTTATCATTCCTATCTATATCCGCCCACGAATCTGACCGCTGCCGCAACAAGCGCCACGCAAATAGCCCTGAACTGGTCGGCTCCACGAGGGTCACAGAGCGTGGCAAGCTATGCGATCTGGCGATGCCAGGGTGCAAGCTGCCGGAATTTCGTCAAGATTGGGTCTCTGAGTGGGAGCGACACCACATATCAAGACGGAGGCTTGTCCGCGGCGACTGTTTATGACTATCAAGTCCGTTCGGTGAGTGCGCAGGGCGCGAGCAGCTCGCCATCCAATACGGCTACGGCAACAACGTTCGCGGTTTCGGCCCCGCCGGTTATCACCAGTTCGACGACAGCCAGCGGTACGGTGGGAAGTTCGTTTTCATATCAAATTTCGGCCTCGAACTCTCCCACAAGCTACGGTGCGACTGGACTACCGGGCGGCCTGACCGTAAGCACGACGAGCGGTGCGATCTCCGGCACGCCGACAACCTCGGGCAAGTTCAGCGTAACTCTGAGCGCCACGAATGGAAGCGGAACTGCAACCGCGACGCTCGCGTTAACCGTGAACTCTTCGGGGCAGGTAGCGGCAAATCCGTCGAGCGTGGCGTTTGGGACGGTGCCGGAAGGAACGACCAATTCGCAACCGATCACTCTCGCGAACAGCGGCGGTACAACGCTCACGTTCTCGCAGATTAGTGTGACGGGCGCAGGTTTCGGCCAAACCGGGCTGAGCACCTCGACGACAATCGCGCCGGGCGCAAAAATGACATTCAGTGCGACATTCGACCCATCTTCGGCGAGTACGGTAAGCGGTTCGATCACACTGACGACAAACGGCACGCCTTCGCCTTTGACGATCAGCCTTTCGGGGACAGGCCAGGCAACAAGCCTTCTGTTGGGCGCAAGTCCGACGAGCCTGGCATTCGGGAACGTGTTGGATCAAAAGAGCGGCCAACTGGCCACGTCGCTGAAAAATACCGGCAACTCCAACATCACTATTTCCGGCGTGAGCATTACTGGCGCGGGATTCAGCGCGAGCGGGATCATCAATGGAACGGTATTAATGCCGGGGCAGTCGGTGCCGCTTACCGTGACATTCGCGCCGCTTTCGGGAGGATCGGTAAGCGGAACCGTAAGCGTCACGAGCAACGCGACGAACTCTCCCGCGACGATAGCGTTGTCCGGAAACGGAATGCATTCGGTGGTACTGACGTGGGAGGCCAGCCCGACGGGCGGAGTGACTTACAACGTGTTCCGCGGAACGGCGTCGGGCGCCGAAGGAACAACACCGATCAATACATCGCCCATTCCGGCACTAACCTATACGGACGCGAATGTGACGCCTGGAACGGGCTACTACTACACCGTGGAGGCGGTAGACTCAGGTGGCAGCAGCGGGCCCTCGAATGAGGCGGCAGCACGCATACCATCGCCATAGGATGTTCATGTAGAGGCACGCGTTCTGCGTTGCAGGGGAAGGCTAGGAAACCAATATTCGGTCGGGTCGCGCGGCACTGGAAAAGCTTGCTGTGTAGTTAAAGCGGTCCTTCAGCCGCAGGAATTTGCTTTCAAAGAACGTCCACGAGGCGGCTGCGATTGCGTAACACGCCAGAATAGAAGCGAGAAAGATGATTGCTTCGCCTGTCGCGCCAGGCGGGAAAGGTGCAAGCCTGCGCATCGCTGGGGTGTCCGCCAACATGAATACCGGGACGTGAACAAGATACAAGCAATAGCTGATCTTGCCCGTGTATCGCAAAAACCGGAGTTTCGAGAGCGCATGGAAATGAATGGCCGTGCAAAGCAGACAGGCGAAGCACGCCGAAACGACTGCAAAAAAACTCCAATGGCCCGGGTTCTTTAACCCCAGGGCGAGTGCTGCTGGCGCGGTGAGTGCCAGCCCGATCATACCCACGAGCTTCACTTTACTTTCTTGTGTTTCCGGAATCCATAAGGCGAGCAGCGCACCCAATGCCAGGCCGTCCAGTCTGGTGAGAGTGTTTGTGTAAATTATGATGGGCGGTATCAGACCATACTGCACGGACCATCGTGCAGCAACTGACAAAAACAGCGCTCCTACGGCGATTGGCTTTAAAAAACGCCGCGGTGCGAGAAAAATAATTACAGGCCACACCAAATAGAACTGCTCTTCAATTGCAAGGGACCATGTGGCAGTAAGGGTGCCGAATGAAAGACCATTGACCGTCAAGTTCTGCAGGAACAGTGGATAGGACTCCCATGGATGCGATTTTCCAAAGATGCTTGCCGTGGATTGCGGATGAATTAAGGGAAGCACAAGGAACGTAAAAAGAAGCAGCACGTAGTATACGGGCCAGATCCTCAGTGCGCGTCTGGCGTAGAAGTTCCTGAAATAGTTTGCCGAGTCCTTTGTCCTTGCGAGGATTCCTGTTATGAGGAATCCAGATAATACGAAGAACAAATCGACGCCCACATAACCCGTGCCGAGCGCGAGATTCAAATGGAGGTGCGGAATCAGGTGGAGACCGTGGTAACCAATGACCGTTAGCACGGCAATTCCGCGGAGCACGTCCAGCTGCGGAAGATGCTTTGGAAGGTCCATGGGGCGGATATGTGTATTTTCGCAACTCGCGCCCGGGCAGTGGGCAATTTCGTCGCCTTCGTTTCCTGGGAGTAACTCTAAGAGACAGGTATGGCAATTACGAGGCCGGGTCGTAATTCAGATTGGGGCTGAGCCAGCGCTCGGCTTCAGCGACGGACATGCCTTTGCGTTGGGCGTAATCGGCGACCTGGTCGCGATCAATCTTGCCGAGGCTGAAATAGCGCGATTGGGGATGCGCGAAATAGAGCCCGCTCACGCTCGAACCGGGCCACATTGCGAAGGATTCCGTAAGCTGCATGCCGGTATTGTTCTCCACATCGAGCAGGCGCCAGATCGTGCCTTTTTCGGTGTGATCCGGACACGCCGGATAGCCAGGCGCCGGGCGGATGCCGCGATATTTTTCGTGAATTAAATCCTCATGGCTTAAATCTTCGCGGCAGCCGTAACCCCATTCTTCGCGCACGCGTTTGTGGAGGCACTCGGCAAACGCTTCCGCGAGGCGGTCGGCGAGCGCTTCGGCCATGATGGCGTTGTAATCGTCGTTTTGCGCGCGGAAACGATCGCAGAGTTCTTTCAAGCCGATGCCACTCGTAACGGCGAACGCGCCTATGTGATCGGGGAGGCGTGAGTCCTTGGGCGCAACGAAATCCACCAGAGATCGGCAGGGTTCATTTCCTTCTTTGTGGGCCTGCTGCCGCAAGAAATAGAACTTCTCGCGCACGTTCACTCGCCCACCATCTGCGTACAGTTCGACGTCATCGCAGGCAGCATTCGCGGGGAAAAGTCCGTAAACACCGCGCGCCGTGATGAGATTTTGCTCGACGATCTTATCGAGCAGATCATTTCCTTCCGTGAAGATCTGGCGCGCCTGCGCACCGTGGATTTCGTGCTCGAGGATGCGCGGATAAACGCCTTTGAGCCCCCACGTGTGGAAGAAGGGCGTCCAATCGATGAAATCGCGCAGCGTGGCGAGCGGGAAATTATCGAGCACGCGCACGCCAGTGAAACAAGGCGCAGGAATATCCTCCACGCGCCACTCAATCGGCGTGCGGCGTGCGCGAGCCTGTTCGAGCGAGACAAGCTGCTGGCGCGGCGCTGCGAGCGTCCTGCGAACGGCTTCGTACTCAGCGCGATGTTGCGCTAGGAATGCCGGTTTATTTTCGTCGCTCAAGAGAGTGGTTGCGACGGGCACGGCACGGCTCGCGTCGACTACGTGGATGACCGGCTGGCTGTAATTAGGTGCGATCTTCACGGCGGTGTGCGCGCGGCTCGTCGTGGCGCCGCCGATCAGCAGCGGCACTTTGAATTCCAATCGCTCCATTTCGCGCGCGACGTGGACCATTTCGTCGAGCGACGGCGTAATCAGGCCGCTGAGGCCGATGATGTCCGCGCGAACCTCTTTTGCTCGCTCGAGAATCTTTTCGCACGGGACCATCACGCCCATGTCAATCACTTCGTAGTTGTTGCAGGCAAGCACTACGCCGACGATATTTTTGCCGATGTCATGTACGTCCCCCTTCACTGTGGCGAGCACGATTTTGCCCTGCGTTCTCACGGCGTGGCCGGCCGCGGCGAGCGAAGCCTTCTCGATTTCCATAAACGGCGTCAGGTACGCGACAGCCTTTTTCATCACGCGCGCGGACTTCACCACCTGCGGCAAAAACATCTTCCCCGCGCCAAAAAGATCGCCGACCACGCCCATGCCGTCCATGAGAGGGCCTTCGATCACGGCGAGCGGCCGGCCGAGCTTGACGCGGGCCTCTTCCGCATCGGCCTCGATGTATGCGTCAATGCCCTTGACGAGCGCGTGAGAAAGGCGCTCCTCGACCGTTCCGTTGCGCCATTCCTCGGTCTTGCCTTCGCCTTGTGACGCGCCCGTGTGAGCGCCGGCGGCTTTGAGTCGTTCGCCAAATTCCACGAGACGCTCGGTCGCGTCAGGGCGACGATTCAGGAGAACATCCTCGACGAGCGTCTTCAACTCCGGCCCGATCTCTTCGTAAACCTCGAGCATGCCGGCATTGACAATGCCCATATCCATGCCGGCAGCGATGGCGTGATAGAGAAACGCCGAATGCATCGCTTCGCGCACTTTGTTGTTGCCGCGAAAACTGAATGAAATGTTCGAGACGCCACCGCTGACCTTCGCATGCGGCAGATTCGCCTTGATCCAGCGCGTAGCGTTGATGAAATCGACGGCGTAGTTGTTGTGTTCCTCCATGCCCGTCGCAACGGTGAGGATGTTCGGATCGAAGATAATGTCCTCGGGCGGAAAGCCGACTTCGTCGACCAAAATTCGATACGCGCGCTCGCAGATGCGAATTTTGTCCTCGTAGGTGGCGGCCTGGCCGTTCTCATCGAATGCCATCACCACCACGGCGGCGCCGTATTTCAGCACGGTGGAGGCGTTGTGGCGGAATTTGTCTTCGCCTTCTTTGAGCGAGATCGAATTGACGATGCCTTTGCCTTGCAGGCATTTGAGGCCCGCCTCGATGACTTCCCATTTCGAGGAGTCGACCATGAACGGAACTTTGGCCACCTCAGGTTCGCTCGCGAGCAGCTGCAAGTAGCGCGACATTGCCGCGACGCCGTCGATCATGCCTTCGTCCATGCAGATGTCGATTACGTTGGCGCCGTTTTCCACTTGCTGGCGCGCGACGGAGACGGCCTCTTCGTATTTTTCGGCTTTAATGAGGGCCGCGAATCTGGGCGAGCCGGCGACGTTGGTGCGCTCGCCGATCATGATGAAGACGCCGGGCTGTTGCGTGAACGGTTGCGAGCCGGAAAGGCGGAGCGGCTTAGTCTCTGCGACACTCGCCAGTTTTACGGGCTCGGCCTCTGCAAAGTCCTCGGCGGCTTCCGGCAATGGTCGCGGCGGCAAACCCTCGAGCGCTTTGGCGATGGCGGCGATGTGCTCGGGCGTGTTGCCGCAGCAGCCGCCGGCGATATTCACGAGGCCGGCGCGCGCAAAATCGCTTAGGTAACGAGCCATGTCGGCTGGCTGCAAGTCGAAGCCGGTTGCTGAAAGTGGATTCGGCAATCCGGCGTTCGGATAACACGAAACGGCCGCAGTGGCTTTTCCGGAAAGCTCGCTCAGAAATGGGTACATCAGATCCGGTCCCAAAGAGCAGTTCAGGCCGACGGAGAACGGGCGCACGTGTTCGACGGAGTTCCAGAATGCTTCGACGGTTTGTGCAGAGATCATCGTCTCGCCGCCACGCCCGACGGCTGCCGAAATCATGATGGGCAGCTCTTTGCCGTCTTGTGCGAAGACGTCTTGAATGGCAACGAGCGCCGCTTTCGCATTGAGCGAATCGAAAATAGTTTCGAGCAGAAGCAGATCCGCCCCACCGGCGATCAGGGCGCGCGCTTGCCGCATGTACGCGGTCCTCACCTGATCGAAAGTGACCACGCGAAATCCTGGATCGTCGGCGTCAGGCGAATTCGAAAGCGAGACTGTGAGCGGTCCGATTGCCCCGGCGACGAAGCGCTGACGCCCCGTGGCGTTGGCAACGCGATCCGCCCATTCGCGGCATTGGCGAGCCGACTTTTCGTTAATCTCCCATGCCAGGCTGCTCAGGAAAGAATCTTCGATTATTTTCTCGTAGAATTCAGGGTCTTTGCGGCCGCCGTGTTCGCGCGGATCATCCACGAAAAATTCGCTCTGCGCGATGCTCGTTGCGCCGAAGGTGTTGGTTTCGACGATGTCCGCGCCAGCTTCGAGAAAACGGCGATGAATGTCGCCGATCATCTGCGGTTGGGTGAGCGAAAAGAGATCGCCGTTATTGAGAAGGTCCTTCTTGGCGTCTTTAAAACGATTGCCCCGCACATCGGCTTCACTCATCCGGTAATTGCGAATGGTCGTGCCCGTAGCGCCATCGATGATGGCGATGCGGCTCCGGAGGAGCTTTGTAAGCGCGTGTTGGGGAGCCAAAGTCACGTCGATTGGATGACCTCCTATGCCGCTACGTCGCAGCCTGACACGGTGTTCGGCTGCCGGTGGCAGCATATGTCCGTGCGCGTTCGTTGCGTGCGAAAGTTACGGTTCACAAGCTGATTGGCTGCGGGCAGCGGAGGCCGCCAGTCCGCGGATCGGTGAGATCGCCTTATCGGCAACGGGTGAAAGAAAGCTGTTCTGCCTTCGGAAAGGATCGCGCAGACCCGCCGCGCGAGACCGATTTAGATTGATCCTGTCCCCATGATGATAGCGTTCCTGCGGGATGCGGGGCAATGCCAATTCGGCCTTTGTTGCTCGATTGCGACCCTCTGCGTCGGTGTCGACCCAAAGGAAGTACGTCAGAGAGAACAGTAGCGGAAAAGCGAAAAGGGTGGGTGCTGCGGCGTTTGTCGCGACAGAATTTTTGAAGGTGTATGCCTGGCATTGCAAAATCGTACGATTCTTTCGCCGGTTACGATAAAGTGTTGTGCCCCAGGAAAAGAGGAGCCGATGGTTCGAGCCAAGCCACCGAAGATAACCAGGAAGGATCCCAAAGTCCTGATCCGCAGCGCCGCCATCAAGAAGCGCGTCCATGAAGTGGCGCGCCAGATTACGCGCGATTTCAGGGGCGAGCGCGTCCACCTGATCGGCGTGCTCAAGGGCGGATGCATATTTCTTTCGGATTTGATTCGCGAAATCAATCTGGAGACGTCGCTCGATTTCATCGCCGTCTCGAGCTACGGAAAGAACAAAGACTCCTCGGGGCAAGTGCGGCTGCTAAAGGACCTAGACAGTAATATCGCCGGCCTGAATGTGATCCTGGTGGAAGACATTCTCGATACGGGACTCACTCTCAGTTATTTATTGCGCATTCTCCGCCAGCGCAAACCGAAGACGCTGCGCGTCGCAGCCTTGCTCGATAAGCCTTCGCGCCGGCGCGTCAACGTGACGGGCGATTACATTGGTTTCCAGATACCAGACGAATTCGTGATCGGCTACGGGCTCGATTACGCCGAACGCTATAGAAATCTGAAGGATGTTTGTATTCTCGATCCCGGTGCTGCTAGCCAGCAAGCCCCACAAAATGGAGCAGTTCTGCGCTAAAGCTGTGCTTCGGCGTGGTTTTTCTTTAAGCAGAGCCCCCGGAAGCCAAGTTCCGCCCTGTTATAATGTTTGCTTCCGGCGCGTAGCTTAATTGACGGCTCTTTTTTGTTGGCAGCCGTCGTGTACGGTGGCCGGCTCAATGACTGTTAGCTCCAATCCGACCGATCCCGCTGAACTGAATTCCGCGCCGGAGATTTCCGCCGATACGATGGCCGTGCTCACGGAGATCAGCGAAGACATCAATTCGACGCTCAATCTGGACGAAGTTCTTGCCAATTCCGCGGGCCATATTAAGCGTCTGATCGATTACGAGATTTTTGCCGTCCTGCTGCGCGAAGAGAACACGAATAACCTCTATTTTCGCTTCGCTATAGGGCACCGCCTCGAAGTGGTCGAGCACTGGCGCATTCCCATTGGCGACGGAATCATCGGGGCAGCCGCCGCGCTGGGCCAGCCGATTCGCGTGGGCGACGTGACGAAGGATTCGCGCTACCTCAACGCTGTGGATGCCGTACGGTCGGAGCTCGTGGTGCCGTTGATCGTTCGCGGGCGCGTGATCGGTGTGCTCGACGTGGAAAACCGCCAGCCGGATTATTTTACGCCGGCACAACAGAGCCTGCTTGTGCTCGTGGCGAGCCGCATCGGCACCGCCATCGAAAATGCGCGCCTATATGAAAACGCTCAAAAGCAAGCCGAAACGCTGCTACTGATTAACGAGATTAGTCGCGAGGCGAACTCGACGCTCGAGGTGGAGGAGGTATTGCGGCGGGCGGCGGAACTTGCCAAGCGACTGATTGACTACCAGATTTTCAGCATCTTGCTCTACGACGAAGCCGACAACGTGTTTCGAAGACGCGTCACGGTGAAGTTTGGCCAGCGCGTGCAGGAGAAATTCGCGGTACCGGCGCACGAGGCGATTGTTGGCGCGGCCGCATCCCTGCGGCGGCCTGTCGTGGTGCCGGACGTGACGCTCGACCCGCGCTACGTGATGATGAATCCGGAAACGCGCTCCGAGCTTGCCGTCCCGATGATTTACAAGAATCGCGTGATGGGCGTGATGGATTTGGAAAGCCCGCAGCTCAACTATTTCACCCCGGACCACGTGCAGATGCTTTCGATTCTGGCGTCGCACCTCGCGGTTTCGATCGAGAACGCGCGCCTGTATGAGCAGGTGGCGCGCGACGAAAGCCGGATGGAGCGCGATTTAAGCGCGGCGCGGCGTATTCAAGGTGCCTTGCTTCCGCGCGCGCCCGGGCCGGAATACGGATTGGATATTGCGGCACGGGTAGTTTCGTCGCGCGAACTGAGCGGTGACTTATACGACTTTGTGCGTTACGGGCCGCAAGAGTTGGCCTTTGCTTTGGGCGACGTGAGCGGGAAGGGAAGTGCGGCGGCGCTTTATGGAGCTGTCGCCGTGGGCACGTTGCGCAGCCTTGGTTCGCAAAAGCCGCGTCCGGCGAATATGCTCCGCGCGATCAACGGATTCTTGAGCGATCGCATGATCGAAGGGCGTTTCATGACCCTCTGTTTTGCCACATGGCACAGACGCCGGCGGCGGCTCCGGATCGCGAATGCCGGGCAAGAGCAGCCGCTGCTCCTGCACGGGGGAAAATGCGAAAAAATCCGGCTCGTAGGATTTCCGCTGGGGATGTTTCCGGAAGCGACGTATGACGAACGCATCTTCATCCTCGATCCGGGCGACATTATTGTGTTCCATTCGGACGGAATCGGAGACGCGCAGAGCGCTGACGGAAAATTCTTCGGCCATACGCGGTTGGCAAACCTGATTGTCCAGCACCAGCAGCTTGGCGCTGATGCGATTGCGGATCGAATTCTGGAAGAGGCGGACCACTTCTCCGGTGGCAAGCACCCGGCCGACGATCGCGCGCTTGTGGTGCTCAAGATCAGGCAGGACGCCTGATTTCAACGTTCTCCCCAGCGAAGCTTGCTGCGCAGCACGTCAAAGTAGGTCTTGCGCGGCGGCTGGACAAGCAGCACACGATTTGCGGATTGCGTTACGCGGACGCGATCGCGCGACTCCAGCTGGAAGCCCACCTGGCCATCGATTGTGAGATAGACCGGCTCTTCCGTAGCGGCAACATCAATCTCCACTCGCGCCGTGTCCGGGATCACCAGAGGTCGATTCGTCAGCATGTGCGGACAAATAGGAGTCACAAGCAGAGCGTCGAGCTGCGGATCGACGATCGGGCCACCGGCGGCGAGGGAATAGGCCGTTGAACCCGTCGGCGTCGCGACGATCAGCCCGTCCGCGCGATAACGGGTCACCGGCGAGCCGTCGATAAAAACGTCAAACTCCAGCATGCGCGCGAGCGCCGTCTTTGTGATGACCGCATCGTTCAGTGCGTTCTGGTGCTCCACGCTTTTCCCGTCGCGCAGAATATTGGCTTCGAGCATCATGCGCTCGCTGGTCTGATGGCCGCCAGCGAGCACGGTTTCGAGCACCGGGTAGACTTCGTCTAGCGTCACGCTGGAGAGAAAGCCGAGGCCGCCCAGATTTACGGCCAGAATCGGCACTCTCTTGCCCCCCAAAGCTCGTGCGCCGGAAAGCAGCGTGCCATCGCCCCCGAGAACGATCAGCAAATCGATCTTCTCTGCCAGCTCTTCGCGAGAAAGAGCCGGTGCCTGTGCATCCGAGCAGGCCTGCGTATCTTGATCGACGAAGACCTGGACCTTTCTCGCTTGCAGCCAGGAGATCAGCGGGGGGATGACGGCTTTGGGCCGTTCGTGAGCGGGTTTTGTGATGATACCGGCGGAGCGGATCATTGAGTTCGGATCAGAAATTCTACCCTACGGCTTTCGCCGCGCGTGCAGAAAAAACTCCTGATTTCCTTCGGCCCCTCGTACACGGCTGGGGCGTTCTCCTACCATTTGGAGCCCCAAGAGGGCCGCAGCGGCCTTTACCTGTTCAACGGCGCGTTGTTGCGACGCGGCGTCGCGCACGATCCCGCCCTTGCCCACGGCACTTTTCTCCAGCTCGAATTGCGGCTTCACAAGAATCACGAATTCCGCGGCAAGGCCGGCAGCTTCGATTACGGCGGGCAGAATTTTTGCCAGCGAGATAAAAGAGACATCGATCGTGACGAGATCGACCGGTTCACCGACGTCCTCGGCGCGCAAATGGCGCGCATTGCGTTCGATGGTACGTAGGCGCGGGTTTTTACGCAGCTTCCAATCGAGCTGATCGATCGTTACGTCCACCGCGTAAACTTTTGCAGCGCCATGCTGAAGCAAGCAATCCGTAAAGCCGCCGGTTGAACTGCCGATGTCGAGACAGGTCTTACCTTCGGCCGATATGCCGAAGTCCGCAAACGCACCTTCGAGCTTCAATCCGGCGCGGCTGGAGTAGCGAAGAGTTTCCCCGACAATTTCAATCGGCGCGTCCTTCGCGACTTGCGTACCCGGCTTATCGGCTGGCGCGCCGGCTACGCGAACTTGCCCCGCAAGCAATATTGCGCGCGCACGTTCGCGCGAAGCGGCAAGCCCTCGCTCGACAAGGAGCACGTCGAGGCGCTCCTTACCCGGTTTGGGAGTTTTTTTTCTTTCTGAGGAATGTTCACTCACCGGCGTGAGCTAGGAGCGGCGCGCAGCAAGAAATTCACCGAGAGCGCGAAGATTGGTACCGCGCTCGCCGTAACGATCCAATTCGCGCATGGCGCTGTGCGAAAGGTCGGAAGCGAGGCGGCGCGATTTCTCCAAGCCGTAGAGCGCAGGGTACGTGGCCTTTTGTTGCGCCTGATCTTTTCCGGCAGTCTTGCCGAGTGCTGCGGAAGACTCCTCCAGGTCAAGGATGTCGTCAACCACCTGAAACGCCCACCCGATATTTTCGCCGAAGCGCCGCAGCCGCGCGACGTCTTCGTCCAAGCCGCCACCGACGATTGCACCTGCAACGACTGACGCCCGAATCAGCGCGGCCGTCTTCGAGCGATGAATATATTCGAGCCCCTTTTCATCGACGGGCTTGCGTTCCGCCTCAATGTCCGCCACTTGTCCGCCAACCATTCCGTTGACGGTTCCCGCGGCGCGGGAGACCTCGGCAATCGCGCGAACGCGACGCTCCGCCTCTATCGGCACATCGGCAAGGGTCTGAAACGCAAGGGTCAGCAGCGCGTCACCTGCGAGAATCGCAATCGCCTCGCCAAAGACTTTGTGATTCGTCGGCTTGCCGCGCCGCAGATCGTCGTTATCGAGAGCCGGCAGATCGTCGTGGATCAGAGAATAGGTGTGGATAAATTCCAGCGCGCATCCCGCATCGATGGCGCCGGTGAGATCGGTAGAAAATAGTCGCGCGGCTTCGACACACAGCACCGGCCGGATGCGCTTGCCTCCGGCGGAAACACTATAACGCATCGCTCGGTGGATTGAGACGGGCGGCGTATCTTCGGCGGGTAGGAGGCGCGAAAGCGCAGTCTCAATCAACGCGCGGTCTTCTTCGAAAAATTGCGGCAGTTTCATGCGGAGCAAAGCGGGCTGGACGCAAACAATACCGTGCCGCCAGGATCAGGACTCATCTTCGGGCTCAAACGGTTCGGCGACGATCTTCCCATCGGCCTTCTTCAGCAGGATCTCGACACGGCCTTCGGCTTCCTCGAGCTGCTTCTGGCATTCGCGCGAAAGCTTCACTCCCTCTTCGAAGAGCTTCATCGCTTCATCGAGAGAGAGGTCAGCGCTTTCGAGCCTCTTCACCACTTCCTCGAGGCGCGTGAGGGACTTCTCGAACTCGCCTTTGCGGGGCTGTTCGGCCGCCGTTTTATTCGCTGTGGAGCTCATTTGCGCAGCCATTCTAACGCAAGGCGTGATTCCATCCAAACCCAAGCCTTGCTTGCGGGTGGCGACCGTAGAGGTGCAAAATCGCGTTATGCCACTCGAATTTACGACTTCCTACGCAAAAGACTGTCTGGAATTGCTGAAACATTACAAGCGCCTCGCCGAACGCGCGCTCGAACAAGCTCCGGACGAAGCGCTCAACGCAACGCTCGACGCCGAGTCGAACTCGATGGCCGTCATCGTCAAGCATCTGGCCGGCAACATGCGCTCGCGCTTCACCGATTTTCTTGCGTCGGATGGCGAAAAGCCCGACCGCAATCGCGATGGCGAATTCTTGGCGCCGCCGCAAACGCGCGCGGAAATCATGGCGCTGTGGGAAGCGGGTTGGAAATGCGTCTTCCATGCCATCGCACCGCTCACCGACGAGGACCTATCCCGCACGGTAAAGATTCGCGGCGAAGCGCATTCCGTGATGCAGGCAATCAACCGCCAGGTGGCGCACTATTCGTACCACGTGGGCCAGATTGTCTTTCTCGCGAAACATTTTGCCGCATCAGGAACCGGCTGGACCGCGGTCACGATACCGCGCGGCAAATCCAGTGATTTCACGCAAAGAGTCGCGGCGGATAAGGCGTCACAGCGTTAAGCGGCGTTTCTCGCAGGAAAAGTCCGTCTCGGATTTTTCCCCTCGCGCGGCGCATCTTGCTAAGATGGCCTTTCCAGGCATGTTTCTCCCGTATGCACCGCGCACGATGCCGGCCCTCTCCTCGATCGCCTACGGGCGATTTCCACGATGAGCGCTTTGCACATCAT
Organism: uncultured Acidobacteriota bacterium; assembly: GCA_963753205.1. Classification (GTDB taxonomy): domain Bacteria; phylum Acidobacteriota; class Terriglobia; order Acidiferrales; family UBA7541; genus Palsa-295. The sequence continues at coordinate 375,630 of CAVWBL010000002.1, read as the reverse complement.
CGGCGTCCTGATCCTGATCGGCATCAACGCATATTTCTCGGCCGTAGAATTTTCTCTCGTCGCCGTCAGGCAATCGCGCATCCGCCAGCTTGCAAAAGAAGGCAATGCGCGCGCCAGAATCGTTGAGCTCCTGCTCGCGGACATGGGCCGAGTCGTCTCCGGCGTGCAGGTCGGCATCACGCTGACGAGCCTTTCCCTCGGGTATCTCGGAGAAATTGCGCTCGCGCGCTTGCTCGATCCGCTCGTGCAAATGATTCCGCGCCCATGGGCGGCGCTTACGGCACACGGCGTGGCGCTTGTACTCGCCTTCGGCTTGCTCACCGTGCTCCAAGTAACGTTCGGCGAACTCGTTCCGAAAGGCTTGAGCCTCGCGCGAGCTGAGCGGGTGGCGCTGCTCGTCGCAAGGCCGTTTTATTGGTTCCTGCACACGTTCCGCTGGGCCATCGATTTGCTTGATGGATTCGCCGACAAAGTCCTTCGGCCGCTGGGTGTCACCGGAGCGCAGAGCCATACCGCCGTCCGGTCCAGCGAAGAGTTGCAGGCAGTTCTCCAGCAGGCGCGCGAAGGCGGACTACTCCCCGCCACCGAAGTGCAGTTCATTCAAAATTCCATGGAGCTCAGCAGCATCCAGGTGCGCGAAATTATGGTTCCGCGCCCCGATATGCACGTGCTGCCCATCGACGCCTCTCTGGACGACGTGATGCGCATGTTCGCCACCACGCAGCGTTCGCGCCTGCCTGTTTACGAGGGCACAATCGACCACATGGCCGGCTTCGTTCACGTAAAGGACGCCATGTGGGTTCTCGTCGATCGCTCTCGGCGCGCGGACGAAAATCAGCCGCCGCTCGAATTTCATTTAAAGAGTCTCTTGCGCGATGTGCTGATCGTTCCGGAGACGAAGTTCGCCAGCGAACTGCTGCTCGAATTTCGTGCTCGCCGAGCGAGCCTGGCGATGGTTGTGGATGAATTCGGCAGTATCCTCGGGCTCGTCACACTGGAGGATATCCTCGAGCAGATGGTCGGCGAGATTCACGATGAATTTGACGTCGAGGAGCGGCCGTTGATGCTGCCTGACGGCGGCCTGATCTTTGACGCCGCTATCAACGTGCGCGACCTTGATGCGCAGTACAATATCGCACTGCCGGAGGATCCCGCATATGAGACGGTCGGTGGCTACGTCTTGAGTCGGCTCGGCGCAATCCCCCGTGGCGGAGAAAGCTTTGAGGATGGCGGCTATCGTTTCACCGTGATGGAAATGGATCGCCGCCGGATATCGCGCGTGAAAATTCAACGCCTACAGCATCTCTTGCCTCATCCCGTTACGCCGCACCCTGGGGCAAGCAGCAGTGGCCCCGCCGCACACACAACGACGGAACAGCATCCGATGGCGTCCCATCATTCCGGGAAAGGTCCGCGCGCGAAATGATTCGCTACGTCGGTGTGCGCCTTGTACTCGCCATTCCGGCGCTTTGGCTGATTCTGACGATGGTTTTTCTACTTGCGCACATCGTGCCGGGTGATCCGGCGGAGCAAATGCTTGGAGAAGGCGCGCGCGCGGAAGACATTGTGCAACTTCGCCATACGCTAGGTCTCGATCAGCCGCTGCGCGTCCAGTACGAGAAGTATTTCGTCGGCGTCCTTCACGGGAACCTCGGACAATCGTTTCATTTTCAGGAGCCGGTGACGGACGTGATCCTCGATCATTATCCCGCTACGCTCGAATTGGCATTCGTCGCTCTCGTCGTCTGCGCAGCAATTTCGATTCCGGCGGGAATTCTCGCGGCGGCAAAGCGCGCCAGCGGAGCCGATCACGCCGTAGGCGTCTTCACGCTGCTTGGCCTTTCGGTGCCGAACTTCGCGCTGGGCCCGTTGCTCATGCTGTTCTTTTCCGTCCGATTAGGATGGCTTCCCGTTTCCGGCCGCGGCGGCATCTCGCATCTCATATTGCCTTCGATCACGCTGGGTGCGGCTCTGGCCGCGATTCTTACGCGCATGGTGCGCGCCTCGGTGATGGAGGAGCTCGCCAGCGATTATGTGCGTACGGCACGCGCCAAGGGCCTCTCGGAGCGGGCAGTCCTCTGGCGCCACGCGTTTCGCAACGCGCTAATCCCGACGCTCACGATCATCGGCTTGCAATTCGGCACGTTGCTGGCCGGTGCCATCATCACCGAGACGATTTTCTCTTGGCCTGGTATCGGGCGTTTGACCGTGCAGGCGATCGAAGCGCGCGATTTCCCTCTCTTGCAGGGTTGCATTTTTCTTATCGCCGTCACGTACGTGGTGGTAAACGTGGCGACCGACTTTGTTTACGCGCTGGTTGATCCGAGGGTGCGGCTCGAATGAAAAGCCTTCGCGAATTTCTACGCAGCAGCGCGCCGGGACGCTGGGCGTTCGCCCTTACTCTGCTGCTCACCGTCGTCGCGATTGCGGCCCCGCTCATCGCGCACGCCGATCCAACGGCGCAACATCTTGCTTCGCGCCTCGCAGGCCCGAGCTTCGCGCATTGGATGGGCACCGATGAATTGGGACGCGATATCTTTGCGCGCGTCGTCTATGGTGCACGCGTGTCGATGCTGGTTGGCGTTTTTGTCGTGGTCGGCGGAGGGCTGGTAGGGCTGGCGATTGGCGCCCTTTCCGGATATTTCGGCGGATGGTTCGATCACGTTCTGAATATCGTGCTCATCAACGCGTTCCTGTCCTTTCCCGGAATTTTGCTGGCGATTGCGTTCGCAGCCTTCTTCGGACCCGGGCTTTGGAAAGTGATCTTCGCGTTGATCATCACGGGCTGGGCGGGTTATGCGCGGCTTGCTCGCGCGCAAATCCTGCAAGCGCGCGAAATGGAATACGTTCTCGCCGCCCGTTCGCTTGGCGCGTCCGATGCGCGCATTTTGGTGCGGCATCTGCTGCCGAACATTTTGCAGCCCGTGTTGATTCAGGCCACGATCGGAATGGCGGGAGCGATTTTGGCCGAATCGACGCTGAGCTTCCTCGGTCTTGGCGTGCTGGCGCCGACGGCCAGTTGGGGTGCGATGCTCAACGACGCGAGAAGTCATCTCTTCGATGCGCCGCACATGGTCGTCTTCCCGGCGCTGGCGATTATGGCAGCCGTGCTTGCGTTTAATCTGCTTGGAGATGCGCTGCGCGACTGGCTCGATCCTCGCATGCGCGCATTTCTTATCTTGGGTTCGCTGCCGGCGCTCGACGATCAACCGGCCGGCCTGTCAGCAACTGAAGTGGTAGTGAAAGAGGGTTAGACCGCTTGCCCGCACTGCGGGGCACCCGGTTGCATGCGTATTTCGCTGCGGCGAGCTTGGCGAGAACGTTTTCCCCTCGCGCCTCCGCTATTGTGCCAGCTCAACGGTAACTTCCGCGCCGCGCGCCGCGGCAAGGGTTCGGGCCGCGCTGTTGCGATTCACAGCAATCTCCAAATAGCCGCTCGATCCCATTACTGCGACCGCCTCTCCTGTGGCTCCTCCTGCAAAAGTCGGGACGATTTTACTGACTGCACCATTGCCTACGCGAATTGTGAACTTTGCGTCGGCGGCGAAAATGGCGGGCGCGTTCTCCGCCGTCAGATTCGTCATCAAATTTCCGAAATGATCGATTTTGAGGACGACGCCTTTGATTGTGTTCCCCTCTGTCTTGGGCTTCGGCAGCGAGAAACGAATGAAATCGGTAAGCGGCTCGCCGAAGGCCGAGCTTTGCCATGATTTCGTTAGCCACGCGGCGACAGGCGCAAAAATATCGCGCCCGTGGAACGTATTGCTGATTGGCTGGCGAAAGTAGTGCTCGGACGTGAGATTCCACACGTGGAGGGCTTCGGTTTGGTCGTAAACCGCCGAAAGTACGCCATTATCGGGAGCCACAAAGTAATGTTGGTCCGCCGCTACGAGAATTGGCCGACGCGGTGTTCCTACGCCCGGATCGATCACGACCACGTGCACCGTCTTCGGCGGATAGTATCGATACGCCTGTCCAATCGTAATCGCGCCGTCCAAAATGTCATGAGCCAGCACGCCGTGCGTGATGTCAATCAGCAGTACATCGGGATTGATGTTGAGAATCACGCCCTTCATGGCCGCGACGAGATGATCGTTGAGGCCGTAGTCCGTGGTAAGAGTGATGATCGGGCGTGCCAATGTCCGCTCCTATACCGTCCATCGCATCCAAAGATTTACGAGACGATACTTTTGACGCTAACCGACGCTTACTGCACTGTCAAGGTAAGCGGCGCGATTGAGTAACGAAGAAAGCAGCACGAATCCAAACCGCCAATGTGGGGCCTAAAGGGAGGCTACTCCTGGTCGAGGTCAATCTCGCCGATGCCACCCTCTACGCTCAAATCGATGCTCGTCGGCGTCTTTCCGTACGCGGCGTTGACGTAGTCGTCTGCCTCTTTGGTGAGGCCGTGGACATTTATCCCGCCAATTCCTCCTGTAGCGTGCGCACGCACGCCGATGTCCTTGGGCAGACGGATTCGCGCCTGGCCCACACCGCCGTGAATATCCACCGAAAGATTTTGCCTTCTCTCTCCGGTCAAATCGAGCAGCATCTGTCCCACCCCCATGTGAACTTGCAAATGAGTTAGGTTCAGGTCGGCCAGGTGCAGATTGCTTTCTCCAGCGCCCATTTGAAGCGTCAGATCGAGTGGCACGTCGTTGTTGAAGTGTAAATCCCAGGTGTCGTCGTGATTTGCAAAGTGAACCTGAGTATTGTTTTCGCTCACGTTGAGTTGGCCGTGCCCTGAGCTGACGCTGTAATCTAGGTGGGGCCCCACATTCGAATCGTTGTAAGAAAAATCTGCGTCAACGAGATGGCTCGAGCCGCCATTGATATTTAATTGCCCGGCTGGGAAGTTCAGGTTAGCGGTTACGGCCGTCGCGCCCTGGAGGTCAACCGTCTTTGTCTCCTGCTTCTCATTGCCGCTGGTGATGTTGCGTCGGCCCGTTCGCCAGACCCCCAGACCGAGCAGCAGGATCAGGAGAACCACGGCAATCAGCACTCCGGAAACGTCCGAGCCGCCCGTACTTCCCGTATCGCGCCGCGCGGCATAGTAATCCCACACTTTGCCAAGCCCGATCAGAATCAGGATCACCGGCCAATAGCGCATCAAAATCAGCCACGGGTCAAACGAGGGCACCAGGTTCGCAACCAGGAAGAAAACCCCGATGCAGATCAGAATGACCGGGCCGATAAACGATCTGTGCCGCCGCATAGGACTGGGATTCATACATCACCTCCCATGCCATAAGATACGATGGCAGCAAGCAAAATGTTTCGGCGGCGACGCGCCTCAGGCCTCACCGCACGCGCAGAACGGCCACGGTCGCATCGTCATCTTGCCGCCCGTGCGAAAAGTGATCCATCGAAGCGAGTACCGCGCTGACGATCTCTTCGGGAGCATGGGTTATGCGTTCGGCTGTGGCCCGTGCCACGCCTTCAATTCCCCAGTACTCGCCGTCCGGATTCACCGCCTCGCTCACTCCATCCGTATAGGCGACGACCAGATCACCCGGATCGAGCTGAATTTGCCCTTCTTCATACGTCCAATCCAAAAATATCCCTACCGGCGCGCCGCCAGCTTCCAGATAAGTGATGGTGCCGTCTCGCCGGATCACCATAGGAGGATTATGGCCGGCGTTCACATATCGCAGGGTGCGTGTAGAAGCCTCAAAAACGCCATAAAACAAAGTCGCGAAGCGGCCCGCAAACGATGATGTGTAAACCTGGTGGTTCACGGCATCGATGGTCATTGCTACCTCATTTTCCGAAAAGAGCATTGCGGTTCGCAGGGACGACTGAACGTTAGAAATCAAGAGCGCCGCGGGAAGACCTTTGCCGCAGGCATCCCCGATCGCAAATGCGAGGCGGTTCTGTCCCAGAGGCACGGAATCGTAGAAATCTCCGCCCAATTCACGCAGTTGGCGGCAGGAAGCGCTATAGCTCAGGCTTTCGACCTCCGAGCCTAAATGCATGAACTGCTTCTGCATCTCGCTTGCGGTTATCCAGTCATTGCTCACGTCCAGCACCGTTGTTTCCGTAGCCATTTCGGCCTCCACTGGTATGTCGATTCAGAACACTCGAAATCGACAGCCACGGGCATAAAAAATCTTTGTTTCACATGTCGAGAACCCGTTTTCTGCTCCGACTACCTTATGAAAGCGCAGGACGTTAGCGCTAAAATCAGCCACCAAAGGAGAGCGGCGATGAAATACATCCTGTTGATGAACGGCACTAAAGCGGGAGTGGATTCGTATCGTGCATGGTCTAAGAGCGACATCCAGGCGCACTTCGAATTTTTGAAGCGTCTCAACAAGGATCTGACGGATTCCGGAGAGTTGCTGGCAAACGAGCCGTTGGCCACCCCTGAACACGCCAAGGTCGTCCGGGCAGGAAATAACGGCACCCCAGTAACCGACGGCATCTTCCCGGAAACGAAGGAGTTTCTCCTCGGTTACTGGATGGTGGATGTGGACAGCCCTGAGCGGGCCTATGAGATCGCCGCCCGGCTTTCGTCCGGTCCGGGGCCAGGCGGAGCAGCGACGAACATGCCCATCGAGGTGCGCCAGATCATGACCAGGCGAACGGAAGAGGTCTCGTGACAGAACCCCTGCTCAACACCGACGCCGAGCGCCTGCTGCGCGATCTCGCGCCGCAGGTGCTGGGTACGGTCGTGCGGCGCTTCCACGATTTTGCCTCCGCGGAAGACGCCGTCCAAGAGGCATTGCTTGCCGCCGCTCTCCAATGGCCGCGCGAGGGCACTCCCGATAATCCCCGCGGATGGCTTATTCAAGTTGCCATCCGCCGCATGACGGATCAGGTGCGCAGCGACGCGGCTCGCAGGCGCCGCGAAGAAGCCGCAGCGAGTGAAATGGAATTCGTGGGGTTCCCAGCCTCCGAATGGGGCGCGGATGTTGAGGAGGATGACACACTCATCCTGCTCTTCATCTGTTGCCATCCTTCGCTCAGCCCCTCGTCCGCGATAGCGCTTACGTTACGCGCCGTTGGTGGCTTGACGACGTCCGAAATCGCGAACGCTTTCTTCGTGCCCGAAGCGACGATGGCACAAAGAATCAGTCGCGCGAAGCAGAGCATCAAGGCTTCCGGTGCTCCTTTTCGCATGCCTTCCCGCCAGCAGCGTAACCAGCTTCTGCGAACTGTCCTACATGTTCTTTATTTAATTTTTAATGAGGGGTACACCAGCAGTTCGGGCGAGCAGATTCAGCGTCCCGAACTAGCGAAGGAGGCAATCCGTCTCGCGCGGATGCTCCACAAATCGCTTCCCGACGAACCCGAAGTCGTAGGCCTGCTCGCGCTGATGTTGCTTACGGACGCCCGGCGGAATGCGCGCACAAATCCCGATGGCGAGTTAATCCCGCTGTCCAAACAAGACCGAACTAGTTGGGACCACGCCGAGATTTCCGAGGGCGTCGCGCTGGTAACTTCGGCACTCTCGAACGGTGCGATTGGCCCGTATCAGTTACAGGCGGCGATTGCCGCCGTTCACGATGAAGCGGCGCGCAGCGAAGACACGGACTGGCCCCAGATTCTCGCCCTCTACGATCTTCTGAAGCGCATGTCGGACAATCCCATGGTGGCGCTCAATTATGCAGTCGCCGCGGCGATGGTTTACGGCCCGGCGAAAGGGCTCGCGCTGATCGCAGAGCTCGATTCCGACGGCCGACTGGCGGGCCATCATCGTCTCGACGCAGCGCGCGCTCACCTGGAGGAGATGGCTGGGAATTTCGAGGCGGCGACGCATCACTACCGCATCGCCGCGAATCGCACCACGAGCATCCCCGAACGCGACTACCTCCTGTCCCAAGCCGCCCGTCTCTCGGAAAAGCAACCCGCTCGCCCATCTGGCGCTTGAAAAGCCTGATCCATGCGGCTTGACCCCTCTCCAGCTGCCCAGTTATTCTGAGTTGCAAGCGGCCAGACATGTCCATTTACCTGGATCACAACGCAACCACTCCCGTGGACCCTGCCGTCCTTGAAGCGATGTTGCCGTTTCTGCGCGACGACTTCGCCAATGCCTCGTCGGTCCATTCTCCGGGGCAGCGCGCGCGCGTCGCCGTGGACCAGGCTCGTGAGTCGGTAGCCGCTCTGATCGGCGCCAAGCCGTCCGAGATTGTCTTCACAAGTGGTGGTACAGAAGCCGACAATCTGGCTATTTTAGGCGTAATCAAGGCGTCAAAGGCGCCAAATAAGCGCGTTATCACCACGTTAGTCGAGCATCACGCGGTCCTTCAAGCATGCCAAGCCCTTGAAAAAGAAGGCGTTGCTGTCTCCTACGTCGCCCCAAACCCTTCCGGCGTTGTATCCGCTGCCTCAGTCTCCCACGCGATTCGTCCGGAGACGGTGCTGATCAGCGTGATGCACGCGAACAACGAGCTGGGCACGATTCAGCCCAGCAAGGAAATTGGCAGTATCGCCCGAGAGGCGCGCATCTCGTTTCACGTGGACGCCGTACAGTCGGCGGGCAAGATGCCGATTGATGTGCGCGAGATCGGCGCGGACCTGCTCTCGCTCTCCGCGCACAAGTTCTACGGCCCCAAGGGTGTCGGCTCTCTTTACCTACGTTCCGGTTCGCGCATCGAGCCTATTTTTCGCGGCGGCCAACACGAGCGCGGCCTGCGTCCCGGGACCGAGAATGTGCCAGCCATCGTCGGAATGGGCAAAGCTGCCGAGCTTGCACGGCAACATCTTGCTGAAGATTCGGCGCGCATTGCTGCGCTTCGCGACCGGTTTGAATCCGCACTTTGCGAATCGATTCCGGGCATCCGCGTCAACGGCGACCCTGCCCGGCGCGTTGGCAACACGACAAACATTACTGTTCCTGGGGCGTCCGGCGAATCGCTCGTGATCGCGCTCGATCTGCAGGGCATTGCGTGTTCAACTGGCGCGGCCTGTTCGTCAGGCGCAATCGAGCCGTCGCACGTTTTGCTGGCGATCGGCCTGAGCGATGAAGATGCGCGTTCGAGCGTGCGCTTCAGCCTTGGCCGCACAACCACAGCAGCGGAAATCGATCAGGCAATCGCAATCATTCCCGCGGCCGTCGAACGCCTGCGCGCCCTTTCGCCGCGCTTTTCGGCAATGGCTCCCGTCGCAGCCGGGAGAACAAGCTGAACATGGCACCCGTCGACATCGAATCCGCCCCGATGGCGCCTATTTCCGCGGATGCAGCCGTCGGCACAACCGCCGTAGCCATGAGCGGCGGTGTGGATAGTTCAACCGTCGCCGCCATGCTGCACGAGCGCCGTCAGGCAATCGTCGGCCTTACCATGCAGCTCTGGAATCAACGCCGCTTGCCCGAATTGCAGGCGGAAGGCCCGCTGCGGCACCGCTGCTGCTCGCTCGACGATGTTTATGACGCGCGTCGCGTCGCCGGCCATCTTGGAATTCCGTACTACGTCGTAAACTTCGAGCAGAAGTTCGAAGAGACGGTGATTCGTCCGTTCGTTAACGATTACCTTGCTGGCCGCACACCGATTCCGTGCACGAATTGCAACAATGACGTGAAGTTCGAGCATCTGCTCGCGACCGCGCGGCAAATCGGCGCCGATCGGATCGCGACCGGGCATTACGCGCGCGTCCGGCGAAACGACGAAGCTGGCCGTTACGAGCTATTGCGCGCCCGCGATCTCTCAAAGGATCAGAGCTATTTTCTTTTTGGTCTCACGCAAGAGCAGCTTTCCCGCGCCGAATTTCCGCTCGGAGAACTGACCAAGCAAGAAGTTCGCGAGATTGCCCGGCGGCTGCGTGTTCCGGTGGCGGAAAAGCTCGAGAGCCAGGAGATTTGCTTCGTTCCGTCGGGCGATTACGTGCGCTTCATCGAAAGCTATTTGCACGAGCAGGGCGCCTCGTTGCCGGACGGCGCGGGTGAGATTGTCACAACCACAGGCGAAGTCCTTGGACGGCACGAGGGATTGCATCGCTACACTGTGGGGCAGCGCCGCGGTCTCGGCATTGCTGCCGGACGCCCGATGTACGTTGTCGCCCTCGACCGAGGGAAGAATCGCCTCATCGTCGGCGAAGACGAGTCGTTGCACAGCAGCAGAGCGGAAGTTCGCGTGGTGAATTGGATTCCGTTCGCGCAGCCAGATGCGCCCGTGCAGGCCATGGTGCGCATCCGCAACCGCCACCAGCCCGCCGAAGCCGAAATCACGCCCCTGGACGCTTCTCGGGCGCGCATCGAGTTCCGGGAGCCGCAGCGTGCCATCACTCCCGGACAGGCCGCCGTTTTCTATTCGGACGATCTCGTTCTTGGCGGCGGGTGGTTGTGCTAATGTGCGGACGCCTTTCAAAGGAGCTCCGCCCGTGAGTGAAAACGACCCATCGGTCCAGCCGCCGGATCTGCAGCCTGGAGCTATGCCGCCGATTTCTGCGCCGCCTGAAGGGCACCGATACAACGCGTTTTTTGGTCCCAACGGTATTCGCGCAGGCTGGCGCCTGCTGATCGCATTTGCAATTTTCTACGCGACGATCGTCGCCTTTAACTTTGTCGTCCGACATGCTCGAGGTGCGGCGGCTCACAGAGTCTTCAGCGCTTTTACCCCGCAGGGGGTTTTGATCGGCGAGGCTATTACGTTCGCCGTGTATCTCTTCACCAGCTGGATCATGAGCCGCATCGAGGCGCGGAGAATGCGCGACTACGGGCTTGACCTCGCAGGCGCATTCGGTGGACCGTTCTGGCTCAGCGCACTTGTCGGATTTGCGGCGATTTCCCTCTTGCTTGCTGCGTTGAAGGTTGCGGGTGTGTTTCAGTTGGGCCAGCCTGGCTTGCCTGGCGCTCTGGCATGGAAAGACGCGGGCCTGTGGGCGCTCGCCTTCCTCTTTGTCGGGTTTTCCGAAGAGACTGTAAGCCGCGGCTATATGCTTTTTACCTTGACTACGGGCGTCGGTTTCTGGCCTGCGGCGATTGTCACCAGCGTTCTCTTTGGCGCGCTGCATTGGGGCAACACCGGCGAGAGCTACGTCGGCATGATGACGGCCGGCGGCATCGGCTTTTTCTTCTGCATTCTGCTCCGCAAGACAGGCACACTTTGGCCGGCAATCGGCTTTCATGCGGCTTGGGATTGGGGAGAGACTTTCTTCTATGGTGTTCCCGATAGTGGATTGTCTGCGCCAGGGCACCTCTTTAGTGCGAGGTTTGCTGGCCCCGTATGGCTTACCGGAGGAACGGTTGGGCCTGAGGGGAGTTGGTTCTGCGTCGTTTTGGTTGTCGCATTGTGCGTTGCCGCCGGCTTTCTCCCCGGCACAAAATTTCCGAATGCAGGTGCCATTCCCGACCCGCGCCGCCGGCGCGTCGAGCCCGCTCCCACACTGTTTGCCGAGGGTTCAAACCAGCTCTCGCGAGACGCGACATGATCTCTTGACTGCTGCTGGCGAATGGCCGAACCTGATTCCGCTGCATGAGCTCTTCCGCTGAAAATTGGGCCGGGCAGATCCGCTCGGGTGACGTCCGCGCGATTTCGCGCGCGGTCACCGCAATTGAGAATGGCGATCCCGACGCCCAGCATGTCTTGCGCCAACTTTTTCCGCTCACTGGGAAAGCCTGGCGCATCGGAATCACGGGCGCGGCAGGCACCGGGAAGAGCACGCTCGTCAGTTGCCTGGCGGCCCATTATCGTGCGCTGGGCAAAACGGTCGGCGTGATTGCCGTGGACCCTTCCAGCCCATTCACAGGCGGCGCTATTCTCGGCGACCGCATCCGCATGCAAAGCCATGCCACCGACGGCGGCGTCTTCATTCGATCCATGGCCGCCCGCGGAGCTTGGGGCGGGCTCGCGCAGGCGGCTGCGGACGCGGCGCTGCTGCTGGACGCGGCGGGCAAGGACATCGTCATTCTCGAAACGGTTGGCGTCGGCCAGGATGAAATTGAAGTCGTTCGTGTCGCAGATTGCACCCTCGTCGTTCTTGTACCCGGTTCAGGAGATGACGTGCAGAGCCTCAAAGCCGGGTTGATGGAGATTGCGGACATTTTCGTCTTGAATAAAGCTGATTACGAGAATGCGGCACATTTCGAGGAGCAACTTTCGTCGGTTTTGCAGCTCGCGCCGCCGCGGGAGCGATGGCGTCCGAAAATTGTGCCTACAGTCGCCACCGAGGAAAAGGGCATTGCTGAACTCGCGCGCGAAATTCAGCTGTTGCGCGAAGCGCGTTCAGATCCCGGCGCCCGCCGGGCGCGCGACGCGGAGTATTGGAAAAATTGGCTGATTCGCGCAATCCAGCAGCGAACCGTCGCCGAGATTGGGAAAAATAATTTTGCGGGACAAGCACTGAACGAGATGGCGTCCGCCGTGGCGTCGCGGGAAAAGGATCCTTATGCCGCGGCCGATGAGCTGTATTCAAAACTGGATCGGAGCGGACCAACCGTGCAAGAGAAGTCCGAGGGAAATCTTTGAAGCTTGGCGAGATCGAATTTCACATCTTATCTGACGGTCACATCTATCTCGACGGTGGCGCGATGTTCGGCATCGTGCCGAAGCCGCTGTGGGAAAAGAAAAGTTCGGCCGATTCGCGGAATCGCATCAGGCTGGGGCTGAACTGTTTTCTGATCTATGCCGCGGGCAAACGTATTCTGATCGAGACAGGCGCCGGCGGCAAATGGGACGGCAAGCGCCGCGACATTTACGGCCTCGACGGTCCGCGTCTGGCCGATCAGCTTCGCGATTACGCGATTGCCCCGGGTGATATCGAGATCGTCATAAATACCCATCTGCATTTCGATCATTGCGGCGGCAATACGCGGCTGGAAAAGGATAGGATCGTGCCGACTTTTCCGAATGCGCGTTACGTCTTTCGCAAAGGCGAGTACGAAAACGCCACGCGAGTGAATGAAAGGACGCGCGCCACGTATTTTGCGGAGAATTTCGCCCCACTCGAACAGACAAAGCAGCTGCAACTCATAGAAACGGATACCGAGATCGTACCCGGACTGGAATTGATCTGTGCGCCAGGGCACACCGCCGATATGCTCGCGGTGAAGCTCTGCGGGGGAGGCAAGACGGCGTTCCTGCTCGCCGATCTGGTGCCCACCACGGCCCACCTTCCGCTCGCCTGGGGCATGGGCTACGATCTGTTTCCTTTGACAGTATTGGAAAACAAACGAAAATGGTTGCCGCGCATTGCGCGCGAAGAATGGATCGCGCTCTTTGTTCACGATCCGCAGACGCCCGCCTGCTATCTGCGCGAGCGCGGCGGTGCATTTGTGCCTGAGCCGGTAAAAATTGATTAGGAGCTTTCCTACCGATGTCTCCAGCCAGTAGACGCAAGACCAACGCGCCCGCAAAAGACGCCGTCAAAATCGCCATCATCGGCGGTAGCGGTCTCTATCAGATGGCCGGACTCGCGAATACAAGAGAAGTTCGAGTAAAGACGCCGTTCGGCGATCCTTCAGACGCTGTTGTCATCGGAACTCTCGCGGGCAAGCGTGTCGCATTTCTGGCGCGTCACGGACGCGGGCACCGGTTGACGCCCAGCGAGATCAACTATCGCGCAAACATTTGCGCACTGAAACTGCTTGGCGTCGAGCAAGTCATTTCCGTCAGCGCGGTCGGTTCGTTGAACGAGAAATACCCGCCGATGGATTTCGTCGTCCCCGACCAATTTTTCGATCGCACGCGCCTCAGAATCGCCACTTTTTTCGGCGGGGGAGTCGTGGCCCACGTCGGTTTTGATAAGCCGACGTGCCCGAGACTTTCCGCGCGCATGGTCGCGGCCTGCGATTCCGTTGGAGTTAAGGCGCATCACGGCGGAACGTACCTTTGCATGGAAGGGCCGCAGTTCTCAACCTTCGCCGAGTCCCGGTTTTATCGCACGCAGGGTTTTGACGTGATCGGAATGACCAACCTCACTGAAGCGAAACTCGCGCGCGAAGCCGAACTCTGCTACTCCACGTTCGCCATGGTCACGGACTTCGATTGCTGGCATCCGCAACACGATTCGGTCACGCTCGACGAAATCATCGCCAATATGAGCAAGAATTCCGAAAACGTGCAGCGCGCCATTCGCGAAGTGGTGCGATCGCTGGGCGAAGAGCGTGCCTGCAAATGCGGCTCGGCGCTGGCGCATGCGATTATGACGGATCGCAAAGCGATTCCCGCAGCGGCAAAAAAGCGGCTTGCGCCGATCGTCGGCAAGTACCTTTGGTAAGAGAAGCCAAATTCACAGGAGAAAAGAATGTCATTACTCGTCGTGGGCTCTGTTGCCTTTGATGCGATTGAGACGCCGCTGGGAAAGGTGGACCGCACGTTGGGCGGGGCCGCCAGCTATTTTGCTTTGGCCGCAAGTCATTTCACTCCGGTTCGTATCGTGGCCGTCGTCGGCGAGGATTTCACGAAAAAAGAAGAGGCTGTCTTTCGCGGACGCAAGATCAATCTCGATGGCCTTGAGCGCGCGGCGGGGAAATCGTTTTTCTGGTCGGGTCGCTACAGCACGAATATGAATGAGCGCACCACGCTCGCCACCGAACTAAACGTGTTTGCGAATTTCCGGCCAACACTGCCGGATTCTTACCGCGATTCGCAATTCGTTTTTCTCGGCAATATCGATCCCACGCTTCAGCGCTCTGTGCTCGAGCAGATGAAGCGTAAGCCGAAAGTCGCGGCTCTCGACACCATGAATTATTGGATCAGCGGCACGCCCGACGCTCTGCGCCAGGCGCTGAAAGACATTCACATCCTTATGATCAACGACGATGAGACACGCCAGCTCACCGGCGAGCACAATCTGCTCCGCGCAGCGAAAGCTGTCTTCAAGATGGGGCCGCGCACGCTGGTCGTGAAGCGCGGCGAGCATGGCGCGCTGATGATCCATGAGAAATTCATCTTCTCCGTCCCGGCGTTTCCCCTCGAAGAAGTCCATGACCCAACCGGCGCGGGCGACAGCTTTGCCGGCGGCTTTATGGGTTATCTTGCCAGCGTCGGCCGTATCGAGGAACGCACCCTACGCTCCGCAATGGTCTACGGCTCGGTGGTGGGCAGCTTTACGGTCGAACGCTTTGGCGTCCAACGTCTCGCTAGCATCACTCGCCGCGAACTCGTGGCGCGCGCCCGTCGCTTCTCAAAGCTCACGGCTTTCCGGCTTTAGCTCGGCGGCAACCATTCTTTTGCGGGTTGAATCCGAGTTGACGGCTTACGCGCCAAGGTGTTATCAATTTCAGTCCGCTTTTTTGGCACCTGTTTGGGGCGCAGGTCTTAGCTGTGCACGGCTTCCGCTTTGCTTTCCCGGCTGCCTGGTGTCCGGCAGCTTTGGGACCTCAGGAAGTTCATCAGGAGGATAGGATTGAGGCGTTTAGGTTGGGCCGCGCTAATGGCTGCGGTGGCGCTGTTTTGTGGCTGCGGAAGCGGCTCTTACAATCCGACACCGGCCATCACCGGGCTCTTTCCCTCGGTCGTCACCGCGGGAAGCCAATCGTTTACACTGTACTTGAGCGGGAACGGTTTTCAGGTCAACACAACGGCCCAATGGAATGGCGTGGATCGCCCCGTAGTATTCAATAACCAAACCGGTCAGCTGGCCATGACCATTCTCGCAGGCGACGTGGCGAATCCGGGTAATGGCCAGCTTACAGTCGCCAATCCTGCTCCCGGGGGCGGCTTAAATCCAGCGGCTGTGTCTCTCGTGATCCATCCGCCCGCAGCAAATGGACCGACGATTACTTCGCTTGACCCGAGCGCTGGAGTTGCTGGAAGCAATTCCAGCATTCGGCTTAACGTGACCGGCAGCAATTTGTCCGCTAGCGACGTGGTCGCATTTAACGGCACCGCGCTAGACACTACTGCCACCGGCACTCCAGTGACGCAGCTTACCGCCACGATTGCGTCGGAAAATCTTGCCTCGCGCTCGCTCGCCAGCATCGCGGTACAGACCAGTTCACCTGGTGTAGCGTCTCCCTCGGTAAAATTTCCTATCGGCCCGGCCTCAAATCCGGTGCCGAAATTACTATCAATTAAGCCATCGAGCACGGCAATTGGAACGGTGCCCCCGGGCGCCCTCATCATCCTCACGGGAACAGGCTTCGTGCCCGGTTCCGTCGTGAATTTCAATGGCTCGCCGCGTCCCACCGGCTATTCCAGCTCCACGACGCTCGCCGTCGCTGTTCTATCGTCCGATGTTGTGACGGGCGGCACAATTTCCGTCACCGTCTCGAATCCAAACCCAGGCGGCGGCGCATCTTCCGCCGTGAATTTCATGGTCCAGTAGCCTCGCCAATCCCGGCACTGCTCTTCAATTCCTCCTACAGGCCAACTCCTTCACACAAAAGCTTTTATCTCGTCCAGCATTGTGTCTTGACTTCCAACCTCAGGGCTTTACCTGCCCCTGCTAATGCACCTTCTTCCCCCTATTGTCTTAATTCCACCCTCGATTGCCGCTGTCGGCCAGTCGGGTTAGCGTTGCAGCCGTCATTACGATCCCGAGCCGATGGTCAGTCCGGGGCGTTTTGCGGGAACGCGGATCAGCTTCAGACAAAGCAGCAGAAAGCACCGGCGCAACCAGCGCGTCGACTTACATCAATCAGACACGCGGGGGTGTGACATGGTTCGATGGACGATCTTCTGTCGCGCAGCAAATCGCCTTGCGCTGGCAATCGCACTAGGCGCATCTACCATCGCCGCAGCGCAGGCGCAGACGATTTTTTCGACGCCTACAAAAATCTCCTCGGACCTGCCCGCCACCGGCGA
Source organism: uncultured Acidobacteriota bacterium (assembly GCA_963753205.1). GTDB lineage: Bacteria > Acidobacteriota > Terriglobia > Acidiferrales > UBA7541 > Palsa-295. The sequence goes on along the minus strand of CAVWBL010000002.1, from coordinate 358,942 downwards.
ACCGCAAATCGCCGTCGCGCAAAACGGCCATATTTATGCCGTCTGGAGCGATCCGGCAAGCGCCTGTACGGCTTCCGGTTGCCGCAAGGACGTATTCTTCAGCCGTTCCACCGACCACGGCGCCACATTCTCGACTCCACTGAATCTGTCAAACAACGGCTCGGCAACAAATCCGCTCATCGCCCTCGATTCTCAAGGCACCGTCAATGTGATCTGGGCCGGCGGCGACCGTCTCTTCTTCAGCCGCTCCGTAGATGGCGGCACGACATTTTCGTCGCCACTCAATATCGGCGGCGTGACAAATCCCGCGCTCGCCTTCAGCGCAGCCGGTTACCGCCCGCTCGTCATCGACGCCGCGGGCAATATCAACGTCGTCTGGATGGACCAGAACAGCAACCAGATCTTTTTCGCACGCTCCACGAATGCCGGCGTCAGCTTCTCCACGCCGCTGAATATTTCGAATTACGCTTCCGGCGCGTCTAGCCCGACAATAGCCGTCGATTCGAGCGGCGGCATCGACGTCGTTTGGCAAGGCAGCGTTGCGGGACACGATCCCTACGATCTTTTCTTCACGCGCTCTACGGACGCAGGCGCCAGCTTCTCCGTCGCCAAAGACATTTCGAACACTGCAACGGGTGCATTCTTCGACCAGATCGCAGTCGATCCCGTTGGCGATATTGATGTCGCTTGGAACAGCAATTGCCCCAGCCCTGCCTTCTGCTCCGTAGTTTCGAGCGACGTTTTCTTCAGTCAATCAAAAGACGGCGGCGCCACTTTTTCTTCGCCGGTTCAAATAACCAACACGCAGGGCCAAGCCGCGATTTCGCGCGTACTCATGGCCATCGACTCCGCGACTGACGTAAACCTCGCCTGGCCGCAAGTCTCGGGCGGCAATTCTGCGTTTTTCAGCCGCAGGCACGCCGGCGCGACTGCTTTCTCCGCGCCTCGGCAAATTGCGTCGTCGTTTCCGGCCGCCATGGCTCTCGACGCAAGCGGCAATATCAACATCGCCGCCGCCGACAACGACGTCTATCTGCTTCAATCGGCCGACCAGGGAAACACATTTTCTCCAACAAATATCACTAACGGCGGCACAGGCAATGGTCCCGAGGATGTCGAGGTCGTAGCCGCCGCAAATTCTGCGGGCAACGTCGCTATCGCTTGGCCCGCTTACAATTACTCCACCTCGAAGTGGGCCATCTTCGGCAGCGGCAGCGCCGCAACGCAAACAGCCGGCGGCTCGGGAACACCGAACGTCGCTGCGGGCTTCACGGTTTCTGCCAGTCCGGCGGCTCTTGCCATCTCCGCACCAAACCTCTCCACGACCACGACGCTCACATTCACAAGCCAAGGTGGCCTGGCCGGTGCAGGCGTTCTTTCCCTTGCCGGATGCAGCAGCGCGGCCGCGCAGAAAATTACGTGCACGCTCACGGGATTCACTTTGCCGGCAAATGGCAGCGCGAAGGCTCAACTCACCATCACGTCCGCACCTTCTTCCGCAGGAACTTCGCCGTCGGCCCGTAATCTGCTACTCGCAGCTCTGCTCTGCCTGGCCATTGCGCCGCTTGCAATGCCGCGCAAACAGCGCCTAAATTTCGCTTTTGCCGCTGCGCTGTTCGCGATAACTGTCGGCGGCCTAGGTTGCGGCAGCGCCATGAACGCCTCATCCGCCGACTCGAGTGGCAGCAATAGCGCCGCGAAAACACCCGCAGCTCCAAAAGCAGTCGCGCAATCGATCAGCGTACCCATCTCGATCAACGGCACCACGGTAATCGTCCCGAATCTCACGCTCACGCTTCAATAATTGATTCGCGCGACGCTTGCTTCTTCGCGAGGCGAATTAGCATCGCCGCTGGACATGCGATTTCGTGTGTGTGATCATTTCCGCGCAAGCTGCGCAAAGGCAGGCTTGCGCGGAGGAGCTTTCATGGATCGGCGGAAATTTCTGGGTTCGGCTTTGGCCTCAGGGTCGCTTGTGGCTTCTGCCTCATTGCAGGGGCAGGAATCCTCGGCGTCGGCTGAACGCGAATATTATGAGCTTCGCCGCTATCACATTCTCTCCGGCCCGATGAAGCAGCTTGCCGATAGCTACTTCCGAGACGCGCTTGTTCCGGCGCTCAACCGCCTCGGCATCAAGCCGGTCGGCATCTTCAATACGTCGATTGGGGCGCAGGGCCCGTCCAGTTACGTCCTGATGCCTGCCGCAAGGTCCCAGATTCTCGTCGCCGCCGAAGCACATCTCCTGGATGATGCCGAATACCAGAAAGCCGCGGCGCCTTTCCTCAATGCTCCCGCTCGCGATCCAGGCGCGATTCGCATGGAAAGCTCGCTGCTCTATGCGTTCGAGTCGATGCCCAAGCTTGCTCCGCCTCCCGCAGGTCCGCACATCATCGAAATGCGCACGTACGAAAGCACGACGATGCAGGATCACATCCGCAAAGTCGAAATGATGAATTCCGGCGAAGGTGCCATTTTCAAGAAGTCGAACATTTGGCCCATCTTCATGGGAGATCGTCTCATTGGCACCCGCCAGCCCGGCTTGACGTATATGATCAGCTTTCCTTCTCTCGCCGATCGCGATAAGGACTGGGCTGCCTTCTTCGGCTCGCCCGAATGGAAAGCGCTGACTTCCAATCCGCGCTACTCCTTCGAGCCAATCGTCTCCAACGTGGACAACGAAATCCTCACGCCCGCCTCCTATTCCCAAATCTAGGCGGCACATCCGTAGTACAGCTACTCCTGGCTGTGTCGACAGTTGCCTCCATGCGAGGGCGGCTTCTTTTGTGACGCCGCCCTCGCTTTCGCTCTTCTCCGCACGCAGGGCCTCTGCCATTGTTTTTCGGTTTTGACCCTTCGTCGTGAGCGAAGCGAAAGGACCCCTTCTGTTGGTGTTACGCCTACTGCTCGCCCCTTGCTCTCGCATGTAAACACTCATCCGCGCTTGTCTTTACGCCGCAGGCAAAATTCCTTATTCTCGATTTATCCATGCCGCAGACTCTCAAACCGCGCGCCTTGAAACCGGGCGATTCCGTGCGCTTAGTTTCGCTCGCCAGTCCCATCCAGGAGGATCTTTTCCGCCTTGGCTGCGAAGAGCTGTCGCGGCTGGGTTTTATTCCGCGATGCGATGAAGCCGCTGTTCTGGCCCGCACGGGGACCTTCGCAGGTACTGCCGAGACTCGTTTCGCGCAGTTGAAAACGGCCCTCGTCGAACCTGCCACGAGCGCCCTCTTTTGCACGCGCGGCGGCTATGGTTCGACCTATCTTCTCGACTGCCTCACTCGCGAAGTCGTGCCGGACTCCGCGAAAATTCTTCTCGGTTGCAGCGACATCACTTCGCTCCAAATCTATCTTTGGGAGAAATTCGGCTGGGTCTCCTTCTATGGCCCGATGGTCGCCACAAATCTCAGTCGAGGCACTGACGCGCCGCACGGTTACGACCGCGAAAGCCTCATGAACGCGCTAAGCGGACGTGCACAAGAGTGGACAATCGATCTCGATGGAACATCGCTGGCTTCCGGCGAAGCCGAAGGAGTCCTTTTAGGCGGTTGCCTCACACTCATAGAAACTACGCTCGGTACTCCCTGGGAACTGAAGACCGAAGGCGCCATCCTCGTTATTGAAGATCGCGGCATGAAGCCGTACGCCATCGACCGCTCGCTCACCCATCTGCGGCAGGCCGGAAAATTCCACGGTGTCGCGGGGTTTGTTCTGGGCGATTTTCCCGATTGCGAAGTCCCCGAAGGCGATGAAACCCTGCGTGAAGTCGTGCAACGCATTTTTAAACCGCTTGGCGTTCCGGTTGCGTTCGGCGCGCCTATCGGGCACACCGGGCGTCCGATGCTCACCGTGCCGCTCGGCATTCGCGCCCGCCTCACTGTGAACGAGGCCGCACAGCGCCTCGACATCCTGGAGCCCGCATGCGAGCTATGAATAGCTCTTTTGCCTCGTCGGCCCAAAGCGTTCAAGATTTAAACGTAGCGCCGCGGCCTTCAGCGCGGCACTCGAACCGCCCAGTGGAAGTAAGCCATAGCCGCTTTGCCGTAATATGGTGTTCTTTTCCGGCCGCACTTTTGAATCGAATTTCCACCGCAGTATTGGCAAGAGCCAGCGCCGTAGGCGGCACAAACTGCGTGCGCGTGGCGAAAATCCAAATTGATCCTTGCGAAGAACTGCAGGACGGAAGCCTTCAATGCTGAATGAAAAGCCGCAGCCTTCCCACATCCACATGCTCGGCATCGCTGGCGCCGCGATGGCGCCTGTCGCCGGCATGCTGCGCGACCGCGGTTTTCGCGTTACCGGCACGGACGTAAACGTCTACCCCCCCGCCTCCACATTACTCGATTCGCTCGGCATCAAATGGCAGGACGGCTACCGCGAAGAAAATCTTCGCCCTGCGCCCGACTTGGCTGTGATCGGCAATGCCATCTCGCGCGGCAACGCCGAGGTCGAATATCTTCTCGATGAAAAGATCCCATACTGCTCGATGCCACAGTTGCTTGAGGAATATTTCATCCCCGGGCACACTTCGATTGTTGTCGCGGGCACTCACGGCAAGACCACCACGACGGCCATGCTTGCTTGGATCTTCCATGTTGCAGGCCGCCGGCCCGATTTCCTCATCGGCGGAGTCGCGCCCAATTTTGGCGATCGAAGCTACGGCTTGGGCGGCGGCGAGGAATTTATTATCGAAGGCGACGAGTACGACACGGCCTTTTTCGATAAAGGCCCGAAATTTTTGCACTATCATCCCGACGAACTGATTCTCACGTCGCTCGAGTACGATCACGCGGATATCTATCCCGATCTCGCTTCGATCGCGCTGCAGTTTCGCCGCCTGGTGAACCTCGTGCCACGCCGGGGAAAAATCCTCATTTGGGGCGGCAGTTCGGATTTACGCCAAGTCGTCGAAAAGGCGTTTTGCCCTGTCGAAACGTTCGGTTTTACGCCCGATTGCGATTGGAGCGCGGGCGATATTTCCTGGCACGATGAAGCCACAGAATTTCGCGTCGCCTTTCGCGGAAATGAAGTTACGCGCATCCGTATTCCGGTCGCCGGCCGACACAACGTCCTTAACGCGCTTTCAGCCGTAGCCCTCGCGTATGGCCGCGGCGTCGAATGCGACGCGATTGACTCCGCGCTCGCGAGATTCCAGAGCGTCCGCCGCCGCATGGAGATCAAAGGCGAGGCAAACGGAATCCTGGTGGTCGAGGATTTCGCGCACCACCCAACCGCCATTCGCCTCACGCTGGAAGCCGCGCGCATGCGCTGGCCCGGCAAAAAGATTTGGGTCGCCTTAGAGCCGCGCTCGAATACGATGCGTCGCAGAATATTTCAAGACGCCCTACCAGACGCGCTTGCGGCAGCGGACGTCACATTGATCGGCGCCGTCAATCGTGCGCAACTTCTGGCCGAACAAGACCGATTGTCACCCGATGCGATTGCCGAGGGTGTTCGTAAACGCGGACGCGAAGCCCAGGCATTTTCGTCGACTTCCGACATCGTGGACCATCTCTCCACCAACGCGAGTGCCGGAAATCTCATCCTCATCATGTCCAACGGCGGCTTCGACGGACTCACAGCCAAACTCCTCGATGCTCTAAAACTCACTGGTGCCCGTAAGTGAGTGGCACAGCCATGCCAGGCTATGCTTGTCATCGGCTGCAGTCTTTGGAGCGTCTACGTGCCAGCGCCACAGGCGCGGAGATCAGCCCAGCGCGTAGGCGCCGAGCAGGCGTTCCGGGAAACCCAACCACCGTGGCTGCGGCACGAATATCCCGCCCGATATGCCTTTTGCTCTTTCTGATGCTCGTAAATGCGAGCATTGCCCACGCCACAATCTCCTACACCGTCTCGCTCGCCCATTCTGAACAACATCTCTTCCACGTCACTATGAATGTTGCTGTGGACGGCCGCGAACTTACTACCGCATTCCCTGCTTGGAATGCGCTCTACCAAATCCGCGATTTTGCCGAACGCGTGCGCGACGTGACGGCGAGCTGCGCAACGCTTATGGAGGTGCCCTTAGAAGTCAAAAAAACCGACAAGCAAGACTGGCGAATATCGACGCCACACGTCTGCGCCGCAGGAGACCACAACACGTTTGTCATCGACTACTCGATTTTGTGGGATGATCCCGGTCCTTTCGATTCGCAACTCAATCCTCATCATGCCTTCATGAACTTGGGCGAAATTCTCATGTACGTGCCCAGTCGCCGCGCCGAAAACGTGTCTGTCAAATTCACGAATGTTCCGGTCGGTTGGCAAATCGCCACGGCGCTTCCCGCCTCCGCCGGCGAAAACTCGTATTTTGCGTCCGGCTATGACTCGCTCGTGGATGCACCGGTCGAAGCGGGCACGTTCGATCAGCTCGACTTCGAAAGCGACGGCGCGCCGATCCACGTGATCGTCGATGGCAAGGACTCGAATAAATCTCGGCTCGAAACTGGTCTGCAATCGGTCACTTCGTACGAGTTGAAGTTGATGGGCGGTGCTCCATTCGATCCGCCGGAACACAGCTACACATTTATTTTTCACCTCGGGTCGTCGGGAGAAGTGGGGGGCGGTGGTATGGAGCATCGCAACTCGTCTGCCATCGCGTGCAGCTCTGCCGAGCAATGCATCGGTATCGCGGCCCATGAATTCTTCCACGCATGGAATGTAAAGCGGATCCGCCCGCAATCGCTCGAGCCCGTTGACTATTCGCGCGAGCAATATAGCCGTGCCCTGTGGTTCGCCGAAGGCGTTACGAACACTTACGAGGATTTTGCGCTCGAGCGTACCGGCTTCTGGTCCAAAGAGCAGTTTTATAGGGACCTTGCCGGGCAGATTGAAATCTTGCAATCCCGGCCGGCGAGGCTTTGGCAAAGCGCGGAAGAGTCTAGTATCGACGCGTGGTTCGAAGGTTTTCCCGATTATGCCGATCCGTCGCGCAGCATCTCGTACTACAACAAAGGCGATATTCTCGGTGTGCTGCTCGATCTTGCGATTCGCGACGCCACGGACAACCGCAAATCCCTCGACGACGTCATGCGTCGTATGAATGACGAATACGCGAAACAAGACAAGTTCTACGACGATAGCAGCGCGATCTGCCGTGCCGCCGAGCAGGTGTCGGGAAAGGATTTTAGCGATTTCTTCGCGCGCTATGTTGCGGGTACGGACGAAATCCCCTATAGCAAGTTTCTCGGATTCGCCGGGCTCGCGCTTACATCCGTATCTCGCGATGGGATACAACGGTACACGATCACAGAGGACTCGCAGGCGACTCCGCGCCAGCTCCGCATTCGCCAGGGCCTGCTTCATGGTACAACCGACTGAAATGGTCAAATTGAATAGTGGCGAAAAGGATCTGTTGTACTCACGCGGGCGGAAGAATCAGCCGTTCGTGGTCCTGAGGCTGGTCCGCGAAAGCGGCGAGCCGAAGGACCTGTCTTCCTTTTCCGTCGCTACACACCGGGATTTCCTCGCAACGCGGCCGCGCCATTCGAGCACTTCACATTCATGATCCGCACTCTATTCGTTTCTCTCTTCCTTGGGCTCGGCGTCGTGTTGGTGCTGCCTTGGTTCGTTCTATGGACCGTAATCACTCGCAATCCCGATCCAATGTATTACATGGCGATGAGCGCCTGTGCGTTTGCGCTGCGCATGATCGGCGTTCGCGTGCACGTCGAGGGAACTGAGAATATTCCAAGGGGCGTGTGCGTCTTCGCCTCGAACCATGCTTCGAATCTCGATCCACTGGTTTATTTTCCGGCCATTCCTCGCCGGATTTCGGTGCTCATAAAGAAGGAACTGCTGACGATCCCGATTCTCTCCGCGGGCATGCGTGCCGCGAAATTCGTTGCTGTGGATCGCGGCGACCGCGAAGCCGCCGCGGCCAGCGTGGATCAGGCCGTGCGCCATATGCAGGAAGGGCTTTCGTTTGCCGTATTCGCTGAAGGGACCCGAAGTCCTGATGGCCGGATGAGGCCATTTAAAAAAGGCGCCGTGCTCATGGCGATTCAGGCCGGAGTACCGCTTGTGCCCGTGTCGATTGCCGGCACCCAGCATCTGATGCGGAAGGGAAGCCGGAAAATTAATGGCGGTGACGTAACGGTGCGATTCGATCCCCCAATCGACGCTTCGCAGTTCTCGATCGAGCGCCGCAATGACCTTCTCACTCAGCTTGAGTCGGCGGTCGCCGCCGGTCTACCCTCCGATCAGCGCCCCAATCTTCAGACACTGCCACAAGAAAGTCTTTGAAGCGAAGCGGTTAACTATGAGTGTAGTTTTGGCCTCCGCAATCGACCGTCTAATCGCAACTGCCCAGAATTAAAGACGTGCGTCACTCGCTGAAAACAATAGAAGGGCGCGTTTCTGATCGCAGTCGTGGAGGGGGTAAAGCGAAGCAGCGAAAGAGGGAGATTAGCGCGCAGAGTCGATGGCAAAATCCCAAAGATAGATGCTGTACTGATCGTTCGGCACGTTTTGCACCAGGACGTACTCGCCAGGCGCAAGGGGCTTGGCTACGGTATATCGGTAGACGTTGGGCGCGAGTCGCCACCGCTGCAGCGCAACGTCTTTTCGCTTCTCCGCCGTCTCGCCCATGAGTTCGTCGATGTCCTCGACCTCCCGTTCGTTGCCTTTTACCTTCGCCCGAACCAAGTCGATCTCTGGCTCACCCGGCGTCGCCGTGCGTAGATAAAACTCCGGCTGTCCGTTCGTCATCCGCAGCTTGGCCCTCTGGCCCGCAATCGAGATGACGTGGCGCGAGGGCACAAGCGGCACTGGAATCATCACTTTTTCCAGCGCCCGGAGTTTGCTCACTGATGACTTCATGTCTGCCTGATTTACCACCATGATCTTCTTCCCGTCGAATGCGAAAAGCCCATTATCCGCAGGAAGAAAGATACCGGGCGCAGGCTCGATGCTCGCATCCACGCTAAGCGGCTCAGCGTTCTCTTCTTCCTCCCGTTCGTTCACGGTCTTTACCAGGGACGCGGCCTGCTGGGCTTCCTTTGCCGCTTCTTTTTTCGTCGCCTCCCAATCGACGAGAGAGGCTGGCATCTGTTCCCATTCGTGCGTATCCAGGCTGTAGTAGCGGATCCGATCGCCCGTAACCTCATATTCGCGAACGAGTTGGAAGCTCCCGTCTTTGAGGACGAGCTTCTGGCCTCGCGGATCGATATTGCTCTTCGGCGCGGCTGGCGCCGGAGCGGCACCTGGTGGAAGGCTCTGGGCGCGAGCAGCGATCGCTATCGCAAAAACGAGAGAAAAGACGAGCGCCGCGAATGCACACAAACCGCTGTCAGAAAATAACTTATCGTCAGTGCGCGGCCGACGCATATTTTGTGGGATGCCTCCGGCGGAGACAAGGATAGCTCCGCGTGAGAATGGCGGCAACCGCGTTCGACGGGTGCGTGCAAATGGCGGATTGTAAGCGCGCTCGGAGGCGTTTGGCTCTAATGCTCGCAGCGCGGGTGCAACCGCGACAGGATCATCAGATCGGAATTGGTGAAGAGCCAGCTCTCGGCCCGTTCACCGGCGATGAGCGCCGTGGCCATCGTGCCGAGATGTTTTTCGTTGGCCATGCGACGGAGATGTTCGCGGCAAATGCCTGTCAAATCAACTACTTCGGCTTCGGTGAAGAGCTTCTGACTGGATCGAACTCGAACCATGGCGTGCCTCCCTCAAGCACCGCAATCCATGCTGGAACGAAGAATAAGAGGCGGGGCCGACATAGACAATGAAGGATGCGTACTAGAAGCGGAAACGGTCGTTAGGGGACTCGCTGGGACTACAGTACCAGCAATTTCCGGGCAATTTCCGAGCCCTGTTTGTGCCAATTTTGACCAAAAATGGCGCGAATGGCGCCATAAAATCGCTTATAGGGCTACGCTTTGGCGCGTTTGGCGCCTTAAAAACGGCTAGTCTGCGTCTGCGAATAAAATCTCGTGCGCGCGAGCCACTTGCAGCACGCGCGCCTCGTCAAAATGCTTCCCGAAGATTTGCATCCCGACCGGAAGGCCGGCTTTCGTCTCACCGCAGGGAACGGAAATGCCCGGGACTCCGGCGAGCGAGCCGGTGACCGTGTAAATGTCAGCGAGATACATTTGCAGCGGGTCGGCTGATTTCTCGCCGAGTTTGAAAGCCGGCGTCGGGGCCGTAGGCGTGATGATGACGTCAACCTTGTGCAAAGCGTCGGCGAAATCGCCCGCGATGAGCGAGCGGACTTTTTGCGCGCGCAAATAGTAGGCGTCGTAATAGCCGGAAGAGAGCGCGTAGGTGCCGAGCATGATGCGCCGCTTTACTTCCGGGCCGAAGCCGCGGCCGCGCGTCTTGCGATACATTTCGCCGAGCGTAGCTTCGGGAACGCGGAGGCCGTAGCGAACGCCGTCATAACGAGCGAGATTGGAACTCGCTTCGGCGGTGGCGATGATGTAGTAGGTGGCGATCGCGTAGTCCGTGTGCGGCATGTGCAGCGAGATGCGGCGGCAGCCCCGTCTTTCGAGCGCGGCAATCGCCGATTGAACTTTCTCTTTCACTTCATCGTCGAGACCAGCACCGAAGTAATCTTCAGGAACGCCGATGCGCAACCCTTCGACGGATTGGCCAATTGTGGAAGCAAAATCGGGCACCGGAACTGCGGCGGATGTGGAATCGTTGGGATCGTGGCCGGCAATAACGGAAAGCACCGTGGCGATGTCCGAAACGTTCGTAGCGAACGGGCCGATCTTATCAAGCGACGACGCGAAGGCGACGAGGCCGTAGCGCGACACACGGCCATACGTGGGCATCATGGCTGGAATGCCGCAATACGAACCGGGTTGGCGAATCGAGCCGCCTGTATCGGTTCCCAGGGAAACCACCGCGAGATCGGCCGCGACGGCCGCCGCCGAACCGCCGCTGGAGCCGCCGGGAACGCGGTCCGGCGCGACGGGATTTTTCACGGGACCGTAGGCGGAATTTTCGTTCGAGCCGCCCATGGCGAATTCGTCGCAATTCGTTTTGCCCAGAAATAATGCGCCAGCTCTTTCCAGCCTTTCGACGGCGGTGGCGTCGTAGGGCGGAACGTAATGCTCGAGAATTTTCGAACTGCAGGTGGTGCGAATGCCGCGCGTGCTGATCACGTCTTTAATTGCGACCGGAACACCCGCGAGCGGCGGCAGCGGTTCTCCACGTGCAATCGCCGCATCGATGCGGTCGGCTTGCGCGAGCCCACGCTCGGGCGAGAGCGTGAGGAACGCGTTCCATTGCGTATTGTGCTTCTCGATGCGCGAGGTGAAATCGGAATAGATCTCGCGCGCAGATGCTTGTTTCGATTGCAGAGCGTCGCGAATCGTGGGAATAGCCCAGCGTGATGGAGCGCTCATCGCTCGATCACCCGCGGAACGCGAAAGAAAGGCTGCGCCGATTCAGGAGCCTGCGCGAGCACGGCACCGGCATAATCGCAGGGGCGAACGACGTCTTCGCGCAGCTCGGGATGCGCATCGGCCGAGCCGGTGTGTTCGGACGGCAAGAGAGCTTGCGACATGGGCGCGACTTTCGATACCTCGACCTCCTTCAATTTATCGACATATCCGAGAATTTGATCGAGTTGCGCTTGATAGGTGTCGACTTCGGCAGGCGTCAACTCCAGATTGGCGAGCTCGGCGACTCGCACTACCTCTTCCCGGCTGATCTTCATGAATGCTCCCTGCGAGATGGTGAACTAACAAGCTAACGAACTCGTGCGGAGGTTTCAAGTGTGGGGGCCAGTCAGTTGTGTGGCGCCTCCGGTTGAGTTTGCCGTCCGCCCGGCCCTGTTTGTGCACCATTTGCCAGGCCTTGACCGGGGCTCGCTAAAGCGCGTTCGATAGCCAGAGTTTAAAGCGCTGCCAAGCTAGCTCGGCCCGGCTTCGGGCTGGCGGAGGAGCTAAATTCGGATTGATGTTTTTCACTAGCTTGAAACCGGGAGGAATCTCGAACAGCGCTGGCTCAAGCGACTCTTTTTGTAGATCCGTGACCTCAAGCACCGTCTGGTCGGATTTTTGTGCTGAACTTGGAGCGCGCACCATGGAGCTATTCAGAGTGGCCGTTATGCTCACAGGGAATCCGAGCCGCCCCGTTCCCTTATCTACGAAGTCGATTCGTTCGTTGCGATTCGAAACTGCGACAAGGTGCGCATGGGTCTCGCCGCTAAATTTCACATCACAGGAGAGATTCGTGTCGATGTCAACGTACCAGCCGTCCTGCGTAGTTTCCTGGGCGATGGCCGTGGAGCCTTCCAGCGGAACGTATTTCTGCGTGTAGATAACGCGTCTTGCCGTGTAGCCGAACATTTGTTTGCGCTCGCCGGTGTCGGCTGTCGTGGTCTCGATTCGAAGCGTTGGCTTCGATGGCGGCGCCCGGTTGGATTTTGGTTTTGTTTTGGCGGCTGCCAGCGCCTTTGCCATTGTCACCGCAGGGTCAGTAGATTCGCTATATTCGCGAGTAGCGAGATTCAGAAAGAACATTTTTCCGAGATCGCAGCGCCTGATCATCGCGGTTCGAGGCCCATAGCTCGCCTGCACGGAGCCATCTGACGATCGGCTCGGCTCCGAAAAACGGTGTTCGACGCGGCTGCGATCCGATAAGTAATAAGCAGTCGTTTCGCTTGATCCGACACCGAAGCTATTTTGAGTGACGATCTTGAATCCTATCGTTTGTGGCGGTTGCGCCAGAGCGAGGGCGAGGCTCAGGACGAGGAACGGCGAAAGACGCACGGTACACCTTCTGTCGGAAACCTTACGCCACGGTTGATTTTGCCGTCAATGCGGCTACTGCGCCGGGTTCAGGGCGCCGGTAGCGGCGCCCTTTCCGTCGCGTGCCGCGTTTTCGTTTTTGTTCTTGAGATTCTCCTACTGCCTCACAGGGATTAATTACTATAATCGAGGCGCTTTAATCACATGAGTGCAATCACATGACAGATCTGACGCGACGAGCATTTCTGGGAAAAGTATCGGCGATGGCGGCCACTGGAATTGTATTGAATGGCGGGCCGAGCGCTTTTGAGGCGGGCCGAGCGAGCCAAGCCAACCCGCCTGAGCCGCACATCGCCTTTCCGACGGCGCCGCGCAACCGCATTGCCGTTTCGTCGTATCCGTTTCGCGCCTACATCAATAGCCCCGCGGGCCGTTATCGCGGCACGAGCGCGCCAAACGTGCCAAAAATGGATTTGACGGAATTCCCGGCCGAGGTGGCGACAAAGTTCAACGTGAGTCACATCGAGCCGAACAGCCGGCATTTCATGTCCACAGACGCGGCCTATCTCGATAGCTTTAACGACGCGCTGGCAAAAGCGGGCGTGAAGGTAGCGAATATCGCCGTCGATGGACGGGGCAGCTTCTACGATCCGGATCCTGCCATTCGGGCGGGAGCGATCACGAACGCAAAAAATTGGGTAGACGTGGCCGTTCACGTCCGATCGCCGAGCATTCGTGCGCACGTTTCGAGCTCACGCAATTCGGGACCCGACGTGGACCGTGCCGCGGAGAGCCTGAAGGAAGTAGCCGAGTACGGCGCGCAGAAGAACGTGGTAGTCCATCTGGAAAACGACGACCCGAAGAGCGAGGATGCTTTTTTCATCGTGAGGGTGATTGAGGCGGTGAATCATCCTTACTTGCACGCCTTGCCCGATTTTGCGAATTCCATGCTCAATGGCGATGCGGATTTTAACTATCGCGCGCTGACGGCGATGTTTCAGCACGCCTATTGCATTTGCCACGTGAAAGACGGCGAGGACGGCGACAACGGCCCAGTGACGATCGACATCAGGAAATCGTTCGATATTTTGAAGGCGAGCGGCTATCGCGGATTTTGTTCGATGGAATTCGACGCTAAGGGCGACCCTTACGCCGCAACGCACCAATTAATCGAACAAACGCTGAAGTATTTGGCGTAGGCAAATCGAGAGTGCCGCAAGACCAATCGACCTGCTGCGCGCAAGACTAGGCAACGCCCTAATCGTCCGAGCGCAGCACTAGCGGCCAGCAGGTTCATCCTAATGGCACGACGTATTTGCTTTTTGAGAGCCGTGTTTCCCCTGGCGCAAGAAATTCAATCTTACTGGCCGTCTGGCAGAACCGGCAGCGCCACGATGTCGACGGTGGAAGGGTCGTCGCGCAGCTTCATGTAAAGCAGTGTGCCGTATGGTCGCGGAACAGAAAGCGTCTGGTTCACGTATCCGGCGGGCACAGGAACCATATTCTTAAATTCGGGATCGGACGCGACTGAGTCGAGCAGGAAGAGATTTGCGCCGCTGAGCGCGCATTGCTGATCGGGCGCGGCGGGACAGTGCACTTCGTTGAGCGTGGGGATGCGAACGAGATGCGCGAGCGGCTGCCAGTTACCTTTGGAGCCATCGTCCGCAACGGGGCGGAATTGCAGCGGGCCGAACGCGGATGCGCCGAAGGCTTTCTGCGGATCGAGGAGGGCGAGAACGCTGGACGCGTCCTGCAGGACGAGCCCTCCATCCGCCGTGCCGAGCATCACATCGAACGATCCATCGACCGTGGCCACTTCGATTTTTTCCGAGCGCGGAAACGCGTCCGGGACATCGGATTTCACGAAAAACGAGAGCCGACCGTTCTGCGGCAGCTCGTCGGTGGCGCCGAGATGGATTGAACCGGGCACGTCACCGGCCTGGACGTTCTTGCTGACGAGCGTCAGTTTCGGGCGCGGGGGTTCGACCGTGGTCTGCAAGTTGAGAGTGCGACCGTCTTTCAACTGCACGTGCGCGTCCTGCTTCGCGCCGGCTTGCAAGGCTGCGACAGAAGCGGAATCGGGAGCGGCGAGCGCGAGGACATCCTCTTGATTGCTGCGCGAAAGCTTCGCAGGAACGAAGTGCACGCCGCTCAATTCGAGGCCGCTCACTTCATCGAGGCGCGCGCCCGTCAAGACGCCCTGAGGATCGCCCGCGTTGATCGCGAAACGATCGAGGCGCGCCGCTTCGGCATAGGTGTGGACCGTGAGCGCGTCCGGATCGGCCGCGCCGTACCGCTTTATTTTTAAGGTGAGTGGAGCTGCCGGCTCGTCCTTCAACGGCACGTTCATTTCGATCTGCGCGGGATCGTCAACTTTCCAGGTGACGGCGATCTTCTTGCCGGCTGGATCAAGCGCGCTCACTTCCTGCACGCATTCCGCGCAGCCCTGCTTCGCGTGGATCGTGTCCTGGCGGCCGACGACGAGTGCGTCCGCGTCAGACGGAGCGATCGTCCATTTCGCGGTTTGGGGATTCTGGAATTTGAATGTGGGGCCGTCGTAAGGGTCAAAACCCCAGGAGCCGTGGAGCGAGCCCGTCACTTCCTCGGGCAAATTTGACGCGTTCAACTTCTTGGTGTCGATTACGAATCCGCCGCCGGCGGCATCGGGAGTGGCGGGAAGCGTGATCGCGCCACCCGTTTTGTCCGGAAGGCGGAGAAAGAAATCGTGCGCGATGGCCGTCGAGTAGACGAGGGGCGCGCCCACAACCGGCAAAACCAAGGGAGTTTTTTCGAGACAGAAAATCTGCTTCGCGTCAGCAGGGCGCAATGGAGGAAGCTGCGCCGCTTCGATGGCGGGCAGACCCACGACGAGCACGGACTTCGGATTGTGGAACGAGGGCGGCGAATTCAAGCGCAGGTTCAGTTCGTCATCGTGCGGCAAGCTGAGCGCGGGGATGTATTGATATTCGGCTGTGTGAAGATTGCCGAGCAGGCGCGCCAGGTCCATCACAGTGCCGACGTACGCGCTGTAATACTGCGCGGAAATTACCGGCGTCGCGGTCACAGTACCGATTAACTCAGACGGCGCGCCGGAGGTGAGGGCGGTCACCAGCGAATCGCTGTGGGAATCGTCCAGCACCAGATTTTCCGTATTTTGCGTGAGGCATGAGGCTTGCTGGTCAGCCGGGCGGTCGAAACAATCCTGATTTACTTTCAGGTGCAGGGTTTGCGCGAGCAGTTTCGTGCGGGATTCGAGTGCCGTGGGATCGGTCGAGGATGTTGCACGCACTTCGGCGAGATATTTATCGACCCGGGTGCGATCGAGGCTCGCCTGATTGAGGTCCTCGGACGCTCTGACGAACATGCCGGGGCGGCCGCGGACTGTGGAGCGCAAAGTCGGCATATCTCCGCCGGTTGCCGGCGCGAGAAACAGCAGAGCCTGCTGGGCGTTTTTCGGAATTGTGATTACGGAGCCTTCTTCGCGCGATTGCCTGGTCCAGGTTTCGATGCGAGTGAACCAATTCTCGGGCGGAGGATTCGTGGGGCCCTGGAGAAATGCGACGATCAGGACGTAGCGGACCGATTGGTCTTTCGGCAAATCGGTCTGAATCCAGAGGCGGTCGCCTACTTGAAGGTTGGGCACGCTGGAAATCGGCAGCGTCTTGCCGGCGCGCGTCACCGTCATTTCCAATTGGGGGCCGATCAGGTCAAAGGGAGCATCCGCGCGAGCGGCGAGCGTGCACAAGAGGATGGCTGCAAGTAGAGGAAATGATTTTGTAATCGATTTTTGCGAACGTATCGCCCGCAACGCTGGATTCGCCATTAGGCACACACTCCTTGTTCGGAATTCCGGATCAATACAGGACTTCAAAAGAACGCCCCATTCATAGTCGCAGGAAAACTTAGATGCAAGGCATGCGCAATGGGCTGGCACGCATCGCGGGGAAGAGACTGTAAGAGAAAAGACGACAGGTCACTGACCCTGCCTACGAATCCCCTTCCGCGGAGCATTGCGCTGGCGGCAGAGCATGAGGAGCGGTGACGCGAGACTGTGTCTACTGGCCTTGGTGGTTTGCCGCCTGCGGGGAATCAGAAGGGGAATTCTCTTTGGGGGGAGGCGATTGCTGCTTCATTCGTTTGCGCTCGTATTCGAGTGCCAAGACGAGCCACTGCTCAAACTCGACTTCGATCGAAGGGGTACCGTTTTTCATGGGCCTAATCCCGACCGAACAGACCCGTAGCGAAAGTCCACTCGGTGCAAATTTTTGCCTCTACTTGATAGAGCGGGAAAGGGCAGAGAAAAGGGTCACCGGAGCGAGAAAAAGTTCAGAAAAGTTGGCATTGGGGCCTAGTACTCGTTACGGCGAAATGAAACTGCATGATTTGTCCGGAGCCGGCCGCTCAGAGAGCGGCAGAGAGGCGCAGGAAGACGGTCGCGAATGGCGCGCGGTATCGGATATGATGAGGGGTCGCGATGCTGTTGCGATCGGGCGACTGTTCAACGTCAAACGAATAGGAGAATAGCGAAATGCCGATTTCGGTGGGTGCTGCGGCTCCTGATTTTACGCTGAAGGATCAGAGCCAGAAGGAAGTGAAGCTCTCGGATTTCCAGGGAAAGAAGAACGTGGTGGTGATGTTTTATCCGCTGGATTGGAGCCCGGTCTGCACGAACGAGCACGCGTGCTTTGTGAACGATATGAAGAATTTCGAGAAGCTCGATGCTCAGGTGCTCGGGATCAGCGTGGATAGCGTGTGGTCACATAAGGCGTTCGCAGAGAAGATGGGAATTCATTATCCGCTGTTGGCCGATTTTCAGCCGCGAGGGGCGGTGGGCGATAAGTTTGGTGTCTATTTGGCGGACAAAGGAATTACCGGGCGCGCGATCGCCATTGTGGATCGCGGTGGAAAGATCGCGTGGTTCAAGAATTACGATATTCCGACCGTGCCGGACATTAAGGAAGTGGCGGAAGCGTTGGGGAACGTGAAGTAGTTGCCACCTAGACGCGGAGGCACACAGGAAGGTAGCCGTGTTGCAGGGATATGCTTGGGGCCGCTTGGCGTCCCTCAGGGCGACGGCTTGGCGCTTTTGGCGGCGAAGGTGCGGATGTAATCGACTAGCTGCCAGCGTTCGATGGCGGTGAGCTTGTTCTCGAACGCAGGCATTGGCCAGCTTCCTTTCGTAGTGACCCAATACAAATCTCCATCGGTGTGGCGGTTCATTTGGGCGGCGTTGCGGAAGTTTGTGGGCGTCTTCCAGAGCCCTTGGGCTTTGTCTCCTTTCCCGTCGCCGCTTGAGCCGTGGCAACTCGCGCATTTTGAATCGTAATACGTTTTGGCGGTGGCAAGGACGGCGGGCGTGGGGGGGACGGGATTCCGCAAATTGTGGGCGGCGTTTTCTTCGATGCGTTCGCGGATAAAGGAGACGGCGAACACGATCACGAGCGCAGCGAGAATGACCATGCCTATATATCCGGGAGTCTTGGAGCGTCTGCGGCGGGATGGCAGGATTGGCGCGACCATGCGTCGTTCGAATTTCTCTACGTTTGTCAGCTAAGGGCGCAGCAAAGCGGCACCCCTACAATTTCTCAGCAAGACATCGCTGGGGCCTGCACAGTGGCATGGTACGAAACAATATCTGCCGGCAACAACAGGCATTTTCGCACGGGTTTCAGGATTTTCCGGAGACGATCGCGTAAAGGAGCCAGACGTTCATGGCGAGAATGATCGTGGTCGCAAGTCCCGCGAGATAGTTTGTGATGCGGCGGTTCACGTGTGTGCCCATCAGATCGGCGCGGCGCGTAAGCAGCAGCAGAGGGATCATCGCAAACGGCAGGCAGAAGCTGAGCACGGCCTGGCTGAGAACGAGGGTTTTCAGCGGGTCAAGGCCGACGGCGATGACGACAATCGCGGGAATCATGGTGACGAGGCGGCGCAGGAAGACGCTGATTTTGAAATTCATGAAGCCCTGCATGATGACCTGACCTGCCATTGTGCCGACAGTGGACGAAGACAAACCCGAACAGAGCAATGCGGCTGCGAACGCGACGCCGGCGAATTTGCCGAGCAGCGGGATGAGCGTGGAATGCGCGGCTGCGATAGATGAGACATCAATCCCGTTGACGAAAAAGACAGCCGCAGCCATGACGACCATGGCGGAGTTGATGAGCCAGGCGCCGTTCATGGCGAGAAGAACATCGAAGAGCTCCATTTTGCGGTGATGATGCTCCTTGCGGTCACGTTCGGTGCGGCGCGGAAGAACGAGCGAAGAGTGAAGATAAATGACGTGCGGCATTACCGTCGCGCCGAGCATGGAGACAGCAAGATAGATTGAGGAGGAATGAATCTCGGGAATGAAAGTGTAGCGGACGATCGGCGCCCATGACGGCCTGCTGGCAAACATTTCGAAGGCATAGGCGATGCCGATGATGCCGACGAACGACATGATCACGCGCTCAAGCCATTGGAAGCCGACCTGTTCGATGGCGAGGATCAGCATCACGCAAACGCCGGTGAGGATGGCAGCGGGAAGCAACGGAATACCAAGCAAAAGATAAAACCCAAGCGCGGCACCAAGAAACTCGGCGAGGTCGGTGGCCATCGCGGCGATTTCCGCCGCGATCCAAAGAAATACGCTCATGCCACGGGAATATTCGGCGCGACAATTTTCGGGCAATGTGCGGCCAGTGGCGATGCCAAGTTTGGCGGCGAGGTATTGCACAAGGATCGCCATCGCGTTGGACCAGAGCAAGACCCAAAGCAGTTCGTAGCCGAAGCGCGCGCCGCCCTCGATATTCGTGGCGAAATTGCCGGGATCCATATAGGCGACGGAAGCGACGAAGGCCGGACCGAGATACCACCAAGGTTCGCGGAATGTGGACCGCGCACTCTTGGAAGCTCCCTCCGGGACGTCTATCGCCTTAGCGCCCGACAGAATCTCTGCCATAGTTAACCGACATAAACTGCAAATATAAACTACGCTTAACTAAATCGGGAGTCAAGGAGTGCGTTCTTGTAGGTGACGAAAAAGGACCGCGTGGTTTGTTATAGTGGACCGTCAGCGCGGAGGAGAAGAACGCATGGCTGAGGCACCGAAACCACAACAAGTGCAGATCAAGGCCGATGAGAAGGAGTTGCTGGGGCAGTATGCGAATTTGGTGGTGGTTCATCACAATGCGGAGGAGTTCACGCTGAATTTTGTGTATGTGTATCCGACGGTGCCGCAGGGGAAGCTTGTGGCGAGCATGATTCTGGCACCGGCGCACGCCAAGCGCCTGATGCGCGCGCTGCAGGAGAATGTGTCGCGCTATGAGGCGCAGTTCGGGACTTTGCCGGAGGGGCCGATGCCTGACCCTAATGTGGGGTTTGTGCAGTAGTTCGGGCCGAGGGGGAGAAAGAGGGGTCCTCCGGCCAAAAGGGCCTCAGGATGATGAGATTTAAGATCGACCGGCAAAAGCAAAGACGCCCGACTTAAAGACAAGTCGGCGCTACCTGGGCAAAACCACAGAGCGCGGCCCTCCTCAGCCACGCTGATCGATTACCCACCTGCCGTTCGGCTCGATGAATTCTACGCCGACGGCGAAGTTGCTTTCCGCGGTAATCGTGCAATAGGCCACGCGCGCGGTCGCGCGAAACGAGCCGGTCATAGTGGAGATGACCATGCGATCGTTTGGCTTCCATGGCCGGGTGCTCAGCACGCGCGCACCTCGCGGGCTCACGTTTTGTGTAAAGGTCGTTTCCGTGCCGGGAATAGCGGCGTGACCGGTGATGCGAACGCCGACTTCCATTGGAACGCGCTTCTCGCTGCGGACTGCAATAAACGACTTAGGGACCCCCATCCCAAGCGCCATTTCGCCCTCCCCAGTTATTTTTTATAGGCACGCTGCGACGTGCCGTATGCGTGTCTTCTTTGGCCCGGTGCTGCCTTTCATCCGATAGAGTGAAACGTCTGCTGCTCCCAAGAGTTTTTCGATGGTGGTGCCGTCCGTAGGATAGACGGCTACGCCGACGCTGGCCGTGATCCGCGGGCGCAACGTGTCGTTTGCGAGCCGGTCGCAAATGCGTTTTGCGGCGTGCTGTGCCTCATGGGCGGTCGATTCGGGAAGAATCAGTGAGAATTCGTCGCCACCGTAGCGTGCCGGGGTATCGATGGCGCGGCTGCCGTTTTTGAGCGCGATGGCCAGGCGTTTGATGGCTTTAGTGCCCGTGAGATGGCCGTAGCGGTCGTTGATTTTTTTCAGGCCGTCGAGATCGAAGAGCAACACGGCGAAGCTGCGGCCTGTGCGGCTGGAGCGCTGAAGTTCGCTCTCTAGGACTTCGAACATTTGGCGGTGATTTGCGAGGCCCGTCATCGGGTCGAGATTTGCCTGGCGGCTGACCTGATCAAATAGTTGGGCATTGTCAAGGAGCGTGCCAGCGAGGACGACGATATAGCTGAGAACGACTAAGCCATGGGCGAGCGTGTAGGGTGCGTCAAGCATCCGGCTGGATTCTGCCATGGCGAGATTGCACAGGACGCTGAGAATCGCGGCGACGAAAAGGGCGCGGTCAAGGGATGCGTCGGCGCGGCGAAGACGGCGGCCGAACGCTACGGCGGCTCCGGCGAAGATTGCGGCTGGGATTAGGTCCCAGGGGCGGGGAATCAGCGCGCTGGGATGGACCTTGAGCGCCGCGGGCATCATGAAATAGAAAATGCTCGTGATGTAGGCGATGGCGCCGACGACCAGCGTTGCTCCGGCCATTTCCTTGGCGGGTTCGCGCGAGACTGGAATGCGGTTTTCCACAACGAGCGCGGCGATCAAAAGAATCGCAAGGAGCGTCCGACCGGCGAGCCAGCCGAGAGAGGTCTGGTTGGGATACGAGCCGGCGGTGGCGACGAGCATGCCGCGGTAGAACGTCAGGCTAGCGCCGACTTCGATCAGGCCGGCGAGCATAAAGCCGAAGGCAAGGATGAGCGAGATGCGGTCGCGAGTGCCTCGGAAGCGGACGAGCGCGTTTGCAGCAAAGGTGAAGGCGATCAGGCTGCCCGCCATTTCCAGATAGGTGTCTAGAAGCGGATCGGTGAGATAGGACGAACTGCGAAGGACCCAAAGCAGTGCGAAGTAGGCCGCGCCCGCAATAATGGCCAACAACGCGATGCGAAAACGATGGACGAACCGCCAAAGATTGTCCGGATGACCCACAAAGCCCCCAAATACACTTGCCCCGATAAAACAAGAAGCAACTGACAGGCCGAAATTCTACGTAGTTCTAGTACTAGAGAAGCTTAACATAATGGCAGGGTTGCCCACGTTCGAGCTAGCGGGGAGTGACGTATTGGTCACGAGAAGCAGGTCGTGCGGCGTGTAAAAACGAAAGGGACCGGGAAGAGGCGTCCCGGTCCGGACGACTTGCCTGTTTCGCTAGACCTTCGCCTGCGGGGCCGGCAAATCGCGAGCCAAGCACGCGCTTTGGAATCCTTGGCGCTTGTGGGCGCCGTCGCAGAACGGCTTATTTTCGGAGTGGCCGCAGCGGCAGAGCGAAACCGTCGTACGTCCCGCCAACCCGAAGGCTTTGCCTACTGCATCCAACACTTCCATGTCGCCTTCGATTAGCAGAGGACCATTGTCGCGGACTGTGATTTTTGTGGCTGGCATGAAGCCTCCATTAGGAATGTTGGCGGGTCTTGCCGCAGTGATTGCCCGCTTGGACTTAGTATTTCGGCACGGAAGGATCGACTTCGTCCGACCAGGCCAGGATTCCGCCTTTCAAGTTCCAAATCTTCTTGAAGCCGGCTTTGCGCAGAAAGTCGACGGCATCTGCCGAGCGCTTACCGCTGCGGCAGTGGGCTACAATTTCCTTCGAGGAATCGAGCTCGGCGGCGCGGCGGGAAAGTTCGCCGAGCGGAATCAGGTGTCCGCCAAGATTGCAGATTTGATATTCGTGCGGCTCGCGGACGTCGAGAATAAAAAGATCGTCGCCGCGATCAAGTCGCGCTTTCAGCTCACTGGGGGTAATTTCGGGAATATTTGTCACGGTGCTTGGCGCCTCCTCGCCGCGAATACCGCAAAACTGGACGTAGTCGATTAGTTCGGTGACGGTTGGATGCTCTCCGCAGACCGGGCATTCTGGATTCTTGCGCAGCTTGAGCTCGCGGAATTTCATACCGAGAGCGTCGAAGAGCAACAAGCGTCCGACGAGCGGATCGCCTTTTCCGAGAATCAGCTTTAGGGTTTCCGCTGCCTGGATCGTACCGACGATGCCGGGCAATACACCGAGGACGCCACCTTCGGCGCACGAGGGAACCAGGCCAGGCGGGGGCGGCTCGGGATATAAGCAGCGATAGCATGGGCCGCCGGGATAGCCGAAGATCGTGATCTGGCCGTCGAAGCGGAAAATCGAGCCGTAGACATTGGGCTTGCCGAGAAGGACGCAGGCGTCGTTGACGAGATAACGCGTAGGGAAATTGTCGGTGCCGTCGACGATGATGTCGTAGTCCTTAAATAATTCGAGGGCGTTGTCGCTCGATAGCTGGGTCTCGTGCGCATCGATCGTGATGTCCGGATTCAGTCCGCGCAAGCGCGCGGCCGCGGCTGCGACTTTGGGCTTGCCGACGTCGGCTGTGCTGAAGAGCACTTGGCGCTGCAGATTCGTGTTGTCGACGACGTCAAAATCGACGATGCCGATGCGGCCCACACCTGCTGCTGCGAGATAGAGGCCCAGCGGCGCACCCAAGCCACCTGTGCCGATGCACAGCACCTTGGCGTTCTTGAGCTTCAGCTGACCGTCCATGCCAACTTCGGGCATGATGAGGTGGCGGCTGTAGCGAAGGATCTCTTCCTTGGAGAGCGTGGCTGCCGGCTGATTCTGGGCAGGGGCCATGGGAATTCCGGTCTTCGTTGGCATTGAAAAATCTCCTACATCGAAACGTGCAAACCGCCGGCTATCGAAGGGACGATACTGATTGTGTCGCCTTCCTTGACCTTTGTTTGATCCTTTTGGAGATAGCGGATGTCTTCATCGTTTACGTAGACGTTGACGAAGCTGCGCAGGCGTCCATCCTCGGTGAAAAGGTGGCGTTTGAGTTCGCCAAATTGTCCCGTGAGGGCGGAGAGGGCCTCGCCGACTGTCGCTGCCTGCAGATGGACGCTGTCCTGCTTGCCTGCGTAGGCCCGCAGGGGCGTGGGGATCATGACTCTCACTGGCATCCGATTCTCCTCATTCCTTCAGTTCCGGCATTCTAATTGCGATTAGAAAAAACCTGATTCTTTATTTTCAATAACTTACGTCAAATTTGAATTCTTCTCAGTTGCGATTAGAGCCTCGTTTTTTTGCCCAATCCGGGCGATTAGATGCCCGTTCGTGCGGCTACGGATTCAATTGCCTCGGGATCGTAGGCCGAACGGTCATCTTGCAGGCGCCAAGACGTCATCTCCTTTGGGGCGCCATCCCGAATGCTGACAATAATATAGCTGTACCAGGGCCATGCGTGCTCGCGATCAAATTCACTGGGTCGCGCGGGCGCATTGGGATGCGAATGATACCATCCGATTAGGTCCATTTTCTTCTCGCGGGCGGTTCGCTCGGCGAGAAGGACGTCTTCGGGCGTAATCTCGAAACGATTGCGCGGCGAGTCGTCACGATGGTTTGAAAGTGCAAACAGCTCCGTCACCTCGCGGCCGGCAGCGCCGTCCCGGCCGAGAAGGGCACCACAGCATTCATAGGGAAACGTCCGAACGCCGTGGGCCTCGATGCGACGCATCAGTGCATCGCCGATCTTCAACGTGAACGCGCTCAATCTTCGCTCCAGAACTTATCGCTGAGATATTTTTCGCCCGAATCGGGAAGGATCGTGACGATCACGGCGCGCTCATCGCGGGGCAAACGGCGAGCGACCGCCATTGAGGCGCAAACGGCGGCTCCCGCGCTCACTCCCATAAGCAATCCTTCTGCACGAGCGAGGCGCTTGACCATCGCGTGCGCGTCTTCGGTTTGCACTTCGAGGTTTTCGTCGGCGACGCTGGCATCATAAATCGACGGAACGATCGAGGTGGGCATGTACTTCAGGCCTTCGAGGCCGTGAAAGCCGGAATCGGGCTGCATGCTAATGCAGCGGATTTTAGGATTCAGTTCGCGGAGGCGGCGTGTGACGCCCATAAAGGTTCCGCTCGTGCCCAGGCCGGCGACAAAATGCGTGATTTCGCCGCGGGTCTGCGCCCAGATTTCCGGACCGGTCGTACTGTAGTGTGCGGTTGGATTCGCGGGATTGCCGTATTGATCGGGATAAAAGTAGCGATCGGGATCAGCTTCGTAGATTTCGCGGACGCGGCGAATGGCACCGTCGGTGGCTTCATCGCCAGGCGTGTATACGATGTCCACGCCGTACGCGTTGAGAATGTGCTTGCGTTCAGGAGATGCGCTGGAAGGAAGGCAGAGTTTTACTTTGTAGCCGAGCGCCGCGCCGATCATTGCGTAGGCGATGCCGGTATTCCCGCTCGTGGCGTCGAGAATGATCTTGCCCGGGCTCAGCAGGCCGCGTTTTTCGCCGTCGCGGATCATGGCATACGCCGCCCGATCTTTTACGGAGCCGCCGGGATTGAACCATTCGGCCTTGCCGAGAATCTGCACGTTGGGAAATTCGGCGCTAACCCGATCGAGTGCAAGCAGTGGCGTATTGCCGATGCGATCGAGCAGATGTTCGCCGATGCTGCGCGAGTTCGGCAGCGGCGGCTCGGATGCGGTTTGTTGCTTTGCTGTAGTCAAAATCGCGCTCTCTATAAGCAATGCCCTCAGTGGCTAGCCCGTGCCGCGCTGGAACACCACGGCGCTACGACTCAACCCACGGCATACGCGCCGATGCCTATGGCGACCGCGACGGGCGCTGCGCGGTCGTACAGTCTAACAAATCGAATCAAACATTTGCACGGAGCGACGGAATCCCAGCAAGCCGCGGAAACAGGCAGAGTCGACAATCCGGCTCCATGGGAACAAGACTCGTTTGACCGGCTGAGAAGAAAGCCGGCCGCTACGAAAACCGTGCCCGCCCAATTTTTCCGGATCATGCGAGCTGTCTGGACTTCCTGAGAACTTCGATCCGCAAACCGTTACATGGCACGTTGCGTGACGTCGTATTCGTATCGAGCAACGAAATAAGAGCCCACCTGACGGCAACTATGGTGCCGAAAGCCGAACGATTCATAAACGGAGCGCAGCCTCTGGCGATCCGCATCGCAATCCAAACGCAAAACAGTGCGACCGAGATTATGCGTCCGTTCGGCCGCCCAGTTCAGAAGCGCCAGCGAAATGCCTTTGCCCGCAAACTGCCTGCGAACGGCCAGCCGGTGGACGTAGGCTGCGTCGGGATTCGGCGCGTCCGGCCAGAAAAGCCCGTCCTCAAGCTGAAACCTCAGCCTGCCTGCCGGATTAGCGGCGTACTCAGCAAGAAAGAAAAGGCCCGACGAAATTTCCGAGGCGATTTTGTCCGGCGTCAGTTCCCCATCCAGCCATAATGGCGCGCCTGCCTGTTCTTGCCAATTCGCAACCTCCATGAGAATACCCGACACGATTTCCGAGTCCTCGGGAACAGTTTGCCGGACTTTGATCACGCCAGACATGATGTGCGTCGCCAGGGTGGACGAATCGGCGTTTTGGGTCAAGAAAGTCGTGTTTCAGAATGGCCCGGATCCCAAGGCCGATGCGGTATTCAGAAGGAGGCGGTACTACATCGCTTGCCAAACATACCAATAGGATGCACTAAACAGGGCTTCGCTTCGACATTTTTTTGGGCTTTACAGGATTCCGGGAAATCCATATTCTGAACCCTCATGTGGTACGTCCATAAGACCTTTAATCAAGCACAGATCGAGTCGCTTTCGCCGAAAGGCTTCACCGTAAGGAGTTCGGGCGGCGTGGTTCGGATCGAGAAGTACGGCTGCGGAGCGGAACTGCGCAAATCGTCCGAGGGACGGTTCCAGATGACCGTGATTCCGTCGATTATGGCGCAGGGACAGTTCACGCATCTTTGGGATGCCGGCTACCAGAAATTCCTTCTCACGCACGACGGCACGAAAATTCCCGTGCGCGTAACGCAGCTCGGGGATTTGCGGCGCTTCAATGAAGAATTGCGGACGGCCCTCGGCGTATCGACTTATTACAATGAGGCGCTCGGATCGACCTGCCAGTACAGCGTGTACGACCGCGTCAAGGGCCGCGTTGGCGACGTGCCGGATGAAACGGTCGGCGCGCATGAACCGGCAGAGCATTAGTCCGTCAGTCGGTGTGGAAAATTTGTGCCGCACCTACGGCGCTCGTGGTTTATCCGCGGTAGTGCCCATCCTTCCTGGTCGGGCTAAGTTGTGTCGCGCCTACGGCGCTGGGCGTTTCCCGACGGCAGTCCCATTCTCAACCAGCAGCCTCGGCAGGCGCTTATCCGACCTTCATGAGACGCTAAGCCCTCTGTCCATTGTCTGATCGCAGGAGAAAATGTGGCTGACGCGCTGGCTTATATCGATGACATTTTCTTTCAGGCGAAGCTGGCGGAAACGGCGCGGCGGATTGGCGTTGAGTTGCGAACGTATGCAAATCCGCAGGCGTTTGCTGCGGAGATTGCGAAAGACAAGCCGAAACTTATTGTGGTGGATTTGAATGCGCGGGCGAATCCTTTTGCGGCGATCGAGATTGCGAAGAGAGATGCGCCGGATGTCCGGGTGATCGGTTTTTTTTCGCACGTACAAACGGAGTTAGCTGAGAAGGCGCGGGCCGCGGGCTGCGCGGAAGTGATGCCGCGTTCAAAGTTCACACGCGATCTGGCAACCATACTGGGGCGCGCGAAATCCGAATCGTAATGCGAAGTCCGACTCTATCAGACTGCGGAGAAAAGACAGAAGCCCGGCTTCAGCGGCTGAAGCCTTGTTCACGTTGCTGCTTTTACGGCGGGGCCGCCCTTCCCGTTCCGCAATGGCGGCTCCGTGATAATGAGAGCCGTTCGATCGGTGACCGGCTGAAAACAAAGCCTGCTCGGAAAGCAAAGGCAAGACCGAACAATGCGCACGGGATTGCCTGCAATTCCCGGCAATTTTTCCGCGTTTTGCTATTTGCCTGTGCGCTGGCGGTATCGTGCTTACTCGCGGTGCGTCCCGCGGTTGCGCAGATGGAAACTGCAACGCAGCAGGAGAATGTGGGAGATTCGGGACCGGCCGCCGCCTTGACAGATGTACTGGGCGCTGCGTGCCGCGGAGATGAGGCGGCATTCGGAAATAGTTTTACAGCGGACAATGCTGCCGCCTACCGCGCGCTTCCAGCCGACGAGCGTAAGCGACTGATGGAGCGCTTTTCGCTTTCCGACAATATAGGCAGGCCCCTGCTTTCGTCCGATCAGAATAATCACCCGGTGATTCGTTGCGAGCGGGCCGGGAGCACGACCGAGTTTCGGTTCGGGGCTTCGCGAGTGCACGAAAATCTCGCGTTTATTCCGGTGACCGTGGTGAATGGCCAATCGGACGATTTCGGAATGGTGCGCGAGGGCGGAAACTGGAAGCTTTTATCGCTCGGGCTTGTGTTGCTCGACATCAAACAGCTTTCGGTTCAGTGGGTGCAATCGGACATGGCCGCCCGTGAGGATGCGGCGGCGGAGAATTTGGAGACGTTGGGCAGAGCGGTCAACGATTACGAGCAAACATTTGGCAAATTGCCGGATTCACTTGTGCAACTCGGCGCCGGGCTGACGAAACAGGTGACGCCGGACAGGGCGGCGCTGGTGAGCGCAGCTCTGGCAGCGGGAAGCGACGGCGGATACAGCTTTCTTTACCGCGTCACGCCCGGCGCAGACGGTTCGCAGAATCATTATGTCATTGAGGCTTTGCCGGAGGATTACGGCACGTCCGGGCGCGAGTCTTTTTTCCGTGACGCTAGCGGTAAGATACACGAGGCGGATAACCACGGCGCTTCGGCGAGCGCGGACGATCCGATCTGGCGGGAGCAACCGGCCCAGTAGCTTAGGGAATCGGATATAATTCCAGCCAAACCGCATCACCCTTTTATGAACCCTCAACCCGTCACTCAATTTGTGAAGCTCGAAGACGCAGTTCGGCGAGCAAATCAGGAGTTTTACGCTGCCTTCGAATCGCTCGATCTGGCGCGAATGGAAGCCGTGTGGGCGCACGACGATCTCGTTGAGTGCGTGCAGCCGGGTTGGGACTTGCTGCTGGGCTGGGATGAGGTGCGCGAGCGGTGGGCGCGCGTCTTTGCGAATACCAGTCGCGTGCGCGTGGCACTGAGCGGAGTGCGCGTACGAGTGGAAGGAACCGTGGCTTGGGTAGCGTGCACTGTGCGACTTACGACGGCCTTTGAGGATGGTTTCGACGAGGCTGTGGTGCAGGCGACGAATATTTTTGTGCTTGGGGAGACGAAGTGGCTGCTTGTGGTGCATCATGCATCGATCCTTCCGTCTGCCTCCGAGTCCGAAGCAATAGTGCAATGATTTTGGGGGAACTGCCACAAGCGCGCGTCTTCGTCACGCAGTTTCGCCAACTATGTTCGCTGCTAGGCGGGTCGGCGGGGCTGTGGTATCCTTTGGCGTCGTTCAACGCGTTCACACCGGAAGGCGCGGCACCAAGCACACGCTCTCATTCACATGCGAATCACTCACTGGCGGTGCTGTCTCCGGTCACATGAATACGAGCGCTATCCCGAAACGGTAGGACGGAGCCCAGACCATGTCCACACCGGCACAAACGGCCAAGACGGCCACGCTGAGCCTCGCTCATTCGCCTGACAGCGACGATGCGTTCATGTTTTATGCCCTAGCGACGGGGAAAGTCCGTCTGCCAGGCGTGAAATTCGACCATATCCTTTGCGATATCGAAACGTTGAACAACGCGGCGCATCGGGAGGTTTACGACGTGACGGCCGTCAGCTTCTACGGATACGCGTTCGTCGCGGACAAGTACGTGCTGCTTGATTGCGGCGCGAGCTTCGGCGAGGGTTATGGACCGATCGTGGTGTCGTCGCATCCGCTGAAGAAGACAGACCTCGCGGGACGGAAGATCGCGATTCCGGGAACGCGGACGACGTCCTATCTGGCGCTGAAGCTTTTCGAGCCGAACGTCGAGACGGTAACCATGCCGTTCGACAAGATTCTGGACGCCGTGAAGGCCAAGGAAGTGGAGGCGGGTCTCCTGATTCACGAAGGCCAGTTGCTCTTCTCACAGATTGGACTGCACAAGGTGGTCGATTTGGGGCAATGGTGGCACGAGCAGACTTCACTGCCGCTGCCGCTGGGCGCGAATGCGATTCGGCGCAGCCTTGGGCCGGAGCTGGGCTATCAAGTGGCGCGCGTGATTCGCGACAGTGTGAGCTATGCGCTGGAACATCGGGATGCCGCTCTGAATTACGCTTTGCAGTTTGCGCGCGACATGGACCCGATGCTTGCCGACAAGTTCGTGGGCATGTATGTGAACCGCTGGACGCTCGATTATGGCGACGAAGGGCGGCGGGCTGTGCGCGAATTGCTGGCGCGCGGCGCGGCTATCGGCATGGTACCGTCCGGCTTCGAAGCCGAATTCCTCTCTCAAGCGGCTTAGCATTCATCCAGACTTTCAGTGTTTCTGGCGGAAGTGGTGCGCCCCTTTTGCCGCTGCGCCGCTCCATCCAGCTCCATCCTATTGACGCGGACTCCTTTTCCGCCGACGATAGAACTCTCATTCGCGATTTTACTGGGGCTTGAATGCAACGGGTTCTCTCGACGTACCGCTATATCAGGCAATCGTTGAACGCTTCGGTTCTGGCGGAGATTTCCCGCGCCGGTATCAAGAACATCGAAGTTTGGTGTGCGCAACCGCACTTTAATTATCGCGGAGCCGCTGGCCATTCGCGAGTTAGCTAATTCGCTCGAAGAATACGGTATTGCGCTGCATTCGCTGCACGCACCCACGGAACGCGACTTGGCTCCGGGGCGCGAAAGCGGTTTTCCGATTATCGATTTCCGATCCGGAGCGCGTGAGGCGCCTGGATGCGGTGGACGAAGTGAAGCGCGCGCTGGAAGTAGCCGAGCGCGTTCCTTTTCGCGTATTTGATCCAGCACATCGGAAACAACCGGCAGGCGGCGGATGGGCGATCGTTCGATGCGGCGTTTGCTTCGTTGGAGCACTTGGTTGTCTTTGCGAAGCATCGCGGCGTGACCATCGCGCTGGAAAATACGCCGGGCGAATTCGGCGTCGGCCGCGTCGCTGCAGCAGTTCGTCAAAGAGACGCACCTGAAGGATTTGCGTTTTTGTTTCGACATTGGGCATGCGCATATCGAATCGGGAGTGGCGGCGAGTCTCGAAGCGATGCGCGGGCGGATTGTGACGACGCATCTGCACGATAATCACGGCGAGAAGGACGAGCATCTGCTGCCGGGCGAGGGCACAATCGATTGGGATGCGGCAGTGAAGACGCTGCGTGCGATTCCGGAGGAATTGCCGCTGGTCCTCGAGTTGAAGGAGAAGGCGGCGGGAGATCCTTCGCTGGACAAATGTGCGAGGCGTTTGACAAGCTTGAGGAAATCGCGGAAAAAGCCGCGGCGGATCGCTCGTAAAATCGGGAAATATGAACCCAGGATTGATTCATACCGCCGATGAATTCTGAATCTTCGATTCCCATTATTTCCATTGAACAAGCCGGCGCGCACGCTGGAACGGTGGTCACGATTCGCG
Organism: uncultured Acidobacteriota bacterium; assembly: GCA_963753205.1. Classification (GTDB taxonomy): domain Bacteria; phylum Acidobacteriota; class Terriglobia; order Acidiferrales; family UBA7541; genus Palsa-295. The sequence goes on along the minus strand of CAVWBL010000002.1, from coordinate 327,573 downwards.
GCTGGCTTTACAACTTGCGCGAATCGGGCAAGTTGCTCTTTCCGATTTTTCGCGACGGCACGGGGCTGATGCAGGGGGTCGTGTCGCTGAAAGAAAATCCGGCGGCATTTGAGGCGCTGAAGGGATTGACGCAAGAGTCGAGCGTAATTGCGACGGGCAAGATCCAGGCTGAGCCGCGGGCGCCGGGCGGCTACGAGATGCAGGTCTCGGCGGTGGAAGTGGTGCAGCGCGTGGCGGAATCGGAGCCCTATCCGATTCAGTTGAAGGAGCATGGTGTCGATTTTCTGCTCGACCGGCGCCATCTTTGGATTCGGACGCCGCGGCAGGCTGCGATTCTGCGCATTCGCGCTGAGGCGATTCGCGCCGCGCGCAATTTCATGGATGAGCAGGACTATGTGCTTACCGACGCACCCATTTTTACTCCCGCCGCTTGCGAAGGCACGACGACGCTCTTCGAAGTGAATTACATCGATGACCAAAAGGCGTATCTCACGCAATCGGGGCAACTTTACATGGAGGCGGCGGCTGCGGCGCTGGGCAAGGTCTATACCTTCGGGCCTACGTTTCGCGCGGAAAAATCGAAGACGCGGCGGCATCTGACTGAGTTCTGGATGCTCGAGCCGGAGGCGGCGTATTCGCATCTTGAGGACATGATGCAGCTTGGGGAAGCGCTCGTCAGCGCGATGGCGCAGGCGGTGGCGAAGAATCGTGCGAAGGAGTTGACCGTGCTGCAGCGCGATGCTTCGAAGCTGGCGAAGATCGAGCCGCCATTTCCGCGGATTACGTATGAAGACGCGATTGATGTGTTGCAGAAGGCGGGGAATCCGGCGAAATTCGGCGACGATTTCGGCGGCGATGAAGAAACGATCATTTCGCGGCAATTCGAAAAACCCGTCATAATTCACCATTATCCTTCCGCGATGAAGGCGTTTTACATGGCCGAGGACCCGCAGCGGCCAGAACTCGCCCTAAATTTCGATATGATCGCGCCGGAGGGTTACGGCGAGATTATCGGTGGTGGCGAACGCCAGTCGAGTTACCAAACGCTCATTCGCCGGATTCGCGAGAACAATTTGCCGGAAGAGGCGTTTCAGTGGTATCTCGATCTGCGCCGCTACGGCAGCGTGCCGCATGCCGGCTTTGGGCTCGGACTGGAGCGCACGGTTGCGTGGTTGTGCGGCACCGAGCACATTCGCGAAGTGATCCCCTTCCCACGGATGCTTTATCGCGTCTATCCTTAGGGTGTCCCTGCGCGGCCGGGGTCGCGCCAAGGGATCGCCAGAATGCCTGAAAAAATCCGCATCATCGGTGTGCCAATGGACTTGGGCGCGAGCCGCCGCGGGGTGGATATGGGCCCGTCCGCATTGCGTGTCGCCGGACTGCAGCCGCGGCTGAAGCAGCTTGGGCGGCAGGTGGAAGACGTCGGCAATATTCAAGTTCCGCAGCCTGAAGAGCAACCGTACGGTGAAAAGAAGGCCCGCTTTCTGGGCGAGATCGCAGAAACCTGTAAACTGCTCGCCGAGACAGTGAAGAAGACTTTGGATGAGGATCTTTTTCCGCTAGTGCTCGGAGGCGATCATTCTATTGCGGCCGGAACTGTGGCCGGCGCCGCTGCGCATTTTCAAAAGGAATCGAAGAGGATCGGTCTGATCTGGCTCGACGCGCACGGCGACATGAACACGCCGGAGACTTCGCCTTCGGGCAATATACACGGAATGCCGCTCGCGGCGATCATGGGCAGCGGTCCGCCTGAGCTTACCAGCCTCGCAGGCCTTGTGCCGATGGTTGAGCCGCGCAGCGTTTCGCTTGTGGGCATTCGCGAGTTGGACGCAAAAGAACGTCGGTTTGTCAAGGAATCCGGCGTTCACGTTTTCACGATGCGCGATATCGACGAGCGTGGTATGCGTGAAGTGATGGCGGAGGCACTGCGTTTCTCAGGCGACGACACGGCGGGAATTGCCGTGAGCCTGGATATGGATTTTGTGGATCCGGCTGATGCACCGGGAGTCGGCACGCCGGTGCGCGGCGGCGTGACGTATCGCGAAGCCCATCTTGCGCTGGAGATGATTGCGGACACGCGGTCGATGGTTTCCTTCGAGCTGGTCGAGGTAAATCCTGTGATCGATCTGCACAATACGACGGCCACGCTCGGCGTAGAGCTGGTTCTCTCGGGACTCGGAAAGAAAATCCTGTGAGCATTGGTCCCGTTCAAAAGCCTTTTCGAAATTGGAGACGATGTTTCGATGAGCCCTGATAAGCGGTTGCGGGTGGGTGTGCTTTTTGGCGGACGCTCGGGAGAGCATGAGGTGTCGCTCGCTTCGGCTGCGTCTGTGATTCGCGCACTTGATCCGGAAAAATACGATGTGGTGCCGATCGGCATTACGAAAGATGGTCGGTGGCTTGTAGGAACCGGCGCGCAGAAATTGCTGCCTGAGGTATTGCTTACGGGAGAGCGCGTGTTTCTTCCACCCGACCCGACCGCTGCCACAATTGTCCCAGTGCATCAGGGAGCAGGACGGCCAAGCATTACGGTAGACGTGGTTTTTCCAGTACTGCACGGCACGTTTGGCGAAGACGGAACGATTCAGGGTTTTCTCGAATTAGCGGGTCTTCCTTATGTGGGTCCTGGAGTCTTGTCGTCGGCCGTTGGCATGGATAAGGACGTGCAGAAGCGGCTCTTCGAACAAGAAGGCTTGCCTATTGTGCCGTATCTGGCGATCCGGCGTTACGATTGGGAGCGCGAGCCAGCGGCTGTCGAGCGGCTGATTCAGAAGAAGTTTCGTTTTCCCGTTTTTGTGAAGCCAGCGACGCTCGGGTCGTCTGTCGGGATGACGCGCGTGAAAACGGCGAAAGAGCTCGCGGCGGCGATGAATCTAGCGGCCGAATTTGCCATGAAGATTCTCGTCGAGCGCAACGTTATCGGACGGGAGATTGAAGTCGCAGTGCTCGGGAACGATGACGTGAAAGCTTCAATTCCGGGCGAGATCGTTCCGCATCGGGAATTTTATGATTACAGGGCAAAATATCTGGAACAGGGGACACGCTTGGTGATCCCGGCGCCGCTGACCAAGAAGCAGGCGGCGCAATTTCAGGAATTGGCGGTGCGTGCGTTTCGAGCGATCGACGGCGCAGGCATGGCGCGGTGCGACTTTTTCCTGGAGAAGCGGACGAGCAAGATTTACATCAACGAGCTGAACACGATCCCAGGATTCACGTCCATCAGTATGTATCCCAAACTATGGGAAGCCTCCGGGGTTTCCTATTCGAAGCTGATCGATCGTTTGATCGATCTGGCCCTGGAAGCTCATCGCGAAAAGACGCGGACTAAATATTCTATTGAACTGCCGGCGGGTTCGGGCGGAGCGCTGGATTCTGGAGACTAGGGCGCTGGAGACTGCAAGCTCGACGCCTTTTCGCATTGGCTCAGCTGGGATGGCCGCGCGCGACGTTTTATGACGGGAAATCGTGGCGTGACTTTTGTGACTATGCGGCTGCGCTATCTGCCTTTCATTGCGTTTTTTAGCCCCGCGATCCAAGTATCTAAAATCGATTGATAGGCCGGCTCAACGTGGGTGAAGACGACGCCCATCCCCAACATTGGCCGCCCATATACGACCTTTGCGCGAGCGAAAAACTTTTCATCGTTGTGAACAATATTTATATCCACCGAGCTACCGATCGGCCACATGTGCTGAGTGCTGATGTGACAGCCGAACTGGCTGAGATCGCTGATCACCTGGCTCAATCGGGCCGACGACTGTAGATCCGTTAATTCGACTGCAGCGATGACCGGGTAGCGGCGCGGGCGGGGACGCGGTGTCAGCGACAAAATTCCTCCAAACCAAGGAACGGCTAATGTGCGGCTTCGATTAGGACGTGACCGAGTCGCTGGTCGACGCGGCTCATTCGAAGACGGTCGCTACTACGGCTGGGCTTTCGCGCAAAATCGCGGTGCTGGCTTGGGCTGCGCTATGTAGGTAATGCCACATAAGATCGCAGGCGCGTATCAGGTGAAGCCTCTAATTTCAAGCGAGTCGCCACCCGAGAAGCGACTTGAAGTATGCGAGCGACGCGGCCTGTGTTCGATCGAGTGAAGATTGGGCTTGCGGTGGCAGCGCGCTTTCGTGCAGATTACGCTCAATGGAGACGATCGCTCTCAGCCCGGCGTTGCGACGCTATTTCCCGCTTGTCTCGCTGGCCGTTGCCGCGATTTTGATTTGGCAGACCAGCGAGATCTGGCTGGCTGATTATCGGATGGAGACGGGCCGCCCGGCCGAGCTACAAAAGAGTGCGGCTCTGGTTCCGGGAGACGCCGAGGCTTGGGACCGGCTCGGACGCTATTACCTATTGAGCTTTTCTCACCCCGACGTGCCGCAGGCGATTTTGGACTTTCGGCGTGCGGTGAAGGTCGATCCTCTATCGGAAAACTACTGGATGGACCTTGCGAGCGCCTACGACGCAAGCGGAAATGCAGCGGGAGCGCAGGACGCTTATGATGAGGCAGGCAAGGCATACCCGACCTCTGCCATCGTGGAGTGGAATTATGGCAATTTTCTGCTGCGCGAGGGTAAGCAGGGGCAGGCGTATGAAGAAATTCAACGCGCTGTCCGGGGCGACCGGGATCTTTTGACGCTTGCGATGTCGCGCGTCTGGCATTCGACCCGGGATGTGAATCAACTGCTGGACCATGTGATACCGCCCGACACGGATTCCTACTTCACAGCCTTAGACTTCTTCTCCCGCCTCAACGAGGTCCAGGCGGGTCTTGCCGTATGGCAGAGATTAATCGCGCTCAAGCAGCCGATTGCCCTGGCGCGAACCTACAACTTCTTTTACATTCTGCTGCACTCAGACGATAACGAAGATACGCTTCGTGTTTGGAATGACGCCGTGGTGGCGGCCGGCGAACCGGGCCTGGCAGTAAAGGGCGAATCGCTCGTTTCGGATGGCCATTTCGAGAACGCCTTTCCAAACGGTGGCCTGGGATGGACCTGGCAGACCGAACCGGGTGCAAGCATCGATTTTGACGATTCCACTCCGAACGGGAAGGGAAGATCCGTGCGCTTGGATTTCAACGGTGGCGTCAACGCCGATATCAAGCAGCCGTTTGAGTACGTTGCCGTCGAGCCAGGCCGCACATACCATTTCCACGCCGCGGTACGCACGTCCGATATTTCGACCGAAAGCGGGATGCGGTTTTCGGTCGACGACCCATTTCACGGAGGGATAAATCTGCAGAGCGCGAATCTCACCGGCACGCATCCCTGGACGGACGTGGATTTTGATGTAACGACCACGCCGCGCACTCACTTTCTTTCGATCGAATTGTCGAGAGACCCCAGCAAACGCTTTGACAACAAGCTCAGCGGATCGGCATGGATTGCCGATGTGTCGCTGGTGCCCGCGGAAAGCGAAACGGGCCACACGCCATGAAGGCCCTGGCGGTGGCGTTATGTGTTCTGGTCACGTTTAGTGTGGCTTCGTTTGGAGCGGTGCAGGTTTGGTCCGAGTCGGTGGTGGAAATCGGGACGGCGGTTCTGCTGCTTTTTTGGGCCTGCCTCGCGCTTTTGAACCGAAGCGTGGAGGTGCGGTGGAACCCTCTCAACTGGCCGATCCTTGCATTTTGTGCGATCGGCGCCGCTCAGCTCTTGTTTCACGCCACCGCGTATCCGTTTCTGACGCGAACAGAATTGTTGCGGGCCGTCACGTGCTGGGCGTTCTTCTTTCTTGCAACCCAAGCGTTTCAAAGCCGCGGAGACTTCAACGCGCTCACGTGGTTTCTTATTCTTCTGAGTTTTGGCGTGTCTCTGCTGGGGATCATTCAGCACTTCACAGCGGGCGACGAGATTTACTGGATGCCACAACTTGCCGCCGGCGGCAAGCCATTCGGCCCCTTCGTCAATCGCAACCACTTTGCAGGCTTCGTCGAGCTGACGCTGCCAACCGGGTTGGCTTTGCTGATGCTGCGCGGCATCCGCCGCGAGCAAGCGCCGTTGATGATTGTTCTTACGCTGGTTCCCATCAGCGCGGTAGTGCTGGCGAGTTCGCGCGGCGGGATCATCTGCGTCGGACTGGAGATTTGCGGTCTGGCGGCATTTCGATTGATCCGGCAACGCGCGGAAAGAATACGGGTCATCCCGTTGGTGGTCGCCTTGGCGGCGGGCGGCATCTTGATCGGCTGGATGGGTGTGGGACACGCGGCGGACCGATTTCTGCCGAGCCATACGGGCGTACCACTTGGCAAACGGCTGTCGATGACGCGCGGGGCACTCAATATTTTCCTGGCCCATCCGGTTTCAGGCGCCGGCTTGGGGACCACGATCGCAGTGTATCCGCGGTACGAGACGATGTACGACGGAAGGGTTGTCGACCACGTGCATAACGATTACGCGGAGGCTTTGGCGGAGACGGGAGTGCTTGGCGGCCTGTGCGGGCTGGCGTTTCTGATTTTGTTGTTTCGCAATGCCCGTCGACGTCTTCTGGCAGAGCAGGGGCATTTTTCGCGCGCGCTCCATGCAGGAGCTCTCGCGGCCGTGGGTGGCCTGCTATTTCACAGTTTTGTGGATTTCAATTTGCATATTTTCTCCAACGCGCTCCTTTTTTTGCTGCAGGCGTTTGTGGCGACCGCGCCTGCGCTGCCGGCAAGCAGAGCGAGCAGAGCATTCCGTTCGGCAAGCGACAACATGCCACGGGTAGCCATCCAGGCGCCATAACCGTAAGTTCAGAAAACACATGAGTTAAATTTCCCGAATACAGCGATGCTCGTATGTTTGCTACTGGGAACGCCTGTTTGCACTACAGACAAACCTTGGTTGACACTTACGGAGAGACTGCCCCATATTGAAGTGGGGTCATTCTCTCTCAATGGTTTTCACAGTCCGGCGGGCATCGGACTGGTATCTGTTTTTTTGTGTTTTCGTGGTTGCGATAACGGTTGCCGCTGGGACGCTGGCGGCGCAGAGCCAGTACGAGACGACTCCGCTACAGACAAACGAAAAGATCCAGCAGCTCGCGGCACTCGCGCGAACTACGAACACGGACCCCCCGCTCGGTCCGGGCGATTTATTGCATATCGACGTTTTCGATGTGCCGGAACTTTCTCGCGACGCTCGTGTTACCGATTCTGGAGTAATCAGTTTCCCGCTGGTGCCCGAGCCCATCCCAGCCGCCGGGCTCACGACTTTTCAACTGGAGCAGAAGATTGAGCAGGTGCTTTCCGCGGACGGGTTGGTTTCTCACCCGCAGGTTTCGGTTTTTGTGAAAGAGCAGGCGAGCCAGCCGGTGACGATTGTGGGTGCCGTAGGTCATCCGACGGTGATGCAGATCGTAAGGCCGACCAGCCTGCTTGAGGCGCTGGCGAATGCCGGCGGAATCGCTGACGACGCCGGCAGCATGATCCTCATTACGAGGGCGATTCCTGCTGCGGAGCACGTGCAGCAGGTCAGCACAAAGGATTTGAACACCGAGGACGCGCCGCCTGACAGTGAGGCGCAAACAATCAAGATATCTCTCTACAGCCTGCTCGATTCCGGTAACAGCGATTTCAACATTCAAGTGCGCGGAGGAGACATTATCAGCGTTCCGCGTGCGGGCGTGGTTTACGTTCTCGGCTTCGGCGTAGCGCAGCAGGGAGAATATGTGCTGCAGGCGCGTGGCGACCAGATTACGGCGCTAAAGGCGGTTGCTCTGGCGCATGGGCTGACGAGCTTCGCAAAGGGGAACGACGCCGTGATCATGCGTACCGACCCGGAGACGGGCAAGCGCATCGAAATCCATGTGCAATTGAAAAAGATTCAGGATCACAAAGCCGACGACGTCCCACTGCTTTCCAACGACATCCTGTATGTGCCCGACAGCAAGGAGAAGAAGGCGCTGGCGCGCGGCACGGAAGCTGCGATCGGCATCGGTACAAGCGTGGCGATTTACCACATTCCGTATTAGGAACACATTCGGGTTCAAATTCAAGTTCGAGGAAAAGCGGAACTCACTTCGATGGAAGAAGCAACAAGATTCGCCCTTCGTGAGCGCAAAACCAGCGAGGCGCTGACCGTTCTGCCGCCGCCGGCAGTTTCGTGGGAACCGGCTCCGCGCGAGCCCCATCTACTTGATTACCTGGTTATTCTGCGAAAACATCAATGGCTGATTCTCACGTTTGCGCTCACGGTGGTGACGTTAGTCACCATCGCAACCTTCAAGAGCAAGCCTGTTTATCAGGCGAGCGCGCGCGTGGAGGTGGACCACAATGCGCAGAGTGTTCTGCCGTTCCAGAGTACGAACGATTACTACCAGTTCATGACCGACGAAGATTATATCGAGACGCAGACGAAGATCCTGCAGAGCGAGACGTTGGCGTTGGAGACGATCAAGTCTCTGAACTTGGGGCAATATCCTGAATTTGGCGGCACGGGTACCCCAGATTTCTCGCAGGGCGCCACTGAGAACCGGCCGGCGATACTGGGCGCGTTTCTGGCGCGGCTCAGTGTGAATCGCGTCCCCAATACTACGCTGATAGAGGTCGGCTTCACCGCCCAAGATCCACAGTTGGCAGCAAGAGTAGTCAACGCGCACCTGTTGAATTACAAAGAGGCTGATTTCCGCAGCAGCCAGGTGGCGATTCAGGATGCGTCCGACTGGCTCTCGCAGGAGCTCGATGATCTCCGCGTCAAGATGCAGAGCGCAGAGGACGCGCGAGTCGCGTACGAGCGTCAAAACCAGATATGGCAGACGGGCGACAATCAGCAGCAGAACATCACGACCGAGAAACTCGCCGACTTAAGCAAAACCGTAACTGATGCGCAAACGGACCTCGCCCAGAAAGAGGCGATGTATCACATGGCGACGTCTGGTGATGTGGACGCCATGCCCGCTGCGCTGGCAAACCCGGTGATTCAGGGACTTCTCAAGCAAAAGAGCGATTTGGAAGCGCAGCATGCCGCACTGCTCGCGCAGTTTGGTCCCAACTGGCCGAAGGTTCAGCAGATTGCGGATCAACAGAAGGAAGTCGACAAACAACTCGACGATGCGCGGAGAGTCGTGGCTGATACAGCCGAACAGGACTACAACACTGCGCAGAATCGGCTATCTATTCTCGAGGCCAATCTCGATCAACAGAAGGCGCAGGCGAGCGTCGAAGCGGAGAAGCTCGTCGAGTACAGCATTCTGCAAAACGATGCAAATTCAACAAAGCAGCTCTATGACGGCTTGAACCAGAAGTTGAAGGAAGCACAAATTGAAGCGGGTCTTAAATCGAGCGATATTCGGATCGTGGATCAGGCGCTTGTGCCTACATCGCCCTCCGGGCCTCAGAGGACGCGCAACATCCTTTTGTCGTTGCTGGTCGGACTGGTCGGGGGTGTCGGCCTTGCCGTCTTCCGCGAATACCTCGACAACACGGTAAAGTCGCCGGACGACATCGAAAGACTTACAGGCCTGCCTTCGTTGGCTGTGGTGCCGAATCTGCCGGACCTCGCCGGGCACAACGGGAAAATGGCGCATCTTCCGGGTGAATCGGCTAGTGCGGCATCCACAGGATCGCGAGTAGAGCTCCTGGCCTACGTGCAGCCGAAATCGCAGATTTCTGAGGCGTTCCGCGCCTTACGGACTTCGCTGCTGCTCTCGCAGGCGGAGCATCCGCCCCAAGTTATTCTGGTGACGAGCGCGCTGCCGCGGGAAGGCAAAACGACCGCAGCCGTGAATCTTGCGGTTACGCTTGCGCAACTTGGCGACCGGACGCTGCTGGTCGATGGCGATCTGCGCAAACCTGGTATTCGACGGGCGTTGAATCTAACCGGGAGCCGCGATGCGGGCCTGAGTTCCTACCTTGCGGGGGTTTGCTCGCTGGAAGAGGTTACGGTGCCGCACCCCACGATCACGAACCTTTCGGCGTTGACCACAGGGCCCGTTCCGCCGAGCCCGGCCGACTTGCTATCGTCGCATCGCATGCGGGACGGAATCGCGGAACTTCGCCGTCGCTTTAAGTTCATCGTGGTTGACTCGCCTCCGATTATGGCGGCCACCGATGCCGTGATTATTTCCGCGCTCACTGACGGGGTGCTGCTTGTCGTTCGCAGCGGCGAGACACCGAAGGAAGCCTTTACGCGGACGCGAGATTTGCTCGCTGCCGTAAAGAGCCGCTTGCTCGGCGTCATTTTGAATGGCGTTGATTCCAGCGCGCCCGATTATTACTACTCATATCGCTACTACCCGTACGCTTATGGATACGGCTACGGGGAAGATGTCGGCAGGAGTGTTCCAATCCCCATGGATTCCGACAAAGACACCCTCTCAACCTAGGAGACGATCGTGCGTTATCTCATTACAGGCGGTGCTGGTTTTATCGGTTCACATCTGGCGGAGGCGCTTTTGGCGCGCGGCGATCGCGTGTTTATTATCGATGACCTGTCCACGGGCAGTGTGGATAACATTCGTCATATCAAAGGACACGATCGCTTTCACTACTCGTTTGACTCCATCAACAATAAGCATTTGCTTGCGGAGCTTGTGGACGAGTCCGATGTGATATTTCACTTTGCCGCCGCGGTGGGAGTGCGCCTGATCGTGGAGAGCCCGGTGCGCACGATTGAGACGAACGTCTACGGAACGCAGCTGGTTCTTGATGCCGCCTCAAAGAAGAAGAAACTGGTTGTGACCGCATCGACATCGGAAGTCTACGGAAAGAGCGACAAGATTCCCTTCCATGAGGATGCGGATCTTGTTCTTGGACCGACCACGAAGGGCCGCTGGAGCTATGCGGCTTCCAAAGCGCTGGACGAATTTCTAGCCCTCTCTTATTGGAAGGAAAAGAATCAACCTGTGATCGTGGTGCGATTTTTTAATACGGTGGGGCCGCGCCAGACAGGTCGTTATGGAATGGTCTTGCCGAATTTCGTAAGGCAGGCGCTCGCTGACGCCCCGATCACGATTTATGGGAGCGGACAGCAATCGCGTTGCTTCTGCCACGTCCGCGACACCGTTGAATCTTTGCTGCGGCTGACGGCGAACGAGCGGGCGATCGGAGAGGTCGTCAACATCGGAACCGACGAGGAAATTTCGATCGAGGGATTGGCGCGCTTGGTGAAGCAGCGGACCGAAAGCCATTCGCTCCTGGAATACGTGCCGTATGATCGCGCGTATGAGCCCGGTTTTGAGGACATGCTGCGCAGGGTACCTTCGCTTAAGAAGCTTCAATCAATGATTGATTTTCGGCCTTCCATTCCGCTCGCCACGATCGTCGACGATGTAGCAGAGCATTTTCGGTCCAAGCGTCTTGCAGAATTTATTCCGGTCGTTGAGCGGCCGTCTGCGGCGGCGACGCTCCCTTGATGCGGCTCTTCTTTGGATTTATGGCGGTTGGTTGATTGGCATCGGTTGGGCATGCAATTAAAAAGTCCTGGCGCTTTAGCGTATCTTTATGCCGAGGCTTGAGAACACCATGAGCACGTCGCAGAGCGGCCGCGAGGAAAATCTCGTTCGTACACAGGATCGGAATTCCGCCAAATCGCTGCCGCCCGCAAATGAGGGCCCTAGACGGAAGGCGGTCAGCAGCCTAACTGTTCTCGTCCCGGCGTATAACGAACGATATCTCGTTGAAGCAAGCCTGCGCAGACTGCAGGTGTTGGCAGAGTCGCCCCTTCTCGAGCGAATTAAAATCGTCGTCGTCGACGACGGTTCGTCCGATGGTACCACCGAGGTTTTGGCGCGTCTGCGCGCAACGCTCGAGGGCGAGGAAGTCGATCCAAAGCTTTCATGGGTTTGGGAGCGCCACAAGAAGAACAGCGGAAAAGGTGCGGCGATCCGCACCGGGCTGGAACACGCCGATACGGAACTCGTTGTAATTCACGACGCTGACCTCGAATACCACCCAGGCGATCTGCTCCCGATGGTTGAGTTGTTTTTGTCCGAGGAAGCAGATGCGGTTTTCGGTTCGCGGTTTATGTCGGGCGGCTATAAACGCGCGCTATTCTTCCGGCATGCTCTCGGAAACAAACTTCTCACCTTCCTCTGCGATCTCGTCTGCGATTTGAATCTCACAGACATGGAAACCTGCTACAAGATGGTGCGCACCGAATTGCTGAAGAGTATCCCGCTCGAAAGCGCTACGTTTGACGTCGAACCGGAGCTGGCAATTAAGCTCGCCAAGCGCGGCAGTCGCATCTTCGAAGTGCCGATTAGCTATTCGGGCAGAACGTATGCCGAAGGCAAGAAAATCGGTTGGAGAGACGGGGCGCGCGCATTATGGGCGATCTTGCACTACGCCTTTTCAGATCGCATTTACAAAACGGACGAGCACGGTGGCGGGAAATTCTGGAGCGGATCAATCGCGCGCCCCGATTTAACCGCTGGATGGCTGATGTTATGGCGCCACATTTAGGCGACCGCGTACTGGAAATTGGCGCGGGCCGCGGCAATATGTCTCTTCAATCTCATGCCGCGCTCCGTCTACTGGGCCACGGACGTGAATCCGTTTCATCTCGAGTATCTTGATTCGCTGCGTCCGACACGCCCTACATGAGCGTCGCGTACACCGACGCGGAAGAAACTTGAGTCTTACCCGACCGGGACAGGCTTTGATTCCGTGGTCTGCCTTAATGTGATCGAGCACGTTCCGGATGACGTAGGCGCCCTCCGCAATATTTGGATTCTACTCGAGACTGAGGATGTGCCGTCGTGCTGGTTCCCTATGGCCCGAAGCTTTTTGGGACACTCGACGAAGTACTGGGGCATTGCCGTCGCTACACCATGGAACAACTCACCCTTGTCGCAAGACAGGCTGGGTTTCAGTATCGACGGAATCATCAAATTCAACCGCCCCGGTTCGCCGGCGTGGTGGCTCAACGGCCAGATTTTGCGAAGAAGGACGTTTGGTCTCGCACAAATTCGGATGCTGAATTTTCTCACGCCCATCTTCCGCAAGATCGATCGGTTGCTGCCGTTCCCGCCCCTTTCGTTGATCGCTGTGCTACGGAAAGACGGCGAGATGCCCGCGCTTGAGCCGGAGAGTAATTGAAGTTCGCAGGATGCGATCGTGCAGAAGCTGAGCAAATACGAAAAAATTCTGATTCTGATCTTCCTGTTGACGCTGCCCTTTGTGAATCCTTGGGTGCGCGGAGACGGAGTGGGATATTACGCCTTTGCACGCGCGCCGCTCATTCAACATAATCTTGATTTTCGAGACGACTGGACGCATGCGAACACAAGTTTCCGCATGGGACGACTTGACGTAAGAGGTCATGCTGAGTCCATCGATGCCGATCAATTTACGTCGACAGGCCATCTGGACAACCATTTTTCGGTAGGTCCGGCGATTCTCTGGATGCCATTCTTGGCCGCTGCGCACGGGGCAGTAATAGTGGCGCACTGGTTCGGTTCTCATGTGCTGGAAAACGGTTTTTCGAGACCGTATCTGCTGGCAATGGCACTCGCCACGGCCTTTTATGGATTTGCTGCGCTTTGGATCTCATTTAGGATCGCGCGGAAATTTGTGCCCGAAGAATGGGCGTTTGCTGGCACGCTAGGTATTTGGTTCGCGAGTTCGCTGCCGGTGTATATGTATTTCAATCCTTCCTGGTCACATGCGCAGTCGGCTTTCGTCGTGGCGCTATTTCTGTGGTACTGGTTCAGGACGAGAGGCGGCCGAACGACATTGCAGTGGCTCGTGTTGGGGGGGATTGGCGGTTTGATGATGGACGTTTACTACATCAACGCCGTCCTGCTGGCGCTGCCCATGGGCGAATCGCTGGCGACGTATTTTGCCGCGGCGAAACAGCGTTCCGGTGCACAGGCCGGACTTATGCTCGTCCGGGACACGTTGTTTTCCGCGGCCCTGATGCTTGCCTTTCTACCTACGTTGATCACGAAAAAGATTATTTACGGCAGCTTCTTGAATTTTGGATACGGGGTGCATTGGTATTGGAACTCGCCGGCGTTTTTTAAGGTGGCTTTCTCTGCCGACCACGGCTTCCTGACGTGGACGCCCATATTGATACTGGCTTTGATCGGGCTCGTGCTGCTCTCTCAAAAAGAGCCGAAAATCGGCCTTAGCTTGCTAAGCGTCTTTATTTTATATGTTTACGCGATCGGCTCTTACGAAGACTGGGACGGGATTTCCTCATTCGGGAATAGGTTTTTTGTGTCGCTCACGCCCATATTCGTGGTCGGGTTGGCGGGATTTTTTCATTGGCTTGCGACCGCATGGGAAAAGCGCAAGGCGATCTGGGCCGCGGGTTTAGCGATTGCCCTATTGATCGCTGTTAATTTCGGCATGATGTTCCAATGGGGGATGCATTTGATTCCTCCGCGCGGTCCGATCTCGTTTGGGCGAGCGGCGTACAACGAAGTTGCCGTGGTGCCGGGGATAGCCGTGGAGATGGTGAAGGATTACTTGACGGAGCGCGGCGCGCTGATGAGACGGATCGAACAGGAAGACGTAAAGCAGCTTAAGTCAAGCGAAGCAAGCGAGTTACCGTGAGCGAACTGAGCGCAGTCGGCGGCGAAATTCCGAACCTGACTGAAGAAGTGCCAGTGCTGCGGATTGCGCCGGCCGGGCGCTGGTGGGCGCTGCCGCTTGACGAGCTCTGGGAATACCGGGAGCTGATTTACTTCTTCATCTGGCGCGACATCAAGGTCCGTTACAAGCAAACCGCAATCGGCGCTTCATGGGCGGTGATCCAGCCGCTGGCAACAATGCTTTTATTTACATTGGTTTTCGGGAAGCTAGCGCATATTCCTTCCGATGGGCTGCCTTATGCCGTGTTCTACTATGCGGCGCTGCTGCCGTGGAATTACTTTGCCACGGCGCTGCAAAAGACGAGCTTGATCGTTGTGAGCAATCAGCACATTTTGACCAAGGTGTATTTCCCGCGCCTCACGCTGCCGCTTTTTTCCGTTTTTACGGGACTGGTGGATTTCGCTATCTCATTTGCAATGTTCATTGTACTGCTGGCCTGGTATCACATTGCGCCGACGTGGCACGTGGTGTGGTTTCCCGTGTTTCTGCTCATGGCGATCTTGACGGCGCTGGGCGTGGGACTGTGGCTGGCGGCGCTAAATGCGCTTTACCGAGATGTGGCGCAAGTGTTGCCGTTTCTGATGCAGTTTTGGATGTTCGGTTCGCCGGTGGTTTATTCGAGTTCGATGGTGCCGGCTAAATGGCGCTGGCTCTATGGGTTAAACCCGATGTCGGGCGTGATTGAGGGATTCCGGTGGTCGCTGGCGGGAAAAGGCGTCGCGCCGGGGGCGCTCTTTGCCGTTTCGGCCGCGATTGTAATAGCCATACTTATCAGTGGGTTGGCGTTCTATCAGAAGATGGAGACGGAGATTGCGGACCGGGCGTAACGTGCAAACTGCGTCGCCGCGTTGACGCAAAAAGCCCCAAATGGCGTTATAAAATGGCTTAAGAGGACAAAAAGCGACAGATGTGGCGCAGTTGGCGACTTAAAAAGGGGCAAGGAGGCAGGGAAGCAGAGAGGCAGAGAAAACCAAAGAAAGAGATGATCGGCTGATCGACGTTTCCAGGGGAACCCGTTCACGAAAGGACGCCCCACTGGATGGCGGGTCGGCCGCTACAGAAACCGACCCAGGGAAGCAACAGCCGAGAGATTCAGTCGGTGGCGGTCAGCGGTTGCGGGCGTTTCAGGCCGAAGCGCTTGCCCACGAATAGCAGACCCATGAGACCGATGCCGAGCAGGAGTAAGGAGCTGGGCTCGGGGGTCGAGACAGCATTCAGCGAAACCTCGCCGAAGTCGGCCTGTGGACCTGCGTCAGCTAAGAAAATAGTGAGGTCGCCGCTGACGTTGTTACCCGTGTTGAAGCTGATGGTCTCAGCCTGGAATGTGCCGGGGGTAATTAGGCCGTTATTCGACCATTCGGCGAGGCCAGTTGATCCTGATTCAAGGCCAAAACTGTAGTCGGTAGTGAGTTTGTCGAGGCGATTGCCGACATAGACCGTGAGCGTATATGTGGTGTTCGCCAGAAGGACACCGACGTCCTGGGTGAGCTCGCCACCGTTAATGTAGGCGACAGTCGTCTCACCAGGAGGTAGTGCTTTGTAGTAGCCCGAGCCTGGTTGGAAAGAACCTTCGCCGCCAGTGCCGGAATATGCCCAGTCCGGGATTGGGCCGGCATTGTCCAAGCAGCCGGTGCAGGCTACGAGAGGAGCGCCAAGCTGGGAGAAATCCGCATTCTGAACGGTTACAGAATCAGCGCTCGCTGAGCCGACGACGAAAAGAGAGACCACTGCGAGCACACAAGCGACGACCGGGAGCTTCGAGAGCATGCGCCAATCCTCCGACTGCAAATTCCTCAGAGTGACCGGCGAGCCTGTGCGGAGACCGAGAGCGGTGATGCCGGCATGCTTACTAGTGCAGTTTGGGGTCCATTTTAAGCGCTTTAAAGGGACTCAGAAAAACATTGAAAGCAGGCGGGTTAACCCGGTGAGTGAGTGCACAGGTTAATACTGTGTGACATTTTTTGCGCATTTTTACGGAAGATAATTTCCTCAGGGTTGTGCTGATCGGCGCTGGCGGAAAGTGTGTATTTCGGTACAGGGGCGCGTTGTGTTAACCACGTGATGCTATGGTGGTTAGAGGGCAGGGGTTAGTGGCCAGCGGACAGGGAAGCAACGGCAACAGCACAAGTCAAAGGCAGGGCGCGGCGAGCATGCGCCCCTACAGAAGCAAGGGCAAGGGAGCCGGCGAAACGCCGGGGCTACAAAATGAGTGATGCGGTAATCCAAGTTGAGAACCTGGGCAAACGGTTTCATATCGGGAAACTGAAAGCTGCGACTACGCTCCGGGACGCTTTGACAAATGCCATGAGGTCGCCGTTTCGGCGGCGCGCGGATGATGCGGATAGGATTCTTTGGGCGCTGCGGGATGTCTCGTTTGAGGTGAAGCAAGGCGAAGTGGTGGGTCTGATCGGGCGGAATGGCGCGGGGAAGAGCACGCTGCTGAAGCTGCTGGCGCGGATCACACGGCCAACGGAAGGATGGGCCGAGATCAGGGGACGGATCGGAAGTCTGCTTGAGGTCGGCACCGGCTTTCATCCGGAACTGAGCGGCCGTGAGAACGTGTTTCTGAGCGGTGCCACGTTAGGGATGAAAAAGGCGGAGATCCAGCGGAAGTTTGATGAGATTGTGGCGTTTTCGGAGGTGGAACGATTCCTCGATACGCCACTCAAACACTATAGCTCGGGGATGCAGATGCGGTTGGCATTTGCCGTGGCGGCGCATCTGGAACCGGAAATCCTGCTGGTGGACGAGGTGCTTACAGTTGGCGATGTGAATTTTCAAAGGAAGTGCCTTGGAAAAATGGGTGAGGTTGCGAGCCACGGTCGAACGATCGTCTTTGTAAGCCACCAGCTGAACCAAGTCCGCCGCCTCTGCAGCCGCGCGATTTGGGTTGATGGCGGCAAAATTCGGATGAATGGCAACACGAACGAAACGCTTGCGGGCTACGAGTCAGCCATGTTCGGTGGGGACCGTTCTGTGGGAATTCAGAAGGGATCTAACGCATCGGCACAATTCCTGCGTTGGGAAATAGGCGAGCCGCGACTTGAGCAGTCTAACGTCTTGTCGACGCTTGGAGCGGTAAGAATTGATTTTGCCGTTCAGTTGGCTAGGCCTGTTCGCAGGGCAGACTTTGGTATAGCGCTATATAACTCGCAGCGGCAGCTCATGTGGGGGAATGCCACTCGCGAGTTGAGCCTCGCAGAAGGCCTGCATGTCTTTTCTTACTCCTTTTCAACACTTCCCCTGCGCCCTGGCTCGTATCAGTGGCTGGTGAGCCTGTGGGAAGATGGACAGCAGCTAGACCTTTGGGACTGCACTCCAGATATGATGGTAGCAACCGAGTTGAATCAGCATTATATCGACGAATGGGCGGGTATTCTTAATCTTCCGTCGCACTTCGATCACCGAGCGGAAGGCGAAAGCCCCGCGGCAAAAGCGGGTCTGTACGTTGCTAGTTAAAATATTTTCAACCTACGTGTCTTAGGCTTTGGGGACCGGCACGGCCTTTTGTCCGCCGAAATTTTCTGGTTGCTCGCCTGAATTAAGGAAGCGCGTGAGCTGTGCCCGCCATAGTTCCCACATCGCCCGTTCTGACTCAGTGACCGTGCTGTTCCATAGCAGCTTCTCGGCCGCTTCGATCTGTTGTTCTTGCGTAAAATCCGCGCCTCTTGTAGCGGTCACGACGATATTGTGGAGTGGGGGTGTGTGGCCTGATAACTTGTGCTGCATGCTGATATCCACAAAACCGAGCTGACTCAGGGTCTGTTCGAAGCGCTCGGCAAACCAGTGCCCCACGTGATATGCCCAGGCGGCACTCTGGTCGCCCTCTAGATGGCGGATCGCGGACATTCGATCTGAGAAGGAATGGCCAGCGCGCCTGCGGGGGAAAATCAGGTATATCAGTTTGCGCTTGATCGTGCCGAAAAACGGGCGCGGGCGCCGAAATGAAAAATGCGGGAGCGGCGGAGGTTCGTCGCGATACCCCAGGAACGCACGAACTTCGTATTCGAAATCTGGAGTTTCGATTGTGAGGCGCCCGCCCGGCTTCAGCCATTGATACCAGCGGATCAGGAGGCCCAAGGCGACTATACGGTTGAAGTGCTCGAAAACGTGGTGTAGTCGCACCTCGTCCACGCTCTTTTGCGGGAATGCCAATCTCGTAATGTCAGCGGCAAAATCCGGCCTGACGGACATGACGTTGTGATGTTCACTCGAATAGTCAACGTTGACATACTCCGGGAGAAGCGTCTCGCCGGCGCCGAGGTGCAGACGAAGCGGCACTCCGGAGTAAGCTAAACCGCGCCATGTGAGTTGCATCAGTGTGTCGGCACCATCCATCGGTAGATCCGCGTTCTTCGGGGGCGACGGAAGAAATTCCCCCAGATTGCTCGGGAGGGTTTCGCCGCAGATTGCGTAAACGTCGCCCCACACAAGGGCAGAACGGTGTTCTCGCAGCTCTGTTAGCAATTCTGCCGCAGTAATCCAACGCTCATGACGGAAAAAGGCGCATTCGCCATAAGCAATATTGAATCGCCGATAGCCCAATTCCTGCAGGCGTTCGAGGCAAGCAGAACTCTGAGATAGACCTTCACCGCAAAACTCGAACGACAGCGCCGGAATTGGGCGAGAAAGACCTTGTAGAACGCTCAGTTCAAACCCTTCCACATCGATTTTGCAGTAGCTGGGAAGACCGTAGGTACCAATCATCGCGTCAAGAGGTCGGACCGGCACGTCGATGGTTTTGTCCCAGGTCATGTCCTTGAAACGCCCCTGTTTCCATACATCAGAGAAGGTGGAAACAGTTGTGGCGCTTAAGGACACCGAAATCGGGAGCGTTGCGCTGGCCGCACCGAGGGCACACGGGACGATGGTGACGAGCGGGTGACCGGTAAACCGCGCGCGGAGCGCGTCGATACATTCGGGAACGGGCTCGAAGCAAACCACACGCGCGCCGCGAGAAACGAAATGGGCTGCTTTGTTGCCCACGTTCGCCCCGACGTCGAAGATCAGGACAGGATCAGGCAGGCTGTTTACGCTGGGCGAAAGTGCAGAGGCCATAGAGCATAACGATCTGCTAACATCTTGAAAAACGCTCACTAGTGTAACCCCGATCGAAACTTAGGACAATCGAAGCCAAGCGGCAACCCATGGTTCTTGGCGCTGATGACTCGGATTCGCAAAACAGGGTGAGATTCGGTCTTAGAAACGGAATTTCATGTATTCCAATTTGCGCGTTCCAAACCCATGATATGGTGTGGTTTATGGGCGGGACGGGATCAACGGACGGTTTCTCTAATTTTATGCAGTCGGCGGGTCGTCCGTTCGTACGGAGATGCCGAGACGCATGGCGAATTAGCGTTGAGCGTCTGTCGTCGCCGAGCGTAACCAGCTACCTCATGGGAGGCTGCGCGAATCAGCTTTTCCAGTATGCGACTGGTCTTGCACTCGCGCGGCGGTTCGGTGCTCGGTTGCAGCTTGACGTTTCTTATTATGAAACGCAAAAAACCCATCGATCATACGCGCTTGGGTTGTTTAGTGGAGTGAAGGCGCCGCTGGTTCGTGAATCGACCGGAGAAATTATCTACGAACAGGGCTATCCCTATAATCCGGCACTCTTCGAAAGCCCTTCGCGGCGCTTTTCGATTCGTGGCTACTGGCAATGTGAGAAGTATTTCGAGGGGCTGCGCACCGAATTGAGCAACCAGCTCAGGGTGCGGCAGCCCTTGCCCACTTTTCATGCCGACATTGAAAGGCAGATTGCAGAAGCAGCAGGGCGTAGTGTGTTCCTGCATATTCGGCGTACGGACTACGTTGGAAACCCTTTCCACGTCGTGCTGCCGATGGATTATTACGTGCGTGCCTCGGCCCTCATCGTGCAAAAGATTGCAGACCCGGTTTTTTTTGTGTTTTCCGACGATGAGCAGTGGTGCCGAGAAAATTTCCGATTGCCATGGCGAACAGTCATTGCAGACAGCCCCGATATGTCGCTGGCGGGCCGTGAGGATGCTGTGCTTTGGCTCATGCGGCGATGCAGTCATGCAATTATCGCGAACAGCTCGTTCAGCTGGTGGGGGGCCTGGCTGGGGGCTGACGCGAGGGGAGGTATTGTGGTCGCTCCGACAGCTTGGTTTGGGCCGGCGTGGGCAGAAGACCCGCGGGATATTGTTCCGGGACGCTGGCTCAAAATGTGAGTTATGCAATGAATCCACTTGTAACCGTCCTAATTGACACCTACAACCATGAGCGGTACGTGGAGCAGAGTATCGTCAGCGTAATGGAGCAGGATTTTCCCGCGTCCGATTTCGAAATTCTTGTGGTGGATGACGGCTCGACAGACAGAACGCCGGAAATTGTGAGGAAGTTTGCGCCGCGCGTGCGGCTACTGCGGAAGAAGAACGGGGGCCAGGCCTCGGCGTTTAATGCGGGGTGGCGCGAGGTCCGCGGGGATATCGTTGCGTTCCTCGATGGGGATGATTGGTGGGTGCGGTCCAAGCTCAGCGCGGTAATGACAGTCCTTGAGCAGGAGCCAGACATCGCCGCAGTCGCGCATGGCTACTATGAATTCTACGAAGAAACGAATCAATCAGAGTTGCGAGTCGCTTCGGAGTCGCAGATATTGTGCATGGAAACGCCCGCGGCTTCGGCGCGATGCTTATCGGCTTTTCCAGGCTTGCATAAGGGTGCGTTTACAGTCCGCGCGAATCTCTTGCGCGAATGCATGCCAATATCGGAACGACTTATCTTCAACGCGGATACACCAATCGCGATGGCGGCAATAGCCCGCGGTACCAGACTCTTGCGTGAGCCCCTTTTTTACTACCGTATCCACTCGGAGAATTTGTATGCCGCGCGTACGTTGGAAGAACCAGGGGCGCGTCGGAATTTTGAAATGGCTGATGCAATGTTTGACGCGTCTGAAACGATGCTCAAGGGCATGGGCATAAAACAGGAATGTATTTCCGCTGTTCTCGACGAGTCATGGGTGGCTTCGAATCGCGAGATGCTGCGTCGGTTTGGAGGAAAGCGCGGCAGGACATTTCAAACGGAAATGCGCCAGTTTCGACATGAGCATAGGGATCCAAGCTTGGCCTATTCTCTTTACAAGTATCTCGTGGTCGGCGCG
Source organism: uncultured Acidobacteriota bacterium (assembly GCA_963753205.1). Lineage (GTDB taxonomy): Bacteria > Acidobacteriota > Terriglobia > Acidiferrales > UBA7541 > Palsa-295. The sequence continues at coordinate 305,944 of CAVWBL010000002.1, read as the reverse complement.
GCAGCCTTCGTTTTGCCACCGCGCGCTTTTTATGCGGCGAGGAGCTGGTATGGGCGGCAAAGCATAGGGCGAGTTCGAGAGCAAATTGTGAAAAGCCAATGAGTTCGCCGGAAATTTTGGTCGCAGGGTGCAAATGCCGAGAGTTAGCGTAGTTGTTCCGAATTACAATCATGCGCGTTTCCTTCCGAAGCGGATTGAGAGTGTATTGGGGCAGACATTCCAGGACTTCGAGCTGATTCTGTTGGATGACTGCTCGACGGATGGGAGCCGCTCGATTCTTTCGCGGTATGCGAGCGATCATCGGGTGCGGATCGAATTGAATGAAAAGAATTCGGGAAGTACGTTTAAGCAATGGAACAAAGGGGTGAGGCTCGCACAAGGAAAATACATCTGGATTGCGGAGTCGGACGATTACGCTGACGAGCGGCTGCTAGAAACTTTGGTCGAGAGGATCGAGAAGGACTCATCAGTCGTTCTGGCCAATTGTCGTTCTTGGCGGATTTCGGCCGATGGCGAGCGCGGTGAGTTACTAGATTCGCGGCTTACCGATCTCGACCCGGTAAGGTGGATTGCGGATTTCACGGCGAACGGAAGAGAGGAGTGCACTCGTTATTTGATTTTCCGAAATACGATTCAAAGTGCGAGTTCTGTCGTCTTTCGACGAGAGCCATATTGGAGAGCGGGTGGGGCGGACGAGACGCTGCGGTACTGTGGCGACTGGAAAATGTGGGCTTCATTGGCCCTTACGGGAGGGAAAATCGCGCACGTTGGAGAAGCTCTGAATTTCTATCGCACGCATGAGACGACAGTGACCGCAAAGGCAGACCAGGGAGGGTTAAAACCTGCGGAGACCCTTACCGTGATTCGTTGGATTCTGGAGCGAGCTACGCCGGATGAGTCCACGTACCGAAGGCTATGTCGAGAGATTGCCTACGTTTGGGTTCCGGCGGTTTTGAGTAGCCGGACGCCTTTTGAAGTGCGGAAGGCAATTCTCAAGGATGCTATCGCTATCGATCGTCACACATTGCGTCGATGCATCCGTCCGGCAATAAACGTGTTGCGACTTGCGTTGTCACGACGGTATCAGGAGTGGCGTGCAGGATTGTGGGGCGAAGCCATGGGCAGTGCTCGTCAATGATGGACGTCTACAAAATATCTGTAATTATGCCCTGTTTCAATCACGGGGCATTTGTGCGTGAAGCTGTTGCCAGTGTAAAGGGCTTGGGGCGCGACGACGTCGAGCTAATTGTAGTGGATGACGGGTCAACGGACGAACTGACGCGTGCAGAGATGGAGAAGCTCGGCAGTGACGGAATTCTTGTTATTCGACAGGCAAACAAGGGCTTGGCGGGCGCGAGGAACGCAGCGATCGGCTCAGCCAAAGGGCAATACATTTTCCCGCTGGACGCGGATGATCGAATGCGCGGCGACTGGATCGATCAAGCGATTCGGATCCTGGATTCAGAGGAGGCGGTCGGCGTTGTGTACGGCGACGCGCAGTGTTTTGGCACGCGCACGGACCGTTGGCGCGTGGGACCATTTGACGCAGACCGGCTATTGGAAGGGAACTACATTCACGCGTCGGCGCTTTATCGCAAAGCCATCTGGGAGCAGAATGGCGGGTACGATGGGGCGATGCCGGTTCAAGGTCTGGAAGACTGGGACCTGTGGCTGGGCGCTTTGGAACGTGGCTGGCAGTTTGCGTATATTCCGAAAATTTTCTTCGATTATAGGCAGGCTGTAGGGTCAATGATTTCGCATGCCGGACGATATACCAGCGCAATAAACGAATTCATCGCGCGAAAACATGGACCGATGTATCGAAATGCGTGGCTGCGTCTTGCAAGAGAACGGCAATCCGCAACGAGAACAGCTCGTCGGCTTGGAACATTGCTGAGGGTTCGAGCCGGACAGGGCTTAAACAAGAGTGCGCGGATGTCATGGGTACCTGATTGATGGGAAGTGTGAGGCTGCGAAGCGGTTGGCGGGAGGCAGGCGGTTCGATCTGAGAGACGGCAATTTCTACGACGTTTGCTGCAAGGCGAAAAGGCAGAGGGCTATGGTTTGTCTTTGATTAGGGCGGAGATGAAGCCTTCACGCCAGATGGCGGCCCAGCGGGCGGCAACTCCGAGGCGCACGGGCTTCGCCTGCGCGTGCCACCATTCGGCGCAGGGCTGACGCAATCTTAGTCCGATGCAATAGGAGTTGTTGGGCGTCTGATGGCAATAGACGACTCGAGCCGTGAGCGCATCGTCGCCGCAGAGCAATGTGAAACGCGCCGGCTGGCCAGGCTTGCGCTGCCATTTGCTGACGACGCGAACGCCATTTGAGCTTACGTTTTCGGTGAGAGCCAATTCGGGTGGCTGCGCGGTCCTTCTTCCATCCATCAAATAGATCGGCATCGCAATTTGTAGCCGGGCTTCCATTCTTCCGTCCAAGGTCATAGGACGATTGCTCCTGTTTGATTTCTGCGAGGCGGGGTCTGGGCGTCCTTCTGCCAGGGCAAAGCCTTTTTTTCCCGCTGCGTCAGAAGTTGCTGAGACTTCGGACAAACGGGCTTGTTTTACTCTTCTTTTTTTCGTACATCGCGCGGTCGGCTTCACCCATGAGGTCTGAGAGCGAAAGAGCTTCGCTCGGGTCGAAACGTGCCACGCCAATGCTGAGAGATAGCATGTACCGCGGCTCCTCTTCGTTGGCTTTCTGAAGAGACTTCTCGAGGCGGTTCAGGATTGACTCCTCATTACGGCTTGAGGCTTCGAGGGCCAGGATGGCGAACTCGTCGCCGCCGAGGCGCGCCATGACGTCCGAATCGCGGAATACCTCTTCGAGCGCGTCAGCCGTGCGGACCAGAGCCCGATCACCCTCGCGGTGGCCAAACGAGTCATTAATATGTTTCAGGTTATCGAGATCGCAGAAGAAGAGCAGCATCGGCTGGCCATTGCGCCGCGCAAGCTTTAGCTGTTGAGTGGCCGACGCGAAGAAGCCGCGGCGGTTGTAAAGGCATGTGAGGTCGTCCGTCAGCGCGAGATGGCGTAATTCCCGTTCCAGAATGACGTGCCTTACGGCATACCAGACGGCTGGATGGACGGAATTGCGGAGTTCTTCAGCGCTGGCCGCGCCACTTCTTAGCGCATTCGAGATCGCATCGACTTCGTGGATTACGTTTCCGAGTTCTTTATCGGCGACGATCAGCGCCGAAGCGAGCAGGCCTTCCAGGTCCTTATCTGCAGGACCTTTTCGCCGGAGGATAGGAACGACACGGCCTTTCTTCGGCTCGTCCTCTTTGGCCTTATGCGCACCGCGGCCGGACTGCGGCGCGTGGTGTTGCGTCTTGCCGTGTAAACCGTGGCCCGGCATCAAAACGCCTCCGTATGGTCGATTAAGAAGAATCGAACGATTTCAGGTCCGCCTAGTCCTGGTAATGGTCCCATTCCGGTGGTTTGCTCACAAGACAGCGATATCCGTAAATGCGGAAAGGCCTATACCTTAGAACTGTTGGGGTATTGCCACGTTTTGTGGCACTCGGGAATTGAGGAAAAACTAGGTGGCTAAATCAAGTGTTTCCCGAAGCGTCTAACAAGGATTTACTGGCTTGAGGCGTTAGTAAAGTGATGTTATTGCTGCTATTGCGCTTAGCCTCCCTTACGGTTAATCGCTCAGGCGAAGTCATAGTTTCGGGTTAGGGGCGGAGAGCTGTGGGGTCAAAACGAGAGAAGCGTGCGAGTGTTTCCGTCATTCAAAGCCGCAGGGAGGCTGAGGCCTCGCGGGCTGAGGTTCAGCCGGAACTCCTGCGGGAGCTTGTAGCGCACCTTCGCCAGAACCGGACGCAACTTCGCGAAGAGTGGGTGGTGCGAATCGCCGAGACGCGCCTGCTTACCGCGATGACCAAAGAGGAGATCTTCGCTGAAGCTACGTCGGTCTACGACAGCTACGTCGAGGCCCTCGAAACCGAAACGTTTGAGGCGTTGCAAAACTACGCGCGGAATCTCTCGGAACGCATCATTCCACGCGGCGTGGAAACGCATGAAGTAGTTGGCATCGTGCTGCTGCTGCGCGACGTTCTCGCTCGCTCTCTTTTCGCCAAATACCAGACGGACTTCCGCAAGCTCAACCGCATCCTCGACTCCTACGAGCCCGCCGCGAACCGCATCGCGAACACCGTTGCCGTCGGTTTTGTGCAGGAACGCGAACGAGTAATTCGCCAGCAACAGGAGGCGATTCGCGAACTATCGACCCCGGTGTTACAAGTTCGCGAACGCCTGCTGATTCTTCCGATCATCGGAGTGATCGATCCTCAGCGTGCAAGGCAATTAACGGAGCAGCTGCTTCATGGTATTCGCACAACGAGAGCGAAGGTGGTGGTGATCGATATTACGGGCGTGGCCGCAATGGATGCGACCGTAGCGAACCACATCGTGCAGACGGTGGAAGCGTCGCGGCTGCTCGGCGCGACCGTGATCGTCACCGGCCTTTCGCCTGAAATCGCGCAAACGCTGGTTACGATCGGCGTCGATTTGGGAAAGATGAACACGGTAGGCGATTTGCAAGGAGGCATTGAACAGGCGGAACGCCTGCTTGGCTACAAGGTGACAGTGCTTTCGGAGTCGAATTGAGCCGCGTTCCCGACGGCGCGAGGCATTTGCCGATGCGCCGCCGTCCCAACCTGAACGACTCAACCGCCACGACACGGCATCAAATGAAAAGCGGATCCGCATCGCGATTCGCGGATTTGGCCGATGCCGTCAACCTCTCCTGGAATTATCCGGGGAGGACACGTTAATGGAATCGAATGCGACACGACACGTCCAACGCTTTGCGGGCATAGCGGACACGCCCAATCCGCCGGCCCCCTCACCCAGCCCTCGGGATACCCAGTTCGGAATAGGAGTGTTTACATGACCGCTCGCGTTCTTCTGGCCGACGACCACGTGTTGGTGCGTCAGGCCCTCAAGTCGCTGCTGGAACGTGAAGGGTTTGAAGTGGTGGCTGAGGCATCCGACGGCCACGAAGCCCTTCGCCAGACCGATGCACTGCATCCGGAAGTCGCCGTGATGGACATCAGCATGCCGATGCTCAACGGGCTTGAAGCGGCGCGCGAGATGCGCCTTTCATCGCCCAATACCAAAATCATTCTTCTGACGCAGCATTACGAAGAACAGTATCTCTCCGAGGCGTTAGAGGCCGGCGTGAAGGGTTACGTGCTGAAAAGCCAGGCGGCGAGCGATTTGATCCACGCGATCTCGCGAATCATGCGAGGCGAGGTGTATCTTAGCCCGGGAGTTTCTGCCGCCGTGGTCGAGGCGTACTGTTCGCGGTCGGGGCGTTCGCGAGACCGGCTCACGGCCCGGGAGCGCCAGGTGCTGCAACTGATCGCCGAAGGGAAATCGACCAAGGAACTTGCCACCGTGCTTGGCATCAGCACAAAAACGGCCGAATCCCACCGGACGCGGCTGATGCAGAAGCTCGATATCCACGAAACCGCTACTCTCGTCCTCTACGCCGTCCGGCGGGGCATCGTTCAGCCGTAGCCGGGACGTTTACGTGTCGGAGCCAAGCTGAGGTGCGCCTCATCATGGCCGGAGCTACAGCCATGACGGTATTTTCTTTCGCGCGCGGGACGCGAAAATAGAGATGGCTGAAGAAAGCGTTGGGACGCATGACGACCGAAACTCCGCGGGAGCGAAAATTCGCCCTGCGCGCACTGGCGATATCGTTTGCCGCGATTGTGCTGGTCGGGATCCTCGCGTTTTTGGCAATCGGATTGGTACACCATAACTCCTACCCGCACCCGAATCCGGGGAACCATTCTTCATCGCAGCAGTAACCTATTCAGCCGCCCATTTAACGATCTGCACTGTCGCGTCTGGCGGAGTGCCGACGCGCGAAGGCCACATCCTTTTAGATGGCCGTAAGCCAAATGATTGGGGAGTCCGGCCTCGCCGGATGCGGCAGGCGAAAGAGCTTAAGTCGTGGAAACGAGTGAGAAGCAGCCGTCCGAGCCCGGCGAGCGGCGTTCCGCGAACCGATACGCCGTTGCGATGCGAATGGAGATTGGGCCGGAAACCGAAAAGCGCGGCGCGGAGACGGAATTCGCACGTACACGTAACATTTCGATGCGCGGAGTCTATTTCGTGAGTGATATCGAGCACACCATTGGAGCAAAGCTGAATTTTTCCGTACTTTTTGTGCATCCACCCAGCGGCAGCGAAGAGGATCTCATCTCCGGGCTGGGACGTATCGTTCGCTGTGAACCCTTAGTTGCGATTCACAAGTTGCACTTCGGTGTGGCGATGGAGATCGAGAAAACTACGCACCTGTACGAAGGATAGCCAGCCCGTACAAACCATTTTAGCGGCGTGGTGATTTGGCCTCCGAGTATCCCTTGCACCGCTTTCCCGCCACATCTATTATCTCCGGCAGATTCGCTCCGGCAGGGGCTCCGGACGATACCGCCAGGAGGGGATATGAAATACCTTGCACTGCTTCTTGTACTCGCCACGGCACAAGTCGCCGCGGCGCAGGATTGGGCGAAGACGAAACTGGAACAATCTCCGCGCCACCGGGAGTGGGTGACTATCAAGCATGGCGACCGTTCGGTCGAGACGTTCGTCGCGTACCCTGAGTCGAACACGAAGACTCCTGCGGTGCTTGTGATTCACGAGATTTTCGGGATGACGGATTGGGTGCAGGAGGTTTCAGATGAGTTTGCCGCCGCCGGCTACATCGCCGTCGCGCCGGATTTGCTTTCCGGCATGGGGCCAAACGGCGGACGCAGCAACTCAATGGACCAGAGCGCCGCGACCGAGGCGGTGAGCAAACTCGATCCCGACCAAGTGACGGCCGACTTGAATGCCGCGGCCGACTATGCGAAGAAGATTCCTTCGTTCAACGGAAAGCTTTTCCTGGTGGGATTCTGCTGGGGCGGAGGACAAAGTTTCCGCTTTGCCACAAATCGCCAGGACATCGCGGCCGATTTTGTGTTTTACGGACCGCCTCCAACCAAAGATGCGATGGCACGCATAACAGCGCCGGTCTACGGATTTTATGCGGGCAATGACATGCGGATTGGGGCGACCGTACCGCAGACAATCACAGATATGAAGGAGCTTGGGAAGACTTATGAGCCCGTGACGTATGCAGGGGCGGGACACGGCTTCATGCGCGCCGGCGAAGATCCCTCTGCGACGCCAGATAACAAGAAGGCGCGAGATGAGGCTTGGGCGAGGCTGAAGTCCCTGCTCGCGAGCCACTGACGATTTCTTAGGAAAGGGGCGCCTGCATCGGCTTGCGATGACTGGCGCCCCGTGTCATCTAATTCCGGATTCTTCCTTTCCTGGCAACCTGCCCTGGCGGTTTCACATCCGAATGGATTCGCTCGAAGAACGCTCGAAATATGAACAGGTCTTTTATCGCAATTGCGGTGACACTCACGCTCTCGACGGCGTCCTATTGGACGACGCTCGCGCAGCCGCTGGTCTTTGCGCAGCAGCAATCGGCGACAGCGATGCAATCGCCGCGCGTGGTCGAGATTTCCGCGAAGAAGTACTTGTTCACACCTAACGAGATTCGCGTCAAAGAGGGCGAAAGAATTGAATTGCGCGTTCACTCGCTTGATGTGACACACGGCGTGAAGCTGGACCTTTATCCCGAGGGCGCGAAGAAGAAGGGTGCGCCGGGGCTCATTTTCGATGAGCCCGATCAGAACGGGAAAGTGGAAAAGGGCGTCGACCAAATAATCGATTTCACCGCGCAAGCGCCGGGGACATACGATTTCAAATGCGCGCGGATCTGCGGCATGGGCCACGGGCGCATGAAGGGCAAGCTGATTGTGGAACAGTAAGGCATCTTCCGCGCCGGCAGGGAAATCCTGTTTGCATCGGTCCGCGTTGAGGCCACTCGATGCGACGTCTTACTTCAGTGCGAGTGGATGCGCAAACGGACCGCCGACACTCCACAAAATACGGCCGTCTTTTCCAATGATCTCGACAATATTCCTGCCTCTATATTGTGTCGTGAGAATCGTCGCTTCCGTCTGTCCTTGAGCATTCTCCAGCACGAAGCTCTGGGCGCGCACCTCTCGCGGAGCTCGCGTGAATACCTGTGCTGCAACGGGCTGAACCCAGGCATAGTGTGAAACAACTCCGCCGATCAATCCCGCCGCGAGACAGAGAACCCAATTCGCTTTCATCGTTTCGCCTTTCCGCGCCGCGCGGCGCATCAAGCAATTACGAGTCCGCCAGATAGCGGAATGTAATATTTGAATTCGGCCGCCACGAAGTGGTTGCCAGAACATAACGAGGGAAAACGCTTCTCAATATATCAGCGCGTCGAATGCCTTCCATTCAATCTATGAGTTTGCGTGCAGCCGAGGAAATTTGCACAATCGTACTGTGCTTAGAAGTGTAGTTGCAGGCTGAATTCCCAGCTTTTCCTGGGTGTAACGGGAAGGGCCCACAGGCAGTCGCGCCAGAGCTTCGGTAGTTCACCAGAAGTGTTTCGCATGAGACCCGCATCCGGCTGCACAGGATACGTGTGTCTCTACGAGAGGAGAAATCTCATGTCGGTCACGCAAACCAGTTCGCTCCGTCCGTGTGTCTTTGCAGCCGCAATACTCGAACCTCCCGCAGGTCACAAGAAAAAACGCATGTTGCAGAGCGTCGTATCGCTCGTGGGACATACATCCGTGCTTGCCCTTCTCGTAGCATTGCCTCTTCTGATCACAAGCAGCTTGAATCTTCGGCAGCTGAATGGCACGTTTCTTGTCGCGCCCCCACCTCCGGCTCCTCCGCCAGCGCCGCGGCCGATGGTTGCGCGGGCTCAACCGGCGCCGCCGAAATTTACGACTATGGCTGCAAAAATTTCTGTGCCGACGCTGATTCCGAAAAAGGTTGCCATGACCGAGCCTGAGTTTGCGCCACCACCGGCAATCGAGTCTAGCGGCGGAGTGGTCGGAGGGATCGGGTCGGTGCTTGGCGGCGACGGAACAGCATTGCCGCCACCGCCTCCGCCGGCTGCCGCGCCGGCGAAAAAGGCGCCAGTTTTCATCAGCGGCGACATGAAGCAGCCCGTGCTAGTGTTCTCTCCTGCGCTAATGTATCCGGCGATCGCGCGGGCCGCACGCGTGGATGGAACCGTGGTGATCCTCGCGATCATCGATGAACACGGCAATGTGGTGGAGGCGCAGGCGATAAGCGGCCCCGGCTTGCTGGTGCAGGCGGCTTTACAATCGGTCGAGAAAAGGAAATACCGGCCAACGATTCTCGATGGGGAGCCGACTTCAGTGAAGTTGCGCGTCGAAGTGAACTTTCACCTTAGCACGTGAGGCATGTTGCCTGCCGGCAGGGAACAGCATTCGGGGGCGCGGTTAGCTGCCGCGGCGGAAAAGACCGAAGAGGCCTCGCGATTTCGGCTGGCAGCGAACGAGTATGGCAGTGATGTTGTCGAGGCCGCCGGCTTGTTTGGCGAGATCGATCAAGTGATCGGTAGCCTTTTGCAATTTCGGCGTCGAGCGAACCGCTTCCGCGATTTGTTCGTCGGGTATCATGCGCGAAAGGCCGTCCGAGCAAAGCAGGTACGTATCGCCTTCGAGCATTACGTGCTCATCGGCGTCCACTTCTACGGTTTCGGAAGCTCCGAGCGCGCGGATCAGCATCGTCTGGTATTCGCTGTGCTCGGCTTGCTCGGGCGTCAAGATTCCCAGGCGGACTTGTTCGGCGACAAGCGAATGGTCGCGCGTTAACTGCTCGAGAGTTTGCTGGCGGAGGCGGTAGACGCGGCTGTCGCCGACGTGGGCAAGACTCAGGCGCTCGCCGTCGAGCCAAATGGCGACGATCGTCGCGCCCATGCCGCGCATTTCCGCGTTTGAGGATGCGGCCTGATAAATCGCGTGATTCGCGAGACGCAAGGCGCTGGCGAGGCGGTTCGTTCGCTCGGTGAGATCCGGGCGGAAATCGCCTTCGTAGGGAAGCGACGGATCGCTTGCAGATTTGCGGCAGTGCTCTTCGATGGTGGTGACGGCCAGTTCGCTGGCGATTTCGCCGTGCGCAGCGCCGCCGATTCCGTCCGACAGAATGAAAAGGTTCAGCTCGGGGACGACTCGCAGATTGTCCTCGTTGAGCTCGCGCACGCAGCCCACGTCTGTACGCGCCCCGTAATCGATCCGCACTCGAATCCCTCAGACTGCAGTCGTAATGTGTCGTATGGAATGTCGCGGCCCGGGTGCTGGGCCTCCTGAAGGGTGCGCACCGGTAGCGTGGCGCGTACACCTCCGTGGGGCACAATTGTTATCAGGAAATTTCATCTGGAACAAGTAACTTCGGTCGAGTCAGTGCCTTTTCCCCGCCGGGTGGGACGATGAACGGCTTTGCCACTTTCGTCCATGAGCTTTCCCGTGGCTGGGCTGTTGAATATGTGAAGCTCGGCGCGTGGCTTTGCGATGAGGAGTCTGAGCGCGGCATTAGTGATTGACAGGAAAGGAGATTGGGGATATTCAGCTTGGGCGGTTGGGTGTCTTTGGGCGGCGTTTGTTTTGCGCAACTCTTTTATTCTCAGCGGATCACGCGGCTCAGGGTGCGCATGAGGACACCAAAACGGGCCGTTTTGGCGTTGTAAAACAGGCTTATATGGTCAAATAGGTGTACGAAATGGCAGCTTCGGTGCACTTATTTGGCCGGACTAGTATGGGTAGACCTCTGTCCCAGCAGAGAAACGCTTGCTGAAGAACATAGGCAAATACGAGATCGTTGCTGAGATTGGCCAAGGGGCCATGGGCATTGTGTACAAGGCCCGCGACCCGCTGATTGGCCGATTGGTGGCGCTGAAGACCATCACCAGCGGCCTTGCCGGCAAGCCCGAACTGCTCGAACGCTTTTACCAGGAAGCCCGGTCGGCGGGCGCGCTGCAACATCCCAACATCGTTACGATTTTTGAGCTAGGCAAAGAGGGCGACATCCCGTTTATCGCCATGGAGTTCCTCGAGGGCGATAGCCTGGAAAAAATCGTCGCGCGCCGGGACCAACTGCCGCTCTCGAAAAAGATCGGTTTCATGTCGCAGATTTGCAGTGCGCTCGACTACGCGCACAAACACGGCGTGATTCACCGCGACATCAAGCCGGGCAACATCATGTTGACGAAGGACGGCACCGTGAAGGTGGTGGACTTCGGCATTGCGCGGCTGGTCGACACCTCGAAGACGCAGACCGGTTTGATGATCGGTACGCCCGCGTATATGTCTCCGCAACTGCTGCGCGGCGAACGGGCCGATGCGCAGGCGGACATTTGGGCGCTCGGCGTAATGCTCTATGAGTTGGTCGCATACCAGCGGCCGTTCCTGGGCGACAATCCTGCCGCACTGATGTGGGCGATTATTTCACAGCAGCCGAAACCGCTGCACGAGGTCGCTCCCGGGTGTCCGGCGGAATTGGAAGAAGCTGTCGGCAAGATGCTGGAGAAGGAAGCCACGCTGCGTTTGCAGACGATGGAAGACGTGCTGCTCGAGCTCGATCCGCTTTACAAGCGTCTGCAGAAGGACCGGCTCGGCGAACTCGTCGCGCAGAGCCAGCAGCTGATCCAAAACAACGATTTGCAGAAGGCGCAGAGCCTGCTTCGGGAAGCGCTGCACCTGGACAGTTCGAATGCCGAGGCGAAGACGCTGCTCGATCGCGTGGGCGCCGAGATCAGGCGCATGCAGACCGAAGCGCGCGCGAAGGAGCAGGTAGCCAAGGCGCAGGCGCTGTTCGACGCCGGGCGGCTCGAAGAAGCGAAGGTCGAGGCGGACGTTGCGGTTCGCATCGACACGAAATACGAGCCGGCGAACGATCTTGCCGCGCGCGTGAAGGCGTCGATCGACCGCATCAAGACGATTCAGGAAAAATTGCAGGGAGCGAAGTTGCGGATCGCCGAGGGCGGGCTCTCCGAAGCAGATCTATTGCTCGACGACGTGCTCGCTCTGGATGGCACGAACCAGCAGGCGCTATCGCTTCGGCGGCAGATTCGCGACGAAACGGCGCGGCGGGAAAAGCGCAAGAAAATCACGGAAGGTTTGCAACAGGGACGCGCACTGTGGTCGCAGCAGAAGCACTTGCGGGCTGTGGAGATCCTTACGGCGTTGCAAAAAGAGTTTCCTGGGGAAGCGGAAATCGGCGAGCTGCTGATTACCGTACGGCACGATCAGGCCGAGCAGGAAAAACAGGAGCTTTTGGCCGAAGCGCGGAACCTATTGGCCGCGCAGCGCTATAACGATGCGCTGGCGGCGCTTGAATCGTTGCGCAATGCGTATCCCGGCGATGCTGCCGTACGGCATCTCACCACGCTGATCCAGCAAGAGCAGCAGGCGAGCGCGAAACGGCAGCGGTTCGAAAGCGAGCTTTCCGCGCTGCGGACGAAGGTAAGCGAATCGCAGTGGGACGAGGCGCTCAAGCGCGGCGAACAACTGCAGAAGGAATTTCCGAAGGAATTCGAGCTGCTGGAGCTGGTGAAGTTCGTTCGCGGGGAGATGCAGCGCGCGGAGCAGAAGCGCGCACTGGACGAACGGCTGAAGCAGGTGCAGGCGCTCGTCGATGCGGGTTCTTTCGCGCAGGCTGCGAAAGCTGCTGAGAAGGCGCTTGCGGAAGCGCCCGGCAACGTCGACCTGAAGATTCTGCTCGAAAAGGCGCAGGCTTCGCAGAAGGAAAAAGAGAAGCAGGAAGTTCTCGAGAAACGGATTCGGGAGATCAAGGGCCGCATCAATCGGGACGAACTGACGGATGCGATCGACCTGGCGCGCCAGACGGTGATGACGCTCGGTGCGGACACCGACGTCACGCAATTGCTGCATGCGGCTGAGATGGAGCTGACGCAGCGCGAAAAGAAAAAGGAGCAGGACCAGAGATTCGAGGCGGCAAAAACGCTGGTCAGCTCAGGGAACTTTGCCGAAGCGACGCGCGTGCTCGATCAGGCGATGGCGACGCAGATTCTGGACGCGGGCGATCCTCGCGTTCAGGAGGCGCTGCGCGATATACGCGAGACACAAGAGCGGCAAAAGCGCGAGCGTGAGGCTGAGCAGCAGCGTCAACGTGAATTGGCCCAGCAAGAGGAGCGCAAAAAGAAGGAAGCTGCGGATAAGACGGCAGCTGCGGCCGCCGCGGAAAGGAAAGTTGCGGCGGACAAGAAGTCCGAGAAAAAGGCAGGCGAAAAGAAAACGCCGGCGCCTTCGCCTGCGGCGAAAGAGGACAAGGGCGGGGCTGCGCCTCCGCCTCCCTCCGCTCCCTTCGGCTCCCGCACCGGCTTGGCCGCCAGCGAGCTCCGGAACCGCGGCGCGCGATTACGTTTATCAGTCCGCGACGATGATTCAGGGCGTTCCGACGGCGCCGTCTGAACTGCAGCCGATTCCAGCAGCGTCCGCCACGATGATTGCTTCGGGCGCGTCTGCGCCGGTGATCGAGCGGCCGGTGGAGAAGCCGCCCGCGCCGGTTGCGCAGCCCGCGAAGAGCAAGGCGGCGGTTTCCGAAGCAGCGATGGAAACTGCGCCGAAGCCAAAGAAGAAAAAGGCGGCGGAAGCAGTTATTTCGGAAGTGCGCGTCGAGCCGATGGAGCGCGTAGCCCAGCCATATCCGGAAAAAGTGGCCGGGCCGGTCTGGAAGCAGCCGATTCCGCTCGCGATTGGCGGGGTGGTACTGGCGGCGGTGCTCGGGATCACGATTTATAAGGTTTCGCAGCCTGCGACGAGCGCGCCAAGTAGCACGGCAGCGACCAGCGCACCGACGGCAAGTTCCCCTGCTGCGACGAATTCACCCGCTGCGGTAACGCCCGCTCCGGCCCCCGCGCCGCAGCCGCCCGTGGAGTCGGCTGCGCAGAAATTGCAAGATCAACAGCAGACGCTGGTCGATCAGGCCGCGAAGCAATTTGCCTCCTCAAACTACGATCAGGCACAGCAGACGCTCGATCGAGCGCTGCGGTTGAATGGCCCGCTCGACGACAAAATTCAGAAGCTGGAGACGCAATACAAGTCGGCTGCTTCGGACGTGCAGGCGCGGAAAGTGCTGCAGCAAGAGACGCAGCTCTGGAACCAGGCGACGGACGCTTTCGATCGCGGCGATATGAACGCGGCGAAGAGCGCCTTCCAGCAGATCACGCAGCTCACCGGCGGAGCGCGAAAGGATGATGCGAATCAATATCTGACAACGAAGATTCCCGCGCGCATCGCCGAGAACCAGAAATTCGCCGAGGCGCAGCAACTGAGCGGCCAGACGAACGATCGGAACAGTTTGCAAAAGGCCATGGACGATTTGAATCAGGTGCTGACGACGGACCCATCGCGGCAGGATGCACGGACGCTGTTTAACAGCGTGAGCACGAACCTGACTTCGCTGAAGAGCCAAGAAGCGCAGCGGACGCAATTTGCCGCGTTGGTGAGCCAGTACAACGCCGCGGTTGGCGCGAAGGACGTTCAGAAGCTACAGGGTTTGCAGAGCGAATTCCGTACGCTGGCCGGGAGCGGCGGACCTGTGGCGGGCGATGCGCGGAATTATGCGGAGAGCATGATACCGGAAGCCATCAGACGAGCGACTCCGGTGGCCGCACCGCCTCCGGCTGCTGCGAAGCCTTCACTGCAAGGCGTCTCGCTGAACGCGACGATTCTGGGATCGCATCAGGACTTCAATGGGCTAGTCAATCAGAAGGTTCCGCAGCCGAGCGCCTACCTGGATCTTCCCTTCAACATCGAGAACTCGGCGGTGCCCGCGGATGTGGCAGCCAAGGGGCAGCCGGGCTCTTCGCTCATGCTGCGCTTTACCGTCGACGAACATGGGAAGGTGGAAAGCGGAGCGACGCAAGCCGGCGACCCAACCCTGGGCGCGGCGATCATTGCCGCAGCGAAGCACAATTGGCAATTCACCGATCCGAAGATCAAGGGCAAATCGGTGAAGTCGATTGTGGTGGTTACGGTGAAGTTCTGAGAGCCTTGATTTGTGACGCGTGATTCGTGGTGCATCCTTTCGTTTTTTCCTTTAACCGTGTTTTAATTCCGACAGCGCAATGGCCTGTGTCGCAGCTACGGCGCTCTCCTTATTGGCGCACTTTACCCAGCGCTTCCGCGCTGGGCCAAGTTGTGCCGCGCCTATGGCACTGGTTCTCATCTGCGTGGTAATTCGCAAAAAAAGAGGCTATGCGCGCGGCACTGCGCTGCAGCGCCGCGCGATGATCATCAGCGTGGCCGGCTCAGAAGTGCTGCTGCGTGTGCGGCCTGCTGAAGAGCGACTTCAAATCGACGCCAACGGTGAACGTTGCGGCATCGAAATTCATTTCGATGCTATGAACGTAGGCCGCTTCGAGATAGACCGTGCGAGTCGGCATGACCCGAACGTATCCCGTGTAACCGTGATCGTGTGTAATCTGATAGACGGTCTCGGTTGTCGTGGGGAGCAGGAAGAAATTCTGAATTCCTGCGTACGCCTTTTGTTGACCGGCGGGGAGCAGCGCGTAGTACGAGCCACCGATGCTTAGAGGATTCATGATGCGCAGGCTCACGCCACCTTCCGTATCAGCGATGAAACCGAGCGTCCGGAACGAATCAGTGAGCTTGTAGGGTTGTGAAAGAAAGCGCGTATCGAGAATCCCGTTTGCGATTCCCGCGTTCACGAATGGAGTGAATCGACCAACCGGCACGTCGAAATGGTTGAACCAGTCAAGCCCGAGCCTGCCTGTGCTGTATGCGCCGGTCTCATTTACGGGCACCGATAGCGTGACCGCAGTAGAGTAGTTCACAAAGCGATTGGGAAAGGCCAGGCGCAGGTCCCAGTAAGGATCGCCGAGATTGTGGTCCCATTGATGTGGAGTGCCCGGTAGAGTGGGTCGCAAGAGATAAACGGGAATTCCGATGTCGGTCCCGATATGCTCATTGAAATCGTAGCCGACGTTTGTATCGAAAATGAGAAACTGGCCTTGGCTGCTGTCGCTGCCTCGAAATTGTTCGTAAGCAGTGAACCCTTTCGGTTGGTAAGCGGGAACATCCTGAGCACAAAGAGCGGCGCTCCCAAACAAGAACAATACGAAGAGGAACGCGATCTTACCCAAAGCCTGCGTGTTCTTTTCTCCGTTACGCATCGTGACTTTCCCTCCCATCCTGATTTCTCCCGCGAGCGAGCGGGATTTCCTGATTTTCCGGCCGGGTCATGCCGAGGTTGGCAGGGAGCGTGATTCGCTCCCTGCACCTTTGCGCTGAACACTCGTCCGGGCTTCAGTGAGTCGTGTTCGGGGTCATGTTCTGCCGCTGATCGACCGGCGGTGTCGCAGGCTTGGCGGGCGGAGTGGGTTGTGTCTGCTGCGGCATTGTCGCGGCTGGTTTGCCTGTCTTCTCGACTGGTTTGTCAGTCGGCTTGGTGGTGGGAACAGCACCGTGCTGTTCGAACCTCTGCTGGCGTTCTTCAAAATAGGAGTGGTTTTGAGCCAGCTTCCGGTGAATGTCAGGATTCTTTACGAAGAAGTCGCGCAAGTCCTTGTGGTGGTAGACGTATTTTTGGTCGTTGCACAGCGCAGGATTGTGATCGAGGTCCTTGGCGATCTTCTGGTGTTTGTCGAGAAACTGGTCGACGCGATCGGATTGTTCCTTCGACATTCGGTCGCCACGGGCGTCTGCATCGAAACGCGCACTCGCTTCAGCATTGAACGCGAACCGATCACGATCCCGATCCTGGAAATAGGTTGGGTTTGAGCCTATGTCCGCTCGCAGGTCGGGATTGGCACGGAGAAATTGCTCGAAGTCGCGGTGGTGCTTGAGGTAATCATTGTCATTGACGAGGCGCGGGTTCTTGCGCACGTCCCTATCAACGTCTTTGTGATCGCTCAAGTACTGATCCATGCGGGCTTCTTCCATTTGCCTGGCGTTCACATTTTGTGCACCGGGCGCCGCACGGTTTTCTTCGCGCGCTTCGAGCCGGTTCTCACGCTGCATGAAGTAATTGGGAGTTTCCGAGAGTTCTTCGCGAACTTGAGGATGTTGAGTGAGATAGGACTGCAAGGCGGGATTCGCCTGCAGGTAATTTGAATCGCTAATCAGCGCCGGATTGGCTTCGAGCTGTCTGGAAATGTCCGGATGGGAATCGAGGAAGCCGTCGAAATTGACCGCTTCGCCGTTCCTTAGGTCGGGATTTGGATTGCGCTGATTGTCGTTGTCGGTCGCGCCGGATTGCTGGCCTCCCGAGCGAGCGTTTACGGATGCTTCGACGCCCTCGCGCGCCTCGAAGCGGTCTTCGCGAAACATGAAGTACCTGGGGTTTTCGGCGAGTTCGCCGCGCACTCGAGGATTCGAGTCAAGAAAACTCTCCAAATCCTTGTGGTGATCGAGATACTTTCTATCGTTGACCAACGAAGGATTCTTGTCGAGATCGTTTTCGATATTTTTGTGATCGTCGAGGAATTGGTCCATGCGAGCTACTTCCGCCTGGGTCAAGTCCGGATTGGGATTTTGCTGAGCCTGAGCGCTCGCTGCGGCCTGCCCATTCACTGTAGTAGGGTTGGTCGCGGGATATTGTTGTGCGGAAAGACCTGCGGTGCCGGCGCCAAGAGCGAGGGTGAGGCCGGACACGAAAAAAATGTGGTGCATCGATACTTTCAGACCTCGCATAACAGAGTTGCCTCCGTAAAGTCTTGGTTTCTGAAGTAAATTGCGTGACCATCGGATGGTTTTGTTGGTTTTGGTAATCATGAGAATGCCTCCTTCGGCAATGCGGCCGATATTCAGCGCTTTCCTGAGCTGGCTCCTTTCTAAATTGGGCTTGGGGATTTTTAGCTGGGTGCCGCTTTTAGGCGGCTTGATGATTTCGGTTACGGTAGTCCCAACGAAGGCTCGCGCAAATCATGGGAATCCTTTAGACGGTGAACATTCTGCCTGTTAGGGGTTGTTCGGTAAGGTCGATCCCTTGGTACCGGTTAACTCCGCGCGTAAGAGCCATTTGCGGAGATATAAGAGTGGGGTGGTCATTGAAGAAAAAGGGAATTCAGCGTTCCTACGGCATTCGGCTTTTTGTCGTTCGGGTACACTGGCGCAAAATTTGGCAAACCTGGGTCGGAGGGAAATATGTCACAGGCATTCGATAAGCAGAAGGCGGTGCTGTACGGGCAGGTGGTGATGGCGTCTTATGCGATGTATGCGAAGCCGGGGGCGGATCCGCTGCGCCCGGAGCCGGTTGGGATTCCGGCGGGGTATGAATTGGGCGCGTGGATCCAAATGTCGGATTTCGTGTTGAATTCGGAGGAGCTGAAATTTTACGGGATTGTGGTGCACGAGACGGCGAATCCGGATTCGCGCATCGTGGCGATTCGCGGCAGCGAGAGTTTGGTCGAGTGGATAAACGATGCGGCGGCGATTCCCGTGCCGTTTCGGCAAGTGCCCTCCGCGGGACGCGTGGCATGCGGCTTTGACAAGATCTACAGCACGATGAAAGTGGTCAAGCGTCCGCTACCCAAGCCCGCTGCCATGCCCGCGCAGCCGGAGATTGCCGTGCCGGAGGTGGAAACGTTCACTGGTTCGTTTGCCGATCAACTGGAGCAACTGGCGATTAGCCGCGAACGCGAGCGCGGCGAGAGAATGCCGTTGGCCGAAGGCAGAACACGGTGTGCGAGGCCGACAATCGTTACGGGGCACAGCCTGGGAGCGGCGTTGGGCACGCTATTCGTAATGGAGAACGATTCCAAGCGCAAGTTCGACATCACAACGCTGTGCACGTTTGCGTCGCCGCGCGTGGGGAATTTGGAATTCGTACACACGTTCAACAAGCTGGCGATCGATTCGTGGCGAATCGTGAACACGCGCGATCTGGTTCCCAGGCTGCCACCGAAGATCCCTGTTGTTTTGGATTACGACCACGTGGATACGGCGTATCCGTTCGATTCCAGCGCATTCGCGAAGAACAATGTGGCATGCAACCACGCGCTCGAAACCTATCTACACTGGCTCGACAACACTACGATGCTGGCACCTTCCTGCGTCAAGTGAACCGCTGGGCTGGGCGCGGTTTGGTTCACCAGCGGAAGCCGAAGGTGATCGGGAGGAAGTGCACGTCCTGATTGTGACCCATGAACATCTGGCTGTATCGCGCCTCGGCGAAAAATGCAGCGTGTCCTTCGCCCATGGGGAAATCAAATCCCAAGCCAGCGTTGAAGCCGGAGCGATAGGTGCTGTTGGAGGCGACGACCGCGTTTGTGCCAACAATCGCCGGGAAGCAGCCAAAGAATCCGCTGCAGTAGATCGTCTGGATCGCGGCGGGATGGCTCACGGTGAAGTTCATGTGATAGAGACCGTAACCGGCGGTGATGTAAGGTCGAACGTGAGCGGCCCGCGGCGCAAGGTGCACCACAGGATTGAACGTGAGCGACCAGATACCTACGCCGCCGTCGGGCTCGCCAAAGCTCGCGAGCGTCGCATTGTTGAAGCGGGAATGGGCGTAGGTGAAGTCGAGATCGGTTGAGAATTCCGGATTGATGGCGACACCGCCGCGGAAGTCCATGTTCCAGCCGTAGTTCAGGGAAGAACTGGAGTTGTAAACGGGAGTGGTGAAGCCACCGCCAGCACTGAAGCTCATGTGTTCAAAACTTTGAGCAGAAGCGGAATAAGAGCAAAAGAAAGCGCAGATTGCGACTGCTGCAATACGAACGGCGATTTTGCTGATGAAGGATACTGCCGCCTTTGGCATGGTACATTCCTCTCTCATGTCTTGTGGCGAGTTCGTTGAGGTCTGGGTGAACTCACTCTTCAAAAATCTTACGAATTTCCGCGCGCGATGCACGATCCGAGAAAGCCTTTAAGGCTTCTGTAGAATTACGGGATCGTTTGCCACGGTGGGTCTGCCGTATTTACCCTAGGCAAGAGAGGCCATTCCTCGCGCGGTTTCACGCCCAGCGGCACACCGTTGAACGCTGGATAGTCGACTGGAGAAAAACGCAATCTTTCGTGAGGGTTAGTGTGTATGTCGGCAAACATTTCCTAAGCGCATGATTTAAAAAGTGTGCGAGAACAATTCGCCCGGCCCTTGGGAGACGAGAATGAAATTGAAAGCAATTTTTATCGGGATGGCTATGCCTGTGCTTGTCGCGGGTACCTACAGGGCGTCTTACGCACAGGATCGGGACTCAGGCTATCAACAGCAGCGCCCATACGATCAAGGCAACCGGGGCTACGATCGTGGCGACCGCGATCGGGGCGAAGCTCGGCAATTTACCGATCACGACCGCGAAGTGCTGCGCGATTGGTACCGCGATCATGCCGATGAGTTGAATGCACGCCAAGGGGAGCAGTGGAGGGATGCGGATGTCGAGCGGGCGCTTCAGCCCGGCGCGCATCTGGACGAAGACATGATGAGATGGGCTCGCCCTCTTCCGGACGAGGTGCGCCGACGAATGGACCCCTTGCCGGAGGATTGGCGCTACGTGATGCTCGGATACAACGTGGTGATTCTGAGCCGCGACGGCGATGTCCGGGACGTTTACCATTTTGACCAGTTCGACCAGCAGGACCGCCAAGCGATCCGGGAGTGGAACCAGAATCATCCGAACGCGCTCAATCAGTTTCTCGGCAATTTCGGCGTGCACGTGAATGATAATGACCTTGACCGGCAGCTACAGGTGGGAGAAGTCGTGGACCCCGATTTGCAGCGGCGGTCGCGGCCTGCTCCGGAGGATCTGGTGCAGCGGCTCACGCCTGCGCCGCGCGGGTGGCGATACGTGGTTATCGGCGACCGGCTTTGCCTGGTGGACCGGGACTGGAGAGTCCACGAGTCGTTCCATTTCCAGCGCTAATAACTAAATTTCGAGCTGAGATCAAACGGCCTCCAGGTGGCCCGCTCCTTCAGCGGCGCGCAGCTCGGGGCCGTTTTCTTTGTAGATGGAATGCAAATTCCTAGCGCAAGACGATGGTAGTTGATGTATGCTCTTTCTGGCGCATCCTCCGCGCCAACCGCTGCGCCAGCGGCAACCCTCTTTCGAAAAGAGGGGATCAAGAGAACGCACGGGAGTTTCCGCAGCGGCTCTCCTTCACCTTTCGCAATGATGAAGCGTTGCGGCGGGTCCCAAATCAACTTGAGACGATCATTACGATTGTAGTGGCGAGATTCGCTCGTCCTGTCCGGCTGACAACAGCCAAAGACTAACTGCGAGTAGCCGGCGAGACGCCATCCCAGAAGGCGGAGGGGCCGGCGAGGCTTGTGAAGCCGCCTCCGCGCATTGCTTTGTGGTGCGGGAGCTTGCGGATATTTGAATGGAGGAAATATGAAGCAACTTTGGAGCTTGATTGCGGTGGCGGCTTTTGCGCTTCTGACGACACCCGTCGTCAGGGCGCAGTCCTTGACGGAGTTGATTCCGGGAACGCAGGCGCGGCTTACGCTGGTGAATGGGCTCAGCACGGCGGTGGCGCACGATGGCGATCCGTTCACGGCGGTCGTGGCGGAGCCTGTGTTTCAAGGGAACACGATTATTCTGCCGGCCGGAACGAAGATTCACGGCACGGTGTCGCATGTTGACCGGCCGAGATATTTCTCCATGTTTCGCGGCGGCGCATCGATGAACATCAATTTCACGTCAATCGAGCTGGAGAGCCGGATTTTCCCGGCGCGGATGAGCATCCTTGGCATCTACACGAGCACGACAGACGCGAGCAAGAAGCGCAAGGACCTGAAGACGGTTGAGGGCGTGGTCGTGGAGCCGAACAAAGACGTGAAGACCGTGGTGAGCGACGTGGCGCTGGGAACGGCGGGCGGCTCGCTGGTGGGCGTTGTGTTCAGCCGTGTGGTTCGCGGGACTATACTTGGGCTCGTGGGCGGCGGAGCCTACGTTATGGCGAAGAAGGGCAAAGATGTGGAATTGCCCGCGCAAACGGGCATGCTCGTGCGCATGGATACGACTGTTTCGCTGCCGAGTTCCCTGGTTCATAGCGCTTCGGTGGGCGCAGAATAGGGCTGCGATAACGTCGCGTGGTCGCTCGAAAATGAAGAGAGATCGAGCTGTATTTTTTCGAAGAGAAATTAAGCGACGTTGTTTGCCACTGCGGCGCGCTTGCTGCTGCGTTTGAGGAAGCGGTAGAGGCTGGTCCGCCCGATGCCGAGCATGTGAGCCGCTTTGACGCGGTTGCCGTTGCACGCTTCGAGAACGCGTTCGATGTGAACGCGGCGGATTTCGTCGAGAGGAACGGGACGCCAGTCGAGGCCGGGACGTGTGTCCGTGGCGCCGGTGAACGCGCCGCGCATGTGTCCGAAAAGCTGACTTTCGAGGAGACTATCGACGAGGGCGGAACAGTTACAAACGGCAAAGCGCGCCTGCGCGACGGGCTGAGATCGTGAAGCGCGCGGGCAACGAGTTCCTTACCGGCACCCGCTGGGCCGGTGACTAGCACGTTGGTGTAATGGCGCGCGATTTTACGAGCCATTTCAAAAACTTCGATCATCGCGTGGCTATTGCCGACGCGCGCGTATGCCGCAATTACTGCGAATTGAAGATCAGATTGGGTGCCGAATTAGGACTGGCCGTTTCGAAATGGAACGGCGCCAAGTCATGCCGTCGATGATAAAATCCGGTCTTCATGACTCTTCCTGCCGAAAAACAGGACTCGCGCCAGATGAAGGAGATGTTTGGTTCGATTGCGCCTCGCTATGATTTCGTCACGCGAATCTTCTCGTATGGAATGGATGGCAGATGGAAGCGCGCCGGCGTTAAAGAGTGCGCTTTGCCGGAAAATGCGGTGGTGCTCGATTTGGCGGCGGGGACGGGCGATTTTTCGAAGCTTGTGCTCGAGCGGTTGCCGCGCGCCCGCGCCGTGGCCGTGGATCTGACCGAGCCGATGTTGCGAGTGGCGCGCGAAAATGGAGTTCGGGAGGCCGTCTGTGGAGATGCAGGCGCGCTGCCCTTCGCGGACGCGTCATTTGATTGCGTTTTCGTGGGCTATGGGCTGCGCAATTTCCCCAATTTGAGCGGGGCGCTGCATGAGATCGAACGAGTAACGCGGCCGGGCGGGCGGATCGTAAGCCTGGACTTTTTCCTTCCCGCCAACGCGCTTTTCCGGCGTGGCTATCTTGCGTATCTTTTCCTGCAGGGAGCGTTCTGGGGGCTTCTTTTGCACGGCCGCGCGCGGACTTACACCTACATTCCCGATTCGCTCCGGACTTTCCTTTCTGTCGACAAATTCTCCGCCCTGCTCGAGCAGAGCGGTTACGAAGGAATCAAGGCGCGGTCGTTTATTCTGGGCGGTATCGGATTACATTCCGCGGTGAAGCGCAGCCTGCCGGTTCAGCGCGCGCGCTGAACCGAGTTGGATTTCGCCACTGGGGCCGGTTTGGCAAATGTTTCGATCTGGGCAAGGATCGTCCGCTCTGGCGGATAAAAGATGAAATAGCGGCCCGGGCGTTCAACGGCGATTTGATCCATGCGTTCCTTCGCGTTGGCAAGTCCGCGAACGGCGCAGATCCACATCGCATCACGATCGGGCACACCTGCAAAGATGTCAAATTTGGGCACTCTTTCGGGAGGCGCAGACCTCGGCGCCGCGCGCTCGGCGCGTTTTGCGAGGGCCACGGTCCATTCGACCGATGCGCGGCGGCACGGCGATTCGATGACGGCGAAGATGCCGCAAGCTTTTGCCTGCTCGCATTCAGCTAAATCCAGCGTCTGCGACATCAGCACGACCTTCGGCTTCTTGATCAGGCCGCGCGTAACTGCGCCGTAAATATCCCAATAATCTCCGTCCGTTACGCGCTCATCACAAAAGACCATATTCACGAGATCGCGACGGAAAATGTGCATGCAGTCTTGCACGCTGGATGACCAGGAGCTTTCGACTTCCAAGCCACTTAGAGCCTGGCTCATCCCCTCCCAAGTAGTCTTATCCGAGGTTACGACGATGACCCGCCACTGATTGCCCATGCCTATCCCCTTCTCAACTGTTGGGTAAGATGGAACGAACGGGGTTTGTCTTCCAATACGGTAATCACCTAAGGGCTCCTAGGGAGTAACGGGTATGGGAAGCATGCGCCCGCACTCGGCGTAAGGAGGATAAATCGCCGCCCCTTCAACCGAGCTAGTGGCTTTTGCTGGAGGCAAGCGTCCAGATATCGAAAACACCGGTAGTAGACGGGCGATTGGCGTTTCCTTC
Organism: uncultured Acidobacteriota bacterium; assembly: GCA_963753205.1. Taxonomy (GTDB): domain Bacteria; phylum Acidobacteriota; class Terriglobia; order Acidiferrales; family UBA7541; genus Palsa-295. Next base: position 281,835 of record CAVWBL010000002.1, on the reverse strand, counting down.
CGGTAGCGCGATTTTGCCGTCTACGACGATCGGGCTATTCCAGTGGCCGGCGCCGCATTCCAAATCGGTGACTTGCGTGCCTTTTTCGGGGTCGTAAACGCGCAGCCCGCCCTGCGGATCATATACAAACACCAGTCGGTTCGCGACGACCGGGCTTGTGCCGCCATTCGAGTTCTTCCATGCTTGCACGAGCTTGCCGCCGCTGAAATTCCAGGCTTCGGTACCGCCGCCGTCCGCAACGATCAACCAGGTCTGACCGCCGTGACTCCATACGGCCCCGGCCGTAAACATCTTTCCGCCGGAAGGCGTGGGCACCGACTGGAGTTCTCCGCCAGCATGAGGGGACGTGCCGGCCATTTTCTTGATGCTGATGAGGCGAATGAGAGAATCCTTGCCGCCCTGAGCCAGAATCTGGTCGCCCATGATGATTGGCGAAGTCGAACCGACATCGAGATCGCGCTGATCGAGCTCGGCATTATTCTCCGGAGTGTAATTCCCGAGCATCTGGGTGGCGTCTGGATTCAGTTCAATGGTTGCATCGCCCCAGTTCGTCTTACCGTCATACGTGCCGTTGCCCGTCGCAACAAAAATATTGCCCGTATTCGGATCGATTACGGCGCCGGCGCGTCCCCAGATTGCCGCACGCTGGCCCGAGCAGGAACTGGGTTCGATTAAGCCAGAGCGGTCGCTGCACAGCGAATTCCATACGTGCAGAAGTTTGCCGGATTGCGCGTCGAGAATGGCGACGTGGCCTTGATAGGGCGTGCGGTCGCCGATGTAGCCTCCTGTGACGGCGATGATGTGGCCGTGAAAAATCTTGAGAGGCGAATCCATCTTTTCGCGTTCTGGCAGCAGTGTGACAGGAGTCGTCCAGAGCACGTGTCCATCCGAGACGGCGAGCTTCTGGACAGTGCCATCCGGCGCGGCGGCATAAATTGCGCTGCGGTCGGGATCAGCGACTGGGGTGCTGTTGGTAATCTGGCGCGTGTTATTCCAGGAATCGAATTTCGCGGGCGTGTACTCCCACAAAACTTTTCCCTGATCGGCGTCAATTGCGATGGTCTTGCCATAGGTTGTGGTAACGAAGAATACGTTGTGCGTCGCACCTTTCACGGTGACGCCGTGAAGGTAAATCGCCGAAGCATCGACGATTCCATCGATTGTGACTTCATGGCGCGTCATCGAGGATACATTTGCCGCCGTAATGCCCGTATTGAAGGTGGGAGCGCTGGTGCTTTGTACATTAGAACCGAATTCGGGCCAATCGTTTCCGGACTGTTGCGCTGCCTCGGCTGCGAAAACAGGCGCCACGCGGAAGACCAGAAGAAATAGCGCAAGAGCAAACGGCCAGTGCAACTTTGTGCTGCCGGGAATTCGCGTGATCATATGAACCTCGTTGCGAGTTAGAGTGCGGGACGAGATACCAGAATAAGTCGGCGCGGATAAATTGCAAGGTGGAAACTGGTCGCTCCGAAAAGGGGGCGGCACGGGAAACTCTTGCGCCGTTTTGCGACTCGAAATATGCGTGGCCTCTGCACGTCAGACCGTGGTTTCTGTTTCCTTAAAATATCTTACAGCTCTCGGTACTGGAACTACTCTCGCGAGGCGGGAGTTATTTTGTTTCAAACTAGACAAATGATATTATTACTGCATAATTATTACATATACTTTGAAACGAAATTGCGCGGCGGGGCGTCAATTTTTAAGTGGGTTTGGGAGGGTTCATGTTGATTGGCGAGCGCATTCGGGCCCTGCGGGAAAGGAAGGGCTTGACGCAAGGCGATATCGAGGAAAGATGCGGCCTGCTGCGATGCTACACATCCCGAGTAGAAAACGGACATACGGTGCCCTCACTTGAAACGATCGAGAAAATAGCGAGGGCGCTGGAAATTCCTTTGTATCAGATTTTTTACGACGGAGAGAAGCCGCCCGACGTCGAAGCGGTGGTGACCGACGGCCGGAGAAAGCTGCCGTTTGGCAAGAGCGCGAGCGACGCGAAATACATTCAGGCGCTACTGCGGCACGTGGAGGGAATGGACGGCTCCGCGCGGCAACGGCTTTTACGGACGGCGCGAGAAATAGCTAAGCGACGTTGACGGTGCAAGGCAGCTCGTCCGCGCTTGTGTCCGGCCGTCACAGGCGCGAGTTACCACAGGTAGGCCGCTAGGACTTTGGGCTCTCCCGGATTGCCGCCAATCACGGTGGTTTGGAGAACTAGCTGAAGATTCTTCGTCCTCCAATCTCCCGGCTGAAGGTTTTCGGCAGCCGCGATGCAGGAAGATTCGGCGACGCAATCAGCTGCGGCCTGCGTCCCGAAGCGATCAAGCCCAGCGATCGTAAGAACAACGCGGCCGGTGGTCGCGTTGTGAACCCGCGAAATAACCGCATAATCGGTAAACGAGCCGGTGGAGCTTGCCGGCTCCGATTCGGCCCACGTGCGCGAGGCGGCGTTTCGGCGATCCGCAACGTACCGAGAAGCTCCATCCCGCGCGAGATCGAAGCGTAAGCCGTCATCGAGATTCATGGTCCATCGGTTCGTGAAGCCGCCGATGAGCACGACGGGCCCGTCCTCCAGATCGTTTAGATTGGCGTCGTTCATACGGCGCACATGAAAGACCTTTTTCATCCTACCCAGGACGGAACTGACGGTCGAGAGGGCCATGGACGCGGCGAAGGTAACCCTATCGGACTGATCCAGTACAGGCGGTTGCGCCGGGGCCTGCACGCTGGGAGGGCGTCGGTTGGCTCCTGAACCGCTAACCGAGCTGCCCGGCGAAGCAACGTCAGCAACCATCACAGGGACGCAAACCAATGCCGGGGCACTGGCGCTCGTAATTGGCGCCCAAAACGTCTCGAGGGCAGTGGGACGACTGGCGGCCAAGTGAGAAGCGAAATAGAAGACATAAGGAACCGCAAGGCAGGCGATCACGGCCCACAGGACGGCATTTCGTCGCGGCGCCACGGGTACTGGAACCGGCAGGGCTTGCGGGGACGGAGAAGCGGCCTGCCGCGGTTCCTCCGCGGGGAAGCGAAATTCCGGCACGTAGGAACCCCGTGCAAATTCAATCCGCAGCTCGTGCTCATGGCCGATCTCGCGGTAATAGTGAGCGAGCCTTTTGCGGATCGCGGCGGCGGTGACGCGAACGATAGGGTCGACGTTGGTGTCGTAATTTGGCTCGCGGGAAAACGCCTCGACGCCGATGGTGCGTTCCTTTACGTCAGCGGTATCTTCGCTTAACGCGCGATTAACCGTATAGCGGAGAAATTCCGGGAAACGTCTGCTGTTGCGAAACAGCGAACTAGCAAGAATACGGTCCAACTGCTCGCGGACTTTAGCCTGTTGAGAGGCGGAAAGCGACGGCGACTCGACGTCCGCCGTTTTTTCGGCGGAAGCAGAAGTTTCTTCATACAGCAAAGGACAACCCCTAAATCGTATTCCTGAGGACCGATTTTAGCCTCCGAATCCAAATTAATCAACCAGGTAGCTGGTGCGGATCGCCGACAGCGTCGTCGGCGGTGAAGATAAAGCCGAATTTGAAGGCATCCGGGGCGTATTGAGCGCATATTTACGCCCGATTCGGTCAACGGAACGTGAGACATAACCGTCCGCAGAATGAGCAGTTTGCGAGAATTTTCGTTTTGAAAACTGCATCGCTATTGACGTGATCGTCCGCTGGAGATACGAAGCTGTACATCACGGTGGGTGTGCCGTGGGGGTCGGGGTGATCCAGGTTATCCATCCGCTTTCAATGAATGCTTGCTTGGTTCTTTCTTTTACCCGCGACCACATAGAAAGGCAGTGCTAGGCCGAAAGACGATCGAAGTTGGTCGACTTCGCCGTAACACGCGTCTGCAAACCGTGAGCAGCTATTCTGCGAGGGGAAAATATGATAATTGAGCACTTTCGGTTCTTTAAGGCCGTGGGGAGGGTGGTTCTAGGTCTGTCTTTGGCCTGTCTAGCGCTGCTCTATGTGACGCCCTTGTCAGCACAAGAGACGGGGGAAATCTTGGGCACCGTAACGGATTCGACCGGTGCCGTCGTCCCGGGCGCAACCGTAACGTTGACAAATATCGGTACCGGAGTTGTGCAAGCGAAGACAACGAACGGCACGGGTGACTATTTGTTCCCACTGCTGCAGGTTGGCAATTATTCAGTCAAGGTCACAGCAACAGGTTTTAAGACTTACACCTTGCCGAGAGTTGCACTTTCTTCCGGCGACCGTTTCCGCGCAGACGCTAAGTTGCAGGTCGGCGAGGCCGCGCAGACGGTGGAAGTTTCAGGCGCAGTCGCTCCGGCTCTACAAACGGATAGCTCGCAAGTGGGGTCGCTTGTGCCTTCACAAAGCGTGGAGGATTTGCCTCTCGACGGACGTAACCTCGTTAAACTCGTTCAACTAACGCCGGGCATTACGGAAGGTTCACCTGGTTCGATTATTCAGGGCAATCGGCCGGATGACCGCCGTCAGACTTCTTCGTTTTCCGCGAACGGCCAGACCGACACGATGAACGAGAACTTGGTCGATGGCATGGACAACAACGAGCGCATCATCGGCACGATCGGTGTTCGCCCTTCGATCGACGCGGTTCAGGAAGTGAACATCCAGACCAACAAGTACGATGCCTCGGTTGGAAGAACGGGCGGCGCCGTAGTGGACGTGATCACGAAGTCCGGCACGAATGCGTTCCACGGATCGGCTTATGAGTTCTTCCGCAACAAAGTGCTGAATACCAACCCCAACTGGAATTTCAAGCTGGCGGACAACCCCGTCGCCGATGGTCCGAGCGGCGCGAATATCGCAGGCTATAACAATTGCAACACGGCTGCTGACTGCGCTGCAGCGCCGAACCCGGTCTTCCGCCAGAATCAATTTGGCGGCAGCCTGGGCGGCCCGATCAAGAAGAACAAGACGTTCTTCTTTGCGGACTGGGAACATCTGGGATACGCCTACGCGCCGTTCGGTGCGCAGACGTTTAGCGTTCCGACTCTCTGCGAGCGCGGCAGCAAGATGGCCGCGGCGCAAGGCTATACAGGGACCGTTAGTTGCCCGGATGGGACGAGCCCGATCACTCCGGGAGATTTCTCAGACATTAACCCGGTGAGCGCAATCGGCGGAAGCAATTCGCAGGATAAGACCACGCCGGGTGTGAACCTCAGCAATACCGGCCTGAATTTGCCGACTTGCACCTCAGCTTCAACGCCCGGAAGCTGCATCTCGACGCTCGGCTTGGCTTACATGAGCATGTATCCTCTGCCCAACCAACCGGGAACGCAAAGGAACTACATATCAACGCCCGTGAAGACCTTCACGAGCGACACCTGGGACGTAAGAATCGACCAGCATTTCTCAGACAGGAACACGTTGTACGGCCGCTTCACGCACAACGGAGAAACCACGATCAACCCGAACGGGTTTCCAAATGCGCATATCGACCCGGCTACAGGCTATCCGGAACAAAGCGGTGGGCTGCTGATCACTCCGGTAGTTACTTCGTATGCCGGTCCGAACTATGAGACTCAGGATCAGACGACACTTTCGTATTTGCACGTCTACAATCCGAACGTCGTTCTGAACCTGAAGGTCGGCGTATTCCGCAGTAACATCGCATCCTGGCCAGCGAACAACGGAACGGACATTTCGAACAAGCTCGGATTCCCGTGCAACGCGACGTCATGCATCAACGCGGAACACATTACGCCGGGCGTGGTGGGTACGGGGCTTACGACGGTCAATCCGACCTCCATCAACGGCGCTCCCAGCTATGCAGCTATCGGAGACACGAACTGGATTCCGCTGCTGGAATACGACACTTCCTTCCAGTACATGGGAATCCTCACGTGGACCCACGGAGCGCACAACGTGCGGTTCGGTGCCACGCTAATCCGCCGTCGCGCGACTATTGGCCAAAGCCCGAATCCGCAGGGCACATTCACGTTCAACGGATCCTTCACCGGCGTGACGATGGGCGACGTACTGGAAGGTCTTAATGAGGCTATGTCCCGACAAAACTCGCTTCGGCAGCCCGGGTTCCGTTCGTGGGAGCCGAGCGCGTACGTGCAGGATGACTGGCGCGCACGGCCGTGGCTCACGCTGAACCTCGGATTGCGTTATGACATCTTCACGCCTTACACGGAAGTTCACGGCCGCATTTCACAGTACAACCCATACACGGGGCTGCTGATGTCTCCCGCTATACCAGGTACAGATCAGAGCCCGACGGTGGGCGTTCCGACGCCGTACACGGACATCGCTCCGCGTTTCGGCTTCGCCGCTACTCTCAACCACAATACGGTTCTGCGCGGGGGATTCGGGCTCACCTTCTTCCCGGTGAACTACGAGTCGCCGTATTACTTTAACAATCCGCCGTTCAGCTTCGCAGGCAGCTGCAGTCTTCAGAATGAAAAGGGTGGAAACAACTCCTGTGCCACCGCGCAGTTCAACGGTGCGCCGGGAGAGTTCACGAGCGGGATCGCCGCAAATTATGGGACGTGTCCGTTCAGCGGAGCTGGTTGCACCACCGGCACACAACTCACCGGTAGCACAGTCTACTGCCCTCAGTGCGCCGCTTACGGTGGTGGCAACGGCGGCACCGGCGGAGGGTTCTTGAATTTGGGTCTTCCAACTCCGGTGCTGAACATCGCCAATGCGACGGATCCTGCTAACTACGCCGGGCAGAACTTCGAAGGTGTTCCGCCGTTCATCAACAAAGAAAACATGCTGGAGCAGTTCAATCTTGAACTGCAAAAGCAGTTCGGGGCAAACGTAGTTACTTTGGGGTACGTCGGCCAAATCGGCCGCCATATCTCGCCATTGAACTCCAACACGAACCAGAATGTTGCGGCCAATCCGACGCAAAGCGCTCCGAACGGGGCGACGTTGCCGTTGGTGACGGGCGGGCAATCCGCTTATGGCTACGGCTATGTGCCCGGACATCCGTGGGCGGCGAATTCGTTCAGGGTGAGCGAAGAAGGAGCGCTTGGCACTTCTGTTTACAATGCTATGCAGGCCACTCTCGTCCGCCGGTTCAACAACGGCCTGACGGTAAACGTTGGTTATACGTGGTCCCATATGACGGACAACGTTGCGGGGCCAAGGAGCTGCGTTGCGTCTATGTTCGGCCCGTATGAGCCTTGCTTCATCGATCAGGCGGCTGGTCTCGGGCAGAACCTCGATTATCAGTCGGCGAGCTTCCCGCTGGTTACGTCTTGCGCCGCCGAGGGGGCTGCTTGCCACGACGTTTTTGGTTGGCAGCATTCTGACTGGGGCAATAGCAGTCAGAACGTTCCAAACCGTATCACCTGGCAGGTGAACTACGACATTCCGTTCGCAAAATCAGCGACGGGCGCCGAGGGTTTGCTGCTCGGTGGCTGGTCCGTAAACAGCCAAGGGTCGCATCAGTCCGGCTTGCCCTACAGCGTGGGCGCGTTGAGCTATGATCCGATTTGCAACGCGAACAACGTTCCAGGCGGCAAGAACATACTGATGTGGTTCAACCCGAACTGCTTCGTAGCGGCAACACCGGGTACGTTCGGTAACGAACATCCAAATCAGTTCCGCGGGCCGGGGTTGAACCGGTTTGACTTCTCCATCTTCAAGACGTTCTCGCTCAACGAGCGCTTCAAGCTGCAGTTCCGCGCCGAAGCGTTCAACCTGTTCAACACGCCGATGTTCAACACCCCGAACACCAGCATCACGTTCCTGGGGTCGACGATCAACGGCAAGAATGCAGCCCCGCCGGTGCAGATTGATAACAGCCACCTGCCGGGCGAAATTCAAACCATGAATGCAAACTGGAACCAGCGCGAATTGCAGCTCGCGTTGAAGTTAATCTTCTAGCTGCGAAGACCCCCTCGACTGTGGCTGTCGAGGGGGTCTTTTTCTTTTCTTCAGCGCCGTTCTGCCTTTCCTTCTTTATTGCGACCTCTAGAATTTCTTGTGGCCGCGGCGACTGTTGAACGCTGGATGCGCGATTTGTGCTAACGTCTACGCGCGTCTTCGGAGGGACGAAACATGAACAAGGCGATCTTCGGGCTAGTGGCACTTCTGCTTATTTCATTCGCGGCCGCCGCGCAACAGGCGGCTACGCCGAGCGAAAATTCAATCACGGACGCGGCGCGAAAACTTGAAACGCAAATGGCGAAAAATGTCCCGGCCGGAGCCGAGGAAATGCCGGCGGACAAGTACGATTTCCGGCCGACGCCGGGACAGAATACGTTTGGCCATCTGGTCGGGCACATGATTAGCGCCAATTACTATTTGTGTTCGGCGCTTTCCGGCGCCGAAATGCCGAAATTCAATCGCCCACAGGATTCCGATACGAAAGATACGTTGACGGCGGAACTGAAGACTTCCTTCGAGTACTGCACTACTTCGTTGGCGAAGGTAAAAGATTCGGATTTGGCGGAGCCGGCGAAGGCAGGGCCCGCGGGCTCGACGCGAGGCAGCATGCTGGTCACGTTTGCCGAGGATTATGGCGATCACTACGCTCAGGAATCCGCATACTTGCGCGCTGCCGGACTTCTGCCGCCCACCGCACAACCCAAACCCGGCCGCTGAATCGAATTGCGGCGCTGTCTGCGGCAGAGTATGTTTTTGACAGGAGAGTCGGCAGGATGATACCAATGAAAGTTTTGTTGGTGCAATTTTTGTGCGCAGCATTATTGCTTGGGATTTGCGTCTCGCCGGGATTTGCCGATGATCAGCCGAAAGTGGCCACCGTGGATGCGGGAATCGGCTCGTGCAAGGCGAACTTTTTCGTGAAAGATGGTGCCGGTAAGCCAATCTACAATTCAAAAATCAGCGTGCTAATAAAATACGGCTTTATGAATCTGCGGCAGACCGATCTGGAGGCTTATACGAACGTCAATGGCCAAGCGCGCTTTACGGGCCTTCCGAACTTTTCCAAGAAGCCGCTCGAGTTTACTGTCAGCAGCGGCACTGTCTCCAAGACTGTTAGCGACGATCCTGTTGAGAAGTGCGACGCTGCATTCGACGTGACGCTGAGCGTCCACTAGTCGGGGTGCCCTGCGGAAGCTGACGCGAATCAATGTGAGCTGACGTCTTGTAAGGCTTAATTCAGGATGTTCGTGAAGAACTTCTTCCATCGATTCCTTACCCATTTCCTGCCCGATTTGCAGGCCCTGAGATTGAAGCTCACCGGTTGGCTTGGGCATCACCGCGAGGGTTTTTCGTCCCAAGGGCGTTTGATAGAACTGGATGAGGCCTTTTAGGTCGTCATCGGAGAGATACTTATCGTATGAGGCGGTGGCCATATCGAGAAACTGCTCCGGTTTCATCTTATTGAACTTTTCGAAAAAAGGTCGGCCAACTGGTCACGATAATCGCCCGGGCGACAATCGTAGGCTTCCATCGCGTCTCCTTTGAAGCCACCATTTGCGTCATCATCGTCTTCATGCCCGTTACTTCCATCAACTGCTGAATGTCCGCGGTTTTCTGGAGATTGATTTTGCCGCCGCTGACAGAAAAAGAGTCTTCATGGTGCCTCCCGGAAGGACTTTCGATGCATGCTGCATGATTCGTCGGCACTTTCGCCGAGAGGTTGGGTGTGTCTGAGGAGTAAGTCAGCGGCGGCGGGACGTTTGCTGGTTCTCACGAATTGCCGCTTTGCCAATAGCCATAGACGCAGCGAGTGCCGCGCCGCGAGGGGTCGTGCGTATCGTGAATCACGCCGTCGATCACGGTGGTAAGGTGGCCCGAAACGGAAACGATCAGGCGGCCCGAAGGCAATTCGTCCGCACGGAGATGAACTTTGCAGCCTGAGCCGATTTCCATGGTGGGCGTCCAACGCCAGCCGAGCGATTCGAGCAGTTTGTGGGTCGTGCCCTTGTAGACACCGGTGCGCGCGCTGCTCTTGCCGCGTTTTCGCGAGCCCGTCCGCTCCCGCTTGGATAGCTCGTTCACCCTGTCGTAGATCTGTTGATACGGAAGTCCGGTCGCGACGGCAATCGACCGCACCACGCAATCGCCTGTTTTGCCCTTGTAACCGGCAGCTTTCCTGCCGCCGTCGTCAAATTGGAATGGCAACAGGCGCGGTTGGCTGCGCGCGCGCTTGGGTAAGCCGGCCCCGGGCACGCGAACAATCGACCGTCGGTGATGATTCACGCGCCGCTTCCTGCGAAGGCGGTGTTGTCCGCTGGTGCTGACGATTTGGGCATAGACACCAATCCCAAGCAGGGCCAAAAAACCAAACGCAATTGCGATTCCCGTCATGTTCGTATGTCATAGCAGGAGGGGTTGGTCGCTTCAAGAACTTCTTACTGATATAGACTGCAATCGGAATAATGGCAACGGCCGCTATTGCGGGCTCGCCTCGGCGCATCGAAGCACCATGCAATTCGACACCGACTAAAGTCGCCGGACTCACATGGCGAACACTCAGCCGATGGGCTCCGGCGTGGGCGGCAGGGGCGGAGGCTCCGGTGGCGGCGACGCAGGTGGCGCGGGCGGAGGCGCGAGAAGCGCAGCGAGAGGCGGAAATCGCGGCGCGAAGAAATGGATCGAATACGCGGGGAAAAAGACCACTTTGGGCACCGCGATTAGCAGAGCCGCAAAGATGAAGACGGCCGCCGCAATGCAGCAATAAATTACGGCCACCGTGATGGTGCCGACGTTCCAGGTAAGGCCCATCGCTTTGCCGGTAAAAACGGCGACCAGGCCTACACCTCCGAACGGAATCAGCAAGACCACGATCGCCAGAATCGTAGCGATTCCGAAGACGATCGCCGCGCCGATCGCCAGCACAATTTTCATGCCGATGTAAGCGGCATATGCAAGTTTCTCTGCGTTCAGCTTTGGCAGGAGCCTGCGCCATCCTTCGAACGCGTCAATTTCCTGCAGTGCCATCTCAGGTACCACAAAGTCTGTTGTCATCACCTGAATTATCGCGAAAAAGAGGAGCAGGCCAAGAAAGAGCAGTAGCACACTCAGGCCCCACAGAATCAGAGGGACCAGATGTTGGCTCGGCTCACGGAACCAGCCAAGAGCCCAGGCGTATAGCACCGGGGCACCGACGAGAATCACAATCGAAGTGATACAGATCAGCGCGAACAGAATCTGCCAAAGAAATAATTGAAAGCCGTCGTGCTTGCGGCGGCGCCAGCCCGCGCGGACGTGGCATTCTCTGCTCACCACGCTGTCGAAGAGGATGAATTTCATCACGCTGCCGATATACGTGAACAGCACAACGAGGACAATCCCCACGACAGCAAAAATTACAGCAAGCGCGAGGAACCTCGCCGAATGTTCGTCGATTGCAGGGAATTGGGCCGGGAAGAAGGCCGACCCACGCCCGGCGTGCGGCGTAGGAGAGTTGAAGTTGGTATTGCATCCGCCGAACGATGCGGTCTCCCCGGCCAGCGCGCCCACGAACGCCAGGCGCACCCACTGGCCAAAGCGGAACGGCCGCGTGAGTTGTTGCTGCGCGTGCTGAAGCGCAGGGCTAACGGCATCCACAGCGGAAAGAGGCAAGCAGACACCTCCATGTTGCGATTGCGGAGCGACAAGAAAATACTCTGAACGAGCGCATAGAGCAATGGAATCGGTGAGCACCTCCTGCGATGGGGCTTATCTCGGAGCTATACTGCCACGCGTCAGGAATCGAAAGTTATCGCGAGCGCGGCGACCAATTGGCCCTTCACCGGCCAAATATTCAGGCAAATCCCGTGTTATCAATAGCCCGAGACGCTGCAATCGATGTTACAACGCACGAATCTCAGGCTAGCCCCAGCGACTCATTGGCCCCAATTGGGTTATATAATGTGCATAAGGTCGGGGTCTTCCGAGGATGCGTCCTTAGGAGGCGGGGTTGGCAAAAAACGGCAACGACAACAACCACAAAGTAGCGCCAGAATCGACGTCAAGCGACGTTCCGAATTTCCTACATAAAGCTGTCCGCGCGTTTCGTTCTTTTGCTTACGGCGGCGAAGATCGCCGTCCGCGTGTAGGCGTCGCGCTGGGGGGCGGATTCGCCCGCGGCATAGCGCATATTGGTGTGCTCCGCATCTTGGAAGCGTATGACATTCCCATCGACGTAATCTGTGGCACCAGCGTGGGCGCACTCGTCGCTGCAACCTATGCGAGCGGCACTCCGCTGGGCGAAATGGAACGCCAGGGCGTCGAAACACACTTCCGCGATTTTGGCCGCTGGACAATCTCCCGCATGGGCATGGCCTCCAACGAGCGCCTGGAGCATTACATGCACAAGTTCACCACCAAACATCTTTTTAGCGAAATGAAGGTCCCGCTGGCGGTGGTGGCTACGGATCTAATCGCCGGCAAAACGGTCTATTTTACGGAGGGCGAAATCGGCCCGGCCCTTCGCGCTTCCTGCGCCTATCCGGGTCTGTTCCTTCCCGTCGAGCACAACGGCCAGATCCTGGTGGACGGCTTTCTTACGGAACTGGTTCCCGCCGTGGCGGCGCGGAAAATGGGCGCCGATGTGGTTATTTCGGTCCACTTAGAGCCCGGGCTGCTCGATACGGCGCCTCGCAATACGATCGAAATCATTAGCCGCTCGTTTTCAATCCTGCAATCCTCGGCCGTGCAATCGTGGCGCGCCGCAACCGATGTGCTGATTGAGCCGAACGTGCATCACATTTTGTGGGACCAATTCTCCAAGACGCCGCAACTAGTGGCCGCAGGCGAATCCGCCGCGCAGGACGCCATCCCCAAAATCAAGGAATTGCTGGCGCAACGAGTGCACGAACCCGCTTCGGCGGGCATCTCCCGCGACCGTTAAGCCGACGCGTCTTGGTCGAATACCCTATGCGGACCCGCTAACATTCCGGTCGCTTTTGCGTCCAAACTGGGCAGAGCCGGCACCTTCTTGCGGTGACCGATGCAACGCCCCAATCATTCGTAGGAGGAACCGGCTCTCTTCAAGAAACGCGCGGTGTTATCCGGTCCGGTACTTGGAATGCGGGAATTGTACCTATAGGCGCAAGAAAGCGCCTCGGGCCGGGGAAAGCCATGCCCGAGGCGATTCGATGCGGTGAATTAGACCGAGGCGCTGGCGGTGCTGCGTGAACGCATGTTGGACTTGTCGTCGTCGGCGTCGCCGGCCTTATCGATTTCGATGGAGCCTTTGAAGTAAGCGCCGTCTTCGATCATGATGCGTGCGGTGGTCAGATCGCCCACAACCGAGCCATCCTTCTTGATTTCGATCCGGTCGCGTGCGCGGAGATTGCCCTTCACATTGCCGTAGACGACTACCTCGCGGGCAATGACGTCTGCCGTGAGGCGCGCGCTGGCGCCGATGGTGAGTCTCCGGTCCTCGAGATGAACCAGGCCTTCGACGCTGCCGTCAATGGCGAGGTCTTCGTTGCCGGTGATTTCACCCTTCACATGCAGACTCGATCCGAGCCGCGCCGTGCCGCCGCTGGCGCTCGGAGTGTTATACGTTGAATCCAATGGTGCCATTGTTCTTGCCTCCCCGGGAAAAGATGGTGCGGATGGTGTTGTTACGTTTGGTCTAGGTTGCTGCGGGAGCGGCGTCCTAGCGGGAGTTTCGGGTTTCTTTTCTCCCCACATGTACCGTTACCCTCCTTGGGCCCTATTGCGTTAGAACCTTGCCGGTGTGTTGAATTCGGCGACTGGGACACTCAATGTAATTCCGACGGGTGGGGACGCCAAATCCAAAATGGAACACTTGTGTCTGGGCGATTAACAGATGATAGAGCGAAAAGGGGGGTTGTACCCAGCAAAAAACGGGGAAAGGGGTTCATAGCGGAGCAGGCGGCCAGCGAAGGTCACGCAAAAGCGCCCGGCCAGAATTTTGGTCAGCCGCTACACGGGCTCCGCCGCGGTTAGTATTTACGAAGGACGCCGACAACGCGGCCCTGGATCTTTACGTCGTTCGCGGGAACGACAATCGGGGCCATGGCTGAATTCGCGGGCTGCAAGCGGATCTTGCCGCCGGCTTCGCGGTAGAAACGCTTTACGGTGGCGTCATCTTCTCCCACAAGGGCCACGACGATTTCGCCGGTGTTGGCGACTTGGGTCTGCTCCACCACGATGAAATCGCCGTCGAGTATGTGATCCTCGCGCATCGATTCGCCCTTCACCTGAAGCACGAAGGTATTGGGGCCACGCGTAAAATCCGAGAGGGAAATGGTTTCGTTATCTTCGATGGCTTCGAGCGGACGCCCGGCGGCGATGCGGCCGGCGAGAGGCAATTCGATGATGTGTCGGTCGAGAATTTCTTCGCGGACGGGCTTTGGCAACTGTGTCACTTCGATTGAGCGGCTCTGGTTGTAGCCGCGGCGGATGAATCCCTTTTTCTCGAGCGTGGAAAGGTGCTTGTGCACGGTGGCGAGCGAGGTGAGCTTCAGCGCGTGCGCGATCTCCTCGAAGCTCGGCGAATAGCCGTTCTTATTAATGAAGCCAACCAGATAGTTCAGGACCTCTTTTTGCCGTTTCGTCAGCGCCATTCGCAACCCCCGGGATTTGCTCAATATTCGCCTCTACTATACGGGCGAATTAAAAGCGAAGTCAATGGTACTTGCGGACAGGTTGACCTTTCGCTCTCATCGCGCGGAAGCAATCAATCCCGAAGAGACGCAATTAGGGCATCGTAAGTGCGGCGAATGGCCATGCCTAAATGTCCACTTTGCGGAGGCAGAATCGAAGATCCGATTGCTGCGGCAGTTGATTCTTCGTCGTGGGAACACTGTCCAGACTGCGGCGCGCAGCGAGTCGCTACGATGTGGGGCAGAAGCGGCCTGCTCTTATTCTTTTCCGCGTTGGCGGTTCTTCTCAGGGTGCTCGCATTGCCGCTGAACCCGCGGTTGAATCCCAGAAAAACATCGGCGTTTGCGTTCCCGTTGGAAGCTCTACTCGTTCGAGCGCTGTGGAGAACGGGGCTTGTTCGTTTGCGGGTTGCAGCGCAGTCAGAATGAGCCCCCACGCCGAACTCGGTCTTAGTCATTTTCATCCCGCAAAACGCGATTTTGAGGATTTTTGGCGCTTCCTGGCGCGACGCGGGTATTATGGCGGCTCATGAGCGAGATCGAATACACGCCGACGCGAGTGCCGGAGCAGGTGCAGCCGGCGCTGACGAAGAGCCTTTCGCTGCTGCAGGCTTCGGCGTTCAACATGTCCAATATGGTGGGGATCGGCGTGTTCCTCACGATTCCTTTCATATTGGCCGAGCTGCCGGGGCCGCAAGCGCTGCTTGGATGGCTGGTGGGCGCGCTGCTGGCGATTTGCGACGGGATGATCTGGTGCGAGCTGGGCGCGGCGCTGCCAGGGTCAGGCGGAAGTTATCTTTTTTTGCGGGAGACTTTCGGGCCGCGGCGTTGGGGACGGCTGCTTGCATTTCTCTTCATCTGGCAATTTATTCTGAGCGGGCCGCTCGAGATTGCGTCGGGCAGCATCGGATTCGCGGACTATTTTAAGTATTTTGCGCCGCATCTGGGAAACACGACGCATGGACTGATCGCCGCGGGCGTGGCGTTTGCCGCGCTCGTGCTTTGCTACCGGAGAATTCAGGCGGTGGGAAAGATTACGGTCGTCCTCTGGGTGGGAATGATCATTACCGTATTCACGGTGATTCTCGCGGGGGCCTTGCACTTCAATCCGCAGCTCGCGTTTCATTCGGGGGAGCCGTTTCATTTTAACCGCGCCGGCATGGTGGCTTTGGGCGCCGCGATGTCGTTCGTGATCTACGATTTTCTCGGCTATTACGTCGTCTGCTACGTCGGCGAAGAGGTGAAGAATCCCCAGCGGACGATTCCCATGTCGATTATTCTGTCCGTGATTGTAATTGCGGGGCTGTATTTTCTGATTCATCTTGCGGTTACCGGCACGCTGGGCATTTCGGAAGCGCAGCATAGCCCCTATGTCGCTTCGGCGCTGATTGAGAGAGTCTGGGGTGTGCGCGCGGCTTCGGTGATTACGGGGCTGATTTTGTGGACGAGTTTTGCCTCGACGTTTGCTTTGATGCTCGGTTATTCGCGGATTCCGTACGCGGCCGCCGGCGATGGATGCTTCTTTCAGATTTTTAGGCACGTTCACCCGCGCGGAAAATTTCCGGATTTGTCGTTGCTGGTTGTCGGTCTGGTGACGATTGCCGTCAGCTTCATTCCTCTGGCGGCGGAAATCACCATTTTGCTCACGTCGCGGATCCTCGTGCAGTTTATCGCGCAGGGGTTCGGGGTTTTCCTGATGCATAAGCGTTTTCCGCCGCAGCGGCGGCCGTTTCGGATGTGGCTGTATCCGGTCCCGGCGCTGCTGGGGATTGCAGGATGGATTTATGTGTTTGCCACTTCCGGCGCGACGACGTTTACGATGTTCGGCCGCGCACTGACGCACTCGAATATGTTTTGGGGCGCCATCAGCCTGGCGGCGGGAATACCGATTTTCTTTTTCTGGGCATGGTATATGGGATTCTGGCCGTTTGAGAGGGGAAAAGATACAGGCAGTGGACGCGTAGAACGCTCAGATAAGGCTCACGCTGGAGCAGATTCTTCGTTCTAAAGACTTTGGGTCCGGCGCGTCAAAAGCCATTCGTGACGCTACTCGGCGACGGTCGCTCCTGCCACTTGCCGTCGCGACAAGTCTGAATATTTGAATTTGTGGCCTATGCGGACGAGCGGGCCCTCGAAAACAAGCCATGAGAGCCGGGCGATAAAGTACGTCACGACCGCAGCGACAGCGGCGCTACATGCTCGGGAAAAGGTTACGATCTCCGGCCGGGCCCGCAGGACGACCGCGTACAAAAACAGGGCGACGAGGTGGAGTAAGAGGATATCCGTTGGTATAGTGATAAAAAATGACCAGCAGTATGGCGACGCCGCGAAGTCCATCGAGCTCGGGAATTCGGCCTTGCTTCACCATCTGGCAATGCAGCGACGGGAATTCATTCGCGTCAAGCGCGAAGGCTGGCAATCATAGCGCTGGCGCGGCTAAAGAGGGTTGTGGAATATGGAAAATCTGAATGGGCACCTCAGACAGTTCTTTGAGGCGTATGAGAAAGCCAATGCGGAATTCGACGTGCCGAAACTGGCGACGCTCTATGCCGAGGTCTTCATGTTTGGCAAGCCGCAGGGCGTACAGGCGGTAAAGAAAGCGGATTTTGTAAAGGTTCTGCCAAAGCGCAAGGAATTTTTCAAGACGGTAGGATTGGTTTCGTCGACGGTTTCGTCGCTTGAGGTTTCATCGCTCGATTCCAATTACGCAATGGCCAAAGTCGCATGGAATATGCGCTTTGAGCGGAGCCCTGGGGTCTTCATCGAGAGCGAGAATTCGACGACGTATATTCTTGTGGCTGCAAGCGAATCATTTGAAATTGTATTTCAACTCGATCACCAGGACTTGATGAAGAAGGTGCAAGATTTGGGACTGCTGAAGTAAGTATTCCCGGCGCAGGCGATGAAAGGCGGCGTTAGCCCTCGACCATCACGGCGGAGGCGATAAACGTTTGGGCCAGATCGTCGCCCCAGCCTTCTCCAACCTCGAGAGCGATCGCAAACGGAAGCAGGCGGTCGAGATTTGCGGGCGATTGTTGGGCATGGTTCAGGCGGTCCAGGCGATCCTGCTCCACTTCCTGCAGGAATTTGCGAAAGCCTGCAATCTGATCTGAGATTTTGCGCCCGAGCGCGGACTTTCGCTTCAAGAACGGCGCCCATCCGAGATTCACCAGAATCATTGCCGGCAGCATAAGCGTAAAGGCGAACGATGCGCTGTCCGCCAACTTGGTGAGAAGAAAACCAATCACTGCGCCAAAAATCAAAATCGGCGCAATTCCGGGCAGCAATTTTGCCCATCCCTGGCCGCTGCGCGCCGCGGTCCTGCACATCGGTACAAACGAAAGTTCAAAGATCATTCCGATGAGAAGGCCGGCAAAAAGGATCCACAGCGTGAAGAAGATCGAGTCGAATGTGTCATGGCGGCTTGTCACGGCGGCCAGGATGAAAGACGAAGCGAACGTCGCGAGAATCGCGATTGCGATGATTCCGCCATGGCGATTTAGATACTTCCCCGATAGTCGCTTGGTCAATTCGTCGTGTATAGCGGAGACGTAGAGTGCATTTTGGGCGCTGTTGCGCTGATCCATCGCAGGGCTGAGTTCGATTTCGGGGCTGTCGCTGAAAAGAATGCGAAGGACTCGCGTCTCTTCCGGCGCGAGTGACGCTTGTATGGCGATATCGTTCATCAGTTGCGAAAATTTGTACTTACCGTTTACCGGCTCCACGCGAATGCAGCCGCGCACCGCAAGTTGTGCAAGCACAGCGGCGAACGATCGACCGTCCGTCGTGCCCTTATCGATATAACGCACGGCCGCGGGCGAAAGGCCTCCCGGCGGCTCGTAGGCGACCACAAGCGGCCCCGGCGCAGGCTCAGGGCCGATGCGCAACCACGCAATCAGATAAAAGACAAAAAGCACCGCAGGCACGGCAAGCAGCCACGCGTGTGGACCCATTAGGCTAAGGTTTAGTTCTCGCATGTGGTTCGAATGAACTTACAAGCCATGTTAACGCCTTGCGGCTATCATCATGCTCGAGCCGCCGCGAGTTGCGCCCAATCATGCACCCGCCGCGTCCGCCGAGGGTCACGCTTAGTTAACATGCCGCTCGACGGTGCGTTGAGCGGCTCGAAAAGCCGCCTATACTGATTGCAGTCGCTGGATATTCGGCGAACGAGCATTCCTGAATCGTGAAACGGACAACTTCAGCTGACGGCCGGCGCAGCAGGCGCTTTCCTTTCGTCTCCCCCGTGGAAGCCACGTGGCAGGAGGCCAGCGGAAAAATTGTCCGTGAAAGCGGGCGGGCAACAGAGGTGAACGCCCAGGGCGGCCTGCTGGAGTTGAAGACGTATCCTCCGGCCGGCAGCCAGATCGAGCTAAAGAATCTGATTTCGCAGGAATCGTCGCACGCACGCGTGGTAGGTCCGCGGCGGAATCCTGAAGGCCATTTGCTGGGCATTGCCGTTGAACTGCTTGTGCCAAGCGAGACCTTTTGGGGCATCAGTTTCCAGCTGAAGAAGGCGTGCGCCGAGCTCGTCAGGCTCGAGTACGACATGCGCTCCGGACCGGTTGATCCGCGCGTGCTGCAGGACTTTCGCGATGCGGTCGACAACGTCCGAAAAACCGCCTGGGCCGTGCAGGAATGGCAGGAGCGCCAATCGAAACAGCAAGACCCGCAAACGGTGATTCCTCTGCTTACCGCGGAGGGCATTCGCCGCGCAACACAGCTTTGCGAAGCCATTGCCGCTGCCTCAGCCTCGCACGAAATAGGGCGCGAAACCGTCGGCATCCGAGAGTTTTTTCAGTCTGTCGAGCGCCTCCATCAAAGTCTGGCCCCGCTTTTCAGCAACGGTAAGCCGTAAACCGGCAGCGCCGATCTTCCCCATCTTTCCGCGTTATACTGGGTACAAATCCAATTTTCCCCGCCAAAGGAGACGTTCTCATGGCGCAAACCGAACAAGCCGTAATTCTCAGCGCCGTCCGCACGCCGATGGGAAAATTTCTTGGCGGACTCGCGCCGCTCAGCGCCACCGAACTAGGCGCAAAAGTGGTGGCCGAAGTGGTGCGACGCGCCGACGTCGATCCGCACCAGGTGGACGAAGCAATCATGGGCAACGTGGTGCAGGCCGGGCTCGGGCAGAATCCCGCGCGGCAAGCGGCGTTGCATGGTGGACTGAATTCGCGCGTGGCCGCGATGACGATCAATAAGGTTTGCGGCTCGGGACTCAAAGCCGTTGCGCTCGCCGCGCAGGGCGTGATGCTCGGCGAATCGCAGATTGTAGTGGCAGGCGGAATGGAGTCGATGTCCAACTGCCCTTACTTGCTCAAAGGCGCGCGCTCTGGCTATCGCCTGGGAAATCAGGAAGTGCTCGACTCGATGATCGTCGACGGCCTGTGGGACGTTTACGGAAATTACCACATGGGCCAGACAGCCGAATTCGTTGCGGAAAAATACGCGATTTCGCGCGAGGAGCAGGACAAATTTGCCCGGGAGAGCCACCGCAGAGCGGTTCGTGCAATCCAATCGTGTTTTTTCGCCGACCAGATCGTGCCCGTCGAGATTCCCCAGAAAAAAGGCGAGCCCATCGTGATCAAAACGGACGAATCGCCGCGCGAAGATACGTCAATGGAAGCGCTCGCAAAACTGCGGCCCGCGTTCAAAAAAGACGGCAGCGTCACAGCCGGTAACGCGCCCGGCACGAACGACGGCGCCGCCGCCCTGATCGTTACGAGCGAGCGCATGGCCACACGGCTCGGCAAGCAGCCGATGGCGCGCATTGTGGCGCAGGCGACCAGCGGCGTAGAACCGAAATGGGTGATGATGGCGCCGGTGGAAGCGGTGGAAAAAATTCTGCAAAAGACGGGCTGGGACCGCGACAAGGACGTCGACCTGTATGAATTGAACGAAGCGTTCGCCGTCGCAGCGATTGCCGTTATGCGCGAGTTGCGGCTGAATCCCGAAAGGGTAAACGTGAACGGCGGCGCGGTGGCGCTGGGGCATCCGATCGGCGCTTCGGGCGCGCGTGTGCTGGTGACGCTGCTTTATGAATTGCAGCGGCGCCATTTGAAGCGCGGTATTGCGGCGCTTTGCCTCGGCGGCGGTAATGCCGTGGCGCTGGCCGTGGAGCGATAGCATCCCACGACAGCCAGTGGCTCTCCGGACCCGGGCGCGATAAGATACGCGCCATGTTTTGCCCGATATGCCATGCGGAATACCGACAAGGATTTACGCAGTGCGCCGATTGCGGCGTCGATCTTGTGCATTCCCTTCCAGACAATGCAGATAATCAGGGCCTTGCTCGCGATGCGGTCGCGGCGGATGACGACGCCGTCCAGTTGTTGTGGTCAGGAATCGATCCTCGTTTTTTCAAAGCTCTAAAAGCTGCCTTGGACGAGGTGGGTATCGACTATGAGGATCAACCTGGCCGCCCACAGCTCCTATCAACCGGGCGAGACAATGTGCTCCAGATTTGGGTTCGCAGCGCCGATCTCGAAGCAGCGAGAAGACTGGTCCGCGATGTTTCGGGCACCGGCGCAGGCGATGACGATACAACCCTGGACGCAATCGCCAGATCGCAGGCGTCTTCCGACCCTTTCCATCTCAGACAGCCTGTTTTCAATCGCAACGAAAGCGATGACGATGACCTCACCGAAGAAGAGCCCGAAGCGGAAGATGACGCAGCCGAAATCGTCGAAGATTTCGTAGAGAATTTCGATCCGGACGAGGCGACGGTCGTCGTCTGGGCGGGAGATGATTCGCAGATGGCGAATATCTTCCAGCAGTGCCTTTCGAACGTCGGCATCGGCTGCGTCCTGAACCCAAATATGGGGAAAACGCAGATCCTCGTGATGCCTGCCGCCGAGAAGCGCGCTCGCGAGGTGGTGCGCGAAATTGAAGAGGGCAGCCCGATGGCATAGCGGCGAAGCTGTATGGCGTCATTGCCGCAGACTAGGTATTGTTTGAGGTCGAAAGGTGGTCTCGTGAGCGCAACGAAAAGTTCGGGAGGCAAAGGCGGTGCCGCGGTTGTTTGGAGCGGCGATGATCCCATCGCGTACACACGCGCAATGGCCGCGCTGGAGGATGCGGGCATTAAGAGTTTTGATATCGCCGAGAACGACCAGTTTGTCGGCGTCCCGCAGATTTCCGGCCCGCGCTATCGCGTGATCATCGCCGAGAGCGACGCGGCGCGCGCGGAAAAGGTGCTTCGCGAAATATTCGGCGACAAAGAATAAAGCCGATGTCGCTTCTTTCCGCGTCCGGCGTTCGGCTATCATCCCTGCATGCCTGATCGACAAATCAAAACGGTTGCGGTCCTCGGCGCCGGAACCATGGGCAATGGCATCGCGCACGTCTTCGCGCGCAGTGGTTACGATGTGATCCTGCGCGATGTGGACGCGCGCGCACTGGAACGCGCAGTCGCGACGATCGCCGCCAATCTGGAACGCGAAATTAAAAAAGGCAAAATCGCCGAAGGCGACAAGCCTGCAATCCTAGCTCGGCTCAAGCCGGTAACAGAAATCGCGCCGCTAGCAAGCGCGGATTTTGCCGTCGAGGCAGTTCCCGAGCAGTTTGATTTGAAAGCGCGCGTCCTCAAGGAAGCCGACAGCGTTCTTCCAGCGCACGCCATTCTTGCTTCAAATACCTCCTCCATTTCGATTACTCAACTTGGCGCACAGACCGGGCGGCCGGACCGTTTCGTCGGCATGCACTTCATGAATCCGGTGCCGCTGATGGTGCTGGTAGAGGTGGTGCGCGGCCGCGCGACAACTGAAGCGGCTTTCCAGGCGACAATGTCACTTTGCGAGAAACTCGCCAAGAAGCCCGTGGCCGTCAATGACGCGCCGGGGTTCGTCTCCAATCGCGTGCTGATGCCGATGATCAATGAAGCGGCGTATGCCGTTATGGAGGGCGTCGCGACTGCTGAGGCGATCGACGCTGTGATGAAGCTGGGGATGAATCATCCGATGGGACCGCTGGAACTCGCCGATTTTATCGGGCTTGATGTCTGCGTCGATATTATGGGCGTGCTGGAAAAGGGATTTAACGATGCGAAGTATCGCGCCTGCCCGCTGCTGAAGCAATATGTAGCCGACGGAAGGCTAGGCCGCAAATCGGGCCGCGGGTTTTACCACTATTAAGGGCGCCTCGTGCTGTAGCACACAAGAACAGCCTCAACCAGACGCAATCGAGACCTGCTGCGCTTCTGCTAAGATGGCGCGGTGAGCGTGGAACACGAAATTCTCGAAGCGGATGTGCTGATTGTGGGCGCGGGGCCCGCCGGGCTCGCCTGCGCGCTGCACCTTGCGAATCTTATCGAACAGCACAAATCCGCGGGCAAAGCGCCCGCGCTTTCCGCCGAAAATATTTACGTGCTTGAGAAAGCGCGCGAAATGGGCGCGCATCAGCTTTCCGGCGCGATTCTCGACCCGCGCGCGTTGCGCGAACTCGTGCCCGATTTCGAGAAAACCGCGCCGCTCGATACGCCCGTCACTGGCGACGCCGCCTATTTACCTCACGGAAAGCGGCGTCTTGCAAACTGCCGATCACGCCTCCGCCGCTGCGCAATCACGGCAACTACGTCGTTTCGCTCAATAAGCTCGTGAAATGGCTGGGCGGGCTCGTCGAAAAAAAGGGCGTGAACGTTTTCACGCAGTTTGCAGGGCGCGAACTGCTCTACGAAAGAACGGAATCGCCGGCGTGCATACCGAAGACAAGGGCGTCGATAAAAACGGCAAGCCGAAAGACAACTTCACGCCGGGCTACGAGTTGCGCGCGAAAGTGACGGTGCTCGCCGAAGGGCCGCGCGGCTCGCTCACGAAAGATCTCGTCAAGCCAGCTGAAACTCGACGGCCTGAATCCGCAAGTCTACGGCATCGGAATCAAGGAGCTTTGGGACGTGCAGCCCGGCCGCATCGATGCGGGTTACGTGGCGCACACGCTGGGCTGGCCGCTACGGCTCCGATAATTATGGCGGCGGCTGGATCTATGGCCTGCGCGACAATCGCGTTTCGCTGGGCATGGTTGTTGGGCTCGAATACCACAACCCGCTGTTCGATCCGCACGAAGCATTTCAGAAATTCAAGACGCATCCTTTTGTGCGGCGCGATTCTCGAAGGCGGCAAACTCGTGCGCTACGGCGCGAAAACGGTTCCCTACGGCGGCTGGTATTCGATGCCGCGCACGTTACGTGGATGGCGGCTTGATCATCGGAGACTCGCGCGAGCCTGCTGAATTCGCAGCGGCTCAAAGGCATTCATACGGCGATCAAGAGCGGAATGCTCGCCGCCGAAACGATTTATGAAGCGCTCTGCGCCGGCGATACGTCGGCGGCCAAACTCTCGGCGTATCAGAAAAAGATCGAAGCGAGCTGGATGAAGAGAGAACTGTGGGCGGTGCGCAATTTCCATCAGGCGTTTCACGGCGGATTGTGGAGCGGACTGTTGCAGGCTGGGCTGCAATTCGTCACGGGCGGCCGCGGGCTCGTCGATCCGATGCGCACGCCAAGCCGGATACTAAGGATATACAAGCTGCATGGGCGCGATCGCGGGCTCGTCGATCAATCCACGCGATTCAAAGGCGACGGCAAGCTGACGTTTGACCGCCTCACCGACGTCTATCATTCCGGCACGCGGCACGAAGAAGATCAGCCGTGCCATCTGCATGTGCTCGACCCGAATATCTGCAGCGACCGCTGCGTTCGCGAATACGGCAATCCGTGCCAGTATTTTTGTCCGGCGGCCGTTTACGAAATGGCGATGGAAAGCGGCGCGCCGAAACTGAAAATCAATTTTGCCAATTGCGTTCACTGCAAGACGTGCGACATCGCCGATCCGTATCAGATTATCGACTGGGTGCCGCCGGAGGGTGGCGGCGGGCCGAATTATGAAGGGATGTAACCTGTGTAGCAATTAGTTTGGCTTGGGCTGCTCGACGTGATCGATGACAATCACTTCAACAGGCCCTTTCTTTGCTTTTGGCTCGAGCCCTAGTGGATGCCGCAAAGCATCGAAAAGCGAATCCCCCATTGGCACTGCTTGAGTTGTTGGCCAAGGCTTTGCCGCTTCATGATCCACTCGCGCGTCCCATTCGACGGTGAAATCGAAATTTCCGCTCAAACCTGTCTCGTTCACTATGGGACGATCGATGTATTCCATCGTACCGATTCCGGCCGCGATCGATTCCAGGCTCACATTTCTGGCACCGGACCAAACTTCGTTGCGATCGTGTGCCGATAGCAACCCGCCGACCGTATATCCGCAGGGATAATGCGGCAACGCAGCCGTCGCGATTTCGGCCGGCGAATTCCCCGTGCTGGAAGCTGCGCCGCCCATCAAGGCGTGCTGAGGAGCCCAAGGCTCATATTGCGCGCTCACTGACGCGTCGCAGCGTTCAGTCGCCGAGTGCGGATGAATCTGTGGACCAAGCTTGCCGCCATGCGCAACGACCAATGCATAGATAGGAAGCTGCCGGGTCTCGCGATGCACGATCAGTTTGAAGCGGTCAGCCAGCAGAGATTGCAGCATCAAAGTCTTCTGTGCGACGGTTGGATTTCCAGGAGCTTCCGCATCGACGTCGAAGCGTTCCGTCATGCCCCAATTCGGCATTCCCATGATGGTGTTCTCGGCTTGGCTCAAACTGGAGAGGTCGTACGCGATCGCCATGATTTGCTGCAGCGAAAAGCCCCTGATCGAGAGGTGGCCGCCTGATTGCCGGAGATTAATTCCGCCGGGCCCGGCGCCGTGCACTTTGACCGAAGCTGCATCAAACGCGGGCCGCGCTCGAATCCTTGCTTGGCGTGCGTTTGCTTGCGGCCACGCAGCAGGCATGGCCGAGCCACACAGCGTCAGTAGAATAAAAATTCTTAACCGTGATTTCGATATCGACGGGGTTGTACGCTCCTGGGATTCGAAAAGCGGTGTGTCGGTTAGCCGATAAAAAGGCGCTTCAGCGTCGCCCAAAAACCGCTGGATTTCTTTTGTGCTGCGCCGTCGTCATTCGCCGGTTTGGCTGAATCCGACGCTTCGCCGCTTTCGCCCAGTGCGCGGCTCATCTCGTGCGCAAAATCGGGCGTTTCCACATGGCCGGTGAATTCCCAGTCAGGCTCGTCGCGAACTTCACGAACTAAAGCTGCCGTCTCGTCAGTAGGAATATCGGGCGGCGTAGGCATCGCCGACGAATACACCAGCGGCGGGAGATCGATGCGGTAAGCGGGCGCGTTGACAGCGGGTGCCTGTGCGATCTGTTGTTGGCCGGGCTGGGCAACGGGATGCGCATCGGCCGATGGGACGAGCATCGCCGTTTCCGGCGCCGGCCCTGACGGCTGGCCCGGCGCCACCATCGGCACTAGAGCGCACTTGCAGCTCCCGCCCGTATCGACCACCGGCAAAAGTTGCCCGTTTTGCAAAGAGAAATCGCCGGATTGCGGCACGATCATGCGCTGGCCCGAAAACTGTTGCTCCAGTTGCACCGCGCCGGTAGCGGCAAGCACGCAGAGCGAATTGTTTTGGTCGAGTCCGACGATAACGTCACGTTTGCCGCCTTCAATTTCAATCGGCGTGGCGACGATCATCGGCGTAAGCACGCGCAGGCTCACGGTTGCGGGTAGCTCCACGTGCATGCGCCCAAAATCGAGCGCCAGCGTGATCGCGCCATCGGCATTCGCCAACACCGTGAATCGCGCGGGACCGCAAACGGAGACTTCGCCACCGTCGATGAGCCGCATGCTGGCCTCGCCGGAATGCACCGTGACCACGTTACCGTTGGCAACCGATACGAGTGTCGATGCAGCGGTAAGCAGTTGGTCGTTTATGGAGAGATCGCTGCCTTGAATGCGCGCGACGATATCGGACGTCGAAGTGTGTGCGGTTGCACGAAGAGGGCAAGCCAGAGCCGCGCCAAGCAGCGCCGCCGCGCACAGCGCTGCCCGCAAAGTGCGCGGCCAAAAGCCGCCGGGCGCGAAATGGAAATGAAGCCTCACGGAAGCTTCCTATAATATACAGCAGTGACTTCTCCCGCTAAACCGAGCCAACCGTCCGGCACGGCGTCGCATTCGCCCTTCGAGGCAGGGGTGCCGCAGCTTTCGCGCTGGCGGCGAATGCAAATTCCAGTGATCGCGGCGGCAGCGTATTGGTTGGTACGTTTAACCGGCCCAACGCTGCGCACGGAAATGGTCGGCGTTCACAACGCCGTGCAGATTCGCGACCAGGGCGAGCCGGCAATCGGGGCATTCTGGCACCGCTGCATTTTCAGCGCGATCTGGATCTGGCGGAATCGCGGGATCGTCGTGCTTAACACAGTGAACTTTGACGGCCAATGGACGCGCCGCGCCATCGAGCGGCTGGGCTTTCGAACCGTGCAGGGCAGTTCGACGCGCGGCGGAGTCGAAGGCCTCACAGCATTGGCCAAGTGTGTCCAAGAGGGTCGCAATGTCGCGTTCACAATCGATGGTCCGCGCGGCCCGCGCTACGTCGCCAAGCCTGGTCCTGTAATTTTTGGCCCGGCGGACGGGCAAGCCAATTTCCGTTTTCTACATTGCCGTGAAACGCGCTCACACATTTCGCAAATCATGGGATTTGTTCCAGCTGCCGTATCCCTTTTCGCGCACTGTGATGTTCGTCGCGCCCCCGATTCGCGTTCCGATGGACGCCGACGCTGAGATGATGAAGCAGAAGCAGGATGAAATGCAGGCCGCGCTCGAACGCGTGCGCGACGTAGCCGAATCGTGGTTTGGATTAACCGAAGATGCGCGCGACAAGGTGCGGCACGAATGGAGCGCCTTCGCCGATTCGGCAGTGCGTTGCGAAGGCAAACCCAATCGCTAGGAGCAGCGCTACTGCGCGCTCCCGAGTTTCACCTTTATATTCATCTTCTTCCCGCCGCGAATGACCGTAGCTGTCACGATATCGCCGGGCCGATGCCGGTTGAGCAGGATCGTCAAATCTGAGTTGTTCGTGACGGGCGTCCCGTCGATCGCAGTCAGCACGTCGCCACCGATCCGCAACTCCTGCAGTCCCGCCAAAATCGTGCGCGATCCGCCGCGAATGCCGGCCTGGTCAGCGGGTCCATTTGAAACCACCTGTTCGACCAAGACACCTTGATCGACTGGAAGGTTCAACGCGTTTGCCAGATCCGGCCACAGAGCGCGCCCCTGAATCCCCAATACGGCCATTTGCACATGGCCCGTAGATAATCAGGTCTTGCGCAATTCTGCGCGCCGTATTGATCGGAATCGCAAAACCGATTCCCGCCGTGGTGCCCGCTCGGTGTGTAAATCGCCGAGTTGATCCCGATCACTTCACCATGCGAATTCGAGCAGCGGCCCGCCCGAATTTCCCTGGTTGATCGCCGCATCCGTCTGAATCGCCTGTCGATTAATGTGGTTTGGCTGGTCTGCACCGTTCGGCCCAGCGCGCTCACCACTCCCGTCGTCAGCGTGCTCGAAATCCAAAGGGATTCCCGATCGCGAGCACTCTTTGTCCCACCTGCAGTTTGTCGCGAATCGCCCATCGTCAGCGGCACGAGCTTCTGCGACCTTTCGGATCGATTTTCACCAGCGCGATGTCGTTGCGCTGGTCCGCGCCGATAAATTTCGCCGTATACGTAGTGCGACGGTCGCCCAGCGTCACCTCAATCGCCTGCGCTCCCTGCACCACGTGATAATTCGTCAGGATGTACCCGCGCGGGTCGATCACGAATCCCGAACCCGCGCCCTCCGACCGGCACCGGCTCCATGAAGAAGTCGTATTCCATTGCCCGCGTCGACGATGTTTGCCACGGCCGGCGCGGCCTGACTGTAAATGTTGCACGTTCATCCGACTTCGTCGCGCGACCGAGGTCTGGTGAGCGTCGGCGTTCGTGGGAACGCTGCGGAACGCCTCCACTTTCCTCGGCTGCCGCTGGCCCCATCGCGCTCCCGCCCAGTACGCGCCCGAGCACCAGCACCAGCCAGATCGCCAGGCGCACAGCATTCGACGTATTTCGCCGCAGCATGTCGCATCTTCCTTCGGCTTACGCCGATCCACCTACCAACGATCCCTAGCGTGCCTGGTCCTTCTTCGTGCCTTCTCACTTTATTTGCTGCGTGCTTGCCAACGCTTCAGCGTTTCACGGACTGCTTCTACCTGCCGTTCCGTTTCCTCGAGCGTCCCCGAACAATCAATCTCTTCGTCGGCCACTCGACGCTTTTCTTCCACGCGGCATCTGCGCCGCGATGCGCCGCCGCGCCTGCTTCTAGCCGCAGCCCGCGCGCCAGCAATCGCTCGACCTGCTGCTCCGGCTTACACCACGCAACCACCAACCGTCCAGCTTCTGCGATATCCCGCCTCGACCAGCAGCGCCGCCTCGACAAACGCGCATGCCGGTCCAGCCCGTCGCGCTCGAGCGACGGCAAACTGGCGGTGAACTGCGTCGCAGAACCCGCGGATGCACGATGCGCGTTCAGCCGCGCCAACTTCTCCGCGTCCGCGAACACAACCGCGCCCAGCTTCTTCCGGTCCATCCGCGGCCATCCGGCGCAAACACGTCTCGTCCAAATTCCCGCACGATGTCGTCGTAGGCCGGCCTGCCCGGGCTCAATCATGTCGTGCGCCAGCGCGTCCGCTTCAGCACGTGGAATCCGCGCGTCGCGCAGCATCGCGGCCACGGTGCTTTTTCCGCTGGCGATTCCGCCGGTCAGGCCGACGCGCAGCATCACGCTCTTGGCCGCCGCGGCGCCGCGAGCATGCTCTACTTCCGCGCCGCATCCGCGCCGCCTTCACCGTGTTGCTCATCAGCATCGCTATCGTCAGCGGGCCCACGCCGCCCGGCACCGGCGTGATCGCTCCGGCAATTTCCGCGACGTCCGGATGCACGTCGCCCACCAGCACCGATCCTTTCGCGCGAAATTGCTCCAGCTTCGCCGGAAAATTCGCGAAGATGCGTCCGGCTTCCGCGGCATCTGTGATGACGGTTCTGCCCGACGTCGATCACCGTCGCGCCCGGCCGCACCAATCCGGCGCTCGACCATTGCCGCGCGGCCGATCGCCGCCACCACAATGTCCGCCCGCCGCACGACTTCCGGCAAATCCCGCGTCTTCGAGTGGCAAATCGTCACGGTCGCGTTGGCGTGCATCAGAAGCAGCGCCATCGGCTTGCCCACGATGTCGCTGCGCCCCATCACCACGGCATTTGCTCCTTCAATCGCAATCCCGCTGCGCCGCAAAATTTCCATCACACCCGCCGGCGTGCACGCCACGAGCCCGGGTCGTCCGGCCACCAGCTGGCCCACATTCATCGGATGAAATCCGTCCACGTCTTTTGCCGGGTCGACCGCTTCCAGAATGCGCTTCGTATCCACCTGCGCGGGCAGCGGCAGCTGCACCAGAATGCCGTCCACGTCGTCGCGTGCGTTCAGTTCGTCGACCAGCGCGAGCATTTCCTCGGTCGTGATGGTCGCGGGCGGCGTGATGTGGAAGCTCGCAAGCCCCAGTTTCTCGCACGCGGCGATTTTGCTGTTCACATAAAGCTGGAGGCCGGATTGTCTCCCACGAGCACCGCCGCAAGGCCCGGCCGGACGCCTCCGCGCAGCAAGCGCCGCAATTTCGCCGCTAAGTTCCGCGTAAATCTGGTCGCGAATCGCGTTGCCGTTGAGGATGCGCGCAGGCAAATGTCCCTCCACCTCGCAGAAAATGCGCTCAAACCGCGGAAGCCGCTGAAACCGCAATGATAACACGCGCCAGCGCAGTGATTGCACCGAGCTCACCGGCCGTAAATCCTTGCAGGTAAAGCAAATGACGTATACTGGCGAAGGGTGTCGATGATTTTCGGCGAAATTTCCGAACGCAAAAGGCTCGAGCGCGAAATGCGCGACGCCGGCCGCCTGCCTCCCGGGCAATCGCTCACGCTGAAGTGGCCCGTGCTGCACGCAGGCTCTGTGCCTCGTTTCGATCCGCGCAATGGGATTTTCGCATCGAAGGGACTGGTCGAACAGCCCCTGCGCCTCACCTGGGACGAATTCACGCACCTGCCGATGAAAGAAATCACTGCGGACATGCACTGCGTCACGCGCTGGAGCCGCTTCGACGTGCGCTGGGAGGGCGTTCCCTTCACCGAAGTCGACGAAGCTCGTGAGCGTCCAGCCGGAAGCCAGGCACGCGATGGTTCTTGCCGAGCAGGGCTATACGGCCAATGTTCCGCTCGCCGATCTGATGCGCCCGACGACGATTTTCGCGTTGAAGCACGACGGCGAGCCGCTTCCCGCCGACCACGGTTATCCGCTGCGCCTCGTCGTGCCGCATCTCTATGCCTGGAAAAGCGTGAAATGGGTGCGCGGCGTGGAATTCATGGCCGCCGCAGATGCCCCGGTTTCTGGGAAGACGACGGCTACCACATCTACGGCGACCCGTTCAAAGAACAGCGCTTCAGCACCGACTAGAGCTCGATTGTCGCGGTCTTCTCTGCGTGTTTCATTCTGACGGGTCCGCCGCCGACTTCGCCCGTCACCCAGCGCGACCAACTGATCTGCGGCACCATGGTGGCCGTTGCGAGCTACGCGGTATTCGAGTTGATGGGCGCGGCCTAGTATCTGCTTGCCGTCTGGGAAGCGTGGCGCCGTTGGCATCTCGCCTGGCAGCGCAGACCCGCCGCACGATCCTCTCTTCCGCGAGAATCCGGAGCGCTGATTGCTACTCAAGCGCGGCGATATGCGCGCTCTCTCAACGAATTAGTCATTGGCAGCGGTGATTGCGGGCTGTGCGCCGGAATGGTGCAGGCCAGAGCGTTCGTGGCGCCGGCGCACGAGAAGGCACGCCGAATACGCGAGGAAGAACGTGGCAGCCGGGGCAGCGAAAAACAGGATGCGGAGCCACATGCGAATATGAGCAACGGAAGTTCCCGTGGCTGTGGCGATCACATCGTCACTGCCTGCAAAAAACACCACCAGCAGCATTACGAAGCCGGCGCATCCGAGAGAAGTATTGAACGGCTGCTGGTAAGGCAGCAGCAAAACGTTATGGGCGCGAGCCGGCCGGAAATTGAACCAACGGTCGAGAAACGGGTAGAAGTAAAGGAATATAAAAATCAGGGCCGGAAACACAACTCCCGGGAAAAAAATCTCCGGAACGAGAAATCCTCCCACATGCAAATTCACTCCAGGGAACAGGCGCAAGGCGCCTTCCATCCATCCCAGATACCAATCGGGCTGCGCGCTACTGAGAATGGCGGCGGGATTGGCCGGGCCGTAGATCCAGACAGGATTGATTTGCACGAAAGCGCCCAAAAACGCTATGACTGCGAAAACGATGAAGCAGAGGCCAAAGGACTTCATCGCATAAGAGGGCCACAGGCGCGACCCGACGATCGTTTGATCGGTGCGTCCGGGGCCCGGATAGTTCGTGTGCTTCTGTTTCCAGACAATCGCAAGATGGGCGGCGATCAGGACGGCGATCAGCGCCGGAATGAGGAAGATGTGGAGCGCATACATGCGCGGGATCATCGCGTCGCTCGGGACGACGCCGCCAAAGAAAACAAACGCGAGCCATTGGCCGATGATGGGGATGGAAAGCAGAACGGAATAAGCAATTCGCAGACCTGCTTCGGAGAGAAGATCGCCGCCGATGGAATAGCCGAGAAATCCGTTGCCGATGACGAACAGCAGAAGCGTAAGCCCAATGATCCAATTGATTTCGCGCGGGGTGCGGTATGCGGCGGTGAAGAAAATACGAGCCAGATGCATCACGATCGCCGCAACGAAAACAAGCGAGGCCCAATGGTGCATCTGGCGGACCAGCAAACCAGCGGGTATGTCAAAACTGATATGCAGCACCGAACGATATGCCGCGGTGACCGGCACGCCGTCCAGAGCCTTGTAGGAGCCGTGATATATCTCCTGTGCGCCGCTGGCGTTGAAAAACATAGCAAGAAACGCGCCGGTGATGACGAGCAGCACAAACGAATAGAGCGCGATTTCGCCAAGCATGAAGGACCAATGGTCCGGAAAGACGTGATTGAGCGCGCGGCGGGTGAATTTCGCGATGTGCAGCCGCGAATCGAACCAGTCGAGAATGCCGGCGATCACATCTGCCCCCAATAGCCTGGGCCGGGCGGCTCAGTGAAGTCACCTCCGGCGCGAAGATTTCCGTCCTGATCGACGTAAAGCGGTAACTGCGGCAGAGCTCGCGCTGCCGGTCCGCCTGTCGGCTGAGCGGCGGCAAGGGCGTCGAAGGTCGATTGATGGCATGGGCACTGAAGGAGGCATGTCTCCGCTTCGTACACACCGACCGAGCAGCCGGCATGGGTACAGACTCGGGAATAGGCAAGATAACCGCCGGGCGCCCAGTTCGCCCTGGATTTTGGCAAACGTAAGAGTTCTTGCTGGACGCGGACCAACACAACCTGAGCATTCTCCGCGCCGATTCGATTTTCCGGGAAGACGCTGGCCATGCTGCCGATACGCAGAGACTTTAGGGAAACGGTATTGCCGTCCGTCGTCACCAAGCGGTCTCCCGATTTCCAAATCGAGGGTTTGAGAGACGGAAACGCCGGGGAAACCGAGAGCGAGCGGAACAACGAGACGATGGATACAGCAAAGGCCGCGATGACTCCGGCGCTTAAGCCAACAAGAAGATTGCGGCGCTGGATTTTGCGCTCGGCGCGGAAATCCGTGGCGACTGCTACGCGCTCTGGCTTAGGAGAGAGCAGCTCTTCGCGTGGCTGAATGACCTGTTCGTCTTCGGTGAGCCAGTGAGCCCAGAGAACGAGTCCGCCACCGAAACTGCCCATGCTGAGGGCGGCCATCCCTCCTAGAAGAGCGTGCTGTGCGGCAATCCAGTAGACGACGACAAAACCGACGGCGCCGCCGAAAGCGATCAAGAAGGCACACAAGACGAACAGAGTGCCCACATCCGCGCGTCCTTCGCTGGGGGAGCCGGGAACATCGTCGCGCCAGTTTTCTCCATGCGAAAAGGGAACTGGAGGAGGGGGCTCGCCCTCTGAGGCTTCACCCTCCACACGCGAGCGAAAAGTTGTGGCGTCACCGGGGCGGACGGAAGCGGGCTCTTTCCAGAAGACTTTGCGCATCAACCAGCTGGCAGTCGCGCCCAAAAGCGCGACAGTCCAGCCCGCGAAATGATGACCGTTTTTTCCTTCGCTCATCCTTTACCCCTTCTTTCGATCCACATCGCTGCGCCCACCAAGAGGAAAGCTGCCAGCCAGCCGACAAAGCCTTCGGCGACCGGGCCAAAGTAACCGAGCGGAGTTCCGCCCGGATGGGGCGGATGCTGCAGGAACTGAACGTAGCTGACGATCGAATCAAGCTGTTGATCGCTGAGCACGGATTCGGGAAATGACGGCATGGGACCGGGGCCCCAGCGAATCGTGCCGGCAAGCGTGGCAGCGTTTTTGTCGGCCAGCGATGGGGCATTTGTTCCTGCGAAGGTGACGGCACCGCCGCGTCCGGGCGCGCCGTGGCATGTGGAGCAGTAGATGCGAAAAAGTTTGCCGCCTTCTCCTAAATCGCCGGGCGCCAGCGGAATGTCGGCGAGTTGCGTGGTGACGTAGTCGGCGACGGCGTTGATTTGCGCCGAGGAGAGCAGCGGCCTGAAGCTGGGCATTGCTGCTTTTCCGTGGGTGACCATTTTGACGACGAAGTGGTGGTCGTGCTCGGCTTTTAATGATGGACCCGCGATAGAAACAACCGCGGCTACGCCTCCGCCATCTGGACCGTGGCACTTGATGCAATTCAGCGCATAAATGACAGCGCCGTTCGTGGAGGCGGTCGATGCCGAGTGCTGGGCCCAGACGGCTCTGGACGCGAGAACGGCGAACGCGAAGAAGGCGAGAAACCTGCCGCGTTTTGTGGCTTTGCTAAGCATGCAATTCCGATCCGCTTGAAGCTGTATGTGTTCAGTGTCGGGGTCCGGTCGGATACTGTTTCGAGAGCTGGTTGATAATTCCGTCTGGCACCGTGCCACCTTTGCATGAAGGATGGCCGAATCCGCTGAGGCTCGAGCCGTTATGAAAGTCCAGAATCATGTTGTCGTTGTGGTCCGGACTTGGACCCATCGGAACGGCGTCGAGCTGCAAGGCATGGCGCACTTTCCAGGCGATGATGTGGTCTGTACAGGAGGTGTCACCGCTCAG
Organism: uncultured Acidobacteriota bacterium; assembly: GCA_963753205.1. Taxonomy (GTDB): domain Bacteria; phylum Acidobacteriota; class Terriglobia; order Acidiferrales; family UBA7541; genus Palsa-295. Next base: position 247,238 of record CAVWBL010000002.1, on the reverse strand, counting down.
GCCGAGGCCACCAATAATTTCCCCATCCGAGGAATAGAGTGGGAGTCCTCCGCCAAATACGATGACGCCGCCAATGGCCTTGCCGATCATGGGATCGTGCGCAGTTCCGAACGTGGATGGATCGCCAAAAACGGCCTGCGGATTCGGCGGCGCGCTCGTCGCGAGGCTATAAAGACTCTGCCCAGGCTGTGAAGCCGCAAAGATATTTGCGGTGGACAACGCGTAATCCCGGTTGCTCAGCGCGTTGGCCGTGCTTGCTTTAGAGGCTGCAATTACACGGCTGCCAGGCCATTGGTCGCTGCGCGTTGTGCCGCTAAAGACGATCGCACACACGATGCCGTCACGATTCACGACAGCAGCCCATTCCTGGTTGCCCATGCCTCCGTTTTTTGCGGCTCCTTCCTTCACGACATTCTGTACAGCGCTTTTCAGCTGCGCGGCACCGGGTAATCCGGAACAGGTCGCATTATCTTGCCCCGACGCCGGAAACGCGACGAGAAGCGCGAGACAAAAGGAAAAGATAACTGGGGAAAAATGACGGACTCGCGACGATGAACTCACGAACAGATGCGGCATGATGAATCTCCTCAAGGCATGAATTTCATTGCAGGCTCCGCAAATACGCGACCATGTCCTGCAGTTGCGGCCCGGTGAATTGCGTGAGGTTGGGCATAAGACACCCCGGCTTCAAATCTTGCGCGTGAGTGATCCAGCCTTCGAGGTACGCGTTATTATTTGGAAATGAATCCGCGCCGATCATCTGGCGGCTGCCGATGTGCGTGAGATCGGGGCCGACTGTGCCGCCGGCGGCGGTGCCGCGTATCTGATGGCACATGGCGCAGGGGCCGGAGATGAAAATATTTTTGCCGGCGATTTCTTGAGGCGTCTGCGGTTCGGCGCCCGGCTGAAGTTGTTGCTGTAGCCACGCCTCGTAGTCTTTCGGCTCCTGCACCACGGCGAGAAGCCGCATGTGCGCGTGTTGTGCGCCGCAATATTCGGCACACTGGCCGACGTAGTTGCCCGGTTGAGAAGACTGAATCAGGATGTAATTCGAAATTCCCGGAATCAGATCGACCTTGCCATGCAGGGCCGGGATCCAGAGCGAATGCATCACGTCCGCGGTTACGACCTCGATATATACGGGACGGCCGGCCGGAAGATGGAGTTCGTTGGCAGAGGTGAACTGCTTCGAGCGGTCGTCGTTCAAATAGTCAATCTGCCACCACCATTGATGGCCGGTGATGCGAATTTCCGGCTTCATCGCTTCTTCAGCGCTCACGGTCATTGGTCCACGCATGCCGTGAATCGGGAAAGCCGAGAGAAGGCTGAGGCCCATAACAAAAAGCAAAGTGAGAATGACGAATGGAACGGCCAAGCCGCCGATAACGATCCATATCTCGCCGCCTTCAGAGTTAATGGGCTCGTGCTCGGCAAGAGTCCCACGGCGCTTGTAAAAGGCCACAATGAGCAAGACCCACATGATCAGCGTGATGGCGAGGAACAGGATCGTCATGAACCACGCGAGATGAGAGATGCGAATCGCGGCGAGTCCGTGGCCCTCGAGCGTAGTTTGCGGCTCGTTGCAGCCTGCGATCATTAAGGTCGTAGCGGCGATCACAAATTCAAAAAAGCGGCGCATCATTTCTTCTCTGAGACCTCTGAGGCGGAGGTTTGCGTGCCAATTCCCAGAACGGTGTTCTGGTCGGGATTGGGAACCATCTCGTCTGTCGGCTCAACCGGCGGGTCGGGCTCTTGCGCTGTGCCCATGGACTTGATGTAGGCGACTAATTCCCAAATTTGCTGCGCAGGAATTTTCGAGCCCCATGCGGGCATGCCTTTGGAGCGTCCCTGGGCGATCGAGTCGTAGATCTGATCGTCGCGACTGCCATATAGCCAGACCCTATCGCGCAGACTCGGGCCCATGCCGCCACCAGCATGGCCGCCGTGACAGCCGGAGCAGTTGTACCAATTGAAGAGTCGTCTGCCATCCTGCAAGGCGACGGCATCGCCCGCCAGAGGATTGTTGGGATAATTCAATTTTTGGATTTCACCAGGAACGGGACCGACGGGCGTCGAGGCGGCAGAGGTTGCAGCGTTGGCAACAGGCGTGGGAGTGCGGCCGCATCCTGAGGCGAAAACGAGAAGTGAAATTGTGGCGAGCCACCTTGCAATGCGCATATATCAGTTCTCCGCTAAAGAGCGAGGCGAATCCGCGGCCGGGCCTGGTTGAGGGATTCCGTACGATTGCAGCAGCCGCCCTATTTCGGCCCGGCGCCGAATCAATTCCGCGTCGAGTTGCCCCTTCAAAGTCTTCTCGCCTTTGCGAACGCCGATTGAAATCGGGAACGTGAATTGAAGAGCCGGATGAGCGGGATCGGTCTCGATGGGCTGAAGTTGCAGTGGCACTCTCGATTTTCGTGAAAAGTAGCCGGCGATCGGACCCCAGACAATCGCCACGTCAACTTTCTTATCGGCCACGGCGCGAACTAGATTCGAGGCAGGTTCGCTCTGCGTAAGGCTATTCCCAAAAATACTGAATGCCACGACATTTCGCACGATGCCACGGCTTGAGAGAGCAAAAATCGGGGGCAAGTTATCGTTGCCGCTATCGAGCACGTGAACGCCAATCCGCAGAGACCTCAAACGCGGATCGTCGAAGGATTTTATGCGCAGATGATCGGCAGTGCGCGAGAGAAAGACATAACTGGACGTGTAATAGGGACGCGTTGTATCGGCGTCTGGAAACTGAGCGGGAACGCTCATGACGATATCGCAGACGCCCTTATCGAGCGTCTGACGAAAAAACATCTCTTGCTGCGGAAACCAAAAATAAGAAACCCGCTTGCCTAAGTCCTCGGCGATAAGAGATGCAATGCGGTTTTCAAATCCCTGCTGCTGCTTGTTTGAATAAGGCAGGTTGCCAGGATCCGCACATATGCGCAGAACGGGTGCTGCCGCGCAGCTTGATGCGGCAAAAAGGATGACGGTGGCGAATAGACTAGAGGCTAAAGACATAGAGAAGGTTCCCCGGGGTGGTCATTGCTTTGATCTGCTTCATGGTCCCGACGGTGCCGAGAGCAGCGTAAGGATCGTCGGTCGAAATGGAGGGAAGGGCCGTGGCGCCCATCCATCCGCCGATGCCGGAATAAACGGCGACGTATTGCTTGCCGTCGGGACCCAGAAAGGTGATCGGATCACCTATGATTCCGGAAGCAGTCTTCATCTGCCAGAGAACCTGACCGCTGTGCGCGTCAAGAGCGCGGAACCAGCCATCCATCGTTCCGTAGAAAACGAGGCCACCGCCGGTTGAGAGCACACCGCTATAGACGGGAAGGATCGATTCCTTCACGCTCCAGGCTTTACGCGCATTTTTAACATCCCAGGCAATGAGTTCGCCCTGGTATCCGCCCGGACCGGGGTACATGCGGACGCTCGCGCCAAGGTACGGAGTACCTTCGATGTAGTTGACTGCGGTTCCTTCGTAATCCATGCAGGTGTTATGCGCGGGGATATAGAGATAGCCCGTTTGCGGATCGAAAGATGACGGCACGTACTCTTTTCCGCCGGTTGAGGAGGGACAAATGTGCGTCGAGTAGTTTCCGAAATGTACCTGTTTTGCCATGTCCTTTTGCGGAAGACCCGTTTTCAGGTCGTAGCCGCTGGCCCAATTGACCGGCTCGAACTTTTCAGCTGAGAGCAACTCGCCCGTGCCGCGGTCAAGCACGAACATGAAGCCGGTGCGTCCGGGATGCAGAAGAAGGTGGCGCTCCTCGCCATTCCAAGGCATGTCGACGAGAATGTTTTCCATTATTTCGTCGTAATCGAACGAGTCGTGGGGCTCGACCTGGTAGGCCCACTTGGCATAGCCAGTTTCCGGATTGCGCGCCCAGATCGTGATGGACCATTTGTTGTCACCCGGGCGCATGTCCGGATTCCAGACGCCGGGATTTCCCGTGCCGTAATAAATAAGGTCGAGTTCGGGATCATAAGAAATCCAGCCCCAAATCGTGCCGCCACCCCGTTGCCACTGGTCGGCGTTCCACGTTGAGACCCCGAGATTCTTCCCCTGATCTTTCGCGTAGAACGGTTTGAAATCGGGGCCGATGCGAACGTCCTGGTCGGGGCCGCTGTCATAGGCGCGCCACAGAATTTTGCCGGTCTTTACATCCAGTGCGGTGAGCTTGCCACGGACACCCAATTCGCCGCCGCTATCGCCGACCAAGACGACGTTCTTAACGACGATAGGCGCCATCGTGATCGTCTCGCCCATCTGAACGTCTCCCACCTGCGTTTCCCAGGCGGGTTGGCCGGTCGCGGCGTCGACGGCGACCGTGTGTGCATCGAGGGTGTTGTAAATGATCTTCCCATCCGCAAAGCGTGGCGCCGCGATTCACGATGTCACAACAAGCCACACCTTGCGACTTCACATCCGGATTCGGATGGAACACCCATTTCGTGGGAAAACCGGGCTTCGAGAGATCGATCGCGATTAAATTATTTGGATAGGGCGTAACGATGTAGAGGGTGCTGCCTACCACGAGCGGTTGCCCCTCGTGTCCGTGAGGAATTCCGGTGCTGAACGTCGCTGCGATCTTCAGGTTCTTCACATTGCTCGCATTGATTTTGTCCAGGGGGCTATAGCGTGTGTTCGCGTAATCGCCGGCGGGCATGGTCCACTGACCGTTTGGCACGGGGGAAACGATGTGAATACCCGGCAGCGCGCCGGGTACATCATGGGTGCTTCCATTCGGCTGATTTGTCGTTTGCGCCTTAACCAGACTCCAACCCATAGCGAAGAAAACGAGCGTGAGAACTGCCTGGATATGTCGAAACGAGATGTTCTTCCGCTGCATGGTCTCCCTCTTACTCAACGCAGCGTGTACAGATACGCCGCGATGTCTTGCGCCTGAGCTTGAGACAAGCCCAGGTCAGGCATGGCTGTATTCGGTTCGATGGATGGCGGATTTTCAACCCACTTGACGAGATTCTCGGGCGTATTAGGAACTTCTCCCGCGACCATCGTTCTTTCCGCAAAGAGCATCAGCGGCGGACCGACCAGCCCGCGAGCGTTACGTATGCCCGGAATGATGTGGCAGGCGCCGCAGCCGTATGCTTGTATGAGTTCTTTGCCGTGCTGCGGATTGCCCTGAATCGCGATGCCGTAAGAGCGCACACTGCTGCCGCCGGTGCAGCCTGCAACAACAAACGAAGCGAACAGCAAAGAGAGGGACGCAAAAAGGAGTGGTTTGCTCATTTTGCTCTCACACACAACTCAATCATTAAAGGAGGCAGCGCCAGCCAAACGATGCCGGCGCCGAGAGTGACGCTGATGATGACGCCGAGAAGTGCCATAAACTCACGCCGATCATTGGCGCTCGCATTAATGAAGTTGCGGTCATGGGATATAGCTCGAAAGTTTTTGTAAGAAGTGAATCCGGCAGCGAAGGCCATCACGAACAGAACAATCGATATGACGAAACAGGCGATGCGCGCGTACTCGTGCGGATTTTCAACCCCGTATTCAGTCGAGTACCGCACAGACCTGCCAAACAATCATAGATCGATGAAACCTAGCGCCAGCCACGCGACAATGGACGTGGTGAGCCCGAACCACAGTTTTGACGCCGCTACCGGTTGCGGGTTGACCTCACTTGGCAAAGTGGCCATGAGCGTGCCCCTGAAACGTGGGAATCACATACAAGAGAATGACGATGAAGAGCCAGACCACATCGACGAAATGCCAGTACATGGAGACCGCAGCGTACGGACGATGCGGAGAGCCGCGCGTCTGGCCATAACGGGGCAATACTCCGACATAGGAAAGCAGAAGCAGTCCTACGATCACGTGCGCGGCGTGAAGCGTGGTGATCGTGTAAAAAATCGAGCCATAGGAATCGCTGTAAGGGGCGAGGGACTTCCAGTGGTCAAGATATTCCAAAGCCTGCAGCGTAAGGAACACCAGGCCCATGCGACAGTGATCCAGAGCGCGATGCGGGCGGCAAAAAATCGCTCCGCTTGACCTGTTTCTTGCCCCACTCGAGAACGACGCTGCTGGTAAGCAGGATCGCCAAGCAGGATGAACGGATATTTCAAGCTCGGCGGATCATTTTCAGCCCAACGGTCTTTGTTTGTGCCCAGATAGTAGTAGCTGCCGAACATGCAGATGAAGAGCATTGCCTCTGTGACGATCGTGCACCACATCGCGCCATCCCCGCGGCGCTGATCGATGGGCAATCCGTGAGTGAGACGTAACGCCGGGGCGGCCGAGTGGAGACTTGCACCACAGTGCTCATGCGACCTCCTTGCTCTCGTCGGGCCACATCCACTAAACCGGCACGTGAAAAATATAAGCAGAATTAAGCAAGCGCGACCCACAACCAATTGAAGATGTAGCAAACGAAGAACCCGAAAAGACGAACATCGCTATGGCAAGAATCAGCGGCGCCAGCGAATCTTCAGGAATGGTCGCGATGCCGACTGGTTCCGCATCGAGCCAGGTCGTGGTGGGCGTAAGTCTGCCGCCGATCCAGGACGCGCTCGTTTTCCGGATCGGCACTTTCCTCTTCAAATCGTCCCAGAGCGGATGGCGCGAGGCCACGAGCGGAATGTGGGCTAAGGCATATGGCTTCAGGAGGCGAGTCGGTCACCCATTCGAGCCCATCCGAGTTCCATGGATTTGGCCCGGCGACTTCTCCGTCTGCGAGACTCACGAACAAATTGATGATGCTGATCAAAATGCCAATGCCGAGGACAAAAGCAGCCGATCGTCACCACCATGTTCCAGTCCCCGAATCCGAGTCCCGGCTGCGTAGGTGTAGATGCGGCGCGGCATTCCCATCGAGGCCTAGAATGTGCATGGGAAAGAAGCCGACATTGAAGCCGATAAACATGGTCCAGAAGCTCAGCTTGCCGAGCTTTTCGCTCATCATGCGGCCCGTCATCTTGGGGAGCCAGTAATAGAAGCCAGCAAAAACGGGAAAGAGATTTGACCCGATCAAGACGTAATGGATGTGGCCGACGACGTAATAGGTGTTGTGCACCTGCCAGTCCACGGGAATGACTCCGGTGAATACTCCGCTGAGGCCGCCGATCACTAGCATCATGACCGAAGAGACACGCGAAGTACATCGAGCGTTGTCGGACAGGCGGCCCTTCCAGATCGTCGCCACCCATGCAAACACCTGGATGGTTGTGAAGATTGAGATGGTCATGCTGCCGGCGGAAAAGAAGCTCATCGCAATATCCGACATCCCACCGTGAACATGTGGTGCAGCCACACGCCAAAGCCAACCAGGCCGGTAAGCACCGTGGAAATGGCGATCCATGGGTAACCGACAATCGGGCGGCGCGAGAAGACCGGGATGATCAGCGAGATCATGCCGGTGGCCGGCAGGAAAATCACATAGACCCAAGGGTGGCCGAAGAACCAGAAGAGTTGCTGCCAGAGGAAGGTGCTCCCGCCGCTCGACAACCCCGAAGAAGTGCGTGCCCCAATGGCGGTCCAGTTCAAGAAAAATGCAGTGCGGCACTCAACGCGGGAAGCGCGAAGAGATCACCACGCACGATACGGTCAGCGTGCTGTAGAGAAACAAGGGCATGCGGCTGATCGCCATTCCCGGCGCACGCAAGCCGAAGAATGGTGACGATGAAGTTGATTGCGGCTGCCGGTCGTCGAAATGGTGAGAAAAATCAACGACACCGCATAAATATCCATGCCCATGCCGGGCGAATAAGTGGTAAGCGTGTAAGGCACATAGGCGAACCAGCCGCCGTGCGGCGCCTGGCCGAACAGCGGACCGATGTAGAGAAGCATTCCCGAAAGCAGGAATGTCCAGTATGTGAACGCATTCAGGCGCGGAAATGCCATGTCGCGCGCGCCGATCATCAGCGGAACAAGATAAACGGCGAACCCTGACAGAATGGGCGAAGCGTACCAGAAAATCATGGTGACGCCATGCATCGTGAAGATCTGGTTGTAGGCCTCCGGCGAAAGAAACGCCATGTCAGGACGGGCAAGCTGAATGCGTACAAGCAACGCCTCGACCCCGCCGATAAGCAGAAAAATAAAGGCGGTCACCAGATATCGAATGCCGAGTTCCTTGTGATCCACGGTTCCGAACCAGCCGCGAATTGTTTTTGGCGTTTCCCAGAGATAGGTAAGGCGGTCTTCCACAAAAGCCGTAGCCATGCGTGCTCCACGGAGCGAGATCTTGGTTGCGAAGGGGTTAACGCCGCGCCTCTTGCTAGATACGCCGAGGCAAGTCGAAAAGAGAGGGACGGGCCAGTGAGTGTAGGTCCCGATTGTTATAAATTCCGGACATTAATATCTCAATATGTTTGTTGGCGGCTGAATACCCCTTTTGCCCAGCCGCAGTCCGATACTGAAACCCGCAAGTCCTACAGACAATACTGAATATGCTCTACAGCTGTTACGGCGATCCGTGTACTGATCCGGCGGGACCGAGCCGCGGCTTAAAGCATTGCGAACCAAGGCCGATACGTTCAGAAGCGGACCGAAGTGACAAATGAAAGAAGGCTCATAAACAGCATTAATGCGCTTATCATTGATGACTGTTCGGTAATGCGAAAGATCGTCGAGCGCTTGTTGCGGCAGCGGGTCTCGATCTGGCGCAGGTGTACGAGGCCGGGAACGGCGTCGAGGCGCTCGGCGTGCTCAAGGAGAGCAGGGTCGATCGAGAAGCCTGGCACGAAAATCATGTTCAAGATTTCGCGATCGGAGACGCGCGAGCCTTGGTCGGCGGTGATGAGGCCCCCGTTCAACGGCTTTTTGGCGGATACGTTCCCGGTTCAGCCCTGCGCCATCGTCGACGATTGTCGTTGTTGACCTGACCGCCTTCGTCGAAGGCGCAAAGAGTCAGCCGCCCAACGCGGTCCCGTCCGGCTTTCACACGATCTTCAGGAAGTTCGATGCCGTGGTCGACGGCGTTGCGCACCAGGTGCGTAAGCGGATCCTTAATGGCCTCAATGATCGTCTTATCGAGCTCGGTTTGCTTGCCCTCCATTTCGATGCGGACTTCTTTGTTGCAATTCAGAGCGACGTCCCGCACGGTCCGGGGAAACTGATTCCAGATGTTGCCGATCGGCTCCATGCGGGTCTTCATCACTTGCTCTTGGAGGTTGGTGGCGATGAGGTTCATGCGCTGCGATACGCTTTGAAGGACCGCATCTTCGGACGTGTTTGCGAACTGAAGAAGCTGGTTGCGGCGAGGACGAATTCGCCGACAAGGGTCATTCAATTGTCGAGAAGATTTACGCCCACGCGGACCGTGCCGGCGAACACGTTCGAGCGGGCCTCGACGGCGGTCTGCGCCAAGGCGACGTCGCCGGTCTTGATATGTCCCTCCGCCACAAGCATGTCGCCAATCTTGCGCTTATCGCCTTCATCCTGCTTCTGCAGCGCTTCCGCAAGACTTCCAGGTGAGACCAGCCCGCATTCGACAAGGACTCCGCCGATTTTCTCCGGAGAAGGCAAGGGACAAATCGATTCGTTTGCGGCGGGTCCTGCGGCGTTTTCGGTCTTTGGCGATGAAGCGGCCGAAGCAGCAGCGCGTCGAGTTCTGTAAGCGCCTTAGAGTGTCTAGCAAGTCGGCGTAGTCGGACGCGCCATCCTGTCCCGAAATTTGACTCTCGGCTAGCATCTGTCGGATAGCGTCCATCATTTTGAGCAAGGCCGTGGTGATTTCAGGATTCAGCGCGAGTTTGCCGTCTCGCAAGAGAGCGAGGAGATGTTCTCCTGCAGGGGCGACCTTTTCGAGCTTTCCGAAACCGAGAAAACCGCAAGTGCCCTTGATGGTGTGGATTGTACGATTTTTCTCGAGACCGACGAGTTCACGGTCGAGGCGGTCGAGGTTTTCGTAGCTCTCGACAAGAAAGTCACTGATGATTTCGCTGTCGCTCCTCCGCGGATGCGTTCCTTTCGGGGCGCCTTTGCTCGGATCTGTTCTTCGTATCGTCAGGTGTCCAGGCATTCATTACAGTGGCCGACCGGAAGCGTCTGAGTGTAGCCAACATCCAGAATCATGCAGGCCTGATCTCCGCATTTAGGCGCATGAGGAAACTCTCATTTCGGCCGATTCTTCCTTCAGTGGGGTCGGTTGGGGTCGGCGGCAGGCGACTACAACCTAATTGGCCGATTTTGATTCGTATAAGAATCGGATCGGATCGGGGCATCTGGCTCTTGGGGAACGGATTAGCGGTTGGGGCACAACTTTATTGAATTCGGTCACAGGCAGTACGACGCGTTGGCGTGATGACTTTGATCCGCGATTTGGTAGCCGAGCACGATCAATTGGCGGTGCGTGGTTATCCTGAACACCAACAATCGCAAAGCGCTTTCGCTTAATCCGCATCCGAGCTAAGATACGTCCTGCCTGAGGTTTAAGTCAGACTACGGGATGCCCAAAAAGATAATTCAAGGCCTGCTCGCTGCGGTGCTGGTGGCGGCTGTTGTCGCATTGACGACCGGCTCCCTCACGCACTTTCACAGCGCCGCTTCGAGCGAAGCGACCTGTCAGGTCTGCCACATAAGCCATGCGTCGGCTCCCGGACCGTCTGCGCCCACTGCGATTCAATCCGCTGTACCCGTCTTAAGGCTTGCGCTCGCCGAAAGCGTGTCTTTCCATCTTAAGCCGTTCCGCGCAGCAAGCATTCCTCGGGCGCCTCCCGCCTAAGATCGCGCTCTTCGTATAAGAAAGAGAATCTGCAAGCGCCTGATGTTTCGAGGCTGCGCGCTCATTCGATTTTCCATTTCACTTTTTTTGGCATGCGCGCAAGCCGCGACGATAGCCTTTTATTCATGGAGAGAGAATCATGAGATTTTCAAAAGTGGCCCCGCCATTCGTCTGGAAGGCCGCGCTCGCCCGAGCCCGTAGGCGTCGACCGCACAGATGGATAGTACTGACCATGTTGGCGGGTTTCGTTGCAGGAGGTGCCGCAGCTCAAACTCCAGCGGCGGCTGCCCCGCAACAAAACTCGCAGCAGAATCCCGCGCAGCCAGCCGCGCCCACCCAAGCCCCTGCGCCGCCGGCACAGGCGCTGGCTCAAAACAATCATGCGTCCGTGCGGATCTCGCTCGACGAGGCGATCCAGATGGCGCTACAGCACAACCACAATCTCTTGGCGGCGCAGTCCACCATTCAGCAGAGTAAGGCGGAAGAAATCACGGCGAACTTGCGACCGAATCCGGTACTACTGGGTGACGCACTTTTTGTTCCATTTTTTCAACCGAGCGACTTCAATTCCGACTTCATATCAAACTCGGCGGAGTTTGATCTGGGAGTGAGCTATCTCTTTGAACGCGGCAACAAAAGACAGCATCGTCTTGAGGCGGCGAAGGACCAGACGGCTGTGACAACCTCCGAGGTGGCCGACAACGAGCGGACGTTGACATTCAATGTGACCCAGGACTTCATCAACGTCGAACTAGCCGAATCGACGCTCGATCTCGCCCAACAGGACCTACAGAGTTTTCAAAACACACTGGCGATCAGCCAAGCGCAATTCAACGCGGGCGACATCAGCCAGGACGACTTGCTGAAGATCAAGCTGCAAGAGCTCCAATTCCAGACGGATGTTTCGCAGGCGCGGCTCGCCGCGGTCCAGGGCCTATCTGATTTGCGGCAGCTGCTCGGGTACGAATCGGTGCCTGCCGATTACGATGTGGCCGGGCAGTTCGAATACCAGCAGGTACCGGGAAATCTGGAGGACTTCCAGATGAAAGCGCTGCAGAATCGCCCGGATCTGCGCGCGGCGCAGCAAGGCGTGACTGCGGCGGATAGCCAGTTGGCGTTGCAAAAGTCGATCGGCAAACGAGACGTGACGGCGCAGATCAATTATACGCACGTCAGCAACGCCAATACCGCATCGGTGTTCGGGCAAATCCAGCTTCCAATATTCGACCGGAATCAAGGCGAGATTGCGCGGGCGCAGTACGCTATTAATCAAGCAAGAGAGCAACAGCAATTTACCAATGATCAAGTGCTAACCGATGTGCGCGACGCTTATGAAAGCGTTCATTCGAATGACGAGATCGTGAGCCTCTATCGCTCCGGCTATTTGGATGAAGCGCAGCAGGATCGCGACATCAGCGAGTATGCCTACCGGCGCGGCGCCGCAAGTTTGCTGGATTTTCTGGACGCCGAGCGCAGTTATCGAGCCACGCAGCTGGGCTACAGGCAGTCGCTTGCGGCTTACCTGCTGGCGCTGGAACAGCTTCGCGAGGCCGTGGGCACAAGGAGCCTGCCATGATCATGACAAGGCGGTTGCCAAACGTGCGAGCAATCGGGTTGGCAGCAATATTCGTCTGTGCGTTCGGCGGATGCGGATCGGGCCAACAGGGGCAGATGACTTCCTATTCCGCACAAGCGTCAAAAGCGGCTACGCCCGAGCTTTTTACGATACCCCAGGATCAAATGTCCCACGTGCAGGTGGTGACCGTCGAGCCGACAAAGATGACGCGGACGCTGCGGCTGACGGGCTCGGTTGCGTACAACGCGTTTGAAACGACGCCGGTGGTCAGTCAAGTGGGAGGGCCGGTGACCAGAATCCTCGTGTTGCCTGGAGATCATGTGAAGCAAGGGCAACCGATGCTCGAGGTGAGCAGCCCGGACTACTCACAACTGCTGGATACGTATTTGAAGGCGGCCGACGCCTCGCGCCTCGCTGATCGGAATTACGCGCGAGCACAAGACCTCTATCAGCATCAGGCAATCGCTGAACGCGATTTGCAGCAGGCCGAAAGCGATCGCAATCAGGCGCGAGCGGACCTGAACGCTGCCGAGCAAGGGCTGAAAATTCTGGGCGTGAAAGACCCCAATAGCCTCGCCAATGCTGCGGCAACCGCGGAAATTCCAGTGCTTGCGCCAATCAGCGGTGAGGTGGTCGAGCGGCTCGTCTCGCCGGGTCAGGTTCTTCAGGCGGGGCAGACACAGGCGTTCACGATTTCGAACATGGGTACGGTGTGGGTGCTGGCGAATATCTACCAGACCGACCTCGCATACGTACACACCGGAGATGACGTGGTTGTACAAACGGACGCGTATCCGGACATCTTTCATGGAAGGATTTCGTACGTTTCGCCGGCGCTCGACCCGAATACGCGAACGCTTCAAGCGCGCATCGTGGTGGACAACAAGGGAGAAAAGCTGAAGCGCGACATGTATTGCACAGTCACCGTGACGGCGGGAACGGTGAACAACGCGATTGCCGTGCCGGATGCGGCGGTGCTCCGCGATGACGAAAATCTTCCCTTTGTGTACGTGGAAAACGGCACGAACCAGTTCGGCAGGCGCTCCGTGCGGATCGGTGAAAGCACGAACGGCAAAACGCAAATCCTGAGCGGGCTTTCGACGAGCGATAGGGTTGTGGGCAACGGCAGTTTGTTCCTGCAGTTTGCCAATTCACTTCAGCAGTAAGGCGGCCGAATTCAGATGATTCATCGGATCGTTCAATTTTCTCTGCGCCAACGGTTTTTGATCCTGATACTGGTGGCGTTCATCGCGGTTACGGGCGCCATCTCGTTTCACAACATGCCGGTGGATGCTTACCCGGACCTTGCCCCGCCCATGGTGGAAATCATCACGCAATGGGAGGGTCATGCGGCCGAGGAAGTGGAGCGCCTGGTGACGCTGCCCACCGAAATCGAAATGAACGGCGTACCGAAGCTTTCGGTGATGCGTTCAATTTCGCTTTACGGGCTTTCCGACGTAACCCTCACCTTCCAGGACAACACCGACGATTATTTTGCCAGGGAGCTGGTCTATCAGCGCCTCACGGAAGTCAGTTATCCCTCAGGTGTGACGCCCAGCGTTGCGCCGCTTTCGAGTCCCTCGGGGTTGGTTTATCGCTACGTGATTGAAAGCCCGGATCGAACTCCTCAGGAATTGAAGACCTGGGAAGACTGGGTGATCTCGCGAGAGTATAAGCAGGTGCCGGGAGTGGCGGACGATTCCGGCTTCGGCGGCACCGTGATGCAATATCAGGTGCTGCTCGATCCGGCGAAGCTTTACAGCTATCACGTGACTGTGCCAACCATCGTCCAACAACTGAGCGTAAACAATTCGAACGCGGGCGGCGGTTTCTTTTCGCAAGGCGGTCAGTTTTACTACGTCCGCGGGCTCGGGCTGCTGAGCGACCTGAAAGACATTGGCGACGTCGTCGTGGGATCGCAGAACGGCGTGCCTATTCGCGTAAGCGACGTTGGCGATGTGACGATCGGCAATGCGCCTCGGCTCGGCGAATTCGGCTTCAACCGGACGGATGACGCTGTGGAGGGCGTCATCATGATGCTGCGGGGCGAGCAGACGCAGAATGTGCTAAAGGGCGTCGAGGCGAAGACGAAGCAGTTGAATGAAGGCATTCTGCCGCCGGATATCAAGGTCAGGCCCTTTTACGATCGCAGCGACCTTGTCGCTCTCACGATTGACACAGTCGAGCACAACCTGGTCGTCGGAATGGCGCTGGTGCTGATTGTCCTGATGTTTTTCCTCGGCAATGTGCGGGCAGCGGTAATTGTTGCGCTCACGATTCCGCTGGCACTGCTCTTTTCTTTTATTTTTCTACACCTGCGGGGCGTCGCGGCGAACCTGCTTTCGATCGGCGCCATCGATTTCGGAATCATTATCGACGGCACTTTGGTAATGGTGGAGAACATCTTCCGCGAGCTGGGCGCGCGCGAAGGGCAACAATATAACCTGCAAGAGGTGCTCCTGGCAGCCGCACGCGACGTAGACCGGCCCATTTTTTATTCAGTGGCTGTGATCATTGCCGGTTATATTCCGATTTACGCGCTGAGCGGACCTTCAGGAAAGCTGTTCCAGCCGATGGCAGATACGATGGCTATTGCGCTCGTCGGCGCGTTGATCCTGACGCTTACCTTCGTGCCGGTGATGTGCGCTTATTGGTTTAAGCATGGCGTGCGCGAGCGGGCGAATAAGCCATTCGAGTGGGTAAAGCGCAGATACACCCGCCAGCTGGATTGGTGCCTCGATCATCCGAAGGGCACGATCATCGGTGCTCTCGTCATCTTCGGATTGACGTTATTGCTTGTGCCGTTTATCGGCGGCGAGTTCATGCCGCACTTGGATGAGGGCGCGATGTGGATCCGGGCTACGATGCCCTACACGATTTCGTTCGAGGAAGCGAGTAAGCTCTCTCCAGAAGTCCGCAACCTGCTGCTGACCTATCCCATGGTCACCGACGTCGGATCGGAACTCGGCCGCCCGGACGACGGCACGGATGCAACCGGCTTCTTTAATGACGAGTTTTATGTCGGGCTGAAGCCCTACAACGATTCTTCCTGGAAAAAGGGTCCAATTCATACAAAGGCTGAGCTAAGCGAAGACATTGAAAAGAAGCTTCAGGCGTATCCCGGAATCATTTTCAATTTTACCCAGCCGGCCGAAGACGCCGTCGACGAAGCGTTGACGGGGCTCAAAAGCGCTCTCGCCGTGAAGATTTATGGTCCCGACTTGAATCTGCTGCAGGATCGCGCCGTCGAAATCAAAAAGCGGCTCTCACAGGTTCCAGGCTTTACAGAGCTGACCGTCGTGCGCGAACTCGGGCAGCCTAGCCTGCTCGTCGACGTGGATCGAGACAAGATTGCGCGATATGGCGTGAATGTGGCGGACGTCGAAGCCGTAGTGGAAGCTGCTGTGGGAGGTCAGGCAGCCACGCAAGTGATCCAGGGCGAAAAGCTCTTCGACCTTGTGGTGCGCATGAAGCCGGAATTTCGCGAGAATGCGCGGGAGATCGGCAATTTGCTGGTCGGCACGCCATCGGGACAGCAGATTCCACTAAGCTCCGTCGCCAATATTCACGAAGCGAGCGGCGCGTCGTTCATCTACCGCGAGAATAATTCGCGTTACATCGGCGTCCAATACAGCATCGAGGGCCGTGACTTGGAGAGCGCGGTGCGAGACGGGCAGCGCGCCATTGCGGACATCCAAAGATCATTGCCCTCCGGTTACCGGCTGGAGTGGGGCGGTGAGTACGACGAATATCTGGCAGCGCGGCATCAGATGGAATTAATCGGACCACTTGCCCTGTTGCTCATTTTCATGATTCTTTTTGCGCTTTATGGGAATTTCAAATTTCCGATCTCGATTGCATTTGGAGTTATCATCACCGAACCTGTAGGGGCTCTCATCGCTCTGAAATTGACGAATACTCCTTTCAGCGTTTCTTCCGTATTAGGGTTACTCGCCTTGCTGGGCGTCTCGGTGGAGACGGCGGTTATCCTCGTCTCATACATTAATAAACTGCGCGCGCAGGGCAGCGACATCCGAACAGCCACGCGCGAGGCGGCCCTTTTGCGGCTGCGGCCCATCATGATGACGGCGCTCGTTGCGTGTTTGGGGCTGATGCCTGCGGCGCTTTCGACCGGCATTGGTTCAGATACGCAGAAGCCGTTTGCAATTGTGATTGTGGCCGGCCTCTTTTCGCGGCTGTTCCTCGGATTTTTCATTGATCCGGTGCTCTATAGAGCCGTCGCGCGCGATGGCGACGTCCTACAGGTATAGACTCCTTTCAGTATTTCCGAGCGACCTCGGGTTGCGCTGCGGAACTTCCGCTCTTGCGTTTGCGTACCAAGAGCTGAGGGGCGCTTCTCAATGGAAAATTTCTTAAACCAATTCAGGCAGGTTCTGCGCCGGTTCCGGCGCGCCCCCGCGTTCACACTCATTGCCGTCATCACGATAGCGGCGGGCGTCGGCGCGACGACGGCGGTCTTCAGCATTTTGGAAGGAGTGGTACTGAAGCCCCTGCCTTATCCCCATCCCGAGCAGTTGGTCGGCGTGTGGCACACTGCTCCGGCACTCAACATTCCCCAGCTGAATATGTCGCCGGCAAACTATTTCATTTACCGGGAGCAGAGCCGCGATTTTCAGCAAATCGGCCTCTATGACGGTGATTCGGTCAGTGTAACGGGCAATGGACCACCCGAACAGATTCACGCCGTGGATATGACCGAAGGTGTGCTCCCGGCGCTTGGCGTCTCGCCCATGCTGGGGCATTGGTTTAGCGCCGCCGATACCGCTCCGGGTGCGCCGGAGACTGTGATTCTGATGTATGGCTACTGGCTTCGTAAATTCGGCGGCGACCGCTCGATCATCGGCAAGACGATCATGGCCGACGGCACGCTGCGCCAGATGATCGGGGTGATGCCTCCAAATTTTCAGTTTCTTGACGATCGTGACTTGCAAGTGTTGATGCCTTTTCATTTTGACCGGGCGAAGGCCACCCTGGGGAATTTCAGTTATCAAGGACTTGCGCGGCTGAAACCTGGCGCAACGATCGCCTCGGCGAACCTAGACGTGGCGCGGATGATTCCAATCGTATGGCGCAGTTTTCCGCCTCCGCCGGGATTCAGCTTGGAGCTGTTTTTAAAAGCCAACATCGGGCCAAACGTTCGCCCGCTGCAGCAGGACGTGGTGGGAGATTCGGGCAAGATTCTGTGGATTTTGATGGGCAGCATCGTGCTGGTGCTGCTGATTGCGTGTGCGAACGTAGCCAACTTGTTGCTTGTTCGCGCGGAAGGGCGGCAGCAGGAGCTTGCGATTCGTTCGGCGCTTGGCGCGAGCCGCGCCCGGATTGCGGCGGATTTGCTCTTGGAGAGCGTGCTGATCGGCTTCGCCGGCAGCGCGCTTGGCTTGGGCGTAGCTTATGGAGCCTTGCGCGTGCTGGTGGCGCTGGCGCCGACCGGAATTCCGCGGATTGAGGAGATCGGTATCGATCTTCCGGTGCTGCTTTTCACGCTGGCGATTTCGCTGATCGCCAGCCTCCTTTTTGGTCTCCTTCCGATTTTGAAATACGCCGGCAGCCGTTTGGGCGCGGGGCTGCGCGAAGGCGGACGCAGCCTAAGCCAGAGTCGCGAGCGGCATCGCGCACGGAATACGCTTGTGGTAGTGCAAGTCGGCCTTGCGTCCGTGTTGCTCATCTGTTCGGGCCTCATGATTCGGACCTTTCGCGCGTTGATGACCGTCGATCCCGGCTTTTCCGAGCCCGGCCAGGTGCAGACATTTAAAATTTCGTTTCCGAGTACGGAGGTCAAGGATCCGGACGCTCTGATTCACATGCAGAAGGCGATTGAGGACAAGATCGCGGCCACTCCCGGAGTGGTGTCAGTTGCCATGGGGAACTCGGTTCCCATGGATGATCAAGGCTGGACCGATCCTGTTTTTGCAGAGGACCACGATTACGCTTCCGGCCAGATTCCTCCCCTGCGTCGGTTTAAGTTTGTATCGCCTGGGTATTTTTCGACGCTCGGCATGCGGTTGATTGCCGGGCGGGATTTTACCTGGGCGGAGACGTATCAGCGGCTGCCGGAGGCGATCATTTGCGAAAATTTTGCCAAGGAATACTGGGGAAATCCGGCAAACGCGCTGGGGAAGCGAATCCGTGTCAGTACGAAAGACGATTGGCGCCAGATCGTCGGCGTCGTGGGAGACGTTTATTGGGATGGCATGAGCAAAAAGGCTCCCGCTACGGTCTACTGGCCATTGATCATGAACCATTTCGAAGTCGGCGACGTCCAGGTGACGCGCGGCATGACCTATGCGATTCGTACTCCGCGGGCCGGCTCGCAGAGCTTAATGAAGGACGCGCAGCAGGCGGTTTGGTCCGTGGACGGCAATCTTCCCCTTAGAAACGTGCAAACATTGGGCGACCTTTATACGAAGTCGATGGCGCGCACGTCGTTCACACTGACGATGATCGCGATTGCGGGCGGAATGGCGTTGCTCCTGGGAATGATCGGCCTGTATGGCGTGGTCGCTTACAGCGTGTCGCAACGCACGCGCGAAATCGGTATTCGAATCGCGCTGGGCGCGCAACGCGAGAACGTGACCGGAATGTTCGTGCGTCAGGGGCTAATACTCACAGTGGGCGGAGTAATCGTGGGGCTGGCTGCGGCGGCTGCGGTGACGCGGCTAATGGCTTCGCTACTTTTCAATGTGAGTCCGGTCGATCCGGCGACGTACGCGCTTGTGTGCGTGGCTCTGGTGGCGATTGCTGCGCTGGCGAGCTATATCCCGTCGCGGCGAGCGTCCGTGGTGGATCCGATACAGGCCTTGCGAGCGGAATGACGGAGTGGCCGGCGGGCGAGGCCGGCCACTCCGGCACACACTAGAGCGAGCGCAGGAAGTTGAGCAGATCTTGTTGCTGCTGTGGCGTGACTTTATGGAATGCCGCGATCACCTGATTTGCCTCTGAGCCCGAGCTTGTGTGCGCTTCGATCGCAGCCGAGCAGACCTCCATTTGCGGGCGTCGCGCGGCCATCATGGCACTAGAAAGCGCATGAAATCCGCGAATCCAACAATGTCGCTCGGAATACCGGCCCCGGCAGCCTCGAAATTGGTTTCATCTTCCGGAGTCTGGTTGTAGAGGCACGATGTCGGCGCCGGACCCCGTTCGTTCATGAAAAGCTCGTTGGTGACGCCCATTTCCACGTTGTAGGCTTCACCGGCGAGGATTTCGAGCGACTTGTTCTGCGCCTTCCATCCGAATTTCGTGATCGTGCCGTCGTTCCCGCTGTAGTTGGGATGTCCGGAGATGCCGAGAGACTTCTTCAACGCTGCATTGGCCTGCATGTTGGCGAGGATCGTTCGCATCGGGAATGTTGTCGATTAGTCCGGAGCCGAAGAGCGGCGTCGGGATCCGAAAGATGATGTTGTTGAGTTGTTGCATGGCTTCATAATTCGGCTGCGCCATGCTGCAACCCGGAGCATCCTGTCGGCCCGCAATGGTGAAGATGTCATGGACGCCGCCGTCCGGAGTCGAACTCAACGTGCCGTTCGAATTGAGCGTGAACGGGAAGCGCGCTTTGCGGACCGGCCCATCGCTTGTGATGAAATACGGAATCGAGTTTGTGGCGCCGTAGTCGGATGCGGCGAGGATTTGGGGATTGGGGCCAATAGAACGACGGCTGTTGCCATACAAAGACTCTTGATCTGCATGCTGCCTCCCTACGCGCTTGTCTTAGACAGACATGGTGCAGGCGACTTCCTGGGCGATGACTGGGAGGAGAACACGCAGCCAGGCGAAGAGGATTAGGCGATCACGCGCGGTGCCTGGCGCTTACAACTGAAACAGGCTGGTGAAGTGCGGAATCAGAGATTGAACGTATGCGGCGGAGTTTGCTCCGCCAGAACTTGGGCCGGATCATGGGGCCGCGGCGTTTTGGCGTCAATGTATCCTCGGGTACGGATTTGGTACAGGGCGAAAGGTTGTTCAGCTCAACGCAATCGAATACGGCCAACCAGCTCAGACGTAAAGCGCAGATGCGAGCTCAATCGATTCTGCAATCTCTTCTGCTTCGCATTAGATGTTAGCGGTTTAGCAACCGCGTCTTCGTCGTGTTGAAAGCCCCATACCCGTGTGCTAGATTTCAAAATTGGCAGGATTTTTCCCGGAATAGGCGATCGTTGTGAGTGAGAAGCCGAAAATCTCGCGGGTCGAAGTGTACTGGCACACGGTCAAGTATCGGACCGTCTTGCTGTACATCGTCCTCATCACGGCAATCGTTCTTGCGTGCATTTATCTCGTTTTCCCGTCCGCTTCCACCGTGGTCCTGCAGAAGCTGAATCAGACCTTTGCCGAACCGGAGACGCCGGTCGCCTCTGCCGCCGCACGCCAGGCGCGTTTCGTCAATCTCGACGGCAAAGTGCAGGTGAAGAAAGCCGATTCTGTGCAATGGGTGAACGCCGATTACCAAGTGACGCTCGATAAGGGCGATCTGATCCAGACCGGGCCGGAAGGTGTGGCACGCATTGCGTTTGCCGACGGGACGGAATACACGGTGAAAGGCGATACGCTCGTCACCGTAGAAGAGAACGATGTCGGCCAGGAGTCCACGCAGGTGGCCGTCCATATCACATCCGGCCAGGTGGACCTCAATACGGGCGGTTTAACATCTGGTTCTAAGGCCGAAGTCTCCTTTGAGAATGCAGTCGCGGATTTGCATTCAAATTCGCATGCCGCCGTCAGCAGTGATCCCGCTACCCAGCAGCAACAGATCACCGTTACCGCCGGTAGCGCCGAACTCGATCGCGGCGCAACGCACATGCAGATTGGACAGTCGGAACGCGCTTCGTTCGTGACGGGGCAGTCCGAGATTACGACGACGCAGGTCCTGGCGCCGCCGCAGCTCCTCGAGCCTCTCAATCTGGCGCCAAAATTTGTGAGCGATCCCAAGACGGATCCGGTTCATTTCGCGTGGAAGGCGGTGGCGACCGCGAAACAGTATGACTTCCAGGCGAGCACCACCGGTATTTTCAATCATGTGGTGAAAGACATCAAAACAGCCGACAATGCCATCGACGTGACAGGACTCGACCCTGGCAATTATTTCTGGCGCGTGCGCGCGATCGACGAAAAGAACGAAATCAGCGACCCCAGCGATGTCTTCAAGTTCACGCTCGCCGTGCAAGGCAAAAATCAGGATATGCTGCTTACCATCGATGGCACCCAGCTCGAAGGAAACAGTGTGGAAGTTATGGGGAGAACCGAACCCGGTGCTATCCTGATCATTAACGGTGAGCAAGTCGCAGATATTGATTCCAGTGGCCATTTCCGCTATTTCACCCAGCCGATGACCTCAGGGAGTCATACGATCGTCATAACCGGGCAGAATCGGCGCGGGGACACGACGATCAAACGAGTGGATATTGTGATCCCGTAGCCGGCCTGTGCCGGTCGTGCAACAGCGCTGCCGCAGCAGCGTCCGCGGGACAATCTGAGGGAGAAGCACTTGGTAAATAAAAACGGCTATAATATGCGGTCGGTCTTCAGTCTGCTTTCTTCCGACCTCGCCATCGATCTTGGTACGGCCAACACGCTGGTTTTTGCACGCAGCAAAGGCATCGTAGTCAACGAACCTTCCATCGTCGCAATCAATAAAAACAGCGGGGAAGTGGTCGCCGTCGGACGCGAAGCGAAGGACATGCTCGGCCGCACGCCGGGTAACGTGGTGGCGATCAAGCCCATGAAAGACGGCGTGATCGCAGACTTCAAAGTCACCGAAAAGATGCTGACGTATTTCATCCAGAAGGCGCACAACCGGCGC
The DNA here is from genome assembly GCA_963753205.1 of uncultured Acidobacteriota bacterium. Taxonomy (GTDB): domain Bacteria; phylum Acidobacteriota; class Terriglobia; order Acidiferrales; family UBA7541; genus Palsa-295. Next base: position 225,160 of record CAVWBL010000002.1, on the reverse strand, counting down.
GTTCTCGTGCATCCGCGCATCGTGATCGGCGTCCCCAGCGAAATCACGCCGGTGGAAAAACGCGCCGTGCAGGATTCGGCGTATCGCGCGCGAGCGAGCGAAGTGTATCTCGTTGAGCAGGCGATGGCCGCCGCGATTGGCGCGGGCCTGCCGATCGAGGAACCCTCGGGCAACATGGTGGTCGATATCGGCGGCGGCACCACCGACATCGCCGTGATTTCGATGAGCGGCATCGTCTATTCACGCTCGGTCCGCGTCGCCGGCAATGAGATGGACGAAGCCGTGATGCACTACCTGAAGCGCAAGTACAACCTGCTCGTCGGCGAACGCACGGCCGAGCAGATCAAAATGGAGATCGGTTCGGCATATCCGCTCGAAAAGCCGCTGACGCTGGAAGTGAAGGGCCGCAACCTGATCGAAGGCGTGCCGCGCACCGTCACCATTGACGATAGCGAAATCCGCGAAGCCCTTTCCGAATGCGTCGCCACCATCCTGAACGCGATTCGCGTGGCGCTGGAACGTACGCCCGCCCGAGCTTTCCGCCGACATCAGCGATCGCGGCATCGTGCTCACCGGCGGCGGCGCGCTGATTAAGAATCTCGATAAGCGCATTCGCGAAGAGACCGGTTTGCCCGTTTCGATCGCCGACGATCCGCTGGCTTCGGTCGTGCTGGGCACGGGCAAAATGCTGAGCGATTTCCGGCTGTTGCGGCTGGTTTCGATCGATTAACCGGAAATTCGCCGTGTGTGCAACGCAGAAGCCGGCCTGCTCCGGTATTCAGCTTGTGGTTAGGCCCTAAGAATGATTGCCGCTTTATCTCGTCACCGCCCTCTGGCTCTTCTCGCGGGAGTTGTCCTCGCGCAAGTGCTGCTGCTTGCGTATCAAATCCGGCGCTCGCATGATGTTCGCCTGATTCGCTACTGGAGCGTTGAAGCTTCCACCCCGGCCGCCCGCGGCGGCACGTGGTTTTTTTCTCATTTGGGAGGACTGTGGTCAGGTTATGTCGACTTGCGCAATGCTCGCAGCGAGAACCAACAACTCCAAGCGGACGTGGGTCAGCTGGAGTTGCGCAACCGGGAACTCGAAACGCAGGCCAGTGAGGCGCACCGCCTCGAAGTGCTTCTGAATTTCCGCGAAGTTCATCCCGAGGCCCAAATGCTTGCTGCGCAGGTGATCGAAGCGAGCGCCGACCCTGCCTCCGAGACGCTGGTCATCAATCGCGGCGACCAGGACCACGTGAAGCGCAACATGGGCGTCATTACTCCGGACGGCGTTGTCGGAAAAATCGTGGAGGTTTTTCACAGCACGTCGCAGGTCATGTTGATGACAGACAAGAATATGGGTGTCGGCGCGATGTTCGCCGATACCCGCACGCACGGCGTGATCAAAGGGACCGGCGATCCGCAGCCGATCATGGATTACGTGGTGAATGACGAGAAAGTTGCGGTGGGCCAGACGATCATTACCTCCGGGGAAGACAGAATTTTTCCGAAGGGTCTGCTCGTAGGCGTCGTCGCATCCGCCAAAGCGGGAAATCCGTTTCAGAAGATCGCGGTTCGCCCGGCGGCGCGCTTGGACCGGCTCGAAGACGTGATCGTGCTTCTGACGCAGGAGGAATTGGCGCCGGGTAAACTCGGCACGGCTTTTGCGGTTTCGCCTGTGCCTCCTCCCCCTCCCGTGCCGGTTGCTGCTCAATCCACGGCGGCTCCCGCAAAGAGCGCGATTCCTGACGGCAAGCACGTGACTCCTGCGGAAAAACCCGATCAACAGGGAACTCCTGCTAGGTAGCCCATGGCCTCAATGTTAAACACCGGCTTGCAATCCGAGCAGAACATCGAAGTGCACAGGTTTTACAGCGGCTCGGTCGTGCTGGTCAGCTTTGTTGCGTTAGTTCTGCAGGCGTTTCTGCATAAATACGGCCGCTGGGCGGACGCAGTGGATCTTCCGCTGCTCGTCGTGATTTATTTCAGCGTCAGCCGTCGCAATCCGGCCACGGGTCTGTTGCTGGGTGCAGCGATCGGCATTTTCCAGGACGGCCTCAGCCATGACAATCCCATCGGACTCTACGGCATTGCCAAGACGCTCGTCGGATATGTCGCCTCCACGATCGGCGCGCACATTGATACGGACCATCCCGTTGCGCGCTTCGTTCTGACGTTCGCCTTTTTTCATTTTCACCAGTGCATACTCGCCTTCACAGAGCGCGCTCTGCTCAATGAGTCGGCGCCATACTTCAGTGTTCATCTTTTGCTCGATTCGCTGATCAGCGCCGCCGTGGCGGTCGTACTTTTCGCCGCGTTGGACCGCCTCCGCAAGTCTGCTTGAGGCCCTTCTCTCGAGGATCGATAGAGCCTTCAAGCTGTTTCGCCTGCCCCATCAGCCAGTTAGCATTAAGGACACGCAGCTTGCGGTCGCGCTTCCCAAGTGTTAGTTTGAATCTTCATCTACTGTTTTTACTTGAGAATCGTATCGCGCATCCGCCGCCAGCCCTGCGGCCTGTCGCGCTGGAGTTTCGGTGGCACCGTGGACTGTTAGTGATCAAAAAATTCCCCAGGGTCGTTTGGCGCTGGTTTCGTACCTATCGGTATTCTTCGTAGTCCTGCTTCTCGTTGGATTCTGGAAACTGGAAGTGGTCCAATCGGACCATTTCGCCGATCTCGCCGAGAAAAACCAGATTCGCACGATTCCGATCATTGCTCCGCGCGGAGCGATGCTTGATCGCGAAGGGCGCGTCCTGGTAGACAGCTATCCCTCCTTCAGCATCCTTCTCCTCCGCGACAACCTGAAGCAGGACGCAAAGAGTTTCGGCCTGATCGAAGAAGGGCTTGGAATTAGCAAACAGGATCTTGACGATCAGATCGAGCAAGCCCGCGGCGAACCGAAATTCGAGCCCATCATTATCAAGCCTGCCGCCACCGAAGCGGACATCGCCTTCGTCGAATCTCACCGCGCCGATCTCCCCCTGCTCGATTTGATGATGGTACAGCGCCGTCGCTACCCGCACGGCGAAATGCTCGCAAATACGATCGGATATGTCGGTGAGGTCTCGCAGGATGACATTGACAAGTATCCGGACCGCTTCCGGCCAGGGGACATCGTCGGTAAAGCCGGATTGGAGAAGGAATACGACCAGCAGATCGAAGGAACCGATGGCATGCGCCGTATGGTTGTCAACAGCATGGGCAAAGTCATGCGCACCATGGGTGACGTTGACGCCATTCCCGGCAAGCCGATCCAATTGACGATCGACGAAGACCTGCAGGCTGTGGCAGACGCGGACTTTGCGAATAAAGAAGGCGCGCTCGTTGCCATGGATGCCCACACGGGCGAAGTGCTTGCTATGGTGAGCCGCCCGACGTTCGATCCTAACGATTTCGCCGTCCGTATCTCTTCGAAAGAATGGGCAGCGCTTAACTCAGACCCGGAAACGCCCCTATTAAACCGAGCCATTCAGGCGCAGCTCGCTCCCGGTTCCGTCTTCAAAATCGTAATGGCGACGGCCATGCTGGAATCAAAAGCCATCCCGGCCAACTATACGGTCTATTGCCCTGGTCAAGCCACCTTCTACGGGCGCGTCTTTCATTGCGATCACGCTCACGGGGAAGTCGATCTGCACAAAGGAATTGTCGCGTCTTGCGACGTCTACTTCTATAACGTCGGCAAATTGCTCGGGATCGATCGCATCGCCTATTACGCCACAGGCCTCGGTTTAGGCGAGCGTACAGGGATCGATCTCCCGGGCGAAGAGCCTGGCTTGATCCCCTCAGAGGCATGGTCGGAGCGTGTTAACCACCATAAGTGGTATCCAGGCTCGACCATCTCGGTTTCGATTGGACAGGGTGCCGTGACGGTGACGCCCATCCAGTTAGCTCGAATGATCGCGGCGGTAGCCGACGGCGGCACTCTTATCCCGCCCCACCTTCTGAAGGATGCCACAGGACTTAAGTACGTCTCTTTCCCGCTCTCCGACAACACGGTCCAGCAAGTCACAGATGGCATGTGGGGCGTGGTCAATGAGCCCGACGGGACGACGGCGGAATCGGTGAAACTGCAGAATATCGATTTCTCGGGGAAGACGGGGACGGCGCAAACGGAGAGCTTCGAGTTGCAGAACAAATTGGGCAGGCACCTTAAAGAAAATGGCTGGTTTGTCGGCATCGCACCGCGCCGTAATCCGGACATCGTTGTGGCCGCTCTTGTTCAGGGCGCTGGTTGGGGCAGTTCGGTTGCGCCGATTGTACGGGACATCGTGAAGGCCTATTACGACAAGAAAGCAGGTCATTTCCAGATGCCGCCGCCTCTGCAGACGGCGGGCGCGCCTCGCGTGCCGCCTTCGGCAACGGTGATTGCGCCATCGAAACCTCTGGTCGCCTCTGTCCGGACGGGAGCGCAGCAGCCGTGAAAGAACGCCCTCGCATCCAGGATTTCGACTGGACCCTGCTTGCCATCGTCGCCGCCATCAGCACCATCGGCATCCTGGAGATCTACTCGTCAACGCACGCCAGCGGCATGGCCGGCATGCAATACAGGCAATTGATGTGGATCGGCATCGGCGTGATCGGCATGTTCATCGTCTCTCGGATCGATTACCACACCTTATTGGATCAAGCCCCTGCCCTCTATGTCTTTGGAATTGTGAGCCTTCTGGTAGTTCTGGTCATCGGGCTCTCGCGGCTGGGCGCGAAGCGCTGGATCCCGCTTTTTGGCGGCTTCGATTTACAGGTGTCAGAAATAATGAAGTTGATTATAATCATAGTGTTGGCCCGGTACTTCAGTGAGGTTCACACGGACCGGCTCACATTGCAGGATCTCGGCAAGCTTGCCCTCCTGACCCTGGTCCCCGTATATTTGATCCTGAAACAGCCGGACTTAGGGACTGCGATGGTTTTGGTCCCTGTGGCTCTTGTGGGTGCGTTTCTGACCGGGATCGAGTGGAAGCACGCCGCAATTGGGCTTTTGGCGCTCGTGATCCTGGTTCCCGTCGCCTGGAGCATGAGGACCCATCTTCACCCTTACCAACAGCAGCGCATTGAAACCTTCCTCCATCCGGAGCAGGATCAGCGCGGCGCCGGTTATCAGATTTTGCAGTCGGAAATCGCGGTAGGCTCGGGTGGGTTTTGGGGCAAGGGGTTCGGAAAGGGCAGCCAGAACCAGTTGGGGTTCGTGCCCGTCCGTTATTCGGACTTTATTCTGGCGGCGCTCGCCGAGGAACAAGGTTTCATTGGCGTTTGCGTCGTTTTGCTGTTATATCTCGGTCTGATTCTGCGCCTTGTGGATAATGCGCAGAAGGCGAAAGACAAAGCCGGAATGTTTGTGGTCATGGGAGTGACCTCTATCTTGGGGTTTCACGTTTTGGTCAACTCCGCAATGGTGATAGGGTATATGCCGGTCACCGGCATTCCGCTGCCGCTGATGAGTTATGGCGGATCGGCAACCGCCTTCGTGTTTTTGTCGTTAGGATTGGTGATGAATGTCCGCATGCGGCGTTTCGTCAACTGATCCTGCGTGTTGTTTAGTGCCCCGCGCACGCTTTTGCGGCTGCGGGAATTCAGATTTGAGTTTTTGATGCATCGGAAGAAGGAAAATATCCCGCAACAATTTGGGACCTTTCCCTGCGGTCCGTCGCGGCAGCGAGACGCTACTGTAATCGCTCGCGCCCTTCGGATGAGCGCAGAGGTGTGCGCCATCGCGCTCCCGAGCGTCAATAGGAGTTCTCATGTCAAAGGAAATGGTTATTTCGGTGAACCCGCACGAAACGCGGGTCGCCATTCTCGAAGAGGGGCAGCTTTGTGAGTATTACGTCGAACGCGAACGCGAATTTGCGCTAGTCGGCAGCATCTATAAGGGCCGTGTCACGCGCGTGCTTCCCGGCATGCAGTCGGCCTTCGTCGAAATCGGCCTCGATAGCGACGCCTTCCTCTATGTCACTGATTTCATGGAAGAAGTCGAAGACCTCGATACGGTTGTCTCTACGGCCGAAGAAAAGATTCAAAAAATTGAGGATCAGGGCGGTCGCGCCTTCGCGGAGAGCCAGCCTGCCGCTGCTCCGGTGATGGAGCCTGCGGATGTCGAGCCTGTTTCAGAGGCGGAAGTTTCCGCTACGGCTCCGCCACAAGAAGTGGGTCATATCGAACCGCTTCCCGGCGAAAGCCTTTCTCCTGCGGCCCCCGGTGAGGCGCGCACCGCGCCGCCTTCGTTCGGTCAGGGGCGCTCACGCTTTGATGATCGTGGCCGCGGCGGTTTCGGCGGCCGCGATTCAGGCAGATTCGGACGCGGGCGCGGACGCGGTGGCCGTTTTGGACGTCGTGGCCGCGGCGGTGATCGCGGGGATCGCCCTCATCATCACGGCGGCCGGGATCTTCCGCCGTCGAAATATGCCTCGCCGGGATCGCGTGATGATCGTCCATCCGAGGCAATGCCCGAAGGCTATACACCGATCATTTTGCCGGGAGAATCCCTCGCGAAATATCGCGAACGGCCTGCGCTGGAACCGACGGCTACGTCGGCCGAAGGCGAGCCGATTTCGGCAAGCGCCGGTTCTGATGTTCTGGATGCCGTGCGGCATGATGTGGAATCGCCGCATGCCGGTTCGCAGGCGTTCCCGCACGAACTACCGCATTCGGCGGAGAAAACGGAGAAAGAATCGACTCCTTCCGTCAGCCACCAGCCTTTTGCTGGCTTCGAGCCGCTTCCCGGCGAGTCCATTTCGAAATGGCGTCGGCCTGATGCATCTCTTTCGGACGCGGTTGCGGCCTTCACGTCGCCTGAGGCTCCCATCATTGAGGAGCACCGGGACGAGATGGAATCTGCGATTCATGAAGCTGAAGAGGCTACCGACGAAGATGACTCTCACGAGATGTCAACCGAGCCGGATCATTCCGCGGACGCTGAGGACGTTTCTGATCTGCACAGCGATGACCACGTAATCGCCCACCGAAGTGCCGAAGAAGCCGCGGCGCACGCCCAGAACGTGGCAGAAATGCAGCGCGAACAGGGCGATGACGCCGACGACCACGAAATCGACACCTTCGCGGAAGCTGCACTTGAAGAGGCCCACGAGGACGCTTTGGCGGACGACGCTCAGGAACACGCCGAAGGTCACGCGGAAGTCGGTGATGAAGAAGAGACAGAACCGCAGGAGATGGATGCCGAGGCCGAGGTTCGCGAGTCGCTCCTGGCGTACGACACAGCTGAAGAGCCGGAGCCTTTGGTCGCTGAGGGTGGCGCATCTGAAGGTTCGTCGCAATCGGACCAGCAACCTTGGAAGGCCACAGTTCGCGGAGATTTCCGCGCACGGATGCAGCATCCGAATCGTAGAGGCGGTCGCGATCGTGGTGGCCGTCGGCAAGATCGTGGACGTCGTCCCCGCCACGGTCACGGCCCTAGCCGACATGGACAGCAACCGAGAAGACCACAACTCATTTCCGAGTTGCTGAAGCAAGGGCAGGAAATCATCGTGCAGATCGCCAAAGAGCCCCTTGGCAAGAAGGGCGCGCGAATTACAAGTCACGTGGCGCTGCCGGGACGGTATCTGGTTTACATGCCGACGCTGCACCACACAGGCGTTTCGCGGAAGATTGCTTCGGCCGAAGAGCGTTCGCGGCTGCGGCATCTGGTGAACGATGCGAAGGGTACGGCAGGCGGTGGGTTTATCGTTCGAACCGCCGCATCATCCGCTCCGCCGGAAGACGTTCGGGCGGACGTGGAATTTCTCACGCGGACATGGTCGGAAATCAAGGCGCGTTCGGAACAGCGAAAAGCTCCCTCGCTTCTTCACCGCGACCTGAATCTTGTGGAACGTATCCTCCGCGATTTTGTGAACTCGGATTTCGGAGCTGTATGGGTGGACTCGGAAGACGACTACACCAAGGTCGTCGAGTTCATGGGCAGATTTCAGCCGGCGCTCGTAAGTCGTGTAAAGCTCTACACGAAAGAGACACCGATTTTCGAGGAATTTGGCATCCAGCAGGAGATCGACAAGGGCCTGCGTCCGAAAGTTTGGCTGAAGTCCGGCGGCTATATCGTGATCAACCATACCGAGGCGCTCGTCGCGATTGACGTCAACACCGGCAAGTTCGTCGGCAAGGGCTCAAACCGCCTGGAAGACACCATCGTTCGCACCAATCTTGAGGCGGTGAAAGAGATAGTCCGCCAGATGCGGCTCCGCGATTTGGGCGGCATTATCGTGATCGACTTCATTGACATGGAAGAGCGGCGCAATCGCGAAAGGGTGATGGCGGCGCTGGAAGACGCGCTAAGAGCGGACCGTGCCCCATCGAAAGTATTGCGGTTCAATGAGTTTGGGCTTGTTGCAATCACCCGTAAGCGCACCAAGCAAGCCCTCGAACGCACTCTCTGCCAGCCGTGCCCCTATTGCGCCGGCTCCGGTATGGTGAAGTCGGTTCCAACCCTTTGCTACGAGATTCAGGCCGAAGCCAAGAAGATGGCGCCGGAAATGGACGCGGCGAGCCTCACGCTCCGCGTCAATCCCGAGATTGCCAAGGCGCTCAAGACCCGCGAATCGTCCCTGGTCGAAGAACTGGAGCGCTGGACGAAAAAGAGCGTCATCATCCAGGCCGACGCCGCACTGCACTGGGAGCAGTACGACATCTACTGAAACAACGCATCGTCAGAGTGTTGTGAAGTCCACGGCCACCGAATGAACCGGTTTTAAGGCGCCAAGGGTGCGATTCTGCGGCACTTTTGGGCATTTTAGGCATGTTTACGGCGCCAAATTTGTATCGACCTTGTTAACGAGGCCCTTCGGGGTTCGCAGAACGAAATCGTTAGGGTTCATAGCGTGAGATCGTTAGGGTTGCGAGGATTTCGGGCAGCAAACTTCCTGTTATTTCCCCAAGTCGACCCAGGTAATCCCGGTGAGAGCCCCTTGCCCGGACAGCAGCACTGTCGCGTCCGTGCCGTCCATGTTGGCGCCGTACACGTTGCCGCCTAAGTCAGTGTAGAACATGCGCTTATCCTTCAGGTCGAGCGCCATTCCGATGCCTTCTTTCAGCCCGCTGACAAGAATCTGCTGCGGTCCCTTGTTGGGATCCATCGGCGCGCGATTGATCGTATTGCCACGAGGCGGGTCGCCGCGATCGGACCAGTACATCGTTCGATTCGTGAGATCCAAATCCATATCAATCGGCTCTGGCAGTTGATCGAACAGCGTCTCAATATCGGTACGCTCCGCGGCGTCCTCCCCCTTCGGAATATCCAAATTCGCGCGGAAAATACGGCCGTTTCCGCCGCTCCCCTTTTGCGTCCAATAGATTTTTCCGCCGTTCAAATCTAGAGCGATGCCCACGCACCAGTTCCTCGCATCTTCGCGAGCGGCGTCGCCCTTCGCCGTCTCGACCAAGGTCTCGATATCGGAGCCGTCCAGGTTCGCCCGCATGATGCGCATTCCTTCGCGATCGGACCAGTACAACTTTCCATGCTTCGCGTCGAGCTTTAGTTGCTTTGGCGTCCACGCGCCACCGGCAGGAACGACGGTTGTGACGTCACTCCCATCGAGGTTGGAACTTTCGATCGTGCCGTCGTTTGCGCTCGGTCGACCCATGTTCGTCCAGTAGATTTTCTTCGTTGCCGTGTCCACGACAATCCCATCAGGGCCCGCTTTTTGGCCGCTCACCAGTACTTTGAGATCGGTCCCGTCATCATTGACCGAGGCGACGCGGCCGCCGGTTCCCCGGCCGCCGATGCTGAGAAAGAAGAGCCGGCCGCGGTGGGACTCTGCGCTAGACCCGCTGGTGGCAAACGATGCGGCGGTTGCGACCAGGATCGCGAAAAATGCCAAAAGGACCGAAAGGCGCTTCGTAGACATTGTGGCAGGAATATACCTCGCTTTCGCAACGAAAGGGTAGAGCCAATGCAGGGGCGCGGGCCTCGACGACGGAGGGGGCATGGATTGCGCTTTTGCCGACACTATAAATAAAGATAGCGCCGGTTGGAAAGAAAACCGGCGCTATCGAACTCCAATTTAACGCGATTGCTTACTTCTGGCCGAGATGGAAAACGATTCCGACCGAAATCCGCATGCAGTTCTCGGTGGAACCGTTTTGACGCATGCCAACGTATTCGAATTCCGGCCGCAAGGACCACTTGTCGCTCACACCAAGTTGCAAGTCAGCGCCGCCACCCATGGTGTAAGCAAAGGGGTTAGTTGCAATGCCCGACGACGAGAGGCGTGCGCCGCCGAAGAGAGCTTCGCCAAAAGGCACGACTTTGCCGCCCGCGCGATAAGAGAAGCGAGGCCCAAATTGATAAGTCGTGGCGGAGAGGCCTACGCCGCTCGGGGAGGCGTGATAGAAGCCGAAATCCCCTACGAAGCCGAGCCAGTCGTTTGCATTAAAGGCGACCGAACCTGTGCCGCCATTCATATTGACCCCGTTGGACCCGCCGACGCGCAGGAAGGAATAACCCGCAGAGACGTCAGATGCCGGCGTGACCTGTTGCGCCTGAGAGGGAATCACGAACAGCGATATGGCAAGCGCCACCCACATGAACTTCTTCATGCGAAAACCTCCATTAAGTATCTTATTTTTAGTTAGATTCGGGCGACCCGGACGGCTCCAAGAGTTCCCCACGCTAGGCCCGAGCAGCTATTCGCTGGTATATCGCCCCACCGAGACAAGGCTAGGGGACGGCGGAGATTGGGTCAATTTCGGCGTCGGGCATCGGTTCTCCCAAGGAAACTGTCCAGCCGGACAGGCGCATTGAGACGTACTGGACGAACGAACAGATCCTGCGAAAGCCGAACGACTTCGTATACAACGCAAACACCAATTTGGCGCCATAAAACGAGCCAAAGAGACCTAATATGGCGCGCTTGCCGCCTTAATTTGCGCTTCGCGAGATCAGCCGCTGATGGCGGAAGGTCTACCAGCGCGAAACTGGTGCCGGGCTGCGGGAGGACAGGAGGTAAAGGACGCACACCAGGCACATGAGGCAAGGGAGGCAGAAGAGGCAGCAACTGCCTTCTTGCGGGTTATGCCGCTGCCCGGTGCGGGGGACATGGCGTGAAAGTTCGGTTGGCCGATTCCCATTCGGGGAACGAGGAGACATGGGACAGAAGAGTATCGATGCTGCGACGGAGAGCGCATTCGGAGTTTACCTGGATGCGGCGCAGACGCTTGACTGCTGCTGAGCCGACCGCTGACGCCGAAGAAGCTGACACTGGGGCAGTACCGAGTGCTGGCGACATTGCTGCGTGAAGGTCCTCAGTCGCAGCAAAAGCTCAACGTAAACACTTTCGGACGGAGGGCGCGGCGGTTTCGACGACATGCCGGTCCGTTACCCCTGGCGTGGGAAGTGTTGCAGGCGCCGTTCGCGGACCTGCGGCGACACGGACCGGTGAGCTTTTATTCTGTTTGACGAATTGCTGTTCTGTTGCCGTTGCTACTGCATCGGGGGCGGCGGGACGATCGGGCGGCGGCGCGGTTCGCCGTGGAAGCCCTGGACCTCGACTTCTTCGAGGAGGAGCGAGGGCGTAGTGACGGTGCTGGGAATGCCGTTTTCGCCGACGGTGCCGAACGCGCCCAAGGCCGTGCCTGCGAGGCCGTCTTCGGCGTTTTGCAAATAGTTATAGACCGTCGAGTCGCTGCCAAGGCCCAAAATATTGCGCAGGGTGCGAACGGTGAGATCCTCGATCGTGCCGCCGCGAACGAGTTCTTTGTGGCCGTCGCTGACATATACCTTGTACATCATGAGCGGCAGACGTGTGCCGCTGCCGAGTCCGCCGGCAAGCTGGCTGACCGTGTCCGCAGCGTCGCCCGGGCTAACGGCGCCGAGCGCGGGATTATCCATGCGCTGAACTTCGAGGCACCAGTTGTGGCCGTCGTCCTTGCAGGCCTGAATGAATTTTTGCTGGAGCGCAGCCTGATCGAGCCCCTTGGTGGCTTGCAGAATCAAGTTGCTCGGGATCGGCTGCGTGTCTCCGGCGCGGGCGTGGCCATTTGATGCGTCGAATTCGGGCCCAGGTCGGCGCGTCATGAGCAGACCTGTGAGCATGCCGTTGTTTACGACCGTGACTTTTTGGGCTTTTACGCCTTCGTTGTCGATTTTGTAATCGCCGATGAGAGGCTGGCCTTGCGCGTTCATGGCGGTGGGATCGTCCGTGAGCGAGACGCCGACGGGAAGAACGCGAGTGCCGAGGCGGCCGGACCAGTCACTTTGCCCGCCGAAGCGCTCCATCATCGAATCAAACTGCGTGTTGGACGAAAGCGGCGGGCGAGCGCCGGAAAGCGACGGCGTGACGAGTTGCGCCACGAGCGAACCGGCAGCGCGCGGGTCGAAGAGCATCGGGCCAGTGTAATCCGTCACGAGCGGTGCGTCACGAAGAGCCATGAGTTGCGTGGCGGCTTCTTCGACGCCTTTGGCGACGGTGGCCGGATCGGGCAGATCGGCGGGATTCAGCACGTCAAGCGAATAGAAATTGTGCAGAGGCATGCCGTCTTCGGCTTGCGTATCGAGAGCGGCTTCGACGGCGGCGATGCAGCGCGAATTGCGGATTACCGTGCCTTCGCTGTTCATCAGATAGGTGGTCGCATAGATGATGTAGTAGTTGACGTGCGAGCCGTAGAGATCGGGAAACTTCTTCAGGCCGGCGGAAGCTTCGCGCGCTTCCTGCTCCCAGTTGCGCGAAGTCCAATCCGCTTCCAGGCGCGGTTCGACGTCCACGGTGGGCGGAACTTGGGAGAAATCGTCGATTTCGGGCGGCTTGGTGAGGCTGCTGAGAAACGCCTGCTTGAGAGACATCTGCGCCGCGGCGTTTTTGTAGGCTTCGTCGGTGGCAAGCCAGAGATCCTGGCGGAGCGAATGGTAGTCGCGATCGATGCCGACCTGGCCCGTATTGCCAAAAACTCCCTGGAAACCGCCCTGGCCGATAAAATTCGAACTATCGAGATGATAGTTTCCCACACGGACATCGACACCCATGCTGCGCGTGCGCGAGACGGCGCTGGAAACTTCGGCGCCGAAGGAGGCACTCACTTCGCGGATATCGAGGTCGATGAGGCGGTACTCGATAAAGTAGGGCTTGCCGACGCTCGGGATGACGAGGCGCGCCTTGGAGCGATTCAACTCGTCTTGCATGGCGTGGAGCGTCTGGTCTTTGTCGTTGGTGAAATCCGGCATGCCGTTGGATTGCTTTCGCGGCGCAGGACGCGGAGCGCCTGCAAACGTGGAAAGCGCTACAGCCGCAATCATTGCGGCGGTTGAAAGAAGTGTTTTCATTGTGCCTGCCCCTTGGTTGCGTCCGGATCGTGCGCTGGGGGCGGCAAGATCGGCGGTTTGTCCGTCGAAGTTTCCTTCTTGGCGAATTCCATTTCGGAAATCAGAATTGCGGGCGAGACGGCCGCGACAGGAACGGAGCCGGATTCGGCGCCGCAGTAGCCATTGAAAATTTCCTGCTTATCACTGGTGGCCACGATTTTCGAGAGCGATACGAGTGGAGTGCCGACGATGTTGACGCCGCGCACGAGCTGATCCGGGCGGCCATCGGCATAGACGCGATAAACCACGAGTGGCTCGACCTGGAACGCTTGGGGCTGCGAGCGGCCCGTCATGGTGAAGCCGCCGGAGATATCGTCGATCAAAAGGCCATATGGCAACCCTTGCTGCTTGACCATATCGATCAGCTTCTGGCGCAACTGCGCAAAAGGGACACCGTTGGTACTGGAGACGATCAGGTTGCCCTGTCGCGAAACGGGAACGTAGCCGAGCTGGCGGCGACCGTGGCCGTTGGAATTCGGGATACCAACGAGCGGCGAGCGCGACATAAGGAAAGTCTTGAGCACGCCATGATCGACCAGCGGCACGTCTTCTGCGGGCACGCCTTCGTCGTCAAAGGGATAATGGCCGAGCAGCATCTCGCCGTTCAGCGTGGCCTCGGTGGGATCGTCCTTGATCGAGATGAAGTCAGGCATGATCTTTTCACCGATTTTGCTGGTGAACGTCTGGCCCTCTTCGATGTCCTTCTGGCGGAAACCTTCGGCGCGATGGCCGAAGATTTCGTGGAAGAAAACGGCGGCGGCGCGTCCTGTGAGCAGCGCGGGGCCTGCGTAAGGATCGACGAGCGGCGCTTTGTCGAGCGCTTCGGCTTCGCCGACCAACTGATGAATCGTGGCGTCGACTGTTTTGTCCGTCGGGGCATCTTTGGGATCGAGCCAATCGAAGTTGGCGTAGCGGTCGATGTCCATGCCGTCGGGCGCCTTCGTTTGCAGATAAAGCTCGAGGCGGTAATGGATCAGCCCGAACTGAAGTTTGGTACCTTCCGACGTGACCTGATCCTGGTTCGTAGCCTGTGCCGTGAACGTGGCCAGCGAATTCAGAGCCGCGGGCGACTTGCTGAATTCGGCGGTGTAACGGCGGACGCGCTCTTCCCAAGGTTTGCGGTCAACGTGGATCGAAACCAGAGGGCCAATCGAAACCTGCGGCTTCTCGTGCGAAAAATCCGGCGCCGCGCCTTCCGTGCTCTGCACCTGCACCTGCTGGCTGGTTTTTACCTGGATGAGGCGTTGGGAGGCTTCGCGGTACTGGCGATCCGTTTGGCGCCACATTTCGCGGCGGAGAACGGGAATGTCATCATCGAGGACAATAGGCTCGGCGCCGCTCGTATAATCTTCGCGGCCACCGGTGATTTTGTGCGTATCGTCGAGCTGATAGGAGCCGACGCGCGTCTGGACCTCGAGATAGCGATTATGGTCGTCGTCGCTTTCGATCAGGGCGCCGTTCGAGCCGGAAACCTCGGACTCGTCGGCGTCTGTGACGGTGTAGCTAATAAAATAGGCCGGTGGATTGGCCGTCGAGAGCGCATCCATCGAGCGGCTGAGTTCCTGCTGCATTGCCGTGATGAGCGGCGGTGCGGGGGAATCGGCAGGCTGGGCCGACGCCAGAAAGACGCAACTTACGGCCATTATTGCTGCGAAAAGAAAAATTCTACCACGCTTAAATTGTATTTTCATCGAGGCACAGGGTCTTACAGTGTAAGGTAAGATATGCTTTTTTCCCAATGGAATTGCTGCGGCGACCCAGCGCCCCCAGCCCGGTCCGCTACAAGCCAAAGGAGAATTAGATGCGTGCGGCCGTAATTCGGAGGTATGGGGCCCCGGAAGTTTTTTCGCTGCAGGATGTACCCGATCCACAGCCGAAAACCGGCGAAATCCTGATTCGGGTGAAGTCAATCGGAGTGAATTTCGCGGACTTGCTGGCGCGCATGGGGCTTTATCCCACCGCGCCCAGGCCGCCCTTCGTGCCGGGTCTGGAAGTGGCCGGAATCGTTGAGAAAATCGGCGACGGCGGCCGCCCGGGCGACGGAGATGCGCTGCGGCCAGGCGACGCCGTTACCGCGGTGACGAACTTCAACGGTTACGCGGAATGGGTGAGTGTGCCGGCGAGCCTCGCGTTTCGATTGCCGCAGGGCATTGGCTTCGATGAGGCGGCTGCGATTCCCGTGAATTATCTGACGGCCTACCACTCGATCGTAGTGATGGGAAACATGCTGCCGGGCGATCGAATTTTAATCCACGGCGCGGCGGGCGGCGTCGGGATCGCCGCCGTGCAGATTGCAAAGGCGCGCGGCTTGAAGATTTTCGCGACAGCCGGGCCCGCCAAGCAGGATACCTTGCGAAAAATGGGCGTAGATCATGCGATCGATAACGAGAAAGACGATTTCGTCGAGGTGATCCAGAAATACGCGGCGGGCGGAATCGAGATGGTGATGGACCCGATTGGAGGGAAATCCTTTTCGCGCAGCTACGATTGCCTGGGGACGACTGGACGGCTCGTGATCTACGGTTTTTCGACGATTGTGAAGCCTAACGGAAAGAAAGACACGATCGGGAGCGCGAGGGCGATGCTTGAGACGCCAAAATTTCAGCCGCTGGAGTTGCTGGCGAAAAATATTTCGCTGATCGGCGTGAGCCTTTCGGGGTTGCAATCGCGGCCGGCGCTGCTGCGCAGCGAGATGAACGACCTTTTTCAGATGTACTCGGCAGGGAAGATCAAGCCGGTGGTGGGGAGGAAGTTTCCGTTGTCGGATGCGGCTGCCGCGCACCAGTACATGCACGATCGGAAGAATATTGGCAAGGTGGTGCTTGGGGTGAAGTAAGTGGCTGGGAGAGCGAATCCGTCACGCCGACCCTGGTAAACGACAAGAGACTCGGCGCGGTGGCGAAGGAGAACCGATGAACTCGCTCGCGCTTAAGGTTTTGCTGACGATTTACATCATCTATGCCTTGCTGAAATTCCTTGAATTCTTCTTCCGCGACGACGAGGCAAAGAGTAGAGGGCTCCACGCGGTGTACGTTCGAGGAGGCGGGGCGGTCGTAAAGCGATTCGACAATGCAATTCTGGTTTTCGCACTGATCTTGCTCGCTCTCCTTTTCTCGGGAGGCGTCGAATATGTCAGTTTCACGACAGGGCTGCTCGTCGGAATGACGCTTATTCAGGTGTACTTTCATGAATTCTCGGATCCGTTACCTCCGGAAAAGTCGCCTGACCCTCCCGTCACTGCTCTGAAAATGATGTCGTACTCAATTCAAGCAAATCCCGGAAAAGCTTGGAAGGAACTCCTGCTCATGACGCTTCTCTTCCTGTGGTCGCTTTATATGCTCGCCACCCGCGGCTTCGGCCTCTTCACCCGTCATTTCGTTCTGCACTTCCGATAGGGGAACATTCACGCCCGCCGGGCACCAGGGCTCGCGCAGTCGAGAATCGTTCAGCGGCGCTTGCATCCTGTTTGATCTGCGGACGCAGTAACTGCTCTTACCACCAAACCATTAATGGGCGGGCTGCGGGGCGGCGAAGAGGGAATCTTCGAGGGCGGGATTGAGTTTTAAATCTTTTACTGTGGATTCCATGTATTTTTGGCCGTCGCGGTAGACGACGGTCGAGAAGGCGAATTCGCGGCCGTCGATCGTGCGGTAATCAGACCAGCGCTGTTCGCTATCGACGGCGCCCTTTGATGTGGCGGATTGATAGCGCGCCACGGCCAGAAGGTGCGTTTGCGGATCGAAGTAGAGTTTCATGTTGCCGAACGCGGTCTGTAGCATAATGCCGGGCAGATTTTTGCCGTCGATTTGCTCTTCGCCGATTGCCTGCGCTTGGATTTTTCCCGCAAGCGCCTGTTGATACAGGCCCCAGCCGCCTCCGAAGAGCGCGATGCCGCGCTGAAATTCGCCCATCATTTGTGTGGCGTCATGCGTTTGCGATTGCCACTCGATCCATGCGGATTTTCCGTCGGAGCCCTGGAGAATTGTCATGCCATTGGATTGAACCTCGGCACGACAACGGTCAGGATAGGCGACCGACCAACTAACATCGCGCTCCATATCGCCGCTGGAATTGAGGAGTTTCTCGGATTCGTTCATCGCGAGGCCGGAGACGGATTTGAGAGCGTCGCCACCCGCGGCTTGCACGGCTGTATCGAGAAGTAGCTTCCCCGTGGCGAGCGACTCGGGAGTTGCGGCTGCGACGACGGGCTTTGCGGCACGCAGATCGGGCGCGAGCAGGTCGATCTGGTCGGCTGCGATTTGGTCGAATTTCGCAGACGGAAATTCCTTCTTTAATTCGTCGCGGAAGGCGCTGACGTTCCCGGCGAGAACAATATCCAGATTGTCCGCCGTCATATATTCCGCGGCCATGGATTTGACTTCGGCGGCAGTGACGGCGCGGATTTTATCGGGATAGGTGCTGTTGTAGTCGGCTGGCAAACCGTACTCGGCGACCGTCAGCACGCGGCCCGCGACCTGATCGGCCGTTTCGGATAGGATCGGATAAACCCCCGCCAGATAATCACGCGCGAAGTCCATCTCCTGAGGGCTCACGTCACCGGTGGCCATCTGCGAAAGGAGGCTCATCACAAGTTTCGTGGCTTCGACGGTTTCTGGAGTGCGGGTGTAGGTGCCGACCGCGAAAGAACCGGCGTAGCGGTGGGGATTGAAGGAAGAATAGGCGCTGTAGGTGAGTCCCTTTTTGATGCGCACTTCGGTGTTGAGGCGGCTGTTGTATCCGCCGCCGAAAATTCTGTTGGCAACGAGCAGCTGGGTGTAATCGGCAGCCGCACGGCGAATACCGAGTCTTCCCACACGGATTTGCGTCTGTACGGCGTCAGGCTTGTCGATCAGCCAGAAATGAAGGCCTGAAGGACTCGTGGGCGCTGGTGGCGCGCTGTCCGTAGCGGCGGATTTGGGCCAAGAAGCGAAATACCTTTCGGCGGCGGCGAAGGCTTCGTCGGGAGTGATGTCTCCGGCAAAGGCTAGCAGCGACTGGTTCGGCGCGTAATTCGCGTCGTGGAATTCGACGAGCGCGTCGCGGTCCATTTCCTTGACCGAATCCGGCGTGCCTTCCTGTGGCAAGCCGTAGGGCGAATTTCCATAAAGAACGCGGCCGAAAACCTGTGTGGCGAGATAGTCGGGATCGGAATATTCGACCTCGAAGTTGGAAAGCAGCTGTTCGCGCTGGCGGTCGAGCTCGTCGGCTTTGAACGCGGGATGCAGAACTACGTCCTGCATCAGGTCGAGACCGGTGGTCAGGTCTTTTTTGACGATGCTGAGTGTCACGTCCGTGGAATCGAACCCGGCCGTGGCGTTTAGGCTGCCGCCGACGAAGTCGATGGCTTGCGCGATCTGTTGTGCCGAGCGGCTTTGCGTGCCCTGCGTGAGCATGTTGGCCGTCATTTGGGCGACGCCTGGCGCTTTGGCATCGTCTTTGCTGGTGCCGGCGGTCATCAGCACAAGATGGACGGCGACTTCGGGCTGGCTCGCGTCATGAACCACGAAAACACGGAGACCGTTGGGCAAAGTTTTCGTTGCGGCGTCCGGGAAATGGAATGCCTTTGGCGGCGCGGGCGAGGGGCGTTGTGGGACGAGTTTCACGCCCGGCGGAACGACACCCGTGCCGTTGGGATTTCCGGTGCTGGGCGAATCGGCCGGGCGGGCGGTTTGCGGTCCGACTTGCGCAAGGACGACGTTGGCAGCGGCGAATGTAAAGGCCAGGAGGACGGCCGCGGATTTTGTCGTTTGGGATCTCATTGGGTCGGGGCTGCGGGCGTGACGTAGAGCACGGTTGCGTGCTGCGGGACGAAATACTGTTTGGCGACGCGCTGGATGTCCTCGGGCGTGACGGCAAGATAGCGATCGAGTTCGGTGTTAACGAGATTCGGATCTTTGCCTATGACGGCGGCGTTTTCGATCGCGACGGCTTTGTCTTCATCGGAATCGCGGCCCAGAACAGCCGCTGCAATTTCCTGATTTTTAGCCTTCTCAAGTTCCTCGGCATCCACCGGCTGCGCTTTCAGTTCGTCGAGCACGTCGACGACCGCCTTTTCGCCTTCTTCGGCCGTATGGCCCTGGTTCATGATCGCGTAAGCCCAGAAGAGATTCGGATCTTCGGAAAAATCGCCGAAACCGGCGGCCTGCACGGTGATCTGCTGCTTATAGACGAGTTCCTGATAGAGGCGGCTGCTTTCACCGTCCGCGAGAATATCGGAAGCCAGCTCCAGAGGATAAGCATCCGGCGCATAGCGGGCCGGCATTTTGTAGCCAATCACGGCGGCCGGAAGCGGTGTATTCGAATAAGACTTTTTCACTTCGCGCTCGGCGGTTTGCGGCGGCTCCTGCGGAATGTTGCGCGGGATGGGTTTTGCCGAGGGCGGAATCCCGTCGAAATATTTGCGTATCCAGGCAAGCGCCTCATCGGAGTTGAAATCGCCGACGATGACGAGCGTCGCGTTATTCGGCTTGTAATACGTTTGAAAAAAGGCGCGAACATCGGCGAGGGTGGCGTTGTTAAGGTCCTCCATGCTGCCGATCGGAACATGATGATACGGGTGTATGGTGAACGCAGCGGCGCGCAGGTCTTCTTCAAGATAGCCGTAAGGCTCGTTTTCCACGCGGAGGCGGCGCTCTTCCTTTACGACCTCGCGTTCGGAGGTGAAATTGGCCTGGTCGACGTTGAGGCTCCCCATGCGGTCGGCCTCGAGCCAGAGAACCGTTTCGAGGTCGTTGCTTGGGAATGTCTCGAAGAAATCGGTCGAGTCATCGTTGGTTTCGGCGTTGTCGTAGCCGCCCATGGCTTCGATGATGCGCGAATGCTCGTCGGGGCCGACGTGCGCCGAGCCCTTGAACATGAGGTGTTCAAAAAGATGCGCAAAGCCGGTATGGCCGGGCTGCTCGTCCTTTGAGCCGACGTGATACCACATCTGAAGATTGATCACGGGGACGCTGTGCTCTTCGAGAAGGATCACCTGCAGGCCGTTGCCAAGCGTGTGCGTGGTGAAATTCAGCTTTGGCGGACGAGCCTCTGCGGGAAGATGCTGCGCCGCGGCGGAGTATGCCAGGAAAGCGGCGCCGCACAGCACGGCGACGCGGATGCGCCATCGATACGCGCGCCTCAGGCGGTTTTTTTGCAAAGAGGCGGGGAGCCTTTTTATGATCATAGAAAACCTGCCCAAGTATCCTTTTCAGAAAGGCTCGTGTCAAACGTTCGACTTGCTAGCATCCTGGAAGCGGAATTTGTCGTTTTAGACGCGACATTAGCGGAAACGTTTCGGGAGGGCTGCGCCGGCACGAAGGGTCGCTACCAACGGCGTGTGACACTTTGTAGTTGACGCATCGCCTCTAGAGAAATAGCATCTGGTCTCGATGCCACGCCAATCACCTGACCTCTTATTGCAGGCCCGTGACTTTTTTCTCGACAATGTCTTTCCCGGGCGGGCGCGGGACGTTCGCGTCGAGCCTCAAACGCACAAGGGCGAATGCAAGCCGCTCTTTGTGCTGAAGTCGATCCTTCTCACACTTTTCTTCGCCGTCGCATGGTTTGGGGCCGCCATCTGCGGGCTCGTGCAATGGCGTTCGAGCGCGCCGTGGGCGCAATTCGACGTCTATTCGGTGGGGCTGCTCATCCTGCTGGCGATCTGGTGCCTCGAGACAGCGCATTTTCATCGGGAAATGTTTGTCTCGCGCGAGGTGATGCTCGAGGCCTCAGGCATGAATTTCGACCGGCTCATGTTTTTCTGGATCGACGTGTTTGCAGCGCTCGAAGTACTGGTATTTTTCGATTACGGCCATTGGCATCTCGTGCCGCAACTACGGCAGCCGTATTTGCAGATTCCGGGCCTGGCGCTGTGCGTGGCCGGCACAGCGTGGATGATCTGGACGGATCTCTACCTTTCACAGCAGTTTCGCGGAGGGTTGAGCGACCGTAAGATGATGAGTCATGGGCCGTATCGCTGCGTGCGACATCCTCGCTATGCCGGGTTGATCGTTTGCGGGATTGCCTTTGCGCTGGCGATGGCGAGCGTGGTCGCGTGGGCTCTGGCAATCGGTTGGATTTGGGTGAATGTGCGGCGTGTGGAGCTTGAAGAGGAGCACCTGCGCGGCCTTTTTGGCGCCGAATACGACCGCTACGCCGCGCGAACTGCGCGCTTCCTGCCGGGTATTTACTGAACGGACCGCTTCGCTCGCATGAGCGCCTTCGCGGATTCTCCTCCCATTAAAATGGTGGGGAATCCATCATCGAGGTGACCCATGCGTGGTTTTGCGGGAATGCTCGTCGTTTTAGTCATCGGCCTATTTGTTTACAAATTCTATTTCACTGCCGGGCAGGCAGCCGTCAGACCTGCGACAATGGTGCAGACCGTCGACGTGATCGGCGTGAAGAATGATCTTCTGGGAATCGCGCAAGCCGAACGCGTCTACCAGGCGGAGCACAGCACGTACGGCTCGCTTGACGATCTCGTTTCGAGCGGCGCCATGGCGTACAAGAAGACTGGACGCAAGGGCTACACGTATGACGCCGAAGCTTCCACCGACAGTTTTCGAATTACGGCCCAATGCACCGACACCGCTCCCGCTGGATGCACAAATTTCGCCATCGACCAGACGATGCAAATAACGGCCCCGTAAGCCTGTCAGATTCACGGCGCGGCCAACTGTTGCTAGGCCTGTGTTAGAATGGCCGCGTCGTGCAGAAATCCCTCCAGAGCCTGCTTGATCTGCAAGCCATCGATTTGCGCCTGAACACGGTGCGCACGAGACTTGCGGGTTTCCCGCAAAAAATCGCCGCCACTGACGCGCGTCTTGCAGCCGCACGCACCGAACTCGAACAGGCGAAAGCCTCGCAGGTTGCCACCGTGCGTGACCGCAAGAAATACGAATTGGACGTGGATCAATGGAAAGATCGCGTCCGGAAATACCGCGACCAGACTTCACAGGTGAAAACGAACGAGGCGTACAAGGCGCTGCAACACGAAGTGGAAATGGCCGAAGCCGAAATCGCCAAGGCCGAAGACCGTTTGCTCGAGCAGATGGTGAACGGCGAGGATTATGACCGGCGCGTGAAGGTTTCCGAGCGGCGGCTGAAGGAAATCGAAGAGGATGTGCGCGGAGAACGCACGGCACTTGAGGCGGAGAAGGCTTCGGCGGAGAAAGATCTTGCCGGGCTGAACGCCCAACGCGCCACGATTGTCGCCGATATTCCCGAAAATCTGCTCGATCACTATGGGCGCATTGCAAAAAAGCACGGCAACATTGCATTAGCCGAATTGCGCGATGAAAGATGCACGGCCTGTGGGATGCGCGTGCGGCCGCACGTCTTTCAAGAGATGCAGCGCGGCGCGGAGGATAAGATGTTTCATTGCGAGACGTGCACGCGCATTTTGTACTACATCAATGCCGATTCGCCGGCTTCCTCGGCTTCGCCTGCCTCGCAAGCGAGCGCATGAGTCCCTCACGAACTCCTCCTCCCGCAAGCGCACGTCTTTTCTCGGATACGCATGTACCGGCACCGCCCCCCGGCGTTCATATCGCGAATATCGACGGCGCATCGCGTGGCAATCCCGGGCCCGCCGCTTATGCGGTGATTCTGCGCGACCCCAACGGCAAAGTGATCCTCGAACTCGCGAAACAATTCGGCCGCGATACCAACAACGTAGCCGAATATTACGCCTTGCTGGCCGCGCTGGATTACGCGTCCACGCACGGCATTGCCGCGCTCCGCATTCGCAGCGATTCGGAATTGCTCGTGCGGCAGATGCAGGGTACATACAAAGTGAAGAGCGAGGACTTGAAGCCGCTTTACGAGCGCTCCGTGAGGCTTTCGCGGCAATTCAAATATTTCGCGATTGAGCATGTGCGGCGCGAGTTGAACCGCGAAGCGGATGCGCTGGCGAACATTGCGTTGGATCAGGGCGCAGGGGCGCGAAGCGAAATCCGCAAGGAAGCACCTGCTACCGGCGCGCGCTCATCAGCAGACGCGCCCATCAATATTGCGGCGCAGTCTTCAAAGCCTCGGCGGATTCGGGCTCGATTTGAACGCGGCGTGCTAGTTCCGGCCGAGCCATTGGATTTGTCCGATGGTGCCAGCGTTATGGTGGAAATTCACGAGACGTAGACCTTGGCGCCTTTTGACCGGGACCGTATTGACGTTCGAAGCGCACAAGTTTATGTTTCTTGCTTCGGATTGCCCAGCAGGGTCCCATGTCATTTGATGAAGCCCTATCACTAGCCTCCGGCGAGGAACGGTTTATGGCCACCGTTTATGCGATGAACAGCCTGCTGATCAATACAGGGCATTTACACGAAGGCCGAATTTGAGGGTCTGTTTATCGAATGGGTCAGGAAGGACCAGCGCAAGCAGGCGAAAGATGAGGCGCTTAGCGCCGAGGCTTCTTTGGCGGCGCGGGTTTAGAGATTTCGGCCCAGGTCGGATGCTCACAGTCCGGCTTTTTGCAACCGTTCCGTGCAGCCGCATTCAACGCGACCATTAGCGCGAGTTCTTCGCCTTTTATGCGCCATCTTGGTGTAAGTTCATCGCCTACGTCAATGACATAACGCCTCTGGATTGCAGTGGAAGATGTTGAAGCGCGGGGAAACCGTGGACTTAAGCCGCCCGTGATTGCGCGGCGGGCTTCCAGATGTACGAGCGGTAGAGGGTATCGCGCTGGGCGGGGATGTAGCCGGCATCGCTGATGATGCGGCGAAGCTCGTCTTCGTTGGTGCGGTTACGGACGCCCGCGGCGTAAACCACGTTTTCTTCGATGAGAATGCTGCCCACGTCATCCGCGCCAAATTGCAAACCGACCTGGCAGATTTTGATTCCCGGCGTGAGCCAGCTCGATTGAATGTGGTCGATGTTATCGAGATAGAGCCGGCTGATCGCGAGCGTCTTCAGATAATCGAATGCCGTCGTTTCCTGCACTTTCTTTCCCAGCGGTGTATTTTCCGGCGCAAAAATCCACGGAATGAACGCGGTGAATCCGCCGGTGTCTTCCTGAATGCGGCGCAGGCGTTCGAGGTGATTCACGCGATGGCGATATTCTTCGCCGCAGCCGAACATCATCGTCGCCGTCGTGCGCATGCCCAGCGCGTGCGCGGTGCGGTGGATCGCTTCCCATTCGTCGGATGCGCACTTCAGCCGCGAGATGCGCGAACGCACTTCGTCGTCCAGAATTTCGGCGCCGCCGCCGGGAATCGAATGCAAACCGGCATCCCGAAGGCGCGCAATCGTATCGCGAAGCGAAAGCCCGGAAACTTCCGCGATGCAGGTGATCTCCGGCGCTGAAAAGCAGTGCAGATGAACCTGCGGGAATCGCTCCTTCAGCGAGCGCAGCATATTTTCGTAATACTCGATGCGCAGATCCGGATGCAGCCCGCCCTGCAGCAGCACGCCAGTGCCGCCCAGCTCGAGCATCTCTTCAATTTTCTTGTAAATCGTTTCGAGCGGCAGGATGTAGCCGTCTTTCGCGCCGAGCGGCCGATAAAAGGCGCAAAACGAGCAGTATTCTGTACAGAAATTCGTGTAGTTGATATTGCGGTCGATCTGATAGGTCGCCACGCGCGGGTCGGTCTTCTTGCGGCGCACCTCGTTGGCGGCCATGCCGATGCCGATCAGGTCATCGGAGTTAAAAAGATCGAGAGCTTCTTGTGGCGTCAGTCCCATTGGCTGTGAAAGGTTTTAGTCTACATGAAAAATGGCCGGTGGAGGTAACGACGGCGGAGCTAGGTAGTGCTTCAGTTTGAAAGCCGGGCGATTTCTTCGTAGGACCAAACATGGTCCGAAATTCCCGCTTCCATTGCCGGGGTAACTCTCAAGGTCTTGTGAACCCTAGCAAAGTTGTACCACATGTAATGCAGGGCGACGGAGTGTCCAAGATTCTCAATTTTCTTTGAGAACCCATTTGTCAGTCGCGTGAATCGGCGCATGGACATTCTCATTGTGAGGTTCTGGCGCTCCACGTAGCTAGTGGAAATGTGCCGGGGATTCGGCATCCCTGAGATCGCCGCCGTTTGGCACCCAATGCATTCTGCAGGGCTGTAGCGCGTCTCGGATTCGGCATCAGCTCCGTAGAGCTTAACCAGCATAGCGTAGTCAATATCGGCTCCGAATGCCGCTTCCACGGCGCTGAGATATGCGCGGTGACCGTCCGTAGTGAGTTGCACTCGGTTGCGGAGTCGGCCAGCCAAATCTTGCATGAACGCAAACGCCGATCCCGCATCCCTTCCACCGATCATCCATGAAGGAACAATCTTTGTATCGGCGCACAGAGCAACCCAAGTCCACACGCTCCCGAAACCAAACTGCCCCTGCTCTTCAGTGGGAACGTTCTTGTCTTTGGCGTAGCAGAATTGCCAGATTTCATCGCATTGGATGCGCTTGCAACAGAGATTGCGCATCGCCTTATTTTGGTATTCGAGGCTGGCTTGGCCAACGTCGGCCAAGAGTTTAAGCAGTGTGTTCATCGCTGCGCCAGTCATCCGCAATATGCTTCGAAGTGAGTTTCCCTCGACGAGAGCTGCGATTATCTGAGTTTCTTTTCAATGCCTAAGCGGTTCATAAGGCTCCACATGTTGACAATGTATCAGAGATGAGTTGACAATAGTATGGGCTTATGTTTCCAATGTCAAGAAAAAACTTGACAATATATAGCTCTTAGGTTGACAATGTTTTCGGGGGATATTCCTAATGATGGTTCTGAGGGTCCGGACACGTGGGGAGGAGGTACGGAAGTATATCGTAGAGAACGTGGATAAGCACTCGGGAGATATCGCGTCGCTTACGGCAGG
This sequence comes from uncultured Acidobacteriota bacterium, assembly GCA_963753205.1. GTDB lineage: Bacteria > Acidobacteriota > Terriglobia > Acidiferrales > UBA7541 > Palsa-295. Next base: position 199,093 of record CAVWBL010000002.1, on the reverse strand, counting down.
CCATTTCTCGATCACACGTCAAGCCGTACACAGACATCTCAAGAATTTGACCGCTGAGGGGGCATTGGCACCATCAGGCAAGACTCGGAATCGGATTTACAAGCTATGCGCCCAGTTCGAACATCGCGCCGGATACGGACTGGGAAATGGAACCAATGAAGACGTGGCTTGGGAACAAGCGGTAGAGCCGTTTGTCCACAACTTCCCAGAAAACATAAAAGATATTTGGCATTACTGTTTCACGGAAATGTTTAACAACGCCATAGATCACTCGGGAGGAGTGGGTGCTCTAATACAGATAACCAAGACGGCGGCCAACACGCAATTGATGTTAGCCGATGATGGAATTGGGATTTTTAAAAAAATTCAGACGGCCATGAATCTTGCCGACGAGCGACACGCGATACTGGAGCTTTGCAAAGGTAAGCTAACCACTGATCCTGAGAAGCATACTGGGCAGGGAATATTCTTTACCTCTCGTTTGTTGGATTCATTTGATATTTTTTCAGGGGGCGTTTACTTCAGCCACGTCATGGGAGATGAAGAGGATTGGATCGTCGAGCGCGCTCAACCTAATTCTGGAACCGTAATCTATATGAAATTAAACAACCATACTTCGCGCACCTGTAAGAAGGTCTTTGACCAATACTCCGACGAAGAGGATTTTGGTTTTATTAAGACCGTCGTCCCGGTAAGGCTGGCGCAATATGGAAACGAGAAGTTAATCTCACGCTCGCAAGCTAAACGTGTACTGGCCAGGGTGGAACTTTTCAAGTGCGTAGTTTTTAACTTCGAATCCGTACCGACAATAGGTCAGGCGTTCGCAGACGAAATATTTCGGGTATTTACCAATGCTCACCCAGAAATTCAAGTTGTACCGATCAACGCAAATTCCGACGTAAAGCGAATGATAGAAAGTGCGCGACACGAGCGCCCCATTAGCCTGCCCGTGAATCTAGCATCGCTTTAGTCACTTCTCACTCTCTCGGATAGTGGATTCGACTGATCTCGCGGCCATTTGGTTGACGTCTAACCCGCATTATTCGTGAAAGTGGATCGTGAAGGAATTTTTTGGGATTTTTTCTGATACCGGGCGGAGAGGTTGACAACGGCGGAATTCGGCTGGGACGGAAGATTGATTCTAAAGTTTTTAGCAGTACGCGCAGCCAAATTTTGAGGCGCAAGAAGACACCTCGGGAAAGTGGGTGACAAGGGTCAGCTTATGGGAGGAGGAGGGGGACTTACCCAGTATGCGCGCCCAAGCTCAAGGCGAGACGATGGAAGCTATGAAGATACGGGAAGGATTGCGGTAAGTGCAGCACGATCCGACGGACCGAAGCGACCACTTGAGCTCCGATTTTCAGAAAACGTTCTCGCAAGATGGAAACTTGGGCCCGCGCGGAAGCGGTGCCAGCCAAGCCTGAGCGCAGCTCCTGCATCAACACGTAGGCTGCCGCAGTCATCAACACGCGGAGCTGATTGGCCCAGAAGCTCGTGCAGCTGGTTCGTCCAATCTCCATGCCATAGTGCAGTTCCTTGATGCGATTTTCGAGATCTCCTCGTTGGCAGTAGACTTCCTCGTAGAGCCACTGTGGGCTCTGCTTCATGTTGGTCACCACGAAGCGCGGATTGTCCTTGGGTTTCTTGCCCTCCGCCCGCACCACCTCGGCTTTATAAATGACGCGACGTTTCCACGGCCAGGTCTTCTGCGTCCGATATTGACACTCGCCGTAAACATGCTCGGTTTGCTGTGAGCTCTCCGAAGCACGACGAGCGCGTCTCATGGCCGACTCGGCTTTGCGCTCCAACACCGCATTAGCCGCGAAATTCACGAGGTATTCCACTTTCGGCTCGCAATCCAGAAAATACAAAACTTCCGGCACCGCAAAACCACCATCCAAGCGCACCCGGATCTTGGCCTCCGGAAAGGCCTCCCTCAGTCGCTCGATCAAACGGCGCAGGATGCCCACTGCTCCCGCCGAGCCTGGCGCGTTCCCCGGACGTAAGACCGCAGTGACCAGATACTGCTCCGCCTCCTGGTTGAACGTCAGGAATCCGACCATCGGCAGGTAGCAGTAGCTGTCGTAATGCCAGTTGAAAAACGTCAACTGTTGGGCGCCATGCGTCGGATCGTCAGTAGGATCCAGATCGATGGTGATGCAGACGAGCGCGGCCATGCAGCCGCTGGCGATGCCGTTCGATCACGCGTGTCGGCCAATGCTTCGCCATGCGAAACAACTCTTTACGATCCGCACTATTTTCAAAACGCGAGAGCGTAGGCTGCGAAGCCAAATCTTCTCCCTCCACGGGATCACGACCGACCAGTAGTTTGTGCACCGGGTCGGAAGCCAGACGTGCGGCATCGTTGGCATCTTCGTACCCGCAGGCGATGGCCATGATCCGCTGCGTGAGCAGTTCATCGCATCTCGTGACGGATCTTACCCTCGTTGCCGGTCATCTTTCAGACAAGCTGCCAACGCTGCCGTCAGACCTAACCCGCGGTCGGCAGCCTTGAGTAACACCGCTCCACCATCGGAACTGCCCTGCGCCTGATCAAATTTGGCAACGACAGGCCGCTCAAAAATTCCTGGGAAGAGAACACACTGTGTTGTGGTATGCTCGGGCACGAAAGCCTCCGGATTGGTTTCAAAACCGCTAGACAACGGCTTTGTACCATGAAAGAGGCTTTTCGTGTTTCTAAATTCGCGAATTATTCAGGCTAAGCTGGGCTTGCGCGCCCTGATGGGACGCTTTTTAATCTTGCGCTTTTTAGGCATGTTCGAAGAATGCCACACCTTGCCAGCCCCTCAAAATTCAAACTGAAGCACTACACGGAGCTAGGGTATGGGAACGCGGAAAAGGGAGCACCCCTGGCGCTTTTGTCGAATTCCTGCCGGCGCAGCTGGCGCAATCGTGCGAGTCCAGCGCAATATGTCCAAACTAAACGCCTGTCGGAAATTGAGGAGATCTGCGCGCCTTACAATCGGCCCCATCGCTGGAAGAGCACCATCCCCGCGTCGCATTTACCCTTGAACTTGCCAAATCCGAATGGTAAATTGCGCGGCCACAGTAGAAGCGAGGCTTTGGGAGGTGGAGCTTGGCGATTCAAAAGTTAACAATATGTCTCAGTGCGGCCTTACTGTTTGGCGCTGCCGTTCATGTGATGGCGCAGGAGCCCGCGCCGCCGGGCGAAGGGCAGCCAGCCCCCGCAGCGCAAGGCGGGCGTGGTGGACGTGGCGGAGGCGGCGGTCAGATTGGTCCCGGGCGCCGCGGTGGCTTTCCTCAATACACGCGTCAGCTCGCTCCCCAAGATGTCCTCGCGCGCGGCAAGTCTCTATACGACGCCCAATGCGCTTCCTGTCACGCCCCGGACATGCGGGGCGTTTTGGAGAAGAATGGTCCTAACCTGCTGCAGTCCGCCGACACCATGATGGATAAACAGGGCGAACTGGTCGCAGCGGCGGTTGCAAAACATGACCCGCCGATTAATCTCCCTCAGGACGATACTTCGGCCATTGCCGCATATATCCACAGCATCCAGGCCACGATGGGCGGCCAGGGCAGCCCTCCGGGCAGAAATCCCGTAGGACTCACGTACAACATCCTTGTCGGCGATCCGGTGGCTGGTCAGGCGGAGTTCACGAAGCTCTGCTCGAATTGCCACTCAGTGACCGGTGATTTGGCCGGGATCGCTAGAAAATACCCCGATCCGCGCACTCTGCAGAATACCTGGGTCGGAGGCGTCAGCGGCGTCGGTCGAGGTTTCTTTCGCGGCGGTGGTGGAGCTGGTGAGGACGCCACCGTCACCATGCCGGATGGCGAGAAGATCGAAGGCAAGCTCGTCCGCAAGGACGATTTCCTCGTTATCCTCACGCTCGCCGACGGCACGCGCAAATCAATCGCGATCGATAACGGAGTTCCCAAGGTGGATGTGAAGGATCCGCAGGAAGCTCACAAAAAAATGGTGCTCCTGCTCGACGATCCCGATAACAAGAACATGCACGACATCACGGCCTATCTGGCGACCATCAAGTAGAGGAGCAAGACGAAATGAAGAAACTATTTTTCATCGCAGCCCTGCTTGCGGCGCCGATGTTCTTGGTGGCTCAGAACACCACGGGTCTTGATCCAGCCGCCCTTCTTAAGCCCCTTTCCGACCAGTGGCCGTCCTATTCAGGCGACAATACCGGCAAGCGTTACAGCGCGCTTAAGCAGATCAATAGCAGCACGGTCAAGGATCTGAGCCTGCAGTGGGTGAATACGGGCATCACCACCGCCTGCGGTCCCGACGGCAAAGGCGAAGCGGGCGCCGGAGAGGTTGCGTTTCCACCCGCTCGCGGCGGCCGCGGCTTTGGCGGAGCCAGCAGTTCGGCGCCGATTATCGTCGGCGGCTTTGGCGACGGCTCGGTCAACACCTGCGGCCCGACGCGTTTCGGCGGCGGCATCCTATTCGTTAACGGCATTCTCTACGGAGCGTCGCAGAATGACGTTTACGCCATTGACGCGCGCGACGGCTCAGTCCTGTGGCACTACTACTGGAAGTACCGCGGTGGCACCACCACGGGAACGCGCGGCCCAAGCATGTGGCACAACCTCATTTTCTTCGAACTCCATGACGACTGGGTCGTGGCCCTCAACGCAACGACCGGACAGGAAGTATGGAAGAAAGAGATCGCGCCATTCGAGATGCAGTATTTCTCGTCGAACGCTCCGATGGTGATCGGCGATCACGTCATCGTCGGCACAGGCAACGATACGGACGAGCCCGCCTACATCAAAGTCCCTCGATCCGGAAACCGGCGAGGAGCAGTGGAGATTGTATTCCACGGCGCAGAGGGCGGACGATCCTTCGGTCAAGACCTGGCCAACGCTCACCGCAGCGCAACACGGCGGCGGCACATCCTGGATTCCCGGCTCCTACGATCCGGAGACGCACCTGTATTTGTTCGGCACCGGAAACCCCACTCCGGCCTATACGCAGGGGCGAGGCGACGGCGACAATCTTTACACCTCGTGCCTGCTGGCGGTGAACGTTGACACCGGCAAGATTGCCTGGTATTTCCAGACCTCGCCGCATGACACGCACGACTGGGATTCCACGCAGACGCCGATCATCGCCGACTTGCCGTTCAACGGCCGCATGCGCAAGCTGGTCATGATGGCCACGCGCAACGGCTACTTCTACGTCCTCGATCGGACGACCGGCGAACACCTCATTACCCGCAAAATCGGTCTGGTGAACAACTACGCTTCCGGCGTCGATCCGGATGCCCAGCCAAAGCTGAACGCGCGTGGAGAAGTCATCCGCAACCCCAATAAAGACGCCACGATCGCCGGCTCACTCGTGAATAGCGACGTGACGAACTATCCGCCCCCGACCTTCTCGCCGGAGACGGGATTGTTTTACGTGCACGAGACCAACGGTCTCCATATCGACTATCTGATGGAGCCGGATCCGCGCGGCTCCATGGGCCTCGGCGGAATCAGCGGAGGCGCCAGCTTTTCGTATGGCACGGACCTGGTTGCGATCGACTACAAGACCGGCAAGCCGAAATGGCGCCATGAGCTGACCGGAGGTTCGGTCGGCGAAACGTCGACAGCGGGCGGAGTACTCTTCCTCTCGAATGGCGGCGGCATCGAGGCGCTCGAGGCAGCCACCGGCAAGCCACTGTGGCACTCCGATATCGGCGCTCTCTCAAGCCCGCCCGAGACGTTCCTGCTGGACGGCAAACAGCACGTGCTGGCCACGGGAGAGACTGGTTTGTACATGTTCGTCTTGAATTAGATTAGCGGCAGCTTGCAAAAAAATCAGAGCGGAATCGCTGGCGATTCATCTCGATTTGGCGCGGGCGCAGGCACGGGCTGATCGAAGCAGACTCAGGCTGGCTCGCGCGCCGTCATTGCCGCGGGACTTTTCGCGAAGTCAATCGGCTTGGCGGCGGGGATCAATCCATCTTCGGCGGCCATTTGGTAGAAAAGCCGCAGGCCTTCGAGCTTTTCTTGATCCAGATCGAACTGAATATTCTGGCGGAGATACTTTGCCAACGGGCAGGGCGGCAGATCCAGTTTCAGCGCAGCGCCTTCCGCAATGTCGTGGATATGTTCGAGCCCGAATGCCTTTGACGCCTGAAAATCGGCGACGACTTCGGGCGTGATGGCGTCGCGTCGCCCCGCCCAGATGGCGAGAACGGCCGGCTTGCCGGTCATTTCGCGCCACTGATGCACCACGTCATAAACAAACAGCGTGTCGATGCCGGGCACGGGCATGTCTTCGGGATCGCCGTTGCAGCAATTGTCCTTGCTAGGTGACTTTGCGGCGAGCGCGGACATTTTGAGCGCCACGCGCAGCGCGGGATCGCCGATCACGAGGGCAGCGTCCGCGTTTTCCAGCATGGCTGTCGGGTCAGGCGCCGCATTTACATATTCGGGTTTGATTTGCCAAAGGCGTTTCGACAGGATTTTTACGAGCGCCACCGTGCTGCGCGAACTTGTATCCAGCGCGAACGTCCGCGCCATTTCGACCGGCTTTTTCGCAACTACAAGCAGGCTGCGCGCTTCGTGCGTCGAGGCGACAGCCATGTCCGGCAGCGCGACGAGGCCATCGATGCGCTGATATTCGATTGAGGGGATGATCGCAACGTCCACATCGCCGCGGCGCAATGCTTCGGCGCATTGCGAGGGGAGCGAAAACGAAAGGTCATATTTCCCGACGAGCGGCCCGTCGGTGAAACCCCAAACGAGTGGCGCCGTATTCAGGTATTCGACGATGGAGATGCGCAGCTTGTTCACGCCTTTTCGCCCAAGATCAATATAGCACGGGCAAGCAGGGCCTCTTGCACGCGGCCACTAGGGCTTGTTCGCAGGCGCCGTTTCACCGGGGATGATGCGCGACGTCACGCGGAATCGCTTGTAATCCGTGTAGCGGATCGTCATGCGAATGTGTACTTCGCCGGTCGAAAACTTCAGGAAGTCGTCCGAGTGCGTATACGTCGGGAACCAGTAATGGCCCTCGATATTTTCGCGGTAGGTCTCAAATCGCGGAAAGACGTTTTCGCTGGCCCCTTTGCCAATGTTGGGGACCGCCTTGCCGTCCGTCTTGACGATTTCGAAGTCTTTGTCTTCCACCCAGATGCGCCCCTGAAAATAGCGCTGACCCTTCTCGATTTTTTTCGGCGCCACGTCGAAGACGTAGGTGCCGAGCTGGTCGATATGCTGGCGGCCCACGTAGGCGATGTTGTATTTCGGCAGATCCTCTGTGGTCAGCACGAATGGCTGGATGTTGCGGACGTCGTCGAGGTCCTGCTCGGTCAGCATGATTCTTTCCAGCGTGGGCGGCGGCGCGTAGGTGACGACTTCGTAGCGTTTGCCCTGCGGCGTGAAGGTGATATCGCTGGTCAGGCGGTATTCGCCGTCGACGTTTCCGTCGTCGTCGATGGTTTGAATCTGGAAATCCTGCGTATACGTGAAATTGTCGCGCTCGATTTTGAATTCGGCTTCGTGCTGGGCGAAAGTCTTGATGATCTGCTCGACCGGTATGGGGGGCGGCGTGTTCTCGATCGGCTCCTGCCTCGCGGGTCCGGGGCTTTGCGCTCGCACGGGTACCTGCTGAGGGGGAGGCGCGGACCGTACCGGCCCTTGCTGCGGCAGGCCCGCGGGGCCGTCATACCGCGGAGTGGCCGGCGCCATCGGTCCAGGGCCGGCATCCTGCGCGAAAAGCGGCGCAGCAAAGACTGCGGCGGCAAGCACCAGCGATGCGGCAAAGTGTCCGCGGAAACGGCTGAGATTTTCGGGAACGCGCGCCAACGACTTCTCCAACACCTTCTTAGCCCTATCCTAGGAACGCATTCGGCGGGTTAATGGTTGCTCACGGACCGCGCCAGATAGCGTTAGCCAGCAGCATAGGAAGCATATAATGTCGCCGGAATCCTGGCACGCCAAATTTTTCGAGCGGCGGGACTTCATTGCAAAGCCGCAATAGCTTCGATTACGATGGGCTGATCTGCGCTTCCGATCAATTTAAATACCTGTCGAATACCCGGCCTGCTGCGAAGAAATGGAGAAGACCATGAAGCTGAAGTCCGCTATCGCGCTTGTCGCGCTACTTGCCGTTACGCCGCTGATGGCGCAGGCGCCCGCCGCCGGCCGGAACGCGAATCCGCCGGTGCAGACGCCTGCGGCCGGGGCGCCACCCGCATCTGCCGCCGCACCTGCGGCGCCCGTTGATCCGGCAAAAGCTGCGGTGATTCGGCAATTGATGCAGGTCACCGGCGCGGGCAAATTGGGCGAGGAATACGTGGATTTGATCACGCAGCGAGTCCGGCAGGTCGTGGCCAACGTGATCCAGCAGCCGGATCGGCTCCAGCAATTCATGGACGCTTTCAGTAAGAATTTTGCCACTCGTGTGACCGCAGCTCAGGTGAACGATGCGCAGATTCCGATCTACGCGAATCATCTTTCGATCGAGGACATTCAGGCGCTGCTGAATTTTTACCAGACGCCCGCCGGGCAGCGGATTATCAAGGCGCTGCCGCTGATTGTGGAGGAATCGCAGAATGCGGGCGCCAACATGGTGCAGCCCGCGGCAATGGACGCGCTGCGGCAGATGGCGGCCCAATATCCGGAAGTGAATCAGATCCTAGACCAGCAGGCGCCAGCAGTGCCCACTCCAGCTCCAGGGCGCGCTCCTGCGCCGGCGCCGGGTTCGCAAACGCCGCACCCTTGATCGAGCGGGCGGCTGGATGGCGCCGGTCGACAGCGTGAGTGAATTCAAGACTAACTGCGCCGTTTGATTTCCTGCTCTGACCGGCTAGAGTACGGACCTTATGGACTGGTCTCCGCTTTGGATATCGATCGCCACGAGCTTCACGGCGACGTTCATCACCCTTGTAACGGGACTTGCGGCTGCTGCGTGGCGTGAAAGCCGCAAAGGGCCGCTGATGGCCTTCATCGACGGGGTTTTTCTCCTGCCTCTGGTCTTGCCTCCCACCGTAGTCGGGTTTTTCCTGCTGCTGCTCTTCGGGCGCAACGGGCCGCTGGGCAAACTGCTTTTCCGCATGGGCACGACGATCGTCTTCTCCTGGCCGGCAACAGTGATCGCGGCAACAATCGTGGCGTTTCCACTGATGTATCTAACGGCGCGCGCCGCGCTTGAGCAGGTCGAGCCGCGACTTTTGCAGGCGGCGCGCACGTTGGGCGCGAGCGAATGGCGCGTGTTTCGCGAGGTCGCTCTGCCGCTCGCGTGGCCGGGAATCCTCGCGGGGACGATCCTGGCGTTTGCGCGCGCCCTGGGCGAATTCGGCGCCACGCTGATGATTGCGGGAAATATTCCCGGGCGCACGGCAACCATCCCGATCGCGATTTACTTTGCGGTCGAAGACAATGATGTCTCGCGCGCGCTTTTCTGGTGCGCCATCGATGCGGCGATTTCCCTCGTGCTGCTGGCCGCGCTCTACTATTGGACGCATGCGCAGAAGATGGCGCGTGTGCGGTTGGCGCGGCGCTAATGGCACTGACAGTCCAAGTTGTGAAGCAGCTGCCGGAATTCGAGCTGGACGTCTCGTTGACGATCGGCAGCGAACCCGTAGCGATCCTCGGGCCTTCGGGCGCCGGGAAATCGATGCTGCTGCGTTGCATCGCCGGAATCGAACGGCCCGATCGCGGCCAAATTTCCCTCGACGAACGCATACTCTTCAATTCCGAGCGGCACGTGCAGGTTCCGGCGCGCTCGCGGCGCATCGGGATGCTGTTCCAAAGCGACTCGCTTTTCCCCCATCGCACGGTGGCCGAAAACATTGGATTTGGGCTCGCGAATCTGACGGCGAAGGAGCGCGCACAGCGAATTGCAACATGGATGCAGCGGACGCACATTCAAGGCCTCGAGCATCGGCAGCCGCGCGAGCTTTCGGGCGGCGAACAGCAACGCGCGGCCCTGGCACGCGCTCTTGCAACCGAACCCGGAGCGCTTTTGCTCGACGAGCCGCTTACGGCCCTCGACACGCACTTGCGCAGCCAGGTTGAAGCGCAGTTGCAGGAGACGTTTGCCGAGTTTCGAAGGCCTGTCCTGCTGGTGACGCACAATATCGAGGAGGCGTATCGTCTGGGCGCAATGATGATGCTGCTCGCGCGCGGCCGCGTGGTTGCGTTTGGTCCCAAGGAAGAGATTTTCCGCCATCCGCCCACGCGCATGGCGGCGCAACTCACCGGCTGCAAGAATTTTTCCCAGGCGCGACAGGTGGCGGAAAATGAGATCGAAGCACTGGACTGGGGATGCCGACTGCGCCTTCCACGGCAGCCGCAAGGAGGCCGTGCCCCGTCGTTTGTTGGCATTCGGGCCCATCACATCGAGTTCGGCGGTGCGGATTTCGACGAGGCGGTGTCGCCCAGCGCCGCCAGCGCCAATACCCTCTATTGCTGGCCGGTGCGCGTATCCGAAACGCCCTTCCGCGTCACGCTTTACCTGCATCTTCATCATCCGCCGGCCGGTTCGGCTCCGCATCATCTCCAAGCGGAGGTCTACAAAGAGAAGTGGCGCAAGTTCCGCGACCGTCCCCTCCCATGGCACATCCGGCTGGCGGAGGAGTCGCTAATCGTCATGCCAGAATAACTCCTGCCAATCAATAACCTGCACCGTTACGCTTTCGCGCCAGTACAACTTGCTTGTCAACCGGGTGTTAAACGAATTGGGGTACTGTTTCCCTAGGCTCCCAGCCCCCTAAATGCGAAAGGACACCTAGATGCGCAAAACCTATTTATTCGTCTTTTTATTCGCTGCGCTTTTGGTCTTTGCCATGCCCGCGCCCTCGCCTGCCGCGCAAGTCTCAGTCGGCATCTCGGTCCGCGTCGGGCCACCACCCCTGCCAGTGCTGGCCGTGCAACCGCTTTGCCCCGGCCCGGGCTATATCTGGACGCCAGGCTACTGGGCATACGGCCCGGATGGCTATTATTGGGTGCCGGGAACGTGGGTTTTGGCGCCGGTCGGCATGCTCTGGACGCCAGGCTACTGGGGCTGGGGTAACGGCGTCTACGTCTGGCATCGCGGCTACTGGGGGCCGCATGTCGGCTTCTACGGCGGCGTCCATTACGGCTTTGGTTACGACGGAGTCGGCTTCGTGGGCGGCCGATGGGACCACGGCGTCTTCGCGTATAACACCGCGGTGAGCCGCGTGAACGTCACCGTCGTCCACAACACCTACATCGACCGCACGGTGGTCGTCAACGATCGCAATGTCACGCGCGTCAGCTTCAACGGCGGCGAAGGCGGCATCCGAGCCGTGCCGGACCGTAACCAGCGCATGGCCATGAGTGAGCACCACGAGGCGCCGATGGCGGTGCAGATGCAGCACGAACACATGGCCAGCACCGAGCGCGGCAATTTCATGTCAGAAAATCATGGTCATCCCGCTGTGGTCGCAACCGAGCGCCCCGGCGAACTTCACGGCGCGCACGAATCGCATCCCGCAGGCAACTCGTTCCAGCCTCCGCAACACAACGATCGTTCCCAGCATATGGAGAACGGCCACGCATCCAACGGGAACCGCGGCGAGGTTCAGCAGGATCGCGGTTCGCATGGTAATCCGCACGCCGACCGTGGCAACGATCGCGGAAATGATCGTGGAAATGGCAAAGAGCACGGCGGCGGGCGCGACCACAACTAAACAGAATGAACCAGCGGATCGGGCGCTGCGGCTGAAAAGGCTGCGGCGCCCTTTCTTTTTGAAAAACGCAATCTTGTGAAAGCGAGGCGACGCCAACTACTTCAAGTGCTTCACCCACTTGATGTCCATACCGTAGGTACCGTTGATATCGCGCAGGAAGACAATCGAAAGATCGCGCTTTACCGCATATTCCACCTGAATCATCTGGTATTGGTTTGACGTGGCTGCGTTCGTCGAATAGGTAATTGTCAGGTCGCGCGTCACCTGCTGTTCGATGGTCACGCGAGCGGCGGCGTTCGATTCGGTCGATGTTTCCGCCACGAACGGATCGACACTGAAATGGCTGATACCGAAAAGGTGCTCGATGCGCCCGCCCAAGCCGCTCGAAATCGCCTCGGAGAGCAAGGCCGTCGCGCCATAATTGCCCGACGATGTGCCGGACATCAGCCCCGCGCTTTCGCCGGTGTTGCCGAGCGCCAGCAGCGCAACAATTTCCGAGTCTGGCAGCGGCGGATCAGAGCGGTAGTTCATTTGCAACCGGCTTGCAGGCCCGGTGAAGTCGATCGTCACCTGATACTGGCTGATCGTGGTGCTGGCCTCGATGTTGAGCACCGGATCGAGGCGGAACGGATTCGCAAAATTGATGTCGCCGCGCGTGAGCTGGTAATTATTTCCGCGGAAGACCATTTGTCCGCCGAGCAGATGAACGTCGCCCAAAATCACCGGTCGATCCCAAGTGCCGCGTAGGCGAACATCGCCATCCATGTCGATTTGGGCCCCGTTCCACTCGATGCGCGCGCCGGGCGCGGTCTGCGTTGCGACATCAAACGAAAGATTTTGCAAAAATGGCGAATTCGAAGCCGGCGCGACGGAAGTCTCCGACGCAGCCGCGAAAAACGAAGCGATGTCAACCCCCTCGGCAAAGAGCACGCGCTGCACGTTGACGCTGCCCGTAAGCAGCGACGCATTTGAAGTGCCCGAGAGACGAAGATTGCCATTCGCGAGCCAGCTCATTCCGGTGGGATAGCGGATGCGGACGGTCGAAGTCGTCGTGTTCACGTCAAAACGCATCGGGCCCTGCCCGTACGTCACACTGCCTGCCAGCTTCAATTGCCCGCCGCCTGCGTTTGCAGTCAATCCATCGAATGTGAGGCGGCTCTGGTCGAAAACGAAGTTGCCGTTCACATTGCTCAGGCCCACCGGGAAATCGGCATATGTTGCAGCGGCGTCTTTCACGTTGGCGCGCCCTGTGATGCGCGGGCTGGACATTGTGCCCGCTACCGAGACGTTCACCGTCCCTTGACCTTGCGTTTCGAGCTGAGGAAGCAAGCCGCCAAGCAGGCGAAGGTCGACATTTCCCGCCACGGTAAGCGCGAGCGGGCGATCCCGATCGAATCGCGCCGTACCGCCGATTTGAATGTCGGTGTCTGTGCCATGCAGATGCGCCTGCTCCACCCGCACCAGATTGCGCGTGTAGCTGAGGCGGACGTTGCCGTTGTTGGTGAGCTGCACGCGTTCGTAGCCGAAAGAGACGCTCGAAAGATCGGCGTCCGCCTCGATCGTCTCCGGCTGGCGCAGCGAGCCTTTCAGGGCCACCGTTCCGTCGACGCTGCTATGCCCCGTCAGCTTGTCCAGATGCAGGCCGGCGATGATGAACGGATCGAGGTCGAACTGCACGAGATGGAATTGCCCCGAAAGCGGGATGTCGTCGGCAAGAGCGGCGGTCAATTGCCCGTCGAGCTTGCCGCGCGCCAGTGCGGAGTTGACGGTGAGTGTCGCGTTATGGCCGTCGGAAGAAAGATGGCCGGTGAGCATTCCCTCCGCTTCACTTCCGAATTGCAAGTCCGACAATTGCAAATCGCCTTGTGCCAAAGGCGCTGTGAGAGGTCCGCTGCCTTTCAGATTAAAGCTGAATTGGCCGCCGATGGGCAGCGATTGGCTTTGCAGGGCCGCGACCCGGCTGAGAGCGATTCCAGACCCGGCGAGATCGAAATTTGTTTCTTGATCGTCCGAATGGTAGGAGACGCTGCCGGTGATTCGGCCGCGCCCGGCCGTGAGGTCGGCATTGGTCAATTGCAGATAGCCTTTGTTCCAGTGGACATGCCCGGCGAGCCGGTCGAAGGCAAAGCCGCGCGCGGAAATTTGAGAAAAGGTGAAGTCCGAATCGAGTTCTGGATCTTCGTGCGTTCCGCCGCCGGTCAAATCCCCGCTAAAAATGCCTGTCACCGCATAATTTGTGCCGATCATCTCCTGCACGTCTTTGCTCGGGGCGTTCGCGATCTGCGCACTCAGGCTCCAGGTGTTTTCAGGCAGGAAGCCCCATTTGCCGTCCAGTTGCAAAGTGAGGCGGAGGTTTTCAAGTAACGCGCCGCCGTATCTTGCATGCATGTTCGTGAGCCGCAGACCGTCGGGCGAATATTCCATGTCGGCTTCGAGTTCGTCCCACGCGTACGTCCCGTAACGCGGCTTTTGCGACTGCACGTGCCCCACAAACGTGGGGCCTCCAATCGGACCGAGGACCTGCCCGTTCCAGGTTGTTGTGCCCGCAATCGTCTGGTGCTCGGCATCCGGTCCGCGGATGGCATTAATAAAGGGATCCCATTGCGTGAGATCGTCGGCGTGGAATTGCACGTTGAGCGCGGAGTCTTTTGCGCCGAGCGTGCCGTCGAAATCGAGTTTCATGCGCGGGTCCGCGATCTGGCTTTGACCGATGCGGACGTCTTTTCGGTCGGCGGAGTAATCGTAGGTAATTTGCGCTGTCACGGGTATGGTGCCGGGCGCGGTGTTCCCCGCACTCCATTGCGACGTGCCCTGCGTGCGGAAATGCTTAAAGCCGGCGTCCCACGTGTTCGTCGAATCCACATCCATCGAGGAGTCCCAGTCGAGTGGCACCACGGGAAAATTCTGGTTTTCGAGCGCGGCGAAAACCTTCGCAAGACTGGCGCCGTGCATGTGCGTCTCAGTCTGGAACGCGAAGCCGTCGAAATTCATTTCCAGGCGCCCGTCGACGGTGCCATCGAAAGCAGACGCATGCAGATTTGCGACCGTGAGCTTCTTGCGCGCGACCACATAATTCCCGGAGGAAGCCATTCCCCGCGCGTGAAACCACATATTGTGCATGGCAATGTCGCGCCCGCTGTAATAGCCGCTGGCAGTCCATTCGCCGCCGGCATAGCGCGCATCTCCGGAAAATTCCGCCGTGCCGTCCGGAGTTTCCGGCCTGTGCAAGATTGTGCGAACATCCGCCAGGGAGAGCGTGCCGCGATAATGCAGATCCCAGTCCGGGGCGGCGAAACTTGCGAGTTCGGCACGCAAGTCCAGCTCCGAATGCGGAAGCTTGCAAACGAGTTCGTCGAGGTCGAACGCATTGCGGTGCAGCGTAAACCGCGTGCTCAGATCCATCAGGAAAGGCGCGTCGCGCTTGGCTGCGACCTGCACTTTCTGCCACGAAAGATTGCCCACATAGGAGTCGTCCCCGTTCCCCGGATGCTCGTACTGCATGCGAAACGCGAGATTCTGGCCGCGAACGTCCAGCGGCACGCGCCGGTCATTGAAGATCGCGCTGCCGCCATTCAATTCGAGTCGCCCAATGGCCAATTCGAAAAGGGTGTCTTGCCACGGGCGCGAGCTCGTCTGGCGCACTTTCGGCTTTGGCACGTTGCTCTGGCCATTTGCGTTATAGCGGACGTAGACCTGCGGCTTGGTGACGATGAGCTGCTCGAGCGAAACCTTCCGGCTCCAGAACGAGACGATACGGAGACCGACGGCGATGTGGTCGGCGTGAAAAAGAGGAGGCTCGCTGGCCGATTCCATGCCGTGAAGAGTGAAATTATCGAGGTCGGCGTGCAAACGCCAGAATTCCAGCTTGAATCCGCCTAGTTCAACGCGTCCGCCGGTTCGCTGCTCGATCTGTTGCACCATCTCGTGCCGCACCCAGGGATCGATCATGCCCTTACGGATCACGTACAGCACCGCGAGCGCGCACAGCGCCACGAGCAGCACGCTTCCGACGGTCCAATGGTGCCAGCGAAGCTTCATTGCGCTCCTCCCGGTGCCGGGAGGACGTCAATCTCAAGCCGCGCGCGCGTGTCGTCCAGCCACTGGTTGGCGCGGTCGGTGATGTCTTGCTGAACGAGCACTTCACGAATCTTATCCTCTACTTCGCTAAGCGGAGGAACTGCCTCACCCTTCTTCTTGAGTTGCGGTGCGAATTGGTCGTCGTAATATTTCTGCACGTCCGCATCGCTCACTTCTGCCGCCGGACGGAAGCGGAAATCCAGAAAACGCGTGAGATAGAGCTGCTGCGCAATCTGCCTGCGGACCGCATCCTGCGACAGCCCAACCTGCGTGCAGCGCTGATCGAACGCCGCTTGCGAAGGAAATCGTTTTACGAGCTCTGCGTAAGCGTTGTCGACTTCCTGGTCGGCGGGATGAGCGAAGTGCGCTGTGTCAGCCTCGCCCTGCACGATCCATTGATCGCTAAGCTCGCGGATCACTTCGTCTCGCGGCTTTGAGCTGCCGTCCACCAGCATCTGGAAATCGGCAAGTTCGCGTACTTCGCTTTCGGTGATCACGCCGGTATCGATGCGGACGGCGATCCCGTCAATGGTTTGCGCTCGCCGACCACCCTGGCCGTGCTCCGCTCCGGAGCAATAGGTGCGGCTCTGCTGGGCTCTGGCGATCGGAAGAGCCGCCCGAGCGCTGCCAAGACGAAGATGATCGTGCGCCTTTGCATCAGAAAATTGACCCGATATTGAAGAAGAAGCCAAAATGCGGCAGCGTGTAGACTTTTGTTTGCGTCACCGGCGTGCCCGTTTACCATGCTCGTCACTTCCGCCTGATATTGGGCCGGATTGATCTGATATCCGAAGTCCACGCGAACCGGACCGATGGGCGTTGGGTAGCGAACGCCAAAGCCGACCGTATGGGAAAAATAGTTTAGATCCGTTATCGAAGGTGATTTCCAGCGCAGAGTGATGTGATCGATATCGCTATAAACGTTGCCGCCGTCGTAAAAGAGCGTGCCGCCCAGTCGGTTGCCGATGAAGGGCAGTTTCATCGGAAACCGCAACTCCTGATTGAATGTCAGCATTGCCAGACCGCCAACGGGAAATCCGGTGACAGGATCGCGCGGCCCGGCCTGGTTCAGGCTGAAGCCGCGCAATGATGCGCCGCCGCCCGCAAAAAAGCGTTCCGGGAGCGGTATCGTTTCGCAGGGAATTGCCGAACTGCCCGCTGCCGGCGTGCAGCTCGGGTCGCTTGGTTCCACTGTGTTGTCCCACGGCTGCTCGTACCCGAATCGCATCGAACGCGCAAAGACGAAAGCTCGTCCGAACGGGTAGAACGAGGAATTTTGGAAAGACAGGCGGAAAAAGTCCGCGCTCGATCCGATGGCTTTGAACGTGTTGGTCACATCGATCGTGTTGAAGTTGCCCTTGGTTGCGTCGGCAGGATTGTCGCGGCGATCGCGCGCGTACGTCAGGCCCACTCCGGAGACAAGGGTCGGCTGGCTGTACAGCGGGATCTGTTCGGCGTTGATCGTGCTGTTGATGTTCGAGGCTTTTACGCGGCGGTAGAAGTACTGGTAGACAAACGAGCTGGAAGGGCTCGATTTTTCAACGAGCGCGAGGCCGCCTTGCAGTCGTGTCGACGTAAACGTATTCACGTCCTGGCTTTTGTCGGCATACGCAGTCAGCTGCAGGGTAAGGCTGCGCTTGGTCATGAAATTGGGCGCGCTGTAATTTGTTGTCGCGCGGTATTCGAGTGTGCTGGCGCGGCCGGTGAATGAGAGCGTTTCCGCCCTGCCGAACATGTTGTTGCGCGCAATCTCGAAAATCCCTCGCGGGCTGGCTTTCAGGATCGTGCCGCTGGGATTTTGGCTGCCGCCTGCGATCCGCTGCACTTCGAATCCGCCGCCGTAACCGATCGTATAGCGATTTCCCTCTCGCACATCCACCACCACAGCTTTATCGGGATCGGTGCCATCCGGGTTTTGCGGCGCGACCTGAACGCGGTTGAAAATGCCGAGATTGTAAAGCTGGCGCTCGCTATCGAGCACGTCGCCTTCTCGCAACGGTCCGTCCGCGCGAACTTCCACCTGCCGCGAAATCATTCCCGGACGGGTGTATTGATAGCCCGTGAGCAGGACTTGGGAAACCTCGATTTGCTTGCCTTCGCGGATGTGATAAATCAGGCCGACTTTGTCCGCGCTGGAATTTGTGAGCTGTTCCTCGAACGCCGCGTCCGGATAGCCGTTGTTGTAGTAGTACGCAAGAATGTTGTTGCGATCGCTGGCGACACCCGCTTCGGAAAAAGGCTGGCCCTCGGTCGATCCCACGATTGCGAGTAGATCCTGAGTCGGAACGCTGGTGTTCCCTTCAATCCGCAAACTGGAGATCGTCGTCTGCGTGCCTTCGACGATATGAAATTTCACCAGAAGATCGTTTTTCTTTCCGTGGCTGGCGTTTTGCACTTCCGGCGTAACTTGCGCCTGCAGGAAACCGTTGCTCAGATACAGGTTTCGAATCGAATCCGCATCGTTGCGCATGAGTTGCTGGCTATAGTGGCCGTAGGAAGCAAACGAAGCCTGCTGCAGTTGGAGCCGGCCGGCAAGCAGGCCGTTGCTGAAATAATGATTGCCGTCGAAAGATATGCCCACCAGCTTGTAGCGCTCGCCGCGATTGATGTTGTAGACGATCGTTTGCTCGCCTTTGGCATTGCTCTGCTGTGAGTTTACTTCCACGTCCGCGTCGAAATAGCCTTGCCGCTGGAAATAGTCGCGAATATTCCTGCGCCCTTCTTGCAGCAGGTCTTCATCGACGGCGCCTTCCGCGTAAATCGGCAGCAACCTTCTCCTTTCGGATTTGCTCAAATGCGCGCCGGTTACGTCCACTGTGATCCGCGGGCCGGCTGTCACATCCAGCGTAAGCGGTACTGTGTTGGATGCCGCATCGAAGCTCCCCGTAGTGACGAGTGCGGAAGCGCCCAGATAGCCTTGATCGACAAGATAGCTGCGCAGTCTGTCCCGCGCCTGGGTGAGTCGCGCCGAAGTCAGCTCGGTTTTGCCTTTTTTGCCTGCAATTTTCGAGCGGCGCAGAATCTCCACATCCGAATAGGGAGTGTCGTTTTTCACCGTGAGCGCGCCGATACGAGCGCGTATGCCGGGTACGACGTGAATATTCACATCCATCTGTCGCGTATCCGGATTCGGATGGAGATCGTAAGTCACGGTCGCTCGATAGAGTCCCTCGTCATGAAGAAGGCTCTGCAGCCGCGCCAATCCCTCGTTCAGTGAAGCCTGCCGAAACGGTTGCCCAAGTGTCAGTCGGACTGCCGCCTGCGCCGCGGGCTCGGTCGGCGGCTCTTTCAGGCCGTCGATGCGCACCACGTTGTTGTAGAAATTCCGCGCCGCAATGAAATCGATATGCAAACCGTCCGCCTGCTGCGCAGCCGTCACGCGAATATTGGCGTAATCGCCCGTCGCGTAAAGCGTCCGAAGGCTTTCACGTTCCGCGGCGAAGTGAAATTCGTCGCCGGCCTTGAGCGCGAGGGCTGGCGTTTGCGCCGGTGCGGCCTGGCCGCTCTGCTCGAGCACGCGAACTGCGGCGACGGGCTGGCCTTCGAGTGCTATGCCTTGCGCGTGCACATTCGCGGCAAAAAGCGGACCCAAAAGCGCCAATAAGCGCAGTTTACGGCGCCAACTTGCGCCAATTTGTCGCGATTTCCGCAGAATTTGTCCCGCTCTCATCGCCCAAGCATGAGAAAGAAGGTTAGCACAGCCAAGTTGCCTGCCCGGCACGAATCCCCGCCATTTTGCGTGGAATCAAACGGTAGTGCGGCTTGAGGGACGCAAACATTCGCTGCAACCCAGGCTGAAAAATGCTAAAATCCATTCTTTATGAAGCACGCCGAAGAAAGCCTGATGCGCACCCTTCCTTCAACTATCGCGCGATGTTGCGGCTGCTCTTGTCGACTGCCCGAGTGAACGCGTTTCGCGCGCTCGGGCATGACTAGCCTCCTCGAAGACCAGGCGCATCGCGCCCGAGTCTACGCACCAAACACGATTTTGACGGAGGTGTCCACATCCGCTGCCCTATGTTGGCAGCTGGCGACGCCTCAACTGGGAGAAAGTAATCATGAAGGCTTCGAATCATCTGTCGGCGGAAAAGCTCGCCGGAAAAATTCCGGAGGCGCTCGGCCAGGAGATCGATATTTTCGAAACCGAAGTTGCGCTTCGGAAAACCGGCAAGATCGACGAGCGCGTTTTCGCTGAGACGCGTCTTCGTCGCGGCGCGTATGGCCAGCGTTATGACAACGGCCAGCGCAGTGACGGCGCCAAAGTGCAAGAAATGAAATACCCCTCTGGCGAGCTCACCAAGGGTCCGATGACCATGTGGGACGCGCCCGGCATGCAGCGCATTAAGATTCCCGGCGGCGGCCTCACAGTCGAGCAGCTTGAAACCATTGCTGACCTTGCCGAGGAATATTCGGACGGCATCGCGCACGTCACCACGCGCCAGGATTTTCAGCTGCACTACATTCACATCGAAGACACGCCCACGATCATGCGCCGGCTCGCGGCCGTCGGTATCACCACCCGCGAAGCCTGCGGCAATTCCGTGCGCAACATCACCGCCTGCCCGTACGCAGGCGTCTGTTGCGACGAAGTCTTCGATGTAACTCCCTACGCGCAAGCGATGTTCCGCTTTCTCCTCGGCCATCCGGACGTACAGAATTTCGGACGCAAGTTCAAGCCTGCCTTCAGCGGCTGCTCGCAACACGCCTGCGGGCTTACCAACATTCACGACATTGGCTTCATCGCCGCCACCCGCACGGAGCAAGGCAAAGAAAAGCGCGGCTTCGTTACGTTTGTCGGGGGCGGTTTGGGCGCCGTTCCTTACAACGCCAAGTTGCTCGACGAATTCGTGCCGGCTGAGGAAATCCTGCCGATCACGCAAGCCGTTTCGCGCGTGTTCGCTCGTCTTGGCGAGAAGCGCAATCGCAGCCGCGCCCGCATTAAGTTCCTCGTGCAGGATTTGGGCATCGAGAAATTCAAGGAGCTCGTCGCCGCAGAGCGCAAAGCGCTTCCCTACGATCCGCGTTGGACCGATCTGATCAAAGACGCGAAAAAATTCCACGAAGCTCCTCTAAATCCTGCTGGCGAAGCGAGCAGCGCAGGTTCGCCCGAATTCAAGCGCTGGTCCCGCACGAATCTCCGTCCGCAAAAGCAGGACGGCTACACCGTCGCCACGGTGACGCTACCGCTCGGCGACATCACGGCCAACCAACTCCGCGCGCTCGCCGATGTGGTTCGCCGCTACACGAAGGGCACAGTTCGCTCCACCGTCGAACAGAATTTCGTGATTCGCTGGGTCAGCCTGAGAGATCTCCCGAATCTTTACCGCGATCTCGAAGCGGTCGACCTCGGGGATCCCGGCGCGGGCGCGATCGTGGATATCGTCACCTGCCCCGGCACCGATACCTGCAAACTGGGAATTTCTTCGTCGCGAGGTCTTGCCGCGGAGTTGCACAAGCGGCTCACGGAGAAGCGCTTCGAATTCGATCAGCCGGTCGAAAATCTCCACATTAAAATCAGCGGCTGCTTCAATAGTTGCGGCCAGCACCACGTCTGCGATCTCGGTTTCTACGGCGTCAGCCGCAAAATGGGCGGCTTTGCCGTGCCGCACTTCCAGGTCGTTCTCGGCGGCGAATGGGAAAATAACGGCGGCACCTACGGCATGCCGGTCCTCGCAGTTCCGTCGAAGCGAATTCCCGAGGTCGTCACGCGCCTCACGGAGAAATATGTCGCCAATCGTCAAAATGGCGAGACATTCAAGGAATTCGCCAAGCGCACAGGCAAAGTTCAACTGAAATCCTGGCTCGAAGATTTAGCCCGTCCCGCGGCGCCGGGCGATCGCTCCCTCTTCAGCGATTGGGGCGATCCGCGCGAATACACACTCGGCGACATGGGCACCGGCGAATGCGCGGGTGAAGTGATCACGGCAACCGAATTTGAACTGGCCGCTGCCGAACGCGAGCTCTTCGAAGCGCAAATCGCTTTGGATAGCGGCCACTTCGATCAAGCGGGCAAGACGGCTTACAAATCCATGCTCGATGGAGCCAAGGCGCTCGTGAAGCTCGTAAATCCGAATATCCCCAGCGATCCCGATCGCATCGTCGCCGACTTCAAAACCTACTACTACGACACGCAAAAATTTTGGGATCCATTCGCCGGTGGAAAGTTCGCGCACTATCTTTTTGACGCGCACCAGAAAGCCAACGGCTCCTATAGCGCCGACGCAAGCCGTTACCTGATCGATGAAGCGCAGCTCTTCATCGACGCCGCGCACAGTTGCTACAACCAGCTCGGAAAAGCGGTGACTGTCTGATGGGCTCCCTAAAGCTCGAACTGCAGCACGTAAACGTAAAACTGTTCGTCGAAGGCACCGAAGAAGTCCTCGAGCCTCTCGTTTTCGTTTTTCACCGTTGGATTCAGGAAAAGCCGCTGGAAGAATTGCTTCTAGACGTCGCCGATTATCGCCATGTAATCGATGGACCGGGCGTGGTCCTCATCGGCCACGAAGCCAATTACAGCCTGGACAACACGGAAGGCCATCTTGGCGTGCTCTACAATCGCAAGACGCCGCTCGATGGCACGAATCAGGACCGGCTCAAGCAGGCCGCTCGCGCCGCGCTGAACGCCTGCGAAAAGCTCGAAGCCGAGCCGAAGCTCAGCGGGAAAATCCGTTTCGGCGGCAGGAAAATCCAGCTTCTCATCAACGACCGTTTTCTCGCACCAAATGTTCCCGAAACGCGCGCGGCTTTCGATCCGGAGCTGAAGGAATTTTGCGCGAATCTTTTTGGCGGCACCGAATACACCGCATCTTATGAAAGCGATCCGCGCCGCCGCTTCGGCGTCACGCTACAAAGCGCGCAGCCCATTCCGTCCGAGAAGCTGCTGGCGAACCTCGCGTCCTGAATATCGGCTGAAGCAGAAGGCCTACTTCACCTGCGACACGTTCTTTTTCGCGCGCAGATGCAGCGTCACATTCGTTTGGCGCCCGGGCGAAACCCATATGTTCTGCCGCCACTCTGAAACGCGCCCGTGATCCGAAGCTCGCACCGAATATTGCCCTTCCGGCAGCGACGCGAACCAGAATCGCCCGTCCGTATTGGTCTGGGCAGTTTGCAGATGGCCGCCCTCTGACGATTGCAGCGTCACGAACGCATCCGCCACCGGCGCAGCGCTCGCATCCAGCACTTGTCCGCCAACCGTTCCGAGACCTGCGGGCACAGCGGCCACGCCTATGCCGGCGAACATTGCGAACAGCGATAGGGCCGCGATCTTCCGCATATTTGACCTCCTGGGCTGTATGGATCCAATTGTTACGCGGAGCGGGGAAAGAGAAGGCGCTTTCGTGCGCGCGGATGCCCTAAATCTAAAGGTAACCTGTCGATGCCCATCAAGGCCCCGCAAATCGAGCCATACGGTCGACGCAAAGCAATGTAGCGGCCAATCCGACTTGGTCGAGCGCTTTTGAATTGCTCTTGCCTTCATGGCGGCGCGAATTTGCGCGCGCTACTCGGTCCGCGTCTTTGCTTGACCGAGGCTATTTCGCTTGCAGTTCGAGAACCGTCACCGAATACGGCGGCACGGTCTTGGTGAAATCGCTGCCCAGTCCGCTTGCATTCGCACTCACCGGCACGATCTTCGTCGGATCGGTGATGGAGTTTGTATCGCTCGGGCTGCTCGCGCTTAGCGTGACTGTCTTTCCCTGCGAATCCACCGATGAGGCGCCACTGATCGCAATATGCACCGGCTGCTCTTTGTCGGCCGTGTTCACGATCTTCACGTAGATTGTTCCGGTCTTGCTATCGCGAGTCGCGTCGAAAAACATCGTCGATATTTCTTGCGCCATCGGTTGGCGCAAAGGCGGCGTTCCGCGGCCGCCGCGGTCTGGCGAAAATGGATCCCATTCCTTCGACGGCACATTATGCGCGCTGATCGGCAAAATCTCGTCGCCATGATTCGTGCTGAACATTTTCTGCACGTAATATGTGGGCGATCCATAGCTCGAATTCACGTCATACCCGATCAGGTCCGTCTGCCACTGGGCCGCGCCCGGACTCAAATTCACAAACAGCGGCGCGTACGAAGCCATCACGATCAGATCGGAGTTGCGTTCGAGTCCGGTGAGCCACGCAGCGTCGGCCATTCCAGCGTCCCAGTTGGGCGTAGGCTGACCGACGCGCGTTGCCCATTCGCCTACGAACACTTTCTGCATGCCGCGCCGCCGCGTGTCGTAATCGTTTGCGTGTGCCTCCATCTCGTCCGCAGATCGGCGATAGAAGTGCTCGTCGATCACGTCTGCGTCACGCAGCGCAACGGGCGCCGTGGCGATGATCTTCAATTGCGGATATTTCGCGCGGATTGCATCGAAAAATTGGTCAAAGCGGCCTTCATATCCGCCCGGTTTCCGGTCGAATTGATCTTCATTGCCGATTTCCACGTATTCCAGCGGAAACGGCGCCGGATGCCCGTCTTTCGCGCGCTCGGCACCCCATTTCGTGCTCGCCTCCCCCGTCACGTACTCGATTTCCTCGAGCGCCTCGTTCACGTAGGGCTGAAGGTCCGGCCCAGGCGCGAAATTCGCTCCATTGCGAAGCGAATATCCCGCATACACGGCGAGCAGCGGCTGCATGTGCAGGTCCTCGCACCATTCCAGAAATTCGAGCAGGCCCATTCCATCAGACGACCAGTATCTCCACGCATCGTCCATGTGGCCGGGACGTTGCCAAATATCGCCGATGGTCTCTTTCCAGTTGAATCGCGTCGACGCCGAATTGCCCTCCAGATAATTTCCACCGGGGAACCGCAGGAACGCGGGTTTCATATCCGCCAGCAGTTGCATGATGTCTTCGCGATTCCCGTTCGCGCGGTTCGCATACGTCGGCGGAAAGAGCGAAACGAATCCGAGCCAGATCGTCCCCGGACGGTTGGCGGAAATTACGAAGCGATTTGCTCCGGAGGGAACCGTCTTGCCTGTCGTAAGCGTCGCTTCATATTTCTGCCACGAAGAACCGATTTTCGGAATTTGTGCTGTGGCCACGACGCTTCCCGAGTCCTTATTCACGATCCCTACGGTAAGCGGTCCCTGAAATCCCTCCGCCTTCGCGTAAATCGTCGCTTGATATTTCGTGTCCGCCTTCGCCGGAATGCCCCAGAATCCCTCATTCGCCACAGCGACTGCGCCGCGCGAGCTCGCCTTCGTAACTGTCAGTTTCAGGCTGGCGGGAATCGCATCGTTCAGATGCGCCGAAGAATCCAGCGCCATCGTGCCGCTGCCGCCGCCCTCCTGCACCAGATCCCAATAGACCGGCTGGGTCGCATCCTCTTTAAAATTCCGGTTCCGCACCAATTCCGCATAGAGCCCGCCGTCATAGGAATGGTTGATCTCTTCTGTCATCAATCCATAGAGCTGCGGACTCACGGGCGCAATCGTCTTGTCCGCCGTGATCTGCACATTCACGGGCCCCGCGCTCTGCGCCAGCGCGCCAGCCACGCTGAAAACAATGCACAATCCAGCGACCAGACATTTCCGTGCAGTCCCGCTAAGCGCCGCGCTACGCATAGAAGTTCTCCCAGAGAAGGGGATGGTCCTCGCCGATCGCGTCCCGATCCGCCCGACGCTGCGGTATCGTTCACGAAAAGCCTTTTCAGAACGCGCGGAATGGTAGAACCAATGGAAAAGGGTGTCAAGAAACAACCCAACACTCACGGCACGGCTTCTCCGCATTTGCGGCTAAAATCGAGCCCATGCCAAGAGCCATTGTTGCCATCGGCGGCGGCCTCATCCGCACGCGCAGCACCGAAACAATCGACCGTGAAATCATTCGCCTCTCCGGCAAACCGCGCCCGCACACCCTCCTGATTCCTACGGCCAGTTCCGACAACGCGCCATACTGGCAACGCTTTCAAAAATATTTCGGGGGCTATTTGAAATGCGCTACGGATGTCCTCTTTCTTGTCAAAGAACGTCCTTCCTCCGCAGAGATTCGGAAGAAAATTCTCGCTGCGGACATCATCTACGTTGGCGGTGGCAACACTCTGATGATGATGCGCGTTTGGCGTCGCCTCGGCGTCGATAAGCTTCTTGACCGCGCCTACAAAAATGGGGCTGTGCTTTGCGGCGTCAGCGCAGGATCGATCTGCTGGTTTGATTCCGGCCATTCCGACTCGATGTCGTTCTACAATCCGAAGACCTGGAACTACATCAAGGTGAAGGGCCTCGGCTTATTGAAAGGCATTCATTGTCCACACTACGATGGCAAGACGCGCGGGGTGCCGCGCAGACGCAATTTTCAAAAGATGATCGAAAAAGTTGGAGGGGTCGGTATTGCGATCGAGAACAACTGTGCCATTAAATTCGTCGACGGCCAGTACGCCGTCATCGGTTCGAAAGATCGCGCGAATGCGTATCGCGTCTTTAAATGTGACCGCAAAGTTATTTCACTGCGCATTCCGAAACAAGAACGGCTCGCGCCAATCTCTTCGCTTTTTTGATTTCCTGAAGGCTTGATTGTTTCTCGACCATGCCCCATCGCCACTCTCACGCGCCTACCCTCTGCGCGTGAGAGTGGTGATCAGCTGCCGACGCCTCGCCGCCGTGTTTCTTTGCGCACCTCCGCTCTCCTCGGCCACTGACTCCTGCCCACCCACCTCCAACCCACACGCTTCCCACTTGTCGATTTCCTCTCCCCGGAGTACGCTTTGCTCCGGCTCTCCAACCCCTGCGCTGTTTCCGACCGACCTTGTGCGCAGGCTTTGCCGGCCGGTGATTATCTTCAGTCTCGGGGAACTGGGGTGGGGGCCGATCTGCGGTCAGGCTCGATCCCTTCTTCTGCTTCGGCGCGTCCTGGCCTCTCCGTCAGGGGTACTCTTCGCACTTCTGCTAAGAGTCAAGATACAAGGTGCGGCACAAGAATTCCGTTCGATACGCCGGTCACGCTTTTTTCATCTCATATATCGGGAGAAACGAATGGCAGAGAACATCGGCTTTATCGGTCTAGGCGGCATGGGCGAGCCCATTGCTGCTAACCTGCTCGCCGCAGGCCACAAACTCAAGGTCTACAACCGCACCGCTTCGAAGGCCGCGCCGCTCAAAAATAAGGGCGCGACGGTCGCAGAGAGCGCGGCGGGCGTTGCCACGCCCGGCGGCATCGTCTTCACCATGGTTTCTGACGACCGCGCTCTCGACGCGCTTTGCGCTGCGCCGCCCTCCTTTGTCGAAAAGCTCGGAAAGGGCGGCCTTCACGTTTCTCTAAGCACGATCGCCCCGGCCACATCCAAGCGCCTTGCCGAGGAACATCGCAAATACGGCGTCGATTACGTCGCCGCTCCGGTGTTTGGACGCCCCGAAGCCGCAGCCGCCGCCAAACTGTGGATCTGCGCTTCAGGCCCGGCCGCTGCTCGCGAACGAACTCGCCCGCTTCTAGCATCTGTGGGCCAGCGGACTTTCGACTTTGGCGAAGACGTCAGCGCGGCAAATGTCGTGAAGCTGTGCGGGAATTTCATGATCGCTGCAGCGCTTGAAACCATGGCGGAAGCCTTCGCGTTAGCCGAGAAAAATGGCTTGGATCCGGCCGCAGTGGCGGAAATGCTAGGTGCTACTCTCTTCGCCTGTCCGATCTATCAGAACTACGGCAAGTTGATTAACGCTGGCAAATTCGAGGATGCAAAATTTCGGCTCGTGCTCGGTCTGAAAGACGTGAACCTGGCGCTCGACACAGCTCAAGCGAGCGCGATGCCGCTCCCCCTCGCGAGTTTGCTCCGGGATCGCCTGCTTGGCTCACTCGCGAAGGGCCGTGGCGATTGGGACTGGACTGCCCTCGCACTGGACGTCGCCGAAGATGCGGGTTTACGGAAGGCGGCCGCCCGCTAGCAGCGCGCTGAAGGAATCTGTTTGAGGTCGCGGGCAGTGACAGGGGCCGAAGGGCGGGGCTTTCAGCCCTGCCGTAGATGCACTCGGCGTCAACGGGTTTTAGCCCTGAAGCGATGGTTTCTGCGTTCCCTGTGTTTCCCATAGGAGAGTTGCAATGAAAGCCTGCCTTCTTCGCGCGACGGCCGACATTCGCACGAATCCCCTCGTCTATGCAGACGTGCCGGATCCAAAGCCAGGGCGCGGCGAAGTGCTCGTCCGCGTGAAAACCTGCGGAGTATGCCGCACCGACCTGCACGTGATCGAGGGCGAACTCGCGCCGCGCAAATCTCCCGTCATTCCCGGCCACCAGATCGTCGGCGAAATTGCGGCGTTAGGTGAAGCGGCAAAGCGATTTCAGCTCGGCACGCGTGTCGGCATCCCATGGCTGCACCAAGCGGACGGCACTTGCGAATATTGCCGCGCGGGAATGGAAAACCTTTGCGACAACCTTTCCTTTACCGGTTACACCGTCGATGGCGGATACGCGGAATATGCCGTGGCTCCCCAGGATTTCGTTTATCCGATTCCAGACGGCTTCCCCGATGAGCAAGCCGCGCCACTGCTCTGCGCCGGAATTATCGGCTTTCGCTGTTTGCGTCTTTCCGGCGTCAAAAAGGGGTCGCGGCTAGGCTTCTACGGTTTTGGCTCAGCCGCGCACGTGGCAATTCAAGTGGCCCTCCATTGGGGCGTCGAGGTCTACGCCTCCACGCGTGGTGAACAGCACCAGCAGCTTGCCCGGAAACTCGGCGCGGTCTGGACAGGCGGTGCGCTTGCGGTGCCACCCGTCCAGCTCGACGCAGGAATCGTCTTCGCCCCGGCTGGTGAAATCGTTCCGCCCGCACTGAAGGCCCTGAAGAAAGGCGGCGTCCTCGTCCTGGGCGGCATTCACATGAGCCCGATTCCGCAATTCGATTACGACCTACTCTACCAGGAGCGCGTAATTCGCAGCGTTGCCAACAACACGCGCGACGATGGCAACGATTTTCTGCGCGTTGCCGCCGAAATTCCTATTCGCACGCACGTAAGAGCGTATCCGCTTCAGGAAGCGAACGTTGCCCTCAACGACCTCAAAGCCGACCGTATCAATGGCTCCGCCGTCCTGGATTGTTCTTGATTTTCAATGCCGGTGAGGGACCTGCAGTTGCCTTTCGTGGCGGCCCGACTCCCCGCATACTGGGGCGACTGGAAACCTATTCGAGCGGCGGGCTGTCGGCAGTTGCGGTCTCGCTGTTGTCGTAGCGAATCACACCCGTTTGATCCACGAAAAAGCTGCGTTGCCCGGTGGTTCCTCGCCGTAGCGGGTCGGCGTTTACCGAAAAACCGGCTGCTCCTGGAACGCTACAGCCGTTCGCCACGGGCTTGCTTGAGACGGACTCGGGGAGCGGGCCGGACGTCGGTTGATAAGTGAAGATATACCCGTCTCGCCTGCCGCTGGCGATCACGCCGTCGATGAGTCCGGCGTGATCGCAGCTCGGTATGCCGATCCCGGTCAGCACTTCCAGGTTGGCGGGATAGCCGTTCTTGTAAGTTTGGGAATAGGTGTTTGCCGCCTGATCGATGGTGCGCAGGGAGGCAACCGCCGATGCTTCATTCGCTGCCAGCCGCGAACGCAGCAGGTTGGGGATAACGAGGGCTGCAACGACTAGAGCGACCGGGATCAACACCACGCCGAGATAACCAAAAACGAGCCCGGCCACCGCGACCCCGCGACCTCTCAATCGCCCGGCCGATTTCCGAATATCTCCCAGCGAGAGATGCCCCAAGATAATGGCCGCAATCGCTGACGGAAAAAAGAAGAACCAAAAGCCGCAGATCAAGCTCGCGACGGCTTTGCCACTCGTGTGTGGCGCCTGGTCGGGCGGAGTCGAAACTTGCGGAGTACCTGGAAGCAGACTTTCCGCCGCGGCAGGCGCAAGCGCCGCTGGCGCCGTCGTCGGCGTTTGCAAGGCACTGCCGCACTTCCCACAGAATTTCGCACCATCCGCGTTCGGCGAACCACACTGGCCGCAAAACATTCGTCCTCCTCAGAATTGAAATGCCCGATTCTTCGTTGTTATCGCTTCCGAAGACCAATGTCAACGAATTCACCGGACTTCCGGTTGCGAAAGCGGAGCAGTCGCGCAACAATACGGAATTTAAGTGCGCAAAGGCGTTTTTTGGATTTTTAAGCGCAGGTTAGGCGATTTTAAGTGGCTTTTTGCGTTACGTCGCCGCGCCCTATGGCGTTCCTTTGGGAACGCAATATGCGTCGGGTTCGCTGACGCAGATCTGCAATTGTGGCATGCGCGTTTCGCGGCAACGCTGTCGGGAAATGCGCACGAGTTTCTTGCCAAGGTCATGACAGAATTGGCGCGAGTTTTGCTGAAAATGCGGTGAGTTGGGAGGCGAATGGCTGCTAGCGATTGCGTTGTCATTATTTTGGCGGCAGGCAAGGGAACGCGGATGCGTTCCGAGCAGGCAAAGGTGCTCCAACTTGCCGGCGGATTGCCGCTGCTTGAGCATGTGATTCGCGCTTGCCGTGCGCTGAGGCCTGCGCAAGTCATTGCAGTCGTTGGACATCAGGCCGATGTAGTCGGTCCGGTCGCGGAGCGGCTCGGCGCCAAGACCGTTCTGCAGAATCGGCAGCGCGGGACTGGGCACGCTGTCCAGATTGCGCGGCGAGCGATTCGCGGCGGCGCAAAATTGGCGATTGTGCTTCCGGGCGATGCGCCTCTTGTGCGCACCGAAACCCTGGTAAACCTGCTGAATACCCATCGTCGCGGAGACGCCGCCGCTACGATTTTATCGGCCGAGCTGGACGATCCACGCGAATACGGACGCATCGTCCGCGATTCCGCAGGACGCGTCCAGGCCATCGTCGAAGAGAAAAGCGCGACCGATCAGCAGAAGCTGATTTGCGAAGTCAATTCCAGTTTCTATTGCTTTACGCTGGCAAAGCTGTGGCCGTGCCTCGACGCGCTGCGTCCGGACAACGCGCACAAAGAGCTGTATCTGACTGACGCTGTTGGTCTTCTGCGCGAGAAAAATGAACGTGTGCTTGCCGAGATCGCGCCCGATCCGCGGGAAATTTTTGGTTGCAATACCCGGAGACAGCTTGCGGAAATCGACCGCATTTTGCGTGCGCGGAAAACGGCGCAACTGATGGACGCGGGCACGACGATTTATTTGCCGGAAACAGTTGTTGTCGATCCAGACGTCACGGTCGGCCCGGACACAGTGATCGAGTCAGGAGTGCATCTGCTTGGGAACACGCATATCGGGGAGCGTTGCAGAATCGGTACCGGCTGTGTTTTGAAGGACATGCGCGTCGATGATGATGCGAATATTCTGCCGCATTGCGTATTTGAATCGAGCCACGTCGGCTCTGGAACGAATCTCGGACCGTTCACGCGACTGCGGCCCGGCGCGGATCTACGGGCCAATGTGCATCTGGGGAATTTCGTTGAAGTGAAAAACTCGATCGTGGGTGAAGGCTCTAAAGCCAACCATCTCACCTACATAGGCGATGCGACGGTCGGCAAAAAATCGAATATCGGCGCCGGGACCATCACTTGCAATTACGACGGCGTCGCAAAGCACAGGACGGTGATCGGCGACCAGGTTTTCATCGGCAGCGACTCAGCTCTAGTGGCACCGGTGCGAATCGGCAGCGGCTCGTATGTCGCTGCAGGCTCGGTCGTTACCGATAATGTGCCACCTGACGCGCTAGCTATCGCACGCGGCCGCCAAGTCAACAAGAAGGGCTGGGCCAAGGCAAAGCGCGCCGAAATGGCCAAAGCGAAGCACGGAAAACCGAAGCCGCAGAAGCGAAAATCGCGCCGCTAGGCCCTGCAAAGTCGTGTCAATCCTGGCGGAATTTCAGGCGCAATTTACGTCCAAAAATTTACGCAAACTGCGCCGCTAATGCCGCTTTGGCGCCATAAAATGAAACGAGCTCATCGTCTTCAAGCGGACGTGGTTGGCGATTTGAACGAGCACGGGATCCGTACCATTCCACGACGCGACAGACGATGGCTGAATATTCGAACCACGGCGGCGAAGACAGTCGTGATCGTTGCGGCAAAAAGGAACAGGGATAAGGGATGCGACGCATTTGTTTGAGAATAGCACCAAACGCAGAAAGGCTAATTTAAGAGCCTGCCTACCTCGCGCACAAAAACGTCCGCACGCTGTGGGTGGGGGAGGCACAGGCCGCGGCGGGAAGCCAGCGCTACCACATAAAAGCAAAACGCGCAGCCCCGGAGTAACTTTGCGCATAGGGGAAAGGATTGATCTTATAGCTTAGGAGGCGGTTCTGCCTGGTTCGAGCGATTGGAGGGCATTCGACAAGGCTTTGCTCTCCGTCTTTAGTTTCGTGACGCGTGCGCGGAGTTCTGAGTCTGTGAAGACTCCTTTTTCGATCAGCAGGGACTCGAGCGCCTCGAGGCGCACGGACATGTGAATCGAGATTTCCAGCGTTTGGTTTACCGCAAGCAAGACTGTCTCAATATCCGTCATAGCATTTCCGTTTCTCGCGCGGCTGAATAGTTTTGGCTCCGACGTGATGTGATGATGCGGGAGTCTGCCGAGTCAAACTCGCGGTGCAATGGAGCCAATCGCCCGAAGATCGAATCTTCGAGCACAATGATAAACGAGCGCGATGCGCAGCGATACGCCGCAATTTCTATATCCCATCATTCAGACCTGAGGTGTTTCCAGACCTGCTCCTCGGGCAAAGCGCCTGCCTGCTGTTTCCGGACGCGTTTGTACCTCCTGATCAAGGTGCGCGTCCGAGGCGAAGCCGATTGGCTATCCGCGGTATGGTTCCGCGACTTTCAATTTTGCCTCGTCCGTGTCGTGCAGATCCGCGCTGAAAGACCGCGGCGCCAGGTTTAAACCTTCTCCAAGTACGAGCTCTGTATTGACGTACGGCGGGGTAAGAGAGCCTCACGGTTGCGGCGCCGGGAATTGAGTGGTTAATTTAATGATGATGGCGGCGGTGGAGGAGGCGGGGGAATTCTTCGACGAGGACGACGAAGACTGGCACGAAGAGGACGCCGAGGACGGTGGCGGCGATCATGCCGCCGAGGACGGATGTGCCGAGCGAATGGCGCGAGGCCGAACCGGCTCCGGTGGCGATGACGAGCGGCTCAACGGAACGAGACGGCGCCGGCGGACATAAAACCGTCGAACGCCGATTGCCGGGATTGCGATCTCGCATAGAACACAGAAATCGCCGCAGAGATCACGATAAAGGCGCGCCTTGTACTCATCAATTGGGATTCGACCTTACGCGGCTCGATGATTTTCTCTAGCTCAATCGACTGCGTCGGAAGATCGCCGAGACGGTAAATGGCGCAGAGGTCCAAAGAGGGCTGCCGAGGGTGCGGGAACGGCGGGTCCGACAGGGGTTGGGGCTGCTCGGTCGAGACTGCTCTGCCGCCCGGGAATGGAGGGGGCGCGTGATAGAATGAGGGTGGAGCGAGCGGATGAAATTCGGCGTGGTGGTGTTTCCGGGGTCGAATTGCGACGACGATGCGCATTATGCGATCGGCGAGGTGATCGGGCAGCCGGTTGAATTCGTCTGGCACCAGAGCGAGCAGCTTTCCGGGCTTGATGCGGTCATCCTTCCGGGCGGTTTTTCCTACGGCGATTATTTGCGGACGGGCGCGATTGCGAAGTTTTCTCCTGTGATGCGAGCGATCGATAGATTCGCGCGGTCTGGCGGGCTGGTGCTGGGTGTCTGCAACGGATTTCAGATACTCGTCGAGAGCGGATTATTGCCGGGTGCGCTGATGCGGAATAAGCATTTGCGTTTTCTCTGCCGGCCGGTTTATGTGCGTGTGGAGAATGCGCAAACGCCGTTTACGTGTGCGGCGCGGCAGGGCGAAGTTTTGCAATTGCCTATTGCGCATGGCGAAGGAAGCTATTTCTGCGATCCAGCGACGCTGGCGGAACTGGAGCGGAACGGGCAGATTGTATTCCGGTACGTTCATCGCGATGGAAGCGATGCGGACGAGAACGATTTTGAGGCGAATCCCAACGGGTCGCTGGCGGGGATTGCGGGCGTCAGCAACCAGGAGGGAAATGTCGTGGGATTGATGCCGCACCCGGAGCGCGCGGTGGAGGCTGGGTTGGGTTCGGTGGATGGGCGAGTCATTCTGCGATCGATGGCGGAGTATTTGTCGAAAGAGCGCGCGGCGGAGCGGATCTCGGCGTAATTGGATTTTTGTGAAAAGCATTTTGTTTTGCGGCCTCCGGCCGAGCTTCGAGCTCATTCTGTGAATGAGCTCATTCTGTGAATTGGACAGCGGGCTTTTGCTGCTTACAAAATCGGAAAAGCAAGAGGGATTCTTCGGCTCGCCGCTTCGGGGATGAGCCTAAGGATGACGGAGTTCTCTTTGGTGTTCCGAACAAGGGGAATCCGTACTAGCGAGAGGGCGCAGCAAGCAACGCCCCTACGGAACCAATTCAAATTTTCTAATGGCTAGCACAAGCACGGAAATCAAAGTCACGCCGGAGATTGCCGCCGAGCATGGGTTGACGGCCGAAGAGTACGCGCGCATCCAGAAGATACTCGGGCGTGATCCGAATATTACTGAGCTCGGGATTTTCAGCGTCAGCTGGAGCGAGCATTGTTCGTATAAGTCTTCGCGGGTGCATCTGCGGCGGCTGCCGACGCGCGGCAAGCACGTGGTGCAAGGGCCGGGAGAAAACGCGGGCGTCGTAGATATCGGCGACGGGCTGGTGGCCGTCTTCAAGATTGAATCCCATAATCACCCGAGTTTTGTGGAGCCGTTTCAGGGCGCGGCGACGGGTGTGGGCGGGATTCTGCGGGATATTTTCACGATGGGCGCGCGTCCGATTGCGGTGCTGGATTCGTTGCGATTTGGGGAGATTGCGTGCGAGGCGAAGGGCAATTGCTCAGGGGCCAAAGCGCGTTTGAAAGACGGCTATATGTCGGATCTGAACGTCCGACCCCCTGAAAACCCCTCTGATTCGGCAGTTTCGGACGTGGCGGACGTGTCCTTCGGGCACCGGAGCGGTTCCGTGCTTAGCAAGTCCGAGACGACGCTTGCGGCTGCAGCCTCGGCGGCCCAAGCCGCACAATCGCCGGTCGAGACGGCGCGAGTGGAGATGGGCCCTGGCCAAGTATCCGAGGAGATTGCGCGGAATCGGCGGATTCTGGATGGAGTGGTCCGGGGGATCGCGCATTACGGGAATTGTTTTGGCGTGCCGACCGTCGGCGGTGAAGTCGTGTTTGAGCCTTGCTATGCCAACAATCCGCTGGTGAATGCATTGGCTTTGGGGATTGCGCATCGGGATGAACTTTTCTTTGCGCGGGCGCAGGGAACCGGGAATCCAGTGATTTATGTTGGCGCGAAGACGGGTCGCGATGGTATTCACGGCGCGTCGCTGCTGGCTTCGGCGGAATTCAGCGAGGAATCGGAGCAAAAGCGCCCCAACGTGCAGGTGGGCGATCCTTTCATGGAGAAGTTGCTGCTTGAGGCGTGCCTGGAAGCGATGCGAACCGGTGCGGTGGTGGCGATTCAGGATATGGGTGCGGCCGGACTGACGAGTTCGAGTTGCGAGATGGCGTCGCGGGGCGGCGTGGGAATTGAATTGGAATTGGCGCGCGTGCCGCAGCGCGAGACGGGCATGACTCCTTACGAGATGATGCTCAGCGAGTCGCAGGAGCGCATGTTGCTGGTAGCGCAGCGCGGACGCGAGCGCGAGGTTTTTGAAGTTTTCAAGAAATGGGGACTGGACGCGGTGGAAGTGGGCGTGGTGACGGATGATGGCATACTGCGTCTGCTTCATCACGGGAAGATCGCCGCGGAAATTCCCGCGCATGCTTTGGCGGAAGAAGGACCATGTTACGAACGGCGCGTTGCAGCGCCTGTTCGGCGGAAGGCGGAGAAGTTGTTTGAATTTTCGCCGGCGGGTGCGGACCTCACTCAGAATTTCCGGCGCTTGTTGGCGTCGCCGACGATTGCTTCGAAGCGATGGATCACGGAACAATACGATTCGATGGTGCGTACAAATACGCGGTTGGGCCCGGAAGCGGGCGATGCGGCCGTCCTGCGGCTTAAGGAATCGCATCGCGCGCTGGCGATCAAGACGGACGGAAACGGGCGGTGGAGCTTTCTCGATCCGCGTGCGGGCGCGATGCATGCCGTTGCGGAAGCGGCGCGGAATGTGGCTTGCACCGGAGCGCGTCCTGTGGCGGCGACCAATTGCCTCAATTTTGGCAATCCGGAAAAGCCGGAGGTGATGTGGCAGTTCACGCAGGCGATTGATGGAATTTCCGAGGCTTGCACTGCGTTGGAGGCGCCGATTACCGGCGGCAATGTGAGCTTTTATAATGAGACGCTTGGGAAGGCGATTTATCCGACGCCGATTCTTGGCGTGCTTGGAATTATTGAGGATGCGGAATGCGCGATTGGGTCGGCATTTCGCGATGAGGGCGACGCGATTGTGCTGCTGGATGCGATGCCCTCAGCGAAAGACACGCAGCGCGAGTTTTCGTCATCGGAATATGCGAAGGTGATTCAGGGCGTTGTGGCGGGAGAGCCGCCGGCGATCGACTTGGAGGCAGAGAAGCGGCTGATCGATTGTCTGGTTGATTTAGCAGGCGAGAGGGCGATTGTTTCGGCGCATGATGTGAGCGACGGCGGCCTTGCCGTGACGATTGCCGAGAGCTGCTTTGGCAGCGATGCATTTTCGGCTGTGGTGAAGATTGCAACTGAAGCGCCCGACGAATACGCGCTCTTTGGAGAGCGTGGTGCACGCGCGGTCGTTTCGGTGTCTGCGGCTTTGCTTGCTCGCGTCAACGCGATTGCGGCACAATATCATGTGAGCGCTTGGCGCATTGGAACGGTGACACGCGGAGAATTTCGACTCGAGTTCGGATCACAGCCAGGAGTGGCTGTGCCACAAGAGCCGGCGATTCGGGGGAAGATCGATTCATTTCGGAAGGATTGGGCCGAATCGCTGTCTAATTTATTAGAACGGTAGAAATCAGCGTTTTCTCGCGGGCGCACAGCCAAGAGTGGCTGTGCCACGAAGCACTTTCTTAATGTCGACCCTCCACATTCTCGAAGACGAACATTTTCACGATCATTGCGGCGTGTTCGGTGTGTTTGGCCACCCGGAGGCGGCAAAGCTTACTTATTTGGGGCTTTACGCCTTGCAGCATCGGGGGCAGGAGTCGGCGGGGATTGCTTCGTCCGATGGACTCGACATTCACGTGCATAAATCGCTGGGGCACGTGCAGGAGATTTTTACGCCGGACGTATTGAAGCGTTTGCCGGGCGACGTGGCGATCGGGCACACGCGCTATTCGACGGCGGGCGATACAACGCTGATGAACGCGCAGCCGATCGTGATCGACTGCAACAAGGGAAAACTCGCCCTGGGGCACAACGGCAATCTCACGAACGCGTTAGAGATTCGGCGGCGACTGGAGCATCGCGGATCGATTTTCCAGACGACGAGCGACACGGAAGTGATCGTACACTTGATCGCGCGAAGCTCGGCGCGGAATTTGCCTGGCGCGATTGCGGATGCGTTAAGCCAGGTAGAAGGCGCATATTCGCTCTTGCTGGTGACGCGCGATGAGATGTATGTGATTCGCGATCCGCGCGGATTCCGGCCGTTGGCGCTGGGTCGAATTGATGGCGCGTGGGTGGCGGGCTCGGAGACTTGCGCGTTCGACTTGATCGACGCCGAATACGTGCGCGATGTGGAACCGGGCGAGATGGTGCGGATTTCGCGCAGTGGATTGGAGTCGATCCGCTTTGCGGCGGAAAAACCGAATCAGTACTGTGTTTTTGAGCATGTGTATTTTTCAAGGCCGGACAGCATTGTATTTGGGCGGCCTGTAAATGAGAGCCGCGAGCAGCTGGGACGTTTGCTGGCGCGAGAACATCCCGTCGACGCGGACCTGGTCGCGCCGGTACCAGATTCTGGCGTGCCGGCGGCAATCGGGTATTCGGCCGAATCGGGAATTCCCTTTCAGATGGCACTGATTCGCAATCACTATGTGGGGCGGACGTTCATCGAACCGGAGCAGGCGATTCGCGACTTTGGCGTGAAATTGAAGCTAAATCCCGTGCGGCGAATGCTGGAAGGCAAACGCGTGATTCTGGTGGATGATTCGCTGGTGCGCGGCACGACGAGCCGGAAGATTGTGCGACTGGTGCGCGAAGCGGGCGCGACGGAAGTGCACATGAGAATTTCGTGCCCGCCGACGATTTCGCCGTGTTATTACGGAGTGGATACGCCGCGGCGCGATGAGTTGATCGCGGCGAAACATTCCGTCGAGGAGATACGTACTTTTTTGGGAGCGAATTCGCTGGGATACTTGTCATTGGAATCGCTGCGCACCGCGGTGCGCGATACCGGGGAGAGAAAATTCTGCACCTCCTGCTACACGGGCAGCTACCCGACAGAGCTGGTGCAATTGGAAGTGGAGGCTCATCGTGAATGCTGACGTAGAACAGGCGTTGCCTGCCGATCGCGACAGAGGCGAAGTGGTAAGAACGACGGCGGCGCAGCGGGTATGGATCGAAGTGGTGTCATGGTTTTGGGTGATTGTGGCGTTTCTTTTCATAGAAGGGGCATTCGTACAGGCGCGCGTGATTCCGAGCGGTTCGATGGAACCGACGGTGTTGATCGGCGACCATTTGATTGTGAGCAGATTCGGGTACGACATCGGAATTCCCTTTACATCGATACACGAGCCGCTGTGGCGCAATCCGAAGAGGCAGCAGATTATCGTTTTTCGCGCGCCGCTGGCCGATCAGGGCTTTCCGGATTTCATCAAGCGCTGCATTGGCGTACCGGGGGACCACATCAAGATCGTGGGCGGCCAGGTTTATGTGAACGACAAGCCGCTCAAGGAGCCCTACATCGAGCACCAGCCGGATTATCAGGAATATACATCGGAAAATTTCCCGGCGGAAGCGGCGGAGATGGCGCCGAGCTTTGTGGACCGTCCGGAATGGGCTGAAGAGCTACAGAAAAACACAGTGAACGGCGAGTTGGTCGTGCCGCCCGGTGACTATTTTATGATGGGCGACAATCGGGACAATTCGAACGACAGCCGCTACTGGGGATTCGTGCCGCGGTCGGATATTATCGGGACGCCGGTGATGATTTATATGTCCATCAAGGCACCGGAGGGCGCTTGGGATCCGGGGCATTTGCCGGAACGCTTTGAGGCATACGCGAACGCGATTATTCATCCGAGCACGGTTCGCTGGCACCGGCTGTTTCATATTTTCTGGTAGCCATTTTTCGGGAAGTCTGATCTTCTAGTGAGAAGGCCGCCCCTCCCCTCGGGAAAACGAGCACACATGCGCTACGCCGATGCAGGCGTAAATATCACCGTTGCAGATGAAGCCAAGCGGCGAATTGCCGCCATGGCGGGCAAGACGTTTCGTCGCGGAGTCCTGGCGCCGATTGGCGGGTTTGGTGCGCTCTTCGAGCTGGACTATGAACGATGGAAACAGCCGGTGCTGGTGGCGAGCGCGGATGGAGTTGGAACGAAACTCAAGATTGCGTTTGCGACGGGGATACATTCGACCGTCGGCGCTGATATTTTGAATCACTGCGTGAACGACATTTTGACGCAGGGCGCCGAGCCGCTCTTTTTTCTCGATTATCTGGCGATGGGGAAGGTGGAGCCGCGAATCGTGGAGCAGGTGATCGAGGGCATGAGCCGCGCGGCGAAGCAGGCGGGATGTTCCTTGATCGGCGGCGAAACGGCGGAGATGCCGGATTTCTATCCTGTGGGCGAATACGATCTTGCGGGATTTATCGTGGGCGCGGTGGAGAAGAGCAAGCAGCTCGATCCACGGCGCGTGCAGGCGGGCGATGGACTGATCGGGCTGCCGTCAACCGGCCTGCATACGAATGGATATTCGCTGGCGCGGAAGCTGGCGTTTGAAGTGGCGGGGCACGAACCGGATGCGTATGTGGCGGACGTGGGCGGGAAGATCGGTGCTGAACTGCTCAAGCCGCATCGATCATATTGGCCGCTGCTGAAGAATATTTTGGCGCGCGGATGGGTGTCGTCGATGGCGCATATTACCGGAGGCGGGATCACGGGGAATTTGCCGCGGGCGCTGCCACGGAATGTGCAGGCCGTGATCCAATTGGGATCGTGGCCGGTGCTGCCGATTTTCAAGTATCTGGGGAAAGTCGGGAAGATCGACCGAGAGGAGTTGTTGCAGACGTTCAATATGGGCGTCGGGATGATTCTTGTTGTGCCGGCAAAGAGCGTTTCGAGCGTGGAGAGTGAGCTGCGCAGGCGGCGCGAGAAATTTTATCTCATCGGCCGCATTGAGAATGGCCAGCGCGGAAAGCCGCGCGTGTTGTATTCGGGCAAACTTCCGCTGTAATTCAACCCTAAAGAGCGCAAAGGCTGGTCTGGCGGTTTCGCCGGTTTAGGGAAGTGTGCTAATTTCGGTTGCCGAAAAATTATGATGAAAAAAATAGGGGTGTTGCTTTCGGGGCGCGGATCGAACTTTGAGGCGCTGGCAGATAGCGTTGCGGCGGGGAAAGTTCCCAATACGGAGATTGCGATGGTGTTGAGTAATCGCGAGAACGCTCCGGGGTTGGAGCGGGCGCGAGCGCGCAGGATTGCGGCGCGGGCGATTCCGTCGAAGGGGCTGGAGCGCGAGGCTTATGACAAGCTGGTGGTGGCGGCGTTGCAGGAGAAAGGCGTCGATCTGGTCTGCCTGGCGGGTTACATGCGGTTGATTTCGCCGTATTTTGTGTCCGAGTTTCCGAATCGCATACTGAATATTCACCCGTCTTTGCTGCCGGCGTTTCCGGGGTTGGAGGCGCAACGGCAGGCGCTCGAGCACGGAGCAAAGATTTCGGGATGCACGGTTCATTTTGTAGATGAGAATTTGGATGCGGGACCGATCGTGATGCAGGCGGCCGTTCCGATCGAGGATGCGGATACGGTGGAGACGCTTTCGGCAAAGATTTTGCGCGAGGAGCATCGCATTTACGCCGAGGCAGTGCGGATTGTACTAGAGGGACGGTTTCGCATCGAAGGGCGGCGGGTGATTTCGACCGGGGGAAGAGTTAGTGGAGAGAGTAGCGTTCAGGCCCGTTAACGAGCAGCTTGCGTACCTGAAAAAGGGCGCGGCGGAGATCATTCGCGAGGACGAGCTGAAGTCGAAGCTCGAAAACTCGCTGAAAACGGGCAAGCCGCTTCGCGTTTATCTGGGCGTCGATCCGACTGCACCGGATATTCACCTTGGGCACACCGTAGTGTTGCGAAAGCTGAAACACTTTCAGGATATGGGTCATACGGCGATTTTCCTGATCGGCGATTTCTCGGCAATGATCGGCGATCCGACCGGCGTTTCCGAGACGCGTCCGCCGCTGACGCGCGAACAAGTGGATGCGAACGCGAAAACTTACCTTGCGCAGGTCTATAAAATCCTCGACCGGGAAAAAACCGAGGTTCGTTACAACAGCGAATGGCTGGGAAAAATGCCGAGCCATGAGGTGGTGAAGCTCTGCGGGCATTACCGGCTGGCGCGAATGCTGGAGCGCGAGGA
This sequence comes from uncultured Acidobacteriota bacterium, assembly GCA_963753205.1. Lineage (GTDB taxonomy): Bacteria > Acidobacteriota > Terriglobia > Acidiferrales > UBA7541 > Palsa-295. Next base: position 157,897 of record CAVWBL010000002.1, on the reverse strand, counting down.
TTTTCGTTCGCGGCTGGAAAAGAACCACCCGATTTCCGTGCATGAGCTGCTCTATCCGCTGCTGACGGCTTACGACGCGGTTGCGTTGCAATCGGACGTCGAGCTTGGTGCGACGGAGCAGAAATTTAATTTACTCGTTCATCGCGATATCCAGCGCGAGTACGGGCAGACTTCTGAAACGGTGTTGACGATGCCGATTCTCGTCGGCCTCGACGGCGAAAGAAAGATGTCAAAAAGCCTCGGGAATTATGTGGGGATTACGGAAGCGCCGGCCGAAATGTTCGGCAAGCTGATGTCAATCACGGACGAGCTGATGTGGTCGTATTACGAGCTGCTGACGGATTTCGCATCGCCGGTAATCGTGCGGATGCGCGAGGAGGTGCGCACGGGCGCGCTGCATCCGAAGAAGGCGAAGATGGAGTTGGCGCACGTGATCGTGGCGCAGTTTCATGGAGAGGAAGCGGCGAAAAAGGCGGGAGAAGAATGGGATTTGATCTATAGCAAGCGGCAACTGCCCTCGGAAATGAAGGCTTTTTCTTTGCCGGCGGCTGGGAAGATGAAGCTTGCTGCGTCGATTACGGCTGCGGGGCTTGCTCGCTCGCGCTCTGAGGCGGAGCGGTTGATCAAGCAAGGCGCGGTCGAGTGGGACGGCGTGCGCGTCGCTGAGCCGACCTACGCATTCGATTCGAGCCAGCCTGGCGATCACACGCTTCGCGTCGGCAAGAAACCTGCCATGATTATTCGCATCGAGAGGTGATTTCGGCGGAGACGCAAGGAAAAGGCATATTCACCCCAGATGCGTTGCGAGCGCGCAGATAAGGACCGAGCGCCGCTGACGTTCCGGTTGACCCCCGAAAAGCAAGAGTAATCCTTCAGGCCGTTTCACGGCTCTCAAGATTGCGTGCTTTGCCACGGTTGCGTTGCGAGATATCTGCGTACAGGGGCGAATTGCTGCATGGTCTGACTTCTGTCTGCTTAGCTTTCTGCGATAACTCAGTTTCTTGCTGCGATTGAGTTGTGGTATTGTGCGCGGACGAATTTATAGCGAGGGAGCAAGTCCATGAGCATCTCACGCGTTCGCGCAGTCGTTCTTCCATTAGCACTGGCAGGTTGCGGCGCCGTCGCAGTTGGCTTGGCGGCACAGAACGCCGGTAACAATCCGTCGCCTGGCCCAGCCGCAGCGCAGAATTCTACTGCGACGGCGCCTTCGGCCGCGGCACAGGCCCTGGAGTTTCCGAATCTTCCGCTTTGGGCTTATCCCGTAAATGCTGGACGTGGTGGATTTGGCGGCGCTGGCGCGCGTGGCGGCCGAGCCGGAGCGAATCGAGGCGGCTCAGGCCGTGGCGCCAATGGCGGAGGCCCGAACGGTGGCGGAAACCCTGCTGCGGCGGCAGGTCGCGGGCCCGGACGCGCGCCTGACGACGGCACGCTCAGACATGTGCCCGGAAGCGACGTCGGCCTGACGCAGACGCAGATGCGCAGCAATGGGATGTTTGGGTTTCCGGACTGGTTTCCGGATTCGCATCCGGGAATGCCGGACATTGTGTTGAAGGGAAACAGCACGTCCGGTGTGCAGGCCTGCGGATATTGCCACCTGCCGAACGGGCAGGGCCGACCGGAAAATGAGAGCATCGTCGGTCTTCCGGCGGGCTACATCGTTCAACAGCTTTCGGATTTTAAGAATGGCTTGCGCAAGGGCTCTGATCCGCGAATGGGATACTTCTGGATGGTCCGGATTGGGAGCGCGATCAGCGAGGAAGATGCATGGACGGCGGCGAAGTATTTCGCTTCGCTTAAACCGAAACCGTGGATTCGCGTTGTCGAGACGGATACTGTGCCGGTAACGCGGCCTGCGGGTGGAATGCTCGTCGCGGTCGACGGAGCTGGAACCGAGCCGATCGGCCAGCGCGTAATCGTGGTCTCTGAGGATTACGAGCGCACGGAACTGCGCGATCCGAACTCGGGATTTATCGCATACGTGCCGAAGGGAAGCATCGAACGCGGCAAAGAGCTCGTGACGACCGGCGGCAACGGCAAGACGATTCGCTGCACGATCTGCCATGGGCCCAATTTGAAGGGCTTGGGGAATGTGCCGTCGATCGCCGGACGCGATCCGGAGCAGATGGCGCGACAGATTATTGATATCCGCAATGGCGTGAGAAACGGGCCATATGGTCAATTGATGAAGGAGCCGGTGCGGCAGTTGAGCGACGACGATGTAGCGAACATCGTAGCGTATTTGGCGTCGTTGCAACCGTAGGCCTTTTGCGTCAATCGGCTATTCGAGTATGCAAAGAGCAAGAGCGGTTCTTCGCCCGCCCGCTTGAAACGCGGGCGGCCTCAGAATGACGTCATTCTCATTTTAGGAAGAGTGTAATTCTGTCTCGCTATGACCATCTGGTTTCCTCTGGATTGCTTACAGGCGCGCAGAACTTGTGATATCTTTCGCGGGCGAGTCTGCTGGCGAGGAGAATGGGAATAATGAATCTAAGGCGTTTGTGCTTGGCGGCGTCGACGGCGGTGGCGATTGCGGCGCTGGGAATGTTTGGCGTGGCGATCGCGCAGAATCAGGGCGGCGGCGTGGCGGATTCGAGTGGACGCGTGCTTCCGATTTGGGCCTATCCGATTAATCAAGGGCGCGGTCCCGTCGGTGGACGCGGGAATCGCGGACCGGGGGCTCCCGGTGGTGGAGGTGCTCCTGGTGGTGCGCCGAGTGGAACTCCGGCTGGAGGTGGCGCAGGGCGCGGACCGGGTCGCGCTCCGCTTGATAATGTGACGCAGGAGCATGTTCCCGGCAGCACGGCTGGATATACTGCGGCTTACATCGCGGATTTGTTTTCGGTGCCGGACTGGTTCCCGGATACGCATCCGCAGATGCCCGATGTGGTGGCGCACGGCGACAGACAGGCGATGGTGCAGGCGTGCGGCTATTGCCATTTGCCGAACGGGCAGGGCCGGCCGGAAAACGAAAGCGTAGCCGGTCTGCCGGAAGGCTATATCCTCCAACAGATAGCGGATTTCAAAAATGGTCTGCGCAAGAGCAGCGAACCGAGGATGGGCTCGGTGGCGTTGATGGTTCGCATTGGAACGAACGTGCCGGAAGATGAGGCCAAGGCGGCGGCCGCGTATTTCTCTGCGCTCAAATTGCAGCCGTGGATTCGCGTGGTCGAGACGGATACGGTTCCGGTGACGCGTCCGAACGGCGGAATGCTCAACGTGGTGGAGAACGGCGGGACCGAGCCGATCGGCGATCGCGTGATCGAAGTGCCGGAGAATCTCGAGCTGACCGAGTTGCGCGATTCAAAGTCGGGATTCGTGGCCTATGTGCCAAAGGGCAGCATCGAACGCGGGAAAGAGCTGGTGATGACCGGCGGCAATGGCAAGACGATCCGCTGCACGATTTGCCACGGGCCGGATTTGAAGGGCCTCGGGAATGTGCCTTCGATCGCTGGGCGTTCGCCGAGTCAGATGACGCGGCAGCTGATCGATATTCAGACCGGCGCGCGCAATGGCCCGTACACGCAGCTGATGAAGGAGCCAGTACGGCAGCTCGACGAAAAGGATATCGTCGATATCGTTTCGTATTTGGCTTCGTTGCAGCCGTAAGGGGCGGGGCCATAGACAGCGGGGCACTGAGACGAAAAACAGATCCAGAACACCTACGAGCCGCTCGACCTTGTTTCGGGCGGCTCAATTTTTTGCGCACGGTCGCAGTGGTGTGACACCTTACGGACAGGCCGTTTCCCGCTAAACTAGACGAACACATGCCTGTAATTGGGAAAAGAGTGCCGCCGGGGCCGAAGGGGCTGCCGTTTTTGGGGCTCGCGCTGCAGGTGCGCAATAACCCGCTTGGCGTGCTGACGCGCGTCGCGCGCGAGCATGGCGACCTGGTGCGGTTTATCGTTGCGGGGCAGGAGCGCATCCTGCTGAACGACCCGGATTTGATCGAGCAGGTTCTGGTGGTGCAGCAGGCGAAATTTCATAAGAGTGAACTGACCCGGCGGGTGACCGGGCCTTTGCTTGGACAGGGTTTGCTGATCAGCGAAGGCGATTTCTGGCGGCGGCAACGACGATTGGCGCAGCCGGCGTTTCATCGCAGCAGAATTAATGAGTATGCGGCGCCGATGGTGGAGTGCGCGGAGGCGCACGCGAGCGGATGGAAGGCGGGCGAGGAGCGCGATCTATCACGCGAGATGATGCAGTTGACGCTTGTGATCGCGGTGCGGACGCTGTTTGGCGCGACGTTGCCGGGCGAGGCGATGGAGGTGGGAGACGCGCTGGCGTTTTTGATGCGCTACCAGCTTTGGAGACAAAGGTCGCCGTTGCGTCTGCCGCAAAGCTGGCCGACGCCGAAAAACCGGCGCGCAATGCGCGAGATCAAATTTTTGGATTCGCTCGTTTACAGGATTATCGAAGAGAAGAAGACATCGCATGGCGAGGGAAATGATCTGCTGTCATTGCTCATGGACGCGATGGACGACGACGGCTCGCAGATGACGGCGCAGCAATTGCGCGACGAAACGATGACACTTTTTCTGGCCGGACATGAGACGACGGCTCTGCTGCTTGGCTGGACGTGGTATTTGCTCGGCGAAAATCCCGCGGCAGAGGCGCGTTTGGTCGAAGAATTACGCTTGGTGCTGGGCGGGCGGGCGCCGCAGGTGAGCGATTTGATGAAGATGCCCTATCTGCAGGCGCTGTTGAACGAGACGCTGCGGCTTTATCCCCCGGCTTACATTTTGGCGCGGACGTCGATTGAGCCGTTCAGCCTGGGCGGCTATGAGTTTGGGCGCGATACGACCATCCTGATTTCGCAGTGGGTGACGCAGCGGGACGCGCGATTCTTTGAGGCACCGGAGGAGTTTCGTCCGGAGCGATGGACGAATGGGTCGGCGGGGAAGATTTCGGCGGGAGCGTATTTTCCGTTTGGCGACGGGCCGCGTCGCTGCATCGGACAGGGATTTGCGACGTTGGAGGCGGCGCTGGTGGTGGCGACGATTGCGCAGAAGTTTCGGTTTCGCCTGCTGCCGGGGCAGGTGGTTGAGCCGGAACCGTTGGTAACGCTGCGATTTAAGCACGGGTTGCGGATGAGGATCGAGGCGCGGACGTGATCGGGTTTGCCGTCAGGCGCGAAAGCAAGAGAGGTCCTTCGGGCGCGCTTCACCTCCCTCAGGATGACGACCTTCTTTTTTGAACGACCAAAATTGCAGCCGGATGGCGCGGTCCCGCGATGATACGCAGTGAGACTTCACTTTACGAATTGGCCGTGGCCGCCGTGCGCCCAAGGATCATAGGTGAGGGCGAAGTGGATGCGCTCGGCGATTGTGGGATGCGTGTAGAACATGAAAACGTCTACCGGATTGGGCGCGGGATCCGAGAGATCGATTTTGCCGAGGATTTCGAACGATTGCGCCGCGACCTGCGATGAGTCGGACGTGAGTCCGGGGGTGATTTCCAGGCCGTATTGATCGGCTTGCTGTTCTATGTGGCGGCTGAAGGCGTTTGCGATGGGATTGGCCGCCAAACTCAGAATCGTCAGCAGAAGCAGCAGTACGGGAAGCGATGCCCAATCGCTCGCCTCGCGAATCCCCCAACGAGGTCCCCAGCGGGCAAGCAGCCAGTTGAGGGCGAGATAACCCAGATAGAAACCTGCCAGTAAGCAAACTTCGCCGGCGGCGATTCCCTTGGGAATGTGATTGAGGACGTAGTGGCCCATTTCATGGCCGACGACGAAGACCGTTTGCGGCGTGTCGAGATGGCCGATCGTCGTATCCCAGACTACGATGCGCTTTGAAGCGCCGATGCCCGTGACGTAAGCGTTAAGTTCGTTGGTTTTTTCCGAAGCAGCCATCCAATACATGCGGCTTTCCGGAATATTTTCGCCGGTGCGCTGCACCATTTTTTCGAGCGCGGCGGCAAGGGGCGCGTCTTTTTGCGCGAGCGGCTCAAATTTGTGAAATAGCGGATCGACGAAGACCGGTTGCACAAAGACGAGGAAGATCGTGATGGGAATCGTGGCCATCCAGAAGTAGAACCACCAGCGGCGCATGCTGCGTCGAAGAGCAACGTAAAGAAGCCAGACAAGAAAAATCGCCAGCACGATAACGAGCAGCGCCGATTTGGCCCAGTCCGCGAACCAGGACACCCACGACTGCACGCTCAGGCCAAACTTGAGCGAGACCCACTGTTCGGCGGCGTCGACCGGGAGGCCAAGGACGTCCAGCGTGATGATGAGCAGCGGCGTGAAGATTGCGGATTGGGCGAAGCGAATTTTGGTGGTGCGTTCCGCCCAGTCGCGAAATTTGGGCGCGAGGCGCGTTTGGAGAACGATGAGCAAGATCAGTACGGAATAGAGAAACGAGATGATCGCGCCCCAGAATTCGATTTGGCCGAGATGGTGCGCTTTGCGATACAGATCAGGCGGAAGCGTGTAGGCGGTGATTGGCGCCTGATGCAGCGGCTGAGGCGCGGCCGATTGCGTTGCCGGGGGCGTCGCAGCCCCCGACGCCTGCGCGGCGGCGATTTGCGGCCAAGCGAACAGCGACAAGGCCAGAAGCGCCGCAAGCGCCAAGCCAGCCCGAATAATACGGTGAAATTGCCGAATTGATTGCAACTCGCGCATTGCTTTCTGTCGGTTACCCAAACATTGCCTCGCCCCGCGGACAGGTGTCTTTTTGGACGCGGGCGGCGACCGTTTACGGCGCACAGGCCGTGCACAGACTACTATAAAGGCACCAGCTCTCTTGAGGAGAAGCCATGAAAACCGGACGTTTTGCGTTGGCGATGCTACTCGCCTTGGGCGTGGGCGCGATCACGCTGGCCCAGGATAATTCTGAGGCTGCAGGGCAGTCCAGCACCGATGCGTTGGCTGCGGCGGCGCGGCGTGCACGCCAGGAGCGCAAGGATCAGCCCAAGACGGCGAAGGTCTATACGAACGACAATCTGCCGTCGAACGCCACGATTAGCTTTGTAGGTTCGGAGCCCAGCGCGAGTGTGCCAGCCGCAAAAGATGCCAACACGCCTGCAGCGCCTGCAGCGAAGACGCCGACTGTGACTCAGAACGCGCAAACACCGGCAAGCCCGAGCCTTGCTGCCGCGGCGAAGATGACTCCCGAGCAGAAGAAGGGAGAGGATGAGGCCGCATTGGTGACGGCGAAGCAGCAACTCGAAAGCACCAAGAAGGACCTCGATATCCAGCAGCGCAAATTCGCCCTCGATCAGCAGAGCTACATGAGCAACCCGAATCATGATTCGGATAAGGAAGCTGCGGCGGCATTGCAGACCGAACAGGACAACATCAGCGCCAGACGCGATGAGGTGGACGCAGCGCAGAAGGTCGTGAACGATCTGGAGCTGCGGCTGGGAATCTCGACTACGGCTTCCGACAGCTCAAGCGGCGATTCCGGAAATTCACATCCCTTTTAACGACTGATTTTCTACTGTGACCGCCATTTCAAACGCGGCGGTCCGCTTCGAAGCGCAGAAACTCAGCCGCAACTAATAGTGGTACTCACCTCTTGACATACCAGAACGTTCGCGGCACAATCCACCGTGTTTGGGCGTTGTCTTCCGGCGAACCCTCTCTTTTCGCCGGTAAATCAAAATTGCGAGGAAAAGCGTGCAACACCTACCGGGTTGGACCGTGCAATGCTTGAACGCGAATTGTTCGGCTCGCGGGCGCTGGGTAAAAGCTCATTCCTCCGATACGGCGAATTGTCCGGAGTGCGGAGGCGCGCTGCAGAATGTGCCGCCCCCGCTTCGGCCGAGGCTGCGGATGCGTCCACGGCCTTTGATGTCGAGGCGGAGTTTCGCGCGCTCGCGGTAACTGTCGGGAGTGCAGGAACGCGGCAAGGCTCGTGGCTCCGCGACAACTTACGGTGATCAAACGGTGACCGGCTGAAAAGAAAGCCGGTCGCTAGCAAGCCTCGCGCGTCGTTTCGGTTTTCGAGCGGGTTGAATCGACGTCGATAAAAATACTCCCCGCGATGTAGGCCTCCTGTAATACGAACACGAGGCCAAGCCCGGTTTTGACTCGCAGTTGACGAGCGGAACCGGGCCTTATTTTTTGCGCGTTATCGTGGGCGTTATTTTGAGCCTGCAAAGACCTGCAAAAAAATGAGCGGCCGGTGGGGGGACCGGCCGCTCTGGGCATGGGGAGGATATGGGGCCTGAAATCGGGTCGCTTCGTCGGCCTTGGGGGAAGCCTTCGTGCTGTTCCCGAATCCAACGCGATAATGCCTGCGAAGCGCGGCAGGGGCTATAGCCCGCTTGGTTTAATTCGGTGGAGTACGAAGGTACCTGCGTTGGCGTTCGCACGGCATTCGCCGCTCCAGAAGACGAATCTCTGGGCCGCCTACGGCCCTGATTCGAAGCCTCTGCTATCGTTCTTCACCGGCCATCGGGCGGGTTGGATCAACTCTCGAACTCACCAGTGGGTGAGCGAGCCGTCGGGACGCTGGTAGATTGGGCGGTCGGGCGAGGCTACGGTTACCTCGCTGATTTGGGTTAGTGGCTGCGTGTCGATGGTGACGCCGAGGCCTGGGCGGTCATTGGGATAGAGCTTGCCGGCTTTGAAATCGGCATATTCGGGGAGATATGGAATGTTGCGGCCGGCATAGTTGTATTCGAAAAGGACCGTATACGGATATGTGGCGAGGCAGTGGACGAGCGCGGCTTCGGCGACGGGGCCAGTGAAGTGAGGGACCATGCCGATGGCGTGCGTTTCGCAAAGGCCCATGATCTTGATGTATTCCGTGATACCGCCGACGTTGGGGAGAGTGCAGCGGTTGTAATCGATATCGTGATTCTCGACGAGCGGATTGAAGTCCCAACGCCAGCCCCATTCTTCGCCGGCGGCGATTGGGACGGCGGTCATCTGACGAAGCTTGGGAATATCCTGAAGGAAATACTCGGTGCGGACGGGATCTTCGACGAGATAGGGCTGATATTGCTCGATCATGCGGCAGGCGCGTAGGGCATCGTCATATTCGAATCGCTGGTGGAAATCGACGCTCCAATCGCCGTCAGGACCCAAGGCATCGCGGAGATTCTTCGCTTCTTCGGCGAGCTGAAGAATGCTCTTGCGCACGTCCCAGACGTTGCCTTGCGCGTCCGCGGCTCCGATGCGATAGAGTTTGTAGCCTGCCTCGATCGTGGCCTGCACGCGGTCCTTCAAAGTGGGGCGCGTGCCGCCGGGCGCGGTTTTCGGCGTGACGTTGCCCGTGTTGTAGGTCTCACAATAATTGCGAACAGGACCGCCGAGCATTTGGTGGATCGGTACGCCGAGGGCTTTGCCTTTGATGTCCCAGAGAGCGAGATCGAGGGCGCCGAGCGCGTCGAGCTTTTCCGTGCCCGGTGGATAGAAATACGCCATGTAGTTGCGCTGCCAGTCTTCCTCGATTTTGAAAGGGTCGCGGCCGATGAGAAATCCGGCGCACTGCTCAAGCGTGTCCTTTCCGCCGCCTTCGCCAATGCCGGTGATGCCGGCGTCCGTCTCCACAGTGACGAGCATATTGCTCTGATTGAAGAGCGGATTGAAATCGGGCGGCTTCCAGATGCGGACGCGCGTGATTTTGGCTTTGGGAAGCGAGGCTTGCGCTAGCTTGGCAAGGCCAGCAGATGCCAGCGGCACCGTCGCGAGCGATTTCAAAAACGATCTGCGCAACATGGGCGAATCCTTTCGGCGTTAAAGCGAAAAAGTTCAGGCTGAGGGTACGCCGCTTGGCGAAGCGAGGCAACAAGTCTATGCAGGCTTTTGGGGCCTTTCAGCCGACCGATTTTGATGCGAAGGTAATGCGATGGAAGCGGTGATCTTCATCGGCGTGCAGGGATCCGGGAAGACGACCTTCTACAGGGAGCGTTTTGCGGATACACACGTGCGAATCAGTCTGGACATGCTGCGAACTCGGCGGCGCGAGCAACTGCTGGTCGATGCATGCCTGCAAGGCAGGCAATCGTTTGTGATCGACAATACGAATCCGCTGCCGAGCGACCGTGGGCGCTATATCGGCCCCGCGCGAACTGCCGCATTTCGGGTTGTGGGGTATTTTTTCGAGGCTTCGCTGCAGGATGCGATCCGGCGCAACAATCAGCGAGAAGGACGGAAGAAGCTTCCTGTCGCGGGCGTGGCAGGAACGCTTAAAAAGATGCAGGTGCCGACCCTGGCGGAAGGTTTTGACGAGCTGTATGTGGTGACCATGCCTTCCTCTTCGGACAGATCATTCGTAGTTGCAGGACCGCGTGGAAAGAGCAATCCCGCCTTGTAAATACCTGTTCCAAAGGCCAGCGTGACGGATTGGGAGAGTACTCGGTGCTTCGCCGCCTCGGTGTTCCTGCCTTGTGGCCTACTGATGGAATCGCGAAAGAGAGTTTTGCGTCTTTCTTCACAGGAGCGCATATGAAAAAGGTTTTTCTCACCGGCGCCGTTTTGCTGTTCGGTGTTTCGGTTTCGTTAGCTTCGGCTGCGGCGCAAGGACCCGCGGGAGCGGGTGCCGCGGAGGCTGCGCAGCAAAGCTCGCATAGCGCCCAGTCGTTGAACCCGATGAAACTCTTCAAAAAAGATTCCAAGAACTCGAGCGAGACTCCCCAATCTCGAGGCGATTACGAGACGAAGCTCACTCCAAAGATGCAGGCTGCGGGGCTCTTGGGCAGCTACGGCTCCCTTACAGAGGCGTGCTCGCCATACACAGAGTTGTATGACTGCCTTGCCGGACTCCATGCGAGCCACGACGTTGGCGTGGATTTCAATTGCGTGAGGGCCGCGGTGACAGACGTGCACACAACGGCGGATGTCTCGAATTGCAAGGTCGCTGACGGAGATAAGGCACTTAGCCTAGCAAAGGCAATCCGCTCGCTCAAGCCGGACACCAATGCGAAGCAAGCCGCAAAGGACGCCGAGCAGCAGGCTGGGGAGGATCTAAAGGCAGTCCAGTAGCGCGCTCTCTAGAGGCGGTGCCGAGCCCAACCTACTTCTTATCGGCAGGCATCAGTGCGGTCCATGGGACATTGGGGACGACGTGGCCCGTGCCGTCGATTAACCTGATATTCGCCGTCTGCATGAGCGAGTTCACGCCAACGACTTCAAAAACGCCCTCTTGCTGCGCGCTCCTCACACGCTGACCTGTTTTCGGAGGAGCCGCTTTCGATGGAGTTGCCACATTCACCTCCCATGGTTTGCGCCCGCCCAGCCTGACTATCGAGCCGGCGCACAGTGAACCTACAGAGCGAAACGGCTAGGCGGGATAGCTCGCCGAAATGTAGTTGTGCAGCTGCTCGATGATGCCTTCCTGTTCAGAGACTATCCATTTGACGATGTCGCCTATGGAGACAACGCCGAGGATCCGATCGTTTTCGACGATTGGCAGGTGACGGATGCGATTACGCGTCATGATCGCCATGCATTCGCTCACGGGTTGGTCGGGCGTCGCGGAAATCACCGGGCTGGCCATGATCTCCCTGACGAGCGTTGTCCTTGAGGACTTACCTCTGAGCATCACCTTGCGAGCGTAATCGCGTTCGGAGATGATGCCCGCGATCTTGCCTTCGGAAAGCACGAGCAAGGCGCCGACGCCTTTTTCCGCCATCCACTCAATCGCTTCGTAGACAGTTTGCACAGGCGCGACTGACCACACATCACTTCCCTTGCGTTTTAAAACCAGGCTGATTGCACCGCTGATTTGCATTGTCACTGGCCACCTCGGAGAAGGTCGGGGCCGCAGGTACTCAATGGGCGGATCATACGCCCCGGAGATACCGCCGTCAAACTCCGGTCCATGTTGCTGCGAGGCGGAAGCTGCTGCGGCGAGGGGGTCTAGTGCTGCACCGTATCGCGATCGATTTGGGTAGCGCGCTGCTATGCTTTTGCCAATTGATTGAGGCTCGCTGGGACTTGAGCCGTATTCAGGGGCGGTATAGCCGAGAGTTCTTCTTCTAGTTGGTCGATAGTGGCGCGTAGCCAGTTCTCGACGGCGTCTTCCGTTTCTCTCGCATTACTGTATTGGTATAGCCTCTCGAGAATTGTTCCGCTCTCGTCGAGTGAAATATAGCGACAGGCGGCCTCTTGGGATCGGTGCTCCGGCGGCACATACCGAATCAAGGGACAATCGAAACATGTACACGTGGGGCAGTTACGCTTGATGCACGCTGGAGAGTCTTCGAAGAAAAGATCCGGTACAGCGCAGCGCGGCGAATATCCTCTCAGCTTCAAGAAAATCAGCTCCGTCTTGAGGAAATTGAGCGCTCTTTTGTCGTCAAGCATGTTACGGCCTCCACCCTCGACTGTGAAAGGAAAGAATGCAACTTGGCAGCGAAAGCAAGAACTGTCAGGAATGACAGGGTCAGTGCGTAGCAGTCTATCAGCCTAATATTTTGCGGGAAGGGGTGCGGCGTATTAGGATTAGCGTCGCATGGCGACTACTTTCGAACAGGCTGCAAAGGCCGCGACCGGCGCGCGCGGGGAAATGCTTTGGGAATTCTGGTATCCGGCGCTGCGCAGCGATCAGCTGGGGCCGCGCAAATTGCGGCGGGCGATGCTGCTCGATGTTCCGCTGGTGCTTGGACGCGACTCCGCAGGGAAGCCGTTTGCGCTGCTCGATGTTTGTCCGCACCGCGCGTTTCCGCTTTCGTTCGGGCAATTTGACGGGCACCGCCGTGGAGTGCGCGTATCACGGCTGGCAATTCGACGCGCACACGGGCCAATGCCGTGCAGATCCCCTCGCTCACCGACGATTCGAAATTGAAATGCGAGCGCGATCCATGCGGGAAGCTTTCCCTGTGCCGAGCGCGATGGGTAATCTGGGCATTCATGGCAAATCCGGAAGGGCGCGTCGTCGCGGACGCGACGCGTCGCCGCCTGCGCCGGAACTGCCGACGTTCAGCCAGCAATATCAAATCGCGCATCTCTGGGCCGACCTGCCATGCAACGTCGATCAGGCGATCATCGGCCTGATGGATCCGGCGCACGGGCCGTTCGTGCATCAGGCGTGGTGGTGGCGGACGCGGCACAGCATTCGCGACAAATCGAAGACAGTTTGAGCCGATTCCGAATGGGTTTCGCATGAGCCCGCATGCGCCCTCGGTCAATAGCGCGCCGTATAAGATTCTGAAACTCATCACCGGCGAGCCAGCCACGACGACGATCGATTTTGTGCTGCCGAATCAGCGCTTCGAGCAGATTCGCGCCGGACGATATTGGCTTTCGAGCCGCACGACCGTCACGCCGGTCCGGCCGATTTCTGCCGGCTCGATTTTGTGGCGGCGTGGAATATTCTGCCGTGGTTCCCGATTGTGCCGTTTATTCTGCACGTGCTCGGGCCGCGATTTATCCGGCAGGATACGGAAGTGATCCAGAAGCAGTCGCTCGGGCTGGCATATTCCAGATCGCATGATGCTGGTGGACGATGCCGATCGCCAGGCGCGCTGGTATTTCGATTTGAAGGCGGCGTGCGTCGAATCGCAGCGCACAGGCGAACCGATGCGCCATCCGATGGGCGGCCCGGTCACGCTGCGCTGGCGCTCCTGATTCCTTAGTACTGACCTCACGCGGTCCACGCCTTCTGTTCGCCTGCCCGAATTTGGTCCTCGCGTCCAGTTGTTGGGTGCACCTCACAGGAACATAGTTCCCCTCGTCGAATGCGGGGCGTAGCGGCCCCTTCATAGTGAGAGAAGCGCTCCGCATTCGCCATCCTGCTCCGATTTTTCTAGGGGAGAGTTCGCCGGATGTTCGCCGATGCACCGTTCGCATTCGGCAAAACAGAGCGGACGCTTTGGGGAGCGCAGGAGGGAACATGAAACGAATGATTCTGCTGTTGGCAGCCCTGGGATTTAGCGTGCCGGCTTCGGCAACGCCAAATGTGGCCCTGAAGTGCGGAACGAACGAAGATAGGGTCTGGCTGTACGGCAATATGACGACGTGGGACGTGGCCGCGCACTTGAGGTGCGGCACGCTCGTCTCCGTTCTTGGCGGCGAGAAGGGATATGTGAGAGTACGGACGGCGGATGGGAACGAAGGATATGTTCCCGCCGCTGCGGTTCCTTCGTCGGAGTTGGCGCACGTGATCGTTATGGTGAATCCGGCGCCGGCAGCAAGCGTTGCGGACGCCGCTCGGGCAAATGAGCGAGCGGAGAACGTGCAACTCGCCTCGGCGGCACCAGTGGTGCAAGCCGCGCCCTCGAATGTGCCGGCTGCCTCTCGTCCTGTCGAGGTGGCGCGCGTTGAGGCCATGCCCGCTCCCGCGCCAGCGGCACCCACGCCCGCGCCAGCACCTCCCGTCAATATGGCGCCTCCGGCTGCCGCCCTGCCTCCGGCACCCTCTCCGGCGCAGGAGAGCAAGCCAGCGCCGGCGCATCTTCCGGATCCGGTGCAAGCGCCAGCTCCCGTGCAGAGTGTGCCTCCGATGACGCAGGCCGCGAGCGCTGCGGGCATGCAGAGTTACCTTACTCCCGCGCCTGTGCCCACCGCCGCTGCGCGGGAGGATGCGACGCTGGTGGTGGAAGACATGAATACGCCAGTGCCGCCACCCGCGCTGCAGCCTGCGCCGAAAGTCGTGAAAGCTGCGAATTTCGTGACCATTACGCGCAAGCACGGCTCGATTGCTTCGCGGGTGCCGGAATACAGCGACGACGACGAGGATTTGCCGGATGCGAACGCCGTGCCCGCGGAGGATCTCTCCGCGTGCAGCGTCTATTTTTCCGCTTACGGCGTAACGCCCATGCAGTACAAGTGGATCGCCGACGAGCGCAACAAGGAATTTCCCGGTGTGTGTCCGGCACCGGAGCCGTCAATGGTCGACTACGTGGTGATTTTCACCCATGATTTGGATTCTTTCATCACGACGCTTCCCGATCCGATTCATACGGATAGCAACGGCTTTTCGGATTGGACACCTGTTACGGCCGTGGACGACACGCAGATTCCGGCATCAGAGCTCGATAAGGCGCATCGCGAATACGCATGGGTCTTCCGTGTCCACCGCGGGACGTACAATCCGAGCAAAGTCACTCCGCGATGGCGTCCGCTCTACACCAAGACGGACCGTGCGTCGTCGAAGAGCATTGAGGACGCCTTGCAATTCATGGCGTCCAACGGCGCGACGCAATAAGCATCCCAACCGGGCTCAGCGCAGAGCACTTAGCTCGAATGTAGTCTCTGCCCTAGCATCGTCCGGCCCCGTCACCACCACCGTGGCTGGCGCGGACGCAATCTTGTTCGGGTCGTAATTTGCCACAATTATCGCGCCGATATAGCCGCTAGGCGTCTCCGTGCTCAAGATGGGTTTCCCCTGCACCGAACGCGAAAAAATTTCCTCGCCCTGCCTCAAATGCACGTGAAATTTGTTCCAAAAGCTGCCGAGCTGCATTGCAGTAGAGGCGGACGGCGGATATGTCGCCGTAAAGTCAATCACCACGCGAACGCGAAACTGCGCCGGCTTGTCGTAATACTGTTTCACGGCGTCGGGCGCGCGGACATTCAGCGAGCGATCGGCGATGTCTTGGACTACGGACGCGAAGGGCGTTTGGACTTGGATGGATGAAATCGCCGGGCCTGACTTCGGTTTGGGCGGATGGTGCGTGTATTTATCGAAAAACTGGGCGCGCTTACCGGGATTGCCGGTCGCAAGGAAGTAAGCGTCGCGAATCGCGCTGGAGGAGAGAGGATTATCGAAGGCAAGCGCGGCCGTAGCGAGCAGCGCCAGTGAAAGCGCCATTAGGGTGACAGTAGAGATCGGCCGGAACCGGTCAGATCGCATCGAAGTACCTCTGATTCAGTATTTCACAGGATCACGGCTAATTGGTGATGCTGTAAAGGAATGGGTAATGGCCTGCGGCGGCCATGAAAAAGATCAGCGGGAAGGACATCCAAAACCCTGTTCGTGAGGCGATAAACGACCAGCGCGCGAGATAAGCAGCGCGCTCGGGCATCGGAGTGCCTCGTTCGAGATTCTCGGTGGTCCAGAATATCAGCCTTTTTTGCGCGCGCCATACGACGCCCCATGTGTTCAGCAGCATTACGAGCCCGAGGCCGCCGCCAGCGGCGATAGCCAGATGGTTGTTCGAAACAGGCGCGTTCGAGTTTAATTCCATCACGGCTACGGCCGCGAGAAAGAGGATGCTGCCGCTGGCGATCGCACGAAACCAGGGGTTATCGAAAAAGCCTTTGCGTGGCATCTGCAGCGGATAGATCAGCGCGTAGGCGACGAGCCAGACGGCGAACCATTCTCCGAGCCAGCGCCAGGCCAGATGTGGATTGCCGTCATTGACGGCATCGACGACAAGCATCATCCAGAAGTAACGCAAGCCTGCCAGAACCGTCACCAGCGCCGACCAGCGGAACCACCACATCGCGCGGCGCATCAGCACGGGAAACAGTTTGCTGCGGACGGCCGGATCGAGTTCCTTCATCGTCGGTGTGGCGACGAGGTTAAAAAAGTAGAGCAGGCCGATCCAGATGATGGCGGCGGTGATATGCGTCCAGCGCAACGCGATCTGTTCGGTGGCGATGGCGCCGCCGGGAAAGCGAGGAATTCCCAATCCTTGTAAAATGAGAATAGCAGCCGTCAACGTTCCTCCGCGTTGCTTGTGAAAGGTGTCAGCTACGCTATCGGAGGCGCGTGCGGAAAGTCAATCGCATCGCGTGAAATAAGGAAATTGTGTTAGCTTGAGGCTGGCGTTTTGCGTCCGGGAGGCTGACTGGGAATGGATCTCGTCAAGGGCAATATGGGTTGGATTGAAGTGATCGTCGGACCCATGTTTTCGGGCAAGAGCGAGGAGTTGATTCGCAGGCTGCGGCGCGCAGAGATCGCACGCAAGAGGGTGCAGATCTTCAAGCCGGTGATCGACAATCGCTATTCGACGAACGGGATCGTCTCGCACTCCGGCCTGGAAATCCAATCGGATACAGTGGCGGACGCCGACGAGATCGTGCGCAAGGTGAACCTGCTTACCGAAGTTGTGGGCATTGACGAAGGCCAATTTCTCGGGCCGGGCCTGGTACTTGTCTGCCAAAAGCTCGCTGAAGCGGGCAAGCGGGTGATTGTTTCGGGATTGGATATGGATTATCTTGGACGGCCGTTCGAGCCGATGCCGACGCTGCTTACAGCGGCCGAGGAAATTACCAAACTATTGGCGATTTGCATCCGCTGCGGCAATCCCGCCGTCCACACCCAGCGCCTGCTGCATTCCGATGAGCTGATTGTGGTTGGCGCGAAGGGGATGTATGAGGCACGCTGCCGGAGGTGCTTTGAGCCGGAGGTCGCTTCACGTCCTCACGACATAAGCACAGTTGCCGGGGCGGGGAAATAAACAGAATGGCATTCGATGGGAATTGATAGTGCTTTTCCGCGGGAATAGGAAGTCAAGAAGATCCGCGAGCTTGCCGGCGATGGTCGCTTTCGAGTCCCCGTCCGCTTTTTCCCGCGGCCGGAAAAAGAAATCAGAAACGGCGCTTCGTGGTTAGAATTTCTTCCTCGCGATGCCCCGCCATGGATCGGCGTTTTTGAGCATGGTTATACCTCGCCGCCAGCGATTTCACGCGTGGTGGCTACCCCGAACCCTCTTCGCGCCTGTTATCATTGCGAGTGGCGCGGCTTACCTGGTGGCCGCTAACGATCCCGCTGACTGGCACCAGATTCCCCTTATGCCGATCGTGGACGTTTTCGCAGCCAGTCAACCGGGGCTTCTTTGCCTTGCCACCTTCCACAGTTTGGCCGCGTACGGAGGCGAAGGCCTCGTCCTGGGAGAGTCGGAGACTTGTTTGGGACGATCTGAGGATCACAAGCGTCACGGACGAGACGATCGAGGGGTGGGGTACGACCCGGCCAGCAGCCCCACGAAGACTATGCGCTTCGTCGTCGCTCTGAAGACGGGCCGTTCATTGCGGCCTGCTCCCCGCTGCGCTGCGGGTGAGCCCCTCTGCTGAGGCCGGAGCAAAAATAAATAGAGCGCACGGAAACCTTTTGTAGCAGCCAATTCGCGGGAGCTAGGGGAAAGACTTTACATCATCTTTCGCCGCAGATTGAACGTTTCCACTCTAGCTCTCAGCATCTCCTCATCAATAAAATAGGTTGGTAAGGAGGAACGCACATGCGCAAGCTTCGATTCTGGCCAACGGCGCTTCTCGCTATGGCAATCACGTCAGGTCCTGTCCTTCTTTCCGGCTGCTACGGGCAGGTGAGATATTACGACACAGACTACGGCGTCTATCACACGTGGAATCGCCACGAGGGTGTCTACTACCAGCAATGGGAAAATGACACGCACAGGCGGCACGAGAATTTCCGTGACCGAAACAAGCAGGATCAGGAAGAGTATTGGAGATGGCGTCACGACCATCAGTGATTTAGCTTTTACGCTGCGGAAGAGCTCGCCTGTCCCTACGGCGGCGATGAGCGCCTAGCCAAGCCCTTGCACTCCCCGCCTGAATCTTTTGCCCGCCATGAACGATCAAATACCGCTTCCCGTGTTTGTGCGGTATACTTTAATTTCCCCGCCAGCCTAGCGACGCGAGATGCTCGCCGCGGATTGTCCTTCACTCGCGCAGACCGGCCGGCAACAAAGGAGATTTTCCATGAAAGAAGGCATTCATCCGGACTACCACCCCATCACGGTACACTGCGCGTGTGGAAGCACGTTCGAGACGCGATCGACGTTTAAGGGCAATCTGATCCGCGTTGAGATTTGTTCGAGTTGCCATCCCTTTTTCACCGGCAAGCAGAAACTGGTCGATACGGCCGGCCGTGTGGAGCGTTTCCAGAAAAAGTACGCCGATAAAGCCGCCGCAACCGCGAAAAAGAAGTAGCAGGCCCAGCCGAATCTCGTTAACCGGGAGCCCGCTGCGGGCTCTTTTCGTTTCGACCCGTTAGTTAGGTGATTCGAGAAATCGCGGCGCCTCGCCTCGTTCTCTCCGCGCGGAACGCGCGCTCGGTGTAGAATGCCGTGTCGATGGCTACGCAACCTTTCCGCGACCCTGCGCCCGAATCCTCAATGGAAACAGCCGCAGCACGCGTTACGCTGCGCAATTCCTTTGCGCATCCCTTCGACTCCGCAATCGCCGCGGCGCGTACCTGCTACGCTGCGCGCCTGATCGGTCCGGAAGAGGTGAATGACAAGCAGCGCTCGCTGATCGGCGCCGCTACGTATTATGGCGGCCATCACACCGTTTATCAGCACGCACATTTTGAGTTTGGCCTGGAGAATGTCAGCCGGCAGTTTGTGTGGTCCTTTCTCCATGCCCACCCTTTCTATAATTCCGAACAGCAAAGCCAGCGGTACGTACGGCTTGACCGCGCACAGGCTTACATTCCAACGGATACGGCGCCTCATTTTGGGCCTGGCGAGCGCACCATATATGAGACTGCGGTTGCCAAAGCCTGGGATGACTACCGGGAGCTGACGCGCCTGCTAGAGCCGACTGCACGCGAGATTCTGGGCAATATCTGGCATGTTGAGCCGAGTTCGCACCCGAAGCGCGTGCAGAAGGTGCAGAGGCAATCGGAGAAGCGCGCCATCGAGGTTGCTCGGTATGTGCTACCGGTCGCGGCGTTCACAACGATGGTGCACACGCTTTCGGGGATCGTGCTGCATCGCCTCTGGCGGATGTGTGAAGCTTGCGACACGCCTGCTGAGTCACGCCAGATTATCGGGGAGATGGTCGCGCGTGCACGCGAAGTCGACGCCCAGTTTTTCGATCGATTTGAGTCGATACCGATGGAAGAGCTGCCCGAATGGCAACAGCCGAAGCATGACGGGGATGCTTTCAATCGCGAATTTGACGAGCGGCTCGGCGGAGCGACCTCAAAACTGGTCGATTATTCGCCGGGCGCTGTCGCGGTTATTTCGGACGCCTATCGCGCAGTTATGGGACTTACTGCCGCCGAATGCCCGAATGCCGAAGCAATTGACCGGCTGCTCAACCCCGCGCGCAATCCGTATCGCCGCGAGACACTGAATATTGGCGTTCATGCGCCCGAGATGCGCGCTCTGCAGCACGTGAATTTTACGTTCGCCAAGAAGATCAGCCATACGGCCGATAGCCAGGACCAGCGGCATCGCATGGTACCTGGATCACGTCCCCTGCTCACGTTGGCGGACACGCGGTCGCCAGACTACATTACGCCGATGCTGATTCGCGACCACCCGCGAGCGCTCGAAATCTATCAGAAGGCGATGGAGGGTGCGTGGTCGGCGAAGAATGAGCTGCTTGACCGTGGCGTCCCGCTCGAATTTGCGCTTTATCTGCTTCCGAATGCGAAATCGATCCGGCTGGTCGAGTCAGGATCGCTGCTGCATTTGTTGCATAAATGGACGATGCGCACGTGCTTTAACGCGCAGGAAGAGATCTACCAGGCATCGCTGGAAGAGGTCTCGCAGCTGAACGCCATTTTCCCGGAGCTCGGCCGCTACGTAGGCCCACCCTGCCATCTCCGGGCTGGCATTTCGACGCCGATCTGCACCGAGGGCTCGCACTTCTGCGGAGTTAAGGTGTGGCTATCGTTCCCCAACGTGCAACGCAGCATTTGAGATGCGAGCATGCTGAGGCGGAAATTATTGTCGCCGCGAGGTTCTAAATCGAGGTACCCAATCGGCATAGGGGGAGCGGTCGCCCGCTCTCCCCTGCCACACCACCGGACATGCGGGTCCGCATCGGGCGGTTCAGAGGGTTATGCATGGCCGTCGAACAGTCGAGGAAGGCCGAGAGAGTCGAAGTAGGCGAGCGGAAGCGCGGACGACAGAGCGGGGCTATTCGCCAGGCGCCATGGGCCGAGTGGACTACCCGCCGTGGTTGCGGCGAGATCCGGGGCGACCCCAAGGTGCCTAAGCTTCACGTACCGCCGTTTGCCGCGTTTCCATTGCTTCCAGATCATGGATGGCAACCGATGCCGTATCCATCACCCTCGGGTTATCTGCCCATGCTGGAAACAACGCTGAAACTTGGTGTTTCCCGCCAAACCGTGTTGCAACGTGTAAAGCGTGGCGAGCTCGAAGCTTTGTTGGTTACACGCGGACGCCGTAGGGGCTTACGAATCAAAGTGGTAGATGACCAACCGGGGTTATTTCATGAATAAGGGGGCATTGTGGAACACGATCCAAGAATTTCTCAAGGTCGAGGTCTACCACCCAGCGATGGCCTGCGGCGATGTATTGCTGTGCCTTGGCTATCGCTTGATGCGCCGAGCGTTTCGGCCGGAACCCGTGACTGTGTTCGGAGAATGTTGGGTCCCATCTGCGTTGTAGAACCTGCATTACCGCCTGCTGGATCAAGCGATCCAGCACCGTGGGGATACCAAGCTTTCGCACCCCGCCGTCCGGCTTGGGGATTTCCACCCGTTTCACCGGTTGTGGCTCGTAGGTCCCATGCAACAGCTGTTCCCGTATGGAGGGCCAGTGCTGCTTCAGGTAGCCCGAGAGTTCTCCGACTTTCATGCCGTCGATTCCCGGACTTCCTTTGTTCGCTTTGACTCGCTTGTATGCCTGCCAGCAGTTTTCCCGCTCGCAGACCTCTTCCATCAACTGCTCGTGGTTAGCCGGACGTTCGGTTTCGCATTTCGCCGTGGGCGATTCGGTCCCTTCCTGAGAAGTCTTCGGAGCTTCACTCCTCCCCTCCTCAGTAAAGGCCAGCACTAGCTGGTTCTTCTGCCGCTTGTCGCTCATCGAGTCCTGCGTCCTACTTGCCGCTCCCTGCTGTTTGGGCCTTCCTCACTTCCGTGAGTACTACGCCCGCTGCTGACTTCTGCTGCACGGTCAGAGTGAATCGCTCCACTCTCAGTCACGATTCCGTGACATGCCGCAGATCTCCCGAGGTAAGTCCGGTCGCCTTCCACGCACAACCGCTGGATTTACCACCAGTGCCTTTGATGGATGTGGGCTTCGCGATCATTTGCCCGCTCGCCCGGCACCGTAGGCCTCAAATCCAGTTCTTGTCCATCGGCTCGCGTGTTTGCTCCGCGCTTCTTTCAGACATCACCTCGCGGTTCAGTCCTTGCGCTTCGCTATCACTTTGCCTCCATCAGGCTGTGAAGAGGACTTTCACCTCCAAGCTATCGGACATGCTCGGCACACAAACAAAAGCCGGGAAGCTTGCGCTCCCCGGCTCTTTGATCCGCTGAATCTTCTTGCGCTTTAGGCTGAAAGCACCTCAGCATTTTGCTTCCGGCGCCAGAGCATCAAAAGCCCTCCAAGCCCCAAAGCCAACATAAGAATTGTCGAGGGCTCGGGCGTATTCACATAAGTCAGGAACTCCTGCGGTACGCCATCGCTCAAAGGAACAGACGTGCCCGCTTCGGGGGTGAGTATCAACCATCCTGCGCTGTTGTAATTAGCTTCGTTCGCTTCCGCGTAGCTCAGAAATCCCGACGCGGCGCTGGCTTCGGTGGGATTATAAGACGCCAGATATGCGAGAGGATCTGTGGGATCCTTGTAAGTGCCGTTTGCTCCGTACGTAAGCTCCCAGATCGCGAACGAGTACTCCGTTTGAATCGTTGCATTTGTGGGGTTCGCCCAGATCTGTGCAGCTAAATATGCAACCTCATTGTAGAGCGGCTGGTTGTTACCGAACATCGGTGTGCCCGTGGTGCTTACGGTTGACGCACTAGCGACCGTCGCACTCCACTGCTCCCCTTGATACGTGTTGTTCGACCAGTCGTCGCATATCACCGGCACATTAGTGGCCGTGCCGATCGTTGCCGTGTATGGATCGACATACACGTTGCCGAGCGTCACTTGGTCGCCCACTCCTGTAAGCTGCATCGTCGTATCCGCAGACGCTACCGTGCCAAACAGCGAGACGGCAAGCGCCGAAACTGCCAAGCCAAGCAATCCGCGCCGTACCGTTTGGTGACCGCTCATCAGGAATTTCATTGTCCAGTTTCGTCCTAAGCGCCTCAGTCTGCGGCGCTTCATCCAGCCCCTCAGCTGTCTGGTGTCCGGTTAAAATGGTATAGCTTTACGACGGGGCAATAGTACGAGGTGCCCGGAAAACCTGTCAAGATGCATGTTTTTGCACACTTTTGCCCAAACTGTTCCGATGTAAGTAATTGAATATGAAGCTCTTAGCAAAATACGCCGCGTCTGATGCTTTTCGTTGTCACTTCCTTGGACGAGTCAGCGAGCCTATGCAGTCAAATTCGCCCAACTTGTCGGTTTGGGTTGGCTGGGCTCTGTTTACCATAATTCAATTCACTTTTGATGCTAGCGATATGTCTGGGTCTTCCGTTGCGCTGTTTGGTCTTGATCTCTATATTGAGTACGCATTCCAATGCGCTAAGAAATTGATCGACTTGGCCGGGTGCCGCGATTCACTCACCTCTCCTTGCTCGGGAGCCGTCAGAAATTAGGAAGGCGAGTCGCGACGGGCCAGCGAAACTCCGCGCGTTCCGAAACCGATTGGATACCGCTGCGAAGTCTTCTATAATTGAAATATCCGAAATCCGCAGACCTCATAAGGAATCATTTACATGCTAAAGAGTATTCAGCAGCGCGACAAGAAGGGTAATCGCTGGATCAAGATCACCATGAGCGTGATTCTCGGGATGATTTGTCTCAGCATGGTTTTGTACCTCATCCCAGGCTTAATGAGTGGCAATCTCACCGCGGGCGGCAGCCCCGATGCTATCGCCACCGTCGGCAGCCAGGACATAGCGCTGGCCGACGCGCAGCAGCAGCTCGATCTTCAAACACGGAGCCAGAATATTCCTGCGATGTTGCGGCCGATCTACGCGAAGCAAATCGTCGATCAGATGATCTTTTCGAGCGCGCTGGAACTGGAAGCCGATCGCCTGGGCATCACTGTGACGCCTGAAGAGGAACGGGAGCGCATCAAACAGATTCTGCCGATGTCGTTTTCAGGCGATACATGGCTGAAAGACCGCTATCCCAGCGACGTCCAGAACAACCTTGGCATGACTGTGCCGCAATTCGAGGCGGCCCTTCATGACAGCATGATCGAAGAAAAATTTCGTCAGATGGTGACGAGCGGGATCACGGTAAGTGACGCGGAGATCGCGCAGGAATTCAAGGCACGCAACGACAAAGTGCAGATCCAGTACGCTCTAATCAAGCCGACCGATCTGGCAAGTACGATCCATCCGTCGGATGCGGACCTGGCAGCCTATTTCGCCAAGAACGCCTCGAAATACCAGGTTCCGGAAAAGCGCACGGTGCGCTACGCGCTGTTGGATCTCGACAAGCTGAAGGCAAGCACACAGGTCACCGACGCCGATCTCAACGCCTACTACAACGCTAATATTGATCAGTATAAAGTCGAAAACCGCGTGCACGTCGAGCATATTCTCTTCAAGACGGTAGGCAAGACCGACGCGGAAATCGCCGAAATTCGCCAAAAGGCCCAGGATGTCCTGAAGCAGGCTAAGGGCGGCGCCAATTTTGAGGATCTCGCCAAGAAATACTCCGAAGACGATACGACGAACACCAAAGGCGGCGACTTAGGATGGATTGTTGACGGCCAAACGGCTCCGCAGTTTCAGCAGGCCGCCTTCAGTATCCCGGTGGGCTCTGTTTCCGATTTGGTTCAGACCCCCTATGGTATTGAAATCATCAAAGTAATCGATCGTGAATCGGCCCACACCAAACCCCTAAGCGAAGTGCGCGATTCCATCGCGCCGATCGTTCTGCAAAACCAGGTGAACGCGGAAGCGGACAACGTCGAAAACCAGTTGGCCGCTGCCGTGCGTCAGTCTGACCAACAGCCGCTAGACGCTCTGGCAAAGAAATTCAACATGCAGGTGGCGGAAGCCGGTCCGGTTGCGGTTACCGATCCGGTGGACGATTTGGGAGACTCGGCGGACATTCAGCGCTTGCTTTTTGAGCTTCGGCCCGGCGAATTGGGACAGCCGTTACGCATCGATAAAGGCGTTGTAGTTCTTACCGTGACCAAGATTCTGCCGCAGCATCAGGGGACGCTTGCCGAAGTACACGATAAGGTTTTGGCCGACTACCAGAAGGAACAGTCAGCTACCCTTGCCGCTACGCGCGCTGCTGATCTGGCGAAACAGGCGCAAGGCGGGGAAGACTTCGCGAAAGCGGCTAAGGCCCTCGGTCTGGATGCGAAGACCTCCGATTTCTTCGCGCGATCCGGTTCTGTTCCCGATGTGGGAACGGGCAAACAGATCCAGGGTGCCTTCACGTTGGGTGTCGACAAAGTGAGTTCGCCGATAAATATCTCCGGCAACTGGCTCGTCTATCGCGTCGTGGCTGAAAATGAACCAAACCCTGCTGATTTGGCATCGCAGCGCGAAGATATCCGGCAGCAACTGCTCCAGTCGAAGCAAGATGCAGCGTTCGAAGCGTTCCATACGAGCCTTGAGGATCAACTTTCGAAAGAAGGCAAGCTCGTGATTCACAACGACGTGCTAGCGAGCTTCACGAAATCCGCAAGTTGATCTGCCGATCTAAGTAACTGATAACAGACATGTTACACAATTGTATGTAGGGTATTGCCCCCTATTCCCCACTTCGCTAGACTTATTGTGTCCGCACAGCCTCCCCGGTGCCAGCGGGGTACGTTCGGCTACATGCCTTCCCGAACGCGAGATGGCGCAGCGAATCAATCTTCCTTTTCAGGAGGAATTATGCGGGCGAAGCGAAATAAGACCATCAAGGCAGTGACAATTTCTGTCGCGGGCCAAAGCTACCCGATGTTAAAGCCAGCATCAGTTCAGAGGAAGCTGAGGAATACCATGTCCAGGAGTAGTGTGTCTGTGAACGAGTATTCGTGCGCTATTGAAAAGACGCAAAATGGCAAATATAACGTGCGTGTTAGAGCGACATTTCCGTCTGCCACCGCCGAAGGCGGTCCTTGGGCACTTCGGCTCTACTTTCTTGCCTCCTCATTCAATGCCGCCATGAAAAAACTCGAGGAATCGCTGCAAGTGCTTCAGAAAAACGAAGAGAAGCTCCGATTCTGGGGCGTAGAACGCACCGACGATCCGAATTTCGCGGGAGATTTACTGAGAGATTTCGGGCTGTGGCTCGACCGGCGTCACGATTTTCCCCGCAAGGCGGCCGAATTCAGCGCCGCGCGCGAAAAGCAGGTGCCAGCTTCGCAGCTTGCGCAGGTGCGGCGCGTTCTGGCGGATTCGATCGGCCAGGAGCGGTTTATTTATCAGGCGGCGCTGGCGGGCGACTGAGGCTATAACTCTTCTAAATTCTGCTACTTACTGCGGATCAGCACTTCGCCTTGTGCTGCAATCACTTCGTTTAGGAATAGGCGGTACTTGTAGCTGCCGGGGTTCGTTCCGGGACGGGCCGCCCCACTCATCAGCCGCACGCCCGCTGGCGCCTGAAAGATGTTGGAGCCGAAAGGGCTGCGCTGCGGATCGAATTCAATCTTGATGTTTCCCGCATTCGAATACCAAACCGCTTGATCGCCGGGATCGAGGGCGATCACTTCCGGCAATACTCCGATTAGAACCAACTTCTCTGCCACCTTTAGGGCCTCTTCTCTGGCTTGCTACTGCTCATTGCTACTGCGGGCGCCCGAAACATTGATATTCGAACCCGCGAGCCTTCATTTCTTTCGGAGAAAGCAGGTTGCGTCCATCCAGGATCAACGGACGCAGCATGGCTTTGTGAACGCGGTCCCAATCGAGTTTCTTGAACTCCTCCCATTCGGTGGCGATCAGCAGCGCTTCGCTGTCTTCGGCCACCTCGTAAGGAGACTTGGCGTACTCGATGTTCGGAAGGAGTTCTTTGGCGCGCTCCATCGCTTCGGGATCGTAAGCCTTTACCTTTGCGCCCTGCTCCAGCAGCCGATGGATGAGAGCGATTGCGGGAGCGAACCTGGTGTCGTCGGTATTCGCTTTGAAGGCGAGACCCAACACGCCGATTTGCTTGCCGCGCACGACCCACAAGGCTTCGCGGATCTTGTCGCAAAACCGGTCGATGCGGCGGACATTGACGTGCTCGGCCTCGCGCAGCATGTTGAAATCGACGCCGGACCGCTCCGCAAGGTGGATGAAGGCTTGGACGTCCTTCGGAAGGCAGAAGCCTCCGAAGCCGAGGCCGGCCTTTAGGAAGCTGGGCCCAACGCGGGGATCCATGCCCATGGCGCGCATCACCTCTTCGATATCGGCTCCCAGCTTTTCAGCCAGATCGGCCACCATGTTGGCGTAAGAGATCTTCAAAGCCAAAAAAGAATTGGAGGCGTGCTTGATCAGTTCGGCGCTGTTGATCGTCGTGACGAGAAATTTGGGTTCCGGTCCATCCGGGCAGGCCGGAGAATGGACCGGGCAATTGAATTTGCGCTCGAGGACGGGCTTATAGATGTCGCGAAGCTGTTTTTCCGACGTCTCATCTTCCACGCCCACGACGATGCGATCCGGGTGCAGAAAGTCCTCGACGGCCGTGCCTTCGCGCAGGAACTCGGGATTCGATGCCACGCTGAGCTTCACGCCGCTTTTGCGGCTGTAAACGGCGAGCGCGCGCTTTAGCTCCTGACCCGTTCGAGCCGGTACCGTGCTCTTTTCCACCACAAGTTTGGGCGAGTCCGCTTGTGTAGCGATTTGACGGGCCACGTTATCGATGGCGCTCAGGTCGGCATCGCCATCCGGCAGCGGAGGCGTCCCCACGCAGATGAAAATGGCGTCGCCGCCCTTGATCGTCTCTGCTGCACTGCCTGAGAAACGCAAGAGCTTCTTCTGCCGTGCCTTCTCGATCACCTTATCCAAGCCGGGCTCGTAAATCGGCAAACGGCCCGATTCGAGGACCTTCAATTTCGCCGGATCGTTGTCGGTGCAGATCACTTCGTGCCCGATTTCAGCAAAGCAGCAGCCTGTGACTAAACCCACGTAACCCGCGCCAATCACAGATATCTTCAAAGCACACTCCAAGGGCGAATCTTCGTTGTCAATATCAAGTTTGCCGGAATTTTTCTATCCGCCTAACACAAATCGTTACGAGTTGTGTCTGAACCCCAAGCCTGCGTGAATTCGCAAGCCCCGTCTACGCTATCGCGCGAACTGCCTCGGCAATGTGCCGGGCCGAGATGCCGAAGGCGTCGACAAGCTCGTCGGGCTTGCCCGAATGCGGCATATCCCTCACGGCGATCAGCCGCGACTTCGACGGAGCCACTCCAGCCTGCGCCAACGCCGAAAGAACCCCCTCGCCAATGCCACCCTCCGGCCAGTGATCCTCCACTGTAATCAGTCGGCCGCCCGTCGCCGTAATTTGCTCCGCTACAGCTTTTCCGTCGATAGGTTTTACGCAGTAAAGGTCGATGACGCGAATGGGTATGCCCTCGGATTTCAGCTGGTCAGCTGCCTTGAGTGCCTCGTGCAGCGTAACTCCCGCGCCGATTACGGTCACTTTGTCTTGAGCCGTTTGGCGCAGCACCTTGAAGCCAGGCACGGGGAACTTTTCGTCTTTCGAATAAAGAATCGGCATCTTCGGCCGCGACGTGCGCAGGTAATTGATGCCTTCGCGGCGCGCCATGATTTCGGTAAGCCGCTCGGTGGAAACCGCGTCGCTCGGATAAAAGACCGACGACGAATGCACGGCGCGGAAAATGGCGATATCTTCAAGGGCCATCTGCGAAGGGCCGTCTTCGCCGATTGAAACGCCGCAGTGAGAGCCGCAGAGATTGATATTGCTGCGACTGATGGCGGCCATGCGCACCTGGTCATAGGCGCGTGCCAGGAAACAGGCAAACGTATCGAGGAAGGGAACTTTGCCTCGCGCCGCCAATCCGACGCCCGCGCTTACCAGGTTCTGCTCGGCAATGTAGCCCTGATAAAAATGATCCGGAAAAGCGTCGCCGAAAATTTCCGAGAAAGTTGAGTTCTTCACGTCTCCGGAAATCGCCACAATATGCGGATTTACCGCGCCAAGCCGCTTGAGCGCAAACCCGTAAGCCTCCCGGGTCGCGATCGGCTTTGCAGGATCGTAATCCGGCGCTGCGGGAGCGGGGAAATCCGGCGGCTCGGGCAAAGACGTTCGGGCATACGATTTCCCCGGATCGGGGGCAATCTCAATTGCAACGCCGATCTCTTTGATAGCCGCCGCCAACTGGTCTTTGGGGATTGGCTTGCCGTGCCAGTGTTCTTTCCCTGCCAGAAAACTTACGCCATGGCCTTTGATGGTGCGCGCCAAATTGCCTGCGGCTTTCCTTTTGTGGCTTTGGCACGATCCAGCGCAGTGAGGACGGCGGCAACATCATGCCCGTCGATTACCTGCGTCCCGAAGCCCTCCGCTTCAAACTTCTTGCGGTAAATCTCCATGTCGTGCCGGTACATCGTCGGTTCGCTCTGGCCAAGCGCATTTACGTCTGCAATTGCCGTTAAATTATCGAGCTTGTAATGGCCCGCGAATGCCGCGGCTTCCCAGATTTGCCCCTCGGCCATTTCGCCGTCGCCCATGAGGACGTAAACACGCGTCGGACTCTTGTCCATGCGCGCGCCGATAGCCAAACCAGAACCGACAGAGAGGCCCTGCCCGAGCGAGCCGGTGGCCGCATCGACTCCGGGAATACGGGGCGTCGGGTGCCCCTCCAATTCGCTTGCAAACTGCCGCAGAGTCATCACGCGAGACTCGGGGAAGACGCCCGCCTCAGCCAACGCGGCGTAAAGAACCGGCGCGGCGTGGCCCTTGGAGAGCACGAAACGGTCGCCATTGGGGGAATTCGGGTTCTTAGGATCGAACTTCATCGCGTAGAAAAACGTCCCTGCGACAAGCTCCGCCGCGGACATGCACGAGGTGGGGTGGCCCGAGCCAGCGGCTGTGGTCGACATCATCGAGAGAATACTCAGCCGTTTGGCCTTTTCCTTGATGGACTCGATTGTGGATGCGGAAGGTGCTGTTGCCGTAGTCGCAGTCATACAAAACCCCCTCAGGCTCGAATCTTGATTTTACCTGTTTCCGTTTCGCTCGGCGAGGAGCTTATTTGCAGCTTGATGTGCACTGAATTAGGCCGAGGCATCGTTCGTCGCCTCAAAATTCCTTCTGATGAGCTTCCGGCCCCGTGGCAATCACAATTGCGCCGATTACAAAGACCGCCGCTGCAAACACGGCCATCGTCGGAGCGTATCCGAAGCGGGCCGCGGTGGCGGCCTGGAATTGTGGAGTTCTCGCGGCGATCAGCACGCCGATCTGGTAGGCAAAGCCGGGCAGAAACGCGCGTGTCGCCCCAGGCGATAGCTCGGTAATATGCGCCGGGATTACGCCCCACGCACCTTGCACCATAAACTGAATCAGGAATGCGCCGAGAGAAATAAGTGCGACGTTGGGCGCAAAAATCCAGAGCGGGATCAAAAAGATCGCAAGCACCGTAGCAATCACCATCGCGCGACGCCTGCCGGAGCGATCCGAATAAAGGCCCACGAGAATTCCCCCCACGATCGCTCCGATCATCGAAATCACACTGATGATTGCGGTAGTCTGGGTGTTGAAATGCCGCTCGACCTGCAGCAACGTAGGATAGAGGTCCTGCGTGCCGTGCGACATGAAGTTCATCATCGCCATCAGCACGACAAGATAGGCAAACCGCTTCCAGTTTTTGGCGATGACGTCGAAATATTCCCGCCAGCTCTTCTTTTGCGCGGCAGAGGCTTTCCATGCGTCGCTTTCCTCGACGCCAAACAATGCGGCCAGTGTCAGCAGAGCCGGAATGACGCCGATGAAGAACATCGGACGCCAGCCCCAGTGCGGATAGACTGTCCAAAACGCGACCGCCGCGAGCAAATTTCCAATGGCGTAGCCTTCCTGCAAAACTCCTGAAAGAACGCCGCGCAATTTCCTAGGAACCGACTCCATGCCAAGCGAAGCGCCAACGCCCCAGGCGCCTCCCATGCCGACGCCGTACAGCAGGCGCAGGATATAAAACATCCGATAGGTTGGCGCAAGACCCGAAAGGACCTCCATCACGGAATAGAACGCGATATCCAGCATGAGCGGGATGCGGCGGCCCCAGCGGTCAGCGATCAAACCGAAGAAAAACGCGCCCACGGGCCGCATGAGCAGGCTCGCGGTTAACGTCGCCGTGATATCCGCGAGAGAGCGGTGAAAATCGTGCGCCACTCGCGGAACTACGTAGGTGAGGATGAAGAAATCGAATGCGTCAAACGTCCACGCGGAAAAGCCCGCGAAAAAGGCGAGCCCGCCGCGGAAGGACATTCGCTCCTGCGCATTCGAATATGTATTCATCGCACGGCAGCTTCCCGTGTTCGGCCGCGATTGACGATGGCGTCCGCCACGCGCGCCACCTGCGCCATTTCGCCGACGTCATGCACGCGAACGATGTGCGCTCCTGCGAATGCGGCCGCGGCGACCGTTGCGGCCGTGCCCCAGGCCCGCTCTCCTTTAGCTGCGCCGCCCAGCGCCTTACCGACAAAGCTCTTTCGAGATGCTCCGATTAGCAGAGGAAAGCCGAGCGCGGCGAGCTCCGGTATGCGCGCGAGCAGTTCGTAATTTTGTTCATAACTCTTGCCGAATCCCAGGCCCGGATCGAGAACGATCTGCGATTCTGGCACGCCCACTGCGCGAGCCAGCCGCACAGAACGCTCGAATCCTGTGATCACGTCCTTCATTACGTCGCAAGCGAACGGCCCTTTCTGCATCGTTCGCGGCTCGCCGCGCATGTGCATCAGAATCAGCGGCAGCTTGCGGCGTTTCGCAACTTCGGCGATGCCGGGATCGGCGCGGAGGCCCGTCACGTCATTGACGATTTCCGCGCCTGCATGGACAGCAGCTTCGGCCACTTGAGACTTGCTCGTGTCGATCGAAATTGGAATGGTCAATTTGCCGCGAAGGCCGTCAAGCACGGGCAGGATGCGCCGCAGCTCCTCTTTCGCCGAAACGCCCTCGGAGCCCGGACGCGTGGACTCGCCGCCGATATCCATCAGATCCGCCCCGGCGCGTTCCATCGCAAGCGCATAGGCGATTG
Source organism: uncultured Acidobacteriota bacterium (assembly GCA_963753205.1). Classification (GTDB taxonomy): domain Bacteria; phylum Acidobacteriota; class Terriglobia; order Acidiferrales; family UBA7541; genus Palsa-295. Next base: position 126,012 of record CAVWBL010000002.1, on the reverse strand, counting down.
CAGCTTGGGGGTCCAGAAAGTGGCCGCCATCGGAAAAGCTGTCCGGTGTGACGTTGAGCACGCCCATAATCAGCGTGCGCTCGCCAAGAAGCAGCGTGCGCGACGGTAGCTTCAGGCGGAAACGTTTGCGGTGAAATACGCAGCTGAGCTTCCCGGCGGACTTTGCCGGCTTTGGTTGAATGCGGTTGCCAAGCCTCACGCAGGCATTGAACCATGTTCGCGTAGGAATCGAGAAGTGCGGAATTTTGCGGGAGTAGTCGGGCGCGAGCTAGTCGAGGTCGAAATCGCGCATCGGTTTTTCGACCGGCGCGTCTTTCGCCTTCTTCAAGCCCTCGGCGAATTTGCGCGCGAGGACATCTTCCTTTGTGCGCTCGGCTTCGACAGACGCGCGAAACTTTGCTTCGACCGCGTCGGCCTGCTCGCGTAGGAGGCGTGCCGTATCGTCGAAATCGATGGAGGGCGGCTTCACGGGCGCCGTGTGGCTCAGGACCACGCCCAATTCGCGGTCCACGAGCAGTTTGCCGTGGCAGCAGGGGCATTCGATTTCAAATGTATCCGGCGCTTTTTTTGCCATGGCCGTATTTTAGGCTTCTCTCCACGTTCGTACAACTGGTGTGGACGTCCTTGCGCAGCGCATAAACAAAAAGGGCGCCGCGTCAATCAAGACGCGGCGCCCTCGCTTGCAGCCTTCGGAGATGTTTCTAAGCCGGTGCGGGCTTTTCGCCTTTTGCCAAACCGGGCAGCGGCCGTGGCTCGGGCCGGAGCGTAAGACTTGGCTCCTTGCTGGGCACCGGCGGCGGCGCGGCGGGCGGCGTTGGCGGCGGTTTCTCGGGCAAAGGCTTGCCTTCGATGAGCAGCTTCAACTCGACGGCATCGAGCACTTCGCGTTCGAGCAGGCCGTGCGCTACCCGTTCGAGGGCGTCGCGATTCGTTTCGAGAACGTTGCGCGCCTTCGAATAGCCGGTGTTGACGATGCTGCGGACCTCGCCATCGATCTTGATCGCTGTGTCTTCCGAGTAGTCGCGATGCTGCGCGATTTCGCGGCCGAGGAAGATCTGTTCTTCCTTTTTACCGAAAGTCAGCGGCCCTAGCGGGCTCATGCCCCATTCGCAAACCATCTGGCGAGCAATTTCCGTGGCGCGTTCGATGTCGTTGCCTGCGCCCGTCGTGATGTGGTGCAGGAAGATTTCCTCCGCGGCGCGTCCGCCCATCAGCACGGCGAGCTGCGATTCGAGGAAGTCCTTGGTGTAGGTATGCTTGTCGTCGATTGGCAACTGCATCGTGACACCCAACGCCATTCCGCGCGGGATGATCGTCACTTTATGCAGTGGATCGGTGCCCGGCGTCATCGCGGCGACCAGCGCGTGCCCAGCCTCGTGATAGGCAGTGTTACGCTTCTCCTCGTCCGAAAGAATCATCGAACGGCGCTCGACACCCATCAGCACTTTATCCTTCGACATTTCGAAGTCGGCCATGGATACGAGCTTGCGGTTCTGCCGCGCAGCCCAAAGAGCCGCTTCGTTCACCAGGTTCGCTACGTCGGCACCCGAAAAACCGGGCGTGCCGCGCGCGATCACCGAAAGATCCACATCATCCGTGAGAGGCACCTTGCGGGTATGCACGCGCAGGATTTCCTCGCGGCCCTTTACGTCAGGCCGTGGCACCACCACACGGCGATCAAAGCGTCCCGGGCGGAGAAGCGCGGGATCGAGAACATCGGGCCGGTTGGTCGCCGCAATGAGGATCACACCCTCGTTGGATTCGAAACCGTCCATTTCGACGAGCAGCGCGTTGAGCGTCTGTTCGCGCTCATCGTGACCGCCGCCAAGACCAGCGCCGCGATGGCGGCCCACGGCGTCGATCTCATCAATGAAGATGATGCAAGGTGCATTCTTCTTGCCCTGCTCGAATAGGTCGCGTACACGGCTCGCGCCGACGCCCACGAACATTTCCACGAAATCCGAGCCCGAAATTGAGAAAAACGGAACATTCGCTTCGCCGGCGATCGCACGGGCAAGCAAAGTCTTTCCGGTTCCCGGAGGCCCAACCAGCAGTACGCCTTTGGGGATGCGTCCGCCGAGCTTTTGGAATTTCTGCGGATCCTTCAGGAAGTCGATAATCTCGTACAGCTCTTCTTTGGCTTCATCGATGCCGGCAACGTCCTTGAATGTGGCCTTCTTCTGCTGCGCTGTGAGGAGTCGCGCGCGGGATTTGCCGAAGCTGAGGGCTTTATTACCTCCCGCCTGCATCTGCCGCATCATGAAAATCCACAGCGCCACAAGCAGGATGATCGGCGCGACGCCGACAAGGAAATTGATCCAGTTCCCGTTGCTCACTTCTTTGTAGTCGTAGGGAACACCTTTATCTTGGAGAGACTTGGTGATGTCCGGGATCACCGAATTGGCAACGGTCACGTTGTGGAACTTGGTGGAATCCTTATAGACGCCCTCGAGGTCGGCACTATTCTGCGATAGGTTTATCGTGACGTCTTTGACTTGTCCATTGTCCAGCTTACCGAGGAACTCGGAATAAGACGGCTGATCTTCGTGCCCAGACTGCCCCCCGCGGGAGGCCATCTGCCACAAAATAACAGCTAATAAAATCATTAAGACCCAAAATAAAATATTGCGCACGGCTGAATTCACGGCTTACCTCGCCCTCTGGATACCCTGTGACGACCCTTGGCTGAACGCCTCGCTGCTGCCGGAGGAGCCTCGATCGTAACAAAAGGGAGATTGCGCCCCGTTCCGTCCCGACCGCCCAGCCCGTATCCTACCCACTCCTTAGATGCTGCAGCGAACCCACTGTATTCAGGCTGCAGGTTGACCTTGCGCGCCTGCGGCTTATCGAACAGAACCGCAAGCCTCAAGGTACGCGGCAGCCCTTCCTCGAGGCGCTTGAGCAAAAAATCCTGCGTCACGCCCGTGTTCAACACCGCGTCCACTACGAGCACGTCGCGGCCCTTCAATGCCGGGGCCGTGCTGAAAAATATCTCCCGCAGCTCATGACCCTGCGTCCGCACATCGCGCATTTCCGACCGCACGAAGTGACACACGACAGGGCGGGAAATCGTCCGCACTAGATCGGCGGCAAAGAGGAACGATCCCTCGAGGACGATCACGATGTCCAGTGTGCGGCCCGCGTAATCTTTTGAAATCGCGCGCCCCATTGCCGTGACGCGCTTGGCAAGCTGTTGCTGGGAGAAGGCGACCTTCATCGTCACCTCAGAGCTTGCATTCTTCGATCAAAACCCCCGCCCGCGTTCCTTCCCGAGCGCAAAACTCGGCGGCGGCATCCATGCCCTTGGCCCAGATTACCTGACCGTCGCTTTCCAGCACCGGCCAGCCGTTGCGGTCGTGTGCTTCGACGCGAGCCGCAAGGAGCATCTCTTTCAACTTCCGGGCCTTGCGCCTGCCACGTGGCCGATAACCGTCGCCAGCATGCCAACTGCGCAGCACCAGCGGCGGACGCAGCGAATCCAAATCCAAGATACTCCGCCACAGTGTAGTTTCGCGCTCCGTGGGAGGCCAGTCAATCACTTTCAGCCGGAAGCATCTGCCGATTTCGGGAACGGAAACTTCAGTTGGCGCGCGATCATTCAGTTGGATCGAATATTGATACGCACAGACCGGGTATTGCGTTTCGTTCCGCCGCCAGCGTGTTCCAGACGCGACATGGCGCGAGAAAATCAACCGACCAAAGCTTCGCGCTGCGGTCACGCCACCCGGCAACTCCACCCGCTTCCCGCTCGTCGGCGTCTTCGCGAGACGAATCACCCGTTCCACATGCGCAGACGTCAGCCCCAACAGGCCGCCTGTGGCTTCCTGATATAGACGCCGCACCAGCCGTTCCGTAAGACACAGTTGCGGCTCACGCTGGGGCAATGTCATCAGTGAGTCGAACCCAAACGGAGAAAGCAGTTTGGCCGCTGAAATAGACACCGCCGGAGCGTTACTGGTTACCAGCGAGGCGAAGCGATCCTCAACCAGCGCAGCCCAGAACCTCTCTTCTTCGCCTGACAATTTCGCCAGCTTTGCCAGATGCTCCACGGCCTGCGCTGAAAAATCCTGCTCGATCAAGGGCAGCAGCTTTCCGCGAATTCGCGCCCGCTGCCGCGTCGTATCTAGGTTCGTCTTATCCTCGCGCCATGCCTGATTGTTCTCGCGCAAGTAGTCGCGCAGAACTGCACGTCGAATTCCGAGAAGCGGCCGTACGACCGCGCCCATACGTGGACAAATTCCGGCTAGTCCGGACGGCCCGGTTCCCCGCAGCAAACGCGCGATAACAGTTTCCGCCTGATCGTCCATCGTATGCGCCACGGCAATCTTCGTCGCGTGGCCTTTTTGAACTACGCGCGCGAAAAATTCGTAACGTAGGCGGCGCGCCGTATCCTCCACGTTCCGCTTTTCGCCCGCAGCGATGACTGCGACCTGCGCGCGTTCAGCGATAAAAGTGAGTCCGCGCGAGCGCGCCAAATTCTCAACGAATCGAGCGTCTTCCACAGACTCCTCGCGCAAGCAATGATCGAAATGCACGACGACCGGCGTGATCCCTAATTTGAAACGCGCCGCACACAGCAGCCGCAGCAGCGCAACCGAGTCGGCGCCGCCCGAAACGGCTACGCCGACGCGATCACCCGGCGCGATCAGCCCCGTCGAATCGATGGTCTGCGCTAAGGTTCGTCCCAGGTTGGCTTTCATCTGTAATGAGTATTATGCCACCCGCAACGCGGTAGGGGCCAGGCGCCCGATGACATTGCGCCTTTTTATGGAAGGGGAAAAAACAGAAACCGTTATGCGCGGCTGCCGGCCTGCTGGAAGAAAAGATCGCGGCTGTAAGAAATGCGTCGATCGAGCGCGACCGCCGCAAAATAGGAGCACTTCTCGCATTCGTGATTGGCCCAGGCCGCAATCCGCGGCACCAGCGCTCCGGTAGCGCGGTTTAGGGCGCACAGTGCACTGTAGTAGGCTCCCACGGCGCGAATATCGCCCTCATCGTCCGCGCGCTGCGGGCACAGCCGGACAAGCTGGAGCAGACGTCCAAAATCGCCCACGCTGACACTGTCGCCCCGGAATCCGCCCACTTCGCGCACGCGTTCCGAAAGCTCCACCCGGCGGCTGGACGCGAGAATCGACCGGCAGTAAGCTCCCATCAGTTGAAACAGCGCTGCCACGGAAATTACGCAGATGAGAGAGGCAATCATGCAGCCGCCTTTGCTTCCAAAAGGGCCGGCGCGACGCGGCTTTCTTCGGGAACTTTGACGAACGTATAGGTCCACGCCACGGGCAGCCACAATCCCATCGCGGGCGGTATCCACATCAGGATGAGGTTCTGCTCGAGAGCAGGAAAGAGTGTCCTGAGTGCGTATGTAGCTGCCGTCGCACTAAAATAAATCCCGAGTGCCAGAACGAATTGCGCCAAACGGCTCCGGGTTTCTTTCAGCTTCACGACTGCGCCCCAGAGCAAATAGATTAGGACAACTCCGACGAAGTACAGGTTCTGGCCTAATTCCACGGCGAAGCGAAGCGTCAGGTGGAAACGATTTTCGTGAACGACCGCATACGAAAATAGTGCGGTGCACCCCAGCAGAAAAGCCGCCCCGCGGCGAATATATCCGCTGATTCCCATCTCCTGGAAGACCTGCAGATAAAAGCGAATGATGACCCAGTAGACGGCCAGCATCATGATGCTATCCGAATAGAAGTAGAGGAAGCGGTAGGTTGCGGAACTGGATCCAAACTTGACAAGAGAGAAATAAAGCGCGCAGGTACCAACAGCCCCGCATAGCATATAAAAGCCGAGAGGGAGATAGCGTTTGAAATTCTTTGGCTTGCAAACGCACACCACCACGGCGATTTCTGCGAGGAAACCGATCAGCGAAGTAATGTATTGGAACTCGCCAGACACCTTAGTTGCGTCCGTTTCTAAAGCTCTGGCAGTTCCGCGACCGCTTTTACCGCAAGCCCGTGGGCGGCGGAACCGGCAGCACTCCCGTCGGCGGCGGAACCGGCAAAACCAGACCGGTCGGCGGTGGAACCGGCAAAACTGCCGTTTTCAACGCGACCGAGCTAGTCAGTACCAACAGCGCCAAACCGCAAGAAACAAGCCACCTGTTCATAGAGCCCCTCTGGGACGGGTTGACCGTCGCACAGGAGTCTATGGCGGTTTAGTGCCAGTCAAGAGGGAAAAATACTGGAGTGTGTCGTAAGAATACACACCCGCGCTCCCTCTGGCCTGGACTCGCTCTGACCAGAGCCTTCCGAATTGTCGCTGGTGAAGGTAAGGCTTCGCTCTGTATCCGGTCAATGTTACGAACGTACTACGCGGGGCGCCGTTTGCGATTTGCGTTCCGTGCACTGCGCAGCCTTTCACGAGTTGTTTTAAATGCAGGGATAGTTCCCCATCAATAAATAAGTGCCCCTGGCAGCCGGGCTGGTGCGAATATCAGCTCACGAAAACACCGTTTGGAGCCGGATCGGTCCGATGCGTACGAAACGACAGGGGCCCGAGAATCGCCGCAACCCGCGCGTCGAAATTTCAAAGGGTTTGTGGGTTGCATGGCGCCCGGACGGCGCACCTGTTGTTTCGCGCGTCCGCGACCTGAGCGCCGGCGGAGTGTTTGTTTCCACCAACGCTCCTCTGCCGAAGGGATCGCCGATTCAGCTGTTGTTCTCGCTCCCCGAAGGGGAGATGCGGATAGAAGGAATCGTGCGTTATTGCAACGCAGGAAAAGGAATGGGAGTGGAGTTCACGCAGATGGGCGTTGCCGATAGGGCTCGTCTCCAGGAATTGCTCCGTCGTTTGAACTCTTGACGGTAATGCAAGCACATCGGTGACAGATCTAAGACACACATCGGTCTCCTTTGCCGCCTGCTCGAAGACTCGTGATATAGTCAAGCGGCTGGGTTTCCCTCCGCGCCGTCTGGCGCAACCCACGTACCCCTCCAAACAGTTCGCGTTTTGCTTGCTTTGCCGCTGCGCCGATATGAAAGATCCGTCAGCCGATGGGCGTCTTCTGGTTTTCAATTGCCACGAAGCGTGGGTCCATCGGCTTCGCGCAATCGATTGGCAGTTCGACCTGATTGTCGGCTTGCCCGGCCGCGCCACGAGCGGTTGGGACCACATCCATGCCACCCGTCCCCGCGAATGCGCGCTGCGTACGCCTCGCGGAGGTGCTCGCCGCCCGCGAACGCTACGACTGCATCATTGCGCACAATCTCAGCGACCCTACGCGACGTGAAAACGCTGGAAGGCCCGCGCCTGCTGGTGATTCACGGAACTTTGGGCGGAATGATTCTTGATCAGCACGCGACGACACCTCCTGACGAACTCCGCCGCGCGGTTTCGCCATACGTGCGCATGATCGGAGCGCACGTCATCGCGGTCTCCCATCTGAAGGGACGTTCGTGGGGCCTTGATGAAGATGTCGTTTCGCTCTCCGCCGGCCCCGCCGATTTGCCCGTGACGCCCGTGGAGCGCAACGACGATCTGCCCGGCGTATATCCGGCGCGCGATTGGAACGATTTGAAGCAGATTTTCAGAAGGCATCGTTTCCTTGTCCACACTGCCGAACCGTCGCTCGAAGACGGCTCCCATATGGCCACGTTCGAAGCCATGGCGGCGGGCTTGCCCGTGCTCGGAAACTGTCATCCCACTTCTCCCATTCGCAACGGCGATTCCTCTCCAACAACCCCAACGAAGTACGTGCCTTCGCATGGCAGTTGCTCCGGGATTCTCAGTTGGCGAGGCGTTTAGGCGCTGAGGCGCGAAAGACCGTCGCAGAATTGTTCAGTACTGAAAAATTCAAGTCCGGTATCATCCGCTCAATTGAAACAGCCCACAGAAAGTGGTCGGGATTCTGCGATTCCGCGCTCGCCAGGCACGCACAAATCTAAAAAGTAGAAGTGGAGTATAATGGAAATGTGGGCGACCGGCTTGGGGCGCTATTCGCAAGGGCCGGACGCAACGGTTTTTTGGTTCCACCCGGAACCTTTGTTCTTCAGAAGGGAATTCCGCCCCGGGACAGGAACGGTGCCGCCTGCCGGCTGGGCAGGCCTCCCCTGATCGCCCTGCGATACATATTTCTGTGTGCCGCGTCCAATAACTCATAACTCCTGGCTGCGGTCGCGCAGGCGGGTCGGCCTTTTAGGTCGCGCAATCACGAAGGATCGATAATAAAGATTCACAACAGGATGCTACAAAGGAGAGGCAGCCATGAATGGTGGTGAGATTCACGTTCGCCGCTGGGTGGCCACAGCTGTGGTTATCGCGGCTTTAGTAGGAGGCATTTTTCTCGCCTCCGGACTCCGGCATTGGACAGGGCGTGAGATTGTCGGTGCGGAAAGTTTGCCCCTTACAATCGAGCACAATGCGACGCCCGTTCCGCTGAGCAGCTTTTCAAACGGTTTCGCTTCAGTTCTAAAACCGGTTTTGCCCGCAGTCGTTAACATCCATTCTTCTAAAGTTGTCAAACAGCGGCAGCAAACGATGCCGTTCTTCAATGATCCTTTTTTTCAGCAGTTCTTTGGTGGTCAGGGCGGCGGCCAGATGGCTCCGCAAAGCGAGCGCGAAGAGAGCCTCGGTTCGGGCGTGATCATCACGTCTGACGGAACCATTTTGACAAACAATCACGTAGTCGATGGCGCAACCGATATTAAGGTCGGCCTCTCCGATAAGCGTGAATTCACGGCCAAGGTTGTCGGAACCGACGCGAACACGGATGTCGCCGTGCTGAAGATCAACGCGACGGACTTGCCAACCATGAAGCTCGGTGATTCTACCGATCTGCACGTTGGCGACCTCGTTTTCGCCGTCGGCGATCCGTACGGCATCGGCGAAACCGCCACAATGGGTATCGTTAGCGCCACCGGACGCAGTGGGCTTGGAATCGAGAATTACGAGGATTTCATTCAGACCGACGCGTCCATCAATCCCGGCAACTCGGGCGGTGCGCTCATCAATCTGCATGGCGACCTCATCGGCGTTAACACCGCGATTTTGTCGAACGGCGAAGGCTTCGGCGGCCAGGGCGGCAACGAAGGAATCGGTTTCGCGATTCCGATCAACATGGCGCATAACGTCATGGAACAGTTGGTCGCTCACGGCAAAGTTCTTCGCGGCTATCTCGGCTTACTTCCGCAGGACGTGAGTGAGGCACTCGCAAAGCAGTTCGGCATCAGCGGCACGGGCGGTGCTCTCGTAGCGCAGGTCGAATCCGGCACGCCGGCCGCAAAGGCGGGAATCAAGCAAGGCGACGTCATCCTGAAGCTCAATGGCCAGCCCGTTCAGTCAGCGAACGATCTGCGCCTCCGCGTTTCACAAACGGAGCCAGGCACGACTGTAAACCTCGAAGTCTCGCGTGACGGCAAGACGCAGACCATCCCAGTCACCCTCGGCCAGTATCCGGAAGAAAATGCCAACAACACGACTCCCAGCCAGCAAAATGAGGGGACCCCGGGCGGCCTGAAGGGGGTTCAGGTCCAAGCTTTGACGCCTGACCTCAGTCAGCAACTCCAGCTTCCCTCGGGAGTGCACGGTGTTGTGATCACGTCCGTCGATCCCGATAGCGCCGCTGCCGCTGCGAATCTCGATAAGGGAGATGTCATCGAGGAAGTGAATCACAAGCCGGTGACGAGCATCGATTCGTATCGCCAGGCGATCGCCAGCGCAGGGAATCAGCCAGTTCTCTTGCTGGTTTTTGACAGCCAACGCGGCGGCCCGTTGTATGTGGTGGTGCAACCACAGCAGTAAGCAGCGAAAGCACTTAAATCGGGATGCAGCCAACCTGGCCACGGCTGCATCCCACTGTTGTGCTCGGTTAGGGCTCATCCCACCCGCCCTGGCCGAAATTCTCTTTTCACCAACTCATCTCGAAGCGCGGGTCTTTCTGTTCTTCTGATTGGGTCCTTTTACTTCGAGGCTTTGGTTATTTTGCTGTATTCACATGTTCATTGTAGGGGGCGTATGGTACGTTCCACGGCCACCGTGGCCGCAACTTTAGGGAAGTTGGCGAGTTCAACACCCAGGTGTAGAATGGTACTTCGGTTCTATTCAGTCCAGCCCTGTTGTCTAGTACTAAAATACTGTGCGCCCCCTTTTTCTCTGCGCACAATTAACCGGACAGTGGGGTAGAAATGTCGCCAAAACCGAACAATAGACCCGTCTTCTCCGAGGCGATTTTGCCCGAGGGGCCTTCCCGCGCACGAGCCTTCGGCGCCGGCTTTGGTCTCGAATGCCTCACTTTGGCGGCCATCCTTATTATTCCGATTTTCATGCCGCACAGGCTTGTCGTGGTCGCTAAGAACTGGGCAACCCCCATCGCCATGCCCATCGTCAGAGAATGGAAGCCGCAGCCGAAGCCGGTGGTAAAGAAAGTCGTCGTGAAGCAGCCTCCGAAGCCGAAGCCTGTGGAACTAGCGATGGAAATTCCCAAGCCCAAACTCTACGATCCGGTCATCTCTTCTCCGATTAAGAAGCAGTCCACGGTGAAGAGAGACATGGCTCCTACGATCGACACCGAAAAGAAACTCCCGGATCAGGTTCTGGGCAGTTCGGCGATTCCAACGCTTAAGAAGCCTCGCGAGCTTGTTCAAACCGGCGGCTTCGGCGATCCCGAAAGCGTCGCCGATAACCACAATACGACGCGTGCTCCAAACATGAGCGCGATGGGCAGCTTCGACTTGCCGGCTGGCCCCGGCTATGGCAACGGCACCGGTGGCGCAAAAGGTTCCAGAGGAATCGTCGCCAGCACCGGGTTCGGCGATCAAGTCGCGAAGGGCGACCCTTCCTCCGGCCGCAGCACGCTTGAGCAAGGCGGCTTCGGCGCAGTTACGGCCGGCGGTCCGGGTGTGAAGCAGACCTCCGCTCCCGCCGACCGCTACAAGCCCATGGAGATTTTGTTTGTTCCAAAACCGCAGTATCCGCAGGAAGCACGCGAACAGAAGATTGAAGGAGACGTCGTACTTCAGGTTGTTTTCTCGGCATCGGGGGCAGTTAGGGTTGTACGCGTTGTTCAGGGATTGGGGTATGGTCTAGATGAGGCGGCGGAGTCAGCCGCGCGTCAGATTCGTTTCCATCCGGCCACGAACGATGGCCAGCCCGTCGACACGACGGCAAACGTTCGCATGAAATGCGAACTGGCGTATTGAAAGGGGGAATAGGGTATGCGTATCTGGAGAAACCTGTCTTCAACTCTGATTTTGGTTGGCGCTCTCGGCGCCACCGCTGCGGCGCAGGCTCCTGCGGCAGACCAGCCACAGGCACCCGCGGCTGACCAGACTCAAGCTCAGTCATCCGGCTCCGCTTCCGGACAGGTTACCACCGTCAATCAGGCGATTGACCGAATCATCGCGCGCGAGCACGACGAAGTCGCGACGATCCGTCATTACACGCCGATTATTGAAACCTATATTCAGGACATGAAACCCGATCCGGACATGGGCGCCATTCCTGTGAAGGATCACTATTATCTTGGCCAGGCAAATCTTGCGAGCGGCGTCATCGACAACTCGATGCTCGCCGGCAATAAAAAAGGGGGCCTGATCGATCAGTTCAATCCGATTGCGCACCTCAGCAGCTACTTCACTTCGGACTACGTGCCCGCCGGCTTTTTGCAGATGATCTACGTCGATACCAACGGCTTTGACCGGCAGCACTATCAGTTCGACTATGTCCGCACCGAATTTCTTGGCGATGTGCGTTGCCTCGTCTTTGACGTGACGCCGCTTCCCAAATCCGGCCGTGGCCGCTTCAAGGGACGCATCTGGGCCGAGGACCAAAACTTCACGATCGTTCGCTTCAACGGCGTGTTTACACCGATCCAGGGCATCAACGGCTACAATCTCCATTTCGATAGCTGGCGCATGAATATGCAGCCCGGCCTCTGGCTCCCGGCTTACATTTTCAGCCAGGAGTCCAACCAGCGCGACGTCCTCGGCAATCACATTCGCTTTAAGTCGCAGACGCGCCTCTGGGGCTACGATCTGAAGAATGCCAGCCATGAACAGGAATTGACCGAGCTCACCGTCGAGGCCCCGGGCACCGTGCAGGGGCAAACCGATTCGCAGACCGACCGCTCTCCCATCGAAGCCGAGCGCGAATGGCAGCATCAGGCCGAAACCAACGTGCTTGACCGCCTGCAGCGTGACGGCTTGCTCGCGCCTCCGGGAAACGTCGACAAAGTCCTCGAAGCCTATGTGAACAACATCGAGGTCGGCAACAATCTCGACATCGAGCCCGAAGTTCACTGCCGCGTTCTTCTTACCGGCACGCTCGAGGCCTTCGAAGTCGGCCACACGATCGTGGTGAGCCGCGGTTTGCTCGACGCTCTGCCGGACGACGGCAGCCTCGCCACCGTTCTCGCGCAGGAACTCGCGGACATCATGGTGACCAAGCCCTCGACTGATCAGTGGGGCTTCAACGATACGACCAACGTTTCCACCGTCGAAGCGCTTAGCCACTTCTCGTTTCAGGACACGCCCGGCGACATGCAGAAGGCCGCTCAGAAGGCCGTCGAGTTGCTGAAAAATTCGATCTACAAGGATAAACTCGGCAGCGCAGGCCTGTTCCTCAAGCAGCTTGACGCGGACTCGAAGGCTTTGCCCGCCTTGATCGATCCGCGCCTCGGCAACCGCGTTGCCGCGTTCAATTCGCTTGTCGCCAATTCACCCGCTCTCAAGCCTGACAATCTCGACCAGATCGCGGCGCTTCCCATCGGCTCGCGCATCAAGCTCGATCCGTGGAATGACGACATCTCGCTGCTCAAACCGAAACCTGTCACGCTCATCTCCGCGCGCGAAAAGATGCCGTTTGAGGTTACGCCGTTCGAACCGTACCTCACGCGCTATCAGCGGCCCGGCGCCGACGTGAACGCTGCGCCTTCTCAGGCCGACGTCGCAGCCAAGCAAGTGCCCGCGTCGCAAAAGCAGACGCAAGGCGATCCGCAATAGAAGAGTTTCCTCCTCCAGCATACAATACGCCCGGCGAGTCCAAGGCCTCGCCGGGCTTTTTTATTCGCTTAGGGTTCCGGCACGCCGGCGTACGACACACCGGTTTGTGCGGGGAAGGTTTAAACGTTGCGCAGCGTCTCTAGCGCGGCAGGTGTCTCTGTGCCGCTGGTAATTGTTCCTCGGCAATCGAAAGGAGAATCGAACTCAATGCCGAGGGCGCAGAAAAAAAAGGACAGTGGTCGGTATCAATTGAGTAGATCTTCTTGAATGTAATCTCAGAACGCATTTTTCTCTGGAGCGATATTGGAATGATGCGATCCTTGGTACATTCCACGTAGTAGCGGGGCATCCCGTCGGAATAGCCGCTTTTTATCCGAATGCGTGTTTCGTAGGGAGCCACCGGCTCCGCTGAAAGCAGCGGCGCTATCTGGTCGAAAACCGTCGCCGGACAGCACCCATATGCAAATTCTCGAGCGGCTTTCTCCGGGAGACGCGCCGTTTTGCGATCGGGAGCCCACACGATTTGCTCCAGATATTTCGGATCGAATTCGTTCACCAGCTCGATCATTGCCTTCCCGTCCGGTAGAATCATGCCCGAAATGTATACGATTGCTCGCCTACGAGAAGGATCGATCTCCGCGGTTTCGCAGATTAGCCCTGCCATGCTGTGAGTGACGATGATCGGCGCTTCCGGTAGATCTTCAATCACCTCGCCTAGCGCACGGACGTAATCTTGAAACGAGACATCTTGTGGGGGCATCGGGTCGTTACCGTGCCCGGGCAGATCAAAAACGACGCATTTGTGACCCTTGCCCTCAAGCCTAGGCACGATTTCGCGCCAGCACCAGGCGCCGTGAAATGATCCGTGCACGAAGACGTACGTCGCCATAATTTGTGTTTAGTCTAGCGGCAATTTTGGAATGCGTCCGATGCGTGCGGTGAGTTCGCTTTGCCGCGAGATCCCCATTTTTCCATAAACGTGCTTCAGGTGCGTTCTGGCAGTCTCATATTGCATGCCCATTGCTTTCGCGGCATCCGATGGGCTCATTCCGCTGGCCACCTTATTGGCCAACTCCGCTTCCCTGAGCGTAAGACCATAAAGCTTTCGGATCAGATGCAATGGTGCCGAGCCGTCGCGTTCCAAATCCGTGATCAATACAAGCGCAGCCGGCATCCCGATACCGGCGAACTGAGCGAAACGGCGCCTCATCGGCAAAACCAGCAGCTGGTACGGGCGCCGCATCGATTTTCTATGGACTAGCAATGCCTCGGTTCGTTCCTGGGATACCTCCATCTGCGCAGCGTGACGGATCGCCCTCTGCAGCAGTGTGCTTGTCGTAGAATCGAAGGCCTCAAGCACGCCCTGTTTCAATGAAAGCCCGTCTTCCTCACGAAAAATTGACTCCGCGATTCGATTGGCATAGACAGGCTGCCCGTCAGCACTGAAAAGAACGACTCCCGTGGAAAGACCGTCAAGCACGGTCGCTTGCGCCTGGAAGATCGCAAGTCTTTGTTGCACCAAATGCGCCCGCCTCACGTGCGGCAGTAAGAGCCCCACGATTCGTTTGTCCGAAATCTCCCAACCGTTTCGGTGCTCGTCGCGCAAGGTCGTTAACATGAGGGCATTATGCCGATCTCTCGCGATCACTCCAGCCATCGAGTAAACACCGCCCATTGGACGCAGGCAGTCATTGAAGAATTCCGACCTTTTCAATAGGTTCCGCGGATAAACCTCATGATCCAGCATCACACTATCTTTGAGGTAGACACCGCGGCCGTTTTCTCGCCACACATTCACCCGCGAATAGTGATTGTTGTAATCGTCTCGAAACCGCGCCTTCAGTCCAAACGTTGCCACGAGACTCGATCGATGTTCCGCGAAATGGTGGATCTGGATCAGGGAAATATCCGCGCGAGTTGCTTGCGCGTACCGCTCAAGGAAATTCGGCCATAGGCCAGGGTCGGAGCCAGCCTCATAGGCCATCAGTGCCAACCGCATCAATTCGCCGTCTGCCATGAGTGCCCTCACGAGACACTGTTCGACGTTCGACAAAGACGCCTGTCACCGGACGCTTCACGCAGCGCCCAATATCCAGCACCGGTTGCAAGAATCGTTGAGAAACACAGCCCGACAGAGCATCGGGCTGTCATGCAGGGACCTGCCGAAAAGTATCACCTTTTTTTGCTTTTTTCAATTGAGTACTGCCCCATTTGCCCCATTTGCCCCATTTGGGGGATGCGCGCCTTCAATCTTGGACGTACTCTCGCGACCCAATTTCAATCAACGCGGGAGCCAACCCATGCATGCCTCACTTGGTGTTATCCGGCACTTCTATCGCAAAATCATGCCGCTTTTTTCCTGCTGCATGGCTCTTACATTCTTTGCGGCAAGCCTGGCAGGCTGCATGAGCGGCGGTGGCGGAAACGGCGGGAACGGCGGAGGCGGCGGCAATGGCGCGCCTGCTCTAAGTGCGAACGTTACCACTCAAGGTAACTTCAGCAACGGACAGCAAAACGCGACCTACAATATTAACGTATCTAATACAGGCAACGCGCCGACAAGCGGTACCGTTACGATCACCGACCCACCGACCGGATTTACGATCACCGCGATGACTGGCAGCGGCTGGACGTGTACTGTCTCTTCTGGTACCTGCACGCGTAGCGATGCGCTAGCGGCAGGGCAAAGCTTTCCTCCCATTACAGTCACAGGAAATGTAACCGCCTCAAACGGCACACCCGTCAGCATCCCCCTGAACGTATCCGGCGGCGGAGTCACGACCCCAGTTACCTCAAGCCCCTCCGTCACTGTGGCCGCGCCCGCCTTGACGATCACGAAAACTCACACGGCCAATTTCAACCTCGGCCAGCAGGGTGCCAGCTATGCGGTAACAGTAAAAAACGGGACGTCCGCAGGTGCGACGAATGCAAAAGTTACCGTCACCGAAACCGCCCCGTCCGGTGAGACGCTCGTCTCCATGTCCGGCACCGGCTGGACGTGTCCGGGCACGAGCGGAGCAAACACGTGTGACCGCAGCGATGCACTGACGTCCGGTTCAAGCTATCCCGCGATCACGGTGACTGTAAATGTGTCCGCCTTGGCTACGTCGCCCCAAGTAAATCAAGTGAGCGTTTCCGGCGGCGGCATGTCATCGGCAGTTTCAGGCAGTGACTCGACAAACATCAACATGCCCGACCTATCCATCGCGAAGAGCCATACCGGCGCGTTTACAGCTGGAACGAACGGAACCTTCAACATCGCCGTCAGCAACGCGGCCTCTGCGGGACCAACGAGCGGCAACATAACCGTTACAGATACACTCGACTCACATTTCACGTTTGTTTCAGCAAGCGCATCCGGCTGGACGTGCAGTGCCGTATCACAAGTCTTGACGTGCACGAACCCGGGACCGCTCGCTGCCGGGGCTTCCGCTACGCCAATTCCTCTGGTCGTGGCAGTGAGTACCTCCGCATCGGGAACCATCAACAATATGGCTACCGTGGCCACATTCGGCGATAGCAATGCAGCCAACAATTCTTCTACGGACTCAGTGACATTTGGCGGTCCCGACGTTTCCATCACGAAATCACATACGGGCAATTTCACGGCGGGCGCGAACGGAACTTTCAACGTCGTCGTGAAAAATCTCGGGAACTCCTCGACAGCATCGACCATCACTGTAACGGACACGTTGGCATCGCAATTTGCATTTGTGTCCGGTACTGCTACGGGCTGGAGTTGCGGCGCCGCAGGTCAAGTCGTGACGTGCACCAATCCGGGACCAATCGTACCCGGAGCTTCCGCAGCGACGATTCCCTTGGTCGTGGCTGTGAGTGCTTCCGCTTCCGGGATTATCAGCAACACCGCCACGGTGACGATGGCCGGCGATACGAATTCCACGAACAATTCTTCTACCGACTCGGTGACTCTCGGCCCCGACCTCTCGATCCTGGAGTCGCATAGCGGAAGTTTCGGCGCCGGAATAAACGGCGTATTCGACATATCGGTGAGCAACGTCGGCACCGCCTCCACCTCCGGTACCATAACGGTGACGGATACGCTCCCTTCGGGACTTACCTATGTCTCTGCTAGCGCTGGCAACGGCTGGATCTGCGGCGCTGCGTCGGGAGTGGTGACCTGCACGAATTCCGGTCCGATTTCTCCTGGTACAACTGCTTCGACCATTCCACTGGTCGTGGCGGTGAGCAGCTCCGCGACCGGCCCCATTAGCAACACGGCGAGCGTTTCGACCGCTGGCGACACAAACAGCGGCAATAATTCTTCGACCGACACGGTCGCCAACATCGAGCCCGCCGGCAGTCAACCGGAGTCGATCTCGTTGAGCGTAGCGGGTGGAGGCGCCGGGGGAGTGATCTACGCGGGCACGCCTACGATAAATGTCACGATAACGGTGACGAATGAAGGGGCGGGCGACGCGCTGACTCCCACGCTCACCCTAAATGGCGCGGCTTGTACTTCAACAACATGCGGAACCGTGAGCAGCATCACTTTCGTCAATACGAGTGGGAGCACATCAAACTATGCGGCGGCGTATACGCCCCCGGCAAGTGTTACCGCGGCCACGACCATGACGCTGACAGTGGCTTCGAGCCTGACGAACTCGTTCCCCGCCACTGCGAACTTCCAAGTATTCCCCAGCGGGACAAAAGTCGTCAGAATTACCGGCATTGGTGGAGGAACAGGTACCAAAACTCCCTCGGTTAACGTTTTCGGCGATTCGAGTAACTTAGGCGCTACAGTGCAATTGCTCGCTGCGGGCTATGCCTGTCCTCCGGCCACTAGCGGAACCATCTGCGGAACGCTCGCTGTCGGTGCCACGACCAATGGCACGACGGACGCGACTCGAGGAACAACAGGCATTCCATTTACCTCAACCGCGCTGACCTACACGCCTCCTGCCGCAGAGCCGAACACGCCTTACGACCGACCCATGATCCTCGCGGTTTCCAACGCCGATCCCACGGCCCGTGCGCAAATCAACTTCCCACTTTTGCCAAGCAGCCCGACAACGTTCATCGCGACAGGTCCGCTCGGTGCCCCATCCCGTATCTTCGGGGCCTTAACGGGCACAGGGCCTGTCACTTTGACTGCAGGCTTCGGGCCGGATAACGGCGTCAACAAAACAGCCGTATGGTCGATAACGGCAAATGGAGTCAACTGTCAGCCAACATGCGGCACGCTCTCGAATCCCGCATATTTCTGGAATGGAAGCAACGTCACAGCATCGATCGACTACACCCCGCCAGCCACGGTCCCAACCGGTGCGGCCAAGCAGCCCGTCATCACAGTGATGTCAGCGGACTCGCTACAGGTTAATGGAGCGCCCGGACAGGTTTTCGACGCCACATACCTGAACATCAACGACGGTACGTGCGGCACTGGCAACAATTCCATCCTCACTGGCCAATACGCATTCCTGTTGCAGGGCGGCGGCGAGAGCGTAGGCTACGCGGCATTCATCGGCAGCATTACTGCGGATGGAACTGGAAAAATAACGGCTGGCGCCCTCGATTTGAACCGAACGAGCGGTTCTCCAGCGGGGCTCTCTCTCGTACCGGCGAGCAGTTCGTATTCAATAGGACCGGACAACCGTGGCTGCCTGACCCTTGCGTTTTCCAACAGCGCATTCATCACGTATCGCATAGCGTTAGGAACGCTCGACGGGTCGGGCCATGCCACGCGAGGTGCGATTCTGCGCCAGGACGACGATTCGGGCGCGGGCGTGCGCGCGCAGGGCGTAATCAGGAAGCAGGATCCTGCGGCGTTCAGCACGCCGATCAGCGGCAAATACGCGTTTGGCTATCAGGGCATCACCAGCGCGGGCGCCCGTCTCGCCGTGGCAGGAGTCGAAACCGCCGACGGGGCCGGCAATCTCACGAATTTCGATACCGACGCGGCCGACGGAAATGGCAATGTCGATACGAACGACACGACCGGCTCCGGCACCTACAGCACCACGCTGGATGCCAATGGACGCGGCACCGGTAAGACCAACGGTACCAATGTCGAGTTCTATGTCGTCAATTCCTCAGAAATTCTCGCCATGTCCACCGATCCGCTCTATCAGAGTACTCCCATCATCAGCGGCGAAGTCCGCAAGCAAACCGTACCCAGCGGCGGCTTCACCGCAACCTCTATGGACGGGAAGTCATACGTGTTCTATGAGACGGCGGTTGATCCGTCCAATGGCGGCAGCGCCACCGCGGTCGGCCAGATCGCGGTCACCACGAATGGAGCCGACACAGGCGAGTATGACGTGAACGACAATGGTACAAACACTACGCAACCGATCACGGACGTCATTACGATCGGCGCAAACGGCAGAGCAACGAACATGGACAACAGCCTCGTCTTCTACCTGATCGGCACCGATTCCGCATTCATTGTGGAAGGGGCGAAATATGCGGGAAGTGCTGGACCTGCCATATTCGGCTACGGCGAGCAACAGACTGGCGCGCCGTTCACCAACGCGTCGCTTTCGGGACAAGCCTTCTTCGAAGTCGGATCACCCGTGCCTGGAAGCGAGTGGGACACCGGAGTAGCCACATTTGACGGGATTGGCACGATGAACATCACGGTTGATACTCAGAATGGAGAGGGCGGCGAGGGCGGTGGTACGGAAACTCTGTCGTATAGCGTGAGCCCTTCGTCGACTGGCAAGCTGAGCTTGACGCCGCCCGCTGGGAGCAATGGAGGCGGGGTGATCGGATTCGTCGTGTCTGACTCGACCTTTGTTCTAATCTCGACGGATCCGTTCGCCTCTTCGACGCAATTGATACTAGGCCAAAAGTAGCGCACCTTATCGTGCCGATGCACGTCCCAAACCCGGCGAGTCCAAGGCCTCGCCGGGTTTTTTATGAGCAGAGCTGTAAGCCTTCTCGCCGTCCGCGCGTCCGAGTTGACCCGCATAAAGGAAGTTAACTCTTATATAAACATCTGGTAAACTCCCGTTTGGTTTTTACGTTGTGCAGAAGCAGGAAAGGCGAGGAGAAAACAAGATGCATGCCGTCGACGCCAGGTGGGCCCAAGATTCTAATCGACGGAAAAGGGAATTTTTCGATCAGCTCAGACGTACCAGCCTGGCAGCCAAAACAGGCGCTTCTAATCGCAACTCACAAGAATTAGAAACGCAGTTGGCTCGATGAAAATAGAGGGAGGTGGTACTTTCTAATCGCGGTCGCCGGCAGGAAGAACCAACCATAAAAGGGGGCCAATCACGAAATTGGCGCTCCAAGTAAGATCCGTGCAGGGAGCTAGTCGGCGCCGACGGGTTCGGAGACGCGGCCGAAGCGGCGGTCGCGGGCGAGGAAATCGTCGAGGGCTTCGGCGAGGTCTTTGGGCTGAAAATCGGGCCACATGCGGGGAGAGAAGAAAAGTTCGGCGTAGGCGCATTCCCAGAGAAGGAAATCGCTGAGGCGGCGTTCGCCGCCGGTGCGGATCAGCAGATCGACGTCGGGAACGGGGCCGCCGGAATTGGTGACTTCGCCGAGGCGGCGGCCGAATTCGCGTTGCGAGACTTCGAGGCTGGACAGCATCCAGCAGGCGGCGCGAAGAATGGCGTCGCGCGAAGAATAGTCGATGGCGATGCGAAGATCGAGCGCTTCGCCGTCTGCGGTGATGCTTTCGGCTTCGCTCATGGCTTTGGCGAGCGAGCGGGGAACGCGGTCGCGGCGGCCGATGATGCGGATGCGGATGCCTTCGGCGGCGCAGCGAGGTGCGTCCGCACGGAGATAGTCTTCGAGCAGCGAGAGCAGGGAAAAGACTTCACCGGACGGGCGCTCCCAGTTATTTGAAGAGAAGGCGTAGAGCGTAAGGATGCCGATGCCCATTCCCGGCGCGGCGCTCACGACGCGTCGCACGGCGGCGACACCCGCGCGATGGCCTTCGGGACGCGGCATGCCGCGCAGAGCCGCCCAGCGTCCGTTGCCATCGAGAAGAATGGCGACGTGCAGCTTCGAGGGAGTCTCCGGACGGCTCGGCATTTGGGTCAACATCTTGAGTCCTTACCTCCAATAAATTGCGCGAGGGCGGTAGTTCAGAAGCCCTGAAACCTAAACTTGAGCGTTCGTCGCGGCTTCGCGATAATGAGAGCCGTTCGATCAGTGAGCGGCTGAAAAGAAAGCCGGTCGCTACGAAAACCGCGCGCCCTGCGCTTTGCATTGCACTTCGCGCCGCCGCTTAGCGCTGAGGCGCCGTTTTTGAGGCGATCCAGTTCAGCAGACCGGCCGCGCAAATGAAATACGGGAAAATCCCGTAGAGCGTGTCGCTGGCGGAATGCGAGTGCCGGTCAATCGCCGTGAAAACCTGGAAGCAAAAGGCGGCGGTGAGCAGCAGCGCGGCCCATCCTTGCCAGGAGACAGGCCGGTAGATCCAACCGAGGGGTTTGAACCAGGGCGTCTTCATCGGGTGCTCTCCTTCCAGCGGAGTTTGCGCGGCGCGATCAGCCTTCGCGGGTGGCGCGGATCAAAGCTTCCATGTGGCTGAGATATTTTTCGAGCGCGCGGCGTCCGGCGGCGGTGAGGCGGTATTCCGTCTTGGGCACGCGGCCGGCGAACGATTTCGTGCAGGCGACGTAGCCGGCGTCTTCGAGTTTGCGGGCGTGGACGCTGACGTTGCCATCGGTGGCGCCGAGCAGGCGCTTGAGTTCGTTGAACGTGAGCGAATCGTTCACGGCAAGCGCGCTGATGATGCCGAGGCGGGTGCGTTCGTGAATGAGCCGGTCAAGAGATACCGCGGTTGCTTCGGGCGTGGCTGGAGCGGGCGCCCGGCGCGGTTTTTCGTCGTGTTGCGCGGCGCGGTAAGCCGCAGATTTAGCCGCCATATTTCCTCGCTATGACTGCACCAAAGAGAATGTGAAAACCGCCGAAGCCGAGCCCCAGGAGGGCGTCTCCCCAATTGGCAGGAGAAAACAAGGCGACGGCGCCGAGTACGATGAAACAGAGACCCATTAATGGAACTACGCGGATCGAGAACGCGCCGGCCGTGGTGACGCCGGTGCCGTACATCAGCAGCCAAATACCGGGAATCACGCTGACGAGACCCATCGGCGCAAGAGCAATCGTGAGCAACGCGCCGACGAGCAACGGAGGCGCGAAACTATATACAAAGCGGCGGCCGGGGCCGGTGAGCAAACTTGTGCCGCTCCTGCGCATCTTGGAGTAGGTTGACCAGGCAGCGATGACGATGGCGATGAAGGCTTCGACTGTCCACGTGGCGAGCCAGGCCCAAAACGTGTGCTGATGGTAGGCGATTGCGGCGGCGCCGATGGCGGTGATGCCCATGGCGACGCCTCCCCATCCGGGGACGGCGGTAAATGCGCCGGCGCGCTCCATGGTTTCGCGGATGAAGCGAAGATTGTCGCGAGCGCGATCGTCGAGAGCGACGGGGCCGGACGGGTGATGCGAAGGGGCAGTCATCGACGGCAATAATACGACGAGCGGGCATTGCATGTCAAGTACTTTGCTTTACAAAGCTTCTTGCCGGGCACCGGCGCGTTGGCGGCGGGGATAACGGCCGAGGAGCGCGTTCCAGCGAATAACGAGGAGGTCACCGAACATGCGGAGGCTGTCGCGAAGGACGTTGACCTTGGTGGCAGGATCGTGGGCCCAGCGGACGGGAATTTCGGCGCCGCGCAGGCCGTGGCGTTTGGCGAGGAAGAGAATTTCGGGATCGAAGCCGAAGCCTTCGATGCGCTGCTGTTCGAAGACGATGATGGCGGGCTCGCGAACGAAGGCTTTGAAGCCGCATTGTGTGTCCTGGAACCGAAGGCCGGTGAAAAGGCGAACGAAGCCGTTGAAGATGATGCCGGCGAGTTCGCGATAACGCGCCTGGCGGACGGCGATGAGAGAGCGGTCGATCGCGCGCGAGCCGATTGCGAAATCGTTTCCGGCGGAGATGGCGCCGAGCAGTTTTTCCGATTCTTCGATTGGCGAGGACAGATCGGTGTCAGTGAAAAGCGCGACGCGGCCGCGGGCTTGCAGCATGCCATGGCGCACGCTGAAACCTTTCCCGCGATTTTGTACATTGGAGACGAGGCGGCAGGCGGGAAACTTTGACGCCCACTCTTGGGCGATGCGGGCTGTCGAGTCGGACGAGCCGTCGTCGACGACGAGGACTTCGATTTTGTCAAGACCGCCGGGTTGGCGAGAGAAATATTCGCGGATTTTTTCCAGCGCGCGGGGAAGGCGGTTTTCTTCGTTGAATGCGGGAATGACGATGGATAGATCGGGTTCGCCGGATGTCATTCGGATGGCGCTCGTTGGATGGCGTCGGGCCAGCCGTGCTCTCCGACGAGAGGGACGAACCGGCAGTGATACAGGCCCTCGCGGACCGGTTCGCCGCCGCATTTGACGATGCGCAGGACTTGCTGATTTTCGGAATCGCCGACGGGGATGACGATGCGGCCACCTTCGGCGAGTTGGTCAAACAAGGGCCGCGGGATGGAAGGCGCGGCGGCCGAGACGACGATGCCGTGGTAAGGAGCGTTTGCGGGCCAGCCAGCGGAGCCGTCGGCTTCGATGATTTGGACGTTTGCGTAGCCGAGACGAGCGAGGCGTTCGCGAGCGATGGCGGCGAGGCGCGACTTGGTTTCGATGGCAATTACTTCGCGGGCCAGCAGCGAGAGAATTGCGGCCTGATATCCGGAGCCGGCGCCAATTTCGAGGACGCGTTCATGGCCGAGCAGCGCTAAGGAGTCGGCCATGGCGGCGACCATGAAGGGCTGCGAGATTGTCTGGCCGTCGCCGATGGGGAGAGGCGCGTCGGCGTAAGAATCGGAGATGCGCTCTCGCGGGACGAAGGCATGACGGGGGACGGCGAACATTGCGGCGAGAACTCGCGGTTCGCGAATGCCTCGATTGCGGATTTGGCGCTCGACCATCTTGCGCCGAAGAAATTCGAATTCATCGTGCGCATCTTTTGGTCTGCGGTGCCATTCAAACATTCGACTTAGCTCCAGCCACATCTATCATACCGATTTTTCGCGGAAGGCCCAATTGAGGAAGCGCACAAGCCATGCCGCCTAAAATAATTGCCACGCTTGACAATGCGCGGTGTGCTGCGTAGTCTGCCGCGGGCAAACCTCTCGATGGATTCGGTAGATTACCAAGGATGGGTGACGCTCGCGCTGACGCCAGGGCTGGGTGCGCGCATGGCGGGAAAGCTGCTGCGGAAATTTGGCAGTCCTGGGGGGATATTCGATGCTTCGCTGACGAGCCTGGAGGCGCAGCGGCTGCGGGCGGCGGTCGCACAGGCGCTGCATTCGAAGCAGCCCTTGAGCGACGCGGCGCGCGAGTTGGCTTCAGTCCAGGGGACCCAGTTGCCGGCTGCTGACGTGGGATGAACCGCAGTATCCTGCGCGGCTTCGAGAGATTTACGATCCGCCGCCTCTCCTGTATGTGCTTGGGAATCCAGAACTTCGGAATCGCCACATTGTGGCGATTGTGGGCGCGTCGTCCGACACCTTACGGGAATCAAATAGCGCAGAGGCTTGCGAGGGACCTGGCGCAGCGAGGATTGCGGTGGCTGACGGTCGGGCACGAGCCATCGATGCTTGCGCCCACAAAGCTGCGTTAAGCGTCGCCGATCGAGTGACGATCGGAGTGCTCGGGTGCGGGATCGATGTGGTTGATCCCAAGGAGAACAAAAAAGTTTTCGCGGAGATCGGCGGGGCGTGATCGTCTCAAAGTTTGCGATGGGGACGTTTCCGGCACCGCAGAACTTTCCGCTTCGGAATCGAATGATCGCCGGAATGTCGTTGGGAGTGGTGGTCGTCGAGGGCGCGCAGTACTCAGGATCGCTGATTGCGGCGCGACTAGCGATGGAATTCGGGCGTGAGGTGTTTGCTGTGCCCGGCAATGTGACGCAGTCGATGAGTTTTGGGCCCAACCTGTTAATTAAACAAGGTGCTAAGCTGGTAGCGGGCTGGGAAGATGTGGTTGAGGAGCTACCGGCTCCTGTTCGCGTTGAGCTCTTGCCTGCGGAGCAGGAAATCGCAACAGGAGCGCACAGAACTTATTACGAGCGGACTGTCGGCGTGCGAGCGCGTGCTTTATGGGTTGATGGGTACCGATGAGGCGAAGCCGATCGACGATTTGGTGGAACAATCGGGGTTGAGTTCGTCAGAGGTCTTAGCCACCCTGTTTGACTTGGAGATGAAAGGCGTGGTACGCCAGTTACCGGGAAAGCAATTCTTGAAAGTCCTGTTGTAACCGCAGGGACCGATCAAGGTAGGATGGGCTCAAGGACATTCGCGGGGCTTCCGCCCGCATCCAAGACTATAGAAGTCGAGACGGTTCCTGAGGAACCTGGGACTGAGGAAGAATAAGAGAAGCATGGCAAGATCACTCGTTATCGTTGAATCGCCGGGTAAGGCCAAGACCATCAATAAATACCTTGGCCGGAATTACACGGTGAAGGCTTCTTACGGCCACGTGATGGACCTGCCGAGGAAGACGATAGGGATTCTCCTGCCTGAGACCGGAAACGGAAAACCCAAAAAGAAGCGGAAGCGCAGAGCGAAGGGCAAGGCCGCTAAGGCAGCGGAAAAGAAAGTGGTTGTGACGGCAGAGAATATCTTCGATCCGGAATACGAGATCATCCCGGACAAAGTTAAGGTCGTTGATCAACTTAGGTCCGCTGCCGACAAAGCGGAAAACGTATACCTTGCAAGCGACCCGGATCGCGAAGGCGAAGCAATCTCAGCACATCTCCTCCAGGCCCTGGCGAAAAACAAGGCGGAAAGAGCTAAGTTTGCGCGCGTAAGGTTCAATGAAATTACGCAAAAGGCAATCAAGGCCGCGTTTGAAAAGCCGACGAAGGTGGACGAGAACCTGGTCGATGCGCAACAGGCTCGGCGGGTGCTGGATCGCATCGTCGGCTACAAAGTTTCTCCCCTGCTCTGGGATAAAGTTCGGCGCGGTCTGTCGGCTGGACGTGTACAAACCGTTGCGCTGCGACTTATCGTGGAACGCGAACGCGAGGTTCGCGCGTTTGTCCCGAAGGAATACTGGACGATCCATGCACTGCTCGCTGCAGGCGGCCCTCCGGCCTTTGAAGCCAAGCTGACGAAATATAAGGGCGAAGATCTCGAAATTCCGGATGAGGCCGAGGCGCGGCGCGTTCTTGCCGCCGTTGAGCATGCCGTCTGGCAGGTCGCCAACGTCACGCAGAAGGAAAAGCGACGGAATGCCCCGCCTCCGTTTACGACTTCCAAATTGCAGCAAGCCGCATACAACCGGCTGCGCTACACGGCCAAGCGCACGATGATGCTGGCGCAGCGGCTCTATGAAGGCGTCGAGCTGGGCGACGAGGGCTCGGTCGCTCTGATCACGTATATGCGCACGGATTCGGTGCGTGTTTCGAACGATGCTCTGGAGCAGGTGCGCGGGCAAATCGGATCGATGTATGGTGAGAAGTACCTGCCGGAGAAGCCGAACTTTTTCAAGTCCAAGAAGGATGCGCAGGAAGCGCACGAAGCGATCCGGCCAACCGACGTCTCGCGGACACCGGAGAGCGTCCGTGCATTTCTCGAGCCGGACATGTTTAAGCTTTACCAGATGATCTGGCAACGGTTCGTGGCGTCGCAAATGGTTCCGGCGGTATTCGACCAGACCACCATTGACGTGTCTGCGGCCGATTACACGTTCCGTGCGAGCGGATCGGTAATCAAGTTCGACGGCTATCTGGCCGTCTATCAGATCGTGAAGGAAGAAGAGGAAAAGGAAGACGAAGGGGATACAGAGAGCCGGACGCTGCCGCGTGTTGCCGAGGGCGACGAGTTGCGACTGGAAAACATCCGGCCCGACCAGCACTTTACGGAGCCGCCGCCTCGCTACACGGAAGCGACGCTCGTCAAAGAGCTGGAAGAAAAGGGCATCGGGCGCCCGTCCACCTACGCGGCGATCATCTCAACGATTGTCGACCGCGAGTACGTGAACAAAGATCAGGGCCGCTTCACGCCCACGCTTCTGGGCGAAAAAGTGAGCGATTTGCTTGTGAAGAGCTTCGAGGATGTTTTCGATGTGAGCTTCACGGCGCGGCTCGAAGACGAGCTGGACGAAATCGAGGAGGGTAAGCTGCCCTGGAAAACTTCCGTTAAGGAATTCTGGGACAGATTTGAGGTAGACCTCGACAAAGCCGGCGACGAAATGATTTCGTACAAAGCCGGAATCCCGACGGGCGAAAAGTGCGAAAAGTGCGGACAGGGCGAACTGCTCGAACGCATCAGCCGGCACGGCTTTTTCCTCGGTTGCAATCGATACCCCGAATGCGACTACACGCGCGATCTTTCGGACGTGGCCGGCGACGACTCGGAAGCAGACACTGGAACGCAATATTGCGACAATTGCGGCAAGGAAATGGTGATCAAGCGCGGACGCTTCGGCACATTCCTGGCGTGCACCGGTTATCCGAATTGCAAAACGACGCGGCGGCTTGCGAGCGGCACGAGGAAGGCGCTTGAGCCGGACGTACCGATCGACGAAAAGTGCCCGGATTGCCAAGGGCAGCTTTTGAAGCGGCACGGGCGGTACGGGGAGTTTATCGGGTGCGAACACTATCCAAAATGTAAGTACACGCGGCCGATCACACTAGGCATTAAGTGCCCGAAATGCGGCGAGGGCGAATTTGTCCGCCGCGGGACGTCAAAAGGGCGCGGGCGCGGACGGATCTTCTACGGCTGCAGCCGGTATCCCGATTGCGACTATACGTCTCCGCACGAACCGATCGCCGAGCCGTGCCCGAAGTGCGGCGCCCCTTTCGTGGTGGAGAAGCGAACCAAACAAGGAACGTTCCGTTCCTGCGTACGAGAAGGATGCGATTGGGAGAGCGAAGTCCTACCGGCTACGCCTCCACAACTGGTAGAAGAGCCCGTGGGTGCTGCGGGAAAATCCTGAGAAAAAAAATATTGCGCGTATCGATACAACGAGCGTACATTTCGAGTGCCGGCCCGCTCCGATCTCGAGTGCGGCCGGCATTTGTGCCTGACGCGAATAGAAATTGAGCAACGCCAACCATCAACCGAACTCACCACCGATCCTCCTGAGTATCGCCGGGTTCGATCCTTCCTGCGGAGCCGGCATCGCCGCCGACCTGAAAACTTTTGCAGCGCACAATTGTTACGGCATCGCAGCCATTGCCGCCATTACCGTGCAATCGAGCGAAGGCGTGAAATCCGTGCACGCCACGCCGGCGGCAACCCTGCGCGCGCAGCTTGATACGCTGGCCGACGACGTTTCGATCGCGGCTGTGAAAATCGGCATGCTCGCGAATCGCGCGAACGCTTCGACCGTGGCGGAATTTCTGGATGCGCGCAAGTTCGCGCACATCGTCCTCGATCCGGTTACGCGGCCCACAGCGGGGAGTGCGGAGTTGCTCGATGCGCCGGGGCTGAAATTTGTTCGCGACGAACTCCTAAAGCGGGTTTCCGTGATTACGCCGAACATGCCTGAGGCCGGATTCCTGACTGGTATCGACGTGAAGGACATTGCGTCGATGAAGGAAGCTGCGTTGAAGCTGGCGGAGATGGGTGCGCGGGCCGTAATCGTGACGGGCGGCCACCTGGAGAAGCCTACGGACGTGTTCTGTGAAGGCGGGGCGGTGGAAACGTTCGGGGGGGACCATGTGCGGAGCCCGAATACGCACGGTTCGGGCTGCACGTTTTCCTCGGCGATAGCGGCGCAGCTTGCGGCGGGCCAGCAGCTTCCGCAGGCCGTAATCCTCGCTAAGGCATACGTAACAAAGGCGATAGAGAAGTCGTTCCAGGTGGGAAAGGGGCCGGGTCCGCTAAACCAACTGTTCCGCTTCCACCAGGATCCGCCGACCCGCGGCGTCCACGAAGTGCCGCAGCATGGCATGCACCCGGCGGCCGAACCGGCGGCCCATTAGACCTGCAAGCCTCTGGATCATTGTTACTTGCGCACCAACGCGGGATGGACCGCGTTGGCCTGTACTATAACCCTATGCTATAAAAGCGAAGCTGCCCCAATTCGAGGGAATTGTGCCGTTTATCAACTTTCCAGCGCGAGAGATTAACTGCAAGCTTGTCTACTACGGTCCGGGTTTAGGCGGTAAAACCGCGAACCTGCAGTGGATCTACCAGCATACTGGTACGAATCAAAAGGGAAAGATGGTTTCGCTTGCAACCGAGACGGACCGAACGCTTTTCTTCGATTTTCTTCCGCTGGACTTGGGGACAGTTCGGGGCTTCAAGACGCGCTTTCATCTATATACCGTACCCGGCCAAGTGTTTTATGAGGCGAGCCGAAGGCTGATTCTAAAGGGCGCTGACGGGGTCGTTTTTGTAGCGGATTCGCAGGAAGAACGACTCGACGCGAATCTTGAGACGCTCGATAACCTTCGCGAACATCTGAAAGACCACAATCTGGATTTCACGACGATTCCTTATGTGCTGCAGCTTAATAAGCGGGACCTGCCGAACATTTTGCCTGTCGATGAACTGCGAAAACAGCTTGCTGTGAAAGACGAGCCTGCTCTTGAGGCGGTTGCAGTCACCGGGCAGGGAGTCTTTGACACGCTGAAGGAAGTGGCGAAGCTGGTGCTGGGGGAACTAAAGAAGAACGCCTGAGAACGTCGGCAACCTTCGCGCGTTCGATAATTTTTGGGCTCTGCGCGAGCAAAGACAGGCGTTTAGTCAAATCATCCGCCAACTCCTCGCCTAGCGGAGTTACCGATTGAGCGGGCCCTTGGAAATCGAGGACTACGATACTGTTCTGCTTGGACTGATCGCTCGCTTTGCTCAGCGACGAGGCAAGGGCGTCGATCGGTGCTGCTTGCGCATGGGCTGAGTCGTCTGCCGACCAAAGACCAGGAGCGCCAACACACATCTTGGTCCCAAATGCGGCCTAAACGAACGACACATTTTGCCGAGCGGCATAGGGGCGTTTTTCGGCTGAGGAGTCTTTCGGCGTCACAACCAAATTAACGGTCGCGTCCACCGCCGCCGTAGCCGCCACGGCCACCGCGTCCGCCACCGCCGCCCCCGCCTCCGTGACCGCCTCGCCCACCGCCCCCGCCGCCATAGCCGCCGCGACCACCACCTCCGCCACCGCCTTCGCGTTGCGGGCGTGCTTCATTGACGACGAGAGCACGGCCCATGAACTCCCTTCCGTTGAGCGCGGCGATAACTTTTTCGGCTTCGCCATCGTCACGAATTTCCGCGAAACCGAAACCACGCGGCTGACCTGTGAAACGATCGCGAAGGAGCGTCAACGAATCCGGCTGTACGCCAGTCTCCGCAAACAACGCCTGCAACTGCTCTTCTGTAGCTTTAAAGGAAAGATTACCGACGTAGAGCTTCTTCACGGTGGTGCTCCTCGGCGCCTCCGGTGAGGGAGACGCGCACACGCAACTGGGAGAGGCTGTCCCAGCCAAGGGCAGTCAGTAAGGTGCTGGCTACTCAGGGCTGGAGCGAGCGCTCCAGCAACTCGTGAGCATCTTGCGCCAACCGCCCTTGCCAGTCAACTGTTTGCGCTGCCTGAAGCAGCTTCAGGGACAGGTGTCGGCAGGCCGCGTCAGGTTCTGTAGCTTGCGTTGATGTGAACGTACTCCTGCGTCATGTCGCAGGTGAGGATACGGGCTTTGCCTTTGCCCGAGTGCACGTCGATGACGACGGGAACGTGCTTGGTTTGCATGCGGCGGCTCGCGGTGCGCTCACTAAATTTATGTTCGCGACCGCGTTTGCAAACGAGCATTCCCGCGAGCCAGACGTCCGCGCGTTCGTAATCGAATTTCACGCCCGAACGGCCTGCCGCGGCGAGAATTCTGCCCCAATTGGGATCGGCGCCGGCGAAGGCCGTCTTTACGAGCGGAGAAGTCGCGATCGTTTGGCCGATTTGGCGCGCCGCTTCGTTGGAAGGAGCACCGAGGACCTTAATTTCGATCACGCGCTGAGCGCCTTCGCCGTCTTCGACGATTGCGTAAGCGAGTGAGTTGCATACTTCTGCGAGTGCTTTGAGGAAGGCGTTGTAGGCTGTGCCTTCGCTTGTGATTTCAGGGGCGCCGGATTGGCCATTGGCGAGGATCGCGACGGTGTCATTTGTCGAGCTGTCGCCGTCGACGGTGATCGAGTTGTATGTCGAAGCGGCAACTGAGCGGAGCGCGCGATCAAGAAGCGCCGGAGAAATGGCTGCGTCCGTGACGAGGAATGAGAGCATCGTGGCCATATTGGGATGAATCATCCCCGAGCCCTTGGCGCAGCCGAGCACGCGCACCTGTTTGCCACCGATGCGGCATTTTGCCGCTGCCCATTTCGGTCGAGTGTCTGTGGTCATAATGGCCCGGGCGAATTGGGTGAACGTGACCGCGTCGGTTGCGCGCGATTTTACGAGCGTCGGGACCGCAGTCAGAATTTTGTCGACGCGAAATTCGCCGCCGATCACGCCGGTGGAGCAAACGATTACATCCGAGGAGTCCATGCCGCCGATTTGGCGTGCTAATGTCGAAGCCGTTTCGCGCGAGGCCGGGCGGCCGTCTTTTTCGGTGCAGCAGTTCGCGTTAGCGGAATTGACGATCACGGCGCGCATGCGGCCCTTCGATTTGCGCAGGTGTTCGCGCGAGACGATGACGGGCGCGGCGACGACCTGGTTCGTGGTGAAAAGAGCCGCGGCGGATGCGGGCGTTTCGCTGAAAACGAGGCCGAGATCGAGCTTCGCGCGTTTCAGTCCGCAATGTACGGCGGCGAAGGAAAATCCGCGGGGGACTTGAGAGTCAGAGAGATAAGGATTCATAGCGCGATGGATGCTGCGTCGATTTCGTTATGCGTGAACAGGGATTTGAGCACGGTCACGGATTCTCCTCAAGCTTTGAAACGCGCGATTCGAAATTATCGAGTGCGGCGCGGACCGGTCCTAGCGCCGTTCCGCCGGGAGACGATCTGCGCGCGAGTGCGGCCTCGACGGTAAGAATCGCCAAGATGTCGCGACCGAATGCAGGCGAGAACTCCTTCAGTTTATCGATCGGCATCTCGCGGATGGACTTGCCTTCGCGTTCAGCAGCGCGCAGGACTCTGCCGACGATTTCGTGCGCTTCGCGGAAGGGAATACCCGTGGCGACAAGGTAATCTGCCAATTCGGTCGCAACTAGCGACGGATCGTTCGCGGCTTCGCGGAGGCGCGCCTCGCGAAATTTCGTTGCGGCAAGCGTCGCGGCGGCGATTTGGGTCATC
The DNA here is from genome assembly GCA_963753205.1 of uncultured Acidobacteriota bacterium. Classification (GTDB taxonomy): domain Bacteria; phylum Acidobacteriota; class Terriglobia; order Acidiferrales; family UBA7541; genus Palsa-295. Next base: position 93,860 of record CAVWBL010000002.1, on the reverse strand, counting down.
GCGAGGGTTTGGTCATGCGCGTCGAATAGCGGGACTTTATCTTCCTGCAAGTCGCGTTGATAGCTCGATGGCAGGCCTTTGCAGGTGGTCAATAGCGCAACGAGGGAACCGTAGATGCGGCCCGTTTTGCCGCGGATTAATTCCCATGCGTCGGGGTTCTTTTTTTGCGGCATGAGGCTGCTGCCGGTGGAATATTCGTCGGGCAGATCGATGAATCCGAACTCGGGCGAGGCGAAAAGAACCATGTCTTCGGCGAGGCGCGAAAGGTGCATTGCGGTCGTTGAGAGCGCAAAAAGGTATTCCAGCGCGAAGTCACGGTCGCTGACGGCGTCGAGGCTGTTCGCCGTAATCGCGGAGAAGCCTAGATCTTTCGCGAGCGCCTTGCGATCCAGAGGGAACGCGCAACCGGAAAGCGCGCCTGAACCAAGCGGACACGAGTCCGCACGCTGTGCCGCGCCCGTGAGGCGATCCGCGTCGCGCAAGAAGGCTTCGCCGTGCGCGAGCAGCCAGTGCGAGAGCAAAAGCGGTTGCGCGTGCTGCATGTGCGTAGTGCCGGGCATGGGGATACCAAGACTGGATTTCGCCCGCGCCGCCAAGGCGCGCACGAGCGAACCGAGAGCGCGGCGAACGTCGCGTACGGAATCCCGCACATACATGCGGAATTCGGTCGCAACCATTTCATTGCGGCTGCGGCCGGTGTGCAGCTTGGCGCCGACCGGGCCGAGTTTTTCGATCAGGGCCGTTTCGGCGAAGTGATGGACATCCTCGGCATTCGAAGCGTCGAGCCAGGCCGCATCCGTGTGCGAGCGCGTTTCGATCTCATCGAGGGCTGCGATCAGTCTGTGCGACTCGTCGACGGTTAAAACGCCTGCGGTTGAAAGGGCGCGCGCCCAAGCACGATCGAGCGCAAGCTCCTGCGGGAGAAACCTGCGATCGAATTGCCACGAGCGCTCGAATTCGTAGAAGGAGGCGTCCGGTCCGCGTTCGAACCGGCCGCCCCACATCTTGGCTCCGCTCATGTAGCTTTGGCCTCTTTGACCTGAGCATCGAGAGGCACAGTGATGGGCAATGCGAAAAGATTGATGAAGCCTTCGGCGTCTTTCGGGTTGTAGCCGGTCATCGTAAAGCTGGCGAGGCCGGCGCGATAGAGCGAATACGGAGAAACGCGCGAGGCTGCGCTCACATTGCCTTTGAAGAGAGATAGTTTTACGGAGCCGGTCACACGCTTCTGCGATTGCGTGAAGAACGCATCGAGCGATTCGCGGAGCGGTGTGAACCACATACCGTAGTAGACCATCTCGGCGTAACGCAACGCGAGCATCTGCTGATAATGCATCGTTTCACGGTCGAGGCAGAGCGATTCGAGTTCGCGATGCGCCTGAATCAGGAGCGTGCCGCCGGGCGTCTCATAGGCGCCGCGTGATTTCATCCCGACGAGGCGATTTTCGACGATGTCGATGCGTCCAACCCCATTTGCCACGGCCATTTCGTTCAATTGATTGAGCAGTGCCATCGGCGAGAGCTTTTTGCCATTGACCGAAACGGGAGAGCCAGCTTCGAAGCCGATTTCGACTTCGGTCGGCTTGTCAGGCGCTTTCGCCGGCGAGGTGATCCATTGCCACATTGCTTCGTCAGGCGCGTTCGCAGGATCTTCGAGCACGCCGCCTTCATGGCTCAGGTGCCAGATGTTGCGGTCGCGGCTGTAAATATTTTTTGTGCTCTGCTCGATGGGAACGTTATGCGATTGCGCGTAAGCAATTGCTTCTTCGCGTGAATTGATCTTCCATTCGCGCCAAGGGGCAATGATTTTCAGCTCAGGACCGAGCGCCTTGGCGGCCAGCTCGAAGCGGACCTGGTCGTTGCCTTTGCCGGTGCAGCCATGAGCGAGAGCATCCGCGCCGACTGTCTTTGCGATCTCCACCTGGCGTTTGGCAAGAATCGGACGAGCGAATGAGGTGCCGAGCAGATACCGGTGCTCGTAAACGGCTCCAGCGCGCAATGTGGGCCAAATGTAATCGGTAATGAACTCTTCGCGCAGGTCTTCGACGTATGCTGCGCTTGCGCCTGTCGCGAGCGCTTTCTTGCGCGCCGCTTCGAGGTCTTCCTGCTGGCCGAGGTCGCCGATCATGGCGATCACTTCGCAATTGTTGTAGTTCTCCTTCAGCCAGGGAATGATGATGGAGGTGTCAAGCCCTCCGGAATAAGCGACTACCACCTTCTTTGCCAATTCTCTCTCCTTGGATTGCGCGATTATGCGCTAAGCAGACTGTGCAGAATCGCCTTCTGCACGTGCAGACGGTTTTCCGCCTGATCGTAAACAACCGATCGCGGCGAATCCATCACCGCGTCAGTGACTTCAAGACCCCGATGCGCCGGTAAACAGTGCAAAAATACGGCGTCGGGAGCGGCGAGCGAGAAGAGCGCCGCGTTCACTTGATATGCGGCAAAGGCTGCCTCGCGAGTCGCCGCTTCACCCTCCTGCCCCATGCTGGCCCAGACATCCGTGTAGACTGCCTGCACTCCGCTAACGGCTTCTTGCGGCGAGATTAAGGTTTCGACATCTCCGCCGGTTATCTGCGCGATGCGCTTTGCATGCGAGACAATAGAGCCATCCGGCTCATACCCTTGGGGTGTGGCCACTCGTATATGGGCGCCCGTTTGTGCTGCCGCCATCAGAAGCGAGTGGCACATATTGTTTCCGTCGCCAACGTAGGCGAATTTCAAGCCGCGCAGGCTGCCAAAGCGTTCTTCGAGCGTGAAGACATCGGCTAGAGCCTGGCACGGATGATACTTGTCCGAGAGTGCGTTGATCACCGGGATCGTCGCATTTTTCGCGAGATCGTCGAGCGTTTTTTGGGCGAACACGCGTGCGATGATCCCTTGCACCCAGCGCTCGAGATTTCGGGCAATGTCGCGCACCGGCTCGCGCTCGCCGAGCCGCGATGCCGTGTGATCTAAAAAGGTACTGTAGCCGCCCAACTGGGCGATCGCGACTTCAAAAGTGACCCTCGTCCGCAGCGACGGCTTCTCAAAAAGCAGCACGAAGGACTTGCCCTCAAGCGTGCCACCATAGCGACCGGGATGCGCTTTTACGTCGGCCGCAAGCCGCAGGAAATCCTGGACCTGCGAGGCGCTCCATTCGGCGCCCGTCAGCAGATCGCCCTTCAGCGAAAGTGAAACGGCGCTTGTTTTGCTCATCGCGTCGCCGCCATGGTCATCGACTCGGCAGGTGCAGCACTCGAGGCGGCCGCCGTTTGTACGGCTTTGTGCAGGTTCTTTGCTCCGCGCGACAAAACGCGCTCGAATTTTTTGAGGAATTCCGCCACATCCTTCTTTTTAACGATATAGGGAGGCAACAGGCGCAAAATGTGTTCGTGTGTACAGTTAATGAGCAGGCCTTCACGAAACGCCTCCTCGATGAAAGGAGCGCCTTCCGTCGCGAGCTCGATGCCGATGATGAGGCCCTCACCACGGACTTCGCGGATGAAATCGAAGCGCGTCATCAGCATCTTTATGCCCTCGCTCAACTCCGCGCCGCGCTCGCGGGCGTTTTCGATCAGGCCTTCATCGTCAAGCACCGCCAAGAGCTCAAGCCCCACCGCGCAGATCAGCGGACCGCCTGCAAAAGTGGAACCATGCATCCCCGGAACGAACGCCGACGCGAATTGTTCATTGGCGGCAACGGCGCCCAGTGGGAGGCCGCCGGCAAGCGGTTTCGCCATCGTGATAATGTCCGGCGGTGCGGCAAATTTCTGGCAGGCAAACTTACGTCCGGTGCGGCCCAACCCGCATTGAATCTCATCGGCGATCAACGCGGCATCGAATTGAGTGGCAAGCGCGCGAGCGCGATTCCAGAACAGTTCGCTCACCGGAAAGACTCCGGCTTCGCCTTGGATCGGCTCGATGACCATCGCACAGACGTGTTCATTGAATTTTGCTTCGAGGTCGGTGAGGTCATTGAACTTTATGAATTCAACGCCGGGAACGAGCGGCTCGAAGGGAGCGCGATATTTCAAGGTGTGCGTAATCGAAAGTGCGCCGAACGTGCGCCCGTGGAATGAGTTTTCGAGCGCCAGAATACGAGTCTTCTCGGTGGGGCCGCCGGCTTTTGCGTGGACGTAGGCTCGCGCGAGCTTGAGCGCGCCCTCGATCGCTTCGGCGCCGCTATTTGTGAAGAAAATGCGATGCAGACCGGTCCATCCAGCAAGCTTCGCAGCCAGCGGAGCTTGATACGCATTGTGGAACAAATTGGAAACATGAATGGCGCGAGCCGCTTCACGGCGAATCACGCGCACGAGCCGCGGATGCGAATAGCCTAGTGCATTGACGGCGATACCGCCGAGGAAATCCAGATACTCCTTGCCTTGCGAATCGTAAAGGCGGCAGCCACGCCCGTGCGTAAACACCATGGGCGGACGCTTATACGTGTTCATCAAATGGCTCGCCGCCTGCTCGCGAATCTTGGCCGGTAGAGAGGAATGCGCGCGAGAAGACCTGGTCTTCTTTGTCATGGAATTACTCCGCTGCGCGTTGCGCAGCCTTGGCCGCGCGTATGACCGGCAACACGCGAGTTCCGTGATGCGACCGCGCGCCGTTCGCAGCGTTGAGCAGAGAGCGCGGCTGCGTTCCGCCGACGATGCGAACTTCAGCAACGCCCCCGGCCAGGGCGCGCTTCGCGGCTTCCAGCTTCAAGATCATGCCGCCCGAGACAACATGGCGCCTGATAAGATCCTCAATCTCCGGTCCCTTCAATGAGCTGACGACTTTATCACCATCCAGCACCCCCGCAACGTCCGTGAGGAAAATCAGGCGCTCGGCCTTTATGAACTCGGCTGCTGCCGCCGCCATGTGGTCGGCATTGATGTTGTAGAGTTCACCATCGGCCCCGAGGCCCATGCAGCTCGCGACAGGAACGACGCCTGCCTTCCAAAGCGAGCGCAGAAATTCAACATTCACTTCGGTCAAATAACCGACATAGCCGAGCCCGCCTTGGCAGTCTTCGACCTGCATCGGTTCGGCGAGGAAACAAGTCGCATCGGCGGCACTGATACCGACGGCAGGCTGGCCCGCGAGGGAGATTGCACCCGCTACTCGTTTATTCAGCAAACCGGCAAAGACCATGACAGCAACGTCGCGCGTTTCGCGATCCGTGACGCGCAGGCCATTCACGAAGCGGCTCGCGATTCCCAGTCGCGCCAGCGTGGCAGTGAAGATTTTGCCGCCGCCGTGGATGACGAGCAGTTCATGCCCCGCGCGCGCAAGTTCGGCAATCTGACGCGCAATGTTTTGGACGTGATCGTTTTCTTCAAGCAGTGCGCCCGCGATCTTGATCACCATTCTCATAGGAGTCCCGCCGTTTCCGGATAGCCGCACATTCCATTCAGATTTTGAACTGCTTGTCCCGCCGCGCCCTTGCCCAAATTATCGAGGCACGAAACAATTGCCAGGCGCTCGCCGGTTGAATCCACCGCAAATCCTATATCGCAGAAATTGGTGTGCGTCACATGCTGCAGCTCCGGGAGATGCCCCGTGGGAAGGATGCGCACAAAAGGCTTGCCCGCATAGAATTCGCGGTATAGGGCCTCGACTTCCGCCGCCTTGCGATTGCTGTTCAACCACACATATAAGGTTGAAAGAATGCCACGATCAACCGGCAAGAGATGCGTGGAAAAGACAAAGTCGCGCGGCGCCAGGCCGAGATGCTCGGAGACTTCCGGCGTGTGCCGGTGGGCGAAAAGGTTGTAGGCGCGGAAATTCTCGTTTACTTCCACAAACTGCGTCTCGCGCTTCGGTTCTTTGCCGGCTCCGGTGACGCCCGATTTGCAATCGCAAACGATGCCGCGGGCGCGATGGGCCCAATCTGCGTCAAGAACGGGTTTCAGTCCTAAAATCACAGACGTGGGATAGCATCCGGGATTCGCCACGACGCGTGCTTTCGGCAGGGCGCTTGCGTAAAGCTCGGGAAGGCCGTAAACAGTCTCTTTGACGACCTCTGCACTCGGCGCTGGCAGCTTGTACCAGTGCGCGAATGTTTCCGGCCTGCGAAAGCGGAACGCGCCGCTCAAATCGACGATGCGAAGATCGGGATTTGCCGCCAGTAGCGCGGGTACGAGTTCAAGCGACGCCTCATGCGGCGTAGAAAGGAAAACGATCTGCGCACCGCTCGACGCGACTGCCTCGACACAGAGCGATTTGCATGGCGCATCGCCCCAGCCACGAAGCTGAGGGAATAGCTCCGAAAGACAGCGAACGTCGCCATGGCTTTCGCGCAAAAAGAAGGTCAGGCTGTCGATTTGAGGGTGCCGCAGCAGGAGCTTGGCCAGCTCGAATCCTGCGTAGCCCGTTGCCCCGACGACGGCGACCCTTTGCGACCCGCTCATCGCAGCATCTCCTCCACACGCCGCTGGACCGTCTTTGCCGCTGCGCGAGAGGAAGCGATGATAAGAACCGTGTCGTCGCCTGCGAGCGTCCCGGCGACCTCCTTCCAGCGTTCGGCATCAACGGCAGCAGCAAGGGGCTGCGCACCGCCGGGCGGGGTCTTCAGGATGAGCATGTTTTGCGCAGGGCGAATATCCAACAAAAACTCTTTCAGCGCGCGAGCCAACGCCGTCAGCGCCGACGCTTCTTCCGCTGTGGCCGCGGAAAGTTGGCGATAGCCGTCGGATGTCTTGACAAGATGAAGTTCGCGCATATCGCGGGAGAGCGTCGCTTGCGTCACACGAACGCCAAGATGCCCGAGCCGGCGGCGGAGTTCGTCCTGGCTGCCGACCGGCTGCCCGGACACCAATTTCAGGATTTGACCCTGCCGAAATCGCTTTTGGACGCCCATGGGAGTTCAGCGGTGTGCGTTAATATTCATCCCTTTGCATAATCATACAAGCACCAGAAGACGTGTCAAGAAATTATTGTAGCGAAGAGGAAGGAAAATTCGTATGCGGACCGAAGTTCAAATTAGCCGAGGATTAGAACCAACCGCTGCGATATGCGATCCACCAGCTGGCGAGAAAGATGGGAATCGTGGCGATCAATGCCCACATCCAGGAGGGGAGAATAAGATCGCTGATCAGCCCAAGGATCGTGAAGCTTGCCCAGAAGACCTTCTTTTCCATGCAGTAATTTTACGTCTTCGCCGGCTTCTTGGTCAGAATAAGAACGATTTGCTGGCGAATCTGTCATCAGCAAAGGCCGTTCGATGCATGCGCCGCAAATTCTATTGCAGCGTGCTTTCGATCGCGGCTTCAACGACCGGCGCCATGAGCTGGAAACCTTGCGCGTTGGGGTGGAGGCCATCGTTTGAAAAGCCGTCCTTGAAAAAGCCGGAGGGGTCGACGACAGCGGAGTAATAGTCGCAATATGTGGCGCCCGCGCTGGCGGCATAGCTCTTGATCCAGGCATTGAGATGCAGGATGTCCGATGGGGGGCGGCCAATGTTTGCATGCGGTGTGGCGGAGTCGTTCCGGTAGGCAGAGGTGGTGCGCCGCGACCGGGCGTCATCATGGTGTAGTCACTGACGGGCGTAAGCGAGCACAGGATCACCTTGATGCCGTGCTTCTGGGCGAGCTCGGTCATCGCCATGCAGGTTTTCTTCGATCATGGTGGTGGTTTCCGGTCCGGTGTTGCGGGCGATGTCGTTGGTGCCGGCGAGGATGACCACGGCGGCGGGCTTCAGATCGATGACGTCGGGATACATGCGCACCAGCATCTGCGGCGTGGTCTGGCCGCTGATGCCGCGGTTGACGTAGGGCTTGCCGGGGAAAAAATTCGGCCAGCTTCCAGACATCGGTGATGGAATCGCCCATGAAGACCACGCGGCTGCGGATCGGCGGGTTGCTTCTTCAGCGCTCGTCCTCGGCGTGGTAGCGGCCGAGCTGGTTCCAGTCCTGAAGCTGGTTGGCAAGATCTTTGCGCGTGCCGGCGAGGCAGCAGTTGGCGCGCGGCGGATTGTAATCTTCAACGATTTGGGCGCTCGCGGGAAGCGCCGCGAATAACAGAAGGGCAAAAATCATCAGCGATCGATACATGTTCCTCCTCCGTATTCGGCCACGCCGCTGCATCTCTTGCTCAACGGGTTTGCGCGCGGCGCTGAACTTCGTCAGATTTTGTGGACCCGATTAAATTCGTTGCTCTTGCGACTTTCATCGCTTCGATGGCTGCGCCGCGGGCGCCGGCGGTGTCGCCATTGGGCATCACGTGAATCGGGATGTTCGCCTGCTCCTCGCGCTGGTCGGGCATGCCGGCGCGGATTTCCCGCAGAAACCAGTGCTGAAATTCCGGCGCTGTCTCGAGCGCGCCGCCGCCGACGATCAGCGCGTCCGGGTCGAAGGTATTGATCATCTGATCGAAGAAGAGGCCGAGGGAGCGGGCCTGGACGCGGAATATTTCCATGCAGAGAGGGTCGCCGCGCTCGGCGAGGCCGCGGACGAGTTTGGCGGCTGTATGCATATCGCCGAAACGATTGAGTTCGTGCGCCGGATTTTGCGCCAAAAAAAACGGCAAGAGGGTTCTCTCGATCGCGGTGAGGGAACAGAGCGATTCCAGGTCGCCGGGGCGGCCGCAGTTGCAAAGGGGTTTCAAATCGGTGATGCCTGCGATCGTCTGGAAGGGAATGATGACGTGGCCGAGTTCGCCGCCGAAGCCGTTTCTGCCCTCAAGAATATTGTCTGCGACGATGACGCCGCCGCCGAGGCCGGTTCCGATGATCGCAGATATTGACGTTTTGCCGCTATTCGGACCGAATATGGAAAAGTGGCCCCAGAGAGCGGCCGCGTTTCCGTCATTTAGATAGGTCACCGGAATGCCCAGCTTGGCGGAGAGACCATTGGGCAGATCGAAGCCGGCCCAATCGGCATGAACGAAATTTGTGGCGCCGCGCGCGCTGAGGACGCCTTTGGCGCTGGCGGGGCCCGGAGTGTCGAGACCCGCGACCACGATGTCCGCGCGCGCTACCTCCGCTTTTTCCGCGGCGATCTTCAGGCCGTCGGCAATCTGCTGGAGGCAGATGACCGGTCCTTCTTTGGAGCGGGCCGGGTGTTCGCAGAGAACCTCGATGAGGAACTCACCCTGCTGGTTCATGAAGGTGTAATTAACCGCCGTGCCGCCCAGATCGATGCCCGCTACCGCTTGCATGTCGCCCTCGCTGTAATTTCGGTTTTGATGAAGGTATCAAACCAAGCCGCGCATGACAATGGCGGCAGAGCAAAGGCCATGCTGGGGCAACTCGGGTTTCTCACCGAGACGAATCAGCAGCGCCAAAAACGAACCTCTGAGTTGGCTTTAATCAGGCACTGAGGGTACCTATCGCTCAGGAATCCGCCCCTAAGTCACGAGAATTGTTTGAGTTGGATCTTAGCCACCGGACGTCATACCGTCGGCCAAGAACTGTGCAATATTGAACAGTCGTTAGGGCTGAAACCTTGCTATTCTGGAGTATGGTCGGTTGTCCTCCCTCTCGACGTGTTTTTGTCAAGGCCCGTCCCTCCTCAAAACGGGCACCCCAAAATGCTGCATTCGACGTGAGAGCCTTCCTCGGCTCGGCGGGCCTGAGTGGGAAGGTTGGCAAGTTTCAAGCGAACGAGACCATCTTTTCGCAAGGCGATCCCGCAAACAGTGTGATGTTCATAGAGGAAGGCGGCGTGAAGCTCACCGTCGTCAGTGAGTCCGGCAAACAGGCCGTTGTCGGCGTTCTGGAAGCAGGAGATTTCTTCGGCGAGGGGTGCCTTGCGGGCCAGTCGGTTTGCTTGGACACGGCAAGCGCGATTGCGCCCACCACCACACTGATTATTGGGAAAACCGAGATGATTCGCCTGCTGCACCAAAATCATCAGTTTTCCGAGTGCTTCATCGCCTATATGCTGATCCGAAACATACGAGTCGAAGAAGACCTGATCGACCAGCTCTTCAACTCCAGCGAGAAACGCCTGGCGCGTACTCTGCTATTGCTCGCGCATTATGGCGCGCGCGGCGCACCGCAAAAGACGATTCCCAATCTATCGCAAGAGGTGTTGGCGGAGACGATAGGTACAACACGGCCGCGCGTCAATTTTTTCATGAATAAATTTAGAAAACTGGGCTACATCGAATACGACAAAGAAGAGATCCACGTTAATAGCTCCCTGCTAAGTATCATCCTCCACGACTAGGGTGAGCTTCGCGGCGTAGCTTCCCCCTCCTGGTTCGTCCGTCTTCGCGCATTGTGCCAATTAGAACAGACCGTAAGTGATGCGATGGAGCACAATGGTGCTATCGAGAGGTGCCTCGTGAACCAAAAGAGATTTGACGAATTGCACGCAAGCTGCGTACATGCTTTTAGGAGCTACGCCTTTGAGGCGGAGATAACTGCGACGATGCTTGCAGATTGCGCGGCAGAACCGTTGCCCTTCGGGGCGCGGCTGAAAATAGCGTTCCAGGAGCAGATCGAGAATTCAGCGCACTCGCTCTATATGGCTCGGAAAGTTTTTCTGCACGACGCAGCGCGCCTCGGTTACGCCTCTACCGGCTAAGAAGGGCTGGCTCAGTAGGCTTGCGAGTTGCTTCACCCGAAGTGCGAAGGAGGTTTCCCATGTCGAAGACTGTGCCCTGGTACGCGGAAAAAGACTCCGTGTATCACGATAACAATCACTGTCCGCACTCACAGGAAATACCAGCCATCAAGCGCCGTCCGGGTACAGCCGACCGGCCGCATTGCGACGAGTGCGAAAAGTTGAACGTTCCGGCAAAATGACGCGGCGCTTTTGCCGGCATCTTTCCTGCGAATCGCCTAAACGCGTGGACTGCTTCCGAGTACGTTCACCCGGCCATTGAAATACCGAATCCTAAAATCGCTTGTTCGCATTGGCGCCCAGCGTATCGACCGGGATTGAGGTTCTGTGGTCGATCCTTAGCCGCGTTTGCGTCGAATTGCCTCTCCGAAGGCCGTTTCCCTAGGCTTAGGGGGTATCCCTTATGGAACAGCTTTGCCGTTGCCGGAGTGAAATACTGGGTGTGCGCAAAAGGAGATTGTTATGACGAGGAATGCAGTTTCACCGATGAGCAGCAATGAGTCCCCTCCTACTTCTACAGGTACAGAGTGCGTAGCCGACATTCTCGAACAGGAACTCGACCGCACGATTCACGACTGGCTCGAGCTTGTGGAGAAAGAGCCAGACTTACTCCGTATACCATTAAATTTCGAGGAACGCACCGGCCATCTCCCGAGACTCCTCCATGACGTGATTGCCAGACTGCGACTCGACAAAGGATCGAAAGCGCCGGTTTCGCTCGCTGCGAATCACCACGGAGAACTGCGAAAAAAACAAGGGTACACCGCGGCCATGGCCGTAGATGAATCCCGAATCCTGCAAGTCTGTATTTTTTCGACGCTGCACAGGAATGAGCAGCGCGTGAAATTCAGTAAATTGCTTTCGGATATTGTGGTCATCGCAGACGAAGTAGATGCGCAGTTAAAGCAGCAAATTCTCTGCTTCCTGCCAGAAGAGCACGCAGGGAAGAAGGAGAGCATGACAAGTCGCCTGTAAATGTGCGCCAGTCGCGGCGCCGGTATGAAAATCAAGAAATCCAATGCGAAATCGAAGCCGGGGATCTTTCTCGACACTTGGGGAATGGCGAGAAAGGTTGCTCAATTTCGCAAAGATGAGCGAATTTACTGCCAGGGTGACGCGGCTGAGAGCGTGATGTACATCCAAAAGGGCCATGTAAAATTCTCCGTGGTTAATGGGGCTGGCAAGGGAGCCGTGGTCGCGCTGTTTGGTCCGCGCGATTTTTTCGGCGAGGGCTGCATGGCGGGTCAACTGGTCCGCACGGGTACGGCTACGGCCATTGCGCCGACGAGCCTCCTTTCCATCGACAAAAACGAGCTCTCGGGCATGCTCCGTACGCGGCACGAGCTATCCAACTATTTTCTCGAATATCTGCTCAGTCACAAAAACCGAATCGAGGAGAATTTGATCGATCAACTCCTCAATTCGTCTGAGAAGCGGCTCGCGCGAGCGCTACTTGTGCTCGGGCGTTACGGAAAAGTGCAGCACCAGCCGGAGGACGAGCTGCCAATGGTTTCGCAAGAAACTTTGTCGGAAATAGTCGGTACTACGCGCTCTCGCGTGAATTTCTTCATGAACAAATTCAGGAAACTCGGCTTCATCGAATACCACGACCGTAGGATCAAAATCAACAAGTCATTGCTCACGTTTGTTCTGGACGAGCAGGCCTCGGCAGGTTAACTCCTTGTAAGTCGCGCCTGTGCAAAATTGCACGGTGCGAATTTTTAGTCGATGTCATCATTACACCACCATGACCAGCAATCGAGACAAGAACGAAACGCAAGCATCGAGACTCGCCAGCGTCAAAACGGGATTGCCGAAACCACGAACCTCCACGTCCGCGAAAATCGCGGACGTGAACCGAGACAATACGCAACTTTACGACGTCATGATAGACAAGCAAATTTCAGACAAGGCGTACCGGTATTGGGAGTCGCGAGGCCGGCCTTTCGGATCGCCTCAAGCTGACTGGTATCGGGCCGTGGCGGACTTAGAGCGCGAACGGCGAGCGCACGGATCGGCGTGATCTTAAGTAAGCGGGGGAGTTGCTCGATGCAGAAAGAGTGCTATTACCGCGTGGTTGCTGCTTTCGCCCCACCGAACTACCGGAATATTTCGGGATTGTTTGAAACGCGCGAAGGCGCGATCGCATACCTGAATGAAATTCTGACGATAGATCCTTTTGCAGACGGATGGGTTGAGACCGTAGACAAAGACGGAAAACGACTTGACGCGGAAATTGTTGCGGTCGCGTCACCAGCTACATAAATGCCCCGCTCCTACCGCGTCACTTTTCGCAACTTCACGCCCACACTGTTCAGTTTTGAACACGCCTGTTGTTCAAAACGCTACAGCGCGCCTTCTACCTAGGGTGTAACCATGGACCGCGTCGGGGAGGGATAGGAGCGAATCATGGATCAATCGAACACTCGCAAAGGCTGGAAGCAGTATTATTACCAACTGGCGACAGAACAGCGTGACCGCGTTGCGATGGAGAAGAACATACACCTTACCGAAGAAGCGTTATTTCTCCGTTGGCAAGAACTGGCGGGCGATTCAAACCACCACAACGAACGAGACGAAATGAAACGGGCGAGCGCATATCTCTTGCGTATGAAAACGCGGAGGCTTGGCTGGCCTGGTATCAAATCGTAAGATCGAACGGTCCATTGACAGTGGCCCGCGAAGGCACGGGGACGTGTTTGCCTCGGTTCGACCCCTCTGTGACGCAGCGGACTGGGATGTGCCGCCGCTCAAAGTCTGCTTCCACGTGTCTCAAACGCTAAATTTTAGATGGTTTCAGGCGCCACCACCTGCGGACGCGAAATGACCCGCTCAGGCTATCCCGGAGACTGGACGACAGGGACTGAGGCGCGGACAGTGGTTCCTTTGGAGCTTGAGATTAGGTCGAGGGTACCGCCGACGTGATGGACGCGTTCTTTCATTCCGCGCAAGCCTACGCCGAAGGCGTCACCCGCTTGGTTGCGCTGTGCTGTGCCCTGTAGTGTGCCGCGTGCTGTGGCAGCGATGCCTTTGCCTTGATCTTGCACTTCGAGGATGGCTGCTCCGTTTTCGATTTTCAGCGCCACGTGCGCGGTGGTGCTGCCGGAATGGCGATGGACGTTCGTGAGGCTCTCTTGCAATACGCGAAATAGTACGAGTTCGATGTCACGCGCCAATCGGCCGAGATTGGCAGGAGCGGTGAAGGTGACGCGGATGCCACTTCGTTGGCGGAAGCCATCGACGTGCCACTCGGCTGCGCTCTTAAGCCCCATCTCCTCGAGCATCGGGGGATAGAGCAGGTATGACACGGTGCGCACTTCCGATATGGCTTCGTCGATGAGGCGTTTGCAATCCGCAAGGTGGCCGTCGAAAACAGTTCCCGATGTGGAAGCCAATTGCCCTAGGCACATTTTTACGCCGGAGAGCAGTTGGCCAACGCCGTCGTGAAGTTCCTGGCCGAGGCGCCTGCGTTCCTCGTCCTGGAGGCGCAGGAGTTGCGCCGAGAGATTACGCACGGATTTTTCGGCTTCCATCCTTTGCTCTATTTCAGTTCGCAGCTGGTTCAAGGACTTCCGCAAGGCTTCCTCGGCGGCTTTGCGTTCGCTGAGATCATGCGTGACTTTTGCGAAGCCGTATATCGAGCCTGCGCTGTCGCGCAACGGAGTAATCACTATGCCGGCCCAGAATTTGGAGCCGTCTTTGCGCAGGCACCAACTTTCGCCTTCAAAGCGGCCCAGCTTCCTTGCGGTGTCGAGCTGGCGCTTCGTCGCGTGCAAGTCCGCGTCGGGATAAAACATCGAAAAATTCCTACCGATTACTTCGTCCGAACCGTAACCCTTAATCCGCTCTGCTCCAGAATTCCACGTCGCGATGCGACCCTCGGAATCCAGCAGAAAGATTGCATAATCGCGGACCGCCTCCACGAGCAGGCGGAACCGGTCATCGCGATAACGAATGGAGACGTCTGGTCCAATTTCGGGCGCGCCTGACACTTTCTTCCTCCCTATATCAAGCCAGCGGCTCGCAGGGGTTTTCGTTTTGAGAAGAGCCACGGCCATATGAATCACAATTCCTTTCTTCCGCGCACAGCTTTTGCATTCACCTGCAGCGCTTTCCTGGACCGCTTTTTTGTGGGATCTCTCAATTGTCCGCTTCTGGTCGCTTGCGAAGGATGAATCGCGATCTGCTCTTCAGCAATCCTTTGTGCGACTTCGAGCGGAACCTCCTCGAAATGCGTTTTTAATTTCTGGTTCATTTACTTCTCCTTCCAGAAATCACCGTAGCAGGGGTCAAGCGGTACGGGGAAAATCTTTAAGAAATCCATGAATACCCTTAGGGTCCTTAGTACGCCTGCTACAGGTTTTTTTAGCTGCCGAAATGCGTGCTTTTCGGTATCGCTACGTTCGTTACGCTCCGTTACGATTTCGTCTCGGAGTCGCTACGGGTTGGTACGCAAACAGGGGGAAATACTCGGGGCGGGCAAAAAGAACCAGGCCGAAAATCGCAGCGTTTTGCGTTGGACAGGAGGGTTCGGTGCCAATGCGCGAATTACAGGAATCTGCCACACATTTCAAGACGTTGTTGCGATCGGAAGTGCCGCAGGGGCGGCACGGAAAACATAAGCGACTGATCTCAGTGATTCTGTCGGACCTGGACCGGTTGAAGGATGGTTCAGCATTAAAAGTGCCTCTGGCGGAATTGTCAGAGAGCAAAGCTAAGGTGCGGTCAGCGCTGAATCGTGCGGCCCGGAAGACGGACCGTAGAGTCGCAACGGCGAGCGACGCGGAGTTTCTTTATATTTGGAATGTGCACCGGGACAAGAAGGTGTGAGATGCGCACCAGTATGTGCCGCACGTACGGCGCTCTTGCCGTTGTTGCTGCGCTCACCCAGCGCTGACGCGCTGGGCTAGTTTGCGCCGTGCCTACGGCACTGGTCTTGGAGATATCGCTACTTTGCCAGCTCCCTCAGCCGTGCGTTTGGCGCCGCGCAACGTGGAAGCCTGTGGAAGCCGTGTGGAAGCCAGGATGCCTTCCGTTTGAAAGCGCTAACCTGATATTCTGCTGGGCTATGTTAGACCTTGGATTTGTGCGCGAGAACGTTGCGTTGATCGAGAAGATGAGCCGGGTGCGGTGCAAGCCGGTTGATATGGGGCAATTTCGCGAGCTGGATGCGGAGCGGCGGAAGGTGATTACGTCGACCGAGCGGCTGAAGGCGGAGCGGAATAAGGCGAGCGAGGAAATTGCCAAGATGAAGCGCGCGGGGCAGGATGCGTCGACCATTTTGGCGCGGATGAAGGAAGTATCGGACGAGATCAAGCGGGACGATGCGCGCGTGAACGGGCTGGATGAGGCGATGCGGAATTTTCTGCTGACGATTCCGAATGTGCCGCATGCGAGCGTGCCGATTGGGAACGGTTCGGAAGACAATGTGGAGGTGCGGCGCTGGGGAACGGCGCCGAAATTCGAATTTGCGGCGAAGCCGCATTGGGAACTGGGCGAGCGCGCGGGGATTCTGGATTTCGATTCGGCTGTGAAGATTGCTGGTGCGCGATTTGCCGTTTACAAAGGATTGGGAGCGCGGCTGGAACGCGCGATCGCAAATTTTTTCCTCGATGTTCACACGGGCGAGCATGGGTATATGGAGATTTTGCCGCCGTTCATTGTGAATACTGCGTCGCTAACAGGCGTTGGCCAGTTGCCGAAGTACGCGGCGGACATGTTCCACCTGGAAGGGACGGATTTGTGGCTCACGCCGACGTCTGAGGTGGAACTGACCAGCCTGCATCGCGATGAGACGCTTGATGCCGATGAATTGCCGATCAAAGTGTGCGCGTGGACGGCGTGTTTTCGTTCGGAGGCCGGGGCGGCGGGGAAGGATACGCGCGGGATTAAGCGGCAACATCAATTTCAGAAAGTCGAAATGTTCAAGTTTACGCGGCCGGAGCAGAGCTATGACGAGTTGGAGTCGCTGGTGAACAATGCCGAGGCGATCCTGCAGAAGCTTGGATTGCATCACCGGACGATGATGCTGTGCACGGCGGACATTGGATTTGCGGCGGCGAAGACGTATGACCTGGAGGTGTGGCTGCCTTCGAGCGGGGAGTTTATGGAGATTTCCTCATGCTCGAATACGGAGGCGTTTCAGGCGCGGCGGTCGGGTATTCGGTTTAAGCAGAAGGGTGGGAAGAGCGAGTTCGTGCATACGTTGAATGGGTCGGGGCTGGCGGTCGGGCGGACCTGGATCGCTATTGTGGAGAATTACCAGCAGGCGGATGGGTCAATTGTGATTCCGGAGGTCCTGCGGCCGTATATGGGCGTGGAGAGGATTCCCGCTGCAGCACGCTAAGAGGAGTTATCGCGAAAGCAAAAGCTTGCGTGGAGGCGCAGAAATGCGCGCGAAGGAGGTTTCTAAGAGCGGGCCTGCGAAGTCTCGGACTAAGTACGTCAGATTTGCCGTTGGCGATGTTGCTGAGGATTCGAGCCAACCGCTCGGGATCTTTCAGGCAGTCGGGGCCTTGAGAGATCGCGGGCAGCTTTTTCCCTACGAAGAAGCAGAGCAAGAGGAAATTTGGAACTGGTTTGACGACAACCTCAAGAAACCAGACCGATTCACGGTTTCAAAACCTCCTTATTACCGAAAGCAGAAGAAGGCTATCTGCTGGTTCAAGGAGCATGCGCATGAGCACATTGCGCGGGCGCGATCTCTCGTTTCGATTCTTCGCTCTCATGACATATCGGTTTCGATGTTGAAAGCGAGTCGCCCCGGCTATGTGGCGTACGAGGACCAGTACCGGATTGCGGTTGTTCCTTTCAGGGAAAAGTGAAATTACCTGTGGCGCGGCAGCCTGACGTCGGAGCTTGAAAGCGGGAGGACAATTGTCAGTCTAATGCCCATATTTCGACAGAGATCGCTTGGATGGACACGAAACGTCAACATGGCTAGCGAGCCCACTTTCAATGGCTAAGCCTTTATTCTTCTGAGACTTATGAAGAATTTGGGGCCGTTTTTGCGTTTCCATGTGTTTGCGCTTAGGCGCACGCACGGGTGGCTTACGAGCCAGTTTCGATTGACTTCCCCTTCATCTCGAATAAACTTCGACTTTCGCAGTACTTACGCGCAAAAAAGTGGTGCGGGTCATTCCGGCCCGGATATTGGCATATTAATGTTCGTCAGGAGGAAGTGATGGCTACGGTCGCCAAGGCGGCTGCTGTTCCCCAGCCAATACCGCGGATAGCTCCGCGCGAGGACTTGAATCCGTTTCGGATTGCGCAGATTCAGTTCGATATGGCGGCGGAGTACCTGAAGCTCGACCAGGGGCTGCGGCAGATTTTGCGGACGCCGAAGCGCGTGCTGGAAGTTTCCGTCCCGACGAAGATGGATAACGGGCAGGTGAAGGTCTTCACAGGCTATCGCGTACAGCACAACGTGGCGCGCGGGCCGGCGAAGGGTGGACTCCGTTATCACCCGAACGTGACTGTGGATGAAGTGCGCGCGTTGGCGGCGTGGATGACGTGGAAGACGGCGGCGGTGAACATTCCGTACGGCGGCGGCAAAGGCGGCGTGATCTGCGATCCGAAGCGGATGAGCAAGGCCGAGCTCGAGCGCATGACCCGGCGGTACACGTCTGAAATCCTGCCGATCATTGGGCCGGAACAGGACATTCTGGCGCCGGACGTCTATACAGACGCGCAGACGATGGCATGGATCATGGATACGTATTCCATGACGAAGGGGTACTCGACGCTGGGCGTGGTGACCGGGAAACCGCTCTCGATTGGCGGAAGCGAAGGACGGAACGACGCGACGGCGCGCGGATGCGTGGTGGTGGTGGAAGAGGCCTGCAAGATCAAGAAGATGTCGCTGCGCGGTGCGAGCGTCGCGATCCAGGGATTTGGGCACGGCGGGGCTTCGGCGGCGCGGCTCTTTACGGAGAAGAAGGCGCGGGTGGTGGCGATCAGCGATTCGCGCGGAGGCGTGTTTAATTCGCGCGGGATCGATCCGCTGAAGGCCATGCGTTATAAGGAGCGCTCCGGGACAGTAGTGGGAATGCCTGGGACTTCGCGGATCTCGAATGACGATTTGCTGACGATGAAGTGCGACATTCTGGTGCCGGCGGCGTTGGAGACGGTGATTACGCTGAATAATGCGGACCAGATCAAGGCCAAGATTGTGGCGGAGATTGCGAATGGGCCGACGACGCCTCATGCGGATGAAGTGCTGGCGCGGAGGGGAATCACAGTGTTGCCCGATGTGCTCACGAATGCGGGCGGCGTGACGGCGAGCTATTTCGAATGGGTGCAGGATTTGCAAAGCCTCTTCTGGGCCGCGTCAGAAGTGAATGCGCGACTCGAAGCCGTGATGCGGCGGTCATTTCTGGATTGCTATGAGTCGATGAGGAAGCATCGCACGTATCTGCGGACTGGCACATATGTGCTGGCGGTGGGCAGAGTGGCCGATGCGACACTCGTTCGGGGCCTGTTTCCTTGATTCCGCAGTTTCCCGACAAGGAGCCGGACTGGGGGCTGCCTCCGCTGCTGGAACGATTCATCAGGTATCTGCACTTTGAGAGAAATTGCTCACGGCACACGATGCAGAGTTATGCAACGGACCTCGAGCAGTTCTTCGAGTTCATTACCCCTCCGGGCGAAAAGAAGCCTCTTGCTCTTGAACAAATCGATCATCGCGTGATCCGCGAGTTCGTAGGGCACCTTTACGACCGCAATGTGCAGAAGTCTTCGGTGGCGCGAAAGTTGGTCACGCTGCGCTCGTTTTTCAAGTATTGCATTCGCGAGGATTTGCTCAAGCAGAATCCAGCGAAGCTGGTGAGCATGCCGAAATTGCCGAAGCGGGTGCCGAAGGTAATCTCGGTGGACGAGATGAGCACGATGCTGGAGCAGGTGTTGGCAGGACCGCCGGCACAACCGAACAGCAGAAAGCGGCTGACGCCGCGTCAACAAGAGGAAGCGCGGTTGATGTTGAAGCGCGATCGAGCAATTTTGGAATTGATGTACGCGTCCGGATTGCGCGTAAGCGAGCTGGCCGGGCTCAACATGGAAGACATCGATCAAAGCGGCAGAATGCTGCGCGTGCTCGGGAAGGGATCGAAGGAGCGGGTGATCCCGTACGGAGGTAAAGCGGAAGAAGCGCTAATCGCCTACTGGCCGGTGCGAAGCAAACTACTGATGCATCCGAAAACGAGAACTGACTATAAAGCGGTGTTCCTGAACCATCGCGGCGGACGGCTCGGAGTGCGGGCGGTTCACACGATGGTGGGCAAGTACGGAAGACTGGCAAATATCGATTGGAATCTGCATCCGCATTCGCTGCGGCACGCCTTCGCCACTCACCTGCTGGCGGATGGCGCCGACCTGAGAGCGATCCAGGAACTGCTGGGGCATGTCTCGCTTTCGACCACGCAGCGCTACACGCAGGCCAGCATCGAGCAATTGATGGCCGTGTACGATAAAGCGCATCCGCATGCGTAAATTCCTTTAAAAAGCATTTGAAGTGTTCGAGGTTGCCGCAAGTCGTTGTAAAATTACGCGCGTTTTGGGTGCGGCGTGGGGGCCGCGATTCTCCAATGAATATTCGGCGAATGACGATTCGTGTGTTTTTGCTGGGGTCTTTGGTGGCGGCGATTTCTGCGGCTTGTTTTGCGCAGACGGACGAGATTCAGGTGTACGACGCGGCTATCGCGGAGCAGGGCAAGTTCAATGTGATGCTGCACAGCAATTTCACACCGATCGGGCGAAAGGCACCGGACTATCCGGGCGGGATGATTGCCAATGATTCGGTAAACGGTGCGCTGGAATGGGCGTATGGAGTGAAACCATGGATGGAGCAGGGCCTGTATTTTCCGGTTTATAGCGCGTATTCGAAAGGGCGGGGCGGGTCGCTCAACGGATTCAAAATTCGAGAGCTGTTTGTGCGGCCGAATGCACGGCAGCACGAATTTTTCTACGGCGTCAATTTTGAGTTCAGCGTGAATTATTCCTATTGGGAATCGCGGACGATTACGTCCGAAGTGCGACCGATCGTGGGCGCACACCTGGGCAAGGTGGATTTGATCTACAACCCGATTATGGATACGGATTACCGGGGTGGCCTGGGCGGGCTGGAGTTTGTGCCGGCGGGGCGGATCGCTTATAACTTCAACGAACGTTGGGCGCTGGCGGCGGAGGAATACGACGACTTTGGCACATTCAACCATTTTGTGAAGGCAAATGACCAATTTCATGAAATTTGGGCCACGATGGATCACAGCGGCAAAGTGATTTCCATTGAGACCGGCGTCGGGGTGGGCGTTACGGACGGCGCGGATAAGCTGACGTTTAAATTCATGATTTCGCGCGACCTTAACTAGGATTACGCGATAATCCGCATGCTGTTCGCGGTAGAACTGATCCGCGTACCGTGAAGTCGCCAGGCCTTCTGCGGAATTTGGCCGTGCAACTCTGCGTCCTTCTGGGCATCCAACGTACATACCCATCAGCAGCCCTAATTTCGGGGTAATTCATAGAGGGAATATGGCCACTATGCAAGTCTCTAACAGGCTGACGACGGCTCCTCCGCCCGTCAGCGGGGTACGCATGTATTTGCAGACGCTTTCCTACAGCACGAGTGAACGGCTCCAACTATTCAACATAACTCGCGACATCAACGAAGTGATCCGCAAACAAGGCGTGAAGTCTGGACTTGCGCTGACCCAGACCTTGCACACGACCAGCGCCATTTTTATCAACGAGTTTCAGGAAGCATTGCTTGCCGACATGAAGTCGATGCTTGAGAAGGTTATAGGAAGATTCGATTACTGGCGGCATAACGACCCACAGCACTCAGACTGTGACCGGCACAATGCGGACGCGCATTTGCGGGCGATGATGCTTGGGCATACCTTATCTTTGCCGGTGCGAAATGGAGCTCTAGCATTGGGCTACTGGCAGTCCGTGATTTTTGCCGAGCTGGATGGGCCGCGTGAACGGATGATTCAGGTGCAGATTCTGGGGATGCCGGAAGACGCGACGGAGTGATTCCTCAGGATGACGTTTGTGAGTAATCCGGCTCAGACGTTGAATGTGATCGAAGTTTCAGGGACGAAGCCATCTGTGGGGCGTGGCGGAGCGGGTTTTGAGACGGGCACGGGGCCGGAACGGTCGACGCGGTTGTAGAGCGTGTCGCGCTCGACGGGAACGCGGCCTGCGGCGCGGATCAAGCGTTCGAGTTCCGCGCGCGTGAGATGCTCGGGCGTGGTCGCGCCGGCATCGTGGTAGATTTTTTCTTCGACGACGGTTCCATCCAAATCGTCCGCGCCAAATCGCAAGGCAACTTGCGCGATGCGCGGCGTCAGCATGATCCAATACGCCTTGATGTGATCGAAATTATCGAGCAGGAGGCGGGAGACGGCGATTGTCTTCAGATCGTCGAGCCCCGTCGGGCCGGGCAGGTGCGATAGCGGCGTGTTTGCAGGATGAAACGCCAACGGAATGAACGTCTGGAACCCGTGGGTTTTGTCCTGCAATTCGCGCAGCCGCAAAAGGTGATCGACGCGCTCTTCCTTCGTTTCGACCTGACCGTAAAGCATGGTGGCGTTGGAGCGCATGCCGAGTTCGTGAGCGGTGCGGGCGATCTGCAGCCACATCTGGCCGCTGACTTTGTGATCGCAAATGATGCGGCGCACGCGGGGATGGAAGATTTCGGCGCCGCCACCGGGCAGGGAATCGACCCCTGCTTCTTTCATGCGGACGAGGACGTCTCGCAAAGAAATCTTGGCAAGGCGCGAATAGTAATGCACCTCGACCGCTGTGAAGGCCTTCAGATGCACATGGGGGAAGCGCTGCTTCAGGCCGCGAATCAGGTCGAGATAATAATCAAAAGGAAGATCGGGATGCAGGCCGCCGACGATATGAAATTCGGTGGCACCTTCGGCTACGCCCTGGGCGGCGCGCTGAAAAATTTCCTCAAGCGCGAATGTATAGGCGCCGGGAGCATCCGGCGAACGGCCAAAGGCGCAGAGCTTGCAATGGGCGACGCAAACGTTTGTGGGATTGATATGGCGATTGACGTTGAAATAGCAGATGTTGCCGTGACGCTTTTCGCGTTCGTGATTCGCGAGCCAGCCGAGGGCCAGAAGATCGTGCGATTCGAAGAGGGCGAGGCCGTCTTCGAAAGAAAGGCGTTCGCCGGCGAGCACTTTGGGCGCGATAGTCCCGAGGCGAGGGTCGGTGATCTGCAAGGAACTCTCTGTCGTCATCTTGCTCTTGTTGTTCCTAGTCGCGGTTAAAGCAAGTCAAATTCGGTCCTCAGGGGCTAAAGCCCATTTGTAAGGAGCTATCTTATGTCGGAGCTAAGAGCTCCGACCCCCTAACGCACTCACCGACAGCCACTCACGGCCGCATTGCGATTGCGGCGGCTCCCCAAAAAAGGAGGAACAATAAACTAATATAACCGTTTACGGTGAAAAACGCCGCGTTAATTTTGCTCAGATCATTGGGTTTTACGAGCGAATGCTCGTAGGTGAGAAGCGAAGCGACCACGGCAATTCCCGCCCATGCCGGCCAGGGCAGATGGAAGCTCCGGGCAAGCCATGCGAGCAGCGCAATCATCGCGATGTGCATCACGCGGGCGGCGATCAGCGCGCCGCGAACGCCGAGCGCTTTCGGAATCGAGTGCAGACCGACCTGGCGGTCGAAGTCTATGTCCTGGCAAGCGTAAAGGACGTCGAAACCTCCGACCCAGAGAGTGACAGCTGCGCAGAGGATCAACATGCGCAGATCGAGCGAGCCGCGAATCGCGATCCATGCCGCCGCGGGCGACATACCGAGGCAGAAACCCAGCACGAAATGGGAGAGCGCCGTGAAGCGCTTCGTATAGGAGTAAAAAAAGAGGACTGCCAGTGCTACCGGTGAAAGCTCGAGTGCGAGGCGATTGAGTTGCCATGCTGCGATTACAAGAACGGCGGATGCGGCCAAGGTGAACAGCCACGCAAATGGGACCGACAACTGGCCCGTGGCCAGGGCACGTTGCACCGTGCGAGGGTTGCGGCGGTCGTATTGCAGGTCGGCGATGCGGTTGATCGTCATGGCGGCAGAGCGCGCGCCGATCATGGCGACGACGATCCAGAAGATTTGTAGCCAGGTGGGCCAATGGCCCGCGTCGCGAGCGGCCAGCAGGGCACCCACGAGAGCGAACGGCAGCGCAAAAACCGAGTGCTCGATTTTGATCATTTCGAAGACGGTGAGGATGCGAGAGCGGGTCATTTAGATTGCTTCTGCCACGGTGTCACAGGGTAGTTCTATACTCGAAAGAAGAAACAGGGGCCCTTCGCTTCGCTCAGGATGACGAGAATTGGTTTGTTTATTGCTCATAATAAGCAGCACCTGTGACGCAGCTCACGCTTTTCCTTTCCAGCGATATTGCTTTTCTTGGGAAAGACCGATTTGGGCAAGCACGCGCATGGCGAATTGTTGGACCATATCGTCGATCGTTTCGGGCGTGTAGTAGAAGGCGGGCATAGCGGGCATCAGAGTGGCGCCTGCGTCATGGACGCGCAACATATTTTCCAGGTGAATGCGGTTCAGAGGCGTCTCGCGCAGGCAAAGAACAAGGGGGCGCCGCTCTTTCAGGCAAACATCGGCGGCGCGAGTGAGCAGATCGTGGGCAATTCCCGTCGCGACAGCGCCAAGCGCGCCTGCCGAGCATGGGACGATGGCCATTGCATCGACAATGGCGCTGCCTGAGGCGATGGCGGCACCGATGTCTTTATTCGGGAGATACGCGATTTTTTGCGCGGCGCCGCCGGTGATGAGGCCGGCGAGCTTTTTGCCATCGGCTGCAACGATATCCAGTTCGCTCGCGATGAGGCGCAGACCGGCATCGCTCACGACGAGGAAGACTCGCTCGACGCGGGAATCGGCTTCGAGCAGGCGCAATATGGCGCGCGCATAGACGGCGCCGCTCGCACCTGTTACGCCGACTGTGATTACCTTGCCTTCAGATTTGGGCATTGGGCTTGGCTGAACCATCAAGTTTATGGAGCGCGTTTCGGCAAAGTCAAGGCGGCTTCGGGGTTAGGTTACAGAGAGGGGAAAAGTGATACACCCGTAGCGTATGTGAACGCGATGCAGGTTAGTGGATAGGAACGCGAAACAGCCAGTCATAGCCTACGCAAACGCAGATGGCCGGTGTTTTGGGCGGTAACTCCGCCTACGAGACGCCAAATACTGTGGGTTCGGCACCGCAGTCAAATGCTCATCCCAAAACGCGAAGCAGGTTTCTGTAGCACACACCTGCTGCCGCCACCGAATCGCCCCAATCCGCCGCATCGTCTTGCTCGATGCAAAAGTGCTTCATTCCGGCAATATCGGCCGCTGCGAAGATTGGTTTGTAATCAATATCGCCGAGCCCGACTGGGCAAATTGCACGCACACCCATCTGCATCCGCTGACCTTCATCGGCATTCGCCGGCATCGTCTTGATGTCGTTCATGTCTTTGACGTGCCAAAGCTCATATCGCCCGGGATTCTTCTTGAACATCGCGATCGGGTCTTGACATGCCTGGGTTGCCCAGCCGATGTCCATTTGCATTACAACCAGAGACGGGTCGGTATTAGCGAGAATAATGTCATACGGCCGCATGTCTGGATTATCGGCAAGCGGCGCAAACTCCATCGTGTGATTGTGGACGAGAATCTTCATGCCGAATTTCTTTGCCATCTCGCCATGCTGATTCAGCTGATCCGCAGTCTTCTTCACGGCGTCCGAAGTCTGCGGTCTAATTTGGAACATCCCCGGACCACGACCCGGCGCTGCAGGGATGCTGGGAGCGCTAGGACCACGTCCGGTCGCACCACCGGGACCGCCGGGTCCGCGACCGCGGCCTCCGCCTGGCGAGATGTCAATGTATTTGAGTCCCATAATTTGGAATCCGGCGAGCTGCTTTTCCAGGTCGGGACCTTCGGTCGCACCCGAATGAGTGCTCGGCATGTCGAGTCCATAGCCATCAAGCATCGCGCGGAATTTCTTGGCGTCTGCTTCCACGGCCGGATTTAGTCCCGCGTAGCCGCCCGCAGGCTCGATTTCACGGTAGCCAATGCGAGCAATTTTCTCCAGAGTCGCTTCGTAGCTCTTCGGGTCGGTCATCACGTCTCGAACGGTAAACAGTTCCAAGCCGACTTGCTTCGCCCACTGGCTTGTCGAAGTAGCCGGAGCATCGTTCGCCGGCCCGAATTGCGCTGCAGCCGCGGGCGACAAAAGACCTGCGATGTCACCACCGATCGCCACCGTACTGCCCGCGATCGCCAAACTCCTTAAAAAGCTCCGCCGATTGCTCCGAATCCAAGATTCTTCCATATTCATCGTTCCCCCTGAGCATTCAATCGATCTTGTACCGCGCGCCCCGAGGTTCCGATGCAGCGAGCGGAACCTCGGACGCCTTTTAACATTTTCGCCAGCGTTAGAACAAGAACTTCAGCCCGAATTGTATCTCGCGCGGCTGCCAGCTTGCGTTGAGGCTAGTTACAGCTCCAACCGGAAGTCCTGCCAGGCCAAGCGGAGATGCGTTGGTTCCTGCGCCATTCGCACCCGGAAACGACGAGATCGTAGCCGAGGGATTCCCGAAATTGGGCGCATTGAAAAGATTGAACACCTCGGTCCTGAACTGCATCGTCACCCGCTCCGTCAGTGAAAAATCCTTAAAGAGCGAGAAGTCATTTCGCGTTTGCGAGGGGCCAAAGAGTTGGTTGCTGTGTTCGTTTCCAAACGTATGCTTCAGCCCGAGCTGAACAGCCGATTGTTGCAGCGTGAAGCATGAGGCATTGAACCATTGGATCAGAGTCGGGCTCGAGAGTCGTCCAGAGCAGACCTGATTGGGATTTCCGGTAGTCGGTGTTCCCGTTGCGTTCTGATTACCGGCCATTCCGGCCGTAAACGGTAGGCCCGTTTGCCATGAACCCGCCGCATTCGCTCCCCAGCCTTTGAGCAGGATACCTGCAACGCCAGTCAGCGATTTCCCGAACGGCATTTGATACGTTATCGTCCACCCTACGCGGTCGTGGACATCTTCGCCGCTATTGCCCACGCCAAAGCGGTTCTTCGGAGACGTAATAGCAATCGGGCTCGCCGGCGTGCCGGGATTATCGTAATAGCAGGGGATCGCAGGAACTTGCGCTTCAGAACCGAATCCTAGGTCCTGCGGCGCTATGAAGGGCTCGCAAGGAGAACCGCCGTCAACCAAAGCGTGAGACCACGTGTAGTTGAAATTCACGGTCAGTCCGGCGTTAAACCGTCTCTGGAAGGCGGCTTGCAAGGCGTTGTAAGACGACGTACCCATGTTGTAGTTAGGGTTGCTCAACGTTCCACTCTTAGCGATCCACGGGAATTGCACCGCCAGGGGATTTTGCGTCTGCGTGTAGTTCGAGATCGAACTCATATTCAACGTCGACCCTGTGTGCCGTCCAAGCTCACCGACGTATCCGACGGTCACAACGTTCGCCGAGAACTGTTTCTGGACTTGAATGTTGAACTGCTCCAGATAGGACCATGGATTGTTCGGCCACGTAATCTCGCTGACGGATTGTGTAGCGTATGGGTTCGCAGGCGCTTGGCATGATGGATCGCTAGGGCCTGAGGGGTTGCCCGCAAGTGCCAGGCACGCAGCAGGCGGAATCGCTAAATTCACATTGAGCACTGGGACAGGTAGCCCCGCCGCAACTAAGGGACCGCCTGATTTTCCGACATTGCTGCTGGCGCTGGACGCTGGTGGACCATATTGCGCAGACGCAGCGCTCGCGAAACTGCCGCATGTGGCGTTCGCGTTGATCTCGTTCTGTGTGGAGCAACTCAATCCGAAATTAAAAGGAGCGTTCTTGAACGCGGCTCCTGACGCATAGTTTGTAGGGAAAAAACTCAGCCCAAATCCGCCGCGAACAACCGTGTTGCCTTTGAGCGTAGCGGCGAATCCAAACCGTGGCGCAACATCCGTGTAGTTCGTCCTGACGTTCCCGGTCGGACTGCTCTGCTGCGCGCCAGGGATCGCGGGCGACACAAGCAGGCCGGATGCAGGGTCCCAATTGGCGAGGCGCCCACGCTTTTCCGTATAAGGCGTAAAAATGTCGTAGCGGACACCGAGATTCAGCGTCAGCCAGTGTGTTGTGCGCCAATCATCCTGAACAAAGGCACTAGGCTCCCACGTGCGGAAGCCGGGTGAAACGAGCGTCAGGCTGCGCTCAGCGCTTCCCAAGCTTCCGCTGTTTGCCAGACCTTCTAACAGATCCCCTAGTGGCTCGCCTGTATAAATTCCGCTGAAGTTAAAGCCGCCGGTACCGTTCGAACTCTGGCCGATCGTCGCTTGACGCCGAATAAAGCCCAACCCGATCCTGACGCTGTGAGCTCCCTTGTTCCACGTCAGAGTTCCGCTGTACTGATATGTGTTGTCGTATTGCAGCAGCGGCACAAATGGCGCGGCGCCCAACTGGACGTAACCAGTCGCGTTGGCATCCGCTAGTCCTGTTGTGTACTGGTTACCCGGAACGTTCACGCAGCTAACGTTGTTGCATGGAAATCCCAGCGCGGTTGAAACCGCTCTGCCATAGTTTTGAGGTAGCGATGTAATTGTGCTTTTCAGGTATGCAGCTTTTAGGCTAATGAGCAGGTTCGGGCGAAAGACATGGACAAACGACAATGCCAACTGTTGTTGCCTCTCTTTGGCCGTTCCCGGAAATCCGAATGCTGAGTTCGAGCCAGGCGTAAGCGTGAGGTTTGAACTCAGATTCGAATCAATTGCTGACGTGATCGTCGCATCTGGCAAGCCGCCGGGCGTCAAAGTCGTTACATTGTTATAGGAATAGCGCGCGTAGAAAGTGTTGCTGTCTGAAAAGTGTTGGTCAATCCGGACATCGAAAGTCTTGCTGTCCTGTGTAAAGGTTTGATTACTCGTGAAATTGTTTGTTAGGCCTGTTGCCGTCGGAAGCGGATACATATTGAAGAACGCTTTACCAATCGGCGTCATGTTTGCCGGATTAATCACTACATACGGACAGGCAGACGTACCGTATTGCAGAGAACCGGATCCCAAGGTGCAGGGCGCTGAACTTCCACCTGGTGCCGAGATGGTTGGATTATCTGAGAAGTCGCCCATCTGCGTTAGGCCATCGGGGCATGCAGCAAGGCCGCGCTCGCAGAGCGTCGGGACGGTGTATGTGAAGACCTTTCCTTGCGCGATCTTCAGCTCCTCGAAGTCGCCGAAGAAAAATGTCTTATCTTTCTTGATCGGACCCCCAATACTGCCACCGTATTGGTTCTGCCGGAAGGCAGGTTTCTTTAAGGCCGGCGTCAGACCGCCTTGCTGATTCGTCGCGAAGCGGTAATTCGGATTCGCATTCAGCACTGCATTCCGGAAAAACTCGTACGCCGATCCGTGAAACTGGTTCGTGCCGGACTTTGTAATCACGTCAACCACTCCACCGGCTGTCCGGCTAACGGACGCATCGTAAAGATTCGTCGAGACGTTCACTTCCTGAATAGCATCCACGGAGGGACGTACTCCGATGGTCCCGATGATCCGTTCGTTGTTGTCCACTCCGTCGATCATCTGGTTGTTGTACGTCTCGCTCTGTCCGTTCACCGAAAACGCTGCCGTCTGGCGCCGATCGTCCGGTCGGCCGCCGGCTTGGATCGAGGTTGGAGACCCTTCTGTTACACCGGGCTGCAATTGCACGAGCTTTATAAAGTTACGTCCGTTGAGAGGAATATCCTGCACCGCTTGCGAGGTGACCAGAGAACCGATAGTTGAGCTGTCTGTTTGTAGCGCTGGCGCGACCGTGCCGGAGACTTCCACCGTCTGCGTCACGTCGCCGACCTCCAGCTTCGCGTCTACGCGGGTGCGGTCGCCAGCCGATAATGCAAGGTTGTTCTGAGTGAACGTCTTGAAGCCCTTCGCTTCGACTTTGACCGTGTACGTTCCGACCTGCAATAGCGTGAAGGTGTAATTCCCATCAGCCCCGGCAGACGCGGTCTGGCTAACGTTGGTCCCGGCGTTCGTTATCGTTACTGCGGCTCCCGGAATCACGGCGCCGCTCGCATCCGTCACCGTGCCTATTACGTCAGCCGTGTTCTGCTGCGCCAAAGCCGGGATGCACGACAACAACAACAAAGCAAAGGAGCCTGCGACAAAGGTCGATCTGTGCAAGGAACCGTTCATGCCACCCTCCACCCTTCCCCTTTTTGTGGGCGGGCACAAAAACCTTGCCCGGCCCGATTCGGGTGGCGTTACGTATAGCTCAACGATTGTGGGACGCAAGGGCCATACAGAGCTCAGACGGTAAAGGGCAGTAAGTCCACATTTTCCAGCGACTTGTACGTTGTGTATTGCCGTCGTAACGGCATCCGCTCGGGACGCGCAATACGTCCCACGCAAGATTTCAGAAGCAAGATTTCAATGTTGCCTTCAATAGATGGACGGATGTACACTCCGCACAAATTTCCGCCAGCTTGTTGGGGGTCGTCATGGGAAATCACCACAACGGAATCTCTACTGCTAAATTCATCAATTCCGAGCCGAGTTTGTCTGACGAAAAGCGCAATGCCGTGCGGCGCCAACTAGAAGCGATACTGGCCGACCCCTTGTTCAAACACAGCAAGCGATGCTCGGACTTTCCAAGTTTGCGGTTCTGCGGGCCCTAGACGAAACCACCGACGCAATCAAAGAAAGAGTATTTGTTTACCGCGTTTAGCCGTCAGAGCCGGACAACGGTGTGACCTTCGAGTGATGACACAGTTGCTGCCGCAGGTTGCGGCGTAGGGGATAGAGATAAATGTCTTTTGGAGCCAAGCCCTGGGCCCGGTGTTTGCTATCCATCCTTCCACGTCCTTGCGTCTGCCCGATGTGAATCCAATTGGCCGCCCGATAGCAGGTGCCACGAAATCGGCGTGCGTCCACCAAGGTCTCCAGCAGAAGCGGCCGGTAGCCATAGCGGAGTTCCCAGTCACCGGTAAGTTGGCGTGCGCACTGCCCCAGAATCTTGCTGGCTAGTCCCCGCACGCGCACCCAAGGCAAAATCAATGCTCGACTGTTATTCACCACCAATTGCAGATTCTGTGCTCTTTGCTCCCGGTTCCATCCAATCCACTGATCGCGGGGGGCCATCTTCCAGGCCGGAGAAGACCACAACAGACAGGCCAGCACCTGTTCTCCACTCCGTGGGGAGCGCGCGATCTAACGAAGATTCGCTCCCACCGGCACGCGGTACGCCAAGTAGTGATGCCGCTCGATCAGCTCGGTCCACAACTGGCTCTCCGGCCGACTCTGGACGACCCGCAACTCCAAAGGTGCGAACTCTCCCGCGCTCCCTTCCCAAGCGGCTTGCGGAGCGCTGGCCTCGCTCAATGGAATGTGGCGTGGCCCGCGCGGCCCCGTGTTCCGCACCGGTGGTAGAGTCAGCCAGCCCTAATAGCGCAGGCGCTCGAGCAGCTGCCGGCATTCCTGGTCCTTTAGTCTTCCGTTCGCTCGTTTCCAGTCCAAGAGTTCGCACACCGTGCGCGCAATCTCGGTAACTCCCAAACCGGCATAATCGCGCGCCATCTCCCGCATCGACTCCATCTCCGCCTCCGAGAAGAGGCGACCACAGAAACGCACCGAGAGAGGAACACACTCAGCGTTTGCGATCGTGGAAACCCTCCGTCATGGTTGGACCCCAGCATCACCCACCGAGGCCGCCCTCGCATACAGAACCACCAATTCCGGCGGAACGACAAACTCTGGCCTCGACGGCGAGAGCCTCCCATCGGGAACCAGCGCCCGAGGCGGGGGAGCCGGCGCGGAGTCCTGGGGTACTTCTCGGGTCCATGGGGCCAGATCAGAGAATCCTGTGCTGGTCCTTCCCCTGCAGTAATTCGATCAGCAGATCCAGCGCGTTCTTCCCTTGTTGCTGGGCGGTTTCCAGCAAACTGGTGAGCACGGCTTGCGCACGAGCTCCTTGTTCCGTGCGGTTCCCACCCCAGTTCTTGCGCGCCACCACCAACGGCCGCAAGGCACGCTCGGCAGCATTGTTGGTCGCCTCCAGCCCGGGGCAATACAGATAGGTGAAGAGGTACGGCCTTTCGTGTCGCAGATGATTGGCCAGTCTACGGTTGGCGGCATCCCGATAGCTGCGCGCCAATAAGCGATCCAGCTTTGCTTCCAGTCGCCCCGTCGCGGTCCACAACCCGTGCAGGGAGATCTCTCGCTTCGTATACCGATCCCGTAAGGACAAGCCTTTTTCCAGTACGGCCTTGACTTGCAGCGGGAAGCGGGCCGTTGCCGGAGAGGCGACTTCGACCATGTCCTCACAGCGGCGAAGCAAGTGCGCGTTGCAGCTTTGGTGCCCGGCGCGCAGAAACTTGTAGTACACCGCCCAGCCATCATGGGTTAACCAACCGTCATAATCGGCTCCCAACAGCGCGGCCGCTTGCTCGAAGCCGCGCCCCGGCAGGATGTCGCAGAAGGTGACCTGCTCGCTCACCACCACCCACAACCAGCGCAGTTGTGCCTCGACATTCCAGCCCGTTTCGTCGATGGCGTTTACCCTACTGCGGCGGGCGGCGTCGCGCAGCGCATGCCAGGTCGCTTCACCCCGGCGCGCCACGCGCTCCACCGCGCGGCAAATCGTGCTGCGGTGCACGCGCAAGCCGAAACCGTCCTGTAACACGGCGGCCACGTCCCCATGCGGCATCCCCAGCCCCTTGTTCATCTTCACCGCCAACGCTAGCGCTTGCGGCCCTACTTGCACCGCCGCCGCTCCTAAGGCATCCGAGGTCTGCCGTGGATCCCGTCCTTGCACCCGTCGCCCACAGGAACGACAGCGACCGATCGCAATATCAAAGCGTCTCCAGATCGTCTTCCGCACCACCTCGTGCTGATATTGCGGCTCGACCTTATCTACTTCGACCCGGCCCCCGCAAGAACAGCGAGACGGGATCGGCACCTCGATCACTTCATCAACTTGCTCGGGAATGGCTTTGCCGTAACGTTGGCCGTAGGCGGTACCGGGCTTGCGCCCTGGTGGCTTCGGGTTGACTTTCCGCTGACGGCGAGAAAAGGGTGCGGCTTGTCGCTTGTTGGCCCGCTGCGCTTCTTCCAGTTGTCGCTTCAACCTCTCGTTTTCCCGGCGTAACCGTTCTTGCTCTCGCCGCAATTGCTCGTTTTCTTTTCGCAGCCGCTCATTTTCCAGACGAGTGCTACGCCACTGCCGCTGCAGGGAGGTGATCTTCTGCTTTAATCTATCGATGATGCCCGCTGGATTGAAGGTCTTCGGCCACGTCATGCTTGAACTCTCGCACCTTAACGTAACCGAAGCCGTGCAATTTGTCCAGCGGAATATTCAGACCCCAGTCATCACGGGCGCGCCGACACGGTAAACAAATACAGAAAGAGCAGTAGGGGCAGAGCTCTTTGGGAGGCAACCCAACTATGATACCGGCGTTGATCCCATCGTCAGGGTAACGGCTACAGAGGTGAGGAAACGGCTGCACTATTATTATCAGACCTTTGGTCGCGATAGCGAAATCCGTATTGAGTTTCCCAAAGGGTCTTACGTCCCGGATTTCAGCATTCCGCAAGAGTCGATCGCTCATAGCTCAGCGGAACGGTTCAATGATGCTGCTCAAAAAGGGCAGCGGGCACGCAATCTAAAGAAGTGGCTCACGCCACTACTCGTTGCCGCCCCATACATTGCACTCTGTGTCTTGTTGCTAGGCTCCACGCGTCAGAGTACCTTGGACAGGTTCTGGAGCCCGATCACAAACACGAAACAGAACGTTACGTTTTGTATCCCATCGCGAGATTTGCTGCCCATCTCCGAAAATACGACAGCGACCGGAGTGGCAGCTTTTCAAAAGGCCTCGGTAGGCATGGGTCGGCTAAGTCATGTGGCTCTCAGTGACGCGATTGCACTCTCAACGATCAGCGGGACCCTTCGTAGTTCCGTATCCCGCTTTGAGTTTCGTGAGAGCAACGAAGCAAAGTTCGAAGACCTTAGGGCAGGTCCGATCATCTTAATTGGAGGGTTTAGCAACCGATGGACCCAACAGTTTCAAGGCGGGCGTTTTAGCTTCGCGCACGACGGTGCGGTTCACTATATAGCTGACAGTCGGAATCCTTCCTCACGAGCTTGGGCAATCGAAGATGGGAACGCCCAGGCTCCCGTGGACTATGGCCTTATCTCCCGAATGCTAAACCCCATGACCGGCACGTATTTCGTGACAATCGCTGGCATTCACGGTTTCGGAACCGAAGCAGCCGCGGAATGCGCTGCTGACTCGGCCTGTTTGGATTCCGCCGCGAGGCTCGCGCCGGGCAACTGGAAAAAAGCCAATATCCAAATCGTGGTCCGAGCACCCGTCATCGACCAAAACCCCGGGATGCCAGAGGTCCTCGCCGTGCACCTCTGGTAACCAAACGAACGAATTACGAAGCCAGCCCATCCCAAACGCTCACGATCCTGGTCGAGTGTCGCCGTTCGAATCGCTGCCGACGCCGGGATAGACAAACTGGTCGGCACGACAATTGCATTTCTTGCACTTGACTCCCTCATGCCAATGCCCACATCTGGCGCATTGAAGTCCGCCATGAGGCCCGCCGCCGCGCGACTCCTGAATCCATATGTAGATTCCCCATGCCCCTGCGTCCAAGAATAGCCCAGCCGTTGCCAAGTCCGCCGTGATGTTGCCTCAGAGCGATGAACGCTAACGCGAATTCCGAACAGCCAAAGGGATCGTACCAAGAAATGATTCTCAACTCCTGGTTATCCTCCCGTCCATTTAAAGTAGAACTTTACTTTTCCGAGTACGCCGTTTCCAAGGACTTGGCGTCTGCCAATGAATCGAAGTACGAATTTGCATTCCAATGAATCACGCAGCATCGGGGACACAACAACAACAACTCCACATTACTGAGAACTTCACATTAATCGATAAATGTTGAGCTCAACATTTATCGATGATTTCGCTCTGAAGAAGCTTTCCAGCCAGGCCACTTCCGACTTATACGATCTACTGATCGAACGGCACACACGGAGTTCGACGATCATTACCTCGGACCGCGCCGTAGACGAATGGCTGGCGGTGTTCGATGAACCGATGCTCGGTCAGAGCGCTCTGGACCGCTTTTGCCACCGCGCTCACCAGTTCGTCATCGAGGGTGAGTCTTACCGCAAACGCACCGCACCCGGGTCAGCCGGAAAACGTACCGAAAGCCATGACCCGAACCATGAGGGAGCTTAAAAAAATGCGACCACGAGCTTCGCAATGCGATTTTTTTCGAACGGCAAGCACGAAATTGGTCTTCCTGCCAAAAATCAGGCCCGCGGCCGGTAGCCTCCGCTCGGCCGGCCGTCAAGGATCGAGCCCGCTTCGCGGCGCTTCGCTCGTACCTCGCTCCGCGTCCTTGACCGCCGTCCTCGCTCCGGCTCCAGTTCCTGATAGGGGAGCAGAGCTCCCCGTTCATTTAAACGGATGAAACGATCCGCGATTGCAAGGAAGGAGAAAAGTTGGTAAAAACTTAAAATCAAAACTCGGGGGTGGGTGAATGATGGTGAAAACCCCTGGGTGAAAGATCCTGAAAATCCGCACTCCGATTGGCCCCCAGAAAAAATCGAAACCTTTCGCCGCCTCCTGCGGGACGAACCCCTGGTCTCGCCGCACGACCTGTTCACCACGCAAAAAACCGTTCCGCATGGTCATGTCCAAGCCATCCTGGAGATGATCGACCGGCTCAAGCTGGATCACTTGATTTCCGCCGAGCGCTGCCGCGAACGAGATCTGGTGGTGGCCATGATCGTTCAGCGCTTGATCGATCCCTGCTCGAAATTGGCAACCACGCGCGAGTGGCACAGCACCACCCTGGCCGAGGAGTTGGGAGTGGCCGAGGCCACCGAGAATGATCTGTACGAAGCCATGGACTGGCTTTGGGAACGCCAGGAGCGCATCGAGAAAAAGCTGGCTGCTCGCCATCTGAGTGAGGGTGGCTTGGTGCTTTATGACGTGTCGAGCAGCTTTTATGAGGGCCGCACCTGTCCGCTCGCGCAATTTGGGCACGACCGTGATGGGAAGAACGGTTTGCCCATCATCGTCTACGGGGTGATGACCAATGGGGAGGGATGTCCGGTGGCGGTGAGCGTCTATGCGGGGAACACGGGAGATCCGACGACGGT
The DNA here is from genome assembly GCA_963753205.1 of uncultured Acidobacteriota bacterium. Classification (GTDB taxonomy): domain Bacteria; phylum Acidobacteriota; class Terriglobia; order Acidiferrales; family UBA7541; genus Palsa-295. Next base: position 58,140 of record CAVWBL010000002.1, on the reverse strand, counting down.
AGCTGATCAAATCGAGAAGCTGCGGGAGCGATTTGGACTGCTGCGGGTGGTGATGGTGGGAGATCGCGGCATGCTGACCCGGCCGCAGATCGACAAGCTCAAGCAGCATTCTGGTTTGGGATGGATCACGGCACTGACGAGCACGGCGATTCCAGAGTTGGTGAAGCAGGGTGCCTTGCAACTATCTTTATTGGACGAGAAGAATCTGGCCGAAATCACGGCACCGGATTATCCCGGCGAGCGGCTGATGGTGTGTCACAACCCGGTGCTGGGGGAGCAGCGCAGGCGAAAGCGGCAGGCCTTATTGGAAGCCACGGAGAAAAGCTTGGAGAAGATTAGCCAGGAAGTGACGCGGCGAAAAAAGAAGCAATTCACGGCCGCGGAGATTGGTGTGAAGGTGGGGAAGGTGCTGGGACGCTACAAAATGGGCAAGCACTTTGAGTGCAAAATCGGCGAGGGCAGCTTCACCTGGAGCCGTCGTGCCAAGTCGATCGAGCAGGAAGAGAAGCTGGATGGGATTTATGTGCTGAGAACGAGCGAGCCGGTGGAGCGGCTTTCGGCGGAAGAGACGGTGCGCAGCTACAAGAGCTTGGCGGAAGTCGAGCGGGCTTTCCGCTGTCTGAAAGGGATCGACCTGTTGGTACGACCGATTCGGCACCGCACTGAGGATCGCGTCCCGGCGCATATTTTTCTGTGCGTGTTGGCCTACTACGTGGAATGGCATCTGCGCCGAGCTTGGGCCCCGTTGTTGTTCGAGGATGAAGAGCGGCGAGAGGAGCGCAAGCGCCGCGATCCCATTCCGCCGGCCAAGCCCTCGGATTCCGCCGAGCGCAAGAAGCGCTCGCATCAAACTGCCGATGGTCTTCCCGTGCACAGCTTCGAGAGCTTGCTGGGGGAGTTGGCCAGCCGGGCTCGAGTGACTTACGCGCTCAAACCGCAGAAGGCGGAGGAGAAAACGAATCTAACGTTCCGGCAGGTACCGGAGCCAACGCCGGTGCAGGCCCGCGCCTACGAATTGCTGCGAATGTTCCCAGTAACCGCAAGGTGAATTTTGTGAGAGGGTGCGGTTTTGCCACTGCCGGTTGAGGCGACGGAAAACGGCATAGATGGTTATGCAACTGAAATGTTCCTGAAAGACTTTTTAACAGAACGTTAAAGATTCCGTAATCGGACCAATGCCCTCCAGCGTTCACCCTATTCACCTTTTTCCAGTTGTCTAAATAAAGGTTGTGCAAAAAGGAGGCTATTTTGCGTCGAAGTCTGCTTGCAGTATGTCTTTTGATCGCCAGCTGCGTGTTCATAGCCAATGGCGCGCAGGGTACGGGCGTCATCGCCGGGAAAGTCTTGGACGCTGGCGGCGGCGCGATTGCTGATGCGACGGTTTCACTCGCGGATGTCACCACGGGACAGACAGTTCACACAACGACTGGTGCAGACGGCCAGTTCACGTTCAACAACGCTCCTTCAGATCTGCAACTCGTCACAATCGAGAAATCCGGCTTCGAGACCTTCACGCAGCGGGTCGCTTTGGGCACCCAGCGTTCGGTGACCGTCAATGCCACCCTAAACGTCGCGACCCTTGCGGAGAGCGTCGTCGTCCGCGGAACCGTCGTACCCGGCGCGAGGCCCATGCCCACGCGCGATGACGTGCAGAACTCCCTGCAGACCATTCGCGTCCTCGACCGCAAGCAGATCGACGCGGCTGGTCCCGTGGCAGGCGGCGCGCAGATGATCGCTTTGACTCCCGGCGCCAACGTCTTTGGATACGGAGTATGCGGCGCCACCAAGTACACCATCCAATTGAACGGCATCAACCAAGGCTGGGGCGGCCAACCATCGGGCTTCATCTCCCCCGGCTCGCTCGGCATCACCTTTGATGGCATCCCGATCGTTGACGTGGCAGTGGTTTCTGGCAATCCGCCACCATGCCGCAGAACCTCCTGATGCAGAATCTGTGCAGTCACCTACGGCCCCGGCGCGCCCGACCAGCGCTTTTACGACGAATGTCGGCGGCAGCGTCGAGTTCACTCCCATTCCAGCCCACCGTCGAGCCATCACTTCAGCATCTCCGCAACGTACGGCCTATACGGCCAGAAAAATCTCGCCTTCGTCGGCAATACCGGCAACTTCCATGGCTGGTCCACCGTGGTCGGCGGCGGCATGGGCGACGGCGATGAGCTACCGTTCCGCCCCGGATGGATTCAACAGTTCCAGCCAGAGCGGATCGGTCTTCGGCAAGACCATTCGCGAGTTTTCACGGGGCAGCTTTGAATTCGGCGCTTTTTACGCCAAGTCCGGCGGCTTCCGCCCTCCGAGCATCCCAGTCACCGACCAGGGCGTCAGCTTAGCGAGGCCGGATGGTCAGCATTACAGCTACAGCCAGGCCACCTGCGGCTACTACTGCGCACCAACTCACGACGAGTACAACAAGTACGACACCAACGAAATGGGCTCTCGTCTACGCCCGTGAAAATCTTCTCCTCGACACACCACGACCGCTACCAGAACACGACTTGGTTCATGCACATCCGCCGACTTCACCACCGCACCGACGACATATTCGCTCCAGGCTCGCAAGTAGACGAGTGGAACAACCCGCACAGCAACGATTTCGGAGACAAGGTCAGCCTGCAGAAAGATCCCGCCTTACAACACAATCAACCTCGGAGCGTATCTGATCCATGCCACGTACAACTCCCACAATCTCTTCTTCGATCCCGCGCAGGGCGGCAATGGTCCCGCGCAAATAGTCAACAACGGCGCCAAGTTTCGCTCCGGCTATTTCCAGCAGGACGATGTCGCCTTTTATGCGCAGGACGATTTCCATCCCATCCCGCAGATCCACATCACTCCCGGCCTACGCTGGGTTGGCTTTTCCACAAGCTACAGCGATCAGTTCCAACGCGATTTCACGCTTCTCCCTGGAGTCGTGCCCGCGACTCACTGTTCTCTGCTTCAGTCGGGACCCACGGGTCCCAATTCTCCGCTGGATCCTTACAGCGACATCTTCGGCGCACCTTCGCAGGGTACTGACGGTGCCACAACAACGGATCAGGGTTCGCTCTGCGCCGCGCATGAGAACAGGAACAAACCGGAACCCTCCATCGATGCCGGCGTGATGCCGTTGCCGTGGCTCACCATATACGGTGGCTACGACGTCACATACCGCTCGCCCTCGTTGGGCGGCGGCGGTGGCCCGTTCCAGAAAGTCAATCCTTCTTATTATCAACTGGCCAAAGGAGCGTATAGTCAGTTCGGTGCAAAAGTTCACTTCACCGATGCCCCGGGGCTCAAGAACTTCATCCTTGGAGCCAACTACTACCACCTGGACTACACCAATCAGGAAATCGATTACTCGCTAGCCAACGGGGAAGAAATCAGCAGCGGCGGCAATTCCACCTACCATGGCGTGGACGCCTTCTTTGATGACGACCCCCTGGACAACCTCCACCTGTTCGTGAATTTCTCCGGGGAAGCTGCGAATTTCACGAACTTACAATACGGGAGGCCCTGGGGCGACTTGTACTCCCAGCTCCTGCTTCAATAATCTGCCGGTTTCCTACACTCCCAACGCTACCTTGAATACCGGTGTCTATTACGGGTTCGAGCACAACGACCACACTCTGATCGAGCCGCACTTCTGGATCGCGTACAACGGCCCACAGCACATGTTCAATAACAATACGGGCTTGCCCGATACGCGTACCATGCCCTCCTACACAGTTGCCAACGCCTCTTTCACGGTGCCGTTCAAGAGCTTCAACTTTAAAGTAGACATGCTCAACCTCTTCAACTCCCACGCGAACACTTACGAGTACATCAGCAGCGGCGGCTACTTTGGTGATACGCCCGGCACCATCAATGCATATCCCGGCGCGCCGTTTACGGCATACGGCACGATCAGTTATCAGTTCTGATTGCAGTGCGATGACCCACAACTAACCCGTGAACCCGGTCAAGCCAGCGTCGGCACTCGCGTTTCATGTTGTTGCGCGAAGTTGCTGACGTTGGCTTGGCGGTCGGGCTGTGCGGCCACGTATGGAACCCGATCACTCCTGTCGTGGAGCGCCTGCTTGGCTTTGTGTCGCATGACGACTGCTTGAGTTTGTTTCGTGCCCAACTCCCGATAAGTCGCTTCGATTCAGACGGTCGACGCAACACTTGCTTGTAGTTTACCCGCAGGAGTTTCAAGACCCACCGTTTTTCTCGGTGAATTGCTCGTCCCGACTGCCCGCCCTTCTAGATGACGCGAATTGCAAGGCTGGGCTGATTGGTGGACAATGTCGGGACCGGAGGTGGGCCATGCGGCGAATCGTCTTTAGCAAGTCCCTTTTTTGCGTCCTGGTGTTTTGCGCGCTGTGCGGGCTGTGCGCTCTCGTGCTGGGCTCCCGGCTTATTGCGGCGGATATGGACGGCGTCAAGGTGCCGAAGCTCGAGTTGCACGATACGCATTTGGACAATGGGCTGCGGGTGATTCTGGTGCCGGATCATAGCGCGCCGGTTTACGCAATCAATGTGACTTACAACGTGGGCAGTCGGAACGAGCCGCCGGGCCACACCGGGTATGCACACCTTTTCGAACACATGATGTTTCAGGGATCGGAGAACGTGGGGAAGGGCGAACATTTCATCCTCATCCTTAATAACGGCGGCGGGATGAACGGTACGACGAACGAGGACCGGACGAATTATTTTGAGGAACTGCCCAAGAACCAGCTCGATCTTGGACTGTTTCTCGAAGCCGATCGCATGCGTTCGTTGGCGGTGACGCAACCCAATGTGGATAACCAGCGCGCCGTGGTGGAAGAGGAGCGGCGGCAGAGCGTTGACAATCAGCCGTACGGGCACGCGGATCTCGATATCGACAATTTGTCGTACGACAATTTTGCGTATAAGCATTCGACGATCGGCTCGATGGCGGATCTGAATAACGCTTCGCTGCAGGATGTGCAGAATTTTTTTAAGACATACTACGCGCCGGATAATGCCGTGCTGGTGCTGGTGGGCGATTTCGATCCGGAAGAGGCGCTTGCAAAGGTGAAGAAGTATTTCGAACGCGATTCCGTCGCAGCCTCCGCCGCCGAAAGTAGACCTTTCCGAGGAGCAGCATTATGGCGAGCGGCGCGAGACGATTTACGATCCGCTGGCGCGCGAACCGCAGATCATCGAGGCCTATCACATTCCCGCGGGGAACACGGCGGAGAATTATGCAGCACAGGCGCTGGCTGGAATTCTGAGCGGAGGGCAGAGCTCGCGTTTTTATCAGCATCTTGTGAAGGAAAAGCAGCTTGCGGTGAACGTGCAGGCCGAGCCGGATGCCCGGATCGGGCCGAGTTTGTTCTACATCGTGGCGACTCCGCGCCAGGGCGTCGCGGTGGCCGATTTGGAGAAGGGAATCGACGACGAACTTGCGGCGGTGATCAAGGATGGCGTGACTGCGGATGAACTTGCGAAGGCGAAGACACAGGAACTGCGGCGATTCATCGATCAAAGGCGGTCTACGCTGAACACGGCCAACCTGATCGGACAGTACACGGTTTATTACGACGATCCGAATTTGATCAATACCGTTGCCGATAAAGAGGCTGCGGTGACGCTCGAGGATGTTCACGCGGTTGCGACGAGATATTTCGTGCGCGATGAACGCTCTGTGGTGATTACCATGCCCGCGCCGAAAGATTCGGCCACGGGCAAGGCGGCGGGAGGTGCGCAATGATCAGGAGAAATTCGATTGCGGCGCTGTTTGCGGTTGGCGTATTGCTGACGTTGGCTGTTCCCGGGCTACGCGCGCAGGGAAACAAAGGGACGGACGTAAGCAAAGTGGTGCGTCTGAACCGCGCGCCAGTGAATAAGGATGTGTTGCGCGTACAACTGCCGCGTCCGACGGTAGTGAAACTGTCGAATGGCCTGACGCTCGTGCTGCTGGAGGACCACAAGCTGCCGACGGTGGCATTTACGATGATGATTCGGCCGGGCCAGCTTGCGGATCCGGACGACTTGCCGGGACTGGCGTCGTTTACGGCGGGAATGTTACGCGAAGGAACGGCAACGCGAAACAGCGCGCAGATCGCGACGGAGATCGATTCGCTCGGGGCTTCGCTTGGTGCGAATGCAGGGTTCGGATTGGGATATCTGTCTGTGAACGCTTCGGGGCTTGCCCCAGATGCGGGGAAGATCCTCGATGTGATGAGCGACGTGGTGCTGCACCCGACGTTTCCGGACAGCGAGCTTGCGCAATTCAAGCAGCGCGAACAAAGCGCGCTGCAGCAACGGCTCTCGAATCCGGCGTTTCTTGCGAATCGAGCACTGCGAAGGGCGCTGTATGTTGAGCCGCCGCTCTCGGTCGATTCGCCTACGAAAGATTCGATTGCGAAAGTGACGAGTGCCGACCTGAAGAAGTTCCACGATCAGCATTTCACGCCGGGGAACACGATTTTTGGCGTGACGGGCGACTTTAAGACCGCAGATATGCGCGCGCTCGTGGAGAAATATTTCGGCTCCTGGAGCGGTGCGGCGGAAGCGCCGATCGCCTTGCCGGAATCGCGTATTTCTGAGCCATCGAAAATTATTTTGGTCGATCGGCCGGCGTCCGTGCAGACGTACATTCTTGCGGGGGCGCGGACGATTCGGCGGACCGATCCCGATTACTACTCGCTGGTGGTGATGAATGACGTGCTCGGCGGCGGGCCGCAAGCGCGGCTTTTTCTCGATCTGCGAGAGGAGCATAGCTATACGTACGGAGCGTACAGCGGCGTGAACACGAATATTTACCCCGGCGATTGGTCAGGCTACGCGGCCGTGCGCACGCCGGTGACCGACGGATCGATGACGCAGTTCGTCTATGAATATAAGAAGATCGCGAGCGAAGCCGTGCCGGCGAGCGAGCTGGACGACGTGCGGCGGTCGATCATCGCGAGCTTTGCGCTTTCGCTCGAGCAGCCTTCGCAGGTGCTGGGCAGTTGGATGAGCGTGCAGTATTACGGACTGCCGGTCGACTACTGGGACAAATATCCCGACCGGATTTCGGGGATCGACGCGGCGGCGGTGGAAGCAGCGGCAAAGAAATACGTCGACCTGTCGCACATGCAATGGGTGGCGGTGGGCGATCGGAAGGAGATCGAGCCTGTTCTGAAAAAATACGGGCCGGTCACCGTAGTCGACGCCAACGGAAATCCTGAGCCTTAGAAGATTTCTCCGCTTGAGATATTCGGTTGCGGCGCTTGAATCGAGTAAAATCTTTGTGATTTGAGACTGCAAACAGGATGCGCCTCTCTTGAGATTGCGGCGGGAATGGATTCAGGCCTGAAGACGGCACGAGTTCGTTCGATTCACGCCGCAGTGACATGTCTGCTCGGTCTGATGATCAGTGTGTGCCTCTGCAATTGCGCTGTGCCGATTGCGCCGGGATATAAGATCACGAAGGAATCGCGGGAAGTGAGGTTTGTGCCGGGCTCGCCGCCCGCGATTCGGACCCGGCTAACCTACACGCTTGTAAATTCGGGAGTGACTGAACTCAATTTCCTAGATCTGATGTTCCCTTCGGCGCCAGGCTACGGGCTGACCGACGTTCACGCAGAATTGGATGGACATGCGTCAGAGCTGCATCAGCTTCCTGCGGAGCTGAGATTTGATTCGCCGAATGTCTTAAGGCTGGCGTTCGATTCGCCGTGGAAACGAGGTGCGAAGCATGATGTTGTGCTTGACTATGTGTTTCGGTCGCCCGGTGAGCCTGGATCTCGAATCACGCTGAGCCGGAGCGCTTTTCATATTGGGTCGCGCGGGGGATTCGCTGCATTGCAGCCGCCTAAGCATCTGTTGGCGGCGTATCCGAAGCGGCCATCGAAAATGTATTACACGATTGATGTGCCGGCGGACTTTCGCGTGCTCGCGCGCGGCACGGCTGCGGGCCATAAACAGACGGGTGGAGTGACGGAATATCGTTATCAACTCGTGTCGAACGACCTGGCGGTTTTTGTGGTTGCGGGGCGCTATGTGGAGTCGGCGCCGCTGGGCGCCGACGGACCGATATTCTGGACATTTCAGCCTGTCTCGATACAAGCGGACGCAGCAAAGCAGATCGCGGACGCTTGGGATACGCTGGAAAAGGATTATGGGCCGCTCGACAAGAACATTCGCGCGCCGCACATTGTCGAGGCTTCGGATTTGCCTGCGGACGTGACCGGCGAAGAGGGACCGCCGGCGGTTGCGTTTCCGGGCGGCGCGTTGGTCGATGCGAAGGGATTTCAGCAAGGTACGCAAGAGGGTGCGCAGAGCGAGGCATTTGTCAACGCTGTGTCGCACGCGCTGGCTCACAATTGGTTTGGAGATGAGATTTATCCGGCAGCGAACACGTCGCTTGTGTTGGCGGAGGGTCTGCCGGAATACGCGACGATTGTGATCGACGAAGCGCGCGGCGGCGAGGCCGCGCGGCGCAAGCGCATCCAGCAATATTTGTCGGAATATGATGTGGCGTTGAAAGAAGGTACGGAGGAAACATTGGCGGTGGCGAGCCTGACCGATCCGCAGCCGGAAAGGCGGATTGCGTTGGCGAAGGCTCCGCTATTTTTTGCGGCACTCGAGGACGAATGCGGCAGCGAGGCAATGCAAGCCGCGCTGAGGGAGGTCGTCATACTCTTGCGCGGCGAGCAGGTGGGCTATCCGGCAATTCGCGCGGCGCTGGAGGAAAAGAGCGGGAAGAATCTGGCGGCGGCGTTTCGGTTGTGGCTCAATCAGAAGGGAATTCCGCAGGATTTCCGGGCGCGGTATGGTGACAGTGGGACCAGTTCGGGCGGCGAGTGAGGCAGGCGGACTTCCTCCCGGTCGAGTTCAATTTCATCATAGGGGGATGAATGAAGGAAATTATAGCGACGGACAAGGGACCGAAAGCGATTGGCGCGTATTCTCAAGCGGTGCGGGCGAATGGATTTGTCTTTGTTTCCGGGCAAATTCCCATCGATCCGGCGACAGGTGATCTGCTCGTGGGAGATATCGGACAGCAGACGGTGCGCGTATTGGAAAATTTAAAGGCAATTTTGGAGGCGGCGGGATCGTCACTGGATAAGGCTGTGAAGGTTTCAGTTTTTCTGCGAGACATGAGCGAATTTGGCGGGATGAACGCGGTTTATGCGAAATATTTTTCGAGCGATCCGCCGGCACGGGCTACGGTGCAGGTGGCGCGGTTGCCGAAGGATGTGGGAGTGGAAATAGACGTGATTGCCCTGGCGTAGAGGGGCGCGCGTTTTTCGGAGGCGGCAGGATGAACGACGATGTGCGATTTCCGATTGGGCAGCCGGAGCCGCAACAACATTTGACGCCGGAACAGCGCGTGCCGCTGATTGAAAATATTGAGCAACTGCCCGTGCGACTTGGCGTAGCCGTTGGCGGGCTCACAACCGCGCAACTGGATATGCCTTATCGTCCGGGTGGATGGACCGTGAGACAGGTGGTTCATCATTTTGCGGACAGCCATATGAACGCCTTCGTGCGATTCAAGTTGGCGCTGACGGAGGATGCGCCGACGGTGAAGACGTATGAAGAGGCTCGCTGGGCTGAAACGGCGGATGCAAAGACGCCGCCGATAGAGCTTTCGATGGCGCTCGTAGAGAATCTTCATGCGCGATGGGTGCTCTTGATGCGTTCGCTTTCGGAGCAGGAGTGGGCGCGGAAGCTGACACATCCGGAACGTGGTCTGGTCACGCTGGATGAGAATTTATGCTTGTATTCCTGGCACAGCCGGCACCATGTGGCGCATATTACGGCGTTGCGCGAGCGCGAGGGTTGGAACTAGGACCGATTTTCTCCCCGAGAAGGCGGGGAACTGCCGGAAACTTATCCTTCAATGTTTTAGAGAGCCGAACAAGCAGCGCCTGTTTGTGTACTCTGCCGGCGGCTAAATGCCAGCTCACCTGACCTGCAAAGATTCGAGATAGTCCGATAGGTTCTTGACGCGTCTGAGGACAGCTTGTTTGTTGTCCTTGTCGATGAATTTAAAGATCGGGCCCCATACCGGCATATCGGAAGAACCATGCGAAGGAAGGGATGTGCCGACAAGCAAAACCGACGTGACGTAGTCGTAGGGGAATTTTCCGCCGTGGCGTCTTGTGAGCGTGGTGAGGTCCGGCGGAGGAGTTTTCAGCGCTGGCGCAACGGGACCGTGGCCTTTTGCATCGGCGCCGTGGCACGAGGCGCAAGCTTGCTGATACAACACAGCTCCAGAGGCCAGGTAGCTCGGAGGCAATGGTTTCTGCTGCCCGGTGGCCTGCCGTTGTGCTAGAGCGACAGATATTGCCAGCAGAATCGAACCTGTTATAGCCAAGTAGCGCATGGCACTCTCCCCGACAGGAACTGCCGGAACCTTGCCGATCGGCCCAGCTTGAATAGGCGCGACCGAACTTCAGCCATAGGTTTTCAGTAATGTGCCTTTTGCGATGTGACGGTGGTCACTCCGCAGACGGTAGCTTGTGTCACAGACTAAAGGCAGAGCTTGGGTTTAGGTTGACTGCATAGCGGAGAAAAACAGTGTCCAGGCGCAATGTGACCGAGTTGAAGCCGTACATGCGCGGTTTTCAGTGGGGGAAGGGCACCCCGGATCCAGACGAAAGGCTTTTTCTCGAAGGCCCGCATTCGCGGGGGGCTGAACTCGTCCGAGCCTTTAGGATTTTCCGTGAACTCATTCGCGGTTTTCGCGCATTGCATTTCGTGGGGCCGTGCGTCACCGTCTTTGGGTCGGCTCGCTTCCGAGCCGATCATCCCTATTACGAAATCACTCGCGAACTGGGAGCACTGATCGCGCAGGCAAAATTTACGGTTATGACGGGCGGCGGCCCGGGCCTGATGGAGGCGGCGAACCGCGGTGCGAAAGATGCCGGCGGTGTTTCGATCGGCTGCAACATCACTTTGCCGAAGGAGCAGAAACCGAATCCGTACCTCGATAAGTGGATTCAATTCCGCTATTTCTTCGTGCGAAAGGTAATGCTGGTCAAATACTCCTATGGCTTCGTTGCGGCTCCGGGAGGCTTTGGCACGCTAGATGAACTCTTCGAAGTCGCGACCCTGATCCAAACGGGAAAGATCGAGGGGTTCCCCGTCGTTCTTCTCGGCATTGAGTATTGGTCTCCTCTGATCGAGTTCCTGCGAAAATCGCCTTTAACCAACGCGGCAATCGACGCAGCAGATCTTGACCACATGCTGATAACGGATTCCCCGGAGGATGCGGTGTCTTTTATTCAGAAACGCGCGACAGGGCAGTTTGGTTTGCGATACGTTCAGAGGCGTCCGCACAGATTTTTATTGGAACGGGGTGTCTGACTGTCGTCAACGCGGCGCGGCGGTTCCTATCGATCCGCTCGCGGTAGAACAATCGTTTGGGGTAGTGGTGAGATCCATTTTGTCCGGCGCTGCGCAGTCGGCTTGTCAATCGCAGGTGTTTCCCGGATAATTAAAATGCCTCGCAGTTCGCTCTTCACCCGTGGCGCTATGGTGCAACGGTTAGCACGCGGCCCTTTCAAGGCCGAAATACGGGTTCGATTCCCGTTAGCGCTACCATTTTTTCGTTAACTTACAGCTCTTCGAGCTTGATTCCCGCTACTTGATGCGCCGCTGCGCGCGGCGCGTGCCCTAGGATCGTATTCCTCGAAATTCATGAGGCGAGTACATGCCCGTGGGGCAACCGAAACGGCCGCCCAGCTTCGCCATAAATATGCCTTGACACGTATATGCGGTGTAGAGTATATACTGAGCATGGAATCCGTATTCGAAATTATTGCGGAGCCGAACCGCCGGGCGATATTGAGCCTGCTCGTCTCGTCCCAGCAGTCGGTGGGAGAGATTGAGCGTCAGCTTCGTATGCCGCAGACGACTGTGTCCAAGCACCTGCGAGTGCTGCGAGAGGCCGGATTCGTGGAATCGACGGTGGATGCCCAGCGCCGTCTCTACCGACTGAAACCTGAACCGCTGCAAGAGTTGGATGCTTGGCTGGCTCAGTTCCGGCAGTTCTGGTCGGCACACGTGGATGCTCTTGAGCGACACCTCGACCGGATGGATGAGCCACACCCAGCGAAAGAGAAGATGAAGAGGAAAAAATGACCGACCGTGAGCAGAAGCTCGTCCGGAAGCCGGTGAAAAAGGCCGCCGCGCGCACTTGGCCGCGGGCGGATAAGGCGGACGCCGAGGTTGCGGTGCTTGCGAAGATTGCGGAGATGCCAGCGCCCTTCCGTGGGATAAGCGAGCGTCTCCACCACATCATCATGAAGAGCGCGCCAAGACTCACGCCCAGGGTCCGGTACGGCATGCCTTGGTACATGAAGGACGGCAAGAGTTGCTGCTTTTTCCGTGCAGCAAAGAATTTCGGCTTCGTGACATTCGGCTTCGACGATCCAGCAAACCTCAGCTGCGAAGAAGGGGCGGCGGACCAGTTGGTCGCCTCGGCTTATCGCATTGCCACGCTTGACGAGGCCACCGAGGCGAAGCTATCGGCCATCGTGCGCAAGGTCGCGGGCTAGGGAGCGATGGTGAGTTCGCTGGGGCAAATTCGGCGGTTTTGGGCGGCTTATATGGATGCTCTCGAAGGTTACGTCAACCGTATGGATCGATCAACACCAAGTCCAGCAGCAAACAAAAAGGACGAGGAGGAGAAAACGACGCGGCCCAAACCGCGAACGTGAAAGGAGAAACGAGATGAAAATCAAGGTGACGAGCGTATATGTGGATGATCAAGAGAAGGCTCTACGCTTCTACACGGAGGTGCTGGGCTTTACAAAGAAGAACGATTTCAGCCAGGGCCCATATCGCTGGCTGACCGTGGCGTCGGCCGAGGAGCCAAACGGCACCGAACTGCAACTGGCACTGAACAACAACCCCGCGGCCAAAGCGTACCAGCAGGCGATGTTTCAACAGGGCCAGCCCGCGCAGATGTTCTTTACCGACGACATCAAGGGCGACTACGAGCGGATCAAGGCCCAGGGCGGCGAGTTCACGATGCCGCCCACCGACGTGACCGGCTCGACCATTGCGATGCTGAACGACACGTGCGGCAACCGCATTCAGCTCACGCAGCTGAAATGGGGCAAATAACATGAGCGATAGCGCGCAATACGCACCGGGTCCGGCCTTCGGAGCACAGGTACGAAAGGGCGAAGAGAAGTGGACGCTGATTCTCGTGAGAGAACTGCGCCACGCGCCAGACAAAGTCTGGCAGGCGCTTACCGAGCCGGTGCATCTGTGCCAGTGGGCGCCGTTTGATGTCGATGGGCGCCTGGACGTGGTGGGAGCGACGGTGAAGCTCACCTGGGTCGGAAACCCCACGGCGATCGATGCGAAAGTGACGCGAGTGGACGCTCCGAAAGTGCTTGAGTACGGCGATATGCGCTGGGAACTCGAACCCTTTGGTGGCGGCACTCGACTGACACTGTGGAGCAACATCGATCGGCGTTTCGTCGCGTGGGGCGCGGCGGGCTGGCATATCAGCTTCGATGTGCTGGATCGGCTCCTCGCCGGCCAGCGCATGCAACGCCTTGCAGGAAGCGACGTGATGAGCTTCGAGGGTTGGCGGCGGCTGGTCGCTGAATATGCCGAGCAGTTCGGCGTGCGCCCAAACTTGCGCCCTACGCAGATTTAGAAATCGTGAGTGGAGGTGGTTTATGAGCCAAGCTGTCATACGGACGATTTTTCGGTGGATTCACATTGTCTTTGGTATTCCGATAATCGGCTATATTTATGATTCTCCGACGGATACGCCATACTACGCCTGGGCCATTCGGGACGTGTTTCTCCCTGCGTTGCTGATTTCAGGATTGTGGATGTGGAAGGGCCATGTCGTTCGAAGGCTTTTTTCGAAAAACGGAAACAAGCAGAGTGCACAAACCCAAGTCACTTGAGGAGTAATACCTCAACGGATGATTTTGGGAGGGCCTATTGCCAATAATACGAGGCGACGACCTTTGTGGACGCGGCCGAATTGGCGACAACGTCTACGTGTACGACAAGCTGAAGATTCTTCTGCTGCCAATCTTTCGGAGCGCCACGCAGGGCGGCGGATAATTGGTCCGGACTTGTAATGAGCCTTGCCGCTGCTTCCGTGCCGTACTGCATACAACCGCTGACAAGAATCAACATGGAACGTGTTTCGGGATCGAAGGCGCGCGAGATAACGGCGTAGTCTTCATCGGTATGATGCTCGGCTGTCTCGTGATGCGGATACCAATCGGTAGGCTTACCGTAGTCTCGAATCATGCCGAGACTCGCATCATCAACAAAGAAGCGGAATTTTTTCGTTACATCTTCCCATTGTGTGCTGGAGTATCCGATCAAGACGGTTGGAGTGTTTCGCAAATCGTCCAGCGAAACTCCCGTTCCCATTCGCAGGTTAAACGGGTGGCCTAGTCGCGTGAGCATTGAAGACATTTCGACGGCGGCGACCAAGTCTCCACCGCCGACGTATTGGTCCGTCATTAAAGTGTACGTTCCATTGGGGGGATTGGTGGCTGGGTCATAGGTTGGAACGTAGGCGGGAATAATAAGGACTGGGTTGGGTCCTTGAAATAAGGGCTGCCAGAACTGATCGACGATATTGGGCGTTCGGTGGAAGTCGAGCCAACTAACCGAAACGATGACGGAGATTAGTACCGTTACGGCCATCCCGATCGATATTTTCCGCTTGGATTGGAGAATTTCAATACTGTGGGCTTGTGTCGGCGGCAACGACCTCGTCGGGGCGAGGTCATGAACCGACCGTTCTTCGGCATGCCCAGCATGGCCGTTGCCGGCTGACTTGGCGCCATTTGAAAAGGCGGGAACGTAAGTGCCAACGGGGAGAGAAACCCGAACATCGGACGAACGGTCCGGGTCGGCGTAGTGGATCGCCAGGCGCTTGCGGACCTCGGTAGCGTTAATTCTGACGATGCCGTCCGCGCTCGTGTCATACGATGGAGTACGGCCAAAGACTTCAATACCAATGGTGCGTTCTTTCAGAGTTTCCGGCAGGCCTGCGAGCGTGCGTTCTACGACGAACCTGAGGAAGTCTTGGCAACGCCTGCTGGATTTGAATTCCGGACTCGCGAGGAGATGTTCCAGTTCCAAGCGAACAGCCCCTTGCGCAATACACGGATCCAAATGGCTTTGTTCCATGAGAATCTCACGGACAAAATACACTCGGGAGTCTTGGACACCAAACCCCCGGTGCGGGGATTCTACCACATGTCCAAAACTCAGAAGCTATTTGATCTGAGTAAGTTGGCTGCCGATTGAATCCTGTCTGAATCCTCAGCGAAACCGTTTCAAACTTCACAAAGCATGTTACCCGTGTTACTTCGTCGCCAAGCTTGGTGGGAGAGGTTCGCATGCGATATGCCATATCGCGCGTGCTTCCTTGGAGAGCTCAAATCTATGGCTCGCGTCATCATCGGTCGGAGGAGCGCAAAACGGCTTAGCTCTGACAAACGGACAGGCCAGCAGGAGGCGACGATGAAAGGGAGTTGGTTACGTTTCTCTGCAGAGATGCTTCTCATTCTCGGATTGGCAATGAATCTCGGGGCGCAGGTCTCAGGCCGTGGATCGCTGAGCGGTTTAGTGACGGACAGCTCCGGCGCAGCGATTCCGTCCGCATCGGTGGCTCTTACCAATACGGCCACAGGCGTCACCATGCAAGGGCAGACATCCGCAGCAGGTTTGTACTCGTTTGTCAGTCTGGTTCCCGGGACGTACAGCCTGCGGGTGAATCAAAACGGTTTTGAGACCGCTGTTCACAATGACATTACGGTGGCGGTCGACCAGGCGGAAACGGTGAATGTGACGCTGCAACTGGGAGCACAAACCGAAACAGTCACTGTCTCGGCGGCACAGGATATTACTGCCACGACCAGCAGCACTACGGGACAACTCATTAGCAGGGACGTTATAGATCGCATCCCGCTGGTTCAGCGCGATGTTTTCCAGCTTGCCCTCCTCAGCCCTGGCGTGATTCCTCAGGATGGAAACGTGACGTCAATCGACTCGGGACGCGACCAAGTCTCGATCTTCAGCATTAACGGAGCTCAGCAAGGAACGATCTACTACTTGCTGGACGGAAGTCCTCTCACGATCGGAGAAAACAACCAAGGTGTGGTCATTCCAGCCATGGAGCCGCCGCTGGATTCTGTTCAGGAATTTCGGATGGAGATCAACACCAACCCGGCGAGCGTACAGACGGGCGCGGCTGGCGTGATCAGTCTAGTCAGCAAGAGCGGAACGGACGATTTTCATGGCGACGCTTTCGGGTGGATTCGCCCCAACGGGTTGGACGCAAACGATTATTTCAACAAGCTGAACGGCGTAGCCATCCCGAATTTCCACCGATACCAATGGGGAGGCTCGCTTGGAGGACCGATAAAGAAGGATAAATTCTTCTTTTTTGTAGACTACGAGGGTACACAGCAATCTACGCTGGCGCAGTTGACGACGACCGTGCCGACCTCGTTTGAGAAGAATGGCGACTTCTCTCACGACGCAGGGCTCACGATCTATAATCCCGACCCAGCGACGTGGGGAGCAAGCAACTGCATATCAGGGACGACGACGTGCCCGCAACCGTTCGCAGGGAATGTCATTGCTAATATCAACCCGGTGGCGCAGAAGTACCTCCAATATTGGCCAGGGCCAACAGGAGCGGGCACTGGTATCTACCATACAAATAACTTCTTTGGTTCCGGATCGCACCCGGAGAACGACGAAAGGTTTGACGTTCGTCTTGACGACAACTTGAGCGATAACCAGCATCTCTTCGGCCGCATTTCCATAGCACGCGAAAACGATAACTCGCCGAATTTCTTCAAAAACAACTTTTTTGCTGCTTCGAAGAACTTGAACAATGACGGCAACCTAATGATCGGTTACGATTGGACGATCTCATCGAGCACCGTGCTTCAGTTACGTTCGTCAGCTACTCGCCATTACGAGGACGACGAACCTGAGGGCCAGCTGGGTTTCGATATGACGAAGCTTGGCTTTTCGCCTTCGCTGGCTGCATCCTCTGTTTTGCCCGGAATCCCGTACGTCACCTTTGGTGGAACGGGGGCAGTGCACGGCCTAGGGACCTCGCCTTATTCGGTGTTCAAATTTGCCACCACAAATTACGATTTCAGCGCCACTCTGAACAGAGTCGAAGGCCGGCACGAACTCAGCCTTGGATGGGATTTCCAGAAGTTCTTCATGAACGTAGGGCAGACCCTCACGCCGGATGGCTACTACCAGTTTCGCGCGGACGCTACGAGTTCGGATTTCCCCGATGCCGGAGGGGGCGACGGGGACCCCTTCGCGTCATTCCTAATCGGTGTTGGTTCCCTGAGTCAAAGTCAACCGAACTGGACGACAGACGTGTTCGCGGCGAACAGCAATCCCTATACGGCATTTTTCGCACAGGACGGTTGGCATCCGACGAGTGCGCTCACTCTGAACCTCGGTCTGCGATGGGATATTTTCCCAGGAGCCACGGAGCGCCACAACCGGATGGAATATTTCAATACGACGCTGCCATATACCGTGAACGGTGTCAACCTCACGGGTGGCGAAGTATTTGCCAAGAGCTCAAACCGGAGTCCTTTTGTCACCAACTGGAAGGACTTCGCTCCGCGTTTTGGCTTTACGTACCAATTTTTGAAGAACGCAGTGCTTCGCGGCGGTTTCGGAATCTCGTATGGCCCGAGTTTGCACATGTCGGCAATCAATCAGTTCAACGACGATTCGTTCCTGGCGCAGACAACTTGGCTGGCTTCCACGACGGATCCTTCGAACAATTACGTAATACCGGAGAATACGCTGTCGAATCCATTCCCGAACGGGATACTCGAACCAACGAAGGGTTCTCTCGGACCTGCAACGAACCTTGGCAACGGCGTAAATTTCGTCGCGCACTCCCAGCCAGAGATGACCACCTACAATTTCAACTTTGGCTTCCAATATCAATTTCCCGGCCAGACCATACTGTCTGTAGCCTGGGTCGGCAGCCACGGACTGTTTCTACCCTTTGCGAACAACGTTCCCGACTTGAACGAGCTCTCTCTCGGCACGATTGCGCAGAACCAAAACAATCTGCTGAACATGGTCAACTTTCCGTATACCGCAGCAATCACGGATCCGACAGCGCCCTGGTACGGTGCAACGCAGGTGCCGCAGTGGGTGATGTTGCAGAAATTTCCCCAGTTCTCTTTTGGGCAAAACAATCAGGGGGGAAGCGGTGTCTTGGAGTGGGGCGCACCTTGGGGTGGTTCCATTTATCACTCGCTGCAAGCAAAAGTCGAGAAACGCCTGAGCCAGGGATTCACAACACTGGCATCGTTCACGTGGGGCAAGCTGATCACGAACGACAACTCAGGTTCGCTGGCCTTCAGCGGCAACAATTACGCGACGCCGCAAGACTTCATGAATTTAAACCTCGAGCGCGCTATCAGCACGCAGGATATTCCGTTCTATTTCTCGTGGGAGCTGTCTTACGACCTGCCCATCGGGGCCGGACGCGCGCTCGATTTGCACAATTGGGCGAACCAACTCGTAGGTGGGTGGACACTGAGTACGGTAACCACCTTGAGCAGCGGACAGCCGATCGCTACGCCGTCTGGCACGAACGATCCGTGGTTTAATCAACGGCCGGACCTGGTGGGCAACTGCGGCACTAAGGCGCCCAAAACTATCGACGAATGGTTCAACTACACTTGCATGGCGCAGCCGGCAAGCTTTTTCGTACCCGGTACGGCAGGTCCTATCCTCCCAGGAATTCGCGCCGATGGGACCCACAATCTGGACCTCTCCATCGCCAAGCATTTCAAGTTCGGCGAGCACAAAGATCTCCAGGTAAGAGCGGCCGCTTACAATTTCACGAACTCCGTGCAGTTTGGATACCCGAACGTCTTTTGGACCGTTCCTAATTCCGGGACAGAGCCTACGCCGGACGAGATGGCGGGCTTCGGGCAAATCACGAATCAAGCCAACACGCCGCGGCAGATGAGTTTTGAGGCGCGCTTCACGTTCTAAGAGGATCGCGAACGCTCGGTTCTTGGAGTCTGCTTGACAAAATTCTCCGCTATCCGAGTATGCTCTGACAGCAGAGGTGTGCAAAGCGTGCTGACCATTAACCGGCTTATTGTAGCGGTTTGCTTGCTATCGCTGACTTGCATGGCGTATTTGGCACGCGCTCAGAGTGCCGTGCCGGAGACAGCGCAAGACATTGTTGTGGATACTTCGCATCCGGTGAATTCGTTCAGCCCGCTTCGCGCGCTCGGTGGCGCAATTGATCGTCAGCGTGGCGGAACAACCGAAGAGGAAATTGAGAAGCATACACAATGGGCGCTCACGAACCCTGTTTTGAAAGAACTGCTGGGGGCGGGATGGGGCACGGTTACGTATCGCCAAAATACGGAGTTACAGATCGAGGCGTGGCACTGGAATCCGCATGGTACCTGGAGCAATCCGGCAAAGAAGGAAGGATATTTTGTTGGAAATTCAGAGCCCACCAGCGACCAAATCGTGGACTCGTGGGCGTATCCATTGCCTCATCGGGGCGCAACACTGGGCGATGGCAATGGGTGGTCTCGCATCACGGACGGAGACCCCAATAGCTATTGGAAAAGCAATCCGTATCTGACGAAGACCTTTACAGGCGAAGACGATTCGCTACATCCGCAATGGGTGATGATCGATCTGGGCGCGCGGGTGCCGGTCAATGCGATCCGCATTGCCTGGGCCAATCCGTACGCGACGCGCTATTACGTACAATTCTGGACGGGCGATCTCGAGCCTTTCTACGCCGGCATCAACCGTGGTACGTGGCAGACGTTCCCGATGGGCAGTGTCTTGCGAGGCCACGGAGGGACCCCAACACTAAAGCTTGCCGACTGGGACATCTCCGCACGCTACCTTCGCATTTGGATGAAGGAGTCATCCAACACATGCGACACGCACGGACCACAGGACAAGCGAAACTGCGTTGGATACGCGATCCATGAACTTTACATCGGGAAGGTGACACCCGATGGACAGTTTACAGACCTCGTGAAGCATTCGCCAAACCGGCAGCAAACGATCACGTGGCCGTCTTCCGTCGATCCGTGGCACGCCGCATCCGACCTTGATTACGGTAGAGGCGATCAGGTGGGATTCGATTTTTTCTTCCATTCAGGCGTCACGCGCGGACTACCAACCATGGTTCCGATCGCGATGCTCTATTCGACGCCAGAAGACGCCGCGAATGAGGTTGCTTACCTCTATAAACGGAAGGATCCGATCTCCTGGATTGAGATGGGCGAAGAGGCGGATGGCCAGCGCATTCTTCCAGAGGATTACGCGGCTTTGTACATTCAGTTTGCCCGGGCGATTCACAAGCTGGTTCCTCAGGCCCGCTTGGGCGGGCCACCGTTCGAAGGAACGGCGGGGGACGTCGATTCCTGGGCGGACGCGAACGGGCGCGTCTCCTTTCTGCGGCGATTTGTCGATTATTTGAAGGCGCACAACGATCTGCAGGATTTCACATTCTTTTCGTTTGAGCATTATCCATGCATGGGCACGGGGAAATGCCGCGACTGGACTTCTCTTTACTACGAGCCGGAATGGGTCGATCACGTCGTGCAGGCGTGGAAGGATAACGGCCTGCCGCCAAACACTCCTTTTTTCATGACGGAAGGGAACGATCTTGGAGAAGGCAATCCGGGAACGGTCAAGAGCGGACTTTGGCTGGCGGATTACGTTGGCGCAATGATGACGGCGGGCGCCGGCGGCACATACTATTTCCATTACATTGCGCAGCCCGGGCGGGGAGGACGCGGTTTTCTAAGCGTCGATGAGGAAAACCATGCAACCTATTCGCCACAATATCTCGCAACTCAGGTGATCACGCAGGACTGGGTGCAGCCCGTGGACAAGATTCACAAGCTCTACAGAGCTGCGAGTGAGGTAAAGGACACGGCAGGAAACACGCTTGTGACCGCGTATCCCGTGGAACGGCCGGACGGAAATTGGTCCCTCCTGCTGATCAACAAGGATGAGAACAACGATCACGACGTCAAAGTTTCGTTTAGCGATGGCGCGACGAAGGGAAATCGCTATTTCACCGGTACAGTCGACCGCGTCGTCTTCGGGCCAACCGAATACCAATGGCACCCAGACCCAACGCCTGTCAACGCGTCGCTCACGTCCGCTTCTGCTCCCGTGGCTGGTGCGCCCCAAGAAGGCGGCGAGGGTTTTGGGCGCGGACGTGGTCGTGGCGGGTTTAGCGGGCACGCCGAACCTGACGGACCCGCCTCGAAGAGCGCGGTGACGGCTACGGGTCCCCATACAGTTTTTGTGCTGCCGAAGGCATCGATCATCGTGCTGCGCGGGAAAATTGCAGGCGAATAATTGTTATTGCCGAGAAGAGCGGATAATACGGCGGAAAGTTTAGAGCCGACACAAGGCTTTGCCGTTTGTACTCGAGGAGAACTTGGTGGCACGTTCATTTGATCGGATCGCGTGTTTGAAACCGCAGGGAATCTCGCGTCGCAAATTCTTGGGGCAGACGGCTGGGGCTGCGGCGCTCTCGCTCGCCTCGGCTCCCATCTGGACCGCACTGGGACAAAGCGATCGCGCAACACCCGGGCCGGAGATCGCCCATCTGCGCATAGACACGAGCCGTGCGATCAATAGCTTCGATCCCGATAAGAGCCTGGGCTCTTCGATGGACGATCTCTCGGTTCAGGTGATTCAGAAGATTTACACGCCAGAGATGGTCAAGCAGTGGCTTTCGGCGGGCTGGGGACCGATTACATACCGGAACCATACCGAACTCTCGATCGAAGCATGGCATTGGAACCCCAACGGCAAATGGAGCGATGCTGCGAATCAGCGCGGATATTTTGTGGGCGACGCCGAGCCCGCGGCCGAGCCCATCCATGATTCATTTGCATATTCTCTGCCGCGTCGGGGCACAACTTCGGACGGCGGCGCTTCGAGCGGCTTCAGCAGGCTCACGGACGGCGATCCGACGACATTTTGGAAAAGCAATCCTTATCTGACACAGCAGTTCACCGGCGAAGAGGATTCTCTGCATCCGCAATGGATCATTCTAGACCTGCAGACGCCGCAGCAGATCAATGCATTGCGAATCGATTGGTGCGAGCCGAGCGCACGCGTCTACGAAGTGCAGTACTGGACCGGTGTGGATCCGATGAATTGGGAAGCGCAATATGAGCCAGCGGAAGGGCTCGGAGTAGCGCAGCAGGTTAACGGACGCTGGAACCGATTTCCAAACGGAATTGTCACCGACGGCAAGGGCGGCACCGCGACTCTAAAGCTGTGCAAAGATCCACTTACGACGCGGTGGATTCGCGTCGTTATGACTCAATCTTCAAACAAGCCGGGCCTTCACGGTACGGACGACGTGCGGCATCGGGTTGGGTATGCGATTTATCAGGTGTATGCCGGCACTTTGCTTGACGACGGCACATTTGTGGATCTTGTGCAGCACACTCCTACGGGCAACCAGACTCCGACGTATTGCTCGTCAACGGATCCGTATCATTCAACCGCGGATTTGAGCAAGCGGGGCGATCAGACCGGGCTCGACCTTTTCTTTACCAGCGGAATTACGAACAATCTGCCGGCGATGATTCCTGTGGCCGTTCTTTTCAGCACGCCCGAAGACGCGGCTAATGAAATCGCATATCTAAAGAAGCGCGGTTATTCGGTCGGCTGGGTCGAAATGGGTGAGGAGTGCGACGGGCAATACATCCTGCCGGAAGACTACGCGGCGCTTTACATCCAGTTTGCCGACGCGATTCATAAGGTAGCACCAGAGGCGAAGCTTGGCGGGCCAGTATTTCAGGGAATTAACCAGGACGTTTCCGTGTGGCCGGACGCGCAGAATCGTACGTCGTGGTTCGGAAGATTTCTGGATTATTTGAAAGCGCATAACCGCATTCAGAATTTGTCGTTCGTCTCGTTTGAGCACTACCCGTTCGATCCTTGCTCGGTGAACTGGTCGGATCTGTATCGGGAACCGGACCTCACGCGAAACTGCCTGGAAGCGTTTCGTAATGACGGTTTGCCGGAAGACGTGCCATTGATGAACACGGAAAGCGCGCTCACGTACGAGCTTTCCTATTACATGACGGATATCTTTTCAGCGTTGTGGCTAGCGGATAGCGTCGGCTCGTTCTTCTATTACGGTGGATCAGCCTATTATCATTCGCCGATCCAGGCGGAACCGCTGCGACCGGGCTGCCATGGCGGCTGGGCCACTTACGGAAATTACGTGGCGGATTCGAACCTGCAAATTCATCAGTTTACGGCGCAATATCACGTTGGACGGATGATTAACAGGGAGTGGGTCACGCACGGAAGCGGCGTCCATCATCTTTTTCCTGTTACGGGCACGGTTGCAGATCCGGCAGGACACGCGCTCGTGACTTCGTATGCGGTGCGGCGGCCGGATGGAGATTGGGCATTGCTGATCGTTAACAAGGATCAGAATAATTCTCACGCTGTCGAAGTCGCATTTGCGAACACGGCGGAGGGACAGGCGGCGTACTTTGAAGCCCAAGTCGACATGATCACGTTCGGGAGCGACCAGTATGTTTGGCATTCGGCTGGTGCGCAATCGCATGCCGAGCCGGACGATCCACCGCGGACGAGCACGGAAAGTGCCGGCAAGGGTAAGACCATCGCTTTGCCTAAGGCTTCGGTGACGGTCTTACGCGGCAAGGTTCAGGCTTCGGCGGCGGAATAGGCAGATTAATCTCCTTGCGGTTTCCATTTTCCTCGTGCGACGAGAGGCTTGTATGACTCCAATCCACGCGCGGGCAGAGGAATGGTGCGTTGCTCTTCGGCGCTTTGATACGCTGCCATCAGTATTTTGACGACATCGAGCCCGTCTTCAAACGTCAGCGCGGGTTTGCTGCCGTGGAGGAACGAACTTACGAGGTGCCGGTTCTCGGCCGAGTATCCGTAGGCATTAGCTTCGTCGGCGAGAACCGGCATTTGGCCGCTTTCGGCGTTCTGCTTTTCTACGAGGTCTTCTCCCTCTTTACTGCGAAGTTCGCGGCTCAGAAAGACGTTCAGCCCTGTATTGAGAGAATTCCAGTTCATGGAATATTCCGGGCCGAGCATTTCGCAGGAAAGCCGCAAGCCTGCACCGACATAACTCCAGGAGGTCGTCGCTTCTCCGATGGCCATTGTGCCTGTGTCTGTCTGGTATTCGATTGTCACGGAAGCGAAGTCTTCCGATGGGTGCTTAAGATAATCGACGCCTTTGCCCATTCGCTTTGCAAGCTCGCGGGCGTACTCGGGGCGCGACCACTTCAGGCTGGCGATGTGGCCAGTGATGCGTACCGGCTTGACCGTCGTATAGGGCTGGCCCGGCTTCGTCAAAAGATGCTGCACGACCAAGACGCAATGGCACATCATATCGTTGAGCACGCCGCCGCCTTGAAGATCGCCCATCCAAAACCACGGCTTGTGGGGGCCGCTGTGCTCCTCCGCAGCGCGCGCTAAGTACGGGCGTCCGGCCGACGCGCCTCGCGCCCATAAAATCTTACGTCCGGCATCAATAGCGGGGGTGAAGACCTGGTCTTCCATATAGGCATGGGGAATCTTGGCTTTTGTTACGAGCTTTAGCATCTGCTGGGCTTCGCGTACATTGCGGGCGAGGGGCTTTTCACAAGCGATCCCCCTCAGCGGAACCGAGCGCTTCGTCCCTGCCGCGACAATTTCCTCTAAATTCTCGACTCGCGTGTGGTTCGGGCCCATGAGCCAAACGGCATCAATCGTCGGCGCAATTACCATGTCTCCGATTGAGTTGTAGGCGACCGTGTCGCCTAGATCCAGCGAGCGCGCCCGTGCAGCGGCCTCGGCTGCGTGCTCCCGGTTCGGGCTCCAGATGCCGCGAACTTCCACATCGCGGACCGCGACCATCGACTGCAAATGGAAACGCGTGATGAATCCGCTGCCCACAATGCCGATGCCAAGCCTTCTTTCGCTCATGAGTCCTCGTTTTGAAGTTGCGAACGAATGACGTTACGACATGCTGCAAGGCCGGTCAACGGGCCGTTGCGCGCGTCAATGGAAAATTAAAAATGATCTGTGGCGAGGAGAATTTGTGATATTTGCAGGCGTGAACATTTTCGAAGAGAGCTGCGGCCACTGGCGGGTGCGAAACCCCGCCAGTGGCGCTTTCTGCTAAAACAGGACTTTGAGCGCAAACTGGATCTGACGGGGATTCCAGTTTCCGCTGGTTGAAGTGATTTCTCCGGTGGTTCGGGAGCCTCCGGGTAGCGAAACAAAGACCGGCGGGGCGCTATTCGGATTATTTGGACCAGCCGCACCCGTGAACTGAATGCTAGAGCTTGGCTGGCCAAAGTTGGTCTGGTTAAAGAGATTGAAAACTTCTGTCCGGAACTGTAGTTTTACTCTCTCGTTCAGGTTGAACGTCTTGAAGAGAGAAAAGTCCAGCCTCTTTTGGTGCGGCCCCGTGAGCGATCCGGCGCGTTCGTTGCCCAAAGTACCCGGCGTAGGATCGATAAAGCAGTTGTAGTTGAACCAATCGAGGATGCTGGGATTGGCTGCTTTTCCCGAGCAAACCTGATCGGCGTATCCGTTGCTGATGTCTGTGTTGTTGACGACGGCAGTCGCAGTGAACGGCAAACCCGTCTGCCAGGAACCCGAAACGTTCGTGGACCAGCCCTTCACGATAACGCCCGAGACACCGGTGAGCGAACTCCCAAACGGAAGTGCATAGTCCACGCCCCATGCAATCCGATCCTGAACATCGTTTGGTGAATTTCCCCAGGCATATTGTTGCCAACCGTAGTAGTTGCGGCAAACCTTGGCGCCTTCAGCGGCACAGGCACCCTGGTCGGTCGCACTTACCAACGATGGTCCCGCGCCGTTGGCCTCATCGACCCAGCAAGGTGCAGGCGCAGCAAACATCGACTCGGTGCAGGCGTATGTATTGAGGAAGTTACTCATGCTATGAGACCACGTGTAGTTGATGTTCGCGGTCAGGCCTTTGCCGAAACGGCGGACGAACGTGGCCTGCAAACCGTTATAAGAGGACGTGCCTGTGTTGGGCGTCTCGCCTACGTTAGCAGTCGCCAAATAGGGGAAGCCGGGAAGCGTTCCGAAACCGTCGTTGGTGGCACCGCCGACCGACATAGGTAATGTTGCGTTACCTCCGTTCGCTTGTACCGGATTCGCGGGAACATTTTGATTAAAGGGGCCGCCGAGAAAGTTGGCCAAGTGGCGGCCCAATTCGCCGACGTAGCCGGCTGTAACAACGTTGTTCCCAAACTGCTTTTGAAGCTGAAGGTTGAACTGCTCGAGGTAAGCCTCCTTCAGATTTGGCGGAACTGCCTGGATCGTGGTACCTGCATAAAGGGCAGGATTGGTTGCCAAAGCGACGTTGAGTTCCGGAACAGGAAGGCTATTCGCAAAGGTAGTGCCTCCCTGCTGGCCGAGAGTACTCGAGTTTTTCGTGCTGCCGCTGGTCGGTGTTCCGTAAATCGCTGTCTGAGAAGATCCAAATTCGCCGATCGGGTAGGTACCTATCGGCGAGGTAAGGCACGAGCTGTTCGAGCCGCCATTGGGCGCATTGTTCTGAAGCGTGCAGCTTGAGGCAAAGTCAAACGGAGCGTTCTGGAAATAGTATTGAGATTCGTAGTTCTGTGGCATGAAGGTGAGGCCGAAGCCGCCACGGAGGACCATGTTGCCCTTTAGAGTTGCCGCGAAACCGAAGCGCGGAGCGATGTCGGTGTACGGCGTCGGGACCATCGCCGTGGGCCCGGTCTGTTGAGAGCCGGGAATGGACGGACCGACGAGCAATCCCGTGTACGGATCGTAATTGGTCATGCGGCCGTGAACCTCGGTATATGGGGTGAAGATGTCATACCGAACACCCAAGTTCAGTGTGAGCCATGGACGCGTGCGCCAATCGTCCTGGATATAGCCGCTGGGCTCCCAGCTGCGGAAGCCTTCCTGAACAAGGGCGTTGTTGCGCGATTGGCCTTGCGCAAGTCCTTCAAGCAGGTCACCCATGGCCTGGCCCGTGAAGGAACCGTTGAAGTTGAATTGGCCTTGCGGCGCGTTACTCTGCGCAACGCCAGCGCGGCGACGGATTAAGCCGAGCCCAAAGCGAACGCTATGCGAGCCTTTGTTCCAAGTAAGCGTGCCGAAGTATTGCAAGCTGGTATCCCAATATCCGAGCGGTATGAAGTTCGTATCTCCGACCGTCGTATAGCTCGTACCACTATTCAGATTTCGTACCTGGATGCGAACCAGGCCTGACGCGCCGACAAGAGAAGAGCCATTGGCGTAGTCAACGCAAGCAGTGGCATTGCAGGGAATGCCGAGCACGTTCGAAATTTCGGTTCCCTGATTGGCCGGGAATGAAAGGATTTGACTCCGCATCACGCCAGCCTTCAAGTTCAAAACGAGACTTGGACTGAAAACATGGACGTGAGAGACGGCAAAAAAGTATTGATCCTCATTGTTTGGTCCAGCATAGGAAGTGACGACAGGCTCGACCTTAACGGCACCCGATGCTCCAGCGGAGGCCAAAGCGCCCGTCGACGGCGTGATGTAGACGTTCGGGAATCCGTTGGGATTGATCGTCGTCTCGCCGTTGTAGGTGATATGGCCGAAGAGCGAGTCTTTATCGCTAAAATGTTCATCAATACGGCCGTCAACAGTCTTTGCGTTCTGAATTCTCACGAGCGCCGCCGTGTAGTTGCTCGTCAGAGCACCGCGCGCGCCGGTGTTCGGCAAGGGGAACATGTTGAAAAATGCCAGTCCGGTGGGATTGATCTGGTTTTGCGGAATCACGACATAAGGGCAAGCAGAAGTTCCGTACTGGGCGGTCGTGCAAGCCGTGGTTGACCCGCCTCCCCATTTTCCACCCGGCGAACCCGGCGTCGTGCCGGGCAGAGATACTGCGGGATTGTCGGAAAAGTCTCCAACCGTCGTGCCGCCATCTGGACAGGGCTTGGCAAAAGCGCTGCTCGCGTTGCCCATGCCATGTTCGCAATAAGTTGGCACCGTGTAAGTCGCCGCTGCTAACCCTTGGGCGTACGACAGATCCTCATAATCTCCGAAGAAGAACGTCTTATTCTTTCTGATCGGTCCGCCCACGCTTCCGCCGTATTGGTTCTGGCGGAAGGCCGGATTGGGCGCCGCGGGTGAATGGGGATCAGTAGCGCCTGCCATGCCCGCCTTGATCGCCTGAAGATTCAGCGCTTCATTGAAGTTCCAGTTCTGGTTTCCGTTCAGCACTTTGTTGCGGAAGAACTCGAAGGCCGAGCCATGGATGTCATTCGTACCGGCTTTGGTGACGATTTCCACAACGCCACCGCCAGTACGGCCGACCGATGCATCGTATTTGTTGGTGGTGATGTTGACTTCCTCGATGGCGTCAATCGAGGGTCGCACGCCGATGGTGCCGATAATTCGCGTGTTGTTGTCGAAGCCATCGATCATGTTCTGGTTCGTCGAATCGTCCTGACCGTTGACGGAAAGAGCGGAGGTCATGCGGCGGTCGTCAGGCCGATTTCCAGCGGCGATCGATCCTGGCTGGCCTTCCGTAGCGCCAGGCTGGAGTTGCACGAGCTTGATGATGTTCCGCTGGTTCAGAGGCAAGTCTTCCACGCTCTCTGACGGGACGAGTGAACCGATCGTAGATGTATCGGTCTGCAGGGCAGGAGCGACGGATCCGGAAACCTCGACCGTCTGCGTAATGTCACCGACTTCCATTTTGGCGTCAACGCGGGCACGGTCACCCGCGGCAATCGTGATGCTAGGAGCCGTGAAGGTCTTGAAACCCTTCATTTCGACTTTTACCGTGTAGGTGCCAACCTGGAGAAGGTTGAAGACGTAAGCGCCGGTCTCGTTGGTGGGCGCGGTCTGAGAAACGTTAGTACCTGTGTTGGTGAGAGTGACTGTGGCGCCGGGCAGAACGGCGCCGCTCGCGTCCGTTACTGTGCCGACGATGTCGGCCGTTTCCTGACCGCGAGCCCCGGTGAGCGCAAGGAAAACAAGGCAAAGCGCAAAACAAAATACACGTATACCCTTCCGAAAAGACGTCATGGCACGCCCCTTTTATTTCCATATGCAGCCACACCCAAGATTTGAACCCGGATCGCGACCCGCCGGGCGCACATGCGGCACGGCAGATAAAAAAACTGAGCGAAAAACGCGCTACTGGCGGCCGTGTTTAACACGGCCCTGCAACGGTGTCAATGAATTTTAGTTTTCACTGAATGAAAGCATTGAAAAGCGACTGAGCATCCCTGTGGTCCGCCTCGCAGCCCCTCGCCTTCCGGCTGTTTTCAAAATTGCCGGAGGAAAAATCGCATAAGGACCTGGTGCTTGTCCAATTGATTAAATCTATTCGGAGTATTTCCGGGTAGCGCACGGCTGGGCGCGGAAAGCGCTTGATTTTTGTGATATGAAAATGTAATTTCGCTTGCCGCCGCCCGGCGTGGGAGGCGGGGAAGTGCTGCGAGCGAGAGCGAAAAGGAGAGCGAATGTACACGAGACGAGAGTTTGCTCAGATTCTGGGGGCGGGCTTGCCGCTCGCGATGATGCTGCGGCGGATTAATTCGGACATGGATGGAGTGCGGCTAGGCGCGATCACCTATAGCTTTAACGACATGCCCAATGTGCTGGGGCAGGATCATGTCGATAACGTGATTCAGGATTGTCAGGGGTGTGGCGTGGGGCTGATCGAACTGATGAGCAATCATGTGGAGCCCGTTACGCAATATCAAATGGACCAAGCGGCTGCGAGAGCGGCTCGCATGGCGGCGATGGCAGCTGCGAACGCCTCGGGCGGTGGAGCGGCTGGGGGTGGCGGAGCTCGTGGCGCAGCAGGCGCGCGGGGCCGAGGGCCCGGTCGAGGGATGACGCCCGAAGCCCTGAAGGCTCGCGACGAACTTCGTGAATGGCGGCTGCTGACGCCGATCAGCCATTTCGAGGACATCAAGAAGAAATTTGACGACGCGGGCATCGTCGTTTACGCATACTGCGCGAACGGCTTGGGGGACGATTTCACTCCGCAAGAGATCGACAAGATGTTCGAGCAGGCGCAAGCGCTTGGCGCGGTGGTGATGTCCACTTCTACGACGCTGGACGTGGCGCAAAAGCTCGTGCCGTTTGTCGAAAAGCACCAATACCCGATCGCGTTTCATGGACACGCGAATATTACCGATCCGAACCAGTTCGCGACGCCGGAGAGCTTTCAAAAGGCAATGATGATGTCGAAATATTTCAAGATCAACCTCGACATCGGTCACTTTACGGGTGCGAACTTCGATGCGGTGCCGTTCATCGAAGCGAACCACGCGAACATTACGCACATGCATGTGAAGGACGGAACGCGAAACAACGGTCCGATCATGCCGGATGGCCAGGGCGACACGCCGATCAAAGCCGTGATGCAGCTGTTGAAGAAGAAGCAGTGGCCGATTCCGGCCGTGGCCGAATTCGAGTATAAAATGCCAGCGGGCTCAAACAGCGTGCAGGAAGTCGGTAAGATGCTGCAGTATATGAAGGATTGCCTCGCGTAGCTATAGGCGGGGCGTTGCCGGAATCAAGCATAGGCCGAGCCGGCCTCATATGAGACCGGTTCGGTGCAATCTTAAGTTGATAGATGGCGCTTATTTAAGGGCCACTTAGCTGAGGACGGCGCTGTGATCCCGCCTCTAAAATCATGGATTCAAACAAAATGCATACAGCGAAGCGCCCGAAGCGACGAGAATGTACTGTTTCCCGTCGAGCAGGTACGTTTCGACAGCGTTGGAGACTTGGCCGAGGCGTGTATGCCATAGGGGCTTGCCATTTGCTGGATCGTATGCGACCAAGTTGCCATCCGCATCGTCCGTGAAGAGCAAATGGCCGGCGGTCGTTGTTACACCGGTATCGGGTTGTCCTTCGCCTCCAGCGGAAATCTGCGGATGATTCCAAACGATTTTGCCGGTCTTGTAATCGACCGCGGTAAGAAATCTACCGAACGACCCTACTTGTTGCTCTTGAATACCGTTCAGGCCCTGCATGGCTCTCACGTCCGGCTCCGTTCTATAGAAAACGGAAAATGGTTCGGTCGTTTGCACGTAGAAAAGGCCAGTTTGGGGGTCATAACTTGGCGGTTGCCAATTCACCACGCCGTCCGAATTGGGCGAAACGAGAGCGCCGCCGGGCGACGCATCTTTTTCTGTATTGCGGATCGGCTCACCGCGTTCATCCAGGCCGGTCGACCAGTTCACTGTGGGCGACAGTTTCGCCGTAAGCAGGTGTTCGCCGGTGACGCGATCGAGAACGAAGAAGTATCCGTTACGGGTTGCGTTGAGCAGCATTTTGCGCGGTTTTCCGTCGAACATTCCGTCGACCAGAACAGGAGTTTGGGCCGCATCCCAATCGTGCGTGTCTTCGGGCGACGACTGGAAATACCACGCCATTTTCCCGGTGTCGACGTTCACAGCGACGAGACAGGAAGTGTACAGATCCTTTCCTTCGCGGGTGACGCTTGAAAAGGCGGGTGTGGGATTGGCCGTTCCGAAGTAATAAAGGTGCAACTCGGGATCGTAAGTTCCCGGGACCCATACTCCCGCGCCTCCATGGCGCATTGCGTCCAAAGTGGGCCAGGTATTTGAGCCAGGATCGCCCATTTTCACCGGTTCGCTGTACCACTTCCACTGGACGTCGCCAGTCTCGGGATCGACTGACTCCATGAAGCCAGGGGCGTCAAGGTCATCACCGGTGCCGACGATCAGGTGATTGCCGATGAGCACAGGTGCCATGGTCGAAAAGTATTGCTCGTCGAAATCGGAAATGACTTTGTGCCAGCGTTCGTGACCGGTTTTGGCGTCGAGAGACACGAGATAGTCGTCCGGCGTCTCGAAGTAGAGCCAGTCTCCATACATCGCCATTCCGCGATTGCCGATGTGGGTGCCGCCTCTCGTTTTCCAGTAATAGTGCCAGAGGACTGTGCCGTCGCGGGCGTCGACGGCCCAGGCGTTGTCCGGCGCCGACATATAAAGGATGCCATTGATCTGCAATTCCGCGCCGGAAACGCGAATGTTGCCGCCGACGGGAACGGGAATCGTCGCTTCGCCGCCCACAATAGTAGGAGTAGTTTGCGCGCCAGCTCTTGCGAAGGAGAAGGCCCCTGCGTCGCCCATTCCGACCGGTAATTCACTCACCCAAGCGAGACTGAGATCTTTCACGTTGGACTGATTGATTTGTGTCAGCGTGCTGAAACGGCGGCCGGAGTAATCTCCGGAGTAGGTCGGCCACGAATCCGTGGCGGGTTTGGTCAATAGCGTCGGATCAAGACCTTGCGCCGCGGCCGCCACGCCCATCAAAATAAGCGGCAGCACTAGGAATGCATATCTCGTTCTCGTCATTTCAGGGTCACCAGGTAAGCAGTCAAATTGTGGATATCTTCATCCTTGAGCGTGAGTAGCAGATCCAGGTGCGGCTGCACCGGATTCTTGACAACAACTTTGGGTACATCGCCGTCGCGCGTGTAGGTGAAGTGATTTCCGTCGGCGTCCGTGAGGGAAACGAGGAAATCGTCGATTTTATCGAGTTTTCCTTGAACGGTCTTGCCGTTGGACAGAGTGACGGTGACCGTCTCAACAACGGGCGGCTGTGCTGCGGCGGCGCCACGTCCTCGTTCAGCGCCACCGGACAGCATGACGCCTTCGAGCGCACGCGGGTCGCTGAAACGGTCTGCGATTCCAGCCAAGTCGCCTGTAACCGAATGGCAGGTGTTGCACTTCCCGGGGCCGTTGAAATAAGCCTCGCCAGCCTGTGCATTACCAACGAGCGGATCAACAGTTCCTGTCGTCGCGGCCCGTCCCCCGACCGGGAAGCTGTGAAGAAACGCGGCAATTGCCTTAATGTCGTCCATCGAAAGATTGAACTTCGGCATCGCTGTGCCGGGACGTCCATTCTGGACGACGGTGGCAATTAGATCGCCGTCGTTGTCGTCCATCACGAGTTCACTGCGAATCAGATTGGGCCCACCGCCCTCGCCGCCACGCGCATCCGATCCGTGGCAGAAACTGCAGTTTGCGCTAAAGATCTGTTGGCCGCGCGCGACCAGTGCCGGGTCCGCCGGCGGTCTAACGGGATAGGCAGGAGCGCGGCCGCCTCTTCCTCGCCCGCCGCGGCCCAGCTGGGCGTTTGGTGTTGTTTCCGGGGCTTGCGAAGCTGCGGCCGGTGTTTGTGCTTCGGGTTGGTTGCCGGCGGGCTGTTCTGCGGCCTGTCGAGCTGCGACCCGCACAGAGAAAAGGGTCGCCATACCTAACGCTATAAATATCCAAAAGATCGTTTTCACCTGGCGCAAACCAGCCTCCCTACGAAAATTGCGAAAGACGGCGGAAACTTTAACATGGATCACAGTGTATTTGATAATCGTATGTCCGATGTCTGGGATTGAAAACTTCTCTAGGCTCAGAGGAAGATGAATGCCCGAGGGGTTTCGAATCGAGTGGAGAATGTCACATGGCGAAAGATGAGTTCTACGAAGCAAAAGGAGCAGAGCCCGGAGAAGGAATCGATTCTTCAGCAAACGACGGCGTGGCTTTGAGCCGTTCAAAGGAGCCCGAAGCCGAACTCAAGGTTGGACTGTATAGCATTACGTATTTGGGCGTGTGGTATCGGGGCGGTGCCCTTCGGCTGGAGGAGGTGATACTACGGGCGAAGAGTTTTGGCTATGCAGGCATCGAAATTGACGGAAAACGCCCTCATGGCAATCCGCTAGACATGCCAAAGGCCCGTTGCGAGCAACTGCGCCATTTCGCCGATTCAGAAGGAATTGAAATTTATGCCGTCGCAGCTAACAACGATTTCAGCAGCCCAATTCCCGAGCACCGTGAGTCCCAACTTGTGTACGTGCGTCAACTCATCTCGATGGCACAATGCCTCGGAGCGAAATTGCTCAGGGTGTTTTTGGCATGGCCGGGCGTGACGATTTTTCCGGGAGGCGGCGGAACCTATGAGGTTGCGAAATCGGCGTGGCGGCATACGCATGAGACATTTGCAGAGGAGCAGATTTGGGAATGGTGTCGCGATGGACTTGCCGAAACAGCTCGCTATGCCGGAGAACACGGCATTGTGCTGGCACTGCAGAACCATCCGCCCGTGATTCAGAGTTATCGCGACTGCTTGCGGATGCTGCGGGAGATTGACTCGCCCGATTTAAAAATCTGCTTCGACGGCAGGCTAGAGAAAGGGCTAAACGAGGGAGAAGTAGAGCGCGCGACGCGAGAAGTTGGTTCGCTGCAAGTTCTTTCGCACTATGGCGGCGAATATGACGAAGGGCCTCAAGGAATCACGATTTCGCCTGGAGAAAAATGCGCAGGCGAAGTTCATGGGTTAATGGGAGGCGGATACAGGGGCTACTTGAGTTATGAACTGTGCCATCCGCTGCCGCTCGTCGATGGCGGGGCGCCGGGCATAGACTTTGTAGACAAAAACGCGCGTCTGGCCGCGATCTACCTGAAGGATCTGATTGAGCAGGCAAAGCACTCAGGCTCGGCCACACGCGAGTACCGCAGTGCCGAGCCCCGCTGACTGCATTCGCGTAGGAAGCGATGCGGTCGATTGTTGCTCCCGATCGCAGCGACATGTGACTTCTTCGCGTGGGCTGCGCTCCGCAGGGTGCTTCTGCGCCTACCCATCGCACGTCCAAGCGGGTCGCCGGGAGACTCGGGCGCTACCCCGTAAGTTCAATTCTCGCAGTTTATACCGGACGAAACGGTTGAGAAAAGATGTATACTCTTCCAGATTCCGTCAGCGCCACGAGCTTGCAACGCAACCGCGTCGTGAACCGACGCAAGGAAAGAGCCGCACCCTCAGACTGCGTGAAGCCAGGGGCCTGGCTTTCGCGACAATGCATTCAGAGGGCCAGGCTTAATTCAAGGGAAATAGCGCATTTTCCATCTGCCGTTATCGTGAAGAAGAGTGGGGGTGTGTGCGTGTGGCGCGAGTGAGGAAAATCTCATTCTAACCCGCGACATTTCTGCGGATTAAGGGTTTTGTAGCAAGAAACCGTGCGCAAAGTAAGACGAAGCTTACATTTCACTAGTAACGGTCAGGCCACAAAGCAAAATATACACTTGCTTATGATATACATTTGTCGTAAATACAATGAAACCATTAGCGAGGTGCGGTAAAA
Organism: uncultured Acidobacteriota bacterium; assembly: GCA_963753205.1. Lineage (GTDB taxonomy): Bacteria > Acidobacteriota > Terriglobia > Acidiferrales > UBA7541 > Palsa-295. The sequence goes on along the minus strand of CAVWBL010000002.1, from coordinate 22,976 downwards.
AACTTTAGAAAAACACGCGAATGGACCAAGAGCCTGTGAAAAGCGGAACCAAAGTCCTCGTTAGCTGCAGCAACCGCATTCTTACGGAAGCTATTGCACGGATTCTGGCGAAAAAGTCGGAATTCGAGGTTGTCTCCACGAAAGCTTCAGGGCCCGAAGACCTTAGCGAAGCCGCGGGCATCGATGCAGACGTTCTCGTGCTCGATTCGTTGGAGATGTTCGTGTCGCCCGCTCCGGCTGAGACTGCCGCAGGATCAAATGAACGGCCGAGCTGTGTTTTGGTCGCGATGGAGGACAATCACGTTCATTTCTTGAAAGCGATTCAGAATGGCGTTCGCGGATACGTGTTGCGTGATGCCTCGGCGGTGGAAGTGATCTGCGCGATTCGCTCTGTGGCGCAGGGGCAGGCAGCATGTCCGCCCGCGTATACGCGGGTATTGTTCGATTATGTGGCGGCTGCGTCCGTCAAGGCTCCCAGCCAGACCGTATCGTCTACCTGGGAGTTAACGCGGCGCGAACAGCAACTCATCCCGCTAATCAGCCGCGGCCTCACCAACAAGGAAATTGCGAACACCCTGAACCTCTCCGAACAGACGGTGAAAAACCACATTCATCGAATGATGCGAAAGATGCAATCGGCCAACAGATTAGACGTTTGTAATGCCTGGCAGCGACAACGCACTTCCTCCGCTACCGGCGGCTTTGGCTATCAGGTGACGCAAGAGCCCGCATAACCCCCCAGAGCGTCCCGCAATCTCGTGTTCACGTCGTGCTATGAGTTTTTGAACGCTCCGCCATCAGAAGCGTGAGGCACTCGACACGCAAGTTTCTGTTGGGGCCGAGCAGAGAACCTTTATGGCTGCAACGATGCAAGATAAGCGGTGATCGCGACAACGTCGTGGGCATTTAGCTTGGTTATCGGGTCCGCGGCATCGGTACATCACCGCGAGTCCTCACTTCCGCCAAGTACGCGCGTCCGCCCCGAGTCCCTCTTTGTGGGTCCGCTTGCAAATCATCCGGCTCATCCACCCGCGCGCCTTCAATTCCAAACGCCTTTGCGAGCAGCGGAAAATCCGGATTATGGAATATTGTATAGGTTCCCAATCGAGGAGGACACGGCCGTGGGTGTCAAACAGAGCAACCGGTGCATGATCTCCTCCTCGGCCTCTCGGACTTCCGAGGGGTGCCCGAATCGTGTGACCGGAATCTGTTTCTAACTGGTCCGTCCAGTTCCCCAGACCTCTTGCCGGAGCCATCGAGGCCTGTTTTCGACCGCTCGCCTAAATTCGAAAACTCACCCGCACGCCGCGTGGGTTTCCGCTGGTAATCGTGACGGCACGTCCTAGACTCATTCCCGTCGCTGATTCCGAATCAAGATGCAACACTAATATCAGAGTTCTCGAACCAAACTTCGAATCGGCGATGAATTCCGCGAGTCTCAAGGGCAGTGACGCTAAGTGGGAGCCAACCGAACGACGCCAGTGGTGGCTCTCGGCGTCGAGCGTCGTCCTATCTTTAGTTCTGACGATAGGAATCCTATCTCTCGCGCTGCCACTCTTCACCCTTGACTCAAAGTCTTACCAGGTTCTCGACAAGAACGTCCTCGTGGACACTCTACTTGGCTTGGTCTTGTTGTTTGACATGTATGTGGTTTTTCAGCAGCTGCAGATCCACCGCGTTCGGCGTCAGATTGCCGCGCGCGAGGAATTGTTTGAGCTGATCAGCGAGAATGCCGCAGACATGATTGCTGTCGTCAACGCCGATGGCACACGAGCCTACAACAGCCCGTCTTATGAGCGGCTCCTGGGCTACTCCCCCGAAGAATTGCGCGGCACGGTTGCGTTCGAGCAAATCCATCCCGACGATCGTGCCAAAGTCATCGAAGCGGCAGAGGAAGCCAAGCGCTCGGGACAGGGCAAGCGCATCGAATATCGCATGCGCCACAAGGGCGGAAATTGGGTTTCGCTGGAGTCCACCGCTAACGTTGTCCGGGATGGCAGTGGCCAAGTGGAGAAGCTGGTCATCGTCAACCGCGACATCACCGAACGCAAAGAGCTCGAGCAGCAGCTTCACATGGCGCAGAAAGTCGAAGCCATCGGAAGGCTCGCCGGAGGAATCGCTCACGACTTCAACAACATTTTAGGAGTGATCATCGGCTACACCGAAGCGCTGCAGAAGCGCATGCAGCCCGAGAATGCATTCCGCGACGCAATTGACGAAATACAAATAGCCGCCAAACGCGCAGCCTCACTCACCCAGCAGCTGCTCGCGTTCAGCAGAAAGCAAGTTCTCGAACCAAAGATTCTCGATCTTAACGGCGTCATCCGCGACATGGAAAAAATGTTGCGCACCTTGATGGGCGAACACATTAACCTTGCGCTTACGCTCTCCCATTCACTCGGAATGGTAAAAGCCGATCGCACGCAGCTTGAGCAAGTCATTCTGAACCTGACGGTGAACGCGCGCGACGCCATGCCGGAAGGCGGAAAACTTACCATCGAGACCTCGAACGCCGATATGGATGAAGCCGACCCGGCGCGTCCCGGCTACATGCAGCCCCGCAGTTACGTGCTCCTGAAATTCACGGACACCGGCTGCGGCATGACACGCGAAGTGCAGGCACATATTTTCGAGCCGTTCTTCACCACGAAGGAGAAGGGCAAGGGTACCGGCCTCGGTCTTGCCACTGTGTACGGGATCGTGAAACAAAGCGCCGGCTATATCCTCGTTAACGGCGACCGAGGAAAAGGTGCGACGTTCGAGATCTATCTACCGCTGATCGAAGCGCCTGCAGAAATTGCGAAGCAGTCGTGGGCTCCGGGTGAGCCGCGACGACCAAGTGCTGCCACGGTGTTATTGGTTGAGGACGAAGCCTCTCTTAGGAAGTTGACGCGCGACGTATTGCAGGAAATGGGCTACCAAGTGCAGGAGGCTGTGGATGGGACCCAAGCCCTCAGAGTTGCAAAAAACTTCCGAGCGATCGATCTTCTCCTGACCGATGTCGTGATGCCCGGAATGAGCGGCCGCGCGCTAGCCGATGAGCTGGCCATCTCGCACCCTGACACGCGAGTTCTCTTCATGTCCGGCTACACGGATGGTGAAATCGCAAGGCAAGGTGTCCTTAATGCCGGAATCGCCATCCTTCGCAAACCGTTCACGCGCGAAGAATTGATTCACGGAGTAGAAGAAGCGCTCGCGAGTGTGACCACGTGACTGCCCCCGCGCAAGAGCAACGCATGAAAGTGATCGTCATCGACGACGATGCGCAGAACTTGAAAATGGTGCAGTTCGTATTGGCAGACGAACAACTCGAAGTCCATACGTCGTCGGACGCGAAGGGCGGCCTCGATCTGATCCGCCGCACGCATCCGCAGGTCGTACTTCTCGACCTCGTCATGCCGGGTGTTAAGGGAACGGAATTGCTGGAAAAGATTCTCGACTTCGATCCCGGCATCGACGTGATCCTGATGACCGGATACTACTCGACTGAATCTGCGGTTGAAGCGATTCAAAAAGGCGCGTCCGATTATTTGCCAAAGCCACTCTCGACCGAAAAACTTCAGCAAAGAATCCACCAGATCGCCGATGAAGCGAAGCGCCGCCATCGCAGTCTCCGGCTCGATCACGATCTTCTCCAGAATTTCGCATTCGAAGGGATGGTCGGGCGCAGCCCGCTCATGCTTGACCTGTTTTCGAAGATTCGCCGCATCGCCCCGCATTTTCGTACGGTACTCGTAACAGGCGCCACAGGTGTTGGCAAAGAGCTGGTGGCGAAAGCCCTTCATACGATGTCCACCGCCCACAACGGCCAGTTTGTGCCGTTCAACTGCTCGTCGATCTCCGAAACGCTGGCCGAAAGCGAACTGTTCGGTCATGTGAAGGGTGCTTTCACAGGCGCCGACCAGAATAAGGTCGGCCTCTTCGAATACGCCAACGGCGGCACTGCCGTCTTGGACGAACTAGGAGAAATGCCGCTACCCATGCAGGCAAAGCTACTTCGCGTTCTTCAGAACCAGGAACTTCAGCGCGTCGGCTCGCCCGCACCGGTGAAGGTGGACGTTCGCGTTGTCGGCGTAACGAATCGCGATATTGCCGCGCTAGTGAAGCAAGGAAAATTTCGCGCAGACCTCTATTTCCGCCTCTCCATGGTCGAACTGCGCGTCCCATCACTGACGGAGCGTCTGGAGGATTTGCCTCTTCTGCAACGGCATTTTCTGCAACACTTCGCGGCCGAGTACAAGAAGCCGATCACCGGCCTGACGCGCCGTGCCCAGGCGGCTCTCGGACAGTACTGTTGGCCGGGCAATGTTCGAGAACTCCAGAACGTCATCGGCCACGCCTGCATGATGACCGAATCGGAATTCATCGATATTCGTGACTTGCCCGAAACAGTTATTGCTCACAAATCGGATCGCAAAACGGATTCCGATGCGCTGTTGTCCATCCGCGAATTGGATCGCCTCCACGCCCGCCACGTTTTGGATCGCGTCGGCGGAAATAAGGTCAGGGCTGCCGAAATCCTCGGTATAAGTCGCACTCATCTTTACGAACTGCTGAAAGATTCGCGCGAAGGACCTACCCAGGCCGAAGCCACTGCGGTCGACAAGAGCAACTCGCTGCAATAGCGCTTCCGGGTGTAGTCTCCGCGTACACCCGTCAACGTCATGAACGCAGCGCACCATAGGCTAAATTCCTACTCAGCTCTAAATAAAGGGGTTAGCTGATCGCGAGAAAGGCAATAGCCTTGCTCTTGATTGGCTGCAGTGAGGAGGGTACCGATGATGAGCGCAGCCGAGATCACGATCGCTAATTCCGCAGGGCCGAGACTAAATGAGCGACGCCGCGATCCGCGTTACGCCTTCACGGCCGAGATCGATATCATCGACTTAGAGTCGGGGATGAAAATTACCGCGCACACATCCGATTTTAGCCGCGGTGGGTGCTACGTGGATATGTTCAGTCCGTTGCCGAAGGACGTGGTCGTGAAAGTCCGGCTCACAAAATGGCAGCAAACGCTGGAAACTCAGGCCACCGTCGTTTACTCGTCGATTGGCATGGGGATGGGTCTGATGTTCGGCGGGCTCGATACACTGCAGCGCGCAACCGTCGAAAGCTGGCTTATTCAGCTTTGCGGACTCCAGTCATCTTGAACTACCTCGCCGTATGACCGACCACGAAGAAGCGCAGCTGGCCGGCCGTAACAGTGAGGTGAGTCGTCGGTGTGAGATGACTGGCCCACTAACCATCAAGTGGATTCTGCCGACAGGTGTTTCAAGAGTCGTGCTAGGAGCGTGTCCGAGAATTGCACTTTTCATGCATTTTTGCGCCGCAAGCTATTGATTCTTCGTTCGTGAAAAGCCGGTTTTCTCTATTACTCGGACAGGCTCCTAGTGTAGTGTCCCATAAATAGATTGACAGAGTTGCAACGATTGCTATGATCTCAGTCATGCCGAACACAGGTCTGGCGATCGAGTTACAACCAGCTGAGCGCACGCAACTGGAACAGTGGGAATCCGCCTACGGAACGCCTCAACAGGTGGCGCTGCGCTGCCGGATTATCCTGAGGGCAGTGGCGGGTCAACAGAATGTGGCGATCGCCGAGGGGCTCGGCGTGAGCCGACCCACCGTGCAGCTGTGGCGCAAGCGGGTGCACGAGCAGGGCATCGGAGAGGTCTGGGAGATCGCTCCCGGTCGCGGGCGCAAAGCGCACTATGATCAAGGCCAGCGAGACCGGATCATTAAAGCGACCTTGCAGAGCAAACCCAAGGGCATGACCCATTGGAGTTGCCGGCTGATGGCGAAGGCGCAAAAGGTCAGCAAGAACACGGTGAACCGTTTATGGCAACTGCACAATATCAAGCCGCATCTGAGCCGCACATTTAAGCTGTCGCGGGATGCGAAATTCCTGGAGAAGCTGACCGATGTGGTGGGTTTGTATATGAACCCGCCCGACAAGGCGCTGGTGCTGTGTGTGGACGAAAAGAGCCAAATTCAAGCGTTAGATCGGACGCAGCCGGGGCTGCCGTTGAAGAAAGGCCGGTGCGGTACGATGACGCACGACTACAAGCGCAACGGCACCACCACCCTGTTTGCGGCACTGAATGTGTTGGATGGCCAGGTGATTGGTGAATGTCACGGCCGGCATCGGCATCAGGAGTGGCGGAAGTTTCTGCGCCGCTTAGACGCTGAGTTTCCCCCGGAGCTGAAGCTGCATGTGGTGATGGACAACTACGGCACGCACAAAGAGCCGCACGTGCAAGCGTGGCTGAAGAAGCATCCTCGCTTTGTGTGCCACTTTGTGCCGACCAGTTCCAGCTGGCTGAATTTGGTGGAGCGCTGGTTTCGAGAATTGACCGAGAAGACCATTCGGCGCGGCAGTTTCGTGAGTGTGCCGGATCTAAAGCAGGCGATCGAGGCATTTATGCAAGCCTGGAACGAAAGCCCCAAACCGTTCCTCTGGAGCGCCACGGTTGAGGACATCATCAAAAAGATTGATCGCGCGCGGGTCCAGATGGAGCAGATCAAACCGGGATCCACCCAGCACAGGGGGAAAAAGAAGGCGGTTGTTCTGTAAAGTTATATACGGGACATACCACTAGGTGCTGCTCGTTGGTTGCGATCGCGTGGTCGAGCAGGTCGCGACGGCAACTCTCGACCCAGCGCTCGGCGACGCCTCTATGCCATGGGCTCTGTAACGTCCGGACTTGCGATTTCTCTAAGCCCGGTCGCGATTCCGGCATGGTGTTCATCGCCCTGTTCCCAACGATGGTAGATGCTTTCAAGGACGATGATTCCGTCATCGGCAAGCAAGCCCACGGCCACGGTAAGCGCGCCGAGCGTCATCAAGTTGAGGCTCTCGCCCGCAGAGTAAAGTCCAGCGATGCCCGTCAGTAGCGATAACGGAATGCTGATCGCAAGGATCCATATCCCACCCCGCGCCTAAGACCCAAAGCATGACCGCAATCGCAAGCGCGCCACCGATCACGAGATTTCGCGTCAAATCCGCTCCGACGACGTTCACCAAGTGCCCTTGGTCGTAGATGTCCACCCAATGGAAGCCTTGAGGTAACTGGCGCAACGTCTCGGCCAAGGCGGATTGCACAGCCTGAGTGACGGGGGCTGTGGATGCGTTCGGTTGTTTGAAAACGATCAGCGCGATGCTGTGCCGTCCGTCGAAATAGATGGTGTTCAAGGCTGGAATGGGCGCACGCACGATACGCGCAAGGTTACCGAGAGGAATTCGCCCGCTCGTAGTCGAAATGGGAATATCCCTCAAGTCCGACGTGCTCACCGGCAGGTTTCGTACTTCAATGAATGAGTCTTGATGGCCCTGCGAAAGATAACGGAATGGGGCAGCTGCATAACAATTAAGAAGCCCCGGCCGCCACCTGAACGCCGGGGCTTTTGTTCGCCCAATGGTTACCGCCTTGCGATATTGATCCAGAGAGCCAGTCTGATGTATATATCTGGTATTATCCGACGTTAAATTTAGACGCGCGGGAAAGGGTTCCGTGCCTCGAGTTTTGATTGCGGATGACAACCCTACCATCCGACGCGCTGTCGTTTCAGTATTCGCGCAAGCTGGCGAGAAGTGGGTCGTGTGCGGCGGAGCGGCTGATGGTGCGGAAGCTGTTGGAATGGAGGCGAAATTAACGCCAGATATTATCCTGCTCGATTTTCAAATGCCAACGACGAACGGCCTTGAGGCCGCGAAGCGAATTCTCGCGCGCGATCCGTCGAAGCCAGTGGTCATGTACACGCTTCACGACAGTCTATGGTTTGAGCGGGAAGCCAAAGCGATTGGCGTACGCGCGGTAATCTCGAAGAGCGACGTATTCTTGGTGCTTTTGCCGACCCTCGACGCAATGCTCGGCAGCGCATCCCACTGATTTGGCAAAGCTTATGGCTACGTCACGCCCGCGGCTGTTTCGCCACGCTCCGGAGCTGATGCGCTTCCGTCGCAGTACGGACACTCGCCATCCCCGAAATCTACAACGGAGTAGTCCTCGTCCGGCTGCGCCAAATACTTTGCCGTCGCTTCAGCGGCCTCGCGGGTTACGTGACGCTCCCAGTCGAGGCGTCCGCCTTGCCACTTAACATGAAAGTGACTCGTCATAGATCGACTCCTCTGGAAACAGGTGGCGGAAGTTTATCACGAAAAGCAAAAAGGCCCAATCAGCTCACGTCCTCCCGGGTCCTCCCGGGTGATGGCTCAGCCTGGAAAAGTTTGGTCGTCTTGACGTTTCAAACTGAAGTGACTAGCATCACGTGCCACTGTCCCGCTTTGATGCAATCTATAATGGTTATGTCAAAAGCTCCAAATGGAACGGGCGATATTAATCGGATATCTGGAATTTACGAATCGGTCTGCCACCCGAAAGAACGAACAATCCTCGAAGGTCATCGATTTCCCCGTTGCGGTTCTTGCAACTGCCACACGAGCTGGATTCTGGTTCGTCCGTCAGGTAATAAGGCTAAGTCAAAGACGCCAACCGCCAAGCGAGGTTAACGCCCACTACCCGGTCGCGCCGCCAGTTTGTCTCCCTCAGAAGGTCTCGCCAAGGCTTTGGAGAAATGTTTTCAGCGTAGCAAGTTTTCCGTTGATTTGTTTATCTTCGGCCTGCGTTTCTCTTATTTTAGGTAGGAAATGGAGTGCGGTGTCATACGCTTTGCGAGCGTTCCGTCTGTTTCTGGTTCGCGTATCTTCATTGCCTGATTCCAGCGCGATTTTGGCAAATGTAATTCCTACGTCCAATTCCGTCATCAAAAAACTGAGACGGACGTAATTCGACCTGCGGATCGTCAAATCAAACGAACGTAACGCTTGGCGCACAGCCATACAGGTCGTTCCATGGTAGTCCTAAACGCGCTCCTGTCTCGGACATATTTATCGTGCCACCCTGTGCTCCGCGCTCCGTTCACATCCCTGAGTCGGGCTGGCGCACCTGAGTTCAGGTGCGTGCACTTATTGCCGCGTCTGGCGGTACGAAATCAAGCTGGACGGCAAGCCCATTCTTGCAACTGGCTACAAAGAGATCAACGAAAGCAAATGTAATTTCTCCGACTTGCGCACGGTTCGCCCCAGGTAAATACCGTCAATGACAGTATGGCGATGTTTCGATGGAAAGCCCTATATGCTCTCTCACCCCACGAATTGCATACTTTTCTCAGCAAACCTACCCTCAGCCCGGGGAGTGAACATGAAGTTCAAAGAGATTCTGATTGCTGCCTGTGTGCCACTGCTTGCCGGCGGCGCCTACGCCAGAATGCACCTGCAGGACAGCTCGCCGTATGAACGGTATGGACAATACGATCAGCGCGACAACGAAGACCGGTACCAACGCGACGTATATCGAGCCTTCACCGATCACGACCGCGAAGTTCTGCAAGATTGGTATCGCGATCATTCAGACCAGTTTGAGTTGCGTGACGACCGGGGCCGCTGGCACGGCGAGGACGTTGACAACCAATTGCAGGTCGGTAGACCTCTTGATGATGATCTCCGCAGTTGGGCGCACTTGGTTCCATACAATCTTGAAGAGCGTCTTGACCCGCTGCCGTCCGCTTGGAATTATTTGATCCTTGGTGACAACGTCGTTATCGTGGATCGAGACTCGACCGTTCGGGACATCTATCACTTTGACCGTTTTAGTGATCAAGACCGCCGAACGATTCAACAATGGAATATCGATCATCCCAACGCGCTGAATCAGTTCCTAGGCGCTTTCGGTGTGCAGATCAATGACGGCGACCTCGATCGCAGGCTCCAGGTAGGTAACGTCGTCGATCCCGATTTGCAGGATAGGGCAAGACCTGCCCCGGACGACCTGGTTAATCAGTTGACTGTGCCGCCGCGCGGCTGGCGCTACGTGATCATTGGAGACAGGTTGTGCCTGGTGGACCGAGACTGGCGCATTCATGAGTCTTTCCACTTCCAAGACTAACTTTGGAATTGGCACGCAAAAATACAGATTGGTCGCGTCTGTCGCTTTCGATCACGCATCAAAATGAGATCGTTGTGACGCAGCACGTTCCGCCGCCGATTAACGTTGATGAGTAAGGCGGAAGCGACGACCGCCAGGAACGTGAAATCTCAATGCCTGAAACGCTACGAGTAGGGATGTTTGCTGATGTTCACAACGCAAAGATCGTGGCGCAATAAAGATAGAGAGTCGTATAGCGCCTTCCTGTTACGCGGCAGTGAGAGATTAATTCAAAGGACGCCACACGATTCGGTCGCTCAGCCCAGCGACGACCTGCAACACGGATCGCAGGCTAATGAGCGTTGCCGAGAAATCAATTTTGATCGTCGATGACAATGCTCCAGTTCGCGCGGCTATTCGAGGTTTCCTCGAACGCAGCGGCAAATGCATTGTGTGTGGCGAAGCTGCCGATGGAATCGAAGCGGTTCAAATAGCCAGGGAGAAACACCCTCGTTTGGTCGTCATGGATTTGGCCATGCCCGCTATGAACGGGCTTGAGGCTGCGTGCGAGATTAAGCGCATCGAGCCGGAGGCTCTGATCGTAGTATTCAGCCTTTATTCGGACGCCTTCAAGAAATTTACGAACGAGGCGATAGGAATCGATCTCGTAGTTTCCAAGGCCGATGGCGCTGCTGGACTACTGAAAGCCTTACATCCATTTCTGGTGCACTCATAAATTGTTAGCAGTTGCTCTGCATCAATGTGAAGGTATAATCCTCACTCCCCCGCGATTCCAAGTTGTGTGTGACAGCAAATTTATCTACAACATAAATAAACCCTTTATTACCCTAAAATCCTATTATAAAACAAAAAGCTGCAAAATTAACACTTCGCTAACCGATTACCAGGAGATCACCCAAAAAATGAATATGAGAAGGAAGCATAATCAGAAAACACGCACGAATCAAAGCTTATTCGCAGATAGCTCAGAGCCCAATAAAATCAACGCTTCCACACCATTCGACTTTTCCGGCAAGAATCTCACACCGTACGGAGGACTATTACCGGTCGCCACCATGTTGGAGAAGATCGGCTTTCGCAAGCTACTGGAAGAAACCATCAAAGTCACACGGGTGACCCGAGTGCTAGCAGGGTATCAATTCTTTTTGGCCATGCTGCTGGGCATGTATGTGGGGTTCAGTCGGCTCAACCAGTTGCGTTTTGTGGCGCGCGATCCCCTTCTGACCGGGATTTTGCAGGTTCAGCAACTTCCCCCGCAGTCCACCTTGTGGCGGTTTCTCGAGGCACTGCACAGCAGCGTGGCCGGGCAGATTCTCAAGCTGCAGCGCGCCTTGCGCCAGCGCGTGTGGGCGGCAGCCAACGTGCAGTTGACGTCGGTAACTCTGGACACCGACACGACCGTGCACACGTTCTCTGGCAAACAGATAGGAGCGCGCAAAAGTTACAACCCGAAGAACCAAGGCAAGCTCAGTTACCAGCCGATCTTGACCTTTCTGACCGAGACGCGCGAGTACATCGCCGGACAGTTGCGCAACGGCGACCGACCCACCGCGGCTAAGATCGCCGCGCACCTGTGCATCGGCTTTCAATCGTTGCCTGCTGCGGTGAAGCCGATCTACGCGCGCGTCGATTCCGGCTTCTATTGCTCGGAAGCGGTAGAAGCCTACGAGAAGTGCGGTTCCCAGTTCTTCATCGTGGCGCGCAAGACCAGCCGCTTGGTCGAGCAGTTGCAGAAGGCCCCGTGGAAACCTTCGACAAACACCGATGCCGACGAGGAATGCGAGTTCCTCTATCAGCCGGACGGTTGGGGTCGCGCCTACCGGTTCGTCGCCTTGCGTTACGCGCTACAAGCGGCCAGCGACGGGGACGCCAAAACCGAGCAATACCAACTGTTCGACACAGCCGATTACCTATATGGCGTGTTCGTAACCAACATGGGCGATTCGATCTGATGGACGGTGTGGTTCTACCATCAACGGGCCGAAGCCGAAAATTGAGCAAGAAGCGATTAACGATGCCGGCTTGGCAGCTCATCCTTCTCGGCGCTTCGACATCAATCGCAACCATTTTCAGTTGGCCATGCTGGCCTACAATCTCAATTCTTGGCTGATGCTCTTTAACCGCGAACCCGAGGATCGGATCGAGACGCTGAAGCATACGACCTTGGCCACAGCGCGCCTGCGGTTTTTGTTTGTGGCAGCGAAGATCTGGAGGCACGCGGGACGAACGGGCGTTAGCTACAGCGATCAGTACGAGGAACGAGGTCTACTACAACGTTTGATGCGTCGGTTGCGCGCAATTCGTCCGCCCGGCGCTGATCCTGTTCCGGTACTGGACGGCGCTTTGGTTTGAAAGCTCTGTGCATAAAAATTTATGCGCGATCCACAACTTCCCTGGCAGCTCCGAATGGCGGCATTGATTCAAGGAATCCAAAGTTTGAGAAAGACGCGAGGAGCCGGAATAGGAACCGAACTAGGCTGATATTTCACAACCCAGAAAAGTAGGCCGTCCAACACCGGGACGCGACGAGTCAGTCTGCCTCAAGGTTTCTGATAGGGAACCCGCAGTTCGCAGTGCGACCAGGTCATGCCCGTTTTTTCCGCTCACCTCAAGGTCGCCAAGGTGAAGTATGGACAAGATCAACATCCTCCTGGTGGACAACAACCCCGCCAAGCTCCTGACATACGAAGCGATGCTGGCTGAGCTTGACGAGAACATTATCAAAGCAAATTCCGGCGACGAAGCATTGCAGCAGCTTCTAAAGACGGAAGTCGCAATAGTTCTTAGCGACGTAAGAATGCCGGACATGGACGGCTTTGAGTTGGCCGATATGATTCGCAACCATCCACGGCATAAGGACACGGCAATCATATTGATCTCAGCTGCGTTCGTGACCGACGAGGATCGCTTGAAAGGTTATGAACGGGGCGCTATGGATTACGTCTCGGTCCCGATCATTCCAGAACTGCTTCGGGCTAAGGTGAGAGTATTTGCCGAGCTGTATCGAAGACGCCAAGAATCGGAGAAGCTCTACGCGGAAATGCGTAGGCTTTCCGCTTGCATGATCGAACTCCAGGACGACGAACGGCGGCGGATTGCGCGCGAGTTACATGATTCTTTGGGGCAACAGCTTACCCTCGCCAAGCTGGCGGCAGACCTAGCCAAAGCAAAGGACGTAAGCGAACTGATCGACGAAGCGATACGTCAAGTGCGCTCGCTTTCACACTTGTTACATCCACCCCTGCTCGATGAGATAGGGCTTATTCCGGCGCTGCAATGGTTCCTGGAGGGGCTTAGCAGACGGAGCGGGATCGTAGCGGCGCTAGACCTCCAGCCTCGTGAATTCCCGCGTTTTACACCGGAATTGGAGATTGCTGTATTCCGCGTCCTGCAGGAAGCGGTCACAAATGCATTTCGTCATTCCGGCTGTCACAACATCTGCACCGTGCTGAGGCATGCCGATGGAATCATTTCGCTCGCTGTCCGTGATGACGGCAAGGGTATACGCGAGGAAACTGCCGCGCTTGCACCGGGCAGCTTTGGCGTTGGCATCGGCGGCATGCGGCAAAGACTTGTGGAACTGGGCGGAGAGTTGAGAATCAAGAACGCAAATCCCGGAACGCTGGTCGAGGCCGTTATTCCCGCCAAGCCGGCCCAACGGGAGGGAGCAAGATAGGCGTGACCGTTGCATCCTTGTGGAAACTGTAGGAATAGGCGATCACTTTCGCGCCGTTCGCACAGCCACGCAAAACACATCGAATTAATTCGTGGGTGCGACCGCCGCCATCGCTGGCGTGGAATCGCGCCAAAGGGCAAATGCAGGAGACGTGGACAAAACTGCGGGAAACTTTCGGACAAAGGAAGTCATTGCGTGGTGCCAGAAAGCATTGAAGCCGAAAAAGCGCATTTCCTGGACGGCTTGTTGGGCGGACCATTGTTGCACCGCCATGCGATAGGCGGCGACGAATACGCCGGTGCGATCTTCGCCGAAATGGCAATGGACAAAGACTTTCTCCTTAGGGTCCGCAAAGATTGAGAGGAAGTCTGCTATCTGGGCGTCGGCGGGAGCATCCCAGCCGCCGACAGGAATACTCACAAAACGGATCCCAGCGGCTTCGGCTTCCCGTTTTTCCTCATGGCGCTTGCCTGCGTCCTCCCGACGAAGATCGACAATAGTAGTGATTCCGAGCCTCTTAAGCTGCTCCACTCCTGCCGCGTCTGGCTGTGCGCCACGATACAGTTGATCGGAAATTTTCCCGAAATTATGGATACCGCGTATGGTGAGCTTTTCGCCATAGGCCGAGCGCGGGGAGGGTAGTCCGGAGCTTTGTAAAGACCGCGCAGGCAGTGCGGGAGCAACAGACAAGCACGCAGCACACAACATCACGCCGATGACGCTACGCATAAGGGCTTAGATGCAAGAATCGTACCCGGGATGCTTCGTTTTCATTTCTCGAATCGGCGACGCACTGACCCCACCTTCACCTATTGCTGGCGATTAAAAAGGCCGCGCGAGACTTGCCTTCGAGGGAATGCTCTCCTCCATTTCGCTAGCGATTTTCTCGGCCCGCTGAATTACATCCTTTTCCGTCTCGCTGGTCTTTGGTGTGATCTCGATGCCGACCGATCCTACAATTTTGCCCGATATGTCGTGTAACGGCAGAGAGACATCGAAGCTGTTTTTCTCTTTCTCAACAAACGGCTTTCCCGTCTGCATCGGCTCGGAATCATCCTTTGCGCATTTTTCGCCGATATCGCCTCTATCGGTGGAAGCAATCGTGGCGCAGCCGTGCAAGCCGACGATGGCAATACCGATTTCAGACGCTTCCGGGTGTTTTGCATGTGCATCATCTACGATCTTCTGCGCTAAGACACGCGGCTTTGCAGCCTGGGATTGGGCCGAGACCTGGAACGCGAAGCAGAATAACATTGGAACTAGCAGCCGTCGCGGATGGGTATTGAGCATCACGAGAAACCTCCTTGAATTGCAAGGTAGGACCCTCGCCTGAAAAGCACATGAAGCAGAAAGCGGAGGAATAAATTACAAGACGTGGTTATTCCTAGCGGTTTGGCGCGATGGCTCTCGGCGCAAGTTGTGAGTTGATTCTGCCGAGAAATCATGTCCGCCTTCGGCGACTCTGTTTTTTACGCGCGCGATGAAACGCGCTATCTTGAGCAGCGCTCTTCTGGACTTCGGGACGCCGGGTTTGTGGGCGCGGCAAGACCGGCACAACCCGTCTTCGCCGTTCGCCGCGCGCCGACATAGTCCAGGGGCATGGCCGCGTGAGTCGCATTGGCAGCTGCACCTTTGCATTTATGCGCGAGAGGAAGATTGTGGCAGCCGGGGCAAATCTATGTGGCTCGATAGTCAGTCAAGACATGTTGGATTCCGGCGTCGTTCAATGGATGAGTGACGCCGAATTAAATTGTGGCAAAACCTATCTAGCCTGGCTTAAGGTTCACGACAGGCGTTTACCGCAGCCATTAATAGCTTACCCATCGCGACGGATATCAGCATCGTCGTGTATTGTGACCGTTCCCGGCTCTCAGTAACGTTTGTCTGCCGAATTCTCAGCCGCCCGAAGAAGTGGTTTGTTGGCTTCGTTCCGACATGCCGAGAATTTTGATCGTCGATGACAACGAACCCATCCGCTATACGCTAAAGCGAATGCTGTCTCAGCATGACGGCTGGGTGATCTGCGGCGAAGCGACGAATGGGAAAGAAGCCGTGCAATTGGCCAACGAACTTAAGCCAGATGCTGTTCTGCTCGATTTTAAGATGCCCATAATGAATGGCCTGCAAGCGGCGAAGGAGATCATAAAGAACGATCCATCGATTCCGATTGCGATGTACACCTTGGATCAGAGCGCGCGGTTTGAATCAGAAGCGCGAAGGATTGGAGTCCGCAAAGTTATATCCAAAACAGATATGTTTCAGACGCTCACGTCGAGCCTGGATGATATGGTTGACTCCAAAACGAACGGACCAAAGAATTCCAACTAGCGTGTGCCTCGACGTATTTGTGCAATGGCTGCATCGCGGCGAAAAAACAAAAGCCCTGGCATCCGATCTGGATGCCGGGGCTTTTTTCTTGCGTTCCAATCGCTGTCATGGCTGACTGGCAACAAGGACCGTCCGCGCCCATCGGCATTCACATTGACGTCAAGGCGCTTCGTATGCGGCTGCGCGTCATGAGCGACGATGAATTGCTTGCGTTCGGAAAACAGATGCGCGATCTATTGCACCCACTCATCTACGCGGCGGATGGCAAGCCGAGCGTGAGCGCATTTTCGATTCAACAGGACGAAGTGCGCCGGGAATGGCTGCGGCGAGAGCAGAGGTAAAAAATGAGGCCGCACAGTCGTGATGGCGGCGGCCCCCTTGACCTTGGGATTAGGTCACTCCCTATATGGCGGTGAATTTACATCGCATCCGCAGGGCGAGCGCGGCTTGTTCTTTTCGACCTATCCAGATGGTTGATCGGTAGAAGTACGTAGGACGCTGCTAACTTGGGTTCCGCGAGAGGATATCTTGAAGCGCCTCAATGAGCGCCGTCGCGCCGCCGGATTTAGAAATCACCACATCCACGCCAAGCGATTTAGCCAATCGCTCGCCCAGTAGTTCGGCACCCATCGTAAACGCGATGATCCGGGTGTCCGGCAGTTCTTGCCGGATTGCGAAGGATGCATCCGCGCCGTTCAGTTCTGGCATAAAGAGGTCCATGAAAATGATGTCGGGCTTAAGCGATTTCGCTTCGTGAATTGCCTCAACTCCGTTCGCCGCCTCACCGACTACATGCAGTTCGGACCTGCCATTCTCGATAAAACGGCGGAGCGCCGAACGGACGTTTTCATTGTCATCGACGATCAGGACAGACCGCGATTTCAAAACACTTCACCCTTTCCCCTGGCTCCAAAAGTGTGGGGATTTTCCCTTAGGGTGGCAATCAGGTTTTGGCCCTAGTACCTTTCTCAAGTCTGGGACTGATCCACGGTATGGATCGTTCTCGCTCGAGAGGACTTCAACCCGGAGAGTTTCGTCTGGACGCGCCAGATATCGACCGTTACGCATTGGCGTCTTCGCGCGTCTGTGGCGCTCGCAGTCGCATTTAGACAGCACGAGCAAAGCGCTTGAAAAGCTATTTCACCTCCAAGATGTCGGCGGCAACAACACTCGGTCGGGATTCGATTCGGTCCACAATACCGGTCTGTGGCGCAATCTTTTCACTCAGGTTGGGGACGCGCTGTCTGTGTATACCGTTGATTTTCGCCGCTACCGAGCCGCCAGGGCGCGCAAAAAGAAAATAATCGCCGGGCCTGATCGCCGCAATTTCCTCCATACGCAACTGCTCGCGTTCACGTTCTTGTGCCCTTTCAGTCCCAGGGTCGATAAACAAACCTCAATTTGCGCCACTGCACCCACTCGCAGCCGTCGAGGTGGAGGGGCAATCGAACGTAACGCTAAAATGTGCGGAAGGCGAGTGGGCAAATCTTCGCTTGGGGCGCCGGACCTCTTTCAATAAGTAGCGATTGTTTGGAAAATCCAGATCGTTGATTACATCAACAAGCATGAGAGCGACAGCGACGCATCGGGGACATTTCTGTCCTGAAGCGTTGCCGTATAAACCGATTATCGGACGTTCGCTTATCCGCGTTTGCGGCGTTTGGCGGAATCGATCGCCTTTTCGATGCAGCGACGAGCTTCGGCTGGGCCGCACACGTCAAGGATGCGGTATTTCTTTCCGCTTAGTGCGTGATAGTTGACGAAAAATTCTTCGATCTCTTGGATGAACTTCTTGCCGAGATCATGGACGTGTTTCACGTGAGCGTAGCTGTGGTTGGCACGCTCTATCGCGAGGATGCGATCGTTTCGTATCTTATCTTTCTTTTTTCCTTGTTGGCCTTCGATGACGCCGATGACACGGCACTGCAGCAGACAACCGGGAAATGCGGGTTCATCCATCAACACCAGAACGTCCAACGGATCGCCATCGCCCCCGATCGTGGAGGGCACAAAGCCGAAGTCGTATGGAAACGTCATTCCAGCGGGCAGCACTTTCTTTAATTGGAAGACTTCCTGTTTGGGGTCAAAGGCGTATTTATTGCGACTACCCTTTGGCGTTTCGATGATGACCTGAATTGTGCTTTCGTTTTCCTCATCGAACGGCTGGAGCCGAGTGGGGTCAGCCAGCGATCGCTTTCGACGAGTGGTGT
The DNA here is from genome assembly GCA_963753205.1 of uncultured Acidobacteriota bacterium. GTDB lineage: Bacteria > Acidobacteriota > Terriglobia > Acidiferrales > UBA7541 > Palsa-295. The sequence continues at coordinate 4,818 of CAVWBL010000002.1, read as the reverse complement.
TTGGCATTAGTCTCCACCTCCTGAGCCGTCACGCCACGGAGGTGCCAGCAAATCGGGTAAGGTGTGGGCGATAAACTCTTGCATCTGACCGGCAATTTCGTCACGAGTCTTGCGAAGATTTTCCAGATCGATCGCCGAATCCGCGGCTTTAGCGGGATCGTGAGTGTTCCACTTGAGCAGGTGTCGAGTGAAGGGCCAAATCGGGCAGCGTTCGCGGGGCACTTCACACATCGCTACTACGCAGATGAACTGACGTTTGAAGGAGTCTTTGATGCTGCGGGATTTTTGAGTCGTGATATCGATGCCGATTTCGCGCATTACTTCGGCGGCACGCGGGTTGATCTCTCCTGAGCGAACGGCGGTGCTTGAAGACTCGAAATCTGACTTTGACCAGGCGCGGAAAAAGCCTTGGGCGATTTCGGAGCGGGTCGCGTCGCCCGTGGAGAAAAATAAGATCGCATTCCGGCGACCAAGCGCCTGGCGCGGCATGTTGTGCGAACATCGCATGGATACAGCAACCGAGACAATGACTGAAAATACTTAGAAGCGGGGGTTCGGGGCCGTACACGCGATGCGGCCGTCGCGAGAGGATCTGTTGTCGGACACGACCGCAGAAGGACGGATGACGAACGGAGCCTCTGGGCGGGGCAAGACCGGCCGCGACATTTTCTTTCTACTGCGAGCGTCTGTGACGCCTCTGTGTTGCCGTAAGGCGTCTAAATAGTTTGAACCGCGCTGTTGCTTCCGGAGGAACGCCCTTCAGGCGAATGCGCTGCACGAGGATAATGCTCTCGGCAGAACGATCTGTGCACTTGACGTCTCGCAGCGGAACGGTTTGCCGCATGCGCTACGGATCGGCCTGCACAAGTTTATCGGAGGTAAAAAATCGTGAGTAAAACGCGAATCCGAATCTCCCTGCTCCACCCACCGCCGGCATTGTGTACACGAGCGGCGCAAAAACCATCGCCGGAACATTCCGCAACCCGGCGTGGTCACCAGACGGAAAGCTAGTCGTTTATCAGGTGATTGACTCTACCGCGCGTCCGCAAAATCAACTGCTTTATAGCTGGGATATCCTGCGCACGAGTAACGCTACACGGACGTTTTCCCGACGCTTTCGGTGAATGGCGAATTGGCAGTGACGGACTTGAATTCTGTAATGGGCAATCCGGCAACTTCAATCAGCGTGATGAACACAGATGGTTCGGACCGTAAAGGGGTGTTCTTCGACCCTTCGGGTGCGGCTATGGCTGCGACTTGGTCGCCTGACGGAAAGAAGTTGGTCTTTGGATTGGGCGGATTTTTCCCGGCCCGCGACGTCAGACCCGCCCGTCTGATTATAGTGAATGCGGACGGCACCGAACCTATCGATTTGACAGGCAAGAATTTCGACGAGCCTAACACGGGCTTCCCAAGTTGGTCGCCCGATGGGAAGAAAATTGTCTACCGGGTATGGGGTAAGAACTGGCGAGGCCTGCGAATTATAAACCTTGAAGACCAATCGGTGAAGACACTCACCACCGAGTGGGACAATTTTCCTTTCTGGTCACCGAGCGGCGATCGAATTCTTTTCACCAGGCAGAAGAACGTCGACTTCGACATTTTTACGATAAAGCCCGACGGGACAGATCTGCAGCAGCTTACAAACTCGCCCGGCAGCGATGGCCACGCAACGTGGATGCCGGACGGCAAGCGCATTTTTTTCAGCAGCTCTCGTGCGGGCTTTAAGGACGAAGCCGCTCTATAGGACAACTCGCCGCAGCCCTACGCGCAGGTTTTCATCATGAATGCGGATGGTCGGATCAGCATCAAGTGACGGATAGCCGTTGGGAAGATTCGATGGCTATCTATGTTACGCAACCGGAGCACGCAACAGCGGCCCAGAATTAAAAAACGGTGGGCACACCTATGGAGGTTTGACATGAATCGCCGCATACTCGCTTTTTCTATTGCACTTATCGGCTCTGGATTCTTGACGCAAGCCAGTGTCGTAGACGTTTTGCGAGATCAATCGACCGTTCGACGGTAGAACCGGCGTTATCGATAAAGCTTATTTTGGTCAGTGCCATCCGGCGTGGAGCGGTTGCAACTGACGCGACACCGTCAGCGCATCGCAGGAATCAAACGATCAAAGGGAACACGGCTGACGCGCCGGCCGCGCGTATTTGCTAATCCTTTTGGTTAAACCGATAAACCTAGTGTAGTGTCCGCGAAATAAGTAGACAACTTATTGTTCCTTCTTTCTGCCGCGTGGCAGGGTGCAGCCGGGCTGAATCTTCTCCAGGGTTTGTCGGCAGCGAGACAGTTTTTCCGTGATGGATTCCACGGTAGCGGTCCACACAAGAGGTTTGGGATCCTCATTCCACGTGGCCAGAAACTCGCGGATCGCCTTCTTCAGATCACCGACGCTGAAGAATGCACCGCGACGAATACATTGCCGCGAGAGCTCGCTAAACCAGCGTTCCACCAAGTTCAGCCAACTGGAACTGGTGGGGACAAAATGCAGCACGAAACGAGAGTGCTTTTTCAGCCAGGCCTGGACCTCTTCCTTTTTGTGGGTGCCATAGTTGTCCATCACCAGGTGTAAGGGAACTTGGCCGGGGAACTCTTGGTCTAAGCGGTGGAGAAAGCTCAGGAATTCCTGATGGCGGTGTCGCTGATAACATTGTCCCACGACCTTGCCTTGTACCAGTTCCAGGGCCGCGAACAGTGTGGCCGTCCCGTGGCGTTTGTAGTCGTGCGTCATGGTTCCACAGCGCCCCTTCTTCATCGGCAAGCCGGGCTGGGTACGATCTAAAGCTTGAATTTGGCTCTTTTCGTCCACGCACAGCACGATCGCCTGTTCCGGTGGATTCAGATACAGACCGACCACGTCGGTTAATTTCTCCAGAAAATGAGGATCGCGGGAGAGCTTAAAGGTCCTCACGCGATGCGGTTTCAAATTGTGGCTGCGCCAGACATTGTTCACCGTCGACTTGCTGATCCCCAAGCGCTTGGCCAAGGAGCGGCAGCTCCACTGCGTTCCGCCTCGGGGTTTAGATTGCAGGGTGGTGTCGATGATTTGTTGGATTTTCTCCGGGCCATAGGTGGCTTTGCGCCCCCGACCTGGAGCAATCTCCCACATCGCCGGCAAACCCTGTTGGGCAAAACGGGCGCGCCATAACATCACCGTTTTGCGATTGATGGCCAACTGTTGGGCAATGGAGTTGTCGGATTGACCGCTGGCGGCAGCCAGCAGGATACGGCAGCGCAAGGCCACTTGCTGCGGAGTGCCGTGGGCAGAAGCCCATTCCTGAACTTGTTGTTTGTCACTGTCGCTAAGCGATAAAGCAGAAAGGGGAGCAGGCATACCGAGAAGATAGGATACCCTATCTCAGCTGTCCAGTTATCTGTTGGACACAACACTAGCCGAATGGAATTATCACAGGTTTTTGACACGGTATCGTTACGTCGGGCTACCGTAAAGCCATTGACCCTCGCCTCGCCGCAGGACTAGATTCCCGCAAGTTCCGCTCGACATTTTGGAGGGTGCCACGATGAAGAGAGTCCTGGTTCTCGTCGTATTTGTGTGTTTTCCGCTCCTGTTTGCACAGGCCCAAACCACAGCGCAGGTATCCGGTACCGTGTCGGACGCGAGCGGGGCTGCGGTTCCAAGTGCGCAGGTACAGATCACGAATACCGACACGAACGCCGTGCGAACGGTTCAAACAGGCGGCGACGGGTCCTACACTTTTGGAGCCGTACCCGATCGGGCCCTACAGAATTACGGTCTCAAAGGAAGGATTCACCAAGTACGTCCAGGCGGGGATCGTGCTGCAGGTGAATACCAATCCCACGATCAACGTTAGTCTTCAGGTAGGCGCCGTGACACAAACCGTTGAGGTGCAGGCCAATGCCGCCATGGTCGAAACACAGAACACCGGTGTTGGCCAGGTGGTCCAGCCGGAACAGGTGGTCGACCTGCCGCTGAACGGCCGCCAAGTGACGCAACTCGCAGCGTCTCCGGCGCAGCAGTCAATACGACGCTGCCGCCCAGTAACGGCGCATCGATGGATTCCACCCTCGACTATCCGGGTTCCGTCTCGATTTCAATCGCCGGCAACGAGCCAAATGCCACGAATTATCTGCTGGATGGTCGGCCAACATGGACTATCGGACGAACACTGGCGCTCCTCTGCCGTTCCCCGATGCCCTGACCGAGTTCAGGGTGAACTCAAGCACGGTGCCAGCGAACGAGGGAACCCGACCTGGTGGAACAGTGAGCGCCATCACGAAATCCGGCACAAATAATTTCCACGGCAACCTCTTCGAGTTCCTGCGCAACGGTTACGTGAACGCCGATAATCGCACCTTCCCGCTCGTCAACGGAACGCCAGTACCCGGTATACCTGATAATCTCAAGCGCAGCCAATACGGCGGCACCATCGGCGGGCCAATCAAGCGCGACAAGCTCTTTTTCTTCTATGGCATACAGCAACCGCCATACGGCAGAATCTGCCGCCCACGACGACGACCGTGCCTACAGCGGCCACCTTAGGCGGCGATTTTACGGTTTTCAATTCGAGCACTTGCGGGACGCCGCGGACGTTGACGACGACGATCCCTGCCGAGGGGTCTATACCGGCGCAGCGGCTTCTGGCTCTGGACGCGAATGGCAAACCGATACCCAATGTGATTGACCCGGCGTGGCTCAAGACGCCGGCGGCGCAGATGTCCGCCCAATTAGCCGCGCTGCTGCCTTCTAGTCCGGACACCAGTTGCGGCAGTCTGACGTTCTCCCAATACCAGGCGAATAATGAGAGGCAGCAGGTGGCTCGG
>CAVWBL010000001.1:0-357841 GCA_963753205.1 uncultured Acidobacteriota bacterium | reverse complement strand
CGTAGCGTGAGTGCCACCTGGGCTTCGGTAGCCAGCGCCGGGTGGCAGCAGGTGAAGATTAGGCGCAGTCGCTCGTCCGGTATGACGTCATCGGGATCTTGGGCGTCCTGCGCGGTCAACGTATTCATGGCGACCTCGTTGGCTGCTTCTTCGGGCTCCACCAGCAGGGGGAGCTTGGAACGCAGCGTCTTGTCTCGTCGTATCGCATCGATCGCACGCCGCTTGGCCGTGGTGGTGAGCCAGGCCGCCGGGTTGTCCGGGATGCCCGCGCTGACCCAGAACTCCATAGCCGCGGCGTATGCCTCCTGCACGCACTCCTCGGCCAGGTCCAGGTCCCGCGCGATGCGCGCCGTGGCGGCGAGCACCCGGGCCCAACTCGCGGCGGTGCGCGCTGGCGATCGCCGCCTCGACGGCTGCGCCGTCGGTCACGGGGTCGTCGGCTCCTCCCGCTTCACGAAGCTACTGTGGACCGGCCGGACCTCGACCCCGCCGCCATCCCGGACGGCCGGGTTGAGACGAGCGATGGCCGGCGCTGCATCCAGGTCGCCTCGATCACGTAGAAGCTGGCGACTATCTCCTAGGAATCCACCAACGGGCCATCGGTGACTATGTCACCGCGGATCGACGTCGCCATGTCCCTGGGCGTCAGGGCGTAGGCCATGACCATCGAACCGCTCTCGACCAGCTCATCCGAATGCCGGTCGCACGACTCGGTGTCCTCCGGCGTCGCGTCGGGAGCGTGGGCGGAGTCGTGGGTGTAGATCAGGACCGCGTACTGAGCCATGACGGCTCTCCCTTCAAGCTCGTCGCTTGATTCCTACACCTCTACGTCGTACCGATCGTGCGAAATCGACAGGCCTGCCGCGAAATAATTGCCGCCGATCTCACCAGCGATTCGTCGTGGCGGGCCGCTAGACACCATGCGGGCATGGAGTACGCCGTCACCGTGGCGGTCGGCGATCCCGGTCGCGGGCCGGGACCTTGGTGGCCGCCCGCGCTCGAGTGCGCCGCGCCCGGTTGGCGGCGCGCCGCCTGTCTTCCTCCTCGGCTAGCAGGTCATCCTCGCTGGCCTGCAGGAACAGCTGCGCGAACATCGGGTGCATAATTCCCTCCTCAACGCGACCGGAGCCGCTGGGCGGGCCCGCCCGGAGCAGGCCAGGCCCACCAGATGCGTTGTTACCGGCTGAGTCCCGGCAGCCTGCTCAGCAGGCGCCGGGTGAACAGGCGCTGGCCGCCGCTGCGCTACTGGGCGTACGGGTGCGCAGGGCAAGGCCGAGGTAGCGATACCGCCAGTCGTCCGCAGACCGAGTACGGCGGCGATCTCTTCATGCACGACAACGCTCCTTTAACTGATGGGCTGATCTGCTCAACCCCCGTACCATCGAGGATCGCGGTAAGGCAGGGCGGCGCGCGTCGGGCAATTACCTAAGATCCGGCCCCGGTGATCCCTAGATTCCCGCGTGGCCAGTGCTTAGGGAGCAATACGTAGTCTGAACGAAAGGGGCGCCAGGGACACAACGATTCCTGTTCTACCACTTGTAGCCGATTTTGCGGACGAACTCGTGGCGGTGTTTGCGGTCGTCGTGGCTCTCGACACCTTGGGGCGAACTTCCATCCACGACGCCGAGGACACCTCTTCCCTGTTCGGTTTGAACCACGATGACCTCGACGGGGTTGGCCGTGGCGCAAAAAATTGTGCAGACTTCGAAGGAGTCGCGGATGCGGCTGAGCAGATTGATCGGGTACGCGTTGCGAACCAGCACAACGAACAGGTGCCCTGCGCCGATGGATTCGGCATTTTGTATAGCAGCACGGCGTAAATTTTCATCGTTGGATTCGACGCGAATAAGACATGGCCCTGAGGCTTCGTTGAAGGCGACAGCGAACTTCGCATTTGGCACAGTATTCACGATCGCTTCATAAAGATCTTCGGCGGTTTTGATGAAATGAGACTGGCCGAGGATGAGATTCGCACCTTCGGGAATTTCGAGACGAACGGGGAGCAATTCCATTTCCGGTCCTCACACGTAATTATTTCCCAGTATTGGAAACCGGCGAAAGCAGGCGAAAACGCCGGAAGGCCATTATTACGGGCTGAAATGCGTGTGGCAAGGGTCAAATGGATTTGGCCATCGATTTGCACAGAGATTAACAGAATCGTGCTTCGATCAGCAGCATCGAATCAGCAAGCGGGTTCAGCTCAGCGGGAAGAGATGGGTTAGATGTTCATCAAAACGGTCGAGCAGGCAAAGCGTTGGTTCAAAATTGTGGGTGGCTTCACCCTGCTTGTAGTAGGAATTGCCACTTTGTTGTCTCCTGCCCCAGGTTTCCTCATCATGTTGCTAGGCCTCGGTATCCTGGCTGCGGAATTCGTGTGGGCGAAGCGCCTGCTGAATCACGTGAAAGAACAGGGCGACAGGCTCCGGCAGAGCGTTTTCATGCGGTCCGATAGGAGTCAGCCGGTTGCGGTGCCCCTGCCACTCACAGTCCAAGTACAGCAGATTGGTCCCCGAAAGACGGCGTAGAACGCACCTGTATCGCAGCTACAAACCCCAGCCTTAAAGCATCGGCGGTGGTGCTGGTGTGTTTTGAGCGGCACGTTGCGGTGTAGTTGCCGCACTGAAGCTTAGTTTTCGGCAGGAATGCGGTCGGCCTTCACGACAATGAGGTACTTCACGTCCGTTTTTTGCGGGTCGAGGCGCAGCCCGATATAACGCACAGCTTCGAATATAGCGCTCGGTGTATAGGTATCATCGGGCGAGGTTGAAGGTCCACGAAGAGCGGCGGCTAGGTCCTGGATGCTGAGGCTCAACGTGATATCGTACCGCCCTTTTAAGCCGGTCGAATCGATCACCGGCTCACGCAACGTGTTCGAGAGTAAGCTAACGAGCGCGGCAATCGGCGCGCCCCCCATCCGAACCGTGCGCGACATCGACACGAAACGGGCTTTATCGGGCTGATCGCCGTCGTGAGTGGTCTGGTCGGCGGACGGCGTGAGTCTCGGACCACCCTTATCGACGACCAGCACGTAGGCCGTTTGTTGTTTTGTGTCCCATCGGAGGGTCATCCGGAATCGCTCCGTAAGCAATTGCTGCAACAGAGCAGGGATCTCGTCCGCGGTCGCGCCTGCGGGGAGCTTTGCCATGACGTCATAGCATTGGGTATCGAGCCAATCCGGCCCGCTGATCCGAAAACTCTCCAGCCCGTAAGCGCGCCTCAGGAGCGATCTGAGATTGACGGACTTAATTGAAATCATGCTCGGGTCTTGGGTGACACTGCCGAATCCAGTTTCCCCCGGAGGCAGCACTTTTAACGGCTTTACCGATGCGACCTCAAAGACCGGCTGCTGCGATTGCGCTCTTGCAACGAGGAACGTACATCCCAAGAAGAGTGTTATGACCAAGGTCATCCGCATATAACCTCCATGCGCGGGCATGCGCGGGCGTTATATCCCATATTGCGGGAAAAGTCATCGCTCCAGGCGCCACAATTCGCGCGCGTCGCGCTATACAGACCGGTACGGGCTGCGTTTACAACGATTCCCGCATTGTCACCCGAACCGGACGCTGGTACGAAGGAAGCTGGGGTAGACGAACCATGCGCAGACGGATTCTAATTGCCGACGATCACGAGGTGGTGCGGAAGGGTCTGAAATCCCTGCTGGCATCTCGCACGGATTGGCAGGTGTGCGGCGAGGCGACGAGCGGGCTGGACGCGATTGAGAAGAGCGCGCGTCTGGAGCCTGACGTAATCGTGATGGACGTCTCGATGCCGAATATCGACGGCCTGCAGGCGACGCGAGGCATCTTGCAGAGCCGGCCTGAACAGAAGATTGTGTTGTACACGATGCACGACTCCGAAGCATTTGCGTGTGCAGCGATGAGGGCGGGCGCGCAAGCGGCCGTGGGAAAGTCCGAGAAAGCTGAAGAGCTGTTTCATGCGATCGATGTGGTGTTGCATGGGCAGCAGTTTTTTCCGGCGGTCGGATTATTGATGAATTCAGATTGGCCCGCAGTAATTCAAGGTCGAAAACCTAAAAGCGAAGCACGGCCGGCGCCGCCCAGGCAAAGGCCGCCCACCGAGAGTTGCGCGGGAACACCGCGCGTAATGGCCGCTACGAAGGCAACCGCAAAAGACGAAAAGCCCAACTTCAGATCCTCACCGCGAGTTGCGGGATGAAAAGCCGCCTGCGCCCCGCGCAAAAGACTCCGCCATCAGAGCAACGGCCTACAGAAGTTCGCCTAGAAAATACTGACGAATAAGGTAGAAGGGGCGGGTCATTCATTTAGCGCCTGCTCGATATGATGCTGTAATTGTGCTGTTTTCAGCGACTTCGCGCGACTCGCGGCGTCAAATTTAGTATCCCTCGCCCAAAAAGTATCGCGCGTTGACCGGATCGGGCCCGGGGCGCGATCGGGAGGAAATAAAATGGAAATCGTAAAGAAAACACGCAAGCCGTTGGTGGCGTCGCTGGCGTTGTTGTTTGCCGGCACCGTTGCGTTCGGCCAAGCGTCGACGACTCATTCAAACGCGAATGAGATGAATCATTCGGGATCAGCGATGAGCCAGTCGAACTCGGCGAGAATGTCTACCTCAGACGCCCAGTTCGCCAAGCAGGCCGCGCAGGCTAATTTGGCGGAAGTGAAGCTGGGGCAACTCGCCGAACAGAACGGCACTAACAGCACTGTGAAAGATTTTGGCAAGCGGATGGTGAATGATCACTCAAACGCCGAAGATAAATTGAAAGAGGCGGTCGAGAAGGACAACATTACGTTGCCGACGACGTTGAGCGCAACGGATCAGGCGACTTGACCGCCTCTCGAAGCTCTCGGGCGAGCGGTTCGACAAGGCGTACGCCCAGGATATGGTAAAGAACCACACGACAGACGTCGCAAAATTCAAACACGAAGCGAACGACGGCCACAACGCGACAATCAAGAATTGGGCGTCACAGACGCTTCCCACGCTTCAAGAGCACCTGAGGCTAGCAAAGCAAATGTCACAGACAGTGTCTGCGTCGAACAGCACGACGAGCACCGCGAAACCGACGAGCTGAACTTCAGGAGGGATGTCGGCCTGAAGATTTGACGTGGGTCGGCGAAAAGCAAAAGGCCCGGCGCTCACATTTGCGAGACCGGGCCTTTGCATTGCTTTAGATCGAGGCGAGCCTCCGCCTAGCTGTGCCGCGACATAAAACGTAGCCTCACTTGATGAAAACGATGACGAGCACGTAGAGCACGAGCGACTCGATGAGCGCGACACCGATAATGAAGGCGTTACGAATCGGTCCGGCTGCGCCCGGATTGCGCGCGGTGCTTTCGCACGCTGCTGCGGTGGCTCTTCCCTGCCCCAAACCGCCGCCCGCGGCCGCGATACCTAGGGCGATGGCCGCAGCAACGTCGATCCAGTCATAGGTGCTGGTGGCCGCTCCGCCAGCGGCTTGCGCGAAGGTGACCGGCGCAAGAACCAACATCAGCGCGAGCGCCAGCAAAATCCATGCTGCTTTCTTTGTCATTCTTTTCCCTCGTTATGAATTTCGCCAGGAGGTGGTTGCCGGAAACCCTTGGGAGAGAACCGGCCTCACACTGGCGTTTTGATGCCAGAATTAGTGCTCTTCGGCAACTGCCACGCCGAGATAAATAATCGCAAGAATCGTGAAGATAAACGCCTGGAGAAACGCTTCAAAAATATGGAAAAACCCGAGCGCCAGGGGAATGCCAATGGGAACAATCGCGGAAACATAGCCGATCGCATTCTTGCTTTCCAGGAACGCGAACAGGCCCATGGAAAGAGCAAGAAAAGTCAAATAGATCAATTCGCTGACCATCATGTTGGCCCAAAGACGAACGGTGAGCGAGAGAATGCGAGCGAAATGGCTGACCGTCTCCACGACCAGCATGATGGGAGAAATCGCGGGCAAAGGACCGAGGAGCGTCTTTGCGTAGCCTACGCCGCCATGCTTACCAATGCCAAAAAGGTTGTAATAGATGAATACGACGGTCGCGCAACCGAGAGGGACGAAACTTACGGCCGTGGGCGACATAAACACCGGCACGATGGACATCAAATTGGCGGCGAGAATAAAAATGCCAATCGTGCCCATCATTGGAATGTGGCGCTCGGCACCGTGGCCGACGATATCGTCGATCAAATCTCTGATTCCTATGCCCATCGGATTCGTCAGGAGCATTTCCATGCTCTGCTGTGTGCCGCCAGGGCGGTCAACGGAGCTGCGAGTCTTCAGCCAGAGGAAGAAAATCGCCAAAATGACGAACATAATGATTTCCATGGCGAGGTAATTCGGGATGGGATATTGCGAATTCTCCGGCTGAATGTGCAACAAGGCGAGCAGAGCCAGCGCAGGCTTGGCCAGAATCCAATTGATCAGTTTTGTCGGCGGGAGAAGCGCTTCCTTAGTATTCATATGCAGTCATAGCTATCCGCAGAATTCCTGACAAACTTGTGATGTTTGAGCGAATCGATGTTGCGCTTTTACTATCAGTGGCCGCGCAAGGCCTCGTATCCGGCACCGAAAAGGATGGCCGGAAAAACCGCCGTGAGTCCGCAGACAACGGGACGGCCGGCAATCGTAGCCAAACGAGGATAGCATACACGGCCAGCATCAACAAACCGAGACGCCCGTAAAATTTGAGGTATGTGGTGCGCGGCGCACGGGCGTGTTCGGCCCCGGCCTGGGCGAGGCCCAGCTTGATCACGCCGTCAGCGCCTCGCCTAAGCCAGTGAAAATTAAGCCAGCATAATGCCGCACCGACAGCGAGCCCGGCAGCGGCACGCCATCCCCAGCGATAAAGGCGGCAAGCGATCCGGCCGCACCCATCAGCGGGATTAGGCTTTAATTCCGGCGATCCAGGCCGTCGTGGAGTGTGGCTTCAGGCGTCATTTCTTGTCGAGCATGCCTGCGGTTTTGACAGCCGCGCAGGCCCATTCAGGCCGATGAAACCAAGGATCAGCATGAACAGGGGCTTGGTATGCAGCCAGCGGTCAAGCAGATAGCCTGCACTGCTGCAAACTCCCATTGGCACCACCAGGCCGAAATGCAGCGTCCATGCGACGGCTGCGGCTCGCATGTCCCCTGCACGTTTTTGGCGATCTTCGGGATTTGTTGGCGGCACGCGTGCCCCGTTTCGGGTGATGCTCTGGGGGAAAAGTTTAGGGCACAGGCGGTGGAGATTGCACGTGTGGTGTCGCGCAAGCAGGAGGTTTTCGGTGCGCTCCGCTCCCTCAGAACGAAATTTTGTTTCTGCGGAAATCCGGGAGCGTACCTCGCGAGTAGAGCGCAGCAATCAGCGCCCGTACGAACCTACAGGGGGTCGCAGGCCGCGGTGGTGGCCGTGGAGGACTTCGACCGCGTGAGGGAGCAGGCTGGCGATGGCGTCGAGCGACTCGACTGCGCCTTTTGGGCTGCCGGGCAGATTGATGATGATGGTGGTGGCGCGAATGGCGGCGACGGCTCGCGACATGATCGCGCGCGGCGTTTTCTTGATGCCTTCGGAGCGCATCTGTTCGGCAAAACCAGGTTTCCGGATACGATCGCCAATGGTATCGAAGGCTTCTACCTTCAAGCACCGTCGCCGATTCCCGCGCGGCTGATTTAATCCTCACCACAGGCGGCACCGGCCTTGGCCCGTGTGACCTTACGCCCGAAGCAACGATGGCCGTCGCCGATCGCTTAATCCCTGGTTTTGCCGAACAGATGCGCTCCGAAGATCAAGAAAACGCCGCGCGCGATCATGTCGCGAGCCGTCGCCGCCATTCGCGCCACCACCATCATCATCAATCTGCCCGGCAGCCCAAAAGGCGCAGTCGAGTCGCTCGACGCCATCGCCAGCCTGCTCCCTCACGCGGTCGAAGTCCTCCATGGCCACCACCACCGCTAACGATTCCCTGTAGGTTCGTACGGGCGCTGATTGCTGCGCTCTACTCGCGAGGTACGCTCCCGGATTTCCGCAGAAACAAAATTTCGTTCTGAGGGAGCGAATCGCCCCGAAAACCTCCTGCTTTTTTCCTCTGCGCGCGACACCACACGTGCAATCTCCACCGCCTGTGCGCTAAACTTTTCCCCAGAGCATCACCCGAAACGGGGCACGCGTGCCGCCAACAAATCCCGAAGATCGCCAAAAACGTGCAGGGGACATGCGAGCCGCAGCCGTCGCATGGACGCTGCCGTTCAGCCTGGTGGTGCCAATGGTCGTTTGCGGCGGTGCAGGCTATCTGCTTGACCGCTGGCTGCATACCAAGCCCCTGTTCATGCTGATCCTTGGTTTCATCGGCCTCGGAATCGGCCTGCGCGAGGCTGTCAAAACCGCAGGCATGCTCGACAAGAAATGACGCCTGAAGCCACACTCCACGACGGCCTGGATCGCCGGATTGAAGGTCTGGATCACCACTGATGGGTGCGGCCGGATCGCTTGCCGCCTTTATCGGCTGGGGATGGCGTGCCGCTGCCGGACTCGCTGTCGGTGCGGCATTATGCTGACTTGAATTTCCACTGGCTTCGGCCGGCGCTGACGGCGTGATCAAGCTGGGCCTCGCCCAGGCCGGGGCCGGAACACGCCCGTGCGCCGCGCACCACAGTACCTCAAATTTTACGGGCGTCTCGGTTTGTTGAATCTGGCCGTGTATGCTATCCTCGTTTGGCTACGATTGCCGGCCGTGCCCGTTGTCTGCGGACTCACGGCGGTTTTTCCGGCCATCCTTTTCGGTGCCGGATACGAGGCCTTGCGCGGCCACTGATAGTAAAAGCGCAACATCGATTCGCTCAAAACATCACAAGTTTGTCAGGAATTCTGCGGATAGCTATGACTGCATATGAATACTAAGGAAGCGCTTCTCCCGCCGACAAAACTGATCAATTGGATTCTGGCCAAGCCTGCGCTGGCTCTGCTCGCCTTGTTGCACATTCAGCCGGAGAATTCGCAATATCCCATCCCGAATTACCTCGCCATGGAAATCATTATGTTCGTCATTTTGGCGATTTTCTTCCTCTGGCTGAAGACTCGCATCTCCGTTGACCGCCCTGGCGGCACACAGCAGAGCATGGAAATGCTCCTGACGAATCCGATGGGCATAGGAATCAGAGATTTGATCGACGATATCGTCGGCCACGGTGCCGAGCGCCACATTCCAATGATCGACACGATTGGCATTTTTATTCTCGCCGCCAATTTGATGTCCATCGTGCCGGTGTTTATGTCGCCCACGGCCGTAAGTTTCGTCCCTCTCGGTTGCACGACCGTCGTATTCATCTATTACAACCTTTTTGGCATTGGTGAGCATGGCGGCGTAGGCTACGCAAAGACGCTCCTCGGTCCTTTGCCCGCGATTTCTCCCATCATGCTGGTCGTGGAGACGGTCAGCCATTTCGCTCGCATTCTCTCGCTCACCGTTCGTCTTTGGGCCAACATGATGGTCAGCGAATTGATCTATTTGACTTTTCTTGCTCTTTCCATGGGCCTGTTCGCGTTCCTGGAAAGCAAGAATGCGATCGGCTATGTTTCCGCGATTGTTCCATTGGCATTCCCCTGGCGCTCGGGTTTTTCCATATTTTTGAAGCGTTTCTCCAGGCGTTTATCTTCACGATTCTTGCGATTATTTATCTCGGCGTGGCAGTTGCCGAAGAGCACTAATTCTGGCATCAAAACGCCAGTGTGAGGCCGGTTCTCTCCCAAGGGTTTCCGGCGACCACCTCCTGGCGAAATTCATAACGAGGGAAAAGAATGACAAAGAAAGCAGCATGGATTTTGCTGGCGCTCGCGCTGATGTTGGTTCTTGCGCCGGTCACCTTCGCGCAAGCCGCTGGCGGAGCGGCCACCAGCACCTATGACTGGATCGACGTTGCTGCGGCCATCGCCCTAGGTATCGCGGCCGCGGGCGGCGGTTTGGGGCAGGGAAGAGCCACCGCAGCAGCGTGCGAAAGCACCGCGCGCAATCCGGGCGCAGCCGGACCGATTCGTAACGCCTTCATTATCGGTGTCGCGCTCATCGAGTCGCTCGTGCTCTACGTGCTCGTCATCGTTTTCATCAAGTGAGGCTACGTTTTATGTCGCGGCACAGCTAGGCGGAGGCTCGCCTCGATCTAAAGCAATGCAAAGGCCCGGTCTCGCAAATGTGAGCGCCGGGCCTTTTGCTTTTCGCCGACCCACGTCAAATCTTCAGGCCGACCTCCCTCCTGAAGTTCAGCTCGTCGGTTTCGCGGTGCTCGTCGTGCTGTTCGACGCAGACACTGTCTGTGACATTTGCTTTGCTAGCCTCAGGTGCTCTTGAAGCGTGGGAAGCGTCTGTGACGCCCAATTCTTGATTGTCGCGTTGTGGCCGTCGTTCGCTTCGTGTTTGAATTTTGCGACGTCTGTCGTGTGGTTCTTTACCATATCCTGGGCGTACGCCTTGTCGAACCGCTCGCCCGAGAGCTTCGAGAGGCGGTCGTAAGTCGCCTGATCCGTTGCGCTCAACGTCGTCGGCAACGTAATGTTGTCCTTCTCGACCGCCTCTTTCAATTTATCTTCGGCGTTTGAGTGATCATTCACCATCCGCTTGCCAAAATCTTTCACAGTGCTGTTAGTGCCGTTCTGTTCGGCGAGTTGCCCCAGCTTCACTTCCGCCAAATTAGCCTGCGCGGCCTGCTTGGCGAACTGGGCGTCTGAGGTAGACATTCTCGCCGAGTTCGACTGGCTCATCGCTGATCCCGAATGATTCATCTCATTCGCGTTTGAATGAGTCGTCGACGCTTGGCCGAACGCAACGGTGCCGGCAAACAACAACGCCAGCGACGCCACCAACGGCTTGCGTGTTTTCTTTACGATTTCCATTTTATTTCCTCCCGATCGCGCCCCGGGCCCGATCCGGTCAACGCGCGATACTTTTTGGGCGAGGGATACTAAATTTGACGCCGCGAGTCGCGCGAAGTCGCTGAAAACAGCACAATTACAGCATCATATCGAGCAGGCGCTAAATGAATGACCCGCCCCTTCTACCTTATTCGTCAGTATTTTCTAGGCGAACTTCTGTAGGCCGTTGCTCTGATGGCGGAGTCTTTTGCGCGGGGCGCAGGCGGCTTTTCATCCCGCAACTCGCGGTGAGGATCTGAAGTTGGGCTTTTCGTCTTTTGCGGTTGCCTTCGTAGCGGCCATTACGCGCGGTGTTCCCGCGCAACTCTCGGTGGGCGGCCTTTGCCTGGGCGGCGCCGGCCGTGCTTCGCTTTTAGGTTTTCGACCTTGAATTACTGCGGGCCAATCTCAATTCATCAATAATCCGACCGCCGGAAAAAACTGCTGCCCATGCAACACCACATCGATCGCATGAAACAGCTCTTCAGCTTTCTCGGACTTTCCCACGGCCGCTTGCGCGCCCGCCCTCATCGCTGCACACGCAAATGCTTCGGAGTCGTGCATCGTGTACAACACAATCTTCTGTTCAGGCCGGCTCTGCAAGATGCCTCGCGTCGCCTGCAGGCCGTCGATATTCGGCATCGAGACGTCCATCACGATTACGTCAGGCTCCAGACGCGCGCTCTTCTCAATCGCGTCCAGCCCGCTCGTCGCCTCGCCGCACACCTGCCAATCCGTGCGAGATGCCAGCAGGGATTTCAGACCCTTCCGCACCACCTCGTGATCGTCGGCAATTAGAATCCGTCTGCGCATGGTTCGTCTACCCCAGCTTCCTTCGTACCAGCGTCCGGTTCGGGTGACAATGCGGGAATCGTTGTAAACGCAGCCCGTACCGGTCTGTATAGCGCGACGCGCGCGAATTGTGGCGCCTGGAGCGATGACTTTTCCCGCAATATGGGATATAACGCCCGCGCATGCCCGCGCATGGAGGTTATATGCGGATGACCTTGGTCATAACACTCTTCTTGGGATGTACGTTCCTCGTTGCAAAAGCGCAATCGCAGCAGCCGGTCTTTGAGGTCGCATCGGTAAAGCCGTTAAAAGTGCTGCCTCCGGGGGAAACTGGATTCGGCAGTCTCACCCAAGACCCGAGCATGATTTCAATTAAGTCCGTCAATCTCAGATCGCTCCTGAGGCGCGCTTACGGGCTGGAGAGTTTTCGGATCAGCGGGCCGGATTGGCTCGATACCCAATGCTATGACGTCATGGCAAAGCTCCCCGCAGGCGCGACCGCGGACGAGATCCCTGCTCTGTTGCAGCAATTGCTTACGGAGCGATTCCGGATGACCCTCCGATGGGACACAAAACAACAAACGGCCTACGTGCTCGTCGTCGATAAGGGTGGTCCGAGACTCACGCCGTCCGCCGACCAGACCACTCACGACGGCGATCAGCCCGATAAAGCCCGTTTCGTGTCGATGTCGCGCACGGTTCGGATGGGGGGCGCGCCGATTGCCGCGCTCGTTAGCTTACTCTCGAACACGTTGCGTGAGCCGGTGATCGATTCGACCGGCTTAAAAGGGCGGTACGATATCACGTTGAGCCTCAGCATCCAGGAGCTAGCCGCCGCTCTTCGTGGACCTTCAACCTCGCCCGATGATACCTATACACCGAGCGCTATATTCGAAGCTGTGCGTTATATCGGGCTGCGCCTCGACCCGCAAAAAACGGACGTGAAGTACCTCATTGTCGTGAA
The DNA here is from genome assembly GCA_963753205.1 of uncultured Acidobacteriota bacterium. Taxonomy (GTDB): domain Bacteria; phylum Acidobacteriota; class Terriglobia; order Acidiferrales; family UBA7541; genus Palsa-295. The sequence goes on along the minus strand of CAVWBL010000001.1, from coordinate 345,241 downwards.
GGCCGACCGCATTCCTCCCGAAAACTAAGCTTCAGTGCGGCAACTACACCGCAACGTGCCGCTCAAAACACACCAGCACCACCGCCGATGCTTTAAGGCTGGGGTTTGTAGCTGCGATACAGGTGCGTTCTACGCCGTCTTTCGGGGACCAATCTGCTGTACTTGGACTGTGAGTGGCAGGGGCACCGCAACCGGCTGACTCCTATCGGACCGCATGAAAACGCTCTGCCGGAGCCTGTCGCCCTGTTCTTTCACGTGATTCAGCAGGCGCTTCGCCCACACGAATTCCGCAGCCAGGATACCGAGGCCTAGCAACATGATGAGGAAACCTGGGGCAGGAGACAACAAAGTGGCAATTCCTATTACAAGCAGGGTGAAGCCACCCACAATTTTGAACCAACGCTTTGCCTGCTCGACCGTTTTGATGAACATCTAACCCATCTCTTCCCGCTGAGCTGAACCCGCTTGCTGATTCGATGCTGCTGATCGAAGCACGATTCTGTTAATCTCTGTGCAAATCGATGGCCAAATCCATTTGACCCTTGCCACACGCATTTCAGCCCGTAATAATGGCCTTCCGGCGTTTTCGCCTGCTTTCGCCGGTTTCCAATACTGGGAAATAATTACGTGTGAGGACCGGAAAATGGAATTGCTCCCCGTTCGTCTCGAAATTCCCGAAGGTGCGAATCTCATCCTCGGCCAGTCTCATTTCATCAAAACCGCCGAAGATCTTTATGAAGCGATCGTGAATACTGTGCCAAATGCGAAGTTCGCTGTCGCCTTCAACGAAGCCTCAGGGCCATGTCTTATTCGCGTCGAATCCAACGATGAAAATTTACGCCGTGCTGCTATACAAAATGCCGAATCCATCGGCGCAGGGCACCTGTTCGTTGTGCTGGTTCGCAACGCGTACCCGATCAATCTGCTCAGCCGCATCCGCGACTCCTTCGAAGTCTGCACAATTTTTTGCGCCACGGCCAACCCAGTCGAGGTCATCGTGGTTCAAACCGAACAGGGAAGAGGTGTCCTCGGCGTCGTGGATGGAAGTTCGCCCCAAGGTGTCGAGAGCCACGACGACCGCAAACACCGCCACGAGTTCGTCCGCAAAATCGGCTACAAGTGGTGAGACGGAATGTAGCTCGGGTCCGCTTTTTTGGACCCGAGGGTTTCAGGTATTAGGTGTAGCTCGGGTGGCGCTTTGGGGGAGGCGGTAGGAGCGCTGTTCGCTGCACCCCGGTTTCGCGACGAGGAGAGCCCGATTCGTCGCACTCAGCCCTGAGGCTCCCGCCTCGGGGATTCAAGCAGACGATCGGAATTTAAGGCGCACTCCGCGCCAAAACCAACCAAAATTCTGCATTTTATGGCGCCAAAGGCGCCAAAATTGGCACTTTGTTGCGCGAGCGAATCGAACCGACGCTATTCAGAAGTGAATCAGAATTTGTAGACGATCCCAGCAGAAACCTTGGGGCTAATTTGATAAGTGCCAAAGAATGAAGTGCCGAGCATATCGACGCCAAGCCTGCAGGCCAGCTTGTGGTGCCGCGGGCTGATGTCCACGCCTGCTCCCGCCTCGTACCCGAACGCATTCTCGCCTCCGAAGGTCGTCTTCGGCGAAAAGTGCGTCTCTCCCGCATCTCCATGAATCCAAAGGTTTAAGGTGTCACTTTGCGAGGCGCTCAGCCGCAATCCTCCGCCCGTAAATAGAGACTGCACCGATTGCCCAAGCTGCTTCCCGGTTCCCGCATCGACTACGCCCTCTGCGGCCATCCAGGGCTTGAAAAAGTAAGCCATTGATCCGTTGAATCCATTGGTACTTACAACCGTTCCCGGCACTTCATAAAACCGCATGTAGGTGAAACCTACACTGGCCTGCCACGAGTACGCAGGAAAAACCCCCTCGATCTCCTGCGGTGCTGGCGCCGGAGCGGGCCGCGCAGAATTCAGCAGCGCGCCCCGCAAGGCGCCTGAAAGTAACGGGCTTTCAACCGCTCGATTGATCGAAGGAGTCGGCGCCGCAACGAGCAGCGCGCCTTCCGAAGCCGTCTGTGCGCTCGCCATCCCCGCGCCAAAAAGCAAGATCGCCAAAACGATAGCCGTCTGCCTCATCGCACACCCCCAACCCCGTGGTCTTTCGCGGCTTCCCCAGTTCATTAGAAAGTGCGGGCTCCAGAGTGTCCACGCCTTTCGCTGCCTACCGGCGCGTCGAAGTTACTGGACTGAGGTTCAGGTGCGGTCAAACTAGTGTGAGGGAAGCTGCGGGCGACCGGCATTGATCCAAGCGGTCATCCAATACGATCCGACGTTTGTGGAAGCGTCGGAAAGCTGACGAATCAGCACAGCGCCCGCTTGCGCATAAAAGTGATCGTAATAATCGTCGCCATAGCCCTTCAGGCCTTCATGCGCGCGCCGGTCCGAAAGCAGAATATTTTCAAGCCACGAGTGCGCCTCCAGGCACATATCGAACGCGCGATCGGTCGGCTCAGGGATATACGAGGCTTGATTCGCCTTCACAAAGAAAAAAAGCTGGTAGCGATCGATTAGCCCAGCGTCGTAACGCTGATTCACGCCGGGCTGCTCGGAGAGATGTCCGTCAAAATTCGTCGTGGTATTGAACGGATCGGAAGCTGCCGCGACAAAGTGGGCAAGAGCCGCGGCAGAAAGCTTTGCCTCGCCCCATTGGTGATCGCGAAAGTTGTCCGTCAGCTTTTCGCTCTCAATCCCGATTTGCCATGGCAGAACGCCATATTCCACAAGCGTGTGCTTCGTGTATTTCAGCGAAGCGGCCGTATACGAGCGCGGCAGCGCCGAAAAGGGGAATTGGCCGTAGTGGTCGAGCTGTATAAAGCCGGTATGGTCCTCCGGCGTGACGCCTTCCGGCTCCGTCACATGCTCCACGATAAACTGCCGGTTCGCCTCAAAAAAGGGCAGCATCTCGTCCGGCAGCGTGTCGACAGCCTTATTTGCAATCAGCCGCTCGGCGCTTTCGCCCCAGCCGTAGGATGTCGAAAGCGTCAGAGCCACTGCCGCCGTGAGCAGAGGCAGCGCAAAAAGGCAAACGCGCCGCAGCATCAGCGCACTTCCTCGGATGACTTCGCCTGGGCCGCGGCGCGTTCAAGCGCCAGTTCGCTCCTATGCCGACCGTAAAAGTGGTAGATCACCAGCCCGATGATCAGCCACACGACGAACCGGATCCAATTCGTGATCGGCAGCCCAGCCATCAACAGCAAGCACGCCAGAATCGTAATCACCGGTGCCAGTATCCCCCCAGGTGCGCGAAACGGTCTGTACCGATCCGGTTCGCGATAACGCAAAATCAGCACGCCGCCCGCCACCAGCGCGAAAGCGAACAGCGTCCCGATATTCGAAAGATCAGCCAATGTCCCGATGTCGAGCAGTCCGGCTGGAATACCTACCACGAACCCAGCCACCCAGGTGGAAAAATCCGGCGTGCGGTAGCGCCGATGCACGCGGCTGAAAATGCGCGGCAGCAACCCGTCCCGGGACATCGCAAACCACACGCGCGCCTGTCCAAGCTGGAACACCAGCAGGGAAGAGATCATCCCCAGCAGCGCCCCGATAAGCACCGCCAGCCGCACATCGCCAAAATGCAGCCGCTTCAGCGTGTTCACCACTGGCGCGGCATCGTCGATCAACGTTTGCCACGGCACCAGGCCCGTCAGCACGACCACGACGGCGATATAGAGTACCGTGCAGATAATCAGCGTCGTAATGATGCCAATCGGCAAGTCCCGCTGCGGATTGCGGCACTCCTCGGCGGCCGTCGAGACCGAATCGAAGCCGATATACGTGAAAAAGATAATCGATCCGCCCGTCAGGATCCCCGGCCAGCCGTTCGGCGCAAACGGATGCCAATTCGCCGGGTGTATGGAACCTGCCGCGAATCCCACAAAAATCAAAATCGCGCAGATTTTCAGCAACACCATGATGTTGTTCGCTTCGGCCGATTCTTTGATCCCGCGAACCAGCACCACCGTAAGCAACATCACAATCACAAATGCGGGCCAGTTGAAGCCGAAATGCCAACCGGGCTCGTAAAGCGTATTCCCCGCGAAATCCGTCATCCCGCCGGGCAAATACGCAGGCGTAATCCAACGCAGACTGGGATGCCATCCGAACCAGTCAAAGAGATCGACCACATGTGCGGAAAATCCCACGCTCACCGCCATGTTCGAGACGGCATACTCAAGGATCAGGTCCCAGCCGATGATCCATGCGATCAGTTCGCCCATCGTCGCGTACGTGTATGTGTACGCGCTTCCCGCAATTGGAATCATCGATGCCAGTTCGGCATAGCAGAGAGCTGCGAAACAGCAGACGACGCCGACAAGCGCGAAGGAAAGCGCAATGGCGGGCCCTGCGCCGGGGCGCCCAAACGAGGCTTTGTGATAGATGAGATATTCGATCAGGGGAGCATTCAGCACCGAACTGAACCGCATTTTCTGTCCCGCGATCGCGGTGCCGATCACCGTGAAAATGCCCGAACCGATCACCGCGCCGATGCCGAGCGACGTCAGGCTCAGCCAGCCGAGCGTCTTCTTCAGCCTTTTCTCGGGATTTTCCGAATCCGAGATGAGCCGGTCAATGCTCTTTGTGCGGAAGAGCTGGGAATCCAATCGCCACCTGCCGGTGCGTTTGCCCGTTGTAAACGGACACGCCCGCGCAAGCGGCGGGCTCAGGAAACTCTACATTGCACGCCGCTTCCGTGCAACTTGTAGCGTGTCCAATTCTCCTCGGGCTCTTACCACATCCCACCGTGCCCAAGCGAAATCATCGTCGGGCGGAAAAACATGATCGGATCGATTGCCGTCTGATACGGCCCAAGTCTTGTGTCTTCTCCCTTTCTTCGCCTGTACTTCTGGACACGTCCACCCAAATCCTCTTGGCGCAAATATCCGCCGTGGTATATTGAGCCAATGCCCGCCTCGTGGAAGGGTTACATCTCGTTTGGGTTGGTTTCAGTCCCGATCAGTCTCTCTCCGGCCGCGCGCTCGGAGAGCATCAGCTTCAATCAACTTCACAACGTCTGCCACACGCGATTGAAGCATCCCCTTTTCTGCCCGACGTGCAATCGCAACGTCGAATGGTCCGAAATCGAAAAGGGATACGAGTATGAAAAAGACCAGTACGTGCTCTTCACGCCGCAGGAATTGAAATCGGTCGAACCGGAAACCGCCGAGGCGATGGAAATCCTCGAATTCGTGAAGATCGGAGACATCGACCCTGTCTACTATGACGCGTCGTATTACATCGCGCCGCAGGAAGCGGGCGTCCACGCCTATCATCTGCTGCAAAATGCGATGCTCGAATCGGGCTATGCCGGCGTCGCCAAAGTCACGATGCACAATCGCGAATACACCGTCGTCATCCGCGCCACGGAGACCGGCCTCACGCTCCACACCATGTTTTATCAGAACGAAATTCGCGAGGCCCATGACTACACGGGCAAAGACAAGACTGAAGTCCGCGAACAGGAAAAGACGCTCGCGCTTCAGCTCATCAAGAATCTAGCCGGCCCGTTCGAACCGGAGAAATATCGCGATACATATCAGGAAGCGCTCCAGAATCTCATCGAGGCAAAGACGCACGGCAAGTCCGTCGCGGCCACGCCTCACAAGAAGCAAGCGCCCGTAATCGACCTCGTCGCCGCGCTAAAGCAGAGCGTCGAACAACAAACATCGCGCCGCTCCGGCAAAACCCTGCTCCGCGCCGTGCCCGCCAAAGCCGAAGAACGCAAAAAGGGCCGCAAAGCCGGCTGACGATTTTGTAGCGCGCGCCGTTGTGGCACAGCCACTCCTGACTGTGCTGTTCTGGTGCGTGGGCGCAGCCGCTCTTGGCTGTGTGAATTTGCTTTTATAGTTGGACGTTTTTGATTTTGCCCTTGTAGCGGCCGCCTTTTGGGCGGGCGGCCTTGCTTTTGGAATTGATTTTATGTGACAGCGCTCCTGATTTCGCCCGTAGGGTCGCTGTTCGCTGCGCCCTTTTTCGAACATCTCCTATGCCCGGAAAAAAAATCATCCCATTCCCCGCCGCACAAAAGCAAAAATCCAAGCGCCGCAAATCCGAAAAATCCGCCCTGCGGGAACTCATCCGCGAAGCCGTCTTTAGCTTCCTCAAAGACACGCGCGGCACGATCTCCTGGACCGCCCGCGATCTCGCCCAAACTCTCAACGTGACGCTCGCGCAAGCGAACAGCGCGCTACCAATTCTCGAAATGCAGGGCTACGTGAAGCGAAGCGGCAAGGACGAATGGCTCACAACCATTGAAGGCGAAACCGTCTCCGGTTCAGTCACACCGCGCTACAAAAGGGAAGCCGCAGAAGACGCGCTCAGATCGCTGGGCGACCGCATCCGCGAATTGAACTCAGACCGCAGCGCCGATGTCACGGTCGTACGCGCCGTCGCCTACGGTGACTTCCTCTCCAGCAGGCCAAGAGCCCAGGCCGCCGACATCGGCATCGAATTAAGCCCGCGCAACCGTGCCGACGCCAAGCACGAAAACGAAATCCTCACCACCCTGCGCGCCAAATCCCCCATGCTCCATCTGCACCCTTTCCAACCCTGGATGTCCACCCGCACCCACCGCAAATTGCTTTGATCCTGACGTGTGCCCAATCTTGAGCCATCGTCCGCGCAGCGGCGAGCCGAAGGACCCCTCTTGCGCTCTTCTCGCCCGGCCGTGTACCCACTCGCCCCATCGCTCAACCGCTTCCTCATTTTCCATTCGAAGGATCAGCTGAGAGCGCGGTGTCGAGATCAAGAAAGATGCCGCTGGCGCCGGCTTGCGTGTTCGGATAGCAATTTCCGTCCTTCGCATACATCGAACTGCACGCCGCGGAATATTCAGGTCGCCGCGGCGACTGCGCGAACTGCCACACCGAAGTGAACGCGACGCCACTCGCCGATGGCGCAGGGAGATTTGCCGAACGCGGACAGCCAGGCGATGGCGGGCAAGCGTCGTTATAGACGAAAAATGCGATTGTGCGCGCGCCTTGGTGCTGCTTTATGTCTTGTGCCGTAACGACGAATCGGCCCGGGCCGTACGGCGCAGGAATGCCCGAACAATAGACGCCCGCCCTAAAACCGCCCGCGATCACCGCGTCGACCCACGCGAAAACATACGCGTTCTGCTCCGGCAGAAACCGGCCACCTTCCTCTTGATCGAGGAAAATGATCGCGCCTTTAGGAAAGCCTTCGCGCAGCGCTACTCTGACGGCCTCGGTTGCGTCGCTTTTCCCCAAGCTGGAGGCCGCCCCGGGCGACTTCAGTTGTTTGTCCAATCTCCCATTAAAGAGAATAAGGAACCCAAAACCATGCGGCTTCAAGATAGAGCGCTTTCCGAGCCACGTACTCTTCGTTTCGCCGGGCGGCCCGTTGAGCCAGTAGCCCGCAAACGCGAATTCATTGTGGAGAGCGCCAAGCGCCGAATCCCCCGGATAATCGTTCCGGTCGAACCCGAGATAGGCTCGTGTCGCTCTTAATGGTTCCGCGACGGCGTCTCTTGGCACCGCTCGCTGTGGAAGACTTGTGTGAACTCGCGCGGCCGCCATTGCCACAGCCAGCGTTCCCGAAATCGCGAGAATTGCGATCGCGCTTTTGTGCACATGTGCCTCGCTACACGCCCTGATATTTTACCGGGCGCATACTCAGATAGTTCCAGTTGTCGGACTACGGCCATTTCGCCCAACGCAGTCAGCACAAACACTGGCCTGCAATTAGTTAGGACTAAGAAAGCAGGATGTCGACCGCATTTTGGGTGTCCCAAAAAAACCCGCAGGGGTCCGAGTGGAATTATCCTTGGCAAATCAATCGAGCGCTACCGTCTTCGGATAAGAACTATCAGTACTGGCTAGGAAGACGGGAGGAATGCTTTGATGGCAAGGCCCCTTTCTTCACGACTGTTACTGCTATCGCAGTTCGATTTGATGGTGACACGGTAGCGAGCTTAAGGTTTAGAAGAATCGATAGCATCTGTTAGACCTCAAGGCTGGGTTGAGTCCATACGGCTGAAACCTTCAAATACGATCCCTTCGGTCGACGTATCGAGAAAATCTCGCCCACCACGACGAGTATTTTTGGCGGATGGCAGCCCTAGTCGAAGCCTAGAGATGAGCGAGCCGCAGCGGATCGCAACCACTCCTGGAATTTTGAAAGCGGGTGCTGCATGCGTCGCCGGGGTTTGCAACGCGCGCGGGTTTGGCCGCTTAAAACGAGGAATCCGGTTCGAAAGGGCGTGAATCGCGTCATAAGCAAGGAGTGTCCTTGGGACCCCAATTCCTGCCTTCCCGAATTCCGCATGTCCTCGAAAGTGTAAAAAGTGACACACAAAAAGTCCTTGCAAGTCCATATATTCTGTGGTAAACTGTCTTTCGGTTTTTGCGTTATGACAACCGCGCCGACAGTCACCGCCGCCCAAAGAAGATGCCGACTTTCCCATACCCGCCTCCGAGCGCCCGCACCCCGCCGTTCTAATCGCAACTCACAAGAATTAAAACTCAATGTAACTCATTGCAAACAAAGGACGGCACCCGGTTCTAATCGCGGTAGCCAGCGGCGGAAAGCGAAAGGCGAAACAAGACGCCAAACTGGGGAGCATAGACAAACATCCCCCGCACAAATTCTAATCGACAGTCTGCCGATTAGAATTCGACCTAACCCTAACGCCTTCAACATAATTTCCGTTTCTAATCGACGGAAAAGGGGAAAAATTCTCAACGTCGAATAAGCAAAATGGCTATGTCTGCGGCAAGTGAGAGGAAGGCGGCAACAGCGCTAGTGCTGGATTTTAGATACTGAGGAAATTCTCGATCAACCGAAACCCGGCGCCCGTCAGGACGGACTCGGGATGAAATTGCACGCCCTCCACCCTCATCTTCCGATGACGAAGGCCCATGATCGTGCCATCTTCGGTCTCGGCCGAGATTTCAAGTGATCGGGGCAGCGATTTGCGCTCAACAATCAGCGAATGATAGCGCGTGGCAGGGAAGTCCTGCGGCAAGCTGCGAAAAATCGTCTTGTTATCGTGATGAATTTCGCTGGTTTTACCGTGCATCACTTCCGGCGCTCGAATCACGCGCCCGCCGAACGCAGCTCCGATCGCCTGGTGGCCCAGGCAGACGCCAAGGATCGGAATTTTGCCCGCGAAGCGTTCAATGAGCGGCACGCTGACGCCCGCCTCCTTAGGCGTGCAAGGGCCGGGCGAAATGACAATCCGCTCCGGCTCGAGCATCTCGATCTCGTCGAGCGTGATCTTGTCATTCCGGCGGACTTCGAGCGTTTGCCCCATCTGGCCGAGGTACTGGGCCAGGTTATAGGTAAACGAGTCGTAGTTGTCGAGCAGCAGAATCATTTTCTCGCGCGGTGCGTCTATTCTACCGCCTTTGCCCGAATTCCAATCGCCCTTCTCAATTCGAAAGCGAGAACGGCGCAGGCCGTGCCGCGATTGACACTTTGGGCGGCGTGCCATATCGTTTTAGCGAAGTCGGGTGGGATGCGATGGATTCGATCATCCGCCGCGGGGCAGGCAGGGTGCGAACATTTTCAAATCTCAGGAGGGAATATGAAGAGCTGCCGTTGGTTCGCGATTCCGATTGCGATGACGTTTGCCATGACGTTGAATGCTCAACAGGGTGGGATGGGGGGAATGCGGGGAGCGGGCCAGAAGCCGAGTGGTCCCGTGAGCCTCACTGCAGGGATCGTGCAGCAGTATGACAGTGTAAAGACGGATCTGGAGAAGGCGGCCGACGCGATGCCAGAAGACGGCTATTCCTTTAAGCCAACTCCGGCAGAGCGGGATTTCGGAGGCTGGGTGGCGCATGTGGCGCAGTCACAACTGGGAACTTGCTCGCGAATCGCCGGGCAGACTCCCGACAGCGCGACCATGACAATGCTTCGAGGCGTGGCTAACGGCACGGCGGCCAAGAAGGCCGACTTGGTGGATGCGTTGAAGAAATCGTTCGATGCGTGTGACGCTGCTTACAATGGCCTGACCGATGCCAATGCCGGAGACGCCGAACAATCGTTCCGGGGCAGCACGTCGCGCATCGCCGCGCTCGCGGGAAATGTGGCGCACGACAATGAGTGCTACGGCAGCATGGCTGTCTATTTGCGGCTGAAGGGGGTTGTGCCGCCTTCGACCGCTGACCGCGGAATGATGGGCGGAAGGCGCGGACAAGGTGGGATGGGCGGACGGTAGCAACCCGCCGAGATGATTTCCCTGTAGCTCGACGAGCGCCACGATGCCGGCCGCTGATGCTGCTAGCTCGTGGCGTTCGCTTCCGAAACCTGTTCGCTCACGACGGTGAAATGCGTCAGCTGAGCCATCCCAAACGAAGTGGTGATGGCCACGTCGGAGGCGTCGCGGCCCGTCGCCATTAACACGCGTCCAACGCGCGGATGATTATGCCGTGCGTCGAATGTCCACCAGCGATCTTCAAGATAGGCCTCGAACCACGCGCTGAAGTCCATGGGATTCGGATCGACAGGCACGCCGATGTCGGGCAGATACCCGGTGGCGTAGCGTGCGGGGATATTGAGCGCCCGGCATAACGTCACCGCCAAATGCTGAAAATCCCGGCAGACGCCGAAGCGCTCCGTGTACACGTCCAAAGCGCTCTTCGAAGGCCGAGCGTACTGGTATCCGAAGGTGACTTTGCTATGAACCCAATCGCAGACCGCCTGCACACGCGACCAACCCGGTGGCGCATCTCCAAATAGTTCGAGCGCGATCATCGAGAATCTGTCGACCTCGCAGTAGCGGCTGTTATAGAGATAGCGCAAGGCGTCCTGCGGAAGTTCGTGAACGGGGACCTCCCGCGCATCGGGCTTCACTGCATCCTGTAGGCCTGAATCATACACCAGGAGCGAATTCGTCAGTTGCAGAGTCCCTTTTTGAGCCAGAAAGCGGACGCAGCGGTTGCCGAACCCATCCAGATAGCTCTCGACGGGCGTCGCAGGTTCTAGGCGCAACTCGTCCGGGCTCCCTAAATCGGCCGCGCGAGAAGGATGCACATTGAGCAAGGCGACTACGGCGACAGGTGCGGGAACTTCGAAGCGGATGTCGTAGCCGAGCCGCAGGATCATGGAATTCCTCAGAACCTCGGCCGGACCACACTAGACTACCCCAACTCTCTGCTACACGGAAAAACAAAAGCCCCCCGGAAGACCGCATCCGAGGGGCGAGTGACAATCCAGAAAAGAGGACGCACTCAATTTACTGCACTGGCGCGGCCAAGCGTCTCTTGCCCGCAACCCAGAACAGCGCCACCAATCCGAGACCAGTCATCAGCAGCGTGCTTGGCTCCGGAGTAGCAGTGCTCGTCACCGCCGCAATCGTTAGAGTGGCATTCGTCGGACCGGTAGCTGAATCGGCAAGGCTGAACTCACCCGGGATGAATGTCGGATTGCTTTCCGGACCCTGATAAAGGACGGGACCGTACTCGGATAGTATATATGAGGTCGAGGCCGGGCTGGCCGCCAGGACAAACGCTCCGCCACCGGCAGCCGAAAAGAAATCCAGTGTGCCAGTAGCCGCGACGCCTCCCACGGTGTAGGAGACATCTGTAAGGACGAAGCTGATATCTGTTAGCGGACTCGTAGCTGGTACGGGATTAGCTACGCTCCACGTGTAGGTTGGGCCCGAGATTGGTACATAAGTGAAATCGTAACTGTCGACTGTGGCAACAGTTGAGGTATTGACGGAGTCGGCCCTCGCCAAGCCTGCCGACAGTCCCGCAAACAACGTGAGCACTGAACAAGCAACGATGAAACGGTGTAGCATTTTACGCCCCCAAGGAAATTATGGCGTCCGGCAATCGATGAATGGCAGCCATTCTGGTCCCAACCCGCGGCACGCGATATCCGCCGCTGTGACTCAACCGATACAATCTCGCGATTGTGACCGTCGCGTCCATACCGCGTTTGCTTGATTGGTTCCCACGCCATTCTTGGAGCACCGTAGGGCCATCCACCCGTCGTAGGGTGAAGGTACCGGTACGTTCGTCGGTGCAGCCTATAAGCGCTAAGGGATTCAGAAACTTCACATACTCTGCAATAACAAATGCCGGAAGCGGGCACGTCTCATTTCTGGACGGTTATGAAAAGCAGCACCAGCAAATAGATCCACAATGCGTCCATAAAGTGCCAATAAAGTGCGATGGCGCTGACGGCTGTTTCCTGCTTCCGCTTGTGCTTCCATCTCTTAAAGAAGATCACGACAAATGTGAGCACGCCGATTCCGCCCAGGAGATGGACGCCATGCGTGCCACTGATGAAGTAAATAAAGAAGCTGCCCGGGTTTGAGGCAAGATAGAGACCACGCGATACCAGTTCTTGCCATGCGACGAACTGGCCACCCAAGAACGCGAGCCCCAGGATAAGCGTTGCGCACAACCAATTTGCGCAACTCCTGCTTTGGTCCCGCTTAAGCGCCCGCCGGGCGAGTTCGAGCGTTAAGCTGCTCATAAGAAGAATACCGGTATTGGCGTATAGAACGTGCGGGAGAGCAACCGAAACCCAGTCGTCCGACGTAGCCCATCGCTGCTTGACGAGAAAAGTGAGGGCAGAAAAAAGCATCACCACAGATACCATCAACCATGACGTGGCGAGGCGATAGGCGCTGAGTGGCGTGACATTCGGGTCTGGGTAGCCCTCCGGGTTATTGTGCGGGTCATCGTCCGGCTGCTGTGGCGGGCCGCTACCGCCGATGATTCCGTCGTCGGATACAGGCCGTTCGAGCTCTACTTGCTCTATATCAGGCGGTAGTAACACGGTTGCCATTCGGTCGGCTCCAGGCCGTATAGGACAGCCTCACACAAACCTTAGTTGCCGGCGAGGCCAATCCGTCGTAAATCGAATAATTGTACGAAGCGCGTCATCGCGTTCGGGGGCTCGCGCTCAACGAAGCGTATTGCGCGATTGCTCCCAGAGTTTCCGGCTTCACCCAGGGCGCTTGGCGGTTTGAGTTTTTGCCTAGCCAAGTTTGGGTTTGCTCCACGATGCAACGCTCCATCGAAGGAACTGTGGCATTCGTGGCGCATTCCGAACGAACCCATTCCGGCGTAATTGCCCACTGCTGTTGCAGATCGCTCACGACGTCATTGAATTCATATTCGGTGCATTGGCGCCGACTACCACATTGGGTGTCCGCCGAATTCAGCATCGCAGGCAGCTGGGTGCCCGAGATGAACGGCGGTGGAGTCCAATCAATGCCGTTATGGGCGCTTGATGGCGGCATTACAGCGCTAATTCCAGCCAGCGCCGCTAGAACTATTCCCGCGGCATAGAGAGTTGTTTCCCTGGGCCTCATGTCCGCCTCGCTTATAGGGTAAATATGCCTCGTGTCGGCGACGGAGACAAGCGCGGCCTGCCGGTCATCGACCGAACATCGAGAGTTTTACACGACGCGGCTTTTGCGCGGCGTGAAGTTCTTCCTCGGTCGCGACGGGTTCGACAGGCGTGGGCTCGACAACGACCGGCTCGGTGGCTATCGGCTGGGGGATCGACGGCGCGAGAGGCGGCTCCGGCTTCGCGTCCTCGGGCGCGACTACGACCGTTCGTGCTGCCACTTGTTCAACTTTGGGCGCCGGGGCCACACGCGGCGCGGCTTGTTGGGGAAGCGGGGTAATCACTTGCTGTGGCGAAGCTTTCAGGTGCAACAGTAGCGCTTCGAGAGCGGCGGCGGCGCGCGCGACCTGTCTGGTCAGCTCGTCGCTACTTGGGTTCTTCTGCACGACGACCCGTTTGGTTTTCTTGCCGGTGAGGGCGAAAACCAGCAATACGAGGACGATGAGTGCAACGGCTGCGGCAAGATAGTATTCGATCGGCATGGGTCACCTCTGGCCGGGGACAAAACGATCATATGCGATGCTTCTCATGACAATCAACACTGGTCTACCTCGTTTCGGCGTCTACTGCCCGGCGAAATAGCATGGGACGCGCTGCTTCAGAATTTTCGGCGGGACCTCAGTAACCTCGCCGGATGGAAGGTCGCCGAGTTCAAATGGGCCATAGGCTGTGCGGATCAGGCGGCTCACCTGAAGCCCGAGGTGCGCCATCACCTTTCGGATTTCGCGGTTCTTGCCCTCCTGCAGCGTGACCGTGAGCCAGACGTTGGCGCCGGTTTGCGCGCGCTCGATCGCGGCTTCGATCGAGCCGTATCGCATGCCTTCGACGGTGATGCCGCGCGCGAGTTTCGCTAAATCACCGGGTCTGACAGTGCCGTGGACGCGCACGCGGTAGCGGCGCTTCATTGCATTTGCCGGGAGTTCGAGATATCGCGCGAGGCCTCCATCGTTGGTGAGCAGGAGCAGGCCTTCGCTGTTCAGGTCGAGGCGGCCGACGCTGATCACGCGCGGCAGCCGCATCGGCAAATTGGCAAAAACCGTAGGACGGCCTTTTTCGTCGCGTGCGGTGGTCACCAGGCCGGCGGGTTTGTGATATAGGAACAGGCGCGGCGCTTGCGCTGAGGGCAGCGGTTTGCCGTCGACGAGGATCTTGTCGTCGGGCCCGACAGTGAAGGCCGGCGTGCTAAGCAGGCTGCCGTTGACGCTCACGCGGCCATCGAGAATCCAACGTTCGGCGTCGCGGCGCGAGCAGAGGCCGGCGCGCGCGATGACTTTCGCGATTCGCTCAGCGGTTTCGGCGTTGTTCGGTGGATTGCCGCGCTCGGTCATGAATTGCAGGCATGCTCGCCGATTCGGTAGTGTCGCACGCCCGCTACCCATTGCCCTATCGCTTTATTTTCGTTTTACCCCCTTGGCTACCGCGATTAGAACGGGTGGCTTGTCTTTGTTTTCATAGAGTTGCGTCGGTTTCTAATTCTTTGCAGTTGCGATTAGAAACGTATGTGGCCCGTTTCAGAGCGGCGGTGGCAGCGCGGCGAAAAGTTCCTTTTTTTGTTGATTAGGACGAGAGTTTTTGTTGAAGGCGCTGGAGTTAGAGGCTTTTCTAATCGTACGACTGTCGATTAGAAGGCTTGTGATTCGCGATTTGTCGAGATGCCTGCGAAGGCCCGATTCGGCTTCGGTTTGGCTTCCGACGGCGACGGCGGTTATGGCGTAAGACAAACGTTATAGTAGCATAAGAGTAACTAGTTGTCAACGGCGATTTTCAGTTTTTCCCCCGTGGCTCGATGATTTGTGGTGCGCTTTCGGCACCCGGTCTAGGGGACGACGCAATGTCGATTTAAAAGCGCGCACCGAGACGGGCTTCAGAAGTGGCCTGTTCAGCGAGAGTTCACGTGCCGCGCTGAAGTCCGCGGCGCTACGTTTAAATCTTAAACCCTGCTGAGGTCTACGGGGTACGTTTAGATCTTAAACCCTGGACAATGTGCTTGCGCATGTTCTAAATATTAGCGGGCGGGCCAGTTTTCACGTTCAGAGAAGCTACAACAGGCGTGTTCGGTTTCCGATCCGGCCATATAGCATATAGATAGAAGGAAGCAGATGAAATCCAGGGAGTCAGGCGCAGGAAAGCGTGTCGGCGCAGGCACGGCCAAGCGCGTCGGCGAGGAGCCGGGACAGGAGTTTCTGGTTGCGGCCGTCGGCGCGTCGGCCGGAGGGGTTGAGGCTTTCACGGATTTGATGAGAGAAGTGCCGCCGGACACTGGAATGGCCTTCGTTCTGATCCAGCATCTCGATCCGAAGCATCACAGCATGCTCACGGACGTCATTGCGCGCGAAACGCAGATGAACGTGACAGAGGTGACCGACGGGATGGAGTTGGAGCCGAACCACGTGTTCGTGATTCCCCCGAACACCACGATGACGCTCTCCGACCATGTGTTGACACTGGCTCCGCGCAGCCAGGGGACGGGAGTGCATATGCCGATCGATCATTTCATGCGGTCGCTGGCGGAAGAGCAGGGGCCGAGAGCGATCGGGGTGATTCTTTCGGGGTTCGGTTCGGACGGCACGCAGGGACTGGCGGAAATTCAGGGCGGAGGTGGAGTAACGTTCGCTCAGGACGAATCCACGGCGAGACACGATGGCATGCCGCGCATAGCGCGCGCGGCACCCGTATGTGGACAGACCCGCTGCGTCGGAAACAGCGCCCACGTCCAAGGACAATTCGAAATTGAGCGCGATCTTCCAACTGCTGCGCAGAGCCACGGGACTCGATTTCACACACTACCGGCAGACGACGATCTTGCGGCGTATTCAGCGGCGGATGGTCGTGCACAAAATCGAACGTCTGGAAGATTACGCAAAGTATGTGCAGACGAACCCCTCGGAAGTGAAAGCCCTGTACCGGGACATGCTCATTAATGTGACCAGCTTCTTCCGGAATCCGAGCGTTTTCGAGGCGATGAAAAGGGAAGTTTTTCCGAAGGTGATGGAGAACCGGAACGGCGACTTGCCCATTCGGATCTGGACGCCGGGGTGCGCATCGGGCGAGGAGACATATTCGGTAGCAATCGCGCTGCTGGAGCACCTAGGGGAAGAAGGCCGTCAGGCGCACATGCAGCTTTTCGGCACGGACGTGAGCGAGGGCAGCGTCATGAAAGCACGGGCGGGCGCTTACCCGGAGAACATTCAGGCAGACGTTTCCGCCGAGCGGCTGCGGCGCTTTTTCACGAAGACGGAGGGCGGGTACCGAATCAGCAAGGCGATTCGCGATATGTGCATCTTCGCGCAGCACAATTTGCTGAACGATCCGCCGTTTTCGCAGATGGACATCATCTGCTGCCGAAACCTTCTGATCTATCTAGAGCCGCATTTACAGAGAAAAATAATCTCCCTATTCCATTATGCCGCGAAGCCGAACGGTTACCTGATCCTTGGAACATCAGAAGGCGTGGGACCGGTGGGAAATCTCTTTTCCACGGCCGATCGGGCGCACAAGATTTTTGTGAAGAAGGGCGCGGCAGTGCGGCAGGTGGTGACGTTCTCGATGGGTCCAATGGCGGAGCGCCCCGCATATGGGACGATGCGCACGCCTGCAAAGCAGGCAGAGAGCGCGTGGAATTACCTGGAGGCACAGAAAGAGTTCGACCGAAGGCTGCTCGCGCAGCACGTGCCGGCAGCGGTCTTCATCAATGAGGACATGGAGATTATACACACGCGGGGGAATGCCAGCCGCTACCTGAAGCTCGCGCCGGGCCGCGCAAGCCTGAGCGTCCTGAAGATGGCGCGGGAGGGCCTTCTCTACGAGCTGCGCAATGCGATTATACGCGCAAAGAAGGAAAGAAAGGCTGTACGCAAAGAGCACGTGCAAATCAAGGACGGGAACGGGAATGGCATTTCCCGCGAGCCTTCGCAGGGACATCGCCGGCTGATCAATTTCGACGTGGTGCCGATCCGCGTGGCAAACGTGGACGAGACGTATTTCATGATTCTCTTCGAAGATGCAACAACGGAGCCGGCCGGCAAAGCCGTGCGCGGAAAACAAAGCAGGACGGCTAGCGACAAGAAACTCAACGAAAAGCGAATCTCGAAACTCGAGGAGGAGCTGGCGGCAACGAAGGAATATTTGCAATCGGTGATCGAGACGCAGGAAGCGACGAACGAAGAGTTGCAATCGGCAAACGAGGAGATTCTCTCCAGCAACGAAGAGCTGCAAAGCACAAACGAAGAGCTGGAAACGGCAAAGGAAGAGCTGCAATCGGCGAACGAGGAACTAACGACCGTCAACGACGAGCTGCGCAGCCGGAACCAGGAAGTGACGCACGCGAACGACCTCCTAGTCAATCTTCAGGCGGCTATCGAGATGGCGGTGGTGATCGTGGGCAGCGACCTGACAATTCGCCGCTTCACGCCGCAAGCGGAAAAGGTGCTCGGGCTTGTCCCGGCGGACGTCGGGCGGCCATTCCTGAATATCAATCCCGCAGTGGAGATTGCGGAACTGCAGCAGCTGGTGATCGGCGTGATTTCGTCCCATCGTTCGGCTGAAAAAGACGCGGCCGACAGGGACGGAAAGCACTATCACGTTCGGGTGCTGCCCTATCGAACAATGGAAGGCAGCCATGACGGGGCGGTGATTACGCTCACCGAGATTTTGCCGAAGTAAGAGATATCCTACAGAATCGAATCAAAGCAGATAAGTTCAACGCCCGTGGTGTAGTATTATGGGCCCCCCAAGCCTTCGCGCCAACGAAGGGTGTCCGCGCGTGCGCAACCGAACCCGATCTCCGAGAAAGCCTGGTTCTGCGAGTGCCGCAGCACGTGCGCTGCCCGACCAAAAGAAACTTTTCCCACCGGAGGCGGGGGGATCGTCCGGCATATTTCAATTCCTACTAGACAATCTGGAAGTCGGAGTCGCTGAAGCGAGCGAGGATGGCGTGATCCTGTACGCCAACCCTTGTTTTGCGGAGATTCTGGGCCGGCCGTTGCGAAGAATCATCGGGTCCGACCTCAAAGGGTTTATTTCGGTAGGGGGCTGGGACTCGCTTTCCGCGGCGCTGAAACAGGGTGCAAAGCAGCTCGCGGAAGGGACGATGAACGTCATTTCTGACGATGAGTCTCGGCAGCGGGTGATCCGTCTTTCGTTTTCGCCGATAACGGTGGCGGAACAAAAGACGATTGAGATCGTGACGACGGACGTGACGGAGATGGTCAATGCGGCCGACGCTCTGAAACGGAACGAGGCTTCGCTGCAATCGCTCTCGGCGCGGCTTCTGCAAATTCAGGATGAGGAACGGAGGAGGCTGGCGCGTGACCTGCACGACGCCACGGGGCAGGAGCTATCGCTAGTGATTATGTCGCTGGACAAGCTTGCGGAGCAGTTGGCCCATTCAGCGGGCGATGAGCCGAAGATGGCGTCCTATTGCGCGGAGCGGCTGCGAAAAGTGGAAAACGATGTACGAACGCTTTCCTACGTGTTGCATCCGCCTTTGCTTGACGAGATGGGACTCGGGTCGGCCTTGGGCTGGTATCTGGACGGCTATCAAAAACGGACCGGGATCAAAGTCGAGCGAAACATCCCCGCCCGGGTGCCCCGTTTTTCGGTCGAGAAGGAAATAGCGCTATTTCGAGTGATTCAGGAGTGCCTCACGAACGTCTATCGGCATTCAGGCAGCAAGTACGTCCATGTTAGCTTGGAGGTAAGTTCTCACTCAATAGAGGCATTGGTGCAGGACCGGGGCAAGGGCTTCGTGAGCGAAACGCTTGCAAAAAAGCCCACATCTGGGGTTGGCATTCAGAGCATGAAAGGCCGGCTGGGAATGGTGGGGGGAGCGTTTGAAATATCGTCGGACCCGAGTGGCACAAAGGCGATCGCTACGTTACCGCTTGAGTTGAACGACTTCCTGGCGAATCGGGAAGACGCGGCAGAGGCTGACACGGACCGAGTTCAGATCGAGGTGCACTCCGTACGGAGGCGAATCTTAATAGCGGACGACCATCTCGTCGCGCGGCGGGGCATTCGAACGCTGCTAGAGGGTCAGCCCGATTTAGAGATTTGTGATGAGGTTTCCGATGGGGTGGAGGCGCTGGAGCGGACCAAGGAGTTGCAGCCGGACCTTGTGATTCTGGACTTGAGCATGCCTAAGATGGGCGGTCTGACCGCGGCGAACCATATACGAAAAGCCGGACTCGCGACAAAGATCCTCGTCTATACGAGTCATTCGTATCCCCAACTGGAGACAACAGCCAGGGCTGCCGGATGCGACGGCTACCTGGTGAAATCGGATGCTGCGCAGGATTTGGTGCGCGCGACCCGCACGATACTAAACGGGGGCAAGTTCTACCGGACGGAGATGGCCAAAGCACGAGGGGCCTAACGCGCACAGATACGACACCTTAAGTGAAACACCTCAGTGCTTCTAGGCTCTCCACCCGATTGAGATGTAAAGCAATTTCCGCGAAGCTCGTGAAGGATCGGAACTATCACGAGAATCTGAGGAGGGAATTCCAATGGACAGCAGCCCATGGGAAGTGGCCGTGGTGTCTCCTAATCTGGAAAATCGCCAGGACGTGGCAGGAATGCTCTTTCGCCTGGGAATCGAAGCGGTTTGCATTCCCGGGATGGACCAGTTGCGGGACCTCGCGGCGCGCGCCAGCCTCGGTCTGGTCTTCTGCGACCGCTACGTGAGGGGCGGCGACTACCGCGACGTGCTGTCCACCGTGGTTGGTGCGCAATCGACGAATGACGCTAAGGTCGTGATGATGGCCGATCTGGATAGCCCCGAGGAATATCAGAAAGCCCGCCAACAAGGCCTCTTCGACGTGATCCCCTCGCCGTGCCGCCCCACCGATATCGAATGGATGGTGATTCAGGCGAAAAGAAATCGCCACCAAAAGAAAGATCTTCTCGCGCCGTCACGCAACTTGTCATTGCTCTGGAAGGCAGCGGGCGCAGGCGCATAACAACTCCGCAAGCCGACTGCTACTGTTCTATCGTTCAGGGAAGATTTCTGTCTATGCTGCGCGGATGGAGTCTCCGCCGGGAGTCGCGCTGTAATGCTTGACGATTCGGAGCAGCGACAGAGCGTCCGTGAGAGCCTGCCGCTCATCAAGGCAATCATTTTCGTTCTGTAGCCGCAGAAACCGAAGCGAAATCAACTGCTCTACATCTTTGATTTTGCGAGTCAATCGGCAGTGATCGCGCTCCAGTATCAGTTCCTGAAGAGGACGTTGCCATTGCGGAAACCTGAGTTCGCTCATGTGCGCATTTTCCCTTGGCTGGGCGCACGGTGCCGGACCATGAACTATGCGTTCAAGTTCATCGTCATTTTAGAAGAAGTGAGCAAGACGCTTGCCAGATGTAAATTCGGCGGAAGTTGAGGATGTTGCGGGGCTTAGAACGTTTGGTTTCGCCCCGCATTGACAAGCGGTTGAGTAAAATTGTCAGCTTCCCAGCACAAAAACTCGGGCTGAAAAATGGTGCGGATGGAGCGCCACGCGCTGCTGCGCTGCGGAGTTGCGATACAGCGCCCGGCGAGCGGCTGATAAGAGGGCACTGACGGCACGCCGGGATTTTCCCTCCACGATCGGGTCAATAACCCACGACAAACAAAACGGAACGCCGCGGCTCAGCTCGATGGATTCAACCTGTACGTAAACACCGCCGTCTTTTTGCCCAATTCTCCAGTAATCGTTGAGGCGCCACAGATAGCCGCTTCCTCGGCCGGCCGCGAGGAGAACGCCGTTTGGATCGCCGGGATTCCGGAGCTGTCGAACTTGCGTGGAGATCACGCGGATGCGCGTGTGTTGCGGGTCATCCTCGAAATAGCGGACGACCGAATAAACGTCGAAACTCATGCGCGGCGACTTGCTAAAAAACTGGACAAGTATTTTGTAGGTGTCGTCTGAGTGCGCCAGGATATTCGACCGGCGCACTTCGGGCGCGCAGATGGCGGCGTAATTGTTGTAATCGAGCAGCAGCGATTCCGCCAGCGCCAAGGATCTTCCGCGAATGAACGCAAGGCCTATCCATTGATGGACCATACCGTCTGGAATATTAATCGTGTTGCCAGCACTCGTGGTTTCTACAGGGCGCACGACGATACTTCCGGATTGAATTTCGCGCTAGAGTGAGTCCCAGGCCGGCTGCGGCAGTCGATCGGGGAAGAGAAATGCGGAATCTGAGCCGCGATCAGACATTTGCGCTTCCGCTGCGCGAACGTAGCTATCGAATGCGTCGAGTGTCTTCTGGCGAAGTTGTGCAGCGGGTGAATCCGTCACAATTACGCGAACGAGCGGGAGAGAGAGAGAATTGCGCGGCGCTTAGCAGCGGAGCGCCGCCGAACGGTGCAACGGAAAGTTTCTGCGACGATGTCTGAATTGCGCTCGGCGCGAGTCACCGAATGTTGAGCCCTCGTATCCAGCGTATAGGCTACCGTTGTGCGCGAACATCGAGCGGCAACCGTAAAGTTTTTCCGGGAGTTCAAGTACGGCTGGAAAGCTCGATAACAGACGGCGGCCAAAGCGCATTGTGCGTTGACGAAAATCGCGGCGGCTATTAAAGTAAATGCTGGTCGCGCCTGCGACCTTTTTTGTTGCCTGCTGGGAGGTCGTACAATTGGCAGTACATCAGATTCTGGATCTGATTATCCTGGTTCGAGTCCAGGCCTCCCAGCCAAAACTCTCTTAGTTCTTCCCTGACTGGACACCTCTCGCGAGCGCTGGGGGCTGGTCGTCGCCATGGTGCTGGGCCTTATCTGTGGTCTGCATGGCGATGCAAGAACTGACAGTCTTGCTTTGCAAAAGTCCGCGCAAAAGGGCAAAATGAAGTTGTAACCAGGAGCATTTTGAATGGCCACCGAACTCGCAAGAGGCGTGACGCTCGAAAAGCCCGAGGATGTCCAGAATTTCTTGAAGGACGAGGGCATACTGTTCGCCCAGCTCGATAAGGTCGTCAACTGGGCGCGCCGCAGTTCGATCTGGCCGATGACATTCGGCCTGGCGTGCTGCGCCATCGAGATGATGTCAATGGCCGCCTCGCGATATGACATTGCAAGGTTTGGCGCTGAAACATTCCGCGGCTCACCGCGTCAGGCGGATCTGATGATCATCGCCGGCCGTGTATCGCAGAAAATGGCGCCAGTGATCCAGCAGCTCTATGCGCAGATGCCTGAACCCAAGTGGGTGATTTCGATGGGCGCATGCGCAACTTCAGGCGGCGTGTTCAATAACTACGCAATCGTGCAAGGCGTAAACCAAGCTATTCCGGTCGATGTGTATGTCCCCGGCTGTCCGCCACGGCCGGAGGCGTTGGTCTACGCGATCATGCAGCTCCAGAAGAAGATCGATAACACGCGCGGCAGCTTCCTTCGTTCTCTGAATTTCTCCAAGAGCTAGCGCCAACCTATAAACTTAAAGCTACGCTTTAACTATTCGGAGCCGCCGATTCAGACTTGTTTGGTGTGGGTGCAGGTGCGCCGCCCGCTCCGGGCTGCGTCATTTCAATATCGAGCGTGATGTTTACATCGTCGCCCACAATTATTGGATCGGCCGTAATGCCAAAATCATTGCGGTTGATAGCAGCCGTGGCTTCCGCGCCGCGACGCATGGTCCCATTTTGATTGATTGCCGGCGTTGGCCCGGTGACGTCAAATACGACTTCTTTCGTGACGCCATGAAGCGTGAGATTGCCCGCCATCTTCAGTTTGCCGTCACCTATCGACCAAATTTTGGTGGACTCAAACGTCATGGTAGGGAACTTAGCGACGTCGAAGAACTTCTCGCTTTTCAGGTCGTTGTCGCGCATGGTGACACGCGTGTCTACCGAACCCATCTCTACCGAGGCCGTGACGCTGGACTTTGAGATATCGCCGTCGTCAAGATGAACCGTACCGCTGATGTTCGTGAAGTCGCCCTGCACGTTGGAGATGCCGAGGTGCCGCACCACAAATTGGACCGCCGAGTTGTTCGGATCAACCTTCCAGACGCTGTCCGCCGCCATCGTGGACATCGCCATCATCGAAGCCAACGCACCTGCTGCGAGCCACCTCTTCATGCAAACCTCCTGTTTGCTTTGATCATTTGTGCCTGATCCCATCTTAGACGCATCGGCAGGGAATTCTAGTAGGTAAAATTTTTATGGGAAAGACTCTTGCGGCTAAGCCCACATGTGCCAGGCATTGTGCCTTCGCTATGCCCTTGACGCGGGCCGTTTCACGTCGATAATCAGCTAAAGGTCTTCAGAATGCCGGTGAATTTTACGTAAAGCTTTTTGTGAGATATGGAACAGTACCAACTCCGCGTTCTGCTTCATCTGTCGAAAGCCCTTGAGGATCTCAGGCTTCACTTGAAGCCGGCCTCGACTGTGCGTGGCTGCGACTTGGACCAGCACAAAATCAGCAACTTGTTGGCACTTCTGGTTTGATTAAAAGCCATCGAGTGGGGTGGCCCCGTTTTTAATTTAATAAGCTTCCGGACTCCCTTTAGGAGGGGCTTTAGATGTCGGCGCGCCGACATTTTGCCTTCAGCGGAAGAGCAACTATCGCACCCAGAGCGAATCCTCCGATATGCGCCCACCAAGCCACTCCAGCAGTGCCGGCTGTGAGATGCGGGTCGAGCGAATTCATCCCGCTGAGGAATTGGATTAGAAACCAGAGCCCGATGAAAATGAACGCCGGGAGCCGGATCGTCCACCATATGATCACAAGCGGCACCAATGTAAGGATGCGCCCGCGTGGGAAGAGAACAATATACGCGCCGAGCACTGCTGAGACTGCGCCGCTCGCGCCAATTGAGGGAATGTGCGAACCCCACGAGACGAGCACTTCGCTAATTCCAGCTCCAATTCCGCAGAAGAAGTAGAAGAATAAGTAGCGGATCGCGCCAAAAGCGTCTTCCACGTTGGCACCGAACACCCACAAAAACAGCATATTGCCGATGATGTGGAGGAAACCGCCGTGCAAGAACATTGATGTGAGAAATGGCAGGAGAGCCTGTGCAAGTGTGTAACGCCGCCCGCCGATCGCCATAGCAGTCTTGCTTGGGACAAGGCCGTACGTATTGATGAGCGCGTCACTAGCATGAGCCGAAAGAGACAATTCATAAGCGAACGCAGCGACGTTTGCCGCAATGAGGAGCAGTGTCATCACGGGGAAGGACCGTCGCTTCGTCATGTCCTTCAAAGGAATCATTGGGTGAAGGCCACCTTGCCTGTTAGGCGGAGTGGCTGCGGCGATTTTTCATGTGCGGAAATGTAAATGTAGCGGACTTCGGCGACTTTTTCCAGTTGCTGTTGCCGCTGCCAGTAAAAAGATGTGAAGCGCACGGCGCGCGTGCCGGATCGTGTGTTACTATTTGCGCGTAAGCGCAATGATATGATACAAAAAATCGTTTCGATCAATGCCACTGCATGAGTCCGAGGCGATCGTCCTGCAAAGCTATCCGCTGGGCGAAGCGGACCGGTTGGTTAGTTTTCTCTCCCGGACGATGGGACGAATGCGTGGCGTTGCGGCTGGAGCGCGGAAGCCGAAGAGCCGTTTCGGTTCGACACTCGAGCGGTTGTCGCACGTACGCATCTGGTTTCACGAGCGCGAGACGCGGGAACTCGTCCGGATCAGCCAGTGCGAAATCATCGAGTCATTTATCGACGCATTTCGCGATTATCCATCGAGCATCGCTTTAGCGCTTTTCAGCGAGATCTCGCAGGCCGTGTTGCCTGACCGTGAAGCTTCCGACGCGAACTTTCGATTGTTGCTGCTCGCATCGCAGGAGATAAAGCGGACGGGGCAGCCGGAATTGCCCCTCGCCTATTTCGCGTTGTGGTCGGTGAAGCTCGGCGGCTGGCTTCCGGCACTCGACCACTGCGCAAAGTGCGGACGCGCGGTTCCGGTGGGTGAGGGGGCGTATTTTTCGCCGCGCACTTCGGCGATATTTTGCGGACGGTGCCGCCAGCCGGGAATGCGAACCCTTTCGGCGAATGCGCTGGTTGCCGCTAGGAAGATATTAGGAGAAAGACTTGATCGTATTTCCTCTGATATTGCGCCGTCGCGGTCCCTGCGCGAGCTCACCGATTGCATGCTCGATGTTATTGAACAACAGATTGATCGCAAATTGACGTCCCGCGAGATGCTCGAACCGCCTGCGGCCTAAGGATCGCGAAAGGGAAGAGTTAAAGTTTTACATGAAGAGCGCAAATAAGCCCAAGGGTCTCACGTTCCAAGATTTGCTGTTCAAGCTCGAACAATATTGGATGAGCCGCGATTGCATCCTGCAGCAGCCCTATGACGTGGAAGTGGGCGCCGGGACAATGCACCCCGAAACGTTCCTACGCGTGCTCGGTCCGACTCCGTATCGCGTGGTTTATGTCCAGCCGAGTCGCCGACCTGCGGACGGCCGCTACGGCGAAAATCCCAATCGCCTCTACAAGCACCATCAGCTGCAAGTGATACTTAAACCCTCACCGGTCGATATTCAGGATCTTTATCTCGATAGCCTGAAAGCCGTTGGGATCAATTTGAAAGAGCACGACATTCGCTTTGAAGAAGACAACTGGGAGTCACCGACGCTTGGAGCGTGGGGGATTGGCTGGCAAGTTCTTCTCGATGGCCTTGAAATAACTCAATTCACGTACTTTCAGCAGTGTGGCGGCGTCGATCTGGACCCGATTTCAGTCGAGCTGACCTACGGGCTCGACCGCATCGCGGCATATCTCCAAGGCGTTGACAATGTTTTCGATGTGCGCTGGTCGAACTCGATCACATATCGCGAGGTTCGTCTCGCCGAAGAGCGCCAGTTTTCCGCCTACAGCTTCGATCATGCCGATGCTGTAGCCACACGCAAGCAGTTCGATATCATCGAAGCGGAAGCCGCCCGCCTTCTCGCGGGCTACTTTCAACTGAAAGGCGCGGGGGGTGAGCGCTTTCCGGTCTTGCAGGCTTACGACCTGACTCTCAAGTGCTCGCACCTTTTCAATTTACTCGACGCCCGCGGCGCGATTTCCGTTACCGAGCGGGCAGCTCTGATCGGCCGAGTCCGCAAGCTTGCCACGCAAGTGGCGAAGGCATGGCTGGATCAACAATCGCCAGCGGAGAACATCGTCGAGGTGAACGCATGAGCGCCGGCTCGAGGAAGCCGCGTGCCCCCGGTAGCTTCAACTCTGCGAAGGCCTCAAAGCCGAAGACCGGCGACCTGCTCTTCGAGATCGGGTGTGAAGAAATTCCCGCCGGGATGATTTTGACAGCGGCCGAAGAATTAAAGTCGCTTGTCAAAACTCAGATCTTGAGCAACGGTTTGGTCGGCGCGCCGACATTTGAAGACACGCTTGAAGTTTTCGGTGCGCCGCGCAGGCTTACCGCGATTGCAAAGAATGTTCTTCTGCGCCAGGAGGACATGATTCGGGAAGAAAAAGGTCCGCCGAAATCAATCGCCTACGATGCAATGGGCGAGCCAACGCGGGCCGCGCTCAGTTTCGCCGAGAAACAAGGTGTGCCGGTTTCGAGCCTTGTCTTGATCGAGGGGCCAAAGGGCCCGGTTGTGGCCGTTCGCAGAGTCGTCCCGGGAGAGCCGGCTTCGAAGATCCTTGAACGTGTGCTGCCCGAAGTCATTGGCGAGATTTCCTGGCCTCGCTCTATGTATTGGACCGGCGTTCGCGGTGCCCGCTTCATTCGCCCGATACGCTGGATCGTCGCGCTGCTCGACGGGAAAGTTGTTCCTTGCGCCTACGCCGGAGTCAAAGCGGGGAATCGCTCCGACGGCCATCGCTTTCTCGGAAAGCGCTCGATTCCGCTCGGTGGTCCAAGTGACTACGAGTCAAAACTGAAAGCGAATTTTGTGCTTTGCCGTCCGGAAACACGCCGCGAGAAAATTGAAGGTGAGATTCACGCCATTACATCGCGCAAGGGACTCAAGGCGCACGAAGATCGGGGCCTTCTTGATCTCGTCACCTATTTAAATGAGTATCCGACCGTGATCATGGGCGATTTTGACGAGAAGTATCTCGCTTTGCCCGACGAGATTCTGATCACGGTAATGCGCGGACATCAGAAGTACTTCGCGCTGGAGTCGCGCCGCGGCCACTTGGCGCCACATTTTCTCGCGGTCATTAATCTTCCGCGCGATCCGAAATGTCTCGTGAAAGCCGGCCATGAGCGTGTTCTGCGCGCGCGATTCGCGGACGCCCAATTTTTCTGGGATACAGATCAGAAGACGAAGCTGGGCGATTATCTTCCGCGACTGAAAGCCGTGACATACGAGTCGCGCCTTGGGAGCTATCACGACAAGGTCGAGCGCATGCGTTCGATTGCACGCTGGCTTGCCGAACAACTTTTCAGCAGCAGTATTAAGGAAGCGGACGTTGCGGGCTGCGATTGCGCCGCAGAGTTGGCAAAATGCGATCTCGTCACAGGGATGGTCGGCGAATTCAGCGAACTGCAGGGAATCGTCGGCGGCCTCTATGCTCGTGCACAAGAAGAGCCTGGCGAAATTGCCGACGCCGTCTACGATCATTACAAGCCCCAAGGCCTGGAAGAGGCGATTCCGCGCAATTTGACCGGCTGCGTGGTTTCGTTCGCGGATAAGCTGGATTCCATCGTGGCGTGTTTTGCCGTTGGGGCAATTCCTACCGGCTCCAGCGATCCTTTTGCCTTGCGCCGCGCCGCGCTCGGCATCGTCAAAATCATTCTCGAGCGAAATCTATCCGTTTCGATGTCGGCTGCTGTGTCCGCTGCGGCAAAAGCTCTTCGCGAACAACCGCCGCATATTGCCGCCTCTGAAGACGTTCAGAAGCAGGTGCTTGATTTCATCCTGGATCGTGCCAAGTTCATCCTGCGCGAGCGGCGCGGATTTGCATATGACGAGATCAATGCGGTTTTCGCCTCGGGGGCCGATGATCTAGTAGACGCCGTCGAACGTGTAGCGGCTGTGAAGGCGATTCGGAACACGAGAAACTTTTCTCCGCTTGCAGCAAGCTTCAAGCGGATCCGGAATATTCTCGAGAAGTCCGTGGGAGGACAGGTCAAATCGTACGGCGGAGTGAAGCAGGACCTGCTCAAAGACGATTTTGAGCGTCAGCTCTACACGGCGGCGCAACGCATCGGAGAAGAGGCGAGTCGTCGCAGGCGCGAGAAGAAATATAAGGCGGCACTTGAGAAGATTTCCGAGTTGCGTCCGGCCATTGACATGTTCTTCGACAAGGTTCATGTGATGGCTGAAGACTTGGAAGTTCGCAAAAACAGGATTGCGCTGCTTGGAGGATTGCTTAAGGAATTTTCCACGATTGCGGACTTTTCGGAATTGGCCGGAGAAGAGGTTAAAGAAGGCCGTGAGGGGCGCGCGGAGAAGCGAAGTTCTGTATGAGATGTCGGCGCGCCGACATCAAGGACAGACTGAAAGCGGAAGTCAGTGCCCTTCGCGAATTTCGAATTTCTTCTCTTCGGGGCGAACGCATTTAGTAGTGCTTTAAGTAATGTGTAAGATGTCGGCTCGCCGACATCTTTGTTGAATTATTAAGGATTTTACTGCTCGGTGTGGGGCCGGGCGACGCAATTCGGTAGTGAGGTTGAACCTGAACATGGAATCGAATCTATCTCAACCAGCGAGGGACGGAGCAAAATGAAATACGTTTATTTCTTTGGTGCGGGGAAAGCGGACGGCACGGGAGACATGCGAGACGTTCTCGGTGGCAAGGGCGCCGGGCTCGCTGAAATGACAAAAATCGGCCTCCCGGTCCCCGCAGGCTTTACCATTACCACGGAAGCCTGCGACTACTTCTACAAGCACGACAAAGAATATCCAAAAGAGTTGCGCGAACAGGTCACGCAAAATGTCAGGAAACTCGAAAGGCTTACGAAAAAGACGCTTGGCGACGCAAAAGATCCCCTCCTGGTGAGCGTTCGCTCCGGTTCGGCGCGTTCCATGCCAGGCATGATGGAGACGATCCTAAATTTAGGGCTCAACAGCAAGTCGGTCGAGGGACTGGCAAGAGCCACTAATAATGATCGCTTTGCCTGGGATGCCTATCGCCGGTTTGTGCAGATGTATTCGAGCGTTGTGATCGGGCTCTCGAAGGACGAATTGGAAAACCGCCTCCGCAACATGAAGCAGTATCTTGGCGTGAAGGACGACACCGAAGTGACCGCGCAGGGCTGGCGACAACTCGTGGGTGAATATAAGGCCTACTTCAAAGAGAAGACCGGGAAGGATTTTCCGGAAGATCCGATCGAACAGCTTTGGGGGGCTATTGGCGCGGTGTTTGGCTCGTGGATGGGCGAAAAGGCCGTCACGTACCGGCGCGTTGAGAAGATTACCGGACTCCTAGGCACTGCCGTGAACATTGTTCAGATGGTTTTCGGCAACACGGGCGAGGAATCGGGTACGGGCGTCTGTTTTACACGCGACCCGAGCACCGGCGAAAAGACGTTCTTTGGCGACTTCCTCCTGAACGCACAAGGGGAAGACGTGGTCGCCGGAATTCGTACCCCGATGCATCTCAGTGAACTCTCCAAGAAAATGCCGAAGATCTACAAGCAGCTTGGGAAAGTCCGCGACAAACTCGAGAAGCATTATCGCGACATGCAGGATATGGAGTTCACCGTCCAATCGGGCACGCTTTACATGTTGCAGACCCGGACAGGCAAGCGCTCTCCCTCCGCCACCTTCCGCATTGCGGTGGATATGGCGAACGAAAAACTCATTTCGATGAACGAAGCGATCTCACGCGTCAAGCCAGAGGATATCGAGCGATTGTTCTATCCTGTACTCGATCAGGCCATCCCGAGAAAAGACCTTGAAAGCCGCAAGATTGCTGAGGGGATCAATGCCGTCCCCGGGGCAGCGGTTGGGAAGGCAGTCTTCACGGCAGAGGAAGCGGAGCATTGGGCGCAGAAGGGCGAAAAAGTGATCCTCGTACGGCGCGAAACGAGCCCGGAAGACGTAGGAGGGATGTATGTTGCCCAGGGCATCCTCACGGCGACGGGCGGCAAGACAAGCCACGCGGCTGTTGTTGCCCGCGGCTGGGGCAAGTGCTGCATCGTGGGCGCAGACAAAATTGACATCGACGTGAAAGCCAAAAAATTGAGCGTAAGCGGCCACGTAGTCAAGCAGGGGGACTGGCTTACGCTCGATGGCGGCGATGGCTCCGTCTATGAGGGCGAGATCGGCCTCACGCGCCCGCAGCCTCCGAAGGCATACGAAACGCTAATGAAGTGGTGCGACAAAGTCCGCACGCTCGGTGTTCGCACAAACGCGGACACGCCGAACGATGCACGCGTGGCGCGCGAGATGGGCGCCGAGGGTATCGGTCTTTGCCGCACTGAGCACATGTTCTTCAAGGATTTTGAATTCCCCGAGAAGAGCATAGAGCGCCAGGAAGCGATCCAGGAAATGATCCTGGCGGATAGTCCCGAGGCTCGGCGGAAGGCCCTCGCTAAGCTCCTGCCGTTCCAGCGTCGCGATTTCACCGGCATCTTCGAAGCAATGAATGGCCTACCGGTTACGATCCGCCTCCTCGATCCGCCACTGCACGAGTTTGTGCCGCACGATGCGGCAAAACAGGCCGAGCTCGCGAAAAAGATAGGCATCTCGGCGGAGCAGGTAGCGAGGCGCGTCGAGCAGTTGCACGAAGCCAACCCGATGCTCGGCCATCGCGGCTGCCGACTTTCGATCACATTTCCGGAAATTCTCGAGATGCAGGTGAGGGCGATCATCGAAGCGGCCATAGACTGCCAAAAACGCGGAGTTAAAGTTTTACCTGAGATTATGCATCCACTCGTTTTGGACGAGAAAGAGCTTAAGATTCTCGAAGTGGCCACAAGGCGAGTGGCCGACAAGCTGATTTCAGAAGCTAAAGTAAAACTTGAATACCTTGTGGGTACGATGATCGAGCTTCCGAGGGCCGCTCTGCTTGCGGGCCAGATCGCGGAAGTGGCCGAGTTCTTCTCCTTTGGCACGAACGATCTCACGCAAACGACGATGGGACTTTCGCGCGATGATGCAGGGCGCTTCCTCCCAGAATATGTCGATGAGAATAAGGCCGGCATTTTCAAGGCTGATCCGTTCCAAACAATCGACCAAGCCGGTGTGGGGCAGTTGGTTAAATCGGCCACAAAGAACGGCAGGAAGGCTCGCCCGAAACTGAAGGTCGGCATCTGCGGCGAGCACGGCGGAGACGCGGAGAGCGTCCGATTCTTCCATGAGGTCGGCTTGAACTATGTCAGCGCGTCGCCCTTCCGCGTGCCGATCGCCCGCCTCGCGGCCGCACAGGCGGTGATCGAATCAAAGAAAAAGTGAAGCCCACAAACAACACGGCCTCCCAGATCATGCGATCTGGGAGGCTTTTTCTTTGCGCGCGGGTGCATCAAACCCCGTGGCAGGACGGCTCAGTGCGGACCATGCCTCGCCACTTTATGCACCTTTTGAATCAGCTCCGAATCCAGGGCACTCTTGTCCATAAAGTCCCTCGCCCCGATCGACATGGAAACGCGACGGTAAGGCTCAGAACCCATGGCCGTGGTCATAATGATACGGGCGTTGGGGCAATCACGCAGGATTCTGCGGGCGGCGTCGAGACCGTTCATCACGGGCATGGAAATGTCCATCACAATAACGTCAGGGCTTAACTCGCGCGCCAGAGCGGCGGCTGCCTGCCCGTTGTCCGCTTCACCGACCACGCTAACCTTGTTGTCACTTTCCAGAAGGAGCCTGGCAAACCGGCGAATTCTTGCCTCATCGTCGACTACGAGCACCGTTATAGGTCTGCGTTGCATTGCGTCAACAGCCCCTCTGGGAAGCCAAACTGCTTCCTTCGCTTGCGCGTCCTTCCCCGCCACAGCGAACTTGAACGCGCACGTCCGTAGGCCGAGGCTAATCTCAAGCTAGCATTTGGGTACTAGGCACACAATACATGGGGGGATTGAGAAAAGCCCACAGCGTAATGCTAAAGGTCTCTCGTGTACGGTAGTAGCGGAGGGCGAAAAAGAATCTGCAAGTGTTTGTCAGGCAAAGGCTTGCGATTGCTCCTTGGCAACCGGCACAGGTATGCGGACGTTGACGGTCGTGCCTGTGGCGTTCGACTGGATATCAAAATGGCCCCCCTGTTCGCGCACTCTCTCGCGCATTCCGGCCAAACCGACGCCAACCCGTCCGCCATTCGCGCGGAACTGCTGCAGGATTACGGGCGGCATGCCCTTGCCATAATCGCGGATGCGCAAGTTCGCATCCGTCGGTGAAATCACGAGCGAGACATCGACCCGCTTGCTGCCCGAGTGCCGGTGAATATTGGCCAAGCACTCCTGGAGGACGCGGAACATAGCCATTTCCACCGGCAGCGGCAGGCGCTCGGAGCTTTCAGGAATATCCGTCCTTACGTCAATGCCGCTGCGCTCGGCGAAACCCTCCAGGTACCAGCGTGCCGCGAAAAGAAATCCCATGTCGTCCAGCAGAGGCGGGTGGAGAAGATAAGAAATCGTGCGAGTCTCCGCGATGCTGCGGTCCAGCAGATCGGCTGTTTCGTCTAATAACCCTGAGTCGCCGGCCGTCGTACGGACATAGCGCGACAGATTCATTTTTGCGAGGCTGAGGTATTGACCCAGCCCATCGTGGAGTTCGCGCGAGAATTTCCGGCTCTGTTCATCCTGTGCCCGAATTAACCTCACGCTAAGCAATCGAAGCGTCTCTTGGCTCTCGACTGCGGACCTTTCCGCTCGTCGGCGCACCACA
Source organism: uncultured Acidobacteriota bacterium (assembly GCA_963753205.1). GTDB lineage: Bacteria > Acidobacteriota > Terriglobia > Acidiferrales > UBA7541 > Palsa-295. The sequence continues at coordinate 312,173 of CAVWBL010000001.1, read as the reverse complement.
AGCTCGCCGACCAGAGATTTGTAATTCAAGTACAGCAAGGCAAGAGATGCGGTGAATGCGATTCCCATCACCCAAACAATTGCTGCAAACAGGTGCTGTGACGCGATTCGCCCCTGCGTGGCGAACTGCTGTTCGTTTTTTTCCATGCCCTCCAAAGAACTCTTCATTCCATCTGCGACATCCACGATCTGCCGTGTATACGCGTCTTGCGCCGCGTCATCATGTTTGCCGGCCTGCACATCGAGAACAGAGCTGCGAATGATGTCCATGCGACGATGCACCAATGTGGCCAGCTGTTGGTAAGAATCGCTATGCGCGGAAATGTCCGATGTCTCCGAAAGAATGTCGGTCAGACGATCGTTGGCCGCGATCAGGCGCGCTTCAGAATCGGTGAGGTATTTGCGGTCGCCGGTCGTCACGTATAGGGAGCGGGCGCGCCCGGCGGCGGCAAGGGTGGACTCCAGATCTTCGAGAGAAACTTGAATCCCGAACGCATGCATAACGCGGCGATTCGAGCTTTCAACTTGAGAGATGAGCATGCCTGCTGCAACGGCGCTTGCGAGCAGCAGGGCGGCGCCGGACGCGAAAGCCCAACGGGCACGGTCCCAAGCGTTCATTTTCACTGGCGAAAGCGCTACGTATTGTTCGGCCGGGGCGTCGCCCTGCCGGGGTTGGGCTCGGATACATTAGCACAACCATCTTTGCGGTCTTCAACAAAAAAGAGGCGAGCCGATATCTCCTGTATTTCTCGTCTTACGGGCAACGTGTCTTCTTTTTCGTCCAGCAGAAGCAGGACCTCCGACGAAATGGTATCCTCGATTTCAGACAAGATATGCGTCCGTGGAAGACCATTCTAGTGCTGGGCTGCGCGATTATTTTTTCGGCGGCGTATTCCTACGCGCAACGCCCTTTTCGCGAGTATCCGTCCATTGAGTACGGCACAATGCCACTCCCGCCTGACTGGCGGCGTCCCGGCGAATGGGCCTTCGCACGTCTGATGTACCCTCAGGGACCAAACGATGGCTACGGCTGGCGTGACACCGGCGACTGGCGGCAAGGAATGTCGCTGTGGACGCAGGACTATCCTCCGGCCGACCGCGGCCTGACGAACGCCGTTCGTCGGCTCACGCGAATCGATGCACGCTCCGTCGAACAATGCGTGAGTCTCGACGACGGCGACGAAGTCTACAATTGGCCCTGGCTTTACGCCGTGCAAGTCGGCGAATGGGGACTTACGCAGCATCAGGCGGACGTGCTGCGCGATTACCTTCTTCGCGGCGGTTTTTTCATGGCCGACGATTTTCACGGTGCCTACGAATGGCAGATGTTTCTGAAGCGCATCCGCATGGTCTTCCCGAATCGTCCCATTGTCGATATCCCGAATAAGGATGCGATCTTCCACACCGTTTTCGATCTAGACGATCGTTATCAGATTCCCGGCGCCGCGCATGTGAGGGACGGTTACAAAATTCCTGATTATCCTGAAGGCCCAGACGATGGGAAAGGCGCCCATTGGCGCGCCATCTACGACGACAAAGGCCGCATTATGGTCGCGATTTCGTTTAACTCCGATATTGGCGATTCGTGGGAATGGTCGGATCGCCCATCGTACCCCGAACGGTATTCCGCATTGGGTTTTCGCATCGGCATCAATTACATCGTCTACGCGATGACGCATTGAGAAGCAGAGACACAGGAAGCAGAGGAGGCAAAGGAGGCAGAGGACAAGTGCTCTGGGTACCCCGGATTTAAGCTGAAGCCTGCGCAGGATATTGCCGAAGTGAATACATTTCCTCAGCCCGTTAGGTCCCGCGCGACTTGCGCGTGATATTCTCCGGCTTGGACCCCTTCAAACCCGACCAAGGAGATCCTTATGAAGGCACTGATCGTGATGGGAGTTCTGCTTCTCGTTCCGGGCTTTGCGCATGCGCAGGCGAAATCCTGCGACGATTTGAAAGCCGAAATCGCCAAGAAGATCGAAGCGAACGGCGTAAAAAACTATTCGCTCGATATCGTCGATAAAGACGCACAAGCTGATGGGAAAGTAGTCGGCACGTGCGGCGGCGGAACGAAAAAGATTGTCTATAGCAAGACCGTGCCAGGCGCCGAGGCTCCGACGACCGAAAAAGCGCCCGCCCCGGACGCCAGCAAGCGGCAGTAAGCCCTTCAGACGCAGCGAAATTTGAACGCACAGCTCCGTTTGCGGCGGAGTTGTGCGTTGGTGTCTATGTTGGTCTCCGTGCGCGCCCCGAATATACTTGTGCCGGTCCAGCGAGCCGCCTTGTAAGTCATTCCGCAGACCAATTAATTCGGGAGAGCCTTATCCATGCTGCTTCTCAGCGAACTCAAGATTCGCGACCTCACGTTCCGCAACCGTATTGCTGTCTCGCCCATGTGCGAATATTCCAGCACCGATGGATTCGCAAACGATTGGCATCTCGTACATCTCGGCAGCCGCGGAGTGGGAGGCGCCGCAATCGTTTTCACCGAAGCCACGGCCGTTTCGCCGGAAGGCCGCATCAGCCCGCAAGACCTTGGGATCTGGAAAGATGAACATATCGAAATGCTCGCGCGCATCACGCGTTTTCTGCGCGAACAGGGAGCCGCTCCAGGAATTCAGCTTGCGCACGCCGGACGAAAGGGTAGCACGCGCCGTCCCTGGGAATCTCCGGCCGGCGAACTCTCTCTGTCGGAAGGTGGCTGGACTGTCGTTGCGCCAAGCGCGATTCCTTTCGCTCCGAATTTCCCGATGCCGCAAACCTTGGACTCCGAGGGAATCTCGAAAGTCATGGACGATTTCGTCGCAGCCGCCACGCGCGCGCTTGCCGCGGGATTTAGAATCGTTGAAATCCATGCTGCGCACGGCTACTTACTTCACGAATTTCTCTCGCCGCTTTCGAATCATCGAACGGATTCCTACGGCGGTTCGTTTGAAAATCGCACGCGCATTTTGCGCGAAGTCGTCGCCGCCGTGCGCCGCGTCTGGCCGGAAAGATTTCCGCTTTTTGTGCGCATCTCCGCTTCGGATTGGACCGAAGGCGGCTGGGATGTCGAGCAATCTGTTGAGCTGGCGAAACAGATCGGCCCGCTCGGCGTCGATCTGATCGACTGCTCCTCGGGCGGCAATATTGCCACGGCCCAGATTCCGCTCACGCCTGGCTATCAAGTGCCGTTTTCGGAAGCGGTCCGCAAACGGGGAGAAATTCTTACGGGCGCCGTCGGCCTCATCACCTTGGGTGAACAAGCCGAAGCGATCGTTGCGGAAGGGAAGGCCGACCTGATTTCCCTCGCTCGCGAATTCCTGCGCGATCCGTATTTCCCATTGCATGTTGCATCGCGCATTGGGGAGCCGGTTTCCTGGCCGATTCAATATTTGCGGGCGGCAGCGCCGGGGTCTCCAGTGCGAAAGCCTTTCGAATCGATGGAATGAAATGCGCGGTGCGAGGGTCGAGAGGCGATGCGGGCGCCCACAGCATCGCCTCTTCTGTAGAAAATTCATTCCTAAGCTAATTGGACCAGAAGGCCCAGTGAATTTCCGGCACGTCGTCGCCTTGCACAATCATTGTTGCGTTCCCTAGTGTAGTGTCTCCAACGCTTCTTTACATTTGGCGATTTTGCCCATAATTCGTGCCACCGATGCGCTCCAGACGAAAACCTTGGGATTCTGATTGTGGGTTTAGATGTAGTGGTGGATAGCAGCGATCAAGTCCGGGACGTTTTGGAAGGATCCTCGCCGGATGCGCTTGTCGGTAATCTCGCGGAACCAGCGCTCTACCATGTTTAGCCAAGAGCTGGAAGTGGGAATGAAATGCAGGTGGAAGCGGGGATGGCGTTCAGCCAAGATTGGACGCGAGGATGCTTGTGCGTCCCGTAGTTGTCGACGATCAGATGCAAGTCCAGATCCAGTGGTGTCTTGACGTGGATCAGTTGCAGGAAGCGGATGAATTCTTGATGCCGATGCCGCGGCATGCAATCGCCAATGACCGTCCCATCCAGCATGTTCAGCGCAGCGAACCAGGTCGTCGTGCCATTGCGTTTGTAGTTGTGCGTTTGCCGGGCCGCGACTCCCGGCCTGAGCGGCAAGAGCGGCTGAGTGCGGTCGAGGGCCTGAATTTGACTTTTCTCGTCGACGCAAAGCACAAGGGCTGTGAGCGGCACTGACCGTCACCATGCAGAATACTGCGGCGAAACCTGCAATCGCGAAGACGGTGTGAATGCGGAGCTCAAGCGGTAAGAGCAGGGGACCACGCCCGAAGCTTTTCCTGAAAGAAGAAACTGACATGGCACCACTCCTGCCCGCACAAATGCCAAGCACTTTCGGGATGAGCGGTCGCCACCGCTACAACGCCGCGACTGTAGCATGCGATTTCCGTACGCGCAAGGTGGAGCGCCGGGAGCGCCTACTTGCCCACTTGCGTGGGTAGCGTTCAGCACCGGGCGGACAGGCCCGCGAAAATCGTGCCCAACGGTGGCCACGCCCGAAAAAAAGCGCCGAGTTTTCTGGGAAAGCTCGGCGCCCTTTTTGCGTGTGTTCTTAGTATGTTTTATTGGCCGGCGGCGGCTTCGTTGGGCAGCCCGAAACAATAGAATGTGCCGTCGTAGGTTCCGAGGTAAACACGTCCATTGGCCACGGTGATGCCGGAGAAGTGGTTAAACGTCTTGATCGTGTCGCCGCTGGACCACAGTTCTTGGCCTGTCATTGCGTCGAGCACATAGATTGTCGCGTGGCCGGATTCTGCCGCACGAATTGTCGAATCGAAGTTGAGTCCGATGTCGGGCCATGCCTGTTGCGTATTCTCGCCGCTGCCATAAGCGAAAATCATGCCGTCGGCGATGATCGAGGGTTCGCCGCGATGCATGTCCCGCGAAATCCAGACAGGTTCGAGCGTGGGGTTGCTGGCATCACCGACGACTTTGAATGCCGCTTCGCCACCCTCTTTCGCCGCAGGCTCATTCGTGATCGGGAAGTTGACCGCGGGGTTCGGAGGGCCCCAGAAGGGAACGAGAACCCAACGCGTACCGCTAGAATCTTCCCAACTGGAGAGCGCGCCCCAACTGCCTGCGTTCTGGAAATCGGCGCCCACGTTGCAGAAGAGGGGAGTCTTGTAAAGCGGAGTGTGATGGTCGGCGCCGCCAGGATCGCGCGTATCGAGCAGAAACACGCGGCATTCCTTGCCCGACGAAGCCATCAACTCGCGGCCCTTGTACATGAAGATGCTCGGCGTGTTGTTTGGATCGAGATCGCGATGCCATAGCCATGCCCAGTTCGAGGGCGTGAACCAGTTCCATGGCTTCCAGACACCATCCGCCATGCGGAATCCCACCATGCTGTCCGCAATAATCAGGCTGTTTGGATTGCTCGTATCGACGTTTCCGTCGCCGGTCGTGGTCCAAACCGTGCCCTGCGAATCGATCGCCGGACCGCGGCGTCCCCATAGGCCGCCACTTCGGCCGAATCCGGCGCTGGAAACCAGTTTCGCATCGGGTTCGCTGATATTGAACGAAACGATGCCGTTGCTTACCGGGCTGTAGATGGCGCCGTAGATGATCATGTTGTTGTAGAGCTGCAGTGCGAATTTGCTGACGCCGATTTGACTCGTCGGCTTTTCGTCCTCGCCACTGGAAATATCGATGGAATGCAGATTTCCGCCGCCATCATCGATGTACAGCGTGCGATCGCCGGATGCATCCGGCGGGCCGATCACGGGAACGTCGGTGCTGCCACCCGGCTGTAAGAAGCCGAGGTGCTTTGGGTCAGCCGGTGGTGGGCCACCAAACCCGCCGCCACGAGCCGGAGGAGCCGGATAGGTAAAGTGGCGCTGCCAAATCATTTTCCCTGTCGTGGCGTCAATGGCGTAGAGGTTATCCGAGGAGCCTACGACGTACACGACTTCTTTAGCACCGCTGCTCGTTGGAACCGAATCAACCACCAAAGGCGTCATTAGCCCATGCAAAGCCCGAGGGCCGTTGCCGGTCTCAATTTTCCAGAGCAACTTCATGCTCTTGACGTTGTCTTTTGTAAGCGTGTGCTCGTCCTTGTTCCAGCCGCTGCGCTGTACGTCGCCGCCGTCGGTGAGCCAGTTTTCGCCGAGCGCCAAGCCGCAGCAGAAGACCAATGCGATAAAAGCTATGATCGGTTTTTTCATGGAGTCTCCTGATCCTTAGCGTTCCAGCGGAATGCCGTACGCATATAAAGTGTTGTCGTGGGTCGTGAAAAAGACGCGGCCTCCGGCAACGGCGATGCCGCTGCTGGAGAATGTTGTTGCCGCATTCCCGCTGGACATGAGTTCCTTGCCCGTCGATCCGTCGAGGATGTAAAGCACAGCCGGCTTCGCCATCTTTTCCTCTTCTGCTACGGTATACGGTGTGCCATCGTCCTTCGCGACTCGCGGCGTCATGCCTGTAGAGAGCGCAAACACGAGGCCATTCGCGGTGACCGGACCCGCCGGCGAGATCATGTCGCGCGAGATCCACTGCGGCGAAAGCGTCGGATTGCCGCCTTGGTCGACAACCTTAAACGCGACGATCGCTCCATTGGACGCGGAACCGTCTGCAGCAGGGAACTGCATCGCCGCCTGTCCGCGAATTGCCGCATAGACCCAACGAGTGTTTCCGTTGGCGGTGTCTTCCCATGTGGCAAATGTTCCCCAGATTCCGTCTCCGCCATAATGTGGATCGGGCTTGACCACTGGATCGCTTGCGTAAAGCGGCGTGTGATGATTTGCGCCGCCCAGCGAAGATGCGTCCAGTAGATACAGACGGCCATTGCGACCGCCGGCAACCAATACGTTTTTGTCGTTCCACGAGAAGATAGTTGGAGTAACGCCAGGACTCTCGATGCCCTTTTTAACCGGCGGAAGCGATCCGGAGGGCGTGAAGTAATCCTTCACTTCGAGCGTCTTTGGATCGAGTGCAAGTACTGTATCGTGATAGGTGCCTGCGACGGTTCCTTTGCCGTCAGCAACCTGGCCGTAGACCATGCTGTCGTCCGGCGCGATTGCCGTGCCGCCTGTGCCTGACAATCCGCTGCCGTTGGTCATGAAGTTGACAACTTCGAACTTCGCCGGGGTAACGAGCGGCTCGCCAGGCATTTTGGGGAGTTCCGGAGGCGTATAAAGAGCGGCATAGAGTCCGTTGGGATTGCCGCCGCAATTATTCGCCGTTCCGGCGTAAATCACGTCGCTGTCCACGTTGAGGCCGGTGACGTCGGAATTCGCGGGAACGAACTTCGTGGGTGCAATCCATGTCGCGTTGCCGTCCTGCTGACGCAACGTCCGCAGGTAACCGTCGCTGCTGACGGCCCAGAAAACAGCCGGGCCTCGGCCGAAACCAAACCCGCCTCCGCCGCCTCGTGCCGGTGCGGCTCCGCGTCCTGGCGCAACGCCTCGCGCCGCTCCGCGGGCGGGCGCTCTGCCACCCGCGCCAAATCCTCTGCCACCGCCGCTTTCGCCGGCCATCGCGAGGTTCGCCATCATCCCGCCTGAGCAAAGCGCCGAAGGCGCCGTGCCCGCTGTCTTGTCTATAGGATCGAATTTCGTCTTGAAGAAGAGTGCGCCGAGGTCGGCATCAAGAGCGTATACGCTGCCGGAACTGCCGCCGACGAAGAGCAGCTGCTTGAATCCCTGGTACCCAATGATTCTTTCGAGATCAATCGGAGCGGTCATGTCCCGCAAACCGGCGGCTTGGTTGTCAAACTTGTATTTGTAGACTAATTCGATCTTCTTGGCGGCGATGTTCTCTTTCGAGAGGTCCGTCTCCCCCTGAGCCCAACCGTCTCGTTGCGGATTTCCGGCTGTGCTTGGCCAGTCCGCGGCCCAAACACATGCGCAAATCCCCACCGCAAAGCATAATGCCCACAGAAATCTCTTCCTCATGCAATGCCCCTTCCCCCCCGAGATTCGGAGCCAAATGGCTTCGCTCGCAATCACGCTGCAAGCTATTGACAGGGTGCGATGATACAACGCTGCGGCGAAAAAACTCAAAGAGAATGTGGTTTCTCTATAGAAATACTTCGCTGAAATGGCCGCGCGCGCGGAAGATGCTTCTCTTTGGCTTGCGCTTGCGGCTCCGATTGCTACGATACGGGCGTTGCAATTCGATAGAAGGGATCACGAACATGCGGCACTTCAAATTCCGCAGCTATTTCGTGTTCGGGATTGCGCTGGCTTGCATCGCGTCAGCGCCATTTTACGCTCGCGGTCAGGCGGGAAATTTGAATGCCGAGCGCGGCGGCGCAAGTGCGCAGGCTGCAGCACAACAGCCCGCGCAAGAACGCGGAGGGCGGGGGGCGAATCGCGTGCGGAAAGAGGGGACGTCGATTACCGTCGATCATGCGATGCGCACTTCGATACCTGAGCCAGCGCGCGACAATGCGTTCTCGATGACGACGAGCCAATACGGCATTACGGCGACGCTGCAAACGTTGGGTTCGGTTGCTGGGTCGGCAATTCTGGCGAAGGGCGGGAATGCGATTGATGCGGCGATTGCAGCGAACGCGGCGGTTGGCGTAATCGAGCCGAGCATGAACGGCGTTGGCGGCGATCTTTTCGCGATTTATTGGGACAACAAAGCAAAGAGGCTCTATGCACTTAACTCGAGCGGGTGGACGCCCGAGGGTTGGACGCCGGAGAACCTCGAGGCGAAACACGTCACGCGGCTAACAGGGATTTGGTCGGTGACGGTGCCAGGGGCGGTGGCTGGTTGGCAGGCGTTGCATGATCGGTTTGGAAAATTGTCGCTGGCCGAAGATCTCAAGCCCGCAGAGGCGCTCGCGGAAAACGGGTTCCCGGTATCCGAGGCAAATTCTGTTGAGTGGGAAAAATACGGGATGCCGTTTGCGAATCAGCCGGAATTTGCGCGCGTCTTCCTCCCCAACGGAAGCTATGTGCACCTTGGGCAAATTTTCAAAAATCCCGACGTTGCGAACACGCTTCGTCTGATCGGGCAAAACGGCCGCGACGCTTTTTACAAGGGGCCAATTGCGCGGGCGATCCTGGAGCTTTCGCACGAACAAGGCGGCGTGATGACGTCCGCCGATTTGTCGGACTTTCAGCCGGAATGGGTGACGCCGATTTCGACGACGTATCACGGCTGGACTGTCTACGAGACGCCGCCGAACTCGCAGGGGCTCGCGGCGCTCTCGATGCTCAACATTATGGAGCTTTATCCGCTGAAAGATTGGGGCCATGACGACCCGCGAACGCTGCACATCGAGATGGAGGCAAAGTCGCTGGCGTACGCCGACATGCTGAAGTACGTCGGCGACCCTCGGTTCGGCAATGTGCCTACGGCGCAATTAATATCGAAGAGCCTCGCGACTGAACGCGCAAAGGGAATTACGGAACGCGCGAATTGCAATGTGCTTCCCTCTAACCTCAGCGACGAAGCGGCGCACATGCAGAGTGAGACCACATATCTCGCCACGGTCGATCGCGACGGCGACATCGTTTCGCTCATTCAAAGCAATTCCGGAAATTTCGGCTCGGGCCTCGTGCCGGATCACACCGGCTTCGTTCTGCAAAATCGCGGCGGCGGATTCACGATGGAGCAAGGCTTGCCAAACTCAGTCGGCCCGCGCAAACGGCCGCTACACACGATCATTCCCGCATTCATGCAGAAAGGCGATATCTCGATCGGCTTTGGGATTCAGTCCGGGTTCAATCAGGCGCAGGCGCATGCGCAGTTCGTGGCGAACGTGGTCGATTTCGGCATGAACATTCAGGCGGCACTCGATGCGGCGCGCTTCAACGAGTCGAATTCAGGCTGCGGAGTTGACATGGAGGCTGGTTATTCCGAGTCAACAATCGAAGATCTTTTCGTGAGGGGGCATCAGGTCACGCTCGTGCCGCGATATTCGCTGGTGATGGGCAAAGGCAACGCCGTGGAGCACGACGATTCTCGCGCCGTCAATTTCGGCGCATCCGACCCGCGGACCGACGGGCAGGCGACGCCAGAGTTTCCGGCGTTTTGAGGCTTCGACCTCATTTCTAGCCGACATTTATACCCAATGCGGTCCCATTGTTCTGGCCGTACGAGGCTATTTTGTAAACGGATGGTGATCGAAACTCAGTGCGCGAGTGATCTTCCACACTCCGTCCTGATTTTGCCAAAGCGTGATGAACTTCGCTTCCCCAATATTCGTGCGGTCGCCAGGATGATGAAAGCGATGGACGCCAATCTCCGCGGCTCCGTACTGGGCTATCGGATAAACCTCCAAAGTACCCCGGACCAGTTCCCGCGTCACCTTGCCGCAAATGTTTTGCTTGAGGCCGTCCAGAAGAGACTGCCGACCGGCGCTGAACCCTGTGACGTCGTGATAGAACTCTAAGTCCTCAGCCACCATGCCTGTTTAAGAAAGCTCAATTGCAGACCGCATCCCTGATGGCGCCGGAGGATTCATTGCGCGCCCGAGCGATTGGAAGTAGGTCGCGCGTTTTTTGACCGTCACACGATTGTGCTATGCAACGAACAGAAACCGCCTGCCGAATTGAATCTGTAGAGAAGGATGGAGCCGACGCCCAGACTTGAACTGGGGACCTGCCGATTACGAATCGGCTGCTCTACCAACTGAGCTACGTCGGCTTAGTTGCGGATCGTCAGCGTTTATGCAGAGTCTTGACGATTTCGTCGCACCAAACCACCAATGCTGTACCCATCGCTGTACACGAAAAGCGGAACCTGTATGGAAGCCTGATGTACAGACGCCGCATTCGCCGGATTGGGTCTGAATTCATTGGCGATGACGCTTATTGTACCTAAGAACCGCCATGCTTGCGAGACGGTTTCCGTGTTTGTGCCGAGGGCATTGCGGAAAAAAGCGCCAGACGGCGCGCGTGAGCGGCATTCGCGGTTATAATCAACAGGCGGATGAGCCGGGTGATCGCCGGCTTGCCTTGTGGGGACACAGCCAGAAGTGACTGTGCCACGCAATACGCAAGCGGGAGGAAAGTCCGGACTCCAGGCTCTTCGGCGAAAGCCTAAGAGCCGAGGGCGACGCGCCTGATAACGTCAGGGGGCCGTGCTGCAAAGCGCGCAAGCGCCGCGCAGCCAACGGCTACGGAAAGTGCCACAGAGAATATACCGCCGGTGAGCTTCGACCTCGGCGGCCGGCTTCTGGTAACACCGGCAACCGGCCTGTTTCGGACGAAGCGCATTTGGTAAGGGTGAAAAGGTGGGGTAAGAGCCCACCGCCCGGGTGGCAACATCCGGGGCATGGAAAACCCCGCGTGGAGCAAGGCCAAATAGGAGGGGAGGGCCGGCCCGGCCCGCACACGTCTCGCTCGAAGGAGTGCGGCGTCGCGACCCTCGGGTAGGCTGCTTGAGTCCCGGAGCGATCCGGGACCTAGAGGAATGATCGCCGTTCGGCTACATGGCGAAAGCCAAGTGGCCGTTCACAAAATCCGGCTTACAGGCTCATCCGCTACGTAGTTATTGAATTATAAGTCTCTCAGAGTTTTTCGCCTGCCCAGTTTCAGTGCATTGTGTAGAAATCGTGCAATCCGTTGAATCGGCTTTCTCGATTCCCTCATTGTTCTGCAAGAGTCTGCGTGTGCGCTCCCGAAGCTCTTTGACGAACGGCGCGTAGTGCCTTTCCACTGTATCGACGGTATCGCCGAGCAGCTTTGCCACCTCGTAGGCAGTCGCACCGCGAGCGAGCATATCGACAGCGAATGTGTCTCTATATCTGTGTCGGTGCGCGTCGGGCACGCCAGACACGTTTGCCGAGAGCGACCATGCGGTAATAGAGGCGTGGTCGCGTCATAGGCTTTTTACCCCAGGGTCCCGGGTTGATTAACACGCGATCATCGGGCTGCGGACTACGTCGCTTGTATTCAGTCTGCAAAGCGAAGAGCAACTCGGTGTCGATCAGGATAACGACTCGCTTCTTACGTTTCTGTGTGAGACGGGCAAGCTTCTGCCGCGTCAAAGTCGATCTCATCCCACGTTAGCCGAACAGCATCGGAACCGCGTAGGCCAGTCCACCGCAAAAGCAAGTAAGCGAGCATATCCTCGCCAGCCGCTTTCCTTAATTTCGTTAGTTGCTCCCCCCTGAACGGTTGCGCTCCATGCTCTGCCGAATCGCCAGGTCTGCCTTCAAACGCGACCGGGTTCTTCGCGACCAACTCGCATTCCACACCAACCGCAAACACCCGATGCAATATGGCAATGTCAAGCGCGAGCCCCCGTCCACCGCGAGCGAACTTCTTTTTCTGAATGTCAGCGAGACGCCAGACCTTGAATCGCTCGATGAATGGTCGGTTCATCGCGTGCAACTCGGATACGGAGGTCTCTTTAAGAAATATCTTGAACACCCGCAAAGTTTGCTCATAACGTACGTTCGTCGATTCGGCCAATTTGCCGAGAAGCATCCGCTGTTTAATTGTCGTACTGAATGCGGACTCCAGATCGGACCACAGAGCGGGTCGTTCTTCAGGCGGAGGCTCGCGCCAGTTTGCGATCTCAGCGAAGACAGCGAAGGTTTGGGGTGGCAAGAGCTTTCTTAGCTCGAACCATCGCCTAGACATCTCTCCTTCCGACAATGCGCATTCGACGTGATTTAATGTGACGTTTGCGGCGGCTTTATTCGCCGTTCCCAGAGGGAGTCTGAGGAATCTGCCTGCCACTGTGCCATGAATCCAATAGCGGGCACCGCGTAATTTGATTTTCATTGTGTGCCTTTCAGGGAAGGGAGGTCACCGAAAAACCCGCATGTTGTCGTTTTCAATTTTCGAGACGACCGCAGCGGGACGAGCTTTTTGCCGCGACGGCCGGGACTAGCGAAGTCCAGTATTTTTTCGCCGCGTATGAGGTTGTAGACAGTGCCGCGAGAGCAGCGCCAGCGGGCTGCAAGCTCTGGAATGCTGAAGAACTCCTGAGACACGCCCTGCGCAGACACTTCTGGCGTAGTTCGCGCAGTCTCAAGGCGACCGATCTTTGTGTGTGTAGCTGTAGCCACGTCATACTGATGAAACCCTTTTCCTCAAAAAACGCATTCGCCCTGTTAAACAAATGAACGAATTTTTGCCGTATGGCCGCACTTGCGGGACTGACGATTTCCGAGAGCTTTTGTAGAGGGAAATCTGCGGACGTTTTTTGAACGCAGCCGATACAGCGCCGTGGCACTCGAAATACTCAGTGCTTTCCCAATTTGTCGCCAAGACTTGCCAGCGGCACGCAATCGCCGAAGCTCAGCCAGATCGATGTTGCATCGCGGACGGCCCAGTACTTTGCCTTGTGCTCGCGCTCTCTGAAGACCCGCAATCTGTGCGCTCGCTGCGTTGAATACGTTCCTGCTTTGCCAGCGTCGCCATAATTGAAATGACGGCGTCACGGAATGGACCGCAGCTATCGAAAAATTGTTCCGTGAAAGAACGCCATTGCACGCCGTAGCCAGTCAACCTTTCGAGATAGCGCAGTGTCGGCAGGACGCCCTCGCGACTCAGACGATCCAAAGACCAGAACAATAGGAGATCGAACTTTCGCTGCGACGCATCGACAAACATCCGTTGAAATGCCGTGCGGTTGCTCTTGCCGCCTGATTCTGTATCCACATATTCCTGCACGAGTTGCCATCCTGCTTGCTTCTTGGTGAACGCTCGCAGTTGCCGTGCCTGATTCTCTGTGTCCTGCTTACCCGTTGATACCCGCAAATAAAGCGCGACTTTTGTCATCATATTCTCCGTTTCGTCTCATCAGAGAGACTTCCGGCATGGTAACTAATGAACCAATGGATGTAAAGGTAAACGCATGGCAGAGACTTCCAGACATGCCAGAGATGCCGTTTTAAGTGCCGTTTGCTGCGATTTGGAGACGATCCTAGGCACTTTTAGCGGCATATTGCGTCTACTACGGTAGAGCGCTGAGATGCTCAATACAGAGACGGGTTTATGTATTGCATGCAGCGGGTCAAGTTCTCAAATTTTGTGCTGTGTTCAATCAAAAACCAAATCGTTTCGGGTTTACTCCATTGAGGGAGGGAACTGAACTATGTGGACAAAAATGGATTGGTTGGAACACTTAAATACAAAATTGCGTAAACATAATGTCCGTGTTAAGCAAGTTCGACCAGACGATCCTAGTTGGATGGTTCTGGGAGATTACGTGATGGTGAATCTCAAAAACAATACGGTTATCCAACGGCATTTGAATTTCAGAGACATTGCTCCTCGCGTTCAGAGACAAAGGGAGGTGACGGCAACGCAGTAATTTTTCTGTAGCGAGCGGTTCTGCTGTGGCGCTGGCGGTTTAATCACTTCCCGGTGAGTTCCGCCACACGCAGCAGAATCGCTCGACTAAAAATTCACCGGGAGATTCACCAATGAGTTCAAAGCATCACACCAAAGATCCGTTTGTCAATTTACGCGAGGAGTTAATAAGGCTACGCGGAAGACGCTACACGTGGTCACATAGTTTGGGGTCCGACGAACTAAGATGGCATCGACGGAAAACGGTGAAAACAGGTGTAAAGCTCTATCGCGTTGAAGACGAACAACTTTGCGATGAGCTGGCGGGGCTGCTGGAAAAAGCATACCGGACACCGGAACAGGTACGCGAGGACGAGCTTCGAGAACAAGTGCTGGCTAGGGATAGAGCCCTCGATCTGCTCAATTCCGAAACGATAATCAAACCGTTGTCAACAAATGAGGAAGAGCATCTATTGTGGCACGGAGAGAAACTGTATACCTGGGATGAAGATGATGAATGGTTCAAAATCCGCGATGGAAAACGCATACCGATCACAAAGGCCAAACTGAAATCGAGCTGTAAACGATGGCTAGCCAAAGCGCGGCAACAAGACAAAGAGCATAAAGCACCTGCGCAGCAAACGGCGACTGCCAATGGCGAGCTGAAACGCGACAAATACGGCGTTAAACTGTTCAGCAACGATGGGAAGCATTTTCTAAATTTCGCGGTAAACAATTCGACTAAATTTCCAGGCTTCGTTTCGGTTCGAACTTTTGTCGCTGGAAAGCCCTGGCTATACACGTTCGGACCGAAAGAAATGCGGGCGCTGGCACGGGAAGTGATAAGGGGCCTTTCAGCAAAGGATAAACGCGAATTACTGTAAAAAGGTCGCATATACGGCAAAGTCGTATATATGACCTTTTCTGCTCGAAAGGTCGTATATACGGCAAGGTCGCATTTATCTTTAGATAAAGTAGGAAGTAGGGAGAGCGCACAAACCGCGCTCTCTCGTAGCTTTTGAATTTAGAAAGAGTATTCCGCCGCTCGCGGCGTAGTAGAAGGCGTAGAGACGTAGGAGAAACGTAGACGTAGGATCGTAGGGAAAATCAAAATCTGTGCTACGCACAAAACCTACGTAGGAAAGCGTAGAAAGGCAAACCCTATTTTTCCCAAGGCCCAGTGATTTTTCCTTTCAGGATTATCAAGTAAATTTTCCCGCGCGGTGACGCGCCAGCGTCGTGAAACGAGGGAAACGGCACTCTGCCGCATAGAATGCGCCAAAACGCTCGCCAATGCCACGGACTACCTGTCTGCGAGGCAGTCTAGCGTTCAAAAAACGTTCAACTCACGATCTACGAAATACCACTGTGATTCCGCGATTTTTCCCGTCGAAGTAGGGCGTTGAAAAATCGAGCGTTTTTTTACCCGTCAGTTCGGTTGCAGTGATCTTGCCGAGCAAGCAAAGTAATTTTCCTTATGCTCAGTTCAAGGAGTTTTAATTTGAAAGGTCGCAGTCTCGCTAATCGACGCCGACTACTCGGCTTGACGCAACACGATGTAGCACAGCAAGCACGAATACCAATCAATCGCATTGTCTTTGCCGAAACGGGCCGCTGCGATCTCGAACCCGCTGAAGTCGAACGGGTGTGGGATGTGTTCCGTAAACGCTTAAGCAAGGCTATGGACTGCATCGAGAGGACACGATGACACAATCTACTTTTCCTACGGGATATTCAAATATAGCGACCGGGCAGCTTGCCGTGCACTGCCACGGCGCAACAGCTTGAAAGCACGTATGTGGGAGCGAGCTACATTCTCATCAAAGCTCCCAAGGCTAACTCGATCGCCGTCTACATCGGTGGTGTTGGTGTGACCGATGCTACTGGCTACGCACTTGATCCCGGGGACTTTGTTATGGTTCCTGCCAATGCTGTCGGTCTGCTCTATGCAATAGCGTCCACAACGGGAGCTACGATCACTTGGTTGGCGTTGTCTTAAAGGCGAACCGAATGAAAAAACCGATGAAAAAAAATTCTGGAAAGTGTCGCGTTGAGCAGACCTTTAGTGCCTGTTCTCAGGGCTAAAACCGATGTTATCGCGGGGAAAAAGATCAAAAAGCGAGCGCGGGGAATTCCATTTGCTCCCGGCAATCGCATCGGCGTAGAGACTCGATTTCAGAAGGGCATCAGCCCGAATCCGGGCGGTAGACCACGATCAGCAAAGTATTCGGAAGCGCTTCGCCAATTGCTCACAATGGATACTGACGAATCGATCCCCGTTCGCACAAATGCGGAAAGACCGTAGCCGCGCAAGTGTTCAAGCTCGCGACAAATGGCAAGAAAAAACTTGGCGCGATTTGCGAGATCGGAGACCGTGCAGAAGGCCGACCCGCGACGACGATGAACGTGAATGGCGGCGCAGACCCGATGGCTGAAATTTTGAAGGACCTAGCAGCAGTGAGGGTTTCGCTGTACGGCGAATTCAAAAAAACTAAAGGAGAAATAATCGATGGCAACACCAGCAATTCAGAAGTTGCAAGCGATGCGTGAAGAATTGGTTGAAAGGATGCGGGAACGGATTGAACGCATGAGGCATATCCATAGTTCACAAGGTCTCGACCTGCGCGACGTGGTCGCCTTATTCGACGGACTCTTATATTTATCCGCGGAATATCCGGAACAAGCAAAGGAGATGCACAGTGAAAAACTTTGACCTAATTTATCGCAATAACGGGAAGGCGGCTGCTCATAAAGATCACAGCAGATCGCTATCGAGTATTTCCCGGTCGAACATCGAAAGACGCTGGGCCGTGGAACGTTCCACTGATGAGTACGGAAGGCTGCGCGCCTTGCGAAAAAGTCCGCGCCTGGTTCGGCATACGAAATCCCGTACCTGGATGATAGCCGCGAGAGATTCGCCGTCAGTGACGAGGAGAGAGAAGCTTGGCGAAAATTTAAGAACGGAGATGATCCCTCTGCCATTCAGCCAGACCCGCTCAGCGCGTTGAGTGCTGAGTCGAATGAAGAGGAAGAGCCGGAAGAAGAAGAGTCCGATGAGGTCCTTGATGAGGAATCTGAGGAAGACCTTGCCGAAGAAAACCGGGAACTGGCTAGAACTCAAGGTGGCTTTGATCGTCAGCGACTTTATCGGGCAATCGATAGGTTGACTCGGCGCACTAAGAAACGTCTAGCAAAAGGTCACGACAATCGTAGCTACGGTCGTGACAATCGAAGCGGTCGTAGCTATGCGGCATGTACGGGAATGATCGGTGGTGTTGAAGAATGGAACAGAGCATTCGCGCGCGGCGAGGTGTGTTGACGTGGCGAACCACATCACCCTAACGGGACGCGCAGTGGAAATTGTCATCGATAAGAGTGAGACGCTGCATATGCTGTTGGAGATTCGAACCTCTGCTGACTTAGCACATGTGAAAGTCACCACCGATGATCCGCAAGTTGTCAATCAGTTCCGGCAATACAGCTCGCGTCCTGTTTATGTATGCGGCGAGTTGCGGTCGGACACTGACGGCTCGTTTGTACGTTTTCGCCGCCGTGCTTAATTACGCCCGCTCATCGGCACCACGCAAGCCGAATTATGGATTCCAAAAGCTAAACCCGTTGCCACTCGAAAAATTCGTTAACCGATTAAAGGAGGAAAAATGTTCACCAAGCTGATGCAGCCCATGATGAGTTATCCGAAACCGTTTCAATCCGAAGTGGAGGGATCTTCGTTCGCTGGCTCTGCCGTAGCAATCGCCCCAAGCGGTGATGGTGATGTCGAGCAGGAGATGCACGCGCCCGCTTCAACAATCATCTCCCGATTGGAACGAGTAAAGCCAACAACGCCAGAGATTCAGACGATGATTGACAACCTTCGGGCAATCGAATTTGCGGCCAATCAAGTGATCGCGGCCTATGAAACCGAACGGCGGGAGGAACTCGATGCCGCCCTTGAGGAAGTCCGCAAGGAGGGACGAGCGCAACAAAAAATAATTGATACGCTCGAAGCGGATCGTCAGCAGTTAGAGTTTCAATTTCACGCCGCACGCAACCACGCGGAGAACTGCCGCGACCAACTCAGTGATCTGCGCACCACAAAAGTCTCGCGCTGGACTAGCGAAGCGGATCGACAAGCACTCCGGACGAAAATTGCGAAAGCCCAAGCAGCCGTTCGAGAAGCGAATGAGCAAATGGCGCGCGCCTCAGGTGAACATAATCGGGCCGCTGATGCTCTTGCCGAAGCGCATGAGGTTATGGGCAAGATTTCAAACCGAGAATTAGTTGTGCGCGGCGAACGGAGCGGACAAGTTTACTACGATCCCGAAACCGCTCTGCCTGTCCTGCCTCGATGAAATTGAGTTTTGCCGGACGGGTTTTGCCTCCAATTTCCTCGTCCGGCAAAAACTGAGCGTGCCGCCAGCCGCTCAGTATGGGATTGAGCGCGGCTTTGATTCACGGGATCGGGGTCGCGCTCGCCCTATGTTGAGAGCAAATCTAAATCAGGTCCCACCGAAATCTCAACGGGTGATTTGATTTTATGCGCCATTCTTTGAGCCTGAGCCAGTTCCTCTGTATGATTCCTGCCTTCTGCTACTGCGTAAACTAAGGCCCCTATACTTTCAGTGTACTCGCCGTTCTCAAGCACGGACTTGCTTTCTGGCCAATGCCGGGTACATCGAAAAGGGTTGCGATATCCCGTTGATGATTTCGGGTCCCTTGCTACTATTTCCTTTAGGCCCTGCTCTCCGCACTTCGTGCATCGCATAAAGACGTAGAGTTTGTTTTTCATTTTTTAAGCTTGCCTCCACAGACTATGATCGTCGAGCGATAGCTGTGCGTGGTATTATCGGCCAAAACCTTTTCGTTTGCGAATAGCAGAGGTGTTGCCGGTGACATGGTGGGACAGAGCTAAGCCGTACGTGGAGATAGTTGGGGTAGTACTCTTGGCCATCTATACCTTCTTTACGATCAGGATGTACTATGCAAATAAGGAGCTCGGCCGACGCGGCTACGAGCGCTGCCGGCACGGCCTCGACTGCCCTTGGGGATTCGCAGCAGTCGTTCGAGCAAGAGCAACGTGCATATATCGCCCCAACCCAGGCCATGATGTCAAACCCTCCACTGTGTCAGTTGCCTGGACCGCCACGCGTCTGCGCTGACGTCCATATAGCAAATAGCGGTCGTACCCCTGCACTGGGAGTGCGACTCCACCGTTATCTCACGTTTGGTGACGGCGCCGAGTCCCTGATAAAACAGCTAAAGATACCGGAATATAAGATGCCTGACGGAGGCGCGCTCGGTAACGTCGGCGATCAGTGGGGCACGGCCGCCCAGCGATCCAATCAAAAGTGCTTCATTGGAGAAAAACTTATTGGAGGGTAGTATCCCAGTGTTAACATCTACGGAATCGTCCAATATTTCGATATTTTTGGTTCTTATCACGAGACGGGCTTTTGTTACGAGCGCGTGCTTCACGGAAACAATTTCATAAGCTGTGAGTACGGAAATTGGCTGGATAAGAGGCCGCAATAGGTTGTGTGCAAAAATTGTGCAATAAATCTGTTCACCACTGACGTTGGTGACGTTGGTGACAGATCACGCGTATTGAAAACACGTAACTTATTGATTCTGCACGCCGTGTCGAAGTTTCCGGCTTACAGGCTCATCCGCTTATTATTATCTTCGCGATGCCCGGTGCTTTTAGGGCTTTTGAATATCTCAAACCCGCGCTCAAACCAGCACTTCGGTTGGGGACTTCGTGCACAACTGCAAAAACTCCTCCCGCGAGTGCCACGTCCCCTTGTGCCAGAGACGATTGGCCGTTTGAGCCACGCCCAGGTATTCGGACAACGCCGGGTGTAGCATCCTGGTGATGCCGTCATGGTCGACAACCCCGATGCTGCCTTCCTGCTCGAGAAAGTGCCTTACGATTTGTAACGTTATTTGACTCACGGATAAAACCTCGCCGCGAAAGTCGCAGAAAAATCGTCGGCGTGCTGATTTCAAATTGTGACGCGAGCATCCGGCGGCGACCATAGTACGAGCGGTTCTTCCCTAAACGCAAGGTACTAAGGGTACGTACAATAGACCCCGGACGCGAGCGTTCTGAGCGCATTCCCGTTCGGGCTGCCACACAACTAAACGAAATTGTTCGTCCGGCATCGTGCTGGCCACGAGGACTTCATGCGACATCTGCTACGCGTTTACGCCGACCACAACGGGCAGTTTTCGCGCTGAACTTGACGTTACCGGCGATGTAAACGGTGCTCCGATAACAGAAAAACTGCCGCTGACCGGCACCGCGGCCGCGGCCCTTCCGGCACCGATTGCCGCGCCGACACAACTGATTTTTCGCGGCGAGCCGCTCGGCTCGTCGGAGACTCTTTCCGTGCTCGTCTCCAACACTGGTTCCGCGCCATTAATGCTCACCCAAGGAATCGGATTCGCTGGAGCAAACGCGGGCGAGTTCACCCAAACGACCAATTGCCCGACGAGCATCTCTCCCAATTCGTGGTGCACCGTTTACCTGCAGTTCGCGCCGCAAACCGTCGGAGCGAAAATCGCGAGCCTGACGATCGCAGACGACGCACCCGGCAGCCCTCAAATGGCGGCCTTGAGCGGAACGGGGGTTGCGCCGCCCCAGGCTCAGGTCACGCCGGCGAGTTGGGATTTCGGATCGCAAGACGTCGGGACGCAAAGCTCGTCCGAGGCTTTCACGATCACTAATACAGGAAGCGCTTCGCTCAATTTTATACAGGCGATCGGCATCGGGGGCGCGAATCCGGCCGATTTCCAGCAAACGAACGATTGCCCGATCAGCATGGCGCCGGGTTCATCTTGCAACATTTCAGTGACGTTTTCGCCTCAAGCGGCGGGCGCCCGGTCCGCGAGCGTTGACATTGCGAACAACGCGCAGGGCAGCCCGCAAAGTGTGCCTCTCTTCTGTCCCAAACGCAAATATCTCTGGGAAGCTTGAACTTTGGATCGCAAGTCGTTGCGACATTGAGTGCGACCCAATCCATTTCCGCAAAAAACACCGGCAATGCACCCCTCGTTTTCGAGCAAATTACCTTCAGCGGTGCGAACGGCAGCGACTTTCTCGAAAGCGACAACTGCCTGGGGGGACAAGATTGCGTCCAACCTTTCTTGCACAGTATTTGTACGATTCTCTCCCCAGTCCGCGGGCGCAAAGACGGCGAGCCTTTCAATTACGGACAACGCTTCGAATAGTCCGCAGACAGTGACCGTGAGCGGGACAGCCGCTCAGCCCGCGAGCATTCAGGTAACGCCCACGACAGTGAACTTCGCTACGCCGCAAAGCGTTGGCACGGTCAGCCAAGCGCAAACGGTGACGATCGCCAATCAAGGCACACTCGCAATCACGTTCACACAAGGAGCGAGCAGCATCACGATCGGCGGCGCAAATCCGAGTAGTTTCACGGAGACAAGCAACTGCAGATGCAGTCGGGCCTTCAACCGAACTCGACGTGCACCGTGAACGTGCTGTTCGCGCCGATCAGCGGCGGAAGGAGAACGGCGACGCTGTCCGTTGTCGATAGCGCACCCGGCAGTCCGCAAACTGTTTCGCTTAGCGGCACTGGCGTGCAGGCCGACGCATTCGGCGGCCAAGCTGTTGCCACAAGCAGCGCGGCTCAAACCGTTACCGTGACCAGCCTTGGGCCGGGACAACCGCTGAACGTAACAAAAGTGAGCTTTAGCGGAACGAACGCCGGGGATTTTGCGGAGAGCGACAATTGCGGCGGCCCGATCACTGCGAGTTGCGCCATCAACGTAATCTTTACGCCGACCTGCGCAAACGAACCGGCGTCACGCGAAACAACGCTGACAATCCAGGATAATAGAGCCGTGCCTTCGCAGGCGGTACTGCTAAGCGGCACCGCTACCGGCGATTTTTGCTTTCCGCGTCGCCGGACTCTTTGAGTGAGACAGTCGCAACAGGCATGACCGCGGTTTTACCGCCAACTACCTCCCCGCCCATCACCATCATCTCCGGGGGATCGTTCAGCGAAACAATCGATTTGGCCTGCTCAAGCAGTCCGGCGGGACCGGCGTGCACGTTCTCGCCGTCGGCTTCGATTGCGGTGAGCCCCAATCTGCCGGCGCGATTCGAAGTAGAGGCTGCAACGAGCCCTTTATCGAGTGCCGGCTTTGTGTCGCCGGAAGCAGGGAATTGGCGGATGCGGTTTACATGGCTGGCTATTGCCTTGTTTGCTCTGTTCACTGCGACGCGGAAGGGAAGCCCCAGGGGCAGCGGCGCTTCATTCTAGGCGGAGTGACGTTTGGCTTGCTTTGTGTAGCGCTTGCGGCTTGCGGCGGAGGGGCAACCGTTGCAAGCGATCCGCCATCGCCGATGGCCGGAGCGTACACACTGATCATCACGGCAAACGACAGCAGCGAAACGCAGACTCTCTCTCTGCACCTGAACGTCACGCCGTAAATGGCAAGTGCAAATCGCTCAGTATTCAGGCAGCGCTATTTTGTCGGTGAAACCGCGTCCGCCGACGATGTCAGCCACGAGCGGAATTCTCAAGAGATTGAAAATCTGGTTACGCATAAAAATCGCAGCCTTCGACTTCGGCGCAAACGTACCCGCGAACCCCAGTGCCGCCCGCTGCTTCTTCGCGACGAATGGCCCGAAAAGCTCGTGGTAACGAGAAAATGCCGACGAAAAGTCGCCTTTGGAACGATGCAGCTCGCCCGCCAAAATGTACGCCGCCACCATCGCCAGCGCGGAGCCTTGTCCGGCGAGGAGCGAAACGCAAAAGGCAGCGTCGCCAATGAGAGTCGTGCGCCCGCAGCTCCATAGCTCGGCCTGCGAATCCATCCTGATTTGGCTTACGCGATCGAAGTAGAGCTCTTGAGACGCGCACAGAGCTTCCATGATTTTCGGGCATTCCCAGTTTTTCGAATCGAACCGTTTGCTCAAGAACGTCTTCTGCGCCTGCAAGCCTTCGGGTATCGAGGGATCCTGATCCGCAAATGTGAGGAAGAAGAGTGTCGTGTTGCCGCGCATCGTAAAGCGCGCAATTTGCTTGCCGACTTCCGTGTACATCACGTAGGCGAGTTCCTCACGCGGTGTGTAACCCTGTGCCTGAAACGCCGCCGCTTGCAGGCCTAAATATTTTTCAAATTGCCACTCCGGACCGAAGACGAGCTCGCGCACACGCGAATGCAAACCGTCGGCGCCGACGACGAGATCGAAATCGCGCGTGCCGTTGTGCTCAAATGCGACGCGCGCGCGTTTGTCGTCTTGCTCGATGGCAGCGATGCTGTCTCCGAAGATCGTTTCGACTTGATCTTGGACTCTTCCAAAAATAGACGCGGAGAGCTCGCTTCGCGGTATGCTCATGTAACGCCCGTGCGTGATGCGGCTGAAGGATTCGACAGGGAAGCCGGCGATGCGTTCCCCGTTGCGGTCGACAACCTTCAGTTCCTTGAGGACGTAGCCCTTGCTCAGGAGCTCTGGCACGAGGCCCATTCGATCGGCAATATCAAAACCGGCGCCCCAGAAGTCGATGATATAGCCGCTCGTGCGGAGCTTCGGCGCGGCCTCCACAATCGTCGATTCAATTCCGTAGTGAGCCAGCCAATAGGCAAGGGTCGGTCCTGCGATACCCGCGCCTGAAATCAAAACCCTCATCATAATCAGGATAAGCGCGCGAGACGCCGTATGAAAAGCTGAAACTGACTGCTGCTAACGAGAAAACTTTTGGCTTTGTCGTCCATGTCTCTGGATACTCTTTAATCTCGCGGTTCACTTCGAACTGCTCGGCGGCTTCCTCCTCGGATTTGGTGCGAATCGCGTCACACGCCGGTATTCCCGCAATCTTCGGAATTCGGACCGGGTCGACATGATTTCGCGAGTTGTCGCCGCAGCGCTTCGGCGCTCCTATGATGGAACAGTACGTCGGGTAGATATTGAGAGGTTGCGGCAGAGTCTTACTGAAGTTCCGCCATATCAAAAGTTGTCACAACGTCTTGGCCGTCAGGTGTACGGACTTCAACGGTTAAATCGGAGGAGTCGATTTTCTTGGGATCGTATTCCTGTTCGATCACAACTCCCTGGATGCCCCAGACCGTGTTCGAAAAATACGACGGATTGATATACGCGTGAGAGGATTCCGGTTCGATTGTGCTTCCCTGACTCACATCAATTTGAAAATCGCGTTGGTAATCCGGTAAAGGTTGCAAAAGCGAATAGGCGCCGGACGGCTCCGCTAGATCGAACGCGGGATAAGTCGGCGTAAACTGAATCTCCACGCTCACACGAAACGGTAACGACTTTCCTAAGAATTCCTGCTCCGCCTCTTGAGTGTGGGAGTTAGAGGCAGTCGCTCCGACCTTTGCCACTTGTTCATAAGGTGTCTCAAGCCTGATCCTCGCAATGTAAGGTCCGGTCTCAGGAGCGGGAAAATCGCGCACGTATTTTACGAAGAGTTGCGAGTTGCGACCGTCGGTCGCCTGGCCGGTAAGAAATGCGCTGCGGATCGCCGTTTCAGATAGCGGATATTCGAATGCGACTGTCGCGGGAGCAGCAACGAGAAAACTCAGCGCAGGAATGCAAACAAGTAGTGCGGCCTTATTCTTCATGTCGGTCCACCTTCTTGCGCCGATCATATAACGTAAATCCGCACAAGGCTAGAACGACAATGAGCAAAGAGCAAAAATCAGCGAGCAGCGACAGTCAAAGTTGTCCGTAGAGTTCAAGTACGTATATCCGTACTGTTACGTATTTCGACGTCGGGAACCACGGACGGATTCTCGATGCCACACGGCAACACTACCTATGACGCAATCGGAAACCGCCTTACGATGCCAGCCTAGTCTTCATCGCTCTATTGGAAACTTTTCGGCCCCGCTAGAACTTAAATATGACGCCGACATTCGCCTGTCCCTGATTCGCCTTGTTCGTGATCGTGACCGGAACGGTTCCGTAGTAATAGTCGTATGCGTAGCCTGATTGCTGTGTCGTATGGGTTGGCGAGTAGCGGACGTCCAGGCGCAGGCCGACGTGCGAATTGGGCTCGTATTTCACGCCGCCCCCAATGTTGTAAGCGAATCGATAATTCATGCCGCTTAGTACGCCACCCGTCCCGAAGTGGGTGAAGCCAAGGCCCATAGCAACAAATGGCTTAATCTTGGCTTCTTCGCCCCGGAATTCCCACAAAATGCCCCCCTGATACATGTCGAGATTTGCGGATCCGATGTCCGTCAGGCCGCCATTGACAGCGTCGTGAGCGCGCAGCTCCGTCGGCTGGCGGTTCCACATAAACTCGGCCTGGAAACTCGGCCAAATCGAATAGTCGACGTCAACCCCATAGTCAAAGCTGCTCTTTAGGCCGATGTAGTCAACCGTCTGAGAGCCTCCAGTGCCGCTGGTGTACGTGGCCGGCGGATTGAACGTGATTTGCCCTCCAAAACGCGTTCCTCCAAAAGGAGTTACTTCAAATTCGCGTTGCGATTGGGCGACTGTGGCGGTCGCCCCCAGTCCAAATCCGATGATAGCGACGATAAGAGCCTTCCAGGACCGCATCCGCGCTCTCCTTTGGGGCTAGATCACGTGAACTCAATGACGCACAAGCACCCACGTATGAACACCAGGCTAATGAGATTGTTTCGGAAGTGCATAAGTTGCTTCGAATTGGACGACAATCGTTGACCAGATACATGCAAAACCCTAGGCCGAAGGCAGAACCGAAACGGAGGCAAGCGGCCAAACTCTGGCGACTCCCGCTAAAACTCAATGCCTGCCTGCGCCAAGTCCGGCATAAAGACTGCCCTTACAGTATGCGACCCACGCCTGCTTCTCCTGATCGCTTAAGCGCGTTACAAAGCGTAACCGTTTGCCCCGGCGCCAGACAGCCTCCCGCAACGGTCCTTCGAACATAATATTCATTATGCGCTGTCAACTGGAAATCTAAGGCAATCTGTTTATAGGTGTACAGCAGCATATCCAGCCATTGCTCCAAATGCGAGTAAGACAGCATCTTGCCGTATCCGGTGCCAGAAACTGCCCTTCTGTGTTCGAAGTGCTTGATCCCGCTCACCGCCTGTGCAGCCAACGTACGAAGAGAGCGAACTGGACCGCAAACACCAAAATGATGGGCAACCAGCGAGGGGCAGTGAAAGCGCTCTTCCTGGTACGTCGCCGTAGTCTGGAGAACGCTTACGGATAACCCTGTGCCGGTCTGTCCGGCGCTCGCGCTATAGGCATTTATTCGCAATGTTCCCTGCGTAAGATTTGCGGTCTGTGCAACCCTCGCCCACACCGAATAACCCGTATTGTTGACGCATAGCGGATTCCCGTTCACGTCAAAGATCGCGCTCTGCGCAATCATTCCCCAGACGCAATGCTCGCGCCATCTCCGGTGATCTTAAAAGGCGTCTCCCCAAACTACGTTTGTCGATTCCCTGCCCGCCCCCGACCCGAGTGACGGATCCAGTTCCCACCCAAGCGGACGTCCATTGCCGGATATATCCCAGCCTCCGTCAAATGACAGATTCCGCCAGGTATCAATATTGCGTCTGTGAAGTCTACCGTCAGCGAGGTTGTCGTATTGTCGTTAACCACCATCGTGGAGGGCACATGATAAAAGCTAGCACCGCCCGCGGCCGTAAATGCCACTAGGCGCTGCACAACGTTCGCTGGCCCTGTTGGAATGCTTGTGGCGCTCGCCTTGAAACCTCCTGCGGCAGTCCAACTGACAGGCAGCGAGGGCGCGGTCCAATATCCCTGGCGCGTCACAAAAACCACCACGCACTGGTGCACACCCGGGGAGATGTTGCCCGTCGACGTCGAATCCGCGACCTGCGGGCCCTCCGCCTTGTCCAACCTGGCTTACGCGATCCAAATTTGCGTCGTCGTACTGCCGCGGAATATCTTGCCCGCTCGTACCGTCTCCGAAGGCCATATACTCGCGACCAAAATGCGTGGTGGATGCAAGAAAAATGTCCGGAGCCATTCCCGCTCCACTTACACCAGACAGGTTCCCAGGTGACGTCTCCTTATACAAGTTGCCCAGTGAATCATAGACAAGGCAACGCTGCACAAGACGGGCGTGATATACGTTTTCAGCCCATCGATCTTGGGCGTCCCGCTGATGCCCGAAAATATTGGCGACAGTCCCGGCCTGGTGCGTACTCCACCAGGAAAGAAATCTACATCGCCGAGACTGGGCGACAAACCCGTTGGAACGTCGGAGGGGTCGAGTAATGTTACCCACGATCCGAACATATTGAGCGGCAAAGGCGAGAAGCTCTCGATAGACATAGCTTTTTTGGCCCGTAATTAGATTTGAGCGAGTCGTAGGCCCATTTTCAGCGAATGAGCCCACGATGCCGCTAGGTACTCACGCCGGTCGCTGCTATCATGACCGCTTTGCGACGCAACCCGGAAGTCATGTACCTGAATCCAACGCGTCGAATACAAGGAGAGCTTGGTGCGTCGAGTGCTGATTGTGTGTGCGGTCGGGGTAGTTCTATCTGCGGCGGTTCTTTTTGCCCAAAAAAAAGCGAATTCTACGCCCCCGGCACCCGCAGTTCAAACCGTCGTGGTGGCTCAGGGAATTGCGGCACGCGCCCTCGCGATTGGCCCGCGGGATTCGATCTACATAACAGAGGATTCTTCCGATCGTATCTTTTCTCTTGGCGCGTCTTCCTCGACCGATGCTGCTGCAAAGACGCTATTACTGACTCCGATTGCCGGCACAGGGACTGCCGGTTCTCTCGGTGACGGCGGCGCCGCTACATTCGCGCAACTGGCCCTGGCCACAAATTCGCTCTACGAAAGGAGCGCCGTTGCGGTTGCCACTGATGGAACATTGTATGTCGCTGATACGAACAACAGTACGCTCCGCTCTATCGCGGGTCCTGCGAGTTCCGAGCCGGGTGTAATTCGCAGCATCGCGGGCCGCTGGGCGCCACCCCAAAATCTCACTCTCTCGAGACCGGTTGGTATAGCGCTAGATCGTTCTGGCAACGCGTACATCACGGACCGGCAGGATGGTGTCCTGGACGTTCTCCAGCAAGACACAGGCCTGCTTGAAACGATCGCCCAAATTTCGTCTCCCGGAAGTGTGGCCGTCACGCCTGACGGCGCCAAGATATTTGTCTCTTCGCCCGCCACCGGAAATGTGTTCGCGCTCGATGTTCACAGCCATTCCTTGCGCGCAGTCCAGGGAGTGTCCGCTCCGTCCGCGATCGATTCGACCTCGCCACCCTGTTCGGCGGGATCGAATCGACTATGTCCGTCCGGGCTCGCCGTAGACGGTGCCGGCAATCTGTTCATCGCGGACTTCACTTCTGGCCAGATTTTTCGAGTGGATTCACGGACCGGAGTGGTCTCCGTTGCAATGGCCAATCTTCAGCAGCCCGGCGCGCTCGCTTTCGACGAGCAGCGCCGCAATCTGTTCGTCGTCGAACAGGGCACTAGCCGAATCATCGAAGCTCAAAGCATGGGCTCTCCGGCCACAGCCTTGGCGCTCTCGCCCTCGTCTTGGACCTTTCCCGACGAGCCTATGGGCGGCGTTTCAGCGCAGCAACAGTTCACGCTTACGAATGGCTCGCAGGGCACTGTTTCCGGGATTCAAATCACCTCCCCGCCCATGCCCAGCGCGAATGCCGATTTCTCGGTCGAAAGTTCGTCGTGCCTTCCAACGCTCGCGGCAAATGCAAGCTGCGTGATAAATGTGTCGTTTACTCCAAAAAGTTCATCCGCGGCGCAGTTCAACCCCATTTCTTCCGCGGTTTCGGTCACGGATTCCAGTTCCGATTCCGCTAGTTCTACGTTAACTGGCACAGCAAACGACTATCAGATCCAGCTCGCAAGCGGACAGCCGCTCGAAGTGTCCGTTCTCGCAGGCAACGCCGCCACCTTTGATCTCCAAGTGGTCTCTTTGGGCTCTTTTGGTGAAAACGGCGAGCAGGTTTCCGTCACGTGTCCTAGCGGCACGCCTGCCCAGAGTGTTTGTACCGTCACCCCGTCGACCGTAAGTCCTAAACCAGGCTCTCCGGCCTCGGTTACGGTCAAAATTCAAACGTCGTCGACGATCACGCAGGCGGGAATCGTCGCGCCGATCATTCTTAACTTTCCTGGTCCATCGCGTGGTCTGATCATTTTCGTCTCGATTCTTGCTCTTGTGTGCTTCGGCGTACTCGCGACAACTCAAGGCCGTCTCCGTTATGTCTGCTTCCCAGCTTTCGTTTTAATAGCCGCGGTACTTCTGAATGGCTGCCACCATGCCTCAACCAGCGGCACGGCGACCCCCACAGGTGCCACTCAGATCTTGTTGCAAGGCGCAGCGCTCAGTCAAAGCGGAGCGCCGCTCAATGCAACCAGAGGCATAACGGTCACTCTCGATGTCCTGAAGATTTAGTTGATCTTCGTCCCTCGTGCGATCTGCCTTTAGAGATAAAGGACCTCTTGGATGGTAGCTATACGGCATTCTTCTCCGCCCCTTCGTCTGTTCTGGCCGCACCTATCGCTCGATCATCTGCTCGGTGGCCATTTGCGCCGTTCCGAGCAGATCCTGCGCGAGCGCTCGCGCACCACGAGACCTGGCGGCCAGCGCCGCTGTTGCAAATCCGAGCGCGTCTGTCGCTGAACGAATCTGGACCGGGTCCGTTCCAAGCGTAAGAAGAGGGAGCAATTTTTCGTAGCGGATCCGCACCGTAATCCCTTGTGTTGCGCCATCAGGTTAATTTTATCCTCACGCCACTCCAAAGCCTAAGAAACGCACCCGGCTGAAGGTTGAGCATTCCGCCGCCGCTCGTAAGTTTCTCCATTCGCACAAACACGTCCCCTGTGTTTTCCGCGGCGCGTTCCCGCAGCGCGGGGCGCATCAGGCAATCGGTAGGCAGTTGCGAGCTCGAAACGTCGCTGATCTCCGTATTTGTCACGCCTGTCGCGCCGTCGACGCCCAGCTCAATATCCTGCTGTTCCACCATGACGCTGACGCCGTTCTCAGCTAACTCCCGTTGCAATCCACGGTATGCGGAATTAAGCAATGGCATGAGCAGCGTAACCGTGAACACATTTCGCGCCGAGTCATTCATCAGCGCTCGCGCCAGGTTCAACGCGTCTTCAGGCTGAGAATATGCAGTTGTTGGTACGACAGGCATGATGCTCCTTTCGAAAGCGTAAGCGCGTTTCGCGCAATATCTGATTCGACGGCTTTTGAGAAGGGCTTTCCGAGCTTGCGGACAAGTTCCGGCAAGTTGCGGTCTTTTAGCTTAAAGCCTCGCATGCGACCGGCGCCGTAGGCGTGGCCAACTAAGAATTGGGTATCGCGGGAATTTCCTTCTGCAAAAATGGAATCATCGCCGTCGCCCAGTCAATCATGCTGTCGCCGGACAAGCCAAACAGCGCTGCCGTTGCCGCTCCGGGCTCCAGCGTTACATTCGGCGGCATTCGCATGGCCCCAAGCACATGAGTCCCAAATGCTGGGTGTGCAAGCCAATAGGCAAACGTTGCGGCATTTACGAAGAATCGGATCGCCAGCGTAAGGGCGTTCACCCGAAACCAATACCGCCGGCTTTTTATGCCCGATCTGCGTGACGCCGTCGAAAGGCTCGCCCGTTTCAATACATGTAGGCCGTGTCCGGCCGCGAAAATAGCCCACAGACGAGCATCCTCGGGGATATTCAATGAAATCATAATTATTTAGGCCGCTCCGGAAGGGTGAACAGGCTCATTCGGAAATGTCGTTTGACTAATTCAAAATAATTGCCGGCAATCCATATGAACTATACGTCTGGCCCGCTGTCGGCATGCCGAGCGGAAAAGTCATCGCTCCACTGGAACTCAATGAAGGAGAAACGGCCGTCGAAAGGGCGAGCGGAGCGGTTCCGCCGTACGCAATTTTTGCGGTCGTGGCATTGCCGGTGAAAGTAAGATGTAATTGCCGTTCGCCAGCGTCACTGTGCCCTGCGAACACGACTCCTGGTTTGCGCCGGTCGCCGTCAGGGTAACGGCGGACGTCATCGAGCACTTCACATTGCCGGCTAGATCGGTCATTGCCAGCTGTAGAAGTCGCCACCGTTCGCGTCTACAGTTGAAACGTCCACGGTAATGTGTGAGAAGCTCACATCCGGCAGATAAATTACAGAGAGATCTACCTGGTTGGCAGCCCCCGGCGCCGCACCCGCTGTCACCGTTCCGAGGGCGTAGCTTGTTACCCTGTTGATTCCGCATCCATGCAAGCGCCATTTTCCGTCACCTCAGAAGCATTGGGCACGCGTGTGTTGACGGGCCCCTCCGAAAGCGCCACATCATCCAAAAATATCTGATTAGGATTGGCCGCTGTATTCTCGAGCAGCAAAACCCGCATCGATTGCGCTACCGTGCTCGAAGTCGAAAACGCATTCGGCACGCGAAAGGTGATTGCGAAATTTCGCGTGGGCGTCCACGAATTAGCCCTCGCGACATTAAAATCCGCGCCCGTCACATTGCAGTTGCACGTGATCCCGTTGCTATACGTAAGCCGGGCCGCTATAGGTGGGCTGCCCGTCGGCATCGGGATTGCGCTCCGCGCCGTCTGCAACCTCTTCCGATCCGAGCGTCGCGAGCTCGTCCCGTTCCGCCTGCTGATCGCCCGCGTTCGCCTTCCGGCTCCTTGAACGCTCGCCCAGCCCTAATATCTCGTCGTCGCTGAGCCTTCGATTTGCCTCCGCGCTCCGCTCGTGCGCACCACTCTGCACGCCGCGTCTTTCCGCCGTCTGCACCTCTCCAACCTGGTCCGTCAAAACATCCTCCATAGACACGCACCGCCGATTGAATCAAAAAAGCCTTTAAAAAAGCCCTAAAACAGCCGCCGCTCGCATCCGCGCCCCCGCCCACCGTACAGCGAAATTGAAACGAACGTACTATTCCCTCTGTCGCCAAATATTTGGAAACTAAGTTCACCAGCCGACGAAGCCACGCCCGCCAGGGCGGCCTCGCTCGACCTGAAAAAGAGGTAGCTAAAATGGGGACCACAATCGCACCAACCGCCGCCGTCGCGGCTCAATCTTCTGTCGCAGGGCGCTCGTTCACCGGAGCGAGTGACCGTCGTCGCCGCAAACGCGCCAAGATCAGCGCCCAAGTCCAAGTCCGATTCAACGCCTCGTCCGGCGCCGGCGAAGAGATCTGCACCAGCGTCGACGTCTCCCGTGATGGCCTGCTTTTCCTGAGCCCGCGCTCAACCTACGCGGTCGGCCAGTCGATTGACGTTACATTTCCCTACTCGGCGGCGGCCACTGCCCTAAATAAGCCCGAGCCCGCCCAGATTGTCCGCGTCACGGAACATCCCGGCAACCGTTTCGCCGTCGCCGTCCAATTCGTCGCGGCGAGAAATGGCGTCTCTCGTGCCTCTGCCGCGTCCACTTCGTCTGTGCCTGCCGCGCAGACCCAGCAGTCCGTCGTTCTCGTCGTCGAGCCCGATCAACGCACGGCTGAAATCATGCGCACCACTCTTCAGCCCGACGGCTACACCGTCATCGTCGTTGCCACCGCCAACGAAGCTCTCGAAGTTCTGAAGTCCACCATCCCTGCCGTCTTCGTCGCCGAAGTCGAAGCCAAAGACATGTCCGGCCAGGACCTCTGCCTCATCGTCAAGCGCAACGAACGCCTCCAGCGTGTGCCGGTAATCCTTCTCACTCGCTCGGCTCAGCCGGCCGATTACGCAACAAGCCACCAGCTGGGCGCCGTCGTCTGCATGGCGAAGCCTTTCAAGCCCGAACGCCTGCTGCACGTGGTGCGCCTCGTCGCGCCTCCGCCGCAGCAAAAGGGTGCCTACGCGCGCACCTCCAGCTCCGTTGAACGCGCCTTCTAGTCGTTAATTCGGCCGTAGTCGCATCGGTATTTTCCCTTGGGCAGACGGCGCCGCCAGCCCCGCCGTCTGTTCCTGTGGTTTCCTCAGATAATCCCGGTGAAACATCGCATGTGCCTTCACATTCGCGTATCCCGCCGGCGCCTCGATCTTTGCCACTTGCCCCGCGTCTGACAAAAACCACCGCATGCAAGTCTCCAGCTCCACCGCATGGTTATCCGCAGACTCATCCGGCACAACGCTTGGCAGCATCACCTCAATCCCTGTTCCGTCGTCGCGCCGAATCACCGGCACTTCCGCCACAAGCTGCGCAATCTCCCCATACTGCTTCGTCCTCGCTTCCTCATCTGGCACCACCAACTCCTCGAGCCCGATCAGCCGGTTTTGCCCGCGCCGGATAATGTGACCCCGGCTCCGCCGTCTGATTCTGCAGGGAATCGAAATCCAGCACCTCGCTGTCCGCATAAATCGGCGGAATCCCGTACTCGTACGTCTCCATCTGCAAATTTGAAAGCGTGTTGAACCGCTCCTGCACGCTGATCAACGAATCGCCCAACGCCGTCCGGCTGCTCGAACCATCCCCCGGCAGCGCATGCAATACGCGCCAATGATCGTCCATGCCCTCGTTCCGCGCTTCGCAGTAAACATCTCCCGCAAACGCCACACAAGCCCCATCTGGAAACAGCTTCAGCAGCTCATCGCGCAGTTCCCTATCGTCCAGCGCGAAAAAACGCCCAAGGCCGCAGCCATGTTTTATGAAACGTAATCAGGTTCGTGTTGAAGTCGCCGCCTTCGGTCAACGGCCCGCCCTGCGATTGCGCGAGTCGCGCGAGCCACTCGTATTCCTGCGCTCCTGAAGCCACCGGCGCTCCAATTCGGTCCGCCGCATGCGGATACGCCGCGCGCAAACGCGTCAGATGCACCTCCATGTTCCACTGGAGATGCGGATACTCATGCATCTCAGTCGCCCACGGCGGTGTTTTCAATTCCAGCCCGCCGACAATCGTGACAACCTCTTGCCCGTTCGGCACCTTCAGCCGCGTCTCACTGGGCACGGTAATCGTCTCCGCCGCAACGTAATCTTCCTCGGTGAGCAGCGCCCCGCATTACGCGCAACTCATCAAACTCGCCGCGCGCATCGCCATCCGCCTGGCTCACTGCCCGTCCGCCCTTGTCCGTCGCACCGTTCGCCGCTCACGGCCGAAGGCGATGATCCATATATTGTTTGCCAGCGAATCGTTCTTCCGTATTCGGAAATCCTGAGTAGTCAGGGAGCGCAAACTGCTGCCTCGTCTGCCCCGCCGTCGGTGCTTCGTTATTGAAGGCCAGGGCCACACCGCCCCGGTTCACTGACTAGGGTGGTACCTGCGCGTTGTAATTCGGCATCGAAGTTTCTCCAATGATAGGAATGGAAGGACGGGAGTCTCAGCCCAGGTAAAAGTTTGCAGAACAAGAAAGATCCTCAGCGGTCCGCACATTCAGGGTCAGCGTAGCAACTCGGATTCTTGGAAGGTAAAGCTTCGGCCCTACCGTAAGTCGGCACACGTCACCCACTGCGCGGACGTGTTCACCATCTCGCATCCTGCCAATTTATATTGTTTGGGGTTTTCTTACCACTAGCTATAGCTAGATCAGTCGCACACTTTCCGAGGTTAACGAGAAAGATTATAACAGAAGATATAAACAATACAAGTACTGTCTTATGTAAACTTTAATCGTCCAAGCCAACTGCGAGGGCAAATTTTTACCACTTTTTCCATCGCTCCCGTGCCGCTAGCGCTCATTTTGGAATTTCCACAAATAAGGCGCCAAACGCCGCAAAAGATGTCCCTCGGATGTGAATTTACGGAATTATGGGGCGCATTCGTGGCCGAATTTGGCATGCCACTTTTCTGAAAGATGTGCATCCTGCTAATCTATTCCTGCTCCTAGTTAAGATGATTCCGTTTCTCCATCTCGGCCCGGTCACCATCCCTACCTATGGCCTCATGGTCGCCACCGCTATGATCTTTGCTTACTTTGTTCTGCGCGCCGATTTCAAGCGCCGTGGCATCGCCAAGGGAAGCGAATCGAACCTAGCCGAGATTTTCATTGCTGTCCCCTGCGTTGCCGGAATCATCGGCGCCCGCCTCTATCACGTCCTTGAGTCCCCTCAAGAACTGCTCGCCGATCCTTGGGGTCAACTCTTTAGCCGTTATGGACTTGCGTGGTTCGGCGGCCTGATCGCCGGCGCCGCCGCATGGATTTTTCTCTCACGCCGCCATCGCATCCCTCTCCTCGTTTCCCTCGACGCAGGCTCACCCGCGGCCGCTCTCGGTTATGGGATCGGACGCCTAGGCTGTTTGCTCTCCGGCGACGGTGACTATGGGAAGCCAACTCGCCTACATTGGCCGCTCGGTATGGCGTTTCCCAATGGGCTCGTCCCCACCACCCAGACCTGCGTAGCCTTAGGCTGGCCAGCGGACTGTCGCGTTTATCCGACTCCGTTACTGGAATTCCTAGTTGCCCTGACGATTAGTTGGTTCCTGTGGCGACTCGGGCGGAGACAATTAGCGAGGCACTTAGCGTCCCGTTCGGCTGGGCGAATATTTGGCGCCTACTTGATATTGACAGGAATCGTACGGTTCCTCGTCGAATTCATCCGGATTAACCCAAAGTCATTTCTTGGAATGACGAATGCACAGGTCGCAAGCCTGACCTCGATTCTGGCCGGTTCTTTGCTCATTTGGGCAATCAGCAAACGCGTCTTGCCTCGAATTGCTAAACAATGAGCTGACGGCATTTTCCGACGCAGGGTGTGTTCCCGCCAACACTCAAGACAAGGCGAAAGTCGCAACGAAGCGGACCCCCAAGGCCGTGCGTGGGGTCCGCCGCGTCGCTCTAAGCTACTTTCCCTTCCAGCCATTGAACACGAGCATAAAACGAGTTTCGCACATTCTTCAATCCGCAAAACTACTGCTTCTTCCTAGCTAGTTTCTGGTCCAAAACGCCCGTTCTGGCGAAAAATCTGCCTTAACCATAGGTATTTCAACGGCGCAGGGTGCTGAAACAGCGCGGGTGATCGTGAATTTTGAATCTGCGGAAAGCGCTGCGCGAAAGAAAAACGCGTCGGTCAGCGAAGAGCGAAAAGGAAATTCGGATAAGTCGCGCTAAGCGGCTTTTCGTTTGCGAGAAGATCGTTCGTCGAGCAGGTTCGCAATTCGCATTAGGTTGTTGGCCAGTACGGCCGCACCGACCCATACTTCAAATCGCTGGCGTCCTTCCGCCAGACACCGCTTCATGCCCCGACCGCGGAATAAGACGGAGATGGTCCCCTCGATGCCCGCTCGAAAGCGCTGTCCTTTTTTGAAATCCGGACTCTTCTCGAAGGCTGTGCGCCGGGAGGTTTTCTTTCCGCCGCGCTGCGGGAGGCAAACCTTCCGAACCCCTTGGCACTTGCAGGACTGCTCATTCTGTTCACTATAGAAGCCTCGGTCCCCACTATAGACTTTGGGGGCGCGGCGGAAGTTTTCCTTGTGGCGTTCCAGCGAAGCTTCCACCTGCTGTTCATCCGGCGGATTTCCTTGGAGCACCTCATATTGGGTAATCAACCCTTGCGCACTTTCGGCCAGGAACACTTTGTGACCGAACTCGACCGGCGTGAGTATCTTGCCGCGCTTGATTAGATCGGTGTGCGCTTCAAAGATGGAAAAAATCTTTTCTTCGTGGGGAACTTGCTCTCCCTCCAGCACACGGCGGCGCGCCTGATCGATCACACGGTCTCCCAGTTTGCAGTAGCGGTCGATCTCCTTGCGGAGTTCGCCGATGCGCAGCTCCGTGAGCAGATTCCGGCTGCGCGTTTTCCGAGTGCGCTCGAGTACTTTCCGTGCAGACTTCGCGACCTCCTCGGCGATTCCGATTAGCTGGCGGTATTTCTTGGTTTGTCGTTCCTGACGTTCCTTGGGAGTCAGGCGCTGGATTTCTTGCATCCTTCGCCGAGCTGCCCGCGTGCGATTGCGAAACCCGCGAAAACGCTGCTGGGCGGCCTTCCCGAGGCGGCCAACCAAGCGCGTAATCACGCGCACGACGTCCCACAACAGCGTGCTGTCAGTGGGGTGATGAATGTCGGTCTGTACGACCGTGGTATCGACCCGCAGTTGCTCGCCATCTTCGAGCCCAAGATCCACCGCCACTTTCACCACCAACTCGTTGACGGCCTTGAGCGTCTGGGGAGTCAGGCGATTAAAAGCACGATTGAAGGCCTGATGCTTCGGCACCCGTCGACAGTAAAACTCCGTGAACTGGCGCAGGGTGAAGCCGTCGGCGATCCGTTCGCGCAGTTCACGATAATCCCAATTCTTGACCCGTATGAGGATCAGGGAACGCAGCACTTGCGCGGGGCTCAATCGGCCGCGACCCGTCCTGGGATTCTTCAGACCTCGTTCCAAATCCTGCCGTACCGCCTCGACCATCTCCGCGTGGTGGTCCAGAAAATCAGAGATGTTTTGCAACACCGGTTCCAGTTCGATGCCCTGCTGCATGAGCTCCCAATCGGCAAAACTGATTTGCTGCTGGGCAGTTCTGGGCATTCTGCGCCTTCCTCTTATCCGTTGGACCTGTCCCGCTCTCGTTTCAGAGCTTGGACATAGCGAGGTGCGGTCTGGTAGAGCAGTTCCTCGAGAGCACGCCCGTGATCCAAGCAGCGACGTACTTCGGGCACGAGTTCTTCGGGAACGTAAACGGCGAAGCGTCGCTTCTTCAGCCGGCCGTACAGGACGTAACTGGCATGCTGTTCACCGGACGCACAAGCGGAGCAGTTCGGTCGAATGCAACGCGTGCGTCGCAAGCTGAGCGAACCCAGCAGGGCGGGCTCGAGGTCTTTGGCTTGAGTCTGAAACCAATTCCAGACATCGGCAGGGGATTCAGGTGAGTGAGTTTTCATGGGAGTATATGTGCCATACCACACATATACTTGTCAAGGGGAAAATGCAAAAAGAACCGACAAAAATGCGAAAAACGCTTGATTTGACAGGCTATTTTGCGTTTTGGGACAGAAACTAGCTAGGTTTGTAAGGAGTATACGGAGCACTATTCCATTTTGGGAATGGACCATGTCGACACGTTCCGCTAAACATTCGATAAATTGTGTCGGCCTATGGCGCGAGAGACCACATCCGTCATCTTGTACGACTGCATGCATAAGACCGTCCTCCGTACATTGCCGTCAGGCCCAAGGTCTGGGCGAGTCGGGGTCGGCCGCGCGGCCAAATCTAATTGAGTCGTTGCGGGCCGTGCTTGATGCATGTAGCAGTCAAGAATTATCGGATCGTCGTCGTGGACGACCACGCGATTGTCCGACGAGGGCTCCGCGCTTTACTCGATGCACAACCAGGGCTGGAAGTTTGCGCAGAGGCTTCAGCTCCTGAGACTTTAGACTGCGTTCGAAATCTCCGTCCCGACATGGTTGTCCTAGACCTAACAATGCCGGGCATGAACGGTTTAGATGTGACCCGCACTATTCGCGAGCGGTCTCTGGCTACCTCTGTTGTCCTTGTACTCACAATTGCATTTTTCAGAGGAACTGGCCCCTGAGGTTCTCCGTGCCGGCGCACTGGCCTATGTTCTTAAGTCCGACGCAGACAGCGAACTTCTCGCGGCGATCGATCATGTTCGCCATAATCAACCGTTTTTTTACGGTCTCACTGGCGCTGACCATGGCCCATGCCTTTGTACACGGCGGATCCGAGGCTCGGGCTCCGATGACGCGAAGGCCACTCCCCGGTTCACCCCTTACGCGAAGACAAGTCGAACTCGTACGTTCGTTAGCGGAGGGAAAGAGCAATAAGCAAGCGACGCTGGAACTGGGTGTTTCAATACGCACTGTCGAAAGTCATCGTACTCACATCATGCACAAAATGGGGTTCCAAAACTTCAGCGAACTCGGCGCTTCGCCGTGCGAAATAACCTTATTGAACTGTAGGGCGATGCGAGCACTGTAAGTTCAGAACTCCTGACATCCCCCTCGGAAAGCTGTCCAAAATCAGCTGAATGACGGAGCAGACCATCCCATCTCCTTTCGCATTGTAGGCGTACCCTCGGGCTTTAGCAGCTATGCGTGACGGCGAAACGCCCGTGGAGAACTCACGTCCGGACCGCATCGGGCTCGGGTTTTTGCTTCCCAGGGTGCGGACCAAAACCTGTCCGCTTTTTTCCTCCGCAAAGCTGAAGCATGCTATCCGCCATGAATCCGGCTCCCGATCCCAGCAATCTCTTTCCCGACTTCTTGCCGGTTCCTCAGATGGTGTTCGTGAATGACTGCGTCTCCGTCCAGACAGTAGCGGATCAGCGCGTCATTCTCGTCCATGGTGTCGTCCACTCCCACTACTCCCGAGAGGATCGCGTCGCCGAAGCCTATGCCCAGGTCTCGCTGTACGAATCCGGATACGCCGATCAGAACGATCTGGCGCGCTCGTTCGGTTACTCCCCGCGAACCCTACGCCGCTTCCAACAGCGCCTGCACTCGGGAGGATTGAGTGCCCTGATTCGCCCGGCGGGACGACCCGCAGGTGGTTCGATCCCCAAGCCCACTCCTCGCGACCGTACCATCCTCCGCCTCAAGGCCCAGGGCATGAGCAATCGCGGGATCGGGGGACGGTTGGGTCTCAACGAGAAAATGATTCGGAAAATTGTATTTGTTTACCGCGTTGAGGGCCGCGAAAAACATGTGTTTCCTACCATCTCCCGCCTGAAAGCCCGCACCATTTCGATGTCAGCATTCTCAGCGTAGAAGGGGCTGGCCAAATCGCAACGTTTTTGGTAGGGTAAGTTGCGGAAACCATGTTCTCTGCAACTCTGCGCGAGTGGAAACGCAAGATCGAGCAGCTTCGGCAGCGGTGGCGCCGCGAAAATGAACGGCTGCGCAAAGAAAACGAAAGATTACGGCACGACAACGAGCAACTGGAACGTGAGCAAGAGCGGCTACAACGTGAGCGGGAACAGCTGGAACGCGAACGAGAGCGCCTGAGAAAAGAAATCGACAACCTGAAACTCCAGTTGGAAGAAGCCCAGCGAGCCAACAAGCGACAAGCGGCTCCCTTCTCTCGCGGTCACTGCAAAGAGCATCCGAAAACTCCCGGGCGGAAGCCAGGCTCCGCGTATGGCCAACGATCCTGCAAACAGCCTCCTCGGCATGTGGACGAAGTCATCGACGTGCCCCTGCCCAAGCGGTGTAGCTGCGGGGGACGGGTGAAATTCGAGCGCACCGAAACTCAGTATCAGCACGAGATCGTGCGCAAGACCCTTTGGCGGCGCTTCGATATCGCCATCGGGCACTGCGAGGAGTGCCAAAAGCGGTGGCAAGGGCGCGATCCGCGGCAGACCTCCGATGCGCTGGGAGCGGCAGCAGTGCAACTGGGGCCCGACGCGCTGGCCCTGGGCGTGCAAATGAATAAAGGACTCGGCATGCCCCATGCGGATGTGACCGCGGTGCTGCGAGACGGCTTTCACCTCGCGGTGAACCGCAGCACGATTGCGCGCGCCGTGGACCGCGTGGCGCGACGCGGAGAAGCCACTTGGCACGCGCTGCGGGATGCCGCCCGGCGCAGCCTGATCAACGGGATGGATGAAACGGGCTGGAATGTGGCGGCGCAATTACGCTGGCTGTGGGTGGCGGTCAGCGAGAAGGTAACCTTCTGCGATATTTTGCCGGGCCGCGGCTTTGCGCAAGCGGCATCCCTGTTAGGGGCTGACTACGATGGCTGGCTGACTCACGACGGCTGGCGGGTCTACTACAAATTTCTGAAAGCTACCCATCAGAGCTGCCTGAATCATCTGCTCGAGCGCGCCAAGAAACTGATCGAGAGCGCCTCGGGTTGCGCCGCCCGCTTCCCGCTGCGAGTGCAAGAGGTGCTCCAGCAAGCCCTGACTTTGGCGAAACGCTACCAGAAGAAGGAGATCTCGCTGCACGGGTTGTGGACCGCGACGGGACGTCTGGAAGTGAAACTCGATCACCTGTTGCAGAACCCGGGTCGGGATCCGGCCAACCGCAGATTTCGGAACCACCTCTGGCGTGAGCGGCCCTACCTGTTCACTTTTCTTTATTGTCCTGGGCTGGATGCCACCAACAATGGGAGCGAGCGAGCCATCCGCGCCCTGATCGGGGCGCGCAAGAACTGGGGTGGCAACCGCACGGAACGAGGCTCTCGTGCGCAGGCCGTGCTCACCTCCATTCTGCAGACCGCCAAACAACAGGAGAAGAAGCCCTTCGACGTTCTGGTGGAACTCTTCTGTAGCCGGGAGCGGGGCAAGATTCTCGATCTGGTACCCGGCAGGGAACCAGCGCCCCGAGATTGCTCGCGGGCTCGCTCGCCGTCGAAGGCTGCACGGGTGGTTCGGCGGAAGTCGGTGGCCTGGCATGCCGCGCGCTCTCCGG
Source organism: uncultured Acidobacteriota bacterium (assembly GCA_963753205.1). GTDB lineage: Bacteria > Acidobacteriota > Terriglobia > Acidiferrales > UBA7541 > Palsa-295. The sequence continues at coordinate 270,753 of CAVWBL010000001.1, read as the reverse complement.
GAGGCCGCGCCCGGGCATCCGGTCAACTATGACGCTCTGTTCCCAGGATGGCTCTCGGCCCGAAGAGGGGAGGCCGATTCCGGCCTCCCTGCGCTTCGGTGGTCGTGTGTTCTCGAAAGCGGAGCTCGAGTGGATCGCGGAGATGACGCAGCAGTACGCCGGTTTGGGCCGGACGGAAATTGCGCGGACGCTCTGTGAGCTGTTGGAGTGGAAGCGAGCGAGCGGAAGACTGAAAGACCAGGACTGCCGACAGCTACTCGAGCGTCTGTGCGATCAAGGGTGGGTGACACTCCCGCCGGTGCGGATCTCGGGGCCGCGAGGACCACGCCGCATTCGCCTGAGCGAGGCCAGCGCTCCGCAACCTGTTCTGGAAGGGAGTGCTGGAGAGTGGGCACCCCTCGAGTGGCGCGTAGTCCGAAGCGGAACCGAGAGCCGTTTGTGGATCGAACTGATCGAACGCTATCACTACTTGCGGCATCGCGTGCCGATCGGAGCGAATCTCCGTTACCTGGTACGTTCCCCCCGCAGCGGAGAACAGGTGCTGGCCTGTCTGTTGTGGTCTTCTCCGGCATGGAAAATGGCTCCGCGAGATCAGTGGATCGGATGGAACCAGGAGCAGAGGGAGCAGAATCTGCAGTTGGTGGTGAACAACAGCCGCTTCTTAATTCCGCCTTGGGTTCATGTGCGCGGATTGGCCAGCAAAATTTTGGGGCGATGCGCACGTCAACTTCCCGATGACTGGGAACTCCGCTATGGCTACCGGCCGCTTCTGTTGGAGACCTTGGTGGACTCCCGCCGATTCCGCGGCACCTGCTATCAGGCAGCGAACTGGATTCACGTCGGACAAACGCAGGGACGCGGAAGGATGGACCATGAACACCGCGCCCACGGTCTGGCTCCGAAAGACATTTATCTCTATCCGCTCTGCCGCGACGTTCAGAAGAAACTGTGCAGTCACGCAACCAATGCCATATCCTCGCTGGGCCCATTCGGTCAGACGCGGTAAACAAATACGGAAAATTCTTCGTCGACTAGGTTGGCAACCGACGCCGGAAACTTCCCTTCCTCTCTTGCCCGCGATCCAGGCACCAACTCCAACCGAGCCCGTCCCGTCTTCAGAGAGCGCAGCGGACCAGATTTCACTTCCTGCGCCGCCACCACCGCCTCTCCAGAAAGAAGAGCCCCAGAGCAAACAGGCGGCACAGAGCTTCGACCACAACCCGTTGGACCGTTTCTTGGATCGTCTCTTGGCCGCTCTGGGGAAACTCGACGACGCGCAACCTCTGTTTGCCCCCGCACAGAACCTGCCTCGTGCCGGAGTCTTGTTGGCCATCCCTGCGCTGGTCGCCAGTGGACTGCTGCCGGCAGCCGAGAAGATTTACGGGAGCCTGCATCCTTCCTTCTACGGCCTGCGCACCACACTGGTGGCCTATGTCCTGTTAGCTCTTCTCCGCGTCCGACGCCCCGAGGCGCTCAAGGAATATCCCCCGGGGGAACTGGGCCGCATCGTGGGGCTGGATCGCATGCCGGAAGTGAAAACCTTGCGCCGCAAACTATCCCAGCTGGCCAAACGCAAAGGCGGCTACGCACTCGGTCAGGAGATCGCGCAGCGACGCATCCGAGAACGCGGCCACGTGGTCGCCTTTCTCTACGTGGATGGCCATGTGCGCGCCTATCATGGAAAACGCACCCTCCCCAAGGCCTATGTGACGCGCAGGCGATTGGCTGCTCCGGCGACAACCGACTATTGGGTGAACGATCGGCGGGGCGATCCTTTGTTTGTGGTTACGGCCGAGGCCAATGCCAGCATGTTCCGCATGCTTCCCAAGTTACTGGGCCAAGCACGCAAACTTTTGGGCCCGAACAGGAAGGCCACCGTCGTGTTCGATCGTGGCGGCTGGAGCCCCAAGTTGTTTCCTACGTTGCTGGCCTTGGGTTTTGATCTGTTGACCTACCGCAAGGGGCGCATACGCCAGATTGCGAAAGCCAGGTTCACCAAACAGCAAGCCAAACTGGACGGACGGCGAGTCCAATACCATCTCCACGATCAAGCGGTCCGCTTCCTGAAGGGAAAGCTGCGCCTCCGTCAGATCACGCGGTTGAGCCCGAACGGACATCAGACGCCCATCGTGACCAGCCGCTGGGACTTGCCTGCGGTGCATGTGGCTTATCGCATGTTCGAGCGCTGGCGACAGGAAAATTTCTTCAAGTACTTGCGGGAAGAGCACGCGATCGATGCGCTGGTTGATTATGAAGTGGAACCCGATGATCCGAATCGTTCCGTGCCCAATCCGGCCTGCAAAGCCCTCGAGAAAGAGCTTCGCCACACGCGCGTCCGCCTCGCCAAACTGCGACAAAACTATGCGAAAGTTGATACATCCTCTGGCGGCCTCTCCCGATCTGCCCGCCGGTGGATGAAAGAGAAACTCCGCAAGGAGATGAAGCAGACCACGGACGAGATCAAAAAACTCCGAGCCCGGCATCGCTCCCTCCCCCCTCGCGTGTCCGTGGCTCAGACGCAAAAAGAAGAAGTGGTGAAACTCTCCACCGAACGCAAGCAGCTCACCAATATTCTGAAGGCGGTCGCCTATCAGATAGAGAGTGATTTGCTAGCACTCATTCGCCCACACTACAAACGAGTCGAGGAAGAAGGACGCACGTTCATTCAGACTGCCCTACAAGATGCCGCTGATCTCGAACCGACCGAAGATCAGCTCCGCATCACGTTAGCCTCACTCAGTTCGCCTCATCGGTCGCGCGTGCTCGAAACCCTATGTGCGGTCCTGAACGAGACTCACACCAAGTTCCCCGGCACCAAATTAGAGATGCATTACTCGGTCGCTACCGCCGCCGAAAGCCCAAAAAGCGGACAGCTTTCCGAGGGGGTATGTCAGGAGGTCTGAAGTTAAGGCTTTTTAGAGATTTTGCGGCGCCCTCGCCGGCGTGGTGACCGATCTGCAGGCGGTTCGCCGATCAGTTCGGCCGTCCAAATCGACGTTACAAACTTCTTGAGGCCGTGGTTGTCGAAATCTATCGTGGTTCTCTCGGTATTGGACTCGGTGACGGTCCCTATGCCGTATTGCTCGTGACGCACGGTTTGGCCTTCAGTCAGAATCTGCAAAATAAACCTCCCTGAGCCTCTTCCTGCATATTTTTTGTTGCAATTTCAGCCTCCTAGATTGCCTTTCGTCCGATCAGAGTTCGTCGGCGAATGGCTACTCCTATGGCCTAAATCCTCGTCTGATTTTCAAATGCATACGACAGCACTATATCACAGGTTTTGGACGCCTTTAAACTACTAAAAGGAAGCAATTTAGCGAACATTAGTCCGCGAGTACCTGATGCAAATTTCCTGAAGTACTACCCAGAATGTGACCTTTCAGCTACAGCCTACGACTCCTGTTCAGCTTAATTTGGGGCAATGAAGAAACCAGAAAGCAGACCCCGGGGAAATCACGCGAGAATGACTCAACCGCCTTTGCCCACCCCATCGGAGCCACAGATCCCCGGCGAACCCCGGTTGGGCCGCGGAGACTTCAATGTGCTACATCCTGGTGGCAAGGCCGGCACTCGCAATGATCGGCGAGGAAAGCGCCGCGCGCTCATCTCGGCGCCGGTCCGAATACGATGTCTTGATGTGACAGCTGGGGGCCCCGACGAAATCTGCACTACTGTAGATGTTTCCCGAAACGGCATTCTGTTTGTCACGTCCAATCCGGCCTTCCATCGGGGAATGGAGGTCGCCGTGACATTCCCATACACGAAGTCCCCTAATGTCGCTGTACCAGAGCAACCGGGAAGCGTGGTTCGAGCTTCCGCACTCTCGGAGGACAAAGTCGCCATTGCTATCGGTTTTGCCCTCGGTGCGAGCGGCGCGCAAACCGTCGTTCCCAGCTTCCCGCAGAGCCCCGATCGAATCCTGCCCTCTCCCGACGAAGAACCCTCTAGAAAGCAGCTTATCTTGGTTGTCGAAGGCGATGCGACACTCAGAGGCTCGCTTAAAACATACCTTTCCGCGGAAGGTTACAACGTGATCGCGGTTGATAACGCTGCCGATGCTCGCGAGGCGCTTAACGTGCTCACGCCCGCGCTGTTGATTGCCCAAATCGAAGGTGAGGGGCTTCCTGGTTTCGACCTGTGCGTACACGTCAAGACAACGCCGCGTTTGAAGCACATACCGGTTATGCTCACGACGCAATCAGCGTATCCGAGCGACTATTCAAGCGCGCATTCGCTGGGAGCGGTGGTCTGCTTGCCGAAACCGTTTAGGCAGGAGCGACTCGGCCATGTCGTGCGACTGCTCGTTCCCCCGGACCCAATGGATATCCATACTGCACCGCCACGAACACCCGACCACACGCGTAGACCGAAGTTCACGACCGACTCTCAGCGGGGAGCATTTGGAAGGCTGCGGTTCCTATAGCGAACTGCTGGACCTCGCGCTAAGGCTGAAAATACCTCGATGGCGGGTACAGACCGGTCCTCGAGAATTCCGCTCCCAGGGTCTTCTTAACTTCTTGGTACCAATAGTCAAACCTTCTTTCTGCCACGCCAACTGCTGAACGTGCTTTCTGATAGTCCATTCCTGTCACAAAAATAGGTTTCAAACAGTCGTAATCTCCCCGTCCACTCGGGTCTTCGAAGGCGCCATCGTCCGCTTCGTTCGAAGTCTGCTACGTACTCGCAAGTGTTCCCACGATTTGGGCGCCACTGATACCCAGTCGAGGGTAAATCAAGGTCGACTGATTTTACGGATCCCATAGAATCCTCAAGCCAGTTTCTCAGTCCCTTATATCCTCCGTGACAGACTTCGAATATCTCTTTGGATTTCACAGTTCCCTCTGTCGCCCACGTTTTCGCGCCGCATACTCCGTTAGAGCCGTCAGTTAAAAGGAGCATACGCAGCTGGGCTATGGTCGCGCTGTGCGTGCCGCACTTTAGTGGCTCGCTAGGAGGCCCTGAATGGCGAGGTCGAGCGGACGATTAGCGTGCGGAGGCGGCTTGCGCCTAGCATCACCACTGCTTCTTCGATGGTGCTGAGCGGCTCATCGGGCAACGGGGCGAGCGAGACACCGGGCCGGAGGATGAGCGATTCGAGATCGGGATGGCGGCGGATTTCATTGCTGATCCCCGAGAGGTCGATGGGTGCGGAGGTGAGCAGCTTCATAAGACGATGCGCGGCTTCGCGCGTCTCGGCATTGCTTTGGGTTTGGCAACTGGATGCGATTCTGCTGTCGCTTAATTTGCGCGATGGGTTATCGAGTGCGATTGGCATTGCGTTCCCCCACGCCAGGACTGGGTCATGGAATTTATCGGCCCGGTAATCAAAGGCTTTAGTTGAGAATGGACTCTTTGGCTGCTGACATTTTCTGCGGCGGGCTGACGAAAAATGGCGTATTGGGAGACCTCGACAGCAAAGACGATTTACACCGCAGAGGCGCTGAGGCAAGTTTATTTTGACCAGATGAATCCGCGGACGTTTACGCTTTCGGCTTCGTTTTCCGCGCCGGGCGGCGCGCAGGAACGGAAGCATCCGTCGGTCGACGCAAATTCGCGAGGGCAGGTGCTGCTCGCGGGGACTGTGGGCACGGCTTGGTCAAAGGGCGGGTCGCTCGCTTGGCAGCTTTATGACCAGGCGGGAAAGCCGGTCCGCGCTGAAGGACATGCAGATGGCGTGCCGGTTTGGGGATTGCCGAGCGCCGTGCCCGAGCGCGATGGAAATTTGATTTTGTACGGATCTCTGCGCGACGCTCCTGTGATGTCAGCGCTGTTTCTCCCAAGGCCGGCCCAGGGTGACGGCCAGAATTGCCAGGAATCCGTCAGCATTCGCTAACAACAAGTTGAACGGTAATCCACCTCGGTAAACAAGTGGTCGGGCCCATACGACCAACGGCCATTGAACAAGCAAAACTGGAATGATTCTTACACAAAACCAAGTAAATCGCCAAAAATGGCGATAGCCAAAGACGGCGAGGAGCATCACGATTTCGACAAGTGCAATTGGAAACGCCCGACCGCGAAGCACACTCCTTGCGAAGACGCACGTGCAACCAACAATGATAAGAACCACGCACAAAACCGGCCAAGATAGGTTTTGTTTCAAGCGACCCGCGTAGGGGTAAATCTCACGCTTCATACCAATAAGCATCCATGGAATAGCTCCTATATCGCCACAGAATTCCGATAATTGTCCAGTCTCCTGCGTTCCTTATTGCACAAACCTCAGTCACGTTTGCGCAGCTTTATTTTCAAGGCTTGCGCGGAATATCGGGGCGATGTACGTTAACGACGCGCTCGTACCCACTTTGAACAGAGGTTCCCGCTAATGAGAATTCGGTTGTTACGTGTTCGGTCATGCCTGCTTGTGCTCACATTTTCAGCGGCGGTTTGCTGTGCATTTGGGCAGGAGCGAGCGCCGGCGGTGCCGCTCGTGGTGCACAATCCTTATTTCAGCATCTGGTCGATGAACGACAATTTGACGGATGGGCCGACGCGGCATTGGACGGGGACGCCGCAGGCTTTGGCAGGATTGGTGCGGATCGATGGGCAAGTGCTTCGCTACATGGGGAACGCGCCGCGCGGTGTGACAGCGATGAAGCAGGTTTCGCTCGCGATTGCGCCGACGCATACGACGTATGTCTTCGAAGAAGGCGGCGTGCGCCTGACAGTTGCGTTTTTTACTCCGGCGTTCCCGCAGGATATGGATGTGCTTTCGCGTCCGGTGACTTATTTGACCTGGACCGCAGCGAGCGCTGACGGGCAGGCGCACAAAGTGGATCTGCTGCTGGACGTGGATCCGATGATCGCGGTGAACACGGACGACGAGGACGTGACGTGGGGACGTTCGCAGGAGACGGGGCTCGCCGTGATGAACGTTGGCTCGCGGGATCAGCAAGTACTGAATCGCTCGGGCGACAATTTGCGGATCGATTGGGGATATTTTCATTTGGCCGTTCCTGTTTCCACAGGACCGCAAGCGAATGCGGCGACGGCGTTTTCATCGAGTGCGATTCACGATTTTGAGCAGAGCGGAAATATCGCAACGGATGATGATATGGACATGCCGCGGACTCCGCATGATGGCGCGGCGCATCTTGCGGCGGAGCTGACGCTGGATTGCGATGCAGCACATTCGGCCACGCAACATGTGCTGCTCGCGTATACGCAGGGATTTGCGATCGAGTATCTGGAGCGCAAGCTGCGTCCGTATTGGCAGCGGAATGGCGAGAGCGTCGGCCAGATGCTGAGGGAAGCGGAGGCGCAATATGCGTCGCTCGATGCGCGCGGAAAACAGTACGACGACGAGTTGACAGCGGACCTGAAGAGCGCGGGTGGCGGTGGTTACGCGCAATTGGCTGTGCTCGCGTACCGGCAGGCGCTCGGCGCGCACATGCTCGTGGCGGACGAAGCCGGGCGGCCGATGCTCTTTGCGAAAGAGAATTTTTCGAACGGCGATATCGGCACCGTAGATGTGCTGTACCCTTCGGCGCCATTTTTCCTCCTGCTGAATCCGGCGCTGCTCGAGGCGCAGGTGCGGCCCGTGCTGAATTACGCGAGTTTGCCGCGATGGAAATTTCCGTTTGCGCCGCACGACTTGGGGCGGTATCCGCTGGCGGATGGGCAGAAATACGGCGGCGGCGAAAAAACGGAAGAAAATCAGATGCCGATCGAAGAGAGCGGCAATCTGCTGATTTTGGGCGCGGCAATCGGGCAGGCCGAGGGCAATTGGCATTTGGCACGCGAATATTGGCCGGAATTTACGAAGTGGGCTGAATATGTGAGCGACAAAGGGCTCGATCCGGAGAATCAGCTGTGCACGGACGATTTCGCCGGGCATCTGGCGCACAACGCAAATCTTTCGATCAAGGCGATCGAGGGATTGGGCGCGTATTCATTGATGGCGCGCGGGCTGGGCCAGACGAGCGTGGCCGTCGATTATTTTGCGGCGGCGAAAAAGATGGCGGCGAGCTGGCAGCAGATGGACGCGGATGGAGATCATTACAAGCTGGCGTTTGACAAGCCGGGAACGTGGAGCCAGAAATACAATCTCGTGTGGGACGAACTGCTCGGGCTGAACCTCTTCCCTGCTTCGGTGCGCGAGACGGAATTGAAATTTTACGTTGCGCACTTGAACGAATACGGACTGCCGCTCGACAATCGGGCGGATTACACCAAGCTCGATTGGGAATTGTGGACGGCGACGCTGGCTTCGGATCAGGGGCAATTCGATATGCTCGTTGCGCCAATTGTGCAATGGATGAATGAAACGCCTTCGCGCGTGCCCTTGACAGATTGGTACGACACGAAGACCGGCAAGCAAGTGGGATTTCAGGCGCGGTCCGTGGTGGGCGGAATTTTTATCAAGGCGCTTGCGGATAAGTCACTCGCCGCGAAATGGCGTGCGGCTGCGAAGGCGAATGCTGCGGGATCGTCCGCACAGTGAACGACAGCGCTGTGAACATCCGCTTACGGAAGACGCTTCCTCTCCAGAAATATTTCTCCGAGCCGTGCTTTTCCGGAGAATAAGTGCCATCCTAAGATAAGGAGGTTACGTCATGAAGGCTCTTTGCAAGTCCGCTATCCTCTTTGGACTGGCATTTTTGCTTGTCCCTCTCCTCAACGCGCAAACCACCAAATTCACAGCCACACTTTCCGGCAGCGAAGCGGTCCCGGCCGTCGATACACCGGCGCACGGCGCTGCTACGTTTACGCTAAGCAAGAGCGGAAAGAGCCTCACCTATACGCTGTCTGTCTCAGACATTGAGAACGTGACGATGGCGCATATTCACATCGGCCCTCCGGGGAAAGAAGGCCCGGTCGCCGTATGGCTCTACCCTTCCAAGCCGCCTGCCGTCACCAAAGAGGGGAAGTTTTCCGGCGTGCTCGCCAAGGGAACGATTATGGCAGCGAATCTCGCCGGGCCGCTTAAGGGAAAGACCATCGCCGATCTTGTGAGCGACATCAAGGACGGGAATGCGTACGTCAACGTTCACACGAAAGCGCATCCCGGCGGCGAAATTCGCGGACAAATCAAGTAAGCACGTTCCGCGAAGCCGTAAGCCTCGCTCTAGCGGCATCGCCAACAACCCAGCCCCACACAAATAAATAAAAATCAAAACACGAGGCAACCTCGACCGGGTACCGTGCTCGTCGCGTTTCGCTCATTCCTGAGACGAGGGGGGCGGTGCGTCTTGGCGTGAGGACGTTGACGAGAGCCTCGATTCGTCCTGCTCACCCGTATCGAGCGACTCGACCAGCTTGTCCGTTTCGCCGATCATGTCGCGGGCCGTGCGTGCAGAAATCAAGCCCGAGTGCATGGATTGCTCGATCGCGCTCCGTTCGGCCACGGCCAAACGTTTGCGTGCTTCGCGTGTTTCGCGGTCTATGCGGTCGCCGTGATCCTTATAGAGCGAGATAGCCTCGCGCCGCTCTTCTTCCAGGCGCTGCTGGACTTCGGCTTGGAGGCGGGTGTAAACGGGAAAGGAAATCAGGTGATCGTGGTTGAGGCGCTCGACTTCAACCATGGCGGCCGATGCGGCAATCTGACGTGCCCGAATGCGCGCGAAATCGTCGTCTTCCTCTTGCATGACGCCGAGGAATTTGAGCAGTGGTTTAATCGAGAATCCTTGAACGACGATAGTAAATGCTACGACGCCGAACGTCATCGCCAGGAGCTCCGTACGGTAAGGAAAGTCGTCCGGCAAGCTTAACCCCAGGGCTAAGGCCAGCGCACCTCGAATGCCGCCCGCTACGAGCACGTGCTGCCAGCGAACGGAGATGTGTTCCGAAAAGCGGTTGGAAATGGGAATCAATCCGTAAACTGAAAGCGCGCGGCCAGCCAGCACCGCGCCTACGGTAAGAAGCGTGCCATGCCACGCGTGAACCAAATCCTGGATGTGGACTTCGAGCCCGATCAAGAGGAATACGATGGAGTTGATAACGAATGAGAGGTATTCCCAGAACGACCAGAGCGCGATGCGCGTGTGCGGGCTCATGCCGACTCGCGCGGCGAAGTTTCCCGTCATCAAGCCGGCGGAGACAGCGGCGATCACGCCCGAAACATGCAGATTATTCGCGGCAAGGTAGGAGCCATATGCAAGGACGGTGGTAAGAGTGATTTCGACGCGAGGTTCATCAATGCGCTGGATGATTTTGCCGGCGATGTAGCCGAAAATTACGCCGACGGTGACGCCTCCGAGGCTCTCGATGAAAAAGTCGCGAATACCTTCGCCGATTCCCAAATGACCCGTATTGAAGCCATTGAGGAGAATCAGAAAGAGAACGGCGGCGGTGCCGTCGTTCAGGAGGCTCTCTCCCTCCACAATCACGGAGAGGCGCGAGGTGATGCCCGCGTCCCGGAAAATTGCGAGCACAGAGATCGGATCAGTGGCCGCAATGATCGCACCGAAGATGAGCGCGGTCCAGAGAGGGAGCGCCAGCACCCAATGCACGAGATAGCCGGTGGTTAGCGCCGCCACGAGGACGCCAAAAGTGGCAAGCAGCAAGATCGGCACGGCGTTGGCGCGAAGCCGGCGAACCTGGATTTTCAGGCTTCCTTCAAAGAGAAGGGGTGGGAGAAAGATCGTCAGCGTTACATCTGGCGTAAGCCAATTCGGGCGCGGAGAGATGAGTTGCGAGACGATGGGCCAGTTGAACGATCCGAGCGCGAGTCCGCCAAGTACGAGCGCGACGGTATAGGGTATCCGGATGCGCGCCGCAATGATTGCGATGATGGAGGCGGCGATCAGGAGCCACAAGAGAAATTCGACTGCGACGTTCGTCGTCATGTTGCGCTCATCCCCGAGGAATGATGTGGCGCGGAGTCCATCTGTTTCTACTCTTACCTCATTTGCCCTGCGTTTTCACCCGCAATCGGGCGGTGTGACGTAGCGCACCGCGAAGCGGCCAAGTTGTGCTAAGTTATTTAGTTTCGCGGCCGGAGTGGGATGCTCTGTGTTCGGCCGCGCTACCAGGAGAATCGATCCATGAAGAAGTCATACAGCGGCGTAGCTGTGCCGTCCGACGGGCAGACAATCGAATACGCGGACGGCGCGTTCAAGGTGCCCGAGCGGCCGATTATTCCGTTCATCGAGGGAGATGGGACCGGACGCGACATCTGGAAGGCGTCGCGGCGGGTGTTCGATGCGGCCGTGGAGAAGGCGTACGGCGGCAGGAAAAAGATTGCGTGGCTTGAGGTCTACGCGGGCGAGAAATCGTTCAATCAATTCCAGGAATGGCTGCCGCAGGATACGGTGGACGCGATTCGCGATTTTCGGATTGCGATCAAAGGGCCGCTGACGACGCCGGTGGGCGGCGGCATTCGTTCGCTGAACGTGACTCTCCGCCAGGTGCTCGATCTTTATGCGTGCGTGCGGCCGGTGCGTTATTACGCGGGCGTGCCTTCGCCCGTGCGGAATCCCGAAAATATGAACGTGGTGATCTTCCGCGAGAATACGGAAGACGTTTACGCCGGAATCGAGTGGAAATCGGGGACGCCGGAAGTGAAGAAGCTGATCGATTTCCTGAACAATGACATGCTGAAGGGTGGAACAAAAAAAGTGCGCGAAGATTCGGGTATTGGCATCAAGCCGATTTCGCCGACGGGAACAAAACGGCTGGTACGGCGCGCGATCCAGCATGCCATCGAAAACAAGCGCACGGTGGTGACTCTCGTACACAAGGGCAACATCATGAAGTTTACCGAGGGCGCGTTTCGCGATTGGGGATACGAACTGGCGACGCAGGAGTTTCGCCAGCAAGTGGTGACCGAGCGCGAAAGCTGGATCTTGGACAACCAGGATCGGGACGCAAATCTCCCCGTCGAGAAAAATGCTGCGATGATCGAGCCGGGGCTCGAACAGGCGACGGAGGATTTCCGCAATAAGATTTATGCGGAAGTAAAGCAGACACTGGATGCGATTTACGGGACACATGGGCACGGACAATGGAAGAAAAAGATTCTGATCAATGACCGAATTGCAGACTCTGTCTTCCAGCAGGTATTGACGCGCGCAGGCGAGTATCAGGTGTTCGCGACGCCGAATTTGAACGGCGACTACTTGTCCGACGCGTGCGCGGCGCAGGTGGGCGGCCTGGGCATCGCGCCGGGCGCAAATATCGGCGACGGATTCGGTGTATTTGAAGCGACACACGGAACCGCGCCGAAATACGCTGACAAAGACGTGATCAATCCCGGCTCTGTGATGCTTTCGGGCATGATGATGCTTGATTTTATGGGCTGGAAAGAGGCGGCGAAACTCATCGAAGACGGCCTTGCCACGACGATTCAGCAGAAGCGCGTGACGTATGATCTCGAACGGCTGATGCCGGGAGCGACGAAACTCAAGACATCGGAGTTCGCGTCGGCGATTATTGAAAACATGGATGCTGCGGTGGCAGCCCGATAGACATTGGCTGGCAAATTTAAAGGAGAAATTCAGGGATGCGGAAGAAAGTTACGGTGGTGGGTGGCGGCTTTGTTGGATCGACGACGGCGCAGCGAATTCATGACTCGGGGCTGGCAGATGTGGTTTTGACGGACATTCTTGAAGGTGTCCCCGCGGGCAAAGCGCTGGACATGGCGGAATCGGCGTCGATTTTAGCGACCGATGCACAGGCGGCGGGAATTTCCACGGCGAACGGCGATTATGGTACGACGGCCGACAGCGACATCGTGGTGATCACGGCCGGCTTTCCGCGTAAGCCGGGAATGAGCCGCGACGACTTGCTTAAGGCGAACTACGACGTCATCAAAGCCGTTGTCGAAAAAGTTGCGAAGCTCTCACCGAAAGCGATCCTGATTGTCGTGACGAATCCGCTCGACGCGATGGCGCAAGCCGCATTCAAGATCAGCGGATTCCCGAAGCAGCGCGTGCTCGGAATGGCGGGCGTACTGGACTCGGCGCGCATGAGCACCTTTGTGGCGCGCGAGCTGAATGTTTCGGTGGAAAATGTGCATTCGTTCGTGCTCGGCGGACATGGCGACGATATGGTGCCGCTCGCCCGCTATTCGACGGTGGCTGGAGTTCCCCTCCCTGAGTTGATACCCGCGGACCGCCTTGAAGCGATCATCACGCGCACGCGCAAAGGCGGCGCCGAAATTGTCAATCTGCTGAAGACCGGTTCGGCGTATTACGCACCATCGGCCGCTGCCGTGGAAATGGTCGAAGCAATTCTGAAAGACAAGAAGAAGATTCTTCCCTGCGCCGTTTATCTGGAGGGCGAATACGGGATTAACGGCCTTTTCGTCGGCGTGCCCGTGAAGCTTGGCGCGGGCGGCGTGGAACAGATTTTGGAAATCCAGCTGACTCCCGAAGAAAAAGCGGCGCTCGATAAGTCCGCAGGCTCCGTCCGCGAACTCGTGAATGTTCTCGGCTTGTAATTAGCTTAATGGCACAAGGCTCGCGGCTATTTCCGAATATCTGAAGGCCGTTTGGTAAGCTCATGGAAGGGGCATTCCCTCTTCCATGAGCATGTTTGGGAAAAAGCGCGAAACGCGAGACACAATGCGTGGCGGCTACGACGGCATCGCCGGCGAATCCGCGCCGTGCGCCACGAGCCATCGGTTGACGCTCGATCTTTCGCGCGCGATGGACCTTGCGACAATGCTCGCCAGTAGCCGCGCGTCGCAATTCATTGAAATCACCGATCTCCTCGCAGGGCTCTACATTTATGAATGGGATCGCCTCGCCTCGTATTGGCCCGAAGAAAATCGCGAGCACGTAGAGGAGATGCTTCAGGAAATCTGCAAAATCAGCCCGCAGCGCTGGAATTATTGGATCACTCTTTACGACGCCCAGCGCAAGGACGCCGAGCCGCAACCGCTCTGGAAGCCGTTTGCAAAACCGAAGCAGAAAACTCGCCGCGTTCCACTGCCCGTTCGCTCCACAACCTTGCGTGCGGCCTTCGACGCTGCGGAATGGGTCTCGCCGTTTCGCGACTCGAAAGCCGGCGCAGAGAAAAGCAGGCGCGATACAGCCGCGATTCCCGTCGTGACAACCGAATGTATGCTGCTCTGCATTGCGAAATACACCTCATCGGAAGCCGGGAAAAAACTCGAACATAGCGGACTGGACATCGATCAACTCGAGCGCGCCGTGCTTGATCCGAAGCGTTCTCCCCTGCGATAGAGGAGCAATTGGCCGATGAAATTCAGCGAGGGAGCTAACTCCCACCGGAAAGTTCGGAGAGCCACTTATCGAGAATCTGCACCTGATCCTCGCCCGGTGCAACGAATCCGACGCCCATTCCCATATTTTCCTGGACGTAGATGATCTTGCCCGCGGATTCGAACGAGCCGCTATCGTTGTAGATGCGAACACGAATCGCCGTTCCTTTGGGCAGCGTGTTCAGAATATCGACGTAGCAGCCGAACTTGCTGATTTCCGAGACACGGCCGGATATGCGCGTGTTCGTGCCAGGCTCGATGATGTCGGCCGTGGCGATGAACATGTAACGCGGCACCGCGCGGCGATCGGCGTAACGGCCGTCGAGATTCGCGGAGCCGCTCACTTGGTCACCGAAAGGCGTTCCATTGACAAATCATGCTCGCATCGCGCCAACGACACTACCCTTTCAAACGGGTTTTGCTGCGAAAAAGACACGGGAAGAGATATGGACGCATTTTTGCGTAACTTAACTTACTTAGAAATAAATGGGGGACGTCGACACACCGAAAGACTCCAAACGCCGATGGTAGCGGGCCCTGGTGACCTTTAACGTCCCATCTTTGGAAAATTTGCGCGTATAACGCGGCGGCGAGCTATTCTGCAGTTCGAAGCATCCAATTCGTCTGACGCGCGTTTCTTGCTTCGTATACAAAGCAAACACCCTTCGATCAAAAAGAGGTCGGCTATACTCTTTGTCACAGCGCCTTTCGTTGGGTGAGTGAATCTGCTTGATCTGAGCGAAGTTGGGCGGTTAAGGTTGCCGGGAGGCTGTTTCATTTCGGAAACATATCAATGGGCCAATTAGCACGAACGGGCGAGCAGATTAGGGAGTTGAGGAACCGGCTGGGCGTGACGACACGGGAAGTCGAGGAGTTCAGCCGCGCAATCGCGGACGACTGCCAAAACGAAGAATTCTACATTTCGAACGCATGGCTGACGCAGCTTGAGAACAAGGGCTCCGCTCCCAGCATCTTCAAGCTTTACAGTCTCAGCGTCATTTACCGCATCAAGTTCAGCGATCTACTCATGATTTACGGCGTCGACTTGAGCGCGACCCAGCGCCACCGGCTTGAATTGCCTTTGCAGAACACGCATCTAGCTGCCTTTGAGGCGCACGACCCGGAGCAGGCCGTCACCTTCCCCGTCCGGTTCGACAAGAGTTTCAGCCTGGACAAGACAAGTCTTATTTCCCGCATGGTCGAGATCTGGGGCGAAGTCCCTATCGCGCTAATCCAGCGGCTCGACGTGCGGCATTGCCAATACGGGTTCATCGGCAAGGACGATTACACGATGTCTCCGCTGATCCGTCCGGGTTCGTTCGTGCAGATCGATGGCGAGGCGGCGCGCACGCACGGCCACGAATGGCGCACGGAATTCGACCGCCCCATTTATTTCGTTGAGCTTCGTGACTCGTACGTCTGTTCCTGGTGCGAGGTGAAGAATTCCCAAATCACACTGATTCCACATCCTTTATCGGGTTGTTCGATCCGGCAGTTTCCTTATCCTGACGATGCGGAGATTATCGGGCAGGTGACGGGGCTGGCGATGCGGCTCGTGCCAATGACGCAGGATGAACCTGACGCATTTCCACGATTGCCAAAGCGGTCCTAAGGTTGGCAAAGAAAAACTCCGTAGCCAGCGGATCGCTTTCGACAGGAACGGTGACCCGGTACGGCTCCAGCTTCTTCCACGCGGTGATGAATTGATCCGCGCTTAGATGCACAGAACCCATATAGTCTTCCATCTGAGTCACCAGATCGCGCAGACTTGTGCCGAGCAACTCGCGAAACATCTCGCGATGGCACTCCGCGAGTGCCTGGCAAGTCACATCCTGCCCGTAAGTTACGGCTAAACCGTCGTGATAATAGATTCCCGTGTTGTAATCCCTGGTCGAAGCAAGATAAATCAAACGATCAAGCGGACGCGTTAATTTGGATAGGGTCCTGCGATGCAGGTCGTCCACGGCTTCCTTAACGCTTCGCAGGCCTGGGACTGACATCGGCTGGCTTCCTTAAAGGAACTATGGATCAAATGGAGGCAAACTGCCAGTTGAACTGTTGAGTCCTTCCAAACCGCCGGTCGTGAGAAAAGCCAAAGACTTGGCCGAAATCTCGCAAACTCTCGTTGCTGCGCCGGCAACCGTGCCCACCATCGCTGGGGCGGCGTACGCTCCGCCGATCAGGATGGCGGTCTTCAGCGCACGGCAGCTCACAAGCAAAATCGTGAAATTCCACGCCAGTGAAAGTTCCGTCTTGAACTCCAAGCGGGCGTAAAAGCGTGCGGAGCCCAGGTGGAGGTGCCGCAAATGCCGGATTTGTGCTTGTATGCGCTCGACCCAGATCAACGCGATCCGCTTACGCTGGGCGAAAAATACGGATTGCACGGCGGCGGAATGCAACGAAAGCACAAACTCGAGATCTTCCCGGGCGAAAATGCGGGTCACCAGGTCGGGTGGTAGAAGTTCCGACCGCAGCGTGAAGAGCGCCTGGCGCGCCCCGACGAGAGCCCGCGCCCCGCCCTCCGCCTTGCCCCGGCGGGACAAGACGAGCAGGAACACAAAGAGCAGCCCGCCAACGCCTAAGAAAAACAGTAACTGAACCATCAGTCAACGATCCGCATAGCTATAGTCACCGGATTCTACACGAACTTCTTTGGAGGCCGCCAAGAATCGCGTGTCTCTCACGTTACTACGCAAGCGAGCGTCCATTCGAATACGCAACGGTAGATTTTGACGGTAAAGGCAATAGAATCCTAACGGAAAGCTGCTGAACGGCAGAGACTTAGCCTGTCGAAATGTGACGCAATGCGGCACAGCGTCACGGCTTGAAACAGGTTGTGCTTGCCGGGCAAAGCAGTCCCCTCCCGAGGAGCTCGGGCACCGACTCAAGCAGCTCTTCGGCTTGCTTCGCGATGCCCTCGGCATCCTCAAGTGGCGATCTGCAAAACAACACCGGCACACGAAATCGCTATTTCTGCGATGAGTCTTGGGGAATAAGCAGTCCCGCTCGCGTGATCAGCTGCGTGTGGAGCGACCCAGCTGCGAACGCATCGCCTCGATTTGCGCTTTCGTCAGCGACACGAGAGTTTCGTAGTCGGCTTCTGACTGTCCCTCTCGCGCTGGGAGAGGATTAGGGCGATGAATCCAGAGTGAAATTAGCCAAATCAGAAGAGAAAAATCAAACGACAGTGGTTGAACGACTCTCCACATCGCGTCAAAGCCTGTGCCCAGATATGATCTGAGTGCCAGGCTCAGGAGACTGGTGCCAAGATACAATCCGTAGCCGCAAATAATGCCCCGGATATTTCGCCCGATCGGAATTGCATAATAGAAAACGATACCGACAACAACCATGAGCAAAACGATCTGGGCGGTACGCAAATTTCTTTCCAATTCGATCTCCGACTGCGCAAATTTGCCCAAAGACAAAGACCCAGGATAGATGAAACCGACGCAGAGAATCAGCCCGAAGACAGTTAGAGAACCAAATTTCGCGAACCGCTCCACGCCAGGATAGGCGGAAAGTACGTGGCTGAATATTTCCAAAATCAACGCGCAGCCGATGAGAAGTGTAATGAACTGACCAAACCAATAGAATCCGGGAAACGCCGCGGGTTTATTTTTCAATATCACGTAAGCCAGGACTGAGTACACCGAAACAGCCGCGAGATAGGTGTAGAAGAAGGCGAATTTCTTGAGAATTCCGGAGTACCAACCACGAAGGAGTATCAGCAATTCAAGAAGGGTTCCTACGATCCAAACGGCAGGGAGCATGACATTCGCCCTTGTGGAGCGCCCCATCGTAGCATGAAAAGTTAAGGGACAGACCGCCAGCCTGTCCCTTCGTGAGCCCGTAGGTTAATGTCTCCTGCCGAGCCTATGCCGTTATCCCGCCACCTCCAGGCGGTGGAGGAACTGGGCCGTCCGCAACTATACCGCCTCCACCGGGCGGCGGAGGAACGGGGCCGTCGGCGACGATACCGCCACCACCAGGCGGTGGAGGAACTGGGCCATCCGCAACTATACCGCCTCCACCAGGCGGTGGGGGGACTGGGCCGTCCGCGACAGCTTTACCGCTAAAGGTTGCGCCAGCAACTGTAACGGCAATAATCCCGCCACCACCCGGTGGCGGCGGAACTGGGCCGTCCGCGACTATAGTGCGATGCAGGTTCCCACGGAGCTGAGCATGGGTAGCCGGGACGGCGAGTGCTGCAAATGCAAAAGCCAGAAAGTAAGTTAAAGTCTTCGATTTCATTTAGTTCCCCTCTCCCTATTGAGGTAAATAGCCCCGTGGGGCGATGGCAGGATAGGCGGTCGAAAAAAATCCGTGAAACTACGTATAGGAACGCTCGTGGGGCGAAGCAGGGGCAAAAAACTTACAAATAACTGCAATAAAAGCCAGCCGGCTACCCGTTTTCAGTGAAACTTGCACTTGCAAAAGTGGCGAGCAATAAATCCCAAAATGGGAAACTTATCCGTAGTTTTTAGGGTTACTAGCTCGAAAATGCTGCCGATATACCTATGGAAATGCGCGCAGCGGCCAGTTAAATTTTAAAGTCTGCAGTAGCGATTAGGGAAATGGGTTGGTGATGACCGAGCCGAATTCGCCGTCGTGCGAACGAGAAGCGTCACGCAAGCCGGACTTGTTTCGCGAGCGTCTGCGCAAACTTGACCGGAAGCAGTGGTGGCTGTGGTCCACGACCGTGTTGATTCTGGTCTTGCTGACTGTGGCGCTCGCCTCGTTTAGCTTTCCCGCACTCTTGAGCCGCGACCAGCAGAGCTACTCGTTCTATTTGAACCAGTCGGTGCGGGCGCTTGTGGGGATCGTGCTGATTTTCAGCGTGTATCTTGTTTACCAGCAGTGGCAGATTTTGCGTATGCGCCGCCAGATTTCCGAGCACATTGAGTCGTTGGCCGAAGTTCAGACGTTGACGGCTGAAGTCTTCAAGCTTGCTGCGTTGGACCAGTTGACCGGCCTGTATAACCGGCGTTCGGGCGAGCAGCGGCTGGCGGAAGAGATCGCGCGTTCGTTGCGATACGGCCGCCCCCTGACGCTGCTGATGCTCGATCTCGACGGGCTAAAGCAAATTAACGACCGACTCGGCCATGCGGGCGGCGATCTGTTGCTCAGGACATTTTCGGAGCGCCTGCAACGCGCGATCCGGGGCTCGGATCTGGCCGTACGGCTCGGTGGCGATGAATTCATGGTAATGCTGCCCGAGTGCCGCGCCGAGGAAGTCGGGCACGTGCTCATGAGGCTCGAAGGCGCGAGCGTGACGTACGACGGACACCATGTGCCCTGCCGCTTCTCGCGCGGATGGGTGGACTATCAGCCCGGCGAAACGTCCGAGGAATTCATGAAACGTGCCGACGACGCGCTGTACGCAAATAAGCGCCTCGGAAAGACCAACGAACAACGGCTCTGCGTGGAACCCGCCGCTCAGGCAATCTGATCCTCTGAACCGCTTCAGGTCACGGCCATGCGCCATTGTGCTCTGATAGTAAACTTTTCCCCAAATTCCGCTTGCTCGCCGTTGGTATTGGCTCGTAAGATAACGCCCGTTATCGCGAAAGGTACCCCACATGCCAAAAGAGAAACCCAAAGTCAATATCGGTGAAGTGATCAAGTCCTATCGGAGCGATCGAGGCCTTTCCCAGGGCGATATCGAGCGGCGCACCGGCCTGCTGCGCTGCTATCTCTCGCGTGTCGAGAACGGCCATACCGTACCCTCGCTCGAGACGCTCGCGAAAATCGCTGAAGCGATGGAGATCAATCTGGCGGACTTCTTCCCCGGCACGGATACGCCGCAGGATCGCGAGACGCGCAAAGTGCTCGGCGAACTTTCCGAAGAAGAAATCCGCTTCCTTGCCGATATCAAGCGTTACTCGACCTCGCTCTCGGAGGACGACAAGCGCCTTGTGCTCGCGATGATCCGGAAGATGGCTGCGATTGTTCCTCCGCCGCAGCGGTCAGCGAAGCCCATCGCCGCGAGTGCGGCGCGGCGCGCTTAGGGAAAATTCCGTAAGGTTTTCGTTCTTTGCGTTCCTGATATGGGCGCGAGATGCGTGTGTCGCCTGCCGATTGGCGGCTGGCGAGCGGCATGAAATATCCGCTAGAATAGCTTCTGCATGATCCCTCAACGGCATAAAACCTACGGTGTGAAGGTCGGCAAGGTGCAGGTGGGCGGCGGCGCGCCTATCGTTGTTCAGTCCATGACGAATACCGATACGGCTGATGCTGCCGGTACAGCGAAGCAGTGCGTCGAACTCGCGCAGGCGGGTTCGGAGCTTGTTCGCATTACGGTGAATATGCCCGAAGCCGCGGCTGCGGTGCCCGAAATCAAGAAGCGGCTGCTTGACGCCGGCTGCGACGTTCCCATCATTGGCGATTTTCATTACAACGGACACGTGCTGCTCACGAAATATCCCGAATGCGCGCGGCTGCTCGATAAATACCGCATCAATCCCGGCAACGTGGGGCACGGGCAGCGCCGGGACGAGCAGTTTTCGACGATCTGCAAAGTCGCGCGCGACAACGGCAAGCCCGTGCGCATCGGCGTGAATGGCGGCTCGCTCAATCAAGAGCTCGTGATGCGCAAGATGCAGGAGAATACGGATCAGGATCTTGGGAAAACGTCTGAAGAAATCATCAATGAGTGCATGGTGCTCTCGGCGATCGAATCGACCGAACTGGCGCTCGAATGCGGACTGCGCAACGACCAGATTATTATTTCCTGCAAAGTTTCGCGGCCGCTTGATCTGATCGAAATTTACCGCGATCTCGCGCGCAAGACGGAACAGCCGCTGCATCTTGGGTTGACCGAAGCGGGCATGGGTGCGAAGGGCTTAGTTTGGTCAGCCGCGTCGATGGGCATTCTGCTTGCGGAAGGCATCGGCGACACGGTTCGTGTTTCGCTTACGCCACGGCCCAACGGCGACCGTCGCGAGGAAGTTTATGCTGCGTGCGAATTGCTGCAATCGCTCGGCCTGCGCTCGTTTGCGCCGAGCGTCACGGCATGCCCCGGCTGCGGACGCACGACGAGCACTACCTTCCAGGAGCTTGCCGAAAGCATTCAGGGATACATTCGCGACAAAATGCCCGAGTGGAAACGCGAATATGAGGGCGTTGAAGAGTTGAGACTCGCCGTGATGGGCTGCATCGTCAACGGCCCCGGTGAATCGAAAGCCGCGAACATCGGCATCAGCCTGCCGGGCACCGGCGAGACGCCGCGCTGCCCCGTTTACATCGACGGCCAGAAATTCGCCACACTTGAAGGCAGCTATGACGAGCTTTCCATCGCGTTCCAAAAACTCGTTGACGATTACGTCTCCACAAAATACGCCAAGCGCGAGACAGTTACGACGGCCTGAACTCACCCGTAGATCGTGAGTAGACCGCGCGCTCCCATTCTGGCAAGATTCCGGCGTGGAAGACCTCTCAAAATTCGACCATCCGATCAGTAAGCTGTTCCCACGCCCGACTAAACCGGCAGATTGGGAGCAATACCGCCTGAGCGATGCGCAGGTCGCGGTTTTTCATGAGAACGGATATCTGCCGGGGGTTCGCATCTTCAACGATGAGCAAATCGAGGCTCTGCGAAAAGAACTTGAAGTGCTGATGGATCCGGCGCATCCCGGGCGCGAGCTTTTCCACGAATATCACTCGAACGAATCTACCGATCCGAATCGCATCGTCTTTCATGCACTCGGCGCGTGGCGCGTGATACCCGGCTTTCACGATCTGCTTTGGAATCCGGCGTTTCTCGTACCGGCATCGCAGCTCCTGGGTGGGCCGGTACGTTTTTGGCACGATCAACTTTTCTGCAAGCCTGCGCGCCATGGTGGAGTAGTTGCATGGCATCAGGACTATTCTTATTGGACCAGAACGACTCCTCTCGCGCATCTCACGTGCTGGATTGGCCTCGACGATTCGACGCGCGAAAACGGCTGCTTGAATTACGTTCCGGGAAGCCACAAATGGCCTGACCTGCCGAAGCCGGTTCTGACGGGCGAAATGGACGGCATTCGCGCGAGTTTGCCTCCGGAACTGAAGGAGAAATTCAAGCCGGTTCCGGTCGAGTTGAAGAAAGGCGAGAGTTCGTTTCACCACGCGCGAACGATGCACGGCTCTGGCGCAAACGACACGCCCAAGCCCCGGCGTGCCACCGTCATCAATGTGTTCCGCGATGGCGTGATGTCTAATGCAGACGAGCCTTTGCTCGCGGGCGTCCCTGTGATTCCGCGCGGGCACAAAATGGAGGGACAATTCTTCCCGCTGATCTTCGACGGTTCCCAAATCTAGCCACAGTTATTGATGAACGACGCCGGCAACCCAGGGAATGCCTACGAGACCCTCTTTCAATTTGATCTCGATGGTGTCGCCGTCGGAAAACTGGTTAAAATCGATGCGGTCGACGGCAATTCGTTCCAACTGATCGCCCTCGCGCCAGGATCGCACGATAAGTCGCCGGTTCGGCACCGGCCCGGGCATCGCGAACTTTCCCACCACATGCGTTTCGATTTCGTTGAATGGCGCGCGATCAAAAGCGCCGTTGAGCAGCAGCAAGCCTGCCAGCAGCCACGGAACAGGAATCAGGCCGTAATAGACGCGCTTCAGCGCCTCGAGTTCCACATGCTTCAGCGCCCTGCGCTCGAGCCAGATGGCAACACTCAGCGTGACAAAAAAGAGAACGCCTATAAATATAAGGATACGGTCGAGTTCAAGAGGCGGGTATTCGCTGCTGAAGGTGACAAACGCGATCGCCCCGAGCAGAAAGAGCCCCGTGCGATTCAAAAGCCTCTTACGGAGCATCAGTTCCGCTGCAGACGGTTCAAGCCCGCAGGCGTCGCAGACCTCCGTGTCTCTTTCCGCGCCGCAATTCAAACACCGCGTCATTCGGTTTCCCAAGCGCCCGCAACCGCAAGACTATTAGACACCGAAAATCGCGAAATGGTGAGTTTGGTTGTTATAAAGAATCTGCGCGACGCGCCGCAAATCATTTCTGCATTTGACGAATGCTGCTCGGCTGTGTTGCGAGGCAGACCATCGTTTCGTTGCGGCCGCTCGCGAGCATCTGGCAATCGATCTCCTGCGCGCTGCGAACCGCTTCGTTGTAATTGGCGCCGGAGGCGGTCGCGCAATGCGTTCCGCCCTTGAACGCCATGCAGACCTCGTACTCCACCTGCGTCTGCCGCATCGAAAGATAAATCAGCACAGCAAAGAACGCGATGCCGCCCACGGCAATGATCCAACGCATCGGATTCGATTTTTTCGGCACGCGCCTTCCTTAAATCTCCCATACCGGCCACCTTCAGGCGGGCGGCTGTGGCTTTTCTAAATCCTACGCCGGCGTAACGCTCGCGCCGGAGTTTTCTTTTTCGTTTTTTGCCTTGCGCCGGTCCAACTCGCGCATGATCACTCCGCGCAACCCGCGCGAAACCTCTGTCAGCTTCGCCAAATCCGTCAGGTCGCGCAACGTAAGATCGCTCACAAACGTCTGGACGCGCTCGGCCGGCACCGACCGATTCCTCGCCAGCGCTACGCGAACATTGTACAGGCACGACCACTTCGGATGCGCCGCAATTGCCTCCGCCACTCGCTCGCTCAGTCCATCTTTCGCCAGCGTCTTCAGCACCTGGCTTTCGGTGAGATAACTGTTCGCGAGCGCCAGCTTCATTGCTTGCGGATGGCCGTCAGCCAAAATTGCGGCGGCCACACGCGGCGGGCCGCGCCGCGCCAGCGTCAACTTTTCGCCGATCGGCAGATGCGGCACGCGCGCCAGAATTGCTTCCTCGGCAAGCCGCCGAATATCCGGAGGAGCCGCAGGCAAGAAGCTCAGCCGAACCAGATCAAAAAGAAACAGCTGCCGCACGGCTGCCATCGCAACGCGCCTCGGCGAATGCGGATGCTGCGCGAGCCGCAATCGAACGCTCTCGCTCCCCATCCACTTCCCTTTCTCCGCTTCCGCCAGCGCCGCCAGCACGGCCTGCGAAACGTCCGCGCGAGCCGCTAGAAGCTCGGCGTGTTTTTCTTGAAAATTTGGATTTTCGAGCAAGGCGAACAAGATTTTCTCGTCGGCTTCGTAAACGAGTGAATTAATTTCGTCCGCCGATGCAGCGCGGGCGTACTCGATGCGCACTTCCCCCTCGGGCAACATCTTCAGGCAGCATTTCCCTTTGCACGCACCTCGCGCACGGCCATGCGGACGGCAGCTTCGGCAGGCGAAACATCCACTCCAATCAATCGCGCCTGAGGCATCAGCTTGACGACTTCTGCTTCGATGGCTGCGTCAAAGAATTTTGAGTGCCCGTAAACGCCGCCCGATTTTGCAATGTCAAACGGCCGCTCGCTCCATCCGAGTTCTTTCGCAACGGCCTGCGCCAAAGCGGCCAGCGAAACGGCAGCCTCCATCAAAATCCGTTGCGAAACCGCATCATTTTTATCCGCTAGTTGCGCCACAAACGGAAAAATCTTCGGGAAGACGTCGTCGGCATTCTTGGCAACTGCTTCCAGCAACAGCGTCCAGTCGCGCCACTGATATGGCGAGATAATCTTCTTCGTCAGCGAGGTTTCGGGGCCGCGATGCTCATCAGCCAGCGAAATCGCACGCACGGCTTCCCGCCCAATGTCGAAAGCGCTGCCTTCGTCGCTAAACCACGGCCCACGGCCACCCGCCCGCGCCGTGCGCCCGCTCGCGTCACGTCCAAACGCAGCCGAGCCGGTTCCGGCAAGCAGCAAAATCCCTTCGCTGCCGCCAAACGCCGCTTCGAGCGCAATCTCCAAATCGGTCGTCACGCGAATTTCGGCGCGCGGAAAGCTCCGCTCAAAATAGGTCGTCACCCGGCGCACCACTCCGGGCCGTCCCGCACCACCCAATCCCGCGCAAACTCCGCCGATGCGGTCCGCCGTAATTTTCTGCCGCGCCATCACCGAATCCGCCGCCTCGCCGAGCGCAAACCACGCCTTCATGTAGCCGGCCCGCAGCGGATTCGATGGACCCGTCGTCGCGCGGGCAAGCACACTACCCTCCGCATCTCCAAGAAGGCACTCGGTCTTAGTTCCGCCGCCGTCAAATCCCAGGATGTACGTTGCGCTATCGTCGCTCTTTTTCTGATGCATAGGTCCTTCCTGTAATTGACGGCTTTCTGTTAGCATCGCGCGACTGCAAAAAGCGGCGCCATGCGAATCAGCCCTATCGATCTAATAATTATCGTGGCTTACCTCGCGGGAGTCACGCTGTTTGGCGCAATGTTTCGGCGCGGACAGCAGACCGTTCGCGATTATTTCCTCGGCGGCCGCACAGCTCCCTGGTGGGCGCTGGCCTGCTCCATCGTCGCCACCGAAACCTCCACACTAACGATCATCGGGACTCCGGCAATCGCTTACGCGGGCAACCTTGGGTTCCTACAGCTGGTTCTGGGCTACGTCGTTGCAAGGATAATTCTATGCGTGGTCTTGGTACCGCAATATTTCCAGGGCGAATTCTACACCGCTTACCAGCTTTTAGAAAAGCGGTTTGGCGTTCGCATGAAGCGCGCCGCTTCTGCGGTGTTTTTGGCCACGCGAGCGCTTGCCGAAGGCGTTCGAATATCCGCAATCGGCAAAGTTTTCAGCGTCGCGTTCGGATTCGGCGACCGCGCCTCGATTGCAGCGATTACCGCGCTCACTCTCTTCTACACGTTCGAAGGCGGCATGCGCGCCGTGATCTGGACGGACGTGATGCAGTTCGCGCTCTATATTCTCGGCTCGATTGCGGCATTTTTTGTACTGCTGCACAAAATCCCCGGCGGATGGACCACTGTCACGCACGCAGCCGCTGCTGCAGGCGGAAAATTCAGCGTGTTCGATTTCGGCTTCAGCCTGACGAAGAGTTACACCTTCTGGTCAGGCCTGATCGGCGGCACGTTTTTGACGATGGCGAGCCACGGCGTCGATCAGACGATCGTGCAGCGCCTTCTTGCCGCGCGCAGTGAACGCGAAAGCAAAATCGCCCTGATTTCCAGCGGCTTCATTGTTTTTGTGCAGTTCACGCTGTTCTTGGTGATCGGCGTGATGCTCTTCGTTTTCGCTCAGTATTACGCGCTGCCGATTCCCGGCGGCGATACGGACAAGATTTTCCCGTCGTTCATCGTTCACGAGATGCCGGTTGGCGTGGTCGGCATCGTCCTGGCGTCGATTTTTGCGGTGGCCATGTCGAACGCGAGCGGCTCGCTCAATTCCCTCGCGTCCTCCACAGTGATGGATTTCGGCAATCCAAATAAAAACGCCGTCATCCTGAGCCAAGCGAAGGACCCCTCTTCGCCTTCTGACGCGCCTGAGTCACACGCCGCCTCCGCGCTCCGCCGTTCGCGCTTCATTACGCTTGGCTGGGGCGTCGTCCTCGGTTTTCTCGGCCTAGTCCGCTGGGGCGGAGTGCTCGTCGCCGGACTCACCATCGCATCGATCACCTACGGCGGATTGCTCGGCGTCTTTTTGCTGGGCACGTGGAACAAGCGCGCCAACGAAACCGGCGCACTCGTCGGTTTCATCGCCGGCATCGCAACCATGGTCGTCGTGAACCGCCTCACGCCCCTCGCCTTCACCTGGTATGTCCTCGCAGGCACCATCGTCACTTTCGCGGTTGGTTCCACAGCCAGCGCATTCACAAATTCCCGCCGCCGCGCGCTTTCGTAGTGAACGCCTTTAGGCAGTTGATCTTAATTCTTCTTGGGTTCACCCATGTTCTCTGGCTCGGCCATTTCGGCGGCCACCTTGCAGACGCCCTTCTCGGCCTTCCAGACGCGCAAATATGCAGCCGTAAAATCCTCGTGCTCGCCGGTTTTCACATCGTCGAAGGATAGGTGAGACGTTCCGTACTCGTACGCCATATCGCCGGACTCCGCGGCGACGATGCGTCCTGTCTTCTCAACGGTCGATTCGTTCTTGCGGCTGGCCGCGATGTTCGCGCCGGCCTGCTTACGAGACGTGCTTCCGATTACGGGCTTATCGAGAGCTCCGCTAAAAAAGTAATTATCGTCCGTGTGCGGCAGGGCTCCTTTCGCGGCAGCGGCTTTTTTGACCGCGCTCTCCGTGCACGGTCCTCCCTGGGCCCTTGCGACTGTGGAAAACAACAATACAGCCACCATCAGAAGACATGTCCGCATATGTGTCTCCTCCATTCGATCCCGATTGAAATAAATTTCGGGCCGATTCCGAAGGGCACTCTTCTTCGGGTAATGAGCGGCGACGCACTCGATTTCCAAACCGCGCGCCTCGCCTTGATGTCGTAGCGGGAGTGTACTCTTCCAAAATCTAAATTGGCAAGTTAACGCGTGCCGGGAAGCGCTGCCGTTTTGGCCGGCCTGTTCGTCAAAGCTCGCCCACGATAAGCGCGCCGCACGGCACAAATCCCGCCTTTTGCAGCGTCCTCCGGCTTGGCAAATTACTCACGTTGCATCTCGCCGCGGGTACGCTGCCGCCTGCCCTGCAGACGGCTTTCAATTCCTGCACGAGATACGCGCCCAACCCATGTTTCCGGAACGGCTCCGCGATTTTCATGTAAACGTCGCCGTAGGGCCGATTGTAGTGATAGAGCACTCCGCCCGCGCCGGCAATCTCGTCATTCATCGTGACGACCCAGCGCGCTTCCTCATCCAATTCGAATCGCTGTAAGTCGCCGAGATCAGGCTCTATGACTGCGCGAAAGCCGGCGCCCTGCGGCCGGATCGAAGTCTGAAAACCATCCTCGAAAAGGATCGATTCGGCCCTTACATTGTGCGCAAACGCGTGCAGCATCGTCGCTAGCAGAGGACCATTGCTTTGCGTCTCGATGATCTTCGCGCCGCATACTGGCAATAAGTTCGCGAACGCCTCAAACGTTCGCATGCGGTGTTCCGGCGCCACGAAAAGCTCGTAGAGTGCATAGTTATCGCGCCACGGCCCGGCCACTGCAACGGAGCCGTATCCAATCAGCGCGCCATCATCATGTAACGCAAATTCCCGCGTCCAGCCGGGCCGCGCATGAATCGAGTCATGAATTATCTGGCAGTTCATCTCTCTGCGATACTTCTCCCGCAGCGCCTCAATCTCGCGCAGTTCCGTAGCACGCACCCCAATCGCCATGCCGCACATTCTGCCACGAAGCCGCTGGCGTGTGGGCAACTGCCTTGGCCGTCGCTTGCAATCCACGAATCGCTGTGAGATACTCCGCTTGTACTATTGGCATCCAATATGTGGTATAGCCACGATTGGCTGCGTGCCTTTTAAATGACTGCCGGTGACCGCCATGACTAAGCTCCGCCCGCTTTTTGTGGCACAGCCACTCTTGGCTGTGCGTTTTGTCTCGCACGTGAGGTCTCTCAATGGCTAAACTCCGCGCAATCATAAAACGCCTCATGTCATTCTTCCGCCCCGACCGACGCGACGCCGACCTGGCCGCTGAACTCGAATCCCACCTCCAATTCCACATTGAAGATAATCTCCGCGCCGGCATGTCCCCTGAAGAAGCCCGCCGCCAAGCCCTCATCAAGCTAGGTGGCCTCGAACAAACCAAAGAATCCGTCCGCGCCCAACGCGTCTTCCCTTGGCTCGACTCCCTCCTCCAGGACACCCGTTTCGCCCTCCGCATGCTCCGCAGAATCTCCCGGCTTCACCGCCGTCGCCGTCCTAACTCTGGCCCTCGGTATCGGCGCCAACACCGCCATTTTCAGGGTCGTTGATGCTGTCCTTCTACCTAAGGAGTTTGCCTTACCCGAACGCCAATCGCCTGGTCATCTTGGATGAATCGTTGCCGCGCACGGGCCAGCTCCGGGTCGCTCTGCCTGATTTTTTGGATTGGCAAACGCAGAATCGGGCATTCGATCTGATGGCGGCATACTCGGCCGATTCGGTGACTCTCACCGGTGCGGGCGACCCGGTGGTTCTTCGTGTTGAGCACGTGTCATCGTCATTTTTCGCTTTGCTGGCTGCCAAGCCCTTTCTCGGTCGCACTTTTACCGACGCTGAGGACAAGCTTGGTACTCCATGGCCCGGGGTGGTGATCAGCTACTCGCTATGGCGAAATCGGTTTGGGGGCGATCCGACCATCGTCGGCAAGGCCGTTACTCTGGACGGACATTCAAACGGTGTCGTCGGCGTAATGCCGCCCGGATTTGCCTATCCCGGCGTGCGCGCGGATGTATTCACGCCCATTGGTCCTCTGGCAGCGTTCGCCGGTTATCAGGATCGTTCCAATCATCCGGGCATTCACGTTTTGGCGCGGTTGAAATCCGGCGTGTCACTGGCTGCGGCCCATTCCGATATGGATACGATCATGGCTCGCCTCGGCGCTGAGTATCCGAAATCGGACAAGGACGAACGTGCGACCATCACCCCTCTCTACACCGTCTTTCTCGGCAACGCTCAGAACCTACTCCTCACGTTGTTCGGAGCGGCTGGCCTGGTTCTTCTGCTCGCTTGTGCCAATGTTGCGAATCTGTTCCTTTCACGCGGCATTTCGCGCCAGCGAGAGTTGGCCGTTCGCGCGGCGCTCGGCGCAGGACGTATGCGGCTCATCATCGGGCCCTCCCGGTGCAACAATTCGAGAAACCTGAACTCTTCCACGTTCAGATCGAACTGCCCGAGTTGCTCCTCGACCTGGAAACGGATCCAACTGCCCGTGTCCAGCAGTTCCAGATAGGCCCGAAACGCCTGATTCGTCTTCTGGATGGTCGTCCGTCGCCCTCTTGTTCCGCGCGCGGTACCAGGACTTGCCGTAACCATTTTTATGGCTCCAAACCGGCCACTTTGTCAACCTCTTGAGGCTGTTTAAGTGGCAATTTGCGTTAGATCCCATGCGCCATTTCGCGTACACATCTGGACGCACCTTGCGTCCGATTACATACGCACATTGCGTCAGTTTCCGGACACACTTTGCGTCTATCTTCGGGCGCATTTTGCCGCAATTCGGCGAAGGCGCTCTTTCACATGTGGGTTCCGGAAATTCTGAGCCGCCGATTCCGGAAATTCTGAGCCGTTCGGAGTTTCCCGGCAAAGCCTCTCCCAGGTTCAGATGGTGTGTCCGGCCAGAGGGTCCACCGAGATGGATAAAGCGCCCGCGTTCCAGGACACGATCCAGTATAGCCGCGGCTAGGTCTTCGTCGTGCAACACCTTTCCCCATTCGCTGAGCGGCTTGTTAGTGGTGAAGATCATGGGCCGCTTCTTCAGATGTCGAACGTTGACCACATGGAACAGCACGTTGGCGGCATCCGGCCCATAAGAGAGATACCCAACTTCATCGATCACCAAAACGTGGGGATGCGTGTAGGTCAGCAAGGATTCGCGCAGGCGTCCCTTCTGGCTGGCATTTGAGAGGTCTTCGATGAGTTCTGCGGCCGAGGTGCACAAGGTCTCGAAGCCATTCTGGATGGCGCGATAGCCGATGGCTACGGCCAGATGTGTTTTTCCACGGCCGGCCTTGCCGTACAGAATCAGCGAGCGCCCTTCGGTAACTAAATCCTTCCCAATAGGAACCCAGCAGGGACTGACGCAAGCTCGTCTGCAGGCTAAAATCGAACTCATCGATGGTCTTGAAGAAGGGGAAATCGGCCTTGCGGGTCAAACGTTGTAAGCGCGTTTGCGTGCGATGGGCCACTTCTTCGGCCAGCAGAAGAGCCAGAAAATCGCGATAGCTCCAGTTTTCTTTCTCGGCTTGATCCGCCACGTCCCTATGGATCCGGCGTGTGTGCGCCAGGTTCAAGCGCCGAAATAGAGGGTCCAGTTGTCCGTCCGAGATGTTCGGCTTCTTCAAAGACGTCCCTGCGTCCTGCTGATTCATCATGTGTCGTTTCCTCCCTTGTGAGTGAAATGCACTGCAAACCCGTACTCCAACCGAGCTTTTCCTCCCTCGCCGATTCTGTTGCAGCGTCCTCGCCGTCAAGGGTTCGCTTCGCCGCGCCAGAAAACGGCGCGCCCTTGACTGCTGCGGGCCGCTGCAACAGGCGCTCCGCTATGGAGGAAAAGCGAAAAGAAAAAGCTCTCCGAGCGGGCTCTCCAGTGGGCCTTTCATTGCACCACCTCTGAAAAACTCAATCCCGGTTCGCAGAAATCGCTCCACGAAAAACGCACCAAAAACCTGCTGTCTTCAGCCCTTCTTCCATCGCTTGCCGCAGCACTTCCGGACCGTGGTTCTGCAGAATCCGGTGCAGCCGATCGACATCCTCAAACCACTGTCGCGGTCGGCGATGCACGATCTCGTTCAGATAGCGAATCGCCGGCTCTCCTAGCTCCAACAACTGCTGCCGCTTCAGATAGCGCTTGCCCCGTTTCCCCGATACCGCCGCCACCATCGCCGCGCGGTGCTCCGGCAACGAGGAGCCCTCTTGAGCCAAAAACTTTCGGAGATGCTCCGCCTGATACTTCCCCGCCACGATGCGCACTCGTTGCGCATACAAGTACAACGTGGCCGGCATGCTGATCGCCTCCGGAGGCATGGAATAAGCATGGCCATCGTACAAAACGGTCCCCGTGGGACCGACATACACCGGAATGCGCAGAGCCAGTTCTTCAGGCGGCACCTTCAAAGCGCGCAGGCGGGGAGCTTCTTCCGCCAGGCGCACCGCAGGGATAATCCCCGTCGCCCGGCAGGCACGCTCCTCATTTACCTCGCGATGCCAATCCCCCAACTGCCCGTGCAGATCGTCTGCATCGTAAAAGCTGCGCACCTTGAAGAAAGAAGACTTGACGAATCCCACCAGGTTCTCGACACTGCCTTTTTGCTGCGCTCGATAGGGCCAGCACAGCTCCACGCCTACGCCCATCTCCAGCGTGGCGTATGCGAAGACCGAATTCCATTCCGTCACCTCGCCGTTCTTTCTCCACTTCAGAGCGATGGTCTTCGGTCGATCAAACACACACAGCAAGGGACGTCCGCCCCAGCTGGCCAAGTGCTCGGCCAGGGTGCGCACCAAGCTTTCCACCGCCTGGTCCGGTACCAAACTGACTCGGATGTAGCGTGAATACTTCAAGCGGGAAGCGAAGAAGTGAATTCGCTGGCGGGAGCCATTGCGGAACTGCACTTCCACTTCTCCGAAATCGTGCTGACTGAACTCTCCGGGAAGACCTTCAAAGCGAACCAGCGGTCTCACCGGCTTGGGGCGAAGCGAGGCCGCCAGTGCGTAGAGCGCTGTCTTGCCTCCTCTATAGCCGCCTTCCCGAACGCGCCGCAGAATCTCCAACGAGGCAAGATCGGGCGCTTCCTTCAGGATCTCGACGATCTGTTTCCGGAAATTCTCCACCGTACTGGGCCTGCCGATCTTTCGTTTCACGCGCTCCCCCGCATCATCGACATGCACCACGGGATCCTCCTCCGCGATCCGTTTCACCGAACATAAGGAAACGCCTGCCAAGCGGGCCACCTCGGTCTTGGGATGGCCCGCCTTCAACAAAATCTCCACTTCGTGTCGCTTGAGCATACTCAGCATCCTCCTTCCTCCGGGGCCTTACCGACCTATCCAGCACCGGGGAGGCCCAGAGAAAGTCTTACCGATTAACGACGTTTTCTAGATCTGGATGGCTCAGAATTTCCGGAATTAGGAGGGTCAGAATTTTCGGAACCCGCATCACATATTTTTCAGCTTGCAGTACGAAGCGGGCGCTCAGTGTGAGAGGTTAAACCTCTTGAGGGGACTACAGTTATGGTGTAGCAAACCGAGAAGGAGTCTTAAGCATTGCCAATGAAAAGATCGCCCAGCAAAGTCGAGATTTTTGCAGGAGAAATTCATAAGAACGCTATTTGGCTCGAAACCGTGAACGGCCTTGATGAAGCGAAAATGAGAATGGAACAGATCGCCCGCCAAAATCCCGGAAAGTACTTCGCCTATTGCAGCACGACACGATCTGTCGTCGCGAAACTCGAAACCGACCCGAAACCCGCGCACAAACCCAAATCAAAGAGCCACTCCGCTTAAGGCATGCAACGCGGTTCAGTATTGGAGTTGAAAGATCGTCGCTTTAAAACTGGCGGTTTGCCCGTAAATCCGCGAACTTCCGGCGAGCGATTCCAACGATTTGCTCGCAATGGGCGTCAGCTTGCCTTCGGCTTGTAGTTCGTTGAATTGGCCGGCCAAATCGTAAGGAAATTCCGGGCTGGTCACCACCCAGCGCACGTTTTGCTCCTTCAAAATACGGAGCAGCCCAGCTGCGTCTTTGCATTTCGCCGGATCGAATGTCCACGACGTATCCGGGTCGCCGTTTACGAATGGAACTCGCAGGTAGTAGAGATGACGGAAAAAGACAAGCACCCTGCCACCTTCCTGTTTTTGCCGCGCTGCCAACGTTTCATTTACGAATGACGCGGTCTGATAATCCGGCGCCATCCGGCGCAAAAACGCTTCCCTGCTCTCGATCCCAACAGCAACAGGCAGAAAATTCTTGGCGTAAAGCAGATCCGAGGCCGCGGAGAATGCGACGAAGATCACAAGTGTTGCCGCGCAGGCAAACACAACCTGGGGCCAGTTCCGCCGCGCCGCTCTAGCGACTCCGGAAAAGACGAGGGCGAGCGCGATGCCAAACACCGGCAGCAGAAAACGTCCCATTTGCGCCGAAACGGCGTTCGCCAGAAAGAAGAGCGCCCAAACAGCGCCGCAAAGTCTAGCAAGCTGATTTTTCCACGCTGCTAGAATCAGCAATGGTGCAAAGGCAAGGATTGCCGGCCCGAAATATTGACCGAGCCCGAAGCGCTGGCCCTGTGTCGCCAACGAAAACGGATACGCGAGGAGACGAAGAGGCGCCAAAGAGGAGCCGACCGCATGCGTATCGGTATAAATGGCTTCCAAAGCGTAGGAATTCAATTGCGATGGATTGAGCCACTTCATCAGATTTGGAAGCGAATTTTCGAAATCGGTGCTGGTGTTGATCGACGGGCGAAGCGTCTACAGCCCGCTTTTTTCGGACGTGTACTGGACCGTAGAGAACGTGATGCTCGAGGATGTGGATCGCATCGAGGTGATTCGTGGTCCTGGCGGGACGATATGGGGCGCGAATGCCGTGAACGGCGTGATCAACATCATTACAAAGAGTTCGGCGGACACGCATGGGGTGCTCGTATCGAGCGGCGCCGGAAGTGTGGATCAGGGGATGGGAGCGTTTCGCTACGGCGCAGGCAATGGCAAAGGGACGAACGCGCGCGTGTATGGAATGGCGTTTGGGCGCGAGGCGGAGTTTCATCCTGATCACGCGCCGTTTGACGCATGGCAGATGGGCCAAGGCGGGTTCCGCTTGGAACCGAAGCACAGGGGGACGCGACACGTTTACGTTACAAGGCGACGCATACAAGGGCTACGACGGCGAGCGCGTCACGATGGCGCTCTATTCGCCGCCTTCGACGGTGACGCTCGACGACGCGCACGACGTTTCCGGTGCCAATGTTCTGGGGCGATGGCGGCGGCAGATCGACAACGGCTCGGACGTGCAATTACAGGGTTACTACGACCGCACATCGCGACTCAGTCCGCACTTGGACGAAATTCGGAACACCATTGATTTCGATTTTCTCTACCACCGCTCGCTTGGCGCGAGGAACAATTTACTGATGGGCGAGGGCGCGCGCTGGAGCCGCGACAACATTACGCAGAAATTTGTCACTCTCGACTTTGTTCCCGAGCACGAGACGGACAGCATCTATAGCGGATTTATTCAAGACGAACTTGCGATTTCACCGAACCGCCTCTCGTTGACGATGGGCTCGAAATTCGAGCACAACAACCGCAGCGGCTCTGAAGTTCAACCGCGTGCGCGAGTGTTGTGGACTCCCGCGCGCCGACAAGCGCTCTGGGCGGCTGTGACGAGGGCGGTGCGAACGCCTTCGCGCCCGGATCGGGATCTGCAGCTGACCGACTTGCTCACGGCCTCTCCCCCGTTCTATCTGCGCGTGGTGGGCAGCCCGACGTTCAAATCCGAGCAGATGCTAAGGACAGGAGTCGGCTACCAAACCCTTATTGCCGGGAGTCTGTATTTGGACAACACATTTTTCTACAACAGTTATGACGATCTCTACGGCTATGGGCCTGCAACCGGGTTTATCGAAGGTACGTCGGCGCCGCCGCACATCGTATTGCAATTGCCCCTCGCAAACGCGACAAAGGGCGACACGGCGGGTTTCGAGGTCGGGCCCGATTGGAAGCCGGTCGATTGGTGGGAGCTTAAAGGATCTTATTCCTATCTTCATCTGCATGTGCATGACAAACCAGGCGCGGCAGGCACCTACAATTCGCTCGTCACAATCTTCGATAATGGATCGAGCCCTCATCATCAGATCGAAACGCAATCGCTTTTCGACCTGCCGCGAAAAGTTGAAATTGACATGACCTACCGACTCGTTTCCGCCCTTCCTGCGCAAACCTCGACTCCGGCTGGTGCGACGGTGAACGCTTATTCGACCGGCGATTTTCGGCTGGGCTGGCAGCCGAACGGCATGGTCTGGATTTCGTTTGTCGACCAGAATCTCTTTCAACCGCAGCACGCTGAATTCGGCGGCGACGACGGCCCTCTTGTGGGAATCAGGCGAAGCTACTACGGGAAAATCACGTGGACGCTGGAATAGCGGCGACGACCGCGCGTTCGGCGCGACCCTGCAAGTGCGGACGATGGCAACTGCGGAGAATCCTCTTCTGTACGGCTGTGGTGTGCGCCAGCCTGACAGCCGATGGGCGGCGAGCGGGCGCGAGCGCCTACCAGATCGAGGCGGTTTATCTCTTTACGACTTCAGCAAATTCGTGGCGTGGCCGGCGCACGCGGGCGCGAACAACGAACCGTTCAGCATCTGCGTGCTGGGCGAAGATCCGTTTGGTGCCGTGCTAGACGCCACGCTTTCAGGCGAGAGTATTCAGGGCAGCAATTTGGTCGCGAAGCGTATTTCGAAGCCGGAGAACGCGGCAGGCTGCAAGATCGTCTTCGTTTCCACTTCCGAAGAAACCCGGCTGAAGGAGATTCTGACGGCGTTCGATCGCGCAAACATCCTGACTGTCATCGATATCCCCAATTTTTCACAGCGCGGCGGAATGATTCAGTTTGTATTGGATGGCCTCAAAGTCCGTTTCGAAGTAAACGCAAAAAATGCCGAGAATGCTGGGCTTACACTAAACTCCGATCTGCTCGAAGTGGCGCTCGCCGTGCGAAGGGAGTCCTAGTGGCGCCGTCGATCGCCGCAAAATTGACGAGAATGAACATGATGGTAAGCACGCTGGCGCTGCTGCTCGCGTGCAGTGCGTTCGTCGTGTACGACGTAGCATCATTTCGCCAGGCGATCGTGACAAATCTCTCTACGCAGGCGCGCGTCACCGGATCGAGCGTGATCTCCGCCCTGACGTTTAACGATGATCAGACGGCCGAACGGGCCCTTGTTCCGTTCAAGGCGGCTCCGCATATTATTTCGGCGCGTATCTACACGCCGGCGGGAAAGCCGTTCGCAACATATCAATGCGTTGCACCTGCGCGAATTCCGGCGGCGCCCGAGATTCGTCCCGATCAAGACGAAGCCAGTTCCTTTACAGACAAGCGTGTGACGCTAACGCGGGTCATCCGGTTCGACGGCAGGCTGGTCGGCTACATATTTATCGAGTCGGACCTGCTAGCGCTTGTAGCGCGGATAAGAAGCTACGTCGAAATTGCGGAAGGCGTCCTGGCACTGTCGCTACTGGTGGCGCTGTTTGTTTCGCGAGTCGCCCGGCGGACCATCGCGGCGCCGATCGCAAGGCTCGCTGACGGCGCGCGAGTCGTTTCGCGCGAGAAGGACTACAGCGTGCACGCGGCAGTGGATGCGAGAGACAGCGAATTAACGCTGCTGACTACTACATTTAACGAAATGCTCGCGCAAATCGAAACGCGCGACCGAAATCTTCAGGCTGCCCATGACGAACTGGAACGGCGCGTAGAGGAGCGAACGGCGGAACTGGCCGCGGCGAACAAGGAGCTCGAATCGTTTTCGTATTCGGTCTCGCAGGACCTGCGCGCACCGTTGCGCAGCATCGACGGATTCAGCCTTGCGCTAGAAGAGGATTACGGCGAGAAACTCGATGCTGTTGCCAAGAGTCATCTTCATCGCGTGCGGGCTGCCACGCAGCGGATGGGCGTGTTGATCGATGACTTGCTAGATCTTTCCCGTCTTTCGCGACTGGAAATGGAGCGCGAACGCATCGATCTTTCAAAAATGGCGCGGGCAGTGGCGGCCGAACCTGCGCTCGCCGATGAAACACGCAAAGTCGAATGGGTCATTCACGACGGCCTTGAGGCTCACGCGGATCCTCGGCTGTTGCGGGTGGTAATCGATAATCTGATCGGAAATGCGTGGAAATATACTTCTCGGCACGAAAGCGCGCGCATCGAGTTTGGCGAAGAACGGCGCGGCGACAATGTGGTGTTCTTCGTGAAAGACGACGGCGCGGGATTCGATCCGTTGTATTCGGAAAAGCTCTTCGGCGCGTTTCAACGGCTTCATGGGGCGATGGAGTTTCCCGGCACCGGCGTGGGCCTGGCAACCGTGCAACGGATCATTCGCCGCCACGGAGGAATCGTTTGGGCCGAAAGCGCCGTCGAGAAAGGCGCGACGTTTTATTTCACACTGAGTGCAACAAATGGAGAAAGCAATGGACAACCGGCCTATTCTGCTGATCGAGGACAATCCGGACGACGAGGCGCTGACGTTGCGTGCGCTGCAAAAGAATAATATCAAGAATAAGGTCGTGACCGCGCGCGACTGCGCCGAAGCGATGGACTATCTTTTCGGGACCGGAACACATGCCGGACGGGACACGCTCTTGATGCCCCACGTGATTCTGCTCGACTTGAAGCTGCCGAAGATATCGGGCTTCGAAGTGCTGAAGGCGCTGCGGTCCGATCCCAGGGAGATTGCTGCCCGTTGTGATTCTTACTTCGTCGAACGAGGAGCGCGATCGGATCGAGGGCTACGGATCGGGAGCGAATAGCTATGTTCGCAAGCCGGTGGAGTTTGGGAGCTTCATCGAAGCGGTACGGCAGCTTGGGCTTTATTGGCTGATTTTGAACGAGAGCGCGCCGGTGACAAAAAACGGGCAGTCTGTGTAGCTGCACAAACCGCACCCGCCACGCACTGCCTGCACGCCCGCTGCTACAATCTGTGAGTGCTCCCTGTATTTCATTGGAAAGACTGGTCTGCACGGGTGGGTTGCAGGCAAGCACCGGGTGAAAAGCGTTGACTGATCTGAATCCACAGGCGGAGCAGATGGCGGACGAATCGATGGTGCGCAACCTGGAGGCGCAGGCACGCGCAATCTGGCCACAGGAGATTGCATTGCTGCGCCGGTACGAACTTCCGGAAGAGACTCGCATACTCGATGCCGGATGCGGCACGGGTGAAGGGGCCTCGCGGTTTGCTGAGCTTTTCCCAAACGCGAGCGTGCTTGGCGTCGATATTATCGACGCACATCTGGACCTTGCGAGATCACGGTATGGAAAGCTTGCCCCGCGGCTTCGATTTGAGCGTCGGAGTATATTCGAATTGCAATTGCCGGACCGCATGTTCGACCTGACGGTCTGCTGGCACGTGATCCATTCGATTC
Organism: uncultured Acidobacteriota bacterium; assembly: GCA_963753205.1. Classification (GTDB taxonomy): domain Bacteria; phylum Acidobacteriota; class Terriglobia; order Acidiferrales; family UBA7541; genus Palsa-295. The sequence continues at coordinate 232,037 of CAVWBL010000001.1, read as the reverse complement.
CCTACCCCGAGCGCGTGATTGGCGAACTAGCACGAGTGACGAAGCCCGGAGGGTATCTGCATTTGATTCCGGAGGACTACGGCATGCTGCATTTTGAGAACGGAATCCCGAACCCTCGCGATTTTTGGCACGTGGCTCCTGCAAGCATGGCGGCTGCTACGGGAACGGACCTATTCATCGGGCGCAACATTTTTCGAATTCTGTCGAACATGAACTTTCGGCAAATGACGATGGATTACATCGTGGTAGATACGCTTCGTGTGCCGCGCGAGACGTTTGCAGCAATTATCGAAGCGTGGCGGGATGGGTACGCGGGAATCATAAGCGAGAGCACGCCGATTTCGCGCGAGAGTGCCGTCGCCTACTTCAACCAAATGATTGCAAATATCCGCGATCCGCATGGGTATGCCGTGTGGATGGTCCCCGTCGTCAGCGCCCGCGTTTAGCCGAATAATCGTTTTCTATTTTCTCGTTTCCCAGCGAAAGGCGTTAGTCGCGAAGGCCGCGAAGAGAAGAGGCGGGCTTGTTCATCTCATCAGGCGTGTTGGTTATTGGCGGACTGGCCCTCGTTTTCGCAGGCGTGATTTTCTGGGCAGTTGTCATTCAGCCGCGCGGAGAAAAAGCACGATCGCAACTTACGGCGGGTTATGCCTGGACCGAAAGCGGCTTAAATGCATTTCGGGCGCAGGGATTCGAGCTATTTCAAATTGTTCCGACGACTGCGATTGCGACGGCGGAGTTTGTATTCCAGGATGAAATGCAACGCGAGATCGGGCGGTACATCGGAAACATCAATAAAAGCGCCACAATTCAGCATTCCGGCAAGACAGCCCAGCTATTTATTCAAGGCGCGCCGCTCGGGGGCACGATATATACCGGCAAAGTGGGTGGCACTTCGGATCATTCCATTGTGATTCGAGACGACACGCACTCGATTGCGGAGATCTGGCGCGAAAATGCGATTCCGCCGCTGCGCTACCGGATGAAATATTCGGGCCAGACTTTCGGCATCACAACGGGCGGCCTTTCCCCGCTCGCAACAGGCACAATCACGCACGGGGACCAGCAGATTGCCGCATTTCGCCGCGCGGCACTCTCATCGCGAAATATCTTCGTTGCTTTCCGCAAAGGCGTGCCGGACGAGCTGAAAGTTTTCCTCTGTTCGATTGTGTTACTGGAATAGCGGCCGCCTATTCTCTTCTCCGACGTCTTCCAGGAGCAGGCTCAGCACACGGGCCGTACATGAACGAGAAATGCTCCGGCTTGGTTGCTGCTACTGCGGACGATTGACTTCCGCGCGTCTCCGGATCTGCTCGTGCATGTGGCCCCAGCCCTTGCCGACACCCTCGCGAATATTGTCTGGAACGAATCCGAACGCGGAATGATGGAATTTGATTAACGTGCCGCCGGGAATTTCCGACAGGCGATACTGCACGTTTGAAATCACCGGATATGACATAAACAAGGGGCCGCAGATTTCCAGCAGCGACGGCCGCTTGATCGCTTGCACGTTGCCCCAGAAATGCCCGTTACCGTTGCCGAGATCGCGATAAACGCGGCCGCCCGGCCAAGCTTCTAGCTTCATTTGTAGCGACTCGCCGTCCGGTCTGGTGCATTCCGGGCCAAACTGTTCGAGCAGCGATCCAAACGTGATTTGAATCGGCGCACGAACGTGAATTTCCTCCTCAATATTCAGTGTCAAATTTGAAATGCTCTCTGCCGACTGTGCTGTAGAAGCCATGACTTTCTCCTCTTATGAGTTTTTTTCCGCTTCCCTTCTGCTCCGCTCTTTCCTTGATGCTGCTCAACTGGTGGCGCCAGAAACGCTCAAACGTGCTCGTCCATTCGTACAGCGGACGAATTGCTTCTGCGTTGGTGCGGTAAAGCATCTGGCGGCCTTTGCGGCGCACGTGGACTAAGCCTACGTCGCGCAACACGCGAAGATGCTTCGAGACGGATGGCTGTTCGATGCCCAGGCCGGCCACGATGTCACTCACCGGGCGCTCCTGCAACGCGAGGTAATTGAGGATGTCGCGTCGGCGGGGCTCGGCGACAGCGTTGAAGGCATCGGAAGTGGTCGCGGCGCGTGGCATAAGGGCACAATACATTCCTATATGGGAATATGTCAAGCGGCATTTTCCTGCCGGCATTGGCTTGGGTTTGTTGCAGAGGGCATGGCACTTGCCTCCGCCTCAGGCGCGCTCAATGAAGCTGCTTACAGCTTCGTGCTTGCAAAAGTTACCGAGACACTTGGATTGGGCTGCACAGCGCGATTCCCTAGTCTTCGCCAAGGAGGGAGTTAACCATGACTCTTAGAAAAGCAGGGTGGTCAGTCGTTTTTGTCGCCGCGGGAATGTTCGCGCTTCCGGTTCCAGGCACATGGGCCGCAGCGCTTAATGCGCAGCCCGCCGCGCAAGCTGCGCAACAGCCAGACAATCAGAGTTCAAACGGCAACAGCAACACGACCACGGGAAGCAGCAATGGCGGTACCAGTAGCACGCAAAGTAGCGGGCAGAATTCCACGTCGACGGGCTCGAGCACGACGCAGACCGGGACGTCATCCGGAACCGGCGGGACGTCGACGGGAACCGGGTCGAGCAAATCATCCAAGAAGAATAGGAAGTCGAAGAAGAACGGAAACGGGACGAGCGGCTCGAACAGCTCGAGCGGGAACGGCTCGACTTCGGGTGGCAGCACGTCAGGCGGAGCGGGCGGCAGCTACTGAGTAGCAGTGTCACGTTCCGCCTGGATTTGAACTCCGATGGTGCTCTTCAGACCAAAATGGGCGGCTGAACCAAAGTCGCCCATTTCTTTCGTTCTTGAAGATCGTGCAGGACGCATTCTGGTCTGTGAGTCCGGCACGCTTAGTCACCACTACCGTGACCACTTAGTTCTGCTGCGCAATCTTGATCAATCCGCGCCTGGCGGTGCGGCATTGATCAACTGAGGCGGCGAAGCGATCGGCGGCTTCACGATCTCCAGCTTCGTGTCCGGGCGGCTGCTGATTTTGGTCTGCTCCACGCGCGCGGGCCGTCCGTTTCTGGCTGAATCGAGAATCGCGCGGATTATGCGGACGTCTGCGAGGCCTTCGTCGCCGGAGGGCTCGGGGGTTTTGTTGTTGATGATGCAATCGGAGAAGTAGATGAGTTCCGGCGCGAACTGGTCGCGCTTCTCGAACGTTTGTTGCTTCGCCTTCCCTGCAATTGTGACTTCCGCCTTAAGCGCTTGGGCAAGCTCGTATGCTGGATCCATTCGCAGCACACCGTTCGTGCCGACCACCTCGTAAGCGGAACGATCCGTGGCGCCAAAGCTTGTAGTGAACTGGGCGATACGTTCTCCCGGAAAGCGCATCAGCGCGGAGGTCATCTCGGGAACTTCACGAAATCGGCCGTCTTTGTCGTTGCCCGTCAGGTTCCAGGCGAACACCTCGTACGGTTCAGCCTTGAAAAGGTAACGAGCGGCGTTGATGCAGTAAATGCCCATATCGTAAAGCGCGCCCCCGCCAATATCTTTTTTCAGGCGCGTGTTTCCGAGCTTGACTTGTTGCGAGAACACGGACGAGAAAATTCTCGGCTCGCCGATTTTCCCTGAGTTAACTGTTTCGATAGCGTCGAGATTTCCCCCTTCGAAATGCAGCCGGTACGCGATCATCAGCTTCACTTGCGCAGCATCGCAGGCGGAGATCATCGCTTCGCAATCCTCTTCGTTAAATGCCATTGGCTTTTCGCAGAGTACGTGAATCCCGGCATCAGCTGCGGCTTCGGTATAGGCGCGATGCATGTTATTCGGCAGCGCAATGTAGACGGCGTCGATCTCACCGCTTTTCAGGCATTGGTCAAATTGATCGTAGGAATAGGTAGCTGCGACGCAGTACTTCCGCGCGAGCTTTTTGAGCTTCTCGGGATCGCTCGATACGAGCGCCGTCAGTTCCGAGTTTTCCCTTGCGTGGCCAAAGGCCGGCAGCACGGCAATCTGGGAAATATAGCCAAGGCCGACGACGGCGTACCTGATTTTCGATTGTTTTCGCGAGCGGTTCCGGCTGATCTGCACTTCTTTTGAGTTGGTTTTGCGCGGCACACATCCTCCAGCGGCGGGCGCTTTTGATGCTACGGTCGCCTCTACGCGGAGGTCGATACGGCGAAGGGTGTAGGCGGCCGCTATGAATTTAGGACACTGGTGTAAGCTTTCCGGAGCCGGGAAGCAGAGATAGAGCTACTCGTCGGTGACGCAGCCGGCGCTGGCGTTTTTCACGAGGCGGATGTATTTCGCGAGGGTGCCACGGGTGGCCTTATAGGGCGGCATGTGCCACGTCGCTTTTCGCATTGCCATCTCCTGATCGTTGAGGGCAACCTGCAAAAGATTCTTCTCGGCATCAATCGTGATCTGGTCGCCCGTGCGAATCAGGCCGATAGGACCGCCCTCCTGCGCTTCGGGCGTGACGTGACAGACGATGAAGCCGTGCGATCCGCCGGAGAAGCGTCCGTCGGTGATGAGCGCGACGTCTTTGCCAAGCCCTGCGCCCATGATGGCGGACGTCGGTGTGAGCATTTCGGGCATCCCCGGTCCGCCCTTCGGACCTTCGTAGCGGATTACGATCACGTCGCCCTTTTGAATTTGCTTTTTCTCGAGCGCTTGGAGCATCGCTTCCTCGGAATCGAAGACATTCGCGGGTCCGGCGAAGCGAGTTCCCTCTTTGCCGGTGATTTTTGCGACGGCGCCTTCGGGCGCGAGATTTCCCTTGAGGATTTGAATGTGGCCGGTCTTCTTGATTGGGTTCGAGAGAGGGCGAACGATCGACTGGTCGGATTTTAAGCCTGGGAGATCTTTCGCGTTTTCGCGAATCGTATTACCTGTGACCGTAAGGCAATCACCATTAAACAGTTTTTCCTCGAGCAGCATTTTGATCACGCCGGGGATGCCGCCCACGGCGTGCAAATCTTCCATAACATATTGGCCGCTCGGTTTGAAATCGGCGAGAAGCGGCGCACGACTGCTGACGGACTGGAAGTCGTCGATGGTGAGTTTCACGCCGGCAGCGCGCGCCATCGCGATGAGGTGCAGCACGGCGTTTGTCGATCCGCCGAGAACGGAGACGATGACCATCGCGTTTTCAAAGGCTTCGCGCGTCATGATGTCGCGCGGTTTGATGTCGCGCTCGAGCAGAGTCTTGATCGCGGCGCCAGAGCGGAAACATTCATCGAGCTTTAGCGGATCGGTGGCCGGTGTTGAGGAACTATATGGAAGCGACATACCGAGCGCTTCGATCGCCGACGCCATTGTATTCGCGGTATACATTCCGCCGCATGCGCCGGCGCCCGGGCACGCGTGGCGGACGATCGCCTGGCGTTCGGCCTCGGGAATATTTCCGGAGATGAATTCACCGTAGCTTTGAAAGGCGGAAACGATGTCGAGCTTTTTGCCGTCGACATGGCCGGCGCGAATCGTGCCGCCGTAAACCATTATGGATGGACGGTTGAGGCGAGCCATCGCCATCACACAGCCGGGCATGTTTTTATCGCAGCCGGGAATGGAGATATTCGCGTCGTACCACTGCGCGGACATTACGGTCTCGATGGAATCAGCGATCAGATCGCGCGATTGGAGAGAGAAGGACATGCCTTCGGTGCCCATCGAGATGCCGTCGCTGACGCCGATGGTGTTGAAGCGCATTCCGATGAGGCCGGCAGCCGTGACACCCTCCTTCACTTTTTCCGCGAGGGAGAGCAAGTGCATGTTGCAGGTATTGCCTTCGAACCACATGCTGGCGATGCCGACTTCGGGCTTCTCCATGTCCTTCTCGGTGAGGCCTGTGCCGTAAAGCATCGCTTGTGAAGCGCCTTGCGACTTGGGCTTGGTGATGCGCGAGCTGAATTTGTTAGGTGCCATAGCGCCTTTCCAGATTTAACGTTTGGAGTTCAATTTGTATGAGTGACTTCAAATTTTGCTTGAAGAAGCGACAGAAAGCGACTGGTTTTAGGAATCGCAGATTCGCCCACGTTCTAACCTTTCTAGCCGCCGCGGTTCAGCCGGTACAGAACATGGCGCCGCAGTGGATGGCGTTCTGGGAATCGCGCATGATCGAAGTCCTCTAGCGGATCGTAGGTCATATGGAGTTTTTCCATCACTCGTCGCGAGCGAACGTTCTTTAGTGTCGTGAATGCAACAAGCGATTCCAGTTTCAGATCTTTAAAGGCATAGCTTAAGACCTCGCGCGCGCCTTCCGTCGCCAGCCCCTTGCCCCAATTATTCGCAGAGAACCTCCATCCGATTTCGATGCACGGTGTGAAAGGCGCCTCGAACGGGACACGATTCAGCGCGATATATCCGACGAACGACTCATCGTCGAGACGCTCGACCGCGAACGGGCCAAAGCCGTTTTCCGCAAAGTGCCGTTCACAACGATCAATCATCGCGTCGCTCTCTTCCCGCGATAATAGGCTCGGGAAAAACTCCATGACGCGCGGGTCGGAGTTAAGGCGGACGAACGGCTCGCGGTCGGAGTCGCGCCAGCGGCGTAACAGGAGCCGTTCGGTTCGCAGTTCGATCATCGCTTCGTGCCAAGCGTTCGCGCCGCAAGGGGCGCAGCGAGCATGCGCCCACACCGCTCGAAAGAGAATTTCGGTTACCGGTGGTTGTCGCGACGGCCCTACCCGTTGTGGCTAACTCGCTTTGAGGGACGCCATCTCGATCACGAAACGGTAACGGACGTCGCTTTTCAAAATTCGGCCGTAGGCCTCGTTCACTTTTTGGATTGGGATCGTCTCGATGTCGGCAGGCGTATTGTGTTTGCCGCAGAAATCCAGCATTTCTTGGGTTTCGCGGATTCCGCCGATCATGGAGCCGGCGAGGCTGCGTCTGCCGGCGATTAGTGGAAACGCTCCCAGTGGCACCGGTTTTTCGGGCACGCCGAGAAGGACCATCGTGCCGTCCACGTTGGCAAGGCCCAGATACTTTCCCCAATCCATGTCGGACGAAACGGTGTTGAGAATCAGGTCGAAGTAATTTTGCAATTTCGAGAATGTGGTGTCATCCGACGTCGCAAAATAATGATCGGCGCCAAGGCGTTTGCCGTCGGCTTGCTTTTTCAAGGTTTGGCTGAGGACGGTTACTTCGGCGCCCATCGCGTGCGCCAGTTTGACGCCCATGTGTCCGAGGCCGCCAAGTCCGATGACGGCGACTTTCTTTCCTGGGCCTGCTTGCCAGTGTTTGAGGGGCGAATAGAGGGTGATACCGGCGCAAAGAAGAGGCGCGCAGGCGTCGAGGGGGAGATTGTCCGGCATGCGGAGGGCGTAATTCTCATCGACGACGATACGTTCGGAGTAGCCGCCTATCGTCGGTTTGCCTTGCTTGTCCTTGCTGTTATAGGTGAAAACAGTGCCGCTCGCGCAATATTGTTCGAGACCTCGGGCGCACTGCGGACAGTGGCGGCAGGAGTCAACGAAGCAACCGACGCCGACTTTGTCGCCTACTTTGAATTTTGTGACTTTCGAGCCGACCGCGGTGACGAGGCCTGCGATTTCGTGGCCCGGGACCATGGGGTATTCGGAGTTGCCCCATTCATTGCGGGCCTGATGAATGTCGGTATGGCAGATGCCGCAGAATTTGATATCGATCGAGACGTCGTGCTCGCCCGGGTCGCGCCGGTCAAAGGAGAATGGTCCCAGCGGAGAGGTGGCGGACGTTGCGGCGTAGGCCTTGGTCATGCTCATGATGTTCCCTTCCAGATGATTTCGGGACCAACATTGTATGCAAGTCGGCGCGCTGTGCACAAATCGGCTCATGCGTGGCAGTCGTTGCCCCGAATCCTCGAGGCCGAAGCCTCGGCTGGGAGGTGTCGGAGAACGAGGGACATTTCTAACGAGATTTGGCACACGCAAGGTGCTTGATTGACGGGCCGTTGGAGCCAGTAGTACATTCTTCGCATCGCTTTTTTGTCCGGTCTGTGAACGACGGAGGTCTCGATGCCTTACAAGCTGATCGTGAATGGAAAGACAACGACGGTCGATGCGCCCGCGGACATGCCCATGCTGTGGGTGCTGCGCGACATGCTCAACCTGAAGGGGGTCAAATACGGCTGCGGCATTGGAATGTGCGGCGCTTGCACGATCCATTTGCGCGGTCAGGCGGTGCGCGCGTGCCAGACGCACGTCTCGGAGGCAGCCGGTATTCCGGTTACGACAATCGAGGGCCTGTCTTCGGATGGAGAACATCCGTGCCAGCTCGCCTGGCAGGAGATCGATGTGCCTCAGTGCGGCTATTGCCAGGCGGGACAAATTATGTCCGCGTCGGCACTGCTCGCGAAGAATCCAAAACCAACTGACAAGGACATTGATGCGCAGATGGCGGGGAATATCTGCCGCTGCGGAACGTATCTCCGAATCCGCCGAGCGATCCATCGAGCCGCAGAAATGGCTACCGCTGCAAAGACTGCGCCATCCCGCAACGGGCATGGCAATTAAAGGAGGAGACTATGGCTACGATGACAGCAGTTAGGAACACGCCAGTTAAGAAACTGAGCCGGCGCTCCTTCTTTCGAGTGAGCGCGATCGCTGGCGGCGGCATGCTGCTCGCGTATTACATGGAGCCGGTGACGAAGGTATTTGCGCAAAGGAGTCCGCAGACTCCATTGCTGCCCACCTCATTCATTAAGATCGCGCCGGACGGCATCGCGACAATCATCGCGAAGAATCCGGAAGAGGGACAGGGCGTGAAGGCGATGTTGCCAATGCTCATCGCCGAAGAACTCGATATCGATTGGAAGGACGTGCGCATCGAACAGGGCGATATCGATGCCGCGAAGTACGGATCGCAGGTGGCCGGTGGCAGCACCGCCACGCCGAACAACTGGATTCCGATGCAGCAGGTGGGCGCGGGCGCGCGACAGCTGTTGATTACGGCGGCGGCGCAGACATGGAACGTGCCTGAGTCGGAGTGCACGACGGCATCCGGCCGCGTGATGCACACGGCAAGCGGCAAATCGCTCGGCTACGGCGAACTCGCAGCGAAGGCGGCGACTTTGACTCCGCCCGATCCAAGCTCACTGAAGCTGAAGGATAAGAAGGACTATAAGATTATCGGAACGACGGTAAAGGGCGTCGATAATGCAAAAATCGTCGCTGGCGTGCCGCAGTACGGAATCGATTTCGAGCTGCCGGGAATGCTTTACGCTGTGTATGAGAAGTGTCCGGTGTATGGCGGCAAGCCAGTGAGCGCGAATCTGGATGAGATCAAGGCGATGCCGGGCGTGAAGTATGCGTTTTTGGTGCAAGGCGGCACGAACCTGACCGAATTGGTGGGCGGTGTGGCCGTTGTGGCCGATACGTGGTATCACGCGAATACGGCGCGGAAGAGCCTGAAGGTGCAGTGGGACGAGGGCCCGACGGCTTCGCAAAGCAGCGCCGGTTTTGCTGCGGCGGCGGAGGCGTTTTCCAAGCAAACGCCGCAGGGTACGCTGCGAACGGACGGCGATTTCGACGGCGCGATGCAAAGCGCGGCGAAAATCGTCGAAGCGGCTTACAGCTATCCGTTTATCGCGCATGTGCCGCTCGAGCCGCAGAATTGCACGGCTCACTATCAGGACGGAAAGCTCGAGCTTTGGGCGCCAAGCCAGACGCCGCAGGGCGGTTTGCAGGTGGCTGCGAGAACGATCGGGATCGACCCTTCCGCGATCACGATGCACCAATTCCGCATTGGCGGCGGCTTCGGACGAAGGCTGACCAACGATTACGTCGCCGAAGTTTCGTGGATCGCAAAGCAAGTCCCCGCGCCGGTGAAGTTGCTTTGGACGCGCGAAGATGACATGCATCACGATTTTTATCGTCCGGGGGGCTTCCATTATTTGAAGGGCGGCGTGGACGCGTCGGGGAAGCTTGTCGCGTGGCACAATCATTTTGTTAGTTATGGAAATAACGGACGATTTGCGGCGAGCGCGGATATTGGGCCCGATGAGTTCCCTGCCCGGTTCATTCCGAACTTGTCAGTGCAATATTCGCTGATTCCTTGCGGAATTCCGACGGGCGCGATGCGGGCCCCACGCAGCAATGCTATCGCTTTCGTATTCCAATCGTTCATCGACGAGCTGGCGGGTGCGGCGGGCAAGGATCCGCTGCAATTCCGGCTGGATTTGATGGACAATCAGCCCCTGGCCGCGACTGCTGGGGCCGGCGGGCGCGGTCCCGGACCCGAATTCAACGCGCCGCGCATGCAGGGCGTGTTGCGCGAAGTGGCGAAGACTTCCGGTTGGGGGACGCACACGTTGGCAAAGGGCCGCGGAATGGGCCTGGGTTGCCACTTCAGCCATCTTGGATATTTCGCCGCCGTGGCCGATTTGCAGGCAAGTCCGGACAAGAAGATCAAGGTGAATAAGATCTGGGTCGTTGGCGACATCGGCAGCCAGGTGATCAATCCGGGGCCGGCTGTAAACCTGTCGCAGGGGGCCGTAATCGAGGGCATGAGTCACATCATGGGGTACGAAATTACCTTCGAGAAGGGTGCGGCTGTGCAAAGCAATTTCATAGAGGTGCAGCCGGTGCGGATCAATCAGGCGCCGCCGGAGATCCAGATCGATTTTCTGGTAACGGAGTATTCGCCAACGGGATTGGGCGAGCCTGCGTTGCCTCCGGTGCTGCCCGCGATTGCGAATGCGATTTTTGCGGCGAACGGCGAGCGGGTTCGCGCGCTGCCGTTGAAGAATTTGGGATATGCGTGGGCGTGAGCGGCGCGACTGACACAAAAGCAGGAGGGGTCCTTCGCGGGACCCGGTCAGAATGACGCCGCTTCGTTGTGTTGCTCGCACTCGTTGGAAGGTCGCATTCTGGGCGATTTTATGAGATGTTTTCAGCATGGATGCGACACTTCTTGGCGAACTCCGGATTCTGCTTGGCTCCGATAATGTTCTTCACAAGGCAGAGGATCTTCTTCTCTACGAATATGACGGGTCGGTCGAAGTAGGGCGGCCGAATTGCGTCGTTTTCCCGCAGGATACTGAGCAGGTTGTAGGCATTGTCGCGCTCGCGAACCGTTTTCAGACGCCGCTTGTAGGACGCGGCGCGGGAACGGGGCTTTCGGGCGGCGCTTTGGCTCGAACCGGCGGAATTCTCACCGTTTTTTCGCGGATGAACCGTATTTTGCAGGTGGACGCGGAGAATCAGCGGGCCGTGGTCCAGCCGGGCGTGGTGAATTCCGATTTGAGCGCCGCCGTAGCGCACCTCGGACTCCATTTCGCACCCGACCCTTCGAGCCAGAAGGCTTGCACGATCGGCGGGAACGTCTCGGAAAATTCCGGTGGACCGCACACGCTGGCCTATGGCGTGACGACGAATCATGTCCTCGGGATGCAAATTGTGTTACCGACGGGGGAACTGGTCCGCATCGGGAATTCGGCTGTGGATGCGACCGGGTACGATTTGACCGGGCTCTTTGTGGGTTCGGAGGGCACGCTTGGTCTGGTGACTGAAGTCACGGTGAAGCTGACGCGTTTGCCGGAAGAGACGAAGACGCTGCTGGCGATCTTCGATCGCGTGGAGGATGCGACGGAGACAGTGGCCGAACTGACGGCGCGTGGAATTACGCCTGCTGCTTGCGAAATGCTCGATGGATGGTCATTGCGCGCAATCGAGGCGTACATCCACGCAGGATACCCGGTCGATAGCGCGGCGGTGCTGCTGATTGACGTGGATGGTTTGCGCGAGGCGGCTACGGCACAGGTCGAGCAAGTCGGTGAAGTCTGTCGCGCGCACGATGCGCGGGAAGTTCGAGCGGCAAAAGACTCGAAGGAGCGCGATCTGCTTTGGAAAGGGCGCAAGAACGCATTTGCGGCCGTCGGTCGGCTTAGCCCCTGTTATTACGTGCAGGACGGCGTGATTCCGCGAACGAAGCTTCCGGCCACGCTGCGGCGCATCGAAGAGATCGGCAAGAAATACGGATTTGAGATCGGAAATATTTTTCATGCAGGCGATGGAAATTTGCATCCGATTGTGCCGTTTGACCCGCGAGATAAAGAGCAGTTCCGCCGCGCGGTGGCGGCATCGGACGAGATCATCGAGTATTGCGTGGCGGCGGGCGGGACAATTACCGGCGAGCATGGCGTTGGTATGGAAAAGGACCGGCTGATGCCGCTGATGTTCAGCGAGGCGGAATTGGAATTGATGAAGCGCGTGCGAAACGCATTCAATCCAGCGGGTCTGCTGAATCCGGAGAAGATTTTCCCTTCGAAGAAGGGCTGCGGCGAGATTCACTCGCGGCCCCTAAAAGGCGCGCCGACCGAGGTGCCCGTCGCATGAACGCTTCCGGACCTGGGGCGATTTCGCGGCTCGAAGGAATTATCGGCTCCGGCACTTTTACCAGCGACCCGGAGAAACTTGCAGTCGAAGCAATCGATGGCGTGACGCCTTCGGCGGCGGTTCAGCCGTCCTCTGCTGAAGAAATCGTCGAAATTGTGAAGTTTGCCGCGAGCGAGAATCTGGCAATCGTAGCTTGCGGCGCAAGGACGAAGATCGGAATCGGGCTTCCACCTCGACGCTACGATATTGCGCTCGATGTGACTCGACTTAATCGCGTTGTGGCATATGATCCGGGCGATCTTACGCTGAGCGTTGAGCCCGGAGTACCGCTTTGCCATTTACAGCGGAACCTTAACGAGCACGGGCAATTCTTGCCTCACGGGGCGCCGTTTATGACGCGTGCGACTATTGGCGGCACGATCGCGTCCGGTGTTGAAGGTCCACTGCGGCAGATGTACGGGACGGCGCGAGACTTTGTCCTGGGAATGGAGTTTGTGACGGGCGATGGCGTGGCGGGCAAGAGCGGCGGGCGCGTGGTGAAGAACGTGACCGGCTACGATCTGCACAAGCTGCTGATCGGGTCGCTCGGAACGCTTGGGGTCATCACGAAAATCAATTTGCGAACGTTCCCTGCTGCGCAGTCCGTGCGCGGATTTGTGGCGCATTTTGCCCAGGCAGCCGATGCTGTCGCGTGCCGGAATAGCGTTGCCGCTTCGGCATTGCGACCCATGACTCTGGACATCTTGAGTCCTGGCGTCGCCGAACTTTTCACAGGCCATGTGGCCCGGCGCATCGAGCCAAACGCGTTGCCTGAAGGTCTGCTTTCGCACACTGGATGGACGCTTACGACGGGCTTTTCGGGAACGGATGCTGTTCTCGACCGATGCGAGAGCGAATTGCGAGAGATGGTTGAAAGAGCGGGCGGAAAGCATTTTGGGAGGATCGGCGACGACAAAACTCCCAGCGCGGTGGCTGCAGCCTTTGCCCGCGTGCGGGAGTTTGTGCCGATCGCGTTGGAATCGTCGCCTGCGTGCACGATTATGAAAATATCGGTGCTGCCGGAGCATTTGGAGCATGCTATCGCGGCAGCGAAGCATGCCGCGGACGACCATTCCTTGCCGTGGGCGGCGGTGGTGCGCGGAGTGGGTGTGATTTATGTGGCGCTGCTGGCCGGCGCGAACGATGAAAAATACATGAAGTGCGTGGCTGGGGCGACGAACCGAATTCACGAAGACTGCTGCGGACGACTCGGCGCCAATTCGACGATTCCCTGGTGTCCGAGCAAGTGGAAAAGCGGACTGAGCATTTGGGGGCCCGAACGTCCAGACTTGCCGCTGATGCGCAAGATCAAGTCTGTTTTCGATCCGCAAGGGATTCTCTCGCCCGGGCGCTTCGTGGGAGGGATTTAGGCACTTGGCCCACCATGAATCTTCGCCTCCCGCCGAGATTTCACCAATAAACAGCGGCTTTTCCGAGACCGATCGGCCGCTTTACCAGGATTACGCGCGGTGTGTCCATTGCGGATTGTGCCTGAACCACTGCCCTACCTATCGGCTCTGGGGGCGCGAAGCCGATTCGCCGCGCGGGCGATTGCGGCAGATGGCGCTTGTCGATCAAGGGCAACTCGCGCTGGGCGACGACTTTGTGACGCACATCGACCGGTGCCTCGATTGCCGCGCTTGCGAGACCGCGTGCCCGTCGGGCGTGCAGTATGGAAAGCTCGTCGAATTGGCGCGGGCACAGATCGAGCAGAATTATAAACGGCCAGTCGGCGCGCGGATCGTGCGCGATTTCGTTTACCGGCGGCTGCTGCCACATCCTGGACGAATCGCTTTCGCGGCACGCGTGTTGCGCGTTTATCAACGATCGGGACTGGAATCGTTGGCGCGACGTATGGGAATTTTGCGCTGGATGGGAATGGAACAGCGCGCCGAGCTGCTGCCAAGGATCGATTCGCGATTTTTCTTTTCGGAATTGGGGAAGACCTTTCCGGCGCGCGGTGAGCGAAGAGCGCGCGTGGCGTTCTTCGCCGGATGCGTGGCGCAGGTAACGTTTGCCGAACTGAATCGCGCTACGATTCGCGTGTTGCAAGCAAACGGATGCGAAGTGGTTGTGCCGGCTGAACAGGTTTGTTGCGGCGCGCTGGCAGCGCATGCGGGAGTGCGCGACGTGGCGCGCGACCTCGCACAGAAAACTTTCGATGCGTTTCGAGCGGCGGACTTCGACGCGATTCTTACGAATGCCGCAGGCTGCGGGTCGACGCTGAAGGAATACACGCATCTTTTTTCGAATGGCGACGCTGTGCATGCCCGCGCGGATGAGTTTTCGAGCAAGGTGCGCGATGTGACTGAGTTTCTCGCGCAGCTTGGCCCCAACGCGCCTCTGCGGACGATGCCCATGCGTATCACTTACCAGGATTCGTGCCATTTGCTGCACGGGCAAAAAGTGCGCGAGGCGCCGCGTACGTTGATACGTAGCATTCCGGGCGTTGAACTTATAGAAATGGCGCATGCAGATCAGTGTTGTGGCTCGGCGGGCGTCTATAACGTGACGCAGACGAAGGCGTCGCTCGAATTGCTCGACCAGAAGATGGCGTGGGCCAAGGACACCGAAACGCAAGCCATCGTCACGGCGAATCCCGGCTGCATGATGCAACTCCGCGCTGGCGCAGCGATGCATCGCACCGGCCAGGAAGTGCTCCACGTGATGGAATTGCTCGACCGAGCGATCTCGCAGTAAACCGAACTACATCTCACCAATTAGATACCGGCAGCCGCTTAGGCCCATTTTTGCGGAGTGGACTTCGCCGGCGGCGACGTCGCAACGGTCGCCCACCTGGTACGTTTGCGATTTGCCCTGGACGGTAAGCGTCATTTCGCCTTCGAGGACGATATGCGCGGTCACGCCGTTGTGGGTGTGGTCGGGATAATAGGCATGTGGCCCATCCTGCCAGACGAATGTGTGCGAGAAGCCTTCGGCGTGCAATTGTGATTCGAGTTTGCGGACGTCCATGACAGTTCCTGGCAGCATTATAGCGGTAAGGACTCATGGGCGGAGCCCGATCTCCGCCCGCAAATCCCGGGTGGAACAGATCCAAGCGTACGTTCTCTTCGTGGCCCTCTACTGCTGCGGCGCGGGTGGCGGCGCACCCTGTTGATTTCCTCCGCGACGCGGACCGGACCTACGCCCCGACACTATGGTGTAGTCAGAAGGAACCTGGAAAAGCGACGCATCCGGCTCCGAGCGGACGACATTCGTTAACTGGAAAACCGTAGATCCACCGCGAGGATCGTTGCGTTTGATCAGGATGTCCATCTGCAAATCGGGCGAATACCAGCGCTCGACGGTGACGGCGATGGCCTTCTCGTTGCCGATCTGGCCGGCCGGAATCGTGCGAGTGGTGCGAGTACCGTCCGCGGAGATTCCGCCTATGAGCTGAGTGCCCAGCGATTCGGTGGTCACGTTGGGTGAATTTGCGCTCGGAGCCGAATTCGGACTGCGAATACCGCCGTTGCCGCGAAAGAAATTGCCGGGCTGGCGCATTTCGCGCGCTTCCTTGTGGTTGTCGTTCAGCACGTAGGAAACGCCGGCCACGGGATCGTTGATCACGATCGCGTGGGCGGGAGCGCCGCCGCTGCCGGAAGTGGAGTAACCGCCGATCAAAGGTAGCGTCAGATCGCGGCGCGTGCGGCCCGAGCTGTCGCGGGCAATCGTGCCCGATGTCTTATTGTCGATGCGATTGCCGTCGGGCAAGATTTGCGTGGTTTCGGTTGAGACATCGGCCGTAAAGGGCGCGCCAGTTACCGTCTTACCGAAAAGCCCGGCTTCGAAGCCCACAAATCCGAGCGCGTCCTCAGGACCCATTGGTCCAGGACCTCGGTCGCGAAAACCGCCTCGCGCACCGGCGCCCCCGGCCCAGGTCCCGCCTGGGCGCTCACGCTAACAGCGGCAGCGAAAAGCAATATCGCGGCGCCGATCGTCGGGATCCATCTGGGTTTGATCCATTGTTTCATTGTGGAGCTACCTCCTCCGAAGGATTGAAAGTTTGGGTGGATGTTCGAGCGTCCATCGCAAGAGTCCTAATTTGTCTGATCCAAATCCGCGTCCGCCACAAGCCGGATCGCCTGCGGAACGCCGTCTTCGCTGAGCGCGATGTCCGCCGGAATTTGATCTGAATACCCCATACCGGCCACCGGCAAGCCAAACGAAGCGAGCGCCGACCGCGAAAGCGTGACGCGCACGACCGTGCCGCCGTCCAGGGTGCCGGGATCGTCCGCGTAAGGCAAAGAAACGAAATCGGTGGCATAGTCGGAATCGGAGGATGCCGAATCGTCTTGGGCGGCCTCCTTTGTGCTCACAATACCGACGGATGTCTTCGGCGGGACCACCAGCGCTATCGGGCTCCCTGTTGAATTCGCCTTGCGATTCGCCCAGTGGGGCACGGCAATTCCTACGGCCAAGAGCAGCACCGCCGCCATCGCTAACGCCGCCGTCAGGCGGAAATTGCGATGCGGACGGGCGGTCTCCGCGTGCTGTCGGCGAAATTCCGCAAGGAGAGCGGCTTCCACGTGCACGGGCGCCCGCTCGCTACGATCCTGCACCGCAAGACTATCCAGCGCGAACTCGAGTGCCATTACTTTATCCAGTAGACTGGCGCATCGGGGGCAGGATTCCGCGTGCGCGAAAGCGTCCTGACGGGAATCGAATCCCGGCGTACCGGCGCGCTCCAATTCGTGGACGATTTCTTCGAATTGGGCACAGTCAATGGCCATTCGTCTCCTCCTTATTCGCCGACAGCAGGGGCACGGTAACGGGAGGGCGCTTCATCTAGCTTTTCGAGCAGAATCGCTCTTCCCCGGTGCAACCGCGAGCGTACCGTTCCCACCGGGCATTCGAGGGCCTGCGCTGCTTGCTCATAGCTCATTTCTTCCAGGTCGCACAAAATCACCACTTCGCGATAGTTCTCGGGCAGGCTGGCGACGGCCTTCCGCACGCGCGCGACGGTTTCCTTCGACACGAACTCTTCGGGGACGCCGGGAATACTACTACGGCTCCCGTCTTTGGCGGACCCATCTCTGGACGCCGTGCCGGTCTGAATCGCCATGTTGAATTGAGTCTTTCCGGCGCCGTTGTGCGAACCATTGCCGTTCATGTCTTCATTTCCCAGGCCCGAAGGAACCAGTCTCTTATCTAATTCCCATCTCTTGTGCAGATGGTTCCGGGCAATTCCAAAAAGAAATGCGGCGAAGGAACCCCGGAGCGGATCGAATCGTTTCGCGTCGCGAACCAAGGCGAAAAAAACTTCCTGCGTGACATCCTCGGCCAGCGCGCGATTCCCGCTCATGCGGAGAGAAAAGCGGTAGACAGACGGGTGGCGACGGCGGTAAAGAGCGGTGAAAGCCTCCTCGTCGCCTGCGATCATCTTTGCGAGCAAAGCTTCGTCGGTAAGCTCCACGGCTGTCGTCATCGCCTATCTTAGGACGGCCCGTGCGGTAGGGCGTTACATAACCTTATTACGGATTATGGCGCCGTTAGTTCCAGCGAGGCGCGCATGTGTAACTGGCGTAGAATCATCGCTTGGCCTTGACCGCCCCGGAGGCTTTCATTAACGTAGTTGCGCCTGGGCGCGCTGTGCCTTGGCCGTATAATTTGAGTTCCAAATTGGCCGCAGACCGGAGGATTCATGCAAGAGTTTGACCCGCACGTTCTCGAAGAGAAGCCCATTCCTCCGCCGGCAGAGTTTAGCAAGCGCGCGCACGTGAAGTCGCTCGAGGAATATCGCAAGCTTTATGAGAAGGCGGAACGTGATCCGGAAGGCTTTTGGCTGGAACAGGCCAAAATGATTGATTGGTTCGAGCCCTTTGGGCCCGTGCTGGAGTGGAGAATACCCCATGCCATGTGGTTCGTCGGCGGCAAGCTCAATGTGGCGCACAATTGCCTCGATCGGCATCTTGGAAAACGCGGCAATAAACCCGCTTTGCTCTGGGAAGCCGAGGACGGCTCGCGACTCGAGTTCACCTATAGCGAATTGCATGCGCGCGTTTCGAAATTTGCCAATGCGCTCATGAAATTGGGCGCGGGACCCGGCGAATGCGTGACGATCTACATGCCGATGGTTCCCGAGCTGCCGATCGCCATGCTGGCTTGCGCGCGAATCGGCGCGATGCATTCGGTGGTTTTCGGAGGATTCAGCGCGACGGCCCTTGCCGACCGAATTGCGGACGCAAAATCCAAAATTCTGATTACCGCGGATGGTGGTTACCGTCGCGGGAAGACCGTGCCCCTCAAAGAAACCGCCGACGCTGCAATGAAGAATTGTCCCACGATCCACAAGTGTATCGTGGTCCGCCGAACGGGAGAGAACGTCGGCTGGCAGGAAGGCCGCGATCTCTGGTGGGAAGATCTGGAAAAGGAGGCGATGGCGAATTGCCCTGCACTTCCGTTCGATTCGGAGCACCCTCTCTATATTCTCTACACGAGCGGGACGACCGGGAAACCGAAGGGCGTGCTGCACACATCTGGAGGCTATTTGCTTCAGTGCATGTGGAGCACGAAGCTCGTCTTCGATTTGAAGGAGGACGATGTTTATTGGTGCACGGCCGATTGCGGTTGGGTAACAGGGCACAGTTATCTCGTGTATGGACCGCTCGCGAACGGCGCAAGCATCGTGATGTACGAGGGCGCGCCGGATCAGCCACGCAAGGATCGCTTTTGGGAGATTATCGAGCGATACAAGGTGACGATTTTTTATAGCTCGGCGACGGCAGTACGAGCCTTTATGTCGTGGGGAGCCGACTGGATCAACGCGCACGATATAGGCAGCCTGCGCCTTCTCGGGACCGTTGGCGAGCCGATCAATCCGGCGGCGTGGAAATGGTATTACGATGTGATCGGAAAGAATCGGTGCCCGATTGTGGATACGTGGTGGCAAACCGAGACGGGATCGATTTTGATTTCTCCTCTGCCGGGAGCGACCCCCACGAAGCCCGGATCGGCAACGCTGCCGTTGCCTGGAATCGTCGCCAAAGTGGTGAACTTGCAAGGCGAACCCGTCGCGCCGGGCGAGACCGGCTATCTGACAATCCAGAAGCCATGGCCTTCGATGATGCGCACGATCTATGGCGACGATGAGCGCTTCGCGCGGGACTATTTCGGCCGCATTCCGGGCGTTTATTTTGCGGGCGATGCCGCGCAATGCGATAAAGACGGCTTTATATGGGTGCTGGGGCGTGTCGATGACGTGATCAAGGTTGCTGGCCATCGGCTCAGTTCGATGGAGATTGAAAGTGTGCTGGTGAGTCATCCGGCGGTGGCGGAGGCTGCGGTGGTGGCGAGGGCCCACGAGATTAAGGGCGAGGCGATTATTTGTTTTGTCACGCTGCGATCTGGACAAAATCCTTCGAAGGAGCTCCGCGGCGCATTGATGGAGCACGTCGCCTCGACGATCGGGACCATCGCGCGGCCGGCAGATGTGCGCTTCTGTGATCTGCTGCCTAAGACGCGCAGCGGCAAGATCATGCGAAGATTGCTGCGAGAGTTGGCGTCGAAGGGGGGCATTTCGGGCGACACGACGACGCTCGAGGATATGGCCGTGATCGAGCGCCTGGCGAAAACGCAAGGGCGGGAAGATGAGGCGTGATTGGTGATGGCCCGGAATTCAGGCGATCGCACTATAAAGAAATGGGCGGGAAGATGGGCGCTGGTGACGGGCGCCAGCGCGGGCATTGGGGAGGAGTTAGCGCGGCAGTTGGCGGCGGTAGGAGCGCATCTTATTCTGACGGCACGGCGCACCGACCGTCTGCAGGCACTGGCCAGCGATTTCTCGTCGAGATATGGAACCAAAACGGGAGTTTTCAGCGCCGATCTGATGCAGATGGCGGCGCCGGAGCAGATTTATGCTTTTACGAAGGGGCGCGGCATTGAAATCGAGCTGCTGGTGAATAATGCCGGCTTTGGCGCGTTTGGATACGTCCATAAAGTTCCGACGGCACGGGTCGCCGAGATGATTCAGGTGAATTGCACGGCGGTAGTGGCGCTGACGCAGCTTTATGTTCCACCGATGATCGCACGCCAGCGCGGAGATGTGTTGATCGTGTCGTCGGTGGCGGCGTTTCAGCCGGTGCCCTTCAATTCGGCCTACGCGGCGACAAAGGCCTTCGATCTGCTTTTTGCGGAAGGGATCGCCGAGGAGTTGCGTCCGTTCGGTGTAAACGTATGTGCGTTGTGCCCGGGCTCGACGACGACGGAATTTCAATCCGTGGCGCAGCAGCCGGATCGGACATTCCGTTCGCCGGAAACGGCAGAGAAAGTAGCGCGCGTAGGCCTCCAAGGAATGGCTCGCGGCGACACCTTTGTTATTTCGGGCGGAAAGAACCGGCTGATGGTCGGCTTGGAGCGCGTTGCGACGCGTCGCTTTGTCGCTAAGATGGCGGCGAAGGTGATGCGGCCGGATGATACTGGTACGGCGGATCGTTGATGTTTGAGCGATTCGACGAACAGTCGCGCAGAATCATTCTTTACGCACGGGATGAGGCTCGTGCGTATGGAGCCAGTCGTATCGAAATCGAGCATCTATTGCTGGGTTTACTTCGAGAGGACAAGATATTGTTAAAAGTGCTGCTCGGCGGGTTTGACAAGATCGATGCGGCCCGGAGCGAAGTAGGCACTGAGGTTGAACAGGACCCGTTCGTCAACTAGAGAAATTCCTCTCTCAGACGAGTCCAAGCAGGCGCTCTACTTCGCAGTCGAGAACTCTGACCGTGCCGGCTCAAGACAGATCAGCACGAGGCGGTTATTTGCGGGCCTGCTTCGACTTGGCGATTCGAAAGTGGTCCAAACCTTAAGAAAACTCGGTGTGGGCCCTCTAGCAAGTCATGGAAGGCTGTTGACGTCACTGTCGAACGCGGCTGCCAAATTTAGTTATCATCCCTTTTCCCCCTATTGGAATTGCGGTCAGATGCCGATATGTCTCTCGGGGAGACCTGCATGGACTCGCGGCTTCTCATTGTGGATGACGACTCAACTTCGTGCGCTCTCATGAAAGAAGTCTTAGTTCATGCGACCGGGGTAGAAGTGCTGGCAATGACCGATAGCCGTGCCGCCGTGGGGCACCTGGCTAAGGCAAAATTCATGGTGATCTTGGTGGATTTCCGAATGCCTTCGCCGGACGGACCGGAACTCGCACGCACGGCGCGCAAGGCCGGGCTGAATCAGATGACGCCAATCATCATGGTAAGCGACGATCAGAGTACCTCGGCGATTTCGGAAGGTTTTTCGGCCGGGGCGCATTTTTTTCTTATACAAACCGATCGATAAGATGCGGCTGCTGCGGCTGGTGCGAGCGACGCACGGCGCGGTGGAGCACGAGCGGCGGCGATTCCGGCGCGTGCCGTTGCGGACGCGGGTGCGGCTGCAGTTCGATCACGAGGAGGTGGAAGGAGAAACGATCGACGTAAGACTGAACGGCGCTCGCCGATTACCGGGTCGGGATCGGTGGTCCGGGTGCTCAGCGACAACCGGTTTGGAATTCAGTTGAATCGGCTGGCGCCGATTGAGAGCAGCCGCCTGCAGGAGTTTTTCTTACCGATGATTTTGAATAATGAGGGCGATATGGCTGCCACACCGACGTTTGCACGGGCGTGAGGTCCTTTGACGAATTTACATCGGATTGTTTGACCGGGCCCAGGTCTCGTGATACATCAGGATGGGGCGGAAATTCATCCAGAGGAGGTCGACCATGCGCCGCATCGTGTTCGTCGGCGTAGCGTGCGCGCTATGCCTTGGTACTGTACTCCCCATTGGGGCCACATCCGCTCGCGTGCCTGCGAGCCCACTCGCCACCTTGTCTTCCGGAAAAGTTCCATTGACCTCAGCCGGCCCGCTCGCGTTCGGGCCCGATGGCATTTTGTTCGTGGGAGATTCGATTGGCGGCAGCGTGGTGGCAATTGACACAGGAGACCGCAAAGCCGCCGCTTCCGATGTAAAAATTAATGTAGACAATATCGACCAGAAGATTGCTGCGCTCGTTGGCGTTCCACCCGACCAGATTTTGATCAACGACGTGAAGGTGAATCCGATTTCGAAGAACGTTTACCTGTCGGCTTCGCGCGGCCGCGGGCCGGATGCGATGCCTCTGATCCTGCGCGTCGATACGAAGGGTGACATCGCAAGCCTGCCGCTCGATAACGCCAAATACTCGTCGGTGAGCCTGGTGGATGCGCCGGAGTCGAATCCGACGGCGCGCCAGAATCCGCGTATGCAGACGATTACGAACATGAATTATGTGAATGGGGATGTGATCGTCGCAGGGCTTTCGAACGAGGAGTGGTCTTCGGCGCTGCGATCGATTCCCTTCCCTTTCAAGGATGCAAGCAAGGGAACGACACTGCAGATCTGGCATTCGTCGCATGGACGATTTGAGACGGAGGCGCCGATCCGCACGTTTGTGCCTTACACGATTGGCGGACAACCATACATTCTCGCTGCCTACACCTGCACGCCGCTGGTAAAGATTCCGGTGAGTTCGTTGCAACCGGGCGCGCAGGTGAAGGGCGTTGAGATCGCTGATCTCGGGGCCGGAAATCAGCCGCTCGATATGGTCCCGTACAAGAAGGACGGACACGATTACATCCTCATCGCAAACACCGCGCGCGGCGTGATGAAGCTGAAGGCGGACGATCTCGCGTCCTATCCGGCGATTGCCGCCCCGCAGAAGACCGACGTGGCCGGAGTTCCTTATGACACGATGAAGGACCTCCAGAACGTGCAGCATCTGGCGCAGCTCGATGCCTCCGATGCAGTGATCGTGACGGGGAAAACCACCGGTCAGGCCTGGGCTCCTGGCCCGCCGGCGGGACCAATCAACTTGCAAACGATTGCGTTACCCTAAACGGTGACGTCTCTTCGGAAGCTAACGCCTGCGGCCGTCGCGATCATTCTCTTTCTTATGGGACTGATCGCGGCGGCGCAAACTATCTCCATTCATTTTGATGGGGTGATATTCCGCGTGAGCGGGTGGCGTGCGCCTTCGCAAGCGCCCGTTCGCGGGTGGAATTCCGTTTTTCGCGTATATGCCGGAGCGGGAGACGTGCCTCCTCTTGCCGGCAGCTATTCAGTAGAGGACGGCACGCTCGCGTTTCACCCAGCCTACCCGATATCGCCCGGCGTGCATTATCGCGCTGTCTTTCACCCGTCTTCTGGCTCTGCAGTGATGGCGAACTTCGACGGTCCACGACCCAACAGGACGCCGACGACGCGCATCGTGCATGTGTATCCTTCCACGAGCGTCTTCCCCAGTAATGAACTGAGGCTCTATATCTACTTTTCCGCACCCATGAGCCGTGGAGAGGCCGCGCGATACCTTCACGTGCTGGACGAAGACGGAAAAGTGCTCGAGGGAGACGATGCGGTGCTTTTGCCGGGCGAAGAACTTTGGGACCCGAACTTCACGCGGCTTACGATGACGTTCGATCCGGGGCGGATCAAGCGGGGACTCACATCGAACGAGAAACTCGGGCCGCCGATTGCAGAAGGCAAGCACTATACGCTGGTGATCGACCGCGATTGGCCGGATGCGAAGGGTGCGCCGCTGGTTGCGGGATTCAAGAAGTTCTTCGTGGGCGGACCTTCTTTGAGGGACCCTCCCGATCCGAAGCAGTGGCGCTTCACGCCGCCGAATGCCGGGACATCGGATCCGCTGGTGGTGGACTTCCCTACTCCGATGAATTATCCGCTGCTGCAAAGGATGCTGACGGTTGCCGGTCCGCACGGGGATGTGGCGGGAACGATCAATGTGATGTGGATGGAGAGGGAGTGGCGCTTCACGCCGCGCGACGTGTGGAAGCCGGGCGACTACCGCCTCGTGGTCGACACCGGGATCGAGGATCTCGCGGGAAACCACATTGGGCAGCCGTTTGACATCGACGAATTCAAGCAGGTGACGAAGTCCATCGCGACGAAGACGATTTCGCTGCCATTCACGGTGCGCTAGGATGCGCTTTTGAGGGTATGTTAGCGTGAGGCTCTTTGCGCTCCGACGGCCATGCGCAGTGGTTGCACAGTCGGTCCAGGCTCCCGACCGGCATGCCGTTGCCTCGTAGCAAATGAAGGTCGCGCCTCGGTGCAGCGGGCGACGCGGATTCAGCAGGTGCCTGTTCAGGCAAAGGAAAATCGGCGGCTTTGCGCATCAGGGCCACGCGGCTCTGAACGTTGAATTTCTCGAAAAGCGCCGACATGTGAAATTTCACAGTGCACACGGAGATATTCAGCTTCGAGGCGATCTCCTTATTGGAGCCGTCTTGCATCACGGCGCGAAGCACCTGGCGCTGGCGGCCGCTAAGCTGAACAGGAGTGCGATTTTCGGCGCAAGCCTGTACGAGGCTTCTGGCCATCGGCAAAAGGCCGTCGAGCAGGTCTTCTTCGGGTGCGACCATCACGCCGAAATCCTTGGGAGACCTGCCTCGCACGAAACAGTGAATTGCCATGAGACTGGCGGCCTGATCGACGGGCAGGCTTCCGTCAGAGCCGGCCTTCACCTCGAAGCGCTCGGTGCCGGTGCTCTGGTCGTAAAAAACAAAGCGTTTCGGTTGAACTCGAAAAAGAGTCTGCTGCAGATGCGCGGTCCGGCGAACTTCACATTCGTTCATGTCAGTACCCCCTTAGCATTCGTTGCCCCATACCTGTACCATCGTCGAGGTTTGGAGTTAACTTTAGCGCCCACAAGAGAAAGCACGGTCTGAAAAGAGAAAACGCGTAAAAGCCAGCGAGCATGAAAGGAACTTAATACAGTTCTAATCGACTTTCAGCGAAGTGATACTAGTTTCTTATCGCGCACGATGAATTTGCGATCGCGCCAGTGGATGCGAAGCGGGAAAAAGCTTGCCAGCCAAACGACGAAAGCGAAGGCATCGCGAACAGGCAGCAACCATCCTTTGCGGCGAATAAGTTGATCGCCCATGCCGCGCGCTCCCGCGCTGAGGGCGGCATCCGTGCGGAAAAGCGCGTAGGCGGTTGGATAAATATATGCGTACCAACCGGGCGCAAGGCATGCGCCAAGGATCGTCCAGAAGAGGCCTTGCGAAAACAACAGTCCTGCGTGCCCCCAAGGACGCGAAAAGCGGATGCTGAGATTCCAGCGGAGTTGATGGCGGAAAGCGGCGGCGAGATTCTGGTGCGGGTAGACTATCGAAACAGGCGTATTGGAAAGGTCGACGCGAAAACCCTTCGCTGCGAGGCGGTTGCCGAGTTCATAGTCGTCGCAGAAGTAATCGGCAAATGATTCAAAGCCACCTATGGCCGCGAGATTCTGCTTTGTGGTGGCCATAACGGCTCCGAGCATGAAGTCGAGTTTTTTTCCGTTGAGCAACCAAGCCGCGAGGACGCCCGGAGCGAAGTCCGCGCTATTTCCGATCGCTTCGATTTCGGCGGCGAGAGAACCGTCCGTGAGGCCGCTGTATAGGCAGGTCACGCCACCTACTCTGGGATCGGCAAATGGCGACGCGACAGAGCGCAGAAAATTCGGCTCGACACGAACATCACTATCGCTGACGAGGAGCAGTTCATAGCGGGCTTCGCGAGCCATGCGGCAGAGCTTGTTGACTTTGTCGCTGGCGCCGATCGGTTCGGAGCCCACGAGCAGACGAATTGGCCTCTGTGGAAATGCCGCGATGATCTGGTCGATTACGGATACGGCCGGATCGGAGTCGTCGGAAACACAAAACAAAATCTCAAACTCGGGATAATCCTGCGAGCAGAAGCTGGCGAAGTTTTCATACGTTTCGCGATCAAGCCCGCGGATCGGCTTGAGGATGCTGACGGGTGGCGTGAACTGTTCGCCGGAAGCACGAGCGGCAGTCGAACGCCGGCGAAAGAATTGTGCTGCGGCAATGCTGGCGAGGACGTAGTAGGCGTACGGCGCGAGAGCGATGAGCAGCAGGGCGTCGCGAACTGCCGTCCACGGCGTCATCGCATTATCCCTTGCCGAGAACGACCAGCACTACGCCGAGGCACACGATGAGGACGCCGACCCACCGCTGCATCGTAACGCGTTCTTTCAGGAAAAACTTGCCGCCGATGGCGCCAACCGCATAGTTGAGGGCCGTCGCGGGAAAGACGAAACTGGCGTTGGCCATCGACAACATACCCATCAAGGCGAAAAATGCCGCGGCCATCAGACTGATACCGATCCACATCCATGGGACTTTCATAACCGCGATCACGTGGCGAGCGATGGCGTGCGGGCGAAAATCGTGTACTTCGCCGACCGTCTTCGTGGCTCGCGAAAGGCACATCTCACCTATCGTTCCCACCACGACTACGACGAGGTAAAGAATGACGATCGTGATCACGGGAAGTGGTCCTCGTGAGACCTCACGTGCGTCTGGCTCACGATAAAGACGCCTGAGCAAACGATAATTACGCCAATCCAACGTAACCACGTAACTGTCTCGTGCAGAAAATAGCGCGCAAGAAGCGCGATGATCAAGTAAGAGATGGAGGCAGACGGCTGCACGAAACTATAGTCCGCCCAGGAAAGAACAACGAGAAATGCTACGAAAAACGTAAGCAGCAATGCTATGCCGACCCAGATCGTCCAGTTCGTGAAAGCCGCGACAAAAAAGTGAAGAAGGTCGGGAAGAGACCAGCCTTGCCAGACTATCTGCTTCATTCCTTTGCTGACGAAGGTATATCCGACAGGAGACGCGCAGACGATGATGATCATCATCACCAGCGTCTTGAGGCGCCGGGCCGGCTGAGGGGTCATGCGCCGTGAGATTCGCCGGCTGCGCGGGCCTCCGCAGCGGAGCGCATCGCGGGAACGGAGACCATTGCCTTTTTCTGCACGCCCTCGCGGTCGCGGGCAACCTTCGTGCGATCTGCCCGGAGCCGGAGGAAATCGACGGCCTCGTGATAAAGCCGCTTGCGTTCATTAGAATCCCAGAGGACGTCGCGCACGATGCGCCAGACGACTTTCGGGCGGAAATAGTAGCTGTCGTAAAAGCGGTTTACGGCCTCGACCATGTATTCCTTCGAGAGGCCGGGATATTCGAGGTGCGGCAATTGGTGGCCGCCGTCGTCAGTGATCGCTTCGCCATGGAGGAAGCCTTCGCGAACTCCCTGGTCGTAAAGCTCGGTGCCGGGATACGCGTGCGCGAGCGAGACCTGAATCGTTTCGCAGTCAAGTTCCTTGGCGTAGTCGATTGTTTTCTCAATCGTTTCTTTGGTCTCGCCGGGCAGGCCGATGATGAAATCGCCGTGAACGCGAATGCCGACCTTCTTGCAATTCTGGACGAACTTACGGGCCATTTCGACCGTGGCGCCCTTTTTGATCGACTTCAATATCTGCGGATCGGACGATTCGAAGCCGACAATCATCAGGCGGCACCCGGCGTCAGCCATCGCGCTCAGCGTGTCGTAATCGCTGTGGCAGCGAGCGGTGCAGGACCACTGAAAGCCGACCGGCTGAAATTCCTTGCAGAGCGCGAGCACTCGATCTTTGCGGATATTGAACGTGTCATCGTCGAAGAAAAACTCTTTGGCCTGCGGAAACATCTTGTGCGCCTGTCGAAATTCCCGTGCGACATTCTCGACCGAGCGCGTGCGCCACGCGTGACCGGAAAGCGTCTGCGGCCAGAGGCAGAACGTGCAGAGCGCAGGACAACCACGCGACGTGTAAAACGAGACGAAGGGGTTGAGAAGGAACGGCACGTTGTAATTTTCGATCTTCAGATCTTTCTTATACGTGTCGGTCGCAAACGGAAGAGCATCAAGCTCGGCTGTTTGCAGAAGCGGGCGCGATTCGTTATGAACGACCTGCCCGTCTTTTACATAGCTGGCGTTGCGAATCTCAGAGAGAGGCTTTCCCTCGGCGTACTCTACGACGGCGTGATCAAATTCGCCGCGCACCACGAAATCTATGTCCTGGCTCGAGAGAAGGCTTTCCGCAGGCTTGATCTGCACGTGCGGGCCGACAAAGGCAATCTTGAGGTCCGGCTTGCGTTCTTTCATGGCGCGGGCCATACGAAGGTCGCTATGGAAACCGACTGTCGAAGTAAACAGAACCAGGAACTCGTAATCCGCTGATGTCTCAATTACCCCAGCGGGCTTGATATGGTGCGGAGGCGCATCCAGCAGACGGCTGCCCGGAAGCATTCCAGCCGCATAGGCAAGCCATACGGGATACCAGTACGACTCAATTTCACGTGTCGCGGGCCAACGCGACGAAGCGCCGCCGTCGAATTTTTCAAAACTCGGTGGATTCAACAGGAGCGTCTTCATCACAGACGGCATTTAACGAGTCCCCCCTCAGGAATTCGGACAGTGACGGTAACGCTCTGATTGTACTTGAAAGAGGTATGCGCCCAAAGCCAAGGTTTCATGTAATTTACGGGAAAACTTTGGCTAGCTGGCCAGTGGCCTGGAGCAGCGATATTTGTGCCTTCTGCTGCGCGAAATTCGCGTCGAGAAACTCGACAAACTTTTCGCTTTCATCGAGTTGCGCCTGTTCGACGTCGCCCAACGTCGCCTGCCCCTGTTGAAGCTTGGATTGCTGAAGCTCAAGTGTTTGCTGGGCAAGCTTTAGTGCCCAATTGGCAACATCGCGACTGGCCTCAATCTCGCGCAGATTTTGCTGCTGCTGCTCGACCCCGCTTCGAACCTGTTGGCGCTTGGTTGCGAGTGACGCTTCCGAGGCTGCCAGTTCGCTCTTCGCATAAGCCACGTTTGCCGAAGTCTTTGCCGCGAAAATCGGGATCGTGATCTGGACACCGGCATTGAGGTTATTCCGCTGGAAATGGGCGTAGTACTGGTCGTAATTATTGTATTTGCTCAGAATGCTGTACTGGCCGACGAGGGCAATTGTCGGGAAATAGCTGAGCTTGGCGCCGCGGAGCAGGTCTTGCTTGGCTACGCGATCATGCTCGGCTTCGGCGATTGTCTTGTTGCTCTGCAAAGCCAGGCTCATTATTTCGCTGTCCGACTGTTGAGCGAGCTCGCTGGCAAACGAAGTTTGATCCTGGTCCTGAACTTCCAGTGGCGCTGTGTCCTCCAGGCCGGTCAAATCTCGAATTTCGACGCTGAGCACGTCATCGCGGCCCTGAAGCCTCACCATCCGTTCATGGACCTGCGCTAATGCGAGGTGCGCGCGTGTAGCCTCGATGGGAAGCTCCTGACTGGCAGCGATGCGCTCGTTGGTAATCTCGATCACTTTTTCCGCGCTCGCCTCTGCGGTGCCAAGCAGCTGAAGAGAATGGCCAACCTCCGCCAACTCAAGGTAGGCAGTCGCCGTGCGCGCGATGACGTCGCTCTGTGTGCGATTGATTTCGAGCAGCAAGCTCTTGGCGCGCTCTTCGGCGGCATGTTGCTGAGCTCTCGCCTCAGGATCGAAAATGCTCTGGCTGTAATCGAGTTGAAAAACGGAGGGGGCATTGCCATCACCGAGCGACGGGAAACCGTAGGTGTAAGCATAGCCGGCGCCCGTGTAGAGATTAGGATGAAAGGCGGCGCGATCGACGTCCGCCTCGCGCAACGCGACATTATATTGCATGCGCGCAAGCTTCAGGTCCGCGCTGTTTTGCTCGGCAAGGGTGACCGCTTGATCGAGCGAGAGAGTGCCGGGAGCGGGCGTTGTCTGCGTCTGCTGCGCGCGCAAAACGGACGAACCGGATACAAGTGCGAGAGCGGAAAGAAATCCCGCGGCGCGGAACGTAGGGCGCAAATTCCGCCAGCGGAATGTCATTCCGTCTTCTCCAGCTTATTTAGCCGGGCGCGAGCATCTTTGCGCTCCGGGTCCAATTGCAGGGCCGCGCGGTATTGTTCGGCGGCAGTGCCGGGTTTGCCCATGGCTTCGTAAAGCCTACCCAGCCAAAACCGTGCCGCTGCATGCGTGGGCCAGGTGCTGCGGTCGGGAGTGCTGGCAATATACGACTTCAGGAGTCGCTCGGCGTTAGCTTCATCTGCTCCATTGAGCACGCCCAGAACGCCGCGGTAGAAATCCAGCCGTGCGTCATTGGCAGCGACGGCTGCAGCGGCATTGACTGCCGCAAGCACGTTCGCAGGCTCATTTTGGTTGATGAAGAAGTTTGCTGCCTGAAGGTATGGATCGATGTTTGCCGATCTCGATTCGATCACCATGTGGTATTCAGCGGCAGCCTGGGCAGGCTTTTTAAGCGCTTCGTTGTCATAGATCGCTCTCGCGACGTGCCCTTGTACCGGATCAATCGCGGCAATTGCGTCGACCTGCGCCTGCGCCTCATCTTTATTACCGCCGACGATCCAAGGCGCGCTAATGCAATACTCTTCAAGGTCCCGGCGCGCAGTTATGTTGGAAGGATCGAGACGGACAGCGGCCAGAAACTCCGCCTTCACCTTCTTTGCCACAAAAAAGCTGTGCTCGCGGTCTGCTTCCCCGCCGTAGGCGCGACCAAGCCAGTCATGATAGTCGGAGCTTTTTGGGGCGAGAGCCACGGCTTTCTGCAAAGCGGAAATCGCGTTGTCGTAATCGTGGAGTTCGTAAAAGCCGCGCCCCATCCAATAGTAAGCCGCCGCATCCGAAGGGTTCTGTGAAACGACCGATTGCAAAGTGGAGATTGCACCGCGATAGTCGCCGGAAGTGACCTTGCGTTCGCCGTCCATTGCAGCAGGCGAATCCTCCGCCAGCGCCGCTCGCGCCGCAAACGAGAAGGAGAGGAGAGCTGCCATCGCCAAGACTATCGCCCGTAATTCCCTCCTCATCCTCAACTATCCCCCGCGGCACGAACGTTCATTCCATCGTGCAAAGTGCGGTCTTGCGGCACAGCAACGCGATCACCATCTGAAAGGCCGGAAAGCACTTCATAGCTGGAGGCGTTCGAGACGCCCAGGACAACGTTACGGCGCTTGACGGCTCCATCCTTGAATACGTAAACGTAGCGCTGCCCATTGTCGTCGCGAACGGCGCCGCGCGGTATGACGAGTGCGTTTTTGCTCTCGCGAACGAGAATCTTCACGTCAACATTGGTATTGGGAAGCAATTCGAGTTTGCTGTTATCCACCGAGCAGAGCAGTTCCGCCACGCTTCGCATGCCGTGCGGGACGACTTCCTTCGGCACCTGCTCAGTCGTGCCTGTCCACATCTTGCCCGGAAGCGCGTCCCAGGTGACCTGCACCGTTTGGCCCGGCGCGAGCATTCCCATATCCGGCTCATCCACGTAGACAAGGACACGGACATTGTGCAAATCGGCCATGTCCGCCAATTCGTCGCCTACCTTTACGTAATCTCCGGTGTGGACCGGCAGCGAGTACAGCGTCCCGTCAAGTGGGGAGGTCACGGTAGCCGAACGGAGCTTGTCTTCCAACGAGCTGATGGCGTCCTGGTCCTGGCTGACCCGCAACTCGGCTTGCTGGGCATCGGTCGACGCGATCTCTTTCATCGCCGCCTGACGAGTCTCGACAGATCGCAGCCGTGCCTGCGCTTTTGCTAGGTCCGTCGCGTTCTTTGCGACTTCGTCCTTTGTCGCAGCCTGGCTCGCGAGCAGCGCCTCAAGAGACTTTTGCGAGCGTTCGAGGCTGGCAACGTCCGCCTTCGCCTGCGCAAGATCGCTCTGCAACTGCGCCACGTCAGCAGGAGCCCCGCCGGCCTTGGCATTGCGCAAGCTCGCCTGGGCCGTAATCAAGTCGGCCCGCGTTTGCGCCAGTTCTGATCTTACGTCGGATGCGTCCAACGTGAGGATCAGTTGACCATGATGCACGGGCTGGCCTTCCACAGCGGCAACCTTCGACACAAAAGTCGGAAACTGCGCCCGCGCTATAAAGGGATCGATCGGCTCGATCTTGCCGTTACTGGAGATGGTCTGGCTCACGTTCTGGCGGGTTAGCTGAACGATGGGCACGGCAGGCGGGGGACGCCGTACGGCAACCAACACCAACACGATGATGATCGCCGCTGCCACCGCCGCAATGATCGATTTTTGTTTCTTAGTCGTCGCCGCCATCCCAACTGACCCGTTGCCTTGCGCGCGCTAAACTGCCCCGAATCATAAAATTGTAGCAGACCGCTTGCGCACCCGCCGCTGCAAACACGCCAAAACCGCTAAGATGTCTCCCGTGGTCTGATGCCTGTATTTCTGCAGATGCTTCCCGGGGTTTCCAGGATGCACAACTGTTTCGGTCGCGCGGCTTAGTTCCACCCGCGTTTCCACTACAATATGACCGATCCTGCCCTATGAAAATCTACAACGAACAGTTCGCACTGCAATCGCAAAAACACCGCGAGGTCTTCAACATCACAACACAGGGCAAAGCCGCCGCTGAGAAAAGCGCGATGGGATTGTGGTTGTTTCGTCCTTACAGCCAAATACCGCCGTGATCGTCAACGAAGATGAACCGGGCCTTATGGAGGATCTCTTCGATTGGCTGCCTGAAGTCTCGCCTGCGCGCAAATCCTATAAACACTAGCTAGTTTCTGTCCCAAAACGCAAAATAGCCTGTCAGATCAGGCGTTTTTCGCATTTTTGTCGGTTCTTTTTGCATTTTCCCCTTGACAAGTATATGTGTGGTATGGCACATATACTCCCATGAAAACTCACTCACCTGAATCCCCTGCCGATGTCTGGAATTGGTTTCAGACTCAAGCCAAAGACCTCGAGCCCGCCCTGCTGGGTTCGCTCAGCTTGCGACGCACGCGTTGCATTCGACCGAACTGCTCCGCTTGTGCGTCCGGTGAACAGCATGCCAGTTACGTCCTGTACGGCCGGCTGAAGAAGCGACGCTTCGCCGTTTACGTTCCCGAAGAACTCGTGCCCGAAGTACGTCGCTGCTTGGATCACGGGCGTGCTCTCGAGGAACTGCTCTACCAGACCGCACCTCGCTATGTCCAAGCTCTGAAACGAGAGCGGGACAGGTCCAACGGATAAGAGGAAGGCGCAGAATGCCCAGAACTGCCCAGCAGCAAATCAGTTTTGCCGATTGGGAGCTCATGCAGCAGGGCATCGAACTGGAACCGGTGTTGCAAAACATCTCTGATTTTCTGGACCACCACGCGGAGATGGTCGAGGCGGTACGGCAGGATTTGGAACGAGGTCTGAAGAATCCCAGGACGGGTCGCGGCCGATTGAGCCCCGCGCAAGTGCTGCGTTCCCTGATCCTCATACGGGTCAAGAATTGGGATTATCGTGAACTGCGCGAACGGATCGCCGACGGCTTCACCCTGCGCCAGTTCACGGAGTTTTACTGTCGACGGGTGCCGAAGCATCAGGCCTTCAATCGTGCTTTTAATCGCCTGACTCCCCAGACGCTCAAGGCCGTCAACGAGTTGGTGGTGAAAGTGGCGGTGGATCTTGGGCTCGAAGATGGCGAGCAACTGCGGGTCGATACCACGGTCGTACAGACCGACATTCATCACCCCACTGACAGCACGCTGTTGTGGGACGTCGTGCGCGTGATTACGCGCTTGGTTGGCCGCCTCGGGAAGGCCGCCCAGCAGCGTTTTCGCGGGTTTCGCAATCGCACGCGGGCAGCTCGGCGAAGGATGCAAGAAATCCAGCGCCTGACTCCCAAGGAACGTCAGGAACGACAAACCAAGAAATACCGCCAGCTAATCGGAATCGCCGAGGAGGTCGCGAAGTCTGCACGGAAAGTACTCGAGCGCACTCGGAAAACGCGCAGCCGGAATCTGCTCACGGAGCTGCGCATCGGCGAACTCCGCAAGGAGATCGACCGCTACTGCAAACTGGGAGACCGTGTGATCGATCAGGCGCGCCGCCGTGTGCTGGAGGGAGAGCAAGTTCCCCACGAAGAAAAGATTTTTTCCATCTTTGAAGCGCACACCGATCTAATCAAGCGCGGCAAGATACTCACGCCGGTCGAGTTCGGTCACAAAGTGTTCCTGGCCGAAAGTGCGCAAGGGTTGATTACCCAATATGAGGTGCTCCAAGGAAATCCGCCGGATGAACAGCAGGTGGAAGCTTCGCTGGAACGCCACAAGGAAAACTTCCGCCGCGCCCCCAAAGTCTATAGTGGGGACCGAGGCTTCTATAGTGAACAGAATGAGCAGTCCTGCAAGTGCCAAGGGGTTCGGAAGGTTTGCCTCCCGCAGCGCGGCGGAAAGAAAACCTCCCGGCGCACAGCCTTCGAGAAGAGTCCGGATTTCAAAAAAGGACAGCGCTTTCGAGCGGGCATCGAGGGGACCATCTCCGTCTTATTCCGCGGTCGGGGCATGAAGCGGTGTCTGGCGGAAGGACGCCAGCGATTTGAAGTATGGGTCGGTGCGGCCGTACTGGCCAACAACCTAATGCGAATTGCGAACCTGCTCGACGAACGATCTTCTCGCAAACGAAAAGCCGCTTAGCGCGACTTATCCGAATTTCCTTTTCGCTCTTCGCTGACCGACGCGTTTTTCTTTCGCGCAGCGCTTTCCGCAGATTCAAAATTCACGATCACCCGCGCTGTTTCAGCACCCTGCGCCGTTGAAATACCTATGGTTAAGGCAGATTTTTCGCCAGAACGGGCGTTTTGGACCAGAAACTAGCTAGGGCCGTTTTGAAAGCGCTGCGCACATCCATTTTCAAAGCTTGCTCCTGAACCATCAGGCGATTGTGCCATTTACGGAGGGGCGCCTCGACTTAGGCGCGAAGCAGGCCGTGTTTTTCGTCGAGTTGGACGGGATAAGGCCGCGGCGGATCGTGCTGAAAGTTATCGGCCAATAGAGCGCCGCGCCGCTCGCGCGATTGCGGTGCTAAAATTTCACTGCACATGGCTTCCGAACCGCTTATCCGGCTCCACGAACTCAGCAAGCATTTTCGCAGCTTTCAACGGCGCGAAGGCCTCTGGGGATCGATTCAGAACCTGTTTGTCCGCGATTACCGAACCGTTGCGGCCGTGGACCGCGTCAGCTTCATGATTGATCGAGGCGAAATGGTGGGGTATATCGGGCCGAACGGCGCCGGCAAATCCACCACCATCAAGATGATCTCCGGCATCCTCGTGCCGACCAGCGGCGAGATCCGCGTGAACGGTTTTATCCCCCACCGGCAACGGCGGCAGTATGTAAAAACCATCGGCGTGGTTTTCGGCCAGCGTACGCAACTCTGGTGGGACATCGCCGTCGTCGAGTCGTTCAAGCTGCTGCAGCGTATTTACGACGTGCCGCAGCGCCAATTTGACGAGCGCATGGAGCGCTTCAACCATCTGCTCGCGATCAACGATTATTTACATACTCCAGTGCGCAAGCTTTCTCTCGGCGAGCGGATGCGCTGCGACTTGGCCGCGGCGATGCTGCACAATCCCCCACTGCTCTTTTTGGATGAGCCGACGATCGGGCTCGATGTGGTCGCCAAGGACCACATTCGCAAGCTGCTCCGGGCGATCAATCGCGAATTCAACACGACGGTCCTCCTGACCACGCACGATTTGGACGACATCGAAGAGCTCTGCCGTCGAATCATGATCATCGACCACGGCCGCGTCCTCTATGACGGCCTTCTCGAAGACCTGAAACACCGGCTGCTGCGCACCAAACAAGTGAAATTCATCCTCAAGGATGGTGCGCACGCAACGCGAATCGCGGCGCTTGGCCGCGATGGCTGCGAGATCGAACAGGTGGATCAACTCACCCATCGGATTCGTTTTGACCGGACGATGATCGCTACCGCGGACCTGATTCGGCAGATTCTGGCGGCGGTCGAAGTGCGCGACCTGCTCATTGAAGACGAACCGATCGAGGAGATCGTGAAACGGATTTACGCCGGCCAGGCTTCTCTTGAAATTCCCGTATAAGTTCTACGTATACATAGGTGAAGCATAGCTGTAAGGCGAGACGCACTGATCCTATCTAGTACAGGGAGACTGGATTGCTTCCTCTGCCATTGGTCGGCGGGCCTCTGTACGCAATCCTCTTCTGGACAGCGTATTTGTTGTGGATCGTACTGGAAACGTCCGGTTCCATACGGAAGCGGCTCCGCGACAAATCCACCTCGCGCGATCAAGGTTCTTATACAGGCATTATTGTGCTTCTCTGGCTTTCGATCTCACTCGACTTCGCGCTTTCTGCAACGGTCAGAAACGCTGCGATTCGATGGGAACGGATTTCGGTCTTCTATACGGGCATCGTGCTGATGCTCGCCGGACTCGCATTTCGTTTTTACGCGATGACCGTGCTAGGTCGATTCTTTACGTACCGCGTGGCAGTGCAGACCGATCAAATAGTCGTGCAAAGCGGACCTTATCGATATATCCGCCACCCTTCTTACACGGGCGCGCTTACCACGCTCTTGGGACTCGGGCTTGCTCTTGGAAACTGGTTGGGGCTGCTCGCACTCCTTGGGTGCATGAGCATCGCGTATGGTTATCGGATCAAAGTTGAAGAGGCTGCTCTGATCACGGCTCTTGGCGAACCCTACAGGCAATACATGTCTCGAACGCAACGTCTCGTTCCGTTTTTATTTTGAATGCCGTTTTGTAGGGCCGAATCTTCATTCATTCATGTGCCGCCACCGCTTCGCCGGGTACGGTATAATTCTTATGAGCACGCATGCCGGACCAAACTTCAGTTGAGCCAAAATCAGTTCCCCTTGCTCCTGAATCCACTAGTGGCGCGCAACCTGTCATAGCCGTAGAGACGATCGACCTCACGCGGCAGTACGAAGACCTCATCGCGGTGAACCACCTCTCGTTCTCGGCCACGATTGGTACCATTTTCGGGCTGCTGGGTCCCAATGGCGCAGGCAAAAGCACACTGATAAAGATGCTGACGACTTTGCTGCCGCCCACCTCAGGCACGGCGTTGATCGACGGCTTCGATATTGTGAAGCAGCCGCGGCAGGTGCGCCGGCGGATCGGCTACGTCTCCCAGATGCTCTCGGCCGATGGCGACCTCACCGGTTATGAGAATCTGCTCATTTCCACAAAGCTCTACGGCATCCCGCGAAGCGAGCGCGCGAATCGCATCGCGCAATCGCTCGAATTTATGGAGCTTTCGCACGCGGCGGAAAAATCCGTGCGGCATTATTCGGGCGGTATGATTCGCCGGCTCGAGATCGCGCAGTCGATGCTGCACCGCCCGGCAGTCCTTTTCCTCGATGAACCCACCGTGGGACTCGACCCGGTGGCGAAGCGCGCGGTTTGGGCGCGGATTCAAGCGCTGCGAGGCGAGTTCGACACGACGATTTTCATGACCACGCACGATATGGGCGAAGCGAACCGTCTCTGCGACATCGTCGCATTTATGCATTCAGGCAGAATTTTGGCGCAGGATTCGCCCGCAAATTTGAAGGCGCAACTTGGCCCGCAGGCCACCCTCGGAGACGTATTCATCCACTACGCAGGCACGGCAATCGCGGAAACCGTCGAGGAAGGAGGCTGGCGCAATGTCTCAAGCACACGCGGCACGGCACGCCGCCTGGGGTGAACATACCCGCCCACTGGATTTTCTGCGCCAGGTAGAAGCGGTCGCAGAAGCCGACATCCGCAAGCTAATCCACGACCCCGTAGAGCTTTTCACACGGATGATTCAGCCCGTTTTGTGGCTCGGGATCTTCGGCGAAGTCTTTTCACGTGCGCGCGCAATCCCAACCGGCGGGCTGCGCTATTTAGACTTCATGACCCCCGGCGTACTAGCGCAGAGCGTCCTTTTTGGCGCGATCTTTTATGGCATTTCGCTGATCTGGGAACGCGATCTCGGCATCGTGCACAAATTCCTGGCGAGCCCAACGCCCCGCTCGGCCCTCGTGCTCGGACGCTCCGTTTCATCCATGGCGCGCAGCGTTTGCCAGATGATCTTGGTTTACATTCTCGCTGCGCTGTTGGGTGTGCATCTACGGATTGGATTCTTGCCCATCATCGACGTCACATTTGCCGTGATGCTCGGCTCCGCAATTTTTTCCACGTTCTCGCTGATCGCCGCCTGCATCGTAAAGTCGCGCGAGCGCTTCATGGGCATCGGGCAAGTCCTCACAATGCCGCTCTTCTTCGCGAGCAACGCAATCTACCCGCTCAGCATGATGCCAAGCTGGTTGCGCGCAATTTCCGTCGTGAATCCGCTTACGTACCAGGTGGACGCGCTGCGCGGTCTAATGGTCAGCGGCGGAACGACCCTTTTCGGCTTCGGCCACGATTTCGCCGCGCTCATCGCCGCGTTCGTCGTGCTCGTGAGCATCGCCACCACTCTGTATCCTAAAATCATCACCTGATCGGGGACCGTCGAAGCGCTTCTACGGCACAAAGAGCAGATATGCAACGTAGCAAATGACGGTGCCGAGCACGACAGCCATCAATCCATACATCCGTCGCTTTGTAAGAAAGAAAATCAGCGTGATGCCTGTCAGCGAAACGAGCGTCATGCCAATCGCCGTTATATCAATCACGGTGGACCACTTCGCGCCAGCATCGCGCCCTTTGTGCAGATCGTTGAGCACACTCACGAAGCCGGCGCGCGTCTCTGTAAGCTGATATTTGCCGGACGCGCGATCGATATTCACGTCCGCTTCGTAACCCGGGCCTTTGAACGAAAGCTGGCATTGTGAATCGTCGGCATTGAAGTCTTCGGGCGTTCCTTTTATTCCCTGCTTTCGGAAATATTGCGCTATCGCTGTTTGGTTGACTGTTCCTTTTAGCCATGACACGTCCAGCGAGCCCTGTCGCTGCGTAATCTTCTGTTGCGAATCGAACCACTGCGCGTGGTTCAGCGTGAAGCCGGTGACCGCGAAGAATAACAAAATGAGAAACGCGAACATCGAGAGGTACGTGTGCAGCCAACGCGCAAGCGAGGCGAATCTCGCCTTAAATGCCGGCTTTTTGCGTACATGCTTTACATGCGCGTGGTGCGGATGATGGCTGTGCGGCGGCCTAATTGTCTTTGTGGTAGTCAAGGTAGGCCGACGAAATTTCCATGCCGCCGCGGAGATTGATGTGCTGCGGCGTGCCATTAAAGTCCATCTCCTGCTTAATCAGTTGGTGCGTTCCATGCTCGCGCGCCGCTTCAATATAGACGATATACTGTCCCGGCTTCACAAGTTTCCCGGAATCGTCTTTGCCATCCCATTCGAAGGTGTAAGCGCCGGGTGGTCGCGTGGCGCTCGAAATCGTATCGAGCAAATGATCGCCTAGCCGCTGATTGCGGGCGTACACCGTCCCGAACCACTCGCTTAGTTCATGCAGAAAGCGCGGTTTGTTGAACCACACAGCAAGCGTCCGCACGGGCCGGCCATCGCCGGCATCGACGACCCACACGGCAACATAGGGCCGCCGCACGCGATACTGCTCGAACAGCGTGAGCTGCATTCCGATGGTAAGCTTGTAATTCGTGTTCCACTCAGCAGCCTTTGGCTGCGTGGAGACGCGTTCAAGGTTCGCGCGCTTCTCTTCCTGCGCCAAGACAGGTTGAGTATCCGGAAGCTCGAGCGCACTCCATCCCGGGCTCCGCAGGATCGTGCCGTCACGCTCGACAAGCATGTATTCCACGCCTGGTATTGACGCCGCAAGCTGCTTGCTCTGGTCAGGTGCCATCACGGAGAAGGCCGTTGCCAGAGCGCCTGCCGTCGATGGAGTGTCAGAAATCACGGTAGAGCTGATGGTCTGCTCGCAAGGCTCGCCCGTTCGCGGATCGACGATATGCGAGTAATGCCGGCCGTCGATTTCGACGCCACGACGATAATCGCCACTTGTCGCCACGGCTCGGTTTTGGATCGAAAGTCGTTCGATAGGCGTTGCATTGTCCGCATCCGCTCGTGGATCGGCGATATCGACTGCCTCAGACCAATTTCCGCGAACAACCAGGTCGCCCCCGACATTAACCTCAACTCCACTGACGCCCATCACGCGCATTGCTGCGTTCGCCGAATGGCCAATGATATAGCTCTTCACAAACGAATTCATGGCCAATGGCGTGCGGCTGGTGTGCGTGGCCGTGTGACTTGCCGGATCAAGCTTCCATTGCTGTTCGCGCACGCTGGCTGTAGCCGCGCGCAACTCCGCCTGCGTCGGCTTGCGCTTTTCGGCTGCCGCTCTCTGCCAAACACGAGTGATCGCCTCCGCGGCAGGGTCGAGCGCACCGCCTGTTCGCGTGCGCCACTTGTCAAAGAGACTTAAGACCTCAAACAGCTCAGGGGAAACATGAATAGCCTGATTCTGCGTCTGGAACCATTTGCTGAACTCGCTATTTGGATCCCATGAGCTCAGAATCTTCGCCTCGCGGTCGATTTCAGCGAGAGCCGCCACTTCGGCTTTGCCCGCTTCGTCCGCGTTTGCCGCAAGCGTCTTTATATCAAAAGACGTGCCCATCACATTCTCGTAATGAGCCATGTAAAGATGCGGCGGCGCAAAGTTGTTCCCGCGCGCCGCCAGAACGGCAATCGCCGCGAGCGCAACCGCACCGGCGGCAATTTGAACAGACTTCCAGTTGATCCGATTGGCTCTCATCTGTTTCCTTCGACGAATACCGAGCCTTCGACGGGCGGGGCTGCGGACTTTACTGACGCACGATAAAAACAATAAGTTGCGCAGGTGAAAATTTCCTGAAAAACTGCAACGCGTCAGCAATTTCTCGCGATATATCAATTCAAATCGTTCGTAAGACGCTCGCCAGCCGCTAGAGGTTTCCCATCTACCTTGACGGGATTCCGATTCCGCACTACCTTTGCTGTGTTGTGGCTGCGATCACGCTCAAAGTCAACGGCGTCACTCACACGGTCGATCTCGACCCGACCACTCCCCTGCTCTACGCCCTGAGCGACGATCTGGATCTGCGCGGCCCGAAATTCGGCTGCGGCCTTGGACAATGCGGCGCTTGCACCGTGATCGTCAGCGGACAGGCGGTCCGTTCATGTATTACGCCCGTACAAACCGTCGCCGGCGCCGAAATCACTACTCTGGAAGGACTCGGCACTTCCGCGAAGCCGCATCCGCTTCAGCAAGCCTTCATTGACGAGCAGGCCGCCCAATGCGGCTTTTGCTTGAACGCCGTCATCATGACGGCGAAAGCGTTTCTCGACAAGAATCCGAAGCCGACCGACGCACAGTTGCAACAAGCGCTCTCGAATGTCCTCTGCCGCTGCTTCACGCACGTGCGGATGCATCGCGCGATCCAAAAAGCCGCAAAGGAAATGGCGCGATGAGCACGCCGACGCGCACCCGCGCCAACCCCGCTGCCGCCGGTTTCGCGATGACTCGAGACGCCCGAGCCGCCTTCGAACGCGCCACCCTCTCCCGGCGCGACTTCCTGAAAGCCTCCGGCGCGCTCATTGTCGGCTTTTGCGCTTTAGTGCCGCATCGAGTCTCGATCCTGCGCTCGCACAGTTCGGCGTCGGCACCACAGCAGGTTCGCCCGCGCCCAATCAAATCGATTCCTGGATCGCCATCGCCGCCGACGGCAGCGTCACCGGCTACACCGGCAAACAGGAGCTCGGCCAGGGCATCGTCACCGCGCAGACGCAGCTCGTCGCCGAAGAACTTTGCGTGCCCTTCGCTCGCTGTCACGACTGATCTCTGCGATACCGCGCTGCACGCCCGACGAGGGCTACACGTCCGGCAGCCAATCGCACCCGACCAATTTCAATCACGCAAATCTGGCGCAAGCCGCAGCCACGGCGCGCGCAAGCGCTGATTCAACTAGCCTCGCAGCATCTCGGCTTGCCCGCGGCCCAGCTCGCCGCGCGCGACGGCGCCGTCGCTAGTCACGAGCGATCCGGCGAAGAAAGTCTCCTACGGCGAACTTAGTCGGCGGAAAAAAATTCAACCTCGCGCTCGATCCCAACGCCAAGCGCAAGCCGCCAGCGAATGGACCATCCTCGGCAAGCCGATTCCGCGCGTCGATATTCCCGCGCTCGCGTCGGGCACTTTCGAATTTGTGCACAACGTCAAAGTCCCCGGCATGCTGCACGGCAAAGTCGTTCGCCCGCCGACCGTCGGCGCCACAGTCGTCAACGTTGATGACTCCTCCGTTGCAGGAATGCCCGGACTTGTAAAAGTCGTCGTAAAGAAAAATTTCGTCGGCGTAGTCGCCGAAAAACCTTGGCAGGCAATCCAAGCCGCCAACAAATTAAGAGTAAATTGGAGCCAGCGGCTCCGGCCTGCACGAAGCAGTCTCGAATTTTACGATCATCTGCGCAAGCAATAGCCCTCGCGTGACGCCTTGCTCGTCAATTCCGGCGACGTCGATCAAACGCTCGGCTCCGCCGCGACGGTGCTGAAGGCGACGTATTTTCATCCCTACCAGATGCACGGCTCGATGGGCAGCTCCTGCGCCGTCGCGGACGTGCTGAACGGCAAAGCCACGATCTGGTCCGCCACGCAAGGCGTCTGGCAACAGCGCGGCTCTGCGGCCATGCTCCTCGGCATGAAGCCCGAAGATGTCCACGTGATTTTCATGCGCGGCTCAGGTTGCTACGGCCTCAATGGCGCCGACACCGTCACCTACGACGCCGCCCTGCTTTCGCAAGCCGTCGGCAAGCCGGTTCGCGTCCAGCTTTCGCGCAAGGACGAAATGGCCTGGGAAAATTACGGCAACGCCTACGTCGCTCGATTGACGCGCCGGGCCTCGACGCCAAAGGCAACATCATCGCCTGGGACCACGAATCGTGGTCGCCCGTCCTCGGCAATCGCCCCGGCGCCGCAACGCCCCGGCAACGTCATCACCGGATTGCTCGTCGGGCTTCGAGCCCGAGCCGTTTCGCGCCGCAGAGCCCGCCATCGCAGCCGCACGCGCTTCAACAACGGCAGCAACGCGATTCCCTCTTATGTCGCCGGCTGCGTCGAAGACCGCTGCGGCGGCGCCGGCACCATCAAGAGCGAGCGCGTCCTCACGCACAACGTCGTCTCGCCCTTCTGGACCGGCCCGCTGCGCTCGCCCGCGCGTCTGCAAAATACCTTCGCGCACGAATGCTTCATGGACGAGATTGCCGCGCACATCAAAGCCGATCCCGTCGAATTCCGCCTGAGTCATCTCACCAATCCGCGGCTCGTGGGCGTGTTGCGAGCCGCCGCGCAAAGCCGTCGAGTTGGGACGCGCGCCCGTCGCCAAAGCCGCGATCACGCAAGACGGCGTCGTCACGGGCCGCGGCGTTTCCTGCGTCGCCTACGAAGGCGACAACGGCTACTCTGCAATGGTCGTCGAGGTCGAAGTCGACACCAGCGATACCGGCAACGTCGCCATGAAACGTATCGTCGTCGCGGCCGATTGCGGCCCGATTTCAAATCCCGACGGCCTGAGAAATCAAATGCGAAGGCGGCGCGCTGCAAGGCATCAGCCGCGCGCTCGGCGAAGAAGTCACCTGGGACGAACAGAGAATCACCTCGGTCGATTGGCGCACGTATCATTCGCTCCCGCTCGGCTTCGCGATTCCGCAGATGGAAGTCGTCCTCGTCAATAATCCCGGCGAACCTGCCGATGGCGCCGGCGAACTCGCCATCACTCTTTCCGGTTCCGCGCTCGGCAACGCCATCTTTGACGCCACCGGCGTTCGCATCCGCGAAATCCCCTTCACGCCCGATCGCCTCAAAGCCGCATTCAAATCCGCTGCCTCCGCGGCCAGAGCGTGATTGCCAGCTACATGAAAAAACGTACGAAAACCCAGTGGCGCGAAAGACTGGCGTACATCCGGGCCTTAGTCCGCGAATGGGATCCTATGGGCGTGATGAAACTGGAGAACTGGCCGCCCGATGAATACGACTGTTTCCTGGTGCCGCTTAGGAGACGACTCGAAGATGGCCAAAGCGAAGACGAGGTCGCCCTGTTCCTCGATCACGAAACTGAAGACCACTTTGGCCTCGGGAAATTACCTGACACTCGCGAATTCGCCCATAAGTTCGTTGCGTTTTACCGACGAGCGTGGCTCACTACGCGCGCCGCAAGCGACATCTCCGAATGACCGAATTCCTCGAAGCCCTCGCGCCCTACGCCGAATTTTCTCGCGTCGGCTTCGTCAACATCCTCGCCTTCCGCCTGCGCTACTTCACCGGCATCATCACGTATTTTCTCAACGTCACGATCTACTACTTCATCTGGACGGCCGTTTACCGCTCATCGCCCACCATCGCGGGTTACACGCTCACGCAGATGATCACCTACGTCAGCGTGGGCTGGATCATGCGCTCGTTTTACTGGAACAC
Organism: uncultured Acidobacteriota bacterium; assembly: GCA_963753205.1. GTDB lineage: Bacteria > Acidobacteriota > Terriglobia > Acidiferrales > UBA7541 > Palsa-295. Next base: position 187,683 of record CAVWBL010000001.1, on the reverse strand, counting down.
GATCGACCAGGAAATGGCCTACGAAGTCATCGAAGGCAAGATCGCCATGGACTTCATCAAGCCCGTCTCGATCCAGTGGATGTGGCTCTTTCGCGCGATGGGCGAATCGGCGTTTCGCCTCGGCCTGCTCACGCTGCCCGTGGCCGTTGTCGTCGCGTTCGTTTTTCCCGTGCAAGGCCCGGCTTCGCGCGCGGACTTTTTTCTTTTCTGCATCGGCGTGTTCGGCAGCTTCTTCCTGATGGGCGCGATCAACTTCATGATCGGCACCTGCGCGATTCCGCTGAAGTCGATCCTGGCGCTGATTCGCGCCAAATACTGGCTCATCGAATTGCTTTCCGGCCTGCTGATTCCGATGGCCTTCTTTCCGGACAAAGTTCGCACCGTGCTGGCGTGGCTGCCCTTCGAGCACATCGCCTATACGCCGCTGCAAATCTATCTCGGCAAACTCGATCGCGCCGCGGCCCTGCGTGCGCTAGGCATTCAATGGTTTTGGGTGATCGCGCTGATGCTGCTCGCGCACCTGTGGTGGAATCGCGCCTCACAAAAAATCACGATTCACGGCGGCTAGGCTTCGCGGGCTTGATCTTTTTGCTTTTGCCGCCGTAAGCCAGCGGCAAAAATCGAGCCATGCCGATTCGCAAATCGTGCCAAGGCTCGGCCGGAGGCCGCAAAATAAATGCTTCAATCTTCTGCGAGGAATGGATGACCGGGAAGCCCTCCAAATATTCAGAAATACTCACAGCCACCAAGCGCCACGCGCTGCTTTTTTATGATTACTTTACGCAGTACGCAAAAGTCCGCGTCAGCTATCGCGGTGACTTCATCATCAGCCTGCTCACCAGCTTTGCCGCCACGATTTTCGCGCTGCTCTTTGTCGTCGTCCTTTTTCAGAAAACGTCGCAGCTCGCCGGATGGCGCTTCGAGGAAATTCTTTTTCTCTACGGCTTTTCGCTCATCCCCTACGGCATCTTCAACATCGTCAGCCTCAACCTCTACGATTTCGGCAACACGTACATCATCGAAGGTAAATTTGACCGCGTGCTGCTGCGTCCGGTGGCGTCGCTCTTCCAGGTGCTGTTTGAGACGTTTCGCATCGAATCCGTGCAGGAGATCGCGACCGGCATTTTCTGCGTCGTCTACGCCAGCCGCCATCTTCATCTTGCCTGGACGCCCGCGAAGGTCGGCCTCTTTCTTTTCTTCGGATGCTGCGCCGGCCTCCTTTACGTCTCCGTATTTCTGATTCTCACCACGGTCGCCTTCTGGTGGGAGGACCGCATCGGCGTTCATCCGCCCGTGTGGAACGTGATCGCCTTCGGCCGCTATCCGCTCTCGATTTACAGCGGCGTCGTCCAATTTTTTCTCTGCTGGATCATCCCGTTCGGCCTCGCCTCGTACTACCCCAGCGTCCGCCTGCTCGGCCGCTCCGTAACGCCCGAATACGCGCCGCTGGTTCCCGTCGTCGCCGTCGTGTTCTTCGCCCTCGCCCTCGTCCTCTGGAACGCGGGCACCCGCCACTACTCCTCCACCGGCTCCTAGCAAAGGTTTGTGGCACAGCCACTCCTGGCTGTATGGGTTTGCCCTTCGTGGCACAGCCACTCTTGGCTGTGCGGTTTTGCATTTCCACCCTTGCTTCCCTAACGGCCGACCCGCCTTTTGCTCGGGCGCTTTTTCGTTTGCCGTTGCCTCGTGGCACAGGCACTCCCGCCGGGGTAGGCTCGCGCATCTCCGGCCCGCACGTGTCATCCCGAACCGCGCCTCTGCTCTCCGCGGGAGGGATCTGCAGTTTGCTTTTGCGTCTGCCGTAGCCGCTGAACATGCCCGTGACGGAAATGGCGCGTCTTGCGATCGACGGCCTTCGCAGTCACGTCTGGTGTAAGATTGGCATGAGGAGAGAATCACGATGTCTGCGCTGGATTGGTCCAAGTGCCCTGCCGTGGAGAGCGTGCATGGACGCGTGAGCGGGGCCTGTCTGCCCGACAAAATGGCCGTCGGCATAAATTTCGGCGCCTTCGGTTTCCGATGTGACCAGCACGTTTCCGGTATCGGTGCTGTCCTCATTTGCAGCGTCATCGGGATCCTGAGGAGCGGGAGGCATTGGCCCGGCGTGACTGGACACGCCGGCGATGTGGCGCGAGGGTTCGTAAGCGGCGGCAAGATTTACGGCAAATCGGTCCGATTTGAGCAGAAAATAAGTGCCTTCGCGGCGGCCGGTCACCGCGATCCACTCGTAGGGCCCTTCGGTCATGTTGATCTGCTCGGCGCCGTAGCCGTCCATCGAGACGCGCAAGATCATGGCGTGATCGAGCCGCGCGCCGAAAACGGTATGAGTCTTATGAAAATATCCGCCCGGGAAGTTCGTGCTGTAGGGAGTCTTTCCGACGACGACTCCGTCAATTTCGACGGTCGCGCCGGAAGGCATGCTCGTAATCTTGACGGTGTTCGCGCGCGCTTGCGGCGCAGTCAACAAAAACACTAACACCGCAAGCGATGCCCATAAACAGTGTTGCCTCGATGGCTGCATCGAGCCCTCCGAGGTATGAGTTTTAGGGCGCTAAATTGTCATCAATGCACCGCGAGGGTCAAGAACTCTTGCATGCGTGATGGTTCGATGTCCATTTCGCACGCGCTATACTGAAAATGGTTCCCATGTCGCTGGGTATCTACATCCAGGTGCCTTTTTGCCAGACGAAGTGCACCTACTGCAATTTTCATACGGGCGTGGTGGCGCGCGAGCGTTACCGGCCCTATGCGGATGCCGTTTGCCGCGAGATTTCAGAAGCGCCTGAATTTCGCGGCGAGATCGTCGATACGATTTACGTCGGCGGAGGGACGCCGAGCCTGCTCGAACCGGCGGCGCTCGCGAAAATGCTCGATGCGCTGCGCCAAATCTACCGGCTGGATGCGCCGGAGGTCACGCTCGAAGCCGATCCCGAAACAATCGATGCACAAAAGAGCGTAGCCTGGCTTGCGAGTGGATTCAACCGGATCAGTATGGGTGTGCAATCGTTTCACGATAACGAATTGCGGGCGGCGGGCCGAATGCATCGCCGTCCGGATATTTTTAGTGCGGCCGAAACATTGCGCGCCGCAGGATTCGAGAATATCGGCACGGATCTGATCGCCGGCCTGCCGCACCAGACGCGCGACTCCTGGGAGGCCTCCATCCACGAACTGCTCGCGATTCGACCGGAGCACGTTTCGATCTATCTGCTCGAAATTGACGAGGGTAGCCGTCTCGGCAGGGAGTCACTGGTGGGAGGCACACGTTATGGCGCGGCCGCGATACCTTCGGACGATGCGCAAGCCGAATTTTACGAATCGTCCTGCGAGCGGCTTGTAGCTGCGGGTTACGAGCATTACGAGATTTCCAACTGGGCGTTACCGGGCAAACGCTCGCATCACAATTTGAAGTACTGGCGGCGCGAACCATATCTCGGATTCGGCGCAGGCGCGCATTCGTTCGATGGCGAAACGCGCTGGGCGAATGTCCACGACTCGATGCGCTACGCCGAAATGATGGCGAAGGGAGTCTGCACGCGCGAGCAGATCGAGCCGGTGACGCCTGAGCAAGCCCTCGACGAGGAGATTTTTCTCGGGCTACGCCAACTGGAGGGGATCGACCTCGACGCGATTGCAGGACGGTCGAATGGCGAATTTTCGCGGCGGGAAGCGTCACTAAGCGAAGGAATCAGGCGTCTGGAAGCGGATGGACTCGTCGAGACCGCCGGCACGCGAGTTCGGCTGGCGCCGTCGCGACTGACGGTCTCGAATGAAGTTTTTGTCGAACTGCTCGGGAGCTAGTCTGCAGCCTGCGCTTGCGGCACAGGGACGGCCTTTGGTTCGCCGCCGAGCTTCGCAATCACGATATAGACGATGAAGCCGGCGATCATGCTATAAAGCGGCGCGATCTGATCGATTGCTTTCCAAGATGCCGGCGCGGGAACGACCGGAATGATCCCGATAAAGAAACCGATCGCCCAGGCCAAATAGCCGGCCCAGTTGATCCCTTGTCGCGGGCCCGCCCATTTGCCTCCGGAAAGCATGTAGTCAGCAAGCATGGCGCCACAAATGGGCCCAAACGATGCGCCCACCAGAGAAAATACGTTGACGAGGTTGGACGCGACTCCGGTGACCGCAAGAATAATTCCCACCGTGACGGCGACCATCGACGAGCCGATGCGCGGCACGCCGGGAATCATCGTGGCGAAGCTATTGCCTGCAATGAACGAGCAGAAGCACGACGCGACGATCGAAGCGATAGCGAAGAGAAAGAACATCGCACTCGCACCGAAGCCGCCGATCGAGCCGATCACCTTGTCATACGTAAACCCGGTGCCCGGATGCAATCCGTTTGCGCCTGCGACCGAGAGCAACGGAAGAGCACCGGCGTAAATCGTGGCGATCACGATGCCGAAAATTCCGCCGAGCTTCACATCGCTGCCGTTTCGTGCGTTCATGCCGAAATCCGCTCCGGCGGCGCCTGCCGTGGCGAAGAAGCCGATCACGCTCGAAAGGATCAGGCTGAACGAAAGCATCGAATTCGAGTCGGTCGGATGGAAGCTGGAGATGCCGCCGGCCGTCCGGATAAAAACGTAAAGCACCATCAGCGCCGGAATCACCATCATGATCTGCGAGACTTTCGCTACGTACTGCACGCCTTTCGCGCCGACTGTGCCCGTCGCGTAGCCCCAAATAATGGCCACGATGGTAAAGAGCAGCGTGCCGGCCTGCGGCGTCTTCCCTAGCCCTTCGATGATGTATTGCGTCGCAAAGAACGTGGCCACGGCGAACCAGCCCACCTGCAGCAGGCCCATCAGCAGGCCGGGCATCAGGTAGCCGCCCGCCGTGCCAAACGTGGAGCTGCCGACCACGTACAGCGGATAGCCGGTCTTCATTCCAAACATCGCCGGCGCGTAATAGTACAGCGCGTAGCTCAGGATGCCGGCCACGACGAGCGATCCCACGCAAAACCACGGGCTGGCGTGCTGAATCGTGCCATCCGCGAGCGCCTGATAGAAAACCACCCAGAGGAAAATACCCGCATAACTCGGCGCGGTATTTTTGTACCACGGCGCCCGATTCGCTGGCGGATTGGGCGTCGATTTGGAAATGTACGACGGTAGATTTGACATGGGCGCTTATATACCTTGCCACCGCGCCAGAAGCAAACGTTTTTTCATGCAGCCGAGGCAGGCCGGATTAGCGTTGCTTATCCGGCCCGCGCGTTTTGCGGATTTCCAGCGACCGCTAAATTAGAACGTCAGTCGCGCACCCACCTGAATGATGCGTGGGCTGGCAGCCGAGGTGATCTTGCCAAAACTCGACGACGATGGCTTGGCTCCAACAGTTGGAGGAGGGCCGCTCGTTCCCGAGGGGTTGTTAAGACTAACAAGGTTGAAGGCATTGGTGGCCTCACCGCGAAGCTGCAGGGTGATTTTCTCGCCGAAGCGTATATCGCGGAAGATACCCAAGTCGACATCGCGGGAACCGGGGCCGCGCAGGAAATCGCGCGGCGTATTGCCGTCGGCGCCGCCGGGGCCGATGCCGCCGGCCACACCGTGTCCATTGGCGACAAATGCCGCCGTGTTGAACCACTCAGCCGCTGCTTGGGCACGGGTACGATGAGGATCCAGAAACGGATTCACGCCCGCAACCAGGTCCGGCCGGTTGTGGCCATTGCTGTCATCGTTCTTTGTCGAGCCCGTGGTGATTTCAAAGGGCGATCCGCTTTGTACAGCAAAGATGGGCGAGACCGTCCAGCCATTCACCACATTCCTCACGAAGAAGTTGGAACCGTGGTAGTAATCGATTTTCCACATGCCGGAGATAGTCGCCACATTGCGCCGGTCTGCGTCCAACGGCCCCTTCTCCTCCCACAGGTTGGCAAAATCCTGCGCTGTCATCTGACCGATGGCCGACTCGTTGGAACTTTGGATCGCGTGGCTCCAGACATAGAAGCCGTTCAGCATCAGGTTATGTGTAAGCGGCCGGTTCGCCGCGATCTGGAGAGAGTGGTACGAAGCGGTTTGGTTGGTGATTAGGAAAATATTCTGACCCAGAACGCCGGGATCGTAAGGACGCCGCGCATTGATGCTCGCCTGCGAGGTGCTGGCTCCGGGCGCGTAAGGAGCGTAGTTGTCATCGATCATGGTCGGCACATCGCGCGAAAGCGTGCCCACATAAGCTGTTGTCAGGCTCACTTGCCCGGGCAATTGCCGCTCGATCGCCAGGTTGAACTGGTAGATGTACGGCCACTGCACGTTTGTCCCGATGGACTCGATGCTGGCCGGCAGCAAGGAAGCGCGGGCTCTTCGGGTTGTAGGTGTACGGGAACGGATCTCCGTTGGGGAACGACGCCGGATTCCCGTAGACGTTGCGTCGAGCGAGGTGATGGAGTTGAACGTCTGCCGGATCGGCGTATGGCTGGGCGTTTCCTGGCTGATTCCACTCGTTGCCGCTGGTGGTGCCGTAGAAAACGCCGGCGCCGGCGCGAATGGCGGTCTTGCCGTCACCGAAGGGATCCCAGGCAAAGCCGATACGGGGCGCAATGTGGTGAAACTTCGTGGTGATGATGCCGCGCGCCACGCCCTTATCGCCGGGGAAAAACATGCCCAAGCGGCGCCGATGGGTACCACGCGTGGATTGCTGACGCCGGGAACAAATGCCGCCGTGAGATTCGACGATTCGACCGGGGGTGTGTCGATATCCCATCGCACACCCAGGTTCGCCGTGAAGCGTGGCGTAATGCGATAGTTGTCCTGCAGGAAAACCGCCGTGTGCCAGGCGCTCATCAGTGTGTGGTACGGCGTGTCCTGCTCCATGGTGTTTACCTGCCGGTGACAAAATCGGACAAAGCATTGCCGGTCGTCGTCGGGGCGGAGCTGGAAAAACTGAAAACGCCGAAGTTGTAGAGATTGGCCGCGAACATGCCCTTGTCGAGCGCAAACTCGCCGCCATAGTAAAGGCTGTGCTTTCCTTTGGTCATGCTGACCATGTCGCGCAGCGAATAGAAGTCCGAAGTGGTGACCGGTCCGGCCAGCGCTCCGCCGACACTGAAGTATCCGCTAACGCTGATCTCCGGCAATGCCGACGGACCCTGGATCGTGAAGCTCGAACCTAGCTGGCCGATATTGACCGTCGGCAGGTTGACGCGTCCGCCCGCGGCCCGCGTAAACGTGAGCCAAGTCTGATTGGCGGTGGTCGCACTGAATGTGTGCACGTCGCTTATGTTCGCATTGGTCTGGTCGGTATAGGACTGATTGATGTCCCAGGGAAGTTGCCGTTGCCGAAGGCGTTCTGAGTTGTCTTGACAAAGAAGTAGGTGACCGCAATGTGGTCTCTGTCGCCGATGGACCTGGTCGTATTTTCCCAGATACTCGTTTTCATCGGTCGGGCCGGTGAAGAACCCTGTCCAACGCAGTTCCCCGCGCCAGTTGGGAAGGGAATGTAGCATTCTTGTTAGACCCGTTCAACATGGCGGCCGCAGTTGTGTATCGAGCAAGGCCTGGGGGATGCAGTTCGGCCTCGCAACCTGGCAGTTCGGAGAGGTGTTCGTTCCATCCACTTGTGTCTTGGTGCCCGGCATGTTGACCGTGAACGAGTCCGCCGTAAAGTCGCCCAGACGCTCGTTCGCCGTTGGCAGGACGCCGCCGCTGAGATACTGGCCCACCACCTGCCGCAATCCACCGTAGCTGAAGAAGAAGAACGCCTTGTCCCTCTTGATCGGGCCGCCGATGCACGCCGCCGAACTTATTGCGATGGTACGGAGCTTTGGACGTCGAGTTCCAGGGAGTCGGCGTTGAAGTCGGTGTTGCGGTTGAACTCAAACAGCGCGCCATGGAACTGGTTTGTGCCCGACTTGGTGACCGCCGTGACCACTGCGGCCGACATGTGGCCGTATTGCGCCGAGAAGTCGCTGGTCTCTACGCGGAACTCTTGCAGCGCGTCGGGGTTCGGCAACTGGTTGCCGTAGTTGCGGATGCCGTTGATGTTCAGGCCGCCGTCCAGATAGAAGCTGACCTCAGGATTGCCGCCGTCGATCGAGCCGTTGATCTGAACGTCTGTGGAGGGCAGCCCGATGACGAAGTTCGGCGTGCCGTTGGGATTGCTCTGCTGGCTGGCGCTGTTGGCCATTACGCCCGGCGTCAGCGAACCGAGTTCGGCGTACGCATTGCGGTTGACCAGCGGCATGCCGATCATCTCGCTTTGCTCAATCGTTCTTCCCAGCTCCGCGTCGCTCGTATTCACTATCGGCGGAGCGGCCGTGACGGTCACCGTTTGGCTTTGCGCCCCCACCTCAAGCGTCACGCCAGGGTCTGAGGTCTGGTCGACCGTGAGAACCACGTTCGCCTGTACATATTTCTTGAAGCCGGCCGCGGCAGCCTCCACGGAATAGTTGCCTACTGGAAGGTTGTCGATTCGGAACTCCCCATCCTCGGTTGTCACCGTTGAGCGTGTATACCCTGTATCGGTATTGGTTGCCTTGACGCCGCAGCCTCACCACCGCTCCTGTGGGTCTTTCACGGTTCCCACGATCGCACCTGTAATTTGCTGGCCGAAGACGGCCGGAATTGCACCGAGAATAAGAATGAGCATTGCCGCCAAGCGGGCGATCTGGCGCGACGAGGGACATCTCGCCGTTTTCCCGCGATCCAGGCTTCCCTCATGTAAGATTTGCTCGAGCGTGCTCACGGCACGCCCTCCAATTCTTGGCGACGGCGTTCCGCGTTTTCCTGTCATCGAAAAAATGGATTTCATTCAGGCACCCCTATATTGGTTCCCTGCTTAGCGGCACACTTTTCGCACACGAAACGTGGCTTATCGTCCGCATGGCGGGACAACCGTCTATGGGGCCCATTGAATCGCCTGTGAGCAAACTTAGGAAGTTAGGCAACCGTTAATTCACCGTGAAGTAGCCGATTTCCAGGGTCAGGGCGACCGCCACGAGCGGCGGAAGGCGGTTGTCGGCAAAAAAAAGCTCCTACGGGGATTAACCTACAGGCCAAACGAATTGTTAAAGTACGACCTCTTGCATCATGGGGTATACTTCGCACAACGCATCAGGGTCGTCTCAGGGGTGAGCCTTGGAACCGGCAGAATACGGGCTCTCGGAAAAACGAGCCGAACTGGACGCCATTCTGGCATCCGGAATTTTGGGCCGCAGCAATTACGTAGTTAAGCTCCTCACGTTCGTCTGCGAAAAATATTTCTGCGATCAGGCGGCGGACGTGAAGGAGTACAGCATCGCCGTTCAGGCGTTGGGACGCTCCGCTGACTTCGATCCCCAGGCTGACACGATTGTTCGCGTCACCGCCCACACTCTTCGCAAGCGGCTTGAAGAATATTACCGGACCAACGGAGCGGAACATGCGATTCATATTTGCATCCCTGCCGGCCGATATGTCCCGAACTTTGTTCCGAGAGGCGCGGCCGCTGCCCACGAGCAGGGGAAGAATGGCGCCTCTGCTCATTCTTCGCCAGCACCACATGCAGTCAGCGGAAATGGTGTTGCGGATACTATTGAACGCTCCGCCGGCAGCGTAAGCGAACGGCGAGCCCGGAGACTCGCCCAAGTCACAAAGCCGGGAAAGATTGCCCGCATTAGCACCTACATTGCGGCTGCAGCGGCTCTTGCTTTACTCCTTTTCTTTCTGTGGCCGCGATTTGGGCGTCTACGTTTAGGCCAGGCGCAAGCTGCGCCCGCACCACCTCCGTCGCCCGTGCCCGCGCCTGCGTCACGGGTACTGACTGCTAATATCGAGCCGTCATTGCGTGCCATGATCGGTGAAGGAAGACAGCCCTACACGGATCAGTCGGGCTTCGTCTGGTCGCCCGATAGATTTTGCACGGGCGGCGACTCATTTTCCGTGTCGAAACCAGAAATCGAGGGTACGGGCGATCCGAAGCTTTTCGAGAGCGGTAGAGAAGGCGCGTTCGGCTGCAAATTCCCAGTCCCGCCCGGCACCTACGAAATGCATCTTTTATTTGCGGAGACGGCTGGACTTCAGGAAAACGCGCGCACGATCAACTACACAGTCGATGGGGGCGCCTCTAGCTCGTTGGACGTGGTCGACGATTCCGGTGCGGACGATACCGCGACCGAGAAGGTCTTCCCGAATGTGCAGCCCGAATCCGATGGCACGATCCACCTCGATTTCACCGCTCCGCACTCGTTTGTGAATGCGGTCGAAATTTTGCCCGATCCTGACCGCAAGCCTCTGCCGATCCGCATTCTTGCCGGCAGAGATACGGCTTATCGGGACGAAGAAGGCCGGCTCTGGCTGCCGGATCGCGATTTTTCCGGCGGGCGCGAGAGCAGCCACGGAAGTGAGGTGAGGAAGCTCCCGGATAGCGGGATTTATGACGGTCAGCGGCTGGGACATTTTCATTACGCCATTCCCGTTGCGGCCGCACACAAATACACGCTCAAATTGCATTTTATAGAGCGCTGGTTTGGGATTCAGAATCAGAATGTCGGTGGAGCGGGAAGCCGCGTGTTTGACGTTTCGTGCAACGGAATCGAGTTGCTGAAGAATTTTGACATTATGCGCGAAGCGCAGAACGCGCCGCTGGTGAAGACTTTCATGCATGTCGAGCCGACGCCGCAAAGCAAAATCGAAATCTACGTCACTCCCAACGTGAATTATCCTTCGCTGAGCGCGATCGAAATCCTGCCGGAATAGCGCGCTTTTTAGGCGATCACTTCTGCTGTTCCGCCGTCATATTCCACTTTGCTTCCCGCGGCGTGTTGCTCGCGGCGAAGGTACCCCATTCCAACGGCCGCGCCTGCGGCGGGCGAATAGGCGGCGCTGGTGATCGCGCCGACTTCAGCGCCGTTTGCGCGCAGCTTCGTGCCGGCCAACGGAGGTTGCGCGGATGAAAATTTCAGCCGCACGCGCTTACGGTTCACTCGGCCTTGCGAACGGACGCGCTCGACGATTTCCTGCCCTGTATAGCAGCCCTTGTTGAAGCTGATATGCGTGCCTTCGACAGCGGCTTCGTGGGGGATTACCGTGTCGTTAAAATCGATGGGAAACCACGGCACCCCCGCTTCCAGTCGCAACGACTTGAGCGCGATCATCCCGATTGCAGCCCCGCCGTGCTTACGAACGGCGGTTTCGGCCGTCCGCCACAATTGCGCAAGCGCATCGCGGTTCGTCACAATTTCGGCACCCGGCTGCGCAAAATGCGAACGGCGCAGCAGACGGCACGGGACCTGCTCGATGCGGATCTCGCAAGCAGCCATGTCCGGCAGCTCTGCCACATCAATACCAGCAATTTGCTTCAACACATCGTCAGCGCGGGGTCCTTCAATTGCGAAGCTGCCCGTCGCGTCAGTTGCGTCTTCGAGTTTTACTTGCGAGCCGAGGATGTACTTCTTCAAGGCGGCGATCGTCTGCTCGCGAAGCGATACGTGCGATCGCATCAGAATGCTTTCCACAAGCGCGTAAATTTCCAGTTCGGCGAGGATACGGCCTTGCGGATTGAGTAGCAGGGCGAGCGTGCCGCGATCCCTCGCAAGATCCCTTACGTTGCCGGACGTGATAGCGTGCAGATATTTCACGCGGTCGCGGCCCGTGAAATTCGCTGTGAGGTGCCAGCTTGTATCGAAGAGCGCCGCAGTTTCGCGTGCTGCTCTGTATTCCACGTCGAAATCAGAGAAGCCTTCCGGCAGCAAGCAGCCTGAAAATTCTCCGACGCGCGCGTTTGCCGCGCGATGTTCCGCGAGGAGAGGCGTTTCGAAAATCGAAGCGTGCGTTTCCATATCTTCGGCTCCCGCTAATTCTAGCAGATGCGATTCCGCGATATACTTTTCCGCGATGCCCGCGCAAAAGCTCATCCATGAAGTGATTCCCGTCGGCTTGCTACAGTGCAATTGCTCGGTCTTGGGCGATCCCGAGACGGGCGAAGCGCTCGTTGTCGATCCTGGCGATGAAGTCGACCGCATCCTGGAGATTCTGCGGCGGCATCGTTTGAAACCGCGGGCCATTGTGAGCACACACACGCACATCGATCACGTCGGCGGGCTCGCGGCATTGCATCAGGCGACCGGCGCGCCGGTTTTGATTCACGAAGCGGACATGCCGCTTTACCAAGGACTTGACGTGCAGGCGCAGTGGCTCGGCGTTCCTACGCCCGCGATTGCGCCAATCGAGAGCTTCGTGAAGGAGGGCGATACGCTGCATTGGGGAAATTTTGCCGCGCACGTGTTGCACACACCCGGACACACACTGGGCAGCATCAGCCTGGTGGTCGATGAGCAAAATACTGTTGCTGGGCAAGCCCAGCACGCGCGAGCGGTGCATAAGCACGCGCCGAATCTTCTAGCAGGCGACACGCTTTTTCAGGGAAGCATCGGGCGGACCGACCTCTGGGGCGGATCGCTTCCCGATATCATTCGCTCGATACGCGAAAAGCTGCTCGTGCTACCGGAGCAAACGATTGTCTATCCGGGACATGGCGGCACGACCACGATTGGCGAAGAGCGCGAATCAAATCCATTTCTCCGGTAACGATCCGGCGTAAGAAAATTCCTTTTTGCGCTAGGGGGCGTGCAAGCAGTGGCTCGTACCCGCTGTTAAGGCCGTCTCATGACGACAAAGCCCCGCGACAGAGATTCGCAGGCCTGCTGCGTTGCGACGGGCGGAAGTTGTAACGCCGCTTTACGGACCACGGCTAATGGTTACTGCAGCGTTCGCTGCGGATTGGAGCCATTGCTTCATGGTGCTGTGATGGACGGCACCCGCTTGCTGCATTACGGAATGGCCCGCGGCCATGATGATAAAGGTTGGAATGCTCCGGATGCTGAAGCGCGCGGCGAGCCACGGATGCTGGTCGGTATCGACTTTCAGCAGGATGGCCTTGCCCGCCATGTCGGCCGCAGTGCGTGCGACTTCGGGAGCCGACGCACGGCAAGGACCGCACCACCTCGCCCAGAAATCGATGAGAACGGGAACCGACGCACCCTGCACGATTTCGTCGAAAAGCGCTTCGTCAGCTGGGACCGGCGCGGCGATGGGCGGTAGCGCGGATTTGTACGCGCCGCACTTCCCTGCCGTAGCGAGATGTTTGCCGGGGATGCGATTTTTCTGTCCGCAGGATGGACAGGCACGAACTACGGGCGCAAGAAAACTCGTTTGAATAATTTCCGGGCAATCATAATGCAAACGGACTCTCACAACCAAGAGTGGCTGCGCCACCACGGACGCAGAGTTTAAAAGCATCTTATCTGCGAGGCACAAATCAATTAAATCAATTAAAGAAGGTCGCCGGCTTCTAAGTCATGGAATCGTTGCCGTTCTTCTTTACCCGTGTAATTTCTTTAAGGGACGGGAGTTATTTGCACTACTGGTTATGCAGCACTGAGCCTTATGGCAAATTACGCGAACCAGCAGGGGCGAATAGACAGTTTCGTGTATCGTCAGTTGTCGCCCATGGACGTAGGATTTTTTAGGGTTTGGCAACACCTTTCGGAGGTGAAATCGAAATGCGAAATCTTCTAGTAACTTTCTTGTTGGCTGGTTCGCTGCTCCTAGGCGGCGCGTCGGTCGCCCGAGCCCAGGTATCGTTTGGAATTCGAATCGGTCCGCCGCCGGCGGTAAGAGTGGAACACAGACCGCCGCGCCCTGGTCCCGGTTTTGTGTGGGTCCGTGGGTATTGGTATCCAGATCCTGACGGAGACGGACACTACACGTGGCATCAGGGGTATTGGACGCGTCCGCCGTATCAAGGCTCCTATTGGGTGCCACCACGCCGCGATAACGGCATGTTCTATGACGGCTACTGGAATGGGCCGCGGGGCCGGGTAGACCACGATCACGCATGGGACCGCGAGCAAAACCGTGACTACAACCACTTCCGGAACGAGGACAACAACCGCCAAGGTTACGATAAGCGGGGCAACAACGATAATCGCGGCAACGATAACCAGGGAGACCATCACGACAACGATCATCACGACAATGGCGACAATCACTAAACCGTCGTGGAGAATAACGGCTCGAGCGAAGCCACCTGCCGGTGTTTTCGCTTCGGGCGGCAAGAGATGTAGCTAGCTGCAGATAGGCGGCGTCGCAGCGCGACTTCTCCCCCGCGTTCCCGGCGCCGCCGCAATTTCCGTCTCCTCATCCCAGTTTTATTGCCCGAAACAGCCTTTTGTACACGTTTACATTTACCCTACCAGTCCGCGCAATTCTGTTTTATAGTCGCTCGCCGAGGGGGGAAAGAAAATGAGCAAAAGGTCAGATGAGAGACGTGATTTTCTGCGTGCGGCGAGTTCGGTACTTGCTGGCGGTTCCGTCGGAATGCTTGGCGTCGGTACACGGGCCATACATGCCTCGCCAAAAGCGGCGGTCGGCGCGGGCGTCAGCGGCTATGATGTGCGGACGTACGGTGCTAAGGGCGACGGCAATGCGATCGATACCGCCGCAATCAATAAGGCCATCGATGCCGCAGCGGCGGCAGGCGGGGGGACGGTCTTCTTCCCTGCGGGAAATTATCTTTCGTATTCAGTTCAACTGAAGAGCAATGTGGGCCTGTATCTAGAACATGGGGCAGTGATTATCGCTGCCGAGACTCCCGCGAACGGCGCGGGCGGCTATGACGCGGCTGAACCAAACCAGTGGGACATGTATCAGGACTACGGGCACAGCCATTTTCATAACAGTCTCATCTGGGGTGAGAATATCGAGAACATTTCGATTTTGGGTCCGGGACGCATCTGGGGCAAGGGTCTCACGCGCGGACAGGGTGAATCAAAGCCCGGCGTCGGCGACAAATGCATCGCGCTGAAGAATTGCCACAACATTACGCTGCGCGATTTCCAGATCTTTCATGGCGGGCACTTCGGCGTGCTTGCTACCGCCGCGGACAACATGACGATCGACAACCTGATGATCGACACGAACCGCGACGGCATCGATATCGATTGCTGCCACAACGTGCGTGTGACAAATTGCAGCATCAATTCACCGTGGGACGACGCGCTCGTGCCAAAAAGTTCTTACGCTCTTGGTTATGCGCGAAGCACCGCGCAGCTTACGATCGCGAACTGCTTTGTCAGCGGAAATTACCAGGAAGGGACGCTGCTGGACGGCACAATGAAGCTTTACGATGCGGCGGCTCGCATTCCGCGCACGGGCCGCATCAAGTTCGGCACGGAATCCAATGGCGGCTTCCAGAATTGCACGATCACGAATTGCGTCTTCGACGGCTGCCAGGGGTTTGCGCTCGAGACAGTGGACGGTGCGCTGCTGGAGGACTTCACCGTCAGCAACCTTACGATGCGCGATATCACGAGCGCACCTATTTTCATGCGTTTGGGCTCGCGCATGCGCGGGCCGCAGGACTTGAAGATCGGCGCTCTCCGCCGCGTCATGATCAGCAACGTCGTCTGCTCGAATTCTGTCTCGCGACTCGGCTCTATTATCAGCGGAATTCCCGGCCACCCGATCGAGAACGTAGTGCTCAACGATATTCACGTGATGCATCAGGGCCGCGGAACGAAGGAGCAGGCCGCGATTGTCGTCCCCGAGGATGAAAACAAGTATCCGGAACCGGGAATGTTCGGGCCGATGCCTTCGCAGGGCTTCTTTATTCGCCACGTCAAAAATATCGAGATGCGTAACATCGAAATTCGCGCGATGGAAACCGATCAGCGCTCCGCGTTCGTGCTCGATGACGTGCAGGGCTCCAATTTCACCAATGTGCGGGCCGATTTGGCCGAAGGAGTGCCGGCGTTTCAACTGAAAGACGTGCAGGACTTCAACGTGAACCTCAGCCGGCCGATTGCGGACACGCACATCGACCAGGCAGGGCAGAAGACGCTCTAAATCAACTCGTCACGATGTCTTGCGAGGCGCTAGATCGGGCGCGAGAAAAGCCTCAGGTCTACCGCGAACAGCTCGATAAACCTGAGTCCCATCTTCTGCCGCTCCATCTTTCGCTCGGGTTAATGTAAGTTTCCAACCCGCCCGGTGCCCGTTTTGTATTGAGTTGATCAAAATACGCGATGGAGCCCAGAATTGATGTCCGGCCAGAATTCCGCAGCCGCGTTGTAAAGCGCTGTGTTTCCGAGATCGAAACCGATTCGGGAGAGTGTTAGTCCGAATCCGCGGTCCTGAGGCGGGTAGTACAGATTCGAAATTCCCGCAGCCGCTACCGTCCCGATGAGCGCCGAAGAATAAAAGACCGTGTGCCCACGATCGTTATAGGTGACGAATACGCGCGAGATCGCATAAAAAACACGCCTTGCAAACGGTCCTTTGCCGAGCCGGAAATAACGCGGATCCTGATGAAAAGCCACTGTGAGTACGTAATCGCCGATAAAGCTGGAAATATTTGAATCCAGCTCGGCTGAGCCAAAGCATTCCATATAGCCGATGTAATCTTTGCCGTAGCCGCAGAACCCGTCTGTCGAGGAATACTCCAGGACGCCCGCTTCAAATGCTCCAACTCCCAAACCTAAAGGATCGTAGGAGCCTTGCGCCCACTCCTGGAACTTCTCTTTCGGCGTTAGCGGCTGAAACTTTCCTGCGTAATCAACCTTGAAGGCCGGAACCACCCAAAATATATGACCGGGCGAACCGCCGGTTGCCGAAGCGCCGTTTCCCGAGTTTTGTCGAGTTTCTTGCGACTGCTTCTGGCTCCGAAGAAAAAGGTCCGAGTCATGCCCAATTTCGAAATCTATAAATCCCCGACGGACGGCGCGCTCCGGTCCTGTGTAAGGAACACGCGTACTTTCAGATCGCACGGGAGCCCGGTCAAAACCAGCAAAATGCAAGCGGGAAAGTTCGTCTTCTTCATGGAACGCGCCCTGGCCCCCTTTAAGGATGTTGAATTGGGAATTGCATCCGCTGCAATCAGCGCTCGCTGTTCGCTTCGATACGGCCGCCTTCGACTGCTGGCCGCAGGCAGCTGAGGTCGCCAATGCACTGGCTAAGAGGAAAAAAAGAAAGTGAGATCGAAGGGAAAGCGAGCTTTTTCGAACTGGTGATATCGCCGTAAGCACGCACTCACGCCCTGCCCAACTCTCTCCATAATACTGCTTTACGATAGCCATATCTGGCAGGGAAACACTGTATGGGCAGCCGGCGCGTCTCTTTAATGGATGGCTGGGACGAACGTCTGGTCAGTGCTGAAGATCGCCCGGGTGCTCGGGGAATCCGGGCTGATCGACAAACTGCGCCGTCGTCGCTGGACCGAGGTCTTTCCAATCCTGGAGCACCCACACTAGTTTCTTATCGGGTGTCACTTCCACCGCTTGAATGATGTTCGGCCGATCCTCGAGTTTTGTGCCGCCGGTGGAACTGAATATTACGGTGTCGCCGTTAGCGAGACGGTCCGCGGTCTGCAGGTTGTGAAACACGATATTCGGCGGCAGATCTGCCGGGCCGAATTCCCATACGGTTTGTTTTTGAGGATTCACTTCGCGCACGAGCCGATCATGTTCGTCTGTAATCAGAGTGTTTCCGTTGTGCAGGCGAATCGCGTCCCACGGCGTGGGAATTTCGTAGCTCCAAATCGGATTGAAATCTTTGTCATACTCGACAACCTTGCTCATTCTGAGGAACGGAGCAAGATAGGTGCCAGCGGCCGTCATGCGAAAACGACGGAATTGCGGATGGACCGTTTTCGGTTCCGTGAGGCTTTCGGCGGGAAGATAGTGTTCCACTTCGATTGCATTCGTTGTCTTGTCGATAATCATCATCTCGGGCGGCAAGCCATTTTGCACCAGTAAGACTTTGTCGAGCCCGATCGGCTGGCACGTGTGGACCTCGGTTCCCGGCGGCGGGTCGTAATGCCAGACGATCTGCTTTGTTGGCGTGACTTCGTCCACGTGAAATTGTCGCGCAACGAGGATGTTACCGTCGCTCATCATCCAAACGTCGTCAATCTCGCCGCCCTTGCCGAAGCTGTACGTCCAGATTACTTTCCCGTGATTCACGACGAAGATTTCATTATAGCCTTCGCCTGCGTAGAGCATCGGATGCTGCGCGAGCCCGGCGCCCGGCAAAATCGGAACGCTCGTCGGATCGGGCCAAGTATGGGGAATGGGAGCAGCTTCTTCAGGTCCGAGAACCGGTATTCCCGGTCCGGTGAATTCATTCAATAGCGCAAGCATAGGCTCCGCAGAGACTGGCCGCGGACGCAGCGCTGGCACGGCGGCTGGCGTCTTTTGAGTGGTTCGACATCCAGAAAAGAAAAATGCACAGGCAAGAAGTACGGGACCTATCGCTGAACGGGTTGTTACAAGGTTCATACGCCTTCGCTTCCCTGCTTAGGTTTCGTCACCCAAAGCAGCGGCTGGCGGATCGGGTAGTTGCGAATAATCTCCGGTACTGTGGGATCCGGATTCAGGCGGCGCCACACCGGAAAATATTCGGGGCGGTCGAGCGCGATGCCCGCAAACAGCAGACTCGGCTGGCGAACGGGCCAATCATTCCAATATTCCACGTCGTGCTTGTAGGGCCATGTGCTCTTATCGGCGATGAAAGGAGACATGAACGCCATCGCTTTCGCGAAGCTGCGGCCATCGGGTGACGTGAACGCGAAGAGATTGTCGTCCGCCGTCGAGAGTATCTGGCAAACGGTCGCCATCACATCCAAATTGAAGATGCAGTAGCCGTAAGGCTTCGTCCGGCGCAGCTCCTGTGGAAAGCTGCCGTCCGACGCGATCTGATCCGGCACGATTACTTCTTTCAGGCGCCTGCGGCAGAAATCGGTGACTTCGGCATTCTCAGTGTATGCCGCGAACTCCGCCGCTTGCGCCACCCAGGCCGTGGTGTGATTGTTCTTGGCATCGCGCTCGGCTTGGCCGTTTTTGGATGTGGTCATCCAGTCGAGGTAATCGGCAAACCATTTCTTAAGTCCCGCCGATTCGGCAGGCGAAAAAACCTGCGCACGCTCGACGAAGGGAATAGATCGTGCGACTTCCACCAGATGCAGCGTGTCAATGATGCCGGTTCCCCGCCCTGTTGTGATGCCGTGAATCGCCTGCGCGTATTGCAGGTTCGGATTCATCAGGGTCGCGGAATCGAGGAACCATGCGCGCAGGTGTTTTGCGGCGTGAGCGGCATATTCGCTCTTCTTCGTAACCAGCCACGCCGCGGCCAGGGCGGGAACCTGCACGCTCAGCCTGATCAATGCTAGCCGGTGTGCGTTGAAAATATCCGGATTGGACATGCCGTCGCGCTGAATGTAGGGCCCGTTCGGGTCCTTGGGATTCGGCCACCAGTAATCACCTTCGGAAAAGTAATCGTGCTTTCCGCCAGCGCTCCGCGGGCTTGAGGCTGACGTGATCGTGACCGGCTGGTCTTTTAGGTAACGGTCCGCCGCAGCGAGAATCCTGTGCCGATCGATTGCAGCAACGTCCGGAATTTCGCGCTCCGGCGTCTCGGCAAACGTCCAATGGCCCGCCATGGCCGCCGCGCCAAAACCAGCCGCGGCGGAGAAGCAGAATCTTCTACGCGATATGCGACTCATAATTGCCTCGTTCGACTCTCAGCCGGCACGGCCGCGACTGGCCGTGCCGTCAGGTTGAAAAAAGCGGAATACCCGAGCTACAGAATAGGGACGAGCGACCGCTCGCGCGATTGTTACATTCCCACTCCGAGCCGCGGGCGTTCTTTCCGCACGAAAATGTTGTCCTGGTGCGGCACATCATCGCATTCGATGGCAATCGTTGTGACCGGATGATCGGGCGCCTTCATCGGCAGGCCAGTGAACCGCACGCGGAACTTGTCTTGAACAAAGTTCACTTTGTCGCCCGTTGCCAGCATGCGCGCCGATTTCACTCCAACCATGAGTCCCGCAATTGCAACGTAATCGCCGGGCCAGAAATGCACGTGCATGTAAAGCGTGTTGCCCTTACGGCTGAAGCTCGCATAATTTGACCTGCTCGGCTGGCACGGATCCGATTCGTAAATCGATTCGCCATTGCGCTGGAGCCAGCCGCCGACCTCCGTCAAAATATCGACCGAAGGCTGCGGAATCGAGCCGTCCGGCTTGGGGCCGATATTCAAAAGATAGTTACCGGTGTCCTTCGCACACTGAATCAGATTCTGGACGACGCGGCGCGGGCTCTTCCAATCGTCGTCGGCGCGCTGATAGCCCCAGCTATCATTGAGGGTCATGCACGATTCCCACGCGCGCCCGCTCTTGTCGGCGGTGATCTGCTGCTCGGGCGTCTGGAAATCACCATGCAAGCCGTTGCGGTTGTTCACGATGATGTCCGGCTGGAGCTGAAACACCATTTTGTTCATCTCTTCCGACCGCCACTGCTCGGTGTTCAGCGGCCAATCGACGTCGTACCAAAGCACGTCGATCTTCCCGTAATTCGTCATGAGTTCACGAATCAACCCATGCGTGTAATCCACGAACCGCTGCCGCGCGGCATCATCGGTCGCGCAGTTTGCGCCGTCCGGATGATGCCAATCCATGAGCGAATAGTAGAATCCGACGTGCATTCCCTCCGCACGCGCGGCTTCCACATACTCCTTTACGAGATCGCGACCGGGGCCTTGTTGCGGCGCGCAGTAGTTCGTGTATTTGGAGGCGTCAAAATTGCAGAAACCTTCGTGATGCTTCGTAGTCATCACCATGTACTTTTGTCCGGCGGATTTCGCGAGTTTCGCCCATGCGCGCGCCGCGTTCGGAATCGGCTTGAAGATTTTGGCGTGCTGCTGGTAATCCGCGACGGGCCATCCTTCGTTTTCCATGACCCACTCGTGACGCTCGATGGTGCTATAAAGCCCCCAGTGAATGAACATGCCGAAGCGCGCCTTGTGCCACCATTCCATGCGCCTCGCGCGGTCAGCGACGACTTCGGGCGATTCCTGGTCGCCAACGGCAGTTGTCTGCGTCTGCGGCGCAGCCTTGGCAGCGCCAGCTACGAGCGACGGTGCCACTGCCAGCGAAGCGAGCGAACCCGCGGTGGTGGTGATCCAACCCCTGCGCGTGATGCGATTGCGATCCTGTTCCATGATTTCAGCCTCCTTTTGCGTTCTAAATTGTTAGACGATCCTGTTGTTTTTCCAGCGCGAAGATCTTTTCCATCAGCATCCACTTTTCGCCCGGCTTCGCCTGCGGCAGCGGCTGCTGAAATTTCCACATGAGCGTTTCCCATTCCTGTACTTTCGGATTGTTTCGGTCGGCGGCAGCTTTCGCGTCGAAAGAGAAACGGTCGTTCACTTCCATGATCATGAAGAGCCGGTTGCCGAAGAGATATATTTCCAGGTCCTCGATGCCAGAATCCTTGATGCTCTGCGTGATCTCGGGCCAGATCTGCTCGTGGTAGCGCTTATATGTGGTGATCAGGTTCGGATCGTCCTTTAAGTCGAGCGTGAGGCAGTATCGTTTGCTCATCAGATCACCCTCGCGGCTCGCGGCGCCAGCACCGGCTTATAGCCCTTCGTCGCGAAATAGAGTACGTACACATAGCAGGCCAGCGGCACGGTAAACGCCCATTGAATATTGCTCATATCCGAAATCTGGCCCATCAGCAACGGAAACAGCGCGCCGCCGATGATCGCCATCACCATGAATGAGGCGGCAAGTTTCGTATATGGCCCCAGATTTTTCAGTCCCAAGGCGAAAATCGTCGGGAACATGATCGAATGGAAAAATCCGATGAATACAACAGCCCAGATCGGGACAATGCCTGTGGTGAAAATGGCGATGAGTGCGCAAATCACAGACGCTGCAGCAAAGGTGCCGAGCAGGCGCGGCGGCGCGATTTTCTTCATCATCGCCGAACCCGCGAAGCGGCCGATCATAAAACCCAGCAAATGCCACCAGAGATAATCGGCGGCCGCTACGTCAGAGGTTCCCGGCAGCGAGTGTTCTGCAAAGCGAATGATGAAGCTCGTGACGCCAACCTGCGCGCCCACATAGAAAAACTGCGCGAGGACTCCTTTAACGAGGTGCTTGTGTGCCAGCAATCCCGATAATTCGCCCCTCGGGCTTTCGATCTCCCGCTCTTTTTCTTCCAGCCTCGGCTGTACCTCGGGCAACTTGGCAAACAAGATCAATAGAAAGACGAACAGGAATACGCCCGTGATCACGAGATAAGGCATTTTCACGCGCGCCGCCAAAGACGCCGAATAGGCCTGAAGTTGTGCGGAGCTCATCTGGGAGAGCTGCTCTGCCGAATATCCAACGCTCGTAAGAATGAACGCTTTTCCGATATATGGCGTGACGAACGCGCCGACGGCATTGAACGATTGCGCGAGATTGAGACGCCGCTCCGAACTTTCCGGCGGCCCGAGGATCGTCACATACGGATTTGCGCCCGTTTCCAGAAAACCCTGGCCGAAGGCCATCACGAACAGCGCAATGAGAAAGAATACGTATTCGCGTGCAGACGCCGCGGGAATGAACAAAAACGCTCCGAACGCGCAGACGAAAAGGCCAAAGAGAAGTCCTTTTTTATAACCGATGCGCTCCATTAATTTGCCCGCAGGAAGCGCCGCTAGAAAATACCCCCCGAAGAAGGCAAATTGAACAAGCGAAGAAGCTCGGTCGCTCAGCTGGAAGGTCTTCTTAAATTGAGGAATGAGAATGTCGTTGAGGTTGACACCGAGCGCCCAGAGAAAGAACAGACTCGTAATCAGAATCAGCGGCAGTACGTATCTGCGGTCCGTCAAAGGTACCGATTGCTTCGTCATGCTTCCTCTTCGAACTCGGTCAGTCCAGCGCGCGATCTAAATGGACGTACCCACCATCTACATATAAATGCTGCCCGGTAATGTGACTGGCGCGGGCAGAAAGCAAAAAGACCACCGTGTCCGCGATCTCTTTCGGCTCGGTCATCCGCTTGCCGAGCGGAATTCGCGCCACGATCGACTTCAATTTTTCCTCGGGATTCGGAAACGTGCTGACCCACTGCTTGTAAAGCGGCGTCATCACTTCGGACGGGACCACCGCATTGACGCGAATCCCGTATTTGACTAGCTCCGCGGCCCATTCGCGCGTCAATGCCAAAATTGCGCCCTTCGCCGAGGCGTAGCCCGACGTATTTCCCTGCCCCGTGACAGCCGTTTTCGAACTGATGTTTACAATCGACCCGCGCGCCGCTTTCAAATGCGGCAGCGCGTAATGCGCCATGTTGTAGTAATGCAGCAGATTGCGCTCGAGCGACGCGACATATTTTTCAGGGCTGCCGCTCTCAAGGCCAATGCCGTCATTTATGCCCGCGTTATTCACCAGCGCGTCGATACGCCCGAATTGCTGAACCGTTTCGTCCACGCCTTTCCGGCAATTTTCAGGGGACGATAACTCAACCGCGATCGCATGACATTTCGCGCCCGACTTGGCAACCTCAGCCTGCAATTTCCGGCAAGCGCCCTCATCACGATCCACAATCGCTGGAATGGCGCCTTCTGCGCTGCACGCGCGCGCAATCGCCGCTCCAATTCCCTTCGCACCGCCCGTGACAAGAACAACCCTGTTGCCAAGCCCGAGGTCCATTACGCGTTCACCCACAAGCCATAGAAGTGAACAGCATTTACACCAAAAATCTTGGTGCGGTCGTTCTCCGGAAAATCCGCTAAATAGTCGACAAGCAGTTGCTTTACGCGGCTGTATGTTCCCGCCAGCAGACATACAGGCCAATCGGAACCGAAAATGAGACGATCCGGCCCGAACGCGTCGAATACGACATCGAGATACGGTCGAAACTCTTCGGCGCGCCACATCTGCCAATCGGCCTCGGTGATCAGGCCGGAAACCTTGCAGTAAACGTTAGGGCTTTGGGCGATGGTGCGCATCTGGCCAGCCCATTCGGAAATGCGCGCGCCTTTTATTTCCGGCTTTCCGAGATGGTCGATGATGAAAGGCTGCTTGGGAAATTTCTGCACGAGCTCGATCGCCGCCGGCAACTGCTTCGGATAAATCAGAATGTCATAAGTAAATCCGAACTCGGCCAGCATGCCTATCCCACGCTGGAAATCTTCGCGCAACATGAAGCGATCATCGGGCTCGGCCTGCACCACATGGCGGAAACCGCATAGCTTTTCGAACGGAGCGAAATATTCCAAGCGGTCGGCAAGCGACGGCGACTTCAAATCAACCCAGCCAACGACGCCCAAAATTGCGCTTTGCTGCGCGGCGAGATCGAGCAGAAATTGCGTCTCTCGCTCGGACTGATCGGCCTGCACCGCGATCGTACCGTCGATTCCGTTCGCTGAAAGTTCCGGTAGCAGGTCGCTCGGCAAGAAATCGCGCTTCAGCACGGACATCTCGTCCGTGATCCAGGCGTCACGGTGCGCGTCATATTGCCAGAAATGCTGATGGGCGTCGATTCTCATAATCCCGAAGCCGTCACTTCGCGGACCTGGATTGCGCGAATCAGAGGGAAACTCCTCGCTTCCATGGAATGAAATCGCGCTGGCCCAGAATTTCCGCTTTCGTGTAGGTCTCGCCGTTGGCCACGGCCACAACGGAATCCAGAATCGTCTCGCCCATCTGCTCGATTGTCTTCTCGCCCGAAACCACCGCACCCGCATCGATATCGATGATGTCGCCCATGCGCCGAGCCAGATCCGAATGGGTCGAGATTTTCACGACGGGCGCAATCGGATTCCCAGTAGGGGTGCCGAGCCCGGTAGTAAACAAAACCACGCTCGCGCCCGCACCGACTTGCGCCGTTACGCATTCAACGTCATTGCCCGGTGTACACTGCAGATTCAGCCCCGGCACGGATGAATATTCCGGGTAGTCCAGCACGGCGGTGACGGGTGAAGTCCCTCCCTTCTTTTCAGCGCCGGCCGATTTCATCGCGTCGGTAATCAAACCATCGCGAATATTTCCCGGCGAAGGATTCATGTCGAAGCCGGAACCAACGGCTTTCGCGCGCGCCGCGTACGCCTCCATAAGCTGCATGAAACGGTCGCTTACTTCCCTGCTCGTACTGCGATCAATAAGGTCCTGTTCGACGCCGCAAAGCTCCGGAAATTCCGAAAGAATTCCTCGGCCGCCGAGCGCCGCGAGCAGGTCGGCCGTGTGCCCGATCGACGGATTCGCGGAGATGCCGGAAAATCCATCCGAGCCGCCGCATTTCAGGCCCAGCACAAGTTTCGAGAGCGGAGCGGGTGCGCGTTCATTCTTATTCGCCTCCACGAGGCCGAGAAAGGTCTTGCGGATTGCTTCGGAGAGCATCGCGAACTCCGAGGCACTCTGCTGCTGCTCAAAAACGATCAGCGGCTTGTTGAAATTGGGATCGCGCTGCCGGATTTGTTCGCGAAGAATCGCCATTTGCGAGTGCTGGCAGCCAAGGCTGAAAACCGTGGCACCCGCGACGTTCGGATGATGAATGTAGCCCGCTAGAAGGCCACATAGATTGTCTGCGTCTTCGCGCGTGCTGCCGCAGCCCGCTTGGTGAATCAAAAACTGAATGCCGTCGATGTCCTTGAAAAGCGATGAGCGCGGCATGGTGCGTTTCTGCTGCTCTAAAGCTATGGCATGCTCCTGCGCCTGGTCGATTTTGCCTTCGCGATAGAGCTGCGCAAGCTGGGCCACTTGCTGCCGGTACGCAGGCGGTTGCGCAAAGCCCAACTCCTCTTCAAATGCCTGCTTCATCATCAGAATGTTGCGGTTTTCGCAGAAGACGAGTGGGATGACGAGCCAGTGATTGCGCGTGCCGACCTGGCCGTCCGAGCGGTGATAGCCGACAAACGTCGTATCGCGCCAACGCGAAGCGTCCGGCGCTTTCCAATGAAACTCGCCGGTCTTTTGGTGGAACGGAGTCGCCTCGTGACGCAAATTCCGAACGGTGATCGTTTCACCCCGCCGGATGGGTGCCGTGGCCTTCCCGACCATGACGCCGTACATGATCACCGGCTCACCCGCCGCCAGATCGCGCAGCGCAAACTTGTACTTCGCCGGAACGTCCGTTACGAGATCAACTTCCGTTCCGTTCACGGCGACACGCGCCGCCGTCGGCAAGTTCTTCAGCGCGATCGCGACATTGTCGCGCGGATCAAGCTTCAATACGCTTTTCGCTTCTGCCATTTCGTTATTCCGCCGTCGTCCCGCTCAGACCTGAATCGTTCTTTGGGGTATCCTTGCACACGCCCTTCGCAAATCCGCGTGGAAGGGTCGGCCCGTTCCGGCGCACAGTGTACACCTATTGAGCCCGGGCTGAACCAGCGGGAAGCAAGAAATTGTAAGCGATTACATATTTTATGCTGCAAAACAGAACGATCAACTCTGGATAAGGCGCTGAATCTTGCGCACAAAACAGGCCGCGTGTGGCGTCACCACGCGGCCAGAATATTCAGTTTTGTAGAAAATAGGGTTGCAAAGTTGCAGCACGACAATCCGTGCCGCGCGCAAACAGCGTTACATAAGCCGTCGCATGAGGTCCCTACTACTTCTTTCCCCTGCCGACGTCCGGCACGTCGATGCCCAATGCTGTCGCCAGATCTATCTGATGGTCCTGCTCTTGAATCACAAGCTCACGAATCTGCTCCGCCATAGCGTATTCCTCAAGAGCTTCGCATTGCCGGATGCGCTCGCGGTAATTGCGCACGGTTTCGTTTTCGTTATCGAGGTCGAAGCGCAGCATCTCTTCGTTCTTGTCGCTCATTTTCACGGGCTTGGGCGTCACCGTTGGAGTCCCGCCTAAATAATCGATCTGCCGCGCAACGGTCAGCGCGTGCTGAAGCTCCTGTTTGGCGTGCTCCTCAAGCTGATCGGCGATATTCATGTACTGCGCTCCCTTGAGCGCCTGGGAATACGCCACGTACGCAATGATTGCCTGATATTCCCGGGCCAAGTCTTCGTTAAGAAGTTCGATCAGCCTTTCGCGCGTGATACTGGTCTCGTGGGGTTGCGTCCCGGTCTTTGTGCTGGCCACTTTAGGTCTCCTTCGGCTGGTAGTAGATGAGGGTTACCAAAACACCATAGATCGTACCACGTGCAGTCGATATCGGCGTTCTTCTGTAGGGGCCACGCGTGAATCACTTAGATTGGGCGCGATGGGCAATGAAAGTCGCAAGGCGGGTGGAAACTGGGCGACGTCGCGTAAACACCCTACGCAAACGCAATCAGCCCGATACAGCGGCGGCAGGATTGTCCGAACGAGAGCCATGTCTCATGATGTCACCGTCTTGGGCTCAGTTCTCCGCGGCGCGCAGCTGCGTCGGCGGCTCGCAATATGAAAGGTGGAACCAAATGCTTCTCATTTTGCTGGTCATCCTGCTGTTGCTGTCGATTGGCTCGGTTCCGGCGTGGCCGTACAGCCGGAGTTGGGGCTACTATCCCAGCGGTGGACTGGGCATTATCGTTGTTATTCTGCTCATCCTGATATTGATGAGATTCTGACGCTTGTCCGCGCGACGAAAGCATCCTCGGCGCGTGGCCGAGGCGCGCATGAAGACGTGGGCGCATTTATCGGCGACCCACGCTTGCGGCCGTGCGATAATTCGGAGAGTTGCAGCGTAGCGGACCCCCCTGACATCGGTGCAAGGTGCGACAGTTTGTCTCCGTTGCGCTCCGACATTTTCGGATGGTGCCGCTCACTACGACAAGATCCGCGATATTCTGCACCTGCAGCCTCATCCCATTGAAGGCGGCTATTTTGCCGAAACCTATCGATGCGAGACGAGGGGATCGAAGGCTCTCGGCCCTACATATTCGGGCGAACGTTTCATTAGCACCGCGATTTTTTATCTGCTCACGCTAGAGACTTTCTCCGCCATGCACAAGCTCCCTGGCGACGAACTCTTCCATTTCTATCTCGGCGACCCTGTCGAAATGCTTCAACTCCGCCCAGACGGCGGCTGCGAAATTGTTATCCTGGGTCAGGACATCGCCGCCGGCATGCGACTCCAGCACTGCGTCCCAGGGGGATGTTGGCAAGGCTCGCGCGTCGTTCGAGGCGGCGCCTATGCGTTGCTGGGCACAACCATGTCTCCCGGCTTCGACTATGCGGATTACGTCGTCGGCAAACGTGACGAGCTGACGCGTAAGTACCCGGGACACAAAGACATGATCACTGAATTGACCCGCCCTTACCTTTCCGCTTGACTATTCGCCTTTTATTCGCCTACAATCGCGTACCATTGACAGAGAGATCACGGCATAGCTTAATTCAAAGGAAGAGCGTTCCATGGCCAAGCGCCGCCATTGTAACAACTCCCCGCGTAAACGGGTCCGTCCGCGCGCCGCGAACAACAGCTCAGGTGATTTCGAAAAGGGCCTCTATATTGCCGTGATCTCATTCGCGGTGGCGCTCACTGCCCTCTTGGCACACGGCGCCGCATACTCCCGTTTGTATCGTCCGTGGAGTCCAATTGTCTTCGAGCATCAGAGAAAAACCGAACATGCACTTAGCCCAATATACGGCCGTGCGATGCTCCTAAACGCAAGGTATGACAGTCGCCCGTACTGGCGGGGACCAAAACTCACTGTCGGCGCTCCGGCGAGTCGCGAAACCGCGGATCTCGCCATTGAGCACCTCATCCCGTGCGAGAGCGGCGGCAGGGTCATCGATCGCCTGGATACCAACGGCAAGATGTCCTACGGAATTCTGCAGTTTCAGGACTGGCCCGAATGGCAACGCATGTCAGGCATTTCGGGCAATCCCGATAATCCTGACGATGCAATCCGCATGGCTGAATGGGGTATCGAGCACGGCATGATCGACCATTGGGCGTGCTCGCGCATTCTCGGAGAGATTTAGGCGCCTCTAAAAAAGAGAAGGGCCCGAACGCGCCTTACTTGCCGGTTCGGGCCCTTCGTTCCTGCTTGCATCCGTTGGACTAGCGGTTCGCTTCCTGCCACGAGGTTCTGGAAATACTCATCGACTCGTTCGGAGGGATGGTCGTCGATCCAGGCTGCGGAACGGCCGTCGGGAACCATGGCGGCCCAAAGCTGCCGGAAGCGAAGCGTCGGTCATAATAGGTGTTTCCTGTGCTGATGCTCACGGGGTGAGCATGGTCCTCTGCGCGGCCACCCACGATCGTCCACGTGCCAATGCCGCCGCCGGGCGTCTCGAATCCGCTGTTTCCGCCCGTGACCCCGCTCAGCGCGGCAAGACTGGCGTCAACCGTGAGATTTCCACCGGACCCTGGATAAAGGTTAATGTTCCCGTTCGTATAAATGCCCAGGACGCCGGCGTTTGTGCTGGAGTTCAACGTATCGGACGGAATCGAGACGGGAGCAGACGCATACGTCACGTTGCCCGTTATGCTGATGTCGCTCGAAGCCGCTATGGTGACGCCGGTGTTGTTCTGAACGGTACCCGAAAGACCGCTGATTTGCCCGTTCACGTACAGCATAGTGGGACTTACGTTGTTGCCCGACGGGTCCTGTTGTGTCATAACAGCGCCCGAATTGGGATCCAGTTGAGCGGGGACGCCGGTCAGGGTCTGTGTCGTGCTGCCTGATTTCACGATCGTCTGATTTGTCGCGGTGTCGACAGTAATTGTGGTGGTCGTAGCGCCCTGCGTGATCGTATACTTCTGCGTCGGATTTCCTGAGGAATCCGTGCTAGCAGTCAAGGAAATCGAAGCGTTGCCTTGGATGTAAAAGCCGCCCGCGTATCCGTCGCCACCGGACGCCGGATTGCTGCCATACATAGTTGTTGTGGTTCCGCCGGTCGTGACCGAATACTCGGGAATGTAGACTCCATTCGGCACGCTGCCACTCGCCGGATAAGCTATTCCCTTCACCGTCTGCAACTCCGCAGCCATTGTTGCCTGGCTCGGCGGCGGATCTGCGGGGCACGGTGCCGCCGTGCACGGAGGAATGCCCTTTGCATCGAGGACGGCCTGCGCCTGGTTGTATGTGTCGGAAGGCGCCTGAACATACGCCTGATTGAGATTGAATCCGCCCTGAAAACTTGGGCTTGTAAATCCACTCGGAGCCGAAGCCGAGTCTGTGCAATTGTTATTTTTCCACCAACTGGCTTTGGAGCCGGCTTGTCCGAGAGGATCGGTGAATGTGTAGCCGGGGTTGGTGTAGTTGCCGAAATTCCACTGTCCATCTGTGAAGAAGGGACCCGTCATCGTTCCGGGGACGAGTGGGCCCTGGCAATCGCTAAAGTTCGTAATAAAAGCCCCCCACTTGGCGAAACTCGGCTGCGCGCTACCCGCATTCTGCCCAGAGTAGCTGTGGTAACGAATCGTTCCGCTTTCGACGATCTGTTCCTGCTCCGAGCCCGAGGACTCACCGTTCACGACAACCTTAAACGGGTAAATATAGTCGCAGTAGACATTGTTGTTCGGATGCGCAGCATCGACGGGATTCTGAACGCAATAGCTTCCGGCCCCAGCAAGCGTCTGGGCCGGATACACCTTTGTTGTCCCCGCCGCCTCGAACATGCCGTTCCACGAACCGGGATCGCCAACCGAATAATAGTTTGCTTCCAAGGCCGTATAGGCTGCGGTCACCGACGCTGGAACCAATCCATTGGCGGGCAGTGGAGGCACAGTCGTGTCGTCCCCGGCCGCGTTGATCGCATTTTTCATCGTTTCAACCACGGCATTGGCGCCCGAATCAGCCGCGTAGAACGAACCGCGGTAATTCCGATAGTAGCCGTTGATGAACGTGTCAGAAGACACCAGCAGCGCAATTGCCATACTGGCGGCTCCGAGCAGCGCCAACAGAATCAACGTTGTGATTAGCGCGACGCCTCGGCTCTGCGCTGAGCGGCGCCGGCGAGTGTCAGCGGCTGCACGTTTAGCATTCAACTTGTGATTCATTGGCTTGCCTCCAGACAAATTCTGCTTAGTTCCCAAAGTCCGGAATGGTCATGTTCCGGAGGTCGACTACCACGGAAGCTTGTTGGACAAGATACGGCCCCTGGTCGAAGCCGTTCTTAAAGTTCGTGAGCGTCTGGTCCACTTGCGGCGTCGTCCGCGCCACCATGGAGACGCGAATTGAACGAACCAGAGTGAAGTCGTAGGGGTCGTTGGCAGGCGGCGGCGTTGCCGTGCAATCCGCCCCTGCGATTGCGTCGGTGCAATATTTTGAGCCATCGTAAAAATAGTTCGCGATATCGGTTGCGTTCGTCGGATCGTTGTCCCAGAGAGCAGCGCCTACCTTAAACCCGATCACCTGATCCGTGACCACCTGCGAATTTCCGACGGTGCATGCGGCGCCGAGGCAGCGCACCAACTGCGGGTCGTTCGCATTTGCCGGATTTGCTTGCACTCCATATGTGATGTCGTTTGCTCCCGCGCCCAAATCGATGATGTACGAACTCGAGTTCACGAACGACTTTGCCTGCCCATTCGTGTAGTTACTCGAACTCATCACGCCCAGAGGGTCCGAGCACCCGCTCCCGGGGCAACCCGAGGCCTGACCGGCCGAACCTGTGAGATTATGTGTCAGCTTCACCGCTGGCTGCGCCACCTCGCTAGCGTCGGCGGTCAGGGTAACGGCTGTCACACAGTAATTGAATTGGTCGATCGCGCACTGGGGCTGAGTCGTCGTCGGAAGCGAAACGATCAACAACTCGTCCCCAGCCTTGAAGCAAGTCGCATCTGCCGTTAGCGTCGCAGTGTGCTGGGCGGGGGTTCCGGAGAAATTTGGATCGTCGGCATAGGTAAGGGTATTGGAGCTGAGGTCCTCCGGGGGCGTCGTATCGTAAATCACAAGCACAGGAGCCGTGGCACCGCCTGCGGCTCCTGTCGTACACGGTTTGACATTGATGATCGACAAAGAGTCGAAGCAGGCGCTCGCAACGGGATAAGCCCACGTAGTAGTGTTCGGCGCGCATGCAGCAGCCACGCCGGGAACACTGTTCCTGATGACTACGCCCATGCTGAAAGGCTGTGCGTTTTGGACGCTGGAAAGCAGGTTCGCTCCCGCACCGGCCAGATCCATCTGCAACTGCGACATCGCGTTGCGGGAGCCGATATTCACTCCCGAGAGGTTCTGTTGCTGGGTGGCAAGCGCCGCATGCTTGGCGAACAAAGCGAACGCAGTACCGGCAACAACCAAAAACACCGCCATCGCCACGAGAAGCTCAATCAGTGTAAAGCCCCGCACGGTGTTGTGGCTTTTCGGCCCTGTCATTCGAAAGTGTCTGGAAGATTTCACGGGCGCACCATACTCATTTGGAAACTGACCGGCGCACTCGCCGGCTGGTTATTGAGCGTCACAATGACTGTTATGCGTCGCGCGCCGGTGATCGTCGCTGTTCCGCCGCTCGAAGTGACCGTCGGATCTGCCGTAATCAACCATCTTCGCGTGAACGTCGAACCGCCTCCGGGCGGCGCGGGTACTCCGCAGTTTGCGGGAGTGTCGACACAGCCGGCGCTCGTGTGGACGATCGTCGTCGTAACCGGAGCCGGCGGGCTGCCGACCATCTGCGTCTGCGTTTCGTAGTCGACGCCGGATGCTCCATTAACGGTAATCTGGTCGCAGTACGTATCACCCGCGGCGCAAACCGAAGGCCCTGTGAGAGACCCGCCGGGACAAACGTTCTTGTCGCACGATGTATCGCTCGACGGCCATTTGTTCAGGTTATCCAGCTTTTCGGAGGCGAGAACGTTAGCCATGCTCATGTACCTCGCGCGTGTACCCGAGGCAATCGTCGTGCTGATCAACAGCGCCACTCCCAGTAGTCCAATCGAGAGTATGACGATCGAGACCAGCACCTCGATCATCGAAAATCCTTCTTCTCCGCTCTGCATGCTTCTAGTAGACAGTTTTTGTCGTGACATTTCCCACACCTGACACCGCGATATCTGTTTCATGTCCCACATAAGTAAGAACGAGTGCCGGAATCGCGCCGCCGCCTGCGCCCGTTACCGTTCCGTTCGGATTGAACGTAAAGGTATAGGTTGCCGCAGTTCCAGTGTTAATCGCGATTACCGGATTCGGCAAAGGAACGGCTGCAGCAGCCACGCCGGTCGCCAAATTCTTCACCACGTATGTATTCGCCGGCGCGGTGATCGCCAGCGTATAAGTCTGGCTCGTCATCACCGCTTGATACCGCGTGCGCGACACGGCTCCGGAAATCGCGGTGGCGGTTCCATTCATCCGCATGTTGTTCATCGCGGTGTTGTACATTGGCAGAGCGACGGCAGCGAGAATCGCCGCCACAACCAGTCCGACCAACAACTCGGGGAGGGTGAAACCCCGCTGACGCGTCCGGTGGCGTTTGTCGGCTCCGAGCAGCCTCTTCTGTTCCGAATGCGAATAGGACGATGTGGCCATTCTGCCTCTTCCTGTCTATGTCCCTGCTGCAACTCACGCGAGAACGGCTTAAGACTTCTCATCAGTCTTATCGTTCTGGTCCGACTCTGACTTCAATTCAACGCGATCAGCGAGGTCGGTGCAATAGAGCGTCCGTACTGTTAGCGTACAGGGCACAATGCGCCGCAACCAGATGCAGGCTGCTCATTTTAAAGAGGTTGGGATTGCCATACTGGCACTCTGGACAGGAAACGATTTGGCAAACGAGAGGCCTATTGCGGCCAGGGCCCAGACAACCGACCTTTCAAAAGGTCAAGGCTTATGCCACCGAAGAGAGTATCCAGTTAAATGGCAGAATTCGGAGCAGCCTGGTCTTCGACGCTTTCCCATGCCACCCGCAGTCGGGATTCGTACAGGAAAGATCCTCGTCTCCAAATATTCTCATCGCCTCATCTTCAGAGAGCGACACGTTATTGCATTTTCTTTGGAGGTTAATATTGTGACCGCCGTTGGGGCACTCGAAAACAATTCGATAAGCTAAACTCATAATCCATCGTAGCATCTACGATCTCATGGTGATGGAAATCCTTGGTTGAAGGTGCCTAATAATAATATCCCGTATTACTTTGCTCTATATCTATGTTATAGTGTTTCAGCGCTTATCACTTTCGGTTGTGTTGCGCGGCCCCTCCGTTCAAGACCTGGTCTGAGAATATCCGCCATCAGTTATCTCCGTCCGTTTTCAGCGTAATCCAAACAAGACTGGCCGAGAGGCCAATAGATGCCAGCCCCTGCTTCTAGCCGGCTGCAAACCTCTCTTGCCAGCAAGAAAGCAAAATGCAGAATTTTTCAGAATTGCCTATCTCTCCTTCCCTGAAGAAGAGACTGGCGCCCCGCTTTTCAGTTCCTACTGCTGTGCAGGCTGCCACCATTCCACACGCGATAGAGGGCAAAGACGTACTTGCGACCGCTCAGACCGGCACAGGCAAGACGCTTGCGTTTCTGATTCCTCTTATCGAAAGATTGATTCAGAGGGATACACACCGAATCGACGCGCTCGTGCTGGTTCCCACGCGCGAGCTTGCCATGCAAGTCGCCGAACAATTTAACGCTCTGAAGGGCGACCAACTCGCGGCCGCGGCGGTTGTAGTCGGCGGCTTAGCGGAAACCCCCCAACTGAGCGCAATCCGCAAAGGTGCTCGCATCGTGATCGCAACTCCAGGCCGATTGGAGGATTTCCTCAACCGCCGACTTATCCAGCTGGGAGCATTGCAAACGCTCGTTCTGGACGAAGCCGATCGCATGTTGGACATGGGCTTTCTCCCGGCGATTCGCAGGATTGTCGCGGTTCTGCCAAAAGACAGACAAACTCTGTGTTTCTCGGCGACGCTCGAAGCTTCCGTCGCGAATCTGGTTAACGGGTATATGAGGAATCCGATACGGTTGGCGTTCGGCTCTACGTTGAAGCCTTCCGAAAACGTGCGCCTTCAGGCATTCGAAATCTCCATAGATCAGAGGCAGCTGATGCTATGCCAACTGTTGACGCAGGAAAAGGGTCGCTGCCTTGTTTTCTCGCGGACCAAGCGTGGCACCGATCGAATTGCCAAGTTCCTGAACTGGAGGGGCATCAACGCGGGCGTGATTCATGGCGATCGTTCGCAATCCCAAAGGATTGTCGCGTTGGCTGAATTCCAGCGAGGACGATATCGCGTCCTGGTCGCAACGGATCTGGCGTCGCGCGGGATTCACGTCGAAAACATCGCGCACGTCATCAATTATGATCTGCCCGATGTGGCAGAGAACTTCATCCATCGAGTCGGACGCACGGGCCGCGCGGGCGCACACGGCGTCGCTTCTACTCTTTTCTCGAGGGAGCAACGCACGGAGCTAATGCAGCTGGAACGTACGCTGGGCGTCCGCATGGAGCGAATGCCCGTGGATCTCAGTTCTGCCGAAAAATGCGAGAACAGTGAACGCGCGAGGCGGCCACGAGTCACATCCAAGAGCACGTTGGTCCGGCTTCCCGGGGAATTTCTTCAAACGCAAATGCAGCTCTAGCCCGCAGCGGCTTCGCGCACTAATTCGCAGGGGGGCGGCGATTTCGACAGTAATGAGGAGAACGGAATGAAGAATCTGTATATTGGCAACATGAGTTTCCAGACAACCGAGAACGATTTGACCGAGCTTTTCAAGACATTCGGTCAGGTGACGCGCGTTCACATCGCTATGGATCGAGAGACAGGTCGATCCCGGGGCTTTGCATTCGTAGAAATGGCTGTCGATGCCGAAGCAGCGAAGGCGATTGCAGGACTCGATGGAAAGGACATTGGCGGACGCAACCTCAAGGTCAATGAAGCGCGTCCCAAGGCAGAGCGCCGCCCGAGTTACGGTGGCGCCGGACGCGATAGAGGAGGCTTCTCAAATGAGGACTATCGTGAAAGCTCACGGCAACCGCGAGAGCCTCGCTGGTAACCCCAGGTTCGGCTGGACTCGCAACGAAAACTCGAAACGCCAGGAGATCTGATGGCTACTACGTTTCTGAAGCGTCAGAAAGAAATGAAAAGGCAGGAAAAGCAGCGCGAGAAGGCTGAGCGCCGCAAACAGAAAAAGCTCGCGAAAGGTGCGGAGAGCGGCGATGCGATCGAAGACACTGGTTCTGTCGCAGAGTCGAGCGAGGTGCCGGAATCGCACTCAGGAAAATGAAACGACTGTGGAGTCCGCGAGGCCCTGTGCCAGCCGGCGAAGCAGCTTTTGCAAGCTCGGCGAATGCGGCGTGGCCCAGCGCGCCTCCGCGAGCGTTGTAATGCGGGCATGGGAGAGCGAGCGCACCGCGACGCTCGCTTCACCGAGCAGCTTCTTCAGTTTGCCCCGACGGGGACCAGCGCGTTAACGCTCTCCGCCTCCGAAATGCTGGATGAAGATGATCGCCCACCGCGATCGATCTCGATGCGGCCCTTGCAGTACGCGCCGTCTTCAATACTGATCCGCGTTGCCTTAATGTCGCCGACAACGGAGGCATCCTTTTTGATTTCGACGCGGTCCTGCGCTTGCAAATTCCCGGTAATGTCGCCGTACACAATCACGTCGCGCGCCGAAATCTCCGATTGCACCTTTCCGGTTTGCCCAATCGTGAGCTTCTGGCCCTGCAACGAGATAGGGCCTTGAACTCTACCGTCGATCTGCAAGTCTTCCGAACCCGTGATCGTACCCTTAATCTCCAGGCCGGATCCAAGGCATGACATATTCCGTGCGGTCGGCACCGTCGGCCGCATCACTGCGGGCGCTGACGCAAAACCGCTGCCCTGCGCCGGACGAGTGCTTGGTGTTTCCGCTTCCGCTGGCTTATTCCACATGATATCTCCTTCGCTGAAGAGGATAGATAGCTCCGAAGGGCTAATGACAACTCACTGTAGTGAGGTCCGCATGTGTCGCGCAATTACCCGAGAGTGCAGATTTGCACACCTGTACTACCTGACCGCGCGTACCGGTGACCGTTTCTGCAAATCGCGCGCCCATTGCTGATCGCGCGCATTAACGCTTGCTAGAATTGGACAAAGCAGACCAAAGGAGTGCATAACTCAAATGGCTTTCAGAGAGACACCATCGAGCGAGATGGCGCACAAGATCCGCCAATGCCCATTTTGCGGGCTCTCGGTTTTGCGCACCGCCACGCAGTGTCCTTCGTGCCGCGAATCCCTTCCCGGCGCCGAAGGCGGCAGGCAGCAAGCCCCGGCGGCGGTACAGCCTGCGAAACGTAGCCTGGTGAGGCGCGGACTGCTTTACATGCTGCTCGCAGCCATCATTCAGTATTTTTCTGGCGGCTATAGCGCGATGCACGTCCCCATTGCCATCAGCTCTTTCGTGACGAGCTATTTGGCGCCACTGCTCTTCCTGAGCGGCCTCGGCCTTACGTTCTACGGCCTTTTCGGCCCGCGCAGCGACCGCCTGACCACCGCGCATCAGTAACCCTGTCCGGTTTTGGGCGAGCCCTAGAAATATCTAGATAGATCTTGAAAAACCAAGATGCGGCTCCTATAATTGCTTCGGGAGAACCCATGGCCACAAAAGCCCGCAAACAAATTGGCCTCACGATGCGCGTGGATCTTTACAATGGCCTTACAAAACTCGCCAAGGAAAACGGCCAAACGACAACACATGTCCTCGAACAGGCCGCCGAACACTATCTCCAGTTCGTCGCCCCCACTCAAAATACCGTGCGGCCGGAAGTCATGTCGCACGTTCGCCGCTCGATCGACAAGAATCGGGATCTGCTGAAGCTACTGGCGAAGTAGATGCCGGACCGCTTCTACCCCACGGTGGCCGAAGCCATCGAAGCCCACCGTCTGCTTATCGAGGAATTCGGAGGCATCCACGGGATCCGCGACAATAATCTGCTTGAATCGGCCATTTTTCGCCCGCAGACGGGGTACTATGAGACCCTTGTCGATGAAGCCTCTGCGCTAATGGACTCACTCGCGAATAATCACGCCTTCCTCGACGGCAATAAGCGCGTCGCCTTTGTCATGACGGACGTTTTTCTGCGCCTGAATGGCCACTTCATCGACGTGCCTACCCTCAAAGCTTTCAGGTTCATCTCCGGCTCGCTGGACGAGGGTACATTCCGCTTCGAGACCATTCGCATATGGCTCGCCGCAAATGTCAAACCGTTAGAAGAAGTGTGAGATTTTTGACTTTCCAAGAGCCTGTCCCCACGTACAGATAATCACTTCCGCAAAGCCGTTCTGCACTCCCATTCCCGCGCCTGCCATCTTTGCTAACCTGAACAAAACCACGGAAATATTGGCAAAAGGAGCCGATCCCATGCCCTTCGATGCTCGTACACAGTCAATGCCGTCCGACCGCCGGGCGATCCCAATTCTCGGCCTCATGCTCGTCGCCGCGCTGAGTTTCACGACACTCCGCGCGAATGCGCAGGCTCAATCAACGCCAACGGCCGTAGCAGCCGCGCCAGCCGTCTCGCGAACCGCCAAGGCGATCACCTTCCGTCGTGGCACAGGGAGGATAAAGGTTCCTCTCCGCGGCAGCGGTCTAATGCCGCAAGGCGTCGGCGAGGCCAGCGTCGAAAACAAAGGTAACCGCGTCGAGATCGACGCCAAGTTCCAAAACATGGAAGACGCGACAAAGTTCGGCTTCGAATACCTCACTTACGTCCTCTGGGCCGTGTCTCCCGAAGGCCGCGCCGTCAATCTCGGCGAACTCCAGCTAAAAAACGGCAACGGCGAAGTCAAAGCCATGACGGACATGCAGATCTTCGCCCTGGTCGTCAGCGCCGAACCGTATTTCGCCGTGTCACAGCCCGGCAATGAAGTCGTCCTTGAAAACAGCGAAATGCCCGGCGCAGAAAGCATTAGCGCCACCTACCAACTTTTGCCGCAGAGCGCTTATTCTTCCTCGAACACGAAGATTGACAATCTCATCTTCGGCATCGACCGCAAGACGCCAACCGAACTCTTCGAAGCGCGCAACGCCGTCCGCATTGCCAACAATGCCGACGCTTCGAAGTACGCCACCGACGTGATCGCAACGGCCCAGAAACAGCTTCAAAATGCCGAAGAGGCCTACCGAAATAAACGCGACAAAACGGCCGTCATCGCGATGTCCCGCGATGCCATTCAAACTGCCGAAGAGGCCCGCGTAATCTCCGTGAAGAAAAAGGCCGATGAGGACGCGCAAGCGCAGGCCGCTGCCGAAAAGCAAGCGGCCGAAGAACGAGCGGCAAAAGCACGTGCCGAAGCAGCCGCGGAAGCAGCTCAGCTTCAGGCCGCCGAGCAGGCGCGCCAACAGGCCGAAACTGCCAAAGCAGAGGCAGAACGTGCGAAACAGGAAGCGTTAGCCGAAGCCGCGCAAGCAGCGAAGGCTAAGGAAGAGGCAGAGCAGGCACGTCAAGCTGCCTTGGCCGAACAGCAAGCCGCTCTCGCGCAGAAGCAGGACGCTCTCGCACAAAAGCAAGCTGCCGAAGCCGAGGCCGCGCAAGCTCGCGACGCCGCTGCGAAAGCCGACGCCGAAAAGGCCGATCTTCGCAAGCAGCTTCTCACGCAGCTGAATTCGATTCTCCAAACCAACGACACAGCCCGCGGTCTCATCGTCAACATGTCCGATGTGCTTTTCGATACGGGCAGCTACACCCTTAAGACCGGTGCGCGCGAAACGATGGCAAAAATTTCCGGCATTTTGCTGGCGCATCCCGGATTGACTCTGCAGATCGAGGGCTATACCGATAGCGTCGGTAGCGACGACTACAACCAGCAGCTTTCCGAACAGCGCGCCGGCGCCGTTCGCGATTTCCTTGCGCAGGAAGGCGTTGCCGCCTCATCGATCACGGCGAAAGGATTCGGTAAAGCCGATCCTGTCGCCTCCAACGACACGCCCGAAGGCCGCCAGCGCAATCGCCGCGTCGAAATCGTCGTCAACGGCGCCTCCATCGACGCCACAACGCCGTCTGCCGCGCTCCCAACCGCGCCAGCCGCCCTGGCGCAGCAATCGACTCAATAGCGCGCGCCGAAGCGACTCCTGACTGTGGCGCGAGGCCACTTGGCTCCGAATCTGCTACGAGCCGCGATTAGGTCGTGGCGTGCTATTCGGAGCGATTTTCTCGGTCAATAAGGCAACGTTGTCCACGCCTGCAGACCGAATCTGATCCACCGCTTTGGCAACATCGCCGTACTTGGCGCGGAAATCTGAACGCACGTACACCGTCTTGCCCAGTTTGTCGGCAACGAGGTTCTTCACGTCGCCAGAAATTTTGTCGAGCGCAACCCTGTTATTTCCCGGGCTCAGAAAGTACTGCCCGTCCCGCGTCACGGCAACGATCACGGCATCATCCCTTTCCGCATTGGGCATGTTGTCAGTGTTCGCCGCTCGGGCCATATCCACGGGCCTGCCGTTCACGATCATCGGCGCGACGACCATGAAGATAATCAGCAGCACCAGCATCACGTCCGCCATGGGAATCACATTCGGTGATGACCTCACCGCTGTTGGCTTGAATTTGATCGCCATAGTTCACCTTGAGTTCCGCGTATCCGTTCGCATTGATTGACACCACCCCGCGCCGCTTTGTGCCAATGGCGATTCCCTTAGCATCGGATTTCCGATATTTGTCAGCCGCGGCGCGCGACGGCAGAGCCAGCAGCCCAACGATCAATCCTGCACATTCGTGCGGTTAGCATCCCTTTCGCCTCGCGCATCGAAGCCATCATGCGACCGACTGCTCCTCAGCTGCTGCGCGCGCAACCGCACTTTTCTTTCCGCGCGTCGTCGCGATCACCACCACGCTCACCAGCACAAACGCCGTGCCCAAAATCGTCCGCAACCCAAGAGGTTCGTCCGCAAAGAAATATCCCAGCAGCACGGCGATAACCGGGTTCACATACGCATACGTACCCACTTTCGTCGGTGATTCGTGATGAATCAGCCACACGTATGCCGTGAACGCGATAATCGACCCAAAAACGATCAAATACGCCAGCGCAAACCATGCTGTCCGCGAAACGCTCGCAAAATGAAAGCCCCGAAATTCCCCAAGCGCGGCGGCGATAATTCCCAACAGTAGGCTCCCCGCAAGCATCTGCGAACCCGCACTCATTGCCTTCGATTCCGGCTGCGGCAGCTTGCGCATCAATGCCGACGCCACCGACCAGCTCATCGCCGAAACCATCAGCGCGGCCGCGCCCGCCGCCTCAATCGGCGCGCCGCCCAATAGCATCGAGTGGCTCATCAGTATCACCACGCCGCACAGTCCGACCAGCAGCGCCACCCCCAATCGTAACGTGAGCCTCTGCGTTCGCAGAAAAATGATCTCTGAAAGCGCCGTGAATGCCGGAATCGTCGCCAGCATCACCGCGGTAACTCCGGAAGGCACGCGCTGTTCGGCCCAGAACACGAATCCGTAATCCAGCACGAAAATGCAGACAGCCAGCAGAAACGCGGATCCCCATTCACGCGCACGCGGCGACCGTTCTCCGCGCACGATCAGAAACCCATAGAGCAGCAGCCCCGCGACCAGAAACCTCATCGCTGCCAGCAAGAAAGGCGGCACTTCCTGCACACCAATGCGAATCGCGAGGAACGTCGAACCCCACACGCAATAGATAATCGCGAACGCCAGCAGCCTCTTCCAGGTCGCCGGCCGGCCCGGTGCTTCCAGGTTTTCCATGGCAGGAATGATCGCCCTCTGCCAAACACTCTACCAATTTCGCGTGCAAACGCACGCGCCGGAGCACTCTTCTCTGCCAGAAACGCGCGACAATTTGGCCCTCCTCTCCTGGGAACGCCAATCTCCGATTGGCGTCTAAACGATCGGAACTTATTGCAACCAAGTGGAGTTCGCTTGACATCAGTAAGCCGGTACGCGACAACTATCCGTTACCGTGCGGAGCAACCATGAATCGGCGCTCGGCATTTCTGCAAGCTTCATTTTGCTTTGCCGCGCTTGCCATCACGTCTGCAGCCACCTGCCGTACCCCAAAGCCAACACAGTAGCCAAGCGACTGTACCGCTTACCTTCGACGTCGCATCAATCCGAGAGTGGCATCCCGGCGAAGGGCCAAACGGTGCATACGTCGCTGGCGTGCAAGTTTTCCAGGAGGGGTCTCCAGCCAATGCGCTAACTTGCGTGCCCTGATATTTTTCGCATTTCACCTGACTATGTCTTCGCCTGTAATC
The DNA here is from genome assembly GCA_963753205.1 of uncultured Acidobacteriota bacterium. Lineage (GTDB taxonomy): Bacteria > Acidobacteriota > Terriglobia > Acidiferrales > UBA7541 > Palsa-295. The sequence continues at coordinate 145,851 of CAVWBL010000001.1, read as the reverse complement.
GGACTGCCTGCCTGGGGCCGTGCCGCATGCGGAGGCGGCGGTTGCACGAACACGTTCAAAATTGACGCAACTATGCCCCCAGGTACATCCGGCGATCAAGCGCGTACGATGATGCAAGGTCTTCTAGCTGACCGGTTCAAACTTACGTTCCACTGGCAAAAGAAAAATATGCCTATCTACACACTGGTTGTCCTGCCGAGCGGCTTCAAACTCAAACCTTCCGACCCTCGGAATGATCCGCCCAGGGCGCCCCATTCTATCGGCGGCCCGGCTGATGATCGCGGATGCCATATCGTGGTCGCTAGGTCAGTTCCAGTTTCCGACTTCGCCGGCATGCTCAGTGGCATTGTGGATCGTCCCGTAATCGACAAGACCGGCTTCACTGGAACCTATTATATGGATCTAAAGTGGGCTGGAGATGCTTCGCTGGGCTCCCCCCTTCCATCACTTCCGCCAGCGCTGAAGGAAACCTTCGGTCTCGAATTGAAATCAGAAAAGGGCGTGGTCGCTGTCTTCGTAATCGACCACGTCGAAAAGCCTTCTCCGAACTGAGCAAGAAGGCGCGTAGGAGGCAGACCAAAATGTGTCGCAATTCCGCTGTGGGCGTCTTGGTAAGTGCAATCGCAGCCGTCGTGCTTTTCTCATTTCCTCGCGCCTCCGCGGTGCAAGTACAGTCTGCGCCACGATCTTCATCCGTCAGGCCCTCCTTTGAGGTCGTTTCCATCAAAGAGCGCGTTCCCGGTGATCGCAATTTCCGTGTCGGGATCTCGGTCTCTCCTGGCACGGTCACGGACCAGTGCGCAAACTTAGAAGCTCTTATTTCGTTCGCCTATAGTCTCGGGGCGCTCCCCCAACTCCTGGACCTCCCGGACTGGGGCGATACTGCGCCCGGCGGGCGAAACAACTACGATTTCGAGGCCACCATGCCTGCGAACACTACGAACGATCAAGCCCGCCGGATGATGCAATCCCTTCTTGCCGATCGCTTCAAACTCGCTGTCCATTGGGAAGAGAAAGACATGCCGGTCTTCGCGCTTGTGGTCGCCAAGGGAGGTTTCAAGGGTAAGCCATATGACCCAAAGACCGACCCGCCGCTTTACGGCAATTCCTTGGGTCCCTGCCCTGAAGAGGACCGTGCTTGCCACGAGTTGCCGGTGGCCGGGGCCGTTTCAAATTTGGCGAACCTTCTGAGCCCGATCGTGAACCGTCCGGTTCTCGACAAGACGGGGCTGCGGGGTAGTTACAAGTTGTTTCTCAAATGGGCAGGCGATACGTCGTTTGGCTCGCCGTTGCCGTCCCTTGCTACCGCGGTGAGGGAAACACTCGGCCTCGAATTAAAACCCGATAACGGTGAAATGAATGTCCTGGTAATCGACCACGTAGAAAAACCAACCCCGAACTAACATCTGAAGAGCAGTTTTCGGCCGAGATGGGAGTGCTCCTTGCTTCCTTGCTTCACTTCCGTTCCATCCGAAACGAATGAATCACGTTAGATCCACTCTCCGGTGACGGGGTTCCATGGGCAGCGCGCTCCTCGGTGCTGTCACTGCTTCGCACTGCCTCGTCCATGTAATGCCGCAGCGCTTCTCGAAACAATTCACTCATCGTCCGATGCTCGCGCACTGCAATTTTCTGAGCTTTCTTCAGAAGATCCGGAGGCAACGTGATGCAAACCGTCTTGGCTATTCGCATAGGAGGATATTGTAAAACATTGCTTTACAATATCACTTCACAATCGCACCTTGCAAATAACTGCACAATGCCGGAATATGTTGACCGCAACTTCACTCGCTAAGGAGAAGTCTTCGAATGCGCAGGCCCGTCAGCATCGCTCCGCCAAAAGGAAAACTCGGCATCTTGACGCCCGGCATGGGCGCTGTCAGCACCACCTTGATGGCTGGAGTCGAACTCGTTCGCCAAGGAGCCGCCCTGCCCGTAGGTTCGCTCACGCAGATGGGTACTATTCGCCTCGGCCGGCGTACCGAAGCCCGCGTTCCCAAAATTAAGGATTTCATCAAGCTCGCCGGCCTCACTGACGTTGTCTTCGGCGGCTGGGACCCTTTTCCGGACAACGCCTACGAAGCGGCCGCAAAAGCCGGCGTTCTCGATGCGAAGCATCTCGATAAAGCGGCCAAGTTTCTCAAGACGATCAAGCCAATGACCGCGGCATTCGATCGCGCCTTCGTCAAAAATCTCGACGGCACGCACGTTAAAAAGGGCAAAACCAAATTTGACCTCGCCCAGCAGCTCCGTCAGGACATCCGCGATTTCAAGAAGAAGAACAAACTCGATCGGCTCGTGGTGGTCTGGTGCGGCTCAACGGAAGTCTTTCTCAGGCCGGAGAGCGTTCACAAAGATCTGGCCGCATTTGAAAAGGCCATGAAGTCGAATCATCCGGCGATTGCGCCTTCGATGCTCTATGCGTATGCCGCGATCAGCGAAGGTGTCCCGTTCGCGAACGGCGCGCCGAACCTCACGATCGACTTCCCTGCCCTTACTGAATACGCGAAATCCAAACACGTTCCGCTCTGCGGAAAGGATTTCAAAACCGGACAGACGATGATGAAAACCATCCTCTCGCCCGGTTTCAAAGCTCGTATGCTCGGCCTCGAAGGCTGGTTCTCCACGAATATTCTCGGTAATCGCGACGGCGAAGTTCTCGACGATCCCGGCTCATTTAAAACAAAGGAAGAATCGAAGCTCGGCGCCCTCGAATACATCCTGCAGCCAAAGGTTTACCCCGAGCTTTACGGCAAGTTCACCCACAAGGTCCGCATCAACTACTACCCGCCGCGTGGCGACAACAAAGAAGGCTGGGATAACATCGACATTTTCGGCTGGCTCGGCTACCCAATGCAGATCAAAGTCGATTTCCTCTGCCGCGATTCAATCCTTGCCGCGCCCATCGTTCTTGACCTCGCGCTTTTCATGGACCTCGCACAGCGCGCAGGCATGCACGGTATTCAGGAATGGCTGAGCTTTTACTTCAAAAGCCCCATGTGCGCGCCCGAACTCTATCCCGAGCACGATCTTTTCATCCAGCTCATGAAACTCAAAAACACGCTTCGCTGGATGATGGGCGAAGAACTCATCACGCACCTCGGCGCCGAGTATTACGACTGAGTCTTATCCGCAACCCGTGAAGTTTTTTGGGCGGCGGAGGACAAATGCATCGCAACCGGGACATGGGGAAGGCCGTGAATTCGCTGCCGCCATTATGCCGAAAGGAGCGATTAAGCTACCCTTCCAGCCGTGCCAATCGAGACTGCCGGTTCCAATCGTCCATGGCCCACTCCATCATCGCCGTGGACCATGACGCAGAAATGGCACGATCTCCTCTTCATGCACTGGCCCGTCCATCCGAATCAACTCCGCCATCTCATTCCCGCCGAACTCCAACTCGAGACATACGACGGCAGCGCCTGGGTCGGCGTGGTTCCCTTCCGCATGTCGGGAGTCCGCGTCCGCTGGACGCCCCCTCTTCCGGGCGCGTCCGCTTTCCCCGAACTGAACGTGCGCACCTACGTAACGCAAAATGGCAAGCCGGGTGTCTGGTTTTTCAGCCTCGATGCAGCCAGTGCATTGGCCGTAGCCACCGCCCGCCGCTGGTTTCATTTGTCGTATTTCAGAGCGCAGTTCGCGCTAAGAGAATCCGAAGACGGCACAAGCGAGTATCGCAGCAGCCGAACTCATCGAGGCGCACCGCCCGCCGACCTTCGCGCCTCATACAAACCGACTGGCCAGGTTTTCCAAGCACGGCCCGGCTCTATCGAATATTTTCTCAGCGAGCGTTATTGCCTATATGCCTCCGACGGCCATCGGATTTGGTGCGGGGAAATCGACCATCAGCCATGGCCGCTTCAGCCAGCCGAAGCGCAAATCAAACTGAACACAATGGCAGCAGCCAGCGCCATCGCGCTGCCAAACGAAAAGCCGCTGCTGCATTTTTCAAGATTTCAGGACGTAAGAATCTGGGAACTGAAAGAATTGACCTCGCGAAGAAAATGAAGTAGATGAATGGAACCGCCGAACCAAAGGCAATGGAGTTCCCTTGCCTCCTTACTTCCTGCCCACTGCTTCCTATCCAAAGATATCCTTCACCTTGTCGAAAAAGCTGCTCGACCGCTCTGCCGGCTTGTTATCCACTTTCAGCGTCTGGCCAAGCTGCTCCAGCGCGCGCTTCTGCTCGCGCGTCAACTTGCTCGGAACCACCACGCGCACATTCACATAAAGATCGCCGCGCCCCCCGTGAGGATTCGGCAAACCCTTCGCCTTCTTCCGGAAGAGCTGACCCGACTGCGTGCCCTCGGGAATTTCCAAATCCTCGTCGCCGTGCAGCGTCGGAATCTTCACCGTCGCGCCAAGCGCTGCCTGGGAAAAGCTCACAGGCACTGTGCAATACAAATCGGCGCCGCGCCGCTCAAAGAGCGGATGCTCTTTAACTTCAAGGAAAATATAAAGATCGCCCGGCGGCCCGCCGTTGGTTCCCGGCTCGCCCTGCCCGGCCATGCGCAAACGCGTCCCTGAATCCACGCCAGCCGGCACGCCCACATCGAGCGTCTTCTCGCGTTGCAATCTGCCCTGGCCGCGGCACTTTTCGCACGCCTCGCGCACCACCTGCCCGCTTCCCTGGCACGCCGGGCACGTCCGCGTGATCGAAAAAAATCCCTGCTGATATGCCATTTGCCCGCGCCCGCCGCACGTCCGACACGCCACCATTCCGCTTCCCGGTTTCGCGCCGGTGCCGTGGCAGAGGTCGCAATTCTCAAAACGGTCCAGCTTGATCGTTGACGTGACGCCTGCCGCCGCCTCTTCAAATGTCAGCGTCAAGTCATAACGCAAATCCGCACCGCGCTGGCCACGTTGAGCGCGTCCGCGTCGTCCGCCGCCGCCTCCGCCAAACGCGCCTTCAAATCCAAAGAAATCGCCCAAAATATCTTGAAACTCTTCAAAGATCGTCGAATTAAACCCGCCGCCCGCCTCAAACCCGCGGCTATTCAATCCCGCGTGCCCGTAGCGGTCATAGATTGCGCGCTTCTGCGGATCCGATAGCACGCTATAAGCATCCGAGCACTGCCGGAATTTTTCTTCCGCTTCCTTCTTGTTCTCAGGACTGCGGTCCGGATGCCACTTCAGCGCCGCCTTACGATACGCAGACTTTATCTGCTCAGGCGTCGCCTCCCGTGTCACGCTCAAAACTTCGTAATAATCCACTTCCACCTTCGGAGACATACTCCCTCGTTCTTCCTTGGATGCCGCCGGCTATGTCGCGGCTCCACCCCGCTCCGATTTTATCGTTGCTGAAAATCCTTGCCAAGCCGCGCCCGTCAGGCTGCGCTTTGGCTAACAACCCCTATTGCCCGTGCTCCGGTGCCGCGTGATACGTAAACGCGATTGTCTTCGTCTCCTTCGGCCCGATCGTCACCACTTGGTCCTGAACGCCGTAATGTTCCTGCCACGCCTCGATCGTGTAGGTTCCCGGCGGCAGTCCGTCCAACGAAAACGTTCCCGTTCTCGTCGTCACCGCAAAGAACGGGTGCCGGAAAACGAACAAATACCCGCGCATCCAAGGGTGCACGTTGCAATTCACCGGAATCGCCAGCTCCGGATTCGGAAAACTCCGGTCGATTGGCGGCGCGCCCGCGGGCTGCGATTGATTCCATACGCGATTGTCGCGCGGCACTGGGTGAATGTTATGCAAGGTCTGATCGCTGTTAATCACGTGAAAATCCTGATTGGTCATCAGCGCCAGCACGTGGGGCACGTACATGCAGTTCTTTTGATCGAGCACGGCAGGCGTCGTCGGCGTATCGAATTTGTATTCGTCCATGTTTCCTTTCACATAGACGACCACATTCGCCAGCGCGCCCTTCGGCCCGGTCACCACAATCGGCGGATATACCGGCTCGGGATTGTCCTTCACGCACGTCGGCTCGGCCGCCATATTCAGCGGCTTGAATTTTGGCGGCGTGCCGTCCAGCTTCACTGTGCCCGTAATCGAACCTGCCGTTGCCGGATCGACGGTTTTCGTGGGTTCTGGCGCCTTTTGCGCCGTTTCGTTGGAGGATTTACTGCATCCGACAGCAAGAAATATTGCGGTAACGCAGACGAAGACAAAAAGTTTGGCTGGTCTCATCAGTAAGAAATGTTTCCCTCTGCCCCAAGGCACAATTCTACCAAAGCCAACATCGTATCGCGACCCGCTACTCTTCCAAGTCGCTCTGCCGTTTAATTTAACCGACCAAATTCCCTTGGGAAAGGCCATGTTTTCAGGGGTCGAGCCTCAGCTCCGACATAACCCCGAACTTCGGCGCGCCCTACCCCTAAGGAATTGAATCTCTTTTTCGACCTGCTAAACCCCCGCAGGCACCGCGCTCACGCCCGCCTCGCACCGCGTCCCCGATTCCGCCAGCCTCGCTCGAAAACGCAAATGCCTGAACAGCGTCAACTGCATCAGCGGATTCCAGACCGCGTGTACCAAATCGTGCTTGATCAACAAATGCCAGAATCGATTCGACCGCTTGTACAGATACGACATGCCCAAATACCCTGGCACCGCTCGCCAATCTTCGGGCCGACGCCGCCAGATCGACGCGTGCGAAAAGAGCCGCTGATAGATCCATCCGTATCCACGCTCGAGCTCCTCCGGCGTCATATTCTTCGGCTGAAACACAGCATGCGCTGTGTCGTAACGGCTCCAGTCCCGGTGCAGCAACCGCCCCTCCGCCTCCATCTGGCGGAAGAGCGGCGTCCCCGGATACGGCGTCAGAATGTGAAACGTCGCGCACTCCATCCGATTCTCTTCCACCCACTCCGACGTCCGCACGAACACATCTTTATCATCGTGGTCGAACCCGAGCACAAACGACCCATTCACCTGAATGCCGTTGTCGTGCAACATCCGTACCCGCCGCGCATAATCCGCCGTTTTCGGCGTCTTCTTCTTTGCATCCGAGAGATTCTTGTCCGTCAGCGACTCGAATCCGATGAAAACGCCCATGCACCCCGCCAGCGCCATCGCGCGAACCAAGCTCGGATCGTCCGTCACATCAATCGACACAGCCGCGCTCCAAATTTTACGCAGCGCTTGCAGCGCCCGGCAAACTCTGTGCAAATACGCCCGGTTCGACCCAAGATTATTGTCAATGAATACGCCATACGGCTCACTGCTTCCTGCAAGTTCCGCCGCTACTTGCTCCGGATCGCGCATCCGGTAAGGCATGCGCAAACCGTCCGTCGACAAGTAACAAAATCCGCATCGATTGTGGCACCCGCGAGTCGCAATCAGGCTCGCCGTCGTCAGAAAGCACTTGTGAGCCAGAATCTCGCGCCTCGGCGCCGGATCGTCGCGGTACGCGTTCTCGTAATTCGCCGCATATCTCGATCCCAACGAGCCGCGCTCGATATCTCTGAGAATGCGAGGCCAAAGCTGTACGCCGTCGCCCAAAGCCAACGCATCCGCGTGCGGCGCGCACTCCTCCGGACACGATAAGACGTGCAATCCGCCCAGAATCACCTTGCTGCCGCGATTCCTGTACCAATCCGCCAGCTCAAACGCCCGCCGCGCAAACGTCAAGTGCACGGAAATCCCCACAACTTCCGGCATCGGCTGAAATGGCGGACGCCCGTCGATCAGGTTCTCATCCCAATATTCAATGTCCCACTCCGGCGGCGTCGTCGCGGCAAAGCTCGTCAGGGCCAGTGTCGGCGTCAGAACGTGCTTGCCGAAGCTCGCATGCGCATCCTTCGGATAAAACGGGTTGATCAGCAACGCCGACTGGACACGGATCGGCCCTGCCGATATCGAATGATCCAGAAACGGCGGCTGCGCCATCTCCGTCGGCCTCCAGCGGCGCCTCAGTTCGGTAGAAAACGGCGAGTCTATCGTGGACATGACAAGTACTTTACAGTATAAAGCACTCAGCCATCAAGCTGTTTTATCCGTGTGGTTCCATCCTCCGCTTCCAATCCCATTGAAAACCTCTACGTTCTTCCTCTGCCCGCTCAGCGGCGGACCCGCCTTCATAGCGCGCCATCACCAGATACGTCGGCTCCTTTGCCTCATTTGCATCTTGTGCTTCCTATGCCTCCTTTTTTTCGCTTGACATACGAATCTCTTACTAGTAATGTCTTCGTACTATGCCAAACGATCTCCCCCGCCCTACCGACGCCGAGCTCGAAATCCTCACAGTTCTCTGGAGCATCGGTCCGGCCACCGTCCGCGAAGTCTACAACGTGATTCGCCGCCGTCGCTCCGCGCAATACAGCACGATTCTGAAATTCATGCAGATCATGGCCGAAAAAGGACTCGTCCGTCGCGATGAATCCGAGCGCGCCCACGTCTACGAGCCCACAAAGCCCCGCGAATGGACGCAGCGCCAGCTCGCCGGCGATCTTCTCGAACGCGCCTTCAGCGGCTCCGCGAAAGCGCTCATGATCGGTGCTCTCTCCGCGCGCAAAGCTTCCACGGAAGAGCTTGCGGAGCTCCGCAAGCTTCTCGACGAATTCCCGAAGGACAAGGAGCAGAAACGGAGGAAAGATGAAGATTCTTGAATCCTTCATCGCGTCGCCGCTCGCGGGCGCAGTCGGCTGGACGCTACTTCACTCCCTCTGGGAGGGCGCACCCATTTCCGCGATTCTCGCCGCGGTCCTGCTCACCACTCGCTCGGCCCGCCTGCGATACATCGCCGCCTGCGTTGCGATGTTCGCAATCGTAATCGTGTTCGGTATCACCTTGTTTCGCTTGATGCCCGACCTGGCACGGCCCGTCGCACGATTTCGGCCAGTCATTCCATTCATACCGGTCGCGAATGCCGCGCCACCAGCAAACGCCAGCTGGTCTTGGCTCTCTATGTTGACGGCCGTAGCACCTTGGCTCGCACCATTCTGGATCGTCGGCGTTCTGCTTCTGTCGCTCGAGCGTCTGATGAGCTTTTTCGCAGTAAGGAAGCTCCGCACGCGCGGCGTCTGCTTCGCATCCGACGAACGGCACGCGGAATTGGCACGCCTCGCTGCTCAGCTAAGAATCTCGCGCCCCGTGCATCTGCTCGAATCCTGCTTCGCCGAAATCCCGATGGTCCTCGGCCACGTGCGCCCGGTAATATTCATGCCGCTCGGCCTGCTCGCCAATCTCCCTGCAGAACAGGTCGAGGCCATTCTCTTGCACGAACTCGCACACATCCGCCGCGCCGACTATCTCGTCAACGTCTTCCAGAGGCTCGTCGAAAGCCTTCTTTTCTATCACCCGGCCGTTTGGTGGATATCAAAAGTCATGCGCACCGAACGCGAGAACTGCTGCGACGACATAGTAGTCGCCGTCACTCGCCATCCCAACGAATATGCCGAGGCCCTCGGCGCTCTCGAACGCAATCGCCTTCCCGGCCATCAGGCCGCCGTCGCGGCCACAGGAGGAGCCCTCGTGAAACGCATCCATCGCCTGCTCTATCCCGAAGCCCCCGCCGGAATCTGGGCGCTCATTGCCGCCGCCATAATCCTCATGGCTACTGTTGCCGTCACAATGGGAGCGATGCAACCCGAATCCGGCGCTCGCCTACACCGGGAATCGATCGCTCCGGTGCACGAGAAAATCGATTTGGCTGCGCCCCAACTCGTACCGTTCGTCCCCGGTCCATTCAATTGGCATCTTGTCACCAACAGCCGAAAGGCCTACCAGACGATCGCGGACCTCGAAGGTCTGAACGTTGAATTCGATCCCTCATTCGTTACTCGGCCCGTTACCGTCGACCTGTCCCACGTCACGGTTGAACAAGCCCTCGACTTCCTCTCGCTAGAAACCGGAAACCGATGGGAGGCAGCGTCAAGCAACACCTTCGTAGTCGCGGCAGCGACTTCGCAAGAGCGCCAAAACGTTCCAAACGCGGCGCTAAAGGCCTTCGGTCTGCCGAGTACGGTTACGGTTTCGCAGGCGAATACAATCGTTGCGCAACTTCTACTCCGCTATGGCGGCGGGCGCGCTCAATATGATCCTGCACGAAACTCAATTGTCGTTCAGGGAGATCAAAGCGAAATCGCCACAGCCGAGCAGCTCATCGAGCTCGCAGCGGAGACGCCCAAGCAAGGCACTCCTCCGCCTCCGCAGCCAGAGCCGAAGAACTGGGTCGTGATGGCCCAACAGAGTGAATCAAATGGCCGCAGCGGTCACACGAACTTTGAAATTTCCGAGACAGCCCAAAAGTGGCTCAACGAAGACGTCGTCTACATCATCACAGACGAAGAACGCGATACGTTCCTGCACCTGAAAACTGACGAAGAGTGCCAGCAATTCATCACGGCGTTCTGGGAACGCCGCAATCCCACCCCCGGCTCAGCCGATAACAAATTCAAACACGAGCACTATCGCCGCATCGCCTATGCCAACCAGCATTTCGGTACGCCATCAGGCAAACCCGGCTGGCAAACGGACCGCGGCCACATCTACATCGTCTATGGCCCGCCCGACGTGCGCGACGAATTTCTCCCGGGCGAAAACGGCAGCCAATTCGCCACCGAAATCTGCCGCTATAATCACATCGAAGGTGTCGGCGACAACCTCTCCTTCGAATTCGTAGCCCGCAGCAGCAATGGCGATTTTACGTTGGCCCCTGCGCCAAGTAGCGCGCAGGTTGCTCCTAGACCTGGCGCCTCAAACGCCGGTACACAGACCGACGAGAATCTCTATACGAAAAACCAGCGTTCGCGGCCAGATAGCGCGTTCATTGATGGAATCGACGCGCTGAAACTCGCGGCTCACCGTCGACCCTTGCCGAGCACGGCCGAGACTTCTCCGCAGGCTAGCAGCCGCGTTGCTCCCAGCACTGGCGTGTCGGATGCTAGCGCAGAGCCCAACTGGAGCGCGAAACATGGCGTCAAGATACTCAGTCCGACCGGGGGAATAGAGTTCGCACCCTATATAAACGAGATGCTGAAGTCCGTTCAATCACATTGGATGACGGTGATGCCGCAAGCAGCGATTCGGGGACAAAAGGGACCAGGTCAACGTCACTTTCCGCATCCAAAAGGATGGGCACGTTGCCGAAGCGCAGGTGTCGTCGAGGTCCGGCGCATACTCCTTGGATAAAGCGGCAATCGATGCGATCCGCGACTCGGCGCCGCGAAAGCCGCTGCCCAAGAAATTTGATGGCCCTTATTTGTGGCTCGAGATTGCCTTCGCCTACAATCAGCCGCTCCGCAGCTGAAAATCTTTCTGCCGTTGCCAGTCCTCGCCCGCATCTCCGAGAATTAAAGACGATTTGCGAGCGAGAGATAGCGGGGGACTCGCCGTTTAGTCCGGCGCCTGCATACGAGAGCAGGTTTAAACGTAGCGCCTTCCAGCACAGCAGCCTTCGCCGCTATCCATTGCGTACGAAGCACTCCAATCAGGGGACGTGTCGGTTTTACTTTTCTCCGCACGACTCTGCGTCTCAGCGGTGAACCCGTTTTCGCTACGGGCCGCCAATTCCACCGCCTCCTTTATCTCTTTACATCATCTACCTCCTGCACCTCGATCTTTGCCGTTCACCCGCCCGCAGCCTGCCCCGACACTTTCGCCATGCGCTTCTTCATCTCTTCGAGCGACACGTCCTCAACGTGCGTCGCTACCGACCACACCTGCCCAAACGGATCAACAACAGTCCCCATGCGATCGCCATAAAACTGATCCGCAACGGGCTTCAGAATCTTCGCTCCCGCCTTCAACGCGTTCTCGACAGCCGAATCCACATTTTCCAGGTAAAGCAGCAGGCTGCTTGCGGTCCCGCCCAAAGTTTCAGGACTCTTCGCTTGCGGGTTTTCGTCGGCCAGCATCACCACGGAATCGCCGATTAGAAGTTCGGCGTGCCCCACCTTTCCGTCAGGACCCGCCATCCGCATCTTCTCTGTCGCTGCAAACACCTTTTTGTAGAAGTCAATCGCGCCCGCCGCGCCTCGAATATACAGATACGGCGTAACGCTGTGATATCCCTCAGGAATTGCTTTCACTGTAGCCATTTCTCACCTCACGAAAAAGTTGGATTGTCGGAACATAACGTCCCGGAGGCCGGAGACCACAGCTTACACCCGCTTTGTGTATGGCTGGTGACATTGAGCCGGGACCCAAACCGCACCAGACTCGCCTCCTGATCGGGCGCCTTTCAACTCAACGCCCAAACGGCAATCCGTAGCTCACGCCTCTGAAATTGTAATGCTTATCAGAGCCCGACCGTAACTTGCCCAGAAAACACTCCTCTCAAAGTTTCCGTTGACACGCCCTACCGTACTATCGTATTAGTACAGTGTGCTATTTCACGTCAACCCTTCTTCGGGCGTGCCAATCTACGTGCAGGTGCAAACGCAGATCAAGAATGCCGTCGCCGCGGGGGCGCTCAAACCCGGTCAGCCTCTTCCCTCAGTGCGGAAATTGGCCGCCGATCTGGGAATTAACCCGAACACGGCGGCAAGGGCCTATCAGGAACTCGAGCGAGAGGGAACGATCGCCACTGTGCCTGGCGGAGGAACCTTCGTCGCCGGCGGCCAGCCTCGCTTCTTGAAGTCGGAGCGGATACGCCGGCTGCAACCCTATGCGCGACAGATCGCGGTGGAAGGCACGCAACTGGGACTGAGCGAAACGGACATTTTGGATATGGTGCAAGAAGAACTCGCAAAGCTGGAGGTACACAAATGATGCAACCGGCGATTTACACGGATGTCTTGACGAAGACCTATAGCCAGGTGAGCGCCGTGCGCGAATTAAACCTGAACGTCCCGCGCGGCGCGATCTACGGATTTCTTGGGCGCAACGGCGCGGGCAAAACGACAACGATCAGGATGTTGCTCGGTCTCGCGCGGCCGACGTCCGGCTCAGCTCGCGTGCTCGGCATGAATACGGCAACGGACCGGATTGCGATCTTTCAGCGCACGGCATTCGTCAGCGAAAAGAAAACATTGTATCCGCTGCTGACGCCCAACGAGCTTGTGCGGTTCAGCCGCGGCTTTTATCCCACTTGGGATGACTCCGCCGTCGAGAAATATTCACAGTTGCTCGAAATCCCTATGACTCAGCGCTTTGACAAGCTTTCCAACGGCAACCAGACAAAGGTCTTTCTGCTCCTTGCACTGGCGCAGGGAGCCGACCTGCTCATTCTTGACGAGCCCACCACAGCTCTTGACCCGCTCACTGCCGACGAGTTCTTGCGTGTGCTGGCCGACAGCGCGATGGAGCGCGGCTGCACTGTCTTTTTCTCTTCGCACCAACTGGAAGAAGTCGAACGCATCGCTGAGTACGTCGGCGTGATGGACCGGGGCAAGCTCATGCTCGAATCGCGGCTGGACGATATTAAAAGCGAGTTCCGCCTGATCATCGCTGTCGGCAATTCCCTGCCGCGACAGACTTCTTTGCAGGTACTTTCGGTCGCCAGTGAAGGCGATTGCTGCCGATACTTCGTTACGCAAGACGCCGAGGGCTTCGCTGCGCAACTCGCTCGTGGCGGTGCCACGGTGACGCAGGTCGCTTCCCTTGGGTTGCGAGAAATCTTCCTCCATCTGGTTCGAAAGGAGATTCCATGTACGTCTGGAAATGCTGGCGCGACACTCGTTGGTTCTTCGTCGTCTTTTTAGCAATCGCAGCTTTGCCTATGCCGATGGCGGCTTTCGCCAGCCACGGCGGCACAGCGATTTTGGATGCCGGTTCGATCGCCTTTAAGAACACATTCGCGATGGTTGTTACGGCCGTTGCTTATGCGTTGGCGACGATCTGCGCCATCCAGGAGTTTACCGACAGAACCGCGCATTTCCTTTTTACTAAGCCACGCAGTCGTGGCTATTTTGTCTGGGCCAGTTGGATGGTCGGCTTGGCGGAGATGCTGACCGTCGCCGCTGTGAATTTGTTGGTGGGCTGGCGCGTGCTTGCTCACTACGGTGTCAGCGTGTTCTCGGATGCTTACCATCACACATGGGCCGCCGTCTCGCCGCGAGATTTTGTCGGGGCAATCGTCTACGCTTGCTTCGCCTACGCACTCACATTTGCCCTCGCGGCAATCCTGCGAAACGGATTGAAAGGGCTTGGCGCAAGCCTCGGCCTGCTGGCGGGCATAGTTGGCGTCTCGGCGGAGTTTCAGATGCGCTGGAAAATCGACCTGCCGTTTCCTCCGCGTCAAATCGGGCACCTGCCTCTCGCGTTGAGTGAATGTGCGTGGATAATGTTGGCACTGCTTTTTGTCTTAGCGGCGCAGCTTGTAGTGGAACGGGCCGAGATATAGCCTGTATGGGTAATTTATGACAATTCGAAAATCCTGGCAGGTCGCGGCTTCACAAATGGATGAAATGAGGCTTTTAGGGGGTCGGAGCTTTAGCTCCGACATAAGCCGCCCGCATTCGACGGGCTTCAGCCCAGTGCTGGATTCTAGTAGAAACGCAGGCATCATATCGAGGAGCCGCTTCTGTACCCCGAGATGACCTTTGTCCAAGCGTAGATCGCCTCCCGATTCTCTCCTTTGCTTCTCTGCCTCCTAAATTTCGTACCTGCCCTGCAGTACTAATCCTCAAAAATCCCTCGTACCACATCGTCGCAATCAGCCGTACCAACCGATCGGGACCGTCGCGCCATCGCGCACTTCGGACCGCGCCCGTAGTCTCTCAGTTGTCGAAAGCAACCACTTCCGCCGCAGCGGATCGACACTGAGGGATTCCGAAATGTTCAGCAGCCAGCTTCGAAGCCTGATTTGCAAATCAGCCGTAATCGCCGCAATGATCGCAATCGGGCCGTCAATGCAGGCCCAAAACGCGCCTATCGCCCATCGCGGGACAGTCGCATTTGACGCACTGCCATCGGCAATCTCCCCGGCGCTTGCCCCTGCGTCGGCCGTCCCAGCCTCCTATCGCTCGCAAACGTTCTCAACGATTCGTATCCCGGAAGAAAACGCGATAAAGCCTATTCGGGAAGTCCCAGTCGAATCGCTTCCCTCTCGCAAAAAGTGGCTTGCCCTCGCCGTCGCATCAAGCGGCGCCGCGGCATTTGACGCGTATTCCACGCGCCGCTCCATCGCCGCTGGCAATGTCGAATCCAATCCCATGATGCGCCCCTTCGCAGGCTCTCCCGCAATTTACGTCGCCATTCAGGCCAGCCCGCTTGTCATGGACTATATCGCCTTCAAGATGCAAAGCAGCCGCAATCCTCTCCTCCGCCACCTCTGGTTCGTCCCTCAGGCCACCGGCACCGCCATGTCCCTCTTCGCAGGTGCCCACAACATGAGCATCTCCTCGCGCTAATCGCCTCCAGGCGTAAGCGAGGGGTTTCGAGGTTTAAACGTAGAGCCGCCGGCCTTCAGCGCGGCACTCTTCGCCCGGGCACAAGGCTGCCCAGGGGAGCAAATCGTCGGTTTGTAATATTTTTGTCGTTTTGGCGATTACCTTTCGCCACTCCTACCGTCTATCCCCTATATTCCCTAGTGTATACCCTGTAAAAGGCGAACAATTCGCGAACATAAACCCCTTGACTCAGGTGAACCTTTTGTTGATACTAGGCATCAGATAGGTTGCTATGGCTAAGATCACAACACGCACACGAACTGGTTCTGGGGTTTTAGTACCGACCCGTCCTACGGGTGTCCGGTACCGCGTCAAGTTCGGCTTCCAGATTATCGAGGGAGAGAACCTGCATGGCCGGAGCGTCCGCCCATCGCGGTGGACCAACTGCAAGGTTCGCTCCGAGACAGCTCATCGGATTCCGGACGGCGAGTACTTCCTCCACGCGGACGAAGGCGGAGTCTTCCAGGTTAAGGTTAACGGGAACGCGTGGCAGTATCTCGCGGCCGCTTAAAGCTCCAAGACAAAATTAAGGCGCCAACCGCGCCAAAATTGGCGAATTTTGGCATTTTAACGCGTTTTTAAGACGCCATTCAGGCCCTTTTGGTCCATCCAAAAGGGCCTTTTTTTGTCTCTCCAGAATTACCCCGATTACCCGATTCATAACAAGTTGATGGGGTGCTGTCATAGTTGTGTAGCCTGAGGCTCTTCGCAGCGCTATCTCTACTTCCCAACATTCTTCCGTCCGAGCCCGGCTACCGAACCGCACTTGGTTCGCAATCTTGTTGAAAGGAGACCAGTAATGAAACTTTCCCAGTATTCGGTGGTGGCCTTTTGCCTCGTGCTTTTGGCCGGAATCGCAGCGCCAAGAGCGCGCGCCGACGCATACAATCATAAAACGTTCGTAACGTTCAGCGGCCCGGTCGAAATACCGGCGTTTCACGGCGCACGTGTGCTTCCGGCAGGGACTTATGTTTTCAAGCTGCTCAACACGCAAAATGATCGCAATATCGTACAAATCTTCAACAAAGGCGAAACTCACCTCTATTCGACAGTAATCGCCGTGCCCGACTACCGCATAAAACCAAGAGGCCAGACAGTAATTAAGTTCGCGGAAAGGGCGGAGGGAAGCCCAGTCGCCTTGAGAGCGTGGTTTTATCCGGGCGATAACCGCGGGCAAGAATTCGTCTACCCGAAGTATCAAGCGAGAGAGCTTGCCAAGGCGAATAATGAACCGGTACTCTCGATGTCTGAGGCGGACGCGGCAAATATGAATAAGCCGATCCGTAGCGGCCACGAGGCCTCGGCTACGGCACTCGAACACGCGAAGATTACTGCCGAGCAGCCGAACGGCCAGGAAGTGCAGGCTTCCAGCGTAGTCCAGAGCAATCCGACAGGAAACTCGGCCCAGGGGCATAATTGAGATAACCCTAGTCGGCCGCGCCTCGTTGGAAGAACATCGGGTTCCTATCGATGCGACTTAGTCACGGTCGTCACGCTGAGAGATGCGTGAAATTGCGGAAAATGCGACAACGCGCTCGAGTTTGGAATGCCCTCGGAGCAAACGTCCGTTTGGAGGCGCTGATTGGCGCGCTCCTACTTGCGGCATTTGTCCTCGCTGGCACATCCAAACCGGCGCGTTCGCAAAACGCCCCGCCGAATGCCGCGGCAGGGCCCGGTGGTTCCGAGGTGATACGATCTGAGGCGGATCTCGTCGTTTTACCTGTCGCCGTCACGGATCGGCACGGACACTTCGTATCGGGGCTCAAGCAGGAAGACTTCCATGTTTACGTCGAGGGGAAGCCGCAAAATATCATGCTCTTCATGCATGACGATGCGCCGGTTACCGCCGGACTAGTGATTGATTGTAGCGGCAGCATGAAAGAGAACCGCGAGAAGGTACTGGAAGCAGCGAGGGATTTCCTTGGCTCGAGCAATCCTCAAGACCAGATATTCGTGGTGAACTTCAACGAAATGGCGCACCTCGGATTGCCGGGCGATGTTTCGTTTACCAGCAATGTCTCAGAGCTTGTCTCCGCGGTTGAGACAGGGCCCTCAGAGGGATTGACGGCTCTCTACGATGCGATCGCCCTCGGCCTGCGCCATCTTGCGCTAGGCGCCAATCACAAAAAGGCTTTGATCATCATCAGCGACGGCGGCGACGACGCCAGCGAGCTTAATCTAAAGAAGACTCTGGCGGCCGTTCAACGCAGCAGCACGATAATTTACACGATCGGAATTGTTGCCTCAGACCAGGCGAACGTTAATCCGGGCGCACTCAAGAAGATGGCCAGGGACACCGGCGGGCAATACTATTTTCCGAGTTCCTCCGAGCAGTTACCCGGCATCTGCCAGCAGATCGCTCGCGATCTTCGCGAACAATACACAATTGCCTTTCTTCCCGGAAAGACCCGCCAAAAAGGCGGCTTTCACAAAATTCGCGTCACAGTGAAAGCGCGCGGCCACGGCGGATTGAGGGTGCGAACGAGGCCCGGCTACCTCGCTGACGGCTCCTCAGGGAACGCCAACAGTGACGAGACTTAGAGCCTCGTTCAAAAACCGCCCAGCGATTGCGATTAGAACGCATCGCCTTCCTTTTTTTTCATAGAGTTACGTCGATTTTTAATTCTTGGCAGTTGCGATTAGAAAAGCGGACTTTGGCTGATTCTATGGTCGCTATTGAGCGGAATCGGCGGCTCGGGCGTGCGGCTGTGGCTCATGGGAATGCGCTTGGGCTGAGATCGACTCGGCATTTGATCGCTGGCGGCGATGGTCGATGCTGGCGCGAATGAATGCCGCAAACAAGGGATGAGGGGCAAGGGGCTTGGATTTGAACTCCGGATGGAACTGGCAGCCGAGGAACCAGGGATGATCCGGCACCTCGACAATCTCTACATAAACTCCGTCCGGTGTGCGGCCCGTGATGCGAAATCCGCCGCGCGTGAGGATATCTGCATACTCGGCATTAAATTCGTAACGATGGCGATGGCGCTCGGAAATCTCCGTCGTGCCGTAAGCTTGCGCCGCGAATGACCCAGGTTCGAGCCTGCACGCCCAGGCGCCCAAACGCATCGTGCCGCCCATTTCCTCCACGCCCAAAAGCTCGCGCAGTTTGTAAATGACCCGATTCGGCGTGCCAGGATCGAATTCAGTGCTGTCGGCGCGATCGAGCTTTGCCATGGTTCGCGCGTATTCGATCGTGGCGCACTGCATCCCCAGGCAAATTCCGAAAAACGGGACTTTTTTCTCGCGCGCGTAAGTGATGGCTTGAACCATGCCCTGAATTCCGCGCTTACCAAATCCGCCCGGGATGAGAATCCCGTCCACGTGCCGCAAAAGCCGCTCAGCATCCGCCTGTGATTCAAGCTCTTCCGCTTCGACCCAGTCGATGACCACGTGGTGCCGGCTCGCGAGACCGCCATGCACCAAAGCCTCGCGCAAACTCTTATAGGCGTCTTCGAGCTGGACATACTTCCCTACCACGCCAATATGAACTTCACCTTGCGGCTGCTCCAAAGCTTCGAGCATCGCGAGCCAATTGCTCAGGTCGCGCGGCGGGGCTTCCAAGCGCAGCAAACGTAAAATCTGTTCATCGAGGCCTTCGGCTGCAAACGACATCGGCACTTCGTAAATATTTGCAACGTCCGGCGCGGAAATTACACAGCTTTCGGCAACGTTGCAAAACAATGCGATTTTTCCCTTAAGATCGGCGCCGAGCGGACGATCGCTGCGGCAGATCAAAATATCCGGCTGAATTCCAATGCTAAGCAATTCTTTGACGCTATGTTGCGTGGGCTTGGTTTTTAGCTCGCCTGCTGTGGGGATATACGGCACCAGCGTAAGGTGCGCAAAAACTACGTTTTCCGCGCCGAGTTCGAGGCGCATCTGGCGGATCGCTTCGAGAAACGGCAGCGATTCGATATCGCCCACCGTGCCGCCGATTTCGACCAGCACAATATCGGTACCCTCCGACACTTTGCGGAACGCAGCTTTAATTTCGTCCGTAACGTGCGGAATCACCTGCACCGTTTTGCCGAGATAATCCCCGCGACGCTCTTTCGCAATGATCGATTCATAGATGCGGCCAGTGGTCCAATTATTGTCACGCGTCAGGCGCGTGGAGGTGAACCTCTCATAATGGCCGAGGTCGAGGTCGGTTTCCGCGCCGTCGTCCGTTACGAACACTTCCCCGTGCTGATAGGGGGACATCGTTCCAGGATCGACGTTCAAGTAGGGATCGCACTTCTGGAGGGTAACTCGAAGACCGCGACTCTCAAGCAGACGGCCGATGGAGGCTGCTGCGACTCCTTTGCCCAGTGAAGAAACCACGCCGCCCGTTACAAAGATGTACTTCGGGCCGGTCCGCAAAGGGCTCGACATCCTCCAAAAGGAATCGCGGTACAACCGATTATCGCGGCAAACGTAGAAAGTGTCAAAGGAGAAATTGCGGCACCAAATTTCGGCAGGTCATCGAAAAAAAATAGATAGGATCGCTCAAGCGCCTGCGAGCCAGCGCCAAATATGCCACTGGCGTTCGAAGCCTAAATGGCGCGCTGGAGACCGCGGCTCTACGTTTAAACCTTCAAACCTCTCACGTATAATCAGAAGATCGGAATAGTTCCATGGAATCTCTGAAGGCTCTTCAAAAAGCCGGCGAGTTACACGAAGCGCGTTGGTGGGAATCCGAACCCAACGGCAGAGTGCATTGCTATCTCTGCCCGCGCCACTGCCATATCGGCGAAGGCCAGGCGGGATTCTGTTTCATTCGCGCGAACGAAGGCGGCAAGCTTTATACACTCGGCTACGCGCACCCCGCTGCGATCCAGATTGACCCGATCGAGAAAAAGCCGCTGAGCCATTTCTTGCCCGGCACGCGCGTCTTTTCGATGGGCACCGCCGGATGCAACATGGGCTGTTTTTTCTGCCAGAATTGGGATATTTCCAAGTCGCGGGCCGATCAGGTGCGCTCAGCACACGTACCGCCGGAGGATGTGGTCGCGCTCGCCATTGAGCACGGCTGCCCCTCGATCGCGTTCACGTACAACGAGCCCACGATCTGGGGCGAATACGTGATCGATATTTGCCACGCTGCGCGCGAACGTGGCCTTAACACCGTAATGGTATCGAACGGCTACATCACGCGTGAAGCTTTTCACGATATTTACGATCACGTTGACGCGGCGAACATCGACCTAAAAGCGTTCAGTGAGAATTTCTACGGCCGAATCACGCTGACGCACCTCAAGCCGGTGCTTGATACGCTTGAATGGCTAAGGAATGAGACGAACGTCTGGTTTGAGCTGACGAATTTAATGATCCCGACTCTCAACGACGCGCCTGAGGAAACTCGCACGCTCGCCGAGTGGGTGATTGAACATCTTGGCCCGGACGTTCCGCTGCACTTCACCGCGTTTCATCCCGATTTCAAACTGCGCGATAAGCCGCGCACGCCGCCCGAAACGCTCCACAGAGCACGCGAAGTCGCCAAGAACGTCGGGCTGCACTACGTTTACGAGGGAAACATTTATAGCGACGCCGCGAACACTTCGTGTCCTGAGTGCGGTACGCTTCTGATCCGTCGCTCCTGGCATGATGTGCGCGAGAACCGTCTCCGCAACGGCCGTTGCCCCAAATGCAATCTCGCTATTCCCGGGCGGTGGTCCAATCCACACGGGACGACGCCTCCAAAATTCAGCGTGCGCGGCGATCAGGCCGCTTCGTCAAAATATTCCGATCTCAATCTGTAATGCGCCAGGCTGAAGTGCAGCATGCGCCATCTCTATTGAAAAGCATCCGACCGAAAAGCGCGTCGACTGCCACAACTCCGCATTCGGAAAAAGCCTCAGGTTGGGCGCAAGCGGCGCGCCCAACGCTGAGCTACGTCCTACGGTCAATCCAGTTCCGTTAGCCTGCCCTAGAAGCTCAATTTAGCCATGAATTCGAACTGCCGACCGTCTCTTCCTCCGTCTCTGCCGACGTTCGCCAGCCCATTGACCTGGCCGAAGGAACTGGAATTTTCATCGCCATTCGGGTTACCGAAATGCGGTGTGTTGGTGAAATTGAACGATTCGGCTCGGAATTGCAGAGTAAAACGCTCGGAAAGGCGGAAGTTTCGTCCGAGGCCGAAATCAATGTTGAACATTGGCGGCCCGTGAAGGAAGTAGAACGGCGAAGTTCCAAACCGATTGAGGTCGGTCACCGGAGCAAACGCTGTCGGATCAAACCATTTCGTACCAGATCCGTACTGGTTCAATATCGCAACCGATCGGTTCACTAGATCCGGACGCTGGACGTTTCCTACCGTCGCGTTCAGATTCGTAGATGATTGCCCTCCCGCGTGAATCTCAAAGACGCTTCCCGAAACCTTCCTGATGGTGCCGCTGAATTGCCAGTCGCCCAGAATGGCGCCTGCCACTCCCGACGTGAAGAAATGACCGCCGTGGCCAAATGGCGATTCGGCAATGAATGTCGTCGAGAAAGAGTGTCTGCGGTCCTGCGGCGCCAAACCCTTATTCAGATCGTAGAAGGCCGGGGTCTGAATGTAAGGCGCGTTCTTTTCGTTGGAATAGCCGGCGAGCCCGATGGTTTTTGAGAGCGTATACGAGACCTGGACCTCGTAGCCGGCTGCAAACCGGTGCTCGAGTTGAGTTTGGAGAGAATCGTAATGGTTGTTGCCGATCGGGGTGATTATCGACGTGGTTCCCTGGCGGCAACCAAGCAGCGCTGTACCGGTGTCCTTTGGACATGTGGCGTAATCGAAGTTGAGCGCCTGGCTCTGATGCCCGCCGCATTCCGCAGCTTTGTCACCCGGCACGCATCCAGATGGAGCGATGGGGCTCTCAGCATTCATGTCGATGTAGCCAAGCTGGCGCGTCGAGCGCGTGGCGACATAGCCGGCCTGCAATACCCAGCCGTGCTGGAACTCCTTCTCCACCATGAGATTCCAAGACTGGATGTAGCCGCGACGCAGATTCGTCGGTGCCGTTACGAGGTTCACGTTTCCGGGTATTGGTACTTCGCCTTGCGACAGGTCCGGCGTCGGCGGAAGCGGAATACCAATCGGGAGCGTTTCGCCGACTGGGCTATTTTGGAGGCTCGTAGCATCGAGCACCCCCGACGCCTCATAGGAATTGGCGCTCGCGTACAGGGGGATCAAAACAGGATAGTTCGTCCGCTCGGCATCGGCGATGTTGTATGGCTCGTTTGTCATGCCGTAGCCAGCTCGCATTACAAAACTGGGCCGGATGCGGTATGCCAAGCCGAAACGAGGAGCGAATTCCTTTTTGCTCACGGAGACGCCGCAGTCCGTCGGTATGCCGCCTTCTCCGCAAATCTCCATCATATTTTTCGCGGCATCGTAGCGTTCCATACCGCGGTTCCCGCCGCGGGTCGGCATTGGGAAGTATTCCCAGCGAATGCCCAGCGTCAGCGTCAGCTTGCTAGTAGCCTGCCACTGATCGCCGACAAAGAGGCCAAACTGATGAGTTCTCGTGTGGAAATAGTCCGGCACGAGAATGTTTTTGCCGTAGGCCGTGTCCAGACCAAGCAGGAAGCTTGCGTAATCATTGTAAGCATTGGTGCTTGAGCCTTTCCCGGTAGCAGAGCAGTTGGCACATGCGGTCGGGCCAGAGCCAAACGCAAACCCTCCGGCGCCCGGCATCGCGGAGCCACCCGCATTCCATTCGGGCTGCTGTTGATTCAAGTGGAGGAGGAAAATGGAACCACCGAAGCGGAAGGTGTGGTTGTTGTGAATCCAGCTTGCGTTGCTGCTCCAATAGAATTGCGGGTCGTTGCGCAGGTACGGCATGTAATTGTTGTGCGTTCCGAGATCGGTAAAGCTGCTCACGCCAAATCTTGGCCAGCTCCCCTCAAATCTGCGGGTTCCGTTCGTGCCCGGAATTCCCAGAACGTCGAGGCCTTCGTTCTTGTTCAGGTCAAGCTGCTGCGAATTCGTCACCATCCTTGTGAGGCCGAAGTTGCCGTCAATTACCAGGTGTGGCGTCGCCACATAGTTGGCAGTGACGGTAAACGTCAGCGTGTGCCCCGACCCCTGCCCTTCGTTCCCTCCGAATCCGCTGATTGGTTCGCCGCCTACAGCGCCGAACTCCTGCGGGTCCAGATCGTTGTAACGGAGGAAGCCCAAATGGCCATACATCGTGAATTTGTCCGAAACGTTCCAGTCGATCTTGTCGTCAGTCGTGAAGCGGTTGAATGCAAAGTCGGTCGCCGCAAGATAGTTGTTCGATGGCGCCGAAGAACTCGTACTCGGCAAAAAGGTTCCCGGCGCTTGTTTCAAGAGCCCTATGAGCTTTTGAGCGACGGGGCTAATCCGGCTGGTCGGAATCATGTTCGGGCAGGTGGCGCTTGCGCACAGAGGGTTGTAATGCGCCGGATCGGAGGCATTATTCGTCGCGAAAATCTGCGTGCGGCCGTTGCCCGAAGCGTCGCCAGTCGTTGGGTCATAAACGATATCCGCGTTGGGTGCCAGCCCGTTCGCAGCGTCATTGCCGGTGAGATCGCCGCCCATCATCGCCAGCGTAGGCACTGTTGCATTCGTAGTGGCGAACTGGCGTTGCCGCGTGAATTCGACGTTCGAAAAATAAAACAACTTGTCCTTCTTGATTGGACCGCCCAGGCTCGCGCCAAACTGGTTGAAGATGTCTTTGGGAACAGTCGTGATTTTGTTTTGATGATCGAAGTAGTTGTGGGCCTCCAGCGCATTATCGTAGTGGAACTCGTAAGCGTCGCCGTGGATCTGATCGGTTCCACTCTTGATCTCGACGTTGACGGTGGAACCGCCCGCGAGTCCCTGCTCTGGATTGAAGTTGTTAGTCACCACGTTGACTGTCTGAATGGCGTCCGACGATGGAACGTACGCCGTATTCTCCGGCACCCAGATATTGAACTGACTTACGCCATCGACGCGGACGTCGTTCCCATATTCGCTGGTTCCATTTACGTTAAATTGGAGAGCGCGTGACGGGTTGGTGGGAATCGAGTGCGCCGTAGTTGGCGGGTTGATACCCGGAATTGTGCCGAACAAGTATTCGAAATTGTTCCCGGGGGCCAGCGGCACGTTTTCCAGGGTGGTTGCCGTCAAGTCCTGGTGCACGTCTGCGCGATCGCTCTGCAATAGCTGCGTTTGCGCTTTCACTTGCACCGTTTCCGTCATGGCGCCAACTTCAAGCGTCGCATCCACGCGAGCCACGCCATTAATGATTACCGGGACCGCAGTCCTGTCATACGCCTTGAAGCCCTGCGCGGCTACCGTTATGTTATAAGTGCCGGCGGGCAATGTGGAGATTGTATAATTCCCCGCGGCGTCGCTCACTACCTTGCGCGATAGCCGGGTCTCCTCTTGAACGGCTGTAACTGACGCCCCCGGGATGGCTGCGCCGCTCGCATCTTTTACACTTCCCAATATCGAGCCGTATAACACCTGTGCGCCCACTGCCTGTGGCAAAGCCAAAATGCAAACCAAGGCGGCCAGCGCCATCCAAAACGACCATCTCCCTACTCCCTGCATAGACACCCCCTATGTTGGTGCTTCCACCACAGCTAGAATTAAGTAAGCGCTTACATTGCTGTTCGCGGCCACAGGCACGGCCGTTGGGAACCACACCTCTCACGCCTTAATACCCGCTCCAGGACGCGTCGGGCGCGGAGACTCAAGAACCTACACATGCCGCTAGCACGGCACCGTGGAGCGGTCAACATAGATAATTCTTTAAACTTCTTAATTCTGCTTAAAGGCAGCCGATCTCGCGTTAGGCCACCTGCTAATCGATTGTGCAGATTAGCCTTGCAAGACTTAGCGAAGTGCTGGGTTTCGCGCCGCCGACCGGTCAGCGACTACCAGGCAAGTTTTATCCAGCGATACAGTTACTCCGTTACAACATAGTGACGTTGCAGGTTTTAACAGCTACTGCGTTTGAGGTTTCCGCGGGAGAGCGCGCGGCTCTAAGGGGAAAATTGTAGTTAAGCGCATCGGCACGGAATCAGAAGCGTGCTCACGCACCTATAGAACTCTGATGAGGCGCTATGCGACATCATCGGAAGGAGAAAAGATCAACACTCTGCGAGGGCAACACCGCACGGTACACGCAAGGCTGAGAACATTCTGAAGATTTGAATGATTTTCCCCTGCGCCCACCCTAGGATAGCCTGTGCTACCCTGCTTTTGGAGGGCCTCCTCATGTCCATGTCCTTTGAGCCGCGCACGTTCAAAAACTACATCAACGGAGAATGGGTGCCCGCCAAGGGCGGAAAAACGTTCGAGAATCGCAATCCTGCCAATCGGCACGAAATTGTTGGGCACTTCCCTGCCTCTGACGATACCGATCTCGACGCCGCCGTCGACGCGGCGGATGCCGCCTTCAATAAGTGGCGGCTGACGCCGGCGCCGCATCGCGCCGAGATTCTCTTCCGCACCGCCGAGATTCTCGTGAAGCGCAAGGAAGACTTCGCCCGTGCAATGACTCAGGAGATGGGAAAGGTTCTCGCCGAGACGCGCGGCGACGTCCAGGAAGCCATCGACATGACCTACTTAATGGCTGGCGAGGGGCGCCGCATGTTTGGCGATACGACGCCTTCCGAGCTGCCGAGCAAATTCGCGATGTCCGTGCGCGAACCGGCGGGCGTTGCGGGGCTAATCACGCCTTGGAATTTTCCGATGGCGATTCCGTCTTGGAAGACAATGCCCGCTTTGATCTGCGGCAATACCATGGTGCTGAAGCCAGCGGAAGACACGCCGCTATCCACATTTCACCTGACACAAGCTCTCGAAGAGGCCGGGCTGCCAAAGGGCGTGCTGAACGTCGTCTTCGGTGACGGCCCCTCAGCCGGCGCTCCCCTCCTGAAGCATCCCGGCATCGATCTGGTGAGCTTTACTGGCTCGACCGAAGTAGGCCGCATGGTGAGCCAGGCCTGTGCGCCGACGTTCAAGAAGTGCCATCTTGAGATGGGTGGTAAGAACATCATCATCATCATGGACGATGCGAATCTCGATCTAGCCGTCGAGGGCGCGGTCTGGGGCGGGTTTGGAACCACGGGACAGCGCTGCACGGCCGCGAGTCGCGTCACCGTGCACAAGAAAATCTACAAGGAATTCACAGAGAAGTTCATCGGGCGTGCCAAAGCGCTTAAGGTTGGCGACGGATTGCAGGCTGAAACGCAGATGGGCCCTTGCATCAACGAACAGCAGCTTAAGACTGTGATGAATTACGTCGAAATTGGCACCAAAGAGGGCGCCAAGCTCGCGACCGGAGGGCATCGTCTCGAGAAGGGGAATTTGGCGCACGGCTGGTTTCATGAGCCTACGGTGTTCACGGATTGCGCTCCGAAGATGCGGATCTGCCAGGAGGAAATCTTCGGCCCGGTTGTGACGCTCATTCCGTTCGACACCTTCGACGAGGCGATCACCATTGCGAACGAGGTACAGTATGGCCTTTCCGCGGCAATCTACACGCGCAACGTGAATAACTCTTTCCGGGCTCTTCGCGACATCCAAACCGGAATCGTTTACGTGAATGCACCCACGATTGGCGCCGAAGTACATTTGCCGTTTGGCGGCATCAAGAACACGGGCAACGGCCACCGCGAATCGGGCACGGCGGCCCTGGATTTTTACTCGGATTGGAAGACCCTATATATCGACTATTCGGATAAACTGCAGCGGGCGCAAATTGATACGCCGGAGTGAGGGAGCGGCTTTTTTCGGGCATTTGGCTAACCAAATTCCGCTTTCGCAGGTCCAATATTGTCACTAAGTGCAGTCAGGAGGTGTGTTCATGATTCGCAGCTTTTCGAAGGTAATCCTCATTGCGCTGGCTATCCTGTTGCCGATCAGCCTGTCGAATCGATCTTACGGACAAGGCGTGGACGCGGTGGCCGAAGTGCTTCCCCCTGGTGGATGCGTCCTAGGAGCCGCACAAAGCGCCGTCGCGGACGCCGTCAAGGCCACGCCCGCATTCAACCTGGCGAATCTGGACCGCTCCGTCTCGCCCTGCACGAACTTCTATGAGTTCGCGGCCGGCGGCTGGGTAAAGGCCAATCCAATTCCCCCCGCTTATTCTCGCTGGGGCACGTTCAATATTTTGCAGCAGCACAATGAAGACATTCTGCGCTCGATCCTCGAAGACGCCGCCGCGAATCCGAAGAAATCGACCGACGAAAATTGGCAGAAGATCGGCGACTTTTACGCGAGTTGCATGAACGAGGCGCAGATTGAAGCTGCCGGAACGAAACCGCTCGATCCTGTATTCGCTGAAATTGCGCGCCTCAAAGATTTACCAACACTGGAAGTCACAATTGCGCATCTCGATCGAGACGGCGTAAACGCCGTGCTGGACTTCGGCTCCGCTGTCGATTTCAAGGACAGCTCGATGCGAATTGCCGAAGCCGATCAAGGTGGGCTGGGTTTGCCGGATCGCGATTACTATCTCAAAACCGACACCAAATCGAAAACGCTGCGCGATCAATACGTGGCGCACGTCACGAACATGTTTAAGCTGCTCGGCGACGCACCGGATACCGCTGCGGCCGAAGCCAAAACGGTGCTTTCGATTGAGACGACACTCGCGCAAGGCTCGATGAAGCGCGAGGATCTGCGCAATCCAGACAATGTCTACCACAAGATGACGATGGCGGAGATGAAGACACTCACGCCGCACTTCTCTTGGGCGGAATACATCACAGACATTGGTTCGCCGGAAATCGGCCAGGTGAATTCTGTCAATATCGCCCAGCCCGACTTCTTCAAGACGATGGATTCGACGCTCGCCTCGGTCCCCATCGCGGACTGGAAAACCTATCTGCGCTGGCACGTGGTACATGCGTTTGCGCCGTCGCTGCCGAAGGCTTTTGTCGATGAAAACTTCGCCTTTTACGGCAAGATTCTCACGGGTGCACAAGAGATTCAGCCGCGCTGGCGCCGCTGTGTTCGTGCCGCGGACGCGCAGTTGGGCGAAGCGCTCGGCCAATATTATGTGAAACAGGCGTTCCCGCCTGAAGCGAAGGTAAAAGCCATCGCGATGGTGCACAACCTGATGGACGCGCTCCGCGACGATCTGCAAACGCTCGACTGGATGAGCCCGGAAACGCGCAAGCAGGCAATCATCAAACTTAACGCTATCATGCTGAAGATCGGCTATCCCGAGAAGTGGCGCAGACTATGCCAATTACCGCGTGACGCGCGATCCTTACGTAGTCGACGTGGTTGCGCGGCAATGCCTTTGAATCGGCATGGGATTTGGGCAAAGATTGGCAAGCCGGTGGACCGCACGGAATGGGAGATGTCCCCGCCAACTGTCAATGCCTACTACGATCCTACGATCAACGAGATCGTCTTCCCTGCGGGAATTCTGCAGCCGCCGTTTTTCAATCCGAATGCCGACGACGCAATTAACTACGGCGGAATCGGCGCGGTGATCGGGCACGAGATGACGCACGGATTTGACGATGAAGGCGCAAAGTTCGACGCCAAAGGCAATCTGCGCAACTGGTGGACCCCGCAGGACTCATAAGAATTTCGAAGCGCGCGGCGAATGCATCGTGAAGCAATTCGATAATTATCGAGGTAGCCAGGACTGCACGAAAACGGCAAGCTCGTCCAAGGCGAAAGCATCGCCGACCTCGGCGGGCTGACGATCGCCTATCGCGCCTATCAGAAAACCCTGCAAGGCAAGCCGGCGCCGAAGCCCATCGACGGTTTCACCCCAGACCAGCGGTTTTTCCTTGGTTACGGCCAGATTTGGGCGAGCAACATCCGCATCCAGCAGGCGCGCGTTTACGCGGCCACGGATCCGCATCCGGAGGACAAATTCCGCGTCAACGGGGCCGTTTCCAACATGCCGGCGTTCGCGAAAGCGTTCAATTGCGCCGCCGGATCGCCCATGGTCCGTCCGGACGCGGTTCGCTGCCGCATTTGGTAGACGTGGCAGATTCGCTGGAGCGCCGCCGGCAACGCCTTGCCGAAGCGATAGCTTGGTGCGCGCTCCAGAAGCTTCAAAACAGTTCACCCGAAAGCGAAGACGTGAAGCGTCGCCGCGCGTTGGGCGAGCGAGCCGCGAATCACGCCTTTGCGGCACATCAACTCGAAGCCGCGAGCCCGTTCAAATGGGTGACGCGCGGCAAAGTAAAGAAAATGACAGCCGAGGCTTTGCAGATGCTCCGGGAAGCGCGGGTCCACGAAATTCGACCATTATTCGACCAGCTTCGCACGCCCGCTTTACGTGCCCTGGCTGTTTTGGAGAGCAACCAAACGGCACAGCAACGGATGGCGATTGTCGAGGCGCTCTGCGATGCAAGGCTCGCGCTCGTCCAGAAAGCCGGTGGGCACCCAATGTCAGCAGACATCAGACTAGAAGGCGGCCGGCTTCTGCAATACGAGTACGACGCCAACGTCGAAGGCGGCGCTGCAGCCTACGAATCGAAAGGTTTTTTTGATGACGAAAGCGCTCCACCATGGGACACGTGGGTTTGTTATCGCGGCGACAGCATGGTCGCGTATGTGCCCCGAATTCTTTGCGGGCTGGCTCAGCACGGGATCGAGGTCGATCCTGTCGAATGCGTTCGCTGGGTGGACTCCCAATTTCTTGCGGAAACGTTCGGGCTTTAGTCTCGATGGCGCGCACCCCACGCCAAGTTACGCCAAGTTGACGGGGCTTGACCGCCCGTTTAGAATTCTGGGAATGAGCGCGCACAGCGATTTAGGCGATTGCAGCGCCTGGGGACGTCTGACTGCATGACTTCGACCGTGCTTCAGCAGCGGCGGCATCAACAGATTCTGACGGACGTGGTCCGCGTTTACATAGAGACGGGCGAGCCCGTGTCGTCGCGCCACATTGCAAAGCGGCACATCGAGCCGCTCAGCCCGGCGACGGTGCGCAACGTGATGGCGGACCTTGAGGAAGAGGGATTTTTGTATCAACCGCACACGTCAGCGGGCCGTGTACCGACCGCCGCCGCATATCGCTTTTTCGTCGAGCAGGTTGCCGCGCAAGCCACAGCCAGCCCTGAGGACCGCCAATGGATCAAGCGTGAATTGGCGGCTGCGCAAACGCCAGAGGCGGTAATGGAGCGTGCGAGCCACGTCTTGGCGGCCGTTTCGCGCGGACTGGGCATTTTTATCTCTCCGCCGCTGGCGCGCAGCGTTGTGGAGCACATCCGTTTTCTGTTGCTTCCTGATGAGCGCGTTCTCTGCGTGTTGGTTACGGAAGGCAGCGTCACGCGCGACAAGCTGATTCGGCCGGAGAAGCCGTTTCGACAGGAAGAGCTCGATCATGTGGCAGCTCACCTGAACGCGCACTATTCGGGCTGGACGCTTGAGGCAATGCGCGCCGACCTCCGCACGCAAGTCGGACGCGAACGCGAACGTTATGGCAAGCTCGCCGGCGATGCTCTGCTCCTTTGCGACTCGAATATTTTCGAGGATACGAGCGAGCGCAAAGTTTTCGTCGATGGCGCCGCGCAATTTGCTTCGACTATTGGCTTTACAAGCCAGGATCAACTGCGTGAGCTGCTCGAGGCGATCGAGGAGAAGGACCGGCTGATTGCGCTTCTGAGCGGCTGTATCGAAGCGCCTGAGCCGGTGCACGTGGAGCTCGGGCTCGATCAGATGTCGCAGGCGGGCAAGCATTTGGCGCTCGTGTCCGCTTCATATAGTTCAAAGGATCAGGTGCAGGGGACGCTGGGAATCCTCGCGCCGATGCGCATGCATTACGAGCGCGTGATTACGGCGGTCGCGTTCATGGCGCAATTCTTTTCAGAAGACCAGCAGGAGAACTGAACGTCTTGGCTCACAAATCAGACAAATCGGAATCGAACGACTCACGCGACGTGCCCGCAAACTTCGCCTCAGGTGATGCCGGTGCCGCTGCCGCGCAAGGGCAAACGGAAGGCGATCCTGTGGAAGACCAGATTCGCAAGCTCACCGCGGAGAAAGACGAATTGCGCGACACTCTGCTGCGGCGGCAAGCCGATTTCGATAATTACCGCAAGCGCGTTGAAAAGGAACGCCATCAGGAGCGCCATCGCGGCGTCGAAGACGTAATCAAAGCGCTGCTGCCTGTGCTCGATGCGTTCGATAATGCGCTGGCATCCGCTGAGAAAGATTCAGCAGCAGCGGAATACGTGACTGGTTTCGAGCTGATCCGCCGGCAGCTTTGGGATTTACTCTCGAAACAGGGCCTCGTGCGGATCGAATCCGTCGGCAAAGAATTCAACCCGCATTTTCATCATGCGATCGACCGCGTGGAAACAACCGAACAACCGGATAATACTGTTGTCAGCGAGCTGCAGCCAGGCTACCTTTTTCACGAGCGCGTGGTGAGACCTGCGATGGTGCGCGTTGCGGCTGAACCGGCGCACTTAAAGCGGGAAAACTAGGTCGCGGCTCAAGCCGCGGATTACTTTTTAAGCACGGCTGTCTCGCTCATGGTAGATTGCTCGCGGAGGCGTCTTGTTCCCGGCACTCTACGCCATACTTGATCCGTCGCTGATTTCTGCTCCTCTCGCTCCTTTTGCTCAAAATCTTGCCGCTGCGGGCATTACCTTGATCCAACTGCGCGACAAGCATTCGACGGCTGCGAGGATTTTTGCCCAATCGCGTGAATTGGCAGCAGTGCTCTGCCCCGTCGGCGTCCGTTTCGTTGTGAATGACCGGCCAGATATTGCCGCCATCGCAGGCGCTTCGGGTGTTCACGTGGGCCAGGATGACCTGCCGCCCGAAGACGCTCGGCGAGTCGTTGGACCCGCGCGTTGGGTAGGCGTTTCGACACACAACCTCCAGCAATTCCGCGAGGCCAACGCGACTTCGGCGGATTATATTGCCGTGGGGCCCATCTTCCCGACGGCAAGCAAGCAGAATCCTGATCCTGTGGTTGGGCTGGAGCTTTTGCGCGCAGTGCGCAAGCTGACGACGAAACCGCTCGTTGCGATTGGCGGCATTACGCTCGAGCGTGCCGGCGATGTCTTTCGCGCTGGAGCGGATTCGGTCGCGGTGATTCGCGACCTGATCTGCGCAGGTAATCCAGCTGACCGTGCAAGCGAATATCTCGCCGTTGCTGCTCAGGCCGCCGCAGAAAGGCCTCAAGGCTGACGCCCCGAGGCAAGCAGGCTCACCAAATGGCCGGATCGCCACAAACTGCGCAAACGGATGGCTCAAAAAGCCTCGTAAAAGGCCTGGGCCTTTTTGACGCGACGATGATTGTCGCCGGCTCGATGATCGGCTCGGGCATTTTCATCGTATCGGCGGACATCAGCCAGCAGGTGCGCAGCCCGGGGTTGCTGCTCCTGATTTGGCTCCTCTCGGGTGTAATGACGTTGATCGGAGCGCTTAGCTTCGGCGAGCTTGCCGGGATGATGCCACATGCGGGCGGCCAATACGTTTACTTGCGCGAGGCGCTCGGCAAAGCCTGCGGTTTTCTCTACGGTTGGACAATGCTATTGGTCATCCAGACCGCGACAATCGCGGCAGTCGCGATCGCGTTCGCGAAATACACGGCGGTGATCGTGCCGTGGTTTGACGCGTCACGCTGGATCTGGAAGATCGGAACGTTTGGGCCCTGGCACTTCTTCTTTGGCCAGCTCGGTCCGTATAACGTCGGCCTCAATCGCCAGAATCTGCTCGCCATCATTTCAATTGTTTTCCTGACGTGGGTAAACACGCGCGGGCTGAGCCTCGGCAAGATCGTCCAGAACATCTTTACGGTGGCGAAGATCGCTTCGCTCGCCGGCATTGTTCTGCTCGGCGTTTTCTTCTCGACCGTAATCGCGCGCCACGCGAATTTCACGGACTTCTGGCGCAACGCAGGCCTTTCGCTGATGCATCCCTACCCGCCAGATCATCCGCAATGGATGGTCGGCACCATTACGTTGATCGGAGTCGCGATGGTTGGCTCCCTCTTTTCGATGGATGCGTGGGGCTGCGTCACGTTCACTTCGTCTGAAGTGCGAAATCCGGGCCGCAATTTGCCGATTTCGCTCGCGCTCGGCACCGGATTGGTGGTCGTGCTCTATCTCCTGGCCAATGTGGCATATCTTCGCGTTCTGCCGGTTACCGGCGACCCCAATGGCGCAACGATCCTCGCGCGTGGCATTGAATATTCGACAGACGGTCGCGTGGCGACGGCCGTGACGAGCGTCATATTCGGCCCCCTTGGCAGCGTTCTGATGGCCATCGCGATTCTCGTTTCCACGTTTGGATGCAATAACGGCCTCATTCTTTCCGGCGCGCGAATTTATTACGCCATGTCCAAAGACGGCCTTTTCTTCCGCTCTGTGGGCACCGTAAACGCGAAGCACGTGCCGGCCGTCGCATTGATCGTCCAATGCATCTGGGGCGCGGTGCTTTGCCTCTCCGGCACATACAGCCAATTGCTGGACGCCGTCATCTTTTCCGAATTGATCTTCTATATCCTTACGCTTACCGGCCTATTTATTCTGCGTTGGAAGCGTCCGAATGCCGAGCGGCCCTATCGGGCTTTCGGGTATCCTGTGTTGCCGATTCTGTATTTGGCGATGGCCGCGTTTCTGGAAGTTCAGCTTCTACGCTATAAACCGCAATACACTTGGCCGGGATTGTTTATCGTGCTATTGGGAGTTCCGGTCTACGCGTTGCGCGCTCGCGGGGCGAAGCGCACCGCAAAAGCACAACAAAAGAGCGATGTAGAGGTCGCTGGCTAGCGTTGAGCCTTTTGTCTGAGGCGCCCGCTAAGCTGCGGCGCTGCGAAGCACTACTTCTCGGGAGGAATACTGCAAATGGGCCATCCGTTGCTCAAAAAGAAGCCGATGGAGTGGCTGGTCCAAGAAGCCGCCGAAGCGGGCGAGCACACGCTGAAGCGGTCTCTCGGGCCGCTCTCGCTGACGGCGCTGGGCATCGGCGCGGTGATCGGGGCGGGAATCTTCGTCCTCGCGGGTCTCGGCGCGCATTATGCGGGCCCCGGCTTAATGCTGTCATTTGTAATTTCGGGACTCGGCTGCGCGTTTGCGGCGTTGTGCTATGCCGAATTTGCGGCGATGATTCCTCTGGCCGGCAGCGCGTACACGTACGCGTATGCCGCGCTCG
Organism: uncultured Acidobacteriota bacterium; assembly: GCA_963753205.1. Classification (GTDB taxonomy): domain Bacteria; phylum Acidobacteriota; class Terriglobia; order Acidiferrales; family UBA7541; genus Palsa-295. The sequence continues at coordinate 111,509 of CAVWBL010000001.1, read as the reverse complement.
GCGAAATCTTCGCCTGGATCATCGGCTGGGACCTCACGCTCGAGTATGCGATGGGCGCGAGTACTGTGTCGGCGGGTTGGTCAAACCACTTCGTCGAGTTCTTAAACATTTTCGGCCTGAAGATGCCGCTTTGGCTTGCCTATGATCATTGGACCGCGCTGCGCACCGCCGAAACCGCGGTCGCCCGTCAGATGGCACAGGCTTCTGCCCCCAATCTAGCCGTTGGAAGTCAGGCGTTCCTCACGAACGTGGGGGATATCATCTCCGCGCAGTCTCCCGAACTGATTCGCCGCGCCCATGATCTTGTCCACGCGCCGCTGCTGTTCGGGCACCCGTTCGCTTTCAATGTCCCCGCGTTTGTGATCGCGCTGATCATCACGGCCGTCCTCGTCGTTGGGATCAAGGAAAGCGCCACGTTCAACTCGGCAATCGTAATTCTCAAGGTGGCCGTCGTGCTCTTCGTGGTGGTTGTCGGCATTCACTATGTGCACCCGAGCAATTGGGGCCACGATTGGTCTTCATTCGCACCGATGGGATTTTCGGGGGTTGGCGCCGGGGCCGCTTATATATTCTTCGCCTATATAGGCTTTGACGCTGTTTCGACCACGGCGCAGGAAGCAAAAAACCCACAGCGCGATTTACCGATCGGAATCATCGCCTCCCTGTTGGTCTGCACCGTTCTTTACATCGCCGTGGCCGCAGTCCTCACCGGGATGGTGCCCTGGCGGGAGGTAAATATCGAAGCCCCACTCGCCGTGGCATTCCTCGATCGCGGCCTGACGAAAGCCTCCTATCTGATCACAGCCGGAGCTTTAGCCGGTTTGACCAGCGTCATGCTGGTGATGCTGCTCGGACAGACGCGCGTCCTCTACTCGATGGCCAATGACGGTCTGCTGCCAAAGAAATTCTTTGCCGCAATCCACCCGCGCTTCCGCACGCCCTACAAGAACACGATCCTCGTTGGCTTGCTCGCCGCTTTGGTCGGCAGCACGTTTCCTATCGACGATATCGGAAAGATGGTGAATATCGGTACCTTGTTGGCGTTTATCATGGTTTGCATCGCGATTATGGTGCTTCGCAGGACAAATCCGGGACAACCCCGGCCCTTCCGCACGCCCTGGGTTCCAGTCGTTCCCATACTCGGAATTCTATTCAACGGCTATATGATGTACAAGCTTGGCGCACTGAACTGGTATCGCCTGATTATCTGGCTTATCGTTGGGCTGGTCGTCTATTTCACGTATAGCCGCCATCACAGCCGCGTCCAAACTTCGGGCAAACTGTAGCCGTCAGACCACGCCATGCGTATTACATAGAAGCGGTGATGAATAGAATTCGATTACCGCTTCGGAGTGCTTGCTAGTCTAGCGGCCATGCCACCCACCGACCCATTCTCGAAAGACGGCCTGAAGGAAATTCGTAGAGGCGCTGCGCCTGCCGACTGGGCAGCGCTGGCGATTGTCGCCATTGCCCTGCTTGTGCGCGTCCCCGCTGCAATGGGTCATGAGCTGGCGCACACGGGATTTCTCACGTTCCTCGGGCTCGTCGCCGCAGCGTATCTTTTAGTCCGGCTCGTCATCATCGCGCGCAGGACGCTCCTCTGGCGCCTGCGGAACCGGCTGATCGTGGCGTATATTCTCATCGCCGTGGTGCCGATTCTGCTGCTGCTGACAATGTTTGGTCTCGCGGGTTATCTACTGGAACTGCAGATCGGCGCTCACCTGCTGCGCGACGATCTAAAGCAGCGCGAGAACATGATTGCCGCTGATGCAGCTGCCATTGCTGGAGTTGTAGGCCGCGAGCCGGATCTGAAGCCGGCGCCTGCCACGCCGAACTTCGGTCCCGGAGGCCGCGGCGGACGCGGCCGTGGCCGTGGCGGACCTCCGCCGCTGAGTGCCCAGCCGGTTCCTCCGGCAGTACTTACACCAGAGGAGCTGGATAATATGAAAGTCCTGAGCCGTCCAAGCGTTGCGGGCGTAATCGCCGCTGCGCAGACGGACTGGCCGGATTTAAACGTTCAGTTGAATCTCGGCTCTGAACTTGTGCGCAACCGGCCCTCGGGTGAGTTCGCGGGCCTTATTGAACTTCGCGGCCAGCTCTTCTTCGCCTCGGTGCAGGTCCTTCCCGTCGCCGGTGGAAGAAACACAGTTCTTGTCGCAGCGCCTGTCACTCCGGCGCTCCTCGACGCCCTCCCTTCGAAGCTTGGTCCCATTCAACTTGAGCTGCTTACGCCTGTAGCGGCAAGCCGCGGTAGCGGTCCTGCCGGCGCAGGCCGCGCACAAAATGCCTCGCCGTCGGGCCAAGCTGCGCCTACAAACGGACAGCTCCCTTCCGTTCAGGGCAGCGCGCCCACTAACGAACCTCCACCATCGGGTAACGGACAGCCGCCCGCCGGTCGCGGCGATAACGGCTTTCGCGGGCCGAACGCTCGCGGAAGAGGCCCACGGCAAACCATCCCGATCCACGGTATTAACTATTACATCGGTCAGAGAATTGGAAGCACGACCCGCACCGTTGTGCCGCGCCAGTTCTGGGGCGACATGCAGATCGGCGGACTCGCCACGTTTGACGCGCTGCGCGTGCAGCGCAATAACAGCGGAGCGGATCTGCCCGTACAGGTCACGTACACATTCCGCCTTTCAGCGGTGAACGGCGACCTTCTGACGTCTCTCGGCGATTACGCTCCGCTCGTCACCGAGCTGCTGCTGGCCGCACTGATCGTTTTTCTCGTACTCGAACTGCTCGCGCTCGCCACGGGCATTGTGCTCACGCGCACCATCACGCATTCGGTGGCCGACCTTTACGACGCAACGCTCCGCATCCGCAGTGGCGATCTAGCGCATAGAATTCGAATCGTGCGGCAGGATCAGCTCGGCGCGCTCGCCGAATCGTTCAACGAAATGACGGGCTCAGTATCCGAATTGATCGACGAGCAGAAGCAGCGACAGCGTCTTGAGAACGAAGTCTCGATCGCCCGCGAAGTGCAGCGCCAGCTCTTTCCGAAGAAATTGCCGTCGATTCCGGGCCTCGAGCTTGCCGCGATTTGCCGGCCAGCACGCGCGGTCAGCGGCGATTATTACGACATTATTCCGCTGGGCGGCTCACGCGTCGGCATCGCGCTGGCAGACATCAGCGGCAAAGGCATTTTCGCTTCCCTGCTAATGGCCAGCCTTCAGGCGGCGCTGCGCAGCGCCGCTTCGATGAACGGCAACCTCGATACGGCACACATCGTCGAGAGACTCAATCAACACCTCTTCCAGACGACGTCAGACGACCGTTACGCCACCCTCTTCTACGCCGTTTACGATACGGAAACGCACATTTTGAATTACACGAATGCCGGCCACTTGCCGCCGCTGCTCGTCACCGACGGCCGCGTGCAAACGCTCAACGAGGGCGGCACCGTTATCGGCCTTATCGAAGACGCGACGTACCATCAAGGTTCGGTCGAAGTAGTGCCCGGCAGCATCCTTTTAGTCTTCAGTGACGGCCTCACCGAGCCCGAGAATGTGTTTGGAGAAGAGTTTGGCGTCGACCGCCTGCGCGATGAACTTTTGCGCGAACGCAACGCTCCGGCAAATAAACTCGCCGAGGACCTCATCGAAAGTGCCGAGCGTTGGTCCGGCGCCGCCGAACAAGCCGACGACATGACAGTCGTCATCGCCCGTATGGGCTGACTCGCCGGCTCAACCTCTCTTTACGCCTCACTTGCTCTTTGGAGATTTTGTGCGTGCAAATTTCGAGTAGTAAAGAATCCCGGAAACCGTTTTTGCATCGCAAATCTTTCCCATGCGAATCCAATCCTCCGCTTGCGTCAACGTCACGATGCGCTGATCGATCTTCTCGTCATCTTCCGGCCTCGACTTCCCTTTCGTGAGCCCTTCGGCCAAAAAGACCACCATTCTCTCGCTCAAAAATCCCGGCGAAGGAAAGAACTCCAGCAGCTTCCTCATTTTCTTCGCCGTATAGCCGGACTCTTCCTCTAGTTCGCGGTGCGCGCCCGTTTCGTAATCTTCGTCCGGCTCTTTATGGCCGGCGACAAGCTCCCACATTTCCTGCGCTGCGGCGTACCGATATTGCCGGATCAGCAGGATCCGTCCGTCGGGAAACACGGGCAGCACAACCACCGAGCCCGGGTGCTTCACCCACTCGCGCATCGCCCTGATGCCGCTCGGCTCCACGATATGGTCGCGATAAATTTCCATCACGCGGCCTTTAAAAATCAGTTCACTGCTCACCACCTGCACCGCGGCGCTTTTCTTCACACTCTCTCCCGACAAGTCAATTTGACCCGCTTTACATACTTGGCCTGCCCAGCGGCTGCCATTTTAACCTAGCGTCTTTGTCCGAGCGCGGAAACTCTTTCGTAAGACCGCCTACAGCCTCCCGCGTCTGTTCACTAAAACCGCCAAAATGTATACTTCCTGCGGCCCCACATGGCAATCAACACCATTATCGTCGACGACGAACGCCCCGCCCGCGACGAGCTTGCGTTCCTGCTCAAATCTTTTCCGGACGTGTCGCTCATTGCGCAAGGCAAGAACGGTCTGGAAGCCGTGGCGCTCGTCAAGGAACACGACCCCGATCTTCTTTTCCTCGACGTCCAAATGCCGGGCCTCGACGGTTTTGGCGTCATCAAAAAGCTGCACGAGCGCAAGTTGCGCATCCCACAAATCATTTTCGCAACCGCCTATGACCACTACGCCGTTCAGGCTTTCGAGGTGAGCGCGGTCGATTATGTCCTCAAACCCTTTGACAAGACGCGCATTGCCAGAGCGATTCAGCGTGCCAGAAAACAGATCGAAGCCAACGCGCCGGCTGATGGTCGTCTCGAAAGCCTTGCCGCTCAAATTGCGAATGGCGGCCCGTCCGTTTCTGCGCCCGCGAAGCCCGCCTCCGCGCAACCGGTGAAGCTGCTCGTGAAATCGCAGTCGCGCCTGCTTTTGATCGACGCCGAGGACCTGATTTTCGCTACCATCGACGACGGCTCGATCACGATCACCGCTCGCGACATCGAAGGCTTCTCCAATTACCGTACCATCGACGAACTCGCCGCCGCGCTCGATCCCGCGACGTATTGGCGCCCTCACCGCTCCTATTTGGTCAACATTAACCACATCCAGGAAGTCGTGCCCTGGTTCAAGTCGAGCTACGTCCTCAAGATGAAGGACAAGCGCACGACGGAGGTGCCCGTCTCGCGCGCGCAGACGAAGCGCCTGCGCGAGTTGCTTAAACTCTAGCGTAAGCCCTACGCAAGCGCCGCCACTCAGCGATTACCACTCACCGCTCACGCCTTTGTTTTCTGTGCTAGCATTCCCTATCACGTGAAGGCCATTTGAGGGGTTTTCTACGGCTTGTCAAAACGCAAACGAGTCCTAAGCGGCATGCGGCCCACAGGCCGTCTCCATCTTGGCCACTATTTCGGCGCACTCTCCAATTGGTTGAAACTTCAGGATGAATACGACTGTTTCTTCTTTGTCGCCGACTGGCACGCTCTTACAACGCATTACGAAGACACTTCGTCTATCGCAGAGAACACGCTTCAGATTGCGATGGATTGGCTATCTGTTGGGCTTGATCCCGATAAATCGACACTATTCATTCAATCGCGGATTCTGGAACACGCTGAATTGCATTTGATCCTGTCGATGATTACGCCGCTCTCGTGGCTCGAGCGCGTCCCCACATACAGAGAGCAGATCGAAAATCTGAAAGACCGCGACCTTGGCACTTACGGCTTTCTCGGATATCCGCTGCTCCAGACGGCGGATATCGTCATGTATGGAGACCCGCGCCAAGATTTGCTCGTGCCCGTCGGCGAAGATCAGGTACCACACGTAGAACTCTCGCGCGAGGTTGTACGAACCTTCAACCACACGTTCGGGCTAGGGATTGACCCCAAACTCCGCGCCAACCTGCAGATCAGAGACGAGATCGCCCGCCATCTACCTGGCAGCTCCGATCCGTTGCCCGAGCCAATGCGAGTGCCCAACAAGGTGCAACTGCAGGAGACACTTGACGATTTTTTAGAGCAGCAACTCGTGAAATCCGTACACAGGGCAGTAAAGGAATGGGGATTTCAAAACTTCCTCGATAAAATGGGAGCGAACGCTAGATATTTCAAACAGCAGTCGGTTCTCCAAGAACCAGGTTACCTTCTCACTGAAACGCCGCGCCTCCCCGGCCTCGACGGTCGCCGGATGGCGAAATCCTACGGCAACGCAATCTGGCTCACCGATCCGCCCGACGAAATTCGCACCAAGGTTCGCAACATGATGACGGATCCCCAGCGCCAGCGCCGCACCGATCCCGGCCGCCCGGAAATCTGTCCCGTCTTCGCGTGGCACAAGCTTTTTTCTCCGCCAGCGACAATCGCCTGGTCCGAAGAGGGCTGCCGCAGCGCAGGAATCGGCTGTGTGCAATGCAAAGCGGCGATGGCCGATAATCTGGTGAAGTGGATCGAACCGATCCAATCCAAGCGCAAGGAATTGGAGTCGCGCCCGCAAAAGGTTTGGGATATTCTCGATGCGGGCTCGAACATGGCGCGAAAGACGGCGGAAGGCACAATGGAACGCGTCCGCAACGCCGTCTTCAAGTGGGATGAAGCGCAGAAGCCCGTTAGGAGCTAACCGCGTGGCGAGTCCATATCGCATCAATTTGCCGGTATACGAAGGACCGCTCGATCTCCTGCTCGATCTGATCCGCAAGCAGGAGATGGACATCCACAATATCCCCATCGCCAAAATCACTGAGCAGTATCTCGATTACTTGCATCGCCTCGAAAAACTCGATATCGATGTCTCGGCCGATTTCATCTACACGGCTGCGACGCTGATCCACATCAAATCGAAAATGCTGCTGCCGCCCGATCCGCTCGCGTCACCCGAAGAGCAAGGCGACCCGCGCAACGAACTCGTCCATCGGCTGCTCGAACACGAAAAATTCAAAAACGCGGCGCAAATGCTCTACGAAAAACAGCAAATCGAAGACCACGTCTGGTCGCGGCCCGATCGTTCGCTTTATGCGGGCGACGCCGTCGAGGGCGAACTCGTCGTCTCGCTCGTGGATTTGGTCAAGACGTTCCAGCAGATTCTCGAACGGAAAAAGGAAGTCACAAAGTTCGCGCTGCATCACGATAGCGTCTCGATCGCGCAAATGATGGACCGCCTGCGTTACCGCCTGCTCGCGAACGAAGAGCCGGTCTCACTCGTGGAATTTTTCGATACGTGCGAATCGCGCAACGCAATGATCGTCGCCCTTCTGGCCGTGCTCGAAATGGTCCGCATGCAAGCCATCCTGTTAGTGCAGGATCAGCTTTTCGCCGACATTCGCGTGCGCAAACACAAAATGTTCGATGCAGTCTTCGCCGGGCCAGACGCCATGGCGAAAATCGAGGAGCAGTATCTGTGACGTTTCAGGCATCCTTCATCCCACACGTCATCCTGAGCGAAGGGTCTCTCTCGGTTTTTTTTCATTCTAGGTGAACGATGACACCACAAGAAATGCAAGCAGCGCTCGAAGCGATCATTTACGCCGCTGACGAGCCCGCCACACTCGAACAAATCGCCAATGCTCTCGGCGTCGAAAAGACCGAAGCGCGCGCCGGCTTAGACCTGCTGACAGCCGCGTATCAAACCGAAGACCGCGGCATCGAAGTGCGCAAAGTGGCCGGCGGTTGGAAGTTTTTTACGAAACCGCAGCACCATGAGGCCGTTCGCAAATTCATCAAGAGCCTGCAGCCGCCGCTTCGCCTCACCATGGCGGCCCTCGAAACGCTCGCCGTCATCGCCTACAAGCAACCCGTCACAGTGCCGGAGATTAATGAAATTCGCGGCGTGAACGTTGGCGGCGTGATCAAAACGCTCCTCGAAAAACGCCTCATCACTACGGCTGGACGCAAGGAAGTGATCGGCCGGCCGATTCTCTATCGCACCTCAAAGCAATTCATGATGCGCTTCGGCCTCTCTGATCTCGACGAGCTACCCAGTCTCAAGGAATTTGAGCAGCTCGCGCAAGCTGCATTGGGAGCAGACGAAGGGGTCGCCCCGGTCGATCCGAGCGATGGTATTGCAGGGCAAGCAGCCGCAGCCGATTCAAGGCCACCGATAGAAACCGAGGTCGAATCGCTCGACGTGAACGCGAACGACGCGCTGACCGCCGAATCGGCACCGTCTGCCGCAGAAATCGGCGCGGCCGTAGAGGTACAATCGCAAGCCGAATCCGCAACCGAAGAAGCACTCGACGTCGACGCAAACGACGCGATCGCCGCCGAAGGTGCACCATCAGCCACTGAAATCTTCAGATCAGGCGAAAGCGACGACCTCGCCGAACTAGGCGAAGATATTCCTGAAGACGAAGCCGGTAGCTCTAAGGGCGCATCCGCCGGCAATTAGTAGCAGGAGGTCGCCGCGTCTTTCGCAGGCTCGCGCCCATTCGGTTCGGCATTTCGGTATAATAAGGGCTGTGAGCGAATCCCCGTCACAAATCCCCTTTACGCACCGTTCGTCTATTGGCGAGCGCATTAACGAGCACGAGCCGCCCGGCCATCTCGCTCGACAGATCAAGGCGCGCGGCATCCGCCTCACTCGCCAGCGCATGGTGCTCGTCGAAGTGCTCGAAGGCGCGCCGCGCCACATGGACGCCGAAGAAATCCTCGAGCGCGCGCAAAAAATCGATCCCAATATCACGCGCGTCACGGTTTATCGCACGATGGATCTGCTCAAAAGCCATGGCCTGATTGACGAACTCGATCTTCTGCACCTTCGCGGCCATCGCCACTATTACGAAAGCCACGGCCCGCGCGATCATATTCACGTGGCCTGCATTCGCTGCGGAAAAGTCCGTGAATTTGAGTCGCAGCTTTACGAAGATTTAAAGGCCCAGATTGCCGACGACCTGGACATGGAAATCACCGTCACGCGCACTGAAGTTGGCGGCCTCTGCAAAGATTGCCGCGACGGAAAACCCGCCAAGCATCCTGTCCTCGCGCACTCGAAGATCGGTTGATTGGAAAACCGCTGTTTCGCGTAGTCAGGCTTGCGCCGGACTCTCGTGCAAGTATTGCTTCGCCGTCTCGATGTCCCGCAGAATTTGCTGCTTCAATTCTTCCGGACCCGAAAATTTCTTCTCGTCGCGAATCCGTTTGCGGAAGCGAATCGCCATCTTTCCGCTCGTCACATTCTCGCTAAATCCAAAGAGATGCGTCTCGATCGCCAGTTTCGCCCCATCGAATGTGGGCCGCATGCCGACATTCGTCACTGACCGGTACTCAGCGCCGCCAACAGTCGTTTCTGTCGCATACACGCCTAGGCTCGGCAGCATTCCCTGATCCGTCGCCAGATTCAACGTCGGCACCACGAGCTTGCGGCCAAGCCCGGTTCCCGTGCGAATCTCTCCTTCCAGCGCAAACGGACGCCCAAGCATGTGCGCCGCGTCATCCATGCGCCCCTCGGCTACCGCCGTGCGAATCGCCGAACTGGAGACCACCACGCGCTTGCCGCCGATTTCCTGATAAACAGGTGCCACAATCTCCACTTTAAATCCAAGCCGCGCTCCCAGTTCGCGCAAGAGCCTCACGTCGCCCGCCTGCCGATGCCCAAAACGGAAATTCTCTCCCACAAACACGCTGCCCGTGCGCATCGTCTTTGCCAAAAACGCTTCGGCAAACTCTTCCGGCGAGAGCGAAGCAAGCTCGCGAGTAAAATTCACCACCAGCACCGCATCCATTCCCGCGTCTTCGAGCCGGCCAATCCGTTGGTCAATCGTTTCGAGCAGCGCGGGCGCCTCCGCCGGCCGCAACACTTGCGCGGGATGCGGATAAAATGTAAGCACTGCACTGATCCGGCCTGCGGCATGAGCGTTCGCGCACACGCGCTTCAAAATGGCCTGATGCCCCACATGGACGCCATCGAAATTCCCGATCGTAACGGCCGTTTCCTTGCGCGCCGCGCCAAATCGCGCAACCCATTCCTCGCAGGACCACATTTTCGCGATAGGCATCAGGCGCGCACCTCGAAACTCAGTCCGTCATAGGCAAGCCGCACATGTTCCGGCAATCGCGCGTTCGTTTTCTCGTGGCCCAAGTCATGCGCGATATGCGTGAACCATGCCCGCCTCGGCTTGAGCTCTTCCACCAGCGCGAGAGAGTTCGCCACGGTGGAATGCATCACGTGCGGCCTATCGCGAAGCGCGGAAAGCACCAAATCATCTAGTCCGGTCAAAAGCGCCTTCGAACTATCCGGCACAGAGCTAAAATCCGTCAGATACGCCGCGCCGCGAATCCGAAAGCCGAGGACGCCCGTTGGCCCGTGCATCGCCGGCACAGGAAATATTTCCACGCCGCGAAAACGAATTGGCCCGTCGATCCGGTGCACATCCACCGAGGGCACCGTCGCTCCCGCGGGCGCCTCGCGGAACACATAATTAAATTGCTCGCGCAGCCGCGCCAGAGTCTCTTCGCTCCCATAGAGCGGAATCGGCGCGCGCTGGTGAAAATTGAAGGGGCGAATATCGTCCATTCCCATGATGTGGTCCGCATGCGCATGCGTGTAAATCACGGCATCGAGGCGATCGAGTTTTGCGCGCAGCGCTTGGAAGCGAAAATCTGGCGTCGTGTCGATCACCACGTTGTGACCGTTCCACGCAAGCAGGGCGGACGCACGCGTCCGCTTATCGCGTGGATCCATCGATTCACACACGGAGCAGTGGCATCCGAGCGTCGGCACGCCCATCGATGTTCCCGATCCCAATATTGTTAGTTGAATCGCCGCCATGAACTCTCAGGAAGGTTATCGCGTAAGCATTCACATCCACAAAAAACAGGGATTGACGTCATCCTGAGCGAAGCGAAGGACCCGTCTTACTCTTGCAAATGCCGGGCACATCCGATCAAAGGCAATCCTCGTGCCTCACCCGCCAGTCTTCATCTTCTTTTTCGCCATCGCGTCGGCAGCGGCCTTCGAAATCTCCATAAACGTCAGCTTTAAGCTGCCGAGCACCTCAACCAGCAGGTCCGAATCGGCCTTCGCGAGATTGCCCTTGGTCTTCTCCCGCAGCACATCAAGCATGTCGATCATTTCGCGTGCGCCCTCGATATCGACAAACGGCTGCCCCGTGCGCGGATCGGCCATCCCGCCAAGCATCGCCGCCGCATTTCGCGTAAGAAAGTCCACCATCAACTGGAAGCTTCGCGAAGGAGCAATCGCGTCAGCCTCCTTTGCCGCGTCGGGCGCGCCCGAGGCCGCACTCGCGCCATCCGCGCCCTTAGCAGACGCGGACTTTGCCTGCTCAGCCGCCTTTTTCGTCGCCGCTTCCTCTTCGCGCCGCTCCTGCTCCGCCACGTCCTGGCGCAATTCGCCCTGCTCTGTAAAGAGGCGGCGGTCAACTACCTTGAAGCCCTCATCCTTCTGTTCAGCCACGGATTCCCCTTAAATAAATATATTTCAACAAGATTTGTCGTTTCCGTCTGCAAATCAGTCTAGCACCCGCCTCCACTTCATCACAAGACAGCCACAACGAAACGTCCGCCATTTGGCCAAATTTCTTGCGGCTTGCCCACGATAAGCGTACGATTCACGTGCCGCACTTCTAAATCACACGTTGCAGCCATTCGATCAACTTAACTAAACGACTTATACGCTGTCGCTGTATTGGAGATCGCTATGAAAAAACTGATTCTGCTGTTCTGCGGTTTTGCCATCGCACTTCTCAGCGGAAGCGCCGCCATGGCCCAATCGCCGGACATCACTGGGACATGGCAAGGGACGTTGCATGCGCCCGGCCACGACCTACGAATCGTTTTTAACGTGTCCAAAACACCCGACGGCAAATTGGGCGGGGTTATGTACAGCATCGACCAGGGCGCCCAGGCAATTACCGCCAGTTCCGTCTCCGTCGAAGGCTCCACGGTGAAGTACGCCGTAAGCGCGATAAATGGCTCGTTCGAAGGAACCCTTAGCGCCGACGGCAGCACGATCGATGGCAAATGGACGCAAGGACCAGGAACAAGCGATCTAACGCTGGGTCGTGCCACTCCCGATACGGCATGGGCGATTCCCGCACCGCCCAAGCCCATGACTGCCACAGATCCGTCGTTCGAGGTGGCCACGATTAAGCTGACGCCTCCAGATCAGCCAGGAAAACTGTTTAGGGTGACGCCGGGCGGCCGCCAGGTCTTGACGAAAGGCACAACGATGAACGACTTGGTTGCATTCGCTTACGGCATGCAACCTAGACAGGTGATCAACGCACCGGACTGGTTTGACAAAGATAAATTCGACATCACGGGCCAACCCGATGCCGAGGGCGTGCCAGATCCGGAGCAGATGAAAACAATGCTGCGGAAGCTCCTGGTGAGCCGTTTCCAGCTTACCTTCCACAAGGACACGCGGGTACTCTCGGTTTACGAGATCGTCGTGGCAAAAGACGGTCAGAAACTCACCCCGACCGCGGTTCAGGGCAATCTTCCCGGGCTGTTCTTCCGGGGTATCAATCCCGCTGACCTCGTAGTTCGGAACGCAACCATGGCCGATTTTGCCGGTCTTATGCAGAGTGCCGTCCTTGATAAGCCGGTTGTCGACCACACCGGAATATCAGGGCGGTACGACTTCGAGCTGAAGTGGACGCCCGATCAGGGCCAGTTCGAAACGTTCGGCGGGATTAAAGCTCCGACCGCGGAAAATGCCGATGCGCCGCCCGACCTCTTCACCGCGATTCAGCAGCAGCTAGGCTTGAAAATCAATTCAACGAAAGCGGCAACCGATGTCATGGTTATCGACAAAGTGGAGAAGCCTTCGCCAAACTGATGACCTGCTGTAGCTCAGGTCGTTCGCGGCTCTTCGCAAACGACCTGAGGTCCCTCTCTTGCACCGCAGGCCCCTTGCATCGTGCGGTAGGCACAAATGAACTTTCCTGCGCCCAGGCAGGTGTGGCGTAATCTCTTCCCGTTCAGCAAAAACTCCCGTATCCTAATCCTTCTCTCGGCCATGACGAACGCATCCGCCGCGCCACAAATCACGATCCGTCACTGCACCACGATTCCCGACTACGATGAATGCGTCCGACTCGAACACGCCACATGGGGCATGGAGATTTCCGTACCGAACGGTATCTTCATCGTCGCACACCACACCGGCGGCCAGGTGTTCGCCGCTTATGACGGCGCGAAAATGATCGGTTTCACGCTCGCCGTCGTCGGCGTGCGCAGATTCGCCCCGCATTCAGGCCAGCGAACCACGCAGGGAAACTACACGCCGTTTCTGCATTCGCATCTCACGGCCGTCCTCAATAGCTACCGCAATCAGGGCATCGGCCGGCGCCTCAAGCTTTTCCAACGCGAGGACGCGCTCGATCGCGGCTTCCCTCTCGTCGAATGGACTTTCGATCCACTCGAAGTGAAAAACGGCTATTTCAATATCGCCCGTCTCGGCGTAATCGTCCGCCGCTACATCCCCAATTGCTACGGCGTCACGGCCAGCCCACTTCATTCGGGCATTCCCACGGACCGTTTCGTCCCCGAATGGTGGCTCGATTCTGACCGAGTGAAATGCATCGTCGAAGGCCGGCCTCTTCCCCATGGAAATATCGCCGATCGCATTTCTCTTCCGCGAAATATCGGCGAGATTAAGTCCAGCGATCCCTACGCAGCCATAGGCATCCAATCCGATTTCCGCGCCCGTTGTGAACGCGCGTTCGCCGGCGGCCTCGTTGTCATCGGCGTCGAACTCCGCGACGCAACCGTCGATTATCTGCTCCAACCGCAGGACAACATTCCCGGCCTGAACCTCCCGCCTCTAGCCGGGCACTAGCGTCGCTCGGCATCCATTGCACGGAACTTTTCTGGCCGTTTTCGCGTATCCTACGCTGAACGCCACTTCTCCAAACGGAGGCGAAGCATGATCCGCATCACGCGTCAGACTCTGGGAGCCGTTCTCGCGATTTCAGTCGCTTCCGCTTTGTCAGCCGCCGCGTCCCGCGCGGACGACTGGTCCAAAACGTACTCGATTTCCGGCCGCGCCGATCTGCAGGTTCACACTGACGATGGCGACGTCAACATCGCCTCGGCCGACCAAAAGCAAATCGTCGCCCACGTCACCACCGAAGGCTACAAAATCGGTTCCAACGACGTGCGCATCGACGAAAACCAGTCCGGCGACCACGTCGTCATTACCGTCAAGACTCCCCATCTGAATATGGGCCTTTTCGGCGGGTTTCACCGAGCGGTGCACGTTCAATTGACGGTCCCCCGCGACCTCGATCTCGAAGCCACCACGGGCGATGGCAGCGTCGCAATCCAGCCGGTGGCAGGTCACATCCAGGTGCGTACGGGTGACGGCTCGATCCGGGCGCACGGTGTGCGAGGGGAAATCGCAATGCACACTGGCGACGGCAGTATTGACGCACACAGCCTGGACGGCACATTGACTGCCGATAGCGGCGATGGCAGCATCCACATCAGCGGCCGCTTCGATGGGCTCACGATAAATACAGGTGATGGCGGTGTGGACGCTTCGGCCAGTACCGGATCAAAGATGTCTTCGCCGTGGTCCCTTCATTCCGGAGACGGCTCAATCGATCTCCACGTGGCACAAGATCTTGGCGCCTACGTTGACTTGAAGACGGGCGATGGCAGCATTAATGTCGACGGCGTGTCGATCAATGTGGAAGGCGTCCAGGAACGCTCGCACGTTCGCGGCAATCTCAACGGCGGCGGCGCCGAACTGAAGATCACCTCCGGCGACGGCTCGATCCACTTAATGAAATCGTAAGCATCGGCACGATCTCACGGAAATTGCGTCACGCTCAACGTGTTTCCGTCCGGATCGTGAAACCACGCAACCCGCGCGCCACCCGGCGCATTCCAAATCCCGCGCGCATCTTGATCGGGCATCCCGAATTGCGCGAAAACCACACCGCGCTCCTCCAGGTCGGACACCGTCTTTTCGAGATCCACAACTTCCCAACCCAAAATTGTGAATTGTACGGGCTTATGGTTTTCGATCCGCACGACTCGCACCCGAATCCCGTTCGCCTCCACAGTCACCGCAAATCCATCCTCGTCCATAAACTTCAGCCCGAGCACTCGTTCATAAAAAGCGCGAGCGGTCACCGGATCGCTGGTCGGCACGAATGCCATTAATTTTGCGTTAGTTAACACCTGATTCGCCTCCGAAATTTGCCTGAGTATCACACACGCCACATCGTTTTGTCGCACCATTTACACAGGCGTTGCTCGTACAACCCCGGAGGTGTATGTTCGCTTCGAACCCGACCGTGTACCGACCTGCCCAGTCTTCAGTATGGCGGCCCATTCTGTCCCTATCGCGATGCGCCGTCAGTATGGTCCTCCTACTCGGAATGCTCGCCCTCTCAGTGGATGCCGGCGGGCAGCAATCTCTGAATTTGCAGCAATCGCCCGCTGAAACGCAAGCGCCACGGGCTCCGCAAGATCAAAAGTCTCCGCCTCCGCCCGCTCCTTCGGTTCCCCCGGCCATCGCCGAACAGGTAGTGCAGAATCCCAACGCTCCCTGCGTCCAGCCCCCGCCGCCGGTCACGTGGCGCGATTACAAAGGGCCATTCGCAAAGACCGTCGCGGTCTTTGCCCAGCGTCTCGAACGCAGGTCCGTCGGCCCCGGGGCGCAGCCGCATCCGCACTATAAGCCGGGCGTACTTCTCTGCACCCTCGAAACCAAGGACAAGTTTTGGCTCTTTGTTCGCGACTCAACCGATCCTGTTGCATTCATCAACGCAACCTGGAATGCCGGCGTCTCTCAAGTTCAGGACACGCAGCCCACATTCGGCCGCGGCTTCAATGGATATCTCGATCGCTTCGGTGGCAAGATGGCCGGCCAGACCTCTTCGAATTTCTTCAAGGATTTTGTTTATCCCACGGTATTCGAGGAGGACCCGCGCTACTATCGCCTCGGTGCGGGATCAACGAAGCGCCGCATCTTCCATGCGATGAGTCATGTCGTAATCGCTCACAACGAAAACGGCAATCGCATGTTCAATTTCTCCGAATGGCTCGGCGATGCCACGGTCACCGTCCTTAGCAACACCTATCTGCCCGATAATCGTCGCGGCGTCGCTCCAGTTGCAGAATCCATGGCCTCCGGGATGACCTACGACATGGGCTACGACATCCTCCGCGAATTTTGGCCCGAGATCGCCAAAACCTTCCATCTGCCCTTCCGTGACCAGAGTGAGTCGCCTGTCACGACGATCCCCCCTCAAGCTCATTGATTGGGTTCTTTCAGGAAGTGCGACGCGCACAATGCGACAATTCGCGTTTAAGGGGGCGCCTTCTTTCTTTACCTCCTCTGTCCCCTGTGCTTTCTTTGCCTCCTCGACATCCTGCGCGACCTGAGGATGTCCCTTGGTTTTCCTCCGCTCCTAAACGCCTCGAGCGTTTCGTGTTCTAATGCAAGCCTCGCCAGCGGCCGGGCGATCCCCGATGACGGAAACACACACAGTCAAAGCGCGGCATGTCGCCGCGGTCGTCGCCGGAAACGCACTCGAATTCTACGATTTCGTCACTTACGCCTTTTTTGCAATTTACATTGGCCGAGCGTTCTTCCCTTCCAGCAATCCTGCCGCAAGCCTGCTTTCGTCGCTCGCGGCTTTCGGCGCCGGGTTCATCACACGGCCAATCGGCAGCTTCGTTATCGGACGAATGGGTGACCGGCGCGGCCGAAAGCCCGCAATGGTTCTTTCCTTCGGCATGATGGGAGTCGCAATCATCGGAATCGCGCTGGTGCCGTCGTACGCGACGATTGGAGTTGCAGCGCCCGCGTTGGCGATATTTTTTCGGCTGCTGCAAGGCTTCGCGCTTGGCGGCGAGGTTGGCCCAACGACGGCTCTCCTTCTCGAAGCGGCGCCCATTAATAGGCGTGGCCTTTACACATCGTTTCAATCGAATTCGCAGAGCTTCGCCACGCTCGCTGCCGGCCTAGTCGGATTTTGCTTGTCTAACTTGCTCACGGACCAGCAACTGCAATCCTACGGATGGCGCATCGCTTTTCTTCTGGGTGCGCTCACCGTTCCCTTCGCACTGATCATCCGGCGCTCGCTGCCTGAGACGCTTCCCGCAGCCGAACCCGCAACGCCAGCCCGAAACTCGTTCCGCGGTCATTGGCTGGTTGGTGTCCTCGGAATTGTTTTACTCGCAAACGCCACGATCGGCACCTATATCCGCAACTACATCACCACGTACGCCATCGCTACGCTCCACATGGCGTCGAATATCGCTTTCGCCGCAACTATGGTGAATGGCTTCGTCGGCATTCTTGCAGGCTTATGGAGCGGCATCCTCTCGGACCGCTACGGCCGCAAGCCTGTAATGCTGATTCCCGGCGTATTGCTACTCGCAGCAATCTTCCCCGGCTTCTTCATCATCGCTCATCATCGCTCGGGAATCGTTTTGCTCACTTCGACAGGCGTTCTTTCTGCGCTTTCCTCACTGTCAATCATTCCGATGATCGCTTGGCTGACGGAATCCTTTCCGCCCGCAATTCGCTCGCAAGGCGTCGCCGTTACGTACGCGCTATCCATCGCCACTTTCGGCGGCACCACGCAATATGCAGTCGCATGGCTCATTGACGTCACCGGCAGCCCGCTCGCGCCCGCCTGGTATTGGACAATCGCCGCCGCATTCGGCGTCGCAGCCATCATTGCCACTCGAGAATCCGCGCCACAGAGATAAAGGTTCGATCACCCAATCGCAATCACGCTTCGCCAGACGCATCCATCGCATTACAATGCCTGCGCGCCAAAACGGCGCATTTAACGCGCTCCGCACAGCACAGGAGTCCCGGCAAGTATGAAGATTGTCGACATCCGTGAGGCCACCAAGCCGATCAAGTCGGAAATCCGCAATGCCTACATCGATTTCACAGGAATGACCCTCAGCCTGGTCGCCGTCATCACGGACGTCATCCGCGACGGCAAGCCAATCGTCGGCTACGGTTTTAATTCCAACGGCCGCTATGGCCAGGGTGCGCTCATTCGCGAACGTTTCCGCCCGCGCATTCTCGAAGCCAATCCCGTTTCCCTCCTCGACGAATCCGGCGCGAATCTCGATCCTGCCAAGGTCTGGTCCTGCATGATGACCAACGAGAAGCCGGGCGGTCACGGCGAACGCTCTGTCGCCGTCGGCACAATCGACATGGCCGTCTGGGACGCCGTCGCGAAAATCGCTGGCAAGCCGCTTTTCCAATTCCTCAGCGAAAAATACGGCAATGGCGCGCCAAATCGCCGCGTGTTCGTTTACGCCGCGGGCGGCTATTACTATCCCGGTAAGGATGTCGACGCGCTCAAGCGCGAAATGCGCGGTTACATCGAGCGAGGCTACACCGTCGTCAAACAGAAAATCGGCGGCGCTTCTTTGCGCGAAGACCTGGCGCGCATCGAAGCCGTCCTCAGCATTCTCAAGCCCGGTCAATCGCTCGCGGTCGATGCCAACGGCCGCTTCGACCTGAAGACGGCGCTCGAATACGCCAAAGCTCTCTCGCAATACAATCTTTTCTGGTACGAAGAAGCCGGCGATCCTCTCGATTTTGACTTGCAAGCCGAACTCGGCAAGCATTACGCCGGCCCGATGGCCACGGGTGAAAATCTTTTCTCCATGCAGGACGCGCGCAACCTGATCCGCTACGGTGGTATGCGCAAAGATCGCGACTGGCTGCAATTCGACTGCGCCCTGAGCTACGGCCTGGTCGAATATCTCCGGACAGTTGCGATGTTGCGCGAATGTGGCTGGAGCCCGGCGCGCTGCATCCCGCACGGCGGCCATCAAATGTCATTGAACATCGCCGCCGGGCTCGGCCTCGGTGGCAACGAATCCTACCCCGATCTTTTCCAGCCGTACGGCGGTTTCCCTGATGGAGTGAAAGTGGAAAACGGCTACATTAGAATGCCAGACCTGATCGGCATTGGCTTCGAAGGCAAAGCGGATCTGTATAAGGAAATGCGCGAGCTCAGGGCGTGATCGCGAGAAAAAACGTGGTCCGCAGGGGCCTGCTTGCTGCGCCGTTGTTCGGCATGTTCAAATCCGCGTCGGAAACTTGAATGAAACGCCTTCTCTCAACTCTCTACTTCCAGGTCCTCCTCGGCATCATCCTGGGCGGACTCATCGGCTATTTCTTCCCTCACGCCGGCGTCGCATTAAAACCTCTCGGCGACGGCTTCATCAAGCTCATCAGAATGCTTCTCGGCCCGATCGTCTTTCTTACGGTCGTGCTCGGCGTTGCGAAAATGGGCGACGTTAAGCGCGTCGGCCGCGTCGGCCTCAAAGCCATCGTCTACTTCGAAATCGTGTCGACGTTCGCGCTGTTCCTGGGATTCCTCGTCGGCTCAATCTTCCATCCTGGCAGCGCCATGCACGTGAATCCCGCCTCGCTCGACGCCGCAGCTGTCCAATCCTACGCTTTGGCCGCCGCGCGCCCGCACAGCATCGCCGAATTTCTTCTCAGCATCATCCCCTCCAGCCCAATCGACGCCTTCGCCCGCGACGACATGCTGCAAATCATTTTCTTCTCCTTGCTGCTCGGCATCGCATTGTCACGCCTCGCCGCGCACGTGCAAACGCTCCTCAAAACT
Source organism: uncultured Acidobacteriota bacterium (assembly GCA_963753205.1). Lineage (GTDB taxonomy): Bacteria > Acidobacteriota > Terriglobia > Acidiferrales > UBA7541 > Palsa-295. The sequence goes on along the minus strand of CAVWBL010000001.1, from coordinate 91,916 downwards.
GTCGAAGAATTCTTGCAGGGAATGTTCGGCATAGTCCGTATCGTCATGCGCGTGGCCCCGCTTGGAGCCGCGGGTGCAATGGCCTTCACGATTGGCAGCTTCGGCGCCGCTAGCCTCGCGTCCTACGCAAAACTGATCGCCTGCCTCTACCTCACCGCCGCACTGTTCATCTTTATCGTACTCGGCGCGATCTCCACGGCCTGCCGCATCTCGTTCCGCAAATTCTTGCGTTTCATCAGGGAAGAAATTCTCGTCACGTTCGGCACCGCGTCCACCGAAGCGGTTCTGCCCGCCATGATGGAAAAGCTCGAATATCTCGGCTGCGACCGCTCCGTCGTTGGCCTTGTCCTGCCCACCGGCTATTCGTTCAACGCCGACGGCACCTCGATCTATCTCACGATGTCCGTGCTCTTCATCGCTCAAGCCATCGGAATTCACCTTTCGCTCGCCAACGAACTCACCATTCTCGCGGTAGCTCTCGTTACGTCAAAAGGCATCGCCGGTGTTGCTGGAGGAGGTTTCGTCGCGCTCGCCGCCACACTCGGCTCCATGAGTCAAATTCCCATCGCCGCGCTCGTGCTTCTTCTCGGCCTCGATCGCCTGCTCGACGAAGCCCGCGCCGTCACCAATCTCATCGGTAACGGCATCGCCACCGTCGCCGTCGCCAAATGGGAACGCCAATTCGATCAAAAGCGCGCCAGCGCCGTCCTCGATGGACACATCAACCCCGAAGCCGCCTACGAACCCACGCAAACATCGTAAATCGTGCCGTTAGGCGCACGATTGCTGCCGTGATCCGTTTTCTCTTGGAAGATTTGTTAAAGCGATTTACGACGATTTGATGACGGGATAACCCGGTTTCATCCAATCGGTGGCAAAACTCTGCTGTAAGGCAAGCAAGCGGACTCGAGCAAATCCCATCCCGAGTAGCACCGAAAAGGCCGGCCGCACATTCGGGCAGTGTACAAGCGGACAGCACCCGCAGTAAATCACAATATCTGTCGTACCCGGCAAGCCGCTCGCAAATTTCTTCAGTTCCGCGAGCCCATCCGCAGTCGACGCCGGTCCGTAATACAACGCGCCGGGAATATGCGCGCCCTCATAAAAATTCTTGAAGCCAACGCAAAGGATCGTTGGCTTATCGCCCGCCGTTGAACCGGCCAACTCCTCCGCAAACGCCGCCGGCGAAATCGTCTGCGTCGCTGTCCACGGGTCGGGCGTGTTCTTGGACGTGCTCCTGTCGTGTTGCGCCGACGCAGCGATCGCACTCGCCCTGACCATTGCAGTCCCAGGCACCGCCAGCAGTGCAATAAAGCCTCGCAGAATATCCCGTCGAATCATGTCATTCGCCTCGGCTGAAATTTACACCGGAACGGACGCATGAAGAACCAAAAAAATGCATAGACAACCGCTCGTCCGCCGACGTAAACAGAATGAAGAGGAGCGACTCAATGGTCGAACTCGCTATCGCCGGAGGAAATGTGACGCTGCACGTCAAAGGCGCCGACAAACTCTGGGCTTTTAAGAGCAGCCTCGAAATACCGCTTGCTCATATCGCGGGCGTCGGACCGGCAAACCCGGAAGTCACGAACGGCTGGTTGCATGGAATCAGAATGCCCGGCACGAACCTGCCCGGGGTCATCACAGCGGGAACTTTTTATCAGGACGGCAAACGGGTCTTCTGGGACGTGCACGATCGAGAAAAAACGATCGTCATTGACCTTCACGATGAACGCTACAATCAGCTAATCGTAGAAGTAGCCGACCCGCGCGCAGCAATCAACCTCATCCAAAGCGCATTATAAGAACTTGACGGCTCCGGTGCCGCCACCGTCGCCAGGGCTCCACAACGCATGATCCTGCCTAAAGCTATTTCTTGAAGATCAGTGAGCCATAGTCGCTCAGAAAATCGCGCCAGAGGAACCAGTAATGCCGACCGGGAATTTCCTTATACGACGTTGGAAAGCCCTTCGCTTTCAGGTCGCCTTCGAGCGCCACTGTTCCGGGGCGAGCCATATCGATATCGCCCGCGCCGGTCCAGTAGAACTTCACTCCGTCCTTTTTGATCTGCTCAAGCTGCGATTCGAACGTCGGATCTCCCACTTGTCCGCCCGCGCTGAAAACCCCAATATAAGCAAACAGATTCGGATTGTTGTTCGTCACCATTACTGTCTGCCCGCCGCCCATCGAAAGTCCTGCAATCGCGCGATGGTCCTTGTCGGTGTAAACGCGATAATGCTTCTGGACGAACGGGATGATGTCGTCCACGATGCTTTGCGGGTACGAGCCGGCATACGGCTGTGGACCTCGTCCGCGCCCGCGACCCGGCGCGCCCTCCGGTCCGGCGCCGCGTCCTGGAAACGCGCCGCCGCGCCCCGGATTAGGAAGCGGTGCGCTCACCTGTTGCGGCGAAGGCGTCGGCCCGAGGCCGAAGCCTTGCGAAACAGTTTGCGTCGCGTTTCCATTGGGCATCACCACGATCATCGGTACCCCTTTCCCAGCCGCGATAAGGTTGTCCATGATGATGTTCGCGCGCCCCATCGTCACCCACGCGTCTTCGTCGCCGCCTGCTCCATGCAGCAGGTAAAGCACCGGATATTTCTTGTTGGAGCCCGAGTTGTAATCGGGCGGGAGATAGACGTACATGCGGCGCTGGTCCATGTGCAGCGTCGGAGACGGATACCAGACCTGCTCGATCGTCCCATGCGGAACGTCCTTAAAATCCCACATCGCGTCCGCCGGACCACTGACCATCACCAAACTCTCGAAGCGGTTCCCATCGCGCTCAGTCTCTGAATTCGAAGGATCGAGCACTCGCACTCCGTCCACGAGGAACCAGTAGCCATAGAGCTGCGCGTCGAGCGGACCCAGTGTGACAGACCATACTCCCGAGTCATCCTTCGTCATCGCAATATTGGTCGCCCCAATCCAATCGCCGTTGAGCGTCACTTCGTTCGCGGTCGGAGCATAAATCCGGAACGTCACATGACGATCGTCTGCAACTTCGGGAGATCGCAATCGTGGAGCGCGCGGAGCCGCAGCAGCGCCAGCGGGCGGTGCGGCGGCCTTTCCATCAGACTGTCCGGCAGATGGCGCAGCCTGATTCTGGCAGTACACCGGTGCAGCCAGCAGCGTCACCACAATCACTACTCTTCTGCACACGCCTTTCATGGAATCCTCCCGTACGATGAAATCAAAGCAACACATCCCAAAACTCGGTAGACGCTAACACCAAGTCTCTCAAAACGGCCCGATTATACTCACGCCTGCCTGCCAGGTAAATCACGCAAAGGTATTTGCCGCTCCTAACTGACTGCGGCGGCTCTCCGCAATGGATCGAGCCTCGTTCGTTCCAAATCATCGCGATAAAACAGATTGTATGTATCAAACGGGATGAGCCGTCCGTCTGGATGCACGATGTGAATGCAAGTCTTCTTTACGGACCTAACGTCAAACGCATGCGCATCCAAAAAATGTACGATCAGTACTCGGAAGATATTCTTATACCGGAGTTCTGGTGGAGCGTCGATGCTCGGCAGGCAACAAAGCAGATCACGCAAAGACGTCGCGCTCGATTCCGGCGAATGATTCGTGGAAAAAAGCCTGAAGAGACAATCGCGCACGGTCTGCTCTTGCTCATAGACGATCGTATTTCGCGCACCCTCGATGAGCACTTGCGGCTCAATCATCCGCGTCAACGGCACGACTTTCCCATCTAACTTCAGCGCGTATGCCATGGCCAAAGCATCCGGATGACACGGCACGGGAATCACATCCTCGGGTCGAAATACGCTCGTCTGTTCCAGAATGCGCCGCCGCACTTCCGTCAAGGTCAGCCGGTCCGTCGCCAAATCGAATCGCTCCAGTCGCCCTGCGTCCTGAATCGGCTGCAGCGTCACTCCGCGAACGCAGGGCTGCGTCAGCGCAAAATCGATCACCTTGCCGATCTCTCCATCATTCAGCCCTTTCCGCAGAGTCATTACTAGTGTCGTCGAAATGCCGTAGTTGTTGAGCTGTTCGAGCGCCGCTTCGCGCACGCCACGCAGGTCACCCCCGCGCAAATCGAGCAGCGCTTCGCGCTCGAACGAATCGAACTGCAGGTAAATTTCCACATCGGGCGCGGCGTCGGCGATACGCTTTACGAAATCCTCATCGCGCGCGATTCGAAGCCCATTCGTATTCACCATCAAATGTCGGATCGGCCGTGCTTTCGCCATCTCCAGGATCGTAAAAAATTCAGGATGCAGTGTCGGCTCGCCACCTGAAATTTGCACAACGCCGGGGTTGTCCTCGTTCCGCACAACAGCGTCCATCATTCTTTCGATTAGCGCCAGCGGCCGGTGCTCCATTCGCTCCGGACCGCTGCCCGCATAGCACACCGGGCAGCGCAAGTTGCAGCAGTCGGTCACCTCGATCAGCGAAAGACACGAGTGCTGCTCATGATCCGTGCACAACCCGCAATCGTAAGGGCAGCCCCACTTCACGCGAGTGTTATAAACCACGGGCATCTCGGGAGGCTTGATAAATACTTCGCGGCAACGCCGGTAATAATCTACATCGTCCGCGATCAGCACTCGCTCCGCGCCGTGCTCCGGGCAGCGCTTCAGCAGCAGCACTCGGTCGTCCTCGAACACGATCTTCCCTTCCAGCTTTCGAAAGCACTTGGAGCAGATCGTCACCGCGACGTCATAAAACAGGTAAGGCCGTACCCTAGCCATATCACACCCTTCTTCTGTGAGTCGCACCCAACACGAACACAATCAAAGCCACAGAACCGAAAGGAGGAGTGTCAGAATACAAAAGGAGGAACACGGCCCCTAATGCATAGACGGCCCCATGTCCGACAGGACGCTCGGCCACATCAGCGATGCACGATGTCGATCACCACCCTTACGATCAACCAAACAATCGCTCCCACAAACGTCAGTGCGCATGTGATGAACACAATCCCCAGCAAGTTGCTGAACCACGGTACGCGACCCATGGTCCCGAGAAAACCGAAGCAACTGCCAAAGGCAAGCACCACCGCGACGACGATCGTGATTGCTATGGGAGTGTACTTTGTGTCGCTCGGCGATCCTCGGGGCGCACTCCTTGGCGACGATTGCGCTGGTTGATCGCTCATTTCTGGCCTCAATTTGGTGATTCTCCTCGCAATCTTCAGCGCCTTATTCTTTTGCTGCGAATTGGTCCACTACGACGGGCTCGCGAAATCCGCATATCGCGCGTTCCCGAATCCACCCCACGATGTCGCGCGCATAGTACAACAGCATCGCCGCGCAAGCCCATTGAATCGAAGATAGTCCTGCAAACACGCGCACGTCCGGCTTGAGAAAATCACAACCGAGCCGAAAGCCCATGTATCCCACCGTGAACATTCGAAAAACGTCGCCATCTCGATGAGGCGCTTGCATTCTCCGGAAAAGAAATGCCGCCAGCGCCAGCACAAAAACAATCTCATAAAGCTGAACAGGCTGTCGCTTCACGCCGTCGCCAAAATCCATTCCCCATGGCAAAGACGTCGCAATTCCGACCGTATGATCAGACACGCCGGTCAGAAGACATCCCACGCGCCCGATTGCAATTCCGACGCAGAGCGGCACCGCAAATAAATCTCCCGTGCGCGAGACAATCCCGAAATGCTTCTTCAACACCTCGACAGCGATCAGTCCACCGACCAGCGCTCCTACTATTGTCTTGCCACCAAGCAAGTAAGCCGGGTCTCGAAAGTTCTGCAGCGTCATCGCCGGATTCTCGAACCAGTAAAGAACCTTGCAGCCGAGCATTGCTCCCACAGCGGCTGCGGCGATCAACCACCATCTGTTCAAATCGTCCAACTTATCCCCATATCTGTTCCGCAGTGCTACATACACGCGATACGCCACCGCATACGCGAGCGTCTCCAGCACCCAATGCGGATGCACCCGAATCCCGGCAACATGAAAGTAGACTGGGAAAGACACGTCCACTATCCTCTGCGATTTTGTTACTCAGCACAACTGATCGAGGAACAGAAAATGCTGCCGTCTTGGTCGATTGCTGTCGCTTGCTATTGAGCCGGCGCCTGTGGACGATGGAAGCGGCTGACGAGAACGTCCTTGCCGAGAATGCGCCCCAAGCATGGCATCCATCACCTGCGCGCGCGTGGCGTCGGCGCCGAGGTCGAGCTTTTCCTCGAGCGCAAAGAGTTCAAACGCGTAGTGGTGATCCGGCGTTCCACTGAGCGCGCTCATGCTCCGATCGGAAGCTTGCAGATTTGCGGTTCCGCCCAAAGGGCTGCCCGTTGCGAATCAACCGCGCCCCGCTACGTTTAATTTAAACCTACGTCGAGTCAACACGCGCTTCGGGTCGCGAGGCAGTCTGTCACATAGGACGAGTCTGGACCACCTTACGCGAAGTCGATGGCGACTACTTCGTGGAGGAGGATGGATGGGACTTCTATGCGGATGGTGCGGCCTTGATTTGTGTAGTTTACATCGTGGCCGGCGACTAGCAGGCGGACTCGTTTTGCTTGTTTACCGGGAGGCAGGGTGATGGTTACGTTTTGTTTGCCTACCGGAAGGAGTTCGCGGACCGGGCCTTTCATCATCATAGGATTGGTGAGGTTCACGAGGTGAGCGGTCATCGAGTTCTTCTGGCTCCAGATGGAGACATCCAAGATGCCGGGGCCTTCGACGGCCAGCGGCGCGGGTTCCTTTGTGGCCCATAGCACGGCGTTGCGCAAAAGTTTGCTCTGATCGACGTTCAGCGTCTCCCAGAAGGTGCGGTCGATGTCCCCGGGCAGGTAGACGATGCGTCCGCTGCCGGATTCCCGGGCGATTTGGCGAACGACCGCGCCGACTTGTCCGTGAGTTCCCTCGCGCACGAAGACTTCTTCCATGGGTAGATCGGGATAGGTGGGAACGACCTGCAGCGGATAGACGCCGTTGCCGTCCGGAACGACGGTCGCCTGATGGGTGCCGTTGATGATGCGCATGGCGTCGTCGAATCCGTTTAGCAACGGATGATATTTTCCGGTCTGCGGGTCCTTATTGAGCGAAAGATAGGAGTTCAGCATGGGCCCCTCCGTCTTTCCTCCGTAATGCACGCCGAGCAATGATGCGAGGCCAAAATCCGTTCGGCGCGCGCCCCACTCATCATAAAGCGAAGTCTCGAACGTGGCGACCACGCTGCCGCCGCGCTCTGCGAACTGCTGGATCTGCTTGCACTGATCGCTGGAAAGCGCGGCGATGTTAGGAAGGATCAGCGTCTTGAATTGGCTGACGTGGTCGCTATCGAGCAGCCGATCGTGCACCATCTCAAATGGGATCCGCGCCTCGACAAGCGCCTGGTAGTAACCGAGCGCGGCGTCCTCGACTTTCGCCTGCGCATTTTCCGCGCCGTAAAAAAGAGCCGTCTGCTGCGAATAGACGAGCCCGACCCTCGCGAGCGGGTGAACGTTGCGGAGGTACGCTTCGTTGGCAAAATGCCATTTGTAGACGTCTTCGACGACCGGCATCCAGCGCGAGTCGATGACTTTCGCATCGAATTTCGTAAACCACGGGCGAAGGCCCTGGGCCACGCCGTCGATCATCCAAAGGCGAATCTCGTCGCCGCTTTGCACGGAGTCCTTCCAGCGATTTCTGTCCTCGATGCCGACGCTCGTAATCGCGGCAATCGCTTTTTTGCCCAGGGTCGCGCGATACTCTTTGCCGTTTTTCCCGGCTGCCCAGACCGGCATGAGCCCGCTTCGTCCCTGGCGGTCGGCAAAAAGCGTGGGAGCCAATTCGCCGATGGTCTTCATGTCCAATTCGCTGAGCGCGCCGCCGCCCGCGTTGGCAATGTAGCTTGCGTTTGGATTGATCTTGCGGATTCGGTCGTTCCAAAGACGCCACAATTCAAAAAGGCGCTGCTGGTGCCAGATCAGGTATTGCCGACGCGCGGGATCCTGTGGATCGCGAGTGCGCGGCAGTTCCATTCCGCTGAATGCGCGAAAGTTTTTTACGCAATTCTCGCAGTAGCACATGCCCGAACCGGCCCAACGATTCGTGAAAATCCCGCCGGGCATATACTTCGCGATGATTTCTTCGTGCACGGAAGTCATGAATTCGAAGTTGTAAGGACCCAGCGCACACGTGATCCAGTAATCGGCGTCCGAGGGATGTTTGCGTTTATTGCCGCTTGCGTCCACGGCGATCCAGTCAGGATGCGCGTCGTAGACGTCCTGGTGGCAGGCGTGCGCGTCCGTTCGCGCTACCACATTCATGCCGAGCGCGCGGCAGCTTTTGGCCAGATCGCCGAAGGAATCTTTGTCGCCCAGCCATTTGCTGCGATAGTGCATCGGAATTTGCGTTGGGTAGAACGCCACGACTCCGCCTGCGCTCAGGCAGACGGCATCCACGTGGAGGCGCTGCAGGTAATCGAGCCAGAATTTGGGATCGTAGTCGGCGGGATTGTCTTCGGTGAAAGCGACCTGCGCCCAGCGCATTGGCCGGTCGTACCAGGTGCCTTCGGAGTTCGCGACAGGGCTTGCGACTTCGGAAGCCCCGCCAAGAGGCACGCCCATCAAGCCGGCGGCGGTTCCCGTGACGCATGCGACGGACAAACCGGCGGTTTGCGAGATGAATTCTCTCCGAGTGGTCATGGTCCCTCCGAATCCGTAAGAGATTGTGTCGCGCGCGAAAAAGACGCTTCGGCCACGTTTGTGCAACAAAGCAGTGAGCCGGAATTGAACATAGGTAGGCGGTCACCCGCTTTCCCTGTCACACCACCGTACGTACGGGTCGCGTATACGGCGGTTCGGCGGATTCAGCGATCGTGTGCCGAACAGCTGGGGAAGACCCAGCGAGACGAAATAGGCATGGGGCAGTGCGATGTGTAAGCCGGGTGATTCAGCAAGCCGCCACGGACCGTGCGCGCTGCCCGCCGTTTGAGCGGCGAGCTCGGCGTCCACGCCCCGTGGGGTGAGCTCCGCGAATCGCACCGAACCACGTCTCCACTGCTTCCACAGAAACGACCGAAGCCGTCGCCGTGTCCCGTAGTCCAGCTTTCTCAGCCCATACGGGGTTTGGCAGAAGCCGAAATAGCCCTGCCCACCGCGAAGATAGCGGCCGAGTTCGTTTGCCACTGTCTCCACACTTACCCCGCGCGTCCGTCGCGTCAGCTCCCGGATTCGTTTCTTGAAGCGGAGAATCGCTTTGGGCGCTATGCGCCGTTGCGGTTCACGATGCAAGGTAAAACTGAATCCCAGAAACTTCCGTTGCCATGGTCTCGCCACCGCGCTCTTGGCTTGGTTGACCTTGAGTTTGAGCTTCGAAGTGATGCATTTTGTGACACTGGCCATAGAGACGTACGACTAGTGAGACGACCCGCCAAGCTAAAGTTGCGCCAGCGCGCGATGGACGAGGCTGATCGCGATTGAGCCTTCGCCGACGGCCGACGCGACGCGCTTCACGTTGCCGGAACGAACGTCGCCTACGGCGAAAACTCCCGGCAGACTCGTTTCCAGCATCAGCGGCGGACCGGCTGCATCCCGGCTAACAGGTTCCGCAGCTCCATCGATATCCGGCCCCGTCAGGATAAAGCCCTTATCATCCAGAGCGATACACCCGCGCAGCCAATCGGTTCGCGGCGAGGCGCCAGCCATGATGAAAACGTGCCGAATATCAAGAACAGTCGGGTCGCCATTGGCATCGCGCCACGTGACGCGCTCGAGATGATTGTCGCCATCTAGGTCCTTGATCTCGGTTCTGTAATGCAGATCAATCGCAGGATTTTGCTCGATGCGTTGGATCAGGTAGCGCGACATCGTATCTGACAGCTGACCGGAACGCACAAGCATGTGGACCTTGCTCGCCGTTTGCGAGAGAAAAACCGCGGCCTGACCGGCGGAATTCCCTCCACCAACAACGACGGCATCTTCCCCCTCGCAGAGCTGGCTCTCCATATACGTCGCGCCATAATAGACGCCCTGCCCCTCGAATTTCCTTAGATTCGGTATAGGCGGCTTGTTGTACTGCGCGCCGGTTGCGATCACGATCGTTCGCGCGGAAAGACTCTTGCCGTTGTCGAGCACCACCTTATACGGACGCCGTGCGCAATCGAGGCGGACGACGTTGCACGCAATCATCATATTGGCCCCAAATTTCTCAGCTTGAGTAAGCGCGCGGGTTGCTAATTCCTGGCCTGAAACTCCGATCGGAAAGCCGAGATAGTTTTCGATTTTAGAGCTCGAGCCGGCCTGACCACCGGGAGAGGCTGTTTCGATTACGAGGACGTCCAGGCCCTCTGAAGCGCCGTAAACAGCGGCGGCGAGGCCAGAGGGCCCGGCGCCGACGATAATAAGGTCGCGCACCTGCGTTTCGTCGATACGGTTGTTGAACCCCAGACCTTCCGCGAGTTTCTGTATCGAAGGATTGCGCAGCACGCCGTGATTCGGGCAAATGACGACTGGCACTTCGTCGCGCTGCACCTCGAAGCGATCCAGAAGGTCCTGCGAAGTTTTGTCCAAGTCGAGATCGACATAAGCGTAGGGATGGCCGTTGCGTGTGAGGAACTCGCGAAGTTCCAGCGTTTTGGCCGAATAGCGAGAACCCAGCAAAATTACGGTGCCAAATCCGCGCTTGATGAGTTCGGTTCTGCGCAGGATAAACGCGCGCATAAAAATTTCGCTCAGTTCGGCGTCGCGCGTAATGAGCGAGCGCAACCCCTCTCCGCTCAACTCGAGAAAGTCACCCGCTTCCGTCACCCGTCCGAGCACAAGGCAACGCTGGCCGGAGATCATCGTCATTTCGCCTGTGAAATGCCCCGGCCGATGTTTTACGATCGGTCGCTCACCGTTCACAACCGGCTGAACGATCTCCATCGCGCCTGAGAGCAGCACAAAAAACGGGACGCTTGTGTCACCGGGCCTGAAGAGGATTTCGCCGGGAGTGACTTGTCGCACCTTGCCGACGGCGCGCACCCGGCTGATTTGCGCTTCGGTCAGACTAGGAAAAGCCTGTGTGGACATATCGAGGACGCTAGGAACTGGAGAGGCCATTGTTCCTCCTTTGCCGGTAATGGCGATTTAACCGCGTTGCGCTCATTTGCGGCAAGATGTTTCTGACTCTCACGCTAATCTGAATCAAAAGTTCATTACGTGGTTTTAGGGGCCCGGAGCTTCAACTCCGACATAAGTCGCCAGCCGCGACACGCATTCGTCAGCACTAGCTCTCTGCCGCGCGAAACCCTCGCGGGCCTATCTCGCCGGGCTCGACTTCGTCCACATAACACCAAACCCACGCCTCGCCGGGCTCGATCGAGCGAACCAGCGGATGCTTCGTGTGACGAAAATGTTTGGTCGCGTGCCTGTTTTTGGATGAATCGCAGCAGCCGATGTGTCCGCATTCGAGGCATAGCCGTAAATGCACCCACGTGTCGCCCATCTTTACGCATTCTTCGCAAACGTGCGTGTCAGTATTCGTGAACTTGATCTGGTTGAGATGCTTGCATTCCGCCATTGGTCCTCCTTAGGAGCGTATCTCCCTCGCCTTACTGTAGTCTCTTACTTGACCCCCACTACCATGGAATCGGGCCCGATCAAATGCTCCACCCGCGTCTCGCGAAATCCGGCCACACTCATCCATCCGCAACAATCGGCGCCCGTGTAATCAAACCCGCCCGGCGTCTCGATCAGCATATTCAGGCTCATCATCAGCCCAAACGCATTCTTGCACCGGTCGTCATCGATGATCGCGTCGTACGCCACGACGGCTCCGCCCTGCGGCACCGCCTCATACGCCTTTCGCAGCAGCATCTTCTTCTCTTCCAGATTCCAGTCGTGCAGGATGTGACCCATCGTCACGACGTCCGCCTTCGGCAATGGCTCTTCGAAAAAGTTTCCGCTCACAAAACGCAGCCGGTCCTTCAGCCCGTTCTGCGCCACGTACTCCTCAAAAACTGGCCCCACTCGCGGCAAATCGAATCCAATCCCGTGCAAATGCGGGTTGGCGCGCGCAATTTGCACTGCAAGATCGCCCTGCGCCGGCCCCACGTCGACAAACGTTTTGTACTGTTTCCATGGAAATTTGTGCGCGATGGCCATATTCGCGCCGCGGCTTACGCCAGTCATCGCCGACAAAAACGTCTTCAGCCTCGCCGGATCCGCGTACAACGCATCGAAATGCGCCCCACCGCCTTCATCGTGCTCGATTTCATTCTGATGCTTGCCCGTGCGCAGCCCTTCGGTCAGGTGATTCCAGTGGCCATAGAGGCGTTGACTAGCCATTTCCAGCGCGCCGCCGATGTAGGTCGCCTTATTTTTGTCTAAATAGAAATCGCTTACGGGCACGTTGCTATATTTCCCGTCGATTTTTTGCAAAAATCCTAGCGCCGTCAAAGCATCCAGAAAATCGTGCGCCGCACGCGAATGCAGACCGAGCGCGCTCCGCAGCGTCTCAAGGTCTTGCGGTTTCTCCGCAACCTGCGTAAAGACGCCCAACTCGACCGCGCTCAACAGCGTTCTCGATGCCCAGAAACCCAGGCCAATTTGCAAAATGTGTTCGGGGCTGGGCGGCGCCAGCGGATTCGCAGCTGTCATATTCGTTCCTCCCCAAAATAAAATGTGCGTGGCTCTGCGCGAACACCGATTAAATCGGTCCCGCGGATCGTAACGCATGGATTGCCTGATTCCACCGACGAACTGGGCAGCAAGTGCGAAGGCCAGAAGATTTTACTCCGTCGCGAGCATCCTGAGTGGCGCTATTCTCGCCTTTCGTTGTCGGTTGCTCTCGCTTTTTCTTCGAATCCAAATAAACTGATCGGTAGTCCGCCACCGGCCCGTCAATGCCGCACGAAGAAATAGATCGACATCGCCAAGCCAATCGCGATCACCACGCGCCGCACATACGCCTGTTTCATCCTTTGCGCGAAATGCGCGCCGCCGTAACCCCCGATAAGCGAACCCGCAATCATGGTAAGAGCCTGCGGCCACACCACGATACCCGCAACAATGAAGGTTCCAAGCGCAACGGCATTCGCTACGCTCACCAAGACGGTCTTCATGCCGTTCATCGTATGGATGTTCTTCTGCCCCAGCAATGCCAGCAACGCCAGCACAAGAATTCCGGCCCCCGCGCCGAAATAGCCCACATACATCGCGATCACCAGCTGCAACGCGAAGCCCCCCGCGATCCAGACCCGCGACCGCACCCGGTGCTCACCCGATTGGATCCATCCCGTAATTTTGCCGCTCGCTGCAAAGAGCAGCGTCGCGCAAAGCAGCAAACAGGGAATCAGCCTTACAAAAGTTTCCGGCGGCGTATGGAGCAGGACATGCGCGCCGATCATGGCTCCCGCGAAACACATGATCACAAGCGGCCAGAGAATCTTCCAGGACTCCTTGGTCAGCACCTTGCGATATGCTACGGCGCTCGCTACCGATCCCGGCCACACGGCTGCCGTATTCGTGGCATTAGCGGGAATCGCCGGCATATGTGTGAAAAGAAGTGAAGGAAAGGTAATAAAGCTGCCGCCGCCTGCGACCGCGTTCATTGCGCCGGCCACAAACGCCGCGAAAAAGAGGAATATGGATGTGTACAGCGACGGTAAAGGGTGGAGTCCGCTCAATCGCGTGTTCTAAGAGTTTCGATTTATACCGTCGGGCGCCGTAAGCGCAGCATAAAGCAGGTCTCCCACCGCTCCTGCGCCAGGAACCACTGCCGGATGCCCCTGGTTCTGCTACACCTATCACATTCTAGAACGTCACGTTCCCAGCAGCGGCCAACGATCTCGCGAAACTTTCAAGAAACTCGAGTGTTTAATCGCAAAGGACGATAGGTCCCTAACTAGCCCGGGAGGCATAAACCATGAAAAAGTGGCGAATTTTGACGCTAGCGACGCTCCTAATGACCTTTACGCTGCCGGTCGTCGCAATACCCCGCCAGGCGCCGCTCGCCCAGACCACGCCCGCAACTCGCGCCCGTCGTCATCGGCGCCGCCATCGTCGCAGAAAGGCGGCGGCTCGCCGGTTAAATCACCAGCGTCGCGTCACCTAGCTTCCCGCCACAGTGCTGCCGCCCGCGCGAAGCACATTCGCCGCTTCGACGATGGCTCGTTCGATTCCCGCTCGGTCCACATCGCAATGCGTCACCATGCGCATCGTGTACTTCCCTGTCGGGTTCGCGAGCACTCCGCGCTCGCGCAAGGCCGCGCTCATTTCCACGGCAGTTTTCCCGCTCGCCTGGACGTCGAATATCGCGATGTTCGTCACCACTTTCGTCGGATCGATCCTGATTCCTTTGATCTGCGCCAGCCCTTCCGCCAACCGTGTCGCGTTTTCGTGATCGACGTGCAGTCGTTTCGGCGATTCCTCGAGCGCTACAAGTCCAGCCGCCGCAAGCACACCCGCCTGCCGCATCCCTCCACCCAGAAGCTTTCGATTCACACGCGCCTTATCGATAAAATCGCGTGAACCCACCAGCATCGACCCCACCGGCGCGCCCAGCCCCTTCGACAGGCAAAACATCACCGAATCGCACATCTGCGTCAGCGCCGCGACCCCGCATCCCAACGACACTGCCGCATTAAAAATTCGCGCGCCGTCCATATGGACTGGCAATCCCTCGGCGTGCGCCTCTCCGCAGATCGACTGCGTCGCTTCGCGCGTATAAATCGTGCCGCCGTGCATGTTGTGCGTGTTTTCCAGCGAGATCAACCCCGTCTGCGACGTGTAATAGTTCTTCGGCCGAATAAGCGGCTGGATCAGCTCCCATGACAAGATCCCGTCCGGGGCAGCAGCCGTTCGCGGCATGCATCCGGCGACGGCGCTCATCGACGCCAACTCGTAATTGTTGATGTGCCCTTTTTCGTCGCAAATGACTTCCATACCCGGTCGCGTCCATGTTTTAACCGCGACTAGATTCCCCATGCAGCCCGTCGGCACAAAGAGCGCCGCCTCCCGCTCGAAGACGTCCGCTGCGCGCTGCTGCAACCGATTGACGGTGGGGTCCTCGCCATAAACGTCGTCGCTGACTTCCGCCTCCGCCATAGCCCGCCGCATAGCCGGCGTCGGTTTCGTAACGGTGTCGCTCCGCAGGTCAATAATCTGATATGGATTCGTTGTTGCCATTTTCAGCTTTCAGACGCGAGAGCCCTTCCGAATGTGCACCACTCTGCATTCTAAGCCCGCCGGGCGCTGTGCAACAGCACACTGCCACGATTCCACGATCGCACGCGCACATCGGCAAACCCGCTGCGCTCCATCAATTCGCGCAGTCCGGTTGCTGAAGGAAATTTCGCCACTGATCCGGGCAGATAAGCATAAGCCTGTTTGTCACCAGAGATCGCACCGCCGATTCGCGGCAATACGTACCGAAAATAAAAGCGAAAAACGCCCGCCAATATTCCATCCTCCGGCTCGGAAAACTCCAATATGCCCAGTTGCCCGCCCCGTTTCAAAATCCGCGCAAACTCCTGCAGCCCCCTCTCGTAATTCGACAAGTTGCGGAATCCAAATGCCGCAGTCACCAAGTCGAATGTTCCGTCGCCAAACGGCAACGCAAGCGCGTCGGCACCTGCAAACGCAACGCCCGCGCCATTCGCCAGCGCTTTCTGCCGCGCCCGCACGAGCATCCCTTCGACAAAATCGCTACCGATCACCGCAGCAGCGCTGCGTGCCGCGCCCGCCAGCAATCGCTTGCGTTGCCGCGCCAGTGCAAATGCCAAATCCCCAGTTCCGCAACAAAGATCGAGCACGCGGGCCTCGGGCCGCGTGAGCACGCCGGAAAAGATTCTCGCTGTACGGTGCCGCCAAACGCGGTCCAGCGAAAACGAAAGTAGATGGTTCAGGAAATCGTAGCGCGGAGCGATCCGCGAAAACATGTCGCGAACGCACAATCCCGCTTCGCGCTCATCGCGCGCGCCTTCTGGCCGCGTGCCGGGAAGGATTTCGCGCTGCATGGTAGGCGTCATTCGAAGTTTGCTTAGGGCGGGTTCCTATCCGCGAACTGCCAGGTCAGAGTCAAAATTTGGAAGAATCGTCCCCTGAGTGCTTCTCGCGAAACGAACACGCGAAGGACCTCTCCTGTTTGCTACGCCGCCTTTGCCGCCATCCCCGGCAATTCTTTAAGTACCTGCGCCACTACGGACCAGGGCACCTCGCAATTCCACTCCGTTTGACCAATCCGCGACGGCAGTACCCACAGAACGCGCCCACCCTGCGCCTTCTTGTCCCCCGCTAGAATCGTTTTCAGTCGCGCCAGTCCGAAAGCCTTCAGCGGCGGCAATGGCCCGATCCCGCTAATTACGCGAATGATCCGCGACGCTTCAGTCTCATCCAGCAGCCCAGCTCCCACCGCCATCATCGTCGCAGCGATCATGCCCCACCCGACCGCCTCTCCATGTTTGAAATACGTGTAATTCGTCGCCGTCTCGAACGCGTGGCCCATAGTGTGGCCAAAATTCAAAATCTTCCGCAGTCCTGTTTCGTACTCGTCCTTTTCCACCACATAGGCCTTGATGCGAATCGACCGCGGAATCAGCCAACCCATTGCCGCCTGGTCTCGCCGCAAAATCGCCGGCAGCCGCTTCTCGAAATAATCGAAAAGTTCCGGATCGGCAATCACGCCGTATTTCACTACCTCGTAGAGACCGGACCGAAACTCGCGGTGCGGCAACGTCGCGAGCAGCGTAGGATCGGCCACGACAAGCTTTGGCGGATAGAACGCGCCAATCATGTTCTTGCCTTCCGCCAGGTCGACAGCCGTCTTCCCGCCGATCGAACTGTCCACCTGCGCCACTACCGTCGTCGGAATGTGCGCCAACCGCACGCCCCGCTGGTAAGTCGCGGCCACGAATCCTCCGACATCACCGACAACGCCGCCGCCCACTGCCACCAGAAAGGACCGCCGGTCGGCGCCTGCCCGAACCAAAGCGCGAGCGATGTTCTCAACTGTCAGCAGGCGCTTTGTGCGCTCGCTGTCTTCAAACAAAATAATGCGGTCCGCCCGCGTCACGCCCAACGCCGCTGCCACTTCCTTACCCCAATGCCGCCAAACCCGCGGCGACGACAATACGAAGACTCCGGTCGAGTCGCCCAGCCTCGAAAGCAGCGAACGCGAACGCGCCAATACCCCATTCGCGCAATGCACATCGTAAGTTCCCACTGAGCTGGTGATTCGGACCGTCGTCATGCGAACAAGAAATGTAACACAATTTGCAAGGTCGCCCGCATAGCGTGGCCGCTCATATTTTTAATAATTCGCATTCGATTTGAAGACGTCTCAGCTTTCTGCGGGCGTTTCGATCGACTGCGCGGAAGCATGTCTATCTCAGGCGGTTCTCAGTGGCTCTGTGTCTCCGTGGCCAAGCTCTTTTTCGCCTCGGCTAAAGCCTCATCCACGCGCGCGCCATCGCCCAGCGCGCCCTGCGCAAAATCCTTCGCTCCCCCGCCCTTGCCGCTAAACTCCTTGAAAATCCCCCGTGCAAGCGAGCCCATATCTCCCGTCGCTCCCCGTGGTTGCGCGAACACCATATGCCCACCTGCGCGTTCGCCCAGAATCGCCACTGTGCCGCCCTCGCCGACGAGCCGCGCCGCCAGCAAAGTCAAGTAGCTCGGCGTCGCATCGTCCATCGCAGCCGCGACGAGCCGCGTGCCGTTCGCGCCCGCAATGGCGCTCGCCAGCAATTCCCGCGCCTCATGCTCCGCCAGCCGACCCTCCATCCGTTTCGCCAGACCGTGCGTTGCGCGCCTTTCTTCCAGTGTCTTACCAATCACTCCCGGCACATCCGCAGCCCCGCAACTCAAAAGAGTCGCCGCATGCCACAACGAGGCGTAATCCGCGCGTGCCGTCGTCAATGCGCGCGTTCCGCACACAAATTCCAGCCGCCACACATCGCGCCGCCGTTCAAGCTTCCTCAGCAACAGCGTCCCGGCCTGCCCGGTTCGCGCCAGATGCGTGCCGCCGCACGGTTGCCGGTCGATTCCATCGATCTCGACGGCGCGCAACACGCCCTCACGCTCCACCTTCTTTCGAATCCCCACCTCGGCCAACTCCTCCGCCGTGCCATAACGCACCTTAACGACGCGATCCTCGAAGATAATTTCGTTCGTACGCTGTTCGGCCTCTTCCATATGCCTCGGCACAATCGAAGGCGCCTCCAGGTCGATGGTCGAAATCTCTTTGCCCAAATGAAACGAAACGGTATGAAATCCGAAAAGGTCGATAAACACAGCCGAAAGCAAGTGCTGCCCCGTGTGCTGCTGCATGTGATCGAACCGCCGCGCCCAATCGATTTTTCCCGTCACGGGCCCGGCCGGTAATTGCGCCGACGTGTAATGCACAATCCTTCCGTCTTCCGCATCCGCCACTTCAACCACTTTCGCGCCGTCCAGCGTGCCCGTATCGTGCGGCTGCCCGCCAGAGGTCGGATAAAACGCCGTCCGGTCGAGCGTCACGCGCCAGCGCGCACCTTCGCGCTCGCACGAAAGCACCTTTGCCTCGAACTCGCGCAAAAACGAATCGCCGTAATATAGCCGTTCCGTCACGTTCCCCGCACTCCCGCGGCGCAAGCCGCTCAGCCCAAGACATTACCATAACGCAAAGCACGTCTCCCCCGGAACGGCCAGGCAATTTTGCACGCGCGCGGCGCCCAGACGAAAGAGCATCTCGTTAGAATACTCAGGATGATCTAGCTACTTTCTGTCGCAAAGAGATCAACCAAACTCAAGAATTTAGGTGATTTTGTCCATGGAGCATTTCGTGTTCGTGTTAAAACGTGCTGCGAGGTCGCGGTGAACTAAATTGTTCTGAGGAGGCAACGTGATCCAACTGCCGCACGGGCAGCCGAGCTTGTGGCACAGCGGGTTGGCAAAGGACATCGAGGATCTCTGGGAACCATGGATGAAAGAGGTAGATGGTCTTTTGGAGGACGCTGCTTTGCTGGAAGAGGTGTATCAAGCGCAAGGGAAGCGGCGCCGTCATAGCCGCACGCGCGGACGTATGCAAACACCGGCGGAGGTGGCGCTGCGTCTGCTGATCCTGAAGCACGCGCGGAACTGGAGCTACGACGAGCTAGAACGCGAGGTGCGGGCGAATTTGGTGTATCGAGCCTTCACGCGTATCGGAGACCAGAAGGTACCGGATGCGAAAACACTGGCGAGGCTGGGGCAAGTGGTTGGACCGGAGGTAATCCGGGATTTACACGAGCGGCTGGTGGCATTGGCGCGCGAGCAGGGAGTGGTGAGCGGCCGGAAGCTGCGCCTGGACACGACGGTGGTGGAGACGAACATTCACTACCCCAGCGATAGCAACTTGCTGGGGGATGGCGCGCGAGTGCTGACGCGGACCAGGAAGAGGATCGAGAAGCGGGCGGGCGGCTTGAAAAAGAAGATTCGCGAGCGGATGCGCACGGTGAAGAAACGAGTGTTGGCGATTGCCCTGGCGGCACGGCGGGTTGGGCCAGAGCGAGAGGAGCGACACCGGAGGCAGTATGCCGAGCTACTGAGCGTGACAGGAAGAATTCTGAATCAAGCAAAAGGAGTGCTCGGGGAAGTCGAACAGCTACCGCGTCCTCGCCGCCGGCGGCTCCAACCTTTGACGGAGAGATGGGTGACGATGGCCGATCGAGTGCGACAGGTGGTGAAGCAAACTCGCGCGTGCATTTTCGAGGGGATCACTCGTTTTCCTGGGAAGTTGAGCAAGCCCACCGAATTCGGCAAGGTGGTGGAAGTGCAAGAGGCCGAGAACCAGATCATCACGGACTATCGAGTCTTCGCCGAACGCCCGAGTGATGAGGAACTGCTCGTGCCAGCCGTCAAGGAACATCAGCGGCGCTTCGGGCGCGTGCCACGAGTCGTGGCGGCCGGTGCTGGCTTCTACTCGCACGCGAATGAGAAGAAAGTGCAGGAAATGGGCGTCTCGTGGGTCGCAGTTCCCAACCGCAGCACGCATAGCGAAGAGCGGCGGAAGCTCGAAAAGCGGCGTTGGTTCCGCGCCGCTCAGAAATGGCGGACGGGATGTGAAGGTCGCATCAGCGTGCTGAAACGTCGCCACGGATTGAATCGTTGTCGCTATCCCGGATTCAGCGGAATGGAGCGTTGCAATGTCAAAAATCAGTACTTTTGCGCCGGAAAGTAGCTAAGCTAGAACTACAGAGGAGCTATCAACAAAACCAAACGATTAGTCGCCAGTAAGCTTCTCGAGTCCGGCCTTGTTCCGAACGATCAGCGTGGAGCCCTTCAAATAAACGAGGTCCTTCTTCTTGAACGTGCTCAATAATCGCGTCACGGTCTCTCGCGACGTTCCGATGATCTGCGCAATCTCTTCGTGTGTGAACGTTAGCGCGATCTTGATTTCGCCGGCTCCCCTATCGGCATCCGCTACCAAATCCAGCAGCAGTCGCGCCAATTTTTCCGTTGCCGAATGTCCGACCCCAATTGTCCTCATCTCCGCGATTGCAGCCTGATAAATCTCCGCCAGTTGGGACGCAACGCGTACCCCAACTTCTCCATTTTCCTCGAGAAATTTTAGGAAGTCCGTCCTGCTGATGAAATTTGCCTGCGTCGGCTCAAGAATGTCTGCCCTGAGCTCGTACGGTTTTCCGGACACAGTTCCCGGTAGCCCGAGGACGTCTCCAGGTTCGGCAATTCTTGTGATCAGCGTCTTGCCATCGATCGACGTAGTAGAAAGCTTTGCGCGCCCTTGGCAAATAATAAAAACGCCTCGGGGTTCTTCTCCCTCGGTAAAAAGAGTAGCTCCCTTGGGATATGTGGACGGTGATGTGATCGTTGCAAGGCGTTGTAACGCCGAAGGCGGCAGGTTGCAGAAGATCTGCTCGGTGCGGTAAGGGCAAGTGAGGCAACTCTCGATAATCCTCAATCCATGCATCGCGTGCGGAGAATCTCCGCCTCTGCGCCCCGCACGCTCTTTCCGGCACGAAATAAGTCGAAACGCGCTCGGCATATACGACCCAACTTTCAACTCGTAACAGTTTGAACAGAATCCGGGTTCGCAAGCTGTGACGCCGATCACACTCACACGTGCTCCGCGTCACAGCCCGCACTGCGGAGTGAACCCATTATGGGTCCTTGGGGGGCGCCGGTATGTCGCAGGATGAACCCAATTCCCTGGCTATACTGAAGGCCGAGCTTAAGTTCCTCGAAGACGGAAGCTACCGGCGTCTGGGCAAGAACGCGTGGCGCCCGCGGCTTATTTTCGAAGACTCTCCGACTTGCCTGAATTACGATGCTCCCGAAAAGCCGGCGGACTGCAGCCATTGCCCTCTCATTCAATTCGTTCCGCCAGATTTTCGCGCCGCGCGCATTCCCTGTCGCCATATCCCACTGAATCCCGCGGGGGAAACACTCCAGACTCTCTATGAATCTGCCGATCAAACAGAAATCGAAGCGGCCGTGGCCCATTGGCTCCGCTCGGTTATTGAAGAGCGGGAAGCAGATCACCGCGCGGCCGGACGCAATGCCAAGGGCTGCGGCGAGGGCGATTGCGCGCCCTCTCCCGATAGTAATCAGCAGCGCCTCACAAAAGCGTGGGTCAGTGATAACTTGGGTAGCACAGGGAAGTGATTTTGTACGACAGGCCGCCGATGTTTGAAACGAACGGCCGCCGCTAATTACAAGGGGAGACCTGCCGATGAAAATTGGCATGAAGTGGTCTTGGATGTGGCTTTTCGCTTTAGCTATAATTGCCGCCGGCGCGCCGAACGCCTACGCTGTGCCGAGTTTTGCGCGCCAGACGGGTCTGCCGTGCAGTTCGTGTCACACCACGATTCCGGAACTTACTCCGTTCGGTCGGCTCTTCAAATTGAACGGCTATACCACTTCGACTCTGCCGCAGATCACGGAAAAGGGAGGGGGCGGCAGGACTGGCGTGAATATTGCTAATTTCCTGCCGCTCTCTGCTTTCATACAATTGTCGGACACGCAACTTGCCAAACCCCAGCCGGCCACTCAGAACGGCAACTTCGAATTTCCGCAGTCGGCCAGTCTTTTTCTTGCGGGCGCTTTCTCAAACCACATCGGCGGATTCATCCAGGTTACTTATGACAGTCAGGGGGACCATTTCAGCTGGGATAATACGGACATTCGAATCTCGAATGTCGGCAAATTTGCCGGCAAAACCATCGTCTACGGAGCGACGCTTAACAACAATCCGACCGTGGAAGACCTCTGGAACAGCACTCCTGCCTGGGGATTCCCCTACGTCTCCAGCGATACTGCACCGACAGGCGTCGCCGGGACTTTGATCGACGGCACTCTCGCGCAAGACGTAGCCGGCGCCGGCGCGTATGCCATGTGGAACGACCACTTATATGGGGCAGCCAGCTTCTATCGTTCCGAACATTTGGGCAATTCTCAACCGAATCCCGGCATCGGAGCCTCCTACAATATTCGAGGCATTGCTCCCTATTGGCGCCTTGCCTGGCAGCAGACTATGGGCAACAACTATCTAGAGGTCGGTTCCTACGGGATGCATGCAGACTCGACTCCTAACGACATCACCGGTCCCCAAGACACGTACAACGACGTTGCCGGCGACTTCCAATACGAACGCGTCTTTCCTTCGCTCCACAACGACATCCTCACGGTCCACGGCACATACATCCATGAATCGTCGAAACTGAACGCGACGTTCGATAACGAAGCGGCCGATCTGGCGCCGCACATTCTGCAGACGGTTCGCGGTGATGCCGTCTATCATTTCGGAAACCGCTATGCGGCGACCCTTGGAGGCTTCCAGACGACCGGCACAACCGACGCCACTCTTTACGGCAGCGGTACCGCGGTCACCGGCAGCAATAGCGGCGATCCCAAAACAAACGGCTATATCTTTAATTTCTCCTACTGGCCCGTTCAAAACGTCCAACTTGGCGCGCAATATACGGGATATCTCAAGTTCGACGGGGCCGGCACGAACTACGACGGATCGGGGCGCAACGCCAACCAAAACAATTCACTGTATTTGGTCGTGTGGATCATTTTTTGATTCGAATCAGGGAAATATGACGACGCCAAACAAAATCGCCGCATCAGAGAGGATACCGATGGTAGACAAACATTTTCGCACGAAGGGGTTTGCAGCAGCGGGCGCCGTCATCGCTGCGGCGCTGCTCGCAATCGCTGCTCTCGCGGCGACCGCTGCTCCGGACCCTACGGCTACTAGCCCCAAGGCGGAGCCCGCTCCGCAAGCGACGGGCTCAATCACCGGCAAGGTTCTCTTTGAAGGAACGCCTCCCGAACGCCGGAGACTCAACATGTCCGCCGATCCTGTCTGTGCGGCTAGAAATCCCGAGCCTGTTCTCGCGGAAGACGGCGCCGTAAACGCCAACGGAACGCTGCCGAATGCCTTTGTTTACTTGAAAAACGTGTCGGGCTCGTTCACACCGCCCGCGACGCCTGTCGTTGTCGATCAAAAGGACTGCATGTATCTGCCGCACGTACTGGGCGTGATGGCCGGCCAACCGTTAAAAATTGTTTCCAGCGATCCGACAACTCATAACATTCATTTCATGTCGACGCAAAATCCCAACTTTAACCAGACGCAGCCTCCCGGCGCTCCTCCGATCATTCACAAATTTGCGCACCCCGAAATCATGATCACGGTGCACTGTAATGAGCATCCGTGGATGAGCGCCTACGTTGCCGTCACCAGTAATCCGTTTTATGCCGTCACAGGCGCTGAAGGCAAGTTCACGATTCAGAATGTCCCACCGGGCGAATACACGATCGCAAGCTGGACCGCCGCTTTCGGCACTCAAGACCAAAAGGTAACGGTTCGGGCAGGCGCATCGACGCAAATCTCGTTCACGTTCAAAGCGCAATGACATAACCGGCGCCGCGCGATGCAGTTCGGGCTCGCGTGGCGCGGTCGCCTGCATCGACCTGTTCGCGCCGCGTCCGGCGCGTTAGGCGGCGTGTGGCTCGGGCGAAACTTCCGTCGCAGCTTCTGCGGGTTGGCTGGAAAAATGCTGCAACAGCTCCGGCAGGGTCGTGAAAAACCGGTCTCGCGAGCTGAGTCTCAGCAAGTTCGCGGTCTTCTGCGGATCTCCTTCGAAATGCCACAGGCAGACGATGATCGGCACATCGGGCGCATCGCTTCGCAACTTCGAATAGAGCATCCGCGTGTGATTTATCGCCAGCGGAGGCACCGCTGAAATGCACACCACTTCCGGCCCCATCTCCACGGCCTGGGTCACCAGCTCTGCTGCGGGAGCAACGGCCAGGCTCTCCGCCTTCATTCCGCGCCGCTCCAGCAATTGGCACGCCAGCAGCGCCACAACCTCGTCCGCCTCGTCGCGCGCTGGAATGCAGACTACCTTCGGCGCTCCGTTGGCATCATGCGCTGGACGCTCTAGCTCCAGGTCGCTTTCGCCGGCCGCCTCTTGACCCGCCCGCCAAGCTGCGATCTCCTCGGC
The DNA here is from genome assembly GCA_963753205.1 of uncultured Acidobacteriota bacterium. GTDB lineage: Bacteria > Acidobacteriota > Terriglobia > Acidiferrales > UBA7541 > Palsa-295. Next base: position 67,526 of record CAVWBL010000001.1, on the reverse strand, counting down.
AAGTTCGCGTGTCGTGTTGTCGATAAAACTCCGGGTCTCCTCGTCAAGCTCGTTGCGGTGCCCGTCTTGTTCCGAGCGCGCCAGGGCGGGGATCAACACTGCATCGTACAGATTTTCAAGCGACTTCTCTTTCAGGTAGTTCTGCAGAATCCAGCGCGCTTCATTTTCATCGCCCGCAAGCAGCCGCTGGTAAAACTGCGCGTGTGGCGCCATCACGGGTTCATTTCCCAGCAAAATGCTGAAAAAGCCCAGGCTTGGCACGTAGCGCCCGATCACCACCAGACACACCGTCATCGGGGTCGAGAGCAACAGCCCGGGGAATCCCCAGAGTAGCGTCCAAAACACTGCGGCGACAAGTATCGCAAGTGGCGCCATCCCTACGTGAGCGCCGTACACGAGCGGCTCGACCGCGTTCGCGACGATCATTTCCAGCCCCACGAAAATGCAAAGCGTAATGATCGCGTGCTCCCACCCGCTGAAAACAGCCAATGCCAGCGCAGTCGGCATCGCCGCAGCCGTCATCCAACCTACGTAAGGCAAATAGCGCAGCAACCCCGCCGCGAATCCCCAGAGCGCGGCCTTCGGCACGCCTAGGAAATGCAGCGCAACCCCGATCACCAACCCGTAGCACGAGTTTACGAGCAGCTGCATGAAAAGATACTGGTTGATTCGGCTCCAGGCTTCGCTTATCGCCTGCGTCATCACTGTCAGCCTGCCGCCGGAGGTGAGTTTAATCAGGCGATTCCTTAAGTCCTCGCGGCTCGCGAGGATAAAAACGGCGAACACCAGCACGGCGATCCCGGTCGCAATCGGATCCGCTAGTCCCTTTAGCGCCAACAGTGGATTTGATGGGTTCACCATCTGCACCGCGAGCGGCCGTTCGGGCGACGTGCCGGGCGCCTGAGCCCCTCTGCTTCCGGTCTTGTTGTTCGCAGTTTTCGTTATATCGTCTTCGAGTGACTGCACGGATTGTGTGGCGCTGCTGAGTTTTCCACCGGTCTTGCCTTTGAGCAGATCTACCTTGTGCTGAATTGCCTCTTCGTATTTCGGCAATTGCGCCATTAAGTCGACGAACTGCGGCAACACCGTCCATCCGATTAATCCCACCAGGCACACCAGCGCCGTCATCACGAGAAAAATCGCAACTGCCCGGTATAGGCGCAGCCGTTCTAAAAATGACACGGCTGGAGTCAACACCACGGCTACGAGAATCGCCAATGCGAGTGGAATAAAAACAACGCGCGCAAAATACAAAGCGGCAACTACAACTACGGCGGTAACAATGCCGAGCAGATGACGAGTGTCCGGCCGTGATGATGCTCTGCTCAGTTCCTCACCCTCCGGCACCCGCGTGGCACAGCCACTCTTGGCTGTGTTCCGACGAAAGACTATTCAAGCACGTCAAACCAATTCATTCGGAAGGACGGTTTCCGCGAAATGGTCTTCAAAATCGCTCATAGCCCAGGCGCCTCCCAATCCTCCACGGCCAATAGCACCCCGTCGGTCGGACCCTCACGTTCTATTGCCGCAATCTTCCGTAACGCCTCAGCCAGAGGATTCTCCGCCTCATAAATCTCCCAAAAGTCCTTTGGGCGCAATCCAAGAATGGTCGATTCGGCCACGTCGCGCCTCCCTTGCCTGCACGCTACCTTCGGGTTCCCAAACCGGCAATCAACAAAAATCTGTAGCAGTGTCAGGCGTTCCATTGAGGCAGAAACTGCCTGCAGTCGGCTCGCTAGCGATCCGCGCTCGCTTCTCCCGTCCCGCTAGCCGAACTTTTCCATGAGGTTGTGCGTACATACACTTAGCCGTCTAGATGACGAGTGGTTGTATTAATCTTTGATCGAGGTGGGCCGTGACCTCTCTGCTGCAAGACATTCGCTACGCCATCCGCATCTTGGCCAAAGCCCCGGGCTTCACGATCATCGCGATCCTCACGTTGGCGCTCGGCATCGGCGCAAACACAGCTCTTTTTTCCGTCGTCGACGGCGTCCTTCTGAATCCGCTTCCATACGCCCAGCCTGACCGTCTCGTCGCGGTCTACACGCACACGCGCACCTTTAACCACTCATCTATCTCGTACCCGAATTTCCTCGATTGGGTCCGCGACAACCGTTCCTTTTCAGGCTTGGCCGCGTTCCGCTCCGATGACATAAACATGACCGGCCTCGGCGAGCCCGAGCGCCTTCGCACCGAAATGGTCTCTGCGAACTTCTTTACCGTCCTTGGCTTGAAGCCCGTCGTCGGACGTTCCTTTGTCTCCCAGGAAGACCAAATCGGCGGGGCACATGTTGTGCTCATCAGCGCAGGCCTGTGGAAGCGCAAATTCGCCGCATCCCCCACGGCCCTGGGTAAGACTCTTTCGCTCAACGGCGCTGCCTACACCATCGTCGGCGTCATTCCCGGCGACTTTCATTACACTGGCGGCAATTTCCATCTCAATACGGACATTTTCGTCCCCATTGGCCAGTGGGATAACGTGCTCTTCCGCGATCGCCGTACGGGCATGGGCATGGACGCCGTGGGCCGCCTCGCTCCGGGCGTCACTCTCGCCCAAGCCCAAGCGGACATGGACGGCATCGCGAGTAACCTCGCGCATGCCTATCCCGATGCCGACAAGGGCTCGGGCGTCAGCATGCTGCCGCTCCGTGACGATGTCGTCGGCAACATCCGACCGTTCCTCCTTGTTCTGCTCGCCGCCGTTGGCTTTGTTCTTCTGATCGCCTGCGCCAATGTCGCCAACTTGCTGCTCGTTCGTGCCACCGGCCGCGCTCGCGAATTCGCCATCCGAGCTGCGCTAGGCGCCGCACAGACTCGCGTCATCCGCCAATTGCTCACCGAAAGCGTGCTTCTCTCGCTCGTCGGCGGAGCGCTCGGCCTGCTTCTTGCGGCCTGGGGTACGCGTGCCGCTCTCAGCGTCTTGCCCAACGCTCTCCCGCGCTCTAACGAAATTCATCTCAACATCACCGTCCTGCTCTTCGCCTTGGCGATTTCCGTTCTCGTCGGCGTCATCTTTGGCCTCGTGCCTGCGCTAAAGACCGCCAATCCCGATCTCCACGAAACCCTGAAAGAAGGTGGACGTGGCAGCAGCGGCGCGCGCCATCGCACACAGAACACTTTTGTTGTCGTGGAAATGGCTCTCGCTCTCATACTCCTCGTCGGGGCCGGTCTTATGATTCGGAGCCTCGCCGTCCTTTGGGGAGTGAGTCCCGGCTTCAATCCCCACAACGCCCTGCAACTAAACGTCGCCTCGGCATTACCCATTGGCGGTACTCCCGACGAGATTCGCGCCGCATTTCTTCAGCTTCACGACCGTTTCGCAGCCGTTCCAGGAGTGCAAACCGTTTCCCTGGAGATCGGCTCCACTCCCATGCAAGGCGATTCTGAGGTCGGCTTCTGGCTCGAAGGCCAGCCCAAGCCCACCAGCGACGCGGATATGAAGAGCTCACTCTTCTATTCCGTTCAGCCCGGTTATCTGAAGGCGATGGGCATTCCTCTTGTTCGCGGCCGTTTCTTCACCGCCGACGATAATCAACACTCCCCACCCGTCATCGTCATCGACCAGGAATTCGCGCGCCTCGCTTTCGGCAACGAAAACCCCATCGGAAAGCGTGTCAACCTCCAAATCATCGGCACGACTCCGGAGATTGTCGGTGTCGTCGGCCACGTAAAACAGTGGGGTCTCGATGAAGGCGCCCATTCGCCGGTGCTTGCGCAGTTCTACTTCCCGATCTCGCAGGTTCCCGACCAATTCATGCCCTTGCTCTCGCGCGGAGTCGGCGCGGTCATTCGTACCACGGCCGCGCCGCTCGCAGTCGTCGGCGGCCTTCGCAGCTCCCTCGAACAGTTCAACAGCCAACTGGTAATGTTCGGCGTGCAGCCGCTCGACGAAGTCATCTCCGACTCCCTCGCTTCTCGCAGATTTTCGATGATTTTGCTTGGAGTTTTTGCCGGGCTCGCTCTTGTACTTTCAGCGATCGGCATTTACGGCGTGATTTCTTACATCGTCGGCCAGCGCACTCACGAAATCGGCATCCGCCTCGCGCTCGGCGCGCATCCATCCGACGTGATGCGCCTCATCCTCAGCCAGGGAACAAAGCTCGCTCTCATCGGTGTCGCGATCGGCATCGCTGCCGCGCTCGCGCTAACGCGTCTGATGACCAAAATGATCTTCGGCGTCAGCGCCCATGACCCGCTCACCTTCATCGGGGTCGCCATTGTTCTCATCATGGTCGCGCTGCTCGCCTGCTACATCCCAGCCCGCCGCGCCATGCGCACCGACCCAATGGTCGCCCTCCGCTACGAATAAATCTCAATCGCCACGGTAGGGCACATGCTCGCAGCGCCCTCTCGCTACCTGCAGATATTCTCGCCGCGGAGTCTTCTCCTTTACCTCCTGTGCTTCGTACCTCCTGTGCCTCTGCTTCAATGCGCTCCCACCGGCCCCTTCTTCATCCGCGGCCGCTTCAGCAAAAACACAAACGGAATCATCGCGATAAATAAAAACGCCAAAATCCGAAACGTCGTGTTGTACGACATCATGCTCGCCTCATGCTGCACCATCGCAAACATCGCTCCACTCGCCTGCCGAGTCGCATCCGCCGGCCCCGAGCCCTTCGACAAAAAATAGCCGCGCAGCGAATCGAACAGCGACGACGCCAGCCTGTTCCCCCGGCTCACATGCGCGCCAAGCTGATGCACATCCACCTGCTCGCGCCGCGTCTGAATCGTGCTCACCGCCGCAATGCCAATGCTCCCGCCGAGATTCCGCACCAGATTAAACAAACTCGTCGCATTCCCCATCGACTCATTCGGAATCGGGTCCATGCTGATTGTCGTCAACGGCACAAACAGCATCCCCAGTGCGAGCCCCATATAAAATTGCGGCCAGCAGAAATCCCAAAATCCCGCATTCGTATTCAAGTCGGAAAGTTGAAACAACGTGATCGCGCACACCACAATTCCCACGCCCAGCATTTTCCGCGCATCGATCTTCGCCAGCATGATTCCCACCAGCGGCATCGCAATAAATGACCCCACCCCTCTCGGCGCCATCGCAATCCCCGCCTGGAACGCCGGAAATCCAAGTACGGTCTGCAATACCAGCGGAATCAACACAAGACTTCCGTAAAGCCCCACGCCAAGCACCGCCATCAGAAACACACCCGTCGAATACGTCACGTTCCTGAACACCCGCAAATCGACAACCGGATGTTCCACGCGCAGCTCGTAAATCACAAACGTAATCAGCGCCGCAGCGGCCACAACCGTCACGATCGTGATCCAGTGCGTCCCAAACCAATCCTTCTCCTGCCCTTTGTCCAACACGATCTGGAGCGTCGCAATCCCCAGCGCCAGCAGCCCGATTCCCCAGTAATCAATGCTCGACGATCGCCGCCGAATATACGCCGGGTCGAACACGAAAAGCCGCGTCATGATGATCGCGAGAACCCCGATCGGCACGTTGATGTAGAAAACCCATCGCCAGCTGTAACTGTCCGTCAGCCATCCGCCGAGCAAGGGCCCCAGCATCGGCGCCACCACAATTCCCAATCCCCAGAACCCCATCGCCTTTCCGCGATCCTGCGGTGGAAACGACTCGAGCAGAATCGCCTGCGAGATCGGCTGCAATCCGCCGCCGCAAGCGCCCTGTACGATGCGAAAGAAAATCAGAAAGGAGAGCGTCGGCGCCAACCCGCACAAAAAAGATGCCGTCGTAAACCCGATCACCGACATCATCAGCATCCGCTTGCGCCCGAAATAATTCGAAAGCCATCCCGTCAGCGGCAAAATAATCGCGTTAGACACGAGATAAGACGTCAGCGTCCACGTCGCCTCATCCACCGTCGCGGAGAGGCTTCCCGCGATATGCGGCAGCGACACGTTCACCACCGTCGTGTCCAGCACTTCCATAAACGTGCTGAGCATCACCGCAATCGCAATGATCCACGGATTGATCCCCGCCGGAGTCACCGCCGACAAATTTTGCGCTCGCCTCTCAGCCATCTCCCACCCCAAACATAATCAACCGCGTCAAACTGAAACTCCCGCCGTCATGGCCGGCCCACGCACCAGTCAGCGTTAGTCTTTGGCCTCTCGCAAGCGCCGCCGTTGCGCGCGAATTTTGCACGCGACTTGAGTGGACGCCCTTACTACTCCATCGCCCGCACCTTCATTTCGATGTTAACGTAATTCAAAGGATTCTCTCTCTACGTTAGAACCTAGACTGTAGACATACCCGCCCCACGCCGCCTTTTTGCCTCTTGGCGCTCAGATTTTGCTCATTCGCTTGATATGTTCGCTCATATTGACATTCGATACGAACAGGATGTACCCTCATGGCGAATTCCATTATCGAATGTCTATAGGAGAAGCAAAAACTGTGTCCCCGGAACAAACGAACCTTCTGCAAGGCACGCTCGATCTCATGATCCTGAAGGCGCTCGCCCTCGAAGAAATGCACGGCCTCGGCATCTCCCGCCGCATCGAGCAAATCACCAAGGGAACGTTCCAGGTAAAGCCCGGCTCGCTCTTCCCCGCGCTGCACCGGATGGAAGAGGCAGGCTGGCTCGCCTCCACATGGGGCGAATCCGAAAGCAATCGCCGCGCCAAATTTTACAAGCTTACGAAATCCGGCCGCCGCCAGCTCGGCACCGAAACCGAACGCTGGAGCCGCATTTCCGTCGCCATCGCGCGAGCCCTGGAGGCATCGTGATGCTTTCGCATCAACGCTATGGCCGCGCAGCGTTCGGGTCACCGTTCGGCGCGAGTTTGTCTGCGCCCTTCCACTTGGTTTGCCTTTGTAGCGGCCGACTCGCCTTTCAGTCGGGCGCTTTTGCGGTTGGTTCTCTGGCGTTCTAGGGGTCACCTTCGGAGTTTGCAGAAAATGAAAGGTTTTCAGCGAGCCGAAGCAGGTTTTCAGGGGGTCGAAGCTTCGGCTCCGCCATAAATCTCTCATTTAGAATGGGCAGCCTATGCCGCCGTTGTCTTCTTCGAGCGCCGTCGGTGCGACACAGTCTTCACGCCGTCTACACGCCGTCTATAGGAGAGCCGCAACAACGTAATAGGAGCCCAACCATGCCATTTCTCCCACGCCTAGTGAGCTTCGCCCGCAACCTCCTACAGCGACGCGCACAAGACAACGACCTCGACGCCGAAATTCGCTCCCAACTCGAACTCCTCACCGATCAAAAAATAAAAGAAGGCCTGCCGCCCAACGAAGCCCGCCGCGCCGCAAAAATCGAACTGGGCGGCGTCGAGCAGCTCAAAGAACAAGTCCGGGCCGGCCGCACCGGCGCCTGGCTCGATTCCTTTCTCCAGGACGTCCGTTTCGCCCTCCGCATGCTAGGCAAAAATCCCGGCTTCACCGCCGTCGCTATCCTTACCTTAGCTTTGGGCATCGGCGCAAATGGGGCGATCTTCAGCGTTGTTAACTCCGTGTTGTTGCACCCGCTCGCGTACAAGAATCCCGAGCGGCTGATTACGATCCTGCATTACGGCACCAGCCCGATCTCGCCCGCCAACTATCTCGATTATCGTCACCAGAGCACCTCATACGAAGAAATGGGCGCGGCCGAGTATTGGTCGCCGAATCTTACGGGCGTGCAGTCGCCCGAGCATCTGCTCGGCCTGCGCATCACGCAAAACATGCTTCCGCTGCTTGGTGTCCGCCCCGCCCTCGGCCGCCCCTTCGTTCAAGGGGAAGACACCGCCGGCAACGATCACGAAGTCATTCTTAGCTACGGTCTTTGGCAGCGCCGCTTCTCCGGAAATGCGACCGCGCTCGGCAAATCGATTCTCCTTGATGGCATCCCTTACACAATCGTTGGCGTGATGCCGCCCGACTTCCACTTCGCGCCCTTCTGGGCCACGCACTCCGAACTCTGGGCGCCGCTATCGCTCGAAGCACGCGCACAAAGTCGCGACGGCAACAGTCTTCGCCTTTTCGCGCGACTCAAGCCGGGCGTGACGGTCAATCAAGCCCGCGCCGAAATGGGCACAATCACGGCACGCCTCGAACAAATGTATCCCGGCACGAATACGGACATCGTCGTGACACCACTCAAGGAAAAAGTCGTCGGCAATATCGAGACTCCCCTGCTCGTTTTGATTGGAGCCGTCGGTTTCGTTCTGCTGATTGCCTGCGCCAACGTTGCACACATGCTGCTCGCTCGCGCCGCTGCGCGGCAAAAAGAACTCGCAGTTCGCACAGCACTGGGCGCACGCCGCTCTCGCATAATTCGTCAGGTGCTCACCGAAAATCTTTTATTGGCCTCCATGGCCGGCTCGGTCGGCCTCCTTCTTGCCTACGCGGGAACGCGTGCGCTCGTCGCGCTGAGCCCTGCAGATATTCCTCGCGTCGAAACCGTTTCCATCGATTCGGGCGCCGTCATATTTCTGCTCTTCATCACGATTCTCACGAGCGTCGCCTTCGGCCTTGTGCCCGCGCTGCAAGCCTCGCGCGTCAGTCTTACCGACACACTGAAGGAAAATAGCCGCGGTTCGAGCGAGGGCATCCACGGCAACCGTCTGCGCAACATTCTCGTCGTCTCCGAATTCGCACTTGCGCTTACGCTTTTGATCGGAGCCGGGTTGATGATCCGGAGCTTTATCGCGCTGGAATCGGTCGATCCGGGCTTCAATCCGCACGGCGTACTATCGATGATCGTTCCCGTCGCCGGCTCCAGGGAAGCCGATCCCGGCCGGCGCGCGATTTTTTATCGGCAAATGATCGACCGCGTTCGCGCGGTTCCTGGCGTCGAGTCGGCCGCGGGTATCAATCATCTTCCAATCGCCGGCGATCTTTGGGACAGAACGTTCTTCATCGAAGGTCGGCCCACGCCCGCCCCGACCGACCTCCCAGACGCTGTCTATCGCGTTGCCACGCCCGGCTATTTCCACACAATGGGCATTCGTTTCTTGCAAGGGCGCGACATCTCGGATGCGGATACCGCTAGCGCACCGCCCGTCGTCGTGATTAACCAGACCATGGCACGCGCATTTTGGCCAAGCCGGAATCCGCTTGGTCAACACATCGCCTTCACGGGCGACAAGAATCCCACTTGGTTCGGACCGAACAACAATCCCGCTTGGATGACTGTAATCGGCGTCGTGAGAGATCCCATGCTTCATGACTGGACCGGGAGGCCCTACCCGGAGATGTATCTCTCCGCCTTTCAAGACCGAAATTTCCTCGGCATCGCCGGGTCGCACGCAGATTACATAACACTCGTCGTACGCACCGCAGGCGACCCCGCCGCGCTCACGTCGTCCGTGAAAAGCGCCGTTTGGTCGCTCGACGGCGACCTCCCCATCTCCAGCGTCCTTACCATGGACAATGTCGTCGCGGAAGCCAACGCGCAGCCCCGTTTTGAGATGTTGCTGCTCGCTGTATTTGCGGCCGTGGCGTTGGCGCTGGCGGCCGTGGGGATTTATGGCGTGATCAGCTATTCGGTCTCGCGGCGCACGCATGAGATCGGCATTCGCATCTCGCTCGGCGCCAGCCGCAACGACGTTCTCCTGCTCATCATTCGCCAGGGCCTGACATTGGCGCTCCTCGGCTCAGCGGTGGGCCTTGTGAGCGCGTTTACGCTTGCGCGGCTCATGACGAAGCTGCTCTACGGTGTTGCGCCCACCGACCCCGCGACGTTCGTGGGCGTCGCGGCGCTTCTGATCGCCGTCGCTCTGCTGGCCTGTTACATCCCAGCCCGCCGCGCCACGCGCATCGATCCAGTCAGCGCTATGCGCTGCGAATAAAGCCGCTGTCCTTCGTGACGAATAATTTCAACCTGCTTACTCCGCTGCGCAAAGGCTCGTATATTGAATTTAAGGCGCAAAAGGCGCCATTTTCGGCATTTTTCGAACCTCTAAGGCACTTTTAAGGCGCCGGATGCGTCAATCTACTTGTCGCCCATGCCGGCATTTATTGTTGCTCGCTACGCAAAGCGATCTCGGTATCTTTCTTTTTATTTTTTACGCAGCAAAACGGCTTTTCCGAAGCGTGAATACGCCCCGCGTGTTATGATCCCCGCCTTCATGTCGTAAAAATGCAAGCCCTTAGCACCGGAGGAACCGGGATGGCGGAGCAAGCTACCTACACGGAATCAGGCGGTATTCCCTTGTCGATCAGGAGTCGCCTGAGCCTTATGATGTTTTTGAATTACGTGATTTGGGGCGCGTGGTACGTCACCATCGACACGTATCTCACGACAACGCTTCACTTTACGGGCACCGAAGCCGGCGCGATCTTCGGCACCACGGCTCTGGCCAGCATGATTTCGCCGTTTTTCGTCGGCCTCTTCGCCGATAGGTTCTTTTCCTCCGAACGTGTCCTCGCGCTGCTGCATCTCATTGGCGCCTGTCTGCTCTTCTACGTCACTCGCGTCACCTCCTTCTCCGGTGTCTATGCCCTGATGTTCGTCTATTGCTTGTGTTACTTCCCCACCATCGCGCTAACGAACTCCATTGCGCTTCAACACATGTCCAATGCCGGACGCGACTTCCCGCTGATACGCGTCTTCGGCACTTTTGGCTGGATCGCCATCGGCATCACCATCAGCGTTTTAGCTGTTGAAAAGTCCGCATCGCAGTTTCTGATAGCCTCGGCAGCATCGATCGTTATGGCGCTCTTCAGCTTGACGCTGCCGCACACGCCCCCGCAGGGCAAAGGCAAAGAGATTCGCGTCCGCGACATCCTCGGGCTGGATGCGCTCGTAATGTTCAAGCGGCCGGCGTTTGCGGTTTTCGCCGCGGCCTCAGTGCTCGCCTGCATTCCGCTCACCTTCTACTTCTCGTTCACAAATGACTATCTAAACGACCTGCACGTGCAAAATGCCGCCGGCAAAATGGCGCTCGGGCAGGTGTCCGAAGTCGGAATGATGCTGCTGATGCCATTTTTGCTGAGGCGCATGACTGTGCGCAGCATTCTCGTTGTCGGCATGCTTTCGTGGACGATCCGCTACACGCTGCTCGCCTACGGCAACGCCGGCGCGCTCGTCTGGATGTTTTACGTGGCGATCCTCCTGCACGGCGTCTGCTTCGACTTCTTCTTCGTCACGGGACAGTTGTACACCGATCAGGAAGCGCCACCGCATTTGCGCAGCGCCGCACAAGGAATTATTACCTTCCTCACATATGGCGTAGGGATGTTCATTGGTTCGGTCAGTTCCGGCGTCACGATCGATTACTTCACGCACACAGTGGGGGGCGTGGTGATGCGGGATTGGCGGTCGTTCTGGCTCACCTCGGCAACCAGCGCCTTTTTCGTCCTGCTCCTCATCGTCGCTTTCTTCCGCAGCCGCTCACGTATTAAGGCGCACTAACGGGGAGCGATCCTGTTGAGCTCCGGATTCGGTGTGACGGCAAAAGGCTACAGCCAGGAGGCAAGTTTTGTGCCACGCGGAATAATCGTTGCGTCGCGTTCGGGGCCGGTGCTGATCATCCCGATTTCGACCTGTAGGGCGTCAGAAATGAAATTCAGATAATCGCGCGCAGCGACGGGAAGATCCTTCACTTCGCGCGCCTCGGGCGTCGACTGCTGCCATCCCGGCAGCGTGTGATAGACCGGCTCAATTTCCGAGAGGACCTCGATTTCCGAGGGCATTTCGTTGAGCGGCGAGCCTTTGTATCTATAACCCGTGCAGACGTTGATTTCGGCCTGAGAATCGAACACGTCAAGCTTCGTGACGACGAGCGTGTCGATACCATTGAGCATTTTCGCGTAACGCAGCACGGGAAGATCGAGCCAGCCGCAACGGCGGGGGCGTCCAGTGACGGCGCCAAATTCGTTGCCGCGCGCGCGAACGGCTTCCGCATCGCCGTCAATCATTTCAGTCGGAAAAGGACCGCTGCCAACGCGGGTTGTGTAGGCTTTCGTTACACCGACGACGCCGGTGATTCTCGTTGGGCCAACGCCAAGACCAGTTGTTGCGCCGCCTGAAATTGCGTTGGACGAAGTGACGAACGGATAGGTGCCATGGTCGATGTCCAGCATCGTTCCCTGCGCACCCTCGAAGAGCACTGTTTCGCCCGCGTCGAACGCGGCGTTCAGCAGCGCCGTCGTGTCGGTAATCAAGCCTCGAATGTGGGCTGCAATTTCCATCGTCTGCTCGAATAAGCCTGCGGTCTCGAGCTTATGCCCGTACGAAGCGACGCTGATTGCGTCTTTTTCGGCGATTACGCGGTCGAGCTTTTCGCGAAATCGGTTGGCGTCGAGGAGATCGCACACACGGATGCCGCGGCGAGCGGCTTTATCTTCGTAAGCAGGGCCGATGCCGCGCGAAGTGGTGCCGATCGCCGCGGCGCCTCTCGCCGATTCGGCCGCGCGATCCATTTCGCGATGATAGGGAAAGATCACATGCGCGCGCTTGCTGAGGAATAACCGGCCGCGCACGTCGATGCCGCTCTTTTTCAGATTTTCGAGTTCGTTAACAAGAGCAGCGAGGTCGACAACCGTGCCCGCGCCGATGATCGCCTTTTTTCCCGGCCGAAGAATGCCACTGGGAATCAGTTGGAGGATGAATTTATTACCGTTGAAGATTACGGTGTGGCCTGCATTGTGGCCTCCCGCGTAGCGGGCCGTATAGTCAAATGAAGACGCGAGATAATCGACTACTTTACCTTTTCCTTCGTCGCCCCACTGCGCGCCGATGATCGCAACCGCTTTTGTCCGAACCGATTCCGCCACTCGAGGCTCCACTGGGCCGCACTTGGCCCGCACCGTCTCTCAACCTGAAATGTACAGGAGGGCAACTACCGCAGATGCCAAAGAGCAATCTTATGCTCTGAGTCGATTCAAGGCAAGCAATTCGCTTACGAGGCCAAAATCGCGCGTCGTAAGTTCGGCGATCCCAAAGAGAAAGGGAGATGCCCCACCCCCTATTCACGTAATTTTCAGACAGCATCCAGTACAATGCGCCGCGAAATCACGTCGGCCAAAAAGGAGGCTCAAATGAAGAAATCGAACTTGCGAATACTGAGCGCAGCCGCAGTTGTGCTTGCTGGAAGTGCGATCTCAATGGCCGCTGAGAGCGGCTACCGTTTGCTGAAGACTTACAAGTTCGGCGCAGCGCCGGGCGCAAAATCCGAATATTTTGATTACGTCACGGTCGATTCGGAGGCGCGGCGCGTTTACCTCGGACGCGGAACGGCCGTACAGGTGATCAATGCCGATACGGGTGAGAGCCTTGGGTTCATCGACGGATTTCAGCGGCAGCATGGAGTGGCCGTAGCTCCCGAATTTAACCGCGGATTCATCACGGACGGCGGCGCGGGCACGATCACGATCTTCGATCTGAAAACGATGAAGAAAATTAGCGATGTGAAGGCGCAGCCCGATGCCGATTGCATGCTCTACGACCCTGCTTCGAAGAATGCGTTTTCGATGAATGGCGACAGCAATTCCTCTACAGTGGTGAATGCAAAAACGGGCGAGGTTGTGAAGAATATTCCGCTGGGAGGATCGCCTGAATTCGCGGTGGCCGACGGCAAGGGAAAGGTGTTTGCGAATCTGGCTGACAAGGACCAGATCGCTGTAATCGACACGAAGACGCTGGAGGTTACCTCGCGATGGCCCACGTCGCCGGAAGGACACCCCACTGCGCTTGCCATCGATGCCGAGCATCACAGGCTGTTCAGCGCGGGCCGGAGCCCCCAGAATCTGGCGATTATTGACGCCGATAACGGCAAGATCATTCAAACGTTCCCGATTGCGGCTGGGACCGATGCAGCTCGCTTTGATCCTGCTAGTGGAATGATTTTTGTGTCTACAATTGCGGGCGAGATCGACATCTTCCACGAAGATTCGCCTGACAAATACACCGCTCTCGATCCGATCAAGAGCGAATACGGCGCCAAGACGATGGGCCTGGACACCAAAACCCATAACCTCTTTTTGGACACGGCTGATTTCAGCGCTCCTTCAGCGCCGGTGAATGGTCGCGGAGGACGCCGGATGGCGCAGCTCGGCACGTTTCACGTGCTGGTTTTCGGAAAATAACCACGCAGCTAGTGTCTGGCTGCGATGACGTCTGAGACGAGGCGAGAGATCGATTCGGCGAGGTTCGTTTGCCCATCGAGGTGAGGCTGCCAATCCTTCACAAGCGCATCATAGAAGCCTTGCCAACTCGGCTGCTGCCATAAGCCGTTCCCTTTTGCGTAGGGAATGTAATCTGGATGCAACTGCTTCACGAAATAGCCTGTGCTGAAGTAGAGCATGGCGTGTAGTAAGTCGGGCGGCGCCTTCTTGCGGTGCGCGGCAAAATCGCTGAGCAACAGATTCCCTGCTTTTTCCACGAGAGCATGGGAGGCTTCGTGAAAAAGAGCTTCTTCCGCCGTTAGTTTCTGATTGGCAGGATCCAAGCTCGAAACTACGATGCGCGTCGGAAGCAACGTCGTGAAGCCGCCGGAAACGCTGGCGTAAGCGGCGACATCGACACGCACCGGCTCATCGGGCCACGGCGCTTCGTACGCGGTCGCGATCTTTTGCGTCAGCAAGCTGCCGTCGGCGTCAACTAACGGAATTACCGCGGCAACCCAGGCGCGATTGGCACGATCGTGCGCGGGCCACCAATGTGCACGGTATACGGGCGCCGCATTATCCAGCACGCGAACCAACGCCGGATCCAGATGCGACAGACGCAGCGAACTCTGGTCCTCGAAATTCTCCAGCGTGTTCTTGATGATACGCATGCGATCGTTTGTGACGAGATCGAGACCCATCAAATTCTGCTGGTAATAAGCGACGGCGGCATCCCAGGAAGTCTTTTCGCTGCCGCTCAACGAGGCGGAAATACTCGAATCGTTTGTAAATTCGGCCTCGCGTCCCATATCGCGTCCCGCCTTTCGAGTGAGTGCTTCCTCCAGAAGAAAGAGATGCATGTTGATCCAGAAGCCGCTGTGAAATTCGAAATAGCGGTCATTCGCGACGGCGGTCGACGAAGATTGCCGACCGCGCGCCGTCCCGACATTCTCGCGGGGTTTGGCGACTATCGGTCTCGCGAGAAACAGAAAGAATGACAGGGCGATGATAAATCCGAGACACCTTTGCGGATAGAGTTGCTCGCTTTGCGAAAAGGTGCGCGGTCTCTTTGAGTTGTCTATGGCAAAAAATGATTTCAAATGCCTAGCCCATCGTAGCTAGTGAATACGCCCAAGAAACCCGTCCCGCGGGTTACGCCGAGGCTTGCTTCGAGCCTTCGCGCAGCAGCCTTTCGACTCGCTCCACATCGCCGGGAACATCCACGCTGACTGCATCGTGGGCCGTCTCGACGACGCGAATGCGAAAGCCGTTCTCGAGCCACCGAAGTTGCTCGAGTTGCTCGATCGGTTCGAGCTGACCGGGCGGGAGTGTAGGGTACTCGACGAGAGCACTGTGGCGAAAGGCGTAAAGACCGAGATGTTTCCAATGGGACACGGCGAGGTCGGACTTCGCGTCGCGAACCCATGGAATGGGAGCGCGGGAGAAGTAAAGGGCGTTGCCGTCAAAATCCAGCACGACTTTTACGATATTGGGGTCCATGATGTCGTTTGCTTCGGCAATCTCAATGCAAGGTGTGGCAATCTGGATCGACGAGTCCTCAAGCATCGCGGACACAACACTATCAATAGTGTCAGGTGCAATTAACGGCTCATCGCCCTGAACATTGACATAGATATCAGCCGGGATATGTGCGGAGACTTCAGCAATGCGGTCAGTACCAGAACGGTGGTCCGGACGCGTCATGACCGCTTCCCCGCCGAACCCTTCCACCGCAGCTCGAATGCGCTCGTCGTCTGTGGCAACGACGACACGGTTTACGGTTTTGGCCCTGCGAACGCGTTCAACGACGTGCTGGATCATCGGCTTTCCGGCGATGGGCGCAAGTGGCTTGCCCGGAAAACGCAAAGATGCGTAACGGGCGGGAATGGCGGCGAGAACTGTGCTGGAAGTAGCCATTGGTGTCCAAGTACAAATGTGATCTTAACACGGTATTTGTTCTGCGGGCTCGGCATACAGGGGCGTACGGACCCTAGCGGGACCCGTGGTGATCGCCATCAAAGAAGGAACCTGAGTATTCTCCCTCAGTCGATTGAGGGCTTCGCCTGATCGTTTGGAATTTCCTGATTTGAGACAAAAGATCAGGGCTGGGTGGGGTAGAAAACAGGGAGTTCGTTCATGGATGAAGAAGAGAGTCCCAAGTCCTACCAACAGCTTGATTTCCGCGGAGCCAGTGGTATTATCGGCGCGGGGCAGTTTGGGGGCAAATTGATCGAGCGATCAACCCCGAAGACCTGTCGCAGGCACAAGACAGCGATATGTGCGGCTGCCGGTGTGCTGCTGCTCGCGATGAGTTGTTCAATCCGTGCGCAGGAAATGCCCGCCGGACCCTCCGTTCCGGCGCCTCCGCAAGATAATTCCGTCAAAGGCCCCATTCTAAAGGCTGAATCCGACTTGACGCTGGTCTACGTCACGGTCACCGAACCCACTGGGCGCTTGGTGACCGGTCTGGAACAGAGCAATTTCCGCGTATACGAAGACGGGAAGGAACAGGAAATCGTGAAGTTCGCCAGCGAGGATGTTCCTGTTTCAATCGGCGTAATCTTCGACATGAGCGGCAGTATGGGAGACAAGCTCGATAAATCAAAGAACGCCGCTGTGCAATTCCTTCTAACCGCGAATCCGCGCGACGAATTCTTCCTGGTCGACTTTAACGACCGAGCCCAATTGGTCAGCCCATTCACCGGCAGTGTGGACGATATTCAGAGTCGCCTGATGTATGTGGGTGCTCGTGGGATGACCGCCCTATACGATGGCGTCTATCTCGGCCTCAGCCAGATGAGAGGAGCACACAACAGAAGGAAAGCTTTGCTCATCATATCTGACGGAGGCGATAATCATAGTAGGTATGGGGAGAACGACGTCCGTAACTTTGTGCAGGAGTCGGACGTGCAGATTTACGCTATTGGCCTCTACGAGGCCGATGGCGGCCCCACTCCCGAAGAGCGCAACGGCCCTTCGCTTCTGAACGAATTGACACATTTGACCGGTGGGCGGACGTACACAGTGCGCTCCCCTTCCGAATTGCCGGACATTGCGACGAAGATTAGTCAGACCCTGCGCAATCAGTACGTGATTGGATATAGACCGAGCAATGAAACTCATGACGGCAAATGGCGCAAGATTAAAGTCACCGTTCGGCCACCCAAGGGTGTCCCTCCGCTCACTGTATACGCAAAGACCGGGTACTATGCGCCCGGGCGCTAAAACTCGTCCCCTGCTTGTCTTTTCGATCGTCGTCATCGCGTTCCTGATCGTATTGACGATTGTTCTCGCCGTGTGGGGAAAGCCGCTTTACGCTCAAGCTGCGAATCCGGCTCAAATCCCCGTGCCAACAATTAACATTCCCCCGCCGCCGGATAGCGCCTCGCAGAAAGGCAGCACGATCAAATCCAACGTCGATATGGTGGTGCTGCATGTCACCGTCACGGACGACCGCGGCGATATGGTCGACAACCTCTCCGGGAAAAATTTCCGCGTCTTTGAAGATAAGATCGAGCAGAAGGTTTCGCTGTTCACGCACGAGGATATTCCGCTGACGATGGGACTCGTAATCGACAACAGCGGAAGCATGCGCGAAAAGCGGGCCCAGGTGAATGCGGCGGCAATGACGTTCGTCAAGACGAGCAATCCGCAGGACGAAGCATTCGTCGTGAACTTCAACGACGAATATTATCTGGATACCGACGGTGACTTCACGAACAACCAGCAAGATATGGCAGACGCATTGGCGCGGATCGATTCGCGCGGCAGTACGGCGCTGTATGACGCTGTCATCGGCTCGCTGAATCACCTAAAAATAGGACATAAGGATCGTCGCGTATTGCTGCTCGTGACCGACGGAGAAGACACGGCGAGCCGCAGTTCATTTACAGATACGATTCGCGCCGCCGAAAAGTCAAACGCGACGATCTACGCCATCGGCGTCTTCAGCCAAGATGACCGCAAGAACGATAAGAGGATGGTCCGCAATTCAACCCGGGTGTTGAAAGAGTTGGCCGAGGCTACCGGCGGACAAGCATACTTCCCCGAAACGCTCGATGAGGTAACACCCCTCTGCCAGCGCGTGGCACGTGAGATTCGCGACCAATACACCATCGGCTACTATCCAAGTAACGCGGCAATGGACGGAACTTTCCGCACGGTTAAGGTGGAAGTCGCCGCAGCCGGCCATGGCAAGATCACTGCCCGCACTCGCATCGGCTACTATGCCCAAACTGCTCCCGCCAACGGCAATTGACGTTCACAGCTATACCTTCCGCTCATGTTGGCGGCGTGCCGCGTCTATCCGTTGAATTTAAAAAGCATTTGGTTGGGGGTCTGAAGCAAGCTGCTAGACTCTGAATGGATTTCGCGGCCCGATTTTGCGGGGAGAGTATATGGCGACAGCCGTTTCAGGTATCGTTGCCACAACGCTTTCGCAGACGCAGGTCCTCGCCAAAATCCCAATCCAAAACCTGCTGAAGAACCAGCTTCACGTTGACCGCACCGTGAATGCAGCGTTCTTCTTCTGGACCACGTTCCCGTGGTACCTGAAACCTCTCGTTGGAGTCATCACGGACGCCTTTCCCCTCTTTGGGAGTCGCCGCAAGAGCTACATGCTAGGCGGTACGATCATGGCGACGCTATCCTGGGCCGGGCTCTATTTTACGCCACACCAATACAGCGCGCTTCTTTGGGTCACAGCGCGATCAATGCGTTCATGGTGATCATGAGCACAGTGGTTGGGGCATATCTTGTCGAGGTCGGCCAGGCGACCGCTGGAACAGGGCGCCTCACAGCGGCTCGCCAAATCGCGATGTACGGTTCGTACCTGCCAAGCGGTGCATTGGGCGGAATTCTTGCGAGCGTTGTATTCGGATTCACTATCGGCGCCTGTGGCAGCATCACTTTTCTGCTTGTGCCTGCGATGATTCTCTTTCTCCACGAACAGCGCAAGAAGGTGGACGCGCGCGAACTGATCGAGAACGCAGCGAAGCAATTAAAAAAGATCGCGACGGCAGGAACCATGTGAGGAGCCGCCGGATTCATGGCGCTGTTCTATATAGCGCCTGGCCAGCAGACGGCGCTCTTCTACAGGCAGCAGGACGTCCTCCATATGAACACACATGGTCAAGGAATGCTCCTGTTCACGAAGGGATGTGGCGGCGTTGTCGCGGCGGGTTTATACGCCTTTGCCTGCAGGCGAATCAATTTGCGCAACCTGCTCTTCATGTGCCTGACCGGCGGGACGTTCGGCGCTCTTGCCTATCTGCTGTACTACTCGGTGCCGATGGCGTTTGTTGCCGAGGCGTGCTGGGGCTTCGGTTTTGTGGCGGCAGAGTGCGCTCTGTGCGATTTAGCAGCGCGCGCAACGCCTAAGGGCAGCGAAGGGCTGGGATACTCCCTAATGATGAGCATGCGAAATTTGCGCTCTATGGGACCGATATGTTCAGGTCCGCCCTCATGGACAAATATCATCTCAGTTTTAACAAGCTGATTCTTTCGAACGCTGCGACCACGGCCATCACGATTCCGCTTGTGCTTTTGCTGCCGCTTTCTCTCGTGGGCAAAAGAGATGCCGACGTGCCGGAGGATCTGGGCATGCCGTGAAACGCCGTGCAGGAATGAGCTCACGCTCGCAAAGCTTGTGCTGCCGACCGAAAATCATGGGTGACGCCCGTTAGGCTCCTGAGCCGGCTGTTCGGCGTCCGCTCCCACTTTCGGCCGTGCCGGCGGCCGTTTCGGCAAAGTCGCAGACTCTTCCTCGTTCCGCGTCGCCCGAAACGTGCGGCAACCACCCGTCATATTTCCCGAGACCTGCTTAGTGCGCGGGTCAAATACGCCCTCCACGCCTAACATTGCCACTCCCGGAGGCACCGGGGGATTCCAGTTCAGAGGCGCCAACTTGAACTTTCTCGTCGCCGGATCGTAGTTCCCTTTCAGGTTGAACGAGCCGGCCGCGCCACCCATTTTATCCGGCTGCGCAAACGTCAGCCTGCCCCTCGCCGAGCCGTCGTCGCTGGCGACAATCGCCAACTTCAACTTGACGGTGCCGTTCGAGCACCGATAGCTGCCCTCGTAGACGCCCGTCGGCACGCTGACTGCCTGCGCGGAGACCCTTCCTGGGCAGCACGTCACCGCCGCCGCAATCAATAATAATCTGAAATTCTTCACCGCTTACCTCGGACAAAATCAAGATGAACTCCCAACGGTGTGGGCGCGCATTGAGAAGTGAAGCTTTCTGAGCAGCGGCCGGATTTGGAGGGAACAGATCATCGCCGCAGGACGGGTTTTGCATTTGATCTCATCGCCATAGGCGGGGTCTCGGTTCAGGTCATCGTCGCGGACGGCGAGAGCTGATAGGATGCCTTTCCCGGAGGCGCAATAAAGAAAACCCCGGTTGTATCTGCAACCGGGGTTTTTCATTGGCGGCCCCCGATCAGAGGACCTCCAAGTCTCAGCAATCAGGAGTCATCCTCCCATGATCGGCATCGGCCGTCCAGTGCTCCTTTGCGAAGCCCGTGCCGGTTGCCGACGCGGCCGTTTTTCGCCAGCGCGTGTGTCATTTTCCGCCCTGCGGCGCGGTGTTTTATCTCTGCCGCCGCTGTGATCGCGGCCAGCGTTATTGCAGTACCCGTTGCCGGGAAAAAGCTCGCCGTCTGCAGCTCCGCCAAGCCAATCGCCGCCACCAACAGACCGCCGCGGGACGTGACGATCATCGAGACCGTCAGCGGGCGCTTCGCTGGCGCCGCTTGGTCACGCAAAAAAGTGTGACGGATCAAGCTTCCAAGGCCCCCTCCGCTTGTGGCAAGAACGAAACCGTGTGTCCAGCGTCCTCGGCATCGGAGCTTGGCCGGCAGCAACCACCTCCTCGACCTGCGTCCGAGCTGGCGGAATGGATCGTGTGTCAGATCTGTGGCTGCCGAGGCCGCTGGATCAATCCCTTTTCCGGGTGAAAACATGATTTCCGAAGAACAAATTGCGCAAATCCGTCATCTGTTTCACGCCGAGCATTGGAAGATCGGCACCATTGCCAGCCAACTCGGCCTGCATCCCCTCACCGTGCGGGCCGCCCTCGAGACAGATCGCTTCCGCAGTCATCCTCGCCTGCGTGACCGCCTCGTCGATCCCTTTCTCGATTTCCTGCGCCAGAATTTGCAGCAATATCCCCGCCTGCGCGCCACGCGTCTCTACCAGATGATTCGCCCGCGCGGGTACACCGGCAGCATCAGCCAACTCCGCCGCGTGGTGGCCGAACTCCGCCCTACACACCCCGAAGCATTTCTGCGTTTGAACAGTTTCCCCGGTGAGATGGCTCAGGCGGACTGGGCCCACTTCGGAGAAGTATCGATCGGGCGCGCGGTCCGCCGTTTGTCTGCTTTCGTTCTCACTCTCTGCTACAGCCGCGCTCTGTGGCTGGAGTTCTTCTTCGATCAATGCTTGGAGAACTTTCTCCTCGGCCACGTTCACGCCTTCCATAACTGGGACGGAGCGCCCCGCACCCTACAGACCGACAACCTCCGCAGCGTGGTCCTGGAGCGCTATGGCGATGCCATTCACTTCCACCCCCGCTTCCTGGAACTCTCCGCGCACTACCACTTCACCACGCGCCCGTGCCGCCCTGCCCGAGGAAATGAAAAAGGGCGCGTCGAACGGACCATCCAGTATGTACGTCAAAATTTCTTCGCCGCGCGCCCCTTCACCACCCTCGCCGATTTTAACCGCCAGGCTCTCGAGTGGCGCGACCAAGTGGCTCATCAACGCCCTTGGCCCGGAGACCACGCCCGCACCGTCGCCCAAGTCTTCGAGGAAGAGAAAACCCGTCTGCTGCCCCTTCCCGTTCACCCGTTTTCCTGCGACCTGGTGCGCACCGTGCGCGCCGACAAGACCTGCTTCGTGCGCTTCGATCTCAACGACTATTCCATTCCTCCGAAAGCCTCGGGCCGGAATTTGACCTTGGTGGCTTCTCCCACAACCGTGCGGATCCTCGACGGCTCGACGGAAATCGCTTCTCACCGTCGCTCTTATGACCGTCGCGAGACCCTCGAAGATCCCTCTCATCGCCAGGCTTTGCTCGAGGAAAAACGCAAAGCGCTCGGCTCCACACCTTCCGGTCGCCTGGCGGCTTTAATCCCGGAAAGCCAGGCCTTCCTCCAGGCCGCCTTCGAGCGGGGCGAATCCGCCGCTCGCCTAACCGTTCAGCTTCTGCACCTACTCGATGACTGGGGCGCCGCGGAACTAGCCACGGCGCTGCACGAGGCCTTGGAGAACCACACCCCGCGCCTCTCTTCCGTGGCCTTTATCCTGGCTCGCCGCCATCGCCAATCCCGCCAAGCGGGACGACGCGAGCCGTTGCCGGTCAATCTCGCGCGCCGCCCGGACTTGGAAAATGTGACCGTTTCCGATCCTGATTTGGAGGTTTACGATGAACTCTCCGACGACAACTCCGAAGACGAATGACCATCTGACTGCACAACTGCAGCGCCTGGACCTGCGCGTCACTGCTCAAGACCTTGACGATCTCCTGACCCGTGCCACCACGCAGCACTGGAGCCCACGTCAACTGCTGGAAGAAGTCGCTCGCTCCGAGACGCAGGACCTGGCCCGCCGTAGCCTCGAACGTCGTTTGGCCCAGGCTCGTATCCACCGTTTCAAGCCCATGGCCGACTTCAACTGGGCTTGGCCCAAAAAAATCGACCGTGGTTGGGTCGAACGCGCTCTCACTCTGGAATTCCTCACCCAAGGTCACAACTTGATTTTGTGCGGTCCACACGGCGTGGGGAAAACCATGATTGCGAAAAATATCGCCTACACGGCCGTGCTCGCTGGCTACACGGTTCTGTTCCGCACGGCCGGCGATCTGCTCGCGGATCTCGACAGCGATTCCCCCGGCCTGCGTCGCCGCAAGTTCCGCTTCTACGCCCGTCCTGCGCTGCTCGTCGTGGACGAGGTCGGTCAGATTACTTATGACTCGCATGCCGCCGACTTGCTGTTCGAGATCGTCAACCACCGCTACGAACGCAATTCCATTGTGGTGACCACGAATAGAGGATTCAAAGGCTGGAACGCCGTCTTTCCCAATGCCACCTCGGTCGCCGCTCTCCTCGACCGTCTCACTCATCACGCCGACATCACTCTCATCCAAGGCGATTCCTATCGCCTCCACGAAAGGGAAATGGAAGCGGCCGCCCGCCAAACACAAAAAAACGAGGGGAAAACACATGCGCGCTGATCTGGGGGCCTATCGGAAAACTCTCCTCGATCTTTATCTTCGCCTCCCGGATACGCCGCGCCGCGTCAGCCGCTTCGACCTGCGCCTCGTCCGTGATCTTTGGGAACGCGAGATCCCCCTAACCACGGTGGAGACGGCTTTCCTGCTCGCTTCGGCCCGTCGCGCCAATCGTCCTGCTGATGCACTTCCTCTCGGCCCCATCCGCTCGCTGGCTTACTTCTTGCCTGTCATTGAAGAGTTGCAGCAAACACCCCTGCAACACGTCGATGCCTATCTCGCTTACTTGCGCACGAAAGTCTCTCTTGCCTGCTCACCGGCAGATGGGCCGATGTGAAAACGTGATCGCCCTGCTGCGATCTCCACGTCGACCTGTTCACTCCAAATCACCGGAATCCTCAGCCAACCGGCCTCTGTTCAAATTCCTTCACTTTCACATGCGGGCCGACACCAACGGAAATCCCCCGTGAAAGTCTACAACGTCGCCTCCGGGGTCATTTGTCCTAATTTGCCCAACCGCGTATAGTTACGTATTTAGGCGATGCCTAACAAACCCACTGAGAAGCTCTCCGAAGAGCCTGGAATGCCTGACCTCGTCCTGGCCGCCGACCCCGTTGCGGCAGCGCGCCCTGTTTTGGCGGACGCAGAAGAGATCCGCGTCCGAGGTGCCCGCGTCCACAATCTTAAAGAGATAGACGTTGTGATCCCGCACAACGCCCTGAATGTCGTGACCGGCGTTTCCGGCTCGGGCAAATCGAGCCTGGCCTTCGATACACTTTACGCCGAGGGGCAGCGCCGTTACATCGAGTCCCTTTCAGCTTACGCGCGGCAGTTCCTCGAACGCATCGAAAAACCCGATGTCGATGAAATTACGGGCATCGCGCCCGCAATCGCCATCCGCCAGAAGAATTCCACGCGGAATCCGCGCTCCACCGTCGCCACGGCCACGGAAATCTTCGATTACTTGCGGTTGCTCTATGCCCGCGTGGGCCGGACGTTCTGTTTGCGGTGTAGACATGAAGTGCGCAAAGACACGCTTGACGAAATCGCCGCTCGCGTTTTGGCTCTGCCCGAACGTCGCCGGTTTTACGTGCTGTACGAGTTAAGAATCGGCGCGGAAGGGGCCGCATCGGCCGCACCCGGCGCAACAAGGCCCGCGCCAAAACCAGCACGAAAACCGGCGCGTCCCGCATCGGACGCCGTCCGCGACACCCTCGTCAGCTTGCAGAAGCGAGGTTTCACTCGGCTGTATCAAAATGGCCGCGTCTTTGAGTTTTCCACTCCTCAGGATTTGCTTGACGTCGACTTCGCCAACTCCGTCTATGTCCTTGTTGACCGGCTCGCGCTCGCACCCGAAATCCGTTCGCGACTGATGGATTCGATCGAGATCTGCTACCGGGAAGGCGGCGGAGAGGCGATTCTAGAATTCGTTGCGGATGCCACAGCGCAGCAAACGGGTACCGCGCAGGCCGATCGGATGATCTTCAACGAGCGTTTCGACTGCAAAAATTGCGGCGCTCAATATCAGGAGCCCGAACCCAGGCTCTTTTCGTTCAATAGTCCTTACGGCGCATGCCCTCGCTGCCAGGGGTTTGGCAATACGGTTGATTTCGATATAGACCGCGTCGTGCCCGATAAGAGCAAGACGCTTTCGGAGGGTGCGATTGATCCGTGGTCGAAGCCTCGCTATCGCACACTCGCGCAGGAGATGAAGAAATACGCCAAGGCAAAGGGCATTCCGGTCGACGTTCCCTTCCACGATCTAACACCGGCACAACGCGACGCCATAATCGACGGCGACCGTAAAGAAGATTACCCCGGCGTGAAGGGGTTCTTCACCTGGCTCGAACGCAAGAAGTACAAGCTGCATGTTCGCGTTTTTCTGAGCCGCTATCGCGGTTACGCGACTTGCCCTGATTGTCGCGGCACCCGCCTGCGCGCCGAAGCTCGTGCCGTGAAAATCGCCGGCCTGGCAATCACGGAAGTTTGCCAGATGACTGTAAAGGACGCTCGCCCGTTCTTCGACAGTTTGAAGCTAACTGACATGGAAGCCGCGATCGCCGAAAAACTGGTCGAAGAAGTCCAGCAGCGGCTGCGTTTTCTGGATGAAGTCGGACTCGATTACGTCACGCTCGACCGCCTGACTTCTACGCTTTCGGGAGGCGAAGCGCAGCGCATTCAATTGGCTACATCGTTAGGCTCGCATCTTGTTGGCGCTCTCTACGTTCTCGATGAGCCCTCGATTGGCCTGCACCCACGCGATACGGACCGTCTCATTTTGATCCTCAAGGGTCTTCGTGATTTGGGCAATACTCTGGTTGTAGTTGAACACGATCCCGAAATGATGAAGGCCGCGGATCGCATTTATGACCTCGGTCCTGGCGCGGGCGAACATGGCGGCCGCCTGATTTTTTCGGGCACATTAAAGGAAATGCTGGAAGCGCCGCAATCGCTAACCGGCCGCTACTTGCGTGGCGAGCTGAAGATCCCCGTTCCGCAACAGCGTAGAAAGCCCAGCGGTAAATTTTTGAAGATCACAGGCGCGCGCAGCCACAATTTGAAATCCGTCGACGTTTCGATTCCGCTCAACGTACTCGTGGCCGTGACTGGCGTCTCCGGGTCGGGTAAATCTACTCTCGTCTATGACGTAATTCACGAGGGCCTGCTTGCAAAACGCACCGGTCGTGCCTGGCAGGAGATTTGCGATCGCATCGAAGGCGACGCGTTGATCGATGCCGTAGAAATGGTCGATCAATCGCCCATAGGGCGCACTCCCCGGTCGAATCCCGCCACGTATCTAAAAGCTTTTGACACAATCCGCGATATTTTCGCCGCGACTCCCGGAGCCAAAAAGCGCGGCTTTACCGCAGGCCACTTCTCCTTCAATATTCCCGGCGGCCGCTGCGAAGCCTGCCAGGGCGATGGCACCGTGACCGTCGAAATGCGATTCTTGGCGGATGTGGAACTCGTGTGCGAAGAATGCCATGGTACGCGCTTCAAGCAGAGCGTGCTCGACGTCCGTTACAAGGATAAGAATATTCATGACGTGCTGCAGATGACCGTGCGCGAAGCGCTCGCGTTCTTCGCATCGCATCCGAAAACGACCTCGCGGCTTCGCGTGCTTGACGAAGTCGGCCTCGGTTACCTTCGTTTGGGTCAATCCGGCACAACACTCTCGGGCGGCGAGGCGCAACGCCTGAAGTTGGCGGCGCATCTTACACGTCAGGAAACGGCTGGGATCCTGTACATCTTTGATGAGCCAACGACCGGCTTGCACTTTGACGACATCCAGAAGCTGCTGGCAGCGTTCCGCAAGTTAATCGAAGGCGGTGCTTCCGTGATCATCATCGAACACAATCTTGACGTGATCAAAGCCGCCGACTGGGTGATTGACCTAGGACCGGAAGGCGGCGAAGCGGGCGGAAGCGTCATCGCAGTCGGCACGCCGGAGCAGATCGCTCGGAATGGGCAATCGCATACGGGAAAGTACTTGGCTCACGCCCTTGAAGAACGCAATCTGCTTTCCCGCAATTAAAGCAAGTTGAACCACGATCACAGGATGATGACGATGGGCCGAGTTCATCGCACAGTCGGCTTTTTAGCCCTCTCAGCCGCTTTAGGGCTACTGACAAGTGCTACCGTCGCCCAAGCGCCGGCAACGACCGAAGATGCGCGCTCAACGGCCGACGATCCGCTCAATTCCCTTCTGGTGAGAGCTCAAAACGACGTCGACAATCAGGATTACGCCGCTGCCGCCGATAAATACCAAGCTTATCTCGCAGAGCGGCCACAAGACGCGCAGATCCATTTTCAGCTCGGCTATTGCTACACGGCTCTCCAAAAACCCGATCTGGCACGATCCGAATATCAAAAAGCTACAAATTTAAATCCACAACTCGCGCCCGCATTCCTGAATCTCGGACTGACGGAATTGAGTAGCGATCCGGGCGCCGCGGCGGACGCCTTCCAGCACGCCAGCAAACTCATGCCCGGCCAAGAACGCCCGAAGCTGCTGCTTGCCACGGCGCTCGCGCATTCTGGACAAACAGACCAAGCCATCGCTCAATATCAAGCGGCCGAACAGATCAATCCCAATGACTTTCAGCTTCATCGTGATTTCGGCGCGACGTTGCTGAGCGCAAACCGTCTAACCGTCGCGGAGGCCGAATTGCGCGCGGCAGTCGCGTTGAATTCGCAAGACCCAGAGGCAAATCTGCTGCTCGGCCGTTGCCTACTCGCCGAAGAGAAATACGACGACGCAACAACCCAGATGGATCTCTACCTGAAAGCAAAGCCGGATGACGAGAAAGCCCGGTTCACACTGGTTTCAGACCTGATTGGGGCGGCGAGATATGACGATGCCCTGGCCGAACTTGCCCACGCAAGCCAACGTGCGCAGGAATCCTTGCCCGCACTAAAGCTGCGTTTTGACGCGCTTGAGGGCGCAAAGCGCTACGACGAGGCTCTCACTACTCTGACCCAGGCCGCTGCTCTTGCGCCGCAGGAAGCGGACATCCCAACGAAAATGGCGCAGCTGTTTTTGGACAGAAGAGACTATGCCAGCGCCGCAAAAGAGTTTATCGCCGCCTTGAAGATCGATCCGCAAAACACGGCCCTGCTTGCCGGCCTTGTAAGCGCGGAGTACTCCGGCAATGACTACGTCGATGCTCTTAAGGCGGTGGACTTGCTCTCCCAACGGGAGCCGCTTTCCGCTCAGACCCTTTTTGTTCGGGCGGACTGTTACGATAAACTGGGAAATAAGTCGGCGGCCGCGGACGCCTACGACAAGTTTCTTGCGGCGAATACGGATCGAAACAGCGATATGTACTTCGCAGCCGCCGAACGGCTCCGTGTTCTTCGCCGCGAATTGGGGAAGCGGTAAAAGCACGATGCTCCGAAATTTCAGGATCCTGTTTTTGTTTGTGACAGCAACTCTCCTTGCGTCTTCATCTATGGCTAAAGCGCAATCACCGCAGGAGCTTCAAGCAAAATTCGAGCAGGAGGATGATGTAGTCCGCCGCGCCAAAATGATGACCAAGCTCAGCCGGGCGGATTTTCACGAAATCTCGCAGCAGGTTGCCGACGGAGACAACACCGACGCGCTAACGACACTTCAGCAGCTTGTCAATGACGCGCAGAGTTGTTCCGCTGCGCTCGACGAGCGCGAGAAAAATCCAGAGTCGCATTCCAACGGTTTCAAGCAGCTGCAGATCGCGACGCGCGAATCGCTCCGCCGCCTGGACGACTTGACCGTCGGCCTCACGCGCGACGAACAGCCTCCGTTTCTCACGATCCGCAAGAACCTCGATCTGCTGAATCGGCATTTGATTCATGAGCTGTTTCCCCGCCAAGCGATACCGGGCCCTCCGCCGGATTCCTCGGTGGACCCCAATCCAGACCATCCGGGGGCGACCCAATGAACGCGAAAATGAGTCTTATTCCTGCTGTAGCTCTCGGCGCCATCCTCTTGCGCGGATCGTTCGCGCCGTCGCCCGTACATGCTGCAAGCGTCTCGCGCGCGGCGGCTGCTCAAGGCGAGAAGGACTATCTCACCGCAGACGAAGCTGACAAGATTCGCGACGCGCAAAACCCGGGCGACCGAATCAAGCTGTACATGTCATTCGCTCAGGACCGCCTTGAAAAATTCGAATACGAATTGAACCGTCCTCAACACGAGGCTCAATACGACGACATTTTGAACAATCTGATGAACGGCTATGTCGGCTGTGTCGATGACGCGGCCGATCAGATCGATGCCGCTCAGCAGAAGCAGATCGATATTCGCGGCGCCGTGAAAGACATGAAAGAAAAAGATACGGCTTTCCTGGCAAAGCTCGAAAAATTCGATCAGGCGAGCGGTCCCGACTTTGAGGCATATCGCTACACTCTCGAAGACGCCATCGAAGGCACTAAGGAAGCCATCAACGACGCGAGCGACGCGGAGAAAAGCATGCAGCCGGGTCCAGTTCGGAGAAAGCAGCAGTGAAGAAATCGCGCCTCGGGCACGCGGTACCCGGCGGAGCGCAAATTTTTCAGCGCCTCTATACGCGGCTCGGTTGCGACGGCCGCCCCCCGAATTTTGTTGTCGAATTCCATCCCTACACGGACCTAACTCACACGATCCGGCTTCGCAACGAAACCGCTCACGTTCGGCTGTCTGATGCGCTGCGCAATGCTCCGCAAAGCGTGATCGAAGCGACGGCGGCGATTCTGCTCGGGAAGCTCTATCGGCGCCGCCCTCCGGTGGCATTGCTCGAAGCGTATCGGAAATTCTCTTACGCGCGGGCGACTCGCGCCCGCTTGCTGCGATTGCGTCGCAAGCGAGCCCGGCGCTCGGAACATCGCCCTGCAGGCGCGCATCACGACCTCGAACCGCTTTTCTCGTCGCTCAATGCGCGCTATTTCGATGGCGCTCTTTCCAAACCCCGTCTCGGCTGGAGCAAGCGCGCTTGGCGGACCCAGCTTGGATGTTTCGACCCGGCGCTGCAACAGATCCTTATCAATCGCCGGCTCGATCATCCCAATGTACCGGAATGCGTGGTCGCTTACGTGCTCTATCACGAGATGCTGCACGTAAAGCATCCGATGAAATTTGCTCGCTGCCGCCGCGAATCGCATTCCCCCGAATTTCGCCAAGAGGAAAAGCGATTCACCGATTACGACCACGCGATGAAATTCCTGAAGCACCTTCCCTTGTTGAGCGGCCTCTCTAAAGCTTTCCCTCTTCCGTCGATTAGACTTGAGATTTAGGGTTCATTTCTAGCGCCCACATTTTCCCTTAGTCACGCGGCCCTTTCGACAAGACAAGATCGTAAGGGTCCGGAACGCACAGCCGGATGTTCGCGAAACGACCGGGATATACCTCTGTCAATCTCGCCTCGTATTCTTCCGGGACGGAGGCGACAGCCGCACGATGAACGTGAACTCTGTATTTTCGCGCGAGAGGTGAGCCTCGACCGGAGAGTCGTTCTACGTCTTCAATGCGATTGTGCGGCGTCAACGTGAAGTAATCGAGATCGTTTGTGCTGCGTGGAGGACTATAGGCGCTACGACGGCGGCGAATCCACCTATGCAGTGAAACTCGAATCGCTCATCCAAAAGATCGTCAAGTTGTTCGAGAAACGAGGCCCACGGTTGCGGCAAATTAGGGGACATAGCGTAACGTATCGGGCCGTAGATCGCTCAAAAGATTCCATTCTCGCGCCTGTTCGGAGCGATGTTCCCGAAGCCAGGGCGCTCCGAAGGAATCCTCTTTCTCACGTTTGCTATCGAGAAGCTCCTGCTCAGGTTTTAGCAGAGAGGCGTTTCCTCCTGCCAGCCTCGCCAAAGTCACGCAGAATCCCAGGCGATTCTGCGGATTCTTGTTTCTCGCTTGCGGAACCAACCAATCGAAATCCATGTCCGGGTAACGGAAGACGAGCCATGGCAGGCCCTCTGCGACGCGAGCCTCAAGATTACGCTGTGCCATGGCCGACAATAAAAATCCGGCCGGATTCGCTTTCGGCGTCCCTCGGCGAAAGTGTGCGAAGCCAGGGTATCCCAATGCAGCAAGTTCGTGCACCAGAAAATCGGGCGTCACGCTCGACGGCACATTGGAAACAGGCAACATTGTGGGAGAAGGTTCATACTCACGCATTAGTTTTCGGGCAAGGTCAGGAGATGGCGTCCTGAGGCCCTTTTCTAACATCGAGAAATAGGCTTGGGTCACGCCCACACGAGCCGCGGCTTGTTGCTGTGTGTCGCCACGCCTTAACCTCGCTTGCTTTAATTCGTGCTGCACGCGTTATTTATAATATACAGTTATTATATCGTTAAGTCATCTGCGCATCGAGCGCATCGAGGGCGTACGCCAAATGGAAGGGGATTACGTGAGAGTCCGCATTTCTTTTGCTTTTACTTACGGCTTATATGGCCGTAAGATAAGACCATGGACAACACACTCCCTTCCTCTCGCCTTCGCCAGATCGCTGCCGAGCTGGCGGAACCGAAACCCATGCGCCGGGGCTCTCTATCCGAGCGTACGATCAAATGCAGCAAACCGGGCTGCGCCTGCGCCCATGATCCCAAAGCGCGTCACGGCCCCTATTTCAGCCTCACCCGTGCTATCAAGTGCAAGACCCACTCGCGGTTCTTGACCGAGGAACAGGCCGCTCTCGCCCGCCAGCAGATCGAGGCCGGGCACGCGTTTCGCACCCAAGTGGAGGCCTATTGGGAAGACTGTGAGGTTTGGGCTGACCGCGAGTTAAAAGGTTGGGCCACGGCCTCCACCCGAGAAGCCGAAAAAAAGGGCTTCAGGCGAACCTCGAAAAAGAAATCACCCAGGAAATCGAGACCCTCTTAGGCCGCACGGCACTGGCCGATCTAGATTTCGAAGCGATCGAGATGGCGGCGCGGCGGCAGGCTTTACGCCTCGCAGCCCGCGCGCTGGAACAACGGCTCAACGCGGATACCAGCGATCATGTGGGAGCGGAACTGCCCTGCCCCTGCGGGGCCACCGCCCAGTATCATGGTCGGCACGCCAAGACCTTCGAAAGCGTTCTGGGGTTTTTGCAGCTCGAGCGCGCTTACTATCACTGTGGGCAATGCCAGAGCGGATTCTGCCCGCGGGACCGCGATCTGGGCTTGGAATCATTCTCTCTGACACCCGGCGTTCTGCGCATGACCGCCAGCGCGGCGGCGCTGCTGAGCTTCGAAGAGAGCAGCGGGCTCTTGCGCGAGTTGGGCGGAGTGAAAGTGAGCACCAAGCAGGTCGAACGAGCTGCCGAAGCGCTGGGCGCGGAGATCGCCGTGGATGAACGCCAGCACGTGGAACGTAGGGCGAGCTGGCTCCTACCATGTACCTGGGAATGGATGGCACCGGGGTGCCCATGCGCTCTGAAGAAGTCGCCGATCGCGCGCTTTCATGCTAAGGAGCACCTCAGCACGGTTCGAAAAGCGATCTATGGAGACAGCCTGGAAGGCAAGGGATGGATTGATCTGCGCTATGACGAGCTCGATGAGGGTCGCTTGAAATCTTTAGTCGAAGCGCTGCATGTCCACGCCGGCCAATACAAAGAGGCGCGGGAATGTATTCACTACATTTGGAAAAATCGACGGCGCATGCGATATCCCGAGTTCCACAAACAAGGTTTCTGCACCTCGACGGGCGTGGTGGAGGCCGGTTGCAAGGTAGCGATCGGTACCCGGCTTAAGCGGGCAGGCATGCACTGGACGCTAGAGGGAGCAAACGCCATGATCGCTTTGCGATGTGGCAAACTTAGCGGTCGCTTTGAGGATTTCTGGGAACGCCGTTGCGATCAAAAAAAGAGAGCATGAGTTCATCCCCCAAAATCCGACCTGCGCCCGCGCATCGATGTGGGAAATACAGACACAGTGCTGGTTGGGCGAGGGCCGGTAGCGTATCGAGAAAAGAGACGTATGGCACCTCTGCCCGCCGAAAATACACCGCACGCCAATTTGAACTGCGCCACATGGCGCGACACCGACGATCAGAGGTCGGCGTTCCCAGGAAAACCTGCTACTAGGCGCCTTCTTGTTTTTCGGCTAGTTGCTCGAGTTGGCGGTGCCAGTCGAGTTGTTTGACGAGGGCGGCGTTTTGGCGCCAGTTGGGCTGCACTTTGACGAAGAGTTCGAGGAAGATATGGGCGCCGAGGATTTCTTCCAGCTCTTTGCGGGCTTCGGTGCCGATTTTCTTCATTGTGTCGCCGCGTTTGCCGATGAGGATGCCCTTCTGGCCGTCCCGTTCGACATAGATCGTGGCGCGGATGCGAATCAACTTTTTCGTTTCCTCAAAAGTGTCCACCAGAACGGCAATCGCGTGCGGCACTTCTTCCTTCGTGGCAAGAATCGCCTTTTCGCGCACCATTTCGGCGGCCAGGAAGCGCTCCGGCTGATCGGTGAACTGATCCGGCGGAAATAACGGCGCCGCTTCGGGAAAATGCGCGAGCCAGCCTTTCACGACTTCGTCGCAGCCCTCGCCCGTCTGCGCGGAAATCGGATAAATCTCCGTGAACTCGAATTCGCGGCGGAACCGGTCGATCACGGGCAGGAGCATCTGCTTTCGCATGCGATCGATTTTATTGAGGAGGAGAAACACAGGGCCTTTGAAGCGCCTAATCCAGTCCAACGTAAAGGCGTCACCGGGGCCGAAATTCGCGGTCGCGTCGGCGATGAGCGTAAGGACGTCGATACCTTCGAGCGCTTGTGCGACCTCGTCCATCATCTGGCGACTCAGGATGCTGTCCGGATTGTGAATCCCTGGGGTATCGATGAGCACCATCTGCGCGTCTTTTCGATTCAGTATGCCCTGAATGCGATTGCGCGTAGTTTGCGGGCGCGGAGAGACGATCGAGACCTTGCGGCCGACGAGCGTATTGACGAGCGTGGATTTGCCGGCGTTGGACCGACCGACAATCGTGACGAAACCGGATTTAAAAGCCATGCGAAGATCAATTCTACGCCGATTATGCGCGATTCACTGGATGAATCCCCGAGGCGGGAGCCTCGGGGCTGGGAATTTCAAGTGAAGCGGCAAGTGCCCGGAAGAACCTCGGGTCGGGACGGCGGACTTGAGTACATGAAAAGCAGAGGCAAAAGCGCACCGCTGAGACGCGGAGTTCCGCGAGGAGGAGCGCAGAGGAATGCGCCTAAGGCGCCCGACTGGACGGCGACTCGGTTGCTTCAAAATCTCGGCGCGATTGTGTTTTGCCGGTCCGAGGGCGATTTGCTCGTCGCGGAGAAACAGTTCATAAGAGCGCAACTAGGATTGGCTGCGGTCCGAAGCAAAAGCGCCCGCCCAAAAGGCGGCCGCTACGAACGCTACGAAACCAATTCTGTCATTCATGCGGTTTTTTCAGTACGCTAGGATTCCACAGTTTTTCGAGGTGACGAATGAAGGTCGATCCCTCCGCGGGAAAGCCGGCGCCGCTATCTTCGCTGGTGAATATTCCGAAACTTATCACGGCTTACTATTCGCTGCGCCCCGATCCGAGCAATCCGATGCAACTGGTGGCTTTCGGCACGTCCGGGCACCGCGGCTCGTCGTTCGACGGCGCGTTCAACGAATGGCACATCCTGGCGATCACGCAGGCGATTTGCGAATACCGTGCCGCGCAAAAAATCGACGGGCCGCTTTTTATCGGAATGGATACGCACGCGCTTTCCGAACCCGCGTTCGCCGGCGCGATGGAAGTGCTTGCGGCAAACAACGTCGAGACGATCATTTCGCAAGGCACGCCCTACACGCCGACTCCGGCTATCTCGCAAGCGATCCTTCAATACAATCGGGGCCGCAAAACCGGGCTCGCGGACGGAATCGTAATCACTCCTTCCCACAATCCTCCGGACGATGGCGGCTTTAAATACAATCCGCCCGAGGGAGGTCCGGCCGAATCGGATATTACGGGCTGGATTCAATCCAAGGCGAACGATTTCCTGCGGAGCGGGCTTTCCGGCATCAAGCGTATTCTCTTCGAAAAGGCACTCTCCGCCTCAACCACCCACAAGTTCGATTACGTGAAATCGTACGTAGAGGATCTCAAGAACGCGATCGACTTCACGGCGATTCGGAATGCGAAGCTGGCGATCGGAGTCGATCCGTTGGGCGGCGCCGGAATTGCGTATTGGCCACGCATCGCCGAACGATATGGCGTGAACCTCACAGTGGTGAACGAACAGGTCGATCCGACGTTTCGGTTTATGACGCTCGATTGGGACGGGCGGATTCGCATGGATCCCTCGTCTCCCTACGCGATGCAAAGCCTGATCGGGCTGAAGGACAAATTCGATATTGCGTTCGGGTGCGACACGGATCACGACCGACACGGCATCGTCGCAAAAAGCACCGGCCTTCTACCTCCGAATCATTACCTCGCCGTGTGCATCGATTATCTTTTCCGCAACAGAGAAAAATGGAGCAAAGAGGTCGCCGTCGGAAAGACCGTCGTCAGCAGCAGCATGATCGATCGCGTGACGGTGCGCCTCGGGCGGCGATTGTATGAGGTGCCGGTGGGCTTCAAATTTTTCGTAGCGGGTCTGATCGAAGGCAAACTCGGCTTCGTCGGCGAGGAGAGTGCCGGCGCTTCATTCCTGCGGCGCAATGGAACTGTCTGGACCACGGATAAAGACGGGATCACCGCTGCCCTGCTCTCGGCGGAAATCACGGCGCGATGCGGACGCGATCCGGGCGAAATCTATCGTGAGTTTACGCGCGAACTCGGCGACCCTGTTTACGAGCGCGTGGAGGCGCGCGCTACTCTGGAAGAAAAGGCCGCGCTCGCGAAATTGTCGCCCGCGCAAATTCACATCACTGAACTGGCCGGAGAAAAAGTCGAGCAAGTTCTCACGGCTGCGCCCGGCGACGGCAACAAAATCGGAGGGATAAAAGTGATGGCGCACAGCGGATGGTTCGCCGCCCGCCCCTCCGGCACAGAGGAAATCTACAAAATCTACGCGGAGAGCTTTATCGGCCAGGACCACCTTCGCAAAATCGAACAGGAAGCGCAGAAAATCGTGTCGGACACGATTGCGCACAGCGGAGCAGCGGCCCGCGCGTAGGGCGAATTGGAGAATATTGTGAGCAGTCCAGCACATGGCAATCGGCTTTCGGACACGGAAATATCGGACATCCTTACTGAACTCGCCTTAGACCTTCGCTCGTCTTTTCATCACGCAGAGGACAGGCTTTGGGAGCGGCTCGACGCGGAACTTTGGGAGGCAACGCACAATCCGTGGATCGTCCTGCAGACAGTGTCACGCCAACGCATGCAGAACGTGACCGCCGATCCGGATTTCCAGAAGCTGGCTGCGGAACTTCGCGAGGAAAAGCAGTCCGCCGAACATGCCAAAGCCTGGTTTCAGCAAGCGCACCCGAACGCGGGGCTGAAAACAATCGCTTACTTTTCGATGGAATTCATGCTCAGCGAAGCCCTGCCAATTTATTCCGGCGGACTGGGCAATGTGGCCGGGGATCAGCTTAAGGCGGCGAGCAACCTGGGAGTGCCCGTTACGGCAGTCGGTTTGCTGTACCAGCAGGGCTATTTCCGCCAGGAGATCAGCGCCGACGGCCACCAGGAAGCGCTCTATCCATTCAACGATCCCGGTCAACTGCCGATCACGCCACTGCGCGATGCCAACGGCGAATGGCTCCGCTTCACACTGGATTTCCCGGGCGTGAAACTGTGGCTTCGCGCATGGCAAGCGAAACTAGGCCGCACAAGATTGTACTTGCTGGATACAAACGATCCCGCGAATGCGCCCGACTTGCGCGGAATCGCCGGAGAACTCTATGGCGGCGATTCGGAACTGCGGTTGATGCAGGAGCAAGTTCTTGGAATCGGGGGCTGGCGGCTGCTGAAGGCGCTGGGGCTTCAGCCTGAAGTTTGCCACCTCAATGAGGGGCACGCGGCGTTTGCGGTGCTGGAGCGGGCGCGCGATTACATGGAGGAAAACCGAGCGGCATTCGGCGAGGCGCTTGCGATCACTCGCGCCGGCAATCTCTTTACAACGCATACTCCCGTTGCCGCGGGCTTTGACCGATTTTCGCCCGGCCTGATGGAGAAATATTTCCGCAATTACACCGAAGAGAAGCTCGGGATTCCCTTGCACGATTTACTCGCATTGGGGCGCCAGAATCCCAATGATTCGAACGAGCCTTTCAATATGGCGTACTTGGCGATTCACGGAAGCGGCGCAGTGAACGCTGTGAGTAAGTTGCATGGCGAGGTCAGCCGGCGCTTGTTTCAGAGCCTTTTTCCGCGATGGCCCGAGAGCGAAGTGCCCGTCACGTACGTCACAAACGGCGTGCACATGCCGACATGGGATTCATCCGACGCGGACCGCCTGTGGGAAGATGCCTGCGGGAAAGAGCGCTGGCACGGCACGATGAACATGCTCGAGCAGAACATCCGAAAGTGCGCGGACAGCGACTTATGGCAAATTCGCAGCAGCGGGAGGACTGCGCTTGTGGAATATGTTCGCAAAAAGCATGCGCGGCAAATCGCGCGCCGTGGAGCCTCGGCTCAAGAAATCGAGAATGCCGCGAGAGTGCTGGATGCGGACACGTTGACGCTGGGATTCGCTCGCCGCTTTGCGCCTTACAAGAGGCCGAACCTACTTTTGCACGACGCCGAGCGCCTCGTGCGGATGCTGACGAATACGAACCAGCCGGTGCAACTCGTCATCGCGGGGAAAGCGCATCCGCAAGACACTCTGGGACAGGAAATGATCCGCGAATGGATTCACTTCGTCTATCGCCCGGAAGTGCGGTCGCGCGTCGTTTTTTTGACCGACTACGACGTCCTCATGGCGGAAAAGTTAGTGCAAGGCGTGGACGTGTGGCTGAATACGCCGCGGCGTCCGTGGGAGGCCAGCGGGACGAGCGGGATGAAGGTGCTCGTTAATGGCGGGCTGAATCTTTCCGAACTCGACGGCTGGTGGGCCGAAGCATATTCGCCGGACGTCGGCTGGGCCATCGGCGACGGGCGAGAGCACGACAGCGATCCTGGGTGGGATGCGACGGAAGCGGAAGAGGTCTATTCGCTGCTCGAAGGCGAAGTGATTCCGCAATTCTACGCGCGCGATGAGCATGGCATTCCGCGAGCGTGGGTGGCGCGCATGCGCGAAAGCATGGCGCGATTGACGCCGCGATTTTCGACGAACCGCGTCGTACGGCAATATACCGAAGATCATTATTTGCAGGCCGCAGCGGCCTACCGCGAGCGAGTTGCCGGCAGCGGGTTTATCGGAAGCGGCATTCTGAAATGGCAGCGCGAAATCGCAGAGCATTGGAGCAAGCTGCACTTCGGCTCGTCCAAGGCTGAGGTGCAAGGGCAAGAGTACGTGTTTCAGGCGCAGGTTTTTCTGGACGATCTTGATGCGGAGTCGGTTGCGGTGGAGTTATATGCGGAAAACGCGAACGGCTCGGCCCCGTTGCGGCAAGTCATGACGCGCGGCGAGCGGCTGGCTGGATCGGTAAACGCGTTCGCGTATAGTGCAAAAATTCAAGCCTCGCGACCGCTGGCGGATTTCACACCGCGAATTGTTCCGTTCCACGCACGAGCCTTCGTGCCGCTGGAGGCTCCGTTTATTCTTTGGCAGGACAATCCTGGCTGGAGATGATCGGCAAGCAGACCGGTGCGGCGAGCGGTCAGTCGCCCGATTTCCACATCGCCGCGCCGACTACTGTTCCGGGGCCCGACTGTTGCACGAAGACAATGAACCGCAGTTTTGCTTGATCGAGAGACAGGTTGAGCTTGAACTGGACGTCCTGGCTGAAGCCGCTTCCCTTTTCCACTTTGCCGATCTTTTTGACCTCCTGCACGACGGCAATATAAGCGAGTTGCCTGCCTGCGTTTTCTCCGCGCAATATATTTGACTTGGCATGATCGAGAGCGACAGCGATGTACGCGTCGGCGTTTTTCGTTGCGGCTGCCGCGTCAATCGCTACATGTGCGCGAAGCAGCGGTGCGGTTCCATGCTGCACGTCTACCGAATCGATGCGCACCGGAATTTTCGCCGCGGCGATTGCCGATTGAAACACGCGCTGGACCTGCTGCATATCCGTCAACTGCAATTCGCCTTTGCCATCGACGATGACTTGCGGCGTGTACGGCGTCGCGTTCCCGAGTGCGAGCGCATAGGCACTCTGACGCGCGGTAACCGACGCCAGCGAATACGGATCCCTCCAGCCATCGTGATCCCAGTAGTCCACGTGCTCACTCAGGATGATTAGCTGCGCGCCGGAAAACGGCTGCGACGAATCCCAGGTTTGAATGAGCGCGTCCGCCGGAGGGCAACTCGAGCATCCCTCGGAGGTAAACAGCTCCACAAGAACAGCCACAGGCGCACCGCTCGACGAGTTTGCGCTCTGCGCGAAGGTGCCGGTGCAGGCGAACAAAGCCGCCGCAATCGCGAGGCACGCCACCTTTATCGCGAGCCGTCTCGTGCGCGCGGCACGAAACTTTGAGCGAAATACGCGGACAGCAAAAATGGCAGCATTGGGGGGCACGTCGATTCTCCATTGCTATTCTAATACCACGAACTCGTCGCGTCTGCGACTCGTCTGTGCCGAATAAAAGGTAGGCCATTTGTGCCCGGCGTAGTGCCATTTGCGGATGTTGCGGATTTGCGAATTCAGCCACAATGTTTACACCCCTTCCCTCGCGATTATTTTGGAGCTGCGGAAATGCGAGCCTATCCTGAGTAGTTGGACATTCTGAGTTGGATTTATCTGAGCGTGTCGTTTGCGTGCGCTGCATTTATTTTGGTGGAAGAATTTCGACGACCGCAAAAGATGATGGTCATGAATCTGGTATGGCCGATCACGGCGCTCTATTTGGGCCCATTAGCAGTCTGGGGATATCTAACTTCGGGCTTGAAAATGAGCAAGCAGCGCATGCGCCAGATTCGCAGCGAAATTCGCGAGGAGATCGAACGAGAGATACGCAGCGGAGCATCCGGAGCGTGGCGGACGGGCGCGACAGTCCCGGAAGCGCCCTCGGCCGAACAGGTGGCGGTGGGCGTGTGCCATTGCGGCGCCGGTTGCACGCTCGGGGATATTTGCTCGGAGTGGTGGGTGTTCGCGATGGGGCTGAGCTTTGCGGGCGGCGATTTTCAGACCCGCCTTTTGCTGGATTTTCTGCTGGCCTGGGCGTTTGGCATCGTGTTTCAGTACTTCACCATCGCGCCCATGCGCGGGCTGTCGCTGGGCAAAGGGCTACTTGAGGCGATTCGCGCGGATACGCTTTCGATCATTGCGTTTGAAATCGGCCTGTTTGCGTGGATGGCGTTGGCGCATTTCGTTCTGTTCCCTGGGCCGCATCTCGCGCCGACGGATGCGGTATTTTGGTTCATGATGCAGGTCGGAATGATCATTGGGTTCTTCACGTCATATCCCGCGAATGGCTTGCTACTGCGCAAAGGATGGAAAGAAGCCATGCCGCAGCACAGGAATCAGATGAAGCAGAAGATGCTGCGCGAAACCGCGCAGGCGTCTGCGTGAAATAAGCAACGTGAGCGGACACTGATCAGTTTTGACCGGGCACGCGCGGCCATCGGCGATCGATGCGGCGGACAAGTTCCTCGGCAAGGTCGATGCTCTCGCGAAAAGCAGTTTCGCGGGCAGGCGAGCTTTTTCCCAGCAAGACCGGCAGACGGCGGCACAGAAGCATTCCGGCGACGATTGCGATCAGTTTTTTGCGGCCTTCATCCATGAAGAGAATGTTATCATATTCGCTTTTTGTTCGCCACATGAAACCGCTGGCTTGCGAGGCCGTGATCGGGCTTAGTTATTCCAAACGAGCCGCGCGGTTTCCGCGACGAGCCTCAGCTTCGCCCATTGATCCCCTTCGGTGAGCAGATTCCCTTCCGCAGTTGAGGCAAAGCCGCATTGCGGGCTGATCGCAAGATTTTCGAGGGGAACAAACTTCGCGGCTTCGGCAATGCGCCTGGCGAGGTCGTCGCGATTCTCCAGGCGGGGGATTTTGGAGCTGACGAGGCCGAGCACGACCATCTTGCCGCGCGGAATAAAGCGAAGCGGCGCGAACGTGCCGGAGCGCGCGTCGTCGTACTCGAGAAGGAAGCGGTCGACGTCGAGCGAGCCAAATAGTTTTTCGGCGATCGCGTCATAACCGCCTTCGGCGTACCAGTGGCTGCGATTGTTGCCACGGCAAAGATGAATCGCCAGGGTGACGCCAGGCCGGCGCGCGGCGTCGAAACACGCGGCGTCGGCGCGGATCGCCTCGTCAAACGCGGCATCGGGATCGACTTGCATTTCGGTGCGAATCCAGTCGCGCCATTTTGGGTCCATGTAATAGCTGTAGCGCGGCGCGTCAATCTGGATGTATTTCACTCCGCCTGACGCGAGGCTCTGCAATTCCGTTTTCATGATGGCGACGATGTCCCAAAGCAGCGCGGAATGATCTTTATAGATCTGGTCTGTGACGCCTCGCTTGAACGAAATCGCCGGAAATTGCGTCGCGCTCGGGAGCGTGATTTTGATCGCGACCTTGCAATGCGCCTTCATGAATGGAAGCTCATGCCCCGTGAGCGGCCGCGCCTGCCGCAGCTTGGACATGACGATTCCTGTGACGCTGCTGACGCCGGCCGCCTTCGTCTGCGGGGACCGGCTGCCCTGCCAGCCGCGCGCGACGGCATCGGCCAGATCGAAGCCCTCGACCGCATCCGTAAAGTCGCTCATGAAGTTGCGGCGGCGAAATTCGCCATCGGTAGCGAGCTGAAATCCGAGGTCCTGCTGCATCGCAAGGACGCGCAGAATCTCTTTGTCTTCGATCGCGCGCAGGCGCTCTGCGTCGGCGTTCTGGCGCGCATCGAGGATCTCAGGCGGCCGAAGGAAGCTGCCGACGTGATCTGCGCGATATTCGTTCTGCATCTCGCCCTCCCAAAAGCGCGAGGAATGTTAATACGGTGGCATCGGCATCGCAAACTCTGCAACAGCGCTCGCCGGATTGCACGACGATAAAGATGCCATATTGTCCGCCGGTGGTGTCGTGCCGGGCGCCTCGCCGTCCGCCGCTCACTCCGCCGATTTGATCTAAAATGGAGTCAACAGCCCTGCGGGCGCCGCCCGGCGCGCGGTTACCGGCGTGGAGGTGCAGCCATGCAAATCGATCGGAAGACATTCATTGAAAATCTGGGAGGAGAAGACGCGGTCAAGAAAATGGATCACGAGAGCCGCGCCGATGCGATCGAACACCAGATGCTGCACGATCTGAATGCAGCCATCGAAGACAAGCAGGCTGGCATGCTAGACCCGACTGAGCAGCCGAAACAATATCCGACGGCGGCGGAAGTCGCGGCGCAAATCGAGACGCGGCCCTATCGTGCGGGCGCCGGATTCATGATGGTGACGCGCACAGGCGAAAACGTAAAACACCTTCCGCCGATGCCTGCGAGCCCCACGCTCGTCGATTTTGTCAATCTGCGGTTCATGAACACGGCGAATCACGTACTGCAAAGCGCCAATCTCGCGATGAAGAATGGCATGTCCGAAGAGATTATCCTCGCGTGCCTACTGCATGATGTGGTGCAGGAATTGATTCGCACCGATCATGGCTGGTGGGGCGCGCAGCTTTTCGAGCCTTACGTGCCCGAAAAAGTCAGCTTTGCCATTCGCTATCATCAGGCGCTGCGCTATTACGCTGATCCGTCGGTGGGATATGAATATCCCGAGCTGTACAAAGAACTATTTGGCCTCGATTACGTTCCGCCGGATTACATCGAAGAGACGTACAAAATGGTGCGGAAGCACCGCTGGTATATGGAGCCGCGGCTGGTCGCGCTCAACGATCTGTATTCGTTTGACCCGAATACAATGGTGACGATCGAGCCGTTTCTGGACATTATCGGGCGTCATTTCAAGCAACCAAGGGAAGGCCTGGGCAACGACGGCAGTCCCGTCGCGCACATGTGGCGCACAATTGTCCGCCCGGATCAGCCGCTGTAATTGGCCCACGCCGAGGCGCGGCGTTCAGTGCGTCATCGCGTAGATGATGTAATTGATGCCGATGCGATAGGCGAGCGAGGCCTCGTGCTCAGGGTAATTGGGACTGTCGGCCCATTCCCAAGCGTCGCCAACGTCCGAGTTGTGGCAGATCGCGATGACGAGCCTGCCTTTGTCGTCGCGAATGCCGCGCCATTCCGGAGTCGAACTGTCCGGCGTGTATTGCATGCGGCCCCAGATGTAGCGCGTGCCGGGAATCTGCGTGCGATCGTTGAGGTCGTAGACGACATGGAAGATCTCATCGCTGTTCGGCAAGTCTTCGATTTGGCGCTCGGGAAAAACCATGCGCAAGCCCGCCACTAACCTCTGCCATTCGTAATCGCCATGCGAATCGTCGAGCATCAAGAACCCGCCGCGCAGCAGATATTTTCTTAGATGATCCGCTTGATCCTGCGAGAGATTCCAGGCACCGGGATCTTCCGCATAGAGCCACGGGTAATTGTAAATTTCATCGCTCTTGCCATCGATCACGTGCTCTTTGGAACGGGCATCGAGGCGCGTGAGGCGCTTGACGCCGATCACGAATTGCCTGTCTGACTTCGGATAATCCGCGGCCCAACGCTGGAAGCGAAAGCGGCCGTAACCGCCAAAATCCATGTCGTAATGAAAGCGCGCGAAAGTCCACTCGTCCTTCTCGTTGGGATCCTCTGGTGGAAAACGCTCTCCATCCATGTCAATGATACCGGTTCGTTCGTGATAGGACTGCGCGGCCACGAAGACAGGAATCGACAGAAAAATCAGCGGCGCCAATTTTGCAATACGTTTTGACCAGTGGCGGGACAACACGTCTTTCTCTCCAGCCGAATCAGGTTATCACGGGATGTGGAGGAACGGCATTAGAGCCGGGCCCTGTGCCGGCGATAGCTCTCTTCATTAATCGGGAATGAATCAAAGGGGCGTGGCCGCAAACCACTCCGGCTTGAAGGACTCCACAACCAAAGGATTCCGCAGCGGCCTGCCGAATCCTTCAAAGCTTATCTGCATCAGGTCGCCATTCTGGAGGCGAATGCCTTCGCCAAAGCTGAAGGCGTCCGCGCCGAGGAAATGAATGTGCACGTCGCCGGGACGGCGGTGACCCGAATGCTTGAAATGATGATGTTCGAGATTCGCCAGACTGTGCGACATCACAGATTCGCCTGTCATAATTTCCCGACTCCACAGAATCTTCCCTTCCCGCTCGATCGAGACTTTGCCCGGCACTTTTTCGAAATCGGCCTCGAGCATCAACTCGGGCCCGATGGCGCATGGCATCAGTTTTGAGCCGGCAAGATACAGGTAATTTCTCTCTTCCAATTTGTGATCTGAAAATTCGTTCCCTATGGACATGCCGATCCTGCGCGGGCGGCCTCCGGGATCAATCACGTAAACAGCGGCGATTTCCGGCTCCTCGCCGCCGTCTTCGGCGTGAGCGGGCACGATGAGAGACTCGCCGTGTGCGCGCAGCGCGGTGCCGCAGCCCTTGTGAAACCACTCAGGCGCGACGCCAATTTCTCCCGCAGGAGGATGTCCGCCTTCGACTCCCCATTGATACATCCGCATGCTGTCCGTAGGCGTATCGCTGCTCTTGTGCATCGCCTGACGATTTTGAGCACTCTTCACGTGCGTGAGTCCTGTGCCGCTCACGATGCAGCGCGCCGATTCACCGGGATGGTCCATCGCCGGAAGAATGCGCCAATCGGAGCGCCCACCGTAGATATCGTCATAAGGGAGCGTGTGACGCGAAATGCGCGCCTCGACGCAATCCACAAGCCTCCTTCTTCCTTCAAACGCTTCGCGGCACAATGCGTA
Organism: uncultured Acidobacteriota bacterium; assembly: GCA_963753205.1. Classification (GTDB taxonomy): domain Bacteria; phylum Acidobacteriota; class Terriglobia; order Acidiferrales; family UBA7541; genus Palsa-295. The sequence continues at coordinate 22,973 of CAVWBL010000001.1, read as the reverse complement.
GACCGAATCGACAGCATCGAGCAACTGCATCGTGCCGTTGCCCACTACGCCGACGCGGCGTTCGCCGTTTTGATTTCGGATCTGAACCAGCCTCACCTGGCAGCCTCCACAACAGATGAAAAGTCTTTTTCGCCCCATCCACGCTTCTGCGCTTCCTCAAAGAGCGATATTGCCGCAGCCGCCGTTCTCAACTGAAGACCGTGCTCGCGGGCTTCGGCTGCGGCATACGTCAGGTCTTTCTTCATGAGATGAAGGAAGAAATTCACGGCGTAGTCGCGCGAGGTCATACGATTGCCAACAGTCTTGATGAGAGGACTGCCTGGAGCGCCGTTGTAGAGGATATCGAGCGCAGTATCGCGATTCATCCCACTCCGTTCGATCAAAGCGATTGCCTCCCCGAGGGAAGCCGTTTGCACTGCGGCGAGAAAATTATTGATCAGCTTCATGAGCGCGCCGCTGCCGTTTGGGCCAATATGAACGATTCTGCGGCTCATCACGCTGAGCACTGGCCGCGCGCGCTCGAACGCTTCTGCCTCTCCTCCAACGAGAAAGATTAGTTCGCCCGACGCCGCCTGCGGTTTGCTGCCAGTGACCGGAGCATCGAGCGGCGCACAGCCCTTCTTTTTTGCGGCTTCGGCGAACTCGCGAGCCCACCGCGGCGAAATCGTGCTGGAATCAACGACAATCGTGCCCGACCTCGCTGTGCTGAGCGCACTCTTGTCGCCGAGCCAAACCTCTCGAGACGCGGCATCGTCGGAGACAATTGCGATGACGACGTCGGCATTTGCCGCCGCATCGGCCGGCGAAGATGCTAGAACGGCTCCCTTCGCGACGAGCTCCGATGCACGCTGCGGCGTGCGATTGTAAACCTTGAGCGGAAAACCTGCCTGTAACAATCGGCCGCCCATGCCGATGCCCATCGTGCCAAGGCCAATCAGTGCGATTCGCTGTTGCACAACGTCTCCTTACGCGTCTTGCCCGAAAATTGCGGCAATCAAAATAGCGCGGTTTGATATGTCTCGCCGCCAGCGGCCTGACCCATGCGCAAATCTCATGCGTGCGTCAGTGACATTTCTTTGTGCGAAACGATCAGCGGCCGCACACGGCGAACGGTGACAAGGATAAGGCAAAACGCCGCAACGTGGAACACGCTGACGAGTCCGAACACTGTGGCGTAACCAAAGCCATTTGTCAGAAGATAGCCAACGACCAGGTTGCCTATCGTCGACGTAGAAGTCGACAACGAACTTTTCTGGTACATCTTCAAAGGCGAGCCAAAACCCGTCGCTGGCTATATCGACCTCGCCGACGATGTGCCCGGCCTCGGGCTGACAGTTCAAGAAAATGTTCTCAGTCAATTCGACGTGATCGAATGACGGATTCGTTCTAGTATGATTTGGCGTGTACGCGGTCTGACCCAATTCGATTTAGCGAGGCCCCGATGGAACAGGCAGCAACCTCCGCAGCGAGCGTTTCCCGGCACGGCAACTACATCAATGGCGAGTGGATCACCGAAGGCCCGCAGCTTGAGATCCGCAATCCAGCGAACACCGATGAAGTAGTTGGCGTGTTTACAAAGAGCCCGGCCGCAGGTATTGAGCGCGCCGTCGCGGCAGCCGAGGCCGCTTTGCCCGGCTGGTCAGGGATGCCTGCGCCGGCCCGCGGCAATATCCTGTTTAAGGCTGCCGATATTCTCGACAGTCGTTTCGAGAAAATTGCGGCCGAAATGACGCGCGAGGAGGGGAAAACCTTCCCCGAAGCCAAGGGCGAAGTTCGCCGCTCGATCAACATCTTCCGTTACTTCGCCGGTGAAGGCTCGCGCATGCCCGGCATGACGGTTCCCTCGGAGCGCGACCGCGTCCACATGTTCACGTTCCGGAGGCCGATTGGCGTGGTGGGCCTGATCACTCCCTGGAACTTCCCCAGCGCGATTCCCGCGTGGAAATTGGCCCCCGCGCTTATCTGCGGCAACACAGTGATTCTGAAGCCCGCGTCAGTCGCGCCGCTCAGTTCGTGGCGCATCGTCGAAGCTTTGCACGAAGCGGGGATTCCCAAGGGCGTTGTGAATTTCGTCGTCGGTTCAGGCAGTGAGCTGGGCCAGGCTCTCGTCAACGCCGGCCCGCTTAAGGCTGTCTCGTTCACCGGCTCCTGCCAGATCGGTCAATGGCTGCATGAACAGGCGTCCAAGCGCCGTCTGCGCATTCAGCTCGAAATGGGCGCCAAGAACCCAACGATTGTCCTCGCCGACGCCGATCTCGCCATGGCCACTGAAAACGTGGTCAACGCCGCCTTCTTCTCCACCGGCCAGAAATGCACGGCTACGAGCCGCGTCATCGTGGAGGATGCGATCCACGACAAGTTCCTCGCGAGCCTCATCGAGCGCACCAAGCGCCTGAAAGTCGGCAACGGCATGGAGCCCGGAATCGACATCGGCCCGTGCGTCGACCAAAACCAGATGAACACCGTCCTGCGCTACATTGAAATCGGCAAGAAAGAGGCCGGCGCTCCCAAGCTCGGCGGCAACCCCCTCACGGACGCCGCGCATGCCAAAGGCTATTTCGTCGAGCCCACCATCTTCACCGAAGTCGGCGAAGACATGGTCATCGCACGCGAAGAAATCTTTGGCCCCGTTCTCGCCGTGATGCGCGCGCGCAATTTCGAAGACGCCATGCGCATCGCCAACAACAGCGCGATGGGCCTCTCGGCCTCGATTCAAACCAGCAATCTCTCGCGCGTCTTTGAATACCTCTCCGGCATGCAGGCCGGCCTCTTGACCGTGAATCTCCCCAGCGCGGGCGTTGAGTACCAATTGCCTTTCGGCGGCACAAAAGACTCGAGCTTCGGCCCCAAGGAGCAGGGCCAGACGGCGCTGGAATTCTATTCTGACTACAAAACGGTTTACTTGAAGTACTGAAGCAGGTTAAATACTCAGCCGCCGGGTTGCGTTTACGATAACGATGCGCCGCTTCTCGCAGTTGAGTTGACGCGCAACCCACGGAGGCGATAACTCGCTCCATGCTGAATTCTGACTGCATTCTCTTTTTCAGGCCATACCGAAGCACCTGATTGAGCTGGCTCCCGTCGATCTGATCATCATCGTCATTTACTTTGCGGCCGTGCTTGCGGTCGGTTTTTACCTGAAGAGTCGCGCGGAAACCGGAGAAGATTTTTTCCTAGCGGGCCGCGAAATGAGCGCTTGGATCGCCGGTCTCAGCTTTCTTTCCGCCAACCTTGGCTCTCTGGAACTCATGGGCTGGGCTGCTGCCGCATACGAATACGGCATTCTCGCCGCGCACTGGTATTGGATCGGCGCCATTCCCGCCATGCTGTTTCTCGGCATCGTGATGATGCCGTTCTATTACATCAGCAAAACGCATTCCGTCCCGGGCTACCTCAAGTTGCGTTTCGGCGAGCCCAGCCGCGCGCTTTCCGCCGTCACGTTCGCTTTCATGACCGTCCTCATGAGCGGCATCAATATGTATTCGATGGCGCTCGTGATGAAAGTCGTTCTCGGATGGAACATTCACTTCAGCATCTGGGTCTCGTCGATCACCGTCGCCGTTTACGTCGCGCTCGGCGGGCTGCGCTCCGCCATTTTCAACGAAGTCCTCCAGTTCTTTTTGATCTGGCTCGGCGCGCTGCTCATCCCGATTCTCGGCCTGATCGAAGCCGGCGGTTGGACCAACCTGAAACGCGAAATCGCGCACAACGTCGGCCCAAGCTACACACACCTCTGGAGCACGCTCGGCTCGTTCAGCGATAACCCAATGGGCATTCACTGGACGGGCATCGTCCTCGGCCTCGGCTGGGTCATCTCGTTTGGCTATTGGACGACGGACTTTCTCGTCGTGCAACGCGTCCTGGCAGCGAAAGACTTGCGCGCCGCAAAGATGGCGCCAATCATCGGCGCCGGATTCAAAATGCTCGTGCCGTTCATCGTGATTCTGCCCGGCCTACTCGCGCTCGCCGTGCTTCCGATGAAGCTCACGGGCGAAGCGGCAGCCGTCGCTTCCGGTGGCCACAGCTACAACGAAGTCCTCCCGCTCATGCTGGCGCGTTATTGTGGACCGGGCCTGCTTGGCCTCGGCATCACGGCTCTCATTGCGGGATTCATGTCCGGCATGGCGGGCAATGTTACAGCCTTCTCTACCGTTTGGACTTACGACATTTATCGAGCGCTGATTCGCAAGAACGCCTCCGACCAGCACTATCTCGCGATGGGCCGCTGGTGCACCGTCGTCGGAATTCTCGTCAGCATCGGCACGGCGTATCTGGTAATGCAGTTCCTCAGCATCATGGATTATGTGCAGGCGCTATTCAGCTTTTTCATCGCGCCCCTTTTCGGCACAGTTCTACTCGGAATGCTCTGGAAGCGCTGCACCGGCGCCGGTGGTTTTTGGGGTTTGCTCACAGGCACCGTCTCTTCGATTTCCTTGTGGCTCTGGGTCCGGCTCGATCCCTCGGCGCTTTCGATCATCGCGCTTTCTTCGCACGCGCAAGATATGGCCGAAAATATGTACCGTGCTCTTTGGTCCTGGATCGTCTGCGTCGTCGTTACGGTAGCCGTCAGCCTGATGACGAAACCGCCGGAACCGCTGCAGCTTGCGGGCCTGGTCTACGGCTATTCAGACGTGCCGTCCGAGGGGGAAATGCCTTTATTCAAGCGCCCGATCTTTTGGGCTGGAGTAGTATTAATCGGCTTCATCGCTCTCAATATCTATTTCTGGTAGGCGAAACAATGTCACGCGAACCTGACACGTTCTCTATCTGGTTTTTCATCGGCTCGCTGATCCTTATCTACGGCATCCTGATTCTGGCCGCCGGAATTCGGGGCGCGCTTTCTCCACCCGCGACGCCCGTTGTGCTAGCTCATCTGCACGCGGGAATCTGGTGGGGAGCACTTTTGATTGTTTTCGGCGGCGTTTACGCCTATCTTTTTCGTCCCACGAAACGAGGACACTAGGAATCCATGCCAAAGCAAATGACGTTCGGCCTTGTCGTCGGCAACCGCGGGTTTTTCCCAGGCCATCTTGTCAAAACGGGCCGCGAAGAAGTCCTCGCAGTGTTGAAAGAGTCTGGCTTCGATGTGATCGCGCTCGGCGCGGACGATACAAGGCACGGCGCCGTTGAATCCCGCGAAGAATCGAAAAAGTGCGCCGATCTCTTCCGCGCCAACCGCGACAAAATCGACGGCATCATCGTCACGCTCCCCAATTTTGGCGATGAAAGAGCCATTGCCGACGCCTTGCGCATGGCCGAGCTCAACGTCCCGATTCTCATCCAGGCTTTTCCGGATACGGCATCGCGCATGACGATCTCCGACCGTCGCGATAGCTTTTGCGGCAAAATGTCCGTCTGCAACAACCTTCAGCAGTTCGGCATCCGCTATTCGCTCACAGCGCTGCACACGGAATCGCCTTCCTCGGACAGATTTGCAAAGGACCTCGCATGGTTCGCCGCGGTTTGCCGCGTCGCCAATGGCATGCGCCGTCTGCGCGTTGGCGCAATTGGCGCGCGTCCGGTCGCGTTCAACACCGTCCGCTACAGTGAAAAAATTCTCGAAAATAACGGCATCACTGTCGCGCCGATAGATTTGTCTGAAATTTTCGGCCGCATTGACAAAATGAAAGATGATGACCCGGCGGCTCAATCCAAGCTGCAAAGTATTCGCAAATATGTCTCCACGGATGACGTTCCCGCTACCGCGCTGATGAAAATGGCCAAGCTGGGCGCCGTGATCGAGCATTGGATGAAGTCCAACGACCTCGATATCAGCGCCGTGCAGTGCTGGACGTCCATGGAGGAGTATTTCGGCGTCGTGCCCTGCACGCTGATGAGCATGATGAGCAACAATCTGCTATCGAGCGCTTGCGAAGTGGATATCGCCGGCGTCCTCGGCATGCACGCTTTGCGGCTCGCCTCCGAAACGCCCAGCGCCTTGCTCGACTGGAACAACAATTACGGCGACGATCCGAATAAGGCCGTCTGCTTCCATTGCAGCAATCTGCCCAAGCATTTCTTCCAAAATGTAAGGATGGACTTTCAGGAGATCATCGCCGGCACCGTAGGCAAAGCGAACACGTTCGGCACTGTGGTTGGTCGCGTAAAGGCCGGACCAATGACGTACGCCCGCTTCTCCACGGATGATCTATCAGGCCGCGTCCGCGGCTACCTTGGCCAAGGCGCTTTCACCACCGATCCGCTCGAAACATTCGGCGGCGCGGGCGTCGTGGAGATTCCCCGCCTTCAAGACCTGCTGCACTTCATTTGCGAAAACGGCTTCGAACATCACGTTGCGGCAAATTTTTCCTCCACAGCCGCCGCAGTTCACGAGGCTGCCACCAAATATCTCGGCTGGCAGATGTACTGGCATCAATGAGCGTCGTTGCCGGCGTCGATTTCGGCACGCTCAGTGTTCGCGTCTCTATTGTCGATAGCGAGCGTGGTCGCCTCGGTCACGGCATTTCCGAATATCCGCTGCATCGCAAACGCGAAGACCCTAATTACGCCACGCAGAGCCATGCCGATCACATGTCCGCGCTCGCCTCTGCGACTGAGAAAGCTCTCGCCGCTGCAGGAGTTGCAGGCAAATCCGTCGAAGCGATTGCCTTAGACACAACAGGATCAAGTGTCATTCCTGTCGGCGAAAATCTCGTTCCGCTCGACGATTACTATCTCTGGTGCGACCATCGTGCATCGGAAGAAGCCGCCCTCATCACCGAAGTAGCCAATCGCACCGGCCTCGAAGCCATTCAATGGTGCGGCGGTGTCTATTCGTCCGAATGGGGCTTCTCGAAGCTGCTCCATTGGCTGCGCCACAATCCCGAAAAGCGCGATCGCTTTGTCACTGCCTTTGAACACTGTGACATGGTTGCGGCGACACTTTGCGGCGCGACCACCCGCGAGCAAGCGGCTCGCAGCGTCTGCGCCATGGGGCACAAGTGGCTCTGGAACAAATCGCTCGGCGGCCTGCCGCCAGAAAGTTTTCTAGAGAATGTCGATCCCCTGCTTAAAGGCGTCCGCGCAAAGCTAAATGGCTGCTATGCCACTTCAGACAAGCTCGCAGGCCGTCTTTCTGAAGAGTGGGCCGCAAAACTCGGCCTGCGCGCCGGCATTCCGATTCCGGTTGGCGCATTCGACGCGCATTGGGACGCGATCGGCGCGGGCGTCAATCTCGGCAGCGTAGTCAACGTGATCGGCAGCTCGACGTGCATCATCGCCGTCGCCGAAAACGCCAGCCTGATTCCCGGCGTCTGCGGGGTTGTGCAAGGCTCGGTGCACCCAGCGCTCACCGGCATCGAAGCGGGACTCTCCGCTACGGGCGATCTCTTTGAAGCCATCGCGCGCCGCGCCGGCTCTTCCGTCGGCCAACTCTCGGCCAATCTTCACCGCTACCGCGCTGGCGAAACCGGCCTTCTTCGCCTTACGTGGGACAACGGCGACCGAACCGTTCTCGTTAATGCCGAACTTGGCGGTATGACGATCGGCTGGAACCTGGTTCACAACGCCGAAGACGAACTCTTCGCGGCCATCGAAGGCACTGCCTTGCACACGCGCATCATTCTCGAACGGATGCAGGAGCACGGGCTTCCCATCGAGCGCGTCATTCATGGCGGTGGAATTCCTCAGAAAAATGACGTTCTCAACCGCGTCTATGCGAGTGTTCTGAATAAGCCGATACTTATTCCGCGATCTGACGTCACCAGCCTCGGCTCGGCGATTTTCGCGTTCCTCGCGGCGGGCACATTCCGCAGCATCGAAGAGGCACAATCTCGACTCTGCCCAAAATACCGCGTCATCGAACCCGATCCGGCTTCCGTTCGCGTGTATGATGAGCTCTACAAACTTTATAAACCGCTCTATTTCGCGTTCGGCAAGTCCGGCTCTGCGCCGGCTCGAGTCGGCGAGGTGCTTCCCTCGCTGCGCAAGATTGCCGCTCAGGCAAGAGGTGGAATCTGATGTTTGAAACGTTGCGCCAGGAGGTGCTCGAGGCCAATCTCGAATTGGTCCGCCGCGGCCTGGTGATCTATACGTTCGGCAATGCCAGCGCGATCGACCGCGCCAACGGCATTGTCGTCATAAAACCCAGCGGCATCCCTTACGAGAACATGACGGCAGAGCACATGGTCGTGGTCGATCTCGACGGTAAAATCGTCGAAGGCGCGTTGAGGCCTTCCTCCGACCTTCCCACTCACCTGATTCTTTATCGCAATTTCCAAAGCATCGGCGGCGTCGCTCATACGCACTCGCGATGCGCCACGGCATTCGCGCAAGCGCGAACGGAAATCCCATGCTACGGGACCACGCACGCCGACTATTTTTACGGTCCCGTGCCCGTCACGTCGCCTCTACTTTCCAATGAGATCGAAAATGACTACGAGGCGAATACAGGCCAATCGATCGTTCGCCGCTTTCAGGGGCTCGATCCGCAATCGATGCCCGCCGTTCTCGTCGCTTCGCATGCGCCGTTCACCTGGGGAGATACCGTTGCCGAAGCCGCCTACCATGCCGGCATCCTCGAAGAGATCGCGCATCTGGCGCTCTGTACCACGATGGCCAATCCAGAAGCGGAACGGATTTCGCGCGCTCTACTAGACAAGCATTTCTTTCGCAAGCACGGCGGCGCGGCATATTACGGGCAGGGAAATCGCTGAACGGATCGCGTATACCTCAATGAGAATTAAAAACTAAGGGAGACTGCAATGCTTATACGAAGACTCTTAATCGCCGCCTTCTTCATCGCCATCCTGGCGGTCCCACGTATCTGCGCAGCGCAGAATGCATCCGCTCGAGGCCCCAAACTTACGCACCAACCCTGGGGCCAGACTCCGCAGGGTCAGCCGGTGGAGATCTACACGCTCACCAACGCCCGCGGCATGGAAGCGCGAATCATCACCTATGGCGGAATCCTCGTTTCGCTAAGAGTTCCCGACCTCCGGGGCAAATTCGCCGACGTAGTCGCCGGCTTCGATAGTCTCGACGGTTACGTCGGCCAGCCTCCTCCTCCCTTTTTCGGCGCACTGATCGGGCGCTACGCAAACCGCATCGGCAACGCCGCCTTCACACTCGACGGCGTTCAGTACACGCTCGACAAAAACGACGGCCCGAACAGCCTTCATGGCGGCTTTCATGGCTTCGATAAAAAGGTTTGGACCGCAAAACCGATCGGCAATAACAGCCTGCAGCTAACGTATCTGAGCAAAAACGGCGAGGAAGGCTATCCCGGGAATCTGTCCGTAACAGTTATTTATACACTCACCAAGAACAACGAATTGCGCATCGATTACAGCGCCACCACGGACAAGGACACGGTCCTTAATCTCACAAATCATTCCTATTTCAATCTGGCCGGCCAGGGCGTGGGCGACATTCTCGGCCATCTTGTCACGATCAATGCCGATCGCTACACTCCCGTCGATAAAACTCTGATTCCCACAGGGGAAGTGGCCCCCGTCGCCGGGACTCCCTTTGATTTCCGCACGCCGCACACTATCGGCGAACGCATTGGCGTCAACGACGAGCAGCTAACCTACGGCCGCGGCTACGATCACAATTTCGTTTTGAATCGGAAGGGCACTTCTCTGGAATTGGCTGCGAGAGTCGTCGAGCCCCAATCCGGCCGCGTCCTCGAAGTCCTTACCACGCAGCCCGGCTTACAGTTTTATACCGGCAATCAGCTGGATGGCTCAATACACGGCAAAGGCGGCGCAGTTTATCGCCAGCATGCAGCATTCTGCATGGAGACACAGCATTTTCCGGATTCGCCGAATCACCCAAAGTTTCCTACAACAGAGCTAAAGCCGGGCCAGCGCTACCATGAAATTACCGTGTTCAAATTCTCCAGCGCCCCGGCGAAGGCTACTCATTCATAGGGCCGCGTGGGGATGTGAATGATCAACGGAAGGAATTGGGATTATTGCTGCCCAAGCCTCGCCTTAAGACATCCAACCAGCTCCGGCGATAAGTTCGTAATCCGAATCCCCTCCGACACCATGAACTTGCACGCCTGAATCGGATGCGGCTGGTCTTCATCGGGAAGCTGGCAATCGGCTTTGCAATATTGGCAATCCTGGCTCCAACAAAACTTGCCGTAAGGAATGGTTTCCGGGCTAATGTACTGAAACGCCCGCAGCACCGAGTTGCGCTCCGGCACCAGGAACGTCTTGCCCATAATCGTAATCTCAACGAGTTTCTCGAACGGCCGGAATACTCCGGACATTACGGAAACCCCGCTGTTCGCGTCTGCCATGTGGATGGTCCCCCGTGGCATTGAAGCTAAATCACGCCTGCGCGGAGAGCAACCCTACTGCGGTGGAAAAGTGCCCAATGCCTCAATGGCCTGTGAATTTCGCCCGATTAGCGGCTTCCCTGCGGTACCAGAGGTATGACGATGTGCGATTGGGACCGCCGCTCTTGCTGAACCAACGTTGGTCGCGGCAGCAGCGCCAGCAAGGTGTAAACGCCTAAGACGATCCCAAAAGGGAGGTCAGGCAGTGCGAGCAAAGCGGCGATTAGCGTATCGGCTTTTGAGGCCGGCCAGTGTCTGAGCAATGCGAACCCGGCCACAAAACTGAAGAAGCCCGACACGATGCACCACGCAGCGGCCAGAACTAGGAAGACATGAAACGCCGTCATCCACGCCAGCGGATCGGGGATCCGCTCCAGGACTGCTCCCCACATCAGCGAGAGGGTCCCGCTAAACACAACAATAAACGCCACTTGCGCAATACGAAGGCAGCCATAGGCCAGCCAGAGAATCCCTGCTTTCCGCGATTCGCGTGTATCGGATTTCATCATGCGCTCCCTTCCTTCATTGAAACGCATGATGATCTGTTGGACGATAAGGTATTCGGCTGACCGTCTGGATGGAGGTTCATGTATGGAAAACCGCGGTGATTACCAATCGACTGCGCGGCGTCGCGCCCGGAAATACGACGTTAACTGAAGAACTGGCCCATCGTTCGAAACTTCCGATATCGTGCGTCGAGCAGTTGCTGCGGAGTCTGCCGGGAAAGCTCGTCCAGCAAGCGCACCAGCACCCCGTCGAGCAGTTGCGCGGCCGCCTTATGGTCGGTGTGCGCGCCGCCCTCCGGTTCGGGCACAATTTCATCGATCAGTTTCAGTTCGGCCAGATCCGCCGCTGTAATTTTCAAAGCCTCGGCGGCAAGCTCGGCCTTCGTTGAGTCGCGCCAGATAATCGAAGCGCATCCTTCCGGCGTAATAACGGAATAAACCGAATTCTCCAGCATCAGCACGCGATCACCGACGGCAATCGCCAGTGCCCCGCCAGAGCCGCCTTCCCCCGTCACCGTCACAATGATCGGCACCGGTAATCGCGACATCTCCCGCAAATTAAACGCAAGCGCCTCTGCCTGGCCGCGCTCTTCCGCATCAACGCCCGGGTAAGCGCCTGGCGTATCCACAAACACAAAAATCGGCCGCTTGAATTTTGCCGCCAGTTGCATCGCGCGCAAAGCCTTGCGATAACCCTCCGGCTTCGCCTGCCCGAAATTGCGCCGGACGCGCTGTTTGATGTCGCGCCCCTTCTGGCTGCCCACGATCAGCACCGGCTTCCCGTGGAAACGCGCCATGCCCGCGAGAATCGCCGCATCGTCCGCAAAACGCCTATCTCCATGAATTTCGCTGAAATTCTCGAAAAGCAGCTTGATGAAATCCTCGGTATAAGGCCGCTGCGCATGCCGCGCAAGCTGGACTTTCGGCCAGGCGTTCAGATGCGAATGAAACTCCTTCTTCAGCTCATCGATTTCACGCCGCAGCCGGCCCAGGTCCTCGCTCTTTTCCTCAAACCCGGCCATTTCGGCCACGTCTTGTTCGAGTGAATCGATCTCTCTCTGCCGCTCGGTATGCGCGTCCATGGGGTTCGGACGCACCGGGGGCTTGCCCGAAAGCCTTTCCTCTTCGAGGCGCCGCTTTCTTGCGCGCTCCTGCCAACGCCTCAGCCGCTCGCGCGCCGCCCGTCGCTTTGCCGCGTCAAAGGCCGGCCGCCGCCCTTTGCGCCCTCCGCCTCCTGCCCCGCTCGCCGTTGAGCTCATTGCACAACCACCGAATCCGCCCCGCAGATTTCCCGCACCCGCTCGATCAACTCGGGATCCGCCTTTACGGCCTTGGAAGTCTGTTGCGTCGCCGCCGCGCCATCGTCCAGCACGAGCTCAAATTCCACTCTGCACCGTCCCGGCCGGCTCGCAAACAATCGGTCCAGCCGCTCCATCGCGTCCCCTCCAAGCGTCGCCACCGGCACACGCACCCGCAATAAACTTGGCGGCCGATCGATCACCTGTTCGAGCGGCTTCGCATCTTCCACCGTCAGCCGCGTACCCACATCTTCTGCTAAAACCGATCCCTTCACCAATAGCGGAGTCGTAGCCTTCAAAATCGCTTCTATTTTGCCGAACGCTTCCGGGAAAACCATCGCCTCGATCACGCCCGTCCGGTCCTGCAACGTGACGATTGCCCACCGCGCTCCTCGTCTCGAACGCATTGGACGCGCTTGCACCACGATGCCCGCCACGATCACATTTTCCTTGTTTCGCCGTCCTTCAATCGTGGTGATGTCCACCGCCTTTAAATCTGCCAGCCGCCCGGCGTACTTATCCAACGGATGCCCGGAAATATAGAACCCGAGCGTCGCATACTCAGACGAAAGTAACTCGTGCTCGGGCCACTCATCCGCATCCGGCAAAATCTCCGGAGGTGGCGAAACCGCCGCAGCCGCGCCACCGAATAATCCATGCTGACCTATCTCTTTCGCCCGCTGCAATTTCTGCGCCCGCTCCATCGCGCCGTCAATCGCCGCAAACATCTGTGCTCGATGCGCGCCAAGCCCATCCAGCGCACCCGCACGCACCAAACTCTCCAGCACGCGCTTGTTCATCAACCGCGAATCCACAGCCTCCACAAATTCATAAAAGCTCTTAAATTTTCCCAGCGACTCCCGCGCCGCCAGAATTCCCTTCACCGTGTTCTCGCCCACATTCTTGATCGCGGCCAATCCAAACCTGATGTCGCTCCCGGTCGGCGTGAAATTCATGTCGCTCAAATTCACATTCGGCGGCAGCACGGTAATTCCCATCCCGCGCGCTTCATTGATGTACTTCACCACCTTGTCGGTGTTGCCGGTTTCGGCGGTAAGCATTGCCGCCATAAACTCGACCGGATAGTGCGTCTTCAGCCAGGCAGTCTGATACGCCAGATACGCATACGCGCACGAGTGCGATTTGTTGAATCCGTATCCCGCAAACTCCTCCATCAGGTCGAATATTCTCTCGGCCTTTTTCTGCGGCACTTTGTGCGCGGCAGACCCCGCCATGAACTTCTCTCGCTGCGCAGCCATTTCTTCCGGCTTTTTCTTGCCCATCGCGCGGCGCAAGATATCCGCGTCACCCAGCGAGAATCCCGCCAGCCGGTTCGCGATCTGCATCACCTGCTCTTGATACAGAATCACGCCCCAAGTCTCCGACAAAATCTCCTTCAGCTCCGGCAAATCGTACTTCACTTCTTTCTTGCCGTGTTTTCGCGCGATGAAATCCGGAATCATCCCGCCCTGAATCGGCCCCGGCCGATACAGCGCATTCAACGCCGTCAAATCCTCCAGCCGCGAAGGTTGATACTGCCTCAAAATATCTCGCATGCCGTGCGATTCAAACTGGAAGATCCCCGTCACTTCGGCGCGCGCGAAAAGATCGTACGTAGCTTTATCGTCGAGCGGCAGCGACTCCAGATCTACGCTCTCGCCCCTGTTCTGCTTGATCATCCGCACGGCATCGTCGAGCACCGTCAGCGTCGTCAGCCCAAGGAAATCCATCTTGAGCAGCCCGATGCGCTCGAGCGCGTTCATGTCATACTGCGTCGTAATCTCGTCTTTATTCGATTTATACAGTGGAACGATTTCCGTCAGCGGTTGTGGCGAAATAACCACGCCCGCCGCGTGCGTTGAAGCGTGACGCGCCAGCCCCTCCAACCGCAGCGCCACTTCCACCAGTTCCTTCACTTTCGGATCGGACTTGCGAAGTTCCTCGAGTTGCGGCATCTGCTTCAACGCGTCTTCCAACTCGATATTCAGCGTCGCCGGCACCATCTTCGCGATCTTGTCCACGTCGCCGTAAGGCATATCGAGCGCGCGGCCTGCGTCCTTCAACACGGCTTTCGCCGCCATCGTCCCAAACGTAATTTCCCTACTCTCGTACATGGAAGACCCGCCCTCCTTGCTTGGCGAATCGATCGCAGCCGACGACGTTTCCGCGCATGTCAGGCAGCAACCCTTCGAGTCGCTCTTCGAACAGCGCGTGTTCCTCGCGATCCGGCGGCGCGGCTATCACGTGATCCCGCAGTTCCCAGTGGGCAGACGGCGTATTGACCTCGTGGTGAGCGGGCACAGCGGGCGGTTGGCTGTCGAATGTGACGGCAGGGTGGCTCTACTCGACGCCAGAACGAGATCCGCGACGACATGGAACGTGAGCGGGAACTGCGGCGGGTGGGCTGGGACTTCTGGCGAGTCAGGGAAAGTGAGTTCACATTCGATCCCAACCGGGCGATGGAGCCGCTGTGGTAGACGGAACGCCGCGGGGCACCCCGTTCGCATGTGGATGAGCAGCCCGTCGGAAAGGAATCGAGTTCCTGGGGCCCGGGGCTGATCTGCCCGACGATGATGAGCATCCGGGTGAGGAAGTTGGCTGAACCTCAGGCTTAGGCAAAGGAACGACATATGAGTCGACTTGACGACAGCACCGTCGATGAGATCGCCCGCCTACTCTGCGGAGACGATGGGCCGCTCTACCGTAAGGGCTGGGAACTGCAGAGTTTTCTCAGCAGAGCAGGAATCGCGGATGTCACTGAGTATGACGGTTCACCACGCCCTGCGATGGACAAGCGAGGTAATAACCGGCGGCGATGGGGAACGTTCCAATGCCGAACTCGCCGCGCTCCGGCTCGCTGACCCGCGTGAATACGTAGCCGAAAAGGCTGCTTACCAGGAAACGCTTCGACGGCTCGACGAAATACTCCGGCCAGGGGGCCTGCGGATAGCCCGGGACGGGTACGGACGCCCAGAGTTGGCTGATGCTGATGCTGGCGTCATGCGGGTGGAGTTGAAGGTTTCCATGGACCAGGTTGTCAGCGACCCAGCTCTGGCCGCAGTCTACAACAGCGCCTCGATGAGGCCCGGCTCTGTCATGACTGCGGGGCGCACATCGCCACCGTCATCATGCTCGGCAGCCTGCTGGAAGGAGTCCTCCTGTCTGCGGTAGAAGAAAGGTTGACCGGTCCGCCACCCAGGCCCCTTGACCGGATGGGCTTGCAGGAGCTCATCGAGCTGGCACACCGCGAAGGCTGGATTCAGGTCGATGTCAAAATGGGGTCGGAGCTCATCCGCAGTTACCGCAACCTTGTGCATCCTCGTGCTCAGGTACGAATGGGCGCTCCTCCGGATTCGGACACGGTAGACATATGCTGGCCGGTCGTCAACGCCACTCTCAACGACATTGCCGCAACAGCACCCGGTAGGTGAGCCTCTCAAGGTGTGGGAGCTTTAGGCTGCTCCAGCCAGCACGTCTCGACAGAGGATCGCTTCCCCTCGCGTATGACGTCGTTGACAGCCTCGGGCGCTCCCGGCCGCGACAGGCCTCCTGGCAACCGGCTGGTTGTAGCCGTCGGCGCTTGTGGCCGACAGCAGGACGGCCACATTCTGGTCGGTCACGTCCGCGAGCTGCAGTGTGATGGAAAGTACCGGACGATGGGCTTGATCGTCGATTTCCACGATTGTGGCCAGCCCGGTGTCCTGGATCGCTGACAGGTCTGCCTGGTCTTGTGTCGCCACGGTGACGATGTGCTGGTCGCCGGCGTAGACCGCCAGGGGCGCCGGGTGCGGTTCGTCTCGGGCCGGTTCCAGAGTCAGGGGACCGTCCCATGCGTGCAGGCTAGCTGGTATGGCAGGTAGCTCCACCGTGACGTTTCCGGTTTCCAGGAGCGTCCTGAGCAGGCTGCGGTTACGGACCCTGGTGAAGTCGAGCAGATCGAGGACTTCGGCGGCGGAGGCGTCGTACCGGGTGCGCCATCCGGCCACGCCCATCCGTGCGATCTGCAGGCGCAGTTGCTCGCGCATAAGTTCGAGGTCGGCGGGCAGGTCCGCGGCGATGGCGTGTGCCAGGCGGCGTGACCGGATGCCGGAGGTCATCAGGATCAGTGCCTTGGGGTCATCGACGCCGTACCGGATGTAGCTGCCGAGGTCGGGGCATAGCCGTTCCTCGATGCCGGAATCGGCCAGCCGGGTGTTGACGAGCTCGACCAGGGCGCCGACGGTCCAGGCCAGGTAGTGCTCGAAGTGCCCGGTGACCGCGTCCACCATCTGCTCGATCCGCCACGCGGGATCGGCCGCTGCGGCGAGATGCGCGTGGGCAAGGTCGGGGAGCGAGGTGCCCGTGAGCCATCCGGTGAGCAGGCCGACCGGGTTGATCTCGGTCTCGGCTCCCTTCGAGCTGACCCGGAACCGCCATGTGGGGGCTTCTGGCAGGTCGAGCAGCCGCTCGACGGCGCCGCGTTTATCCGGCTGACGGCGCTCACGGGGCTGCGGATGTCGCCGAGCGTCCCTTGCCCGTGCCGGCTGATGATGGCCTCGGCGAGGCGGGTGGCGAGCTGGTCAATGGCGCGGGCCGAGCCGATGGAGGTCGCGGTTCGCGGCCAGCGGCGGCGTGCCTCGGCGCCGGTTCGCGCGTAGGCGCCGCGGACGCCCTGGGCGACCGTCAGGCAGGCGGCGCGGGCCTGGGTGACTGGGCGGCCAGAGTCGAATCGACGATGGCGGGCAGCTCCGCCATGGCCGGGTCTGTCCCTCTGCCTTCCTCGATGGCGAGCATGAGCCATATGAAGCTGATGAAGTCGTTGACCGCGGGATCGGCCGAGCGGAAACCGCGTCTTCGTCCTCGCGCATGGCCTGCTCCAGGGCGGCGAAGGCGTGGAGCGCCGCTTCGGTGGTCAGCGAGGAGGTGACGGCGAGCGCCTCCGCGTTCAGGGTTCAGGTCACGGAAATCGGCCTCGGTGGGCTCTGCAGCGCGGACCAGGACGATCCAGCCCTCGGTCTCCTTGCCCGCACGGCAGGCGCGGCCCATCGCGTTGACGAGCCGGGCTCCGCGCAGCCGGGCCTCTTCGTCTTGCCCCTCGTAGGTCTGGTCGTAGATGATGACGGTCCGTACCGGCAGGTTGACCCCGTCGGTGAGGGTGGAGGTGCAGGTGAGATAGGGCAGTGTGTCGTCGCGGACGGCTTGCTCGAGGGCTTCCAGGACCTCGATGGGCAGGCGGCGTGGTGGAACCCGACGCCGTGCGGCAGGACGGTCACCAGCGGATGGTCCTCGCCGAGCTGCAGGTCGACGAAGTCGACGAGCGGCGCCAGGGCGGGCTGTTCGCTTAGTTCGTCGGCCAGGCCATGCGCGAGCTGCTGAGCCTGGTCGCGAGTGTCGGCGACGACCAGGACTGATCCGGCGTGCCCGAGTTCGGTGATCATCTCGCTGGCGATCGCGTACCGCCTGGTGGTCCGGGCGTCGTCGACGTCCAGCCCGGATTGCCGCCGGGCGCTGCTCTTGGACTTGCGGGCCAGCCGCCAGTCGGTCTCGTCTACGGTCAGCCGCTTGGTCTGGCCATCGGCCATCCGCAGCCGGATCTCGCCGCTGAGCGGAGTGATCAGCCGGTAGGGCCAGACCCGTCCCCTCGGGATCCGTTCCACCCAGGTCTCGTCCCAGTCAGCTCCAGTGGTGAAGGCGGCGTCCAGCCGCCAGCGGGCCGCGCCACTGGGACTCGTGCCGCAGGGCCTGGCCGTCGGGGCTGAGCCATTCGCGGTCGCGCCGGCGTTGCCCATCGCGGCCGAGATCAGCGCGATCTCGTGATCGGTCTCGCAGCTGAGGTAGTCCAGCAGCGCGATCACGGATTCCAGGGTGAACCCGCGCCCGGTCTCCTTCAGGTGCTGGGCCTCGTCGAAGATGAACATGCCGAACCGCTCCAGCACGGCCGGCGTCGTGGCGGAGCAGGTGGGCAGCCGCTCCGGGGTCAGCACCTCGACATCGGCCGGCTGGCCGCGGTAGAGGATGTCGACAGTTCGGCCGCGGCCGGGAATTCGGGCGGGTGGGATTGGTCTCCTTTTGCAGGACGTGCACGCGGCCGGTCATGGCCCGGCGGACCTCACGGCACAGGCTGGGCGTGGGCGCGACATAGCAGACGCTGCGGCCGGCCCGGTCCAGGTACTCCCAGCCAGCATCTGGGCGGTCAGTGTCTTCCGCTGCTGGTCGGCGCGGCGAGGACATGCGCCGACCCAGGGGTGGGACGGTAACCGGGCCCCGGTAGCAGGTCGCGCTGCGGCTCCCACGAGGTATGCGCCGGCGGGCTGCCGATCGTGAAGGCCTCGCGGCCAGGGCGGGGACGTCCGGCGCAGCACGGCCGGGTTCCACGCGCCGGCCTCGGCCTCGCCGGACAGCGCAAGCAGGTCGCCGCCGCCCACCGGGCATTCAGGTCCGCGGCCATGCCTGGCCGGTGGCGGCTGTCCTGAGCCGGGCGCAGGCGTCGAGGCGGCGATGTCGCCGCGGCAAAGTAGGCCAGGAGGTCCGGCGCCGAGCGCCTCCAGGTGGGTAGCCCAACGCGGTGGTGGTGAGATCGCTGAGTTAGAGCGCGGCCAGGTCGCTAGCTCGCGCCGCCATGTGGCGAGCCAGGTGAACAAGGTGCCGGGTCTCGAAGCCCAGGAATGCCAGGCCGGCTTCCAGGGCCAGTGGCGATGTGGTCCAGCGCCGGGGATCCGGTGCGGATGTTGGCCCGCAGCGGGTTCATGATGGTGTCGCATTGGGTCCGGCCGCCGCGCCTGTCGCCGATGGCGGCGGCGAACCCGAACGAGAGCCGGTCCAGCAGCGGGTGCCCGTCCTGGTTCAGCGCGAGGTCGAAGATGTGCGCGCTGACCTGGAACGCCTGCCGCTGCCGTGCGGCGGTGTACCGCTGGCGGGCCTGGTTCACCGAGGCGACGGCGTGCAGGTCCCAGGCGGCGTCGAGCAGCTCCTGGGGGATCTCGGCGCGGCGCACGAACAGTTGCACCTCGATGTCGGCCATCAGCTGCTGCAGTTCCTGCGCGGTCGGGACACCGGTCGGCCGGCCAGCGCGGCGGTCAGCAGCCCGAGGTCTAGAGCCCGCTCCACACGATCTCCCTGACGCGCCTGGCGAACCCGGGGAAGTCCGGGACCGCCACGATGATGCTCTCCCGCTGCCCGGCCCGCGTGAAGTGCGGGAATGCGGTCGCGATCGACCCGAATGCCTGCGGCCTGGCCGGCGCGTGCTGCGCGGAGGTTCCCACCGACACTGCGGCGCAGGCCCGGTCACTGGCGTCGAGCCAGAGTACGACGATGTCGGCGTAGAGCTCGCCGAGCGGTCCCGCCTGCTCGACGGTCTCCGGCCCGGCGAGCTTGGCTCCCTTCTCCTGAGCCCGGCTGGACGGCTGTCTGCTGGCCCGTCTGATGGTCGCCGAGATCCTGTTCTGCGACTCGTGCTTCTTGATCTCCCACAGCCGGAACACCAGCGTGCCCCCGTCGACCTCGTAGACGACCAGGCCGTCCCCGCCAGGCTCCAGGGGATCGGGCTTGACCGAGTGCGCGTGCACCAGTCGGCGCTTGTCGCGGCAGACCAGCCTCTCCTGGATCAGCCGGTTCCACAGCAGCTCGGCCACGAGGCCTTGCAGGTGGTCGTCGTTGGCTGGCGCATCGGGCAGCCCGAATCCGAGCCCGGCGTACGTGCGGACCGCCGCGGCGGCCGCTCCGGTCCCCGGCGGCCCGCCGTCGCGGCGAGCACGCCATCGGGCCAAGACTGGTGATTGGCCGCAGCGGATCTGCATCGCGTCGTCAGCGAGCATTTGGGCGGCCGCTTCCAGTTCCGCGTCGGCCAGTTGCTGGCCACCGACGACGTCGTCCACGTTGGACCCGGCCGGGCCTTCCGCCATCGCAAGCAGCGACGTCAGGCTTGGCGGCGCGGCCGCAGGCGCAGGCGGCCCCGGGTCAGCGGTAAGCATCGCTCTGGCTTCGGAAACCTTCCTTTTCGGATCGGCCGGGCACGCCAGGTGGTAGTACCGGGGGTACGAACACCGCGAACACGAAGGCGCTTGCGGTGACGAGAGCGGGCGCGAAGCCCGGTGGACCGTCTGATTACGATCAGCGACCAAATGTACCATCACGCGGTCGGTGGTGCGCTGATGATGCCGGGCTGCGCCGGCCCGGGTTCCGCTGCGGCCCGCGCGGATCCGGCGAGACGGGAAGATCAAGCGGGATCCGCCCAGCTCGCGCGGTCACCGCCGAACCGGGCGGAAATTACATCAGCGGGATTCGCCAGCGCCGGCCCCGTATCCTTGGCACGTGACTCCGCCGGTGCCCGAGGTCTCGCTGGATGAACTGGCCCGCCTGCATGTCGTCCGCGGCGGGCAGCTCATGTGGCTGATCGGCGCCGGGGCGTCAGCCGCCGCGGGCGCTGCCCACAGCCGGGCAGATGATCGATGAGTTCCGGCAGCTGATCTACGCGACGGTCCACGGGGTGCCGCTGGCCGCGCTGAGTCTGGCCGAGCCGGCGATCCGGGACCGGATCGAGCGTTTCTTCGCCGGCCACTCGGACTACCCGGACCCCGGTGACCCCGCGGAATACTCGGCGCTGTTCGAGGCAGCCTGGAACGCCCCCGCGGACCGCCGCGCCTACCTCGAGGGCAAGCTGGCGGTGGGCAAGCCGGCGTTCGGGAACTTCGGCCTGGCCGTGCTGGCGGCGCTGGGCCGGGCGCCCGTGGTATGGACGCCGAACTTCGACCGAGTGTACGAGCGGGCCGCGGAGCTGGTGCTGAGCCGCCGGCGCACCTGACGGTGGCCACGCTGGACACCAGCAAGATCGCGACCGCGGCGCTGGCCGGGGACCGTTTCCCGCTGTACGTGAAGCTGCACGGCGACTACCAGTCCGACCAGTTGAAGAACACTGCCGAGGAACTGCGCGAGCAAGACGCCCTGCACCGGACCGCGCTGGTGCAGGCCGCCCAGCGGTACGGGCTCATCGTCGCCGGGTACCGCGGCCGCGATGCGTCGCTGATGGCCGCGCTGACCGAGGCGGCGAACGGCGCGACGCCGTTCCCGGCAGGGCTGTTCTGGTGCCGTCGGCCCGGCGAGGACCCCCTACCCGGGGTGACCGGGCTGCTGGAGACAGCACGGGACCGGGGCGTGGATGCCCGGTGGGTGACCGTGCACACCTTCGACGAGCTGCTCGGCCAGCTCCTGCTGACCTGCGACATCCCGCCGCGGATGCAGGACCTGCTCAACCAGGCCCGCCCGCCCAGGCGCCGCGAGCCGTTCACCCTCCCGGCCCGGCACGGGGCCTGGCCGGTGGTCCGGCTGAACTGCCTGCCCCTGCTCCAGTTCCCGCTCACCTGCCGACAAGTGGCCTGCGGCATCGACGGGACCGCCGCGGTTCGGGCGGCGTTGCAGGCCGCCGGGGCCCGCGCGGTCGCGGCCCGGCGCAGCACCGGCGTCGTCGCGTTCGGGTACGACGAGGACCTAAAGGCGGCGCTGGGCCCATACGGCATCACCTCGTGGACCACCGGGTCTATCACCGCCGACCGGCTGCGCCGCGACGGCTCCGGTGATCTCGGGTTGCTGTACGACGCGGTGACCGGGGCGCTGGCCCGGGAGCGGCCCGTGGCCGCACGGCGGAGCGGCCGCGCCCACTACCTGATCGCCGACCCCGGCCGCGCCGCCGATCCCGCGTTCGCCCCGCTCCGGCAGGCGCTGACCCGGCTGGCCGGCCGCCGTCCGGATGTTCCCGGCGGCGGCGCGCTAGCCCGCCGGATCGGGATGGACGGGCCGGCGTGGCCGAGGCCGTCCAGCTCCGCCTGGAATATCATTACGACACCTTGTGGCTGATCTTCGAGCGGGCCGTGTGGATCCAGAGAGGCCGATCCCGGCGCAGACCTGCGCGCCAGGCTCGTTCGCCGACCCGCGGACCTGGTACCGAGTTGCAGACCCAGTCACCGAGCCAGCTCCTGGACCACGTCGACGCGGGTACCACGCAGGCGGCCAGCGGGCGGTGCCGCACGCTGAGCTGCGGATCGTCGGCGAGCAGGCGCTGCTGAACGCCGTGCTTCCAGCTCGCGGGTCCCCGCCGTCGTTCACCCCGGCGCCAGGACAGGTAGCAGGATGACCGCCAGCACCACGGCTGCCCGACTTCTCCGGTGGTCGCCGGAACCCCCAGCTCAGCTTCCGCGCCCGCTGGACCCAGGCCAAGCGCAGCATCCCCGCCCCACTGCGCCGCCTTCAGGCGCCCGGCCCGTACACCAGCAGGCCATACCCCGGCGCGGTTCGGGACGTCATTGATCCCGGCTCCTGGCCGCGGCCGTCGGCCCCGCCAGCGAGGGCACGAACGTGGGTCGCCTGGTGCAGGAGATCCGCGGCCCGCTGGATCCCGAGCAGCAGGCTGGCCTACCTGCCCCGCTCGCCCAACTTCCGCGGCGAGTTCCAGGTGGGGCGCGAGTCTGGCGGCGCCGGGTCGTCGACGTCCGGCTCCAGGCCAGCCTTCGACCGAGGCGCGATAGCCCACTCCCCGGTCCGGCGCCGGATCCTGCTCGATGCGCTCGCCGACGGCGTCCGCCAGGCCGCGGCCCAGCGGGCCGGGTTAAAACTAACCAGTCGTCCCACTGCCGGCTTCGCGGTGCGGCCAGCCTAGCGTTCCAGAGTACATGACGAGGAATTGAGTACCTCCACCACGCGGTGGCAAGGTGAGGCAGGCCTCAGGCATCCCGTCCCAGATCGTATGGAGAGCACCGCCACCACCAGAGCCGCACCGGTGCAGCGTCGCCTGGACCCTGGGCACCGCTCTATACGCCAAGGCCGGCGGCGTGCCGTGGAAGCTGGCCGCCGCCGAACCGCGCACCGCCTACATCGGCATCAGCTACGCGCTGCGGCCCGGCCCGGCTGGGC